>NZ_CP041656.2:0-4800000 GCF_007290395.2 Bradyrhizobium cosmicum | reverse complement strand
TCATCCTCGATCAGGAACGGATAGGAGAGATGCCAGGGCTCCTCCAGCACGGGCACGACGTCGCCGACCGGTCCGGTGTCGCCGAACTCGATCGCCGAGATGATGCCTTTTCCGACCCGGTGATCGAGGTCTTCAAAGAAGACGAATGTTCGCCCCTGCCAGGTGATGGGAAAGGGATCGGCGTAGAAATGGTTTCCGGGATCACCCAGCACGTTCCATGTGGGCCCGGAGAGATCGCCGGTCTGCCAGACGCCGGCGCCATCGTTGAAGCGCCATCCGACGTGCCAATGCGGGGCATAGCAGCAGAGGCGATAGATTTCCTTGGCGATCGATACGGCGAGGCCGCGTGCGACAAAGGCTGCTGGTCCACGCCCGTTGCCGCTCCGTGCAAGACGCGCCAGCTGCAGCACGATGCGCGGGCGTCCCGACAGGATCGCCGCCACCATGGTCAGTGTTCGCGCCATGATCGTTTCGAGCCCGCCGCTCAGGCCGGCCGCAATCTCTGCGGACGGGTGGCCACGATCGAGCACGGCACCGTCGATCTCGTTGACGATCTCGATGACGGGCAGGTCGCCGCCGAGAACGGCGGCGAGTGCGGCGTTTTCGCCCGCGGCTCCGTTGAACAATGGGCGTAGATAGAGCCGGGCAGAACAGTTCGGATCGCGTGCGGCGCTCGTGAAATCGACGACCACGTCGGCCGTGCCGATACGCGCCTGCGCCTGGTCCGGAGTTATCGTCAGCCTGTCGGCGCCGCTGGGCTTGCCCTTGTGCAGCACCAGACGCTCCAGTCCGAACAGCGCGTCGAGACCTGCGGGCCGCGGCTCGGTGGTCGCCGTCCACGCGATCTGAACCGGGACGTCCCGGCCGTCGATCGACAGCGTCTCGCGGTGCATCCACCGCCGCGCATGGTCACGTTCGCAGCGAAACTCGATGATCATGTCGAGCCAACCCGTTCAAAGCGCATGGTCAGATCACCTGGCCGAGGATTCGAACGTATTCCTCCACCATCGCATCGACCGAATAGCGCAACCTCAGCCCTTTGGCGTTGTGTTGCAGTTCGTCGCGCAGTGCCTGGTCGGACAGGAGCCTGGAGACGGCAGCCGACAGCTTCTTCTGATCCGACATATCGACAAAGAGCGCCGTCGGCTTTCCCTCGAAGGACAGTACCTCGCGCAGCACGGGAAGATCCGTGACGACGGAGGGAACGCCGGCGTTTGCGGCTTCGACCGCGGCCAGACCAAAGGTTTCGGCCTGCGTCGGAAACACGAACACGTCGAGGCAGGCGAGAAAGCCGGCGATCTGGCGCGGAGCGATTTCGCCGAGCAGATGCAATCTGTCCGAGACCTTCAGGGAATCCGCGAGCTGCCTCAGCCGCGGCTCGTCGGCCCCTTGGCCAGCCAGCGCGAGATGCCAGGACGGCTCGTCCGGCAACAGCCGTATTGCCGCATCGAGCCGCTTGTGCGGGTGCAGCCTCGCCGCGCAGCCGAGCAGGACTCGGTCCGGCGGCAGATTGAAGTTTTGCCGCGCGTCGTCCTTCGACAAGACCAGCGCCTTGTCCTCGAAGCCGTGCGGCACATGCACCATCCGCGACCGGTAGGCCGCGGGATAGTGCGAGTATTCGCGCTCCATGTCCTTCGAGTTGAGCGTGATGCGGTCGAAGAATCCGGTGCTGCCCATGGCGATGTCGGCGGTGCGGACCGGCCAGCTCATCGCCAGCGCGGATGAAACCTGGTTGGCGACAACCGGCGCGCGGCTGACGAGACGCGTCATGCCTGCGCCGATGACGTTGCCGAAATGCTGGAATGTCAGGACGGCGTCGGGCCCGATCGTCTTGATGTGGCCGCCGAGCCTCCACAGCATGCGCAGCAGCGCCAGCGGATTGCCCGGCCGGCTCGTCGCGCAGTAGAACGTATCCGGCGGCTCGTCGAACGAGTCCGATTTGCGGAAGAAGAACAGGTTGGAGACGCGATGGCCGCGCGCAGAGAGGCCGGCGCCCAGCAACCTGGAGATTTCCTGCGCGCCCGCGTTCTCGGCCTGGGTCTGCACGAGTAGCACATGCAGCTTTCGCTCGCCGCCATCGAGCGGCGCGAGCGCTGTCGCAGTCGTCTCGTCCCTGTTCGGCTGGTAGTGCAGCACGGATCCCGACTCGCAAAAGAAAGAAACGAATTCTTCACCTTCTTGATCCCGTACCTATCATGCAGGCCCGCGGGAGACATCGACTAGCGACAAACGGAGTTAATGCGGAACCTGCTGATTGCCCTGTTTTTGCAGGAGTTGCGCAGTCCCCAAGAGGCGCGTGCAGCACAGGCGTTAACCCAGTTGGCATGCGCGCGGTCCCGGATTGGCCAGGCCGATTGGGCGCCTACTCGGCCGAGTCGGCGCCGCGGACCGCGTAGCTGCCGCGCTTCCATGCAGAGGAGCGCAGAAGCACGAGAACGGAGGGATCGACCCCGGTTCGCCTCCGGCACAGGATGTTGAGGGCGACGGTCGTGAGCGCCAGTGACACGGTCGCCGCGATCGCTGCACCCAGCACGCCGAGCCAGGGAATGAGCACGACAAACCCGACCAATCGCAGCGCGACGTTCGCGGCAACGACCGGGACATAGATGCGCTCATGGCCGGTCAGCTGCAGGATTGCCGCGGATGGACCGCCCGCAGCCTGGATGGCCGTTCCGATCGCGAGCACGATCAGGACCGAGTGCTGGGCGGTGAAATGCGGCCCGAACAAATTGAGAAGATAGGGGCCGCCAATCCAGATCAGGGCGAGGCCGGCAGCCACGCAGAGCGCCGTCACCTCCGCCATGAGCCTTAACGTTCGCTCGAATTCCCCGTGGTTCTTGCTGAAGTACAGCGAAGGAAGCCGGCGCGCACCGAACGTGTACAGCGCGGCGGACAACATGGCGAAGATGTTGGCGAGGCGTGACGCCGCAAAGTAAATGCCTGCGGTCGCAGGATCCATCATCCAGTAGACCAGAATGACGTCGAAATACTGGTTTGCGACCTCAAGGATCGACGCGACCCAGAAATGAAACGAGCTCGATCGCCAGCGGGATCGCTCGGAGCGCGCGGTCGTGCCGCGCAGATCCGGCAGCGCCCGCGCGATCGCAATGATCTGCACGATCAGGCCCAACGACATGGCCATCGTAATGACCGCGATCAGCTCGGTGGGATCGAGCTGCTTGTGACCGAACAGCATCGCGAGCAGGAACAAGACCACGATCACCCGCCAGAAGAACTCGCGGTTGCCTTCGCCCATGAGAATGCTGACCAGCGAACGCGCGATCTGGCTGCCAAGCATCAGTCCGGCGCTCACGGCCGTGTAGGCCGAGACCGTGAGGATCAGCAGCCACCAATCGCCCCGGAGATTCGCGACCAGTGCGACTGCGGCGATCGCGATTAGCATCGCGACGCAGGCGATCTTCAAACTCGAGAGGAGGACGCCTTTGGCGAGGTCGGGCCTGTCTACAACCTGATACTCATTCAGGAATCGCACCAGCAGCGATTCCTGGCCGACCAGCCCCACGACCGCCGCGATCTGCGCAACTGAGAGCCAGGTCGCAAAGATGCCGAATCCGTCCGGTGTCATCGTTCGCGCCGCGAGCGAGAACAACGCAAAGGCGAGTGCGCCGCTGCCAACCTTGAGCAGGATGGTCCCGACGACACCGCGCGTTACGTCGCGCCGCAGAAACTGAACAATGGTGGTGATCATCAGTGATACGCGGCGTCCCGCGAAGATACCGGGTTCAAGTACGGCGCCAACCTAGCATGGCGGGAAATTGCGAGTGTTAATGCGCGCTTCGTTGAGCCAGTCGCCTGTGGTCGACGAAGGTCGTAAGTTGCTGCGTCACCGTGGAACAGCTGCGTCCCGCTTGTCCCGGATCGATGCTGCATCGACGCGCGATAAGAGGCGGAGCTGGGCGGTGCTCGGCTGTTCGAGCTTCGGAATGGTCCTGAGAGAGGGATTGGCGCTGCCGATCGGACGAGAGAAGGGGATTCCAGACTGTTCCGAGCAAGGCGCGTGCCGCGACAGGTTTGTCCCGCACCCCATTAACCTCAATCTCTGGAAATGATCGCCTCCGACGCTGCGATACGACATCAGGCGAGAGAATTGCACATGGAACCACAGCTGACGGTGGAGCCCAGACCATGACGACGGATAGAGCCGTGACCAAGCCGGGCGGTATTGCCGGAATCGCGACGATTGTCGCTGATATCGCGATCGTCGGCGGTGGCCTGGCGGGATCGCTTGCCGCTGCGGTGCTTGCGCGGGCGGGGCATCGCGTCGCGCTCATCGACAAGCGCGCGGTGCATCCGGATGAATTCCGGGTCGAGAAGATCGGCGGCCAGCAACTGGAGATGTTCCGCAAGCTGGGCTTCCTCGAGGCGCTCGAGAACGTCGCTTGCCGATATGATCGGGTGCTCAACATTCGGGAAGGCAAGGTCGTCGATGTCAGCGTCGGCCAGGCCTACGGCTTTTCCTACGCCAATCTCGTTGCGATGGCGCGCAGCCGGTTGCCTGATCGGTCCAGCCTGATCGTCGACGAAGTCTCCGCAATCAGCTGCAGCGACGATGTGCAGCATATCGAGCTTGCCTCCGGAAAGCGCCTGGACGCGCGCCTTGTCGTTCTCGCCACCGGCATGGCGAGCGCGCTCGGCTACAAGCTCGGCATCAGGCGGCGCGTGCTGGCCGAACGTCACTCCGTTTCATTCGGCTTCACGATCGCCCGCGAGGACGGCGGGCCGTTCGATTTCGAGGCGCTGACCTGTTATGGCGAGCGCACGGCCGATGGCATCGACTATCTCAGCCTGTTTCCCGTGCCATCAGGCATGCGGGCCAATCTCTTCATGTTCCGCGACCCGACCGATCCGATCATGCGTGAGCTGCGCCGCGAACCGGAGGCGACCGTTTTGCGCCTGCTGCCGGGACTATGGCCTTACCTGGGCGACTTCCGCGTGACCGACAAGGTCCAGAACTGGGTGATGGACCTGACCGTGGTGGAAGGACATTTGCAGCCCGGAATCGTCCTCATCGGCGATGCGTTCCAGACCAATTGTCCCGCCGCCGGCACGGGCGTCGCCCGCCTGCTGGTGGACGTCGATCGTCTCTGCACCGAGTACGCGCCGCGTTGGCTCGCAAGCGCGGGCATGGGCACCGAGAAGATATCGCAATTCTATTCCGATCCCGACAAGGTCGCGGCAGATCAGCGATCGCTGAAGATGGCGCACTTCCGCCATGCCCTGACGTCCCGCAGCGATATCGGATGGGATGTGCGGCGCCGCCTGCACTTCCTGCGTCGCAGTCTCACGCACCGCGTCGATCAGATGCATCCGGGCTGGCTTGGACGTGTTCGCGGCGCGCTGCGCGCCTGAATTCGTCGCCCTCTTGCCCGCCACCGGTCAGCGCGTGGGCGTTGGGGTGCGGGCCGGCAGGAGCCTGAAATCCGATAGCCGCTTGGCCGCGAGTTTGAGCCAGGGTGCCTGTTTCAGCGCGAACAGGCTGATGGCGCCCGCGGTGCTGCCGGCCTGCGTCACCATCCACATCGGCGAGGGCTGCCCACCGAACAATTTCTTGTAGGGCTCGTCGCCGATGGTGAAGTCGAGCATCTGATCGCCGCGCTCTATGCAATCCCTCGCGACCTGCTCGAACATCAGGGATCCCAGGGACTGGCTCTTGTACCCCTCGATATCGAAGGCGCTCATGATGATGAGGAAGCTGCCGCGGTGGCACAGGCCCAGCACGGCCGCGATCACGTTGCCGTCCATCTTCATGGCATAGAGCCGGACCAACGAGCCGAGGCCACTGAGCGCGATGCCGGAATAGAAATCGTAATATTCGGGGCGCTGCAGCAGGTCTCCGTCGCCCTGCGCCTGAAACCGAGGGCCGCGAAACTGCTTCATCGCGTTCATCGCCTCGAGAATGGAGGCGTTGTCGTCACAGCATGAAAAACTCAGCGCGCCCTTCTTCTGGAGCTGGCGATGCTTCTTGGCGAGCTCTTTCTGATAAGAGCGATCCAGCGTGCTGGCTCGCCATTGTTCGAACGGGGCGACGAGCACGGTCGCATAGGCATTCGTATCCATCGACACCCGGCGCGGTGCGCCCAGGAGACTTTCGATGGGGAGCCGTCCGTCCGGCAGCTTGGTCATGCGGAGCAGGTCGAACGGTCTGACGAGGCGCCGAATGTCTTCGCATGCAGCTTCGTCCTCCAGCAGACTGGAAAACACCTCGGGATTGCAGACCGGCGCCAGATAGTCGGAAACACGCAGATCGGCGAATTCAACGGTGCGGACCGGACCGCGGCGGATTCGGAGCAGGGGCAACACCATCGCCAGCGCCCCGGTCGCGCGGCGGCGGACCACGACGACGAGCGGCTTGGCCCCCGCATGGGAGGCGAGCCTGGCGTAGAGGCCGTCCAGCCACAGCGGATGCTGAAACGCGGTCGCGGCCGAGCTGTCGAACAGCTCCGCGTATTCCGGAGACAGAAAATCGAACGCCTGCTCGATGGCGATATCGAATGTGTTGCTGGGCTTATTCATAAATGACCAGGGCGACGAGATGGCCCGGAAAAGTCGATCGAGCCGGACCCGCTCGGTTTATAGCAGGGTCGTGGCGGTCGAGACACCGGCGGGCTGCGATTTGGATTAATGCAGCCGGGGCGGGCCCGTATCGTTACCAAATCGTTAAATCCCGCGCGCTTCCTTCGGCGCGGGACATCAGGATCGGCACGCGCTGACGAACGGTCGGCGCGCATCTCGCCCGGCGGTTAGTCCGCTGCCAGCAAAGCGAGCACGTCGTCATGCCGCAGGCGAGGCGCCGAAGCTGCGCCAAACGGTCTGCGGCATTCGGAAGCCGAGGACAATACCGGCATGCCCATGCCTCCGACCGCGGCGTATATCAGCGCATGGTCGTTCTGCGTCTTCGCATGCCAGCCCGTCATGAGCCCCAGGGCGAACAGGAGTGCCGTGACCAGGATGAGCGGCAGCAGAACAACTTCACTGACGTCGCCCCTGTTGATCGCCCGGGGCATCCGCAATTCATGGGCCATCTGCGCCAGCCTTATTTCAGATAGTCCGGCAGGGTGAAGCCGTCATAGAATCGATCCGACAGGATCGCCGTCTTGAAGGTCGCGGACTTGTAACCGGCGACGATGTCCTGCGCCCATGGTGCGTTGGCGTTGGCCTGCTTCACGGCAACGACGTTGATGTAGGGCGCCGTCATCTTTTCCAGCGCAAAGGCGTTGGTCAGCTTCAGCCCGCTATAGATCGCGAAATTGCCCTGGACCGCGGCGAAGTCGACGTCCTCCAGGGCCCGCGGGGCCTGCGCCGCCTCCAGCGGAATGATCTTGATGCCGCCGGGATTCCTGATCACGTCGAGTTCGGAGACATCCACCGGCTTGCTGTCGCGGATTTCGACCAGGCCGAGGTCGCGGAGCACCCATAGCGCGCGCTGAAGATTGACGGGATCGTTGGGCACCGCGACGCTCGAACCCGGCTTGATCGGCGTACCCAGCGGATGCTTCTTCGAGTAGAGACCCATCGGCGGAGTCGGGACGTGGACGATGCCAACGAGATCGGTCTTCTGCCGCTCGTTGTAGGAGTTGAGGAAGATCGTGTGCTGCATCACATTGGCATCGATCTCCGACTTGAACACCGCGTTGTTGGCCTCGAGGCCTGTCGAAAATTCGACGTAGCGGATGCTGTAGCCCTTCTTCTTGAGCTCGGGTTCGACACCGACCTTGAACTCGTCGATATACGGGCCGGGCACGAAGCCGACCTTGAGTTCGGCCTTGGCGGGCTGCTGCGCAAGAGCGCTGCCCGCGACGAGCTGGGAGAGGATCGTGAGGCTCGAGAGGAACGACCAGGCTTTCTTCATTTCAGCGGCTGCTTGCTTTTCTTGACTGCACTGGAGCAAACTTTATGGCGCCAGCACGCGGAAAGTCGATGAAATGGATTTGCGTTGTTGCGAACCATGCGAGCATGAATCTAACGGCGATGACGCCGAATGGAGATGATGCCGCGAGCCGGTGGCAAGGGTTACCGCGAAGCTCGATCGATCGCCCTCCAGCCGTGGCCTTGGCGCCACGCCGGCTCCTTTTTTGACCGCGACCTTCTTGCCCTTGTGGTCAGCGACTCTCTTTGCCGTCGAAGCCCGATGCCATCAGGCTTGTCGGAGCTTTCTCTCGTCCCCGCCGGATTGCGTCTGCTCTGCGCCGGCTGGCCGATTTGATCAAACCTCACGGCAACTTATGCACCGTCACCTCCAGCCACCGGCCGGTGGCCGTTCTACTGTGCATGGGGTTGTTTTTCGGATTTTATCTGGCGAGGGCGTTGTCGGCCGACTTACAGACCGGCCGCTATCCCCAGCCGGCCGATGCCGGGAAGCTTGAGCGCCGGCCGCCTGATGTCCACGCCGAGCACCGCGCCGAGGAAATTGAGCTCGATCCCCTCGATCCAGCCGACCGTCATGCCGAGGTAACCCGAGAGCGAGGCGTAGAGGCCGGTGCCGGACGGGGTGATGCCGGCCCAGCGTCCGCTGTAGGGATAGTCCTTGCCGACCGCCGTCGGAGGAAGGACAGCACGAAGCTCGGGGACGGCGTCCAGCGTCGCCTGCACGAAGGTGTTGGAATTCGGTCCCGGCCAAGCGCTGTAGTCGCCATAGGCGCGGAACTTGTAGGTCTCGACGACGTGGCGGATCTTGGGAATCAGGTCTTCGGCGAGAGCGCCATCGACCGCCACGATGGCTTCAGGCATGGCCCCGAACCAGCGGCCGTCGGGTGCAAATCCGTTGCTGCGGATCGGGTCGCCCCACGCCGTGTAATCGTATCGGTTGTAGCTCGACGCGCCCTTTTCCTTGACGACGATCCAGGTATGGACGGCGAAAATGCCCCGCCACCGCACTGTGCGCGCGGCAAAGACCCGGATCAGCGCCTCCGGATTGTCGGATGCGGGCGGCAGCAGGCCGGCGCTCGAGCGATCTGCCGTCTGCCAATTGCCGCGGCCATCGCCGAACATAAAATAGCGGCCGGCCGACAGTCCTATCGGCAGGAAGATCAGCAACAGGAAGAGAATCAAGACTTTCCTCAATGGCGAATGGCTGTCAGATGGGACGACACCGTCAAATATAGTTCGACCGGACCGCCGTACCAGCGCTTGCATTCGAGCCGCCCGGCCATATCTCATTGCACATGATGAAACTGTCCCTCGTCGAAGATCAGGCCATCCAGGCGCGAATCGCGTCCATCGCGGGCGCCGAGACATTCGATCGCCTCTTCGCCGGAATCCGATTCGACGAAATCGACGGCAATCTGCTGTTTGCGATCGCCAGGGACGAAGACTGTGCGAGCGAGATCGAAGACGAATTCTCGCATCACCTTGCCGTTGTCGCGACGCAAATCCTCAAGCAGAGCGTCGACGTGGTCGTGGTGCTGCCAAAGGTCCTGCAATAGCCTCCGGTTGCCGTCAGGCCGTTTTCCAGAGACAGTTTTCCGAGGAGCGCTTTGCAAAGCTTGCGTCTCCGCTTTCCAATGCCATCGCGAAATTGTAATGACGTCCCTGGGCCTCGGGGCCCCGCGTGCGTTGTGGACGGAGCTCGGCTGAGGGCTCGCCATCGCACGCCCATTTTTACGAAAAAATGATGGATACAAATTGGCGGCCACCAAGAAAGCTCGCGCCGCGGCGGGCGCGATAAAGACCAAAAGCAAGACGACATCGCGTTCCGCGATCTCCTCCTCATCGCCTCTCGGCATGCTGGCTCTCCATCTGCTCGAGCAATGGAGCAAGTCGGGCCGCGACGGCCTCGTCTTCCTCTGCGATGACGAGAGCAGGGCGGAGCGGCTGGGGGGCGTGATCCACGCGCTCGATCCCTCGGTCGAGGCGCTGGTGTTCCCGCGACTCAACAATTTGCCATTCGACGGTCTGGAGCCGTCGCGCGAGATCGCGGGCCGGCGGAGCTCGGTGCTGCGGCGTCTTGCCAGGACGAAGAAGCCTGTGTTCCTGGTGTCCACCGCCGAGGCCATCATGGAACGGCTGCCGCTGCCGGCGAACTGGTCGAAGACCAGCCTCAGCTTGAAAGTGGGCGCGGCCTATTCCGAGCAGGAGCTGGAGCGCCGCCTGGAAGCTCTTGGCTACGATCTCGACGAAGAGGCGGATTATCCGGGAGGCGTCCTGTTCCACGGCAAGACATTCGAAGTGTTTCCCGCCGGCGCGCTTGGTCCGTTCAGGATCGAGCATTCCGACGGCGCTCTCCGCCGAATCGTCTCCGTCGATCCGGTCGAACATGAAGTCCTGTTCGAGACCAGGGAACTGCTGATCGATCCGATGTCCGAGCGGATTGCGTTTGGGAACAAGCGCGGACAGCGGGCAACGCTGCCGGATTATTGCAGCCGTGCGCGGTGGATCGCGGATGCCGGCGTGCTGGCCCACGCCGAGAGCTGGCTCGGGACGATCGAGGAGGCGGCCGGCCGCAGGGATGCGGAGCGCGACTATCTGGGACAGGCGGACTGGAAGCGGCTGAAGAAGCGCATGAGCGTGCTGCCGCAAAAGTCGGCCTTCACCCCGACGCCGGATTTCTCGAAGGCCGCCTCGCCAAGAAAGATCCTTCGCGCGTTTGTTGCCGATATGCGAAGCGCCGGATCGCAACTGCTCCTCGTCGCGGCGGTCGAGGACGACCTGCGCGCGATGGAGCGGATGAGCGGCATCAAGGCGGAGCGCTGTGCCGATTGGAACGAGGCGACCAAGGGACGCGATCGCGAGACGGCGCTGCTGGCTGACTTCGATGCCGGCTTCATCGGGGCCGGCCGCAAGCCCCTGGTCGTGGTGACGGCATCCGACGTGCTCGGCAGCAGGGCCCATCATCCGCAGCCGATGGCAAAGGTGTGGACCACCGCGTTCGATCATCCTGATGTGCCGTCGCGCGGCACGGCGGTGGTCCATTTGCAGCGCGGCCTGGCCGTGCTCGACGGCCTGCAGATATTCGATATGGGGAAGGGCGCACGGCGCGAGATGGTCAGACTGGCGTTCGCAGGCGACAACGCCGTTCTCGTGCCGCCGGCCGATCTTGCCCTGATCTGGCCGTATGCGGCGGAGCCCGGCAAGCTGACGCGGGACAAGGCGGACGGAAGCACGTGGTGGGCACGCCGGACCGAGGCTGAAGCGGAAATTCAGATTGCCGCCAAGGCGCTCGCCAAGCACATCAGCCAGCGCCACCGCCGCCGCGCACCTAAGCTGGTCGCGCCAGGGCAGGCCTATGAAAGGTTCGTCGCACGGTTTCCGTATTTCACCACGGTCGACCAGGCCAAGGCCATTCAGGACGTCCTCGACGATCTGGCGGCAGGTCACCCAATGGACAGAGTCGTATGCGGCGATGTCGGGTTTGGAAAGACCGAGGTGGCGTTGCGCGCGGCGGCCGCGGTGGCGCTGTCAGGGAAACAGGTGGCGATCGCGGTGCCGACGACGGTCCTGGCGCGGCAGCATGTCGAAACCTTCCGTAAACGCTTTGGTCCTCTCGGCATCGAAGTCGGAAACCTGTCGCGCGCCACCTCAGGCCCGGAGACGAGAGAAACGAAAGAGGGCTTGCGAAATGGCAGGCTGAAAGTCGTGGTCGGCACGCAAGCGCTCTCCGCGAAGGACGTGAAGTTCGCGGATATTGGTCTCGTGATCATCGACGAAGAACAGCATTTCGGGGCGGCCGAGAAGGCCAAGCTTTCGGGGCTGGCGAAGAATGCGCATACGCTCTGGATGAGCGCGACGCCGATCCCGCGCACGCTCGCTGCGGGACTAGCGGGCTTCAGGGATCTCAGCGTGATCGCAACGCCGCCCGTTCACCGGCTTCCGATCGTGACCAAGATCGCCCCGCTTTCGGATGCGGCGATCGCCGGAGCATTGCTTCGCGAGCGGAGGCGGAATGGGCAGAGTTTTCTGATCTGCCCGCGCATCCAGGATCTTGAGCCGATGCTGGTACGTGTGCAATCGGTGGCGCCCGACCTGCGCATCGTCTGTCTCCATGGCAGATTGCCTGTCGACGAGATCGACGAACGGATGATGAGTTTCGTCAACGGCGAGGCTGACGTTCTCCTCGCGACAAATATCGTGGAGAGCGGTCTCGACATTCCGCGCGCAAACACCATCGTCGTGTGCTGGCCCGAGAAGTTCGGTCTCGCGCAGCTCCATCAGCTCAGAGGACGGGTCGGGCGTGGCGGAACGCGTGCCTTTGCATATCTGCTGACGGAGTCGGCTTCGGAACAATCCGAAAAGCGTCTGGCCGTCCTCGAGGAGTTCAGCAAGCCCGGCGCCGGCTTCGCCATCAGCGAGCGCGATTTGGACCTTCGAGGCGCCGGCGACCTGTTCTCGGAGCAGCAGTCCGGGCATGTCCAGGTGTTCGGGCCGGTGCTCTACAGTCATCTCCTGAAGCTGGCCTCCGAGCGAGCCAACGACACCGGCGCCTTTCTGTGGGTGCCCGATCTCAACCTGCCGTGTGCCGACACGTTGCCCGAAGGCTACGTGCAATCCGAGGCAATGCGGCTCGAGATCTATGGTCGCGCTGCGAGGTGCCGCAACGAAGACGATCTTGTGGATCTGGAGGAGGAGATCTCGCGCCGTTTCGGCAAGCTCCCTCCGGAGGCGCGCGATTTCTTTGCAGCGGCGAGACTCAGGCTCGATTGCAAGCGGCGTGGCATCGTCCGGCTCGATGTCGGACCTGAGGCCGTCGCCGCGACATTCCTTCCCGGGCGACTGCGCAAGACGAGGGCGCGGTCGCTCCAGCGCGATGGCGATCGCGTGGTCTACGCCGGCGGGGGGCACGAGGATACGTTCGACCGGGTGGAGGAACTGATGGATCTGCTGGACGAGTGAAGAGAAGCGGTCGCAGGCTGGGCAGCTACGGCCGGGGGGCTATCTCCGCGTCCCCCGGATATTGTGCGCAATCAAGCGATCGTTCCGCGAGGATGCGCCTTACGGAGTGGGAGCAATGCCCGCACCGGACAGTGCATCCGAGGCAACCGTAGACCTGCGCAGCCGAACACAGACCATCGTCCGCCGACACAACGACGCTTCTGATGTCGTGATCGCTGATGACGTTGCAGGAGCAGACGATCATGCCGGATTCCGTTGTGTGACGCTTCGGACGGCGCGAAGCCTGACGGCCGAGGAGGTTGCGTTCGCAATCGCCCGCCCACGGTGGTCTATTCCGGTCCACTGGGCGTGGCGTCCGCGCGGATCGACCTCCAGCAGCTTGACGCCGGCCGGAACTTCGCTGCCGTCACGCGCGATGCCGCGCAAGATGCCGTCGCGCGGTGCGACCACCGGAATGCCGGAGAGGTGACCAAGCACGAGATCCTTGTAGACGCGGGTGCCGATCTCGATCGGGGTATGCCAGCGGCCTGCGAACGGTGAGTAGACAAAGCGTTCGGCGCCGACATCACCCAGCGAACTCGCCACGTTGTCGGCGGCATCGGTCCAGTGCTGATCCGTGACCAGCCCGATCTTGCCGGGGCGGGTCTCGACCGCGACATCGCAATTGAAGTTCGACGAGAAGCCTGGGCCCAGTCCGATGCTCAACCGGGCGAGGCGCCGGAGGTCGGGTGTAATCCGGCGCTTCTGAAGGCGCGCATCGATCAGAACATCGATCTGGCGTACCGGAAGCAGATCGAGCAAGCCGAGCCAGGTGACCAGGACCCGCGACGGCTGGCGCAGGGCCTGGTAGACCTGCAAACCATCGTCAACGCGCTCGGCGATGACATCTTCGACCTGCGCGGTGTCGGCGAACAGCGCGTCGTGGAATGCCATCTTGCGCCGGATCACGGGCGGATCCGGATCGTGCGACAGCACCACACAATATCCGATATGCGCAAGCTGGACGCCGATCGCGGAAGCGATCTCGTTGGTACCGAGGATAACGGCAAAGAGTTGTTGGTCGTTCGTTTGCGGCATTTGAAACCACGTTTGCAGACAGGAGCGTCAAGCCGGGACGCGGGCGACACAGTCTCCGCAAGGCAAGATCACTGCATGAGCCTGGAACAAATGGGAGCAAGAGGCGGGCCATTTGGAATCGTTGAAAAACAGCCGTCAAGCGCCCGGCAACATTCAGGAACGCGTGATGGGCAACCACCAGAGCATTTGGTCCGAAAGCCAACGTCTTCCTGTTGTAAACCTGCCAACGTGTCGCGAAGCCGACAACAAGCGGAGAAAACCGCCGCAATTCGTTCGCAAGGCATGGCCCAATTCCTGCAGCAGCGGTCGCCAACGATGTGACTGATGCGCCTTTCGGGAAACGTGTTCAGGAGCCTGCTTGTCCCTCGATACATTGAATCGCGACGATGTTTCCGTTCTGCCGGATGCTGCGCTCTGCCCATTCCACGGCGACAAGTCGCGCGCGCAGCACCGAGAAAGAAAGACCATCGTGTTGACCGGAGCCTCGCGCGGCATTGGTCATGCCACGGGAAAGCTGTTCTCGGACGCAGGCTGGCGCATCATTACGTGTTCTCGCCAACCGTTCGATGGCGGCCGATGCCCTTGGGATTCGGGGGCTGACAATCATGTTCAGGTCGAGCTGAGCGATCACCGCGCGTTGCCGCGGGCGATCGCCTTGATCAAGGAACGATTGAATGGCGCGCCACTGCATGCACTGATCAACAACGCGGGGATTTCACCAAAGGCGGCTGACGGCCGCCGGCTGACCTCGCTGACGACACCGGTCGAGACGTGGATGGACGTATTTCACGTCAATCTGCTGGCACCGATCCTGCTCGCCCAGGGTTTGCTCGACGAGCTCAAGCTGGGCTCCGGCGCGATCGTCAACGTCACCTCGATTGTCGGCTCCCGCGTGCACCCGTTCGCCGGTACGGCCTATGCAACGTCAAAGGCTGCGCTTGCCTGCCTGACACGTGAAATGGCGCACGACTACGCGCCCCATGGAATTCGCGTCAATGCGATCGCGCCGGGCGAGATCAAGACCGATATCCTGTCCCCGGAGACCGAGGCACTGCTCGCACCGATCATACCGATGCACCGCGTTGGCACGCCCGACGAAGTTGCGAAGGTGATTTTCTTCCTATGCTCGGAGGCGGCGAGCTACGTCACAGGTGCCGAAGTACCGATCAATGGCGGCCAGCATGTCTGAGGAAACGGAGGCAAGAAAAAATCGCGCGGTTTGCGCCAGATCAAGGCGGAGTAGCGGCGTTCGGGCGTTCGGCGGTTTTTGAGGGTCAATTCCGCGGGACAGATGAGAAAGCGGGCAGGCACGACAGAAGTTTTTTGCAGCGATGCTGACAAGTTGGGCGCGACTTCCGATTGCACATGAACCACAATACGACAAAATCTGAAGAAAGCATCGGGGAGGATGGAAAGAGCAACGGGGAGTCCGTCATGCTGCAATCCACTTCTGCAGTCGCGCGTGAGAACGTTGAGCGCGCGGCGCCGCTCGTGCCGATCAATGAGATCGCGCTCACCGGCATCTTCGAGATCTCCAAGATATTGACTGCGCCGACGCGATTGGAGACGACGCTCGCCAGCGTCGTGAATCTCCTGCAGTCGTTCCTTCAGATGCGTCACGGCGTCGTGGCGCTGCTCGCGGACGACGGAGTTCCGGACCTTGCCGTCGGCGCGGGCTGGAGCGAAGGGACCGACGAGCGCTACCGGAGCCGTCTACCGCAGAGGGCGGTGGACCAGATCGTGGCGACCGCCATGCCGCTGGTTGCGGAAAACATCGCGGCCCATCCTGCCTTTAGCCCAGCCGACATGGAGGTGCTCGGAGCCTCCGAAGCAACGCGCGTCTCGTTCATTGGTGTTCCGATTCGTATTGACGCCAGGGTCGTCGGTACGTTGACGATCGACCGGATCTGGGACGAGCGGTCGGTGTTTCGGCTCGACTCGGACGTCCGGTTGTTGACCATGATCGCCAATTTGGTCGGGCAGACTGTGAAGCTGCACCGCGTCGTGGCGCAGGACCGTGAGCGGCTGATGCATGAAAGCTATCGGCTGCAAAAGGAGCTATCCGAGCTCAAGCCGCAGCGGGACCGTAAGAAAGTCCACGTGGAAGGTATCATCGGCGACAGCCCGGCATTGCGCGGACTGCTGGAGAAGATTGCCATCGTCGCGAAATCGAATTCGACGGTGCTGTTGCGCGGCGAGTCCGGAACCGGCAAGGAGCTGATCGCCAAAGCCATTCACGAATTGTCGCCGCGGGCCAAGCGGCCGTTCATCAAGATCAATTGTGCGGCGCTGCCGGAATCGGTGCTGGAGTCGGAATTGTTCGGCCACGAGAAGGGCGCGTTTACCGGTGCGCTCAATGCCCGCAAGGGGCGGTTTGAGCTCGCCGACAGGGGCACGTTGTTCCTGGACGAGATCGGCGAGATTTCCGCCTCGTTCCAGGCCAAGCTCCTCCGTGTGCTGCAGGAGCAGGAGTTCGAGCGTGTCGGCGGGAACCAGACCATCAAGGTTGACGTCCGCGTCATTGCCGCCACCAACCGCAATCTGGAAGAAGCGGTCGCGCGTAACGAATTTCGCGCCGATCTCTACTATCGCATCAGCGTGGTGCCGATGATATTGCCTCCGCTGCGAGAGCGGCGCAGCGATATCCCGCTGTTGGCGGGCGAGTTCCTGAAGAACTTCAACGTCGAAAACGGCCGGGAGCTGACTTTCGGTTCGCATGCCGTTGAAGTCCTGATGAATTGCGGCTTCCCGGGCAATGTGCGCGAGCTGGAGAATTGCGTGCAGCGGACAGCGACGCTGGCGCCGGGACGCGAAATCGTCAGGAGCGATTTTGCCTGCTCCCACGGCCAGTGCCTGTCGGCGATCTTGTGGAATGGCGGATCGGACCTGCCGGCGCAGCGCTCCCTGCCGATCGTGCCGCTATCGACGATACGGTCCGCGCCACCAACAGGGTCCAGCGCGATTGCGCCATCGCCGGCAACCGTCGAGCCTGTCGCGCGCTCGGCGCCTGAGACGTCCGGTGTCGCCAAACTGGCCGACCGCGATCGTGTCCTTGCGGCGATGGAAAAGTCTGGCTGGGTCCAGGCGAAAGCGGCGCGTCTGCTCGGCTTGACGCCGAGGCAGATCGGTTACGCGCTGAAGAAGTACGACATTGAGGTCAAGCGGCTCTGACAGCGCATGTCGCAGATGCGACACGCTGTCGGGCCCACGACAACGCGATAAGCAAGATAGCTATTGGATTTCAGGCCTTTCGCGGTTGGCACGGCCTTTGAAAGGGTGATGTCAAATGACATCGCTCGGTCGAGGAGCCGCACCACATGGCCTACAAGATCATCGCCTCACAATGCACGGTCTGCGGTGCCTGCGAGTTCGAATGTCCCAACGCCGCGATCAGCCTCAAGCGCGACATGTACGTCATCGATCCGAAGAAGTGCACGGAGTGCGAAGGGCATTTCGATACGGCGCAATGCGCGGTCGTCTGCCCCGTACCCGACACTTGCGTTCCAGCATAGGGCGGGCCGATGACGCGCTCACGACCATCGGGCTGGATCGATACGCTGGCGGCACAGGTCCTGCGCCGGGCCATGCAACTGGGCCTGCTCGTGACTGGTCCCGAACGTCATGTGACGCGGGTCATCGCCTACGCGGCCAACCGGGCACGTACGCATCGTGCGCGGAGCACGGCTGGTCTATCGATTTCGCGTAGGGAGCAATAGATGGTAGCGGTTCAGGAAACGATCGAGCGGGTCCGCGGCATCGACGTTGATCAGTATCGCTATGGATTCGAAACGCAAATTGAATCCGAGAAGGCCCCGAAAGGGCTGTCGGCAGAGACCGTCAAGTTCATCTCCGAGAAGAAGAACGAACCCGCCTGGATGCTCCAGTGGCGGCTCGAAGCCTATCGGCGCTGGCTGACCATGACCGAGCCGACCTGGGCCCGCGTCGACTATCCCAAGATCGACTTCCAGGACCTCTATTACTATTCGGCGCCGAAGCCGAAGAAGACGATCACCTCGCTCGACGAGATCGATCCGGAGATCCTGAAGACCTATGAGAGGCTCGGCATCCCCTTGCGGGAAGTCGCCATGCTCGAAGGCGTCGAGCCCAAGCCCGGCGAGCAGGACCCCAACAGGCGCAAGATCGCGGTCGACGCGGTGTTCGATTCGGTCTCGGTCGCGACCACCTTCAAGGCCGAGTTGAAGAAGGCCGGCGTGATCTTCATGCCGATCTCGGAGGCGATCCGCGAGCATCCCGAGCTGGTCCAGAAATATCTCGGCTCGGTGGTTCCGACCTCGGACAATTTCTACGCGACGCTGAACTCGGCGGTGTTCTCCGACGGCTCGTTCGTCTACGTGCCGCCGGGGGTGCGCTGCCCGATGGAGCTGTCGACCTATTTCCGCATCAACGAGCGCAACACCGGCCAGTTCGAGCGCACGCTGATCATCGCCGACAAGGGCTCTTACGTCAGCTATCTCGAAGGCTGCACCGCGCCGCAGCGCGACGAGAACCAGCTGCACGCCGCCGTGGTCGAGCTCGTCGCCCATGACGACGCCGAGATCAAATATTCGACGGTGCAGAACTGGTACCCCGGCAATTCGGAAGGCAAGGGCGGCATCTACAATTTCGTCACCAAGCGTGGCGACTGCCGTGGCAACAACTCCAAGATCTCCTGGACCCAGGTCGAGACCGGGTCGGCGATCACCTGGAAGTACCCGAGCTGCATTCTCCGCGGCGACAATTCGCGCGGCGAGTTCTACTCGATCGCGATCTCGAACGGCTATCAGCAGGTCGACTCCGGCACCAAGATGATCCATCTCGGCAAGAACACGTCGAGCCGGATTATCTCCAAGGGCATCGCAGCCGGCAAGTCGCAGAACACCTATCGCGGCCTCGTCACCGCCCATCGCAAGGCGACCGGCGCGCGCAACTTCACGGCCTGCGATTCCCTGCTGATCGGCGACAAATGCGGCGCGCACACCGTGCCGTACATCGAGGCGAAGAACTCCTCGGCGACGTTCGAGCACGAGGCGACGACCTCGAAGATCTCCGAGGACGTGCTGTTCTACTGCATCCAGCGCGGCCTTTCGCAAGAAGAGGCGGTCGGCCTCGTCGTCAACGGCTTCGTCAAGGACGTGCTGCAGCAACTGCCGATGGAGTTCGCGGTGGAAGCGCAGAAGCTGATCTCGATCTCGCTCGAAGGTAGCGTAGGCTGATGATGGCCGAACGCGAGACGCAAGGAGAAGTGTGATGACGGCGCTCCTGGACATCCGTGGGCTCAAGGCGGAGATCGATGGCCGCCAGATCCTCAATGGGCTCGACCTTTGCGTCGGCAAAGGCGAGGTCCACGCCATCATGGGGCCGAATGGCGCCGGCAAGTCGACGCTGTCCTATGTGCTGTCAGGCAAGCCGGGTTACGAGATCACCGGTGGCGAAGTGTATTTGAATGGCGAAGACCTGCTGGCCATGGCGCCGGATGAACGCGCCGCCAAGGGGCTGTTCCTGGCTTTTCAATATCCCCTTGAAATTCCCGGTGTCGCCACGCTGACTTTCCTGCGCACCGCGCTCAATGCCCAGCGCAAGAAGCGTGGCGAGGAAGAGCTGTCATCGCCCGACGTCCTGAAGCGCGTGCGAGAACTTGCCAAGCAACTCAGTATCGATCCGGAGATGCTCAAGCGCCCCCTCAATGTGGGCTTCTCTGGCGGTGAGAAGAAGCGCAACGAGACGCTTCAGATGGCGCTCCTGGAGCCGCGTCTCTGCGTACTGGATGAGACCGATTCCGGCCTCGACATCGACGCGCTCCGCATCGTCGCAGACGGCGTCAACCGGCTGCGGGCGGCGGACCGCGGCATGATTGTCATCACGCACTATCAGCGGTTGCTCGACTATATCGTGCCCGATGTCGTGCATGTGCTCGCGGCCGGCCGCATTGTGAAGACCGGCGGCAAGGAGCTGGCGCTCGAGCTGGAAGCGACCGGCTACGCCCAGTATCAAAGCGAAGCGGCCTGATCGCCATGAACGCCGAGATCCGCCCTGTGAAGACTGCAGCCGAGATCGGGCTCGCCGACCTGTTTGCCGCAGCGCGCCAGACGTTGCCCGGTGGCAGCCGGACCGAAGCGCTCCGGCTCGAGGCGTTCGATCGCTTCTCCGAGTCCGGTCTGCCTCACGCGCGGCTGGAGGGTTGGAAGTACACCGATCTTCGGCGCCTGGTGCGTGATGCCAAGCCGTTGGCCCCGCTGCCCGATGCGAGCAAAGTGGACGCCGCAGTGCCGGGAGCGGCGCTCGACGACCTGGGGCTACGGCGGCTCCTCATCGTCAACGGCGTATTCGTCCCCGACCTGTCCGATCTCGCGAGCCTTGAAGCCGGGGTCAGCATTCGTTCGGCTACCGAGGTTCTTGCCGCGGACGAGCCGGTTCTGTTGAGCGGCGCGGAGTGCGATCCGGCCGCCTCGCTCAATCGTGCGTTCGCGGCGTCCGGCGTCGTGATCGCGGTCGCTCCCGACGTCGTTCTCGAGCGACCGATCCATCTTGCCTACGTCACCACGACCGGCACGCCGTCGGCGATGTTTACGGTGTCCCGGCTGGAGGTTGGCGAACGGGCGCGTGTCACGCTGATCGAGACGCACGAGGGTCCCGACTTGTCCGACTATCAGGTCAATACCGCGCTTCAGTTAATTGTGGCGGATGACGCCGAGTTCGACCGCATCAAGCTGACCTGCGAGGGCGCCGCTGCGTTGCATATTGCGACGCTCCAGGCTGAGATCGGGGCGCGCGTCCGCTATCGCGAGTTTGGTTTCACGACCGGCGGCGCCGTGGTGCGAAACCAGCTCCTCGTGACGCTCGCCGGCAAGGGGACCGATGCTCAAATCCATCAAGCGAGCCTGCTCGCCGGCCGGCAGCACGCCGATACCACGCTCGTCATTGATCACGTCGCAGCCGGCTCGCAAAGCCGGGAGGTGTTCAAGGCTGTTGTCGATGACGAGGCCCGCGCAGTGTTCCAGGGTAGGATCACGGTACAGCAGGGCGCGCAGCAGACCGACGCCAGGATGATGGCGCGGGCGCTGTTGCTGTCCGATGAGGCGACTGCCAATTGCAAGCCGGAGCTCGAGATCTTCGCCGACGATGTGCAGTGCGGACACGGAACCACCACTGGCGCGCTGGACGATCAGCTCAAGTTCTACCTCATGGCCCGCGGCATCCCCGAGAAGGAGGCCGAAGCGCTGCTGATCCAGGCCTTTGTCGGCGAAGTGATCGACGCAATCGACCGGGAGGATCTGCGCGGTGCTCTGTCCCGGATCATGACGGACTGGCTCAAGGGGCGGGGATGATCCCATGCATCCGGCAGTCAGCAACGGCAGTTATGACGTTCAGCGTGTCCGCGAGGATTTCCCGATCCTAGCGATGCAGGTCTATGGCAAGCCGCTGGTCTATCTGGACAATGCGGCATCCGCCCAGAAGCCGAAAGCGGTGCTCGATCGCCTGACCCAGGCCTACACGTCCGAATGCGCCAATGTGCATCGCGGGTTGCACTATCTCGCCAATGCGGCGACGGATGCCTATGAGGGCGCCCGTGACAAGGTCGCGCGCTTCCTCAATGCCGGGCGCCGCGAGGAGGTCATCTTCACGCGCGGTGCCACGGAAGCGATCAATTTGGTGGCGCAAACCTTTGGTCGGGAGCGCATCGGCCCTGGTGACGAGATCGTACTCTCGATCATGGAGCATCATGCCAATATCGTGCCCTGGCACTTCCTCAGGGAGCGTCAGGGCGCCGTCATCAAATGGGCACCGGTTGATGACGATGGAAACTTCCTGCTCGACGAGTTCGAGAAGCTCCTGACCGATCGCACCAGGATGGTGGCGATCACGCAGATGTCGAACGTGCTGGGAAGCGTCGTTCCCGTCAAGGACGTGGTTCGGCTGGCGCACGCCCGGGGCATTCCGGTTCTGGTCGACGGCTCGCAGGGCTGCGTCCACATGGACGTCGATGTCCGCGACATCGACTGCGATTTCTACGTCATCACCGGCCACAAGCTCTACGGACCGACCGGCATTGGCGCGCTATACGGTAAGTACGAGCATCTTGCCGCGATGACGCCGTTCAACGGTGGCGGCGAGATGATCCGCGAGGTTACACGTGACGTCATCACCTATGGCGATCCGCCGCACCGCTTCGAGGCCGGGACGCCGTCGATCGTGCAGGCCATCGGGCTTGGTGCCGCGATCGACTACATCAATTCCATCGGCAAAGAGCGGATCCGCAGACACGAGAATGGGCTGCTGACCTATGCCCAGGAACGGTTGCGTGGAATCAATTCGTTGCGGATCATCGGCACGGCCGCCGAAAAGGGCGCCATCGTCTCGTTCGAGATGAAGAACGCGCATGCCCACGATTTTGCGACCGTGATCGATCGCTCCGGCATCGCCGTGCGGGCCGGCACGCACTGCGCCATGCCGTTGCTCGATCGGTTCGGTGTCTCAGCCACCTGCCGTGCCTCGTTCGCGCTCTACAATACCAAGGAGGAGGTCGACGTCCTCGCGGAGGCGCTGACCAAGGCCCAGGAGCTATTCTCATGAGCGGACAGATCGCTGCGAAGCCGAAGCCCCCGTCGGGCTCCAAGTCGAAGCCGGTCGCGCGCGTCGTATGCAACGCCGGTCGGCACAAGACGGTGCGCAACATGGAAATGCGGCTGGCCGGCCGTTTCGATCCGGGAGAGCCGATCCGTTCGCTGGCGCCGATCATGAACGACGGCATGTACCCGCACAAGGACGTCGGTGAGGCCCTGGTGTATCCCGGCGATACCGGAATCGTCCGCGAGAGGTGGCGGTTTCTCGACGATACTTACTACACGGTCGAATTCGCCGGACGCTCAGTGTTCGTCATCATGCGCGGCCACGAGATGATGCGGATAGGAACGGCTCTCGACGTCGGCCTTGAATAGACGCTGACTAGACCGCTTCCGACAGCACGCCCTGGGCATCCGCGCGCATCCGCTCCACCATGGAGCGGAAACCGTTGGAGCGCTGCGGCGTCAGATGTTCGCCAAGACCCAGCCGCTCGAACAGGGCGATTGGATTTTCGTTCGCGATCTGCCAAGCGGGTCGCCCCGACAGCAGCGCGATCAGGATCGCGACCAGGCCGCGGACGATATGGGCATCGCTGTCGCCCATGAAGGTGAGCACTGTTTCGCCATCGCTCCGGCAGACGGTCGTTGCCAGCCACACCTGGCTGGCACACCCCCGCACCTTATTGACCTCGTTGCGATCCTGCTCGGGAAACGGCGCCAGCTTGCGGCCAAGCTCGATCACGTAACGGTAGCGATCGTCCCATTCGTCGAGCAGCGCGAAGTTTTCGACGATGTCGTCGATCGAGAGCGCCTGCTGCTGCGATGTGGTCATGGGTCTTCTCCGTGGTTGGCACGCTTGCGGGCGTCTGGATCTAGCCAAACGCCATGCGGATGAGGCGGGACGGGCCGCCTTGCACAATTGGTACGGCGAGGGCGGAGCGGACGGCATCGCAAACCGGATCAAACGAGATCGGCTTGGAGACGACGCCGTGTGCACCACTTCCGAGGCATGCTTGCGCGAGAGGGTCGGAGGTTCGGTCGGCCACGAACAGGATCTTGGCGCCGGCGAATTGCGCAATGAGTTCGGGTAGGAGCGTCTCGCTCCGGTCCTGCAAGATGGACGCGCCAATCAAGACGACATCGGGCTTGTCCGCGGAGATGTGCGCTTCGTCCGTCGATATGAATGTGTGTACCCGATAACGGTCCCTGAGGATGTAGGACAGCGCAGACCGTACGACCTCTTCGCCTTCAATCACGAAGACGGTCGATCGATGGGCAGCGGCTTGCAATTTCGGTTCGAGCTGCATGGGACCCTCGATGCGTCGACGAAACGTACCAAGCAAGCTCCATACCGCGAGCGTCACAGACGCATTCCCAGCTGAAAGCGCGCATCTGGCGATCGTTTGATTTGCCCGGCGCATTGTTTTGTTTCGAACAGCGCGCCGTGGGGGAACATGTCGACATGGCGCGATGTCGGGTTTGCAACAATCACGGCCCGCATCGCTATCTCGCTCATAATACGGCACTTTTTGCATTGAGACCGCGCTGGCACACTCGTTGCAAAAGTCTTTGCGCAAGGCGCGGCTGTCGTCCTTTGGATCTCGTCGAGATGCAGATGGAAGCTAGCCGTCCGACCGGATCATGAGAGAGCGCACGCCGGGCGATCAGCATCGGTTGATGGAGAGCAACATGTCTTCACTGAGACAAATCGCGTTTTACGGCAAGGGCGGTATCGGCAAGTCGACGACGTCGCAGAACACGCTGGCTGCGCTGGCGGAGATGGGCCACAAGATCCTGATCGTCGGCTGTGATCCCAAGGCGGATTCGACTCGCCTGATCCTGCACGCCAAGGCGCAGGATACGATCCTGAGCCTGGCGGCGAATGCCGGCAGCGTCGAGGACCTCGAAATCGAGGATGTCATGAAAGTCGGCTACCGCGACATCCGTTGCGTCGAGTCCGGCGGTCCGGAACCCGGTGTCGGCTGCGCCGGCCGCGGCGTGATCACCTCGATCAACTTCCTGGAAGAGAACGGCGCCTATGAAGACGTCGACTACGTGTCCTACGATGTGCTCGGCGACGTCGTGTGTGGCGGCTTCGCGATGCCGATCCGCGAGAACAAGGCGCAGGAAATCTACATCGTGATGTCCGGCGAGATGATGGCGATGTATGCCGCCAACAACATCTCCAAGGGCATTCTGAAATACGCCAATTCCGGCGGCGTGCGTCTCGGCGGCCTGGTCTGCAACGAACGGCAGACCGACAAGGAGCTGGAACTGGCGGAAGCGCTGGCGAAGAAGCTCGGCACCCAGCTGATCTACTTCGTGCCGCGCGACAACATCGTGCAGCACGCGGAGCTGCGCCGCATGACGGTTCTGGAATATGCGCCCGACTCGAAGCAAGCGGAACACTATCGCACGCTCGCGACCCGGATTCACAACAACAAGGGCAAGGGCATCATCCCGACCCCGATCACGATGGACGAGCTCGAGGATATGCTGATGGAGCACGGCATCATGAAGGCGGTCGACGAGTCCGTCGTCGGCAAGACCGCGGCTGAACTCGCGGCGATGCCGGCCTGAGGCCGTCCAGTTACATCCGACGCTTCGGAGAAGCGCCGCCCCCTCATTGCACAGGATAAACCGAAGGATACTCGCATGAGCCTAGCAACCACCCAGAGCGTCGCGGAGATCAAGGCCCGCAACAAGCAACTGATCGATGAGGTCTTGAAGGTCTATCCGGAGAAGACGGCCAAACGTCGCGCCAAGCATCTCAACGTCCATGAGGCCGGCAAGTCGGATTGCGGCGTCAAGTCCAACCTGAAGTCCATCCCCGGCGTCATGACCATCCGGGGCTGCGCCTATGCGGGTTCCAAGGGCGTGGTGTGGGGTCCGATCAAGGACATGATCCATATCAGCCATGGCCCGGTTGGCTGCGGCCAGTATTCCTGGGCGGCGCGCCGGAACTACTACATCGGCACGACCGGCATCGACACCTTCGTGACCATGCAGTTCACCTCCGACTTCCAGGAGAAGGACATCGTGTTCGGTGGCGACAAGAAGCTCGCCAAGATCATCGACGAGATCCAGGAGCTGTTCCCGCTCAACCACGGCATCACCATCCAGTCGGAATGCCCGATCGGCCTGATCGGCGACGACATCGAGGCGGTCTCGAAGGTTAAGTCGAAGGAGTATGAAGGCA
The DNA here is from genome assembly GCF_007290395.2 of Bradyrhizobium cosmicum. Classification (NCBI taxonomy): domain Bacteria; kingdom Pseudomonadati; phylum Pseudomonadota; class Alphaproteobacteria; order Hyphomicrobiales; family Nitrobacteraceae; genus Bradyrhizobium; species Bradyrhizobium cosmicum. The sequence continues at coordinate 4,774,317 of NZ_CP041656.2, read as the reverse complement.
AGACTATCGTGCCGGTGCGCTGCGAGGGCTTCCGTGGCGTCTCGCAATCGCTCGGTCACCACATTGCAAACGACGCCGTGCGCGACTGGATCTTCGACAAGATCTCTCCGGAGGCCAAGCCGACATTCGAGCCGACGCCCTACGACGTCGCGATCATCGGTGACTACAATATCGGTGGCGATGCCTGGTCCTCCCGCATCCTGCTCGAGGAGATGGGCCTGCGCGTGATTGCGCAGTGGTCCGGCGACGGCAGCCTCGCCGAGCTCGAAGCCACGCCCAAGGCCAAGCTCAACGTCCTGCACTGCTACCGCTCGATGAATTACATCTCCCGCCACATGGAGGAGAAGTTCGGCATTCCGTGGTGCGAATACAATTTCTTCGGCCCGAGCAAGATCGCGGAATCGCTGCGCAAGATCGCCAGCTTCTTCGACGACAAGATCAAGGAAGGCGCCGAGCGCGTCATCGCGAAGTATCAGCCGCTGATGGACGCGGTGATCGCCAAGTACCGGCCGCGGCTGGAAGGCAAGACCGTGATGCTGTTCGTCGGCGGCCTGCGTCCTCGCCACGTGATCGGCGCCTATGAAGACCTCGGCATGGAAGTGGTCGGGACCGGCTATGAGTTTGGTCACAACGACGACTATCAGCGCACCGCCCAGCACTACGTCAAGGACGGCACGCTGATCTACGACGACGTCACCGGCTACGAATTCGAGCGCTTCGTCGAGAAGATCCAGCCGGACCTCGTCGGCTCCGGCATCAAGGAGAAGTACGTCTTCCAGAAGATGGGTGTGCCGTTCCGGCAGATGCACTCGTGGGACTATTCCGGGCCGTACCACGGCTATGACGGCTTCGCGATCTTCGCCCGTGACATGGACATGGCGATCAACTCGCCGATCTGGAAGAAGACCAAGGCGCCCTGGAAGGATGCCCCCCGGCCGAGCCTGATGGCGGCAGAATAACAGAGACAAGCTACGGCTCTTCCCGGTCCCGGGAAGAGCCGGGACAGGCGATCGAACACGAATCCAAAGGATGCGACGATGACACAGAATGCCGAACACGTGCTCGATCACTTCGAGCTGTTCCGGGGTCCGGAATACCAGCAGATGCTGGCCAACAAGAAAGCGCTCTTCGAGAACCCGCACGACCCGGCGGAAGTCGAGCGCATCCGCGAATGGGCCAAGACGCCCGAATATCGCGAGAAGAACTTCGCCCGCGAAGCGCTGACCGTCAACCCCGCCAAGGCCTGCCAGCCATTGGGCGCGGTGTTTGTCGCGGTCGGCTTCGAGGGGACGCTGCCCTTCGTCCACGGCTCGCAGGGCTGCGTCGCCTATTATCGCAGCCATCTGTCGCGGCACTTCAAGGAGCCGAGCTCCTGCGTCTCGTCGTCGATGACGGAAGATGCGGCCGTGTTCGGCGGCCTGAACAACATGATCGACGGGCTCGCCAATACCTACAACATGTACAAGCCGAAGATGATCGCGGTTTCCACCACCTGTATGGCGGAAGTCATCGGCGACGACCTCAATGCCTTCATCAAGACGTCCAAGGAAAAGGGCTCGGTTCCCGCCGAGTACGACGTTCCCTTCGCCCACACGCCCGCATTCGTCGGCAGCCATGTCACCGGCTATGACAACGCGCTGAAGGGGATCATAGAGCACTTCTGGGACGGAAAGGCCGGCACGGCGCCGAAGCTCGAGCGCAAGCCGAACGAAAAGATCAACTTCATCGGCGGCTTCGACGGCTACACCGTCGGCAACATCCGTGAAATGAAGCGCATCTTCGAGCTGATGGGGATCGAGTACACGATTCTCGCCGACAACAGCGACGTGTTCGATACCCCGACCGACGGCGAGTTCCGCATGTATGATGGCGGCACCACGCTGGAGGATGCCGCCAACGCGATCCATGCCAAGGCCACCATCTCCATGCAGCAATATTGCACGGAGAAGACGCTGCCCTTCATCGGCGGTCATGGCCAGGAGGTCGTCGCCTTCAACCATCCGATCGGCGTCGGCGCCACCGACGAGCTTCTGATGACGCTCTCGCGCATCGCGGGCAAGCCGATCGCGAAGGCGCTCGAGCAGGAGCGCGGCCGTCTGCTCGACGCAATGGCGGATTCCAGTGCGCATATCCATGGCAAGAAGTTCGCGATCTATGGCGATCCCGACCTCTGCTATGGCCTGGCGGCCTTTCTGCTCGAACTCGGCGCCGAGCCGACCCATGTGCTGTCGACCAACGGCAACAAGGGTTGGGCTGAGAAGATGCAGCAGCTGTTCGATAGCTCGCCGTTCGGCCAGAACTGCCACGCCTATCCCGGCAAGGACCTCTGGCACATGCGCTCGCTGCTGTTCACCGAGCCGGTCGATTTTCTGATCGGCAACACCTACGGCAAGTACCTGGAGCGCGACACCGGCACGCCTCTGATCCGCATCGGCTTCCCGGTGTTCGATCGCCACCATCACCATCGCTACCCGGTGTGGGGCTATCAGGGCGGCATGAACGTGCTCGTGAAGATTCTCGACAAGATCTTCGACGAGATCGACAAGAACACCAACGTGCCTGCCAAGACCGACTACAGCTTCGACATCATCCGCTGACGTCGCGGAGGTCTGCCGCTGCTCCATGAACGGGCAGCGGCGGACACCAGTCTAGCCAGAGCGATCGAGACTGCGGGGCAGAGAGCTCGCGCAGCGGGTCAGGGAATAGGAGAGACGAATGAGCTCGCTGTCGGCCACCATCCAGGACGTCTTCAACGAGCCGGGCTGCGGCAAGAACGCCAACAAGTCCGAAGCCGAACGCAAGAAAGGTTGCACCAAGCAGCTTCAGCCAGGCGGCGCCGCCGGCGGCTGCGCATTCGACGGCGCCAAGATCGCGCTGCAGCCGTTCACCGATGTTGCCCATCTCGTCCATGGCCCGATCGCCTGCGAAGGCAATTCCTGGGACAATCGCGGCGCCGCCTCGTCCGGCTCCGATCTCTGGCGCCGAAGCTTCACCACCGACATCAACGAAACCGATATCGTGTTCGGCGGCGAGAAGCGGCTCTATAAGGCAATCAGAGAGATCATCGAGAAGTACGATCCGCCAGCGATTTTCGTCTACCAGACCTGCGTTCCCGCCATGATAGGCGACGACATCAACGCGGTCTGCAAGGCGGCGGCAACCAAGTTCGGAAAGCCGGTTATCCCGGTCAATTCGCCGGGCTTCGTCGGCCCGAAGAACCTTGGGAACAAGCTCGCCGGCGAGGCGCTACTGGAGCATGTGATCGGGACCCAGGAGCCCGACTACACCACGCCCTACGACATCAACATCATCGGCGAGTACAATTTGTCCGGCGAGTTCTGGCAGGTGAAGCCGCTGCTGGACGAGCTGGGTATCCGCATCCTCTCCTGCATCTCCGGCGACGGCAAATATCGCGAGCTCGCCTATTCGCACCGCGCGAAGGCTGCGATGATGGTGTGCTCAAAGGCGATGATCAACGTCGCGCGCAAGATGGAGGAGCGCTACGGCATTCCCTTCTTCGAGGGCTCGTTCTACGGCATTCAGGATTCCAGCGACTCGCTGCGCGAGATCGCCCGCATGCTGATCGAGCGCGGCGCGCCGGCGGAACTGATGGACCGTACCGAAGCCGTGATCGCGCGCGAGGAGGCAAAGGCCTGGGCTGCGATCGAACGCTTCAAGCCGAGCTTCAAGGACAAGAAGGTGCTTCTGATCACCGGCGGTGTGAAATCCTGGTCGGTCGTGGCGGCGTTGCAGGAGGCCGGGCTCGAGATCGTCGGCACCTCGGTGAAGAAGTCCACCAAGGAGGACAAGGAGCGGATCAAGGAGCTGATGGGCCAGGACGCCCACATGATCGAGGATATGACGCCGCGCGAGATGTACAAGATGCTGAAAGACGCGAAAGCGGACATCATGCTCTCCGGCGGGAAGTCGCAATTCGTGGCGCTGAAGGCCGCGATGCCCTGGCTCGACATCAACCAGGAACGATCCCACGCCTATATGGGCTATATCGGCATGGTGGAGCTGATGGAGGAGATCGATAAGGCGCTTTACAATCCGATGTGGGAGCAGCTTCGCAAGCCCACGCCGTGGGACGCCGGCAGCGTCAACTGGCAGGCCAAGGCAATGGCCCAGATGGACGCGCAGGCCGCCGAGATCGCGGCCGATCCCGCGCTCGCCGAGGCCACCCGCCGGGCGAAGAAGATCTGCTTCTGCAAGGCCGTCGATCTCGGGACCATCGAGGACGCCATAGCCGCGCATGGCTTGACGACCGTCGACGGCATCAAGGAACGGACCAGCGCGTCGGGCGGCTGCGGCGCCTGCAAGGGGCGTGTCGAGGATATTCTCGCCGCGCAGCCGGTGCCCGTTGTGCTCCAGGCAGCGGAGTAGGGCGTCTCATGGCGATCGTCACCACGTCCAAGAAGGCCTGCTCGGTCAATCCGCTCAAGATGAGCCAGCCGATTGGCGGCTCCTTCGCGTTCATGGGGCTGCGTGGCGCGATGCCGCTGCTGCACGGATCGCAGGGCTGCACCTCGTTCGGGCTCACGCTGTTCGTGCGGCATTTCAAGGAAGCCGTGCCGATGCAGACCACCGCGATGAGCGAGGTCGCGACCGTGCTTGGCGGTTACGAGAATGTCGAGCAGGCGATCCTCAACATCTACAATCGCACCAAGCCCGAGATCATCGGCATCAACTCGACTGGCGTTACCGAGACCAAGGGTGACGATGTTGACGGCTTCATCCGCCTGATCCGCCAGAGGCATCCGCAGCTCGAGAAGTTTCCGCTGGTCTACGTCTCGACCCCGGATTTCAAGGATGCATTCCAGGACGGCTGGGAGAAGACCGTCGCGCGGCTGGTCGAGGAACTGGTCGACCCGGTCGATGCTGCCGCTCCGCGCGATGCCGCACGCGTCAACGTGCTGCCCGGCTGCCATCTCACGCCGGGCGATCTGGACGAACTCCGCACCATTCTGGAGGATTTCGGGCTCAGACCGTCGTTCCTGCCGGATCTTGCCGGCTCGCTGGACGGCCATATCCCGGACGAGTTCACGCCGACCACGATTGGGGGCATCGGCGTCGACGAGATCGCCACCATGGGCCAGGCCGCCTGGACCATCGCGATCGGCGCGCAGATGCGGCGGGCAGCCGAAGCCATGCAGGCCAAAGCCGGCACGCCGTTCCGGCTGTTCGAGCGGCTCTGCGGCCTCGGTCCCAACGACGAATTCATCGCGTTCCTGAGCGAGATCAGCGGCAGGCCGGTGCCGCTGAAGTATCGGCGGCAGCGCGGCCAGCTTGCGGACGCGATGCTGGATTCGCATTTCCACATCGGCGGCCGCAAGCTCGCGATCGGGGCCGAGCCGGATCTGCTGTTCGACCTCTCCAGCATGCTTCATGAAATGGGAGCGCAGGTGACGGTGGCGGTGACCACCACGGCCTCGCCCGTGCTCGAGCGTATCAAGACCCAGGAGGTCCTGATCGGCGATCTCGAAGACCTCGAGGACCTCGCCAAGGCCCGCGATTGCGATCTTCTCATCACCCATTCACACGGCCGGCAGGCGGCTTCGCGCCTGAAAATCCCGTTCTATCGCGCCGGCTTCCCCATGTTCGACCGGCTGGGTGCGGGGCACCTGCTGTCGGTCGGCTATCGCGGAACGCGCGATCTGGTGTTCGATCTCGCCAATCTGATCATCACCGATCGCGAGAACAACCATCAGCCGACGCCGGACACCTGGCGGAGCACCGATGCCGGCCTGCCCGTCGTTCCGCCGCAGCTGCACTGACGCGAGAAAAGGATCATCTGATGAAGGTCGCCTTTGCCACCCAGGACCTGAAGCGCGTCGATGCGCATTTCGGCTGGGCCAAGAACATCGCCATCTACGACGTCAGTCCCGAAGGACATCGCTTCGTCGAGGCGATTCAGTTCGACGGCGACCTCAAGGAGGACGGCAACGAGGACAAGCTGGCGCCGAAGATCGAGGCGATCAAGGATTGCACGATCCTCTATGTCGCGGCGATCGGCGGCTCGGGCGCGGCGCGGGTCGTTGCCAACAATATCCATCCGATGAAGGTAGTCCAGCCGGAAGCGATCGCCGATCTCTGCAGCAAGCTCGAGGAGGTGCTGAAAGGCACGCCGCCGCCCTGGCTGCGCAAGGTCCTCGCCAAGGACCAGGAACGCACGCTTGATTTCGAAGATTGAGGGAAACGAACATGGCCGATGCGGCTGAACTGATCCAATCCGAGTCCGCGGCAGATGCTCCGTTCATCAAGGAGCTCATCAACATCTGGCGGGCCCAGGACACCCACGGCGCCTGGGAGGGCAAGAAGGATCTCGACCTGCTCGAGCCCTATATTCTCGACAAGGAGGCGCGCCGGGCGCTGCCGATCGTCGGAGATCCCGACCCGGATACGATCTGGCGGATGGAGCTGTTCTTCAATGCGGTCGCGCTCGCGATCGAGAAGGCGACCGGCGTGATGATCTCGCCGATGCTGAAGATGCATCACGAGGGCTTCGGCCGCATGGTCCTGATCGGCGGCCGGCTGATCGTCGTCAACAAGCAGCTGCGCGACGTCCACCGTTACGGATTCGACAATCTCGGCAAGCTCGCAGCTGAAGGCGACAAGTTCGTCAACGGCGGGATTGAGATGATCCGCAAGTTTCCTGACGTGGCCAACTATTGAGGTGACACATGAGCGATCCTGAAACCCTGAAAGCCGAGATCAAGAAGCTCTCGGCCAAGGCCACGGCGGCCAAGATGGATCTCCACGATCTCTCCGAGGAGCTGCCGATCAACTGGACCTCGATCATGAGCGTCGCCCAGAAGGCGCACGACGCCTTCTCCGAGCTCGAGCGCAAGCGCGAGGATCTCAAGGCGCTCGAAAAGGCCTGAACGGACTCCGCCATGTCATCTGCAACCCGCGATGGTCGCGATTGGAGACCGGACTATCTGGTCTCGATCGACCCTAGGAAATGCATCGGCTGCGGCCGCTGCTACAAGGTCTGCGGCCGCGAGGTCATGACGCTGAAGGGCCTCAATGAGGACGGCGAGATGATCGATCTCGACGACGATGACGATGAGGTCGAAAAGAAGGTCATGGTGATGAATGACGATGGCGCCTGCATCGGTTGCGGCGCCTGTGCCCGGGTCTGCCCGACCAATTGCCAGACCCACGCCCCGGCGTGAGCGCGGCGGACTATGCGGTGAGCGATGAGCAAGACCCGGATCGCCAGATACAATATCGGCCAGGTGATCCGCCATCGCCTCTATGAAATGCGCGGTGTGATCTTCGACGTCGATGCGTCTCCCGCGGCGTCCGATGTCGGCCCGATGCAGGGGCCTGGAGCACCGGGGTTGTTCTATCGGATGTTCGCCGTGGACGACCAGATCCCTTACGTCGCCTGCATCGCCGAGCAGGATCTGTTGCCCGACCAATCGAGCGAGCCGGTCAACCATCCTGAGATCAGCGGGTTGCTCGAAGTCGATGAGGGCGGCGGCTATCGCCGGCGGAAGCGATTGATGAACTGAGTGTGCCGGACAGCAGGCCGGCGAGGCACGCGGGTTGGCCTATTCAATTCCCTGCTCACGCGCCTTCATCATCGCGGCGATGCGAAACCGCTCGTGGATTGCGATTGGATTTGCGAGCATGTCGGCCTCGGCACGCTTGAACGCTGCGAGGACGATCTCTGCTTCTTCGCGCGTCAGCGGGACGCGGCCGGCCATGTGCGTGGCCTCGGGCGCAGCGTTCCGGATCGCGCGCCGATAGGGGTGATCCTTGACTTCGATCAGCTCGTTGGCCTCGAGCTTGCCGCCGAGCGTGATCGCCAGCCCCGTCACTTCGAGCTTGCGTCCGTCCTGGGTCGTCTTCACCAGTGTCGCCATGTGTTCGCCCTCGCTCGCGTGCGGTGAATCAGAGAACCGTCGGCATCGCGAAGCCGGGGCGGGGATGGGCGTCGTAATAATCAGGCCGTTCCGGCCAGCCGCCTTCGGCTATGAATGTGAAGGCTGTAATTCTCACTGGCGCGCCTTGCGAGCACGAGACCTCCGCGAATTTGATCTCGCGTGGGCCAGGCCCTGCAGAGAAGTCAGCGATCACAGTGCCATCCGCCTTGCAGGCGCGGGCGAAACCCGGTGTGCCAACGCTGCTGGCGGGAACGGGATTGGCCGCAAATGTGGCGGTCTCGCCCCCGTCCGCCGTGGGACCGAAGGCGGGACTGGCGAAATTGAACGTTGCGAGCACGTCACTGCGATCGACCGCATGATCTGCCGTCATCGGCCGCGCGACCGAGTAGACGGTCAGCGTGCCGCCGGCGAGCAGGGACTTCAGTTCCTCTTCCGGACAGCCGGCAAATGCGGACGCGACGTTCATGTCATTCTCCATGCCAAAGGGCTTTGGCTGAAGAACATCAAATTTCGTGCCACGCGGCAGGCATGCAGCGTGGCGGCCGAAGGCCGCCGAACGGGCGAAAAGCCCCCCGTTTCTTGCGAGTTGGCACGGGTCGATCGAGGCGAATGTCGGTTTCCGCACAAGGGTGCGACGGATGACGGACTTTTGCGTAGCGCGATTCTTGCAATGTCTCGCCCAGGTAGCTCGGGCTCGCAAACGAGGACAGCATGGAACAGGATACCGCCTATGCGATCTGCCGCTTCAGCGATATTCCAAGCCAGAGGGCGATCGGCTTTCAACTCATGATCGTCGGCGACGACGGCGCGCCGCGGCCCTGGCCGATCGTGATCGTCCGCTGGGGCAGACAGGTTTTCGGTTATCTCAACAGATGTCCGCACAACGGCGTGAACCTGGACTGGGAGCGCAACCAGTTCCTGGATACGAACGGCACCAGGCTGCTGTGCGGCAAGCACGGCTCGACCTTCGAGCTCGGCACCGGTCTTGGGATCGACGGGCCGTGCAAGGGCCAGAGCCTGACCCCCATTGCGCTTGCCGTGCTCGACGGGGACATCTGCGTCACCGGCGTGACGCTGGTCGAAGACGAAGACGAGGCTTGCGACGAAGAGATCTGACGCGCGGGGCGTCAGACCGGGCGGTTCTCGTTGCGATTCTTCACCGGCTCCATCTTGGCGAGGCCTTCCTCGTAGCTGATCTCGGCATAGGATCCGTCGAGGTCCTTTGCGACATCGAGCAGGTAATCGAGCTTGCCAGCGGTATCGAGCTTCTTGATGTCGTTCTTGTCGACACCAGCGAGGTCCATCATCTCTTTCCAGACGGTCGATTCGTCGCAGGGCAGCACGCGGAAGGTGATATCGCCGATCCTGGTGCGGTATTTGGCCAGCAGGTCGATGTTGTTGCAGAAGATGAAGTAGCTGCCCTTGGGCGTCAACGCGCCGTCGAGCACCTTTGCAAGGTCGGCCAGGTAGGCGAAGGAATGCAGGTAGCCGGCCAGCACGGGGATCGTCGCCTCTCCCTCCTGCGCCACGGTCAACACCTGCTCGATCGAATAGTCCGGCGGGCGCTTCTCGTCTGCGACCTGGGCCTGGAACTTCAGCGCGATATCGCCGCGAAAGCCGAAGCGGCCCGGCTTTGTCGTGTCGCCCTTCAGCACCGCGTTCAACAGCCGGCCCTCCTTGTCCAGCCGGCCAAGGGCGGTGTTGTCGATCGACGTCATGAAAGCCTCCTCGTTCAATGCGCTCGCAGCGGTGTCGGCCGGCGCGAAATCACGCCTGCCGTTGTGTGAGTGACCTTATGCAAGGAGTTTGCCGACCGCCTGCGCGCGCACCGAAAGTTCAAGTCATCGCGCATTTGGTGAGTTCTTGCGCTGGAATTGCGCGAGGAGCGGGGCGGTCTCGCCGATAGGTTTGTTGCGGCGCCGCCAAAGCCTGTGTCGGAAATCCGACACGCGTCGCAAACGCAACAGGCAAAGTCAGAAGAAAAATGCAGCGTTTTCAAGTGCGTGCCGGGTGGCACGGGACTTGCGATCCCTATGCCAACAGACCCAGATAGAGAGGGCGAACGATGATCAATCTGACGGACAGTGCGGTGAATGCGGTGAAGACCGCGATCTCCTCCGCAGCGGAGCCGGCGAATGGCCTGCGGATCATGGTCGAAACCGGCGGCTGCGCCGGGTTCAAATACATGATGGGCCTCGCGGAAGAAGCCAAGCCCGACGATACCGTGATCGAACGCGGCGGCGTGAAGGTGTTCGTCGACAATGCGAGCCACGAGCATCTCAACGGCACCACGATCGACTTCGTGGTGGCGCTGGAAGGCTCGGGCTTCACCTTCGACAATCCGAACGCGAAGTCGAGCTGCTCCTGCGGCAAGTCGTTCAGCTGATCCCACTGCTCCCACGAAACGATCTGCCAGAGAAAGAACACGCATGCTCGTTGAATCCGAACCACTCAAGCAGCTGCCCGCCGCCGAACCGACGGACCGCGAGCGCATCGTCCGGGCCGTACTCGATGAGATCCGGCCCAACCTCAAGCGCGATGGCGGCGATTGCGAATTGCTCGAGATCGACGGCAACAAGATCATGGTCAGGCTCACCGGCGCCTGCGTGTTCTGCAAACTCGCCAGCGCGACGCTGGAGGGAATTCAGGCCCGTCTGGTCGAGCGTCTCGGCGAGTTTGTCCGCCTGATTCCGGTCGCCGGAGCGGCAAAAGCCCGGCACTGAGGCGACATCGAGAGGGACGTTCCGTGCGGCCAGTCTACCTCGACAACAATGCGACGACCCGCACGGACCCCGCCGTCGTCGCGGCGATGTTGCCGTTCTTCTCCGAGCAATTCGGGAATGCGTCGTCGTCGCATGCGTTTGGCAGCGAGGTCGCCCCGGCCTTGAAGCAGGCGCGCAAGAGCCTGCAGACGTTGATCGGTGCGGCCTACGATCACGAGATCGTCTTCACGTCGGGCGGCACCGAATCCGACAACGCGGCGATCCTGTCGGCGCTCGCGGTGCAGGAGGGGCGTGACGAGGTCGTCACCACGGCGGTGGAGCATCCGGCCGTGCTGTCGCTGGTCGAGGAGCTCGGCCGCCGCGGTATCAGGAGCCATCTCATTCCCGTCGATACGCGGGGCCGCCTCGATATCGAGGCGTTCCGGCGCGCGCTGTCGCCGCGCACGGCGGTCGCCTCGGTAATGTGGGCCAACAACGAGACCGGCACGATCTTCCCGGTGGAATTTCTGGCCAAGATGGCGCGGTCGGCCGGCGCGCTGTTTCATACCGATGCGGTCCAGGCCGTCGGCCGGATTCCGATCGATCTGAAAAACACCGAAATCGACATGTTGTCGCTCTCCGGCCACAAGCTGCATGGACCCAAGGGGATCGGCGCGCTCTATGTGCGTAAAGGCATCAAGTTCAAGCCGCTGATCGTCGGCGGTCCGCAGGAACGCCGCCGCCGGGCGGGGACCGAGAACGTGCCCGGCGTCGTTGGACTCGGCAAGGCGGCGCAGCTTGCAACGGCGCAACTCGAGTCAGAGCGGACGCAGGTCGCCGCGCTCCGCGACCGGCTGGAGCAGGGTGTCCTGAGGCTCGGCCATTGCGTGGCGCTCGGCGATGTCCGGAGCCGCCTGCCGAATACCTCCAATATCGCCTTCGAACGGCTCGAGGGCGAAGCCATCATTCATCATCTGAACCGCGCCGGCATCGCCGCCTCGCTTGGGTCGGCCTGTGCGTCCGGATCGATGGAGCCGTCGCATGTGCTGCGCGCCATGAATGTGCCGCCGACGGCACTGCGCGGGGCGATCCGCTTTTCACTATCGCGAGAGACCACCGCCGACGAGATCGACTGCGTCCTCGCGGCGCTGCCTGACATCATAGAGAAACTGAGAGCATTGTCTCCTTCGCAGGAACGCGCGAGCGACACCTCTCTTCCTGCGGAGATGAGCCTATGAAAGTCATGATTCGACGCTCGCCGGAGACCGGCCTGTCGATCTACGTCCCGAAAAAGGATCTCGAAGAGCCGATCGTGGAGACCGAGCACGAGACGTTGTGGGGCGGCTGGATCAGGATCGCGAACGGCTGGGTGCTCGACCTGCCGCAAATGGCGAGCGACACCACGCTGCCGATCACGATCAATGCCAAGAAGCGCGGCGGCGACGGAGAGGAGCGATGAACGCACCCGTACCGCGGATCGATTTCGCAGGTCCCGCCGATGCCGAAGCCATCCTCCGCGAGGTGACTGCGAAGCTGCGCGCCGGCAGCGTCATTCCTTATCTCGGGACCGGCGTCACCGAGCTGGCCAAGCCGGGCGTACCGATGAATCCGGAAGCGCTTGCGGCCTTCCTCGGCAGCAAGGTCGCACTGCCGCGGCGGGCCAGGGGCAATGCCTGGGCCGCGGCACAGCATATCGAAAGCACGAAGCATCGCTCCACCGTTACGGCGCTGATGTCGGAGGCCTTCGCCACGCCGGTCGCGCCGACCCCGCTGCATCGTCACCTCGCGACGCTGTCCCTGCCCCTGATCGTCGACAGCTGGTACGACGGCGCGATGCGAACGGCGCTCGCCGATCGTAGCGATTGGGGGGAAATCCAGGGTATCACCCGGGCCGGCATTGGTGAGGACCGCTGGTACCGCTTCTACGATCCCGCCGGAATGGAAGTTGATCGCACGCTGGCCCAGGGGTGGGACACCGTCCTCTACAAGCCGCATGGCAGCATTGCGCCGGCGAAGAACTTCCTGATCACCGACGCCGACTATGTCGAGGTCCTGACCGAGATCGACATCCAGACGCCAATTCCCGACGAGGTGAAGGCGCGTCGCACCGGCCGCAACTTCCTGTTCCTCGGCTGCCGGTTCAACGACCAGCTCCTGCGCACCTATGCGCGTCAGGTGTCGAAGCGATCGGCCGAGAGTCACTATGCTGTTGTCGAGCCGGACGCGCTATCGAAGAACGAGCTCCGCTTCCTCGTCAATCAGGGCCTGACGCCGCTCGCGATCCCGCTCGCGCGTGCGATCGAGATCGTGCTCGCGGGGTGATCTCATCCATCTCGATCCGACGGGACCGCGCGGGCAATGCTCGCGCGGCTTCTTGCGTCGATCGTCATCGCGCGCCGTCGTGGTCGCTGCGGCTGTCACCTTTGCAACATGCATCGTCGCGACGCGCGCCGATGTTGGCAATCCGACATTTGCCGGATCGTTCGCTAACTCTTTGACGCGAGAGAAGAATGTGCCCGGCCGAAGCCATGGCATGCGAGTTGCTAATACCTCTCTAGAACCACTCTTAGACTGCTTCTCGGAAGTCGGGCCCCGGGAAACTCATTCGGCATCAGGGAGAACTGGGCGATGGATGTTTCAGTGCAACACGAAGTGAGCGGCAACGTCGCCGATGTCGGCGAGATCATGCAGGCGATTGCCGACCACAAGGGCTGCGGCACGACCGGCGGCAGTGGCAAGGCGAGCTGCGGCTCGAGTGCAGGGCAGGGCGATCTGCCGACCGAGATCTGGGAGAAGGTGAAGAATCATCCCTGCTACAGCGAGGAAGCGCATCACCACTACGCGCGCATGCATGTCGCGGTCGCGCCGGCCTGCAACATCCAGTGCAACTATTGCAATCGTAAATACGATTGCGCCAATGAATCGCGCCCGGGCGTGGTGAGCGAGAAACTCACCCCTGAGCAGGCCGCCAAGAAGGTACTGGCGGTGGCCTCCACCATCCCGCAGATGACCGTCCTCGGCATCGCCGGTCCGGGCGATCCGCTGGCCAACCCGGAAAAGACCTTCAAGACTTTCGAGCTTATCTACAATACGGCGCCCGACATCAAGCTCTGCCTGTCGACCAACGGCCTCATGCTGCCCGACCACGTCGACACCATCGCGAAGTACAACGTCGACCACGTCACGATCACGATCAACATGGTCGATCCCGAGATCGGCGCGCAGATCTATCCGTGGATCTTCTACAAGCACAAGCGATACACCGGCGTCGAGGCTGCCAAGATCCTGACGGATCGCCAGCTCCAGGGCCTCGAGATGCTTACCGAGCGCGGCATCCTCTGCAAGATCAACTCGGTCATGATCCCGGGGATCAACGACAAGCACCTGGTCGAGGTCAACAAGGCCGTGAAATCGCGCGGCGCCTTCCTGCACAACATCATGCCGCTGATCTCCGCGCCCGAGCACGGCACTGTGTTCGGCCTGAACGGCCAGCGTGGTCCGAGTGCGCAGGAGCTGAAGGCCCTGCAGGATTCCTGCGAAGGCGAGATGAACATGATGCGGCATTGTCGCCAGTGCCGTGCCGATGCGGTGGGTCTGCTTGGAGAGGACCGCAGCGCCGAGTTCACCACCGAGAAGATCATGGCGATGGAGGTCAAGTACGACTCCGACACCCGCAAGGCCTACCAGGCCAAGGTCGAGGAGGAGCGCGTCGCCAAGGTGGCCGCGAAGCAGGAAGAACTGGCGGAACTCGCCGGTGCCTCGAGCGACATCAAGGTCCTCGTCGCGGTTGCGACCAAGGGCTCCGGGCTGATCAACGAGCACTTCGGTCATGCCAAGGAGTTCCAGGTCTATGAACTCTCCACCGCGGGCGCCAAGTTCGTCGGCCATCGCCGTGTCGATCTCTATTGCCAGGGCGGTTACGGCGAGGAGGACAGCCTCGAGACCATCATCCGCGCCATCAATGACTGTCATGCGGTGTTCGTGGCCAAGATCGGCGGCTGCCCGAAGGGCGATCTGATCAAGGCCGGCATTGAGCCGGTCGATCAATTTGCCCACGAGTTCATCGAGAAGTCGGCTATCGCCTGGTTCAGGGCCTATCTCGACAAGGTGAATAGCGGCGAGATCGAGCATGTGGAGCGCGGCGACGCTGCGATCCGCCAGGGCGCGCTGATTTCGGCCGCCTGACCCCGGAGGAAGCGATGCCATTCAAGATCATCTCCTCGCAGTGCACGAGCTGTTCGGCCTGCGAGCCGGAATGTCCGAACGTCGCGATCCGCGAGAAGGGCGGGACGTTCGTGATTGATCCAAAAAAGTGCACCGAATGCCTCGGTCATTTCGACGAGCCGCAATGCGTGGCGGTGTGTCCGGTCGATAACACCTGCGTCATCGACACGTCGCTGCCGCGCTATCAGGCGCCCGCCTAAAGAGGAGGAAGGACATGAACTTCACGATCACACCGGCGGCGCAGAAATTCATGCGCATGATGCTCCGCGTGGATGGCCCCGCGGGGAGCGGCTTCCGCCTCGCCGTCAGTCCGGGCGGTTGCTCCGGCCTCGCCGCGGACATCAAGGTGCTTGCCACGCCCCTGTCGGGCGATGCCATCGTCGAACGTGACGGCGTCAAGCTGTTCCTGCCCGCGGAGAGCCGGCTGCTGCTCGATGGCGTGACCATCGATTTTGCGGATACGCCGACCCAGACCGGGCTGGTGTTCCACGATCCGAAGCAGGTTTCCTGCGGACATCACTGAGGACGATAGGCCACAGCCGATGCCCGACACGCTATTCAGCCCGCAATCAGAGATCAACGACGCGCTGCTCGCCGGCGCGTTGCTCGGCGGCGGGCTGCCCAGCGAAGCCGAGCATCATCTGTGGCAGGCTGGCTTGTCTTACCATCTGGACGATATTGCCGAAAACCACCTGCGGGAAGCCGCTGCGATCGCCCCCGGGCATGCGGCGGTGCTGATCGGCCTCTATCGCTTCTATTTCTACAAGGGGCGCCTCGCCGAGGCGCTCGACGTCGCCGAACGCTGCCTGCAGAAAGCAGCCGAGGCGAACCATTTCGCCGCCGACTGGCGCACTGTGGGCGCGGCTGACGCCGAATTCAGCCGCTACGAGAGCGTCCTGCCGCGGTTCTTCCTGTTCTCGCTGAAGGGCTACGCCTACCTCCAGATGCGGCTCGGACGCATGGAGGAGGGGCGGCTGGCCGTCGCCAAGCTGCTGGAGCTCGATCCGACCGACAAGATTGGGGCGAAGGTTCTCCTCGGTGTGCTCGAACGCATGGGGCGGGACGATGAGTGACGACATCGATGAAGCCCGCGACTGGCAGGGCCAGGAAGTCGACTGCACCGCCTGTGCGCATCTTGCGCTGAGCGGCGGCGGTCGTTGCCGGTTGAAGCATGCCTGCGTCAACGACCGCTATGCCCGCCGGATTGACCGCTTCTTCAACTGGAATCCCGGCCTCGCGGACAGTTATCTCCGCCACCCGCATTTCGAGGTGCGCGCGATCGCTGCGAAATTCGCCAATGTGTTCCTGCTGCCGACGCTGCTCGCCGATGTCGACGAAACCGTGCGCTGGAACGCGGTCCGACGGTTGCCGAAGCGATACGCACTGCGATTGCGGAAGGATCCGCATCGCGAGGTGAGGATGCGGGTTGTCACGCTTCTGGATGGTGACGAACTGCTGCCCATGGTGTCCGACGAGGACTACTACGTTCGCCTCGTGGTCGCGCGCCGGATCGCGCCGCCGCTGCTCGGGCGTATGATCGACGACCCGGAGGCCGAGGTGCGCCGTGTGGTGGCGCGGCGGCTTCCCGACGGGTGGCTGCTCGGCATGATCAACGATTGCGACGCCTCGGTGCGTCTGGAAGTGGCCCGGCGGCTTTCGCCGGAGGTCCTGACGCTGCTGCGCCGCGATCCGGACTGGCGCATCCGGTACGAGGTGGCGAGCCGCGCGGCGGTGTCGGAATTGTCCGATCTCGCCGAGGACCAGGACAGCCTGGTGCGCGAGGTCGCACGCGCCAGGGTGTCGGTGCGGCTGGAGCGAGGCTCAGGGAGTTCGGCATGAGCAACATCGTTCGTGACAGCGACGTCGTCGAATTGTCGGCGCCGCCTTTCTTCAATTTCGGCGAAAGAGTGCGGGCCAAGCGCACCATCCGAAACGACGGCACTTATGCCGGCAAGGAGATCGGCGACATCCTCGCGAAGAAGGGCGAGGTCGGTTACGTCGTCTCGATCGGAACCTTTCTGCAGCAATTTTACATCTACGGCGTCGAATTCCTCGAAAGCGGCAATCGGGTCGGGATGAAGCGCAAGGAGCTCGATCCGGTCACGCCGCGCGACGAGGTCGAGGATCTGCCACTGCCAGGAGCCACATCATGATGCCTGAACCGAGACTCCCGAAATATCAGTGGGGCCAGCGCGTCAAAGCGGTGACTGATTTGATGAACGACGGATCGTTTCCGGACGCACCGGCTGATGGTCGTCTGGTCGGAGTCGGGGATACCGGCGAAATCGTCCAGGTCGGCAGGCATACGGATGCAAACCTTCCGATCTACCTCGTTGAGTTCGGCGAGAAGCTGGTGGTCGGATGCCTCGAGGAAGAGATCAGCCCGCTACAGGGGAATTAGCGCGATGAACGCCGCTGTGTTGAGGAAGCTCGATACCGGACGACCCGCGCATCCGAACGATATCGATCGCAAGCGGATCGAGCGCGCCATCAAGTCGCGCCAGCGCTATCGTTACGTCTCGCCTGACGTCACCGCGGTGACTGGAGGCTATCTCGTCGTCAGCCCGTGCTGCTCGCGGAATATCGATACCGAAGGTGGCGTCATCGACGTTGCGTTGCTGCACCACGATGCGGCCAGCGCAATGTGGCAGCTCTTCCGCAAGGATCACAAGAGGGGCGTCTGGGAATTGCACTCGTCGCACCCTCGACTGGGATCGGTGACCGACGTCCTGAACGCCGATCCCGAACGCGTGTTTTGGCAATAGCGGGATTTGCGAGATGGCTTTGGTGGCAAGCGAATTGGCAGAGATCGAACAGATGCTTGCGTCGTCGGATGCGGGCTCGCAGGCCTACTCGGAGCTGCGGCGTAAATACCCGCATCTCGCCTGGATCCGCTGCGACGCGTCCGACGTGACGGAGACGCCGTTCCGCTCGTTCCGGGAATTCGACCTGCATCTGCTCGATAGTGCGGATCATTGTGCGCAGATTACCGCAGATCCGGAGCGTGCGACCGGCATCGTCCTCGCAAAGCGGGGTGCAGCATCATGACCGAGCCCGCGCTGGTCTATGAGGTAGAGGAGATCGACGAGGAGTCGGTCGGGACAGGGAACGAATCCTTCATTCCCCTGTCGGATCCCGACATCACGGTCGCCGAGATCGCCGCGGTGGACGCGGTGCTGCGTTCGCCGCGGCTCTCGAATGGACCTGTTGCGGAAGCGTTTGAGACGGCCTTTGCCGGCTACCTCGGCCGGAAATACGCAGTCGCGGTACCGAATGGAACGATCGGGCTGCTACTCGCGCTGAAAGCTTGCCGCATCGGCGCAGGCGACGAGGTCATTGCTTCGGCCTATTCGTTCCGCGAAACCGCGCACGCGATCAGCCTTGCCGGGGCGCGGCCGGTGTTTGCCGATATCGACTATTGGTCGGGCGTATTGGCGCCGCAGAAGGTCGAGGAGCGCATCTCGCCCAGGACCCGCGCCATCATTGCCGGTAACAACAACGGCCATCCAGCGGCCTGGTCCGAGCTTTGCGATATCGCGTCGCGGCACAATCTTGTGCTGCTGGAGGATTCCACCGAGGCGATAGGCTCACGCTACAAGGGCGAACTGGTCGGAACATTCGGCGATGCCGCCATATTCGACTTCTCCCAGCCCTCGCTCCTGACGTGCGGTGAGGGTGGCATGGTCGTCACCGACGACATCGACCTTGCCATGACCTTGCGCCGGCATCGTTCGCACCGGCTGGACGAGCGCTCTTCCGTCGTGGTCGGCTCCGCCGCGCCCTACCAGGCCGGAATCAGCGATCTTGCGGCTGCGCTCGGGCTCGCGCAGCTCGCGCGCATCGACGAAATCATCGAGCGGCGCCGGCTGACCGAAGATCTCTACGCAACGCATGTCCAGTCCTTCGAGGGGATCAAGCCGCCCTATATCGCCCCCGACGTGACCGAGGTGAACTGGCTGCTCTATCTCGTGCATCTCGGCACGCGCTTCTCCCGCTCCAGTCGCGACGCCATCGCCGAGGATCTTCGGGTCGAGCAGGTCGAGGCGACGGCTTACAGCCATCCGCTGCATCTGCAGCGGCACTATTTCGATCTCGGCTATCGCCGCGGCGACCTCCTGGTCACCGAAAAGATCGCCGACCGCGCCGTCGCGCTGCCGTTCCACACGCATCTCACCGATGCCCATATCGAGTTCATCGTCGAGACCATGAAGGACGCCTCGATCAACGTAGGTGCCGGCGCAGCGATCTATTGAGTTGGAAGTCAACGTAACAGAGAGGATGAGAACCATGACGACCCTGACCGTGCTGCCGGAAGGCAAGACCATCGAGGTCTCGGAAGGAACGACGCTGCTGGCGGCGCTGCTGGGGGCCGAGATCGCGGTCCCGCACAAGTGCGAGGGCCAGGCCAAATGCGGCTCCTGCCACATCTACGTGCAGGAAGGCCGCAAAGGCCTGTCGAAGATCGCGCGGCTCGAGAACGAGAAGCTGGATTCCATCGTCGGTGTCGGCTCGAAGTCGCGGCTCGCCTGCCAGGCCACCGTGCTGGGAACGGAAGACGTCAAGATCGAGCTGCTCGGCTTTGGTTCGGGCCTGTGAAGGCGGGGGAGGGACAGATGGAGACGCAGAACATTGTGCTGCATGCGCGTTTCGCGCCGAACGGCACTGTGGTCGAGATCGGCGAGCGACCGGCGAGCCTCGCGCCGCAGGACTGGTTCAACTTCCTCAGCGACAAGGCTGGTGATGTTTACCAGGCGCTGGCCGGGGGCCGAGGCGTGTTTCGGTTGACGCGGGAAGAGCTGAACGCGCTGAAGGAGGCCGCCGCGCCGGCCGCGGCCTAGGGCCGGAAAGGGAATCGCATGGACACCGATGAGATCGAAGTCTTCGTCATCTGCGCCACCGACGCGGTCGAACGTGGCGGCGCGAAGGCCTTCAGCCTGTCGCGCATCGACGCGTCAGGCGAGAGCCGGCCGTTCCCGATCGTCGTGATCAGGACGCACGACAACGACTACATCGGCTATGTCAATGCCTGCCCGCATGATGGCGTGTGGCTCAACATCGGCAGCGGCGACTTCTTCACGCCGGACCGCGCCTTTCTCAAGTGCGGCCGTCATGGCGCGACCTTCGAGATCGACAGCGGGCTCGGCATCGACGGACCATGTCAAGGAAAGAGTTTGGAGCCGATCGCGCTTGCGGTGGTCGACGGCGAGGTCTGCCTGTGCGGTGAGCGGCTGGTCGAGGACGACCAGCCGCGCGATCCGTTCGACGACCACGACGAGACCATGGAGATCATGATCCACCCGGAATGACCCCATGACCGTCGCTCAGCTGCTCGAGGAATTGAACAGGCTGCCCGGCGACGCGGTCGTCCTGGTGGACAGTGGCGGAGGGCTGTCGCGCGTTGCGGCGCTGGAATTCGTCGCAGGGCAAGGCCCGGGCGCGCCGGCAGAGGTCATCTTGTCGCCCAGCATGGACGAGTGAGACCCCTGCGGCCGGGAGAAAGCACGGCGTAGCAAGGAGCGGGACACGAATGAGCGAGACGGCAGTCGTGGTTTCAATGTTTGAGCGGATCGGCGGCACGGTCACCATCGACCGGCTGGTCGAGAGCTTCTATCGGCGAATGGATGAGCTGCCGGAGGCCGCTTGTATCCGCGCCATGCATCCCTCCGACCTGGACCCCACCAAGCAGGTGCTGAAGCGCTATCTCACGGAGTGGACCGGCGGCGCGAAGCTCTATTCGGTCGAGAAGGGGCATCCGCGGTTGCGCCAGCGGCACATGGGCTTTCCGATCGGAGGTGCGGAGCGCGATGCCTGGCTGCTTTGCATGCGCGGTGCGCTGGACGAGACGGTCGCGGACGGCGCGGCCCGCCAGGAGCTCGACGTGGCGCTGTCCCGTCTCGCCGACTGGATGCGCAACCAGGCCGGCAATCCGCATGATGCCGGCGGCCATCCGGCTTGAGCCTGTGCCCCGTCATCCCGGCAGCGGCAAGCCGAAGAAATCCTCCTCCGAGCCGCCCCACGCCTCGTGCAGGGCGAGGCCGTTCCGCCAATGCCCGAGCTCGGACTCGTTGGCGGGCCGGTGCGTGATCTTGCCGTCGACCCTTTCGGCTAGCAGGAAGGCCTTGCCGTTGCGGATGAAGCGATTGAGATCCTTGCTGTCGGTCGGACGAACCACGCAGCGTGGTGCATCGTCGATGAGAATGGTCGTCGGAAGCATGCGGTGCTCCTTCCAGGTCGCGGACGGGCGAGCCGTCAATCCATCGGCGGTCCGAGATCGTCGTCCTTCTTCTTTTTCTTCTTCTCGGTCTTGGCTTGCGCATAGGCACCGGCATTCTTCAGGAGAATGGGCGGCTGGCCTTCGACATATTGCGAGATCCAGAACTGAGTGCGCGCCAGCGCCTGATCACCTGCGTCCTCGCGATAGCTGTCGCCTGGATAGGTGAAGGCGCTGACGTCGGGGCGATAGGCGCGGAATTGGGTGATCTGCTCCAGCGAAACCCGCGGATCGTTGTCGCCGAAATGCAGCAGCGTCGGCACTTTGCGCTTTTCGCGGTAGTCGGCAACGATCTCGCTGCCGTCATAGCCGACCACGCAGGCGATGCCGTCGATCTTGTTGCCGGCGGAGTAGGCGAGGTCGCCTCCCCAGCAGTAGCCGACGATCGCGACCTTGCCGGCGTCCTTCACCGCATCCACCGCAGCCTGAATGTCGGAGATCGCCTGGACCTTGCCGATCTGCTCAGAGATCGCCGTGCCGTCAGCCCGGCCGGATTCGTCCTGGTTGAGACTTACACCCGGTTTCACCCGATCGAACAAGGATGGTGCGATCGCGACATAGCCCGTGGCGGCAAACGTGTCCACGGCCTTCCGGATGGCGGGCGTGATGCCGAAGACGTCCTGAAGAACGACCACGGCTCCCTTTGGGGTCTCCGCCGGATCGGCGCGATAGGCGGAAAAATGGCTTCCGTCGCCTGCGGTCAGTTCGATCATGTGCATCCTCCTTGTTGATGTGCTTCGGCCGTGTCGCTAGAGCAGGCCGAGCTCGAGCTTGACGTCATCGGACATCCGCGAGCTGTCCCAGGGCGGATCGAACACCAGCCGAACCTCGACCCCGGCGATGCCGTCGATGGCGCGGACCGCCGTCTCCACCCAGGTCAGAATCTCGCCGGCGACGGGGCAGCCGGGCGCGGTCAAGGTCATGTCGATCTCGACCAGGCCGTCGTTCTTCGGCTCGATCCGGTAGATCAGCCCGAGATCGTAGATGTTCACGGGAATTTCGGGGTCGTGCACGGTCCGCAGTGCCGCGACGATCTCGGTGACCAATGCATCCTTGTCGGCAACAGCGGACGTCATCATCACGGCCTCATTGCAGTCCATCCGCGAGGGCGGCCACGACCGACCAGCCGACGGCGCCCGCGGGATCGAGCCTGCGCAAGGCCATGAGAAGCTCGTGCGCCTGCTTCCGGTTGTCCTTCCTCAAATGGATGAACGCGAGCGCCTTCAGCGTGTAGAGGGCAAAGCGTCCGGCCCCTTCCGGCAGCTCATCCTGAGGCTGCCAGCCTCGCCAGTCGGCTTTCCAGCCAGCCTGCAGCGCGGCTTCGCGCAGGCCGCGTTCGGCCATTTCCTGGGCCTCGTCGAGATAGCCGCGATAGGTGTGGATCTTGTAGAGGCAAAAATACACCGCAAGCTCGGTCGGCGCGGCGTCCAGTGCCTGGCGGAAGATGCGATCGGCCTCGATCGGATCGCGGCGGTAGCTGATGACACCCTGCTGCAGCAGGGCATCGATCTCCGGCGGAAGCTCTCCGAAATTGATGGCGTCGGTGTCAGCGAGCATGGCGATCACGATGATCCATGATTGTTCGTACCGGGCGTCCAATTCTTGCGTCCTTGCACGCCAACGCAGGTGCAGTTCCTGGCATCGGGCGGCAGGTCACGCTGTTGCAAAGCAAGAGCCGGGCCGCGGAAAATCTTCCGTACGGATGCGAATTCGGCGCGTGACGATCAGGCAATAATCTCGTTGAACGCCAAGTGGCCCGATGCCGTCACGTCCGCGACAGCGATAGGCACAGGATTGTCGGAAGTCGAACACGATGCGGGCCACAGTGCCCGGGGATCACGTCAAAACGCGTGCTCCGGACTGGTTTGGAGCTTGCATAGAGGCGCCCGGGAAGAGGAGTGCATGATATGGCGATGGCCGCACCAGACATCGAACAGCTGATCCGCGAGGCGTTCCCGGACGCGAAGGTGATCGTGACCGATCTCGCAGGCGACGGAGATCACTATGGCGCACGCGTCGTCTCGCAGGCCTTTGCCGGCAAGAGCCGCGTTCAGCAGCACCAGATGGTTTACGCCGCGTTGAAGGGAAACATGGGCGAGGCGCTGCACGCGCTGGCGCTCGAAACGGACGTGCCGAAATGAACGGCGCGCGTCCGGCTGTCAATCATCCATGAGCATGAGGAGAAAATGTCCATGAGTAACCCGACCGAACAACGCATCAAGGACGTCATTGCCAGCAACGACATCGTGCTGTTCATGAAGGGGGGGCCGGCGGCGCCGCAATGCGGCTTTTCGGGCGCCGTGGTGCAGATCCTGAGTGGTCTTGGCGTGCCCTTTGCCGGCGTCAACGTGCTGGCCGATCCGGAGATCCGTGATGGTATCAAGGCGTTCTCGAACTGGCCGACGATTCCGCAACTTTACGTCAAGGGCGAGTTTCTCGGCGGCTGCGACATCGTCCGCGAGATGTTCAAAGCCGGTGAGCTCGCCGCGCTGTTGAACGACAAGGGTATCGCGGTGGCGGCCGTATGAGTGACGGTGTGAACGAGGAGGAGTTCCAGCTCCCGCAACTCTACCGGCATCACGTCTTTGCCTGCCATACCCAGCGTCCGCCTGGCCATCCCCGCGGCAGCTGCGGCGCGGCCGGCGGTGCGGCTTTGTGGGAGCGGTTCGGCAAGGCGATCGAGGCGCAGCGGCTGACCGATATCGGTTTCACCGCGTCCGGCTGTCTCGGCTTCTGCGCCGCCGGTCCGCTGATGGTGATCTATCCCGATGGCGTCTGGTATCGTCCAACCACGCCGGAGGACGTCGATGAGATCGTCGAGTCCCATCTCAAGCAGGGCAAGCGCGTCGATCGCCTCGTGATGGTGTTGGCGCGAAGCTAAGTCGCGGTGAGGGGATCCGGGCAACGCGGCACGGCCTCAGGTCGCGTGCAGCCCTGGAGGTCGTCGCGTGAGCCGCCGCCAAGCAGCGACAGCACCGGCTCGCGGTCGAAACCGGCGCATCGCGCGCCATCGGCCTCGACCAGAGGCCTTCGGATCAGCAGCGGATCGTCGAGCATCAACGCGAGCGCGCCTGCGGCATCGATTGCGGCGGGATCGACTTCGCCGGACTTCACCCGTGGCGCGGCTGGGTTGAACCAGGATGCCACGGGCGTATCGCCGAAGAAGGTCATCAGATCCGGCGCGGTCCAGGGCTCGGTGAGCAGGCTCTTGGCGACAACCCGATGACCCGCGGCTTCGAGCGCGCGGATCTGCCGTGCATTCGTGCCGCAGCCCGGCTTTTGGTAGAACAGAACGGTCGCCATGGCGCGCGCCTATTTCATCATTGAGAGCTGGATCAGCGGCGCCGCCCCGCCGCGGCCGAGAATGGTGTCGACTTTCTGCCGCACGCCCTCGAGCGTCAGCGGCTTGACCACGGCGCCATGCGCACCGGCTTTCATCGCCTCGACCGCGGTCGCCTCGTCCGACCTGTCGGTCACGACCAGGATACGGACGCCGGGGAATTTTGCGGTGAGCTCCCCGATCAAGCCGGGCCCGCGGCTCTTGAGGAATGAGACGCCGAGCAGGACGACGTCGGGCTTGAGCCAGTCGACGCCCTTTGCATAAGCCTCTTCGGGGCTGGTCAACTCATGGGTCTCGATCTCGTCGTGCAGCATGAATTGCAGGGCCGCGCGGGTGATCTCGTCCTCGTCGACCACGAACACGCGCCGCTGGTCCACGGCCTTGGCTGTCTCGACTCCGATCTGCATCTGTCGCTCTCCTCAAATCGCATCTGACGAAGAGAGTTAGCAATTTCCGTTCCGCTTTCCGGTCACGAAAACGGCCGCTAAATAGGCGCGTTTCGGCTCGAAGGCTTGTCCGGTTTCCGACAGTGGCACTACCTCTGTAGGGTTCGGCACAGCTTCTGTCGCTGCCGGCTGCGAATTATTCTTCAAGCATGATCAGTCGCTTAGTGCGCGTGCCGGGAATGGCACGCCAGTTGCTATTTGGATGCAGCAACAACGAGTGAGGGCTGAGAGCACGCCGACGCCGATGGCGAGCGATGTTCTCCTTCCCGAGCCCCGTGTGCCCACGTTTCTGAGAGAGAAACAATCTCGCGCGAGCATCGTGCGAAATCATTGGCAATCGGTTGATGGAGAGCAACATGTCTTCACTGAGACAAATCGCGTTTTACGGCAAGGGCGGTATCGGCAAGTCGACGACGTCGCAGAACACGCTGGCTGCGCTGGCAGAGATGGGCCACAAGATCCTGATCGTCGGCTGCGATCCCAAGGCGGATTCGACCCGCCTGATCCTGCACGCCAAGGCGCAGGACACCATCCTGAGCCTGGCGGCGAATGCCGGCAGCGTCGAGGACCTCGAAATCGAGGACGTGATGAAGGTCGGCTACCGCGACATCCGTTGCGTCGAGTCCGGCGGTCCGGAGCCCGGTGTCGGATGCGCCGGCCGCGGCGTCATCACCTCGATCAACTTCCTGGAGGAGAACGGTGCCTACGAGGACATCGACTACGTGTCCTACGACGTTCTAGGCGACGTCGTGTGCGGCGGCTTCGCGATGCCGATCCGCGAGAACAAGGCGCAGGAAATCTACATCGTGATGTCCGGCGAGATGATGGCGATGTATGCCGCCAACAACATCTCGAAGGGCATTCTGAAATACGCCAATTCCGGCGGCGTGCGTCTCGGCGGCCTGGTCTGCAACGAACGGCAGACCGACAAGGAGCTGGAACTGGCGGAAGCGCTGGCGAAGAAGCTCGGCACCCAGCTGATCTACTTCGTGCCGCGCGACAACATCGTGCAGCACGCGGAGCTGCGCCGCATGACGGTGCTGGAATACGCGCCGGAGTCCCAGCAGGCCGATCACTATCGCAAGCTGGCGCAGAAGATCCACAACAACGGCGGCAAGGGCATCATCCCGACCCCGATCACGATGGATGAGCTCGAGGACATGTTGATGGAGCACGGCATCATGAAGGCGGTGGACGAGTCCGTCGTCGGCAAGACCGCCGCCGAACTCGCCGCCATGTCGGCCTGATCCCTCGTGCCGGCCTCCCCGACCGGGGAGGCCGGCATCGGCTTCACAATGACAGCAGCGGAGCCTTCCGTGATTGCAGCACAAGCGAGCCGGATCGACGTGTCGTCATTTCCGTTCGCGCCGGCAGATGCCGGCGAGACGCACGCCGGAAGAGCCTTCTACCGCCTGCTGACCGGACGTGACCCGGCGGATGCCGATATCCGCGACAACGACGATTTCGATCGCCACGTGCTGGCGTCCATCCTGGCTGCTTCGGTGATGGATGGCGGCCAGATCGCCGAGCGGTCGGGCCTCGCCGAGCAGGACCTCAATGAGCTGCTGGCTCAATGCTTCCCGTCGGCCGGGGTGAGAGCATTTGCCTGGAGTGCCAGGTCCGATCGGGACGGCGACGACGAGACGGCCATGGTGCGCGATCTCTTGCTCGCGCAGCGGTCAACCGACGGCGAGATAGGCCGCTGGCTCGCGGCGATGGTGGCACGCCGCGCCATGGAGCCGAACCATCTGTGGGAAGATCTCGGATTGCGTGAGCGCCCGGAATTGTCCCGTCTGCTGACCCGGCACTTCGCGCCTCTGGCGGCGCGCAATACCCGGAACATGCGCTGGAAGCGCTTCTTCTATCGCATGCTGTGCGAGGACGATGGCTTCGTGATGTGCACGACGCCCATCTGCACGCAATGCAATGATTTCGATCTCTGCTTCGGTGAAGAGAACGGCGAGAGCCGCATGGCCGAGCGCCGCCGGGAATATCTGCGCGGCGCCGACGATCATGTCGATCCGGCCGGGGATCGGCGAGCGTGAGGCAAGCTCACATGGACCTGTTCTCTGGCGACAAATATCAGGAGTCCGTTGCTGACGCGGAGTCCGAAGCGGGATGCGGGCGGCTTGATGCCGACGGGCCTGGTTGTGCACGGCGGTTGCGGGATGCGGGGCTGCGACCGACACGCCAGCGGGTGATGCTTGGCGAATTGCTGTTTGCCAGAGGCGATCGCCATGTCACTGCCGAAATGCTCTATGGCGAGGCGGTCGAGGCCAACATCGAGCTTTCACTGGCGACGGTCTACAACACGCTGAATCAGTTCACGCAGGCGGGCCTGCTGCGCCGAATCGGACCGGACGGATCGAGATCCTTCTTCGACACCAATACCAGCGTGCATCCGCATTTCTATCTGGTGGGCGAGGATGTCCTGATCGATGTTCCGGAACGGCTGATTGTGGCGCAAATGCCGGAGGCCTTGCCCGGCCACGAGATATCCAGGCTCGACATCATCATTCACATCTGCCGCAAGCCAGCAGACATCTGACGCGTCGCCTTCGCGACCTTGTCGCATATGCGACAAAGCCAGATCAGCTGAAAAGAGCTTTGATTTCAAGCGCCTTTTGCCGTTCTCGGTGGTGGCACGCGGGTTGCTGAGGAACAGCGGAAGAATTTGATACGGAGCCCGCTGATGGCGTTCGCCGGCGTAACGACACTGTCGGACAAGGTATTGTCCCGCCCCATCGTTCTCAACGACACGACGTTGCGCGACGGCGAGCAGGCGCCCGGCGTAGCCTTCACCACAGGGGAAAAGGTATCGATCGCGCGCGCGCTGGCGCGGGCGGGTGTTGTCGAGATCGAGGCCGGGACCCCGGCCATGGGGCACGAGGAGGTGACCGCGATCCGCGCCATTGTGGAGGCGGGCTTGCCGGTGACGGCGATTGCCTGGTGCCGGATGCGGCAGGCGGACGTGGACGCGGCGATCGCGGCGGGGGTCTCCATGGTCAATGTGTCGATCCCGTCCTCCGACGTGCAGATTGCCGCCAAGCTCAGTGGCGGACGGGCTGCGGCTCTGGAGCAGGTGCGGCGCGTGGTGGGCTATGCCCGTGATAGGGGGCTCGACGTTGCCGTCGGCGGCGAGGATTCATCGCGTGCCGACGTCGATTTTCTGGTCGAGCTGATCGCAACCGCCAAGGCCGCTGGTGCGCGCCGATTTCGTATCGCCGACACGTTGAGCGTGCTCGATCCCGACGCATCCTTCGCGCTCATGAAAGCGCTCCGCGCGACCACCGATCTCGAGCTCGAGTTCCACGGCCATGACGACCTGGGTCTCGCGACCGCCAATACGCTTGCGGCGATCAAGGCCGGCGCCACCCATGCCTCCGTGACCGTGATCGGGCTTGGCGAGCGGGCCGGCAATGCGCCTCTGGAGGAGGTCGCGGTCGCGCTCAAGCAGCTCTACGGCCACGACACCGGCGTGGTGCTGTCGGAACTGGAGAATGTCGCTGCGGTGGTAGCCGCTGCGGCCGCACGCGCGATTCCGCTCAACAAGGCGATCGTCGGTGAGCATGTCTTCACGCACGAGTCAGGCATTCACGTCGATGGTCTGTTGAAGGACCAGCGTACCTATCAGGCGCTCGATCCCGGATTGCTCGGCCGCGCCAACCGCATCGTCATCGGCAAGCACTCGGGATTGGCGGCGATCACGTCGTTGCTCTCGGAATTGCAGCTTGCCGTCAGTGCGGAGGAGGCCAGGACCATTCTTGCCCGGGTTCGCAAGCATGCGGTCGAACACAAGGGCGCCGTCGCGCGCGAGACGGTGACTGCGATCTGGCGCGAAGTGCACGAGCACTCGCTGCTCAACTGTGCGTGAGGTTATCATGGCCTGTGTCGTCGACATTCCAATGGCCGATCCGGACGATGCGAGGCCGGCGGGACCGTCGTTGCTCGCGTTGATCCGCGAGGATATCGCCTGTGTACGTCAGCGCGATCCTGCCGCGCGCGGCCAGATCGAGACGCTCCTGACCTATCCCGGGATCCACGCGGTGATCTGGTATCGGATCGCGCATGGGCTGTGGAACAGCGGCTGGCGCTTTCCGGCACGGGTGCTGTCCTGGCTCGGACGTTTCCTCAGCAATGTCGACATTCATCCCGGCGCCCGGATCGGTCACCGCTTCTTCATTGACCATGGCGCAGGTGTCGTCATTGGCGAAACCGCCGAGGTTGGCGACGATGTCACGCTCTATCATGGCGTCACGCTGGGCGGTACGTCTTGGTCGCCGGGCAAGCGTCATCCGACGCTGGAGGACCGCGTCGTCGTCGGGGCTGGAGCCAAGATTCTCGGGCCGATCACGGTCGGGGCCGGCTCTCGCGTCGGCGCCAATTCGGTGGTGATCGAGAGCACGCCGCCTGACGTCACCGTGGTCGGCATCCCCGCGCGCGTGGTGCGGCCGCAATTGAGCCACCGCCGCGTGGTCGGACGGATCGATCTCGATCATCATCTGATGCCCGACCCCGTCGGCGATGCGATCGAGGTGCTGCTTGATCGCGTCGAATTCCTGGAAGCGCGGCTCACGCACATGCAGAAGCGTCTGCGCGAGGCCGGCGTGCCGGGCCGGGCCGATGATCCCGCCTTGTCGACGTCCGATTGTGGCGGCACCACGAGCCTGATGGAGACCTGCAATGGCTGATGGAATTCTGGCGCAATTGAACAGCGCGTCTTCGGCGGAGGAATTCTTCGCGCTGCTTGGCGTCGACTACGACGCGAAGGTCGTCAACGTGGCCCGGCTGCATATCCTGCGGCGGATGGGCCAGTATCTCGCGGGCGAGGATTTTATCGGCGCCGCGGACGCTGTCGTTGCCGAGCGATGCAGGGCGGTGCTCGAGCGGGCCTATGCGGATTTTGTCGCATCGACGCCGATCGACCAGCGGGTCTTCAAGGTCCTGAAGGATGCTGTTGCGCCGCAGGCGAAGCCGACGCCGACATTGGTGCAGCTCGGCACATTGAAGTGAACGTTCTCTCGTCGTGCAGCGGAGCCGCGAATGATCCGTGGGCGGGCTTGCGCGCGCCCTTGGACGCCCGCCTTGGCAAAATCATGTCTGTCGGGGCCTGTCGGATTTCCGACGCGTGTGTCGAGTGTCGTGCCCACCCGACGGGCAACTCGTCCCGGCGCCATCGCAAGCCATTGGACTCCTGATCGATTTTCGTCGTCGCCGCAGTTGGTACGACACTTGCTGTCCTCTATCTGGCCAAGCTTTGGAGAAGCGCATGCACATCGTCGTCTGCATCAAGCAGGTTCCCGATTCCGCGCAGATTCGCGTGCATCCCGTGACCAACACCATCATGCGCCAGGGGGTGCCGACCATCATCAACCCCTATGATCTGTTTGCGCTCGAAGCGGCGCTCGAGCTGCGCGACAAGTTCGGCGGCGAGGTCACGGTGCTGACCATGGGGCCGCCCTCGGCCGAAGACTCGCTTCGAAAGGCGCTGACGTTCGGCGCCGACCGGGCGGTCCTGCTGACCGATCGTTTCTTTGCCGGTGCCGATACGCTGGCCACGACCTACGCACTTGCCACCGCGATCCGGAAGATTTCGACCGAGTTCGGTCCGCCGGATCTGGTCTTCACCGGCAAGCAGACGATCGATGGCGACACCGCCCAGGTCGGTCCCGGCATCGCCAAGCGGCTCGGCCTGTTGCAGCTGACCTATGTCGCGAAGATCAGCGCGCTTGATCTCGAGGCGCGTACGATCGATGCGGAGCGACGCTCCGAAGGCGGCGTGCAGATCTTGCGTACCCGGCTGCCGTGTCTGGTCACCATGCTGGAAGCGACCAACCAGATTCGGCGTGGCGCCATGGCCGATGCACTCCGCGCGGCACGCGCGCCGATCGTGAAATGGAGTGCCCAGGATGCCGGGGTCGAGGACATCTCGAAATGCGGACTGAGGGGATCGCCGACGATCGTCAAGCGGGTGTTTGCACCGGCCGCACGCAGCGAAAAGGCGGCTCTGATCGAGGTCGGCGAGCAACCAGCCGAGGCCCTGATCGAGGCGATCTTCAAACGTCAGCCGCCGCTGGAGGCCGAACTCGCGACGCTGGCGCGCGGATATTGATGCAAAGGGAGCACCGACTATGAGCACCGCACCGAAAACTCCCTCTCAGGCCGCCGGTGGCCGCGCTTCCACCAAGAAGGAGCTGCCCGAGCATTTCAAGGCCTATAAGCATGTCTGGGTCTTCATCGAGCAGGAGCGCGGTGTCGTGCATCCGGTCTCCTGGGAGTTGATGGGGGCCGGTCGCAAGCTTGCCGACAAGCTCAAGGTCGATCTCGCCGCTGTCGTGATCGGTCCGGATGGCGAGGCGACGCAACACGCTGCGGCCGAATCCTTCTGTTACGGTGCCGACCTCGTCTATATGGTCGCCGACAATCTGCTGGCCGATTATCGCAACGAATCCTACACCAAGGCGCTGACCGACGTCGTCAACACCTACAAGCCGGAGATCCTGCTGCTCGGTGCCACCACGCTCGGCCGCGATCTGGCGGGCTCGGTGGCGACCACGTTGCTCACCGGCCTCACCGCCGATTGCACCGAGCTCGACGTCGATGCGGACGGCTCGCTGGCCGCAACGCGGCCGACCTTCGGCGGCTCGCTGCTCTGCACGATCTACACGCTGAACTACCGGCCGCAGATGGCGACCGTTCGTCCACGCGTGATGCCAATGCCGGAGCGCGTGGTTCGCGACACCGGCCGGATCGTCAGCCATCCGCTCGACCTCGTCGAGGACGACATCGTCACCAAGGTGCTGTCGTTTCTGCCTGATCGCGATTCCGCCAAGTCAAATCTCGCTTACGCCGACGTGGTCGTCGCCGGCGGCCTCGGGCTCGGGTCGCCGGAGAATTTCCAGCTGGTGCGCCAGCTCGCGACCGTGCTCGGCGCCGAATATGGCTGCTCGCGGCCGCTGGTGCAGAAGGGCTGGGTCACCTCCGACCGGCAGATCGGCCAGACCGGCAAGACCATCCGGCCAAAGCTCTATATTGCCGCCGGCATCTCCGGCGCGATCCAGCATCGCGTCGGCGTCGAGGGCGCCGACCTCATCGTCGCCATCAACACCGACAAAAACGCGCCGATCTTCGAATTCGCCCATGTGGGCATCGTCACCGACGCCATCAGGTTGTTGCCGGCGTTGACCGCCGCGTTCCGCGCGCGGCTGTCGCCGCATTCGCGCGACCGCATCGCAAGTTAGGGAGGGGACCGCCATGATCGAGGAGAAATTCGACGCCATCGTCGTCGGGGCCGGCATGGCCGGCAATGCGGCGGCGCTCACGCTGGCCCAGCGTGGCCTGAAAGTACTGCAGCTCGAGCGCGGAGAATACTCGGGATCCAAGAACGTGCAGGGCGCCATCCTCTACGCCGACATGCTGGAGAAGCTGATCCCGGATTTCCGCGAGGATGCGCCGCTCGAACGGCATCTGGTCGAGCAGCGCTTCTGGATGATGGACGACCGCTCTCACACCGGATTGCACTATCGCTCGGACGACTTCAACGAGGAGAAGCCGAACCGCTACACCATCATTCGTGCCCAGTTCGACAAATGGTTCTCCTCGAGGGTCCGCGAAGCCGGCGCGACGGTGTTGTGCGAGACCACAGTGACCGAGCTTGCGCAGGACGCCTATGGCAAGGTGATCGGCGTCCGCACCGATCGCGCCGACGGCGAGATCCATGCCGACGTGGTCGTGCTGGCGGAGGGCGTCAACGGCCTGCTCGGAACGCGCGCCGGCCTGCGCGACCGGCCGAAGCCGGACAAGGTGGCGCTCGCGGTGAAGGAGATGCACTTCCTGCCGCGCGAGACCATCGAGGCGCGCTTCAACCTTCGCGGCGACGAAGGCGTTGTAATCGAGGCCGCCGGCACCATCTCGCGCGGCATGACCGGCATGGGCTTCATCTATGCCAACCAGGAGTGCATCTCGCTCGGCATCGGCTGCCTGGTCGCTGACTTCCAGCGCACCGGCGAGACGCCTTACGGCCTGCTCGATCGCTTCAAGCGGCACCCTTCGGTGGCGCCGTTGATCGAAGGGTCGGAGGTCAAGGAATATTCCGCCCACCTGATCCCGGAGGGCGGCTTCAATGCGATCCCGCAGCTCTATGGCGAGGGCTGGGTCGTGGTCGGCGACGCCGCGCAGCTCAACAATGCAATTCATCGCGAGGGCTCGAACCTTGCGATGACCTCCGGCCGGATTGCGGCCGAAGCGATCTTCCAGATCAAATCGCGGCGCGATCCGATGACGGCGGACAATCTGGCGCTCTACAAGAAGATGCTGGACGAGTCCTTCGTCATGAAGGACCTGAAGAAGTACAAGGATATGCCGGCGCTGATGCATACCCAGTCGCAGAACTTCTTCCTGACCTATCCGGAACTCGTCTCCAAGGCGATGCAGAACTTCCTGCGCGTCGACGGTACGCCCAAGATCGAGAAGGAAAAAGTGACGCTGAGATCCTTCATCAAGGCGCGATCCTGGACCGGTTTGTTCGGCGACGCCTTCCGCCTGGCCCGCGCCTGGCGCTGAGAGAGCTGACATAGCGACAAACGATGGAGACCCAAATCATGTCGATCGAACCATCCGTGCGCGTCGAGGACAAGCTGTTCTACAACCGCTATCTGGTCGATGCCGGCCGCGCCCACATCAAGGTGCGGCCGCACACGACACCGTCGCCGCAGCTGCTCACCATGCTCAAGGCCTGCCCGGCGCGCTGCTATGAGCTCAACGACAAGGGACAGGTCGAGGTCACCGTCGATGGCTGCGTCGAATGCGGCACCTGCCGGGTGATCTGCGAGGAAAGCGGCGACATCGAGTGGAGCTATCCGCGCGGCGGCTACGGCGTGCTGTTCAAGTTCGGCTGAATATCCGGACGCCGCCGGTGAGTCCGGCGGCGTCCGCTTGTCGCATTGCCTATTCCGCGGCCGCCAGAACGGCAGCTCCGCCGGCCTCGATGGCGACCGCGACCGACTGGATGATCGCGGCAAAGCGCACCGCGGTCTGGATCTTACCGGCGGCGACGCCGGCCTCCTGCAAGACCTTCTCGTGCGCATCGATGCAGGCGCCGCAGCCGTTGATGGCGGACACGGCGAGCGACCAAAGCTCAAAATCGGCTTTGTCGACGCCGGGGTTTCCGATCACGTTCATGCGTAGCCGCGCTGGCATGGTTCCGTATTCCTTGTTCGAGGCAAGGTGGACGAACCGGTAGTAGATGTTGTTCATGGCCATCACGGACGCCGCGGCTTTCGCCGCCGCGATGGCCGCCGGCGTCAATCTGTCCGACGCAAGCCGTGTGAACGCCGCGATCACGGCCGGGTTGCGGGTCGCAACCGCGGCTGCGAGGAACAGGCCATACTTCGTCTGCTCGCCCAGGCTCTCGTCGGCCACCATGGACGAGAGATTGAGTCTCACGTCCTTGGCGAAGTCCGGGACCATGTCCTTCAGTTGATCAATCGACATGGCTGCTGTCAGGCGACCTTCAGCGTCTCGCCGCCGACCTCGCGGTTGCAGGGGCAAAGCTCGTCGGTCTGCAGCGCGTCGAGCACGCGCAGCGTATCCTTGGGGCTGCGGCCGACATTGAGGTTGGTGGCGTAGACATGCTGGATGGTATTGTCGGGATCGACGACGAACGTGTAGCGATAGGCGACGCCATCCGGCGAACGGACGCCGAGACCGTCGACCAGCGAGCCCCTGGTGTCGGCGAACTGCCAGATCGGCAGCTTGCGTAGATCCTTGTGATCGCGCCGCCAGGCCAGCTTGCAGAACTCGTTGTCGGTCGATCCGCCGAGCACGACGGCATCGCGATCCTCGAAATCCTTCGCGAGCCGAGCGAATTCGGCGATCTCGGTCGGGCAGACGAAAGTAAAATCCTTGGGATAGAAGAAGACAATCTTCCATTTACCGGGAAAGCTTTTTTCAGTCAGTGTCTCGAAGGCGCTCTCACCCTTTTCTTCCTGAACTTCAAATCCGGGCTTCACGCCGACGACTTCGAACGATGGCAACTGACTTCCAATTCCGAGCATAGTTTTTAACCTTTTGAGATTCGATCGCAGCATGAAGCTGCAAGCAAGCGATATGCCATTCGTGATGTTTGGCCAAGGTCGGAAATGTAACGATCAGAATCTCGGATTGCGGAGTCAACATTCTTGCATGCAAAACATCGAGCGACGCGAATTCACGTCGTCGCAGAAAGCAAGGATTGCAAAAATGAAACTCAGTGCACGCAACATTCTGCCGGGCCGCATCGTTGCCGTGACCAAAGGTACGACGACGGCGCATGTGAAGGTCGAGCTGGCGCCGGGGCTGGTGGTGTTTTCCGCGATTACCAACGAAGCGGTCGACGATCTCGTCCTGAAAGTGGGCGACACCGTCTCGGCCGTGATCAAGTCGTCGGATGTAATGATCGGCAAATAGTCGCGCGGTCGGTGGTTGACACTGCGTCATGATCCTCGCGCATGCGTTTCATGCGCGAGGATATGTCCTGCCACCATGCTTCGATGACCTGACGCTCGCAGAGCAGCGTGGTGCCGATCCCGCCGGTAAAGCTGATCCAGGCTTCCAGACATTTTTCGGGCACGGCGGTCAGCACGGGAATACCGGCGGCGATGGCGTCGGCGAGCTCGTCGCGCAGCCCCTGTCCGGCGGCTTCCTGCTTGGAGAACTTGTTGATCACGATCAGGTCGACATCCTGCGCGATCGCGCTTGCGACCGCGACGGAAGCGTCGGCAAGACCGGCGGCATCCAGTTTGCACGCCATGGCACCGCTGCCGAGCGGCTGGCAGATCGAGATCTCGCGGCCGGTCATGAGGTCGATGGCCTGCATGCCGACCTGGCAGCCGCCTCCGTCCTTGATGTTGCGCTGGACGATACCGCCGATGCGCTCACCCGTCCGCACCAGGTCTTGCGCGAAGTCGGCGAGCAAGGCGTCAAGGTCGTCTTGCGGCCGGTATAGAATGGCGGCAACGCGGTTCGGGTCGATCTCGGCGAAATCAATAGGCATGGCTGTGGTCCTTGTTTCGCTTGGTACGCCTGTATCCTGAGTTGAGCAATGGTCGAGCCGCTCTGGCGCAGGCGGCGCTATATTACCGATCGCGCGATCAGACGCCCGGACCAGCGAGACGCCTTTGACCTGGGCATAGACGTCGATGCCGTCCGATAATCCAAGAAGGTCCCGTGAGCGGCGGCTGATGCGCGAAAGGATCGACGCGCCAGATCCGTCGGGGCCAAGCTGGATCACCATCGTGACCTCGCCCGCGCCCAGCGGCGATTGCGCGACCACGCGTGCCGGCAGGATGTTGAGGATCGAGCTCTCCGTAGGCCGCGTCCGGACGATGCTGACGTCGCTGGCTGCGATCCGAAGCCGTTGCCGCGCGCCGACAGCGATGCGATGTGATGGCACCTGCAGCAGGCCGCCGCTGACGGCGAGCGTGAGCAGGCCGTAGCGCTCGTCATAAGCCTCCACGACGCCGTCGATGCTGACTGCTGCGTCGCGGCTGTGGGCCAGTGGCAGCGCAGGATCGCTTTGCAGGATATGGAGCGGTCCGGTGGCGACGACGCGACCGCGCTCCATCAGAACCAGATGGTCGGCAAAGCGCTCGATTTCGGCCATGTCGTGACTGATATAGAGGACGGGCAGCGACAGCCGGTCATGCAGGCGCTCGAGAAACGGCAGGATCTCGTCCTTGGTGGCGCGGTCGAGCGCGGCCAGTGGCTCGTCCATCAGCAGCAATTTCGGTTGCGACAGCAGCGCGCGGCCGATCGCGACCCGCTGGCGCTCGCCGCCGGAAAGCCGATGCGGTGAGCGGTCGAGCAGCGCGGTGATGCCGAGCAGCTCCACCACCTCGTCGAAGTCGATCGGCGCATCGGGAGTTTTCGGCGCCCCGTAGAGCAGATTGCGCCGGACCGACAAATGCGGAAAAAGGCTCGGCTCCTGGAACACGTAGCCGACCGGACGGCGATGCGCCGGCCGAAACGTCTCGCCGTCCTGCCAGACCTCGCCGTCGATCGCGCAGAAGCCGTCGGACAGGCGCTGCAGCCCGGCAATGCAGCGTGCGACCGTCGTCTTGCCGCAGCCGGACGGGCCGAAGATCGCGGTGACACCGGTGCCGGGTACGCTCAGGCCCGCATCGAGCGCGAAGCGTCCCAGCCGGCCGCGAAAGGCGGCGTTGATCCGGCCGGGCCCGATGGCCCTCATGAGGCAGCCCTCGCGCTGCGCCTGTCGATCAGCGTCATCGTCAGGATCACCGCGAAGGCGAAGATCACCATCCCGCCGGCGAGCAGGCTTGCTTCCCGCCAGCGCGAGGCCTCGACATAGTCGAAGATCGCGACCGACAGGACCTTGGTGCGCCCGGGAATGTTGCCGCCGATCATCAGCACCAGGCCGAATTCGCCGACGGTGTGCGCGAAGCCGAGCACGGCGCCGGTGAGGAGACCGGGCCGCGCCAGCGGTACCGCGATCGTCCAGAACGCGTGCCACGGCGAGGCGCGCAATGTTGCCGCGACCTCGAGGGGCCGCTCGCCCATCGCGGTGAAGGCGTTGCGGATCGGCTGCACCACGAAGGGCATGGAATAGACCACCGAGCCGATGACGAGGCCCTCGAAAGTGAAGGCGAGCGTGCGTCCGCCCCACAGGCCCGCGATCCGGCCGCCCGGTCCGTCGGGGCCGAGCAGCACCAGCAGGTAGAAGCCGAGCACCGTCGGCGGCAGCACCAGCGGCAGCGCGACGACGCTTGCGACGATCTCGGTCCACCAGCCCTTGCTGCGCGCCAGCCACCAGGCGAGGGGCGTACCGATGACGAGCAGTGTTGCGGTCGTCACCGCTGCGAGCGCGAGGGTGAGGGTGACGGCTTGCGAAATCTCCGCCGACCAGACGTCCATGAGATCAGCTTTGTCCGTCCAGCACGTAGCCGTATTTCTCGATGATGGCGCGTGCTTCCGGTCCGTGCAGGAAGCCGATGAAGGCGCTCGCCGCGTCGTTGCCGGCACCGTTCTTGAGCAGCACGGCGTCCTGGCGGATCGGGTTATAGAGGTCCTGCGGAACGACCCAACGCGAGCCGGCGTCGCTGCCCGTGAGCTGTGACAGCGCGACGAAGCCGACCTCGGCATTGCCGGTTTCGACGAACTGGTAGGCCTGCGTGATGGTCGCGCCTTCGACCAGCTTCGGCCGCAGCGCCTCATAGAGCTTCAGCGCCTTCATCGCCTCGACCGCCGCCGCGCCATAGGGCGCAGCCGCGGGATTGCAGATCGACAGTTTTGCGAAGGAGGCGGCCTTCAGCGTCTCCTCGCCGTTTACGACACCGGGTGACTTGCTCCAGAGCACCAGCTTGCCGATGGCATAGGTAAAGCGGCTACCTGGCACCGCCAGGCCGTCCTCGACGAGTTTCTTCGGCCGCGAATCGTCGGCTGACAGGAACACCTGGAACGGCGCGCCTTGCGTGATCTGGGTATAGAACTGCCCGCTGGCGCCGAAGCTCAGCACGGCCTCGTGCCCGGTCTTCTGCCTGAAGGCGGCCGCGATCTCCTTGGCAGCTTCAGTGAAGTTGGCGGCGACGGCCACGTTGGTCTGGGCCGCCTTTGCCGCACCGGGAGCGATGAAGATCAGGCCGATGCCGATGGCGAGCGAGCGGATAAATTTCATCGAGAAACTCCTTGTCCGTTGAGCGCACCGAGCGCAGCCGAACTGCCGCGTCGTGCCGGCCAGAACCATCTCAGCAATCGGCGTGCCGGGTGCGCCCGCGCAAATCTGGTGCGGGCTTTGCTAGAACATCGTCGAAATCACGTGCTTTTCGCCGGCGACGGCGCAGAGGCGGACACGCCTTGTCGGCTTCCCGACAAAACACGTCCGCAAGTGGACATGGTTGCGGAGATTGGAGCGTCACATGGTCACCGTTGCATCGCGCGCCGAGCTGGAACGCCTGCTGGAGGACGACGTCCCCTATGGCGATCTCACCACCGAAGCGTTGGGGATCGGCGCCGTCTCCGCTGTCATGCGGTTTTCGGCGCGCGCACCCATGGTGCTGGCGCTCGTCGAGGATGCAGCCGCCATCATCGAGTTCGCCGGCGGCAGCGTGGAGTTGTTGGCCTCATCGGGCGCCGCGCTCGGGCAGGGTGCGCCGATCCTTGAAGCCCGCGGTCCGGCCGCGGCGTTGCTGCGAAGCTGGAAGGTGGCGCAGACCCTGATCGAGATCTGGTCGGGCGTGGCGACCGAGACCCGCGCCATCGTCGATGCGGCCCGCGCCGCTTCACCGCGTATCGCGGTCGCCTGCACGCGCAAGAACATCCCCGGCACCAAGCGCTTCGCCGCGGCCGCGGTGAAGGCGGGCGGCGCGGTCATGCATCGCCTGGGGCTTTCGGAAACGGTGCTGGTCTTTCCAGAGCATCGGGCCTTTCTCGGTGACGTGCCCTTGTTCCAGGTAGTCGAGCGCTTGCGCGTCTCGGCGCCGGAGAAGAAAATCGTCGTCGAGGTGACGACCCAGGAAGGCGCGTTGGCCGCGGCGGTCGCCGGCTTCGACGTGATCCAGGCCGAGAAATTCACGCCTGACGACATCGCCGCGCTGGTGCAGCGAATCGCAGCAATCGCCTATCGAAGCACCCGGCCCATCATCGCCGCCGCCGGCGGCGTCAACGCCGGCAATGCCGCAGCCTATGCGCGGGCCGGCGCCGATGTCCTGGTGACGTCGGCGCCATATCTGGCTAAACCCAACGATGTGCAGGTGCGGATCGCCGCAGCCGGCGTGAATGCGCCCGGCCTGATTGAGGTGGCCTAGAGCACCTCTGGTCGCTCATGCAGGGCATAGCCCAATCCCTGCACGCCGCCGCCCTGGATCTGTTCATGGGTCGCACGCGGGTTCAGCGCGCGGCCGACGTCCTCGACGACGCGATAGCTCAGCACCTCGACCTGTCCCGCACCGGAAGTCATTTCAACGCCTTCTCACTCGCCGCCCATCACAAGCGTTGCGGGAGACGCTTGTAAAATTCGAAATATCGTTCGCCGATATCGGAAATTCTGATGGTGTTGAGGTTCAGCGCAGTGAGCGTGTAGACGGCTCGAAATTTCAACGCATTGCCAAGCGATGCTCGGGGCAGGGCGCGTTCATATGAAGATCTTGCGCGCGCGACTCTGGACGTGCGCATGTCGGCCCGACGGAACCGAACCTAAGGGGGCATCATGAAAGTGGGACGGCCGACCCGGGAGCCGCGTTGAGGAGATCGAGAAGGGTCGATATGACCCGATGGGGGATAGCATCTGTCACTGAATTGAACGGCACGTCGCTGGCGAGCAGGATGGAGCGCAGGCCCGCGGCGTTGCCGGCCGCGATGTCGGTGGCGAGCTGGTCGCCGATCATGATCGTTTCGTGCTTTGCCGTGCCGAGATATTCGAGCGCCTGCTCGATCAGGAACGGATGTGGCTTGCCGACGACGATTGGCGTCACGCTTGGTACGGCAGCGATCACCGCTGCGGTCAGCACGCCGACGCAAGGGTCATATCCATCGTGTACGGGCGTGAGGACATCGGGATTGGTCGCAATGATCGTCGCTCCCGCCAGGGCGGCGCGGATCGCGGTTCGCAGCTTGGCGTAGTCGAGCGTCGAATCGAAGCCGAGCACCACGACCTCCGGATCCGCGGCGGTCAGATCGTAGCCGGCCGCCTCGATGGCCGCGAGCAACGGCTGTTCGCCGATCGCGTAGACCGGAGTGCCTAGCGGCCAGCGCCTTGCGAGCAGGGCGGTTGCCGCCGAGATGGTGTTGAAGACCTGCCCCGGCTCTGCCGGAATGCCGATGCCAGTCAGCTTTGCTGCAAACTGCGCGGCAGATTTCGTCGAATTGTTGGTGACGAACGCATACTTCATGCCCTGCTCATGCCAGGTGCGAAACGCTCTGACCGAACTCGGGATCGCGGTGTCGCCTCGATAGGCGACGCCGTCGAGGTCCGAGATGACGCCGCGAATGGGCGGGAACTCCTGTGTTTTCAAGGCTTGCATTTTCAAGGCCTGGATTCCGCTCATTTCAAACGCGGGAATTATAGGTTTGCCGTCTCCGAACCGCTGTTCCGAGCGTCCATCATTCCTGTCCTGCACAGTGGAGAGGCGCTTCTGCCTCGGAGTTGGGCGGTAGGCTCCAGGTGATCGGGAGACGCCGTGCGTAATGGTCGCACCCGGGAGTGTCAGCAACGGAATCGTGGAGCAACAGGAATCGGGCAAGCGCGGCCTTTGGTCTACGCTTTGCAAGTTACGGCAAGTTGCGCGAGACGATCGAAACGGCTGAGTGCCCCGCGCCCTCGGCAGCAGTTTCAGCGTTGCCAAAATCATCGAGGGATAGGACATGATCAACCGTAGAGACGTGATGTTAGGTGGGCTTGCCGGTGCCGCAGCGTTGGGCTTCGGACGGGTCAATCCCGATTTTCTGATGAACTCGGCCTTTGCCGCCGAAGGCAAGGCGTTGCGATTTCTCGGTGCGGAAGCGTTGAGCGGCAATTGGGATCCGACCACGCACACCAATCTTGGTCAGCTCATCGTCGAAGGGTTCGTGTTCGGCTATCTGACGCGGGCGCCGATGAAGCCGGACAAGCCGGATGAGCTGATCTTCGAGCTGGCTGAGTCGATGACGCCCATCGATGGCTCCACGATGGAAGTGAAGCTGCGGAAGGGCGTCAAGTTTCATGACGGCACGCCTTTTACAGCAGCCGACGTCAAGGCGACCTATGAATATGGCTGTCTGCCCGACCGGCCGGCGCAGTGGTATCCGGGCCTCGTCACCGTCGACATCGTCGACGATTTCACCTGCCGCATCAACACCAAGGCGCACGGCTATCCGGCGGCGCTCTACTATTATCTCTCCTCGTTCCTGCCGATCATGTCCGCCAAGGACATTGCCAACAAGGCGCAGCTGTCGGCTCGCATGAACGGCACCGGGCCGTACAAATATGTCGAGCAGAAGGGCGACACCACTGTTCTCACTGCCAACGCCGACTTCTTCCTCGGTGCGCCGAAAATTCCCGGCGTCGAGTATCATTTCGTCGGCGACACCACGACCCGGACGCTGTCGTTGCTGAATGGCTCGGCGGACATCATCGAGCGGCTGGAGCAGGAGCAGGTCGAGACCATTTCCAAGGATGCGCGCTTCAACATCCACAAGGCGGTGTCGGTCGAGAACAAGTATCTATTCTTCCGCTGCTCCAAGAAGCCGTTCGACGATCCCCGCGTTCGTCTCGCGGCGTGCCATTCGATCGACCGCAAGCAGATCCTTGAGATTCTCGGCGTCTCCGGAACCTATTCCAAGGCGCACATCTCGCCGGTGAAGTTCGGCTATACGGAGGTTGCCGAATATCCGGAATTCGATCCGGCAAAGGCCCAGAAGCTGTTGGCGGAAGCTGGCTTCCCGAAGGGCCAGGGCCTTCCCGAACTCACCTATTACACGTCTGTCGGGTTCTATCCGAAGACCAAGGAATATGCCGAGCTGATCACCGGCATGCTCCAGGAGCAGGGTTTCAAGGTCAATCTCCAGACGCTCGAGGTCGCGGCTTGGGGCAATTTGCTTTATGACAAGCCCGGCGGCGGCGAAGGCAACATGATCGACTGCGGCTGGTGCACGGGTTCGCCCGAGCCCGATCTGGTGCTGCGCACCCACTTCCATTCCTCGTCCAAGCGTATCACCGGAATCGTCGACAAGGACATTGACGCGGTGCTCGACAAGGAGCGCAACGCGACCTCCATCGAAGAACGCAAGAAGATCCTCCAGACCGAGACGCTTCCGACCATCGCCAGGAAGGCACCGGCACTCGCGCTGTTCACGTCGGTCTTCATCCACGCCTACAGCAAGAAGCTCGACGGCCTCTACATCTATCCGAACGGCATGCAGGACATGACCAAAGCCACGCTGGCATGATGATTGCTCCGATAGGTCGGGCCTGTCCGACCTATCGGTTTCTATGGTCGGGTGCAGGTCGGACGACCCGGCCTGCCGGAATTTCCGACGAATGCAAGGATAGCTCTTCCCGATGTTGATCCTGGAATTCCTGGTCAAGCGGATCGCGCAGGGCCTCCTGATCGTCGTCATCACCTCGTTGATCATCTTTACGCTGTTGCGCGTGGTGCCGGGCGATCCTGTTCGTTTGATCGTCGGCGGCATGGCGCCGCCCGATGTGGTCGAGAAGGTGGCGACCAAGATGGGGCTGCGCGATCCGATCATCGTCCAATACGGTCGCTACATGCGCGGCCTGCTCCAGGGCGATCTCGGGCA
The DNA here is from genome assembly GCF_007290395.2 of Bradyrhizobium cosmicum. Classification (NCBI taxonomy): domain Bacteria; kingdom Pseudomonadati; phylum Pseudomonadota; class Alphaproteobacteria; order Hyphomicrobiales; family Nitrobacteraceae; genus Bradyrhizobium; species Bradyrhizobium cosmicum. The sequence goes on along the minus strand of NZ_CP041656.2, from coordinate 4,731,169 downwards.
ATCCTATCTTCGGCCGCGTAGTGGCATGATTGCGGCCGGCGGGCAATATGTCGATCCGACCAAGTCGGACATGGCGCTGGTGACCGACCTCATTCTTGAACGCTTGCCGTTCACGCTGCAATTGGGCGGCATGGCCTTGTTGTTCGCGCTGCTGATCTCGTTTCCGGTCGGAATAGCCGGCGGCCTGCATCAGCATGGATGGCAGAACGCCCTGGCGTTCGGCATGCAGTCGCTGTTCGTGTCGATCCCGAATTTCTGGCTCGCGATCGTTCTGATCCTGTTTCTATCGATCAAGCTGAAGCTGCTTCCGGCGCTCGGCTACCAGGGCTTCTCCTATGTCATTCTGCCGGCCCTGGTGCTGGCGGTGGAGATCGCGCCCTTCATCATCCGGACGCTGACGACGTCACTCGGCGAGGTGATGCAGGCGCCGTTCATCGACGAAGCCCGGGTTCGCGGCCTGTCGCGGCGCCGCATCGTCTATTCTCACGCGCTACGCAATGCCGCGGTGCCGCTGGTCAATTTGCTCGGCATCCAGCTTTCGACCCTGATCGGCGGCGTGCTGGTGATCGAATACATCTTCGATTATCCGGGCCTCGGCAATCTGACCGTCGTCTCCGTGGTCGGGCGTGATTTCCCGGTCATCCAGGGCATCGCCATCACGACCAGCGCGGTGTTTGTCTTCATCAATATCATCGTGGATCTGGTCGCTTATCTCATCGATCCTCGCGTGGAGATCTGACCATGACGGCGACCACGGTCATCGCAGCGGAGCTTGAACCTCGATTGGCCCGTATCCGGTCGGTCAATCGGCGGATCCTGGCTGCAGCCTGGGGCATGTCGAGCTTCAAGATCGGCTTCTTCGTCTTCATCGCGCTGCTGCTCGCGTCCGCGATCTATCCTGAAGTGTCCTCGGTCAGCGCCACCAAGATGGTGGTAAAGGACAAGTTTCTGGCGCCGGTCTATCTGGGCGACAAGTGGACCTGGGATCATTTGCTGGGCACGGATCAGCTCGGCCGCGACATCCTGATGCGCAGCCTGATCGGGCTGCGCTACTCGCTGCTGGTCGGCGTCGTCACCGTGGTCCTGATCTTCGTCATCGGCTGTGGCCTCGGCCTGTTCGCGGGCTTCAAGGGCAAGTGGTGGGACACCATCATCATGCGGATCACCGACGCCCAGCTCTCGATTCCGATGATCATCCTGGCGATCACCATTCTCGGCGTGTCGCGGCCGACAGTCCCGACCATCATCATCGTGCTGGCGCTGTCCGGCTGGCCGCTCTACGCGCGCGTGGCCCGCAGTGCCGCGGTCGCCGAACGCGGCAAGGAATATGTGCGCGGCTTGCGCGTGCTTGGGGCAGGGGACTGGCGTATCCTGCTGCTGTTCGCGGCGCCCAACATCCTGCCGCCGATCGCGTTCGTCGCGGTGCTCGATGTCGCCCGCATGATGATCTTCGAAGCAATCCTGGGCTTCCTTGGGCTCGGCATTCAGCCGCCGACCCCAAGCTTTGGCAGCATTATCGCCGATTCCCGCAAATATCTGCTCAATGCCTGGTGGATCGGGACCATTCCAGGCATCTTCCTCGCCGTCGCGCTCACCTCGATCAACCTCATGGGTTCGGCGCTGGAAAAGGCGCGCAACCGCATCTATGGAGGTCTCTGAGATGGATCTCTCCCTCATCCTCGAAATCGACGATCTGACGGTTGGCGCCACGACGCCGGGCGCGGCTCCCATTCTCGATCACATCAGCTTTCGTCTCAGCACGTCGGAGATTTTCGGCATCTACGGCGAGAGCGGGGCGGGCAAGACGGTGCTGAGCCGCGCGCTGGCGAACTGGTTGCCGGAGAGCCTGGAATATCGCGCCGGTCGGGTCGCCTTCGCAGGACACGACATCCTCGGCGCCGGAGCGCGCGAAGTCCGGATCGGGCGTGACATCGCCTATATCGGCTCCAAGCCCCAGAGTTCGCTGGATCCGACCGTGCCGGTCGGCGTCCAGATCGCGGAGAAGCTGCACAGCGTCAGGCCTGAATGGAACGGGCGCGAGTGTCGTGACCGGGTCATGCAGCTGCTCGGCGAGGTGCGCATCCCATCGCCCAAGGAACGTTACTGGGACTATCCGTCGAAATTCTCCGGCGGCATGATGCAGCGCGCGATGATCGTGGATGCCATTTGCGCCGAACCCGCCGTGCTCATCGCCGACAACGTGACCCAGCCGCTGGACGTCACCATTGCCGCGCAGATCGTGGCCCTGCTCCATGACCTCTGCACGCGGCACAAGATGGCGACGATCTATCTGTCCTCGTCCTTGCCGACACTCGGGCAGTTCGGCGATCGGACGGCCGTGCTGTACCAGGGCCGATTCGTCGAGCAACAGGCCTTCGCCGAACTGCTGGCTGCGCCGCAATCCGACTACACGCGCAAGGCCATCGCGAGCGTGCCGCGGATGTGGGAAACGGCGGAGGGGCCGCTGGCCCGCCGTCAGGCTCAAGGCGAGATCCCGTTGATGAAGGTGGAGAATGTCCATCGCACCTATCGTGCCCGCAAACGCGGCACATTCAACACCTACAGCAGCGTGCAAGCCGTGCGCAGCGTGACGCTCGACATCATGCCGCGCGAGAATTTCGGCATCGTCGGCGAATCCGGCTGCGGCAAGTCGACCCTGACCCGCCTGCTGGCCTGGCTGGAGACGCCCGACAGCGGCGGCATCGTGCTGAACGGCACCTCGCTCGGCGCGCTGTCATCGCGCGACCTGATCCGCAAGCGCAACGAGTTCCAGCTTCTCCTGCAGGATCCCTACAATGCCTTGCCGCCGCGCACCACGGTCGGCCGCATGATCGAGGAAAGTCTCCTGATCCGGGGCCGGATCCCGCGTGCCGATTTGCGGAAGCGGGTGATCGCGGCGATGGCCGAAGTCGGTCTTGCTGCCGAACTGTACGATCAGTTGCCGAACGCGCTCTCGACCGGCGAGCGCCAGCGCATTTCGATCGCACGAGCCCTGATTCTCGATCCCAAGCTCCTGATCCTCGACGAGACCCTGTCTGCACTGGACCAGCGCGAGCAGGGCAGGCTGATCGAGCTGTTCTCCAAATTGCAGGAAAAGAACGACCTCACCTACGTCTTCATCTCGCACGATCTGGCCATGGTGCGGAAGGTCTGCACGCGGATCGCGGTGATGTATCTCGGCGAGATGGTCGAGATTGCCGACAACCACCATCTGTTCTTCGATCCGCAGCATCCCTACACCAAGGCGTTGCTGTCGGCAGCCCCGACGCTGGAGCAGAAGCCCTTTGATCCCTCCGACTTCCTGCTGGAGGGCGAGCCGCCCAGCCCGATCGACATCCCGGCCGGCTGCAGCTTTGCGTCGCGCTGCCCGAAGGCATTCGGCCGTTGCCGGGTGGAGACGCCGGCGCTCGTCGAGCATTCGCCCGGGCGCCTTGCCGCCTGCCATCTTCTCGATGGCAATCAGGCGCAGGCGGCGGCCTAGAGACGGGGCCGAGAGCTCATAAACTTCTTCTTTTCGTGCTATGCGGTCGCGTTCACGAGATGGTCCGATACCGTCGAGATGAATGCGCGAAGACGCTCAAGACGCCGTAGGTCCCGGTGGTATCCCATCCAGATGTCTCGCGCTGGCGGCGGCGTCGGCAGTTCCAGTCTGCGGATACCCGGGATCTGATTGCCGACCACCCGGGGCAGGACGGCGATGCCGACGCCTTGCCTGCACATGCGCCCCTGGACGTTGCGGTTGTTCGATCGCAGGACCGGTCTTGCGTTGGGGAAACTCTCGATGAGCCACGCGATGTCAGGGAAACGGCCCGTGGATGTGTCATGGGTGATCAGCCGGAAACCGGTGCCATCGCCATATTTGGGATCAGCCGCCTCTTCGGCGAGGTAGACGCCGTATTCGAGCCTGAAGAGCCGCCGCTGAACCACATCGGCAGTGTCGAACGGCACGATACGAAAAGCGACGTCAGCCTCCCGTTGGGCAAGGTTGACCCGGCGTGTGCCGGTCAGGATCTCGACATCGACATTGGGGTAGGCTTTCGAGAAATCCGCCAGGATAGGAGGGAGGACATAGGCCCCAAACCAGTCCGCTGACGAAATGCGCAGACTGCCTTTGAGATTCTGTTCCTGCCCTGCTAGCCGGCGCTCGATGGCCAGCGCGCCTTCTTCCATTTGCTCGGCCAGCGCGATGACCCCGTGGCCCTCTTCGGTCAGAACAAGACCGTCCGCTGTGCGCTGGAAGAGCGTGTGACCGATCGCCTGCTCAAGTGCGCGAAGGCGCCTGCTGACGGTCGGATGGCTTGTCTGGAGAGAACGCGCGGCGCCTCCGAGCGTGCCGGATCGCGCAATAGCAAGGAAGATTCTGACGTCACTCCATTCCATCGCGATCACCCGAACAAAACTGAACGCTGAGAGTACAATTATGTCAGTTAAAGAACAAATCTAAGCACCTAGTTTTCCGACATCGTCTGGGGGCGTCCTTCCGTGGATTCCCTCTCGGAGAGAAAAACTGGTCGATCATGGCCGATATGACGGTTTGCGGCGGGGCGACAGCGTGGCGTCGTCTGAAAACAACTCGGAGAAGAAGTCATGAAAACTTGGCTCATCACAGGCTGCTCAAGCGGCTTCGGCCAGCGGCTCGCGCTCGCTGCAGCACACCGCGGCGATCGGGTCATCGCGACGGCCCGCAATGTCAAGACGATCGAGGACATGGCCGAGCCCTTCGGCGGTCGCATGATCACTTTGCCACTCGACGTGACCGATGCGGCAGCGGCCTCAGCAGCGGTCGCAAAGGCGGTCGAGACCTTTGGCGGTTTTGACGTGCTCGTGAACAATGCCGGCTACGGACTGTTCGGCGCGATTGAGGAAGGCACGCCCGAGGAATATCGGCCGATGTTCGAGGTGAACGTCTTCGGTCTGATCGAAACCACCAGAGCCTCCTTGCCGGTCCTGCGACGTTCGGGCGGAACGATCGTCAACATGTCGTCCGGCGCGGGCATCGCGGGCGGCGGCGGAGGAGGTTATTACAACGCTGCCAAGTTTGCCGTGGAGGGGATTTCCGAAGCGCTCGCCGGCGAGCTGGAGCCGTTCGGCATTCGCGTGCTGATCGTTGAACCCGGGCCGTTTCGCACTGATTTTCTTGGCCGTTCGATCACGATGGCGGCCAACGGGATGCCGGAATACGCCGCGAGCTCGCGCAAGCACTATCGCGAAACCAACAACGGCAATCAGGCGGGCGATCCCGACAAGGCGATTGCGGTGATCCTGCAGGCAGTCGATGCAGATGACGCCCCGCTTCATCTGCCGCTCGGCCCGATCGCGCACGCGATCGCCGAGCGAAAGCTGGCTGCCTTCCGCAGCGATATTGACGCCTGGCGCGACATCACGATCGCCACCGATTTCGACCAGCCCTGAGCGCTGGCCACGAGCTCTGTGAACGTCAACATCTGACTGGAAAGCGATCATGATCGCAACTTTGAAGGGGTTTACCCAGCAGCTGGTGCCGGTGAATGGCATCAAGATCAACGCCGTCACGGGAGGCTCAGGCCCGCCGATCCTTCTGCTTCACGGCTGGCCGGAAACATGGTGGGAATGGCACAAGGTAATGCCGCTGCTGGCCGATGATTTCAGCGTGGTGGCCATGGATCTGCGCGGCGCGGGCTTTTCGGACTGTCCGCTCGACGGCTATGACAAGGCGACGATGGCGCGCGACGCGCATGAAGTGATGGTTGCCCTTGGGCACGAACGCTACGCCGTGTGCGGTCATGACATCGGCGGAATGGTCGCCTTGCCGCAGGCCGCCATCCATCGGAAGGCTGTTACCCACCTGGCCGTCCTCGACGTTCCGCTTCCCGGCTGGACTGGATGGGAGGCGACGGCCGCAAGGCTCTGGCATTTCGGCTTCCATATGAGCCGGGACCTGCCCGAGCGCCTGCTTTATGGCCGTGAATATGACTATCTGTCGGCCTTCATGGCAGAGCGGTTTTACGATCACAGCAGCTTCAATCCGGCGGACATCGAGATCTACGCCAAGGCGATGGCGCTTCCTGGCCGCACGCGCGGCGGCATGGAGTGGTACCGCGCCTTCGCCGCTGACCATGCGGCCGCGCTGGAATACAAGAAGCAGCCGCTCGCGACCTGTGCTTGGCCTCGGCGGAGACCAGCGGTTCGGTGCGCAGATGGTGCCGATGCTCAAGGAGTTCGCCACCGATGTGAGGGGCGGCTCGATCGCGCGGTGCAGCCACTATGTCGCGGACGAGCGGCCGGATGAAGTCGCAACCGCCCTGATCGATTTCCTCAAGGCCAATTGAAACTCAGCGCCCGCGCCGTGTCGGGCCGGGCGGATCGAATAAATCGAAGGAGACTGTCATGAACGCACCCGTCATTCGCGGCGTCAATCATATCGGCATCACGGTGCCCGACATCGAAGCGGCAAAAGCGTTCCTGGTGGAAGCTTTCGGCGGCCAGGTCATCTACCAGTCCTTTGGACCGCAGGATCCGCCGCGGCAGGGATCCGAATTCGAGCGGGCCGTCGGCGCTTTTCCCGGAACGGTCGTGCGTGCCCAGGCGATGGTCAAGATCGGAACCGGACCCGATATCGAGCTCTTCGAAATGCACGGTCCTGAGCAAGCCAAGCCGATCCGGGCGAGCGACTTCGGCATCACGCACTTCGCTCTCTACACCGACGACATCGACGCATCGGTCGAGCGCTTCGAGAAGGCGGGAGGCACACCCCTCACTGCGCCGCGCGCTATTCCCTACGCAACCGAGAAAGGTCCTGGAAACAAGGTCTGCTACTGCCGCATGCCATGGGGCACGACGATGGAATTCATCACCACGCCGGACCGTATGGCCTATCATGACCAGACAGATCTGCGCAGGTGGCAGGACGAGAACTGAGCAGGGCGCGAAAAGGGACCTGCATCAGCTAATTCACGGCGATGCTGACGTTGTCGGAAGGTTCGACAAGTGCGCAGCCGCGACGGCTATCGTGACGGATCGACCGCGCCGGCGGTCAGCCCATCCGGGTGAGCCTGACCTTCCTCAGCGCCTGCCTCTTGCCGCGATGCGCTGCGAGCGGGCGAAGTTCGCACGGGGATGCTACAACGGCCGACCTGTCGCTGCCGGCTTAACTCATCTCGGCTAACACTGTGCACAGGCTTGGACCGCATCATCTGCTTGGGTGCTTCGACGGTGACGCTTCGTCGGGCTATCCCTCGTCGAGAGCTACGGCTCATAGCCTCGAGCAGCGTAAGTCAGCTTGGGATCATAGGACTAAACCGCTCGCGCGGTAGGGCACGACGCCGGCAAGGAGCAGGGGTGGACATTCCGTAAAACGAAATCGCAAAGTGTGACGATGACATCATGCCAGTGTTTTGCCCGACGTGTCAAACGTATTTCGTAAAATCCGCAAGGGGCGCTTGCGGCTCTCTACTGTGCATGGGGTTGTTTTCGACGTTTTTTTTGTCCGGCCCTGGAGGCCTCAGGGCCGCGGCTTGAACGGCCAGTCCATCTTGACGGTCCGCATGTCCTCCAGCACCTTGGTCACCTGCAGCACGCCGAGATCGTCGAAGCGATGGCCGATGACCTGCACGCCGATCGGCAGATGGCGGGAATCGAACGCCATGTTGACCGTGGAGGCGGGCTGGCAGGTCTGGTTGAACATGGCCGTGAACAGCGTGTGCTCAAGCGGCATCTCGCGGGAGACGCCAGGCTCCTCCGCCGGAAAGTTCACCACCGGCATGACCGGCGAGATGACATAGTCCCAGCCTTCGAAGGCCGCGAGCAGCGCCGCCTTCATCTTGGCGATCCGGCCCAAGGCGCGGTAGAGGTCGATGCCTGAGTGCTTCGCTCCGCCCAGCGACCACGCGCGAACGTAGGGGTTGATATCGCCTGGCGTGTCGCCGTGTGGGGGCAGGGAGATGTATTCGAGATAGCCGCGGACCTGCAGGAACAGGTCGATGGCCTCGTAGGCGTCATGATCGAGCGGCGAGACGAACGGTTCGACGCTGGCGCCAGCTCCGGCCAGCAGCTGTCCGGCCGCCTCGACGGTCTCGCGCACGGCCGCCTCGGGCTTCATGCCAAAGCCCATGTCGGTGAGGACGCCGATCTTCAATCCCTTCACATCGCGCCCGAGGCGCTCGTGATAGCGCATGCCGTCGGCGGGGAGGCTCCAGGTGTCGCGCTCGTCCTGCCGCGTCAGCACGGTCAGCAGGCGGGCGATGTCGTCGACGCTGCGACCCATCGGGCCGGCCATGCGCATGGTGTCAGCCGGCAGATGCGGCACTCGTCCGTGGGTGGGTTTCAGTCCGGCGAGGCCGCAATGCGCGGCCGGAAGGCGGACGGAGCCCGCGATGTCGGTGCCGACGGAGACATATCCGGCACCGGCCGCGACCGACGCGCCGGCGCCGGCCGACGAGCCGCCGGTGTTCCAGGCAAGCCCCCAGGGGTTGCGAGTGATGCCGTGCAGCGAGCTGATGCCGGACGCCATAAGGCCGCAATCCGGCATGGTGGTTTTTGCAAAGATCACCGCCCCGGCCTCGCGCAATGCGATGGCCGGTGGTGAATCGTAGTTTGAGGGTGGCAGGGCGCGGTTGGCGCCGATACCGTGAAAATAGGGCCAGCCGGCCATGGCGACGCTGTCCTTGACGGTCATCGGAACGCCATCGAGCGGACCCAGCGCAGCTCCCGCCTTCCATCGCGCCTCCGATTGCCGCGCGCTGGCCATGGCCTGCTCAGGACGGAAGCTGAACAGGGCGTTGATCGCGCCATTGACGTTCTCGGAATGGTTGATTGTGGCCCGCAGCACCTCCACCGGCGATAGCGCGCGCGAGGCATAAGCGCCGGTCAATTCGGCAAGGCTCATCCCGATCAGTTCTGCAGCAGACATAGTGGCCTCAATGGGTAGCGTCCCGGATCACTGTCCCGGATAGCGAACATAGCCTGCGTTGGGGTAGGGCCGCTGCTTCAACGGCATGATTTGGTGGAGCGCGAGGCATCCCTTTTGCATCTGTCTTGATCAAAATCTGCCTGATCAAAATCTGGTTGATCAAATTTGGCGGACATGAAGGTCGGCCAGACGGCAAGCGCAAGAGATCAGAAGTCACCATGAGTCAATCTGGAACGGAACTGGCCATCATCCGGAATTTCATTGCCGGGCTCCCTGGATGGGGGTCCGAAGACATCGTGATCGAACCCGCGATCCCGATCCTGGCTTCGCCAAGCTGGCGAGGCGTCGACGGCTTTCCCTGGCGCGCCACCCGGAAAGGCGGTGGTGACAGCATCTTTATCAAGGCCATGGATCGCGATGCGGAGCTCTATATCGACGTGCCGTGCGCCTTCGAGGCGGCGCAGCGTGCATCCGATCTCGGCATCGGCCCAAAGGTGCTCATGGCCGATTCGGATGTAGGCCTGCTGGTGATGGAGGATCTCAACCAGGGCTGGCGGGTCGGCACATTGGAGCGGATGCTCGAGCCCGACATCGTCGACGCCGTCATTGCGGCGATGCGCCTGTTTCAATCCGGACCACCGCTGCCACGCCGCAAGACCGTCTTTGACGAGATCGAGCATTTCTATGCTGCTGCGGCGGCCGCGAAAGCCCAGTTGCCGTCGGACGCCGAATGGCTGGTCAAGGAGTTGCGGTTTGCGGCCGACGCGTTCCGGTCGCTTGATATCGCGGCGGTGCCGATCCACGGTGATGGCAATGTCTCGAATATCCTGATCAGTGATGCAGGCGAGGTTCGTCTGATCGACTGGGATCGCGCGACGACGGCCGACCCGCTGGAGGATATCGGCAGCTTCCTCGTCGAGGCCTGTGCACAGGAGCCCGAGGCGCGCGACGTCTTCACCCGCAGCACCGGGACGTTCGAGGAGGGGGCATTCAACCGTGCACGGATTTATGGCGTGGCTGACGATCTGCGCTGGGGATTGATCGGCGCGCTGCTTGCCGCCAAATCGGCACGCAATACGCTGGAGTTCTACAAATTCGCCAGTTGGCGCTTCGTGCGCTGCCGCATGGTGGTTCGGGAGCCCCGCTTTGGCGAGATGCTTCGGAGGATCGCATGACTGTTCGCAGACAAGTTGGCGAGGCGACCACAGTTCACGAACGCAACCTCGAAGCCGCAATCGCCCGCGTTCCGCAATGGCGCGGCAAGCAGGGCACCTATGCGCCGCTGGTCGGCGGCCTGTCGAACCAGAACTGGCTTGTCGAGATCTCCGGCGACGGGCGCCGCTATTTCGTCAAGGTGCCGGGCGAGGGCTCGGAAATGTTCATCGATCGCGTCACCGCCAACGAGGCCGCGCGCAATGCCCATGCCATGGGTGTCGGGCCGGAGGTGATCTTCTTCGACGCGGCGGACGGGCTGGAGATCAGCGAATTTCTGGAGGGCTATCGCGCCTGCACGAATGCGGATTTCGGCGATGCCGCCATCCAGTCCGACGTTCTCGATCTCTATCGCCGTCTGCATGGCGGCCCCAAGCTCGGCCAGACCAAGACGATCTTCGACATGATCGAGGAACACATCGAGCAGGGCAAGGAGCTGGGGGCGCATTTCCCGCAGGACATGCCCTGGCTGATGCACCGCTACAATCAGGCCAAGTCGGCCTTCCTGGCGTCCGGGCTCGACCTCGTGCCGTGCTTCAACGACCCGATGCCGGGGAATTTCCTCATTTCGGCGGAGGCCGGCGCGCCGAGGCCAATGAAGCTGATCGACTACGAATTTGCCTCCAACAACGAGCGCAGCTACGAGCTCGGCGTGCTGTTTGCCGAGATGTTCTTTGACGAGAAGCTGACGGAATCGCTCATCGAGCAATATCTGGGCGAGGTTCGTCCGCAGATGATCGCGCGCGTCATTCTCAACCGTGCGCTCGCGGACATGAAGTGGGCCTCATGGGCGGTGGTCAACCGCAAGCTCAACAGCTGGGATTTCGACTACCAAAAGTATGGCGTCTGGAAATACATGCGCGCCCACGACGTGATGTATGACCCGCGCTGGGACAGCTGGCTGCGGCTGGTGTGAGGCGGCCCCGGCCGCCTCTTGTGCCTATTGCTTTAGGACGCTCAGGGCCTGCTTGAGCAGGCTGTCGTTCGCCGCGGCGATTACGCGCCCGTCGGAGTCCGGCGTGAGTGGCCGCCCATCCCAGTCACGGATGACTCCGCCGGCCCCCTCGACCACGGGGATCAATGCCATGAAGTCGAACGACTTGAGCGACGTCTCTACGACGAGATCGCAATGGCCGGACGCCAGCAGGCCATATTGATAGCAATCGCCGCCAAATCGCCGGAACATGGCCTTCTTGCTCAGTATGTCGTAGCGGGCCCAGTCCTGCGGCGTAAAGAAGTCCGGCGATGATGTATAGATCTGAGCGTCCTCCAATCTCGCCGTGCGGCTCACCTTGGCCGGCTTGCCGTTGAACGTCGCACCGCGCGATGTGCCGTACCATCGTTCTGCCAGTGCCGGCATGTCGATCATGCCGGCGACGACCGCGCCCTTGCGCTCGTCGGCAAGCGCGACAAGTGTGCCGAACAGCGGCATTCCGGAAATGAAGCTTTTCGTTCCGTCGATCGGATCGAGATACCAGGTGTAGCGATCGCCCGGGGTCGATCCCATCTCCTCGCCGAGAATGCCGTGATCGGGGAAGCGCGCGCCGATTAGGCGCCGCAATTCCACTTCGATCGTGCGATCGGCGATCGTCACCGGCGTCAGATCCTGCTTGCGTTCGAAATCGACGCTGGAGCGAAAGTGGGTCCGCGCGATCCGGCCGGCCACGTCGGCGAGTTCATGGAAGAACGACGCGAGTTCGTTCGCGGAAATCTGGTCTTGAATATCGTCCAATGCATGGCTCCATGGGAAAGCACGTCGCGCATGAGCGGCGCAACGGCTGGCCTTGGGAATGTCGGCTCTAGACCGTCTCGCGAAGCTCTTGCTTGTTGACGTCCCAATACGGGGACCCGAAAGCCCTTCGCGACGAGGCTATTCGCGGCGAGGACGATCCGTTCGGTTCGGCGGTGCGGGTATTTGCGCCCGGCTGCGATCCCGCTTCCGGGGCTTGGCGAACGTCACGCGGGGCCACCTTGAAATGACGGCTGAAGCAGCGCGAGAAGTGCGACACGTTCTTGAATCCCACTTCGTAGGCGACCTCCGACACGGTACGGTGGCCCCTGGGATCAGCAACCAGGATTTCGTAGGCGCGCTGCAGCCGCTTGGTCTGCACGAACTGGCTGACCGTGGTCTCGTTGTCCGTGAACAGGCTGTAGAGATAGCTCAGCGAGATGCGGCTGCTGGCCGCGATCTTCTTCGGGGACAGCGACTGGTCGCCGAGATGGCTTTCAATGAAATCGACGATCCTGCGGCGCAGATGATAGCGCGCATTGCGGACGTCCGTGGCGGCGCCCCGGTCCTCCGAGCCGATCGTGAGTGCCACGAAGCTGATAACTTCGGTCGCGAGCGCCTGCGGATTCGGCGCCGGAAACTCGATGAACAACTCGGCCACGCTTCCGATCATTCCGGCCAGAAGGCGGGTCATCTGTTCGTTCGGCTTGAAGCGCCGGCTGACATGATCCTCGATCGAGACGAGGCGTCCGCGCAGCTCCGCGGCCGGGATCCGCAGCACCAGAAAGCGCGCGCTCTTGTCGGACGACAATTCGTAGGAGGCGAGTTCGCTGAGCAGGACATATTCGCCGGCCCGGGCAATGGCGACGCGGCCGTCCTGGCTGAATGCCACGCATCCGGTCAGGGGAAATACCAGCACATAGGACGCATCGAGGATGCTGGAGGTGCGTTTCCAGCTGCGGGTGAAGGCTTGATGCGGCTCGATGAGTTCGAGATCCAGGCGTCCAATCCTGGTTCGCTGATGCGGTGCAGGACCCTCGTCACCGTCACCATCAAGGAACTCCTCGCGAGACGCAAGAGATGTGAGGCTTGCCATGGTTTGGTCTTTCTCAGGGTTGGGCAACTATCAACTCCGTTCCGGCTTCGCGGAGTGCCGTTGCCAGAGATCCTTCCGGTTGCCGGTCGGTAACCAGACGGTCGATATCGGTCCATTGCGCAAACACGGTCAGGGCGCGCTGGTCGAACTTGCTGTGATCGGCGACAAGGATCGCTTCCGCGGCGCGCTTGACCATCGCGCCGTAGATCGCGCCGGCCTCGTCATCTGCATCGTTGGCGCCCCGGGCGCTGATGCCTGTCGCACTCACGATGGCGCGGTTGGCCTCGTAGCTGTTGATGTTGGCGATCGTCTGGGTGCCGAACACATAGCCTTCGGCCGGGTGATAGCGGCCCGGGCAGCACAGCACCCGGATCGATGGATTGACCGCGAGCGCGCCCGCAATCGCATAGTCGTGCGTGATCACCGTGATGTCGCGCGCGCGCGAAGCCAGTCGTCTGGCGACATGAAACGTCGTGGCGCCGGCGGCCAGCATCAGCACTTCGTTCGGCAGAACGAGGTCGGCGATCACGGCGGCGATCGCTTCGCGTTCGGCGATCATGAGCGCCTTGCGATCGGTGAGCGCTGGCTCGAGCGCAAACGGGCGCGAAGCGCCGCCATAGGTTCGGTTGATGAGCTTCTGTTCCTGAAGCTCCACTAGGTCTCGACGTATGGTTTCGCCGGAGACGCCAAGCACCGCCGCAATCTCTGAGGCGCGCAGAGTAGGGGCGGCGGTGAGCTGCGCGACGATGTGCTTGTGTCGCGCCAGCTTCGAGAGGCGATCGCCATCGCTCTTTCGCGGCCGTTTGTCGGCCGCGGAAGCGTCACTGGTCTGTAGCGGCTCGCTCGTCATTCAGATGTCCTCATCTGCCTCGGCCGTCGGGACGAGGAAGTCTTTCTCGCGGCGGCTTGGAAAGATACACTAATTATGTGGCAAGTCCCTCAAATTTTGGGCAGCCACATGCACACTATCTCTGCAGGTCATGACTCGCTTGCCAGTATTGCATTGATATTGATTGTATATTTCTAGAGGCGCGAGGTTGGATGTCTGAGGCTCCGATGTTTCTTGCCTCCGTGCAGCTCGACGTTGTGGGAATTCGCACATTTCTCCAAGCTGACCGTAGAATGGCTGCGGCACGATCGCTGCAGCGGTCGCTTTGACTTGCGCAAGGCGCGGTCAGAGGAGGCGTGCGGTGAAGCAGGAACGAGAAATTCTGGCGTTGAACGCCTTCGACCAGAGCCGGGCGTCGGCGATCGGCGCCGAACTCGGGGAGCAGGTGCAACGACGACTGCGATCGTTCGGCAAGGCTTCGGTCCTGTTCTACCAGGAGCCGATCCGGATGGAACGCGCCGAAGGCGTCTACATGTTCGACGTCGAGGGTCGCCGATATCTCGATCTCTACAACAACGTCCCGTCGGTCGGGCACTCGCACCCTCGAATCGTCGAGGCCATTCGCCGCCAGGTCGGCATGCTTAACACCCACACGCGCTATCTCAACGACGTCGTCGACGCCTATGCGGAGCGCCTGCTGGCGACATTTCCATCCGAGATCGGTCATCTGGTGCTGACGTGCACCGGGAGCGAGGCCAACGATCTCGCGCTGCGGATCGCGACGGTCGCGACCGGCCGGGCCGGCTTCATCGTCACGGAGACGGCGTATCACGGCAACACCGCAGCCGTGACCGACGTATCGCCGTCCTCACGTCCCGGCCAGCCATCGCCGTCCCATGTGCGGGTGGTACCGGCGCCAGAGATGTTCCGCAATCCTGTCGGTGATCCCGGCAGACGTTTCGCCGACGATGTTGCGGCGGCGATTGCCGATCTCGAGCGAAGCGGTGTTGGCTTTGCTGGGCTGCTGGTGGACACAATCTTTTCGAGCGATGGTGTCTACGCCGAACCCGCCGGCTTCCTCGCGCCGACCATTGAGCTCGTCCACGAACACCAGGGGGTGTTCATCGCCGACGAGGTGCAGCCCGGTTTCGGTCGCACCGGTGCAGCAATGTGGGGCTTCGCGCGCCATGGTGTCGTCCCCGACATCGTGACCATGGGCAAGCCCATGGGCAACGGCTTTCCGATGGGAGGCGTCGCTCTGCGTGCGCCGCTGCTTGATCGCTTTGCCGCGGACGTGAAGTACTTCAACACGTTCGGCGGCAATCCGGTGGCCGCTGCGGCAGGGCTTGCCGTGCTCGACGTGATCAAGGACGAGGGCCTGTTGCAGAATGCGCGCGAGGTTGGACGTCATCTGATGGACGGATTGCTTGAGATCGGCAATCGTCGCATCCAGATCGGGGATGTTCGCGGCGCCGGCCTGTTCATCGGCCTCGAGCTGGTCATTGATCGCGATAGCATGGAACCGGCGCCGGAGCTCGCGATCACGCTGATTAACCGCCTGCGCCAGCGCGGCTTCCTGATCGGCGCTGCCGGACCATTCGGCAGCACGCTGAAGATTCGCCCGCCTCTGTGTTTCGGCACCGACCATGCAGATATGTTCATCTCCGCTTGCGACGAGGAGTTGGGCGCGATCGCGCCGGCCTGAGGGGCTCGTTCAGGTCCATGGATGCAAGGCCGGTCGGAGCTGAAGAACTGGATCGCCCATTTGGATAGGACATGACCGAGTTACGCAATCTCATCACGAGCTTTGCCGCCATCGGCGCGACGGATGATGGCGGGGTCTGCAGGCTTGCAGCGACCGCACCTGACAAGCAGGCGCGGGACCTCTTTTTGCGCGAGATCGGTAACCGCGGCCTCGTCCCGAGGATCGATGGGATTGGCAACATGTTCGGCGTCGCAATTATTGAACCTGGGTCGAACGACGTTGTGATCACCGGCTCGCACCTCGATTCCCAGCCGACGGGTGGTCGATACGATGGTGCCTATGGTGTGCTGGCAGGCCTCCTTGCGGTTGAAGAGGTTAGGGGGCGCTGTCTTGCCAACCCCGGAGCCGCGAGACGCAACTTGGCCGTTGCGAACTGGACCAATGAGGAAGGCGCTCGGTTTCAGCCCAGCCTGACCGGTAGCTCCGTTTTCGCCGGCGGCTTAAGCTTGCAGGATGCCTATGCCTGTACAGACGGTGACGGGGTCACGCTCGGCGCTGCGCTGGCTGCAATCGGCTATTGTGGCGTCACTCCACTCGAATATCGCCCGGTACGTTATGTGGAACTTCATGTCGAGCAGGGCGATCGGCTCGAGCAGGTTTCAGGGGACGTTGCCGCGGTTTCCGGCGCATGGATGACGCGCAAAATATCGGTCGTCTTCGAGGGCGACTATTCGCATACGGGACCGATGCCGATGCCGTTGCGCCGGGACGCCCTGCGCGCGGCGGCCCGTGCGATAGAAGCCCTCTACGTCGAAGTGGCCAGCGAAAACGCCGGCGCGCACGCCTCCGCGGCGCGCATCAGCGTCTACCCGAATTCGCCAAATGTGGTCGCAGGCCAGGCCAGGGTCTGGTTCGAGATCAGACACGAAGACGAAGCCGTGGTCGTCGCAATTAGCGACCGTTTTCTGGAGCGGATCGAACGCGAGGCTCGCGAGATTGGAGTCGGCATCTCGATCGCTGCCGACGAGAAGAGATCCGCCTCTTCGCTCGATCGGGATGGAGTTGAATTGGTCCGTTCCGTGGCAAGGGATCTCGGCTTCAAAATCGAGACCTTCAAGACCATCACCGGCCACGACGCTTTGGCGATCCAAAAGCGCGTTCCGGCCTCGCTCATTTTCGTGCCGAGTCAGGGCGGACTCAGTCACAATCCGCGTGAATTCACAACACAGGACGCGCTCGACAAGGGCTATGCGGTGCTCGCGGAAACGCTGTGGCGCATGGTCACGGCGCGAGAGTGAGGTGCGAAACGGCTTTTCAACTGGCGCTGTTCATTTCGAAGCAGCCTTATCATCGTAGCTCAAGCTTTCGCGTCCGCGAAACGTTCGTGGACGGGAAGAGACGGAGCCACCGAGCAGTTCGGAGAGCAGGCTCGTCAAAGCAGCGGCATCTGATGCGCCGAGCCTGTCCAGGATGTCCTGCTGAATGGACGAGATCAGTGGACCAATATCTTCGAAATGCGCCGCTCCTCTGCGCGAGAGGAAGATCAGAACCTTGCGTCGATCATTCGGATCAGGGCCGCGGTAAACTTCGGCCGACTGCACCATCCTGTCGATAATCTTTGTGAGCGTCGGACTATCGACAAAGAGGCGGGTTGCCAGATCGCCCATAGGCAGTCCGTTCCGTTCGGTCAGCGCCTCGAGCACACGATACTGGTGAGCAGACATGCCCCTTGGCTTGAGCTCCGCCTCGAGCGTCTGCTCGAGTAGGCGGTTCACGCCCCGGATGAGGTCGGGAAGATCCACTCTATTGGTCCTCGGCGGAGTTTATTTGATAATTCAACCTTTGCATTGGAATATAAAGCGGAGCAAGTGGAAAGCAGATGTACTCCCGGTTGCTCAATGAATGGGCGGTTATTGCGCTCCGCGGCGAAGGAAGCGGCAATTTCCCTCCCGGCCGGGCCGCTTTCGCTGCAAAACGGGTCTCGCCGAGACCGGATCGCCGTTGGCACGATTCGTGAGTGGTCTGTCCGGAAGCCCGGAGACGCCACCGTTGCGTAGTGTTCGAATATGTCTGCTCATCCCCCAAAGCGGTGCAGCGGGACTGTGGGCCCCTTCAGCCGAAGCCTGCGGGCGCTTGGCTGTCGACGAAATCAACCGGATCTACGGCATTCTTCGCCGTCCGGTCGAGCTGCGTATCGTGAATGCCGGAGAAACTGGCGCGAGCGCCGGCCGGGCCGCGCGCGATGCAATTGAAATTGATGGCGTTGACGGCATCGTCGGTATGCTGCCCAGTTTTGCACGCGACTTCGTGGCGCGCGCGTCCCGCGGCCGTGTTCCATTCATATACACCCCGCAGTTCGAGGGCCGCTCGACGCCGGACGTCTTAGCGACCGGCGAAACCGCTGAAGAGCTCCTGGCTCCTGCGATCCAATGGCTTTCGGAATCGAGGCATGCGCGCCGCTATTTCCTCTGCGGCAATGACTATGTATGGCCGCGCTCATCGCTTCAGATTGCGCGCGCCTTGATTGGCCGCTTTGGCGGGACGGTCACTGGCGAGTGCTACCTACCCGTTGGCCAGCATGACTTCGACGAGATGCTGGACCGGATCAAAGTCACGCATTCGGACGTCGTTCTTCCCTATTTCCTCGGGGGCGACTGCATCGCATTTAATCGGGCCTTCTGTGCGGCGGGATTGAGTTCGCGCGTGCTGCGCTTTTCCTCGGCAATCGACGAGACCGTCGCGTACGGACTTGATGTGGACGAAACGGAAAATCTCTACGCCACTTCGAGCTATTATGCGTCGATCCGCTCGCGCAACAATGGTGCGTTCCTGGAGCGCTACCATATGGCGTTCGGCGATAGTCCGCCGCCCGTGAATGCCTTTGGTGAATCTTGCTACGAGGGCATCTATTCGCTCGCGGCCCTGATCGAAGAAGCTGCCAGCCTGGATGCGCGCAAGCTGACGCGCCTCTATGGCCGAACATTCCAGCAGCGCACGGCGCGAGGGGATCAAGCACAATCCGTGGTCGGGAGCCGGCACCCTATCTATCTCGCCAAGGTCGATGGCTACGACTTCTCGATCATTGCGCGTCGATAAATAACTTGCTTTTTCAAATATTGTATTCTTAATATTTTCAGTATCAAAAAACACATGGGGACGTCTATGCCTTTCTCCCGTCGCCGCTTCCTGCGGCACTCGGCCCTAGCCACGACGACGTTGATCGCGGCACCGGCTATTTTTCGCTCCGGTGCGTTCGGCGCCGAGAACCCGATCGTCGTCGGCAGCCTGCACGACCAGTCTGGTCCGATCGCGGCCTCCGGCACGCCAATGGTCTACGCGCTGCAACTTGCCGTGGATGAGATCAACGCCGGCGGCGGACTGCTCGGCCGGCCGTTGAAGGTGATCCACTACGACACCCAGTCGAACATCCAGATGTACTCGCAGTTTGCCCAGCAGCTTGCGGTGAAGGACAAGGTGGATGTCGTTCACGGCGGCATCACCTCGGCATCGCGCGAGGCGGTGCGTCCGACCTTCGATCGGTTCAAGGTGCTGTACTTCTATAACGTGCTCTACGAAGGCGGCGTCTGCGATCGCAATACGTTCTGCACCGGCACCACACCCGCGCAGACCGTGGAGAAGCTGGTACCGAGCGCGATGAAGAAGGCGGGCAAGAAGGCCTACATCATTGCCGCCGACTACAATTACGGCCAGATCACCGCGAAGTGGATGACGAAGTACGTCAAGGACAATGGCGGCGAAGTGCTGTCGACCGACTTCTTCCCGCTCGACGTCACCAATTTCGGCACGACCATCTCGAAGATCCAGGCGGCGAAGCCCGACCTCATCCTGTCTGCGTTGGTAGGCGGCAATCATACCGCGTTCTACCGGCAATGGACTTCGGCCGGTATGAAAGGGAAGATTCCGATCGCGTCGACCACCTTCGGTCTCGTCAACGAGCCCAGCACACTCGATGCGGCTGAGAGCGATTCCATTCTCGGCGCATACGGTTACTTCGAGGAGCTCACCACGCCGGCCTCGAAGAGCTTCGTCGAGAAGATCAAGAAGGCTCATCCCGACTCACCCTATGTCAGCGAACTGGCTGCCTGCACCTATGAGGGCGTCATGCTTTGGGCCGCCGGGGTGAAGAAGGCCGCAAGCATCGATAGGATGAAGGTCATCGCGGCGCTGGAGGACGGGATCGCTTTCGACGGCCCGAGCGGCAAGGTTTCGCTCGACAAGCCGACCCATCACACCACCCGCAACGCGTTCCTCGCCGAAGTGAAGGACCGCAAGTGGTCGGTGTTGGAGAGCTACTCCGACGTCAAGCCGGCCGATACTGCGAGTGTCTGCGATCTCGTCAAGAACCCGAACGACACCAAGCAGTACATCATCAATCTCTGACGAGTTCCGGGCCTCGCCAGCCGGCGAGGCCCGCAGCATCAAGAGACCGAAAGAATTCAAGAATGGCGATCTACCTCATCGTCGCGCTCGACGTCCTGAACGGAATATCGTCGCTGTTCCTGTTGTGCCTCGGACTGGCGATCATCTTCGGCATGATGAAGATCATCAATCTCGCTCATGGCGAGTTCATCATGCTCGGCGCCTATGCGACGGTCATATCAGCCAATGCGGGCGTCAACATCTGGATCGCGATGCTGATCGTCGCGCCGATTTTCGTCGGTCTGGTCGGCCTTGTCATCGAGCGCTGTCTCATTCGCTTTCTTTATGGCCGCCTCGTCGATTCGATGCTCGCGACCTGGGGGCTGAGCCTTCTCATCATCGGCATCATCACCACGATCTACGGCAACACGCAGCAGGGCGTGCCGACGCCACTCGGCGGTTTCTCGATCGGGTCGTATCAATCGAGCTATTACACGCTATTCCTGGCCGGCATGGCGATCGTGATGATGGCTCTGATCTACGGCGTCATGAGCTACACCCGCTTCGGCTTGATCGCCCGCGCCACGATGCAGAACCCCGCGATGGCAGCCACGCTCGGCGTCAATCCGGCGCGAGTCTATATGAGCACGTTCGCGGTAGGGGCGGCAGTCACGGGGCTCGCCGGAGGCCTGCTGGCTCCGGTTTCGGGTATCACACCCGGCATGGGTGGTGCTTACGTCGCGAAAGCCTTCATGACGGTCGTCGGTGGCGGCGCCGCCATTCTGTCAGGCACGATGTCGGCGGCGAGCCTGTTCGGCGCGGTCAATCAGATCGGCGCCTATTTCACGACGCCTGTCTATGGCGAAGTCCTCGTGTTCACGGCGGCGATCGTCCTGATCCGTCTGCTGCCGCAGGGCATTTCCGGCCGCTTCTTCAAGGGGAATCTGTAATGCCCATCCGCTTTCGCCTCGCGGCACAGGCGGTTGCCGTCCTTCTTGCGATTGTTGCCATCGTGTTGATTCCCAGCATGGTCGAGCTGTTCGCGATGATGCAGTTGACGCTGTTCGCCGCAATGGCGGTGCTGGCGCTGAGCCTTGCCTTCATCTGGGGCTTTGGTGGCATTCTGTCGTTCGGCCAGACGGCCTTCTTCGGCCTCGGCGGCTATGCCTACGCGATTGCCGCGGTCAATTTCCAGGACTCGACGCCGTCGATCCTGCTCGCCATCGTTGTTCCGTCGTTGTTCGCCGCGATCCTCGGCTATTTCATCTTCTTCGGCCGCATCTCCGACGTCTATCTCGGCGTGATCACGCTGACCGTCACCCTGATCCTGTTCAACTGCGTCAACTCCACGTCCGGCGACGAGTACAGGATCGGCAAGGCGCTGCTCGGCGGGTTCAACGGCATGCCGGCAGTGCCGACTTTCAACGTGCCGTTCTATCCGGACCAGATTCTGTCACCGGAGCAATCCTGGTGGGTGACAGGCGGGGCATTGCTCGGAGTTTTCCTGCTGCTACGCCTTCTGCTGTCTCTCCCGGCAGGCCGCATCGTGGTGGCCGTGCGCGAGAACGAGGTCCGTGCCTCGCTGCTCGGCTATGACCCGCGCAAGGTCAAGCTACTGACCTTCATCCTGAGCGGTGCGATTGCGGGACTCGCCGGCGCGCTCTACGTAAATTGGGGCGCATTTGTCGGCCCGACCATCTTCAGCTTGTCGTTGTCGGCCGAAATCATCATCTGGATCACGGTCGGCGGTCTTGGCACCTTGCTCGGACCTATCGTTGGCTGCGTTCTGATCGAGTACATCATCGCTTACATTGGTTCGCAACAGGCCTTGAATTCGAATCTCGTGCTCGGGGCCGTGCTCGTCGTATTCGTCCTGCTGCTGCCCAAGGGATTGGTGCCGACGGCGCGCGATCTTCTGATGCGGCTCGTGCCCGAGCCAAAGCCGAAAGCGCAGCTTGCAGACGAGCGCGCACCACCATCGGCGGTGGCGTCGCACATGGCCGGAGCGGAATAACCATGGCGGATCTTGTACCTCTGCTCAAGGCCGAGCACCTCACCATGCGCTTTGGCGGTGTGGTCGCCAATGATGACATCACTTTCACGCTGGAAGAGATGGAGCTGCGTTGCCTGATTGGCCCAAATGGCGCCGGCAAGAGTACCTTTTTCAAGACTCTGACCGGACAGCTCGTCCCGACTTCGGGTGCGATTGCGTTCCGCGGGCAGCCGATCGCCGGCAAGCTGTCGCACGAGATCGCTCGTATGGGGATCGGGATCAAGACCCAGGTGCCCAATGTCTTCAACGGCCTCTCGGTCCGTGAGAACATCTGGCTCGCCGTCCGTCGCAAGGCGACGCCGCGAGCCCAAGGGCCCGCGGTCGATGCCGTTTTGGAGATGATCCGGTTGACAGACCATGCCGACCGGATCGTAGCGACGCTGTCGCATGGTCAGCGCCAGTGGGTGGAGATCGGCATGGTGCTCGCGGCTGAACCGGACTTGATCCTGCTCGACGAGCCCGCTGCCGGGATGACCGACGAGGAAACGCTTCACACTGCCGCGATCATTCGCGAGATCAACAAGGACAGGGCGATTATCGTCGTCGAGCACGACATGGAATTCATCAAGCAAATCGCCAAGAAGGTGACTGTATTCCATCAAGGCCGGGTGCTGGTCGAAGACACCGTGGACAGGGTTCTCGCCGATCAGCGTGTGCGCGACGTCTATCTTGGCAAGAAGGTGGCGGCATGAGCGCGCTCCTCGAAGTCAAGGACTTGCGCTCCGGTTACGGCCGCATTCCGATCCTGTTCGGCATCGACATGTCGGTGCAGGATGGTGAGTATCTCGGCATTCTCGGCCACAATGGGATGGGCAAGACCACGACCCTGCGTGCGTTGATGGGGCATCTGCCAACCACGAGCGGTTCGGTCGTGTTCGCCGGTAAGACGATCACCCATCTCAAGCCGCACGAGCGATCCCGGCTTGGAATCGGGCTAGTACCGCAGGGGAGGGAGATCTTCCCTGATTTGAGCGTCCTCGAGAATTTGCGAATGGGCCTCGCGGCGGCGCCTAAGGAGGACCGTTCGGTGATCGACACCGTGCTGCAGGACTTCCCGCGCCTGGTGCGGCTGCTCGACCGGCGCGGCGGTGCTCTGTCAGGCGGTGAGCAGCAATTGCTGGCATTGGCACGGTGCCTCTGCACGAAGCCCCGGCTGATCCTGCTGGACGAGCCGACCGAGGGGATCCAGCCGTCGATTATCGAAGAGATCATCGAGACCCTGCTTGCGCTGAAAAAGCGCTGGAACATGTCGCTGATCGTGGTCGAGCAGAATCTCGAATTCATCACGTCGCTGTCCGACCGCGTTCTCAATATCCAGAAGGGACGCATCACGGAAGAGCTCGACCGGGAAAGCCTCTTGGCACGGGACGCTGCCATGCATCCAACCTAGATTCAAAGTCTGACGCGGCTACGCCGCGCCGCTGCTATCGCTGATTTGTTGTTGTCACCAAGCTTGTCCTCACAAGAAAGGATCACTCATGTCCATCAAACGCCCAACTGCCGAAGACGTCGCCGAACTCGCTGCAAGCCTGCACATGAACATGACGGTCGAGGAGGCCGGAGAATATCTGGCGCTGATGGGCGGGATGTTCGACGCGTATGATGTCATCGACGAGTTGCCGAACCCCCTGCCGCCGGTCAAGTATCCGCGCATGCCTGGCGCCAAGCCCATGCCGAAGGACAACAAGTACAACGCCTGGGCAATCAAGACCGAGGTCAAGGGCGCGTCTAGCGGCAAGCTCGCCGGCCGCACCATTGTGCTGAAGGACAACGTCGCCCTGGCCGGCGTCCCGATGATGAACGGCTCGACGACGCTCGAAGGCTTCATTCCCGCCGCCGATGCGACCATCGTCACCCGCATTCTCGATGCCGGCGGCACAATCGTCGGCAAGGCCGTATGCGAGCATTTCTGCCTCTCGGGCGGCAGCCATACCTCCCATCCCGCACCGGTCCATAACCCGCTCAAGATGGGCTATTCGGCCGGCGGCTCGTCCTCGGGCAGCGCTGCGCTGGTTGCCGCCGGTGAGGTCGACATGTCGATCGGCGGCGACCAGGGTGGCTCAATCCGTATCCCCGCGTCCTATTGCGGCATCTACGGCATGAAGGCAACGCATGGGCTCGTACCCTACACGGGCGTGATGCCGATCGAATCCACCATCGACCACACTGGCCCGATGACGGCGAACGTTGCCGACAATGCGTTGCTGCTGGAGGTGCTCGCCGGGCCCGACGGACTCGATCCCCGCCAATACGCACCGAAGGTCACGAGCTACACGGAAATGCTTCGCAAAGGCGTGAAGGGCATGAAGATTGGCGTCCTCAAGGAAGGATTCGCCGTTTCGAACATGCAGGAGGGCGTCGTCGAGAAGGTGAGGGCGGGCGCAGAGCGCTTCGCCAAGCTCGGCGCCAGCGTGTCGGAGGTCTCGATACCGGAGCATTTGCACGCGCTCGCCGCCTGGAATCCAATCACGCTGGAAGGTTTCCTGGTCCAGATGATGATCGGCAACGGCATGGGCTTCAACTGGAAGGGCCTCTATGACGTCGGCCTGCTCGACGCCCATTCCAGCTGGCGCAACCGCGCCGACGACCTGTCGGAGACGCTCAAGCTCACCATGCTGGTCGGGCAGTGGGGCGTCAGCCACTACCGCGGCCGCTACTATGCCAAGTCGCGCAATATCGCAATCGCCGCCAAGGCTGCCTATGACGCGGTGTTCGGCTCTTACGACCTGTTGCTGATGCCGACCCTGCCGTGTGTCGCCACGCCGATACCGGCCAAGGACGCGCCGCTCTCCGAGATCGTTCAGCGTGCATTCGAGATGACGGCGACGACCAGTCCGTTCGATGTCACCGGCCATCCGGCGATGAGCATCCCCTGCGGCCTTTCGGATGGCCTGCCGGTCGGATTGATGCTGATTGCGAAGGATTACGACGAAGCGACGATCTACCAGGCCGCCAGCGCATTCGAAGCCGACGGCGACTGGAAGAAGTTCTGATGATCACGATCACCGCCGTCATCAGGGCGAAGGCCGGCCATGAGGTCGTGATGCGCGACGCACTCGTCGCCGTCGCGGCCCATGTCGCCGCCAACGAGCCGGAGACGATCGGCTTCTTCATTTCGCAGAGCGAGGAAGACCCGTGCGTGTTCACGACCTACGAGCGCTTCGCC
The DNA here is from genome assembly GCF_007290395.2 of Bradyrhizobium cosmicum. Lineage (NCBI taxonomy): Bacteria > Pseudomonadati > Pseudomonadota > Alphaproteobacteria > Hyphomicrobiales > Nitrobacteraceae > Bradyrhizobium > Bradyrhizobium cosmicum. Next base: position 4,706,112 of record NZ_CP041656.2, on the reverse strand, counting down.
GACAAGGCCGCGATGGATCGCCACAATGGCTCGGCGGTCGTCGCGACCTTCTTCGGGATCGCCAAACCCATCCTGGATGGCGAAGTCATACTTGTGACCTCGAAGGAGGTGTCGGCGACGGTCCGGTAAGCGGGCGCTGGGTCAATTGCGGGAGAGCATCGTGACGTTACGGCTTCACGGCATCATCGGAAGATCCGACGACGCAGCCTATGCGCGTCGTCTCCACCACATCGAGCATCACGGCGGGATCGAACTGCTGTTCGTGCCGCCGTCCGACGTTGGCCGCAAGCGGTTTCGCCTGACCACCGATCGCGGAACCGACTGCGCCGTCAGCCTGGACCGCGACGAGCAGCTGGAGGATGGGGCGCTGCTTTTTCTCGAACACGATCGCGCCGTCATTGCCCGCTTCGGCGAGCAGGCGTGCTGGCGATTGAAACCTGTCGACCAGGCGGCGGCACTCAAGCTCGGCTGGAATGCCGGCAATCTGCATTGGCGGGTCCGCTTCGAGGGCGATCTTCTTGTCGTCCTGCTCGACGGGCCGCTCGACACTTACCGGGCACGCATCAGGCCGCTGCTCGAGGCGGGCGAGATCGCGGAGAGCGATGCTGTTTGACAGATCTCAGACATTGGCGTTGCTGCAGCTCGGGGATAGTGCCTACCCAGCCGGCGGCTTCGCGTTCTCCTGGGGGCTGGAAGGACTTGCTGCGGACGGCATGGTTACCGATCGCAGCGAACTGGATCGGATCATTGCGGATCAGCTTGCGCGCCGCTGGGCAAGCATGGACCGCATTCTGTTGCGCCAAGCCTTCCGGGCGGAGGATAGCGTCGCCATCGCTGGCGTGGACCGCCTGGCCGAGGCGGCCACAGCTTCGGCCGAAATGCGGGAAGGATCACGACGGGCGGGCAGGGCGCTGCTTGGGGTCTGGGTCAAGCTCGATGGCGCGCTCTCGGTTGTTTACCGTGGCCTTGTGTCGTCGGATGGCAGGCTCGGCCATCTGGCGGTCATGCAGGCGGTCGTCGGCCGGGACGCGGGACTCAGCCTGGATGCAGCCGAACTGGTCTCAGGCTGGACGCTCGTGACCGGCCTCGTGAGCGCCGCCGTGCGGCTCGGCATCGTCGGCCATATCGAGGCGCAGCGAAGCCAGGCCGCCGCGCGCGGTCTGCTGGCGGAACTGCTGGCGGAGGCGCCGCCGCCGAATGCGCTGCCGGCGAGCTTCACACCCTTCATCGACGTCGCGGTCTCACGCGGGCCGCTTCGGCACGTCCGCATGTTCACGACCTGAGAGAGGATATTGTCCCATGATGAATCTGTCGCCGACCGAGATGGATCGCCTGGTGATCTTCAATGCGGCGCAGATGGCGCGGCGGAACCGGTCGCTCGGAATCAGGTTGAGCCATCCCGAGGCGGTCGCCTACATCACTGACGAGGTGATGACGGCGGCTCGTCGAGACATGCCGTATGCCGAAATCCGAGATATGGCCGGCCGGTTGTTGACGGCAAACGATGTCGAGCCCGGTGTCGGACAGATGATTCCGATGCTCTACATCGAATGCATGTTCGCCGAAGGCACCAAGGTGATGGCGGTGTTCGAGCCGATCGGCCCCAATGATACGTCCGCCGCCGACGAGCTCATACCAGGGGAGATCATCGCGGGCGGCGGAGACATCGAGAGCTTCGCGGGCATGCCCGCCATCACGATCGACGTCATCAATACCGGCGATCGCGATATTCAGGTTCGCAGCCACACCCACTTCTTCGAGGTCAATCGCGCCTTGCGCTTCGATCGTGCGGCGGCGTGGGGCATGAAGGTCGATCGGCCCGCGGGGGCAGGCGTCCGATTCGAGCCCGGCGTCACCAAGTCGGTTCGACTGGTTCCGATCTCGGGTGATCGCGTCGTCCACGGCCAGGCCGGGCTCGTCAACGGCAGCCTGGACGCACCGACTGCGCGCGACGAAGCGCTCAAGCAAGCCCGCGCACGCGGCTACCAGGGAGCTTGAGCATGGCTATTCTGTCCCGTCGCGCCTATGGCGAACTCTACGGGCCGACCAAGGGCGATCTCGTGCGGCTGGCCGATACCAGTCTACTGGCCGAGATCGAACACGATTACACCACCTATGGACATGAGCTGCTGGTCGGCGCGGGCAAAAACCTGCGCGACGGCGAGGGCGTCAACGCCTACCGGACGGCATCGCATAAGATCCTGGATGTCGTCATCAAGAACGCCACGATCGTCGACGCGGTCGCCGGTATCGTGAAGGCCGATATCGGCATCCGCGACGGCCGAATCGTCGGCATCGGCAAGGCCGGCAATCCCGACGTGATGCCGGATGTGCATCCCGATATGGTCGTCGGTCACACCACGGCGCCGATTGCCGGCGGTCCCTTCATCGTCACCGCCGGTGCCGTCGAGTCGCACGCCCATTTGATCTCGCCCGAGCAATCCGACCACGCGCTCTCCGGCGGCACCACGACGCTGGTCGGCAACGGGTCCGGTCCGGTATTCGACGTCGGCAGCGGTGCCGCTTCGACCTTCGCGCGCTTCCTCCAGGCAATCGAGTTCTCGCCTCTCAATTTTGCGCTGTTCGGACGGGCCGGGTCCAATCCCGAGGCCGTCGAGGAAGCGGTTGCCTCGGGCGGCATGTCGGTGAAGATTCACGAGGATTTCGGCGCCGCTCCTGCCGTGATCGACCAGAGCCTGATTGCCGCGGACCGCAACGACTTCGCAGTTCACCTTCACACCGACTCGATCAACGAATACGGCTTCTGCGAGGATACGATGGCGGCCGTCGAAGGCCGCACGATCCACATGTATCACGTGGAGGGCGCGGGCGGCGGCCACGCGCCGGATCTGCTCAAGGTGGTATCGTGGGACAACGTCATTCCGTCGTCCACCAATCCGACCAACCCCTACACGTCCTACGGCATGGAAGAAGGCGTGCCGATGACCATGATCTGTCATCAACTCAATTACAACGCGCCCGAGGACGTGATGTTCGGAGAAGCGCGGGTGCGCGCCCAGTCCATGGCGGCGGAGGATTTCCTCCACGACATGGGCGCGATATCGATATTCGGCACCGATACGCAAGGCATGGGACGTCTCGCCGAGAACGTTGCCAAGTGCTGGCAGCTTGCCAGCGTGATGAAAGATCGCATCGGCCGTCTACCGGAAGAGAAGACGGCGCGCGCGGACAATGAGCGCATCAAGCGTTACATCGCCAAGCTCACCATCAATCCCGCGATCGCGGTCGGCATCGATCACACGGTCGGCTCGATCGAGCCCGGCAAGATGGCTGATCTCGTGCTCTGGCCACGGGCATCCTTCGGGATCAAGCCCTATATGGTGATCAAGAACGGCTTCGTCGTCTGGGCCGCCATGGGTGACGGCAACGGCAGCCTCGGTCTGTCGGAGCCGATGATCCAGAAGCGGATGTGGGGCGCGCTCGGAGCCGCCCCGCAAAGGCTGGGTGTCAACTTCATGTCGAAGCTCGCCATGGAAGCCGACGTGAGCCGCAAGCTCGGCTTGTCCCGTGACCCCGTCCAGATCAAGAACGTGCGAAAGCTGCGCAAAACCGACATGGTACGCAATGTTGCCATGCCCCATGTCGATGTCGATCCGCAGACGTTTGAGGTCCGCGCCGATGGTAAGCTGCTGATGTGTCCGCCTGCGACGAAGGTGCCGCTGGCCAGACGGTACATGCTGCGATGAGCCGGCTCTCACTCAGCGGCGGATTGGCCGAGCCGCGTATTGCGGCCGCGCGGGTCGGGATCGGAGGGCCGGTCGGGTCAGGCAAGACGGCCTTGGTCGAGCGCCTGATTCCGGCGCTGCTGGCGCGCGGCATCGATATCGCCGTCATCACCAACGACCTCGTCACGGCCGAGGACGCCGAGCGAATCAGGCGCTCGGGGTTGATCGATCCGGCGCGCGTGTCGGCAGTGGAGGCGGGTGCCTGTCCTCACACCGTCATTCGCGAGGATCCGACGCTCAACATCGAGGCGGCTGACGAACTCGAGCGGCGATTCCCGGGCGTCGAGCTCATTCTGCTCGAAAGCGGCGGCGACAATCTCGCCTCGACCTTTTCGCGCGACCTCACGGATTTCTGGATGTTCGTCATCGACGTCGCGGGCGGCGACGACATTCCGCGCAAGCGCGGCCCCGGCGTCATCCGGGCCGATCTCCTCGTCATCAACAAGGTCGATCTGGCGCCGCATGTCGGCGTCAACATGGAGCGAATGCGCCAGGAGGCTTTGGCGGTTCGCGGCGATCGTCCGGTGCTGCTCACCAACTGCCGTCGCGGCGAGGGGATCGACGCGATCGTCGATCTTCTCGAACGCGAGGTTCTATTCAGAACGTGAGGGCCGCGGCGACAAGAGATCATGCGTTGCTCGACCTGAGCTTTGTCCGCCGTGCCAACCGTACGGTCATCGACCGCCGGTTGTTCGCCTGGCCGTTCGTTCTGACCCGCAGCTTCTATCTCGATCCGGAGCGGCCGAGTTGCCTCAGCGTGATCGTACAGACCGGAAGCGGAGCCGTTCACGGTGAGGACAGCCTCGCACAGCGTCTTGTGCTCAATCCCGGCACGGCCGTCTGTCTGACCAATCAAGGTGCGACAGCGGTGCACCGGGCCGAACCGGCAGCCCTTGCCACGGAGACGATCGATCTTCGGGTGGCAGGTGGGGCCAGCCTCGAATATCTGATCGAGCCGCGCATCCTGTTCCCAGATGCCGCGCTATGTCAGTCTGTCGAGCTCGATTGCGCAAACGACGGCGCTGCGCTGATCGTCGACGCATTCACGATGCACGATCCTCGCGGCGAAGCCCGCGTTTTTCGCGAACTGACATCGACCTTCTGCCTGAGGCGATCAGGCAGCGAGCCGCTAGTGATCGATCGGACGCGTCTGTCTCGCCCGACCGCCGATATCTTTCGCGGTTATCAGGCCTTCGGATCGGCGTTCCTGGTGCTGAGCGCGCGGCATGATCTGGCGAATCTTCAGGCGCTGGTGACAAAAGCATTGGGCGAAGTTCCCGGGCTATACGCCGCGGCAAGCGTGCTGCCGGAGTCCGCGGGGCTGGGTGTTCGCCTTGCAGCCCAGGATCTCGCGGGAATCCGGACTGCGTTCGCGCGCTTCAGCGCGATTTACCGTCAGGCGCTGTTGAGCGTAGCCGAACAGCAGACTGCCGTGCAGCGTCGGTAGCGCACTTGCGCTACCGACCGTTCGGACGTTGGGCCGCCTTGTCCGTCAGCCTCGTTCCGGCATGGCGCAGCAGCTCGCTTTGTTGACCTCAGGCGGCAGGTCGATGCAGGGATTGCCGTTGAAGAAGCCCGAGGGCGTCAGCTTGAAGCCCGTGTTGACGCAGGGCTGCACCGGGAAGTCCTCGACCCGTACCGGATGATGCAAGCCGAAGACGTGCCAGAGTACGATATCGGTGTTGTCGATCGGACGGTCGTTGGCGATGAAGTCGACCAGGCCGCCGCTGCCGTCGGAGTGGTTCATGTATTCGCCGGCGGGATAGCGTTGCTCCGGGTCGAACGCCGTAACCCAGACATGGTTCTGGACAAAGGTGGCGCGCTTGCCGGAGGGCGAATTGGCGTTGACGAAGGGTGTCACACAATTCATCGCGTCGAGCTTGTAGCCGGTCGGCGAGCCGGTATAGTTGGTCTTGTTCGGATTGATGACCTTCCAATAGCGCTGGCTGGCGGCATTGGCCTTGCGGGCAGCGGCGCGTTCCGTCGGCAGCAATGTCTGTTCCTCGTAGAACGCATTGCCGTAGGGATTATCCGGGCCCTCGGGCTCGGCGACCGTATTGCACTCGACGAAGCTGTTCTGGTCGCCGTCGATCGCCACATCGAGCCGTGCACAGAAGATGTGTTGGTGGATGTGACCGACCACGCCCGGCAGGACCTCGCGGGCGTATTTCCCGGGCTGGCCCGGGATACAGGCGGCTGTATTGATGATGCCGGTCGCCTTCATCTCGAATTCGATCGTGCCGTCGATGTGGAAATACCAGTACAGGGCGTACTCATAGTTCCCGACCGTGCAAATGCTCGAAACGACGAGCTTCCTCGCACGTCGCACCTCGGCGCGGTCCGTGCGGAAGTCCCAATGCTTCCACAGCAGGCCGGAATCCTCCTCATGGATGCAGATTGCCTTTTCAATCGTCAGTACGTCGCCGTTCATGGTGTTGAGATGAACGTCGAGATATTCGATCGCCCCCAGACAGTCGCAACCGAGCGTCAGCGAGTTCGCGAGCTTGCCGATGCCGTATTCGCCGATGTCGAACACGTTCTTGCGGAAATGGCCGTTGGCCGGGCTGCCATAGGGCACCACCATTTCGACCAGTGAGGCACGGTGCATGATCGGCCGGCCGTCATAGCTGATGTCGTGCAACGTGAGCGACTCGCGCGCGTTGAAACCGATGACGAAGCGCCATTTGTCCCAGGACAGTTGATTGCCATCCAGCTTGAAATTGACGCCTTGCGGCTGCACCACGTCGATCGGCTTCAAGGGCTTACGCTTGGTCTGCACGAACTCCCGTTCGTAATTGGCTTCCTTCATGGGAATCGGGATGACGCCGTGATCGTCGACCCGGATCACTTCCCAGCTCTTCAGGTCGATAACGGCATTAAGCCCCTCGATCGGGTGTGCGTAGAAATTCTCGTTCTCCCGCAGGCGCAGCCACGCGAAGACGTGGCACAGATGGCGGCCTTCTTCGCCCGGGATGGAGAAATTTCCGGCCGACCAGGGATCGATGCACACGGTGGTCATATCGGTGATGCCCCGTCGGGCGCAGCCGGCGATGAATCCGGGATCCTGTCGAACGATGCCTTCGATGGCGAGGAACTGCTCCAACTGGATCATCGGGCGTGCCGTCGCCACTTCCTTTCGCGACACGATCTCGTTGCTGTCCAGGGAAACCACAAGGCGCGTAACGCCAATTTGGGCGGTGCTGAAGACGTTGACCCGAGCACGACGGCTGATCGGCATTCCCGGCTTGAAGTTCCTCACCACGGATTTCTCGGGCTCGCACAGTTCGATGGTCTCGAACCGCGTATCGGTTCCATAGGGCGGATTTCTGTTGACGATCGCGGCGGCGCGAACGATCTCGGTCGGCGTCAAAGCCTCCAGCGGATGCTTCACGGCGGGTGCCGGTGGGGGTGCGGCGTGGCAGTGATCCGGTTCGGCTGTTGTGCTCATGGTGTCTCCATCATCTGATGCATCAGTTGCAGGGCGAGCGCATCGTTAAGCGCTGGGTGGTATCTTCATTCGAAGGCGCGGCCGAGATTCGCGTAGACGGCAGGACGGCGCGATCGGGTCCAGACCGCAAAGCCGAATCCCGCCGCGCCGATCGCCGCCAGCATTGCCGGAAAGCAATCCACGAAGAGAGAATCCGAGCCGCTGACGACGGCGAGGTTGGCGGCCATCAGAACAAGGCAGCCACCAAGGCCAAGCGCGCTCAGTCCTGGCGCGATCACCCGGTGCGAAATGCCGAGACCGCGCCGGTCTTTGCGGAAAAAGGCGATCGCGGCGATCGATACGATCACCTGGATCACAAGGATGCCGAGGCTGGCAAATGTTCCCATCCAGGCGACCACGACCGCATAAGGGTCTTGACCAGTAATGGCAAAAATGGCGGTGATACCCATCGCCAGCACCGTCTGAACTGCACCGGCGACGTGCGGCGCGCCATGCAGACCGTTGGTGCGAGCGAGGCCGCTCCATATCAATCCCTCGCGGCCGATGGCGAAGAAATAGCGGTTGATGGTGTTGTGGAACGACAGGGCACACGCAAAGATGCTGGTCAGCAGCAAGCCATTCATGATCAATGCCAGCGCCGTACCCAGCAATTCGCGAACCGCGCTGATGTAAATTGTCGCGATATGTGCATTGGCTTCAGCCTGGATATTCGACGGGCCGTAGTGCAGCGCGATCGCCCAGGTGGAGAACGCGTAGAACACGGCGATCAGGCTTACGGCAATGTACGTCGCCCTCGGAATGGCGCGGCGCGGATCGCGGGCCTCTTCGCCGAAGATCACGGTCGCCTCGATGCCGATGAAGGACGATACCACGAACACCAGGGCAACGCCGCAGCCCTTGGCAAAGATCGCCTGCGGGCCGAACGGGGCAGCGTGGATCGATTCAGGTCCGCCGCCATCTGCAAGGATAGCCACTGCGAGCAGGAGGAGAATGGCAATTTCCGCGATCATGCAGAAGCCGAGCACCTTGCCGCTGAATGCGATGTTGCGGGTGCCGCAAAAATAAACCGCGATGCCCAGGCCGAAAGCATAAACCCACCAGGCGATGTCGGGTCCGCCTTGGGACTTGATAATATCGTTGGCGAAAAACCCGAACAGGCCATAGACCGCGATATCGATCGCATTGTACGTCGCGAGCGCGATGAGGGCGCCGGCGACACCGGCTGGCCGGCCGAGGCCGGCAGTGATGTATGGGTAGAATCCGCCCGCGCTATTGATGAACTTGCTCATCGCGGTGAAGCCTACGCTGAAGAGTAGATACAAAAGGCCAACCAGCAGAAATGTGCCGGGCACGCCGGGCCCGTTGCCGTAGGCGAACGCCGCCGGTGTCACGCCGACCACTGCGGTCAGGGGGGCGGCGGCGGCAACGACGAAGAACACGATATGCGCGACGCCGACGGCGTTGCGCCGCAACTGGTTGGGGGCCTCCTGCTTTGGTGAGACGTTTGCCGCCAATTTGACTCCAATCTGCTTTCCCGGACGGCCAGAACTGCCTTGGATCGGCCTGCGGGAGGTCGCCGCGACATTATGCATGATGGGCGGGGGCGAGATTGACAGTAGGCGCCAACTTCCCGGCGAAATGTCCTCCCTTACGACGGCCTCCCGGGCGATCCGTTCTCATTGGCGTGGTTCTTGCTAGGTTTCTCGCTGGGAGCGTCGAGGCACTTGGTCTTGGCTATGGCGGAGATGTCTGGATCAGGAACAATTACAGCGACTGCCGCGCAGGAGCTTCTCGTCGTACTGGCGAGGCGGCGGCCTGGGTCTTGCGGCGTGAACGCGCGCGTCGGCATTCCGCGTGCGATGTTGCGGGATCCGCAGGGCATGTTGCCGCTTGTCGCCTTCACCTCGATGCTGGAGGCGGCTGCTTGCGAATTCGGCAACTCTACGCTTGGCCTTGAACTCGGCAAGGAATGCAGATTGTCCTCGATCGGCCCCGTCAGCCGGTTGGTGCAGACGGCGCGAACCGTGGGCGACGCGCTCGACAAGTTCAATCGCTATTTCGGCAGCATCCAGACCGACACGCAGAGCACGCTTTCGGTGAGCAATGGCCAGGCCCGGCTGGCCTATGTGATCTCCGACAATGCGGTGCGCTTCCGGGTCCAGGATGCGGGTTTCACGCTTGCGCTCGAATATTCCATGCTGGCAAGTTTCCTGGGAGCTGATTGGAATCCGAGTTGCGTCGAGTTTGAGCATGCCGCCGGCGACGACTTGCCGTTCTACAGACAGCAATTCGATTGTCCCTTGCGCTTTGAAAGACGTGAGAACGCGCTGATCTTCCCTGCGAGATTATTGGACAAGCCGTTGCGTGATGCTGACGAGAACCTGCACGCGAGGCTCGAAGCCGATCTCGCGGAGACGATGGAGTTTCGAACCAGGCAGCTCGATTTCATCGCCAGCATCGAGGCGTGGATGGCGTCGTCGCTGTGTCGATCTGATGTCACGGACATCGAGGCAGCAGCGGCCGACTTTGGCATGAGCGAGCGTTCCTTTCAGCGCAAGCTCGCCACCTACGATGTCAGCTATCTGGATATTCGCAACCGCGTGCGTTCGCGGATTGCCAGATGCATGCTGGCTGAGAGCAACCTGCCGGTTACTTCAGTCGCGCTCCATTTGGGCTACAGCGAGACCAGCGCCTTTTCCCGAGGATTCAAGCTCCAGACAGGGGAGTCGCCGGGTGAATTCCGTAGGCGTGAAAGGATCGCGGCCTAGCCTGTAGCGCGAGCGGAGCCGTCCCGTTTTGTGAAGACCTGCCTCTTGTTCGGGAGACGACAATGGGATCTCTGGCGGATATTGGGACCTTCAGTTCCTTTGCGATGGAGCTGCACGAGCGCAGCCTGAGTTGTAACCCGATCTCCCTGTTCCAATGGAGTGTCGAAACGCTGGCCGATATTGTTGGTGCCGACAGCTGTTGGGCAGGCTGGGCCGACCTGCAGCGGGGCGAGGTCGATCTCTGCGCCAGCTTTTCCCACAATCTCCCCGCGGATTTCGAAGGATTCTGGTCGGACATCAAGCACGAGGATCTGCTTGCCCACGAGGTCATGACCACCAAATCCACATTGGCTCATTACGACCGATATGGACCCCGTCAAACCGAGGGCATGGCGGCGCTGTCGGATCGCTATCGTATCGAAAAGATGGCCGTGGTCGTCGCGGACCAGCCGGACAATCCGGTGTCGCTGTTTATGTCGGCTCAGCCAATTTGGAGCTGGGGCGCTCCGTATGCTGTGGGATTAGCTGGCTCACGTGATTAGCGAACGAAGGTTGATGACGAGGCGGCAGGCGAGCCTCGCGGGCTCGAAGTCGTGACCTAGTTTGCAAAGTGTGGAGTCACGAACCAGATCGTGTCTCGCCTTCCAAGGTCATCCCGCAAGAAACCCGCCGTCCACCGCGACCACAGTTCCGGTTGCATATTGTGACGCCGGCATGCAGAGGAAGGCGACTGCACCCGCGATATCCTCGGGCTGTCCCCAGCGCTTGAATGCGGTGCGGTCTGCGATGCGCTGATAGTGCTCAATGTCGGTGCGGCCGGCGGCGTTGATCGCCGTTTCGATATAGCCGGGCGCTACCGCGTTGACGCGGATGCCTTCTTCGGCCCACTTCAACGCCAGCGCCTTGGTCAGCATCACGACGCCTCCCTTGCTGGCGCAATAGGCAGGGATTCGCGGCAGCGCCAGCGTGGCATTCATCGAGGCTATGTTGACGATCGAGCCCCTGGTCTGCGCGAGTAGGGGGTAGAACGCCATGCACGTGCGGAAAGTGCCGGTGAGATTAACATCGATGACCTTCATGAAGGTCTCAATCTCGAATTCCTTGTCGCGCGCGAGAATTCCGGCGCAGTTGACCAGCGCGTCGACGCGCTTGTGCTGTCGGGCGATGGACTGGATGGCGGCATCATCAGTGACGTCGAGCATCGCGAGCTTGAGGCCCGCACGCGGCTTGAGCAGGGTGCGCGCGAGATCTGCCTCGTTCGCACCGGTCGCGGTGACCGTCGCGCCTAAGTCGCAAAGCTGATTGCTGATCGCAGCACCAATGTCGCCGGCGCCGCCGACCACGACGGCATGAAAGCCGGGTGCGAGAGAGAAATTCGAATTCATGGGAAGGGGCTCACTTCAGGGATTTCGGAGGCGGCGCCGTGGATTCACGAACTACCAGCGAAAAATCGATCTCGCGATGCATGATGGTCTGCTCGCCGGCAAGGCTACGCACCAGAAATTCGCCCGCGCGCTGCCAGGTTTCTCCGGTCGGAACGTGGATTGTGGTCAGGCTCGGCCGCAAATGGCGACTCCAGTCGAGGTCGTCGAACCCGACCACTGATAGATCGCGCGGCACGGAAAACCCGTCGCGCTCCGCCTCTAGCAGCACGCCATAGGCGATGACGTCGTTACCGCACACTACGGCGGTTGGACGGTCTTTGAGATTGAGGAGATAGCGCGCCGCCTCGCGCGCGTCGTCCAGCGTATAGGGTACCTCGACATGCCATTGGGGAGGAAGTTCGAGGCCGTTCTCCGCGAGCGCGCGGCGAAAGCCGGCGACGCGCGCGCTGGCGCGGTCGTTGTTGCGTTGAAGTGCCGAGACGATCCCTATGCGGCGATGGCCGAGCTCGATGACGTGCGCTGCCGCGCGATGAGCGGCGGATTCGTTGTCGGTGCCGACGCAGGGGTAGGGTCGATCAGGCTGATAGATGCCGACATTGATGAAGGGCACGGCGTTGTCGGCGAGCAGCTTGCGCAATCCGTCGTGATGGCAATCGCCGCGCAGCACGAGACCGTCGACGCCGCGGCTGATCAGGTTGCGCGCCTGCTGCAGTTCGACGTCGAGATCGTATCCGCTGGTGGTGAGAAACAGCATGTATCCAACCGACGAGAGATACTGCTGCAGCGACGCGATGCCGCGCGCGAACATGGTGTTGTCGATCGTCGGCACGATCGCGCCGAGCGTACGCGAGCGCCGCGACGACAGGATGCGTGCAGGTGCGTGCGGGATGTAGCCGAGAGCGTCGATGGCCTGTTCGATGCGAGCGCGCAAGGACGGGCTGACTGCATCGGGATTATTGAGTGCGCGCGAGACCGACGCCGTCGACACGCCGGCGCGGGCCGCTACGGCGCGGATGCCTTGCTTCACAGATTTTGCGTCGGTTAAGCGCATTGATGTAACGTTACATCGTCCTTGGCAGGCTGCAAGAGAGCGGATCTTATCCCAAAATCTGCCGTATAATGCACGAAATGTCCACCGCTTGACATGGCGGGGCCAATGCCTAAGATGTAACCGTTTTCAGAATGCGTTAAAGCGTGGTCATAAGGCCCTCCAGTTCAAGGCGGGCCAGCCGGGAGGAGAGTTCGATGAAGGCCAGGATGCTCGCGACGCGGGTCGCGTTGCCCGTTCTCGCAATTGCCGCCGTCAGCGCGCAGGCGCATGCGGCCGATTTCGACTGGATGAAGTTCAAGGGCAGGACCGTCACCTTTCTTGCCAACAACAATCCGGTCTCGCAGGCGCTGCTGACATACAAGGCCGATTTCGAAAAGCTGACTGGCATGACCCTGAAGGTCGACGGCTATCAGGAACAGCAGATGCGCCAGCGTCTGGTTACGGTTATGAACGCGAACAGCGACGAGGTCGACGTGTTCATGACGCTGCCCTCGCGCGAGGGCGAGCAGTTCGCCGCCGCCGGCTGGTACGGCGATCTCACCGCAATGGCGAAAGAAGCGGTCGCCAAGGATTATGATGCCTCCGGCCTGAGCCAGGCCCTGGTCAAGGCCGCGACCTTCGGCGGCAAGCTGACCAGCATGCCGATGAACCTCGAAGGCCCGATCTTCTATTACCGCACCGATATCTTCAAGAAGTGCGGCATCGAGGCACCAAAGACGATCAAGGACGTCGAGGCCGCGGCGGAGAAGATCAAGACATGCGATGGCACGGTGACGCCTTTCGTCTCCCGCGGTCTCAAGCCTGCGATCGCCTATACCTTCAGCAACGTCTTGCACAACATCGGCGGCAGCTATATCGCTAACGGCAAGTCGAATTTATGCTCAGCCAAAGCCAAGGACGCGCTCGACACCTACAGCCGTCTGCTGCGCGATTTCGGTCCGCCCGGCGTCGTGAACTACAGCTTCCAGCAGATTTCCGCTCTGTATCGCGGCGGCCGCGCTGCGATGGCTTTCGAATCCTCCAATGAGCTGCGCACGGTCATGGAAGGCGGCGCACGCCTGAAGGATACCGGCCTGTTGCCGTTCCCGGCGGGTGATGCCGGCCAGGTGCCGACCACGATCGGCTGGGGCATGGCGGTGTCCTCGCACAGCAGGCAACCGGATGCGGCCTGGTACTTCGTGCAATGGGCGACCAGTCCTGAGGTACAGAAGAAGATGGCGCTCCAGGGTATTGCGCCGCCGCGTCCGGCAGTCGCCAACGATCCCGAATATCGCAAGTGGATCGATGAGGAGCCGGTGCGGAAGGAATGGCAGGCAGCGCTCGACGTGCTCGCCACCAAGGGCTCGTCCGAAGTCGGCTATCCCATCGTCGCCAATCCGCAATCGCGCGAGTTCATCGGGCAGGCGGTGCAGGATCTGATCCTGAAGCAAAAGACCGTCGATCAGGCTTGCGCGGATGCCGACAAGGCGCTGGACGCGCTGATCGCGCTGAACTGACGCCTCATACCGGCAGGCTTGCGGCCTGCCGGTACCCACCCGATCGAGGACACGAACGCATGTCTGATACGGTTGCGACGCTCACGCAGGACCGGCAGAAGCTGGAGATGGCGGCGCTCTCGGCGCCGGCCGTGGCCTTTACGGTCGCGATGATCGCGTTTCCGGTCGTCTATACGATCTGGCTCGGTTTCCAGACCTTCTCCTCGACCGGCAAGCAATCTTTTGCAGGCCTCGCCAATTATTCGAAGCTGATCTCCGACGTCGAGTTCTGGCACGGGCTGTGGGTCACGATCGCGCTGTTCGTGCTGTCACTGGTGCTGCAACTCGTCTTCGGCGTTTGGCTGGCGCTGGTGCTGTTCCACGCCAAGCGCCTGCCGGGCATCGTCCGCTCGCTGTTCATCTCGCCGTTCATGATGCCGCCTGTCGTGGCCGGCATGATGTGGCTCGTGATCCTCGATCCGTCGCTCGGCGCGGCAAACTACATCCTGCAGGCGTTCGGCCTGCCGCCGTCGGACTGGCTGGCCTCGCCGACCTGGGTCATCCCGACCGTGGCGCTGATCGACAGCTGGCAGTGGACGCCCTATGTTGCGCTGATTGTGCTGGGCGGATTGCAGTCGCTACCGCCGAGCGTCTACGAGGCCGCGCAGATCGACGGTGCGTCTCCGTTCAAGACCTTCCAGCGCATCACGCTGCCGCTGCTGCTGCCGACCATCGTCACCGCGGCGATCCTGCGCAGCGTCGATCTGCTGCGTTTCTTCGACATCATCTACATCACCACCCAGGGTGGTCCCGGCAACGCCTCGAACACGCTCAACATCTACGGATTCCGGGTTGGCTTCGAGTTCTTCGACATCGGCTATGCCAGCGCCCTGATGCTGACGTTGACAGCGATCGTGTTCGGCGCGGTGTTGGCCTTCAACCGCCTGCGCGGCGCGGTGGCATGGTGATGTCATGAACGACGCCGCCACCACCGACCGCTGGATCCGCTGGCTCAACACGCTGCAGCTCGTGTTCGCCGGCATCGTCATCATGACGCCGACGGTCTGGATGGTGCTGTCCTCGTTCAAGCCGTCCTTCGAGGTGACGGCCTATCCGCCGACGCTGATCTTCACGCCGACGCTGGCGAACTACGCCGAGTTGACCAGAACGACGCCGTTCATGAGCTACGCTTTCAATAGCCTGGTGGTCACGGTCGGCTCCACCGCGCTCGGGCTGCTGTTCGGAATCCCTGCCGCCTTCGCCGTATCCTGGACGCGGATCTCATGGCCGGCGATCCTGACGCTGGCGGCGCGCATGGCACCCGGCACGCTTTTCCTGCTGCCATGGTACGTCATGTTCCGGCAGGTCGGCATGATCGGCTCCTACACCGCACTGATCCTGAGCCACGCCGTGATCACGCTGCCGATCGTGATCTGGGTGCTGCTGCCGTCGTTCGACGGCATTCCGCGCAGCGTGTTCGAGGCAGCCCAGGTCGACGGATGCAGCGTCACGCGCATCCTCTGGCGTATCGCGCTGCCGCTGGTAGCGTCGGGTGTCGCGGTCTCGGCGATCCTCGCTTTCGTCTTCTCCTGGAACTACTTCCTATTTGCGCTGGTGCTATCCAATGGCGACAGCAAGACGCTGATCGCGGCGGCCTTCAACTTCATCGGCGAAGGCTCGACGCAGTGGGGCGCCCTCATGGCCGCGGCGACGCTGATCGCGTTGCCGCCGCTGGTGCTGGCGGCCCTGGTTCAGCGCTGGCTGGTATCCGGACTGACGCTCGGCGCGGTGAAAGGCTAGGTCTCTGATGAATCTGTCACCTCGTCCGAATTCGCTCATGCAGGCAGCGGTCTTCCATGGCGACGACCGCATTACCGTCGAGCGCGTGGCGATACCCGACGTCGGAGCGGGTGAAGTGCTGGTGCGCGTCTCGCGCACTGCTCTGTGCGGCTCCGATTTCAAACTCTGGCACAAGGGCGCCGAATTTACCGCCGGTCATGAGATTTTTGGCGTGGTCGAACAACCCGGCCACCGATTCCATGGCCGCCGCTGCGCCGTCTATATCCCCTTGCACTGCGACCATTGCGCGGCCTGCAAGCGCGGCGATACCCAGATGTGCCTGGAAGTATCGAGCCTGATTGGCTGGAACAGGCCGGGCGGCTATGCCGAATACGTGCCGGTGCCGGAAAACTGCCTGCTGCCGGTACCTGACGACATCGAAGATAGCCTCGCGCCGCTGCTGCTCGACACCATTGGCACGTCGGCGCATGCGGTGCGCTTTGTCAGCCGCGTGGTGCCAGCCGGAGAGGCCGGAGCCGTTCTCGTGATGGGGGCAGGGCCCGTCGGCCTCGGCGTCGTGCTGGCGCTTCGCGCGCTCGGTTACGACGATATCTGGGTCGCCGATCCCAACCCGGCGCGGCTCAAGATCGCGCAATCCTTTGGTGCGAAGGCGCATCCGGTTGGCGATGCCTCGAAGCGCTTCGCTCTCATCATGGAGTGCTCGGGCGCGCATGCGGCGCGCAATCTCGGCATCGAGCTCGTCCTGCCGCGTGGCGCGCTGGTGTTGGTCGGTGAAAACGCGGCGCCCTGGATGATCGAGGAAGGCAAGGTGTTCCGCCGCAAGGATTTCTACATGATCCGGACCTTCTATTTCCCGGTCTCGGATTTCGAGCCGAATGTAGAGCTGTTGCGCAGGTACAAGGACGAATACCGCGTCCTCGTCGATAACGAGTTCGGGCTGTCGGCTCTCCCTGAGAATTTCGCCCGCTTCGCCAAAGGCGAGCTGATCAAGCCCGTGCTGGCATTGGACTGATCATGGCATCGATCTCGATCCGTAACCTCACCAAACGCTACGGCAATTTCACCGTGATCCCCGATCTCAATCTGGAGATCGCCGACCACGAATTCGTCGTCTTCGTCGGCCCATCCGGCTGCGGCAAGTCGACCCTGCTGCGGATCATCGCCGGTCTCGAACCGATTTCGTCTGGTGATCTCTATATAGGCGACAAACGCGTCAACGGTGTGCAGGCCGCACAGCGCGACATTGCGATGGTGTTCCAGGACTACGCGCTCTATCCGCATATGCGCGTCTACGACAACATGTCGTTTGCACTGGAGCTGCGGGGAACGCCAAAGGCGGAGATCGACGCCCGCGTGAAGCGAGCCGCGGCGTTGCTGCACATCGAGCCCTATCTCGACCGCAAGCCAAAGGAGCTGTCTGGCGGGCAGCGCCAGCGCGTTGCCATGGGGCGCGCTATCGTGCGCAATCCCAAAGCTTTCCTGTTCGATGAGCCGTTGTCCAATCTCGACGCAAAGCTGCGCGGGCAGGTACGTGCCGAGATCAAGGCGCTGTCGCAGCAGCTGAAGACCACGATGGTCTTCGTCACCCACGACCAGATCGAGGCCATGACCATGGCCGACCGCATCGTCGTGCTCCAGAGTGGCACGATCCAGCAATATGACACGCCGGAGACGGTCTACGAGCGGCCCGCAAACCAGTTCGTCGCCGGCTTCATCGGCTCGCCCGCGATGAATTTCTTTCCGGTCGAATGGCGCGGGCAGAGCGCGATCCTGTCGCAAGGCGAAACGGCCGTGCCGCTGGATGGTGAGATCGCAGGTCGGCTGCGGCAGGCAGGGAATGCCGTCCTCGGCATTCGGCCAGAGCATTTTGTATTGGCCGCGGATGCGGCCGATGGTGTCGCTGTCACCGTTCGGCTGGTCGAGCCGCTCGGCTCGGACACGCTGATCCATTTCGACCTTGCCGGCGTCTCCGCGATCGCACGGGTCGATCCAGCGCTGCGGCCGAAGGTTGGTGACCGCCTCAACCTGCGTCCGCAGTCCGGCAAGACGCATTTGTTCGACGCAACCAATGGACAGGTCCTGCTGTGAGTGCGTCGACCGACATCGGAGATCTCTCGCCGCTCTCGGGCGTCCTGTCCAAGGCCAGGTCGGTGCACGTGATCTGCCTGGGTCTGTCGGCGCTCGATCAGGTCTGGCGCGTCGATCGTCTGTTTGCCGGGCAAAGCGAGAAGATCAAGGCAACTGGATACGGCACGCTCGGTGGCGGCATGGCGGCCAATGCGAGCGTGGCTGTGGCAAGGCTCGGTGCGTCCGTTGCGTTCTGGGGGCGGGCAGGAAGCGACGCCGCCGGTCATGAGATGAAGTCCTCCTTCTCCGCTGAAGGCGTCGACGTCGCCAATTTCCGGCTGTTCCCCGACGGTCGCTCGTCGGTATCGGGAATCATCGTCGACAGTTCCGGTGAGCGGCAGATCGTCAATTTTCGTGGTCACTATCCGGAAGCTGCAGACTGGCTTCCGCTGGATGCGGTTTCCCGCGCCTCCGCGGTGCTGGCCGATCCGCGCTGGGTCGAGGGCGCGGCAACGCTGTTCGGTGAGGCGCGGAGATGCGGCATTCCGACGGTGCTCGACGGCGACATGGCGGATGCCGAGGTGTTTGAACGGCTGCTGCCGCTGACGGACCACGCCATCTTCTCCGAACCCGCGCTCACCTCCTTCGCTGGGTCGGCCAAGGATGAATCTCTCGCCGCGATCGCCCGCTTCGGCTGCCGTGTCGTTGCCGTCACGCGAGGCGAGCAGGGCGTGAGCTGGCACGAAGGCGGCCGGCTGCAACGACAGGCGGCCTATGCCGTCGACGTCGTCGACACCACCGGCGCGGGGGACGTCTTCCATGGCGCCTATGCGCTCGCGATCGGCCTCGGCCTCGATGTGCGCACAGCCATGGCGTTCTCGGCTGCCACGGCTGCGATGAAATGCGGCCACGCCGGCGGTCGCAACGGAATTCCCACCATCAACGAGTGTCTTGCATTCATGAGGACGAAGCCATGAGAACGATCGGAAAGAACCGCGGGCTGGCACGGCTTGCCGATGCGGACGGCCACTTTCGCATGGTCGCGCTGGATCAGCGGCCGCCGCTGTTTGATGCCATCGCAAAGGCGAAGGGGATCACGCGGGAGCAGGTGGAGTATTCCGACGTCACCGCCGCGAAGCGGCTTCTGGTGGAGAACCTCGCGCCGCATTGCAGCTCGATGCTGTTCGATCCGAATTTCGCGGTGCCCGCGGCGATAGATTTGTTGCCGCCACGCTGCGGGTTGATCATGACTCTGGAAGAGCACCGCGTCGAGGAAACCGCCGGCGGCCGCAAGTCTCGCGCCATCACCAATTGGAGCGTCGAGAAGATCCGCGCCATGGGTGGCGACGCAGTCAAGGTGCTGGCCTGGTATCGTCCGGATGCCGATGCGGCCGTGAACGAGCATCAGAAGCGCTTCGTGCGTGAGATCGGCGAGGACTGCGCCCGTCACGATATTCCCTATGTCCTCGAGCTGCTGGTCTATCCGTTCCTCGGCAGCGCCAACCACACCGCCGATTACGTGGAATCGCCGGGCAAGCTCCCGGGCCTCGTCATCGACAGCGTGCGCGAGTTCGCCAAGCCGGAATATGGCGTCGACCTCCTCAAGCTTGAGAGCCCGCTCGCGGCGAACGGCCTGCCGGCTCACGATGGCAGCGCGGAAGCAAAGGCCGCGCAGAAGGAGTTCGATGCGATCGGCGATATCTGCCGTGAGCGGAGCATTCCCTGGGTGCTGCTGTCCGGCGGCGCTGCGCCGGAGAAATTCGAGCGCGTGCTCGACTACTCCTATGCCGCCGGCGCGAGCGGTTTTCTCGCTGGCCGAACCATCTGGCTCGACGCCGTCCTGAAGAACTTTCCGGACCGCGCCGCAGTTTCCGCAAGTCTGCGCAAGGATGGCCTCGGCGTGCTGGAGCGACTCAACCAGCTGACCATGGCAAAGGGTAAACCCTGGAAGGCGCGCTTTCCCGTTTTTGCGGATATCAAGCAGGAGGGAGACTTCGCGCGCGCTTACTGAGATGGTGGCAGCTCCGCGTGGTCCGGTCTCGATCGCAGGGTGAGCTATATGACGACTGACGACTTCACCATCCGTTCAATCGAAGCCCTCTGCTATCGCTATCCGCTGGCGACACCGGTGGTGACCTCGTTTGGCAAGATGCTCAACCGTCCTGCCGTCTTCATTCGCGCCGTCGATGAAGACGGCGTCGAGGGATGGGGGGAGGCTTGGTCGAATTTTCCGGCACCGGGCGCGGAGCATCGCGCCCGGCTGGTCAACGAGGTGCTCGCGCCGGGCCTCGTCGGACGAAAGTTCGATCACCCGGCTCAGGCCTTCGACATCCTGACGAGGGGCACAGAGGTGCTGGCGCTGCAATGCGGCGAGCCCGGGCCGTTTGCGCAGGCAATCTCCGGCATCGATCTCGCGCTGTGGGACCTTTTTGCGCGCCGCCGGCATTTGCCGTTGTGGCGGCTGCTCGGCGGGCGCGCCAGCACTATCAAGGTCTATGCCAGCGGCATCAATCCCAGCGGTGCGGCTCAGACGGCCGAAGCCGCGCTCAAGCGCGGTCATCGCGCGCTGAAGCTCAAGGTCGGCTTCGGCGCCGATACAGATCTGGCCAATCTCGCCGCGCTTCGGGCCATCGCCGGAACCCGCATGCTCGCCGCGGATGCCAATCAGGGCTGGTCGGTCGATCAGGCGCTGGAGATGCTCCCGCGTCTTGCTGAATTCGACCTGCGCTGGCTGGAAGAGCCCATCCGCGCCGACCGGCCGCGGGAGGAATGGCACAAGCTGCGGGCGAGCGCGAAAATGCCGATCGCCGCCGGTGAGAACATCGCAAGCGTCGAGGGCTTCAAGCAAGTCCTCGCCGAGGACGTGCTTGGCGTGGTCCAGCCTGATATCGCGAAATGGGGAGGGCTCAGCGCCTGCGTCGGATTGGCAAGTGACATTCTCAAAGCTGGGAAGACCTTCTGCCCGCATTACCTCGGTGGCGGCATCGGTCTGCTCGCCTCGGCGCACCTGCTGGCAGGCATAGCAGGAGATGGTTGGCTGGAGGTAGATACCAACGACAATCCGCTACGCGATCTATTCTGTGGACCTGTTGCCAGCGTAAAAAACGGAACGATAGATCTGGGCGAGGGGCCGGGGCTCGACCTTTCGCCCGACCTCGCCACGATTGTGAATTATCGCTTTATCTAGATAAAGCCAACCTCAGTCAGTTGGCCAATTCTGTGTGGCGCCCGCGGGGGCAGCGGGCCGCCATCTTTCGCCGTATGCACGCGTTGATGCGCGAAGAGGTGCCGATCATCGGCCTGTACGGTTCACCCGCCGTCGAAGCAGTGGGCCGTGCAGTGCACGACTACCAACCTTGGGCATCGGGGCGGCCTCTGGCATGGAGGGTCTGTCTGGACAGGGTCAGACTCCACGCGTGGAGCTCAAAGGTAGCGGCACTGCCATGGGGCGATCGCGTTTCTGTTGAGCGAACCGGCGACAGCTTGTCCGAAGGCGAAATTTGAGTTGCGGCGGTTTGATGCTGACGAGCCGATCGTCGAGTGCCTGCGGATTGTGTGGTCGCAGCTAAAGCTGGAACAGGTGATCGCCTGAAATCCATCGTCGAGCATATCGACGAGGATATGGTGCGCCTGCATGTCTTCGCGCTGCCGTTCCTGGGTGTCGCCAATCGTTTGGATTTTGCGCAGGCTCATCCGTGCGCCCATCGCTAAATGGTGCCATTGGCGGCACCAATGTATCCAAAACTATAAACATGGCTCCGTGTGCTTTCTGGGCTCGTCAATAAGGGCCGTTGTTTACGGTCTAAATACTGTAGAGCGGGGATTGCAGGGGCGCTCTACACGTTCCAGACTCGTTTTATCAGTCCATCGCCATTCGGGATCGGACAATCCTTCACGCTTCTGATCGTCGCAATTCTCGGCGGCGCGACCTATCCGTCAGGCGCGGTCGTCGGTGCCGTGCTGGTGGCGGCGATCAATCTGGCGCTCCAGACGCTGTTTTTTGGCCTGATCGACCGCGTCGGGCCGATCGAGCCGGTCATCTTTGGCATGCTGCTGATCATCCTGCTGCTCAAATGGCCGGACGGAATCTGGTCGGCGATCGAGGCGCGCCTCAGCAGGGTCGTTCTCACCGCACCCGCCACGGGGCCTGAACGCACGCCGGTTCGGGCGGCCGCCGGCGGAATCGGCGAGGTGCCGCTGCTTGAACTCATCGATGTGAACAAGAGCTTCGGCGGCATCCAGGCCTCGCGGCATTTGTCGCTGAAAGTGTCCGCTGGCCAGATCGTGGGTCTGATCGGTTCGAACGGTGCGGGCAAGAGCACGGCCTTCAATGTGATGTCGGGCCTGTTGCTTCCGACCACCGGCTCGGTATGTCTCGCCGGGCAACCGCTGCCGCCGGAGCCATGGGCTGTTACGGCCGCCCATATCGCGCGCACGCCGGCATCGATCAGGAAGGATCGGAGGGTGATCGATGCCTATCTTGGGGCGGCGGCATAATCATGTTTGAAGTGAGGAACTTGTCCGTCGCTTATGGCAAAGCCGTCGCGATCGAGGGGATCAACATCAACGTGTCGAAGGGCGAGTTCGTCGCCGTCATCGGCGCCAACGGAGCAGGCAAGACCACCACGTTGAATGCGGTGATGGGGTTGGTCCCGGCCGTCAGCGGTACGGTGCTACACAACGGGCAGGCGATCGACGGTCTGCCCGCGGAACGATGTGTCGAGCGTGGGATCGTGCTCGTGCCTGAGAGCCGGGACTTGTTCGGCCCGCTGTCAGTGCAGGACAATCTCAGGCTCGGCGGCTATCTGCACCGCCATCGCTACGATGGGTCGTCGCTGGAGCGAATCTATGATCTCCTGCCGAAGCTCAAGGAGAGACGCAATCAGGAAGTGAAGACGCTGTCGGGCGGCGAACAGCAGATGGTCGCCATCGGCCGCGCGCTGATGGCGGAGCCCCAGGTGATCCTCCTGGACGAACCGTCGATCGGCCTCGCCCCCGGATCGTGGAGCAGATCTTCGAGGCCATCACGCGCCTGAAGAAGTCGGGGATGACGGCTATTGTCGTCGAGCAGAATGCAAAGCTTGCACTGTCGGTGACAGAGCGCGCTTACGTCATGGAACTCGGGCGGATTGTCATGGAGGGGCGGTCGGAGGATCTAGCCCACAATCCCTCGCTTCACGCGGCCTACCTGGGAGAACGGATGGAGTAGGAACTTAGCTGTTGCAGAAGACGCGGCATCGCGAAACACGAGTTTTTCCGAGAGAACCGTCGCCGTCGTTGGGCCCGAACAACAGTGAGTGGCGAAGCGGTGGCGGACGGCGCACCCGACCAGCAAAAGTCCAGGTTCAAGTGGGCGATATTGAATTCGCAGACGCGGCGCTCGGCCTTCTGCGTTTCCTGGATAGGCCCTCGATATTACCCATACTGCAGAGGCGGGTTCGATCAACTAAAACCGTGTAGCGATCTGCCCCAGTCGTCGATACGCCGTCTCGCGTGCAGCAAGGATCGAGTCCGCCGGGCCGATGGTCGGCCCGATCGGCACGAAGCGCACGTCGCTGACGCCGATGAAGCGGAGCGCCTCGCGTAAATAGGGCGTGGCCATGTCGATGCGGCCACGATTCATGCCGGTTGCGAAGTCGCTGCCGGAGGCGAGGATCACAATGGTCGGGCGGTCTTTCAGCAGCGGAAGATATCCCTCCACCGGATCGAAGCGGAACGTCAGCCCGGGCTGGATGACGATGTCGAACCATTGCTTCAGCCTGTAGGGGATACCGAAATTCCACATCGGCGTCGAGATCAGCACGCGATCGGCCAACGAGAAGCGCAACGCCATCCGTTCTGCCTCGGCGAAACTGTCGCGCTGCGCATCGTTAAAAGCCTGCGCCTTCATCCGCGCATATTTGGCCTCAACGATAGGACCTGCAAAATCCGGCATGCGGTCACGCCAGAGATCGACAATGTCGATGTCCCAATCCGGTCGCGCCTGACGAAAGCCGTCAAGGAAGACGCGCGCGCCGGCGCTTGACTCGGAGTCGGGGCGCGGCGAGCAAGACAGATGCAGGAGCTTCGCCACTGCTCTCATCCCAACGCGTTGATGACGGTATCTGCCCGGGTGACCACGGCGACGTTCTGCATCGCAAAATTGATCGAGGCGGAGTGCCAGTCGGCGTTCATGGTCGAGCAGCAGTCCTCCGGCACGATCATGAAATAGCCTTTGTCGGCCCCGGTGCGCGCGGTGTGCTCGACCGACATGTTGGTCCAGGCCCCGGTGTTGATGATCATGTTACGCCCGGTGGCTTTGAGGATCGTCTCGAGCCGGGTGCCTTCCCAGGCGCTCATCCGCATCTTCTCGACGACGAAATCGCCGGGCCGCGGCTCAAGGCCCGAGACCGGCGCCGCGCCCCAGCTGCCACGCACCATCGCCTTGCTGTCGACAAGACCCTCGAACAGCGGCGCATTCAGTGTCACGCCGGGCGCGCCGGGCTCGACCACGAACCAGACATGGATGATAGCCACACCGCGCGCACGTGCAGCTTCCGCGAGGCGGCGGACATTTTCGATGACAAGTTGTTGCTTCGCGTGTTCCGGCGCTCCTGACTCGGCGAACGCACCGCCATCCATGATCACATCGTTCTGAAGATCCTGAATGATCATGGCGCAGCGCTGCGGATCGAGTCGCATCTCGCCGTCGGCGAGGATCGGTGCTGCGGCCGCAGGGCCGGTGCTTGTGCCTGGGCCGCTGCTGCGCCTGCCGCTCATATAGGGCTCGTGGCGCGGTCCGGTCTTGGTCGGGATGGCATAGACCGAATGCGTTGAGGTCAGATAGAGCGTGCGGAAATCCGGTCCACCCCAGGCAAGGTTGGCGACAAGTTCGGGCACGCGAACCTTTCCGAGCAGCTCGCCGCGCGGCGAATAGACCCAGACTCCACCAGGTGCGGTGACCCAGACATTGCCGCACTGGTCGCACTTCATGCCGTCGGGCACGCCGGGCTCCAGCTCGGAGCGGATGCCGCTCGCGAACACGCGTGTGTTCGACAGTGTGCCGTCGGCAACGACGTTGAACACACGAATCAGCGCCTGCACGGTGTCGTTGACATAAAGCAGTTTTTCGTCGGGCGAGAAGCACAGCCCGTTCGGTTGGTCGAACAAGGTCCTGTCGACCATCAGTTTCGGCTCGCTGCCGGGCACCGCGCGGTAGACGCCCTGAAAGCCGAGCTGGCGTGGCCGCTCGACGCCATAGACGGGCATGCGGCCATACCAGGGATCCGAGAAATAGATCGCGCCGGAAGAGTGCACGCAGACGTCGTTGGGGCTGTTGAGCTCCTGTCCGCCGAAATGCGAGGCGAGAACCTCGCGCCGTCCGTCCGGCCGTTCGCGGATCAGCGACGAGGTCGCGTGCTCGCAGACGATCAGATTGAGCTCGGCGTCGTAAGTCATGCCGTTGCATTTGTTCGAGGGGCGCTTGACTTCGGCGACACCGCGACGCGCGTCCCAGCGTCGGCGCACGTCGCCCGGCATGTCCGAGAACAGCAGGTAGTGATCGATCGGATGCCAGATCGGTCCTTCCGTGAAGTCAAAACCCGTGCCGACCTGTGCGACCGGCGCGTAGGGATCGATCAAGGTCTCGAATTCGGAGCGCAAGGTGACGTGCGTCATCGGTCTATCTCCAAAAGGGAGTGTCAGGCCGGGAACCAGTTGCGTTCGGGCAAGGACTGAACGATGGGACCAGGGACCTGGTCGTGAAGCCGGCCCACGACATTGCCGCCCTCGATCTTGGCCGGACGGTCGTGCACTGGCAGCAGATAGCGGGAGTTGCTGAGCAGCTTCTTGATCGCGGCCTTCTCGGCGCGCTTGCTGGTGCCGTGGTTGCCTGTCGTACGCGGCTCCCAATCGTGGATCTCGTGAAAGGGCGTAACGATCTGGTCGTTGAAATCGTAGATCACGTCGCCGCAGATGGTGGCGATGCCGTCGGCGGTCTCGACGATGATGTTCATCGAGCCCTCGGTGTGGGCATTGGCGGCATCGCAATAGACGCCGGGCATCAGCTCAATCGGGCCAGTGATTTCGAGGTCGAGGAATCGCAGCGCGCTCTTGGTGTGAAGGCGGTCGATCAAATGTTTGATGTCGGGCGCCGGGTATTGCGGATGCATCAGGCCGGAGACCGAATATTCCAGCTCCTTGCGGTTGAGCACGACTGTCGTGTTCATGGGAAACAGATCGTCCTTGCCGGCGTGGTCAATGTGCAGATGGGTGTGGCAGACGAACCGGACGTCACCCATACGCACGCCATGACGCGCGAGCTGGTTCTCGATCATGTGTTCGTGGTACTGCAAGCCGCGCATGCCCAGCGTTTCCATGATCTGGTTGGAGCGATAGCCGGTGTCGACGACGACGGGATATTTTCCGCCGAGAATCAAAAAGCCCAGCGTGAGGACGCGGCGGGTGCGGCCGCAGTCGCGGCCGAGCACCAGGAAGCTCGATTCCAGCTCGATATCGCCGTAGTCCAGGATCTTGATCTCCAGCGCCATTCGTTTCCCTCCCTTTTCTCATTTTTTGTCAAAGCCGATAGACACGCGTTGCCGTGCCTCGGAAGATTGCATCCCGTTGCTCGGCGCTCAGGGGCGCAGCCGCCGCACGAAATGCCGCGGCCAGCTCGCGATAGCTGGTCCACAATTTCTCGATCGGGAAATTGGAGCCGAACAGGCACCGCGCGGCGCCGAAGGTCGCGACGGTGTCGGTGATGACCCCGGCGATATGCGCGGGCTCGTTCCGGTGAATGAAAGTGCCGAGCCCTGAGAGCTTTGAGATCACGTTCGGGCAGGCTGCGAGCCGGGCCATGCCCGCGCGCCAGGCGGCGCGGCCCGCCGGCGAAAGGTCTTCGAGCATGCCGGCATGCTGAAGGATGAAGGTCACCTTCGGGCAGGATTCGGCGAGCAGCGCTCCATCTGGCATCTGCGGCGTGAAGAGCTGGAGATCAAAGCTCCAGCCGTAGTCGGCGAGACGCGAGACGTTGCGTCGGACTATGGGATCGATACAGAGATCTGGCTTGGCTGCGAAGCGATAGAGCGGGTTCTCGTGCCAGTGCAGCTGCATCCGCACGCCACGGACCAGCGGATAGCGCGTCAGGCGGTCGAGCTGCGGGCGGACGTCGTCCACCGCAAAATTAGCATAGGCGACGGTGGCATGCGGCCATCCGTGTTCATCGGCGGTCTGCTGCACCCAGGCCGCTTCGTCCTCGAAACGGTCGTTGGCCCAGTTGGTCTGGACGTAGACCGAGCGGGTGACGCCGGTACCTTTGATGTCGTCGAGATATTCCTCGATCGGATAATCGCGCCTGATAGTCTCGTAGGGTCCGAAGATGCGCGGCTGCATCGGGCCGACCAGCCAGGGCAGGTCGGCCTGCCGCCAGATGTGATGATGGCCGTCGACAATCTCGGTCACGCAACCCTCCTTCGTCCCAGTGCCAGCACATGCGTGACGATTGACGCGGTGGATCCGCCATCGACGAGATCGTCGACGAAGCGCTCGATGGCAACCAGCGCTTCCGTCTGCGGACGGAAGCCAGGGCCGGACGCAAGCGGCGTCAGCCAGCTCACGCGCCAGGCCCGCCGCGACAGCTTCGCGACGGCGTCGCGCAGCGCGTCGGGCTCGCCGCGCTCAAGTCCGTCCGAGACGACGACCACGGCGGCCCCGCGGGCGTACCCTCCAAATCGCGGCACCGCGAGGAAGGCCTGCAACGCATCGCCGATGCGGGTGCCGCCATCCCAGTCGCTGACGAGATGAGCGGCCGCGCTCAGCGCCTGCTCGCGACGCTTCAGCCGCAGGGCGCGGGTGACACGAGTCAGTCGGGTGCCGAAGGTGAAGACCTCGACATTGGGCGCGGCCTGCACCAGCGCGTGCGCCAGCTTCATGTTCTCCTCGGTGCGGTTCTTCATGGAGCCCGAGACGTCGATCAGCAGCAGTAATTTTCGCGGGCGCTGGCGTCGCTTCATGCGGCCGAGCCGCAGGACCTCCCCGTCGCTGCGGACGGAGTCGCGCAAGGTACGGCGGAGATCGGCGAAGGGCCCGCGGCGGGCGCGCATGCGCCGATGTCCGCGCCGCCGCGGCAGGCGGCGCGGCGCCTCACGCGACAGACGGCGCAGGGCCTCGGTCGTGGATAGCTGCGCGAAACGACGTTCGACGAGCGCTTCGGTTCGTGTCGCGGTGAGACCGGATTCGTTGGCATCGTCGGACAGCAGCGGCTCCTGGTCGCCGCGGCCTTCCTCCTGGAGCCGGATGGTCTCGTCGTCCTCGCCGTCGTCGGCGTGATCGATGGCCTCACTGCCGCGGAAGTGCAGATCGAACAGCCGGTCGAAGGTGACGCGTCGCTCGGGCGGCGGGGCGACGGTGGCCAGCGCCGCCTGCCTGATATCTCCGAGGTCGCGCGGCCCAAGCAGCTCGATCGCGGTGAGGAACGCGGTGGTCTGTTCCGGAGCTACCGCGAAGCTGTTGGCGCGTAACAGCGCGACGAAGGAAACGAATACGCGCGCCGCCCGAGGCAGTTGCAGCTCCGTGCTCATGCGGTCGCCTCCGAGAGCATGGCGTCGAGCCGGGGCGCGATGAAGTGCAAATCTTCCTCGTCTTTCAGCGCCACGCCGATCGATCGCCTGAAGGCATCAGGCCAGCGCGCGCCGCCCTTGTTGAGGAGCGTTGCGGCCTCGGCCCAATCGACGGCCTCGGCGATGCCCGGCGCCTTGCTGAGCGGCTCGCGCCGGAGCTTGCCGACGGCCGCGACGACGGCCCGCGCCGTCGCCTCGGCCACGCTGGAGGCCCGCAGCATCACGATCCGCGCTTCGCGCTCCTCGGTGGGATAGTCGATCCAGTGATAGACGCAGCGGCGGCGCAGGGCCTCGTGCAGGTCTCGTGTCCGGTTCGAGGTGAGCACGACGACGGGACGTTCGGCGGCGCGCACCGTGCCGCGCTCTGGGATCGAGATCTGGAAGTCGGAGAGGAATTCGAGCAGGAACGCCTCGAACTCCTGGTCGGCACGATCGATTTCGTCGATCAGCAGCACGGTGGAGTCGGGCGCGCGCAGCGTGGCGAGCATGGGACGCTCGATCAGGAACGTCTCGCCGTAGATATCGATACTCTCGTCGCCGGCCTGGCGGATCGCGAGCATCTGGCGCGGATAGTTCCACTCGTAGAGCGCCGCGGAGGCGTCGATCCCCTCATAACATTGCAAGCGGATCAACCGACGGCCGAGTACCGCGGCGATGGCCTTTGCGGCTTCTGTCTTGCCAACACCCGGCGCGCCCTCCAGCAGCAGCGGCTTGCCCAGCGCAAGCCCGAGATAGGCGGCTGTCGCGAGGCCCTCGTCGGCGAGGTAATATGCTGCGCGCAGCGCCTTCTCCAGAGCCTCTGGACTGTCGATGCCGACGATGTTGCTGCGGACCGCCATGAACCAAACCTCTAGCGCCGCGGCTGCGGCCGCGCGCCGCCCTGGGCCTTGATCGCACGCAGCACCTTTTCCGGGGTGATCGGCAGATCGTCGATGCGCACGCCGACTGCGTTGAAGATCGCATTGGCCACGGCCGGCAGCACGGGGTTGGCGCACATCTCGCCGGGGCCCTTGGCGCCGAACGGGCCGTCGGGGGCAGGGCGCTCCAGCACGGCGATATCGTGCGGGCAGATGTCGCCCGGCCCGGGCATCAGATATTCGACGAAGTCACGCGGGCCATGCACGGGCTCGGGATAATAAGGCTCCGGCGTCTCATAGAGCGCGTGGCTGACGCCCATCCAGGCGCCACCGACAAGCTGCTGCTCGACCAGACGTGGGTTGAGCGCGCGGCCGAGCTCATAGGCCGAGTCCATCCGCACCATCGCAACCTCGCCGGTCTCGTCGTCAACATCGACCTCGGCGACGAGACAGGCATGGGCATAGCAAGTGGCGGGCGACATCTCGCCGGTCTCCGGATTCACCTCGGAGAGCGGCACCAGGAAGATACCGCGGCCGGAGATGGTCTTGCCCTGCTTGAACTGGGCGGCAATCGCGACGTCCTTGGTCGAGATCGAGCGATGCGGCGCGCCCTTGACGTGGATGTTACCGCGCCCGTCTGTATCGAGGTCGGCGGCGTTGACCTCCAGCTCCTCGGCAGCCGCCTCCATCATGACGCCGCGCGCCTCGCGGGCGGCCGCCATCACGGCGTTGCCGACGCGATGCGTGCCACGAGAGGCGAAAGAGCCCATGCAATGCGGACCGGTGTCGGAATCCGCCGTGTCGACATAGACGTCCTCGACCGGCACGCCCAGCGTCTCCGCGCAGATCTGCCGCGTGACTGACTTCATGCCCTGTCCGAGATCGATCGACGACAGCGCCACTGTGAACTTGCCGCTCGGATTGGAATGTACCAGCGCCTGGCTGGGGTCACCGCCGAGATTCATGCCGATGGGATAGTTGATCGACGCGATGCCGCGTCCGCGGTGCCGGGCCATCTAGCGCCTCCTGGTGCCAAAGACGGAGGAGAAACGGGTCGCGCCATGCGAGGGCGCGGCCGGCCGCGGCGAGGGCGGCGGAGCCGGTGGTGGCGGCTCGCGCGGCGGTTCGCGGGTGACGGCGGGCGGAAGCCGGTCGTAGCTGGTGCGCTGCTGCGCCGGAGTGGTGGACCTTGCGCGCGACGAATCCGTCGGCGTCGACGGAATGATGGCCCGGGTGCCGCCGCCATCCTTGCGTGAAGAGGCGCGTTTGAACTCCTCGCGGAGTGGCCACTTTGCCTTCTCCGCGGCCACCTGAACGCACTCGATCAGGGCCGTGTTCTTGGCCTCGCGTCGATGCGCCTTCATGTCGCCATCGCGATAGGCGTTGAGGATCCTGAACTCCATCGGATCCATGCCCACGAGATGCGCCAGCTTGTCCATCTGGCACTCGATCGCAAAATCCATCGCGGTGACGCCAAAACCGCGCATGGCGGTAGCCGGAGTGCGGTTGGTGAATACGCAATAGACGTCGCCATAGACGTTGGGGATGGTGTAGGGGCCCGGCAAATGCGCGGCGCATTTCACGGCAGCATAGCTGGACAGCCGCGTATAGGCGCCGCTGTCGAAATAGCAGCGGATCTTGCGCGCGACGACGCGGCCGTCGCGCATCACGCCGTCCTTGATGAAGATGCGCTCGGCGCCGCGCGGCGGCCCATACTGCATCTCCTCCTCGCGGCCGAACACGTAGCGCACGGGCCGCCCGGTCAGCATCGCGCCGAGGATCGCGAGCGGCTCGGTCAGCGTATCGACCTTGCCGCCAAAGCCGCCCCCGACCGTGCCGCCGATGAAGTGGAAGGTGTTGGACGGCATGTCCAGAATCTTGGCGCAGGTGTCGACCGAGAAGAACAGCGCCTGCGTCGAAGTGTAGACCACATAGCGGCCATTGGTGTCAGGGGCTGCGATCGCGCCGTTGGTTTCGGTCGGCGCATGCTCGATCGGCGACATTTGGTAGCGCTGTTCGAGCACATGGTCGGCAGTCGCGAGCGCCGCGTCGACATCGCCGAAGCGAAGCCTCTGGTGGTCGTAGGTCTCGTGATAAGTGAACGTGTTCTTGGGATACGTCTCGTTGACCACGGGCGCGCCCGGCTTGAGCGCATCCTCGACATCGAACACGGCTGGCAGCGGTTCATAATCGACCTTGACCTTCGCGATCGCCTCAAAGGCCTCGCGCTCGCTGTCGGCGACGATGGCGACGATGGGCTCGCCCTTGTAGCGGACTTTGTCGACCGCCAACGACGGCTCGTCGTCCTTGCCGAAATTGATCAAGCTCAGCAGCGTGTTGAGATTCACAGGCACGTCGGCGCCGCGGATGATCCGGCGTACGCCTGCCGATCGCTCCGCCTCTGTGGTGTCGATGCCGCGAATCCTGGCGTGCGCCTGCGTCGAGCGCACGACCTTCAGGTGCAGCATGCCCTGCAGCTTGTGGTCGTTGAAATAACTCGACGTGCCCGTGACATGCCCGAGCATGTCCTGGCGCTGGGTGCCCTTGCCGATTTCCTTTAAGTTGTCGTCGCGCTCGTCGGCGAAAATGTCCTTGCGCAATTCCAGCATGGTCGCTTTTCCTAGGCGCTGACTCGGCCGCCGGCGGCGGCGAGGATGGCATTGATGATCGGCTCGTAACCGGTGCAGCGGCAGATGTTGCCGGAGATCGCCTCGATCACCTCGTCGCGGCTCGGCGAAGGATTGCGGTCGAGCAGGGCTTTTGCGGCCATCAGCATGCCCGGCGTGCAGTAGCCGCACTGCGCGGCAAAATTGTCGGCAAAGGCGCGCTGGAGCGGATGCAGGTTCGGACCCAGCTTCATGCCGTCGAGCGTCTCGATGGAACGACCAGCTACACTTTCCGCCAGTGTCAGGCAGGAGAGGTGGAGTTCGCCGTCGATCAGCACACTGCAGGTGCCGCAGCCGCCCTGACCGCAGCCGAATTTCGGCGTCATGTCGCCGATCAGCTCGCGCAGCGCGACCAGCAGATTGGTGCCGCCATCCACGAAGATCGCGACGTCGCGGCCATTGTGACGAAATTGCAGGGGGATCTTGGACATGGGCCTCTATTCCTGGCCGGACAGCAGACGTCGCAGATGCACACCAACGATTTCGCGGCGATACCAGGCGCTGCCGAGCGCATTGTCGGATGGCGATGTTCCCTCAGTCGCGGCGGACGCAGCGGCTGCGATGGCCGCCGCATCCAGCGGCTGCCCCTCCAGTGCACGTTCCGCAGCGCGGGCACGGATTTGCGTCGGTGCCATCGATCCCAGCGCAATCCGGGCGCCGGCGATCCGGCCGCCGCTGATCGGCAGATGCGCAGCGAGCGTGATGACCGAGCCACCCTTTGGCTTGATGCGCGCGATCTTGCGATAACGGAAGGCCCCGGTGCTCGCCGGGCGGGTGCACGAGATCGACAGCACCAAGGTCCCTGACTGCCGGTCGCGCGCCTGCAGAAACTCCTCGATTCCGACGTCACGCGAGCCGAAGCCGCCTTGGACGGCGACGGTGGCATCGAGCGCGAGCAGCGCGACGGTGAAATCACCATAGGGGTTCGGAGCGAAGAGGTTTCCGCCGACCGTTCCCATGTTGCGTACGGCGGGCCCGCCGATCGAACGGGCAGGGGCGTGGAGGAAGCCGAGGTCGCGTTCGGCGAGAACGCGCGCGAAGGTGACACCGGCGCCGAGCGTGATACGCGGGCCGGATGCATCGAACCGGGTCAGCGCCTGGTCTTGGGCGCGCACAACGGTCGAGATCGACACGTCGCCCTCATTCAGCGCCCGCATCACCAGCGTGCCGCCACCGAGATAGCGGGCAGTGCGGTCGGAGGACAGGGCGCCGGCCGCCTCGCTGACGCTCGTAAAGGTCTTCACGGTCACGGCCATCTATGCGGCCTCCTTCAGATGTCGGCGGATCGCCTCGAACCCGGCCTGGTAAATGTCTTCGGCGACCATGTGGGTGATGCGGTCACGGTCTTCGGGCTTGGTCATGAAACGCGATTCCCAATGCCAGAAGGTGCGGTCGCCGTCGGTGACTGGCAGCAGGCGAACATGGGCGACGTAATTGAACATCGGGATCGGGGTATCGAGCAGGCAGTAGCTGAAGCTTTGTTCGAGGTCGGACAGCGCCAGCAATTGCTCGCGCAGCTCGGCGCCGTCCTTCAGCTTGAAGCGCCTGACGCAGCCGATCTTGTCCGAGGCATATGCGCGCTCGATCGAGGAGGTCGCGACGGCCGGGTGCCAACGGTCATGCCCGTTGAAATCGCGCAGCATCGCCCACGCCGCATCGGTCGGCGCGTCTAGGATCGTGCTTTTGACAATGTGCGGCACGGGTGTCAGCCTCCGAACACGCGCTTGAGGGCATCGAAGCCGCCCTGGAACACGCCGCCGCCGATGTTGCCGACGAGTTCGGTCTCCCGCTCCGGCGCGCAATCGAACTCGGCGGTCCATTCCACAAAGGTCTGGTCGCCATCGGTGACGGGCGTCAGCCGCAGTGTTGCGACGTAGTTCTCGACGCCCATCGGGGATTCCAGGATCGAATAGGTGCAAAACATGTCGTAATCGGAGAGGCCCAAAAGCTTCTCGCGGATGCGGTCGCCGTTGCGCAGGCGAAAGTCGCGCACACATCCGATTTTGTCCGAGGGCTCGCCGCCCTCGATGCGGCTTTCGGCGATCGCGGGATGCCAGTTCGGCAGGCCGTTGAAGTCACGCACGCGCGCCCAGACGCGATCGTTGCGCGCATTGACGACGGTGGAGACGTAGACGCGGGGCATGGGTCGGACCTCAGCTCTTCTTCCGCGAACTGCGGTCGGCCGGTGGTTCGCCGCCGCCCTCAGCCATAGGCGGGGAGGCGGCCGGCTTGTCGCCACCTCCACCGCCCTTGCGGGCGGACTCTTTGATTCCCTGCATGTCGCGGGCTTCGCGGATCAGGCCCGGCATTTTGGCGAGGCTGCCGCCCTCGACGCCTATGTCGGCCAGGAGTGAATCGATCAACGGCGCCTGCACGCGATAGCGCAGCGCCGAGTCGATCACCTCGTCGGTGGCGCTGCGGCCCCCATTGCCGCCATGGCCGTTGCCGTTGAGGCCGTCGACCTGGAGAATGCGGATGCCCTCGATCTTCTCCATCGGCTTGACGCTCTCGCGCACGATGCCCTCGATGCGGTCGAGCAATTTGCGGCGGAACAGCGAGTAGCGCGCCTGGTCGGTCAGCACGTTCTCGGCTTCGTTGAGCATCCGCTGCGCCTCCGCCTCGACGGCCGCGCGCACACGCTCGGCTTCTGCAGCGATCCGGGTCTCCTCGGCCTGCTTTTCGGCGATCATGACTTCGACCGTCTTCCGGCGCTTTGCGATCTCGCTTTCGCGCGCGGTGATGACGCGCTCGGTCGCTTCGGTGGCGCGCATCCGCGCTTCCTCCGCCATCGCCTTGGCGGCGGACTCCTCCAGCGACTTCTGATGAATCGCAATGGCCTTCTCCATCAGGACCGTCTCGACCTCCTTCTCGCGATTGACCTCAAGCTTACGCAGTTCGCGCTCGCGGCCGACACGGGCCTCGTCGAGGCCGCGGTCGGAGGCGATGCGGGCGCGTTCGACTTCCTCGTGGGAGGCGATTTCGGCCTCCTGGAGGGACTGGACGCGGGCGACCTCGAGCTGCTCGATCGCACGGCGGCGTTCCAGCCGGGCGGCTTCCAGCGCCTGCTCGCGGGAGACGTCCGTGGTCTCGACCTCCTTGCGGGCAACGATCTCGGCCTGCCGGACCTGGCGGTCGGCATCGATCCGCTCGGACTTCTTGGCGGACAGCGCGATGACGCGGTCTTCGTCCGCGATCTCGATCGCCTTTTTCTGCTCGATGTTGAGCACCTCGCGCTTCTTGGAGGAGTTGATCCGTTCGGCTTCCAGTGCGAGATCGACGGTGATGCGCTGGCGCTCGATGGCATCGCGCCGCTTCAGCTCGGCCGCCTCCAGGATGCCGGTCCGCTCGATTTCGAGCGAACGCGTGTCGCGCTCCGCCTGGATACGCTCGGCCGCGACCGCCTTCTCCTGGGCAATGCGGGCCGCCTCGATCGCCTCGCGGGAGGCGATGTCGGCTTCCTCGACCGCGCGGTTGCGAGCGATCTCGAGCGAGCGGACGCGCTCTTCCTGGGCGATACGCGAGGCTTCGGTGGTCTCGCGCGCGGCGATGCCGGCGACTTCGAGGGTCTGGTTGCGCTCGATCTCAAGCTGCCGCGTGTTCTGCTCGGCGGCGATGCGCTCGGCGGCGAGCGTCCGCTCGCGGGCGATGCGAGCGGCCTCGACGGCGCGCTGCGCCTCGATCTCGGCCTCCTGGATGGTGCGAACCTGCTGAATCTCCAGCGCGCGGGTACGCTCATCGGACGAGATGCGTTCGACATTGACGATCAACGTCTGGGCGATGCGGGCCTTCTCGGTCGCCTCGCGGGCGGCGATCTCCGCCTGGTCGACGGCACGGGTGCGCTCGATCTCGCGGCGACGCGTTTCCTCTTCATTGGCAATGCGAGCGTCGGTGACGACGCGGTCTTGCTGGATCCGGGCTTTCTCGACCGCCTCGCGGGCGGCGATCTCGGCCTCCTCGACGGTCCGTATCCGCTCGATCTCAAGCTGGCGGACCTCGCGCTCCGATGCGATGCGGGTCGTGTCGATCGAGCGCTGGTTAGCGATCCGGGTCTTCTCGATCTCCTCGCGCGCCAGCAGCTCCTTCTCTTCGATAGTGCGGGTACGCTCGATCTCCTTCTGCCGGGTCTCGCGCTCGGCGGCGATGCGGGCCTCGGCAATCGCCTGCTCATTGGCGATGCGGGAGCGTTCGATCGCCTCGCGCGCCGAAATCTGGGCCTGTTCAGCCTCGGTCTCGCGCAACGCGCGCTCGCGGGCGACCTCGGTGCGCTGGAGCGCGCGGCGCATCTCGATGTCGCGCTCCTGCTCCAGCCGCGCCGTCTCACTCTCGCGCTCGATTTCGAGCGCCTGACGCTCGGCTTCCAGATTGCGGGTGCGGATCTTGATCATCGAGTCCTGCTCGATGTCGTTGCGCAGCTTGCGCCGCGCTTCGATGTCTTCCATCAACCGGGTCAAGCCCTCGGCGTCGAACCGGTTCGAGGGATTGAAGAATTCGAGGTCGGTCTGGTCGAGATCGGTGATCGCGACGGATTCGAGCTCAAGACCGTTCTGGGCGAGGGCTTCGGCCGCATTGGTCTTGACGCGTGTGACATAGTCGCCGCGTCGTTCGTGCATCTCTTCGAGGGTCATTTCGGATGCGACCGAGCGGATCGCGGAAATGAACTTGCCGGCCAGCAGCGCGTGGAGCTGTTCCGGCTCCATGGTGCGGCGGCCGAGCGTTGCGGCGGCGATCGAGACCGCTTCGCGGGTGGCCTGGACCCGAACATAGAAGTCGGCTTCGATGTCGACGCGCATGCGGTCGCGGGTGATCACCGCATCCTGACGCGATCGCACGATGCCCATCGGCAGCACGTTCATGTTGACGGGTGTGTAATCGTGAATGAAGGGCAGCACGAACGCGCCGCCGTTGATCACTACGCGTTCGCCGAGGAAGCCGGTCCGGACGAAGGAAACTTCCTTGGAGGACCGGTGATAGAGCCAGTTGACTATGTAGACGCCAACCACGATCACGATAACAGCAACGATCAGCCAGAGGATGAGCTCGCCGACCAGGATCCCTGACATGTTTCCCTCCCTCAATCTTGCAGGCGTTATCGCGCGCTGATCGCCTTGAATTTGCGGACTTGTTCCGTCAAAGCCCGCTCCACTGGCAGCCGCTCCATCGAGGAGGCGCCGTAGAATCCGTGGCAGTAACGGGTGTTCTTCATGATGAAATCGGCATCTGCGGGATCCGCGATCGGGCCGCCGTGGGCGAGCACCAAAATGTCGGGATTGACGCTGAGTGCCGCCGAGGCCCAGGTGTCGATGCGCGAGGGGCAGTCCTTCAACTTGGGGGCGGTCTGGGCCCCGATCGTGCCGCCGGTGGTGAGCCCGAGATGGCAGACGATGATGTCAGCGCCGGCGATCGCCATCGCTGCCGCCTCCTTCTCGCTGAAGACGTAGGGCGTCGTCAGCAGCTCCTTCTCGCGTGCCTTCGCGATCATGTCGATCTCCAGCGCGTAGGACATGCCGGTTTCTTCGAGATTGGCGCGGAAGATGCCGTCGATCAGGCCGACGGTCGGGAAGTTCTGCACGCCGGCAAAGCCGATCGCCTTGAGCTGGTCAAGGAACACGTCCATGTCGCGGAACGGGTCGGTGCCGTTGACGCCGGCAAGCACCGGCGTCTTGCTGACGACCGGCAGCACCTCGCTCGCCATCTCAACCACGATGGCGTTGGCGTCGCCGTAAGGCATCAGTCCGGCGAGCGAGCCGCGGCCGGCCATGCGGTAGCGGCCGGAGTTGTAGATGACGATGAGATCGACGCCGCCGGCTTCCTCGCATTTGGCCGACAGGCCGGTTCCGGCGCCGCCGCCGACGATCGGCTCGCCGCGTTTCGCCATCTCGCGAAACCGCTTGAGGAGTGCTGCGCGTTCAAACCGGGCCATCGGTCACCTCGCTACTCTCCGGCGCGCCCCGCCGCGTCCGAACAAGGTTCGGAATGCGCTCACGATGGTCGAGGCGAACTCGGGATCGTTGATGTTCTGCTTGACGCGGATGAGTTGCCTGTTGCCGGTCGCGCGCACTGTGCGCTCCAGCGCGCGGAATAGCGCAGCGTCCGCCTCCGGGTCCCAGAACGGCTGGCCGCGGACATCGAGCGCGGAAACGCCACCCTCGGGGAGGAAGAAGCGCACAGGCCCGTCCATCTGGTTCAGCCGCTCGCCGATCCAGCGGCCCATGCGCTCGCTTTCTTCCACCGTCGTTCGCATCAACGTCACCTGCGGATTGTGGAGGTGGAATTTGCGATTGCGATAGCGCTCGGGGATAGTGTCGGGCGCGCCGAAATTGACCATGTCGAGCGCGCCGACCGAGCCGACATATGGCAGGCGGGTGCGGATAACAGCGCCGAAGCGATCCTCCGTCGCCGGAAACACGCCGCCCATCAGCAAGTCGCAGATCTCGGTGGTCGTGAGATCGATCACGCCGGCAAGCTGGCCGGAATCGACCAGCTTCTCCATCGATCGTCCGCCGACGCCGGTGGCGTGGAATACCAGGCACTCGAAATCCTCGTGCAGATCGGCCGCGATCTTCTGCACCGCGGGCGTGGTGACGCCGAACATGGTGATGCCAATCGGCGGCAGCCCGGTCCTCGCGGCGCGGTCCTTCGTGTCGCGCTGGTCGAGCCGCGCCTTGACCATGCCGGCGATGGCATTGGCGCCGTTCGACAGCACTGCGCGCGAGATCGAATTGAGGCCCTGCACGTCCGTCACCGAATACATCATCGTGATGTCGGCGGGGCCGACATAGGGTCCGACGTCACCCGAGGCGACCGATGAGACGATCAACTTCGGCACGCCGATGGGGAGGATGCGCATGCCGGGCGCGACCAGCGATGCGGCGCCGGAGCCGCCGGCCGAGATCACACCGGCGATATTGCCACGGCGCTTGATCCAATTGGCAAACGCATCCGCCATCGCGGTAACAGCAACACCGCGATCCGGACCGAACACGGCCGAGCCGCCGCGGCCGTGGTTCAGGGCGATCTCCTGCGCGGAGACGTCGCAGGTCGCGTGCTTGCCGCTGGTGGAGACGTCGACCAGTCGCGTACGCAGGCCGCTTTCGGCGATGATGTCACGGATGAACCGAAGCTCGGTCCCCTTGGTGTCGAGCGTGCCGACGACGAGGATCTCGGGTGCGCCAGCGGTTTGCGCCGTCACCGGCTCACGCTTGCGCCGTGCGCTCTCGTCGAGACGCGCAACTTGTATTGAGAGCGTTCGTGCAGCCGCTTCGATCCGTGCGATCGGGACCGGCTGCGACCAGCGCGTCGGCGGGGTGGGATTGGAGATGTAGATTCGTGTTGGGCCGCTCGCGCGCGCGGGCTGAGGGACCGGCTTTACCTCGCCGCCGGCGGCCGGCACATCGATGTCGGGCTCCAGTTCAGCATGAAGTCCGACGCCGAGCAGGCGCCGCTGCAACTCGCGGTCAGCGGACAACCGACTAGAGTCGATGACGCGATTGATCCGGCCATTGACCATGATCGCAACATTGCGCGAGATGGCGGTGGCAACGCCGATGTTCTGCTCGATCACGAGCACGGACATGTCGCCGTCCTCGCCCAACTGGAGCAGCATCTCCTCGACCTGGGTGACGATGACGGGCGCGAGCCCCTCGGTCGGCTCGTCCATGATCAAGAGGTGAGGGTTGGTCAGCAATGCGCGCGAGATCGCGAGCATCTGCTGCTCGCCGCCGGAGAGCTGGCCACCGCCATGGTCCTTGCGCTCGGCGAGCCGCGGAAAGGTGTCGTAGATACGCTCGACGGTCCATGGGCCGGATCGCATGCCGCCGGCCAGCCGCAGATGCTCGTCGACGCTGAGCGAGCGCCAGAGACGGCGACCCTGCGGCACGTAGCCGACGCCGAGACGTGCGATAGTCGCGGACGGCCAGCGCGTAATATCCTCACCGCGGACGCGGATCGACCCGCCGCGCACCGGCACGAGGCCCATGATGGCCTTGCACAGCGTGGTCTTGCCCATGCCGTTGCGGCCGACCACGGAGAACACGCCGGTATCGAGCGAGAGGTCGACGCCCTGGAGCGCATGCGAATGGCCGTAATAGACATCGAGGCCGCGGACTTCGAGTGCGGCGGGTGAGCGGCGGGCCTCACTCATGGCCGCCTCCCAGATAAAGCTCCTGGACTTCAGGGTCGGACTGGATCTCCTCCGGCACGCCTTCCTTGAAGATGCGGCCGTTATGCATCATCGTCACGCTCTCGACGACGCGGAGCGCCACGTCCATGTCGTGCTCGATGATGATGTAGCCGATATGCGCCGGCAGCGAGGTCAGGATCTCGACAAGCTCGGCCCGCTCGGTCGGCGACAGGCCGGCGGCCGGCTCGTCGAACAGCACGAAGCGGGGGGCGCCTGCAAGCGCCAGCGCGATCTCGAGCTGCCGCTGCTGGCCGTGCGCGAGTTCGGCAACGCGCTGATCCTTGACCCCCGCAAGATGCACGGCCTGCACCAGACTGTCGGCCGCGTGCATCAGCGCATCGTTCTGGCCGGGCCGCAGGAATGAGAAGCGTCCACGCGAAACGCCGCGGCAGGCGAGGTAGACGTTGTCCCGCACGGTGAGGCCGGGGAACAGCGCGGAAATCTGATAGGTCCGCCTGAGCCCGCGGCGGATGCGCTCATAGGGCGGGAAGTGCGTGACGTCCTCGCCAAAGAAACGGATTGTGCCTGATGTCGGCGGGAAGTCGCCGGTGATGCAGTTGAACAGCGTGGTCTTGCCGGCGCCGTTGGAGCCGAGCACGGCGCGCCGTTCGCCTGGGCGCACGGTGATGGTGACGTCGGTCAGCGCAGCCAACGCGCCGAACAGCCGCGTGACGCCGCGCAGCTCGAGGGCTGCACCGGCACCGACAGCGGAGAGGCGCTGGGCGACGCTATCCATGACCACGCCCTCCGCCCGGGCGATCCGACTGTGGACGGTAACTCCGGCGCCAGCGCTGCCACAAGCCGATCACGCCGTCCGACGACCAGAACACGATGGCGAGGAAGCCGAGTCCAATCAGCAGCCGGAACCGGTTGCCGTCGAGCCCGATCTTGATCAGGAAGTCGAGCGCGAAGGTACGCAAGAGTACGAAAACCAGCGCGCCGATATAGGGACCGATCGGCCGGGTGATGCCGCCGACGACGGCGATGATGAGAATGTCGATACAGGCGCCGACGCTGACCGAGCCCGGCGAAATCTGGCGATAGTTCCAGACCTGGAGCACGCCGGCGAGACCCGCGATGAAGGATGCCACCGCATAGGCCGCGACGCGGTGGGCATTGACGTTGAAGCCGAGCGCCGCCATGCGGCGCGGATTGTCGCGCACGCCCTGCAGCGCGAGGCCGAACGGCGCGCGGGAGATGTAGTCCACGGCGAAATAGCAGAGTGCGGCGACCGCGAGCACGACATAGTAGAAGGGAATGTCGGCGCGCCAGTTCACGCCCCAGAAATGCGGCGTTGCAACGTTGTTGATGCCGGTATGGCCGTTGAAGATCGCCCAGTTCTGGTTAGTGAAGTAGTAGAAGGCTGCTCCGATCGCGAGCGTGATCATAATGGTGTAGATGCCCTCGGTGCGCACGGCGAGCGCGCCGCCGAGCGTGCCGAAGATGGTCGCCAGCGTCAGCGCCATCGGAACCGCCAACCACCACGGCCAGCCCAGGCTGATATTGGCGTTTCCGCTGACGCCGAACACCGCGACCATGTAGGCTGAGAAGCCTGCGATGGTGAGCTGCATCAGGCTGACCATGCCGCCATAGCCGGCCAGGAACATCAGGCTGAGCGCGATGGTGCCGAGGATCAGCGTGGTTGCAAAGATCTCGATCAGGAAGAAGCCGTTGGCGACCAGCGGCATGGCAAGGAGAATGACCGCAATGATCCAGGCGGCTGGATTGTTGATGTCGGGCCAGCCGCGCGCGGCCTGCCGCTGCGCGGCTGAGGCCGGGCTGCGGATCTGAATGCGCGCATCGTGGGTGACGGACATGTTAGCGCCTCGCAAGCAGGCCCTGCGGCCGAAGCGCCAGCACCAGCACCATGATCAGGAAGGTCACGACGATGGCGTAGGTCGGGATGTAGACCGAGCCGAGCTGTTCGGCGAGCCCAATGATGAGCGCACCGAGCGCAGCGCCGGGAATCGAGCCCATGCCGCCGACGATCACGACCACGAGGGAGGCGAGCAGGAAGCGGATGTCCTCGCCGGGCGAGAGCGACTGGAAGGTACCGCCGACGACGCCTGCGATACCGGCGAGCCCGGCACCGAGCGCGAACACGAGTACGAAGACGATCTGGATACGCACGCCGGTCGCGGCAAGAATGTCGCGGTCGTCGACACCGGCGCGGATGATCATGCCAATCCGCGTGCGGTTGAGCGCGAGCCACATCGCGATGCCGATGATCACGGAGGCCAGGAAGATCACGAGCCGCACCAGCGGATAGCGTAAGTAGACCGGTTCGCCGGAGGATTTCACCGCGGTGATCAGCGGCAGATCGATCGGACCGATCAGCCAGGTCGGGGTCTGGATCTGGTAGAAGTCGCCGCCGCAAGCCCACAGCATGAGGTCGGCGAACACGATCGAAAGGCCGATGGTCACCATGGTCTGGCGCAGATCCTGGCCCTCCATGCGGCGGAAGACGAGCACCTGCAGCAGGACGCCGACCAGCGCCGTCAGAATGAAGGCGACGATGAAGGCGAGGATCCAGGAGCCGGTCGAGGCGCTGACGGCGTAGCCGACATAGCCACCGAACAAATAGAGCGAGCCGTGCGCGAGGTTGACGTTGCGCATCAGGCCGAAGATCAGCGTGAAGCCGCTGGCGACGAGGAAGTAGAGGCCGCCGAGCGTGATGCCGTTGAAGAGCGCGTTGAGGAAGACCCGCTTGCGGCCGACGGTGTCTTCGAGGCCGGGCGGCCAGACCGCGAAGATCAGCCACATCGTCGCTGCGATCGCGATGATGACGATCAGCGCCCAGGCCGGATGACGCTCGACAAAGCGGGTCATGGCGTTGCCTCGCTCCGTTTGCGACGGCCGCCATCACACTTCGGATGCAGGTCGGACAGCCCTGTGTAGGCTGCGTACCTTGCCATGGATTTGCGTCCTCCCCGGACATGCGATCCTCTTGCCGGGATCGTGTTCGCCACATTCTAAGGGAGGCGCAAGCGAAGCATTTGATCGTGAGTATCTTTTCGCGCGTCCGTCAGCCGCGCAAAACCTTGGCCGCGCGGCGATAATCGGTCGGCGCCATCCCGACATTGGCGGCGAAGAAGCGGGTAAACCCGCTCTGCGAGGAGAAGCCGAGATCGAAGCCGATATCGGCGATCGGCGCTTCGCTCGCCACCAACGCTTCCAATGCCTGCTCCATCATCAGGGTGTTGAGATAGAGGTGCGGCGTGACGCCGGTCTGAGTACGGAACAGCCGGTAGAAATGCGGTCGCGACAGGCCGGATTCGCGTGCGATAGTGTCGAGCTCGATCTCCGCGCCCGGGCTCTCCGACATCATCTTGATGCACTTGCGGACGCGAAAATCGGTAATGGAGCCATTCGTGCGCAGATCGGGCGCGGCCTCGGTCTGCTGCCAGCTTTCGTCGTAGCAAATATCGATGAGCCTTCGCAGCTCGCCATCGAGGCTGTTCAGCGAGGGTGCGCCGCACACAAGGGCGGCCGCGTGCCTGATGTGCTTGTCCAGCGCAGGCGATCGCACGAACTGGGTCCGGCCGAAGCGGAGGCGGTCGGCGCCGGGCGCATCGGGGGCAAACCATTCCGGATTGACATAGAGCACGAAGAAGACAGCACCGCCGTCGAGATCTGTGGGGAGGAAATTATGCGGTTCCCACGGGTTGACCGCGACGACGGAGCCTTCAGTGAGCTCGTAGCGTCCATCGTTGACATCGATGCACGCAGATCGCCCGCCGACATGGAAGATCAAATGACCTTCGCGATGCGCGTGGATATTGAAGGGGCGGTTCAACTGATAGACCGTCGCCCGGCCGAAGCGGCCGTGGAAGACGGCGAGCGCTCGGCTCATGCCTTCCCTCCCAGAAGCGTTTGTCTTTTTTGATAGCGTTCAACAACCGGGGAGAGAATGCAAG
This sequence comes from Bradyrhizobium cosmicum, assembly GCF_007290395.2. NCBI lineage: Bacteria > Pseudomonadati > Pseudomonadota > Alphaproteobacteria > Hyphomicrobiales > Nitrobacteraceae > Bradyrhizobium > Bradyrhizobium cosmicum. Next base: position 4,662,155 of record NZ_CP041656.2, on the reverse strand, counting down.
GGAGCACGATGTCCATGCTTTGCAAATCTCTCCCGGATCGTCACTTCGCGAACGTGACTACGTCAGTACTTCTTACATTCCGGGACTGTGCGGCTTGGCAAACCGATCTTGGCGAAAACCACGGGGTCATAGCCCAGCGTCTGGTTCACGTTCGGGATCACCTTCACGACCTTGCTGAACAGCGCGCCCTTGCCGTCGTCGACGACCTCGGTGACAAAGTTGGTGCCGATCGCCTGGCGGTTGGCGTCGAGCTTGATCTTGCCGTTTGGCGCATCCAGCTCGATCTTGGCCAGCGCGGTCTTGTATTTGGACTGGTTATCGCTGAGATCTCCATTGACCTGACGCAGCGCCAGGATCAGCGCCATGGTCGAGCCATAATAGTTGGTGGCGAGCAGCGACGGGCTGGGGAAGCGCTTGTTGGGCGGGAAGGCATCCTGATAGTTCTTCACGAATTTCTGCCAGCCTGGATCTTCCCAGGTGTCGGCTTGACCGCTCGCGGCCAGCGTGCCGACCAGCGCGTTCTTGGCATTACCTTTGGACGACAGGATGGTCTGATCGATCATGATCGAGCCGCCCATCAGATGTGCCTTGCCCCCGGCCTGCTGGTACTGGTTAAGGAAGTTGACGGCGTCGGCGCCGCCGAGGCCGAGATAGATCGCATCGACGTCATCCGGCAGCGCAGCGATGACTGAGGCAAAGTCCTTGGTGCCGAGCGGCACCCATTGCCGGTTGGTGACCTGTCCGCCCGCGCCACAGAACTCGAGCACCAGGCCGAACACCTGCGTATAGATGAAGGAATAGTCCTCGCCGACGGTCGCGATCTTGCGATACTTCTTCTCGTCGTAGGCATATTTGCCGAGGCCCACCTGCCACTGCGCACCGTCCATATTGTAACGGAAGAAGTTCGGGGCCGGATCGACATAGGTCGTTTCCTGGGCTCCGGAGGCGGCGTTGATGAAGGTCAACTCCGGATGGGTCTTGGCGAAGTTCTTGACTGCAATGCCTTCGTCACCGGACAGCGGCGACAGCAGGATCTGCACCTTGTCTTGCTCGATTAGCTTGCGTACGGCTCGCACGGCGGAGTCCGGCGTTGCGTCAGTCGATGCGATAACAAATTCGAGCTCTTTATCGCCGACCTTCTTACCCAGCACGTTGAGCGCCGTCTGGAAGCCGCGGATGCCGTCCTCACCGAGAACAGTATACGTGCCTTCGAGCGTTGCGGTGACGCCGACCTTGATCTTCTCCTGCGCAAAGGCGGTGCCCGACAACAACAGGCTGCTCAACGCGATCAGTCCTAGACTGCCTTTCAACATCGCTCTCCTCCCTGGGGCGTTCTTGTCGCTGTTTTTCGCCGCACTCTCGCGCGTCCGCCGCGCAGTGCGGCGTTTCGGCAAGGAGAGCGGTCGCTTCGACGGTTTCTTGGGAGGGAGGCTAACCGAACTCGGATGCAGCACACGCGTCGAAGCCATGCGCGGCTTAACGGGCAGTCTCATTTTGAATATTGCGGCGCAAATTGTTTCGCAATGCAATAGACGATCGTGGCGCGCGGCCGTAGCATGGAAGTCGAGGCGATGGTTTCCAACCGTGACAAGGGCTTCGTTGAGCACAGCTAAAATGCCCAGATCGAGGTCAGTACCTTAAACTTCGGCCCGGCACAGCTTCCTGCACAGCAAGGTCGTTAGCGTCTCGCGCGATGCCGTCGTCAAGGACAAGCCGCCAGAGCAAAATGGTGCTGCGAAGCAGGGCGGCCGCGCTGTTCGAAATCGTGTGTGCCCGCATGCTCTATGCGGCGTGCGAGGCACACAGATGCAGGTCGAGAACAAGATAGTCTACTTCACGCCTGGCGGGGCGGTGACAGTGGAGATCAAGATAGATCAGCGTCGGATGATCGAGTTTGTGATGTCGCCGCGGTTGGATATCGGGCAGGAGATTGATGCTGTCGTGCCGTGAGGGGCTGTCAGTGCTCCCAATCGGCGTGATCCAAGGCATGTGAGGTGTCCACCCCAGGCATTCCCGGGTGAAGTTGTCGACCTTGGCCAGGATATATGGAAAGTGACGGCCGACTTGCCGCCGTAAGGGTCTCGAAAATGTGGCGCGTGCAGCCTCGCTTCCGTGCGCCGGACGTGCGCACTGATAATCCGAAGAACAGATTTTCGCTTCCAATTCATGCACATATGGTCTTAGAAGAGCCAGGCAGCAGAGGCTTGATCAAATCCAATTTCCCAGTCGGTCCAATACTTTGGTAAGCTGATTGAGGTCGGAATATCTCAGGTAAATGAACGGCTTAGATCGAAAATTTTCTACGGCCCCCATGATGGACTGGAGCAGCTAGCCGTAAAGCTGCTGCTTCATCAGATAGTTGACTCGCCGCGCAAAGCTCGCGGCACACTTTTGGCACCCGACACTAGGCGGCGTGGACGAATTTGAGCAAGTATCTGGCGGTGGCGCATCGAGCGGCGCAAAACGCTTTGCTCAACGCGAGGCGGCGTGGATAAATTGGCGGCGCAAAGGGATTATCGCGGACGGCGAGCGACCTCGATTGCTGCTTCGACCAAGTTCGCGGCGACCTCTTTGCCAAATGTGTTGATAGTGATCGGACCTTCGTCCGGTACACTGACATCAAAGAGCACATCCCCTTCGTCGCAGAGCACCTCCAGACGAATGCCGTCGAAGGACACATCCGATGCCCATTGGTATTCCGCGGTGCGATCCTCGAGTGTCAGCGTTCCCATATGGAGAGACTATCGTAGACCAGTTCCATTCGCTACCGATCCCGCGACGGCAGACACAGGTGATAATGCGATGCGCAGGACGTGATTGACGTGGCGCGAGAGGTTCATCTAGCAAACTCGCAACCAAGCGATCGAAGTCGTTTGCATAGATCATGCGAACGAGGGCCGCCAACGGACGAGCGCGTGCTCGCATCGCGTTAGAAGATTCAGCTTCCGCAGGCTTCGCGTCCCGGACCTAGCGGCAATTAGATTTATCGCGGCACACCAAGTCGCATTCCAAGAGTTGCGATGGTAAAACCCGTTGCACACTTTTGGCACACCGAAAACGGTCTGGAATCTGAACCAGCAACTATCTCTTTGAATCTGTAGCGGAAAAATTCAGCCGGTTTTCGTTGCATTGGACCGATAAGGCGGCTAAGTCTCTGATATGGAATACAAATTTTCCGTCGCCCCGATGATGGATTGGACTGACCGGCATTGCCGGGTGTTCCACCGTCACCTCAGCCGGCGGGCGCTGCTCTATACGGAGATGCTGACCACTGGCGCCATCATTCATGGTGACCGGGCGCGGCTGCTTGGGTTCGACGCGGTGGAGCATCCGGTGGCACTGCAGCTTGGCGGATCGGATCCGCAAGAGCTCGCGACGGCTGCGCGGATCGGCGCGGAGTTCGGCTATGACGAGATCAACCTCAATGTCGGCTGTCCGTCCGATCGCGTGAAAGACGGCCGCTTCGGCGCCTGCCTGATGGCGGAGCCGGAGTTGGTAGCGAGGTGCGTCGAAGCGATGAAGCGTGCAGTTGCCGTTCCCGTCACCGTCAAATGCCGCATCGGCATCGACGACCAGGATCCGGAAGTCGCGCTGGATACGCTCGCGCGCGCGGTGGTCGCATCCGGCTGCGACACGCTGATCGTGCATGCCCGGAAAGCCTGGCTCAACGGTCTGTCGCCGAAGGAGAACCGGGACATCCCCCCGCTCGACTACGATCGCGTCTATCGGCTCAAGCGCGCGATGCCGAACGTACCTGTCATCATCAATGGCGGCATCCGGGGCATCGACGAGGCCAAAGCGCATCTCGGACACGTCGACGGCGTGATGCTCGGCCGCGCCGCTTATCAGGAGCCGTGGCGGCTGCTCGCCGTCGATTCTGACATCTTTGGCGAGGCTGCGCCGCATGCAACCATGCAGGACGCGCTCGAAGCGATGATGCCCTATATCGAGCAGCAGCTTGCGCGCGGCACGCGGCTGCATGCGATCACGCGGCATTTTGTCGGCGCATTCCATGCCGTGCCCGGCGCACGCGCGTTCCGTCGCCATCTTGCCGAGCAGGGGGTGAAGCCGGGCGCCGGCCTCGAGGTGCTGCGCGATGCAATCGCTCGTGTCGGTGCGCGCGTGCCGGCGGAGGCGGCGGCCTAATCCACTGCCATGCGTGAGCGGCGATGGTTGCTCTGGAGTTCCGGATAGCCGGTGAGCATCAGCTTGTCGGCGCGCACACCCCAGCTCTCCAGGCGATCGAGGAAGCTCATGCCGAGCAGATTGGTCTTCATCTGTCCGCGTTGCACGACGAGCGCCGGCACCGACTTCTCGACGAGGTGGCCGACGGAAAGACGGTCGAGCGTGAGGCGAGCCGCCTTGGTGTGACCGCCCGCGGTTTCGAGATCGACGTCGTATTCGAGCATCTCGAGCGGCAGTCCGATCGCCTTCGCTGTCTCCCAGGTCAGCACGACGGAGGTGGCGCCGGTGTCGATCACCATGGGTGCGGCGACGCCGTTGATCTTGGCGCGCAGCGCGAATTCGCCGCCTTGGCCGCGCGGGATCTGCACCGCCGGAGCGGGCGACGCGGTCTGTCCGCGAAAGATGTGCGAGACCCTGTTGCTCGCGCGCACGATCTGATCGGGATCGCCGTAGGCGACGACCGCACCTGCGGTGCCGGCGAGCATGATGAGAACGAGCAGGAAGCGGATCATCGCGCGCCTCCGAAGGCGCGCAGGCCGGTCAGGCGCGTTTCGGTGATCCCGCGATCGGCACGAGTCCGGCGTCCGCCATGCGTGTCGGCAACAGCGCCATGACGGACAGGCGTTCCTGACTCTCTATGGCATGCCAGCGCGCGATCTCCGGCAAGGTCCGGCCGCAGCCGAAGCACAGCTTGGTCTTGGGATCGATCATGCAGACTGCGACGCACGGCGTTTCTTTGCTCATTTGGATATTGTGCGGGATTGTCGGGCAATTCTGCAAGCATCTCGTTAAGAGCCCGTGCCTGCGCTCATGATCGGCCTGTTGCGCGGCCGGCGCTTCTCCTCGGGAACAAGGGAGCTCTCCGGCTGCAGCGGCGGTGCATCCTCCGACAGTGGCGCCAGCGCGCTCATCACGCGTTCCGGCGGGAAGGTGACGATCACCTCGGTGCCGATTCGCAGCTTCGATTTCAGCGTGAACGTGCCGCCGTGCAGGTCGATCAGGTTCTTGGCGATCGGCAGGCCGAGGCCTGCGCCCTGTTCGGCCGATTTGATCGAGTTCGAGCCCTGGCCGAACGAGGCGAGCACGATCGGAATTTCCTCCTCGGGGATACCCGAGCCGGTGTCTTTCACCGAGAGATATTGTCCGCCCGAGGCAGTCCAGCCGGCCTTGAGCCAGATCTCGCCGCCTTGCGGAGTGAACTTGATCGAGTTGGAGAGCAGATTTAGCACGACCTGGCGGATCGCGCGCTCGTCGGCCCAAAGACGCGGCATGGCCTGCTCGAACACCTCGTGGATGGTGATGCCGCGGCTGGAGGCGCGCAGCTTCATCAGATGATGGCAATCGGCGACGATGCCGACCAGCGAGACCGCTTCCTCGTTCAATTCGTAGCGGCCGGCCTCGATCCGCGACAGATCGAGGATTTCGTTGATGAGGTTGAGCAGATGCACGCCGGAATTATGGATATCGGCGGAATATTCCTTGTAGACCGGCACCGCGTGCGCGCCAAAAATTTCGCTTTTCATCACCTCCGAGAAGCCGAGGATCGCGTTCAGCGGCGTGCGCAGCTCGTGGCTCATCTGCGCGAGGAAGCGCGACTTGGCGACGTTGGCGGCTTCGGCGCGGTGCCGCGCTTCGTCCGAGATCGCCTTGGCCTGTTCAAGCTCGCCGATCAGCGCATCTTTCTCGGCGCGTGCCTCCAGCGTGGCAAAGGTCGAGGAATGCAGGCGGTGCGCCAGCAGCACGAAATAGCCTTCGGCCGCAAGCGCCAGCGCCGCAAGAATGTAGTTGTCCAGCGAGCCGGTCATCGCAAAGTTCAGCGCCATCGCAACCGCAACCGGCGCGGTGGCGGCAAGGGCTGCGATCGGCAGATTGGCGGCGAGCATGCTCGATACCGCGATCACCAGCAGCATCAGGAACATCATCAGCGTTTCCGTGACCAGGTCGAGCACGGGATGGATCAGGATCGCCATCCAGCACAGGCCATAGAGCAGGTCGAGCACGACGAAACGCGTCTGCCACGCCCGCGTCGCGGTCGGTGAGGCGGGCTCTGCCAGGAAGCGGTGGCAACTGCGAATCATCGCGGCGTGAATGCAGAGCATGCCCGCCGTCCAGGCCGCGGCCGGGATCGGCTGCATCCACAGTCCGAACAGCACGCCGGTGGCGACCACCAGCAGCATCACGACATAGGAGGCCGACAGCCGCGTCTGGGCGTATTGGCGCAGCATCTCAGCGTCGAAGGCCGGCCGGGTTCCACTGGTCGACGTTAACTTGTCGCGCGCTTCGCGCACCCGCTGCGCCGCAGCCCGTCGGCTGCTCGCCGACGGAGCGCTGATTGGCTCGGCCGGAAGCTGCACGACTTCAGGCTTTTCAGCGGGGTTACTCATCAAGCAACACGATTCCTGCCCGCGTCGGACGCGGGCCTTCTGCATTGTCTATCTCTGGCAAGAAATCCTTAAGAGGTGACTTAAGGAGCTAAAGAATTACGTTAACGCGGCGTTAATTCTTGGCGCGCTGATGCCGCTCAGTGCAGCCACGCATGCTGCGCGACGTAGACGACCGCCCCCGCCAGATAGCCCGCGAGAGCGGGGACAGCGATGCGGCGGCCGTACCAGAGGAACTCGATCCGTTCGAGCCCCATGGCGGCGACGCCGGCGGCAGAGCCGATGATCAGGATCGACCCGCCGGTACCGGCGCAATAGGCGATGAATTCCCAGAGGAAGCTGTCGGTCGGGTAATGGGCGAGGTCGTACATGCCCATGGTCGCGGCGACCAACGGCACGTTGTCGATGACGGCGCTGAGCAGGCCAAGGACGACGACGATGATATCCTGGCGGCCGATCGAGGCATCCAGCCATTTGGCCAGCATCGACAGCAGACCGGCATGTTCGAGGCTGGCGACCGCGAGCAGAATACCGACGAAGAACACGATCGAGCCCATGTCGATCCGGGTCAGGGCATGAGCGAGCGACAGCGGTCGACGCACATGCTCGTCCTTTTCGCGATGCGCGATCTCGCCGGCCAGCCAGACGATCCCTAGTCCGAGCAGGACGCCCATGAACGGCGGCAGATGGGTGACCGTCTTGAAAGCGGGCACCGCGATCAGCACGCCAAGCCCGAGATAGAACATCAGGTTGCGCTCGAACCGCTCGACGGCGAGCAGTCCGTCGTCCTTCGGCGGTGCCGCGATGGTCTTGCCCTTGAGCGCAAAGCTGATGAAGGCAAGCGGCACCAGCAGATTGACCAGCGAGGGCAGGAACACCGCGCCCATGATCTTGAGCGGCGAGATCTGTCCGCCGATCCACAGCATGGTGGTGGTGACATCGCCGATCACGGTCCACGCGCCGCCGGCATTGGCGGCGATGACGATGAGGGAGGCGAACAGCAGGCGGTCCTCGCGCCTTGCGATCAACCGCTGGATCAGCGAGATCATCACGATCGTGGTGGTGAGATTGTCGAGGATCGCGCTGAGGAAGAACGTCACGAAGCCGACCAGCCACATCAGCTTGACCTGGCTGGTCGTGCCGATGCGGGAGGTGATGACCTCAAAACCGTCGTGGGCATCGATCACCTCGACGATGGTCATCGCACCGATCAGGAAAAACACGATCTGCGCGGTCGAGGCGACGGATTCGTCGAGTTGACGGCCGACCAGCGTATGGTCGCCCGTCGCCATGGCGTAGATGGTCCACAGCAGGCCCGCGCCGAGCAGCGCGGACGCGCTCTTGTTGACCCCGATCGGATGCTCGAGGGCAATCGCCGCATAGGCCAGAACGAAGATTGCGGCGAGTGCGATCAGCAAGGCTGGATCAATCCGTCAGGTGTCAGCGATTGAGGCGCGCGAGCAGGCTCGACGTATCCCAGCGCTTTCCGCCCATCTTCTCGACCTCGGAGTAGAACTGGTCGACGAGTGCGGTGACCGGCAGATTGGCGCCGTTGCGGCGGGCTTCGGCGAGCGCGATCGAGAGGTCCTTGCGCATCCATTCGACAGCGAAGCCGAAATCGTACTTGTCCTCGTTCATGGTCTTGTAGCGGTTCTCCATCTGCCAGGACTGCGCCGCGCCCTTGGAGATGGTTTCGATCACGGCCGCGACGTCGAGGCCGCTCTTCTTGGCGAAATGGACACCCTCGGAGAGGCCCTGCACGAGGCCTGCGATGCAGATCTGGTTGACCATCTTGGTCAGCTGACCGGAGCCGGCGGGTCCGAGCAGTTTGCACATCCGCGCATAGGCACCCGTGATGATCGGCTCGGCGCCGGCGTAAACGTCCTGCGCGCCGCCGCACATCACCGTCAGCACGCCGTTCTCGGCGCCGGCCTGGCCGCCGGAGACCGGGGCATCGATGAACTTGAAGCCGGCCTTGGTTGCGGCCGCGTCCAGTTCGCGCGCGACTTCGGCGGAGGCGGTGGTGTGGTCGACGAACGTCGCGCCCTTCTTCATGCCGGCGAACGCGCCGTCGGCGCCGATCGTGACCGAGCGCAGGTCGTTGTCGTTGCCGACGCAGCACATCACGAAATCCTGGCCTTCGGCGGCGGCCTTCGGGGTCGCCGCGGTCTTGCCGCCGAACTTGTCCGCCCATTCCTTCGCCTTGGCCGCGGTGCGGTTGTAGACGGTGACCTCATGGCCCCCTTTTTTCACGAGGTGTCCGGCCATGGGGAAGCCCATCACGCCGAGACCGAGGAAAGCGACTTTAGCCATGTGTGGTACCTTGTCCGTAGCTTGAGTTTTACGGTTGCAGCCGGGCGAGGGGCGCCAGCCGGCGTTCTCGAGGTTCCGCCGAAAGACGGATCGGGCGCACCATAAACCCTTGAGGCCGGAGGGCAACGGCTTCGTTTGGCGGCCTCCTGTGCTAGGATGCGGAGCCAAGGACTTCAAGAAAAGGGAGCGAAAGCATGGGCGGCACAAGTGTCGGCATCCTCGATCATTTCAACATCCGCACCCGGCATCTGGCCGAGACGGTGCGCTTCTACGAGGACGTGCTGGGCCTCGAAAAAGGCGCCCGGCCCGATTTCGCCTTCCCGGGCGCGTGGATGTACAGCGAGGGCAAGCCGGTGGTGCACCTCGTCGATATTTCTCCGACCTCGGAGCCGCAAAAGCCGGATTCCGGCGTGGTCCACCACGTCGCCTTCGTCAGCCGCGGATTCGACGGCATGAAGCAGCGGCTGACCTCCAAGGGCATGAAATTCGACGCCCGCCAAGTGCCCGGCGGGGAGCTCTGGCAGATCTTCGTCTACGACCCCAACGGGGTCATGATCGAGCTGAATTACGAGGCGGCCCTGGAGCAGGGCGCGGCACCCGTCGAGATGGCTGGTGATATCGGCAGGCAGTAGCCTTTTGGCCGTTTCCGCTCTAATGGGGCATCCTCAAGCTTTGAGCATGATCTGATCGGAAAACCGCCCACACTTTTCCGGATCATGCTCCACTCCAGGAGATGCGCTTTGAGCGTGACGCAGCAACAGGTTCTCGACAGCCTCGCCCGGATCAAGTCGCCCCGCGGGGTCGCGCTCACCAATGCCAATGTGCTGAGCGCGATCAGCGCCGCCGACGGCAAGGTGTTCTTCTCGATCAACGTCGATGCCGCCGAGGCGCGGGCCTGGGAATCCGTCCGGGCCGAAGCGGAGGCTGCCGTGCGCGCCATTCCCGGCGTCACCACGGTGATGGTGGCGCTGACCGCCGAGCGCAAGGCCGGCGCCGCGCCGCCTCCGCCGCCAACGCCGAGCCGCGGCACGCCCGGCGTGCAGCCGGTCCATGCCCACAAGCCGCCTCCGCAGGGCGGAGCCCAATCGCCGATGGCACGGCAGTCCGAGATTCCGGGCGTCGCCGCCGTGATCGCGGTCGCCTCCGGCAAGGGCGGCGTCGGCAAGTCGACCACGGCGCTCAATCTGGCGCTCGGCCTGCGCGATCTCGGCCTCAAGGTCGGGTTGCTCGATGCCGACATCTACGGCCCCTCGGTGCCGCGGCTGACCGGGCTGCACGAGAAGCCGGAGCTGAACGGCGAGCGCAAGATGATTCCGCTCCGGCGTTTCGGCCTCGCCATCATGTCGATCGGTTTCCTCGTCGAGGAAGAGACCGCGATGATCTGGCGCGGTCCGATGGTGATGTCCGCGGTGACGCAGATGCTGCGTGACGTCGCCTGGGGCACGCTCGACGTGCTTGTCGTCGACATGCCGCCGGGCACCGGCGATGCCCAGCTCACGCTGGCGCAGAACGTACCGCTGAAAGGTGCCGTGATCGTCTCGACCCCGCAGGACCTGTCCCTGATCGACGCGCGGCGAGGGCTTGCGATGTTCAGGAAGGTCAACGTGCCCGTGCTCGGCATCGTCGAGAACATGAGCTATTTCCAGTGCCCGCATTGCGGTACCAAATCCGACATCTTCGGCCACGGCGGGGCGCGCCACGAAGCCGAGAAGCTGGGCGTGCCGTTTCTGGGCGAAATCCCGCTGCACATGGCGATTCGCGCCAGCTCGGACGCCGGCAGCCCCGTGGTCGACAGCGAACCGGACGGGCCTCATGCGGCGATCTACCGCGCCATTGCGGGCCAAGTCCGAGACCAGCTCAAGGGCGTTGTCGCCACAGTCTGAGCCGGTCTTTTCCGGGGACATGCGACTTTCGTAGAGCCCCGTCATGCCAATGTCGCGTTCCGAAACCGGGCGGTCCGTGTTAAAGGCCCTCGGCAGTCAAGCCCCTTCGGTTCGACGCGGCCCAAAACGCGTCGCCGGAATGAGCGGCAGCAAAGAGGAAGTTAGGGGAAACGCCCCAGCAAGGAGAGCCTGAAGATGAAGCGTCGTGATTTTCTGAAAGTGTCGGCAGCTGGTGCTGCGGCAACCGCCGCGGTGGCCTCGCCGGCGATCGCGCAATCCTCGCCCGAGGTGAAGTGGCGCCTGACTTCGAGCTTCCCGAAGTCGCTCGACACCATCTATGGCGGCGGCGAGCAGGTGGCGAAGTACGTCGCCGAGATGACCGACAACAAGTTCCAGATCCAGGTGTTCGCCGCGGGCGAGATCGTCCCCGCCCTCCAGGCGCTCGACGCGACCTCGAACGGCACGGTCGAGATGTGCCACACCGTCTCGTACTATTATGTCGGCAAGGACCCGACTTTCGCGATCTACGCCTCGGTGCCGTTCGGCCTCAACGCACGCCAGCAGAACTCCTGGTGGTACCAGGGCGGCGGCATGGAGCTCGGCAACGAGTTCTTCAAGAAGTCGAACGTGATCGGCTTCCCCTGCGGCAATACCGGCACGCAGATGGGCGGCTGGTTCCGCAAGGAGATCAAGACGGTTGCGGATCTGTCCGGCCTCAAGATGCGCATCGGCGGCATCGCCGGCCAGGTGCTCCAGAAGGTCGGCGTGGTGCCGCAGCAGCTCGGCGGCGGCGACATCTATCCGGCGCTGGAGAAGGGCACCATCGACGCTGCCGAATGGGTCGGCCCCTACGACGACGAGAAGCTCGGCTTCGCCAAGGTCGCCAAGTACTACTACTATCCCGGCTTCTGGGAGGGTGGCCCGACCGTGCATTCCTTCGTCCACCTGGACAAGTGGAATTCGCTGCCGAAGAACTATCAGGCGATCCTCACCAACGCGATGGCCAACGCCAACAGCTGGATGGCCGCGCGCTATGACATGCAGAACCCGGCCGCGCTGAAGCGTCTGGTCGCCGGCGGCACCCAGCTTCGTCCCTTCACCAACGAAGTGCTGGAAGCCTGCCTCAAGGCGACCAACGAGCTGTGGGGCGAGATCTCGGCCAAGAACCCCGACTTCAAGAAGTCGATCGACGCGATGCAGGCCTACCGCTCCGACGAATATCTGTGGTGGCAGGTCGCCGAATACACCTACGACAGCTTCATGATCCGCTCGCGCACCCGCGGCTGATCTCACGAGCAAGTCGCAAGACACGGAGCCCGGCCTCGCTCGCGAGGCCGGGCTTTTAGTTTGCGGCGCATGTGCGGACTCAAAGTCCGCAAAACAACCCCATGCACAGTAGACGCGGGGTGCGGGAAAATGGCCCGATGGCGGCCGACAACAGTTTGACTGACCGGGTAAATTTGCAGGAAGGCGCGTCCGCTTCGACACCGCTCGCAATGACACGCGGACGGAGGTGCGCTCGGCCGCGCAACGAACCCGTTTGACACGTCGGGCAAAATAGTGGCATAAAGCGATTATCGAATAATCCGAAATTCGGTCTCGGCGCCGATCCGTTGGGAGCTGACGATGCGCTTCGATCCGGATGATATTCAACGCTCACTGCGCAAGGCCTGGTCGCTGTCGACGGCCAGCCAATGGACGGCGGGCAACCCCGCAGCCGGACAATGCAACGTCACGGCGCTGCTGATCCACGAACTCTTCGGCGGTGACTTACTGAAGACGCCCCTGCCGGCCGGCGATCATTTCTACAATCGGATCGGAGGCCAAAGGTACGACTTCACGGCGAGCCAGTTCGAGCGGCCGATCGCCTACATGGATTTGCCGACAGATCGGGCCGACGCAGAGCAGGGAGCAACAAGCGACCAGCTGGCTGAACTCAGGGCCGCGTTTCAGCGGCGGGCACCAGCTCGGTGAGACTGTAGGCGCTCAGCCTGGCCGAGTGCTCGGTCTGACTTGCGTAATGGCGACGCCGGAGATCGCGAGCAGGCCGCCGACGATCAACCTCGGGGTCATGCGCTCGCCAAGGAACAGCACGCTCGACGTCAGGGCGAACACCGGCAGCAGCAGACCGAAGGGAGCGACGCGGCTCATGGAGCAGCGGGCGATCAGCCAGAACCAGAGGCCAAAGCCGATGATTCCGCCGATGAAGATCGTGTAGGCGAGGGCGAGCCAACCATTTTCATCCGCGGTGGCAAGGCTCGCCAACTGTCCGTGTTCGAGCAGCAGCGATATCACCATGACCTGCGGCACCGTGAACAACGACGACCACCCCATCAACATCAGCGGATCGAAAGGGCCGTAACGTTTGGTCAGGACGTTGGACACCGCGAAAGCGAAGGCTGCTCCGATCACGAGCAGCAGCGGCAGCGGGTTGGCCGACGGGCCGGGCTGCGCTGCCAGCACGACCACACCGACGAATGCGAGCACCACGCCAGCGGACGTGATGAGGGACGGTCTCTCCGCGAGCAGCGGCCAGGCCAGCAGGACGGTGAAGGGTGTGGCGAGCTGATATGCGACCGCCGACATGCTGCCCGAGCCGAGGCCGAGGCCGACATAGAACAGCCCGAAGTTCAGTCCGCCGAGGAAAAACGAAATGGCCGCGATGGGGCCAAGCTGTCGGCGCGTGGGCCGCTTGACGAACGGAACGAGCAGCAGAGCGATGGCGAGGAAGCGCAGCGCGAGGAAGAACAGCGGCGGAAACTCCGTCACGCCCACCTTGATCGCCACGAACTGGTAGCCCCAGAGCAGGGGAACGGCGACGGCGCAGACGATCTGGAGAGCCGACATGACATTCGTCCTTTCGAGACCGTTCAGTCCAGATATTGGTGCGCGGATGGCGGAAGGCGCGGCATGATCGTTCATATGATCGGGTGGCTCACTTGATGAAACGATCGAGAAGAGCGTCAGCGGTGGCCTTCGACGTGGTCCGTGCCGGGGCCGTCTTTCCGACCACGCGCAGCCCCTCAACGAAACAGACCAGAATTCGGGCGGCACTCGAGGGCTCGACACCATCGGCCAGCAGGCCCGCCGCCTTCGCGCGGGACAATGCAGCCGCCAGCCTGGTCTCCATCGCTTTGAAGAAGCCCGCGATGCGACGGCCAACTTCAGCGTCCTGGCCTGCCAGTTCCATGGCTGTCGCCACGAGCAGGCATCCGCGCCGGCCATTGGCACCGCTGGTGCGGTCGACGTAGCCGGCAAGGAACGCCCGCAGGCCTTCGACCGGCTCCCTGTCGGGGGCAAGTTCGATGTCGATCCGGGTCAGGGCATCGGCGATGTAGCGATCCAGCGCACGCAGGAACAGCGAATGCTTGTCGCCGAAGGCGGCGTAGAGACTGCCGCGCGATAGCCTGGTCGCACGAAGCAGATCGGGGAGCGCTGTGGCGTGATAGCCGCGCGACCAGAACACCTCCATCGCGCGTTCTACCGCGATGTCCACGTCGAAACTTCGGGGACGGCCACGGGCCGACTGCACTGGGGTCTGCTGGCTCATTGTTGATATATAGACCAATCGGTCGTAAAAGAGCAAGCAGACGATCTGCATTGGTGCTCTGAACCTCGTCCGGGCTCAGGACGTCAAACTCGGGACACTTCAGGGTATTTGCCTTGTCCACCGATTTGACCAGCCTTTTTCATGTGCCAACGTTGATCCTCGTATGGATCGCCACACTCGCCATCGCGGGCGGGCCGCTGCTTTGGAGGTTCCTGAACTACAGGCCGGTGACTCGCTGCGGGATCCTGCGAGGCGTGGCGAACCTTGTCGCAACCGGGAGCTGGCTGACGCTTGGCATAGCCGCGGTCAATGCCCATGAGCGCGGCTTGATCTCGGTGCTCACGAGCATCTTCGCCATGGCGTTCCTGCTTGCCGGAGCGGCCGGCAGCTCGTTGCTGATCGCGCGCTTGTGTTCCGCTGAGTAGTCCTAGCGCGGGACACGCGCAGATCAGTTGTCTCCGCACGCGAACGATCTCCATGAGAGGCAGGGCACCCGCGTCGCATTGGCCGCGGCGGCAACCAAGTCGATGCGCGAAGCTTACACCGAGCTGACGAAGCCCGGAACGGCGGCCAGGACTGCCTTTTTGCTGGCCGAAACCGCGAAGATGGTGGAATAGAGCAACGATGCGGCGCGAGCCGTGGTTGCACCGGAACATCCGGCGGGAATGCAATGCGCCTTCTGATCGTCGAGGATAATGCCGAACTGTCGCGGCTCGTTGCCGCCGGGCTGGCGGCAGCGGGCTACGAGAGCGATATCGTCGGCAGTGCCGCCGAGGCGCGCGAGGCGGTCAGCAGCGTCAACTATGCCGCAATGATCCTCGATCTCGGCCTGCCCGACGGCGACGGCCTGTCGGTGCTGCGCGAATTGCGCCGGCAGATGGAGCCGCTGCCGGTGCTGGTGCTGACCGCGCGCGGCGGCTTGCAGGATCGCGTCACCGGCCTGCGCAGCGGCGCCGACGATTATCTCGCCAAGCCGTTCGCGATGGAGGAGCTGGTGGCGCGGCTGGAGGCGATCCTGCGCCGTCCCGGCCAGTTGCTCGGCCGTTCGCTGCGCCTCGCCAACCTCGTCTACGACACCGAGAGCCGCCAGATCTTCGTCGACGACCAGCCGCGGATCATCTCGGCGCGCGAGACCTCGGTGCTGGAGATCCTGCTGCGGCGGCAGGGGCGGGTGGTGCCGAAGAAGAACGTCGAGGACCACATCTTCGGGCTCGAAGGCGAGGTGGCCTCCAACGCGGTAGAGGTCTACGTTTCGCGGCTGCGCAAGCAGCTCACCGAGCACGGCGCCAAGGTCGTGATCCACACCATCCGCGGCGTAGGCTATCTCATGGCCGAGGAGAAGTAGCGTGGCTGCCGGCGGGATCTTTGCCAGGTCGCCGACATTCAAATCGCTGATCTGGCGGATCGTGTTCATGCACATCGTCGCGGTCGCGGTCGTCGCGATCTTCCTGCCGCTGGTGCTGTTCTGGCTGCTCAATTCCGAAGTCGACCAGCTGCACCGCGAAGGGATGCGCGCGCAGGCCGAAGTGCTGGCCGAGCGCATCGTCGCCGCACCGGACGGCCTGCTGACGTTCAACCTGCCGGACAGCCTAAGGGGACTCTATTCCGAGGCCTATGGCCGCTATCTCTACGACATCCGCGATGCCGACGGTCGCTTGCTGTTCTCCTCCCGCCGCAAGACGGGGGCAGCGGCGGCACAGGCGCCGCCGCTGCCCGAGTCGATTTCCGGCGCCGGCGTCACGCGCATCATTGACGGCAAGATCCTGCGCATCCGTGTCGCCGAAGATCTTTCGCATCGTGACGTCATCATCGACGATATCATCTCGAATTTCTTCCGGCGGGTGGGCTGGATCACCATTCCGATCCTGCTGATCCTGCTTGCCGCCGACATCATCATCTTCCGTCGTGCCCTCGCGCCATTGTGGAAGGCGTCGCAGGAGGCCAGCAATATCGGGCCGGCACGCACCGACATCCGTCTGCCGACGCAGCAGATCCCGCGCGAGATCCTGCCGCTGGTCACCGCGGTCAACCAGGCACTCGACCGGCTCGAAGACGGCTTCCGGGTGCAGCGCCAGTTCACGGCCGACGCCGCGCATCAATTGCGCACGCCGCTCGCGATCCTGCGGACGCGGATCGAGACACTTGGCGATGGCGCGGCACGCGAGGTGCTGCATGCCGACATCGAGGGCATGAGCCGCATCGTCGCGCAGCTGCTGGAGATCGCCGAGCTCGACACCCTGGTGCTCGATCCCGGCGAGACCGCGGATTTGCGCGCCGTCTGCGCCGAGGTGGTCGCCGGGATCGCGCCGTTCGCGATCGCCCAGCACAAGGATATTGCGCTGAAGGGCACGGACGCGCCGGTGCTGATCCACGGCAATTCCGAGATGCTCCAGCGCGCGATCGTCAACCTCGCGGAGAACGCCATCAAGTTCACGGCAAAGGACACTTCCGTCGATATCGAGGTGAATGACGACGGTTCGGTGCGGGTGCGCGATTGCGGTCCGGGCATCGCGGAGGCCGAGCGCGACCTGATCTTCCAGCGCTTCTGGCGCGCGGACCGTCAGCGCAGCGACGGCGCGGGCCTGGGGCTCTCGATCGTGCGCGGTGTCGCGGACGATCACGCCGCCACGGTCGCGGTGGAGAATTTGCCGGGCGGCGGCGCGGAGTTCACGCTGCGGTTTCGGCTGGCGGAGAAGGCGCTCTCTTCATCCTCGCCTGGAGGGCAGGGCGATCGCATTTGACATCTCGGGAGGGCCCGAGCAAGCGCCTCGTCCTTCGAGACGACCGCTGCGCGGTCTCCACAGGATGAGGCTGAGCAGCAGCTTTGCCTGTCGAAATGCCGCCACGCGCTCCGTCCTCATCCTGAGGGCCCGCCGCAGGCGGGCGTCTCGAAGGATGGCCGCAACCGAGTGCTCGTCACGTTTTTCGTCGTCTGCGATCGCCCTGTCCTCCAGGGGGGTAAGAGGGCAGTGGCGTCAGTCGTAGCTACTTCTGCGGTGGTCCCAGATCGAGCGGCGGCAGGTCGATCTGCGGCACCTCGATCTTGACCTTGTCGAGATCGACGTTGAGCGGCTTGTCGAGCAGGCCCGTCACCGTGACCGGGAAGATGATCACGAGCAGCACCATGATCATCTGCAAGCCGATCCAGGGGACCGCGCCCCAATAGATGTCGGAGCTCTTCACTTCCTTCGGCGCGACGCCGCGCAGGTAGAACAGCGCGAAGCCGAACGGCGGATGCAGGAACGAGGTCTGCATGTTCACGCACAGCATCACGCCGAACCAGATCAGCGCAGCGTCCGGTCCCACCACCGGCGCGAGAACCTTCTGCGCGATCGGCGCGATCATCGGCAGGATGATGAAGGCGATCTCGAAGAAGTCGAGGAAGAACGCCAGGAAGAAGATGAAGAGGTTGATGAAGATCAGGAAGCCCCAGACGCCGCCGGGCAGCGAGGTCAGGAGATGCTCGAGCCAGACGCCGCCGGAGACGCCCAGGAACACCACCGAGAAGCAGGTCGAGCCGATCAGGATGAAGGTGACCATGCAGGTGAGGCGCATGGTGGATTCGTAGCCCTGCTTGATGAGGTCGCGCAGGTCGGGGATGCGGGCAGCCTGGATGCAGATCCAGGCCACGGCGATATAGCACACTGCGAACGAAAGCCTGAACACCAGGTTCTCGGTGAACAGCATCGCGACGATGGTGCCGATGCCGGCGGCGATCACGCCGATGATCAGGATCCTGCGGTCGTTCGTGGTGAAGTCCTTGTGATGGATCGCCGCGAGCACGATCGCGCCGACCGCGCCCATGGCGCCGGCTTCCGTCGGGGTCGCAAGGCCCATCATCATGGTGCCGAGCACGACGAAGATCAGCACGGCGGAGGGGATGATGCCCATCAGGCACTTCTTCCACAGCGCCCAGCCGTTCAGCGTGCGCGCTTCCAGCGGCACCGGCGGCACGTGGTCCGGCTTGATCAGGCCGAGGACGAAGGTGTAGCCGGCGAACAACATGATCTGGAACACCGAGGGACCCCAGGCGCCGAGATACATGTCGCCGACCGACTTGCCGAGCTGGTCGGCGAGGACGATCAGCACCAGCGAGGGCGGCACCAGCTGCGTGATCGTGCCGGAGGCAGCGAGCACGCCGGTGATGTAGCGCATGTTGTAGCCGTAGCGGATCATGATCGGCATCGAGATCAGCGCCATGGCGATGACCTGCGCCGCCACCGTGCCGGTGATGGCGCCGAGGATGAAGCCGACGATGATCACGGAATAGCCGAGGCCGCCGCGGATCGGGCCGAACAGCTGGCCCATCGAATCCAGCATGTCCTCAGCGAGTCCGCATCTCTCCAATATCGCGCCCATGAAGGTGAAGAACGGAATCGCGAGCAGCAGCTCGTTGGAGAGCACGCTGCCGAACACGCGTCCGGGGATCGCCTGGAGGAAGTTGAGGTCGAAGAATCCGAGATGGATGGCGAGGAAGCCGAAGGAGAGGCCGACCGCCGCGAGCGTGAACGCGACGGGGAAGCCGATCAGCATCGCCAGAACCAGACCGCCGAACATCAACGGCGGCATCATCTCCAGCGTAATCATTGGGTCGGCCTCTCGTACTTGGCGTCGATCGTGACATAGCCCTTGAGAGCCGCGATACGCTTGATGACTTCGGAAACACCCTGGAGCGCCAGCAGGACGAAGCCGGCGGGGATCACGAACTTGATCGGCCAGCGGATCAGGCCGCCGGCATTGCCGGACATCTCGCCGACGCTATAGGCCTGCATGAAGAACGGCCATGACAGATAGGCGAGCAGCAGGCAGGAGGGGATCAGGAAGCAGAGCGTGCCGATCATGTCGAGCCAGAGCTGGCCGCGCTCGGAGAGCGTCAGATAGAAGATCTCGACCCGCACATGCTCGTTGCGCTTGAAGGTGTAGGACGCGCCGAACATCACCAGGATCGCGAACATGTACCATTGCAGCTCCAGCCAGCCGTTGGAGGAGTTGCTGAAGGCGTAGCGGATCATGGCGTTGGCCGCGCTGACCAGGCACGCCAGCAGCACCAGCAGGTTACAGACGTACCCGATCTTTTCGTTGAGGAGGTCGATGGCGTTGCTCACCGCCAGCAAGGGACGCATCTTACTTTCTCTCCGTCGCGGCCATGAGCGTGATCCGGACCCGGTGGGCCGCGCCAGCGCGAGTTGCGAAGCGGCTTTCCGAAGAGACCAGGCTCGAACAACAACCTGAAGCGCGATGAGATGATTGATCCCATCTCATCGCGCTTCAGACTTCACGGGAGGCTTCAGCACGCATCGCTCGGCCCGCGTGCAAAGTGCACGCGACCGTACGGATCGTTTTCCGAAAGCGATTGCGGCTTCAGTCCTCCCCTCGTGCCTTGCCGTCTTGACCGCGACCGCCAGAGGGGCGGGCCGGCTTATTGCTGCCGGGCAAGCAAAGGCGGGTGCACCAAACCAGCGGGTTTGCGTGCCGTCAATCGGAAAATGGACAAATTGACGCGCGCTCAAAAGCTTAGGTTAGCGACGCTGGCGCGAATCCCTCAACCGCCGGTCACGCTCATATGCCGGGAGACGCTGGGGCGGTCATGGCGGCGGTCGATGATGAAATCGTGGCCCTTGGGCTTGAGCCCGATGGCGCGGTCGATCGCATCCGCAAGCAGTGCATCCTCGCTCGATGCACGCAGAGGTTTGCGCAAATCGGAGGCATCCTCGTGGCCGAGGCAGGTGTGCAGCGTGCCGGTGCAGGTGATGCGTACCCGGTTGCACGATTCGCAGAAATTATGGGTCATCGGCGTGATGAAGCCGAGCTTGCCGCCGGTCTCGGCGACGCTGACATAGCGTGCAGGCCCGCCGGTGCTCTCGGCCAGATCGGTCAACGTGAACTGCTGGGCCAGGCGCGCGCGCACCAGCGACAGCGGCAGATACTGGTCGATGCGGCCCGAGCCGATCTCGCCCATCGGCATGACTTCGATCAGCGTCAGGCCCATGCCCTTGCCGTGGGCCCAGCGCATCAGCTCGGGAAGCTCGTCCTCGTTGAGGTTCTTCAGCGCCACCGCGTTGATCTTCACGCCAAGGCCCGCGGCGCGCGCGGCCTCGATGCCTTCCAGCACCTTGTCGATCTCGCCCCAGCGGGTGATCTCGCGAAACTTTTGGGGATCGAGCGTGTCGAGCGAGACGTTGATGCGGCGGACGCCGCAATCGGCAAGCTCGCTGGCGTGCTTGGCGAGTTGGGTGCCGTTGGTCGTCAGCGTCAGCTCGTGCAGGGCGCCGCTCGAAAGATGGCGCGACAGCGAGCGCACCAGCGTCATCACGTTGCGGCGGACCAGCGGCTCGCCGCCGGTGAGCCGCAGCTTCTTCACGCCCTTGGCGATGAAGGCCGTGCAGAGCCGGTCGAGCTCCTCCAGCGTCAGCAGGTCCGCCTTGGGCAGGAACGTCATGTCTTCCGACATGCAGTAGAAGCAGCGCAGGTCGCAGCGGTCCGTCACGGAGACCCGCAAGTAAGAGATGGTCCGCCCGAACGGATCGGTCATGGCGCTCGACAGCGCGGCGCGGGAGCTCGCGGAAGGTCCGTTCATACAAATGCCTTGTCACTTACGGCGACGGGCGCACCTTTTGCTTCAGAGGTGCTCTGGAAGCAATCTAAGCATCAGGTGCGACAAGGACAATCGTGCAGTGCACGGAGATCAGCGCTTGCCCGCGTTCGGATCGGGGAACGGCGAGCCCGCAGCAGGAGCCGCCTCGGCCGGGGCCGCAGCGGGCGCGGCTGCGGCTGGTTTCGGCTTCTTCGGCCGGTGCGGCTTGCGAACCGGTTTCAGCGGCGCGGCCGGCTGAAGCTCGGCGAACACCGGATTGGGGTCGGTGGTGACCGAGGCGGGCGTGGTGAAATCGCCGGGATTCCTGATGACGTTCACCGGCACGCTGGCCGGCTGGTACTTGGGCAGCGCGAAAGCGACCGTGAACGGGGCGTCGGGAGCGGGAACCGAGACGGAGCAGGGGGTCTTGCAGCCCGAACCCAGCGAGGTCGTGGCGTCGGCGCCCGGCGGATTGGATTCGAGCCGGACCTGAACGGTCGGCGGCGCCGATTTGAACATGTCCCAGGACATCGAAGGCGTCGAGGAGCAGCCCCCAAGACTTGTTGTCGCCAGGAGGCTTGCCCCCGCTAGCGCAATCGCGATGACACGATGCATGACCATCCACTTCTACTGCGACGAACCGCCACATCCCCGGCCGGACCATAGGAGTGTCGTTTCGGGCAGGCAACCGGCGCGCGGCGCATAGATAATAGATGATTAACGCAGGGTTCCGAAAAATAGCTGTGTGAAATCAGCGGTTTGGGCTAGCCTGTCATCAGGCTGAGGGCAGCCGCCGGCAGGTCGCGCATGTGATGGATCAGCCGGTCCGGCTTCAGCTCCGCGATCGGCACGTCCGTATAGCCGAAGCTGACCCCGATCACGGGCACCCCGGCCCGGCGGGCCACGCCCACGTCGGTTCCGGCATCGCCGACCATGATGCTGGCCTTCACATCGCCGCCGGCGCGCGCCACGGTCTCGCGGAAGATGGTGGGATCCGGCTTCTGGACCCCGAATGTGTCGGCGCCGCAGATCGCCGCGAAGCGACGGCTCATGTCGAGCTGGTCCAGCAGCCGCCTGGACAGCCATTCCAGCTTGTTGGTGCAGACCGCCAGCCGGTGGCCCTGGGCGGCAAAATGGTCGAGCGCGGCCTCCAGCCCCTCGAAGGGCCGGGATTCCACCGCGATGTTGTCGGCGTAATAGGCGATGAAATCCGCCGTCATCCGGTCCATGTCCGCGAGGCTCACGGTGCGGCCCTCCGCCTCCAGGCCCCGCTCGATCAGCTTGCGGGCACCGGCGCCGATCATGTTGCGGGCCGAGGCCATCGGGACAGGCGGCAGCCCTTCGCGGTCGAGCACGTAATTCAGCGCGGTGATCAGGTCGGGCGCCGTATCCACGAGCGTGCCGTCGAGATCGAAGACGAGGGTGTAGGAGGAGGTCATGGTGCAAGCGCTACCGGGCCGGCCGGACCCGCGCAAGGGGCGGCGCCATAAGATCAGCTTATGGGCCTGTTCCCGCGAGGAAAACGAGGCTACACAGGCCGCCGCAAGCGGCCAGACTCGGCGGCACACTCTATTCAATCGGGGGCGGGCGCATCGTGAACATGGACCAGTTGAAGCGGCAGGCTGCGGCGCGCGCCCTCGAGGAGGTGCGCGACGGCATGCAGCTCGGGCTCGGCACCGGCTCGACCGCCAAGCATTTCGTCGAGCTGCTCGGCGAGCGCGTCGCCGCCGGGCTCAAGGTGATCGGCGTGCCGACCTCCGAGGCGACGCGCCTCGATGCGATGCGCTGCGGCGTGCCGCTGACCACACTGGACGAGATCGACCATCTCGACATCACCATTGACGGCGCCGACGAGATCGATCCCGAGCTCAATCTGATCAAGGGCGGCGGCGGCGCACTGCTGCGCGAGAAGATCGTGGCGGCCGCTTCGGATCGCATGATCGTGATTGCCGACGACACCAAATGGGTGCCGACGCTCGGCCGCTTTCCGCTGCCGATCGAGGTCATCCCGTTCGGGCTTGGCGCGACGCGCCGCGCGATCGAGAAGGCATTTGCGGAATGCGGCGTTTCCGGGCAAATGGCGGTCCGCAAGGCCAAAGGCGGCGACAAGGACGGCCACGTTTTCGTCACCGACGGCGGCCACTGGATCCTCGATGCCCAGCTCGGACGTATCGTGGATCCACCACGCCTCGCCGAGGCGTTGAGCGCGATCCCCGGCGTGGTCGAGCATGGGTTGTTCATCGGCTTGGCCAGCTCGGCTGTTTTGGCGGGTGGCGAGGGAATCCGCGTAATTGAACGGCGAAAGCCGAAAGGAGACTAGGAATGACGAGCGTATTGAAGTTTTTGCCGGCCGCGACCCTCGCTGTGGGACTGGCGCTCTCGGCCGCTCCGGCCCTCGGGCAGCAGGCGGCCCAGCCCAAGGCGGCTGCCGCGCCGGCCCAGCCGAAGGCCACGCCCGCGGCGGTCGCCGCGGCCAAGGAGATTTTGCAGATCAAGAACGCCACTGCGATGTATGCCGGCGCCGTGCCGGGCCTGGTTCAGAAGACCAAGATCGCGCTGCTCCAGCAGAACCTGAACTACCAAAAAGACCTCAACGAGGTGGCCCCGATCGTCGAACAGCAGCTGATGGGCCGCCAGAACGAGATCGGCGACGGCATGGCGCAGATCTATGCCAGCGAGTTCACCGAGCAGGAGCTGAAGGATCTCGTCACCTTCTACAAGTCGCCGCTGGGCAAGAAGCTGATCGACGCCGAGCCGCGCGCCATTGGCCTCAGCATGGCCTTCATGAACTCCTGGGCCCAGAACTTCTCCGAGACCGTGATGGGCGCCTTCCGTGCCGAGATGCGCAAGCGTGGCAAGGAAATCTGACAATACCTATCTAGTCAGGAGTTGATGGCAGAGGTCGGAGTGGACAATGGCTGAATTCGACGTCGACCTCTTTGTCATCGGTGGCGGCTCGGGCGGCGTGCGTGCCGCCCGCATCGCGGCCGGCCACGGCGCCCGCGTGATGATCGCGGAAGAGTACCGCATGGGCGGGACCTGCGTGATCCGCGGCTGCGTGCCGAAGAAGCTGTTCGTGATCGGCTCGCATTTCCGACACGAGCTCGAGGACGCCGCCGGCTTCGGCTGGACCGTTCCGCCCGCCAGTTTCGACTGGCCGACGCTGATCGCCAACAAGGACAAGGAGATCGCGCGGCTGGAGGCGGCTTACACGACCAATGTGGAGAAGTCCGGCGCGCAGATCGTCAAGAGCCGCGCGGTGATCGAGGACAAGCACACCGTCCGCCTGCTCGAGAACGACCGGAAGATCACGGCCCGATACATCCTGATCGCCACCGGCGGGGCGCCCAACCACGGCGCCTCCATTCCCGGTATCGAGCACGTGATCTCCTCCAACGAGGCGTTTCACCTTGAAAGGCTGCCGAGGCGGATCGTGATCCAGGGCGGCGGCTACATCGCGCTGGAATTCGCCGGCATCTTCGCCGGCTTCGGCTCCGACGTCACCGTGATCTATCGCGGCGACAACATCCTGCGCGGCTTCGACGAGGACGTCCGCACTCACGTCCGCAGCGAGATGGAGAAGCAGGGCATCACCATCCTGACCGGCTGCACGGTCGCGAAGGTCGATCGCCATGGCGACGAGTTCACCACGCATCTGTCGAACGGCTCGAGTCTCGCGTCGGACCAGGTGATGTTCGCGATCGGCCGTCATCCGGCGGTGGCCAATCTCGGCCTGGAAAAGGCCGGCGTGGCCATCAACCCCGCGAATGGCGGCATCGCGGTTGATCATTTCTCCAGGAGCTCGGTCGACAGCATCTATGCGATCGGCGACGTCACCCACCGCTTCAATCTGACGCCGGTCGCGATCCGCGAGGGCCATGCCTTCGCCGACACCGTGTTCGGCAAGCGCGAGGTGCAGGTCGATCATTCCAGCATTCCGACCGCCGTGTTCTCGCAGCCGGAGGTCGGCACGGTCGGCCTGACGGAGACCGAAGCGCGCGCGCAGTTCAGCCACGTCGACATCTACAAGACGAATTTCCGCCCGATCAAGGCGACGATGTCGGGCCGCGACACCCGCGTGTTGATGAAGCTCGTCGTCGACGGCTCGACCGACCGCGTGCTCGGCTGTCACATCGTCGGCGATTGTGCCGCCGAGGTCACGCAGGTGGTCGCGATCGCGATCAAGATGAAGGCGACCAAGGCCGATTTCGACTCCACCATCGCGCTGCATCCGACCGCGGCCGAAGAGCTCGTCACCATGCGCACGCCGACCGCCCGCCACGTGCAGCAGGCGGCGGAGTAGGGTTGCGCTCAGCGGACGGTCTCTGTGCGGGCGGCAGATTCGGCACCGGGGGCCAAAGATGCCTTGTGCATCGAGACGAAGGTTCGTCCCATCGTGACGTTCTTCTGGGCGCGGATTTGCGAATTGTCGTAGGTCCAGCATTCCCCGGAATCGTCGAGAAAGACGACCCAGAGCAGATTGAATTCCGCTCCATAGTCGATGAGGACGTGGGCGTAGCCGTCGCCCTTGGGCGTCACGACGGGAATGGGCGGGTTGAGTTGCAAAATGGACAAGTATGCTCCGGGGTCTGAATTCCCGGACCAACGTGGGTTGGCGTGCTGCGTTCCTGCAGAACGCAACTCCGTTCCGACGCTGCGCGGCAGCCCGCCGCTACCCCGCTATTTTTTTGGAACGTGCGCTCGAACCGTCACTTGGACTTGACGGAGTGCGAAGCGATGCCGCGATACTACTTTGATCTGCTGGACGGCGACATTCTTGCTGTCGACGAAGAAGGAGTCGAGCTTCCGAATTTGCCGGCCGCGCAAGCGGAAGCGGCGAGATCACTAGCCGATATGGCGCGCGATGCTGTCCATGATTCCATGGCCGCCGTCGACAGACGCGACCTCGCGATTGAAGTGAGGGATGCCGACGGTCCCGTGATGCAGGTCAAGTTCACGTTCGAGGTCGAGAGATCAAGGCACTAAGATCGCTTCACGCGATCTCTGGGACCTTGCCCTTGCCCAGGCACGACTTGCATTTGACCGGATAGATTTTGCGACCTGGCCGAGCCGGCTCGGGCTTCGGAAAGCCGGTTCCTTCGCACAACTGGCAGGTGCGTTCCTTGATCTTTGGGGACATGCTGAATCCTTCCGCTATGGCGAGGCGGCCCCCATTGGGGGCCGCCTTGTTCAGTTGACGCTCGGTCGTTGACTAACCTCCGGCCGGCTCATCCTGGACAAAGCTCTGTTCGATCGGGGCCGGCATCTTCGCAACCGACATCAGCGATCGCGCGACCTGATTGAGCAACTGGTCCGCGTTCTCCTCCTCCGCCAAATTCTTCGAAAGGAGCGCGACGACGGCACTGTGACGCAGCTGCTGGGCCAGGTTGCGGGCAGTCGTGTAGCCGGAAATTTCGTAATGCTCGACACGCTGAGCCGCACCGATCAAGGCGAGATCCGCGGCGGCATTATCCTTCCTGGCACCCTCTTTGATCACTTCTTCGCCTTCTTCGACAAGCCCCAGCATACCCTTGCAGGCCTTGGCGCGCGGCTTCTTGCCGAGTAGTTCGAAGCACTCATCGAGACGCTCGATCTGGGCTTCGGTTTCGGCCAGGTGAACGGTGAAGAGCTCGCAGAGCTGATCGTAGCGTGCGGCTTCGATCATCTGAGGCAAGGCCTTTGTCAGTTGCTTCTCCGCATGCAGGAGGTCCCGCAGTTGGTCGATGAGCAAGTCGTCTAGGCCAACAAGAGGTTCTGACGGCGAGCTCTCGGCAACGATGGAGGCTGCTACGCCGGGATCACTGCTCTGGAGCGCAGGTGACTCCGTGAAAATCCAGTCGTCGCCCTCGTTCCATGGGCCTCTCGTGTCGATTTCGCCGTTGTCTCCCGATCCGGTCGAATCGTTGAAGAACTGGTCCACCAGTCCCGGCGTTGGAGCGATACGACCGATGCTAAACGTGGGCTTGTTCATGCTTTCCAACGCGCGCGAAAACGCCTTCATATGGGTGATCTCACGCGTCATCAGGAACTGCAGCGCGTCCTTGGTGCCTGCATCATCACAGAAATTGATCAAGCGCTCATACACGATCTTGGCACGCGCTTCCGCGGCAATGTTGCTGCGGAGATCGACGTCGAGTTCACCGGTGATCTTCAGGTAGTCCGCCGTCCAGGCACTGCCCTGCGAGTTGAACAGATTGACGCCGCCGCCCCCGGCGATCGCGATCAACGGATCGGCTTCCGCCGCTTCGCGATCGAACTTCATGGGCTTCAAGTGCAGCCGCGCGAGCGACCCGACCACTTCGAGATGGCTCAGTTCCTCGGTTCCGATGTCCATCAGGAGATCCTTGCGATCCGGATCTTCGCAATTCAGACCTTGGATGGAATACTGCATGGCGGCCGCCAGCTCACCGTTGGCCCCACCGAATTGCTCCAGGAGCATATTGCCGAACCGCGGATCCGGCTCGTCGACCCGAACAGTGAACATGAGCTTCTTGACGTGATGATACATGATAGACCTTTGTTTGCTGGAGATGCCGGGCCAACCGAGAGCTGTATCGGACGTTCCTAATTCGGATCGTGCACGATCATATCCCCTCGGGATGATCAGGATCTCAATGCAGCGTTTCCGCCGCGGCCTCGTCGACCGCAGCCATGAGGTCGGCCGTATCCGACTGCTGGATCATGTGACCCGCATTCGGGACACGGCGCATCTTGCTGTGCTTGATTTCGTCATGCAGCCGACCGGATTGCTCGTCGATGTCGATGAGGCGATCGTCCTCGCCGGCGAGGATGGTGACGGGCATGGCAAGCTCGCCATAGGTCTTCGCAGACAGCATTGCCGAAGGCACCATCAACGCGGCCTCGGCCGCTCCGGCACGAAGCTGCGATGGGCGAACCGCCAGCGATTTGGGGAAGCCGTCGAATTTCTGCGGGACCGACTTCGGCCCGAACAGCTGCCGCAGCATCGCCGGCCACATCAGGCGGCTGAGGATTGGCGAAATCGTGTGACTGAGTATGTCGCCGAACCCCGGGATCGCCGGCCCGGCCATCGCCATCATCGCGTCGGTGCGGGCTGTCGGGAAATAGTAGCCGGATGCAAGTATCAAAGCTTCGACGAATGACGGGTGTCTGCTTGCGAGTGCGACCGCGACCGATGCTCCCCAGGAATGTCCGAGCACGATTGCCTTTTCGACGCCCAGATGCGCAAGCGCCTCCTTGAACAGGTCGGCTTGCGCCGCAGGCGTCCACACCACGTTGCGAGGCCTCAGGCTGTGGCCGAAGCCGGGGCGGTCGAATACGATAACGCGATATTCCTTGGCTGCGAGATCGATCAGACCGCTGGACTCGAAATCCTGGATCATGCTGCCATTGCCGTGGAGCAGCACAAGAGGACGACCGGATCCCCGCTCGACATAGTGCAGGCGCACGCCGTCGATGTCGATGAACCGTCCTTGAGGCGGGTTATCGCGTTGCGCCTTGTCCGCAAGGCGCCGATTGACGACGGCAGCGGCGGCCATCAAGCCGGCCGTGGCGGCGAGGGCGGATACGATGGGATAGTTCCCGAGAGTACGAAGAGTCATGGTCGCCAACGACGGCGAGCGTTTTTTCAGGATGCGCATGTGCACTTTCGCTGGCTGGAGCCAGCTGTTGGAGAGCGGGTGGCGGCGCCGGGCTAACGCCCCGGTCGCATCACGACCTTGATGACGCCGGCTTCTTTGTCGCGGAACTTCTGGTACATCTCGGGCGCGTCTTCGAGACTGGCCGGATGCGTCACCACGAAGCTGGGATCGATTTCGCCCGCAACGATCTTGGCGAGCAATGGCTTGGTATAAGCCTGGACGTGGGTCTGACCGGTCTTGATGGTCAGTCCCTTGTTCATGGCGGCACCCAGCGGGATCTTGTCGCCCATCCCGACATAGACGCCTGGAATCGAGATGGTGCCCGCCTTGCGGCAGGCCATGATCGCCTGGCGGAGAACGTGAACACGATCCGTTGCCAGGAAGGTCGCGGCCTTGACCTTGTCGATCACCGCGTCCGCCGAGCCATGACCCGAAGCTTCGCAACCGACCGCATCAATGCAGCTGTCCGGACCGCGCTTGTTGGTTCGCCGCATCAGTTCTTCATGGACGTCGGACTTCGAGAAATCGATCGTCTCGGCGCCGCCGGCTTCCGCCATGTCGAGGCGCTCGGCCACTTCGTCGATCGCGATGACGCGTCCGGCTCCCAGCATCAGGGCGGAGCGAATTGCGAACTGGCCGACGGGGCCGCATCCCCAGATCGCGACCGTATCTCCCGGCTCGATCTGCGCGTTGACGGCAGCCATGTAGCCGGTCGGGAAGATGTCGGACAGAAACAGCGCCTGCTCGTCCGTAATGCTGTCGGGAATCTTGATCGGGCCGACGTCGGCCATTGGCACACGCAAATATTCCGCCTGCCCGCCCGAATACCCACCCAGCATATGACTGAAGCCAAAAAGCCCGGCGGGCGATTGACCCATGGCCTTGGCCGCGATCTCCGCATTCGGGTTGGTGCGGTCGCAGCAGGAGAACAATCCCTGCTGGCAGAACCAGCAATTGCCGCAGCTGATCGTGAAGGGAACAACGACACGATCGCCGATCTTCAGATTGGTGACCTCAGATCCCAACTCGATCACCTCGCCCATGTTTTCATGTCCGAGGATATCGCCGCTCTCCATGGTCGGCTGGTAGCCGTCGAAGAGATGCAGATCTGAGCCGCAGATGGCGCAGGCGGTGATTTTGATGATCGCGTCGCGCGGATGCTGGATTTTGGGATCCGGAACCGTGTCGACCCGAACGTCGCCTTTGCCGTGCCAACAGAGTGCACGCATGGTCATATCTCCATTTTTGGGGACGGCATGCGCATTCACAGGTCATGTCGTGCTGAGGCAACAGGAGGAATGGAGAGAGGTTCCTAAATCGAATGAGCGCGACGCTCAGGTCAGGCCGGGTCAATACGGCTGTCAGAAAGGGCTTCTCGACTTCGCACTGGCGGAGGCCATTTGGCGTACCATATCAAGAGTATCGCTGGCAGAGACTGACAGGCGCCGGTGACAGAGAGACGCTGCCGCGCTCCCGCCACAGACTGGAGGCGCGCTTTGAACGTCATCTCCTATCCTCTCCATCTTTGCCGCAAGTTCGAACGCCGCTGGATTGCGAGAGCCGTGCAGGCCGAGAGCCTGCATTCCCCGTCACAGCGGCCGGAAGGCTGCACCGCTTGCGGGAAACTCGTGGCGGCTCCGGCGCACGCGACCTATTTACCGACCGGGACATTGATCAATCAGTGGCGGTGCCCTGTCTGCAAGAACTCCTGGCAGACATCCGCCGAGCCAGCGAACAGCACCGACAGCCAATTGAGCCGGTCGGACCACCTTCGGAACAACGCCGGCCACTGCCTCTCGCTGGAACACGCCACCGCCGACGACGCAACGCGCAAGCAGTTGAGGCGCATGGGTGATGCGTGGCTCTCTCTTGCTGAGACGCAGGATTGGCTCGACGGCGCAACGCCAGCCTTGCAACATCAGTCGCCGAACGCGTTGGATTGACGTCGTCGATATCGCGGTATGTCGGGAGGTTTCGCCACGACGGAGAAGCGCAACCGCGTGCGCCAGGCGGGTTCACTTGCCAAACTTCTCGCAACAAAGTGCATCGACTGCTTGAATGGGCCTCGCGCCTGGAGCCTGGTGCGGAATGAGAGGCCTCCTGAAGTAAGCGCACCGCAACAGGATGGCAGCCTATCAACGCCTGCCTGACCTCCAGCACGCCGGGTTCCGAGCTCTTCTCTTTAAAGGTTTGCGCCTGCCGACGAGGTCCGTCCGCTGGACCGCTCCCAAGCGTATAGGAACGAACCTCCGCGGATCCGATTTGGACGTTAACGCGAATTGGACAAGCAGGAGCCGAACATGCGTAAGATTCTCATCATGTTGGCGTTGACCGCCGGGACGATCACCGTCGCAGGCGCAGTACCCGCCGATGCTCAGGAATATCGCTGGTGTCTTCAGGGGCGGCAGACGGGCTATCCGGGCGACTGCAATTATCAAACGCGGGCGCAATGCATGGCGTCGGCTTCCGGCCGCAATGCAGGATGCGGCATCAACCCTCGTGCGGCGTTCGCTCAACGGCGCCCGCGCTATTAGAGCAAGCGTACGGTCAAGCTGATCCTCGGACTATGAGAGCAATGCCATGGACAAAGACAAAAGCGGACACGTCGTCGAGACCGCTGTCGAAGCACGTCAAGGCGAGCTGGGGCCCAGCGTCCTGATGCTGCTTGGTGTGAGCGTTGCACTCGCGGTTCTCATCCTGGCCGTTACGTGGATGATTTTCTTTAAAACTTAAATGCGCGGGCGATGTCTCCGCGCGCGACTTAGGAACGAAAGCTCCGTTGAGGGCTTGGCTCATTCCTTAGTCACTGGAGACAATCATGAAGCGCCCAACACTTTTCGTTTGCCTATCTTTATTCGCTGCGGCCACGGCTTTCGTAGCTGCCCCCACTTCAGCGCAGAATCAGCCAGCGCAGTCCGGGCCGAACAACAATGCGGTCAACAGTGCAGGTCAGAACAACTCCGACGCGCCTGTCGCGGGTCGCAACAGTTTCACTGAAGGTCAGGCCAAATCCAAGATCGAGGACGCCGGCTACGCCAACGTCACCGCACTGAAGAAGGACGACAAGGGTGTCTGGCGCGGCCAGGCCAGCAAGGGCGGATCAGCCACTGCGGTCAGCGTCGACTTCCAGGGCAACGTCAATTCGGCCAAGTAAGCAAGGAATCAAAATGACCGTTACAATCTCTCGTCTTTACGACAACTACACCAACGCGCAGCAGGCGGTTCAGCGGCTCGAAGCTGCCGGCGTGCCGCATGCGGACATCAGCATCGTCGCCAACAATTCGGACAGCTGGTTCAACACCGACAAGAAGGTGGATCGTGATCGCGACGGTGTCGACGATCGCGCCGAAGGTGCGGGCACGGGTGCCGGCATCGGTGCGGGCGTAGGCGGCACCGCCGGCCTATTGGCCGGACTCGGCCTTCTCGCGATCCCCGGCCTCGGTCCTGTCGTCGCAGCCGGTTGGCTCGCTGCGACTGCCGTCGGCGCGGCTGCAGGCGCTGCAACCGGCGGCGTCGTTGGGGCGCTGACTGAAGCCGGCATTTCCAAGGAGGATGCTGACTCGTACGCCGAGGGCGTTCGTCGCGGAGGCACGCTGGTGTCCGCGCGGGTTGCGGATACCGATCGCGCGCGTCTCGACGCGATCCTGAACGAGTCGTCGGTCGATTTGCGGGACCGCAGCGCCGCCTGGCAGAAGGCCGGGTGGAAGTCGTTCGATCCCGCCAGCAAGCCTTACGGTGCCGACGAGGTTCGCAAGGAGCGGCAGCTTTACGGCGGATCGCTCCGCTAAACGAGAGTTCGACGGCCCGCTTCGGCGGGCCGTTCTTTTTGGGCTAGGCGTACAGATAGCCGACCGGCTTGCCCTCGGTGCGCAGGGGACGAACGTCCCTCTGTGTAATGATCTGGCCGGCGAGGCCGTCGATCTCGTCACGCTGCGTCGGGGTCCAGCTGCGCAGCTCGTTCATCCCCTTGAGCAGGCCCAGCCGAAGTACCTGGGTGTTTTCGCCGAGGCCAATCAGGCTGACCGACTCCTTGCCCGCGGTCACGACATCGCCGGCAGAGAGTTCAAAGCTCTCGCCGGACTTCTTCCTGAACTCGGCCGTGCCGCGAATGACGCGATAGATGACGACCTCGCCCTTGGTAAAGAAACCAGTGTCTGCAGCGATCGACGTGCTCTTCGGCAGCAGCGACTGGCCGCGCGGGTCGGTCGCGATGATGTGGCCGGTGACAAGATGGCCGCTCGGAATCTCGATGCCGATATCGCGCACATAAACCGGCATGGCCGATTTGACCGAGTTGTCGGTGAGCGGCTTGAACAGCGCATCCAGCGCCAGCGGGTCCTGCAGCCAGAAGCCTGCATCGGCCGGGCGATCATGCAGCGGATGATTCCAGGCCACGCGCGGCGTCTCGGCCTCATTGATCTGGTCCGGACCGACGATGGTCGGATTCGGAAAGGTGGTGGGGTCGGTGATGAAGGCTTCGAGGAATTTGCCGGAATAGCCCATCGAGATCGGGTCCGGCACCACGGTCTGCGCCGTCTTCAGGTTCTCCTCCGTCGACAGTCCCGACCAGGTGTAGAACAGCTGGCGGTGCACGATCGCGCTTTGCAGCATCACGGCGCCGGGGCCGACATTGTAGAAGCGCCCGTCGTAGTCGAAGGTGAACGCGCCCGAGGTGACCAGCACGAGTTGAAAGCCGCCCGGCGGCAGATGCAGATGGAAATCGGTGGGGCCGGTGTCGGGCCGGTAGATCGGCAGGTTGGTCGCGACCTCGTGCAGCAGGAAGGTTTCGTTGTTGGCGTGAAAGCCTTCATTGGCGCGGTTGTAGAGTGCCTGGGGCCTGTAGGTCGCCTCATACTTGGCATTCTTGTCGCGGTCGATCGCCACGAAATCCTGATCGTTGAGGCGAAGCGGCGCGCCGCTCGGGCGGGTGAGGCCGGTGAATTTGATATCGGCGGCAGCATGCACGTTCATGGCATTCTCCGATCTGGCCGGTCCTCCGCGCGCGATCTGGCGGGCAGCGGAGACTGAAGGTCTAACGCTGCGTTGCGAATTCTGGGCCAGTTCGGTTCCAGCGATGGGACGGCTCGCGCGCCATGGCGGAGCAAGCAAAATCCGGTGGTTGCACCGCTAGTTAGGTCGACCGATTCGCCGGACGACTGACCCGCTTTGCAGGCGGTACGATCCCCCGGACGTGCCGTCGGTTGTCTAATTTGGCGGCAGGCGTGATGGGGAATGTGCAGCCGAGAACCGTTGGGGCTTACCCGTTGGGCTGTCCGTCCACTTCGCCATGTCCATTGCCTGGGCGTCGATGCTTTCGCACCAGAGGCAGGTGAACTCCGTCGAGCCCTTCCTGGTCAGCATGGGGACCAGGCTGTGGCCACAGCCAGCGCAACAGGTGATGTCGGTCATGCTTTTCTCCACGCCACGGCAACTCCGCAGCGCCCTTATCGGTGTCGAAGCTTGTGCGGACGCTATGTCGGCGCCTGAGCACTGCGTCCGATCGGAGCACTGGTCCCTGACATCGTAGCTGTAGCAATCCATCGTGACACCGATGCGATGTCGTCGCCGTTTTCGCGATAGGCGCGAAGCTGGAACTCGGCCGAGCTGCCGCGTTCCACGATGGTCCGGCAGTGCTCGACCTCCGCGGCGCAGTTCAGCGCGGCCGCGTCCTCGGCGGTGTCGTCGATGATGCGCGTGAGCAGCTCGGAGATCGTGACCGGACCATCCTTGGAAGCAAAGATGCAGTCGGTGCCGTAACGCTGGGCGCGCCATTTGTTCTCGACCGCGATCGCGCGCTCGACCACGGTGACCTCCTTCGACAGATGAGGCCGCAGATAGAGGTGCCGTGTCAGGCAGCGATAGAGCGAGGCGATCGCGACGGCGTCGTCGACGAAGGTGCAGGTGTCCGGCGCGCGAAGCTCGAGCGTCGGATGCTTCATGGACGGGCGCATCGCCCACCAGATGTGGCTCTCGTCGGGGATCACGCCCGAGCGCTGCAACGCGCCGATATAGGCGTCGTAGTCCTGCCGGTTCTCGAACAGTTCGGGCATGCCGGTGCGCGGCAGCTCGCTATAGGCCGCCAGCCGGTAGCCCTTCAGTCCCGTCTTGTGGGAATTCCAGAACGGGGAGGAGGCAGCCAGCGCGATGAACAGCGGCAGAAGCGGCAGCATCGCCCGCATCACCGCCATCCGCTTCTCGGGATCCGGCAGCTGGACGTGCACATGCATGCCGCACATCATGTTGCGGTGGCCGATGCTGCGCAGATCCTCGATCATTTCCTCATAGCGCGGCTTCGGGCTCGGCTGCGACATGCGCCAGACCGCGGTCGGATGGGTGCCGCAGGCCATGATGACGAAGCCGTATTGCGCGGCGACGTTGGCGACCTCGCGGCGCAGGAACCTGAGCTCTTCCCTGGCATCATTGACGTCGACGTGAACGTTGGTGGCGACCTCGAGCTGGGATTGCAGCATCTCGCGCATGGCCTGGCCGCCGGTGGACCAGTTCGCCGATTCGAACAGCGCGTTGGGCGTTTCGATCGCGACCTCGAAGCTGCGGCGATCGGCGAGGAAATATTCCTCCTCGATGCCGAACGAATATTCGGCGGCTTTGCCGCCGCCGCCGGCCGAGCGAATGACGAGGTGCTGCTTGTCATCGGAGGAATCGAGACGCAGCAGTTTCAAAACGTCCGAAGCAAATGTCATTGTCCACCCGGCGATGGTATTACCTGCGGGCGATAATCCTCCTGACGGGGGCGGGTTCCGCGCCGGGCTCACTGGAAATTGCAAGGTCGAACGGAACAATCTTCGCGCTTTCGGACGCGCGCGCGATCAGGGCGTGATTGGGCGGCACTTCGGTCCAGTCCGTTTCCTTGTCGAACGGCTCGGATACGACGACGACCTGGCCGCCGGATTCGCGAAAATACAGCGTGTTCGCGGCATCGTTGACTGCAACGCGGAAGGCGTAGAGGTCGCGACCGTTCGCGACCGCGCTGGTGAAGCGCAGCCGCTCGCGGTGTTCGCCTTCGTTGACGAGACCGGCAAGCGATCGCAGCACGCGGTGCGTCGCGCCGACCGGATCGCTGTCGAGACCGGCACCCATCATGGCGAGGAACACGGCTTCGGAGTCCGTCGAGCCCAGCCGCGACGGATAGTAGGCGTCGGGGATCAGCGCCTCGACCTTCCGCCGCAGGCGATTCCAGCTGCCGATGAAGCCGTTGTGCATGAACATCCACTGGCCGCAGGCGAAGGGATGACAGTTCTGCCGCGTTACCGCCGTGCCGGTGGCGGCGCGCACATGGGCGAAGAACAGGTGCGAACGGAGATGGCGGCAGAGGTAGCGGAGGTTTTCATCCGACCAGGCGGGGCGCGTCTCGCGATAAAGCCCAGGCTCCGGGTGCTCGCCGTACCAGCCGAGACCGAAGCCATCGCCATTCGAGCCCGCTGTCGATTGCAGCGAGCGGATGCTTTGCGCAATCAGCGAATGCTCGGGCTCGGTGACGTAAGGCTCGAACGAGGTCGTCTCGCCCCGGTATGCGATCCAGCGGCACATGGCGTTCCTGTCAAGACGGGTCGTGAGGTGCACCAACGATCCTTACCGCGCCGTAGTTCCCGCCGCATGGGCTAGATGCGTATGCGCGCGGAGCGGGGTTGCCTTACGCCCGGCGCCGTGTAGAACGGGTCCGGGTGCTCGCTGCATGTGGCAGCGACAGGTCAAGCGATGGTCGGGCCGCCACGCAGGATGCGCGTGCCCATGAACGATCAGCTGCCCGGCGGGGACCTGCCCAAAACACCTCTTTTCGTTGAGCGGGCGCTTTCCACACTCCAGCAATTCCTGCATGTCGAGGCCATCAGCGGCATCGTGCTGCTCGTGGCCGCAGCGGCCGCGCTGCTCTGGGCCAACTCACCCTTCGCCCATTCGTATCATGATCTCTGGCACCTGGAGATTCCGCTCCGCCTTGGCGGGTTCGCCTTCGTGAGGCCGCTGCATTTCTGGATCAACGACGCCTTGATGACGATCTTCTTCCTGGTCGTCGGCATGGAAATCCGTCGCGAAATCCACGAGGGCGCACTGAGCCGGTTTGATCAGGCCATTCTGCCGGTGCTCGCGGCTGTCGGCGGTGTCGTCGTTCCCGCGCTGATCTACCTGAGCTTAAACGCCGCTCCCGGGCGCAGCCAAGGCTGGGCGATCCCGACGGCAACCGACATCGCTTTCGCCGTCGGCGTGCTCGCGCTGCTCGGAAAATCGATCCCGTCCAATGTCCGGGTCTTTTTGCTGGCGCTCGCCATCATCGACGACATCATCGCGGTTCTCATCATTGCGGCGTTCTACACCAGCGGACTCGATCTCAACGGCTTCGCCGTCGCAGCGCTCGGCGTCCTGATCGTGCTTGGCTTTCAGTGGATCGGATTTGGTTCGGCGTCCACCTATGTGGTGCCTGGGTTCATCGTCTGGGCGGGCTTCCTCATGGCCGGAGTTCATCCGACGCTGGCCGGTGTCGTGCTTGGCCTGATCACGCCGGTGCGATCGGCCAGCCCGGAGGTCGTGCCGCCCGTCATGCGTGTCGAGGCCGCGCTGCATCCCTGGGTCGCTTACGGAGTCATGCCGCTGTTCGCGCTGGCGAATGCCGGTGTCGGCTTCGCGAGCACGGAGCTCTCCGGCGGCGCACAGTTCGTGACGCTCGGTGTTGCCCTGGCCCTGTGTGCTGGCAAGCCCGTCGGCGTGATCGGTGCAACGTGGCTTGCGGTGCGCACCGGCTGGTGCCGCCTCGCTCCCGGCGTGTCATG
Source organism: Bradyrhizobium cosmicum (assembly GCF_007290395.2). Classification (NCBI taxonomy): domain Bacteria; kingdom Pseudomonadati; phylum Pseudomonadota; class Alphaproteobacteria; order Hyphomicrobiales; family Nitrobacteraceae; genus Bradyrhizobium; species Bradyrhizobium cosmicum. The sequence goes on along the minus strand of NZ_CP041656.2, from coordinate 4,624,867 downwards.
GGGCGGCGTTTGCCTGATCGGGCTCCTGGCCGGCATCGGCTTCACCATGTCGATCTTCATCGCGATGCTCGCCTTCACCGACGACAAACTGCTGGATGCCGCGAAGCTCGGCGTGCTGCTCGGCTCGCTGATTTCCGTGACGCTCGGCCTCGGATGGGGCGCGGAATACGCCCAGCGCCGGCGCAACGAGGCCGAGGGCTAATCCCGTTCGCCGAGAGTTTCGACGTAAGCCTTGCCGTAGGGATAAAAGTGCTCCTTGCGGCCCTGGTCCCATAACGTCCTGAGACCGGGGGCCGTGATGTCCCAGTCCGGGCGGCATTTCATGGTGACCGCTCGCAGGTCCTGGCGAAGCTCTTCGACGGTCGGACGCCCGAAGAACCAGTAGCCGTTGTAGACCTTGTGAATGACGAGGCGGGGCTCCAGCACGACGACATGCGGGATCATCGGATTGTGGACGGGATCGGTGTATTCGGCGATGTCGAGATCCTTCTGAATGATCCGCCGGGAATCGGACAGGAAGGGCCAGTGCGCCCCGACGCCGCTGCGATACTCGTTCGTCTGGGTGATATTATCGGTCGTGATCGTCACCATCCGGCAATAGCCGACTTCCATCTCGCGATGGAGCTGCAGCAGTCCTTCGGCCTGCCGTCGGTCCTTTGGACAAAAGCCGCCACGGCCGAGAACGACCACCATGGGGTCGCCTCCTTGCAACTCCGAGAGCTTGCGGTGTTTGCCGGTATGGTCGCTGAGCTCGTAATCCGGGAAAGCCACTCCCGGCACCATATCCGTACGCATCAAGCCCTCCCATATCGGTATTGAATATGCCGATGCTTTCACAGATCGACGACGACGTCGCCTTGGGGGCGCGCACAACAGATCAGGACATTTCCGTCCGCCGCCGGGTCGAGGGGATCCGGCGCATAGCTGACTTTGCCGGCCACGAGCCCGCTCTCACAATTGTGGCACACGCCCGTCCGGCACGACCAGCGCACCGGCACGTCACACGCTTCGGCGAGTTCGAGCAGGCTGGCATAGGCCGGCCCCCAGCAGACATTGAGACCGCTGCGGACGAAACTGACCATCGGACCCGGGCCGGGGGCTCCAGCCGGCAGATGCGCGGCAATCCTGGGCGTAGCTGCAATGCCCGGCGTCAGTGAAGGCTTGGTGCCGAACAGCTCGGTGTAGATGTGATCCGGCGCGACGCCCAAAGCGCCGAGACCCGCCGCAAGATCGGTCATGAATGCAGCCGGTCCGCAGATATAGAAGTCGGCGTCGCGCGGCACGTCGAGGCTTTGGAGCAAGCGAGCATCCAGACGTCCGACAGTGTCGAAATCCGTCCCGGCGCGATCGGCGGGATCTGGCGCGCTGTAGCAGATGTGGCTGCGATGGTGAGCGAGCCCAGCCAGCAGCCTGCGCACCTCCGCGGCGAACGCGTGTTCGTGGCCGTTGCGGGTGCCATGCAGCCACCAGACCTCTCGTGTCGCGCCTTCCGCGGCAAGCGCCTGGAGCATGGCGAGCACCGGCGTCGCGCCGATGCCGGCACTCAGCAAGACGATCGGCCGCGCGTCCTGGCGCAGCGTGAAACTCCCACGTGGCGCGCCGACCTCGACGACGTCGCCAATCCGGAGCTCGTCCGCGATATATCGACTGGCTGCCCCGTGTGCCTCCCGCTTGATGCTGACGCGATAGGACGCGGCATCGGAGCGGCTCGACAGCGAATAGCTGCGTGTCATCGCGGGGGCCACCGACGGTCCGAGCCGTACGACGATGAACTGGCCGGGCAGGGCGGCGGCGACGGGATGTTGGTCCGTGGGATCGAGGATCAGCGACGTCACAGTGCCGCTTTCGGAAATCTTGCGCGAGACGCGGAACGGGCGGAATCCATGCCAGGCCGGAGGTGGGCTTGCAGTCGGGCCCAGACCGGCATTTCCCGCGGCCGTGTTGTCGTCGTGCTGTTGCGCGAGCAGCGCCTCGAACGAATGCCGCCAGCCGCGGCTCAGCGCCGGGATGCGCAGCGCGCGCGCGAGTCGCTCGCGCGGGTGGGGCGGCAGGTAGAGCAGGGCGTTGATCTCGGACACGCTCATGCGCTCGGGGCCATCTGCGACCCGTGTGATCTCGTCACCGGCTTCCACGTCGCCTTCCTCGATCACGCGGAAATAGAAGCCGGGCCGGCCGTGCCTGACGAGCAGCGCGGCCATGTCGGGCTCCTCCATGCGAATGCCGAGCCGGTAGCAGGTGACGCGCGGCTGGGTCACCTCGAAAAGGGCAGAGCCGATCCTGTAGCGGTCTCCGATGCAGACGTCGGTGTCGGCGAGGCCATCGACAGTGAAATTCTCGCCGAACTGTCCAGGAACCAGGTTCGATCGCCCCAGATGCTTTTGCCAGAACAGATAGGACTCGCGCTGATAGACGTAGACGGCGCGCTGCTCGCCGCCATGACCTGCCGTATCGCCTTGGCCGTCACCATCGATGTTGAGCCGGCGCACCCTGCGCGGGCCTTCGACGGGCGTTTTCCAGACGCCCGTATGGACGGTCTTGCCTTGCCACGCGACGTCGCGCGGCAGGCCGACATTCACTGAAAGCAGCCGGGCCATCGGTTCACGCTCCTGTGTGCGCGCCCCGATACAACGAGGCGCCCGAGCCAATCTGCATCCAAACCGGATTGCTGGCTCGTTAGCCGTTGTTAGACGTTGCGAGCGGCGCTGCGACCGGACACGCCACCATGGCTCAACCAGGCGCAACAATATGGAACCCGATGCGGCGGCTGGTCGCAGTGCCGCCGCCTTGATTCCCGCGGACCCATCTTTATGTGTGGAACGAACACGAATCCGGGCCCCTCTGGCGAGGCCGCTGACGATGTCAGCGAACCTCGCGATGTCGGATGACCTGTCCCGCGCGAATGCGATGGATCGGCCGATCGTCGGGCCTTCTCTGTTCCCTCCGACCCAATCGTCCCCATCACAGCTCCGCGCGTCATATCGCAACCTGAGGAGCCCTGATGTCTGACGCCGCCACTTCCAATCCGATCGAGCCCGAGATCACAGAACCCACCCGCCTCAATGAGCAGGCTGCGGTCGCCCTGGTGATTGCCGGCGCGCTCGTCGCGGTCGCCGACCGGCGCGTCTCGCCGGTCGAGCGCGACGAGGTGATCCGTTTCATCCGTGATCGCGGATTGGCGCCGCACATGAGCGACGATCGCCTGTTTGCGATATTCGACGAACTGGCGGAACGACTCGAGGAGCCGGACTTTGCCAATGTGGTGATCGACACGCTGCGGCCCGTCTCGAATCTCCCGCTCTCGTCGCATCTGATGGAGCTGTCGGAGCGCGTTGCGGCTGCGGACGAGGACGTGCATCCCCACGAAGTGCAGGCGATCAAGCTGTTACGCCTGCTGACGCTGGTGTTGCCGCGCGCCAAGCAGGTCACGCCGAGCGCGGTGCGTGCCGAATAACGCACCGCATAATGGAGCGAACATGAGCGCAGCATCGGACGAACGTACGACGGCAACCAAGGACACCAGCCAGATGGCCGGTGGTGACCCGCGCCTCGACAAGCTGGTCGACCGCATGCCGGCGCGCGTGGGCGACACCGTCTCCTACCTGCTCAAGCCGTCCAGCCGCTGGGTGAGGATCCCCTCGGGTGCGCTGCTCGTCGTCGGCGGCGTGCTGTCGTTCCTGCCCCTGCTCGGCGTCTGGATGCTGCCGCTGGGACTTGCACTGCTCGCCGAGGACGTGCCGGCATTGCGCACTTCCCGTTCGAAGGTCTTCGACTGGATCGAGCGGAAGAAGCCGCATTGGCTCGATCCGTCCACACCGGAAAAATGATCAAACATGTTTGAATTCGTTACTGCCGACGCGCTGTCTGCGCTGCTCCAGGTCATCCTGATCGATCTCGTGCTGGCCGGCGACAACGCCGTCGTCATCGGCCTTGCCGCCGCGGGCCTGCCGGCCGAGCAACGCCGCCGCGCCATCGTCGTCGGCATCATTGCCGCCACCGGCTTGCGCATCGTCTTTGCCGGCGTTGCAACCCAGCTTCTGCAGGTGATCGGCCTCCTGCTTGCCGGCGGCGTTCTGCTGCTGTGGGTCTGCTGGAAGATGTGGCGCGAGCTGCGCGAGCAGGCCGCGCAGTCCAGCGAGCTCGCCTTCAGCCATGGCGGCGGCGCGAGCAGCGCGCCGGCGCCACGCAAGACCTTCGGGCAGGCGGCGGCTCAGATTGTCGCAGCCGACATCTCGATGTCGCTCGACAACGTGCTTGCGGTCGCCGGCGCCGCGCGCGAGCATCCCTATATTCTGGCCTTCGGCCTGCTGTTGTCGGTCGGGCTGATGGGCGTGGCCGCCGACCTGCTCGGCCGCGTGCTCCAGAAGCAGCGCTGGATCGCCTATGTCGGTCTTGCCATCATCGTTTACGTCGCCTTCGAAATGATCTATCGGGGCTCGCTCGAGCTCGCGCCCGTGATCGCGAGTCTCTGAGATGACGTTTCCAGCCCCCGCTCCGGAGTGATCGATGACGTCTGAACCCAAAGCACCTTCGGCCACGCCTTTGCCGCCGCCGCCGATCGGCCTGTTTGCCCAGGTCATCTTTGGCTCGCGCTGGCTGCAGGTGCCGCTCTATATCGGCCTCATCGTCGCGCAGGCCGTCTATGTGCTGCTGTTCTTGAAAGAGCTCTGGCACCTGGTCCTGCACTCGTTCGACGCCAGCGAGCAGCAGATCATGCTGGTCGTGCTCGGGCTGATCGACGTCGTCATGATCTCGAACCTTCTGATCATGGTGATCGTCGGCGGCTACGAGACTTTCGTCTCCCGGCTGAACCTGAGCGGTCATCCCGACGAGCCGGAATGGCTCAGTCACGTCAACGCCAGCGTGCTCAAGATCAAGCTGGCGATGGCGATCATCGGCATCTCCTCGATCTCGCTGCTGCGGACCTTCATCGAGGCCGGCAATCTCGGCACGACGCGCAGCAATTTCACCGAGAGCGGCGTGATGTGGCAGGTGCTGATCCACCTGACCTTCATCATCTCGGCGATCGGCATCGCCTGGGTCGATCGTCTCAGCGATAGCGGGCACCGCAAGGCCGGTCACGGCTGACGTGCGATCGGGCCGCGCTCAGAGACGCCGGCCCCGCGCCAGCGTCTCGGACGGCGCTTCGCCGAACGTCATCTTGTAACCCCGCGCGAAGTCGCCGAGGTGCCAGAAGCCGTTGCCGAGCGCTGCGGCCTTGACGCTCAATCCGGCGCCGCCGGTCAACAACTGGATGCGGGTGAACCACAGCCGCTTGAGCCTGAGATAGTGATGCAGGCTTACGCCATGCACAGCATGCGTCGCGGTCTGGAGCGTGCGCACGGACACGCCGAGCGCGCGGGCGAGGTCGTCGCTGTAGAGCGGCTTGCCGCGGATCAGCGCAATGACTTCATCGAGATGAGCAATCAGCCTGCGGTGCTTGTCGAAAGATCCGCGCGGCGCGGAGAGCGCGCCGGCCGGCAGCAGGACGTCGTCAAGGCAGGAGAGCAGCGTCTCCTGGAGCGAGCGGCTGAGCGCGTCGAACTCTCTCGGATTGTCGAGATCCGAGGCCAGGCGGAACATGCTCAGGATCGTGGTACGCAGGCGTGCCATGGCGGCATCGTGCGGGCGGACATAGCTGAGTCCGCTGTCGTAGTCTGCCCAGCCGCGATGGCGCATGTCCGAGTTGTAGCGCATCATCAGATAGGTGTTCGTGCCATGCGCGATGGAATCAATCGGCACCGTGCCGCGGACGACATTCACCATGGAATTGTCGATCTCGTGGCCGTTGGTGATCGAATGAAACGAGAATGGCACGGTGAGGCCGATGCCGCGGTCGGTGCCGACATCGACCTCGAGACGGCGCGGGAAAGCGCGCTGGAGCACGAAGAGACCGTCCTGAAGCGGCAGGATGGCGCGAGACAGCGAGACCTCGCGTGGGCGAAGCGGCGTGCTGACGCCGAGGCCCAGGACGTCATTGGCCCGAAACTCGTCGAAGTCCGAAAAGCGCTCGATGCGAAGGATGCGCGAAGGCGTGAGCTGACTTACCGGCATGGCGGCATACTGGGCGGTGTCAGGAAGGGCATGAGCGATCCGTGGAAACTACCAGATGGCCAACCATCGGCCCTATCCCGGGAAACTACTGTCAGACTTCATCACGCTACTTGCGGATAGGACGCGCTCTCCCGCCGCTCGCGCTCGCCGAGCTCACGCACGAGCTCTTGAAGAAACGACTCGGTGTAGGCGGGCAGGGTGCGCTCGGCGCGGACATAGATGCCGAGGTCCGACCAGACCGGGCTCCCGGCATTGTCGAGCGGCAGGAACACGAGCTGGCTCTCGCGCGACAGGCGGCCGATGCCGAGCTGGGTCTGAAAGGCGACGCCGACACCGCGCGCGGCGAGCTCGCGCATCAGGTCGATCGAGTTGGCCTGGATTGCCGGCTCCGGCGTTTCCGGGAGCTGAGCGATCAGCGGCTGGAGCAGGTGATAGATCGACAGCTCCGGCAGCGCGTTGATGACGGGAAAGGCGAGGCATTGTGCCAGCGTGACCGTCTTGCGACGCGCCAGCGGATGTTCGCGGGCGACGATGGCGCCGAGGCGAAACCGCTTCAAGGCGACCTGGCGCAGGTCCGGCGGATGCCGCAGCGCCATGGCGATGCCGATGTCGGCCTCGCCGCGGCTGAGCGCTTCCAGCACGTCCGACGATCCTTTCACCTCGGTGGTGAAGCTGACGCGCCGGGCGCGGCCGCGATGCGAGGCGATCAGGTCCGGCAGCACCGACTCGGTCAGGGACTCGATGCAGGCGATGCTGACCGTGCCGTGCCAGGCACCGGAGAGCGACGCGACGTCCGAGCGGAAGCGGTCGAGGTCCTGGAGCACGTTCATGACGTGCCGGGCCAGCATCTCGCCGACCGTGGTCAGCGTCAGGCCGCGCGCATTGCGCTCGAAAAGAGGCGATCCAACTTCTTGTTCGAGCTTGAGAATCTGGCGGCTCACCGCCGACGAGGCGACGTTCAGGACGCGCGCCGCTGCGCGGATCGAGCCGGTGCGGCGGACCGCGTGGAAATATTGGATGGATGGTGAGTGAAAGCGCATGAGATCCCCGGTCCGATTATAGCTGTTGCCGAAACGGCATCAACATGTGCGAAATTCTCTGCTTTTCGAGAGCGGCCGTCCCGCCTAGGTTGCCGCCGGCTTGGCCGGCCTTGCCGGGGGGACGGCAGGCCTGCGCAACGAGGCGCCAGGGGATTTTGGGGTGGACGAGAACGTTGCTTGCGAGGTCGTGCGGGACACCCGCATGGTCGACCGCCGCCGGGCCGCGGCCTATGTCGGCGTGACCGCCGGACGCTTCGAACAATTGGTGCGCGACAATGTAGTGCCGCCGCCGGTGATGGTGGACAACAAGCGGCGCTGGCCGCTCGCGTTGCTGGATATTGCCAGGGACGCTGTCCTCAGCAGCATGCCGCGCCTGCCGGAAGTCAAGGTCGATGCTGCGCCGGACCTGCGCCCGTGCGAACGCGACCCGGCGCCGGTCTCGCGCGAATTGCCCGATCAGGCCTGGTTCGAGCAGCGCGCGAGTTTCGTGCAGCGGGTACGCCGGTCGCTGCTGTCGGGCAACGAGATTCGTCTCTTGCGCGAGTTCAAGCTGCTCAAGCAGAACCAGATCAGCATGTTCGGCTATTACGGCAGCTTCGAAGCCCTGATGGTGCGCGGCTATGTCGTCGAAGTCGCCCGCAAGCCGCCATCGAGCCGTCCGCTGGTGACCTATCGCCTGACCACGCAGGGCGAGCAGGTGATCTCGGCGCTGAAGGACGAGCCGGTGATCTGAGCCCGTCAGGACTTTCGCGAGCGTGCGATGTCCGACTTGAGCGCCGTCAGCTCCTTGCGCACCGCGCGCGCCGCGTCGCGCTCGATCTTGCGGTACCGCGCGATCAGGGTCGCGCCGAATGTCGTGAGCATCGCGCCGCCGCCATTCTTGCCGCCTGCCTGCGGTTCGACCGCAGCACGACCGCAAATACGGTTGATCTCGTCCACGAGATCCCAGGCGCGCTTGTAGGACATGTCCATCGCCCGGCCGGCCGCCGAGATCGAGCCGTGTTGCCGGATCTGCTCAAGGAGCTCGATCTTCCCGGGGCCGATGCGGCCCCGGTCGTCAAGATCGATGCGAACGCTCAGTTGGGGACGTGAATTTGCGCTCGCGCGCGGCATGATCGGATCTCTTGGGCCAATTGCATCAGAGATTGCCACTCCTGCCGGTCGCGGACAAGGAGAGTGCGGCCTGCCGGGTCCCGTGACCTGCCGCAGCACGGCATCGTTTTCAAGATCGCTAAAATTGTCTGCGATCCGCTCAGCGGCTGCAAACTCTCCCGACAAGTCCCGCAGCGCCTTAAACCTAGGTTTTGCAACCGGCGTGCATGCTGACTGCAAAGGGTGGGGCATCAGAATGTCAGTTGTCAGGGAGATCGTCGCAGCGGTCGCGGGAGTCTACGCGCTCCTGTTCGTGTGCGACGCAGTGTTCGGCGTCGGCGAGGCGCGTTTCGACGACGCCTATTATAGCGCCAGCACCTACGCGCCGCGGCCAAAGGAGTTTCGCTTCGCCGGCGACACGCCGCCGGCTAAGCGCGTCAGCGATGCCTTTGCGCAATTCGCGCCGGGCGAAGCCAGGCCGAACAGGCGTTACTCGTCTCTGACGACGATCATCCGCTAACGTCACTCCCCTTGGATCCACTCCGCGACGCCGCGCCACAGCGTGTCGCGGTGCTCGGGGCGGAAGAAGCCGAAATGGCCGATCGCCTTGGCACCGACGTCGGACGGCTTGACCGTTAGCACCTCCGGTTTGATCGCGCTGAAGCCGCCGGTGAGCAGCTCGACCGCGGGCCGCGTCGCCCAGGGATCGTCGGAGAAGCACATCGCGCGCAGCTCGCCCTTGAACTTCGCGAAATTCTCCAGCGCGGGCAGCTTTGAATCGAAGAGATAGCGCGGGCTCGAGACCCAGTCGGCCCATTGCAGGAAGACGCCCTTGGGCAGGTCCTCGCCGATGCCGGCCCAGCCCGGTGCGTAGCCGAGCGCGTGGGCGAGCGGTACGCCAATGAGGTTCATGAAGGCGAACACACGATATTTCTCCGGCGACGTCATCAGCCGCCAGGTCGCGGCCTGCGAGGCCACGAACGCGGCGCGCGATATTTCCGTGTTGTTCGCAATCAGCCCGAGCGCCTGGCCGCCGAAGGAATGGCCGACATAGGCAAGGGGCAGGGTGGTGTAGCGCTCGCGCATCCAGCGCACCGCGGCGGTGACGTCCTGCGCGGCCCAGTCCGACATCGAGGCTTTGAAGCCGACCAGCGATTTCGGCTGGTTGTAGCCGACCATCGCCGGCTGGCGGGAGTCACCGATGCCGCGATAGTCGTAAGTGAGGACCGCGCAGCCGCGATGGGCAAGGTAGGAGGCGAAGCCGCGGTAGATCTTTCGCGGGACGGCGGTGGCCGAATTGATCAGCACGGCATGGCGCTTGGCGCCGCGCGGCAGGAACAGGGTGCCGGTCAGCGCATACCCGTCGGTCGCCGGGAAGCTGATCTCGTCGATGAAAACGTCGTCCGGTGCGGCGTCCATTGGCTGGAGGGTGTGCTGCCAGTTTCTTCTACCGCCCCCAGCAAATGCGAATTCAGCTTTTCCCGCAAGGGTTTGCAGTGCGAAATGGATTTACAACTGGCGGCGCGGGGCCAGCCTGTGTATAAGGCGGCCCTCGCAACCCACAGATCAGGTTGTGTTTTTTGCTTCACGGAGAGATTGCGATGTCCGAGCGGTGGACGCCCGAGTCCTGGCGCAGCAAGCCGGTGCTCCAGGTGCCCGATTATCCCGACGCCAAGGCCTTGGCCGACGTCGAGGCGCAGCTTGCGACCTTTCCGCCGCTGGTGTTCGCGGGCGAGGCACGCAATCTGAAGAAGGCGCTGGCCCGCGTGGCGGCCGGCGAGGCCTTCCTGCTCCAGGGCGGCGACTGCGCCGAGAGCTTTGCCGAGCACGGCGCCAACAACATCCGCGACTTCTTCCGCGTGCTGCTGCAGATGGCGGTGGTGCTGACCTATGCCGGCGCCGTGCCGGTGGTGAAGGTCGGCCGCATCGCCGGCCAGTTCGCCAAGCCGCGCTCCTCGCCGACGGAGAAGATCGGCGGCGTCGAGCTGCCGAGCTATCGCGGCGACATCGTCAACGACATCGCCTTCACGAAGGAAGCGCGGGTGCCGGATCCGCAGCGTCAGCTGATGGCCTATCGCCAGTCGGCCGCGACGCTGAACCTGCTGCGCGCGTTTGCAACCGGCGGCTACGCCAATCTGGGCAGCGTGCATGAGTGGATGCTCGGCTTCCTGAAGGATAGCCCGCAGTCCCGCCGTTACAAGGAGCTGGCCGACCGCATCTCGGACGCGCTCAATTTCATGCGTGCCTGCGGCCTCGACCTCGAGAGCCATCCCGAGCTGCGCGCCACCGATTTCTACACCAGCCACGAGGCGCTGCTGCTCGGCTACGAGCAGGCCATGACCCGCGTCGATTCCACCACCGGCGACTGGTACGCGACCTCGGGCCACATGATCTGGATCGGCGATCGCACCCGTCAGCTCGACCATGCCCACGTCGAATATTTCCGCGGCATCAAGAACCCGATCGGCCTGAAGTGCGGCCCGTCGCTCAAGCCCGACGAGCTGCTCAAGCTGATCGACGTGCTCAACCCGGACAACGAGCCGGGCAGGCTGACGCTGATCAACCGCTTCGGCTCCGACAAGGTCGCCGACCATCTGCCGGGCCTGATCCGCGCCGTGAAGCGCGAGGGCAAGGTCGTGGTCTGGTCGTGCGATCCCATGCACGGCAACACCATCACGTCCACGTCAGGCTACAAGACGCGGCCGTTCGACCGCGTCCTGTCCGAAGTAAAGTCGTTCTTCACCATCCACGCGGCGGAAGGCACCCATGCCGGCGGCGTGCATCTGGAGATGACCGGCCAGGACGTCACCGAATGTATCGGCGGCGCCCGCGCCATCACCGACGAGGATCTCAACGACCGCTATCACACGGTCTGCGATCCCAGGCTCAACGCCGAGCAATCCATCGACATGGCTTTCCTGGTCGCCGAGCTCCTCAAGCAGGAACGCGTGGGCAAGGCGAGGCCGATGCCGGTCGCAGCGGGGCTCTAGGACCTTGCTGCGGATCTGGAAGGCCACGATCAACTCCCGCAATGGTCTTGCCTTTGCGTTCCGCTCGGAGCAGGCCGTCCGGGAGGAGATTTTCGCGCTGCTGCTGTCGCTTCCGCTCGCGTGGTTCGTCGGCTCGACCGCAACGCGCGCGGTCGAGCTGGTGTGCGCGGTCGCTTTCGTGCTGGTGGTCGAGCTGCTCAACACCGCGATCGAGAAGCTCGCCGATCGCCTGACCATGGACCATGACAAGCAGATCGGCCGGGTCAAGGACATGGGCTCGGCCGCGGTCGGCGTCGCGCTCCTGATGGCCGGCGCGTTCTGGATCCTTGCCATCGTCGAACGATTGGGCTTCGTCTAGCCAAGGGATCGGAGCGCGGTGGCCATGACGGAACGTCTCAACGCATTCGCGGTCACGCTCGCCCAGCTCAATCCGACCCTGGGCGACATCGACGGCAACGCCGCCAAGGTGCGGGCCGCGCGCGCGCAGGCGATCGCCGACGGCGCCGATCTCGTGCTGTTTCCGGAATTGTTCATCGCCGGCTATCCGCCGGAAGATCTGGTGCAGAAGCCGGCCTTCCAGGCCGCCTGCCGCGCCGCGATCGAAAGCCTCGCGCGCGAGACGGCCGACGGCGGGCCAGCCATGCTGGTCGGCACGCCATGGGTCGAGGACGGCAAGCTCTATAATGCCTGCGCGCTGCTCGACGGCGGCCGTATCGCGAGCTTGCGCTTCAAGTGCAATCTGCCGAACTACGGCGTGTTCGACGAGAAGCGGCTGTTTTCGCCCGGGCCCGCGGCCGGCCCGGTGACCGTGCGGGGCGTGCGGATCGGCGTGCCGATCTGCGAGGACATCTGGCTTGAGGAGTCCGAAGACTACGAGAACGTGGTCGAGACACTGGCCGAGACCGGCGCCGAGATCATCCTGGTGCTGAACGGCTCGCCTTACGCCCGCGACAAGAACGACGTGCGTCTCTCGGTGGCCGTGGCGCGGGTGACGGAGAGCGGGCTGCCGCTGGTCTATCTCAATCAGGTCTGCGGCCAGGACGAGCTCGTGTTCGACGGCGCTTCCTTCGCGCTCAACGGCGATCTCTCGCTCGCCGCGCAATTGCCTGCCTTTGCCGAGAACATCAGCACGCTGCGTTTCATCAGACATGGCGACGATTGGCGCTGCGCGGGGCCGATCGCGCAGCTGCCCGAGGGCGACCACGCCGACTACGCCGCCTGCGTGCTGGGCCTGCGCGACTACGTCGCCAAGAACGGCTTTCCCGGCGTGCTGCTCGGAATTTCCGGCGGCATCGATTCGGCGCTCTGCGCGGCGATTGCGGTCGATGCGCTCGGTGCCGACCAGGTCCACGGCGTGATGCTGCCCTATCGTTACACGGCAGCGCATTCGATCGCGGATGCCGGCGAGCTCGCCGGCCATCTCGGCATCCGCTACGAAGTGCTGCCGATCGCCGAAGCCGTGACCGGCTTCGAAACAATCTTGTCCGGCATCTTCAAGAACCTGCCGCCCGATATCACCGAGGAGAACCTGCAGGCCCGCACCCGCGGCACGCTGCTGATGGCGATCTCCAACAAGACCGGGCTGATGGTGGTGACGACAGGCAACAAGTCGGAAATGTCGGTCGGCTACGCCACGCTCTATGGCGACATGAACGGTGGGTTCAACCCGATCAAGGACATCTACAAGACCCAGGTGTTTCGGCTGGCAAGCTTGCGCAACGGCTGGAAGCCGGATGGCGCGCTCGGGCCTGCGGGCGAGGTGATCCCGCCCGACATCATCACGCGCCCGCCGAGTGCGGAGCTGCGCGAGAACCAGACCGACCAGGACTCGCTGCCGCCCTACGAGGTGCTCGATGCCATTCTGCAGGGTCTCATCGAACGCGAGGAGCCGCTCGATCAGATCATCGCGTCCGGCTTCGACCGCGAGACGGTGATCCGCATCGACCATCTCCTCAACGTCGCCGAATACAAGCGCCGCCAGGCCGCGCCGGGCGTGAAGGTGACGGCGAGGAATTTCGGCCGCGACCGCCGCTATCCCATCACCAACCGCTTTCGCGACAAGGGCGAGGAGCTGCCGGTGGCGGACGAGACGCTGGTCTCGCGCGGCAACCGGGCGTCGATCGACGCGTTCGAGGGGTGACAGTTATCGAGTTGGGGGCTGGCGTGGTTGGCGCAGGCGGTCTCGCCACCCAGTCCGCTGTCATCATCCGCCTTGTGCGCAATTGCGCACTGGGGCGGATGATCCAGTACTCCGCGGCCGACGTTGTCAAAACCAATTGATGACACGGCGTACTGGATGCCCCGCCTTCGCGGGGCATGACAGTTGAGTGTGCAGCGCGACTACCTGCTGTCGCTACTTCTGTTGCTGCGGCAGGAAGCTCGGCCCCACCGAGCGGATCGGCTTGTTCTCGGAGGACGTCGTCGCCGTGCCCGTGTCTGCCGGGGGCGTTGCGGCCGGAGCGTTCGCTGTCGTCGGCGCCGGGGGCGTGCCCTTCTTCGCGTTCGTCGCAGGTGCACCCTTACCAAGCCGCTGCTGCTGCATTTTCTTGGCGCTCTCCTCGGTGACGATGATGTCACCCTGCTGCTCGGCTGACGCCTTGTCGTCGGCCGATTTCAAGGCGTCGGCCCAGGTCTGGCCCGCCGCCTTGCAGGAGCAGGACGGGTTGAACTCGCTGCGGAATTTGAACGCGGTCGGTAGCGCCGTGTAGGGCTGGCCGCTGGTGGAGACCGCGGAGTTCATGTCCTCTCCGGGATTGCGGTGGGTGTAGAGCACGGCTTCCGCGGCCGGGCACAGCGCCTTGCAAGTCTTTTCGTCGTCGGGGAAACGCGCCGGCACGGTGGCGAACGAGATCGGGAAATAGGCGCCGTCGCAGGTGCGCACGCACACGGTGCGGAAGGTGCCGGATTGCGGGCCGAGATCGGAGGGCGGGCCGCCTTGCGGATTGTTGGGATTGTTGCCGCCGAACAGATTGCTCAGGAAGTTGCCGCCGCCTTGTGATTGCGCCGCGTTGGCGTATTGCGGGCCGCAATTGTTCTGCGCGAGCGCCACCAGCACCGAGCGGCGCTGGCTGTCGCGCTCCGGGCTGAAGCCGCCGGCGCCGCCGCCGCGCAGGCGTTCGAGATTGCCGGTGATCTGGTCCAGATTGGCGCGCATCTGCTGGATCTGGGTGTTGACCGGGCCGCATTGCGCCGACTGGCCGTTGAACAGCGAGAAGAAGCCGGAGGAATCGCAGCCCATGCGCTTGGCCTGCATGGTGACGCGGTCGAGCTCGGCCTGCTGCTTGGCCTGGGAGTCCTGATAGCGGCGGATCTGGTCGTCGCGCGCGGGATCACCGCCGCCGCCGCGATCGAGCGCGGCGAGCTGGCCTTCCAGTCGGACGCACATCGGATTGGGGCCAAGCCCATTCTGGCCGGGCTGGGGCGGTGGACCGGGCGGGCCGGCCTGCGCGAAAGCGCCGGTGGCGAGCACGACGGTGCTCAGAAGCACGGTGCAGGCAGAGAGGAAGCGGGCACGGGAGAGAGACAAAAATTCAGGCATATCCGCCATTCTAGCGAGGTCACGGCCCCATGTGACATTGGAGGGCAGAAGCGCGCCCTCCCATAGCCGCTTCCTGCGGCATCGTCACGTCGTTTCGGGGCCAAAGACCGGGCCTAAGATACGCCAGTTCCGAGCGAATTCAGCGCTGGCAGGTGATTGCGACATATTCGTCGCAATGGCCATGCGAGCAGTTTGCGCCGGTTTTGGGGACAGAGCCGGTAATTTCGTCGGGATCGACCCGGCGATAGCTTGATGCCTGGGCAAAATCCCGTGACTGGCAGTAGGTCCGGGCGACCTGCGCGCCGCATTTGTCGCCCTTGGCCAGGCAATGATCGACGCCGTAGCCGTCAGCCTGGTTGGGAATGATGAAGACGCGGGTTTCGGCAAAAGCGCTGGATGCTGAAATGATGGAGGCGCAGGAAATGAGCGCGAGCAATGATCGCATGAGAACACCGGAGGCAAAAAGCAGGAACTGCCGGTTCCAGAATGGGCGCAAATAGTTAAGGATCATGAACCCTTAGGGCCGGCGAGGGCGCAGTGCGGAGACAAAACGGCATTTCCGCGGCACTCTTGACGCGGGGCCGCCTCATAGCCCATATGTTCCGCCATGAACGGTCTCCTCGTCATTTGCGCCATTTGCCGCGAGATTACGAGCTAGCGATTCGCTGGCTGGAGCCGTCTTTTCTCAAAACCATTGAGAGCACTGGACGCCCGGCCAACAGCCGACGGGTATCCATATGGAACTGCGCCTTTACGATACGCTGACGAAGGAGAAGCGGCCGTTCGTGCCGCTCAATGCGAACGACGTCCGCATGTATGTGTGCGGACCGACCGTCTACGACTTCGCCCATATCGGCAACGCGCGGCCGGTGATCGTTTTCGACGTGCTGTTTCGGCTGCTGCGCCATCTCTACGGCGAGGCGCACGTCAAATACGTCCGGAACATCACCGACGTCGACGACAAGATCAACGACCGTGCCGCGCGCGACTTCCCCGGCCTGCCGCTGAACGAGGCGATCCGCAAGGTCACCGAGCAGACCGGACAGCAGTTTCACGCCGACGTCGATGCGCTCGGTGCGCTGCGGCCGAGCGTCGAGCCGCGCGCGACAGAGCATATCGGCGAGATGCGCGAGATCATCGAACGGCTGGTCAAGGGCGGCTTTGCCTATGCCGCCGAGGACCACGTGCTGTTCTCGCCGCAGGCGATGAACGCGGCCAATGCCGGCCTGCCGCGCTATGGTGCGCTGTCCAATCGTTCGCTGGACGAGATGATCGCTGGTGCCCGCGTCGACGTGGCGCCCTACAAGAAAGACAACACCGACTTCGTGCTGTGGAAGCCGTCCAAGCCGGGCGAGCCGTCATGGCCGTCGCCGGCCGGCATCAAGGCCGAGGGGCGACCGGGCTGGCACATCGAGTGCTCGGCCATGGCCTGGAAGCATCTCGGCGAGCATTTCGACATCCATGGCGGCGGTATCGATCTCGTATTTCCGCATCACGAGAACGAGGTCGCGCAGACCTGCTGCGCCTTCCACCGCGAGCGCATGGCGAACTACTGGATGCACAACGGTTTCCTGCAGGTCGAGAGCGAGAAGATGTCGAAGTCGCTCGGCAACTTCATCACGATCCACGAGTTGCTCGCGGATTGGCCGGGCGAGGTGCTGCGCCTGAACATGCTGAAGACGCATTATCGGTCGCCGATCGACTGGACCATGAAGTCACTGGAGGAGAGCGCCAAGACGCTCGACGACTGGTATCGCGTCGCGGCCGACGTCGCGCCGGGCAAGCCGGCTGCGTCCGTGGTCGATCCGTTGCTCGACGACCTCAACACGCCGCTCGCGATCGCGGCGTTGCACGGTCTGCGCAGCAGCGACGTACCCGCCCTGGCGGGTTCATTGCGGCTGCTCGGCTTCCTGTCCGAGAGCGCTGCGCAGTGGGAAGGGCGCAAGCAGCAGGCCAGCGGCGTCGATGCCAAAGAGGTCGAGCGCCTGCTCTCGGAGCGGACGGCGGCCCGTAGCCGCAAGGATTTCAGGGAGTCCGACCGCATCCGCGATCTGCTCGCTGCGATGGGCGTTGCGATCAAGGACTCCAAGGACGGGACGACCTGGGAGGTCATGCGATGAAACGCCCCGACACGCCGTTTCCGCGGCACTGGCTCTATTACATCGCGCTCAAGATTCTGCTGCTCGGCGCCGCGGTGGCACTGGCGCTCAAGCTCTACGGGATATGGTGAAGACCATGGGACAGACTTTGCCAAAGCCCGGCTTGCGGCCCTTCCTGCCGGCTGACGTGCCGATGCTCGCCGCGATCTTCACGGCCAGCATCGAGGAACTGACCGGCGAGGACTACAACGAGGCGCAGCAGCAGGCCTGGATGGAGGCCGCTGAGGATGAGGAGTTCGGCAAGCGGCTTGCGGCCGACCTGACGCTGGTCGCTACATTGGAAGGCTCGCCCGTCGGCTTCGCCTCGTTGCGCGGCGCCGATCACATCCGCATGCTCTATGTGCATCCCGCCGTGACCGGACAGGGCATCGCGACCATGCTGGTCGACGCGCTGGAGAAGCTTGCCGGCGGCCGCGGCGCGACCGGCCTCTCGGTCGACGCCAGCGATACCGCAGAAGGATTCTTCGCCAAGCGCGGCTACGTCGCCATGCAGCGTAACAGCATCAGCGTCAACGACGAGTGGCTCGCCAACACCACGATGAAGAAGACGCTCGGAGCTGCGTCATGAGCAGGGAGCGCCTCTATCTGTTCGACACCACGCTGCGCGACGGCGCGCAGACCAATGGCGTCGATTTCACGCTGACCGACAAGCAGATCATCGCCGCGATGCTGGACGAACTCGGCATCGACTATGTCGAGGGCGGCTACCCCGGCGCCAATCCGACCGACACCGAGTTCTTCGGCACCAGGCCGAACTTGTCGCATGCGCGCTTCACCGCCTTCGGCATGACGCGCCGGGCAGGGCGCTCGGTCTCCAACGATCCCGGTGTTGCCGGTCTACTGGAAGCGAAAGCCGATGCGATCTGTTTCGTCGCGAAGTCCTCCGCCTATCAGGTGCGCGTGGCGCTGGAGACGACGAAGGAGGAAAACCTCGCTTCCATCCGCGACAGCGTCGCGGCGGCGAAGGCGGCCTGCCGCGAGGTCATGCTCGACTGCGAGCATTTCTTCGACGGCTACAAGGAAGATTCCAGCTTCGCGCTCGCCTGCGCCAAGGCGGCCTATGAGGCCGGCGCGCGCTGGGTGGTCTTGTGCGACACCAACGGCGGCACCATGCCGAACGAGATCGAGGCGATCGTCGCCGAGGTGACCAAGCACATCCCCGGCGATCATCTCGGCATCCACGCCCATAATGACACCGAGCAGGCGGTGGCGAATTCGCTCGCCGCGGTGCGCGCCGGCGCGCGGCAGATCCAGGGCACGCTGAACGGGCTTGGCGAGCGCTGCGGCAATGCCAATCTCTGCTCGCTGATCCCGACCTTGAAGTTGAAGCAGGAGTTTGCCGACGCTTTCGAGATATCGGTCACGGCGGAGAAACTGGCGACGCTGGTCAAGGTCTCGCGCACGCTCGACGACATGCTCAACCGCGTGCCGAACCGGCATGCGGCCTATGTCGGCGAAAGCGCCTTCGTGACCAAGACCGGCATTCATGCCTCCGCCGTGCTGAAGGATCCGCACACCTACGAGCACGTGCTGCCCGAGACGGTCGGCAATCACCGCAAGGTGCTGGTGTCCGACCAGGCCGGCCGCTCCAACGTCATCGCCGAGCTCGACCGCGCCGGCATCATTTACGAGAAGAGCGATCCGAAGCTGACCCGGCTCGTGGAGGAGTTGAAGGAGCGCGAGGCGGCCGGCTACGCCTATGAATCCGCCAACGCCTCGTTCGACCTGCTGGCGCGCCGCACGCTCGGCAAGGTGCCGCAATATTTCGAGGTCGAGCAGTTCGACGTCAATGTCGAGCAGCGCTACAACGCGCTTGGCGAGCGTGTGACGGTGGCACTTGCCGTGGTCAAGGTCGATGTCGCCGGCGAGCATTTGATTTCGGCCGCGGAGGGCAACGGCCCCGTCAACGCGCTCGACGTCGCGCTTCGCAAGGACCTCGGCAAGTACCAGAAATACATCGAGGGTCTGACGCTGATCGATTACCGCGTGCGTATCCTCAATGGCGGCACCGGCGCGGTCACGCGCGTGCTGATCGAAAGCAAGGACGAGAACGGCGACAGCTGGACCACGGTCGGCGTGTCGCCGAACATCATCGATGCCTCGTTCCAGGCGCTGATGGATTCGGTGATCTACAAGCTCGTGAAGTCCGGCGCGCCGGCGTAGGGGGCGGCAATTCGAGGCATGGCGGCGCCACAATCGCCGTCATTGCTAGGAGCGAAGCGACGAAGCAATCCAGTGGCTTCCGCGGATGCACTCTGGATTGCTTCGCTTCGCTCGCAATGACGAGGGGAGGGAGCGTTTGCAATGATCGACCACATTTCCGTCGGCGTCAGCGACCTCGAACGCTCCGCAAGGTTTTACGAAGCGACGCTCGCCGCCCTCGGCCTGACGCGCTTGGTCACGCGGCCGCGGACGATCGGCTTCGGCAAGGCCTATCCCGAGTTCTGGATCAACTTGCGCGAGAACATGCCGCTGGTGCCGTCGGAGAGCGGCGTGCACATCTGCCTGCGGGCGAAGACCACGGCGGAGGTCGACGCGTTTCACGCCGCAGCACTCAGGGCTGGAGGTGCGTCCGAGAGTGCGCCGGCCCTCCGCCCGCACGACCGTGTGCGCTACTACGCGACATTCGTCGCCGATCCCGACGGCAATCGCATCGAGGCGGTGACGTTCCCGAGCGAATGATGTTTAGAGCTTGCGCGCCACGTCCGGGGCGAGCTGCTTTTCGGCTTCGGCGAGCTGGGCCACGGCGGACTTCAGCTTCGGCAGGATGTCCTCGACGCGATCGGCCTTGAGGATGTCGACCGACAGGCCGGCGCGGATGAACTCGGTCTGGCGCATGTGCGACAGCAGCGAGAACAGCGGCTCCCAGAAATTGTCGATGTTGGCGAGCAGCACCGGCTTGGCGTGGCGGCCCAGCTGCTTCCAGGTCAATTGCTCGACCAGCTCCTCCAGCGTGCCGACGCCGCCCGGCAGTGCCACGAAGGCGTCCGAGCGTTCGAACATAAGCCGCTTGCGCTCGTGCATGTCGGGAGTGACGATCATCTCTTGCACGCGCGTCAGCGCGTTCTCGCGCTTGCGCAGGAATTCGGGGATGATGCCGGTGACGGTGCCGCCGTGATCGAGCACGGAGGTCGCGACCGCGCCCATCAGGCCGACCGAGCCGCCGCCATAGACCAAGCGGACGTTGTTCTCGGCGAGCGCCTTGCCGAGCGCCTTGGCGCCTTCGGTGAAACGTGGATTGGTTCCCGGGCCGGAGCCGCAATAGACACAGACGGTTTTGATGGTGCTCATTGGTACCATGATGCATTGCAGCGAAAGGGCGTCAAGCTCAATCGGTGATTCGGACCACCCGGAAATCTACCGGTAAATGGCGACAAACAATCGAAGATTCGCCATCTGGCGGGGTGCGTTCGCCTCCGGAAGCTTCTATATGACGAGCGAAAATCCTTAATCGCAACGCAGCCCGCATTCGGCGGGCTTTCAGGCTGTTTGATGACTCCTCCCCATTCGCCCCATGGCGCCGAAGTGCCCGAGCCGGCCGGCGGACCGCTGGAACGGGCCACGCTGATGGGCACGCTGGCGCATCTGTGGCCCTATATCTGGCCGGGTGACCGCTTCGACCTAAAGATGCGCGTGGTCTGGTCGATGGTGCTGCTGCTCGCCGCCAAGCTGATCACGCTCACGGTTCCATTCAGCTTCAAATGGGCGACCGATGCGCTGACCGGCGCCAACACCGCGCCGGTGCAGCCCGACAACTGGCACCTCTGGGTGATCGCCTCGCCGTTGCTGCTGACCGCGAGCTACGGCGTGATGCGCATCATGATGGCGGTGCTGACGCAATGGCGCGACGGCATCTTCGCCCGCGTGGCCATGCATGCGGTGCGCAAGCTCGCCACCATCACCTTCATTCACATGCACGAACTCTCGCTGCGCTTTCACCTCGAACGCAAGACCGGAGGCCTGACGCGTGTGCTCGAGCGCGGCCGCGAGGGCATCGAGGTCATCGTGCGGATGGTGATCCTCCAGTTGATCCCGACCATCGTCGAGGTCTCGCTGCTGATGGCCGTGCTGCTCTGGCAGTTCGACTGGCGCTACGTGGTCGCGACCCTGATCACGGTGACGGTGTATATGTACTACACCTACGTCGCGACCGAATGGCGGATCGGCATTCGCCGCAAGATGAACGATTCCGACACCGAGGCGAATACCAAGGCGATCGACTCGCTTCTCAACTACGAGACCGTGAAATATTTCAGCGCCGAGGCGCGCGAGGCGCAGCGTTACGACAAGTCGGTCGCGCGCTACGAGGAATCGAGCGTTCAGGCCTATACGTCGCTCGCCGTGCTCAACACCGGACAGGCGGTGATCTTCACGATGGGGCTGACCGCGACCATGCTGATGTGCGCGATCGGCGTCCGCAACGGCACCAACACGGTCGGCGATTTCGTGCTGGTCAACGCCATGATGATTCAGCTCTACCAGCCGCTGAATTTCATGGGCATGGTCTATCGCGAGATCAAGCAGGCGATCATCGACATCGAGAAGATGTTCAACGTCCTTGGCCGCGAAGCCGAGATCAAGAACGTGCCCGATGCGAAGCCGCTGGTGGTCTCCGCCGGGAATGTGCGTTTCGAGGACGTGCGCTTTGCCTATGAGCCTGCACGCCCGATCCTGAAGGGCATCAGCTTCGAGGTGCCGGCCGGCAAGACGGTGGCGATCGTCGGCCCGTCGGGGGCAGGCAAGTCGACCATCTCGCGGCTTCTGTTCCGCCTCTACGACATCTCGGGCGGCAGGATCTTGATCGACGGCCAGGACATCCGCGAGGTCACACAGGCCAGCCTGCGCGCCTCGATCGGCATGGTGCCGCAGGATACCGTGCTGTTCAACGACACCATCCGCTACAACATCCGCTACGGCCGGTGGGACGCCAGCGATGCCGAGGTCGAGCAGGCAGCGCAACTGGCGCAGATCGACCATTTCATCCGTATGGCGCCGAAGGGCTACGAGACCCAGGTCGGCGAGCGCGGCCTGAAGCTCTCCGGCGGCGAGAAGCAGCGTGTCGCCATCGCGCGGACCGTCTTGAAAGCGCCGCCGATCCTGGTGCTGGACGAGGCGACGTCGGCGCTCGACACCCACACCGAGCACGAGATCCAGGGCGCGCTCGAGCGGGTGGCGAAAAACCGCACCTCGCTGGTGATCGCGCACCGGCTTTCCACCATCGTCGGCGCCGATGAGATCATCGTGCTGGACCAGGGCCGCATTGCCGAGCGCGGCACCCACGCCAAGCTGCTCGCGCAGGGCGGCCTCTATGCCAGCATGTGGAACAGGCAGCGCGAGGCGGAGGCCGCGCGCGAGAAGCTGGCCAAGATGGCTGATACCAGCGAGGCGCCCAACCGGGAGCCGCCGCCGGTCCAGGATGCCCTGACAGCGCCTGCGGCCGCGGAGTGACCTTGTCTCCGGTCCCAACTCTGGCCTAAACAACCGCGCGGGGCACCCCGCGTGCCATCAACCCTCAGGCGGCAGATAGCGATGTCCATTCTCGATTCGATCCAGCGTCAGATCCCGCCGATCCACAAGGAGGGCTATCCCTTCATCGGCGGCTTTGCGCTGGCAAGCCTGATCCTGTTCTGGCTGTGGTCGCCGCTCGGGTGGATCGGCACGATCCTGACCGTGTGGTGCGCGCTGTTCTTCCGCGACCCCGTGCGGGTGACGCCGGTGCGCGACGGGCTCGTGGTATCGCCGGCCGACGGCCGTGTCTCGATGATCACCATGGCGCTGCCGCCGGCCGAGCTCGGGCTCGGCGACCGTCCGCTGCCGCGCATCTCGGTGTTCATGAGCGTGTTCAACTGCCATGTGAACCGCGCCCCCGTTGCGGGCAGGGTGGACCGCATCGCCTACCGGCCCGGCCTCTTCATCAATGCCGAGCTCGACAAGGCGAGCGAGGACAATGAGCGCAACTCGCTGGTGATCACGACGCCGACGGCACGGATCGGCGTGGTCCAGATCGCGGGGCTGATCGCCAAGCGCATCGTCTGCTTCGTCAGGGAAGGGCAGGCGATCGGGGCCGGTGAGCGCTTCGGCCTGATCCGCTTCGGCTCGCGCCTCGATGTCTATCTGCCCGTCGGCACCAGGGCGCTGGTCTCGGAAGGGCAGACCGCAATCGCCGGCGAGACGATTTTGGCCGACCTTGCCGGCGACGACCCGAGCCGCGCCTACCGCGCCAATTAACCCATAAGTCGGTCCATGGGGGCCTTCCGCCGCAATGGCGGAGGGAAGCGGGGCTTGCTATATCTCGCCTTGAGGTGAGGACGATCCATGACGCCCTACGACTCCAGAGATCCAGACGTGCGCCGCCGCCGGTTCCGCCCGATCCCGGTGCGGATGCTGGTGCCGAACGTCATCACGCTGCTGGCGATCTGCGCCGGCCTGACGGCGATCCGGCTGTCGATCGAAGGGCGGATGACGCTTGCCGTCTATGCCATCGTGTTCGCTGCGGCGCTCGACGGCATCGACGGCCGCATTGCCCGGCTGATCAAGGGCCAGTCCAAGTTCGGCGCCGAGCTCGACAGCCTCGCCGATTTCGTCAATTTCGGCGTGGCCCCCGGCCTGATGCTGTATTTCTGGCAGTTGCACGAGCTCGGCAATGCCGGCTGGATCGCGGCCATGGTGTTTGCGATCTCCATGTGCCTGCGGCTTGCGCGCTTCAACGCGACACTGGACGATCCGAACAAACCGGCCTTTGCCGCCAATTTCTTCACGGGCATGCCGGCGCCGGCCGGTGCAATTACCGTGATGTTGCCGATTTATGCCGCGTTCCTGGATCTGGGCCGCTGGCCCGCGTCGCTCACGGCCGGCTATACGCTGTTGATTGCCTTCCTGATGGTATCGCGCCTGCCGGTTTTCTCCGGCAAGAGCATGCGCATGCGGGTGCCGCCGGAGCTGGTGTTGCCGGCCTTCGTCGCGGTGATCTTCTTCATCGCGCTCCTGATCAGCTATCCCTGGTATGTGCTCTCGATCGGCACGGTGCTGTATCTGGCCTCACTGCCGCTCGGTTTCAAATCCTATCGCGATCAGGCCCGTGCGATGGAAGCGACCGCGCCGGCCGCAGGAGGCGAGGTCCCGTCGCCCCCCTCGGCGCCGACACTGGCAAACCTGGCGGAGCCGCCGGACGAGGACGACCGGCCCGGACGGCTGCACTGAGCGGCAAGACACTGAGCGGCAAGACACTGAACGGCAAGACACGGATATCTGCCATGAGGGCGTGCTGAGTTGGGTTGAAGCCTGATCTCGGCTATATCGCCCGTGCAGGCGGCACCGCGCCAACAGCGGCCGCCAATCTGGGAGAGAACGCCGTGACCAATTCCGCGACCGGGCCGCTGCCCGCTTCCGTCCTCGAAGCGCTGGGCCGCTACGACACCCCGACGATCTGCAATGCCATGGAGATCGTCGCGCCCGAGCGCCGGCTGATCGGCTACACCACCAAGCAGCTCGTCTGCCCGTTCCCCGATCTGCCGCCGATCGTCGGTTACGCCCGCACGGTCGCGATCCGCTCGGTGCTGAAATCCTCGCTGCCGCCCGAAGAGCAGTCCAAGCGCCGCATCGACTATTACGAATATGTCGGCACCGGCCACGGTCCGCGCATTTCGGTGATCCAGGATATCGACGGTCCCGATGTCGGCTACGGTGCGTTCTGGGGCGAGGTGCAGAGCAACGTGCACAAGGCGCTCGGCTGCCTCGGCGTCATCACCGACGGCTCGATCCGAGACATCCCGCAATGGGCCCCGGGCTTCCAGGCACTGGCCGGTTCGATCGGCCCGTCGCATGCGTGGGTGCATGCGGAGAGCTTCGGCGGCGAAGTGCGCGTCGCCGGCATGACCGTGAAGTCGGATGACCTCATTCACGCCGATCAGCATGGCGCTATCGTGATCCCGCTCGACATCGCCGCGAAGCTGCCGGATGCCGCCGAACTCTGCGGCCGCCGCGAGACGCCAATCCTCGAGATCGCCCGTAGCCCCGACTTCACGCTGGAGAAGCTGAAGGCCGCGCTGAAGCGCTCGGCGGAAATCCACTAAGCTCCTGACTTGGCAAGCGGTCGCCGGCTCGCACGGGCCGGCGACATGGATGTGGTCCTGGTGCGCAAGACAAATTGCTTCTCAAGACAAATCGCTTGTTCAGAAGCGTCTGACCATTCCAGACATCGGCCTGCACGAGACGCCGAGGATTTCGTCGCATGGCGGCGTCATCATGGTTAGCGAAGTGTTGAGATTCATGTCGCTGCGCGGCAATCGCGGTACCATCGGCAGCGGCGGACACGCTGTCCGGACTTAACCTTTACGCGTCTTTAATCGCGGCTCACTAGGGTTTCCAATGCGGTTCGGGGTTGGGCCGCGCCATCGGCCAGGACGGCCGTTGTTGCGTTCGCGTTGGAGTCTCCCATGGATATCATGACGGGCGCCGGGCTTGTGGGCGGCCTCGCCGTTATCGCGCTGATGGTGTTCATGGGCGGCGATCTGCACATGTTCATCAGCGATCATGCGGCGATCATCATCTTCGGCGGCTCGGCCGCAGCGACCATGATCCGCTTTCCGCTCTCGGTGCTGATGCATGGCCTGCCGCTCGGCATGAAATTCGCCTTCACGATGAGCCGGCTGTCGGCGCACGACCTGGTCGACGAACTCGCTCGCATCGCCGAGATCGCCCGCAAGCAGGGCCCGGTGGGGCTGGAAAAGGTCGAGACCGACGAGCCGTTCCTCGCGAAGGGAATCCGCTACGTCGCCGACGGCTACGACCTCGACTTTATCAGGGACAATATGGAGCGCGACCGCGACAATTTCCTGCTGCACCTCAACGAAGGCAGCAAGATCTACCGCGCCGTCGGCGACTGCGCGCCTGCGTTCGGCATGATCGGAACGCTGATCGGCATGGTGCAGATGTTCTCGAACATGTCGGATCCCTCGAAGCTCGGCCCGTTCATGGCGACCGCCCTGCTGGCAACTCTCTACGGCGCGCTGGTCGCGAACCTGCTCTGCCTGCCGATCGCCGACAAGCTGCATGGCAAGCTGATCGACGAGGAAACCAATCGTACGCTGATCATCGACGGCATTCTGATGATCCGCGACTCCAAGAGTCCGACGTTGGTGCGCGAAATGCTGCTGGCCTATCTGCCCGAGAAGCACCGTCACGCCGAAGGCGAGCCGGTTCCGGCGTAAACACCGGACGCCGGGATCTGACAGATGGCAAAGAAGAAACGCGAAGAAGCTCACGGCGGCCATGGCTGGTTCGTGACGTTTGCCGATCTGATGGCCTTGCTGCTGGCGTTTTTCGTGATGCTGGTCGCGTTCTCCACCCAGGACTCCAACAAGCTGAAGATCGTCGCGGGCTCCATGCGCGAGGCCTTCGGCGTCCAGAGCGAGGCGCGCTACGCGGGCATCATCGAATCCGACGGCCTGCCGACCCGTGCGCGGCTGAAGAACGTCGACCACATCCAGCCTGAGGAGTCGTCGAACACGCCGACGCCGGACCAGGAGGATCACGACAAGACGTCCGGCGCGAGGCTCAAGGTCGACCGCGGTTTCGCGCTCGCCGCAGCGTCGCTGCGTCAGGCCCTGCAGGACATGCCGGAACTGACCGAGATGTCCAAGCACATCATGTTCGAGGAGACCAAGCAGGGCCTCAACCTCGAGATCGTCGACCAGGACGGCCGCTCGATGTTCGCCGACGGCTCAAAGGTGCCCTTTGACCGCACGCGCCGCCTGATCGAGAAGCTCGCCATTCCGCTGAAGGCTACGCCGCTGCGCGTCTCCATCGCCGGCCACACCGCAGCCGGTTTCGTGCCGACCCGCAGCGACTACGGCGCCTTCGATCTGTCGGCCGATCGGGCCAATGCAGTGCGCCAGATCCTCGAACGAGAGGGCCTGCCGCCGTCGCACGTCTTCGCTGTTTCGGGCAAGGCAGACACCCAGCCGCTGTTTCCGGACGACCCCTCGCTGGCGGCCAACCGCCGGGTGACGATCACCCTGATGCGGGAAGATCCGCCGCTGCCGCCGAATTTGAAGCCCTAGAGGTCTTGCGCTACCATCTTACCTGAGGCATGTCGTCGCGCTGGCGGCAACCGTTGCTGCGGCGTCACAGCATCTGCCTCGCCGCCTGCTAAGGTGCTGTGCCGATTGACAGCCGCGCCGGAAGCGTCAAAAGGCGCCGGATCAATTCCAGGGACGAAGCGTTTTCCATCCACATGACCACGAGCATCACATCGGCCGAGACCCAGGACGGGCCGGTCACTTCGGGCTTTTGGTCCCTTACGCTCGGGAGCATCGGCGTCGTCTTTGGCGACATCGGCACCTCGCCGCTCTACGCATTCCACGAGGCGGTCAGAGGCGCGGCCCATGGCGAGCCGGTGTCGCGGGTCATCGTGCTCGGCGTGCTGTCGCTGATCCTGTGGGCGCTGTTTATCGTCGTCACCGCCAAATATGTCCTGCTGCTGCTGCGCGCCGACAATAACGGGGAGGGCGGCACGCTCTCGCTGATGGCGCTCGGCCAGCGCGCGCTCGGGCGGCGAAGCTGGTTCCTGCTCGCGCTCGGCGTGGTCGGCGCCTCCATGTTCATCGGCGATTCCATGATCACACCGGCAATCTCGGTGTTGTCGGCAGTCGAAGGTCTCAAGCTCGCCACGCCCGCCTTCGAGCATTACGTCGTGCCGCTCACCGTCTTCATTTTGGTGCTGCTGTTCGCGGTCCAGAGCAAGGGGACAGCGCTGGTGGCCTCGGCCTTCGGGCCGGTGATGGTGATCTGGTTCACCTGTCTGGCGGTGATGGGCGCCGTCCACATCGCCGACGATCCGTCGGTGCTGGCCGCGATCAATCCCTATTACGCGCTGGAGTTCCTGCTGTCGCACGGCACCATCGGCCTCGTCACGCTGGGCGCCGTCTTCCTGGCGGTCACCGGCGGCGAGGCGCTCTATGCCGATCTCGGCCATTTCGGCCGTAAGCCGATCCAGTCCGCCTGGATGTTCTTCGTGCTGCCCTCGCTGCTGATCAACTATTTCGGACAGGGCGCGCTGGTGCTGTCCGATCCCAGCGCGATCGAGCATTCCTTCTACCGCATGGTGCCCGAGTATCTGGTGTTGCCGCTGGTCGGACTCGCGACCGCCGCGACAGTGATCGCGAGCCAGGCGGTGATCACGGGCGCCTATTCCCTGGTCTATCAGGCGGTGCAACTCGGTCTCTTGCCGCGCTTCGAAGTGCGCTACACCTCCGCAATCCATGCCGGCCAGATCTATCTGCCGCGGGTGAACCGGCTGCTCCTGATCGGCGTGATGCTGCTGGTGCTGTTGTTCCACACCTCCAGCAATCTGGCTTCGGCCTACGGTATCGCGGTCTCCACCACCATGGTTGCCGACGGCATCATGGGCTTCGTCGTCATCTGGAAATTGTGGAACTGGCGCGCCGCGACGGCGGCCGCCGTGATCATGCCCTTCGTTATCGTCGACATGACTTTCTTCAGCGCCAATCTGCTCAAGCTGCTCGAAGGCGCCTGGGTGCCGTTGCTGTTCGGCGTCGTCATGGCCGGGACGATCTGGACCTGGCGGCGCGGCACGGGGATCCTGATCCAGAAGACGCGCCGGATCGAGGTGCCGCTGGACGACCTGATCAAGAGTCTGGAGAAGCGGCCGCCGCACGTCGTCAAGGGCACGGCGGTATTCCTCACCAGCGATCCTTCCTTTGTACCCACCGCTCTGCTGCACAATCTCAAGCACAACAAGGTGCTTCACGAGCACAATGTGATCCTGACCATCGAAACCGCGCAGACACCGCGGGTCGATCTGGCTGATCGGTTCAGGATGGAGAAGGTCAGCGACAAGTTCTCGAAGGTCCGGCTGCGGTTCGGGTACATGGAGCAGCCGAACGTGCCCAAGGCGCTCGCGATCGCACGCAAGCAGGGCTGGCAGTTCGACATCATGTCGACGTCGTTCTTCGTGTCGCGAAGGTCGCTGAAGGCCTCGGCGCAATCCGGCATGCCGCTTTGGCAGGACCATTTGTTCATCGCGCTGAGCCGGTCCGCCAATGACGCCACCGACTATTTCCAGATTCCCACCGGGCGGGTGGTTGAAGTCGGCACACAAGTCACCATTTGATCGCAATCGGCGAATCTATGCGATTTTTGCATGGCGAGGGCCCAAAAACGGGCTAGGCTATGCCGGTAGCGCAGGGCTATAAGCCGCGCGCTCTTACGCCGTTGTGCAGTGAAGCATTTTAGAGGCCACTGGGCTCTCCCATGACAAGTGATGTAGCGATTTCCGCCCCGGAAACGGCGGCGGCCAATGGGCATGGCGAAGCCCATACGACCGCCCGTTTCGGTGCGCTGACGCTCGGCAGCATCGGCGTCGTCTACGGCGATATCGGCACCAGTCCCCTCTACGCGTTCCGGGAGGCCGTCATGGCCGCGTCGGGGACGGAAGGGGCCCCGACCCAGGCTGCTGTGCTCGGTGTGCTCTCGCTGATCCTGTGGGCGCTGGTCGTGGTGGTGACCCTGAAATACGTGGTGATCCTGCTGCGCGCCGACAATAACGGCGAAGGCGGCACGCTCGCCCTGATGGCGCTGGCGCAGCGCGCGGTCGGCACCCGCGGGGCGACTATCGTCATGCTCGGCATCATCTCCGGCGCTCTGTTTTACGGAGACGCGGTGATCACGCCGGCGCTCTCGGTGCTGTCGGCGATCGAAGGCATGAAGGACGTCACGCTGCGGTTCGAGCCCTACATCGTGCCGCTGACCGTGGTGATCCTGGTCGGCCTGTTCGCCGTGCAGTCGCGCGGCACCGCCCGGGTCGCCGCCTTCTTCGGCCCTGTGATGTGCGTGTGGTTCGCGGTGATCGCGGTTGCGGCGATCCATCCGATCATCGAGCAGCCGCAGGTGCTGTATGCGCTGAACCCGCTCTACGCCGTGTCCTTCATGCTCCACCACGGCATCATCGGTTTCGTGACGCTGGGCGCGGTGTTTCTGGCCGTCACCGGCGCCGAGGCGCTTTATGCCGACCTCGGCCATTTCGGCAAGCGGCCGATCCAGACGGCCTGGTTGTTCATCGTGCTGCCGTCGCTGGCTCTCAACTATCTGGGGCAGGGCGCTCTCGTCCTCGGCGATCCCGGCGCAATCGTGAGTCCGTTCTTCCAGCTCTTCCCGCAGGGTTTCTTCCGTGGCTGCATGGTCGTGCTCGCCACCGCCGCAACCGTGATAGCGAGCCAGGCCGTCATTACCGGTGCCTATTCGCTGACACGCCAGGCGATTCAGCTCGGCCTGCTGCCGCGCTTTGAAATTCGCCATACGTCTGAAGCCCATTCCGGCCAGATCTTCATCCCGCGCATCAACCAGTTGCTGCTGGTCGCGGTGGTGCTGCTGGTGCTGCTGTTCCGCTCCTCCAGCGCGCTCGCCTCGGCCTATGGCATCTCCGTGACTGGCACCATGGTGGTCACGGCGATGATGGGCTTCGTCGTGATCTGGAAGGTCTGGAAGTGGTCGCCGTTTGCGGCCGCCGCTCTGATTGCGCCGTTCCTGTTCCTCGACCTGACATTCCTCGCTGCGAACCTGCTCAAGGTGTTCGAGGGCGGCTGGGTGCCGCTGGCGCTCGGAGCGCTCATGATCATTCTGATGTACACGTGGCGGCGCGGCAGCCGGCTGCTGTTCGAGAAGTCGCGCAAGCTCGAATTTCCGCTCGCCGATCTCGTGGCGATGCTGGAGAAGCGGCCGCCGCAGCGAGTGCCCGGCACCGCGGTGTTCCTGACCAGCGATCCGCTCAGCGCGCCGACCGCGCTGATGCATAGTCTGAAACACTACAAGGTGCTGCACGAGAAGAACGTCATTCTCACCATCGAGACCGCGCAGACCCCGCGCATCGATCCGGCCGAGCGGGTCAGGCTGGAGCAGATCAGCCCGACCTTCTCCAAGGTGACGCTGAAGTTCGGCTTCATGGAATCGCCCAACGTGCCCAAGGCGCTGGCGATCGCCCGCAAGCTCGGCTGGCAGTTCGACATCATGTCGACCTCGTTCTTCCTGTCGCGCAGGGCGCTGAAGCCCGCCGTCCATTCGGGCATGCCGCGCTGGCAGGACCGGCTGTTCATCTCGCTCAGCCGCTCCGCCAACGATGCCACCGACTATTTCCAGATCCCCTCCGGCCGCGTTGTCGAGGTCGGAACTCAGGTGACGATTTAAGGTCCGGATTCAAGGCACACTTCAAGTCGCTGCGATTTAGCCTTAACTTCCGGCATGCGGCTCAAGCCTTTGTAGCGCTTGATTTTCGCCTGCCGAGGGGCGAGGTTGCCGGCGCCGGGATCACCCCGGCGGCGGCTCGCGACGTTGGAGGATGATGTGGCAAATCAAGTACAGGATCTGACCCCGGACGAGGTCTCCAAGGGTGTCGCGGAAGGGCGCTATATGCTCGTCGACGTGCGCGAGCCGAACGAGGTCGAAGCCGAGGCCTATCCTTATGGCATCGTCGTGCCGCTCTCGACCTTCGATCCCAAGGCGATCCCCGATCCCGCCGGCAAGGAGGTCGTGTTCGCCTGCCGTTCGGGCAAGCGCTCGGTGACGGCCTCGCTCGCGGCACAGGCGGCGGGCCTGCCTTACGACAAGCACCTGGCCGGGGGCATGCTCGGCTGGAAAGCGGCGGGTCTTCCCAGCAAGGTCGGTGGCTGATCGACCCGATGTCAAAGAGCTCGTCCCTGAACAAGATCTTCGCCGATCTTCCCGTCACCATCTTCGAGGCGATGTCGCAGGCCGCCCGCGACAATGCCGCCATCAATCTCGGCCAGGGCTTCCCTGACGATCCGGGTCCGGAGGACATCCGCCGCGCCGCGGCGGAGGCCTCGCTGAACGGCTACAACCAATACCCGTCGATGATGGGCATCCCGGAGCTTCGCCAGGCGATCGCCACCCATTACGGCCACTGGCACGGCCTCAAGCTCGACCCGATGAGCGAGGTGATGGTGACCTCCGGCGGCACCGAGGCGCTGACCTCGGCCATTCTCGCGGTGGTCCAGCCCGGCGACGAGGTGGTCTGCTTCCAGCCGGTCTACGATTCTTACCTGCCGATCATCCGCCAGGCCGGCGGCATTCCGCGCCTCGTCCGGCTCGAGCCGCCGCACTGGCGTCTGAATGAAGACATGCTGAAAAGCGTCTTCAATTCAAAGACCAAGGCGGTGCTGTTCAACAATCCCCTGAATCCCTCCGCGGTGGTCTATCCGCGCGAGGACCTCGAGCTGCTGGCGCGCTACTGCCAGGAGTTCGA
Organism: Bradyrhizobium cosmicum; assembly: GCF_007290395.2. Classification (NCBI taxonomy): domain Bacteria; kingdom Pseudomonadati; phylum Pseudomonadota; class Alphaproteobacteria; order Hyphomicrobiales; family Nitrobacteraceae; genus Bradyrhizobium; species Bradyrhizobium cosmicum. The sequence goes on along the minus strand of NZ_CP041656.2, from coordinate 4,592,720 downwards.
CGTCATCGCGATCACCGACGAGGTCTGGGAGCACGTCACTTTCGACGAGCACAAGCACATCCCGCTGATCACCATCCCCGGCATGCGCGACCGCACCATCAAGGTCGGCTCGGCCGGCAAGATCTTCTCGTTGACCGGCTGGAAGATCGGCTTCGTCTGCGCCGCGCCGCCGCTGCTGCGGGTGGCGGCCAAGGTGCATCAGTTCCTGACGTTTACGACCGCGCCAAACCTGCAAGCCGCCGTCGCTTACGGTCTCGGCAAGTCCGACGACTACTTCCTGTCGATGCGCAAGGACCTGACGCGGAGCCGGGACCGCTTGACCAAGGGGCTGGAGAGCCTCGGCTTCCCCGTGCTGAAGTCGCAAGGCACGTACTTCCTCACCGTCGACCTGTCGCCGCTCGGGCTCAACGAGAGCGACACCGAGTTCTGCTGGCGGATCGTGAAGGACTACAAGGTCGCCGCGATCCCGGTCTCGGCCTTCTACGAGCAGGACCCCGTGACGTCGGTGGTGCGCTTCTGCTTTGCCAAGAAGGACGAGACCCTCGACACCGCGCTGGAGCGGCTGTCGGACGCGGTCCGTGGACGCAAGAGGTAGACAGGGATGACGAACGTCGGCCGCTCCGGATTTGGCTTTGGTCTCGCGATCGCCGCAGCGCTGACGTTCCTCCCGGTGCCGGCAGGGGCCGAGGACCGCGTCGTCAACTTCTACAACTGGTCCAATTACATGGCGCCTGATGTGCTAGAGGCCTTCACCAGGGAGACCGGCATCAAGGTGGTCTACGACACCTTTGATGCCAACGAGACGCTTGAGACGCGCCTGATGGCCGGCAAGTCCGGCTATGACGTCGTGGTGCCCACGGCCTATTTCCTGCAGCGCCAGATCAAGGCCAACATCTTCCAGAAGCTCGACAAGGCGAAGCTGCCGAACCTCGGCAATGCCTGGCCGGTCGTGACGCAGCGCCTCGGCATCTACGATCCCGGCAACGTCTACGCCGCCAACTACATGTGGGGCACGACGGGCATCGGCTACAACGTCGCCAAGCTGAAGCAGATCCTCGGGGCCGACGCCAGGATCGACAGCTGGGACATCGTGTTCAAGCCGGAGAACCTCGCCAAGTTCAAAGACTGCGGCGTCCACATGCTCGACTCCGCCGACGACATCTTTCCGGCGGCGCTGAGCTGGCTCGGGCTCGATCCGAACTCGACCAAACAAGCGGACCTCGAGAAGGCCGCCGACGTGGTCGCCAAGGTCCGTCCGTCCGTGCGCAAGTTTCACTCCTCCGAATATCTGAGCGCGCTCGCCACCGGCGAGATCTGTTTCGTGGTCGGCTGGTCCGGCGACATCATGCAGGCCCGTGCGCGCGCCGCCGAAGCCAAGAAAGACAACAGCAGCGGCATCGAGATCGGCTACACGATCCCGAAGGAGGGCGCGCAGATGTTCTTCGACAATCTCGCGATCCCAGCGGATGCCAAGAACGTCAAGGAAGCCTACGAGCTGATCAACTATCTCTACCGCCCCGACGTCGCCGCCAAGAACTCAGACTTCCTGTCCTACGCCAACGGCAACCTCGCGAGCCAGAAGCTGGTCGATCCGAAAATTCTGAACGACAAGAACATCTATCCGGACGAGGCGACGCTCGCAAAGCTGTTCGTCATCACGGCGCGCGAGCCGGCGACGCAGCGCATCATCAACCGGTTGTGGACGAAGGTGAAGACGGGGCGCTGAGAGTATACGTCATTGCGCGGAGCGAAGCGACGAAGCAATCCAGGCTATTTCCGCGGAAAGACTCTGGATTGCTTCGCTTCGCTCGCAATGACGGAGCAAAATCACCGCCACCTGCGATGCAGCCACAGCCACTGCTCGGGATATTCGCGCACCCAGCTCTCCACCACGCTGGTGATCGCCTGTGTCGTACCCTGGATGTCGATCTTGCCGTCGGCATCACGCACCGGCGGAATCTCCTCGGTCAGCTCGGCGCGGAAGCGATTGCCGAGCAGGCGGATGATGCGGACGCCGTGGATGGGGCATTCGACCTGGCGGAGCAGGCGCGCCAGCATCGGGTTGGCGCGGGTCTTGCGGCCGAAGAAGGTGACCTCGACTCCGCCGGTCAGATACTGGTCGATCAGCATGGCGACGTGCTTGCCGTCCTTGAGCGCCTGCGCGAGGCGCAGCGGCGCGTCGCGCCCGGCAGGGATCAGCGTGCCCATGTTGACCTGGCGCATCTCCTGGATGATGCGATCGGCGGAGGCGATGTTCGGCCGGCGGTAGAGGATCGCGGTATCGAGCCCGTGTGCGACGGCGGCCAGCGCCGGCAGTTCCCAATTGGACAGATGCGCGGCGAAGATCAGCGCCGGCTTGCCGTCGTCGCGGATGCGGTCGAACAGCTCGATGCTGCGCTGGGGCAGTTCGATCCGGCTGTTTTCCGGATGGTCGCGATCGTAATCCCAGACGTGGTCCATGTGCGCAAACTCGCCGCCGACGCGGCCGAGATTGTCCCACACGCCCATCAGGATCTGCTCGATCTCTTCCGGCGACTTCTCGGGAAACGCGGCGGTGAGGTTGGCGCGGCCGATGCGGTGCTCGCGCAGGCGCGGGCCGATCAGCTTGGTGACGCGCGCGAAGAAGTCCGAGGTCTTGACCGGATCGAAATAGCGCGTGGTGCGCAGCATGCCGACGGTGGCGGCGCCGATCAGGCTCCCGCCGATCGACTTGGCAGCATTCCGCGCGCGAATCTTCGTGCTGATAGGAATCAGCGCCATGCCGCGTCCGGTCAGACCGGTTCGCGGGTCAGGATCAGCGAGGCGTTCTGGCCGCCGAAGCCGAACGAGTTCGACATCACCGCGGTGACGCGGGCATCGCGCGCCTTGTTGCCGACGACGTCGAACAAGATCGTGGGATCCGGCGTCTCGTAGTTGATCGTCGGCGGGATGCGCTGATGCTCGAGCGTCAGCAGCGAGAAGATCGCCTCGACCGCGCCGGCGGCCGAGATGGTATGGCCGACCATCGACTTGTTGGACGTGACCGGGATCTTCGAGATGAGATCGCCGAACACGGCGGATGTCGTGTTGTACTCCATCTTGTCGTTCTCGGGCGTCGCGGTGCCGTGCGCGTTGATGTGGTCGATCTGGTCCGGCGTCATGCCGGCATCGGCCAGCGTCTTGTTCATGCAGCCGATGATCGGCTTGCCGTCGGGCGAGGAGCGGGTGCGATGGAAGGAGTCGGTCAGCTCGCCGCAGCCGGCGATCACGCCGAGGATCTTCGCGCCGCGGGCGGTGGCGGCTTCGTAGCTCTCGAGCACCAGAGCGCCGGCGCCTTCGGCCATGACGAAGCCGTCGCGGTTCTTGGAGAAGGGGCGCGAGGCCGCCTGCGGCGGATCGTTCTGGGTCGACAGCGCCGAGAGCAGCGAGAAGCGCACCAGCGCTTCCGGGTTCACCGTGCCGTCGGTCGCGACGCACAGCGCGGCATCGGTCTCGCCGCGGCGGATCGCCTCGACGCCGAGCTGGATCGAGGTCGCGCCCGAGGCGCATGCCGTCGACAGCGAGATCGGCGAACCCTTGGTGCCGAAGGTCTCGGCGAGGTGGGCTGCCACCGAGCCGAACATGAAGCGGTGGTGATAAGCGCTGTACTTGCCGCCGCCCGAGATGCGCAGCAGATCGTCATAGGTGAAGTCCGGCGAGCCGACGGCGCGGCCGAGCTCGCGGCGCTGCGGCCATTCGACCTCGACCGGCGCAACCGCGAGGAAGAGGGGACCCGGGAAATCGGCCTTGGCGCCAATGCCGGCCTGCTCGAGCGCCTCCTGCGTCACGAGCTCGGCCATCCGCTCGGACAGGCCGGTGGAGGAGAACGGATCGACGCTGACGAAATCCACGGTGCCGGCCATCGTGGTCTTGAGGCCGTCGACCGGAAAGCGCGTGATGGTGCGGATGCCGGATTCGCCGGCGACGAGCTTCGCCCAATTGTCGGCCTTGCCGGCGCCGAGCGAAGTCATGATGCCCATGCCGGTGACGACGACGACGGGACGCCCGAGTTTGTCGCGTGGTGCAGTCATAATCGATCCCCCGATAGAGCTAGAGCGTCATCAGCCCAAACGCGCCGCGCCTCAGCCGACCGCCTCGACCAGCGCCATGCCTTCGCCGCGCCAGTGTCCGGCCCCCACAACCACAATCTGGGTGGGCGTCCCCTGCATTTCAATCTCAAGCCCCGTCGAATCGTTCGGCGGGAACAGCGCGCCGCGCGAGATCGACAGGGCGGCGAGCGCGAGCCCAAGCGGGAATTGCGTTTCCATGGTGTGGCCGAACATCGTACCGGTCGAGCGCACTGGGAATTCGGCATGGCTCTTCAGGAAGCCGCGCTCTTCCGATGTCGCCGGCTCCGCGCCGGTCGCTCCGGTGATGATCGCGCCCTTGCCCTCACGCTTGGGCAGCTTGGCCCAAAGCTTCTCCAGCGTTGCCGCCATGTCGCCGGGCTGCTTGCGCCGGGCAAGATCAGCGACGACGCTCGACAGCTTCGCAAACGGCTTGGCGCCGCGTGCCTCGGCGTGCGCCTTCGATTCCAGCACCAGGAAGGCACCGGCCGAGCCGAGCGCGAAACCGGCGTGATCCTTGCGCGCCCAGACGGGGGCAAACTTGTCCTTCAGATTGAAGTCGCCGAATTCGTAGAGGACCATCAGGTCCTTGCGCTCGCCGTTATGCGAGCCGCCGATCAGCGCGATGTCGCTCTCGCCCGAGGCGATGCGCGCCAGCGCGATGCGGGCGGCATCGGCGCCCGCGACTTCTTCGCCCATGAAGGTGCGCGAGGTGCCGCCGAGACCGTGCACGATGGCGATGTTGCCGGCGAGGAGATTGGAGAGCTGGGCCAGGAACAGCGTCGGCCTGAGATCGCTCATTAGCCGCTCGTTCAGGAAGCCGGGCGCGTTCGCACCCTTGGCCTCCGCCGTGAGCACGCCGGTGTCGACGTTGAGATCGCGCTCGCCGCCGCCGGCGGCGACCACCATGTCGATCTTCGACAGAATGTCCTTGTTGCCCTTGATCCCCGCAGAGTCGAGCGCGAGGCCGGCGGCATAGGTGCCGATGCGCTGCCAGGCTTCCATCTGGCGCTGGTCGCCCTTCTTCGGGATCTGGCTGTCGAAGGAGACGGGCATCAGGGGATGCACGATGTAGGGCGCAAAGCCCTTCTCGTCGACATTGATGCGCTTCTCCTGGAGCGCGGTCCAGTTGGCGTCCAGGCCCTCGCCGAGCGAGGTCGCAAGTCCAATGCCGGTGATCCAGACTTCCGTCTGGCCGGGCTTCGAAGAGGTTTCAGTCATGGCGATACGGCCTGTTGCGGAAAGCCGACTCGCTCGGCGACTTTCGTCATGTATCCGCGCATATCCGCATTGGGGAAGGGGATCAGCGTGAAGGTCAGCGATGAATTCGCGCGCAGCTTGCCGCCGACCCGGATCTTGGCTTCGGTCATGGCGTAACCCGAGCCCTCATGGGCCACGCTTGCCTCGAGGGTCATCAGTTCGCCCGGAAACACCGAGCCGCGCACCTTGGCTTCCTTCACGGCAGCGAGAATCGGCATACGCTCGAACTTGAGCACGCCAAGCAGGAGGAAGCCCGAGGCCTGCGCCATCGATTCGATCAGGAGTACGCCGGGCATCAAGGGATAGCCCGGAAAGTGTCCCTCGAAGACGGTGCTTTCCTTCGGGACCTCGGCTTCAACGACGATCGTCTTCTCGTCGACCTTGAGGTCGACGATGCGATCGATCATGTGGAAATATTCGAGTTGCATGACCGCCCAATCAGGCGCTTGCGCCCTTGGCGGCAACCAGTTCGTCGATGCGCGCGCACAGGTTCTTCAGCACGAAATACTGCTCGGTGGTCGCCTTGCCGTCGTTGACCTCCTGGGTCCACTTTTCCAGCGGCAGCTTGATGCCGAACTGCTTGTCGATCGCGAACGCGATGTCCAGGAAATCGAGGCTGTCGATGCCGAGGTCATCGATGGCGTGGCTATCCGGCGTGATCGTGTCGCGGGGGATGTCGCAGGTTTCAGCGATGATCGTAGCGACCTGATCGAATGTGGATGACATCACTAAGCCTTTGATATATTGCGGATATTGTCAGATGTTCCAGAGTGGCATGGTGGGTGGGCATCGCGCCCCTGATGACGCCCTCAAACCCCCCTCTGGCCGGGTTGAGTGCCCGTATAACGGAGCGCCGCCCTGAGTTCAATGGAGCCGGACAGGGCGGGGACAGGGCTGGGGATGCCCGCCGGCATCCTTTCGGCACAAGGGCCAGTTGGTCGGCCGTACCTAGATCTGCGGCGTGACGATCTTCGCGCAGTCCCGGCGGCCCATCAGCACGCAATCCTGGGTCCGCCTGAGGTCGGCGATGCTGACCGCGAGCCAGATTCCGACCGCGGTCAGCGCGATGGTGAAGGCGAGTGCGGCGATATTCGCAAGCATGCGGTGGCGGAAATCGTCCGGCTCGGGGCGAGGCTGCTCGAAGCGCGACAGGTCGAGCGGTTCGGGGGTCACGCGGAGCGGCTGCACGGTACCGCTGCCCCGGTGGGTGGCCGGGGAAGGCGAGGTGCGCGGCCTGAACTGGAGCACCCGGTGCTCGTCATCCGAGCTGATGGGCCGCTGGGTTTTCATGGTGCAGGGATCACTCCGAAGCAGCGATTTTTAGATAGCATACGGGACGAACGCGTTGCAGAAAATCTTCTCAATGCGCACGTGCATTGCGCCTTTGCACTATCTTTCATGGGATGTCCTCGGGCATAGCGAACGATCGTGGCGGCGGGCGTCATCCTGGTGTCGGGCACGTGCAGGTTGCGCTGCAGCAACAGTCCGAAGCGCACGCCGTCCGGCCCGTGAGCATCGGCTTGTGATCTCCGTGCCGGGCCGAACGCATTTTGTCGCCGCCGGCCCCATGGCATAGTCGGCAAACCTGGACCACCGGCTGCAATCCTGTGAGGGGCCCTTCGACCATGACCAGCAACGCGCGCGAGCCGAGAGTGCATCCGGTGCCGATCCTGTCGCTGCGGCCGACGCAGATGACGGTCGGCATGCGCGAGGTCAAGGAGAAGCGCAAGCGCTGGCGCGAGCACGGGAAGAAGAAGCAATCCGAGCTGCTCGGCAGCCACATGATTCCCGTCGTCTACGGGCCGGACCAGCGCTATTACGTGATCGACCATCATCATCTCGGCCGCGCCCTGCACGACGAGGGCATCAAGGAGGTGCTGGTGACCGTGGTCGGCGATCTCAGGATGGTCGAGCGCGAGGCCTTCTGGGGCGTGATGGACAACAAGCGCTGGGTCTATCCCTACGACGCCAAGGGCGAGCGGCGGCCGTTCCGCGATCTGCCGAAATCGGTCGTCGATCTCAAGGACGACCCCTTCCGCAGCCTCGCCGGCGAACTGCGTCGCATGGGCGGTTTCGCCAAGGACACCACGCCGTTTTCCGAATTCCTGTGGGCCGACTATCTGCGCAGGAAACTGGTGCGCAAGGAGGTGGACGCCAATTTCGACAAGGCGCTCGAGAAGGCCTTGTCCGCAGCCAAGAGCAAGGACGCGATCTACCTGCCCGGCTGGTGCGGCCCGGCGTCGGACGATTAGGCGGGAGCGCACACATCAGGACGGCATGCGGACCGCAAGCCGGGCCTCATCACAGCCTCTTGAGCAACATCATTTTCGGCGCCCATGAAACCGTCCTGAAACAGAGCGGCCCCATCTATATGGGGTAGTCGAGCTCACACAGGAGGCCAAAATGCGCCGTCTGGTTTTCGTCCTTGCCTTGCTCGCGGTCGCTTCAGCAGGGATATCGGCATCGTTTGCCGCGGTTCACCACGCCAAGACATTGACGTTTTCCGAGCGCTTCGCGCCGGCGCTCGAGTTGATGGCGAAGCGCTAGCATAGCCTTTTACAGCCGCGCCGTGCGGATCACTTCGGTGGTTGCGGGCCGGGGGAGGAAAGCAGGCGTTCCATCGCCGCGGCGGCCTCGCCGTCGCGCGCCTTCTGCAGCAGCGTGTGGCGCTCAGAGCCGGCCGGCAGCTTCTTGGCGGCGGCGCGGGCCTCTTGCGTGAACTTGTTCAGGCGCTCCTGAAGGGACAGGGCGGGTCGTGTGCGGTTGCGCTTTTTTGTCATGGCTTGGCCTCTCCGGCGCGAAGCCAACCATGCGGATGCGAGCGGCGTCCTTAACTTTTGTTGGAACCGGCGGCGCGGATCGCGGGTTTTCATTGCAGCGGAGCCACGGCGCCGCGAACCGAAATACTGGTTCCCATTCACCCCAATCGGAGCTCCATCGCGTGTCCAGCGATCCGATCCGCGCTGCGCTTGTCAGGCGTTTGCGCATCTCCTCCGCGATCGCGGAGGAGGACATCAAGGAGATCGAGGCCCTTCCAATCACGGTACGGCAGTATCCGGCGGAAACGCCGGTGGTACGCGACGGCGAGCGGGCGACGGACTGCTGCCTGATCGCCGAGGGCTTCTGCGTGCGCTCCAAGACGATCGCGAGCGGCAAGCGGCAGATCCTCTCGATCCACATCCCCGGCGAGATACCGGATCTGATGAGCCTGTTCCTGCATGTGATGGACCATGAGCTGTCGACGTTAACGCCCTGCACGCTGGCGTTCATCAACCACGAGACACTGCAAAAGCTCCATCGACGCAATCCGAGTATCGCCGAAATGTTCTGGCGGGATACGTTGATAGACTCGGCGATGTTTCGCGAATGGATCGTCAATGTCGGCCAGCGCCCTGCGCCGGCGCGGCTTGCCCACGTCATGATTGAACTTCGTGAACGATTGCGAATCATCGGGCGCGTGGACGGCAATAATTTCGAGATGCCGCTGACCCAGGAGCAGATCGGCGAAGCTCTGGGGATCACCGCTGTCCACGCCAACCGCGTCATCAAGCAATTGCGCCAGGAGGGCATCGTCGAGCTGCAGCGAGGCCGGGTAACGGTGCTGGACGAACGGAAATTTCTGGAACTGGCGGATTTCGACGGCCGTTATCTGCACCAGTCGCCGACGCTTTGATGGCGCCAGATGCCGTGACTCCAGTTTTGATATTCGGCGGTGACAGTGCCGAACCTGCGGCCCGACGGCGCAGTCCGACTTGACGTACCGCAAATCGGCGCTGGTGCTGGCCGCTAAGGTCCGGCGGCATGATGCCGAACAGCGTTTGATGTCGAAGCGCCAGGTGGGTACATCATGCCGACCTGGAGACGTGACGATGAGTCTGATTTTTCGCCTTCTGTTTGTCCTCGCCGGAGCCGTCACCGCGCTGTTCGTCGCGCGGGATGCGCTGAACTTCACCATCATCCAGACCTTCGTCGCCATCCTGCTCGTGACCGCGGTCCTGCTCGCCGGGAGCCTCTGGAGCCTGCGGCGGAAGACGTGAGCGGCACGGACAGCGGAAGCTCGGCCGGGCTGAGCGAGACCGAGGCTCGGGCGCGGATCGCGGACGACGGTTACAACGAATTGCCTCGACCCGACCGCCGCGGCCCCCTGGGGATCGTGCTCGATGTGCTGCGCGAACCGATGCTGGCGCTGCTCCTCGGTGGCGGATTGGTCTACCTCGCGCTTGGCGATCTCAAGGAAGCCATCATCCTGCTGACATTCGGTGCAATGTCCATCGTGATCACGGTGGTGCAGGAGAGCCGGACCGAGCGCGTGCTGGAGGCCTTGCGGGACCTGACCAGCCCGCGCGCGCTCGTCATACGGGACGGCGCGCGCCGCCGGATTCCAGGCCGCGAGGTCGTCCGCGGCGATCTCGTCGTTCTCGGCGAAGGTGACCGGATTCCCGCCGACGCCAGACTGGTGGACGCGCGCGATCTGCAAATTGACGAGTCCCTGCTGACCGGAGAGTCGGTACCCGTTCGCAAGCAGGTCGCGGACAAGGCGGCATCAGTCGATCACCGGCCCGGCGGCGAGGATCAGCCCTTCGTGTATTCCGGTTCGATGGTGGTGCGCGGTGAGGGGCTGGCGCGGGTCGGGGCCACCGGCCCCCGTAGCGAGATCGGGAAGATCGGGCTGTCGCTGCGCGGTCTGCAGGCGGAGCCGCCGCGGCTCCAGCAACAGACGGCGCGGCTGGTGCGGCTCTGCTTTCTCGGCGGCGCGGTGATCAGCCTGGCGGCCGTCGCGCTTTACGGCACCCTGCGCGGGGATTGGCTGCAGGCGCTGCTCGCAGGCATCGCAATCGGCATGTCCATGCTGCCGGAAGAATTCAGCGTCGTGCTGACGGTGTTCATGGCGATGGGGGCATGGCGAATCTCGCAGGCCCGCGTCCTGACGCGCCGCGCCGCCGCCATCGAGGTCCTCGGTTCTGCGACCGTGCTGTGCACCGACAAGACCGGGACGCTGACGCAGAACCAGATGTCCGTCGCGGAGCTGCGGCTGCTCAATGGGGCATCGATGCGTCCGGCGAAGGCCGGACAAGATCATGCCGGGCCCGAATTCGTCGAGCTGGCGCGCTGCGGCGCGCTGGCGAGCTCGCCGGAGCCGTTCGATCCCATGGAGAAGGCCCTGCACGCCTTCGCGCGGGATACCTTGCGCGAGCGCGATGCGATGGGCGGTCCCCGGACCCTGGTGCGGACCTACGGTCTGCGTCCCGAGTTGCTGGCCATGTCTCAGGTCTGGCGGACCGCCGGTGGAGCCGACCTCGTCATCTGTGCCAAGGGCGCGCCCGAGGCGATTGCACGCCTGTGCCGGCTGAGCGATGCCGACCAGGGGGCGGTGAGAGATGCGGTTGGAGCGATGGCGAGGGATGGGCTGCGCGTGTTGGGAGTCGCCGCAGCATCGGGCAATGACACGCAGCTTCCATCATCCCAGACGGATTTCGCCTATCGCTTCGTCGGTCTGGTCGGGCTGGCCGATCCGCTCCGTCCAGAGGTCCCTGAGGCGGTTCGGGAATGCCGCGCGGCGGGGATCCGCGTCGTCATGATCACGGGCGACTATCCGGCAACGGCCGTTGCGATCGCGAGCCAGGCCGGACTCGACGCCCGCGACGTCGTGACCGGCGACCAGCTCAAGCTGGCGGACGACCCGGAGCTCGCCGACCGTGTCAGGCATGCGAATGTATTCGCCCGGGTCTTGCCGGAACAGAAATTACGCATCGTCCAGGCGATGAAGCGCAACGGCGAGATCGTCGCGATGACCGGCGACGGCGTCAACGATGCTCCGTCGCTCAAGGCCGCCCATATCGGTATCGCGATGGGAGGGCGCGGGACCGACGTCGCTCGCGAGGCATCGTCGATCGTCCTGCTCGACGACGATTTCGGTTCGATCGTGGCGGCCATTCGCCTGGGCCGGCGCATCTACGACAATCTGCGAAAGGCGATGGCCTTCATCTTTGCCGTCCATGTTCCGATCGCGGGGCTTGCGCTGTTGCCTCTGGTGTTCGGGCTGCCGTTGATCTTCAGTCCGGTGCACATCGCGTTTCTGGAGCTGATCATCGACCCCATATGCGCGCTCGTGTTCGAGGCGGAGCGGGACGAGCGCGATGCGATGACGCGTCCGCCGCGGCGGGGCGATTCCGAATTGTTCTCGTGGCCCCTGATCGGCTGGAGCGTGCTTCAGGGCGCCCTGGCATTTGCCGCGACCGCCGCCATATTCGTCGGTGCGCTTCGCTCCGGCCTCGCGTCCGACGAGGCGAGGGCGCTCGCCTTCGTCTCCCTCGTCGTCTGTATCCTGGCCCTGGTCCTGGTCAACCGGTCCTTCAGCGCGTCGCTCGTGTCCGCATTCTTCCGTCCGAATCCGGCTTTGGCCTGGATCTTCGTGGTGGTCGCGCTCGTTCTCGCCACGGCGCTGCTGTGGCCCCCGGCGTCCAGCCTGTTCCGCTTCGGTCCCTTGCATGCCGACGATCTGATGATCACGCTCGGCGCGGGATTGCTGGTGCTGACGGTGCTCGAGCTGCTGAAGCCGCTGTGGGGGCAGCGGCTCCGATTCTAGCATCGGCTGATTGAGCCCGGCTTTTGGCTATTTCTTCGGTAGGCGCCCCATCAGATAGAACTCGTCATTCGGGCGCATCCCGGTGAAATTCGCCAGCCGGTTCGACAGCGCGAAGAAGGAGGAGATCGCGGCGATGTCCCAGATGTCGTCGTCGCTGAAGCCGTGGGGTGCGAGCGCGGCGAAATCTTCCTCGGAGATCCGCTGCGCATCGACCGAAACGTTCATCGCGAAGTCCAGCATCGCCTTCTGCCGCGGTGTGATGTCGGCCTTGCGGTAGTTCACCGCGACCTGGTCGGCGATCAGCGGATTCTTGGCGCGGATGCGCAGGATCGCGCCGTGCGCGATCACGCAATACTGGCACTGGTTGGCGGCCGAAGTCGCCACCACGATCATCTCGCGCTCGGCCTTGGTGAGACCGCCGTCCTTTTCCATCAGCGCGTCGTGATAGGCGAAGAAGGCGCGGAATTCGTCGGGCCGGTAGGCCAGCGTCAGGAACACGTTCGGTACGAAGCCGCTCTTGTCCTGCACGGCAAGCAGTCGCGTGCGGATGTCGTCGGGAAGCGTGTCGAGAGCGGGTGCGGGGAAGCGTGGAGTGGCAGGCTTTGTCATGGGCATGATTTCCGGCTTGGGGCCGGCAACCATAGTCGATGCGGACGGCGGGCTCAACGCGCGGCTCCCGGCTCTGCGCAGCAGCGTTGCACGCTGCAGCGCGTCCGGGACACGAAAGGATTTTACCGCAGCGGCTTCTTCAGGAGCGAGAAGCGGTCCGGATCGAGCCCCATCGACGGTTGCAGCATCGGCGCTTCGGCGGGGGCGAGCGTCTTGGCCGGCGGCGCCTGGAACACCGGGTCGTTGGGCACGTCGCGCTGCGAGGTGGCGCCGCGCCAGCGCTCGAGCACCGCACCGACGAAATGCATGTCGTGCCCCGAAGTGACGGACGGCACGCTGCTGATGGTGGCTTCGCCGCGCGGCAATTGATGCGGCGGCACCTCCTTGAAGCGAAGGCGCGTCGGCAGTGCGACGCCTTCGCCGAATGCCAGCACCTCGCGGGTGCCGAGCGAGGGCACGAAGGACAGCAAATTCGCGGCAGCATCCGACACCGCGGCACGCAGCAGCGCCTGGTCGCGCTCGTTGGCAAGACGCATCGTGAACAGCGTGTTGCACTGGGAGATGATGGTGGCGTCGAGCTCGGCAGGGCGCTGGGTGATGAGGCCGAGATACACGCCGTATTTGCGGCCTTCCTTGGCGATGCGCGAGACCGCCTTGCGGGTCGGCCCGAAGCCGACATTGCGGTCGGCGGAGGCGTAGCGGTGGGCTTCCTCACAGACGAACAGCATCGGCGAGACGCCGTCGCTCCACAGGCCGAAATCGAAGGCCATGCGGCACAGCACCGAGACGACGGAATCGATGACCTCGGCCGGGAAGCCGGCGAGCTGCATCACCGTCATCGGCTTGCCGTTGGCGGGCAGGCGGAACAGATGGCTGATCACCTCGGCCATGGTGTCGCCGCCGACATTGGCGTTGTCGAACATGAAGGCGTAGCGAGGGTCGTTGCGCACCGCCTCGATGCGCGAGATCAGCTTGTGATAGATGATGCGCGAGGAGCGATTTTCGAGCTTGCCCATGCGCTCGTCGATCAGCGAAATCAAATCGACCAGCCGGTACGGCACCGGCGTGTCGACGGTGAAGCCGACCTGCTTGGGATCGATGCGCTTGAGGCCGAGGCGGTCGGTGTTCTGGTACTGGGTGTAGATCCCCTTGGCGATCGGGATCACCTCGGCGAGGACGTCGAGCTCCTCCGGCACGCCGGCGCGGCCGCCGAACAGCACGTCGACGATCTCCTCGAAATTGAACAGCCAGAACGGCAGCTTCAGGTTCCGCGGGTTGAGCACCAGCGCACGGTCGCCGAAGCAGCGGCCATATTCGTTGTGCACGTCGAGCAGGAAGATGCGCAGATTCGGACGCGCCTTGAGGATCTCGTTGAGCAGCAGCGACACGCCGGTGGATTTGCCGACGCCGGTCGATCCGAGCACCGCAAAATGCTTGGACAGCATTTCCTCGACGTCGACATAAGCGACGACGGAGCGGTCCTGCTGGAGGAAGCCGACGTTGATCTGGTCCGACCCGGTCGGCGCGTAGATCGTGCGCAGCTCCTGGCTGGTGATCAGGTCGACGGAATCCCCGATGGTCGGATAGTTGGTGACGCCGCGCTGAAACTTGGCCTTGTCGGCGGCATTGTGGATTTCGCCCAGCAGGTCGACGGAGGCGATGGCGATGTAGTTGTCGCTGCTCGACAGATTCTCGCAGGACACCTCGGTGATCATGGCGACGATGACCGAGCTGGCGCAGCGGATGCTGACGAAGCGGCCGACGGTGGCCCGGACCTCCGAGATCGGCATCTGGCTTTCCGCCAGTAGTCCGACCCGGGCGAGCGACCCGCGAACCGAAATCACGCGTCCAAAGGATGTCACGATGAATGAACCTGGAATGAGCGAGGAGTTTAACCCCGACTATGAGAGGCGGGGCTGCACAAACGGTTAAGCAGCAGGTGCAGGCGTTTTCTTAAATCTGCGACAATTCGGCCATGAGATTTGTTCCGACTGTATGCTTGCTCCCGGAATCGGCGGGAAAATGCTGCTTTTCTGGGCCCATCTTGTCGCGATCCGTTAAGGAATGATTTACCATGTACGGAACAGCGGTTGACGAAGGACGGAAGTCGCGACGGCCGGCGAGGGGGACGGGACGGATGTCGGGAAAAATCGTCAAGACGCGCGTCGGGCCGGGCATCTATCTGCTTCGATTCAAGACGCAGTACGAGCTGACATCGACCTTCCTGCGCGTGCAGGAGCAATACGAGTCGCCGGAGTTTCACGGGCGGGTGTTCTCGCTCGAGCAGTACATGGACTGGTATGCCGCGCGACACGGCAATTTCACCTACTATCAGGACTGGTCCGGCTTCAACGTGCCTTCGACGGCGTTTGCGCCGTTCCATGCCGGCGCGTTCGATCCGCTCACGCGCAAGGAGAAGCGGCTGCTCGGATTGTTCGCGAGGTTGCGCGGACGCTTTTACGTCATCGGCGTCTACGAAGGCCGCGGCAGCACCCTGACGCACGAGCTCGCGCACGCGCTGTTCTTCACCGACGCCGATTACCGCAGCAAGGTGCGAGAGGCGATGCGTCCATATGATACGCGTGCGCTCGGGCGGCAGCTCGCAAGGGCCGGCTACGCGCAACACGTCATCGAGGACGAAACCCAGGCCTATCTGATTGCGCCTTCGGGCAAGCTCGGTCTTGCGTCGAAGGCGTTGATGCCGCTGCGGCGAAAGCTGCGGGCGCTATTCCATGAGCATGCGGCGAAGCTGTCGGTGCCGGCGGGCTAAGGGAGATTGCGCCGGATGAAGTCGATGGTTCTCTTCTGGCGAAAATAGTTGCAGTGCCAGACTTCGGGATCGTTGCCAAAATCCTCGATGTCCCGGATTTTCAGCGGAAAGTCTGTCTCTCCCAGGTTGGTCATCGAGCCAGTATCGACCACGAGGTCGTTGTCGCCGGGGAAAATCTGGTCGGCCGCAAGGTCGGCACCCCGTAGCGCTCTGAAGTTTTTCCAGAACTGCCATCCGGGGTCCACCGTCGCGAAATTCGACTTGACGACGAAATATGCAGGCTGCGTCGTGCAAGGACCTAGTCGAAGCAAATTGAGTTCGTAGTTGTTGGATATCTGGGATTGTCCGAACAGCCCCGGAACGAGCGCGATGAGCCCGTCAAGGAGAGGCGTGTGGGCGAGTGTCCCGGTGACGGTCATCACCACCTCGACCAGCTTGCCCGCGACCCAGAGAAACGGATTGGCAGCGCCGACGAGCGTCAGCGTCTTCTCGGCAAACGTCCCGATATTGGAGATCAGGCTCAACGCGTGCTGGAGCTTGTCAGGCGCAGCCAGCGAGGTGCCGTACAGCGGCGAGCCCGCGAAGACGACGCGCGTCTCGGCTTTGAGCGCTGCGCCGAACGCTTCCAGCCACCAGCGAACGATCAATCCCCCGCGGCTGTGGGCGATGACGTGGACCGCTCCGGTGGCGCCGCTGAAAGCGCGTCCGAGCTCGAGCGCATTCAGCACCGGGCTTACGGCGAGCGTCGCGTGCTCGAACACGAGAACCTGGTCGTACTTGTCGGGTCCGTTCAAAGCGGCATTGAGAAATGCCTGGCCGTCCGTCGTCGCTTCGAATTCGCCAACCATGTTGACGGCGTTGGAGAAGGTCCCGTGGACGAGCAACAAGGTCCGGCCCTTGAACGGTCCGTGGACATCATTGGCATCGATGACGAATTTTCGCGGTCCGCCCCGCAATTGTCTGAGGTGGGATTGCAGCGAGACGCCGATCGCGGAATTGAGGCGCATGTCGATCGCGCCGATGGCAGCGGCAGCCCTGTTGGGCTGAAGCCTCGGAAACTCCTTGATCAGAACGACCGTCTGGTCCGGAAGCGGTGGCGGCCCTCCGGCACGTCGTGCACGGCGGCGGCGCTGCGGCGCTTCCTCCCGGGCCGGAACGCCGTCATACCAGCGCAGGACGCCGTTTTCCTCGACCAGCGAAGCCGCAAGAATGTTGCCGTCGGGCGAGTTGGATGCGCTCCGCCGGCGCCGTCGCAGGCCTGCCACGGAGTCCATCCTGTCATCATGATCGACGTAGAGAGCCTTGAACAGGTCGTCGTGATCCTCGGCCGCCTTGATCAGCGACCGGTAACGGCGGGGATCCTCCGCGTCAAACTGTGACATGTTCGATGCCGTCATTCGTTGATGATCGGAAGCGGTGTGACGTTCAATTCGCGTGCGCGCTGGATGTCGAGCAGGCTGTCGAATTCCTTCTGGCTGCGCATGTTGGCTCGACCTTCGGTTTGCGCGTCCTTGAACCCATAGGCTCCCGTCAGGTAGGTGGCCTCGAGCATCACGAGATCGCCTGACGTCACATAGGCCCTGATTTCGGCGTAGCTGATTTTGGTGAGCCGCCAGCCATAAGGATCGACGTAGGGCAATCCCGCATCCCGGGTGGCCGCGTCGCCAACGCTCGCCACCGTTGCTGGTATCTTGATCACGCCCACGAAGTCGTCATGCGCCTTTTCAGATCGCCAATAGCCGACGAAAGCATGCCCGCTGAGCAGCACGACGACCGGAAAGATGCCGACATATTCGAGACAAGAGGCGAGCAACAGCGCGAGGTCGATGCAGGTGCCGGTGTTGGACGCGACGATCTCGCTCGGCGTGCGCAGCCGCTGACTTTGCTCGGAATAGGCGGGAGGAGGATTGATGTACTGGAAACGATATTCGTTCACCAGTGCGGTCCAGATGGCCTGGACCTGGCGGTCGACGGCGCCCTCTTCGTCTTGCTGATAGCCGTCGAACCCTGCTCCGGGATCGTCGAGAATGCCAATCAGATAGCGTCGCGAGGCCTGGATGATTGCAAGAATTGCGGGATCCCTGGGCAGCACGAAGCAAGGCAGCCACGGGTTATTCCTGGTGTCGTCGACCCACTCGTCAACAGGGATCAGGGTGACGCGCCTTGTTTCCTCGAACGCTGTCTTTCCGCCACAAGTCACTCTCACGTAAACGGCGGACTGCACTCGTTCGTGCAGCGAACGCGTCAGGCCGGCGGTGAGGGGGACGATCACTTTGGAGAACAGCGGCAGCTGCAATTCCGTCATGATCGGGATCGTGTAGCGGTAAGGGTAATTCTCTGCGCCGACGCAGAGCTCGACTTGAATTGCGATCGCTTCGACAGGGCCCTCAACCAGCCGCGTCAGCGTCAGCTTTTTGAGCAAGGGCCTGTTATTATGCAGCAGCGAGTAGTTGATTTCCCCTGCGACGTCCAGGTCGACCTTGATCGGAATCATGAGGCGGCCCTCTTCTTTCGGGAAGATGCCTTCTTCCTCGCCGGACGCGATCTCGACGTCGGCCTCTTGATGGATTCGCTGCCCTCTTCGAAGACACTACGTCCCATCCAGATCACGATCGACGTGCCGTGTACGTCCAGCGGCATCGCCTCCCACGACATCAGGAAGGCGTCCGGAATCGATAGGATCTGGTCTTTCGTTCCGTAGCGCCAGTTCCAGTAGAATGTCTGGAAGAACAGTTCCGCGACATCGTCGTCGATCTCGTCGAGAAAGCCGAGAGCGACGTGGGCTCCCTTTCTGACCAGTTCGCGCGCGATGCGCGCGCCGGAATAGTAGAGATTGAGCGTCACGAGCCGAGGTGGGGTGGTCGGATTCACAAGGGTCTCGGCAAGATCTTCGTATAGAACGGGAAGCTCGCTTTCATGGGCCTCGCGGAGGATCATTCCATCAGGCACCCGTCCGGCCTCGTCGATGGTCGCATTGAAGAGCGCCTCTTTCATCCTCTTCATGTCCGGATAGAAATCTTTGACCATCCACCCGGCCTGGTGGGTATCAATCCCGGTGACGTGGATCGCCTCCCAATTCTTACGGCGGACTTCCTTGGCGAGTTCGCTTTTTTGGGGCGTTCGTAGGATCGTCCGGTATGGATCGTCGTCTTTTCTGCCAGATGCACCAATCGCGACATCGATGCGCTTTTCCTCGTCCTCGAATCCGTACTCGTCATCGAAGCGCCCAGGCGCGCTTTCGACGAAGAGGACGCTGTTCGGCGGGTGCGGCCTGACCTTCGCAAAACCGCGGCCGAAAAGGCGAGAAATCAAGGTGCTGTGGTAACGGCCCTCCGCGCGCGTGCCGGCGCTGAGCAGGTATTCCCAGGGAATTTCGCAGGCGGCCTCATGGATCGCGCAAGCCTCCTTATCCCGACGATCCCAATCGTACAGTTCGACCTCGATACGGTTTACGTGCGCCAACTCGCGCAATCGTTTGGACGAAATACCCACGCGCTCGAGGTCCTTGGCGGCGCGTTTGCCGATGGATTTGCGTTGCTCTGGATCGGAAGCCCATCGCGAGCGCACGCGCAGGAGATAAGTCCACTCTTGCGCGAGCCGTGGGAGAAGCTCGGCATTTTCGATGCTGGTCTCGGCGACGCCGGCGGCGCGTATCGTGGCGATGCGTCCCGGCGCCGAATTGCCGGCCGGCTGCGCGCTCATGGATCGCTTGGCCATCGAGCTCCCCCGACTCCCGGCGCGCCTATCGTCCTGCCGCACGGGTTCCAGACATTACACCTTTAGATAGCAGCTGCCATCAAGATCAGCTCAGGCAGGAGAACAAATTGTCGCGCGCGCGTCCGGCGGCCAGGAGGCGCTGCGGTTGCCCGCGCAACGCGCGAGATCTGGTCGGAGCAAAATGGGCGGTGTCGGGGTAAGCCCAGCAACACGAGTTTGTTGACGAGACCTAATCATTTGTACATTAGTACAAATAAACTGCGGCCTCGGTGCCGCCCCGGATGCATGAGCTGATCGCAGCCGTGCATCCGGATGCGCGATCCGGTCTGGCGGATCGCAGTCAAGCCTGGAGGAAACCATGCAGCCCGAACCGATCCTCGATCTCGCCCATCTCGGTCACATGGAACTGCTGACGCCGAAGCCGGACGAGAGCCTGAAATTCTTCGTCGACGTCATGGGCATGACCGTGAGCGGGCAGAAGGGTGACTCCGTCTACCTGCGTGGCTGGGACGATTACGAGCGCTATTCGTTGAAGCTCACGGCCTCGAAGACATCAGGCATGGAGCATATGGCGCTACGCGCGCGCAGCCAGCAGGCGCTGGAGCGGCGCGTCGCCGCGCTCAAGGGCTCCGGCTTCGACATCGGCTGGATCGACGGCGACATGGGGCAGGGGCCGACCTTCCGCTGCAGGGATCCCGACGGCCACATCGTCGAACTCTATTACGAGACCGAATGGTATCAGGCACCGCCGGAATTGAAGCCGGCCCTGAAGAACCAGGCGCAACGTTTTCCCGCGCGCGGCGTCAACGTCCGCCGCCTCGACCATCTCAACTGCCTGGCCACCGACATCAAGGCCAATCGCGAGTTCTTCGAGAACTATCTCGGCTGCCGCCTCACCGAGCAGATCGTGCTCAATGACGGACGGGAAGCGGCGATGTGGCTGACGATGTCCAACAAGAGCTACGATTTCGCCTATTCGCTCGACCATTCCGGCGTGCCCGGTCGCTTCCACCACGTCACCTACGCGCTCGACAGCCGCGAGGAGATCCTGCGCGCCGCCGACATCTTTCTGGAGAACGGCGTCCACATCGAGACTGGTCCGCACAAGCACGCGATCCAGCAGACCTTCTTCCTCTACGTCTACGAGCCCGGCGGCAACCGCGTCGAGGTCGCCAATGCCGGCGCGCGGCTGATCCTCGCGCCCGACTGGAAGCCTATCGTATGGACGGAAGAAGAGCGCAAGAAGGGGCAGGCGTGGGGCCTGAAGACGATCGAGTCCTTCCACACCCATGGCACGCCGCCGGTGGAGGCGAAGAGGCACGACTAATGCGTTGATGTGCGAACCCTCGCGATCGTCTCTTGCACACCGGTCCAGGCCGGCTTGTCCGGCGCGAACTGCTTGCGCAGGAAGGTGACGAGCTCCTCGACTTGCGCGTCGCTCATGCTGTTCCTGAAAGCGGGCATGTAGCCGAGATCGCTGGAGACCGGATCGGCAATGCCGTGCAGGATCACCTGCACGAGGTTGTCCGCTTTTGCGCTGTGCAGATTGCTGTTCAGCGCGAGCGAGGGCCTGCTGCCGAACAGCGGCAGGCCGCCGACCTCATGGCAGACGGCACAGGCGCCCTGGTAGAGGCGCGCGCCGGTGGAGGCAGCGGTGGTGACTTGCGTTGCGCTTTCGAGTTTCGCGGCGAGTGCGGGCGCATCGGCCGCGTCTTCGTTGAACGAATTGAGATAGACCGCCATCGCGCGGATATCATGATCGGGCAGGGCCTTTAGATCCCTGACGATCGGCGCCATCGGGCCGGCGGCGACGCCGTGATAGCGCGAATGGCCGGTGCGCAAATAGGTGAACAGCTCGTTCTCGCTCCACGGGACCGGCGCGTGCGACAGCGAGGTCAGCGGCGGCGCCTCCCAGCCCTCGGCAAAGCCGCCGGCGAGATAGGCGTTCCGCTGCTCGGCGCCGAGCGCATTGCGCGGCGAATGGCAGGCGCTGCAATGGCCGAGGCTCTCGACCAGATAGGCGCCGCGATTCCAGGCCCCGGATTTGGCGGGATCGGGCTTGAACTCTTTCGCGTCGTGAAACAGCGCATTCCAGCCAGCGAGCAGCGGGCGCAGATTGAACGGGAAGGCCAGCGCGTTCGCCGGTGGAATCGCCCGCACCGAGGGCTGTGCCATCAGATAGGCATAGAGCGCCTGCATGTCGGCGTCGCTGGTTCTGGCGAAATGCGTGAAAGGGAAGGCGGGATAGAGCTGCCGCCCGTCGCGATGCAGCCCGTCGCGCATCGCGCGCTCGAAGGCGGGATAGGACCAGGCGCCGATGCCGGTCTCGACATCGGGCGTGATGTTGGTGCTGTAGATCGTGCCGAAGGGCGTCTCTAGCGCGCGGCCGCCGGCGTTGAGCGCGCCCGTGAGGCTGGTGTGGCACTCGGCGCAATTGCCGAGCGCGGCAAGCTGCTGGCCACGGGCGATGGTCGCGGCGGAATAGACCGATGCATCAGGCCGCGCGATCGGCGCGATGGCGCGGCCGGGCATGAGAGCTGCGCCAATGCCGATCGCGGCGGTGCAGACGGCCGCAATTGTTGCAAAGATGCCGGCGCGCTTGACGAAGGGACTTTCCCAGATGCGGGACGGAGGGAGCGCAGCAGGGGCGGGCAGGGCTTGCGGCACGGGCGATGTCTCACCGTGCAGGCCCTTCAGGATGCGCTCCGGCGTAAATGGCGGCTCGCGAAAGCGCACGCCGGTGGCATCGAAGATCGCATTGGCAATCGCCGCCGCGCTCGGCACCGACGCGGACTCGCCGACGCCGAGCGGCGGCTGGTCCGGCCGCGGCAGCATCAGGACGTCGATCTTTGGTACGTCGGGGAAAGGGATGATCGGATAGGCGCCCCATTCCCGCGCCGCCACCGCGCCGCGCTCGAACGAAACCTCCTCCATCAGTGCGCGGCTGGTGGACTGGATGACGTTGCCGTGGATCTGGTGGCGCACGCCGTCCGGATTGATCATCAGGCCGGAATCCTGCCCGGCGACCACGCGGGTGACGCTGACGTCTCCGGTGGTCTTGTTGACCGCGACGTCCGCGACCCAGGCCGACCACGCCGCGCCGTAGCCGGGAAACTTGCTGTGGACGTAGAGCGCGTACGCAAAGCCGCGACCGTGCACGATCTCGCCGTCCTTGTCCTCGCGAACCGGTCGTGGCGTCCAGCCCGCGCGCTCGGCGACCGCGTTGACGAGATCGACCGCGCGCTGGTCCTTGAGATAGCGCAGGCGGTATTCGATGGGGTCGACGCCTGCCTCGGTTGCGGCCTCGTCGATATAGGATTCATGCGCAAAGGTGTTCGGCAGCGCCGAGACGCCGCGAAACCAGGACGCGCGCACGATCGGCGCCATGTCATGCGCGACAACGCGCATGTTGTCGTAGTCGTATGGCGGGATCGCGGTGCGATCGCCCATCTGCAGCACCGCGGGCTCGGACGAAACGCGACCGGTGAGCAGGAGCGCAAGCGTCGGCGCGGCATTCGAAGGGTAGCGCGTGGCGAGATCGTAAGCCGCGATGCCGCCGTCGGCGTCGAGGCCGCCATTGACGTCGATGAGCTGCGCGGTGCCCTTGGGCTCCCAGGCGTGCTCCTGCTCGCGCGTCAGCTGCACGCGTACGGGCCGGCCGACGGCGCGTGAGAGCAGCAGCGCATCGGCGGTGACGTCATCGGCGCAGTTGCGGCCATAGCATCCGGCGGCCTCCAGCCGGATGACCTCGATTTCGCTCTCGGGACGTTCGATCAGCAGCGCGAGATCGCCGCGCAGCAAATGTGGATTCTGCGTGCCCGACCAGACGCGGATATTGCCGTCCCTGAAATCGGCGACCGCGCAGGACGGACCGATCGACGCGTGCATCTGGTACGGCCAGACGTAAGTGCGCTGCATCGGCCTGGCCGCGCTGGCGATTGCGGCATCCACGTCGCCCTTGTCGATCAGCGTGCGCGGCGTCGAGGGATTGGCGCGCAGCGCGGTCTCGACATCGGCGAGGTCGGTGAGTGCAGGCGTTGGCCGCCAGCTCACCGCGAGCTGCTCCGCCGCGCGGATCGCATGTTCCTCGCGTTCGGCGACCACGCCGACGAAATCGCCAATGCGCACGACGGCGATGAGACCGGGGATGTCGCGCACCGACGACTCGTCGACGGCAATGAGGCTGGTGCCGACGAACGGCCCGGCATCGACGCCGGCATAGGGCGGACGCACCACGCGGCCGTGCAGCATTCCGGGCACGCGGATATCGTGCACGAAGGTCAGCTCGCCCGTGGCCTTGGCGGGGAGGTCGACGCGCGGCATCGACTGGCCGACGATGGCGTAGTCGCCGACGGGCTTGACGGTGACGTCTTCGGTCAGCTCGAGGCGGATCGTCTTGCCGCCGATCAGCTCGCCATAGCTGACGCTGCGGTTGTCGCGCCCGCGCACGAGGCCGTCCTCGATCCGCAAGTCGGCAGCTGGCAGCTCCAGCCATTCTGCTGCGCGCGCGATCAGGAAATGGCGGGCTTGAGCGGCGGCCTTGCGCAGGGGGACGGCG
The DNA here is from genome assembly GCF_007290395.2 of Bradyrhizobium cosmicum. NCBI lineage: Bacteria > Pseudomonadati > Pseudomonadota > Alphaproteobacteria > Hyphomicrobiales > Nitrobacteraceae > Bradyrhizobium > Bradyrhizobium cosmicum. Next base: position 4,569,135 of record NZ_CP041656.2, on the reverse strand, counting down.
GTGATCTGGATGGTTTCGCTGGCGATCGTCGCGCCCTGATTCGGAACCAATGCGGTGTCGCCGAGCACCACGACGACGCGGGCAAAGGACACGTCGAGCTCTTCGGCGACGATCTGGCCGAGCGCGGTGCGGATGCCGGTGCCGAGATCGACATGGCCGTTATAGGCCGTAACCGAACCGTCGGCGGTGATCCGGATGAAAGTTTCGGATGTCACCTCGTCCACCGTGTGGACGACGACGAGCGACCCCGGTTGCCGCTCAGCTTCATTCGGAAGAGGGAAGGCCATCAATCACCGGCCTCGGCGAGTTGGCCCGAGGCGCGCATCACCGCGCGCAGGATTTCGACATGCGTGCCGCAGCGGCAGAGATTGTAGCGCAGCGCCGCAAGCGCTTCCTGCTCGGTCGGCTGCGGATTGATCGCGAGCAGCGCCTTGGTGGTCATGATCATGCCGTTGAGGCAGTAGCCGCATTGCGCGGCCTGCTCGTCGATGAAGGCCTGCTGCACCACGTCGGGCTTGTCGCGCGTGCCGAGGCCTTCGAGCGTCACGATGTCGCGGCCGGCGCAGCCGCCGATCGGAATCACGCAGGAGCGCGCGGCCGCGCCGTCGATCAGGACAGTGCAGGTGCCGCATTCACCCAAGCCGCAGCCGTATTTCGGACCGTTGAGCCCGAGATCGTTGCGCAACACGTAAAGCAGCGGCGTCTGCGGCGCCGTCGTCACGTCGTGGATCCTGCCGTTCACGGTGAGGCGGATCGGTGTCTGAATCATCCTCGTTCCCAGGCCCCGCGATCACGCGATCGCAAAAAATCCAAATCGCTCAAAATCCATGTCGTGACGATACCGTTTGTACACAAACGTGCAAGTCGGCATGCCGCAGTGCAGCGCGATTGCCCGCTTTGTGGACAGGTCGGATAGGCAAATGAGGTTTTATGCGGCAGTCGCATCTTTTGCGCCGCACGGCCGCTTGACAGCTTTCGGGAGCGCGCGCACCATCGTTCGTATACGAATGATAACCGCAGTGTGCGCTGGCTTCGACATGGTGATGGAAACGACGAGCGCTGTTGCCGACAAGATCCGCTGCGATGCCTGTCCGGTGATGTGCTACATCAGGCCGGGCGCCGCGGGCGCGTGCGATCGCTACGCCAATCACGACGGCAAGCTCGTCCGCGTCGATCCGCACGTGATCCTGGAGCGAACCGTCTCGCATGGCGGCAAGCTCGTCCCGTTCAGCCGCACCGAAGATTGGGACGGCAAGATCGTCCATGAGCCCTCGACCTTCGTGACGGCGATCGGCGCGGGCACGACTTATCCCGACTACAAGCCGGCGCCGTTCATCGTCTCCGCGGAGGTCGACGGCGTCGACATGGTGACGGTGGTCACCGAGGGCATCTTCTCCTATTGCGGCATCAAGGTGAAGATCGACACCGACCGCTATCTCGGCCCCGAGACCGCGACCGTCCGTGCGCAGGGCGAGGCGGTTGGTCACGTCACGACCAGCGAATACGGCTCGCAGATGCTGTCGCTCGGCGGCGTGCATCATCTCACCGGCGGCTCCAAGAAGGAGGGCCGCGTCACCTGCGATACGCTGATGGATCTTGCGAATTGCAAGGCGGTGGAACTCACCATCGACGGCGGCGCGAGCGTGGTGGTGCAGGCCGGCCAGCCGCCGATCGTCAACGGCATGAAAGAAGAGCGCATGCGCGTCGGCTGCGGCTCGGCGACGATCGGCATGTTTGCAAAGCAGTGGCACGGCAAGGTCGACGAGGTCGTCGTGGTCGACGACCACATCACCGGCGTGCTCAGCGAGCACCAGGCCGGCAAGCTGCTCGACATCGCCGACACCGGCATCAAGATGAAGGGGCGTCGCTCGACGCCCGGCCGCTATTTCCAGGTCGCCGATCCCGGTACGGGCTGGGGGGGCACCAACATCTCCGATCCACTGTCGATTCTCGGGCCGTTCGACGTGAAGGAGGCCAAACCCGGTCTCTCGATGCTGATGGTCTCCACCACTGGCGAGCATTCGTCCTATTACGTGCTCGACGAGGCCCTGAAGCCGGTCGAAACCGAGATGCCGGCCGACCTGAAGTTCTCGGTCGAGCGCATCCAGGAGAATTGCGAGCCGGCGCTGTGCACGGTGCTGTTCATGGCGGGTGCCGGCGGCTCGCTCCGCGCCGGGGTCACCGACAATCCGGTGCGGCTGACGCGCTCGGTGAAGGACGCGCTGACGCGCGTCACCAGCGGCGGGGCGCCGGTCTATGTCTGGCCGGGCGGCGGCATCACCTACATGGTCGATGTGACGCAGATGCCGGCGGGCGCGTTCGGCTACGTGCCGACGCCGGCGCTGGTCGCGCCGATCGAGTTCACGATGAAGTTGTCCGACTACGCGGCGCTCGGCGGGCACATGGATTACGTAAAGCCGCTCTCCGAGGTGAAGAACGGCGATGATGTCCGCCAGCTGCCCTGGCAGAACCCGATTCCGGGGCCGCGGGCATGACCAGGCTGCCGCAGATCGCATTGCTGTCTGATGGCCGGCGGCTGCATTTGCAGGATGGTCCGATCGATCTGATCGTAGAGGCGAGGGGGCACGCGGACGAGGTGCGGGCGGCCTATGAGGCGGCGGCGGGGCGCTTCACCGGATTGCTTGACGAGCTTTGCTCGGAATTGCCGGAGCTGCGGCGGGCGGCGCTGCCGGCGGCGTGTTCGCTGGAGGGGACCGTGGCGCGGCGCATGTATGCTGCCGTTACTCCCTACGCCTGGGACCGCTTCATCACGCCGATGGCTGCAGTGGCGGGCAGCGTAGCCGAGGAAATTCTTGGTGCCATGATTCACGTGGCGACGCTCGATCAGGCCTACGTCAACAATGGCGGCGATATTGCTCTCCATCTCGACGAGGGCGAGCATTTTTTGGTCGGCTTGATGGATCGGCCGGATCGTGACGGCGTGATGCGAACGATGCGGGTCTACTCGACTGACCCTGTGCGCGGCATCGCAACCAGCGGGCGCCACGGTCGCAGTTTTTCATTCGGCATCGCCGATGCTGTAACGGCGCTGGCCGCCACGGCGTCGCAGGCCGATGCAGCGGCCACGATCATCGCCAATGCGGTCGATCTGCCAGGGCATCCCGCCATCATCCGGAAGCCTGCGAATGCGCTTCAGCCTGACAGCGATCTCGGCCCACGTCTGGTGACCCGCGAAGTCGGTGAATTGTCGCAGACCGAGATCGCAGCAGCGCTGGAATTTGGCGCGGAATGTGCACGGCAATTATTCGATCGCGGATTGATCGAGGGTGCCGTGTTGCAGCTTTGTGGTGATATGCTTGTCATCGGACCGAAAGATATTGAACGGCAGAAATCGCGCCCGCTGGTACTGGAGAACGCGGTTCATGCCTGAGCAGGGAAGAAACCAGGGGAAACAATCATGAGCGCGATCATCCGCAAGATCGTCACCGTCGTCGAAGAGACGCAGATGGAGATGGGCCGCCAGGTCTCGCCGCCGACCCGTCGCGCCGCGGCGATAGCCGTGATCGAAAATCCCTTCGCCGGAAAATATGTCGAGGATCTTTCGCCGCTGATCGCGATCGGCGAGGAGCTTGGTGAGCTCCTGTCGAAGCGCGCGGTGGCGGCGCTCGGCATCGACGGTTCGAAGGCGCAGAGCTACGGCAAAGCAGCGGCGGTCGGCGAGAATGGCGAGCTGGAACATGCGGCTGCGATCCTGCACCCCAAGATGGGCGCGACGGTGCGCAAGGTGCTGGGCAAGGGCGCCGCGCTGATCCCGTCGTCGAAGAAGCGCAGCGGTCCCGGCACGACGCTGGATATTCCGCTCGGCCACAAGGACGCCGCCTTCGTGCGCAGCCATTTCGACGGCATGGAGGTGCAGATCAACGATGCGCCGCGCGCCAACGAGATCATGGTCGCGGTCGCCGTCACCGACAGCGGCCGCCCGCTGCCGCGCGTCGGCGGGCTGACGGTTGCCGAGATCAAGGGCGAAGACGGTCTGAGATAGCTGGCACGGCTTCTCCGATCATCGCGCTGAAAACGTAGAGAGTTAAAAACTGGAGGTTGGGATGCGAGCAAGAAATCTTTTCGTCGGCGCGGCCTTCGCGCTTCTGGCGAGCGGCATGGCTCATTCGGCCATGGCGCAGGACATCAAGATCGGCGAGATCAACAGTTACTCGCTGCTGCCGGCTTTCACCGAGCCCTATCGCAAGGGCTGGCAGCTCGCGGTCGAAGAGATCAACGCGGCCGGCGGCATCAACGGCAAGAAGCTCGTCGTCATCTCCAAGGACGACGGCGGCAAGCCGGCCGACGCGCAGACCGCGGCCAACGAGCTCGTGTCGAGCGAGGGCGTGGCGATGCTGGCGGGCACGTTCCTGTCGAACATCGGCCTCGCAGTCAGCGACTTCGCCAACCAGAAGAAGGTGTTCTTCCTCGCAGCCGAGCCACTGACGGACGCGGTCACCTGGTCGAAGGGCAACAAGTACACCTTCCGCCTGCGGCCCTCCAACTACATGCAGGCGGCGATGCTGGTGGAGGCGGCCGCGAAGCTGCCCGCGAAGCGCTGGGCGACGATCGCGCCGAACTACGAGTACGGCCAGTCGGCGGTGTCGGTGTTCAAGAAGCTGATGTCGGAAAAGCGCCCGGACATCCAGTGGGTCGACGAGCAGTGGCCGCCGCAGGGCAAGATCGATGCGGGTCCGGTGGTGCAGGCGGTTGCTGCCGCCAACCCCGAGGCGATCCTCAACGTCACCTTCGGCGCCGATCTGGTGAAACTCGTGCGTGAGGGCAACACCCGCGGCCTGTTCAAGGGGCGCGAGGTCGTGTCGTTCCTGACCGGCGAGCCCGAATATCTCGATCCGCTCAAGGACGAGACGCCCGAGGGCTGGATCGTTACCGGCTATCCCTGGTATTCGATCAAGACCCCCGAGCATGACGCGTTCCTCAAGGCGTACCAGGCCAAGTACAATGACTATCCGCGCCTCGGCTCGATCGTCGGCTATCAGACCATCAAGTCGGCGGCTGCGATCCTGACGAAGGCCGGCTCGACCGATCCGGAGAAGCTGATCGCCGCGGCGGAAGGGCTGTCGATGCCGTCGCCGCTCGGTGAGATCACCTTCCGCAAGATCGACCACCAGTCGACGCTCGGTGCCTATGTCGGCAAGACCGCGCTGAAGGATGGCAAGGGCGTGATGGTGGACTCGGTCTACAAGAAGGGCTCGGACTATCTGCCGAGCGACGCCGAAGTCGAGAAGCTGCGCCCGAAGGATTGATGTCTTCCTTCTCCCTCTCCCCGCTTGCGGGGAGAGGGTCGGGGTGAGGGGGAGCCTTCGCGAGGGAGGTGATAGTGAGCCCTGCGGAAACTCCCCCTCACCCGAATTTGCGCGTTGCACAAATTCGACCTCTCTCCGCAAGCGGGGAGAGGTGAGCCAAGCCTCGCATGCCGCGGCATGCAACACCCAACCCGGACCGCCGATGGCCTTTTACGTCGTACAGTTTCTGACCGGTCTCGCCAGCGCAGCGTCGCTGTTCCTGGTGGCCTCGGGCCTGTCGATCATCTTTGGCGTGACGCGGATCGTGAATTTCGCGCATGGCGCCTTCTACATGATCGGCGCCTACATCGCCTTCACGCTGACGGAACGCCTCTCCGGCACCTTCGGCTTCTGGGGCGGGATCGTGTTGGCTGCGCTGGCCGTGGCGGTGATCGGCGTGCTTGTCGAGATGGTGCTGCTGCGCCGCATCTATCACGCGCCGGAACTGTTCCAGCTGCTCGCGACCTTCGGCCTGACCTTGATGGTCGAGGACCTCGTCGTGCTGGTCTGGGGTCCCGACGATCTCGTCGGCCGTCGTGCGCCGGGCTTCCGCGGCGCGGTCGATTTCTTTGGCCAGAACATCCCGAGCTACGATCTGTTCCTGATCGTGCTCGGCCCCGTCGTGCTCGGGATCCTCTGGCTGCTGTTCCAGCGGACCCGCTGGGGCGTGCTGGTGCGCGCGGCGACGCAGGATCGCGACATGGTCGCAGCGCTCGGCGTCAATCAGAAATGGCTGTTCACGAGCGTGTTCGCGGTCGGCGTCTTCCTCGCCGCCCTCGGCGGCGCGCTTCAGATCCCGCGCGATGCCGTGCACCATGCGATGGATTTGCGCATCATCGTCGAAGTCTTTGTCGTGGTCGTGATCGGCGGCCTCGGCAGCATCGTCGGCGCCTTCGTCGCGGCGGTGCTGGTCTCCGAGCTCAACGCGTTCGGCATCCTGATCTTCCCGAAGATTTCCATCATCCTGGTCTTCCTGGTGATGGCGGCGGTGCTGATCGTCCGTCCCTGGGGCCTGTTCGGCAAACCCGAGGCCCCCGCGCGCAAGACGCCGGGGCTCACCGTCAATCCGTGGCGTCCGCTGACGTCGAACGAGCGGCTGGCTGCGCTGGCGGCGCTCGTCATCGCTGCGACCCTGCCGCTGTTCGCAGGGAACTATGCGCTGACCGTCGGCTCCGAGATCGCGATCTTCGTGATCTTCGCCGTCAGCCTGCACTTCCTGATGTCGGTCGGCGGGCTCGCCTCGTTCGGGCACGCCGCCTATTTCGGCCTTGGCGCGTACGGCGTCGCCTTTCTCGCCAAGATGGCGGGGCTGCCGATGATCGTGTGCCTGTTGCTCGGCCCGCTACTCGGCTGCATGGGCGCCGCCGTGTTCGGCTTCTTCGCTGTGCAGCTCTCCGGCGTCTATTTCGCGATGCTGACGCTCGCTTTCGCGCAGATCGTCTGGTCGATCGCGTTCCAGTGGGTGAGCGTGACAGGCGGCGACAACGGCATCTTGAGCATCTGGCCGGAGAAATGGGCTGCGAGCCCGTCGAATTTCTACTGGCTGGCGCTCGGCGTCGCGGCGCTCGTCACGATCGCGCTGCGAGCCATGGTCTTCTCGCCGTTCGGCTATGCGCTCCGGGCCACGCGCGACTCGCTTCTGCGCAGCGAGGCGATCGGCATCAATGCCAAGCGCATCCAGTGGACGGCCTTCGTGATTGCAGGCACCACCGCCGGCATCGGCGGCGCGCTGTTCGCCTACCTCAAGGGCAGCGTCTTCCCGGACAATCTCGGCATCTCGCTCTCGGTCGACGCGCTGGTCATGGTGCTGCTCGGCGGCGTCGAGACGGTGTCGGGCGCGGTGATCGGCGCCATCGTCTACAAGGCTCTCAACATCTGGCTGGTCAGCCAGACCGATCTGTCGAAGCTCGTGCTTGGCGGTTTCATCGTGCTGATCGTCGTGGTCTTCCCCAAGGGCATCGTCGGCATGCTGGAGATGCTCGCGCAGCGGCGCAGGAAGGCTTCGCCGCCGGGATCGCCTCTTATTGCCAAGCCTATCGAGTCCGCCGAATGAGCGTCGCCCCCCCACTTCTCGCGGTCGAAGGCCTGACCAAATCCTATGGCGGCATCCATGCCGTGCGCGGCGTTTCGTTCTCGCTGCGCGCCGGCGAGATCCTGGCGCTGATCGGTCCCAACGGCGCAGGCAAGAGCACCTGCTTCGATATGCTCAACGGCCAGAACCGGCCGGATTCCGGCCATGTGCGTCTGCTTGGCGAAGAGACCACCGGCAAAAAACCCCGCGAGATCTGGCGGCTCGGGGTGGGACGCACGTTCCAGATCACCGCGACTTTCGCCACCATGACGGTGCGCGAGAACGTGCAGGTCGCGCTGGTGTCGCATGGCAGGCAATTGTTCAATCTCTGGGGCTCGGCGCCGAATTACGATCGCGGCGAAGCCGCACGCCTGCTCGAACTCGTCGGCATGGGCGGCTACGCGGATCGTCCCTGCGGCGAGCTCGCCTATGGCGATCTCAAGCGGCTCGAGCTTGCGGTGGCACTCGCCAACCAGCCGAAGCTGCTGCTGATGGACGAGCCGACCGCCGGCATGGCGCCGCGCGAGCGCGTCGAGTTGATGCGCCTGACCGCGCAGATCGCGCGGGAGAAATCGATCGGCGTGCTGTTCACCGAGCACGACATGGACGTGGTGTTCGAGCATGCCGACCGCATCATCGTGCTCAACCGCGGCACCTTGATCGCCGAGGGCTCGCCGGCGGAGGTGCGCAGCAATCCGCAGGTCCAGGCAGTCTATCTCGGCGAGGGTCTGCTCTACGAGGCCGGACACCGCGAGGGAGCCTCCGCATGAAGCTCACGGTGCAGGACCTCAACAGCCATTACGGCCCGGCGCATATCCTGTTCGACATCGGTTTCGAAGTCGGCGAAGGTGAAGTGGTGGCGCTGCTCGGCCGCAACGGCGCCGGCAAGTCGACGACGTTCCGTTCGATCGTCGGCCTCGTCGCTCAGCGCTCCGGGCGCATCATGTTCGAGGGCAAGGATGTCTCGGCACGCCCGACGCATGAGATCGTGCGCGACGGGCTCGGCTACGTGCCCGAGGAGCGGCGCATCTTCACCGATCTGACAGTGGAGGAGAATCTGGAGGTCGGTCGTCAGCCCAAGCGCCCGAACGCGCCATACTGGACCCGAGAAAAGCTGTTCGCGCTGTTTCCAAACCTGGGCGAGATGAAGAATCGCCCGGGCGGACGCATGAGCGGTGGCGAGCAGCAGATGCTGACGATCGCGCGCACGCTGATGGGCAATCCGTCGCTGGTCCTGCTCGACGAGCCCTCGGAAGGCCTGTCGCCGAAGATCGTGGAGCAGATGGTCGAGGCCATCCTGACCATGAAGAAGGAAGGCGTCAGCATCGTCGTCTCCGAGCAGAATTTGCACTTCGCGCGGCTGATCTCCGATCGCGCCTATATCATCGAGCGCGGCCGCATCTGTTTCGGCGGCACCATGGCCGAGCTCGATTCGCGTCCGGATATCCGCGACGCGCATCTGTCGTTGTGAGGGGCGGGGATCGGATGGCGAGAAGCGTCGCGGTGAAGAAGGGCGTCAAGCCGTCCAAGTCCTCCTACGTGCTCGACGAGCAGGTCGGCTTCATCCTGCGCCAGGTCTGGCAGCGTCATAGCTCGATCTTTTCCCGAGACATCGGCACCAACATCACGCCGACGCAGTGGGCGGCGCTGTCGAAACTCGCCGAGGCCGGGCCGTGTTCGCAGAACCAGCTCGGCCGGCTGACGGCGATGGACGTCGCGACCATCAAGGGCGTGATCGACCGCCTGACCGCACGCGGGCTCACCGAGACCAGCCAGGATCCCGAGGACGGGCGGCGACTGCTGGTCACCCTGACCCGCGCTGGTCAGCAGCTTGCGGAGAAAGTTGCGCCGAATGCGCTCGCGATCACGCGTGAGACCCTGGCGCCGCTCGAGCCGAAGGAGCGCGAGACGTTGATGGCGCTGTTGAACAAGCTGCGGTGAGCGGCGACTAATCTCGATAAAGGTTTGTCGAGGTTTCCGGCATGAGAGCAGCAACACGGATTGCAATGGCTTTGAGTTTCGGTGTGGCGCTGGCGGGCAGTAGCAATCCCGTCTGGGCGGCGCAGCCCTATGAAGGGTTCTGGGCGTCGACGAGGAAGGACTGCCGCGATCAGGACAGCGCCAATCGCATGAGTATCGAAGGCGGCAACCGTCTCTATTGGTACGAGACGCGCTGCCGCGCCAACGAGATCACCGCCGATGGAAAGCTCGGCTGGAAGATGAAGCTTGCCTGCGAAGGTGAGGGCGAGAAGTTTCGCTCCAATCCGCGTGTCTCCATCGCTGCGGACGGCGGGCTGGTGATGGACAACGGTCCGGTCGGGCAGGCCAGGCGCCAGACCTATGTGCGTTGTGAGATCGCGAAAAAGCGGTGATCCCCTTACGTCTTTCCCGGCCATTTGGCGCGGTAGCGGATTTCGCTGCCATCAGCGAGTCGGCGCCATGTGCCGAATTCCGGCGTATGCGGCGCCCGCGCGGTCAAATCGATCGGATAGATTCGGCTCGGCTGCCCTTCGATAGTGACGGCGAGCTGGCGGTGCGAGGTGCGAAACGCCAGTTCGACCTCGCCCGCGATGACGGGCTGGTCGCCGTCGCGACGGAAGGCGGCGGGGGTCACTTCGCCCGGCATGGTGTTGAGGTCGGTCTGCAGTTCGATGGTGATGCCCTGCGGTGACGTCGGCACCGTGACGCCGGCGGGAAAGCGAACCTCGAACATGAGCAGGGGATTGCTGGCGTTCGGATTGAGCCAGGGTGTGGCGGTCGTATAGGAATAGGCAATGTAGATGCCGATACCCACGGCGCAGAGCAGGACGACGACGCCGAGCGACTTCAGGCTGTTGCGCGCGACGCCCCCATTGTCCGCGCCCGTGCCTGAACGCGTCACCAGCCAGCTGGCAAGCACCGCGCCGGCGGTCGCCCCGATCGGGGAGTAAAAAAATAGCCCCAGCAGGCCCGATGTGATCGGGTCGGCGCGGTTGCCGAAATCGAGCAGCGAGAACAGCATAAAGGTCGCGATATAGCCCGCTACCGCGCCAGCAACGCCAACGGCTATCCGCGATGAGTTTTTCATGTCTCGCTCGATGGTCCAGCAAATGAACGCCGCCGCCGAGGGCCGCCTGCGTTAGACGCAGCAGGCAGCAGACTTGTTCAATGCGCTTGAAGCTGCGTCACTTCGCCACCACTTCCGGTACCCTGCCAGCGGGTGGGGTATTGCGGCTGCGCTGGGTGCGCACGATGCCGTCAATGATGGTCATGCCGATGCCGGGGAGGTCGCCGAGCTGCACGCTCTCCAGGATGGTCTTGCCGGGTGAATGCTGCGCCTTGTCCATGATGACGAAATCGGCGGAGCGGCCGACCTCGATCAGGCCGCAGTCGAGCTGCCGCATCCGCGCGGTGTTGCCGGTGGCAAGGCAGAACGCGATCTCGGCGGGCAGCTCGCCGATCGAGGACAGCATCGAGACCATGCGCAGGATGCCGAGCGGCTGCACGCCGGAGCCGGCCGGCCCGTCGGTGCCGAGGATGACGCGATGCAGGTCGCCCATCTCGCGCGCGATGCGCAGCGTGTAGAGCGCCGAGCGCTCATTGCCGTTGTGAACGATCTCGAGCCCGCGCTTGCACCCCTCGCAGATGCAGCGGATCTGGTCGTCGGGAAGCGCGGTGTGGCCGCCGTTGATGTGGCCGACCACGTCGGTGTCGGCCTCGAGCACCACGTCCTTGTCGATCAGGCCGGAGCCGGGGATCGAAGGGCCGCCGGTGTGGATCGTGCTCTGGATGCCGTATTTGCGCGCCCAGCCGACCATTTTTCGCGCGGTAGGTCCGTCCTTCACGCCGCCAAGGCCGACTTCGCCGAGCAGCTTGACGCCGGCGGCCGCCAATTCCTTGAAGTCTTCCTCGACCATCTCGCATTCGATGACGGGGGCACCGGCGTGAACCTTCACGCCGCCCGGGCGCAAGGTCCAGAACGCGCGCTGGGCGAAGATCGCCATCGCCTTCAACCCCACGACGTCGCGGGGGCGGCCGGGCATGTGCACTTCGCCTGCCGAGATCATGGTGGTGATACCGCCATGGAGCGAGCTGTCGATCCAGCCGGTCTGGTTCTGCCGCGGCGTCCAGTCACCCGCGACGGGGTGGACATGGCTGTCGATCAGGCCGGGGGTCACCGTCGTGCCGTTGGCATCGACAATGGTGGTCGCGCCTTCGGTGTTGAGGTCCTTGTGGCGGCCGATCGCGGTGATCTTGCCGTTCTCGGCGACGATGGTGTCGCCGTCCAGGATCGGCTTTTCCAGCGCTCCGGAGAGGATCAGACCGATATTCCGGATCACGAGTTTCGAAGGTCCGGTGGCCTGGGGTGCGTCATGCGCCATGGAAGGGGTCCTTGTCCTTAACTGCAACGCTCGCGATCTTGGGCAGCCTTGACCGCGGGAGCAAGCGGGATTATTCATTAGTATACGAATGATCGTATACAAACGACGCATAGCTGACCGCCTCGAACCGCACTGGAAGCGACACGGAAGGGTGAGATGAGCAATTTCAACCAGGAAAGCGTCTTGAGCGTCCACCACTGGACCGACACGCTGTTCTCGTTCAAGACCACCCGCAGCCCGACCTTCCGCTTCCGCAACGGCGAGTTCACCATGATCGGGCTCAAGGTCGGCGAGAAGCCGCTGCTGCGGGCCTACAGCGTCGCCAGCGCCAATTACGAGGACACCCTCGAATTCTTCTCGATCAAGGTGCCGGACGGTCCGCTGACCTCGCGGCTCCAGCACCTGAAGGAAGGCGACGAAATCATCGTCAGCCGCAAGGCCACCGGCACGCTGGTGATCGACAATCTGGAAGAGGGGCGCAACCTCTACCTCATCGGAACCGGCACCGGCCTGGCGCCGTTCCTGAGCGTGATCAAGGACCCCGAAACCTACGAGCGGTTCGAGAAGGTCGTGCTGCTGCACGGCTGCCGGCACGTAAAGGAACTCGCCTATGGCGAGATGATCACCGAGCATCTGCCGAACGACGAGATGCTCGGCGACTATATCCGCGCCCAGCTGATCTATTATCCGACCGTGACCCGCGATCCCTTCCGCAACCGCGGCCGCATCACCGACCTCATCACCTCCGGCAAACTGTTCGCCGATATCGGCCTGCCGGCGCTGGAAGCCGCCCACGACCGTGTCATGATCTGCGGCAGCCCAGCGCTCGTTGCCGACACCCGCACGCTTCTGGGCGAGAGGGGCTTTGTCGAGGGCAACCACGGCGAGCCGGCGCAGTTCGTGGTCGAAAAGGCCTTTGCCGAGCGCTAAGCGCGCAATTCTCGCGTCATAAGACCGTAGTTTCGCCGCCGCAGGGGCGTTGCGGCGCCGATTCGGCGCGCGCTACACTACGGGAGCGAATCAGCGGAGTTCCCACATGGTTGCGGACAGCGACAGCAACATCGCCTGGCACCGGGTCCAGTTGAAGAAGAACCGCGCCGAGTTGAAGGCGCTCGAGACCGCGCGCTTCATGATGGGCGAGATCGCGTCCTCCAAGCGGACCGGCCAGACCCAGAAGACGATCGCGGACCTCAAGCGCAAGATCGCGCAGTCGGAGCGCGTGATCGCGGACCACGACAAGCGCACGCGGCGGCCGCTCACGACCGACCTGCGGAGCCTCAGCGACGGCAGCTGGAGCCATTGGGATGCCTACACCAGCCAGCAGCAGCGCAAGACCGCGCCGCGTGCGCCGGGACGCGGATAGGGATCAAGAGCCGGTCAGCTTCTTCGCCGCGAGGTCGCGTTCCCAGCCGAACACGGAACGCCCGTCGAGTTCAGGCGATGCGGCACGTTCAACTGCGATGAACGACTCTACCGACGGGCCGCGCGCAGTGCGCTCCAGCCGGCGCGCCTGATCGTCGAGACGCTTGACCGCCTGCATCTCCTCGTCGCGTCCGAGCTTCGCGTTCTGGATCGCGCCCTTCAGCACGCGAATGGTCTCGTCATAGACCTTGATCGGGACGGGGTAGGGATGCCGGTCCTTGCCGCCATGGGCGAGCGAGAAGCGCGCGGGATCGTCGAAGCGATAGGGTGCGCCGTGCACCACCTCGGCGACCATCGCGAGCGAGCGCACGGTGCGCGCGCCGACACCCGGCGTCAGCAGCAGCTCCGGGAAGTCGACCGGGCCGCGCTCGGCGGCGGCTGCCAGCGTGCCGTGCAGGCGGCGCGCGAACACGTCTTTCGGCCTGACGTCGTGATGGGCGGGCATGATCAGATGCGGCAGCATCGCCTGCGCCGGCTCGGACGCCGTGCCGGTGAGCCGTTCGAATTCGGAGAGGATGCGATCGGGGCCGAGATCGCTCAGCAGCTCGAGCTGCGCGCTGCGCGAGACACCGGCACGATGGTCGGTGAGATTGACGATCTCGCCCTGCCGCGGCCCCTCGATCGCGCTGTGCGGCGTCTCGACAAAACTCTTCAGCGCCTCGGAATGCCAGTGATAGCGGCGGGCCTGCCGCTTGTCGCCGTTCATGCCCTGCTGCACCACGGTCCATTTGGCGTCCGCGGTGACGAAGAAGCCGTGCAGGTAAAGGTCGAAACCGTCCTGGACCGCGGCACTGTCGACCTTGGCCACCAGGCGGCTGGCGCGCGTGAGTTTTGCACCGTCGAAGCCGACGCGGTCGCCGAGCTGCATCAGCTCGTCCGGCGTCTTGCGCGAATGCTGGCCGCGGCCGCCGCAGACATAAATGCCGAGCTCGTCTTGGAGCGGGCCGAGCCCGCGCTTCAGCGCGCCGATCACGGAGGTGGTGATCCCCGAGGAGTGCCAGTCCATCCCCATCACGGCGCCGAACGACTGGAACCAGAACGGATGCGACAGCCGCTGGAGGAACGCGTCGCGCCCGTAATGATGCACGATCGCCTGCGTGACGATCGCGCCGAGCGACGACATGCGGGTCGCAAGCCAGGGCGGAACCCGGCCAGTGTGCAGGGGAAGATCGGCGCTGCCGGTTCGGCGAGTCATGATTGCGTAGCAATAGCGCAGTTCGGCCGTCAGGGGGAGGCGACAATACCGAGTTCCTGCAGCGTCACCCGGCGCAAGAGAAGATGCGGGCGAGGGCGAAAAGCTGAACGGCTGCGGTCAGGCGGCCTTCGCGACGGTGGTCTCCGTCCGCTCGTCTCCACGCGATCGCGGCTTGCGCAGCTTTCGCCGCGCCCAGATCAGCAGGCCGGTCGAGAGCAGTGTGAGCAGCGCGATCGACGTCACGACATTGAGCGGCGAGGCGATCAAGGCCGACCAGTTTCCTTCATGAATCAGGCGCGGCCAGTTGCGCGGCAACGGCGTGACGCCTGACGAACTGACGGCATAGGCGCGCAGCTCTCCGCCCTCGTAGACCCGCGCCATCATGCGTCCGCCGCGCACGCCGATCGAGATCACGTGCGACAAGTCGTGGGAGGCCGCGACCATGCCAACCGCCTCGGGCAGTGGCAGCGGACGGCCGCCGCTGGCAGGAGCGGACGCGCTCTGAAACGTCAAGCCGAACGCCAGGCAGAGGCCGGTGAGCGGGCTCAGGAGGATCAGCGGCAATGCGAACCAGGCAGTCCCCTTGTGCCATCCCGACAGCGTGTTGCGCAGGCGCGGCAGTCCCATGAGGATGCCAAGCACCATCAGGATGACCATGGCGACGGTGGAGCTCGTGACCAGCCACGCCTGGCCGAGCAGCCGCTCATGCGTGCCGCGCGCCCACATGAAGAGATCGGAGAGGCTGGAGCCGGTGACCGCGGGTTCGCCGGTAGCGAGATCGATCGCGGGCGCTCCCGCGCCTTGCAATGTCATCCGCTGCGCGGCGGCATTGATCGAAAGCCCGCGTGCCTTGCCATCCGGATCATATCGTTTCACCAGGTCGACGATGCGGGTGGAGGCGATCGGCGGGCCGCCAACGGCGCTGATTTGCGCCAGCGGCTCAAAGGACAGGATGAGGCCAGTCGCGATGATCGCGAGCAGGGGAAGCGCAAAGACCAGTGTGATCCAGCGATGGAGCGTCAACAACAACGGCTTGTTCATTCCCGGTCTCCTGCAATCCGCAGCTTTGGTCGCTCAGCGCGGTGCCGAGGACAAATGACGCTTTATCCATGTTGTTGCGTTGATTTGCAGCAAACGGAATCAGCACCCGGCGCAGCGATGTCAGCGAATGCCAATCGTTCGCAGCTTCGCGCGTCACGAGCAGCTTGTGCAGCAGCCGCGTCGTGCGTTCGACTTCGGTTGCCGAGCCGAGGTCAGGCTGCAGCGTGTCGCTGATATCGTCACCGCGATCGGCGACTTCCTCACTGGGCGCGGATGTCAGCGGCCTTCAGCACCGGCTCCCATTTGGTCGCCTCGGCACGCATATAGGCGTCGAAATCCTTGGCGGCGGAGCCGACCGGCGCGGCGCCAATCTTGCCGAGCGTCGACAACACGTTCGGGTCCTGCAACACCGCCTTCAAATCGGTCTCGAGCTTCGCCACGATCTCCGGCGGCATCTTGGCCGGACCAAGCACACCCCACCAGACCGAGACGTCATAGCCGGGTACGCCCGACTCCGCGACGGTCGGGACATTCGGCAGCGCCTTGGAGCGCTCGGCGGAGGTCACCGCGAGCGCGCGCACCGGGCCGCCTTCGAGCTGACCGATCGCCTCCGCAAGCGGATTGATGCTGAGCGGGATCTCGCCGGCGATCACCGCCGTGAGCGCCGGAGCGCCGCCCTTGTAGGGGATTGCGACGATCTTGGTGCCCGACATGTATTTGAGCAGCTCGCCGGCGAGATGCGCCGAGGTGCCGTTGCCGGACATGCCGTAGGAGAGTTTGTCCGGGTCCTTCTTTGCGGCGGCGAGGAGATCGCCGAGGGTCTTGTAGGGGCTGTCTTTGGCAACGACGATCGCGAGCGGCGAGGAGGCGACTTCGCTGATCGCGGTGAAATCCTTGAAGGTGTCGTAGGGCACGCTCGGATAGATGAACTGGTTCAGCGGATGGCCGCTCGCGACCAGGATCAGCGTGTAGCCGTCGGGTGCCGCCTGCGCCAGCGCCTGCGAGGCGACGATTCCGCCCGCGCCGGGCCGGTTGTCGACCACCGGCTGCTGGCCCCAGGTCTTGGCCAGTGCCTGGCTGAGCGTGCGCGCGAGCACGTCGACAGCGCCGCCGGCGGCATAGGGCACGAGGATATGAACCGGCTTGCTCGGATAGGTGTCAGCGGCCTGCGCGGCGCTCCCCGACAGCAACAGGCCGGCACCCAGCATCAAGCGGCCGATCGTCTTGTTCAAACCCAGCATTCCCAGCACTCCTAGAGGGCGTTTGTGCGCATATGGCGGTCTCGGAGCCATCGGGGCGCGGCCCTTGGTTCTTGTTGACGAGACCTGATCTTTTGTACGATAGTACAAATCACATGGTACGCAAGCCCACCAGCAAGGAAACGGCCCGCAAGCCGAACATGCGCGAGGCGATCCTCGTCGCGGCCGAGGAGATGTTCGCCACCAACGGATTCAATGCCGTTTCGGTGCGCGACATCGCGCAGGCCGCCGGCGCCAATCCCGGCAGCGTCACCTATCATTTCAAGACCAAGGACGGCCTGCTGCTGGAGATCTACCGGCGTCATTGCGGGCCGATGAATCTGCGCCGCTCCGAGCTGCTCGCCGCCGCCAGGCGGGTGCGCGATCTCCAGGACCGGCTGGAGGCGATCGTGCGCGCCTATGTGGTGCCGGCCTTCACCTCGGGCAGCGATCTTGCCGGCGGCGGCGCGCGCTTCACGCGGCTGCGCGCCGTAATGTCGGCCGAGGGCAACGAAGTTACGCGAAAAATCATCGCGCAGACCTTTGACGACACCAGCCATGCCTTCATCGATGCGGTGCACGACAGCCTGCCGCACATTCCACGCACCGATATCGTCTGGCGCAGTCACTTTCTGCTCGGCGCGCTCTATTACTCGCTGGTGACGCCGGACCGCGTCTCGCGGCTGTCGCGCGGCGAGGCCGACGGCAGCGATGCTGCCAGCGCCATCGAGCAATTGGTGCAGGCGACCGTTGCTGCGTTCCAGGCGCCTGCGCTGGATCAGGCTGCCCCGGCGCGGCGGCGGCCGGTCGTCAGCAGCAAGACCTGAAAAAAGCGTTCTCGTTCGGCGGTTCACCTGATGACGATGATGTACACGCCGACCATTCCACCGCCCGATCCGAACACGCGCACGCCGAAATTCAAGCTGCCAAAACTGTCTTGCGACGCGCATTGCCACATCTTCGGGCCCGGCGCGAAGTACCCTTACGCGCCGGATCGGACCTACACGCCGCCGGACGCACCGCTCGAGGATTTCCGCGTGCTGCATGCCAAGCTCGGAGTAGAGCGTGCCGTCATCGTCAATGCCAGCGTGCACGGTACCGACAACACGGTGGCGCTCGACGCCATCGCGCAGAGCAACGGCGCCTATCGCGCGGTCGCCAATATCGACGACACCATCACCGAGCGCGGGCTTCGCGTGCTGCATGAGGGCGGTTTCCGCGGCTGCCGCTTCAATTTCGTCCGCCATCTCGGCGGCGTCCCCGACAAGAGCGTGTTCAACCGCGTCATCGCGATGGTCGCACCGCTCGGCTGGCACATCGACCTGCATTTCGACGCAATCGACCTGCCTGACTATGCCGACATGCTGGCGAGGCTGCCGCTAAGCTACACCATCGACCACATGGGGCGGGTGAAGGCTGCCGAAGGGCTCGATCAATTGCCGTTCAGGATCCTGATCGAACTGATGGAGCGCGACGAAAAATGCTGGGTCAAGATCTGCGGCTCGGAGCGGGTGTCCTCCAGCGGTCCGCCGTTCGCGGACGCGGTGCCGTTCGCGCGAAAGATCGTCGAGACCTCAGCAGACCGCGTCATCTGGGGGACCGACTGGCCGCATCCCAACGTCAAAATGATGCCGAATGACGGTGACCTCGTTGATCTGATCCCGCTGTTCGCACCGGAGCCGGAACTCCAGCAGAAGATCCTCGTCGGCAATCCCGCGCGGCTTTTCGGGTTCGACCCATGACGGTGCCGTGATCGATACGTTGCTATCAACCAAAGAGGGGAGCATTCCCGTGAAAACAGGCCTTGTCGTCACCGCCCATCCGGGCGATTTTGTCTGGCGCGCCGGCGGAGCCATCGCGCTGCATGCGAAGAAGGGCTATCGCATGAAGATCGTCTGCATGTCCTTCGGCGAGCGCGGCGAGAGCCAGTTCGCCTGGAAGGAAAAGGGTGCGACGCTGGAATCGGTGAAGGCCGGCCGCAAGGACGAGGCGGAGCGCGCGGCAAAGCTGCTCGGCGCAGAGATCGAGTTCTTCGACTGCGGCGACTATCCGCTCAAGCTCACCGAGGCGCATTTCGACCGCATGGTCGACATCTACCGCGAGCTCAATCCGAGCTTCGTGCTGACCCATGCGCTGGAAGATCCCTATAATTTTGACCACCCGAACGCCGCGCATTTCGCGCAGGAGACGCGCGTGGTCGCGCAGGCGATGGGCCACAAGCCCGGCGCGCAGTACAAATACTCCGCGCCTCCAGTATTCCTGTTCGAGCCTCACCAGCCCGAGCAGTGCAATTACAAGCCTGACCTGCTGCTCAAGATCGACGAGGTCTGGAAGGAGAAGTACGAGGCGTTCCAGATCCTCGCCGCACAGAAGCATCTTTGGGGCTATTACGAGCGCGTGGCACTCAACCGCGGCATCCAGGGCAGCCGCAACACTGGCGTGCCCATGACCTATGGCGAGGCCTATCAGCGCCTGTTCCCGACGGTTGCGGAGGAACTGGCATGAAGCCCGTCGTCGTTCGCAATATCGAGCGAGCCGATCCCGCCGGTATGGCGGAGTACGGTGTCTCGACAGTGCACGAGGCCTACGGCCGTATCGGCCTGATGAAACCGTATCTGCGCCCGGTCTGGGCGGGGGCGTCGATTGCCGGTCCGGCCGTCACCGTGCTGGCGCAGCCCGGAGACAACTGGATGATCCATGTCGCGGTCGAGCAGTGCAGGAAGGGCGACATTCTCGTCGTTGGCTGCACCACCGACAATACCGACGGCATGTTCGGGGACTTGCTCGCAACCTCGCTCCAGGCGCGCGGCGTGCAGGGGCTGATCATCGACGCCGGCTGCCGCGACGTCAAAGCGCTGCACGAGATGAAGTTTCCGGTGTGGTCGCGCGCTGTCTCGGCCAAGGGCACGGTGAAGGCGACACTCGGCTCGGTCAACGTCCCCGTGGTTTGCGCCGGCGTCAATGTCGATCCCGGTGACATCGTCGTGGCCGATGATGATGGCGTCGTGGTGGTGCCGAAGCGTCATGCGGCTGAAGTTGCCGAGAAGGCGAAGAAGCGAAACGCAGACGAGGGCGGCAAGCGCAAGCGGCTCGCCTCGGGCGAGCTCGGTCTCGACATGTACAGCATGCGCGAGGCGCTGGCGAAAGCGGGGCTCGTCTACGTCGACAATCCCGAGGACGTCTGAAGAGAACCGGAGCGGGCGGATGGATCGTCTCAGGCTGAAGGCCGTGCTCGGCAGTCACCCCCATGTCCAGGCGGTGAAGAGCGGTGAGCTCCGCTCCGACCTGTTCGACCTCGACTTCATCGAGTACACGCCGACCAACACGGCGTTCAAGCCGATGGTGCGCGAGCAGGCCTTTGACGTCTGCGAGATGGCGATCGTCACCTATCTGATGGCCAAGGCGCATGGCAAGCCGCTGGTGCTGCTGCCGGCGACGATGCTCGGCCGCTTCCAGCATGCTTACGCGCTCTACAATCCTGTGCAGGGGAAGCTCGGGCCGTCCGATCTCGAAGGCAAGCGCGTCGGCATCCGCTCCTTCACCACGACGACGGGGGCGTGGATCAGGGGCATCCTCGCCAACGATTATGGCGTCAACCTCGACAGGGTCCGCTGGGTCACCTTTGAAGATCCGCACGTCGCCGAATATGTCGACACCACCGAGCGCGCACCGAAGGACAAGAAAGTCCTGCAGATGCTGCTCGACGGTGAGCTCGATGCGGTCCTCGGCGAGACCTCGAACGACCCCAGGCTGAAGCCGCTTTTTCCTGATCCGGCCGCGGAAGCCGCAAAATGGTACGCCCGCCGCGGTGTCGTCCCGGTCAATCATCTCGTGGTCGTGACAGAGAGGCTGGCGAAATCGCGGCCTGATGTGGTTGCGGGCGTCTATGATCTGTTGAAGCAGAACAAGGTGCGGACGGGGCCGGCGGGCTCACCCGACCTCGTTCCGTTCGGCATCGAGGCGAACGGGAAGCCGCTCGAGCTGATTGTCGACTACGCATTCCAGCAGGCGCTGATCCCGCGCCGCTATGCGGTCGAGGAGCTGTTCGATGAAACGATTCGAGGACTGAACTGATGGCGGGTGATCTCAAACGCTGGCAGATCGGGCTGGTTGGCTATGGTGAAGTTGGCCGGATTCTGGCTGAGGATTTGCGCCTGCAGGACATCAGGGTCGCCGCCTACGACATCAAGCTCGGAGGCGAGCAGCGCGCGGCTCTCAGGGAGCATGCCGCCAGGTTCGGAGTGGCACTCGCAGCCTCTCATGCCGAGCTGGCCGCGACATCCGATTTCATCATCTCTGCGGTCACGGCGAGCCAGGCCGTTCCGGTCGCAAGGGCCTGCGCGGCCGCGATCAACCAGGGCACATGGTTCCTCGATTTCAACTCGGCCTCTCCCGGCGCCAAGCAGCGCGCCGCGGCGCTGATCGATGGCGCCGCGGGGCGTTATGTCGAGGGCGCGGTGATGACCTCGGTACCGCCGTATCGCATCAAAGTGCCGCTGCTGCTCGGCGGCCCCGGCGCGAAAGAGCTGGAGCCGTTACTGAACGCGATCGGTTTTGCGGCGAAGGTTGCCAGCGACAAGCTCGGGGTGTCGTCGGCCGTCAAGATGTGCCGGAGCATCATGATCAAGGGACTGGAGGCCATGGTCATCGAAAGCTTCACCACCGCGCGCGCTTATGGCGTCGAGGATGCGGTGCTGGCGTCGCTCACGGAAACCTTCCCGAGCATCAATTGGGAGAAGCAGGGCGCTTATTTCTTCCAGCGCGTGATCGAGCACGGCCGTCGCCGTGCCGAAGAGGTGCGCGAAGTCGCGGACACCGTACGGGAGGCAGGGCTGACGCCATGGTCGGCGCAGGGCACGGCCGAACGTCAGGCCTGGGTGGCCGATCTCGCCGACGAAGGCCTGTTCGGCACCAGGGGCACGAAGGAGTTCGCCCGCAGCGCCGATTGGCGCACCGAGGCGGACAAGATCCTCGCGAAGATCAAGCGCTGACGCCGGGGCCCATTCAGCTCAGGACCCTGCTGCCGCCGCGATAGCCCGAGACTTCGTCGCGGGCGGCCTCGATCAGATCGATCAGGCTGTTGGCCTTGCGCACGATGTCCGTTGTCCGCTCGCTGCGGAATTCGGTCAGGATCAGGCGAACGCATTTGTCGGCTGTATCCAGCGTCCACAGCGCGCGTGCCATCTCGTCCTGTGTGTGGATTGCCGTGATGTCGAGGCCCGACAGGACTTCGCCGATTCCATTCAGGCGCTTGACGGCGGTCTCGGCTGGCGTGCTGGCCCGGATGGAATGATAGTCGATACTGTTGAATGCGCTGAACATAACCAAACTCCCGTGTACGCAGATGGTCAGTGCAAGGTCTTAGTAAGATTACCTGATCCTTGTCGCAACGCGTTGGGCTACGGACCGGGATTCTACCGGACTCGGAGGCTCGGGGAGGGCTTGACGGTACGATTGAACGGTTAGGCGCGTTTGCCGACAACCTGGCCGTTTGCAGCGACAAGTTTCCCCTCCTTGTACACGGAGCGCCCCTGCGGCACCGCGACGACGGCCTCGGGGATATGGGCCGCATTCAGCGTCACGAAGTCGGCCTTGGCGCCGACACGCAGGCCGTAACCTTCGAGGCGCAGCGCCTTGGCGCCTGATGCGGTGACGATGTCAAATGCGACGCGCAGTTCTTCGTCGATGTTGAAGCCGGAGCGATAGCCGAGCGTGGTTGCCCGGCGCAGCATGTCACCGTCGCCATAGGGCCACCAGGAATCGCGGATGTTGTCATTGCCGCTGAAGACGGTGACGCCAGCGTTGCGCAGGGCGAGAATCGGTGGAAACGGCCGCGCCCCCGGCGCATTGGTCATGATTGCGACGCCCGAGCGGGCAAGAACCTCCGCCATCTTCTTGAGGTGATCTGCCGGAATATCGCCGAGCCCGTAGGCGTGGCTGATGGCAACACGGCCCTCCATGCCGAGCGCGCGCGTGCGCGCCGCGATCTGCTCGATCTCGAAGGCGCCGAGGGTGCCCATGTCGTGCAGATGGATGTCGACATCGACGCCATGCTTTTCGGCCACGCCGAACACGACGTCGAGGTGCTTCTCGACATCGCGATCAAAGCTCGCGGGATCGAGCCCGCCGACGAGGTCGGCGCCGAGCCCGATGGCCTCATCCAGCAATTGCGGCGTGCCGGGGCTCGCCAGAATGCCGCTCTGGGGGAAGGCGACGAGCTGGATGTCGATCAGGCCCCGGTATTCCTCGCGCACGCGCAGGATCGTCTCGATCGATTTCAGCCCGACCGAGCCATCCACCATGACATGGCTGCGCATCTGCGTGGTGCCGTGGGCGATGCAGAGATCGAGCTGGTTGCGCGCCCGCACGTCCATCGGCGCAGCCTCGGCCATGTTCTGCGCCTGGAAGGCGACGCGCTCATGCACGTCGAATCCGTTGGTGCACGGCTTGTGCGGACGCCAGGCATCGCCATAGAAGCTGGTGTCGAGATGGATATGGCCCTCGACGAAGCCGGGGACGACGAGGGCCTGATCAAGATCGATCGCCGCAGCGCCGGTCGGGGGCTGGTCAGCGGGCGTGATCGCGGCGATGCGCCCATCCTTGACCGCGAAGTGATGCCGGGACCCGCCGTCGAAGCGCGCATTGAGGAAGATTGTGTCGAAGGCCATCGGTTCCTCCGTTGATCGTTGTGGCGCCGTTCAGCTCCGCGGTGAAAACAGCGTCGGACGCGGCCGTTCAAACGTCTGCCGGCCATTCTTGAACCCCATCAAGACATCCGGCAGCTCGGCGATGGCGAAGCGGCTGTCCTTCGTGTCGAGCACGATGAGATCGGCGGGGTTGCCGACCTTGGTGCCGTAGTCGTCAAGGTTCATCAGCCGCGCCGGCAGGTCGGTCACGAGATCGAGGCAGGTGTCGAAGTCGCTGACCGAGGCGTGCGCGACATTGGCATAGAAGTTCGCCATCCGGAGCAGCGAAGCGTCACCGAACGGGGTGAAGGGGTTGAGCACGTTGTTGGTGGCGACGGAGCACAGCACGCCGTTGTCGACGAGCTTGTGTGCGAGCGTCAACCCGCGCGGTGCATTGTGGGTGGCCTCGCGCCCCATCAGATAAAGGTCGGTCGCGGGCAGCACGGTGACGGCGACGCCGGCATTTGCCAGTTGCGCGGTGGCCGCTTTCAAGCGCTCCGGTGGCAGTGCCGAGAGCTTCGTGGCGTGGCCGATCGCGACGCGCCCCTGATAGCTGCGCCGCTCGGTCTGCCGGCAGACCTCGTCGAGGTGCCACCAGGACGGATCGAGATCGAAATCCAGATGGAGATCGACGTCGACGTCGAATTCCTGCGCGAGATCGAAGATGCGTTCGA
This sequence comes from Bradyrhizobium cosmicum, assembly GCF_007290395.2. NCBI lineage: Bacteria > Pseudomonadati > Pseudomonadota > Alphaproteobacteria > Hyphomicrobiales > Nitrobacteraceae > Bradyrhizobium > Bradyrhizobium cosmicum. The sequence goes on along the minus strand of NZ_CP041656.2, from coordinate 4,545,141 downwards.
GATGCGCGTTCGGGTCGGTGTCCATATAGGGACAGCCGCCGATCGCCTCGCCGCCGTCGCGCAGTGCCTGGATGAGCAACTCTTCGCTGCCGGGATCGTTTGTCAGCCCTTCCTGGGGGAAGACGCAGAGCGAGAGGTCAATGGCCCAGGCATGGTCGCGCTTGAGCGTCTTGATCGCTTCGTAGCCACGCAGGCCGATGCGCGGGTCGATCTCGACATGGGTGCGCATGCGCGTCGTACCGTGCACGATGGCGCGTTCGAGCACCTTCGCGCCGCGCGCGTAGACGTCCTCGACCGTAAAATCCTTCTTCATCCCGGCGACGGCACGGATCGCTTCCGAGACGCTGCCGTGATTATGCCCGCAGCGGCCGAGCAGGCAGGCCTTGTCGAGATGGATGTGGGTGTCGACGAAGCCGGGCAGGGCCAGATGCCCACCGAGGTCGACCTCGACGGCCTCGCAGGCGAGCTTTGGCTCGATCGCGGCGATGCGGCCGCCCTTCATGCCGATATCGACGGGTGTGGCGGACGATCGCAACAGCGCATTACGGAAGATCTGGTCGAAGGCGGTCTGCGTGGTCATGGCATCAAATTCAGCTGTGCTAGCCTAGCGGAAGCGCCAAGTGGGGGCAGCCCCAGATTGTGTGCAGTTCTGATATCAAATTGTTCAAAAAATGTGCATGCAGTTTGAAGTGCGAATTGTAGACTGTCCAGACCTTGGAGAACCCGCCATGTCCGCCCCCGCAAAAGCCGAAAGCCCGATGACCGACGCCGAGATCGTCGAAGCCTACCTGACGGCCTCGATGATACCCGATCCTGACGCGGCTGCGGCCTATATGAAGCCGGGCACCGTGATCACCTTTACCGGCGGGCGCGAGTTCGATCATCCGCGTGGCCCGACCGGCTTCAACGCGAAGCGCTACCGCTGGGTCAAGAAGAAGATGGACCGCTTCGACGTCTGCCCGGGCGCGGACGAGACGGTCGTCTACAGCGTCGGCACGCTCTATGGCGAGTGGATGGACGGTACCCCGTTCGAGGGCAATCGCTACGTCGATCGCTTCGTCGTTCGGGGCGGGCAGATCGTGAAGATGGACGTCTGGAACGACAGCGCCGAGCGGATTCTGGTTCAGCGCGGGATCGAGGCTTAACACGCGCATGATCCGGAAAAGTGTGCAGCGGTTTTCCGACGAGATCATGCGCAAACAAAAAAGCTAAGGCGCAACCTATTGCGCCTTAGCGGCGCGCGACCTTGGGCAGCTTGACGACGCGGTCGCTCGTCACCTCGTCGGCATACGGCGCGAGGATATCGAGCAGATCGCGGCCGCGCTGCGGGGTAGGGGCGACCAGCGCACGGTTTGCCACGGAATCGAGGTGATGGTGCATCAATTCCATCACCTTGGCCTCGTCGCCCTTGGCGAGCGCGGCGATGATGGCACGATGCTCGTTGATGGCGCATTCGGTGGAATGCGGCCGGCTGTAGAGCGACAGCGTCAGGCAGCAGCGATACGCGACCTCGCTGACATAGCGCACCAGGATCGGGCTGTTCGTCATGTGCGCGAGCAGGATGTGGAATTCGGTGGCAAGCCGGATCGAGATGGCGTCCGTGCCGCCGCGCGCGCGATCCTCGGCATCGACATGGGCATTCAGCTCGGCGATCTGCGTCTTGGTCAGCTTGCCTGCGAGCTGGCGGACCACGAGACGTTCGAGCTCGATGCGGATATCGAAGGCGTCGCGCGCCTCCTGCCAGCTCGGCGTCGCCACCACCGCGATCCGGTTGCGGCGGAGCTCGACCAGCCCTTCCGCGGCGAGCTGCCCCAGCGCGTGGCGGGCAATGGTGCGGCTGACGCCAAAACGCTCGCCCAGCGAATCCTCAGGCAGCTTTGCACCGGGCTCGAGTGCCTGCTCGATGATCGCGCGCCTGAGCGCACGGCAGATCACGCTGACCTTGTCGGATGATTCAGAAGTCTTGCTGGTGGGGCGCGCCGCCATCGGCGAATCCTTGAGGGGAGGGTCGAAGCCACTCTTTAGCACAGGCCCGCGCCAATCCAGCGCTGCAATTGCATGCAGTTTGATGTCCGGATTGCCTAATCCGAATCTCGCCGTTCGGCAGGTCGTTTGGCCAAATCATTGATTTTCCGGGAGTCGAGCGCTGGCATCCAGCTTGCATGCACTTTGGCTGTGATGCGCATGCAACCCAACGCCCAACTTGACGGCCAGCCCGTTCCCGAAGGCTCCGGCCCTGTTGCCATCGAGCTGTCCGAGGCCTCCGTGACCTTCGGGCGCGGCGACCGTGCCGTGCCCGCTTTGTCGACGACCAGCTTGCGGATCGCCGACGGCGAGTTTGTCGCACTGGTCGGTCCGTCCGGATGCGGCAAATCGACCATTCTGCGTCTCGTCTCCGGTCTGGTGCAGCCGACCAGCGGCGTCGTCATCGTCGGCGGCCGCGAGGTCGCGGCGCGGGCGCTGCGCGTCGGCATGGCGTTCCAGAACCCGACCATGCTGCCCTGGATGACGATCGAGCGGAACATCATGCTGCCGCTCAAGATCGTCGAGCCGTTCCGCTCCAACTTCCGCAAGCTGCGAAAGACCGAGTTTCGCGACAAGGCCAATGCGCTGCTGGAGCAGGTCGGCCTCAAGGGATTTGGCAGCCGCTATCCCTGGCAGCTCTCCGGAGGCATGCTCCAGCGCGCCAATCTCTGCCGCGCGCTGATCCACGAGCCGCGCATGCTGCTGCTCGACGAGCCCTTCGGCGCGCTCGACCAGTTCACCCGCGAGGAGCTGTGGGCGATCCTCCAGAACCTCTGGATGACGCACAAGCCGACGGTGCTGCTTGTCACCCATGATCTGCGCGAGGCCGGCTTCCTGGCCAGCCGCATCTGCGTGATGAGCGCGCGTCCGGGCCGCATCCTCGACGACAGCCGCGTCGCGTTCGCGCGGCCGCGCACCGTCGCCATGACCTTCGAGCCGGATTTCGTCGCGTTGAACCAGAAGCTGCGCGCCTTCATCGAGGATGCGCGCATTGCAGCTCAACAGGGAGCAGGCTGATGCTCGGGATCGATATCAGGCAGAAGGCATGGTCGGCCGGACTGATCGTGCTGTTCTTCGTCGGCTGGGAGCTGTTCTGCCTGATGACGGGCATGTCCGACCTCGTGCTGCCGCGGCCGTCGCAGGTGTTCGTGACGCTGTTTCAGCGCTTCCCGGTGCTGTGGCCGCATATCCTGCAGACACTGGGGACCACCATGCTCGGCTTCGTGCTTGGCGTCGCGCTCGGTGTCGCCCTCGGCGCCGTCATCGGCGTGTCCAGGACAGCCTACGACACCTGCTATCCGCTGCTGATCGGCTTCTCGTCGATCCCGAAGGTCGCTGTGGTGCCGATCTTCGTGCTGTGGTTTGGCTCGGGCACGGTCCCGGCCGTGCTCACCGCCCTGTCGATCTGCTTCTTCCCGATCGTCGTCAACATCGCGACGGGCCTTGCGACCACCGAGCCCGAGCTCGAGGACGTGCTGAAGGCTCTCGGCGCGAGCAAGTTCGACATCCTCTGGAATGTCGGGCTGCCCCGAACGATGCCGTTCTTTTTCGCCTCGCTGAAGGTCGCGATCTCCTACGCCTTCGTCGGTGCGGTGCTGTCGGAGACCGTCGCGTCCAATCGCGGCATCGGCAACGTCATGATGACCGCGTCCTCCAATTTCAACGTGCCGCTGGTGTTCGCCGGCCTGTTCGTGCTCGCCGGCCTCGGCGTCGCGCTCTACGCCGTATTCTCGCTGATCGAGGGGCGGGTCACCGGCTGGGCCACGCGCAAGAACGACGTGATTGCCACCTGAATTCTTGAACCATCACGCAACGAAGCTTGAGGAGGTCTCGATGTTGAGAAACGTTACTGCCGCACTGCTGGGATTGGCCCTGTCCGCGGGCGTCGCAACGGCCCAGGAAACCACGATCAAGTTCACGCTGGGCTGGAAGACGCAAGGCAGCGACGCCGCGTTCTTCTATGCCAAGGACAACGGCTTCTTCAAGGAGGAAGGCCTTAACGTCGTCATCGACCAGGGCGAGGGCTCCGGCGCCACCGTCACGCGCGTCATGTCGGGCGCCTACGACGCCGGCTTCGGCGACGTCAACGCCATCATCCAGAACGCCTCGACCAAGCCGCAGGACGCGCCGGTCATGGTCTACATGATGTGGAACCAGCCGCCATTCGCGATCGTCGCCAAGAAGACCAGCGGCATCAACACCATCAAGGATTTCGAGGGCCACACGCTCGGCGGTGCGCAGGGCACGCCGACGACGCGCCTGTTGCCGGTGTTCACGCGCAAGAACGGGCTCGACGGCGAGAAGATCAAGATCTCCAACATGGCCCCGAACCTGCAGGAGCCGATGCTGATCAAGGGCGACATCGATGCGGCCCTCGTCTTCAACATCACCAGCTATTTCAATCTCGTGCTCAATCGCCAGGATCCGGACAAGGATTTCAAATGGTTCTCGTTCGGTGATTACGGTCTCGATCTCTATTCCAACGGCGTGATGGTCTCGAAGAAGCTGATCGCCTCCAACCCGAAGGCGGTGGCGGGCCTTGTGCGCGCCATCAACAAGGGCGCGATCGCGGTGGCGAAGGATCAGAACGCGGGCATGAAGGCGGCGCTGAACTACGACAATCTGATCGACGTCGCGGTCGAGAAGCGCCGGCTGCAATATTCCTTCGACAAGCTGATCGTCTCGCCGGAGATGAAGGAGATCGGCATCGGCGACATCAAGGACGACCGCATGACGCGCGCCATCGGCATCGTGGTCGAGGGCTATCAGCTCGCCCGCGCGCCGACGCCGGCAGAGGTGTTCTCGCGCGAGTTCCTGCCGCCGCGCGCGGAGCGGGAGTTGGTGTATACTGCCAACTGATTTTGGAGAGGCGCTCATGGCCACGGAGATTGCGGCAACCAGCCTGTCCCGTGGCCCTGATCGCGGCATCAGCGACAATGTCGTGCTGCGGCACGATGGCGGCGTCATCACCGGCATCTCGGAAGGAGCGGGGCATGGGCCTCGCTCCTTCGTCATTCCCGCCTTCGTCAACGCCCATGACCACGCCCGCGCCACCGCATCGTCCTTCGGCGCGGTGGGTATGCCGCTGGAAAGCTGGATCTTGCGGACCGCGCTCGGTTCGCCGGTCGATCCGTATCTGACCGCGGCCTCCGCATTGGCACGTTCCGCCAAAGCCGGCTGCGCGGCGATGATGGTGCACTACACCCGCCCGAGCGGGACCATGCCTCTGCTGGACGAGGCCAAGGCGATTGCCAGGGCCGCGTCCGACGTCGGCATTCGCATGGCCTTTGCGCTTGCCGTGCGCGACCAGAATCCGATCGTCTACGGGGACGCCGAACCGATTCTCGCAGAACTCCCCAGCGACGAGCGCGAGACGATCGAAGACCTGTTCGTCCGCGCGCCGATGTCGCCAAAGGCGTATATCGAGCTGACCGACGCCATTGCCGCCGCCATCGCCGGTCCAATGGTCGACGTGCAACTCGGGCCAGCCGGGGTGCAATGGTGCTCGAAGCCCTTGCTGGAAGCGATCGCGGAGAACTCGGCGCGAACCGGCCGCCGCATCCACATGCATCTGCTGGAGACCGTGTACCAGCGCGCCTGGGCCGACCGGCACTTTCTAGGCATGGTGCGCTGGCTCCGCGACATCGGCTTCCTCTCGGAGCGGCTGACGCTGGCGCATTGCATCCACGCTCGGCCGGACGAACTGGAGATGATCGCGGCCTCTGGTGCGCGCATCGTCACCAATTTCAGCTCGAACATGCATCTGCGCTCAGGGCTTGCTCCGATCGCCGCCGCGCATAAATGCGGCTGCGCCATCGCCGTCGGCGTCGACGGGCTGGCGCTCGACGAGGACGACGACATCCTGCGCGAGATGCGGCTGGTGCAGATGGTCCATGGCGGCCTCGGCTTCAAGGCGACATGGACGCCGGCCGAGCTGTTCGCGCTTGCGATCCGCAATGGCCGCCGGGCGACTGGCGCACCTGGAAGCGGCGAGCTCAGTCCCGGCAACCCGGCGGATTACGTCGTGATAGATCTCGACCGGCTCGACCGCGACCGGATCATGCCGGTTGATCCCATGGCGCTGCTGTTCGCGCGCGGGAATGCATCGCTGGTGAAGGAGGTCGTCGTCGCCGGCAAGACCATCGCGCGGGACGGGGCCTGTGTTGGCGTTGACCTTCCGGCGATCGAACAGGAATTGCGGGCCATGTACCGCGCCAATGCCGGCAAGCTCGGAGGCTTTCAGCGGATGTGGCCGTCGCTGTCGGAGCGGCTATCCGGCTGGTTCGAGCAGCAGCTCACCTGCGAATAGGATGGGGCGCGGCGCCCCTGTTCAGGCCGATATAAAACCGTGATAGCTGATAGGCGGAACCTCGTCTGGCGGTTGGTTCGGCGCTGGGCTACACCGTGTGCGGCCGCGCGCCGACGTGGCCCATGATCCCCTCAAGGAGCCCCCGATGCGTCTTCCCGCCATTCTCCTCGCCGTCACATGTCTTGCCGGGGGCGCCTCCGCCGAAGACCTGTCGGGAACGCTCCAGAAGGTCAAGGAGACGAAGAAGATCACGCTGGGTTACCAGGAAGCGTCCGTGCCGTTCAGCTACCTCGACGGCAACCAGAAGCCTGTCGGCTTCGCCATGGACATCTGCCTGAAGATCGTGGACGCCGTGAAGAAGCAGCTCGGCATGCCCGACATCGGCGTCGAGTATCTCGCGGTGACCTCGTCCAACCGCATACCGCTGATGGTCAACGGCACGCTCGATCTGCACTGCTCGGCGACCACCAACAATGCCGACCGCCAGAAACAGGTCGCGTTCACCAACACGCATTTCCTCAGTGCGACGCGATTCGCAGCCAAGAAGGCGGCGAAGATCAACACCATCGACGATCTCAAGGGCAAGGCCGTCACGGCGGTGGCAGGCTCGGTCAATTTGAACCAGCTTGCCAAGGTCAACACCGAGCGCAATCTCGGCATCAGAATCATGCCGGCCGTGGATCAGGCCGAAGCGTTCCTGCTGCTGGAAACCGATCGCGCCCAGGCCTATGCGCTCGACGATGTGCAGCTCGCAGTCGCAATTGCCCGCTCGAAGGAACCGGCGATGTTCATGATCAGCGAGGAGGCGTTCTCGAAGCCGGAGCCTTTCGGAATCATGCTGCGACGGGAGGACGCGCCGTTCAAGGCGCTGGCCGATCGCGCCACGGCAGAGCTTTACGCCAGCCCGGAGATCGAGGTCCTCTACCGGAAGTGGCTGGAATCCCCGACGCCGCCGAACGGCCTCAACTACAACGTCCCGATCTCGCCAGCCCTGCGCAATGCCTTCCAGAAGCCGAGCTCCAGCGCCGATCCCGATGTTTACGTGGTGAACTAGGCGAGGGCGCTAGCGCGTCGGCGGCATATCCAGCAACTGGCCGACCAGCCCGCCGCTCACCAGCGGCGCGCTGGTGTTGGCGCCGGACATCGGCGGCTGAGACCCGAGTCCCATCTGCGTTGTCCTCGGTCGCTTTTGCGTGAACAGCTGCAATATGCCGGGCTATATAGTTGCAAACTAATAGTTCGCGTCCTATCTAATTGGCATGGCTCCCTCGCAGGCTCACATCCATGCCGAACTCGGCAGGCTCATCGCGCGCCTGGCCCGCATCTGGCGCCGCGAGTCCGACCAGGCCCTGTCCGATCACGGCCTGTCCTATGCGACCGCGATTCCGCTTCTGGTGCTGTCAAGGCAGGGTGAGAACGTCCGTCAGGGCGTGCTCGCCGACGAGCTCGGCATCGAGGGGCCGTCGCTGGTGCGCCTGATCGACCTGCTCCAGGCCGAGGGGCTGGTCGAGCGCAGGGAAGACCCCACCGACCGCCGCGCCAAGACGCTCCATTTGACCAAGGCGGGCGAGGCCAAGGTCGAGGAGACCAACCGGGTGCTGCGCCGGGTGCGGGCGAGCCTGTTGAAGGATATCGGCGCGGACGAACTTGCGATAACCTTCGAGACGCTTCAGCGCATCGAACGGCGGGCCGGTCGCCTGCAGGACGGCAAGACCGGTCCAGAGGCGAAGTAGCCATGCGCGCAGACGAGCCTTTTCTGGTCCGCCACGCGGACCTCATTTTCGCGTTAAAGACGTTTGCCGCGTCAATTCTCGCGCTCGTCATCGCATTGGCCATGGACTTGCCGCGGCCCTATTGGGCGATGGCGACGGTCTACATCACGTCTCAGCCGCTTGCGGGCGCAACGAGCTCGAAGGCGTTCTTTCGCGTCATGGGCACGCTGGTCGGCGCGATCATGACGGTGGCGCTGGTGCCGAACCTGATCGATGCGCCCGAGCTGCTCTGCCTCGCGATCGCGCTCTGGGTCGGGCTCTGCCTTTATCTGTCGCTGCTCGACGGCACACCGCGCAGCTACGTCTTCATGCTGGCCGGATACACCGTGGCGCTGATCGGCTTTCCTTCCGTGTCCGAGCCAGCCGCCATCTTCGACACGGCGGTGGCGAGGCTGGAGGAGATCTCGCTCGGCATCATCTGCGCCAGCCTCGTTTCCACCATCGTGTTTCCCCGCAGCGTCGCGCCCGCCGTCGCGCACCGCGTCGACAACTGGTTGTCCGATGCGCGCAATCTCAGCCGAGCCGTGCTGCTGCGCGACGGTACGAGCGAAGCGCACCGCGCCAGGCGCCTCAAGCTCGCAACCGACATCGTCGAGATCGATACGCTTTCGACCCATCTTGCCTATGACCGGCTGGCGGATCGCAATGCCGTAAGCAACCTCGGCGAGATCCGTCTGCGCATGCTGATGCTGCTGCCGGTCGTCGCCTCGCTCGAGGACCGTCTGGCCGCGCTGGGGGAGGAGGCCCTGCGCCGGCAGCCGGAGCTGAATCGGCTGCTGGAGGATCTTGCGCAATGGATCGTCAGCGACGTCGGTGCGCGGCAGCCGGCCGGGCGGATCCGCTCCATGATTGCGGAGCGACAGGCGGTGCTCGATGACGACGCCTCCTGGGAGCGGATCATCACCACCAGCCTGTTGTCGCGGCTACGCGAGCTGGTCGACCTCTCGCGCGACTGCCGCGCGCTGACCGAGGCGATTGCCGAGGGCCACGACGTCTCGACACTCGATCTTGCTTTTCATCCCGAGACCGGCGCCGCGCCCGTGCGCCACCGGGACCGCGGCCTTGCGCTGTGGTCCGCGGCCGGTGCGGCCGGCGCCATCCTGATCTGCTGTGCGTTCTGGATCGGCACCGGCTGGCCCGACGGCGCGTCGGCCCCGATGATGGCGGCGGTGGCGTGCTCGTTCTTCGCAGCCCAGGACGAACCCGCGCGCTTCATCCGCAGTTTCGGCCTGTGGTCGCTGGTCGCGATCGTGGTGGTCGCGATCTATCTGTTCGCGCTGGTGCCGGCGATCTCGCATCTCGAGGTCCTGGTCGTGGCGCTGGCCCCGGCGTTCCTGCTCTATGGCTTTCTGATCGCGCGGCCGGCGACGGCCGGCACCGGCATGGCTCTCGCGGCCAATACGGCGACGCTGCTGGCGCTGCAATCGACCTACAGTGCGGACTTTGCGTCCTATGCGAACTCCGCGGTCGCCTTCTTCGTCGGCGTCGTCATCGCCGAGCTCGTGACGCGGATCGCGCGCGGCGTTGGCGCCGAGTGGATCGCCAATCGCCTGGTGCTGTCGAACTGGACAACGCTTGCGGTCGCCGCGGAACGCCGCGGCAAGGGTGATCGCGCGGAATTTGCCGGCCTCATGCTGCACCGGCTCGGGCTCCTGGTGCAGCGGATCGCCTTTCTCTCCGAGAGCGATCGCCGCGATACCGACAGCCTCGTCCAGCTCCGCATCGGCCTGAACATCATCGACCTTCGCCGGGCCCGCTACGGGCTCGCGGTATCGACCATTTCCGTGATCGACGACATGCTCGACCAGCTCGCCATCGCCTGCCGCAGATTTGCAAGCGATGGGATGCCCGTCGAACTGCTGACGAGCATCGACCGGGCGCTGGCCCGGGCGGTGAAGGATCCCAACGACAAGGCGCGGGAAGACGCCCTGATCGGCCTCGTCGGCATCCGCCGCGGCCTGTTCCCGGACGCGCCGGCCTACCGGCCGCGCGCAGGCGAGAGTGTTGCGGCATGAGATATGTGATCGACATCTATGGCGTGCTCGTGCCGGCGCTGCTGCTGTGGATCATCGTCGCCTATATCCTGAGCGCGATTCTCCGCCGGCTCATGCATCGCTTCGATCTCTACCGGCTGGTCTGGCACCGCGCGCTGTTCGACTTTGCAATTTTCGTCTGCCTTCTCGGCGGTGTCGTCTATCTCTCGGAGTATCTCTCATGAAAGGGAATTTTCCCTGGCTCGGTCGCCTCGCACTGACAGTGCTTGCCGTCGTCGCGGCGCTCGTCGTCGGCCGCGAGCTCTGGGTGTATTACATGGAATCGCCGTGGACCCGCGACGGCCGTGTCCGCGCCGACGTGGTGCAGGTCGCACCCGACGTGTCCGGTTTCGTGACGCAAGTGCTGGTCAAGGACAATCAGAAGGTCCATCGAGGCGACGTGCTGTTCCGGATCGACCGCGAACGTTTCGCGCTGGCGCTGCGGCAGGCCGATGCCGCGGTGGCCGGTCATCAGGCCACGCTCGATCAGGCCAATGCCGATCTGAAGCGCTACAGCGCGCTGACGACCGACGCGGTGTCGCAGCAGAAGCAGGAGCAGGTGCTGGCGACCCAGCTTCAGGCCAAGGCAGCCGTCGATCAGGCCGTGGCCGACCGTGCGGTGGCCCAGCTCAATCTCGACCGCAGCGAGGTCCACGCCTCCGTGAACGGCGTGATCACCAACATGGATCTGCGTCCGGGCGCCTATGTCACAGCCGGGAAGGGCGTGATGGCGCTGGTCGATACCGACACGCTGCATGTGGAAGGCTATTTCGAGGAGACCAAACTCGCGCGCATTCGTGTGGGCGACAAGGTGCAAATCCGCCTGATGGGCGAGAAGGTGACGCTGTCAGGTCATGTCGAGAGCATCGCCGCCGGTATCGAGGACCGCGACCGCGCCGACGGCGCCAGCCTGCTCGCCAACGTCAACCCGACCTTCAGCTGGGTGCGCCTCGCCCAGCGCGTGCCCGTGCGCATCGCGCTGGATCCGGTGCCGGATGGCACGGCACTGGTCGCAGGGCGCTCGGCGACGGTGGAGGTGCTGGACTGAAAGCGCAATGCGCATTGCTGCACACTCTCCCCCTTGCAAGGGAAGAAGGAAGAGAGGGCGCCGGCTGGTGAGCTGCTGCTGCCTTTCCTCACGCGTTCGAAAATTTCTTCAGCTCGAACCGTGCGATCTGGTTCCTGTGGACCTCGTCCGGCCCGTCGGCAAGACGCAGCAGACGCGCGGTCGCATAGGCCTGCGTCAGCCCGAAATCGTTCGACGTGCCGCCGCCGCCATGGGCCTGGATGGCCCAGTCGATGATCTGGCAGGCCATGTTCGGCACCGCGACCTTGATCATCGCGATCTCGGCTTTCGCCACCTTGTTGCCGACCGTGTCCATCGCGTAGGCGGCATTGAACGTCAGCAGACGGGCCTGCTCGATCATGATGCGGGATTCCGCGATGCGCTCCTGCGTCACCGTCTGCTCGGACACCGGCTTGCCGAAGGCGACGCGGCTGCGCACGCGGCGGCACATTTTCTCCAGCGTGCGTTCGGCGAGACCAATCAGTCGCATGCAGTGGTGGATGCGGCCCGGGCCGAGGCGGCCCTGTGCGATCTCGAAACCACGGCCTTCGCCGAGCAGAATGTTCTCCTTCGGCACCCGCACGTTGGTGAAGACGACTTCGGAGGCACGGTCGGGCACGCCGTAGAAGCCGAACACCGGCAGGGGACGCTTCACCTCGACGCCTGGTGTCTCCATCGGGACCAGGATCATGGATTGCTGCCTGTGGCGGTCTGGATTGTCGGGATCGGTCTTGCCCATGAAGATGCAGATCTTGCAGCGCGGGTCGGTCGCATTCGTCGTGTACCATTTACGCCCGTTGATGACGTAGTGGTCGCCGTCACGCACGATCGAGCTTTCGATGTTGGTTGCGTCGGATGATGCGACCGCCGGCTCGGTCATGGCGAAGCAGGAGCGGATTTCGCCCGCGAGCAGCGGCTTCAGCCAGCGTTCCTTGTCCTTCTCGGTGCCGTAACGCTCCAGCACTTCCATGTTGCCGGTGTCGGGCGCCGAGCAGTTGAAGACTTCGGGCGCCAGATGCGAGCGGCCCATCACTTCGCAGAGCGGGGCATATTCGAGATTGGTGAGGCCTGCGCCATGGTTCGACTCCGGCAGGAACAGATTCCAGAGGCCTTCCGCGCGCGCCAGCGGCTTCAGCTCCTCGACGACGGGATAGACTTTCCACGGCCCCAGCTCTTCGGCCTCGCGATAGAAGCGCTCCTCGTTCGGATAGATGTGCCGGTCCATGAAACTCTCGAGCTTGCGCTTGAGCTCGACGACTTTGGGCGACATCGGGTAGAGCATCTGGGTCTCCTGCAGGTCGGTCAGGGTCTGGTTTTGGGGCAGGCTGGCGCCGAATCGCGCCCAATGTTGCCCGGCATGCGCCCCATTTTTCATCAATCGGTCGGCCGCAACTTGCGTCAAGGCAGACCCGGCACGTTGCCATGTTAACGGTTATTCACAGGCTGTCTTGCGTCGTGCCGCGATTAGGAGGCGGGCAAGACAACCAGCAGCAACAAACTGCAACTGTTGCCGTCGCGGTACTGGCAATTCAACGCGTGGTGCCTAAGATCAGCCTCAATTAGAAGCAGGGGGCTGCAATCATGACAAGAGAAGGGGACTTCGGACGCGCATCCATGGGGTTCGCTCGTCTTTAGTTCGCCCATCGACCAGCCGCGGAGCGCATTTTCCTAGACCGCGCCCCGGCTCTTCCAACTCTCAATAGGTTTTCCCGTCGATCCGCTGGTGCGTGGTCGCCGGCTTCGTTCGTTCAAAATCCAGCAGGGGCTTGACCCAAATGTCGTGACCTCAAATTCAATCTAAGATAGCGCAGATATAATATACATCCTTAAATTCAGAGAAGGAAATGGACCTCGACATGCACACACATTCAGGACGCTCCGTAACTCGCTGCCGTGGATTCGCAGCCGCCGTTGCAGCGGCGAGCGCGATCATCGCCTCACCCGTTTTCGCCGGCGGTCCGCTGCCGGCCCCCGTCGTCTCCTGGACTGGCGCCTATGCCGGCGTTCACGGTGGTTGGGGCTGGGGGAAGAGCGAGTTTCGCGATCCGCTCAACAGCCCTGCCAACAATCCGTTCTTTGCCTACTACAACGGGCCGCTCGCCGGCGGGCAGCTCGGCTACAACTGGCAGCAGGGCAACTACGTCATCGGCGCCGAGATCGACGGCTCCTGGTCCTTTGTGAAGGGCAACACCAGCACCTCGCCCATCGTCACGTCGAGCACCAACAACGGGGTCGGCTACACCGCGCTTGCGACCGCAACGGGACGCGTCGGTTACGCATCGGGCCAATGGCTCGCCTACGCGAAGGGCGGCGCGGCCTATGCGCGCATGGAGCTTTCGTCGCGGTTTACGCCCGAGGTCACCAACTACGACCGAGACCTGTTCGGTGCCGTGGGCGGCGTCGGCCTGGAGGTGGCCTTCCTGCGCAACGTCTCGGCCAAGGTCGAATACAACGCGATCTTCCTGCCGACCGAGACGCTCCGTTGGGTGAGCCCGGACACCACGTCCGAGATCAAGCATTTCGTCCAGGTGGTGAAGGCCGGCATCAACATCCGCTTCAATGGCGACGATGGCCCGCTGCGCTAACGCCCCGAGATCAATCGAAACATCATTCAGCAGAAATTTGGAGAACATCATGTCCATCATTTCCAGCAACCGCCGCGCCGCCCGTATGGTCGCAGCCGCCGTCACCATCGGCCTCACCGCCGTGATCGCCGCGCCGAGCCACGCGGCTCCGGTCGAGTACGTCAAGGTCTGCTCGTTGTACGGCGCCGGCTTCTTCTACATTCCGGGCACCGACACCTGTAGCAACGCCAACCAGATCCAGACGAACCAGTTCGACATCGCGCGTGCGCAGACCCGCGCCTCGACCGGCACGGCGATGGCTGCGTCGCTCGTCGCGCCGTGGCTTCCGACCGGCACCAACTACGCGGTCTCGACCCACTGGGCGACCTATGACGGCCAGCACGCCGCGGGCTTCTCGGGCCTGGTGCGGGTCTCCGGCAACTTCGTGTTCTCAGGCGGTTTCTCGCTTGGCCTGGACAAGGGAAGCCTCACCTCCCTCACCAACCGGACGCAGACGGAATACGGCACGGCGATCCCGGCGCAATCGTGGAACGACGTCCGCGGCCTTGGCCGCGCGGGCTTCATGTACGCCTGGTGAAGCGCGCGAAACCTCACCCGATAATTCATTCCGACATTTTGAAAGATCATCTCATGACAATCTTCATCCTCCGATCGGCGCGCCGCTTCCTCGCCTGTGCTGCTGCCGTTGCGCCGGTTCTCACTGCCATGTCGCTCACCGCCACGTCCGCGAATGCGGCCGATATGACGGTGAAGGCTCCGGTCGTCGCTCCGGTGCCGCTGTGGAACGGCTTCTATATCGGCGCTCACGGCGGCTATGGCGTCGGCAGCAGCCGTCTGGTCGACCCGAGCTTCGCCTTCGCGCAAGACCGATTCACGATGGATACGAAGGGTGCGATCGCCGGTGCGCAGGTCGGCGCCAATTGGCAGTTCGACAACATCGTGGTCGGTGCCGAGCTCGATCTCTCCTGGGCGTCGATCAAGGGCAATCGCCCGGTCGATCCGGCGAACCCCATTTTGTCCGGCCTCTCAGTGTCGTACCAGGCACTGGCGACGGGTACCGGTCGCATCGGCTACGCATTTGATAACGCGCTGGTCTACGCCAAAGGCGGCGTGGCATGGGCCAATATTGCTTACCAGGCCTTCGTCGGCACGCCCGTTCCGACCGACATAAACCATCAGCGGACCGGTTTGACCGGCGGCGTGGGCCTTGAATACGCGCTGACGCGCAATCTCTCGGCGCGACTGGAATACGACTATTTGTATTTCGCTCCAGCTGCGCTCGCGTTGTCGACACGGATCAGCACCCAGAACGTCGACCATGAGCTGCATCTCGTGAAGCTCGGCGTGAACTACCGCTTCAACGGCGATGCCATCGTTGCTCGTTACTGAGCCGCGTTTTCATCATTGATTGGAGACAACCATGTGGAAGCAAATCAACGCGGCACGAGGCGTCCTCGGGCGAAGCTTGCGCGCTTTGCTCGCGACTGCGGTCCTTGCTCTGGCGATCCCGACGCCGGGCCATACCGCGGTCGAATACGAAAAGGTCTGCTCGCTCTACGGCGCCGGCTTTTTCTACATACCCGGAACCGACACCTGCGTGAATGCGCAGCAGACCGTGCAGAGCCAGTTCGACATTGCACGACAGATCACGCGTGCAGCGACTGGAACGGCCATGGCCGCGTCGCTCGTCAATCCGTTCCTGCCTGACGGGACCAACTATGCGATCTCGACCCATTGGGCCGTGTTCGACGGGCAGCATGCCGCCGGAGCCGTCGGCATGATCAGGATCCAGGGCAACCTGTCCCTGACCATGGGCATCGCGTTCGGTCTCGATCGCGGCAGCCTGACGTCCAACTCCAACCGGACCGCGACGGAGTTCGGCGTGGCGATCCCGGCACAGTCGTGGAGCGACATCAGGGCACTTGGACGGGTCGGCCTCCAGTATTCCTGGTAGCCGGTCCCAAACGCGAAGGCGCCGCCCGGACGATCGACTTGACGTCCGGGTGGCGCAGATCTCGAGAGCGAAGGGAAGGGCTGCCTAGACGATTTCGAGATAGTCCGGGCCGGGCAGCTGCGGGAACGGCGCCGTCGGCAGCGTCTGATACCAGAACGCGACCGAGGCGATGTCGTCCTGCAGCGGAAGATACCTTGCCTCTTTGACACCCTGTAGCCACCCCAGCGCCTGGATCGTCACGCGCAGGTCGGAGCCGAAGCGTATCGGATCGGGGATGTGCCAGCGGTACATACCGAACCGCTGCTGCGACTTGTAGACGCCGTCGGGGCGGATCACCTGCGGCAGGCCGGCATAGGGCGTGGTGAATTCCTGGTAGCGCGATTGCCCTTGACCGCCATGCGCGACATGGGGATCGAAATTATAGGCGCCGCAAAAATAATCCTCGGTGCCGGTGCCGCAGATGGTCGGGAATTCGCCGTCGCCGTCGAGGAAGAACTTGATCTCGCCTTCGCCCCACCAGCCATTGTTGTTGACGCCCCAGGCCATGTAGGTGCCGACATAATGACCCGCGCCATGGACGCCGTCGAGGATGGTGTAGACCTCCTTATACGGCAGCGGATTGGTGCGCCGGAACTGCGCATGGAAATAGGCGCAGTCTTCGGGCACGTCGGTCAGCGCATAGTTGATCTGGTAGTAGACGGTGAGGGCCTCCTCGCTGCGGTTCTCCAGCGTGAAGCGCGCGCGCTTGCGGAACGGCATCTCCCAATAGCAGTTGAAGGCGCGGCCGGGATTGACGCAGACCGCGAGCGAGGACACTTGCGCGAACTCCTCCCAGCCGCAGGCGAAGAAATCGCCGGCCGGGCATTCGACGCTCGGCAGCGTCTGGTCGTCCCAGTAGACGCGCAGGATCGAATGGCGCAGCCGCCCGCGCGCCAGCGTCATCCAGATCTGCTGGATCGCGCCTTGGCCTACGATGTCGGCGAGCGTGAAGGTCGCGCCCGGCTCGATCACGACATAGGGCGAGACCTTCCAGCCCCGGCCGAGGTCGCGGGCCTGCCGTGCGGCGGCGCCGTCGACCGCCATGCCGCCCTTGCCCTTCTCGCCGGTAAAGTTCTCGGGGCTGATCGAGCGCGTCTGCGCGTTCGACAGGCGCGACAGATTGCCGAGATGCAGGCCCAGTCCGGAAAACGCCATGGTATCCTCGACATGAAGTTGGCGACGTTCCGGTATATCGCTGCCGAATTGACCAAAAGATGAAGATGATCGCGCAAGGTGAGGCCTTTGCGCGACCGGGCGTCGTCAACCCGCGCGGTACTCCTTGAATTTCTCGCGCAGCGCGGATTTGAGCACCTTGCCGGTGCCGGTCATCGGGAATTCCTCCAGGAACTCGACCGCATCCGGCATCCACCAGCTCGCGATCTTCGGGCGCATGTGGTCGAGCAGTGTCTTGCCGTCGACCGTCGCGCCCTTCTTGCGGACGACGAGGAGCAGGGGACGCTCCTGCCATTTCTCGTGGTTGATCGCGACCACTGCGGCCTGCAGCACGTCGGGATGAGACAGGGCGACGTCCTCGAGCTGGATCGAGGAGATCCATTCGCCGCCGGACTTGATGACGTCCTTTGAACGGTCGGTCAGCGTCACGTGGCCCTGGCTGTCGATCACGGCCATGTCGCCGGTGATGAGCCAGCCGTCGCGGTCGAGGCCTTCCTCTAACTTCATGTAGCCGGAGGCGACCCACGGACCACGCGCGCGCAGATGTCCGACGGACTTGCCGTCCCGCGGCAGCTCATTGCCGCCGTCGTCGACGATGCGTAGCGCAGTGCCGAAACAGGCGCGGCCCGAGACCTGGCGCCGGTCGAATTTCTCGATGTCGCTGAGATGCTCCGAGCCGGGCCTCAGGCCCGGCATCGAGCAGCCCAGCGCCTCGGTCATGCCCCAGGCCTGGATGTAGTCGATGCCATAGTCGCGCTTGAGTTTCTCGACCATCGCGCGTGGCGGCGCCGAGCCCGACGACAGCGTTGCACGCAATGTCGAGAATCTGTTTCCGGTGCGGCCCAGCCAGTCGAGCAGGATCAGCCAGAAGCTCGGCACTCCCGCCGACAGCGTCACCTTCTCGCCTTCGAGCAGCTCATAAAGTTTGTCGGGCTCGTAATTGCGGCCGGGCAGCACCAGCTTCGAGCCGGTGTAGGGCGCGGTGAACGGCATGTTCCAGCCGTTGCCGTGGAATAGCGGCGCCATCGGCATCATCACCTCGCGCACGCCTTCGACGTGTCCGGGCAGGAAGTCGAAACTGCTGCAGGTCATCGTCTGCAGGATCGCCGCGCGGTGGGAGTAGATCACGCCCTTCGGATTGCCCGTCGTGCCCGACGTGTAGCAGATGGTGGAGGCCGATTTTTCGTCGAACTCCGGCCAGGCGAAGCCGGCGTCGTTCTCCTTTTCCAGCAGCTCCTCATAGCAATGCACGTTCGCAAGCCTCGTCTCCGGCATCCGCTCGCGCGATGACATGATCACATAGGCCTCGACCGTCTTGAGCTGCGGCGCGATCGCTTCGACCAGCGGCAGCGTGGCGCGGTCGACGAACAGCAGCCGGTCCTCGGCGTGATTGATGATGTAGACGAGCTGCTCGGGAAACAGCCGCGGATTGACGGTGTGCAGTACATAGCCCATGCCCGGTGCGGCATAGAACATCTCGAAATGACGATGGGTATTCCAGGCCAGCGTGCCGACGCGATCGCCTTGCTTCATGCCGAGCCGCCTGAGCGCCAGCGCCATGCGCTTGATGCGCGGGTGGGCGTCGGCATAAGAGTAGCGATGAATGTCGCCTTCGATCTCGCGCGCGACGATCTCCGCTTCGCCGTGATAGTCGGCGGCATACTGGATCAGGCCGCTGATCAGAAGCGGCATGTCCATCATCAATCCCTGCATCGTCTCCTCCAGTCCGCCACGTCGTTGCGCGGCGTATGCTTGTGATTTGCGCGGAAGGTTAGCGGAACGCCACGCGGCGTTCACGCAAAAAACGAGGGGCGTGATTGCGTGCGGCGCTTTTTCGAGGCTAACTGATCCGAGCTGCCGGCGAAGCAGCGTTCGCGGTGGAGGAGATCGATGTCAGCGGAAAGACACAAGACCGGTGCAGCCGGCGAATCTAAGGTCGACATTGACGCACTCCGCGCGCGCTATCGCGACGAGCGCGACCGCCGTCTGCGCACCGAAGGCAAGGCGCAGTATGTCGAAGTGACCGGCGACTTCGGCCGCTATCTCGACGATCCCTGGGCCGATCCCGCATTTGCGCGCGAAGCTGTCAGCGAAGAGACCGAGGTGCTCATCGTCGGCGGCGGCTTCGGCGGCCTGCTCTGCGGCGCGCGCCTGCGCGAAGCCGGCATCGACGATTTTCGCATGGTGGAAAAGGCCGCGGATTTCGGCGGCACCTGGTACTGGAATCGCTATCCCGGGGCGGCATGCGATACCGAGAGCTACATCTATCTGCCGCTGCTGGAAGAGACCGGCTACATGCCGGTGCGCAAATATGCGCGGGCTCCGGAGATCTACGAACATTCCCGCCGCATCGGCCGTCACTTCGGCCTCTATGAGCGCGCGCTGTTTCAGACCGTCATCGCGCGCATGGAATGGCAGGAGCCGGAGGGGCGCTGGCTGGTCGAGACCGATCGCGGCGATCGCATCCACGCGCGCTTCGTCATCCTGGCCGGCGGCCCGCTGAGCCGTCCGAAACTGCCGGGCATTCCCGGCATCGCGACGTTCACGGGCCACAGCTTCCACACCAGCCGCTGGGATTACGGCTACACCGGCGGGACCGCCGAAGGCGGTCTTACCGGCCTTGCCGACAAGCGCGTCGGTATCATCGGCACCGGTGCCACCGCCGTGCAATGCGTGCCGCATCTCGGCCGCTCCGCGAAGGAGCTCTACGTCTTCCAGCGCACGCCATCGGCGATCGGCGTCCGCGACGACCGGCCGACGGACCAGAGCTGGGCGCAAGGCCTCAAGCCCGGCTGGCAGCGCGAGCGCATGGACAATTTCACCGCCGTCATCTCCGGCGAGCCGTTCGAGCAGGATCTGGTGCAGGACGGCTGGACCGGTCTGCTCGGCGAGATCCTGCTGGCGCCGCGCCGTCAGCCGCAGCCGGTGACCTCGATGGAGGAGGCGCTGAAGGTGATCGAGCAGGCCGACTATCGCAAGATGGAGGAGATCCGCGCCCGCGTCGATGCCGTGGTGAAGGACGAGGCGGCCGCGGCGGCGCTAAAACCCTGGTACAAGGCGTTCTGCAAGCGGCCGTGCTTCCACGACGAATATCTCGACACGTTCAACCGCCCCAACGTGCATCTCGTCGATACCAAAGGGCAGGGCGTCGATCGCATCACCGAAAATGCCGTCGTGGTCGACGGCAAGGCCTATGAGCTCGATTGCCTGATCTATGCCAGCGGCTTCGAGGTCGGGACCGATTATGCCCGGCGCATGGGCTTCGAGGTCTACGGCCGCGGCGGCATGAGTCTGTCGGAGCGCTGGCGCGATGGTGTCAAGACGATGCACGGCTTCTACAGCCGCGGTTTCCCGAACTGCTTCCTGATCGTCACCGTGCAGGCCGGCCAGAGCGCCAATTTTCCGCACATCATCGATGAGCAGTCGCAGCACATCGCCTACGTCATCAAGGAGGCGCGCAAGCGCAAGGCGCGAACGCTCGAGCCGACGCTCGCCGCCGAGAACGCCTGGGTCGACGAAGTCGTCAAGGCCGCGCTTGGCCGCCAGACTTATCTGGCCGAATGCACGCCCGGTTATTACAACAATGAAGGCGTGTTCGATCCGATAGCGGCCAGAAACAGCCAATATTGGCGCGGGCCCATGGCGTTCCTGCGGCTGCTCGACAGATGGCGCAAGGAAGGCAGTCTGGAAGGCCTCGAACTGTCGTATGATCACGCCATGGAGTCGGCGCCTTCGTCCGGGTAAGCTCGGGCATCGGATTGCTGCAGACAGAGAGGACGTCGGACATGATCAGGGGCAGGACCGTAGCCGGGGCGGTTTTTGGGGCGATGGCGCTGCTTGGTTGCCTGGCGCCCGCGGCGCAAGCCGCGACATGCGGCAGCTCGCCGGCGGGTTTCGAGGCCTGGAAGCGCGAGTTCAGCGCGGAGGCGCAGGGCAAGGGCGTCGGGCAGACCGCGCTGTCGGCGCTGATGCAGACCAATTACGCCAGCGCCACGATTGCGGCCGACCGCGGCCAGCGCAGCTTCTCGCTGACGCTCGACCAGTTCCTTGCCAAGCGCGGCGCTACCACCATCGTGGCCAAGGGCCGGCAGCTCAAGCAATCGCAGGCCGCCTTGTTCGCCTCGATTCAGCAACGCTATGGCGTGCCACCCGGGCCGCTGATCGCGATCTGGGGCATGGAGACCGGTTTCGGCAGCCAGCGCGGCAACCAGAACATGCTGTCGTCGATCGCGACTCTTGCCTATGACTGCCGCCGTCCCGAATTCTTCACCGACCAGCTCTATGCCGCCCTGAAGCTGATCGACCGCGGCACGCTGTCGGGATCGACCCGCGGCTCCATGCATGGCGAGGTCGGCCAGACCCAGTTTATGCCGAAGAACATCCTGGCCTATGGCACCGGCAATCTCGAGGTCGCCGCCAACGCACTGAACTCGACCGCAAATTTCCTCAAGGCCCATGGCTGGCGTGCGGGAGCTGGTTACCAGCCGGGCGAGCCGAACTTCGTCGCCATCGAGGCCTGGAACGCCGCAGGCGTCTATCAGAAGGCGATCGCGCTGATGGGACGGCAGATCGACGAAGGAGGTGCGGCCGCCTCGCGTTAGCGCTCTTGTTCAGCAAGGCGTGATGCGCCGGCACAAGAAAGTTGTTGCCATCAGGAACGCACGGCATGAGGTTTGCTTTGATCAGGTTCGGGGCTGGGCATGAGGAGACTCACAATGGCAACCCAGATCGTGATGGATCAGACCGGCGATACACGCCACGAGTTTGATCCTGGCAATGCCGAAGCGCTGGCGCGGGCCGAACAGCGCTTTCGAGAGCTGACGGGAGCCGGCTTCACCGCCGCGTTCCGGACCGGGCCCGGCGACGTGACCCGTATCAAATCATTCGATCCGACCGCACAGGAAACATTGTTCTACCCCCGTCTGGTCGGCGGCTGATCCGAGCTGCTCATGTTCGCGGCATACTGGTTCCGCACGCCGGCGCGTGCGCGTCTGCATGCGCTGCGCGAACTCTACCGACGCTTCTTCGGCGAGAACACGCCGGATGCGCGGGGGCGCCGCCTTTTGGCCGAATGGCTGTCACCGGCGCAACGCGCGCAGTTCGAGCAGCATCGCTATTTCGATGTCATCGGCTGCGATACCGGCAGGACCTATCGCATTCACTACGGCACCGCCGCCAACGTTCACGAGATTGATCGCGACGGGCATCCGACGATGGGCTGGTGCTTCGTCCCGTCGGGCTTCCTGGTGCCGGGTGACGTAATGCTGGCGCAAAAGATAGCGCTCGAGACGGATGAAAAGGGCGCACTCGCGCTCGCCAACCGGTTTCCGCCGGCGACGCATTCGGAACACTTCTACCGGCGCCCGTTCTAGCGCCCGGGATGATCAGGAATGCGTGGTGCGATAGGCATCCAGCGCATGTGCCGCAAAGATACCGATGCTGCAGAGGACGAGGAGGGCGGAGATCAGCTCGATCATGACTCGTCCTCCCGCAGCGGCTCTGGAACGAGGTTCCGGCAGCAGGAAAAATCATAGATCAGCTCGAGGAGGAATTGCATGGTGGCCGTCCCTGTATTTATTTTGACGACCACTTAACCGGCCATCTGTTTCAGGCGTGTTTCGTCGTTTAGGGAAACGGGTTTCGCGGGGAACCCCGGGCTGGCTTGTGCGCTGCGAACCCGCTACATCCCGCTTCCAGTCCGTCCCTTCGGCCGCGCGCCCCGCGGGCCGCATGTTACGTTGCGAGGCAAGATCATGGCGCAGGTCGAGTGGTTCGACGATCTCACCATTGGAATGCGGTTCAGATCGCCCGAGGTCGAGATCACCGAGGCCGACATCAAGCGCTTCGCGGCCGAATTCGACCCGCAGCCGATGCATCTCGACCATGAGGCCGCCAAGGAGACCCTGTTCAGGGGGTTGGCCGCGTCCGGGTGGCATACCGCTGCGATCGCCATGAACCTCGCGATCCAGGCCCGCCCGTTCGGCCCGCATCCGCTGATCGGCGCCGGCGTCGACGGCCTGCGCTGGACCATCCCGGTGCGACCGAACGATCGCCTGCATCTGGTCGGCGAGGTCATGAGCCTGACGCCGTCGAAATCGAAGCCGCAGGGCATCGCGTTGGTGAAATGGACGATGTTCAACCAGAACGACGAGGAGGTTTACACCTTCACCCCGATCGCCATCATCCCCAGGCGGGTGTAGGGCGGCCGCCGTTCGGGCCCGGTCAGCCTCCTCAAACCCTTGCGGGCCACCGGCAGAGGTGGTCATCTCCACGTGGGGAACACGCTGGAGGCAAAGATGAAAAGAGTCCTTTTCGCTGCTGTGCTGAGCGCGGGCGCCTTGTTGCAGTTGGCCGCCGGGCCGGCGCTGGCGCAGCAATCCAGGGTCGGCGACTGGACCATCGAGAAGCGCACGCAGGACACGCATTGCAATGCGAGCCGCGGCTACAAGGACAAGGACGACGAGAACCGCGACTACGTCATCGTCATCACTTATTCCGAGAAAGCCATCGTGATCGTGATGATCTATGACGGGTGGGAGTGGGACAAGGTCGGCGAGGTCCTGCGCGCCGATGTCGGCACTGATGACGCCGACATCATGAAGAAGGCGAAGTGGGAGGTCATGGACAAGACCACCGTGCGCGGCATCTTCGAATACGACCAGTCGATGATGGACCGCCTCTCGAAGGCGAGGCGCCTGTCGCTCGATTTCGAGGATGATGACGAGGACAGCATCGAGATGCAGATCCCGCGCGCCGGCGAGGCGCTCGCCGCGCTGAAGTTCTGCGAGGAGAACCGGAAGTAAATTGCCGGCGCCCGCGGCGATGCAGGCCGGAATGGGTGGCAATGAGTTCGGCGGCAGCGTGCACCCGCGTGACACAACGCACACAGCCCCGCGCGCTGTTCGCATTTATCCTAGTCTTTGGCGAAAACGTCCAAGCCGCACCCTGCGGTTGACGTTACGCAAGGACAATGTTCGATATTCCAGCATATCGTTGTAACTATTTTTCATCGTCCAAAGCGACGATTGGCCGGCCTGTCGTCTTTGCAAATTCCCAGTATGCGCGTCCCCGTTGCCTCCGGGCCAGCGCGCCGATCGCATCGCTGTTTCGATGACAATCCTTCAGGCAAACCGGTTTTCGTCGCTCATCGGCGAGATCTACGACGCGGCGGCCGACCCCGCGCTGCGCAGCGGCGTATTGGAGCAGGTTTCGAACTTCGTCGGCGGGTGTGCCGCGACCATCCTGTCCCGTGATGCCGCCAAGCTCTCGATCGAGATTCACCAGCATTTTGGCACCGAATCCCGCTTCCGCCAGCTTTATCGTGACCGCTATGTCGAGCAGGATCCGTTGCTCGATCGTCATCTCGATCTCGACGCCGAGCAGACGATCGGTGTCACCGACGTCATGCCTCACGCGGAGTTTTTGGCGACGAGCTTCTATCGCGAATGGGTCGAGCCGCAGGGAGCGATCGATCTCGCCACGGTCGCGATCGAGAAATCGGATGCGCGTACGACAATCCTCCAGGTGCTGCGCCACCGGTCGCGCGGGACGGTCGACGAGCCGATGCGCGAGCGCATGCGGCTGCTCGCGCCCCACATCCAGCGTTCAAGGATCATGGGCAGGCAGATCAGGGCACGTTCTCATACCGTGGACGATCTCGCTGATGTCCTCGACGGCCTGAGCACGGCGATCTGCCTGCTCGACGCGGACGGCCGGGTGGTGCATGCCAACGCGGCGTGCCGCGAGCTGTTCGTCGATGGCAGCCTGTTGTCGATGGTCGGCGACAGGATCGTCGCGCGCAACACCCAGACAGACAAGATATTCCGCAGCCTGTTCGAAATTGCTGCAGATGATGGAACTCATGTGCCCGGTCCGCGCCGGATCGAGCTCGTGACATCGGCGGCCGGTCAACACTATCTCCTCTGCGCCTCGCCATTGAAGCGGGAACGGCTCCAGCAGAGAGACAGCGCCGCAGCGGTGCTGCTCGTTCAAAGGGCGACGATGGCGCCGTCGCTCGTGCCCGACGCCATTGCCACCGCCTTCAGGCTGACGCCGTCCGAATTGCGCGTGTTGATGGCGATCGTCGAGATTGGCGGCGTTCCCGACATCGCAGCGAAGCTCGGAATCGCCGAGACCACGGTGAAGACGCATCTTGGCCGGCTGTTCGAGAAGACCGGTGCCGGAAGGCAGGCAGATCTCGTGAAGATCGCGGCAGGATTCTCCGCGCCGTTTGCGCAGCGAGCGAGCAGCAACGACGACGCCGTGTGATTCATTTCACAGCGCACGCCGTCGGACGATGCAATCTCAATCCATTGTGATGAGCAGGACTATCGGGTCATCCGAACGCAGGACGCATGCCGCTTGAGACTTTCGTATATGGCGCGACTTGAAATGAGAAGGGCAGCGTGTGCCACGGGACGGAGCGCACCGGCACCAAACAGGTGCGGGGATGCAACAGCGCATGGCCAGGCTTGCTCGTCGGTTGGAGAAATTGCAGTGAGCGGCAAGGAAGAAGTTTCCATTCTCGACGTTTCAACGGACCATATTCCAGAAGACGAGCGCGTGCCGCTGCTGCGAGAGTTCTACTGCCGCGGCGTGCTGAAGGCCGAGGTCGAGGCGACCGAGGGCAAGTTGTTCGCGGCGAGCCTCATATCTCACGGTGTACCGGACGCTCAGCTCGTGATCGGCGGGCTGATCGGAGCGCGCGTCATCCGTACCCGGCAACTGGTCATCGACGGTGACGACAGCCTAGGCCTGATGGTCAATCGTTCCGGCGTCGTCGGGATATCCGCGCGGGGACGCGATCTCCTGCTTCATCCCGGTGATGCGGTCTTGACGAGTGCGGAAGACGTGACGACCTACGAACGGTTCTCGCTGGGAAACTGCCTGTCGCTGCGCGTGCCGCGGCGGGTGCTGGCGCCCATGATCGTGGATATCGACGACGCGGTGATGCGCGTCATTCCGGAGCGCGCCGCCGGGCTTCGCCTGCTCGTCGACTACGCGACGGCCCTGGTGCGGGAGCGCGCGTTCTGGGTGCCCGCGCTGCGCCAGCTCGGCGTGACGCATCTTCACGATCTGATGGCGCGCGTTCTCGGCGCGACGGACGACGTGCACGAGGAGGCCGGGCGGCGAGGCGTCAGGGCGGCGCGGCTGCGCAAGGTGAAATCCTTCATCGTCAACAATTGCTGGCAGCAGGACCTTTCGGTCGCGACCGTGGCGCAGGAGTTCGGCGTGACCACGCGCTATCTCCAGCGGCTGTTCGAGGCCGACGGCAAGACCTTCTCGTCCTTCCTGACCGAGCAGCGCCTCAAGCGCGCCCATCGCATGCTGCGTGAGCCCGATTTTGCCGGGCGACCGGTGAGCTCGATCGCCTACGACGTCGGCTTCGGCGATCTCTCCTATTTCAACCGCTGCTTCCGGCGGGCCTATGGCGCGACGCCAAGCGGCGTCAGGAGCGGCGAGGCGTTGTGATCGCGCCCAACTGAATTTCAGCGAAAGACCGGTTCCAGCAGGGAATGATTTGACATGATCCTTGATCGCAGACTCATGGCCATAGCGCAGTGCCTTTGCCGCAGTCTCAGTCTTGCAGGCCTTCTCTACGGGGCCTCGGCGTCGGCGGGCACGCCCGACGAGATCCGGGTGCCCGGCGAGATTCCCGGCACCGCGCTGCACGCCGAGGGCGCGCAGATCTACGAATGCCAGCCCGATGCGGCGAAGCAACTGGCCTGGCAGCCGCGTGAGCCCGCAGCGACCCTGATGGACGGCGGCAACTCGGTCGGTCGCCACTATGTGGCGCTGCATTGGGAGGCCGTCGATGCCAGCACGCTGGTCTGGGAGCACAAGGACGGCAGCTCGGTGAAAGCGAGGATTGTCGCCCGCGTTGCCGGCCGGGCCGCCGATGATCTTCCCTGGCTGAAGTTGAAGGTCGTGGCGCAGACGGGCAACGGCCTGTTCTACGGCGTCACGCACGTCCAGCGCGTCAACACGCAAGGCGGCCTGCTGCGCGGCTCCTGCGAGCATGCCGGCAGCTATCGCAACGTACCCTATTCGGCCGACTACGTGTTCTGGCGTGCGGAGTAGTTTGTACCGTCGCCTTCGGGGCGGTACCGTGAGTGGAGTTTGGAATGCATCGTTTCTTCTTTGATCTCCTGGTCGACAATGTCGTGAAGATCGACCCCGGCGGCATGGTGTTCGAGCAGGCCAAGGCGACGGTCGTCGTCGCTGACGAGATGGCGCGGCATCTGTTCGTCTGGCGCGACGATTTGCGCGATCGCGATGCCTGGATCCGCGTCAGGGATGCAGGCGGACGCGAGATCTATCGCGCCGCGGTCTGGGCGGAGAGCGAGGAGAAGGTCGGCTGGGACCAGGCGTAATCCAATTGGGGGAGGAAATTGTCGCAGCTGTGCATCAGTGCGGCACCAAGTGGCGGCCGGTGCGCTTGAAGCGAAGTCCCGGTCGCTTCCGTCCAAGTCGGTTACGAGAGCCCTTTCTACCTTGGCGTTCAGCGATTCAGAGTTCGCTGCACCGGATTTCCTCCGATTGAAGGAGGCCGGTGGCAATTCCGCGCTGCGCCCGCAAGGGCCGCAAGCCCGCCGGGGAATGAAAATGAAACGAAAGCTCCTTGCGACCGTCAACCGCCGCTTATTGCGGGTTCCGGCATCCGCACTTCTGCTGGCGCCCTTGCTGATGATCGATCGAGCCGAAGCTGCGTGCACACCGGTCGCGCCGGTGAACAACGCGACCATTGTCTGCTCGGGAAACGTCAACACGCAGCAGGGCGGGGTTACGGGATACGGGACCATCAACGACAACAATAACACCTATCACGTCGATACCGGCGCGAACGTTCAGGGAGACTACTTTGGCATTGAGACCGGCTCCGGTGGCGTCGTAACCAATTTGGGCACAATTAACGGAGCCAGCGCGGCCGGCCTCAGGGCGCGTGATGTCACGGTCTCTAACGCCAGCGGAGCCACGATCTCAGGTTTCAATGGCATTACGGCATCGACGCTCAATCTCGACAATGCCGGCACCATCACCGGGATTGGTGTGAACTCCATCGGAATCAGCGCAACGACCTTGAACGTGACGGCGAATACCGGCACGATCACCGGCGTCCGTTTTGGCGCTTCTACGACGGGCGACGCCACCGTAGCCAACGGTGGAATCATCACGGCGACCGGCGCAAACGGCGCCGCTCTGGCTGCGAGCGGTAACGCCTCGATCGACAACCGCGGGACAATTTCGGCTTTGGGTGCCGGCGGCATCGCCGTCAATGTCCTTGGCACGGTTACCATTACGACCAATATTGCGGGCATCGAGGGCGACGCAATCGGCGTCAGTTCTGGAACCAACGCTACCATCAATAACAGCACGGGACAGATCTTGGCGCACGCCGCAAACGGCGTCGCCCTTCGAGCAAACAACACAGCCACGGTCATCAATGGCGGCGATATCAGGGCGCTGGGTGCTGACAGCTTCGGGATCGAGGCCGGCACCGTTGTCGTATCGGCCAATTCCGGCCACATCTCCGGTGGACGTAGCGGAATATTCGCCAATACCGCGACGATTACGAACGGGGCTGGCACCATCTCGGCGCTTGACGCGGGCGGCTCCGCCATCAGTGCGGTCACGGCGACCGTCTCCAACGCGGGAAGCATTACGGCGTTGGCCACGGGCGGTATCGGGATTCACGCGAGCAGCGTGAACGTTACCTCAAACACCGGACTGATCGCAGGCGAAAAAAACGCAATCCTGTCCGTATCGGGCGCAGTTACGGTGAGCAACAATGCCGGAGGGACGATTCAGAGTACGAACGTCACCTCGACCGCGATTTCTGCGGTGACGGATGCGAACGTGGCCAACGCCGGAACCATCCAAGGGGGGACGACTACTGGCACCGCTATCCGCGCCGGAAACAACGCGAACATCTCGAACGCTTCGGGAGGACTGATTTCCGCCGGTCACTTCGGCATCAGCGCTCACGACGTCACGATCAACAATGCCGGGATTGTGGAGTCGACGGGAGTGGGTGCCGCCGTCGACGGCATGACCGTGAATGTCACCAACTCAGGCACGCTTCGCGCGGTGAATGGGAACGTCGTTCAGGCCATTACCGCGGTCGTCCTGAACAACTCTGGCACGATCAGCGGTACCGCCGGCGCAAAGGGTGTCATTTCCAGCGGGCAGGCGGATGTCGTCAACTCCGGTTCGATCACAGCAAGAAATGGTATCGCGGCCGGAGGTGCGCTCAATCTGATGAACATGGCGGGCGGCACCATTGCCGGCACTTTCGAAGGTGTTTTCTCTCAGGGCGTCGCCGCGATCGTCAATGCCGGCACCATCACCGGCGGCCCAGTCGCCATTGCCACGAACACCACGATGAGCTTGACAAACACCGGCTCTATCAGCGGTACCATCGGTATTCAGTCATCCGGCGCCGCGAACATCGCCAATGCCGGAACCATCACAGGAACTGGCGGGACGGCAATCAAGCTGACCAATGCAGCCGATACGCTGACCTTGCTTCCGGGCTCGAAGATCAACGGTGTCGTCGATTTCGGCTTCGGCAATGACGTCGTCAACGTGAATGTTGTACCCACCAGCAGCAGGGTCTCGTCATTGACGACCATTGCGTTGCCGACCTTCGTGAACTTCAACGGCACCATCAATACCAGTATCTCCGGTGGCAGCTTCAACGGTCCGTCGGTTCTGTCCGGCGCCACCCTCGCAACGCTCGATCCCACCGCGCTGGCTCAGACGGACCGCACGCTGATGGATTTCACCGGCGGTGCCTCTTCGCTGGTGCAGGGCCGTCTGAACGGTGGCGCCGGTCCTGGTGGCAGCAACATGATGGCGATGGCCTATGCGCCGGAGACGGCGCAGGCCGGTCCCTTCACCAAGGCGCCGCGCAGCCTCTGGACCGATCCGGCGCCGATCACGGTCTGGGTCAACAGCTTTGGCGGCCAGCGCATCCAGGACGAGACCGCCGCGACGCTGCGCGCGACCTCGACGGCGTGGGGCGGCGCCATCGGCATCGACCGCAAGGTACAGCCGAACTGGCTGGTCGGTGCCTTCCTCGGCGGCGGGCAGGGCGGCCTCTCGGTCGATCTCAATTCGCAATCGGTCGACACCAATTACGTATTCGCCGGTGTCTACAGCCGCTTCGAATGGGCCTCGCAATTCTTCGACTTCACCTTCCAGGGCGGCAACGCCGACAACAAGTCGCGCCGGCTGGTGCTGAACAACGCCGCCGCCGGCGGCATGGAGACGGCGACGGCAAATTACAGCGGCTGGTATGTCAGCCCGGAGGTGGCCTACGGCTACAAGCTCGCTGTCGGCAACGGCTATCTGCTGACGCCGACGGCACGGCTGCGCTACGTCGCGGGCCGGTTCGACGGCTACAGTGAGACCGGCTCGGCACAAGGCCTCTCGGTCGGCGGCCGCACGCTGCAGGATTTCGAGGAGCGCGGCGAGGTCGATCTGTCGCGGGTGACGAGTCTGGCCGGCGGCGAGCTCAAGGCCAACGTCCATGGCGGCGTCATTGCGCTTCAGCGCGTCGGCGACAGCAATATCAATGCGGTGCTCATCGGCCAGAACCTGTCCTTCGTCACGCCCGGCAGCCGCAGCACCGTCGGCGCCGTCGCCGGCGTCGGCTTTGACTACCGCACCAGCGGCAACGTCTCCGTGTTCGGCGCGGTCGAAGGCATGCTGATGTCGGACCAGAGCCGGACCGGCACGGCGAAGGGCGGCATTCGCGTCGCGTTCTGAGCCGGCATCAGCCCCGGCGGCTTTGAGCACGACGCTGGCCGGCCGGGCCCCTCCGTCCGGCCGGCGCCTCATCCGATCGGATGATGCCGCATCCCGGGGTTGTGCTATGCTGGGTGATATTGATCACTCAGGCCATTTACAGCCATGCACGGACCTCGGAAGCTGCCGGACCTGGTCGAGTCCATCTATGACGCCGGGCTCGATCCCTCGCTGTGGAACAACGTCGTCGCCGGCATCCGCGATTTCGTCGGCGGGCAGGCGTGCGGGCTGTTTTCCAAGGATTCGATCAGCAAATTCGGCGTCACGCATTACTACTGCGGCGC
Source organism: Bradyrhizobium cosmicum (assembly GCF_007290395.2). Classification (NCBI taxonomy): domain Bacteria; kingdom Pseudomonadati; phylum Pseudomonadota; class Alphaproteobacteria; order Hyphomicrobiales; family Nitrobacteraceae; genus Bradyrhizobium; species Bradyrhizobium cosmicum. The sequence continues at coordinate 4,514,092 of NZ_CP041656.2, read as the reverse complement.
GGATCCGCACTACATCCAGCTCTATTCCGAGACCCACTCGAAGTTCGATCCGCTGAGCGTCCTGCCGCCGCAGGGCGAGATCGTCAGCATCCCCGATCTCGTCAATTTCGACGAATACCGCAGAGGGCGCTTTTACCAGGAATGGATGCAGCCGCAGGGCTGCAGCGACGCGGCCAACGTCGTGCTCGACAAGTCGAATGCGAGCTGCCCCGTGATGATGACGGTGCTGTCGGGCCGGCGCATGGTGGATCCCGCGATGAAGCAGCGGCTCTCGCTGATCGTGCCGCACGCCAGCCGCGCGCTTCTGATCAACCGTGCCATCACCTCGCAGCTGACCCTGGCGACCGCGCTGGCGGATGTCCTGGACAATCTGGTCTCCGGCATCTTCCTGCTCGATGTCTCCTGCCGCGTCGTGCATGCGAATTCCGCCGGGCACGCCCTGCTGGCGGCGGACGACGTGGTCCGAACCGTCGCCGGGCAACTCGTGACCAGCAGCACTGAGGCCAATCAGACCCTGCGTGAGGCATTTGCGACCGGCAGCGACATTGCCTTGCTTGCCGCAAGAGGCCACGCGATTCCGCTGCTGTCGCCCACCGGCGAGCGTTACGTCGCGCATGTTCTGCCGCTCTCGTCCGTGCTTCGCAATGGCAGCGAGCAGGTCGCCGACGCCGCCGGCGCGCTGCTGCTGCGCAGGGTGTCGCTCGGCGGCCAGTCCTATGGCGAGCTGATCGCGCGGACCTTCGATCTGACGCCGGCTGAACTGCGCGTGTTCTTGTCGATCGTCGAGGTCGGCGGCGTCCCGGAGACCGCGGCCGCGCTCGGAATTGCGGAAACAACCACGAAGACGCATCTGCATCGCGTCTTCGCCAAGACCGGCGTGTCCCGGCAGGCCGATCTCGTCAAGCTCGCCGCGGGATTCTCCAATCCGCTCGTGAACTGATCGGCCGATCATTTCCGCGATTGAACCTTTTGCTGGCGTGACAGACTCACAGGAGCCGCAAGGCATGAACAAGATTTCGCAATCTCCGTGTGTGATGATTGGCTGTTCCGATGCCCCGACCTCCAAGACAGTCCGAGTTGATCGAGAGCATCTATGATGCCGGCCTCCATCCGGAGTTGTGGAGCGATGTCATCGTCACACTCAATGCGTTCATCGGCAGCCGCGCCTGCGGCCTGATTTCAAAGGACCCTGTCAGCAAATCCGGCGCCACGCATTATTACTGCGGCGTCGATCCGCTCTACATCCAGCTCTATGCCGAGACCTACGCCCGGTACGACCCGCTTGCCCGGCTTCCGAAATACGGCGAGGTGCGGAACATCCCCGATCTCGTGAACTACGACGAATATCGCCGTGGTCGCTTCTATCAGGAATGGTTGCGCCCCCAGGGCAGCGTCGATGTCGCCAACGTGGTGCTGGAGCAGTCGAAGTCACCCAGCCCGATGTTGATGACCGTGATTCCGGGCAGGGACATGCTCGATGCCGGGCAGCGGGCGCGCATGCAGTTCCTCGTTCCGCATGTCAGCCGCGCACTTCTGATCAACCGGGCGATCGAGCGCAAGCAGCGGCGGGCGATCGCGCTCGCCGATGTCGTTGACCGGCTCAATGCCGGCGTCATCCTGCTCGACGCCTCCTGCCGCATCGTCCACAGCAATCCGGCAGCGGACACGCTGCTCGGCGCCGATGATGTCCTGCGGTCCGTTGCGGGCCGGCTGGTGACGAGATCCACCACGGCGAATTCAGCCCTGCGCGAGATCTTCCGTGATGCAGACGAGGTTGCCCTGGCGTCAGCCGCGGGGCGGAAGATCTCGCTGATGTCGCAAGACGGTTCCCACTACATCGCGCACGTCATCGCGCTGCCGTCGCTGCTGCGTGAAGCCGCGGCCGAGCGCACGTCGGCGGTGGGCGCTTTGTTCGTCTGGAAGGCGGAACTCGACGGGCACTCCTGTGCCGGTGTCCTGGACCGCACGTTCGAACTGACGCCCGCGGAACTCAGGGTCATGCAGTCGATCGTCGACGTCGGCGGCGTGCCGGAGACGGCGGTCGCGCTCGGCATCGCCGAGACGACGGTGAAGACGCATCTGCATCGCGTGTTCGCCAAGACCGGCGTCTCGCGTCAGGCCGATCTCGTCAAGCTCGCCGCGGGATTCTCCAATCCGCTCGTGCACTGACGCGCGCGCCAAGGCGCGCGAGGCGAGTCGCTCCAGCTCGCAATAGGTTCAATCAGAAGCATCATTAGAAAGTTATCGCGCGTCGTTCGATCGAATGACGCGATTTTTCACGTTCTCACTTACGAGAGCGCGTCACACGATTTCTTGTTCGATGCGTTCGATTGTCGTGTGAAGCAACTCACAGCAGGCGGAAGTAGATCCCAGCAATCTCTCGTACAGGTTGAGAGGAGATTGTCATGCCAAATGCGTCATCAGTGTCGGGCAGGTTCCGCGGCATCGTCACGCGTATCGGCGCGGCATTCCGCGCGCAGCGCGAAATCGACGCGCAGCGCGCGTTGCAACGCTATCGCCATCTGCTGGCGGAGCCGCACGAAGCACCGCTTGTGAATGAAATGAGTCCCGTCGCCAGTGAAGAGGATACGTCCAGACATGCCAACCGAGTTGATCCGCGCGAGCGCGCAGCCGGGCAGTCCACGTTCGAACGCGCGTAACGGCAGCATTGTCGCCGTCGCGCTGACCGCAGCACTGGTGATGCTTCAACTGGTCGGGCTGGCAATGCTGGAACGCTCGCACGCGCAATCGGTTCCGCCATCGCTGGTGAAGTCGTCCCAGACGAGTTGCGCCGAGAGCGCCGAAATTCCCACAACGCAGACGCCCTACGATTGAGCGGAGAGACATGGTGCCCGACATCACGACCAGCCTTCTGCTCAGCGTCGCCGTCTTTGCCGGAGCCTTCGTCTCCGGGCTCTCGGGCTTTGCCTTCTCGGCGGTGGCCGGCGCCATTCTGCTCCGCGTGTTTCAGCCGCTGGAGGCGGTGCCGCTGATGATGGCGTGCAGCATCGGCGTGCAGGCGACGAATCTGTGGGCGCTTCGGCGCAGCATCCGCTGGGAGGGCAGCCTGCTGCTGATCGTCGGCGGATTGATCGGCGTTCCCATCGCGGTATCGCTGTTGCAGAGCACGGATACGCATCTGCTGCGGCGTGGCTTCGGCGTCGTCGTCGCGCTCTATGCCGCCTACATGCTGCTGCGGCCAACGCTGGTCACGGCCGGCGAGGCCGTCGGCCGGCACTGGGTGGCGCTGATTGGATTCGGGGGAGGGCTGGTCGGCGGGCTCACCGCGATGCCTGGTGCGATCCCGACGATCTGGTGCGACATGCGCGGCATGCCCAAGAGCGAGCAACGCGGCCTGGTGCAGCCCTTTATCGCCGCGATGCAGATCTTCGCGATCGCACTCCTGGTCGGACACCAGGACCTGTCGTCGAAGGTCTTCGTCGACCTCGCGATCAGCCTGCCGGCGTTGTTTGCGGGCTCAGCGCTCGGCGTGATCGCCTTTCACCGGGTCAACGAGACGGTCTTTCGCAAGACCGTGCTCGTCCTGTTGTTGCTGTCGGGAATTTCCCTGATCTGACGGCCCGTTCTAATGACCCGCGCCCTCGTGATGGAGGCCCTGGACCGGGGCCGCGCTGATGTCGCTGCCGTGATGCACCAGAGGCTTGTTGCCGGTGACGGTCCGCAGCAGCACGTAGAACACCGGTGTCAGGAACAGGCCGAACACGGTGACGCCGATCATGCCGGAGAACACGGCGACGCCCATGGCGCGTCGCATCTCCGAGCCCGCGCCGGTCGAGAGCACCAGCGGCAGCACGCCCATGATGAACGCCATCGACGTCATCAGGATCGGGCGTAGCCGCAGGCGGCTGGCCTCGATCGCGGCCCGGATCGGCGTGCGCCCGGCGAATTCGAGCTCGCGTGCGAATTCGACGATCAGGATCGCGTTCTTGGCGGAGAGGCCCACCAGCACGATCAGGCCGATCTGGGTGAAGACGTTGTTGTCGCCCTTCGAGATCCAGACGCCGAACATCGCAGCCAACAATCCCATCGGCACGATCATGATGATCGACAACGGCAGGGTCAGGCTCTCGTAGAGCGCGGCCAGCACCAGGAACACCAGTAGGATCGCCAGCGGGAATACCCAGAGGCCGGAATTGCCGGCGATGAACTCCTGATAGGTCAGGTCGGTCCATTCGAAGGCAAAGCCGGGCGGCAACGTCTCCGCCGCGATCCGCGTCGCGACTTCCTGCGCCTGGCCGGAGGAGAATCCGGGGGCAGCCGCCGCGTTGATGTCGGAGGACAGGAAGCCGTTGTAGCGGATCGCCCGCTCAGGACCCGCGCTCTGCCGGATCGTGAGCAGCGCCGACAACGGCACCATGTCACCCGAGGACGAGCGCACCTTCAACTGCCTGATGTCGTCGGCGCGGGCGCGGAACGGCGCGTCGGCCTGGACATAGACGGAGTAGGTGCGGCCAAACTTGTTGAAGTCGTTGACGTAGTAGGAGCCGAGATAGATCTGCAGCGTGTTGAACACCTCCGTCACGGGGACGCCGAGTTGCAGCGCCTTGGTGCGGTCGATGTCGGCGAACAGCTGGGGCACGTTGACCTGGAAGCTCGAGAACACGCCGGCGATCTCCGGCGCCTTCTGCATCGCCGCCGTAAATGCCTTGGTCGCCTCGTTCAGCGCCTCATAGCCGAGACCGGCCCGGTCCTCGATCTGAAGCTTGAAGCCTCCGATGGTGCCGAGGCCGTTGACCGGCGGCGGCGGGAACATGGCGATGAAGGCTTCCTGGATGCCGGCGTACTTCTTGTTGAGGTCGGCGGCGATGGCATTTCCGCTCAGGGCCGGATCCTTCCGCTCGTCGAACGGCTTCAACGTCGAGAACACGATGCCGGCGTTGGAGGAGTTGGTGAAGCCGGCGATCGACAGGCCCGGAAACGCGACCGAGCTCTCGACACCGGGCTGGGTCAGCGCGATGTCGCTCATCTTGCGGATCACCTCTTCGGTACGGTCGAGCGCGGCGCCATCGGGCAGGCGCGAGAAACCGACCAGATATTGCTTGTCCTGGCCCGGCACGAAACCGCTCGGCACCTGCTGGAACAGAAGGGCGGTGAGGCCGACCAGCACCACATAGAGACCCATCACCGCCGCCTTGCCCGAGATCACCTTGGTGACGGTGCCGCTGTAATTGTCCGACGAGCGCGTGAACGCCTTGTTGAAGCCGCGGAAGAACCAGCCAAGGCTCTTTTCCATGATGATCGTCAGCCTGTCCTTCGGCTCATTGTGTCCTTTGAGCAGCAGGGCCGACAGCGCCGGCGACAGGGTCAGCGAGTTGACGGCGGAGATCACGGTCGAGATCGCGATCGTCAGCGCGAACTGCTTGTAGAACTGCCCGGTGAGGCCGGAGATGAAGGCGAGCGGCACGAACACCGCGATCAGGACCATCGCGATGGCGATGATCGGTCCGGAGACTTCGCGCATGGCCTGATAGGTGGCGTCGCGCGGCGACAGGCCGCCCTCGATGTTGCGCTCCACGTTCTCGACCACGACGATGGCGTCGTCGACGACGATGCCGATCGCGAGCACCAGGCCGAACAGGCTAAGCGCGTTGATGGAGAAGCCGAACAGATGCATCACGGCGAAGGTGCCGACGATCGACACCGGCACGGCCAGCAGGGGAATGATCGAAGCGCGCCAGGTCTGGAGGAACAGGATCACGACCAGCACCACCAGCGCGATCGCCTCCAGCAGCGTATGGATGACGGCTTCGATCGAGGAACGCACGAACTGGGTGGGATCGTAGACGATCTGGTACGACACGCCCTCCGGCATGTTCTTCTTGATCTCCGCCATGGTGGCGCGGACGTGGTCGGAGATCTCCAGCGCGTTGGAGCCAGGCGCCTGGAAGATCGGAATCGCCACCGCCTGTTTGTTGTCGAGCAGCGAGCGCAGGCCGTATTCGGAGGCGCCGAGCTCGATGCGTGCGACGTCGCGCAGCCGCACCACCTCACCACGCGTGCCGGTCTTGACGACGATGTCGCCGAACTGGTCCTCGTTCGCAAGGCGTCCTTCCGCATTGACGGACATTTGCAGGTCGATACCCCTGACGTTCGGGGAGGAGCCGACCACGCCGGCGGCGGCCTCGACGTTCTGCGCCTGGATCGATTTGACGATGTCGCTCGCGGTCAGGCCGTGCTCGGCCGCCTTCTGCGGATCGACCCAGACCCGCATCGAATAGTCACCGGCGCCGTAGAGCTGGACGTCCCCGACGCCGTCGATCCGCGCCAGCCGGTCCTTGACGTTGAGCACCGCGTAGTTGCGCAGGTACGTCATGTCGTAGCGGCCGTTGGGCGACAGCAGATGCACGACCATGGTGAGGTCGGGCGAGGACTTCTTGGTGATGATGCCGAGCTGGCGCACCACGGCCGGCAGGCGCGGTTCGGCCTGCTGCACGCGGTTCTGCACCAGCTGCGTCGCCTTGTCGGGGTCGGTGCCAAGGCGGAACGTCACCGTCAGCGTCATCGCGCCGTCGGTGGTGGCCTGGCTCGACATGTACAGCATGCCCTCGACGCCGTTGATCTGCTCCTCGATCGGCGTTGCCACCGTCTCGGCGATCACCTTGGGATTGGCGCCCGGATAGGTCGCGCGCACCAGCACCGAGGGCGGCACCACGTCGGGATATTCCGAGATCGGCATCGCGAACAGCGAGATCAGCCCCGCGAGGAAGATCAGGACCGACAGCACGCCGGCGAAAATCGGACGATCGATGAAGAATTTCGAGAGATTCATGGCTTTGCCCCTGGGCAATATCTTGGTCGTCTCCGCACAGCTCCGCCGTCATTCAGGGGCGCGCGAAGTGCGAGCCCGGAATCCGGAGGGGATGTGCTCGGAGTTTTGTAACGTCGTCATCCCGGGCTCACGCCACGCGCAGCCCGGGATGAGGTAACTAGCGTTGCACTACGTCCTGGTTGCTGTGGTTGTTTGCCTGCTGTGGCCCACGCGCGCCCATCTGTGCGACCTCCGTCTTGAGGAGAGCGCCCGGACGCACGCGTTGCAGGCCGTTGACCACGATGCGGTCGCCTGGCTTCAGCCCCGTCGTCACGATACGCAGGCCATCGACCGAACCGCCGAGCGTGATCGGCCGGTAGACCGCGCGGCTGTCGTCACCGACCCCCATCACGAACTTCTTGTCCTGGTCGGTGCCGATCGCGCGCTCGTCGATCATCACCAGCGACTGCTGCTTCGGCTGGCCCATGCGCACGCGGGCGAACTGGCCGGGGATCAGACGCCCGTCCTCGTTCCGGAACACCGCACGGACGCGGATGGTGCCGCTCTGGCCGTTGACCTGGTTGTCGATGAGCTGGATGTGGCCCTTGGCGGAAAGACCGCCCGAGGTCGTCATCTCGACCGGGATCTGGTCGAGCTTGCCGCGCTGGCCGGAGGCATCCGCGATCGAGTTCAGCGCACGCAGTACCACTTCTTCATCCGCGTCGAACGAGGCGTAGATCGGGTTGACCGAGACCAGCGAGGTCAGCACCGGGGAGGCGGTGCCGGCGGCGACGAGATTGCCGACGGTGATCTCGAACTTGCCGACGCGGCCATCCACCGGCGCGCGCACCTCGGTGTAGTCGAGGTTGAGCTTTGCCGTCTGGAGCGTTGCTTCGGCGGCCTTCACGTTGGCGATCGCTTCGCGATTGGCGTTGTCGCGCTGGTCGTAGTCGCGCCGCGTGACCACGGCGTTGCCGACCAGCTGCGCGCCGCGCTCGAGCTCGCTCTGGGTGAACACCACGCGGGCCCTGGCGGCCTCGAGCTGCGCGTTGGCCTTGTCGACCTCGGCCGCGTAAGGCGCCGGATCGATCTTGAACAGCACGTCGCCGGCCTTCACCAGCGCGCCTTCGGTGAAGTTGGTCGCGAGGATCGCACCCGCGACCCGCGGTCGAAGCTCGACCCGGTTGATGGCCTCGAGCCGGCCGGAGAAATCGTCCCACAGCACGGTCTGCTTTGGCTCGATCAGCGCGACCGTGACGGGCACGGCCTGCTCGGCTGCGGCGGCCGTTGCGGTCGCCTGCGCGGTACGAAAATAATGGCCGGTCGCGATCGAGCCGGCGACGGCGAGGGCGCCTACGACCGCGACACCGCCAAGAAGGCGGCGGAAACGGCCGGTGCGGGGGGAGTTTTGCGAGGGATGCATTTGCGCGCTCCAGATATGTAGTGTTCACTACAGATGTGGAGGTGGATGTCGCAGTGCAAGATACTTATGTACCATTCACTAAGAAAATTGTAGCCGCTTACCGCAAGAATTGGCAAGCGGAAGAGAAAAGAAAGACAGAACAAATAGATAGGATCAGGCGTTAGATTGAGAGATGACGCCGATTTCGAGGAGAACAGGCACATGGGCATGGGACGCCCCCGCGAATTCGACGCCGAAACGGCGTTGGACCAGGCGATGGAAGTGTTTTGGCGCCATGGCTATGAGGGCGCCACCATCGCCGAGCTGACCGAGGCCATGGGCATCAATCCGCCCAGCCTCTACGCCTGTTTCGGCAACAAGGAAGGCCTGCTCAAGGCCGCGCTCGATCGCTACACCAAACTGCGCAGTATCTGGATGAACGAGGTGGTAGCGGCTCCGACCGCCCGCGATGTCGCCGAACGAATGCTGATGGGCATCGCCGACAGGCAGACCGATCCCGCCAACCCGCCCGGCTGCCTGCTCGTGCAGGGTGGCATCGCCTGCGGCAGCGGCTCCGAGAATGTCCCCTTCGAGCTTGCCGCCCGCCGCGCCGAAAACGAAGACCAGCTCCGCGAGCGTTTTGTTCGCGCCAAGGCCGAAGGCGATCTCAAGCCGACCTCCGATCCCGCCGCACTGGCGCGCTACGTCTCCGCGGTGTCGGTCGGCATGGGCGTGATGGCGTCCTCGGGCTCGGACCGCGAGGCGCTGCGTCAGGTGGCGAGCGTGGCGGTGCAGGCGGTCGAGGCGCAGTCCGTCGACCGAACCTGACGGCTAGCGGCCATTGTCATTTTGAGGAGTGGAGCGCCGGCGGCGGGACGAAGCCGCCGAACTCGCGCTCGATTAGCCCTGCCAGCGCAATTGTGGTGCGGTCCTCCAGATAAGGCCCGATGATCTGGACGCCGATCGGCAAGCCTGACGGCGTGCGCTCGATCGGAACGGCGGTCGCCGGCAATCCGCAGGTCGAGGCGGGATCGGCCCAGATGAAGCACGCATCGGAATAGTTGTGGAGCTTTCCATCGATGTCGAGCTGCCGCGCGTCGAACGGCTCGGAATGATCGTGTGGGAACGCCGGCACGGCGGCAGCCGGGTAGACCACCGAGTCGAACTCCCGGAAGAAGAGCTGCCACTTCTGCTGCAACTGCAGGCGGGCAGCATCCATCGCGAGCCACTCGCGATGGATCATGCCCCAACCGCGGGCTCGCTCGGCCTGCAGGCTGCGGTCGTCGGGCGAGAGAGCAGCGGCAACGCCTTGCGCCTCGGCGAGGGCGCCCGGTGTCAGGCGCGGGCTTCGCGCGGCGTTCAGCAGCTTCATATAGAGCCGCGCGGAGTCGGCAAGATCGGGGAGCGAAGCGCTCGCGCGTGCGATCCGTGCGCCGGATCGTTCGAGCCGTTCGGCCAGCCGTCCGATCGCGGAACGTACCGCGTCGCCCGTCGGCATCAACGGATGCGTATCGATCACGAGGATCCTGAAATCCTTGAGCTGGTCATGGCGCGGGGCTGGCAGTGCAAGGCGATAGCCTATCCCGTCGCGCGTCTCGTCGGGGCCGGCGATCACGTCGAGCGCCAGCGCAAGGTCCGCAGCAGTGCGCGCCATCGGTCCGACGACAGCGAGATCGCCCTGGCCGGGGACGGGCGGTGCCGGCGGCAGGCTATATCCGCGCAGCGGGACCAGACCGAGGCTCGGCTTGTGTCCGAACACGCCGCAGAAATGCGCAGGCACCCGGATCGAGCCGCCGATATCCGAGCCGATCGAGAGCGGACCGAAACCGGCGGCCAGCGCCGCCCCCGATCCGCCCGAGGAGCCGCCGGGCGATCGGCCGAGATCCCACGGATTGTTCGTTGTCCCGTAAATCTCGTTGTAGCTCTGGAAATCCCGCAAGCCGATCGGGATGTTGGTCTTGCCGATGATGACGGCGCCCGCCGCCTTCAACCGCGAGACGACGAGAGCATCTTCCGCCGGTTGAAAATCCCTGAAGTGTGGAAAGCCCCACGTGGTCGGCAGGCCGGCCACGTTGAACGGTTCTTTCATGGTGACGGGGATGCCGAGCAGCGGCAGCCGCTCGCCGCGGCCAAGCGCGGCATCGGCGGCGCGCGCGGCGTCCCTGGCGCGATCGAAATCGCGAACGATGATCGCGTTGATCGGTCCGTCCAGTGCCTCGATGCGTGCAATCGTGTGTTCGAGCAATTCCGACGCCGACACCTTGCGCGCGCGCAGGGCGCTCAGCAATTCGCTGATCGAGCCGTACTTCAAGTCAGCGGCCTCTGCGGTCATCACGAACTCCATGGTATCGCATCGTCCCGGCAAACCGATCCGGGCGCCGACCATGCAATCTTGGGAGCGGGATGAGGAGGTGGCGCGACGGGAACCAGATCTGCCCGCCGGTCGGGACGGAGGGGCCGAACATTTGCAGGGGGGCATCATGCCCGGGACAAGCCCGGCCATGACGCCAAAGTCCGGCGTCCCGAGGTCGGACTCGGATCATCCACCGATCGGCAAGAGTGATACTCAGGAAGCTTCCTTGAGCACCGGCGCTGCCGTTTCCTCCGTTTTCATCTCCTCGAGACTGCGATGCCGCGGCTCGATCCCCAGCGCCCAGACCGTGACGATCTGCACCACCAGCAGTCCGATCATCAGCGCCATCACCCCGGCCACGCCGCGCGACTCGAATAGCGACACCACGAGGAATGGCGTGACGATCGTCGCGCCGCGTCCCAGCGTGTTGACGATGCCGGACGCACGCAGGCGGACTTCGGTGGGAAACAGTTCCGGGATGTAGATGCCGAACAGCAGGGCGACCAGCACGTAGATCGGCACTGTCAGTGCAAAGCCGACGGCCGGCAGCAGGATCGGATCCGAGATCATCGGATAGAGAATGCCGAATGCTACCGTGATCAGGGACGCGCCGATGATGGTCGGCTTCCGGCCCCAGCGGTCGGCGGTCAATGCACCAATGGCCGCGCCGATCGGTGCACCGAGCGCCATCAGCAGTGAATAGCCGAACGAGGTCGCGACCGAGAGACCCTGCTTGACGAAGAACACGGGGAGCCAGGTGACGAAACCATACAGCAGGGTGTTGATCGTGATCAGGCAGACGGCGCCGACGATCATCCGCGACAGCAGGGGCGCAGTGAACAGCGTGCCGAGATCGGGGGACACCGGCGCCGGTATGGCGGCCGCAGGCGCGGGCAGGGGCTGCCCCTGGGCCGCCTCCTTTTCGATCGCCTGCATGAGCGCTTCCGCCTCGGTGGTGCGTCCCACGGCCTCCAGCCAGCGCGGCGATTCCGGCAGCGACTTGCGCATGTACCACACGACAAGCGCGCCGATGCCGCCGAGCACGAACATGGAGCGCCAGCCGAATTGCGGTACCAGCACGGACGCGACCAGCAATGCGACGGGCAGACCCGTCACCACGCACACGGCCGTCAAGCCGAGCCATTTGCCGCGGGTGCGCGCCGGCACGAACTCCGTCATCGTCGAATAGCCGACGACGTTCTCGGCTCCGAGCCCGACCCCCATCACGAAGCGGCAGGCAATGAGGAAGGCCATGTTCGGAGAGAACGCCGCGGCGAGCGAAGCGATGCCGAAAAGGAGCAGATTGAATTGGTAGGTGAAGCGGCGTCCGTAGCGGTCACCGAGAAAGCCGGTGCCGAACGACCCCAGCATCATGCCGACGAAGGTCGCAGAGATGAAGGCCGCGTTCTGGGCAAGCGTCGAAAAGCCCGTCTTCAGGGTGACGCTGAGGACGGTCCCGGCGATGTAGATGTCGAAACCGTCGAAGAACATTCCAATGCCGATCAGCAGCATGATGCGGCGATGGAATGGCCCGATCGGCAGCCGATCCAGACGGCCGCCTGCGTTCACCGATGTCGACATTTACGCTCTCCCTTGACTGTTGTTCTGGTTGATGCGGGCCGCCTTCTACGGGCGGTCGGCCGCTTGCAGTTCTGCTAGTTCAGCCGTTTCTGATTGGCCGTGTCGCGGTACCAGTCGAACGGCTGCTCGTGGGTCGCGACCATCACGCTCTTGGTGTTGAAGTGGTCGTTGAAACTCTCGGTGCCGCATTCGCGGCCGATCCCGGAATCGTCGACGCCGCCCCAGGGCGAGGCCGGATCAAGCCGGTGGTGATCGTTGATCCAGACAATGCCGGCCTTGACGGACGCGGCGACGCGATGAGCGCGCCCGACGTCGCGGGTGCGGATCGCGGCGGCGAGGCCGAACGGCGAGTCGTTCGCAAGCCGAAGCGCATCGGCCTCGTCCTTGAACGGCGTCACCGAGGTGAAGGGACCGAACACTTCCTCCTGGAAGATGCGCATGTCGGATGTGACGTCCGCGAACACGGTCGGCTCGACGAAATAGCCGTTGTCATGGCCCGGCACCTTCGCGGCAACGCCTCCGGTGACGAGGCGCGCGCCGTCCGCATGGCCGTAGCCTGCGTAGGTGAGAACGCGATCGCGCTGCCGGGCGGAGATCACGGGGCCCATCTGGGTGTTTGCATCGAAGGGATCTCCGACGCGGATCGTGCGGGTCTTGGCCTGCAGCTTCTCGACGAATTCGTCGTAGATCGAGGCCTGGACGATATGGCGCGAAGCGCAGACGCAGGTTTGTCCGGCGCCGATGAAAGCGCCGAACGCGGCATAGTTCACGGCACGGTCGACGTCGAAATCGTCGAACACCATCACCGGCGTCTTGCCGCCGAGTTCCATGGTCTGATGCGCGAACACTTTTGCGGCCGCGCTTCCGGCGATACGGCCGGCCTCGGTGCCGCCGGTCAGGACCAGCTTGTTGATGTCGCCATGCTCGGCCAGCATCTTGCCGGCGCTCTGGCCCAGGCCGAGAACGATGTTGAAGACGCCGGGCGGAAGGCCTGCCTCGGTGAAGATCTGCGCCAGCTTCAGTGTCGTCAGCGGCGTGTATTCGGACGGCTTGACCACGGTGACGCAGCCGGTCGCCAGCACCACGGCGAGCGATTTGCACAGGATCATCAGCGGGTGGTTGAACGGCGTACAATTGGCGACGATACCGATGGGGGTGCGCAGCGTGTAGTTCAGATATGCGCCTTCGACGGGGATCACGGAGTCCCGACGTGCGAGCGCAACGCCGGCAAAGTAGCGGAAGAAATCGGGCAGGCGGGAGAGCTGGGCACGGGTCTCGTTGATCGGCCGGCCGTTGTTGAGGGTCTCCAGCCGGTACAGGCTGTCGAGATTGGCCTCGAAAGCATCCGCGAGCCTGTTGACCAGTCTGGCACGCGCGCGTGTGTCCATGCCGCCCCAGGCTTTGCCTTCGAACGCGGCGCGCGCGCTCTTCATGGCGCGGTCGATGTCCTCAGCGGTAGAATTGGGGATGCGGGCGATCACGTCGCCGGTCGCGGGATTGCGAACGTCAAGCATCGCGCCGCCTCCGGCCTCGACTTCACGCCCGTCGATGAAATTGCCGTGGATTTCGACGTCGATCGACGCAGGTTTCGACGGGATGTTCATGACGACCTCTCTTCCACGATGACGGCGTTGCGCTTGAGCGCCGGCAGGACGCGTTTTTCTGTGGCTCCGATGTGGGCCTTGATGATGCGCGCGGCGGTTCGCGTCTCGCGCTGTTGCATGGCGTCGATCAGGGCGACGTGCTCGGCGACGAGCTTTGCCGGGTCATGCCCCTTCAGGTTGGACACGCTGACGCGGACCAGCCGGTCGGCCTGGCCGATCAGGTCGCACAGCGCCGTCGCCATACGGCGATTGCCGGACGCGTTGGCGAGCGCTGTGTGAAAGCCGCGATTGTAGGCGATGAAGTCCTCGTGGTTGCCCGAGAAGCGGCGAAATTCGTCGAGCGATTTCAAGACGCTGTCAGGGGCGCTCTCGATCGCCTCGGCAACGCAAGCCGGCTCAAGTGCGAGGCGGAAGCGCAGGAGATCGCGGGCATCGGACAGCGAGATCGGAGTGACCCGGTAGCCCTGCCGCGGCTGCACCGTCACGAGATGCTCGCGCTGCAGTCGCAAAAGCGCATCCCGAACCGGTTGCCGGCTCACCGAATAGCGCTCGGCCAGGTCCTGTTCGCGCATTTCATCACCCGGCGCAAATCGACAAGCTAAAATATCAGACCTGAGAAGATCATAGATGTTTTCGCGTAAAAGCATGATTACTCCGGGTCTCGTTCGCTCCAATCTGACAATCCTGATATTTCACGTCAAGAGCCAAATGCTTGAATTCCCTGACAGTTGATTTATCAATCGGGGCCTCGCGGTCCGCGAACGGGCGTGATCCCGCCGACGAAGTTAAGGAAAGACCAGACATGGACAGGCTTCTTGCCAACGGGACCGTCAACGCAGCGCAATCGGGCGAGGGGACGCCGCTCTTCCTGTTCCACTCGCTGCTGTCGGATCGCGCGAGTTTCGATGCGATCGTGCCGGAACTTGAAAAATCCTTTCGGACCATCGTGCCGGAGTTGCCGGGGTTCGGCCGTTCACGCGCGGTGGAGGGCGGCCTCGCCGCGGTCGCGGATCGGATGGCCGAGGCCGTGCGCGATGCGGCTAGTGGTGCGCCGGCGATCGTGCTCGGCAATGGCTATGGCGGCTTCGTTGTCTTGCAGATGGCGATCCGGCATCCGGAGATCGCCAGCAAGCTTGTTCTGGCCGACAGCGGCGCGGCGTTCTCGGAGCCTGGCCGCGAGGCGTTTCGCAACATGGCGAAAGTGTCGCGCGAGAAAGGGCTGGAGGCCATCACTGATGTTGCGATGCGCCGCCTGTTCGCGCCGGATTTTCAGGCACAGCACTCCGAACTGATGCGGGACCGTCGTGAAGCATTTTTGCGGACGGATCCCGACGTGTTTCGCAGCGCATGCGATGCGTTGGCTGGCCTCGATCTTCGCGCTGAGCTTGCCGCGGTGAAGGTCCCGGTCCTCGTTCTGGTCGGCGAGCACGACGAAGCAACGCCTCTGCCGATGTCGCGCGAGCTGGCGGCGGGATTGCCGCACGCCGAACTCAAGATCATTCCGGGATGTGCGCACGTGCCGCAGCTTCAATCGCCGCGGCAGTTCCTCGGAGCTCTCAAGGACTTCTTGATCTGATTTGGGCTTGGTCGAAGCTGGCTTTGCATGAGAACCGCGATGCCTTGCGAACGGCTGCTAGCGTTGGCGCGGCGGCGAAATCACGATCGGGGATGATACAAGTCTGCGCCTGTTTTGCCCGACGGCGCAAGTGAAAATTTCGCTCTTGCCGAAATCAAAAAAAGGTCAATGATTCCGATCCGATCTCTACTGTGCATGGGGTTGTTTTCGCATTTTGTGTTGGGGCTCACCACGCCGCATGGCTCGCACTATCCGCCAGATTGAACCGGAACCCCTAAGAGTTTTTATACACAGTTCTGGCACGCTCCCGCGCGTCAAGATCCGCTACCTGCATCGTCACGTCTCAACGCGTGCACGAAAAGACGGGGCGGGCACTGAGGGGGCGTTGCTTCATGACTGCACTTGCTTCGGACGCCGGTTGCGCGAAGCGCGGGATCGTGCCGATCCTGCTGTGCGTCGTGCCGTTCAGCCAGATCCCGCTTGACGCCTATACGCCCGGCCTGCCGCAGATGGTGGTGGACCTCGCCACCGATTCAGCGTCGATGCAGAACACCGTCACCGCTTACATGCTCGGCATGAGTCTGGCGCTGGTGCCGGTCGGAATCGCCTCCGACACGCTCGGTCGCCGCAACGTCCTGCTCACGGGTCTGACGGTGCTCATCGCCATGAGCATTGCCTGCGCGCTGGCCACCAGCGCCTCGCTGCTGCTGGGCTTGCGCTTCCTGCAAGGCATCGGCGGCTGCACCTGCCTCGTGGTCGCCTATGCGGTGGCGGCTGATTGTTTTCGCGGCCGCGAGCTCATGGCAATCTCCGGCCTGCTTGGCGCGGCCTGGGGCCTTGCACCCGTGCTGGCGCCGGCGGCTGGCGGCTTCATCGTCGAGTTGACGTCCTGGCGCGGCGTCTTCGTCATCATTGCGATCGCCGCGGCCATCGTCGCCGCGATCGTCGTATTGTTTCTGCCCGAGACATTGCCGGCCGACCGGCGCGCGCCGTTCGATCCGCGCCGCACCGCCAGCATCTTGCGCGAGGCGCTCGCCCGTCCGGGCTTCATGGCCTTCGTGCTGGTGTTCGCCGCGGCGGCCAGCGCGCAACTCGCATTCGGCGTCGTCGCCCCGTTCTTCTACCAGACCGGTCTTGGCCATTCGGCAGCCATCTATGGCCTCGTCGCGCTCGGCCTTGGTGGCGTGAACCTCGCCGGCGAGCTCGGCTGCGCGCGTTTCGCGAGTTGGATGCCGGCCCGCGTGATGGGCTTCGGTGCCTTCGCACTGTTCCTCGCCGGCGCCGCGGTGCTGACCGTAACGGGCATGACTCTCGGTCTCGATTTCACGTCGATCACGATCGGCGGCGCGCTGGTGCTCGGCGGCTGCGGCGTGCTGTGTCCGATGATGTACGGCATGGCGCTCGGCCTGTTCGAGCGCGACCACGGCCTGATCGGCGGCCTCATCAGCGCGCTCTGCTATCTCGCGGTGAGCGGCGCCATGGCGATCGCGGCTGTACTGCCTGAAGCGACGCAGGCGCCGATCGGCTGGCTTTATCTCGGTCTCTGCGCCGTCGCCGGTACGCTGCTTGCTATCTCGCTGCCTGCGGCGCGCCGCGCGGCACAGACTTGAGAAAGGAACCAATCATGACCACCGTCGGTATTCGCGGCACGTTCTTCGATTTCGTCGACGATCCCTGGAAGCACGCCGGCAACGAGCAGGCCGCCGCGCGATTTCATCAGGACGGCCTCATGGTCGTCACTGACGGCGTCATCAAGGTGTTCGGTCCTTATGACAATATCTCCGCTGCGCATCCGGGCGTGCAGATCACCCACATCAAGGACCGCATCATCGTCCCGGGCTTCATCGACGGTCACATCCATCTGCCGCAGACCCGGGTGTTAGGTGCCTACGGCGAGCAGCTCTTGCCGTGGCTGCAAATGTGGATCTATCCGGAGGAGCTCAAATACAAGGATCGCAACTATGCGCGCGAGGGCGTGAAGCGCTTCCTCGACGCGCTGCTGGCCTCCGGAACCACCACCTGCCAGGCGTTCACGAGCTCCTCGCCGGTCTCGACCGAAGAACTGTTCGAGGAAGCCGCCCGCCGCAACATGCGCGTGATCGCGGGCCTCACCGGCATCGATCGCAACGCGCCGGCGGACTATGTCGACACGCCCGAGAATTTCTATCGCGACAGCAAGCGGCTGATCGCGCAGTATCACAACAAAGGCCGCAACCTCTACGCCATCACGCCACGCTTCGCCTTCGGCGCCTCGCCTGAGCTGCTCAAGGCGTGCCAGCGCCTCAAGCACGAGCATCCGGACTGCTGGGTCAACACCCATATCTCCGAAAACCCGGCCGAGTGCAGCGGCGTGCTGGTCGAGCATCCGGATTGCCAGGACTACCTCGGCGTCTACGAGAAGTTCGGCCTGGTCGGTCCGAAATTCTCGGGCGGCCACGGCGTCTATCTCTCCAACAACGAGTTTCGCCGCATGTCGAAGCAGGGCGCGGCGGTGGTGTTCTGCCCGTGCTCGAACCTGTTCCTCGGCAGCGGCCTGTTCCGCCTCGGCCGCGCCACCGATCCGGAGCACCGCGTGAAGATGTCGTTCGGCACGGATATGGGCGGCGGCAATCGCTTCTCGATGATCAACGTTCTGGACGACGCCTACAAGGTCGGCATGTGCAACAACACGCTGCTCGACGGCAGCATCGATCCCGTGCGCAAGGATCTCGCCGAAGCCGAGCGCAACAAGCTGTCGCCCTATCGCGGCTTCTGGTCGATCACGCTGGGCGGTGCTGAGGGCCTCTATATCGACGACAAGCTCGGCAATTTCGAGCCGGGCAAGGAAGCTGATTTCGTCGCGCTCGATCCCAACGGCGGCCCGGCGGCGCAGCCCTGGCACCAGTCGCTGATCGCCGACGGCGCCGGCCCGCGCACGATGGACGAGGCCGCGAGCATGCTGTTTGCCGTCATGATGGTCGGCGACGATCGCTGCGTCGACGAGACCTGGGTGATGGGCAAGCGCCTCTACAAGAAAGGCTGAAGCGGACGCGATGAACGGATCACCGGATCAAGCCGGCCAGCCGGTCGCGCTCGTCATCCAGCGCCGCATCGCGGATGACGGCTTTGCCGCGTTCGCGCGCTGGAACGGCGAGGTCGGCGAAGTGCTCAAGGCATGGCCCGGCTTCCTCAGCCAGGAAGTCGTGCCGCCGCAGCCGCCGGCGCATGTCGACTGGGTGACGATCCTGCGTTTCGCAAGCCCGGCGGCCGCGCGCGCGTGGCTTCAGAGCGAGGTGCGGGCGAGGCTGATCGCGGAGGTGCAGCGCTTCTTCGTCGGTTCGGAGGATGTCCATATCCTGCCGGACAGCGGCGTTCAGCGCGACAGCGCGGTCTCCGCCGTCATCTCCTTCAAGGTTCCTGACGGGCTCGAGGACGCGTTCCTGAAATGGCAGCAGCGTATCCAGGCCGCGGAGGCCGAGTTCAAGGGATTCCTGCGCCACAAGATCGAGCGGCCGATCCCGGGCCTGCACGACGAATGGATCATCATCCTGTCGTTCGACGGCGACGCCAATCTCAATGCGTGGCTCGACTCGCCCTTGCGGCAGACCCTGCTGAGGGACGGCGCGCGCTTCAACGCCGGCATGAGCGTGAAGCGGGCGAGCTATGGCTTCAACTTCTGGTTCCCGGCCGGCAAGACGCAGGCTCCGGAGCAGGGACCGGCCCTGATCTGGAAGAGCAACCTGATCGTCCTGCTGGTGCTCTATCCCGTGGTCTTCCTCTGGGGCTTTTTTGTCAGTGCTCCGTTGATCGATAGCCACGGCGTGCCGGTCTGGCTGTCGCTGTTCGCAGGCAATCTCGTCAGCACCCAGTTGCTCGGCTGGTGGCTGGTGCCTGCTGCCTTCAGGGCGCTCGACTGGTGGATTACGCCGAAGGCGGCGCTCGGCCGTCAGATCGCGGGATACGCGCTGCTTGCCGCGCTCTATGCGGGATCGATGGGCCTGTACGCGCTGCTGCTCGCGTGGCATTGGGGGCAGTGAGGCCGCTCATGTGCCGCCGGATGCGTGATCATGTTTGCTCTGACATTTCTCGGGACCTCGGCCAGCTTTCCCTCGGCAGAACGAAACCATCCGGCCCTCCTCGTTGAAGCCGAAGGCAAGCGCATCCTGGTCGATTGCGGCAAGGGCACGCAACGCCAGTTGCTGCGGATCGCCGCCGACTTCGACCACATCGTGATCTAGTCGAGGTCCATGGCGCGCGCGTTATCCTTACCGGTCAAGGTTGACGTGACATCTTGCTCACATGGGGGCGCCGATCGCGATAGCTTCGGTGCCTGGGCAATAATCCATGTTTTGAGAGTACGATGTCTCGTTCCGTTGAATTGATCGTCGAAGGATATGTGCGGCTGAATGATCGCGAGGCCCTCCACGAGATCCTGACGCATCGGCAGGACCTGCTGCGGCAACTGGTATCGGTGACCGGCGTCGACCCGAGGCAGGCCATCGCGCAGGTCAGCGAGGAGATCACGATCATCGAGGCCGGGCTCGCGACGCTCGCGCCGGAATAGGCGCGTCCCCAGGGCCCACCCCTGGTCAACAGCTCCGTGCACCGCAGCGCTTGCCAGCCCCGGGACGAGGGGGTAGAACGCTGCCACGCCTGAGCCGTGATTTGCGCCCGAACGCGCTTCCGGCCGCAGCCGAACAGGTCGATAAGTCATTGAATTTGTTCGGCTATTCCGTTGGGGAATGGTGTAACGGTAGCACAACAGACTCTGACTCTGTTTGTCTTGGTTCGAATCCAGGTTCCCCAGCCATATCAGGCCCTTTTCCCCTGTTGAATCTGTACCACCGGTTCGCCCTCAAGCCTTACGGCTTCTGCCTCACGGCTTCTTCTTGGCTTTCTTCGCCACGGTCTTCTTTTTCTTGGCCTCGATGGTGAAGGGGCGCGCGGCCATGAAGGCTGGATTGCTGGCGCCGACCAGCGACAGTTTTGGCGATTGATCCGGCGGCATCTTGCGGCCGATGGCGGTGTGGAAGCCGCGGTAGGACCCCTTGAACGTGCCACCGTTCCAGACGGTCTTCAGCGTTCCCGTGAACAGGCCGTTGAAGGTGCCGTCCTGCGAAAGCTGGTTGTCCTGGCACCCTGAGATCAGCAGCACCGACGCCTTGATCTTGCCGAGAGCCTCGGAAAGGTCGCGCCGTTTCAGCAGCGGATCATAGGTCTTCTTGTTGTTCTGGTACACGCGCAGCGCCACCTCGTCCGGCATCGCGCGATATAGCGTGCCCGAAACGGAGCGGGCCCTGGCCTGATAGTACAGGGCCTTGCTCACGCTGCCGCTGTGACAACTGTCCGAGAGCAGCAGAATGCGCACGCCCGCTGCAAACGCCCACCATGACGAATACAGCTCATCGTCGATCAGCTCGCCGTCGTAGAGGCACCAGGTCTCGTCCTTGCCGTCAGACTCGTCGCCGTTGAGGTCTGGTAACTGACCGCCGTGCCCCGAATAGGTCAGAAAGAACATGTCACCCGACTTGAGGGTCTTCGCCGCGTGCGCGATCCCGCCCAGAACGGCGGAGCGCGTCGCCTTGCGGGTGAGGAGCCTGCTCGGTGCGAAGCCGCTGGTGTGAGCGAGGTCCGCCATGTCATTGGCATCGGCCTCGCAGGCGTTGAGGGGGCCGCTCCAGCCCTCGTAATGCCGCGGGTCGACCGAGTTCAATCCGATATGCAGGGAGATGCCTGTCGCCATGATGAATTCTCCAGCGTCCGATCGATCGAGCCGATGACTGCTATTTCTTTTTCGCCGTCTTCCTCGCTGCAGGCGCCCGTTTGCGCTCCGTCTTGCGGGGACGCCTCGACGATGTCGTCGGGCCGGCCTGGGCCGCGGTTTTGGCGGGCGCCTCGCCTTGCGAGCGTCCCCACGGCACGGGCGCGTTGCAGCGAACCTTGGCGCCGACCAGATTGGGCGTCTGGTTGTATCTCATCCGCCTCAGTTTCGCGGTGACGAGATCATTCAGCGTATTGAAGGAGGGATTTTCGCCCCTGGCTCTCAGCTCGCGCAGTGTGGCGGCCATCGAATAGGTGTAGACACCATAGGACGTCACGCCATCGCGGTATTCGTAGGAGAGCTGCTGCTCCTGGCAAGCCTCGAGCAGGATCGGCAGATACGGCCCGAAATGGTCGAGCTCCTTGCGTGTCTTGTCGTAGTCCTTGTCCGGTCTGGTGCGCAGCATCATTGCGCGTCCCAACCGTTGCGTTGCGCCGTTTTGCCCCAGGAAATCGGCGCCGTTCTTCCGGTCCTTCAGGCTCCTGTTCAGAGGCGTGAAGTCCCGCGGCACCCACATCCGCTCGGTCGCGTCCCATTTCAGTGCGCGGTGCCGGATGTCGTCCGGAGGGCTCAGCCCGCGGACACGCGGACCGCCGTCGCGCGTCAATCCGCCTGAATGACAGCAATCGAGCATCGCCACGAAATAACTGTCATAGGGAAGCTGCGAGTACAGCTCGGCGAACTGGCGATCCAGAATGGCGTGGGCCGGCGACCAGTCGAAATCATAGGGCACGAGGCATTCGTCGACATGATCCGGTTCGCCCTGGATGTTGTAGCGGGGAATCTGGGCGCCGTGTCCCGAATAGAACAGCATACGCTCGTCGCCGTCGCGGACGCCGTCGAGCAGCCAATGCAGCCGGTCCATGATGCCTTGCGTCGTTGCGCGATCATTGAGGACGATGCGGATATCCTCGGGCTCAAAGCCGCTCTCCTGGAGTACCGCACTCATCAGGAAAACGTCGTTGACGCAGCCCTCGAGCCGGCTGGCCGGGTCGGGGTAGTCGTTGATGCCGATCAGCAGGGCGCGGCGGCTGGGCTTGACCGCAAGGCTCGCCATCTCGCGCGCAGCGCTTACGATCCCGCGGGATGCGGGCGCCGGGACCGCATCATGCCAGACGGTCGCGACGGTGCTGGTGTGCGACAGGTACCACGTCGCATCGTGGTTCAGCGCGTCGTTGGGAACATCGAAGGAAACCGTGACCTGCTGATAATTGTCGGCCCGGATGCCGAGCGGGTAGGTCAGCACGTGATCGACGGGATTATAGAGGTGATACCATTTGCGGCAGGTCAGGGGCTTGATGCGACCGGCGAAGACGTCGCGCACCGCCGGATTGCCGATCTGCGATCCGAAGCTGACGAAGACCGCGTCCTTGATCGCGTCGTTGTCGTGCAGAAAGGTGTCGTAGCAGATCAGCGAGCCAAGGCTGTGCGCCAGGACCACGTCGTAGGTCTTGCCCTCGATCTTGTCGAGAATGAGCTGGCGCAGGTCCTCGCGGAGCTGCTCGTCCGTGGACCACTGGGCGACCATCCCCGCGGTCCATTTGATGACCGCGGGGATGTCCGTAATGCCTCGTGCACCAGTCAGAAGGTCGGTGAGGCCATGAGCCACTGCGCTCGCCAGCAGCTTGGCCGAGGCTGCGGCGTAGGTGAGGGGGTTGAGCGGGGCCTTGTCGAACAGATCGTCGTATTGCACGAAGTCGATATCGAGTTGAACGCCCTGATCGACGCTCTCGATGGCACGTGTGATGGCTGCGGACCAGGACTGCTGGAACCCGGCGTCGATCTCCGCGTGACCGACGCCGTGGACGCAAAGCAATGAAAGGCGGGTGCTCATGAAAGCTGCCTTCTGCCAAATTGCAATCTGAAATAGCCAGTGCGCGGGTACAAACGCTGGGGATGGTGTCACGGTGTTGCCACCTCTGGATGTGAAGTAGCACACGAAAACCTCGCGACAGTTTGCCTCACCTTGCAAGTTACCGTGACGTGTCGGATCGCCGCCGGCCGCTTCGTCCTTGGGGCGTGTACCCTCAAGGAGATCCGAAATGCCCTATGTCGATGGCTTCGTGCTCGCCGTGCCCAAGGACAAGATCGAGGCCTACAAGGTGCTGGCGCGAAAGGCCTGCGCGGTGTGGATGGCGCACGGCGCACTCGACTACGTCGAATGTATCGGTGACGACGTGCCCTACGGCGAGCTGACGTCGTTCCCGCGCGCGGTGATCGCGAAGGAGGATGAGGTCGTGGTGTTCTCCTGGATCGTCTACCGCGATCGGCAGACCCGCGATGCCGTCAACAAGAAGGTGATGGCGGACCCGCAGTTCCATGGCGCCGACATGCCCTTCGACGGCAAGCGGATGATCTATGGCGGCTTCACCACGCTGTTGCAGGCGAGCGACGTGGTCGGTTGAGGGCAAGGTCTGTTTCTCTCGTGTCCCGGACGCGGCGCAACGCGCTGATGGACGGGCCCCGGCTCTGCAGCGCACCGCTGAAGTGGCGCTGCGTAGCGTCCGGGGCACGAGACTGTTGTTCATCGATGGACATGGCTGCTCATCCTCGCGGCGTGTTTCGCCCGAGCTTTGGCTGGTCGCGTCACCCCCAAGATGAAAGAGGGCGCAGAGAAGGCCGGGTGCCGGCCGGGCACCCACGGTCCACTGTGCGAAAGGTGGCAACAAGAATTTGCACAGCGGCATACAGGTGAAGCCAAAACATCCGGCCTTCCCTGCGCAGTGGTCTTACGGCTTATGTCGCGCTCTCCTCGGGGAGCGATGCACTCTTGCCCCCGTCGCCTTGCGGCTGACGATGCGCGCGCCCGGTCGGGCCGCCACATCACCGCAACGCTTGACGCCAGCCTGCGGGCGCCAGGACCACACGATTTTGCCGTACGCAGATCACACCGGTCGTACGTGCGATGTGCCTCGCTCACGGTTTCCCGCCCTGCGATCACCGTCGCACCAGTGTGGCCCACGTCCACCGCCGTCCGGCCCGCGTTCGTGACGATCGCGATACGCCCCTCTTCCTTGGGCCGGAGTGCGCGCAATATCCGCCTATTCCGAAATTCTGTAAAGGCGAATATTTTTGAGGGTGCGGATTGACCGATGGCTTGGGTGTTTTGCCCGTCGGGCAACGCAAGATCTCGTAACCGTCGCAGTTGTCCTTCGTGCACCAGGCGACGTGAGATTGAACACCGCACATCGCGCCGCGTTCGCTGCT
Source organism: Bradyrhizobium cosmicum (assembly GCF_007290395.2). NCBI lineage: Bacteria > Pseudomonadati > Pseudomonadota > Alphaproteobacteria > Hyphomicrobiales > Nitrobacteraceae > Bradyrhizobium > Bradyrhizobium cosmicum. The sequence continues at coordinate 4,489,800 of NZ_CP041656.2, read as the reverse complement.
CCCTTATGCGGCATTGCGCAAGTCCGTTTCACCTTGCCGGTATCCGGATGGCATGCCATCCTAGGGTCAGCCAGGCATAAACAAGCGGAAGCGGGCGCCAGCCACAGCTTTCAAAAAACCTTGGTCGGGGAAACCCTTTGGGAGGTCTGATTTCATGAATTTGAAGCACGTCACCGGGCTGCTTTGCGCGGCCGCGATGTCCCTTGCGCTCGGCCCAAACGCGGACGCGCAGGATAAGGTCGTCAAGATCGGCGTGATCCTGCCGATGTCCGGCGGCACCGCCTCGATCGGCGCGCATGCCAAGGCGGCGCTCGATGTCGCCACCGATATCATCAACAACGCGCATCCCGAACTCGGCAATTTCCCGCTGGCGAAGAACGCCGGCCTCGCCGGCCTTGGCGGTGCCAAGGTCGAAGTGATCATCGCGGACAACCAGGGCAATCCGGCAACCGGCCAGAACCAGGCACTGCGTCTGATCACGGAAGATAAGGTGGCCGCATTGTTCGGCTCCTACCAGTCCGGAGTCACGCTGACCACGAGCGCGATCGCCGAGAAATACGGCGTTCCCTTCCTGAACTCCGAATCGGTCGCCGCCAATCTCACCGAGCGCGGCTTCAAATGGTTCTTCCGCACCACGCCGATCGCCACCGACTTCGCCAGGATCTATGTCGACTTCCTCGCCGACATCAAGGCGCAGGGCGCCAAGACCGACAGCGTCGCGCTGGTTCACGACAACACCGAATACGGCTCCTCGGTCGCGAACACGATTGCCGGCGCTTTCAAGGATAAGGGCCAGCCGATCGCGCTCGACGTCGCTTATCCCGTCAACGCGACCGACGTCCAGGGGCAGGTGCTCCAGCTCAAGGACAAGAAGCCCGACGTCGTCATCATGATCAGCTACACGTCGGACGCCATCCTGTTCGCCAAGACCATGCAGTCGCTCGACTACAAGCCGGCCGTGCTGCTGGCCGACGATGCCGGCTATTCCGATCCGTCCTTCACCAAGGCGGCCGGCAAGATCTCGCAGGGCGTCTTCAACCGCTCGTCCTGGGTCGTGGGACCATCGGGTTCAGCATCCGCTGTTATCGCCGACATGTACAAGAAGAAGAGCGGCGAGGAGATGGACGACACCGTCGCCCGGCAGATGCAGGGCTTCTTCGTGCTGGCCGACGCGATCGACCGGGCCGGCTCGACCGAGCCTGCCAAGATCCAGGCTGCGCTGAAGGCGACAGACCTGAAGCCCGATCAACTGATGATCGGCTACAAGGGCGTGAAGTTCGACGACAAGGGCCAGAACATCCTCGCCTCCGGCGCCATCATCCAGCTCCAGGACGGCGATAACTACGTCTCGGTGTGGCCGAAGACCAACGCCGAGAAGGCACCGATGCTGCCCTACAAGGGCTGGTGAGATCGCCTAGAGGCGGGACCGTGCGTCCCGCCACTCCTTACGTGATTTGATCAGAGCAACGCAGCTCATGTCCTTTGTCCTCGTGCAGGTGATCGTCGGCGGGCTTCTGCTTGGCGCCGTCTACGCCCTGTTTTCCTCGGGCCTCACGCTGGTGTGGGGCATGATGAACATCGTCAATTTCGCGCATGGCGATTTCGTCATGCTCGGCATGTACGTCGCCTATGTCGTCTACACCCTGATGGGGGGAGGGCCGCTCCTCGGCGCACCGCTGGCGACGCTGGTGCTCGCGACCGTCGGTGTCGTGGTCTATTTCACCCTGATCCGCGACATCATGAAGGGGCCGATGCTGGCCCAGATCCTCGGCACCTTCGGGCTCGCGCTGCTGCTGCGCTATTCGGTGTTCTGGTGGTTCGGGGCCAACTTCCTGTCGATGCCGCCGAACATCGTCGGCGGCACCTATGCGTTCGCCGGCCTGCGCATCGAGGCCTCGCGGCTGCTGGCCGGTGTCGTCGCGCTGCTGGTGACATTGGGCCTGCATCTGCTGCTGACGCGGACCTCGCTCGGCTCGAAGATGCTGGCGGTGGCGGAGGATCAGACCGCGGCGCAGCTGATGGGCATCCGGCCCGACACCATGCAGGCGATCGCCTGGGGCATCGCGGCTGGCGCCACCGGTCTTGCCGGCGCGCTGATCGCGAACTTCTTCTACATCGTACCGACAGTCGGCGAGACGCTCGGCATCGTTGCCTTTGTCACGGTCTCGCTCGGCGGTTTCGGCAGCGTGCCGGGCGCACTCGTCGCGGGCCTGTTGATCGGCGTGATCGAGTCGTTGTCCGGCTATCTGATCGGCGCGGTCTACAAGGACATCGTCGTCTATGTCCTGTTCCTGCTCTTCCTCTGGTTCCGGCCGCAAGGCTTGATGGGTAAATCCTGATGGGGAAGCTGTGATGCGGCGCCTGATCTGGCTCTCGGTCGTCGCGGCCTGTGCGATCGCCTATCCGCTGCTGATGTCCTCGCCGTTCCAGCAGCGCCTCGGCGCGCTGGTGCTGCTCTATGCCATCGCGGCCTCCGCCTGGAACATCGTCGGTGGTTATGCCGGGCAGGTCTCGGTCGGCCACGTCGTGTTCTTCGGCTGCGGCGCCTATGCCGCGATGGCCTCCTACGCCAAATTCGGACTGTCGCCGCTGTTCGGCATCCCCGGCGGCATCGTGCTGGCGGTCGGGCTCGCCGCGATCATCGGCGTGCCGACGCTGCGGCTGTCAGGTCACTATTTCAGCATGGCGACCATCGCGGTGGCCGAGACGGTGCGGTTGATCGTGACCAACACCGAGTGGTTGGGCGCAGCTGTTGGCCTCTCCGGTCCGACCGTGCCGCGCAACGTCTTCGATCTCTCGTTCCTGTCGTCGCTGCCGTATTACTATCTCTTCCTCGCCGTGCTCGTGATCACGTTGCTCGTCACCTGGTGGATGACCAACAGCCGGATGGGGTTTTACCTGCGCGCGATCAAGGATTCCGAGCGGGCCGCGCGTTCGCTGGGCGCTCCGGCCGCACGCACGAAACTCTATGCCTACATGCTGAGCGCGGCGCTGACGAGTGTCGCCGGCGCGCTCTATGCGATGATGTTCGGCTTCGTCGACCCCGAGTCCGGGCTCGGCATCCTGATCTCGGTGAAAATCCTGATCATGGCGGCGCTGGGCGGGGCAGGGCTGCTGTTCGGGCCCTTGGTGGGAGCCGCGATCCTGGTGCCGCTGGAGGAGATCTCCAACAGCTGGCTCGGCGGCAAGGGCGCCGGGCTCACCTTCGTGCTGTATGGCGCAATCATCGTGCTGATCGCACGCTTCCAGCCGGGCGGCCTGCTCGCCCTGTTCACGCGCCGCCGCAAGCCCAACGCCGACACGGGAGCCGGCCATGCTCCTTGAGGCACGCGGGATCACCAAGGCGTTCGGCAGCTTCAAGGCGGTGGACGATGCCTCCGCGACGCTGGAGCAGGGCGACATTCTCGGCCTGATCGGGCCGAACGGCGCCGGAAAATCCACCTTCTTCAACTGCCTCACCGGCGACCTCAAGGCGACCTCGGGCCGCGTGCTGTTCGAAGGGAGCGACATCACCGACTTCACGCCGGAGCAGCGTGCCGGGCTAGGGCTTGCCCGCACCTTCCAGGTGCCGCAGACCTTCGAGGGCATGACGGTGCTGGAGAACGTCATGATCGGCGCCTTCCTGCGCACGCCGCATCGCAAGGAGGCCGAGACCAGGGCACGCGCGGTGCTTGAGCGTGTCGGCATGATCAGGCTCGCGGACGCGCCGGCGCGCTCGCTCGGTACGCCCGGCCGCAAGCGGCTGGAGATCGCGCGCGCGCTCGCGACCGAGCCGAAGGTGCTGCTGCTCGACGAGGCCATGGCCGGGCTCAACGCGCATGAGGTGAAGCTCGCGATCGATCTCGTCCGTGACATTCACCGCTCCGGCATCACGCTCGTCATCGTCGAGCACATCATGGAAGTGATCATGTCGCTGGCCAGCCGCGTGATGGTGTTCCACCAGGGCAAGGAGATCGCCCGCGGCAGCCCGCGCGAAGTCACCTCCAACCCGGCAGTGATCGAGGCCTATCTCGGCAAGCGCGCGGCCAAAGCGGCCGCGGGCCATACGCCGGTCGAGCTGATGGGCGGGCCGGACCGATGAGCGGAGCGCTGCTGCGGATCGAGCACCTCGAGGTGCGCTATGGCGACCTGATCGGCGTCTCCGACGTGTCGCTGGAGGTGCCCGAAGGCAGCGTCGTCGCGCTGCTCGGCTCCAATGGCGGCGGCAAGACCACGACGCTGAACGCGATTGCGGGTCTCATTCCCGTGCATTCCGGCTCCATCAGCTTTCGCGGCGAGGACATCGCCGGGCAAAGGGCGTTCACGATCGTGCGCAAGGGACTGGCGCTGTCGCCCGAGGGTTGGCGGCTGTTCGTGCAGCAGAGCGTCGAGAACAATCTCATGCTCGGCGCAACGCCGCTGCATGACAAGTCGCGTCAGGCCGTGCTGCTCGAGCGGGTCTACGAGTTCTTTCCGCGCCTGAAGGAGCGCCGCAACCAGCGCGCCGGCACCATGTCCGGCGGCGAGCGGCAGATGCTCGCGGTCGGCCGCGCATTGATGAGCGATCCGAAGCTCTTGATGCTCGACGAGCCGTCGCTCGGCCTTGCGCCGGCCGTGGTCGAATCCATGTACGAGACCTTCGGTCGCCTGCATCGCGAGGGCCTCACCATCCTGCTCGCCGAGCAGTCGATCGAGCTGGCGCTGGAAGTGTCGGATTTCGCCACCGTGCTCCAGGTCGGCAAGAGCGTGCTGTCCGGCACGGCGGCCGCGCTCGCGGAGGATCCGCAGGTGCAGAAGGCTTATCTCGGGGTGGACTGATCGGCTTCCGCCTGGAGCAACCTCGACGGATGTCAGGGATAGGGTTACGCTTGCGCGGTTTGCGAAACTCCCGGGGGATTGGATCGTGTTCTCAGACGCGCTCGGATTCGATGTCGCGACCGGCAGATACCTTTTGAAGCAAGGCGAGGAAGGCGAAGGCGCCGCCTATCTCCAGGAGTTCATCGCGAAAGGCTCTGTCATGGCTATGATCGACATGGCCGAACATCTGGATGACAAGGGAGATCAATCCGCGAGCCTGACGTTGATGGAGCGAGCCGAGGCATCGGTCACGGACGATGACTTCGAGTCGCGGCTTTATCTCGCTGGGGCCTTGCGACGGGGGCTCGGGGCCGGGACGGCCCAGGAGCGATACTTCAGGTCCTTCCGTCTGAAGGAGCGGGTGGCCGAGGCAGGCCATTTGGCGACCATTCGAGAGATGATCGTGAATTACTCTCACGGCCTCAACGGCGCTCCGAAGGATAGCGAACGCGCGATCTATTGGCTCAGAAAGGCAGCGGCGTTCGGGGACGAGAAGGCGAAACTGATCCTTCGCGAGGAAGGCTTGTCATAGTTCCGCTTGAAGCAGCAGCAACAGGCAGCCGGCGAGCCGCGTCTCCATCTCTTTCGACACCAGCGACAGCGGCCCGGGATCGTTCAGGATGGCGTTCACCAGCGTGCCCAGCACGACTTGAAAGCCGAAGGCGATGGCGCGGGTCTTGGCCGCTTTGCGGCCCTTGCCCATGGCCGGCAGCAGGAGAGGGGTGGCGCGTTCGGTCGTCGCCTTGGCGAGCGCCTTGAACGGTGACCATGCGTCCGGGCGGGTATCGTCATGTTGCAGGGCGGCGCGGAGCACGCCCTCGTGGTTGCGCATCCAGGCGATGATGCCGCTGACGATGAGGGTGCAGAGCTTGTCGAGGCTTGTATCCGGTGACGGTGACCTGATGTCGCGGAGCCGTTGCTCGCCGTCGCGCGTGGCCAGCGCCATCAGTGCGTTGAAATAGGCCTCCTTGCTCTCGAACCGGCTGTAGAAGGCGCCGACGGTGGCGCCGACCTCGGTGCAGAGCGCCTCGATGGAGAGTTCGGCAAGGCTGCGCGTCCGCAGCATGTCGGCGCCGGCGCGCAGCAGCGCCAGCGTGGTTTCCCGGCTGCGCTTCTGCCGCGATGGTGTGACACCGGGCAGGTCGAAGTCGCGAGGCTCGTCCGGCGATGGTCGCATCCGTGCTTGCATCCGGCTTAAATCATAATCATAATTCGGGTTATAATTTAAGCGCGGACGTGCTGCGGGTCAACCGTGGGGTTCACGCGGCAAACAGGGAGGATCGGATGAGCGCAGGCAGCGGCACGCCGTTTCGCGGCACCGTCGGCAAGACGGTCGCGGAGTCGAAGCCCTGGTGGCCGGAGGCGGCAAGGCCGCCCGCGGGCGCGCCGAATATTCTGGTCGTGCTGTTCGACGATGTCGGCTTCTCCGATTTCGGCTGCTATGGCTCGGCGATCAGGACGCCGACCATCGACAGGCTCGCCGCGGAAGGGTTGCGCTACAGCGGCTTCCACACCACGGCGATGTGCTCGACCACGCGCGCCGCGCTGCTGACCGGCCGCAATCATCATTCGGTCGGTGTCGGGTGCCTCGCCAATTTCGATTCCGGTTATCCCGGTTACCGCGGCAAGATCGCGCGCGAGGCAGGAACGCTCGCCGAGATGCTGCGGGTGCACGGCTATCGCAACTACATGGTCGGCAAATGGCACGTCACACCGCTGACCGAGAGCGGCGCCACCGGTCCGTTCGACGGCTGGCCGCTCGGGCGCGGCTTCGATCGGTTCTACGGCTTCCTCGACGCCGAGACCGATCAATATGCGCCGGAGCTCGTCTCGGACAACACGCATATTGATCCGCCGGGCACCTACGCCGACGGCTACCATCTGACCGAGGATCTGATCGACCAGTCGATCCGTTTCATCGGCGATCATGTTGCCGATCGTCCTGATGTTCCCTGGCTGACCTGGGTTGCGCTCGGCGCCTGCCATGCGCCGCACCAGGCGCCGATGGATATCATCCGCAGCTACGACGCCGCCTTCGCGCATGGCTGGGACGTCGAGCGCGAGCAGCGGCTCGCGCGTCAGAAGGCGATGGGACTGGTGCCGCCGGATACGCGGATGCCGCCGCGCAACGACGGCGTGAAGGCCTGGGAGGAGCATTCGGCCGACGAGCGGCGCGTTTTCACGCGCCTGCAGGCGGCCTTCGCCGGCATGCTCGATCATTCCGACCGGCATCTGGCGCGGCTGGTCGCATTTCTGGAAACGGCCGGCATCCGCGACAACACGGTGATCATGGTGATGTCCGACAATGGCGCGAGCCAGGAGGGCGGGCCGCTCGGCTTCGTCAATGCGATGGGGCCGTTCAACTTCAAGCCGGAGCCGATCGCGGAGAAGCTTGCCCGGATCGATGACATCGGCGGGCCCGACACCCACAGCAATTTTCCGCATGGCTGGGCGATGGCCTCGAACACGCCGCTGCGGCGCTACAAGCAGAACACCCATGGCGGCGGCATCCGCGATCCCTTCGTGATCAACTGGCCGAAGAAGATCGCGGGTCTAGGCGAGCTGCGGCACCAGTTCGTCCATGCCTGCGACCTCACGCCGACGCTGCTGGACCTGATCGGCATCGCGGCGCCCGCGGAGATCGCGGGCTGCCCGCAGATGCCGCTGGAAGGCGAGAGCTTTGCGCGCTCGATCACCGATGCCTCCGCGCCTTCGAAAAGCTCGCCGCAATATTTCGAGATGTTTGGCCATCGCGGCCTCTGGCACGGCGGATGGAAGGCCGTGGCGTTCCATCCATCGGGCACGCCGTTCGAGAGCGACAAATGGGAGCTGTTCCATCTCGACGAGGACTTCTCCGAGACCAATGACCTTGCGGCGAAAGAGCCGGAGCGTCTGGCCGCGATGATCGCGACATGGTGGGCGGAGGCCGAGACACGCAACGTGCTGCCGCTCGACGACCGGTTCGGGCCGCGCTTTGCCGAGAACGCCGCGCGCTTCCACGGTGCGCGGCATCATTTCGTCTTCCACGCCGGCATGGGCCATGTGCCGACCGACGTCGCCCCCGACGTGCGCAGCCGCAGCTATACGATCGAGGCGCATGTCGAGACCGGCGAGGCGGGCGCGGACGGCGTGCTGATCTCGCATGGCGATGCGACGTCGGGCTACAGCCTCTACGTCAGGGACGGCCATCTCTTGCACGATCTCAACATCGGCGGCAGCCATCAGATCGTTCGGTCGGACCGGAAAGTGCCGTCAGCTGCGCGGCGGCTCGGCGTACATGTCGAGCGCCTCGTGCGCAAGGAGGCGCCGGCGAAGGGCTCGCGCACCGGTGTCACAGAGTACACGCTGCTGATCGACGGCGAGCCGGTGGGATCGCTGCAGACCCAGCTCGGCTTCCACACGCTGATCTCGTGGTCCGGCCTCGACATCGGCCGCGACCGCGGCAGCCCGGTGTCGCATTACGAGGCGCCGTTCGAATTTGAGGGACGGCTGCTGCGCGTCACCGTCACCATGCACAACGACCAGAAGCTCGACGGCGAAGCCGTCGGCAACGCACAGATGGCGCGGCAGTGACGGAAGACGCTCGTTACTTGATCTTGTCGTAGGCGGCCGCGAAATCGCCCAGCGGCATCGGGATCGCGATGGTCTCCTTGGCCATGTTCTGAAAGGAGACCTTCAACTGCTTGCCCGACTTCAGGCTCGCGAGCAGGTCCGGCGCGATCGGGGTCGAGGCGTAGCAGCCGCGGTTCTCGCAGGTCTGGATCTGGAGGTCGACCGTCTTGCCCTCGTCGACCTGGAGCTTGGCGCCGACGGGCAGGTTGAGGCCGAGCGGCAATTGCAGCAGCGCCACCGGCGTGCGGGTGTCGGGCGCGATGCGGATGTTGATGAGGACGATGGTCTGGCCGGTCTTGGTCAGCACCGCGTTCTGCTCGATCGCGCATTCGAGCGGCGCGTCGCGGCTGGGGCTGGTGCAACGCGCAACCCAGCCGGCCTGCTGCGCCGGAGCACCGTCAGCCTGCGGCTGCGTCGGGGCAGGAGCGGGCTGTGCGGCAGGCGCCGCATTCTTCCTGGCGCCCTGCTGGGCATACGCCGCGCTCGTTGACAACAGCAATGCAGCGGCAAGGGCGACAAGTCGGGATTGCATGGGCATGGCGAAACCGCGTTGGCGTGACCGGAGGCCTCGCTGTAGCGTCGCGGGCGCAGCGGTGCAAGCCTACTCGGCTGCTTCCTTGACGGTGCCGTGCCCGGGCGTTTCGTGGCCTTCGCTGTCACCCGAACGGCCCCAGCCCGAGAACCAGTTGTTGAGCTTGTCGAGATAGAGATAGACGACTGGCGTCGTGAACAGCGTCAGCGCCTGGCTGACGATCAGGCCGCCGACCATGGCGTAACCCAGCGGCTGGCGGATCTCGGCGCCGGTGCCGTGGCCGAGCATCAGCGGCACGCCGCCGAGCAGCGCTGCCATCGTCGTCATCATGATGGGGCGGAAGCGCAGCAGCGCGGCCTGACGGATTGATTCCTCCGGCGTCTTGTGCTCGTCGCGTTCGGCGGCGATGGCGAAGTCGACCATCATGATGCCGTTCTTCTTCACGATGCCGATCAGCAAGATGACTCCGATCAGGGCAATGAGGCTGAACTCGAAGCCGGCCGCCATCAGGATCGCGAGCGCGCCGACGCCGGCCGAGGGCAGGGTCGACAGAATCGTGATCGGGTGGATGTAGCTCTCGTAGAGAATGCCGAGGATCAGATAGACCACCACCAGCGCGGCGAGGATCAGCAGCGGCACGGTGCCGAGCGACTGCTGGAACGCCTGCGCGGTGCCCTGGAAACTCGAGTTCAGCGTCGGCGGCGCGCCGAGATCGGCCATCGCCTTCTGCACGGCCTCGGTGGCCTGGCCGAGTGCAACGCCCTGGGCGAGGTTGAAGCTGATCGTGATCGCGGGGAACTGGCCCTGGTGGCTGATCGAGAGCGGACGGACCGGATCGGTGCTCCAGGTCGCGAAGGTCGACAGCGGCACCTGGTCGCCGGTCAGCGGCGATTTCACATAGAGTTTGTTCAGGCTCTCGAGGCTGCCCTGCAATTCCGGCAGGATCTCGAGGATCACCTTGTAGGTGTTGAGCTGGGTGAAATATTGCGTGACCTGACGCTGTCCGAACGCGTCGTACAGCGTGTCGTCGATCAGCTGCGGCTGGATGCCGTAGCGCGCCGCGGTGTCGCGGTTGATCTTGAGCTGGACCGTGGTGCCCTGTGTCTGCTGGTCGGACGCGACGTCGCGCAATTCAGGCAGCGTCTGCATCTTGGTGAGGATCTTTGGCGCCCAGTCGTTGAGCTCGTTGAGATCGGCATCCTGCAAGGTGAATTCGAACTGCGTCCGCGTCGGCCGGCCGCCGAGCCTGACGTCTTGAGCGGCCTGCATGTAGAGGCGGGCGCCCTCGACCTTGTCGAATTGCGGGCGCAGCCGAGCGATGATCTGCTGGGCCGAGGCCTCTCGTTTGTCTCGCGGTTTGAGCGTGATGAAAAGGTTGCCGTTGTTGCCGGCGCGGCCGCTGCCGCCGATCGACATGGCAACGCTTGCAACGTCGGGATCGGCGAGGATGATCTTGCCGAGCTGCTCCTGGCGTCTCACCATTTCCTGGAACGAGATGTCCTGTGAGGCCTCGGAGGTCGCAGTGATCAGGCCGACGTCCTGCTGGGGGAAGAAGCCCTTCGGGATCAGCACGAACAGATAGACCGACAGGGCCAGGGTCGCGAAGAAGATCGCGAGCGTCGTCCGCCGCCAGCTGAGGGCATGGTCCAGCCCCCATTCGTAGCCGCGCAGCATCGCGTCGAAGCCGCGTTCGCTCCACTGGTAGAACTTGCCGTGGGTCACTTCGCCATGGGAGCGCAGGAAGCGCGAGGCCATCATCGGCGTCAGGGTCAGCGACACGAACATCGAGACGAAGATCGTCATCGCCAGCACGACGGCGAATTCGCGGAACAGCCGGCCGATGATGCCGCCCATCAGCAGCAGCGGGATCAGCACCGCGACCAGCGAGATGCTGATCGACACGATGGTGAAGCCGATTTCCTTCGAGCCCCTGAAGGCGGCCGCCATCGGCGTTTCGCCTTCCTCAATGTAGCGCGTGATGTTTTCCAGCATCACGATGGCGTCGTCGACGACGAAACCGACCGCGATGGTGAGCGCCATCAGCGACAGATTGTCGAGCGAATAGCCGGCCACCCACATCAGGGCACACGCGCCCAAAAGGGCCAGCGGCACCGTGATGGTGGGAATCACCGTCGCCCAGAAGCTGCGCAGGAAGATGAAGATGACCATGACCACGAGTGCGATGGTCAGCAGCAGCGTGAACTGGACGTCCTCGACCGCCGCCCGGATGGTCGTGGTGCGGTCACTGATCACCTCGATCTTGATCGCAGGCGGGATTGCGGCGACGAGCCGGGGCAGCGTCGCCTTGATCCGGTCGACGGTCTCGATGACGTTGGCGCCTGGCTGTTTGAAGATCACCAGGAACACGCCGCGCTTGCCGTTGGCCCAGGCTGCCTGCTTGGCGTCTTCAGCTCCGCTGACCGCCTGGCCGATGTCGCGGATGCGCAAGGGACCGCCGTTGCGATAGGCGATGATGACGTCGTTCCAGTCCTTGGCCTGGGTCAGCTGGTCGTTGGCGTAGATGGTGTAGGCGCGTTTGGGACCGTCGATATTGCCCTTGGGGCTGTCGACCGTGGTGATCGCGATCTGGCTGCGCACGTCCTCCATCGACAAGCCCTTGGCGACGAGCTTGGCCGGGTCGATCTGGATTCGGATGGAGGGTTTTTGCTGGCCGCCGATGAAAACCTGCGCGACGCCCGAGAGCTGGCTGATCTGCTGGGCGAGCTGGGCATCGACCGCGTCACTGACGCTGGTCAGAGGCAGCGTCTCTGATGTCGCCGACAGCAGCAGGATCGGGGCGTCGGCCGGGTTGACCTTGCGGTAGGTCGGCGGCGAGGGCAGGTTCTTCGGCAACTGGCCGCTGGCGGCGTTGATGGCGCCCTGCACGTCGTTGGCGGCGCCGTCGATGCTGCGGTTGAGGTCGAACTGGATCGTGATCGAGGCGGTACCCAGATAGCTCGTCGAGGTCATCTGGGCGATGCCGGGGATCTGGGCGAATTGCCGCTCCAGCGGCTGCGCCACCGACGAGGCCATCGTCTCGGGGCTGCCGCCCGGCAGATTGGCGGTGATCTGGATGGTCGGGAAGTCCACCTGCGGCAGCGGCGCGACCGGCAGCAGGGGGTAGGCGACGAGACCGACGAAGAGAATGCCGGCCATCAGCAGCGAGGTGCCGATGGGATAACGGATGAAAGGTGCCGAAATCCCGCCCGCGTTCATTCCTGTCGTACCTTGTTCTGGCTTGGATCCGAACTCGCCACGGCCGTCGAGACAAGGCTCCCGGGCTGCACCTTGAACTGGCCGCCGGTGATCACCTGCTGGCCCGGGGTCAGCCCTTCATCGACGACCGAACGACCGTCGATGGCGTAGCTGACCTTGATCTTGTGCAGTTCGGCCTTGTTGTCCTGATTGACCGTGTAGGCATAGAGGCCGTTGGTCGAATGCTGAACCGCGTCGTCCGGAACCACGGTCGCGTCCTTCAGGGTGCGCACCAGAAGGCGCGTCGAAACCGACTGGCCCGGCCACAGCGTGTGGTCCTTGTTGTCGAACACCGCCTTGAGCCGGATAGTCCCGCTGGTGGTGTCGACCTGGTTGTTGATGACCGCAAGCTGGCCTTCTGCAAGCGTCTTTTTCCCGTCGGTCGTGAACGCGATCACCCTCAGCGCGCCAGCCTTCTGGCCCTCGCTGATGTAGGGCAACTGGTCTTCCGGCGCGGTGAAGATGACCGAGATCGGCTCGACCTGCGAGATCGTGACGATGCCGGTCTGTGTCGATGCGTTGACGATGTTGCCGACGTCGACCAGACGCAGACCGGCGACGCCGGTGATCGGCGCCTTGATCTGGGTGTAGTCGAGCTGGGTCTGGGCGTTGGAGATGGCGGCTTCGTCGGCGGCGATCTGCGCGGTGAGCTGGGCGACGGTCGAGCGCTGGGTATCGACCCGCTGCGCGGTCGCGAACTCTCCGAGCTTCGTGGCGCGCTGCAGCTCGAGATTGGCGTTGGCGAGATTAGCCTCGTCCTGAGCCTTCTTGGCCTTGGCCTGGTCGAGCGCGGCCTTGTAGGGGCGGGGATCGATCGAGGCCAAGAGCTCGCCTTCCCGGGCGATCTGGCCTTCGGTGAAGGCGATCTTGTCGATCTGCCCGTCGACGCGACTCCGGACTTGTACGGTGTTGAAGCCAGCAACCGTGCCGAGGCCGGTCAGATAGACCGGGAAGTCGACCTTCTGGACCGGTGAAACACTGACGGGGACGGCGGACGGGCGCGGCGGTCCCTTTTGGGCGGTCTGGGCTTTTCCGCTCTCGGGCGAGCCGTATTTCTGCCAACCAAAGTAGCCCGCCGAGGCCACGGCCGCGATGATCAGAATCCAGAGGATCGGCCGTGATGTCTTCATATCGGCTCGCATGCCCAAAGGTATGAATTATGGGCCAATCATAGGGTTCCAGCGCGCTTGTATAATACACGCCAAGTTCGAGTGTAAACAGCACTATCGAATGGAAATCCTAAACAATTGGAAAGCTTTGCACTGCTTAGGCAACCCTCTGGCGCACCGGTGTGCAGTGCTGCATTTTCCCAGAACGAACCATCAGCGAGCAAAGCTCGTGCAATGCTCGGAAGCGGTGTGGCGGCGCCTCGCGTTGTCGGCACAGCCTCCTCTCATCACGAGCGCGACGGCGCGCGTGAGAACGGTTCTAAACCGGGAGTGCTGCGTTTCGGTTGTCAGGAAAATCTGCATCGGTCATATCGGCCCCGCCACAACGGGAGCGCAGGATGGACGAGCTGAACGGCAAGCTGATCGCGAGTCAGATTTTGATCACGGGCCTGATCGCGCGCGTCGCCAACGAGCAGCGTGATCCCTTGCGCTTCCTCACCGACTTTCGCGACGAGATCAAAGCTGTCGTCAACGGCGTCAACATCGCCGGCATGGACAACAGCGACCGCGTTCGCGCGGTCGCGCAGAAAACCATCGACGAGTTGTTCTCGCTGATGAAGCCGCCGAGCAGCGATTGACGTCGCGCGCACGACGCTGATTTTCGCTGCGTTTTTCCCGTTCGATTTAGAACGAGTCCAATCTCGGTTTAGAACCGTTTCAAACTACAGTTTAGAATCGTTTTGATCTGGACTTATTCAAGGGTTCTCGCGGCTTGCTCGCATTGACCCGCTATTTTGCCGCCGATACCAACAGCTTCATCGTTCGTCGAAGTGAATGAACGAACAGGAATATGGGGCGTGTTGAAATGGGGCAGGTGGTCGCACCGAAGTCGCTGCGTTCGTTCGCAGCGTTCGAGTTGATGGATGAAAAGTCGTCGGCAGGTTCCGGCAAGACGGTATCGGCAGTCGCGAGCTTGATCGCGGTGGCGTCGGTGTCGAGTGGCGCGCAGGCGCAGCAATCGAACCTGCCGCCGGTGACGGTCGATGCTCCCGTCGAACGTCCGCGCCCGACAGCCTCGAAGCCGACCGCAGATCAGGTCCGTGCGCGCAATGCTCTGCGCCGAGCCGCACAGCGCCAGCAGGCCCAGCAGCAGGCCGCCGCCGTGACACCGGGCGCTGCCGGCGCCGTGGATCGCAATCCCTATGCCGATCCGGCAGCGCCCTACAAGGTCGACCACGTCCAGGCCTCCGGCAAGTTTCCGGAGCCGATGCTGAACACGCCGAAGACCATCACCGTGCTCAGCAAGGAGGTGCTCCAGGACAAGAACGCCACCACGCTCAAGGAGATCGGACGCTCGACCGCCGGCGTGACGCTGGGATCGGGCGAGGGCGGCAACGCGTTCGGCGACCGCTTCTTCATCCGCGGCTTCGACGCGCGCAACGACGTGTTCATCGACGGCATCCGCGATCCCGCCGTTTCCATCCGCGAGAACTTCTTCACCGAGCAGATCGAGATTCTGCGCGGGCCGGCATCGTCCTATGCCGGCCGCGGCACCGCCGGCGGCGCCATCAACATCGTCACCAAACAGGCGGGCGACACCAACTTCAAGCGGATGGATACCGAGTTCGGCACCGACAGGACCAAGCGCGTCACGCTCGACGTCAATCAGGTCATCGATCCGACCTTCTCGGTGCGCGCCGGCGGCCTGTTCCAGGATGCCAACGTCGCCGGGCGCGACTACGTGACCGACAATCGCTGGGGCTCGTTCATCTCGACCAAGTACACCCCGACCACCGATCTGAAGATCACGACGAACTACGTCCATACCGACCTCAGCGGCCTGCCGGATTTCGGCGTGCCCTACTACAAGCAGGGCAACGTGCCGGTGACCTCGGCCGGCATTCCGCGTGGCAACTGGTACGGTTTCCTCAATCGCGACTTCCAGACCGCGCGGCAGGATTTCGGTACCGGCACGATCGAGTACAAGGTCAACGAGGCCATCACGCTGAGCAGCAAGGTGCGCGGCGAGCACTCGCTGCTCAACTATATCGGCACGCTGCCGCAGAACCCGAATACGACCAGCCCCAATCCGCTGCTCTGGACCACGACGGCGAGCGCACAGAGCCGCTACCAGAACGTGGACGTGTGGGCCAACCAGAACGAGGCCACGTTCAAGCTCGACACGGGCGGCGTGAAGCACACGGCGGTGTTCGGCGTCGAATATTCGAACGAGAACATCTCAATCGACCGTTACACCGGCCTGTCGTCGGAACTGTTCGGCGGCGGCTCGACCAGCAACGGCGCCGTCACGGGAGTCAATCTCTATTCGCCGCAGTACACCAACATTCCCTTCAGCAACACGCCGTCGCTGGTTGGAAACCCGACGCGTTATGGCGTCAACACCAGCAGCGTCTATGTCATGGACACCGCGAACTGGCAGGACACCATCATCGTCAACGGCGGCATTCGCTATGACGGCTACAGCCAGAGCGCATCGACGAACTCGGCCTATCTGAAGCAGAACGCCGATCTGGTGAACTACAACGTCGGCCTGGTCTACAAGCCGATGTCGATCGGCAGCATCTATGCGGCCTACGCGACCTCGGCCAATCCGTTCGGGTCGGAGCTGGACGCGACCGGCACCGACTACGGCGGCGTTCCCGCCAACTCGACCATCCTGCTCGGGCCCGAGCGCAACAAGGCGGCCGAACTCGGCACCAAGTGGGAGCTGGCCGACCGCCACCTGCTGGTCAGTGCCGCGCTGTTCCAGACCACGAAGGACAACGCCCGCGAGACCGTCAGCGGTCTGCTCACCTCTGGCGCGGCCTACCGCATCCAGGGCATCGACATCGAGGCCGAGGGCAAGATCACGGATCGCTGGAGCATCTTCGGCGGCCTGGTGCTGATGCAGTCGAAGGTTACGCAGAGTGGCGTTGCCTCCAACCTTGGCCTGCAGCTTGCCAACATCGCCCACCAGTCGTTCAGCATGCTCACCAAGTACAAGTTCGATGGCGGCTGGGAGCTCGGCGGGCAGGCGGTGTATCGCTCGAAAGTCTATGGCGGCACATTCGCGGCCAATACCGGCAACGAGCTGCCGAGCTACTGGCGCTTCGACGCGTTCGTCGAGAAGAAGATCGACGCGAACTGGACCATGAAGTTCTATGCGCAGAACCTGACCAACAAGCTGTACTACGATACGCTCTATCGCAGTGCCGTACCGTTCGTCGCGGTCGCGCCGGGACGGGCGTTCTATCTCGTCACGACAGCGAAGTTCTGATCATGCTGACGTGCCTGCCTGGCGTCCTGAGCAAAGATGATGTGGCGGATTTCCGCCGCATCATGGACGCCAGCGATTGGGAAGACGGCCGCTCGACTGCGGGGGCGCAGTCGGCCATGGTCAAACGCAACGAGCAGTTGCCGCCGGACGGCGAGGTCGCGCGCAAGCTCGGCAACCGCATCATCTCGGCGCTGACGTCCAATCCGCGCTTCATCGCGGCGGCGATACCGCTCCAGATCTTCCCGCCGTTGTTCAACCGCTACGCCGCGAGCGGCGGCCACCATTTCGGCCT
Source organism: Bradyrhizobium cosmicum (assembly GCF_007290395.2). Classification (NCBI taxonomy): domain Bacteria; kingdom Pseudomonadati; phylum Pseudomonadota; class Alphaproteobacteria; order Hyphomicrobiales; family Nitrobacteraceae; genus Bradyrhizobium; species Bradyrhizobium cosmicum. The sequence goes on along the minus strand of NZ_CP041656.2, from coordinate 4,472,887 downwards.
GCATGTCGACAATGCGATCCGTGGCGACCGCCTGACCGGTCTTCGCATCCGCACGGACCTTTCTGTCACGCTGTTCCTCGCCGAGCCGGAGGAATACGACGGTGGCGAACTTGTGATCGAGGACACCTACGGTTCGCACGAAGTCAAGTTGCCAGCGGGCGACTGCGTGCTCTATCCCTCGACCAGCCTGCATCTCGTGACGCCGGTGACGAGGGGAGCGCGGGTTGCGTCTTTCTTCTGGCTCCAGAGCATGATACGGGACGATCAAGCCCGGAGCATGATCTTCGACCTCGACACCGCGATTCAGGCGCTGGTGGAACGGCTCGGGCGCGACGATCCCGAAACGGTCAAATTGACGGGTATCTATCACAACCTCATTCGCCACTGGGCCGAAGTATGAAGATCATGTCCCTCCGAGCAAGCCTTGCCGCAGCCGTGATGCTGGCGGCCGCCTGGCTCGCATTCCCTGTTTTTGCCCAGCAACAAACCGCGCCCGCGGCAGCGCCGTCATCGACAGCTCCGGCAGCGGCCGGTCCGGCGACGGTGCTTTCGACCGCGGCACCGGCGGTTGCCCCGACGGCCGCCACGCCGGTAACTCCCCCGATTGCCTCCGCACCGGCCGACGCTGTGCCGGGTGAGCCGGGCGGCCGTTCGGTGAAGTCGACCGCCCCGGCCATGAAGGAATTGTCGCCCTGGGTGATGTTCATGTCGGCCGACATCATCGTGAAGGCGGTGATGATCGGGCTCGCGTTCGCGTCGCTGACGACATGGGCCGTCCTCATCGCCAAATCGATCGAGCTGTCGGTTGCCTCCGCCAAGCTTCGTTCGGCATTGAAGAAAGTTTCGGAAGCGCGCTCGCTGGCGGAGGCGCAGATGGCGCTCGGCGCCAAGCAGGGGGTGTTGCCGTCCTTCCTCGCGTCCGCGCTGCGCGAAGCGCGGATGTCGGCGGGCATCTCCAGCGACGCCGGCATCAAGGAGCGCGTAGCTTCGAGCTTCTCCGAGATCGTGCGCGCCGAGGGTCGTCGCATCCGGATCGGCATGGGCGTGCTGGCGACCATCGGCTCCACGTCGCCCTTCGTCGGCCTGTTCGGCACGGTCTGGGGCATCATGAACAGCTTCATCGGCATCTCGAAGTCGCAGACCACCAACCTTGCCGTGGTCGCGCCGGGGATCGCCGAGGCGTTGCTCGCCACCGCGATCGGCCTCGTCGCTGCGATCCCCGCCGTCATCATCTACAACCACTTCTCGCGCGTGACGAAGGGCTATCTCGAGCTCGTCAGCCGCGCCTCGGGTGCGGCTGCGCGCCTGCTGTCGCGCGATCTCGACCGCAGTCACGGCAGCGTGCATTCGCGCGCGGCGGAGTGAGCCATGGCCGTTTCGATCACGGACAACGATGACGACGACGATTTCAACGAAACGCATGACATCAACGTCACGCCTTTCATTGACGTCATGCTGGTGCTGCTGATCATCTTCATGGTCGCAGCTCCGTTGTCCACGGTCGACCTGCCGATCGATCTGCCGACGTCGACATCGACGCCGCAGAAGAAGCCCGACAAGCCGACCTATGTCAGCATCAAGCCGGATCTTTCGGTCGCGATCGGGGAGACTTTCGTCAAGCGCGTCGATCTCGTCAGTGCGCTCGACAACACGCCGGACATGAGCAGGGACAAGTATATCTTCCTGCGCGCCGATCGTGCCGTGCCATATGGCGAGCTGATGGCCGTGCTGGAGTTCCTGAACAAGGGAGGCTATTCCAAGGTCAAGCTGGTGACGCTGGAAGGTGTTCCGGGGGCAGCGCCGCAGGGCGCGCCGACGGACGCACCGAAGCCGTGACGAAGGCCCGACGCCGATGTCCGATTACGAACTGAAACCGTCTCGCAAGCTGTGGCTGTTCGCCGCCGTGGGAGCGCTCGCGCTGCATCTGGGCGGCGCCGCGCTGGCGCTGGCCTATTTGCGCAACGAAGAGCCGGACTTCATCGCGGACCCGCAGGGCATCGAGGTTGGACTCGAGTCCATGTCGCCCAATGGCGAACCCAGCGAATTGCCGCCCGGGCCTGACTCGAACGAGTCGGTGGCCTCGCCCGAGCTGACCCAGCAGAAGGCCGAGCTCAAGGAGAGCAGCCTTCCCAAGGACGTCCCGATGGAGGTCAAGGAGGCCGACCGGGCCGTGACGATGAACGAGACCAAGAAACCGGTCGAGGAGGAAACCAAGGAATCGGTTGTCCCCACCGCGGCCTCGGTGGCTTCACCCGCCGCCGAAGCGACGGCGATGCCGACCTCCGATGCGGAAAAGAAGAGCGACCGTTCGGTACGCATTCGCCAGGGCTGGGAAAAGGACCTGGTCGCGCATCTCGACCGGCATAAGCGCTATCCCAAAGGCCTGTTCAAGGCGGCCGAGCTCTCGGTTCGGCTGACGCTCGACCGGCTCGGCCATGTGGTCGAGGTTGCCATCGAGAAGGGATCGGGCGATGCGGCGTTCGACGAGGCCGCCATCGGAATGGTCAGGCGCTCCGATCCCGTCCCGACCCCGCCGGCGCTGGTCGCCGACGAAGGGCTGACCTTCGTCTTGCCGGTGCTTTTCAGGAAGAACGAGAAGGGTGCCAAGGCCGAGGCCGCAGCGCGGCCCTCTTCTCAACGCCAGTAGAGCCGGATCGAGACGTAGACCACGACCAGGCAGGCGAAGATCAGGGCGACCGGGAGCGGCCGCTTCTGGGTTCCGCCGAACGTAGCCGACACGAAGGAGGCCCCCGTCTTCTTCGGCTTGGGTGCCGGCCGTCGGAAGGCGGTAACATTGTCCGCCGCAGGCTCAGCCGCGCGCGGCTGGACGTCGGGCGGAGTTCCTGCACCACCCATCTCGGCATAGTAGGCCTTGTAGATCGCGCCAATGGTGGCCTCGTTGGCTTCGCCCTCGCTCATCTGCGCCAGCAGGTTCTTGTAGCTCGCGAGGAACTCCTGAGCCTCCGGAGGCAGAGCGGACGACCCGTTGAGCTTGGCCATCATCTTCCAGGTGGCGAAATCGGCGCGGGCACGGGTGTCGGCGCGTCGCGCGATCAGCATATCGGCAGCTTTGACCAAGTCGGCCTCTGGCCCTTCGGCTTGTGTGTTCGAGTGTCGCTGTTCAACTACGCATTGCCGGTCAGAAAGAGAACAGCCTGAATCACATAACCGGTCAACGATCGCAGTATTGCTGAAATAACATCAAGATTTAGACCGAACTGCGAGCCGGCCAAAGGCAGCAGGATCAGCAGCGCGATCAGGATCATCATCCCGAACGGCTCGAGCCGGGCCAGCGGCAGGGCGAGCGGGCGGGGCAACAGCCCGACCGCGACTCGCCCGCCGTCGAGCGGCGGGATCGGCATCATGTTGAAGACCGCCAAGACCGCGTTGATCAGGATCGCGTTCTTGAGGTTGTCGGCGATCCATTGCGCCGAACCGGCGGGTATCCAGGACAGGGCGTGAACGGCGAGGCCCGCCGCGAGCGCCAGCAGAATGTTGGTGGCGGGCCCAGCCAGCGCCACCCAGACCATGTCGAGCCTGGGGTTGTTGAGGTTGCGATAGTTCACCGGCACCGGCTTGGCATAGCCGAACAGGAACGGCGAATGCGCAAACAGCAGCATCGCCGGCAGGATCAGCGTGCCGAACGGATCGACGTGGCGGAGCGGGTTGAAGCTGTCGCGGCCGAGCTGCCAGGCCGTGTTGTCGCCGAGCCGATGCGCGACAAAGGCGTGCGCAGCCTCATGGAAGGTGATGGCGAGCAAAAGCGGCAGCACCCACACCGAGAGGTCATAGAAATTGATGTTCACGGCTCGTCTGTCCCGGTTGTGCCTGCGGCCTTGCAGACGACCCGGCCGAACCGGCGGTGCAGCAACGCTTCAGCTCAACATAGGGTGCCCGGTGCCGAAATGCCACGCTGCAGATGATCCGCCAGCAGCGCCGCCGGGCGCGACAGATCGCGCGCGCGGTGGAGGCGGATGTCCGCCGACGGCAGCGGCGGCAGGCCGTCGCGTAACGACAGGACGCGCAGGCGAGAGGGCAGGGTGCCGGCTTTCACGACCGTGATCGCGAGGCCCTGCGCCGCGATCGCCTCCACCGCTGCGAGCGTCCGGCTGACAAAGGCCAGCCGCCAGGGCCGGCCGGCGGCATCGAGGGCGTCCGCGGCCCATTGACGGAACAGGCAACCCGGCGGGTAGAGCGCGACGGGCAACACGTCGTGCTGCATGCCGGCTGGATACGACTCGGCCGCGGCCCAGACCGCTTGCTCGCTCCGTAGCAACTCGCCGCCACCGCGTCCCTTCGGGTGCATGGCGATGACGAGATCATAGGCATCGCCGAGTCGCGCCGGCATGGTCGCGGTCAGTCCGGTCTCGATCTCGACCTGGATCTCCGGATGGTTTTGGGCAAAGCGCGCCAGCAAGGGCGGAATGACGATCGTGCCGTAATCGTCCATCACGCCGAGACGGACGACGGTTTCGTACTTGCGCGCGCGGAGCGCATCGACCGCCTCGGCATTGAGGTCGAGCAGCCGCCTCGCATAGATGAGGAGCTCATCACCCGCCGCGGTCAGTGCCACGCCGGCCCTGGTGCGCTGAAACAGTTCTGTCCCGAGCCGTTGCTCCAAACGCCTGATCTGAACGCTCACCGCCGATTGGGTCCGGTTGAGCGTCGCGGCCGCGCGCGTGAACGAGTGATGCTCGGAGACGGCAAGGAAGGCCCTCAGCAGATCGGGATCAAGAACAGGTGCGGTCATGATGAAAACTTATCCCAGCATGAAGGAAATTCCATTCCCTGTTTGGGCGAGCCTCGTATGCTGCTTTCAAAGCATCAACAGGAGGACTTGTGGCGGAAATCTCCGGCGTTCTGGCCGCCGTGCTGTCGAGCGGCCTCGGTGGCACCTCGATTGGCGCGACGCGCTATCTCGTCAGCAGTCTCGATCCGCTGGCGATCGGCTCGTTCCGGTTCGGCATCGGCTTTCTGCTGCTGTTTCCGCTGACGCTGCTGCGCGGCGACCGCTGGCCGGGGCGAGGGGATTGGCCCGCTGCGATCGGGCTCGGCATCCTGTTCTTCGCGCTGTTCCCGATCCTGTTCAATGCGTCGCTGATCTTCACGACCGCCGCGCGCGGCGCTCTCGCGCTGTCGACGCTTCCGCTGTTGTCGCTGGTGATCGGGGCCGCCCTCGGCGCCGAAGCCCTGACCTGGCGCAAATCGATCGGCGTTGTGATCGCAACGTTGGGCGTTGCCGTTGCGCTGCTCTCCGACCTGGCCTCGGCACCAGCTGGCGCTTGGCGCGGCGATCTCTTGATGATGGCGGCGGCGCTGTGCATGGCGCTGTACGGAATCTGGTCAAAACCGTTGATCGGGCGCTCCAGCCCGATTGCCTTTACGACGATGGGCATGGCGGCAGGTGCGGTTTGCCTCATCCTGCTCTCATATGTTCGCGGCAGCTTTGCGCCGGTTTTCGGCTTCGGCCTACCGCAATGGCTGGCGGCTCTCTATCTCGGCGCGTTCGGCGCGGCGGTGACCTTCTATCTCTGGGCCTTCGCGCTGGAGCGGACGACGCCGACGCGCGTCGCGATCTCGGTGACGGTCAACCCGATCACGGCCTCGCTGGTCGGGACCTGGCTGCTGCACGAGCCGTTGCGCTGGAATCTGGCGGCCGGCATCGTCGCCGTGTTCGCCGGGATCTGGATCGTGACGACGACGGGCCGGCGTGCGCAGGCGGCGTCAAGCCAGGTCTGACCTCACGCCGGGATGGTCGTGATCTCAGTAAGTTGCGCGTCCGCCCGAGATGTCGAACACGGCGCCGGTCGAGAACGCGCAGTCCTCGGACGCGAGCCAGCTCACCATGGCCGCGAGCTCTTCCACCAGCACGAAGCGGCCCTTCGGGATCTTCGACAGCATGAAGTCGATATGCTGCTGCGTCATCTGGTCGAAGATCGCGGTCTTCGCCGCCGCCGGCGTCACGGCGTTGACGAGAATGTCGTGGGCCGCGAGCTCCTTGCCGAGCGACTTCGTCAGCGCGATCAGGCCGGCCTTGGAGGCCGAGTAGTGCGCGGCGTTGGGATTGCCTTCCTTCCCGGCGATCGAGGCAATGTTGACGATCCGCCCGTATTTCTGCGCGATCATCGCGGGCACTATCGCCTTGCAGACGATGAAGGGACCGTCGAGGTTGATGCGCAGCACCTTGCGCCATTCCTCCAGATCGGTCTCCCAGACCGGCTTGTTGACGCCGGCGATGCCGGCATTGTTGACGAGGATGTCGATCTTGCCGAAGGCTTTGAGCGTGGCATCGCGGGCCTGCTCGACGGCAGCAGTGTCGGTGACGTCGACCTTGAAGACCTTGGTCTCGCCGCCAATCTCCTTTGCAGTCTTCTCGGCCAAGCCTTCGTCAAAGTCCCAGATCGCGACCCTGGCGCCGGAGGCGACAAAGCGCTCGGTGATGGCACGGCCAAAGCCCTGTGCGCCGCCGGTGACGATTGCGGCTCGGCCGTTGAGATCGATCTTGTTCATGCTGGCAGCCTCTGGCGTCAGAGCATGTAGCCGCCGTCGACGACGAGGTCGACGCCGGTGGTGAAGGCGCTTTCGTCGCTGCCGAGATAGACCGCCATGGACGCGATCTCGTCGGCGGTGCCGAGCCGGCCCATCTTCTGGCGGGAGATGAACATCTCCTTGCCCTGCGGGCCCTGCGCTGCGGCGCGGTCGAGCATCGAGGGGGTCTCGACGGTGCCGGGGCAGATGCTGTTGCAGCGGATGCCCTTGGTGATGAAGTCGAGCGCGACCGCGCGGGTCAGCAGCGACACCGCGGCCTTCGACGCGCTGTAGACGTAACGATTCGCCGGCGGCCGCAGCGCGGCGCAGGACGAGATGTTGACGATGCTGCCGCCGCCGCCCGCCAGCATGTCGGGCAGGAACGCCCTGATGGTCCGGTGCATCGATTTGACGTTGAGGTCGAACGAGAAGTCGAAATCCTCCTCCGAGCACTCCAGGATCGTGCCATGATGCACGAAGCCGGCCGCGTTCAGCAGGATGTCGACCTTGCCGACGCGCTCGGCAAAGGCGTTGACGTCGGCGGTGTTGCGGACGTCGAGCTTGGCGACCTCGGCGATGCCGTCCTTGGTCAGGCCCGCGATGCCGGCTTCGTTGATGTCGGTGGCGATCACGGTCGCGCCTTCACGCGCGAATGCGATGGCGCATGCGCGACCGATGCCTGCTGCCGCTGCCGTGACGACGGCGCGTTTTCCCTTGAGGCGGTCTGCCATTTTATTTTTCTCCTTGGCTTGAATGTGTCTATCGGCTCGTCATTGCGATGAGCCCGCGACAAAATTGCAAGGCAATTTTGCGCTGGTGCGACGAAGCAATCCAGACTGTCTCCGCGGAGATATCTCTGGATTGCTTCGCTGCGCTCGCAATGACGGTGTGGTTGTCAGTGATTATCCCGCGCCACGCCGAACGTGCCGGCGACGTTCTGGTAGTGCGTGGCGAGCTCCATGCAGGCGCCGGTCGATTGCTGGCCGACGGTGTTGCGATAGATCTCCTGCCACGGCGTCTGGTTCGCCGGATGCTTGAAGCCGCCATTGGCCATGAGTTCGGCGTGGCGCTTCTTCAGCTCCTCGTCCGAGATCAGGATGTTGGCGCTGCCCTTGTTGAGGTCGATGCGCACCTTGTCGCCGGTCTTGAGGATCGCAAGTCCGCCATTGGCGGCGGCTTCCGGTGAGGCGTTCAGGATCGAGGGCGAGCCCGAGGTGCCGGACTGGCGGCCGTCGCCGATGCAGGGCAGCGCGAGAATGCCGCGTTTGATCAGCGCCGCCGGCGGCTGCATGTTCACGACCTCGGCGCCGCCGGGATAGCCGATCGGTCCGGTGCCGCGGACGAACAGCATGCAATGCTCGTCGATGTCGAGCGAAGGATCGTCGATCCGCGCGTGGTAGTCCTCCGGTCCCTCGAACACGATGGCACGGCCCTCGAAGGCATTCAGGTCCTTCGGGTTGCTGAGATAGCGGTCGCGGAATTCCTTGGAGATCACGCTGGTCTTCATGATCGCTGAATCGAACAGATTGCCCTTCAGCACCAGGAAGCCGGCGTCCTTCACCAGCGGCTTGTCATAGGCCCAGATCACGTCGTTGTCGGGCTTCGGCGCGTCCTTGCAGTTCTCGCCGATGCCACGGCCATTCACCGTGACAGCGTCCTCATGGATGCGCTTGTGCTTCATCAACTCGCGCACCACGGCCGGCACGCCGCCGGCGCGGTGGAATTCCTCGCCGAGATAGAAGCCGGCCGGCTGCATGTTGACCAGCAGCGGCACGTCGTGGCCGACCTTCTGCCAGTCGTCGATCGACAGTTCGACGCCGATGTGGCGGGCCAGCGCGTTGATGTGGATCGGTGCGTTGGTCGAGCCGCCGATCGCCGAGTTGATGACGATGCAGTTCTCGAACGCCTTGCGGGTCAGGATGTCCGAGGGCTTGAGGTCTTCCCACACCATCTCGACGGCGCGTTTTCCCGTCTCGTAGGCGATCTGGCCGCGCTCGCGATAGGGCGCGGGGATCGCGGCGCAGCCCGGCAGCGAGAAGCCGAGCGCTTCGGCGAGGCCGTTCATGGTCGACGCCGTGCCCATGGTGTTGCAGTGGCCGACCGAGGGCGCCGAGGACGCCACGATCTCCATGAACTCCTCGTAGTCGATCTCGCCGGCAGCGAGCCGCTCGCGCGACTTCCAGACGATGGTGCCGGAGCCGGTGCGCTCGCCCGCGTGCCAGCCGTTCAGCATCGGGCCGCCCGACAGCACGATCGCGGGCAGGTTCACGGTCGCCGCCGCCATCATGCAGGCGGGCGTGGTCTTGTCGCAGCCGGTGGTCAGCACCACGCCGTCGAGCGGATAGCCGTAGAGGATCTCGACCAGGCCGAGATAGGCGAGGTTGCGGTCGAGCGCCGCGGTCGGGCGCTTGCCGGTCTCCTGGATCGGATGGGTCGGGAATTCCATCGCAATGCCGCCGGCCTCGCGGATACCTTCGCGGACGCGGTGCGCCAGCTCGATATGGTGACGGTTGCACGGGGAGAGGTCGTTGCCGGTCTGGGCAATGCCGATGATCGGCTTGCCGGACTGCAACTCGGCGCGGGTCAGGCCGTAATTCAGATAACGCTCCATATAGAGCGCGGTCATGCCCGGATTATGCGGGTTGTTGAACCATTCCTGGGAGCGGAGGTGGCGGCGAGCGCCGTTGCTGGCGGGCGCATGCCCATTGGTTGGGTTTTTTGTCATTGGTTTCTCCTGCAATGCAAACGCACTGGCGTCGGGGGCTCAGCTTCGGCTGGTGCGATGCCCAACGGCGCGGTCGATGGTTCAAAGGCCCGTTGGCGGGTCATTTCCTCACGAGGTCGATACTACTCACCGCCACTTGGTAACGCTATCATTTTGTTCGCGGCGACTGCGCCGGATACGGCTGGCTTGCTGTCCGGACGCCGCGATGCCGAGCTCTGCCGCTCGATCACCTTGAAGCCGAGATCGAGCACGGGACGCTCCGGGCGCCGCCCGTCGATCGCCTCGATCAGCATGGTCGCGGCGGTGTTGCCCATCTCGTAGCGGTTGGTGCGCACGCTGGTGAGGGTGGGGACCGCGGAGGCCATGAACTCGAGGTCGTTGAAGCCGACGATCGCGATCTGTTCGGGGATCGCGATCTCCCGGCGCCGGCATTCGAAGAGAACGCCGAGCGCGAGGTCGTCATTGGCGCAGAACACCGCATCGATGCCGGGCTCGCGTCCGAGCAGATCGGCGAAGAGGGTGCCGCCGAGCGTCACCGAGGTCGGCGTCGCCGTGGTGACGACGAGGCGCTGTTCGTACAGGCCTGCTTCCTTCATGGCCGAGACATATCCGTCCAGCCGCCGTTGCACCCGCGGGTCCATGCGCGCGCCGACGAAGCCAATCTTGCGGTGGCCTTGCGCGAACAGGTGCGCGACCGCCGCGCGCGCTGCATCATAGTGCGAAAAGCCGATCATCATGTCGACCGGATTGGGCCCGACCTCCATGATCTGCACGATCGGGCAGTCGGCGGCCTCCAGCATCGCGCGCGATTCCGCGGTCTGGTCGATGCCGGTAACGATCAGTCCGGCCGGCTTCTGCGCCAGAAACAGGCGCAGAAGCTTCTCCTCCTGGAGAATACTATAGCGTGTGTTGGACAATTGGATCGAGTACCGGCTGCCTTCGGAAGCGTCATAGATGCCGCGCAGCACGTCGGAGAATACGTTGTTGGTCAGCGACGGAATCAAGACACCGATTACCTCGGTGCGTTGCGAGGCCAGCGCGCGTGCCGCGAGGTTCGGCACGTAGCCGAGCTCCCTGGCGGCGCTCTCGACCCGCGTCCGCTTGGCCACCGACAGCGCCTCCGGATTGCGGAAGAAGCGCGACGCCGTGATCGGGCTGACGCCGGCAAGCTCGGCGACTTCCGCCAGCCGGATTTTGCCTGACTTGGTGCGTTTTCGACCCATTTGCTGCTCTTAACACAGTCACTCCCGCAAACAAAGGAACGTTGACAGCGCTACCAGCAGCGACTAACCAAAGACAAATTGCCAAAACCGCACAAACTGCCGACAATGTCGCTCGCCAAGATCGGGCTTCGGTTGGTGAAGTCTGAAAAAACAAGACGGTCGCGGCGCTCGGAGCGCCGTGGACTTTCGAGGAGGGAGCTAGATGTCGTCTGTGCAAATCCGCGACGTGCGAAAATCGTTCGGCAATTTTGAAGTCCTGCACGGCGTCTCGATTCCGATCGAGGATGGCCAGTTCGTCGTTCTGGTTGGTCCCTCCGGCTGCGGCAAGTCGACGCTTCTGCGCATGCTCGCAGGCCTCGAGAACATCACCTCCGGCACGATCTCGATCGGCGACCGCGTCGTCAACAATGTCCAGCCCAAGGAGCGGGACATTGCGATGGTGTTCCAGAACTACGCGCTCTATCCGCACATGACCGTGGCCGAGAACATGGGCTTCTCGCTCAAGCTGCGGAACGCGGGCTCCGACGAGATCAACAAGCGCGTCAAGCGCGCCGCCGAGATTCTCGCGCTGGGGCCGCTGCTCGAGCGCTATCCGCGCCAGCTTTCCGGCGGCCAGCGCCAGCGCGTCGCCATGGGCCGCGCCATCGTGCGCGATCCCCAGGTCTTCCTGTTCGACGAGCCCTTGTCGAACCTCGACGCCAAGCTGCGCGTCGCCATGCGCACGGAGATCAAGGAGCTGCATCAGCGGCTGAAGACCACGACAGTCTACGTCACCCACGACCAGATCGAGGCCATGACCATGGCCGACAAGATCGTCGTCATGCATGACGGCATCGTCGAGCAGATGGGCACGCCGCTCGAGCTCTACGACAAGCCGGAAAACCAGTTCGTCGCCGGTTTCATCGGCTCGCCCGCCATGAACTTCCTCAAGGGGCATGTGCGCGTGAATGGCGTTGCGACCTTCGAAGGGCCGAACGGCGTCAAGCTGCCGCTCAAGAACGCGCCGGCAGCGTCCGACGGTCGCCCGGCCGTCTATGGTGTGCGGCCCGAGCATTTCACCATCGCTGACGACGGCGCCGATGCCGAGATCATCGTGGTCGAGCCGACCGGATCGGAGACGCAGGTGTTCGCCAAGGTCGGCGGCGAGCAGGTCGTCGCGGTCTTCCGCGAGCGCCACCAGTTCAATCCGGGCGACAAGATCAAGCTGAAGCCCGATCCGTCGCTGGTGCATTTGTTCGACGATGCGACGGGCAAGCGCCTGTAGCGACGTCGAAGGACTGACGAAGAACTACCAAGATATAAATATAAAATTCAGGGAGAGAACGATGAGCAATTTCGACAGGCGAAGTGTGCTTAAAGCCGGCCTGGGCGGCGCGGCCTTGCTCGCCGGCCCGGGCATCGTCCCGGTCCGCGCGGCGGAGTGGACCAATGTGCCGGAGGCGAACGCCTCCATCCGCGTGCTGCGCTGGAAGCAGTTCATCCAGGCCGAGTTCGACAAGTTCGCCGAGCAGACCAAGAAGTTCTCCGAGAAGACCGGCGTCAAGGTCAAGCTCGAGGCCGAGAGCTGGGAAGACATCCGTCCCAAGGCCGCGGTCGCCGCCAATGTCGGCGCTGGTCCCGACCTGATCATCGGCACGCTCGATGATCCCCACAAATTCCCGGAAAAGCTCATCGACATGACCGACGTCGCCGATTATCTCGGCGCCAAGTACGGCGGCTGGTATCCGGTCGCCGAACGCTACGGCAAGAAGGGCAACAGCTGGATCGCCATCCCGCAGGGCGCGACCGGCGGCTGCCTGAACTACCGCATCAGCCACGTGAAGGCCGCCGGCTTCGACGAATTCCCCAAGGACACCGCCGGCTTCCTCAAGCTCTGCCAGGCCTTGAAGAAGAACAACACGCCGGCCGGCTTCGCGCTCGGCCATGCCACCGGCGATGCCAATGGCTGGTGCCAGTGGGCGCTGTGGGCGTTCGGCGGCAAGGTCGTCAACGACAAGAACGAGGTCGTGATCGACTCGCCGGAGACCATCGCTGCGCTCGAATACGTCAAGGAGCTCTACGCGACGTTTATTCCCGGCGTGTTGTCGTGGAACGACAGCAACAACAACAAGGCCTATCTCAACGGTGAACTCAGCCTGACCCTGAACGGCATCTCGATCTGGACCGTCGGCAAGAACTCCACCGATCCCAAGCAGCAGGAGATCGCAGCGGACACCAACCACGCGCCGATGCCGATCGGACCGGTCGGTGTGCCGACCGAGCAGCAGAACGTCCTGGTCGCCTACGGCTACAAGCACTCGAAGTATCCGAAGGCGGTGAAGGAATACATCAAGTTCATGTGGGACAAGGAGAACTACGACGCCTGGGAGGTTTCCTCGAACGGCTACGTGTCTCCGCCGCTGCCGGCCTACAACGACAACCCGGTGTGGACGTCGGATCCGAAGATCACGCCGTTCCGCGACTGCCTGAAGCGCAGCCGCGACAACGGTTTTGCCGGCGATCTCGGATATGCCTCCGCCGCCGTGATGGGCGACTTCGTCGTCGTCGACATGTTCGCGGAAGCCGCCTCGGGCTCTGCGACGCCGAAGCAGGCGGCCGCGCGCGCCGCCGAGCGGGCCAAGCGCTACTATCAGGTCTGATCAACGCCAATCTGCACGGCGTCCGGCTCGCCGGACGCCGTGACTATTCGTCGAGAGGAATCCGACATGGCAGTTATGGCCGAGCCCGTTGTCGCGCCTGGAAGGCGCAGCAGCCTGTGGAGCAGAGCATTCGAGAGCCGGCATTTTCTCGGCGCGATGTTCATGGTGCCGGCGATCGCCATCCTCATCCTGTTTCTGGCTTACCCGCTGGCGCTGGGCTTCTGGCTCGGCATGACCGATACCAAGATCGGCGGGGCCGGGCGCTTCATCGGCTTCCAGAACTTCGTCTCGCTTTCGAAGGACTCGGTATTCTGGCTGTCGGTGTTCAACACCATCTTCTATACGGTCGCTGCGAGCGCCGTGAAATTCGCCATCGGGCTTTACCTGGCGTTGCTGCTCAACGAGCGCCTGCCGTTCAAGTCGATGATCCGGGCCATCGTGCTGTTGCCCTTCGTGGTGCCGACGGTGCTCTCGGCGATCGCGTTCTGGTGGATTTACGACAGCCAGTTCTCGATCATCTCCTGGGTGCTGATCAAAGCCGGCCTGATCACGCGCTACATCGACTTCCTCGGCGATCCCTGGAATGCGCGCTGGTCGGTCGTCGCCGCCAATATCTGGCGCGGCGTGCCGTTCGTGGCGATCACGCTGCTGGCCGGGCTCCAGACCATCTCGCCATCGCTCTATGAGGCCGCCAATCTCGACGGCGCCACCAACATGCAGCGCTTCCGCCACATAACGTTGCCGATGCTGTCGCCGATCATCGCGGTCGTGATGACGTTCTCGGTGCTGATGACGTTCACCGACTTCCAGCTGATCTACACCATCACGCGGGGCGGGCCGATCAATTCCACGCATCTGATGGCGACGCTGTCGTTCCAGCGCGCCATCACCGGCGGCAATCTCGGCGAGGGCGCGGCGATCTCGAACGCGATGATCCCGTTCCTGGTCGCGGCGATCCTGCTCAGCTTCTTCGGGCTTCAGCGCTCCCGCTGGCAGCAGGGCGGGAGGGACTGACCATGAGCACCGCAGACGACCAAAGCGTCGGAATGGACTACCTCGAGAGCTTCCCGCGGAAGCTTTTCCGCGTCTACCTTCCGCTCGGCCTGATCATCTTCTTCCTGCTGTTCCCGTTCTACTGGATGGCGGTCGCGACGTTCAAGCCGGACGCGGAGATGTACGACTACGAGAAGTACAATCCGTTCTGGATCGTGAATCCGACGCTGGAGCACATCAAGAAGCTGTTCTTCGACACCGACTATCCGCTCTGGATGTGGAACACCGTGATCGTCTCGGTGTCCTCCACCTTCATCTCGCTGTTTGCCAGCGTCTGCGCGGCCTACGCGATCGAGCGGCTGCGCTACAAGGGCTCGCGCTATGTCGGCCTTGCGATCTTCCTCGGCTATCTCGTGCCGCCTTCGATCCTGTTCATTCCACTGGCGGCGATCGTGTTCCAGCTCGGGCTGTTCGACGGCAATCTGGCGCTGATCCTGACCTATCCGACGTTCCTGATCCCGTTCTGCACCTGGCTCTTGATGGGCTATTTCCGCACCATCCCCTATGAGCTGGAGGAGTGCGCGCTGATCGACGGGGCCACGCGGCTCCAGATCCTGATCAAGATCACCCTGCCGCTGTCGCTGCCGGGGGTGATCTCGGCGGGTATCTTCGCCTTCACGTTGTCCTGGAACGAGTTCATCTACGCGCTGACCTTCATCTCCTCGTCCGAGAACAAGACCATTCCGGTCGGCGCGATCACCGAGCTCGTCAACGGCGACGTCTACCATTGGGGCGCGCTGATGGCGGCGGCCCTGACCGGCTCGGTCCCCGTAGTTATCCTTTATTCCTTCTTCGTGGAGTATTATGTGTCGGCGATGACCGGCGCCGTGAAGGAATGATCTCGGGGCCGCCATGAGAGCGCCTCTAGCCTGAAGCGCTCCGACAACAAGAAGGAGTAGGCTCTTGCACATTCTGGTTCTGGGCGCGGCCGGCATGGTCGGCCGTAAATTGTGTGAACGGCTGTTGCGCGACGGCCGGCTCGGCAAGAGCGACATCACCAAGCTGACCATGCATGACGTGGTCGAGCCCAAGCAGCCGGAAAAAGCCGGTTTTGCCGTCGAGACCGTGTCGGGCGATTTCGCCGTGCCGGGCGCGGCCGAGAAGCTGATCGCCGGCCGTCCGGACGTGATCTTCCATCTCGCCGCGATCGTCTCGGGAGAGGCCGAGCTCGATTTCGACAAGGGTTACCGCATCAACCTCGATGGCACGCGGATGCTGCTCGATGCCGTCCGCCTCGTGGGCGGCGGCTACAAGCCGCGCGTGGTGTTCACGTCCTCGATCGCGGTGTTCGGCGCCCCGTTCCCCGACGCGATCGGCGACGAGTTCTTCCACACGCCGCTGCTCAGCTACGGCACCCAGAAGGCGATCGGCGAACTCCTGCTCGCCGACTATTCGCGCCGCGGCTTCCTCGACGGCATCGGCATCCGCCTGCCGACCATCTGCATCCGGCCCGGCCTGCCCAACAAGGCGGCATCGGGCTTCTTCTCCAACATCCTGCGCGAGCCGCTGGCCGGCAAGGAAGCGATCCTCCCGGTGTCCGAGGACGTTCGCCACTGGCACGCCACGCCGCGCTCGGCCGTCGGTTTCCTGCTCCATGCCGGCACCATGGACCTCGCCAAGGTCGGTCCGCGCCGCAATTTGACCATGCCTGGCTTCTCGGCCACGGTCGGCGAGCAGATCGCGGCGCTCAGGCGTGTCGCCGGCGACAAGGTCGCCGCGCGCATCAAGCATCAGCCCGATCCCTTCATCGTCGGTATCGTCGGCGGCTGGCCGCGCAATTTCGAGGCAAAGCGGGCGCGCGAGCTCGGCTTCACCACTGAAGAGAAAACCTTCGACGACATCATCCGCATTCACATCGAAGACGAGCTCGGCGGCAATTTCGTCGCCTGATCCAATCGATGAACAGCTTGGATATGACGATGGCGAGCGTCGCTTGCATCGGTGAATGCATGGTCGAGCTCCGGCAGGCCCAAGGAGGACATTCCTCCGGACAGTCTGCCGGGCAGGGCGGCGGGCTGTACTCGCGCGGCTTCGGCGGGGACACCCTCAACACCGCGGTGTATCTGGCGCGGCTCGAGGTCAAGGTCGACTATCTCACCGCGCTCGGCGATGACGCCTTGAGCGACGAGATGATCGCGGCCTGGACCGCCGAGAGCGTCGGCACCAGGCGGGTCGTGCGGTTGCCGGGCAAGCTGCCCGGCCTCTACATGATCCAGACGGATGCGAACGGCGAGCGCCAGTTCTTCCACTGGCGCGACAGCGCGGCGGCGCGGCAGTTGATGAACCTGCCGGAGACGGACGAGCTGCTCAACTCGCTGATGAGCTACGACATCGTCTATCTCTCCGCGATCACGCTCTCGATCTACGACGCGGCCGGGCGCGATCGCCTGTTCGCGGCGATCAAGCGGGCGCGGCTGCTCGGCACCCGCTTCGTGTTCGACACCAATTTTCGCGCACGCGGCTGGCCCGATCGCGACGTCGCCCGCGAGGTCTTTGCCGCGGCCTTCGCGGCCGCCGACATCGTGCTGACCTCGACCGAGGATCTGCTCGCGCTCTATCCCGGCGAGAGCCGGGAGCAACTGATGGCACGGATCCCGAGCGCGGAGCTGGTGTTCCGGCTCGCCGAGCCTGTCAGCCTGCTGCGTTTCCCGGGGGCTACCCACGAGGTCCGCGCCGAGCCCATGACCAAGCCGGTGGTCGACACCACAGCCGCCGGCGACAGCTTCGCGGCGGCCTATATCGCGGCACGGCTCGCCGGTTCCGATCCGATCGAGGCGGCCCAGGCCGGGCATCGCCTCGCCAGCCTCGTGATCTGCTATGCCGGCGCCATCATTCCGGGCTATGCCATGCCGCCGAAGAAGCGGCACCGGCCGGCGACCACGCGTCAGGTGACCAAGTGACTCGCCACCAAGTGAAACGAAAGCCAAGATGACCACGAGCGCCCAGCAGAACCACCTCGTCGCGCTGTTCAAGGCCGCGACCGTCATTCCCGTCCTCACCATCGAGCGCATCCAGGACGCCGTGCCGCTGGCGCGTGCACTGGTCGCCGGCGGCATCGGCACGTTGGAGGTGACCATGCGCACCCCCGTCGCGATCGAGGCGGCAAGGGCGATGATGGCCGAGGTGCCCGAGGCGGTCGTCGGCATCGGCACGATCCTCAATCCGGCCGACTTTACCCG
Organism: Bradyrhizobium cosmicum; assembly: GCF_007290395.2. Classification (NCBI taxonomy): domain Bacteria; kingdom Pseudomonadati; phylum Pseudomonadota; class Alphaproteobacteria; order Hyphomicrobiales; family Nitrobacteraceae; genus Bradyrhizobium; species Bradyrhizobium cosmicum. Next base: position 4,455,540 of record NZ_CP041656.2, on the reverse strand, counting down.
CGTCGAGAAGCTCGGCGTCGCGTTCGGCATCAGCCCGGGCCTGACCCCCGATCTCCTGAAGGCCGCCACCGACAGCTCCCTGCCGTTTGCGCCCGGCATTGCCACCGCGTCCGAGCTGATGATGGCGCTGTCCTACGGCTTCGACGTCGCAAAGTTCTTCCCGGCCGAGCAGGCCGGCGGCATCAAGGGCCTGCGCGCCCTCGGCGGCCCGTTCCCGAACGTGCGGTTCTGCCCCACAGGCGGCGTCGGCGAGGCCAATGCGGCGACCTGGCTCGCCGAGCCCAACGTGGTCGCGGTCGGCGGTTCCTGGCTGTGCCCGGCCGCGGAGATCAAGGCCGGGAACTGGGCCGGCATAACTGCCATCTGCCAGCGCAGCCTCCAGGCCCTGAAAGCCGGGTGAAGTCTTGCCAACCCTGCGCTAAGACTTAGCTCAGCCAAGACTTAAGCAAAGACCGAGATCAGACGACCCCAGGGAGAAAAGACCATGACCGCCAGCATCGTCGGATGGGCTCATACGCCGTTCGGCAAGTTCGACACCGAGACCGTGGAAAGCCTCGTGGTAAAGGTCGCCAACGAGGCGCTGGCGGATGCCGGCATTCCGGCCGGCGACGTCGACGAGATCGTGCTCGGCCATTTCAACGCCGGTTTCTCGCCGCAGGATTTCACGGCGTCGCTGGTGCTCCAGGCCGACCCGAAGCTGCGTTTCAAGCCGGCCACCCGGGTTGAGAATGCCTGCGCCACGGGTTCTGCCGCCGTGCATCAGGGCCTGCGCGCGATCGCCGCCGGTGCGGCCAAGATCGTGCTGGTCGTCGGCGTCGAGCAGATGACGCGTACACCGGGCCCGGAGATCGGCAAGAACCTGCTCAAGGCGTCCTACCTGCCGGAGGACGGGGAAACCGTCGGCGGCTTCGCCGGAGTGTTCGGCAAGATCGCCAGCTCCTATTTCCAGAAATACGGCGATCAGTCCGATGCGCTGGCGCTGATCGCGGCCAAGAACCACAAGAACGGCGTCGCCAATCCCTTCGCCCAGATGCGCAAGGATTTCGGCTTCGACTTCTGCCGTGCCGAGAGCGAGAAGAACCCTTACGTTGCCGGCCCGCTGAAGCGCACCGACTGCTCGCTGGTCTCCGACGGCGCCGCGGCGCTGATCCTGGCCGATGCCGAGACCGCCAAGAGCATGAGCAAGTCGATCGGCTTCCGCGCCACCGCGCATGCCCAGGACTTCCTGCCGATGTCCAAGCGCGACATCCTCCAGTTCGAGGGCTGCACGGTCGCCTGGCAGCGCGCGCTGGAGCAGGCGGGCGTGACGCTTTCCGATCTCTCCTTTGTCGAGACCCATGACTGCTTCACCGTCGCCGAGCTGATCGAATACGAAGCGATGGGCCTGACGCCGAGGGGACAGGGCGCCCGCGCCATCAAGGAAGGCTGGACGCTCAAGGACGGCAAGCTGCCGGTCAATCCGTCCGGCGGCCTCAAGGCCAAGGGCCACCCGATCGGCGCCACCGGCGTGTCCATGCACGTGATGACCGCGATGCAGCTCGCAGGCCAGGCGCCCGAGGGCATGCAGCTCAAGAATGCAAAACTCGGCGGCATCTTCAACATGGGCGGCGCCGCGGTGGCCAACTACGTCTCCGTGCTGGAGCCGCTGAAGTAACGTCTTGTCGCTTCCGTTGGGTGGGCAAAGGTGCGAAAGCTCCGTGCCCACCTTCTTTCTTGCGCTAGATCATGGTGGGCGCGCCGGGGCCCCTTAAAGCTCCTGATTGATTTGCAGGGAATACATCATGAGCAATGACTACGAAGACTCGCTGTCGATGGACGCACTCAACGATCGCATCGCGATCCTCGAGGATAATATCAGGCAGTTGATCGAGCAGGCTGCGGCTGCCTCGGGCGAGCAGAGCGAGTCCCGCATTGCCGATCGCCTCAACCAGCAGAATGACGAGCTCGACCGGCTCCTCAAGATCCGCGAATCCCGCCAGAAGAAATAGCGGCCGATATCGCCTTGCGGCGCATGCGGCCATACCTTGGCCGCCCTTGCGCGCGCGGCGTCACTGCCGTTAGCTGACCGAAATCGCGGGGTCGATCTGGCCTTGCGCAATCGGGAGCGAACGAATGGGGCCGTTGAAGGGCATCAAGGTCGTTGACATGACCACCGTGCTGATGGGGCCCTATGCGACCCAGATGCTCGGCGATTACGGTGCCGACGTGATCAAGGTCGAATCGCTCGACGGCGACGTCACCCGCCTGATCGGCCCGATGCGGCACACCGGCATGGGTCCGGTGTTCCTCAACACCAATCGCAGCAAGCGCTCGATCTGCCTCGACCTGAAGAAGCCCGGCGGCCGCGAGGCCGTCCTGCGGCTGCTGAAGGACGCAGACGTTCTCGTCTACAATGTTCGCCCGCAGGCGATGGCGCGGCTTCAGCTCGGCTATGACATCGTCTCGAAAATCAATCCGCGCCTGGTCTATGCCGGTGTGTTCGGCTTTGGCCAGGACGGGCCATATGCGGCAAAACCCGCCTATGACGATCTGATCCAGGGCGCCACGGCGCTTCCCGCGTTAATGGCGCAGACCGGCGATGGCGTGCCGCGCTACGTGCCGAACGCGCTGGTCGACCGCATCGTCGGCCTGACCGCCGTCGGCGCGATCTGTGCCAGCCTCGTGCATCGGGATCGCACCGGCCGCGGCCAGCGCGTCGACATTCCGATGTTCGAGACCATGGCGGGCTTCGTCATGGGCGACCACATGGGCGGGCTTACCTATGAGCCGCCGCTCGACAAGGGCGGCTACGCCCGGCATCTGTCGCGCGACCGCAGGCCGTACAAGACGTCGGACGGCTATCTCAGTGTCATCGTCTACAACGACAAGCAGTGGGAGAATTTCTTCAAGGCGACGGGGCGCGACGATCTGCGCGCCGATCCGATGTTCGCGACTTTCGCCGGCCGCGCCGCCAATATCGACGTAGTCTACGCCGAGCTCGCGTGCATTTTCGAGACGCGCACCACGGCGGAATGGATCGACCTGCTGACCAAGGCCGACGTGCCTGTGATGCCGATGCATGATTTGCAGGGCGTGCTCCACGACGAGCATCTGGAGGCGACGAGGTTCTTCCCGGTCGTGAACCATCCGACCGAGGGGCCGATCCGCAGCATGAAGGTCACGGCGACCTGGTCGGAGACCGAGGCGGAGCCGGTGCGGCTGGCGCCGCGGCTCAACGAGCACGGCGCGGAGATTTTGCGCGAGGTCGGTTACTCCCAGGACGAGATTGCCGCCATGGTCCGCGACGGCGTCACGCGTTCGCCGCCGGACGAGACGTAGGGGACCGCCATGAGCTTCATCACCGGCGTCGGCCTCACGCCCTATGGCAAGCACGAGGGGTCATCCTCGCTCGACCTGATGAGCAAGGCGGCGCAAGCCGCGCTCGACGATGCCGGGCTCAAGCGTTCGGACATCGACGGCATCCTCTGCGGCTATTCCACGGTCTCACCCCACATCATGCTGGCGACCGTGTTCGCCGAGCATTTTGGCATCCGCCCGTCCTACGCTCATGCCGTGCAGGTCGGCGGCGCCACGGGGCTGGCGATGACCATGCTCGCACATCATCTCGTCGAAGCAGGCGTTGCGCGCAACGTGCTCGTGGTCGCCGGCGAGAATCGTCTCACAGGACAGAGCCGCGACGCCTCGATCCAGGCGCTGGCACAGGTCGGTCATCCCGACTATGAGGTGCCGCTTGGCCCGACCATTCCCGCCTATTACGGCCTCGTGGCCACGCGCTATATGCACGAATACGGCGTGACCGAAGCGGACCTCGCCGAGTTCGCGGTGCTGATGCGCAGCCACGCCTGCACCCATCCCGGCGCGCAATTCCAAGATCCGATCACGGTCGCCGACGTCATGGCCTCGAAGCCGGTAGCGATGCCGCTCAAGCTGCTCGACTGCTGCCCGGTGTCCGATGGCGGCGCGGCGTTCGTGATCAGCCGCGAGCGGACCGGGGAGGCCGGCGTACGCATCCGCGGCTGCGCGCAGGCCCATACCCATCAGCACGTCACGGCCGCGCCCGCGCTCAGCGAACTCGGCGCCGAGATCTCGATCGCCCGCGCCAGGAAAGCCACGGGCCTTGCGATCTCGGACGTGCGCTATGCCGCCATCTACGACAGTTTCACCATCACCCTCGCCATGCTGCTGGAAGACCTCGGCCTTGCCGGTCGCGGCGAGGCGGCGGCCCGCGTGCGATCAGGCCATTTCAGCCGCGACGGCGCCATGCCGCTCAACACCCATGGCGGGCTGCTCAGCTACGGCCATTGCGGCGTCGGCGGCGCGATGGCGCATCTGGTCGAAGCGCATTTGCAGATGACGGGGCGGGCCGTGAATCGGCAGGTGCGCGACGCCTCGATCGCGCTGCTGCACGGCGACGGCGGCGTGCTGTCGTCCCATGTCAGCATGTTCCTGGAGCGGGTGCGATGAGCGAGCGTCTGGCGGACTGGACCAAGGGCGAACAGGCCATCACTTTTCAGACCTGCGCCGCATGCGGCCATGTGCAGTATTTTCACCGCGCGTTCTGCGCGGCTTGCGGCGCCTCCGATCCGCCCGAGGCGCGTGCCAGCGGCAAGGGCAGGGTCTATGCGACCTCGCTGGTCTGCCGCGCCGCCACGCCCGAGACACGCGCGCACGTGCCCTACAACATCCTGCTGGTCGATTGCGCCGAGGGCTTTCGCATGATGGCGCACGGCGAGAACGGTCTGGCCATCGGCGACGAGGTCGATGCGACCTTCAAGTCGTTCGCCGGAAAACTGGTGCCGTTCTTTACGAAAAGGAAATAGCGGGATTCGTCATTCGGGGGCGGTCCGAGGGACCGAGCCTGGAACGGGAGTTCTGGGCCTGGCCTGTGCGAGGGCCACCCCGGAATGACGAAAACTCTTGCTAACGCAACTCTTACTAACGCCCGTAGAACAAGATGCTGGCGATGACCAGCATCGCCGTCACCGCCAGCATATGCGCGAGCGCTCCCGAGGCCGCCCCCTTGGTGGCTTCCTTCATGCCTTTTTCTCCCTAGACTTGGGCGTGACTCATCGTTGCGCGCTACTCACGCTCCGACGGCCAATTGTTTTTACTCGGAACACCCCTTGCGAGTACTCACCGCGATTTGTCCCCACGCGGCGAATATCGACTGTGCCAAGGTCGATCAGCAATGCGGCGGCATTTTGACTCGATCATGTTGCTCCCAAGGTTGCGCGCGCATAGAGTTTCCCGGGACTTATCCCGCTAACGACAAAAAGTAATAAAAGCCCCAAGAAGTCTTCGAGAAAAAACCCAGGAAAATCATGGCCCGCATCGACTACAGCGACCCGTCCAAGGCATCCGATCGTACCCGCGAAATCCTCGACAAGAACCGCAATGCCAACATCTTCCGGATGATGTCGCATTCGCCGAGCTATTTCGAACAGTACTGCCGACTCGGCGGCGCCATCCGCCACAAGGGCGAACTCGATCCGGTGGTGCGCGAGCTCGCGATCACGCGCACCGGCATTCTGTGCGAGGCGCCGTACGAGATCGTCGCGCACAAGCGCATCGGCAAGAATGTGGGCGTCACCGACGAGCAGAACGAGGCGCTCGAGAACTGGAAGGCCGCCAAATGTTTCGACGAGACGCAGCGCGCCGCGCTCGCGTTCACCGATGAAGTCGTGAAGCTAAAGAAGCCGACGGATGCGACCTTCAAGGCGATCGCGGCAAAGCTGACGCCGGCCGCGCTGGTCGAGCTTCAGCTCTCGGTCGGGTTCTACATCATGACCTCGAAATTCCTGGAGACGTTCGAGATCGATCTCCAGCCGGTCACGGAAGTGGTGGGGTAGACAGACGGGGCCCGGCTTATGACCATCGACGATTATGCTGATTGGGCTGCGACGGTTGCGAAGGTCACCCCGCCGCCGGCGAGCGAGCGGCTGGCTTATCTCGGTCTCGGCCTCACGGGGGAGTCCGGCGAGGTCGCCGAGCACGTCAAGAAGCTGCTGCGCGATGGCACGCTTGATCAGGCCGCGATGGCGGAGGAACTCGGCGACGTCGTCTACTATTGGGCCAGCCTGTGTGCCACGTTGGGCCTCAAGCCTTCGGAGGTGCTTGCGGCGAGCAAGGCCAAGATCAGCGCGAGACTCGCGCGGTAGTGCTCACGTCGACGTCAGGATATCCACCTTGGCGTTGGCCACGATGAGGCGGTCGGCGAGGAGCAGCGCGAGGTTGCGCATGACGCGCTCGCTGGCGCGCGGGTGCTGCCTGCGGAAACGCTCGAAATCCTTCAGGGAGACCTCGAACGCGGTCGCCGCCATGTCCGCGAACACGTCGGCGGAACGTGTGGTCTCGATCAGCGCCATCTCGCCAAACGCCATGCCGGCGGTGAGTGTCGCCAGCCGTACGCCGTCGGGCAGGGTGACATGCACGGCGCCGCTGCGCAGGAAGAACAGGGAATCGGCGGGATCGCCCGTGGTGAGGATCTTCGCACCGGACTGATAGGTCCGGATGCTGCAGATCGAGGCAAGGTCGGTCAACTCTTCCTCGCCGAGGCCTTCGAGCAGCGGCTGCTCGGCCAGCTCGGTGGTCTCGTGGAAGTCGATCGAACCGCCATAGCGGTAGACGATCTGGTCTTCGGCCCATTCGATCGCGGTGTCGAGCAGATAGAAGTCGCGGACGTTCTTCAGCTCCGCCGTCCATTCCCGCAACGTGTCCCATTCCTTGGAAGCGCGCCTGACGCCTGACAGCACCACCGTCACGTTCAGCGCGGCGAGCTCCTCGAACGCCTCGGCCGCGAGCCGCGCACCGGCGCGCGTGGTCGAGGTGACACGATGCAGGTCGAAGATCACGAATTGCGGCCGCGGCCGGCCGGCGAGCCGGCGCGAGACGTAATCGACCGCCGAGAGCGAGAGCGTTCCGACCAGCTCGATGATCCGCACCTCCTGCTCATGCGCGGCCAGGATCTCGCGTTCCTGTGGACGGCGGACGCGGCGGGACGGGCTCTTGCCGATGTCGTAGTCGGCGATGACGGCGTTGCGCGCGTCGTCGCTGCGGTTGAGCATGTGCAGGTCGTAATGCGAGGACAGCGCCTCGCAGACCTTGATGCCGCGCACGCTGTTGCCGTGCTTGTCGAGCTTGGGCGAATAGCTGCCGAGGCCGAGCCGGGCGGGCAGTGCGGCCAGGATGCCGCCGCCGACGCCGCTCTTGGCGGGGATACCGATCCGGTAGATCCATTCGCCGGCATAGTCGTACATGCCTGATGACGTCATCACCGACAGCGTACGCGAGATCGCGTAAGCGCTCAGCACCTGCTCGCCGGTGACCGGATTGAGGCCGCGGTTGGCAAGCGTCGCCGCCATCACGGCGATGTCGCGCGCCGTGACCAGCACCGCGCATTGCCGGAAATAGACGTCGAGCACGCCGGCGACATTGTCGGAGATCACGGCGTTGGTCTTGAGCAGATAGCCGATGGCGCGGTTGCGGTCGCCGGTCTGGCTTTCGGACGCGTAGACGGCCTCGTCAACGGCGAGGTCGCGCCCCGCAAAGCGGCTGAGCGCGAGCCGGATCTGCTCGAAGGCATCCGGGCCCTTGCTGTCGTAGATCAGCCCGGTACAGGCGATCGCGCCGGCATTGACCATCGGGTTGAACGGATGGTTGTCGGAATTGAGCCGGATCGAGTTGAAGGGATCGCCCGAAGGCTCGACGCCGATTGCACTTTCGACCCGGCCGGCGCCGAGAATATCCAGCGCCAACGCGAACACGAACGGTTTCGACATCGACTGGATGGTGAAGGGCACCCTGGAGTCGCCGACCTCGTAGACATGGCCGTCGAGTGTGGCGAGGCTGATGCCAAAATAGGCAGGGTCGGCCTTGCTCAGTTCGGGAATGTAGTCGGCGACGTGGCCGGAGGTCTCGGCCGAGAATTCGTTGAGGCAGGTGTCGAGAAACCGCAGCAGAGGCGGTTTCGAGCGGGTCCAGGCGGAGGCGGGCGGCGATGTCATCGCCTCCCTTGTGCAACGCAATCAGGGCACGCGCAACCCGTCCGGAATCGGGCTTTGCCGCCTGACCAGCAGGAGCGCGACCAGGACCGTGGGCATGAGGATACCGAGACCGAGCATCGTCACCTGCATCTGCGACAGCGGCATGATCCCGCCGCCCGGGGTTGCCACCACGAAGCCGCCGATCACCAGCAGCACCCGCAATGGCCACTCCATCAGGCCCGCGCCGCGGAGGTCGCCGACGAACGGCTGATAGCCCTGGATGCCGCCGCAGATGAACAGCGTCCCGAACGCGGCGAGCGCCATCAGGCCCAGACCTTCGAGATAGGGGCTCGGTCCTTGCAGCACCAGCGCAGGATTGAGCACGAAGAAGAAGGGGATGAAGTAGATGATGCTTCCGACCCACATCGATTCCCAGCCCGTCTTCATCGCCGGCGAGCCGGCGATGCCGGCGGCTGCGAAAGAGGCGATGGCGACCGGCGGCGTGATCGAGGACAGCATGCCCCAGTAGAAGATGAACATGTGTACCGCCATCTTGTTGAGTCCGAGCTTCTCCAGCGCGGGCGCGACCAGAATGGCGAGGAAGATGTAGCAGGCCGTCGTCGTCAGCCCCAGGCCGAGAATGAGGCTGGTAAGGGCGCACATGCCGAGCAGCAGGAACGGATTGTCGCCGGCAATGTGGAGGAGGTCGTTGGCGAGGCTCGACACCACGCCGGTCATCGAGAAGGCACCGATCAGGAGGCCGCAACCGGCGAGGATGCCGACCAGTTCCACGAAGGTGCGACCGTTGACTTCGAGGAACTTGCCGATCGTCGCCAGCGTCCAGCGCGTGTCCTTCGAGAAGAGCTGGTTGAGCACGAGCAGCAGCGCGGTCGCATAGAACGGCGCGTGACTCTCCCGCTTGAAGTAGAGCAGCATCACGATCAGCAGCGCAATGACGAACACGTAGTACCAGCCGTCCTTGATCGTATCCATGATCCGCGGCAGCTCGGTGCGTGGAATGCCCTTCAGGCCGTGGCGCGCGGCGTAGGAGTCAACCTGCATGAACAGGCCGATATAGTAGAGAACCGCCGGAATGATCGCGGCGATCGCGACGTCGGCGTAGCTGACATTGAGGAACTGGGCGATCACGAAGGCGGTGGCGCCCATCACCGGCGGCGCCAGCACCGCGCCGGTGGACGCGCAGGCCTCGATCGCTCCGGCATAGGAAGCGCGAAAGCCGCTCTTCTTCATCACCGGGATGGTCATGGTGCCGGCGGTGAGCACGTTGGAGATGATCGAGCCTGACATCATGCCGAGCAGGCCGCTTGCGAAGATGCAGACCTTCGCCGCGCCGCCGCGGAAGGTGCCGCACATCGCGAAGGCGAGGTTGATGAAGAACTTTCCGGCGCCGGTCATCATCAGCGCGGTGCCGAACACCAGGAACCCGATCACGGTGTCGGCGAAGGCCTGGATGGGAATGCCGAGCAGGCTCTCGCCCGACAGCACGTGGTAGGCGGTCGCCTGCTCCAGCGTCGACTGCGTGCCGCGGAACGGCCCGAGCCAGCCGGCCTCGGCGAACAGCGGATAGACGGTGAAGGGAAAGACGCTGAGCAGCAGGCTCCAGCCGCCGGTGCGGCGCAGCGCCTCCATCAGCATTGCCCACATCACGAGCCCCGCCGCGATCACATTGTTGGGCGCGCCGCCGAATTCCCAGCCGGCTTCCGCGGCCTTGCGGACGTTCGACATCAACATCAGGGCGGCGGCGAACGTCACGACGAAGAAGAGAAGGTCATACCAGGGGATGCGGTCGAGCGGCGCGCGCTCTGTGCCCGGAAAAATCAGGAACGTGAACGGCAGCATCAGCGCAATCAGGAGATAGAAATACTCGGTGTTGAGCTGGGTGTAGCCAATGAAGAAACGCAGCGAGAATTGCTGATTGATGCAGAGCAGGATCGTCGCCGCGGTCGCGGCCACCAGCGTCCAGCGCCATGCACCGCGAAGCGTGCGGACGCGCGTGACCTCGGCTTCCTGCATGTTGCCGGCGGCGCCGTGCGGATCGTCGAACACGATCCGCTTGGCCTCGTCCTGCGGGCCGGTGGAGATTGACGACATGATCGACTCCGCGCGTGGGCTATGACCCGCTGTGGACTAGTCCTCGAACCCGTTCGGCATGTCGGCCTTGGCAAGCGCCGTGGCGCGTGCCTTCATCCAGCCCTCGAGGAATGCCTTGTCATCCGCTGGCGGATTGGACTTGCCGTAATCGGTCCACGCTGCGCCGAGCACCTCCTGCCGCTTGATCAGCTTGTTGTTGTGCGCGTCCTGCGCGTCGCTCCATTGCCCGGATTCTTTTAGCGCCTTCACAGCTCCGGGATGCACCGGCACCACCCAGTTCTTTGTCTGCCGGTCGGCAGCCAAGCCGCCGGCGCCGGGCGCGGAGTCCTTGTACGCGTCGTAGTTGACGATCATCGCCTTGGTCATCGCATAGACCTGGTCGGCCGGCTGCGAGGCATAGGCGACGAAGATCGGGTAGGGATAGTTGCCCAACTCGACCGGCTTCTCGGGCGAGATGCCGGCGCCGCAGGTGGCCGTCTGCGGGAAGAAGAACGAGCCGACCTTCTGCATCCGCGCCCAGCCTTCCTTGTCCTTGGCGGGCAGTGGCGGCCAGACCAGGCCGCGCGGCGAGGTCTCGGCTTCCTTGGCGGGACCGGTGATGGTGGTGCCGAAGGCCGCGTCGGTGTCGTTGTTGATCAGGCCTTTCCACATCGCGCCATAGCTGGCGAATTCGACGACCTTGACGTCCTTCTGTGTCAGCCCAGCGAAGGCGAGTACCGCGAGCGAATTCTGGTTGAGCGCGGGCGAGCCGACGACGAAGCCGACGCGCTTACCTTTCAGGTCTTTCAAATCTTTCACACCAGTATCGGCTGCGACGCCAAGCGAACCGCAATTGCAATCGACCGTCGACAGTATGATCTGGAGCGGCTGCGGACCCCATTCCCTGGAGCCGAACTCGAACACGCCTTCCTGCGCGAAATAGGAGCCCGATCCCATTGCGGATGCCGCCGCGCGCTTGGCGCGCAGTGGCGCAAGACGCGCCACGTCGTTGCCTGCCGGCAGCACGCGCACGTCGGTGCTGTATTTGTCCTTCATCATCTTGCCGACGCCGACCGCGATGTTGAAGCCGGCGGTGCCGGTGTCATAAGCGGTGAACGTCAATGTCGCCGGCAGCTTGATGTCATCGGCGAATGCATAGCGTGTAGACACAAAAGAAGCGCCCGCAACCAAGGCAGGCGCGAGCATGATCAGCCCACGAAGCATGTTTCCCTCCACGATCTCCGCTTTTTGCCGCGAAGATTTTCGTTCTTTGTTTGAAACAGTTTTTTGTTTGAATCGATCATGTCACCGCGATCGAGCGATGGCAACGTCGCACCGGAAACGCAGCAATGGAGCAGACAGATTGTCGCGGAAATGAAGGAGAATGCAGTCAGTTCGCGATCATCGCGATCGCCTGTCCTTCGGCCACGATGTCGTCGAGCTTGACCAGTAGCGATGTGATCGTGCCGCTCGCGGGCGACGACACAGGGATCTCCATCTTCATCGCTTCGACGACTACAATTTCATCGCCATCCGCAACAGTTCCTCCAACTTGCACGAGAGTTGCGCAGATGCGACCCGCGATCTCCGTGACGATCTTAATTTCTGGCATGCCATCGCCTTTTTGTTGTCGTTGCAAAATGCCTGAGGTAGCGTCGTCTGCAAGTGGAATTTAATTCCGCACAGCGGAACAATTGGTAGGGAACATGGGACGACGTTCGGAGCGGTTGAGTAGGCAAGGTGCGCTCGCTGGCGACGCCGGCGAGGGGGATGTCATTCAGGTTGTGTCGCGCGCGTTCGACGTGTTGCGATGCTTCGAGGGCCACGAGGCTCGACTCGGCAATCTCGAGATTTCAAATCGGTGCGGTCTGCCGCGCTCGACGGTGTCGCGGCTCACGCACACGCTGACGCGGATGGGACAGCTCGTCTATCTGCCGCGCGACCAGAAATATCGCATCGGCCCGAGTGCGGTGGCGATGAGCGCCTCGATGATGAAGGGCGCGCAGCTCCGCAGCATGATCCGCCAGCGGCTCCAGGAAGTCGCCGAGCAATTGCCTGGTACGGTCGGCTTCGTCGTGCCGGATCGGCTTCATCTCGTCTATCTCCAGTTCGCGCGCTCGGCCGCCGCGCTCGGCCTGCACGAGGGCACCGGCAGCCGCATTTCGATGGCCTCGACCGCGGCGGGCGCAGCCTACACGGCTGCTTTGTCGCCGGAAGTCGGCGATGCCTTCATCAACGACATGGAGCGGGATGCGCCCGAGGCCGCAAAAATCCTGCGGCCTCGCATCGAGGCTTACCGGCAGTCGCTGCGCGAGCGGGGCTATGTCGTGGCGTGCGGCCTGTGGAGCCCGCACATCAACGGGCTCGCGGTGCCGATCTGGTCGCCGCAGTACCAGACCTTCGTGGTCATCACGATCGGCCTTCTGGCGGCGATGTATGACGAGCAGCGTCTGCATGCCGAAGTCGCGCCGCTGATGGTCGAGCTCGGCCGCTCGCTCGGCAGCCTGATGGAAGGCGCGGAGGGCGACGTCTTCAACGCCCGTATCCCGCGCAAACCGGTCGCAATGGCCGTGCATAACAATAACAAGCCGATCAATTCGGAGGGAGTGAATGAACTGGAAGCCGGAACTCGACGAGCTCGCCCGGCGCGAAGCCTTCGCGCGGGAGATGGGCGGCGTTGACAAGGTCAAGCGTCAGCATGACCAGGGCCGACTGACTGTTCGGGAGCGTATCGACAAGCTGACTGACAGAGGCAGCTTTCACGAGATCGGTGCCGTCTCCGGCATCGGTGAATACGATTCCAGCGGCGAGCTGCAGAAACTGACGCCGGCGAACTGCGTGTTCGGCCGCGGGCGCGTCGATGGACGCACGGTGGTCGTGGTCGGCGACGATTTTACCGTGCGCGGCGGCTCGGCGGATGCGTCGATCTCGGCCAAGCCGCTGATGGCGGAGGAGATGGCGCACGATTTCCGCCTGCCGATCATCCGCATCATCGAAGGTTCCGGCGGCGGCGGCTCGGTCAAGACCATCGAAACCAAGGGCGCGGCGAATCTGCCGGGAGGCATCGGCGGCACCCGCTGGTATCGCTTCACGACAGAAAACCTGTCGCGCGTTCCAGTGGTGGCGCTCGGGCTCGGCTCGGTCGCGGGCCTTGGCGCCGCGCGTCTGGCCGCCAGCCACTATTCCATCATGACAAGGAAGTCCGCGATGTTCGTCGCGGGCCCGCCCGTGGTGAAGGCGCTGGGGCAGGACCTCACGAAGGAAGAACTGGGCGGCGCCGACATCCAGACCCGCGCCGGAGCGGTCGATCATGCCGTCGACACGGAAGAAGAGGCGTTCGCCTGCGCACGGCGTTTCCTCTCTTATCTGCCGTCATCGGTCTACGAGCTGCCACCGACTTTACCCTGCGCCGACAATCCCGAGCGCAGCGAAGAAGCGCTGATGAACGCGGTGCCGCGCAACCGCAAGCAGGTCTACAAGATCCGGCCGATCATCGAGCAGGTCGTCGACAAGGGCTCGTTCTTCGAGGTCGCCAAGAACTTCGGCAAGCCGCTCATCGTTGGTCTCGCCCGGCTCGAGGGCAGGGCGGTGATGGTGCTGGCCAGCGACAGTTTCCACTATGGCGGCTCATGGACCGCGGATGCCTGCCAGAAGGTGGTGCGCTGGGTCGACTTCGCCGAAACCTTCCATCTGCCGATCGTCTATCTCATGGACTGCCCCGGCTTCATGATCGGCCTCGATGCCGAGAAGGCCGGAACCATCCGCCACGGCGTCCGTGCCATGACCGCGGTGAATCAGACCACCGTGCCCTGGTGCACCGTGATCCTGCGCAACGCCTTCGGCGTCGCCGGCGTGGTGCATCAGCCTGCCGACCGGTTCTCGATCCGCTACGCCTGGCCGTCGGCCTATTGGGGCTCGCTGCCGCTCGAAGGCGGCATCGAAGCCGCCTACCGGGCCGACATTGATGCTGCCGAGGACAAGGCCGCCAAGCTGAAGGAGATCGAGGAGCGCCTCAACAAGCTGCGCTCGCCGTTCCGCTCGGCCGAAAAATTCTGGGTCGAGGAGATCATCGATCCCAGGAAGACGAGGTCGCTGCTGTGCGAGTTTGCGCGGCTCGCCGAGCCGCTGCGCAAGCCAGGGCCGCCGGAGAACATGACGATCAGGCCGTAGCTCGCTGTTACGGCGAGCTGCTGCCGTCGGCCTTCGACCCGATTGCGCCTGGGCCGTATTGATCCATCGCAACACCACGCGTCCAATTGTCTGCAAACGTCTCGCTCTTAAAAGGGAGAGACGTCATGACAAACGCGGGAAACGCACTGCTTTGGACAGGCATATTCTTTGGTCTGTCGTTTGCTTCGATCTTTGCGGTCTGGTTTGCCGAGCGGGTACGCGTAGGCGTTCGGAGCAAGCTGTAGCGCTTAGGCTCTGGCACCTGAAGCCTGCCGAGCAGCGCGGGGCCTGCGGCGACACAAAGCATCAATTCGGACAAGGTTGTCCGGCGGCTCCCCATAGAGCCATGTCCCTGACGTGATCCTCGAACGAACCCGGCGGTGTCGAGCGGCCTGCTCCGGGCGCCCATCCGCGAGGAATGAAGCCGTTCAATGACGCGTCGTGCCGCAGGTGTTCGACGAGACCGGCGGCATCGCGACCTCCATTGCGTTTGGGATCTTTCAGTTGCGCGCAGATCTCGGCGCCGCTCTTGCCGAACCAGATGAAAGCCACCGGGGCGAGCTGCCAGTCGATGCCGGCGCGCGGCGGCGCCGGCGCCGGCTCGTTCGCCTGCGTTGAGGTCATGTGACAGGTCGAGCAGGCGAGCTTCTCGGCGCCGATGCGGCTCTCTCCACCATGGATGTTCATGCCATGCACGCGAGGCTTGGTTTCGCCTGCCGGTGTCCATATCGGTATGGCTTTGGCATCGACGTGGCAGTTCGCGCAGCGCGGATGTGTCACCACCGCTTCGATTCGCTTCCAGGCCTCCAGCCCGTCGGCGCGACTGACGCTGCCCGGCGGTGGCGTCCCCTTGGTGGCCTCGTCCTTGGCTGCGACGATGCCGGTGAGTACCGCGACCGATGAAGCCGCGATGATGACCGCGATCAGAGACCTCGTCATGGCGCGCCTCACACGAAATCGATGAACTTGTTGAAGGGCATTTCGCGGATACGCTGGCCGGTCGCCGCGAAGATCGCATTGGCGAGCGCCGGTGCCGCAGGAGGGACGGGCGGCTCGCCGAGGCCTCTCACCTTTGGATCGTTCTCAAGCCCGCGAACTTCGATCACCGGGCACTGGTAGATCCGCATGGCTTCATGGTGGTTGTAGTTGGTCTGCTGCACCGCGCCGTTAGCGTAAGTGAGCTCGCAATTGATGGCATGGCCAAGCCCCCAGATGACGCCGCCCTGCACCTGGTTCTCGAAATTGACGGGGTCGATGACCTTGCCGACATCGACGGCGACCCAGACCTTGTCGATCCGGATGCCTCGCTCCGTCTTCGTCACTTCGACGACCTCGGCCGTCGGCGTCCCGAACGACTCGACGAAGGCAACACCGCGCCCGCGGCCGTTGCCAAGCGGCCCCTTCCAGTCCGACATCTCCGCAACCGTTTCCAGCACCTTGCGATAGTGTGGTACGGTGCACATCGTGATGCGCGCCTTCATGGGATCGAGACCCGCCGCATGGATCAGCTCGTCGATGAAGCTTTCGGTGAAGAAGCCCGAGGTCGAGGCGCCGACCGAGCGCCATGTGGTGCATGGCGACAGTCCTTGCGCCTCGTAGCTCGTGCCCCGGAAATTGGGGATGTCGTAATAAACGTTCCACAGACCTGCGGCCAATTGCCCGTCGGGATCCTTTGTTGGTGTGCCCGAACGCTCGAGCAGCCCCTTGAACGGAGCCGTTGAGGCAACTTGGAGGTCGGCCGCGACGATCCTGCTCTTGTCGACGCTGCCGCGGTGCCGGGCGATCGCAATCTGCCGTGGGATGTCCTGAAGGAAATCCTCCTCGCGCGAGAACACCAGCTTGATCGGCGTTCCCTTCATCTGACTGGCGATCTCGGCGAGAACGCGGACGTTCTCGTATTCGAGACGATGGCCAAAGCTTCCACCGGTCCATTGATTGTGGAAGGTGACTTGCTCCGGCTTGAGGCCGATCGCGGTTGCCGCGACATATTGCACGAAGCGGGGGCTCTGATGGCCGACCCAGATTTCCATTCCCTTGTCGGTGACGAGGCCGATCCCGTTCAGCGGCTCGAGCGGCTGATGTGCCACGTAAGGCGCGCGATATTCGGCCTCGACGAGCTTGCCCGTCTTCAGCGCGGCGTCGATATCGCCGATCTTCCGCCACTCCTTGCCGAGGAATTCAGGCTTGAAGGAGGATTCCAGCACCTTCCAATGATCGGCCTGCTCGGCGGGATAGGCCGAGGGCATCCACTCGCACATGACGGCGTCGGCCGCCTTCATGGCGTACCAGCTGTTGGTGGCGATCACGGCTATGCCAGTCTTGAGTTCGAGGACCTTCTTGACCCCGGGCATCGCGCGCGCCTTGCTGGCGTCATATGACTTCAGGGGCTGGCCCTTGCCGGGGTTCAGCTTGACGGCGGCGTACAGCATGCCCTCCATCTTCATGTCGATGCCGAACTTCAGCTCCCCCATGACCTTGTCGCGGATATCGAGGCGCGTCATCGGCTTGCCCAGCATGCGCCATTTCGACGGATCGCGCGGCTTGGCATCGAGCACCGGTGGAATCTTCGCGGCGTCCGCGCAGAGATCGACATAGGCGATCCTGGTGCCGTTGGGCAGGATCACGTGGCCCGATTGGGTACGCAGGTCGGCCACAGCGATACCCGAGCGTTTGGCGGCGGCAGCCTTCAGCGTCTCGCGTGCGACGGCGCCCGCCACGCGCAGCTTTTCATAAGTGTCCGGTAGCGTGCTCGAGCCGCCGGTCATCTGCAGGCCGGCCTGTCTCAGCCATTCGAGCATCTTGGCGCGCGCTTCCTCGGCGGCGGGACTTTGGTCCGCAGCCACGAACGGCGCGAGTTCGTCTGCAAAACCGGTGTTGAAATAGGCGGGACTGGGGCCGGCGAAGCGAACTTCGAACTGGTCGGGATCGAGGTCCATCTCCTCGGCGATCATGATCGGCTGGATCGAGCCGACACCCTGGCCGATATCGGCATGCTGGGCGATCAGCGTGATCTTGTCCGGGCTGATCTCGACCCAGGGATTGAAGGTCACGGAATTCGGCCCGAGGCCAGCGACCAACGGATTGTCACCGGCGGTGGCAGCCGCTTCAGCCGTGCCATAGGCGCCGAAGGCGATGCCGCCGGCGATGGCGGCGGAGCCGAAAACGAAGGCGCGTCGGGAGAGGTCCTGCATGTGGCCCATCTTACTTCTCCGCCATTTTCTTCGCGGCGGCGGCGTGGATCGCCGCGCGGATGCGCGGATAGGTGCCGCAGCGGCAGAGATTGCCGGACATCACCTGGTTGATCTCGTCGTCCGTCGGATTGGAGATCAGATCGAGCAACGAGATCGCCTGCATGATCTGGCCGGTCTGGCAGTAGCCGCATTGCGGCACCTGATGTTCGATCCAGGCCTGAATGACCGGGTTCTGCTCCTTTTTCTCCAGGCCTTCGAGCGTGACGACCGACTTGCCCGCGACCTCGCCGATATGGGCCTGGCAGGACCGCACGGCCATGCCGTCGATCTGGACGGTGCAGGTGCCGCATTGCGCGACCCCGCAGCCGTATTTGGGACTGGTGATGCCGAGCTCGTCGCGGAGGACCCAGAGCAGGGGCATCTCGGGAACGACATCGACTCGATGCCTGGTCCCATTGACGGTGAGTTCGATCATGTCGGTGCGTCCTTACCAATCGTCGTGCAGCAATCTAACGAGGTGAAGAAAGGCCTGCGGTTAAATGTGGTAAAAACGTACGGTCAAGACATGCGGAACCGGCGCGGCCTGGTAAGCACAGCAGGCACGCAATTATGTTCAGTCCATCCAGGGAGACTACGCGCGACCGGATGAGGCCTCGATCTCTAAACGATCGAGCAGGCGACGGGCTCTCGCGACGTCTTTGCCTGTGCCGTCCTGCGCAAACTGCCGGCAGATTGGATCAAGCATCGCTACGGCCGCAGAAGCAGCTCCGCTCTCCGTCCAGACATTGCCGAGGTCGGTCGCGGCGCGGAGCTGGAAGGAGAGGGCGCCTGACGCTTCCGCTGTCTGCACCGCGCTGATCAGGGCCTGCTCTCCGCGCGCGCGATCGCCCCGCTGAAGTTCGATACATCCGAGGACCCGGAGCAGCTCGGGCCGGCACCATGTCTCATCCAGTTGGTCCGCATGCGTGATGGCCGCCGCAATGCTCTCGCGCGCGAGCTCAATCCGGCCGCGCTCAAGCGCCGCTTCCGCGAGCATGCCGAGGTAGATCGGCGCGCGGATCAGGAATTTGCTGTCGAGGATCTCGTTGGCAGCGACGCGCATCTGCTCGACCGCATCCGCACTTCCGCGATGATGCCCTATCACAGCGCGGAAGAAGTGGCTGAGCGGCGCCCAACTCGCGAGGTTCCTCCGGTTGAGATTGTCGTCGAGCAGGTTGAGATGCTGCTCGGCCGTGTCGATATCGCCTCTCCAGATCGCAATCGGAATGGAGGCCAGGGCAAGAGCGTTGGACTGTGTCACCAGATGCTCGGTTGCGGCGGCGCCGTCGACGGCGGCTCTGGCAGCCTTGACGGCTTCGAGCGTATCCCCGCGTACCCATCCGACGAAGGCGAGCGAGACGCGGATCACCACGTAGGGATCGACTTGGAAACGAGATATGCGCGTGCGCTCCGCAGGACTGTCGTGCTGTCTGGCGAGCCGCTTCAGGGAGGCGTGGGCGCCGACGATATCGCCGCGATAGAACTGCGTCATGATGCGAAACCGCGCGCCTGAGGATGCGGCGGCGCTGTCCTTCGTCCGCTCGCTGATCGCATCGAAGCGATCGAGGCTCGCCAGAACGTCGCGGTGACGCCCGGCGAATGACTGGAGGACCGCAAGGCCCCATACCGCACGGAGCTGATAGTCCGCATCGCCCTTCAGCTCGGCCAGCCTCACGCTCTCGCGGCACGCACCTTCGGCCTCCGGATCGAGCCGTTCGGTGAAAGTCAGGCTTCGGGCGTGGGCAGTCGCCAGTTTCATCCGCACCTCGAGATCTGGATGAGCCGTCAGCTTGGCGGCGTCCAGCGCCGTGCGCACGCGTTGCCGGCATTCGGCCACCGACGAGAGTTCATCCCAGAGCGGGATCGCTGCGGCGGATAGTCGGAGGCCAGTCTCGACATCGCCATCCGCGCCGAAAGCCCAGTCGATCGCGTTGCGCAGGTCGTTGGCGTGCCGGCCGTAGGTCGTCATCCAGTCTTCCCGTGCCAGCCACGTCCATTCCGCCTCGGCACGTTCGAACAGGTCGAGCATATAGACGGCATGGCTCTCGCAGGCGCGCCTATGTTCACCTTCCGCACGCAGCCGCTCTGCAGCATAGGTTTTGGTCGTGTCGAGCAGCCTGTACGCAGCCTTGCCGCCCGAGAGTGTCTGCGAGACCAGCGACTTCGATGCGAGGTTGTCGAGGCAAGCGGCGGTCTCGCCCGGCGACGCGACGATGTCGCTGGTGATGCCGAGCACGTCCTCGGTCGTGAACAGTCCGGCGAACACGGACAGATGACGCAACAGTGAGGCCTCGGCCTCGGATAAAAGCCGATAACTCCAGTCCAGCGTCGCCTGCAGAGCCTGGTGTCGAAGCGGCGCGGTTCGCGGACCGTAGTTCAGGAGATCGAAACTGTCTTTAAGATGTCGCAACAGGGAAGCTGGATCGCAGCTCTTCAGCCGCGGCGCCGCAAGCTCGATCGCGAGGGGAATTCCATCCAGCCGCCGGCAGATATCGACGATGACGGAGACGTCGGAATCGCTCAGACCATAGCCTGCGGCCTCCTGCGCGCGTGTGACGAACAGCTCGACCGCCGGGAACGCCATGGCCTGTCGTCCGTCGAGGCCTACCTCATCCGAGGGACAGCGAAGCGGGGCAAGCCGGTATACATTCTCGGTCTTCGATCGAAACGGCTCGCGGCTGGTCGCGATGATACCGATCTCGGGCACCGCGAGATGCATGTGCTCGGCCACGAGCGCCGAGGTCGTCAGCACATGCTCGCAATTGTCCAAAATTAGCAGCATGTTTTTAGACCGCACGGCGTCGACGATCCCGACGAGCAGATCGATCACTCCGGCGGCGGATCCCAGGGCGGACGCGATGGCCGCGCACACCAACTGCGCATCATTAATCGCAGCGAGATCGACGAAGCAGACACCGTCATTGAAGCGTTCTGTCAGCTCCCGCGCGGCTGCGACGGCGAGGCTCGTCTTGCCGACGCCAGCGGGACCGACGATGGTGACAAAGCCGCGATCACACACGCGCCTGGTGACTTCGCCGACATCGTCTTCGCGCCCGATCAGCAGGTGTGACCCTTGCAGCTGCCGCTCCAAGCCGCCGCCGCCATGGGAGGGTGCTACCGACGAGGCAGACGCCGTCTCGAACCGCACAGGCGCGGCAAAGCGATAGCCGCGGCCGGGAACGGTGATGATGTAGGGGAGATCGGCCTTGTCCTGCGGCAGTGATCGGCGCAGGGCCGCGATATTCACCTTCAGATTGCTCTCATGCACGAATGTGTCGGGCCATGCGAACCGGATCAGATCGGCCTTGCTGACCAGTTCACCCTGCCGTTCGAGCAACACCTGAAGCAGATCGAGCGCGCGCGCCCCGACCCGAACCGGAGCCTGACCCCGCAGCAGCAATTGCCTCCGGGGAAAAAAACGATACTCGTCAAAAAGGTAAGCGCCTTCGCTGACCGGGCGCAAGGTTGCCTCCCAACACGTCCAATGCAGAGTCTATGGCATCGGGTGCGGTCTGGCCATGTTGCGTATCGGCGCGGCAGCGGATGCGTCGTGCGATTTGGCAAGTGCGGTCTGCTGCCCGTCAGAGTGGCAAAGAGCCAGCCCGTGCGGCCGCGAGGGACGGCCGATCTCGAGCCACTGGTTCGTGCCTGGCGCGGCCGGATAACGGACTGTGCGAAGCGATCCCGAACCTGGGCGCAAAGAAGGTTACGTTCCGGGGGCATCGATCATTGGGGCGGGATTTGGGCGTTCTTTTCGCTCGTGTGTCGGTGACCTCAATTTTGTTTCGGTTGCGCCGGATGCGCCCGAACGCCCGATCTGCGACGTTCAATCCGTGTTGGCCGCCACGTGCTCTTGCGAAGGATCCGTGATGCCCCCTTTCGGATGAGACGTGAAGGACAATTGCTATGTATGCGGGCGCCGGACTGTCGTTACGCGCTTCCCGGCACTGGCTTCTCGTACTGCTTGTTCTGGCGATTGTTTCATGTGGATCGTCGTCTGGGACGAACGCTGCGGACCCCAGATCCCTGAGACAAGGCGGCGCGATCGGCCAGTCCGATGCGAGGTTTGTGTCCCTCGGCGTGGGCAAATCGATGGTGATCGATCTTCCCCGCGACGTGAAGGATGTGCTGGTCGCAGACCCCAAGATCGCCAACGTCGTGCTTCGATCGGCGCAGCGCGCCTACATCATCGGTGCTGCTATCGGGCAAACCAACGTGGTGTTCTTCGATACCGCCGGCCAATCGATCGTCGCCTACGACATCGCCGTCAAGCGTGACCTGAACGGTGTTCGTGCCGCGCTGAAGCAGGCGCTTCCCGCGGCCAATGTCCAGATTGACGGCGTCGGCGATGGGGTCATCCTGACCGGCACCGTCGCGACGCCCCTCGAAGCCCAACAGGCCAACGATATTGCCTCCCGCCTGACGGGTGCGGCCGACAAGGTCGTCAACTCGATCGCGGTTCGGGGCCGTGACCAGGTCATGTTGAAAGTGACGGTCGCCGAGATCTCACGCGAGATCGTGAAGCAGCTTGGCGTCGATCTCAGCACCAGTCTCAGTTCAGGCACGTCGGTTGTAAGCCTCGCCAATTCGAACCCGTTCACGGCCTACGGCAAGAACCTCGTCGACGGCAACAACGTCACCCTGTCGGCCGGGGGAACGACGGCCACGCTGAGGGCGATGGAGAAGGCGGGCGTCGTACGCACCCTGGCGGAACCCACGCTGACAGCGATATCTGGAGAGGCCGCTACTTTCGTCTCTGGCGGCGAGTTTCCCGTGCCCGCTGGGTACTCCTGCGACCCGACAACCCATGTCTGCACGACCCAAATCAGCTTCAAGAAATTCGGAATGTCGTTGAGCTTCACGCCGGTCGTTCTGGCGGAAGGCCGCATCAGCCTGCACCTGATGACCGAGGTGTCGGACCTCTCGAACGAGAATTCGATCACCTTGTCCCAGGCGGTGAGCGACAACACGACCAACTCTCTGACCGTCCCGTCCATCAAGACGCGCCGGGCCGAGAGCACGCTCGAGATTCCCTCCGGCGGGTCCATGGCAATCGCCGGCCTGATTCAGGACCAGACCAAGCGAGCCGTGAATGGCTTGCCCGGGCTGATGCAGGTGCCGCTGCTGGGCGCGCTCTTCAGGAGTCAGGACTTTGTCAACAACCAGACCGAGCTCGTCGTTCTCGTGACGCCTTACCTCGTTCGCGCCGTGAGCCCGAGAGAGCTCTCGCGCCCGGATGACGGCTTCGTCGGCTCGAGCGATCCGCAAGCCAATCTCATTGGCAGCATCAATCGCCTTTACGGCCGAACAGGATCAACGGGGACCCGTCGCAGCGATATCGGCTTCATCACAGATTGACGCGCTGTCCATACGTCGCCCGGCAATGTTCAGGCAATCTCTGCAACATCTCTAAACATCTTCGTCAATATCCCGCGGCTGTTCGGGCATAGGGACGTGCGTGGACTCAATATCAGGATCGATGGAATGCTTTTTAAGTCTTCGGTGGTGCGCATGGGCATTGGTGCTGCGTGCCTCGCGCTCGTCGGCATCGGTCCGTTGCGCGCAGAGCCAGTGTTCGACGGTTTGGCCGGCGCATGGTTTGGCATCGGCATGATGAAGCCCTCGGACGGCCCACGCGAGAAGGTTCGCTGCAAGGTGGCTTACAACATCACCAGGCCCGGACGGTCGTTGACGCTGGACCTGCGCTGCGCGAGCGATGCGTACAAGATGGTCTTGTCCGCGAACATCGAGCAGAGCGGGACGGAGCTTTCCGGCAACTGGTTCGAGAGCGAATACCGGCAGGGCGGCAAGGTCTACGGCACGAACAGGGACGGCCTGATCGAGGCGCGAATTGAGGGAAACACCGTAGCTGCGCTGGTGACGATCCAGACCAGGAGCAACCATCAATCCTTCCTGATGGAAGCGCCGGGGTCCTGGATGTCGGAGGTCGCGATCGAGTTGAACAAGGAAGCGAAGTGATTTGGTTCATGCGCAACAATTCTTCATACGCAGCAATTCTTCTCCGCTTGGTGGAGAGGCATCGCAACCGCTATCGTTCCGTTCGGGCTCAGGAATTCCCAGATTCTCGCGCCTGAGGACCGTCGCCTCGGCCCCTGGACGTTGACACTCCCCGAGCAGCTGGCGGCGGTCCTCTCTCCGTCTCGGGCTCACTCCGATTTGTAACAGTTGATTGCTGAACAGGCTGAGGATGGCTTAAGCCACCACCGGCTTGGGCTGCCGCGAGATCGCGAGAACGATCAGCGCGGCGAACACGCAGAGCGCGCCAGCTACGAAGAAGGCGGGCAGGTAGCTCTGCAGCAGCGTCCGCGACAGGCCCGCGCCGAAAGCCGCAGTGCCCGCGCCGAGCTGATGGCCGGCGAAGATCCAGCCGAACACCAGATTGGCGCGCTCGGGTCCGAACTTCTGCGCCGTGAGGCGCACCGTCGGCGGCACCGTCGCGATCCAGTCGAGCCCGTAGAACATCGCGAACAGCGACAGCCCGTAGAACGAGAAATCGCTGAAGGGCAGGAAGAGCAGCGAGAGCCCGCGCAGGCCGTAGTACCAGAACAGCAGATAGCGATTGTCGTAGCGGTCCGACAGCCAGCCCGACATGATGGTGCCGAAGAAGTCGAAGATGCCCATGGCGGCGAGCAGGCTCGCGGCCTGCACCTGCGGGATGCCGAAATCGAGGCACATCGGGATCAAATGCACCTGGACGAGCCCGTTGGTCGAGGCGCCGCAGACGAAGAAGGTCGCGAACAGGATCCAGAACGCGCGCGACTTCGAGGCATCGCGCAGCGTGCCGAGCGCCACGCCCGTGATCGAGCCATGGTTGACCGGCGGCACGGGCAGGGGCTCGGTGCCTTCGTCACCGAACGGACGCAGGCCCACATCGCTCGGCCTGTCGCGCATTGCGAGCAAGACTGCAAGGGCGGACACGCCAAGCGCGATGCAGACGAAGCCGAGCGCCAGCCGCCAGCCGTAACGTTCGGTCAGGCTTGCGAGCAGCGGCAGGAAGACGAGCTGGCCGGTGGCGACGCTCGCGGTCAGGATGCCGACGACCAGGCCGCGCCGCGCCGCGAACCAGCGCGTCGCGATGGTCGCGCCCAGCACCAGCGCGGTCATGCCGGTGCCGATGCCGATCACCACGCCCCACAGCGCGACGAGTTGCCAGACCTCGGTCATGCCGAGTGAAAGCACGAGCGCCGAGACCACGATGAACTGCGCCGTGAGCGTGACGTTGCGCAAGCCGTAGCGGTTGAGCAGCGCCGCGGCGAACGGCGCCATCAGCCCGAACAGGATGAAGCGAATCGAGAGCGCGGAGGAAATCTGCGCCGTGCTCCAGCCGAACTCCTGCTGCAGGGGAACGATGAACACGCCGGGCGCACCGACCGTGCCCGCGCTGATCAGCGCGGTGAGGAAGGTCACGCCGACCATCACCCAGCCGTAATGGATATTGCGGCGGGAAAGCGCTGCCGCGAGCCAGTTCGAGATCATTGGGCCTCAATGTTTGATGGGCAGGTTTGGGAACACCTGCACGAGCTTGCATAATGCCACGGGGGCCATCTGTCTGAAATGACAGAGTTCCCTCGTTTTCAGACTTTCGCGGTCAATGCGCGAGACGCTCCACCGCGATTGCCGTGGCCTCGCCACCGCCGATGCAGAGCGCCGCAACGCCACGCTTGAGGTTCTGGGCCTCGAGCGCATGCAGCAGCGTCACGATCAGCCGCGCGCCGGTGGCGCCGATGGGGTGGCCGAGCGCGCAGGCGCCGCCGTTGATGTTCAGCTTGTCGCGGGGAATGCCGAGATCGCGCTGCGCCGCCATCGCCACCACGGCGAAGGCCTCGTTGATCTCGAACAGGTCGACGTCATCGGCGCTCCAGCCGACCTTGTCCAGCAGCTTGCGGATCGCCGGAATCGGCGCGGTGGTGAACCATTGCGGCTCCTGGCTGTGGGTGGCGTGGCCCTTGATCTCGGCCAGCGCGGGCAGGCCGTTGTGGTCCGCGAGCGAGCGCTTCGTCAGCACCAGCGCCGCGGCGCCGTCGGCGTTGGCGGAGGAGGCGGCCGGCGTGATGGTGCCATTGGCGCCGAACGCCGGTTTCAATCCGGGGATCTTGGCGGGATCGACCTTCAGCGGATGCTCATCATTGGCGACGATGCGCGGACCAGCCTTCTCCGTCAGCGTGATCGGCGCGATCTCGGCCTTGAACGCACCGCCCTCAACCGCCTTGCGCGCCCGGCTGAGCGTCTCCATCGCATAGGCGTCCTGGTCCTTGCGGGTGAACTGATAAGCTTCCGCGGTGGCCTCGCCGAAATCGCCCATGGAGCGGCCGGTCTCGTAGGCGTCCTCCAGGCCATCCATCATCATGTGGTCGATGATGCGGTCATGGCCGACGCGGTAGCCGCCGCGCGCTTTCGCCAGCAGATAAGGCGCGTTGCTCATGCTCTCCATGCCGCCAGAGACCACGATCCCGGCCGAGCCCGCGCGGATGATGTCGTGCGCCAGCATGGTCGCCTTCATGCCGGAGCCGCAGACCTTGTTGACGGTCGTGGCGCCAGTGGCGTCGGGAAGTCCTGCGGCCCGCGTGGCCTGCCGCGCCGGTGCCTGGCCCTGGCCGGCGGGAAGGACGCAGCCCATGAAGACCTCGTCGACCTTCTCGGGTGCGAGTTTTGCGCGCTCCAGCGCGGCCGCGATCACGTGGGAACCGAGCTTGTGCGCGGGAAGTGGCGACAATTCGCCCATGAAGCGTCCGAGCGGGGTGCGGGCGGCGGAGACGATGACGACGGAATCGGCGGCTTCGGCCATGACGAAACTTCCTGCGATGACGGGTAAGATTATGGTCATCATATGATGCGGCGCAAAAAATGCAACCTCGGCAGGGATGAGAAAATGTCGTGGGTCGGATGAGATTGTCGTCTGGTGGGAGGAGGTCCACCTACGGCACGCTGTCGTCACCCGCGAAAGCGGCTGATCCAGTATTCCAGAGGCCGTCGTGGGGTACGGAGAGGCCACGGCGTACTGGATGCCCCGCCTTCGCGGGGCATGACACCATCTTTGAGGGAACGCCTTCTACCGATCTACCGCTTCCGGTTCACGAACGCCTGCATCAGCCGCGTTGGCTCGTCCGTCAGGAACGATTCGCCGAACACCTTGACGCTGAGGTTCACCGACTCCGTCAGCGGCAGTTCCTCCCACTGCCGCAGCAGCGCCTTCTGCGAGCGCAGTGCTTCGGGGCCGCATTCGAGCAGTGCCTTTACGAGATGCTCGATCTCAGCATCCAGTCCGCCCTCCGGCGCGAGCTTGTCGACCAGGCCCCAGGCCAGCGCCGTCGGCGCGTCGATATTCTCGGCCGTCATCACCAGCCAGCGCGCGCGCGCCCAGCCGATCAGGCGCGGCAGCAGCGCGGCGTGGATCACCGAGGGAATGCCGACGCGCACCTCTGGCATGCCGAAATGCGCATCGTGCGCCGCAATCCGGAAGTCGCAGGCCGCCGCGACCTCCAGCCCGCCGCCGAGGCACCAGCCGGGCATGCGCGCGATCACGGGGGCGGGGAATTGCCGCACGGCTTCGCAGAGATCGCGCAGGCGGCTGATGAACGCTTCGGCGGATGTCTGGTCGAGCTTCACCATCTCCTTGATGTCGGCGCCGCCGATCATGCTCTTCTCGCTCTGGCCGCGCAGCACCACGACGCGAATGCTGCGGTCTGAGCCGAGCTGCTGCAGGCCCTCGCGGACCGCGTCGGTCACGGGCGAGCCGAGGATGTTGAGCGAGCCGGCGTTGCAGATCGCGACATGAACGACGCCGCGCGCATCGCGCGTCACGCCGCAGTGCTGATTGAGCATTTCCATGGTGGCATCTCGAAAGTTTCGTGGACAGGCGCGAGGCGCACCGGTCCGGATCACTTCCGGGCCGAAACGCCGGTCTTGTCAAGCAGGCAGGGGAGACGGAGTTGCCAGTGCGAAATCCGTGGCATAGTATGATATACATCATATAAAGAGGCGGCCATGATCAGTGACGATCAACTCGACTTGTTTTCGCCCGCGCAGCGGCGCGAGCGCATCGTGGACTGGCAGGTTCCCGCGCCGGTCGCCAGAGTGGCCATGGGGTTATCAGGCATGGACGCGATGCTGGGCATTCGCGACGGCCGTTTGCCGCCGCCGCCCTTCGCCAGGCTGATCGGCTTCACGATGGCCGTGGTCGAGCCGGGCCGGATCGTGATGGAGCTGGAGCCGCGCGAAGACCTCGAAAATACCATCGGCCTTTTGCACGGCGCGACCGCGGCGGCGCTGATCGATACCGCGATGGGCTGTGCGATTTCGACGCGGCTGGAGGCCGGGCAGTCGTCCGTGACACTCGACCTGAAAATGACCTTCCTGCGGCCGCTGTCGGTCCGGTCGGGGCTGATCTCGGCCGAAGGTAAAGTGATGAAGCTGGGCCGCCAGACCAGCTACACCGAGGGCTTCGTGCGCGACGGCAAGGGCTCGCTCGCAGTCCATGCAACTGCAACCTTTTCCATGATCGGCGTAACAACTTAATATGAATTAATGCACACGCCGGGCCGTTCCTGTGTTATGAAATGATCTTCGACATTCAATGAGACGTGCATGCGCTATTCCCGGGAACACAAGCAGGAAACCCACGACCGCATCGTGAAAAAGGCCTCGGTGCGGCTGCGGGAGAAGGGTGCCCACGGCATCGGCGTCGCCGACCTCATGAAGGAAGCGGGCCTGACCCATGGCGGCTTCTACGCGCATTTCGACTCGCGCGAGGCGCTGGTGATCGAGGCCTTTGGCTACGCCATGGACCGCTCGATGGAGCACTGGCGCAAGCAGTCCGATCAGGTCGCGCCCGAGAAGCAGCTCACCCAGATCGTCGAGACCTATCTGTCGACACTCCACCGCGACAATCCAGGCCATGGCTGCTCGATTCCCGCGCTGGGCGCGGAGATCGCGCGCGAGAGCCCGAAGACCCGCAAGGCCTTTGCCGGCAAGCTCGACGAGATGGTCGAGATGATGACCGACTTCATCCCGAACCTGCCGCGCAAGGCCGCGCGCAAGCAGGCGATCGCGACGCTGGCGACCATGGCCGGGACCATGCTGCTGGCGCGGATTGCCGGCTCGAGCGAGCTGTCGGACGAGGTGCTGAAGGCCGGCAAGGACAGCGCGCTCGAGGGTGCAAAGCGCGAGCCGAAGGTGACGGTGGCTAAGAAGGCGAAGCAGAGTTAGGCTTCACCTTCCCGCAAACAGCGCCCGGTCCCGCTCCACGATCTCACCGATGTAATCCGCCACCGCCCTGATCCGCGCCAGATCCTTGCTGTCGGCGTGCATCAGCATCCAGAACGTCCTTGTGATCGAGATCTCCTCGGGCAGCACCGCCATAAGCTGCGGATAATCGCTCGCCATGAAATGCGGCAGCACGGCGATGCCGAAGCCGGAAAGCGTGGCATTGAGCTGCGCGATCAGATTGGCGCTGCGGAAGCGCGCGGAAATCCGCGGCGAGACCTGCGGCAGATAGTCGAGTTCCGGCGTGAACAGCAGCTCCTCGATGTAGCCGACGAAGCGGTGCTGCGGCAGCACGTCGCGCGAGGTGATTTTCGGGGAGCGGTGGAGATAGGCGGGCGCCGCGTAAAGCCCGAGGCGGTAGTCGAGCAGCTTGCGGCCGACGATGCGGCCTTCCTTCGGCATGGTCAGGCTGATGGCGATGTCGGCCTCGCGCTTGGAGAGGCTGAACAGGCGGGCGGTGGCTACAAGTTGCAAATCGAGGTCCGGATAGCGGTCCGCGAACGGCGCCAGCCGCGGCGCCAGGAAGGCCGTGCCGAACCCGTCGGGCGCGCCGATCCGCACCGTGCCGGTCAGCCGCGCCACCGAGCCGCCGACCTGCTCCTGGTTGGCGACGATGGTCGATTCCATGGTTTCCGCGCTGTCGGCGACGCGCTGGCCGGCCTCGGTGAGGAGGTAGCCGGTCTTGCGCCGGTCAAACAGCTTGGCCGAGAGGTGCTTTTCCAGCCGGTCGACACGGCGGATCACCGTGGCATGGTCGACGCCGAGCTGCTTGGCTGCAGCCGACACCGACCCGCCCCGCACGATGGCCAGCACGAAGCGGAAGTCGTCCCAGTCGATGTGACCTTGATCCAGCATTTCCGCACATCTATGGTGCATTATCTCAGACTTGAATCCTATAAAATGCAGGTCGATAGGATTTGTCAAAGCGATCAGACCGGGATCTAAGGAGTTCATTCCATGCGCGCAGTCGGACATTTCATCGGTGGCAAGGAGGTCAAGGGCACCTCGGGCCGCACCGCCGACGTTTTCGAGCCGATGACCGGTGACGTTCAGGCCAAGGTGGCGCTGGCGTCCAAGGCCGAGGTCCGCGCCGCCGTCGAGAACGCGCGCGCCGCACAGCCGGAATGGGCCGCGACCAATCCGCAGCGCCGCGCCCGCGTGATGATGAAATTCGTCGAGCTGGTGCAGCGCGACTACGACAAGCTCGCCGAGCTGCTGGCGCGCGAGCACGGCAAGACCGTGCCGGACGCCAAGGGCGACATCCAGCGCGGCCTCGAGGTCGCGGAATTCGCCTGCGGCATCCCGCACCTGATGAAGGGCGAGTACACCGAAGGCGCCGGCCCCGGCATCGACATCTATTCCATGCGCCAGGCGCTCGGCGTCGTTGCCGGCATCACGCCTTTCAATTTTCCGGCGATGATCCCGATGTGGAAGTTTGCCCCCGCGATCGCCTGCGGCAACGCCTTCATCCTCAAGCCGTCGGAACGCGATCCCGGCGTGCCGATGATGCTGGCCGAGTTGATGATGGAGGCGGGCCTGCCGGCCGGCATCCTCAACGTCGTCAACGGCGACAAGGAAGCGGTCGACGCCATTCTGGACGATCCCGACATCAAGGCCGTCGGCTTCGTCGGCTCGACGCCGATCGCGCAGTACATCTATGAGCGCGCCGCCCAGACCGGCAAGCGTTGCCAGTGCTTTGGCGGCGCCAAGAACCACGCCATCATCATGCCGGACGCCGACATGGACCAGGCCGTCGATGCGCTGATCGGCGCCGGCTACGGCTCGGCCGGCGAGCGCTGCATGGCGGTCTCGGTTGCCGTTCCCGTCGGCAAGTCCACCGCCGACCGCCTGATGGAAAAGCTGATCCCGCGCGTCGAGTCGCTCAAGATCGGCACCTCGATCGATCCGTCGGCCGATTACGGTCCGCTGGTGACGCGCGAGGCGGTCGAGAAGGTCAAGGGCTACATCGACATCGGCATCAAGGAAGGCGCGACGCTTGCCGTCGACGGCCGCGGCTTCAAGATGCAGGGCTACGAGAACGGCTTCTATCTCGGCGGCTCGCTGTTCGACAACGTCACCAAGGACATGCGGATCTACAAGGAAGAGATCTTTGGCCCCGTGCTCTCGGTCGTGCGCGCGCACGACTACAAGGAAGCCCTGGCGCTGCCGTCCGAGCATGATTACGGTAACGGCGTTGCCATCTTCACCCGCGACGGCGACGCCGCGCGCGACTTCGCGGCCAAGGTCAATGTCGGCATGGTCGGCATCAACGTGCCGATCCCGGTGCCGATCGCCTATTACACCTTCGGCGGCTGGAAGAAGTCCGGCTTCGGCGATCTCAACCAGCACGGCCCGGACTCGGTCCGCTTCTACACCAAGACCAAGACGGTGACCTCGCGCTGGCCGTCCGGCGTCAAGGAAGGTGCGGAGTTCTCGATCCCGCTGATGAAGTGATCCTCTCAGGAGCGAGGCCGGGATGCAGTTCGCTCTGAACGAGGATCAGGTCGCAGTTCGCGACATGGCGTTGGCGTTTGCGGCGGAGAAGATCGCGCCGCACGCGTTGCGCTGGGACGAGGAGAAGCATTTTCCCGTCGAGGTGATGCGCGAGGCGGCGACGCTCGGCATGGGCGGCATCTACATCCGCGAGGATGTCGGCGGCTCCGCAATGACGCGGTTCGATGCGGCGCTGATCTTCGAGGCGCTGGCGACAGGCTGTCCGACGACGTCGGCCTTCATCTCCATCCACAACATGGCGTCCTGGATGATCGATGCCTATGGCAGCGACACCCAGCGCCACACATGGCTGCCGAAGCTCTGCACCATGGAGCTGATTGCGAGCTACTGCCTGACCGAGCCGGGCGCCGGCTCCGATGCGGCAGCGCTGCGCACCCGCGCCGTGCGCGACGGGGACCACTATGTCCTCAACGGCCAGAAGCAGTTCATCTCCGGCGCCGGCGGCACGGATCTCCTCGTCACGATGGTCCGCACCGGCGGCGATGGCCCCGGCGGTATCTCGACCCTTGTCATCGACGGCAAGACGCCGGGGGTCTCGTTCGGCGCCAATGAGCGCAAGATGGGCTGGAACGCGCAACCGACCCGTGCGGTGATGTTCGAGAATGCCCGCGTGCCCGTGGCCAATCGCCTGAGCGAGGAGGGCGTCGGTTTCAAGATCGCGATGGCCGGCCTCGACGGCGGCCGCCTCAACATCACGGCGTGCTCGCTCGGCGGCGCCCAGACCGCGCTCGACAAGGCGCGCGCCTACATGAAGGAGCGCAAGGCGTTTGGCAAACGCCTCGACGAATTCCAGGCCCTACAATTCAAGCTCGCCGACATGGCGATCGAGCTCGAGGCCGCGCGCACCTTCCTGTGGCGCGCCGCCGCTGCGCTTGACCGCAAGGACCCCGATGCGACTATGCTGTGCGCGATGGCCAAGCGGTTCGGCACCGATGCCGGCTTCGAGGTCGCCAACCAGGCGCTGCAGCTTCACGGCGGCTACGGCTACCTCAGCGAATACGGCATCGAGAAGATCGTGCGCGATCTGCGCGTGCACCAGATCCTCGAAGGCACCAATGAAATCATGCGGCTCATCGTGGCGCGCAAACTGATCGAGGGCGCGCGATGACTGCAGTGGAGGAGGGCGACCTCATCGTTCGCCGCGAGGGCGCGGCGGGCGTGATCCGGCTCAACCGGCCCAAGGCGATCAACGCAATGACGCTGGAAATGTCTGAAGGCATCGACGCCGCGCTCGACAAGTTCGAGACCGATCCGGAAGTGGCCCTGATCATCCTGGAAGGCGCCGGCGAGCGCGGCCTCTGCGCCGGCGGCGACATCCGCGGCCTCTGGGAGAGCTCGCGCGAGGGCGGCGACCTCGGCGCGCGGTTCTGGCGCCAGGAATACATCATGAATGCGCGGATCGCGAAATATCCGAAACCGTATGTCGCGTTCATGGACGGCCTCGTGATGGGCGGCGGCGTCGGCCTGTCAGGCCATGCCAGCCATCGCATCGTCACCGATCGGACGAAACTTGCGATGCCCGAAGTCGGCCTCGGCTTTTTCCCGGACGTCGGCGGCACCTGGCTGCTGTCGCGCTCGCCCGGCGAGATCGGCACCTATTTCGGCCTCACCGGCCAGACCATGAACGGCCCCGACGCGATCCACGCGAAGTTCGCCGATGCCGTGGTGCCCGCGGCCAAATGGCCGGAGCTGCGCGAGGCACTGATGCGGGTTGGTCCAGCAGCGAGCCCGGCCGAAGTCAGCAAGCTCATCAACAGTTTCGCGACGGGCGATGCGGCCGGTCCGGTGGCGGCAAAGCAGGCGATGATCGATGCGTTGTTCGGTTTCGACCGCATGGAGGACATTGTCGCTGCGCTGACGCGTGACGGCTCCGAGTTCGCATTGGCCACGCTGAAGACGCTCAATGAGAAGTCACCGCGCGGTATGATGGTGACGCTGAAGCTGCTGCGGCTCGCGCGCACGACCTCGAGCCTCGAGGAGTGTCTGGTGCGCGAATATCGCGCCGCGCTGGAGGTCTTTCGCAGCGACGATTTCCGCGAAGGCGTGCGCGCCGCCGTGATCGACAAGGATCGCAACCCGACCTGGTCGCCGCCGCGGATCGAGGACGTCACACCGGAGATGCTTGCGCCGTATCTCGCCGGGATCGGCGCCGACGAGCTGAAGTTCAACTAATCAACGAAACGTCACAGCGGAGGAAATGAAGATGGCCACGATCGCATTCATCGGTCTCGGCAATATGGGCGGCCCGATGGCGGCCAATCTGGTCAAGGCCGGGCACAAGGTGGTGGCCTTCGACCTCGTCGAGGCCTCGCGCGCGCAAGCCAAGGCTGACGGCGCCGGCATCGCCGACAGTGCATCAGCCGCGGTGAAGGGCGCCGATGTCGTCGTCACCATGCTGCCGGCCGGCAAGCATGTGCTCGGCGTCTGGAACGAGGTCGTCCCTGTCATGACCAAGGGCGCGTTGATCATCGACTCTTCGACCATCGACGTCGAAAGCGCGCGTCAGGCGCACGCGCTCGCGGCCAGGAGCGGCGTGCTCTCGGTCGACGCGCCGGTCTCCGGCGGCACTGGCGGCGCCAAGGGCGCTACGCTCACCTTCATGTGCGGCGGCGATGAGAGTGCGTTTGCCGCGGCCAAACCCGTGCTGGAGAAGATGGGCAAGAAGATCGTGCATTGCGGCGGCGCCGGCGCAGGCCAGGCGGCCAAGATCTGCAACAACATGATCCTCGGCATTTCCATGATCGCGGTGAGCGAAGCCTTTGCGCTCGGCGAAAAGCTCGGGCTCTCGCACCAGGCGCTGTTCGACGTCGCCTCGACCTCGTCGGGCCAGTGCTGGTCGCTGACGACCTATTGCCCGGTGCCGGGTCCGGTGCCGACCTCGCCCGCCAACAACGACTACAAGCCGGGTTTTGCCTCGGCGCTGATGGTGAAGGATCTGACGCTGGCACAGGACGCCGCGAAGGCCGCGGGCGCCGCGACGCCGCTCGGCCTGCATGCGCAGGAAATCTACCAGGCCTTCGACAGGGACGGGCAGGGTGGGGTGGATTTTTCCGGAATTATCAAGCACGTTAGGGGGCTGGCCGGGAAAGCCTAATGACGACATTTCAGGACGCGCGCGCGTTTCTTCTGCAACATCGCACGGACTACGAGACAGCGGCCAAGGATTTCCGCTGGCCCGATCCGGTTCCCTTCAACTGGGCGCTCGACTGGTTCGACGCCGAGCTGGCGGCGAATGCGGAGAGCAAGGATCGGCCCGCGCTCTGGATCGTCGATGCCGCGCAGGACAAGCAGACGAAGCTATCCTTTGCGGCGCTCTCCAGGCGCTCCAACCAGGTCGCCAATTTCCTCCGCGCGCAGGGCTTGAAGCGCGGCGATCATCTTCTGCTGCTTCTCGGCAATGTGGTTCCGCTGTGGGAGACGATGCTGGCTGCGATGAAGCTCGGTGTCGTCGTCATTCCCGCCACCACGCTGCTCACCGCCGACGAGCTGCGCGACCGGCTCGATCGCGGCAAGGCGAAGGCGGTGGTGGCCGCGCAGGACCAGGTCGCCAAGTTCGCAAGCCTTGGCACCGAGAATGTCGTCCGCATCGTGGTAGGTGCCGGCTCCGACGGCTGGCTCGGATATGATGAGGCGGCGAAGGCGTCTGAGAGCTTCACGCCGGACGGCCCCACCAATGCCGACGACCCGATGCTGCTCTATTTCACCTCGGGCACCACGGCAAAACCTAAGCTCGTGCTGCACAGCCAGCGCAGCTATCCCGTCGGCCATCTCTCCACCATGTACTGGATCGGGCTGAAGCCCGGCGACGTCCATCTCAACATCTCGTCACCCGGCTGGGCCAAGCATGCCTGGAGCTGCTTCTTCGCACCGTGGAACGCCGGCGCGACCGTGTTCGTGCTCA
Organism: Bradyrhizobium cosmicum; assembly: GCF_007290395.2. Lineage (NCBI taxonomy): Bacteria > Pseudomonadati > Pseudomonadota > Alphaproteobacteria > Hyphomicrobiales > Nitrobacteraceae > Bradyrhizobium > Bradyrhizobium cosmicum. The sequence goes on along the minus strand of NZ_CP041656.2, from coordinate 4,420,369 downwards.
ACCAGCCGCGCTTCGATGCCAAGGCGCTGCTCGCCACCATCGGCCGCTGCGGCGTCACCACGCTGTGCGCGCCGCCGACGGTGTGGCGGCTGTTTATCCAGGAGAACCTGGCATCGTTCAAGGTGGCCTTGCGCGAGGTCTGCGGCGCCGGCGAGCCGCTCAATCCCGAAGTGATCGACCAGGTGAAGGCCGCCTGGGGGCTCACCATCCGCGACGGCTACGGCCAGACCGAGACGACTGCGCTCGCGGGCAATTCGCCAGGGCAGACAATCAAGGTCGGCTCGATGGGCCGGCCGCTGCCGGGCTACCGCGTGCAGGTTAGCGACGCCGATGGCCATCCCGCAAAGGAAGGCGAGGTGACACTGGTGCTGGGCGCCCACCGTCCCGCCGGCCTGATGCAGGGTTATCAAACCGATGACGGCAAGCTCTCGGGTGCTGAAGGTACGCTCTATCGTAGCGGCGACGTCGTGTTCGAGGACGAAGACGGCTATCTCACCTTCGTCGGCCGCTCCGACGACGTGTTCAAATCCTCGGACTACCGCATCAGCCCGTTCGAGCTGGAAAGCGTGCTGCTGGAGCACGAGCTGGTGGCGGAAGCGGCCGTGGTGCCGAGCCCCGATCCGATCCGGCTCGCAATCCCCAAGGCGTTCGTGCTGCTGACGGCAGACGCCGAGCGGACGGACCAGACCGCGCTCTCCATCTTCCAGCACCTGCACAGCCGCCTTGCGCCGTTCAAGCGTATCCGCCGTCTCGAAATCGTCACCGAGCTGCCGAAGACGATCTCTGGCAAAATCCGCCGCGTCCAGCTACGACGGCTGGAACGCGACGACGATCGCAATGATCCCTTGCGCGGCCGGGAATTCCGCGAGGAGGATTTTCCGGAGCTGTCGAAAACTAGAAGTGAGACCTGAAGCGAAATGAACGAAATCTGGAAGAAGCCGCCGATCACGCTGGAGGCCTATCAGGCTCTGGTCGGCAAGGAGATCGGCGTCTCGTCTTGGTACCTGATCGACCAGCCCCGCATCGACACCTATGCCGACGTCACCGAGGATCACCAGTTCATCCATGTCGATCCCGAGAGGGCCAAGGAGACGGCGTTCGGCACCACCATCGCGCACGGCTTCCTGACGATGTCGATGATGTCGGTGATGTCCTACGAAGTGATGCCGGCGATCGCGGGCACGACGATGGGCGTCAATTACGGCTTCGACAAGCTGCGCTTCATCTCGCCGGTACGCTCGGGCAAGCGCATCCGCGGCCGCTTCGTGCTGGCGGAAGCGAAGCTGCGCAAGCCCAACGAATTGCAGTCCCGCACCAACGTCACCGTGGAGATCGAAGGCGAGGACAAGCCCGCGCTGGTCGCCGACTGGCTCGGGCTGATCTATTTTGCCTGATCTGAGGCGTCGTTCCCGGGCTTGACCCGGCAACCCATCGCTGCTCAAAAGCCTGTCGAATTGATGGATGACCGGGTCAAGCCCGGCCATGACGAAACAGCATCCAGGAAGCACACTCATGGCAATCAGGTTCGACGGACGCGTCGCCATCGTCACCGGCGCGGGCAATGGTCTGGGACGTGCGCACGCGCTGGGATTGGCGAGCCGCGGCGCAAAGGTGGTGGTCAACGATTTCGGTGGCGCACGCGACGGCAGCGGCGGCTCGCTGTCGCCGGCGGAAACGGTGGTCGAGGAGATCCGCAAGGCGGGCGGCACCGCGATGGCCGACGGCGCCGACGTTTCGAATTTCGAGCAGGTCACCGCGATGGTCGCCCGCGCCACCAAGGAGTGGGGCAGCGTCGATCTGATGTGCGCCAATGCCGGCATCCTGCGCGACAAGTCGTTCGGCAAGATGGAAGCCGCCGATTTCCAGAAGGTGCTCGACGTGCACCTCGTCGGCACCTTCTACTGCTGCAAGGCGGTCTGGGCCGGCATGCGCGAGCGCAACTACGGCCGCATCGTGCTGACCACCTCGTCCTCCGGCCTCTACGGCAATTTCGGCCAGGCCAATTACGGCGCGGCGAAATCAGGCATGGTCGGCCTGATGAACGTGCTGGCCGAGGAAGGCCGCAAGAACGACATCCGTGTCAACATCATCTCGCCAACCGCGGCGACCCGCATGACCGAAGAGCTGCTGCCGCCGCAGGCGCTGCAATTGATGAAGCCGAACGCGATCACGCCCGCCGTCGAGTACATGCTGAGCGAGGACGCGCCGACCCGCACCATCATGGGCGCTGGCGCAGGCTCCTTCGCCGTCATCAAGATCCTGGAGAGCGAGGGTATCAACCTGCCGGAGTCAGAGTGGACGCCGGACGCAGTCGCCGCGCATTTCGCCGAGATCAGCGACATGTCCAAGGCGAGGGCGCTGCAGGGCGCGTTCGAGCAGACGCAGAAATACGTGGCCCAGGCGGCGGCACGGGCGGGCATCAAGCTGTAGCCCCGCTGTCATTCCGGGGCGCGCGTAGCGCGAACCCGGAATGACGAGCCAGGCCGGAGAATCTGGCCTAAACTCCGGCCATGACTCCACCTGAAAACCATGTTGCCGTCATCGGTGCAGGTCCCGCCGGCCTGATGGCGGCGGAGATGCTGGCGCAGGGCGGCGCCCGCGTCACCGTCTACGACGCCATGCCATCGGCCGGCCGCAAATTCCTAATGGCCGGCCGCGGCGGTCTCAACCTCACCCACAGTGAGCCGCTCCCGGATTTTCTCACCCGCTACCGGGAGGCGCCGCCACATCTGCGTGCCGCGATCGAGGCGTTTCCGCCCGATGCGCTGCGCGACTGGAGCGCGGCACTTGGACAGGTGACCTTCGTCGGCAGCAGCGGGCGTGTGTTTCCCAAAACGTTCAAGGCCTCGCCATTGTTGCGCGCCTGGTTGCGGCGGCTCGATGCGGCGCGCGTGCAATTCGCATTTCGGCATCGCTGGACCGGATGGGACGCGCAGGGGCGGCTCACATTCCAAACACCCGACGGCAGGCTTGCAATCGACGCAAAGGCAACCGTGCTCGCGCTCGGCGGCGCAAGTTGGCCTCGACTTGGGTCGGACGGTGGCTGGGTCGAACTCCTCGCGGCAAGGGGCATTGCCATCTCGAAGCTGAGGCCCGCCAATTCCGGCTTCACGGTCGCGTGGTCCGACGTCTTCCGTGATCGCTTCGAAGGCCAGCCGCTCAAGGGCGTGGCGCTCGCCATCGGATCACACACCCTGCGCGGCGAGGCGATGATCACGCGCAGCGGCATCGAAGGCGGCGCGATCTATGCGCTGTCGGCGGAGCTCCGCGAGGCGGTGCTGGGTCTGGGGCACGCGACGCTGATGATCGCCTTGCGGCCCGATCTCGACACGACTGCCCTGGCCACGCGGCTATCGGGGACGCGCGGCAAGCAGTCGCTCGCCAACTTCCTGCGCAAGGCGGCACAGCTGTCGCCGGTCGGCATCGGCCTGATGCAGGAAGCCGCCATAGCATCCGGACATCCACTGGCATCGTTCTCGCCGGCGGAGCTTGCATACCTGATCAATGCCATCCCGGTTCAGCTCACCGGTGTTGCCCCGATCGATCGTGCGATCTCGACGGCGGGCGGTATCACCTTCGACGAACTCGACGACCACTTCATGCTTCGCAAGCTGCCAGGCGTGTTCGCCGCCGGCGAGATGCTGGACTGGGAGGCGCCGACGGGCGGCTATCTGTTGCAGGCCTCGTTCGCGACGGGGGCCGCGGCGGGCAGGGGCGTGCTGGAGTGGCTGAGGCGCTAACCACCGTCATTGCGAGCGTAGCGAAGCAATCCAGGATCCTTCCGCAGAGGTAGTCTGGATTGCTTCGGCGCAAGAGCTCCTCGCATGACGGCCGAGAGAGCTGCGTCTACCTCAGCTTGCCCCGGGCCGACACCGGCAGCGTGCCGATGATCTCCTCGCCGCGCACCATCACCACCTCGTCCATCATGTTGACGACGACGCAGACATGGTTGGGGACGATGCGCACGACGTCACCGACGTTCGGCCGCGTGTTGCTGCGAGAGAGGTCCAGGAAGCCGTGCTCCTCGGCAAAACGCGCGATCTTGGCTTCGGGGTGTTCCAGGATCAGGCCGTGGCCGTCGAGCCCGCCGGTGTCCGTGGTCAGCGTCTTGGAGCCGGCGTCGAGAATGCCACGCTCGGGCGCGGCACGGCTCACCACCGTCGAATAGATGTGCAAGGCGCAGTCATCCCAGCTGGCGGCACCGGCGGCGACCTGCATGCGGTCGTTGTAGATATAGGTGCCGAAGCGATGCTCGGTGCCGCCCTTGAGCTTGCCGATGTTCTTCAGGTTCGGCGTGCCGCCGGTCGAGACGATCGTCGCCTCCAGCCCGTGCGCGCGGACGCCCGCCAGCGCCTCGTCGTAGAACTTCTGGGCGTCGGCCCAGCCGGTCTCGGTCGGATACAGCATGAAGCCGGCGAAGTGCAGGCCCTTGGACGCGGCGATCTCGCGCGCCAGCGCGATCGCTTCCGCCGGTGTCTCGACGCCGGCGCGCTTGCGCCCCGTATCGCATTCGACCACGACCGAGAGCGGTCGGCCTGACGCCGCGGCGGCCTTCGGCAGACCCGCGACGACGGTCGCATTGTCGGCGGCGACCGTCATGTTCGCCTTCGCCTGCAGCGCACCGAGCCGCGCCATCTTTTCTTCGCCGAGCAGATTGTAGCTGATCAGGATGTCGTCGATGCCGGCATTGGCCATGATCTCGGCCTCGCCGAGCTTCTGGCAGGTGATGCCCTTGGCGCCGGCCGCGATCTGCATCTTCGCGATCGTCGGATTCTTGTGCGTCTTGATGTGCGGTCGGTTGGCGATGCCGGCGTCGTCGCAGGCCTTCTGGATGCGTGCGATGTTGCGCTCGACCTTGTCCATGTCGATGACGGCGCAGGGCGTGCCGTATTCGCGGGCGATCTTGGCGGCGAGGGGAGTGGTCATCGGTTAAGCCTGTTCGATTTCTTCGCGGAGCATTTCCAGTTCGAGCCAGCGCTCTTCGGCGGCGGACAATTCACTATGCGCCTTGGCGATGGCGGCGGACGCATCGTCGAATTTCTTGCGGTCCTTGACGTAAAGTTTGGGATCGTCGAGCACGCGTTGCAGCCTGGCGATGTCGGCCTGCAATTTTTCCATCGTCTTCGGCAGCGTTCCCAGCGCGTGCTTCTCGTTGAAGCTCAGTTTGCGCCTGGATGCGGATGCGGGAGCATCGGGCCGATCCTCTTTTTTCTCCGCCGAGGCTTGCGCCTTCGCGACCTCGCGCTTCAGGTCTGCGCCGCGCTGGATCAGCATGTCGCTGTAGCCACCGGCATATTCGGTCCACTTGCCGTTGCCTTCTGGCGCGATGACTGAAGTCACGACGCGGTCGAGGAAGTCGCGGTCATGACTGATCAGGATCACCGTGCCCTCGTAATCGCCGAGCATGTCTTCGAGCACGTCGAGGGTTTCGAGATCGAGATCGTTGGTCGGCTCGTCCAGCACCAGCAGGTTCGAAGGCTTGGCCAGCGCGCGTGCCAGCATCAGCCGGCCGCGTTCACCGCCTGAGAGCACCTCCACAGGCGTGCCGCGCTGCTCCTGTGCGAACAGAAAGTCCTTCATGTAGCCGACCACATGCTTCGGCTTGCCGCCGACCATGATCTGGTCGCCGCGGCCGCCGGTCAGCGCCTCCGCCAGCGTCGATTTCGGATCGAGGCTTTCGCGGTGCTGGTCGAGGGTGGCCGTCTCCAGATTGGCGCCGAGACGTACCGTGCCGGAGTCCGGCTGCATGCCGCCGGTAAGCAGATTGACCAGCGTGGTCTTGCCGGCGCCATTCGGCCCGATGATGCCGATCCGGTCGCCGCGCTGGATGCGGGTGGAGAAATTGTCGACGATCATGCGACCGCCATAGGCCTTGGTGATGCCCTTGGCTTCGATCACCAGTTTGCCCGACTGATCCGCCTCGGCCGCGGCGAGACTGGCGGTGCCGGCGGTGCCGCGATAGTTGCGCCGCTGGTCGCGTAGCGCATGCAGATTGCCAAGCCGCTTGACGTTGCGCTTGCGCCGGCCGGAGACGCCATGGCGCAACCAGTGCTCCTCGTCGACGATCTTGCGGTCGAGCTTGTGCTGGTCGCGCTCTTCTTCCGCCAGCACCTCGTCGCGCCAGCTCTCGAACGAGGCAAAGCCGCGGTCGATCTGCTTGATCTTGCCGCGATCGAGCCAGGCCGTGGAGCGGGAGAGATTGGTGAGGAAGCGGCGGTCATGGCTGATGATCACCAGCGCGCTGCGGCGGCTGTCGAGCTCCTTTTCCAGCCACTCGATGGTGGCGAGATCCAGATGGTTGGTCGGCTCGTCCAGCAGCAATATGTCGGGCGAGGGCGCCAGCACATAGGCCAGGGCCGCGCGGCGCGCCTCGCCGCCCGAGAGGTTGTGCGGGTCCTCGTCGCCGCTGAGGCCAAGCTGCTCCAGCAGATAGCGTGCCTGATAGGAATCGTCGCCGGGCGCGAGCCCGGATTCGACATAGCCGAGCACGGTCTTGTGCTCGCCGAAATCCGGCTCCTGCGGCAGATAGCGAACGGTGGCGCCGGGCTGCACGAAGCGCGTGCCACCGTCGGGCTCGACCAGGCCGGCCGCGATCTTGAGCAGCGTCGACTTGCCGGAGCCGTTGCGGCCGATCAGGCAGACCCGCTCGCCGGCCGCGACGTTGAGCTCGACGCCTGACAGCAACGGCGTGCCGCCGAAGGTCAGCTTGATGTCTTTCAGTTGGATCAGCGGCGGCGCCATGGTCAGTCCTGACTCAAATTCTGGCTCGTTGCGGCCTGATCGGCGCGGCGGCGCTGGATCCGGCGCAGCGTCTGGTCGAGCGCGGAGAGGAAGGCCGAACGGTCGCGCGGCGCGAACGAGCGCGGGCCGCCGGTGACTTCACCGGCCGAGCGCAGATCGGTCATCAGATTGCGCACCGCCAGCGTCATGCCGATCGATTCCTCCGTGAACGGCTTGCCGTTCGGCGCGATCACGTCGGCGCCCGCCTTCACGCAGCGGCTGGCCAGCGGAATGTCGGAGGTGACGACGACGTCGCCGGGCTTGACCCGCTCCACGATCCAGTCGTCGGCGGCATCCATGCCCGCGCCCGCCGCGATGCGCTCGATCAACGGGTCCTGCGGGACGCGGATGAAGTTGCCGGCGACGACGCTCACGGGCACGCTGTGCCGGAGCGCGACGCGGTAGATCTCGTCCTTGACCGGGCAGGCGTCGGCGTCGACATAGATGCGGGTGGGGCTGTCAGTCATTCGCGGCGTGGTACCCCATTCGGGCCGCAAAGGCGAGGGGATTGACCGGTGTTCCCCGGGGCCTAGGATCGGCCCGGAAACAACAAGAATACAGGGAAGACGACCCCATGCCGAACCGGCTCGAAACCTGGCGCGTCGAGGCCTACAACACCGCCAAGCAATCCGAAAACAAGATGCATGACGACACCGTGGCCCGCCGCTTCGGCTTTTCCGGCGGACTGGTCCCGGGCGTCGATGTCTTCGCCTACATGATGCACGTGCCGGTGGCGCGCTGGGGCCGCGATTTCCTGGCGCGCGGGCTGATCGAGGCTCGCTTCATCAAGCCGGTCTATGACGGCGAAACCGCCGACGTCGATGCGACCGAGCACAACGGCCAGCTCACGATCGAGGTGTTCAGCCGCACCGAGCTCTGCGCCACCGGGACAGCGTCGCTGCCGGCGGCTGCGCCCGTGGTTTCGTTGAGCGACTATGTCGAGGTGCCCGCGGTAGCCGAGCGCAAGCCGGTCGGCCCGGCGACCTTCGAGACAGGCAAATGGCTTGGCACGACGCCGCGCCGATGGATCGGGCAGGACGCGGCCGATTATCTCGCCGATATCAGGGAGACCGATCCGATTTTCGCGCGCGAGGGATTTGGCCATCCCGGCCTGATCCAGCGCGTGATGAACCGCGTGCTGGTCGACAATACCGTTCTGGGCCCGTGGATCCACGTCGGCAGCCGCATGCAGCTGCTGTCGGCCGCGCGCGCCGGCGACGAGATCACCGCACGCGCGAAGGTCACCGCGACCTACGAGAAGAAGGGCCACCGCTTCGTCGAGCTCGACGCGCTGGTCGTGGCCAACGGCACGACGCCGCTCGCGCACTGCCAGCACACCGCGATCACCCAGCCGCGCGAGCAGGCGGCGGCGTAGGCGGAACTAGGCACATCGTCACCACATCGTCATGCCCGGGCTTGTCCCGGGCATCCACGTTCTCCGGACCTCGCGTCAAGGCGTGGATGGCCGGGACAAGCCCGGCCATGACGGCGGAGAAAGAGCGTCCCCCTTACGCCGCCTTGCCCTTCGCATCCTGGATCGCGCGCCACACCCGCTCCGGGGTCAGCGGCATGTCGATGTGCTTGATGCCGTAGTCGGAGAGCGCATCGACCACCGCGTTCACGACGGTCGACAGGCTGCCGGCGCAGCCGGCTTCGCCGCAGCCCTTGCTGCCGAGCGGATTGGTCGTGGCCGGCACCGGGTGATCGCCGACCGTCATGTTCGGCACGTCCTCGGCGCGCGGCAGGGCGTAGTCCATCAGCGAGCCCGTGATCGGCTGGCCGCTCTCGTCGTAGCGGACTTGCTCCATCAGTGCCTGGCCGATGCCCTGGACCACGCCGCCATGGAGCTGGCCCGCAACCAGCATCGGGTTGATCACCGTGCCGAAATCGTTGACCGCGCTGTAGCGCACGATCTGGACCACGCCGGTGTCAGGATCGATCTCGACCTCGGCGACGTGGCAGCCGTTCGGGAACGCCGACGGCACCGGCTCGCTGGTGTGGTCGACGTCGAGAGAGTCAGGCACGCCGTCCGGTGTCTTGCCGTCATGCAGGCGCTTGGCCAGCTCCATGATGTCGATGCTGCGGTCGGTGCCGGCGATGGTGAAGTTGCCGTCGGCGAACTCGATGTCGGCCTCGGACGCCTCCAGCATGTGGGCTGCGGCGCGCTTGCCCTTTTCGATGACCAGCTTCGAGGCCTCCACGATGGCCTGTCCGCTCGCGGTGATCGAGCGGGAGCCGCCGGTGCCGTTGCCGGTATGAACGATGTCGCTGTCGCCCTGCACCAGCTTGACGCTGTCGAAGGGTACACCGAGTTGCGAACAAAGCACCTGCGCGAATGCGGACGCGTGGCCCTGGCCGTAATCGAGCGTACCGGTGATCAGCTGCACGCTGCCATCGGGATCGAACACGATCTTGCCGAGCTCGGGGCTCGGCGGCGCGGTGACCTCGAGATAGGAGCCGACCGCGATGCCGCGCAGCTTGCCGGCCTTCTTGCTCTCCTTCTTGCGCTTGGCGAAGTTCTCGTGGTCGGAGATTTCCAGCGCCTTGTTGAAAACGGCCTGGAAGTCACCGCTGTCATAGGTGACGCCGGAGGAGGCCGCGAACGGGATCTGGTTCGGCTTGATGAAGTTGCGCTTGCGCATCGTCAGCCGGTTGATGCCCATCTCGTCGGCGGCGCGGTCGATCAGCCGCTCCATGTAGTAGTTCGCCTCGGGTCGGCCGGCGCCGCGATAGGCGCCCATCAGCGTGGTGTTGGTCAGCACCGTCTTGATGTCGATGCCCATCAGTGGCGTGCGGTAGACGCTGGAGAAGTTCTTGCCGGTGTTGAGCGAGAGCGGGCCGGGCGCGACGCCAGTGATGTAGGCACCGAGATTGCCGTAGCCGGACAGCTTCGCCGCGAGGAAGTGCCCCTCGGCGTCGAGCGCCAGCTCGGCATGGATCTTTTGCGCGCGGCCGTGGCTGTCGGAGAGGAAGGCGGTCGAGCGCTCGTCGAGCCACTTCACCGGGCGGCCCAGCGCCTTGGCCGCGTACAGGATGCACATGTATTCGGGGTAGTTGACGTTCTTCATGCCGAAGGAGCCGCCGACATTTGCGGTCAGGATGCGCACCTTCTCGTTCGGCACTTTCAGGTTCTTGGCGAGGTTGGCGCGGTTGCCCGCGACGCCCTGCGTCGGCATCTGGATGGTGTAGCGCTCGGTGTTCTTGTCGTAGGAGGCCAGGCCGACGCGCGGCTCCATCGAGACCACGGCGACGCGGGTGTTCTCGATGTCGATCTTGGTAACGTGGGCCGCGCCGGCGAACGCTGCGTTGACCTTGTCCATGTCGCCGTAATGGTAGTCGAGCGCGACGTTGTTCGGGATGTGGTCGTAGAGCTGCGGTGCGCCGGGTTTTGCGGCTTCCTCGGGATCGGTCACGGCCGGCAGCGGCTCGATGTCGAGTTCAACGGCTTCGGCCGCGTCGCGGGCCTGCGCCAGCGTCTCGGCTACCACGAAGGCGACGGGATCGCCGACGAAGCGGACCTTGTCGGTCGCCAGCGGCTGGCGGTTGGTCTGGAGCAGGGGGGAGCCGTCGCGGTTCTTCAGCGGCAGGCCGCAGGTGAAGGGGCCGTAGCCGGCGGCGTCGAGGTCCTTGCCGGTCCACACCCCCAGCACGCCCGGCATCGCCTTGGCGGCATCAAGGCCGATGCCGCGGATCACGCCATGGGCATGGGGCGAGCGGACCACCACGGCATAGGCCTGGCCGGGCAGGTTGAAATCGTCGGTATAGCGGCCCTTGCCGCGGACCAGCGTGTCGTCCTCCTTGCGGCGGACGGGCTGCCCGACGCCGTATTTTTGCAGTGCAATAGCGTTTTCGAGCGTGGACGATTTGGTGTGTTCTTGCATGGAATTGACCTGAAAAGCCGGCAATTGCGCGGTTGGGGGGCGCCTGGAGGGCCGGACCTTCCAAAAATAGCCCACCGGCCCGTTCACGACAACGCACGAATGGGCATGGTCCCATGTGATGCGTTGTTGCGCAGGACTGACGCGCTGCTAATGTTTCAGGCGAAAAGCAATTCCAGATCGGCCCGAACCGGCCGCGGAAAGACAGTTTATATGAATGACCACACGCGGCTCCGCGACGGCCATGCGCCGCACGGTGGGCTCGAGGGGTCGATGGCGGCGGTGGCGTTGGCCCCCGAACCGGCTGTCGCCGCGCAAGCGCCGGGAACCGGCGTCTACGCGGCGCTGGACCTCGGCACCAACAATTGCAGGCTCCTGATCGCCTCTCCGACCAGCGACGGCTTTCGCGTGGTCGATTCCTTCTCGCGCATCATCCGGCTCGGCGAGGGCGTCTCGGCAACCGGCTGCATCAGCGAGGCCGCGATCGAGCGCGCCATTTCCGCGCTGAGCATCTGCCGGGACAAGATCAACCTGCGGAAGGCGCGGCGGTTGCGGCTGATCGCGACCGAAGCCTGCCGCGCGGCCTCGAACGCGGAAGGTTTCCGCAGTCGCGTCGCGGCCGAGACCGGGATCGAGCTCGAGGTGATCGACCGCGAGACCGAGGCCTCGCTTGCCGTGCTCGGCTGCTCACCGCTGGTCGATCCCAGGGGCAGGGGCGCGATCCTGTTCGACATCGGCGGCGGCTCGACCGAGCTGGTGCGGATCGAGCGTGATCCGGAGAATCCTGAGCCGCGCATCAAGGCCTGGATGTCGATCCCGCTCGGCGTGGTCACGCTCGCCGAGCAGTTCGGCGGCCGCGACGTGACACCCGAGATCTATGCCGCGATGGAGCAGGAGGTCGCCAACCACGTCGCGCCGTTTGCCGAACAGCACGGCGGCGATCTCGCCGACATGCACCTGCTCGGCACCTCCGGCACCGTGACGACGCTGGCCGGCATTCACCTCAATCTCGTGCGCTATGATCGTCGCCGCATCGACAGCGTCTGGATGAACGATACCGACATTACCGCGACCATCAGCAAGCTGCTCGGCATGAGCTACGAGGAACGTGCGAACAATAGCTGCATCAGCGTCGAGCGCGCCGATCTCGTGCTCGCCGGCTGCGCCATCCTCGATGCGATCCGTCGCGCTTTCCCGCTGCCGCGCCTGCGCGTCGCCGACCGGGGCCTGCGCGAGGGCATGCTGGTCGAGATGATGCGCGAGGACGGCGCGCTCGGGAGCTGGTGAGATGGCCAAGGACACCACCGGCCGCTTGCACGTCCAGGTCAAGACCGGCGGCAAGCGCAAATTGTCGTCGAAGCTGTGGCTGGAGCGGCAGCTCAACGATCCCTATGTGGTCAAGGCGAAGGCGCTGGGTTACCGTTCGCGCGCGGCGTTCAAGCTGCTCGAGATCGACGACAAATACCGGCTGCTGAAGCACGGCATGGCCGTGGTCGATCTCGGCGCGGCGCCAGGCGGCTGGAGCCAGATCGCGGCCAAGCGCGTCGGCTCGGTCGACGGCAAGGGCAAGGTCGTCGCGATCGATCTGCTTGATATGCCCGAGATTGCCGGCGTCGAGTTCGCGCAGCTCGACTTCATGGACAATGACGCCCCGGCGAAGCTGAACGCGATGCTCGGCGGTGGCGCCGACGTCGTGATGTCCGACATGGCGGCCAACACCACGGGTCACCGCAAGACCGACCAGCTTCGCATCGTCGGCCTGATCGAGACCGCCGCGGCGTTCGCCTGCGACGTGCTCAAGCCCGGCGGTACGTTCCTGGCCAAGGCGTTCCAGAGCGGCGCCGACGCCGAACTGCTCGCCCAGCTCAAGCGCGACTTTGCGACGGTGCGTCACGTCAAGCCCGCCGCGAGCCGGGCGGACTCGTCCGAGCGCTACGTGCTGGCGACGGGGTTTCGGGGCGAGGCAAAGACGTAACCACAGCCTCCGTCATTGCGAGGAGCGAAGCGACGAAGCAATCCAGAGAGCCTCTGCAGATGCATTCTGGATTGCTTCGCTTCGCTCGCAATGACGAATTGAGCTAACCCAGCCGCTGGTCCCGCACGTCCTGCGTATCCTCGGTCGCCGCCTTGACGGCCGCCTTGGCGGCGCTCTTGTCCGCGCCCTTGCGGCTGGAAATGTCCCCCACCTTACGGCCGGAGATCTCGTGGCCGGCGTCCGCGGGCATCTGCCAGAAGAACCAGCTCGACGCCGCCGAGGTCAGCGCCACCACGACGAAGGCGGGGGCGAACACATTGGCGTTGAGCTCGCTGACATGGCTGAGCCACATCGTCGTCTCCACCGAGGCTGCGCCGACGGCGACGCCGGCGGAGACCGCGAGCTGCTGGTTGACGCTGACCAGCGTGGTGGCGCGGCTCATCTGCGCGGTCTCGACCTCGGCATAGGCCACCGTGTTGATCGCGGTGAACTCCAGCGAGCGGAAGAAGCCGCCGACCACCAGGATCACCATGATGATGAGCAGCGGCGTCGTCACGGTGAACAGCGCGCAGATGCCGAGGAAGACCGCGCTGACGATCGCGTTCACCGTCATCAGATTGCGGAAGCCGAAGGTGCGGATGATGCGCGCCGCCAGCGTCTTCATGCCCATGGCGCCGAGCGAGGAGCCGAAGGTGACGAGGCCGGAATGGAACGGCGACAGCCCGAAGCCGATCTGCATCAGGAGCGGCAGCAGGAACGGCAGTGCGCCGATGCCGAGCCGGAACAGGAATCCGCCGAGCACGGCCGCGCGCAGCGTCGGCAGGTTCAGCAGCGAAAAATCCAGCACCGGCGACCCCGTCCGCCGGGCATGAATGACGTAGAGCGTCATCGAGATCGAACCGCCGACGACCAGCGCCGCGACCGTGCTCCACGGCAGCAGGTTGAGGCCGGCCACGGACAGGCCGAAGGCAATGCCCGCAAGCCCGAGCCCGGCGAGCACCATGCCGTAAAGATCGAACGGCTCGCGTTCCTCACTCTTGATCGGGTCGATGAACTTCAGCGCCATGAAGATGCCGAGCAGCCCGATCGGGATGTTGATCAGGAAGATCCAGTGCCACGACGCGTAGGTGGTGATGAATCCGCCGAGCGGCGGGCCGATCACGGGACCTATCAGCGCGGGGACCGTCACCCAGGCCATGGCATTGACCAGCGCGCTCTTGTCGACCGAGCGCAGCAGCACGAGGCGCCCGACCGGCGTCATCATCGCCCCGCCCATGCCCTGGAGGATGCGCGCGAAGACGAAATCGGTGACCGAGCTCGAGAGTGCGCAGCCGACCGAGCCGACCATGAACACGCCGACCGCGATCGCGAACACCATCCGCGCGCCGAACCGGTCGGCGGTCCAGCCGCTCGCCGGAATGAACACCGCCAGCGACAGCAGGTAAGAGGTGATCGCGAGCTTCAGCGTCAGCGGGCTGGTGCCGATGTCGGCGGCGATCGCCGGCAGCGAGGTGGCGATCACCGTCGAATCCATGTTCTCCATGAACAGGGCGGTGGCCACGATCAGAGGAATGACGCGTTGCTTGTCGACCATGACGGATTGGTAATGAAAATCAGAAGAGGGGTGGAGTTGCGGCTTACCACCACGACACGGTCAGGACCATTGCGGATCGACGCATAGCACCTAAATCGCGCGTAACAACGGTGTGACCCTCTCCCGTCATTCCGGGGCGTGCACCTGGCGCGAGCCCGGAATCCATTGGGCCGCAGGGGCCGCCGCGAAATGAATTCCCGGCTGGCTACTTCGTCGCGCCCCGGAATGACGGCGGGCATGGGCTATCCACGCTGAATTTACTTAAAAACCCTGTGCATGGCTGGCCAGCGATCCGAATTGCTTTGATTCGTCATCCGGCCGTGCTATCGACCCGCGTCAACCCCACCGATGGGCTCCGATTCTCCGGCGACGCCGCAAGGCACGCCGAGGGCGGCGCTCATCCATAGCTATTTGCGGCAGGGCCGCGGAAGGAGTTGGCAGATGGCCATGGTTCAACAAGGCATTCGCGAAGCCTTTACGTTCGACGACGTGCTGTTGAAGCCGGGCCTGTCGGATGTCATGCCGGGCGAGGTCGACATCCGCTCCCGCGTCACCCGCGCCATTCCGCTCAACATTCCGATCATGGCCTCCGCCATGGACACGGTCACCGAAGCCCGCATGGCGATCGCCATGGCGCAGGCCGGCGGCCTTGGCGTCATCCACCGCAATTTCGATCCGGAAGGGCAGGCTGCCCAGGTGCGGCAGGTCAAGCGCTACGAGTCGGGCATGGTGGTGAACCCGCTCACCATCAGCCCCGATGCCACGCTGGACGACGCGCTCAAGTTGATGAGCGACCACGGCATCTCCGGCATTCCCGTCGTCACCGGCGCCGGCAAGAACACGCCCGGCAAGCTGGTCGGCATCCTCACCAACCGCGACGTGCGCTTTGCCACCGACCGCAGGCAAAAAGTCTCCGAGCTGATGACGCACGAGAAGCTCGTCACGGTGCGCGAGAATGTCAGCCAGGACGAGGCGCGGCGGATGCTGCACCAGCATCGCATCGAGAAGCTGCTCGTGGTTGACGAGCAGTATCGCTGCGTCGGCCTCGTCACGGTGAAGGACATGGAGAAGGCAGTCGCTCATCCGCTCGCCTGTAAGGATGCGCAGGGCCGCCTGCGCGTCGCCGCTGCCACCACGGTCGGCGACACCGGCTTCGAGCGCACCGAGCGGCTGATCGATGCCGGCGTCGACCTCATCGTCGTCGACACCGCGCACGGCCATTCCCGCCACGTGCTGCATGCCGTCAACCGCATCAAGCGTCTGTCCAACTCGGTGCAGGTCGTGGCCGGCAACGTCGCCACCACCGAAGGCACGCAGGCACTGATCGACGCGGGTGCCGACTGCATCAAGGTCGGCATCGGCCCGGGCTCGATCTGCACCACGCGCATCGTCGCCGGCGTCGGCGTTCCCCAACTCACCGCGATCATGGATGCGGTGGAAGCTGCGAAGAAGGCCGACATTCCTGTCATTGCCGACGGTGGCATCAAGTTTTCCGGCGACCTTGCCAAGGCGCTTGCCGCCGGCGCCGACATCGCGATGGTGGGCTCGCTGCTCGCCGGCACCGACGAGACGCCCGGCGAAGTCTTCCTGTGGCAGGGCCGGTCCTACAAGGCGTATCGCGGCATGGGTTCGGTCGGCGCGATGGCGCGCGGCTCGGCCGACCGCTACTTCCAGCAGGACATCAAGGACACGCTCAAGCTCGTGCCTGAAGGCATCGAGGGCCAGGTGCCCTACAAGGGCGCGGTCGGTCACGTCATGCACCAGCTCGCCGGCGGCCTGCGCGCCGCCATGGGGTATGTCGGCGCAAAGGACATGAAGGAGCTGCACGAGAAAGCGAACTTCGTTCGCATCACCGGTGCCGGCCTGCGCGAAAGCCACGTCCACGACGTGACCATCACGCGCGAGAGCCCGAATTATCCGGGCGGGGGTTAGTTACACCGCCCTCAGCTGCGCGCGAGCACATAGGTTTCGATGCGCTTGCCTCAACGACGGTGTCGTGCCCCGGCTTGACCGGGGCGCCCAGTACACCGCAGCTTCTCGGCTCAACCACGACTGTCTCTGGAATACTGGATCGCCCGATCAAGTCTGGCGATGACAGCCAGTGTGTGGCTCCACGCTTTTGTATTGACGCAGGTCCCTCCCTCCGCTTCCGTTCGCGGCGACAGCAATCCGGAGGAAGCCCCCATGTCCCAAGCAAAACGCATCGTTCTTGCCGCGCGTCCCGTCGGCGAACCAAAGCCGTCCGATTTCCGCACCGAGGAATTCGCTGTCCCGACACCGGGGCAGGGCGAAGTCCTGCTGCGCACGATCTGGCTGTCGCTCGATCCGTACATGCGCGGGCGCATGAGCGACGGTCCGTCCTACGCGACGCCGGTGCCTGTCGGCGGTGTGATGGAAGCCGGTACGGTCTGCGAAGTCGCTGCGTCCAACAATCCGAACTTCGCCAAGGGCGACATCGTGCTCGCGCGCGCGGGCTGGCAGACCCACGCGATCTCGGACGGCAAGGGGCTCGCCAAGGTCGATCCGAAGCTCGCACCGATCTCGACCGCCATCGGCGTGCTCGGCATGCCCGGCATGACCGCCTATACGGGCCTGCTCGACATCGGCAAGCCGCAGGAAGGCGAGACCGTCGTCGTCGCCGGCGCCTCCGGTGCGGTCGGCTCGGCCGTCGGCCAGATCGCCAAGATCAAGGGCGCCCGCGCGGTCGGCATCGCCGGCGGCAAGGACAAGTGCGACTACGTGGTGAAGGAGCTCGGCTTCGACGCCTGCCTCGACCATCGCGATCCCGATCTCGCCGCGAAGCTGAAGGAAGCCTGCCCGAAAGGCATCGACGTCTATTTCGAGAATGTCGGCGGTGCCGTGTTCGAGGCGGTGTTCCCGCTGCTCAATCCGTTCGCGCGCATTCCGGTCTGCGGACTGATCGCGCATTACAACGACACCGAGTCCAAGCCGCCAAAATGGGCCGGCGCGATGATGCGTACGATCCTGACCAAGCGGCTGAACTTCCGCGGCTTCATCGTCTCCGACTTCGCCTCTCGCCATGGCGACTTCCTGCGCGACATGTCTGGCTGGGTCCGCGACGGCAAGGTCAAGTACAAGGAGTTCGTTACCGAGGGCCTGGACAGCGCGCCGGGCGCCTTCATCGGGCTGCTGAAGGGCGCCAATTTCGGCAAGCAGCTGGTACGGGTCGGGCCGGACAAGGCTTAATTGCCAACGTTTGGCTGCAAGACCTGGTTGCAGATTGGCCACTCCCCAGGCGGGAGTGGTTAATAAAGAGTCACCGATCGGCCACACCTGCCCGTAAAAACCGCAGGTGTGACCGGTCGTTCATTGACCTCGAAGCGAAGGCATTGAATCATCGCACATATTTCGGGTGTTGCGATGTTAGAGATCGGTATTTTCTGCGTCATTGTTCTGGCCGCCGGCTATTGGACGGCGATGTATGTCATGGGCCGTCGTGACGACGTCATTCATGGCAAGTTCGTGCACACCGACAACGAGGACGCGCTCACGCAGCCCGCGATGCCTCCGCCGCCATTTCCGAAGCGTCCGGTCAAGGCCGCCGCGCCAGCCAATGTTCAGTCCGTGAAGGCTGAGGCGAAGCCGGTCAACAGCGACGCGCTGCAATCCTTGCTCGCCGCGATCCAGCAGGATCTCAAGAGCGTCGCCTGACGAGCGCGGTTAGTGCCCCCCGCCCATCTGGGCGAACAACTCCTCGATATCGACATCGACCTGTCCGGCGGCGCGGACGTGGCGGACTTCGAAACTGTCGGACTTGAAGCGGTATTCGACCAGGCCAACTTCCTTGTTTCCAATCCGCTCTTGGCGCTTGTCGTTGATGACAAAGCCTGCCGATGGCGCCCAGACGTGGCGCGTATGGCGGAAGGTAAATTCGCGCCGCTGGTGGACGTGGCCGCTGGCGATCAGGCGCAGATCGACGCCCGCGAACATCCCGATCAGCCGCGCGCGTGCCGGCTGCGGCACGTAGCGGATCGAGGTCTCCGGGGTTTCGGGGTCGTCGGGCGAATTGAGGAACAGCGGCTTGTGCAGGAACAGCGCGACCGGCTTTCCGCTCGCCCGCGCGATCTCCCGAGACAGCCAGTCGAACTGCTCGGCCTCGAACGCCAGCCCCGCATTCATCACCAGCGTGTTGAGGCCGATGAAGTGCCAGCCCGCTTGCTCGAACGACCAATGGTCTTCGCCGATGATGTCGCGAAACTGCTGGCGGTGAGCTTCGGTGACCGGAGGCTTGGGGGCCGGCCCGATTGCGGTCGGATTGTCGCCGATGTCGTGATTGCCGGGAATGTAGCGGCAGGCGACGGGCAGGGCCTCGTGCAGGCCCTTGGCGAACTCGATATCGTCGCGGCTGGTCGGCCCGTCGAACGAAACGTCGCCGGTGTTGACGACGAGATCGGGCCTGTTAGCGTCGATGTGCTCACTGACTCGGTGGAAGTTGGCGATCAGGCCGGGGAAGCGCCGGCCGAGATGGGTGTCGGAAATCTGCGTCAGGCGAAATTCGGACATGCGGTCAGCTTAGCCGGGGTCGCGCGTCGGAACGATGACGGTGCGGGCATGCATCGCCGTGAACAAAGTTTAGAACACGCGGTAGCGGATCGTGTAGGCGTCCTGCGGAGCAACTGCGCCCGCCACCGGCGAGGCGACGCGATCGGCGAGATGCCACGGGCTGAAGTCCTTCGAGCGGTGCGGCTCGGCAGATAGGCGGAGACGGAATTCGAAGGTGCCCTTGCCGGGCAGGTTGACGGCCAGCACGCGGTCCGCGGTGCGATGGTTGAGCACGACCGCGCCACGCAGCAGCGCGCGGCCGTCGCCGAGCTCGCGCACGCCGTCGACAAGCGCCAGCGTCTGGTTGCGGTCGGTGTGCAGCTCGATCTGGGCATCGGACACCGTCGTCAGCGTCTCCCTGGGCATGCGGATCTCGAACTCGACGGCGGGCCTGGACGGGTTGAGGCCGAGATAGGCTAGCGCGGCATGGCGCATGTCGTAGGCGGCAAAGGCGAACAGGACAATCGCGGCGAGTACGGCGAGACCGTGCCTGGCGACGTCGCGCCAGGTCCGGTAGCTCAGGCGGAAATACACTGTCATCGCCAGCGCCACGGCAAGCGCTGCCGCGATGCCTGACAGCGCCGACATCAGGATGCCGAGCCGGCCGTCGGCGGATTCGCTCCAGAGGCTGGACAGGATGGTCATGGCGCTCGCCTGGCGGCCTTAAGCGGCCAAAAATCGCTTCAACTATCGCCATTTGGTCGCGGGATCGGGAACACCGGTTCAACTGGTTGATTGTCAGCGCCAGAAGTCGCGGCTAATGACGGGTCCGCGGCATGCCGCCTGACGGGAAAGTTCCGATGTCCATTCAAATGGTTTTGCTGCCTGTCTTCGTGCAGGTGGGTCTCACCTTCGCGCTCCTGATCGGCGTGGTGTTCCGGCGCCGCAAGGCGTCGGTCTCGGGCGAGGCCAGGAGCCCCGACATTGCGCTTGGCGAGTTCGAGCTGCCGGTGCTGTTCTACGCCCTGATCGCGCTGGCATTGCCGCTCCGCCATGCAGATCTTTTCATCGTGCTGATGTCCTGGGTGTTCGTGGTGACGCGGTTTGCCCATGCCGGCATCTTCGCCTCCTCCGACAAGCCCGGTCCGCGTTCGACGGTCTGGCTCGCCGGCGTGCTCGTGCTGTTGGCGATGTGGATCTACTTCGCGCTGAAAATGCTGTTGCTGATCTAGGCGCTTGGGCGCCGGATCCAATCTGAAAGATTCAAATGACTCCCGCTGCCCGGCTGTCCGCAGCCATCGAACTGATCGACACCATCGAGAAAGACCGCGTGCCCGCGGCCAAGGCGCTGAAGGAGTGGGGCACCGCGCACCGCTTTGCCGGCTCGGGCGACCGTGCCGCGATCGCCGGCCTCGTCTGGGACGTGCTGCGCCGCTATGCCTCGAGCGCCTGGCTGATGGATGCCGATACCGCGCGGGCGCGGCTGATCGGCATGCTCCGCCTCGAGCGCAACATGGATACGGCCACCATGGCCGCCTTGTTCGACGGCAGCCGGTTTGCGCCGGCGCCGTTGACGGACGCCGAGCAGGCGGCGCTCGCCTCGCGTTCCCTGAAGGATGCTCCGGCCGCCATCGCCGGCGACTATCCCGAATGGCTCGATTCCCATCTGGCGAAAGCGTTCGGCGAGGACCGCGTTGCCGAGGCCGCCGCGATGGCGAGCCGGGCGCCGCTCGACCTGCGCGTCAACACGCTAAAGTCCAATCGGGACAAGGTGCTGCGCGGGCTTGCTCATCTTCATGCGAAACCGACGCCCTGGTCGGCAAACGGCCTGCGCATCGAGCTTTCGGCCGATGCGCGCAATCCCGGCATCCAGTCGGAAGAGGATTTCATCAAGGGCGCCGTTGAAGTGCAGGATGAAGGATCGCAGCTTGCGGCCCAGCTCACCGCGGCAAAGCCCGGCGAGCAGGTGATCGATCTCTGTGCGGGCGCCGGCGGCAAGACGCTGGCGCTGGCCGCGATGATGCAGGGCAAGGGCCGCTTGATCGCGACCGATAGCGACAAGCGCCAGCTTGCGCCGATCCATGAACGGCTGTCGCGCGCCGGCGTCCACAACGCCGATATCCGCACGCCCAAGGGTGAGGTCGATCCGCTGGCCGACATCAGCGGCACCGCCGACCTCGTCGTCATCGACGCGCCCTGCACCGGAACCGGAACCTGGCGCCGCAACCCCGACGCCAAATGGCGCATGCGGCCGGGCGCGCTGGAGATCCGCCTGCGCGACCAGGCCGCGGTGCTGGATCGCGCCGTGCCGCTGGTCAAGGCCGGCGGCCGCATCGCCTACATCACCTGCTCGGTGCTATCTAAAGAGAATGGCGAGCAGGTGAGGGCATTCGTCGCGCGGCATCCCGGGTTTGCGGTCGTTCCGCCCGAGCAGACCGCCAGCGTGCTCTGGGACAAGGCGGAAGCGTTCGCGGACGCCGCGCTGCAGTCGCCGGAGGGCTGGCTGATGACGCCGCGGCGGACCGGGACGGACGGGTTTTTCGTGTCGGTGCTGAAGAAGACGGCCTGATCTTGCGCCCTCGTCATTCCGGGGCGCCCGCAGGGCGAGCCCGGAATCCATCGCTGGGCAGTCCCTGCGGCCTGATGGATGCCGGGCTCTCGCTTCGCGAGCCCCGGAATGACAGGGCCAAAACAAAAACCCCGCAAACCGGATCCCGGTCGCGGGGCTTTCCAATAGTTGCGCTCTGCCGGTACGTCCGAGCTCAGAACGGTGCGCGGGCGTTAGCCGACGCGGAGATTATCAGCCGACGACTTGCCGCTGCGGCGGTCGGCGACGATGTCGAACGAGACCTTCTGGCCCTCGTTGAGGGTCGACAGGCCGGCGCGTTCGACAGCGCTGATGTGGACGAACACGTCCTTCTGGCCGTCGTCCGGCTGGATGAAACCATAACCCTTTTGGGTGTTGAACCACTTCACGGTGCCCATAGCCATGGGAATTTCCTTTGTTAGAGATGGTACGCACGCGGACCGGAACGCGTCGCTGCGCCCATGATCCTGTTCAGTCGATGTTTGGAGAAGTCATCTGAAGCGTGCGCGCCCGTCTGCAACGAAGCGAAGCGGCCCAGTCGTTCGGCCAAGTATCGATGATCACATTATAGCGAGATTTTGGGCTACTTCAAGGCACCACCCGCGCCCCGGCATGTCGCGTGACTTTGCTATTTTGCGGTGCAATTGAACCGACCCGGCGTGCCTCAGTCCACGATGAAAAGCGTGGCGCCGGTGGCCGTGGACGACCGGTGCGCGGGGTCGCCGAAATCGGAGACTTGGTAGCTCATGCCCGCGGTGAGCTTGAATTTGCGCCCGTCGCGCAGCTCGCTGTCGAGCTCGCCCTTCACGACGAAGATCACGTGGCCACGGTCGCACCAATGGTCGGCGAGATAGCCCGGCGAATACTCCACCATCCGCACCCGGAGATCGCCGGTGTTGAGCGTGCGCCACAGCGCCTGGCCGGTCTCGCCGGCATGCGTGGTCGGCTCGACTTTGCTCCAGTCGGTGACGGTGAAGGGGGAGGTGGGGAGTTTCATGGTGGAATCCTGTCTTTATGCCGGCGGAGCCCTTGTTATCGGATGCGAGCGCCGCAGTCCTCATCTTTGCTGTTGCGTCAATGCGCAGGGGTGGGGCACCTGCATCCTGCTTGCAATCATGACCCAGGCCAGCAGAGCGGCGGCGCTGATCCCGGCGCCGAGCATGCACACGCCGGTCCAGCCGGCCATCGCGTACACCATCGTCGAGGTGATCGCGCCGACAGCGCTTCCGACCGAGTAGAACACCATGTAGCCCCCGATCAGTCGGCTGGCCGAATCCGGGCGCGCGGCGACGATCAGGCTCTGGCTGGTCACATGCACGGCCTGAAGCCCGAAATCCAGCATGATGACGCCTGCGACCACGAGCCACAGCGAGGTTTGCAGGCAGGCGATCGGAGCCCAGGCAGCCAGCATCAGCATCAGCGAGAGGCCGGTGGTGCGCTGACCCCATCCGAGATCAGCGAGGCGTCCGGCGTTTCGCGCCGCAAGTGCTCCGGCGAATCCGGCGATGCCGAGCAGCCCGATCGTGGTGTGCGACAGAGCGAGGGGAGGCGCCGAGAGCGGGAGCACGATCGAGGTCCAGAATACATTAAGATCAGCGAAGATCAGAAACGCAAACAATGCGCGCTCTCGCAGCAGCGGCTCCTCGGCAAACAGCGAGGCCGTCGAGCGCAGCAACGACGGATAGGACGCTCCGGCCATCGCGGCGGGCCGGTCGGACGGCAGCACGCGCAGGAGCAGGGCGGCGAGGGCGAGCATGAGGCCGGCCGAGACCAAATAGACCATGCGCCAGCCGCCGATATCGGCCAGCGCGCCGGAGGCGAACCGCGCCAGCAGGATGCCCGCGACAACGCCGCTGGTGACGGTGCCGATGGCGCGGCCGCGGCCGTCCGGCGTCGCCAGCGTCGCCGCAAACGCAACGAGGACCTGGACGACGACGGCGAGCACGCCGACCAGCGCCATCCCCGCAAGCAGGACCGCGGCGTGCGACGCCGTGCCGATGACCACGAGCCCGATGGCTGAGAGCACCGTCTGGCCGACGATCAGGCTGCGGCGATCCCGGAGATCGCCGAGCGGCACGATCAGGATCAGGCCGAACGCGTAGCCGATCTGCGTGAACGTCACCACCATGCCGATCGCAGCGGGCGCGATGTCGAGATCGTGCGCCATGGCGTCAAGCAGGGGCTGCGCGAAGTAGATGTTGGCGACGCTCAGGCCGCAGGTCAGCGCGAACAGCAGCGCCATTGCGCCAGAGAGCCCGCGCCCGGTCATATCACCGGCTTCCAGGCCCGCTGTCGTGGTGTCGTTCCCCGTCATCGTCGTCTCCGGCCTATTCGATCTGGTCTTAAAATAAGACCAGTTGCATCATGCGCTGTCTAGTCTTATTTTGGGACCAGCTTGAAGGGGGCTGCGAATGAAGCGGACCGGTTTTGCCGACGCGAGCTGCCCGGTGGCGCGCGCACTCGACGCCATCGGGGACGTGTGGTCGCTGCTGATCGTGCGCGATGCCTTCGATGGCCTGCGCCGGTTCGGCGACTTCCAGAAGAATCTGGGCATTGCCAAGGGCATGCTCAGCGCGCGCCTGTACAGGCTGGTGGAGCTTGGCGTGCTCGAGCCGGTGCCGGCCTCCGACGGCAGTGCCTATCAGGAATATGCGCTGACGAAGAAGGGGCGCGACCTGTTTCCGGTCGTCGTCAGCCTGCGCCAGTGGGGTGAAGCCAATCTGTATGCCCGAGGCGAAGTGCATTCCGATCTGGTGGACGAGGCGGGCCAGCGGGTCGGCAAGCTCGTGCTTCCGTCGCGGGCGGGCCGGCCGCTGACATGGTCCGACACCAGGGTGAGAAAGGTCGGCGCGCGCAAGCGCTGAATGCGCGCGGGCCTCCTCAACTGGATCGCGACGTCAGTGCGGCAATTGGTTCGCCGAGCCCTGCACGATCAGCCCGGCCTCGTTCACCCGCAGATATTCGCAGATCCGCTTGCCCCGCTCGTTCTCGTAGAACACGACCGCGCTGTCCGGACTGACGAACACGTCGATCACCGTGAAATGCAGGTTCGGGATCAGCCCGAGCGCCTTGCCCCAATAGGCCCGCAACGCGTCCTTGCCGCGCACGGTGCCGCTGGCATCGAACCCCATCACGGGGATGCGGTCGGACGTCATCACGGCGTCCTCGGCGTAAAGCGCGAGCACGCGCTCAAGATCGCGCGCATTCCAGGCCTCAACCCAGGTGTGGCTGAGCGCGGCAAGCGTTGATGGCTGATGGTGTTGTGACATGAACGTTCTCCCTGATTGGGCTCCTGTGTGAACCGGAGCAAATTAGGTCAATAATACTTACCTATTTACGTTTGTCCATGCCCAAAGAAGAATGTGGGTGCGTGCCGCGCGCGGTTGCGGGCCGGTCGCACGTCGCGTATCTGCTTGCCATGACAGCAGCACAGCACGACCGCTCCGCGTCGACGCCCTCCGTGGCCTCGGCGCATGACAAGATTCTCATCGTCGACTTCGGCAGCCAGGTGACGCAGCTGATTGCGCGTCGCGTGCGCGAGGACGGCGTCTATTGCGAGATCGTCCCGTTCAACAAGGCCGAAGAGGCCTTTAAGGAGATGAAGCCGAAAGCGGTGATCCTCTCCGGCGGGCCGGAGTCGGTGCATGAGGCAGGCTCCCCGCGGGCGCCCCAATTGATCTTCGCCTCCGGCGTGCCGGTGCTCGGCATCTGCTACGGCCAGATGACCATGGCGGAGCAACTGGGCGGCACCGTCGAGGGCGGCCACCACCGCGAGTTCGGCCGTGCCGATGTCGAGGTCAAGGCGCCGAGCAAGCTGTTCGAGGACGTCTGGTCGCCGGGCGGCAAGAACCAGGTCTGGATGAGCCATGGCGACCGCATCACCAAGATGCCGCCGGGCTTCTCGGTGGCCGGCACCTCGCCGAACGCGCCGTTCGCGATCATCCAGGACGAGACGCGCAAATATTACGGCCTGATGTTCCACCCCGAAGTGGTGCACACGCCGGACGGCGCCAAGCTGATCCGCAATTTCGTCCGCAAGATCGCCGGCCTCTCCGGCGACTGGACCATGCGTGCCTTCCGCGAGGAGGAGATCGCCAAGATCCGCGCCCAGGTCGGCAAGGGCAAGGTGCTCTGCGGCCTCTCCGGTGGCGTCGATTCAGCGGTCGCGGCCGTGCTGATCCACGAAGCCATCGGCGACCAGCTCACCTGCGTGTTCGTCGACCACGGCATGCTGCGCCTCGACGAAGCCAAGACCGTCGTCGACCTGTTCCGCCACCACTACAACATCCCGCTCGTGCACGTGGATGCGTCCAAGCAATTCCTCGGCGAGCTCGAAGGCGTCACCGACCCCGAAACCAAGCGCAAGACCATCGGCCGTCTCTTCATCGAGGTGTTCGAGGCGGAGGCCAAGAAGATCGGCGGCGCCGACTTCCTCGCGCAAGGCACGCTCTATCCCGACGTGATCGAGAGCGTCTCCTTCACCGGCGGCCCTTCGGTCACGATCAAGTCGCACCACAATGTCGGCGGTCTCCCTGAACGTATGAACATGAAGCTCGTCGAGCCCTTGCGCGAGCTGTTCAAGGACGAAGTGCGCAAGCTCGGCCGCGAGCTCGGCCTGCCCGAAATCTTCGTCGGCCGCCACCCGTTCCCCGGGCCGGGCCTTGCCATCCGCTGCCCCGGCGAGATCACAAAGGACAAGCTCGACATCCTGCGCAAGGCCGACGCCGTCTACATCGACCAGATCCGCAAGCACGGCCTCTACGACGACATCTGGCAGGCCTTTGCGGTGCTGCTCCCGGTGAAGACGGTCGGCGTCATGGGCGACGGCCGCACCTATGACTTCGTCGTAGGCCTCCGCGCCGTCACCTCCACCGACGGCATGACCGCGGACTTCTACCAGTTCGACATGAAGTTTTTGGGTGAGACCGCGACGCGCATCATCAACGAGGTGAAGGGCGTGAACCGGGTGGTGTACGACGTGACGAGCAAGCCGCCCGGAACGATTGAGTGGGAGTGAGAGGCCGCGCCGCGACGCAGCCGATTGATTTCCGTCGCGAGTTTGATCCGGTCAAATGATTACGTCACTGCTATCATTGAGCCATCGGGTTTGCCGGGTCGATTCGAGGCCGCCTTGCGAATCGAAGGGACGTACCGCCGAAAAATCGAGACCGGTTTCCGTCTCGATGGTTTTAACCGTCGTCTGGATGTGCATGGTGTGGAGTTCGTTGGGGGTGTAAGGCTTCAGCCCGGAGAAAACCTTGGCCTCAAACAGCGCTTGAACGTATTGCGTTTGGCCAATGATGAAGGCGGCAGCCGCGACCTTTGTGGGTGTCTTCTGCAGCACGGCGACTTTCCAGAACGACAATGGAATCTTCCATGGGCCGCCTTTGCGCGCCTTGCCGTACATCGGGTCGTCATCACGATAGATCGGTCCGGTAAAGACGGTGAGGCGCTTGTGCGATGTCTGCGCCTTATCGAGCAGGTAGTCTTCTAGATCGCCCCAGTCGATGTCGTTGTAGCCCTGAACCTGCGGCGCCGCGTTCGTATAATGAAACGTATCCTCGGACGCCAGTTGAGACTCCGCCAGCGCATTTGCTTTCTTCGTCAAAGTGCTCCAGCAAGGGTCAAGCAACCGTACCTGATGGCCGCGGCTGAACTGCACCGGGTCTGTTCCTTTGGCCTTTTCGTAAAAGTCGCCGTCGGGCTGAAATTCATCGGCGATGCGAGCGTCGCGCCGCCACGTGTCTTTGCG
Source organism: Bradyrhizobium cosmicum (assembly GCF_007290395.2). Classification (NCBI taxonomy): domain Bacteria; kingdom Pseudomonadati; phylum Pseudomonadota; class Alphaproteobacteria; order Hyphomicrobiales; family Nitrobacteraceae; genus Bradyrhizobium; species Bradyrhizobium cosmicum. Next base: position 4,393,300 of record NZ_CP041656.2, on the reverse strand, counting down.
TTTTCCAGGATGAACCAGTCTGTCGCCGTCGATGTTCACCGCGGTGAACAAGGGAAATTTACGATCCGCGCGGATCACGGACGTGAAGTGATGATAGACGAGTTCGTAACCTGAACCGTCCAGCAGTGGCGCGACCAGATTTTTTGCGCGCGCGGGCGCGTAGATTTTCGGCAGCGCAATCGTCTCACTCAGAAACGACGCGTCATAGCCGGAGACGTGCGCCCATCTCGCCGGGTCGAGCGGGCGGCGATCGGCCTCAAGCAACGATTCTCCAGGTGTCGCGCTGTTACCCAGTGCCGGAAACCCGAGCGACAGGTCGAGACGGTCAAGCACCAGCCCGGCCTGCGGTTTCGCGAACCTTTCGCCTTTCAGGTGCTTGAATATCGCACTGATCCGCACACCTTCGTTGGCGATCCATGTCGGTTCTTTGCTTTCGCTTTCCGGATTTTCTGGCGCCGGCACCGCTTTGTGGTGCAGGGCCAGCACTTGCCATTGGTCGTTAAGAACCGGCGCTCCAGATGAGCCCGGTTCGGTGTCGGTCGAGTAGTGAATAAAATGATCTAGATCGACCCCTGGCACATACCTGGGGTCGAGCCCGATGACCTGACTGGCGCGGATCGCGATTTGCTTTGGTTCGCTGCCGGGATGCTGGATTATCGTAACCCATTCCCCGTCGACGGCCTTGCCGGAGAGGGGAATGAGCGGCAGGATTCCGTAACGGGCGATCGGCACGCATTCGTCCGAGAGCGGTGTGACGGCGACGAATGTGAAATCGAGTTCGGCGTTGGTATAGAAAATTTCGTGCGGACGCAAATTGAAGCGGACCGGCTCCTGCAATACGCCGTCGAAGTCGTGCTCATAACCGAATTCAGCTTCGGCCTGGCTTGCTTCGTCGGCATTGCCGAGCACATGATGGTTGGTGAGCAGGAGGCGAGGCCCGACAAGAAAGCCCGTGCCGTACCAGGCGCCGCCGTCGCTCGGCACTTTGATTCGGCAAACCGCCGCCGCCGTCCGCCTGCCGCGATCTAGGAAGTTAATCGACATCAGGTCGCTGTTGCCGATGATGCGCTCGAACCCGTTTGGGTCGCTGCGGTCGGGTTCGACGAGCGTTTTACGAAGGGCAAACCGCTTGTCCGCCGAGGCGCGGGCGCGTCGTTCTTGCCGCATGGCGGGCGTAGCGTAAGTGGATGTTTCGCCGACCATCTTTTCAGCCTCGCGCGAAAGAGCGCTCGACTGCGTTGCTACGATATCTTTGCGAGGTTCTTTTGCGTCGGCTTCTTCGTCTATCACCGTCACCCTCCGAAATTCACCAAACCAAAATGCAGGCAGGACGAGTAAATCAAGATAATGCAACTGACTTATAACACTACAATCCGTGTTCCTGTCCAGGCATGCCGTGCTGTCGTCTGGACGACGGACCGCGACTTCGCGAGGACCGGCGTAGCGACCTGGTCGACGCCGAATTTCATGCGTGCGCTGGCCGAAGCCGGCGCAAAGGAGGTACCATCATGACCTATGGTTTCTGGCGGCGAACCGAACGGAGAAGGCCTTGTTGACCGATATGGGACTTCAGAAGCTCAAGCCTGGCGAGAAGCTTTGCAAGCGCGGCGACCGCGACGGCATGGTCGCTGCCGTCCTGCCCATCAAGATGGGCACGCAGATCCGGAAAAGTGGCGACCACACCATCAAGGACTTGCATTGATGCGCTCCGCGTTGAAAGTGGTGGTGGCCGCAATATTTGCCATGCCGGCTGCGGTGGCTCTCGCGAAGTCTCCGGACTGCGCGAGTTGGCCCACCAACATGGCCCTCGTGCACCTCAAGAACGCCGGCCTGATTGATATCCCGTCAGTGATCGAGGCGCAGACCAAGGCCGTTCGTCTCGCATCCGAAAAGATCGGCAAAGACCTCCACCAGCAGGTTTACGACATCACGTTTCACACCAGGGATGGCAAGACGATCGAGGTCATCACGAAAAATCAGGCATCAAGCGAGGAATGCTCGATGAGCGGCGTCGACGTCTACGTGGTCTCGACAAAAATCGGCGGGTCGGTAGCGCTGCCATCCGAGGGCGCGACTAAGAAGTGATCCGGCTGCACTGCAGGCTGAAGAACTGGAATTTACCGGTCGCAGTCTCGTAGGGCGGATTAGCCGTAAGGCGCAATCCGCCATCTCTCCGTCGAGTCGTGCACAACATGGCGGATTACGCTTCGCAAATCCGCCCTACGAGCTCTCTTCGAACGGCGCGCGCGACCAGCTTTCGGCCTCCATCACCCGGCCGTAGATCGATTACGGCTCCTTCCAAAACAAATCTTGGAAGATCAGCTGGCCCCAGACGCGGCCGCGTGCGTGCACCTGAGCGCCGCTCTTGTTCAGCTTTCGCGAGCTTGATGGGTGCGAAGGTCACCGACTTTTGCAAACAGCGGGATACTAATCCAGCGTCGCGATTTCGCTTCGAGCGCCGGTGCTCAACCGTTGCACCGCCGGTGTCCGGCGCTTAGGTGCCCGGCACAAACGCTGGATGTCCGCCATTTCATCTGATGCTACGACATCCGCGCCGCACGTCTGGAGCCATTGTCCATGTCTACCGCCACACCCGCCGCCAGCCCATCCACCGCCAAAGAAACCGATCCCGAAACGCTCGGCTGGATGCGCGGCTTCCCGCCGTCCCCGGACCGCCTCATCACCTTCCAGGACGGCTCGTTCCGCAGCTTCCCCGAACTGCGCTGGGCCTGGAGCAACATCCGCCAGCTGGTGCCCACGGTGAACGTCTGGCGCGGGGCAGGGCCGGCGTCGCCGCTGCCGCGCGAGGACCACGACATCGGCGCGGTCACTTCGGTTACGATGGACGGCCGGCCCATGACCTTCGCAAAGATGCTGGAGGAGACCTACACCGACGGCATTGCCGTGCTGCATCGGGGCAGGCTGATCTATGAGCGCTATTTCGGCGCGCTGAAGCCGCACAAGCCGCATATCGGGATGTCGGTGACGAAGTCGTTCACCGGTGTGCTGGGCGGCATTCTGGTCAGCGAGGGCAGGATCGATCCGCAGGCGCCCGTCACGGACTATGTGCCGGAGCTGAAGGCCAGCGCGTTCGGCGATGCGCGTGTGCACGAGGTCATGGATATGACCACGGGGCTCGCATACACCGAGGTCTACACCGACAAGAATTCACACGTCTGGGGACTGCGGCGCGCCAACGGCATGGCGCCGATCCCGCCTGACTATGACGGCCCGACCACCATTTTCGATTTCCTCGTCGCGCAGACGAAGCAGGGCGAGCACGGCAAGGCCTTCGCCTACAAGACCGTCAACACCGATGTGCTGGCCTGGGTCATCAGGCGTGCCAGCGGCATGACGCTGTCCGACTTCCTCTCGGAGCGGATCTGGCAGCCGATGGGCGCGGAGGAGGACGCGCATTATCACGTCGACCGCATCGGCACCGAAAGCGGCGGCGGCGGTCTCTCCACCACGTTGCGCGATCTCGCCCGCTTCGGCGAGACCATGCGCAATCATGGCCGCTTCAACGGCCGCCAGATCGTGCCTGAAACCGTCGTCGAGGATATCGCGCGCGGCGGCGACCCCGAAAAATTCAAGCCGGCCGGCTACACCACGCTGCCGGGCGCGTCCTACCGCAACCAATGGTGGGTTACGCACAACGCCCACGGCGCCTACATGGCGCGCGGCGTCTACGGCCAGGGCATCTACATTGATCCCAAAGCCGAGATGGTGATCGCGCGCTACGCCTCGCATCCTGTGGCGGGCAACGCCGCCAACGATCCCGTGACGCTGCCGGCCTACATGGCGCTGGCGAAGCAATTGATGGCGGGCGGGTAGGGCCGACTGCTGAATCGTCTCTTGGTGCAACATACTCGGTGTCATCGCCCGACTTGATCGGGCGGTCCAGTATTCAGAGACGATCGTGAACGAGCCGAGAGGCCGCGGCGTACAGGGTCGCCCGGTCGAGCCGGGCGACGACAGCGGAGGTCAACGGATGCCACGGGGAGCACCCTGACAAACCGCAAGATCGGTCGAGCGCATCATGGCCGTCCGCGGCTAACTGTATTCAGCCACGGAGCTGGGACGATGAAGGCGGCGCTGCAAAATTATCAGGACCGGATGCGGCGGGTGCTGGACCATATCGACCGTCACCTCGACGCCGATCTGGACCTCGACATGTTGAGTGCTGTCGCCGCCTTCTCGAAATTCCATTTCCACCGGCAGTTCACGGCGACCTTCGGGCTGTCGGTGCATCGCTACGTCCAGCTCGCCCGTCTGAAGCGCGCGTCGCATCAGCTGGCCTACGCTGACGCCCTCGATGTTACCGACATCGCGATGGATGCCGGCTACGACGCGCCCGATGCCTTCGCCCGCGCCTTTCGGCAACGGCTCGGGCAGTCGCCGTCGTCGTTCCGGAAATCGCCTGTGTGGGAGCCGTGGCTTGCGGCCTTCGGGCCTCTCGACAACGCGAGGAGCAAGCTGATGCAGACGATTTTTTCCACCAACGACGTGACGATCCGCGATGTGCCACCCACGAAGGTGGCGATCATGGAGCATCGGGGGAGCCCCGAAGCACTTCGCGCCACCATCCAGAGGTTCATTGCCTGCCGCAAGGCGGCGAACCTGCACCCCAGCACAAGTCCAACCTACAATGTCTGGCGGTCCGAGCGGCGTCCTGCCTCGCCGGCTGACTACAGCGTGGACCTCTGTGTCGGCACCGACCAGCCGGTCGCGGGATTCAGCGAGGCGATCAAGGCCGGCGGGATCCCCGGCGGACGTTGCGCCGTGCTGCGCGTGGTCGGCTACACCGACAATCTGGAGCCCGCCGCGCTCTATCTCTATCGCGATTGGCTTCCGGCCAGCGGCGAGGAAGTGCGCGACTTCCCGATCTATTGCCAGCGGCTGAGCTTCTTCCCGGAGGTGCCTGAGCACGAGACGGTCGCGGACGTCTTTCTTCCTCTGAAATAGCGCTTTGACCGCGGCCTGCCTCTTCTTGTCAGTAAAGCGACAGGCCGTCGGCAATGATCAGGCTCGCGGCTCAGCCGCGCGCTTCCTGCCAATGGGGATAGGTAACGTAGGCGGTGACCGCGCCTTGCTCGTGCGAGCGGATCGTGACCGTCTCGCCCTTCGGCATATAGACGATCTCCCCGGGACCTGCGGTGACCGTGTTTCCGTCGCTGGTGACCGAGAGCTTTCCTTCCAAGACGAGCATGACATCGTCGACCGAGAGCTTTTCGTCGAGATTCTGATTCGGTCCGTAGCGGCCGAAGCCGATGGTGATTGGCCCGCCATGGTGCTGGTCAATTACGTTACCGGCGAAGATGTCGCCGTCCTGCCCCGGTGAGCGTTCGAGCGAAGCGTCGGCGATGGCGAATTTGCGAACTTTCATGAATGCTCCATCCTGTAAGAAGCGGGCGGAGTGAAGTAAACGTTCGGGCAGGCGCTTTTGTTCGCCTTGCGGGGCGGTTTGACGCAGGCGTGGTTGGAACGATTCAGCCGCGCTCCGGCCCGCGCATGCCGCTGAAGAACTCGAGCAGGCTGAACGGCGCGCGCTCGCCGAGGCAGAGCTCGAGGATCTGATGCGCGCCGGTCGCGGCCGATTGGCTGCGGGAGAACATCACATTTTCGTAAGTCGCAAGCGCAGCTTCGATGTCGCGGGGACGCGCGGCGATCGCCTTCCCGAGCTCGGCGCCGTCGAGCATGGCGAGGTTCGCGCCATCGCCGGCGGGCGGCATCAAATGCGCGGCATCGCCGACGAGCGTCACTCCAGGCACGCGCGCCCAGCGATGGTCGTTCGGCAGCGTGTGGAGCATGCGCAGTACCGGTAGCGTATCGGCGTCGGTGATCAACGCGGTCAGCGCCGGCGTCCAGCCGTCGAACTCGGTCGCGACGCGCGCGACCGCTGCGGCGGCGTCGCTGAAGTCGAGGGCGGAGAACCATTCGGCCGGGCGTTTCAACGCGATATAGGCGTGAAGGACGTTCTCGGGCTCGCGGTGCGCGAAAATGCCTTTGCCGGGCGCGAGCGCGAACAATGCGCCGCCGCCGACCGCTTCGGCCGTCGCCGGGTGCCTGATGTCAGCGTCGTGGAGATACATCTCGATGAACGAGGTGCCGACATAGTCCGGCACGGCCTTCGACAACAGGGGCCGCACCCTCGACCACGCGCCATCCGCACCCACGAGCAGGTTTGTGCTTGAGCTGGAGCCATCGGCAAATCTCAGCTCATGCCGCCCGTCGCCGCGCGCGACAACGCCGGTGAGCTTCTTGTCCCACCGGACCGCCCCGGCGGGCAGGGAATCGAGCAGCAGGCGCCTCAGGGCACCGCGATGCACCTCGGGCCGTCCGCCCGTGCCGTCGTCCGGTCGGTCGAGCAGCACGCGAGCCTGAGGGTCGAGCACGCGCGTGGCTTGTCCGCCTTCGTGGATGAGCCCGCGGAATTCGCCGAACAAGCCTGCGTCCTTCAACGCAAGCTGTCCACTGTCGTTGTGGATGTCGAGCATCCCGCCCTGTGTCCGCGCGATTGCCGAAGCTTCGGCCTCGTACACGGTCGCGGGAATGCCATGAAGGTGAAGGACGCGTGCGAGTGTAAGGCCACCGAGGCCTGCACCGACAATCGTAACCGTTGGCGTCATCGGATCCTTTACGAAGAGCTATGGAACGGCGTTCCAAAGTATTGGAGCGGCGTTCCATTCATGTCAAGATGGCGTCAATGCCGAAGAAGACTCACCGAATTGCACGCCGCACCGAGGCGCTATCCAGGGAGCGGATCGTCGCGGCCGCGATCGACATCCTCGACGCCGGCGGCGAGGGCGCTCTGACCGTCCGTGCGCTCGCTGGAAGGCTGGCAACGGGGAGCGGAGCAATCTACTGGCACGTCGCCGACAAGAATGAAATGTTGGCTGCAGCCGCCGATGAAGTCATCGCCCGTGTCATCACCGCGGTGGCCGGCAGCAAGGAGCCGCAGGAGGCGATCCGTGCGATTGCGCTGGGCGTGTTCGACGCCATCGATGCGCATCCGTGGGTCGGTTCCCAGCTCTTTCGCGAGCCATGGCGGCCCGCAACGCTGGAGATCATCGAGAGCGTCAGCGGACAGCTTCACGCGCTTGGCGGACCCCGCGCGGCGCAGTTCAACTCCGTGACCGCGCTCCTGCACTACATCCTCGGCGTCGCCGGACAGAACGCTGCGAACGCCCGGCTCGTCGCTCCCGGCACGGATCGATCGGCTTTTCTCGGCTCCGTCGCAGCGCAGTGGACCGCGCTCGATCCTGCGAAGTATCCATTCGTGCGGCAGATGGCGGCGCAACTGCGCGACCACGACGATCGCGAGCAATTCCTTGCCGGCGTAGACTTGATCCTTGCCGGCATCACAGCGGTTCGATGAGACGGAGCGTCTGTGGATGAGCCCGTGGCTGCGCGAAACGCAGTGCGCTGGTGTCATCCACCTGTTTCTTTCCGCGGGCAAATGCAGTTGTGGGTTACGCCTTCGGCTCGCCCGCTACGAACCCCGCGCCAACTTCTCGAACTTCTTCACCAGCCGCTCCCGCTTCAGCCGCGACAGCCGCTGGATCCAGAACATGCCGTCGAGCTGGTCGATCTCGTGCTGGTGGCAGACGGCGCGCAAGCCGTCGGACTCCTCGCTGTGCATGGTGCCGTCGAGATCCCAATAGTCGATCCGCACGCGTGCGTGACGCTGGACCTCGTCGTTGACCCCGGGCATCGAGACGCTGCCCTCGCGGTGCATGATCAGCTCGGGCGAAGCCCATGTGATCTCCGGATTGACGTAGGTCCGCGGACCCTCCCTGGCGTCGAGCTCGAGCACGACGACGCGGAAGGGCACGCCGATATGCGGCGCGGTGATGCCGATGCCGGGTGCGGCGCGCATCGTCTCCAGCAAATCCGCTGCGAGTTCGCGCAGGGCCTCGTCGAACGCGGTGACGGGGCGGGCCGGCATCGCGAGGCGCCTGTCGGGGTAGCGGATGATGGGGCGGATGGTCATGATGTGATTGGCATCCGCACTACGCCCACACCGGCGGCGACCCGATGGACTCCCGCAAGGCGGCGGTCAGGAGGGTCAGTTTTGCAGACGGCTGAGCCAGGGCCCGCAAAAGGTAGATGCCGGTCTTCGTCTCGTTCCACGGTTCGCCGTCGATCGGGATTCGTGTCAGCGTACCGGCCCGCACATCTGGGCCGACCACCCAGTCGGCGAGGAATGCAACGCCAATGCTGGCGAGCGCCGCGAGACGCATCGCTTCGAAATCGTCGCATCGAAACACGGCTTGCTGTTCGGGCGCCGTGCCCGCGGGGTTACCGAGCACGTCCGTCCAGCCGAGCAGGTCGGCGCCGTGCAATTTATCAATCAGCCGATGGCCGGTGAGGTCTTTCCCCACGGTCGGCGTACCATGACGATCGAGATAGGCCGGAGTGGCGACCAATATCCTGGTCTGCGATGCCAGCTTGGTCGCGATGAGCGTACTGTCGGCAAGTTCGCCGATCCGGATCACGGCGTCCAACCGCTCCAGCACGGGATCGGCGAGCCGTTCAGTGAGATCGAGCTCGATCATGAGGCCGGGATGGTCCCGCATGACCGTTTCGAGGGTGGGGATCACGTAGCGCTTGCCGAAGGTCGGAAAGCAGGCAAGGCGAAGAACGCCGGCGACCGCGCCATCGAAAGCGGCGATCTCGGCGTGCGTGTCCGCCAGGTCATCGAGCAACCGCTGCGCGCGTTCGAACAGTCGTTCTCCGGCATCGGTCACCGCGAGCGCGCGGGTCGAGCGTACCAGCAGGGGCACTCCGAGACTATGCTCGAGCGCGTCGATCTGCCTGACGATGGCCGAGGGTGTGACCCCGCGATGACGCGCGGCGCTGGAGAAACTCCCGCCACGAACCACGTCGACATAGATGGCCAGATGCTCCGCAAAACGCGGATCTTTCATCTTTGCGCCTTTCGCAAAAGGGTTTCGAGTTCAACGTTCATTATCATCAAACCTCAAAAGCCGTATCTCCTCCCTCGAAGGCGGGCCTTGCCGGCCTAAGCCCTTGATAAGGAGACTATCATGAAGGTTCTCGATCGCATCCTGTCGCAATCGGCCTACACCGCGGACATTGATGTACCGCTTGACCAGGTGGACATTGCCGAATGGCTGTTCACGCTCGCGGAAGCCGAATATCTGCGTTGCTGCCCGCCTGATCACATTGCGGCAGGCGTCAGCACCACCGACGACGGACGCCGCATGATGATCAACGTCGAGCAGATCGGCACCGGCCTGGTCGTTCAGCACTATGTCGCTGATGAGGCCGGCAAGACCTACTGCCGCATGAATTCAATCTCGGACGTGTTCACGGCCAATGGCAGGACCCAGGTCAACGTGATCTGGGAGCTGAAGGCCGAAACCGTCGATGGAGGACGTACCCGCTATACGAACAGCGTCACGGCACACCCGACCGATGTCTTCATGGCATTCCTGGACAAGCACAGCCTGTCTTTCGACGACGCTGCCAAAGCGCGCCAGGCGGCCGGAAGCGACCACAATCGCCGCGAGACGCCGTTGTTCGCCGCCAGCATCGCGCGCCGCGCCAAGGCCCGGGCGCAGGAGCAGGCGAAATGAGAGGTGTCGTCTATGACAGCTTCGGTCCGGCGGAGGTTCTCCGCGTGGCCGAGGTGCCGAGGCCCGAGATTCGCCCCCGCGACCTGCTGGTGCATGTGAAGGCGGCAGGGATCAACCGCGCGGATATTCTTCAGCGCTCCGGCGCCTACGGCAACCAGAGCTTTGGCGAGAGCAACCTGCTTGGCCTCGAACTGGCCGGTGAAGTTGTTGGCGTCGGCAGCGAAGTCGATGACGTCTCGATCGGGGAACGTGTGATGGCGATCGTGGGCGGGGGAGCATATGCCGAGTTCGCCCGGGTCGACCGTGACATGGCGCTCAGGCTTCCGGACAATGTCTCATTCGTCGAGGGCGCGGCGATCATGGAATCATTCGTCACAGCGGTCGAAGCGGTCTCGCATCTCGGAGGCATCAGGCAAGGTCAAACCGTGCTCATTCACGGCGCCGCGGGCGGAGTGGGCTCCGCCTGCGTGCAGGTCGCGCGTGCGCTGGGCGCCGTCGTCTACGCAACGGCGAACGCTTCGCGGTTGGCGGATGTCGGCGAGATCGGCGCGGCCACTGTGATCGACTACCGGGCCGATGATTTCGAAAGCGTGGTCGCGAGCCTTACGGATCATGGTGGCGTCGACGCCGTGATCGATTTCGTCGGCGGCGACTACCTGCCGCGCAACCTTCGCAGCCTCCGGCCCGGCGGAACACTGGTGCAAGTCGGCCTTTTGAGCGGCCAGCACGACACCTCGATGCCGCTCAACCTGCTGCTCCACAACCACTTGCGATTGGTCGGTACGGTCATGAAATCGCGCGGCGTGGACGAAAAGCGGGCGATGGTTCGTCGCTTCTCGGAAGGTTTCCTGCCGCTGTTTGTGTCGGGTGGGCTGAAACCGTTGGTCGACCGGGTGTTTCCGCTGGAACGCGCCGCCGATGCCCATCGCAGCGTGGAGCGCGGCGGAGGATTTGGAAAGGTTGTCCTGGCGGTCAACTGAAGGCGCGCTGGCCGGGAACGTCGTTGGCGGAGTGCTCAATCCAGTGGGGATCTGTAAGGGTCTCCATATGCAGCGCCACGCTGCTTGCCACTCACGGATGGTTGAAGCGCCTCATTCTTGACGCCCTACCAACTGGAAGGTAGCTATGCCCTATGACGAATGTATCTTCCACCGCTGACGACATTCTGGCGTGCGCCCGCACGCTCATCATCGCGGGCGGTTACAACGGCTTCAGCTACGCTGATGTTGCCGAGGTGGTCGGCATCCGCAAGCCGAGCATTCACCACCATTTCGCCAGCAAGGTCGATCTGGTCCGCACCCTCGTGGCGCGCTATCGCGAGGAGGCCCAGGCCGGGCTGGCGGCGCTCGAGCGCAACATTCCCGACGCGCGCGCGCAGCTCGAAAACTATGTCGCGTATTGGGAGGCGTGCATCACCGACGCGACGGCTCCCTTCTGCGTCTGCGCGCTGCTGGCCAGCGAGCTTCCGATCCTGCCGGAGGAGGTGGCACTCGAAGTCCGCGCGCATTTCCGCTTCCTTGCGTCGTGGCTGACATCGGTGATGGAGCGCGGCAAACGGAAGGGGCGACTGAAAATCTCCGCCCCGCCCCGGGTCGAGGCTGAAGGATTCATGGCGACCATCCACGGCGCGATGCTGTCGGCGCGCGCCTATGGCGATCCAAAGATGTTCGGCGTGATCACTGCTCCGCTGCTGGAGCGGCTGTCCGGCAAGCACTGAGAGAGATCGGCGAGACGACCACGACACCCCGCGGCACTTGGGGGTGAACGCGATCGCGCGCGCGGCGCGCGAGGAAACTACCAACTAGTAGGTACATAGGAGGTTGCAATGACGCATTATCAACTGGATCTCGCTCGTGCGGACCGCGAGCGGTGGCTGAAGCAATACTATTTCATCCGCGCGGCCTTCTCCGTCGCCTGGGTTGCGGCCGCGTTTGCCGCAGGATCGTCGTCGGCGCTGATCGCCGGCGCCTTGCTCGTGCTCTACCCGGCATGGGATGCAGCGGCCAACTTCGTTGATGCCCTGCGCAGCGGGGGCTTCGGGCAGAACCGCACGCAGGCGCTCAATGTTCTGGCCAGCTTGGCGACCACCGTCGCGGTCCTGATCGCCTTGCAGATGAGCATGAACCTTGTACTCGCGGTGTTCGGGGCCTGGGCGATCCTGGCTGGCCTGCTCCAGCTGGGGACGGCGATCCGGCGCTGGAAGAGTTTTGGCGCGCAATGGGCCATGGTGCTCAGCGGCGCCCAGTCGGCGCTGGCCGGCGGCTTCTTCATCTTCCAGGCCTCCACGCCCGCGGTGCCGTCGATCGCGACCGTCACGGGCTACGCCGGGGTCGGCGCGCTCTATTTCCTCGTCTCGGCAATCTGGCTCACCGTCGGCGACTGGCGCCGTCGCGCCGCGATGTGAGACCACCGCCTCCGAAATCCGGGCCTTGCAGGACCGACATCCTAAGTCATTGATCCTGCAAGCGCCGTCTACTGTGCATGGGGTTGTTTTTGCGATCTTGGTTGTGCGGCATCAGTCGAGTTCGTATCGGCTCTGCACCATCCCGGACGCGAACGTCGTCGTTTCCACATGTCGGAGCGGCAGATCGGCTGCGAGCCGGCCAAACAGGGGGATGCCGTCGCCGAGCAGTACCGGAATGCGCGTCAGCACGATGTCGCTGATCAGCCTCTCCTGCAGGAACGACTGGATCACCCGTCCGCCGTCGACATAGGCCCGTCGCCATCCCTCGCGCGCCAGTGCCTGCATGAGAGGCTGGGGCGCCAGCGATGAGATCCGGACCTTGCCGCCGAGGTCGGCGCGCAGGTCGGCTTGCGACAGGGTTTGGCTCAGGACGACGACGGGCTTCGTGAAGGGCCAGCTGTCGAACGACAGCACCTTCTCGAAGGTGGCGCGGCCCATCACCAGCCCGTCGATCGTGTCCATGAACGCGTCGTAGCCGGTGTTCTCGCCGGAGGCTGCGTATCTGCTCAGCCAGTCGATGTCGCCATCGGACCGGGCAATGTAGCCATCGACGCTGGCGGCGATGAAGACATGGCCGGTCGTCTTTTTGGAGGATGTGTTCAATGTCGTTACCATCGGCATCGCAGGAGGGGGGCTGATCGAGCTTCACATCCAGAATTTGGCAACGACGGTCAAGGCGTGCAAAAATCCGCCGCGACGATGTCGGCCCGCGCGGTTCCCATCCGTCTTTCACGCAGACAGATCTGACGGGAGACCAACATGAATGCTTCCTCCTATCGCTGGGTGATCGTCGCCGCCGGCGGCTTGCTTGGCTGTGTCGCCATCGGCGGCATGTTTTCGCTGCCGGTGTTCCTGCAGCCGATCGCCAAGGACACCGGCTGGTCGGTCACCGGCATCTCCGGCGCGATGACGATCGGCTTTCTGGCGATGGCTTTCACCAGCATGGTGTGGGGCACGCTGAGCGACAGGTTCGGCCCGCTCCCGGTCGTGCTGACGGGATCAATCGTGCTGACGCTGAGCCTGTTCGCCGCGAGCCATGCGACGTCGCTGCTGACGTTCCAGATCGTGTTCGGCCTCCTGACCGGCGCCTCCTGCGCGGCGATCTTCGCGCCGATGATGGCGACCGTCACCGGCTGGTTCGACACCCATCGCAGCCTCGCGGTGTCGCTGGTGTCGGCCGGCATGGGCGTGGCGCCGATGACGATGGCGCCGCTCGCGGCGTGGCTCGTCTCCAACCATGACTGGCGCACCGCGATGCAGATCGTGGCGCTGGTGGTCGGCGCCATCATGATCCCGGTGGCGCTGCTGGTGCGCCGTCCGCCCGCGCTCGCGCACGCCATGGCCGCGCGGGCGGGCGAGGGCGCCGGGCAGAACGAGATGTCGATGGGCGAGGCGCTGCGCTCGCCGCAATTCCTGATCCTGCTCGCGACCAATTTCTTCTGCTGCGCCACCCATTCCGGTCCGATCATCCACACCGTCAGCTATGCCGTCAGCTGCGGCATTCCGCTGGTCGCGGCGGTGACGATCTACAGCATCGAGGGCTTTGCCGGCCTCGGCGGGCGCATCGCCTTCGGCTTGCTGGGCGACCGCTTTGGCGCCAAGCGGGTGCTGGTCTCGGGCCTGCTGCTGCAGGCATTCGGCGCGCTCGCCTATGTCGTCGCGCATCAGCTCGCGACGTTCTACGTGGTCGGCGCCGTCTTCGGCTTCATTTATGCCGGCACCATGCCGCTCTATGCGGTGCTGATCCGCGAAAACTTTCCGCTACGCATGATGGGCACGGTGATCGGCGGCACGGCGATGGCCGGCAGCCTCGGCATGGCGACCGGCCCGCTCGCCGGCGGGCTGATCTACGACGCGTTCGCCAGCTACGCCTGGCTCTATGTCGCCTCCTGGGCGATGGGCCTCGGCGCCTTCCTGATGGCGATGAATTTCAGGCCGTTCGCAAGGCCGCAGGGCGAGGCGGCAGCGCCAGCGACGGCGTGACCGTCCACGCTTGGTTGGCTCAGCTCTCCGCGCGCGAGAGCTGTGCTTCGATCGCGGTCTTTTCGATCACCGACCATACCCGCCAGATCTTTCCTTCTCGGAACTCGTAGAACACGTTCTCCGAGAAGGACACGCGCTTGCCGTTCACAGGAAGCGCCAGGAATGTCCCCGCCGGCGTGCAATCGAATTGGAGTCGGGCGGCGATGTTGGGCGGATCGGAGATCAGCAACGCGATGTTGAAATGCAGATCCGGAATCTCGCGATAATCCTGCTCCAGCATTGCGCGATAACCGGGGAGCCCGACCTGTCGTGCGTTGTGAGCGACGCTCTCATGCACAAACTGTCCGAGTGCCGGCCAGTCCTGCCGGTTCAGGCAGGCGATGTAACCGCGGTAGAGGTCGGCGAGGTCGTCTCTTGTCATGATCGGGCTCCGGCGAGGTTGATCATAACGCAGCAGCCAGGGAGTCGATGCCCACCTACAGACGTTTTTCGAAAAACAGATCCGGATACGGATCGTCGTTGAAGCGCGGGATCTCGCGCCAGCCCGTGGTGCGGTAGAGCTGGCCGGCTTCAGCCAGCGCGCTGTTGGTGTCGAGCCGCAGCAGCGCGATGCCGAGCCCGCGCGCGGCATCCTCGGTCGCGTCCATCAGGAGCCGGCCGAGCCGCAATCCGCGCGCGGCGGGCGCGACCCACAGGCGCTTGATCTCGGCGTAGCCGTGATCCGTACCCTTCAGCCCGACACAGCCGATCGGCAGCGTGTCCGACATTGCCACGATGAACGTGCCGCACGGACGGCGCATGTCCTTGGCGTCAGGATCGCGCGACAATGAGACGTCAAAACCCTGCTTGAAGCGGCGGCCGAGCTCGGCATAGTACTCGCCGAGGCAATAGCGGGCTTCATCGCTCTGCGGGTCCATCTCGGCGAGCGCGACGCGCTCGCGCGTCAACGCTGAAGCGACCAAGTCCATCGCCGCCAGCAGCGCCTCGCGCCGCGAATGTTGCGCCAGGAAGCTCTCCGCCTGTGTGTTCGACAGCGCCTCATAGGCCGCGAATTCGCGCCGGCCCGCGCGCGTCAGCTTCGCCACGCGCCGCCTTGCATCGCCGTCGTGCGCGGAGGTCTCCACCATCCCTTCATCCTCAAGGCCGCGCAGCAGCCGGCTCATCAGCCCGGAATCGAGGCCGAGATAGTCGCGGATATCGGCAACATCCGAGCGTCCATGGCCGATCGCGTTGAGCACGCGCGCTGCGCCCAGCGGCCGGCCGCGCCCGAGGAACGAAGTATCGAGCGCGCCGACGGCGGACGTGACGGCACGGTTGAAGCGGCGGACGCGGGAAACGGGATCGAGCATGATACCTGACTTTAGTCAGAGATCATTTCCCGGTCAACGGCGGCAGGCCTCGTCGCTTTAGCTGCAGATCGCGCGGGGAATCATCCAGGTCGCAAAGGTCTGCCAGAGTCCGTCCTCACGGCGGCGCTGGTAGGCGACGAAGTCGGCGCCGTCGCCATGCACGAGTTCATAGCGATGAGCTTTGGAGGATACGGTGGTGTTGGGATTGCTCATGGAACACTCCATCTCGAATGGGCTCTGCGGCTGAGTTAGGTGCAGTGCAACAAAAGTCCAATGGGAGGACGGTAATCATCCCATCACGTTCTGGGGAGCGGTCAGTCCAGCCCCAGGGACTTGCGCGATTTGCGGGTGAGCTTGGCGACGATCAGTGCATGAGCCTGCGCCAGATAGGCCGTGAGCTCGGCGTCCGGCAGCGCGTTGTTGCCGGCGAGTTGCACCCATTTTGCGCGCGCCAGATACGGCGCGGGCCGTGCCACGCCATGTTCGATCAGGATCGCGTAGGCCATGTCCGAGACCTTGAACATGTAGCCGCCGGAACCCGAGGCAAAGCCACCGCTGAGCGCGAACATCTTGCCGCCGACCTTGAACACGGAGGTGCCTTCCCACTGCACCACCTTGGTGACGGAAGGCAGGCGCAGGCAGCGCGTTTCAAATGTCTTGGGTGTCATGCGATCGCAATCGAGGCGGAGGGGCTGCCGTTATGGCAACATGTATCCTCCAACCAGGGATGAATGGCCATGTCGCGCGTTTCGATCAAGACCAGGGACGATTTGCCGGAGGCGCTGAGGCCGCTGTGGGACAAGATGGCGACTTACGGTGCGTTCGAGAACCAGGCCGGTGTCATGGCGCATCGGCTACCGATCTTCAAACATATGTGGTCGCTGCTGGTCGATCTCGCCAGCGAAGGCCAGGTGTCGAAGCGCCATCTCGAGCTTGCGCTGGTCACAGTCTCGCTGCTCAACAAGTGCGACTATTGCGTCTCTCATCACGCGCCCAAATTGGCGGTGCAGGGCGTTTCGGAGCAGGGCGCCGCGCGCCTCGTCGACTACAAGGACCATCCCGAGCTCGATCAGCTCGACAAGCTCGTCGTCGAATATTCCATCGCCGTTACCAACAACTGGAACAAGACCCGCGACGAGATCTTTGCTCGCCTTCGCGCGCATTTCTCGGAAGCCCAGATCGTCGAACTGACCTGGCGCATCGCGCTGTGCGGCGCCTTCAACCGCTTCAACGACATCCTTCAGCTCGAGGTCGAGCAGGGCGTTCCCCACAGCGAGGCCGCCGAGTAGGCGGAGGTCGCCCGCGCGCTCAGCCTGAAGCTGCCGTGACGGAATCGCCGGCGCGATAAGCGTCTGGAACGACGAATACCTCGTCGGCGCGGCCATAGCCACCGTCGGGGACTTCCTCGATCAGGACCATCGTGTGCGGCCGCGCCGCTTCGCCGAAATAGTCGACGAACAGCGCGGTGAGGCGATGCACGATCTCCGCCTTCTGGGTTCGCGAGAGCGCGGCCTGCGGGATCTTGATGTTGGCGAAAGGCATGATTGTCGTCTCCCTGTGAGGTGTCGTCCTGCGTGTCAGATCACGCCGCCGTTGGCGCGAATGATCTGGCCGTTGATCCAGCCGCTGTCGCGGCCGGCCAGGAAGGCAACGACGCCGGCGATGTCGTCGGGCTGGCCGAGGCGGCCGAACGGGTTCATGGCGGCAATGGCGCGCACCTGCTGCTCGCTCTTGCCGTCCATGAACAGTCGGGTCTCGACCGGACCGGGCGCCACCGCGTTGACCGTGATGCGCCGGCCGCCGAGCTCCTTGGCGAGGATATGCGTCATGGCTTCGACCGCGGCCTTGGTCGCGGCGTAGACGCCGTAGCCGGGCTGATAGAGGCCGACCACGCTGGATGAGAAGTTGACGATGCGGCCGCCGTCGCGGAGCCGCCGCGCCGCTTCGCGCAAGGACCTGAACACGCTTTCGAGATTGATCGACATCTGCCGCGCGAACGACGCGTCCGTCATCTCGGCGAGTGGCCCGAGTTCCATGACTCCGGCATTGTTGACGAGGATGTCGACGCCGCCGAAGGCGCGCACGGCCGCATCGAACAGCAGCGATGGGGTTGCCGGATCGGCAAGATCGGCCTGCACGGCGATGGCGTGTCCGCCGGCGGCCTCGATCTCGGCAACGAGTGCGTCCGCGGCGTCGCGGCCACTGGCATAGTTGATGGCAACCGCAATTCCGTCCCGCGCCAGCCGGCGGGCGATCGCCGCGCCGATGCCGCGGGAGCCGCCGGTGACGATGGCGGCGCGCTGGGATGGGGTGGTGGTCATGGTGGGTCTCCTCGATAGGTCTGACCGGGAGATACGCGATCGCCATTGCCGGATAATCGCCCAAGACTTGCCATCACTTGTCGGCTGTGGTGAACAATCACCCCATGGACCGTTTCGACGCCATGCGCCTGTTTGTCCGCCTGGTCGAGCGGCAGAGCTTTACGGCTGCAGCCGCCGACCTCGGCATTCCCCGCTCGACGGCGAGCGAGGTGCTGCGCGGCCTGGAAGCGCGGCTGGGCGCGCGCCTGCTGGAACGGACGACGCGGCATGTCACGCCGACGCTCGACGGCGAGGACTATTACCGCCGCTGCGTCGCCATCCTGGCGGAGGTCGAGGAAGCGGAAGCCGCGATGCGCGATGCACAACCGCGCGGCCTGTTGCGTATCGACGCGCATCCTTTGCTGACGCGCACCTTCATCCTGCCGCACCTGCCCGCGTTCCTGGCGCGCTATCCGCAGCTCGACTTGCAGATCGGGCAGGGCGACCGCCTCGTCGATCTCGTGCGCGAGGGCATCGATTGCGTGATCCGCTCAGGCGAGCCCGAGGACAGCGGCATGATCCTGCGTCGCCTCGGCACCATCGCGGAGATTACGGTGGCAAGCCCGGCCTATCTGGCGAGCCACGGCACGCCGGCGACGCCGGACGCACTCGACGGCCATCAGATGGTGGCCTTCCTCTCCTCGCGCACCGGCGACGTTCTTCCGTTGGAATTTTCCATCGCCGGCACGCTTCGCCATGTCGTGCTGCCGAGCCGGGTTCGCGTCAACAATTCCGACACGATGGCCGACCTCGCGCGGCTTGGCTTTGGTCTTGCGCAGGCTCCGCGCTATCGCTTTGCGGACGATCTCGCGAGCGGGGCGCTGGTCGAGGTGCTGGCGGACCATCCGCCGTCGCCGACGCCGCTCTGCGCGCTCTATCCGCAGAACCGCCAGCTCGCGCTGCGCCTGCGCGTGTTCCTGGAGTGGATCGCCGGCATTTTCGCCGAAGCCAAGCCGTGAGCGTCGGCGCAATCCAGACATGCGTCCGCTAAGAGACTCTGGATCGCTTCGCTGCGCTCGCGATGAGGGTTTTGAAGCAGTTGCGCGCCGCATTGTGAGTTGTGCTGTCGCCGCGAGCGGCTACCATGTGATTGCTCCCAGTTCATGGGAGCAGCACAACGCGCGGAGGCGACATGAGCGGGCAGGACCACAAAGTCAAGGGATCGGACCTGTTCGTCGCGGCTCTGGAGAACGAAGGCGTCGATCGCATCTTCGGTGTTCCGGGCGAGGAGAACCTCGACCTCGTCGAATCGCTGCGCACCTCTAAGATCCAGCTGATCCTGACCCGCCATGAGCAGGCCGCCGCCTTCATGGCCGCCACCCATGGCCGGCTCACCGGCAAGCCGGGTGTGTGTCTGTCGACGCTCGGCCCCGGCGCGCTCAATCTGTCCACCGGCGCGGCCTATGCGCATCTCGGCGCGATGCCGATGATCCTGATCACCGGCCAGAAGCCGATCATGAGCAGCCGGCAGGCGCGCTTCCAGATCGTGGACGTGGTCGCGAGCATGAAGCCGCTGACGAAGCTGTCGCGGCAGATCATCAGCGCGTCCAGCATTCCGACCGTGGTGCGCGACGCCTTCCGCGTGGCGATGGAGGAGCGGCCGGGACCCGTCCATCTCGAACTGCCGGAGGACATTGCTGGCGATGAAGTGCCGGCCGTTCCCGTGATCCCGGTTCACCCCATCGAAATTCCCGTCGCCCACCGCGCCGCGCTCGACCGCGCCGCGGGAATGATTCTGGCTGCAAAACGCCCGCTCGTGATGATGGGCGCCGCGACCAGCCGGCCACGTTCGACGCACGGCATCGCAAGCTTCGTGCGCCGGACCGGCATTCCGTTCTTCACCACGCAGATGGGCAAGGGCACCGTGCCCGGCGGCACCAATCTCTATATGGGCACCGCGGCGCTGTCCGAGCGCGACTACGTGCACGACGCGATCGAGGCCGCCGATCTGATCGTCGCGATCGGTCACGATCCCATCGAGAAGCCCCCCTTCATCATGGGGCCGTCGGGGCCGAAGGTCATCCACGTCAGCTACACCTCGGCCAGCGTCGAGCAGGTCTATTTCCCCGATGCGGAGGTCGTCGGAGACGTCGGCCCGAGCCTCGAGTTGTTAGCAGATCGTCTCGAAGGCAAGCTGCCGCAGGCAGCGGCGCTGCTGCCGTTGCGGGAGGAGATTCTGGGGCATCTTGCCGACCGCGCCACCGAGGCGCGATGGCCGCCGACGCCGCAGCGGATCGTGCACGACATCAGGCAGGTGATCCCGGAGAACGGCATCGTTGCGCTCGACAACGGCATGTACAAGATCTGGTTCGCGCGCAACTACCGCACCCGCGTCGCCAACACGCTGCTGCTCGACAATGCGCTGGCGACCATGGGCGCCGGCCTGCCGTCGGCGATGATGGCCGCGATGCTTTATCCCGAGCGACGTGTGCTCGCGGTCGCCGGCGACGGCGGCTTCATGATGAACAGCCAGGAAATGGAGACCGCCGTCCGGCTCAAGCTCAATCTCGTCGTCCTGGTGCTGGAAGACCACGCCTACGGCATGATCCGCTGGAAGCAGGCCGTCGATCATTTCGCCGATTTCGGCATGACGTTCGGCAATCCGGACTTTGTGCTGTATGCGAAGGCCTATGGCGCGAAGGGCCATCGCATCGAGAGCATCGACAGCTTTGCTCCGACGCTTGATGCGGCGTTCAAGGAGGGCGGCGTGCACCTGGTCGTGATCCCGATCGACTATTCGGAGAATGTGCGGGTGCTGGTGGATGAGCTGCGGGCGCATCAGAAAGCGAAGGCGTGATTCAATCGAAACTCTCACCTCGCCCGTCATTGCGAGCGTAGCGAAACAACCCAGGATCTTTCCGCAGGGACAGCTGGATTGCTTCGTCGCTTCGCTCCTCGCAATGACAGAGTATGCCGATCATCCAAAACGCGATAACAACTTGCATCATCCCATCAACAACAGGAATAAGACATGACCCGCGTTCGCTGTATCACCGAGATGGGTATGGGCGTCGACGTCCACGGCCGGGATGCCACCAAGGCGGCGAAGCGAGCGGTGTCGGATGCGATCAGGCATTCGAGCCTCGGCTTCTTCCGGATGATCGGCAAGACCGCCAACGACATGTTCGTCGACGTCACGATCGCCGTGCCCAACCCCGAGGCGGTGGACAAGGAAGCTGTTGCCAAGGAGCTACCTTACGGCACGGTGACCGTGACCGCGGTCAAGGGCGGACTCGAGATTCCCTCGGCCACGGAAGTGGCCAACGACCCCATCCTCATCGCCAACGCCGCCGTCATCGTCAGCTTCGAGAAGGACTAGGCCGGTGTCCGACAGCGATGTGGCGCTGCTCGATCGGCCGATCTGGAGCGCGCTGACGACCAGCCAGAAGCATCTTGCGGAAGGCGGCCCGCGGGCTCTGCGTTATCCCGTGGACATGACGCCGTTTGCCGACATGGCGGACATGTCGGCGGCAAGCTTTGCCGCGCTGGGTGATATCCTGCCGGCCTCGCAAGTTGCCGCGCTGTTCACGCCGGACCCCGTCAACATTCCCGCCGGCTTCAAGGTCGTGCTCTCGGAGACCGGCGAGCAGATGATCGGCTCGCCGGCCGACAGTCCGCTTCGCGATGCCGAGATCGTCACACTGGGCGCAGCCGACGTTCCTGCCATGATGGCGCTGACCGCGCTGACCAAGCCCGGCCCGTTTGCCGCGCGGACATATGAGCTCGGCACCTTTCTCGGCATTCGCGCAGGCAATGAACTGGTGGCGATGGCCGGCGAGCGGATGAAGCCGGGAAAGTTCGTCGAGATGACGGCGGTCTGTGTCCATCCCGATCACCGTGGCCGCGGTTATGCGCAGGCGCTGCTCGCGGCGATCGCGCGCCAGATCGAGGCGCGCGGTGAAATTCCGTTCCTGCATGTGTTCTCGAGCAATGCCTCGGCGATCGCCCTGTATCAGCGGCAGGGGATGACAATTCGTCGCCGCCTGCACGTCACCGCCCTGATGAAAGAGGGATGAGCGCGGTCCGCCGGGCTTCATATCCAGCCAATTCACGCTATACCGAGCCCAACCATAATTTGGGGGAAACACACATGGACGCCAGAACACCGGATTTTTCCGCCGCACGGACGACGATGCAGCGCTATGTCGATCGGGAGATCATTCCGGGCGTGTCCTGGGCCGTGCTGAAGGGCAGCGATGTCGTCGATCAGCAATGCGTCGGTTTCGCCGATCGCGAGGCGAAGACCGCGCTCCGGCCCGATCACATTTTCCGCGCGTATTCCAACACCAAGATCTTCGTCACCTGCTCGATCATGCTGCTCGTCGAAGAGGGACACATCGGGCTCGATGACGCCGTCGAAAAAGTCCTGCCGCAGCTCGGCAATCGCAAGGTGCTGAAGCAGGGCGCCTCGAGCCTTGCCGACGTCGAGCCGGCGAAGGGCCCGATCACGATCCGCCAGCTCCTGACCCACACCTCGGGCCTCAGCTACGGCATCTTCGATCCCGGCTCGGTGCTGTTCAAGGGTTACAACGAAGCGCGCGTGCTCAATCCGCTGACGCCGCTGACTGACATGATCGACCAGCTCGCCGATCTGCCGCTGTCCTATCAGCCCGGCACAAGCTGGGAATATTCGGTGGCGACCGACGTGCTTGGTCGTGTCGTCGAGGTGGTCTCCGGGAAGTCGCTGGACGCCTATTTCAAGGAGCGGATATTCGATCGGCTCGGCATGACCGACACCGGTTTCCACGTGCCTGAGGCACAGCAGGGCAGGCTGGTTGCGCTCTACACCGGCGCCGACGTGCTCGATCCAATGAAGCCCGGTCTGACGCGGGCCGACAATCTGCCTTATCCGCAAGCCTATCGCCGTCCATTCCCGCGGCTGTCGGGCGGCGGTGGTCTGGTTTCGACCCTGCCGGACATGCTCGCACTGGTGCGTGCACTGCTGCCCGGCCCGGATGCGCTGCTCAAGCCGGAGACGCTGCGGCAGATGATGACCAACCAATTGGCCGCCGGGCAGACCATCCGTTTTGCCAATCTCGGGCCGATCCCCGGCAAGGGCTTTGGTCTCGGCGGCGCCGTCACCTTCGCTCCGACGCCGTTCGATCCGCCGAATTCGACCGGCGAATTCCAGTGGGGCGGCCTTGCCGGCACCCATTGGTGGATCTGCCCGCAGGCCAACACCGCCGGCGTGCTGATGGCCCAGCGCCACATGGGTTTCTGGAATCCGTTCTTCTTCGAGTTCAAGCGCCTGGCCTACCAGGCAGTCGGCGGCTGATCGGCGAGAGGGCACGTCAGGATCGACAGCGTGCCAAACTATCTCGGTCTCGATGGATTTCGCTTCGGCTGGGTCGCCGCGTGGATCGATGATCGCGGCGATCACGGTTTCGATTATTCGCCTGGCCTGACGCGCTTGCTCGCCTTGCCGCATGCGCGCGCGATGATCGACATGCCGATCGGTTTGAAGCCGAGCGGCTATCGTTGCTGCGACAAGGAGGCCCGAAAATTGATTGGTCCTGCCGTGTTCCTCGGTGCGCGGTGCGACCTCTGGAAGTTCTCTGACATGGGGGCAGCCAATCGCCATTACTGGGAGCATGAAGGCAGGGGCATGGGCGTGTCCGCGCAGCTCTGGAATATCAGGGACAAGATCAGGGACGTCGACGCGATCATGACGCCGGCGCGACAAGCCATTGTCGGCGAAGCGCATCCGGAATTGGTGTTCTGGAATCTCGCCGGTCAGATCCGGCTTGCGCCGAAGACATCGCCGCATGGTCGCGAACAGCGCATCGCGTTGCTGGAGCAACGCGGGTTCACATGCGTGCGGAAATGGCTGACACAACGTCACGGCACCGGCATCGGCCGCGACGATCTCATTGATGCCTGTGCTTGCGCGGTCGCCGCGCGCGACAGCACGCAGCGTGTCGGCGGCGAGGAGATCGATCCGCGCGGACTGCGGATGGAGATCAATTATTGAACCTTGCGCCGATCTGCACCCCGCCTAGATTAGGCGCGGCTCAATACCAGCTCGAAGGATCCCCGATGTCAGATCTCTCCGCATTTGCAATCACCAGGCGCTGGCCGGCCGAGCATCCCGAGCTGCTTCAGCTCTATTCGCTGCCGACACCCAACGGCGTCAAGGTTTCGATCATGCTGGAGGAGATTGGATTGCCTTACGAGGTGCATCTCGTCGACTTCGGCAAGGACGACCAGAAGACGCCGGAATTCCTCTCGCTCAATCCGAACGGCAAGATCCCGGCGATCCTCGATCCCAACGGCCCCGGCGGAAGGCCGATGCCGCTGTTCGAGTCCGGCGCGATCCTGCAATATCTGGCGGAGAAGACCGGAAAGCTTTTGTCCGAAGACGCTACGCGCCGTTACCAGACCATCCAGTGGGTGCATTTCCAGATGGGCGGCATCGGGCCGATGTTCGGCCAGGTCGGCTTCTTCCACAAATTCGCCGGCAAGGATTTCGAGGACAAGCGGCCGCTCGAACGTTACGTGGGCGAGTCCAGGCGTCTGCTCGGCGTGATGGAGACGCATCTTGCGGGACGGCAATGGTTCATGGATGACGACTACACTATCGCCGACATTTCCATGCTCGGCTGGGTGCGCAATCTTATCGGCTTCTACGGTGCCGGCGATCTCGTCGAATTCAGCCAATTCAAGTCGGTGGCCGCTTGGCTCGAACGAGGTCTCGCGCGGCCGGCCGTGCAGCGCGGGCTGAACATTCCGAAGCGGCCGTGAGCTAGAACAGCCGTCCGCCGTTGGGCACCGGTTTGCTCGGCTGCACCAGCACGACCTTGCCGTCGGCATCGGGAAAGCCGAGCGTCAGCACCTCCGAGACGACAGGCCCGATCTGGCGTGGCGGGAAATTGACGACCGCCGCGACCTGTTGTCCCACCAGCGTCTCCAGCGGATGGTTCTCCGTGATTTGCGCCGAACTCTTGCGTACGCCGATCACGGGACCGAAGTCGATCCACAGCCGCCACGCCGGCTTGCGCGCCTCCGGAAACGGCTTCGCATCGACGATGGTGCCGACGCGAATATCGACCGCGAGGAAGGTGTTGAAGTCGATAGTCGGCGACGAGGCCGCGGCGGGATCGTGGGTAACGTGCATGGAATGTCCGTTCGGGGGGCTGACTTGGTTCGCAATATTGTCGCGCGAACCGGAGTTTCGTACAACGCTGCGGTCACGATACGACGCATGCGAGGAACGTCTTGCCCAACATCATCTACGGCATCAAGAACTGCGACACCATGAAGAAAGCGCGCGCCTGGCTCGACACGAACGGCGTCGCCTATGAATTCCACGACTACAAGGCGGCGGGCATCGAGAAGGACAAGCTCAAGCAGTGGAGCGACAAAGTCGGCTGGGAGACGCTGCTCAACCGCGCCGGAACGACCTTCAAGAAACTGCCCGACGCCGACAAGGAAGGCCTTACCGAAAAGAAGGCGCTGGCATTGATGCTAGCGCAACCATCGATGATCAAGCGACCGGTGCTGGAAGTCGGCGGCAAGCTCCTGGTCGGCTTCAAGCCGGACGTCTATGCCAAGGACGTCAGGACCAAATAGGTCGCCATCCGAGCGCGCTGACGGCTAGTTCAGCTCGATGGTTTCGGGGGTGACGGCGGGGCCGGACTGATCGGCGAACTCGACGACGTCCGCGGCCGCGATGCGACCGGGTGCGCGATGGAAGAGGTCCTGATCGATCACAGCGCGCAGTTTCGGCCGGGGCAGCGCGTCATTTCCGCGCATCAGATTCTTGATCTCGAAGCCGCCGTCCTCGCAGAACGTCTTGAGCGAGGCGATGATGTGACAGACCTTGCCGTCGGTCTGGAACGGCAGCAGTAGCCGTTCATAGGCAACCACGCGGCCATAGACGTCGTCGATGTCGGCAACGCTATAGACCGGAAGCCCGCGCGCCACGCACTCATGATAGAACGGCATCACGAAGGGCGCGAGCCGTGGCCCGATATAGTCGTCGAGCAGGACGCCCTTGCCGGTATGTCCATAAGCGCGCGAGATGCGCGTGCCTTCGCTCTGGATGGTGAGGCGCGGCGTCGGTGTCGAAATGTCCACAGTATAATAGATGAGATCGGACAGCTCTTCCTCGAGTCGGGCAGGCTGATATTCCCAGACCGCCGGCGCCGTCTGCGCGCGCGCAAAAAGTCGCAGCCACGTGTTCAAAAGATCACGCTGCCTGATCGACTTGACGACGGATGGAGCGGCGCTTGCAAAATCCAAGACAATATTCCCGGCGATAGAACGCACGCATCATCCTCGCTGCGGGAAAATTTTTGATGAAGGCTGGCGCGGGGGACGAAAGACCGTTAACGACAGCTTGATGACCGGTGCCATGCGAACCGGGAGGCCGGGCAGGCGCGACATCGAAACACCTCCGACTAAGGGAGCATTCGTCTCCCGGCGGGAGGCCTGATCTGCTCAGCTTTCCGCCTTGCCTAACCCCCGTCACCTCCGGCATATTCCGCGCCCGGAGGCGGCGGTTCCGGGTGGGCTCCAGGGCCTCCGGAATGCCGAAGCAACCAAGGACAGCCACGCGTATAGCGCGGGCAGGGGGAAATCTGTTTGGCCGATGAGTTCATTCTCGAAACGGAAGGCTTGACCAAGGAGTTCGCGGGCTTCTTCGCCGTCCGCGACGTTGCGCTCAAGGTTCGCCGTGGGAGCATTCACGCGTTGATCGGCCCGAACGGGGCCGGCAAGACGACGTGCTTCAATCTTCTGACCAAGTTCCTAAAACCGTCTGCCGGAAAAATCCTGTACAAGGGACAGGACATTACCGCGATGGCGCCGGCAGACGTAGCTCGCATGGGGCTGGTCCGTTCATTCCAGATTTCCGCGGTGTTTCCGCATCTCACCGCGCTGGAGAACGTTCGTGTCGCGCTTCAGCGTCAGCACGGCAGCTCCTTCGACTTCTGGCGTTCCAAGTCGGTGCTCAACCGCTACAATAACCGCGCGCAGGAGCTGTTGAACGACGTCGGTCTCAGCGAGTTTTCCAATACGCCGGCAGTCGAGATGCCCTATGGGCGCAAACGCGCACTGGAGATCGCAACCACGCTGGCGCTCGACCCTGAGATGATGCTGCTGGACGAGCCGATGGCCGGCATGGGCCACGAGGACATCGACAAGATCGCGGCGCTGATCAAGCGGATCTCGGCGAAATATACCATCCTGATGGTCGAGCATAATTTGAGCGTCGTCGCCAATCTCTCCGACATCATCACCGTGCTGACGCGCGGGCAGGTGCTCGCGCAGGGCAATTACGCCGAGCTCACCAAGGACGAGCGCGTCAAGGAAGCCTATCTGGGAGCTGGTCATGGTTGAGACTGTGATTGCGGACGCTCCGGCAAAGGCTGCGACCGGAGGCAACCTCCTCCAGGTGCGCAACCTGGAAGCCTGGTACGGCGAGTCCCACATCCTGCACGGGATCAATTTCGACGTGAACGCCGGCGAGGTCGTCACCCTGCTCGGGCGCAACGGCGCCGGCAAGACGACCACGCTGAAGTCGATCATGGGCATCATCGGCAAGCGCACCGGCTCGGTGAAGTTCAACAACCAGGAGATCATTCGCGCGACCTCCGACAAGATCGCCCGGATGGGCATCGCGTTCTGCCCGGAAGAGCGCGGGATTTTCTCCAGTCTCGATGTGCGGGAGAATTTGTTGCTCCCGCCGGTGGTCCGCCCGGGCGGATTGCCGCTCGAGCAGATCTTCGACCTGTTTCCCAATCTGAAGGAACGTCTCAACAGCCAGGGCACGAAGCTGTCCGGCGGCGAGCAGCAGATGCTCGCGATCGCGCGCATCCTGCGCACCGGCGCGAGCTTCCTGATGCTGGACGAGCCGACCGAAGGTCTTGCGCCTGTCATCATCCAGCAGATCGGCCACACCATTGCGCGGCTCAAGAAGGAGGGCTTTACGATCCTCCTGGTCGAGCAGAACTTCCGCTTCGCATCGACCGTCGCCGACCGCTACTACGTGGTCGAGCATGGCAAGATCATTGACGGATTTTCCAATTCGGAGCTTGCCGCCAACATGGACAAGCTCCACACCTATCTCGGCGTCTAAGGCGGCCAAGCGTCAAACGACCAAGAGAATATTCACGAGGGAAGTCACATGAAGAAGTCGATTGCGTCGTTTCTGCTCGGCACGGCGTTGGCCGTCACCACGGCCGGCGTAGCCTTCGCGCAGGACAAGACCGTCAAGATCGGTGCGCTGTCCGATCAGTCCGGCCTCTATGCCGACCTCGGCGGTCCCGGCTCGACGCTCGCCGCCCAGATGGCCGTCGAAGATTCCGGCCTGGTGGGGAAGGGCTGGAAGATCGACATCATCTCGGGCGATCACCAGAACAAGCCCGACATCGGCACCGCGATCGCGCGGCAGTGGTTCGACGTCGACAAGGTCGACATCATCGTCGACGTGCCGAACTCGGGTGTGGCGCTCGCCGTCAACAACGTCATCAAGGAAAAGAACGGCGTCTACATCAACTCCGGTGCGGCGACCTCGGATCTCACCAACGCGCAGTGCTCGCCCAACACCGTGCACTGGACCTACGATACCTACATGCTGGCCCACACCACGGGCCAGGCGCTGGTGAAGGCCGGCGGCGACACCTGGTTCTTCCTGACCGCGGACTACGCCTTCGGCGCGGCGCTCGAGCGCGACACCACCTCGGTTATCGCCGCCAATGGCGGCAAGGTGATCGGCGGCGTCAAGCATCCGCTCAATACGCCGGACTTCTCCTCGTTCCTGCTCCAGGCGCAGGCGTCCAAGGCCAAGATCATCGGCCTTGCCAACGCGGGCGGCGACACCACCAATTCGATCAAGCAGGCGGCCGAGTTCGGCATCGTCAAGGGCGGGCAGAAGCTCGCGGCGCTGCTGCTGTTCCTCACCGACGTCAAGGCGATCGGCCTCGAGACCGCGCAGGGCCTCAACTTCACCGAGACGTTCTACTGGGACATGAACGACCAGACCCGCGCTTTCTCCAAGAAGTTCTCGGAGAAGATGAAGAACGGCGCGATGCCGACCATGGTGCAGGCGGGCGTCTATGCCGGCGTGCGCCACTATCTCAAGGCGCTGGACGCGCTCGGCGGCAATCCGCATGACGGCGTCAAGGTCGTCGAGAAGATGAAGTCGATGCCGACCGAGGACGACCTGTTCGGCAAGGGCGAGATCCAGCCAAACGGCCGTACCATCCACAGCGCCTATCTGTTCGAGGTGAAGAAGCCATCCGAGTCCAAGGGACCGTGGGACTTCTACAAGCTGGTCGGCACGGTGTCGGGCGACCAGGCCTTCACGCCGCTCTCCGAGAGCAAGTGCGCGCTGCTTAAGAAGTAGGATAACGGCCCGCAGGCTTAAGGTCTGCGGGCGACTGTCAGGGGAACGCCGAAGGGACCGGGTGCGGGATCGATGCAGGCTCTTTACGCTCAGCTACTGGTGGGACTGATCAACGGCTCGTTTTACGCGCTGCTCAGTCTCGGGCTCGCCGTGATCTTCGGCATGCTCAACATCATCAATTTCGCCCATGGCGCGGTCTACATGATGGGTGCCTTCGTCGCCTATTTTCTGTTGAACCTCGGCGGCATTAATTACTGGTGGGCGCTGCTGATCGCGCCGATCATCGTCGGCATCTTCGGCATGATCCTGGAACGGACCATGCTGCAATGGCTGACCGGGCTCGATCATCTCTACGGCCTGCTGCTGACCTTCGGCATCGCCCTAATCGTGCAGGGCGTGTTCCAGAACTACTTCGGCTCGTCCGGCCTGCCTTACGCCATTCCGGACCAGCTCAAGGGCGGCATGAATCTCGGCTTCATGTTCCTGCCCGTCTATCGCGGCTGGGTCGTCATCTTCTCGCTGGTGGTGTGTATCGCTACCTGGTTCCTGATCGAGAAGACGCGGCTCGGCGCTTACCTGCGCGCCGCCACTGAAAATCCGACGCTGGTGCGCGCCTTCGGCGTCAACGTGCCGCGCATGATCACCCTGACCTACGGTCTTGGCGTCGGCCTTGCCGCGCTCGCCGGCGTGCTCTCGGCGCCGATCAACCAGGTGCGGCCCCTGATGGGCGCTGACCTCATCATCGTGGTGTTCGCGGTGGTCGTGATCGGCGGCATGGGATCGATCATGGGCTCCATCATCACCGGCTTCGCACTCGGTGTGATCGAGGGCCTGACCAAGTATTTCTACCCCGAGGCCTCCAACACCGTCGTGTTCGTGCTGATGGTGCTGGTGCTCTTGGTGAAGCCAACGGGATTGACGGGAAGGGCGGCCTGATATGACAGCCTTGACGGACGACACGCTGCCGGTAGCCCCGCGCGCTATTCGCGACGAGATGATCGTATTCGTGGTGATGGCGCTGCTGCTGGCCGCGGTGCCATTCAGCGGCATTTACCCGTTCTTCGTGATGCAGGCGCTGTGCTTCGCGCTGCTCGCCTGCGCCTTCAATCTTCTGATCGGCTATGGTGGCCTGTTGTCGTTCGGTCACGCCATGTTCCTCGGCACGGCCGGCTATTGCAGTGCGCATGCGCTGAAGGTGTGGGCGCTGCCTCCGGAACTCGGCATCCTCGTCGGCGTCGCCGGCGCCTTCGTGCTCTCGCTCATCACCGGCTACATCTCGATCCGCCGCCAGGGCATCTACTTCTCGATGATCACGCTGGCGCTGTCGCAGCTGCTCTACTTCATCTACCTCCAGGCACCGTTCACCCATGGCGAGGACGGCATCCAGGGCATCCCGCAAGGGCGCATGTTCGGCCTGTTCGATCTCTCCAAGCCGACGACTCTGTACTACGTCGTGCTGGTCGGCTTCCTTGCCGGCTTCCTGCTGATCTACCGCATCATCAATTCGCCGTTCGGCGAGGTGCTGAAGGCGATCCGCGAGAACGAGCCCCGCGCGATCTCGCTCGGCTACCGGACCGACCAGTACAAGTTCCTGGCGTTCGTCCTGTCGGGCACGCTCGCCGGCTTTGCCGGTTCGCTCAAGGTGTTCGTGGCGCAGAACGCCTCGCTCACCGACGTGCACTGGTCGATGTCGGGCGAGGTCGTGTTGATGACGCTGGTCGGCGGTCTCGGCACCATCTTCGGTCCCGTGGTCGGCGCCTTCGCGATCATCGCCATGCAGCAATATCTGGCGGGGTTCGGCCAGTGGGTGACGGTGATCCAGGGCTCGATCTTCGTGGTCTGCGTGCTCACCTTCCGCCGTGGCGTCATCGGAGAAATCGCGCATTACTTCCGGCGGTCTCTCTAAATCGTTGATATCGCACCAATTTAATTGGTGCGTGAAAGCAGTGGATGATCCGGCTTCGCGGGCGTGAGGTGGCACGCGCGCGGAATGAAAATGGTCTATGACAGTTTTGTGACGGCTCATTCGGGCCGGGCCATTTCCAACCGGTAGACTATTTCCATGATGCGATGGTTTCGCGCTTTCCTGCCCAAGGAAGAACGGTTCTTCGACTTGTTCGACCGCCACGCCAAGACCGTGATCCAGGGTTCGATCGCGCTTCAGGGCATGCTCAACGGGGGTGAGGAGACGCCGGTCTACTGTCAGCGCGTCAACCAGTTCGAGAACGACGCCGACAACATCACCCGTGAAGTGCTGACGGCGGTGCGCCGCACCTTCATCACCCCGTTCGACCGCGGCGACATCAAGAACCTCATCACGTCGATGGACGATGCGATCGACCAGATGCAGCAGACCGCCAAGGCCGTGATGCTGTTCGAGGTCCGCACTTTCGAGCCGCCGATGCGCGAGATCGGCGGGCTTCTGATCGAATGCGCCAATCTGGTCGGCCGTGCGCTGCCGCTGATGCAGGAGATCGGCAAGAACGTCGCGATGCTGACCGCGATTACGGAAGAACTGACCAAGCTCGAGGGCCGGGTCGACGATCTCCACGACATCGGGATGAAGGAGCTGTTCCTGAAGCATCGCGACGGCAGCGCAATGGATTTCATCGTCGGCGTCGAGATCTACGATCACCTCGAGAAGGTGGCCGACCGTTTCGACGACGTCGCGAACGAGATCAACAGCATCGTCATCGAGCAAGTGTAGGGCAGGGGCCGCGCCGTGGATGCTGCGTTGGGTCTACCCGTCCTGGTCGGATTGATTGCCGTCGCGCTGCTGTTCGATTTCCTGAACGGCCTGCACGATGCCGCCAATTCGATCGCGACCATCGTCTCCACCCGGGTGCTGCGGCCGCAATTTGCGGTGTTTTGGGCTGCTTTCTTCAATTTCGTCGCCTTCATGGTGTTCGGGCTGCACGTCGCCCAGACTATCGGCACCGGCATCATCGATCCCGCGATCGTCGATGCGCAGGTGATCTTCGCGGCCCTCGTCGGCGCCATCGTCTGGAACCTCGTGACCTGGGCGCTCGGCATTCCATCATCGTCGTCGCACGCGCTGATCGGCGGGTTGTTCGGTGCAGGCGTCGCCAAGGCCGGGGTTTCGGCGGCGGTCTGGAGCGGATTGTCGAAGACGGTGATCGCGATCGTCCTCTCCCCGCTGGTCGGATTCCTGCTGGCGATGGTGCTGGTGGCGATCGTGTCCTGGGCGTCGGTGCGGTCGACGCCGTTCGCGGTCGACCGCGCCTTCCGCATCCTGCAGTTCGCGTCCGCATCGCTCTATTCGCTCGGCCATGGTGGTAACGACGCGCAGAAGACCATGGGCATCATCGCCGTGCTGCTCTATTCGCAGGGCCAACTCGGCGGCGATTTCTTCGTGCCGTTCTGGGTCGTGCTGTCGTGCCAGGCAGCGATGGCGATGGGGACGCTGATGGGCGGCTGGCGCATCGTGCGCACGATGGGATTACGCATTACCAAATTGACGCCGATGCAGGGCTTTTGCGCCGAAACCGGTGGCGCCGCTACGCTGTTCATGGCGACCTTCCTCGGGGTTCCCGTCTCGACCACCCATACCATCACCGGCGCCATCGTCGGCGTCGGCGCAGCCCGCCGCCTCTCGGCGGTGCGCTGGAACGTCGCCAGCTCGATCGTCTATGCCTGGGTGATCACGATGCCAGCCTCGGCGATCGTCGCGGCTCTGACCTGGTGGGCGGTCAAGATCTTCGTCAGGTGACGAGCTTCAGCCCGACAATGCCGGCGACGATCAATCCGATGCTGGCGAGGCGGAGCGCCGTGGCGGGCTCGCCGAACAGGATGATGCCCAGCGCCGCGGTGCCGACCGCGCCGATCCCGGTCCAGACCGCATAGGCGGTTCCAATCGGCAGCGATTTGAGGGCAAAGCCCAGCAGGATGACGCTGCCGGCCATGGCCGCGAGCGTGAGGGCCGAGGGAACGAGCCTGGTAAAGCCCTCGGTGTATTTGAGGCCGATCGCCCAGGCGATCTCCAGCAGGCCGGCGATGAACAGGATGCTCCAGGCCATGACGACCCTCCCTTCAAGGCAGGGTCGTCCCCGCGGCTGATATGCTGACGAGCGGGAAGGCCGTCCTTCCCAAAGCCGATATGGGGCTGGCCGGACGGCTCCGCAATCACCAAATGAGGCTTGATCCGGCCCATATTCCCTGCCAAACGCTGCCGCCATGTCCGACATCGCCACGACCACAGCCGAATCGCCGGCCCGTTCCACGCTTGCCGCTGAAGTGGCGCGGCGGCGGACCTTTGCGATCATCTCGCATCCTGACGCCGGCAAGACCACGCTGACCGAGAAGCTGCTGCTGTTCGGCGGCGCCATCAATCTGGCCGGCCAGGTCAAGGCCAAGGGCGAGCGGCGCAACACGCGTTCGGACTGGATGAAGATCGAGCGCGAGCGCGGCATCTCGGTCGTGACCTCAGTCATGACCTTCGAGTTCGAGGGCCTCGTGTTCAACCTCTTGGACACGCCGGGCCATGAGGACTTTTCGGAAGACACCTATCGCACGCTCACGGCGGTCGATTCCGCCGTCATGGTGATCGACGCCGCCAAGGGCATCGAGGCGCGCACCCGGAAGCTGTTCGAGGTGTGTCGTCTTCGAGATATCCCGATCATCACCTTCATCAACAAGATGGACCGCGAGAGCCGGGACGTGTTCGAGCTGCTCGACGAGATCGAGAAGACGCTGGCGCTCGACACCACACCGATGACCTGGCCCGTTGGCCGCGGCCGCGATTTTCTCGGCACCTATGACGTCGTCAATGGCGGCGTGCGCCTGCTCGAAGGCGGCGGCGCCAAAACCGGCGCGGCGCAGCAGATCGAGATCGCCGAACTCGGCAAGCTCAACGCCAACCTCGATGTCGGGGCTGTCAAGGACGAGCTCGAGCTCGTCACCGCCGCCTCGAAACCGTTCGAACTCGGCGCGTTTCGCGAGGGCCATCTGACGCCGGTCTATTTCGGCAGCGCGCTGCGCAATTTCGGTGTCGGCGATCTCCTGGAAGGCCTCGGCAAGTTCGCGCCCGAGCCGCGGGCGCAGGAGAGCGACCAGCGCAGGGTCGAAGCCACCGACCCGCGTATGAGTGCGTTCGTGTTCAAGATCCAGGCGAACATGGATCCGAACCACCGCGACCGCATCGCTTTCGCGCGGCTCTGTTCCGGCAAGCTCACCCGCGGCATGAAGGCCAAGCTGGTGCGCACCGGCAAGAGCATGCCGCTGTCGAGCCCGCAATTCTTCTTCGCGCAGGACCGCTCGGTCGCGGATGAGGCCTTTGCCGGCGACGTCGTCGGCATTCCAAATCACGGCACGTTGCGGATCGGCGATACGCTGACCGACGGCGAGGATTTCAACTTCGTCGGGGTCCCGAGCTTCGCGCCGGAAATCGTCCGCCGCGTGCGTCTCACCGACGCGATGAAGGCCAAGAAGCTGAAGGAAGCGCTTCAGCAGATGTCGGAAGAGGGCGTGGTGCAGGTGTTTCGCCCGCGCGATGGTGCGCCTGCGCTCGTCGGCGTCGTCGGCGCGCTGCAGCTCGACGTGCTGAAGGCGCGGCTGGAGGCCGAGTATTCGCTGCCGGTCGAGTTCGAGGTCAGCGAGTTTCAGCTCGCGCGCTGGGTTTCCTCGGAGGATCGCAAGAAGCTCGACACCTTCCTCGCCGCGAACACGTCCAGCATTGCGGACGATGTCGACGGTGATCCCGTCTATCTGGCGCGAAACGAGTTTTATCTCGGCTACGCCCGGGAACGCGCGGAGGGGATCGAGTTCACCAACGTCAAGGACGTCAAGAAGAAGGGGTGAGGCACTTCCCCATTCTGCGGTCGAGCGCGAGCATGTGAACGCCTGCGGGCTTGACGCACTCACGGACGATACCACGTCTCAGCCTTGTGGCATCGTGAGTTCACATCATGTGGCGCGGCATCTTCATTCTTTTCCTGCTGGTGATATCGATGGCTGCCGCCGATGCGCAACGTCGCCAGATCAACCCGGTCCCGTTTGCGCACGAGCCGTGCAGCGTGCTCGACAATCGGCCCTGCACGCCCTCGTACTGCAGTCCGCTCGAACCCGGTCCTTGCATTCCCGAGATCGACTATCCCTACGGGGAAAACCTCCAACTCACGATCGAGAGCGTGCCGCAGGATTCGGACCGCGCCAAATATCAAAAGCCCGATCACGATCTCGCTACGATCGGGGATCTCTTCGCCGAGCTACGCACCTGCTGGTCGCCGCCATCGGACCATGCTCGTGCGGGCATGCAGATGTCGGTGCGTTTCAGCTTCAACAAGGCAGGTGGCCTGATCGGTCCGCCGCGCCTGACCTTTGCGACCGCAGGCGTGCCCGCGGACACCCGGACCACTTATCTCAATGCGATCAATTCATCGCTGAAGGCCTGCCTGCCGCTCAAATTCACCAGCGGCCTCGGCGGTGCGCTGGCCGGGCGGCCGATCGCGATCCGCTATGTCGACAATCGGGAGCTGGGCAAGTAGCGCATTGCGGGTATCAGCCAATCAATGATAGGCCATTGGCGGGGCGCTGGTTGAGGGGAGAATGTCGTGGGTCTGCTGGTCATGATCCTGGGGCTGGTGCTGTTTTTTGGGCCCCATATTTTCACGACGAAACGTGACGCGCGAGCTCAGGCCATCGCGCGGCTGGGCGAGGGGACTTACAAGATCCTCTATGCGGTGGTGTCGCTCGCCGGTCTGGCGCTCATTATCTGGGGCTTTGCCAATTATCGCGCGACCGGCTGGATCGACGTCTGGTATCCGCCGAAGGCGATGAAGCACATCACCATCGCGCTGATGCTCCCCGCCGTCATTCTGGTGGTTGCCTCCTATCTGCGTGGCCGTATCTACGCGACGCTGAAGCATCCGATGCTGGCCGGCATCAAGCTGTGGGCTGCGGCGCACCTGCTCGCCAACGGTGACCTCGGCTCGATGATCCTGTTCGGATCCTTTCTGGGCTGGGCGGTCTATGACCGCATCTCACTAAAGCATCGCACCGACGGGGGTGGCCCTCCGATTCCCGTGGGTGGCGTCACCAACGACCTGATCGCGGTTGCGGTCGGCGTGGTCGCCTATCTGGCGCTGGCGTTTGCGTTCCATCCGGTCGTGATCGGTGTTCCCGTGATGGGCGGGTAACAGATCCGCACGCGACAGGACCCGCATGCCCGTGCGCGGAAGGTGACAAAAGCAATGGGTCGAGGCATTCCGATGGACTGGTCGTATTCTCAGATTCCGCCGATGCGGCTCGAGGCGCGCTTTGGTGATCGGGTGGTGCCGGCCTTCTGCGATCGGCCGATGAGCCTGTGGGCGATGGTTGCGGACGCCTGCGCCCGCAATGCCGATGGCGAAGCGCTGATCGCAGGCAATGTTCGCCTGAGCTGGCGACAGGCGGTGGAGCGGGCCACGCGGATCGCTGCGGGCTTTCGCAAGCTGGGGCTCCAGCGCGGCGACCGTGTCGCGATCCTGCTCGGCAACCGCATCGAATTTCCGCTGTTGTTGTTCGCCGCCGCGCATGAGGGGTTGGTCACGGTGCTGCTCGGCACGCGCCAGCAGAAGCCGGAGATCGCCTATGTGCTCGCCGATTGCGGCGCCAGGATCCTGATCCACGAGGCGGCGCTCGCGGAACGCCTGCCCGACGAGTTGGACGTGCCCGATGTGGTCCACCGCATCGCCATCGATGATGATCCGGCGCTCTCGCGTTTCGCCAAATTCGCTGACAACCCGCCGGCACCAGCGCCGGTCGAGGTCGACGAAGAGGACACCGCGATGATCCTCTACACCTCGGGTACGACCGGCAAGCCGAAGGGCGCGATGCTCGCCCATTGCAACATCGTCCATTCCTCGATGGTGTTCGTCTCCTGCCTGCAATTGACCTCGGCGGACCGTTCGATCGCGGCGGTGCCGCTCGGTCATGTCACCGGCGTCGTCGCCAACATCACGACGATGGTCCGCTGCGGCGGTGCGCTGATCATCATGCCGGAGTTCAAGGCCGCCGAATATCTCAAGCTCGCCGCGCGTGAACGCGTCACCTACACGGTAATGGTTCCGGCGATGTACAATCTCTGCCTGCTCCAGCCCGATTTCGACACCTACGATCTGTCGAGCTGGCGCATCGGCGGCTTCGGCGGCGCGCCGATGCCGGTCGCGACCATCGAGAAGCTCAAGGCCACGATTCCCGGCCTGAAGCTCGCGAATTGCTACGGCTCGACCGAGACGACATCGCCCTCGACGATCATGCCGGGCGAATTGACGGCGAGCCACATCGACAGCGTCGGTCTGCCGTGTCCGGGTGCGCGCATCGTCGCGATGGGGACGGACGGGCGCGAGCTGCCCCACAGCGAGATCGGCGAGCTCTGGATCCAGAGCGCCTCCGTCATCAAGGGCTATTGGAACAACCCGAAGGCCACGGCCGAGAGCTTCACCGGCGGATTCTGGCACTCCGGCGATCTCGGTTCGGTCGATGCCGAGGGGTTCGTCCGCGTGTTCGACCGGCAGAAGGACATGATCAACCGGGGTGGACTGAAGATCTATTCCGCCGAGGTCGAATCCGTGCTGGCCGGCCACCCCGCGGTGATCGAGAGCGCGATCGTTGCCAAGGCATGTCCGGTGCTGGGCGAGCGCGTCCACGCCGTGGTGGTAACGCGCGGGCCGGTCGCCGGTGAAGCCCTGCGGGCCTGGTGCGCCGAGCGGCTGTCCGACTACAAGGTCCCCGAAACGATGACGATCACCGCCGAGCCGTTGCCCCGGAACGCCAATGGCAAGGTGCTGAAGCGGCAGTTGCGGGAGCTGCTGGGAGCCTGAACCGGGCGCGCCGGCCTCCGGGCGCTCCCGGGTCGTTAACGCCTTGATTGGGCTTGCTTTGCCTTGCCTCCGCCATATCGATAGGGTATCGCCGCCGCCACGTGGGGACCGGTATTTGACGCGAACAATCTGGCGCGCGCGCCCGGCCGGGCATGGGATTAGCTTAAGTGTCTGAATTATTTGACGAAGTCGACGAGGAAGTCCGTCGCGAACAGCTCAAGAAGCTGTGGGATAAGTATTCCATCTTCTTCATCGCCCTGATGGTGCTGGTCGTGGCCGCCGTCGGCGGCTGGCGCGGCTACCAGTATCTTGAGGGCAAGAAGGCCGCCGAGGCCGGCGCCGCCTTCGAGAAGGCCGCCGAGCTGTCCGACCAGGACAAGCACGCGGAGGCCGAGGCCGCCTTTGCCGAGCTCGCCGCCAAGGCGCCCTGGGGTTATCGCACTCTGGCGCGGCTGCGTGCTGCTGCCGAGGCGTCGGCTCGCGATCCCAAGGCCGCGGCCAAGATGTTTGACGACATTGCCGCCGACCGCGGCATCGGCGGTGAGTGGCAGGATCTGGCGAGGATCCGCGCCGCCGGCTTGCTGGTCGACAGCGCGTCCTATGCCGACATGCAGCAGCGGCTGGAGTCCTCCGCCGCGCCCAAATCGACGTTCCGCCACACTGCGCGCGAGATCCTGGCGCTGTCGGCCTGGCGTAACAACGATACCACCGCGGCCCGCAAATGGCTCGACGCGATCGCTGATGACGGCGAAACGCCGCCGGGCCTGCGCTCGCGTGCCGAGGCGCTCCAGGCCCTGCTGCCGCCCGTCGCCAAGAGCTGACGGTCCCGAGAGCTGAGACGAGACACCGATATGCGCCGCACGCCACGCTTGATCGCAGCCGCCGTCCTGATCGCCTTCACGGGCGTTCTGGCCGGCTGCTCCAGCTTCGATCCCAGCGACATGCTCGACTTCCTCGACACCAAGAAGAAGCTGCCGGGAGACCGCAAGCCGGTCTTCCCCGAGGGCGTGCCGGGCCTCGAGCAGGGCGTGCCGCGCGACATGTACAAGGGTGCTCAGCAGCAGCCGGATCCGAACGCGCCCGCCGTCGCGGCCTTGCCGGCGGAGCCGCCGTCCGAGGCCAAGCCGGCAAAGGGTGCCAAGGCGAAGAAGACCAGGCAGCCAGCCACCGCGGCAACTCCCGCTGAGGCCCCGGCGGGCGAAGTCGATGGCGAGGCCCAGCCGGAGGCCGCACCGCCCACGGCCGCTCCGCCGCCCAAGCAGAAGATCGTCCGCAGGCGCACCACCGCGCCGCCACCGGATCAGCCCGCCCAGCAGGCGCAACCGACCCAGACCACGCAGCAGCAGTCGCAGGGAGCTTTCCCGGCGCCGATGCCGAGCGGCAGCTTCTCGCGCTGATCACTTCATTACATTGACAGGCGCGGCCTTCGCAGCGCACGAATGACCGATGTCCTTCACGATTGCCATTATCGGCCGACCCAACGTCGGCAAGTCGACGCTGTTCAACCGCCTGGTTGGGCAGAAGCTCGCGCTTGTCGATGACCTGCCCGGCGTCACCCGCGACCGCCGCGAGGGCGAGGCCAGGCTCGGCGACCTCGAATTCACCATCATCGACACCGCCGGCCTTGACGAGGGCGCCAAGGGCTCCCTGACGGCGCGCATGCAGGAGCAGACGGAGGCGGCGATCGCGCAGGCTGATGCGCTGTTCTTCGTGATCGATGCCCGCATCGGCCTGACACCCACCGATCGAGCCTTCGCCGATTTCGCCCGCAAGGCCAACAAGCCGGTGCTGCTGGTCGCCAACAAGAGCGAAGGCAAGCATGGCGATGCTGGCGCGATGGAGGCCTTCGCGCTCGGCCTTGGCGATCCCATCCAGATCTCGGCCGAGCATGGCGAGGGCATGGGCGAGCTCTACGATGCGCTCCGCGAGCTGATGCCGGAGCCGGTCGAGGAAGACGAAGCCGAGGACGACGCGCCGCTCACCGAGGAAGAGGCCGCGACCCGCCCGATCCGGGTCGCCATCGTCGGCCGGCCCAATGCCGGCAAGTCGACATTCATCAATCACCTGCTCGGTGAAGAGCGCCTGCTGACGAGCCCGGAGGCCGGCACGACGCGCGATTCCATCGCGGTCGAGATCAACTGGAAGGGCCGCGAATTCCGCGTGTTCGATACCGCGGGCCTGCGCCGGCGCTCGCGCATCGAGGAGAAGCTGGAAAAGCTCTCGGTCGCGGACGCGCTGCGTGCGGTGCGTTTTGCCGAAGTCGTCGTGATGATGATGGACGCCCAGAATCGGTTCGAGGAGCAGGACCTGCGCATCGCCGATCTGATCGAGCGCGAGGGCCGCGCGGTCGTGCTCGCCGTCAACAAATGGGACCTGATGGAAAGCAAGGGTGGCGGCGCCATCTCCAATTTGCGCCGGGATGCCGACCACTTGCTGCCGCAGGTCAAGGGGGTGCCGATCGTCGCTGTGTCCGGCCTGATGGGCGAGGGCATCGACCGCCTGATGCAGGCGATCCAGGATGCCTATGCGGTCTGGAACAGGCGCGTCTCGACAGCGGCCTTGAACCGCTGGTTCGAGGAAGCAGTCCAGGCCAATCCGCCGCCCGCGGTGTCCGGCCGCCGCCTGAAGCTGAACTACATCACGCAGACCAAGGCACGTCCGCCGAGCTTCGTGCTGTTCTGCTCGCGCGCGGACGCCGTGCCGCAATCGTACATGCGCTACCTCGTCAATTCGATGCGCGAGGCTTTCGAACTGCCGGGCACGCCGGTGCGGATCACGTTGCGCGAGAAGGCCAATCCCTTCGCCCACAAGCGCAAGCGGCCGTCGTAGGCTCGGGCAGCGCGACTTGTCCGCCGTAGCTCGAAGAGCGAAGGCTGAAGCGTGACCATCGCGACTGCGTCAACTCGTTGAGAGAAGGTGGGCACGGCGCAAGAGCGCCCTTGCCCACCTTACACAGTGTTGGCTGGGTTATTTCTTCACCAGCGGGCACTCGCTGTCCTTGAGCGGCTTGGCCGCATCTTCCGCCGAGATGGTCGCGACCAGCTTGTAGTAGTCCCACGGGCCCTTCGATTCTTCCGGCTTCTTCACCTCGAACAGATAGGCCGGGATGATGCGGCGACCGTCCTCGCGCAGCGGGCCCTTGCCGAACAGCGCATCTTCGGTCGGAAGCTCCTTCATCTTGGCGACGACCTTGGCGCCGTCATGCGGATTGCCACCGAGGGCGTCGAGTGCCTTCAGGTAATGCAGAATGGCCGCATAATTGCCGGCCTGCGTCATTGACGGCATCGCCTTGTTGGCCGCCTTTTCCTGGAAGCGCTTCGAGAAGGCGCGGGTGCCTTCGTTGAGGTCCCAGTAGAACGACTCGGTGAAAGTCAGGCCATGCGCGGTCTTCAGCCCGAGCGAGTGGACGTCGTTGATGAAGAGCAGCAGCGCGGCGAGCTTCTGGCCGCCTTCGACGATGCCGAACTCGGCCGCCTGCTTGATCGAGTTGGTGGTGTCGCCGCCAGCATTGGCAAGCCCGATGATCTTCGCCTTCGAGTTCTGCGCCTGCAGCAGGAAGGACGAGAAGTCCGACGTATTGAGCGGATGCTTCACGCCGCCGAGCACCTTGCCGCCGTTCGCGGTGACGACCGCGCTGGTGTCGCGCTCGAGCGCGGCGCCGAAGGCATAGTCGGCGGTCAGGAAGAACCAGCTGTCGCCGCCGGCCTTGGTCAGCGCCTTGCCGGTGCCGTTGGCGAGCATGTAGGTGTCGTAGGTGAAAGAGATGGTGTTGGCGTTGCAGGCCTTGCCGGTGAGGTCGGCACTGGCGCCGCCATTGTTGAGCAGGACCGCGTTCTTTTCCTTGGCGACGTTGCTGACGGCCAGCGCAACGCCGGAGTTCGGCGTGTCGGCGATCACATCGACCTTCTGGGTGTCGATCCACTGCCGCGCGATGTTGACCCCGACGTCAGGCTTGTTCTGGTGATCGCCGCTGATGACCTCGATCTTCCAGCCCTTGGCGAGGAGGCCGGAATCCTCAACCGCCATCTTGACCGCCACAACGGCGCCGGGACCGCCGATGTCGGCGTAGAGGCTGGACATGTCATTGAGCACGCCGATCGTGACGGTCTTGTCCTGAGCGTAGGCGGATGTGGCAAAACCGAAAGCGGCACAGGCCAGAAGGGCCGCAGAGCGGCGCGCGAACGTCGTCGTCATAAAAGGTTTCCTCCATTGTCAAATATGCGGACGGCTCTCTTGCGAAGCCTTGGTCCGGTTGATGCCTGTACCTTGTCCCGCGGTCTGCGGCAATGCGCCTAAAGCCGGATGACGCTGCGTCGAAGCGTCATCCGTCGGTTAACTTTTGGGCAGAATGCGTCAGGGCGCTGTTGGGGACGTTATTTAAGAGCGTCCGACGTCAGCCTGAATTTCTGGATGCGCTTTCCGGTATCGACCTCGGCGGTATAGACGTTACCCTTGGCGTCGATCGCCATGGCATGCACCCAATGGAATTGCCCGGCATTGCGGCCGTTGTGCCCGAAGCTGCCGACCACGCTGCCGTCGTCGCGCTTGATGACCCGGATCTCGTTGTTCTCGCCGTCGGCGCTCAGCAGATAAGTCTGCTTTGGATCAGGCCAGATCGCGATGTCCCACACGGCACCGTTGCCCAGCGTGTTCTTCTCGAAGAAGAACTCCTTCACGAAGGTGCCGTCCTTCCTGAACACCTGGATGCGGTTGTTGATGCGGTCGCAGACGTAGACGAACCCGTCATTGGCGAGCTTCACGCAGTGGACGGGATTGCCGAATTGCTGCGACACCGGCGCCTTGGGATCATAGGCCGCCTGCTTGGCGTCGTCAGGCTTGTTGCCGTAGGCGCCCCAGTGCCGCTTGTAGGCGAGCGTTGTGGCATCGAACACGATGACGCGGCGGTTGCCATAGCCGTCGGCGACGTAGATCTCGTTGGCCTCCTTGTCGATCGCGGTCTCGGCGGGCTTGCCGAGCTGCGTCGTGTCGTTGCTGCCGAGGCTCGGCGCGATCTTGCCGATCTGGGCCACGAACTTGCCGTCGAGCGTGAACTTCAAAATTGCGTTGTCGTTGTCGGCATTGCCGCCGACCCAGACGAAGCCTCGCTCGTCGACCTCGATGCCGTGCTCGCGGCCGACCCATTCGTAGCCTGCGCCTGGACCGCCCCAGGACCGCAGCAGATTGCCCTCGGCGTCGAACTCGAGCACGGGCGGCGCCGACACGCAGCATTTCGAGCGTGGCGGTGTGAGGCTCGCGCCCTTCTCGTCGTCTGTGAGCGAGCGTGGGCGATGGATCACCCAGATGTGGCCCTGCCAGTCGACGGTGATGCCGCCGACTTGGCCGAGGATCCAGTTGTTCGGAAGCTGCTTTGGCCAGGAGGTATCGACCGCGAAGGTCGGGATGTTGCCGGCGGTTGCAACGCCCGGACATATGAAGGCGATGGCCGCAATCAGGATGGAGAAGGCGCGACAGACATTTGCGAGCGCACGGTTGAGGCCGGCGCGATCATGCCATGGTGCCATAGCAACCTCCCTTTTGGCTTGCGGCTTGCTGCCGCTTGAGCGCGTGCAGTCAATCGCGGGGAGGTCTCCAAGTCAATCAGGCCGGCGAGCGGAAGCTCATCAGGCTGCGGCTCTTGTAGTCGTAGAACTTGCCGGTCTCTGTCCAGTCGGGCGCGCACATCGGGACGATGAATTCGGCGACCTGCTCGGGCGTCTCCAGCGTTGCGGGATCCTCGCCCGGCATCAGGGTTGCGCGCATGCGGGTGCGGATCGGGCCGGGGTTGAACAGGTTGACACGGAGAGGCGTGTTCGCGGTTTCCTGCGCCCAGGCGCGCGCCAGCGTTTCCAGCGCCGCCTTGGAGGCGGCGTAGGGGCTCACATAGGCGGTCGCCTTGTTGGCGGCGCCCGAGGTGATGAACACGGCGCGGCCGGCGTCGGATTGCCTGAGCAGCGGCTCCATGCAGCGGATCAGCTGGAAGTTCGCGGTGACGTTCACCGCCATCACGTCTGTGAAGGTTTTCAGCTCGATATGGCCGATCGGCGAGGAGGGGCCGAGCACGCCGGCGTTGCCGACGAGGATGTCGAGCTTGCCGTAACGCTCGTGCAGGCCGGCCCCGAGCCGCGCGATGCCGTCGGAATCGGTCAGGTTGAGCGGCACCAGCGTGGCGCCGCCGCCGTGCTTGCGGATCTCGTCGTCAAGCTCTTCCAATCCGCCCTGCGTGCGCGCCGTCGCAACGATATGCGCGCCCGCTTTTGCAAGCGCGATGGCCGTGGCATAGCCGATGCCGCGCGAGGCGCCGGTAACGAGAGCGATGCGGTCGGCGAGGGGCTTTGTCATCGTCGAATACTTCCGTCATGCCCGGGCTTGTCCCGGGCATCCACGTTCTTTACGGCGGGTATTACAGACGTGGATGGCCGGGACAAGCCCGGCCATGACGAAAAGGAGCCTCTTATGGCACCCGGGATGGCAGCGACGCCGTCAGCTCGCTTCCGCCAGCAGCGACAGCTGCCGCGGCTGTTGCTCGGTCTGGGTCTGGTCGGTGAGGTGGGTCGGATACGCCCCGGTGAAGCAGTGGTCCGAGAATTTCGGATTGGCGGGGTCGCGGCCGGGCTCGCCCATGGCGCGATACATGCCGTCGATCGACAGGAAGGCGAGCGAGTCGGCGCCGATGATCTCGCGCATCTCTTCCAGCGAGTGCGTCGCCGCGAGAAGGCCGCCGCGGTCGGGCAGGTCGATGCCGTAATAGTCGGGATAGAGGATCGGCGGCGAGGCGAGGCGGAAATGCACTTCCTTGGCGCCGGCATCGCGCATCATGCGCACGATCTTCTTCGAGGTGGTGCCGCGCACCAGCGAGTCGTCGATCAGGATAATGCGCTTGCCTTCGATCGCGGCACGGTTCGCCGAATGCTTCATGCGCACGCCGGATTCGCGGATCGCCTGCGTCGGCTGGATGAAGGTGCGGCCGA
Organism: Bradyrhizobium cosmicum; assembly: GCF_007290395.2. Taxonomy (NCBI): domain Bacteria; kingdom Pseudomonadati; phylum Pseudomonadota; class Alphaproteobacteria; order Hyphomicrobiales; family Nitrobacteraceae; genus Bradyrhizobium; species Bradyrhizobium cosmicum. The sequence goes on along the minus strand of NZ_CP041656.2, from coordinate 4,348,408 downwards.
CATAGTGGTTGCGGATGATGCCGAGTTCGAACGGCACGCCGGAATGCTGGCTGTAGCCGACCGCGGCGGGCACGCCGGAATCCGGCACCGGCACGACGACGTCGACCGGGACATGGCTCTCGCGGGCGAGCTGAGCGCCGAAGGCCTTGCGCACCTCGTAGACCGAGCGGCCGTGGACGATGGAATCGGGCCGGGAGAAATAGATGTATTCGAAGATGCAGGGACGCGGCGCCATCGGCGGGAACGGCTTGTGGATGTCCTGGCCGTTTTCGTCGAACACGATGACTTCGCCGGGCTCGATGTCGCGGACGAAGCGCGCGCCGATGATGTCGAGCGCGCAGGTCTCGGAGGTCAGGATCGGGCAACCGTCCAGGTCGCCAAGCACCAGGGGACGGATGCCGCGCGGATCGCGCGCGCCGACCAGCTTCTTGTTGGTCAGCGAGACCAGCGCATAGGCGCCTTCGATCTCGCGCAGCGCGTCGATGTAGCGTTCGATGAAGCGGCTGCGCCTGGAGCGCGCGACCAAGTGCAGGATCACCTCGGTGTCGGTGGTCGACTGCATCATCGCGCCGCTCTTCACGAGCTCGCGGCGCAGCGTCAGGCCATTGGTGAGGTTGCCGTTGTGGGCGACCGCAAGGCCGCCGGCATTGAGCTCCGCGAACAGCGGCTGGACGTTGCGCAGGATGGTGGCGCCGGTGGTGGAATAGCGGACATGGCCGACCGCCATGGTGCCAGGCAGGCGGTCGATCACCTCGCGGCGGGAAAAGGTGTCGCCGACGAGGCCGAGGCGACGTTCGGAATGAAAGCGGGAGCCGTCGTAGGAGACGATGCCGGCCGCTTCCTGGCCGCGGTGCTGAAGGGCGTGGAGGCCGAGGGCGGTGATGGCGGCCGCGTCGGGGTGGCCGTAGATGCCGAAGACGCCACATTCCTCGCGCAGCGTATCTCCCTCCAGATCGTCCTGTAGCTCGATCGCGGCTGGGCCAGAGGGCCGGTTCAAGTCGAGATCAAGCTGGGCGTCCTGGTCAGGGTGTCGCATCTCGTCCGCGCCTCTCTTTAGGGCCTAATCAACGCGCCGCAGGTTTCTCGATCAGCTTTTTCAGGCTGTCACGAGCCGGTTTGCTGTATCCGTCGCCAGTAGCCGAAGGCTGCTGTTCGGAATCAGCTTGATCATCATCTGGTTTGTTTTTCTTGAATCTCTTCAAGATGGTGTTCTCGGGGTCATCCGGCAAGAGGGCCATCAGCCAATCCCCGGTTCCCTGCAGCACCACGCGGGATTTCGCCCCCGTGACCCAGTCCGGGCGCTGCTTGTCCGGAACAAGCCAGGTGAAGAACAGGAAGGCGACCACGACGATCAAAAGCCCGCGAGCGAGGCCAAACAGGAAGCCGAGGGTGCGGTCCAGCGCGCCGATGCGCGAATCCAGGATCATGTCGGAGATCCGGACCGTGATCACGGAAACCACGACCAGGGTACCGACGAATACGCCGGCGACCACGACCACGCTGGCGACCGTGTCGTTGTTGAAATAGGTCTTTGCGGTCGGCAGCAGCTTCGAGAACGAGTACAGCGTCACGATCGCCGCCGCGCCCCAGGCTGCGATCGACAGGATTTCGCGCATGAAGCCGCGGACCATTGCGAGCAGGCCCGAGATCAGCATCACACCGAGCAGGATCAGGTCGAGGATGGTTACTGGCATCGGCTGGTCTGGTCCGCTCGTACTCTCAAAGGTGCTCAGCGAATCGGTGCTTGGCCGCCGCCCTAACTGAAGGCCAGACGGCGTTCCCGGCAAGGCCGCAACCACGCAATCCCATGCTGCTTTTGTGACGGCTGTATAGCGGCGGGGGCGGGGGACGTCACCTCCAGCTAACCCTCTCCGCGGCGGAATCTTGCCGGTGTGGCATTTTTCTCTGCCGGCGGGTTCTGTTCGCCGCGGCGGGATCCGCGGGCGGCGATCTCGGCGACCAGGGTGGTCAGGCTGTTGATCGCGTTCAGGGACAGTCCGGCGTCGCCGCCCGCATCGCCGCCCCGGGCCGATTCGGGGAGCACGGCGCGCTTGAAGCCGAGCTTGGCCGCTTCTTTCAACCGAGCCGGGGTCTGCGCAACCGGGCGAATGACACCGGAGAGTGAAATCTCTCCGAAATAGACCGCGTCAGTGGGTAACTGCGCATTAACCAGCGAGGAAACCAGCGCGGCCGCAGCGGCCATATCGGCCGCTGGCTCGTGGATACGCAAACCGCCCGCAACGTTGAGATAGACGTCGTGGCCGGACAGCTTGACCCCGCAATGGGCCTCCAGCACCGCCAGCACCATGGAGAGCCGGCTCTGATCCCAGCCGACCACTGCGCGCCGCGGTGTACCAAGTGAGGTGGGCGCCACCAGTGCCTGCAATTCGACCAGAACGGGCCGTGTGCCCTCGATGCCCGCAAAGACTGCGGTGCCGGGCGTGCCGAGGTCGCGCTCGGACAGGAACAGCTCGGAGGGATTTGTGACCTCGCGCAGGCCAAGGCCGGTCATCTCGAACACACCAATCTCGTCGGTCGGGCCGAAACGGTTCTTCACGGCGCGCAGGATCCGGAATTGCTGCGAGCCTTCGCCCTCGAAGGACATGACCGCGTCGACCATGTGCTCGACGACGCGGGGGCCGGCGATCTGGCCATCCTTGGTGACGTGGCCGACCAGGATGATGGCGGCGCCCGTCTTCTTGGCAAACCGTATCAGCGCCTGCGCCGAGGCGCGCACCTGCGTGACGGTGCCGGTCGCGGATTCCACCGTGTCGGTCCACATGGTCTGGATCGAGTCGATCACGATCAGCCGCGGCACCGCGCCTTCCGAGAGCGTCGAGACGATATCCTCGACCGAGGTCTCGGCCGCGAGCTGCACCGGTGCATCCGACAGGCCGAGCCGCTCGGCGCGGAGCCGCACCTGGGCAATGGCTTCTTCGCCGGAGATGTAGACGATGCGGTGGCCGGCGCGCGCCATCAGGCTCGTTGCCTGCGTCAGCAGCGTCGACTTGCCGATGCCGGGATCGCCGCCGACCAGCAGCACCGATCCGCGAACGAAGCCGCCGCCGGTGACGCGGTCGAGTTCGGTCATCCCCGAGGACAGGCGCGGCGCGTCCTGGGTCTTTCCCGACAGGCTTTCCAGCGCAAACGTCCGGCCCTTGCGCTTGGAGCGGATCGAAACCGGCACGCTGCCGGTCGTGTCCTCCTCGGCAAGCGTATTCCACTCGCCGCAGGACTCGCACTTGCCCTGCCAGCGGTTATAGGCCGCGCCGCAATTCTGGCAGACGAAGGACAGCGTGTTCTTGGCCATGGGGACAACGAGTCGGGAATCTCGAGTTTGCTGATAGCACGGAATGACGGGCAGCGAGGGCATCCGATGGCGCTCCAATGAGCGCAATTCGGTGCGGCAGATACACCCTTTGTTAGGGCTACGTCGCCGCAGCTCGCCGGGCTTTGCCAAATGTTAGCGGACGCGGGTCCAGTTTCGGAACCGATACGGGGTGGCTAGGACGATGACGGCATTTTTGCGCATATTGCTCGCTGTGGGCATGGCCTGCGGCGTTCTCGCGCCCGTCAGCCGGGCCGTCGCCGTCGATGCAAGGCCGCTCGACATCGTTTTCGTCAATCCCGGCAAGACCGGCGAGGTCTACTGGGACATGGTCGCGCAGACCATGCAGGCGGCCGGACGAAAGCTCGATGCACGTGTCGAGGTGCTCACCAGCGAGCGCAATTACCGCACCATGCAGGAATTGGGGCTCGGTGTGGTAGCGCGCACCGACAAGCCGGATTTTCTCATCCTGTCGAACGAGGAATCCGCAGCCGTTCCGATCCTGGAGGCTGCCGAAGCTGCCGGCGTCAAGACGCTGTTGTTGTCGAACACGCTGATCGGTAACGATGCGGCGCGTCTCGGAGCGCCGCGCCAAATCCTCAAAACCTGGCTCGGCGATATCACGACCGATCTCCAGACCGCGGGGGCCCGGATGGCCAACGCCCTGATCGGCAGGGCGCGCGCCGAAAAATGGCAGAGCGCTGACGGCAAGATCCACATTCTCGGCATCGGCGGCGACGAAATCACGCCGTCATCGATCGCCCGCAATGCCGGTCTCCAGCTTGCGGTCGCGGCCGCGCCTGATGTGGTGGTGGACCGGATGCTGTTCGCCAACTGGACGCAGTCCGAGGCCGAGCAGGTCACAATGAATTATCTGAGCTGGGCCTCGCGCAAGGGGATTCGGCCCGCCGGCATCTGGGCCGGAAACGATCCGATGGCGCTCGGAGCTATCAAGGCCGCCTCGACGGCGGGCCTGGCGCCCGGCGAGGATATCCAGGTGGTCGGCCTCAACTGGTCGGAGGACGCGCTGCGCGCGATCAGGGCGGGCCGCCTGCTTATGACGGACGGCGGCCACTTCCTGCTCGGCGGCTGGTCGATCGTGCTCTTGCGCGACTATGCCGATGGCTGCGATTTCGCAGTCGCTTCCCCTCATGTCGAGGTCAAGACATCCGCGATCACCCGCGCCAACCTTGCCTCGGTCGGCGACCTCATCAAGGCCCGTGCCTTCGACAGGATCGATTTCACCCGGTTCAGGGCGAAGGCAGGACGCTGCGGCCAGTACGATTTCTCCAGCGATGCGCTGATCTCGTCGCTGGCGCCCCTGGAAGGTACTGCTGACTGATGCGAAACGGTAACGACATGACCGATCCGGGTCGCAACGAGACGCCGGCGCCTTCACGCTCCCGCTCGGTGGTCCGGGCGATGATCTGGGCCACGGTGCCGGTGCTGCTGGTGGTGCAACTGCTCGCGTCCGCCGGCGTCGAGGTCTCGAGTTTCTGGTCGCAGATCAGGCAACTGGACGCTCGCGTTGCCCGCGTCGCCGAGAGCCGCGCCGAGCTGATCGCCGAGCCGCTCTGGAAAATGCGCTACGACCAGGTCACGAACGTGCTCAACGAAATCATGCACGACGAGACCATTGCCGCGGCGGCGGTCTACGACGACACCGGGGTTGCGATCGCGCGTGTGGTGGCGCGTCCGTCGGATCAGTCCGTCGCGGAAGTGTCGCGTCCGATCAACTATCGCAACGGCAACATCGCCGTTCAGGCCGGCCGCATCGCGATCGTCTATTCCTATGCGACCGTTTATACGGATACCAGCAGCCAGCTGATGCTGCTGATCGTCGTCGGCCTGCTCGCAACGCTCGCGACCGTGGTCGCTTTGCGGATTTCGGCCAACATCTTCATCGGCAAGCCGCTCGCCGCGATCATGTCCGCGATCCAGCGCAGCAAGCAGGACGGCCGCGCGTATCCGGCGGACATCAAATCCTCGAACGAGTTTGGTCAGCTCGCGCGTGCCTTCAATTCCATGCAGCACACCACGTCGGGTGCGCTCGACCGGCTCGGCCACATGGCCTCGCACGATCCGCTCACGGGGCTGCCCAATCGCCGCTCGATGTCCGAGCGACTCGTGACCTTGAGCAGCGATGCCGGCTCGCTGGACTCCCTGATCGCGTTCTGCTTCATCGATCTCGATGACTTCAAGGGCATCAACGACACTTTCGGCCATGATGCCGGCGACAAGTTCCTGGTGCACATCTCCGAGCGACTGCGTGAGGCGGTCGAGCCACAGGACTGGGTCGCGCGGCTCGGCGGCGACGAATTCGTCGTCATCCGTCCCGAGGTCAGCAACGCAGCGACCGCACAGGCGTTTGCGCGCCAGTTGCTGAATGCCATCTCCGAGCCGATCCGCCTGCACGACAAGCAGGTCATTCCGCGCGCCAGCATCGGCCTTGCGGTGCGCCGCGCCGGCGATCCCGAGCTGTCGCACCTGCCGGCGCTTGCCGACATCGCGCTCTACCATGCCAAGAGCAAGGCGCCCGGCACCGTCGCGGTGCTCGACGAAGCGCTGCAGCGCGACTACCGCCGCCGCCGCGATCTCGAGCTCGCCATTCCTACGGGTTTCGCCGAGGGGCAATTCGAGGTCTGGTATCAGAGCCTGGTCGATCTCGAGAGCCAGGCCGTCGTCGGCCTCGAGGCGCTCATTCGCTGGCGTCATCCCGAGCATGGCGTGATCGGCCCCGGCGAATTCCTGCCGCTGATCGAGCGCAGCGGCAACAATGCGCGGTTGACGCGCTATGTGCTGACCGATGCCTGCCGCGCGCTGCGGCGCCTCGCGTCCGCGGGCAGGCCGCAGATCCGGATCGCGATCAACCTGCCGCCGTCCGAGCTCGCCGACCACTCGCTCGCCGCCGAGCTGCGCGAGACCTGTGCGCGCTTCGATGTTGCGCCTTCGTCCCTGGAACTCGAGATCACCGAGGGCTCGCTGATCAACAATATCGCCAGCGCTTCCGAGACGCTGCACCGCCTGCGGCGCCTCGGCGCGACCATCGCGCTCGACGATTTCGGCACCGGCTACAGCTCGCTCGCCCATCTCAGGCGCTTCCCGCTGGACAAGGTCAAGATCGACAAGGCCTTCATCAGCGAGATTCCCGGCAGCGCGGAGGACCAGGCGATCGTCGGGGTCATCGCATCGCTCGCCGGCACTTTGGGGCTCACGCTGGTCGCCGAAGGCATCGAGCGGGCCGAGCAGGCGCAGGCCATGCGCGAGATGGGCGTGACGCTCGGGCAGGGCTTTCTCTATCAGCGGCCGCAGCCGATCGAGGCCGTGCTGCAATGGCTCGAGGGACAGGCGGTGCCCGAAAGCCGCATCCTTGCCGAGAGCCCGCCGATCGCGCCGGAATTTGCCGCCTGAGCGCGCCGCGATTACGTCTGCGCTGCATTCCAGATCATCGAGAGCCCGGCAGCGATCATGATCGCGTCCATCACCAGGCGGAACATCTCTGGCTTCAGATGCAGCACGAAGCGTTTGGCGATGAAGGCGCCTGACATCAGGGAGGAGCCTGCGACCAGGCCCTTCACGAAGACGTCGCCGGTCAGCGCGCCGAAACGCTCGAACGTCACGGATTTCGCGAAGTAGAGGCCGAGCGAAGAGGCGGCTTCGGTGGCGAGGAAAGCGCCCTGGCTGAGCCCGTAGAACAGGAACAGCGGCACGCTGAGCGGGCCCGTCGAGACCACGATGCCGGTGAGATAGCCGATGATCGCGCCGCCGATGGCGAGGTGCCAGAGATTGGCCTTAAGATCGTGCTGCGCCAGCCAGTGCCGCACCGGCACCATCGCGATCAGAAAGCTGCCGATGGCCAGATCGACGGCATGCGAGGGCAGCGCCAGCAGCGTCCGCGCCCCGAGCGCGGCGGCGGGAATGCCTGTCACCGAATAGGCCGCGCAGGCCCGCCAGTCGACCTCGCGCCACCAGGCCAGGATTCGCGAAAAATTCGCCATGACGGAGGCGACCGCCATGATCGGCACGGCCTCCTTCGGCCCATAGGCATAGACAAGCACCGGCATCAGCATGATCGACGATCCCGTGCCGACGATGCCTGAGATGGTGCCGGCGAGCAGGCCGACGGTGAGGACGAACAGAAAAGCCAAGAGCAGGACTCCGGGAATCGGAACAGTCTAGCCGGAGGAGGGGAAAGGCGTGAATGGCGGTGCTTCGTTCCACGGTCGCGCCCTCCGTGTCCCGGACGCGCTGCAGCGCACCGCTTAAGGAGCGGTGCGCTGCGTCCGGGTCACGGGACCGCGGCTTCGGGCACAACTATTTCCAGGCTACCATTCTGCAGGCCGTCAGCCTTGCTCGTCCATCACGCGCAGCTTCTCGACGCGGCGGCGGAAATCCTCATCGGTCGAAAATTCGGCGGAGAGATAGGAGGAGACGAGATCGACGGCAAGCCACGCGCCGACGATCTGCGCGCCGATGCACATGACGTTGACGTCGTCATGCTCGACGCACTGATGGGCGGAGTGAATGTCGTGGCAGACCGCGGCGCGGATACCCTTCATCTTGTTGGCGGCGATCGAGGCACCGACGCCTGTGCCGCAAACCATGATGCCGCGCGCTGCCTCGCCCGATGTCACCTTCTGCGCCACGGCGCGTGCGATGTCGGGGAAGTCCACCGGCTTGTCGTCATAGGAGCCGACGTCGACGACGTCGTGGCCGAGGCTGCGGATGTGGTCGATGACGGTCTGCTTGAGCGGCCAGCCGGCGTGGTCGGATCCGATGACGAGACGCATGTGATGCCCTTCTTGATTTTGCATGGTCCGTGGCAGCCGCGCGCGGCTGCCACGGTTGTTGCTGGTCTTAGCTGCGCATGTCCGGCGGCAGCTCGACGCCGTGGAATTTCTTGTAGATCGTGTTGAGCTTGCCGTTCTTGACGTTCTCGGTGATCCAGGCGTTGAGCTTGTCCATCAAGCGCTGCTCACCCTTCTTCAGGCCGATGGCAAGGTCGAAGGTGGCCAGCGGTATCCGGGACTCGAACACGCGTGAGAGGTTCTTCACGCCGATCTGGTTGATGATCGTCGCGGACGAGGCGACGCAGTCGACCTGACCGGACACCGCCGCCGTCACCATGGTGGCGTCGTCGTCGTAACGGGAGATCTTGAGGTCCTTGTCCTTCATGTTGGACAGGGTCGTGTCCTGCGTGGTGCCGCGGGAGACGCCGATCGACTTGTCCTTGAGGTCGGGCCAGTCCTTGACCGTCGATGCTTTCAGGCAGCCGACGTCGGATTGCAGCGTCGCATAACGCTTGGTGAAATCGATCACCTTGGCGCGGTCGGGCGTCACCGACAGTGTCGAGATGATGATGTCGGCCTTGCCGGTCAGGACGTTCGGGATACGGGTTGCGCCGGTGGTCTGGATGAACTCGAGCTCGAGCCCCCAGTCCTTGGCGAGCAGCTGCGCCACCTCGACGTCGGAGCCGGTCGGCTTCATATTGGAGTCCATCATGCCCGAGGGCGGGATGGCGAGGTCGGTCGATATACGGATCTTCTTGGCCTGCGTGATATCATCGAGCAAATCGGCCGATGCCGGCGTCGCCGCTATCATGATGAGGCCGCACAGTGCGGCGGCAGCGCCCAGCAATGTTTTGTTGGTCATCCCTAGTTCCTCTCCCTGTTATGATTTTAAGTTTCCCGTACCCACGAATTGCGTGAGTTCGGGGGTCGTCGGCGACGTCAGGATCGAGGCAGGTCCGGTCTCGTGAACCTTGCCGCGACGCATGAAGACGATCCGGTCGGCGATGCCCTTGGCAAAGCCCATCTCGTGGGTCACCATCACCATGGTCATGCCATCAGCCGCCAGCTGCTCGATCACCTTGAGCACTTCCCCGGTGAGCTCCGGATCGAGCGCGGAGGTGACCTCGTCGAACAGCATGACCTTCGGTTGCATGGCGAGCGAGCGGGCGATCGCGGCACGCTGCTGCTGGCCGCCGGAAAGCTGCTCCGGGTAGGCGTGCAGCTTCTCCTCGAGCCCGACCTGCGCCAGCACGTTTCGCGCGAGGTCCTTGGCCTGCGACGTCGTCATGCCCTTCACGGCACTGGGCGCCAGCGTGATGTTTTGCTCGATCGTGAGATGCGGAAACAAATTGTAGCTCTGGAACACGATGCCGACGTCCTGGCGCAGCGCGCGCAGGTTGACATCCGGGCGGTCAACGCGGTGCCCGCACACGACGATCTCGCCGCCGTCGACCTTCTCGAAGCGGTCGATGCAGCGCAGCGCCGTGCTCTTGCCGGAGCCAGAGCGGCCGATCAGCGCCAGCACCTCGCCGCGTTCGACGGCAAAGGAGACGCCGTCGAGCACCCGGAGCGGGCCAAAGCTCTTCTGCACGTCGCGAAGCGATACGATCGGGTCGGAGGAGGGCGGGTTTTGCTGCATGTCAGGCTGGCGCGAGGGTGGATCTGCCACGCCCCATCCGCTTCTCCAGCTTCTGGCTGAACAGCGACAGGGGATAGCACATGGCGAAATAGGCGGCGGCGATGATGGCGTAGATGACGAACGGCTCGAACAGCGAGTTGTTGACGATCTGGCCCGAGCGCATCAGCTCGACGAAGCCGACGACGGAGGCAAGCGAGGTATTCTTGATGATCTGCACCATGAAGCCGACGGTGGGCGGCGTCGCGATGCGGATCGCCTGCGGGAGTATCACTTTCCTCATGCGCTGGGTCCGGCTCAGGGCGAGGCCTTCGGCGGCCTCCCATTGCGGCTTCGGCACCGACTGAATGCAGCCGCGCCAGATCTCGCCGAGATAGGCGGCGACATAGAGCGTGAGCGAAGCGCCGGCGGCCGTGAGCGAGGAGACCTTGAGGCCGATCGCGGCGAGGCCGAAATAGCCGAGAAACAGGATGACCAGCAGCGGCGTGCCCTGGATGAGCTGAACATAGACGGCGCTGGCGATGCGCACCGATTTGAGCGGCGAGATGCGCGCCAGTGCGATCACGAAGCCCACGATGCCGCCGCCGATCAGCGCGATCACGGATAGACCAATGGTCCAAAGCGCGCCCTGGCCGAGGAAGATCAGGTGGTTGATATTGAGATGTCCGCCCATGGTCATCTCACAGCGGTGTGCCGAGCCGGCGACGGCGCGGGAACAGCACGAGGCCGAGGCCCCAGAAGCCGGCGCGCATCACCAGCGACAGGATGATGTAGAGCACGGCGACGATGATGTAGGTCTCGAACGCGCGGTAGGTGTCCGACTGAATATAGTTGGCGACCGCCGTGAGCTCCTCGGCCGAGATCTGCGAGCAGACCGAGGAGGCCAGCATCAGCAGCACGAACTGGCTGGTCAGCGCCGGATAGACCTTCTCGACCGCCGGCAACAGGATGATGTGCCAGTAGATCTGCAGGCGTGACAGCGCCAGCCCTTCGGCGGCCTCGATCTGTCCGCGTGGAATCGCCTCGAAGCCCGCGCGCATGATCTCGGCGGTGTAGGCGCCGACATTGATGGTCAGCGCGGCCACTGCCACGGTGAAGGCCGAGAGTTTCAGCCCCAGGCTGGCGAGGCCGAAATAGACCAGGAAGATCTGCACCAGCAGCGGCGTGTTGCGGATCGACTCGACGTAGACTTTGCAGGCGCCCGCGATCAGCGCGTTGTGCGAGCCGCGGCCGACCGCGGCGAGCGTGCCGAACAGGGCGCCGAGCACGGTCGCAAAAGCCGCCAACTCCAGCGTCAGCGCCGCGCCGCCGAGAAAACTCGGCCAACGCTCCAGCACTGCGGGAAAGTCGAGTTGGAGGCTCATTGTGTCGGGTTCAGCCGGTGGTCTGGTTGGTCATGCGGTCATAGACGCGGAACAGCGCCTGGTTGCCATTGTTGCCTTCGCCGCGTGCGCGCGCGTCCACATATTGGCTGGTGACGAGCGCCGTGCCCGGCAGCGGCACGCTCAGCGCCTGGGCGTGTTCCTGCACCAGGCGGAGGTCCTTGAGCTGCAGATCGATCCGGAAGCCGGCGGAGACGTCGCCCGCGATCATCGCGGGGCCGAGCTTGTCGAGCATCCAGGAGGCAGCGGAGCCGCCGAGCAGCACCCGGCGCAGCAGATTGAGATCGAGGCCCGAAGCGCGGCCAAGCGCGAGCGCCTCGCAGATGGCCTGGATGTTGATGCCGCAGATCAGCTGGTTGCAGAGCTTCACCGTTTGCCCCGCGCCGGACGCGCCGACATGCGTGATGGTCGTGCCCATAGCGCGGAAGAACGGCTCGGCCTGCGCGAAGGCGCTCGCATCGCCGCCGGCCATGATCGAGAGTGCGGCGTTCTTGGCGCCCACCGGGCCACCCGAGACCGGCGCGTCGATGAAGCTAACGCCGATTTTTTGCAGATCGCCATGGATGCGGCGGACCGCGACCGGCGAGATCGTGCTCATGTCGACAATGAGCTTGCCGGGTGGGGGCGACTTCAGCAGTCCGTGCTCGCCGTAAACGGTCGCTTCGACATGGGGCGTGTCGGGTAGCATGGTGATGACGATGTCGGCGCCTTGCGCAGCATCGGCCGGGCTCTTGGCGCGGGTCGCGCCGTCCTTGACGATATCCGTTACGGCGGCCTCGTTGAGATCGAATGCGTGCACCGCGTGCCCGGCCTTCAGAAGGTTACGCACCATCTCCAGGCCCATCGTGCCGATGCCGATGAAGCCGACGCTGCCCTTGTCGTTCCGTCCCATGTCACTCGTCCGTTTCTTGGTTAGTCCGCGATCAGCGCGAGGCGCTGGTCTTGTCGATGTCGCCGACGACGGCGCGCCTGCGGTATTCGTTGCCGATGGCAAAATGCTTGCGCAGCGTCGCGTCGGCGCGTTCGGGGTCGCGCGCGATGATCGCGTCGAAGATGCGCCGGTGGTCGTCGATGAGGTACGTCTTCATCGATGGGAAGGCCTGTACCAAGTCGCGGCGGCTGCGATGCGAGTGCGTCAGCAGACCCGCCAGCGAGCCGTGCAAGACCGTCAACGTCTCCGAATGCGAGGCCACGACGATGGCGCGATGAAATTCGAAGTCGGCCATGCCGCCGGCATCGGCCTCGTCGATGGTGTCCCCGATCTTCGCCAGTGCGCGCTGCAGCCGTTCGAAATCGGCAATGTTGGCGCGCTCGCAGGCGAGGCGGATCGCCTGGCATTCGATCGCGACGCGCGCCTGCATGACGTCATCGAGCATGTCCGCCTGCTGGGCGAGGGCGAAGGTGAAGAAGTCGTTCAGCACCGAGACGTCCGGTCTCGTCACCACGGTACCGATGCGGTCGCGGATCTCGACGATGCCGAGCACGGTGAGGGCGCGAAGCGCCTCGCGGACGATCGGCCGGCTGACGCCGAGGAGGGTTGCCAGCTCGCGCTCGGAGATCAGGCGGTCGCCCGGCTTCAGCGAGCCTGCAAGCAGGCGCTCGCGCAGGAAGGCGAACACCTTCTCGAACCCTTTTTCTCCCTCAGCGGCTCGCTTGAGCTCCATCCCGGTCTCTTTTGGTCTGATCGTGGTCTGACCAGTAGGATAACCAGAGCCGGCGCGTCAAGGGCCTTGGTTAACGGCCGATGTCGCAGGCGAGCCCAATCCGACCGGTTCCCCGGCCGGATCTTTCAAATTTGAAGGGTATTGATCGGAGCGCCCGTCAGAATGTGAGCTTTGCGATGCCCGATCACCCTTCCTTCTCCGCGCTCGACCGCCACGCGGTGCTCTGCGGTTCCGACAACGGCTTTCCCTGGTACGCCGGTGTGATGCTCGCGGTCGAAGCCAGCGAAGTGGTGCGGCTGCGCTGCGAGAAGCTCAGCCATGGCGGCGAGGCGGCCGGACAGGAAGCCGCGCTGATGGTCAGTGAGAAGGTCGCAGCAGCTTTCGAGGCGGCCGCGAGCCTGCTTGCCGGGGCAACGCCGGGGACAATCGTCCGGCGTTATCGCGAGCATGTGGCCGCGAACGCCAGGCGGCTGTCCGGGAACGAGGCTTCGTGACCGGGTTGCGCTGCTGACAGCATATTGCCAGCAGCGGCGAGCCCTGCGCATCAACGTTGCTTCAGCACCACCCATGCCGGCGCGTGATCGCTGGCGCCATCCTCGCCGCGAACCTTCTTGTCGACTCCGGCTTTCGCCAGCCGTGAGACGAGGGCAGGGCTGAGCAGGAGGTGGTCGAGCCGCAGGCCCGCATCACGCGGCCAGCGGTTCCGCTTGTAGTCCCAGAACGTGTAGATGTGTTTCTCCGGATTCAGCTCGCGGATCGCATCGCACCAGCCTTGTTCGACGAGCGACGCGAACGCTGCGCGGCTCTTGGGCTGGATCAGGGCATCCTTGTCCCATGAGCGGGTCGGATAGATGTCGATCGTATCAGGCGCGACGTTGTAGTCGCCGGCGAGCACCACAGGCAGATCCTGCTTGATGAAGGTCTTGGCGTGGCGCCTGAGGCGCGCGAACCAGTCGAGCTTGTAGTCGAATTTCGGACCTGGCTGCGGATTGCCGTTTGGCAGATAGAGGCTGGTGACGATGACGCCGCGCACCGCGGCCTCGATGTAGCGCGCCTCGTGATCGTCAGGCTTCCCGGGCAGGCGATCGCGAGTCAGCACAGGCTCGGCATTGCGGGCGAGGATGGCGACGCCGTTCCAGGTCTTCTGTCCACACCAGACCGCACCATAGCCGGCCTTTTCGAGCGCGGCCGCCGGAAATTCGCCATCACTTGCCTTCAATTCCTGAAGCGCGACGACATCGGGCTTTGCCGCGCGCATCCATGCCAACAGATTGGGCAGGCGGCGATTGATGTTGTTGATGTTGAATGTCGCAATCTTCATGTAGAGCTGACGCTTCTGCTTTCCTTCACCGGAGATACAATGTCCAAGTTGAACCTTGCTGCTTTCGTCGTCGTTGTCGCGATCTCCGGAGCGGCTTCGGCACAGTCGTCCGATCCGCGCGGTGCATGCAAGGCGGACTATGACAAATTCTGCGCCGGCATCGTGCCGGGCGGCGGCAAGATCATCGCCTGCCTCAACGCCAAGCGCGACCAGCTCAGCGAGTCCTGCAAGACGGCGCTCGACGGCCGGAAGAAGAAGTAAGCGTTCCCTCTCGTGCCCTGGCCGCGTGCAGCGCGAGACGGGACTAGGAAGGCGACACGGTACACTGTTGAGAGATGGGCCCCGGCTCTGCAGTGCACCGCTGAAGGAGCGCTGCGCTGCGTCCGGGGCACACGCGTCTCCGTCAGGACGGCAGCGGCGGCGGGTTCGCGGGTTGCTCGATCGGCGGCGGGGCGGGGGGCTGCTCGGCGGCTTGCGCGGCTGCCGGCTTTGCCAAGGGCTCCGCCACGTTGCCGCCCTTGTAGACGCGGGCGTAGCGGTGGCCGAGGCTGGTCAGCACCTCGTAGCCGATGGTGCCGAAATGATGCGCGAGCTCGTCGACGGTGATGCCTTCGCCAATCAGCGTCACCAAATGGCCGCGCCGCGCCGCATTGGGCGGCAGGTCGGTGATGTCGATCGCGATCAGATCCATGGACACGCGGCCCGCCACCGGACAGCGCTTGCCCGCGACGATCACCTCGGCGCCGCGGGTGCCGTCATTGGAGCTGGCGGCGCGGAAATATCCGTCGGCATAGCCGACCGCGATGATCGCGAGCTTCGTTGGCCTGCGTGCGGTCCAGGTGCCGCCATAGCCGACGGTCTCGCCGCGCTCGACGTTGCGGATCTGCACGATGCGCGCCTTGAGGTCCACGACCGGCTGCATCGGGTTGTCAGCCTCCGGCGTCGGATTGACGCCGTAGAGCGCCGCGCCGGGCCGCACCAGGTCGAACTGGAACGGGGCGCCGAGGAAAATGCCTGACGAATTGGCAAGCGCTGCCGGCACGCCGGAGAATTCGCTGGCGATGCCGCGGAAGGTCGCGAGCTGCTTTGCGTTGACGGGATTGTTGAGCTGTTCGGCCGAAACCAGATGGCTCATGACCAGCGTGATGCCGTGGTCGCCGGCATTGATGCGGGGAATGATCGCCTGCGCCTCGGCAAGCGTCAGCCCCAGCCGGTTCATGCCTGTGTCGATGTGGATGGCAGCGCCCCCGGTCCAGCCGGTGCGGCGGCAGAACACGTCCCATTCGGCGAGTTCGTTGAGATCGCCGATCACCGGCCGGCAGTTGATGCTGGCGTAGTGCTCGCCGGTGTTCTGGAAATAGCCTCCGAGCACATAGATCGCGGCTTCCGGCACGGCCCCGCGGACCTTGCGCGCTTCCTCGATGGTGGCGACGAAGAAGGTCTTGCAGCCGGCCTTGCTCAGGGCCCGCGAGACCTGCTCGGCGCCACAGCCATAGGCGTCGGCCTTGATCACCGCCGAGCATTCGGCCGGTACCGCCGTCTTCTCGAGCTTGCGCCAGTTGGCGATGATGGCGTCGAGATCGACTGTGAGTACGCCGCCATAGGGTGCGAGCGCGGCGGCCTGATTGGCCTCCACGGAGAGGAGGCCGGATTGCGGGATCATTTTCGGGTCGGACGCCATTGTCATGGCGCCGTTTTACGCAAGAGGCAGGCTTGGTTCAAGGAACTCAGTAGTCGTTGCCGCTACGATCCGGCAATTGAGCGTCAGACGCGAGGTCGCCGAACCGCGTGACCGAGGCTTCGAAGGCCAGATCGACGGTGCCGGTCGGGCCGTGGCGCTGCTTGCCGATGATGACTTCGGCCTTTCCGTGCGCAAGACTCATGTCAAGCTGCCACTTCTCGTGTTCAGGCGTGCCCGGGCGCGGCTCCTTCATGGCGAGGTAGTATTCCTCGCGGTAAACGAACAGCACGACGTCGGCGTCCTGCTCGATCGAGCCCGATTCACGCAAGTCGGAGAGCTGCGGCCGCTTGTCGTCGCGCGATTCGACCTGACGCGAGAGCTGCGACAGCGCGATCACGGGGACGTTGAGCTCCTTGGCCAGCGCTTTCAGGCTGGTCGTAATCTCCGTGATTTCCTGGACGCGGTTGTCGCTCCGCTTGCCCGAGCCCGACAACAGCTGGATGTAGTCGATCACGAGCAGATCGAGACCTTTCTGCCGCTTCAGCCGGCGCGCGCGCGCCATCAGCTGCGCGATCGACAGGCCGCCGGTCGCGTCGACATAGAAAGGCAGCGATTGCAGCTCGATCGAAACCTGGCGGATCTTCTCGAAATCGCCTTCCGTGATGCCGCCACGGCGGATGTGGGAGGAGGGAATGCCGGTGCGCTCGGCCACGATACGCGTGGCGAGCTGGTCGGCCGACATTTCGCAGGAGAAGAAGCCGATCACGCCGCCATTGGCGGCCTTCGTGGTGCCATCCGCCTGGATCTCGGGAACATAGGCTTGCGCGACGTTGTAGGCGATGTTCGTCGCCAGCGACGTCTTGCCCATGCCGGGACGTCCCGCCACGATGATGAGATCGGAGTGCTGCAGGCCGCCCATCTTGGTGTCGAGGTCGCGCATACCCGTCGAGATGCCCGACAGCTTACCGTCGCGCTGGAACGCCTTTGCGGCGAGATCGACCGCGACCGCCAACGCCTGCGAGAATTTCTGGAAGCCGCCGTCATAGCGGCCGGATTCGGCGAGCTCGTACAGCCGGCGCTCGGCGTCCTCGATCTGTGCCCGCGGCGCGAAGTCGACCGGCGCGTCATAGGCGACATTGACCATGTCCTCGCCGATGCCGATCAGGTCGCGACGCAGCGCCAGATCGTAGACGGTGCGGCCGTAGTCCTGGGCGTTGATGATGGTGGTCGCTTCGGCCGCGAGCCGCGCCAGATACTGCCCGATGGTCATGCCGCCGACATCGGTGTCGGCGGGGAGGAACGTCTTCAACGTGACGGGCGTGGCGATCTTGCCCATCCGGATCAGGCTGCCGGCGGTCTCGTAGATTGTCTGATGCAGCGGCTCGAAATAATGCTTCGGCTCCAGGAAGTCGGAGACGCGGTAGAAGGCATCGTTGTTGACCAGGATCGCGCCCAGAAGGCTCTGTTCCGCCTCGATATTATGCGGCGCGCTCCGGTAGGCGGGAGTTCCCGGCTCGGGCGCGAGTTTGAGGACGTTCGAATCAGTGAGGGCCATGGTCGAGCGATAGCAATTTTCTGGGGCGGATGCGGGGCCGGGATAAAGCGCCGACTGACGCGGAAGCGGAAGTGAAAGCTGGCCGCTATCAACCGATCATTAAAATGGTGGATGATTGGCAGCCGCAGCGCGCACCACGCTTGACGGATTTTCACGGAACTCGCGCGCGGCCCGCAAGGCGCCGCGACCGCGCTGCGGAAAAATCCGGATGTCATGAACCTGGTGGATGGGCGCGCAGACGTATCGATAAGCGCGCGAAGTGCACGCTGGGAGCTCTCGGCTCGGATTCAGACCAGCAGGAGGTAGACCAGCGCGACAAGGGCCGCTCCGACGCCGGTGGCGATCAGGGCGTAATCGGTGCGGAGGTCGTCCTGCACGTCGAATGAGGTTTGGGTCTGCTTGCTCATGGCGACGGTCTAAGCCAGGCCCGACAAGACTTGTGTGAAACAGATCACATCTCCCCGGATTCTTTCGGGGGTACGGTCGGAACAGGTGGGTCGGCAGGGCATTATTCCCAATGGCCCGCCACCGTGGAGACGAGGCAAGCAATGCGGCCAGAACGGCAGCAGCAGATCTGGCGAAGCGAGGCAGGCAGCCGGCTTTGGCTGTCCGGGCTGATCGCTGCCATGCAATATGCCGAGCAGCCCGAAATCCGCCGAGAGCCGATAGGCACCGAAACGCTTGCACAGTTGCGCGCTCACCTGGCCCTGCCGGCGTCGTTCCCGCTGTCCACCCTCCGTCACTAGGTCTTCATTCACCTTCCCGCGTCGGCTCGGAGCCGCCACTGAACGCGCGCAACCGGGCGGCTGCGGCACCGTGGCTTTGCGACGTTGTGCCGCTTTCCGGCGAGGCTGCGCCGCCGGGCAAGGCTTGCTTGGTTCAAGCGAGCCGCCGCGCTATTGCACTGTGATCACAGCCGATATTCCAAAACTGCTTAATCACATCCTTGCGCATGGAGGCTGCTTCCATTCGCGGCTCAATCCGCTAAAAGGTGACCGCCGCCGCGCGGATGCCGGCTGCATTCGCGGAAATTCAATGGAGATGATGGGAATGTCGAGCCGAGCGCTCAGCCTCGCGACGGTAGTGCTTCTGATCGGCTTCGGCGCGACCGACTCCGTTCTTGCGCAGGCGACGAACCTCGAGGCCGGCAAGGCCCCATCCCAGCTCTTCGCGCAGACCTGCAACGCCTGCCACAAGAGCCCGAGGGGACTCCTGAAGACAGTGGCGCCAGGGTCGCTGCCGGGCTTCCTGCGTCAGCATTACACCACCAGTTCCGACATGGCCGGCGTGCTGGCCTCCTACCTCGTCTCCAACGGCGCCACCGACACCCGGTACCAGGCCAAGGACGGCAACAAGGACGGCAAGGACAAGAAGGACGGCGCCAAGGAAGCCAATACCAATCCCGCACAGGCGCCTGAGCATCAAGGTCGCCGCCAGCGCTCGCAGGACGCCGCCAAGCCGGAAGGCGAGGGCGCAGTTCCGGCCGCCGAAGGCGCGCGCCAGAAGCGCGTTGCACGGCCGGCCGAGGAGGGATCGAAGGACGGCGCGAAGCCCGAGGCCGCGCCCGAAGGCCGCAAGGCCAAGCGCCGCGGCAAGCCCGGGACCGAGGAGGCACCGAAGGTCGACGCCGCCGCGCCGGCCACGGAGGACAAGAAGAGCGAGCCGAAGGCGGAGTCCGAGCCGGAAACTAAGCCCGACACCGCGAAGGTCGAGCCCGAGAAGCCCGCTGAGCCCAAGCCTGATAGCGCCAAGGTCGAGCCGCGCGGCAGCGAAGCTCCCGCGCTGCGGCCCGATCCGGTCCCTCAGGTGACGCCCGCCGCGCCGGCCGCTGCCAAGCCCGCCGAGCCCAAGCCGGCGGAAGAGCCTGCTCCCAAGCCGGCCGCGTCTGTTGCGGCCCCCGAGCCGGCTGCGGCCAAGCCGCAGGAGCCGGCGCCGCCCGCGACCGCCGCAGCCCCGCCGCCGGCGGAGTCGTCGGGACCACCCGCGCCGCCGATTTCGCGCTAAGCCAAATTCCCATTCTCCATTTGCGAAGGCCGCTCATCGCGGCCTTCGCATCGTCTTGACGCAAATTGGAGTATTACTCTAGAGTAGAACTCTAGGAGGCGTCGATGACGGCGAGCGTGCGTGAGGACCTGTTGGCGGCCGGGCTTGTCGTGTTCGACCGCGTCGGCTTCGAGGCCGCGACGGTGGCTGCGATCCGCACCAGGGCGCGCGCCTCCAACGGTAGCTTCTTTCATGTCTTCGGATCGAAGAAGGAGCTCGCGGGGGCGCTCTTCCTGGAGGTGCTCAGGCACTATCACGCCGCGGTGCTGGCTGCGCTCGATCCAGTGCCTGATGCCGGGCAGGGCATCGATCGCCTGATCCGGGCGCATCTCGACTGGGTCGCCTCGAGCCGGCGCGAGGCGCGCTATCTTTTCGAGATATCGCGCAGCGAATGGGGCGAGGATGTGCGCGATGCTCAGCGCGCGCAGAATGCGCGGCTGGCCGAAGGCATCGAGCGCTGGCGCGCGCCGCTGGTTGCCGGCGGCGAGCTGCTGCCGATGACGCCGGTGATGTTCGTCAGCCAGTTGATCGGGCCGGCGCAGATCTTCTGCCGCGCGTTCCTCTCGGGGCGCGATCGCTCCGATCCCCGGGCCGAAGCGGACACGCTGATCGCCTGCGCCATCCGCGCGCTGGTCCCGCCCGAGCGCATTACGAAACGATGAGAGGTATCATGCAAGACGAAGCAGATCCCGAATTCGCCGCCGTTGCCGAGCGCATCCACGTCAATGTCGGGCGGCAGGGTTTCATGAATTTGGTTGGCGCCGAGCTCTCGGACCTCGCGCGCGGCAAATGCACGATCGCGGTCGATCGCCGGCCGGAGCTGCTCCAGCAGCATGGCTTCTTCCACGGCGGCGTCACCGCCTTCCTGGTCGACAACGCCACGACGATCGCAGCGGCCACCTCGCGCGGCCAGCCGGCGCTGACGGCGGAGTACAAGCTCAATCTGTGGTCGCCGGCGATCGGCGAGAAACTGATCTGCCGGGCTAGGGTGATCAAGCCGGGCCGCCAGGTCTCCGTGGTCGCCGCCGACGTGTTCTGCGTCAGCGACGGCGTCGAGAAGCATACCGCAACGGCGCTCGCCTCGATCTCGATGTTGAGCGAGGATGTCGCCACAAAAACGAAAAGCCCAGCCGCTTAGCGCGGCCGGGCTTCGCTTCGCGCATGAACGCGAGGTTTACTTCTCGGTCTCTTCCGCAGCCGGGGCCGGCTCGTCGTCCTGCTGGGCTTCCGGATCGAAGAACTCGCCAGCGGCGGCGATTGCCTCGGCGGCTGCATCGCGGTCCTCGTTGCGGGTCGAGATGTCCTCGCCGCGGTTGATGCGCTCGGCCTCGTCCTGGCTGCGCGCAACCGTGACGCTGATCTGGACTTCGACCTCGGGGTGGATGGCAACAGTGATGGAGCGCTTGCCGATGGTCTTGATCGGTGCGTCGAGCTGGACCTGCGGGCGGGACAGCGAAATGCCGTCAGCTTCGAACGCGACGACGATGTCACGCACGTTGACCGATCCGAACAGCTGGCCGGCTTCCGAGGCCTGACGGATCACGATGATGTTCTTGCCCTCGATCTTCTCGGCGACCTTGGACGCCTCGCCCTTGGACTGAAGGTTGCGGGCCTCGAGGTCGGCCTTCATGCCTTCGTACTTGGCCTTGTTGTCGGCGGTGGCACGCAGCGCCTTGCCGCGCTTGAGCAGGAAATTGCGGGCATAACCGTCGCGGACCTTCACGACTTCGCCCATCTGGCCAAGCTTGCTCACGCGTTCCAGCAAAATGACTTCCATATTCGTTCTCCTTTGAAGTGTTGAGTGTTGAAGTGGTGAGTGTGGATTTTCGAACTTGAACTCAAGCGGTTGGCAGCGGCGGCGGCTGCCGGCTGCGCAGGAAGCGCTCGCGGAAGCCGAACACGGCGTCCGCCATGCCGAGGATCACCATCGCGATCACCGGCCATCCGAACACCACGACGACGGCGTAGGTCGAGCCGAGCCAGAAGGTGCGGCTCTTCAGTGCCAGCGTCAGCGTATGCAGAACGGCAAAGCCGGTGAACGCATAGCCCATCATCAGCGCCGCCGCGGTGATCTGCGCGGCGATCGCGAGCAGCCCGCCGGTAAAGCAGAAGGCGAGCGCGACGCAGAGCCCGACCAGCGTCATCGGCGGCAGCTCCGCCGTCTTCATGTCTGGCCAGGGACGCCGCAGCCGGCCCGACGTCGCCGTGATCTTGGCGCTGAGCCAGAGATTGAGCGTGAGCGTCATCATCGCGACGATCGTGGCGGCGGCCGGGGCGATGCGCACCATCGCGTCGACGAACTGGCTGGCTTCGCCTGATGTCTGCGGATCGGTGCTGCGGAGGAGGCGCATCAAACCGCGCCGCAGCGTGCCGGTGATGGTCTCGGCGTCGGTGCCGAGCGTGAGCAGTGCGGCGATCGTGGTCAGCGTGGCGAAGCCTGCGATCCACAGCAGGATGCGGCCGACCGGATACCATTCGAGCTCGGGTTCCGCCGGCGGCGCGGTGGCGGTGGCCGGCGTGGCAGGTCCCGTCGGACGGCTGAGCAGCACGAGATGGCCGAGCCACCAGGCCGGCAGTGCGACGGTGACGGCAAAGGCGATGCAGTAGGGCAGGCCGAACAGGGCGCCGAGGCTGACCGCGGCCGCGATGCCGCCGGCGCTGGCGCAAAGCGGCCCCCAGCCGATCGCGGCGACCATCAGCGGCAGCGGGGCGAGATAGAACAGGACGAGCGAGATCAGCGCGCCCGAAACGATCGAGGCGAACATCAGGGCCGACGCAGCGCCGGCGATCAGGGCTATCAGTCCAAAAGCCATCATCAGCTGTCCCGCTCCCTTCGAGCGGTTAGAGGCGTGTTGCCCCAACCATCGGCGACCGGACGACCCGGAAGCCTTATGAGATCAAAGCACGATCCGGAAAAGTGTGTAGCGGTTTTCCCGAAAAGATCATGCTCAAACGACAACCCAAAATGCGATGAATCATCATCGCGTTTTGGTGTGCGGCCGGCGGCGATGTCGCCGCCGGCCGGATTGGTCTTAGCGAATGACGTAGGGCAGCAGGCCCAGGAACCGCGCGCGCTTGATGGCGCGGGCGAGCTCACGCTGCTTCTTCGCGGACACCGCGGTGATGCGGCTCGGCACGATCTTGCCGCGCTCGGAGACGTAACGCATCAGCAGCTTGGAGTCCTTGTAGTCGATCTTCGGAGCATTCGCGCCCGTGAACGGGCAGCTCTTGCGACGACGGAAAAACGGACGGCGTGCACCAGCTTCAGCCATTGATCTTACTCCGTATCCGTCGTGGTGGTTTCAGCTTCGTCGCGCGGGCGGCGTGGGCCGCGATCGCCGCGGAAGCCGCCGCCGTCGCGATCACCGCCACGGAAACCGCCCTCGCGGTCGCCACGGAAGCCACCGCCTTCGCGATCACCACGGAAGCCGCCGCCGCGGTCGTCACGCTCGCGGTCGCGATCAGCCTTGCGCATCATCGCGGACGGGCCTTCTTCGAGTTCTTCGACGCGGACGCTGAGATAGCGGATCACGTCTTCGCTGATCCGCTCCTGGCGCTCGATCTCGGCGATCGCCGCGGACGGCGCGTCGATGTTGAGCAGCACGAAGTGCGCCTTGCGGTTCTTGTTCATGCGGTAGGTGAGGGAGCGAACGCCCCAATTCTCGGTCTTGGTGACCTTGCCGCCGAGACCCTCGACGATGCCGGTCATCTGCGCAGTCAGCTCTTCGACCTGCTGCGTGCTCGCGTCTTGGCGCGCGAGAAAAACATGCTCATAGAGAGCCATGGAAGTCCTTTCCTCATGTTGGCGCATCGCCCGGCGTCAAGCCCTTAAGAGGCCTTCGGAAAGGACTCTGGGATTAAGCTCAGAAGGCGGAAACACGGGACGACGGGCCGACTGGCCCTGCCACACCAAAATCACGAATGATTTGCTGAGACCGTCCGTTCAGCTCCCGGCCGGGGTCTGCGGATGCGCGCCTTATACGGATTTTGGCCGGCTTTGCAAGGTTGCAGGCCGGCTGTTCGGTCCAGATCGCCCTTGGCGGCCGCGCCAGTCCTGTCCTCCAATACCACACGGGCTTGATTTTTTTGTTTGTACGTCATACAAATAAACCAACGGGAGGATTTGATGGCTAAAAGGCCGGTCCATGAACCGCTTGAGGCGGCTGGCGACCCCAAGCATTTCGCGCGGGCTACGCGCTCCGCCGGCCGCAAGATGCGGTCGCTGCTGCTGGACGCGGCGAGCCCGCTGTTCCGGGAGCGCGGGCTGTCCGGGACCGCGATCACCGATATCGCGGCCGCCGTGGACGCGTTTCCGAGCCAGATCACCTATTACTTTCGCACCAAGGAGGCGCTGTTCGTCGAATGCGCTTGCCGCGAATTGCTGTATCTGGCGCGGGCGACCGAACAGGCGGCGCTGACAGCGCATACGCCGCGGGACTACACGCGCGCGTTGGCCGAGACCGTGACGGCGAGCGATTCGGTCGCCTTCTTCGCCGAGGCGCTGGCGCTGACGCGGCGGCGCCAGGATCTCGCGCCGCTGGTCGAGCGCACCATCGAGCGCCTGCACAGCGAGGGCGCGCGGGCCTATGCGGGCCAGGTCGCGCGCCGCGGCTGGCGCTCCCTGCGCGCGCCCGACGAAAGCTCGCGACGGTTCTGGGCCGTCGCCATCGGAATCATTCTCGAAGGCTATGCCATGGGCCGTTCGCCCGAGGCGCTCTGTGTCGAGATGCTGCGCGTGCTGGGCGAGCAGGCGAAGACGGCCGGCGACATTGCGCGCCTGCGTCTCGTCGACGAGCGCGGCGCATCAGGCAATTCGAATGAGGAGGGGTGAGCCATGACCGCGCTTCGCATGCGTGCCCGCGACTTCCTGACCGACGGCCAGCTCGCCGACGTTCGCCAGCGCGTGACCTGGAAGGGCGTTGCGCTGATCGCGCATGCCTGGGCGCTGATCATAGGTGCAATCGCTTTGGTCGCGTGGTGGCCCAATCCGCTGACCTATGTTTTCGCCGTCGCCGTCATCGGTTCGCGCCAGCTCGGACTTGCGATCCTGATGCATGACGGCGCGCATGGCTGCTTGTCCGCTGACGAGAAGACCAATCTGGCGCTGAGCCAGTGGTTTTGCGCTTATCCGGTTTTCGCCGAGACCCGTGCCTATCGGCGCTATCATTTGCAGCATCATGCGCGCACCCAGCAGGAAGACGATCCTGATCTCGTGCTGTCGGCGCCGTTTCCGATCACGAAGCTGAGCTACCGCCGCAAGTTCATCCGCGACATCACCGGGCAGACCGGCTACCTGCAGCGCAAGGCGCAACTGCTCAACGCGCTTGGGCCGAAGGACTGGCCGTGGCGCCAGCGCGCGGCGCATTTCCGGGAGAAGCTCGGTCCGCAATGTCTCGTCAACGCCGCGATGTTCGCAGCACTTGCGGCGGCCGGCGTGTGGTGGGCCTATCCGCTGCTATGGCTGGTGCCGCTCCTGACCTGGATGATGGTCATCACCCGCATCCGCAACATCGCCGAGCATGCTGTCGTCCCTGATAGCAGCGATCCCCTGCGCAACACCCGCACCACGCATGCCAATGTTCTCGAGCGTCTGTTCATCGCGCCGTACTACGTGAACTATCACCTCGAGCATCACCTGCTGTTCTACGTGCCCTGCTACAATCTGCCCAAGGTCCATCGCCTGCTCAGCGAGAGCCGGCATGCGGGGCGCATGGAGGTGCAGCCGGGCTACGCGGCGGTCCTGCGGCTTGCGACGACGAAGCCGAATCGCGACGACCGGCCAGGGCAATTGGTCAGCAGCGTGCGCCGTGCGCAGTCCGGGGCGGCGGTCGATGCCAACCAGGCCAATGGTGGATTTTGAGGGGCCGCATCCCCAGTTGAATGGGGGGCGAAGCTCCTATCTTGGCTTGACATTCCGGCCCCGGACAGTGTCTACGGCCCCCTTTGGAGCATGATCCGGAACCATGGCCTAAGGCCGTGCGTCATCGGTTGCCGGTTTCTCGCAGGGATCACGCCCGACAAGCAGGGAGCGCCGATGACGGCAGCATTCACATTTCCAGGGCAGGGGTCCCAGGCGGTCGGCATGGGCAAGGCCCTGGCCGACGCGTTTCCGGCGGCGCGCGCCGTATTCGACGAGGTCGATGCCGCGCTCGGCGAGAAGCTTACCGCCATCATCTGGGATGGTCCGGCCGAAACCCTCCAACTCACTGAAAACGCCCAGCCGGCGCTGATGGCCGTGTCCGTCGCCACGCTGCGCGTTCTCGAGGCCGAAGCGGGTTTTTCCGTCGGGCGGGACGCGGCCTTCGTTGCCGGTCACTCGCTCGGTGAATATTCGGCGCTGGCCGCTGCCGGCAGCCTGACGATTTCAGATACCGCGCGGCTGCTTCGCACCCGCGGTCTCGCAATGCAGAAGGCCGTCCCGGTTGGCGCGGGCGCGATGGCCGCCTTGCTCGGCCTCGACTACGAGACCGCCATCGCGGTCGCCAGCGAGGCGGCGCAGGGCCAGGTCTGCCAGGCCGCCAACGACAATGGCGGCGGGCAGGTGGTCGTCTCCGGCGACAAGGCCGCGGTCGATCGCGCCGTCGAGATCGCCAAGACCAGAGGCGCCAAGCGCGCGATGCTGCTGCCGGTGTCCGCGCCGTTCCATTGCAAGCTGATGCAGCCCGCCGCCGATGCCATGGCGGAGGCGCTGGCGAAGGTCACGATCAAGCCGCCGGCCGCACCCCTGGTATCGAACGTGCTGGCGAGCGCGATCACCGATCCCGACGAGATCCGCCGCCGTCTGGTCGAGCAGGTCACCGGCACGGTGCGCTGGCGCGAGTCGGTTGCTTATATGGCGGGGCAGGGCGTCAACCGCTTCTTCGAGATCGGTGCCGGCAAGGTGCTGACCGGCCTCGTCAAGCGCATTGCGGACGGCGCCGTCGGCGTTGCGGTCGGCGGTCCGAATGACATTGCCGGCGCCAAGGATGCATTGGCCGCTGCGAAGCAGGTCTAGAGGAGTCTTCGAATGTTCGATCTGACTGGCAAGAAGGCGCTCGTCACCGGCGCGACTGGCGGCATCGGCGGCGCGATCGCGAAGGCGCTGCACGCGCAGGGCGCCACGGTCGCGATCTCAGGGACGCGCAAGGAGGTGCTGGACGAGCTTGCGGGCAAGCTCGGCGAGCGCACCCACGTGCTGCCCTGCAATCTCTCCAAGGCCGACGAGGTCGAGGCGCTAGTGCCTGCTGCGGAAGCTGCGATGGGCCAGGTCGACATTCTCGTCGCCAACGCCGGCATCACCCGCGACAATCTCTTCGTGCAGCTTCGCGACGAGGACTGGGACGAGGTCATCAACGTCAACCTGACCTCGACGTTCCGCCTGGCGCGCGCCGCCACCAAATTGATGATGCGCAAGCGCTTCGGCCGCATCATCGCCATCACTTCGGTGGTCGGCGTCACCGGTAATCCCGGCCAGGGCAATTACACCGCGTCGAAGGCCGGTCTGATCGGCATGATCAAGACGCTCGGTGCTGAATATGCCAAGCGCGGCGTGACTGCGAACTGCATTGCACCCGGCTTCATCAAGACGCCGATGACCGATGCGCTCAACGACAAGCAGCGCGAAACGATTCTGAGCAAAGTTCCGGCCGCCCGCCTGGGCACGCCGGAGGACATCGCGGCAGCCGCCGTTTACCTCAGTTCGAACGAAGCAGCCTACGTCACGGGGCAAACCATTCACGTCAACGGCGGCATGGCCATGATCTGACGTTCGTTCCGCAGACCGCCCGCGAGGGCGGTGCGGGATGCGGCAAACGGCCGTTTCCGGAGCGAAATGAGGCGTGTAGTCAAGGCAGTTGAAGTATGATAACCGGACCTTCAACGGATGGGCAAAGAACGCCATTGCAGGTTTTTGAAACCCTGTATATTGGCGATGCGGAGCCTTGGCCGTCGTTCGCCGGGCCTCTATCAGTTAAGGTGGGGCCAAATCAAAGTTCGTAAGCGAAGGCAGTCAACGACCACGACGGCTCGTATCGTCCCGGGGGGTCGGGTCTACAGGGAACAACACGAGGTTATGCAATGAGTGAGATTGGCGAGCGGGTTAAGAAGATCGTGGTCGAACACCTTGGTGTTGAACCCGAGAAGGTTGTCGACGCAGCGAGCTTCATCGACGACCTTGGCGCCGACAGTCTGGACACCGTCGAGCTGGTGATGGCGTTCGAAGAAGAATTCGGTTGCGAGATTCCGGACGATGCCGCGGAGACGATTCTCACCGTCGGCGACGCCACGAAGTTTCTCGAGAAGAACGCGAAGAGCTAAGGCTCTTTAATTTTCGCGGGGACAACATTGAAACCGGACGGGCCGCTGACCAGCGGTCAGCCGGTTTCTTGTTATTGGCCGTGAATCTTTCGATGCGGAGTTTTCGGATATGAGGCGGGTTGTCGTCACGGGTCTCGGCATGGTGTCGCCACTCGGTTGTGGCGTCGAGCCGACCTGGAAGCGGATTCTCAACGGCGAAAGTGGGGCGCGCAGGATCGAGGGCTTCGACGTCTCCGATCTTCAGACCAAATACGCCTGCACGGTCGTGCGCGGCGACGGCACTAACGACAGCTTCAATCCCGATATCTGGATGGAGCCGAAGGACCAGCGCAAGGTCGACGACTTCATCATCTTCGGCATGGCGGCTGCGGGCCAGGCGCTCGACGATGCCAATTGGCATCCCGAGTCCGAAGAGGACAAATGCGCGACCGGAACCATGATCGGGTCCGGCATCGGCGGCCTCAACGGCATCGCCGAGACCGCGATCCTCCTGAAGGAACGCGGGCCGCGCCGGGTGTCGCCGTTCTTCATTCCGGGCCGCCTGATCAATCTCGCGTCCGGCTATGTCTCGATCAAGCATGGTCTCAAGGGGCCGAACCATTCGGTGGTCACGGCCTGTTCGACCGGCGCGCATGCGGTCGGCGACGCCGCCCGTCTGATTGCGCTGGGCGATGCCGACGTCATGGTCGCCGGCGGCGCGGAATCCCCGATCAGCCGCATCGGAATTGCCGGCTTCAACGCTGCGCGCGCACTCTCGACCGGCTTCAACGACACACCCGAGAAGGCCTCGCGTCCCTACGACAAGGACCGCGACGGCTTCGTGATGGGCGAGGGCGCCGGCGTCCTCGTCCTCGAGGAGCTCGAGCACGCCCAGCGCCGCGGCGCCAGGATCTATGCCGAAGTGATCGGCTACGGTCTTTCGGGTGATGCCTATCACATCACCTCGCCGTCGCCCGATGGTGATGGCGGATTCCGCAGCATGGCGGCCGCGCTCAAGCGCGCCGGCCTCACGGCATCCGATCTCGACTACATCAATGCGCACGGTACCTCGACGCCGCTCGGCGACGAGATCGAGCTCGGCGCTGTCGAGCGCCTGCTCGGCAATGCCGCCTCCAAGGTCGCGATGTCCTCGACCAAATCGTCGACCGGCCATCTGCTCGGTGCCGCCGGCGCAATCGAGGCGATCTTCGCCATTCTCGCGATTCGCGATAATGTCGTGCCGCCGACCATCAACCTGGACAATCCGTCGGTCGAGACTGCCATCGATCTCGTGCCGCATACGGCGAAGAAGCGCGAGGTCAACGTCGCGTTGTCGAATTCTTTCGGTTTTGGCGGTACCAACGCGTCGGTGATCTTCCGGCGGCTGGTTCAATAGTTTGCGTTTGAAACGAATCCACCGTTTTGCCGTATTCGGCGATAGTCATACCCCCGTGGGCGCGTGCATTGGCTGGACAAACGATTGTCGGGCCGCGATTGAACCGGCAGGATTCAGGTTGCATCGATGAGTGAAAGGCCGCCCATTTCGCCCCGGAGTCCGCGGGCAGCGCTTGAGCCCGAGCAGGTCCCGCCGCCACCGAAGCGGTCGGACCGCGCCCGCAATCCTTTCGTGATCGTCGGCAACGCCATCATCACCCTGCTGCTGATCGCCATGCTCGGCGCGGGCGGCGTGTATTATTACGGCCGGCAGGTGATCGAGGCGCCGGGACCGCTTAAGGACGACAAGATCGTTAACATCCCGCAGCGCGCCGGCAAGCGCGACATCGCCGAGACCCTGAACCGGGAAGGCGTGACCGACGTCAATCCGTGGGTGTTCATCGCCAGCGTCGCAGCGCTGAAGGCGAGCTCGGACCTGAAGCCCGGCGAGTATTCGTTCCAGAAGAACGCCTCCTTGCGCGACGTCATCGCCACCATCGTCGAGGGCAAGGTGGTGCAGCATGCCGTGACCGTCCCGGAAGGCCTGACGTCCGAGCAGATCGTGGCGCGGCTCTCCGACAACGACATCTTCACCGGCAGCGTCCGTGAGCTGCCGCGGGAAGGCACGCTGCTGCCGGAGACCTACAAATTCCCGCGCGGGACCCCGCGCGAGCAGGTGATCCAGCGCATGCAGCAGGCGCACAAGCGCGTGCTGGCCGAGATCTGGGAGCGCCGCAATCAGGACATTCCGGTCAAGACTCCGGAGCAACTGGTGACGCTTGCCTCGATCGTCGAGAAGGAAACCGGCAAGCCCGACGAGCGCAGCCGTGTTGCCGCGGTGTTCGTCAACCGCCTGAAGCAGAAGATCAAGCTGCAGTCCGATCCGACGATCATCTACGGCATCGTCGGCGGCAAGGGCACGCTGGGGCGCCCGATCAAGCGCAGCGAGATCACGCAGCCCTCGCCCTACAACACCTACGTGATCGAGGGCCTGCCGCCGGGCCCGATCGCCAACCCCGGCCGCGCCTCGCTGGAAGCCGCCGCCAATCCGGCCCGTACCCGCGACCTCTTCTTCGTCGCCGACGGCAGCGGCGGGCACGCCTTTACCGAGACCTACGACGCGCATCAGAAGAACGTCGCCAAGCTGCGCGCGATGGAGAAGCAGATCCAGAACGACACGGTCGAGCCGGCCGAGGATGCGCCGCCGGCGGCCGCCGCAGCGCCCGGCGCAGCCGACACGCCGACCGCGGCTACACCGGCACGGCCCACCCAGCAGAAGAAGCCCCCGGCGGCGCGCCCCGCCAATCCCGCGCCGGCCCGCCAAGGCGCGGTGCAGTCGTCGCCGCCGGTAATCCAGCGCTAGCCTGAGCGCAGACCTGCCTACGGGACTTTGCGGATTCCACTTTCCTGCAAAATAGTCTTAAGATTCGCGTGGCCTGATGGCCTCGCGAATCCCATGCTTCTGGAGAATTTGACCTGATGGCGCTGTCGTCCATGACCGGCTTTGCCCGAAGCCACGGCGCTAGCGGGCCGTATACGTTCGAATGGGAATTGAAGTCGGTCAATGCCAAGGGCTTTGACCTCAGGGTGCGGCTGCCGCAGGGGTTCGACGAGCTCGAGGCCTACGCCAAGAAGCGCGCCGGCGAGATTTTGTCGCGAGGAACCGTCTACGCCAATCTCACCGTCAAGCGCACCAACGCCGCTGCCTCCGTCCGCGTCAATGAGGACGTGCTCAACGCCGTCCTGAAGGCCGCCGCAATGATCGCCGGCAAGGTCGACGCCGTCGCGCCGAGTGTCGACGGCCTGCTCGCCATCAAGGGCGTGGTCGAGGTCGCCGAGCCCGAGGGCGACGAGGAGGAGGACAAGGCCGCGCGCACCGCCGCGGCCGAAGCCTTCGACAAGGCGCTCGCCGAACTCGTCGAGATGCGCAAGCGCGAGGGCACCTCGCTCGGGCAGATCCTGATCCAGCGGGTCGACGAGGTCGAGCAGCTGGCCAGGAAGGCGGAAGGCGCGCCCGGCCGCAAGCCCGAGGCGATCAAGGCCAGGCTCGCCGAGCAGATCGCAACATTGCTCGACACCTCCGACCGCTTCGATTCCGACCGCCTGATGCAGGAAGCGATTCTGATCGCGACCCGCGCCGACATCCGCGAGGAGCTCGACCGCATCGCCTCGCACATTGCGCAGGCGCGCGAGCTGATCGGCAAGGGCGGCCCGGTCGGCCGCAAGCTCGACTTCCTGGCGCAGGAGTTTCACCGCGAGGTCAACACCTGCTGCTCGAAGTCAAACGACATCGAGCTGACCAATACGGGGCTCGCCATGAAGAACGTGGTCGAGCAGTTTCGCGAGCAGGTCCAGAATCTGGAGTGATCGATGACGACGGGCGATCACGGAACTGACGGAGTCGAGCGGCGCGGATTGATGTTCGTGCTGTCCTCGCCGTCGGGCGCAGGCAAAACGACGCTCTCGCGGATGCTGCTTGAGCGGGAGCCCGGCCTGAAGATGTCGGTGTCGGCGACGACGCGCGCCAAGCGCCCCGGCGAGGTTGACGGCCGCGACTATCTGTTCGTCGACAAGCCTCGCTTCGAAGCGATGGTGAAGGGTGACAAGCTCCTGGAGTGGGCCACCGTGTTTGACAATCTTTACGGGACGCCCCGCGCCCCGGTGGAGGCGGCACTGTCGGCCGGGCAGGACGTGCTGTTCGACATCGACTGGCAGGGTACGCAGCAGCTGCACCAGAAGGCGAGCGTCGATGTGGTTCGCGTCTTCATCTTGCCGCCGTCGGCGGCCGATCTCGAAAAGCGGCTGCACTCGCGCGCGCAGGATTCCGACGAGGTGATCCGCAATCGCATGAGCCGCGCCAGCCACGAGATGAGTCACTGGGCGGAGTACGACTACATCGTGATCAACAACGACGTCGACAAGGCCTTCGCCGAGGTGCAGTCGATCCTGAAGGCCGAACGCCTCAAGCGCGAGCGGCGGACTGGCCTCGTGGGCTTCGTGCGAGGTCTTCAAGGCCAGCTTCAAGGCTAGGCTGCGACAGCCGCGGCCCTTCCTGCGCTAGCCGTTCCAGCATCGCCGTGATGATGTCGATGTCGACGGCATCGTCGCGCTCAGCGTCGTCCCGGTGGGCCGGCTCCTCGTCGTGAACGTCGTTGACGGCGAGCCGCGGCGCGGGGGTCTCGATCTCGAATTCCCCTTCGAATACCGCGATCCCGGCCTCGTCGGGTTCTGCATCCTCGACCCGAGCAGGCTGGGCCTGGCTTGCGACCCTGGCGATCGCGTCGCTGAATGCGGCGAGCTGCTTGGCCTGAGGACGCGCGGCGTCGAAGTCCACCGGGTGTGGCCGCTCTGCGCGCGCCGCCGCGGCAGGTGCGGCCTCGAGCCAGGGCGCGCGGCTGTCGTCGCGATCCTGCGGCTCGCGCTGGTCCCAGTTGACGCGGCGGTCGCCCGCCTGGACGCGGACGCGTCCGCCGGCGAAGCGATAGATGACGCTGGCGAGCAGGCCGGCCAGTGCCAGCGCGCCGACGATGACGAGCATCAGCGTCTGCAGCGAGCCGGTCGGCTTGTCGGCGAGGATTTCGGCGGCAGCGAGCGTCCCAGGGGCAGGGGCCTTGGCCGGCTTCGCGCTCGGCTGCGCGGCGGTCGATGCAGGTGTGGCTACGGGCTGTTGCGCGGGCGCGGTCGTGCTGGCGTCGGGCCAGCGTTCGGCAACGGCAGGCGCTTGCACGCTGCTGTCCGCCTGCTGGGGTGCCGGTGGGGCACTCGCTGCGGCCGGCGCGGTTGCTTGCGGCGCGATGTATTCGGCGCGCGCATTCTGCACCGATTGCACCGATTTCGGCGCGGTCGACTCCGGGGTCGGCGTGTCAGCCGTCGCCTGCGCGCTCTGCGTGACCTTGCCGCCTTCGGCGCGCAGATACCAGCACTGCCGCTTGGTCGCGCGATCGAGGCGATAGAACCAATGCTGGCCCTGCGGCGCGGCGCCCTTCGGCGAACCGAGGCAGTCGCTTGCCGCATTCGCCGTGCTTGCTGCCGTTGTGGCTGCTGCCGTGGGTGCATTCTGCGATACGGCCGCCAGGGGCACGCCTGCAATCACGCTGCCAAGTAGCGCAGATATGAATTTCGCGGTGCGGTTGCCCATCCTGGTCTCCCGATTACGCATGACGCAACTCGTTACCGTCCCTTTCTCGTCAAAGAGTTGGGTGGCAATGAGCCGCAAATCCGGAGAGGATGTGGCCTGAATTGGGCCTGCGGCGCGTTCGTTCCACCGCGCATGCAGGCAATGTCGAGCGCTATTGCTTGGTCGATGTCCAGGTTCCGCCACAGCCGTCGGAGCGGCGCCAGGTTCCGGAACCGCTGCGGCCCGAGAGGCGGCCGGCGCCCGTGAAGGTCACACCATTGCCCGCGCCGGACGTATGAACCGAGCCGCTCGGGCTGACGCTGCCGCTGACTCCTTCCCCGATGACCCGGCCCGAGGTCACGACGACCGCGCCGGAGGTCGAGCCGCCGCAGCCGACGCTGACGACCACCCAGGCTCCGTCGAAACCGCCGCCAACACCACCACCGCCGCTTCGGCGCGGCGCAGAGCGCTCTTCAGCCGCCGGCTTGCTGCGGCGCGCCGAGGATGCTGGCTCGGCCGAGCGATCCGAACGCGAGCCGGACAGCGACTTTTCGTCATTGCCGATGGCGCCGCCGGCGCTGCCGGACTGTGCGAAGGCGGACGATGAAGCGAGGATGATGAGGGAGCCGAAAGCCAACGTCCGGGCGATAACGTGCGACATGAGCGATCAATCCAAAAATCAAAAGGTACTAGCGGCCGGAGCCGTCGGCGCAGACGGACCCGATAATCCGGCAAGCTTTGCCAGCCTTGCCGCATTCGTCAAGCGCGGCGTCCTTGGCGCGCTGGACGCTGTCACGCTGGACCAGCGACCAGGATTTGTCTGATATCGCGAACGCGCCGCAGCTCTTGCCATAGAAGGAGAGCTCGATCGGGCATTTGGCGCCGGCGCAATTGCCGCGCGCATCCGCCACCGCCGCGCGCCGCGAGGCGTGGTTCCAAGAGATGCCCCATTTGCTGCTGTCGGGCCCGTAGACGATCGAGCCCCACGGCTTCAGATCATCCATCTTGCGCAATCGCAGCAGCAGGCCCTCAGTCGGCTCCCCGTTCGGCGCCATGGAAATCCGCTGCTGCAGTTTCGTAATCGCGCGGGTGAGGCCGTCGGGCGTGTCAGGATCGAAATTCAGCTCGTAGAGCCGCTCGTTCAATTCGCTCAGCAGCGCAGCATCGCGCAAAGGCACGCGGTCCGGGTCGGCGCGCAGGCGCTCCGCCGGCAGCGGATCAGGCTGCATCGCGGCGACCTGCGGCGGCGCTGCTTGTGTCGGGGGTACGAAATAGAAGGTGCCATCGATCGGCGAGGACGACACCCAGGGCTGCTGCGCGCCCGATGTGGCCCGCTTCACCGCGAGGCCGACCTGGTTGAAGGTCTGGAACACGTCGAGGCCTGCGGTCCGCACCGTCGCGGCGAGCGCCTTGGTGTAGGGGCTGTGGCCATCGCTGCCGTCCTGCGCGACGTTGCCGGGCTGCGTCGCGTAGGAGATCAGCGTGCCCTCCGGCGCGCGCATCTGCGCAAGGCCGCCGTCCGAGGAACGAAGGCCGCGTGAGCCGAACGGGTTGTTGCGGCAGGCATCGAGGATCACGAGGTTGAGGCGCGTGCCA
This sequence comes from Bradyrhizobium cosmicum, assembly GCF_007290395.2. Classification (NCBI taxonomy): domain Bacteria; kingdom Pseudomonadati; phylum Pseudomonadota; class Alphaproteobacteria; order Hyphomicrobiales; family Nitrobacteraceae; genus Bradyrhizobium; species Bradyrhizobium cosmicum. Next base: position 4,313,587 of record NZ_CP041656.2, on the reverse strand, counting down.
GATCCCTGCATCTGGCGCAGCACGAGATTGACGTCGGTCATCTGAAAATCGACGTCGGCCTCACGCGTCGGGTTGGCGCCGACAGGCACGAGGTAGTTTGAGCCGGCAACCTGCACTCCGTGGCCGGCATAGTAAAACAGCGCGACGTCGGCGCCCTGGACCTGCCGCCCGAAGCTCTGTACGGCAAGGTCCATTGCGCCCTTGTCGAGATCGAGCTGGGCGCGGCCGCCGATCAGCGTGAAGCCGAGCAAGCCAAGCGTCTCCGCCATCAGGCTGGCGTCCTTGGACGGGTTGTCGAGCGGCGTGATGTTCTTGTAGGCGGAGTTGCCGACCACCAGCGCGATGCGCTTCTCGGCGGATGCCGGTTGCGTCACCGCAGCAAGCGTGGCTGCGATCAGCGCCGCCAACCCCGCAACGCGATTGAAAATCGTCGCGCGCATCAAAATTCCCCAAAATAATGAGGTCAGTCTAGCAGCCCGGCGCGTGAGCGAAAAGTGGCGTGACGCCCTTGTGGGCCTCATCGGCGCGAGGGGGTTGACGAGGTCTCTTGCCCGACGGGGCGTTAGTAGCCGCGACCTGCGTTCGTTATTTTCGGGGGCGCCAGCGTGGAGCGGCGTTAGGTCAGCGATGGGTTTCGCAAGGGCTCTACCCATCCGACAGCTAGGAACTGCGGCCTACTTCCACACCCGCGCAAGCATCAGCGCCAGCAGCCCCAATACGGCGCTGATCAGTCCTACCATCGCATAGGATTGCGCGAACACGCCGGTTTGGACGAAGACTTGGCACGCGATGGCGACGCAGATCGCGGCCAGTAGCAGGCAGGCGCAGCCAACGATGATTGAGAGATAGCGAATCGCGGTTGCGACGGGTTTTGCGGGTGAGGTGGCATCAGTCATGCAGGGTTATAACCGCGCGAGCGACGGCGGGTTCCTTCGTCGTGCTGCATGCGCCGAGCTATTCGCCAAGTCATTCAATCGTGCGTGCAGCAATCGACGAGCGCGCGCCAGATGCGCTGGACTTCGAGCGTTCGCTCGAACTCGAGGATGTGGTTTACGCCAGATGGCGGCGATGTTGCGTCCGGGCGCATCTGTCGCGGTGCGATCCAGCGTTCCGATATCGGATCGTACCATTTCGCGGGACTAACCAAGTGAGGGGCTCCTTCGCAGGCTCAATGCGATACACCGGAGATCGAGGCCGTGTCCGTCATCGGCTGAGGCTTATCGTTGCCTTCGCAGTGAGCAAACGGCTATGAGCGCGCAGTGTTCCAATGCAGGCCCAAGTCGTCGGTGTTGAACAAGTCATCGGTGTTGAAGCAAGACCGATCGCTAGCGCTTCGGCTCGTCGCCTTCGTCGGACCGGGATCGGTCGGCTGACGTCTGCGTCTCCTTGACATGGTGTTCGTCGAGCACCGTATCGAGGGATCGTTCGCCCGGTCCGTTGTCGGCGCGCTTCGCCTTGCGGCATCTTCCGAGCAGCCGCTTGATGTCATCGGCCGCCTGGAGCAGCGGCGGTGTCAGCGAGAACAGCGCGCCCATCGCGATGGCGATGATGGTGTGACGCAGCGAGATCTTCTCGTCTTCGTCGAAAGGATAAGCGTTGGGCTCGACGGCAGCCGGTGCAAGACCTGCCGACGATCGTGGACGATCCGGCCTTCGCGGCTTTCGCGGCGGCATCATGATCACGACGAAAAGCACGTTGATCAGCAGCCAGATGCCGATGATGATGAGAAATGTCTGCATTCCAAAACCAGGAAAGTATAAATGTGCTGCCGGCTAAAACCGTCATTGAACGGCGGTTCGCTCCTTAATGCAAGTTGTGCTTTGGCTGCCGGCAAGCGAAGCGCGAGATGCGGAGCGCAATGACTATCGGAATCTGGCGGATTGGGACGCTGTTCGACCGGACTACCCGCCCAGCTGAACTGAACCGATCGGCGTCCCTTGTCCGGCCCGTCTCGCGAGCTGGCCTCTCACCGAAACCGCCGCGTCACCATAGCCAGCACGAACACCGGCTCGGTGCCGTCGAACACGCTGAGCGTCCAGCTGTCGCCCGGGCGTAGCGCATGCTCGACGTCGCGGGAGAGGCGGACCGCTTCGCGCCAGGCAGCCTCGTCGTCGAGGAGCGCTTCGCCTGTCGTATCGGTGTGGGGCTGCTGGCCCTCGAAGTGAAAATAATACCGCGGCATGTCCGGGCAATGCGGGGTACGCGATTATGTTCCGGCGGCGCGGTTGGTTCTACCCCGCTGAGGCCGCTCGTCCCAGCACTTCGCGAAAATGCCTCTTCACCGTGTCGTTGCAGGCGCAGGCGCTCGACTCGAGCGCGGCGGCATCGAGGATCAGGATGGCGCCGCGGCGGGTGGCGAGGATGCGCCTCGCCTTGAACGTCTGGATGACGCGGCTGGCATAGCTGCGGGAGACGCCGAGCATGCCGGCCAGCTGCTCGTGGGTGAGGGGGATCTCGTCGCCGCCGATATGCTCCCGGGCCGCGATGATCCATTTGGCGGCCCGCTGCTCGATCGAATGCGCCGCGTTGCAGGCGGCGGTCTGCAGCAGCTGCGCGAACTGGCAGGCTGCGTAGCGTGCGAACAGCTCCTGCAGGCCGGCCGATCGTTGCTGGGCCTGTTCGAACGCGCGCAGCGGCAGGCGCGCGAGCGTCCCGCCGACCTTCACGACGATGCGGGAATAGGCCAGCGACGGTCCGCGGCCGGCAGGGATCCCGATCGCGCCTTCACGGCCCACGAGCAGGCTTTCGACCTCGCGATCGTCCTCGACTGGCACTGCGAACGACACGAACGTCGGGCCGCAGGGAAAATGGACGGCCGCGACGTCGTCGCCAGCGTGATGCAGGATGTGGCTCGCGGCGAGCTCGACCGATTGCAGGTGTGGGCTGAGCAGCTCGAAATCCTGGGCGCCGAGCTTGCGAAGCAGATCGTTCTGGGGCCGGCCGGTCACGCTTCTCGTCACTTGGTTCTTGATCTTGGCTGGTGCTCGGCCGGGAATCGGCACCTCGAAAATCCTACGTTTCCGCAGCGGAACTGACGGTTCCAAAGTGCACACAAGGCCTTGCGGGAGTCGAAAATTCCCGGGCAGGCAGGAGCTGATCCGTCGGGCGTTGCCCGTAGAGCACGCTGCGAACTTTGTTCTGGTCCGGAGAACTACGTAAATTCGAGATCCGCTGGTCGTTCTGTTCAGGAGTGAACACAGAGCGCGCACGGATGGGCGCGTCGAGTTTCCGGTGCACCTCGCGGCGGCGCCGCAAGGCGTTGTCCGGGCCGGATCATCCCAGGTGAATCCGGTGCGTGGCCGGGATGCGGCCTTGGGCTATTTGCTTGCGATAGGCGTCGATCGCCTTGTTGGCGAGCATCAACTGCCGGCGTTCGCCGGTCCTGAGCTGGGCTTCGATGGCATCGAGAAGCATGTTCGCCGTCGCATCCGGAGGACCGAGCTCGCCGCTCTTCTCCAGACAGCTCCAGGCGATGAAGAATGCGCTTTCGACAGTGCAGCGGATGGTCATGGGCTGCCAACGCAGCGCGGCCGAAGCCGTTCCGTGCGCGGCGGCGAGACATCCATCCCGCCGCCGGCGAATAACTCAGTTCTTCAGCACGATGCGTCCGACCACCTTGCCGGCGCGCAGCTCGTCGATCCATTTCTGGACATCGCCCATCGGCTCCTCGCGCATCGGCGTCGGCTTGATCTTGCCCGCGCGGGCCAGCGCCATCAGTTCCTGCGCCTCCGCGAGCGTGCCGACCATGAAGCCTTCGATGGTCATGCGCTTGTAGACCCATTGCACCATCGGCAGCGTGAACTGCCCGCCCATCAGGCCGGAGACCACGATCTTGCCGCCGCGCGCTGCGACGGCGACCGCGAACGCCATCGACTTCTCGTTGCCGGCGAAGTCGACGATCTCGTCGAAGCCGCCTTCGGTCTCCTTGAGGATGCGCTTGATCACGTCGGGCTCGGACGGATCGTAGGCGCCGGCTGCGCCGTTCTTCAGCGCGGTGTCGCGCGCGGCCGGCGAGAGGTCGGCGACCGTGATCGGCTGCTTGAACATGGCTTGCGCGAACGACAGGCCCATCATGCCGACGCCGCCAAGACCGATCAGCAGCAGGTTGCGCTGGCGCGGACGGTCGACCAGGCGCTTGAGCGCGCCATAGGCGGTCACGCCGGAGCACATCAGGGTCGCGGCCTGGTTGACGGGTAGGGGATCGTAGTCGAGCAGGTATTTCGCGTCGGGCACCAGGACGTGGGTGGCGAAGCCGCCGTCGATGGAGACGCCGAGGAAGCGCTGCTTCACACAGAGATTCTCGTCGCCATTGGCGCAGTCGCGGCACTGGCCGCAGCCGATCCAGGGAAACACCGCCTTCTTGGCCCCGACGAGGCCCGCAGGAACGTCAGGTCCGACTTCGTCGACGACGCCGGCGATCTCGTGGCCAAGCGTGAAGGGCAGCGTCATGCCGCGCGTGGTGTCGAGCTTCTTGCCGCCGCCGAGATCGGCGTAGCCGTCCTGGATGTGCAGATCGGAATGGCAGAGGCCGCAGCGCTCGATGCGCACCAGCACCTCGCGCCCCTGTGGCTTTGGCGTGTCCACGATGGTCTCGCACAGCGGCGCATCGAACTTGACCAGGGATTGCCGACGCATCAACGCCATATTCCTTCCTCCGAAATTCCTGTTATCGAGCCTCGCTGCGTATATCCGCCAATTCACGCGCCATGGCAACAAAGCCGGAAACAGGCACGGTCTCGGCGCGCCGCGTCGCATCGACGCCGGCGGCGGCCGCAAGACGCGCGGGATCGACGCCCAGCGATTTGAGGCTCTGGCGCAGCATCTTGCGGCGCTGGCCGAAGGCTGCGGCTGCGACCTGTTCGAGCAATCTTCGATCGCAGGGAAGCGGTTCTGCGCGCGGCACCAGGCGCACGACGGAGGACGTGACCTTCGGCGGCGGCACGAAGGCGGATGGCGCAATGTCGAACAGGATCTTGGTCTCGCAGCGCCAGTTGGCGAGCACGCCGAGACGGCCATAGGCCTCCTCGTCCTCGCGCGCGACGATGCGCTCGCCGACCTCGCGCTGGAACATCAGGACCATCATGTCGTACCAGGGCGGCCATGGCTCGGTGGTGAGCCAGCCGATCAGGAGCTGGGTCGCGATATTGTAGGGCAGGTTCGCGACGATCTTCGCGCGTTCGCCGGCGAGCAGCGGGCGGGGATCGAAGGTCATGGCGTCGCCGTGTACGATCTCGAGCCGACCAGGGTAGCGCGCGGAAATATCCTGCAGGGCGGGGATCGCGCGCTCGTCATGCTCGATGGCGACGACGCGCCTGGCGCCGAGCGCGAGCAGTGCGCGGGTCAGCCCGCCCGGGCCCGGGCCGATCTCGACGATGGTGGAGTCCTCGAGCGGCGCTGCCGCGCGCGCGATGCGCGCGGTGAGGTTGAGGTCGAGCAGGAAGTTCTGGCCGAGCGATTTGCGGGCCGACAGCGCGTGCTGGCGAATGACCTCGCGAAGCGGCGGGAGGTCGTCGATCGCGCTCATTCGCTTGTCGCGGCCGCCATGCGGCTGGCAAGCCTCAGCGCCGCGATCAGGCTGGCCGGATTGGCTTTGCCGGTGCCGGCGATGTCGAAGGCAGTGCCGTGATCGGGCGAGGTGCGGATGAAGGGCAGGCCGAGCGTGACGTTGACGGCGTCGTCGAAGGCGACCGTCTTGATCGGGATCAGCGCCTGGTCGTGATACATGCAGACCGCACAGTCATAGAGGTTGCGCGCGGCTTCGTGGAACATGGTGTCGGCGGGCAATGGGCCTCTGGCATCGATGCCGTCGTTGCGCAGCGTCTCGAGCGCAGGCGCGATGACCGTCTGCTCCTCGTCGCCGAGCGAGCCGTCCTCGCCGGCGTGCGGGTTGAGACCGGAGATAGCAATGCGCGGCGTCGCGATGCCGAAGCGGGACTTGAGCTCGGCGGCGACGATGCGCACGGTCGAGACGATCAGCTCGCTGGTGAGCTGGGCCAGCGCTTCGCGCAGCGAGACGTGGATGGTCACGGGCACCACGGCGAGCCGCGGCGACCACAGCATCATCACCGGCTGCGGCACGCGGCCGTCCACGGCCGCGAGCTCGGCGAGGAATTCGGTGTGGCCGGGATGACGGAAGCCTGCGCGGTAGAGCACGCTCTTGGCGATCGGATTGGTGACGACGGCGCTGGCGCGCCCTTCGCGGACATCGGCGACCGCCTGGCGGATCGAGGCGAGCGCAGCCGGTGCGCTCGATGCGTCGGGCGAGCCGGGCCCGGCCGTGGCGTGCGCGCCGGTGGCCACGACGGGCAGGGCCTCGGCGAACACGGCATCGGCCTCGCCGGCGCTTGACGAGGCGATCCTGAGATCGGCACCAAGCGCTTTGGCGCGCCGCGCGATCGCCGCCTCGTCGCCGAGCAGATAGAAGGCGGGCAGGTTCAGTTCACGGCGCCTGAGCCAGGCTGCGATCGTGATGTCGGGGCCGATGCCGGCAGGCTCTCCCAGCGTCAGTGCGAGGGGCTTGGCAGGGTGGGCGGCCATCAGCGGTTGCGATATTCGATCATCGCCGCCTTGCGGAGCTCGTCGAGATAGGTCTTCTGGGTCTTCTCGTATTTCTGCTGGTACATCTTCTCGCGGACCTCGCGCTTCTTCGGCGTGTCGATCATGGTCGGCTTGCGCGAGCACAGCACGACCATCTCGATGCCCGCCTTGGTTACCTCGGGCGCGGTCAAATGGCCGATCGGCGTGTCGTCGAGCACCTTGCGCAGCGCCTCTGGCAGCTCCGCGGTGGTCTTGGTGACGCTGTCGCGGATGGTGGCGTTCGGCGTCGAGCGGAACAGCGAGTTGGCCTCCTCGCAGCTTCCGACGCGCGAGCGATATTGCTCGGCTTCCTTCATCCGTGTCTCCTGGAAGGCCGGAGACGAGCCGCGCGGCACGATCAGCACGATCGGCTGCATCTTGTATTCGGTGCCCTCGATCTGCAGCTTGTCGCCGGTTTCAGCCTGCACGGCCTGCGCCACGTCGCGCTCGCCGACCATCAGCTTCTCCTTGTAGCGGCCGCGCACGAGGCTGGTCCAGACCATCTCGGCCTTCATACGGCCCTTCAACGTCTCGGGGCGCACGCCCTTGACCTCGAGCGACTTGGTGAGCTGGTCCGGCGTGATGCGCATGCGCTGCGCCATGCCCTCGTAGGACTGGTTGATGTCGGAGACGCCGGGATCGACGCCGTACTTCTTGCCCTCCTTCATCTTGATCTTGTCGTCGATCAGCTCGTTGATGACCTCCTGCCGGCTCGGGGTCTTCTGTGTCGTCAGCTGGTCGAGCTTGGAGCGCTGCTCGATGTCGAAATCGGTGATGGGGTCGCCGTTGACCATGACGACGATGTTCTGCGCGCGCGACGGCGAGGGCAGGCCGGTCAGGAGCAGCCCGGCGCTGATGGCGAGGAGGAGGCGGAAGAAAGGCAATGGGGTCGTCATGATTGTCGCTCGCATGTCAGCCGAAATGAGCCTGCGATCGGAAACGCGGTCGTCACTTCAGGTGGTTCATTGCATGCCGGTCAGGCCGGACGTGCTGGACCCCGACGAGGTCGCCAGCGTGCGCAAGCCGATCTGGAACATGAACGCATGGCTCAGCACGGGCGGAGTCGTGCCCGCGGAGTAGCTATACGAAGTTACGTAGTTGGCCGCCAGCACGAAGCAATCGTCGACATAGCCGGCCCCGAGCACATACTGGTTGATCTTGTTGGCCTCGAGGTCCCAGCGCGCCGAGCCGGTTACCACCCAATTGGTCGCGACCTTCAGCGAGCCTGACGTCAGGATGCCCTCGCGGCGCGTCAGATAGCCAAGCTCCGGCTGCGGCGCGTAATTGCCGTACATCATGCTGACCGACCAGCGATTGAAATTCGCGCGGCCTTCCGCCTCGAAGCGCTGCACGTTCCAGGTCTGCTCGTCCATGCGGGAGCGAACGCTGAACGTGTAGGTGCTGTTGGGCGAGTAGCTGGCGCTCGCCACGTAATCGGAACGCGGCTTGTCGAGGCCGGAATCGAGGCCCGTGTTGATGGAGTCCTTCACCGCAAAGGAGTTCATGCCGAACAGCTGGTAGGACTGTCCGAACAACACCTTGACGGCGCCGCCCTTGTCGAACTGCGTGGTGGACTGCACGCCGACATTGGCGCGGCCGCCGCCCTCGACGCGGTCGTAGCCGGAGAACTTGTCGACGCTGAACAGGTTCGAGGCGTCGAACACCATGCTCTGGGCGTCCTCGTTGGGAAGCTTGCCGGCATAGGTTTCGTTCGGCCGGATGATGATCTGCGCTATCGGCTCGATGGTGGTGGAGCCCCAGGGTTGGACGTTGATGAAAGGATAGCGGTATTCGAGGCCGACGGTCGGCATCAGGCGGAATGCCTGGGTGTCACCGGCGGGGAAGTAGTTCGACACGCCGGGCTGATTGGAGATCGAGGCGTTGATCGCGTCAGCGCGGAGACTGGCGAACGGGGTCCAGATCTGGCCGAGCGGGTCGGTGAAGGATTTGCGCCACTGTGCTTCCGCCGTCAGACGGGTGTAGGTGCCGGGGACGCCGCGCAGCAGGCACTGCGATGGCGTTCGGGCGAGCGGATCGGCCGACGCCGTCGTGCACAGGCTGTTGGTGTTGGCGATCGTCGTGATCGGATCGAACACCGCGGCATCACGCGACAGGTTGACGAAATTGGTCTTGTAGCTGAACTCGCCGCCGAACACCGGATAGTTGAGCACGTTCGAATAGTCGATCACGGGGTAGACGATCGGAACCTGGCTCTGATTGCCCGAATAGCTCAGCCAGTACATCGTGCGCGCGTCGAAGAAGCTGCGATTGCCGACACCGGTCAGATAAAGCTGCGACAATGCGTCGGTCGGCAGATACAGGAACGAACCGAGCGGATCGCGGTACTGCGCCAGGCGGTAGTCCGAGAAGAAGTAGTAGTCGGACATGACTACGCCGTCCCAGCCCCAGACCCATTTGTCGTTCAGCGCGAACTGGCCCTTGGTATCGACCGCGCCACGGAACTGGCGGTCGCCGGGCTGGCCTGCGAGGGCGCCGGGATCGAGCTGGTCGATGCCGTAGACCCGGACCTGGTAAGCGCCGTCCATCAGGCGCTGGCGGTACTCGGCCTGGAACAGCACGCCCTGTCTGGAGGTGATGCGCGGGTTGAAGGTCATGTCCATGTCGGGCGCGATCGCCCAATAGAACGGGACTTCGACGCCGTAGCCGAAGGGCGTGTTCGACGTGAAGCCCGGCATCAGGAAGCCGGTCTTGCGCTTCACGGTCGGGTCAGGCGTCGAGAAGTAGGGCATGTAGGCGATCGGCACGCCGAAGAACTCAAGCTGCGCCGTCTCGAAATACAGCATCTTCTCCTGCTGGTCGTGGATGATGCGCGCACCCTTGACCTGCCACAGCGGCGGCTTCTTCGGATCGTCCTTGCACGGCGCGCAGGCCGTGTAGACGCCGTTCTCGAACACCGTGTAGCTGCCGTTGGAGCGGTCGGAGCGGCTCGCGGCCATGCGGGTCTGGTCGGCCGTGTCCACGCGCAGCGAATCGACGAAGCCGTCGCGGTAGTCGTCGCTGAGATCCAGGATCTCGGCATAGGTGATCTTGCCGTCGGCATCCGTCATGCGGATGTTGCCTTCGGCATGCAGGCGCTTGGTCTTCTGGTCGTAGATGACCTTGTCGGCCTCGACGCTGGTGCCGTTGTAGAACAGCTGGACGTTGCCGACCGCGGAGACGCGCGAATTGTTGTAGTCGTAGTCGACCTCGGTCGCCTGCACCAGCATCTGGTTGTCGTTGGGGACCTTTTGCGGCTTCGGACGCGGCGGCAGCGGATTGTAGGTGAACCCCTGGGCGGAGGCGGGGGCCACGACGGCTGCATCCATCAGCCCGCCGAGCGAGGCCACGGCGGCAATGGCGAGCAAGAGCCTGCGCACGGACAAGCCGCACCCGTTCGCGCGCACCAACGTGCGGCGCGTCAAACGAGACACGGGCCCTCGATGGACGGCAGTCACTAACCGTCCTCCTGATACAACAAGGCCAAAAAGCCGGTGAGGCCGCCCACCACCACGGGCAACCACGCCGCAGCGATCGGATGCATCAACTCAGCCTTGCTCAAGTCTTCAGTCACTTTCGACAAAACGTAGAGCAGAAAGCCTGCGCCCACGCCACTCAAAACCATCTTCTGTACGCCGCCCATCCGGAAGAAGCGCAACGACACGGAGGCCGCCAGCATCACCATGGCGGCAAGCAAAAACGGCTGCGCCAACAGCTTGTGATACTGGAGTCGATAGCCGGCTGTCGCGAAGCCCGAGCTTTCGGAGGAGCGGATGTAGCTCGGTAGTTGCCAAAAAGACACAGTCTCCGGTGTGGAAAAGCTGTTGCGAATCTGGGCCTCGGTCAGCGTCGTCGGAATCTCCAGCGTGGCCTGGTCGATGGGCGGCTGGTCCAGCGAGAAGCGGCGCACCGACTTGAACAGCCAATGGCCGGACTCGAGCGTCGCCTCGCGCGCCTCGATTCGCTCCTTGAAGTGTTGCTCCGTGTCAAAACGGAACAGCGTGAGGCCGGTGAGCCGCACGCCCTGTTGCTCGCTGCGCGCCGCATTGATGATGGTCTGGCCGTCGCTCGTCACCTGGTTCAGCCAGAAGCCGGACGCATCCTGGATTCCGCCGCCGGGCGCGGAACCAAACAGCTCGGCTTCCATGCGTTTGGAGAGTTCGCGCAGATTCGCCGACATCGGATTGTAGGCGACGGTGGCGATCACCCCGATCAGCAGCGCGCTGCCGAGCGCCGGCGAGATGAACTGCCAGGCGGAGATGCCGGCGGCGCGCGCGACCACGAGCTCGAGCCGGCGGGAGAGCGCGAGATAGCAGGTCATGGCGCCGATCAGCATGCAGAACGGCGTCAGCTTCTCGAGCAGCTGTGGCACCCGGAACAGCGAGGTCTCGGCCACCATGAGCGCGGAGGCGGATGCAAGGCCCGAGGTCTTGCGCACCATCTCGATGTAATCGACCAGCACCAGCAGCAGGAAGATGCTCGCGAACACGCCGAGCGCCGCGACGACGAAGCGCCCGGCGAAATAGCGCCCGAGTGTGTTGGTGAGCATGCTCATGCGGCGACCGGCCGTCTGAACAGCCGTGCGATGCGCGCGTTCGACCTGTTGATGGCCTCCATCAGGCCGGCAGGCGGCTCGACCACGACGCCGCCGATGATCATCCACAGCCCGACGCCGATGGCGCCAATGACCATCGCGTATTGGACCAGCACCGGGGCCGCCGACTTCACCGCCATCACCGAACAGGCAAACCCCGCCATGCGCAGTCCGAACACGGCGATGATGGAGCCGCCGATCGAGAAGTTGCGGCTCTGGCGGGTGGTGCGCGGTGCGCCGAGGAACGCGAAGGTCAGCACGGCAAAGGCGAAGGGATAGATCGGCGCCAACAGGCTGTCATGCAGGGCCGAGCGGAATTGCCCGGGAATCTGCTTGTAAACCGGATCGTCCTCGGACGGCGAGAACAGCTCCCAGAGGTAACGCTCGCGGATGCCGAGGGTGACGTCGCGGCCCTGGCCCGAGAACTTCGACATGTCGAAGCCGTAGCGGCCGAACGCCACCAGCGCCGGATCGCGCTTGCCGGCCTCGAAGCGCTGCAGATTGCCGTCCTTCAGGACCAGGAAAGAGCCGGTCTCGTTCTTAACGACCTCGCCTTGCTCGGCGACGATCGAGACGCGCTCGTTGGGGTCGCGGCGATCGTCGATGAAGATGCCGGCGAGGATGCCGCCGGGCTGGCGCTCGCGGATCCGGATCGTGAGGTTCTTGTCGAGCTGGGCGAAGCGGCCGGGCTGCAGGATGTTGGTGAGCACGTCGGCCGTGATCTCGGCATCCCACTGCTTGATCCGCCGCATCCCGTCGGGAGCAAGATAGGCCGCAATGAAGGCCACCAGCAGGGCGACCACGCAGGTGGCGTAGAAGAACGGATAGAACAGCCGGAACGGCGAGAAGCCGGCGGCATTCATCACGATGATCTCGGAGTCGGTCGCGAGCTTGTTCAGCGTATGCGAGATCGCGATCATCAGCGCGATCGGCGAGATGATCAGGACCAGCGCAGGCACGACGAGGCTGGTGATGCCGAGGAAGGTGAGGATGGTCTGACCCTGGCTGGTCATCAGGTCGATGCCGCGCAACGCCTGCGTAATCCAGATCACGCCGGTGAGGCTGATCAGGACCAGCGCAAACGACGCCAGCGTCGTGCGGAAGATGTACCTATCGATCGACCCCATGCGCTACCGCACGAATCCCCACCAGAGCCCCAACATTCGTCCCGGAATTTCCGGCTGTCCGACCCATCCCGGAAGGGATCCCCAGGGTCGCGCAGCCATCTCGTCCACAGGCTTACACTCTCACTACCATCCCTTTGATCCGTCAACAAAATGGCTGCCCCGTGGCGCCATCATTATATGGTTAATATTTCCCTCATTGTGGCTCGGCGGCCACGGGGGTGCTTGGCATCTGCCGGGCCGGTGGCCCATAGTGGGGAAAGTCCAGTGAATCGCCGTTCAGCTCCGGCCCGTGGCCGGGACTGCCGATCGGCAAAAGTCCTATGATTTTGAGGAGTTACCCATGTCCGATGCCATCAAGGTCGGCTTTGTCCCGCTGTCATCAGCCGCCCGTGGCATTCTGGTGGTGTTCTGTGACGAGGGCTTGAAGCTGGGGCCGGCGACGGTCAAGGCGCTGGGCGGCGCTGGCGAACTGGTGAAGCGGGCGGCTTCCGCCGCCGGCTTCAAAGGCAAAAGCGGCGCAGCCCTCGACATCCTAGCGCCGGAGGGGGTGAAAGCCACCCGCCTGATCGTCATCGGCGCCGGCAAGGCGGCAGGCCTGAAGGCCAACGACTTTCTCAAATTCGGCGGCGTGGCGGCGGGCAAGCTCTCGCCCAGTGCCGCCGCCATGACCATCCTGGCGGAACTGCCCGATGGCGCCATGACCAGCGAGCAAACGGTCGCGATCGCCGCGGGCCTGCGGCTGCGCGCCTACAAGTTCGACCGCTACAAGACCAAGAAGAAGGAGGGCGAGGAGGGCGGCCTGCGCGCCGATATCTCGCTTGCGGTGGGGGACGTCACCGCCGCGAAGAAGGCGTTTGCCTCGGCGGGCGCTGTCGTCGACGGCGTGATCATCGCGCGCGACCTCGTCAACGAGCCGCCGAACGTGCTTTTCCCCGAGGAATTCGCGCGCCGCGCCAGCCAGCTCCGCAAGCTCGGCGTCAAGGTCGAGGTGCTCGACGTCAAGGCGATGGACAAGCTCGGCATGGGCGCGCTGCTCGGCGTCGGCCAGGGCTCGTCGCGGCCGAGCCGCACCGTGATCATGCGCTGGGATGGCGGCAGGAAGGGCGAGGCGCCGGTCGCCTTCGTCGGCAAGGGCGTCTGCTTCGACACCGGCGGCATCTCGATCAAGCCGGCCGGCAGCATGGAAGACATGAAGGGCGACATGGGCGGCGCCGCCTGCGTCGTCGGCCTGATGCACGCGCTCGCCGCGCGCAAGGCCAAGGCCAACGTGGTCGGCGCCATCGGCCTCGTCGAGAACATGCCCGACGGCAATGCGCAGCGCCCAGGCGACATCGTCACCTCGATGTCGGGCCAGACCATCGAGATCATCAACACCGACGCGGAAGGCCGTCTCGTGCTGGCCGACGTGCTCTGGTACGTCGCCAAGAAGACCAAGCCGAAATTCATGGTGGATCTGGCGACGCTTACCGGCGCGATCATGGTCGCGCTCGGCACCGAGCATGCCGGCATGTTCTCCAACAATGACGAGCTAGCCGAACGCCTGCTGACGGCCGGCGTCGAGGTCGGCGAGAAGGTCTGGCGCATGCCGCTCGGTCCCGAATACGACAAGCTGATCGATTCCCAATTCGCCGACATGAAGAATACCGGCGGCCGCCACGGCGGCTCGATCACCGCGGCGCAGTTCCTGCAGCGTTTCGTGGACGGCACGCCGTGGGCGCATCTCGACATCGCCGGCACCGCCATGGGCGCGCCGAAGACCGACATCAACCAGAGCTGGGGAAGCGGCTATGGCGTCCGTCTGCTTGATCGACTGGTCGCAGATCACTACGAGCGCAAATGATCCAAGATGACTGAAGTGCTGTTCTATCATCTGCAAAACATGACGGTGGAGAACGTGTTGCCGCCGCTTCTCGAGAAATCGCTCGAGCGCGGCTGGCGCGTCGTGGTGCAGGCGACCTCGCCGGAGCGCGCCGATGCGCTGGATGCGCATTTATGGACCTATCGCGACGATTCCTTCCTGCCTCACGCGACATGGCGCGTGAACGACGTCGCCGATCAGCCGATCGTGCTGGCGGTCGAGGAGGACAATCCCAACGGCGCCAATGTCCGCTTCCTGGTCGACGGGGCGGCGCTGCCGCAGGACGCGCCGAGCTATGAGCGCATGGTGCTGCTGTTCAACGGCGACGATCCGGATGCGCTCGCGCTCGCCCGCAGCGCCTGGACGGATTGCAAGGCGCGGGGATTTGATGTCACTTATTGGCAGGCCGACGAACGGGGCCGGTGGCAACGCCGGAATTAGCGGCCGTTCGCAATTAATGATAATTTGCACTTTTGGGGCGATGATGGTTTTTGTCACCTTCGTGCCGCAAAGTGATGTTGGTACAATCGCTTAGGGCTGGTCCTTGACGCGGGGAATTTAGTTTATCGTGCGACATCAAAAGCTTCCCAGGTCGCTCATAGTTGCGTTGGCTGCCGTAGCACCGCTGGTCGCGGGCTGCTCGGGGACCGATCTGCTGTCCAAGGACGCGCAATGGTTCAACACGCCGAGCCGCCTGTTCATCAAGAGCATCTCGATCGAATCGCCGCCGCTGACCCCCGACAAGCCGGTGACGGCGGAGGATATGGTCAGCGCTGACGGGGCCTGTCCGGGCATGGCATCGCCACCCGGACCGGCCGATGCCAATGCCTCGACGACGGCACCGGCACCGATGGGAGGCACCGTCGCGCTCGGCCACACCGAATGCGATGTGGTCCGCGGCATCGGCGCGCCTTCGACCGTCAACCTCTCCAGCGATGCCGCAGGACGCCGCGTCGCCGTGGTGACCTGGAACACCGGCCCGCGCGCCGGCATCTACACCTTCACGTCCGGCCGCCTGTCCTCGATCGAGGGCACGCCGGAGGCGCCGGCCATGCCGAAGACGGCCAAGCCGAAGCCGAAGAAGAAGTCGGCGTAAGGCGAGGGTGCGGGACGGTTATGGCCGTCCCTTCATTGCATCTTCGAACGACATGATCTGACCGCTCGGTCCGCGACACGCGAGAACAGCATCAGCTGTCATTAGCCGGCCTTGCGTCCCTTGATCGCCGTCGCCCACGCGTGAACCGTGATCTCTCCGGTCGCGCTTGCCGGAAGCCTGTCCTGAAGCCGGCGTTTCAGTTCCGCGGTCTCCGCATCCGACAGCTTTCCCACGACCGCGCTCGGGCTGCTCACGACCATGGACAGCCAGTAATCGTCGAAGTCGGCGAAGGTGCGTTCGACGACGAGCTCTCGTGTCTCGATATCGCGGATACCGAGTTCGGCCCAGAGCGCCTTCAGGGCTGCGAAGCGCGAGACCTCCGCGCTGGGCGGGCGCGCCGACGGCTTGCCCATCGCGTCTATCTCCTCCCACACAGGCTGCGGCGGCGTGCCGCCGCGCATGACGTCCCAGGTGTAGGACGCGACAATGCCGCCGGGCTTGGTGACACGGAGCATTTCCGAGACGCCCTTGCGCGGATCAGGCACGAAGAACAGCACCAGCGCCATCACCGCAACGTCGAAGCGGTTGGGCTCGTAGGGAAGGGCCATCGCATCGCCGATCGACAGCTCGACCTGACTTGCCGGGAGCTTTTGGCGGGCGGTCTCGATCTGTGCGTTCGAGGGATCGATCGCGCAGACCGATGCAGGAGCGGACTTGGCAAGAATGAGCTCGGTGAACGCGCCGTTGCCGGCACCGACATCCACCCAGGCCTGTCCGGTGCCCGGCGCCAGCCAGTCGAGAAACAGAGCCCCGGCCGATCGGCTCCAGGGTGCCATGAAGCGCTCATAGGCCGCGCCGTCGGTGAATTTGATCGGTTCGGGTGACGACATCGCACATCTCCCTGAAAAGAACTGATCCAGATATCCTTTGGGCGGAAAAGGCCCGTTCGTGTTTCCTAGCATGGTGGCGCGCCGCCACGAACAGGTCATCAACCTGAAGGCGGCCTGGAACTGGGCAGGAGACCTCTTCGAACTGTTTCGCCAGATCGAACGTGTGGATGCCATTGAGGGCAAACTCCCTCGCCAGCATCTCGCGCATAGGCGAGAGGAGGCCGCCGTAATCCGTGACGCGTCCGTCGGTCATCACGTGCACGCCGCGGTCCTTCGCCTGTTCGATGATGTTGCGGACCTGCCAGGTTGAAATGCGATGGGTATTTGCAATCTCCCTGAGGTGCGGGAGTTCCCGCACCAGACAGACGCGATCATGATCGGGATGGCGATACTTCTGTCGATATCGTTTTCCTGATGGCCCTGCGGCGGGGGATGCGCTCATATGGCGTCAGAAAAAAATGGAGGAAATCATGCGACTCATCGCCCTCGTGTCGGCTCTGCTCTTGCCGCTTGGCCAGGCTGTCGCCCAGGACTATCCGACGAGGCCCATCACGATGCTGGTGCCGTTCGCCGCCGGCGGGCCGACGGACACCATCGCGCGCCTGACCGCGGCAGGCATGGGGAAATCTCTGGGGCAGCAGATCGTCGTCGAGAACGCGACGGGGGCTGGCGGCACCATCGGCTCGACCCGCGCCTCGCGCGCCCAACCGGACGGCTACACGCTGCTCATCCATCATGTCGGCATCTCGACCGCCGCCACGCTGTACCGCAACCTCAGCTATGACACCAAGACGGCGTTTGCACCGATCGGGCTTGTGACCAACGCGCCGATGACCATCATCGCGCGTTCCGATTTCCCGGCCGACACGCTGAAGGAACTGGTCGCCTATGCCCAGCAGCAGGGCGACAAGCTGACTTACGCCAATGCCGGGTTGGGCGCGGCATCGCACCTCTGCGGCATGCTGTTCATGACGGCGATCCAGAAGCAGCTCACCACGGTACCCTATAAGGGCAACGGTCCGATCATGAACGATCTTCTCGGCAAGCAGATCGATCTCACCTGCGACCAGGCGACGAACACAACCGGGCCGATCACGGCCAAGCAGGTCAAGGCCTACGCGATCACCACCAAGGAGCGCCTGAAGAGCCTGCCCGATCTGCCGACGGCCGATGAAGCCGGTCTCAAGGGGTTCGAGCTCGGCGTCTGGCACGGCATCTATGCGCCCAAGGGTACGCCGCCCGCGGTCGTCCAGAAGCTGACGGCGGCGCTTCAGGCGGCCCTCAGGGATCCCGTGCTGATCGCCCGGTTCAACGACATCAATACGGAGCCGGTCCCTCAGGACAAGGCGACGCCCGAGGCGCTTGGGGCAATGCTGGTTAGCGAGGTCGACCGCTGGGCTCCGATCATCAAGGCGGCCGGACAGTATGCCGACTGAATCTAGCCCGCCGTCTCATCCTGCTGCGTGCTCGCCTCGAGCCATTGCTCCTCGGCGCGCGCGAGCGCGTTCGCCGCGTTGGCGCGCGCCTTCGACAGTTGCGCGGCCTGCTTGGGATCGCGGGTGAAGATGTCGGGCAGCGACAGCGCGGTGTCGATCTTGGCGATGATGTCGCTGACGCGGGCGATCTCGTTCTCGGCTTCCGCGATGCGCTTCTTCAGCGAGCCGCGATTGTCCGACTTCGGACGCTGCGGCTTCTCAGCTGCGGTGCTGCGCTCGCGCGGGGCCGGCTCGCCGTTGCGCGACGACAGCACCAGGCGGCGGTACTCGTCGAGGTCGCCGTCGTAATTGGTCACGGTGCGGTCGGCGACGATCCAGAGCTGATCGGCGCAGGCCTCGATCAGATAGCGGTCATGCGAGACCATGATCACCGCGCCGGGGAATTCGTTGATGGCTTCGGCAAGCGCGGCGCGGCTGTCGATGTCGAGATGGTTGGTCGGCTCGTCCAGGATGATCATGTTGGGGCCGAAGAAGGTCGCGAGCCCCAGCAGCAGCCGCGCCTTCTCGCCGCCCGACAGTTTGGCAACCTTGGTGTCGGCCGCCTTGCCCGAGAAGCCGATCGCGCCGGCGCGCGCCCGCACCTTCGCCTCGGGCGCATCGCCCATCAGTTTGCGGACGTGGTCGTAGGTCGAGGCATCCTCGTTCAGTTCGTCGAGCTGGTGCTGGGCGAAATAGGCAATCGAGAGCTTGTCGGCGCGTGTCACCTTGCCGGAGAACGGCGCGAGCCGTCCGGCGAGCAGCTTGACCAGCGTCGATTTGCCGTTGCCGTTGGCGCCCAGCAGCGCGATGCGATCGTCATTGTCGATGCGGAGCGTAACGCGGCTCAGCACAGGCGCTGCCGGATCGTAGCCGACCGAGGCGTTGTCGACGGCGATGATCGGCGGCGACAGGATCTTCTCCGGCGCCGGGAAGGTGATCTCGCGCACGTCCTGGGTCACCAGCGCATTGATCGGCTTGAGGCGCTCCAGCATTTTGACGCGGGATTGAGCCTGGCGCGCCTTCGAGGCTTTGGCCTTGAAGCGGTCGACGAAAGCTTGCAGGCGAGCCCGCTCGGCCTCCTGGCGCTTGACCGCCTTGGCATCCAGCAGTTCGCGTGTGGCGCGCTGCTCCTCGAAGGACGAGTAGGTGCCCTTGTAGAGCGTGAGTTTGCTGCGCTCCAGATGCAGGATCTGGTCGACCGAACTCTCCAGCAGGTCGCGGTCATGGCTGATCACGATCACCGTGCGCGGATAATGCGCGAGGTGATCCTCCAGCCACAACGCGCCTTCGAGATCGAGATAGTTGGTGGGCTCGTCGAGCAGCAACAGGTCGGGGGCCGCGAACAGCGTCGCCGCGAGCGCGACGCGCATGCGCCACCCGCCGGAGAACTCGGCGCAAGGGCGCAGCTGGTCGCCGGCGGAGAAGCCGAGACCGGACAGGATCGCGGCGGCGCGGCTCGGCGCCGAATGCGCGTCGATGTCGACCAGCCGCGTCTGGATCTCCGCGATCCGGTGCGGGTCGGTCGCGCTTTCGGCTTCGTGAAGCAGCGCGTCGCGCTCGAGATCGGCCTTGAGCACGACGGAGATCAGGCTTTCGGGGCCGTTCGGTGCCTCCTGTGCGAGGCTGCCGACACGCCAGCGCGGCGGCAGGGTCACTGTGCCGTGCTCGGCCGAAAGCTCACCCCGGATCACCTTGAACAGCGTCGACTTGCCGGTGCCGTTGCGTCCGACCATGCCGACGCGCGATCCGGGCGTGATCTGCACGGAACTCTGGTCAATCAGAAGGCGTCCGGCGAGGCGGATGGAGAGGTCGGTGATAGAAAGCATGCGGCGTTGTCACCGCAGCGGGGAACAAACGCAACCCGTTTTTCCGTGTGTGTGCCGCTCAATGGGTCGCAAGTCAGTGCGAATCGCGATCCCGTTTCTTCAACTGGTCGAGGAGCTGCTCGAGATGGGTCGGGAGCCGGGGGTCGGGGCGCAGGCGCTGCTGCAGCCGTTCGCCCACGGCATCACAAATCGATCGGCTGGTGCGCCGGTCGATCTGTTCGCTGTCATTGGCATAAAGGCTGGGCATCGCCTGGTTCCGTGTTTGCAAGGTAATGACACGGTATCAAGTCATTGGCCCCCAAAATGGTTTCGCCCTTGGTGGGGAATGCCCGGCATTCTCGTCAAAATTGCATGAACGCGTCGTATCGGCCCAAATACAAAGCCCCGGCGCAGGGGAACGCCGGGGCCTTGCTTGGAAGGCACCTTGGGGCAAAGGTACCTCTGGAAGGTATTTTAGAAAGGTGCTGTCAGGCTCAGTAGCAGCGGTTGATCATCCGCCAGCGCGGTCCCCAGGGGGTCGGGACCAGCCGGCGCACATAGCAGCCGCCATAACCGTAGGAGACGACCGGACCGCGGCCGTAGAAGCGCGGGCCGCCAAAGCCGTAGTGGTGGCCCCAACCGCCGCCATGCCAGCCGCCGCCGTGCCAGTGAGCGGAGGCGGAGGTCGGCGCCAGCGCGGCGCCCAGCGCGAGCGCGGCAACGGCGACAAGCGAAAGTTTCCTCAACATGGTGATCTCCTCAGAACTGCCGGCGCGAGGCTATCGCGTCGATGGAAAGGCCTTCGAAACGGTCTGCTTCGGGAAGAGGCTTTGGTTTCGATAGGTCCAACCCTACGCCCTCGAGGCTGAACCAAGTCCTGAACGGAGCCTTCAGATTGGGTTCATCTGGGTGAAATCTCGGTAATCCACGCCTGGGTTCGGGGGCAGCCTGCGGCGAAGGGCCTGTGAGAGCCGTTTCTGGCCTCGCTTGCCGTATCGCGGCAGCGCCGATATAAGCCCGGCAACTCCGAACCACCGCTTTCTTCTCAAGGACAACATTATGGCCATCGAACGCACTTTCTCGATCATCAAGCCCGATGCGACCGCGCGTAACCTGACCGGTGCGGTCAACGCCGTAATCGAAAAGGCGGGCCTGCGCATCGTCGCGCAGAAGCGCATCCGCATGACCAAGGAACAGGCCGAGACCTTCTATGCCGTCCACAAGGCCCGCCCGTTCTTCGGCGAACTCGTCGAGTTCATGACCTCGGGCCCGGTGGTGGTGCAGGTCCTCGAAGGCGAGAACGCCGTCGCCAAGTATCGCGACGCGATGGGTGCGACCGATCCGTCCAAGGCGGCCGAGGGCACCATCCGCAAGCTCTACGCAAAGTCGATCGGCGAGAATTCCGCTCACGGCTCGGATGCGCCGGAGACCGCCGCGATCGAGATCGCGCAGTTCTTCTCGGGCAACGAGATCGTCGGCTGATTGATCAGCCGGCAGGTTAGGGCGACGCGGCGAAAGGACTCATTGTGAATTGGCTCTGGCAGATCTTCGATCCCGCTACGATCGGGGCATTCTTCACCCAGTTCCGCAATGAGATGGCCGAACCGACCTTCTGGATCGCGGTCGGCAAGATCATCTGGATCAACATCCTGCTCTCCGGCGACAACGCGCTGGTGATCGCGCTCGCCTGCCGCGGCCTCAAGCCGCGGCATCGGCTGTGGGGCATGATCTTCGGTGCCGGCGCAGCCGTGCTGCTGCGGATCATCTTCACCGGCATCGTCGCGAGCCTGATGGAGCTGCCATATCTCAAGCTCGTCGGCGGTCTCGCGCTGATCGTGATCGCGGCGAAGCTGCTGGTGCCGGAGAACGAGGACGAGGACGACGTCGAGTCGGCTTCGCATCTGTGGCAGGCGGTGCAGATCGTCGTCGTCGCCGACATCGTCATGAGTCTCGACAACGTCATCGCGGTCGCGGCCGCCGCCAATGGTAGTGTGCCGCTCTTGATCCTCGGTCTCGCCATCAGCGTTCCCCTGATCGTCGCCGGTGCGGCGCTGATCATGGCGCTGCTCGCGAAGCTGCCGGTCCTGGTGTGGGCCGGTGCGGCGCTGCTCGGCTGGGTCGCCGGCGAGGTGATCGCGACCGACCCCGGCATCGAGCCGAGACTGCACACGGTGTTCGCAGGTCCCGTCGGGGCGTCGCTGGACTCGGTGCTGGCCATGCTGCGGATCCCGCCGCAATTTGCCCACGCCGGACCCGCTGCCGAATATCTCTGCGCGGCCCTCGGCGTCGTCGTTGTGCTGGTCGTCGGCACCATCTGGCGCCGGCGCAGCCTGAGCCAGGCCGCGCTCGAATCCTCTGAGCGCCACGCCAAGGCGTCGGCGGAGTAATCTCTGGCCCACTGCGGCACGTCCCCACGGTTGCTATCCAAGGCTGCGGCGTTGGGTGGATAGAGACTCGCGCGCGGGCGCGCGCGATGTCCCCATGATTAGACTTTGTCTTATTCTAAACTACTGAAAATAAAAGCATTTTCGTTGACGCGGTGCGCGTTGCCACCGCACATCCTTCCGGTCGTCATTGTTTCAAACCGGAAGCTGCTGCCAGATGCCGCCGAGAGTTATTTGCCGTTCTGTTGCTACTCTAGCCTCCACCGTCGAAGCACTTTCGAAGTTCTCCAGGCCGACGGCTTTCGCGGTCTCTGCGTTCTCCATCGCTTTGTTCAGTGTCGATCTCCTGCACTCCGCCAACGCGCAAAACGCCGTACCGGAGGCCGACCGGGGAAAAACGTTGCCTGCGGTGACCGTCACTGCAGAGGTGCCGAAGCAGCGCGCTCGTCCACGTTCCAATCCGGGTCGAAGGGCGGCCCGCGGAAGCTTGCCCGCAAGTGAGCGAAGCAACTTGCAGGCGGGAGCCGTTCCCACTGCTCCGAAGCCGAGCGCACTGCCGCCGTCCTATGCCGGTGGTCAGATGGCCCGCGGAGGACGGGTTGGTCTGCTGGGCAACAAGGATTTCATGGACACGCCGTTCAACATGACCAGTTACACGGCGAAGAAGATCGAGGATCAACAGGCGACAACGGTCGCCGACGTCGTCAGCAACGATCCTTCGGTCCGCTTCACGGCTCAGACCGGCGGTCTGTTCGATTCCTTCTTCATCCGCGGCTTTCCGATCGGCGAAGGGAATGTCGGAGAAATTGCCTTCAACGGCGTCTATGGCGTTGCACCGAATTATCGCGTGTTCACCGATTACATCGAACGGATCGAGATCATCAAAGGCCCGACCGCGTTGCTTTACGGCATGGCGCCGAACAGCAGCGTCGGCGGTACGATCAACATCGTTCCGAAGCGTGCCTCGGATGTCGATCTCACACGGGTTACCACCGACTACGCGACGAACTCCCAACTCGGCACCCACGTGGATGTGAGTCGACGCTTCGGCGAGAAGCGTGAATTCGGCATTCGCGTCAATGGCAGCTATCACAATGGCGATACGCCGCTGGACAACCAGAGCCGGGAGGCGCATGTCGGCGCCGCGGCGTTCGATTATCGCGGCGAGAAATTCAGAGCCTCGCTCGACTTCATCGATCAGGAAGAAAGGTTCGACGCGCCGACGAGGCCGTTTCTGGTCGCAACGGGCGTCGCTGTCCCGACCGCTCCGGCGGGTACGCGCAATGTCACGCAGGCCTGGGAGTGGTCCAAGGTTCACGACAACTCGCTGCTCGCGCGCGCCGAATACGATGTAACGGATGCCGTGACGGTGTTCGCCGACGCCGGTGGAGGAAGGACGCAGGTCGATCGCCTGTTTGGCACGCCGACGATCCTGAATTCGGCTGGCGACACCACGTCGACACCTGGACACTTCAAGTTCGATATCGACCGGAATGTAGGCGACGCCGGTGTGCGCGCCCGGTTTGAAACCGCCGCGATCAGTCACGCCGTGAGCTTCCAGGGCAGTTACTACGCCGACCAGATATCACGAGGTAGCGTTTCGGGGACGCCGGTTTTGTCCAACATCTACGCACCGATCGCCCGTCCCGAGCAGATCGTTCCGGCTCCCGCGACTGTCCCCAAGCTTTCGGATACCGAATTGACCGGCCTTGCGCTGGCCGACACCTTGTCGGTTTTCGAGGAGCGGCTTCAGCTGACCGTTGGCTTGCGGCAACAGGGCGTGAAGTCGAACAATTTCAACACCACCACCGGCGCCGTCACCGCCTCCTACGACCAAACGGCGTTCACGCCGATGGTCGGCCTGGTCGTCAAGCCGTGGAGCCACGTTTCTTTGTACGCGAACTACATCGAAGGTCTCAGCAAAGGCGACGTCGCGCCGACCACGGCGAACAATTCCGGAGAGGTCCTCGCGCCGTATCTCAGCAAGCAGAAGGAAGCAGGTGCCAAGATCGATTTCGGCATGCTGGCCGCCACGATCAGCATATTCGAGATCACCAAGCCGTCGGGACAGCTGGGTTCCGACAAGGTGTACCGGGCCGACGCCGAACAGCGCAATCGCGGCGTGGAGCTCGCCTTGTTCGGAGAAGTGCAGCCGGGCATTCGGATCATTGGCGGCGTGACGCTGATCGACCCCGAGCTGACAAAGTCGAGCACGCCATCCAATCTCGGCAAGACGCCGATCGGTGTACCTCAGGTGCAAGCCAACTTGTCCGCCGAATGGGACACCCCGTTCGCGCCCGGACTGACGCTGGTCGCAAACACCGTCTATACCGGGTACCAATATCTGGATGCGGCAAACACGCAGGTCGTTCCGGCCTGGACGAGGCTCGACCTCGGTGCCCGCTACAACACGCGCATCAACAACCGCCCGGTCACGATCCGTGCGCTGGTCCAGAACGTGTTCGACAACAACTATTGGTCGGGCGTGGCGAGCTTCTCCGGCCTGTCGCAAGGTGCCCCGCGAACACTGCTGCTGTCGATGACAACGGACTTCTGAGGGTAGCGGTTCTTGCGGGCTTCGTGCCGCCGGAGCCAGCCACGGCGAAATGGCCAAGCGCCACGGATGCTCTGAATGCACGAGACGATCGGGGCACCACGACAAGCAGGCTCTGCGCCGGCTCGTTCCAGAATGCTGCCTGGACACGTGCGGCGCTGGCTCCTGTGGGGTCACCGGTGGTTCGGATTGATCGGCGGCATCCTGTTGGTGCTGATCGGCATCACCGGCAGCTTCATTGTCTTCTACCGGGAAATCGATGCCGCCCTGAATCCGGCGCTATACACCCCAGCTGGCCCGCAACAGACGGTGACCTTGAGCGAGGTGATGCGCATCGCCGCAGCCGCGGATTCCGCACCGATCTCAACAATCCTGGCTCCGGATCGAACCTGGCCGGTCTGGGTCGTGATCCATACCCATGAAACCCAGCGAGGCCGCTTCCCAAATCGTTGGACGACCATGGTCGATCCTTCGAATGGGAAGCTGCTTGGGCGGCGTGATTACGTCAACGCGTTTGCCCTCAAGGTTTATCGGCTCCACTACACACTGCTGCTCTACGAGTGGTGGGGCAAGGAACTGGTCGGAGTCGTCGGGTTCTTGATGCTTGGGTTGGCTATGTCAGGCCTGGTTCTGTGGTGGCCGAGGCCGGGCCGGTTCTGGCGATCGGTCTCGGTGCGCAAGAACGTTTCGCTGCTGCGATTCGTTTTGGATCTGCATAGCGCGGCCGGCTTCTGGGCGCTGTTCGCGCTCCTGATGATCTCAATCACTGGTATCGGGATCATTTTTCCCGATGTGGTGCGTCCCATCGTTGGCCTTCTCTCGCAACCGACACCCGATCCTTCGCCGCAGGTGGAAACGCCGCCTCCCGCAGGGACGCCGCTGCTCTCACCTGATGCGATGATGCGAAGTGCGCAAGCGGCCAAGCCGGGCAGGACGGTCGCGATGCTGAATCCGCCGACAGAAGCGCGCAACACGTGGCGCGTGCAGTTCCGGGCCAAGGGCGCAGATCCAGCGGTGCGTGCGCGCGGTGCGATCTGGCTCGATCCTTGGACCGGCTCGGTAGTGCTCGACCGCGCTTCGGGCAGCATGTCGATGGGTGATCGCTATCTGGCCGAACAGCTCTGGCTCCATAACGGTGCGGCGTTCGGACTCCCGGGACGCGTGCTGGTGTTCATAGCCGGCTTCGCGCCTATCGCCCTGTTCATCAGCGGCGTGATGATGTGGCTCAAAAGGCGGTCCGGCGGAACGAGGACCGATCGGCTGGTCACCGCCGGACGATCGAGCCCGCGCGCCCGATCAGGCGGGCGAGCTGCTTGAAGCGGCTGCCGACGCGGTCGGCGACGAGGTCGCCGAGCCGGTGCTCGAACACCAGCATCAGATCGCGGCCCCGATTGCGGAAATGCGTGGCGGGCAGCACGCCCGGGCGTGCCGCCGAAATCAGGTGCGCGACGCGGAACGCCGCACCCAGCAGACGGGCGCGTTCGAGCTGGGCCGGCGTCAGCAATTCCTGCGTCGTCAGCGGCGGCTGGTTTTCCTCGCTCAGGCCCGCATAGCGGTAGAACACGGACAGGCCGACGAAGGCGCGCTCGGTGTGGGTGATCGCGCCGAAATTGCCGTTGACGACCAGGCTCAGCGTCTGCTCGCCGCGATGATCGGGATGCACGCGCCAGCCGATGTCGGAGAGAAGGCACGCCGCGTGGCGCAGCCTTCGGTCCTCGTCGGTCTCGCGCAGCTTCACCACGCGCACGAGGCGATCGGTCCAGGCAATCAGCTCGCGGGCGTGCTTGGCCGAGCGCGACAGCAACTGGTTCAGCTCTTCCGCCGCGCAGATCAAACCGTCCTTGTTGCGCTCGGTCTCGGTCAGCTTCTCGTGCAGCAGGCCCTCGCGCACGCCGAAGGTCGAGAACACGATGGTCTTCGGTTTCGCGACCCGGATGATGTGTTCGAGCACCAGCGCAGCATAGGTGAGGAGCGGGCGGCGTGCGTCGGCGACGACCTCGATGTCGGCGAGCATGCCGGTGGCCGCAAGGCGGCGGAGACGGCGCGAGAAGTCGAGCGCCTCGGCAGCCGAAATCGAGTAGCCGTGCATCACCTGGAGCGGATAGCCGCTCTGGAGGATGTGGATGCGCGCGAGCGCGCGCCAGGTGCCGCCGACGGCGTAGAAGGTGCGACCGTGGCCCGCGGTGAGCTGCGGCAGCTCGTCGAGCTCCTCGCGCACGATCCGGTCGGCGCGCTTGAGCGATTTGTGCGCGAGGTCCTGCAGCGCGAGGCCGCCGAGCGGCAGCGTCACGCCGCTGCGCACGCTGTTCCTGCGCACGTCGATCAGCTCGAGCGAGCCGCCGCCGAGATCGCCGACGATGCCGTCGGGGTGATGGATGCCGGAGATGACGCCGAGCGCCGACAGTCGCGCCTCGCGCGGGCCCGACAGGATCTCGATCTTCACGGCGCAGATGCGCTCGGCTTTGGCGATGAAGTCCGGGCCGTTGGAGGCGTCGCGGCAGGCCGCGGTGGCAATCGCGAACACGCGCCCGACCTGCATTACCCGGCACAGCGCGCGGAAGCGCTTCAGCGAGGTCAGCGCCTTGTCGACGGCGTCGGGCGCGAGCAGGCCGGTGCTCTGCACCTCGCGCCCGAGGCCGCACAGCGTCTTCTCGTTGAAGATCGGTATGAGGCTCCGCGCCAGTCCCTCGTAGACCACGAGACGGACCGAGTTGGAACCGATATCGATGACGGCGACGCTCGATCCGCGCTTGCGCGGCCGCTTCACGTCAGCGATCCCGGATCAGGATTGATGACGTTCATTACGGCGCGTGAGACGACGCGGCGATGATTCCTTGAGCGACTTTCCACGGCCAGACAGACTCGGATTTGTCATGAAGTAGTTGTGGACGTTGAAAGGCTCTTCGCCCTTCGCGGCCTTCATACGCGTTGAGGACCCGTCCGGCAACAATTGCCAGCTCTGCTCATTGTCCTTGAGATTCGCGACCATGATCTGTTCGAGAACCTGCTGATGCACCGTGGGATTTTGCAGCGGACACAGCACCTCGACGCGGCGGTCGAGGTTGCGCGGCATCATGTCGGCCGAGGAGATATACACAGCCGCTTTGGCGCCTGGCAGGCCCTGGCCCATGCCGAAGCAGTAGATTCGGCCGTGTTCCAGGAAGCGTCCGATGATCGACTTGACGCGGATGTTCTCCGACAGGCCCGGAATGCCGGGCCTGAGGCAACAGATGCCGCGCACCACGAGCTCGACCTGAACGCCGGCCTGCGAGGCCTCGTAGAGCGCGTCGATGATGTCGGGGTCGACCAGCGCATTCATCTTCATCCAGACCGCGCCCGGACGGCCGTGCTTGGCGTGTGCGGTCTCGCCCTGGATGTGCTCGATGATACGCTTGCGCAAGGTCAGCGGCGACACCGCCATCTTTTCGAGGTCGCTGGGCGCGGCATAGCCGGTGATGAAGTTGAACACGCGCGCGGCGTCGCGGCCGATGGTCGGGTCCGAGGTAAAATATGAGAGGTCGGTGTAGATGCGCGCGGTCACCGGGTGGTAATTGCCGGTGCCGGTGTGGACGTAGGTCGTGAGGCTGCCGCCCTCGCGGCGCACCACCATCGAGAGCTTGGCGTGCGTCTTCAATTCGAGGAAGCCGTAGACGACCTGCACGCCGGCGCGTTCGAGGTCGCGCGCCCAGCGGATGTTGGCCTCCTCGTCGAAGCGCGCTTTCAGCTCGATCAGCGCGGTGACGGACTTGCCGGCTTCGGCGGCCTCCGCGAGTGTGCGCACGATCGGCGAGTTGTTGGAGGTGCGGTAGAGCGTCTGCTTGATCGCGACGACGTCGGGGTCGCGCGCGGCCTGCTGCAGGAACTGCACCACCACGTCGAAGGATTCGTAGGGGTGATGGACGACGAGGTCCTTCTGCCGGATCGCGGCAAAGATGTCGCCGCCATGCTCGCGCACGCGCTCGGGATGGCGTGGCACGTAAGGGGTGAATTCGAGGTCGGGGCGGTCGAGGCGGGTGAGCTGCGAGAGCTCGTTCATCGCGAGCACGCCGTCGACCAGGAACACCTCGTCGTCGGCCGTCGAGAGCGCATGCTGGACGAAGTTGCGCAGCTGCTCCGGCATCTTGGCGTCGATCTCGAGCCGGATCACCGAGCCTCGTCGGCGGCGCTTGAGCGCGGTCTCGAACAGGCGGACGAGGTCCTCGGCCTCTTCCTCGATTTCGAGCTCGGAGTCGCGGATGATGCGGAAGGCGCCCAGGCCGTGGAGATTATAGCCGGGGAACAGCCGGTTGATGAAGAGGCCCGTCGCCTGCTCCAGCGAGATCAGGCGCACCTTGCCCTCCGTCGGCAGACGGATGAAGCGGTCGATCTTGCCGGGCATGCGGATCAGCGCGTTCATCTGTCTGCCGTCAGCGGCGCGCTTCAGCTGCAGCGCGATGGTGAAGCCGAGGCTCGGAATGAACGGGAAGGGGTGGGCCGGGTCGATCGCGAGCGGCGTCAGCAGCGGGAACACGTTGTTGAGGAAGTAGTCCTCGATCCAGCTCCGCTCCGCCTTGGTGACGTCCTTGCCGTCGACCAGGATGATGCCGACATCGGCCAGCGTGCCGCGCAGGTCGGCCCAGATCGCCTGCTGGTCGGAGGCAAGCTGCGAGACGGTTCGGTTGATCAGCGCGAGCTGCTCGGACGGGCTCAGGCCGTCAGGGGCGCGTTCGGCAATGCCCTCGCGGATCTGAGCCTTGATGCCGGCGACGCGAACCATGAAGAACTCGTCGAGGTTATTCGCTGAAATCGACAGGAACCGCACCCGCTCCAGCACGGGATGGCTGGGATTGACCGATTCCTCGAGGACTCGGCGGTTGAAATGCAGCCAGGACAGCTCGCGATTGATGAATCGCTCAGGGCTCGACGCGATCGCCGGCAGGCTCTCGGTCTCCGTAGCTTTTTCTTTGTTTTCAACAGTTTGCGCGGAGTCCATGAGAAGTCGGTCCATCCAGTTCGCCCCAATTTGCGACCACATGCGCAAAACCGGCGGGAGCATGTGTTAGTCCGATGACGTTTCGATGACATTGATGTTCCGCCGCTGCGCCGCGTCAAGCGGTCATAGGTCGGGCGACCAGGTCAGGCGTCCCGGAGCAGCTCGGCGGCCAGCGCCCTTGTGACGGGGCGGCCGAGCCGCAGGGCCTCGCTGTCGAGCAGTTCCACGGCCCGCCGGGCGGCCGCCGAGGATCGCTCCAGGCGGGTGGCGAGGTAGCTGACCACGCTCTCGTCCACGGCGAGCTGGCGATCGGCGCAGAATTTGACGATCAGGCCGCGGAAAAGCTGGTCATCGGGCGGCAGCAGCGAGATGACAGGCACCGCGCGCAGCCGCGAGCGCAGGTCGCGCAGCTCGATCTGCAGCGATGACGGCACTTCGCGTCCGGTGAGCAGGACATAGGCGTCGTCCTCGCGGGCGAGGTTCATCAGGTGAAACAAGGCGCGCTCGTCGAACGCCCCGGCCTTGAGATCCTCGACCACCAGTGCGCCGGTGGCGAGCGCGCCCGGAACGGCTTCGGCGGTCAGCCCGTCGGCTGCGGTCGAGCGGGCACCGGAATCCTCGGCCCAGATCGCGGCGAGATGGCTCTTGCCGCTCCCTTCCGGGCCGGCCAGCCACATGATCCGGTTCGGCCATTCGGGCCAGGCGTCGACGAGGGCAAGACCGGCGGCGTTGGCCGGGCCTTCGAGGAAATTGTCCCGGCTGAGGCTCTCCGCATGCGGAAGCGAGAACGCCAATTGTCGGGGGTGAACGCGGCCTGCCACGCTTGCTGTGCTCCGTGCCGGCGCGCCGGCTTGGTTTGAAAGGGGTCGAGGTATCGAGCGGGAGTTGGCCTTTTGCGGGGCCGCCTCCCGGGCCTCGATAGTGCTACTTGGCGTCGATCGTGCTCATGTGCCGCAGCCACTCGACGAGGTAAAGCGACACCGAGGACAGCGTGAAGACCGTCACGAGACCCATCAGGATCATATCATAGGGCGCCGCGTTGAATCCGAAGGCGAGGGCGGCCAGCACCAGGGCCGCATAGGAGACCTGGGCCGCAGTGTTGAGCTTCGATACTTTCGAGGGCTTCATCTCGACCGGCTTGTCGAACAGCCAGGAGACGATCACCGCGGTGACGATCATGATGTCGCGCGACACCACCAGGATGACGATCCAGCGCGGGATGTCGCCCCAGATGCCGAGCGCCAGGTAGATCGAGACCAGCAGCGCCTTGTCAGCGAGCGGGTCGAGCAGGGCGCCAAGCTCGCTCGTCATGTTGAAGCGCTTGGCCAGGAACCCGTCGACGGCATCGCTGATGCCGGCGATCAGGAACACGGCGAAGGCCACTTCCATTTGGCTCGACACGATGGCCCAGACGATGATCGGGACCAGCATGATGCGGCCCAGGGTAATGATATTCGGAATACTCACACGGCGCTTCCCGGCACCCGGCCTGACCTCGAATCCCGCCTCTTGGGGAGGCTGAACCGGTTGATATCTACATAGTATAGGGCGGGGCGCCATGCGAGCCATTGCGCGTCCCCGGAATTCGACGTAACCAGCCGCAAACCCACTGGAAATCGGGCATGACCGACCGCAAAAACGGCCTCACTTACGCCGATTCAGGCGTCGATATCGATGCGGGCAATCGCCTGGTCGACCTGATCAAGCCGATGGTGCGCGCCACCGCACGGCCCGGCGCCGACGCCGAGATCGGCGGTTTCGGCGGCCTGTTTGATCTCAAGGCGGCCGGATTCAAGGACCCAATCCTCGTCGCCGCCACCGACGGCGTCGGCACCAAGGTGAAGATCGCGATCGAGACCGGCCTGCATAGCGGGATCGGCATCGACCTCGTCGCCATGAGCGTCAACGACCTCGTGGTGCAGGGCGCCGAGCCGCTGTTCTTCCTGGACTATTTTGCCTGCGGCAAGCTCGATCCGGAGGCGACCGCCTCGATCGTCGCCGGCGTTGCCGAAGGCTGCCGCGAATCCGGCTGCGCGCTGATCGGCGGCGAGACCGCCGAGATGCCCGGCCTCTACAAGGACGGCGACTACGATCTCGGCGGCTTTGCCGTCGGCGCCGCCGAGCGCGGCACGCTGCTGCCGCGCAAGGACATCGCCGCCGGCGATGCCGTGATCGGCCTTGCCTCGTCGGGGGTGCATTCCAACGGCTTCTCGCTGGTGCGCAAGATCGTCGAGCAGTCGGGCCTCGGCTTCGAGGCGCAGGCGCCGTTCGCGCCGGTCATGACTCTCGGCGGTGCGCTACTGACGCCCACCAGGCTCTATGTCAAATCGTGCCTGCGCGCGATCCGCGAGACCGGCGCGGTGAAGGGGCTCGCCCACATCACCGGCGGCGGCTTCACCGACAACATTCCGCGCGTGCTGCCGAAGGATCTCGGCGTCGGCATCGACCTCGCGCGCCTGCCGGTGCTGCCGGTGTTCAAATGGCTGGCCGCGCAGGGCGGCATTGCCGAGCTCGAACTTTTGCGCACCTTCAACTGCGGTATCGGCATGATCGCGATCGTCGAGCCCGACAAGGTCGACGAGGTCGTGCGGGTCTTTACCGATGCCGGCGAGACGGTGGCGCAACTCGGCACCGTGATCCCGGCCGAGGGCGAGCACCGCGTCGTCTATAACGGCCACCTCGATCTGGCGCTGTGATGAAGCGCCGCGTCGCCATCCTGATCTCCGGCCGCGGCTCCAACATGTCCGCCCTGATCAGGGCCGCCGCTGCTGCGGATTTTCCGGCGGAGATCTCGCTCGTCATCTCGAACAAGGCCGATGCGCCCGGGCTAGAACGGGCCAAGGCGAGCGGCGTCAACACATTGGTGATCGAGAGCAAGCCGTTCGGCAAGGACCGCGCCGGCTTCGAGAAGGTGCTCCAGGCTGCCCTCGACCAGCACGGCATCGAGCTGATTTGTCTCGGCGGCTTCATGCGCCTGTTCACGGCCGAGTTCACCAGAGCCTGGTACGGGCGGATGCTCAACATCCACCCGTCGCTGCTGCCGTCGTTCCCAGGTTTGGATCCGCATGGCCAGGCTTTGCGCGCCGGCGTCAAACTGTCTGGCGCGACAGTGCACTTCGTCATCCCCGAGACCGACGCGGGGCCGATCGTGATGCAGGGCGCGGTCCCCGTCGGCGATCACGACACGGGGGATACGCTGTCTGAGCGCATCCTCGAAGTCGAGCACCGCATCTATCCGGAGGCGCTGCGGCTGCTGGCGACCGGCAAGGTCCGGATCGAGGGGGACGTCTGCAAGACGGCGGGCAGCGGGGCGTCGGAGAATTTTCTGGTTGCGCCGGTCGTGAGCTGAAGCAGCTGTTGCACCTTGCTTCGGCTTTACAAACAAAATCCCCCGGCAGAGCCGGGGGCAACGTCATGATCGCTCGCTTGTCAGGCGCGAGCGAACTCAGGAGACCTTGAGGTTTTCCGCGGACGCCTTGCCGCGGTTCTCCACGAGGTCGTATTCAACCACCTGGTTTTCGTTGAGGGTCGAGAGTCCGGCCCGTTCGACGGCGGAGATGTGGACGAACACGTCCTTGTCGCTGCCGTTCGGCTTGATGAACCCATAGCCCTTGGTCGGGTTGAACCATTTGACGGTGCCCTTTTGCGGCATCCTCAGTCTCCTCCGCTGGATACAAAAACGACGCGGCCGCTTTTCGCGTGCCACGCCACAAACGGGCTTCCGGAAGTCTGTTCGAGTCTCAATGTCGCGAAACGCACAGCCGAGCGGCCAATTCCGATTGTGTCCAACATTGCAACATGAAAAGCGCGCGTTAGCAAGCCGCGTGCGGATTTCAAGATCGGCGCCGGTATCACCGCGCGCGATTTCCGACCTGTGGCAGCGGAAGCACAATCAGTGCAATAGCCTCGATGATAGCGTGCCCACCGGTTGACCCTCCGTGGCAGTTCGGCACAAATCCCCGCACGTACGCGCCACTCGTGTTGCATTTTTGCGCCGCCACTTTGCTTCGGGATTTGTCGTCATGCGCTGCACATCGCAGCTCTCCGGGACACGGCAGACGATCGGGCTGGACCGTGTCCGCCGGATCGCGGCTGCGCTCGTGATGGTCTTGGTATTTGTCGTGGCGATGGCTGCTACGCCCGGTGTTGCCCAGGTTCTTCCGCCGGTGCCGCCGCCCACGCCGTTACCGACCTCGACGAATTACGACCAATCGGCGGGCAACAGCGCGCTCGATCTCGGCTCGAATTTCCTGGAGCGGCTCGGTAACCAGGCCTCCGGCGGCATCAACCGGGCATTCCGCACCAATCCCAGCGGCGGCGGTGCATCCGCGGCCACGGAAGATCCGCGCTACCGGACCTGGTACGAAGGCTACGGCATCTCGGTCCGGACCGATGCGCAGGGCGATTTCGTCGGCGACAAGCGCAGGACGTTCGGGGGCGTCGCCGGCTTTGGCGCGCGAGTCGCCCCTGGCGTCAATCTCGGCTTCTCCTTCGACCAGAGCCATACCGACATCGACGTGCCGCTGGCGCTTCAGTCGGCAACGCTCGACCTGACACAGATCGGCTTCAACGGGTCGGTCGACAAGGGGCCCTGGACCTGGGCCTTCGCGGTGGTGCACGGTTTCGGCAAGGTCCGCTCCAGCCGTGACACCGGCCTTGGCCTTGCGACCGCCGGCTATCGGGCCGCCGTCGACGGCGCGCTGACCGAAATCAGCTATTACTGGACCAAGGACCAGATGCGCATCGTGCCCAAGGGCGCGCTCGAATATGTGCGCGCCACCAGCGCTGCGTTCCAGGAAGCGGGCGGGCTCGATCCGCTCAACGTCGGCTCTACCGCGCTGTCGCGCGCGCGCGTCATGATCGGCGCGGAGATCGGGCGCTATTTCATCATCGACCAGAAGATCCTGGATCTGTCGGCCTACGGCAAGTTCGTCGACAATTTTTATCAGAATCTGGGATCGGTGCAGGTCAGCCTCGGGACCCAGAGCATCGTCGTGCCCGGCATCGGCGAGAGCCGTTACGGCATGGATGCCGGCGCCTCGGCCTCGCTCAGCCTCACCAGCACCGCGCGGCTCTACGTCAATTACGACGGCAAGTTCCGCAACGAGCTGACCTCGCACCAGGGCACTGTCGGCTTCGAATATCGGTGGTGAGGCGCAGGCATGATCCGGAAAAGCGTGCAGCGGTTTTCCGATAAGATCATGCTCGGATAAAGTCTGCGTTCAGGTCGGCGTCGCCGCGGCATATCCCGTCAATCCAAACCCCTCGCGCGCAGCCGTCATCATCGGCACCAGCGCGTTTGGATGAATGAACTCGTCGCGAAAGCAGGGATAGATCCTGGGATCGAAGATCTTCTTCAGCCAGTCGACCACGATCTTGTGGCGCTCGGAGGAGCGAAATTCCTT
Organism: Bradyrhizobium cosmicum; assembly: GCF_007290395.2. Classification (NCBI taxonomy): domain Bacteria; kingdom Pseudomonadati; phylum Pseudomonadota; class Alphaproteobacteria; order Hyphomicrobiales; family Nitrobacteraceae; genus Bradyrhizobium; species Bradyrhizobium cosmicum. The sequence continues at coordinate 4,278,854 of NZ_CP041656.2, read as the reverse complement.
GTGATAGGTGAGCCAGAGATCGGCGTGATGGCTGACGCCGAGATCGACGGCGATCAGCGGCACGCCGAGCGCGATCGACACGGTCGGCAGGAAGCCGATGCCGGCGCCGCGTTCCACCGCATAGAGCGCGCCGACCGAAGAGTTGGTTTTGATCCCGACGATGCCCTCGAGTGACTTCAATCCGAGCACGCGAGCATAGGCAGTGTCGTCGACCTGCGGCGCGCTCTGCTTGATGATGCGGTGGTTCTTCAAGTCCGCGAGCGTCGCCGGTACACCGTAGAGGCTCTCATACTCCTTGGAGACGAAGGGGTAGATGTGGAGGCGGCCGAGCTTGGCGACGATCAGGTCGGGATTGGTCGGCGGCTCGAGCTGGATCGCGATGTCGGACTCCAGTCGCGCGACGTCGGCCTGCTCCATCGCGCAGCGCAGATCGACGGTGATCTTGCGGTAGGTCTTCTGGAAGTCGATCAGCCGCGGCAGGATCCAGAAATTGCCGGGGCCTTCCGTCACCGCGACGCGCACGGTGCCTGACGTGTCGTTCGACGCGCGCGAGGCGCGCCGGAAGACGTTGAAGGCATGGCGCTCCATATGCGCGACGTCGGCGATCATCGCGGTGCCTTCGTCGCTGAGCGTCAGTCCGCTCTGGTCGCGCAGGAACAGCTTACAGCCGATGCTCTCCTCGAGCCGGTCGATCCTGCGCATCAGGGTGGTGGAAGTCAGTCCGAGCTCTTCGGCGGCGTTACGAAAACTTTTAAATTTTGCGCAGGCTAAAAACAGTTTCAAATCATCCCAGGACGCATTTAGCGCTTCTTCATGGTGCTGCATCATTGCAGCACCCCGGTGCAATACTTGCTGCATACTCCCGATCTCCAGCCGCTAAGCTTCTCGCCACGGCGGCACATAAAACCCCCGAACGATAGAGGGACGACATGAGTATGGAAAGGGGCTCGTTTGCCGCAAGGCATGATTTCGACGCCCTTCCGCTGAGCCCGGACGTCGATGTCCGCGTTGCGCAATTTTCCGAAATCGCTGAACTGGCCGCGATGGCGCACCGGCTGGTGCCGGGCGTGCAGATCGGGGCTGCGGAGCTCGAACGTTATTTCGCCTTCGATCCCCAGAGCCTCCTGACCTTCAGCCGAAAGGGCCGTCTGCTCGGCGGGATGGCCTTTTTGTTTCTCAACGATCGCGGTCACGACGCGCTGTTGCTCGACGAGATCTGCCTGACCGCGCCGCAGACGCGCTATCTCGCGTCGGCCGATCAGGACGTCTCCGCAATCTACATCTGGGCGATCGCGGCGACGGGCCGCGGGATCGCCGGTCTCGGCAAGGCCTCGGCGCATCTGCGTCAGATAAGATTTCGCGGCGCGGATTGCTATGCGCAGCCGGCAACGGTGGCCGGACGCGAGATCATGAAGGCGACGGGCTTCGAGCCCATCGCGAGCTTTCAGCCGGACCTGTGGTGTTACGAGCGCCCGTGGCATCGGCGGCAAATGCGCATGCCGGGCGCGATCATCCAAGCAAGGAGCTATGCAGATGCACGGTACTAGGATTCCCCTCGCGAAGCCCGACTCCCGCGCCATCACCGTTCGCCTTGCGCGCGATCCCAGCGACCTCATGCTGGTCACCGCCATTCGTTCCGCGGTCTATCTTGCCGAGCAGGATTGCCCGTTCGACGAGGAGTTCGATGGCAACGACATGGTCGCGGCTCATTTCATCGGTTACGTCGGCAACGAGCCCGCGGGCTGCCTGCGGGTGCGCTTCTTCGGCGATTTCGCCAAGGTGGAGCGGCTCGCGGTGCGCCACCAGTACCGGCGCTCGCGCCTCTCGTTCAAGCTCGTGCAGGCGAGCATCGACTTCGTGAAGCGCAAGGGCTTCCGCAAGATCTACGGCCAGGCGCAGGACCGGCTGGTCGATTTCTGGGCTCATTTCGGCGCCAAGCCGCTCGGCCACAACCGCAAGATCACCTTCTCCGATTTCTCCTACACGGAGATGCTGCTGGAGATCGAGCCGGGGCCGGACGCCATCACGCTGGACAGCGATCCCTATGTGATCATTCGTCCCGAGGGCGATTGGGACCGGCCGGGCGTGCTCGACGCATCAGCGGGGCGGTCGGTGACCTCGCCGCTACGGGACCTCGCTCTCGCCGATCGTTGAAACTGGTGCAGCTCCGCGCAAGACAATGCTGGCCTCCATCCATGACGATCCGCCGATCCTGATCTGTGCGGATCTCCAGGTCGAATATCTGACCCCCGGGCGCCGCCACGTCATCCTCGATGGCGAGGCGGCCACGATACGCTGCCTGGAACTCCTGGCGCTGTGGCGCGCCAATCTGTGGCCGGTGATGCATCTCAAGCGCATCGCCCAGGCGGCCTGGTTCAATCCGGCATCCAGGCTGACCGATTGGATCGCGGAAGCGAAGCCGCAGCCGGGAGAGATGACGTTCGAGCACCCGCTGCCCTCGGCCTACAGCGCGACGCGGTTCGTGGACTACATGTCCAATATCCGCAGCGTGCGCTGCATTCTGATCGGCTTTTCTCTGGACGAGACCATTCTCGCCACCGCCGTCGACGGATTTCACCGCAGCCATCGCTACCAGGTGATCGGCGACGCCGTGGCCTGCCGGCAGCCTGCTACGGGCGATGCGACCGCGTACAGGGATGCGGTAGTGAATGTCATCGCGAACTTTGCTACAATCCATCCCAGCGCCGAACTGATCAGAACCAGCGGCGCCATCGCGGTGTGAGCCGCCGCGACTGGCAGATGGATGGGTGGGACATTGTCACGGGGAGAGCAGCTCAGGGAGCTGGCGAGCGATTTGTCGCGTGCCGCCGAGACCGCCCGCCGCGCCGGCTTGCCGACGACGGTCTATCTGCTGTCGATGGCGCTGGTGGAGGTACGGGAAGCCGCCAGCGCTGCTGACGACGGGGATGGCGACGGCGCGGCTTGATAGCCGCCGGATGTGCCGGCCATCTGGCATGCGGCTTTGTGCATCGCTGCTGAGCGCTTGCTGCCGACGAATTGGCGTTGCAAGTTTTGCCGCGTCGCAATAGCCAAGTGACCTGATAATCACGTGAATGCGCCGGCTGTGCCTGCGACGTGACGACCTGAGGGATGCCCGCAAATGTCCATGCTGCCCAATTCGCAAGAAGCCCGCGATGTGGCCTACCAGCTCCATTCGTACACCAATGCGCGCGCGCACCAGCAGGTGGGTCCGCTGGTGATCGAGCGCGGCGAGGGGCCTTACGTGTTCGACGCGTCGGGCAAGCGTTATTTCGAGGCGATGGCGGGTCTGTGGAGCGTCGGGCTCGGCTTCAACGAGAAGCGGCTGGTCGAGGCTGCACACAAGCAGATGCAGGCGCTGCCGTTCTATCACACCTTCTCCGCCAAATCGCACGGCCCCTCGATCGATCTCGCCGAGAAGCTGGTGGCGCTGGCGCCGGTGCCGATGAGCAAGGTGTTCTTCACCAATTCCGGCTCCGAGGCGAACGATACGGTCCTCAAGCTGATCGCCTATCGATCCAACTCGCTCGGCCAGCCGCAGCGCAAGAAGATCATCAGCCGTATGCGCGCCTATCACGGCGTCACCATTGCGTCCGCCAGCCTCACGGGCCTGCCGAACAATCATCGCTCGTTCGACCTGCCGCTGCCGAACATCCTGCACACGGGCTCGCCGCATTTCTACAAGGACGGTGCGCCCGGCGAGAGCGAGGAGGCCTTCGCGACGCGGCGGGCCGAGGAGCTCGACGCGCTGATCCAGAAGGAGGGGCCCGAGACGATCGCGGCCTTCTTCGGCGAGCCGGTGATGGGGGCGGGCGGCGTCGTCGTGCCGCCGGCGACCTATTGGGAGAAGATACAGGCGGTGCTGAAGAAGTACGACATCCTGCTGATCGCCGACGAGGTGATCTGCGGCTTCGGCCGCACCGGCAAGATGTTCGGCTGCGAGACCTACGGCATCAAGCCGGACGCGATGGTCGTCTCCAAGCAGATCACGTCGAGCTATTTCCCGCTGTCGGCGATCATCATGAACGACCGCATGTTCGAGCCGATCGCGGACGAGAGCAACAAGATCGGCGTGCTCGGCCACGGCTTCACTGCGGGCGGCCATCCGGTCGGCTCGGCGATTGCGCTCGAGAACCTCAAGATCATCGAGGAACGCGGCCTGGTCGCGCATGCCGCCGAGCTCGGCGGCTATATGCAGGGCAAGCTGCGCGAGCTCATCAGCCATCCGCTGGTCGGCGAGGTCCGCGGCGTCGGCATGATCGCGGCGATCGAGCTCGTGCTCGACAAGGGCCGCAAGACGGCAGCCAGCACGCCCGGCGCCGTCGGCGGCATGGCCAGCCGAATGCTCCAGGAGCGCGGCGTGATCTCCCGCAACATGCTGGATGCCATCGCCATCTGTCCGCCGCTGATCGTGACCAAGGCCCAGATCGACGAGCTGATTGCGGCAATATCAGGCGTGCTGGATGACATGAAGCCGGAAGTCGCGAAGCTCACGCCGGCGTAGGGTACGCTCTCTCCTCGTCATTGCGAGGAGCGTCAGCGACGAAGCAATCCAGACTGCCTCCGCGAAAAGACTCTGGATTGCTTCGCTGCGCTCGCAATGACGATGCGGTTGGCATTGTGCCAGCCACAAAGGTGCCAGTGGCCTATTCCGCCCGCTGAACCCCGATCACGCGGCCCTTCTCGACCGCAAGCGCGAGCTCGCCGCGCTTGAGCTTCAGCGCGGCATCGCCGAACAGCTCGCGGCGCCAGCCGCGCAGCGCCGGCACGTCGGCTTCGTCGTCGGCTGCGATCTCCTCGAGATCGTCGACGGTGGCGATCACCTTGCTGGCGACTGCGTGGCGCTCGGCGGTCATGCGCAGCAGGACCTTCAACAACTCGACGATGGCGGCGCCGTTGTTGTTGTTGCGCGGCTTCTCCAGCTTCGGCAGCGTGGCGGGATCGCGCGCCAGCCCGCGCTGGACCGCGGCGACGATGTCCGCGCCCCATTTCGACTTCTCGAAACCTTTCGGCACCGAGCGTAGATTTGCGAGTTTCTCGATCGTGTTCGGGGCGTGGGTCGCGATGTCGCTGACGGCTTCGTCGCGCAGCACGCGGCCGCGCGGCACGTCACGGCTCTGGGCTTCCTGCTCGCGCCAGGCTGCGACCTCCATCAGGACGGCGAGGTCCTTCGGCTTGCGCACCCGCGTCTTCAACCGCTCCCAGGCCCGCTCGGGGTGGAAGTCGTAGGTCTTCGGCGAGGTCAGGACCTCCATCTCGATCGAGACCCATTCGCTGCGGCGGCGCTTCTTCAAATCGGCATCGAGGGCGGCGAACACGTCGCGCAAGTGAGTGACGTCGGACACCGCGTAATGCATCTGCTCCTTGGTCAGCGGCCGGCGTGACCAGTCGGTGAAGCGATGCGTCTTGTCCGGGCGGTGGCCGGTGACCTTCTCCACCAGCGCGTCATAGGCGATGCTGTCGCCGTAGCCGAGCACCATGGCGGCGACCTGGGTGTCGAACACCGGGTGCGGGATGATGTTGGCTTGGTGCCAGATGATCTCGATGTCCTGCCGGGCGGCGTGGAACACCTTGAGCACGGCCTCGTTCGCCATCAGCTCGAAGAACGGCTTGAGGTCGATGCCCGCGGCCAGGGTGTCGATGACAATGGCTTCCTCGGCGCTGGCCATCTGCACCACGCATAGCAGCGGGTAATAGGTGGTTTCGCGCAGGAACTCGGTATCGACGGTAATGACGGGATGCTTGGCCAGACGGCTGCAGGCAGCCGCGAGGTCAGCGGTGGTGGTAATCAAATCCATGAACAGCCCATGACACGTATATCAGCCGTTCTGCCGAAAGCGCTGTGATGTCAAGGGGCTCTCAGCGAATTCGAGCCTTGCATTTGGGCTGGAATCGCTTCCTTGCGACCAAATTCCTATTCGTAGCGGATCCGCTGGGTGGGTTTGCGCGCGCAGGGCAGCGCCACCACGACCACGCACATGGCGACCAGCGCCAGTCCCAGGAACTCGATAACCAACAGATCCACGGCAAAAATCCTCCCCAGAAACATTGCTAGACTTGTCTGGGGTAAATTGAGGGTCTGTTAATTGTCGTGGTTACCGGCGGCGGGTCGGGCCGGATGGTGGACGAGGGGTTAACGGCGGCAATGGTCTGAAACGAATTCGGCGCTCCGCGTGAAGGAGCGCCGATGTTCGTTTGTCGTGGCGGTTGGCCTTACGGCAGCTTCAGCGACGTTTCCGCGTTGTATGGCTTGAGCGTCTCGTCCGCGGCCTTCTGGGCGGCGACGAGGGCCTCCTTCGGCTGCTTCTTGCCGTTCAGCACCAGCATCACCTCGTCCTCTAGCGTCTTGCGGACCGGGACGGTCTTGTAGGTCGCAAACCAGGGTTTTGCGACGTCGAGCTGCTCGACCGCGGTCTTGGCGTCCGGGTTCTTGTTGAGGAAGTCCACCATGTCAGGCGTCTTGTACGCCGCCATGTTCGGCGCGAAATAGCCGGTGGCGCGGCTCCACCAGGCGCTCTTCTCGGGCGAGGTCATCCACTTGATCAGCGTCCAGGCGGCCTTCTGCTTGTCGGCTTCGAGGCCTGCCGGAACGATCAGCGAGGCGCCGCCGATCGGCACGGCGTTGCGGACGTTGCGCGGGATGAACGCGACCTTGTAGTTGAACTTGGCGTTGTCGCGCACGTAGGTGAGCGAGCCCGTCGAGAGCATCATCATCGCGGCATTGCCGGAGATGAAGGAGGTGCTGACGGCAGGGCCGGGCGTTGCTCCGGGCGCGTGGACCTTGTGCTTGTAGACGAGGTCGTTCCACCAGGTCAGTGCGCCCAGCATCGAGGGCGTGTCGTAATAGACCTCGCCGCCGAACTCTTCGTTGTAGTAGCGCCCGCCATTAGTCATGGTGAGCGTTTCCATCATCCAGCCGCAATAGTCATAGGCGCAGGGGATCGCGATACCCCAGCGGGTGACCTTGTCGCCCTCGCGCTTGGTAAGCTTCTTGGCCCAGTCGGTCAGTTCAGCCCAGGTCTGCGGCGGCTTGTTCGGATCGAGGCCGGCTTCCTTGGCCTGATCGGCATTGATGTAGAGCAGCGGCGTCGAATTGTGGAAGGGCACGCCGTAGACCGAGCGGTCGATCACCGCGTTGCCCTGCAGCGCCGGGAAGAACTGGCCCAGGAACTTTTCCTTGGTGGTGCCGTCGGCGGCGATCAGGCCGTCGAGATTGGTGAGCTCGTTCTCGATCTGCATGTCGAGCAGGAAGTTCGCCGACATGATCACGGCGGACGGCGGCTTGCCGGCCTTGATGGCGGCGCGCGTCTTGATCAGCGTGTCGTCATAGGAGCCGGTGTAGACCGCGGTCGCCTTGATCGCCGGATGGGTCTCGTTGAACTCCTTGATCAACGTGCCCATGTCGCGGGCGAGCTTGCCGTCGACGGGCACGGGGAAGAACAGGTCGATCTCGGTCGGACCTTCGGCCAGCGCCGGGACGGCGAGGGCACCTGCCATCGCGCCTGCGACGGCAAGGCCGAGCATGAGCCTGCGGGAAAACAGCATCGAGTAATCTCCTATTTGATGCCTGAGGTGACGAAAGAACTGATGAAGCGCTTCTGGAAGATCAGGAAGGTGATGAGCAGCGGCGCGATCACCATCAATGTGCCGGCTGCGATGGTGCCCCAGGCCTGCGTGCCTTCGGCCGTGGCGGTGAACACCGACAGCCCGACCGTGAGTGGCCGCTTGTCCGGCGAATTGATCACCATCAGCGGCCACAGGAAGTCGTTCCAGTGGCTGGTGACGGAGATGATAGCGAAGGCGGAGAAGCTCGGCAGCGACAGCGGCACGTAGATGTGCCGGATGCGCTGGAACAGGCTGGCGCCGTCGATCAGCGCGGCGTCCTCAAGCTCTGTCGGAATGGCCTCGAAAGCCTGCCGCATCAGGAAGGTGCCGAAGGCCGAGGCGAAGAACGGCATCATCACGCCGGTCAGCGTGTCGTAGAGGCCGAATTGCGCGACGATGCGCAGGTTCGGCACGATCAACAGCACCGGCACCAGCATCAGCTGCATCAGGAACAGGTAGAAGAGCAGCGTCTTGCCAGCGAATTCGAGCCGCGCGAAGGCAAAGCCCGCCAGCGTGATCGTGACGAATTGCACCAGCAGGATGCCGGTGCAGATGATCGTGGTGTTGAGGAAGTAGCGCGGGAAATCGCCGATCTCCCAGGCATCCCTGATATTGTCGAGCGTCGGCTTCAGGCTCGGCATCAGCTCGGCCATCAGGTTGATGCCGTCGGACGCCGGGCGCAGCGTCGCCACGCCCATCCACAGGAACGGAATCAGCCAGACCAGCGCGAGCAGGACGGTGAGCACGAAACCGAGCTTGGGCGTGATCTCGCGGCGGGTGGCGAGCGGTGCGTCCTTGAACAGCCAATCGATCAGCGTCATGCCCCGCCCTCGCGGTTCGCCATGGTGCGGAACGAGAGCGCGGTGAGGCCCATCAGCGCGGCGAGCGTCAGCAGCGTCGCCGCCGAGGCCTTGCCGATGTCGTAATGTTCGACCGCCTGCTGATAGATGTAGAACAGCACGAGGTTGGTGGCGTTCGACGGCCCGCCCTTGGTCATGACGAAGACGTGGTCGACCTGCGTCACCGCATTGAGGATGGCGATCACGGTGACGAACAGGAAGGTCGGCTTGAGCTCCGGCAGGGTGATGTGGCGAAAGCGCTGCCAGGGTCCGGCGCCGTCGAGATGCGCGGCTTCCATGACATCCTCAGGCACGGATTGGAGGCCGGCGAGGAAGAACAGCATGTAGTAGCCGGCGTTCTTCCAGATCGTGATGACCATGATGGCATAGAGCGCGATGTCGGAATCGCCGAGCCAGTTCGGCAGCACCGGAAGCAGCCGGCCGATGTAATAGTCGAGCAGCCCGACGTTCGGCAGGAAGATGAACAGGAACAGCGCGGAGGCCGCGACCATCGGGATCAGCACGGGGAGAAACAGCGCGGCGCGGAGCGCGCTGGTCACGGCGTTGGTCCGCGCCAGCGCCAGCGCGAACAGCAGCGCGAGGCCGATGCTCGGGATCGCGGTGCCGACGGCGTAGACGAGGTTGTTGGTGACCGCGCCGGTGAAGGCGGTGTCGGCCAACACCGCACTGATGTTGTCGAGACCGACGAAGCGGAGCGGCGCCTTCGGCGTGGCGCGCTGGTAGAGCGCGTCGATGAATACGCGGCCCATCGCGCCGTAGGTGAACAGCGCGAGGAAGACCAGCGACGGAAGCAGCAGCAGATAGGCCGGCAGCGAGGTTTTGAAGCGGGTGGAAAGCCGCTTCAGGATGTGCAGGTGCGGCGGCGCCGATGCCGCGACCGGGAGAGCCGCGGGTTCAGCAAGGCTCATCTCACCGCGCCGCGAAGTTGAGCGCATAGTCGCGGCCGTCCATTCCCGCCGGTGGCGCGAAGGGGAAGCGCAGACTGGTGTCGAGGAAGTCGTGGCTGTGCACGACCAGGTTCTCCTGATCGATCAGCACGACGCCGTAGGCGGGCGGCTCATGGCTGGCGAGATGCTCCGCGGCCGCAACATCAAGCTCGAACCAGACCTGATGGTTGGTGCCGCGCAGGGTGGAGAAGGGGATCTTGCCGTAGCTGCCGAAGATCGGCCGGTGCACATGGCCGAAGAAGAGATGACGGATGCGCGATCGGTAGGGCGCGATCACCTCGGCGAATTCCGCGCTCTGCTTCAGCCCGATCTCGTCCATCGCGTGGACGCCGACGGGGAAGGGCGGATGATGCATGAACACAACGAACGGCATGTCGGCCGGCGCAGCCGCGAGCGTGCTTTCAAGCCAGCCGAGGCGCTTGGCGCACATCTCGCCGGCGTGGCTGGTCTCGTCCAGCGTGTCCAGGAACACGAACAGGCCGTGCTCGGTTGTCTTGGTGCCCTGCACGAAGCCGTTGGCATCGCGCGGCGCGGCCTTCAGCGCGTCGAGGCAGACCACGCGCTTGTCGTGATTGCCGACCATCGCGATGTAGGGGATTTTCAGCGCCGCCATCGCGTCGGCGAAATTGGCGTAGGATTCAGCCTCGCCCCAATGGGTGAGATCGCCAGTCACGACTGCGAACGCGGCATCGGACTGGTGCTTGTTGATGTCGGCGATCGCGGCATCCAGCCGGGCGCGCGGATCGAGGCCATAGAGCTTCAGCCCGGGGTTCGCCAGATGCGTGTCGGTGATGTGGATGAATTTGAAGGGCATGGCGCTTGTCAGGATCGTTGGAGGACGGGCGCCTCCGGAAGGATGGCCCTGACAGGCCGTTAGAGCGCGTGTGTTTCAGTTTGATGACACCGGATCCCGTGGTCGGGACGTGTCCACAATGTCCAAAGCGCAGCACGCATTAGCGGAAGGCGTAGTCCATCCGGCGAACCAATTCAAAGTAGTGGCGAGGTAGAGGTTGCCTCACGTCCCGCAGAACGTCTGTAACACGCGCTGGTCCGGCAGCGGCGGGTCGGCGTAGGCCGCATAGTCCGGCTGGTCCTCGAACGGCTTCGCCAGCACCTTCACCAATTCCTCGAACGGCGCGTAGTCGTCGTCATTCACCGCGGCCTGGATCACGGCCTCGACGCGATGGTTGCGCGGGATGAAGATTGGATTGACGGCGTGCATCGCCGCCTGCCGCTCGGCTGCGCTTTGCGGCTCCTGAGCAGTGCGGACGTGCCAGCGGTTGGCCCATTCATCGAAAGCTGCGGGATCCATGAACTGGGCGCGCGCGTCATCCGCAGCCGGATCGCCTGCGGCGTCACCAAGCTTGCGGAAGGTGAGGGTGAAGTCGGCCTGGTTCTTCGCCATGGCATCGAGCAGGTCCTGAATCAGCGCCTCGTCGCCGTCGCGCTCCGTGAACAGGCCGACCTTCTGGCGCAGGCCCGCCTGATAGGCATTGCTGAACGTCTCGGAGAACGCGCCGAGAATGTCCTGGGCTTCCGCGACGGCCTTCTCCTGCTCGTCCGATAACAGCGGCAGCAGGCATTCGGCGAGGCGCGTTAGATTCCACAGCGCGATGCGCGGCTGGTTGGCGTAGGCGTAGCGGCCCATCTCGTCGATCGAGGAGAACACCTGCGAAGGGTTGTAGGCATCCATGAAGGCACAGGGGCCGTAATCGATGGTCTCGCCCGAGACCGAAGAGTTGTCGGTGTTCATCACGCCATGGATGAAGCCGACCAGCAGCCAGCGCGCGACGAGATTTGCCTGGCGCGCGACGACGCCGGCGAGCAGGGCGTGATAGGGCCGCTCTGCCTTCGACAGCTCAGGGTAATGGCGGGCGATGACGTGATCGGCGAGACGGCGCACCGCTTCGGTGTCGCGGCGTGCGGCGAAGAACTGGAAGGTGCCGACGCGGATGTGGCTCGAGGCGACGCGGGTCAGCACGGCGCCGGGCAGTGCGGTTTCGCGAAACACCTGCTCCCCGGTGACGACGGCGGCAAGCGAGCGCGTGGTCGGAATGCCCAGCGCGAACATCGCCTCGCTGACGATGTACTCGCGCAGCACCGGCCCGAGCGCGGCGCGGCCGTCGCCGCGGCGGGAGAACGGGGTTGGGCCGCTACCCTTGAGCTGGATGTCGCGGCGGACGCCGTCTTGGTCGATGACCTCGCCGAGCAGGATGGCGCGGCCGTCGCCGAGCTGGGGAACGAAATTCCCGAACTGGTGGCCGGCATAGGCCATGGCGATGGGGTCGGCGCCTGACGGAACCGTTTTTCCAGCAAGGATCTCGGCGCCCTCAGGGGTCTCGAGCAGATCCGGATCGAGCCCAAGCTGGACTGCCAGCGGCCGGTTCAGCTTGATCAGCCGGGGCGCTGAGACCGGGGTCGGCGCCACCCGGGCGAAAAAGTTGTCCGGCAGCGCCGCATAGGTGTTCTGGAACGGGAAATGGACGGTCATGGAGGTAAAGATAGGCGGGGAAGGTCGATCGGCAAAGGCTTGAGGCCAAACTTGCCAAAAATGGGCCTTCCGGCCCCAAAACGGCCCGTTCCCTTGGTTGCCGCCCCCGGCCTCGTCGGGTAAACCCTGCCGCAACTTCGGACCGGCCGTTTCAGGCCGTTCGATTCGCTTCCTCAGGCATCATTTTGGGACGACCATGCATCGCTACCGGTCACATACATGCGGCGCGCTCCGCGAGAGCAACATCGGCGAGGCTGTCCGCCTGTCGGGCTGGGTCCATCGCGTTCGCGACCATGGCGGCGTGCTGTTCATCGACCTGCGCGACCATTACGGCCTGACCCAGTGCGTGGTCGATCCGGACTCGCCGGCGTTCTCGCAAGCCGAGAAGCTGCGCTCGGAATTCGTGGTGCGGATGGATGGCAAGGCCCGCCGCCGCCCCGAGGGCACCGACAATGACGATCTGCCGACCGGCAAGATCGAGATCTATGTCAGCGAGATCGAAGTGCTGGGACCTGCCGGCGACCTGCCTCTGCCGGTGTTCGGCGACCAGGAATATCCCGAGGACATCCGCCTGAAGTACCGCTTCCTCGACCTGCGCCGCGAAAAACTGCACCAGAACATCATGACCCGCGTCGACATCATCAAGTCGATGCGCCGGCGGATGGAGGGGCAGGGCTTCTTCGAGTTCAACACGCCGATCCTGACCGCGTCCTCGCCGGAAGGCGCCCGCGACTTCCTGGTGCCCTCGCGCATCCATCCCGGCAAGTTCTACGCGCTGCCGCAGGCGCCGCAGCAGTACAAGCAGTTGCTGATGATGTCGGGCTTCGACCGTTACTTCCAGATCGCGCCGTGCTTCCGCGACGAGGACCCGCGCGCCGACCGTCTGCCGGGCGAGTTCTACCAGCTCGACGTCGAGATGAGCTTTGTGACTCAGGAAGACGTCTTTGCGGCGATGGAGCCCGTCATCACCGGCGTGTTCGAGGAGTTCGCCAAGGGCAAGCCGGTGAGCAAGAACTGGCGCCGCATCCCGTTCGCCGAGGCGCTGCGCAAATATGGCAGCGACAAGCCGGATTTGCGCAATCCCATCGAGATGCAGGACGTCTCCGAGCATTTCCGCGGCTCCGGCTTCAAGGTGTTCGCGCGCATGCTCGAGGACCCCAAGAACCAGGTCTGGGCGATCCCGGCGCCGGGCGGCGGCAGCCGCGCGTTCTGCGACCGCATGAATTCGTGGGCGCAGGGAGAAGGCCAGCCCGGCCTCGGCTACATCATGTGGCGCGAGGGCGGCGAGGGCGCTGGTCCCTTAGCGAACAACATCGGGCCTGAGCGCACCGCGGCGATCCGCGCGCAAATCGGTACCAAGGAAGGCGATGCCGCCTTCTTCGTTGCCGGCGATCCCGACAAGTTCTGGAAGTTCTCTGGTTTGGCCCGCAACAAGGTCGGCGAAGAATTGAACCTCACCGACAAGGAGCGGTTCGAACTCGCCTGGATCGTCGACTTCCCGATGTACGAGTACAACGAGGACGACAAGAAGGTCGACTTCTCGCACAACCCGTTCTCGATGCCGCAGGGCGGTCTCGACGCGCTGAAGGGCCAAGACCCCCTGACCATCAAGGCGTTCCAGTACGACATCACCTGCAACGGCTACGAGATCGCCTCGGGCGGCATCCGCAACCACGTGCCGGAAGCGATGGTGAAGGCGTTCGAGATCGCTGGCTATGGCGAGCAGGAAGTGGTCGAGCGCTTCGGCGGCATGTACCGCGCCTTCCAGTACGGCGCACCGCCGCATGGCGGCATGGCGGCCGGTGTGGACCGCATCGTGATGCTCCTGTGCGGCACCAACAATCTGCGCGAGATCTCGCTGTTCCCGATGAACCAGCAGGCCATGGACCTGCTGATGGGAGCACCGTCGGAGGCCACCACGAAGCAGCTCCGCGAGCTGCATGTGAAGGTGAACCTGCCGCAGAAGTGATGTTGCCTCGCCTCTCCCCGCGTATGGGGAGAGGCCTCGCTCTCCCCATATCGTCATTGCGAGCGCAGCGAAGCAATCCAGAATCTTTCCGCGGAGGGACTCTGGATTGCTTCGCTGCGCTCGCAATGACGGGGATAGAGCTGCGCGTCGGTCCCCTACAGCCCCGTCGATGCCACGATCCTGAACTGTGCCAGCGCGTTCTCCGGAGCGGTCTGGGTGAGCTGCAACAATTGCATCAGCGGCACCTTGGCGCGGGGCGTCAGCTTGATCGTGAGTGTCTGACCTGATGTCTCGACGAAGCCGGCGAGCGCGTCGACCGCCGCTTTGGCATCGAGATTGGCAGCCGTAAGCCTCTCGCCCTGCGACCGGATCATCTCGGCGATGGCGCTGCGGGCGGCGTCGCGGCTGACGTTCTGCATGCGCGAGAACTGCGCCACGACGAGATCGACGACGCCGCTGTCGCGCAAGGAGAGCTCGATCGCGCCGGTCTCGATCTGCGCCGCCTGACCCATCGCCTGCACCGGATCGGCCGTGAACACGCCGCGCGGCACGTTGGCGAGCGCAAGGCGGGCTTGCGCTCTGGCGAGATTGCCGAGATCGATGGTCGCCGGCGCGAGCGCGAATGCGCCCGACGATTCCGTCCAGGCGGCGCCGAGATCGAGGTCGATCGCGAGCTTGTCGACGCCCGCCATGATCAGCGGCCGCTGTGCCGGATAGGCCGGATCGGTCGGCGTCACCATCTTCACGACCAGACTGGCCTTGCTCGGGATAGACCCGACCAGTTCACCCCAGTTCAGGTTGATCGTGTCGATGGTGACGAGCTGCCGCGTATTCTTGAAAGGAGAGACCACGCCCTTGATCTCGGCGCCTTCGAGCACGCGGAACAGGCCCAGCATCCGATCCGGCGAGGGTGCTTGTCCTGGGGCTCCGAGGCTTGCCGCCCAGCGCATCAGATTCGCCGCGCTGAAGGACTTCAGCGCAAAGCGCTCCATCTTGAGCTGCCCCTGCGGCATCGGCATATCGAGCCCTTCGAACGCAATCATGTCCTGATCGTATTTGACGGCGTTGAGCTTTCCCGTTCCTTGCGGCGTCTCGACGGTTTGTCTGCCGATTTCAGCCTTGCCGATCTGAAAGCCCTCGAAGAAGTCGGCCATCTTCCCGATCATGTCGCGGGACTGCGCCGGCGTCGGAGTTGAACCATCAGCCGGCATCATCGCCATGATCTCGGCCGGACGGAATTTCGAGGGCCGGATCGCAATGTCGTCGATGGCGAAGTTGTCGATCTGCACACGCACGCCCGGTGCCATCGTCACCACGTATGAATTGGCTGAGATCCGTCGGTAGACCCTGTGGAAACGGTCGTCGCTCGAGCCTTGCGGATCGAGCGCGGCCGTCACTGCGCTTGCGTCGAAATCATGGACAGCCAAACCGGACAGCTCGCCGGTCATTTTTGCAGGCTTGCCCGGCTGGCTCACGTCGAGCGAATAGGTGACGCGGTCGGTCTTCGCCGTTTCGATCTTGCCTCGATTGGCGTTCTGGATCGCCAGACCCGAATAGACGAACTCTCCGCTGCCGGCGTTGCCCGTGCCCGCATCGATGCTGACGGCGATGGTCGGCGCCATGATCGAGGACGCCGAGGCAGTGGCGTATTGCGCGAGCATGAAGTGGTACATGTCGATCATCGAGCCGGACAGCGGAACGTTGGCTGCGCGGATCGGACCGGAAACGTCGCGAGCGGTAATCTCGGGGATCTTGTAGTTCGCTTTCAGCTTCGCCCGCTCGGTGTACGTGAAGGCGAGCTCGACCCCTGACACGTCAATGCCGTCGGCCGAGAAACGGGCCTCGTCTGGCTGGCGTACCCCGACGGCCGTGATCTTTGCGATCTTGACGTTGACGAGCTCCGGCCCGGCGGACTCGACATTGATGTTCTCGATCGTCAGCGTGCGGCTCATCGCGTCGAACGCGATCTTGCCGTGGCTGGCCTTGCCGCCGCTGGCGCGCATCTGCTCGAACGCCGCCTCGACCTCGGCGACGGCGCGATGATTCGCATAGAGGTTGAAGCCGAACCATCCGCCCGCGGCAAGCACGGCCGCCACGATCAGGCCAATCAGGATTCGCTTCATTCCCAGCTCCAGTTGCTGTTTTGCACTGCGCAACCTGCCATATTCGCGAAACGCCGTGCGGTCCAGGTAAAGCTATAGCTATCAAATATTTGACTATGTGCCTTGTTGACGGGAGCGCAATCGGATGTTGCCACCGGGGCGCCCGGCGTGCTTCATCCCGTTTCCATGACCCGGAAATACCGCCTCACGGCGGAGCGGTCATGACAACCTAGTTTGAGGCCGGTAACGCGAGGCGAGACACCGCATGTCGTCTTATTCCGATGATCTCCACCAGGCAGCGCTGGCCTATCACCGTCTGCCGCGCCCCGGAAAGCTCGAGATCCAGGCGACCAAGCCGCTCGCCAACCAGCGCGACCTCGCGCTTGCCTATTCTCCGGGCGTCGCTGCGGCCTGTACCGAGATCGCCAAGAACCCCGCAGAGGCCGCCTCGCTGACGGCCCGCTCCAACCTGGTCGCCGTTGTATCGAACGGTACCGCGGTGCTCGGCCTCGGCAATATCGGCCCGCTGGCGTCCAAGCCGGTGATGGAGGGCAAGGCCGTCCTGTTCAAGAAGTTCGCCGGCATCGACGTGTTCGACATCGAGATCGCCGCCGACACCATCGAGCGCGTGGTCGAGACCGTGGCCGCGCTGGAGCCGACCTTCGGCGGCATCAATCTGGAAGACATCCGCGGACCGGAGTGCTTCGAGATCGAGGCGCAGCTGAAGGCGCGCATGAAGATCCCGGTCTTCCATGACGACCAGCACGGTACCGCGATCATCGTCGCCGCCGCCGTCACCAACGCCCTGCGGCTGAACGGCAAGAAGCTGTCCGACGTCAAGATCGTGGCGTCGGGGGCAGGGGCCGCCGCCATCGCGACGCTGAACCTGCTGGTCTCGATGGGCGCGCAGCGCAAGAACATCTGGGTCTGCGACATCGACGGCCTCGTGCATGAAGGCCGCAACACCACGATGGACCGCTGGAAGGCGGTCTATGCGCAGAAGACCGACAAGCGCACGCTCGGCGACGTCATCGGCGGCGCCGACATCTTCATCGGGCTCTCGGCACCCGGCGTGCTCAAGCCGGAGATGGCCAAGGCGATGGGCGACAAACCCTTGATCATGGCGCTCGCCAACCCGACCCCGGAGATCATGCCGGAGGAGGCGCGGAAAGCGCGCCCCGACGCCATGATCTGCACCGGCCGCTCCGATTATCCGAACCAGGTCAACAACGTTCTCTGCTTTCCCTTCATCTTCCGCGGCGCGCTCGACGTCGGCGCCACCGCGATCAACGAGGAGATGAAGCTCGCGGCCGTCGAGGCCATCGCGCAGCTCGCGCGCGAGGCGCCGTCCGACGCGGTGGCGCAGGGCTTTGACAGCGGCGAGACCCAAGGCTTCGGCCCCGGCTCGCTGATTCCGAGCCCGTTCGACCCGCGGCTGATCCTGCGCATCTCGCCGGCTGTGGCGAAGGCCGCGATGGAGTCCGGCGTCGCGACGCGGCAGATCACCAATTTCGACGAATACACCGCGCTGCTCGAGCGCTTCGCCTTCCGCTCCGGCCTCGTCATGAAGCCGATGTTCGCGAAGGCCAAGACCCAGCCGGTACGTGTGATCTACGCCGAAGGCGAGGACGAGCGCGTGCTGCGCGCCACCCAGGTCGTGCTGGAGGAGAATCTGGCGCGGCCGATTCTGGTCGGCCGTCCGTCCGTGGTGGAGGCGCGTATCAAGCGCTTCGGCTTGTTGATCAAGGCGGGCAAGGATTTCGACCTCGTCAATCCCGAGGACGATCCGCGCTATCGCTCCTACGTCCAGTCTTACGTCGAGGTTGCCGGCCGCCGCGGCGTGACACCGGACGCGGCACGCACGGTGGTGCGCACCAACAACACGGTGATTGCGGCGCTTGCGGTGATGCGCGGGGAGGCGGATGCCATGCTCTGCGGCGTCGAGGGCCGCTACATGCATCATCTGCGTCATGTTCGCGAAATCGTCGGCTTCCAGGCTGGCGTCAGCGACTATGCCGCGCTGGCGCTGCTGATCACCAGCAAGGGCGCCTTCTTCATCGCCGACACCCAGGTCCGCCCCAATCCGTCCGCGGAAGAACTCGCCGAGATCGCCTCGCTCGCGGCGGTCCACGTCCAGCGTTTCGCGCTTAAGCCCAGGATCGCGTTCGTCTCGCATTCGGATTTCGGCAGCTACGACACCGATTCCTCGCGCAAGATGCGCCGTGCGACCCAACTGTTGAAGGAGAAGCATCCCGAGATAGAGGCCGACGGCGAGATGCAGGGCGACACCGCGCTCTCGGCCGCGGCACGCAAGATGGTATTGCCGCACTCCAAGCTCGAGGGTGAGGCCAACATCATGATCATGCCGACGCTGGACACTGCCAACGTCGCCTACCAGATGATCAAGTCGCTGGCCGACGCGCTGCCGGTCGGCCCCATCCTGATCGGTCCGGCGCGTCCGGCGCACATCCTGACACCCTCGGTGACCGCGCGGGGCATCCTCAACATGACGGCCGTTGCGGTCGTCGAAGCCCAGGAGCGCGCGGCGCGCCAGCAGCCGACGTTGTTTACCTGAGGTGCGCGTTCTGCATCTCTCGGAGGCGAGGTCGTTTCGTAAGCTCGTCATGCCCGGGCGTGTCCCGGGCATCCACGTTCTTTGTGAGGCGAGGTAAGTCGTGGATGGCCGGGTCAAGCCCGGCCATGACGCCGAGAGAGCTGTGTCGCTGTTCGTGGTTCGATTCCGCCAGGGAGCGCCAAATCGCCACCAACTTTGAATTACGCGAAGTTCACCATTTCCCCGTTTGTAAACCGGCGCGCGACTCATCATAATCTCCGCGCGTTCCCTGCTTAGCGCTTTGCCAAGAGGCCGATCATGCCAGCGTTCGTGACTTTCGGGCGAATCCTGTTCGCCGTGCTGTTCATCTACACGGGCGCGACCAAGCTCTTTGCCATCCAGGCGACCGCCGATTTCATCGCCACCAAGGTCGTGGTGCCTGACATCGTTGCGCCTTACGCCCAGCAGATCGAGACGGCGACCGCCATGAACACGCCGCAACTGCTGGCGATCGCGGTCGGCGGGCTCGAGATCATCGCGGGGCTGATGATCGCGCTGAACTTCGGCGCGCGATTCTTCGCGTTGCTGATGATCGTTTACGTCGCGGTCGCAACCGTGCTGTTCTCCGATTTCTGGAACCAGACGCCTCCCGACAATGCCAAGGTGCTGGTCGACGCGCTCAAGAACCTCTCGATCATCGGTGCGCTGTTCATGATCATGGGGTTCGGCCGCGCCACGCGCTCGGCCGAGACGGCCTACGGCGACGTCTAGCTGATCGGCTAGCTGTTGACGCCGCAGCTCGCGCGAAGCAGGGCGGCCTTGGCCTCGTAGGATTTCGCCAGCGTCACGAGCTGCTCGATCAGCTCGTCTTCCGCGGCGGCGGTCGCGAGCTGTCGGCAATGCCTGGCCTGACCCAGCAGGCGGGCGGTTTCCTCGCGAGGATGGTCGGGAACGAGGATGTGGGACATTTGGCCAGCCTTTCGCAACTGAAGTCCCGGCACCCTCGATCCTAGGCGAAGCCGCACGGCACGCATTGATGCGGCTCAATCGCGGTCGTTCGGCACGGCAATTTTGGCGCGTGCGAGGCGCAGTGCGGCCGCGTGATCGCGGCGTGAACCCTCATTCACAGATTATGGCGTCGAGGTCACAGCGGCTCCATAAAATGCAGACCGCTGTGAACAGCCTACGCCTGTCCGCTTGTGGAACCGCGCCGGTGCAGAATATCACAGTCATTCGGTTGCCTGGGGGCAACCTGCGCGAGGCGATTGGGGCTGCATTTGATTCATTCGAAGCGACGGACGGCGCGTGCGCTGGCAGTTCTGGGGGCGGCGCAGGTTGTCGCCTCTGCTGTAACGGCGGCGCATGCAGCCGACTTGCCGGTGAAGGCGCGGCCGATCGCTACGCCCGTGGCGAACTGGACCCAATTCTATGTCGGCGGTGGCCTCGGCTTCGACTTTGCGACGGGCCGCTCAAGGCTGACGCAGGCCGGTGGCGGCCCTGACCTGTTCAATCTCGACGGCTTGCAGGGCGCCGATCTCGGTCTGTCGGCTTTCGCCGGCTTCGATGTCCAGGTCGCGCCGCGCGTCGTGGTCGGCGGCTTCGTCGATTACGACTGGTCGCGTCAGCGCACGACGGCTAGTGCGTCGAGTCCCTTCCTCTTCGGGCAGAGCCTGAGTGCTGCGCTGCCGTCGCTGGATCAGGGCTGGACCATCGGCGGCCGGGCCGGATTTCTGGTGACACCCGATATCCTGCTTTATGGCCTTGCCGGCTACAGCGAGATGCGGATCAACAACTGGAACCTGAACTACGTAATTTTCGGGGGCCCCTCGTTCACGGTGCAGGAACCCGCGCTGACCTCGCACGGCTATACCGTGGGCGCCGGTGCGGAATATCGCCTTGCCAGCAACGTCTCGCTGCGCGGTGAATACCGCTACGTCGCGCTTGGCCAGCAGACGACGGTCGATCCGCTCGGCGCGGTCTGGACCACCGACCTGTCCCAGCATGTGGTCAGGATCGGCGCGGCCTATCGCTTCGGCCAGTTCAGCGGGCCTGCGTCCGCTTCAGCGGCGCCCGCGCTGAAGCCGACCTGGACAGGCGTCTATGTCGGCGCGGGCATCGGCGGCGATGTCATCACGCCCCATGTCGCTGGCTCGTTCGGTGGCGTGCTTGATGTCAATGCGTCCGGTCTCGGTGGCGCCGATGTCGGCGGCACCTTCACGATCGGCTACGATCGCCTGATCGCGCCGAAATGGGTCGTCGGCGCATTCGGGCTGCTTGATGCCGGGACCAACGGCGGCGCCAGAGTCAACGCGTCTGGAGCAGGTGTCGAGATTTCGTCGGATCTGGCCGCTGTGAAGTGGGGATGGACCGTTGGCGGACGCGTCGGTTATCTCGTGGCGCCGGAGACGATGGTCTATCTGCTCGGTGGCTACAGCGGAACGACTGCGCAGTCGATCTCGTATAATTTCATCGGACTTCGCGGCACCGCGCCGACGCGGGAATATCACGGCGCGACCTTCGGCGGCGGCTTCGAGCGCTTCTTCACCGACAGCATCTCCGCGCGCGCCGAATACCGCGTCACCCATCTCGGGACGCGAGACGATCTGGCGTCCGATTTCATGACCAGCCTGAGCGCCGGCGGCACGGTGCACACGTTGCGCGGCGTGCTGGCCTATCACCTTCCGGCGCCGTAGCACCAATCGGCCGCGTTATCCGGACTTCGTTGCGTTCAGTCCGCCGCGCGCGGGGGCGCGATCTCGCGCATCCAGCGGGAAATCGTCGCGCCGTTCGCTCCACCCGTGCCGCGATGCACGCCCAGCAACGCCGCCTCGCGCGCCGCGCGGGGCGTGATGCCATAGGCTGCCTTGAAGGAGCGCGTGAAATGCGCGTCGGTGCCGAGCTGCCAGCGCCGCGCCACCTCGCTGATCCTCAGGCTGCGTGCGTCCGAATTGGCGAGGTCGAAGAAGGCGCGGTGCAGCCTGCGGCTGCGGATGTAGTCGGCGATGCCGCCGACGGGCGCGAACAGCCGGTACAGCGAGGCGCGGGACAGGCCGAAATGGGCAGCGATCGAAATGGCTGACAGCTCGTCGCTGCCGAGGCCGGCCTCGATGTATTGACGGATCCGCATCACGGACGGGCTGGCGGCAGCCGAATGGTCGTCGTCAACCTCGATGCGCTCGAGCTCGTTGCGCAGGCAGGCGGCAAGCAGCGAGACCGTGCCCTCGACCACCGACTGGCATTCGTTGAGGGTCATGCGCGGCGCAAATTCGAGCAGGGCGGTGAGATGTCCCGCAAGGAGCTTGGCGATCACGCCACTGCCCGGCAGGACGAGGCCATGCAGGTCGTCCACCCGCAACAAATGGGTGCCGAACATCGGACGCGGCACGACCAGTGTGACGTTCTCGAATGCCGTCGCTCGGGTCTCGAGCGTCTGGGCAAGGTCGAACAGGCAGATGTCGCCGGCGCGTACCCGGACCGGCCGGTCGCCCGCGATACCGTCATAGCCGCCCTTCAGATAGAGCTGGAGGATGAGGTGGTCGACGCCGCTGCGCGCAATCGTTTCCGGCGTTCGGCGGAAGCGCTGGCCACTCGCCCGGCTCAGACCGATCAGAACAGGTCCCATGGCAAAGGAACTGATGTCGGCGCGGAACGGGCCCGTTTCGCCGGCCGCGAGCTCGTCGACGTCGAACAGGGTTGCGACCGCCTCCCGCCAGGCCGCCACATTCGCGCTTGTCTCCATTTGATCGGCGGCGAAGCCGAATGTCGGCAGCAGGGATGAGACCGGGGCAGCATCGCCCATCAGTCCGGAGGCTTGGTTCGGACCTGTCGTGGTGCGGTCGTCGGTCATGGTGGCTTGGTCGTGTCTCGATCGTCGTGAATGACTGGGGCAAGGGCGGCGATGCCCTGCCGGGAGGGTAAGGTCTCCGGGCCCGCGGGAAGGGGCACGGCGGGCCCGCGCCCGGGGGTATAGGGAGATCGGAGGAGAAGGGAAAGTCGTTCGTTTGTAGACGAATATTGCCGGTATCGCGGGACGCGCCGCGCCCGGTCGGCGTCCCCGCCACGTCCCGGGCCCTCGGACTTTTGCTCTTTTGTCTCAGTCTATTGATGCGGCGTTTCCAGGCCGGCCGCTCGTATTGACGCTGCGTCATGGACGCTCGAATAGCGGCCCCAAGGAACCGGAGACCGAACGGGAGACCGGGCGGGAGAGCGGGCCTACGACGGCATGATGCCGAAGGCGGGGTTAAGGCTGGAATGGTGTTGCGTGTTGATCTCGGGTCGGTCTTCGGAGGCCGGTTCGCCCAAGGGTTTGTGGCCGCATCGACACGGTCGTTGACCGCCTCGCTCGCCACCTCGGCTCTGGTGACGGCGGCACTCGTCGGGACCGGGGCTCCTGCGGACGCGATCGATGCGACCTGGCTCACGGCTCCCGGCTCGGGCATCTACGCGACGGGATCGAACTGGAGCGGCGGCAGCGTTCCGGACGGCACCGCGTCGTTCGGAGCCTCCACCATTACGAACCTGAGCATCCTAACCATCCAATCGGTCGGCGGATGGACCTTCAACGCCGACGCAGGAAACTACGTCGTCACCGTCGACGGTGAGACGTCGTTGCGATTCCTCGGAGCCGGCATCGTCGTCAATAGCGGCAGCGTCGTCCTCGACATCAACGTCAGCGGTGTCAGGTTCGGAAACGACAGCACCGCCGGCCCCGCGACGATCAACGTCAATGGCGGGATGCTCTCCTTCACCCAGAACGCGACGGCAGGAAGCGCCACGATCAACAGCGACGGTGAGATCAGTTTCAGGAACAACAGCACGGCCGGCAACGCCACGATCGTCAACTCCGGCTCGGGCATCATCTATTTCGAGGACATGAGCAGCGGCGGTACGGCGCGCTTTGTCAACAACGCCGAGATCGACGTGTCGGACCGCACGGTACCCAGCATCACGATGGGCTCGATCGAAGGCTCGGGCACCATCTATCTCGGCTCGACCAACCTGGAGGTCGGCGGCAACAATCTCTCGACCACCTATGCCGGCGTGTTGCGCGATGGCGGCAGCGGCGAGGGTGACGGCGGCTCGCTGACCAAGGTCGGGACGGGCACGCTCGTTCTGACCGGTGCGAGCACCTATACCGGCGCGACCCTCGTTGCCGGCGGCGTGCTGGACGTCGAGGGATCGTTGAACGGGACGTCCGCCGTGACGGTGCAGACCGGCACCGTGCTGATGGGCGCGGGCAGGATCGGAACGTCGACGGTGTCGATCGACAGCGGCGGCACGCTGGCGCCCGGCAATGGCAGCGCCGGAACGGTGCTGACGATCGCAGGCAGTCTCGCCTTCGCGTCCGGCGCGTTCTACCTGGTGCAGGTGAACCCGTCGGTGGCGGCGTCCACGACAGTCACGGGAATGGCAGACCTCGGCGGCGCCACCGTGCAGGCCGTGTTCGCTCCCGGCAGCTATGTCGCGAAGACGTATACGATCCTCAGTGCGGCCGGCGGGGTCTCCGGGACGTTTGCATCCAGCATCGTCAACACGGGGCTGCCGTCGAACGTCCACAACTCGCTGAGCTATGATTCCAACAACGTCTATCTCAACCTCGCGCTCGATTTCGGAATTGCACCGAACCTCAACATCAACCAGCGCAACGTCGGCAACGGGCTGACGAACTCGTTCAACCGGAATGGCGGCATTCCGGGCGTCTACGCTGCATTGTCCGCCGGCGGATTGACGCTGGCCTCCGGCGAGCTTGCGACGCGCGTGCAGCAGACGACGTTCGAAGCGATGGGCCAGTTCGTCGGCCTGCTCGCCGCGTCCGGCGTCGTCGGCGCGCCAGACTGCGCCGCGCCCGAGCCGCGCCGCAAACCGCGGCCGTGCCCTGCGCCCGCGCGCTGGAACGTGTGGGCGTCCGGCTTCGGCGGGGCACAGGACAGCAATGGACATGCCGGGCTCGGATCGCACGATGCGACGAGCCGTGTGTTTGGGACCGCCGTCGGGGCCGATTACCGGCTCTCGGCAAATACGCTAGCCGGCTTTGCGCTGGCCGGCGGCGGGACCAATTTCAGCGTGACCGGCCTCGGCAGCGGGCGCTCCGACCTGTTCCAGGCCGGCGCCTATCTGCGGCACGTCGATGGGCCAGCCTATCTCTCCACGGCGCTGGCCTATGGCTGGCAGGCCGTCACCACCGATCGCATCGTGACCATTGCCGGCGCGGATCGCCTGCGCGCCGGGTTCAACGCAAACGCGTGGTCGGGCCGTGTCGAGGGCGGCTATCGTTTCGCTCCGCCATGGATGAATACCGGCATCACGCCTTACGCAGCGGGACAGTTCACCACCATCGCCTTGCCGGCCTATGCGGAGTCCGTGCTGTCGGGCAGCGGCGCGTTCGCGCTGTCGTATGATGCGAAAAGCGTGACGGATCCTCGCACCGAGCTCGGCATCCGCACCGACCGGGTTCTTGGCCTGAGTGACGGCGGTCTCACGCTGCGCGGACGGCTGGCGTGGGGGCACGATTTCAATCCGAACCGGACGATCGCCGCGACCTTCAGGGCGCTGCCTGACGCGAGCTTCGTCGTCAAAGGGGCCGCGCAGGCCCCGGACTCCGCGCTTCTGACGGCCGCGATCGAACGGACGTGGAAAACCGGCTGGTCGGCCCTGGCGGCTTTCGAGGGCGAGCTCTCGAATGTGACGCGCTCCTACACGGGGAAGGGCGTCGTTCGTTATGCGTGGTAATCCTGCGCGCTAGTACCGGGCAATATAGTACCGGTACTGTGCATGGGGTTGTTTTGATCGTCTTAGCGGGAGCCTCGCGCCGGCCGCCACGGCGTGACGGTCACGTCGTGGACGGCGTCGAGCACATAGGGCGCGCCCGGGTTCATCCCATGCGAGGCCAGCACCTCGTGTGGCGTTCGTTCCGGCACGCCGACGAAGCAGCCGTCGCCGCCGGGCAGCCGCACGCGCGGAGCTTCCGACAGCCAGAACGTGTCGTAGCGGTCCATGAACATGTCGAACACGACGGGGCCGCCGATGATCGCGACCGTTCCGGACGCGACGTCGGCGAAGGCGCAGGCCTGCTCGAAGCTCGCATGGTCCGGATTCCACAGCGTCGCGTTCGGCATTTCAGGATCGACGGTGAGCGCCTTGATCTTGCGGGTCAGGATCAGCCGCTTGCGCTTTGGTGAGTTCGGCTGCTGCTCGTGCGAGTGCCGGCCGTGCACGATCAGCGCGGCGCGATCGAGCGCCTGCTCGAAGAAGCGCTTGTCGCCTTCGAACTTCAGGCTGTCGGGCATGACGTGACCGGCGTCGGCGAGCATGCCGTCCGCGGAGACGATGACGTAGCCTTCGATGCGGAAGGGCAACGGCGCGACTATTCGGAGACCGTCGTCACGACACTGTTGACCGGCCTGCTGCTGACCGTCGGCAGCTTGATGTCCTTGAGCAGCTCCTGGTCGTACTCCGGCAGCGACGACGCCGGGAATTTGGCGCGCATCGCCACCACCTTGTAGCCGCCGGCCTTCAGGCGCTTGAGCAGCTCGGGCAGGGCTTCGGCGGTGTGCTTCTGGAAGTCGTGCATCAGGATGATGCCTTTGCCCTTGGTGTCGAGCTTCTTCATCACGGTCTCGACCACCTTCTCGGGCTTGGACGCCTTGAAGTCGAAGGAGTCGATGTCGCAGGAGAAGATCGCCGTGTTGCGGTTGCCGAGATAGGTGACCATCTCCGGCGGATGCTGGAGCGCCGGGAAGCGGAAGAACGGCGAGGGCGAAATGCCGCCGAGCGCCCACTTCACCGCGGACAGGCCCTTCTCGATCTCGTCCTTGCGCTGCGCTTCTGTGAGCTTCTTGTTGTTGAGGTTGGCGTGCGACCAGGTGTGGGTGCCCACGGTATGGCCGGCCGCGTAGACCTGCTTCAGGATCTCCGGCTCGTAGGTGGCATGCTTGCCGATCGAGAAGAAGATGCCGGTGGTGCATTCGTCGGCGAGCGCCTTCAGCACGGCCGGCGTGTTACGCGGCCAGGGGCCGTCGTCGAAGGTCAGCACCACCTCCTTGTCGCGCAGGAAGTCGAGCTCCTTGAAATGCTCGAAGCCGAAGCCCGGACCGCCGGTGGTGTCGATCTCGACAGTGCGGGCGACACCGAGCGCTCCCGGCGTATTGCAGGCCGCGCGCGCCGGCTGGGGCGCCTGTTTCGGCGGGGGCGGGAAGGCCGACTGTGCTGGCGCGGCGGCGACCGCTGCAGGGGCGGGTGCTGTCGCGGGTGCAGCCGGTGCCGCTTGTGTAGCGGCGGGCTTCGCGGCCGGGGTCTGCGACCACGCTGCGCCCGTCAGCGCCACGGAAATCGCACTCGCCAAAATCAGTCCTGCCGCCACACGCATGGTGTTGTCCTCGAGATTGATCCCGTTGTTCTGCCGCGGCTTTTCGCCTGCGGCAAAACCATCCTGCCCCTTATGTGATCCTAGCCTAGATGGTGGGCCCTCGCCATTGCAACGGCTGTTTGGCGCTTCGCCCCAATTGTGCCCAACCGGATTGGGCGGAGCACGTCAACTGTCGGCGAGCGCCCTGGCGATCGCGGTCTTGACGCGCGTGTCCGCCGGTTCGACCGCGGAAGGAAACACCTCGGCGATATAGCCGTCCCGGCCGATTAGGTATTTGTGGAAGTTCCAGCGCGGAACGTCGCGGGGCCGTGCCTCGGCGGCCCATTTGTAGAACGGATGGGCCTTCGCACCGACCACCACGGCCTTGGCCGCAATCGGGAAGGTAACGCCGTATTGGTGGTGCGCGGTCTCCGTGATCTCGCTGGTGCCGCCGGGCTCCTGTCCGCCGAAATCGTTGGATGGCACGCCGATCACGGTCAGCCCGCGCTCGCGAAACTGGCTCCAGATTTCCTGCAGGCCGGCATATTGCGGGGTGTAGCCACAGAGCGATGCGGTGTTGACCACGAGCAGCGGTTTGCCGGTGAAAGCGGCAAGGCGGATGTCATCGCCCGACAAAGCCGGGAAGGAGAAGGCGTAGGCCGGGATCCGGCTCATGCCGCCGTCGGCCAGCGCACGCGTCGCGGATGCAGACGTCGCCAGAAGCCCGGTGAGCATCGTCCTGCGGTTCATCATGACGGCGTCCCCCGAAATGATCCAGGATGTACCTTACTCCGCCGCCGCGGCCCGCCTGCTCAACACCGCGTTATCGGCTGCCGGTGAGGCGACATTAGTACAGGCGGACGATGAAGTCGGTGCCTTCGCCGGTCTCGCCCTGGTTGATGCCCTGGTCGGAGATGATGATCGAGCCGCCCGTGGTCAGCATCTCGTTGACCTTCGCCATGGCGTCGGCCGGGACCGAGACTCGATCGAGTGCCTCGGCCGGGCTGTCCGGCGTCACCACGGGCTTGGCGGCAACGGGGATCACGGCGGCGCCGCCCTTGCGGCGTGTGATGCGGCCGTCGTCTTCGCGCGCGGCGGCGCGGACGGAGACCGGCAGCGACACCACCGACCAATGCAGCGCATTGGTGTCGGTCTTGTCCACTTCGGCGGTGAAGACATGCGTGCCGAGCGGCCGGTCGCTCGCGGCAATCGTGACGGGCACCTCGAACAGCGGCGCGAAATTCTGCCGCACGTAAAGCTTGGAATCCTTGCGGCTGATGAAGACGGCGATCTGGCCGGCACGCCTGGGCGCTTCCGGCTTTGCGGCAGGCACGGGATCGGCGACGCGCGTCTCGTCCTTCTTCACATCGGACGAAGGCACCGCAGCCGTTACGGCAGGGTCGGGCTTCTTCGCGGTGTCGGCCGGTTCGGTCTTGGACGCCTCGACCTTGTCGGCCGGCTTGTCACCGGGGGGCGTCGAGGCCTTGAGAGATTCCTTGGGCGCTTCCGCAGCCTCGATGGGCTTTGCGTCTTCGGACGGCTTGGATGCCTCCGCGCTCCTGGTGTCGGACACCGCCGGCGCTTCGGCCTTGTCGGCCGGTGCGGCAGCTTGCTCGCGCGCCGCCGCGTTGCCGGTGGTCGCATCCGACATCACGGTGTGGCCGACCGACGAGCGCAGTTCGAGCACGCTGTCCGCGCTTGCGGTCTTCGTCTCGACCGGCTTGGCTTCAGCGGTCCTGGTCTGTGCCGCGCCCTTGTCGGCCTTGTCGCCGACGTTGGTCTGCGGATCGAGGCTGGCTGCGGGTTGTGGCGCCACGCGCACCGAAGCGAGCAGGGGATGCGAGAAGTTCTGCGGCGACATCTGGCCGGGCGTGACGATCACGCGCGCGCCCATCCTGGTCCAGTTCCACATCTTCACGGCGAACGCCATCGGCATGCGGATACAGCCATGCGAGGCCGGATAGCCCGGCAGCACGCCTGCATGCATCGCGACGCCGGACCAGGTGATCCGCTGCATGTACGGCATCGGCGCGCCGCTATAGATGTTGGAATGGTGGAATTTGTGCTTCTGAATGATGCTGAACACACCCATCGGCGTCGAATGGCCCTTCATGCCTGTCGACACCGGAGATTCCGCGAACACGCCGTTGGAATCGTAGACGGTCACCTTCTGCCGCTCGATCGAGACGACGACGACGAGCGGGCCCTGCGGCTTGGCGCCGACTTCCTTCTCGGCGACGACATCCTTCTTGCCCGCCGCGCCACGCTTCTGCGGCTTCTGGCGCGGGATGTCGGGATGCCGATCCTGCCGGGAGGCGTAAGACCCGTCGGAATAATCCGTCCAGTAATAAAATGCAGCGTCTGCCTGGCTTGCCGTACCGATCGCACCTGCCGCCGTCAGAATGGCGACCTGCCACAGCCGCGCTGGCTTGGCAGCAAAACGGGACACGTTCACGCTATTCATTCCTCGAATCCACAATCCAAATCAGTGATTAGTCTCGCAGAGGGGATACGCGTTCACCAGCAGAGCGGTTCTGCCATCAGCGACATTTGTCCTAGCCGTAGCAAAAAAGCCTCACGGAGCGGTAAACGGCGGCCGCGCCCGGCGGCCCGCCGTCTTCCTGTCCGGCTGTCGCATCCCTACATTGCGGGGACTCGTTACCGGAGAACTTCATGTCATTTCGTTTCCCCGATCTTTCCGGCATCCGCTTGAAAGGCCTCGCTTTATTCCTCCTGGCCATGGCCGCGCCGGTGGCTTCGGCATCGGCCGCCGACGAGCCGGATCTGATCTTCCGCCGCTCGACTGTGTTCAAATGGATGAGCCCGAACGACAAGCTTGCGACCTATGGCCTTGACGATCCCGAGGTCGAGGGCGTCGCCTGCCATTTCACGGTTCCGGAGAAGGGCGGCTTCAAGGGCTGGCTCGGCCTTGCCGAGGAGGTCTCGGACATCTCGCTCGCCTGCCGTCAGACCGGGCCGATCAAGTTCAAGAACAAGATGGAGCAGGGCGACGACATGTTCCGCCAGCGCCGTTCGCTGTTCTTCAAGAAGATGCAGATCGTGCGCGGCTGCGACGCCAAGCGCAACGTGCTGGTCTACATGGTCTATTCGGACCGGCTGATCGAGGGCTCGCCGAAGAACTCGACCTCGACCGTGCCGATCATGCCGTGGGGACCGGCTGACGCCAACGTCCAGAAGTGCGCCGAGTTCTTCACTCAGTAGCGACGATGCGGCTGGCCCGCGATCTCGCGAGATGCGAGCCGGTCAGCCGCACGAAGGCCTGCGGCGTGGCCTCAAAGCCGCGGCTTGATTGCAACGCCATCGCGCCGGGCGATATGGCGCCTTGACCGGCGCGGTCCGTCCATTGGTCCGCTTCGCGCGCCGCTGCGCGATCTTGCGCCATCATGATGGCCATTCCTCACGTGAACGTGCCCGGTGATCCGGGCTTCTGGTTTCGATGGCTTGGGTCGCAGCCGAAGCGCTCGCGGTTCGAAAGGATCCAGCCCTCGTTTGGATTCCTCTTCAGCAGAAAAACGTAAAATGCATGTGAAGCGTGGAAGGCGCGCACATGACGGCACACCGTGCGCGGCAGGTTCCAGGCTCGACCGGAGCCTGCCAAGGAAATTAGGCCGCGAGGCGGCCTATCTGAAAACATTGGGATTTTCCGCCGAATGTTTCGTCGCTCCGGAGGCGGCGAAACAATTCGCGCAAAGATGAAACCATTTTCCGCTTTTGGCGCATCACGGGCGAAACGACCCATGGTTATCAGCTTCGTAACGACGACGGCGCACTGCCGGCCTAGAAATTGAGAGAAAAGACAATGCGCGCGCTCAGCTTCATCCTCGCCTTTGGTTTCGTGCTCGCCGGTTCCTCGTTTGCGGGCGCGCCGGATGGCGGTCTGCCCGGTGTCGGCACTTTTCAGTACAGCGGCTCGCCGGTCACGACCGTATCGTCGCAACCGATCGTGGTCGCCGCGCGTTTCTGATCGCCGCCAAGAAGAAGCAGCCGATAAAGGCCATCATGATTGTTCGTTTTTGTGCCGCAGCCTTCGTATCCGTTCTGACGATCAGTGCCGCGCAGGCGCAAGTGCGCACGCCCTCACGGCTACCAGATCCGCGCATCGAATTCGTGCGTCAGTGTGCACCGCGCATGATTGGGCGCTGGGAGCATCCGGAGGAGGTCTGTGGCTGCCTGCATGATCACGCCGCCGCGGCCGTCGAGGACCGTGATCTGCGAGAGGCGCTGCTGCGCGGCATCAGCGAGACCGGTGTGCCGACCATCGAAACCGATTGGGTGCCGGCGTCCAAGCAAAGTGAGATCGGCCCGACCTTCACGAAGATCGCCAAGCCGACTCTTCAGTGCATGTTCGATCCGGCGAAGTCGTAGGCCTCACTTCGACTTCGGACCGTACCGCGGCACGCAGGTGCTGGTTCGCGCCACGCCCTTCTCTGTCATCTTGGCGCCGCGCACTTCCTTGACCTGTCCGGCCGGACAGGTTCCGTCATCCACCAGCACACGCTGACCGAGCTTGAGATCGGCGATGTCCTCCGCGCGCCCGACCGTGGCTGCATGCGCCGTCGAGGCCAGCACGCTGGAGATCAGGAGCGAGAAGAAGGCTGTACGGCGGAGTGACATGACGAGAGCTCCCGGAAGCGATGCTTCAATGTAGGGAGCGGCCGGCGATTCTGACAGCAAAGCTTCGTCACGCCCGCCGGGCCGATTTGTTCTTGGCGCCCAAGGCGAGGCGCGATTCTTGCGCGAGCCGCTTCGCTGACGCCACCAGCTTTGGAACCGCGTGCCCCGAAAATCCCAGCACGAATCCGGGCAGGGGGCGCGCCCGCGAATAGGTGTCCGCCAGTAGCCAGCCCTCCGCGCCGGCCGCCTGCTTCGCCTGTGCGGCGACCGCAAGATCGACCGAGGGATCGAACCGGGCGACCAGGTGCAACCCTTGCGACGGCATCGGCACCGACAGTGCCCCATCGGACGCCGCTTCCAGCGTCTCTGCCAACGCATCGCGTGCTTCGCGATAGAGTTTTCGCACGCGTTTGAGGTTCGCGGCGAACGCGCCGGAATTGAGCATGTCGGCGACTGCGCCTTCCATCAACGTGCCGGGAAAGCGGTCGAGCGCGGCGCGCGTAGCCGTCACGTCGGCGATCAGGCGTTCGGGCAGGGCGCAATAGCCGATGCGCAGGCCCGGAAACAGCGTCTTGGCGAATGTGCCCATGTAGATCACCCGCCGGAGGTGATCGATACCGGCCAGCGACATCAGCGGCGCGCCGTCATATCGGAACTCGCTGTCGTAATCGTCCTCCAGCACGAAGGCGCCAGCCTGCCTTGCCCAGTCGAGCAGCTCGAGCCGCCGCGGCATCGACATCTGTACGCCCAGGGGAAACTGGTGCGACGGTGTCACATAGGCCGCGCGCGCCGCCGGCGCCGCACTGCGGCCCTTGGCAACGCGTATGCCGTGCTCGTCCAAGGGAACGGGCACGGCGCGATAGCCGCAATGCGCGATGGTATTTCGCGCGGCAGGGTAGCCGGGGTCCTCGCACCAGACCTGATCGCCAGCCTTCAGGATCGCGCTCAGCACGATGCGCAGCGCGTGCAGCGTACCTGACGTCAGCATGATCTGATCGGGATCGCAGCGCAGGCCGCGTGCCGACAACAGATGATCGGCGATCGCCGCGCGCAGCTCGCGGCTGCCGCGGGGATCGCCATAGTGCAGATGCTCGGACCCGAACGCGCGCATGCGCCTGCCGACGAAGGCGCGAAAACGCTGCACGGCGCGCTCGTCGATATGGGTGCAGCCGAGCGAGAACGCGCCTTGTCGTGGCGCCTCGATCACGACCTTTGGTTTCTTCGGCTCGACTGCGCGAGCCGGAATGCGCGCGGCGACGAACGTGCCGGAGCCGACGGTGGCGTCGGCAAAGCCGTCGGCGATCAGCCGCTCATAGGCGGTGACGATGGCGTTACGGCGAAAGCCCGTCTGCTTCGCCAATGTCCTTGACGGTGGCAGCGGCTCGCCGGGCTTCACGAGGCCGGCGACGATCATCTCGCACAGCGCCTGATACAGCCGGTGTGCTGCGGAGGCGCCGGCCGTGATGTGCGGACCGGTGAGGTCGAGCGGCAATTCGGCCTTGGCGGGCGCAGAGGAATTGGTCGGAATATTTTGCATGGAATTGGCACTATCGCAGACCAAATGGTTCGCTACAACTGCGCTGGAATTGTTCCAATCCCGACAGGAGCGGCCGTGAGTCAGACTGAGACCCAGAATTCCTACCCGACTTCAGCGCGCAACAAGGTGAAGCGCCGTCACGACCGCGGTTTTTACGATCACGACACCGTACATCGCATCCTGGACTCCTCGATGATGTGCCACGTGTCGTATGTCATCGACGGCCAGCCCTATTGCACGCCGACCTTCTTCTGGCGCGAGGGCACCAAGCTGTACTGGCACGGTTCGAGCGCGAGCCGCATGCTGCGCAACCAGACCAAAGGCGAGCGCGTCTGCCTCACGGTCGCCCACCTTGACAGCCTGGTGCTGGCGCGCAGCGGCTTCAACCACTCCGCCGATTACCGCGCCGTGATGGCGTTCGGCAGTGCCTATCTCGTTACCGATCCCGAGGAGAAAGAGCGCGCGGTGATCGCGATGGTCGATCGTTTCTTCCCCGGTCGCACCGCGAGCCTGCGAGCCAGCAACACGCAGGAGATCAAGGCGACCTCGTTCATCGCGATGGAGATCGAGGAGGCCTCGGCAAAGGTTCGCGCCAAGGGTGTCGCCGACGATGACGAGGACTACGCGCTGCCCATCTATGCCGAGCGGATCCCCGTGCGCACCGTGCTCGGCGCGCCGGAGCCGTGTCCGCGGCTGCTCGACGGCGTGACGCGCCCTGGGACGCTGAATGGCTATTCGGAAGGCCGACTGCTCGAAGATGCATTGCGGGATGCATATTTTGTGGAGTACCCGAACGGCTGAAATCGGCTAGCTTGCCGGCTCTTCGATTGTTTGAACGCCTGGAGCAGCCTGATGAATGCCGAAACGCAGCAGAGGATTCTTGACGCCGTCGATGCCGGCTTCGAAGCCCAGCTTGCGACCACCCGCGATTTCGTTGCGATCCCTTCGACCCGCGGGGCGGAGGGGCCGTGCCAGGACATGATCGGCGACCTCCTGCGCGAGCGCGGCTATGAGGTCGACGACTGGCACATCAATGTCGACGATCTCAAGGACCTCCGCGGCTTCGGCCCGATCGAGCATGATTTTTCGAAGGCGCGCTCGGTGGTCGGCACCTACCGTCCGCAGACCAACGCCGGTAAATCGCTGATCATTCAAGGGCACTGCGACGTGGTGCCCGCGGGCCCGCTGGAGTTGTGGGAGACGCCGCCGTTCTCGCCGGTCATCAAGGACGGCAAGATGTTTGGCCGCGGCGCCTGCGACATGAAATCCGGCACGATCGGCGCGCTTCATGCGCTGGACGCGATCAAGGCCGCTGGTTTCAAGCCGACCGCGCGCATTCACTTCCAGTCGGTGATCGAGGAGGAGAGCACCGGCGTCGGCGCGCTCTCGACGCTGCAGCGCGGCTACCGCGCGGACGCCTGCTTCATCCCGGAGCCGACCAGCGGCAAGATGGTGCGCTCGCAAGTCGGCGTGATCTGGTTTCGCCTGCGCGTGAAGGGCCATCCGACCCATGTCGCTTTCGCCGGTTCCGGCGCCAATGCCATCATGGCGGCATATCATCTGATCCAGGCGGTCCAGAAGCTCGAGATCGAATGGAACGAGCGGGCCAAGGCCGATCGTCACTTCAAGACGCTCAACCATCCCATCAACTTCAATCCCGGCATCATCAAGGGCGGCGACTGGGCTTCCAGCGTGCCGGCCTGGTGCGACGTCGATTGCCGTATCGCGATTCTGCCGGGCTGGTCGGTCGCCGACCACCAGAAGGAGATCGCGGCCTGCGTTGCCGCGGCCGCGCGCAACCACCGCTTCCTCGCCAACAACCCGCCGGAGATCGAATGGTCGGGATTCCTGTCGGAGGGCTATGAGCTGACCGACGCCGCAGCGCCCGAGGCCGCCTTCGCCAAGGCCTTCGACAAGGTCTATGGCGGCGCAGTCGAAGACCTCGTCTTTACGGCGCTCACCGACACCCGCTTCTACGGCCTCAATTATGGCATCCCGAGCCTGTGCTTCGGCGCAAGCGGCGGCGAGATGCACGGCTTCAACGAATTCGTCGACCTGGACTCGCTGAAGAAATCGACCAAGGCAACAGCGCTGTTCATCGCGGAATGGTGCGGTGTGGAGAAGGTCTAGGCGTGAGCCTCGCTGTCTCCGCGGTCATTGCGAGCGTAGCGAAGCAATCCAGGATCCGTCTGCAGGGGCAGACTGGATTGCTTCGTCGCTACGCCCCTCGCAATGACGGCGGAACGATCTTGCGGGTTCGTTGCCCAATCCACCGGCTCTCCAAGATGCTTTAAGCTTAAAATAAAGACTAGGACGCCGCCGCGTCCGGTGGCAGACTGGCGTCGCGGGACGAGTCCCTGGGAGTCACGATGCGCGATTGGGATGATGCTTACGCCAATTCGGCCCATATCCCGGGCTCCGACAAGATGCCGGCGCAATGGGCGGAGCGGGCGGCGGCCTACCGCGCCGGACTGAAGGGTTTTCGCACCGATATCGCCTATGGCGACCGCGAGCGCCAGCGCCTCGACCTCATCCTGCCTGACGGCGACAGCAAGGGTCTCGTCGTCTTCGTGCACGGCGGTTACTGGATGCGCTTCGACAAGTCGACCTGGACCGATCTGGCCGAAGGTGCGCGGCACCACGGTTGGACGGTGGCGCTGCCGAGTTACACCCTGACACCGGCCGCACGCATCTGCGACATCACCGCGGAAATCACAGCCGCAATCGCCAAAGCCGCTTCGCTCGTTTCCGGTCCGATCCGTCTAGCCGGTCATTCCGCCGGCGGCCATCTCGTCACGCGCATGCTGTGCGACGAC
The DNA here is from genome assembly GCF_007290395.2 of Bradyrhizobium cosmicum. Taxonomy (NCBI): domain Bacteria; kingdom Pseudomonadati; phylum Pseudomonadota; class Alphaproteobacteria; order Hyphomicrobiales; family Nitrobacteraceae; genus Bradyrhizobium; species Bradyrhizobium cosmicum. Next base: position 4,242,994 of record NZ_CP041656.2, on the reverse strand, counting down.
AGCCGGCTCGAACCTTCCGTCTTTAATCGCATCGCCGGCACGCTTTCGATCAGCGGGCTGCACGATCTGCGTCCGCTGCTGAAGACGAAGATGAACGAGACGCTGCGCATGACCATGGAGGAGGCGACGCTGGAAAGCGCGGCGCTGCACCTGCCACGCGGACATTCGCCCGTGACCGCCTGGGTCGGCGGCAGCGAGCGGCCGGAATTCATTCGCCAATCCGATCTGATGGCCAATATCTGGACCGGCTTCGACGTGCCGACGCGCCTCGTCGTCGATCCCGGGCTGAACCATTTTACCGTGATCGACGCCCTGAAGGATCCATCATCGCCGATCACCGCGCGCCTGATCGGCCTCGACTGACGAGGCGAGGGATGATCGATCGAAAGGGCCTGTCATGACGTCCAGCGATTACGATCCCACCAGCGAAGGCGCCGAGACCGATTTCGCCCGGCGGATGTCCTATGGCGATTATCTGGCGCTGGATGCGATCCTCGGCGCGCAGCATCCGCTGTCGGAAGCCCATGACGAGATGCTGTTCATCATCCAGCATCAGACGACAGAGCTGTGGATGCGGCTCGCCCTCCATGAGCTGACCGCCGCGCGCCGCGCGATCGCAAAGGACGAGGTCGCGCCGGCCATGAAGATGCTGGCGCGGATGTCGCGCATCTTCGAGCAGCTCAACGGCGCCTGGGACGTGCTGCGCACCATGACGCCGAGCGAATATACGCGCTTTCGCTCCCAACTCGGCCAGTCCTCTGGCTTCCAGTCACGGCAGTACCGGTTGATCGAATTCCTGCTCGGCAACCGCAACCACGCCATGCTCAAGCCGCACGCGCATGATGTGGAAACGACGAAGCTGCTCGAAGCCGAGCTCGCGACGCCGAGCCTTTACGATGAAGTGCTGCGGCTCGCCGATCGCAACGGGCTGAAGATGCCGGCGGCGGTGCTGGCACGCGACGTCCGCGAGACCCACAGCTTCAACGAAGGCGTGCTACAGGCTTGGCGTCAGGTTTACGAGGCGCCGGAAGCGCACTGGATGCTCTACGAGGTCGCCGAAAAGCTGGTCGACTTCGAGGACTACTTTCGCCGCTGGCGTTTCAACCATGTGACGACGGTCGAGCGTGTCATCGGTTTCAAGCGTGGCACCGGGGGCACCGGCGGCGTCAGCTATCTCAAGCGCATGCTGGAGGTCGAGCTGTTCCCCGAGCTCTGGCGTGTGCGTACAATTCTGTAGAGATGTCCAGATGCCCACTCGCAAGACCACGCTTCGCGTCTATGACGACACCAAAGCCTTGTTCCACCTGCCTGAAGGCGTGATCTATCTCGACGGCAATTCGCTCGGCGCGCTGCCGCTGGGCGTTGCCGAGCGCGTCAACCGCGTCATCACCACGGAATGGGGCAACGAGCTGATCCGCGCCTGGAACAGTGCAGGCTGGTACGCCCAGCCGCGCCATGTCGGCGATCGCATCGCGCGATTGATCGGCGCGGAAGCCGGCTCCGTGATGGTCGGCGACACGCTGTCGCTGAAAGTCTATCAGGCCCTTGCGGCGGCGCTCGACATGAACGCATCGCGCAAGGTGGTCCTGTCGGACACCGGCAATTTTCCGACTGATCTGTACATGGCCGAAGGCCTGATCGCGACGCTCGGCCGAGGCCATCAATTGCGTCTGGTGGCGCCGGAGGAGATCGAGGCCGCGTTGTCGGAGGAGATCGCCGTCCTATACATCACCGAGGTCGACTACCGCACCGGCCGGCGCCACGACATGGCGAAGCTGACCGAGAAAGCGCACGCGCTCGGCATCGTCACCGTCTGGGATCTCGCCCATTCCGCCGGTGCGTTGCCGGTCGATCTTGCGGGCTGCGGCGCCGATTTCGCCGCGGGCTGCACCTACAAATACATCAATGCCGGTCCCGGCGCCCCGGCCTTCCTCTACGTCGCGCCGCGTCACGCCGACACTGCGCGCGCAGCTCTGTCCGGATGGATGGGGCACGAAAAGCCGTTTGCCTTCGAGCTTGGCTATGCGGCCGCGGGCGGCGTCGAGCGCATGCGGGTGGGCACGCCGCCGGTGCTGGCGATGGCAGCGCTGGAAGCCTCGCTCGACATCTGGGATCGCGTCGACATCGCCGAGGTGCGCGCCCGCTCGCTGGCGCTCGGCGATCTCCTGATCGCGGAGGTCGAGCGTCGTTGCCCGTCCTTGAAGCTTGTCACCCCGCGCTCGCATGAGCACCGCGGCTCGCAAGTCTCCTTCGCCTTCGAGGGCGGCTACGCCGCCATGCAGGCCCTGATCGCCCGCGGCGTCATCGGCGACTTCCGCGCGCCCGACATCATGCGGTTCGGAATTACGCCGCTTTACATCGGCGAGAGCGAGATCATGCGGGCGGCCGAGATCATGGAAGAAGTGATCGGAGACGAGGTGTGGCGCCGGCCGGAATATCAGGTCGTCAACGCGGTGACGTGAGAAGCTATCACCGTCGCCCTGAGGTGGCCGCTTCTTCAGGGTCCCTCGAAGGATGACGGGATCAAGGAGGTGGATGCTGAAAGCTCAGGGGCGTTCGCCCCATAGCGCGGTCACGATCGCATCCAGCCCATCCGTCAGCGCCGCTGGCCCCGGTTGCAGGATGATCGGCGATTTGATCTCGACGATGCGATCATTGCGCACGGCCGGAATTTCACTCCAGCCGTCGCGCGCGCGGATGCGGGCGGGCACGACCTTCTTGCCGCACCATGACGCCAGGATCACGTCGGGCGACGCTTCACGCACCGCGTCCGCCGAGATGATACGATCCTTGGCCGCCTGGCGGGCGCGCAGCTCCGGAAACACATCCGCGCCGCCGGCGATCTCGATCAGCTCGGAGACCCAGCCGATGCCGGAGATCAGCGGGTCGTCCCATTCTTCGAAGTAGACTCTTGGCCGCGATGAGGGGCGGGATGTTGCTGCCATCGCGGCAAGGCGCCGCTCGTGGCCGTGCGCGAGTTCCTCGGCGCGCTCGACCGCACCGACCAGCGCGCCGAGTGTTCGGATCATCGCCAAAATCCCGGCGATGTCGCGCTGATTGAAGACGTGGACATCGACGCCGGCGCGAACGAGATCAGCGACGATACCGGCCTGGAGATCCGAGAAGGCGAGCACCAGGTCCGGTTCCAGCGCCAGGATTTTCGGCATGTCCGCCGAGACGAAGGCCGACACCCGCGGCTTCTCGCGCCGCACCTGCGGCGGACGGACGGCGTAGCCGGAGACGCCGACGATGCGGTCCTGCTCGCCGAGCAAATAGAGCGTTTCGACGGTCTCTTCGGTCAGGCAGACGATGCGGCGGGGCGGGAAGTGGCGCATGGGAGGAGCATATGCGCAAATGAAGGCGCCAATGTCAGCAGGGCGATTACCTCTGACGTCATTGCTTTGCCGCGCCAGGCAATTCACGCTGAGACAACAATGAATTGGGAGGAGATCCGATGACGCCGCTCGAGAAACTTCAAGCGATGAAGATGCCATTCGCCGAGCTCAAGGGCGTCGAGTTCATCGAGGCCGGGAGGGATCGCGTCGTAGCGCGGATGACGGTCCGTCCCGATCTCTGCACGCTCCACCACACCATTCACGGCGGTGCGGTGATGGCGCTCGCCGATTCCGTCGGCGCGGCGGCAACCGTGATCAACCTGCCGGAGGACGCCAAGGGCACGACCACCCTGGAGAGCAAGACCAACTTCATCGGTGGGGCCAAGGAGGGAACTACGGTTATCGCCACAGCGACCCCGGTGCACAGGGGTCGGCGGACCCAAGTCTGGACCACTCGGCTGGAAACCGAGGACGGCAAGCTCGTCGCAGTGGTCACCCAGACGCAGCTCGTCCTCGTATGACTACGGGACTTTGATTTTGTTAACGAATTAGTCGCTTGCGATGCTCGAAACTTGGGCAGGTTCCCGTCTTGAAAAGCTTGTTGCGATGCACAATATTGGAGGTCTAGGGATTCGAACGCCTCCTCGAGGGACACCAAGAGGAGTTTTCACGTGATATTGGAAGAGAACGTCCGCACGACGCCCGTTCCGGGCTATGTACGGACCCTGAGCCAGCAGGAAGAATTGCCGCTCCTGCGCGATCACCTGCTTAGGCTCGATGCCGGAAGCCGGCATGATCGTTTCAACGGCTTCCTCGACGACAGTTTCATCGAGCGTTACGCCGCCCGCTGTGCCGAGGACGGCACCGTGATCGTTGCCTATATCGTCGACGGCGTGGTCCGCGGTGCGGCCGAGCTGCATCCGCCGGAGGGCGATTCGCTGCCCGAGGTTGCCTTCAGCGTTGAAGCCTCGGCGCGCCGCCAGAACGTCGGGACCATCTTGTTCAGCCGGCTGATCGCGGAAGCGCGCTGGAAGGGCTACAAGCGCCTGCGCATCACCACGGGCTCCGAGAATCACGCGATGCGGGCGCTCGCCAGGAAGTTCGGGGCGCATCTTGCTTTCCGTCATGGCGAATCGACCGGCACGATCGATCTTGCCAAGACGCCGGAGGCCGAGCTCGCTGAACTCGCGGCCTCGCCATTCGTGGCCGGCCGCGCCTTGCTCAGCTTCAACTCGACATGCTGGAAGATCATTTCCAGCATGTACGGTAGTCGCGCCGCCTGACGCATAGAGCCGGCAGGAATCAAAAAAGCGGACCGGCAAAACCGGTCCGCTTTCGTATTGGGGTTAGAGAATTAAGCGCTCAGGTGCCGGTGCGCTTGTCGTTGCCGAAGCGGCGCACGACACGGCGTTCGACCACCACAGAGCGCTGTGCGCCCTGTTCGCCGGCGATCACGCGGGTCGCGGTGATGCGGCTGTTGGTGCGAGCCTGCTTCTTCACTTCGGCCTGCACGACATCGAGCGGCATCCCCATCAGCGCTGCAGCGATCTCGGCCTGCTGCTCCTGGTCGTCGGTGATGCCGACGGCGGCGAAGATCGCCTCGTCCAGGGTCGGGGGATCGTGGCGCACGCGCCGCGTGCCATATTTGGTATTCCAGTCTGCGCTCATAACGGCCTCGTTTCGATGCCGGGATACCTAGTGCCGCCAATGTTGCATTGCAATATGAAATCGGTGTGGCATCTCAGCTATGCACCGGTCGGGTGTCAGGACGCTGACACGACACCGGCATCGCGTTCGATCCGTTGTTGCGGCCAGCGCTTCAGCGCGGCGTGCCCGGCCTCCGTAAGCCCGTAGATTCCCCGGTCGGCGCGTTCGAACCAGCCATACACATTGTTAAGCAAGATCTTGCCAGCGTCAGGGCAACGGTCGCGCAATTCGCGCACGCGCCGCGGGCCTCCCGCGAGTTCCGATGCGCACGCCAATGCCTGCTGCCGATAGGCCGTCATGATCGGCGCGCGCGTGCTGCCGCCGAGCACGGGATCGCCCTGGCGGCGTTGATGCTCGGCCACGAGGCGCGAGCGAACCTTCGGCTCGCGGCGCGGTGCCGCGGTCGGCGGCTTCACCAGCACCTCGACCTGGCCGCGGTCGGTCACCCCGAGCATCCCGAAGCCGAGCCGGCGGCAGAGATTGCGATAGCGCGCATCGCTCTCGCGTCCCTTGCCGCGGATCGACATCCTTGCGGCGATCCAGACCTCGTCGCCGGCTGGCGCGCGATCGATGGCTTGCAGAATGAGCTCGAGATTGAAGGCGAGCTTGAGCTCGCCGATCACCACGACCGGTGGATCGCCCGCGCTGAGGCCCACGAGATCGCAGCCGCCGATCTCGCCCTTGACCGTGAAGCCGAGCTCTTCGAGGAAGCGTTTGACGGGCAGATAGAGCGTGGTTTCCACGGCGTGTCCGATCGGAGAATCAGTTGCGGGCAGTCTAGAGCGTTCTCGGCTCCGATTGAATCAGAGCCGTCGCCCAGCCGTCAGATCGAACTGCGATTATACTCGCCCGCCCACGGGGATCAGCGCCCCGGTGATGCCGCTTGCGGCGTCGCTTGCAAGGAACAAGATCACCTCCGCGAGCTCCTGCGGCGTGACCCATTTGGAGAAGTCTGCTTTCGGCATGTCGGCGCGGTTTGCCTTGGTGTCGATGATCGACGGCAACACCGCGTTCACGGTGACTTTGCCCTTCCATTCGTTCGCAAGCGCTTCGGTGAGGCGATGCACGCCGGCCTTCGAGGCGGCGTAGGGGCCCATGCCGGAACCGGCCTGGAGCGCGCCAATGGCACCGATGTTGACGATGCGGCATGCCTTGGAGGCGGCGAGATACGGCAACGCCGCGTGCGAGGCGTTGAGGGCGGTCAGCACGTTGAGTGCATACATGCGTTGCCACGTCTTGATGTCGCCGTCGCCGACGGTCTCGAAGGCGAAGCCGCCTGCGATGTTGATCAACGCGTCGAGCCGGCCGAAATGCTTTGCGGCCGCATCGATCGCTGTCTTCGCCTGTGCTGCGTCGGACAGATCGACGCCGCCGATCTCGATCCGGTCCGGCGTCGCCGAAAGCTGCGAGGGGGCGTGATCGATGCCAGCGATACGCGCGCCGCGTGACTGCGCGGTTTCGGCAACGACCTTGCCAAGCGCGCCGAGCGCGCCGGTCACCACAATCACTTTTCCCTGCACGATGCTCTCCGTCGTTCAACTCGCGCCGACTATTGCGCGGTCCGAATTGGACTTGCAATGGCGGCGGCTTCAAGGCTGAATGATCGCTGTAACCTTGGATGGCAGGAGGGATCGACATGTCCGACAGTCTGCCGGTGATCGACGTTCCCCAAGGCATCATCAAGCTCGAACACCCGCTGCGAAATTTCTTCGACGCGCTGCGCCGACCGGATCCGGTTCGCATCGTGGCGATGGGATCGTCTTCGACTGCCGGACGGGCGGACGTCGTGCCTTATCCTCATCGCCTCGAGATGTATTTGAGACAGCACTATGCCGAACCGCTGCCGGACGCCCGGATCGACGTCGTGAATCGGGGCAAGGGCGGGCAGGAAGCGCCGGAAGAACTGAAACGCTTCAAGTCCGACATCTTTTCAGAAAATCCCTCGCTGGTACTTTGGCAAATCGGGACCAACGCGGTTTTTCACAGAGATCAGTACAAGTTCCAGGATGTCCTCGACGCAATCGCCGACGGGGTGAACCAGTTGCTCAAGCCGCGTCAACGTCCGATGGACGTCGTGTTGATCGATCCGCAATACGTGACCGCCATGCTTCGCGACGATAAGGCCGAGCTTTCTGAAAGGATCGTCCTGGAGATTCGCAGGATAGCGGCATCTGCAAAGGTGAACGTGTTTCAGCGCTGGGCCCTGATGCGGCATTGGCATGTGCAAAACGGCATTTCTTTCGAGCAACTGCTTGATCCCACTGATCGTCCCGACATGCTTCATCAGAGCGACTGGAGCACGCTTCAGGTTTCCCAGGCGCTGTGCAAAGCGATTACCGATGCAACCATGTCGTCAGGCTGGCTAGCGGTCGGACCGAAACCCTGATCACGTCTGCAGATAACGCGCCCGCAGCGCCTCCCGCTCTTGCGGACCAATCTTGAGTCCGTCGCGCAAATAGGTTTCGAGATCGCCGTACTCACTGTCGACGGCTGCGAAGGCGGCAGCAAGATAGGAGGTCTCGACGCTGCCGATGGCATTGCGCACATCGTCCGGCAAATCGGTGGCGGCGGTCGCATCGCGCTTGTAGTGCGTGTTGGTGAGGAGATAGTCCTCCGCAATGATTTCGTCGGGCACGCCCAGCGCATGCAGGATCAGCGCGCTGGCAAAGCCGGTGCGGTCCTTGCCGGCGGTGCAGTGGATCACGAGCGGGGCACGATCTTCCAGCAGATGACCGAACAGCGCGCGGAAGCTATTCGTGTTGTGCCGGACGTAGTTGCGATAGGATTCGCGCATGATCTCGATCGCGACCGGCGCCGTCAGCCTGCCTGCGACGAGCTCGGCGCGCAACGCGGCCACGACCGTGGGCTCGATCGGCAGCGAATGCACGGCGATCTCGTTCACGACGCAGACCCCGGCCGCGCGCTCCTCGACGCCGCGAAAGTCGAATGCGCTGCGCACGCCGAGTGCACGCACGACCTCGATGTCTTCGGCCGTGAGCTGGCCGAGATGGTTGGACCGGAAGATGTGCCGCCAGCGTGTGGTGCGGCCGTCGGCGGTCGGATAGCCGCCGAGGTCGCGAAAATTGCTGGCGCCTTGCAGGCTGAGATGGCGGGCAGGGGAGTCTGACATGGGTTCGGCTTGGGCTATGTTTCCACCGGACGCGCTTGATAGGCGTCCTTGAGTTCTATTACAGGGGGCGATCATGGGCCGGCACAAGGCCATTCTTTTGGCGATCACCATGCTTGCGGGCGGAATTCTCAGTGCGCGCCAGGCGGACGCGCAGACGTTCCGAACCTACCGCTGCGCTGATGGCACGCAGTTCATCGTCGGATTTTATGACGACGACAAGCGCGCCTTCGTCCAAATCGACGGCGAGCCGGCGACTCTCGCCAAGCGGCTGACGGTCTCGGGCGCGCGCTATTCGGGGTCCGGGATCACGTTGAGAATCCCCAACAGCGGGGCGACCACGGTCAAGCATCTCAAGCGGCCGGTGACGGCCTGCGCGGTGATCGAAAAGGCAGGGCTCTAGGCGGGAGGGTTGCAGGAATCAAAAAGGGTCGAAACCTCGTTGTTTCGACCCTTTTTCAAACTGCCGCCGGGCACTTGCGAGAGCGCGGCGGTATTCTACCAAACACTGGCATTAGCGTTCCCATTTGGGCTTTGCTTCGTCGACCGCGTCCTGGTGGTACCAGCTGTCGCTGCAGATCGAGACGTTCGCGGGAAGCGAAGCGTGATCGGCAGGAAAGCGGGGATCGCCATAGCGGTGTCCGGCGAGAGCCGCGCGGCCCCCGACGGGGAATTGATAGATCTTCGCAGATCCGTGACTCAGTCCGTTGTTCATCATTTCAATTTGCTCCCGGGTCGAAGCGCCTTGGCCTCCATGGTGCGCCCGACTCGTTCGATTGTGGTTACTGGAATCCCCATATCGGCCGCGCATTCAGCATTTGAAAGTGCTGAAAAGGAAATCAGTTTCAGCTCATTTTTTAGTCAGTTCGCCTTCTGCATCCGCCAAGGCAGCCGATGAGTGACCAACGCTTGGGCCATTCCAAAGGTTGCTGAGCACGGTTGGAGACTTTGCGAAAATTGCTGGAAGCTGATGCGTGTTTGATCGGCAACCTCCGGCGCCGGGCCGGCTGCTCCGGAATCAGGCGTTTTCCTCGCGATTTTTGCAGTGCAGCTTCACGCAACGGTGCGCGGCTATGACGCATGCCGCTGGGGACGGTTTGCCGCCTTTGGGGACATCCCCGGCGCCGTCGAAAACCCCAGCGCGCTGCGGCCTTTTGGCACGTAAAATGCTTGTAAAGGACCGGCCGATGTTGGCCGGGTAAACAATCGTGCGGGGGCCCCCGGGCCCCCACCTTTCGCATCATCTACAGAGAGGCTCAATGACCAAGTATAAGCTCGAGTACATCTGGCTCGACGGATATACGCCGACTCCGAACTTGCGCGGCAAAACACAGATCAAGGAATTCGCGTCGTTCCCGACGCTCGAGCAGCTTCCGCTCTGGGGCTTCGATGGCTCCTCCACCCAGCAGGCCGAAGGCCACAGCTCCGATTGCGTGCTGAAGCCGGTCGCCGTCTTCCCGGACGCCGCGCGCACCAACGGCGTGCTCGTGATGTGCGAAGTCATGATGCCCGATGGCAAGACCCCGCACCCGACCAACAAGCGCGCCACCATTCTCGACGACGCCGGCGCCTGGTTCGGCTTCGAGCAGGAGTATTTCTTCTACAAGGACGGGCGTCCGCTTGGCTTCCCGGTCTCCGGCTATCCGGCGCCGCAGGGCCCGTACTACACCGGCGTCGGCTTCTCGAACGTCGGCGACGTCGCCCGCAAGATCGTCGAAGAGCATCTCGACCTCTGCCTGGCTGCCGGAATCAACCATGAAGGCATCAACGCGGAAGTCGCGAAGGGCCAGTGGGAATTCCAGATCTTCGGCAAGGGCTCCAAGAAGGCCGCCGACGAAATGTGGATGGCCCGCTACCTGATGCTGCGCCTGACCGAGAAGTACGGCATCGACATCGAGTTCCACTGCAAGCCGCTCGGCGACACCGACTGGAACGGCTCCGGCATGCACGCCAACTTCTCGACCGAGTACATGCGTACGGTCGGCGGCAAGGAGTACTTCGAGGCGCTGATGGCGGCCTTCGACAAGAACCTCATGGACCACATCGCCGTTTACGGCCCGGACAATGACAAGCGTCTGACCGGCAAGCACGAGACCGCGCCGTGGAACAAGTTCAGCTACGGCATCGCCGACCGCGGCGCCTCGATCCGCGTTCCGCACTCCTTCGTCAACAACGGCTACAAGGGCTATCTGGAAGACCGCCGTCCGAACTCGCAGGGCGACCCATACCAGATCGCTTCGCAGATCCTGAAGACGATCGCGTCCGTCCCGGCCGACAAGAAGGCGGCCGCCTAAGATCCTCCCGGCCCGGGCTGGGGGCTGGCCCGGGTTGGCTCTCAATCCGCCGGAGCGACAAGCTCCGGCGGATTTTTTGCATTCTGATGACAGCCGTTGTTGCGGGTCTGCCGGCCATGCCGGCTTGACGTCTGTCCATTGCCGCGGAAACCGGAGTAGGATATCGGCGGATGCGCGCGGGGCCGGGGACACGGCTGGTGTTTGAAGGCTTCTACAAGGTCAGATTTCAGCTCGGCGACGCGGTCGGCCGGAGCGTGATGCATGTCGGCAACGGCACGATGCTCGGCGGCAATTCGGCGTTCGCCCATATCGGCAGCTACGAGAAGACTGAAGGCGGCGTCGATATCGTCATCAAGACCGTCCGCCACAATCCCGACCCGGCCTATCGCGCGATGGCCGGCACCGACGATGCCACGCTGCTGGCGAAGGGCCGGGCCGACGGCGATCTCTATCATTTCAAGGGCGAGCTCAAGGAGCTGCCCGGCGTTCCCTTCCAGTCGTTGATGACGCCGATCACGGAGGACGAGGTGCCGATCGCCGGCGGAGTCGGCGAGGACGGCATTGCCGACGGCCTCTATTCGGTCCATCTGCGCATGCTCGATGGCGTCGACGGCGGCCTCACCGGCGTGATGCTGTTGAACGGGGGCCGCATTCTGGGCGGCGATGCCGCGTTCTACTATCTCGGCAGCTACACCGCCGCGCACGGGCGCTGGAAGGGCCAGCTCCTCAACCAGGAGCACACGCCGGCCAAGGACGATCCGATCTTCGGCGGCCACGAGGTTGGCATCGGCTTCTCCGGCAGCTACGACGCTGAGCAGGCCGTGCTGGAGGCAACCGCGCTGGCCGGCAAGCGCAGCCTGCGCCTCACCGCCGCGCTCAGGCTGATGCACCGCGCCTGATCGCGACAGGAGATGCCCATGGGAAAAATTCGCATGCTCTCGACGCTCGGCCTGATGGGCGCGATGCGCAGCCTGTCTTCCGCCTTCGAGAGCGCGACAGGCATTCATGTCGATGCCGACTTCGCGCCGACGCTGGCGCTGGTCAAGCGGCTGCGTGACGGCGAGGTTGCCGATCTCGTGATCCTCACGCGTGAGGGGCTCGACGAGATGATCGGCGAGGGCCGCGTGGTCGCGGGCAGCGCGGCTGATCTGGCGCGCTCCTTTGTCGGCATTGCGGTGCGGGCGGGGCAGGCGCATCCCGATATCTCGACCGAAGCTGCACTGCGCAGGACGCTGCTCGCGGCGCGGTCCGTCGCCTATTCGCGGCTGGGCGCGAGCGGGGTCTATTTCGCACAGTTGATCCAGCGCTGGAGCATCGCGGCCGAGATCAACGCCACGGCCACCATCGTGCAGCAGGGCTTCACGGCCGAGCGGCTCGTCAGCGGTGAGGCCGACCTCGCCGTGCAGCAGATCAGCGAGCTGAAGCAGGTCGAGGGCATCGAGGTCGTCGGCCCTATTCCGCACGATTTGCAGACACCGGCCGTATTCTCTGCCGGCCGCATGGCGAACGCGAAGCATGCTGAAGCCGCCGACCGGTTGCTGCACTATCTCGCTTCGCCCGAAGTCGTTCCGGTTCTGCGCCAATCGGGACTCGAGCCTTGAATTTGCCGATGCGCGGACGCAACGTGGGGCCCATGCGGACTTATCTCCTTGCCATCCTCTTCGCGCTTGCCGCGCCCCTGGCGGCGCAGGCGCAATCGGCCGACCTCGTGCTGTGCGACCGCCTCGCCGCCGATCCCAGCGATCCCGACAAGCCGGCCGATGTGAGGGGCGTGGCGGAACTCGCCGCCTCCGACGTCGCGACCGCGATCAAGTTCTGCAGGCAGGCGGCATCATCGTCGCGGCGGGCGATGTTCGCGCTCGGCCGCGCCTATGCGGCCAACCGGCAGACCGGCGAGGCGATCGCCGCCTGGCGCAAGGCCGCCGACAAGGGCTCGAGCGCCGCGATGGTCGAGCTTGGCGTCGCCTACGGAACGGGCGCGGGCGTCGCCAGGGACGAGGCGCAGGCGCGAAAGCTGTTCGAGAAGGCGGCGCAATCAGGCAACCCCCGCGGCGTCAGCAATCTGGCCGCGCTCGGCGGCACTAGCGGTGGCGCGCCCGCCGATCCCGCGCAGGCGCGCGCCTTGCTCGGCCGGGCCGCCGAGACCAATGCCGAAGCGCAGTATCAGCTCGGCCTGATGCTCGCCAACGGCACCGGCGGGCAGCAGGACGATGTCGCGGCGCGTGCGCTGTTCGAGAAGGCGGCTGCGCAAAACCATCCCGGCGCGCTGGAGCGGATGGGCGCCTTCGCGCAGGACGGCCGCGGCGGGCCAAAGGACAAGGATGCCGCCAAGGCCTATTACGAGCGCGCTGCCGCGCTCGGCGACGACGACGCCAAGAAGGCGCTGGAGCGGATTCGCTGTCCCTATGCCATCAAGGACAAGGCGGGCAAGCTCGTCACCACGCTGTGCTTCTAGCTCACCTCACGTGACAGCCGTTTGCGTCGGCGAGGTCGGCGCGGCCTTGATCGAGCGCAAGGCCGCCGGGTCATGCAGGCCTATATTCCCTTCACCGGGAATGGAGACTTGCAATGAAGCTTCGAGCATGGATGCTGTCGCTGGCCGCTTTGGGAGCGGCAACCGCCGTGGCGGCGCAGGATCTGAAGACGCCATCCTCGGACCAGTACGTGCCGCGCCTCGGCGACATCATGGGCGCCGCGCAGACGCGTCACCAGAAGCTCTGGATGGCCGGCAAGGCGCAGAACTGGGAGCTGGCCGCCTTCGAGTTGCGCCAGCTCAAGGCGAACCTGGTCGAGGCGGCCGTGTTCTATTCCGGCATTCCGATCGGCAATGTCGCGACGCTGGAGCCGGCGCTGCAATCGCTCTCCGACGCGATCGACGCGAAGGACGGCCGCAAGTTCGCAAAGGGCCTCGGTGAGCTGACCGATGGCTGCAATGCCTGCCACCGGTCGTTGAAGCGCAGCTTCGTCGTCATCAAGGTCCCCAGCGAGCAGCAGCCGTTCGCCAACCAGCAGTTTGCGCCGGCCGGCAAACCGTGACGACGCCGCGAGAAAACAAGGCTCGTCGAAAACAACCCCAAGCGCAGTAGCCAAGCCGTTGAAATCGCTTATTTCGCATTTTACGAAATATCGATTGACCCGTCGGGCAAAACAGGCGCATGATGGCATCATGCAGTGACCGGCTTTCGCGAATGGCCCTGCGCGGAAAAGCCGGATGGCCTTGGTGCGTCGAGGGTGCTAGGTAGCCCGCAATTCCCTCTGATGTTGCGGGTCGACTGCGTTGCTGGACGGGCTCTACAAGGTTGAATACGGAATCCACGATGCGTTCGGCCGCAGCATCATGTGCCTGCACGACGGCAAGATGCTCGGCGGCAATTCGGCGTTTGCCCACCTTGGAACGTATCAGGAGCGCGACGGCGAGATCGTCGCCGAGGTGATCACCGAGCGGCATAATGACGATCCCAACTACAAGCCGCTGATGGGCGCCGATGTCGCCACGATCGGCGCACGCGGCCGACTGATCGGCGACCAGATCCGCCTCGAGGGCAGCGCGGACACCATGCCGGGCGGCAACTTCTGGGCGATCCTCACCCGGCTCGACGACGGGGCGCTGCCGCCGCGCGGCACGATCGGGCAGGGCGGCATCGCCAACGGGCTCTACGGCATGAGCCTGCGCGCGCTCGACGGTGTCGATGCCGGGCTGTCCGGCGTGATGCTGCTGATCGACGGCCGCATCCTCGGCGGCGATGCGTTCTTCTACTATCTCGGCTCCTATTCCTCGGCGGACGGCCGCTGGAAGGGCGAACTGCTCAACCAGGAGCACACGCCGGCGAAAGGCGAGAACCCCGTGTTCGGTGGCTACGAGGTCGGGATCGGCTTCTCCGGCACCTGCACGGCCGACAGCGGCGAACTCGAAGGCATCGCGCTCGCCGGCAAGCGCAGCTTGCGGCTGGCGGCTTCGCTCAAGCTGATGCGAAGGGCTTAGAAGGGCCCTATTATTCGAGCATGATCTTTACGGAAACCGCTTCACAATTTTCCGGATCATGCTCCAGGCGCTTGGCGGATGCCGGAGCGGCAGCACTGCGGCTACCGCTCCGAGCCTGGTTCTCTCCTGATGCCGAAGATCAGGACTTCTTCATGAGCGGACACTTGCTCTGGTCGCGCGGAATGTTGGCGTCGTCGGCCGTAATGGTCGAGACGACGTCGTAGAAGTCCCACGGTCCCTTGGACTCCTCCAGCGTCTTGGCATGCAGCAGATAATAGTCGTGGATGTGCATGCCGTCCTCGCGGACAGAGCCATTCTCGGAGAAGAAATCCTTCACCGGCATCGATCTGAACTTCGCCAGCACGGCGGCCGTATCGAGCGTTCCGGCCGCTTCGACGGCCTTCAGATAGTGCAGGGTGGCCGAGTACATTCCGGCCTGGACCATGGTCGGCATGCGTCCGACCTTGTCGAAGAACCGCTTGCCGAATGCGCGCGAGGCGTCGTTGCGATTCCAGTAGAAGGCTTCCGACGTGTAGAGACCCTGCATGTTCTTCAGACCGACCGACTTGGCATCGGTGATCTGGAACAGCAGCGCCGCCACCTTCATCTTGCTCTTGAGGCCGAGCAAGCCGAACTCATGAGCCTGCATCAGCGAGTTGGAGGTGTCACCGCTGGCATTGGCGAGCGCCAGGACGTTGGCGCCCGAGCTCTGGGCCTGCAGCAGGAACGACGAGAAGTCGCTGGTATTGAAGGGGTGCCTGACCGACCCCACGACCTTGCCGCCGTTCGCCTTGACCACGGCCGACGCATCGGCTTCGAACGCGTGACCGAAGGCATAATCGGCGGTCAGGAAGAACCATTCGTTGCCGCCCTGGCCCAGCAACGCCTTCGCCGTGCTGCGCGCCAGCGTGGCGGTATTGTAGGTCCACTGGAAGGTGTTGGGAGAGCACTTTTCGTTGGTGATCGTCGAGGCGCCGGCCGACGACACGATCATCATCTTGTTCTTGTCGCGGACCAGATCGGACAGCGCGAGCGCGACCGCCGAGTTTCCAATGTCGAGAATGACGTCGACGTTCTCTGTGTCGATCCAGCGCCTGGCGATGCCCGACGCGATGTCCGCCTTGTTCTGGTGGTCGGCGACAACCAGCTCGATCGGCTGCCCCAGCAGCTTGCCGCCGAAATCGGCGATCGCCATCTTGGCGACCTCGACCGACGCAGGCCCCGCGGCATCCGCGTATTGGCCCGACTGGTCGTTGAGCACGCCGAGCTTGACCGGCTTCGACGCAGGCGCCTGCGCGTGAGCCGAAGCAAGGCTCAGGAAAACCATCGACGCTGCCAGCACGTGTCTCATTTTTGTTAAGCTCCCCATGAAGTTTCTTCGTTGATCGAGGTTACGATTGATGTTGTGACGTCACGGCGCGATGCGAAAATTCTATTCGGCCGCCTCGCGATAGCGCTCCAACCCGTCCAGACTTTCTCCATTGGCGCGAAGGGCACCGCCCCATTTGGCCAGCCACCACGCGTATTGTTCGGGCCATTTCTCGAAATTGCCGGTCAATCCAAAATGCTCTGCGGCGTGGAGCGCCCAGAACGGATCGAACAGCATCTGGCGGGCCATGAAGATCAGGTCGGCACGGCCGTCCTGCAGGATCTTCTCCGCAAAATCCGGGGTCCGGATCATGCCGACCGCGCCGGTCGCGATGTCGGCCTCGTGGCGAATGCGTTCGGCAAACGGCACCTGGTAGCCGGGACCGCGACCGAGATTGGCATTGGTCGACCCGGCGCGGAGATTGCCGCCCGTAGAACAGTCGACCAGATCGACGCCGAGTTCCTTCAGCTTGCGCGAGAAGACGATGCTGTCTTCGATTTCCCAGCCGCCCTCGATCCAGTCCGTGGCGGAGATGCGCACGAAGAGTGGTGTGGCCGAGGGAAGTGCGGCCCTCACGGCGCGCGTCACTTCGAGTGGAAACCGCATTCGGTTTTCGAGGCTGCCGCCATATTCGTCGGTGCGGAAATTGGCGAGCGGCGACAGGAACGATTGCAGGAGATAGCCGTGAGCCATGTGAAGCTCGATGACGTCGAAGCCCGCGAGCACGGCCCGGCGCGCCGTCGCGACGAAGGCATCACGCACGCCGGTGAGTCCGTCCTTGCTGAGAGGAATGGGAGTCTGGAAGCCATCGGAGAATGCGACGTCGGACGGTCCCGTGGGCACCCAGGTTTCCTCTCCCATCTCGATATCGCGGTCGGTCAAATGGCTATTGCCCCGGAACGCGCGCTGCTGGCTCGATTTGCGTCCGCCGTGATTGATCTGGATCGCGGCTTTCGAGCCGTGAGACTTGATGACATGAACGATCTGGCGCATGCCGTCGATCTGGCCGTCCTCCCACAGCCCGGGATCACCGTTGGTGATGCGTCCCTTTCGGCTGACCGACGTCTGCTCGACGAAGACGAGCCCGGCCCCACCCATGGCGAACTTGCCATAGTGAACCAGGTGGAACGGCGTAACGTAGCCGTTCTCGGCCGAATACATTCCCATCGGCGAGACGACGATGCGGTTGCCGAGTTCGACGCCGCGGAATGAAATGCTTTCAAACAGCTTGACCATTGTGATCTTCCCCTGAATTGGCGGACCAGGACATTCGCCGCTCGACGTTCGTCATGCTTGTGCAATGGCGCCGGAGCGGCGTAGCGCATCGATCTCGCCGCTGGACAGGCCGAGATACTCCGACAGGACCTCGCCATTGTGCTGACCGAGACGCGCGGACGGAACGTACTCGGGCGTCGCCGTGTCGTGCAGCACCAGCGGACTGCGATGAACGAGGATGTCGCCATATTCCGGATGCGCGATCTCGCGCAGCATGCCGCGGGCGTGGAGGTGCTTGTCCTCGGTCACTTCGCGCAGGTCGCGAACGGCGGCGCAGGGCACTCTGTTGACACGGCAGAGCTCGACGATCTCATCGCGCGTAAGTCGCGAGGACCACTCGGACACGACCAGGTCCGTCAGATCGATGTGCTTCAAACGATCGAGTACCGTCTTGAACCTGACATCGTCGGCCAGCTCCGGCCGCCCCATCGCGCGCGTCAGTCCGGTCCAATGCGATTCGTTGACGCTGATGATGGCGACATAGCCGTCGGATGCGGGATAGACATTGTAGGGCGCCTCCGCGAGCCCGCCGTGACGGTTGCCGGTGCGGGGGGCCGCGGCCTTGCGGTTGAAGACATCGGCCAGATTCGAAGCCATCGCCGGATAGACGGTTTCGACCATGGCGATCTCGACCAGCCGGCCGCGGCCGCTCTTTTCGCGATCGTAGAGCGCGGTGAGGATGCCGGCATAGAGATGAACGCCGCTGATGAAGTCGGTGATGGCCGGACCCGCCTTGACGGGGGGACCATCGGCAAAGCCTGTTACGCTCATGATGCCCGACACGGCCTGGACGGTCAGGTCCATCGCCAGATTGTCCCGATCGGGACCCGACAGACCGTAGCCGGTGGCCGAGCCATAGATCAGCCGCGGATTGACGGCGCTGAGTGCAGCGTAGCCGACGCCCAATCGATCCAGCACGCCCGGCGCGTAGTTCTCGATCAGCACGTCGGCCTTTGCCGCGAGGTCCTTCAGGACCTTGACCCCGTCCGGCGACTTGAGGTTCAGGCTGATGTTGCGCTTGTTGGCATTGAGCATCGCGAACGGGACCGCGTTGCCCTTGCTGATGCGGGCGCGGTGACGCACCGGCTCGCCGTTTGGCGGCTCGACCTTGATGACGGTCGCGCCGGCCTGCGCCATCAGGAATCCGCAATACGGTCCCTGATAGACCTGGCCGAGATCGATGACGGTCACGCCGTCGAGCGGCAACCTCTTGTCGTTGTCCAATGTGTCCTCGGTTCGGGTCAGAAGTTGTAGAGGCGCGCCGGATTGGCGATCAGGATCTTGCGGCGGATGGCTTCGTCGGGGACGCATTCGTGCAGCAGACGAAGCAGGTCCTGAAGATCAGGCATCGTCTCGGCGCTGTGGCCGACATGGGGCCAATCGCTGCCCCACACGACCTGATCGGGCGCAGCCTGAACGATGGCGCGCATGAAAGGTGCCGTATCGGCATAGGGACGGCCGACACGCGTGTTGCGGTCGGCGCCCGAGATCTTGGTCCAGTAGCGGCCCGTCTTCAACCGGTCGGTGAAGGCGCGAAAATCCGGATGCTCGTGTCCCTTGTCGGCCATGGTCCGCGACATGTGGTCGATCACGTAGTTCAGTGGCAGCTTCTCGAGTTCGGCTGCGGCAGCCGCAAGATCCGAACTCTCGATCCAGAGCTGCGCATGCCAGCCTCGCTCGGCGATACGGGGAGCGAGCCTGACCAGATCGTCGTAGCTGGTGCCGAGCGTCGAAACCGGCTTGCCGTCCTGCCGGATCATGGTGACGCGCACCGCCTTGAAGCCAGCGTCGGTGAGTTCATCGAGCCGCCGATCCGAGACGTCGGGACGCAGGATCGCGACGGCACGAAGCCTGTCGGGGTAGCGACGCAGTGCGTCGTAAGTGACGGCGTTATCGTCTCCCGATCCCACCGCATGGACGATGACACCGCGCGTGATGCCGAGCTTGTCCCAGATGGCAAAGGCGTCTTCGATCGTGAACGGCCGCGCGGCGGTGAAGCGTCCCTCATCGCTCTGAGGAAAGCGATCGAACGGGCCGTAGATGTGGAAATGACAATCGCAGCTGCCTTCGGGTAATCGATAGTCCATGCAAGCAACTTCCTGTTGGTTTTTCGGTGATGGCCGAGGAGGAGGCGCCAGATCTCGTTGTCGCTCTGCCGAGCCTGGCCAAGAGCGCAAATCACGCGTGATTGCGCTTGTTGATCTTCAAGAGATCGATCCGGAGGGGTTCAGTTCAGCTGCGGTCGCCCAAGCAGCGCGGGTCGAACCGAGCACATCATCCGGTCGTGGCAGACAGATGGAATCTTGGCCTCATGACGCCTCCCTGTAAGCGCGCATCACCTTTGGTGGGGCGCCTTTTGTTTTTTGGACGGCTATGCGCCGCGGCCTTGCAGCCTCCGGGAAGAATAAAGGGGGTGCGGAGGGGTGTCCATAGATTACATATATGTAGTTCTATTTCTATATATGTGTAAAAGGTGGGTGGTCGATGCCGGGCCTGCAGTCTGCCCGCCTGAAGTCGGGCGTATCAAACCGATCCCTCGCGATACTCTTTCCAGATGTGTGAAAATGACGAATGCCACCATCAAGTCGGCGCAGCGGATTTTCGAAGTCCTCGAGTACTTTGAGGATGTGAAACGACCGATTTCGCTGAAGGAAGTTGCGGCGAAGTGCGACTATCCGACGTCCAGTGCCGCGGCTTTGCTGAAGAGCATGGCGATGCTGGGTTACCTGTTCTACGACAGCTACAATCGCACCTACATGCCGACGATGCGCATCGCCCAGATGGGCCGGTGGCTGGATGCCGGGCTGTTCGGCGACAGCGCAATTCTTGCGCTCGTCAACTTCGTCCATGAGGAGCTGGACGAACTCGTCAGTATCAGCACGCAGTCCGATCTGCATGCGCAATACATTCATTGTCTGCAAACCAGCAAGCGTCTGCGGTTCGAAGTCAGGCCTGGCGACGTCCGGCCGCTTGCGATCAGCGGCATCGGGCGCACGCTGCTCAGCGGTCACACCGACGTCGAGATTGCCCGGCTCCTGCGCCGCATCAATGCCGTCTGCCCTCCGGAAGAACACTTCGAACTGAAGGCCTTGATGAAGATCATCAACGGCATTCGTCGCAACGGCTACATGTTCTCCAAGCACATCATCGTCCAGGACGCCGGGGTGATTGCGGCTTTGCTGCCAAAACGCGATTTCGGACGCCAACTGGTCCTTGGCGTCGGCGGGCCCGTCTCCCGTCTCGAAGAGCGGCAGGGCGAAATCCTGGCCTGTATTCGCGAAGGCATCGCGCGGTTCCTGCCGTGACGCCTGTCGCGGCCGACCCCCGCCCAATAGCAAGACTTTGTGCCGGGTCCCCGTCGGCTCCTGCGCGAAATCCGTACCCCGCCGGGCTTCCCCTGGGGGACGGCATGGCCTATTACGCTGCAACGCAAAAATCCCCCTGAAAAGACCCCATGATCCGCCTCGACAACGTCAGCAAGCAAGCCGGCCACCAGATCCTGTTCATCGAAGCCTCCGCCGCCCTCAACAAGGGCGAGAAGATCGGGCTTGTCGGCCCAAACGGGGCGGGCAAGACCACGCTGTTCCGGATGATCGCCGGTGAGGAACTCCCCGACGAGGGGCAGGTCTCGACCGATCGCGGCATCACCATCGGCTATTTTAACCAGGACGTCGGCGAGATGAGCGGCCGCAGCGCCGTGGCCGAGGTCATGGACGGCGCCGGTCCCGTCAGCGAGGTCGCTGCCGAGTTGCACCAGCTCGAAGTTGCGATGGCCGACCCCGACAAGGCCGACCAGATGGACGAGATCATCGCGCGCTATGGCGAGGTCCAGCACGCGTTCGAGGAGCTCGATGGCTATGCGCTCGACGGCCGGGCGCGCGAGGCGCTCTCCGGCCTCGGCTTCAGCCAGGAGATGATGGACGGTGATGTCGGCAAGCTCTCGGGCGGCTGGAAGATGCGCGTGGCGCTGGCGCGCATTCTCCTGATGCGGCCCGACGTGATGCTGCTCGACGAGCCGAGCAACCATCTCGATCTCGAAAGCCTGATCTGGCTCGAGAAGTTCCTGCACGACTACGAAGGCACGCTGCTGATGACCTCGCATGACCGCGAGTTCATCAACCGCGTGATCTCCAAGGTGATCGAGATCGATAGCGGCTCGCTCACCACCTATACAGGCGACTACGAGTTCTATGAGCAGCAGCGCGCGCAGAACGAGAAGCAGCAGCAGGCGCAGTTCGAGCGCCAGCAGGCCATGCTCGCCAAGGAGATCAAGTTCATCGAGCGCTTCAAGGCGCGCGCCTCGCACGCAGCCCAGGTGCAGAGCCGGGTGAAGAAGCTCGACAAGATCGAGCGGGTCGAGCCGCCGCGCCGCCGCCAGACGGTGGCGTTTGACTTCCCGCCGGCGCCGCGCTCCGGCGAGGACGTCGTCGCGCTCAAGAACGTCTACAAGGGTTACGGCAGCAAGCGCATCTATGACGGGCTTGATTTCATGATCCGCCGCAGGGAGCGCTGGGCGGTGATGGGCGTCAATGGCGCCGGCAAGTCGACGCTGCTCAAGCTGATCGCCGGTGCGAGCGAGCCGGATCAGGGCACCGTGGCGGTCGGCGGCAGCGTCAAGATGGGCTATTTCGCCCAGCACGCGATGGATCTGCTCGACGGCGAGCAGACTGTGTTCGAGTCGCTCGAATACGCGTTTCCGACCGCGGGGCAGGGAAGCCTGCGCGCGCTCGCTGGCTGTTTCGGTTTCTCCGGCGACGACGTCGAGAAACGCTGCCGCGTGCTCTCGGGCGGCGAGAAGGCGCGGCTGGTGATGGCCAAGATGCTGTTCGATCCGCCGAACTTCCTGGTGCTGGACGAGCCGACCAACCATCTCGACCTCGCCACCAAGGAAATGCTGATCAACGCGCTTTCGGATTTCGAGGGCACCATGCTCTTCGTCTCGCATGATCGCCACTTCCTGGCGACGCTGTCGAACCGCGTGCTGGAGCTGACGCCGGACGGCATCCACCAGTTTGGCGGCGGCTACACGGAATATGTTGCGCGGACCGGTCAGGAAGCGCCGGGGTTGCGGAGCTAGCATTCCGCGGCGCGCCTTGACGCGCTGACGCCTCTCGTTACGCTTCCTGAAAAAGGGAGCGAGACGACCATGAAGCAGCTGCGGGTCGGCGACATCACCATCGATGCGGTGATCGAGCGGGAGGGGCCGTGGCGGCGGCCGCAGGATTTCTTCCCGGCTTATGACGAGGGCGTGTTCAAGCGCCATCTGCCGACGATGGAGCCGGAGGTGTTCGATGCCGCGCGCGGCATGATGGTGATCACCTACCAGACCTTCGTGGTGCGAACGCCGCGCTACACCATCCTGGTCGACACCTGCACCGGCGAGGACAAGGGCCATCCGCCGCCCTTCGACTTTCCTGGCAAGGAGCGCTGGCGCAACGAGCTGTTCGCGCTGGGAATCGGCTTCGAACAGATCGACTATGTGTTCTGCACCCATTTGCATATCGACCACACCGGCTGGAACACGAGCTTGCGCGACGGCCGCTGGGTGCCGACGTTTCCAAACGCGAAATACGTCTTTCACAAGGGCGAGTACGCGGCGTGGGAGGCTGAGAACGCCAAGGGCAGTAATCCACCCGGGACCGTGTTTCGCGACAATTGCCTGCCGATCGTCGAGGCCGGACAGGCGCTGCTGGTGGACGACGATTACGCGCTCGACGACACCGTCACGCTGACACCGACGCCGGGTCATTCGCCCTGCCATTGCTGCGTGAACATTTTTTCGAAGGGCCAGCGCGCGGTGGTCGCGGGCGACCTCATGCATCACCAGATTCAGTGCCGCGAGCCGGAGTGGTCGGCCAAGCCGGACTGGGATGCGAAGCTATCGGCGGTGTCGCGGCGGAAGTTCTTCGCCTCGGTGGCCGACACCGACACGCTGATCCTGCCGATCCATTTCCCGGCGCCGACGGTCGGGCTGATCAAGCCGCTGGACGGGGCATTCGATTATCGGTTCAGGCGGGGGTGAGTGTTTCCGTCATGGCCGGGCTTGTCCCGGCCATCCACGTACTTTGCCGCAGGGAAGCAAGAACGTGGATGCCCGGGACGAGCCCGGGCATGACGAGTTCGTGGAGCAGCCGCTCGTTAAAGACGCCGAGAATTCGTTGCCGCGCCTTACGCGCCGACTTCGCACTTCTTCATGAAGCTGTTCTTGGCGGCGCCCGCGAGCGGTTTGCCGTCGGCGCTGACAGCTTTGGGCGCGCAGGCGTCTTCCTTGCACTTCTTCATGAACGACGTCTTGGCCGCGCCAGCGAGCGGCTTGCCGTCCTTGCTGACCGCCTTGCTCGCGCAGGTGTCGTCCGCGAGGGCCGAGCCCGCTGCAAAGGTGGCGACGATCGCTGCGAGAAAAATCCGCTTCATCATGGGTGTCTCCCTGGGAAAAAATTCGCCAGCGGATAGGAGCCGCGAATCGTGGCGCAATCAAGCAGGATCGCGATCCGCCATCGGGCCGATCGCAGATTTTTCCATTCAGCCGCGGTTCAGATTCCGCGCGCCAGCAACGCCTTGAAATCTGCCCGCGCGCGCTGCGCCTCGGCGCGCGCCACCTCGGAGGCATCGCCAAGGCCGAAATAGCCGTGGATCAGGCCGGCGCCCTTATGATGCTTGATCTGCACGCCGGCCGCTTCCAGCGCTTTCGCATAGGCGGCGCCCTCGTCGCGCAGGGGATCGAACCAGGCGGTGGTCACGATCGCAGGCGCGACGCCTTCGAGCGATGCGGCGCGGAGCGGCGAGATGCGCCAGTCGGCGGCATGAGCGGGATCGGCGAGATAGTGGCCGGAAAACCACTCCATCACCGCGCGCGACAGGAAGTAGCCGTCGGCATTCTCGCTGCGCGATGGAAAGCGCGCGTTCTCGGCGGCATCCGCGTAGCTGCCAACGACGTCGGTCACGGGATACACCAGCAGTTGTGCAGCGAGCTTGATGCCGGCATCGCGGCAGGCGATCGCGGTGGTGGCCGCAAGATTGCCGCCGGCGCTGTCGCCGCCGACTCCAAGCCGTTTGGCATCGCTGCCAAATTCCGCGACGCGGGTGAAGACGTCACGCGTTGCGGCGAAGGCGTCCTCGAATGCGCCGGGAAAGCGCGTTTCCGGCGGACGGCGATAATCGACGGAGACGACCACGGCGCCGGTCTCGATCGCAAGGTTGCGCGCCTGCCGGTCATGGGTTTCGAGATCGCCCGCGACCCATCCGCCACCATGGAAGAACACCACGGTCGGCGCGGGTGTGGTGCCGACCCGGTAGACGCGCGCATCGAGCGGCCCGGCGCCGCCTTTGACCTTGATATCCGCGACCGCGTCAACGGGCGGCGGCGGCACGGCGGCGCGCGAGGCAGCCAGTGCGCGCAAGGCATCGCGGGCGCTCTGTGGCGTCATCGTGGTGGGATCGCGCAGCGGCAGCAGCGGGATGATCTGGGCAATGACGGGATCGAGCGGCGCGGGCATGGTCGAGTTCTCCCCGGGGTTCTTGGTCTTGCTTGCGTGTTAGCATAGATTTTGCGGGTTGCATCGGCAACCGGCGGTCTGTCGCGGTGTCGCCGGGTGAGCAGGCAGGGAGGTCTTGAAGTGGAATTCGAAACGCTGGTCCAGTCGCGCCGCAGCGTGCGCGGTTTCAAGCAGCAGCAGGTATCCCGCGACGTGGTCGAGGCGATCATCGAAAGCGCCAAGCGCGCGCCGTCGTCGATGAACACCCAGCCCTGGCATGTGCATGTGCTCACGGGCGGTCCGCTGGAAGAGCTGCGCCGCCGCAACATGGAGGAGATGGTGGGCGGCGCCAAGGTCAAGCGCGACATCATCAGCCATGGCGAGTACCAGGGCGTCCACCGCAACAGGCAGGTCGACATCGCCAAGAAATTGTTTGGCGCGATGGGAATTGCGCGTGACGACAAGCCGATGCGGCAGGATTGGGTGCTGCGCGGTTTCCGCCAGTTCGACGCGCCGGTCTCGCTGGTGCTGACCTACGACCGCGTGCTCGATCCCGGCGCGGTGTGCCATTTCGATCTCGGCGCGCTCTGCTACGGCATCGTGCTGGCCGCCTGGGACCGCGGTCTCGGTTCCGTCATCAACGGGCAGGGCATCATGCGCTCCGACATCGTGCGCGAGGTCGCCAACATTCCGGAAGATGAGGTCATCATGACCTGCGTCGCGATGGGTTATCCCGACGACGACTTCGCCGCGAACGCGGTGCGCTCGGATCGCGAGAGCAATGACGAATTCGTGCGCTATGTCGGCTTTGCCGACTAGCAAATCATTCTCTCGCGAAAATTTTTGGTGCGGGAGAGTGGCAGCCTCTTGCAATCTCGGTGGCGCGGGAGGAACAATATGCGGGCTAAAAGGTTTGTTGCTGGCGCGAGGGAATTGACATGCGGCGGCTGGCTAGCCTGGTTCGACGGTTGTTTGGTCCGCGACTGCGGCACACGATTGATAATGATCCAAGTCTTCCCTTCACACCCGAAGAGTTCGGCAGGCTGGTCCGCAGCGGCAGACGCGAAGACATGAAGCTGCTCGCGGAAGGTCTGGCCTGCAGGTCGATGCCGCACCGCGCAAAATTCCGGGCGACGCATTAGTCGTGTCGAGAGGGCCGGCGTTCAAGATGTGCTGACACGCTCACCGCGTGAGCGCGACCTGCTTGAACGAAGCAACCAGCGCTTTCTCCAGCTTTCCGTTCATTCCGCAGAGGATGTTGTAGGCCTCCGCGCGCGGCATGGTCGGCTTGTAGTGCCGGTGCTCGATCAGCGCGGCGAAAATGTCCGAGATGGTGAGAATGCGGACGATGTCGCCGATGCTCTCGCCACAGAGTGCATCCGGATAGCCGCTGCCGTCGAGATATTCGTGATGGTGGCGCACGGCGTCGAGGATCTCCGGCGAGATATTGTCGTGGCCTTTCAGGAAATCGTAGCCCACGGTGGGATGAGTCTCGATCATGGCGCGCTCCTCGGGATCGAGGCGGCCGGGCTTGTCGAGGATGGCGAGCGGAATCTGCGCCTTGCCGATGTCGTGGAACATGGCCGCGGAGTAGAGGCGCTCCAGGTCGGCGCGCCCGACGCCGAGGCTGAGGCCGAAATCGATGGCGACGCCGGTCACCAGCAGGCAGTGTTGATAGGTTCCCTCATGGTGGCGCCGTACCGTCGTGAGCCACTCCGACAGTCCATGCTGGGTGATGCGATCGGCGATCTGGCGGCCGGCTTCCTTGGTGCCATCGACATCGAGCGGCTGGCCGAGGGTGACGGACGTGAACATCGAAGCGATCGCGGTTGCCGCGGTCTCGACGGCGTTGTCCGGCGGCGTTCCGTCCGACGGAGCGGAGGCCGCGTTGGGCGGATCGCTCAGCGCCGCCAGCAATTTGATCCGGTTGATGACGCCGGGCAGGACCAGCGTCGCGCCGAGCGCATAGGCCTGCGAGATGCCGACGTGAGAGGTGTGCTCGAGGATGAAGATGCGTTTCCCGGCCTTCGCCAGCCTGCCGGCCCGCTTCTTGATGGCCGCGATGTTGTCGACATCGCGCAGCTCCGCGCGAATGACGATCGCCGACGGCACCTGCGTGAGCTTGGCGTCGGCGTCGAGCCGCTCGGCCGCGACGGTGAATTTCTCTTCGAGGATCGAGCGGACGCCGGACAGCCGTTCGGACGTGTCGGCCAGCACTTGCACGAGGGGGCGGGCCGCTTCGGTTTCACGGATGCCGCCGTCGCGATTGGCGGGGCGGAGGATGGTTCGCGCGTTCTGCACGGTCTGACCTGGAGGTTATTCTACTGGACTTTCAATGCGTGGGTCGAATGTTCGGACCTGCCTGCTCTGAACGGAGTTCTAGGCCGTGGCTTTTCCGCTCGCGGGCTTTTTCTTGCCGTCCGCGCTGATGAAGTGGACCCCGGCCATGGTGCCGTCGATCCAGACCAGCTCGCAGCGCCGGTAAGCGAGCCCGGTCGAGGACAGCAGCATGAAGAATTCCTTGGCCTGGAGCACGTCGAGCGTGCCTTCGACCTCGATCTTGGCGCCGCTTTGCGAGACGTCGAGCAGCACGCAGCTGCGGCGCCAGGTGCCGTCCGAGCCCATCAGATTGACGGACTGCTTGTGATCCATCCGCACGCGAAGCGCCTTGCGACCGTCGAACTTCATCGGTTAACCCCCATTTTGGCGCCGCGATGTCCCTGAACGCTTGTGCTGGCGCTTGCTGCGATTTCCCCCCAGCGCACTGTCCATTGGCTGGTCGACAGAAGCAGTGTCTCGAACATGTGCTGCGCGCGTTCGCGCTCGGCAAAGGAAAGACGGGCGCCGCCGCGGTTGCTCAGGATCGCGAGCGTGGTCGCCCAGTTCAGGCGCGAGGCGCGGCAGGCCATCACCAAGCCCTCGCAATCGTCGTCGATCATGACGTGCTCGACGATCTCGATCGGGGCTCCTGACAGCACCGACAGCGCCGTGAACAGATTTGCGGTCTCGCCGCGGATCGCGAAGCGGTTCACCGTGGAGTCGTTGAGCTTGCCGACGCGGCTGAGCGCGACGATCTCCGGCCGTGCGCTCGCATAGGCGGCCGCGGAGGGCGGCTTGGGCCGCGCCGGCGCTGTCGCTTGCGCAGGAGCAACGGCGGATGCGGTGGGCTTGGCCGGCGCGGTCTTGCCGGGGGAGACGGAGAGCAGCTTGCGTATGACCAGGTCGGGGGTGCCGGGACGCAGGGCCAGCGCCTTCATGATCTCGCCGTCCTGCTCGGACATGGCGATCAGCCCGGCATAGGCGGCCTCGGAGAATTGGGTTCCCGGGTTGTTGATCAGCACAAGGCAGATCGGGCCCCCGCGCTTGATAAGCGCCTCGGCGACTTCGGATTTGATCGAGGTGCGTGCGGCGATGGCGCGTTGATGGCGTTCCCCGCAGGCCGCTGCGATCGTCGCGAGATCGGCCGCGGTGAGCGCCTGTGATTTGAGCAGGAGAGGACACGCCACGTCCGGATCATCATGTGAGGCGAGGCGCCGCAGAGTTTCCGGTGGTGCTACCGTGAGCTCGGCCAGTGTGTTGCTGAGCTGGACCAGCGCACTGGGCTCGACCCGCCCCGTCAATCGCAGCAGAACGCCGTCGACGACACCGGCGAGCAATTCCTGGGATCTGTCGCGGTTGCCAGTGAGCAACTGCATAATGCCGGACAGGATGCGCGCGCAGCGGTCCAACGGACACGTTGCGACCGCTTCCTCCAACTCAATCAGAACATCAGCAGGCGAATTTGCCATCATGGCAGGAGCCTGTACTCAAAATGAATTTCGACTATCCAACGACCTTCATTGCGCACCACAGACGTTAATTTGGATTTTACACTTCAGTCCGCCAGGTATTCGCGCACCGTTGAGTGCACTGAAAACGGTATCGAAATCTGGCAGGACACGATCCGCCGCTTGTCCTTTGCGCTCGACCCTCGCCAACTGTTTGGACGAGCGAGATTTGAGTCTTTCGGTCTAACGCGAAGCCGAAAGGGGGAATTGAGATCGGCATATCGCCGGACGAGCGTCGTTTCCCGACGCGGTTCTTCATTTGTCATGAACAGCACTGATCATGCGCCAGCGTTGGCGCCAAAGATATTTCGCTTCTCGGACGTCGACGAATTCCGAAATGCCATACGAGGCCTGGATTTCGAGTTCACGCCTTTCGTACGGAAGATTTCGGCTGAGCAGGTCATTCTGTCGCTGCCCGGCTGCGACGTGAATTTGACTCGGGCGTTTCCGCGCGTCGTTGACGCCCAGCTCGTCGAGAATTGCACGGCGATCGGGTTCACGATGGATAACCTCGATGTCCCCATCCGGTTCAACGGCACGCAGCGCACGCGTCCTGTCGTCGTCATCGGCAGCGGTGGCGCGGCTTACACGACGATCGAGGAAGTCCAGCGGCAGATCGCCTCGGTGGTCTTTAGGCCGGAGGTGACGGACCGCGGCTGGCCGCGAGCTGCCCTGAGCTTCAAGATTTTCGAGACGACCGCCGCGGGCCTGGACCAGCTCCGCAGTGTGGTTCGGGAGGTGCTGGCGGCGGCATCGGAGCCGGTCGACCCGTTGGACGTGCCCTTGAAGGCTGCTGCCATGAAGGAAAGCCTGCTCGGAGCCGTCGACGACGCCTTCCAAAGCGTCGTTCCGGCACGATGGACCCTGCGCCCCAACGACGAGCGGAACTTTAGGATATTCCAGGACATCCGCGCGCTTTTGTCCGACGATCTCTCGCAGCCGATCTACAGCGAGGAGATCGCGCGCAAGCTCGGCCTGTCCGTCCGCACCATGCATGATGTCGTGCGCCGCTGTCGCGGGATGAGCCTGCATCGCTATCTGCGCCTGCGCCGGCTGTGGCTGGTGCGCAAGCGGCTGCTGGCCGGCGCCGACAGCGTCAAGGCGGTCGCGCTGACCTTCGGCTTCTGGCATCTCAGCGATTTCTCCAGAAGCTATCGCGACCAGTTCGGCGAAGCGCCGTCGCAGACGTTGGAGCACGGCCGGCGACGATAGTGCGGCAAAATCGGTTGAGGCCGGCGGCGTCGATTTGTGCTAGGCTCTGCGGCATGAGCAATCGCATCCTCGTCCTCTACGGCTCCTATCGGTCCGATCGCATGGGCATCCGCCTGGCGAATTTCGTCATCGATCGCCTGCGCGGGGGCGGCGAGGACGTTGAGTTCATTGACGCCAAGGCCATCGGCCTGCCGATGCTCGACCGCATGTACAAGGAATACCCCAAGGGCGCCGCGCCGGAGGCGCTGGAGAAGCTCGCCGGGCAGATCCGCGGTGCCGACGGTTTCGTCTTCGTCACCGGCGAATACAATTGGGGCATTCAGCCCGGCCTGAAGAACCTCACCGACCATTTTCTCGAAGAGTGGTTCTGGCGCCCCGCCGCGATCGTGAGCTATTCCGCCGGCCGCCTGTCAGGCGCGCGCGCGTCCACCGCCTGGCACGGCACGCTGTCGGAGATGGGCATGGTGGTGGTGTCGAGCACGATCGGCGTCGGTCCGATCGCGCAGACGCTCTCGGCCGAGAGCGAGCCGATCGGTGAGGGCGGCAAGGCATTGGAGCGGTCGTTCCCGCGCTTTGCCGATGATCTCTCGTGGTGGATCGAGGCCGCCAAGGCGCAGCGGGCGCGCAAGGCGCCGCCGTATTGATGTGCTTTTCTACGCGGCCCTGACTTCGCCCAGGAAGCGGTCGAACTGGCCGGCGAGATCGCGTGATTGCGTCGAGAGCTGCTCGGCTGCGCCCAGCACCTCGCGGGCGGCCGCACCGGTATCGTCGGCGGCGCGCTGCACGCCCGATATGTTGGTATTGACCTCCTGGGTGCCGCGGGCGGCCTCCTGGACGCTGCGGGAAATCTCCTTGGTCGCTGAGCCCTGTTCCTCGATCGCAGCCGCAATGGCGGTGCCGATCTGGTCGATCTCGGCGATGACGTCGGCAACGTTGCGGATCGCGGTCACGGTCTCGTCGCTCGCAGCCTGGATCGCCGTGATCTGCTCGGAGATTTCGGTGGTGGCCTTGGCAGTCTGGCCGGCCAGCGATTTCACTTCGGAGGCGACGACAGCAAAACCGCGGCCGGCTTCGCCGGCGCGGGCGGCTTCGATCGTGGCATTGAGGGCGAGAAGATTGGTCTGCTCGGCGATGCTCTGGATCAGCGTGACGACATCGCCGATCTTCTGCGCGCCTTCGGCGAGGGCGCGCGCGGTGTCGCCGGTGCGGCGGGCGTTGTCGACGGCGCGGGCCGCGATCTCGGTGCTTTGCGCGACCTGACGGCCGATCTCTGAGATCGAGGAGGTCAGCTCTTCGGTCGCGCTGGCGACCGTCTGCACGTTGGTTGAAGTCTGCTGCGAGGCGGCGGCGACGATCGCGGCCTGGCTGTTGGTCTGGGCCGCCGTCGAGGTCATCGACTGCGCCGTGCTCTCCATGGTGGAGGAGGCGCGGGACAGGCCGCCGACCAGTTCGGTGACCTTGGCTTCGAACGCGCGGGTGAGCCCGTCGAGCGCCTGGGCGCGGCGCATCTTGCCATCGTTTTCGGCCTGTTTCTCGGCCGCGAGCCGGTCGGCCCGGATCATGTTGTCCTTGAACACCTGGACGGCGGAGGCCATCGCTCCGATCTCGTCGGAACGCTCGGCGCCGGGGATCTCTTCGGCGACGTCGCCGTCGGCGAGCCGCGACATCCTGGTCGTCAGGCTGACGATCGGCGCGCAGACACGGCGGCGAACCATGACGATGAGGCCGGCGCTGGCGATCAGCACGGCGAGGAGGCCGGCCAGCGCGATGGTGAAGCTGGTGCGCGCGGCGGAGGAGGCGCCGGCGAGGATCTGCTCAGCGTTGTCGTAGAAGGCGTCGCGGACGCCGATGATAGAGCCGAGGCCTTTCTGGGATGCGACGTAGAAGGCGTCGACGTCATGTTCGTATTTGCCGCTGACGGCGCCGTCCTTGACGAGCTTCATCTCGCGGCCGAATTCCTCGACATAGTTCGAATTCATCGTCTCCAGCGCCGCGGCGACGTTGGCCGGAGTTGCCGGATTGCCGCGCAATTCCGTCAGGGACATCACGATCTGGTCGTTGCGGCCCTGCATGCGGGCCATGTCGGCCTTCTCGGCATCGTTGGCCACTTTCTTCGCGCCGACGAGGTTCTTGTGCACGCTGGAATTGAGACCGCCGATGTCGCGTAGCGTCATGGCGATGTTGGCGTAGTTGGCCTGGCGATAGGCATCGCCGTTGAGGATCGCCATACGGCGGACCTGCTCGTTGAGCAGCGCGGTGACGCCGGCGTTGAGCACGGCGTTGTCGGCCACGATCTTCCTGGCGGCGTCCTTGCGCGCGTCCGCTGGTCCAGCGATCGCCTTGTCGATGGCCTCGCGGAGCGCGGTGAATTTCGCATTGATGCCGTCGATGTTGCTGCCGATGGTGTTGCCGTCGTCGAGCGAGCCGGGCAACTCCTTGCGCAGCGCGTTCATCTTGTCGCGGGCGCCGTCGGTCTGCTTGCGCAGCTTGTCATGGTCGGTGAGCATTGCCGGATCGACGGTGGCGGGCCCGTAGAGAATGTTGGTGGCGAAGCCGCGCTCGGGGTTGAGATAGCGCGGGATGTCGCTGGCGGCGCGGACGATCGCGAGCCGGCCTTGCGCTTCGGCGATCCTGTCCATCGTCTGATATTTCGTCGCGGCGACGTAGACGGCGAGGCCGCCACCCACGGTCGAGAGCGAGACGATGGCGGTGGTCAGGAGTGTACCGATTTTCATGATCTGTCCGGCAATTGCGCTGGGAGAAAGATATTCTCCGGACGATAGGGGGACCGTGTTAATCCGGGGTTTACGCTGCTTGCAGCGAGGGGCCGGCCGCTAGGCCTTTCGATCAAGCGCTGCGAGGATATCCAGCGTGGCGCCGTCGCGCTCGCCTGCGAAATACCGGGCGAGCGCCTCGCCAAAGATCGGATCATCGGACACCGCGCCGAACAGCGTCATCGCCGAGTGGAATTTGGCGTCGTCCGGCGCGCCAAGGATCGCGTTGATGGTTCGTCCCTCGACGGCGAGCACGAGCCGGGTGCATTCGATCAGTCGCGGGCCGAGGACGGGGTGGGCGAGGTAGGCCATGGCCTCCGCGCGCGAGGCGATGGCGTAGCGCTGGGACATGGCGCTGAAGCCGAGGCCTGCGATTTGCGGGAAGACGAACCACATCCAATGGCTTTGCTTCCGTCCCCGGGCCAGTTCCTCCCGGACGTTGGGATAGACCGGATTCTGGGCTTGGACGAAGCGTTCCAGATCGAAGGGAGCGGTCATTGGATACCTCTTGGTGCTTCGCCGGCCCCGATTATGCCTAACTTTTGGCTCCCAATGTGGTAGCTGGTATAGAGTCTTCGGGTGGGGGTGGGTCCCCCCGGGGTCGATTTGGGGATCTGATGGTTTCCGACGCCGCACAAGCCGAGAGGCTGTTGTCGCGCCGCCGTATCGGGCGAGCCGAGAAGATATTGCTGTCTTTGGCTGCCGTCGCGCTGGCGCTCGGCGCGGCTGCCTGGGTCGCGGACCTCGGCGGTTTGAATTTGGGTGATTCGAGTTTGGGCACTTCGAGCCCGCTGGTGTCTGCCGCGCTGCCGCCCACTAATGCCCCTTCGTTCGACGACCGTTTTGCGTCGCTGTCGGGCAACCCACCCGCCCGCGACCTCGGCCTGCGAACGCTGGAGCGCTCCGCCCTGAATGCGGTCCAGCTCAAGCTGCGCGACGCCAAGGCGATGCTCGCCCAGAAGCTCCAGGGTGATGACTGGCGTTCGAGCCTGACCGATGACGATCGCCCCGTCGACGAAAGGAGAGCCTCGCAGCAGCGCGCCGACGCCGTGCCGATGCCGCGCTCGCGTCCGCCGCAGGCCGATCTCTCCGCCCAGATCGCCTCCAGCCAGGCCTATGCGGAGACCAACCCGAGGGTCGACAACCGCAACTTCTTCGAAAAATTCACCGACAAGATCAGGCTGGCCTCGCTGACGCCGGACAGTGGCTTGTTCCGCAAGGCGCCGGATCTGGCCGCACTCGGCTACGATTCGCGGACGGCCGTTTATGACATCTCGGCCAAGGCCCTCTACCTGCCGAGCGGTGTTGCGTTGGAGGCACATTCGGGCATGGGCGCGCTGATGGACGACCCGGAGCATGTCGACCAGCGCATGGTGGGCGCGACCCCACCCGCGATCTACGATCTGAAGCCGCGCGAAAGACTGTTTCACGGCGTTCGGGCGCTGCGCCT
Source organism: Bradyrhizobium cosmicum (assembly GCF_007290395.2). Taxonomy (NCBI): domain Bacteria; kingdom Pseudomonadati; phylum Pseudomonadota; class Alphaproteobacteria; order Hyphomicrobiales; family Nitrobacteraceae; genus Bradyrhizobium; species Bradyrhizobium cosmicum. The sequence continues at coordinate 4,209,167 of NZ_CP041656.2, read as the reverse complement.
GACGCCGACTGAGGGCACCAGCGCACTCGGCCGCGTCGGCCTTCTCACCCACAACTACATGCTGGGGCCGCGCGGCGATTCCAACGGCTGCGTTTCGATCAAGGACTATGATCGTTTCCTCAAGGCCTGGGACAACGGCGAATTCAACCGTCTGGTCGTGGTGCCGAGCCTGGGCGGATCGGCTATCGCCGCGCAGCGCGCGAGCACCGACTCCTGATATTCGCCGAACGGCGGGGCTGCCGTTTTCCCTTCGTTAAGCCGTCCTCGTCCAGAAGCAGCCCATGAGTGATCCCCAGAGCTCCGAGACCCCGCTGCGTACGACGTTCAAGATCAAGCTGAACGGTGACACGCTGGCGATCGCGACCGTCGGCCAGGCCTATCAATTCCTCACCAACTTCAAATCGGTCGAGTGGATGGAATTCCGCTCCCTGCATGAAGACGCGATCGCGGCGCTCGAAGGCGCCGCCGGTAACGCGATGCTCGCGGTGCAGGCGACCAACGCCGTACGCGCGCTGTTCGTGAGCGCGAAGCTGCTCTGAAGCGGCTTCCTGCCAGCTTGAACTCCGCTATAGGAACAGGCAAACGGTCTCCGAAGACCGTAACCCGAGGCCGGGTACAAGGCCGTTCATTTGAAACTTACTTCAAGGGAGAGACCCCATCATGAAACGCCGTACATTCCTCAAGGGCGGCGCGGTTGCCGGCGCGACGACGCTGGTTGCTGCACCTGCGATCGCGCAATCGGCGCCCGAGATCAAATGGCGCCTGACCTCGAGCTTCCCGAAGTCGCTCGATACCATCTACGGCACCGCGCAGACCTTCGCGAAATATGTCGCCGAGGCCACCGACAACAAATTCCAGATCCAGACCTTTGCGGCTGGCGAACTCGTCCCCGGCCTGCAGGCGCTCGATGCCGTCAGCGTCGCCACCGTCGAGATGGCGCAGACGCCGCTCTATTTCTACATCGGCAAGGAGCCGGCGCTGGCCTATGCCACCGGCGCGCCGTTCGGCATGAACCATCGGCATCAGGAGTCCTGGTGGTATTTCGGCGGCGGCGCCGACCTCACCAACGAGGCGCTGAAGCCGTTCAAGACGCACGCCATCCTGTGCGGCAATTCCGGCACCCAGATGGGCGGCTGGTTCCGCAAGGAGATCAAGACGGTCGACGACCTCAAGGGCCTCAAATTCCGCATCGCCGGCATGGGCGGCCACGTGCTGGCGCGGCTCGGCGTGGTGCCCCAGCAGCTCGCGGGCGGCGACATCTATGCGGCGCTGGAGAAAGGCTCGCTCGACGCGGTCGAGTTCGTCGGCCCGTATGACGACGAGAAGCTCGGCTTCCAGAAGGTCGCCAAGTACTACTACTTCCCCGGCTGGTGGGAAGGCGGCGCCATGCTGCACATGATCGTCAACGACGAGAAGTGGGCGAGCCTGCCGAAGCAGTACCAGGCGGTCGTCAACCAGGCCGCCTCGGCGGCCGGCGCCTGGATGCTCGAGAAATACGACAGCGTGAACCCGGCGGCGCTGAAGCGGCTGATCGCCAACGGTGCGGAGCTGAAGGCGTTCCCGCAGCCGGTGATGGAGGCCTGCTACAACGCGACCCAGGAGCATCTGAACGAGCTCGCCGCCAAGAGCGACCTGTTCAAGCGCACCAAGGAAAGCCACGACGCGTATATGAAGGAGCTGCTGTTCTATACGCAGATCGCGGAAAACTATTACGACAACTACCTGCTCAGCAAGATGCGCAACAAAACCTGATCGCGAGACGACGGGCGCGGTGTTTTGCACTGCGCCACCCGTAGCCCGGATTACGCTTCGCGCAATCCGGGCTACATGACCATCATTTGCTGCGATGTATTCCAGCAACATTCCGCCGAGAAAGCGATGGCGGGATGCCGCCCGTCATGTTTCTCAACCTTACGGTTGATGTGGGATTTTGACCGTTCCTCCAGACCTTGCTCAGCAGGGAATGGAGTCGAAAATGACCTTACCGAATAACACTGGCGGAACCGCCGACGGGAGAAAACTCCGCCCGATCGTGTCCTGCCTCGCTCTTCTCCTCGTGACCACGTTTCTCCACACCGGTTCTGCGCTGGCGGCCGACTACACGGCTGGCGGCGGCGTCACCAACGTACCATCCGGCTTTGCCACAGCGGTGGGGCCGAGCGCGACGACAGCGGGGACTTTCGCCTCTGCCTTTGGCTACTCATCCAACGCCACCGGCAATGCCGCCGTTGCGGTCGGCTCGTTGTCCGGCGCGAACGGCGATAACGCAACCGCGATCGGCAACGCCGCCACCGCCACCGGCCTGTCGGCCGGCGCGTTCGGCGACAATGCGACTGCCACCGGCCTTGGCGCCACGGCAAGCGGCTCACACGCGACCGCCAATGGCGCCAGCGCGAGCGCCTTTGGCCAGTCGTCATTCGCGAGCGGGGCGACAGCTACTGCGACGGGCGCGAGCAGTCTCGCCTCCGGCACGGCCGCGACCGCGACCGGCGCGAGTGCCACCGCCGCCGGCAACAGCGCAACTGCCACAGGTGCCAACAGCTTTGCCAACGGCGATTTCGCCACCGCGACCGGCCAGGACAGCAGGGCGAGCGGCCAGTTCGCAACCGCGACCGGCGCCGGCAGCCGCGCGATCGGCGCCGCTGCCACGGCCTACGGTCAGGGCAGCACCGCGACCGGCACCAACGCCGCGGCGATCGGCGCCAGCAGCACCGCCACAGGCAATTTCGCGACTGCGCTCGGCAACAACAGCAATGCCATTGGCAACGTCGCGGTGGCGGTCGGTGCTTTCAGCACCGCCAACGGCGAGGGGACCGTCGCGGTCGGCAACTCCAGCAATGCAGGTGCGACCAACGCGACCGCGCTCGGCTCGGGTGCCACCGTATCGGGAGCCAATTCCGTCGCCATCGGTGCCGGCTCGATCGCAACCGCTGCGAACACCGTGTCGTTCGGCACGGCCGGCAACGAGCGGCGCCTGACCAATGTCGCCGCCGGCGTCAACCCGACCGACGCCGTCAACATGAGCCAGCTCTCCGGCATCACCTCCGGCTTCCAATCGCAGATCGGTTCGCTTCAGGCGCAGATCGGCAACAATTTGACCGAGGCGCGGCGTGGCATAGCGGCCGCGGTTGCCGCTGCCAGTGCGCCGATGCCGTCCGCGCCGGGCAAGACCACCTGGCAGGTGCGCGGCTCGGCGTTTCACGGCGAAGGCGGCTTCGGTGTCGGTTTCGCACATCGGCTCAAGACCGCGATGCCTCTCACCGTCGTGGGCGGCTATGGCAATGGCGGCGGCACCGAGCACACCGCCTATGTCGGCGTCGGCGGAGAGTTTTGAGAGGGCGCCTCAGGCCGCGCTCAGTCCGAGCTTCGCATAGATGCGCCGCGCATAGGCGCCGAACGCGTCGGTCGTCTTCAGCGGCAGGTCGCGCGGAAAGGGCAGGTCGATCGGGAAGTAGTCGGCCATCTTCGCAGGGCCCGCCGTCAGCACCGCGCAGTGTGACGACAGGAACACCGCTTCCTGGATCGAGTGCGTGACGAAGATGATGGTCTTGCCGCTCTCCCGCCAGATCCGCAGCATCTCCAGATTCATCTGCTCGCGCGTCAGCGCATCCAGCGCGCCGAACGGCTCGTCCATCAGGATCAGCTTGGGATCGTGAATGAAGGCGCGCGCGATCGCGGTGCGTTGCTGCATGCCGCCGGAGAGCTGCTGCGGATATTTCTGCTCGTAGCCGGCAAGGCCAACGAGGTTGAGCAGGTCACGCGCGCGCTCGCGCGCGGCCTTCATCGGCAGGCCGACGATCTCGGCCGGCAGCAGCACGTTGTCCAGGATGGTGCGCCACTTCAAGAGCAGCGCCTGCTGGAACACCATGCCGATGTCGCGGGTGGGATCGAACGGACTTTCGGCGTTGCCGATTGTCACCGTGCCGCCGTCGGCGCCGTGCAGGCCGGCCAGAATCTTCATCACAGTGGTCTTGCCGCAGCCGGACGGGCCGACCAGCGAGACCAGCTCACCTTCCTGCACGTCCATGGTGACGTCGGAGACGGCCAAGAACTCGGCGCCGCCGCTGCGGTAGACCTTGCGGACGCCTTGCAGGCTGATGAAGGGTTTTGAGCTCATGCCAGCCATTTGTTCAAATTGGCGGCGACGAAGGCATCGTCGCTGAGGTCGGCGTGCTCGCGCGTGACACGGTCGATCTCTTCGCGCTGGCCGGGGCTGAGGCCTTCGTCCGGATCGAGGCACCACAGACCCTTCATCAGGCCCTGGCGCCGCAACACCTCGTGGCAGCCGGCGATGCAGCCGTGAAAATTGTTGGCGACGTCGAAGAACGCGCTGTTGCAATCGGTGACGCGGGCATCGAGCGCGAGCAGATCGGCCGGCACGCTGTCCTGGTGCCGCGCGGCCTTGCAGCGCTCGAACTGCTTGATGGCACTCGCGGTCCAAACCGACCAATGGCCGAGCAGGCCGCCCTTGAAGTAGGTGCGCGTGGTGACGCCGTTGGCGCGCAGGTCGAACGGCAGCATCAGGTCGAGCAGGATGTGGTCGTCATTGCCGGTGTAGAGCGCGACGCGATCGAGCGCACCGGCGGCTGCGACGCCGCGCAACACATCGAGCGTCCGGTAGCGGTTGAACGGCGCGATCTTGATCGCGATGACGTTGTCGATCGAGGCAAAGCGCTGCCAGAACCGGCTGGACAGGATGACGCCGCCGACGGCCGGCTGGAGGTAGAAGCCGATCAGCGGGATCTCGGCGGCGACCGCCGTGCAATGCGCAATGATCTCGTCCTCGGACGCGCTCTTCATCGCGGCGAGGCTGAGCAGGCCAGCATGATAGCCGATGTCGCGGGCGGTGCGGGCTTCAGCCGCCGCCTGCCGGGTCGGGCCGGCAAGACCTGCGACCATCGCCAGCGGACGCTTGGTCCAGTTGGCCGCGGTCTCCGCGGCGAGCTCCAGCACCGGACGGTAGAGACCGACATCGCGGATCGCGAACTGCGTGGTGTGGACGCCGACCGCAAGGCCGCCGGAGCCGGCGTCGATGTAATAGCGCGTCAGCGCGCGCTGATGGGTCTTGTCGAGCTGGCGTTCGGGGGTGAGCGCGAGGGGATGCGCCGGCATCACGGTGCCCTCGGCGATCAGCTTGCGGATGTCGGCGTTGATCTGGCTGTGGTGCATGATGTCCTATCCGAATTCCGGGCCGGCGACGGCGAATGGCATTTCCTCGCCGGCAGTGGTGGCAGGGCCGAACCGCATGCGCTGGAACGGCCGTTCGATGCTCCAGCCGGATGCGGTCAGTCCTTCCAGGAACGCAGCCTGCGAGGCGACCGCGTCGATCAGCAGCGGGAGGGTCTCGGATCGCGCGATCGCATGAACCAGCGCCAGCGCTTTTGCGGCGTTGTCCGCGAACAGCGGGCCGATATGGCGCGCTGTTCGGCCGTCGCGGACCAGCGCGATGCATCCATGTGCTGCGACGATGCGCGAGCCGGAGCGCTGCACGAAGGCGGTCAGGAGAGCGGTCCGGTCGAAGCCGGTGGTCCGCCGGTCCCGCGCGCAAAGCGCGTCGAGGGTTGCGACCGCGGGTGATTCCGAAGTTTCCTGTGCGGGGTTCACCAGCTTCAGCCGGCGGAGTTGCAGCGTCGGCGTGAACCCGAGCGGGCCATAGACAGCGGCACCGTCGGGCGTCGCGTCGAGCCAGCTTGTCAGGCCGTTCTTGCGTGCCGTCTCCAGGCAGGCATCGACGAGGCGCGTGGCAAGGCCGCGGCGGCGATGCGTGGCCGACACCAGCACCATGCTGATCCAGGCGTTGTTGCCGGAGTAGGGCAGCAAAGCGGCGGTGGCGACCAGGCGAGCGCCGTCGCGGATGCCGAACACGACGCCGTCGTGCAGGAAGACGTGCCAGTCCTCCTCGGTCTGGTTCCAGTGCGCTTCGGTCGAGAGCGCGAGCGCGGCGATCGCATCCTCGACGCCGAGCTTGATGACGGTCGGGCCGTCAGTAGCGTCCATCGCGCACCTCGTATTTGGTGGGCTTGCCGAGGCTCGGCATGGCGCGGGACACCCAGTCCGCGGTCCAGGCGATCAGCTGCTCGGTGTCGACGACCGGCAGGCCGAACAGCTCGACCGCTTTCGATGTGTCGGTGAGCCACGCTGTCGGTTCTTCCTTGCCTGAGAGCACCGGAGCACGGCCGAACCTGGCGCCGAACCTTGCCGCGAGATCGCGTACCGCGAGAATCTCGTGGCCACTGACATTGATCGGCGAGGTCGGCGCCGTGCAATGGGCAAGACACCGCAGCGCCTGCGCAGAGGCATCGCCCTGCCAGATGAAATTGACATGGCCGAGGCGGACGTCGATCGGTGCGCCCGTGAGCACTTTCGTGGCGATGTCGTGCAGTACGCCGTAACGCATGTCGATCGCGTAGTTGAGGCGGAACAGCCGGCCCGGTGTTTCGAACTTGCGGGAGAAATATTCGAACATGCGTTCGCGGCCGACGCAGGACTGCGCGTATTCGCCGGGCGGGTTCGGCGCCATGTCCTCGGTCGCGCCTTTGCCGTCGACGGGCACGAACGGATAGACGCAGCCGGTCGAGAACGCCACGATTCGCGACGACGGGAAGGCCTGCGCGACCAGAGCGGGCACATGCGCATTCATCGCCCATGTCAGGGATAAATCGCCCTCGGCGCCGAATTTGCGGCCGGCCATGAAGACGATGTTGGGCGCCTTCGGCAGCGCCTGGATTGCCCGCTCGTCCATCAAATCGCAGTTGATGGTTTCGACGCCGCGCGCGTGCAACCAATCCTTGACGCCCGGATCGCTGAAGCGGGCGACGCCGATGACGCGGCGATCCGGCGCGGCAGCTTTCGCAAGCCCCGCCAGCGTCGGCCCCATCTTGCCGGCAACGCCGAGGATCATGATGTCGCCTTCCACCTTGGCGAGGTCGTCGATCAGCGCCTGGCTCGGCCGGCACAGCAGATCGTCGAGCGCAGCGATGTCGGGGATGGTCTTCGGCAGCGTCTGGCGGGTGAGCAGCATGGTTCTATCCTTCAAGTCTGCCGTTCCTAGGTCTGTCTCGCATCGACGACCACGAACATGCGTTCGAGCACGAGCACGAGGCCGTAGAGGGCGACCCCGAGCAGGGTCAGCAGCACGACGGCCATCACCATTGCCGGCGTGTCGAGCGAGGACTGCACCTGGATCATGAGGTAGCCGAGCCCGCGCTCGGAGGCGATGAACTCGCCGACGATGGCGCCGGCGACCGCGAGGATGGCGCCGACCTTCATGCCGGAGAACACGTAAGGCAGCGATCCAGGCAGCTGGATCTTGCGGAACAGAATCCAGCGCGAGCCGCGCAGCGATTTGACGAGATCGAGCAGGTCAGGCTCGACTTCGCGCAAGCCACGCGCGGTGGTGAGCAGGATCGGGAAGAAGCAGATGCTGAAAGCGATCAGGATGTTCGGCACGATGCCGTAGGAAAACCAGACGATCAAGAGCGGGCCGAGCGCGACTTTCGGGATCATGTTCAGCGTCACGAACAGCGGCAGCAGCGCCATGCTGAGCAGCGGTGCCCAACTGAAGATCACCGCCAGCGCCACCCCGACGAAGGCGCCGAGCGCGAAGCCGCCGAGGATCTCGATCGCCGTCACCAGCGTGTTGGCGCCCCAGGCATAGCTTGCGGTTCCCAGCGTCTGGATCGTCGCGAGCGGGGAGGGCAGGATGAATTTCGGCACATGGAAGGCATCGACCGCGACCTGCCACAGCACGAGCACGGCGAGGTGAACGACCAGGATGATCGCAAAGCTGCGCGTGGTGCGTGCTCCGTCTCCTGTCACCGAGTGCTCCCTGTTGCCGGCGGCCGCCTTGCCGCTGGTCGCCAGCTTAACCGTGCCTGCGGCAAGTTTCAACCAGTTGGTTGATTAGGGCCGGAGCGAATGCAGGACGAGATCCGCGACGTGCCGGCGGCGGGCGAGGCGCTGGGCCCGGCTCGACAGGTCCTTGCCGAAGATCGCCGACAGCGTCGGCGTGTTGGAGAAGAAGAAATAGCTGAGGCCCGCAATCGAGATATAGAGCTGGACGGGGTCTATGCCCTTGCGGAATACGCCCGAGCGCACCCCCTCGTTGAGGATGTGGGAGACGCTCTTGACCAGCGGGGAATGCATCGCTTCCAGCCGCGTCGAGCCGCGGACATGGCGGGCGCCGCCGCGGTTCTCGTCGTTCAAAAGCACGATGAAATCAGGGTTTGCAGCCAGATGGTCGAACGAGGCCTCGATCAGCTTGCGGATCGCCTTTTCCGGCGGCAGGCCTTCGAGATTGAGCCTGCGCTCCTGCTCGCGGATGTCCTCATAGACCACTTCGAGCACGGCGAGGTAGAGCGCGTCCTTGTCGCCGAAATAGTGGTAGACCAGCTGCTTGTTGACACCGGCGCGCATCGCGATCTCGTCGACGCGGGCGCCAGCAAGGCCGTGCCGGGCGAACTCCTGGCGCGCCGCGGTGAGCAGCTTCTTGCGGGTGGCGACGGGATCGCGCCGCTGCGGCACGGTGTCGCCTGAACGTTTTGCGGGCATTTCCAACCAAACAGTTGACAAGTTGAGGGCGGCCTTGTTGCATTGGTATCCTCACATGGGGAGAGCGACAAGCCGGGTCGCGGCAACGAGGAGAGATGCGATGAAGCGTTTGCAGGCGGCGGTCGTGACCCTGATGCTCGGCTTGCCGGCGGTGCCCGCCAGCGCGGGCGAGGCGGTCAATCTGATCCTGAACTGGACGCCGACGGCCGACCATTCGCCGTTCTACTATGCCAAGGCGCAGGGCTGGTACGAGAAGGCCGGCATCGACCTGACCATCGAGGTCGGCAAGGGCTCCGGTGTCTCCGCCGCCAAGGTCGGCGCGGGCGGCTCGGCCTTCGGCATCGCCGATCTCGCCACGATGCTGGTCGCCAAGAGCAAGGGCGCCGACGACGTCGCGCTGATGAGCATCTACGCCAACACCGGACAGACGTTCTATTGGCTGAAAAGCTACGGCGTGAACGGGGTAAAGGATTTTCCAGGCCACAAGATCGGAAACCCGCCCGGCGACGCCTCGCGCGTGATGTGGCCGGCCTTTGCGAAGGCCGCCGGCATCGCGCCGGATGCAGTCAGCTTCGTCAATATCGGGCCGACCGCGAAGATCGCGGGCCTCAAGAGCCACACCGTCGACATCATCAGCGACTTCTACAACGAGCACGATTTGAAGGTGATCGAGTTCGGCCCCGACCTCGGCTACGTCAACTGGAAGGACATCGGGCTCAACCCCTATGGCAATTCGCTGATCGTCAACGGCGCCTACTTGCAGAAAAATCCAAAGCTCGTCGAAGAGTTCGTGCGCATCTCGCAGAAGGCTTTTGCGACGTGCGTCGCCGAGGTCGAACCCTGCCTGAAGGCGCTGCTCGACCAGGTCTCCGGTCTCGACAAGGCGAACCAGGAGCGCCAGTGGGAGCGCATCAAATATCTGATGACGGACGAGTTCACGACCACCAAGGGTCTCGGCTGGATCGACGGCGAGCGGATGAAGAAGGATTACGAGCTGGTCCAGACCTATCTCGGCATGGAGAAGCCGTTCGACGTCACCACGGCGTTCACGACGAAGATGCTGGATCCGGGCGTCAAGATGGACGCGAGCAAGGTGAAGAAGTAGGGGCGATCTCTCCTCGTCATTGCGCGCTACTCGATCCCCGTCACCCTGAGGCGGCCGCTTCTTCAGCGACCCTCGAAGGGCGACGGCCCGGCTGCAGCGCGGCCGTACATCCTTCGAGGCTTCCCATGCGTCGCTTCGCGTCGCATGGCGCGCACCTCAGGATGACGGAGCGGGCAATCATGCCCGCGGCCTGGGCCCATCCGCACCCACGTATCCCCACGGAGACATTAACCGGCCGTTAACCATATCCGCCGCATCGTTAACCATTCAATAACAGGGAACGAGTCGGCCGCTATGGAGGCTGCAGCAAAAGTCCAACGCCAAATGGTGCGCCTGCGCGGGCGCTCCTACGTGGCCTTCGTGTTCGTGCCGACGGTTCCGATCCAGGACTGGCTCCAGGAGATCGACGCCACCATCGCCCGCTCGCCCGGTTTCTTCGCCGGCCGGCCCGTGGTGATCGACCTGTCCTCGGTCGATCTCAGCCAGTCCGGCATCAGCCATCTGCTCGCCAGCCTCCAGGACCGCAACATCCGCGTGCTCGGCATCGAGGGCGTGGAGGAGGCGCGGTTGACGCCGGCTATGCCGCCGCTGCTTTCGGGCGGGCGCAGCTGCGTGGTCGAGCCGAGCGCGCCGAAGAAGCCCGAGGCGAAGGCCGAGGCCAAGCCGACCTCGCTGCTGCTGGAGAGCCCGGTGCGCTCGGGACAGACCGTGATTTTCCCCGACGGCGACGTCACCATTCTGGGCTCGGTCGGCTCCGGCGCGGAAGTCGTTGCCGGCGGCTCCATCCACATCTACGGCGCGCTGCGCGGCCGCGCCATGGCGGGGGTGAACGGCCACACGAGCGCGCGCATCTACTGCCAGAAGATCGAAGCCGAACTGCTTGCAATCGATGGGTTTTACCAGACTGCTGACGATATCGACGAGGCCCTGCGTGGCAAGCCGGCGCAAGCCTGGCTGCAAGGCAACACCATGCGAATTACCGCGCTGAACTGACCAGAAGGAGATTTTCGAGATGGCCAAGGTACTGGTCGTGACATCAGGCAAGGGCGGCGTCGGCAAGACGACCACGACCGCCGCATTGGGGGCTGCGCTGGCGCAACGCGGCGAAAAGGTCGTCGTGGTCGATTTCGACGTCGGCCTGCGCAACCTCGACCTCGTGATGGGCGCCGAGCGCCGCGTCGTGTTCGACCTCATCAACGTGGTGCAAGGCGTCGCCAAGCTCCCGCAGGCGCTAATCAAGGACAAGCGGCTGGAGAATCTGTGGCTGCTGCCGGCCTCGCAGACCCGCGACAAGGATGCGCTGACGGAAGAGGGCGTCGGCAAGGTCATCGCCGATCTGCGCAGCCGTTTCGACTGGGTGATCTGCGACAGCCCGGCCGGCATCGAGCGCGGCGCTTCCATGGCGATGCGCTTTGCCGACGAGGCGGTAATCGTCACCAATCCGGAAGTCTCCTCGGTGCGCGATTCCGACCGCATCATCGGCATGCTTGATTCCAAGACGGTGCGGGCCGAGAAGGGCGAGCGCGTCGAGAAGCACATTCTCATCACGCGTTACGATCCCTCCCGCGCCGCGCGCGGCGAGATGCTGACCATCGAGGACATCCTCGAAATTCTCGCGACGCCTCTGCTCGGCATTATCCCGGAGAGCCAGGACGTGCTGCGCGCCTCCAACGTCGGCACGCCGGTGACGCTGTCGAACGCCGAAGGCGCACCCGCGCGGGCCTATATCGACGCGGCGCGGCGGCTATGCGGCGAGACCGTCGCCATGCAGGTGCCGACCGAGCGCAAGGGTTTCATGGATCGGCTGCTGCGACGGAGGGCTGCATGAGCATGGGTCTGCTCCGGCTTCTCCGCGGCAACAAGGCCTCTGCACCGGTCGCTCGCGAACGTCTGCAGATCCTGCTTGCCCATGAACGCGGACTGCGCGGCCAGCCCGATCTGCTCGGCGTGCTGCGTGAGGAAATTCTCGCCGTCGTATCCAGGCACGTGACGCTGGATCCGACCAAGGTCATCGTCCGGCTCGAGCGTGGCGACGAGGTGTCGACCCTGGAGGTCGATATCGAGGTGCCCAACGATTTCGAGCGCAAGAACAAGAAAGTGGCGGTCGCGTAAGGGAACACGGCTGCATAACATCCGGTTTGGGGTGGGTGAAAAGGCGGTCCGCTGGGCACAGCGGGCCGCCTTTGTTTTTGTGGGGGCGGCGGCACCGGGCTCGAACTCGATCGATGTGATCGGCTGAGGGCGGAACGGGCGTTGCGGAGAAACCGTTGTCAGGGGTCCGCGGACCGCCGAGCCGGGCGCCGCGGTTTCCTCAAGCGGGAGAGCGCCCATGATGTCCGAAGTCCAGGTCCACACCGTCGCGCGGCAGATGCTGGAACAGCATGGTCTTGGTGCAATCGCGAAAGCCGCAGAACAGGCGCAGGCCTGCGAGGGCCGCGGCGAGGCCGACGAGGCCAGGGAATGGCGTCATATCGTCGATGCCATGAAGGTCATGCGCGGACCGCACCAGAGCTGATCGGTATCAGTTGCGCCCGGTTCCATCCTTGATCATGTCGAGGATGCGGCTCGCCAGCGCCTCGACGACGAACGGCTTTGTCAGCACCTGCATATCAGGGGCGAGCTGGCCGTTGCCGATGATGGCGTTCTCGGCATAGCCGGTAATGAACAGCACCTTCAATGCCGGCCGCGTGGTCCGCGCGGCGTCCGCGAGCTGGCGACCGTTCATGCCGCCGGGCAGGCCGACATCGGTCACCAGCAGATCGATGACCTGGTCCGACTGCAGGATGTTCAGGCCGGTCGGCCCGTCATGCGCCTCGATGACATTGAAGCCGATCTCCTCCAGCGCGTCCGTCAGCAGCATCCGAATCGAGGGCTCGTCGTCTACAACTAGGATCGTGTGGTCCGCCTGCGGGTGCATAGCGGTTTTGGTGGCGAGTGCCGCAGGTCTGTCAGTCTCCTTGCCGTAATGGCGTGGCAGATACAGGCACATGGTCGTGCCCTGGCCAACCTCGGAATAGATCCGGACCTGTCCGCCCGACTGGCGCACGAAGCCATAGACCATGGACAGCCCGAGGCCAGTGCCCTGGCCGATCGGCTTTGTGGTGAAGAACGGCTCGAAGGCACGCTCGACCACCTCGGGGGCCATGCCGGTGCCGGTATCTGTGACACAAAGGGAGACGTATTGGCCGGGATCGAGATCACGCTCGCCTGCGCCGTGTTCGTCGAGCCAACGGTTGGCGGTCTCGATGGTAAGCCGGCCGCCCCCGGGCATCGCGTCGCGGGCGTTGATGCAGAGGTTGAGCAGGGCGTTCTCGAGCTGCGAGGCATCGATCAGCGTCGGCCACAATCCGCCGGCCGTGACGACCTCGACCGCGATCTCCGGGCCGACGGTGCGGCGAACCAGCTCCTCCATGCCCATGACGAGGCGGTTGAGATCGGTCGGCCTGGGATCGAGCGTCTGCCGCCGCGAAAAGGCCAGCAGCCGGTGCGTCAGTGCAGCGGCGCGCTTGGCCGCGCCTTGCGCCGCCGAGACGTAGCGGTCGATCTCCTTGACGCGGCCCTGGCCGATCCGCGTCTGCAGGAGTTCGAGCGAGCCGATGATCCCGGTGAGCAGGTTGTTGAAATCGTGGGCGATGCCGCCGGTCAGCTGTCCGACCGCTTCCATCTTCTGCGACTGGCGCAGCGCTTCCTCGGCCTCGCGCAGCCGCTCCTGCTCCTTCAGGCGTTCGGTGACGTCGTAGGAGAACTGGTAGGCGCCGAGAAGCCGGCCTTCGCCGTCGCGCAGGCAGTTGAAGCGCATCTCGTAGAAGCGGCGGGCACGCCCGGGCTCGCCGAACCCGGCGATCTCGACGAAGGCTTCGCCGGCAAGCGCTCGTGACCAGGCGGTTCGGATGGCGTCGCGATGCTCGGGTTGATCTTCAAGCAGCTCGAGCATGTTGTCACCGACCTTCGGCAAGATACCGTAGATGCGATGAAATTCCCGGGCCGCGGCGCCGTTGACAGCGAGCCAGCGGAAGTCGGGATCGACGACCTGGACGAACGCATCGGTGCCTTCGACGAGGTCGGCCATCAGCTTGCGCTCGGCCAGCGCGGCGACGACGCGTGCTTCCAACGTCTCGTTGAGCTGCTGCAGCTCTCTCTCGGCGCGCTTGCGCGGGGTGATGTCTTGGAACAGCACCGCGACCTGCTTGCGGCTGGCGGGCTCGACCCGAAAGGCGGCCAGTTCGAGGTGGCGGCCGGTCGCGACCAGCTCGCGCTCGAAGCGGATCGGCACGCCGGTCCGCAGTACGCCGCCGTAGAGCTCGACCCAGCCGCCGGCCTCATCCGGGACCATCTCTCGGACCTTCTGGCCGACCACGTTCGCGATGCCGGCATGCTGGGTGTAGGCGGGATTGGCTTCGACGTGGACATAGTCGCTGAGCGGACCGTGCGGGCCGTCGAAGAACTCGATGATGCAAAAGCCTTCGTCGATCGAGTTGAACAGTGTCCGGTAGCGCTCCTCGCTGTCGGCGAGTGCGGATTCGACCTTCCGTCGCTCGGTGAGGACGGCCGCCCCAGCCGCCTTCAGGCGTGCGTTTTCCTCCTCCAGCGCCTTCAGACGGCGTTGAAGGCCCTCAAGCTCGATCGAATCCACAAGTGCTCGCGGGGTTGACGTTTCCAGGGGCCGCTCCTCGGCCCTGCGGATCGCATTCTAGCGAGCGTAAGCACCGCGGCAAGCCGTCCGCTCCAACCCGGAAGCAGCCCGCCGGGTTCCCGCGTCACAGTGCGGCCTATCGTTCGCCCTGGTCGCCGCCTTGCGTGCCGGACTTGTGCTGGGTCTGCGGCTGGCTGCGCTCGCCGGTCTCCTTGCAGGGAAGCGGCTCCCACGATCCATCCGGCGCCTGCTGATAGGCGCTGCAGGACGCCGACGCGGCCGACTTGTCCTCGCTCTTCTGGGCGTCGGAATTCTTCGCCAGCACAGGGGCGGTGAGCACGGCGCCGGCCGCGAGAGCACCGGCGAAAACGAGATGGGCAATCCGCATGGGGGTCTCCTGTTCGAAGAGCCCGCATGCTGGCAATGATTGTGACGATTATTTGCCGCGGCGGCGGTTCCGTCGCGGCATGCTTAACCGCGACAGGAACTAGCCGCCCTTGGCGCGGATCAGGCCGGCGAGGTTGGTCTTCTGGGCCTCGCACCAGCTCGGCATGCCGATGCGGCGCTGGTTGAGATCGGTCGCCTGGGTGGCCACCGCGACCTCGGCCATCAGATCGTCATCCTGCTTCTCGCCCATCTTGCCGCCGGTGTGCATCCAGGCGATCGCCTTGCGCACCTTCTCGGTGGTGCCGTCGGGCAGGTGCATCTGCTCCGCCTTCTGCACCAGGTCCTGGTAGACGACATCCGTACCCGGGCATTCGACCTTGGCGGCGAAGGCCTGCAAGACCAGCGTCACATAGGTCGAGCGTGCATGGTCGTCGGCTGCTTGGGTCGGCGCGGCGGTCAGCAACAGGCCCGCGATCAGGAAAGCGGTGCGCATCCTTAGGTCCTCCTTCATTCATTTTTTTAAGAGGCTAGCGTCTGGCGGGCTACTCCGCAATGGTGCCGGGGCGCATTTGTCGCTTCGCGCTGCGGTGCGCTATCGTGGCCGGCATCCCCTGGTACGGAGAGCGAGATGAGCCTGTTCAGCACGCCGTTCGATCCTGCACGCGACACGGCGCTCGTGACCGGCGCCGGCAATGGCATCGGCCGAGCCATCGCGCAGGCCCTGGTCGGCGAGGGCGTTCGGACCGTGTTCGCCGATGTGAGTGCGGAGCGCGTAAGCGCCGCGATCAGCGCGAGCAGCAAGCCCGAATTGGCGGTGCCGTGGGTTGGCGATCTCGCGAGGCTCGAGGCATGCGATGAGCTGCTGGTTGCCGCACATGCCGCGCTGGGCGAGGTCTCGCATTTCGTGCACAGCGCGTCTCCGCCGCGGCGCGAGGCCGATCACGCGTTCGCGGTGGACCGCAAGACCTGGCAGGAGATGCACGCCGTCAATCTCGATGCCGGCTTTCACCTGGGGTGCGAGATCGCTAAACGGCTGATCGCGGCAAAGCAGCCCGGCTCGTTCCTATTTCTCACCTCGCTGCATGCGGGCACGCCGCGCAACCTGCCGCATTATTCGACGGCGAAGGCGGCAATGGCGATGCTGGTGAAGGAGCTCGCGAAGAGCTTTGGTCGTCACGGCATTCGCGTCAACGCGCTGGTGCCGGGTGCGATCGCAGCGGGCGGTTTCGTCGCGGATGCTTCGCTGGCGCGGCACATTCCGCTCGGGCGCCTCGGCGCCGCCGACGATCTCGCGCCGATGGCGCTCACGGTGCTGTCGAACAAGCTCTCGGCTTACGTCACCGGCGCAGCCTTCGTCATCGACGGCGGCCTGTCGCTGACGAACTGGTTCGAAGCGCCTGATCTGGGCGTGTAGCTCAGCGCCGCCAGGCCGGCACGGGATCGAGCGGCGTGCGATAGACCTCGTTGTGATCGCGATCGGTGACGCGTACCGCGCAGCCCTTCTGCTGCAGCTCCGGCTTCACCTGCGACAGCTCATTGGCCAATTGAACGGCGCGATCGGAGGCGACCTCGATGTCTTCGAGGATGATTTCGCCCTGGTTCTTGAACTCTTCACCGACCACGAGATCGAAGGAATAGTAAGGCATCCGAATTCTCCGGTGTGACGACCAGATCTGAAAAAGCAGCCTTCAATGGAAGGCTTCAAAACATGCTGGATCGTACCACTGAGTCGATGTCTATCGGGTGAACGGACCGCGCAATCTCTGTGCTTATGGCGCAGAAATGATGTGCAGTGCGCATGTGCATTAAGATTTTATTAAACATGTCGGCGCGATCATTAGGCATGGAATTGCAGCAGAACCGGGCTCCGGGAACCGGCAGCTGCAAGAGAAGGCCGCCGGCATAGATCCCGACGGCCTTTTCTCTTGCGAAGACGATCGAAGCATCGCGTCCCGTAGTAACCCGGATTCAACGCGTCACATCGACTCGGACAGCGTGCGCGACTGGCGCCAGCGCTGTTCTGTCGTTGCTCTAGCGCAGCGGCATCGGCGGCCGCACCACAGGGCCGTCGTCATCTGCGACGGCTTGCGTCGTGGCGACGGGGGCGGCCGGCGGCGCGGCCGCAGCTGCCTGCGACGGCGGGGGAGGCGCGAGCGGTGCGGGCGCGTAAGTGTGCGACACGACCGGCTTCGGCTTGCGAACCGGGGGCGGTGTCGGGGCCGGAGCTCGCGGCGGGAGCGCAGACACGCGCGCACGCGGATCGATCGGCGGCCTCGCCTCGGTCACGGGCTTCGGTGCAGGTGGCTTCGCCATCTCGCGTGCCATCTGCTCCTGTCCGGCCTTCAACTCGGCGATGCTGGCCTTGAGCGCTTCGATCTGCTGCGCCATCAAGCCGATATCGCGCGTCATCGATTGCACAGACTGCGTTGGATCGGGCTGCGTCGCCGCGGGCGCGGCTGCTGCAATTTGAGCTGCGGGTGCGGCCGCCGTAGATTGATCGCCGGTTTGATCGGTCGCGGCGGCTTGCGCTGCGGCGACCGGCGCGGTCTGCGATGTCGCAGGCAGCAGCGCTGCCAGGGTCGGCGTCCATTGCGCAAGCATCGGCTTGACGGTGTCGCCGTGTTTCTCCCAGGCGATGGTGGCGGCCGCGCTGCCGCCCGCAAACAGAAACGTGAGGAACGCGCCGCGCAGCCATTTGCTCGCGGCGGATCGTTTGCGCGGGCCGAGACCATCGCTCGCCGCGACGCGCACGGCGGTGTCGACGGAGGGAACGGCCGCCTGCGGCTCGGCCGCGGGACTGAACTTCGGCTCCGGATTGATTTTTGGTTCCGGTGTGAATGTCGGCTCCGGACGGCTCACGATCTCCGGCGCCAGCGACGGAGCAACGCTGACGGGACGCGAGGCCCGCACGATGTCGGGCGAAATCTGCACGGCGTCGTGCGGGTCGTTGTCCCTGACCGCATCCTTCACGATCGCATCGACGATTTGACTGCTGTTCAGCGTCGCGAGCATCGCAGCTCCTTGCACTTTGGTCGTCCGCATTGGCGCGAGCCGATCTGTTGACGTGCCCCATCCCAAGCCCAGGGAGCACGAGTCCAGTCGGGTTTGACCAAAGCAAGGCGAGGGGATGGAGACTGTGCGACGCTTGTCCGCCGTTTGTGGTGATGGAACTCTTCCCGCACACGCGGACGTGTTCCGGATAGCCTTGTTTTCAGCACGATTTTGGCACTATCTGGCGACGCTGGGGGCGCTGCCATTCGCTATCGGGGGCCGGCGGTGCCAAGATCTTTATTCGCCTTATTCATCGTTGCCTTGTTGCCGCTCGGCGGCTGCATGCAGACGACTCTTTCGCCATCGACGGATGCGAGCATGACGGCCCGCGATCGTCAGTTGCTGGCGCACGCGCCTTACGCGAAGGCCGATGTGCCCGAGCAGTTTCTCCGGCACGTCGTCGATTATCCGCGCAAGGAGCAGCCAGGCACGATCCTGGTCGATACCGACGCGCGCTATCTGTATTTCGTGCTGCCGGACGGCAAGGCGATCCGCTACGGCGTTGCGGTCGGCGAGGAGGCGATGGCCTTCTCGGGCGTCGCGCGCGTCGGCCGCCTGGCGGAATGGCCGGACTGGGTTCCGACCGCGGACATCCAGGCGCGGCTCGGGCCGTATCCAGCGCGCGTTGCCGGTGGCCCGGCCAATCCGCTGGGCGCGCGGGGCATCTATCTCTATTCCGGCAACAAGGACACGCTCTACCGGATCCACGGCACCAACCAGCCCGAATATATCGGGCAGGCGATCTCGTCCGGCTGCATCCGCATGCGCAACGAGGACGTGATCGATCTCTACGACCGGGTGAAGCTCAACTCCATGGTGGTGGTGTTGCCCCCCGGGCAGAACGCTCGGGTCGAAACCGGCACCAGCTGGCGCGGCTAACCGCTTCGCGCGCTACTCCAGGGGCCGCGCGATGCGCCATTGCAGCGTCGTGGCGATACCGTTGACGTCGCCCGGTGCCTTGTCGGCGGGCGAGGTGTAGAGCGGGCGATAGCGGTATGCCCACATCTTGCTGCCGTCGTCGCGGTTGATCACGGTGAAGTCGCCGACAGCCTTGGCGTCAGCCGGCGCGGGAAGCGGTACCCAGCTTTCAGTGCACTTGTCGTTGCAGGTGGACGTTTTGCCGGTGGTGTCGCGCTCGTAATGGTACAGCGTCATGCCCTTGAGATCGACGAGCTTGGGGCCCTGCTTGGTCAGGATCACCTTTGCCGGTACGGGCGGCGATTCGGCCTTCGGGGTAGGCGGAGGGGAACCACCGCCGCCGCCATGGCCGCTGTTTGCGAGCGCCTGGCCGGCCGAAAGCGCAATGGCTGCTGCCGCAATGAAACACCTGAACATCGGAAAGCTCCCGAACGGCAAAGTTAATCGCGCGTTAAGCGCCGAATGGGGCAGACCGTAGCAGCCGAAAGTTAGCTCCGGGTTTCATGGCACTGCGACATTTGCGGACAGGAGTACCGCCTATGCCTGCGCCTCGCGCAGGGGCGCGCGGCTGAGCTCGTTGCCGGCGGCAATGGCCTTGCGCAACAACCGCATCAGTTCATCGCCTTCTTTCGCACTGAGGCCACGCAACATGATGCGCTGGGCGGATTCCACCGCCGGCGTGATCTTGCGCAGCGTGCGCTTGCCTTCATCGGTAATCTCGAGCTCGCGCGCGCGGCGGTCGCGGCTCGAGGCGCGGCGGTCAATGAGGCCCTTCTGCACGAGGCGATCGATCACGCCGGTGATGGTGGTGCGGTCGTAGGCGATCAGTCCCGCGAGCGTGACCTGGTCGAGCGCCGGATTGGCCTTGATAGTCGCGAGTGCCGCGTATTGCACCGGCGTCAGGTCGAAGCCGGCTTCGCCGACCTCGGCCAGAAACACCGCGACCGCGATCTGCTGGAATCGGCGCGCGAGATGCCCGGGCATGTCGTTGTTGTCTTTCACCGAATTCTCCTCGGGGCAGAGAGGCGTGCCATTATTGACAGGTATACTGATAATCAGCATACTGAGCAATATCGAAGAAGACGTCGACGGGAGAGGTGCGCATGCAATTCCATCTCAATGGATTTCGGCCGGGCGATCCCGAGATCGCCGATCCCGCTGACCGCATTCGGGCGTCCGGCGCAGCGGGCGCGGTGCCCGAAGAGGTCGATGTCCTCATCGTCGGCTGTGGCCCCGCGGGCCTGACGCTTGCCGCCCAGCTTGCGCAGTTCCCCGACATCAAGACCTGCATCGTCGAGCAGAAGCCGGACCGCCTGCTGGTCGGGCAGGCCGATGGCGTTGCCTGCCGCACCATGGAGATGTTCCACGCCTACGGCTTCAGCGAGCGCGTGCTGAAGGAGGCCTATTGGGTCAACGAGACGACGTTCTGGAAGCCCGACGAGCGGGCGCCGGAGACGATCGTCCGCAGCGGACGGGTGCAGGACGTCGAGGACGGGCTGTCCGAATTCCCGCACGTGATTCTCAACCAGGCGCGAATCCATGACGGCTTTCTCGACGTCATGCGCAAAGCGCCAGCAAAGCTCGAGCCTTATTATAGCCGCCGCCTGCTGGACGTGCAGGCTGATCCGGCTGCAGATCCCGCCGATCACGCCGTGACCGTCCGTCTCGAGCGCGTCGATGCCGGAAGGGAGGGCAGGCTCGAAACCATCAAGGCGCGCTATGTGGTCGGCTGCGACGGTGCGCGCAGCATCGTGCGAAAATCAATCGGCCGCGAGCTGCACGGCGATTCCGCCAACCATGCCTGGGGTGTGATGGACGTGCTGGCGGTGACCGATTTTCCGGACATCCGGTTCAAATCGTTGATCCAGTCGGCGAAGGACGGCAGCCTGCTCATCATTCCCCGCGAAGGCGGCTACATGGTCCGCCTGTATGTCGAGCTTGCAAAACTCGACGTCGGCGAGCGCGTTGCCAACCGCAACATCACGGCAGACGACGTGATTGCGAAGGCGCGGCGGATCCTGAAGCCCCATACGCTTGACGTGAAGGAGATTGCGTGGTGGTCGGTCTACGAGATCGGCCAGCGCCTGACCGACAAGTTCGACGACGTGCCGGAGGCCGAGATCGCCACGCGTCTGCCGCGCATCTTCATCGCCGGCGATGCCTGCCACACCCACAGCCCGAAGGCGGGGCAGGGCATGAACGTCTCGATGCAGGATGCTTTCAACCTCGGCTGGAAGCTCGCCGCCGTGCTGCGCAAGCAGTGCGCGCCGAGCATCTTGCATTCCTATTCGGCAGAGCGTCAGGCGGTTGCGAAAGAGCTGATCGATTTCGACCGCGAATGGGCGGGGATTTTGGCGTCCGCAGCGAAAGCGGGCGGCGCTGATGCTGCCAAGACGCAGGACTATTTTGTCAGGCACGGCCGCTACACCGCGGGCACGGCGACGCATTACCGGCCGTCGGTCCTCACCGGCGCTGCGACCCATCAGCATCTTGCCGAAGGATTCGTGATCGGAAAGCGCTTCCATTCCGCGCCGGTCATTCGGCTGGGCGACGCCAAGCCGGTCCATCTCGGCCATGCGGGGCAGGCGGACGGTCGCTTCCGGGTTTACGCGTTTTCGCCCGCGGAAGATCCTGCGGCTGCCGGCTCGGCCATTCGCGCCTTGTGCAGTTTCCTGAGCGAAGCCCGGGAATCGCCCGTGAGGCGCTACACGCCTGCGGACGCAGACATCGACAGCGTGATCGACCTGCGCGCTGTCTTCCAGCAGGAACATCGCGAGCTCGCCGTCGAGGCAATGCCCGCACTGCTGCTCCCCCGCAAGGGCCGCTATGGTTTGCTCGACTACGAGAAGATGTTCTGTCCCGACCTCAAGAGCGGCCATGACGTTTTCGCCATGCGCGGGATCGATCGCAAGGCCGGATGCATGATCGTCGTGCGGCCGGATCAGTATGTGGGACACGTGCTGCCGCTCGACGACTTTGCCGGGCTCGCCGCATATTTCGATGGGATCATGCTGCCTGCACGCTGAGGCGATTACAATTTAAGATAGATCGTCACGGGCGGATTTCATCGATCGTAATATCTGTATCGAAAGCTGTAAGCATCCACTCGGGGCAGCGGGGCAACGGGAGGATGACGATGAGACAGAGCCAGGCGGAGACGCGTCGCCAGAGTGTCGCGAAGCGGTCGATGACCAAAGAGGCCAAGCAACTGACTAGCCTGATCGACGGGTTGCGCAAATCCCTCGATGACATTCACAAGCAGCGTGTGAGCATGAAGCTCTCCGGTGCCGAGATGGGCGTGCTCGACGAGCGCCGCAACAATCTGCTGCTCACCATCGCAGCCCTGGACGATCGCCTCTCGGCGGTGCAGGGACTGATTGATCTCGGCCGCCCGCACGTCATTCGCGTACACTGAGCGGATCACGGCCGCTAGCGGTTCCGTCGCGGCGGCGATGGACCCAGGCCCGGTTGGCGGCCCTGCACGGCATAGGGATTGGCGTAGCACTGCGCGGATTGCCCGGAGGCGGTCGCGGCGCATTGCGCGATCGACGTGAAGCTGCAATCGATGCTGCTGCCGTCGATGCTGTAAACCTCCATGCAGACTGGATAGCGCGGATCGTAGGTTTGCGCTGCTGCCGGCCCGGGGCCCATCAAGGCCACGCCAGGCAAGCCCGCGACAAGCAGAATCGAATTCAGGATGGGTCGCACGATCTACCTCCGGCGCTCGGTTGGAACCAAAGCACAATGCTGCCGCGGATGGCACCAAATTGCCATGCTCCGGGCGAATTGCCGCCAACTCCCGCTGCCACGAGGGGAACGGGTGCAGGGCAACGCCAGGGGACGCGAATTGGCCTACAAGATGGTCGCAGAACGCGACAATGAGAAGTGCAGTTTCGACCGCGAGAGCCGGTTGCTGATCGTGGCGAAGGCGAAGGTGTGGGCGAGCGAGGGATGGCGGGTGGTCATCACCGACCAGGATGGCAAGGCCTACGCGCCCGCCGAATTCGACCAGCTATCGGCGGCGTGACCGCGCGAGGGGACGGGTCTGCGAGATCAGCCGGTCGTGCACGGCGCGGAAATCCGCGCTCATGCGGATCTGCCCCGTCGTGACATAGGACAGCCAGGCGCCGTCGGCGGCGAGGCGGACGATCCGCAGATCGGGCGTGCCGTCGGTTGCGCGGTGCCGCTTCAGGCGTGCCTTCAGCCAGTCGTTCCAGAGCCGCCGGAGCGACGGATCGGTGACGACGACCATGCTCAGCGCTGCCCATGGCGTCGCAAAGCCGAAGGCCTTGCCGGTGAACACCGCATTGACATAGGCGCGCGTAAAGCTGCCATGCAGCCTGGGGTCGGCTTCGATGGCGGTGTCGATCTCGGCATCGACGCGTGCGAGCAGATCGGCGAACAGGCCCTCGATCAGCGCCTGCTTGCTGCCGAAATGATGAAACAGTCCGCCCTTGGTGACACCGGCCGCCGCTGCGACCGCCTGCACCGTGACGCCGGAGACGCCGTGGTCCATGGCGATCGACGCGGCGTGGTCGAGCAGGGCACGTCGCACCTGCTCGGGCTGCTTGGCGCGGGTGTAGGCGCTCGCCGGCATCAATGCACCGTTGTCTCCGAGAACAGGTTGATGATCACGACCCCGGATACGATCAGGGCGATACCGACGAAGGCTGCGGCGTCCAGCATCTGGCGGAACAGCACGAAGGAGACCGTGGCGGTCAGGATGATGCCGACTCCGCCCCAGATCGCATAGGCAATGCTCAGCGGGATGACCCGGATCGCGACCGACAGTGCATAGAACGAGGCGACGTAGAACAGCACCATGGCCAGCGTCGGCCACGGCCGGGTGAACTGGGCGGATTGCTGGAGGAAGGCGGATGCCGTCACCTCGAGGATGATGGCGAGGGCGAGCGCTGCGTAGGCGTTGAATGCGGACGTCATGGCGGACCCGGAAGAGCGCGAAAGATACCGCTCGGTAGGTATGTTCAGAACGTGGCTTTTGCCAGACGCTGCTATCACGCGTGCGTGACGAGCCTGCGACAGGAGGGACTCTCGTGAAGCCGCCGCGCGATGGATAGCGCAGCGGCTTCGGAGGGGCGTGGTTCCGAGTTGCGCTAGTTGATCCGCACGGAGAGCTCGACGTCTTCAGCGAAGGGCGTGGACATGTAGCCGCTTCCGGGCTTGCGGACGCGTGCGAGATAGTCGGGGCTGTCGTCGGCGTTGTCCGCGATGATGATCGCGCCCGGGGTGAGATGGCTTTCGACCAGATCCAGGATCTCCGGGTAGAGCGCCTTGGCGCCGTCGAGCAGCACGAGATCGATCGTATCGGGCAGATCAGCGCCGAGCGTCTTCAGCGCATCGCCCTCGCGGATCTCGACGAGATCGAGCAGCCCGCCGGCCGAGAGATTCTCCCGCGCACGCGCCGCCTTGGACGGCTCCAACTCGCTGGTGATGAGACGCCCGCCGCCATTGTCGCGCAAGCCTGCGGCAAGATGCAGAGTCGAGATGCCAAATGAGGTGCCGAACTCGACGATCGCTTTGGCGCGGGAGCTGCGCGCGAGCATGTAAAGCAGTGCGCCGGTCTCGCGGGATACCGCGAGCGGAGCGTCCTTCAGCCGTCCATAGAGGTTGCGGTAATCGGTCTTGCTCCGCATCATCCGCACGCGGTCGGCGTCGGTCACATCGGCAAAGGCAGCTCGCGTTGCGCCGCGTGCAGCTTCGTCCTGGTCGAACAGGCGATCCAGCAAGGGCGCTAGTAAGGTGATCGTTAGGGTGGTCATTTTGTGTCTCCAGGGTCGCCGCAAAGCGCGTGCTTGCGTGGAGATCGAAATACGACTAATTCGTCGCATTCGCTATTCGCGTTGCCCAGGGGCGCCATGGCCGACCGCCGAAGCCGTTCAGTTTCCTCACGAAAACAACCGCAGCAGGCACGTTCCAGCGGCTTGGTAGCGGCCATTTTGGATGCCGCTGTTCAGGTTCTGGCGAAGGAGGGCGCACAGCGTTTCACCACGGCGCGGGTGGCCGAGCGGGCCGGTGTGAGCGTGGGATCGCTCTACCAATATTTTCCGAACAAGGCCGCGATCCTGTTCCGCCTCCAGAGCGACGAGTGGCGGCGCACGAGCGAACTGCTGCGCGACATTCTTGCGGACCGGGCAAAGCCGCCGCTGGAGCGGCTGCGCGCGCTTGTCCATGCGTTCATTCGGTCCGAATGCGAGGAGGCTGTGATCCGTGGCGCCCTCGATGACGCCGCGCCACTCTATCGCGACGCGCCGGAGGCGCAGGACGCGCGGTCGGCCGGCGAGGGCATCGTTGCGGCCTTCATGCGGGAGGCGCTGCCCAAAGCCTCGGATGCGACGCGAGAACTCGCCAGCGAATTGATCAAGACGACGTTGAGCGAGGTCGGCAAGCGGTTCTCGGAGAAGCCGCGCAGCGAGGTGGAGATCGTGCGTCATGCCGATGCGCTTGCCGACATGTTCTGCGCCTATCTCGGGGAGCTTGCGCGTCGTCGAGATCATTCCTGACATCTGCGTTTGCGGCCCAATATCGCTTCGGGTTTCGCCCGATGATGGGGTAGCTTCGAATCGTCCTTTATCCAGATCGAGTGTCGCGCCATGCATGTCCTTCGCCCGCAGTTTCGCATCGAGGAGCAGCGCGCGCTGGAGTTTGCCAGGCAACGCGGCTTCGGCATGATCGTGGCGGCCGACGAGCGCGGGCCGCGCGCCTCGCATGTGCCGTTCGTGCTGGATCAACGC
The DNA here is from genome assembly GCF_007290395.2 of Bradyrhizobium cosmicum. Classification (NCBI taxonomy): domain Bacteria; kingdom Pseudomonadati; phylum Pseudomonadota; class Alphaproteobacteria; order Hyphomicrobiales; family Nitrobacteraceae; genus Bradyrhizobium; species Bradyrhizobium cosmicum. Next base: position 4,183,771 of record NZ_CP041656.2, on the reverse strand, counting down.
GACGGGCGGACGATCGTGCAGATCCATTTCACGGCGAGGAATCCGCTCGTTCCGCTCGCGGATGGCGTCAGGCGCTTCCTGCTGATCGTCGCCGGCGACGATGCCTACATCTCCAACGACTGGTATTCGTCGCCTGACAACGTCTCGACCTGGCTCTACGAGGCCGTGCACCTGTCCGGGGTGGCCCATCTGCGCGAGCTCGACGACAACCGCGGCCATGGCGATGCTCTGCTCGCGGTCTCCGAGGCGCGGCTGACGAAACAGCCCTGGGACCTCGCGCAGATGGAGCCGGGCAAACGCGAGAGCATGCTGGCTGCGATCCGCGTCGTCGATCTCGTGGTGGATCAAGTCGAGGGGCAGGCCAAGCTCAATCAGCACAAGAGCGATGCGGACCATGTCGCGGTGGCGGGCCGTCTGGCGCAGTCGGAGGAGAGCGGACACCGGCGGCTGGCGCGGAAGATGCAGGCGCTGCGGCCGGGGCTTGGCTACGATTTTTTGTGATCCGGGCGACGCTTGCCTTGCATCGCGATTGATCCTACGGACCTCTGCATGCTCGTCATCTCCATTCAAAGCCAGGTCGTTCACGGCCATGTCGGCAACAGCGCCGCCGCCTATGCGATGCAAGCGGAAGGCGTGAACGTCGCGGCGGTGCCGACGACGCTGCTATCGAACCATCCGCGCTATCCGACCTTGCGTGGACGTGTGCTGGAGACCGAGCTCGTCGCCGATCTCTTGAGAGGCGTGGAGGAGCGCGATCTCGTCGACGAGGCCGCGGTGCTCGTCACCGGGTATCTCGGCTCGCCCGGCAACGCCGCGGCGATCGCCGATTTCGCCGAGCGGGCGCTGACGCGCAATTCGAAGCTGGTCTATGTGTGCGACCCCGTGATCGGCGACGACGGCCGCGTCTATGTTGCCGATGGCATTCTGGACGTGGTCCGCCACCGCCTGCTGACGGCAGCGAATCTGATCACACCGAACCAGTTCGAGCTCGAGCTGCTCTCGGGCACCACCATCTCCGACGCGCAAGGCTTGCGCGCGGCGTGCGTGGCGCTTGCGGGCCAGCGCCGCATCGACGTCGTGGCCACCGGCTGCACGCTCGCGGACACACCAGCCGGACAGGTGGAGACGATCCTGTGCGCGGACGGGCAATTGTCGCGCTTTGCGACGCCGCGGCTGCCGATCCGTCCCTCAGGCACCGGCGACCTGCTGACCGGCCTGATCGCAGCGCATCTGGCCAAGGGCAGGGCGATGGAGGCGGCAGTGCGGCTTGCGGTCGAGACCGTCTTTGCGGTGCTGGTGCGCACGCAGGAAGCCGGCACCGCCGAGATGCGCCTGGTGCCGCTGCCAACGCCGGGGCGGCAGCCGTAACCGCTCAGGTCGCGCGCTTGGCGGCCGATTGCGCCGACTTCTGCGGTTTGGCCAAAACCTTCTGCTCGCGCGCGGCCTGCGCCTTCGGTGCTCTGACGCCAGCCACCGCCCGCACCTTCCTCGGCTTGCTGTTGGCGGCTTCCTTGCGGTCGGCGGAGCCACGCTTGGAGATATATTCCAGACCGTCGACGGGGCCGACATGCGGGGGATCGCGGCCGAGATAGGGCCGGCCGATGCCGAGCGCCTTGCCGTTGGCGTCGACCCACTTCCACAGGATTTCGGTCGAAACCCAGCGTTGGGCGCGGTTGTTGCCCTGGGTGCTGACGATGTCGGCCGCCATGCCGTGGCCGTAGCCGCCGCGCGTGCTGCCGCCGTGATAGGAACGGTCCGAGGCCGCCTTCAGACCGCTCGCGATCGACTGGCGATAGTCGTCGCGGAACGCGCTGGTGATGCCCGGCGAGAGGCCGGCGGCCTCAGCCGCGAGCAGCGTGCGGAACAGCTTGCGCTTGAAGCTCTTGTCCATGCCGCCGATCACGTAATCCATCATCGACATGCCGGCGTGCTCGGCCGCCTTCGGATCCTTCCAGCCGAAATCCTCGTCGACCAGCTTGGTGAAGCTGCGCATCACCGTGACCATCTTGCCCTTGCGCTTCACGGTGACGGCACGGCGCTCCTCGACCTTGACCGAGTCTTCCTTGGGGGTGCGCTGATAGAGCGCCCAGAGATAGCGGTCGATGCAGGCGTCCATGACGAAGCATTCGTCGAGCACGGCGACGGTGTCGGCGGGCGGCGAGGCCTTGCTCGCGGCGGGCGCAGGACCCGTCGCGATCGCTGCCGCCGACAGCGCGTCAGTCGTCACGATCTCGGTGGGATCGGCGGACGCGAGCTTGATCGCGGGCTGCTGCGTCGGCGCCGTTTCGCTGACGACGGGGGCAGGGTCCGGCAAAATCTGCGGTGCGGGCGGCGCTTCCATCGGCAAGACCAATGCCGGATCGGCCGAGGCGAGCTTGATGGCGGGAGCGAGCGCCTCGAGCGGTGCGGGCTCGGCAATTGCCTGGACGGGCGTCGCTGCGACGGCGGCCGCGATGTCGGCGGTCAACGCGACGCCATCCTCGATCGTCGCAGCGCGCGGGACGTCGGCGAGCTCGAGCCTGCTGACGTCTTTCGCGCGGGAGACGGCGGCCGCATTGGCGCCGCTGTTCTCGATGAGGACAGGCGCGTAGGCAGACAAAGAGAGTGCCAGCCAGCCGGCCATCACGGCCGAAGGGCACGAGACTGCCACCAGAAGAGACCGCCGGTCGTTCATGATCCCTGCCTCCAGAAGGTTCGGTCGAACCTTCGTTGTCGGAACAGATTTGCACAGCCAGGCACGCGGTACGTCGATTGTTCGGGGGACGATGTGGCGGCGCAATGGCGCAATTCGTCGAGACCGGGCTTTTCGCGCAGGTGTTGCGCATCTGCAACGTGAGTTCCCAGCAGTTCCGTGCGCTCCATGGGCCAGGAAGGCCTGCAAAAGCGGTGCTGATTGTCGTCAAATTGAGGAGTCCGAATTTACTCAATCTTGGATTGTAGCGTGGCATTTCTCGTGCGCCGGCAACGTCCGGTAGAGTTGGGAAGGACACGGACTGTGAAATTGAAATGCCTGTTGGCCGAATTTGCCGCCGATGAATCCGGCGCCACCGCGATCGAATACGGCCTGATCGCAGCGGCGATCGCGCTTGCGATCATCGAAGTGATCTATGCGCTCGGCACCAATCTGGTCGCCAAGCTGCAAGCGCTGGCGACGGCGCTGAAGTAGGGCGGTACGCTCGCCCGCTGGGGCGCGAGAGGCAGGACACACTCCCTGCGCAACTCGTTGTGAAAGTTAACGATTACCCCATGCGCAGGACGCGTTGTTGCGATGCAGCAATGCATGTCGCAATGCAGCAAATCAGGATTACATTTGCTCCGAGCTATTCCTTTGGAGCATCACCAATGAACAAGAAGATCCTTTCGATCGCAGCCGCCGCCCTCATCATCGCGGGCACGACTGCCACCTTCGCCGCCGAGTTGCCGGCTTATGAGGCCAACGGCATCACTGCTTCGCCCCTGCAGGTCCGCGTGCTCGGTGCCAACGGTGTCGAGCAGCAGGTGACGGCGCCCGCCGCCAGCATGACGACGCTGCAGGCCAGCGTTCTGACGCCGCGCAAGCTGAAGACCGCGACGGTCACCACGGGCTCCGCCCGCTAAACCCAAACGTCCGGCGGCGGGCACGGTGGAGACCTATCGTGCCTATCGCAGGATTCGGGTTTTTAGAAGGCGTCGTTTCCGCATCAGGCCGCGTTCCCTTCGGGGAGCGCGGTTTTTTGTTGCCGGTGCGCGGATCGAGAAGCCGATGCTGAAAAAGATCGGCTTGGAGCCGCCATTGTGTACGGTGGTTCAAGACCAGTGTGATCTCCTTAATAGTTGCTTTGCAGATCGCGGCGCTTGATGCGGGCGTCGCTGATTGGCGGCCAAGAAACATTTTCATAATGGAGCCGTCATGCCCGTTGCGCACAAAGTCGTTGTTGCAGCCACCCCGCTGCGTGAAGTCATCGTCAGGCATCTGGCGCTGTTCGCCGGCGCCGCGCTGTTCGTGTTCGTGCTGAGCCTGACCTATGGGCTCGATCTCAGCCCCGGATTCTTCTGAGTGTTTGCTCGCTCCCTCCGCGCACACCTTCAACCGACCGCTGCGTGCCAGCCTTGCAGGCGCGTGGGTTGAGCCGGAAGCATTGCCGCCGTAACGCTTGATCCATGGATCAGCGGACGAGCGGCGCTGACGCTCTCACTCAGAAGAATGATACGGCACCGGCGCTGCTTGGCGTCGTGTGCGGGCTGTCGGCTGCATTGTTCTGGGCACTCGGCTTTGCCGGCACCCGGCATGGCCTCAAGGTCGGCTTCACGCCGACCGATCTGCTGATGCACCGCTTTGTCTGGTCCGGCATCGTCTTCCTGCCGCTGGTGCTGCGCGCCGGCATCTCCGATCTCTGCGGCATCGGCTGGGGCAGGGGCCTCGTGCTGATGGTGCTCGGCGGCCCCGTGATGTCGCTGGTCTCCTACACCGGGTTCCTGTTCGTGCCGCTCGGTCATGGAAGCGTGATCCAGCCGTCGTCCGCGACGCTCGGCGGATTGTTCCTCGCCGCGATGTTCCTGAAGGAAAGGATCTCGCCCTCGCGCCTTGCCGGCGCCATCGTCATCGTCGGCGGCCTCGCCGTGATCGGCGCCGAGTCGATCGGTCATATCGGCGCCGACGGCGTGCTGGGCGATCTGATCTTCGTGATCACCGGATTCATGTTCGCCGGCTTCGGCACGCTGCTGCGGCACTGGCGTGTCTCCGCGGTCTCGGCCGCGCTGGTCATCAACGTACTGTCGCTGCTGCTGCTGCCGATCTACCTGCTCACCAGCGGCCCCGCCCGCATTGCCGAGATCGGCTTCAGTGAGAACGCCATCCAGGCGCTGGCGCAGGGCGTGCTCGCAGGCCCCGCCGCGCTCTATCTGTTCGTGGTCTCGGTCCAGCGCCTCGGCGTCGCCCGCGCGGCGGTGTTCCCGGCCTGCGTGCCGGCGCTGACGCTGCTCACCGGCTGGCTGCTGCTCGGCGAGCCGCCGACGGCGTTGCAGGCGGCGGGCCTGGTGACGGTGCTGTGCGGATTTTACCTAGCGCAAAGGCAGCGGTGACCCGGCCTCCGGGGCAGCGGTTTGCCAGGGGGCCGGGAGTACGACCCGGATGGGGCGGGCTTCGCCGGCGGTTTCCGTCTTCGGCGCTTGCGAGGATCGTTCCTGCGCGCCGTCCGCGGCCGCAACGGCGATCGACGCCAGGATAAAACTCGCCGCGATCACGACCGTCCGCAAATCAAACATTCTCGCCATCCTCTGTTGACACAGAGAACGGCCGAGCCGTCGAAAAGTTCAGATCGCGCAGCGCGCCTCAGGCCTTCTTCACGAACTCCGATTTCAGGTTCATCGCGCCGATGCCGTCGATCTTGCAGGCGATGTTGTGGCCGTCGGTGGCGTCCTGCAGGCGGATGTTGCGGACCTTGGTGCCGCCCTTAACCACCGAGGAGGAGCCCTTGACCTTGAGGTCCTTCATCACGATGACGCTGTCGCCGTCGGTGAGCACGTTGCCGTGGGCATCGCGCACGCCGGCCTCTTGCGTGGCTTCCGCCGCCGCATCGCCCGCGGCGCTCCATTCATGGGCGCATTCCGGGCAGATCCAGAGATCGCGATCCTGATAGGCATGCTCCGAATTGCATTTCGGGCATTTGGTAGCGTCGGTCATGGCAGTTCCAGTCTTTCGGAAGTCAACAAGGGAAGAGGGCGCCGCGTCAGGCTGGACGCGGGGCGAGGCGTCATCGAAACAGCGCGACGAAGATCACGTAGAGCCAGCCCAGGATGCCGTGGATGATGGCCCACAGGATCGAATGGTTGTTGGTATAGGAGATCGCGATGGCGAGCGCCGAGCCGAATCCGACGCCGTATTTGGCGCCCTCGACGCGGACGCCGTAATATCGATTCTCGTTCATGCTGATCCTTCCGCGGAATGGCGCGCCGTTGCTGGTTGCGCGCCTTGTCCTACGAGCGTTGCGCCGATCGCTTGATGCAGATCAATCCTGGCCCGGGTGCGCGGCCGTACGCTTATCAGGCCAGCGAAGCGAAGGCGAGGGCAGGATGATGTCGCGCAGCGTTCGAATCTATCTCGGCCTTGCCATCCTGATCGGATTGTCGGTGCTGTTTCTCATCAGCGTCGTCCACACCGCCGCGGGCGCATCGCGCTCCGCCGCCGGAGCCTCGCGCGCGGCCGCGGAGGGCCATCGCCTCGCGCAGGCCTGGTGCCAGACCTGTCACGCCGTCGAGCCCGGCATGCCCGGACTGTTCGACCGCGCCCCGAGCTTCCAGGCCATCGCCGACCGCAACGGCACCACCGCGCTGTCGCTGAAAGTGTTCTGGAAGACCAGCCACCAGACCATGCCGAACCTGGTGATCTCGCCGCAGCAGGCCGATGCGCTCTCGAGCTACATCCTGAGCTTGCGCGGCGATTGAGGCGACGTCGGCAAAAGTCGTGAAAACAACCCCATGCACAGTAGAAATCGCTGGGGATTTCAGGTTTTCGGGATTGCCGAATATCTCTTGACCCGTCGGGCAAAACAGGTGCATGATGGCATCGTCGGAAGTGCGGGAGCTACGCGGCTCCCCGGGCCGATGTAGGAATCCCATCAAGATATGCGCGCCGGGCCTTGCGGTCCTCCCATCCCGTTCGGAACCGCGGTCGTCGCCTCGCCGTTGATCCTTCGATGCACCAATCGAAGGAGGTGACGGTGGCGCGAAATCGGACCCGTCAGAGGCAGGTCGATCCAAGGCAGGTCGAGAGGTTGGCGCTGGTCCAGACCCAGGCGCCCGTCCAGAGCGCACCGGCCGCCGAGGCCGGCGTCGTCGCCGCCAGCGTCTATGCCGGCGGACGCAGGATCTGCGACATCGCTATCGAGGAGGCCGGCAAGTGGGCCAAGAAGCAGGGACACGTGGTCTGGATCGGCCTGCACGAGCCCGGCCTCGAGCTGCTCCAGCGCGTCGCCGCGCAGCTCGACCTGCATCCGCTGGCGATCGAGGACGCCTCGAACGCGCATCAGCAGCCCAAGGTCGAGCAATATGGCGATGCGCTGTTCGTCGTGGCCCGCACCGCGCAGCTGGAGGGCGAGCACATCGAGTCCGGCGAGGGCGAGCATGCCGCCTCAGGCGAGTCCGAGCGCATCGCTTTCGGCGAGACGCACATCTTCGTCGGCAAGGGCTATGTGGTCACGGTGCGCCATGGCGCCTCGACCTCCTACAAGGCGGTCCGGGAGCGCTGCGAATCCTGTCCGTCGGCGCTGCCGCAGGGCGAGGACTACATCCTCTATGCCGTGCTCGATTTCATCGTCGACAACTACCGGCCCGTCACCGAGAACATCCAGGCCGAGGTCGAAGCGCTGGAAGAGCAGGTGCTGCACAAATCGCTGGCGCGCCGCGATTTCGACCGCCTGTACCGGCTGCGGCGCGACCTGTTGCGGCTGCGCCGCGCCGTCGGTCCCGTCGTCGACGTCTGCAAGCGGCTGGGCCATGCCAATCTGATCGCGATGGACGACGAGATGAAGCCGCTGTTTCGCGACGTGCTCGACCATGCCAAGCGGGCCGAGGAGGACATCGATGCCTTGCGCGAGGTGCTGGCCTTCGTCTTCGAGGCCAACATGATGGCCGGGCAGGCGGCGCAGACCGACATCGCGCGCCAGCTCGCCGCATGGGCCGCGATCCTCGCGGTGCCGACCGCGGTCGCCGGCATCTACGGCATGAATTTCGAGCACATGCCGGAGCTGAAATGGGAATACGGCTACTACGCGGTGCTCGGCGCGATCGCCAGCATCTGCGGCGTGCTCTATCTGCGCTTCAGGCGGAATGGCTGGCTGTAAAGGGCGGACCTCGATGGGACGCCGCTCCTGCTGCCTTAGATGTTGCCCTGCTCGCTCTCCGGCACCTTGTCCCAGGGCCGATAGTACAGGCGGGCGCAGTCGTCGCGCAGAACGCCGCCTTCGATGCTGAGATCGTCGCGGTAGGCCTTGCTGACGAAGTCGAGTGTGTCGATGTGCCGGGCTTCGAAATACATCTTGTGGACGTCGTCGCGGCCAGCGCCGTAGACGATGCGCGAAACCTTCGACCAGATCGAGGCCATCGTGCACATGCCGCACGGCTGTAGCGTGGTGTAGAGCGTGGCGCCGCGGATCTCGCCATTCTCGAAGCCGGCGCCGGCGGCCCTGATCGCCTCGATCTCGGCATGGGCGACGGCATCGTGATGCTCGGCGACCTGGTTGCGGCTCGCGGCCAGCACCTTGCCGTCGAGCACGATGACACAGCCGATCGGGCTGAGCGAGGGATCTGTGCCCTTGGCGCGCGCGACGCGCAGCGCCTCGCGCATGTAGCGCTCGTCCTCGGTCATCGCAGCTATTTGGGCTCGACGCTCAGCTTGGGGTCGGTGGGCAGCACGGTCGCGCCGGCGTCCGCCGCGGCCTGCTCGGTCGTCACCGTCCGCTCGGCATCGGCTTGCGTTGTCGGCACGAAGAGAAAGGCAGCCGCGCCGAGCGCGAGACTGCAGAGGATGAGAACGATGAGGGACATGCGCATGGCCGGATAATCGAACGAACCCACGGAAGTTCCTAAGGCACTGGCATGGCGCCGGACCTCGGGCGCGCATGAATTTACTTGCCTTGCATCGGGACCTTTTGCACTCTGATGCCAAGGAGACAAACGCATGAAGATCATGACTGTCGCGTGCGCGCTGGGAACGGCGCTGGTGCTGGGCAATCTCGCAACCTCCGATGCCGAAGCGCGGACGCGGAGGGCACAGGTTGCTTCCGAACCGCGGCTCAGGGTCGACGTCCCCGTGCTCAGGCCGACGCCGTGGGATTACAATGTCGTTCCGCGCTATCGCTATCGCCCCGAAGACGACCGCGTCGATCCCTACGGCCCGCCGCTGGTGTCGTCGTATGTGCGCTATGAAGGATGGCGCTGGCCGTATTGGTGGTGACGGGCAATCATGGGTAGGACGGGCAACGCGGAAGCGTGCCCACAGTGGTCCTGGTCATGGAAAAATGGTGGGCACGGCGCAAGTGCGCCTTTGCTCACCCTCCGGCGCTCAAGACTTCGCGACGAGCGGCGTGGCGCCGAACCTGTAGTTGACGGTCAGGCGGGCGGTATGCGCCCGAGATCGCCGCAGAGATATTCGACGCCGACATTCCAGTAGCCGAAGGCCTTCGCGACGCCGGCGCCCGCGCTCCGGCCCACCCGCGTCCAGGCCGCAGAACCGGCGTGGCTAAAAAAACGTCGCCGCGCTCAAATTCCCTTCAGATGTGCCCGCTTTCCATGAGATTTCAGGGTGTGACTGCCTAGAAGACAGCATTGAATTTCTATCTGAATACAGCAATGGTTCGGACATGGATCAAATGCGTGCGGCGATAGCGGTTGCGATAGATTGGTTGAGCGCTGCGAAGGCTGTGCCATGACGCTGAATGTCGCGAATGATGAACTGCTGTACCTGTCGCAGGCGGATGTCGTCGCATGCGATGCGCAGGTCGGCGAGTTGGAGGCAGCACTCCGGCGTGCCTTCCTTCGCCGCGCGGAAGGTGGGGTCTGGTCGCATCCCAAGGTCACGATCAGCGCAGGCGGGCCCAACATCTTCCGCGGCAAAGGCGCGGTGATGGATCGCCCGGGCTATGCGGCTTTCAAATGGTTCGGCTATTTCCCCGGCAACAGCAATGGTGTGCCGGACTTCATGCCGCTGATCGTTCTCAACGAGATCGAGACCGGACGGCCGGTGGCCGTCATGGACGGTGTCTGGATTTCGGCGATCCGCACGGCGCTGATCTCGCTCGTCGCAGCTCGCTTCATGGCGCGCGCCGATGCGGGCACGATCGGTTTTCTTGCGTGCGGCGCCCAGGCGCGAAGTCATCTCGACGTGTTTGCCGCGGCGTTTCCCTTGACCCATGTCGTTGCCTTCAGCCGCCGCCTCGAGACTTCAGAGGCATTTGCCGTCAAAGCCCGCGAGAAAGGCCTGCAAGCTCGCGCCGTGTCCGATCCGCGCGCGGCGATCAAAGGCTGCGACATCGTCATCAGCTCCATTCCCCATGGTGTGGCAGATAATCGACAACTCGACGCCAACTGGGTCGAGCCGGGGACTTTCGTCTCTTCGGTGGATCTCGGCTTCGGCTGGCGACGCGACAGTCTTGCCGCCTTCGATCGCACAATGACCGATGACCGCGAACAGAGCACCGCCGGTCCAAACGGAATCCTGAACTACGACGGACCGTTCGCCGGCGATATCTCCGATCTCGTGTCCGGTCGCATCGCCGGGCGCAGCAATCGCGACGAGCGCAATGCATTGATCTTTTCGGGCGCGGGCCTCGCGGATCTCGCCGCTGCGGCTTTCATCTATGAAGCGGCACGCGCCAAGGGCATCGGAACGAGATTGCCGCGTTGAACTGAGATCAACGCGTGTCGCACGCGTTACGCAATGGAGCGCAGGATGAGCAAGACATCGTCGTTTGGACAGCAGAAGACCATGATCGGCCGCCGGCGATTCATGGGGCTCGTCGGCGGCTCTGCAGCGCTGCTGGCAGCGCCGCGGATCGCGTCGGCGCAGGCCTATCCTGATCGCCCGGTTCGCGCCATCGTCACGTTCGCGCCCGGCGGCACCGCCGATGTCTATGCGCGCCTGGCCTGCCAGTATCTTTCGGAAAAGCTTGGTCAGCGCTTCGTGGTCGAGAACATCGCGGGTGCGACCGGCAACCGCGGAACGGTCCAGGCGGCGCGGTCGGAGCCTGACGGCTACACCATCCTGTTCGCGTTGAGCACGCATGCGGTCAACGCGTCGGTCTTCACCAACATTCCATATGATCCGATCGCGGATTTCGTCGCCATCAACCTGTCGGTCTCCTCGACGCACGTGGTCTCCGTCAATCCCTCCGTCCCGGTCAAGGATGCGAAGGAACTGGTCACTTACCTGAAAGCGCGTTCCAATCAGAATTACGCGCATGGCGGCGTCGGGACCCAGGCGCATCTTCTCGCGGAGCGATTAAGGGTGACGCAGAAGCTCGATATCGTCGGCGTGCCGTTTCCAGGCGCGGGCCCGGCGGTTCAGGCCGTGGTCGGCAACCATGTGCCGATCGGGTGGAGCACGATGGCATCCGCCGGACCGATGATATCAGGGCGGCAACTCAACGCGCTCGCGGTCACCGGAAAGACCCGCTCGAAACTGCTTCCCGATGTTCCGACGATGATCGAGCAGGGCTTCCCGGAGATCCAGGGTGACACCTGGGTCGGCGTCATGGCGCCGAAGGGGACGCCGGACAGCGTGGTCACGGTCATCAACACCGCGATCAGCGAGTTCCTGCAACAGCCGGCGGCGCAGCAGCGCCTTGCCGAGGTCGGCTTCGACGTCGTGAACAAGGGCCCGGCCGAATTTTCCCGCATCCTGGTCGAAGAGACCGGGTTCTGGAAAAAGATCGTGGAAGAGACGGGCGTGAAGGTCGAATAATTCCTCGACGAGGTGATCGCCGCAGGGTGAGCCCTTGGGACGCTGACAGAGTGGGTGGGGCGCATCACCCCACCTGGCGCATCAAGATTTGAGGCGCATCAACATCATCGCGCGCGCGACTGGATAGTCTTCTCAAGGGGTCGACCCGCAGAGGAGGCGCACGATGGACAATCTGACCAGACAAAAGATCCAGACCTTGCTGGACCAGCACCGCACCATGCGGATTGCGACCTTGCGGGCGGACGGCTGGCCGCAGGTGACGACCGTCGGCTATGCCAACGAAGGCTTCACCATCTACTTCCTGTGTGGCCTCGACAGCCAGAAGGCGCAAAACCTGTCCCGGGACGATCGGGTCTCGCTCGCGATCGATGACGACCCGGCGCAGGTGATGGAAATCACCGGCCTCTCCATGGCGGCGCGGGCGCGAACCCTGACCGATCCGGCCGAAATCGAGAAGGCGATCGGCCTGTTGATGTCGCGTTATCCGGAGCAGAAGGCCGCCGGCCTGTCGATGCCGAACCCGTCCGAGGTTCGCCTGATCGCTCTGACGCCCACCGTGATCTCGCTGCTCGACTATTCCAAGGGGTTCGGCCACACCGATCTGGTGGAGTGTTGAGGCGGCAGATTCACTGCATGCGCGCTCGCGGTGACGCCGGCCTGACCCTGTCGCGGATGACGGCGACGTGCATCGAGGCGACATCGACAGTCAAGTGCACTGTGGTGATGCGAGGAACGATCCTTGGCTGACTGCGCCGGCCCATCAACGATCACTCAGGCGTCGTCTGGCCGCCTCGGTCACGGGTGTATAGAGGGCGACGCGGGTGCCCTCGGGGTCGGCGAACTGGACCGTGCGATTTCCCCATGGCAGATCCTTGGGCTCATGCACCACCTCGACCTGGTCTTTGAGCCGTGCGAATTCCGCATCAACGTCTGACACCATGAACTCCAGGATGGCGGTTCTATTGGCGCCGGGCTCCGCACTGCCTTCCTTGAAGATGGCGACCGTCTCCACGCTCCCGATTGCCAAAGTTGCGCCCGGTGTGACGATCTCGGCGAAGACGGGAGCAAGCCAGTCCGCGCGATAGCCTGTCACCAGCTCGTAGAAGGCCACCATGCTTTTGATGTCCGAGGCGACGAGACGGGTGGATGTAAACTTCACAATTTTCTCCTTCGGTCGTAACGATCTGTTTCCCTGCTCTTGTGACACAGCTGCTGCTGACAGCGTTGTGGCAGCAGCCGTCGTGCGAAAAGCGGAAGGGCTTGTTCAGATCATTCAGAGACTTCGAAGGTCGCGCCGCCCGGTCACCTCGGCACAGCTTGAGCGCAGGGGCGCGCGATGAACCATCTGCCGCGTCATCTCAAGACCTGTGATCTCAAGACTTGGAGCCGGCCATCAATAGCGGCTGCCGCTGCCCTTTTGCTGCGTGATCCAGGCCGACAATGATTTCGGCGCCGGTTTCGCAGTCCGGCCCGGTGATGCCTTCGGATTGTCCCGGGCGCCTTTGGTCGGACGGGTGCGCGACGCTTCCGTTGCGCCAGCGCCCTTCGAGGCAGACGTCGATGCCTCCGCGGCTTCCTTCTCGAGACGCAACTGTTTCAACCGCGCCATCTTGATGCGCTCGGCCTCGACTTCAGGTCGCTCGGCGAGCAGCGGCTTGGGTTGGGCAAGCTCGGCCGGGACCAGGACACCGAGTATGGTCGTCTCGCCGAGCGCCTTGCAGGCCTCTAACCGATGCAGTCCCTCGACCAGAACGAGGCGGTCTCCGTCGAGCCGAACGGAAATGGGAGTCTGTTGTCCGATATCCAGCATGCTTTCCGCGATCTCCGCGACGGTGTCGGGCTTGAGGGCCTTCTTGATCTTCGTGGGAACGAAGATCTTCTCGATCTGGAAGCTTTCCGGTTTGGGCATAAGTCGACTCCGCTTCTACCGGGGCCGTCGGAACGCATGCCGGTGGTGTCGGGAGTTTACGAGGGAAGGGCGCGACCGCAAAGGTAATTTCGGCGAAAGGGTATGGATGAGCATCGAAGCCGGAACCAAATCGCGATAACGGTGAAAATGAACGCCGTTGCCCTCGCGCACCAAACGCGAGCCGAAGCCGCAGATCGGAGCGAGGGATTAAGTGCGCTGTCACCGCAATTTCGCGCTTGTTATATTACATCGATAGGGTGTCCGGGGCCGTGATTGATGCCTGAATCGTCGATCGCCTTACCAGGCGAATTGTTGAGGAAAGTCTTGTATCGATCGGACGCCTTTCGCTTCGCAGCGGCCCAAAATCCGATACCGAAAACGGCTACTACCCAAGGTAGATAATTCAGCGCCGTGCCGACTTTCTCCTTCTGCCATATAGGCAGCACTACAGTAAAAAAATGGGTCACAAGAACCAGTAGTGCGACACCTACCGCAAGAGAAAGCTGGATTTCGAGATGAGTGATCAGCGCTCCAGTTTTTCTATGTCTTCCGAAATAGTAGTGAATGTCGCGCAAATCGCTTGGCAACAGGAACTGACGTTCAATATTTGCGATGATTACCAAATTGCGATTGTACCAATATCCGCGAGCGAGAGAGACATATCCCCTCCAAAGGGTCTGGGTCGGGACACGAACCGAACATCATCATTTGCAACTCAAGCAGCTCAATGCTTGGTTGAATTTAGCTAAGATATGGCGTTCAAAGGTTGGCGCAAGAAATTTGCCTGTAGATACGGCTGGTAGATCATTTTTCTGAGGATTTCTGTCCAGAGACCTTTCTGCCTAGGTCACGCACGGACGCGCCGCTTCAATGTAAGCAGACCGATGAAAAAGGCGGCCTTTCGGCCGCCCTCTTTCAGTTGTGGATGCCCGGGGCACGCCCGAGCGATCCTGACGATCGCAAAGATAGCTCAACTACACCCCGTCGTGCTGCCGCACGTATCGCACTTCATGCAGGTGCCATTCCGCACCAGCGTGAAGTTGCCGCACTCGCTGCACATCTCGCCCTCATAGCCCTTGGCCTTGGCTTCCGCGCGGCGCTCGGCCTTGCTGGGGGCTGCGGTCTGCGCGGAGCCTGACTTGCTCCATTGGAGGGCTTCGAGCTTCTCTGTGGGAGACAGGTCGTGCTGGACTTCCTGCTTCAGCGCGACCGCGCCTTCCAGGACGTCGCCGACGCGGGCGCTGGCGCCGTGCCCGGCCAGCGCGGTGACCTTGCTGCCGCCGGTCGGGGCGCTGTCGTTGCCCGAGGCCACAGCGGCCGAGCCGCCGCGCATCACGACGAGGTTGTCGGTGCGGGAGCGGGTGAGGCCGCGCGACACCAGCTTGTTGGCCTGGTGGGGCTCGCCCGGCTCCTTGCCTTCGTCGACGCCCTTGCCGAGCGCGTCGAAATTCGACTCGGTCGGATCGACATGGGCGAGATCGAAGCGCGACATGTAGCTCACCGCGAGCTCGCGGAAGACGTAGTCGAGGATCGAGGTCGCGTACTTGATGCTGTCGTTGCCCTGCACGGGGCCCGCCGGCTCGAAGCGGGTGAAGGTGAAGGCATCGACATATTCGTCGAGCGGCACGCCGTACTGCAGGCCCAGCGACACCGCGATGGCGAAGTTGTTGATGAAGGAGCGCAGCGCCGCGCCTTCCTTGTGCATGTCGATGAAGATCTCGCCGAGACGGCCGTCGTCATATTCGCCGGTGCGGAGATAGACCTTGTGGCCGCCGACGACCGCCTTCTGGGTGTAGCCCTTGCGGCGATCCGGCATCTTCTCGCGCTCGCGCATCACGATGATGCGCTCGACCAGCTTCTCGACGATCTTCTCCGAGACCTGGGCGGTGCGTGCCGCCATCGGCTTGTCGTGGAAGGCCTCGACCGCATCGTCCTCGTCCTCATCGTCGGCGATGAGCTGCGAGTTGAGCGGCTGGGACAGCTTCGAGCCGTCGCGGTAGAGCGCGTTGGCCTTCAGCGCCAGCTTCCACGACAGCATGTAGGCGGACTTGCAGTCCTCCACCGTGGCGTCGTTCGGCATGTTGATGGTCTTGGAGATCGCGCCCGAGATGAAGGGCTGCGCCGCCGACATCATGCGGATGTGGCTCTCGACCGACAGATAGCGCTTGCCGATCTTGCCGCAGGGATTGGCGCAGTCGAACACCGGATAGTGCTCGGCCTTCAGGTGCGGGGCACCTTCCACCGTCATCGCGCCGCAGATGTGGACGTTGGCCGCCTCGATCTCGCGCTTGGTGAAGCCCACGGCCTGGAGCAGGTCGAAGCCCGGCGCGGCAATGGCTTCAGCGCCAATGCCCAACTGGTCGCGAATAAAATCTTCGCCGAAGGTCCACTTGTTGAAGGCGAACTTGATGTCGAAGGCGGTCGGCAGGGCCTTTTCGACCTTGGCGATGGCTTCGTCGGTGAAGCCCTTGGACTTCAGCGTCGAGGCGTTGATGCCGGGCGCGTTGGAGAGCGAGCCGTGGCCGACGGCGTAGGCCTCGATCTCCGCGATCTCGCTCTCGCGATAGCCGAGCGCGCGCAGCGCCGCGGGCACCGCGCGGTTGATGATCTTGAAGTAGCCGCCGCCGGCGAGCTTCTTGAACTTCACCAGCGCGAAGTCGGGCTCGATGCCGGTGGTGTCGCAATCCATCACGAGGCCGATCGTGCCCGTGGGCGCGATCACCGTGGTCTGGGCGTTGCGATAGCCGTGCTTCTCGCCGAGCTCGAGCGCCGCATCCCAGGCGGCCTGGGCGTGGGTGACGAGATCGGTCTGCGGGCAGGAGACCAGGTCCATCGGCACCGGGTTGACCGAGAGCGCCTCGTAGCCGTTGGACTGGCCGTGGGCGGCGCGGCGGTGGTTGCGGATCACGCGCAGCATGTGCGCGGCGTTCTTCTTGTAGCCGGGGAAGGTGCCGAGCTCGGAAGCCATTTCCGCCGAGGTCTTGTAGGTGATGCCGGTCATGATCGCGGTCAGCGCGCCGGCGATGGCACGGCCTTCCTTGCTGTCATAGGGCAGGCCCATGGTCATCAGCAGGCCGCCGATGTTGGCATAGCCGAGGCCGAGGGTGCGGAACTCGTAGGAGAGCTCGGCAATCGCCTTGGACGGGAACTGAGCCATCATCACCGAGATTTCTAGCACGATGGTCCACAAGCGGCAGAGATGCTCGTAGCCCTCCACGTCGAAGCGCTTGGTGGGGATGTCATAGAACGTCAGCAGGTTGGCGGAGGCGAGGTTGCAGGCCGTGTCGTCCAGGAACATGTATTCCGAGCACGGATTGGAGGCGCGGATGTCGCCGGACGCCTTGCAGGTGTGCCAGTCGTTCATGGTGGTGTTGAAGTGCAGGCCCGGGTCGGCCGACGCCCAGGCGGCGTAACCGATCTTTTCCCAGAGGTCGCGTGCCTTCAGCGTCTTGGTGATCTTCTTGGTGGTGCGTCCGACGAGATTCCAGTCGCCGTCGGTTTCGACCGCGCGCAGGAAGTCGTCCTTCAGCGAGACCGAGTTGTTGGAATTCTGGCCGGACACCGTGAGGTAGGCTTCGGAATCCCAGTCGGTGTCGTAGACGTCGAACTGGATGTCCTTGTAGCCCTGTTTTGCAAATTGGATGACGCGCTTGATGTAGTTATCGGGCACCAGCGAGCGGCGAGCCAATTTGATTTCCCGGCGCAGGGCAGGGTTCTTCTCGGGGTCGAAGCAATCGTCGCCCGAGCCTTCGCAGTTGACGCAGGCCTTCAGCACCGCCTTGAGGTGCTTCTGGTTGATCTTGGAGCCGGTGACGAGAGCCGCGACCTTCTGCTCCTCCTTCACCTTCCAGTCGATATAGGTCTCGATGTCGGGGTGATCGACGTCGACCACGACCATCTTGGCCGCGCGGCGCGTGGTGCCGCCCGACTTGATCGCGCCGGCGGCGCGGTCGCCGATCTTGAGGAAGCTCATCAGGCCGCTCGAGCGGCCGCCGCCGGACAGCTTTTCGCCTTCGCCGCGCAGGCGCGAGAAGTTGGAGCCGGTGCCGGAGCCGTACTTGAACAGGCGGGCTTCGCGGACCCAGAGGTCCATGATGCCGCCTTCGTTGACGAGGTCGTCACCGACGCCCTGGATGAAGCAGGCGTGCGGCTGCGGGTGCTCGTAGGCCGATTTGGACTTGGTCAGCTTGCCGGTGAAGGGGTCGACGTAATAATGGCCCTGGCCGGGGCCGTCGATGCCATAGGCCCAGTGCAGGCCGGTGTTGAACCATTGCGGCGAGTTCGGCGCGACCATCTGCATGGTCAGCATGTAGCGGAGCTCGTCGTAGAAGGTCTGGGCGTCAGCGTCGGAGGTGAAGTAGCCGCCCTTCCAGCCCCAATAGGTCCAGCAGCCGGCGAGGCGGTCGAACACCTGCTTGGCCGAGAGCTCGCTGACATAGCGCTCCTTCTCGGGGAGAGCAGCGAGAGCTTCGGTATCGGGCACGGAGCGCCACAGGAAGGAGGGGACGGATTCCTCCTCGACCTTCTTCAGGCGCGCGGCAACGCCCGCTTTACGGAAATACTTCTGGGCCAGCACGTCGGAGGCAACCTGCGACCACGCGGTCGGCACCTCGACGTTCTCCAGCTTGAACACGACCGAGCCGTCGGGATTCCTGATCTCCGACGTGGTGTGCCGGAATTCGATCCCGGCGTAAGGTGACTGTCCTACCGTGGTGTGGCGCCGCTCAATCCGCATCGTATTGCCCCGTCCTTATTTTTAACCGGCGCGCCTCCGCTCGGGCGACCGGGTCGATATTTCGGTTCGCGAGTCCTCCAGCGGCCGTGCCGGCCCAGAGGCTTCGCAGTTCAGCCGGTGGTTCCGGCCCGGTTTCTCCCGGCGCGATGGGTCGGTGCGTGCACCTTTCATCGGCCGGCATGCCCACACCCATCCGCCCCCAAGGGGATGCGCGTGACATGCGTTCAACGCCCCACAACATCACAACGTCTACCGTGCCATTCGAGCCTGTTGCCGGCCCGTTCTGGCGCCCGAAAAGTCCGCTTCGCCGGGCAGACAAGCCCTTATCCCGCGGCCTTTGGCTGGCTTGGCGGAGTGGCGATTTGCGAGACCCTTTGGGGGAGTGCCGGCGGGACGCAAACTCACTCGCGCCGAACGGTTCGAAAGCTAGGACTCTCCGTTGCGCCCGTCAAGAACTAGTGCGAGTTCCTGAATCAAATACTAAATATGGTGGATTGTGGGGGATAACAGGGGGCAAGCCCGCGCCTGATGTGGAAGCAAGTATCAGTGAGTCCTCAGGGATTCCCAACCGAAAAAATTTCCATCCTGTGGTGTTCCCAGCGCTTCCTCCCGCTCTTCACAGGGCAGGTATATTTTTGGCCGACGGGGTTGCGCCGGGGGGACTCACGTAGGGCTACGGACGGTGAGGGCAGGCATGCCCGCCGAGGTGGTGGTGGAGCCGGCGAATCCGCGCCAAGCTGGCCTCGTTTTCCGCCGGGGTCCCCACATGCTTGATTCGACTCGCCGGGATGCGCGACCGCGCATCGCCCCGGCCGGCCTGATGTTCCTCGCCATCACCTCGATCGGCTGGGGCTTCAACTGGCCGGTGACGAAGTTCCTGCTCTCAGAGCTGCCGCCGCTGACCCTGCGCGGGGTCACCGGCGTGCTGGGCGCGTTGCTGCTCGCCGCGCTTGCTCTGGTCCGCGGCGACAGCCTCAGGGTTGCGCGCGAGATCTGGCCGCGGCTGGTGCTGGCCGGGCTGCTCAACGTCACCGGCTGGATGGTGCTGATGGGGCTGGCGCTGCTCTGGCTGCCGGCGAGCGAGGCGGCGCTCATCGCCTACACCATGCCGGTCTGGGCCTCGATCATCGCCTGGCCGGTGCTGGGCGAGCGGCCGACCCTGTTGCGCACGCTGTCGCTGGTGATGGCCTTTGTCGGGCTCGCCTCGATCATGGGCGGCAACGGCATTGCCGCGAGCGCGGCGAAGCTGCCCGGCATCATCATGGCGCTGTGCGGGGCGGCGGGCTTTGCGCTCGGTACGGTGCTGCTGAAGAAATACCCGATCCGCCTGCCGCCGGTGACGGCGGCGGCCTGGCAGATCGGGCTCGGCTGCTTTCCGATCGCGATCGTCGGCCTCGTCTTCGAGACCTCGCATCTGGAGCTGGTGACGCCGGTCGGCTGGTGGCTGCTGGTGTATTCGACCGTGGTGCAGTTCTGCATCGCCTATGTCAGCTGGTTCGCCGCGCTGTCGCGCCTGCCGGCCTCGGTGGCAGCGATCGGCACCATGGCGGTGCCGGTGATCGGCGTCGCGGCCTCCGCGATCGCGCTACACGAGCCGCTCGGGCCCGGGCAGATCGCGGCGCTGATGTTCACGCTGGCGGCCGTGGTGCTGGCGACGCGGTAGCTAGCCCGCCCCCGCCCAGCGCCTTCCGGATCATCTCGGCGAGCTGGTTACGGCGATACGGTTTTGTCAGCAGCATCACGCCGTCGTCGAGCTTGCCGTGGTGGACGATGGCGTTGTCGGTGTAGCCGGAGGTGTAGAGCACCTTGACGCCCGGCCTCAGCCTGGCGACCTCATCGGCGAGCTCGCGCCCGCTCATGCCGCCGGGGATGACGACGTCGGTAAAGAGGAGATCGAAGGCCTGGCCGGCCTCGATCAGTTGCAGCGCGGCGCGGCCGTCGGCGGCGGCGACCGTCTTGTAGCCGAGGCTCTGCAACTGAACGGTGACGAAGTTGCGTACCATCGGGTCGTCCTCGACCACGAAGATGGTCTCGGCGCCGCCTTCGGCCGGCGGCGTCGTGGGAGCGGCCGCTTCGACCATGCCTTCGCCCGGCGGCAGATAGAGCTTGATCGTGGTGCCGTGGCCTTGCTCGCTGTAGATCTTGATATGGCCGCCGGACTGCTTGACGAAGCCGTAGACCATGGACAGGCCGAGGCCGCTTCCCTTGCCGACCTCCTTGGTGGTGAAGAACGGCTCGAAGGCCTTCTGCTGGATGTCCGCCGACATGCCGGTGCCGGTGTCGCTGACCGCGAGCATCACGTAGGGGCCCGGCCGCACCTCCGCGTTGGCCTGCGCATAGGCCTCATCCAGCACGACGCGGTGGGTCTCCAGCAGCAGCTTGCCACCGTTCGGCATGGCGTCGCGGGCGTTGATCGCCATGTTGAGCACGGCATTGGTCAGCCGCGACGGATCGATATGCGCCGTCATCGGGCCCGGTTCCAGCACGGTCTCGATCTGGATCTGCTCGCCGAGGGTGGGGCGCAGCAGTCTTGCGATGTCGGCGATCGCACTGTTGATCTCGACATTGCGCGGCTGCAGCGGCTGCCGGCGTGCGAAGGCGAGCAGGTGCTGGATCAGCTCGGCGCAGCGCTCGGCCGCATCGTCGATCAGCCGCGCCACGCGCTGCAGCTCGGGCTGCTGCTTCAGGCTCGCGACCAGCGTCTCGGTGTTGCCGGAGATCACGGTCAGCATGTTGTTGAAGTCGTGCGCGACGCCGCCGGTCAGCTTGCCGATCGCATCGAGCTTCTGCGATTGATGCAGTTGCCGCTCGATCTCGCGCGAGGTCGTCGCATCGTGATAGACCAGCACGGCGCCTGTGACCTTGCCTTGCCCGTCACGCATCGGACGGCCGCTGATCATGAGATGGCGCACGCCATTGCCGCTGTGCGGGCGGACGATCATCTCCAGCTCTTCGAATTGCTCGCCGCGGAGCACGCGTGCCGACGGCAGTTCGTCGGGCTTGAGCGGCGTGACGCCGTCGCCATGGAAGACGTCCGACATCGCGCGCAAATTGCCGAGGCCCATGCCGGTGCGATGCAGCAGCATGCGCTCCGCCGCCGGGTTGGACAACAGGATGGTGCTGTCGGCGTCGATCACCAGCACCGCCTCCGCCATGCTGTGGAACGTGCTCTGCAGCACGTTGACCGACAAGCGCAGCTCGTCATGTGCGGTGACGAGGTGCGCGGTCCGCTCGGCGACCGCCGCCTCGAGCGCCTCCTTGGCGGCCTGCGTCGCGTGCAGCGAGCTCTGGAGCTTATCCGTCGTACGCCGGCTCTCGCGCAGCAGCATGACGACGAGCAGCAGGATCACCAGCGCGCCGATGACGTCGATCCCGAGCAGCACGATGCCGGTCCGGCGGGAGTCGGCCTCGCGGTCGGCAAGCAGCTTCTCCTCGCCTGCGGCCAGCCGTTCCAGATTTGCTGTCAGCGTTTCCATCAGGCCGCGGCCCTCGGCGCGGTCTCTCAGCGCATTGAAGCCGTTGGCATCGCCATTTGTGCGCAGCCTCAGCGCCTCGGCCGCGACCTCGATGCGGCGGAGGATGAGGGGCTCGGTGGCCTCGAACAGCGTCACCTGATCGGAATTGTCGCTGACCGCGCGCTTGAGGTCGCCGAGCGCCGGTGCGATCCGGCTTCGGGCAGCCTGGAATTCCTCGGCGAAGCCTGCGGTGCGGTAGATCTCGTGGCCGCGCACCGCGCTCTCGGCGCGGCGAACCCAGAGGTGCACATCCGAGATCTTCTTCAACACCTCGACAGTGTGGTTGACGCGGGCCGCGTCCGACCGCGACTTGACGTCGAGGCCGATCGAGGCGGCGGTGATGATCAGGAGGATGGCAAGTCCAGCACCGAGAATGACACGCTGCGAGGGGATCAAGGTGCTTCTTTCTTGTCCTTCGGCAGTGCGGCCTCGCCGGAGCCGCCGAGGCATTCCCGGATCGTGGTCAGCAGCGCGTCCGGTGTGAACGGCTTGCGCAGGCAGCGCGCAGCCCCGAGCTCCAGCGCCATGCGGAGGAAGTCGGGAGAGGGCGAGGCGGATGATGCGAACGCGTAGCCTGACATCGCGATCAGCGGAATTGCGGGCGCGCGTTCGTGAAAGATGCGGATGGATTCGAAGCCGCGCATATGCGGCATGAAAATATCGATCAGCATCACATCGAACGTCTGCGCTTCGAGCGCAGCCAGCCCCGTTTCTCCGCCGTCGGCCAGCGTGACGTCGAAGCCCTGACGTTGAAGCAGGACCTCGATGGTCGCGCCGACCATCGGATCGTCATCTACCACGAGGATACGCGGCATGACATTTCCCAGTAGATCGAAGTCCCCATACCTGTCGGTGATATAGGCGAATCAAGCAGTGGGTCAATTTGGGATTGGATCATTGTAGATATGCACGGTGTGGTGAATACAGGTCCATCGGCGATAAAAATTTACAGAACATCGCAAGGATGATGCGCGCGCTGCGCGCGTAACGGGCTATGTGCGCGCGCCAAACGAAAGAGGCGCCGCTGCAATGCGACGCCTCTTCCTCTAGAGATGGTCGATGCGCTTACGGGCAGGGATGGCGCAGGCCGTCATAGCCGAGATACGTGCCCGAGGCCGGGTCGTAGGATTTGAAGCGCTGCGCGCAATAGGCCGACGAATCTCCGCCAGTGTCCGGGACCACCGCGACTGACGGCTCGTCATAGTAACTGTCATCGCCGTAGTAGTAGGGGTCGCTGTAATAACCGCCGCCGCCGTAATAGGCGTACGAGCCGATGCCGCCGATCGCCGCACCCGCCACGACGCCGGGCCAGAAGCCGCCGCCGCCATGGCGACGCCAGCCGCCGCCATGATGCCAGTTACCGCCGCCGCCATGCCAATTGTTGCCCGCGGTCGCTACGGGGCGGCCACCGCCACCGAAGCCGGGTCCAGCGCTCGGACGCATCGCCGGGCCGGCCGCGAAATTGCCGCCGCCACCGATCCGCGGACCGCCACCGAAGCTGCCGCCGCCCATGCGCGGGCCGGCGCCGCCGCCGCCGAAGCGGGCGCCACCGCCGCCACCGCCAAAGTGAGCGCCACCACCACCGCCGCCGAAATGAGCGCCGCCACCACCGCCACCGCCACGGCCGGGGCCCTGAGCGAAGCTCGGCGTCGCCAACGGAAGAACCAGCGCCAGCGCTGCAGCGGCGCTTAAAACCTTCAGACTGTTCATGTTCAAACTCCTTTTCCCGGAAGCAAACCCATCGAGTGGGCTAGAGTTCCTGGGTTCACGCGGCTGTGCGCGTGTGAAGGGGAGATTTTCACGCCGTCGCTGTACCCGGCATGAACGGATCGCGTCCGATTTGGGGCGGGGCACGCGTTTGCGTGGGGCAAGTCCGCTCCGGCCGAACTGGACATTTCGCCGCCCGGATGGCATCAGGGCCAGACGAAGCAGGGCCCTTGCCGCATGAAACAGTTCTTTCTCAAGTTCTTCACCTGGTGGAGTGGCCAGACGTTCGGCACCCAGCTCTGGACCAAGCGGTACGGAGAGCTGGTCGGCCAGGACGAGCAGGGCAACCTCTACTATCGCACCCGCGGCGGGGTGATCGATCCGACGCTCGGCTTCGAGCGGCGCTGGGTGATCTATAACGGTTACGCCGAAGCGAGCCGAATCCCGCCGTCCTGGCACGGCTGGATGCATCATACCGTCGACGTTCCGCCGACCGAGGACAACTATCGGCCGCGCGAGTGGGAAAAGCCGCACCAGCCGAATCTCACCGGCACCGCCAACGCCTACCGCCCCTCGGGCTCGACGCTCGCCAGCGGCAAGCGTCCGAAGGCGACCGGCGACTATCAGCCCTGGATCCCCGGCTAGGCTGCCGGTCTCCCGAATCTTCACCGTCCGACTGGATGCACCAGCATCCGCCTCACATCGCTGTGGACAACGGGAACAGCGGGGATGGCGCCTGCGCGCCCATTGCCGCCCGGCAGGCGATGCGGCTCAATGGTCCCATCTTACGGAGATGGGAGACCATCGCGTTCGGTTCGGGCAACAGTTCGCGACTGTCCCGAGATGCAGCGGCCGCCGACCAGGACTCGATCGGGAGATAGGCCCCCGGTCTGGAAGCTCCGAAATCGCCCGATGAAATGTGCAGCCGCCGTAAGACAGGAAAGGCCGCTCGGGAAACCGGGTGGCCTTTTTCTGTTGTGTCATTGCGAGCGCAGCGAAGCAATCCAGAGTCTTTCCGCGGTGGCAGTCTGGATTGCTTCGCTGCGCTCGCAATGACGATGCTGATGCAGGCAGTGCCTACTTCACCCGCTCGGCCGCGCGCTTCACCGCCTCGAGGCGGTGCGCCTGGTTTTGGGCGCCGCGTTCCCTGAGCAGCGCCAGCACCTCGGCCGGCGCCGTGTCGGGCGAGCCGGAATTGAACGGCGGTGCGGGGTTGTATTCGATCTGGAGCTGGATCGCTTCCGCCGTGGTGCGGTCGACCAGGATCGACACCAGCGTCAGTGCGAAATCGATTCCCGCAGTGACGCCGCCGCCGGTGATGCGGTTGCGGTCGACGCAGACGCGCGTCTTGGTCGGTGTCGCGCCGAATTGGCTCAGCATCTCCATCGCGCTCCAATGGGTCGCGGCGCGGTAGCCTTTCAACAGGCCGGCTGCGCCGAGCGCCAGCGATCCCGTGCAGACCGAGGTGACGTACTTGGCGCCCTCGGCCTGCCTGCGCAGGAAATCCAGCACCTCCTCGTCATTGAGCAGATCGTTGGTGCCGCCGCCGCCGGGCACGCAGATCACGTCGAGTTGCGGGCAGTCGGCGAACGTCGTGGTCGGCGTCAGCGTCATCACGGAATCGCTCGGCACCGGTTCGATCCGTTTCCAGATCAGATGCAGCTTTGCGCCCGGGACCATCGCGAAGACCTGCAACGGCCCGGTGAAGTCGAGCTGGGTGACGCGCGGAAACACCAAAAGTCCGATCTGGAGCGGTGACGACATGAGAGCCTCCAACTATGAGCTTGACGGGTGCAGCCTGTCATGATGCCCTTCTGTCCAAAATGGCGTAATTCCCTCACTTTCGGACATGACCATGATCGGCATCCTGATCTTCCCCGATTTCCAGTTGCTCGACGCGGCAGGTCCCATCTCGGTGTTCGAGGTCGCGGCGCGCTGTCTCGGCAAGGCAACGACCGGGATCAAGGTGCTGGCGCTGAACGCGGGACTGGTGCGCAGCTCGTCCGGCGTCGAGATGATGGCGCGGGACTTCAAGTCGGCGAATGCGATCACGACACTCGTCATCGCGGGCGGCGCGGGCGTGGCGGATGCGGCCCGCTGCGAGGTCACGCGCGCCTTCGTGCAGCGGCTGGCGAAGCGCGGCGTGCGCGTCGCCAGCGTCTGTTCGGGCGCCTATGTGCTGGCCGAAGCGGGCCTGCTCGATGGCCGCCGCGCCACCACGCATTGGGGACGCACGCGCGATTTCGTCGCGCGCTACCCGAAGGTGAAGTTCGAGCCGGACCAGATCTTCACGCACGACGGCAATGTCTGGACGTCGGCGGGCATCACCGCCGGCATCGACCTCGCGCTGGCGATGGTCACCGAGGATCATGGCGAGGAGATCGCGCAGCAGGCCGCGCGGCATCTCGTGCTGTATCACCGGCGCAGCGGGGGCCAGTCGCAATTCTCCTCGCTGCTGGAGTTGAAGACGCCGAACGGCCGCTTTGGCGCGCTGCTGTCCTGGGCGCGCGAGAATCTGGATGCCCGATTGACGGTCGAAGACCTCGCCGATCGCGCCGGCATGAGCGCGCGGCATTTCGCCCGCGCCTTTGCCGCAGAGACCGGTACGACGCCGTCAAAAGCGATCGAGCGCTTGCGCATCGAGGTCGCGCGCGAGCGCGTGCAGTCCTCGCGCGAGGCGATCGAGCTCGTTGCAGAAGCGACCGGCTTCGGCGACCCCGAGCGCATGCGCCGCGCCTTCATCCGTGCCTTCGGCCAGCCGCCGCAGGCGCTGCGGCGCGCGGCGCGGGCGGGGTAGGCGTGTAGTACATACGCCGTGCGCGGGCGGGACGGTGTCACCAAGGCGAAGAACGCGCGTTTCGGCCGGCATGGCGCTCCGCCATGTATCTGCCCGGAGACGTGCCGAGCGTCTTGCGGAACATGGTGACGAAACTCGGCACGCTTTCATAACCAAGGTCGGCGGCCACCTGCTGGATCGAGGAGCCACCGGCCAGCCACTGCACCGCGAGCATGACGCCGAGCTGCTGGCGCCAGCGCCCGAAGCTCATCCCGGTCTCCCGGCTGATCAGCCGCCCAAGCGTCCGCTCGCTCATGCCGGCGCGCTCTGCCCACCCCTCCAGCGATCCACGGTCGGAGGGTGAGGCCATCATGAGGTCGGCCAAAGCGCGCAGCCGCGGATCGACCGGCATCGGCAAATGCAGGTCCTCGACCTTGGCGGCCGCGATCTCATCGAGCAACACCGCGATCAAACGCGAATTCACTCCGTCCTCGTCGTACAACAACGGCAGGCTGGCGGCACGGAACAGCAGTTCACGCAGCAGGGGCGTCACGGAGACGGTGCTGCAGCGTTGCGGCAGCCCCGCATCGATGCCGGCGGCGACGAACGCGCTATAACCTTCGAGCGTGCCCGTCGCCTTGATGGCGTGCAGCGCGCCACCCGGTATCCAGACGGCGCTGCGCGGCGGGACGATCCACAGTCCGCCCTCCACCCGGCAACTCAGCGCGCCGCGCTGCACGAGCATGATCTGCCCCTTGGCGTGGCAGTGCATGTCGAGCTCGAACGACCCGACCATCTTCGACGCCATGCCATAGGCGACGACCGGGCGCGCGACCTCGTCGGGCTCGGTCCAGTCGGACGCAACGGAGCTGTCTGTGAGAATGGGCATCGCTCGATCTACCATGCCGCTTGGCGAGACTGGATAATAATTTGTCCAGACTTCGTAATGACGCCAACGCGACCTCCCTTTACGCAAACGGGCAGTCGAGGCCGGAACGGTCTTGCCATCACCGAAAGGGGACTTTCATGACACTGCTGAGCAGCAAGCGCGTCGCAGAGACGCTCGACAAACTCCACGCCGATGCCGACGCCGCGGATCGCGACCTGATGGCCAAGATGATGGCGCAGGTCGAGACATCAGGCGAAACGCTGAAGGATCTGGCCGCCAGGTTTGTCGACGAGGAACGGATGAACTATCGGGCGACGTATCGGGGGCACGCCGATCATTTCCTGGCGATTTCTCCAGCCTATGGCCGCTTCCTTTACGCGGTCGTGCGCGCCCGCAGGGCGACCCGGATCGTCGAGTTCGGCACGTCGATGGGGGTCTCAACGATTTATCTCGCGGCCGCGCTTCGCGACAATGGCGGGGGACAACTGATCGGCTCCGAGCTCGAACCCACGAAAGTGACGCGGGCGCGGGCTCACCTCGAAGCGGCGGGGCTTGCCGACCTGGTGGAGATCCGCGAGGGCGATGCGCTCGACACGCTCAAGGACGTCGGCGGCGAGGTTGATGTTCTATCGATCGATGGCGCGTTTTCGCTGTACCTGCCGGTGCTCAAACTGATCGAGCCACGGTTGGCGCCCGGCGCCGTGATCTTCGGGGAGAACGCCTTTGCGCAGGACTATCTTGACTACGTCCGCACTCCCGCCAATGGATATTTCTCCCGGTCGCTCGACATCGACGAAGGCCGCGGCAACGAATTCACCGTGCGGGTCGGGTGACGCCTGTCAGCAGAGCTGGCTCCCCCTGGCAAGGGTAAATTTGGGACGAGAGAAGCGACATTCGGAATGTCCCGTTTGGAGCATTCCCGTTATCGCTTCAGAGCACATGCCCAGGCTTGCTGCTCACCGGCGCGGTGCCGGAAGTCACCGCCCGCGCCGTGAAGCGCCGCGCGATCGGCATCAGCATGTAGGGCGCCAGATGAATCGGAAACTGCGTCATCGCGAAATAGAGCCATGTGGTGGGCGGCAGCGCGCCGGCGGTCGCGGCCAGCATCAGGCCGAGATTGCGCTGTGACACCATCAGCCCGAGCGCCAGGGCGCGCTCGTAGCCGATGCGGCGGAACAGCAGCGTGGTCACGGCGAGCAGCGTGAAATAGATCGCGAAGGACAGCGCCGCGAGACCGATCGTGAACAGGGGCTGAGCCACGAGCTCGCTTGCGACATCGCCCATGATCGCGGCCGCGAAGGCCAGGAGGATGATGATGTTGAAGCCGTCGATCGGCTTCTTGTGACGCTGGATCGCGTCCGCGCCGAAGGTCCATCGGATCAAGGTTGCGGCCAGCAGCGATGCCGCGAGGATGCCTGATAGCTTCAGGCCCAGCGCCGGCGGCGAGATGCTGAGCATGTCGCCGAGGAAGAGGCCTGCGAACAGCGAGGCCGTGAACGGCACCAGCGCGGTTGAAGCCACCAGCGTGACCAGCACGAGCGTGGCATCGAGGCCCATCAGCGCGGCCAGCGCTGGCGCTGCCATCATCGGCGAGGCCATGCCCTGCAGCATCAGCGCGAGGAAGAGACCGGGCGAGC
The DNA here is from genome assembly GCF_007290395.2 of Bradyrhizobium cosmicum. Lineage (NCBI taxonomy): Bacteria > Pseudomonadati > Pseudomonadota > Alphaproteobacteria > Hyphomicrobiales > Nitrobacteraceae > Bradyrhizobium > Bradyrhizobium cosmicum. The sequence continues at coordinate 4,155,166 of NZ_CP041656.2, read as the reverse complement.
GGCTGGTAAGCCCGGTGACATGCGCGATCAGCCCCACGATCAGCGGCACGCCGATCGTGGTCCAGACCGTGGCGGTCGCCACCAGCGCCGGCCGGCGCAGATGGTGGTGGAGCGCGGCCAGATCGACCCGCATGAAGGAGATGCAGAGCAGAACGAAGATGGCTTCGGTGATGTAGGGCCGCAGCAGCACGCCCAGCGGCGGAACCGCCATGGCGACGAACACGACGGCGGCGACCGCGCGCGTGCCCTGGCCGCCGAGCCAGGTCAGTGCGCGCAAAACAGCAGAGTGCATTTTGAAGTGTCCGGGGATGGCAATTCGAGGGGCGAGGCTGGCTACTTGCCTTCAAATGGATTGACGATGCGGACTCCCGCCGGCTTGAAATCCGACACATTGCGCGTCACGACGGTCAGCCCGTGCTCGAGCGCCGTGGCGGCGATCATGAGGTCGGCGCTTTCATTGCCGAGCGCGGCACTGAGAGTCCCCCAGCGACGTGCGGTCTGCAGATCAAACGGCAGGATTTGTGTGCCGTAGAGAGCGAGAAGGCGATCCAGCCAGCCGGCGAGCGCATCTGCAAAGCTCGGATCTGCAGCGCGTTGACGCGCGATTCCGCGTTCGATTTCGCCGATGCTGACGACGCTGAGGAAAAGATCGGCCGTTCGCTGCCGCTCCATCCAGGCGACCACGGACGGGTTGCGTCTGGTCCGACGCAGTTCGGACAGCGTGACGGTGTCGAGCAGAAACATCAGAGGCCGACGTCACGAATTGCGATGCGCGCGCGCGGAAATTCCTCGTCGTCTTGCGGCATTTCAAGAAGCAGATCGGAAAGAGAGGGTGCCCGCGCGCGTTGCAGCTCCTGCAGGCGTTCAAACTCCGCGGCATTCAGGATCACCACAGCGGGTTTGCCATGCCGCGTCACGGTCTGTGGCGCGCGTTGCGCCGCAATGACCACCTCGCTGAAGCGGTTCTTTGCGTCCTGCACCGACCAGACTCGCTTGGACATGTTCAGTCTTTCCAGTTCCGTTATTCTAGCCAGAATTTCTGGCCAGAATATGCGGCCGCTGATGGCCTTCGTCAAGGGACAGGCCAACGCTTGCGGATCGTCACGCGTCAGCCGAATCCCTTCAGCCACGCGCCGATCTCGCTGACGGCGACATTGGCCTGCTGGAGCAATTTGCCCATCGTGAAGAAGCCGTGGAACTGGCCGGGATAGTGCTTGTACGTGACGGGCACGCCGGCCTGCTTGAGGCGCGCGGCGTATTCGTCGCCTTCGTCGCGCAGGGGATCGGCGCCGGCGGTCAGCACATAGGCCGGCGGCAGGCCGGCAAGGTTTGTCGCGCGTGCCGGCGAGGCGCGCCAATCGTGGATGTCGGCGGCGCCGTTGAGGTAGTGATCGCGGAACCAGCGGATCACCGAATGCGTCAGCAGCACGCTGGTCTCGGGCTCGCTGTGCGAGCCGTGCGTCATGGCGAAATCGGTCGCCGGGTAGATCAGGACCTGGCCTGCGATTTTCGGACCGTCGCCGTCACGCGCCGCGAGCGCGACCACGGCCGCAAGGTTGCCGCCGGCGCTGTCGCCGCCGATCGAGAGGCGCGCGGCGTCGATGCCGAGCTCGCGCGCGTTGGCGGCGATCCATTTGGTGGCGGCGATCGCGTCATCGGCGGCGGCGGGAAATTTGTGCTCGGGCGCGAGGCGATAGTCGATCGATATGACGACCAACGCGCCAGCGTCGGCAAGCTGGCGGCAGACGACATCGTGGGAGTCGAGATCGCCGATCACCCAGCCGCCGCCGTGGAAGAACACCAGAGCGGGCGACAGGCCATGCTGCAGACGTGGCTGCTTCGGAACATAGATGCGTGCCGGGATCGTGCCGTGCGGAGCCGGGATCGCAAGCGGCGCGACGCGCGCCAGCTCCGGGGCGTCAGGATTGGTGGCAAAGCGGGCCTGCGCGTAATAGGCGCGCGCTTCGTCCGCGGTCAGGCTCTCGTAGGCGGGCCGGCCGGCCTCCTGGAAGGCCTTGTAGACGGCGGCGGCATCGGGATCGAGCACGACGGGCATGGGGAGGGACCCTTGAGGTTCTGGTTATCGTTGGACGCAATTTTCGGGGGCGATGCCCGCCTCGGCCCCGGGGAGGAGCTTGCCGACTATCCCACTCGGCCGCCGCTCTGGCCAGATGGCGCCGGACAGGGCAGGAATGCCGCCCTTTCCCCGCCGTATTCGCCGTGTTAACCCGATGACCTGCGAGCGGCGGTATCCCCTGTAGAATGTCCAGCAAGCCCGATTCGCTGTTGAAGCCGCGCGAGACAATGGTTCGAACCTTTACCCTGACAAGTCTTGCGGCGCTTCTGGCCGCCACCGCACTGACGGTTGCGACGCCCGCGCAGGCGCAGATCGGCACGATCTTCTCCGATCCGCCGCCGCGGCCGCCCGGCGCGATTCCGCGTGGTCAGCCGCAGCCGCAGATGCCCGATGAGGACGACGAGGAGGTCCCCGCGCTGCCGCCGCAGGGCCGCGTGCTGCCGTCGCGTCCGATGCCGCCGCCCCAGGGACGGCAGGGCAACGTGATGCCGGGGCCGGTCGAGTCCCAGCCGCTGGCGCCGCCGCCGGGCTCCGCCGCCGCGCCGCCGAACCAGGTGCCGCCCGTCGCGGTCGCGCCGCCGCAGGGCGCCCCGGGTGCGCCCGGTCAGCGCCAGCCCCAGCAGAAGGGCGGGCCGGTGCCGCAGACGCCGGCGAGCCTGCAGCCGGGCGACGAGGTCGTGACCGAGCCGCCGGCCCAGAAGATCGTGAACAAGAAGGCGACCTTCTCCGGCCTCGACAAGATCACCGGACGCATCATCAATTTCGACGAGGATATCGGCGAGACGGTCCAGTTCGGTGCGCTCAGGGTCAAGACCGACGCCTGCTACACGCGGCCGGCGACGGAAGCCGCCAATACCGACGCCTTCGTCGAGGTCGACGAGATCACCTTGCAGGGCGAGGTGAAGCGCATCTTCTCGGGCTGGATGTATGCGGCGAGCCCCGGCCTGCACGGCGTCGAGCACCCGATCTACGACATCTGGCTGACCGACTGCAAAGAGCCGCAGCAGACCATCGCGACGGCGGCGCCAGATCCCGCGAACAAGCCGGCCACGGCACCCCCGCCACCCGCGCAGAAGAAGGCCGCGCCCAAGCAGGCCGTGCAGCAGCGTCCTCCGCAGCCCTTGCCGCCGATCCAGCAGCAGCAACCGGCGCCGCCACCGCCCCCGCCGCCGGAGCAGCGTCCGGGTCTGTTCGGTATTCCGGGGTTTGGCCGCTAGGCCAAATCCCCCGGGTTCGGCCGCCAGGCTCTCAGACTTATTGCCGGGAAGCGATGATCTCGAGCGCTCGTGCGCCCGGGATCGCGGCGCCTCCTGCGAGCCTGAGGAAATCGCCGGGCTCGCCGGCGAGGGCCTTGTCGAGCAGCGCCGTGTAGCGCCGCCGCGGAATCTCGACCGCGCCAAAACTCTTCAAATGCTCGGTGACGTATTGCGTGTCGAGCAGCTCGAAGCCGCCATGAATGAGCCGCGCGACCAGGTGCACCAGCGCGACCTTCGAGGCATCGCGTGCGGTGTGAAACATGCTCTCGCCGAAGAAGGCGCGTCCGAGGCTGACGCCGTAGAGCCCGCCGACGAGATCGTCGCCCTGCCAGGCCTCGACGCTGTGGCAATGGCCGAGGTCGTAGAGGCCGCCATAGAGGTCACGGATGCGCTTGTTGATCCAGGTGTCCTCGCGTCCGGGCTGCGGCGCGGCGCAGCCGGCGATGGTCGCCTTGAAGGCGGTGTTGACGGTCACGCGAAACAGATCCGAACGCACGGTGCGCGCGAGCCGCGAGGCGACGCGAAATCCCGCGAGCGGGATCACGCCGCGCAATTCCGGCTCGACCCAGAACAGGGTCGGATCGTCGGCGCTTTCGGCCATCGGGAAGATGCCGCAGGCATAGGCCCGCAGCAGCACGGCCGGCGTGATTTCAGACGAAGCGGAGTCGCGCGAAGTCATGGTTCGCAACAATAGCAGGATCGCGGTGGGGTTGCGATGGTGAGGAACCCCGTGCAATCGCGGGTCAGCTCGCCGCGGCGCTGCTCGCCCGGTGGGGCGTCGTTGGCACGCGGCGGAACTTGAGGAGAATGCGGGTGCCGGAATGGGCGGGGTCGCGCTCGACGGTGGCATCCAGCTTGGTGGCCATCGCCGCGACGATGCGCTGGCCCATGCCGGTGGAGCGCGGATCGGCCTTGACCTTGTCGCCGACGCCGTCGTCCGTGATCGACAGCAGCAGATCGTCGCCCTGCGAGGTCAGCTCGACATGGATGGGGCCGGCGCCGTCGGGATAGGCGTATTTCACCGCGTTCATCACCAGCTCGTTGACGATGATGCCGACGGCGACGGCGCGGTCCGGATCGATCTCGATCGCCTCGGCCTTCACCGTCAGGCGCGACATCCGGTTGCCTTCGGCCGAGCGCCGCAAATCCTCGAGCAGGGAGTCCAGATATTGATTGAGGACGACGCTCTTCAGATCCTGCGAGGTGTAGAGGCGGCGATGCACCTGCGCCACCGCGGCGACGCGCCCCATCGCGTTGGTGAGCGCCGCCTTGACCTCGTCCTGGCCGGCGGAGCTTGCCTGCAGATGCAGCAGCGAGGCGATGATCTGGAGCGAGTTGCCAACGCGGTGGTTGACCTCGCGCAGCAAGAGCTCGCGTTCGGCGGCGAGGGCCGCGTAGCGGTCGCGCGAGGCGTGGATCTCGGCTTCGGCTTCCTCGCGCGCCTTCTGCAATTCGGCCTGGCGCAGCGCGCCGTCGGCAGCGACGTGGAGCAGCGGGATGAAGTCGCCCCTGACGTCCTTGACGAGATAGTCGGACGCGCCCGCCTTCAGCGCGGTGACCGCGATGCTGGAATCCTGCGAGGCGGTGACGAACACCACGGGCGGTGCGCCCGCGATCGCCATGATCTGCTCGAGCGTCTCCAGCCCGTCGAGTCCGGGCATGTACTGGTCGAGCGCCACGACATCGATGCCGCCCTCGATCTGCGCGCGACGGATCTGCTCGAGGCCTTCCTCGCCGCTGGCGGCATGGACCACCTTGTAGCCGCGTCGCGTCAGGCCGCGATCGACAAGGCGTGCCAGCGCCGCGTCGTCGTCGATGTAGAGCAATGTGGGCGTGCGCTGGTTCATGAGGCGGCGGGCGGGACCTGGATGACCGAGAAGAACAGACCCAGCTGCCGGATGGCGTTGGCGAAATTCTCGTAATTGACCGGCTTGGTGATGTAGACGTTGCAGCCGAGCTCGTAGCAGCGCTTGATTTCCTGGGAATCGTCGGTGGTGGTCAGCACCACCACGGGCGAGGCCTTCAGATATTTGTTTTCCTTGATCTGCTTCAGGATATCGATCCCGGTCATGTCGGGAAGATTGAGGTCGAGCAGGATCAGCAGCGCGTTGCCCTTCTGCGTGAGCCCGGTGCCGTCGGCGCCGAACAGGTGCTTCATCGCATCGGTGCCGTTGGTGAAGGGGATGATCTCGTTGTTGACGCCGGAGCGACGGATGTTGCGCTCGATCAGCCGCGCATGTCCCTCGTCGTCCTCGATCATGATAATGCTGACAGGCAGAGTCATTGGTCCGAGTTCCGGTTGCTGGCGTTCCAGTTGATCGGCAGCGTAACGATGAAGGTGCTGCCCGTATTCAGTTCCGACGATACCGACATGGTGCCCCCGAGGCGACGCACAAGTGCACGCACATGCGCAAGACCGATGCCCTGACCGGGTTTGTCCTGGGTTCCCGCACGCCGGAACAGGTCGAAGATCCGCTGATGATCCTTCGGGTCGATGCCGCGGCCGTTATCGCTGATCTCGAAGATAGCGTATCCGAGCTTGGTGCGCCCCCGGATTCTGATCTCGCCGGGAACGCCGTTCTTGAGATACTTAATCCCGTTGTCGATCAGATTGGAGAAAATCTGCTCCAGCGCAAGACGGTCGCTGACGATATTCGGCAGCGGTTCGACGTGGATCTCGGCCTGGGCTTCCGAGGCCTGATGCGCCAGCGTCGACACGATCGCCTCGATCAGCTCGCGTGTGTCGATCTTCACCGGCTCGAATTCGCGCCGGCCCTCGCGGGTGAGATTGAGAATCGCCGAAATCAGGCGGTCCATCTTGGCGATCGACGACTTGATGAAGCCGAGCGCTTCGGAGAAGTCAGCCGAAAGCTGCTTGTCGGGGCCTTCGAGCGCGATTTCGCCGGCAGCCGGCGGCGGCCCGCCGGTCGCGGCCTGGGTGAGCCCGCCGATGCGGCGGAAGACGTCGCCGCTGAGCTCCTCGAGTTCGCTGGTAAAGCCCATGATGTTGACCAGAGGCGAGCGCAGATCGTGGCTGACGATATAGGCAAAGCGCTGGATCTCGTTGTTGGCTTCGCGCAGGTCCGCCGTGCGCTCGTCGACGATGGCCTCCAGGTTGAGATTGGCGTCGCGCAGCCGCGTCTCGGCCTCGTCGCGGGCCCGCGCGGAGCGCCGGACCAGCCAGGTCGAAATCAGCGCCAGCAGTACGACGAGGGCGGAGCCGATGGCCGTCATCGATGCGGCGAAGGTCTGGCTACGGTCCGCGTTCATCGAGCGAAGGCGGAACAGTCGCTCCTCTTCCTCGATCATTGCGCCCGCGGTGCGGCTGATTGCGGACGTGGTGTCCGCAGCGGCGGCCTCGCGGACGAGCGCCGTAGCCCGGTCGGGCTGTCCCCGCCGAATGAAGTCCATTTCCTGTGCGAATTGGCCGAGACGGCTATCGATGGCCGTGTGCAGCTTCTCCATGCTGTCACGTTGCAGCGGATTGTCGCTGGTCAGGCGCGTGACCCGGTCGAGGACAGGACGGATGGCCGCGACGGCCTTCTCGTGGTCGGTCTTGAAAGTCTGCCCCTGGGTCAACAGAAAGCCGCGAGCGCCGCTTTCGGCCCGGCGGATTTCAAGCAGCAGAGTGTTGAGCTGGTTCTCCACCTCGATGGTGTGAAGGACCCACTTGTTGTCGTCTCTTGCCTTGTTGACGAGATAGACCGAGCCGGCGCTGATCACGGCCAACACCAAAAGCCCCGCTGTCACCAGCAGGACGTGCCAAACCGCGCGCCGCCGCTGCGCCTCAGCCGTCACGACGGTCTCGCCCTGTTACGCTCGTGAAGTTCAATACGCCCCCTTGGAACCGTCCCAACCGAACCAGAACGCGGTTCAGGCCACCGAGTTCCATGGTCCGCTGAAGTTATTTCGCGGCGGGGGCAGCCTTGCCCGCGAGGTACTGCTCCAGCCAGTGGATGTGGTAGTCGCCGTTGATGATGTCGTCCTCGCGAACCAGGTCGCGGAACAGCGGTAGCGTCGTCTCGATGCCCTCGACCACCATCTCGTCCAGCGCCCTGCGCAGTCGCATCAGGCATTCGGCGCGGGTCTTGCCGTGCACGATCAGCTTGCCCACCAGGGAGTCGTAATAGGGCGGGATAGTATAGCCCTGATAGACTGCGGAATCGATGCGGACACCGAGCCCGCCCGGCGGGTGGTATTGCGTGATGCGGCCCGGCGAAGGCCGAAAGGTCTGCGGATTTTCGGCGTTTATGCGGCACTCGATCGCGTGGCCGATGATCTGGATCTCGTTCTGCTTGGCCGGCAGATCGCCGCCGGCGGCGATACGGATCTGCTCCAGCACGAGGTCGATGTCGGTGATGCTCTCGGTGACGGGATGCTCGACCTGGATGCGGGTGTTCATTTCGATGAAGTAGAACTCGCCGTCCTCGAACAGGAATTCGATCGTGCCGACGCCGAGATATTTCATCTCGCGCATCGCCTTGGCGCAGGTCTCGCCGATCTTGGCGCGCGCCGCCGCGGCCAGCACGGGCGAGGGGCCTTCCTCCCAGACCTTCTGGTGACGGCGCTGCAGCGAGCAATCGCGCTCGCCGAGATGGATGGCGCCGCCGCGGCCGTCGCCGAGGATCTGGATTTCGATGTGGCGCGGCTTCTGGAGATATTTCTCGAGATAGACCGAGGCGTCCCCGAAGGCCGACTTCGCTTCGTTCGCCGCCGTCGACAAAGCCACCAGAAGGTCCGCCTCGCTCTGCGCGACCTTCATGCCGCGCCCGCCGCCGCCGGCTGCCGCCTTCACCAGCACGGGAAAGCCGATCTTCCTGGCGATCGCCATCGCGTCGTCCTCGGGGCCGACCGCGCCGTCGGAGCCGGGCACGACGGGGATGCCGAGCTTCCTGGCCGTCTTCTTGGCCTCGATCTTGTCGCCCATCAGACGGATATGCTCGGCCTTGGGGCCGATGAAATGCAGATTGTGCTCGCCGAGGATTTCGGCGAAGCGCGCGTTCTCGGACAGGAAGCCGTAACCGGGATGCACGGCATCCGCGCCGGTGATCTCGCAGGCCGCGAGCAGCGCGGGTACGTTGAGATAGCTGTCCTTGGACGGCGGCGGCCCAATGCACACGCTTTCGTCCGACAGGCGCACATGCATGGCGTCAGCGTCGGCAGTCGAGTGCACGGCGACGGTCGCGATCCCGAGCTCCTTGCAGGCGCGCAGGATGCGAAGGGCGATCTCGCCGCGATTGGCTATGAGGATCTTGTCGAACATTTTGCCTCAGGGGGCGATGGGGAACAGCGAATGGCGAATGGGGCGGAGCAGCTATTCGCTACTCGCACTTCGCCACTCCCTCACTCAATAATAACGAGCGGCTCGCCGTACTCGACCGGCTGGCCGTCCTCGACCAGGATCTGCGTCACCGTGCCGGCACGCGGCGAGGGGATCTGGTTCATCGTTTTCATGGCTTCGATGATGAGCAGCGTCTGGCCCACCGAGACCTTGCTGCCGACCTCGATGAACGGTTTCGCGCCGGGCTCCGGCGCCCAATAGGCGGTGCCGACCATCGGAGATGTCACGGCACCTGGATGCTTCGACAGGTCGGGCGCGGCAGCCGCAGGGGCGGCGGCTGTGGCGATCGCCACGGGCGCTGTGTGCGCCATCGGCGCCGGCATCGTCGCGGCGACGCTGATGTTGCGGGCGACGCGCAGGCGCAGGCCGGCGCGTTCGATCTCGATCTCGGTGAGGCTGGTCTCGTCGAGCAGGAGTGCGAGCTCGCGGACGAGCGCGGAATCCTCGCTGGAAAACTTTGCGGCTGCTTTGTCGTCTGGCTGGCGCGCCATGTTCTTTATCCGAATGTTCTGTGTGAGGAGGGAGCGTCAGGCTTTGGGCTTGATGCCAAGCTTGGCGGCAAGGCCCTGAATGGCGAGGCGGTAGCCCTCGATGCCGAAACCGCAGAGCGAAGCGAACGCTGCGCGTGCGGTATAGGAGTGGTGGCGGAAACTTTCGCGGGCATGGATATTGGTCACGTGCACTTCGACGGTCGGGATCTGCACCGCGAGCAGCGCGTCGTGCAGCGCGATCGAGGTGTGTGAATAGCCGCCGGCATTGATGATGATGCCCTTCATCCTGCGGGCGTGCGCCTCGTGGATAAAGTCGATCAGCTCACCCTCGCGGTTGGACTGCCGGCAATCGGCCTTGAGGCCGAATGAAGCTGCCGTCTCGCGGCACAGCGCCTCGACGTCGGCCAGCGTGGCATGGCCGTACTTCTCGGGCTCGCGCGTCCCCAACATGTTGAGGTTCGGCCCGTTGAGAACGAGGATCGTGTCGGTCGCAGGTTCAGCCATTCAAATCCCGGCGGAGGTGCTTCGGCGTGGCCGGGTTATAGGTAACAAAGCGCGTCAGGGGAAGCCTTGAAGGGCCTCGCGGAGGCCTTCAGGCACCTCATCCGGGGTGCAAAAACCTGTGCGGAAGTCTCGGAAATTGCTTGTTAACCAGTCCGAGCCATGGCTGCCCGGGCGCGCGAGGCCGCCCAAGACGCCAAAAGCCCCTGCCGATCTCTCGGCAAGGGCTCCTTGGTGCGTCAGCGAGGCTGCTTAGCCTTCGATGATGTACACGATCTCGCGGGTCTGCGGGCGAACGATGATGTACTGGCCGCGGACGTAGATCACGTCATAGCCGCGCCACTCCGGATAGATTTCGACGATCCGGGGCGGGAGCGGGTGGAAGCGAACGGACGCCGGGATCGCGGCACCCACCGAGATGTTGAAGTTAACGTTGGTGGTCTCTTCGATCTTCGTCGACTTGATCGCAGAGGTGATCTCGGTCCGCTTCTCGGGCGGAGGAGCGGAAGCGGTCGCCGAGGCGGTGCCGGTCGTGGTCTGGGACTTGGCGTCGCCAGCCTTGGTGTCGGCAGCAGCCTTGCTGTCAGCGCCCTTGGTCTGGGCGTTCATGTTGCCGCTCTTGGTGTCGGTCTCAGTGCTCTTGGACTTGTCCATCTGGGACTTGTCCATCGTGCTCTTCGACTTGTCCTGCATGGACTTGTCCTGCGCGCCCTGGGCGTGCTCACCCTTCGCCGCGCCGGCCTTGTCGTCGGCCGCGTTCTTGTTCATCGGGCCGGACTTTTCCATCCCGCCTGATTTCTCCATCGCGCCAGACGACTTCTCCTCGGCAGCTCCGCCGGGCTTCATGGCGCCGCCGGCCTGGCCGACAGTGCCCTTCTCGGGAGCGGCTTCCTTGCCCATCGCGCCGCGCTCAGCCGCGCCGCTTGAAGGCTGCGAGTGCTGCATCTGCGCGCCACCGGCGCCACCACCGCTGTCGCGGTTCATGGTGCCCTGAGCGTTGGCAAGGCCGGTGCCCGCGAACAGCGCAAGCGTGGCCACCGAGATCATAAAGCGGTTCGACATTGAAATTCTCCTCACGTGTTCATTTGCGTCATTGCCCGCGCCAACAACGAAAGGAGATATCAGTAGTTCCGGAACATCTGCGGTTCCGCGGCATTTGTTTGTTGAACGCCAGATGAATGCGTGCGCGGGCTTTGCGACACGATTGCGCCGGCCGGCTCGCAAAAAGAAAAGGCCGGCTCTTCAGCCGGCCTTTGACGCGTGATGTCTTGAAGACGACCAGCAGGTCGCCTTGTCAGCAAGTCGCCTTGCCGCAGCGGGCGACGCCGATCTTTTCCTTGAGGCCCTCGAGGCCGACGGCGCCGATCACGATCTGCTTGCCGATCACGTAGCTCGGCGTGCCGTTCATGCCCATTGCTTCGGCGAGCTTGAAATTCTCCTCGATGGTGGCGCGCACCTCGGGACTGCCGAGGTCCTTCTCGATCTTGGCGGTGTCGAGGCCGGCTTCCTTGGCCGCCTGAAGCGCGCGCGCCTTGTCGGCGGCGCCGCGGCCGCCGAGCAGCTTCTGGTGGAAGTCGAGATATTTCTTGCCGGAGGGATCCTGCATGCGGACGGCGACGGCGACCTGCGCCGCTTCGACCGAGCCTTGGCTCAACACCGGAAACTCCTTCAGCACGACCTTCAGCTTGGGATCGCCCTTCATGAGGTTGAGCATGTCGTCCATCGCGCGCTTGCAGTAGCCGCAATTGTAATCGAAGAACTCGACGAAGGTGACGTCGCCGTCCTTGTTGCCGAGCACGACCTGGTGCGGCGAGTTGAAGATCGCGTCGGCGTTCTGCGCGATGCTGGCCTCGTGCTTCTGCGTCTCGGCCGCGGCCTGGCGCTTGGTGAGCTCGGCCATCGCTTCCTCGAGCACCTCGGGATGGGTGACGAGGTAGTTCTTGACGATCGCCTCGATGTCGGTGCGCTGGTTATCGGAGAAGCTGTCGGCCGACGCGGGCACGGTCGCGCCGAACATGGCGAGCGCAAACAGCGCGGGAGCAAGCAGGCGCAGCGAAGGCATAGGCAAATCCTCTTATCCAAAGCAGGTTTCGGAAAACGTCCCGGCGGACTTAAGCTTGGGTCGTGACGTCGTGGTTTCAGGCGTCGTTCGGGTCGAGCTAGTTTCGGGACGGCTTGGCCGCCACGATGTCGTCGGCCTTGACCCATCCGGGCGTGCCGACGGCGAAACGGGTCTTTGCGCGCGTGGCAAGTTCGCGGGCGGTCTTGTTGTCGCCGCGCAGGTAAGCGGCCTGCGCGGACGCCAGATCGGCCTCGGCATAGTCGCCCTTGCGGCCATAGGCCATCGCGAGCTGGGTATAGCCGAGCACGGCCTCGGGCTCCCGTGCCACCGCGGCGCGGAGAATCCGAACGGCGTCGTCCGTGTAGGCCTTATTATCGGTTCCAACCAGAGCCTGCCCAAGTAACATCTCGATGAGGGGCGAATTGTTCGACAATTGCACCGCCTTGCGCAGGGCAGGGATCGCCTCGGCAGGCTTGCCGCTCTCCAGCAGGGCCTGGCCGCGCACTTCGTAGAAGTACGGGTTGTTGGGCTGGACCTGGATCAGCGCGTCGATCTGGGCGAGCGCGCTGCGCAGATCGCCGTGCAGATAGGTGCTGATGGCACGGGCATAGCGTGCGGGCATGCTGTCGTTGGTCTGCGGATAGCGGCGATACACCGTCTCCGGCCGTTCCATGAAGGCCGAGATCTTGGCGCGCACCATGTCGTGGCGCAGCTGCAATGCCGGGTCGTCCTTCTTGTCCCAATAGGGGCTCGAACTGGCGAGCTCCTGAAGCGAGGCGACGCGCTCGGCGGGCATCGGGTGCGACTGCAGATAAGGATCGGCGCCGCGCGCGGCGAACAGGCTCTCGCTGGTGAAGCGCTTGAAGGTCTCGTACATGCCCTTCGGCGACTGCTGGGTCGCGGTCAGGAATTTGACGCCGGCGCGGTCGGCGTTCTCTTCCTGCTGGCGCTGGTAGGACAGCAGCGTCCGGCGGATCATCTCCTGAGGTCCCGCGATCGCAGCGGCGCCGGCATTGGCAAGCCCGTTGTTGCCCGAGCTGCTGCCACGTGTGGTGCCAGCGACCATCGCGCCGGCGCCGAGCAGCATCGCGATGATCATCTGGGTCTGGGCGGTGGCGAGTTGTTCGCGCAGCTTGGACAGATGACCGCCGGCCAGATGCCCGGTCTCGTGCGCGAGCACGCCGATGATCTGGTTCGGCGTCTCCGACTGCAGGATCGCGCCGTAATTGACGAAGATGCGGCGACCGTCGGCAACGAAGGCGTTGAACGACCCCTCGTTGACGATCACCATCTGGATGTTCTGCTTCTCCAGGCCGGCGGCGCGCAGGATCGGTCGGGTATATTCGCGCAGCAGCTGCTCGGTCTCGGTGTCGCGCAGGACCGGTGGGCCCTTGCCCTGCGCCTGCGCCGCCGGCATCGGCAACAGCGCGATCGCCGCCGCGGTGACGAGGGCGGTGAGGGCGGTGGCCTTCTTGCGCAAAGCGATCTGGAGCAACATCAGGCGGTCTGGGTCAACAAGGGGCTTGGTCAAACGGTCTTGAAAAGCGGTTTGGTGATTGGTTTTGGCGATTGGCGGCGGACAGGATACGCGATATGCCCTTCCAAGCCCTATCCCTTATGAGCCGTACAATGCGGCCAGTCTGGGGCGCAAGCGCTCCGTTTCCCGGACCGGAACCGACCGGTTCGCCAGCGAAATAGCAGAATTCGATGCACGATGCGACATTGAGGAACCGGTTGGGGCAGTGGCTCGAGCCCTCCCACCGCAGCGACGTCCCCCCGTTCATGGTGATGGACGTGATGGCCGCGGCAGCCCGAATCGAGGCGGCCGGAGGCCATGTCATTCACATGGAGGTCGGCCAGCCCGCGACGGGTGCTCCGAAGACCGCGATTGCGGCCGCCCATGCGGCGCTCGAGGCGGGGCGGATCGATTATACCTCTGCGCTCGGCATCCCCAGCCTGCGCGCGCGCATCGCGCGGCATTATCGCGATGCCTATGGCTGCGATGTCAGCCCCGAGCGGATCGTGGTGACCACGGGCTCGTCCGGCGGGTTCATCCTCGCCTTCCTGTCGATGTTCGAGCCCGGCGATCGCGTCGCCGTGACGGTGCCGGGCTATCCGCCTTACCGTCATATCCTGACCGCGCTCGGCTGCGAGCCGGTGCTAATCGAGACTACCAACGAGACGCGCCACGCGCTGACCGGCGAGGCGCTGCTGGCGGCCCATCGGAAAGCGCCACTGAAGGGCGTGCTGGTCGGAAGCCCGGCCAACCCGACGGGTACGATGATGTCCCGCGAGGCGCTCGCCGGCCTGATCGCGGCGTCAGAGGACGCCGGCATCCGCTTCATCTCCGACGAGATCTATCACGGGCTCGACTACGCGTTTCCGGCGGTGACGGCGGCGTCGCTGTCCGAGCACGCACTCGTGATCAACTCGTTCTCGAAGTATTTCTGCATGACGGGCTGGCGCGTCGGCTGGATGGTCGTGCCTGACGTGCTGGTGCGGCCGATCGAAAGGCTCCAGCAGAACCTGTCGATCTCGGTACCGTCACTGTCGCAGATCGCGGCCGAAGCCGCCTTCGACGGTGCGGCCGAGATGGAGGAGATCAAGCACGGCTATCAGGAAAACCGGCGGATTCTGATCGAGGGACTGCCCAAGGCGGGCCTCAGCAAGTTCCTGCCTGCCGACGGTGCCTTCTATCTCTATGCCGACGTCTCCGATTTCACCTCGGACAGTTTCGAGTTCGCCAAGCAGATGCTGGAGCAGGCCCATGTTGCGGCAACGCCGGGGCTCGATTTCGATCCCATCCATGGCCGCTCGTTCATAAGACTGTCCTATGCACGCTCGGCTGATGAGATGCGCGAGGCGGTTGACCGGATCGCCCACTGGCTTAAATAGCCGCCAGTTTCGATAGCATTCTGGAGTGCATCTTGTCCGACCGTTCCGCGCCCACCTCCGCCGCACATTCTTCTCTCGCCGCCTTGATGTGGCCGACCCGTCCGGGCGAAGCCGTAGGCGCCTTGCGAGCCGTGGTGCTGATCGCGCTCGGCACCGCCTTGATGACGCTATCGGCCAAGGTGAACCTGCCGCTGCCCTATGTGCCCATGACATTGCAGACGCTGGTGGTGCTGATGATCGGCGCCGCCTATGGCTGGCGCCTCGGCAGCGCGACCATGATCGCCTACCTCGCCGAGGGCGCGATGGGGCTGCCGGTGTTCGCCGGCCCGATCGGTGGAATTGCACCGCTGGTCGGCCCGACCGCCGGCTACCTGTTCGGGTTCATCGGCGCTGCCTTCGTCACCGGCTGGCTCGCCGAGCGCGGCTGGGATCGCAGCGTCGTGCGGTTGTTTGCGGCGATGGCCGTCGGCCACGTCGTGATCCTGGCCGCGGGCTTCGGCTGGCTGGCCTTTGGTCTCGGTCTTGGCGTTGCCAAGGCCTGGCAGGTCGGCTTGCTGCCGTTCATCGCCGGCTCGCTGGTCAAGAACGCGCTTGGCGCGACGCTGATGCCGGCGGCGCGCCGGATCGTCGATCGCCGGTAAGGCGTCGATTCCGACCAGTTCCAATTGACAGGGCCGGCCAAGTTGATCTTGGCTGGCCTCTGAGTTTGAGGGGGAGTGAGACGATGACGACGACAACGATGACGGCGGGAACGCCGGTCGCGCCAAGCGCGGCCAAGCCGTGGTACAAAGTCCTCTATGTCCAGGTGCTGATCGCCATCGTGCTTGGCGCCATTGTCGGCTGGCTCTGGCCCTCGGTCGCCACCAACGAGTGGATCAAGGCGCTCGGCGACGGCTTCATCAAGCTGATCAAGATGGTGATCGCCCCGATCATCTTCTGCACCGTGGTCTCGGGCATCGCCCACATCCAGGACGCCAAGAAGGTCGGACGCATCGGCGTCAAGGCACTGGTCTATTTCGAGGTCGTCTCGACATTCGCCCTGGTGATCGGACTCATCATCGGCAATCTGGTGAAGCCTGGCGCAGGCTTCGGCAATGCGGCGGCCAACGAGGCGGCGGTCGCAAATTACGCCAAGCAGGCCGCCGGTCAGAAGTCCGTCGACTTCGTGCTGCACATCATTCCGGACACCGTGGTCGGCGCCTTCGCGCAGGGCGAGATCCTGCAGGTGCTGCTGTTCTCGGTGCTGTTCGGTTTCGCGATCATGAGCCTCGGCGAGCGCGGCCATACGATCCGCAGCTTCATCGACGACGCCGCCCATGCAGTGTTCGGCGTCATCTCCATCGTGATGCGTGCGGCGCCGATCGGTGCGTTCGGCGCGATGGCCTACACGATCGGCAAGTTCGGCACCGGCGCGATCCTCAACCTGATCGGGCTGATCGCCACGTTCTACGTCACCGCCGCGCTGTTCGTCTTCGTCGTGCTTGGCATCATCGCGCGGTTCGCCGGATTCTCGATCTTCAAGTTCCTGGCCTACATCAAGGACGAGCTGCTGATCGTGCTCGGCACCTCGTCGTCGGAAAGTGCGCTGCCGTCGCTGATGGAAAAGCTCGAGCGGCTCGGCTGCTCCAAGTCGGTGGTCGGCCTCGTGGTGCCCACGGGTTATTCGTTCAACCTGGACGGCACCAACATCTACATGACGCTGGCGACGCTCTTCATCGCGCAGGCACTTGGTTTCGACCTCTCCTTCGCCCAGCAGCTCACCATCCTGGTCGTGGCGATGCTGACCTCGAAGGGCGCTTCCGGCATCACCGGCGCCGGCTTCATCACGCTCGCCGCCACGCTGGCCGTGGTCGATCCGCGGCTCGTGCCGGGCATGGCGATCGTGCTCGGCATCGACAAGTTCATGAGCGAGTGCCGCGCGCTGACCAACCTGTGCGGCAACGGCGTGGCCTGCGTGATCGTCGCCTGGTGGGAGGGCGAGCTCGATCGCGACAAGCTCAATGCTGCCCTCGCCAGGCAGATCGATCCGACTGACATGGAAACCGCGATCACGACGGACTGATCTTGTTCGATCCGTCATCCTCAGGCGCGAGCGGAGCGAGCCTCGAAGGATGCACGGCCGAGATGCAGCCGGGCCGTCGCCCTTCGAGGGCCGCTGGCGCAGCCACCTCAGGGTGACGGGATGTCTGCCGTCTTTGGGCGCGCCGCGCGCCGTCAGACCTTGAAGTAGCAGGGCTGGTCGAGATCCTCGATCAGCCCTTTTTCTTTGGGCTCCCAGCCGAGCAGGGCCCGTGTCTTCGCGCTCGAGGTCGGAACGTCGATGGATGCGAACCGCGCGAACCAGCCGAAATGCGCCTCGGCTTCATCGGCGGACTTTGAGACCACCGGCACGCCGAGCCGCCGGCCGATCACTTCTGCAATCGCCTTGAACGGCACGCCTTCCTCGGCGATCGCATGATAGTGCTTCGCGACGGCGCCCTGCTCCAGCGCGAGGCGGTAGACGCGCGCGGCGTCAAGGCGGTGTGCGGCCGGCCAGCGGTTGCTGCCGTCGCCGATATAGGCGGCCACGCCTTTCTCGCGCGCGAGATTGATGAGGATCGGAACGAAGCCGTGATCTCCCTCGCCATGCGTGGACGGTGGAAGCCGAACCGCGGCGGCGCGGACGCCGGCGAGCGACAGCGCCGCCGATTCCGACACACGCGGGAAATGTTTCGCGGCCTCGTCGTCCTCGGTCGCGAGCCGTCCGGGCGCGAGTAGCGCGACGCCGGAGGTGACGATGAGGGGGCGGTCGGAGCCCGCGAGCTCCTCGCCGAGCGCCAGGATGGCGCGACGGTCCAGCTCGCAATTGTCGAGGAATTTCGAGAAGTCATGATTGAAGCCGAGGTGCAGGACACCGTCGGACGCGGCCGCGCCGCTGCGCAACGAGGCGTGGTCCTCCAGGGAGCCGCGATGGACCTCGGCTCCCATGGCCGCGAGCGCTGCGGCGCCCGCGTCCGAGCGGGCAAGGCCGGTAACCCGATGGCCGGCGGCGATCAGGTCCCGCACGACGGCGGAGCCGACGAAGCCGGTGGCGCCGGTGACGAATACACGCATGAGGCAATCTCCAGAGGGTTGGTGGCGGCAACCATCTGCGCTACGAGTATCCAGGTAAAGCAGTGACCTTATCAGGGTATAATAGCTAACAGGATGAGCGAGCCCACGATCGCTGAAAACCTGCTCGGGACCTACCTGAAGGACCGCCGCACCCGGCTCGATGCCGCCGCGTTCGGCCTCGGTGGCAGCCGCAGGCGCACGCCCGGGCTGCGTCGCGAGGAGGTGGCCCAGCGCGCCAATATCAGCGCGACCTGGTACACGTGGCTGGAGCAGGGCCGTGGCGGAGCGCCGTCGGCCGACGTGCTCGATCGCATCGCCCGTGCGCTGATGCTGACCGACATCGAGCGCGAGCACCTGTTCCTGATTGGCCTCGGTCGCCCGCCCGAGGTGCGTTACCAGGCGACGGACGGCGTCTCGCCGCGGCTGCAGCGCGTGCTCGATGCGCTCGCCTTCAGCCCGGCGCTGGTGCGGACCGCGACCTGGGACGTCGTCGCCTGGAACCGGGCCGCAAGCGTAGTGCTGACGGACTATGGCGCGATCCCGCCGGGACGGCGCAACATCCTGCGCTTCATCTTCTGCGATCCGCGCGTGCGCGCCGCACAATATGACTGGGACAGTGTCGCCCGCTTCGTGGTGGCGGCGTTTCGGGCCGACGCCGCCCGTGCGGGCGCCGTCTCGCATGCGCCGACTTCGTCGACGAGCTCTGCCGCACCAGCCCGGAATTCGCGGCGCTCTGGCGCGACAACGACGTGCGCCATCATGGCGACGGCACCAAGCGGCTGAAGCACCCCGTTCACGGCACCATGTCGTTCGAATATTCGAGCTTCAACGTCGAGGGCCGCTCCGACCTCAGCATGATCGTCTACAACCCGGCGACGCCTGAGGACGCCGAGCGGATCAAAAAGCTGCTGGCCGAGCGCGCCGACTGACGGATTTTGCCAGCTCGCGCGTTTAACCCGCATCTGACCTCGAAGAGGCGAGCGGCGTGGTGGGCAAGGCGACGGTTGATCAGATTGTGCTGCAGGCGGCGGAGCATTTTTCGGCGGGGCGGCCGGAGGAGGCCGACGCGCTCTGCGCCGAAGTGTTGAAGGGCGAGCCCGATCATCTGCCGGCGCTGCATCTTGCGGCGGTGGCCGCCTTCGTCACCGACCGCGCGGCCGACGGCGCCGCGCTGCTCGGCCGCATCTTGACCGTCGATCCCGGGCACGCGCCTGCACTCGTCACGCTCGGCGATGCGCTTGCGGTGAAGGGCGAGCAGGAGGGCGCGGTGGCCGCATTCCGGCGCGCGCTGGTCAGGCGACCGGACGATGCGAGTCTGCACAACAAGCTCGGCGTGGCGCTCGGTGAGCTCGCCCGTTTCGACGAGGCCGAAGCCGCCTATCGCCGCGCGCTTGCGCTCGACGCGCACCTGACGCGCGCCTGCTTCAATCTCGCCGTCGTGCTTGCGGAGCAGGGGCGGCTGACCGAAGCGGAGGAGGCCTATCGCGTGGTGATCGCGCGGGAGCCGGCCTATCGCGGCGTCTGGCTCAATCTCGGCAATCTCCTGATGGACCAGACGAGGCTCGACGAGGCCGCAACTGCCTTTCGTTGCGCGATCGAGGCCGATCCCGATGATCCCGGGCTGCCCGCCAATCTCGGCGCGGCGCTTTATCGGCAAGGATTGCTTGACGACGCCATCATCCAGTACCGGCGCGCCGTTGCCCTCCAGCCGGACAACGCTCCGGCGCTGCGTCTGCTCGGGTTGGTGCTGCATGAGGCCGGTCACCTGCCGGAAGCGGCCGAAATGTACAGGCAGTCCTTCGCGCTCGATCCGGCGGATCATTTGATCGCAAGCAATCTCGGCGCCTGCCTGTCGGAGCTCGGCACGCTGGCCGAGGCGATCGCCGCTTGCGAGCAAGCACTGCTACTGAAGCCCGATCACGCGCCGGCCTGGACCAATCTCGGCATCATCTTCGAGAAGCAGGAGCGCGTCGCCGATGCCGTCGCAGCGCACCGATGCGCGGTCGTGGCCGATCCGGAATATGCCAAGGGCCACGCCAATCTCGCGGTGGCCCTGCGCAACGCCGGCGAGATCGACGAGGCGCTGGCCGTCTCGCATTGCGCGGTCGCGCTCGATCCGGAGCAGCCGCTGGCGCAGTACAATCACGCACACTTCCTGCTGATGAACGGCGACTTCGTGAAAGGGTTCGAGGCCTATCGTTGGCGGCGACAGTGCAAGACGCTGTCGGATGGCGATCCCTTGTTCACCGAGCCGGAATGGCAGGGCGAGCCGCTCAACGGCCGCACATTGCTGCTGTTTGCCGAATACGGCCTCGGCGATGCCCTGCATTTCGTGCGCTACGTGCCGATGGTGAATGCGCGCGGCGGAAGGATCATCCTGCAGGTTCAGCCCGCGCTGGCCTCGCTGCTGCGGCAGCTTGCGGGTGTCACCGTCATCGCACGCGGCGAGACGCTGCCGCCGTTCGACCTGCAACTGCCGCTGATGAGCCTGCCGCGGATTTTTGGCACTACGCTCGACAGCATTCCCGCCGAGATTCCGTATCTGCACGCCGATCCCGGAAGACTGTCGCGCTGGCGTGCTGCGCTTGCCGATGTGACAGCCCTGAAGGTTGGCGTGGCCTGGGCCGGCAATCCCAGGCACAAGGGCGACCGGCAACGCTCGCTGCCTGCCGCAGCCGTGCTGCCGCGCCTCGTGATTCCGGGTGTGCAGCTCTACAGCCTGCAAAAGGAACCGCGGCCCGAGGATGGCGAGGTGCTGGCAGCGCTCGGCGACGACGTCGTCGATCTTGCGCCGGCGCTCGGTGATTTCGCCGATACGGCGGCTGCGGTCGCGGCGCTCGATCTCGTCATCGCAGTCGATACGTCGGTCGCTCATCTCGCCGGCGCGCTCGGACGTCCGGTGTGGATGCTGACGCCCTATGCGCTCGACTGGCGCTGGCTGCGCGATCGCGAGGACAGTCCATGGTATCCGACCATGCGGCTGTTCCGCCAGCGCAGGCCCCGCGAATGGGACGATCCGCTGCTGCGCATCTCGGCCGCGCTCGCGATGCTCGCGGCGAAGACCGAAATCTAGAACCGCTCCGGCCGGTATGGCGCCGGATCGATCGCCGGCGTCTCGCCGTTCATCATCTCCGCGAGCAGGCGTCCCGTTGCCGGCCCGAGCGTAAAGCCCTGGTGGCCGTGGCCAAAATTCATCCAGAGGCCGGGGTGACGCGGGGCGGGGCCGAGCACGGGCAGCATGTCCGGCGTGCAAGGCCTCGTGCCGAACCACGGATCCGGCTCGACGCGCTTGCCGAGGTCGATCAGCTCGCGTGCGGAGGCCTCGGCGCTGGCGAGCTGCACCGGCGTTGCGAGCGCGTCGGGGCCGGTCAGCTCGGCACCGGTGGTGATGCGGATGCCCTTGGCCATCGGACCCATGGCATAGCCGTTGCTCTTGTCGACCATGGGCAGGTCGAGCGACGCGCCGTCGCTATAATGCATGTGGTAGCCGCGCTTGCGTACCAGCGGAATGCGATAGCCGAATTTCTGCAGGAGATCGGGCGACCAGGGCCCGAGCGTGACGACGGCGTTGGCGGCGTCGATGCGGCCCTTGTCGGTGTCGACGGACCAGCCGGTTGCGGTCTGCCGCAGCGACTGTGCATCGCCGAGCACGATGGCGCCACCGAGACGCTCGAACAGCTCTGCGTAGGCCGTGACCAGCGCGCCGGGATCGGACACGGTCCAGGTGTCGAGCCAGTGGATCGCGCCCGGCAGATCGTCGCGCAGGATCGGCTCGGCCTTGGCGAGCTCGCTGCCGGAGAGCACGCGAAACTTCACACCGAATTCGCGCTGGTCCTCTTCCGCGTCCTTGACCGAGTGCTCCAGGGCGGCAGCGTCGCGATACACCGCGCGGTAGCCGGCGCGGCGGATGAGATTGTCGGCATGGGCTTCGCGAATGAGAACGTCGTGCTCGCCGGTCGCATAGCCGATCAGGCGTGCCCACGCCTCGATCGCTTCGCGATGCCGCTTCGGCGCCGAATGCCACCAATAGCGGAGCAGGGGCTCGATATGGAGGTGAAGCGAGGACAGGCTGTAGCGCACGTCGTTGGTGCGGCCGGTCGCGATCTTCAGGAGCGTGGCCAGGTCGCGCGGCATCGGATAGGGCCGCACGGCTTCCGCCTGGATCATGCCGGCATTGCCGTAGCTCGTCTCGCGGCCCGGCTCCCTGCGATCGACCAGTGTTACGGACCAGCCGCGCCGTTGCAAATGGAGCGCGGCGCCCACGCCAACCATACCACCGCCGAGAACGATCGCACTTTTCATTCCAATGACCTCGCCAAATCAAAACCGCCCGGCTTGGCCGGGCGGTTTCGTCTGGATTTCCTTTTTATTCGCCGCCGCCGAACCGGCGCGACCACCAGCCGGCGCGGCGCGGTGCGGTCGACGTTTCAGTCGCCGCTGCCGGTGCCGGTGCGGGTTCGGGTGCAGGCGGAGCAGCCGGCTCCGGCGCCGATGCAACCGGCGCTGCGGGTTCGCTCGGGCTGCCCGACAGGAAGCTCACCTTCTCCCGGACCGTTGAGCGGCGCCGCGCGGCCTTGTCGTCAGCGGGCTCTTCCTCTGCGACCGCGGGCTGAGGTTGGGCCTGGGCCGGCACTTCGGCTTGCGGCTCGACGCGTGGCTCAGGCTGAGCGATCTGCGGCTCGACAATGTCGACGTGCTCGGAATGCGCGATCGAGGGCGCAGCCTCGCCGCTCGACCCGTCGAAATCTGCAACGGCCTCGGTTGCTTCCGGTGGCGCATTGCCGCCGAGTTCGTCGCCGATGGAGCCGGCGAGACCTTCCTCGTTGCCGCCACGCCGACGCCGTCCGCCACGGCGCCCGCGCCGGCGGCGGCGATCACCGCTGCCCTGCTGGTCGCCACGGGCGGCCTGCTCCTCGCCGTCCTCGCCGCCATCCTGCTCGGATTCGGTGTCCTCCTCGCCTTCGCCAGCCGCGAGTGCCGGTTCGGGAAGGGTGGCCGGGCTGTCTTCGCGAAGCTCACCATCGCGCGGGCCACGGCCGCGGCGGCGGCGGCGGCGCTTGCGGCGCTGGCCGTCCTGCTCGGTCGCGGCGTCGCCGGCGGCCTGCTCCTCGGTGAGACCTTCGGTCTCCTCGGTCTCGACCTCGGATTCAGTCTCCAGATCGAACTCCTCGTCGTCATAGGGCTCTTCAACGAGAGGCGGCGGGCTTGCGGCCGCCTGCGCTGCGAGCAGTGCCTTGGCGGCCTCGAGCGTGTGAACCTGCTCGCCGCGGTCGATGATATAGGCCTGCGGGCCGGTGACGCTGGGGTCGGCGATGACCGCCAGGGAGACCTTGAAGCCGTTTTCGAGATCGCGCAGATGACCGCGCTTGTGGTTCAGCACGTAGAGTGCGACGTCGGTGCGGGTACGGACCACCAGATTGTGGGTCGCGCCCTTCATCAGGATCTCTTCGAGGCCGCGCAGCAGCTGGAGCGCCACCGAGGACACCGAGCGGACATGGCCGGTGCCGCCGCAATGCGGGCAGGGATCGGTCGAAGATTCCAGCACGCTGGCGCGGATGCGCTGGCGCGACATCTCGAGCAGGCCGAAATGCGAGATGCGGCCGACCTGGATGCGCGCGCGATCCTGCCTGAGGCAATCGGACAGCTTGCGCTCGACGGCGCGGTTGTTGCGCTTCTCGTCCATGTCGATGAAGTCGATGACGATCAGGCCGGCGAGGTCGCGCAGGCGAAGCTGGCGGGCGACCTCTTCGGACGCCTCCAGATTGGTCTTGAGCGCGGTGTCCTCGATGTGATGCTCGCGGGTCGATCGGCCGGAGTTGACGTCGATCGAGACCAGCGCCTCGGTCTGGTTGATCACGATATAGCCGCCGGAGCGCAGCTGCACCGTCGGCGAGAACATCGCGTCCAGCTGACTCTCGACGCCCATCCGCGAGAACAGCGGCTGGCCGTCGCGATACTGCTTCACCGCGCTGACATTGGCGGGCATCAGCATCTTCATGAAGTCGCGCGCCTCGCGGTAGCCGGATTCGCCGGCAACCGAGATCTCGTCGATTTCCTTGTTATAGAGATCGCGGAGCGACCGCTTGATCAGCGAGCCTTCCTCGTAGACGAGGGTCGGGGCCTGTGACTTCAGCGTCAGGTCGCGCACCGTCTCCCACATCCGGATCAGATATTCGAAGTCGCGCTTGATCTCGGGCTTGGTGCGGGCGGCGCCCGCGGTGCGCAGGATGATTCCCATGCCCTCGGGCACGTCGAGGTCCTGCACCACTTCCTTCAGGCGGGAACGATCCTGCGCGCTGGTGATCTTGCGGCTGATGCCGCCGCCGCGCGCGGTGTTGGGCATCAACACGGCATAGCGGCCGGCGAGCGAGAGATAGGTCGTCAGCGCCGCGCCCTTGTTGCCGCGCTCTTCCTTCACGACCTGCACCAGCATCACCTGGCGGCGCTTGATGACTTCCTGGATCTTGTACTGGCGGCGCGGGCGGAAGGTACGTACAGGCACCTCTTCCAGCACGTCGTCACCGCCGACGGATTCGACGACTTCCTCTTCGGCGTCCTCGTCATCCTCGTCCTCGTCGTCCTCCTCGTCGGAGTCGTGATGATGGGCCTCATTGCTCTCGCCGGCGGCGTACACCGCATCGGCCGGTTCAGCCGAGGCGGTCACGGCTTCGGCCAGGGCCTCGGCGTGTGCCTCGGAGGCGGCAGCTTCGTGCGGCTCGGCGGCGGCCTCGGTCGCAACCACAGGCTCGGCACCAAAGGCTGCGGCGGGCGCAGGCGTCTCGTCGGTATGATCATGGTCGTGATGATCGTGCTCGCCGTCATGACCATGATCATGATCGTGGGCGTGATGGTGATCGTCATCATGGGCATGATGATCATCGTGGTGATCATGTTCGCCATGGTCGTGGTCGTGATGATCGTGTCCTTCGTGCTCGCCATGAAGCTCCGCATCGGCGTGCAGATGCTCGCCTTCGTGCGAAGCGCCCTCGGAGTGCTCCGGCCGTGCCTCGCCCTCGACCGGCTGGGCTGCCAGATCGGAGCCTTCGACGATGTCGCTGCGGACGCGTTCGCCCTGGCTGCGACGGCGAGAGTTGCGGTGGCGTGAGCGGCGGCGGCCGTGGGAGCGGTTCTCGCTCTCTTCCTCGGCTTCGCGATGGGCCTGTTCTTCGGCCTCGATCAGCGCCTGCCGGTCGGCGACCGGGATCTGGTAATAGTCGGGATGGATTTCGCTGAAGGCGAGGAAGCCGTGGCGGTTGCCGCCATATTCCACGAAGGCGGCCTGCAGCGAGGGTTCGACCCGTGTGACCTTGGCGAGGTAAATGTTCCCGCGCAGTTGCTTGCGTTGCGCGGTCTCGAAATCAAACTCTTCGACGCGATTGCCGCGGACCACGACGACCCGGGTCTCTTCCGGGTGGGTGGCATCGATCAACATCTTGTTGGGCATGTCTTAGCTCTTGGCGGCGGCGGGCGCGATTCACCGTGGGCGCCATGATGAGCGCTGCCGGGTGACGCGACGGTCCACCTGATTCGGGGGTGAGGGGAAGGCCGAAACGCCGTCTCTCGCGCCTTGCCGGACCGGAAGCCGAAGGGCCGAAGCGGCGCGCGGGATTGTCTCTCCGCAGCGTCGCGAATGGTCCTTCAGAATTCGTCGGCACAGTCTGGCGCATCAAGCGTCGGCCCGTATGAAACACTGGGCGGCGAGGCCGCCCTTCAATCAGTTGCTGCTGGCCAGGCATGGCGCGAGCGCGCTCGCCTTGGGATTACGAACCGCCCCCTTGGGATTAAGGGACCGGGTAACGGGTTACGCCGCTGTCAGAACCGTCCCGGACACACAGTGGTAACCGGGGACCGTCCACCGCCGGTACTTGCCCCGCTCCATCTCGCTGCCGCGCACCGCGCTGGTCTTTGAGAGGAACGGAAAACGCTGGAATTCCCAAAACTTGAGAGTTCCGGCGCTGCACCGGGAGGCTGAATGCGACACAACCGGAAATATCGGCCGTCAGCACTCCGTACATACGTGGAATGGACCATCCGTGCAAGGAGCGTCGCACGGCGGTCACAGTCGGCAAATTTCGCGCCTCTGTCATTAAGGATCGTTTAACCCTGTAGTTCTATTGCCTTAAAAGGGCTGCTCGGAGGCACGGAATCGGTGGCGAGCCGCGCAAATCAAAGGGTTTTGCTGGGATGCGCGCTTCTCTGCGCCGCAGCATTGCCGTGTGCCGATTCTTCGCGCCTAAAGGCAGCGGAAAGTCAGGCGCAACCCTCTGTTGCGGCAGTCAAGTTTCCCGTCGCCTCGGCCGCTCGGCTGGCCGGCGACGGCAAGCAGACCCGCTTCATCCTCGACATCGATCAGGCCGTCACGTTCCGCGCGGTGATGCTCGCCGACCCTTACCGCGTGGTGGTCGACGTTCCCCAGGTCAATTTTCAGCTGCCCACCGGCACTGGGGCCGGGGGGCGGGGGCTGGTCAAGGCCTTCCGCTACGGGCTGGTCATGCCCGGCGGATCGCGAATCGTGTTCGACCTGACGGGGCCGGCCAAGATCGCCAATTCCTACGTGCTGGAGGCGGCCAACGGCCAGCCCGCCCGGCTCGTGCTCGAGCTGGAGGAGGTCGATCGCGCCGCCTTCGTGCAGTCGCTGCCGCCGGAAAGCCGCCCCGAACTGAGGCCCGCCATCGCGGACGCGCCGCCCGCGACGGTTCCCGCCGCGCCCGCCGAGGCGGCGCAGCAGAAAGCCGATGGCCGCCCCGTCGTCGTGATCGATCCCGGTCATGGCGGCATCGATAACGGCACCCAGTCGAGCGGCGAGAGCGAGAAGAACCTGGTTCTGGCCTTCGCCCTGGCGCTCCGCGACAAGCTGGAGAAAGCCGGCAAATACCGTGTGGTGATGACGCGGGACGACGACACCTTCATCCCCCTCAGCGACCGGACCAAGGTCGCCCGTAACCTCAAGGCCGCGCTGTTCGTCTCCATTCACGCCGACGCGCTGCCGCGCGCGGAAGGTGATGCGCAGGGCGCCACAATCTACACGCTGTCCGACAAGGCCTCCGACGCCGAGGCCCAGCGTCTGGCGGATGCGGAAAACCGGGCGGACGCGATCGCGGGCTTCAACCTCGCGGAGGAGCCGACCGATGTCGCCGACATCCTGATCGACCTCACCCAACGGGAAACCCGCACCTTTTCAAACCGTTTCGCTCGCCTTTTGATGGGTGAAATGAAGTCGACCGTGCGGATGCACAAGCATCCCCTGAAGTCGGCCGGCTTCCGGGTGCTGAAGGCGCCCGACGTGCCGTCGGTGCTGGTCGAGATCGGCTACGTCTCCAACAAGGGCGATCTCGAGCACCTGGTGTCCGATGGCTGGAGGTC
Organism: Bradyrhizobium cosmicum; assembly: GCF_007290395.2. Classification (NCBI taxonomy): domain Bacteria; kingdom Pseudomonadati; phylum Pseudomonadota; class Alphaproteobacteria; order Hyphomicrobiales; family Nitrobacteraceae; genus Bradyrhizobium; species Bradyrhizobium cosmicum. The sequence continues at coordinate 4,128,087 of NZ_CP041656.2, read as the reverse complement.
GAAAGCCGTGGGCTCGATGGCGCAGGCGATCGACGGGTTCCTGACCAAGCGGATGGCGACGGCGGGATCGTCGAACTGACGACCCTGGGGCCCTCGAACTGAGCAAGGGATTCTGAGAAGGGTTTTCCGTCCCGGCGCAAAAGCCCTAGTTTGGCCACAGCGGACGCTTTATAAAAACGCCGCAGGGGGTTCCGGAATCGACGAGAATCCCCTTTCGGCAAGCGTCTTGAGGTCCGGCACGAATGGTATTGAGTCGGCCGGTGAATTCGCGACGTGAGATTGGCGCTTCTTTTGGTTTGGTTGCCTTTAGCTTCGGTGCCTTGGGCGGTGATCTTGGGCTGTGATCTTGGGCTGATCCAGAGTTTGAACGGATAAACAGATAATGCGCTTGCTGGTGCGGTTCATGGGCTTCCTGTTCGCCGCGGGAACGGTGGTGTTCCTTGTCGGTGTCGGGGCCGTGGCAGGCCTGATCTGGCATTTCTCCAAGGACTTGCCGGACTACTCTCAGCTTCAGGATTACGAGCCGCCCGTGATGACCCGCGTGCACGCGGTCGACGGCTCGCTGCTCGGCGAATACGCCAAGGAGCGGCGGCTGTATCTGCCGATCCAGGCGGTGCCGAAGCTCGTGATCAACGCGTTCCTGGCGGCCGAGGACAAGAATTTCTACGAGCATGGCGGCATCGACTACACCGGCATGGCGCGCGCCGGCGTGGCCTATATCCAGAACTACGGCTCGAACCGCCGTCCGCAGGGCGCCTCCACCATCACCCAGCAGGTCGCCAAGAACTTCCTGCTCACCAACGAGGTCTCCTTCGCCCGCAAGATCAAGGAAGCCTTGCTGGCGATGCGGATCGAGAAGACCTATTCGAAGGACAAGATCCTCGAGCTGTATCTGAACGAGATCTATCTCGGCCTCGGCGCCTACGGCATCGCGGCCGCTTCGCTGGTCTATTTCGACAAATCGGTGAACGAGCTGACCGTCGCCGAAGCGTCCTATCTGGCCGCGCTGCCGAAGATGCCCGCGACGCTGCATCCGGTCCGCAACCGCGACCGCGCCATCGAGCGCCGCAATTACGTGATCGATCGTCTGGTGGAGAACGGCTGGATCAAGCAGGCCGACGCCGACAAGGCCCGCAAGGAGCCGCTGGCCGTCACCAGCCGCTCCAACGGTGCCCACACCTTCGCCGGCGAGTATTTCGCCGAGGAAGTCCGCCGCGATATCTTCGAACGCTACGGCGAGAAGAAGCTCTACGAGGGCGGGCTTTCCGTCCGCACCACGCTCGATCCGAAGATCCAGGTCATGGCGCGCAAGGCCATGGTCGCCGGCCTCGTGAACTATGACGAGCAGCAGGGCTATCGCGGCGCCATGAGCAAGCTCGATACGTCGGGCGATTGGGGCGTGAAGCTCGCGGAGATCAAGTCGCTCTCCGACATCTCGCCATGGCGCATGGCGGTGGTGCTGGAGACCAGCGACCAGTCGGCGCGGATCGGTTTCCAGCCGAGCCGTGAGCTCGGCGGCGCCGTGAGCAAGCAGCGCGAGACCGGCCTCATCACGGCCGACGGCGTGCGCTGGGCGAGGGCGGCCCAGGGCAACACCAAGGGCAAGACCCCGACGTCGGTGGCGCAGGTGTTGCAGCCCGGCGACGTGATCTATGCCGATCCGCTCTATACCAAGGAGGGACAGCCGGTCGAAGGCCAGTACCGGCTGCGCCAGATTCCCGAAGTGTCCGGTGCGATGGTGGCGATGGACCCATGGACCGGGCGCGTGCTCGCGATGGTCGGCGGCTTCTCGTTCGACCAGAGCCAGTTCAACCGCGCCACGCAGGCCTACCGTCAGCCGGGCTCCTCGTTCAAGCCGATCGTCTATTCGGCCGCGCTCGACAACGGCTATACGCCCTCGACCGTCGTGCTCGACGCGCCGATCGAAATCGACCAGGGCCAGGGCGCCGGCGTGTGGCGGCCCGAAAACTTCTCCTCCGGAAAGTTCCAGGGACCGGTGACGCTGCGCAACGCGCTGCGGCAGTCGCTCAACACCGTGACCGTGCGCCTCGCGCAGGACATCGGCATGCCGCTGATCGGCGAATATGCCCGCCGCTTCGGCGTCTATGACGAACTGCCGAACTATCTCTCCTACGCGCTCGGCGCCGGCGAGACCACGGCGATGCGCATGGTCACGGCCTATTCGATGCTCGCCAATGGCGGCCGCCGGGTGAAGCCGACCTTGATCGACCGTATCCAGGATCGCTACGGCCACACCATCTTCAAGCACGACCAGCGCGAATGCCGCGGCTGCGACGCGCCGGGCGGCTGGAAGAACCAGGCCGAGCCGCAGTTGATCGACCGCCGCGAGCAGGTGCTGGATTCCATGACCGCCTATCAGATCACCGAGCTGATGGAGGGTGTCGTGCAGGCCGGTACCGCGACCGTGGTCAAGGAGGTCGGCAAGCCGATCGCCGGCAAGACCGGTACGACCAATGAGGCAAAGGACGCCTGGTTCGTCGGCTTCTCGCCCGACGTCGCCGTTGCCATCTATATGGGCTACGACAAGCCGCGTCCGCTCGGCAAAGGCAACGCCGCGACCGGCGGCCATCTGGCCGCTCCCATCGCGCGCGATTTCCTCAAGCTCGCGCTCGCCGACAAGCCTGCGGTTCCGTTCAAGGTGCCGGCCGGCATCAAGCTGGTCCGCGTCGTTGCGAAGACCGGCATGCGCGCCGGCCCCGGCGAGACCGGCGGAACCATCCTCGAAGCGTTCAAGCCGGGCACGGCGCCGCCAGATAATTACTCGGTCATCGGCGTTGCCGATGCCGACGGCCGCGGCGGCGGCATGCCGGCCTCGCAGCAGCAGCAGCCGGATTCCGGCTTCTTCATGCGGCCGGGCACCGGCGGGCTGTACTAGCTTATAAGACCGACGATCGCGGCCGCGGCGGTTGCGCTTTGCGGCCGCCGCCGCTACACCGCGATCTCAGTTGCACGCGGAAACAATTCCGCGAGATCAGAGAACCACATGCGCGCCGAAATCGAACGGTTGGTAGAAGAGATCAAGCAGTCAGTCGGGCTGCTGAGGAGGCATCTTTGACGTCGAGAAATCGACGGCGCGCCTCGCTGAGCTGAACAAGCTCGCAGAAGATCCCAACCTCTGGAACGATCCCCAGAAAGCCCAGAAACTGATGCAGGAGCGCACCTCGCTCGAGGATTCGCTGTCCGGCATCGGCAAGGTCGAGCAGGAGCTCGAAGACGACATCGGCATGATCGAGCTCGGCGAAGCCGAGGGCGATACCGGCGTCGTGGCTGAAGCTGAAGCTGCGCTGAAAGCCCTCAAGAAGGAAGTCGCCCGGCGCGAGCTCGAGGCGCTGCTGTCGGGCGAGGCCGATCGCTTCGATTCCTATCTCGAAGTCCATGCCGGCGCCGGCGGCACCGAGAGCCAGGATTGGGCGCAGATGCTCTTGCGCATGTACACGCGCTGGGCCGAGACGCACGGCTTCAAGGTCGAGTTCCTCGAAGAGTCCGAGGGCGAAGAAGCGGGCATCAAGTCGGCGACGATCCAGGTCTCCGGCCACAACGCCTATGGCTGGCTGAAGACCGAGGCAGGCGTGCACCGCCTGGTGCGCATTTCGCCGTTCGATTCCAACGCGCGCCGGCACACCTCGTTCTCGAGCGTGCAGGTGTTCCCGGTCATCGACGACAGCATCAAGATCGACATCAAGGAATCCGACGTCCGCGTCGACACCATGCGTTCGGGCGGCGCCGGCGGCCAGCACGTCAACAAGACCGAATCCGCGGTGCGCCTGACGCACATTCCGACCGGCGTTGCGGTGGTCTGCCAGGCCGGCCGCTCGCAGCACAAGAACAAGGCGCAGGCCTGGGACATGCTGCGTGCGCGCCTTTACGAAATCGAGCTGAAGAAGCGCGAGGAGAAGGCTGCCGCCGACCAGGCTGCCAAGACCGATATCGGCTGGGGTCACCAGATCCGCTCCTACGTGCTGCAGCCCTACCAGATGGTGAAGGATCTGCGCACGGGCGTGCAGACCTCCGACACCGCGGGCGTGCTCAACGGCGAGCTCGACGACTTCATGGCCGCGACGCTGGCGCAACGCGCCTTCGGCACCCCTGGGGCCGACATCGAGGACGTCGACTGATGCCGCGCGTTGCCTTCATCGGGCTCGGACGGATGGGCCACGGCATGGCCGGCCGCTATCTCGATGCCGGCTTCACGGTGACGCTGTGGAATCGCAGCAAGGCAAAAGCCGAAGACCTGATCGCGCGCGGCGCACATTGGGCGACCTCGCCGGAGGATGCCGCGATCGATGCCGACGCGGTCGTGACCATGGTGGCCGACGACGAAGCCTCGCGCGCGGTCTGGCTTGGGCCCAAGGGCGCGGCCAAGACAGCGAAGGCTGGTACCATCGCGATCGAATGCTCAACCGTCTCCTATGACCACGCCCGCGAGATGGGCCGCGAACTCAACGCGCGCAGCCTGATCTATCTCGATTGTCCCGTGACGGGTTTGCCGGATGCGGCGGCGGGCGGGAAACTGACGCTGCTGGTCGGCGCCAACGCGGCTGACCTCGATCGCGCGCGACCCTATCTCGATCCCATCGGCTCGACCATCCGCCATTTTGGACCGGTCGGCGCCGGCACGGTCTACAAGCTCATCAACAATTTGATGGGCGCGATCCAGATTGCCGGCCTCGCCGAGGGCCTCGCGATTGCCGAGCAGGCCGGGCTCGACATGAACCTTGTACTGGAATCGATCCAGGCGGGCGTGGCCGCAAGCCCCCAGGTGCAGCGCCACTCCAAGCGCATGGTCGCCCGCGATTTCAGCGGTGCGACGTTCACGACGGCGCTGCGGCACAAGGATGCCGCCTATGCCGTCAAGCTCGCGGAGAGTCTTCTCGCCGACAAGCCGCTGGTCGCGCGCGCCGCGGTCGAGTCCTACGCGCAGGCGAAGGCCGTGATGCCTGACGACGACGAAGGCAAGATGATCGAGCTGGTGTCGCGGCCGAAGAAGCCGTCCTGACCGGCGCGTCGATATGGTCGCCTTGGCGCCCCATCGCTTCTGAACTCAGGCAGCCACGATCTCATCGGAAATCGGGTGGCGCGATTGGCCGCGGTGTTTTAGGCGGCGGGCCTGGACGCCGAGGTGAAATCCATGCCCCCGAACGACAACCGGATCGACACGCGAGACTGGTCGCTGCTCGCTGTGCTCTCCATGCTCTGGGGCGGCTCGTTCTTCTTCAATGGCGCGGCGCTGCGGGAGTTGCCGCCGTTGACGCTGGTGTTGCTGCGCGTCGCTCTCGGCGCGGCCATCCTGCTGCCGCTCATGCGCATGCGGGGGATCGCTTTTCCGAGGGGGCTGATGGGTTGGACACCATTCGTCACGATGGGGCTGCTCAACAACGCCATTCCGTTCTCGCTGATCGTGATCGGCCAGACCTTCATCTCCAGTGGTCTGGCGTCGATCCTGAATGCGACCACGCCGTTGTTTACGGTGACGGTGATGGCCGCGGCAGGCGAAGAAGCCTTGCAGATGCGGCGCGTGGGCGGCGTGGCGCTCGGCCTTCTCGGCGTGATCATCCTTCGCGGGTGGGGCATCGAGACGAAAGCAGGGCAGGGGCTCGGCATTTTGTTCTGCCTTGGCGGCGCGTGCAGCTATGGCTTTGCAGCGCTCGCCGCGCGGCGGCTGTTGAAGGACTCCGCCCCGCTCGGCACGGCGACATTTCAGCTGATGGCGTCCACGGTGATGATGGCCGTCGTTGCCGGCGTGGTCGAGCAGCCTTGGCATCTGCCGATCCCCGGCCTCGCGACCTGGCTCGCCGTGCTTGGCCTTGCCGGCCTGTCGACGGCGCTCGCTTATATCGTCTTCTTTCAGATCATACGGCGCTCCGGCGCGAGCAACGTCATGCTGGTGACGCTGCTCATTCCCGTCACCGCCATTCTTCTGGGGTCGCTGGCGCTGGGTGAGCCGATCTCCATGCGCGAGATCGCGGGCGCCATCGTCATCGGCAGCGCGTTGCTCGTGATCGACGGACGCGTTCTGAATCTGCTGCGGCGCACGGTGTAAGTTCCAAATCGTCGTTTCACGTCGCGGAAAATCGCCACGCTTGCCAGCAGCACGCCGCCTTGCGACACTCGCGGCAAAACAAGACTACAAAACACAGGGGAGAGAACGATGCCGGGTCGTCGCAAAAGCCTTGCTGCCCTCGCCATGCTTGCTGTCGGCGTGCTCGTCACGGCACCGGCCTCGGCGCAGAAGAAATACGATCCCGGCGCCACCGACACCGAAGTGAAGATCGGCAACATCATGCCCTATAGCGGGCCGGCCTCGTCCTATGGCGTGATCGGCAAGACCGAGGCTGCCTTCTTCAGGATGATCAACGACCAGGGCGGCATCAACGGGCGCAAGATCAATTTCATCAGCTATGACGACGCCTACTCGCCGCCGAAGGCGATCGAGCAGGCGCGCAAGCTGGTCGAGAGCGACGAGGTTCTGCTGATCTTCCAGCCGCTCGGTACGCCCTCGAATTCCGCGATCATGAAATACATGAACGCCAAGAAGGTGCCGCAGCTCTTCGTTGCCTCCGGTGGCACCAAGTTCGGCGATCCCAAGAACTTCCCGTGGACGATGGGCTTTCAGCCGAACTACCAGAGCGAGGGGCGGATCTACGCGAAATATATCCGTGACAAGTTTCCGAACAGCAAGATCGCGGTGCTCTGGCAGAATGACGACGCGGGCAAGGACCAGTTCAAGGGCCTGAAGGACGGTCTCGGCGACAAAGCCGGCATGATCATTGCCGACAAGTCCTACGAGGTCAGCGATCCCTCGATCGACTCACAGATCGTCGCCCTGCACGATTCCGGTGCGGACATCTTCTTCTCGTGGGCCGCGCCAAAGGGTTCGGCGCAGGCGATCCGAAAGGTCGGCGAGCTCGGCTGGAAACCGAAATTCTTCCTCGCCAACACGGCCACCTCCATCGCGTCGGTGCTGAAGCCCGCCGGGCTCGACTATGCCAGGGACATCATCTCGACCGCGTATCTGAAGGACCCGACCGATCCGACCTGGGACAAGGACCCGGCCGTGGTGAAGTGGCGCGAATTCATGGACAAATATTACCCCGATGGCGACAAGACCAATGCCAACAACCTCTATGGCTATGTGCAGGCCGAGGCGATGGCGCAGGTGCTGAAGCAGTGCGGCGACAACCTCACGCGCGAGAACGCGATGAAGCAGGCCACCAGCCTGAAGAATTTCCACACCGACCTGATGCTGCCCGGCATCATGGTCAACACGTCGGCAGATGATTACTTCCCGATCGAGCAGATGCAGTTGATGCGCTTCAACGGGCAAGCCTGGGAGCTGTTCGGCGACGTCATCACCGGCGAGGTCGGCCACGAGCGCAGCCAGTAGTCAGGGCCGGCTGCGCTTCAGCACCATGCCGCCGGCGACGCCGACGCCGAGCACATACATCCAGCCCTCGTGGAAATCGAACAGGTGCGAGTTCAGCAGCGAGCTCGCGATGTTCTGAACGACGGCGACAAGGCCGATCCAGGCGGCAAGACCCTGGCCCGGTAAACCTCCGCCCAGGAACAGGCGAAGGTGGGCGATCCACATCGCGTAGAGAAGGACTACGCCGAGCAGGCCCCATTGCATGGCGACGTTGAGGGTCTGGTTGTGGGGATTGCTGACTATCTCCGCTTCGAGGCTGCTTGTGCTGGTGGCGGCGCGCTCGAACTGCCGCTTGATCGATCCGGTGCCATGGCCGATCAGGGGCGCCTCGGTGAAGGCGTGAAGCGCCTTGCGCCAATAGGTCAGCCGCTGCGCGGTCGAGGCGCGGCTGATGTCCTCATGGCCACGATGATATTCGACGGCGATGTCGGTGATGCGCTGGCGCAGATAGGGCGACGTCGTCCAGGCCAGCGCGCTCGCGGCGACAGCGCCCGCGAGCAGGAGCAGCGCCGCCCGCCGGTCGAGATGTCGCCAGGCGAACAGGGCGAGCAGCACGGCGATGCAGAGCAGCGCCGTGCGGGCGGAGGCGACGAACACCATGTTGGTGATGAACAGCAGGATCACCGCCAGGCACGCGCCCGTGGCGACCACGCGTCTGTCGCGCCAGAAAATCAGCGCGGGCAGCGCAAGTGCAAAGGCGCAGAGGGTGAATTCCTGGCTCTGGTCGATGTAGTTCTTGACGGGAACGCCCGCCGACGCCGTCGTGGTGATCTTCCAGGCGGGATCGAGCAACACGATCCAGGAATAGACCGCAAGCAGCACGCAGGAGCCAAGAAAGGCGAGGCAGACCCAGGAGCCGCGCTCCGACCGGCTGAAATGGTAGAGCAGCGCCGGAATCAGCACGAGCTTGGCGACCGGCTTGATCGCGTGCAGCCGGTCCGCCCACGCAGCGTCAGACCATAGCGTCCCGACGAGGGCGAGCAGGAGGAAGGCAAAGGGCAGCGCGAACGCAGGCCGGGCGAGCTGCCGCCCATAGTCGCGCCAATCGATCGTCGGCGTCACCGCCAGCAGCCAGAGGCCGACGAGGATCGACGGCGCCGTGGTCGACCAGGGCAGCGAGGCCGCGATCAGGACGGCGAGCCCATCGGTGGTCCCTGTCAGCGCGGCCGAATGGCCGAGGGCGGGCCTGCGGCCATGTCCGCATTCGGCGTTCATCCGTACGATGCCAGCAGTGCGGCGGCGAGGCTTGCGCCGGGCGCCTCACGTCCGAGGAAATCGCGGGCCTGGGTCTCATAGCCGAAGCGCTCGGCGAGCTCGCTGCGTCGCGCCTTGATCCTGCCGCGCCATTCCTCCTGCCGCGTCATAACACGGGTAACGGACGCCGCGATCGAGTCGGTCGAGAACGGGTCGAAGTAGTCCGCGAGGTCGCCCGCGACCTCGCGGAACACCGCGATATCAGAACACAGCACCGGCGTGTTCGCGGCGAGCGCCTCGATGATCGGCACGCCAAAGCCTTCGGCGAAGCTCGGCATGATCAGCCCGTGGGCCTCGGCAATGAGGGTGGCCTTCTCATGCTCGTCGACATAGCCGGCGAAGCGAACGTTCGGCGGCAGATTGCGCATCCGGTTGATCTCGCCGGCATAGCCGATCACCACGAGATCGGCCTGCGGCACGCCACGGAAAGCGCGGATGACGGTGGCGACGTTCTTGCGCGGCTCGTTCGAGACGATGACGACGAAGCTCGGCCGCCCCGGACGACCTGACGGGGCTGGCAGGTGCAGGACATCCGGGGCGTCGAACCGGGTGCGGGGATACACGACCCGCGCCGGCAGGTGCGCAAATTGCGGCAACAGATCCCTGAACCGCATCATGCTGTAGTTTGAAACGAAGGCGAGCTCGTCGGCCTGCCGCAGGCTGGTCCGCAGTCGCGACAGGAACAGCCTCGTCGCGACGTCGCTGAGCTTGAGGTCGGTGAGCGGCAGCAGGTCATGGACTACGCAGATCACCTTGGCGCCCGGCTTGCGCCGGATCGCGACCCGCGTCGGCGTGTCCACCACGATGACGTCGTAGTCGCGCGCGTCGACCCGCGGCGGCGGCAGCAGGAAGAAAGCAGAGGAATCCTGGTAGCTGTAGAAGCCGGGCTCGAGCTGGAACTCGCCGAACAGCTCGAGGTGGCGCAGGTCGGGCGGGACGTATTCGATCGCTGCGGTCTTGTTCTCGATGCGCCGGGCATTCAGTCCGCGCAGGCCGATGGCGCGCAGGAAGCAGAGGACATAGTCGAGCGACACCGACATGGCCGCCTTGTGGCGGAGCCAGTCGAGCGTTCGGCGCAGGCCGTTGCGCGCCAGCGGCTCGGCCATGTTGATCTCGTCGAGGAAGCGATAGAGCGCGAGCAGCTCGATGTTGCGCGCCTCCGACGGAAACAGCTTCGTGCGCCGCCCGCGCCCGCGCAGCTTGCGATAACGCCGGGAGGTCTCGACCAGCAGTGTCAGCTCGTGGCCCTCGGCCGCGAGCGAGCGCATCAGCTCGCGCGTGAAGTGGAAGATGCCGCGCTTGTGGTTGGGCTCGCCCAGCGCTTCGGAGACGACAAGGATGGTCTGTTTCATGCGCGTTTCTCGCGGAGCTCGAATGTGTGCGTGGCCGGCGGCTCGACCGTCATGGTCAAGGCGATGCGGCCATGGTCGAGGTTGATGATGCTGGTGCAGGTGCGCCGCAGCAGCGGCTGGTCGTGCGAGGCGATGATCACGATCGCCGCCTGCGAGACGAGGTTTTGCAGCCGCCGCTCGGCTTTCTCCGCAAAATGCTCGTCGACGACGCTGAGCCATTCGTCGAGCAGGAGGATGTCGGCCGGGAAGGCGGTGGCTGTGGCGAACAGCACGCGCATCAGCATTCCCGAGGAGAACATCCGCAAAGGCAGCCGCTGCATCCGCGTCTCGAGCTCGGTGAAGGCCCAGATCTCGTCGATCACGCTACGCGTCGGCTTGCGGCCGCCGATCCGTAGCAGCAGTGCGATGTTGTCCTCAGCCACGAAATCCAGGTTGACGCCGGCGTTCAGGCCGAGCAGGGGCACGATGTTGCCCCTGACCTCAAGGTGGCCGCTGCTCGGCGGGTACACGCCGGCGATGAGGCGCAGCAGCGTCGACTTGCCGGAGCCGTTGGGGCCGGCAAGACCGATGCGGGCGCCGGGTTCGGCCTCCATCGTGACATCGTCGACGGCGCGGATGGTCCGCATCTCGCCCGGCTCGCGGATGAGGTGACCGAGCAGCCGCCGCTTCAGCGAGAAGTCGTAGGCGCCGTAGAGCGGATAGTCGAGACAGACGTTGCGCAGGCTGATTGAGACCATGGTCAGATCCAAAATGCGGCTTTGCGCAGGTAAACCAACGTCAGCATGCTCGCAAAGATCAGCAGCGCTAGGGTGACGAGGACGTAGACGAGGCTGGTCGGGTCGACATGGCCGCCTGCAAGCGGCTCGCGCCACACCGCGAACAGGTGCGTCAGCGGATTGAGCCGCATCACCGTCGCGCGGTGGTTGATCATTTCGGCCGACCAGATCACGGGTGAGGCGAGGAAGGCGAGCATCAGCGTGGATTCGATGATCGGCTTGAGGTCGCGATAGCGCGTTGCCATCGCGCCAAGGACGAGGCTCAGGGCGAAGGTGCAGGCCACGAACAGCAACAGGCCGGGCAGCGCCGCCAGCGCGTGAGAGAGGTCGTGGTGCGACAGGACGAGCCACAGCAGCAGCGGCACGCAGGAGTTATGTAACGCGAACAGTCCCTGGCGGAACGTGCATTGCAGCAGGAAGATCACCGGCGGCAATGCTCGGTCGCGGATCAGGCTCGCAGAGTTCTGCAGCGCCGTGGTCGCATCGAGCACCACGCTGTTGAGGAAGGTCCAGGCCGTCATCGACAGCGCCAGCATTGGGAGCCGCGACAGGATGTCGGCGTTCGACATCTGGCCGATGACCGAACCCAGCACCACGACCACGATCGCCATCTGCAGCGACATCCAGAACGGTCCGAGCAGCGAGCGGACGTAACGGTGCCGCATGTCGGACCAGGCCAAGGCGGCCGCGATCCGGACGCTGTCCGGCCAGCTCGTCGCCTGCGATGGTTCGGCTGCGGTGGCCGATTCCCTGCAGGGCGCGGTGACGGCGTTGCGGTAGACGGTTTCCATGCCTTCCCGGAAAGCCGTGGCGGAATAGCGGGTGAGGGCGCGGGTGCGGGCCGACAATCCCATGCGCCGGCGGCGCTCGGGATCGCCGATCAGGGCGTCGATGGCCTCGCCGAGCTTTTCGGCATCGCCCGGCGGCACAGTGATCGCCTCCATGCCGTGGCGTGCGACGCGCGGCACGGCGGTATCGAGCGCCGTGTTCACGACGGGGCGACCGGCGGCCATGGCTTCGAGCTGGACCAGACCGAAGGTCTCGGCGTTGGTCACCGACGGTATCACGAAGACGTCGGACAGGCACATCAGCTTGATGCGTTCGCTGTCGCTGACCGAGCCGAGCAGGCGGACGCGGTCGGTCAGGCCGAGCTCGCGGATCATCTGCTCGAGCCGGGGCCGCTCGGTGCCTTCGCCGATGATCCAGACCTCGAACTTGCGGTTGACCGCGGCGCGGATCAGGACGTCGAACCCCTTGTACGGAACGAGCCGGCCGCAGGCGAGCACAAGCCGACCGCGATCGTTGACATGGTGCGGCTCGATCTTCGGCCAGTCATATCCCGACGTGTCGATGCCGAACGGCACGACGTGGCATTTGTCGTCGAACTCGCGCAGCAGCGGCGTGGTCTCGACCAGGACGTGGTCCGACACGATGATCGCCTTGGCGCGGCGCAGAGTTCGCCGCATCAACGGCTCGATAAACCAGCGCAGGCCGGCGTGGGTGACGATGTCGGCGTGCCAGTGCACCACCAGTGGCCGCTTGGCGCCGAATCCCAGTGCGAAGACGAGATCGGCGAGCGGGAAGGGAGCGTGGAGCGCGAGCAGGTCGTGTTCGGCGATTTTACGCCACAGCCGCCATGGATAGGTCGGGGCGGCGGGAAGCGACAGGAGATTGCCGAACGAGCGGACGCGCTCGACCGGCACGTCGTTGACGACGAGTTCGCGCGGCTCGGCAGATTGCGAGCAGACCAGCACGGCGGAGGCAAAAGCATCCTTCAGACCGGCGCAGATGTCGCGGATCACTGTCAGCGTGCCGCCGAACAGGTCGGGATAATAGATCTTGAAGATGTGGAGCACCGACGGGCGGCGCGGGATTTCGTGCAAGGTTTCTTGCAAGGTTTCCTGGCTGTGATGCATGGCGGCGTCAGCCTGCGAGAAGTGCTGCGACGAACGGTGCGGCCAGCACCGACATGAAGATCACGCCGCGCAGCAGCGCCGGCAGGATCGGCTCTATTGTGCCGTGTCCCCGGTCGGGAGCCGGCACGGCACGCAGTGAGCTGGAATTGCGGACCAAGCGGTCAGGCATGGGTGTTGTGTCCCTTTACGTCGCGCCCTCAGTGGCGTCTCGTATATGTGGGAAATTTTACCACGTCAATGCAAAACGGGAAAATGTGGGATTGTGTCCCACGTGTGACGCAGGTACAATTCAGACATGAATGCCAAGCCCGGGTCCAAAGCGGCGGCTCCGCAGCCGAATGCCGCCGCGAAGCTGCACGCGCCGCTGGCGCGGCTGCTGCGCCCGCTCGTGCGGCTCTGCATCCGCAGCGGCATGACCTTTCCGGCCCTGGCGCAACTGCTTCGCGAGCTGTTCGTCAACGTCGCCGAGCATGATTTCGCGCTGGAAGGCAAGGAGCAGACCGACAGCCGCGTCAGCCTGCTCACCGGCATCCATCGCAAGGAGGTGGCGCGGCTGCGCGGCGCTGGCGCGCCCGTGAACGAGACGCCGGCGGCGGTGTCGCTGACGAGCGCCGTGATCGCGCGCTGGCTCGCCGCGCCCGAGTTCACCGATGCGAAGGGCGAGCCGCTGGCCCTGCCGCGCACCGCCGAGGGCGATGCGCCGTCGTTCGAGCAGCTCGTCGCCTCCGTCACCAAGGACGTGCGACCGCGCGCGGTGCTCGACGAATGGGTCGACCGCAAGCTCGTCACCATCAACGCGGCCGACGAGATCGAGCTGGTCGAGGCCGCCTTCGTCCCGTCAGGCGAGGACGACAGCAAGTGGCACTATCTCGGCCGCAATCTGCACGACCATATCGCGGCGGCCGAACGCAACGTCTCGGGCACAGCGCCGCGCTTCCTCGAGCGCGCGGTGCACTACAACAACATCTCGCCGAAGCTTGCACGCCGGCTCGAAGCGCGCTCGCGCGAGCTTGCGATGGACGCGCTGAAGACGGCCAACCGCGAGGCCAACCGCGCGCTCGCCAAGGACAAGGGCGGTGACGCCCGCTGGAATTTCGGCATCTACATCTACAGCGAAGATGCCGACGAAGAGGGCGAGGCCAAGTCGGGCAAGGAAGGTAGTTCCTCATGAGCCGGCCGCCGCTCATCTCCCGCCGTCTGCTGCTGACGGGATTTTGGCTCGCCGGCACGGCCGTGGCGCGGGCGCAGGTCGGGCGCGGCACCGACCAGGGAATCGGCGGCACCGGGCTCACGCGTGGTGACGACCACGGCATCGGCGGCACCGGCATCGTCGGCGTGATCCAGCGCTTCGGCAGCATCTACGTCAACGGCGAGCGCATCACCTATGCCAGCGATGTCCCCGTCCGGATCGACGGCGAAGCGGCGAGCCCCAAAGCGCTGCGGGTCGGGCAGCTCGCACGCGTGGTCGCGACCCGCCGGGCCGACGGCACGCTCGTCACGCGCAACATTGCGATTGCGAGCGAGGTCGCAGGTCCGATCGAATCCGTGAAAGGCAACGAGCTGACCGTGCTCGGCCAGAAGATCGTCGCGAGCGACAAGGAGAGCAAGCTCCGTACCGGCACGCAGGTGGCGGTCTACGGTCTGCGCCGCACCGACGGCGTGATCGTCGCTAGCCTGGTCGAGCCGCGACGCGAGGCGACCGAGCGTGTCACGGGGCTCGTCGAGCGCGGGCCCGACGGACTGCGCATCGGCGGGCTGAGGCTGAGCGGCGTCGATCCCTTGCTGGTCGGCCAGCGCGTCCAGATCGAGGGCAGCGCGCGCCAGGGCACGATGCAGGCTGCGCGCACGCGGATCGATGATTTCTCGGATCTGGTCGGCGCAAGCCGCCTGTCGATCGAGGCTTATGTGCAGCGGGCGGGGTCGAACCTCCAGCTCGGCTCCGGCTTCGTCGCCCGCGACGGGTCGCGCTTCGGACCGGCGGCCGGCGAAGCGCGCATGGTGGTCAACGGTGTGTTCGACCGCTCGCGCGGCTTCCAGGTGGATTCGGCACAGGCCATCGGCCACGGGCCGGGGGCACCTCCGTCCGGCGGTGGCGCTCCCAACCGGTCGCCCGGCGGCTCCATCCTGCATCCGAATCGTACCGCGCCAAACCCGACCGGTGGTCAGCCCGGTGCACCGGGCGCGCCCGCGCCCGGATCCAGCCCAGGTGCAAGCCCAAGCCCGGCGCCGGGCCCGAGCGGCCCGTCAGGTCCGGGCGGCATGGGCTCGCCCGGCGGACCGATGGGGCCCGGCGGCGGCATGGGTGGTGGCGGCTTCGGAGCTCCCGGCGGCGGGATGGGCGGCGGCGGCCGACGTTGAGCAAAGCCGAGGCGCACGATGAGCGCGCCTCGGCCTTCCTTGCTCAGGGCATCTTGACGTGGGGCTCGCGCTCCCAGATCCGCAATTTGGCGAGGCTGTCGACGAACGATTTGGCCTCTTTCGCGCTTGCGATCGAGATGCAGCCTTCATCGAAATCGTCGGAGGCAATGCCCGCTTTTTCGAAAAGCGGCAGCGCCGCATCGACGTAGCCGATGAACTTGCAGTGCGCGAACGCGTCGGCGAGGAAATCGCGTGCCGAGGATTCCAGCAGCAGATCCTCCATCGCATCCGCAGCCGGCAGTAGCGCGACCGCGTCGTAGAGAACGGACGGTCCTCCGTCGATCATCTGATCGGCGTCGATCCAGCCGCCGTCGCTGGCTTCGGCGCCCGTCACCTTCGGCGCGATGATCTCGAAGGTCGCCCCGGCCTTGTCGAGGGCAGCCTTGAGAGCCTTAAGGAGGCCTGCGTCCGAACCGTCGGTGACGAGAATACCAAGCTTGCGCCCCTCGAAGCGCTCCGGACCGTTCTCCACGATGCTCAGGGCGGGGGAAGGATCGAGATCCTGACGCGTTGGCAGGGCTGCATCGGCAGGCTTCGGCATCTTCTGCAGGCCGAGCTTGTCCGCGACCTTGCTGGCCAGTGTCTCGTCGATGTTGAGGAGATGCGAGACCATGCGCTCCCGGATCGCCGGAATTTTTACCTTGCTGAGCTCGAACGTCAGGGCCGCGGCAATGTGCGACTGCTCGCTTGCAGTCTGACTGATGAAGAACTGACGGGCCTGGCTGTAGTGGTCCGCGAAGCTCTCAGCACGCAGACGGCGTTTTTCGCCTTCCACCACCTCGGGGAACGGCGTGAAGCCGCGCTGTGGCGATTCTCTCGGTCCTTCGCCGAAGGAATTCGGCTGGTAATTGACGCGACCGACCGGATTGCGCATCGCCATGTGTCCGTCCTGCTGAAAATGAGCGAACGGGCATTTGGGCGCATTGATCGGGATGTGAGTGAAATTGGGGCTACCCAGCCGTTTCAGCTGCGTGTCGAGGTACGAGAAATTGCGCCCCTGGAGCAGGGGATCGTTGGAGAAGTCGATGCCCGGCGGAACATTCTGGGTCATGAAGGCGACCTGTTCGGTCTCCGCAAAGAAATTATCCGGCATCCGATCGAGCACCAGCCGTCCGACCGGAACGGGAGGCAGAATTTCCTCGGGAATAATCTTGGTCGGATCGAGCACGTCGAACTCGAAGGCGTCGGCAAAGTCCTGATCGAACAGCTGAAGCCGCAGCTCCCATTCGGGGAAATTGCCGGTCTTGATGGCAGTCCAGAGATCGCGACGGTGGAAGTCGGGATCGGCGCCGTTGATCTTGACCGCCTCGTTCCACACGACCGATTGCAGGCCGAGCTTCGGCTTCCAGTGGAATTTGACGAAGGTGGATTCGTTCTTGGCGTTGACGAGCCGGAACGTATGAACGCCGAACCCTTCCATGAAGCGAAACGAGCGTGGGATGGCGCGGTCGGACATCACCCACATGACCATGTGCATGCTCTCGGGGGTGAGGCTTATGAAGTCCCAGAAATTGTCATGCGCCGATTGGGCCTGGGGAAATGCGCAGTCCGGCTCTTCCTTCACGGCGTGGATCAGGTCGGGAAACTTGATGGCGTCCTGAATGAAGAAGACCGGGATGTTGTTGCCGACGATATCCCAATTGCCTTCCTGCGTATAAAGCTTGACCGCAAAGCCCCGCACGTCGCGGGCAAGGTCGACCGAACCCTTGCTTCCGGCAACGGTTGAAAACCGAACGAAGGCGGGTGTCTTTTCGCCCGCGCGTTGGAACAGGTCGGCCTTGGTGTATTTCGCGAGCGATTTGTAGGTCTCGAAGAACCCATGCGCCGCGTATCCGCGTGCATGCACGACCCGCTCGGGGATGCGTTCGTGGTCGAAGTGGAAAATCTTCTCTCGAAAATGAAAATCCTCGAGCAAGGTTGGCCCGCGGGGCCCGACCTTCAGTGAGTTCTGGTCGTCGGACACCGGGCCGCCCTGGGCCGTGGTGAGGACGCTCGCCTTGCCGGCAGCGGTCTGATGAAGTTCGCCACCTTCGCCGCGTTCCAGCTTTTGGTCGTGGATGGTTGCCGTCCTCGCGGATACGCGAGTCGATTTCGTCGTCTTGGCCATGTGAGGATCTCCCGGGCGTCCGTGGAGTCCTTCAATTCGCCCGTACAGGTTCCGTTCCTAGGAGCGCTCTCGCCTCTGTCATCGGTCACTGGGCCGCTCGCGGCTCTCCCTGCGTTCCGAGGGCTGCGTCACCGGGCTTCACCGTGTCATCAGCCATCGCCGTCGCGGAATGGTCAGCCGCCAGCAGAATGTAGAACGCCGGCACCACGAACAGGGTGAATAGCGTCCCGATCGAGAGTCCCGAGGCGATCACCAGCCCCATGTTGAAGCGCGAGGCGGCGCCCGCACCGGTCGCTGTGATCAGCGGCATCACGCCGATCACCATGGCTGCCGTCGTCATCAGGATCGGGCGCAGCCGGATCGCGGTCGCCTCGATGACGGCATCGCGCTTGGAGCGGCCGGCATGCTGCAGCTCGTTGGCGAACTCGACGATGAGAATGCCATGCTTGCTGATCAGCCCCATCAGTGTGACGAGGCCGACCTCGGTGTAGATGTTGAGGCTGGCGCCCTTGATCCCCAGCATGATGAACATCAACGCTCCCGCGATCGACATCGGCACCGAGACGAGAATGATCAGCGGATCGCGGAAACTCTCGAACTGCGCCGAGAGCGCCAGAAAAATGATGATGAGCGCGAAGCCGAACGTGGTGGCGAAACCGGACGATTCCTGGATGAACTGCCGCGACTGACCACCATAGTCGATGGTGTAGCCTTTGGGCAGGATCCGGTCCGCGATCCCCTTCAAGGTCGTCAGCGCTTCTCCGGTGATCACGCCAGGCATGGCCACACCGGAAATGGTGGCGGCATTGACCTGCTGGAAATGGTTCAGGGATTGCGGGACCGTGGTGGTTTTCAGCGACGCCACCGTCGACAGCGGAACGGCCGTGCCGTCCGAGGTCTTGATGTAGTAGTCGAGTACCTGATCGGCATTAAGCCGCTGACGCTGTTCGACCTGGGGGATGACCTTGTATGAGCGGCCGTCGAGCCCGAAATAATTGACATACCCGCCGCCCAGCATGCTGCCGAGTGCGCCGCCGACGTCGCTGAGCTTCAAGCCGAGCTGAGCGGTCTTTTCGCGATCGATCAGCACCGAGGTTTGCGGCTGGTCCACCTTCAGGTCATTGTCGAGGAAGATGAACTTGCCGCTTTTCAGCGCCTCCGCGGTAAATGCCTTGGCGATACCGTCGAGCCGGTCGAACGGATCGGTGGTCTGGATCACGAACTGGATCGGAAGGCCGCTTGCTCCGGGCAGCGGCGGCAGCTGGAACGCGACGATCTTGGCGCCGGCGACCCCAGCCATCTCCTGCTGAAGCGCCGGCTGCAGCTGCGCTGCCGTCTTCTCGCGCTTGTCCCACGGCTTGAGCACCCAGCCCGCGATCGAGCTTCCGACCAGATCAAGCTGGAACACCGCCGCAGTCTCAATATGTGCGGAGATGCGCCGGTAAACCTCGGCGGAATACAGCAGTTTCTGCTGAAGCGTGGCGTTCGGCGCCAGCGTCGACTGCATCAGGATCGCGCCCTGGTCTTCTTCCGGCGCCAGCTCGTTCTTGGAATTGGTGTAGAGCCAGTAGATGCTGCTGAGGATCAGCGCCGCGAACACGACCGTCACGGGGATCGTTTTCAGGCTGGATTCGAGCAGGCCCCGATAGCGGTGCTGCAACCACTCCATCCGCGCGTCGATGAAACGGACGATGCGATCGTCGAGCGTCGGCTTGCCTTTGTTCGGCGGCTTGAGGATGTAGGCGCAGCACATCGGCGTGAGCGTCAATGCGATGACGGCCGATACCGCGACGGAGCCCGCGAGCGTGAACGCGAATTCGGTGAAGAGCGCACCGGTCAGGCCGCCCTGGAAGCCGATCGGCACGTAGACCGCGATCAGCACGACCGTCATCGCCAGGATCGGACCGGAAAGTTCGCGGGCGGCAAGGAGCGCTGCCTGCACCGGCTTCTTGCCTTCGACCAGATGCCGGTTGACGTTTTCGACAACGATGATGGCGTCGTCGACCACCAGACCGATCGCGAGCACCAGGGCCAGCAGCGTCAGGAGGTTGATCGAGAAGCCGAGCGCCAGCAACAAAGTGAAGGTGCCGACCAGCGACAACGGGATGGCGATCACGGGGATCAGCACCGAGCGCCACGAGCCCAGGAAGAGGAAGACCACCACGGTGACGATCAGGAGCGCCTCGACCAGCGTATGGATCACCTCCTCGATCGAGCTGTTCACGAAATCGGTTGAATCGTAGATGATCTCGGAGGTCATGCCCTCCGGCTGTTGCGCCTTGATATCGGGATAGACGGCGCGGACGCCCTTGATGACGTCGAGGAGGTTGGCGTTCGGCGCGACCTGGATGCCGATGTAGACGGCGCGCTTGCCGTTGAAGCCAACCGATGAGTCGTAGTCCTCGGAGCCCAGGGTGACGTTCGCCACGTCCGACAGTTTGACGTTGGACGAACCCGCTTGCTTGACGACGAGGTCGCGAAACTCCTGCAGCGACTTCAGGTTCGTGGCGGCGGTCAGGTTGACCTGCACCATCTGGCCCTTGGTGGTGCCGAGCCCCGCAATGTAGTCGTTGTTGGACAGCGCGGTCGAAACGTCCGAGGCGGTCAGCCCGTAAGCCGCAAGCTTGATCGGATCGAGCCAGGCGCGCAGGGCGAACGTCTTGTTGCCCAGCAGTTCGGCCGTCTGCACGCCCGTGACGGCCTGCAGCTTCGGCTGCACGACGCGGATCAGATAGTCCGTGATCTGGTTCGGTGCCAGCACGTCGCTGCTGAAACCGAGATACATGGCATCGATGGTCTGGCCGACCTTGACCGTCAGCACCGGCTGCTGGACGCCGCTCGGAAGCTGGTTGAGCACCGAATTGACCTTGGTGTTGATCTCGGTCAGCGCTTTGCCGGAATCGAAGTTCAAACGCAGGTTGACGGTGATGGTCGACGTGCCGGACTGGCTGGTCGAGGTCATGTAGTCGATGCCGTTGGCCTGGGCGATGGCATTTTCCAGCGGTGTGGTGATGAAGCCGGCAACGATGGCCGAATCCGCGCCGTAATACGTGGTCGTCACGGTGACGATCGCGTTCTGTGTGCGGGGATATTGCAGGATAGGCAGCGAAGTCATCGACTTCAGACCCAGCACCAGGATCATCAGGCTGATGACGATCGCGAGTACCGGCCGACGAATGAAGATGTCGGTAAAGGACACGTGTTCCCCTCTCACTGATCGGCGGGTAACGGATTCGGATCGTTCGACACCGGCACCGAGTTGTCGACCTTCAGCAGGGTGCCGTTGCGCAACTTGATTTGGCCTGCGGTGACGACGGTTGCGCCCTTGTCGATGCCCGAGAGCACTGCAACCTGGTCGCCGCGGGTGGGGCCTGTCTTGACGAAGGTCTGGCGGGCGACCAATCCCTGCTTGCCCGGCGCATCGCTCTTGATCGCGAGAAACACCGACTCGCCATACGTGTTGTAGACGATCGCGGTCTGCGGCAGCGTGAGGTAGCTGGTAGGACGCCCGACATTCACGTCGATGCGCGCGAACATGCCGGGCAGGAGCTTGCGGTCCGCATTGTCGAACAGCGCGCGGACCTGGACGTTGCGGCTGGTTTGATCGACCTTGGAGTTGAACGCCTGCACGGTGGCCTTGAAGCTGCGATCGGGAAAGGCGTCGACGCGGGCCACCACGTCCTGACCGACCTTGACCTGATCGATGGCCTGCTGCGGCAACGTGAAGTCGACGAAGAGACGGTCGAGCGCCTGCAGCGTGACAATGGTTGTGCCCGCGGTCAGATATTGACCGACATCGACCTGGCGCACGCCGAGCCGCCCGGAGAAGGGTGCGCGCAGCGTCTTCTGGTCCACCAGCGCCTTCTGCTGCGCCACCAGGGCCAGCGCATTGCGCTCGTTGACCGCGTCGCTGTCGACCGTCGCCTGGCTGACGGCATTGATCTTCAATTGCCCCTGATCGCGCCGCAACGTGATGCCGTAGCCGTCGGCGGTGGCCTGCAGCGACTGCAGCTTGGCGACGTCATCCTCCTTGCGCAGATCGAGCAGCGCATCGCCCGCAGCAACGTCCTTGCCGGATTCGAAATGGATGGTGTCCACGATTCCGGGCTGTTGCAGCGACAGATCTGCGCCATTCACCGCGCGGAACGTACCGATCGCGGTGATGCTGGATTGCCAGTCGCTCATTTGCGCGGCGGTTGTCGAAACCGTCTGCGGCGGATCGGCGAGCGAGGCCATGACCTGACTGATCATGCCGGCGCGGAAATTGACGAACCAGGCGAGGGCGGCAAACACCACCCCGATGGCACACAGCATGATGATCATGCGCTTCAACATGGTGTCGGGCTTTCGCGTTAGTTGGATTGCGGAGACGGCTGCGGCGGCAGAGCTCCGGCGGGAACGAATATCGCTGCGATGCCCGCGGGCCTGACCTCGGCGTCAGGAGATTCATCGATGCGATTCCACCAGCCGCCACCCAGAGCCTGATACAGCGCTACGGTGTCGGCGTAGCGGGAGGCCTGCGCCTTCACGCGGTTGATCCGCGCTGTCAGCAGCGTCTGTTCGGCATTGATGACGGAGATGAACGTGGTTGAACCGGCCTTGAATTGGGCCTGGGACATCTTGAGGCTTTCGGCCGCGGTTTTTTCCGCCTCGATCTGGGCCTTCAGGAGGTCGGCATCGGATTGAATCGCGCGCAGCGCGTCGGCAACGTTCTGGAACGCGGTGATGACGGTCGAACGATATTTTGCGCCGGACTGCTCCAACGCCGCGACCTTGGATTCCTTGGTGTGAAACAGGTTTCCGGCGTCGAAGATCGGCCCGGTCACGCTGGCGGCCACGCTCCAGGCGGCGGATTGCGGGCCGTAAAGACTCGATAGTGCGAGTGCCGAGCTGCCACCCGAGGCCGACAGCGTGACGTTGGGCAGCATGTTGGCGGTGGCCACGCCGACGTTCGCGCTGGCCTGGTGAACCTGGCTTTCGGCGGCCTGGATGTCCGGGCGTTGACGTACCAGCAGGGACGGAACGGTGACCGGGAGGTCGCGCGGCAGGCGCAGGTTCGACAGCGGCACTGCCTCGCCCCTGTCCTGGCTCGGCAGCCGACCAAGATAAGCCATCAATTGGTTGCGGTTCTGCGCGCGCGACTTTTGCAATGGCGGCAGGGTCGCGACCGTCTGCGCGAGCTGGGCCTTCTGGGTCAGGACGTCGGCATTGGAGACGGCGCCGAGGGCGAACTGCTGCTCGAGCAGTGCCACCAGTTGGCGCTGACCCTCGATCTGTTCCTCGGTGACACGAATCTGATCCGCATAGGAGGCGTCACTGATCGCGGTCGTCACCACATTGGCCGTCAAGGTCAGGTAGGTCGCTTCGAGCTGGAAGCGCTGGTAGTCGGCATAGGCAAGATCGGCCTCGATCCCGCGTGCCTTGCCGCCGAAGATGTCGGGCGTGAAGGAAATGGGGACGGACGTCTTGTAGAGGGTGAACAAGGACGACGATCCGGTCTGCCCGGACTCCGCCAACGGCGTTTGGCTGCGGGTGACGCTGTCGCTTCCGGTGATGGACGGCAGCAGCGCGCTCATGTCTGCCGCTGCAACTTCGCGTGCCTGGCGCAGCGCGGCCTGCGCTGCGGTGATGTCGGGATGGTTCTCGATCGCTTCTCGCACGAAGGCTTCGATCCTCCGCGAACGAAACACTTTCCACCAGACGCCCGGAACGTCCGCGCCTTTGACGAAACTCTGTGGGGTACCGCCAGGCCCATCTGTTCCAGCAGCCGAGGACAATCGGCCCGCCGTATAGCCGCTCACGGGGGGAGGTTCGGCAGGCACAAAGTTTGGACCGACCGCACACCCCCCAAGGGCAAGGGTGCATGCCGTCAATGCACCCTTTTTCAACCAGGCGTAAAAAGTCATTGCTGCTCGCTCGGAACTGAACCGTTCAGTACTTGACGGGAGCAGAACGCGTTGTCAACAGTACTGTACTGTTCAGTTTTTTGTGACCCTATGGGAAAGAGGATATCGCTGCCGATTCCCATCCTTTGTTTTGCCGGGGTGATAACAATCCGGAAAGTTGTGGGTTTTCACAGGCGACAGCACTGGTGCGCCAAAGGAGAGCCGTCCTTGATTGAAACAACCGATCACCCTGTCCGCGAAAGGGAAGGTTCGCACGCTGGCCGCAAGGTTGACATCGTCACCCGTGCGGCGTGGGACCTCTTTCTGGACCAGGGATTTTCCGCAACCAGCATGGACGCCATCGCGAAAGTCGCAGGTGTTTCCAAAGCCACGCTCTATGCCTATTTTCCGAGTAAGGAGGCCTTGTTTGCGTCCTTGATCGTGGCGGAGTGCGAGAGCCTGCAAGACGACTTGCCGGTGCCGAAACTGTCGGCGGGACTGTCCGAGGCGCTGCGGGAGTTCGCCAAGCAATACCTCACCAGCTTCATCCATCGAAAGGACGTCGCTTTCGTCCGCATCATCGCCAACGAGAGCGGACGCTTTCCCGTGCTCGCCCGGCTGTTTTATGAAAGCGGACCCGAGGCGACGACCCGTCGGCTTTCGGTATTTCTTGACGAAGCCAGGGCCAAAAAACTGCTGGAATTTGACGATCCAGTTGAGGCCGCCAAGCAGTTCCTGTCGCTGGTGCGTGGTGAACTGCCACTGCGAATCGTATTGGGCCTCAGCGATATCACCGAGCAGCAGATCGAACAGGAGATCGAGGCGGGGCTGAAATTCTTCCTGAAAGCGACCCAGGCTCGACCTGAGATGCTCTTGATAGCTGAGCCGATGTCTAGCCCGCGCTGAGGCGCACGCCGGCACGCAGGAATTTCTGCGGATCGACCGCTTCGCCGTCGATGCGGGTTTCGTAGTGCAGGTGCGGGCCGGTGGAGCGGCCGGTCGATCCGACCAGCCCGATGACCTGGCCGAGCTTCACGATCTCGCCGACCTTGACGTTGATCTCGGAGAGATGGCCGTAGCGGGTCGAGAGCCCATTGCCGTGATCGACCTCGACCATACGGCCGTAGCCGCCGGACCAGCCGGCCGAGACGACCTTGCCGTTGGCGGTGACGCGCGCGGGATCGCCGGTTGCGGCGCGGAAGTCGAGACCGGTATGCATCGCGGGTCGGCCGAGGAAGGGATCGCTGCGCACGCCGAATCCGGACGTGAATTCGACTTCGCCGATGACGGGCTTGCGATAGGGCACCAGCGCCAGCGTGCGATTGAGACGATCCATCTCGGCGCGGGTGACGTTGATGCGATAGAGCTGCTTCTCGAACGGGCCGGCATTGGCCGTCAGTTTGACGGGGACGAAAGGACCGCCCATCGCGGAGCGCGGCACGGCGGCTTCGAGGCTGGCGAGATTGAGGCCAAGATCGCTGACGACGCCGCGCATCCGGCGCATCCGTGAATCCATGCCTTCCTCGACGGCGCTGAGCGCCGCGATCTGGCGGCGCTCGACCTGGTCAAGCGAGGTGGTCAGCCTGACCAGGACGTTGTCGAAACCCTGGTTCTTGGCGAATTGGTTGGTCGACGGCGCGATGACGGCCGGCGCACGCGATTCGAGTCTTGCCTCGCGATCCGGCGGCGCGACGAAGATCACGGTGTTGCTGATCGGCGACGGCTTGGGCGTGCCCTGCGTCAAGCCCTGGTTCGAATCGCCGCGCTGCGGAGTCGCGCGGGGGATCGACCCGGTCACGTCGGGCATGGCGCCAAGTGCCGTCGCCCGGGACTCCAGCGCCGTCTGGCGCTTCATGATCTGGTCGAGCTTCTGGTCGAACTGTTCCTGGTCGAGCAATTGGCGGCTGGTGGTGCGGTCGACCTTAGCGCGCAGCTCGGTGATGCGATCCTCATAGGCGTATTGCATCTCGGCCTGGCGGGCGATCAGCCGGGTCAGGACGTCGTCGCGGAAAGCGAAATAGGTGGCGGTCGCCGCCGACCAGAGCCCGAGCAGCACGACCGTGCCGACCACAATCCAGAACACGACGGGTCCGAGCCGGACCTGCTTGCCGTGATGCACGATGGTGTAGGCGTCGTCGGTCGGGGCAAGGGGAATCGCGGCCGCCACGGCAGCCGCAGGTCGGCGGTGGAAAACGCGGCCATGGTCGTGAGGGTGATGTTGGGGGTACTGCGAGAGTTGGGCAGAACTTTTCGACATCGGCTCTCCGGCGCCGGTCGGAACGGTTCCTTGCGGCTCAATTGCCGCGGCAATCTGGGCTGGTCATGGTTAATTTTCCGGAAACGGAAGCGCTCGAATCTAACGGACTGGTTAAAGACTTCTTGCGGCTTCCAGCACCTGATCGGCATGGCCGTCGACCCGAACATTGCGCCAGACCTTGGCCACCTTGCCGTCGGCCCCGATCAGCAGCGTGGTCCGAAGAATCCCCAGAAAGCTCTTGCCGTACATGGATTTTTCGCCCCAGGCGCCATACGCCTCCAGCATCTCGTGCTTCTCATCCGAAATGAGAGGAATCGCGAGCTTGTGCTTGTCTCGGAACTTCTCCTGCGCCTTTAACGGATCGGCCGAGATGCCGAGCACTGCGGTACCGGCAGCGGCGAAGGCGTCGGCCAGCCGGGTAAAGTCGATCGCCTCCCTGGTGCAGCCGGGCGTGTCGGCGCGGGGATAGAAGAACAGGACGAGCTTGCGGCCGGCATAGTCGGCCAGGGTGATCATGTCGCCGCCATCGCGGGGCAGGCGGAAGGCGGGGGCCTTCTGACCCTCGACCAGGGTGGACTTGGGCAAGGCGGACTTGGGCAAGGCGGACTTAGCCTTGTCTTTGGCCTTCACGGGCGCGGCCGCTGATTTGGAGGAATTTAACTGTTTCGATGCGGCCCCATGTGATCCTGATTTTGCTATGCTCCCGGTTGATTTGCTCGCCGGTGTCCGCTGTGTTTTCGCTGACTTTGTTTGAGTCGTTACCCGCGCTGTCGGGGCCTTCTTTTTAGCTGTCGGACTGCCGGAGGGCGTTTTGGGCGATTTCTTTCGGGATTTCTTGGACATACGCCTTCCTTTCGTCGCTTTCGGCGGGTCAACCAAAGCGGTATTGCAGCTCTCGTCCGGTATTCCGGAATCGCGCCCTCGGCTGGGCGAGTCTGACGGCGCCGGAGTATGGTTACAAGGAATTCCACGCACCACCCCACTGCTCGTTGAACGCGCTCCCGGGGCGAAATGACGAACAGCAGGAATATTCGAGGTATGGCGGCATTGCCGGGGCGGGGAGCTTCGATCCCCGTCGACGGCTGCGGTCCCGGTGGCGCTCAATCCCACGATGGGCGCTTGTATCGAGAGGCAATGGCAAGGAATACGTCGCCCCAGGATTACAATCGGGATCTCGACCGGCGCGGCGGCCAGCAGGAGCCGCAGGAATGGGACGACGCCGACTGGGATCCGGATCAGGAAGCGGCGGCGCGCCGGCGGGCGCGGCGGCTGTTGTCGCGTTCCAATTCAGGGTTTCATCGTTTTGGTGACGGGTTCGGTTCGTTGCGCCGCTGGCTGGGCGGAGGTCGCTGGCTGAAGCGGATGGCCATCGTGGTCGGGGCCCTGGCCGTCGTCTTCGTCGGCTGTTTCGGCGCGCTGTGGTGGCGGCTTGGCGCGGGGCCGATCAATCTCGACATCGCGACGCCCTGGCTCGCTGCCGCCATCGAGGACAATATTGGCCACGGCAACACGGTCGAGGTCGGCGGCACCCAGATCGAGCGGGTCGGCCGGGTTCGCATCGCGGTGCGCATCCGCGACATCATCGTGCGCGACCGCGACCACGCCATCGTTGCCAGTGCGCCGAAGGCGGAGGTGAAGCTGTCGGGTGTGGGTCTGCTGATGGGGCACCTGCGCGCCGAAAGCCTCAATCTCGTCGACGCCGAGCTCGCGATCCGGATCGCGCCTGACGGCACTGTCACCGTGTCGGCCGGCGACACCGCAAAACCGCTCGCAACCGGCGTGGCATCCAAGAAGGATGCGGGCCTGCCGCCGACATTCCCGCGCAACGGTGTCCCGCCGCCGCCTTTCGCGACGGCACCTGCGGGCCAGGACCCATCTCAGGCCGCAGCGCAGGCCGCCCCTCAGGCCACGGCCCAGAGCGGAATTCTCCAGGGCCTCGACTGGCTCGACAGCCTGAGCATGACCGGCCTCGACGGACAGAACCTCAACGAGATCGGTCTGAAGAACGGCAATCTGATCGTCGACGATCAGCAGCGCGGCAGCAAATGGTCGTTTGAGAACATCACGCTCAGCCTGCGCCGGCCGGCCCGTGGTGGTGTCACGCTCAGCTTCGGCGAGGAGGGCGCACGTCCCTGGTCGTTGCGCGCCACGATCGGTCCCGCCGAGAACGGCGTGCGCTCGGTCGACATCCGCGCCGACAAGGTCTCCACCGCCAACATCCTGCTGGCGCTGCGGGTGAAGGACCTCACCTATACGGCGGACCTGCCGATGACGGGAGAGCTCAAGGGCGAGCTCGGCCGCGACGGCGTGCCGACCTTCTTTCGCGGCAAGGTCGCAATCGGCGCGGGCAACATCATCGACACCGACACACCCGACTATCCGATGGCGATCGACTCCGCCGAGATTAACGTCGAGTGGGACGCCAATCGGCGGGTGCTGGTTGCGCCGTTCAAGATCCTGTCGGGCGCGAACCGTCTGACGCTGCTGGCCCATCTCGAGCCGCCCAACGGCACCGTCAACGATTGGCAGCTCGGTTTCAGCGGCGGCTCGATCCTGCTCGGCGGCATCGACAACGAACCGCCGCTGGTCTTCAACCGCATTGCGATCGGCTTCCGCTTCGACACCGACCACAAGCGCATGCTGCTGACGCAGGCCGATATCAGCAATGGCGAGATCGGCGTCGCCGGCACGGGGGCCATCGACTATTCGGGCGAGCCGCGGCTGACGCTGGGCTTCGCGGGAACGCCGATGTCGGCCTCCGCGCTGAAGCGGATGTGGCCGACGCTCGTAGTTCCCGAATTGCGGGAGTGGGTGATCGAGCGGATCGAGCGCGGCACGCTTCAGCGCATCGAGATCGGCGTCAATTCACCGACCAGGAACCTGCCGCGCAAGGGCCCGCCGATTCCCGACGACGGCCTGTCGGTCAACATCGTCGCGAGCGGCGTCGCGGTCCGTCCCGTCGATGGCATGCCTGTCGTGCACGATGCCGATTTGAAGGCGCGCGTGACCGGGCGTACCGCGACCGTGAATATCGCCCAGGGCATCGCCGATACGCCGGCGGGCCGCAAGGTCACGATCTCCGACTTCGTGTTCGAGGTGCCGGACATGGCGCCCAAGCCGTCGCCGTCGCGGACCAGGTTTCGCGTCGATGGCCCCGTGCCCGCGGCGGCTGAAATGCTTGCCAATGACCGGCTGAGCGACCTGTCGTCGACCGTCGTCGACCCCAACACCAGCAAGGGCACGTTCACGGCCAATATCCAGCTCGGCATGCCGGTCAAAGGCGAGCTGAGCAAGGCCGACACCGTCTATTCCGTCACCGCCGATCTCAACGGCTTCTCAGCCGACAAGCTGGTGATGAACCAGAAGCTGGAAGCCAACAATCTCAAGATCGCCGCGAACAACCAGGGTTATCAGGTCAAGGGCGACGTCAAGATCAACGGCCAGGCGGCCTCGCTCGATTACCGCAAGCCGGCCGAGGGCGATGCGGACGTCAAATTGCAGACCACGCTGGACGACGCCGGTCGCGCGCGCCTGGGATTCGATCTCAGTCCCGCCGTCAGCGGATCGGTGCCGATCAAGCTGTCGGGCAAGATCGCCGGCGGCCCCGACCAGACGACGAAGCTCGGCATCGAGGCCGACCTGACCTCGGTCAAGCTCGACAACATCCTGCCCGGCTGGGTCAAGCTGCCGGGCAAATCCAGCAAGGCGACGTTCAAGGTGGTGCCGACCGCGCAATCGACGCGTCTGGAGGACATCGTCATCGAAGGCGGCGGCGCTTCGATCAAGGGCTCGCTTGAGGTCGATCCGAACGGCGATCTGATGAATGCGAACTTCCCGATTTATTCTCCGTCCGACGGTGACAAGACGTCGCTGAAGGTGGAGCGTGGTCAGGACGGGGTGGTGCGCGGCACGATGCGCGGCGACGTATTCGACGGCCGCGGCTTCCTGAAGTCGGCGATCTCAGGCAATTCCAAGGACGATGCCAAGAGCAAGATGAAGAACGTCGATTTCGACATCGACGTGAAGCTCGGTGCCGTCGCGGGGTTCAACGGCGAGGCGATGCGCAGTGTCGACGCCAAGATGTCGAGACGCAGCGGCGCCATCAAGGCCTTCACCCTGAGTGGCAAGATCGGCCGCGACACGCCGGTGGCAGCCGATCTGCGCGGCGGCCGTGCCCAGGGCAACCGCGAGGTGATCTACCTCCAGACCAACGATGCCGGCGCGCTGCTGCGCTTCACCGACACCTACACAAAGGCGGTCGGCGGCCAGATGGTGGTGGCGATGGAGCCGCCGACATCCGAGCCGAACACGTCCCGCGAAGGCCTCATCAACGTGCGCGACTTCACGGTGAAGGGCGAGGCGCAGCTCGAGCGCGTCGCCGCCGGCGCGCCCAACGGGACCGGCAGCGGCGTCTCCTTCAGCGCGTTGCGCGCCGAGTTCACCCGGCAGAACGGGGCGCTGACCGTTCGCGACGGCGTGGTCAAGGGGCCGATGATAGGCGCCACCATCGAGGGCTCGATCGACTATCCCGGCAACCAGGTCTGCATGAGCGGCACCTTCGTGCCGATGTATGGCGTCAACAACATCTTCGGCCAGATTCCGTTGTTCGGTATCTTCCTCGGCGGCGGCAACAATGAGGGACTGATCGGTGTGACCTACGAGGTCGTCGGCACGCCTGCCGCGCCCGTCATGCGCGTCAACCCGATCTCGGCGATGGCGCCCGGCCTGTTCCGCAAGATCTTCGAGTTCAACACCGGCAAGCAGAACTCGCCGTTCGATGAATTCCCGTCGCAGTCGAGCGACGGCTCGACCGGATCTGCCAGCAAGCTCTCGA
The DNA here is from genome assembly GCF_007290395.2 of Bradyrhizobium cosmicum. Classification (NCBI taxonomy): domain Bacteria; kingdom Pseudomonadati; phylum Pseudomonadota; class Alphaproteobacteria; order Hyphomicrobiales; family Nitrobacteraceae; genus Bradyrhizobium; species Bradyrhizobium cosmicum. The sequence goes on along the minus strand of NZ_CP041656.2, from coordinate 4,097,844 downwards.
GTGGCTGCAGCCTGGCGAGGCGGTAGCTCAAGAAGCCCAGAACTCTGTCATGGCCGGGCTTGTCCCGGCCATCCACGCCTCACCACGCCGTACCAGGAACGTGGATGTCCGGGACATAGGCAAGCGGAAGCGACGCCGTCCTTTGGACGGCTATGCCCGGGCATGACGACGTGTTGTGGATGTATTGGGGAGCCCGCCCCCTTATGCCGCGCGCACGCCGGCCAGGAAGGTGCCGACTTCGCCGGAGAGCTGCTCGGCCTGCTTGGAGAGGTTCGAGGCGGCCGCGAGCACCATGTCGGCGGCGTTGCCGGTCTCGTTCGCCGCCGTGCTGACGCCGCCGATATTGGTGGTGACCTCCTTGGTCGCCTCCGCGGTCTGCGAGACGCTGCGGGCGATCTCGGCGGTGGCGGCGCCTTGCTCCTCGATGGCGGCCCCGATCGAGGCGGCGATACGGCTGACCTCCTCGATGGTGGCGGTGATGCCGCCGATCGCGTCCACGGCTTCCTTGGTCGCGCCCTGGATCTGGGCGATCTTGTCGCCAATCTCACGGGTGGCTTCCGCGGTCTGGCTCGCGAGCGACTTCACCTCGGAGGCGACGACGGCAAAGCCGCGGCCGGCTTCACCGGCACGCGCCGCCTCGATGGTGGCGTTGAGCGCGAGCAGATTGGTCTGTGCCGCGATGCTGGAGATCAGCTCGGCGACGTGCTCGATCTGCTGGGCACCATCCGACAGCGCGCGGACGATGGTGTCGGTGCGGCGCGCGCTGTTGACGGCGCGGCCGGTGACTTCCGCGGATTGCGCGACCTGGCGGCTGATCTCGGTAATGGAGGAGGACAGCTCCTCGGCGGCCGCGGCGACAGTCTGGACGCGCTGGCTGGCTTCGGTGGCGGCCGAGCCGACCACGGCGGCGCGGCGGTTGGTGCCTTCAGCCGTGGACGACATCGACTTGGCGGTGGTCTCCAGCTCCCCGGAGCCCGAGGCCATCAGGCCGACGAGCTGGCCGACGGAAGCGTCGAAGCGGTCGGCAAGCGAGATCAGCGCGTCGCGCTTCTCCTGCTCGGTGCGGGTCTTGGTGGCGACCTGCTCAGCCTCGAGTGTGCGGGCGGTCAGGGCGGTCTGGCGCAGCACTTCGAGCGTCTCGGCCATGCGACCGATCTCGTCGCCGCGATCAGTCTCCTCGACCGGCTTGTCGATGGCGCCCTCGGCGATCTCCTGCATGCGGTTTTTCTGCCGGTCGAGCGCGCTCAGCACGTCGCGGGCGATCAGCCAGGATAGCGTGGCCATCAGCAGCATCAGGCCAAGGCCGACCGCGGCCAGCTCCAGCGTGAGCGCGCGCACGTCGGCGTCGATATCGTCGACATAGAGGCCGTAGCTGATGGTCGCGTTCCAGGGCGCGAACTTGCGCGCGAACACGGTCTTGCGGACGGCCTCGGTCTGACCGGGGCGGGGATAGAGGTAGGATGTCACGCCGCCCTGCGCGGACAGGTCGCCCGCCTTGATGATTGCGTCGGCGATCAGGACGCCGTTGGAATCGGTTGCGCCGGTGATCTTGCCTTCGAGCTTCTGGTTGGCGCCGTTGACGATGATGGATGTGTCGGCGTTGTAGACGACCGGGTAGCCTTGGCCGGCGTTGAAGCTCATCTGGCGACCGCGAATATGGAACAGGGCCTTGGCCTCGGCCTGCGTCATCTTGCCGGCGGTGACGTCGTCCTGAACCGACTGGGCCAGGCTGTAGAGCATATCGACCGCGGTCTTCATCTGCTGGACCCGGTCCTCCATCATGCGGCTCTTGCTGAGGAAGCCCGAGACCGCGATGATGGCCGTGACGGTCAGAGCCGCAAGGCAGACCATGCTGGCAAGCTTGGTGCGGATCTTCAGGTGGCTCAGCAACTTCATCGCAGCCTCTACGAAATGGTTGTTATTGCTCGCATGGGTAGCATGAAGTTCTTACCAATCATGAACATAGCGATGCGGCGGCCTGCCGCGCGCGTGACCGTTCGCAGCCATGTGCGCAATTGTGCAGACGAACCGACATGCATCGGCGCGCTCCAGCGCGAATGCTGGCGACAACCGATCTCAGACTTTGGTGGTCAGCGAGCCTGGCAGGAACGGCAATGAGCCGATTCGCTCACCGCCTCGTCATGTCCGTGCTGCTCGCAGCGGCCCTCGTTCTGATCTGGAACGTACTGGGCTCGCGCTAGGTGACACCGGCAAGGCTGCCGATGCCATCCGTTACTTGTGGGTTAATTGCGCGCGCGTAAGCCGCGCGCAATGCGATGCTGTCGACCCGCTAGTCCTTGCCCATCGCCGCATCGGCGCTGACCGATCCGCCGCCGGCTGCCGAGAGGTAGAGGCAGGCGAAGCAGAACAGGATCGCCGCAGTGCCGCCATTGAGCAGCGGCAGGAACACCGGCGTGTCGCCCTTGAGCATGTGGCCCATGAAGTAGGCGAAGGCCATCTCACCCGAAAGAATGAATGCCGCAAGACGGGTGAACAGGCCGATCATCAGGAGCGCGCCAAGCACGAGCTCGATCGTGCCGGCCGCGTAGATCAGTGGGGGGATGTTCGCGAAGTAGGGAAGCACCGGAAACTTGAACAGCTTGGCGACGCCGTACTGAAACAGCAGCAGGCCGGTGATGAAGCGAAACAGGCTCAAGAGAACCGGTTGAAAGCGAACGAGATAGGGAAAGTTCATTGGTTTGTGCCCTCCATCCAATGGTTGCGACTTGGACCGCATTCAGCTGCACCCCGCAAGTCGCCCAAGCTCGATTCGCGCTGACATTTTTGTCATGTCGGACAAAACACCGCAGGCTGCGTTTTCAGCCGGGCGTAGTCCGCTTTTTTGCGCCAGTTTGAGCGCATCCGTCCGTATTTATCCGGTGATGCGAATGCGCGCAGGTTACTTCCGGGAGACCTAGCGCCGCAAAGCCGGCACAATGAGGAACGGAATCATCCCGAGCACCACACTCGCAAGTGCGAAGGCGAGCAGCGCGTTGTAGCCATGCGTCGCGTCATGGATCAGACCGCCGCTCCAGGAGCCGAACGCCGAGCCGAGGCCACTGCCGATCGAGATGGTGCCGAAGATGGTGCCGACGCGCTTGCCCCTGAAGATCTTCATCGCGGTCGCCGTGATCAGCGGCCCGCGCGAGCCCATCATGCTGCCGAAGCAGACGACGAAGCCGGTGAGCAGGATGACATCGGGATAATACTGCAACAGCCACAGCAGGACGATGCCGATGATCGAGATCGCGTAGCTGAGCAGCACGGACGGCCGGCGCCCGATCAGCCCGTCGAGGGCGGAAACCCCGAGCATGCCGAACACCAGCACGACACCGGAAAAGCCCCAGGCGGTTGCGGCCTGGAGCGGCGGGAATCCGGCATCGATCAGATAGGCCACGATCTGTGCCGCGATCGCATACATGCCGACAGCGGTGAAGAAGAAGGTCGAGAACAGCGCCCAGAAGGCGTGGTGTCGCATGGCGCTCGCCAGCGTCCAGCCGTGGTCGACGAAATCGGGATCGGTCTTCTTGGCGACATGCGGCGAGCCGGACGCGAACAGCCGCCACGGCAACAGCAGCAACGGCACCAGCAGACCGAGTGAGGCGAAGCCGAACAGCTGGTAGGTCTCGCGCCAGCCGAGATGATCGATCAGGAGCTGCGAGGCCGGCAGCAGCGCCAGCACGCCGCCGCCCATCGCCGAGTACACCACCGCCATCGCTGTCGGCAGCTTTGGGCCGAACCAGCGGCCGAGCAGGATCGAGTTCGGCACATTGCCGATGAAGGCGACGCCGACGCCGACGCACAACCCGATCGAGAGCTGGAACTGCCAGAGCGATTGCGCGTGCGCCGCGATCAGAAAGGCCGAACCGAGCAGGAACAGTCCGAGCGCGTAGACGATGCGTGGTCCGGAATGATCGAACAGGCGTCCGACCAGCGGCGCGGTCAGTCCGCTGATGAGCCAGGTCAGCGAGTAGATCGAGACGACCTGCGCACGGTCCCAGCCGAAGCTTTCCGAGATCGGCTTGAGGAAGACGGTGAAGCTTTCGCTGAGGCCCCGGCCGAGCACCGCCAGTGTGAAGCACAGCGCAAGCACGACGAGCGCTGTGCGCACCGCGCCCTGCTGCATCGCAACTCCGTTGTCCCTGGTCGTTTCCCTGGGCGTGTTCTGGTCCATTGCCCGTCAGGGAGCGCGCTTCGGCGCGCCCTGACAAGCATCAAAACCTCATACGCCTATGCAGGCCGGATGAGGACGTGCTTCTTCTTGCCGAACGACAGCTTGATCACGCCTTCCGGCGTCAGGCTGTCCGCAGACAGCGCCATCTTCTCGTCGGTGACTGATACGTCGTTGACGCGCAGGCCGCCGCCCTTGATCTGGCGCCGCGCCTCGCCGTTGGAGGCGACGAGGCCGGCCTTGACGAAGGCATTGAGCACGCCGAGGCCGGCGTCGAGCTCGCCGCGCGGAATTTCCACCGTCGGCAGGCTCTCGGCGAGCGCGCCTTCCTCGAAGGTGCGCCGCGCGGTTTCGGCCGCCTCGTTGGCGGCGTCGCGGCCGTGCAGCAATGCGGTCGCTTCGGTCGCGAGCACTTTCTTGGCCTCGTTGATCTCCGAGCCGCCGAGCGCTTCGAGCTTCTTGATCTCGCTCATCGGCAGCGTCGTGAACAGCTTCAGGAACTTGCCGACGTCGGCATCCTCGGTGTTGCGCCAGTACTGCCAGAAATCATACGGCGAGAACTGGTCGGCGTTGAGCCACACCGCGCCCTGCGCGGTCTTGCCCATCTTGGCACCGGATGCCGTGGTCAGCAGCGGCGTCGTCAGCGCGAACAGCTGGTGGGTACCCATGCGGCGGCCGAGATCGACGCCCATGATGATGTTGCCCCACTGGTCCGAGCCGCCCATCTGCAAATGGCAGCCGGTGCGCTTGGCGAGTTCGACGAAATCGTAGGCCTGGCAAACCATGTAGTTGAACTCGATGAAGCTCATCTCCTGCTCGCGCTCGAGGCGCAGCCGCACGGAGTCCATGGTCAGCATGCGGTTGACCGAGAAGTGCCGGCCGACGTCGCGCAGCATCTCGATCCAGTTCAGCTTGGTCAGCCACTCGGCATTGTCGAGCATGATGGCGTCGTTCTTGCCATCGCCGTAGTTCAGTACCTTGGCGAACACGCCGCGGATCGAGGCCTTGTTGGCCTCGATCTCGGCGACGGTACGCATCGCGCGCGTCTCGTCCTTGCCTGAGGGATCGCCGACCATGGTGGTGCCGCCGCCCATCAGCGTGATCGGCTTGTTGCCGGATTGCTGCAGCCAGTGCAGCATCATCATGGTCAGGTAGTTGCCGATGTGCAGCGAGCGGGCGGTGCAATCGTAGCCGACATAGGCGATCGCCTCGCCCTTGGCGGCGAGTGCGTCCAGCCCCTCGAAATCGGAGCACTGGTGGATGAATCCACGTTCCCTGAGGGTATTGAGGAAATCCGATTTAAATGCAGTCATCTGTCGGCGGACCTGATCATTCTTATTTTACGATCATTGCCGCAAGTTGCGGAACCGGCACGAGCCGGGCTGCCGCAAAAATGCGCGCTGTGGCATTATAAGATGTGCTTGTTTGATACAAGTCGGGCGTCCGGGCAGGGGGCTTCGAGGCTCGCTTAAGATGATGTTGACGGCACTCGGTTTGATGAGCGGCACCTCGCTGGACGGGGTGGACGTTGCGCTGATCGAAACCGACGGAAAACAGGTGAAGGCGTTTGGACCATCCGGCTACCGGCCGTATAGTCCTGCGGAGCGCAACCTGCTGCGCCAGGCGCTGAGCGAGGCCGTGCACCTGCCGCAACGCGATGCCCGGCCGGGCATTCTGGCCGAGGCGGAGCGCGCGGTGACGCAGGCACATGCCGAGGCGGTCTCGGCATTCGTGGCCCAGAACCGGATGAGGCCGGAGGACATCGACATCGTCGGCTTTCACGGCCAGACCGTGCTGCACCGTCCCGAGCGGCGGCTGACGGTGCAGATCGGTGATGCCGCCATGCTGGCGAAAGCGATCCATATCCCAGTGATGCACGACTTCCGCGCCGCCGACGTCGAGGCCGGCGGGCAGGGCGCGCCGTTCGTGCCGGTCTACCACCGCGCACTCGCCAACTCGCTTGCGCGCGAGGGACCGATCGTCGTGGTCAATATCGGCGGCGTCTCCAACATCACCTATATCGACGGCAACGACACGCTGATCGCCTGTGACACTGGGCCCGGCAACGCGCTCCTCGACGATTTCATGTACCGCACCATGAACCAGGCGTTCGACGCGGAAGGAAAGTTTGCAGCGCTCGGCAAGGCAGACGAGGCCTGGATTGCGGGGGCGCTGCAATTACCATTCTTCGCAGCTCCGCCACCGAAATCGCTCGACCGCAACGACTTTGCCGCCTTGAAGCTCGGCGATGTGCCGCCGGCCGACGGTGCCGCGACGCTGACCGCCTTCACCGCGGCAGCAATTGCCCGCGTCATTCCGCTGCTGCCGCGGCGGCCGCGGAGCTGGATCGTCTGCGGCGGCGGCGCCCGCAACCTTACCATGCTGCGGATGCTGCGGGAGCGGGTCGGTTCAGCCACGGTGGAGGCGGCCGAGACGCTCGGCTGGGCCTCCGACGCGATCGAGGCCCAGGCCTTCGGCTTCCTCGCCGCACGCGGCCTGAAAGGCCTGCCGTTGTCCTATCCCGCCACCACGGGCGTGCCGATGCCGATGACCGGCGGGGTGATCGCACGGCCGTGAGGCGCGGCAAGTAAATGCAAATGCATTGATCTTGACGGATATATGCAAGTGCATCTATCTTGGGCGTAGTTGCATCAAACCGCCGGGATCATTGCCATGACCGCTTCACTGAAACTGATCAGCCACAAGCTTTGCCCCTATGTGCAGCGCGCCGTGATCGCGCTGAAAGAGAAGGGCGTGCCGTTCGAGCGGGTCGACATCGATCTCGCCAACAAGCCCGACTGGTTCCTGAAGCTCTCGCCGCTCGGCAAGGTGCCGGTGCTGGTGGTGACGACCGACAAGGGCGAGGTCGCGCTGTTCGAGAGCAACGTGATCTGCGAGTACATCGAGGAGACGCAAGGCGGTGCGAAGCTGCACCCGGCCGATGCGCTCAAGCGTGCGGAGCACCGCGCCTGGATGGAGTTCGGCTCGGCGATCCTCGGCGACCTCTGGGGCCTGGAGACCACGACGGATCCGGCGACATTCGAGAGCAAGCGGCAGGCGCTCGCGGCGAAATTCGCGCGTGTCGAAGCTGCGCTTGGCGAGGGACCGTACTTTGCGGGCGAGGCGTTCAGCCTGGTCGATGCCGTGTTCGCGCCGGTGTTCCGCTATTTCGATCTGTTCGATGAGTTGACCGAGCACGGCATCTTCAAGGATCTGCCGAAGGTGCAGGCGTGGCGTGCCGCGCTTGCGAAACGCCCGAGCGTGCGCTCAGCGGTCGACTCGAATTATCCTGAGTTGCTCCGCGCGTTTCTCGTGCGCCACGACGCGCATCTGCTCAAGCTCGCGGCTTGAGCCGTAGCCCGGATGGAGCGGACACCATCCGGGCTACAAGTGTCTCAGCGCACGTTGGCCAGACGCATGTCGAGATACGCCGTGATGGTTTCCATCAGCGGCTCGAGCTTGGCATCGAAGAAGTGGTTGGCGCCGGGGATGATCTGCTGGTCGATCACGATGCCCTTCTGCGTCTTCAGCTTCTCGACCAGCGTGTTGACGTCCTTGGGCGGCACCACCGCATCCTTCTCGCCATGCACGATCAGGCCCGAGGACGGGCAGGGCGCGAGGAACGAGAAGTCATAGAGATTGGCCGGCGGCGCGATCGAGATGAAGCCTTCGACCTCGGGGCGACGCATCAGGAGTTGCATGCCGATCCAGGCGCCGAAGGAGAAGCCGGCGACCCAGCAGGCGCGCGCTTCGGGATTGATGGTCTGCGCCCAGTCGAGCGCGGCCGCCGCATCCGACAATTCGCCGGTGCCGTGGTCGAACGAGCCCTGGCTGCGGCCGACGCCGCGGAAGTTGAAGCGCAACACCGAGAAGCCGCGATGCGCGAACGCGTAGTAGCACTGGTAGATGATCTGATGATTCATCGTGCCGTGAAACTGCGGATGCGGATGCAGGACCATCGCGATCGGCGCGTTCTTCTGCTTGGCCGGATGATAGCGGCCTTCGAGGCGGCCAGCGGGGCCAGTGAAAATAACTTCAGGCATTGGATGATCTCTTGATCCCTTGAAGGCGGTCCTCAACAACCAACCGATGGCACGGACTTCATCGGCTGCTGTGCCGACCAAGCCGCGAATGGAAGGGTGGAGCGGCGCCCTCGGATGATGCGCGAGCGGCGCGCGGTGAACTGACGCGCGCGTTCTAACATGAGGCGTGGGTCAAAAAGCAAGCATCTTGAACATCCCGCAATGGGGTCAAGGTGTTAGCGTGTCACCGGCATGTCATGGCCCGGCGCGGACCGGAATCATGGTTGCCAAGCGGCTGGCAGCAGCCCATGTCGGGCATCGAAACGGGTGAAGCAGCTCTTGCCGTTGAGGTAATATATTACTTTCATGCCAAAGCGCGTTTATCTCGACTGGAATGCGACCACGCCGCTTCGCGTCGAGGCACGGGACGCAATGTTTGCCGCCTACGACCTGATCGGCAATCCATCCTCGGTACATGCCGAGGGACGCGAGGCGCGGCGGCTGGTCGAGGACGCCCGCGCCACGCTTGCCGCGGCGGTGGGGGCGTTGCCGCGCAACGTCGTCTTCACCTCCGCCGGAACCGAGGCCAATGCGCTGGCGCTGTCGCCCGGCTTGCGGGGGCCGTCTGGCCGCCCGGTCGAGCGGCTGCTGGTCTCGGCGATCGAGCATGCCTCGGTGCTGGCAGGCGGCCGGTTCCCTGCGGACAAGATCGGCCAGATCAAGGTCTCAGGCTCCGGCGTGATCGACCTCGGCCATCTCAAGGCGCTGCTCGGAGACGGGCCGCCGGCACTGGTTTCGATCATGGCGGCCAACAACGAGACGGGGGCAATCCAGCCGGTCGCGGAGGCCGCCCGGATCGTTCACGAGGCCGGCGGCCTGCTGCATGTCGATGCGATCCAGGCGTTGGGGAAAATTCCGTTCGATATCAATGCAGTGGGGGCCGACCTTGCGACTTTCTCTGCGCACAAGATCGGTGGCCCCAAGGGTGTGGGCGCGCTGGTCGTGGCGGAGGGACTTGCCGGGCTTGAACCTGTGCTGCGGGGCGGCGGGCAGGAGCAGAGCCGCCGTGCGGGAACCGAGAATGTCGCAGGCATCGCCTGCTTCGGGGCGGCGGTGAAAGTCGCGCTTCAGGCTCTGCCGGAGGATGCGGAGCGGATAGCAACCCTCAGGGATCGCTTGGAAAACGGCATTCGCGCGATTGCCGGCGGGATGGTCTTCGCCGAGAACGTTCAGCGGTTGCCAAATACCGTCCTGTTTACCGCGCCTGGCCTGAAGGCCGAGACCGCCGTGATCGGCTTCGACCTCGAAGGTGTGGCGGTGTCCTCGGGCTCGGCTTGCTCCTCGGGCAAGGTCCAGCCATCCCACGTGCTGTCGGCGATGGGTTATGATGCCGCCGTGGCCCAGGGAGCGGTGCGTCTCAGTCTGGGCTGGTCCACGGAACCCGATGATATCAATAGGGCGTTAGAGGCTTGGCGAAAGCTCGGTAATACCCTACTTAGAGCCTAGGCGATGAAACACGGCTTGAACGGTTCTAAGCACGTGCTTTCTGCCAAAAGACATCGTAGTACTCGTCAGAGTTTGATCCACCGCGGTCCTTGAAACCGCGAGCGGAGGATAGAATGCCAGCCGTGCAAGAGACGGTCGATCGCGTGAAGCGCATCGACGTCGATCAGTATCGTTATGGGTTTGAGACCCTGATCGAGTCCGACAAGGCCCCCAAGGGGCTGTCGGAAGAGACCGTCAAGTTCATCTCCGAGAAGAAGAACGAACCCGCCTGGATGCTCCAGTGGCGGCTCGAGGCCTATCGGCGCTGGCTGACCATGACCGAGCCGACCTGGGCCCGCGTCGACTATCCCAAGATCGACTTCCAGGACCTCTATTACTATTCGGCGCCGAAGCCGAAGAAGACGATCACCTCGCTCGACGAGATCGATCCGGAGATCCTGAAGACCTACGAGAAGCTCGGCATCCCCTTGCGGGAAGTCGCCATGCTCGAAGGCGTCGAGCCCAAGCCCGGCGAGCAGGACCCCAACAGGCGCAAGATCGCGGTCGACGCGGTGTTCGATTCGGTCTCGGTCGCGACCACCTTCAAGGCCGAGTTGAAGAAGGCCGGCGTGATCTTCATGCCGATCTCGGAGGCGATCCGCGAGCATCCCGAACTGGTCCAGAAATATCTGGGCTCGGTGGTTCCGACTTCTGACAATTTCTACGCGACGCTGAACTCGGCGGTGTTCTCCGACGGCTCGTTCGTCTACGTGCCGCCGGGGGTGCGCTGCCCGATGGAGCTGTCGACCTATTTCCGCATCAACGAGCGCAACACCGGCCAGTTCGAGCGCACGCTGATCATCGCCGACAAGGGCTCTTACGTCAGCTATCTCGAAGGCTGCACCGCACCGCAGCGCGACGAGAACCAGCTGCACGCCGCCGTGGTCGAGCTCGTCGCCCATGACGACGCCGAGATCAAATATTCGACGGTGCAGAACTGGTATCCCGGCAATTCGGAAGGCAAGGGCGGCATCTACAATTTCGTCACCAAGCGTGGCGACTGCCGTGGCAACAACTCCAAGATCTCCTGGACCCAGGTCGAGACCGGGTCGGCGATCACCTGGAAGTACCCGAGCTGCATTCTCCGCGGCGACAACTCGCGCGGCGAGTTCTACTCGATCGCGATCTCGAACGGCTATCAGCAGGTCGACTCCGGCACCAAGATGATCCATCTCGGCAAGAACACGTCGAGCCGGATCATCTCCAAGGGCATCGCAGCCGGCAAGTCGCAGAACACCTATCGCGGCCTCGTCACCGCCCATCGCAAGGCGACCGGCGCGCGCAACTTCACGGCCTGCGATTCCCTGCTGATCGGCGACAAATGCGGCGCGCACACCGTGCCGTATATCGAGGCGAAGAACTCCTCGGCGACGTTCGAGCACGAGGCCACGACCTCGAAGATCTCCGAGGACGTGCTGTTCTACTGCATCCAGCGCGGCCTTTCGCAGGAAGAGGCGGTCGGCCTCGTCGTCAACGGCTTCGTCAAGGACGTGCTGCAGCAACTGCCGATGGAGTTCGCGGTGGAAGCGCAGAAGCTGATCTCGATCTCGCTCGAAGGCAGTGTCGGCTAGCCCAGGCTTCATCCTGAGGAGGCCGCGGAATGCGGCCGTCTCGAAGGATGGCTACGGAAAGATTGTTGGCCTCATTCCTTCGAGACGCGCCTTCGGCGCTCCTCAGGATGAGGGGATAGATGGAAAAAAATTATGGCTTTGCTTGAAGTGAAAGACCTGCAGGTTCGTGTCGAGGAGCGTGAGATCCTCCACGGCCTGACGCTGACCGTGAACGAGGGCGAGATCCACGCCATCATGGGGCCGAACGGCTCCGGCAAGTCGACGCTCTCCCACGTCATCGCCGGTAAGCCGGGCTATGAGGTCACCGGCGGCCAGATCCTGTTCAAGGGAGAAGACCTGCTGGAGATGAAACCGGAAGAGCGCGCCGCCAAGGGCGTGTTCCTGGCGTTCCAGTATCCGGTCGAGATTCCCGGCGTTGCCACCATGACGTTCCTGCGCACCGCACTGAACGCGCAGCGCAAGGCGCGCGGCGAGAGCGAATATTCGACGCCGGACTTCCTGAAGAAAGTCCGCGAGGTCTCGAAGTCGCTGAACATCCCGCAGGACATGCTCAAGCGCGGCGTCAATGTCGGCTTCTCCGGCGGCGAGAAGAAGCGCAACGAGGTGTTGCAGATGGCGCTGTTCGAACCGAGCCTTTGCATCCTCGACGAGATGGATTCGGGCCTCGACATCGACGCGCTGCGCATCGCGGCCGACGGCGTCAATGCGCTGCACTCGCCCAAGCGCGCGATGGTCGTCATCACCCACTATCAGCGGCTCCTGAACTACATCGTGCCGGACATCGTGCACGTGATGTCGAGGGGCCGTGTCGTGAAGAGCGGCGGCAAGGAACTGGCGCTCGAGCTGGAGGCGTCCGGCTACGCCCAGTTCGAGGACGCCGCGTAAGGAATTTTGCGATGAACGTTGCTGTGGCAAAGACCGGAAACGGCCGCGCGGTGAGCGATCTCTTCGCCAGCGCCGAAGGCCGGTTGCCGGGTTCGCCTTCCGTGATCGCGGCCCGCCGCGAGGCGTTTGAGACCTATGAGCGTCTCGGCCTGCCGCATCGCCGGATCGAGGAATGGAAATACACCGATCTGCGCGCGCTTGTCGGCGAGGTGCTGCCGCTTGCGGCCGCGCCCGATGCGGCTGCGCTGAAACTTGCCGCGGATGCCGTGAAGGCGCATGCGATCAATGGCGCCCGCAAGCTGGTGCTGGTCGACGGGGTGTTCGCGGCCGATCTCTCCGACGCCAAGGCGCTGGCTGCCGAGGCGGGCTTTGCGACGTTGCGGGAGACTCTGGACAAGAGTTCTGATCTTCTGAAGACCGCAGCCACGGATGCCGTGATCGCGCTGAATGCCGCGTTGGCGACCGACGGCGTCGTCTTGTCGATCGCGGACGGCGCACAGCTGTCAGCGCCGATCCAGATCATCCACGTCGCGACCGCCGCTTCGGTGTCGACCTTCACCCGTTCGCAGGTAAAGGTCGGGAACGGCGCCCGCGCTACCATCATCGAGACCTTCGTCGCCGCTGGTGCAAAAGCCTACCAGGTCAGCGACGCCGTCATTGTCACGGTCGGCGACAACGCTGACGTCGCGCATATTCGCTTGATGGACGATGCGCCTGACGCCGTGAACATCACCTCGCAGTTCGTCACCGTCGGTGCGAACTCGAAGCTGAACTTCTTCAACATGACCACCGGTGCTGCCGTCAGCCGCCTGCAGGGCTTCATCACCCTGGCGGGCGAGGGCAGTGAGCTCCTGGTCAACGGCGCGAACCTGTTGCAGAAGACCGAGCATGGTGACACCACGCTGGTGGTCGACCACGCCGTACCGAACTGCGTCAGCCGCGAAATCTTCCGCGCCGTGCTGGACGATCGTGCCCATTCGGTGTTCCAGGGCCGCATCATCGTCCGTCCCGACGCGCAGAAGACCGACGGCAAGATGATGATCCGCGCGCTGCTGCTCTCGGACGAAGCCGAAGCCGACAACAAGCCTGAGCTGGAAATCTTTGCCGACGACGTCTCCTGCGGCCACGGTGCCACCGCCGGCGCGCTCGACGACAACCTGCTGTTCTACCTGAAGGCGCGCGGCCTGCCCGAGAAGCAGGCCCAGGCGCTGCTGATCCAGGCCTTCGTCGGCGAAGCCATCGAGCAGATTGCCGACGACGGCTTGCGCGAGCACGTGATCGGCATTGCCGAGTGCTGGCTGGAGCGGCGCCAATGAGCACGCATCCCGCAGTCAAGAACGGCGCCTACGACGTCGCGCGCGTGCGCCAGGACTTCCCGGCGCTCGCCATGCAGGTCTACGGCAAGCCGCTGGTCTATCTCGACAACGCCGCCTCCGCCCAGAAGCCGAGCGCCGTGCTCGACCGCATGACGCAGGCCTATACCAGCGAATACGCCAACGTGCATCGCGGCCTGCATTACCTCGCCAACGCCGCGACGGAAGCCTATGAAGGCGGCCGCACCAAGGTCGCGCAGTTCATCAATGCGCCGCGGACCGAGGAAGTGATCTTCACCCGCAATGCGACGGAGGCGATCAATCTGGTCGCATCGTCCTGGGGCGGGCCGAACATCAAAGAGGGCGACGAGATCGTCATCTCGATCATGGAGCACCATTCCAACATCGTGCCGTGGCATTTCCTCAGGGAACGCCAGGGCGCGGTGATCAAATGGGCGCCGGTCGACGACGAGGGCAATTTCCTAATCGACGAGTTCGAGAAGCTGCTGACGTCGAAGACCAAGCTGGTCGCGATCACGCAGATGTCGAACGCTCTCGGCACCATCGTGCCGGTCAAGGACGTCGTGAAGATCGCCCACGCACGCGGCATTCCCGTGCTGGTCGACGGCAGCCAAGGCGCGGTGCATCTGCCCGTGGACGTCCAGGACATCGGCTGCGATTTCTACGTCTTCACCGGCCACAAGGTCTACGGTCCGACCGGCATCGGCGTGCTCTGGGCCAAGTACGACCACCTCGTCGCGATGCGCCCCTTCAACGGCGGCGGCGAGATGATTCGCGAGGTCTCGCGCGACATCGTCACCTATGGCGATCCCCCGCACAAATTCGAGGCCGGCACGCCCGCGATCGTCGAGGCCGTCGGCCTTGGCGCGGCCATCGACTACGTCAACTCGATCGGCAAGGAGCGCATCGCCGCGCACGAGCACGATCTGGTCACCTACGCCCAGGAGAAGCTGCGCGAGATCAACTCGCTGCGGCTGATCGGCACGGCGCGGGGCAAGGGCCCGGTGATCTCCTTCGAGCTCAAGGGCGCCCACGCCCACGACGTTGCCACCGTGATCGACCGCCAGGGCATCGCGGTGCGCGCCGGCACCCATTGCGTGATGCCGCTTTTAGAGCGGTTCAACGTTACGGCCACATGCCGAGCCTCGTTCGGCATGTATAATACACGGGAAGAAGTCGATCATCTGGCACAGGCGCTTTTGAAAGCGCGGGATTTGTTCGCATGAGTGACACGGCCGAAATCAAAGCCAATCCGATGGAGACCCATTCGGCGCTGCCGCCGGAGGAAACCGAGCGTCTCACCACCGAGATCATCGCCGGCCTCAAGACCGTGTTCGATCCGGAAATTCCGGCCGACATTTACGAGCTCGGCCTGATCTACAAAGTCGAGATCAAGGACGACCGCTCGGTCGACGTCCAGATGACTCTGACGACGCCGAACTGTCCGGCCGCCGGCGAACTGCCGACCATGGTCGAAAACGCGGTCGCCAGCGTTCCCGGCGTCGGCGTGGTCGACGTCAAAGTCGTCTGGGAGCCGGCCTGGACCCCCGAACGCATGAGCGACGAGGCCCGCCTCGTGCTCAACATGTGGTGACGCGTAACGCCTGCTTTGAATCTTCGGCATTGAATTCGCGCCGCAACGGACCACATCATTGACATGACCCAGATATCGTCAGGCTCGACACCAGCATCCACTCCCAAGCCGCGGCGGCCACGCCCGCAGGTGATGCGGCTGACCGACGCTGCCGCCCAGCGCATCAGCGAACTGACGAGCCGCGCGGACTCCGAGATCGTCGGCCTCCGCGTCGGCGTGAAGAACGGCGGCTGTGCCGGCCAGTCTTACACGGTCGAATATGCCCATGATGTCCGCCCGACCGACGAGGTCGTCGAGGACAAGGGTGTCAAGATCCTGGTCGACCCCAAGGCCGTGCTGTTCCTGCTCGGCACCGAGATGGACTACAAGGCCGACAAGATGCAGGCCCAGTTCGTCTTCAACAACCCCAACCAGGTCTCCGCCTGCGGCTGCGGCGAATCGGTCGAGCTGCGGCCGGCCAAGATCGACGGCTAAGCCTCGTCCGCGCCAAGTGCTCCGTCGTCGTCCCGGCGAACGCCGGGACCCATACCGCGTGATCTGGCGTATCAATACCACGCTGGAACGACCAACAGTCTTCGTTAAACTTCTTCCTGTGGTTATGGGTCCCCGCTTTCGCGGGGAAGACGCCGAGGGGGGAGAGTTGGGCGATGGACCGTGAATTCCTGATCGACCTGTTCGCCGATTTCGGCCCCGTTACCATCCGCAAGATGTTCTCCGGCTACGGCATCTCCGCCGATGGCATCAACTTCGCGCTCGCCTTGCGCGCCGGCCTGTTCTTCCGCGCCGACGCGGCGACAATCCCGGACTATGAGGCCGAAGGCTCAAGGCCGTTCCAGTATTCGACCCGTGCCAAGACCGTGACGGTCAATTCCTACTGGGAGCTGCCGGCGCGCCTGTTCGACGATTCCGAGGATCTCGTCAGATGGGCGAGGGCTGCACTCGCCGCCGCCCAGCGCGCCAAGGTGAAGCGGCCGAAGAAGAAAGCAGCGAGCAAGCCTGCGAAAAAGGCCGCGGCGAAGAAGCCCGCTGCCAAGAAGCGTCAGGCCAAGAAAGCAACCAAGAGAGCGGTGCGGTAGGATGCGTGCTCACCCTGCGAGACTTCACTCCACGGACTTCGTCAGACCGACTCTCATATCCTTGGCCGTGAAGACACAGACGCCGTCCGCAAGCACGCGGCCGTCGGCAATTCCGAGCACCAGCTTGCCGCGCCGGACCATGCGCATGGCGACCTCGTAGCGCACGCATGCTGTGTCCGGCGTGATGAATCCCGTGGCTTCCACCTCGCCGACGCCGATGGCGCGGCCCTTGCCCGGGGACCCCGACCAGCCGAGCCAGTAGCCGATCATCTGCCACATCGCATCGAGGCCGAGGCTTCCCGGCATGATCGGATCACCGCGAAAGTGGCAATCGAAGAACCAATGGCCTGGTGCGATGTCGAGCTCGCCCGTGATGTGGCCCTTGCCGAATTCGCCGCCGTCCACGCTGATCTCGGTGATGCGGTCCATCATCAGCATGGGCGGTGCAGGCAGTTGCGCATTGCCCGGGCCGAAATAGCCGCCCTCGCTCGATCTCAGCAGCTCGTCCCTGGTGTAGGACGGTTGCGGGGTGTGAAAATCATGAGGGTTTGGCACGACGACGAGTCCTCTGGATGGTCGCGGTGAGACGGCGAGGACGATGTCGTTCGTGAGGTTTGAATGTCAAGCGCGCGCCGCTTCGGCGTCACGCCACCCGGCTATGGGTCTCGACGACGAACTCCGGATCGGCTTCGCAGATCACGCGGTTGCGGCCGTTGCGCTTGGCGGCGTAGAGGCAGGCGTCCGCGCGCTCGATCAGCGCTTCGGTGTCGTCGCCCTGCTTAAGCATTGATACGCCGACGGAGATGGTGACGCGGCCGAGGATCTCGCCGGTCGACTTCTTCTTCAATTCCTTCGCCATCACCGCACGGCGGATGTGGTCGGCCACAGTGAGGGCCTGGCGCAGCGAGGTGCTGGGAAGCACCACCGCGAATTCCTCGCCGCCATAGCGCGCGGTGATGTCCTGGCCCTTGATGGTCTGCTTCAGCGACAGGCCGACGAGCCGCAGCACCTGGTCACCGGTGAGATGGCCGTAGGAATCGTTGAACGACTTGAAGTGGTCGATGTCGAACAGCAGCAGTGACAGCGGCTCGCCCGACGCAAGCGCGCTCTGCACGGCCATGCCGATCATGCGATCGAAATATTTGCGGTTGCCGAGCCCCGTGAGCGGATCGGTCAGGCTCTCGGCGCGGATCGCCTCCAGGCTCTGCTGGAGGTTGCTGATCTCGTTCTTCGACAGCGAGAGCCGGTCTTCGAGCGCCTTGTTGGTCTCGCGCATCTCCGTGGTCGAACGCAGCAGCGTCTCGACGATCGAGGTGATCTGTTCTCGGCTCTGGGCGGACGAGAGTCTTTCGGTCGCGCCCGACAGGCTGGCATCGTAGGAGCCGGTCATCCCGAGCGCTTCGCTCAAGACCTTCATCACGTCGTCGATCTCGCCGATGACGCGCGCACCGACCTTGTCGATACGGTCGGTGGTCTTGATATGGGAGAGATAGGTCTCGTAGATCTGCTCGAGATCGCCTTCGGTCAGCTTGCCGTGGCGCGCCAGCGTCTCGTTGATGATCTTGTTGAGCGGAGCGTTATAGCCCGTGGCGTAGACGTACCAGATCTCGTAATTGCGAGGGATCGCGGTTTGCCGAAGCGACCGGATCTGACCGAGCGCCACTTCGGCAAACGCCATCGTGCGTTCGTGTTCGTCGAGCACCTTGACCACGGAACATTCCCCACGGCGGCCGGTGCGCGGCCGGTCGCTACAATGCTTAAATTATGTTCGTAGGCTAACGGGTGTTCGTGAACGGCCAGTAAATATACGGGCTTCAATGCATCAGAAAAAGTGTCGCGGCGAGCCTGCTCAACCGCGACTCCCGGTGCATTGTGGTTCAGGCGCCGGCGGGGGAGCGCACCGGCCGGAGCAGAAACGCCGGAAGATGCGAATGATCGCCGGGCTCGCTGTCGGCGTCGCGCTGGCGGCGCGGCTCGGGACGTCCGATCGAAGGCACGTGCGCCGCATTGGCTTGCGGGCGCGAGTTGTGACGCGGCTCGGAGGAGGCCCGCGCCTCACGGGGAGGCCTTGCCTCGCGTGCGGGCCTCGCCTCGGGGGCGGGCCGCGCTTCTGCCGCAGGCCTCGGCTCAGAAGCCTGTCTCGCCTCGCCACGCGCTTCGCGCGGCTCGTGGCTGCGTTCACGGTCGCGGCGGCCGCGTTGCGGCTTGCCGCGTCCGCCGCGCGAACGTTCGCGGCCACGCTGCTCGCGCGGACGCTCGCTCTGCTCGGCGCCGCCGGCGCTCACTTCGTAGTCGCCCTCGGCGCGCGGAATGGTCTGGCCGATCAGCTTCTCGATCGCGACCATCGACTTCTGGTCGAGCGGTGTCACGAGCGAGATCGCGGTGCCGGTGCGGCCGGCGCGGCCGGTACGGCCGACGCGATGGACGTAATCGTCGGGATGGTGGGGAACGTCGAAATTGAAGACGTGGCTGACCTCGGGGATGTCGAGGCCGCGGGCGGCGACGTCAGAGGCCACGAGCAGCGGCAGCTCGCCCTTGCGGAACTGTTCGAGCGCCGCCGTGCGGGCCGACTGGTCCATGTCGCCGTGCAGGGCGCCGACGCTGAAACCGTGCTTCTGCAGCGATTTGTGGACGACCGCGACTTCACGCTTGCGATTGCAGAAGATGATCGCGTTCTGGAGATCCTTGGCCTCGCGCAGCAGGCGTCGCAACAATTCGCGCTTCTCATGCGCCTCGCGGCCGGCGGGGACCTGACACTGCGTGACGGTCACGGCGGTGGTGGCGGGCTTGGACACTTCGACCTTCTGCGGATTGTGCAGGAAGGTCTCGGTGATGCGCCGGATCTCCGGCGGCATGGTCGCGGTGAAAAACAGCGTCTGCCGCGTGAACGGGACGAGCTTGCAGACGCGTTCGATGTCGGGAATGAAGCCCATGTCCAGCATGCGGTCGGCTTCGTCGATGACGAGCAGCTCGACGCCGGTGAGCAGCAGACCGCCGCGCTCGGTATGGTCAAGCAGGCGGCCGGGCGTTGCGATCAGGACGTCGACGCCGCGCGTCAGCTTGGCATCCTGGTCGCCGAATGACACGCCGCCGATCAGGAGGGCGACGTTAAGCTTCTGGCCGGCCCCGTAGCGGTCGAAGTTTTCCTTCACCTGCGCCGCAAGCTCGCGGGTCGGCTCCAGGATCAGCGTGCGCGGCATGCGCGCCCGGGCTCTGCCCTTTTCGAGGATGGTGAGCATCGGCAGCACGAAGGCCGCGGTCTTGCCGGTGCCGGTCTGGGCGATGCCGAGCACGTCCTTGCGAGCGAGGACGTGGGGGATCGCCTGTTCCTGGATGGGGGTGGGGGTAGTGTAACCTGTGGCCGCCACTGCGGCGAGGACTTTTTCGGATAGTCCGAGATTTGAAAAGGACATTGAGCCTCTGCTCGAAACCGCCGTTCGGAATCGAGGGTGATTAAGGCTGTCGCGTTCCACCCCGAAACGGCGCGCTCTCAAAGAAGCTGGGGGTGCTGACTCACGCGAACCAAGCGCAACGCTCAGGAATCGGTCTTCGATCTGAGCCGCGTCGCTTCGGAACATAGGCGGGAATCGGGCAAAGTCAATGGAGCGGGCGCGGGAAGACCCTAAAAAACCTGAGCTTTTCGCCCAAATAGCGGGCTTGACTGGGGTTTTCCGCCTCGGCCGTCGACCGGCCTGCAGCGGTAGCCAGAACGCTAACGCGCCGCTTGGGCGCGGAAATCGCCTGGGGCCATCCCGTAGGCGGCGTTGAAGACCCGATAGTAGGTCGCCAGGCTCTCGAAGCCGCAGGAGGTCGCGATGTCGGCGATCAGCCGGTCCGGCGCCTCGCGCATCAGGCGGCGGCTCTGTTTCAGGCGCTCGTCGGTCACTGTTTGCGAGAAGCTCTTTGCCGCCGATTCGAACAGCATATGCAGGTGACGCACGGACACGCCGAGCAGGGCGGCCACCATCGCCGGTGCCAGACCGGGGTCTTGCAGGTGGCGTGCGATCAGGCGCCGTGCTTGCGAGTGGCGCGCGGTTCGCAGCGCCGCCTGGCCGAGCCGGCTGCCGGGCCGTACGATGCCGCGCTCGATCAGCGCCAGATGGCCGAGCGCCTGAACCAGGGAGGCCTGGACCAGAGCGGTTTCACCGGTGGCGCCGTCGTCGCCCTCGGCGGCCTCGCCGACGTCGGCGAAGCAGGCATCAAGCAGGGGCGCCAGGCCTGGATCGTCGAACCGCCGGGGCACAAGCTCGCGCATGCGCTTGTCCTGCGTCGACAGGCCGCTGACGGGGATCTTCAGGATCCGCAGGTGGAAGCCGCCTGCGCCGAGCGGCACGGTGCGATAGGGCTGGTCGGTATGGCTGGTGGCGAAGCCGCCATTGGCGATCGCGAAATCGCCTGCGCGCATGCCGCCGAACCAGCCGCCGATACCAAGCTGCTGGTAGACGCAGATGCTGTCGCCGGGCGCGTAGGCGATGTCGGCGGCGCTGCGCTCGACCGTATAGTGCGAGGCCTTCAGCTCGACGAGGCCGGCGCAGCCGATCTGGCGCAGCGAGAATTCGCCGTAGAAGTCTCCGCGCCGTTCGCGTTCGAGCTCGGCGGTGACGCCGAACAGGCCTTTGGAGCGCACCTCGCGCCAATAGTCGAAGCGGTCATGCGGATCGACTTCGTCGGTACACCAGCGATACACGGCAGCCCCTGCTTCCAGTGCAATTGCCCAAGATGATTGTCTACGAAAAAGCAGATTCCGGAGGAATCTGCCATAGGGGTTTGATGGAACCGGAGGCAATTGCCTGTTGAACCGTCGATACGGCTGGACCGACTATCACATCAGCGGCGGACGGCTCCAATGAACCTCTGTTCGAAGGAGCCGGCGGAGCGCCGTCCTGCAACGGGAATTTCGCGATGACGCGTTGGCCTTTCAGAATTCTGGCAGCCCTCGGCCTTGCGGCGTGCCTGAGCGCGATCGCGCTTCCGGCCCATGCCGAGAAGCGCGTCGCGCTCGTCGTCGGCAACAACGACTACAGGAACGTCCCGAAACTGCTCAAGGCCGTCAACGACGCCCGCACCATGGGCGATACGCTGAAGCAGCTCGGCTTCTCGGTGATGGTCGCCGAGAACCAGAGCCGGCAGCAATTCTCCGAGACGTTGCTCGCCTTCGACAGGACGGTCGAGCCTGGCGACACCGCGTTCTTCTTCTATGCCGGCCACGGATTCGAGATCGCGGGCCAGAACTACCTGCTGCCGACCGACGTGCCGGCGGCGACGGAAGGGCAGGAAGAGCTGGTGCGCGACGCCTCGATCCTTGCCGACCGCATCATCGAGCGCCTGCAGAACAAGAAGGCACGGACCTCGATCCTGGTGTTCGACGCCTGCCGCAACAATCCGTTCGAACGCAGCGGGACGCGTGCAGTCGCAGGTTCCGGCGGGCTTGCGCCAATGACGCAACTGCCAGAGGGCGTGTTCTCGGTGTTCTCGGCAGGTCCCCGCCAGACCGCTCTTGATCGTCTCTCCAACGACGACGCCAATCCGAATTCGGTGTTCACGCGCACCTTTGCCAGGGCGCTGCTCGAGCCCGGCGAGAACCTCGTGCAGGTGGCACAGCGCACCCGCCGTCTCGTCAGCGAGATGGCCGGCACCGTCAAGCACAGGCAGGTGCCGGTTTATTTCGACCAGATGGTCGACGACGTCTTCCTCAGCGGTATCGCCAAGGATGCTACCGCGCGTCCCGCCGATCCTCCGCCGCAGAAGGTCGCGGCGCTGCCGCCGGTGTCGGTGCCGCGCCTGCCGAAGGAGGAAACCTCCAATGCGCCGATCGCGAGCTTCTCGCGGCACAATGGCGGCTGGAGCGTGGTGTTCTCTTTCGCCGACCCCACGCTCGGCATTTCCTGGCGCATGGCCGGCAATGCCGATTTTCGCGAAACCGGCTTCATCGACACGCTCGATCCGCGCACGCGCAAGCGAATGCCGAACCCGTCGATCGAATTGCCGCCCGACGCGCAGGCCGGCACCATCGAGGTTCGCTATGTCGACCAGTCCGGCGACATGCAGGGGCCGTTTCCGATCAAGTTCGATCCGGAGGCCGCTCTGATCCGCGACCAGCGCAAGATCCTCGACATGACCGCGACGAGCTGGCTGTCGTTTCGCGAGTTCAACGGGCTGCTGGTCTACTACACGCATCTGGTTTCGTATCGCTGCGCCATCCGCGAGGTGCGCATCGGGATCGACACCGCCGTGCCGAACCAGGTGCTGAAGATGCCGAACTGCGACATGCGCGATCCGAGCGCGATCAGCGCCGGCATGCCGCTCTACATGAAGCTCGCCCCGGCGACGCAGTCCGTCTCGGTGGAGCTGACCTATCGCGACGGCAGCGTGTCGGAGATCAAGAGTTTCCGCACCACCAACCGCAGCAACAACTAAGCACTCCGGGGACGGTCTGAGGATCTGTTGACGCCTCGGCGCGGAGAATGGTTCCTGCGCGGAACGCTGTCAGCCGCGGCGCTTCCTGATGGCGCGCTTGATGGAGTCAATTGCTTCCATCAAGGGTGGTGCCAGCGAGAAGAACGCCCCCATGGCGATCGAGATGACGACGTGGCGAAGCAGGAACTTCTCCTGCTCCTCGAACGGATAGCCGTTCTGGTCGATCCGCACCGGCGCGAGTGTGCCTGTGCCGTGCTGATCCGGCTTCCGCGGTTTGCGCGGCGGCAGCATGATCACGACGAAAAGCACGTTGATCAGCAGCCAGATGCCGAGCACTATGAGAATCGTCTGCACTGCAACTTCCCGAAATCGATCGACGTCTTTGCAACGCTAACGGCCATTCACCGCTGCGGCAAACCAATTCAATGTTGCTGCAGTGCGAAGAGGACTAAAGTCGTAAACGAGGACCCGATCGTGGAACCAGCTGCGTCACAGCCACCCCAGGCGCGTTCCGTGAAGGTCCGGTGCTGCATTGTCGGCGGCGGGCCTGCGGGCATGATGCTCGGCTATCTCCTGGGGCGCGCCGGCATCGAGGTCGTGGTGCTGGAGAAGCATGCGGATTTCTTCCGCGACTTCCGTGGCGACACCGTGCATCCCTCGACGCTTCAGGTCATGGACGAGCTCGGTCTGATCGACGCCTTCCTGAAGCTGCCGCACCAGCGCCTGCAGAAGATGGACGGCCTGTTTGGCGGCACGCATGTGCGCATCGCCGATCTCGGCCGGCTCCACACCAAATACCCGTTCATCGCCTTCATGCCGCAATGGGATTTTCTGAATTTCATGCGCGAGGCCGGCAAGCGCTTTGCTTCGCTCAAGGTGATGATGAATGCGGAAGCCGTCGACCTGATCCGCCATGGCGACGCCATCGCCGGCGTGCGTGCGAGGACGCCGGAGGGGCCGATCGATATCGAAGCCGATCTCACCATCGCTTGCGACGGCCGGCATTCGACCGTGCGCGAGCGCGCGGGGCTCAGTGTGGAGGAGATCGGCGCGCCGATGGATGTGCTGTGGTTCCGCGTCGGCCGCAAGGCGGACGAGACCGAGAACCTGTTCGCGCGCGTCGAGTCCGGCAGGATGATGATCACCTTCGACCGCGGCGACTACTGGCAATGCGCCTATGTCATTGCCAAGGGACAATACGACGCGGTGAAGGCAAGGGGATTGCAGGCGCTGCTGGACGACATCGTGCGCATGGCGCCGGTGCTCGAGTGCGGCATTGCCGATGTGAAGGGCTTCGACGACGTCAAGCTGCTCACCGTGGCGATCAACCGCCTGGCGAGCTGGACGCGGCCGGGTCTGCTCTGCATCGGCGATGCCGCGCATGCGATGTCTCCGGTCGGCGGTGTCGGGGTCAATCTCGCCGTGCAGGATGCGGTCGCGACCGCCAACCTGCTCGCCGACAAGCTTCAGCACGGCTGCCCGTCCGAGAACGAGCTCGACGCCGTGCGCCGCCGGCGTGAATTCCCGGTGAAGATGACGCAAGCCATGCAGGTGGTCGTGCAGAACAATATCATCCGCGGCGCCCTGCAGGGCGGCGACCGGCCTCTGAAGGTGCCGCTGGTCGTGCGCCTCGTCACTGCGCTGCCATGGCTTCAGGGCATTCCGGCGCGGCTGCTTGCGCTTGGCGTGCGGCCCGAGCATGTGCAGTCGAAGGCAATGTCGTCACCATAGCGCACGAATTCGGTAGGGATAATGTCGCGTTAAATTGCGCGCAATGCGTTGCGCGCATGCAACAGCGCAAACGGATTCAAGGTCGGCCCGAGGTCAATCCGGCGTCTTAACTTTCTTGATTCAAATTTGAGTAAGACCTGCGTGTGACCGTGCGCCCATCAAAGGACACGGGGTGTACCATGCGTAACAAATTGATTGCCGCCTTCGCCTGCACGACCGCTCTGGTTTCGGCCGGTGCTGCCTCCGCCGCCGATCTTGGTGCGCGCTACACGAAGGCGCCGGCTTATGTCGAGCCGCTGTTCAACTGGACCGGGTTCTATGTCGGCGGCCACATCGGTGGCGCCTGGACCAACGAGCAGTTCATCAACAGCGGAAACACGACGGGCTTCGGCGATCTCGCTCCGGGCGAGGGCTTCCGTCAACGCAAGTCGGGCGTCATGGGCGGCGCCCAGATCGGCTACAACTGGCAGGCCAACAACTACGTGTTCGGCATGGAAGGCACGATCTCCGGCCTCGACAACAAGGGCTCGTTCACGAACACCGTGTTTGGCGCCGGCCTCGACGATCAGTTCAGCTGGCGCGCAAATGTGCTTGCGACGGTCGTCGGTCGTGCCGGCTTTGCCGTGCAGAACAACCTGTTCTACGTCAAGGGCGGCTATGCCGGCGTGAACAACCGTCTTTCGGTGGTCGACAACGTTCCGAATCCGTCGACCGGCTCGGGCGGTCAGACCCACTGGGCCAACGGCTGGACCGTCGGCGCCGGTTGGGAATACGGCATCACCCGCAACTGGATCGTCGGCCTCGAATACAACTACGCGGCCTTCGGCAGCCAGACCTATCAGCTCGGCGGCACCTCCGGCAGCTACACCTTCGATGCCAAGCCGCGCGACATCCAGTGGGCCGTCGTCCGCGCGAGCTACAAGTTCGATGGACCGGTCATCGGCCGTTACTGAGTGCGTCAAGAAACGACCAAGCAAGCGACAAGAAACGATCACGACCCAAATTTAAAAGCCCCGGCTTCGCCCGGGGCTTCTTTTTTGCGTTGTCATCCGATCGAAGGACGCTCGCGTCTATGACGCAGCATAACCTGTTCCTGCGAATCTCGCGCAACGTCCTCAATGTTGCGCGATAATTTGGAATTGGTGATGAAAAGACAAGTTGCGCGGACGCTTGCCGTTGCTTTGCTGCTCTCCGTTGCCACAGGCGGAGCGGCTTCCGCCGCGGACATGGCCGTGAAGGCGTCTGCGATCATGCCGCCGGCGGCGGTCTACAACTGGACCGGCTGGTATGCCGGCGTGAATGGCGGCTGGGCATTCGAAGGCAACGCGACAGGACGTCTGGTGTCGGCCGATCCGCTGTTCAACGCCGTGCTGGCCGTAGGGGGCACCCCCACGTTCTTTGGTGTCAAACATGAAGGCGGCTTTGGTGGCGGGCAGGTCGGCTACAACTGGCAAATGGCCAATTGGCTGGTCGGCGTCGAAGCCGATATCCAGGGCGCGGATATCGGCCGTACTTCGACACTCGCTTTCCCGGGCACTACGGCTGGTATTGCCCCGAGTGTCTCCACCGCGCGCGATTACATCGCCTGGTTCGGCACGCTACGCGGACGCGTTGGATTGCCAGTCGGCCCGGCGCTGTTGTACGCGACAGGCGGTCTCGCCTACGGCGGTGTCAGAACCACGGTCACCAATTCCTATGCGCCGGCAACGGGCAACTTCGCTGGCAACGACAGCAGCACGCGGGTGGGATGGGCGGCAGGCGCCGGCGTCGAATGGGGCTTTGCCCCCAGTTGGACGTTGCGTGGCGAGTATCTGCACCTCGATCTAGGTCGGTCGAACGTCACCATGGCCGATCCGGCGGCTCTCCCCGGCGTGGTCGCGACCTATGGCTTCAGCCACGTGACGGACGCCGTCCGTGTCGGCGTTAATTATCGCTTCGGTCCAACATCCGTCGTCGCGAAATACTGATTCTTCCCGCGCATAATCCATGAAAGCCCCGGCGTGCAGCCGGGGCTTTTGGTTGTTCGTGGGATGCTTCCTACGCCATCACCGAGAACCCGCCGTCGACGGGAATCGCGGTGCCCGTGACGAAGTTCGAGGCGGGCGAGGCGAGGAAGACGGCGATGCCCGCGAAGTCGTCGATGTCGCCCCAGCGCCCGGCGGGCGTGCGCGCCAGCACGCGCTCGTGCAGGCCCGAGACCTGCTTGCGCGCGCCGCGGGTGAGGTCGGTGTCGATCCAGCCCGGCAGGATGGCATTGACCTGGATGTTGTCGGGCGCCCAGGCATTAGCGCAGGCGCGCGTGTACTGCACGATGCCGCCCTTGCTGGCCGCATAGGCGGTGGCGAAGCTCGCACCGAAGATCGACATCATCGAGCCGATGTTGATGACCTTGCCGTTGCCCGACGCCTTCAGCGCCGGATAGGCCAGCTTCGAGCACAGGAATGCGCTGGTGAGGTTGGTGTTGATCACCGTGTTCCATTCGTCGAGCTCGAGCTCGTGCGGCGGCTTACGGATGCTCATGCCGGCATTGTTGATGAGGATGTCGATGCGGCCGAGATCCCTGACGACACGCTCGACCATTGCAGCGATGGCCGCCTTGTCGGTGACGTCGGTGGTGACGGCAATCGCCTTCACGCCGCGCTGCTTGAGGTCGGCAACCGCGGCGGCCGACTTGGCTTCATTGCGTCCGACCACGGCGATATCGGCGCCTGCGTCGGCGAGCCCGTGCGCCAGGCCAAGCCCGATGCCGCCATTTCCCCCTGTGACGATTGCGACTTTGCCGCGGAGATCGAACCGGTTGGATGTCATGTTTTTATTTCCTGGTTTCTTCTATTGGTTGCTTTGCCAGATCAGGACCAGCCCAAAACCCGCCATGGCTGCGCCATAGCCGGCCCACTGCAGCTCGTTGACCATGAAGCTCGATCGCGGCCAGGCGATGGTGCCCGTGCCCTGTCCGATCCAGAGCAGCCCGACGGCGAGGGCAAACAAGCCTGCTACAAGCAGAAATTTGCGCATGCGATCCTCCCCACTGGTCTGGTTCTGTCGCGGCCCACGGCATGAACGATCGCCATGGGGCCTGCGATCACTTGGAGGGCACAGTAGCCGTAGCTTCGGTTGGGATACAATGGCGCCGCCGGCACAATGCGTCTGCTGTTGCGAGAAGCGCTGCCATGATCAATCGCGCGGTGGCGCTCAGCGTGGGGCGCGTGCAGCAGGGTGAGGGCGTCCGTCAGGCGACGACGGCTCACAACGAAAAAGCCCCGGACGATGCCGGGGCTTTGACGTCTGAACTTGTGTTCTGATCAGTCTTGGTCAGCTCAGTACTTGAAAATCAGTACTTGGCGACGACCGGACCGGTCCAGTTGAAGCGGTAGACCAGCGAGGTCGAGATGGTCTGGTTCCAGCTGTTGGCGCGGATGCTGTTGCCGGTCGGCAGGTTGGTGCCGTCGATCAGTTCATCCTGCGTCTTGGCGTTGTAGAAGGCCGAACGATACTCGGTCTTCATGAACCAGCCGGGCGACTGGATGCCGAAGATGTTCAGGTTGTTCTCGACGCCACCGCCGATGAACCAGCCGTTGCGGTTGTAGCTGTTGAGGTGGGCACCAGCGGGAGCGCCGGCCAGCGTCTGGAAGTTGGTCTGGCCGAAGTGAGCGCCGGAGTAACCGCCGTTGACGTAGGAGAGGACGTTCGGAGCAACCAGCCAGCCGAGGCGGACACCAGCGGCCCAGGAGTCTTCCAGCTTCTGCGAGCCAGTGATGCCGAAGATCGGATCCTGGATCGTGGCGCGAATGCTGCCGAACTGACCGTCGGCGAACACGCCGGCGACCCAGGTGCCGCTGAACTGCCAATCGTAGCCGAGACCAACGGTGCCGAACCAGCCCGAACCGCCCTGGCGCTGATCGATCGTCAGCGGGGTGCCGGTGAGGGTGTCACGAACGTGCTGGTCGGCATTCGAAAGGCCACCGCCGGCGCCACCGAAGATGTAGAAGCCGGTCCAGTTGGCAACCGGAGCTGCCATCGGGGCCTTCACGTAGGGGCGAGCAGCAAGGTCAGCGGCCGAGGCCGAACCAGTCATTGCCGCAACCGCGGTCAGAGCCAGCAAAATCTTCTTCATGATAAATCCCCAACCTTGGTCTGTAGCAGGCGCGAGCGCACTGAAGTTCGTGTCATCTGATGCCCCAACTATAGACGGTTCTCGCCGAAATGCTGTTGCAGGTCAGGCACACTTGGCTGAAAACGCCAGCCGGTACGGTCTTTGGGGCTCATCGCCTGATTTTAAGAAAAGTGAGTTATTATAACACGTTACGACGGCATCTAAGGTGTCGGCTTCGGTAAGATTTCGTTAGGAAAGTCGCCTTTGTCCAAAGTGGAGGTAATTTTGCTTCGGCCTTGACGGCCTGAGTCGTTGGCCGAGTCGCGAATCGAGCATGCTGATGGCCCGGCCGGCCGCGTCCGTAGCGCACGGGAAAACGAAAAGGCCCCGGCGAATACCGGGGCCTTTTACGCGTCGGCAGATCGCCGCATCAGACGTCAAGCAGGTCATCATTGGCGAATTCGGCCTTGTCCGTGATGAAGGCGAAGCGGGCCTCGGCCTTGGTGCCCATCAGGCGCTCCACTGAATCCGCGGTGGTGTCGCGGTCGTCGGCGAGCAGGACCACCTTCAGCATGGTCCGCTTGGCCGGATCCATGGTGGTTTCCTTCAATTGCGCCGGCATCATCTCGCCGAGGCCTTTGAACCGGTTCACCTCGACCTTGGCGTTGGCGTTGAACGCGCTCTTGATCAGCTCTTCCTTGTGCTTGTCGTCGCGGGCGTAGACCGACTTGGTGCCGTGCGTGAGCTTGTAGAGCGGCGGCACCGCGAGGAAGAGGTGGCCCTCGTCGATCAGTCGCGGCATCTGCCGGTAGAAGAAGGTGATCAGCAGCGAGGCGATGTGGGCGCCGTCGACGTCGGCGTCGGTCATGATGATGATGCGCTGGTAGCGCAGATCCTCTTCGCGATACTGCGCGAGCTGGCCGCAGCCGATGGCCTGCACGAGGTCGGACAGCTGGGCGTTCGCCGTCAGCTTGTCCTTGCCGGCGGAGGCGACGTTGAGGATCTTGCCGCGCAGCGGCAGCACGGCTTGCGTCTTGCGATCACGGGCTTGCTTGGCGCTGCCGCCTGCCGAGTCACCCTCGACGATGAAGAGCTCGGACCCGTCGGTGCCGGCATCGGTGCAGTCGGCGAGCTTGCCAGGCAACCGCAGCTTCTTGCCGGCGGTCTTGCGCGCGGTCTCCTTTTCCTGGCGGCGGCGCAGCCGGTCCTCGGCGCGGTCGATCACGAAGTCGAGCAGCCTGTTGGCCATGTTCGGATTGCCCGACAGCCAATGGTCGAACGGATCCTTCATCGCCTGTTCGACGATGCGCTGCGCTTCGGCAGTGGCGAGACGATCCTTGGTCTGGCCCTGGAATTCAGGCTCGCGCACAAACACCGAGAGCATCACGGCGGCACCGACCATCACGTCTTCGGACGTGATGGACGAGGCGCGCTTGCCCTGGCCGACGCGCTCGGCGTGATCCTTCAGGCCGCGCAACAGCGCGCTGCGCAGGCCCGATTCATGCGTGCCGCCATCGGGCGTCGGCACGGTGTTGGTGTAGGAGGATAGAAACCCGTCGGCATCCGCGGTCCAGGCCACAGCCCATTCGCAGGCGCCATGTGCGCCGTTGCGACCCGATTTGCCGGAGAAGATATCCGGATGAACCAAGGTGTCGGCGTGGATGGCGGCGGCGAGATAATCCTTGAGGCCGCCGGGGAAGTGGAACGTGGCTTCCGCCGGAACGTCCTCGACGCCCTTGAGCAGCTCGGGCGCACAGTTCCAGCGAATCTCGACGCCGCCAAACAGGTAAGCCTTCGAGCGCGTCATCTTGAACAGGCGCTGCGGCTTGAACGCGGCCTTGGCGCCAAAGATCTCGGTGTCAGGCTTGAAGCGCACGCGCGTGCCGCGGCGGTTGTTGACCTTGCCGAGATCCTCGAGTTTGCCCTTGGGGTGGCCGCGTTCGAACGTCATGCGGTAGAGCTTCTGGCTACGCGCGACCTCGACCTCGAGCAACGAGGAGAGGGCGTTCACCACGGAGATGCCGACGCCGTGCAGGCCGCCGGAGGTCTCGTAGACCTTGCTGTCGAACTTGCCGCCCGAATGCAGCGTGCACATGATGACTTCGAGCGCCGACTTCTTGGGGAATTTCGGATGAGGATCGATCGGGATACCGCGGCCGTTGTCGGTCACGGTCAGGAATCCGTCAGCGCTCAGCTCGACGCCGATGAAGGTCGCATGCCCCGCCAGCGCCTCGTCCATCGAGTTGTCGATCACTTCGGCGAAGAGGTGATGCAGCGCCTTCTCGTCGGTGCCGCCGATATACATGCCGGGCCGGCGCCGCACCGGTTCCAGGCCTTCGAGCACCTCGATGTCGGCCGCTGTGTAGTCGGCTTCCGCGCCGCTCGCGCGTGAAGCGCCCCTGGCGGGCGCCTTGGCCTTCGGCTCGTCGCCGCCGAAGAAATCGTCTTTTGCTTTAGGCTTCAATTGCTTGGACATGTATTCTGATGTGCTTTGAAGGCCGCGCAGGCGGCGAATCGGTTCGGCCGACTATGGCACGGCTGGCCCGGAAAGGTCACCGCAGCTCGGCCGGGCGGGTCTGGTTGGGGAGCAATGCCGGCGATTTTACGCCGGAGGCCCAGCACTTCCCGGCAATTTGACACCTCGGGCCGGTCCGGGCCGGTCTTTGTGACTTGATGTCACACAAGCCCTTGGCTTACCAGTCTTTTTATCTGACGGGACTGTGACGGGGCGGGGAAGGCGATCTGGAATGGAGCAGTTTGCGCACGCGCTGGCCGACTTCGTGCGTGCTCACCAGGCTTGGGCGGCTCCGGTCGTGTTCCTGCTGGCGTTCGGGGAGTCACTGGCGTTCATCTCGCTGCTGATCCCGGCCTGGGGGGCTCTGGTCGCCATCGGCGCGCTGATCGGCGCCAGCGGCATCAGCTTCTACCCCGTCTGGATTGCCGGCGGGCTTGGCGCCGCGCTGGGCGACTGGGTCTCCTACTGGTTCGGCTATCGCTACAAGGAGAAGGTTGCGCAGATGTGGCCGCTCTCGCGCTATCCGGAAATCCTGCCGAGGGGCGAGGCCTTCGTGCGCAGCTGGGGCGTGCCCAGTATCTTCATCGGCCGATTCTTCGGCCCGTTGCGCGCCTCGGTGCCGCTGGCGGCCGGCATTTTCGAGATGCCCTATTGGAGCTTCCAGGCGGCCAATTTCATCTCGGCCCTGATCTGGTCGGCGGCGCTGCTGCTGTTCGGCGACGTCATCGCGAAGGTCATGGAATGGATCTGGCGGGTGATCTGACGCCTTGAACCTTGACGGGAACCGAGACTGGCCGTATAGCCGCGCGCCATGATCAACGCCGCGACCATTCTGTTCGCCCGTCGCCGCCGCCGCTCTTTAGCGGTTTGGGCGGTCGATCGCGTTTGAGATCATCGTCTTTGCCGCTGGACCCGATCCGCGGCATTCTCTCTCCTGTCAGCGCGATCTGATCCGGCGGCCCCCCAAGGAGCCCAGCAGGAGACCACGATGTACACGCCACCCTTTTTCAAGCCGGACCGCGCCGCGAGCCTGAAATTCGCCGAGGAGCGCGGCTTCGGCACCATGTGCGCCTTTGACGGCCACAAGCCCATCGCCTCGCCGCTGCCGTTCTACCTGACCTATGCCGATGACGGCACGCCGCAGGCCGCCTTTCATGTCGCCCGTCACAATCCGCTGCTAAAGCTTGCGGACGGGACGACGTCCTGGCTGCTCGCGGTCAATGGCCCCGATGCCTATGTGTCGCCCGACTGGTACGTCTCGCCGGATCAGGTGCCGACCTGGCTGTACCAGTCGGTCCATCTGACCGGGCCGGTGAAGCTGTTGTCGGACGATGAGCTGGCGACGCAGATCGACACGCTCAGCGACAAGTTCGAGAGCTGGCTCTTGCCGAAGAAGCCGTGGACGTCGGGCAAGATGACAGCCGGACGTCTCGAGGCGCTGAAGAAGGGGATCGTGGGCTTGGTGATGACGGTTGAAGAGGTCGAAGGCAGCTTCAAGCTCAACCAGCACAAGTCTGATGCTGACTACACCGCGATCGCCAACGCGCTCGGTGCGCAGCCTGCCGCCGACGCCAGAGAGATCGCGCAATTGATGCAGGACGTGAGGCCGGAGGCCTTCGCGGACGAGACCAACAAGCTCGAAAGGAGCGTGCCATGAGCGTTGCTGAGACCACGAAAGCCCCGACCGCCGGCACGGCGAAGAAGCCCGCCACCGTCTTCGTCGATGGCGGCTCCGGCACCACCGGCCTCGG
This sequence comes from Bradyrhizobium cosmicum, assembly GCF_007290395.2. NCBI lineage: Bacteria > Pseudomonadati > Pseudomonadota > Alphaproteobacteria > Hyphomicrobiales > Nitrobacteraceae > Bradyrhizobium > Bradyrhizobium cosmicum. Next base: position 4,065,139 of record NZ_CP041656.2, on the reverse strand, counting down.
CATCAACGAGCGGCTGAAGCTGCAGGGTGACGTCGCTGTGAAGACGATTCCCGACGACAAGCGCAAGGATCCCGCGGCCAAGAAGGCGCTGATGGAGGAGGTGGATCTCGTCATCCTCTGCCTGCCGGACGACGCCGCCAAGGAAACGGTCGCGCTGATCGACAGCATGGGCACCTCCGGCCCGAAGGTGTTGGACGCCTCGACCGCCTACCGGGTCGCGCCCGACTGGGCTTACGGCTTTCCCGAGTTGACCCCGGACCAGGCCGGCAAGATCAAGGCCGCGAAAAAGGTTTCCAATCCCGGCTGTTATCCGACCGGCGCGATCGCATTGCTGCGGCCGATCGTCGATGCCGGCCTGCTGCAATCAGACTATCCCGTCACCGTCAATGCGGTGAGCGGCTATTCCGGCGGCGGCAAGTCCATGATCGCAAGCTTTGAAGACGGCAGCGCGCCGTCCTTCGAACTCTACGGCCTCGGCTTCGAGCACAAGCATCTGCCGGAGATGCAGCTCTATTCGAACCTGACGCAGCGGCCGATCTTCGTCCCGTCGGTCGGCAACTACCGGCAGGGCATGCTGGTCTCGATCCCGCTCCAGCTCGACACGCTGCCGGGCAAGCCGACAGGCGCGGACCTGCAAGCCGCGCTGGCCAAGCGTTACGCCGGCTCGACATACGTCTCGGCGATGCCGCTCCAGAACGACGCAACCAAAGGCGGCCGGATCGAGCCGGAGGCGCTGAACGACACCAATCAGCTCGAGCTCTACGTTTTCGCCAGCGACAAGCACCACCAGGCCGTGCTGGTCGCCCGGCTCGACAATCTCGGCAAGGGCGCCTCGGGCGCGGCCGTGCAGAACATGCGGCTGATGCTCGGCCTTGCCGACCAGTAGCCGATCAAGCGTCGCGCGCACGGCCAATCCGTTGGACGAGGCGACGCAGCAACTTTTGACCCCGGCAAGACCATCAAATGACGCCTGAAAGGTACGCGTGATGAGCTCGAAGAAGATCGGCATTCTCGGCGCCTCCGGTTACACCGGCGCCGATGCGGTGCGCCTGTTGGCGCGGCACCCGAATGCCGAGATCATCGCACTCACCGCCAACACCCACGCCGGCAAGTCGATGGGCGAGGTGTTTCCGCATTTCTTCATGCTGGACCTGCCGAAACTCGTGGAATGGGAAAAGGTCGACTGGAGCAAGCTCGATGCGGTGTTCTGCGGGCTGCCGCACGGCACCACGCAGGAGATCATCGCCTCGGTCCTCAAGGCAAATCCCAAGATCAAGGTCCTCGACATGTCCGCCGATTTCAGGCTGCGGGACAAGAACACCTACGCCCAATGGTATGGCCACGAGCACCGGGCGCTCGAATTGCAGGACGAAGCGGTCTATGGCCTGACCGAATTCTATCGCGAGAAGATCATTTCGGCGCGGCTGGTCGCCTGTCCCGGCTGCTATCCCACGGCGGCGCTGCTCGCGCTGGTGCCGCTCGCGAAGGCCAAACTGATCGATATCGACGACATCATCATCGACGCGAAATCGGGCGTCACCGGCGCCGGCCGCGGGCTGAAGCAGAACACGTTGTTCAGCGAGGCGGGCGAGGGGCTGTCGCCCTATTCGGTCGGCACCCACCGGCACGCGCCCGAGATCGAGCAGGAGATCGGCGTCGCCGCCGGTTCCGCGGTGACGATCAACTTCACGCCGCATCTGATTCCGATGGCGCGCGGCGAACTGTGCACGTCCTACGTCAAGCTCAACGGCGCGACGCCGGACGATCTGCGAACCGCGTTGGAACAGGCTTATGCCAACGAGCCCTTCGTGCATGTCGCCAGCAAGGGCGTGCTGCCGCAGACCCAGAATGTGCGCGGCTCCAACTATGTGCAGATCGGCGTCGTCGCCGATCGTATCAAGAACCGGGCGATCGTGATTTCCACGCTCGACAATCTGGTGAAGGGCTCGGCCGGGCAGGCGATCCAGAACATGAACCTGATGTTCGGGCTTGCCGAGACGGCGGGGCTGGAGCAGATCGCGCTGTTTCCATGACACGAGGTACTGCGGTGGACGAAGCGACCCTGCAATTCTATCGGAGCAACGCCCAGTCCTACGCGGATTGGGCGAAGGCGCCCTCGACGCGGCTGCGTGGCTTTCTGGCCCTGCTGCCGCCAGGCGGCGCGATCCTCGAACTCGGCTGCGGGGCCGGCAATCATTCCGCGGTGATGCTGGCCGAAGGGTTTTCGGTGCGTGCGACCGATGGCTCGCCCGAAATGGCGGAGATCGCGTCACAGCGGCTCGGTCATCCGGTCGAGGCGATGCGGTTCGACCAGCTTGAGGCGCACGAGGCCTACGACGGCGTCTGGGCAAGCGCCTGTCTGCTGCATGTGCCGCGCGACGAACTCGCCGGTATCCTCGGGCGAATTCATCGCGCGCTGAAACCATCAGGCGTGTTCTATGCGAGCTACAAGATGGGCGAGAGCGACGGCCGCGACAGCCTCGGGCGCTACTACAGCTACGTCTCGCCCGAATGGCTAGATGCGACCTATGCCAGCGCGGGGCCGTGGATCACGCTGTCGTCCGAGACCTCAGTGATCCAGAGCTTCGACCAGACGCCAGCCAACATGCTGAATGTCGTCGTTCGCAAAGCCTGATCGCTAGAACACCTTGAAGATCGCCAGTGCCAGCACCGCCTGGGCGAGGAAGCCGACGGTGAAAGCCAGCGTCCGGAACACCGGAATCCCGAGCGCGTAGACGATCAGATGCGCCACGCGTGACCAGAAATAGACGGCGCAGGCGAGCACGGTCCATTTCGTGGAATAGTCGATCGCGTTCAGGATCAGGACCAGCGGCGCGAACAGCACGAGGTTCTCGACCGCGTTGTCGTGCGCGAACATCAGGCGGTTGGCCCACTCCGACTGCGGCTTGTCGCCACGCGAGGGATTGGCCATCGCGCCACTCAGCCCCCGAATCTGGCAGCGGTTGATGGTGTAGGGAATCCAGAGGATTCCAGTCAGGATCACCGTCAATGTCAGCCAGAACAATTCACGCGTCATAGTCCGGTCCCCTCTGTCGTCGCCGTGCTGAAAGTGAGCTTATACGTAAGCGCGCAAGATTGCGCCATGCGCAAGGAAGTTTCCGCTACGCGCGAACCCTGACATAGCTGCCGGGTGCGTCCTCGATCGGAGGCAGCGCGTCGCTGCCGACGCTGCGCGCCGGAACTTCCTCGGGATCGAGTTCGCCCAGCCATTGCCGCCAGTCCGGCCACCACGATCCCTTGTGCTCCACCGCGCCCTTCATCCACTCGGCGACGGTGACGTCCTTGATGTTGTCGTTGGTCCAGTACTGGTATTTGTTCGAGGCCGGCGGGTTGACGACGCCGGCGATGTGGCCCGAACCCGACAGCACATATTTCACCGGGCCGCCGAAGAACTGTGAACCGTACAGCACGGACTCGGCCGGCGCGATGTGGTCCTCGCGGGTGGCGAGGTTGTAGACGGGAACCTTGACCTTGGAGAGATCGAGCAGGGTGTTGTCGAGCACCATCGTGCCGGTCGACAGCCGGTTCTCCAGATAGCAGTTGCGCAGGTAATAGGAATGGTTCGACGCGGTCATGCGCGTCGCATCCGAATTCCAGTGCAGCAGGTCGAACGCGCTCGGCTGCTTGCCCTTCAGATAGTTGCTGACGACGTAGGACCAGATCAGGTCGTTGGAGCGCAGCATGTTGAAGGCCATCGCCATCTTCGAGCCTTCGAGCACGCCGGCCGCCTTCATGTCCTGCTCGAGGGACGCGATCTGCTCCTCGTCGACGAACACGAGGAGGTCGCCGGCATGGGTGAAGTCGACCTGGGCTGCAAAGAACGTCGCGGACGACACGCGCTGGCGACGCTTCTCGGCGAGCCAGGCCAGCGTGGTCGCGAGCATGGTGCCGCCGACGCAATAGCCGGCGGTGTGCACCTTCATCTCGCCGGTGATCTTCTCGATCACGTCCATCGCCGCGAGCGGGCCCTCCTTCATGTAGTCTTCCCAGCTCTTGTTGCCGAGCCGTTTGTCGGGATTGACCCATGAGATCACGAACACGGTGATGCCCTGGTCGACGCACCACTTGATGTAGGATTTCTCCGGCTTGAGATCGAGGATGTAGAACTTGTTGATCCAGGGCGGCACGATCAGCAGCGGCGTGCGCAGCACGGTCTCCGTGGCCGGAGAGTACTGGATCAGCTGCATCATCTCGTTCTGGTAGATCACCTTGCCCGGCGTCGTCGCCATGTTGACGCCGACGACCAGATTGTCCGGATCGGACTGGCGGATCTTCAGCATGCCCTTGCCGGCGGCGATATCCTCGGCCAGCATCTTCAGGCCGCGTGCGAGGTTCTCGCCGCTGCTCGCCACGGTCTCGCGCAGCACTTCCGGATTGGTCAGCACGAAGTTGGACGGCGACAGCGCGTTGGTGAGCTGCTGCATGTAGAACTCCGCCTTGCGGCGGGTCTGCGGATCGAGCCCATCGGCGTCGCGCACCAGTTCCTGCGCCCATTTGGTCGTGAGCAGATAGAGCTGCATCACGAAATCGAAGAACTGGTTCGACTTCCATTCCGGGTCGGCAAAGCGCTTGTCGCGCGGCGAGGGGGCGATCGCGGGTGGGGCGTCCTGACCGGCCATGCGGCGGGCCGCCGAGCCCCAGAGGTCGAGATAGTCCTTGGCGAGTTTGGTCTGCAGATCGGACGAGCGCGAGGTATCCGACAGCCAGTATTCGGCGACCGACGTGAAGGTCTTCACGACCTCGGTGAGCTCGGCCGGCGGACGATCCTGCACCTCGCCGCTCTCGCGCGGCTTGAGGTAAGCGGCAAGCGCCTTGCCGCCGCTCTCCATCGCCCGCGCGACATTCATCGCGAAGGCTTCCGCATCGAACTTCGTCTCGGATTTGGGCGTGTCGGTCGTGGCGGTGCTCATGGGCAGAACAGTAACGATTCATTCCGTATTCGTCACCGCGAAGCTCGCATGTTTGACGTTAAACACGCTCCAAGATGTGCTGCACTGCGACAAAGCCTCATGCTTTTGTCACAATCGAGGTGCACTTCTCTCGGCAGTGGGCCTTGGACGTTTTCTCGCTCGTACCATTTGTGGGCAGCAATGGTTTGAGCTTGGGCAGGTTGGTGGGTTAAGCTCCCGGCAGCCTTGCATTGGGACGAGTAGGGGATTTCCCAGGTGTTGGCGTTGAGGGACCTGCAAAGGAAGCTGCCGATTGGCGGCGCGCTGCTGCTGATGGCGTTTGCCCTGGGCGGCTGCTCGAGCCAGCTCGCGGACATGACCCCCGCGGATGCGCAAGCCCATCCCCGAGAGCCCAGCAGCTACCTCCCGGTCCATGATCTGCCGCCGGATCGTGATCAGGCGGTCATCCCGCCGGACCAGCGCGCCAAGATCGAGGCAGAGCTTGCAGCTGCACGCGACCGCCAGGCCGTCGCTGCCAAAGACGCCAAATGAGGCAGCGCAAGGTAATCGCTGGCGCCCCCGCCGCGCCGTGCTAAAAAGACTTCAAATCAGCCGAGAGTCAGGGCGAAGGTGTTCAGCCCTTGTCGCCGAAAATCACTCCAAGTATTTGATCTTGAGTGAGTTTTGCGCGAGGAGCAGTAGCCTTTCCGATCCGCCTCATTGCCTGTCGATTCTGTCTTGACCGGTTGCCCGGAGCCCAGAGAGCCATGGAAGAATTTTACCGCATCCGCCGCCTTCCGCCTTACGTGTTCGAGCAGGTCAACCGGGCCAAGGCGGCCGCGCGGAATGCAGGCGCCGATATCATCGACCTCGGCATGGGCAATCCGGATCTGCCGGCCCCGCCACATGTGCTGGAGAAGCTCAAGGAGACGCTCGGCAAGCCGCGCACCGACCGCTACTCGGCCTCCCGCGGCATCAACGGCCTGCGCAAGGCGCAAGCCGGATACTACGACCGCCGCTTTGGCGTGAAGCTCAATCCCGACACCCAGGTGGTGGCGACACTCGGCTCGAAGGAGGGGTTTGCCAACGTGGCGCAGGCGATCACCGCGCCCGGCGATGTCATCCTGTGTCCGAACCCGAGCTACCCGATTCATGCCTTCGGCTTCCTGATGGCTGGCGGCGTCATCCGCTCGGTGCCCTCTGAGCCGACGCCGCAGTTCTTCGAGGCGGCGGAGCGGGCGATCGTGCATTCGATCCCGAAGCCGCTGGCACTGGTCGTCTGCTATCCCTCGAACCCGACCGCCTATGTTGCGAGCCTCGACTTCTACAAGGATCTCGTCGCCTTCGCGAAGAAGCACGAGATCCTGATCCTGTCCGATCTCGCTTATGCCGAGGTCTATTTCGACGAGAGCAACCCGCCGCCCTCGGTGCTCCAGGTGCCGGGCGCGATCGATGTCGCCGTCGAGTTCACCTCGATGTCGAAGACCTATTCGATGGCCGGCTGGCGCATGGGCTTTGCGGTCGGCAATGAGCGCGTGATCGCAGCTCTTGCCCGCGTCAAATCCTATCTCGACTACGGTGCCTTCACGCCGGTGCAGGTTGCCGCGACCGCCGCGCTGAACGGCCCCGACGATTGCATCAGGGAGATGCGCGACACTTACCGCAAGCGCCGCGACGCGCTGGTAGAATCGTTCGGGCGCGCCGGCTGGGAGATTCCGCCGCCGGAGGCTTCGATGTTCGCCTGGGTGCCGCTGCCGGAGGCCTTCCGCAGCGTCGGCAGCATGCAGTTCGCAACCCTTCTGGTCGAGAAATCCGGGGTCGCGGTCTCGCCCGGCGTCGGTTTCGGCGAGCATGGTGAAGGATATGTCCGCATCGCCATGGTGGAAAACGAGCAACGGATCAGGCAGGCCGCCCGCGGCGTGCGCCGCTTCCTTGAAAGCGGCATCGAAACGTTGCACAACGTGGTTCCGCTCGCCAATCGGCGTTAAGTTCTCTTCGACAGGTTTTCCAAGGCATCATGGTTGCACCCCTGAAAGTGGGCATAGCGGGGCTCGGCACCGTGGGCGCCGAAGTTGTCCGTTTGATTGAAACGCAGGCGCGCGTGCTCGCGGGCCGCAGCGGCCGCGGTATTCGCGTCGTTGCCGTCACCGCGCGCTCCAAGGCGAAGAAGCGCAGCGTCGACCTGCGCGGCGTCGAATGGGTCAAGGATCCGATGGCGCTGGCCACGCATCCCGGTATCGACTGCTTCGTCGAACTGATGGGCGGCGCCGGCGATCCCGCGCTGTCTGCGGTGGAAGCTGCGCTCAACGCCGGAAAGTCCGTCGTCACCGCCAACAAGGCGTTGCTCGCCAAGCACGGCCTGAAAATGGCGAAGGCCGCCGAAAAGCACGGCGGTGCGCTGAATTACGAGGCAGCCGTCGGCGCCGCGATCCCCGTCATCAAAACGTTACGCGAGGGTCTTGCGGGAACCGGCATCAACCGCGTCTACGGCATCCTCAACGGCACCTGCAATTACATCCTGACCCGGATGGAGCAGGAGGGCCTGTCCTTCGCCGAATGTCTCAAGGATGCGCAGCGGCTCGGCTATGCCGAGGCCAACCCATCCTTCGACGTGGACGGCCACGATACCGCGCAGAAGCTCGCGATCCTCGCCAGCCTCGCTTTCGGCACGAAAGTTGCTCAAAGCGCGGTGTATGTCGAGGGTATCTCATCCATCGCGCCGGAGGACCTGCGCGCGGCCGACGAGCTCGGTTACCGGCTCAAGCTGCTCGGCGTTGCCGTTCGCACCGCCAAGGGCATCGAGCAGCGCGTGCATCCGACCATGGTTCCCAAATCCTCCTCGATCGCGCAGGTGATGGGTGTCACCAATGCGGTCACGATCGATGGCGAGGGCATTCCGCCGATCACGCTGGTCGGGCCCGGTGCCGGCGGCGCCGCGACCGCATCGGCCGTCGTCGCCGATATCGCCGATGTCGCGCGCGGCATCCGCGCCAATCCGTTCGGCCGGCCGATCGCGCAGCTGCGCGACACCAGCAAGGCGCCGATGGAGCGGCACGAGGGCGGCTACTACATTCGCCTGCTGGCGCGTGACTTCCCGGGTACGGCGGCCGCGATCGCGACCCGGCTTGCGGAGCAGAAGATTTCGATCGAGTCGATCGTGCAGCGTCATCCCAATGGCGGCGCTGCGCCCGCCGACGGCAAGGCGGTGCCCGTGCCCGTCATCCTGATCACTTATGCCACGCATGAGGACGCCGTGCGCCGCGCGCTCGCCGCCGTGCAGAAGGACAAGGTGATCAGCGGACGGCCGCAGGTGATACGGATCGAGAAGAACTGAACCGATGCGGTTCGAACGAACCGCAGGTGTTGCGAGTTGATGCGGGCGGAGATTTCCGTCCAAAACTGTTTCGAAGGAGTTAGCCGATGTCGACCCATATTTCAGTCCCGCCGCAAGCGTTGCTCGAGCGCATCCTCACGCTGGAGATCGTGCGCGTGACGGAGCGGGCGGCGGTGTCGTCGGCGCGGTTGCGCGGACACGGCAATGAGAAGGCGGCCGACCAGGCCGCGGTGGACGCGATGCGGCGCGAGCTCAACAAGCTGCCGATCGAAGGCACCATCGTGATCGGCGAGGGCGAGCGCGACGAGGCGCCGATGCTCTTCATCGGCGAGAAGGTCGGCATGAACGCCGGCCCGCAGGTCGACATCGCGGTCGACCCGCTCGAAGGCACCACGCTGTGCGCCAAGAACATGCCGGGCTCGATCGCCACGATGGCGATGGCCGACGGCGGCACGCTGTTGCACGCGCCCGACGTCTACATGCAGAAGCTCGCGATCGGCCCCGGCTATGCCAAGGGCGTCGTCGAGCTCGACGCCACGCCGGCCGAAAACGTCCGCCGCCTCGCCAAGGCCAAGGGCGTCCAGCCTGACGGCATCACCGTGCTCGTGCTCGACCGTCCGCGCCATGCCAGCATCATCGAGAGCGTGCGCTCGACCGGTGCCGCCGTGCGCCTCATCACCGACGGCGACGTCGCCGGCGTGATCCACTGCGCCGACCCCGACAACACCGGCGTCGACATGTATCTCGGCACCGGCGGTGCACCGGAAGGCGTGCTTGCGGCCGTGGCGCTGCGCTGCATCGGCGGCCAGATGCAGTGCCGCCTGATCCTCGATTCCGGCGAGAAGATCGAGCGTGCCGCCAAGATGGGTGTCAACGATCCCAAGATGATCTACGGCATCGAGGACATGGCGCGCGGCGATTGTCTGTTCGCCGCCACCGGCGTCACCACGGGCTCGCTGCTGTCGGGTGTCAAGTTCCGCAAGGACGGCGTGATCGAGACCGAGACGGTGGTGATGCGCTCCGTCACCGGCACGGTGCGCTACATCAAGGCCGAGCACCGCGAGCTGGCGAAGTTCCATCTGGATTGAGTGCCGCGATCGTCCAGCGCGCGGTCGTACGGCTGACTCAGACGGACGGTCGCCGCGGATGGACCGCGAGTGGGCATCCAATCATTCCGTGTCGTCTGCTAGAGGTGGCGAGGCGGCGCCGGCATGAACATGAAGGCATCGCACAGGGTCAGTGCGAGCTGGACTGCCGATTGAAGCTGGCCGACTTCCGTGGCCCAAGGCAGAAGAAAAGACCTCGCGGAAGCGATGTCTCCGCTGGCGAGGGCGCGTCGCGCTCTCGTGTCCGCCTCGGCATAGGCGTCTGTTGCGAGCATTTTCGACAGCGCGCCTGACAGTCCGTCATCCAGGCTATCGAGACGGATTTCCGAAACGTAGTGATCTGGTCGCAGTTCGATTTGATTTTCAGTCTTGGTCGGATCAAAAAGCCCGACCTTGCTCAGCATGACCAGAAGCGGGTGATGTCGGGCGATAGAGGCGGGGATGATCGGGTAGGTCTTAAGCCTTCCGGCTCGATCGCGAAGAGAGGAGAACGAAACCACTGGCCCTATCCCAAATCGCGAGCTGCGGTGGAGTATTAAAAAGGCACCGACGTTCTCGTCATCGTCCTGGTACACCTTCAAGCTATCGAAGTTTTTGTCGAGGCCATTTGCAATCAAATAGGACGAAGCGTTGGCGACGCGAACGGTGACGCCGCGTTGGTCAAGCCCGTCCACCTCAAATTCGATCTCTCGTCCGATGAATGAGGATAGGCCGGTCGTGTACGCGCCAATCGTCTTTCCGCTCACGAAGTGCACGATCTCCATCCATAGAGTGTATGGGTGATCCGGAAAGGGATCGAACGCGCGCGGTGACTGCTCGAGCCACTCTTCAGGAGAGCGTCCAACCTGTCCGCCCCAGACGACGCCGAGGCAGCCAGGCAGTGCTTCGAGCACGGCGCCGACAAAGGCCGTCGTGAGGCGCGCATTCTCAGCGAACCCGAGCGCTTTGGTTTCTGCGATGTTTTCGGCAGAGCCCATCGTCGAGACGACGAGATGCGCTCGGTGGCGGCCTGCTGCGTGGAAGGCTTCGGGCCATACCCATGAGGCGCGCTGCCACATTTGCTGATCGTAGGGCATGGGTGCGGGCATCAACAGGATCGTCATGAGATGATCGTCGACGCGGATGAACATCGGACCGTCGATGTCGTTGCTTGCTGCGGCTGGGAAGCTGTCCCACCGCAGGCCGGGATGACGAACGCGCAGCGTCTCGATTAAAGCTCTCTCATTGGGGAGGCGGGCATCCTCGAGCAAGATATATGCAACGGCGACGGTCATGGCAGATGTGCTGCACTCCGGCTGGTTGATACCGGTCACCGGGCTCGTCCTGGACGTGCTTGGTGTGACCGACTAGCGCTATTGTTGCATGAAAGGGATCATGCTTTAAAGCCCTCGATCTCGACCGGAGCCAGCCGGCCGGAGGAAAATCAGCGGAGCCAAGCATGACCACGACGTCCGATCTCACCGCCGTCAAAGCCCTCGTCTTCGACGTGTTCGGCACCGTCGTGGACTGGCGCACCAGCCTGATCACCGACTTCATGTGGTGGGCGAAGGGGCGCGGCATCAGTGCGGACTGGACCGCCCTCGTCGACGGCTGGCGCGCCATGTATACGGCCTCCATGGACGACGTGCGCAAGCACCCCGAGCGTGGCTATGTTATGCTGGACGACCTGCACCGCCGCTCGCTGGACAAGCTGGTCGAGAAGTTTGCAATCAAGGGCCTCACGGACGCCGATCTCGACCACCTCACCAAGGGCTGGCACCGTCTGCATCCCTGGCCCGACAGCGTCGCCGGCCTGACCCGGCTGAAGACGAAGTTCGTGATCGCACCGCTCTCGAACGGCAACGTGGCGCTGCTCACCAACATGGCGAAGTTTGCGGGCCTTCCCTGGGACCTCATCATGTCGGCCGAGCTGTTCGAGCACTACAAGCCCGATCCCGAGACCTATCTCGGCGCCGCGCGTCTGCTGTGCCTCAAGCCGGAAGAGGTGATGATGGTCGCTGCCCACAATGGCGATCTAGGCGCCGCCCAGAAGAACGGGCTGAAGACGGCGTTCGTGGCCCGGCCGACCGAGTACGGTCCGTTGCAGAAGGTGGACTTCGAGGCCACCGGCAATTGGGACATCGTCGCCAGGGATTTTGGCGGGATTGCCGACAGGCTCGCTTGCTAGGGCGCTTGGCGGCAATCTTGCGCGGCGTTGTTCACGCACGTCTTTCCGCGCTGGTCTTGGCCGCCTCCCAGACCTTGCGGAGCAAGGTCGGGACGAGGCCGTGCGCCGGGCACTGATTCCAGGTGCCGGTGAAGAATGCGAAGCCCAGCTTGGCGGCGTCTTGCTGGTGGGCATCCTCAAGCGCCAGCAGGATCAATGTTCGTGATCGCAGCCGGAGCGTCCCTATGAAATCGCCGTCGCGCGTCTCGCGGACCACGCGTGCCGGCGCGCGCAGGGTGCGGATCGCCGCTTCCTGTGGTTCGATCTTCGCCAGATTATCGCCATGCCGTGCCAGCTCGCGCATCAGCTCGATCGACATAACGAGATTCTCCAATGCAAGCGCTGTTGCATGCGCGCAAGCCATATTGCCGCGCGAGGCCGCCTCGATCCGATCGAGCGAGGCCTTCAACGCGCCGCTGTGCTTGATCCAGCACGCGCGCAGCGGCCAGGCCGACAGCCAGGCCTGCAACGTCCGCGCTGCCTCATAGGACTCCTCGCTCGCGACATAGTCGGCGAAGAAGAGCCGGCCCACTGCTTGCTGAACGACGACGCCCATGCCGCGATGCGCATGCCCGCCGCCGACATAGTTTCCGAGCTCGGTGATCTCCGGCGCGATGTCTTGCAACAGTGGCTCGACGTTCGAAAGCCTGGATTCGAGCTTCGCCTGATGCACCGCGCGCAACGGATCGTACCGGTCACGAAACGCCGGCCAGATATCGCCATCAGCCGTGCGAAAAGCCGCGAGCTTTGCCGCGACCGAGCGATTGAATAGGCCACCGCGGCCGGACAATGGTCGGGTGACCGTCCCCGCATCATTGACGCGGAGCAGCTCGTCCGGATCGCGAACGATCGCGAGGCGGACAAGGCCCGGAATGCTGATGACGAGAGCCATGGCTCAGCCTCCCGATACGTTCCAGGGGGCAAAGCTGTTGTTGACGCCCTCGAGCGCCGGGCCGAGTTGCGGCACGTGCCGCAGCAGTACTGATTTCATTCCGTTGTTTTGGATCCAGTCGAGACCGAAGTCGGTATAGACTTCCGCCCGGTAGTCGTCGGTGAAGAAGCGGTCGCTCTTGAGACGCCGCGATGCCATCAGGATGAAGATGCGGAAGGCGGTATCGCTGAAGCCAAAACCGTCCGGCAGGTCCTCGGCCAACAGCCCGACCATCAGATCGACGCGGTCGACGTCGCCCTTGTAGATCGCGCGCATCTTCCTTGCCGCGCCGGGAATGCTGGTGATTTCCTCGAATGTCGTAACCCGCTTTTTGCCGACCAACTCGCGGAAGCGGTTGTAGCGCGGCACGCCGCGTTCGCGGTCGCGCATGATATCGATCGCGGCGACGTCGAGCAGCGGCTGGTCGTCCTTTGTGAATTTGCGAAGGAAGTTGGGGTAGTTGTGCAGGCGAATGGCGCCGGGATGAGCCGTGCCGAAAGAGTAGAGCAGGTCGACGAAGCCGTGAGTCTGCATGAACGCGCGGGAGGCTCGTCCCTGCATATCGACCAGATCGTAGGATTTCGAGTCCGTGGTATCGAGCTTCCGCACCTCCATCTTGTCCGGGACCAGCGGGTGCAGGCGGTAGACGGCGGTGAATTCCTCGGTCATCGCGTAGGGCGCGCTATGCTGGTCGGTCGAAGAGCCGATGATGCCGTAGGCGGCTTCGCTGTCCTTGCCGAGCACCGCGCGCAGCACCCGGTTCGGTATCCCCGACCAGTTGGCGTGCATGCTGAGGTCGAGCGCAGGATGGCCGAGGATGCCCGGCGTCCATTCGACGGTATGGATCTTGGCGATCAGGGCCGCGTTGATCAGGCGCGCGCGCTGGAACAGCTCCTCGTCGCCCCAGGTCGGATACCGCGTCTTCAAGCCATCGCAGATGACGTTGTGCTCGCGTGCGAAGAGATTGTGCAGCAGGCCGAGCCCGACCCACCAATTGTCGTTGAAGCCGGTGAGATCAGCTCCCTGATGATCTGGATCGGCTGGAAGCATTCCGTCGTTGCCGACCGCGATCTTGCCATCGACCCCGGAGCGAATCTGCATCTGCCTTTCGCGACTGCTGCCGTAGATCTGTCCGGCGTCCCACCAGTGCGAGTTGAGGTTGCGAAATGTCGGGGTGGCGCCGAGCCATGGTTCGCGCGTTGATGCGTCGCAAACCGTGCGACGGATCTTCATGCAGCCGTCGATCAGCTCCTCTTTAGGCCAGTCGTCGCCTGGCGGAAGTGGAATCTTGAATTCGTTGCCCGGCTTCGGCAACCCATGGCTGAACCAATTGTGCGTTTCGAACTGGATCCAGGCGGCGGCAAGCAGATTGATGCTGGTCGCGGGAATGAAGGTGTGGCGAGCCAGCAATTCCTGCGAAATCACGCGCGGGCTGGGGTCGAGCAGATCGCTGCCGCTGTCCGGCACGCATTCCGGCAGCGGAAAATTGCGTCCGAACCGGGCGCCAGCCATGCCCATGCGTGGATGATCGAGGCTGTTGAATGAGCCGTCGGCGGACCGCCAGCGCTCGTTGCCAGTGCTCCAGCCAGGCGATGTCGTCCCGTAGCCGGTATGGTGGAGATTGTGCTCCCGCAGCCGGTTGCGGAAGACCGAAAGATTTGCGGCCGCGAGCAGGGTCGGCAGGTGGTCCCATCTGGCGAAGAAGTTGATGGCCCGAAACACAATATCCAGGACACCTTGGAGCAGGCCACGATGGAAGACAAAACCATCGTTCTCTCGGGACATTGGCACTCCCAAACGCAAACGCGTGAATAAATTGGGCTTGCAACCAATAAATGTGGTTCAATAGCACCAAAGTGCCCGCTTGCCAACGTGACTTGCTGGAGGCCGCGGTCGCCGGGCATTCAATTTTTCCTGTTGGTTGAATATTCGCTCGGATAGGATGCCATACAGCCGTGGGGTGCACAGGCGACCCGGCTGAATTTGCGTGAGCGGGGGCAAAGCTGCGCGTCAACGCACTTCAACCTCGTGAGAACCAGGCCGACACCGGCGTCGGCAAGACCGAAAAGCCATCTTGAGTTGCGTGTTTCGCCGTCCAGGGGGTGACGCAGATGGGCAATATGGTTCGCAATTACGATGGCGGGATCACAAGCTCTCCCGCGCAACTCGTGTCGCCGCGCTCCGTCGACGAGATTCAATCGATCCTGAGGGACGCCGACGGCTACCCAAGTCCTGTTCGGGCGATGGGCAGCTATCATTCCTTGACGCCGTGCGCATCCTCGGACGGGACGATCATCGACATGTCCCGGATGAGCCGCATCCTCAAGATCGATCCCCACAGCATGACGTTCACGGCCGAAGCGGGCCTCCAGTTCATTGCCGCGTCGCGGGTGTTGCGGGCGATGAATCTGCAGTTCGTGACCAATATCGAGATCGGGAACATGACGCTCGGTGCGGCAGCCTGCTGCCACACCAAGGATGGCCTGGATGGCGGCGAGTTCGGGCAGGTCGGCTCTTACATTACAGCGATCAAGTGGGTGACGCCCAGCGGCGATCTGGCGGAAGCGTCGGAGGCCACAAACCCGGGCCTGATGTACCTGATGCGCTCGAGTTACGGACTGTGCGGCGTGATTTACGAGGTCACCTTTCGCATCAAGCCGCTGGAGGCGATCCACTTCAGATATTTGCCGCGCCCGATCGGACAACTGACCGAGAAGGAAGTGGATGGGATCATCGATGCGTCGCGAGGCCTGATCTGCTGGACGGTCGGCCGAAAGGCGCACTTTCAGACGCGACATCCCATCGACAGGGTTGGACCGTTGGGGGCGCTGTTCGCCGCCAGCCGCCGGAAGCTCTGGAATTATGCGGAAGCCCGCGTTGGCAGGTTCATCGACAGCAGCGTCCCGACCAAGCCTCTCAGGGATGCGACGCTCGACACGTGGTTCGTCGGCAATAGGCTGTTGATGTCATTCCTGCACCTGGCCGGCGGAGCCACCCTGTACAATCCCGACAAGACGATCGACTACAGCCAAACGCCGCCGTCGGCGCGATATGCATTTACATTCTGGGCCTTTCCGCGCCACGAATGGCTGAATGTTCTGCGCGACTACGTGGACTTCAGCGAAAAGTATTTCGAGGACCATGACTTTCGCTGCAACATGGCGCTTGGCTCATATTTCATTCGTAAGGACGAGCATTCGTTGCTGTCCTATTCGCATGACGGAGACATTTTTTCAGTCGACCCCATTCACGCTTATACGGACAGGCCGGCGTGGGACGGGTTTTTGAAGGAGTTCAATGAGTTTGCGTACAAGAGGAACGGCATTCCTTTGCTGAATCAAAGTCCGTTCATCACGAAGCAGCATGTCACGGCGGCGTATGGGCAGCGATGGACGCAGTTCTCTGCGCACGTCAAGCAAGAGGATCCGTCCGGGCGCATGCTGAACCCATTCTTTGCCAACCTGCTCTGAGCCCGTCAGGACTGGCTCAGAGCCGTCAGACGAAGCGTGCCTTCTGATCTGGATTGGGACTGTCGTCGTTGTGACGGGACAGTATGGCTGACCGAATATCGGTCACTGCAGCGTGGACTTCTCTCGGGAGAAGGGTGCAATCTCTGGACGCTCAGGAAAGATGGCAGCGGCGCCAAATCGAACCGCGGAACATTGTCAGAATTCCGGGATGAGTGATGGACGAGTCTCAAGACAGAGTAACCGAACGCCGCCAACTGACCGTCCTGTTCTGCGACGTCGTTGATTCAACGGGCCTCTCCGAGCGCTGCGACATCGAGGATTTGCGAGAATTATTGCTGGAATTCCAAGCGATAAGCTCGCGATGCATCAGCAATGCCGGTGGCAGCGTCGTCAACTACATCGGCGACGGTATTCGTGCGGAATTCGGCTATCCGCTTACTTCGGAGAACGAAGCGGAGAGTGCGGTCCGCGTTGGCCTGACGTTGCTGCGCGAACTTCAAGAATTGAGCGAACGCGCCACGGCGGCGATCCAGGAACCGCTTCGCGTTCGGATCGGGGTCCATACGGGTGTCGCGGTGATCGGCAAGGCGGGGCCCGGCCATGTGCACGATGCGACGGAGATCGTCGGCGAGACGCCCAACATCGCATTCCGCTTGCTGGAAATGGGCGAGCCCAATTCGCTCGTGATCAGTGGTGAGACCAGGCGTCTCCTGCGCGGCGAATTCGCCTTGCAGCCGCTCGGCATGCGGTCGCTCAAGGGATTGTCGCGCAAGGTCGAGGTCTTTCTCGTCGCGGGCGAGACGCCGAAAGATGGCGCCGGCCATCGCGCCCGCCACCGCAATGCCTCGCGCCTCATCGACAGGGTGACTGAACTCGGCCAGTTGCTGCAGGCTTGGGAGCTGGCGACGACCGGGCAGGGGCGTACGGTGGAGATCACCGGGGAGCCCGGGATCGGCAAGTCGCGCCTGGCGTTGGAGCTGATCGACAGGGCCGCATTGCCGGATGATCTGATCCTGGCGATCCAGGCTTCCGCTCCGCATCAGAACACGCCGTTATACCCGATCATCAGAGCTCTGGAGCAACGCATTGGCATTGCCAGGGACGAGGACGCCGAGGTGAATTCGGCGCGTCTGCGTGATTTCATGGCCGCGACGTCCGGCGGCGACGAGGAGCAGTTGACGCTGATCGGCCGGATGCTCGGTTTACCGGTGCCGATGGTGTCAGGCCCGACAATTCCCGACGCGCATGAGCAGCGCCGTAAAACGCGCGATGCGGCCGTGCGGTTGTTGACCTCGCAGTCGCGCGGCGAGGCCAGCCTGATCCTGGTTGAAGATTTTCACTGGGCCGATCCCTCGACGATCGAGATCATCGAGCGCATTGCCGGCCAGGTCGATGGCACGCGGTCTCTCCTGGTCGTCACTAGCCGGTCGTCCATCATCGGCAACGTCTCGCCGACGATCCTGCGCATCGTGCTTCAGCGCCTTGACGACGAGCAATGCCGCGATCTCGCCGGATCGGTCGTTCGCGACAAGCAGCTGTCAAGCCAGTTGATCCAGCAGATCGTCGCGCGATCAGACGGTGTGCCGCTGTTCGTGGAGGAGTTGGCGGCTGCAGCCGTCGAGACCGGCCAGCTCGATCCGGGCGTCAGGACGGTCGGCGCCAGCGGGCCTTCGGAGGTGCCGTCGGCGCTCTACGATTCCTTGATGCTGCGTCTCGAGCGGCTCGGAAATGCCAAGGCGGTCGCGCAGCTCGCGTCGGTGATTGGCCGAAGCTTTCCGCATCGGCTTCTTGCTGCCGTTGCGGGTGAGCTTCAGGACGCCCTCGACCCCGCCCTCGAGCGCCTGCGGGCGTCTGGATTGATCGGGCTTGAGCGCGACGACGACGAAAAGGTCTATTCCTTCAAGCACGCCCTGGTCCGTGACGTCGCCTATTATTCGCTTCTCAAGCGCCAGAGACGGGAACTGCACGACCGCGTGGCTGCGGAGATCGAACTCCATCTGCCCGAAGTTGCCATCACGGAACCAGGCTATCTCGCGCAGCATTTATCCGAGGCCGGACGCACCTCCCGAGCGGCGCAGATGCGGCTCAAGGCGGCCCAGCAGGCAGCGGAACGTTCGGCAAATCTGGAGGCGATCGCCGAGCTCAACATGGCGCTCGAGGAGATCCGGAGGCTTCCAGCGGGACTTGAGCGGGATAATCTGGAGCTGAACGTCCAGATCGCGCTGATCGGGCCGACGATCGCATTGCGGGGATTTGGCGCGGATGCGGTCGCGGATGTGAGCAGTCGTGCCATCGATCTGTGCCGCGCTCTCGACAACGATACGCGCATCTTTCCGGCGCTGTACGCAAGATGGTCCTATTTACGCGTCGCAAGCAACGTTCGCGAGGCGGGCACGCTGGCGCAGGACTTTCTGACTCTCGCCGAGCAAAAGGGAACGAGGGCCGATCGGATGGTCGGCCACCGGCTGCTCGGCACGTCGTTGCTCGACGGGGAGACTGAGCAGGCCTGCGTCCATCTCGACCGGGCGGTCAAGCTCTACGATGCTGCCGCCGACCGTGCGACGGCCGTGACGTACGGCACGGATGTGCAGGTCACCAGTCTGTCCAACCTGTGCATATGCTGCTGGCTGGTGGGCCGGGTGACTGATGCGATCAAGCATGGCCGGGAGGCACTTAAGCACGCGCAGCAATTGGCGCATGCCCATACCCTCGGCTACGCCTACGCGCATGTCTGCATGCTCTACACGCTGGAGCGGGACGTCCAGACGGTGCGGGCGCTCGCACAGCGGACGCTCGAGGGGGCGATCAGACGGGAGCTGCCGCTGTGGATTTCGGTGGCGCGGACATTCCTCGGTTGGGCCGACATTGAAAGCGGCCGGCTGGCGGAAGGCATCGACGTGCTCGAGAAGCAGCGCGATTTCCTGCAGATGGCGCACGTCGTCTACCAGCTGCCATGGTACCTTTGCTGGCTCGCGGAAGCCTATGTCCGCTCCGACAGGCTGGCGGACGCCCGACGTTGTCTCGATCAGGCGCGCAATGTCTTCGGGCGGGGCGGCAATTACTGGTACGAGGCCGAGTGCCTGCGTATCGAAGGGCGATTTGCATCACATGCGCAAATCAACGACACCGGGCTCGCCGAACAGAATTTCAAGCAGGCCCACGCGCTCGCCCACCGGCGTGGCCAGCGCGGATTCGGCTTGCGCGCCGCGGTGGGTCTTGCCGGATTGCTCGTTACCAAAGGTCAGACCGAGGGCGCCCGCACGCTGCTGCAGCACGAATTGCAATTCTTCGCCGGTCAGCCGGAGGGCGGGGATCGCTCGGATGCCATCAGGCTGATGTGCGACCTCCAGGAGCGCCCGCGCGGCTGACAGCTCAGGCCCGGGATCGAACCGGTATGCCATGCAGAACTTACGGCTTGGCAGAGTGATCTTCCGGCACACAGAACATCGCAATCGCAAGATCGATCCGCTTGTCCAGCAGACGGCGGTTGAGGCGGAATCCGTCGTCGGTGAGCAGCCTGAAATGATCGTGGCTGAACACCATTCCCAGCAGCATTTCGGCGACGGCGCGGAGCGGCACGCCTTCGAGGCGCGGTTCAAGCCTGACAGTTTCGAGCAGGCCTGCCACGTCGTCGGGGCCGCTCTCCATGATAACCTCCGCGAACATGCGGCCGAGGTCCGGTGAGGCCTGGCGCTCGCCGATGATCAGGCGGTGCAGTGCGATTTCGCTGGGCGCGAGCACCACGTCCGCAATTCTGCGGAGTGCGGTTCGTAGCTGCGCGGTCGGCGATCCTGACAAGGGAGGGTTTGCGAAATGGGCCTCGGGCAGGCTGCGCAGCAGCATGGCCCGGAATAGCTCGGTCTTGCTCTCGAACAATTTGTAGAGCGTCTTCTTCGACATCCCGGCTGCGCCGGCGATGTCATCCATCGTGGTCGCGGCAAAACCCTTGCTGGTGAAAGTGGCCTTCGCTGCCGCCAGCAACTGCATCATGCGCGCATTCGGGGCAGGGAGGTCGAGGTCCCGTCTCTCCCGCTCCGAACGCGTGCCGCCGCCGGTACGCCTGCGACTGCTGGATTGGCTCGTCATGTAAACCTGCCGTTAAACATCCACTGCATCACGACCGCTTGATCCGGAATTCTGCCGCCAGCCTATCACTTGACTTCGAGGAAGGAAACTACCAAGTTTCCAGAATGAAACTGCATAGTTTCCTAATGTTTCCAGCCAGATCGCCGCATCGGCAGTGTTGGCCAAATCGTCCATGGATAGTCATGATGCTTGCCCCGGTCGTCCGCATTGTTCCGTTGTTCGCCTTGCTGTCGCTCGCGGCCTGCGGCGAGCAGAGCCAGGCGCCGGTCGCGCAACAGATGGCGCCTGAAGTCGGCGTCGTCACGTTGAAGCCGCAGGAGGCCAAGATCTCGACGGTCCTGCCGGGCCGCGTCGTTGCCTATCAGGTCTCGGAGGTGCGTCCCCAGGTCACCGGCATCCTGCTCAAGCGCGATTTCGTCGAAGGGACCGAGGTCAAGGAGGGCGCTCAGCTCTATGAGATTGATCCCGTCCAGTACAAGGCGGCATTGGCGAGCGCCGACGCCGCGGTGCAGAAGGCGGAGGCAACGCTCGTCAGCGTGAAGCTGAAGGCCCAGCGTAAGACCCAGCTTCTCCAGACCAACGCGGCGAGCCAGCAGGACGTCGACGATGCGGTTGCCGCCTACAAGCAGGGCGAGGCCGACCTGCACGCGGCGCAGGCCAACCGCGACACCGCCGCGATCTCGCTGGACCGCACCAAGGTCACCGCATCGATCTCGGGCCGGATCGGCAAGTCGACCATCACGCCCGGCGCGCTTGTCACGGCGAGCCAGGCGACCGCGATGACCACGATCCAGCAGCTCGACCCTGTCTACGTCGATCTCGACCAGTCGACCTCGGAGATGGAGCGGCTGCGCAGCCAGATCGCGAGCGGAAAGCTGAAGCGTCCGGCCGATGGCGTCCAGGTCGAATTGCTGATGGAGAACGGCAAGACCTACGGCCACAAGGGCAAGTACGGTTTCACCGATGCAAGCGTCAACGAGAACACCGGCTCGGTCTCCTCGCGCGCGATCTTCGCCAATCCCGAGCGGGCGCTGCTGCCCGGCATGTATGTGCGCGCACGCGTGATTGCCGGCGTCGATCCGGCCGCGATCCTGGTGCCGCAGCGAGCTGTCTCGCGCAATCCGCTCGGGCAGGCGGTCGCGATGTTCGTCGACAAGGACGGCAAGATCGAGCAGCGCACGCTGGATCTGGGCGAGGGGGTCGACGGCAACTGGCTGGTGCAGTCGGGCGCCAAATCCGGCGATCGCCTGGTCGTTGATGGCACGCAGAAGGCGCGTCCCGGCGCGGCGGTGAAGACCGTCGAGGTCGCGGTTGATCCGGCGAGCGGTCTCACGGTGAACCCGACGCGGCAGGCCGATGCGCGGCCCGCGCCCGTCACAGCCGGGCAATAAACGTCATGTCACACTTCTTCATCAAGCGGCCGATCTTCGCCTGGGTCATCGCGATCCTGATCATGCTTGGCGGCGTGCTGGCGATCATGCGCCTGCCGATCGCGCAATATCCGCAGATCGCGCCGACCGTCGTCTCGATCAGCGCGACCTATCCCGGCGCCAACGCCGAGACCGCCGAGAACTCGGTGACCAAGGTCATCGAGCAGAACATGACCGGTCTCGACAATCTGCAATACATGTCGTCGTCGAGCTCCTCGACCGGGGCCGTGTCGATTTCGCTGACCTTCACCAACCAGGCCGACGCCGACATCGCCCAGGTCCAGGTCCAGAACAAGCTCCAGCTCGCGACTCCCTTGCTGCCGCAGGTGGTGCAGCAGCAGGGCATCAAGGTCGTGAAGTCGTCGTCGAGCTTCTTGTTGGTGCTTGGTTTCGTCTCCGAGGACGGCCGGCTCAGCGCCAGCGACATCGCCGATTACGTGGCATCATCGATCAACGACCCCATAAGCCGCGTCGCCGGCGTCGGCCAGGTTCAGCTGTTCGGCGCCGAATACGCGATGCGGATCTGGCTCGACCCGGACAAGCTTGCCAAATACAATCTGATGCCCGGCGACGTCACCACTGCGATCCAGGCACAGAATACCCAGGTCACGTCCGGCCAGCTCGGCGGCCTGCCGGCCGTCGGCGGCCAGCAGCTCAATGCCACCATCACCTCTCAGAGCCGCCTGCAAACGGTCGAGCAGTTCAAGGATATCATCCTGCGCACCGCATCGACCGGCCAGACGGTGCGCATCGGCGATGTCGCGCGTGTCGAGCTCGGCTCCAAGTCCTACGATTCCACGGCGCGTTACAACGAAAAGCCCGCCGCAGGCATGGGCATCAGCCTTGCCACCGGCGCCAATGCGGTATCGACCTCCGAAGCGGTGAAGGCGCGCATCGCCCAGCTCACGGCGACCATGCCGGAGGGGCTTCGCGTCATCTATCCCTACGACACCACGCCGTTCGTCAAGCTGTCGATCGAGAAGGTGATCCACACGCTGTTCGAGGCGATCGCGCTCGTCTTCGTCGTGATGTTCGTGTTCCTGCAAAGCTGGCGGGCCACCCTCATTCCGACCATCGCAGTGCCGGTGGTGCTGCTGGGTACGTTCGGCGTGCTCTCGCTCGCCGGCTATTCGATCAACACGTTGACGATGTTCGCGATGGTGCTGGCGATCGGCCTCCTGGTCGACGATGCCATCGTCGTGGTCGAGAATGTCGAGCGCGTCATGGCCGAGGAGAAACTCGGTCCGCGCGAGGCGACCGAGAAATCGATGCGCGAGATCACCGGCGCGCTGGTCGGCATCGGCGTCGTGCTCTCGGCCGTGTTTATCCCGATGGCGTTCTTCAACGGTTCGGTCGGGATCATCTATCGGCAGTTCGCGCTCACCATCGTCACGGCGATGCTGCTCTCGGTGCTGGTGGCGCTGGTGCTGACGCCGGCCTTGTGCGCCACGATCCTGAAGCCGCCTGGGGATCACGGTGCGCAGCGCGGCTTCTTCGGGCTGTTCAACCGCGGCTTCGACCGCATGGCCGTTGGCTATCAGCGCACCGCGGGCGCCGCGATCAAACGGATCACGGCAGTGATCATCGCCTTCGCGGCCATTGTCGCCAGCATGGTGTTCCTGTTCCAGCGGCTGCCGAGCTCGTTCCTGCCCGAAGAGGACCAGGGGACGATTATCACCCTGATCCAGCTGCCGGTCGGCGCAACCGCCACCCGCACGCTCGATGTGATCAAGCAGGTCGAGCGACAGTATCTCGACAACGAGAAGGACGCCGTGCAGGGCGTGTTCGCGGTCAGCGGCTACAGTTTCTCGGGCCAGGGCCAGAACGTCGCTCTTGCCTTCGTCAGCCTGAAGCCGTTCGACGAACGCAAGGACGCGGCGGCTTCGGCGCAGGCGGTGGTCGGCCGCGCCATGGGTGCATTCGCAAAGATCCGCGACGCGATGGTGTTTGCGGTGCTGCCGCCCTCGATCCCTGGCTTCGGCAATGCCGGCGGCTTCGACGTCTATCTCCAGGATACCGGCGGTGGCGGCCACGACGCGCTGATCCAGGCGCGCAACCAATTGCTCGGCCAACTTGCGGCCGACAAGCGCGTGGCGCAGACGCGGCCGAACGGCCAGGACGACACGCCGCAATTCAACCTCGACGTCGACCAGGCCAAGGCCACGGCGCTCGGCGTGAGCCTCAGCGATCTCAACACCACGCTGTCGGCGGCGTGGGGCGGCGCCTATGTCAACGACTTCATCGACCGCGGCCGCGTCAAGCAGGTCTATGTCCAGAGCGACGCGCCCTTCCGCATGGACACCAGCGACATCGGCCGCTGGTACGTCCGCAACGCCTCGGGCTCCATGGTGCCGTTCTCGGCGCTCGCCACCAATCGCTGGAGCTTCGGCTCGCCGCGGCTCGAGCGCTACAATGGCGTGGCCGCCGTCGAGCTCCAGGGGCAGGCGGGGCAGGGCATCAGCTCGGGCGTCGCCATGCAGGCGGTGGAAGAGCAGATGGCGAAGCTGCCCAAGGGCTACGGCCACGAATGGACCGGATTGTCGTTCCAGGAGCGGCTGACCGGCAGCCAGACGCTGTACCTCTATTCGATCTCGCTGCTGATCGTCTTCCTCAGCCTCGCCGCGCTCTACGAGAGCTGGTCGGTGCCGTTCGCGGTGATGCTGACGGTACCGATCGGCGTGCTCGGCGCGTTGCTCGGGGCAACGTTCTTCAGCCAGGCCAACGACGTCTATTTCCAGGTCGGCCTGCTCACGACGATCGGCCTCGCCTCGAAGAACGCGATCCTGATCGTCGAGTTCGCGCTGGAGCAGATCGCCGCCGGCCGCAGCCTCGTCGATGCGACCCTGCACGCGGCGCGTCAGCGCCTTCGCCCGATCCTGATGACGTCGTTCGCCTTCATCCTCGGCGTTCTGCCGCTGGCGGTGGCGACAGGCGCGGGCTCCGCCAGCCAGAATGCGGTCGGCATCGGGGTCGCCGGCGGCATGATTGCCGCGACGGGTCTCGGCATCTTCTTCGTGCCCGCGCTGTTCGTCCTGGTCCGGAGGATATTTCCGGGCAAGCGGGATGAGGCGGCCAGCTCGACGCCGGTCGCAACCGCACAGCCCGCGGAATAGCCGCCTCATGGAGCGGTATCTCACGCGATCTCGCGCGTGAGGTCGCCTCCGTTGATCTCGGCGAACTCGAAGCGGGATGTCGTGTCTCCCCCCCTGGAGCAGACATGGTCGGCCGAAATGCTCGGGTCCGTTTCGGGCCAACAACAGACATGCACGCGCCGGCCTGACCGTCGGCACGCAGAGCGACAGGAGGGCCGCGGTGCTAACCTGTTGCACCGACCGATGCAAAGAACCCCTCCGGCCCATCCAGTTCCAACAGCTTCTTCCTATCGATCAGCCAGAACCGATTGCCCACCGTTCGCACGAAGTTGCGGTCATGTGAGACCAGCAGGCAGCTTGCCTGATGGTCCATCAATTCGTCCTCCAGAGCTTCCTGCCCCTCGATATCCAGATGGTTGGTCGGCTCATCGAGAAGATAGAAGTTGGGCTGGGCCAACCGCAGCAACAGCAAGCCGAGACGCGCCTTCTGTCCGCCGGAAAGCCGGCCGATCGGACGGCCCTGCATCTCGATCGAGAGGCCGGAGCCTGCGAGCAGCGCGCGCGCACGCTGATCGCCGACATCGAAACGGCGAATGAGCGCGCGCACCGGCGTTTCGGCATCGACAAGATGGGCGAGAGCCTGATCGCAATAGCCGAGCACGAGCGACTGCGTGGCCTTGATGCCGGCATGGGTGGCGCCCGGATTTTCGATTGCCGAGCGCAGCATCGCCACCAACCGGGTCTTGCCTACCCCGTTCGGCCCCAGCAGCGCGATCCGATCGCCCTTGCAGATAAATTGCTTGCCGGTCCTGAACAGCAACCGGCCATCCGGCGTCTCGACCGCGGCTTCATCCAGCGTGACCAGGACCTTGGCGTGCGTTCCGCGATTGGCAAGCCTAATCGTCCCTGCGGATCGTTCGAGATGCGCAGGCTTTGCCACATGTTCCAGCTTCTCGGCGCGCTGCTTCAATTGCTTGGTCTTCGACAGCAAAAGGTCGCTTCCGGAATTGATACCGATGTTGTTGAGCTTCGCCGCATGCTGGCGAAGTTGCTGGGCGGCCTTCAGGTCGCGTTGATAGCGCCGCTCGTCCGATGCGTCAGCCTCGCGAAGTGCGGCCCGCGCCCGTGTATAGGGCAATGAAAACACCTGCGACTGCTCCGGCCGCAGGAACAGCGTCCGGTTCGTGGTCGCATCGAGAAAGGCGCGATCGTGACTGGATATGACGACGGGCATATCGTGCGGCAGCGCGTTCAGCCAATTTTCAAGCCGGCCGATCCGGGCGAGGTCGAGATGGTTGGTCGGCTCGTCGAGCAACAGCACGTCGGCCTCCGTCACCAGCACACGGACAAGCATGGCAACCCGCTGCCAGCCGCCGCTCAGGTGTTTCAGCGGCCTCTGCCGCAGCGTCTCGGGCACCTCAAGCGACTCCATCGCCACATCTACCCGCCAGCGTTCGCCAAGCCGTTGGTCAGCGGAGAGCATCTCAAGCACGGCTGCATAGAAGGTCCGATCCATCAGAGCTTCCGGCACATCCTGCTCGACATAACCCACCATCAGCCCTCGGGATCGGGTGATCTCACCTTCGCTCGCTTCCATAGCGCCCGCGATGCAGCGCAGCAGAGTGGATTTTCCGCGACCGTTGGCCGCGACAAGCCCAATTCGGTCGCCGGCATTGACGACGAGGTTCAGCTGGGAAAAGAGCGGTGCGCTCAGCGTCACGCCGAGATTGCGGAGGTTGATAAGAGTCATGATCGTTCTCTGGTCTTGCCGGCGATCACGACATCCGGGGCATGCAGCCATCGTCGGATGTCATTGTCAAAGCGCGGCGACAAATGAGAGTGCAGGCGCGCGCAAGGACGCGCAACGCTGCACAGCCACGAAGGGCAGACCGAGAACTAGTTCTGTAAAAAGTCTCTGGTCAGCCCTGCAAACGCATTTGCAGGGCGTTGACCGGGCCACGCTGGCGATAGTGCCGGAAAAATGTTGTCATCGCGCGGCCCCCCTTTCTCGATTGAGTGAAGTCAAAATAACGCACCCTTCAAAGGAGAGCAAGCCGAAGCCTCCGCCAAGTCAAACCCGAAGTCGGAAAGGCCTGAAACAGCGAGAAACGCCGGCAATCGACTCAAGAGGGGCGACGCGCTCAGATGTCCGAGTTGGGTCAAGTAGATATCTTCCGCTTTGCCCCCGAACTCGGACATCGCTCGACGCGGCTACGACTTCGCATGTGGGCCAGCAGGCGACATCGAGGGCTCGGCCTGATATAGGAGGTCCCCAAACCGAGACAGCGTTCCGAGTGCGCGTGACCGAGAAGCTTGATTATCTTGATGCTCTTAGGGGACTGACTTGGTGGTGTTCAACTTGGACGCGCCCCGGGCCAGGCTGGGACCATGACCATTGTGCGGTTTGCTGGGCCAAGTTTTCAGACAGCGTAGCGGATACCTTGCGAGAGGGCTACGCCACAGGGCCGGATTACCCACTTGGTGCTGGTTACGATTGGGTATGCGATGAGTGCTTTTCGAATTTGAAAGACCGGATGGCGTGGACCGTTGGCATTCAACCCGGAGAATAGGGCGATTACCTCCGTTCCTTTTGGATGTCTGTTGTGGGTCAAAAGCGGCCGATCATGATCGAGGCGGCTTACGTCCGCTTTGCGCTGGTAAGCCGACGTTTAGGATTACGCGCCCTTGAACCGCAAGGTAGCGGCGCAACACTAGTCCGACGCCTCGCGCTCTTTGCCAAAAGCGCCTAAACTGGGATCGCTGACCTCCCGGTGACCTTCATGAAAATTGCCTATTTGGCGGACCACCCCGAACATCTTGAAACGATCGCGGCGTGGCAGCATGCCGAGTTCGGCTATCTCACGCCGGCCATGACGCGGGAGGATCGGGCCGAGCGGCTTCGCCGTTCACTCCAGAAAGATGCGCTACCGATGGCATTCGTGGCGCTCTCGGCGGATGGCGCGCTATTGGGGTCGGCCGGTCTGCTTGCGACGACGATTACCCACAAGCATCTGACACCCTGGCTATCCTCGGTCTACGTTCCCGAGGAGTCGAGGGGCAGGGGCGTTGCTTCCGCGTTGAGTTTGCACGCCGTCAGCGAAGCCGCACGGCCCGGGCATGACCGGCTGTATCTGTTCACGCCACGCAGCGAGGCGCTGTACGCCCGGATAGGCTGGAGCACGTTCGATCGGATCGACTACAACGGCGTGCCGTTGACGCTGATGGAGAGGCCGACGGCATGATGCCGAACCGGCGCAGCGTTCTTGATCGGCGCCGGCATCGATGATCGATCCGGACGGCGCGTGCGCCGCCCGGATCAGATCCGACGACCTACAACGTCATCTGCATCGGCTCGGCATAATAGCGGAAGCCGTCGCCGGCCTTGGCGACATGGCCGTAGCCCGGCCAGGCGAAGTGATAGGACATCACGGGGACCTTGTTGGCCGCGAGCATGGTCAGCAGCTTGACGCGCGAATCCGCCGCCTGCTTCGGGTCGGTGTCGTAGGAGAACTCCATCCGCGGCCGCTCCAGCAGCAGCACCGAATGGTGCGAGAGGTCGCCGAGGAACGCGAAGGACTTGCCGGCCGAGGACACCGTGAAGATGGTGTGACCCACGGTATGGCCGGGCGCGGCGATCGCCTGCACGCCGGGCAGGAACTCATGGCCGTCCTTGAAGAACACGATGCGGTCGCGGACCGGCAGCAGGTTCTTGCGGGCATGAACGACGAAGTCCTTGGCCGGGCTGCCGAGCTTGCCCTCATCTGTCCAGAAGTCGAAATCGGTCTGGGAGATGTAGATCTGGGCGTTCGGAAACAGCGGCTTGTCGTTGGCGTCCACGATACCGCCGATATGGTCGATATGGGCATGGGAGCAGACCACGGCATCGATGTCCTCCGGCTTGATGCCGGCCTCCATCATGCTCTTCTGCTGCCGCCCGGTGGTGGCGCCGAACATTTTCGATGAGCCCATGCCGGTGTCGAACAGGATGAGCTTGTCGCCGGTGTTCACGATCGGCGAGTTCTGCTCGAGCACGACATTGTCCGGGGACAGGAAATTGTCGGCCAGCATCTTCTTCACCTCCTCCTTGGGAACGCCGGTGAAGGTGCCGGAGGGATCGCCGAGCGGCAACGGTCCGTCGGACACGACGGTCACTTCCGCATCGCCGAGGGTGAAGCGGTGCCAGTAGGGTGTCTGGGTGCCGAGCTTGGGAGCGCGTGCAAGCGCACTGCCGCCGAGCATCGCGCTGGCGCCAAGGCCAGCCCCGAGGGTGAGCAGGGACCGGCGTGAGACGTTGAGTGTCATTGGTTTCCTCCAGTTTCTGTTTTGATCCGCTCGATTTTTCGCGCGTGATGTTCGGCCTGAGGCCAGCCGTCGGATGCTGCGCCGGTTCAGACAAGCTCGCAAGTGGAATTGACGTGGGATCGAGCGCCCAAATTGACCTCGCGTTCCGAACTGCGGAATGGCTCTATCCAAACGCCGAAAGATGCAGCTGCGTGTCGAAACAATCAGACGCGCGCACTGCTCCAGTGACGCCGGCATCCGTCATGAAAAAGTCACTGACCTGCTGCAGCCATTTCACGACGGTACCGTCGGCATAGAGCCGTTTCCACTCGCGCGATGAATTGAGCTTTTGCGCCTTGAAGGCCTCGGAATGTCGGCGGGCCGCGACGGCTTGTAACGAGCCTGTATCGTCTCCACAACCGCGGGGTTGCGGATATGCGATGCTACCTAGGTTACACCACGTCCTTCTCGTCCGCGTTCGGTCGCGAGCGGCATTCGCGTCACGCAACGGAAGCCGACATGGCTGGTCGAAGTGTCGATCGGCTCGGCGTGCCGCGCGGCTGGGCGATAGCGGCGGCAATAGTTCGGGGCGCAGAGGTGCGAGCCGCCCTTCAGCACCTTGCGGGGAATCCGGATGTCGGGCAGGGCAGGGTCGTAGCTTGCCTCTTCGCGCCCGCCGCGCGGATTTGTCGGGATGCAGCATGGCTTGGCGGCCTCGGCGGTGTGCCGCGCCGACCACCAGTCGGAGGTCCACTCCCAGACATTGCCGATCATGTCGTAGAGGCCGTAGCCGTTCGGCGGGAAGGCCATGACCGGCGAGGTACGCTCGAACCCATCCTCGCCGAGGTTCTGGACAGGAAAGTTGCCCTGCCAGATGTTGGCCATGTGCTTGCCGCCCGGCATCAGCGCATCGCCCCAGGCGAACTCTTCGCCGTCGAGGCCGCCGCGCGCGGCGAATTCCCATTCTGCTTCCGTCGGCAAATCCTTTCCGGCCCAGCCTGCATAGGCGACCGCGTCGCTGTGGGAGACGTGCACGACGGGATGGTCGTCCATGCCCTTGATGGTGCTGCCGGGACCGTAGGGATGCCGCCAGTTGGCGCCGCGCAGGAACGACCACCACTGGCTCCAGTCGGTGAGATCGGTGATGCGCGGCAACGGTGAGAACACCAGCGAGCCGGCATAGAGCATCTCCTTTGGCGCGCCGGGATAGTCCTTGGGATCGGGAACGATCTGCGCCTCGGTGACATGGCCGGTCGCATTCACGAATTGCTTGAACTGCCGGTTGGTGACCGGTGTGCGGTCGATCCAGAAGCCGTCGACGGAGACCCGATGGCTCGGCGCCTCCTCGGGGTAATGATGATCCGAGCCCATAAGGAAGGTCCCACCGGGAATGAAGACCATCTCGCCGGTCCTCACATCATCCGGCAGCCACTCGCAGTGACCCAGATCAGCCCGCAGCATGATGGAAACTCCGATGCGCGAATTCCACCGGGCGCTACGGTGCAAACGTCAGCAGACGTCGCCTGCGGCGCAGTTCCTGATACGTGGGACGCATTGTCTGATCCCCTCTTTGGCGCTTGGGAGAGATGAAGCCGGCGCATTAGGTCAGCATCCCATCCCTTTGGCGCACGCGTGTACGAGTACGCGGCAAACCCCTGCCGCACGCGCTCCGCCATCCGCAGAGCTCATCCGCTTGATATCGCTAAGGTTGAAGACGGTATCCGAAGATTGGACGGATGTGATGTGCAGTTTGTGCCAGCATTTGCGGCAACTGGTGAGACCTGACGAATCTGTCGCAAATCCCCCAATACAAAGCCATTTCGAACAGATATCTCACATCAGATTCGCGATGAGTTGCTTCGAAACGCGAAGTCACCCTGTCACATCCACCTCGCGTTGTAGTGGTATTCCGCCTTTGACTGCCGCAGAATTGTCGCGCTTCGGTAACAGGGTCGGCCATGGGGCAGTTTCTTCTGGTCGATTCGCGCAAGCTCGACGGCTTCGAAGGCCTTCATCAGGCCGTTCACGGCTCGCATGTCGACGTGATGCAGCTCGGACGCGGGCGGCTGCGTGGGACGTTGTCGCATGTCGGCATCGGCGACTTCTCGCTCAGCGTCGGCGCATTCAACGTCGGCATGCGCACCCAGCGCAGCTCCAGCGACGACAAGCTGATCATCGGAATGTTGCTGTCGGCCGAGGAGCGCGTCGCCCACTGGTCGTTCGACATGCAGCTCAACGATGTGCTCGTGATCCCTCCGTTGCTCGAACATGATGGCGTCTTTCACGGCGCGTCCGCTTACGCCGCCATGCGCTTCGACCTCAGCGACGTCACGTCCTTGTTTGGCGGCGAGGCGAGGCTCAGCGATCCCGACACCTGGCGCAGCCGCGGTCATTTTCGGGCGGACCCCGACACCGGCGCGATTGCCTCACGCCGACTGGTCCGGATCTTGTCGCATCTGCGTGACAACAAATACGGGTTGACCTCGTCGACCGCCGACTTCTGGAAGCGATCGATCGTCGAATGCATGGCTGCCAACGTCATGTCGTCCTTGCCGCCCGACGACAATGGCTGGCTGCCTTCCGCGAGACGGCTGATCCGCAGGGTCGAGGAGTATCTCGACGAAGCCGGTACGCGTCCGGTGCATGTTTCCGAGATCTGCGCGGCCCTGGGCGTGTCGCGGCGCACCTTGCACCGCGCATTCCAGGAGGTGTTCGGCCTCGGCCCGGTCAGCTTCCTGCGACACAAGCGTCTATGCGCTGTTCATTCCATTCTGAAAGAGAGCGCTCCGGGCTCGATCACCGTGGCGTCCGTCGCCATGCAGCATGGCTTCTACGAGCTCGGACGGTTCTCGCAATACTACCTCGCGATGTTCGGAGAGCGTCCGTCGCAAACCCTGGGACTTGCAAAATGGCAGACGGCCGGGGACGACATCGCGACGGTCTGACACTGTAGGTCGATCTCGGGCGTCACGAGGGTGCGCGTGTTGCCAAGCGCTCGACGAAACGGATCAAGTATCCATCCTGGCGCCTGCCTGCCGAGGAGCCCGCGACAGCGGGCGTCGGGACTGTGCTTTGCATCGCAGGGTTTTCAGAGGTTGGCGAGCCATGTGGCGAGCGGCGTCTTGCCGAGCCTGGCGTCGCCGAGCGGGTTCAGCGAGGTGTCGTCGATGGGGGCGCCGTAATACGGAGCCTTCGGGTCTCCCATCACGGGACGGGCGTCGCCGGACGCCTTCAGACGGCGTGCGATGAATTCGTTGAAGGGCGCTTTCTCGGGCCCTGCGATATCGATCGTGCCGTTGAGCGGCTGGCCCATTGCGACCTCGGCGAGGCGATCGGCGACGTCGTCGGCCGCGATCGGCTGAAACAGTGCGGAGGGAACGACGATCTTGCCCCCAATGACGCTCGTCTCGGCAATGGCGCCGAGGAATTCGAAGAACTGGGTGGCGCGCACGATCGAGTAGGGGACCCCAGAGGATTTGATGATGGTCTCCTGCGCGAGCTTGGCGAGAAAGTAGGAATTGTCCGGCGAGCGTTCGGTGCCCACGATCGAGAGGGCGACGTGATGCTTCACGGCTGCCGCGGCCTCGGCCGCGACGAGATTTGTGCTCGAGCGCTGGAAGAAATCGAGCACGGCGGCGGGCTCCCAGGACGGCGCGTTGGCGACGTCGACGACGACATCCGCGCCCGCCAGCACGGCTGCGAGACCTTCTCCGGTCACGGCATTCACGCCCGATTTCGGCGAGGCGGGCACTGCTTCGTGGCCGTGGCTCCTAAGCTTCGTTACTAGCTTGGACCCGATCAATCCGGTCCCGCCGATCACGACGATCTTCATGGTCTATCTCCTCGGCATGTTGCCAATGGGCAGGCCTGATCAATCGACGATGCCAGAATGCCGGTGTTTTGCCCAACGAGTCAAACGAGCGACCCGGGCAAAAAAACGCAACAAAAGCAACCCACCGGCTACTGTGCATGGGGTTGTTTTCGCGCTTGTTCAATCACCGGACGGCTCGCCGTCAGGATTTATGGGGCGGCTCCTGCCTCAGGCCCCGCAGACGATCACGCCGTACCAGCCGAGCCCGCGATAGGTCTCGTAGCCGGGCGTGGCATGGAACGCGACCAGCGTACCGGAGCGATCCTGATAGAAGCCGGAGCGCTGGCCGTTGAGCGAGAGCGAGATGCGCTCGCTGAGAATGCCCTGGCCATCGGAGGCCGCGATCACGCGAAAGTTCGAGTCGACCAGCAGGACGCGGGCCTTGTCGCTGTCGCCGACGCGGACGCCTTGCACGATCGCGCGGGCCTGCGGCTCCCAATCGAAATGGATGGCGAGCACGCCGATCGGTGCGCCGTTGGCCTGGCCGCCGGTGCGCACGCTGGCGCAATAGGTCGCGACTTGCGCGTTGCCGAGCAACTGCTGGTTCTCGACGTCGCCGGCGACATAGTCGTCCCCGGAGCGCAAGCTCTTTGCCTCGCGAAACCATTTGGTGTGGGCGACGTTCTGGCCGACGACGCGGAAGCGGTCGGCGCGGCCGTTGGCGATGACGTTGCCGTCGAGGTCGCAGAGCCAGAGGTCGAGATAGACGGTGTAGGCGCCGAGGATGACGCCGAGGCGCTGCGAGGCAAAGGTGACGGCCGCGGGAGCTGGCGAGGCCGCACAATCGACCACGGCGGAATCGGTCGCCCACCAGCGCACGTCGCAGGTGCGCTCATAGAGGTTGCGGTCGATCAGCTCGACCGCATTGAGCGACAGGTCGACCATGCGCTCGCCGCGCGAACGCTGGCTCATGCGGTCGATCGAGGAGACGAGATCGCCGGTTCGCTTGGTCAACTGGGTTTCGAGTTCGCGCGCGATACTCTCGACCTGCTGGCCGACGCCGCGCACCTCCTGCGCGACCACCGCGAAGCCCGCGCCTTGCGCGCCGGCGCGTGAGCTTTCGATCAGCGCGTTCAGCGCCAGCATCTTCATCTGGTTAGTGATCTGCTGGATCGCCTTGGTCTTGTCGACCGCGATCTGGTTGACCTCCGCGGTCAGACGATTGATCAGCGCGGAGATGTCGGAATCATCGTCGGCGGGTTCAGGGGCGATCGGCTTGGCTTTCAGACCCAGCGCAGCAGACATCGGGGGACTTCCCTTGGCAATGAGGCCTGATCTGCAATGAACCCGGAACAATCAAATACAGATCGAATACAAGTCTTTTTCGAGGATTCCACCTAACGCCGGATTAATTTGCTGTTCCGCGGAATGCCTAAATGGTAGTCACACCGGCCCGCCGGGCGGCCATCCACCGCTTTGTGCGCCTCGGCCGTTGCAAATCCCAAGGCTTTCCCGGCCAATCCTCTGAAGCCTTTGATCGGGCGCCTTGCGTAATCGCCCGGACCCCGACTTCCCAACAGATCGACTCTCGTCATGACACCGCCCGCCACCGCCTTGCCCGTCGAAGCGCCCCAGGCCTTCCTGGGCGTGGCGCGATCGCTGACCGACAAGCTCTGGCGTGACCGGCTGGACGCGCGCGGGGCAGCCAAGGCGCTGGCCATCGTGCAGCGCCATCAATTGCCGGAACTCCTGGCGCGGGTGCTGGCGGGCCGTGGTGTCGATATCGACGAGGTTCCCGATTTCCTCGATCCGACCATCCGCAAGCTCCTGCCGGACCCGTTCACGGTGACGCAGATGGAAGCCGCATCCAAGCGGATTGCGGATGCCGCGGTGAAGGGCGAGAAGGTCGCGATCTTCGGCGACTACGACGTCGACGGCGCGACGTCGGCCGCGCTGCTCACCTGGCATCTGCGCCATTGCGGGCTCGACCCGCTGATCCACATCCCCGACCGCATCTTCGAGGGCTACGGCCCCAACGTCGAAGCCGTTCGCGGGCTGGCGGCAAAGGGCGCCACGCTGCTCGTCACCGTCGATTGCGGCACCACCAGCATCGAGCCGCTGGCCGAGGCGAAGCGCCTCGGCATGTCGGTCGTCGTGATCGACCATCACCAGACCGGCACGGAGCTTCCGGAGGTGGACGCGCTGGTCAATCCGAACCGGCTCGACGATCTCTCCGGTCTCGGCCATCTCGCCGCCGTCGGCCTCGTGCTGGTGACGCTGGTCGCCGTCAATCGCGAATTGCGCCAGCGCGGGTTCTGGAATGCTGAGATGCCCGAGCCCGATCTGCTCGGCATGCTGCATCACGTCGCGCTCGGCACGGTTGCCGACGTGGCGCCGCTGATCGGCCTCAACCGCGCTTTCGTCGCAAAAGGTCTGATCGCGATGCGGCGCCGCGACCATGTCGGCCATACCGCGCTGATGGACGTGGCCCGGCTCAACGGCCCGCCGGAGGCCTGGCATCTCGGCTTCATGCTGGGGCCGCGCATCAATGCCGGAGGCCGCATCGGCCGCGCCGATCTCGGCGTGCGGCTCTTGCTCGAAGCCGACAGCGTCGAGGCGGCGCGGATCGCGGCCGAGCTCGACCGCCTGAACAGCGAGCGCCGCGTGATCGAGCAGGCGGCGGAGGCGCAGGCTGAAGCGGAGGCGCTGGCCTCGATCGGGCTCGAGGACAAGCTTGGCGTCATCGTCACGGCCTCCGAAGGCTGGCATCCCGGCGTGGTCGGTCTCGTTGCCTCCCGGCTGAAGGAGAAGTTTTCGCGGCCCGCCTTTGCGATCGCGCTGGAGCCCGGCGGCATCGGCACCGGCTCGGGTCGTTCGATCGCCGGCGTCGACATCGGCAAGGCGGTGCGGCAGGCGGTCGCCGACGGCATTTTGCTCAAGGGTGGCGGCCACGCGATGGCCGCGGGCGTGACGCTGCGCAAAGAAAAACTCGCCGAGCTTCGTGCCTATCTCGAAAACGCGCTGGCGCAGGACGTCGCCGAGGTCCGCCACGTCAACGAACTCTACATCGACGGCGCGGTCTCGGCGCGCGCGGTGACGACCGAGCTTGCGGCCACGCTCAACCGCGCCGGCCCGTTCGGCAGCGGCAATCCGGAAGCCGTGCTGGCGCTGCCGGCGCACCAGCTCGTCTATGCCGACGAGGTCGGCCAAGCGCATTTGAGGCTACGCTTCAAGTCGGGCGATGGCGCCATCGTCAACGGCATCGCGTTCCGCTCGGTGGGACAGAAGCTCGGCAACGCGCTCGTTGCCAATCGCGGCCAGCAATTGCATGTCGCGGGGTCGTTGTCGGTGGACCGCTACCAGGGCGCCGAGCGCGTGCAGTTCCGCGTCATCGACGTCGCGCTACCGGACCAGGGGCCAGCCGTGATTAGATAGCGCATGATCCGGAAAAGTGCGAAGCGGTTTTCCGACAAGGTCACGCGCAAGAAAACAACGGCCTCAAACAACAAGAAAGAAAGGGAGTGAACATGGCAGGGCAGGTTGAAGGCAAAGTTGCACTGGTGACAGGCGGAGCTTCCGGCATCGGAGAGGCGATCGTCGAGCTGTTCGCGCGCGAGGGCGCAACGGTCGTCGCGACCGACATCGACGAGCTGCGCGGCCCTGAGCTAGCCAAGCGCATCACCAAGGCTGGTGGCAAGGCGATTTTCCTGGAGCAGGACGTCACCAGCGAGGAGCGCTGGATCGAAATCGTCGCCAATATCGCAAAACGCTATGGCCGGCTCGACATCATGGTCTCCAACGCCGGCATCGGCATTGCCGTGCCGTCGATCGTCGACATGACGCTCGGTGACTGGCGCAAGCAGAACGCGATCAACCTCGACGGCGTGTTTCTCTCGGTGAAACATTGCCTGCCCTTGATGCGCAAGACCGGCGGCGGCTCGATCGTCATGATGTCCTCGCTCGCGGGCCTGCGCGGCTCGCCGGGCCTGTCGGCCTATTCGGCCACCAAGGGCGGCGTGCGCCTGTTCGCCAAATCGATCGCGATGGAATGTGCGGCGGCGGGCGACGGCATTCGCGTCAACTCCGTCCACCCCGGCATCATCGATACGCCGATCTGGGGCAAGATCCCCACGGGGGCGACGGGCGCCGGCCAGAACGCGCCGATTGACCCCGAGGAGCGCGCCCGGCTGGTCGCACCGCTCGCCCGCGCCGGCCAGGCCGCGGAGATCGCCTCCGGCGTGCTGTATCTGGCGTCCGATGCCTCACGTTATGTCACCGGCAGCGAACTCGTCATCGACGGCGGCATGAACGCCGGCGGCGTGCCGCGGCGGCAATAAGCCGCCGCGCGGGCTGCGAAGGGCAGGGTGGCGCTCGCAGGGGCTGACGCGCAAGCGTCGGCCCTGTACAAGGCGGACAGCTCCCGACCGACAAAGGTGTTCTTCGCCATGGCGCACAGCCTTCACTCGACTTCTTCCGCGCCTGAGCCCGTCCGCTCGAACCGGCCGGACCTTGCCACCGACGCAATCCGCACCGCGCGCGAGGACCTCGCGGCCTGCTTCCGCATGGCCGCGCGCAACGGTTTTGAAGAGGGCATCTGCAATCACTTCTCGGCCGTGGTGCCGGGCCATGACGACCTCTTTCTCGTCAATCCCTACGGCTATGCCTTTCGCGAGCTGACCGCGTCAAAGCTGCTGATCTGCGATTTCCACGGCAATGTGCTCGACGGCGAGGGCGTACCCGAGGCGACGGCCTTCTACATTCACGCCGAGATGCACAAGCGCCTGCCGCGCGCCAAGGTCGCCTTCCACACCCACATGCCCTACGCGACCGCGCTGTCGATGACGGAGGGCGATCCGCTGATCTGGGCTGGCCAAACGGCGCTGAAATTCTACGGCCGCACGGCGGTCGACCGCGACTACAACGGCCTTGCGCTCGACAACCGCGAGGGCGCGCGCATCGCTTCCGCCGTCGGCAATGCCGACATCGTCTTCATGAAGCATCACGGCGTGATGGTGCTGGCGCCGACCATCGCGGAGGCCTGGGACGATCTCTATTATCTCGAACGCGCCGCCGAGGTACAGGTGCTGGCGATGTCGACGGGACGCAAGGTTCTGCCGGTCGATCCCGCCATTGCCGCCGAGACCTACAAGCAGATGCGCGAAGGCGATTCCGAATCCGCGCGGTTGCATCTCGCCGCTGTCCGGCGTCAGCTCGACGCCGAAGAGCCGCAGTACAGGCACTGAGGCGGCCTACGACCCTTCTAGGGCCCTTGCCGCAACTTCGCCAGCACCTTCAGCCCGCCATATCCATCGGCGGGCGTAATCCCCGCGCGCTGCTGAAAATCCTTGATCGCCTTCATGGTGTCGTTGCCGACGCGGCCGTCGGTGCCACCGGTGTCGAAGCCGGCCTTGGTCAGCCGCGTCTGCATCTCCTGCACCTCGGCGAGCGTCAGCGCGCGCTCGGAGCCGGGGAAGGGTTGGATGAAGGGCGGCCCGCCGAGGCAGCGGTCGCCGAGATGGCAGATCGCCAGCGCATAATTCATCGATGGATTATAGCTCTTCACCGCGTTGAAGTTCGGTCCGAGCAGGAAGGACGGCCCGCCTGCAACCGGTGTCCAAAGCTGCGCGGAGGCGTTTGGCTGCGGGAACGGCTGGCCGTCGGCGCGGGTGACGCCGGCCGCCTGCCACGCCGCATAGGTTCGGCTGCCGCTCGCATCGCCGGACGCGCGCACCTCGTAGCCCCAATGCTCGCCGCGGCGCCATTTGCCGCGATTGACGAGGTATTTTGCGGTCGAGCCCAATGCGTCGTCGGGCTTGCCGAACGGCGAGACCTTGCCGTCGCCGTCATAGTCGATGCCGACATTGAGCCAGACTTCCGGCATCCATTGTGAATGCCCCATCGCGCCGGCCCAGGACCCCTGCATCTCCTGCGGCGTGCTCCAGCCCTTGTCGACGATGCGCAGCGCATTGATCAGCTCGGTCTCCCAATAGGCTTTGCGGCGCGGCTCGTTCCAGGCGAGCGCGGCAAGCGAGGGGAATATCGGCGTCATGTGGTTCTGCTGCACCAGCGGATCGCCATAGGCCGACTCGACGCCCCATAGCGCCAGCAGTGTGCCGCGCTCGACGCCGAAATCGCGCTCGATCCGTGCGAGCAGCGCCTCGTTGTTCCTGAGTGCGATCTTGCCGTTGATGATGCGCCAATCCGAGACGCGGCGGTTGATGTATTGCCAGACCTGCTCGTGGAATTCAGGTTGGTTGCGCATCTGCTTGAACACGCTCATGTCCGGCTCGACTCGCGCCATCGCGCGCTGCCAGGTCGCCGCCGAGATGCCCTTGGCCATCGCGCGTGCACGAAAACTCTCGCGCCATTCGTCGAAGCCCGGAGGCGCGGCGATGGACCGCGTTGGCAATGCGAGTACGGCGGCCGCGCTGAGCGTGGATTGCAGCAGAGCGCGGCGGGTGGGATGGGCCGAGGAATCAGCTTGTTTCATGACCGCATTCTAGCGGGAAACATGGCCCGTGTGAGTCGGTTCCTGGAACACCGGGAATAGGCCGCTCTGCTCCGGAACAAAGTGTCGCACTGCTGCATTCCTTCCCCACGACAATGAGGAGGACAAAATGAGGAAGTATCTGTTTGCCGCCGCCATGGTCACCGCCATCGCGGCCCCTGCATTCGCGGATGAAGTCGGCGTTCATGTCGGCCCGGTTGGTGCCGGCGTGACGGTCGGACAGTCCCACGAGTATCGTGAGCGGGACCGCGATCGTGACAGCACGACGGTCATCAGGGAGCGCGAGCCATCGAGCCGCACCACCGTGATCAAGAAGGAAGATGAATACGGCAATCGCAGCAAGACCGTGATTCATCACGACAACGACTGACGGAGCGGGCCCCGGCAGACCGCCGGGGCCCGCCTTCGTCGAGAATTCGGGGTGAAATGAAGATACGAGCGCATGCGGAAAGCCACGTCGTCGAGTTGGAGGACGGATCGCAATGGCAGATCTTTCCCGGCGATCTCGCAACGACGCTGAGCTGGAAGCCTGAAACCGACCTTCACCTGGAGCCGAGCGGTGAGCGGGTGAGTTCGCATGTGCTGGTGAATGCCTCCGACCATAGCCGCGTGCGTGTGATCGCTGCCGGCGCGACGTGGCCCGATGGCGAGGTTAAGAAAGCATTGAAGGGTGGCTAGGGCCCGCTCTACCTAGCAAGATATTCCCATTTTTAAGCCTGTGATTTTACGGTCGGTTCGCTTCCGTCTGCGCATGATGGGCGCATGCGCGAGCTGTTCGACATCATTCGTGCCAATCCTTGGCCGTTCGGCGCCGGGCTTCTCGTCGTGATCCTGATGATCATCGCCGAGAATTTTGGCCGCGGCATTCAGGGTGATGGCGCCGCTGGCGGCGACTTCTCGGATGCCGGCGGGTGTGACGGCGGCGGGGACGGAGGAGGCGACTAAGGCCTCGCTTGGTCCTCCTGCAAATCAGCTGCAATGCCGGCTAGCCAGCGGCGAATGCTTGCCTCGGCCTTGGCATCGAGGCTATCGGCGAGACGCTTTTCCAATGCGATCACGCGTTCCCGGCACGCCCTCAGCAACGTTGTGCCGCGCGGCGTCAATGTCCACTGCTGGATGCGCCCGTGGACAGGGTGTGGCGTCATCTCAATGGCGCCGTCACGTTCGAGGTTGCGGATGATGACGCCCACCGTCTGCGGCGTCAGGAAGGTGAGGCGGGCGACGTCGGCGCCGGACAGCCCCGGATAGGCATTCAGCATCGTCAGCACTGCAAACTGCGGCGAGGTCACGCCGAGATCGGCAAGCGTGCGTTCCATCGTCAGCCGAACCGCGGCATGGGCCTGGCGCAGGAGATAACCGAGATAGCCTTCTTCGCCGCGCTTGCCTTCGCCCGGGGCAGGGACGCGTACGGCGGCAGGCCCGGCGGCTTTGCGCCGGGATTTCGATCTCGTGATGGCGGGCGTCTTGCGCAAGATGTAAGTGCTCTTATAAGATGTAAGCCGTCTTACAATAACCCGGGGTAAACCGCAATGTCACACGAGCGCAGCGAATACGAGGATTTCAAGCGGATCGCGCCCGATGCGTATGAGCTGGTGCTGGCGCTGGGCCAGGTTGCGGCCAAGGCGGGTCTCGACAAACAGCTGCTCGAGCTGGTCAAGCTCCGGGCTTCGCAGATCAACGGCTGTGCCTTCTGCGTACAGCACCACATCCTGCTATCGGAGCGGATCGGCGTGTCCGCGGACAAGCTCAATCTGGTCGCGGTCTGGCGGGAGGCACCGATCTATTCGCCGCGCGAGCGTGCAGCCCTTGCCTGGGCCGAGGCACTGACCCTGCTGCCCGACCGATTCGGCGACGAGGTCTATGCCGAGGTGCAGCGCGAATTTTCCGAGACCGAGCTGATGTACCTGACGTCGGCAGTTGCTTCGATCAACGTCTGGAACCGTTTCGGCGCAGCCTTTCGCTGGACTCCGGCGAAGCGGCCGGTCGCCACGAATGCCGCGGTGTCCTGATCATAACGGGAGGAGGTTGTCATGACAGCAATGACTTTGGCTACCACGCTACGTCCGGTGCCGTCGCGCTCGATGGCGCTGGCCGTCGTCGGTGGGCTCGCCTGTGCGCTTGCGATCGGCAAGGGGCTGCCGGTGGCGATGGACACCGTATCGGGCGCGTTGGCGCCGCTCTGCGCGACGGTCGCGGAGAGTTCGCCGCTCGACAAGGTCGAGCTGATCGGCTCCTACGCGCTGCCCAACGTGCCGGGGAAGCGCGTCACCATCGTACGCGTGGTCTACGGACCCGGGGGATTTTCGCGGCCGCACCGCCATGCGGGCTCGGTGACCGCCTACATCACCAAGGGCGAGATCCGCTCCCAGCTCGGCGGAGGTCCGGTCGAGACGTTCAGCGTCGGCCAGTCCTTCTTCGAACCGCCGGGATCGACGCACCTGGTCTCGGCCAACGCCAGTTCCACAGAGCCCGCGGAATTGGTCGCGGTGTTCGTGGCGGACGAAGGCGCACAGCTGACGACGTTACTGGAGTAGCTCGCTTTCGTCGTCCTGAATTTGCGTCCAGCAGACTCAGCGGCCCTCCAGGCCAACCGATCGCCTCAATCGTTTCCATGCAGGGGAGAGGCCGTATTCGACTGCTGGAATCGCAAGTGCCCCGACAAGCAAGCCGAGCACGCCGGATATGAGCGCCTCGACCGTCCATTCAATCATGCCGGCAACTGGCGGAAGGATGTGCGCGGCCGCCTCGGTTGCGGCATGGACGGCGCGACCAACCAGAGGCGGCCCGTATTTTTCGAAACCGTGCAGGATGATACCTCCGCCGACCCAGATCATGGCGGCGGTGCCGATCATGCTCAGGACCGTCAGGAAGCTGGGCATTCCGCGAACGAGCGCGCGTCCCATCAGGCGGATCGCGCGGCCAATGACGGAGGCGCCGTCATAGCGTGCGAGGGCCAGGCCCACATCGTCCGCCTTCACGATCAGCGCGACCACGCCGTAGACCCCGACAGTGATGCCGAAGCCGACCAGCGCCAGCACAAGCGCCTGCGTCCAGATGCTGCCCGCCGGGAGGGCTGCCAGCGTGATCGCCATGATCTCAG
The DNA here is from genome assembly GCF_007290395.2 of Bradyrhizobium cosmicum. Classification (NCBI taxonomy): domain Bacteria; kingdom Pseudomonadati; phylum Pseudomonadota; class Alphaproteobacteria; order Hyphomicrobiales; family Nitrobacteraceae; genus Bradyrhizobium; species Bradyrhizobium cosmicum. The sequence goes on along the minus strand of NZ_CP041656.2, from coordinate 4,022,874 downwards.
CCGACAGGATGAAATCCGTCTTGATGGCGCTCGCGACCTTTTCGTCCTCGACCGACCTGGCATTCAGCGCAATCGGCTGGACCTGAGATTCGTGGTCGCGCGCATGATGTGGGATTACGGCTTCGAGTACCTTCTCGGCACCCTCGTAGCAGAGAAAGGCTCCGCCCAGCATGAGCAGCGGCGTGACAGCGGCGGGAAGGAAATAACCAAGCAGCAGAGCAACGGGAAGCAGGATCAGCAACTTATTGCGCAGCGAGCCGACCGCAATCTTGCCGACGATCGGCAATTCGCGTTTCGCAGCGAAACCGATGACGTAGTTTGGTGTGACGGCTGCGTCATCGATGACGACTCCTGCCGCCTTTGTGCCTGCTTTGGCAGCCTGGCTCGCCACGTCGTCGAGCGAGGCTGCGGCCACCTTCGCAATCGCTGCGATGTCGTCGAGAAGACCGATCAGTCCGACACTCATCGATCCCATCCTTGGTGGCTCGATCCGGAGCCGTGCGCGACAACGCGCTCTTGCCTGGTTCGACATCGGAACGGGCAAGTCATCAATTTTCCTCGCCGCTCGATCCTTCGCGCAGGTCCGGCTTGATCACGTCCTCCGGCAGCGCATGGGCCAACGGCTGCGACGTAACTGCGATATCCGGGCCGACCTCGCGGCCGCGGGCGCGGATCAGGCGTTCATATGCCGAGACCAGGGTGACGTAGGGGCTGACCCAGATCCAGCCGTCGCGGGTGAACACCTGGACGTCGAAATGCAGATGCATCGACGTGCCGGCCGGATGGTCGAGATAGTTCGAGACCACGCCGATCTTCTCGCCTTCGGTAACGAAACGTCCGTTGAGCACGCCGTCCGCGTTCATCGCCTGAGGGTTCATGTGCATGTAGCGGAAGCGGATGCGCTCGGTCCGGCTGTTGATTTCGAGCGTCGCCGCCTGGTCCTTGGCGCCGCGGATCACGATGGCGTCGCGCACGGCGACGACGGCGCGCTGCTTCGGGTCGCAGGGCTCACGGCCCTCGCCGGGCGGGGGGCAATCAGCGGCGCGGATGTCCTCGCCCTGGTGCCCGTAACCGCCTCCGCATTGCCAGACCTCGAAGCTACGGGACTCGCAGAAATTATCACGCCAGGGATAGGCGGTCGGACCTTCGCTTTTGTCGCGCTTGCCGTAGGATTGCGAGCGGATGAAGGCAGGTGCCTTCTCAAGTGGAAATCGGATCTGGGCATAAGCCATCACGTCGGGATGGCCGGCCTTGTTGCGATATCCGGTGTTCGGGATGATGTCGCCGCTCGGCCGGTAGCTGAAGTCCGCCGAACGCGCCGCGGGACGGTCGATGATGGCGGAGGCCATGTCCGTCAGCGGCCGCATGCGCTGGCCGCCCGCGATCCGCAACGCATTCAGGAAGCGCTCGGCGACCGGATAGGCCTCCTTGCAGGCGAGCCGTCGCGGCTTGGCGACGCTGTCGAGGCACTGGACCGACACCACATAGGCGACGCCAAAGCGCGTGAAGGCGTAGCGGACATAACCTTCCCTGATGAACCTGCGCAGGTCCGGAAAGGTTGCCGCGAGCGGCTTCACTGGCTCGCCCTTGCCGCCGGCGGGATCGGCGATGTCATAGAGCAGGGCCGAGCCGGTGATCTGCACCTCGACCGGCCTCGTGAAGACTCGGCTCGGCATGCCATCACCCGCGCCGGGCTCGAACGAAAAGCTCGCGCTGTAGCCGGAGGGGCCGGCATCGAACATGTCGACGGAGTTGAAATCGGCCTGATAGCGCGACAGCGCCAGTGTCGGCGGCGCGCCGTTGCGCTGCGCCGCGAGATAGGCTGCGGCATCGAACGGCAGCAGCACGGGCACGGAGCTGCGGGCGATGCCGGTGAAGAATTGCGAGGAGATGGCGTTGAGCTGCACCAGTGCCGGCATCGCACGCGGATCGTAGCGCGGCACCGAACGGCGGGGTGCGAAGATGAAGTCGCCCGCGATCGGGGGGCGGCTGTTGATCTCGGCACGGAGCTGGTCGAGCGCTGCGCGCCAGTCGACGCGCAGGGCCGTGAGCGAGGGGCTGCGGATTTCGTCCGCGGCGAGCGGAGTGGCGGTGAGGAGCGACAGCGACGCCAGAAGCAGCGAGACGAAGCGGAAATTCTTCCCAACCACTGTCTCGCCCCCCGGCGGCACCTGTTCCTGATCCCTCGCTTAGTCCTTGGCGCGCTCGGAGTAGGAGCCGTCTTCGGTCATCACCACGATGCGGGTGCCGACAGCGATGTGCGGCGGCACGGTGGTCCGGACGCCGTTGGAGAGCACCGCGGGCTTGTAGGAGGACGAGGCGGTTTGACCCTTGGTCACCGGTTCGGTCTCGACCACTTCCAGCGTCACGCGCTGCGGCAGCGCGAGCGAGACCACGTTGACGTCATGGGTCGACAGCTTGACCGTCATCTCCGGCTGAAGATAGGCGGCCGCGTCGCCAACCACGTCCTTGGAAACCTGGACCTGGTCGTAGGTCTCGGGGTTCATGAAGTGGTAGCCGTCACCATCTTCATAGAGGAAGGTGAAGTTGCGCTCTTCGATCGTGGCCTTTTCGACCTGGTCGGTGGTCTTGTAGCGCTCGGAGATCTTTACCCCGTCCGAGATTCGGCGCATTTCGATCTGGCTGACCGGCGTGCCCTTGCCGGGATGGATGTTTTCGGCGCTGACGACGACATAAAGCTTGCCGTCTTGCTCGATCACGTTGCCCTTGCGAATAGAACTGGCGATGACTCTCAAAGCTATATTTCCTGCTTGCTTGGCCCGGCTCCGGCCAGGACGTGGTCAAATTGATGGGGGACCTGGGGCCTCAAATCAGACCGCGGCACCCGTTTCGGGCCGCAACATACGCATTTTGTCGTTGAATGCCAGCATTTTGCTGGCCTGCCGGGCGGTCGGTTGATGGCTGGGGACAAGCCGATTTCGCCGTTCTGGTCGCGTTCGCGGCACCTGGACCGGCGGCCGTTCCTCCAGGCCCGAGGGGCCATTACCGGGGCTCTACGGGGCTTTTTTGCCGAGCAGGGCTTTATCGAGGTCGAAACCTCCATCCTCCAGGTCTCCCCGGGCAACGAAACCCATCTCCACGCCCCCCGCACCGAGATTTTGCGGCCCGACGGCAGCCGCGCCCGCCGCTACTTGAGGACCTCCCCGGAATTCTCCTGCAAGAAGCTGCTGGCGGCGGGCGAAGAGCGGATTTTCGAGTTTGCCCGGGTGTTTCGGGACCGCGAGCGAGGTGACCTGCATCTGCCCGAATTCACCATGCTGGAGTGGTACCGGGCAGGCGCCCCCTACGACGCCATCATGACCGACACCGTCGTCGTGATCGCCCGTGCAGCCCAGGCGACCGGGATCGGGACGTTCTCGTTCCGCGGCCGGACCGCCGACCCCTTCGCCGAGCCGGAGCTCTTGACGCTCGCCGGCGCTTTCGCGCGGTTCGCCGGCATCGACCTGCTGTCGACAATCTCTGGCAGTGAAGGTAACCGTGCCGCGCTTGCCGAGGCGGCCGGTGGCAAGGTCCGCGTGGCCGGGGACGACACCTGGTCGGACATCTTCAGCAAGGTCCTGGTCGAGCATGTCGAGCCGAAGCTGGGCCAGGGCCGTTTGACCATTCTGTTCGAATACCCATCTCCAGAGGCGGCGCTGGCGCGGGTGACGGCCTGTGACGTACGGGTTGCCGAGCGGTTCGAGGTCTATGCCTGCGGCGTAGAGCTCGCCAACGGCTTTGGCGAGCTCACCGACGCCGCGGAGCAGCGCAAGCGCTTCATGGAGTCGATGGCGGAGAAGCAGCGACGCTACGGCGAGGCCTATCCGCTGGACGAGGACTTTCTGGCCGCGGTCGCTGAAATGCCGGAGGCGAGCGGCGTCGCGCTCGGCTTCGACCGGCTGGTAATGCTGGCGAGCGGCGCGTCGCGGATTGATCAGGTGGTGTGGACACCGCCTGCAGATGAAACGTTAAGTGGATAATGACGAAGACCAATCTTGCACGCACATTGCGCGAGCCGGCCGAACTCGTCGTCGAGGGCCTGGCAACTGCCACGGCACTGCCCGCGCTGGAGCGCGTCGCCGCGCGCTATGCGGTTGCGATCACGCCGGCGCTGGTCGAGCTGATCGACACATCGGATCCGGACGATCCGATCGCAAGGCAATTCGTTCCGAGCGCCGCAGAGCTGGAGATGCAGCCGGGCGAGAACGCCGATCCGATCGGCGATCATCCCCATTCGCCCGTGCCGGGCATCGTGCATCGCTACCCCGACCGCGTGCTGTTCAAGCTCGTTCACGTCTGCGCGGTCTATTGCCGTTTCTGCTTTCGTCGCGAGATGGTCGGGCCCGGCAAGGAGAATGCGCTCTCGGACAGCGCCTATCGTGCCGCCATCAACTACATTCGCGCGCACAGCGAGATCTGGGAGGTGATCCTGACTGGTGGCGATCCCCTGATGCTCTCGCCGCGGCGGATGAGCGAAATCATGGCCGATCTGGCCGCGATCGATCACGTCAAGATCATCCGCCTCCACACCCGCGTGCCCGTGGCCGAGCCTGCGCGGATCAGCGACGAAATGGTCGCAGCATTGAAGGTCGAGGGGGCGACCACCTGGGTGGCGCTGCATGCCAACCATCCACGCGAGCTGGCCGGCCCGGCGCGCGCCGCCTGCGCGCGGCTGGTCGATGCAGGGATTCCCATGGTGAGCCAGTCCGTGCTTTTGCGCGGTATCAATGACAACCCGACCGCTTTGTCGGATTTGATGCGAGCTTTCGTCGAATGCCGGATCAAGCCCTATTACCTGCATCACGGCGATCTCGCGCCGGGAACGTCGCATCTGCGCACCACGCTCGCCGAGGGGCAGGCGTTGATGCGGCAGTTGCGCGGACGGGTGTCAGGACTATGCCAGCCTGACTATGTCATCGACATTCCCGGTGGTGCCGGCAAATCGCCGGTCGGGCCGAATTATGTGTTGGCGGTGCAAAATACCGCAGCCGATGCACGTGATGCAGATCAGGAAACGCGCTATCGTATCGTGGATTATTGCGGCGACGTTCATCTCTATCCGCCCGAGACCTGAGCGGTAAAAGCGGTGACGCTGGTTTGAGGAATGGAGGAGAGACATGAAGAAGATCATCGTGGCAGCATCGCTCGTGGTCTTGCTCGGTGCCGCGGCGGTCGCGCAGACCGGCAGCAAGGGATCGACGTCGGGCGGTGCCACGTCTGGGCAGTCGGCGGGCTCTCTGCCGCAGGCACCCATCGGTCATCGTCAGCCGCGCGCCGGCGACGTGCCCAACGAGAAGAATTTGAGCGACCCGAACGATCCGCTCAGCAAGGAAAACCAGGCGCTCGACAAGAAGATCAAGAGCATCTGCCGCGGCTGCTAGTCCATCACGGATTGCGGGCAGGGCGCGACAGCTCGCCCCGCCCACGTTGCTTTGACCTTATGCCGTGCGCTCGTGCAGCCCCGCGCGCTTGGTGTTGCGCCGGATCTCGACCGAGTCAGCGAGCTGCTCGAGCACGGTGGCCGTGGTCGCCCAGTCGATGCATCCGTCGGTGATGCTCTGGCCGTAGGCGAGCGGCTTGCCCGGCACCACGTCCTGGCGGCCGGCAACGAGATTGCTCTCGATCATCACGCCCATGATGCGGTTCTCGCCGCCGGAGATCTGGCCGGCGATGTCGGCCATGACCAGCGGCTGGTTCTCCGGCTTCTTGCTCGAATTGGCGTGACTCGCATCGACCATCACCAGCGGCGCAACGCCGGATTTCGCCAGATCGTTGCAGGCCGCCGCGACGCTGGCCGCATCGTAGTTCGGCTTGCTGCCGCCGCGCAGGATGATGTGGCAGTCCTCGTTGCCCGCGGTCGAGGCGATCGCCGAGCGACCGAGCTTGGTCACCGCCATGAAATGATGCGGGTGCGAGGCCGACTTCACAGCGTCGGCCGCGATGCGCACATTGCCGTCGGTGCCATTCTTGAAGCCGACCGGGCAGGACAGCCCCGAGGCGAGCTCGCGATGGATCTGGCTCTCGGTCGTGCGCGCGCCGATCGCGGCCCAGGACACGAGGTCGGCGATGTATTGCGGCGTCGTCATGTCCAGGAATTCCGTGCCGGCGGGCAGGCCGAGATTGTTCACTGCCGACAGCACATTGCGCGCCAGCCGCAGGCCCTTGTTGATGTCGAAGCTGCCGTCCAGATCGGGGTCGTTGATCAGGCCCTTCCAGCCGACGGTGGTGCGTGGCTTCTCGAAATAGACCCGCATCACGATCTCGAGCTGATCGGCGAGGTCCTCGCGCAAGGCAGCGAGGCGCTCGGCATACTCGAGCGCAGCCTTGGGATCGTGCACCGAGCAGGGGCCGACCACGACCAGCAGGCGGTCGTCCTGTCCGTTGAGGATGGCATGGATGGCGTTGCGCGCTGCCATCACCACGCGGGTGGCGGTGAGGGTGCGCGGGACTTCCCGCATCACCTCTTCCGGCGTGCTCAGCTCTTTCAGTTCGCGGATACGAAGATCGTCGGTCGTGCTCAGCACGGCGGGCTCCTGTTTGTTTCGAACCTGCCGGCCAATAAAAAAGCCGCCAGGTCTGGCGGCTTGTTCGGACGTTTGCTGCAATGTTTCAGATTGAGCGCGATCCTCCTGCCGCCAGCGAGCTGTCGTAGCTAAAGTACCAATAAAAGCTGGTGGCGACGGTGATCATGGATGGGCATATAGCGCGCCGCTGGCCGATTGTCACCCCCAAATCGGCGCAGGGCGCGACGAGGCGTCTCAGGTGTTGCCGTTGCGTGCGGCCAGCGCCATGCCGATCAGGGTGGAGCCGCCGAACAGCAAATTGATACCGACGAGGACGCCGATCGCCCATTCAGCCGAGCTCGGCAGCCCCGTGATCACCATGAACGAGATCGCGATGTCGACGAGGCCGGAGATCAGCAGCCACGACCAGCGGCCGCTTAACTCGCGGCGGTGCTCCAGTGCGTACATGATGGTGGCGATGCCCTCGGCGAGGAAGTAGGCGCCCAGCACGATGGTCAGCGTCAGCACGGCCTGCATCGGGCGGGCCAGCAGCAGCGCGCCGGCAAGCACGGCCAGCGCAGCCGAGATCAGCGACCACCAGAAGCCAGGCGTGCTGCGCGCCCAGTAAGTCACGATCAGACCGCCGATGCCGCTGATCAGGAACATCCAGCCAAGGAAGATCGCGATGGCGAGGCTTGCAAGAGGTGGCAGGATCAGCGCGGCGACGCCGAGAACGACGAGCAGGATGCCTTCGAACAGGAAGGCCTTCCAATGCGATTTTACCGTCTGGCTCATCGCGGATTGGAGCCGGGAAAGATCCTCAGGCGATGTCATCGGCAGGCTCCAGATCAAAAATCAAAAGGCGTGTGCTCTATGTAGTAGTACGTGTACTCCGCGCTGGCCATCCCCGCGGCTCAACCACCGCCGTGCGCGGACGAAAAACCTTCGCCCGTGGTGCGGATGCGGTTGCGACCGAGAACATAGATCGCGGTCGTGACAATCAGAAGCGCGAGGCCGAGCAGGATCGAGACGAAACCGATCGGGATCAGGGCCAGCGTCAGATTGCGCTCGGGGTTGATCAGCCAGTGGTGGATCGAGGTCAGCACGAATGCGAGGCCGAGAAAGCCGACACCGCCGCCGGCAAGCAGCAGCGCCCACATCCGGCGCAACTGGCTGAGCCGTTCGCGTGCGACATCGGTCCGGGGCGCGTGGTGGCGCGCGACGCGGCGGACCAGGCGGATGGCGAAGGCGATCGCGCCGAAGCCGATCAGGAGGCTCGCGGCACCCAGCCACATCCGCAAGCTGGGATCGAGATCCGGCATGCGCTGCAGGGCGAGCAGCGGGAAGTCGAAAGCCGAATGCAGCGCCAAAGGACCGCCCAGCATCAGGAGGCGGCTGGAGAGGCGGGCCCAATCGCGGTTGTGGCGGTTCGCCCCCAGCGCCGTGCCGGCGCGCGCGATCGTGAGGTAAGCGCCGGCGATGATTCCGAGCGCGCCGTGGAACGGCACCGTCAGCACGCTGCGCAAGGCGGCCAGCGAGCGCCACATCTCGGCATGCTGCACGAGGTAGGCGAGGTTTTCGTAAGCGGCGAAGCCGAGGCCGACTGCGGCGCCATAGACCACGGTGTCCATCGGATTGGCAAAGGTCCGCCGCTTGGTCGAGGCGACCAGCACGATGGCGACCACTTTTACGGCTTCCTCCGGAAGCGCGACGCCGAAGATCGAATGCATGGCCAGCGCCGCCCAGGGATTGTCAGGGGCTGCGACCATTTTGGCGAAGGGCGCGCGGGCAAGGCCCAGCAGCGAGATGCTTGCCGCGCCGAGCAGGAACGCGGTCCAGACCTGGGCCGGCGGTCCAGGACGCTCCTCGGCGGCAATGACGAGCCACAGCATCAGCAGCGCCGGGGCGATGGCGGCAGTTCCGATGACGGTGGGTAACGCTTCAATCAGGTACATCGGCGCCGAAAATAGGTTCCCTTGATCCGGTTAGCTACGCCTTGCGATGCGACCATGTGTCATGTGCCTGCTGTCGCTTCACTGAACAAGCGCGGCAGCCGGTATTCATCAGGACCGCCATTGAACGTGCAGAATGTGAGCACAATCAATTGCATGACAGAGCCACTTCGTCATCCACGACAACGAATATGCCGCTGCCATGGAATCGCGATTTGTTAGTCAGATCAAGGAAATGCGCAGGTCTCTTCGATTCAGGATGCACGTGGCTCGCCGCCGAGTCCAGAGGCCGGATTGCCTCCGTCCGGACAACGCGCGGACGGGACGATCGGTCTAGTCACGCTTGGTTGTGCGCCCGCGCGGCGGTGAAAGGATCCGGCGGGTCCGCACCTGCTCGAGCTCCCAGAATGCGCGCACGAGGCACGTGCCGAGGCAGAACACGATGAGAAGCAGCAGGAAGGCCTGGTCGACGGCTGGGATCTGGATCATGGCGTTGATTAAGCAACGGCTATGCCACTTGTTCCCGCCGCGGTCTGCGCTGTACGCAGCCGCGCCTTCCGCAAGGCGCGGCTTGCGCAGGGCGAATCGTCCGCGCGGCGAGGCGCGCGTGGCCGCGTTTTCCGCTCGTCAGTGCGTGGTGAACGGCGGCGTCATGTCGGGCGCGATATCGAAGGCGCCGAGGTGGAATTCCTCGCCGATGGACTCGTCCGGCTCCGCATGCTGCGCAAGCAGCGTGAAAGCGGCTTGCGGATATTGCTTCCAGATATCGAGGTCGCCAGCGGTGATGGTGAGCCAGCCGAACGTGTACATGTAGCGACCGGGCTCGGCGACCCGGCCTACCTTGTCCCAAGTAATCTTATCGACCGTCATCTTGTCGACTGCCATTCGGTCCCCCGATCGCAAGTCTGCCAATGAGGTCCGGCACGAGGCACAGACCATCAAAAGCTGATCCCGCAATGGGGCGGCGATAGGGCAGCGATGCGGAGGCAAGACGGCCGGGCGACGGCCGCCGCCACCCGGCTCAGCGTGCCGTGGTGGCCCCCTGCGCTTCCGCTTCGGACGCCAGCTCCAGTTGGCGGTGCGAGGCGTGGAAGACGTCGTGGACCAGACCGATCTTCTCCATGCCCAGAATGATCAGGCCGTTGAGATCGATCTCCCACCAGGCGTGCGAGATGTAGGCGTCCCGCGGGAAGCGGTGATGGTTGTTGTGAAGGCCCTCGCCGAAGGTGAGGATCGTGGTCACGAACTCGTTGGTCGAGGCGTCATTAACCTCGAAGCGGCGGTAGCCGTAGGCGTGGCAGACCGAGCCGGTGAGCTGGCTGGTGAGGATCAGCAGATAGGCGCGGAGCAGGCCGGAGAACAGCACGCAGCCGATCATGCCGTGCACGCCGCCGAAGACGTAGCCGACCACACCCGGAATGAAGACGGCCGAAATCCCGTACCAGACCCAGCGCGTGCGCACGAAGAACATCGCGATCGGATCGGCGAGGATGTCCTTGGCGTAGTATTCGTTGTCGGTGGTCGCCTGGTCGAACACCCAGCTGCCCTGGGCGTGCAGGAAACCCTTCAATGCGCTGACATAGCGATTGCCGAAGCCGTCGAATTGCGGGCTGTGGGGATCGCCGACGTCGTCGGCATAGAGGTGGTGGCGGCGGTGGTTGGCGACCCATTTCGCGATCGAGCCCTGGATCGCCATCTGGGCGATGGCGCAGAAGAACACGCGCATGATCGGACCGGTGCGGAAGCTGCGATGGACGAACAGGCGGTGCATGCCGGCACCGATGCCGAAGGTGGTCAGCGCGAACATCCAGGCGAAGGTGAACAGCTCCACCTTGCCGACGCCTTGCGTGACGGCCCAGACGATGCCCGCGACCGCGCCGACATAGAGAATGCCGAGCAACAGATAGCTCTCGCGCAGCTTGGCTTCGACGAGCGGTCCCTCGGTGACGACGCCGGGCGGAAGCTGCGGCTTGGTGGCGGGGATGGTGCTTCGGGCGGTCTCGGCCGGGGCGAACTCAGCGATGGACATTCCGGGACTTCCAATACTCGGGGCCCGCAATGATTGCGGACGTGCTGGGGCACACCCTATCGCGCGGGGGCCGCCAGCTCCAGTATTTAGTTAAAAAAGAGTTAAAATCCGGCCGCGCCGGCTCAGGCCGGCTGCGCCAGGGGGGAGCGCACGATCAGGCGAACGAGGTCGTCCCGCTGCTGCTTTTCGGCGAACTTGACCGCAAAGCCGCTGTCGAATTTGCGAATGACGCGCCCGACGCAGGCGCCGACCGCGAGCGGGGTTCCGACCGGCGGATCGTATTCGCAGGATATGGCGACACCCGCCGTGGAGACGTCGATGATGAAGCAGGGGTGGGTGCAGCCGTCGGCGAGCGTCAGGAAGGTGTGCGAGACCTGCGGAACGAAGCGCGCATCGCGCCGCAGCTCCTTGACGCTGTCGTCCTTCTGCTTTTTCTCGAGCCAGGTCAGCTTTTCCGACATCCAGGCCCGCCTTGCCCGCGTCATGTCGAGCTCCATCAGGAAGCCCGCCTTCAGCGTCGCGCTGATGGTGCACTGGAACTCGCCGAAGTCCTGGAAATAGGAGGTCACGCGCTCGCCGATCTTGCCGACGACCGGCACGTCCACGATCATGCGGAACGGCGAGACGCGCTTGGTGCGGCAGGCGAAAGTGCGCAGCTTGCCCTCGCAATCGTACCAGCGCGGCAGCGAGTAGCTGCCGCTCACGGCGACGTCCACTGCACGCTGCCTGAGGAATTCTGCGACGGACATTGGGCGCCAATCGTGTTTCGGATGATTTCCGTAGAAACACGGTAGCGGGGCAACGTCTAAGCAAAGGATACGGCGATCAAATAGCAGGGGTAAATTTTCAGTAAATGGGTGGGCCGGTAGTGCTCCGGAGTTCGCGGCAATTGCGCGCCGGTTACAGCGATCCGACCAGCACCAGCAAGCCGAGCAGGCCAATGGCAAGGAGGAGCTTGATCGCGGCGGCGGTCAGGCTGTCCGGCCTGATCTGCACTCCGAACCACGGCAGTGCCGTCCGCATCACGAGCGCCGCGCACGCTTCGGCGAAGGCGAGCACGACGGCGATGCCGGCAATGGTGGACCATGATGTGTCCGGCGGAATCCAGGACGCGAGCCAGGTCGGGACCGAGGGTCTCAACGAGGCCAGCAGCGCGAACCAGGCGAACAGGGAGACGAAGCTCTTGATGATGTCGGGTCCGATCGCGTCGGGCTCCAGCCGGATACCGATCGTCCCAAGCGCAGCGTCGATGCGCTCGCCGTCAGTGAAGAAGAGGAAGGCGCCGACGTAGAGCGGAACGCGCGACTGGACGAGCAGGGCGATGATGCCGAACAGCACCATGTAGCCGAAGGCATCGCCGAGAATGTTTTTCCCGCGCATGCGGGATGGCCCTGTCGCAGTCGCGGCCTGTGCCTGCGGAGCCGATCTGGCGCGCGCCATGTGCTCGAGCATTCTGGCGCGGCGTTCCGGGACAGATTGCGTGGCGCGACGTATCCATCGCGGCGGCGCCGGCGAGGCGGGGCCGGACTGGCCTTCCGGGGTGGACTGTTGCTGCGCCATGGGCCTCTGCCGTGTCCGATCTGACCTTTGTCGGAGGCGAGGGGCCGGGAGGTTCATGTCGGGCGGCAGGTTTCGCCACGTCATCCACGAGCCGGATGCTGGCGCTCCCTAGCGGAATCGAACCGCTCTCTCCACCGTGAAAGGGTGGCGTCCTAACCGATAGACGAAGGGAGCAAACACAAGGCCTCACCGCTTTTCGCGGCACGACCGCCGGCCGCCCGAGTCGTGCCCGGGGGCTGCAGCGGGCGAACGTATAGTGGCCTTTGGGTCGGTCGGCAAGCCGTTCGGGGCCGGTCTTTTGCGCCCCGGGTGGATAGCTGTCCCGGGATCATTCGGGAGGCGATTTCAACGGTTTCTTAGGGTTCCCTGAGCTAGCGCTAAGGTGGGAGATCTTAAGCCGATGCCACAGCCCAAGAAGCGCGCAGCCCGCAAGCTGCTGTCGCAGCACGCCTGGATCACGCTCGACGGCGGATTCGCGGCGCGGCATTGCCTGGTCCAGGACATCTCGGCCTCGGGCGCGAAGATCACGATGGACGACGACGCCAGCCAGCTGCCGGGCATCATCCGGATGGCGTTCGCGCGCGATGCTCGGACCGGGCGGAGCTGCCAGGTGGTCTGGCGCCGCGGCAAATCGGCCGGCATCAAGTTCATCTGATCGCGGCATCCGGACCCGGATGGCGCGACGCGCCGGTCCGGGCTAGAACGGCGGCATGCGCGCGCCGCTCCTCATCCTCATCTCGTTGCTCGCCACGTCCGCAGCGGCCGCCGAGGCCTTGCGCCTTCCCGCGACAGAGCCGGCGCAGGCCGGCAAGACGCTGCCGCTGAAGAAAAGCACAGGCGGCACGGCGAAGGCAGGCGTCTGCGCCTCCTATGGCCGTGGTTACTACATGGTCGAGGGCACCGGCACCTGCGTCAAGATCGGCGGCTCGATCAGCGTCGAGACCACGGTCAGGCGGTAGGCCGCATGCCGACCGATCTGTTGCGGCTCGATCTCGTCATCCCCGTGCTGATGTCCTGCGCGATGCTATGGTGGGTCAGCCGCGGCCTGAGCTGGACCGCGCGGCTTGCCACTGCGGCCGTGACGCTGGTGCTGATCATCTGCGTGCTGCTGGTCGAGCGCGGCTGGGGCTGAAGCAAAAAGCGCGAAAACAACCCCATGCACAGTAGCCGTCAAGTGCGGGCGCGCCGCAATCCGCGTGCGTCGGCACGCCGATTCATCGTGATCTTGCCGCAGCTTGCGCCGCGCCGGGTCGTCACGACATCGGCGGTGCAACGAACTGCGCAAATCCGGCGCGCTTGCCGAGCTCGGCGAGCCACCGCGTCAGGTGCGGCTGCGCCGGCCGGGTGATCCCCTCGACGCCGAGCCAGCGCCGCGCATAGGAGCCGATGGCAATGTCGGCGAGCGTGAACTGCTCGCCCTCGATGAAGCGGCGCGCGGCGAGCAGGCGGTCGGCGATCGCCCAGACCTCGGCGGCCGCATCGGCATCCTTTTGCACCTGGATCATGTCGCGCTCGGCGGGGGGCGTGCGCACGATGCCCCAGAACACCGGGCGGTCGACCGGCTGCACCGCCGACAGCGTCCAGTCGAGCCAGCGGTCGACGCCGGCGCGCAGCTTCGGCGCCTCCGGATAGAGCGGCGTGCCGCGCCCGTGCGCGAGGCAGAGATAGCGCATGATCGAATTGGACTCCCACAGCACGAAATCGCCCTCGACCAGCGTCGGGATCCGCGCATTGGGATTCATCGCAAGATAGTCGGCCTCGCGGGTCTTGCCGTATTGCATGCCGGCGTCGATGCGCTCGAAGGGAAGGCCGAGCTCGGCCAGGCACCACAGCACCTTCTGCACATTGACCGAATTGGCGCGGCCCCAGATCGTGAGTTTGGCGTCCGGCATAACAGGTCTCCCGCGCGTTTTTCGTTGTCCATCCTGCGCGGGTGATAGCGGAATTCGGCGATGGCGGCGAGCCGCGATTGCGGCGCGCCCTCATGCAAAAAGCTCCGCCGACAGGCGGAGCTTTCATTGCAGCGTTGCGCGATGATCAGCGGCCGAAGAACAGCCACAGCAGCAGGATCACCGGAATCGGCACGCCCAGCATCCACAACAACAATCCACGTCCCATGTCGTCCTCCTCAATTGCATTTGTCGAGGAGTGAACGCGCCGGGCGGGCGGTGGTTCCTGCCGTAAAAACCCTACCAGTGGCCGGTATTCGGCATCGAAGCCCACGGCTCCTGCGGCGGCTTCGGCTCGCCCTTCTGCAGCAGCTCGATCGAGTGCAGATCCGGCGAGCGGACGAAGGCCATGTTGCCGTCGCGCGGCGGACGGTTGATGGTGACGCCGGCCTTCATCAGTCTGTCGCAGGTGGCGTAGATGTCGTCGACCTCATAGGCGAGATGGCCGAAGAAGCGATCCTCGCCATAGGTCTCCTCGTCCCAATTGTAGGTGAGCTCGACCAGCGGTGCGCCGCGCGTTTGCGGCTGCGTCTTCAGCGCCTCGAGATCGTCCGACGAGCACAGGAAGACGAGCGTGAAGCGCCCCTTGTCGTTCTCGATGCGCCGCACCTCCTTCAGCCCGAACGCATCGACATAGAATTTCAGCGCGACATCGAGATTGCGCACGCGCAGCATGGTGTGGAGGTAACGCATGGGTGGGGCTCCCTTGAACGGAGGTGTCTTGGTTTGGGCCGGGACGGCGGGGACAGGAGATAGCAGGAAAGTGGGGGGATGGGCAGGGGGCGGGGGCAAATGTGCGTGAGGGCCGTTCTGTTCGGCTCAGGTTGCTTCACGTCCGAAGCAGTGCGGCCATCTCTTTCCAATGATAGATTCGTACTTTTTCCGTTTGATGCCGTGCGGCCTTGGCGATGGCGTGCGCGATCTCGTTGCCGGTGAGCCCGCGATATCGGTTAGCTGGGCCAGCGAGCAGCGGATTGAGAACGCTCCATATCGCGATGAAGAGCCGCTCACGCGGGCGGTCTTCATCGCGCTCGCCCAGGATCATCGACGGGCGGAAAATATGCGTGTGGTCGAAATTGAGCGCCCGAATGTCCCGCTCCACCTCACCCTTGGTCCTGACATAGAACACGGCGGAGCCGGCGTTGGCGCCGACCGCCGTGACCAGAAACACCGACCGCGCGCCGTTCCCCTTGGCGATCTCGGCCGCCCGCAGCGGATAATCATGATCGATCTTGTAGTACTCAGCCTCGTCAGGCGTGTGCTTGCGCGTCGTTCCCAGCGCGATGAAGATCTCGTCCGCGACCAGTTGCGGCTTCAGCGCGGGCAGGGAGGCGAGATCGCCAATCAGCACCGTGAGCTTCGGATGGTTCAGCGCGAGGGGCTTGCGAAACACCGCAATGATCCGCGAATAGTCGGGGCTGTTCAACAGGTCTTGCAGCAAATGCGAGCCGATGAAGCCTGTGGCGCCGAAGAGAAGTGCAGTTTTCATTCAAGCCACCGTTTCGTGTTGATTGTCTGATCGCCTGTTGAGGCCCGGGGGAGCCGGTGGTCGAAGGAAGATCATCTGGCCCAGCACCGCATACAAGGCTAATGATCTGCTGTTTTCGACTCAAGAGTGGAGACGTTTTACTGAGCCTGAATCGAACACGTCACGTTGCTTGCCTTCACAGAGCGCGCAGTGGCGCGTTCGCCGGTTTTCAGGCGCGGATATTGGTAGTCGGTGGCGCCGGAGTTCAGGGAATACCCAATGTTGGCCGTGCAGTGGTCACCGTCCACGTTGACCTGAATGGCACGCTTGTAGGTGAAGTACTCCTGCACGCTGACGAGTTGGTGCGGACCCGCCACGTGCCAGCTCCGCGGCGCGTCGGCGCCGAGCCGGAGAGTGGACTTGCTGCCTCCGCGCGCCGAGCCGCTGGCGCGGTCTTCGAGATGCTCGAGCCCGCCGTCGGAACGAAGATGAAGCACCACATTGACGCTCGTGCTCGTGACGTTCGCGGAGGGCAGCATTCGGTCGTGAACTTCCACATAGGAGAGCCGGAGGACACCATCGGCGCAAGCGGGCGTCTGCGAGCAGGCGAACGCAGCAGCGGTAAACGCCAGGCAAAGTCCGACGATTGGCCGATTACCCATGTGACCAACCCAAGGTAAGGCCGGCAGTGCTGCCGGACTCAAATAAATGAGTTTCTCGCCTATAAGTGAGAACTTCCCATGCCCGTCTGGAGTGTAGGAATCGCCGCACAACGCGTCAAGGCAAGCGGTACTCCGGATAATATGGCGAGCAGAATCTCGGCTACCGGCCGGCCAAATTCCTCCTCCTCTACCATGTCTCGAAGCTTGCCGACCTCAATGCTCAAAATCCGGACGGTTGAACCCCGCCAGAGGTGCCGCGACTAAACCCCATGGTCGCTGTCTTTGCAGAACTGCTGTTGGTCCTCGTCAGAAGCCTCGTTGCAGACTGGCTGAAGCAGGCTGCATTGGCCGTTTGCGCCTGGCTGGATACGAAGGTCCACGGCCGCACGGCGAGGTTTGTCGTGGGCGGCCTTCTTGGGCTCGCCGCCTTTTTCCTCATTCCCGTTTTCGCCGGGCTATTGGGTTTGTGATGCTCTCAGTGAAGGCGAACCTCATCATTGCATTGGCCATCGGGGCGATCATCTCGGCGGTTCTCCTCGCCCTGGAGCCGGTCACCGACTACGCGTTTCTGTCGTGGGAGTGGGTTGGTATTTCGGCTGCGTATTTGTTCTGGGGAGCGACCGGGGGCTCCACCTTCGTCGGCATTGCCATTTGCTGGGTTGTGAATGCGCTCACCTATGGTCTCGGTGCCTTCGCCATTCTCATCGTTCTCAGCGCTCTCAGGCGGCAAGCCAGCTCGACCACTTGAGGCGTGCGGTTTCGCTTGGAGCTCATAAGCCGATTGGGCCGACGGCGTCAGATAAATCAGGATACCGCGGGTGGCGGGACAGGGATTCCGGTCTCATTGTCAGGCTGGCAGGGCTGAATGGTGTAGCCGTCTTCCAGGACTGTCTTCCCATCAACAACGTCAACAAGGCCGGCTTCATCGGCGTGAGTCCAGACGTCTTCCTCGGTGGGGAATTCCTTGCTGAGCTTCTGGTCGTCTTCAAATAGAGCGTAGGGCATGTGGGCTCCTCTCCCAAGAGAACGCCTTGAGCGAGGGCGGGTTCATGCGGCACGGGCTACCCTCATGCGTCAATTGTGACTGCCGGAAGGGGTAGGACGGGCGATCCCTCAACTGTGAACACAGCGCTGAAGGGTTGAAGGCACGCCTTAACGGCATCGTTTGGTCGACTAGGAAGGGAGGCGTGAGAGATGCTGGTTCAATGAGTTGTTTCGGAGATGGGCTTGGTCTTTTTCAGAGGATCAAGTCCCTCACAAACAATGCATTGAAGCTCGGTCTTGCCGTAAAGGCCGGGCACCGGGATCGTTCTCTTGCCGCACCGCAGGCAACGCGTGACCTTGTCCATGAAGGCTCCTTTTGCGCGCTAACAAATGTCGGGCGTCAGGGTTCCATAGGAACGGCCACCACCATCGCAACTTGAACCCGGACGGCTTCCTCCCGCCGTCCAACTGCGCGCGGTTCTTCAATCTTTGGGGCCGCGCGCTTTTCAGGAGAATGATATGCCGACAGAGCCGATCAATGGTCGCGAGCCCGAACTGTCTGAAGACGATATCCAGCGCGAACAGCTGGGGCCGCGTGGCGTGCCTGGAAAGGAAAGCCCCACCAAGATGACGCCGCAGCGGGAAAAGAAGACACCTGGGAATGTCGATCCCGGGCACACGGCATAACCTCGCGCTTGGCTTGGAAGGTGAGATGGTGGGTTTGCCGCTCTATCGCTTCAAGCCTTCCTTGCTTCGCCTTGCCTCCTCAGCCTCGTCCACGAGCCTCAAGGCAGTCCCGTCGTAGCTCAGCTTCAGTCCGCGGCCGACGATCCAGATCCATCCCTCGCGGGCGTCACGGGTCGGCTGCGCGTTGAACTGGTCGGAGATCGATTTGACGGCGGTCTCTTGCGGGCCCGGATTGTTCAGCTCCGCGGTGACGCGCCGGATCGGGTGCCTTTCGTCGACCTCGTCGCTGTCGATCGTGACCCTGGCGGCGTCGACGGCGCAGTCGAGGGTATGGGAGTCGCGAAGCTGGCGGCAGCGGTAGCGGCGCTGGGTGACGAGCTTGGTCGTCTCCTCGAACGTCATCCCGGGCGAAAAGCCGAGGATGTCGGATTTCTTCACGAGCGCGAGCGACGCAGGCTTCAGGAAGCCGGGCTGGATCGCCACGACCGCGGCAGTGGCTACAATGATCAGGCCGGCGGCAACAATGGCTATCTTCATCAGTCCCTCGCGCAAAACGTCCGACCATACAGCAGGCGGAGCATCCTGCCAGTCGGGCGTGGGCGTCACCGTTGCGGGATCGACGCGGCGATTGAGCGCGGTCTCTCGGTTGACCGTGACGCCGGTCACGGCGCGGGCGCTCCGATGCCGGCACCCTCCAACGAAAGGAGTGTGTCATGCGATACGCCACCATCATATTGCTCATTCTCGCCAGCCTTCAGGCCTTGCGCGGCGAGTTCCTTGGCGTTCTGTTCTTCGTTGTCCTGGCCGTCGGCGGGCATGTCAGCGCGACGATGCTAAAAAAGTCGTGATGGATTTCTATGCCACAGCGATTGTAGAGATCGCCGTGGAGCTGCTGTTCGGATCAAGGGCAAGCTCGCGGGAAAGCGGCGCGTGTAAGGGCGATCGAGTGTGCCGCTGGTGACGCCGCCGATCACCCCATCAACATGAAAAACCGCCCCTGACATAACCAGGGACGGTTTTCGAAATGTCGGTCCAGTGTCTATTGACCGGTGCCGGGCTTCGTCGTCTTCGGCGCCTTGCCGTCTTCGACGCGGCCTTCGTTGCGAAGGTCACGGCCTTCCTGCGCCTTCTTCTGGCTCTCGGGGGACTTGCCGTGCTCGTACAGCTCTTCCTTGACGAAACCGGCGGCTTCCTTGGCTTTACCTTCAACGCTCATTGCATTCTCCTTATCTGGAGATGAAACAATGCGTTTGAGGGCCGGGCGTTCCTCGTCGTCTGTCGCTAGGCTGCGATGCGCTGCTCGACCGGAGCCGTCAAAATCTTGAGCGCCTGCGCGTGTTGCAGGTCGGGAACCGCGATGGCCGTGTGGCTGTAGGTCGCATGTGTCCGTGATTTCGCGATCCCGTCCAGGATCTCGCCGCCCTTGATGACGTGGAGGCCCATGCCTTCCCCGGAGGGGAAGATCGCCAGCACGACATCATAAGCCGTGATGACTGACCTGAGCGCTCCGGCCTTGTCCTCGGCGACATCGACAAACACGCGAACGTCTGCCGCGAGTTCGCGCAGCTCATGAAAATCCAGCACTGTGGGTACTCCAACGCAACGATACTGACAGAGAGCTTGGAGCCGTTGGGTTACTGAAGTCTGAACAATGCGTGCCCGGCCACAGGTTTCACGATGAGATGTAGGCAGGTAGATGAGACCGGGATGCCGATTTGCGTGAAGACTGAACCAAACAGGCCCGCAACCGTTAGTTGTTGACGACAATGGGAGGGGCGGCAATGCCCGACGATCGCGGCAGACGAGACCAAACCCGTATCGATCTCGGCCAGGACCACCAAGTCAGGTACTGGTGCGAGAAGATCGGTTGCACCCGGGACGAGTTGGTGCACGCGGTTGCCCAAAAGGGCGTCATGTCCGAGGACGTCGCGAACTATCTGAGGCGGACGAAGCGCTGACGATGGCTCGGCGTGGCTTGGCGCAAGCACTCAATTGGATCAATTGCGCATCGGATTTGATGACCAACGCGACAATCCCCGCGGATTGTGAGCTTTAAGAGACAGCTTGCGATGCGACTCCGATCGAAGATCGCTGCATCACCGCACAGCAGCGGGCGTCGATCGGTGATGGAGAGCAGGCTCTCCGCCTGCGTCAGGGCGAAGCACCATGATGATGTTTTGCAGACCATCGTGCCCAAAGTGCCAGACAACCACCATGTTGGCGCGTATCACCCCGGTCCCCTCGGGCTTCGACATCCGGACATTCGCGTGCCCGGCGTGCGACCAGATGCATCAGACCGTCGAACTAACTGATCCCATGAGATCCGTCGTGATCAATGGCTGGCTCCGCGGACAATTGACGGCGCCGTCGTAAGGGCCGCAGCAGGAGCGGAGGAACAGCCGGGCCGGCGCGGCGTTCGTCCCGTATGACTGAACCACTCCCGCTTATCATCGAGAGCTCGCTTCAGATCGCCTGGGACTTCCTGGAGCGATCGGGAGGGATTACCGATCCGCAGCAGACGGCCGAAATCCTCCTGGGAAGCATCAAGACGCAGATTCTCAAGGGAGAGAACCGCACGCTGATGCTGTCGAACAGGGCTATCGCGGCCGTCGAGCAGGGCCGCAAGGCCGCGTGAGCATGCAGCAACCGCGCCAGGGAGCCGGCCAAGCGCCCGCGCCGGGTGACGCTCAACTTAGTCGTCTGAACTGCCGCCCCACAGGAACTCTGGTTCCACCGCAACGTTGGTAATGCATGGAAACGATTGAAAAGATCATGCAGGCGTACGGGATGATGGTGAACCTGACGTCCGAGCAGAACGATGCCGCCCGCCAGCGCCTTGCGGTGTTTCTTGCGGACAAGTCCGAAGACAATTCCAACCTGACGATCGAGGGTTTGAAGTTTCTCCGTGGCGACCGGGCGACAAGGGTACGGCGTGCGAAATCCTGACTGCAGGATCTGTCGCGGTCTCGGTTGGGTTTGCGAGAACCATCCCGACAAGGAATGGTCGCGTGAGTTCGGTTGTCAGTGCGGGGCAGGGATGCGGTGCGCGTGCCAGGGGACTGAGATTGCAATCGTCGAGCCCGGCATTGCCGACGTCATCGAGCCATCTCCCACGCCGAAGTTGAGCGGTTAGCCGCGCTGATGGGCATTTATTAATGTCGAACGGCGACTTCGCCAGCAACCTATCCAACTGGCGCCCGTTGCCATGCTGGTATCACGAAAGGAACCAGTATGAACAAGGCAGCACTTATCGCCGCGACGATCGCAGCGCTCGGAGCGACCGCCATTGCCGCGCCGGCAGAGGCGAGGGGCGGCCGCGGATTCGGCGGAGCCGGAATCGGCCTCGGCATCGCTGCCGGCGCAATCGCAGCCGGGGCTTACGGCGCGTACGGTCCGGGTTACGGATATGGCTATGGCCGAGGTTACTACAGGCCCCGGCACGTCTATGCTCCGGGTTATGCCTACGGCCCCGGCTATGGTTACGAGCCGGGCTATTATCGACCGCGCTATTACCGCGCCTATTGATCTCAAAAAGCCCGGATCGCTCCGGGCTTTTTCTTTGGCCGCAATTGCTTTGCTTGATGAGTCTCTCGACCGCTGACTTTGCAGATGATTCTGCAGGTCGCTTGCGGATTACTTGGCGTAACCCTGCGAGCGGAGCCACGCGATCTTGCGATCCCCGTTCATCCAGTCGTCGGCATCAGCCTTGCTGGTGAATCCCGTGATTTCACGCTGCTCGCTGCCGGGATAGTCCGCCAGGATTTTCCAGTCGCCATCGGCGATCCGGACCGCTCTAAACGTCACTTTTGTTTTTGCCATGCCTCACTATGCAGCAAATGCTTGCGAAAGAGAACCCGCTTTGGCGATGCGGGCATCATCCCGTCTGGCCGCGAACCGGCAGAACCCTCTCCACTCATTGCCGAATCGATGCGCGGGATGCCCCGGCAGACGCGGCTATCAGCGGGGAAACGGCCGGAACTCCCGTCAAACTGCGGCTTGCGTTTTGGGCCTTGATGGGTTCTAAGCCCGGTGACTTCCCGACCGTTGGCACGACCACAAAGCGCGCTGCGCGGCTTTGTCGCGTGCCCGGCCGTCATTCACAGCGCGCGCACCCCATCCAGAGGACTTCAGACATGGCGAAGATGACCAAGACTCAATTGATCGATGCAATTGCCGAGGGCACGCAGTTGTCGAAGAACGACGTGAAGTCGGTCATCGAGTACATGGCGACGGTCGGATACAAGGAGCTCAACGAGTCCGGCGAGTTCGTCATTCCCGGTTTCGTGAAGATGTCGGTCGTGAACAAGCCGGCGACCGAAGCCCGCATGGGCGTCAATCCCTTCACCAAGGAGCCGATGCAGTTCGCGGCCAAGCCGGCGAGCAAGTCGGTCAAGGCCTCGCCGCTGAAGGTTGCCAAGGATTCCGTCTGATATCAGACTCGGTCTGATCCGGATCGATCGCGCGCGGTCTGCATGCCAAGGGGCACGCAGACGCGCGGCGCGGTGCCCGCAAAAAGCGAAAACCCCGCCTGGGGGGAAGCGGGGCTTTCTGATGGGGGTGAAGCCTGGGGGAAGCTTCAGAGATAAGACGCGCGAGCGCGACAAAGGTTCATCCGCCGGCTACCAAAAAGAGAAAAACCCCGCGCGGGGGCTGCGGGGTTCTTCAAAGCTGAAGGTCGCGTCGCACAACCGTCAGCACCACTGAAATCTAACTGACAATGCCGCTGCGGGGAGTTCGTTCCGCGCGGGGCACGCCGGATCGCATCACGCGGTCACGTCGACGATGGCCGGCGTCTCGACCGCGCGCTTGCGCCAGACGATGAATTCCGTCTTTGCATTGAGCCATTCATATTCGCCGCCGCGGGCCTTCAGATGCTCGAGCGCCGCGCCCTGCGCCGACTCCTCGTCCACAGCTTCGACGATGATCTCGACCGTCTCCTCGATCTGCCTGACAACCTCGACCGCGTAGAATTTTCTTGGCATCTGCACCACCCTCGGCAGCGGTAACGGGCAGGGGGAGCAAGGCGTTCCATGCGAGACGCATCATGGCGATCGCATAGAGCATCCGGAATCGCTCGGCAAAGCGCGACCTCGTCGTGAGGGCCACCGCAGGCGGGCGCCGCGAAGGATGCCGCAGGCAAGCTCCCCGCCACGTTACTCTTGATATGCGATGCCTGGGAAATCACGCGCAGGGGACTGGACTGTTTGTTCTTATTTTGTTCTAGTGAGCCATCATCTTTGGAATCTCTGGGAGGTGACTCATGACCGTCGAGAAACAGCGTGAAGTGATCAGGCTCTGGAATCAGCTCAGGAAGGTCGAGGGCCCGGCCGCGGAGGAGCTCCGCATCCAGATTCTCGAATGCTTCTCGGAGAAGGGCAAGGCGAAGCGAGCGGCGTGAGGAGCCTCGGCGAACGCCGATGGCGAGCGCGATGCATTGCGCGGCTTCATGGATCGTTAGGAATTGCTTCGCGCCGATTTTTCGACTCCGATTCGTTCTTTGAGAACGAAGTGGAGTCGGATGAAGAACAAGCCGTGGCTTCTGTGTCGATACGGGACGTTGCGGCTCCAGCGATGCTTGCGTGATTCCTCGCACAGTCCCGTCCTCGCGCCACCGTTATGCCGTGGGGCGAGGGAGAGCGACATGGATGCGTGCTGGTTTCTCGCCGAGATCGCCAAAGTGTTCTGGTACGACAGGCATCCGCGGCTGCGCAAAGGCAAGCCGTCGGTACCGCAGGTGCCGCCGCCAAAGGGCGATGACGCCAAGTGAACGCAAAATGTAAACGCGAAATGTGATCGCAAAATATGATCACGCGTGCGTTCACGATCTTTCGCGATGACTCGTCGCCGCGCGCGATCCTCACGACTTGTTAAGAGCTGCTCCGCATCGATTTCTTCGATTCCGATTCGCTCTTCGAGAACGAAATGGAGTCGAAGCTGGAACAAAGCCGGTCTCTCGCGGCGCGTGCCGACTCCTAACGAAAGCTTGCGCCGATGCCGATAACCCTATTCGGTTAGGTTAAAAGCCCAATCGCGTTGCGCTCCACGCGGGTTGGAGTAGGTGTCTGGCAAAGACAACCAAGAAACGACTTTGCCAAGAAGCGATTTTGCCATGACACCTTTTTTAGAACCGTCCTTCCATCAAGGCGACCGGCACACCTACCGGCGTGTCGCCATCGTCGGCACGCTGTTCTGTCTCGCCTTCGTGGTGATCAGCGTCTCGCTGCGGCCGCAGCTCGAGGACACGCGGGTCGCGGTCAAGGCCGACAGGCTGGTGCGCACGGCAGGCCAGGCGCCGCACGCGAACTAGCGCCCGCCGCCACAGATGCGCTCGTCAGCGGAGACATCATCGGGCGCGGCGCCGCGGGTTGCGAGCGCGACGAAGCCGGCATAGCCGGACAAATTGAGTAAAACTTCGAGCCACACCGGCATGAGGGCCTCCTCTCGTGAAGGCCCGGTCAACGTGCGCGCGCAGCGCATGTTCCTTTGACGGGCGGTCCCGATCAAAGTGGGTTCGAGGGATCGAGGCGCCGGCCGAGGGTCGCAACGGATTCCGTGGAGGGCGTATCCTTGAGGAATTCGGCGATGGCCCGCGCGAGTTCGCCGTCGCTCATCGGTGTTGGCGGCGGGCGAAGCGCACCGACACCGAAACTGCGGACGATCTCGTCGTAGTGCGGATCCCTGTTTTCGGGAACCAGCCTGCGGATGCGGGCGAGCAGTGCGGATATCGGCAATGTGTCCTCCTCGGCGCCCGCGCCGTTGGCAGCGTTTGTCGTTTGCTGCCGTTTGCTCCCGTGAAACCAAAAACCCCGCCAGCACCGCGGAGGATGCTGACGGGGTCTTCGTGCTGTCGCCTGGCCGGATGGCTGCGGCGCCCGCACTTATGAATGCAATCCAGGCGGCGTGATTTCGTTCCGCCTCCATCGCGTTTTTTTGCCGGACCGGGTTCCACAAGCTGTGCGCAACCATCGCAGGCTCTCGGCGTTGTCCCGGCGAGATGCGAAGGAGGACAATCATGAAGAAAACATTGGCAGTTCTGGCCACCGTTGCCGCCGTTGGCGTCACCGCGGTCGCGGCGCCTGCGCCCGCCGAGGCACGCGGTCGTGGCATCGGCCCGGGCCTCGCGTTCGGCCTTGCCGCCGGCGCGATCACCGCCGGCGCGGTCGCGGCGTCCCGTCCGTATGGCGGCTATTATGGTCCGGGCTACGGCTACTATGGCGGCCCCGCCTATTACAGCCCGGGTCCATACGCCTATTATGGCGACGGACCGTACTACCGGCATCGCCACTATTATCGGCACTGGTAACCGCGAAGAATTGAAAAGCCCGGAGCGCTGCTCCGGGCTTTTTTCATGCGTTGCGATCAGAACCGTCTTATGGCCACAGCGAGGGCCGTTCCACCTTGCGCGCGTTGTCGAGCGTCGAGACGAAATACTCTTCGCGCTCGCGCTTGAATTTTTCCTGGGTGGCACGGAAGGCGGCGACACGGGCGGCGATCTCTTCGCGTTCGCGGATCTTGCGTTGTTCATCCTCTGTCATGTGACTCCCCTCTACACCTGAGTATGTGCACTACCGAACTCAAGCTCTGCCGCCGCAAATCACTTTGAGTCGCATTCAACACATGCATTGGCGCTTCTGATTGGGGCGTCAATGGGGAGGAGGCATTGCAGGATTGTGATAAGCGAAGGTCGGAAGAAATTGCCGCCCGTGATGTGATTCACGTTTCCCGTCTTGCCTCGCGTTTCTTTTCGCGGTGGATAAGAGGGTCAACAATCTTGTCGCTTGCGCATCTTGCCGCTAGCGCGAACCAAATCGGGAGACCGCGATGATTGCATCGGATCTTCGCAGCGGCGTCGAACGGCTCGGCGACATGATCGCCGAAGCCAAGACTATCGTGCCGTTCACCGGCGCCGGCATCTCGACCGAATGCGGCATTCCCGACTTCCGCTCGCCGGGCGGAATTTGGACGCGCTACCGTCCGATCGAGTTCGGCGAGTTCGTCGCCAGCCAGGAGGCGCGCGACGAATCCTGGCGCCGCCGCTTTGCGATGGAGGAGGTCTTCGCGGCGGCGAGGCCTGGCCGCGGCCATCGGGCGCTGGCCTCGCTGTACCGCGCCGGCAAGATTCCGGCGGTCATCACCCAGAACATCGACAATCTGCACCAGGCCTCCGGCTTCGCCGCCGAGCATGTGATTGAACTTCATGGAAATACAACTTACGCGAAATGCATCGGATGTGGGCAGTCCTATCCGCTCGACTGGGTGAAGCAGCGGTTCGACCAGGACGGCGCCGCGCCGAACTGCACGACGTGCGACGAGCCGGTGAAGACGGCGACGATCTCGTTCGGCCAGATGATGCCGGAGGATGAAATGCAGCGCGCGACACTGCTGTCGCAGGCCTGCGATCTCTTCATCGCGATCGGTTCCTCGCTCGTCGTATGGCCGGCGGCAGGGTTTCCGATGATGGCGAAGAACAACGGTGCACGTTTGGTGATCATCAATCGCGAACCGACCGATCAGGACGACATCGCCGATATCGTCATCCGCCACGACATCGGCGAAGCCCTCGGGCCCTTTGTCGGCAATTGAGGCGTGAGTTTGATTCGCGGCTGTGCAAGCTGTTCATAGGTTCCGGCGAATCTCTTTTTTGTCTATGCGTCGCAACCGGGAGTGTTATCTTTTGAGTCGGAAGATTCGCGTCGCGTCGAATTGAGAACATTCTCTAAAGACGCGTGATTCGACGCCGCCGATCTGGCGGGTTGCATGGGATGTGTGGGGTCCGGGGTTATGGGGTCGTCGGACGGATTTGAGTCCAAGAAGCTCGGGGTTCCCGGGCAGGGCGCATCGCCGGGGCGGTTGACGCCCGGCGAACACGGCGGCGCCGGTCGCGATGGTGTGCTCAGTCCCTTCAGTGGACTTGGCGAGGCCAGCGCCAATCTCGTCGAGGTCCATGGCGTCATCAAATGGTTCGACGCCTCCAAGGGCTACGGCTTCATCGTTCCCGACAACGGCTGGCCCGACGTGCTCCTGCACGTCACCGTGCTTAGGCGCGACGGTTTCCAGACCGCATATGAGGGCGCCCGCATCGTCGTCGAGTGCATCCAGCGCGCCAAGGGCTACCAGGCGTTCCGCGTGGTCTCGATGGACGAGTCGACCGCGATCCATCCGGCGCAGATGCTGCCGCCGCGCACCCATGTCACGGTGACCGCGACCAGCGGGCTCGAGCGGGCCCAGGTCAAATGGTTCAACCGGCTGCGTGGCTTCGGCTTCCTGACCTGCGGCGAGGGAACGCCCGACATCTTCGTGCACATGGAGACGCTGCGCCGCTTCGGCATGACGGAATTGAGGCCCGGTCAATATGTGCTGGTCCGCTTCGGGCCCGGCTCCAAGGGCATGATGGCGGCCGAGATCCATCCCGAGACCGGATCGCCGGGACTTTCGTCCCACTAGCAGGCCGCCGCCGCGCCCATTCGCCAATTCCCGCAATCGTGAGCAGAGGCGCGTCGGCGAGCTGGCTCGCCTCTTTCCTTTCCGGCGACCGCCGCGTAAGGAACGTCGCAGTCCCATGCCCCGAGTGCACTTCCGATGCGTTTTGCCATCAATCCTGACCGAGATGCCGTCTGGTCCGTAGTAAAGGGGTGGCTTGCCGCCATCCTCGTCGTCGTCTTTGCCGTCGCGAGCGCGCCCGTCGGTGCCGCCAGCTTCCAGCCGCTCGAAATCGTCACCAGGAACGGCGTGCAGGTTTTCTCGGTGGAAATGGCAACGACCGAGCAGGAGAAGCAGACCGGCCTGATGTACCGCAAGGAACTGGCCGACGGCAAAGGCATGCTGTTCGACTTCAATCCCGAGCAGGAAGTGTCGATGTGGATGAAGAACACCTTCGTCTCGCTCGACATGATCTTCATCCGCGCCGACGGCCGCATCCTGCGCATCGCCGAGAACACCGAGCCGATGTCGACCAGGATCATCGCCTCCCAGGGCCCGGCCCGGGCCGTTCTGGAAGTGGTGGCGGGAACGGCGCAGAAATACGGCATCCGTCCCGGCGACCGCGTCGGCCACCCCCTGTTCGGCAGCAAGTAAGCGCCCAATAAGACCCCAAATAGATCCATGGGCCAGCCTTGCTGGCCGCTTTGGAAGCGTGTATCGACGGGGCTCGCCGGACATTCGGGGTATAGCGCAGCCTGGTAGCGCGGCAGTTTTGGGTACTGCAGGTCGTTGGTTCGAATCCAGCTGCCCCGACCAGTCCCGGCTCGATACCCCCAAGGTTGCGCTCGAGGCTTTGAGGCTCGACCTCAGAACAACAACCAACCCGCAAGGCGCCAGGCAATCCAGGCGAGGGCGCCGATCCAGCCCAGCATCGCAATTCCGGCCACGCCGAGCCCGCAGAGCGCGAACAGCGAGTTTCCACTCTCCGGTGTGTCCCGGAGTTTCTCAGTCGTATCAATCTGACTCACAGCATCCCCTTGCCTTGCGGCCTGCTCTTCATTGGTCTCCGCTCGCTCGTGAAAATTCACCGTCCGCGCTCCTGCTCACACGGACGTGAGACGAGATGACTGTCCATCCATCGCGGGCGGCCGCCGGTGGCGGTCGCGCGCGGCTTCCCCGGACAGGTGGGAAGAAGCGGCAACTCGCGGCCGGGTGATTGGTTGCCGTCCCGGGAGCCGAAATGCGCGCTGCATCGATGCTTTTCGCAGCTGCGGCGCCTGCTTTGGTCACCCGCCGCGTTGAAGGGAGAGCCGGGCGCGCGATCGGCGCGATGCCCGTGGTTTCCCTGCGAGCGAGGCTTTCATGTCGATCAGTGCGATTGCATCATCCAGTGCGGCCGTGACGGCTTCGACGTCCCAGCCGACGGCAACAACGTCATCTTCGGTGGCATCGTCGACGTCAGCCACCTCGGAGACGTCAGCGGCCTCATCCTCGCAATCGGCGGAGGGCAGCTCGGGCTCGGGCGGCGGTGGCGGCTCAACCAAGACCATCGTCAGCGAGGTCTCCATCACCATCGACGGCCTCACCACCACGACGATCACCTATTCCGACGGCACGACCGAGGTCGAGACCTCTGCGAGCGCACAAGCCGGTCAAGGCAATCAGAAGGGACAGACCTACAACGCGCAAGGCGCCCTCGGCGGCGATGCCCAGGGTACGTCCAGCGCCGGCGTCTGAGCCGGTCTCGATCGCGGGACGGACTAAGGCGTCCCGGCGAGTGTGTGTTCCCCGCCTGAAGCCTGAGCGCTTGTTCTGATGGAAACGCCACTTCTGCGCGATATTTCAAGGGATTATGGCCGGCGGGCTGGCGCAAAATTGCCAAAACCGATCGAACCTTTGTCTGTCGCTGTAGACCAATCAGTATTGGGGATTTCAGCGCCCAATACCTAACGGACGCCGCCAAGCGATGATATTCCGCTTGCGCGGCGTTGCGCTTTTGAAGGATCAGTTCGTTGCGTACCAGCCGAACGGAAACGGAAGGAACGGCCAGACCATCTGATTGTCGTTGGCTGCCATGGGGGGCTGCTGAACGGACATCCTGATGGGTGGAGCAGGCGGCGTCGATCGCACCGCCAAGCGTAGCCATGCACACTGCAAATTCATTGTGGTCGCCCCGGTCCCGTCAATTCTTTTCAAAAATGTCAGTTCAAAATCCGGCGTCAGTTCAAAATCGCTGCACGCCTAAACGGCGCGCTCATTCTCAAATCACGCATGCATTCTAGAAAGATCGACGCGGGCTTTCAACCGGTCTGGCCGGCTGTACACGGGAAGTAAGGTTGACCGGTTAGGTTAAGGCCGAGCAGTTGTTGCGGCCGCTTTGGCGGCTGCTATCAGATCGGTCCTGGCTCGCGATGGTTGCCTGAAATCCGTGCTCACACAGCAGCACGGTTCGTCGCGGCGCTCGTATCCTGTGAGTTCTGCGTCATGTCTTTCGATCGCAACGTCCGAACCGTCAGTCGGCAGTCGAGCTGGACCGAGATCTGGCATCTCTGGACCGTGGTCGTGCCGCGCCGCTCGATCAACGGGCAGTTCGTCTATGGCAAGGTCTGGCGCCGCCATGACGGCCGCGACTGGATCTACAAGAAGTTCACGGAGTTCGACAGCGAAGAGGCGGCCTAAAAGACCGCCTCGTCTCAATCCGGTGCTGCTCGCAGGCTATCCCGGAGCCTGCACGCGCGGCAGCGGCAATTTGAAATGCCGTTTCGCATAGGCGACGATTTCGTTGTCCGAGGGATGATCGGCCGCTTCCACCGCGACGATCCGCTTGGCTATGTCGGGCGCGTGCGCGCGAATGTGGCTGGCGAGTTCCGTCTTCGCGCTTGCCGGTCCGATGATCAGGACTTCGCCGGCATCGGCGAGGGCTTTGGTCACATCGGTGTAGAACGTCTTGTCGGGCGCGGCATGACCGCTGCCGATCTCGTTGGCCTTGTGATGAAGATGACGCGTTGCCAGTTGCGGATGCAGCGTGACTTCGTCCGAGCCGTTCAAGCCGAGATGAAAGATCTTGGCTTGGGAATGGTCGATCCAGACCACGGCGTGAAAATGAGAGGGCATGTGTTTGGCCTTGTCTACGGGGAGGACGCCGACATTGATGTGGCGGCGCATGTCGTGCCGACACTATTCCGGCCGGCCGCCCCTCTGGTTGACGCAGGTCAATCCGATCCCGGACCAGCCGAAAACGGAACGGCCACCCCGACGACGCGCCTGGAGGGCAGGCGCGTCGCGGGCTCAGGCAGCCTTGGCGGTCGGCGCGGCCACCGGCTTGGCCGGCGGCGGCTTCAGCGGCTTGTCCTGCTTCTTCGACCAAGAGATATAGTAGGCGACCGTGGTCATAATCGCGATGCCGGCGACGCTGACGAAGATCTGTGCCAGCAGCGAGCCCGAGCTCATCGACAGCTCGAAATGGCCGACGAAGGACAGGAACACGCCGACGCAGAACACGGCGAGCGACTGCTGGCCGCAGACGATCAGCGGGTCGAACACCTTCCACTCAAGGCCCGGCCACTCCTTCGGGACGAAGCGGATCACCATGATCACGATCACGACGAAGTGGATGAAGCGATAGGGCGCAAGGTTGGTCTTGTCGTTCGGGTTGAACGCCGAGAACAGCCATTCCGGAAACATGCCGCCGAAGCTGGGGAAGCGGCCGGCCATGGTCATGACCAGCGCAAACAGGAGATAGCCGATGCAGAACCAGAGCGTGATCGGCGAGTTGATCACCGTCATCGAGCGCCGCGCCCCGCCCATCGCGCACCAGGCGCCGAACACGAACAGCACCTGCCAAGCATACGGGTTGAAATACCACTGGCCGGCCGGATAGGCGGTCAGGTTCAGGCCGTAGTGGCGCGCGGTGAGCCACAGCACGATCGACAGCGCCATCGTCAGGTCCGGCTTGCGCAGCATGAACCACAGCACCGGAGGAAACAGCCCCATCAGCACGATGTAGAGCGGCAGCACGTCGAGATTGAGCGGCTTGAAGCGCAGGAACAGGCCCTGGCGCAGCGTCTCGGTGGCGTTGTCGACGAGACCGGCGACGTTGAACTCGTTGATCATCTCGGAATCGCCGAAGCGCAGCGCCAGATAGCTGATCGAGGCGATGTAGATCACGAACAGGATGATATGGGCGACGTAGAGCTGCCAGACCCGCTTGGTGAGCCGGGTGGCGCCGACGATGAAGCCGCGCTCCAGCATCATCCGGGCATAGACGAAGGAGGCGGTGTAGCCGGAGATGAAGACGAACAGGTCGGCGGCGTCGGAAAAGCCGTAGTTGCGGGTCGTGATCCAGTTCACGACGTTGTCAGGGATATGGTCGAGGAAGATCGCCCAGTTCGCGACGCCGCGAAACAGGTCGAGCCTGAGGTCGCGGCCTTTCTCGGGAAGGGTAGCGCTGATGTTCAGGAAGGCCATGCGAGGGGGCTTTCGGAGGGGCGGTTACGCTGAGGTTGGCGTGGCGGTGCTGCCGGGTGGGGATCCCGGCGCGTGGAAGGCGGGTACGCAATTGTCACGGTGCAGCATAATGACTATACCGTCGGTGAGGCGACCCGGGGGCCGGAATCACTGATCAGTTCCCGAAAGGTGTCTCTATACTATCTATGCCCACGGTTTCCACCAACTGCCACCGTGACGCATCGAATTCGAACGAAAAGACGAAGAGGGCCCGGACTGCCAATGACCGCACGCATTTTCAAGCCCGCCAAGAACGCGATGCAATCCGGCCGGTCCAAGACCAAGGAATGGCAACTGGACTACGAGCCGGAGCAGCCGCGCGCGGTCGAACCGCTGATGGGCTGGACCTCGTCCGGTGACATGAAGCAGCAGATCACCCTGCGCTTCCACTCCAAGGAAGAAGCCATCGCCTATTGCGAGCGCAAAGGCATCGCCTACCAGGTCATCGAGCCCCAGGATTCGATCCGTCGCCCGGTCGCCTATGCGGACAATTTCTCGTTCCGGCGCGGCGAGCCCTGGACGCATTGAGCCCAGCCAGACTCTATTGAGGCGTCATGCCCGGGCGCGTCCCGGGCATCCACGTTTTGGGGCGACGAAAGAACGGGGATGGCCGGGACAAGCCTGGCCATGACGACGGGAGCGGCTAATCGCCGAGCTCGCGAGCCCTTGGCACCAATACCACCGCGTGCTTCGCTGCCTCGCATGACACGACCATGACGAGGTAGGGGATGGCCGGGCGTGACCAGCTCGACGGCGTCGATCTGAAGATACTCTCCGAGCTGCAGCAGGACGGGCGGGTTCGCAACAACGAGCTGGCGCTGCGCGTCGGCGTGTCCGCGCCGAACTCCCTGCGGCGGCTGAAATCGCTGTTCAGCCGCGGCGTGATCAAGGCGGTGCGCGCCGTCATCGACGAGCGGCGGCTCGGCTTCGAAGTGGTGTCGTTCGTCTCGATCCAGCTCGGCAGTCAAGCCCAGCCGGTGCTGGAGACGTTCGAGAGTTCGATCGCCGCGATCCCGCGCATCCAGCAGTGCTGGCGGATCTCGGGCGACACCGATTACTTGCTCAAATGCGTCGCGCCGAGCGTCGAAAGCATGCGTCAGCAATTGCTGCATTTCGCCGCGATGCCGAACGTGAAAAACGTCCGCAGCTTTCCGGTGCTGGGCGTCGCCAAGGATGTGCCGCTGCCGTTGCAGGAACTGACGGCGCCGGCAACCTAGGCTGCGCACAATAATTCCGACTCGGAAGGCTGACCGCTAAGGGAATATAGTTTCGATTATTATGAATTTATAAGTTAGTAACTCACCTAACTGTGACATGTGATTTGGGAAGTCCGGTAATGCGCTGATCCGTGATTGTCGGAGCCCGTGCGCCGCCTAGATGCGAGGTGTGAACCTCAGCATGTGTCGCATGCCGGGGATTCTTTTGTGGGACCCTCAAGCAGGAAAAGACAACATGACCTCGACCTCGAAGACGTTCGTCGCCTCCGCTGCGACGCTGTTCGCCTCTGCGTTTCTCGTGATGACCGCGCCGGCTGCCAGGGCCGACGACTACTGTATCACCAATGGCGCCCAGGCCGCGCACGGTTGCGGCTTTCCGACGATGGAAGCCTGTCGGCAGGCGGCCGGTGGTATCGGCGGCTCGTGCTCGCAGGCCGGCGGCGCGAAGACCAACGATGCGCTCGCCTTCCAGCCGAAGCAGACGCAGTCGCGTACCAAGCTTCGTTCGGGTGGCCAGACCAACTCGAACTAAGTCCAATATAGGTACTAGCGTAACAATGCGGCCTCTGCGTTCGATCGCGGAGGCCGTACGCGCTTGCAGGACTCAACGATAGCGCCCGCGAAACTCGCGTGGGCTCGCGCCGGTCCAGCTGCGGAAGGCGCGCGAAAAGCTCTTCTCGTTGCGGAAGCCGGCGATCTCCGCGATGCGCTTGATCGGCGCACGACCACGCATCAGCTCCCGTTTTGCCAGTTCGAACTTTGCCTCTTCCTTGAGATCGCGCAGCGAGGTTGCTTCCTCGCGCAGGCGCCGATGCATGGTGCGGGTGGAGAGCGCCAGCTCGCTTGCGACATCCTCGGCGCCGAGACTGCGGCCGCGCGCGTTGCGAAGCACGCGGCGAACGCGCTCGACCAGCAGCCGGTCGCGCCTGTAAGGCAGCACGGTCAGCCGCAACGCGCCCTTGAGCATGCTGTCGAGATCGGCCGCGCTGCGCGTGAACGGCAGCGAAAGATAGTGCTTGTCGAAGACGATGCGGGCGCTGCCCGCATCGAAGCTCAGGTTCTTGCAGAAGATGGTCGGATAGACCGAGACATGGCCGGGCTCGGCAAAGGGAAATTCCGCCGCGCGCAGCGCGATGGCGGAATCGACCGCCCAGCAGGAGAAGCCGAGCACATAGCGGAGCAGGGTGACGAGGCAGAATTCGCGGAGCGGGCCAAGGTCGCGCTGCTCGCGGATGGAGATGGTCGCGGTCTCGTCGCCAACCGCGAGCTCGAACAGCACGTCCTCGGTCAGCAGGCGGTGATGCCGGCACCAGCGCTTGAGAGCGACTTCGAGATTGGGCGCCGTGATCGAGGCGCGGCACAGCATGCCATAGGTTCCCCAAGGCAGCCGGCGCGAGAACCAGCCGAGCGCCTCGTCGTCGAGCTCCCGCATGGCGTGACCGGCCAGTGCCTCGAACTGGGCCGCCGTGATACGTCCGTCCCCGGAATGAACGAGGTCTTCGGTGACCTGGCCCTTGCCCAGGGCCTCGGCCGCGTCCCGCCCGTAGCGGGCATAGGCGGCGACCACGCCGCGGACGAAGGCGGCGGGGGTCACGGCACGGCGCGGCGTTGCGGTGGCGGCTTGAAAAGGCATGAAAAATCCTCGCCAAACTTGGCGGAAAATGCAACCTTTTCGACCGCCAGGGCGCCCGGACGGAGGTAGGTTCGGGCGATAAAAGACGGAGGAATCGCCTTGAACATCCCGAGCATCGACTTCGATCTGGGCGAAGACATCAGCATGCTGCGCGACACCGTGCGCGCCTTCGTGGAGGCGGAGATCACGCCGCGCGCCGCTGAGATCGAGAAGGCCAATCTGTTCCCGGCCGACCTCTGGAAGCGCCTTGGCGACCTCGGCCTGCACGGCATGACCGCGCCGGAGCAATATGGCGGCTCGAACATGGGCTATCTTGCCCACATCGTTGCCATGGAGGAGGTCTCGCGCGGCTCCGCGGCCGTCGGCCTGTCCTACGGCGCCCACTCCAATCTCTGCATCAACCAGATCCGCCGCAACGGCAACGAGGCGCAGCGGCAGCGCTATCTGCCAAAATTGATCTCCGGCGACTATGTCGGGGCGCTCGCGATGTCCGAGCCCGGCGCGGGATCGGACGTGGTCTCGATGAAGCTGCGCGCCGACAAGCGCGGCGACCGCTATGTGCTCAACGGCTCCAAGATGTGGATCACCAATGGCGGCGACGCCGACGTGCTGGTGGTCTACGCCAAGACCGATCCGGAGGCCGGCCCGCGCGGCATGACCGCCTTCCTGGTCGAGAAGGGTTTCAAGGGCTTCACCCACGGCCAGCATCTCGACAAGCTCGGCATGCGCGGCTCCAACACCTATCCGCTGTTCTTCGACGAGTGCGAGGTGCCTGCGGAGAACGTACTCGGCAAGGTGGGCGAGGGCGTCAAGGTGCTGATGTCCGGCCTCGACTATGAGCGCACGGTGCTCTCAGGCGGCCCGCTCGGGATCATGGCGGCCTGCATGGATGCGGTGGTGCCCTACATGCACGAGCGCAAGCAGTTCGGCCAGCCGATCGGCGACTTCCAACTGATGCAGGGCAAGCTCGCCGACATGTACGCGACCTGGCAGGCCACGCGCGCCTATGTCTATGCGGTCGGCCGCGCCTGCGACCGCGCCGACCATGCGCGCACACTGCGCAAGGATGCCGCCGCTGCGATCCTCTATTCCGCCGAGAAGGCGACGTGGATGGCGGGCGAGGCGATCCAGGCGCTTGGCGGCGTCGGCTACACCAGCGAATTCCCGGTGGGACGTCTCTGGCGCGACGCCAAACTGTACGAGATCGGCGCCGGCACCTCGGAGGTGCGCCGCATGCTGATCGGCCGCGAACTGATGGCGGAAACGGCCTAGGCTTCCACTCGTACAGAACTTCCGCGCGCTGTCGCGGCCTCTCATCACGTCACCAGAAACGCGGGACCTCATGCCGCTTCATTCCAGTATCGATCCTTCCTCGTCGGATTTCGCGCGCAACGCCGAATCCATGCGCGGCCTCGTCGCCGATCTTCGCGAAAAGCTCAGCCAGGTCGCCGGCGGCGGCGGCGAGGTCTCGCGCAACCGCCACACCGCGCGCGGCAAGATGCTGGCGCGCGAGCGCGTCGACCTCCTGGTCGATCCCGGGACCTCGTTCCTGGAGCTGTCGCCGCTCGCGGCCTACGGCCTTTATGGCGGTGACGTGCATTCGGCGAGCGTGGTTACCGGGGTCGGGCGCATCGCAGGCCGCGAATGCGTTGTTGTCGCCAACGACGCCACGATCAAAGGTGGCACCTACTATCCGATGACGGTGAAGAAGCATCTGCGCGCGCAGGACGTGGCGCGGCAGAACAATCTTCCCTGCGTCTACATGGTGGATTCCGGCGGCGCCTTCCTGCCGCTGCAGGACGAGATCTTTCCGGACGAACGGCATTTCGGCCGCATCTTCTACAACCAGGCGCAGATGTCGTCGCAAGGCATTCCGCAGATTGCGATCGTGATGGGCTCCTGCACGGCAGGCGGCGCCTATGTGCCGGCGATGTCGGACGAGAGCATCATCGTGCGCAATCAGGGCACCATCTTCCTCGGCGGCCCGCCGCTGGTGAAGGCCGCGACCGGCGAGGTCGTCAGTGCCGAAGAGCTCGGCGGCGCCGACGTGCATTCGCGGCAGTCGGGCGTGACCGATCATTACGCCCAGAACGATGCCCATGCGATCGGCATTGCCCGGCGCATCGTCGGCACGCTGAAGCCGTCCACGCGGCCGAATCTGAACATGCATCCGCCGCGCGATCCGCTGTTCGCGGCAGAGGAGATCTACGGCGTGGTGCCCGTCGATGGCAGGAAGCCGTTCGATGTACGCGACATCATCGCGCGCGTCGTCGACGGCTCCGAGTTCGACGAGTTCAAGAAGCTCTATGGCACGACGCTGGTGTGCGGCTTCGCCCATATCTGGGGGTTTCCGGTCGGCATCATCGCCAACAACGGCATCCTGTTCAGCGAGAGTTCGCTCAAGGGCGCCCATTTCATCGAGCTGTGCTGCCAGCGCGGCATTCCGCTGGTGTTCCTGCAGAACATCACCGGCTTCATGGTTGGCAAGAAGTATGAGGCCGGCGGCATCGCGCGCGACGGCGCCAAGCTGGTCACCGCGGTTGCGACCGCCTCGGTGCCGAAGTTCACCGTCGTGATCGGCGGCTCCTACGGCGCCGGCAATTACGGCATGTGCGGCCGCGCCTATTCGCCGCGTTTCCTGTGGATGTGGCCGAATGCGCGCATCTCGGTGATGGGCGGCGAGCAGGCCTCCATGGTGCTAAGCCAGGTCCGCCGCGACAATATCGAGGCCAAGGGCGATAGCTGGTCGAAGGAAGACGAAGATAAATTCCGCGAGCCCATTCGCGCGCAGTATGACAGCCAGGGGCATCCCTACTACGCCACCGCGCGCCTGTGGGACGACGGCGTGATCGACCCGGCCGACACACGGCACGTGCTCGGCCTTGGCCTCTCGGCGGCGTCGAATGCGCCGATCGAGCCCACGAAATTCGGCCTGTTCAGGATGTGATGCGATGGACCGCTCAAAGCTCTACCGGCGTTTTCGCACGCTCCTGATCGCCAACCGCGGCGAGATCGCCTGCCGCGTCATCCGCACCGCGCGCGCCATGGGCCTGCGCACGGTCGCGGTCTATTCCGAGGCCGATCGCGACGCGATGCATGTCGCGCTTGCCGACGAAGCCGTGCTGCTCGGGCCGGCACGGGCCCGCGATAGCTATCTCAGCGTCGAGCGGCTGATCGAGGCCGCCCGCAAGACCGGTGCGGAGGCCGTGCATCCCGGCTACGGCTTCCTGTCCGAGAATGCCGAGTTCGCGCAGGCTTGTTACGACGCTGGCCTCGTCTTCGTCGGCCCCACCGCCGGGATGATGACGGCGATGGGCTCGAAGTCCGGCTCCAAGGCGCTGATGGAAAAGGCCGGCGTGCCGCTGGTGCCTGGCTATCACGGCGATGCCCAGGACGATGCGACCCTGGCGAAGGCGGCCGAGAAGGCCGGCTTCCCCATCCTGGTGAAGGCTTCCGCCGGCGGCGGCGGCCGCGGCATGCGCATCGTACGCTCGGCCGACGAGCTTGGCCCCGCGATCGTCAGCGCCAAGCGCGAGGCCAAGGCCGCGTTCGGCGACGACCGCATGCTGATCGAGAAATATGTCGATAATCCCCGCCACATCGAGGTGCAGATCATCGGCGACAGCCACGGCAATATGCTGTCGCTGTTCGAGCGCGAATGCACGCTGCAGCGCCGGCACCAGAAGGTGATCGAGGAGGCGCCGTCGCCGACGCTCAATCCTGCCCAGCGCGAGACGGTCTGCGCCGCCGCGCGAAAGGCGGCGGGCGCGGTGAACTATGTCGGTGCCGGCACGATCGAGTTCGTCTCCGACGGCAAGGACGTGTTCTTCATCGAAATGAACACGCGTCTGCAGGTCGAGCATCCCGTGACCGAACTGATCACCGGGATTGACCTGGTCGAATGGCAGCTGCGCGTCGCCTTCGGCGAGGCGTTGCCGCTGAAGCAGGACGAGATCCGGCTCAGCGGCCATGCTGTCGAGGCGCGCGTCTATGCCGAAAACCCGACCAAGAACTTCATGCCGTCGGTCGGCAGGATCTCGACTTGGCGTCTGCCGGCGGAAGGCGGGGGCCTACGGATCGACGCCGGCTATCGCGAGGGCGATAGCGTTTCGCCGTATTACGACGCCATGCTCGCCAAGATGATTGCGTGGGCGCCGACGCGGGATGTCGCGATCGAGCGGCTCAACCGCGGGCTGGAAGAGTCGGACGTCCGCGGCATCGTCACCAACATCCCGTTCCTGTCGGCGCTGATGACGCATCCGAAGGTGCGGAAAAACGCGATCGACACCGGCTTCATCGAGCGCGAACTGGCGGTGCTGACGTCGGCCCCGGCAGCGCCCGGCGAGCTCGAGCTGTGCGCCGCGGTCGCCGCTGTTATCAACGACGAGCAGCAGGCCGCGCAGGCAAACGCGGCGTCGTCTTTGAGTTCGCCTTGGCAGACCTTTGGCTGGATGCCTGTCGGCCGCCGGCAGCGCAATTTCGTCTTCCGGGCGGGCCATGGCATCGGACCTGGGACGGAGCAGAAGGTCACGCTGAATTACGGCAGCGGCCCGTCGACGCTTGTGATCGGCGACCGCGAGCTGGCGTTCGCGATTGCGCCGAAGGAGGGCGGCTTCGACCTGACGCTCGATGGCGTCAAGTCGCAGGTTGCGGCCGTGATCGACGGCCACGAATTGTATCTGCGCACGCGCAACGGCCGTTTCGACCTGCATTGGGTCGATCCGTTCGGCGGCGAGACCGAGGAGCAGACCGGCGCGGACAAGATTGCGGCGCCGCTGCCGGGCACGGTGGTCGCGGTGCTCGCCGAGGAGGGGGCAACGCTCGAGAAGGGCGCGCCGATCCTGACGCTGGAGGTGATGAAGATGGAGCAGACGCTGCGCGCGCCCTATGCCGGCGTCCTGAAGTCGATCAAATGCAAGGTCGGCGACATCGTCCAGGAAGGCGTCGAGCTCGCCGTGGTCGAGCCGGCGGGTGAGTGAGATCATGAGCGATCCCGTTCGCATCATCGAAATGGGGCCGCGCGACGGCCTGCAGAACGAGAAGACACCTGTCAGCGTTGAGGCCCGCATCGCCTTCATAGAGGCGCTGGTGGCGGCCGGGCTGAATGCGGTCGAGGTCGGCGCCTTCGTCTCGCCCAAGGCGATCCCGCAAATGGCAAGCTCCGACGCCGTGCTGCGCGGCGTGAGCCGCATCAAGGGCGCCGAATTCCACGTGCTGGTGCCGAACGAGAAGGGCTATGACGCCGCGCGCGCCGCCGGCGCGAAGGTCGTCTCCGTGTTCGCGGCTGCCTCCGAGGGCTTTTCGCGCGCCAACATCAACTGCACGGTCGCGGAGTCCATCGAACGGTTCAAGCCGGTGCTGGCGCGCGCCAAGGCCGATGGCGTCAGGGTCCGCGGCTATATCTCCTGCGTGCTAGGCTGTCCGTTCGACGGTGAGATCAAGCCGAAGGCGGTTGCCGATCTCGCCAGCACGCTGTGGGAGCTCGGCTGCTACGAGATCTCGCTCGGCGACACCATCGGCGTCGGCACGCCGGCCAAGGCGAAAGACATGCTGCGCGCCGTGAGCGCCAACATTCCCGCCGCCAAGCTTGCGATGCATTTTCACGACACCTACGGCCAGGCACTCGCCAATCTCTATGCCGGCCTGGAGGAGGGCGTCCGTGTCATCGACGCCGCCGCCGGCGGCCTCGGCGGCTGCCCCTACGCGCCGGGCGCGACCGGCAATGTCGCGACCGAGGATGTCGTCTACATGCTCGAGGGCGTGGGCGTCAGGACCGGCGTGGACATGGACAAGCTGCTGGCCGCGACCAACGCGATGAGCGGCGTGCTGGGCAAGCCGCCGGTGAGCCGCGTGGCATCGGCGTTGAATGCGAAGAAGAGGCGGGCGACGGCGTAAGGCCTCTTACGCCGCCTTCAGCCCGACATCCGGCAAGCGCGGCCGGTTCTTCAGCGCCTTCGCCATCATCGCCTCGACCTCGGCCTTCTCCTGCGGCAGCAGCGCGAGGCGGGGCGGGCGGGTCAGCGCGGTGCCGCGGCCCATGATGTGCTCGCACAGCTTGATGCACTGGACGAGGTCCGGGCGTGCGTCGAGGTGCAGCAGCGGCATGAACCATTCGTAGAGCGGCATCGCCTCGGCAAAGCGTCCGGCCTTGGCGAGGCGAAACAGCGTCTCGCCTTCGCGCGGGAAAGCGTTCGACATGCCGGAGACCCAGCCCACGGCGCCCATCGCTACGCTCTCGACGATGACGTCGTCGAGGCCGGCGAACAGCACGAAGCGGTCGCCGACCATGTTTCTTGTGTCGATGAATCGCCGCGTGTCGCCCGAAGAATCCTTGAAGCAGACCACGGTCTCGACGTCGGCGAGCGTGACCAGGATGTCGGGGGTGACGTCGTTCTTGTAGATCGGTGGATTGTTGTAGAGCATCACCGGCAGGTCGGTCGCGCTGGCGACGGCGCGGAAATGCGCGGCGGTCTCGTGCGGCTTGGACGAATAGACCAGCGCCGGCATCACCATCACGCCGTCGATGCCGACCCGCGCGGCTTCCTTGGCGGTGTCGACCGCGAAGGCCGTGGTGAATTCGGCGATACCGCACAGCACGGGCACGCGGCCGGCCGCGACGGACTTCGCCGTCTCCATGATCGCGACCTTCTCCTTGCGCTCCAGCGAGGTGTTCTCGCCGACCGAGCCGCAGACGATCAGGCCGGAGACGCCGTCGCGGATCAGTCCGTCCATCACCTTGGCGGTCGCGTCGATGTCGAGCGAGAGATCGTCGTGGAATTGCGTGGTGACGGCCGGGAAGACGCCTTCCCAGGAAACGCGGCGGCTCATGATGTGACTCCAAGTAAGCTTGCCGGCGGGGGGCTGGGTCCGCCGGGCGTGATAAAGAGGATGGCGGGTGGGATCAGAGCGTCGCGCCGACCTTGCGCAGCTCGGCGAGGACGGGTGCCTTGGGCAGCCAGATCTTGTCGAACTCGGCGATGACCGCCTCGGTGTCGCCGGCCGGGACCTGGCGGATCGGGATCGGCGCGTTCTTGAAGTTCTCGATCAGCGCCGGCTCGTTGCCGGCGAGCTCGTCGATCTGCGCGTCCAGCGTCGCCTTGATCGTCTTGGTGATCAGCTCACGGTCAGCCGCGGGGAGCGACTGCCAGACCCGGCCGGAGACGACTGCCGCCATCGGCATGAAGACAGCGTTCATCTGCAGGATCACTTTCGACACCTTGTCGAAGCGCTGGTTCCAGGAGAATTCGAGATCGGCCTCGAGGCCGTC
Organism: Bradyrhizobium cosmicum; assembly: GCF_007290395.2. NCBI lineage: Bacteria > Pseudomonadati > Pseudomonadota > Alphaproteobacteria > Hyphomicrobiales > Nitrobacteraceae > Bradyrhizobium > Bradyrhizobium cosmicum. Next base: position 3,981,037 of record NZ_CP041656.2, on the reverse strand, counting down.
GACCTGGCCGTTGGCCATAGCGTCGAACACCTGAGGCGTCGGGATCGGCGTCGGCGCAGCTCCAAGGGAGGAATAGAAATCGCGATAGACCGGCGTCGGGTTGATGCGCAGCTTCATGCCCTTTATGTCGGCGAGCGAATTCAGGTCTTTGGAGGAGAACACCGCGCGCATGCCGGTGATGCCCCATCCGAGGCCGATGGTGCCGGTCTCCTGCGGCAGCACCTCGAACAATTTCACCGCTGCCGGATGCCGCACGAACTTCGCGACCGCCGGCGTCGAGCGGACGATGTAGGGCGCGTTGATCGCGGCGATGTGCGGCACGCGCGAACCGAGTTCGGCGGCCTGGATGAAGCCCATGTCGAGCGCGCCGGACTGCAATTGCTGCATCATCGCGGGCTCGTTGCCGAGCTGGCCGGAGTGGAACACGGTCAGGGTCAGCCGGCCATTGGTTGCGGCCTTGAGCTCGTCGCCGAATTTAATGGCGGCCTTGTTCCAGGAATGGCCGTTCGGCGTGATCAGGCCGAGGCGGAATTCCTTGGCCTGGGCGAGCGCCAGCGACGGCGCAAACACCGATGCGGCGGCACTGGCGGCGAGAAAGCGGCGGCGTGAAAGCGGCATGGTCGGGCTTCCTTTCGAACGGACTATTTGACGAGGATCAGCGAGAGCGAGGGGTATAGCGAGAGCAGCACCAGGAGGACGCAGGAGATGACGAAGAACGGCAGCGTCACCATGAACATCTTGCCGGGCTTGGCCCCGGTCACGGCGGCCGCGACAAAGAAGCAGAGGCCGACCGGCGGGGACAGCAGGCCGAGCACGAGGTTGATCACCACCACGACGCCAAAATGCCGGGGATCGATGTGATAGACGTCGGTTGCGACCGGCAGCAGGATCGGCACCGTCATGATCAGGCCGGGAATGCCGTCGATCACCGTGCCGATCACCAGCAGGATCACGTTGCAGATCAGCATGAAGCTGACCGGGTCCTTGGCGGCGGTCTGGATCCAGGCCGCGGTTTCCTGCGGCACCTTGCCGAAGATCAGGACCCAGGAGAAGACGGCTGCTGCCGCCACCAGGAACAGCACGATCGCCGAATAGATGCCGCTGCGCAGCATCATCTGCGGCAGCTGCGAGAACTCGAATTCCTTGGTCCAGTATTTTCCGACGAGGGCTGCCGCGACCGCGCCGACGGCGGCGGCTTCCGTCGCGTTGGCGAGCCCGCCCAAGATGGTGCCGACGATCACGATCGGGATCAGCAGGGTAGGCGACGTCCGCAGGATCGTCATGACGCGCTGGCGCGGCGTCTGATAGTCGGCGCGCGGATAGTTGTAGACGTATCCCATCAGCGCGATGACGAGGCAGAACATCACCGTGAGGATGACACCCGGCACGATGCCGGCGATCAGCATGTCGCTGACCGAGACCTGCGCCAGCACGCTGTAGACCACGAACATCACCGACGGCGGGATGATCGGGCCGAGCATGCCACCATAGGCGGTGAGGCCGGCCGCAAAGGTCTTGTCGTAGCCCTTCTTCTCCATCTCCGGCACCATGATCTGGGCCATGATCGCGACCTGCGCGGTCGCAGATCCCAGGATCGAGGAGATGAACATGTTGGCGAGGATGTTGACGTAGGCGAGCCCGCCCTTCAGTGAACCGACGAAGGCCATCGCCATGTCGACGATGCGCCGGGTGATGCCACCGCCATTCATGATCTCGCCGATCAGGATGAACAGCGGGATCGCGATCAGGCCGTAGCTGTCGACGCCGCCGAACAGCTGGAGCGGATAGGACTGGAACAGCACGGGATTGCCGGATGCTGCGATGTAGACCAGGCCGGCAAGGCACAGGCACAGGCCGATCGGCACGCCGACCAGCATGATTGCGACGAAGGCGGCTGACGTGATCATCAATTGACCCCGTCGAGTTCGGAGAGCGAAAAGCCCTTCGGCGGCGTGCGCGGGACCAGCTCGAGATCTTCCAGCAGATTGGCGAGGCCGTGCACCGTCATCGACACCGCAAAGATCGGCAGCGTCAGGTAGAGCACCCAGGTTGGCCAGTTCAGCGTCTGGGTGTGCTCGGTGTAGAGGAAATTGAAGGTTTCGGCGGCGAGCTTGCGCCCGTCGAAGCCGGCGCGCGCGAGCCCGATCGGATCCATCCAGAGCACGCAGGTGACGATCAGCGCGACGCCGAACACGACAACTAGCCCGGTGGAGATCACCTTGGCGATCTTCTGGTGCTGCAGCGAAAGCCGTTCCGTCAGCATCGTCACCGCGAAGTCGAGCCGAAGCCGCGTCATCGCGGACGCGCCGATGAAGGTCAGCCAGACCACGCAATAGACGGCGGATTCATCGATCCAGTAGATCGGGAAGCGTGCATAGCGGGTGACGACGTTGAGCAGGATCAGGCCGGTGAGCACGTACATCAGGCCCATCAGCGCGACGCGCTCGACGGCGAGCAGGGCGCTGGAAGCGCGGATCACCGAGCGTCGGACGCTGAATGCGCGCGTGGCCGGCATCGTCTGCTCGATCATGAAGGAGGCCCCACAGCCAGAGAATTGTCGTGCTTTCGGCAAATGTATAATTTATACATTTTGGGTGTCAAACGGAGATTGCGGTCATTTCGGCGGCAGGACGCGCGTTTGCTGGGCACTCACTTTTGCCGGGCTCCGCAACATGCAAGAGAGAGACCGCGTCGGCCGGGTGAGTCGGGAAGGACAACAGAAGGTCAGATGAAACAGCCTCTGAAGCATCGCACCCTGTCGGCTGCGATTGTCGACCAGCTCAGGCAGGCGATCCTCGACGGCACCTATCCGGCCGGATCGCAGCTGCGCCAGGATGCGCTTGGCGAGACCTATGGCGTCAGCCGCATCCCGGTGCGCGAGGCGTTATTCCAGCTCGAGGCGGAAGGCCTGGTGCGCATCGTCCCTCAGAAGGGCGCCATCGTCTCCGAGCTGTCGCTGGACGAGATCAACGACGTGTTCGACCTGCGCCGGATTCTCGAGCCGCGATTGCTGGCGCAGTCGGCGCCGCGTTTTACGGCGGAAGATTTCGAAGGACTCGATGGCATCCACAAGCAGTTCGAGAAGGCGATCAAGGCGCGCAATGTCAGTGACTGGGGCCAGCTCAACGCCGACTTCCACATGGCCCTCTATGTCCACGCCCCGCAGCCGCGGACGCGGGCGATCGTGCTGTCGCTGCTCCAGACCAGCGACCGCTATACGCGCCTTCAGCTCTCCAACACCAAGGCGATGGGCATTGCGGAAAAGGAGCACGCCCATCTGATCGCCCTCTGCCGCGCGGAGAAGGTGGATGAGGCCTGCCGCTTCCTGGAGCGGCACATCGAGGCCGTGCGCAAGGATCTGTTGCAGGTCGTCGCCGGAAGCACGATCGCACCGAAATCACGGCGGAAGAGCGAGCCGTAATCGATGCGCTCGTAGGGTGAGCAAAGCGTGCCCACCGCTTCTAGCGAGGTCATGAAGAGATGGTGGGCACGGCGCTGCGCGCCTTTGCCCACCCTACGGCAGTTGTGATTGCCGCTATCGGCTTCCGTCCGGTCCCATCACGAGATCCGGCAAGCCGGTCGAGATCTCCGGCACCAAGCACAGCAGCAGTACCGCGAGCATCATCAGCAGCACGAAGGGCAGGGTGCCCCAGATCACCTCGCGCAGGGGAATATCCGGCGCGACGTTGCGGATGACGAAGATGTTCAATCCGACCGGCGGGTGGATCAGGCCCATCTCCATCACGATGGTCATGACCACGCCGAACCAGATGATGTCGAAATTGGCGGCACGCAGGGGTGGCAGGATGATCGGCGCGGTCATGAGAATGATCGAGACCGGCGGCAGGAAGAAGCCGAGCACGACGACCATGACGAGGATCGCAAACAGCAGCTCCCAGCGGGGCAGGTGCATCGCGACGATGGATTCGGCGACCGACTGCGAGATGTGCAGATAGCTCATCACGTAGGAATAGAGCAGCGACATGCCGATGATCATCATCAGCATGGTCGATTCCCGGATCGTCGATTTCATGATCGGGGCAAGGTCGCTCGGCCGCCAGACGCTGTAGATCGCGGCGATCAGCGCCAGCGCGAGCAGCCCGCCGAGTCCGGCCGTCTCCGATGGGGTGGCATAGCCGCCATAGAGCGCGATCATGACGCCGGTGAGCAGCAGCACGAACGGGATCACGCGCGGCAGCACGCTGAAGCGTTCGGCGAGCGTGTACTCGTCGCGGGCCAGAATTGCGGCTTCGGGTCCGCCATTCTTGTAGACGGCTTCAGCGGCGGCATATTCCCGGCGGAAGCGGAACACCGCGTAGACCCCGAACAGCGTGACCAGCAGCAGGCCGGGCCCGATGCCGGCGAGGAACAGCCGGCCGAGCGACTTTTCCGCCGCGACCGCGAACAGGATCATGGTGATCGAGGGCGGCAGCAGGATGCCGAGCGTGCCGCCGGCGGCGATGATGCCGGCAGCAAAACCGCCGGAGTAGCCGCGCTTGCGCATCTCGGGGATGCCGGCCGAACCGATCGCCGAGCAGGTCGCGGGCGAGGAGCCGGCCATCGCCGCGAACAGCGCGCAGGCAAAGACGTTGGCGACGCCGAGACCGCCGGGCACGCGGTGCAGCCAGGCATGCAGCGCCGAATAGAGATCCTGGCCGGCGCGCGACTTGCCGATCGCGGCCCCCTTCAGGATGAAGAGCGGAATCGACAGCAGCGTGATCGAAGCCATTTCCTCGTAGACGTTCTGCGTCACCGTATCGAGCGAAGCCGATGGCATGTAGATGCCCATGAACACGACCGCGACCGCGCCGAGCGCGAACGCAATGGGCATGCCCGAGAACATCACGAACAGCGTCGCCAGTCCGTAGGCGAGACCGATACCGAACACGCTCATGGCCGCTTGGCCCCCGTGAGAGGCAGCGCAAGCTGCACGATGATCTGGACGCAGAGCAGGCTCATGCCGAGAGCCATCAGCGTATAAGGGATGGCGAGCGGCGGCGACCACATCGAGTTCGAGACCTGGCCGTCGACATAGGCTTCATGCGCCAGCGTCCACGATTTCCAGGTGAAGAAGGCGCAGAACAGCAACGTAGCGGCATCGACCAGCCAAAGCCTGATCCGGTTTGCCAGCGGCGAGAGCAGTCCGACGAAGGCTTCGATGCCGATATGACCGCGGTTCTGCTGGACATAGGCGGCCGTCATGAAGGTCGCGCCGACCAGCAGGAATACCGCAGCCTCGTCCTGCCAGTAATTGGCGGCCTTGAACAAGGCGCGGCTGAGCACGCTGTAGCTCAGGATCGCGCAGGCCGCGATCAGCGCGATCGCTGCGAACACGACGATCATGCTGTTGAGGATGGCGAGAGCGCGATCGAGCGCCACCGCGAGCCCTGTGCCCGCGGCGGCGTTTGCCGGGCCGTCACGATCCGGAAGCGGACCGTGGATCATGCCGCGACGTCGGTGGCGAGCTTGAGAAGGTTCGCCGCGGTCGCGGTCTTGGCGCCGTAATCCTTCCAGGCGGTGTCGCGGGCAATATCGCGCCATTTGCCGACGGTCGCCGCATCGAGGGCCGAAACCTTGGCGCCGGCCTTCTCGTAGACCTTGGCGACCTCGACGTCGTCATCCTGCGCACCCTTGCGGCCGAAGGCCTCGAGCTCGGTGCCGACGGTGAGCAGGATGTCCTGCTGGTTCTTCGGCAGCTTGTCGAAGATCGCCTTCGACATCATCAGCGGCTCGAGCATGAACCAGTACGAAGCGCCCGCGCCCGAGGTCAGCGATTTAGCCACCTCTTCGAGGCGGAACGAGATCAGGCTGGTGGAGGAGGTGATGCCGGCATCGCAGGCGCCGGTCTGCATCGCCGCGTAGATTTCGTTCGACGGCACCGACAGCACCGAGGCGCCGGCGGTCTGCAGCACCATGTCCATCTCGCGCGAGCCGCCGCGTACCTTCATGCCCTTGGCATCTTCGGGTGCGACGATCGGCTTGGAGCGGCTGGCAACGCCGCCGGCCTGCCACACCCAGGTGAGCAGGATGATGCCCTTGTCGGCGAGGAAGTCGGTCAGCGCCTTGCCGACCGGCTCCTTCTTCCAGCGCAGGCCCTGGTCGTAGGTGGTGACGAGGCCGGGCATCAGGCCGATATTGGTCTCCGGCAGCTCGCCGCCGGCGTAGGGCATCGGATAGAGGCTGATGTCGAGCGCGCCCTTGCGCATCGCCGAGAACTGCGCGTTGGTCTTGATCAGCGAGGAGTTCGGGTAGATCTCGGCCGCGATATCGCCATTGCTGCGCTTTGCGACTTCAGCGGCAAACATGCGGCAGAGCCGATCGCGGAAATCGCCCTTGTCGATGGTGCCACCCGGGAACTGATGCGAGATCTTCAGCGTGGTCGCGGCATGCGCCGTGCCGGTACCGAAGCGGAGGATGGCGGGCGCGGCGACGGCGGTCGCGATCAAATGGCGGCGCGTGAGCATGGTGCGATTCCCTTGGACGGTTGTTCTTCTTGGGTTTGATCTGGATGGGGTCTTTGAGACCAGGGCGTAGGCCCATCCTAGCCGGTTCTCCACCCGATGTTCTCTCATCTGATAGTTCGAGATGGAATGCCGCGGCAAGGGCCGGCCTTGCTGCGCTGCACACCTGTTGCCCTCGGCGGTTGAACGACCGGCGCAGCCACTGCGCATGAGATTGCGGCGAACACGCGGACGGGGGTTGTCCCAAAGAATTTCTCAGCGACGACGTAACAAGGAGGCCCCGCCCTTCGTCGATGAGATAGCGGCGTCCGTCGCTGGCAAACATCATCTCGAAGGGAAGACTCTCATGACCATTCGTACCCGCATCGTGCTCGGCGTCTCGGCTGTCGCTCTCTCGCTTGGCCTGGCGCTGTCGCCAGCCGCCTTTGCCCAGGACAAGATGGGCAAGGACGACGGCATGATGAAGAAGGACACGATGTCCAAGGACAGCATGAAGAAAGACACCATGTCCAAGGACGACGGCATGAAGAAGGACCACATGTCGAAGGACGGGATGAAGAAGGATGACGGGATGAAGAAAAACTGATCGTCCGCCATCGTCTGGCGCGCTTGCGACAGGCAGACGCGCGCTCTCGAAACTCCGGGGGCGGTCACGTGGACCGCCCCCGGAGTGAAGCTATTAATTCAAGTTCAATTGAACGTGACTTTTGAACGTTACTTGCGCTTGGCCTTGCGGGCGGCGTAGCGAGCGTCGCGCCTGGCCTTTTGCTCGGCCTCGGCCTCGGCCGCCTTCGCGATCGCTTCTTCGGCCTCGCGCGCGATGCGCGCAGCTTCGGCGGCCTTGGCCTCTTCTTCGAGGCGCTTCTGCTCGGCCTTTTCCGCCTCGCGCGCAGCCTTTGCCTCGGCGCGCTTGGCTGCGAGGGCCTCGCGTTCGGCACGCTTCGCCAATACCGCGGGGTCATCCGGCCCGGGCTGCGACTTGAATTTGTTCAAAAGATTTTTGCGTGCTTCCTGCGCGGCCTTTTGCCGGTCGGAAAAACCTGGTTCCCTGAATCCACTCATCGAACGAACCTTGTCATCCTCGCTTTCAGTCCTACATCACTGCCGGTTGGTACGTCGGCTGGGCATAGCGGGCGCCGCGCGACGAAGAAGCGTGTACATCGGCGCGCGTCACGAAGCCACCTATAATCGCAGCCGATCAGGTAGACGAAAAATCGCCACCCCCGACGATCTCTCGTAGCCCCGAAAAACTGCCGAATTGTGATGTGCCTCATAAGGGGCCCACGGCGCGGCGCCTAGCGTCCGCCCGATACGAGACGGAGCAAGGGCATGACCCTCCCAAGACGGAGCCTGAAGGCGTTTGCAATAGCCGTCGCGGTGGCGGCCGTGGCCGGCGCCGCGCTGCTGCTCGCCCGTCCGCAGCCGTTCGAAAGTGCCGTCCTGGGGGCGGATTGGGAATGCACCCAGACCGCGTTTGTGCTGACGAGCTGCGCACCGCGGGTCCGGGAGGCGATTCCGGCTGTCGAAACCTCGCGCAAGGACGCGATCCGGCAGACCCGGGGGTAACGCCCGGGCATCGGTCAGGATGTGACGCCAGGCCGCAGAGGTGATAAAGCCCGCTCACCCCTGCGATCGGTCAGCCATGTCCAAGACTGAGCCCAAGACTGGGCCCAAATCCAAGCCCGAGCCGGGCGAACTGCAAAAATCGCAGCCGAAGCCACCATCCGGTGACAACCGCCGCGGTGCCGTGGCCGGATTGGTCATCGCCATCGTGATCCTCGGCGTCGGCTGGTGGCTTGCCCGAGATCTCACCGCCGCCAGCAGGATGCAGGACTGCCTGATGTCGGGGCGGAGCAACTGCAACGTCATCGAGCCGGCCCGCTAGGGGCACTCCGTCGCGCGACCCGTGCGGACGAAAAAATGCCGTGATCTTAATCATTTGTAACGGGACTTAGCCGACCAAAGCAGATCAGTTATGTCGGCCGGCATCAGCCCGGCGCGAAGCGAATCGTCTATCGCGCATGGGACCACGGCAATCGAAAGAGTAGGGGGTCCAGCACGCATGAGCGCGTCCAGCCGCATGAAGATCATCATTCCCTTGGTTTCGGCCATGGCGTTGCTCGCCGTCCCGGCGCAGGCACAGGAGTCCTTGCCGCCCAGGCCCCAGGCGGGACCCGGCGCAGGTCCGCCGCCCCCGAACAATCAGCAGAACATGCGCAAGGGGCCGCCGCCGCAGCAGGCGGCCCGGCCTCAGGGACAGCCGCAGGTTCAGTCTCAAGGACAGCCTGGTCGCCCGCCACAGGCTGGCGGCCCTCGTCCCGGTTATGCGGGTGCGGGCCCCGCTGGTCCTGGTCCCCGCCCGCAGAATGCCGGCGGCCCGCCGCCGGGACGCAACTATGCCCGCGGGCCAGCCCCCGAGCGCGATTGGGGTGGCCATGCCTATCGCGGCAACCGCGCCTGGGATGGCGGGCGCTGGCGCCAGGCTGTCCGCAACGGCCGCTCCGGCTGGTGGTGGGACGTTGGCGGCGTCTGGTATTATTATCCGCAGCGGATGGCCGGTCCGCCCGCCTACATCTCGGAAGACTATTACGACGACGTGCCGGTGGCCTACGCCCCGCCGGTCGCCTACGAACCGCCGCCTCCTCCGCCGCCGGCTGATCCCGGCGTGAGCGCACTTGGCGGTGCCATCGTCGGTGGTGTGCTCGGCGGCCTGATCTCGGGCAATGCCTCGGGGGCGGCCGCAGGTGCGGTGATCGGCGGTGCGACCGGTGCAATCGCCGGCGCGACGGCCGCTTCGCGCCCCGGCTACTATCTGGCCGAGGGCAATTGCTATTACCGCTATCCCAGCGGCCAGTATGTGCAGGCCGATCCCCGCGCGTGCTATTGAGTTGCAGTCAAGGATCCGACGTGAAGGAGCGGGCGTAAGGCCCGCTTCTTTTTTGGTGGGAGCCGCCGATCGATTGATCGGTTCGGGCGTCAGGCTACCAGCCAGTTGAAGAACGTCATCGTTGCCCAGACCAGGCCTGCGATCCAGGCCAGCATCACGATGGCGATTGCCGCGAGAAACGCGGCCCCCACCAGGTCGGATCTGACGCGCTGGGTCGGGACGGGAACCTCGGCCGCTGCTTCTCGTGTCATGACGGACCACCCATGCCCTCTCGCGCCGATGCGAGCGGTTGACGCGGTTTTAGCCGAGGCCCCGGGGCCAGGCTGTGATGCAATTCACAGATGCGTCTGCATGAAACCCATTCCGATGGCGCGCTGCCGGAAATGTCTGGACATGGTCGCGCCGGCCTCTGTCTTCAGGCCATCCGTATTAACCGAAACGGGCCCGCGATCGGCTTGCTCGAATGGCGCGAAAACCACCCCGCATTCATACGGAGGAAATTGCCATGCGCCTGTCGAAATCGGTCGGCTAATGTCGACTTCATGTGTACGAAGTACGACCCGCAGCACGAAGCCGAGGCCGCAATGAAGCAGGCCGCGGCCTCCGAAGGCGCCGACCGGCAGCGACTGATCCAGCTGGCCCTGGCCTGGCACCAGCTCGCCCGCGATCGGCGCGGCGAGCGGACGGACTGATCGCTCGTCAGCCGGCAGGATGCGCCGCTGCGCGATCAATCCGCGCGAGCGAAACGCAGCGTTAAGAGATGTGCGGCGCCGGTTTTTGCGGTCGTGATTCGTGCTTTGGGAACGAAGCGGAGTCGGATCGTGAACGATCGAATGGCCGACCGGCTGTCCAGATCAATCGATCGCCAGTGTTTGCTGTACAGGTTGCTTCTGGTGGCTTCCCCGCGCCCACGCCTGAACGGCGAAGGCGAGTTGATGCTGACTCGCAGCCATGTTCGCGATGGACGCCTGCGCCATCTCGATGCGCTTCGTGATCGCACTGGAGTTAACGACCCCTGCGTCGATTGCCAAAAAACACATCGCGATCGCGGCCACCGCAGATGCGATCGCCATTCTCGTCCACTCGGTTCGCATCGTATTCCTTATCGGGCGCGCGTCGCCCGGCGCATAGATAGGGCTCATATGCCGGGATCAAAGTCCGGGGCGAAGGCACCCACGCGTTCGTGAAGGACGGCGGATTGGCAAGTTGCCTGCGTGTAGTGCGTTGATGATGAACGGGGGTACATCGTGCTGACGCCTGCTGGCCAAGGGCGCGCCAGGAGAGAGAAAGCCGCCCCGGTGATGAGACTGGAATGACCGCCGCGTCTCAGCCCGCAGTGCCATGCCGGCGGCGCGAGCTTTCTCATTCGATCTCAGCCATCCTTGAAACAGCGCTCGGCCACGAGGGGCCACACCTTTGCTGCTGTCGTGCCGAGTCATGTGATCCTTCTGCCTGTTCTGTCTCGGGCTATTCAAGCAGGTTCGCTCGCCGACCCCATGGGCTCGATCGTCTGTCCGCAGGTCAAGGGTATGGGCACGGCAACCATTGCGCAGATCGATGCGATCTGAGCCGTGCTAGCCTGTTCGTTGCAGATCTTCGAGTCTTCAAACCAAAGGGTATTTGCGACCACGAGGGCTGTGATCGCATACGGCAGAGAGCTGAGGAATTCGAAACTGGTGAAGGTTTTGACGTCCCTAGCCAATCTGATCCATCACTCTCATCATCGCCGGGTGCGTCCGGTTCTTCACTTTGATCCAGTCCTGGCGCGCCGGGCTTTTCCTTATTCCGTGCAAAGCACTGCGTCTCGCGCCTTGGTTGGGGTTGCCGGGCGGGTGCAACTGTGCGTAGTGATTGTCGTGCCGCTCTTAACGGCACGCAGCTGCTGCCGTCACGCGGGGGATATATGGAGTTCCGGGTTCATGGATTGATCGGGCCGGCTCTGTTGGTGGCGCTGCTCGCCGCGCTGGCGGGGCTCGCAATGGCCTATCCTTCGATGCTCTGGGCCGGCGACGATTATTCGCTCCAGTATCTAGCTGCCGCCTGCAATGCCGGCGCGCGGCTCAATGACTTCGTGATGTATCCGAGCACAACGATGGCCTATCACCCGGCCGTTCCGTTCTACGTTTTTAGCTGGCTGGCGGCTTTTGCCGCGATCGGCAGCGGCGCGATCGGGGCCGATCTGCCGTTCTTTGACCGCCTGATTGGCAATGCGCCGGTGTTGTTTGCTTCGCTCAAGGCCTGCGGGATCGTGACAACCGGGCTACTCGTGCTGGTCTGTTGGCGACCGCTCGTTCGCCTGGCGCCGACCGCGATCGTGCTGCTCGCCCTTGCACTGTATTTCGCCGTGACGCCGCAGGCGATGTTCCGGGCCGTCTATCCGCTGACCGAGACCTTTGCGCTTGCCGTCACCGCGCTGTTCACGTTCGCCCTCGTGCGCTTCGCCGTGGCGCCGCTTGGCTGGTGGCCTCATGTCTTCGCCGGTCTCGCTTGCGCCTTCGCCTATCTGCTCAAGGTGAGCTTCCTCTTCGTTTACTGCGCCTTACTCGTCGCGTTCTTCTACGTCGCCTTGTTCGGCGCCTATCGGCAATCGGCGCTTTGGGCGCGTTTCGTTTTGTCGCACGCGGTCGGCATCACAGTGATCTGCGCCGTCGGCTTCCTCTTCATTGGCCAGGAATATTTTTCGGCGCTGCTGAGGCTACACTGGGCCATCCTGACCCATGGGGCCGGATCCGAAGCCAACGGCAGCCTCGCTGATGTTTTCGGGTCTATTGCTGTGAGCTGGCGTAGCGGTGCGACCGCAATCCCGATCGTGCTTCTGGTTGCGCCGGCACAGTTGCTTGCGGTGATCGTCGGGACAAAGACCGGCCGTATACCGCCCGCGACCGCCACGATCGCTGTCGGAGCGTCGATCGCCGCGCTGGGATCGGTCGCGGCGGTGCTGACGCGCTTCGGCGACACCTACGTCCTTGCGGTCGCCGCAACGATTCCGCTGCTCTGCATCAGCGCTTGGCTCCTGGCGGGCAGTCGTTCGGCGCGCTCGGCCGTCGGTGCTGTTGCGGCTTGCTTAGCGCTCGGCTCGGCATGGCGATCCGTGCCGGCCGTCAGGGAGTTGTTCCTTGATAAGACCGAGGTTTCGTTCCGGGCCGAGGCCGATATGGCAACGATCCATCAGCGCATGCGGCCCGATGCCAAGGGGCTCTTTCTCTACCGCGTCTCAATGCCGGGCTATGGCAAGGGTTATGTGTCGATGCACTGCGGCGTGCCCGGCATCACGGCCGCTCTGCTTAAGGCCGATCGACCGGAGCAGTCCAGCATGGCTCGGACGGTTAGGGATCCCGATTATGTCATCGCGGACAAGGGCTATAACTATCCGGAAGCGGTGATCAGGTCGGGGAAGAATCTCGACCCGATCAATCTTGTCGCCACCACATGGCGGGACGGAGACGAAATCGTGCCGCTGGCGGATGCGTGGTTGATCATCCGCCGGGTGCGGACTAGCGGATCATCCGATAAGTAGTTCGTCTCTGGAATAACACGGCGCGTTTTGCTGTCGGTTGGCCCCGGCGAAGATATAACACGGGCACTTGACCGGTGCCGCTCCGCCAGCTCAGGCGGCGAGCCGGCATGATGTTAAGCAGAATCCATGGCGCGCGTTCCTATCGTGACGCTCTCGCCGTGCGTCAGAACTGCAGGGGGGGACGCTCTGCGAAAAGGCTCCGGGGATTTTGTGTCTCACTTGGCCGCAAATGGCCCCTTTTGTCCGCAGTCGTTCTCCGATGAGAATGGTCGGCTCGCCGCTGATGGCAGTGCTAAGAACTGATTTCTCTTGATGATTTCGTTTGTACGACCGGCAATCCCGGCGGGAATCGAACCTGCCACCCTCAGAGTAGAAACATGCCGGACGCGGACAAATTATCCGCTACTGAACAAAGGCATAGGCATCTTCTGGGCCACGCTCCGGGGATTTTTCCTGGGACGGAGGAGTGACGATGTAAGGTCTTAGAAGGTCGGTGAGCCGGAACGCGTCAATCTCATGTGTGGCGAGTTGTTCGACCCACCTGCTGACCTTTTCCTCATCGGGAGGCGCAAATACGCACCCGTTGATATCTGGAAATGCGGCCGCCGTGTAGAAGCCGACGCGCTTGTTGCCGTCGAGGAAGGCGTGCGCGCGGGCGACAGACTCGAGGAGTTTGACGCCGAGCGATACCAAGTCGGCATCATTGCCGCCAAACGCATGCATGTGCATCGGACCGCAACTGCAGCCTCCAATGCTTCCTGGTCGCGGACGAGATGCCCATTTTGCGGGCGTGGGTTCGGATGCCTGCGCGACGCTTTGGACGGCGGCGATCGACGCGGTGTGTTGATCACATCGGGAAGTTCTGAATGTGGTCGTCGTTCTCCTCTGGATCGGCATTGCGGATTTCCCACGACCCATCCGGCCTGCGTCGGCGCATTCTGTTGCCGCTGAACGTGTGCCACTCGCCATTCCGAGCGTGAAAAAAACTCCACGTCGTGACTGCCGCGAATGCCGATAGCAGCGCGGTAAGTCCAATAAGTGCAACGGCGGTCATCATCAACTGAAAGTTGATATTACAACCAGAGGCAGTGTCAAGCCTGAGGCTCGCGCAATCCCGCTTTTCCAAACACAAACATCGTCATTGAGGGGGACATCACGTGCTCGACCTGCATGGCATTTCGCGCGCGTCGTTCGATCTTGTCGTCGCCGAGGAGGTGACGAACCAAGCCATCTACGAAAAGAAATATCGCCACGTGCTCGAATATCCCGGCGAGCAGAGCGGCCCGACCGGCGGCATCGGCTAAGACTTCGGCACGCAGACCAAGGCGCAGATCCGGGCCGACCAAAGTCGACGCGGCGATCCCCAACGTTCTGCTCGGCGCCTCCGGCGAACGCGGCGAGCCGGCGCCCGGTCCCGCCGTCCAGGTGCAAACCCGCCTGCGCGAGCTGGGCTATTACGAGGCAGGCTGCGTCGACGGCCAGCTGATGCCGAAGGCGCGCACCGAGGCCGAGAATCTGGCGTTTCGGCATGAGCATGATCTGCCGCTATCGCCTGGCATCGACGACGATCTGCTCGCCACGCTGGCGCGCGCCGAGCCGCGGCCGGTGTCGGAGGTTCGCGCCAACGCCACGACGCAGGATCTGCGCGAGCAGGGCGTGCAGACCATCGCCATCACCGACCAAGTCAAGGGCTGGGCCGGCAAGATCATCGGCAGCAGCCCCGGCTTCGGCGGCGCCGGCGCGCTGGCCTGGATCATCGAGAAGGCGGCCGCGGTCTCTGGCGCAAAGGAGGCGAATGGCGGGCTCGGCATCCCGCCGCAGGCGATTGTCTGGCTGCTCGTCGAGCTGCGGCCCCAGTGAGAATCCAGCTTAACCTTTCGTTGCAGTTGAGGAAAAGTTTTGTTTCGCGTAAAGATTGAAGTGCGCCGAAGTTGTGTCGGTAACCTGATTCTCTCGGGAGGAGAAATTATGGGGTTCCGATGGGTCGGGCCGTTGCTGCTCGCCAGTCTGATGGTCGCGCTCGCCAGTCTCGTGCTTGCCTATCCGAGCTCGCTTTGGGCCGGCGACGACTATTCGCTCGAATATCTCGCCGCGGTCTGCAACGCAGGTGCCAGGCTCAATGATTTGGCGTTCTACCGGACGGGGACCATGGGCTATCATCCGGCGGTCGCCTTCTATGTCTTCAGCTGGCTTGCCGCGTTTGCCGCGCTCGGCAGGGGTGCGCTGGGCTCCGATCTGACGTTCTTCGATCGGCTGATCGAAAACGCGCCGCTGTTGTTCGCCTCGTTCAAGATCTGCGGGATCCTGATGACCGGCTTGCTGGTGCTGGCTTGGCGCCGCAGCGCGGCTCGGCTCGCGCCGGCCGGAGTGCTGCTGGTCGCGCTCGCGCTCTATTTCGTAGTGACCCCGCAATCGGTGTTTCGTTCGGTCAATCCGCTGACCGAGACCTTTGCGCTTGCGGTCAACGCGCTGTTTGTTCTTGCGCTGGTGCGGCTGGCACAGGACCCGCTTCGTATTTGGCCCTATGTCCTGTGCGGGATCGCGACGGCCTTTGCCTATCTGCTCAAGGTCAGCTTTCTCTACGTCTGGGGCGCGCTGCTAGCTGCGTTTGCCTACCTCGCGCTGTTCGGGGTCAGGCCGCTCGGCGTGGCGTCTGTGCTGCGGCTCCTGCGCGGCCTTTTGGTTTTCCATATCGTCAGCATCGGCCTGATCTATGCAGTTGGGCTCACGGTGATCGGCCCGTTTTACTTTGCGGCGCTGCGTCGGCTGCATTGGGCGATCTTCACCCATGGCCCCGGCTCGGAGGCCAACGCCAGCCTCGCGGACGTGCTGCAGTCGATAACGATCAGTTGGGATAGCGGAGCCACGGCGCTGCCGGTGGTGATGGTCGTGGCGTCGTCGCTTCTGCTGGCGGTCGCGATTGCCACGCTGCGGCGCCAAATATCTCCGTTCGCCGGCGCAGTCGCCGTTGGAGCCGCAATGGCGGCGCTGGCGTCCGTCGCGGCCGTGTTGACGCGATACAGCGAAACCTATGTCGTCGGCGTAGCCGCCACCGTGCCGTTGCTGTTCGTCGCCGCATGGTACGCCGCCGGTGACCGTCGGGCGCGTCGCCTTGTTGTGGCGATCGCTGTCGGTGTCGTGCTGCTGTCGGCTTGGCGCGCCGCGCCGGCGATCGACGATCTATTCGCCGCCAAGGTGTCGGCATCAAGCAAGGCAGCGGCCGACGCCCAAGCTATCGCCGGCATTGCCGGGTCCGATGCGACGCTGCTGTATCTCTACCGTGTGCCCATGGTCGGTTTTGGAAAGGGTTATGTTGCCTACCATTGCGAGGTGCCGCATATCAACGATGCGCTGCTCTTGGCCAACCGCAACGAACAATCGAGCATGGCGCGCTCGGTGAAGGAGCCCAACTTCGTGGTGGTCGACAAGAATTATAGCTCGACCGAGGCTGAGGTGAGATCCGGCAAGAACCTCGATCCGATCAACGCGGTCAAAACGGTCTGGCACGACGGAGACGAGCTGATCGCGCTCGACAAGGTCTGGCTGATCCGTCGCGCGCGATCGCCGGGAGGATGACTTCTGGCAGGCTGGGTCGAGCCGGGCACGAGCCTCTCGCGCCGGGCTTGATTTATGTGCTTCCGCTCCGGGGATTTCTCCGGGGATTATGCGTCTCACTTCGCCGCAAATGGCCCCTTTTGTCCGCACTTGTTCTCCGATGAGAACGGTCGGCTCGGCCGCTGATGGCAGTGCTAAGAACTGATTTATCTTGATGATTTCGTTTGTACGGCTGGCGATCCCGGCAGGAATCGAACCTGCAACCCTCAGAGTAGAAATCTGATGCTCTATCCAGTTGAGCTACGGGACCGTCTGGAGCCGGCCTCGGCTACCGCCTGCCGGTCTTCTATCACGTCAAATATGAAAAATCCTCAAGTCAGCCAAGCCTGAACCGAACCGTTTTCCCTGCCGACGCGACAAAGCGGGACGGTGGGGTGTCAGGGTGCCGGGTCGAGTGGCAGCGGACTGGACGATGTTTCACATCGCCGGGAACGCTGGCCAGCTTCCGGGATACGACCGCCGGTCGACGGGGCAGGTATGGCTGCGCCATCGGACGGCGTGCGCTCCGGTATCTCGATCGGTCACCTCAGGGCTTGCTTTGCAATGGCGAATGCGACGATTTGCACATCTGGTTCCATCGCCTTGAGTCCGTCACCTTTCCGCGCACTTCATGCTCACGCGGCGTTCGTCCGCGATCCCGGGAGTCCATCATGATCGGTCTTGTTCGCGCCGTCACATTCTGCGCCACGCTGGCGTTCGGCCTCGTGGCCGCGCACGCCGCGGACAAGGCGTTCAAGCGCGATGACCTCGCCGATTCCGCAATCAAGCTCGAGGCGCAGATCAAGAGCGAGGCGGGGCCGGTCGCCAAGACCGGCGCGACGCTGCGCACCGACGCGGATACCGCCTTCCGGCGCAATGATTTCCGCACTGGGCTGTCGGTGCTCGGCCAGATCGCCGCGACCACGCCCGACGATGCCGGCAATTGGCTGCGGCTCGCCAAGGTCATCTTCCAGATCTCGCCGAAGAGCTCGAGCGAGCAGACGTTCCTGCTGGAGCGCGCCTCGACCGCCGCCTACATCGCCTACCAGCGCGCCGGCAATCCGGGCGAGGAGGCCGACGCGCTCGCCGTGCTCGGCAAGTCGCTGGCCGAACGCAAGCTGTGGCGGCCGGCGCTGGATGCGCTGCGGCTGTCGCTCGACATGCGCGAGGTCGCCGACGTCCGTGGGAGCTACGAAAAGATGCGCGACGAGCACGGTTTCCGGCTGCTCGACTACACCGTGGACTCGGATTCGGCGAGCCCGCGCGCCTGCTTCCAGTTCTCCGAGGAGCTGGCCAAGCGCACCGATTTCACGCCGTACCTCGCGCTGGCGGGCCAGGACAAGCCGGCGCTGTCGGCCGAAGGCAAGCAGCTCTGCGTCGACGGGCTGAAACATGGCGAGCGCTACAACATCAACTTACGCGCCGGCCTGCCGTCCACCGTGAAGGAAGGCCTGCCGAAATCGGCCGAGTTCAACGTCTATGTGCGCGACCGCAAGCCCTTCGTGCGCTTCACCAGCCGCGCCTATGTGCTGCCGAAAACCGGCCAGCGCGGCATCCCCGTGGTCAGCGTCAACACGCCCGCGGTCAGCGTCAACGTCTTCCGGATCGGCGACCGCAATCTGATCAACACGGTGGTCGACAGCGATTTCCAGAAGACGCTGTCGAAATACCAGCTCAGCGACCTCGGCGGCGAGCGCGGCGTCAAGGTCTGGAGCGGCGAACTGGCGACCGCGATGACGCTCAACCAGGACGTCACCACCGCATTTCCGGTCGACCAGGCGCTCGGCGAGCTGCAGCCCGGCGTCTACGTGATGACGGCCGCGGCCAAGGGCCCGGGCTCGGACGACGACTATCAGCTCGCCACGCAATGGTTCATCGTCTCCGATCTCGGCGTCTCAGCCTATTCCGGCAATGACGGTATCCATGTCTTCGTGAACTCGCTGGCCTCGACCGATCCGGTTGGCAAGGCCGAGGTTCGGCTGGTTGCCCGCAACAACGAGATTTTGGCGACGCGCAAGACCGATGACTCGGGCCATGTGCTGTTCGAGGCGGGCCTCGCGCGCGGCGAGGGCGGCCTGTCGCCGGCCATGCTGACCGTCACGGGTGAGAAGGCCGACTATGCCTTCCTGAGCCTGAAGACCAGCGCATTCGACCTGTCGGATCGCGGCGTCTCCGGCCGTACAGTGCCCGCGGGTGCCGACGCCTTCGTCTATGCCGAGCGTGGTGTCTACCGCTCCAGCGAGACCGTCTATCTCACCGCGCTGCTGCGCGACGGGCAGGGCAATGCCATCACGGGAGGGCCGATGACCCTGGTGATCGAACGCCCCGACGGCGTCGAATACCGCCGCGCCGTGCTGCCCGACCAGGGCGCCGGTGGCCGCTCGCTCGCCTTGCCGCTCAACTCGGCCGTCCCGACCGGCACATGGCGCGTGCGCGCCTTCACCGATCCGAAGGGATCGTCGGTCGGCGAAACCACCTTCATGGTCGAGGACTACGTCCCCGATCGGATCGAATTCGACTTGTCCGCCAAGGACAAGCTGATCAAAGCTAACGCTCCTGTGGAGCTTAAGGCGGATGGCCATTTCCTCTACGGCGCGCCGGCCTCGGGGCTCCAGCTCGAAGGCGACATGCTGATCGCGCCCGCGTCGGAACGTCCGGGCTTTGCCGGCTATCAGTTCGGTGTCGCCGACGAGGAGACCACCTCGAACGAGCGCACGCCGCTGGAGAATTTGCCCGAGGCGGACGCCAACGGCGTCGCGACCTTCCCGGTGACGCTGGACAAGCAGCCGGCCTCGACGCGCCCGCAGGAGGCGCAGATCTTCGTCCGCATGGTCGAGACCGGCGGGCGCGCCGTCGAGCGCAAGCTCGTGCTGCCGGTCGCTCCCGCGACCGCCATGATCGGCATCAAGCCGCTGTTCGCTGACAAGAACGTCGCCGAGGGCGACAAGGCAGAGTTCGACGTCGTGTTCGTCTCGCCCGAGGGTGAGCGACTGCGCCGCGACGGTCTGCGCTACGAGCTCCTGAAGATGGAGTCGCGCTACCAGTGGTATCGCCAGAACAATTACTGGGAGTACGAGCCGGTCAAGTCGACCTCGCGCGTTTCGGATGGTGACGTCACCATCGCCGCCGACAAGCCGTCGCGGATTTCGCTCAGCCCGCAGCCCGGCCGCTACCGGCTCGATGTGAAGTCGAGCGATGCCGACGGCCCGGTCACGTCAGTGCAGTTCGACGTTGGCTGGTACTCCGACGGAAGCGCGGACACGCCGGACCTGCTGGAGACCTCGATCGACAAGCCGCAATATGCCTCCGGCGATACGATGACCGTGTCGGTCAATGTCCGCAGCGCCGGCAAGCTCACCGTCAACGTGCTCGGCGATCGCCTGCTGACGACGCAGACCATCGACGTCAAGGAAGGCACCGCGCAGGTCAAGCTTGCGGTCGGCAAGGACTGGGGCACCGGCGCCTATGTGGTGGCGACGCTGCGCCGTCCGCTCGACGCCGCCGCCCAGCGCATGCCCGGGCGCGCCATCGGCCTGAAATGGTTCGGCATCGACAAGCAGACCCGTACGCTGCAAGTGAAGCTGACGCCGCCGGCGCTGATCCGCCCGAATTCCACGCTGAAGATCCCGGTCAAGCTTGACGGGCTCAATCCGGGCGAAGACGCCAAGGTGGTGATCGCTGCCGTGGACGTCGGCATCCTCAACCTCACCAATTACAAGCCGCCGGCGCCGGATGATTATTATCTAGGCCAGCGCCGCCTGAGTGCGGAGATCCGCGATCTCTACGGGCAACTGATCGACGGCATGTCGGGCACGCGCGGCCAGATCAAGTCCGGCGGCGACGCCGGCGCGGCCGAGCTGCAGGGCTCGCCGCCCGCGCAGAAGCCGCTGGCGCTCTATTCGGGCATCGTCACGGTTGCTGCTGACGGCACCGCCGAAGTGAGCTTCGACATTCCGGAGTTCGCCGGCACCGCGCGCGTGATGGCGGTGGCGTGGACTGCGACCAAGCTCGGCCGCGCCAACACGGACGTCGTGATCCGCGACCCCGTCGTGCTGACCACGACCCTGCCGCGCTTCCTGCTCAATGGCGACCACGGCACGGTCAACCTCGAGATCGACAATGTCGAGGGCCAGGCCGGCGACTACGTCATCAACGTAAAGACGGGCGGCCCGGTGAAGATGACCGGCAATCCCGCCACCACGGTCAAGCTCGCCGCCAAGCAGCGCAACTCGTTCGCACTGGCGATCGACGCGACCGCGGCAGGGCAGGCGACGCTCGACGTCGACATCAAGGGACCGAACGGCTTGGCGCTGGCGCGCCACTATGCACTCGACGTCAAGGCGGCGACGCAAGTGCTGGCGCGGCGCTCGATCCGCACCCTGGCCAAGGGCGAGAGCCTGACGCTGAGCTCGGACATGTTCGCCGACCTCGTGCCGGGCACCGGCAGCGTCTCGGTCTCGGCCAGCCTGTCGACCGCGCTCGACGCAGCGACGATCCTGAAGGCGCTGGACCGCTATCCCTATGGGTGCTCGGAGCAGATCACGAGCCGCGCCATGCCGCTGCTTTATGTCAACGACTTGGCTGCCGGCGCGCATCTGGCCATGGATACCGAGGTCGACCAGCGCATCCGCGACGCGATCGAACGGCTGCTGGCACGCCAGGGCTCGAACGGCTCGTTCGGCCTGTGGTCGGCCGGCGGCGACGATGCTTGGCTCGATGCCTACGTCACGGACTTCCTGACCCGCGCCCGTGAAAAGGGTTTTGTGGTGCCGGACGTGCTGTTCAAGAACGCGCTCGACCGCATTCGCAATTCCGTCGTCAACGGCAATGAGCCGGAGAAGGACGGCGGGCGGGATCTCGCCTATGGCCTCTACGTGCTTGCGCGCAATGGCGCAGCTCCGATCGGCGATCTCCGCTATCTCGCCGACACCAAGCTCGCCAACCTCGCAACGCCGATCGCGAAGTCGCAGCTTGCTGCCGCGCTGGCGCTGGTCGGCGACCGCAATCGCGCCGAGCGGGTGTATGGCGCGGCCCTCGACAGCCTTGCGCCGAAGCCGGTGCTGGAGTTCGGCCGCACCGATTACGGCTCGCAGCTGCGCGATGCCGCCGCGCTGGTCTCGCTTGCGAGCGAGGGCAACGCGCCGAAGGCGACGCTGACGCAGGCCGTATCCCGCGTCGAGACCGCGCGCGGGCTCACGCCCTACACCTCCACGCAGGAGAATGCGTGGCTGGTGCTGGCGGCGCGGGCGCTGGCCAAGGAGAACCTCTCGATCGAGGTTGACGGCCAAAGCGTCAAGACCGCGCTCTATCGCAGCTACAAGGCCGCGACCTTGGAAGGCAAGCCGCTGAAGATCACCAACACCGGCGATGCGCCGGTGCAGGCGGTGATCTCGGTGTCAGGCTCGCCGGTGACGCCGGAGCCGGCAGCGTCCAACGGCTTCAAGATCGAGCGCAGCTATTTCACGCTCGACGGCAAGCCCGCCGACATCAGCAAGGTCAAGCAGAACCAGCGCTTCGCGGTGGTGCTGAAGATCACCGAGGCCAAGCCCGAGTATGGCCATATCATGGTGTCCGACTATCTGCCCGCGGGTCTGGAGATCGACAATCCGAAGCTGGTCTCGTCCGGCGACAGCGGCACGCTGGACTGGATCGAGGACGGCGAGGAGCCCGAAAACACCGAGTTCCGCGACGACCGCTTCACCGCGGCCGTCGACCGGGCCTCGGATTCCAAGGCGGTCTTCACCGTCGCCTATGTCGTGCGCGCGGTCTCGCCCGGCAAATACGTGCTGCCGCAGGCCTATGTCGAGGACATGTACAACCCCTCGCGCTATGGCCGGACAGGCACGGGCTCCGTCGAGGTGCGGACGGCGAAGTGAGCGATGCAATGAGCGAGGCAGCGCCCCAAACTCAGTCGTCATGCCCTGGCTTGTCCCGGGCATCCACGGACAGTGGCGCTATGGGCGAGAACGTGGATGGCCGGGACAAGCCCGGCCATGACGGAGCAAGGAGCAGGGGCCTTCGTATCCTTTCTGCGTTCGCGCTCAGCGTTATCCTCGCCATCGCCGGCTTCGTCGGCTGGGTCTACTCCCTCGGACCTCTCCCGCTCGACGAAGCGCGTCAGGTCTCCACCACCATCGTCGACCGCAACGGCAAGCTGCTGCGCGCCTATGCGATGGCCGATGGTCGCTGGCGGCTGCCGGTCGACGCCAAGGCCAATGTCGATCCGACCTATCTGAAACTGCTGCTCGCCTATGAAGACCAGCGCTTCTACGCGCATAACGGCCTCGACCCCTTCGCGCTGGGGCGCGCCGCGTTGCAGTTTGGGACGCGCGGCCACATCGTCTCGGGCGGCTCGACGATCAGCATGCAGCTCGCGCGCCTGATGGAGCCGCGGCGGCAGCGCTCGCTCTATGCAAAGCTGCGGCAGATCGTGCGGGGAATCGAGATCGAGCGCAGCATGAGCAAGGCCGAGATCCTCGACCTCTATCTCGCGCTGGCACCTTACGGCGGCAATCTCGAAGGCATCCGCGCGGCGTCCATTGCCTATCTCGGCAAGGAGCCGAGGCGGCTCTCGCTGGCCGAGGCCGCGCTGTTGGTGGCGCTGCCCCAATCGCCGGAAACGCGCCGGCTCGACCGCTATCCCGAGGCCGCGCGCAAGGCGCGCGACCGCGTGCTCGACCGCATGGTCGAGGAGCATGTGGTCAGCGCCGACGACGCGACGCAGGCCAAGGCGGTCGCCGTGCCGAAGCTGCGCAAGCCGATGCCGATCCTGGCCCCGCACGCCTCCGACGCGGCGCTCGCGACGGTCAAGGATACGCCCGTCATCAAGCTGACGCTCGATGCGACCTTGCAGAAGGTGTTGGAGCCGCTGGCGCGGGACCGCGCCATTGCGCTGGGACCGAACATCTCGGTCGGCATCATCGTGGTCGACAATGACAGCGGCGACGTGCTCGCGCGGGTCGGCTCTGCCGATTATTTCGACGAGAGCCGGGCAGGGCAGGTCGACATGACCCGCGCCATCCGCTCGCCGGGCTCGACGCTGAAGCCGTTCATCTATGGGCTCGCCTTCGAGGACGGCTTCGTGCATCCCGACAGTCTGATCGACGACCGGCCGGTCCGCTTCGGCTCCTACGCGCCGGAGAACTTCGACATGACGTTCCAGGGCACGGTGCCGGTGAAGAAGGCGCTGCAACTGTCGCTGAACGTGCCGGCCATCGTGCTGCTCGACCGCGTCGGCGCGAGCCGGCTGTCGTCACGGCTGCGGCAGGCCGGCGGCAATCTGGTGCTTCCCAAGGACGAGGCGCCCGGTCTTGCCATGGGCCTCGGCGGCGTCGGCGTGACGCTGCAGGACCTCGCCCAGCTCTATGCCGGCTTCGCCCGGCTCGGCACCACCAAGCCGCTGCGCGAGGTGATGGCCGCCAAGGACGACCGCGAACCGCTGCGGCTGCTCGATCCGGTCGCGGCCTGGCAGGTCGGCAACGTGCTCTTGGGCACCCCGCCGCCGGAAAACGCCGCGCACAACCGCATCGCCTTCAAGACCGGCACCTCCTACGGCTATCGCGACGCCTGGTCGGTCGGGTTCGACGGCCGCATGACCATCGGCGTCTGGGTCGGCCGGCCCGACGGCGCGCCGGTTCCCGGCCTGATCGGGCGCGTGGCGGCCGCGCCCATCCTGTTCGATGCCTTCGCCCGGACCGGCAAGACGCTGGTCCCGCTGCCGAAGTCGCCCAAGGGAACCCTGGTCGCCAGCAACGCGAAGTTACCTTTGCCGCTGAAGCGTTTTCGCGCCGTAGGGGAACTGGTTCGGACCGGCAGCGAGCAGGCGCTGCACATCCAGTTCCCGCTGAACGGTTCGCGGATCGACGTCGATCGTTCCGGCGGCACTGAGAGCGCGGCGATGCCGGTGAAGGTCGCAGGCGGCGTCCTGCCCATGACCGTCATGGTTAATGGCACGGCGCTTGGCGAGATCGATGGTCGGCGCCAGCGCCTGATCGATCCGCCCGGTCCAGGCTTTGCCCGGCTGACCGTGATCGATGCCACTGGCGCCGCGGACACAGTCGTCATTCGAATTCAATGACCCGGCCTCAAGCGGTTGTCGGAATGACGGTTTCAGCGTAAGCGGAACCAATGGCCGAGACCTATCCCAGCCCCCGTTTTGGCGCACCGCGCGAGCCGAAATCGCCCGTGAATCCGGGCAGCCGGCTCGTGTCGATGCTCGACTTCGTCACGGCGAGCCACGCCCGCGCGGTCGGCTTCCTGCTGGTGTGCGCGCTGCTGCTGTTCCTGCCCGGCTTCTTCACCATTCCGCCGGTTGACCGCGACGAGGCGCGCTTTGCCCAGGCCACCAAGCAGATGGTCGAGAGCGGCGACTATGTCGACATCCGTTTCCAGGAAGACGTCCGCTACAAAAAGCCGGTTGGCATCTACTGGCTGCAATCGGCTGCGGTTGAAATCGCCTCGGCGCTGAAGCTGCCGAAGGCCGAATTGCGGATCTGGGTCTACCGGATTCCGTCGCTGATCGGCGCGGTCGGCGCCGTGCTTATGACCTATTGGGCCGCGCTCGGCTTCGTCACGCGGCGCGCCGCCGTGCTTGCCGCGCTGCTGATGAGTGCTTCCGTGCTGCTCGGCGTCGAGGCACGGCTCGCCAAGACCGACGCGATGCTGCTGTTCTGCGTCGTCGCCGCGATGGGCGCGATGGCGCGGGCTTACCTGTCGTGGCAGCGTGCCGAGGACGAGACGCATCCGCCCTGGAGCTGGCCCGCGATCTTCTGGACGGCGCTCGCCGTGGGCATCCTGATCAAGGGCCCGCTGATCCTGATGTTCGCAGGACTGACGATCGTCGCGCTCGCGATCCAGGACCGCGATGCCTCCTGGCTGTGGAAGCTGCGCCCGCTCTGGGGCCTGATGTGGATGCTGGTGCTGGTGCTGCCCTGGTTCGTCGCGATTTTCTGGCGCGCGGGCGATGCCTTCTTTGCCGACTCCGTCGGCGGCGACATGCTGAGCAAGCTGGGCGCCCAGGAATCCCATGGCGCGCCGCCGGGGCTGTATCTCGCGCTGTTCTGGATCACCTTCTGGCCGGGCGCGCCGCTGGCGGCAATGGCGGCGCCCGCGGTGTGGCGGGCGCGGCGCGAGCCCGGCGCACAGTTCCTGCTGGCCTGGTTGGTCCCGTCCTGGATCGTGTTCGAGGCGGTGCTGACCAAGTTGCCGCATTACGTGCTGCCGCTGTACCCGGCGATCGCGATCCTCACCGTCGGCGCGCTGGAACGGCGCGTGCTGTCGCGCTCCTGGCTGATGCGCGGCTCGGCCTGGTGGTTCGCGATTCCCGCCGCCGGCTCGATCATCGCGGTGGTCGGCGCTGTCATGTTGACGCGGCAGCCGGCTTTCGTCGCCTGGCCGTTCATCGCGGCCTCGCTGATCTTCGGCCTGTTCGCCTGGTGGCTCCACGACAACAACCGCGCCGAGCGCTCGGTGCTCAACGCGCTGGTCGCTGCCCTGATGCTGGCGGTCACGGTCTACGGCATCGTGCTGCCGTCACTGACGCCGCTGTTTCCGAGCATCGAGATCGCGCGCGCGCTTCGCAACGTCACCTGCGTCGGTCCAAAGGCGGCTGCGGCCGGCTATCACGAGCCCAGCCTCGTGTTCCTGACCGGCACCCAGACGCTGCTCACCGACGGCTCGGGCGCGGCGGATTTCCTGCGGCAGGGCAGCTGCCGCTTCGCGCTGATCGAGCAGCGCTCGGAGCGTGGCTTCGCGCTGCGCGCCGAGGCGATCGGGCTGCGCTACAAGGTCGGCGCGCGCATCGACGGCTATAATTTCTCACAAGGGCGCGCGATCTCGATCTCGATCTTCCGCTCCGAAGGCACCGAGTAGGATGTCGGCCCCGACCAACATCGCGCCGCGCCCGGGCTATCCCGCGCAATTGCTCGCCGTGTCGGGCCGCGCGCTGGCGCAGCTTGTCCGCACGCCCTCGCATTCGCGCCGTGCCGAGGCCGCACGCAAGCTGGCGCGGCATTCGCTGTGGCTGAGCGCGGCAGGCGCCGCGCTCGTCATCGTGCTGATGGTTCTGTTCGACCAGACCGAGATCCAGTTGATGCCGGCGCGCGGCACGCCGAGCCTGTGGCCGATCCGCATCCTTACCGATTTCGGCAAGGACGAGTATGTGCTCTCGGTGCTGGGGCTTGCGCTGGTGGTCGTGGCGCTCGTTGCGGCCGGACGTCACGGCACCGACCGCGCGCTGCTGCTGGGCCTCGGCACGCGGCTCCAGTTCCTGTTCCTGTCCGTTGCCTTGTCCGTGTTCGTCGCCGAGATCCTGAAATATCTCATTGGACGCGGCCGTCCGTTCGTCGGCGGCAAGGCCAATCCTTTCAACTTCGTCCCGTTCGAGGGGACGGGGGCTTATGCCAGCCTGCCGTCGGGCCATGCGGTGACGGCGTTCGCGCTGGCGTTTGCGGTCTCGGCGCTGTGGCCGCGCCTGCGCGTGTTCATGTTTACTTACGCAATCGTGATCCTGCTAACGCGTCTGGTGCTGCTCGCGCATCACCCGAGCGATGTCGTGGCCGGTGCTCTGGTCGGCATGGTCGGCGCGATGGCGGTGCGCTACTGGTTTGCCGCCCGCAGGCTGGCCTTTGCCATCCGCGCCGACGGCACCATCGTGCCCCTTCCGGGGCCGGTTCCGGGACGCTTCAAAAGGGTTGCCCGCGGGGCATCCGCCCCATAAAAGCGGCTGCCTGCCGGGGCCCCCGGTTCCGCGAGGCGCGCAGGCCAATTCCAACCACGAGCTTTCGATTTGTCGTCGTCCCAGCCTTCGGTTTCCATCGTCGTTCCCGTGCGCAACGAAGCCGACAACATTGCGCCCCTGATCGAGGAGATCACGACGGCGCTCGATAGCCGCTGGGCCTATGAGATCATCTACGTCAACGACGGTTCGACCGACGCGACCGGCGAGCGGCTCGCTTCGATCATGACGCAGCGGGACAATCTGCGTCAGCTTCGTCACGCCCGATCGGGGGGCCAGTCGGCGGCGGTGCGCAGCGGCGTGCGCGCGGCGCGCGGTGCGATCGTGGCAACGCTCGACGGCGACGGCCAGAACAATCCGGCCTTCCTGCCGGACCTGATCGCGGCCGTCGAGAAGGGCAGCAACATCGGACTTGCCGCAGGCCAACGGGTCGGCCGCAAGGATACCGGCTTCAAGAAATTCCAGTCGCGCGTGGCGAACAAGGTCCGCAACGCGATTCTGCAGGACGGCACGCGGGACACCGGTTGCGGGCTGAAGGCGTTCCGGCGCGACGTCTTCCTGATGATGCCCTATTTCGACGGGCTGCATCGTTTCCTGCCGGCGCTGGTCCGACGCGAAGGTTTCGACATCGCCTATGTCGATGTGATCGACCGGCCGCGCCGTTCCGGCGTGTCCAATTACGGCTTCTTCGACCGGCTGTGGATCGGGATCATGGATCTCGCCGGCGTCTGGTGGCTGATCCGTCGCAAGAAGCCGACGCCTGAGGTGACCGAGGTGCAGGCATGATCATCCATTACGGCCAGGCTCTGAGTGACTATCTCTACGACGTCTTCGTCGCCAAGTTCGATTTCTGGCTCGCCTTCGGCCTCGTCGCGCAGCTGTTCTTCACCGCGCGCTTCCTGGTGCAGTGGATCGCGAGCGAGCGGGCCGGCAACAGCGTGGTGCCGATGGCGTTCTGGTTCTGCTCCATGGGAGGCGGGCTGATGACGCTGGTCTACGGCGTCGTGAAGCGCGAGCCCGTCATCATTCTCGGGCAGGCGCTTGCGACCATCATCTACATTCGCAACATCATGCTGATCATCAAGAACCGTGGCCGCGCCTCGAAGACGCTGGAGCGGTGATCGAAGGGATTTAGCGCGGCAGCGCTGACGCCGCGCCTGTTGCGGGCAGGGCGGCTGTATCCGTTTCGGGCCTGCGATAGGGCTCGCCCGCAGCGTCCAGCACGGGATAGGCCACCGAGCAGATGTGCGAATGGATGCGGCGCAGGTCGCGCAGCACGTCCAGATGCAACGATGTGGTCTCGAGGGTCTCCGGGCGGCCCTCGCGCAGGCGGTCGAGATGGCGCTCGACGGCGGCGAGTTCGGTGTTCTTCAGCGCCGTCTTCTCCACCAGCAGCTTGCGCGCCTCGTTGGCGTCACCCGACATGAAGACGCCGAAGGCGATCCGCAGCGACTCCATCGTGCGCTTGTGGAAGGCGGCGAGCTCCTCGGCGCCCTCGGCCGAGAACTGGAATCGCCGCTTGATCTTCTTGGTGGCAAGCTCGCTCAAATTCTTGTCGATGATGTCGCCGATATGCTCGAGATTGATGGCGAAGGAGATGATTTCCATGGCGCGCCGGCCTTCGCCTTCGTCGAGGCTGCCGCGCGTCAACTTGGTCAGATAGAGCTTGATGGCCTCGTCGAGACTGTCGACGACATTGTCCATCTTGGAGACCTGGTCGACCAGTGAGCGGTCGCCCGTCATCATCGCCGTCATCACCTTGCGCAGCATGACTTCGACGAGGTCGCCCATGCGCAGCGCCTCGCGGGCGGCGTCGGCGAGCGCCAGCGACGGCGTCTCCAGCGCGCTCTCGTCGAGATAGCGCGGCCGGGCGGGATCGGTTTCCTGCACGCGATCGGGCAGGAGGCGGGTGAGCAGGCGCGACATGGTGTCGAGCAGCCCGATGAAGATGACGGCGGTGCCGACGTTGAAGGCGATGTGGAAAGCCGCAATCATCCTTGCAAGATCGGGCTGCCAGGCATGCATGTGCTCTGCGATCACGCTCAGGAACGGCAGCACGAGGACGATGCCGACCACGCGGTTGATCAGATTGCCGAGCGGCACGCGATAGCTCGCGGGATCGTCGCGCCTGGCGCCCTCGAACACGGGGTTGATGGCACTGCCGAGATTGGCGCCCAGCACCAGTGCCAGCGCCGCGTAAGGCGTGATGAACTGCGAATAGGCCAGCGACATGATCAGCAGCACGCTGGCGACGCTCGAATGCACCGCCCAGGTGATGAGCGCCGCGATCATGATGCACAGAACGGGATCGCCCGTGATCGCCGACATCACGACGCGGACACCGGGCGCGTTCTCGGCCGGCGCCAGCGTGTCGAGCAGGATATGCAGCGACAGCAGCATCAGGCCGAGGCCGATGCAGACGCGGCCGATGTCCTTGATCCGCGAGCGCGGTCCTGAGCGGAAGGCGACGAGCCCGAGCACGAACAGCACGGGTGCGACGGCCGCGATGTTGAACGACAGCACCTGCACGATCAGCGTCGTGCCGACATTGGCGCCCAACATGATAGCGAGCGCGGCAGCGACGCTGACGAGGCCCCCGGCTGCGAAGGAGCTGGTGAGCAGCGCCGTCGCCGTGCTGCTCTGGAGCAGCGCGGTGAGACCGAGGCCGGCGGCGAAGGCGCTGAAGCGGTTGCTGAGCGCCTTGCCAAGCAGCCAACGCAGGTCGGGGCCGAACGCACGCAGAATCCCGCTGTGGACCATGTGCAGGCCCCACAGCAACAGCGCCACGCCGCCCATCAGATCGAGCAGTACCAACGTTCCCATGCTCCGTGTCCGGATTGGAGTCGATTGGTGAGGCTAGCGCCAAATGCTTGAGGTTCAAACCATTTGTTGGCGCGTTGGCGTTAACGTTTGCGCGGGGTGCTCGTTCCCGCGGTGCGCGTTGGCGCGTCCGCAGGCGTGATGCCTTGTGAGCAGGCTCACATTGCCGCTTTGAGGGCAGCGAAGCCGCGATCGAGATCGGCCTTGAGGTCGTCGGTGTTCTCGAGTCCGATGTGCAGACGCAGAGTCGGGCCGCCCGGCGCCCACTTGGTCGCGGTGCGATAGTCGTTGCAGTCGAAGGGGATTGCGAGGCTTTCGAAGCCGCCCCAGGAGAAACCCATGCCGAACAGCTTGAGCGTGTTGAGCATGGTGTCGACGGCTGTCTGCGGCGCCGGCTTCAGCACGATGCTGAACAGGCCGGAGGCGCCGGTGAAATCGCGCTTCCAGATCGCGTGGCCGGGATCCGTCTCCAGCGCGGGATGCAGCACGCGCGCGACCTCTGGACGGCTCGCGAGCCAGCGCGCCATGTCGAGACCGGAACGATGATGCTGCGCCAGGCGCACAGACAGCGTGCGCAAGCCGCGCAGCGCGAGGAAGACGTCGTCGGGGCCGGCGCAGACGCCGAGCAGGCGA
This sequence comes from Bradyrhizobium cosmicum, assembly GCF_007290395.2. Classification (NCBI taxonomy): domain Bacteria; kingdom Pseudomonadati; phylum Pseudomonadota; class Alphaproteobacteria; order Hyphomicrobiales; family Nitrobacteraceae; genus Bradyrhizobium; species Bradyrhizobium cosmicum. The sequence goes on along the minus strand of NZ_CP041656.2, from coordinate 3,950,390 downwards.
ATGCCTTCGGCGATCTGCGGCCAGGCCCTGGCGTTTGCCGAGATGGTGCCGAACATGATGTCGGAGTGGCCGCCGATATATTTGGTGGCGGCCTGCATGCTGATGTCGACGCCCTGCTCGAGCGAGCGATGGAAGAGCGGTGTCGCCCAGGTGTTGTCGTCGATGACGAGCGCGCCGCGCGCATGCGCGACTTCGACGATGGCGCGGATGTCCGGCATCTCGAACGACTGAGAGCCCGGCGCCTCGACCAGGACCGCGCGCGTGTTCGGCTTCAATAATTTGTCGATGCCGGCGCCGATCAGCGGATCGAAATAGCTGGTCTCGATGCCGAGACGCGCGAGCATGCCGTTGCAGAAATTGCGGGTGGGGCGATAGACGTTGTCGCAGACCAGCACGTGGTCGCCGGTCTTCAGCACCGAGAGCAGCGTGGTGGAGATCGCAGACAGTCCAGACGGCACGATGCCGACGCCGGCACATTGCGGCCCCTCCAGCGCCATCAGCGTCTCCTGGAACGCCTTGGTGGTGGGGGAACCGTGGCGGCCATAGGTGAACTCGCCGCGATGCGCGTGCAGGTCCTCGGCGGTCGGATAGAGCACGGTCGAGCCGTGGAACACGGGCGGATTGACGAACCCCTTCTGCGCCTTGGTGTCGCGGCCGGAGGTGACCAGCCGGGTCTCGGCCTGCTGCTGGGAGGGGTGCGAGGAATCCATGCGTCTGCTTTCAAAACCGCGTTTCCGCGGGGCGCGCGAGGCGCCCTGCGGGCCGGCCGGTGGCCGCTGCCGTTAATAACAGAACACAGAAGAGTCCCGTCAACCCCTTGACCCGGCTCGCCAGTCGTTCTGTGATGCGCAGGTGCTATTCAGTCGCCGCATGTTGAGGGGCAGCCGCGACCTTCGATCCATCGTCTGACCGGACCTTGCGCCACAGCCATCAGTGCGGGCGCCAGCGGCGGGGATTAGGTTATGGCCTCTCGGGATGGGCGAGTGTTCGGCAAGGTTTCCAGCACGACTCTTGCAAGGCTAACCCCGGTATGGATAGCCCTGGCAGAGACGATCCTGAGACAACGTTCCTACCTTGAGACGACTTTGAAAGGCCTTCAGCCCATGAAACGCGTAACCCTGGCTCTCACTCTCGCTCTCGCCGCCGGCCTGACAGCCCAAGCCGCCGATGCCCAAACGCTCAAGACCGTCAAGGACCGGGGCATGCTGTCCTGCGGCGTCAGCCAGGGCCTGCCGGGCTTCTCATCGCCCGACGACAAGGGCAACTGGACCGGCCTCGACGTCGACGTCTGCCGCGCCATCGCCGCCGCTATCTTCAACGATCCGACCAAGGTCAAGTTCGTGCCTCTGTCGGCCAAGGATCGCTTCACGGCTCTGCAATCCGGCGAAGTCGACGTGCTTTCGCGCAACACCACCTGGACCATCTCGCGCGACACCTCGCTCGGCGCCAATTTCACCGGCGTGACCTATTACGACGGGCAGGGCTTCATGGTGAAGAAGTCGCTCAAGGTGAATTCGGCGCTCGAACTCAACAGCGCCTCGGTCTGCGTGCAGACCGGTACCACCACCGAGCAGAATCTCGCCGACTACTTCAAGGCCAACAACATGAAGTACGAGGTGATCGCGTTCGGCACCAACGACGAAACCGTCAAGGCCTATGAAGCCGGCCGCTGCGATGTCTTCACCACCGACCAGTCGGGCCTGTACGCCAACCGTCTGAAGCTTGCCAATCCCGGTGACCACATGGTGCTCCCGGAAATCATCTCGAAGGAGCCACTCGGCCCGATGGTCCGGCACGGCGACGACCAGTGGTTCGACATCGTGAAATGGTCGCTGTTCGCACTGATCACCACCGAAGAGCTCGGCGTGACCTCGAAGAACGTCGACGAGAAGGCGAAACTGGAAAATCCCGAGCTGAAGCGCGTGCTCGGCAGCGACGGCAATTTCGGCGAACAGCTCGGCCTGACCAAGGACTGGGTGGTGCGGATCACCAAGGCGGTCGGCAATTACGGCGAGGTGTTCGATCGCAACGTCGGCGCCGGCTCGCCGCTCGCCATCAGCCGCGGTCTCAACAACCTCTGGAACAAGGGCGGTCTTCAGTACGCGCCGCCGATCCGCTGACCTCGCCTGAACCGCTGACAGCGGCGATGAGCACCGAGGTTCGAAAACCGCCGGCCCAGATCGCGCTGAAGATCAGGCGCATTCTGGGCGGCAAGACTGGCTGGAACGGCGTCGCCGTCCAGTTTGCCTTCGCGGCGGTTTTGGGCTGGATCGGCTATGAGATCGTCTCCAATACCCGCGCCAATCTCGAGAACCAGCACATCGCCGCCGGCTTCGGCTTCCTGCAGAATAACGCCGGCTTCGACGTCAACCAGACCCTGATCTCCTACACCGGCTCGGACACGTTCATGCGCGTGTTCGTGGTCGGACTTCTCAATACCCTCGTGGTCTCGGTGGTGGGTATCGTCTTCGCCACATTGATCGGATTCATCGTCGCGCTGTGCCGGCTGTCGCCCAACTGGCTGCTGTCGCGCATCGGCGAGCTCTATGTCGAGGTGATCCGCAACCTGCCGGTGCTGTTCCAGATCCTGTTCTGGTACCTCGCAGTGCTCGCGGCCCTGCCAAATCCGCGGCAGAGCATTTCGCTGCTCGGCATCGCCTTCGTCAGCAATCGCGGTCTCGTCGTTCCGCGCCCGATCGGCGAGGGCGGCTTCGAGCCGTTCCTGGCGATGCTGGTCCTCGGCATCGTGGCGTCATTGGTTCTGCGCTTCTACGCGCGGCGAGCGTTGTTTCAGCGCGGCCAGATGATCCGGATCTGGCCCTATGTGCTGGGCCTGCTGTTCGGGTTGCCGCTGGCGAGCATCTTGATATTCGGTCCGCCCTTCACCTTCGAGCTGCCGCAGCTCAAAGGCTTCAACTTCGCCGGCGGCTCGCGCATCATCCCCGAGTTCGTGGCGCTGACGCTGGCGCTGTCGACCTATACCGCCGCCTTCATCGCCGAGATCGTGCGCGCCGGCATCCTGTCCGTGCACAGTGGGCAGATGGAGGCGGGCTCGTCGCTTGGCCTCAGCCGCGGCACCACGCTCCGGCTGATCGTCGTGCCGCAGGCGATGCGGGTCATCGTGCCGCCGCTGACCAACCAATATCTCAACCTCACCAAGAATTCCTCGCTGGCGGTGGCGATCGGCTATCCGGATCTCGTCTCGGTCTTCGCCGGCACCTCGCTGAGCCAGACCGGGCAGGCGATCGAGATCATCGCCATGACGATGGGCGTCTATCTCTTGATCTCGTTGCTCACAAGCGCTGTCATGAGTGTCTACGGTTGGCGCCTCGGCCGGAGTCTCGGCGCATGAGCGATATCACCTCGTCCGCCTACGTCCGTCAGGACCTGCTCACCGAACGCCCCGCGCCGGTCAAGACCACGGGCTTCATCGGTCTCGTGCGCACGCGCCTGTTCAACTCGCCGACCAACATCCTGCTCACGATCGTCGGCGCCTTGCTGCTCTGGTTCACCATCATTCCTGCCGTGAAGTTCCTGATGGTCGATGCGGTCTGGACCGGCAAGGATCGTACCGCGTGCCTGACCGAGAATGCCGGGTTCGCGGTCGGCGCCTGCTGGCCTTACATTCAAGCCAAGCTGCCGCAGCTGATCTACGGCTTCTATCCCGAGGCGGAACGCTGGCGGGTCAACCTCACGCTGGCGCTGTCTGTGGTTCTGCTGGTGCCGCTGCTGATTCCTCGGCTGCCGTCGAAGGGGCTCAACGCCGGCCTGTTCTTCTTCGCCTTTCCGGTGGTCGCCTTCTTCCTGCTGCACGGCGGCGGCATCAAGGGCTTTGGCCTGAGCTGGACGGCCGGCCTGCTGCAATTGTTCGACGACAGCATCATCGGCGCCGGGCAGGTGCTGCTCAGCCTCAGCAAGACCTCGGCCATGGCGCCGCTGCTATGGGTCGTCGGCAACCTCATCGTGCTGGTCGGCATCGCGATTTCCTGGCTGATCTTTCCGCTGGTCTGGCTGCGTGACCAGATCCAGGGCGCCGGCCAGCCGGTCTGGACCGATGTCGCCATCACGACCGTGGTCGTCTCGCTGATCGCCTTCGGGCTCGGCGGCGGCGTTCGCACGGGCTGGCGCGCGCTCGCATCGAGCATCGCCGGCTTCGTCGCCATCGCGGTCGTGATCAAGCTGATGGGGCTCGATCAGGGCGGACTGCCGGTCGTCACCACGAATTTGTGGGGCGGCCTCCTGGTGACGCTGGTGGTCTCCGTCACGGGCATCGTCACCTCGCTGCCGATCGGCATCGCATTGGCGCTCGGCCGCCGTTCCACCATTCCGCTGATCCGGATCTTCTCGATCGCCTTCATCGAGTTCTGGCGTGGCGTGCCGCTGATCACCGTGCTGTTCTTCGCGACCTACATGCTGCCGCTGTTCCTGCCGGGCAATTTCACCGTCGACGGTCTCGTCCGCGCGCTGATAGGCATCGCGCTGTTCACCGGCGCCTATCAGGCCGAGAACGTGCGCGGCGGCCTTGCCGCAATCCCGCGCGGGCAGGGCGAGGCGGCCGCGGCGCTCGGCCTGTCGTGGTGGAAGACGACCTCGCTGATCGTGCTGCCGCAGGCCTTGCGCCATGTCATTCCGAACCTCGTCAACAGCTTCATCTCGCTGTTCAAGGATACGTCGCTGGTGTCGATCGTGGCGCTGTTCGACCTGCTCGGCTCGCTCCGGGCATCGTTCTCGGACCCGAAATGGTCGACGCCGTCCACGGCGTTCACCGGCTTTGCCTTTGCCGGCATCATCTACTTCATCTTCTGCTTTGGAATGTCGCGCTACTCGCTCTTCGTCGAGCATCGCCTCAACGCTCACCGTCGCAACTGATCGAGCTCACCATGTCCGACCCCATCGTCAAGATTTCCGGCCTCAACAAATGGTACGGCGAGTTTCACGTGCTGCGCGACATCGACCTCGAGGTCCGCAAGGGCGAGCGCATCGTGATCTGCGGCCCCTCGGGTTCGGGCAAGTCGACCCTGATCCGCTGCATCAACGCGCTGGAGGAATTCCAGGAGGGCGAGATCGTCGTCGACGGCATCGCGCTCGGGCCGAACCTCAAGCATGTCGATGCGGTGCGCCGCGAAGTCGGCATGGTGTTCCAGAGCTTCAACCTATTCCCGCATCTGACGGTGCTGGACAATTGCACGCTGGCGCCGATCTGGGTGCGCAACATCCCCAAGAAGGACGCCGAAGCGACCGCGATGAAATTCCTGGAGCGGGTCAAGATCCCGCATCAGGCCAACAAGTTTCCAGGGCAGATGTCCGGCGGCCAGCAGCAGCGCGTCGCGATCGCGCGCGCGCTGACCATGAACCCGAAGGTGATGCTGTTCGACGAGCCGACCTCGGCGCTCGATCCTGAAATGGTCAAGGAAGTGCTGGACACCATGGTCGATCTCGCCGAGGAGGGCATGACCATGCTGGTCGTGACCCACGAGATGGGTTTTGCCCGCGAGGTCGCCAACCGCGTCGTGTTCATGGATGCTGGCCAGATCATCGAGGCCAACAAGCCGAACGAATTCTTCGCTAGCCCCCAGCACGCACGGACGAAGCTGTTTTTGAGCCAGATCCTGCGATGATCGCGTAGGGGCTGGGCCTAGACGAACGGCAGCTTGATGTTGCTGCGCTTCTCCAGCCACTCCGGCACGGGCAGGTTCTTGGCGCGCATGAAGTCGGCGTTGAACAGCTTCGACTGATAGCGGCTGCCGGAATCGCATAGGATGGTCACGATCGTCTTGCCGGGCCCGAGCTGTTTGGCCAGCCGCATCGCGCCGGCGATGTTGATGCCGCTGGAGCCGCCGAGGCACAGGCCTTCGTGCTGGAGCAGTTCGTAAATCACAGTGACGGCGTCGGTGTCGGGAACGAGATAGGCATCGTCCACCTTGGCGGACTCGACGATTGCGGTCGCGCGGCCAAGGCCAATGCCTTCCGTGATCGAGCCGCCCGGCGTCGCCTTGGGGTCGCCGGTCCTGAAATATTCGTACATGCCCGCGCCATGCGGATCGGCGCAGGCGATGCGAACGTCCTGTTTCTTCTCCTTCAGATAGCGGCTGATGCCGGCGAGCGTGCCGCCGCTGCCCACCGAGCAGACGAAGCCATCGACCTTGCCGCCGGTCTGCTCCCAGATTTCGGGGCCCGTCGACTCGTAATGCGCCTTGGCATTGTCGAGATTGTTCCACTGGTCGGCGAACAGCACGCCGTTCGGCTCGGTCTTGCGCAGCTCGTCGGCGAGCCTGCGGCCGACATGCTGGTAGTTGTTCGGGTTGGAATAGGGCAGCGCCGGCGATTCCAGCAGCTCGGCGCCGCACAGCTTCAGGAAGTCCTTCTTCTCCTGGCTTTGCGTCTCCGGGATCACGATTAGCGTGCGGTAGCCGCGGGCGCTCGCCACGACAGCAAGGCCAATGCCGGTATTGCCGGCGGTCGATTCCACCACGAGACCGCCCGGCTTGAGCTCGCCGCGCTTCTCGGCCTCCAGGATCATCCATTTGCCGGCGCGGTCCTTGACCGACTGGCCGGGATTCATGAACTCGGCCTTGCCCAGAATGGTGCATCCGGTCAGTTCGGAGGCGCGCTTCAGCTTGATCAGCGGGGTGTTGCCGATGGCTTCGACAACGTCGTTCTTGATGATCATGTCAGGGGGAATTCACTGGCAAGGGGTTGATCAGGTTGGCCAGAACCTAGTGCTTGGAAACCAAAAGGGGAAGGCTTTTGCGCTGCGGCGAAACAGGGCCAAGCGCCGCCAAGGCAACGATATTCCGGGAAGGAGATTGTCGATGCCGAGGCGCAGCGGCGAGACGAGAAGGATCTGGCTGATTGCCGATAGGATATGGAAGATAACTATCGCCACGAGCGATCCCGGGGAGCAATCTTCACCTTGGCGAGCCGTGCCGATGGCGCGCGGACAAGGAAGTTCCTGCCAACGCGACGGATGCGTCTTCGCCGCCGGCAATTGACGACCTCGTGAGAAGGGCGCTGCCAGGCTTTGAGGCCCGGGCGAAGTCGCCCGGACTGCTGCCGCTGACCGGTGTGGCGGCAATATCACATGAAATCTTGGTAAGATTGAATGCCACCGCAGACGGCACGGGAATGCAAGAAAGCACTGCAGCACAGGACGATTTTGTCTTTGTGTGATCCTGGCACCGACGCGTTCTTATGTGCGTTTCGCAGGTGCGGGACTGTCATGGTGTTCCGCGCCCGGCTAGGATGGATCGCAAGGTTCCGCAGAAAGCATCACCTTTGAACGAGTTGCAGAAGGCCCACCGACTGTCCCGCCGCGAATCGGTTAATCCGGCTGCGCGGCGGCGGCTTGATCTGCCCGGCGGAGGGTGGAAGTGACACAGCGAGTTCCGGCGATCGCCACGCGGCGGTCTGTTGGCTCTGCGTCCTGGACGCGGCATGCGGTGCGCTGGCTTGGCGCGCTGTGCCTTGCCGCCAGCTCGGGTGCCTGCGTGCTGACCCAGGATCTGCCGGATCCCGCGCTGGATGTCCCCGCGCAGTACAAATACGCCGGCAAGGCGGACGCGCCGCCGACGCTGGATTGGTGGCGCGGCTTTCGCTCACCAGAACTGACGCAACTGATGGAAGAGGCGCAGACCGTCAACCTCGATATCGCCGCCGCCGTCGCGCGCATCGTCCAGGCCGACGCCCAGGCCCGGCAGGCCGGCGCGGCGCTGCTGCCGAGCCTGTCCGGGACGGGGCAGGAGGCCTATTCGCGCACCTCCGGCTCTTCCGCATCGGGGTTGACCAACGGCGGCCGTGAGGTCGTCAACTATCAGGCTTCGCTCAGCGCCAGCTACCAGCTCGACTTCTGGGGGCAGAACCGGGATGCGCTGCAGACGGCAGAAGAGACCGCCAATGCCAACCGCTTCGATCGCGACGTCGTCGCGCTGACGACGCTCTCCGCCGTCGCCAACGCCTATTTCCAGGTGCTGGCCTCGCAGGATCGCATCAGGACCTCACAGCGCAACATCGCGAGCGCCCAGCGTATCCTCGATGCCGTCCGCGAACGCCGCAAGGCCGGCACCGGCACTGACCTCGACGTCGCCCAGCAGGAGAGCGTGCTCGCCAACCAGAAGGCGCTGGTGCCGCCACTGCGCCAGACGCTCGACCAGAACGTCAACGCGCTCGCCGTGCTGGTGTCGCGGCCGCCGGAGAGAGTGCGGGTGCTCGGCGGTTCGCTGAACGCGATCGCCATTCCGCGCGTGACGCCGGGCCTGCCGTCGGAGATCCTGACGCAGCGGCCGGATATCCGCCGGCAGGAGGCGCAGCTCGCTTCCGCCACGGCGAACATCGGCAATGCCCGCGCGCAGTTCTTCCCGACCATCCAGCTCACCGGCAATGGCGGCTATCAGAGTTCGGCGCTGGTCTCGTTGTTCCAGCCGCATGCGGCGTTCTTCCAGCTCGTCGGCAGCGCGACGCAGCCGATCTTTGACGGCGGCAAGATCCTCGGCAATTTCGAATTCGCCAAGGCGCGGCAGGACGAGTTGCTGCAGACCTACCGCAAGACCATCATCCAGTCCTTTGCCGACGTCGACAACGCGCTGTTCTCGATCAAGCAGACCACGATCAAGCTTCAATTGCAGCGCGATGTCGTCACCGCCTCGCGGCGTGCATTCGATCTTGCCGAGCAGCAATTGCGCGCCGGCACAGCCGACATCGTGACCGTGCTCAACACCCAACTGACCCTGTTCCAAGCGGAAGACGCGCTGTCGCAGGCCCAACTCGCGCGGCTTCTCGCCATCGTCAGCCTGTACCAGGCGCTCGGTGGCGGCTGGGAGCCGCGCATGGAGAAACCGGTCAATGCTCTTTAAGCCGGATGGCAAGGATGATGCGAAGCAGGGAGGCGCGAAGAGGTCGCGCGGCCGCGGCTTCGTCATGACCCTGATTGCGCTCGCGATCCTCGGCGGCCTCGGCTATTACGGCTGGACCGTCTGGCATCAGCAGCCGCAGCAGGCGAACGGCCGCAACCAGCGGCCCGATCTGCCGGTCCCGGTGCTGGCGGCGACGCCGCGCATCCAGGACGTGCCTGTCTATCTCGACGGCGTCGGCGCGATCCGCGCGCTCAACACCGTCACCGTGCGCTCGCAGGTCGACGGCAAGCTGATTGCCGTGAAATTCACCGAAGGCCAGGACGTCCAGAAGGGCGACGTGCTCGGCGAGATCGATCCCGCGCTCTACCAGGCGACGTACGACCAGGCCGTCGCCAAGAAGGCGCAGGACGAGGCCCAGCTCGCCAACCAGCGTATCGATCTCACCCGCTACGAGCAGCTCGCTGCCTCCAACGCCGGTTCCAAGCAGCAGGCCGACACGCAGCGCGCGCTGGTCGCGCAGACCGCGGCGCTGGTCAAGGCCGATCAGGCCTCGATCGACAACGCGGCGGCGACGCTGAGCTACACCAAGATCGTGGCGCCGATCTCCGGCCGCGCCGGCCTGCGCCAGGTCGACCAGGGCAACATCATCCACGCCTCGGACACCACGGGCCTCGTGGTGATCACGCAGTTGCAGCCGATCGCGGTGTGGTTCAGTCTGCCGCAGCAGCAGATCATGCGCGTCAACGCCGCAGCGTCGAAAGGCGCTCTCGCCGTCGATGTGTTCGGCAATGACGGCATCACGGTGATCGACACCGGCAAGCTCACCGGCATCGACAACCAGGTCGACCAGACCACGGGCACGCTCAAGCTCAAGGCCGAGCTCCCCAACGCCAATTACCAGCTCTGGCCGGGCCAGTTCGTCAATGTCCGCCTCAAGGTCGAGACCCTGATGCAGGCGCTGGTGGTGCCGACATCGGCGGTGCAGCGCGGACCGATCGGCACCTTCAGTTATGTCATCGGCGAGGGCGACATCGTCTCCGCCAAGCCTGTGACGGTGACGCAGCAGAACGAGCACGATGCGGTCATCGCCAGTGGCCTGTCGGCGAACGACAGGGTCGTGACCACGGGCTTCGCCAATCTGTCGGACGGCTCCAAGGTCGTCATTGGCCGCGACGACCAGACCCCGTCGGCCGACCTTGCGCCGCGCAAGCGCACGCGCGGTCCGGACGGTCAGAAGAAGGACGGTCAGGCCAAGGACGGTCAAAAGGACGGCGAGTTCCGCGCGAAGCGAAACAGCAGCGAAGGCGACCAGAAGGGGCAGACCGGGCCGGCACCGGGACCTGCACCAAGTCCTGGGGCACCGGGATCTGGAGCCAAGCAGCCATGATCCCGACAACGGCCGCCTGAGCGGCAGGCGAAACTCATGGGCGTCTCCGAACCCTTCATCCGCCGCCCGATCGCGACCTCGCTGCTCGGCATCGCGCTTCTGATCGGCGGCGCGCTCGGCTATTTCTCGCTGCCGGTCTCCGCGCTGCCGCAGGTCGATTTCCCGACCGTGCAGGTGACGACGCAGCTTCCAGGCGCGAGCCCCGACGTGATCGCCTCGTTGATCACCGCGCCGCTGGAGCGGCAGCTTGGGCAGATCCCATCGCTGTCGGCGATGAACTCGACGAGCTCGTTCGGCGTCAGCCAGATCTCCCTGCAGTTCGACCTCAATCGCGACATCGACGGCGCGACCCAGGACGTTCAGGCCGCGATCAATGCGGCCGCCGGCGTGCTGCCCAAGACGCTGCCTTATCCGCCGACCTACGCCAAGGTGAACCCGGCCGACGCGCCGGTGATGACGCTGGCGCTACGCTCCGACACGATCTCGCTGCGGGCGATGAGCGACATCGCCGATACGCTGCTGGCGCAGCGGCTGAGCCAGATCTCCGGGGTGGGGCGGGTCTCCGTGCTCGGCGGGCTGAAGCCGGCCGTCCGCATCCAGGCGGATCTCGCGCGGCTGGCTGCCTACGGCATTGCCATGGAGGATTTGCGCACTGCCATCGCCAATGCCAACGTTTCCGGGCCGAAGGGCTCGCTCGACGGCGCGCAGCAGGCCTACATCATCGCGGCCAACGACCAGATCGCCGCCGCCGACGCCTACAAGCCTGTTATCATCGCCTACCGCAACGGCTCGCCGGTGACGATCGCCGACGTCGCGCAGATCGTCGACGGACTCGAGAACGACCGCACCGGCGGCTGGTACCAGGGCACGCCGGCCGTCATCATCGACATCCAGCGCCAACCCGGCGCCAATGTCATCGACGTCGTCAGCCAGATCCGCGCCGAGATCCCGAAGGTCCAGCGCGCCATTCCGGCCGGCGTCAACCTCACCATCGTCTCCGACCGCACCGTCACCATCCGTGCCTCGGTCCACGACGTGCAGTTCACGCTGATTCTCAGCGTCGTGCTGGTGACGCTGGTGGTGCTGCTGTTCCTGCGCTCGCTGCGGGCCACGCTGATCGCCGGCGTGGCGCTGCCACTGTCGCTGATCACGAGCTTCGGCATCATGTATTTCGCCGGCTTCAGCCTCGACAATCTGTCGCTGATGGCACTCACCATCGGCACCGGCTTCGTCGTCGACGACGCCATCGTCATGATCGAGAACATCGTCCGTCACATGGAGAACGGCGACAGCGCGATGGAGGCCTCGCTGAAGGGCGCCAGCGAGATCGGCTTCACCGTGATCTCGCTGACGGTGTCGCTGATCGCGGTCTTCATCCCGCTCCTGTTCATGTCGGGCCTCGTCGGGCGCATGTTTCGCGAATTCGCGCTGACGCTGACCATTGCGGTCGTGACCTCGGCCGTGGTCTCGCTGACGCTGACGCCGATGATGTGCTCGCGTCTGCTCAAGCACGCGCATGAGGAATTCGCGGTGCCGGGATTGGCGGCCGTCAGCCGCTTCATCGACCGCACCGTCGAATTCTACCACCGGACGCTGTTGTGGGTGCTGGAACGCCAGCGCGCCACGCTGCTCGTGACCTTTGCCACGCTGGTCGCAACCCTCGTTCTCTACGTCGTCGCGCCAAAAGGCTTTCTGCCGCTCCAGGACACCGCCTCGATCACGGCGGTGACGGAGGCGGGGCCCGACGTGTCGTTTGCGGAGATGCAGAAGAGGCAGACCGAGGTCGCCGATGCCATCAAGGCCGATCCTGATGTGACCGGCGTGGTGTCGGTGATCGGGGCGGGCTCGGTCAACCCGACCACCAATGTCGGCCGGCTCGTCATGTCGCTGAAGCCGCGCGGCGAGCGGCGCGACGATGTCAGCGCGGTCGTGATCCGGCTGAAGGAGCGGGTATCCGGCATCCCCGGCATGACCGTCTACTTCCAGCCGGTGCAGGACGTGCAGATCTCGACCCAGTCGAGCCGCTCGCAATACCAGTACACGCTGACCGGAACGGATGCGGCCCTGGTTTCGGAATGGGCGCGCAAGCTGGTGGCGGAGATGCGGCGCGATCCCCTGTTCCGCGACGTCTCCTCGGAGGCGCAGGAAGGCGGCCTGCGCGCGCAGCTCGATGTCGACCGCACCCGCGCCGGACAGCTCGGCGTCAGCCTGCAGGCCATCACCGACACGCTGAACGACGCCTTCGCGCAGCGTCAGATTTCGACCATCTACGGCCAGGCCAACCAGTACCGCGTGGTGCTGGAGGCGCTGCCGATGTACCAGCGCGATCCCTCTATCCTGTCCAAATTGTATCTGCCGGGTGGTGCGAGCACCACCGCCGGCACGCCGAACGCGCAGGTGCCACTGTCGGCCGTGGCGACGCTGAAGCGCACCACCGCGCCACTGGCGATCTCGCACCAGGCGCAATTCCCCGCGATCTCGCTCAGCTTCAACCTGGCGCCGGGCGCAGCCCTCGGCGACGCCGTCGAGGCGGTCAAGACCATCGAAACCCGTATCGAGATGCCCAACAGCATCCTCGGCGTCTATTCCGGCGACGCTGCCGAATTCGCCAAGGCACTTGCGGGACAGCCCTGGCTGCTGCTCGCCGCCGTGATCACGATCTACATCGTGCTCGGCGTGCTCTATGAGAGCTACATCCACCCGATCACGATCCTCTCGACGCTGCCCTCCGCCGGCGTCGGCGCCATCCTGGCGCTGATGCTGTGCGGGCAGGATCTCTCGGTGATCGGCCTGATCGGCATCATCCTGCTGATGGGCATCGTCAAGAAGAATGCGATCATGATGATCGACTTCGCGCTGGAAGCCGAGCGCGGGAAGGGCATGTCGCCGCAGGAGGCCATCGTGCAGGCCTGCCTCTTGCGCTTCCGCCCGATCATGATGACGACCCTGGCCGCGCTGTTCGGCGCGCTGCCGCTGGCGATCGAAAGCGGCACCGGTGCCGAGCTGCGCTTTCCGCTCGGCATCTCCATCATCGGCGGCCTGTTGCTGAGCCAGTTGCTGACGCTCTACACGACGCCCGTGATCTACCTCGCGCTCGACCGCATCAACCGCCGCCTCGAGCGCGCGCTGCCGCCGGTCGAGCCCGGAGGCCCGCCGGTCGCCGGCGCCACCGAGGGGATGCAGTGATGGCATCGATCTCGGAGCCCTTCATCCGCAGGCCGGTGGCGACCACGCTGCTGTCGATCGGGTTGTTCCTGCTGGGTGTCGTGGCCTACGATTTCCTTCCCGTCGCCTCGGTCCCGAACGTCGATTTTCCCGCCATCTTCGTCTCGGCCAGCCGGCCGGGCGCCGATCCGTCCGTGATGGCGGCGACCGTGGCTTCTCCGTTGGAGCGGCGGCTGGGCGAGATCTCGGGCATCAACCAGATCACCTCGACTTCGTCGCTGGGCACGACCAATATCCAGCTCCAGTTCGACATCGGCCGCAACATCGACAAGGCCGCGCGCGACGTGCAGGCCGCGATCAACGCATCGCTGGTCGACCTGCCAAGCGACCTGCCGGCGCTGCCGCGCTTCCGCAAGGCCAACACCGCCGGTGCGCCCGTCTTCGTATTGGCGCTGACCTCGAAGACCCTTGCTGCGAGCGCGATCTACGATGTCGCCGACACCGTGCTGGCCCAGCGCATCTCCCAGGTCCCCGGCGTCGGCAACGTGACGATCAGCGGCGCGGACCAGCCGGCGGTGCGGATTCAGCTCAATCCTGTGGCGCTGTCGAACGCCGGCATTGCCACCGACGACGTCCGGACTGCCATCATCAACGCCAATCCGCTCGGCCCCGTCGGCATCTTCAACGGCGGGCGCCAGAGTGAGACGCTGTCGCTGAACAAGCAGATGCGCACGGCCAAGGAATTCCGGGACATCATCATCAAGAGCGCGAACGGCAGTTTCTTGCGGCTGTCCGACGTCGCCGAGATCGAGGATGGCGTCCGCAATGCCCGTTCGATCGCGTGGTTCAACAAGCAGCCGGCAGTGCTGATCCAGATCACAAAGCAGGGCGACGCCAACGTCATCGATACCGTCGACCGGGTGAAGGCGCTGATCCCCGAGCTGAAGCAGTGGATTCCGGCCGGCGTGGACGTCTCCACCCTGGTCGACCGCACCAGCACGATCCGCGCCAGCGTGATGGACATGCAGTGGACGCTGCTCGCCACCGCCATCCTGGTGATGGTCGTCGTGTTCGTGTTCCTGCGGCGGCTCACGCCGACGATCGCGGCGGGCATCTCGGTGCCGCTGGCCCTGGCCGGCACCTGCGCCGGCATGTGGGTCGCAGGCTTCTCGATCGACAATCTGTCGCTGATGGCGCTGGCGATCTCGGTCGGTTTCGTGGTCGACGACGCCATCGTCATGATCGAGAACATGTACCGCAATCTCGAGCACGGCATGCGGCCGTTCCAGGCGGCGGTCGAGGGGGCCCGGCAGATCGGCTTCACCGTGGTCTCGATCAGCCTGTCGCTGATCGCGGCGTTCACGCCGTTGATCTTCATGGACGGCATTGTCGGCCGTCTGCTGCGCGAGTTTTCGCTGACGCTGACCTTCGCGATCGTGGTGTCGACGCTGGTGTCGCTGACGGTGACGCCGATGATCTGTGCCCATTACATCCGGCAAACCACGTCCGGCACGGCGACGCTGTTCGATCGCATCATCGAGGGCTCGCTGTCGCGAATCGTCGCATTCTATGCCCGCACCCTGCATAGCGTGCTGGATTTCCCGCTGCTGACGCTGCTGGTGTTCTTCGCCACGATCGGGCTGACGGTGATGCTCTACATCAAGGTGCCCAAGGGCTATTTTCCGACCGACGATTCCGGCTTCGTCATCGGCGCGACGCGCGCCTCCGCGGACATCTCGTTCCAGTCCATGCTCAGCCTTCAGCAGCGGCTCGCCGACATCGTCATGCAGGATCCGGCGGTGGCCGGCATCGGCTCGACGGTCGGCGGCGGAGGCGGGCCGGGCGGCGCGACCTCGAACCGCGGCACTATGTTCATCAGCCTGAAACCACCGGAGGAGCGCGATCACGTTTCGACGCAGGTCGTGATCGATCGCCTGCGGCGCGCACTGTTCCCGGTGCCCGGCATCCGCCTTTTCATGTTTGCCGCCCAGGATGTGCGCGCCGGCGGTCGGCAGAGCGATTCCGACTACCAGTACACGCTGTCCAGCACCGACCTTGGCCTGCTCCAGAAGTGGGCTCCGATCGTGGCCAAGCGCATGGAAAGCGTCGAGGGCATCACCGACGTCTCCAGCGATCGAGATCCCGGCGGACTTCAGCTGACCTTGTCCATCGACCGCCAGAAGGCCTCGGCGCTCGGTGTCCGCGTCCAGGACATCGACAATGCGCTGAACAACGCGTTCTCGCAGCGTCAGATCTCGATCATCTACACCCAGCGCAACCAGTACATGACGGTGCTGGAGATCGACCCGAAATTCCAGGTCGATCCCTCCAATCTCGACCGCATCTATGTCGCCGGGGCGGGCGACGTGCAGGTGCCGCTGTCGGCCGTGGTGCGTGTGACGCGCGGGCTTGCCGCGCTCGCGGTCTATCATTCGCAGTCGTTCCCCTCGACCACTGTGTCGTTCAACCTGCTGCCGGACGTGCCGCTCCAGACCGCGACCCAGAATGTGCAGCGCGCGGTGGAGGAATTGCACATGCCCGAGGGCATCCGTGGCAGTTTTGACGGCAATGCCGGCGATTTCGCCAAGACCAGCGGCCGCCAGCCGCTGCTGATCCTCGGCGCGCTGGTGGCGATGTATATCGTGCTCGGCGTGCTCTATGAGAGCCTCGCCCATCCGCTTACGATCATCTCGACGCTGCCATCAGCCGGCCTCGGCGCGCTGCTGGCGCTGCAGATCACCAACACGCCGCTGACGGTGATCGCCTTCGTCGGCATCATCCTCTTGATCGGCATCGTCAAGAAGAACGGCATCATGATGGTCGACTTCGCGCTCGATGCCGAGCGCCAGCGCGGCCTGTCCTCGGCGGAGGCGATCTTCGAGGCCTGCCAGGCGCGCTTCCGCCCGATCCTGATGACGACCATGGCGGCGTTGTTCGCGGGCATCCCGCTGGTGATTGCGACCGGCCCCGGCACGGAGCTGCGCCGGCCGCTCGGCATCACCATCATCGGCGGCCTGTTCGTCTCGCAGATCCTGACGCTCTACACCACGCCCGTGATCTATCTCCTGATCGACCGGCTGCGCCGCCGCTCCGAGCCCCGGCCGCTCGCCGCGCCGGCGGAATAGGTTGTTGAACCGCCGTCCAAAGCGTATAGCGGCGACCATGTCGAACCCCACCGCCGCCGCGCCGGCCGAGCCGATCCCCGAATGCCCGCACTGCCAGAAGCCGATGCCGCTGTGCATCTGCGACAGTGTCATCCCGATCGAAAAGAGCCGCCTCGGGCTCCTGATCCTCCAGCATCCGCAGGAGCAGGACAGGGCGCTCGGCACCGCGCGGCTGTTGGCCCGGCATTTCGCCAAGGCGACGTTGCGGGTCGGCCTGTCCTGGCCGAGCCTGTCCAAAGCGCTGGGGCAGCCGATCGAGAACGCCTCGCATTGGGCCGTGCTCTATCTCGGCTCGGCGCGTGCCGCAGACCTCGAGGCTGAAGGCGAGATCGTGGCGCTCAACCGCAAGGGCGAGGTCGCGGACAACCAGCGCGCGCTTCTCGGCAAGCTGGAAGGCGTGGTGCTGCTCGACGGCACCTGGAGCCAGGCCAAGGCGTTGTGGTGGCGCAATCCCTGGATGCTGAAATGCCAGCGCGTGATCCTCAATCCGGCGCATCCCTCTCGGTACGGACGCCTGCGCAAGGAGCCGCGCAAGGACGGGCTCTCCACCATCGAGGCGGCCGCAGCGATCCTGGCAGGTCTCGAGAAGCGCCCCGACATCGCGCAGACTCTGAACGCCAGTTTTGAACGGATGCTGACCCGTTACCGCGAGGTCCAGGCGGAAATGCCGGAATTGGCGCCGAAGCCGCCGGTGAAGGACCGTCGCCGCGGGGTCCGGCGGGGCAAGAAGCGGGCCTGACTTCAGCCCACATCAGCCCTACGGTTGATTGCCCTGCTTGGAGCGGGCCGATAGAGAGCGTCGGCCAAAACGCCCGCGATCTGCTATCCTGTCGCGGTATCGGAATGCCGGGAGCGGAATGGGCAGTCGTATTCAGCTCGCAGTGAATGAAATCCTCGCACAGGTGACGCGGCCCGACCGGTGGGGCACGCTCGCGCTGATGGACATTTCGCTGCGTTACCGGCGCACCGTGATCGGCCCGCTCTGGATCACGCTGACATTGGCCGCGACGATCGCCAGTGTAGGCACGGTCTATGCCACCCTGTTCAAGCAGAACATCGCCGGCTTCCTGCCGCTGTTCGCGGTCGGCCTGATCGTCTGGACCCTGATCGCAACCACGCTCCAGGAAGGCTCCGGCATTTTCGTGGCCTCCGGCCACCTGATCAAGGCGGTGCCGGCGCCGCTGATCGTGCATGTCCTGCAGATGATCGCGCGCAACGTGCTGATCTTCGCCCATCATCTGGTGATCGTGGTCCTGCTCTACGTCGTGATGCCATGGCCGCTGCACTGGGACATGCTGCTCGCGGTGCCCGGCTTTGCGATCCTGCTCGCCGTTCTCCTCGGCGGCTCGGTCGCGCTCGGCATGCTCTGCGCGCGCTTCCGCGACATCGGGTCGGCCATCGTCAGCGGCCTGCAATTCATCTTCTTCCTGACGCCGATCATCTGGACCGAGGACGCCGTGCGCGGCACCGCATTTCACTGGCTGATCCGGGCCAATCCATTCGCGACCCTGCTCGATCTCGTGCGCAGGCCGCTGCTGTCGCTGCCGACCGACGCGGAGCAATGGCTGCTCGGAGTGTTCTATGCGGCGGTCGCTTGTGCCATCGGCCTTGGCTGCTACGCGCGCTACCGCCACCGCGTGGCGTATTGGCTGTGAGGCGCGCATGAGCCCTGCTGCCCACATCGTCCTGCGCAACGTCTCGGTGACCTTTCCGGTGCTGTCGTTCCGCGACCGCTCGCTGCGCAGCCGGTTCGTCAGCGAGGTGACGCGGCGGCGCAAGGCGACGGTCCCGCACATCATCAGCGCCCTGAACGACGTCAGCCTCGACATCCGCGCAGGCGACCGCCTCGCCATCATAGGCGGCAATGGCGCCGGCAAGACCACCTTGCTGCGGGTTCTCGCCGGCATCTACCATCCGACCGCGGGCAGCGTGGACGTGCTCGGCCGCTGCCTGTCGCTGTTCGATCTGTCGGCCGGCATCGACGAGGAAGCGACCGGTTACGAGAACATCATGCGGCGCGGGCTCGTGATCGGCGCGCGTCGCGCCGAGATCGACGCGCGGCGCGCGGAAATCGCCGAGTTCACCGAACTCGGCGACCGGCTCGACCTGCCGTTGCGCACCTATTCCAGCGGCATGATGCTGCGCCTGATCTTCGCCGTCGCGACCGCGGTCGAGGGCGAGATCGTGCTGCTCGACGAATGGATCGGCGTCGGCGACCAGCAGTTCCGGAAGAAAGCGCGGCAGCGGCTCGACGAGATCGTCGCACGCGCCGGCATCCTCGTGCTGGCCTCGCACGACGTCGATCTGATCAGGAGCACCTGCAACCGCGCGATCCTGCTGCAGGAGGGCCGTATTGCCGCGGCCGGCGCGATCGAGGATGTCCTCCAGCGCTATCTCGCCGGCACGGGGCCGGCGGGCTGATCGCCGGCGTATCATTTCTGTCAACAAAGCCGATTACAGAACCGTCACGCAGTGAACGGTGCGCATGCGGCGCGTCGTATCGACTGGTGGGGCCAGATGGCTGACGCGGTTGGAACGCACTTCTCTCCGGAGATTGCGGCGGGCGGGTTCTCGCGGGTCGACGGCACGGTTCAGTTCTGGCAGCGGGTCGGCGCTTTGATCGGCCCTCAGTCGGTCGTGCTCGATTTCGGCGCCGGGCGCGGCGCCAAGCAGAGCGAGGACCTCGTCTCGTACCGGCGTGGCCTGTTGTCGCTGAAGGGGCGGGTGCGCGATCTCATCGGGGTGGACGTCGATCCCGTCGTCATAACCAACGAGGCGCTCGACCGCGCGTTCGTGATCACGCCCGACGGTGAGCTTCCGATCCCGGATCAGTCGATCGACGTCGTCGTCTCGGATTTCGTGTTCGAGCACATCCAGGATCCCGCCATGGCGGCGCGCGAGCTCGACCGCGTGCTCAAGCCCGGCGGCTGGATCTGCGCGCGCACGCCAAATCGCCACGGATATATCGCCCTCGGCAACCGGCTGATCCCGGACAGCCTGCATGCCCGCATCATTCGCTCGGCCCAGGACGCGCGGGAGGAGAAGGACGTCTTTCCAGCCGTGTACCACCTGAACTCGACGAGCGCCTTCAGGCAGCACTTTCCGGCCTCCCGCTACGATCTCTACGTCATTCCGTGGGACGCGGAGCCGGCCTACTATTTCGGATCGAAGCTGTTCTATTCGCTCTTCCTGGCGATCCAGCACTGCACGCCGGCGCCATTCAAGACGGTGCTGATGGCGTTCATCCACAAACGTCCTGTGGAGTGACCAGGCGCGGTCCGCTCGGGCGCCGAAATCAGACGAAGGCGGTTGCCTAAAGCCTTCATCCCCTATAATGCTCCGCCCTTACGGGGCCACGTGGCGGAGTGGTTACGCAACGGTCTGCAAAACCGTGTACACCAGTTCAATTCTGGTCGTGGCCTCCATCGCAATCCTCTGATATTCCAGCATAATTTGGCGCAGTCGTGAGTTTCGCGGCGCGCGCGGGCTTGGCTTGCCGCATGGCCGCCACCGGGTTTGCCCGGGGCTTGCCGGAAACCTCCGATTCAGGCTCGCTGGCATAGAGTTCGCATCTGCGAAGTGATGCAGTCCCCATCACCCGAGCGCTGGAGAGCACGTGGGCGACATCGTCCGATTTGTCCCGAAATCCGAGCTGGAGCGGGCGCGCCTCATTCGCGAGGCCCGTGCGATCTATGACAGCATCTTTCCGCCGGCCGAGCCTGACCGGGCGCCGCAGGACGGCGAGGAGCGCGTCAAGACCTGATCGCGCCGGCGCCTGCGAAGGGCATGGCATAGGTTGTACCGCCCGCGAGGCGGGCGCATTCGTTTACGGTGAAGCGGCCTCAGCAGGCCGCGTACCAGCCGTCCGGAAACGGCAGCAGGGGCCAGGCGCCCTCGTTGTCATTGGCGGCCTTGGGCGTCGCGACGAAGCTCCACGAGCGGGGCACGAATTCCTCCTCCGGCGCGAACGCCAGATCGTCATGGACCAAATCTTCGTAGACCATGGCGTCCTGAACGGCATCCAGCAGCAAATTGAATTCGGCTTCGCTCATCACACCCTCCGGAACGCGGATGGCGCAATGTCGCAAAGCCGGTTTGTTTCCCGATTGAGCCGATCGTTTGCATTTTAACGATCCGGCGATCAGGTCCCGCTTGGTTAGCGATCTCTAAAGATTTCCGGCAAATCCCCGATGGAACCCTAGTCAGGCGGGGCCGGCGGCCCGTGTGAATGAGATCACATTCTCAGCGGTTTATTTCTCTTAACCCCTTCGTGCACCGGCCAATGGAGGCCGGGCAGGGCGGACGGGAGAGCGGTCATGAAGGCAAGGTTCTTGCGGTTTGCGGGTGTGAAAAGCCGGGCGCGCCGCGCCTCGACGGTCGGGCTGTTCCTGACGCTGTTTGCCTCCGCCGCTCACGCTCAGGGCACGGCCGAGCAGCGCCGGGCCTGCACGCCCGATGTCTACCGGCTCTGCGCCGGCGAAATCCCCAACGTCCGCGCCATCACTGCCTGCCTGCGCCGTAACCGCTCAAGCTTGAGCGAGGCTTGCCGCAGTGTGTTCGACCAGGCCGGCGGCTGACATGGCGGGTCTGTGGGTTTGTGCGCAGCAAGTGGCTCGCGCCGGCTCGCGAATCCGGCATAGTCAGCCTGTGGATATGCTGCGGACAGGCTGTGGACGACGAGTATCTGTTTCGAATGCCAGGCGCAGGTCTGCCCTTGGGCCGTCATATCTCCGTTCAATGGTCACACCAAATGGTTCGCTCATCGTGCGGATGATTGCGGTGCATTGAACTATTTGATTCCTCCGAATTCGGAATCGCTTGCCGCGGCGCCCCTCATGTCCGAACAGTTTTTGGGCAGCCGCCTGCCCAAATGACGGGCTCCCTCCATCCAATTTTTTGTACGCCCGCGGACAAGCTTTCCGGTCCGCTCTCCACCTAGGCTCGCTTCCGAGATCTGGAACATGGCCGTTGCCATGACAATCGAAGGAGCTGGAGATGGAGAGACGGGTATTTCCGCAGGCGCAGCGGGGGATGTCGCGCGCATTGCCGTGGCGCAAGGTCGCACTCGGCGCCACCATCGCTGTCGGCCTCACAGCCGCAGCACCGCTGAGCGCGCAGGCTGCGGCACCCGCCGCCTGCGCCGCGCTCCAGGCCAAATATCCGGACTGGAAGGGCAAGACGCTCGTCAACGCCATCAACCCGCACACGCCGGGCTACGAGACGATCGATCCGAAGGACCCCAGCAAATATATCGGCTTCGACATCGATCTCGGTGAAGCCATCGGCGAATGCCTCGGCTTCAAGCTGACCTACAAGCCGGTGACGTTCGCCGCACTCCTGACCACGCTGGCCGCGGGCCAGGCCGACATCGTCATCTCCGACATCTATGCCACCAAGGAGCGCGCCAAGGCGGCCGACTTCATCACCTACTCGAAGGTGTTCGACGGCGTCCTTGTCGCCAAGGGCAACCCGAAGGGCATCACCGGCATCAACATGTCGATGTGCGGAACGGCCGCGGCCGAAAACACCGGCTATGTCGAAGTGCCTCTGATCCAGGCGCTGATCCCCGAGTGCAAGAAGGCCGGCAAACCCGAGCCGACCATCCAGCTCTATGACAACAACGCCAACTGCATCCAGGCGATCCTCGCCGGCCGGGCCGACACCTACATCAACGACGTCAACACCGTCGACAGCGCGGTGAAGGCCTATCCGGACAAGCTGGAGAAGGCGATCGCGGTGACGATCCCGTATTCGGTCGGCATCGCCGTGCCGAAGGACAAGCCGAAATTCCGCGACGCCGTGCTCGCCGCGCTGATCGAGGTGCAGAAGGCCGGCACGCACATGGAGCTTCTGAAGAAGCACGGGCTCGACGTGAACAACTTCAAGGAGCCTGACATCCTGACGGCCGACTAGAGCGCGGTTCACCTCTCCCCGACGGGGGGAGGTGACCATTGTCATCGCCTTCGACCGAATCTGATCCCGCTTCGAGGACTGCCGACTGATGTCGCTGTTCTTCCACTATCTCAGCATGCCCTACCTGCTCGAGGGCATCGAGCTCACCCTCGAGGTGACTGCCCTCGGGCTCGGCGGCGGATTGATCCTCGGATTGATCCTCGCCGGCATGCAGCTCTCGCGCTTCTGGATCCTGGCGGCGATCGCCAGGGCCTACACCGTGATCTTTCGCGGCACGCCGCTGATCCTGCAGATGGTGTTCGCCTACGACGCGCTGCCGCATATCGGCATCAAGTTGCCGGCGGTGCTGGCCGCCGGCCTCGCGCTCGCCTGCAACGAGGCGCCGTTCATCGCCGAGATGCTGCGCGCCGGCGTGCTCGGCGTCGATCGCGGGCAGGTGACGGCTGGCCAGGCGCTCGGCATGACGCCGCGAATCTTGATGTGGCGGGTGATCGCGCCGCAGGCGATCCGCACCATGATCCCGGCCTTCGGCAACGAGGCCGTCAGCGCGCTGAAGAATTCCTCGCTGGCCTCCGTCGTCGCGGTCCAGGAGCTGACGCTGCGTTCGACCCAGCTGGCGTCCTCGACCTTCGACTTCTTCTCGATCTTCTTCGCCTCGGGTCTGCTCTATCTCGTGCTGACCTTTGCGATCAGCGTCATCCAGCTGTTCGTCGAATGGCTGCTCGATCTCGACCGCGCCAAAGGCCGCCAGCGCAAGCTGGCCGATTACCTGCCGTGGCGCCGCGTCGACCTCGCCACCAAGCTCGAACTCGCTGAAGCGACCGTCGCCGATCCCCAACCCGTGCAGGCCGAGCCTGCCGACACGCCGCCGCTGGCACTGACCCGCGAGGAGCGCACCCGGCGCGCCGTGACGATCGCGCGCAACAACATCGCGGTCGAAGCCAGGGATCTCACCAAGAGCTACGGCACGCAAAAGGTGCTCGGCGGCCTCGATCTGACCGTGCGCGTCGGCGAGGTCGTGGCGCTGCTCGGGCCCAGCGGCTCCGGCAAGAGCACGCTGCTTCGCTGCATCAATCATCTCGAAAGCTGGGACGGAGGCACCGTTCGCGTCGGCGGCCGCCGACTCGGTTTCGACGACGACGGCAAGCTGCTGTCGCCGCGCGCGATCGCCAACGAGCGGGCCACCGTCGGCGTCGGCATGGTGTTCCAGCAGTTCAATCTGTTCGCCCATCTCTCGGCCAAGGAGAACATCGCCGGTCCCTTGCGCTGGGTCCATGGCATGACCCGCATCGATGCCGACCGCCGCGCAGCCGAATTGCTGGAGCGCGTCGGCCTGACGCATCGTGCCGACGCGCTGCCGCGGCATCTCTCCGGCGGCCAGCAGCAGCGTGTCGCAATTGCCCGCGCGCTCGCGCCTAACCCGAGCGTGCTGTTGCTGGACGAGCCGACCTCGGCGCTCGATCCCGAGCTCGTCAACGAGGTGCTGGAGGTGATCCGGCGCCTGGCCATCGACGACGGCCTCACCATGATCATCTCGACCCACCAGATCCGCTTTGCCGACGAGGTCGCCGACCGCGTCGCGTTCCTGAGCGGCGGCAAGATCATCGAGGAAGGGCCGGCGCACGAGGTGCTCACCAATCCCCGCAATCCGCTGACGGCACGTTTCCTCAGCGTCATGGAGGCCGACAAGGCTCCGGAGGCGGTGCGATGAGCGCCGCGCCCACAAGGTTCAAGACCGCGTTTCCCGAAGAGGCCACCTCATGAAGCATTTCACGCTGCCGGTTTCGCCGAAGACCGTCCACTGGGGCTATTTCTCCAAGAAGGTCGCTCCGGCCCTGACGCTGCGCTCGGGCGATCGCGCCACCATCGAGACCCTGACCCATCACGCCAACGATGATTACGAGCGCATGATCGCGGGCGATCCCGGCGCCGAGAGCGTGTTCCAGTGGACCCGCGAGCACAAAGCCGTCGCGCGGCGCGGCTCGGGCCCAACGGAAGGCCCGTTCATCCGCGGCGCAGGCGAGGGGATCGGCGTGCATCTGCTCACCGGTCCGGTTGCGATCGAAGGCGCCGAGCCCGGCGACATCCTCGAAGTGCGCATTCTCGACGTCCGGCCGCGGCCGAGCTGCAGCGCCTGCCATGCCGGCCGCTGCTTCGGCTCCAACGTCGCGGCCAACTGGGGCTTTCACTACCACGATCTGATCGAGGAGCCGAAGCCGCGCGAGGTCGTCACCATCTTCGAGCTCGACACCTCGGGCGAGCCCTACGCCAAGGCCGTCTACAACTACGTCTGGACCCCGCAGACCGACCCTGATGGCATCGTGCATCCGACCATCGACTATCCAGGGGTCCGCGTCGATCACGCCACCATCACCAAGCGCGAGAACATTCTCTCCAGTGTGAAGGTGCCGGCCCGTCTGCATTTCGGCACCATGGGCCTCGCGCCGTCGGAGGCCGATTTCGTCAGCTCGATTCCGCCGAGCTATACCGGCGGCAACATCGACGACTGGCGCATCGGCAAGGGCGCGCGGATGTTCTATCCGGTCGCGGTCCCCGGCGCCTATTTCTCGGTCGGCGATCCCCATGCCGCCCAGGGCGACAGCGAGCTCGGCGGCACCGCGATCGAGACCTCGCTGACTGGCGACTTCGAATTCGTCCTGCACAAGAAGGCCGATCTGGCCGGCACCAGTCTCGAAGGCCTCGACCATCCCATGCTCGAGACCGATCAGGCCTGGTCGTTCTACGGCTTCACCTATCCGAACTATCTCGCCGCCCTCGGCGCCGGGGCACAAACCGAGATTGCCAATCACAGCAGCCTCGACCGTGCGATGCGCGATGCGTTCCGCAAGCTCAGGCGGTTCCTGATGACCGTGCACGGCCTGAGCGAAGACGAGGCGATTTCGCTGCTGTCGGTCGGCGCCGATTTCGGCGTCACCCAGGTCGTCGACGCCAATTGGGGCGTCCACGGCACGATCCGCAAGAACATTTTCCGATGCGACTAGTCCGCAGCCCGATCCTTACAGGCTACGCAGCGCACTGGGTCCTAACACTTTGAAGGGCAGCCCATTTCCCGGATGAACACGTGACCAGCGAACCTCATCTGCGCCCCGTCGCTGCGACGGACGATCGCGTGCGTCTGGCACAGAGGTTGCTTCGATCCACCGCAACCTGGGTCGATCCAATGAGCTTCCGCCCCTTCACAAGCGAGTCCTACGCGCAAGACGACCGCCCTGAAGCCTGGCGGGACGTGCTGGCGGCGGTCGGCCTGCAACCGGCTACCGGTCATTCCTTTCTCGACGGACACGCGACGGCATCGCATCGTCATGCCGCCGGCATCGCATTGACGCGAATGGCGGCGGGCGCGCAGACCATCGGTCCGCTCTCGCAATCGGTCGAAGACCTTCCGATCGCTTTGATGCCGGTCGAGGACGGCATGGTGCTCAAAAGCGCCGGCGGTCATCGCATCGTTCCCGTCGGCCATCTCGCGCTGCTGCCGCGGAGCGGCGACTGGAGCATTGTGTTCCAGCGCGACATGCGCGCGATCGTGCTGTCGGTGACCTCGGAAGCGCTGCGCGGCCGGCTCTCGGGCAGGCCGCGTCTCGGCGAGCCCCGCGTTGTCCCGCCGAGCGGCTTCGCCGACGTGTTCGCGCGTCTGCTGGACGCGACCGCGCGCTCGCTCGACAGTTTGAGTGATGCCGAGTGGAATTCGGTCGCGCACTCTCTCGTCGATCTGCTTTTGACACTCGCGCATCAACTGGCGGCCTCGACCTCCGACGCAGGGTCCAGCGCGACCCAGGCCGCGCTGCTGCACCGGATCTGCCAGACCATCGAGCGCCGGCTCGACGATCCCGAATTGGTGCCGGCGCGCGTCGCGCAGGCCGAAGGAATCTCCGAGCGTTACTTGCAGAAGCTGTTCGAGACGGTCGGCGACAATTTCACCCATTACGTTCGGGAGCGCCGGCTTCAGCGCGCCTGGGCGGACCTGTCGAACCCGAGTGAAGCGCATCGCTCGATCTCGGAGATCGCCTACGCATACGGCTTTGGGGATTCCGCGCATTTCAGTCGGGCCTTCCGCCATCGCTTCGGCCTGCCGCCGCGCGAATTTCGCCAGCAGGAGGCGGAGCGGGCGACGGTGCAACACGGCGTGGCCGGTCAGCGCGGCTGGCCGCAGGACGCACTGGCGCAGCTTCGCGCGCATCAGGCGGGCGCGGAGGCGCGCGGCGATGTCTTGCGCGCCGGCTCCGACGAGCCGAGGACGGCGGAACGCAAGCACCACCATCTTCCGATCGAGGCGAGCCGTGTTCACTGGGGCTATTTCAGCCGCTCGCTGCAGCCGCAGCTCGAGATCGCATCGGGCGATACCATCACCATCGAAACGCTGACCCAGCACGCCTCCGACGACCCCGAGCTGATGATTGCGGGCGACGCCGCCGCCGAAAGCGTGTTCGGCTGGACCAGGGCGAGGAAGAACGTGGATCGCCGCGGCGCCGGACCGATGGACGCCAGCGTGTTCGGCCGCGGCGCCGGCGAAGGCTTTGGCGTGCATATCTGCACGGGGCCGGTGGCGGTGAAGGATGCCCAGCCTGGTGACGTGCTGGAGGTGCGCATCCTCGACATCGTGCCGCGCGCGAGCCGTCATCCGCAACATTCAGGCCGCGTGTTCGGCTCCTCCGTCGCGGCCTGGTGGGGTTATCACTACGGCGAGTTTCTCGCAGGGCCAAAGCCGCGCGAGGTCGTGACGATCTACGAGATCTTCGACGATGCGGTCGCGCCGCACGCCCGTGCACTCTATTCCTACCGCTGGGAGCCGCAGACCGATCCGTCCGGCGTCGTGCACGCCACTTACGACTATCCCGGGATTCCCGTCCTGCCCGGCACGGTGAAGCGCCGCCACGACGTGCTCGACGGCATCCGCATTCCCCTGCGTCCGCATTTCGGCGTGATCGCGGTGGCGCCGCGCGAGGTCGATTTCATCGACTCCGTGCCGCCATCCTATTTCGGCGGCAATCTCGACAATTGGCGGCTGGGGAAGGGGGCGACTGTCTATCTTCCGGTTTCGGTCCCCGGTGCGCTGTTATCGGTCGGCGATCCCCACGCCACCCAGGGTGACGGCGAATTGAGCGGCACCGCGATCGAATGCTCGATGACGGGCACGTTCGAGGTGATCCTGCACAAGAAGGCCGATCTCGCCGGCCGGCCCTTCGCCGATCTGTCCTATCCCCTGATCGAGACGGAGACCGATTGGGTGCTGACCGGCTTCAGCCATCCCAACTACCTCGCCGAGTTCGGCGCGCAGGGCCAGAGCGAGGTCTACGCAAAATCCTCGCTCGACCTCGCCATGAAGGATGCCTTCCGCAAGATGCGCCGCTTCCTGATGAACGTGAAGGGGCTCAGCGAGGACGAGGCGATCGCGCTGATGTCGGCCGCGGTCGATTTCGGCGTCACCCAGGTGGTCGACGGCAATTGGGGCGTGCACGCGATCATCAGCAAGCGCCTGTTCCACCAGGACGCCTCCTAAACCCAAGGACAGCTCGAGTGAAATTCCACATGATCAGCGGCGGACCGAAGCCGGTCGCGCCCTTCAGCCACGCCGTCGAGACCGACGGCTTCGTCTTCGTCACCGGCCAGATGCCGGACACGCCGCAAACGCCAGGCGTGCTGCCTGATGGCATCGTCGCGCAGACCAGCGCGGTGATGGAGAACCTGAAAGTCGTGTTGGCCGGTCTCGATCTCGGCCTCGAGCACGTCGTGATGACGCGGATCTACCTGACGCGCTTCAAGGACGACTACACGGCGATGAACGAGACCTACCGGACGTACTTCCCGCAGGATCGCTTGCCAGCCCGTACCTGCGTCGGCGTCACCGGACTTGCCTATGACGCGCTGATCGAGATCGACCTGGTGTGCCGGCGGCCGTGACGGTCGGTAGGGCGGATTAGCCCTGCGGCTGTGCGAAGCGCAGGCGCGGGGCGTAATCCACCGCTTGAGTCTCCGCAGCGGCGGAATTGGTGGATTACGCTTCGCTAATCCACGCTACGGACCTACGATACCTTGTGTTGCCCGACGGGCAAAACACACAAGTCGCGGGTCAATCTCACCGTACGAAAATATTCCACTTTACCGAAATTCGGCTTTGGCGTATTCGTGCCTCACCTCACCCCGGTCAGAGGGGCTATCGCGATCGTCACGAAACGTGGGGTGGGCTGCGGTGGACGCAGGCGGCATCGGCGCGACAGGCATCGCAGGGCGGGCAACCGTGAGCGAAGGCCATTGCGCACACGACCGGTGCGATCTGCGTACGGCAAAACCGTGTGGTCCTGGCGCCCGCAGGCTGGCGTCAAGCGTTGCGGTGATGTGTGACGCCCGACCGGGCGCGTGCATCGGCAGCCGCAAGGCGACGGGGGCAATAGTGCATCGCTCCCCGGGGAGAGCCCGGCATAAGCCGTCAAACCACTGCGCAGGGAAGGCCGGATGTTTGGCTTCACCTGTATGCCGCTGTGCAGCCTCTCGTAGCGCAACCTTCGCACAGTGGACCGTGGGTGCCCGGCCGGCACCCGGTCTTCCCTGCGCCCTCTGACATCCGAGGGTGTCGAGACCAAGCAAAGCTCGGGCGACATGCGCCGCGAGATCGCAGCGTCATGTTCGCGCGCTGCGCTGCCTGCAGCTCGCGGAGACGACAAATGCCTCGATCCATGAATGCCCATTCATTGCTGCGGAGAATTCGAATCGCTATGACCCGGCGCGTTGCACGTCTCGCGTCGTGCAACGAACCGGAGCGCTGATCGACGGCGTGTTGTGCTTCTCGATCACGCTCCGGACTGACCCTTCGAGGCAACGTCATGTGTTGCCGCGGCGCCTGCGCCGATCGACGCCAGGCACCGGAGCCTGTTTCGATCGGGAGAATTTCAATATGAAGTCTTTTCTGTCTGCTCTGTTCGCGGTCGGCCTCGCGGCTGCCGCTACGCCCTCGTTCGCCGCTGACTCCCGCAATGTCACCGTCGTCAACGAGACCGGCTATGCCATCAAGTTCCTGGGCTTCAATGCGCCGGACGACGGCCTGGACGAATGGGACAACGAGCTCGACAAGGTTTTGCAGAATCAGGCCAGCACCTATGTCGAGTTCGACGAGGACGACGAGGGCTGTGTGTGGAACATCCGCGTCGACTGGCAGAACTATGACGAGTCCGTGCTCTGGAAGAACGTCAACCTCTGCAAGTTCACCGCGCTTCGGCTGCGTTACGATTCCGGCACCAAGACCACCTCGTTCGTCGCCGAATAGACCAGCTTGACGCAGGCCCGGGGAGGGCCGTCGGCTCCTTCCTCGACGCGTTGCGGAAGATGACGAATTCGTCCTTTGCAAGCGCAAGCGGCTTTGTTATACGCAGCCGCGCGCGAACGTCGGTTCGCTGCTTTCCTCGGTAGCTCAGCGGTAGAGCATCCGACTGTTAATCGGATGGTCGCTGGTTCGAATCCAGCCCGGGGAGCCAAATTCATCAATAAATTGAATGATTTGATGCTGCGTCCTGATGTGGCGCGCGATGCGGTTCGGGTGATCGTTCAGGATGATCCGCGCTCAAGTCCTCTGCAGAATCGCGTTCAAGCAGATGTGTGTGGCAGCGCCACCGCGGTCATCCGGGCGGCGCCAAATCGACTTAATTCGAATCGAGCTTTGCCGGGCCGGACCCTTACGGAGCTGATTCCAATGCCCGACATCCAGATCGACCGCCCCCACCTGGCTCCCTCGATTCTGCCGGCCGACCTTCCCGAGCTCAGCGACGATGAATGCATCGCCTGTCTGGCGCGTGCGGTCGAGACGCCCGATTCGGCGCGCCTGGACGAGGTCGCGGCTCTGATAGGCCGCCTCGCGGTGACGATCGAATAGTCCATCGGGCCCGATGCCCCGCGTTGCGGAAGCCGTTGGCTGATCGGGCCAACGGCCATGTTGCGTTTTGGCCGGGCATGTTCCAAAGATGCCGCCAACTTTCGTCCGCGGCGTCGTCCGCATTTCAGGGTCCGCAAATGTCCGGTTTCTCGACCGCGCGCCTCAAAATGGTCGATGGCCAGGTGCGCACCAGTGACGTCACTGATCGCAATGTTCTCGATGCCATGCTTACAGTTCCGCGCGAAGTGTTCGTGCCGGAGTCCCGACGGGCATTGGCCTATCTCGACCTCGATCTCGATGTGAGCGAAGCTGCCGCCAAGCGCTTCCTGATCAAGCCGCAGCTGACCGGCAAACTGCTTCAGGCCGCCGAAATCGGCGAGGCGGACAACGTGCTGGTGGTCGGTTGCGCCACGGGCTATCTCGCCGCACTGACGGCCAAGCTCGCCCGCCAGGTCACTGCGACCGAATCCGATTCGGCCCTGGCTGCCAAAGCCGGGGATGCCTGTGCCTCCCTTGGGCTCGCCAACGTTACCGTCAAGGCGGCGGCCTGTGCCGAGGGCTATCCCTCCGCTGGTCCCTATGACGTGATCATCCTCAATGGCGCCGTCGAGGTGACGCCGGAAGGGCTGCTGGGGCAACTCAAGGACGGCGGCCGTCTGGTGGGGGTGTCTGCCGAATCCAGGCCGCCACGGGCCATGATCGTGACCCATACCCACGGCGAATTCGGCCATCGGGCGCTGTTCGATGCCGCGGCTCCGGTCCTTCCCGGGCTCGAACGGGCCGCCGCCTTCGTCTTCTGACGGCCGACCCTGTTAAAATCCCGTTCTGAATCAGAAGTGTGGCCGGGATGCTGCACGTGAAGAGTTTCCACTGGGAACTCCCTTGAGGTAGTTCCGTCGCGCCCATCCGCGTCCTATGTTGCGACGGGGCAACGACTCCACTCGGTTGACGATAACCCGGCTCGCGGGCACGAGCCGGGCGTTAGAATGAACGGAATTTCAGGGATGCATGGGGTGAAGCTCTTCACCGGAGCTGCGGTTTCGGTCCTGCTGCTGGCGATGGCCGGGTCGGCGCCTGCCTTGGCGGACACGATCGAGGCCGCGCTGGTGCGTGCCTATCAGAACAATCCGCAGCTCAACGCGCAACGCGCCCAGGTGCGCTCGACCGACGAGAACGTGCCTCAGGCTTTGTCGGGCTACCGCCCCAAGGTCAATATGAGCCTCGGCACCGGGTATCAATATCAGGATATTCAACAGACGCAGAAGGGCTTGCCGATCCATAGCGATCCCCCCCTTCAGCCCAACAGCGCCAGCCTGACCATCAACCAGACGCTCTACAACGGCAATCAGACCGCCAACAGGACGCGCGCGGCGGAGAGCCAGGTCTCGGGATCCCGCGAAGCCTTGCGTGTGCTCGAGCAGACGGTCCTGCTGCAGGCTGCTACGAGCTACATGGATTATCTGCGCGACTCCGCGACTCTGGAAGTCCAGCGCAGCAACGTGCGCGTGCTCGAACAGACGCTCAAGCAAACGCGCGATCGCTTCAACGTCGGCGAGGTCACGCGCACGGACGTGGCGCAATCCGAAGCGCAGCTGGCTGCCGGCAGGACCCAGGCCCTGACCGCCGAATCGAATCTCACGACGACGCGCGCGAACTTCCGCCGCATCATCGGCAATGAGCCGACGAACCTTGCCCCGGGCTCCCCGGTCGATCGTTTCCTGCCCAACACGATCGCATCCGCGGTCAATCTTAGCCTGGTGGAGAATCCCAACGTCACGGCTTCGATGTACGGCATCGACGTCAACTATCTCCAGGTCAAGATCAACGAGGGCGCGTTGCTGCCCACGGTCACGGTTCAGGCTGGCGTCACCCAGGCGTATCAGCAGAGCCTGACGGTGTTCCGAACCACGACCGCGTCTGCGATCGCGACAGCTTCCGTGCCGATCTTCCAGGGCGGTGCAGAATATGCGCTCATCCGCCAGTCGAAAGAGAACCTGGCGCAGCAACGCCTCAATCTTGAAACCACCCGCGATCAGACCCGCGCCAATGTCGTGCAGGCCTGGGGCCAGCTGGAAGCCGGCAAGGCGCAGGTGAAGTCCGCGCAGGCGCAGGTGACGGCGTCCGAGATCGCGCTGAACGGCGTGCGCGAGGAGGCCAAGGCCGGCCAGCGCACCACGCTCGACGTGCTCAACGCGCAGCAGGCGCTGGTGAACGCGCGCGTCGCGCTGGTCACGGCCCAGCATGACCGTGTGGTGGCGTCCTATTCGGTGCTCAACGCGGTCGGTCGTCTGGCGCCGCAGGTTCTCGGTCTCAACACCACGGTCTACGATCCCAGCGTCCACTACCAGCAGGTCCGCGACAGCTGGGCGGGCGTGCGTACGCCCGACGGACGCTAAACTCCCGTAGTCATCCGGTCGGCCTCGCAAACAGCCGAAGCCGACCGGTGCTCTGCTTGCAATCATCAAAATCCCTGACATAGCCTTGCCAAGAAGATGCGGGTCGATTCGCCCCGCACCCGATGTCGTGTGCGTAAAGTTTGAGTGCTGAGGGCAGGGCGCACCGCCGCACGTTGGGCCGTGAACTGGGGACAAGTGGGGTTGCAGCGACGAAAATGTCGGGGCGTCCGTCCGGAACCGGCCAATCCTGTCGTGCTTGGTGTAAAATGACGCATGCGAGGGCGTTGATCATGTGGAGTCGGAGATGACGCAGCCTGCAAAGGTCACAGAACCCTCGATGGAGGAGATTCTGGCCTCGATCCGGCGCATCATTGCCGACGATGAGGCCAAGCCGCCGCCGGCGGAGGCCGCCAAGCCCGCACCAGCTCCCGCCGCGCCGGCACCGAAGCCGCAGGCGATGAACGACATTCCGCCCTCCAAAGTTGCCGCCGCCAAGCCTGCTGCTGAAAAGCCTGCCGCTGAAAAGTCCGCGCCGCCACCGGCTGCAAAGCCGGCTCCTGCGCCGCCCCCGCCACCCGCACCGGCGGCGGAGGCGTCCAACAACCAGGATGACATCGACGCGCTGCTCGCAGGGCTCGACGTGGCGTCGCCGGCGCCCGAGGTCCGTGCTCCAGAACCTGAGCCGGAGCCGGAGCCCGAGCCTGACGTGCTCGAACTGACCGACGAAATGGTGATGGACCCGACGCCGGCTCCGCCGCCGCCGAGCTTCCGCAGGGTCGAGCCGCGCGACGACCTGGAATTCGCCGAATCGCCGCCGCGCCCGACGCCGCCACCCTCCTATGCGCCGGTGGATTTCGATGCACCGCCGCTGCCGCCACAGCAGCCGATGCTCGCGCAATCGACCGTCTCTGCGGTCGAATCCGCCTTCAATTCCCTGGCCCACACGGTGCTCAGCAGCAATGCGCGGACCCTGGAGGATCTGGTCAAGGAGATGCTGCGTCCGATGCTCAAGTCCTGGCTTGACGACAATTTGCCGGGCCTCGTTGAACGCATCGTGAAGGCCGAAATCGAGCGAGTTTCGCGCGGCGGCAGGTAGGGCAGGCCGCAGAGCCCTCATAAAGCCCCGCTTGCAGGTCATCGTCGGATACCCGACCGGGCCCGGAAGCCTCGTTGCCGCTGAGCTTTCCGTTGACTTGGCCCCCGCACGCGGCTTTCTAGCGCCCATGATCGAGAAAAATTACCAGCCCGCCGATATCGAAGCCCGCATGTCCGTCGTGTGGGAGGACAGCCTTGCCTTCAAGGCCGGCCGCCCCGACCGCCGCGACGCGGTGCCCTTTACCATCGTGATCCCGCCGCCGAACGTCACGGGCTCGCTCCATATGGGGCACGCCCTCAACAACACGCTGCAGGACATCCTGTGCCGGTTCGAGCGTATGCGCGGCCGCGACGTGCTGTGGCAGCCCGGAACCGACCATGCCGGCATCGCCACCCAGATGGTGGTCGAGCGGCAGCTGATGGAGCGTCAGCAGCCTAGCCGCCGCGAGATGGGCCGCGAGAAATTCCTGGAGCGGGTCTGGCAGTGGAAGGCCGAGAGCGGCGACACCATCATCAACCAGCTCAAGCGGCTCGGTGCCTCCTGTGACTGGTCGCGCGAGCGCTTCACCATGGACGAGGGCCTGTCCAAGGCCGTCATCAAGGTGTTCGTCGAGCTGCATCGCGACGGACTGATCTACAAGGACAAGCGGCTGGTGAACTGGGACACCAAGCTGTTGACCGCGATCTCCGATCTCGAAGTGCAGCAGACCGAGGTGAAGGGCCACCTCTGGTATCTGCGCTATCCGATCGAGGGCAAGACCTTCAACCCCGAGGATCCCACGAGCTTCATCGTCGTCGCGACGACGCGCCCGGAGACCATGCTCGGCGATACCGGCGTTGCCGTGCATCCCGAGGATGAGCGCTATCAAAAGCTGGTCGGCAAAAACATCGTCCTGCCGCTGGTCGGCCGCAAGGTCCAGATCGTTGCCGACGACTATTCCGATCCGGAGAAGGGCTCGGGCGCGGTCAAGGTGACGCCGGCGCACGACTTCAACGACTTCGAAGTCGGCAATCGCCACGGCCTGCGCCGCATCAGCGTGCTCGACAAGGAAGGCTGTCTCGATCTCCTCGACAACGAGGACTATCTGCGCGACCTGCCGGAAGGTGCCTCGCAATTCGCAGAGGAGTTTCACAAGCTCGATCGCTTCGTTGCGCGCAAGCGCATCGTCGAGCGTCTCGAGTCGTTCGGCTTCGTCGAGCGGATCGAGCCGCACACCCACATGGTACCGCACGGCGACCGCTCGGGCAGCGTGATCGAGCCCTACCTGACCGACCAGTGGTACGTCGACGCCAAGACGCTGGCCAAGCCGGCGATCGCGGCGGTGCGTTCGGGCGAGACCTCGTTCGTGCCGAAGAACTGGGAAAAGACCTATTTCGAGTGGATGGAGAACATACAGCCCTGGTGCATCTCGCGCCAGCTCTGGTGGGGTCACCAGATCCCGGCCTGGTACGGTCCTGACGGCAAGGTGTTTGTCGCCGAGACCGAGGAAGAGGCCGTCAGCCACGCGCTCGGCTATTACGTCGAGCAGGAGGTCATCACGGTCGAGCAGGGCCGTGAGATGGCGCTCGACCGCAACAAGCGTGAAGGCTTCATCACGCGTGACGAGGACGTGCTCGACACCTGGTTTTCCTCGGCGCTGTGGCCGTTCTCGACGCTCGGCTGGCCGGAAGATGCGCCCGAGGTGCAGCGTTATTACCCGACCAATGCGCTGGTGACCGGCTTCGACATCATCTTCTTCTGGGTCGCTCGCATGATGATGATGGGGCTGCACTTCATGAAGGAAGTGCCGTTCTCGACCATCTACATCCACGCCCTCGTCCGCGACGAGAAGGGCGCCAAGATGTCGAAGTCGAAGGGCAACGTCATCGACCCGCTCAGTCTGATCGACGAATATGGTGCGGACGCGTTGCGCTTTACGCTGGCCGCGATGGCGGCGCAGGGACGCGACATCAAGCTCGCGACGAGCCGCGTCGAGGGTTACCGCAACTTCGCGACAAAACTCTGGAACGCGTCCCGCTTCGCGGAGATGAACCATTGCGCCGTGCCCGAGGGGTTCGAGCCGGCCAAGGCGAAGGAGACGCTGAACCGCTGGATCGCGCATGAGAGCGCGCACACCACGCGCGAGGTGACCGAGGCGATCGAGGCCTATCGCTTCAACGATGCGGCCGGCGCGATCTACCGCTTCGTCTGGAACGTCTATTGCGACTGGTATGTCGAGCTCGCAAAACCCGTGCTGCTCGGCCCGGACAGCCCCGCCAAGGACGAGACCCGCGCCATGGTCGCGTGGGCGCGTGACGAGATCCTGAAGCTGCTGCACCCCTTCATGCCCTTCATCACCGAAGAGCTGTGGGAGGTGACGGCCAAGCGCGACGGCCTGCTGGCTCTGGCGCCATGGCCGCTGAAGCCATCCGAGCCGACGCCGGAGCAACTCGCGATGCTCGCGGCAGCTGCCGGGCCGACCGATCCGCTGATCTCGCCGGTCTTGATCATGCCGATCTTCGACCATGCCGACTTTACCGATCCCAAGGCGGAAGCCGAGATCGGCTGGGTGATCGACCTCGTCACGCAGATCCGCTCGGTGCGCGCCGAGATGAACATCCCGCCGGCAACATTGACGGCGCTGGTGCTCTCTGGCGCCTCGGCTGAGACGAAGGAACGCGCGCCGCGCTGGACCGACGTCATCAAGCGCATGGCGCGCTTGTCGGAGATTTCCTTCGCCGACCGCGCGCCCGACGGCGCCGTTCAACTGCTCGTCCGCGGCGAGGTGGCAGCGTTGCCGCTGAAGGGCGTGATCGACGTTGCGGCCGAACGGACGCGCCTCGACAAGGAGATCGGCAAGGCCGACGCCGACATCAAGCGCGCCGAGTCCAAGCTGGCGAACGAGAAATTCGTCGCCAACGCGGCCGAAGAGGTCGTCGAGGAGGAGCGCGAAAAGCGCGAGGCGGCGCTGGCCCGCAAGGCCAAGCTGCTCGAGGCGCTGGAGCGGTTGAAGCAGGCATCGTAGGGTTATTTTGGGAACGGCTTGCTCAAAAACTTCGAGCCCTTGACGCCGTAGCGCCAGGGCAGCTCGACCGCCTTGGTGATGCCGATCCGGATGCCGGCCACAACCTCGACGTCTTCCGTCCGCGCATGCAGTGCGATCGGCGGCCGGTCCAGCGGCAGGGCGTTGTGCGCGATCGTGATGCCCAGCGCCTCCGTCAGCTTGCCCGGGCCCGAGCACAGCGCATGCACATCGACCGCATGACGGCGCCGGCGCATCGCCGCCAGGCCATGCGTCGGCTCCAGCGCGCGGATCAGCACGGCGGCGGCCGAGCCTTCGTCCTCGCAGACGAAGTTCACGCACCAGTGGATTCCGTAGGAGCGGTAGACATAGGCAAAGCCGGGCGGGCCGAACATGATCTGGTTCCGCGGCGTCGGGCCGTTGTAGGAGTGCGCCGCAGGCTCGGTATGATGATAGGCCTCGACCTCGACGATGATCCCGCCGACGCCGTCGACCAGCATGGTCGTGCCGATCAGATCGGGCGCGACCTCGTGGACGCTGCGGTCGAAAAAGCCGCGCTTGAGCTGCTTGCCGAGCCGTGGTGTGGAAGTCTTCGAGGCTGGAGCCATTCGAGGTGAGAATCGCCTGAGAACAGAGCAGGATAATGCCCATATCTGCCATGATCCCTGAAGCGGGGCGAGCCGGGTTGCGATGCCGGGCCAGACCGACTAGGTAGGACCTGAACAGACCGGACACCCCATGGTCGTTATTGTCGACACTATCTCGAACCCGTTGCGCCCGCGTCACCCCGAAAAGGTGAATCGCCCCGATTCCGCTTCGCCGCCGAAGCCGGACTGGATTCGCGTGCGCGCGCCCAACACCCGCGGCTATGCCGACACCCGCAACATCGTGCGCGCCAACGGCCTGCACACGGTGTGCGAGGAGGCGGGCTGCCCGAACATCGGCGAGTGCTGGGACAAGAAGCACGCGACCTTCATGATCATGGGTGACACCTGCACCCGTGCCTGCGCCTTCTGCAACGTCAAGACCGGCCTGCCCAATGCACTGGATGCGGCCGAGCCGCAGAACGTCGCCGAGGCCGTCGCCAAGCTGGGCCTCGCCCACGTCGTCATCACCTCGGTCGACCGCGATGATCTCGCCGATGGCGGCGCCGAGCACTTTGCGCAGACCATCCGCGCGATCCGCGCCGCGTGTCCCTCGACCACGATCGAGATTCTGACGCCTGACTTCCTGCGCAAGGAGGGGGCGCTCGAGGTCGTCGTCGCGGCGAGGCCCGACGTCTTCAACCACAATCTGGAGACCGTGCCGTCGTGCTATCTCACGGTGCGGCCGGGCGCGCGCTACTTCCATTCGATCCGGCTGTTGCAGCGGGTCAAGGAGCTTGATCCCACCATCTTCACCAAGTCCGGCATCATGGTCGGCCTCGGCGAGGAGCGCCACGAGGTGCAGCAGGTGATGGACGATCTGCGGTCGGCCGACGTCGATTTCCTCACCATCGGGCAATATCTGCAGCCGACCCGCAAGCACCACGCCGTGATGCGCTACGTGCCGCCGGACGAGTTTTCGTCCTACGAGAAGATCGCCTACACCAAGGGCTTCCTGATGGTGTCGGCGAGCCCGCTCACCCGCTCGTCGCATCATGCCGGCGAGGACTTTGCGAGACTCAAGGCCGCTCGGGCAGCTAACGCCCGCTGAACCGCCATGCCCAAATTTTCGAGCAAGCGCCGTGTCAATCACAGCGCATCCAAGATGTTTGATCTGGTCGCCGACGTCGAGCGCTACCCGGAGTTCGTGCCGCTGTGCAGCGCGCTGAAGGTGCGTCAGCGGATGGCGAAGCCTGACGGCACCGAGGTGCTGGTCGCCGACATGACGGTGTCGTTCAAGCTGGTCAAGGAGTCCTTCACCAGCCGCGTGACGCTCGACCGCGCCAATCTGAAGATCCTGGTCGAATATCTGCAAGGTCCGTTCAGCAACCTCGAAAACCGCTGGACGTTCGAGCCCAAGGGCCAACAGGAGGGTGGGGATGTCTGCGACGTCGGCTTCTTCCTCGCCTATGAGTTCAAGAGCCGCATGCTGGCGATGCTGATGGGCTCGATGTTCGATGCCGCCTTCGCGCGGTTTTCCACCGCGTTCGAGAAGCGGGCGGATGCGATCTACGGCCGGCCGAAGCTGGCGTCGTCCTGATCAATCCACCGCCTTCACCACGTCCGGCGGCTGCGAGGCGTAGTAAGCCGCGGCTGCCTCGATTTCCTGCGGTGTCATCGCACGTGCGATGTTGCGCATCTGCTGGCTGATGTCGTTGCGGCGCTCGCCGGACGCGAAGGCCTGGAGCTGCACCTTCATGTAGGCCTCGGACTGCCCCTCCAGCCACGGACTGCCGGTCTTGTTGTCGAGGCTGCCATGGCAGGCGCCGCAGGGCGCAATGCCGCGCATCGGCGCGCCGTAGATGACGATGTTGGGTTTCGGCAGAAGCGGCGTCGGGTGATAGGCGGGCAGCCTCGGCAAATAGGCGTAGTAGTTCGACAGATCGGCGATCTCCTCGTCCGTCAGGTTCACGGCGAACGGTGACATCACGGCATTGCTGCGCGCGCCGGAGCGGAAATCGTGCAGCTCCTTGTAGATCACGGCGGCATACTGGCCGGCGAGATTAGGCGAGTCCGCGCGGCTGATGCCGGTCGGGCCGTGGCAGATGGCGCAGCGCTGCGCCAGCGTGGCGCCGCGGCCGATCGCCTCCTGGCTCGGACGCGCCAGCGTGCGCGAGGTCAGCACGACCTCGGACAGGCGTTTTGCCTGTTCGGGCGCCTTCACATTCGCCGCGCGCTGCGGCACGCCGGCGGCGCTGCAGATCGCATCCCAGACATTGGCGAACTGCACCCAAGGCTGAGCGAAGGGCAGCACGATGAAGCCGACAATCGCCGTGATGATCAGGATCGCAGTGGTGATGCCGACTCCAATCCGAAAATGGCTGTTGCGGAGGGTGAAGAGGTCGCGCGTGCTCATCACTGCGCTCCCACGTAGACGGCGGGTACCGAGGTGCCTTCACTCAACGCCAGATTCAGGATCGGGTAGCCGTAATTGGTGATGGTGAGGGCGATCATCAGCGCCACCCACAGGGCGTGCGTATTGAGCGCGACCGGAACGGTGACTGGTTGATGCACGGCCAGCGCAAAGCGGTACGGCCCGGCCTCGGTCTGGGGCGCTCGCATGCCGCGCGCCAGGATGACGATGAACATGATGCCCGACGCCAGCAAAATAAAGCCGCCGAAAGCAGAGAGGGTGACGGAGAGCGCCTGCGGCGCGATGGCGGGATCGCCGAAGTCGAAATAGGCCATGCGACGCGGCATGCCCAGAATGCCGACCCAGTGCCACGGGAACGTCGTGACGACCATGCCAACGAACCACAGCCAGAGCTGGGTGCGCATCAGGCGAAGGTCGATCAGCTCGCGGCCCGTCAAATGCGGCCACAGATCATAGGCGATCGCGAAATACATGATCACGATGGCGCCGCCGAAGATCAGGTGGAAATGGCCGGTGATCCATTGCGTGTTGTGGATCGACGCGTCGAGCTGATAGCTCATGTTGATGAGGCCGCCGGCGCCGCCGAAGCCGAGCATGACGAACGAGAACGCCAGCGCCAGCATCATCGGATTGTCCCAGGGCAGGGCCTTGATCCAGCCAAACAGGCCGTGGCCGCCGCGGAGCCGCGCGGCGATCTCGACCGACGCGCAGATCGTGAACACCGTCAGCAGGGTCGGCAGCGCGACCAGCGCGGTGAAGGCCGAATGGATGAACTTGAAGCCGGCGCCGACCATTGGATCGGCAAAGGTGTGGTGCATGCCGATCGGCATCGCCACCACCAGGAACAGTATAAAGGAGATCCGCGCCATGCTGTCGGAATAGACCCGGCCGCCGATCGCGCGCGGCACGATGGTGTAATAGGCAATGTAGGTCGGCATCAGCCAGAAATAGACGATGGCGTGAAGCGTCCAGGAGAAGAAGATGCGCGCAAGACCGGCGTCGATGGTGTTCTTCAGTCCTGCCGCGACGGGAATGATCTGGAGTAGCAGCTCGAGCGCAGCGCCGACCGCGGTCCAGGCCCACAGATAGGAGCCCGCAACATTGGCGAACATCGCCAGCGGCACCGGCGCGCCGGGATGGGCCTTTCGCCAGACGCGCAGATTGATCGACATCAGCGCGACCCAGATCCAGGAGCCAACCACCACCAGCACGACGCCGAAGTAGTAGAAGACGTTGCCGATCAGCGGCGGATAAAACGTGTAGAGCACCGAAGCACGGCCGAGCGCGATCGGGATCACGGCCATGATGCTGCCGGCAACGATCAGCCAGAATCCGGCCCAGGCCCAGCGCACGCCGACCAGGCGCTGCTCCAGCGCGGATTCGCTGATGGCATAGCCAAAGCCCATCGCCACCAGGGTCGGGAACACGTAGCCCATCACCGTACCGTGCGCGGTGAGCGAACGGTAATAGAGCTCGGGATTGGACAGCCAGGTCCCGATCGGGCTGCGAATGAACATCTGCCAGGCGCCGAGCGTCAGCGCGACGCCGAACACCGCAAAGGCAAACCAGAAATGGGCGAGGATGAGCTTCCTATTGACCAACACAGCTCAGCCTCCCGCCACCCTTCGCGCGATTGGCGAAGTCAGCCTTGTCGATCACCTTGACCTTGCCCCACATGCCCTCATGACCGAAGGAGCAAAACTCCTGGC
This sequence comes from Bradyrhizobium cosmicum, assembly GCF_007290395.2. Taxonomy (NCBI): domain Bacteria; kingdom Pseudomonadati; phylum Pseudomonadota; class Alphaproteobacteria; order Hyphomicrobiales; family Nitrobacteraceae; genus Bradyrhizobium; species Bradyrhizobium cosmicum. The sequence continues at coordinate 3,908,810 of NZ_CP041656.2, read as the reverse complement.
AGGGCATCAGATAGTCGCCGGTCTTCGTAAAGCGCATCAGCTGCTCGGAGACGTAGCCCGGCACCAGCATGGTGTTCACGTTGGTGCCCTGGATCAGGATGCCGTGCACGACGTCGGCGCTGGTGGCGCGCAACGTGATCGGCGTATCGGCGGGCACCACGATGCAGGCCGGCGTAAAGGAATATTGCTGGCCGATCGCACGCACCGTGACCGCGCCATTGGCCTCCAGCACGCTGCCGAGATTGCTCTCTACGAACTCGCCGGACAGATGGATTCGCGACGGATCGATGGTCTCGACCCTTGGCTGCGGCATGGTCGCACGGTGGATGCCGGCGAAGGCCGCCAGCAGCGCCATCATGACGATGATGATCACGGCGATGGTGGCCCAGCGCCGCTCGACGCGGGCAGCGACCTCGGCGCTCGCATGGCTTTGTTCAGCGCTCATTGCAGCGATCCGCGCGGCAGAAAGACGAACAGGTAGAACGCGAGCCACATCGCGACCACGCAGGCCGTGGCGATGCCGGCGAGCACGATCGCGCCGGAGGGTCCTCGCGCGACGACCTCCTCGACGGCCTGGTCAGCGGCGGCTGGGCTGGTCGGCGGATCGGAATTGATCATGATGGCTCTCTGGCATCTCTCAGTTCAGCGGCGCGGAGCGCAGCTCGTTGGCGTCGCGCGCCGAGACCGGTGTGCCGCGATTGCCCCAGGCGGTGCGGATGTAGGAGACGACGGCGGCGACCTCGTTGTCGGAGAGGAGGCCCGCGAACGGCGGCATGCCATACGGCATCGGATTGCCCTTGGTGCCCGGCGGATAGCCGCCATTGAGCACCATGCGGATCGGGTTGACCGCCGACTGCATCTCGATCGACTGGTTGTTGGCGAGCGGCGGCCAGTGCGGCGGCTTGCCTTCGCCCTGCGTGCCGTGACAGCTCGCGCAGTTCTTGTCGTAGACGGTCTTGCCGAGACTGATCAGCAGGCTGCTCTCGGTGGTCGGCAGCGCCGAGCTCGGAGCCGGCGGCGGGGAGGGCTCCGCAATGCCCTTGAGGTACACCGCCATTGCCTTGGTGTCCTCGTCGTTGAGATATTGCAGGCTATTGTGCACGACCTCGGCCATCGGGCCGTAGACCACGCCGCGCATCGAGACGCCGGTCTGGAGCAGGTCGGTGATGTCCTTGATGCTCCAGTCGCCGAGACCGGCTTCGCGATTCGACGTGAGCGAAGGCGCGTACCAGTTCTGCATCGGGATCAGGCCGCCCTTGAAGGCGTCCGATTGCGAGGTGCCGCCGAGCGCGTTGATCGGCGAATGGCACATGCCGCAATGGCCGAGGCCTTCGACCAGATAGGCGCCGCGATTCCATTCCGCCGATTTCTTCGGATCCGGCTTGAACTCGCCCTCGCTGAAGAACAGCGTGCGCCAGCCGAGGATGAGCTGCCGATTGTCGTAGGGGAAACGCAGCTCGTGCGGCTTGTTCTTCTGGTTCACCGGCGCGATCGAGCGCAGATACGCGAAGATCGCGTCGCTGTCGGCGCGCGTGACCTTGGTGTAGGACGCGAACGGCATCGCAGGATAGATCAATCCGCCGTCCGGGAAGCGGCCGCTGTGCATGGTCTTGTAGAAGTCGTCGGCGCTCCACTTGCCGATCCCGGTCTCCGGGTCAGGCGTGATGTTGGAGGTGTAGAGCGTGCCGAACGGGGTCGGCATGGCGCGGCCGCCGGCGAACAGGCGGCCCTCCGGCGCGGTATGGCACGCGGTGCAGTCGCCGGCGCGGGCGAGATATTCACCGCGAGCGATGATGTCGGCGGCCTTTTCCTGCGCTTGCGCGACCGTGGTCAGCGCGGCGAGGGCGAGCAGCGTGATCGACAGTTTGGAGACCATCATCCGCCTCGTCAGTTAGGCTGGCTGCCGCATCCGAAGGGCAGCGCGTAGGTGCCTTTCGGAACGGGGGCCGGGTTGGCGGGTGCCGGCCGCGTCGCGAGCCAGGCTGCGACGGCGGTGACATCGGCTTCCGTCAGATGGCCGGCGACGAGCTGCATGCAGTCAGGCGACTTCGCCGTGCGCGTACCATAGCGCCATGCGCCGAGCTGGGCGCTGACATAAGCGGCGCGCAGGCCGAGCAGGCCGGGGATGCCGGGCTGCATGCCCGTCAGTCCCGGACCGTGGCAGCTCACGCAGGCCGGAATGTTGCGCCCTGCATCGCCGCTGGTCGCAAGCAGTTCGCCCTGTGCGAGGAGATCCTTGCTGACTTCGCTCGGCGCAGGCTGCGGCAGCGGCGGATGCTCGCTGGCAAAATATTCCGCCATCGCCTCCAGATAGGGATCGGGCAGGAACTCGAGCAGATAGTTCATCGGCGGGTATTTGCGCCGGCCGCTGCGGAAGGCGAGGAGCTGGTTGTAGAGATAACCGGCCGGCTTGCCGGCAAGCCGCGGGAAATAGACGTCGCTGGTGCCTTCGCCCTTGTTGCCGTGACAGGGCGTGCAGGCCTCCACCCGCGCTGCCATCGTATCCGGCGGCTGGTTGGCCGTTTGAGCGGCCGCACCATCAAAGGCGGCCAAAGTGATCATCACGACGGCGAAGGCCGCGGCGCGAGCGAACAATTTCGTCGCCCTCCAACAATGCAGGTCCGGTTGATTCCGGATCACAACGTATAGCAGCATTATTGCGCCAGTATATTCCTGCGCAAGCTGGGACGTCCGTTCTGACGTTCGGTCGCGTCGTCTACATCCGCGATCCCGATCGAATTCGACAAATTTGCGTGCTTTTTGAAAATTGGATGCAGCGCTGCGGTCTCGCGACAGCTTCTGTCCGAGTTGTTGCATATTCACGTCACCCTCAGATGCCAGAGGGCGCAGGGAAGACCGGGTGCCGGCAGACACCCGCGGTCCACTGTGCGAGGGTTGCGCTACAAGAGGCTACACAGCGGCATACAGGTGAAGCCATAACAACCGGCCTTCCCTGCGCAGTGGTTTGACGGCTTATGCCAGGCTCTCCCCGGGGAGCGATGCACTATTGCCCCCGTCGCCTTGCGGCTGCCGATGCACGCACCCGGTCGGGCGTCACACATCACCGCAACGCTTGACGCCAGCCTGCGGGCGCCAGGACCACACGGTTTTGCCGTACGCAGATCGCACCGGTCGTGTGCGCAATGGCCTTCGCTCACGGTTGCCCGCCCTGCGATGCCCGTCGCGCCGATGCTGCCTGCGTCCACCGCAGCCCACCCCACGTTTCGTGACGATCGCGATACGCCCCTCTGACCGGGGTGAGGTGAGGCATGAATACGCCAAAGCCGAATTTCGGTAAAGTGGAATATTTTCGTGCGGTGAGATTGACCCGCGACTTGTGTGTTTTGCCCGTCGGGCAACACAAGGGATCGTAGGTCCGTAGCGTGGATTAGCGGAGCGTAATCCACCAATTCTGCCGCTGCGGAGACTCAAGTAGTGGATTACGCTCGCGCCTGCGCTTCGCACAGCCGCAGGGCTGATACACCCTGCAAGATACGGGCTTCAACCCCTTGGCGATCGCGGCGGCCTGCGCTTGGCTACATGCCGGCGCGGCGAGCGCGTCACGCGAGGCCGCAGACGAGTTGCCGCGGCGGCGCGGCGCGGCTTGGTTTGGGCCGGGCCGCGGGCAAGGTCCATCAGCATGCGCAGCGCCTCGACCACCGAGCGCTGGCGCACCGCGCTACGGCCGATAGCGCCGAAACGGTGCTCGCGGTGGACGATGCGGCCATCGCGCGCGGCGACGGCAAAATGCACGAGGCCGACCGGCTTGCCGGGCGTGGCGCCGCCGGGGCCGGCAATGCCGGTGATGGCAACGGCGAGGTCGGTGCCGGCGCGCTCCAGCGCACCGATCGCCATGGCGGTTGCAGTCTCCTTGCTGACGGCGCCGAAATTGGCCAGCGTGCTCGCTTCGACGCCGAGCATCGCGCGCTTGGCATCGTTGGAATAGGTGACGAAGCCGCGGTCGATCACGTCGGACGAGCCGGGGATGTCGGTCAAGGCGCCGGCGACGAGGCCCCCGGTGCAGGACTCGGCGGTCGCGATGGTCAGCTTGCGCATCCGGCACAGGTCGAGCAGCGAGCGGGAGAGGGCGCGTGCGTCGCTGCCGGCCATGACCTAGACGCTCCAGGGCAGACGGATGGTGGCGCTCGCAGTGGCCGCAATGCCTTCCTCGCGGCCGGTGAAGCCGAGCCGCTCGCTGGTGGTCGCCTTCACCGCGACGCGGGAGATGTCGACGCCGGAGATCTCGGCGATGCGCGCGCGCATGGTGTCGCGGAGCGGGCCGATCTTCGGCCGCTCGCAGATCATCGTTACCTCGAGGTTGGCGACGCGGCCGCCGCGCTGCGTGACGCGCTCGATGGCGTATTTCAGGAACTGGTCCGACGAGGCGCCCTTCCACTTGGCATCGCTCGGCGGGAAGTGCGAGCCGATGTCGCCATCGGCCAGCGCGCCGAGGATGGCGTCGACCAGCGCATGCAGGCCGACATCGCCGTCGGAATGGGCGAGAAAACCCTTGGTGTGCGGCACGCGCACGCCGCAGATCATCAGATGGTCGCCCTCGCCGAAGGCATGAACGTCGTAGCCCGTGCCGGTCCTGATGTCGCCGAGCAGGCTGGCCAGGCGCGCTTCCTCGCGCACGAAATCCTCGGGGGTGGTTAGCTTCATATTGGCAACATCGCCTTCAAAGGTTGCAACCGTCAATCCCGCCCATTCGGCAATCGCGGCATCGTCGGTGAAATCGCTGCGACCGTCCCTGGCCGCGCGACGATGCGCTTCGAGAATGACATCGAAACGAAAGGATTGCGGCGTCTGCGCGATGCGCAGGCGCGCGCGATCCGGCGTGTCCTCGACATTGCCGTTCTCGCCGGTGACCTTGATGGTGTCGGTGACTGCGACGGCGGGGATCGCCGCGCCGGTTCGGCTTGCCGCCTCGATCGCGCGCGAGATCAACCCTTGGGAGACGAAGGGCCGCGCGGCGTCGTGGATCAGGACGATGTCCGGCTTATGTTTGACGAGCGCTTCCAGGCCCGCGAGCACCGAGGCTTGGCGCGTTGCGCCGCCATGGGTCGGCGCCTCGTGCTTCAATCCTGTGACCGCTGCCGTGAACATGGCGCTGTCATCGGGATTCAGCACGGGCTGCACCGCGAACACATCGGGATGGCGGCTGAACGCTTCCATGGCACGATAGATCACGGGCACGCCGCCGATCGTCCGATATTGCTTCGGCCCGCCGGCGCCCGCGCGCAGGCCGCGTCCGGCTGCGACGAGAACGACTGCGGTGCGCTCTGATTTCGCCATAGGACTCAAATACTCAGCTGATGATGGAGAGAGTCGGGTGTGGGTGATGACCGGCATGCCTCTAGCACGGCAGACACGCAAAAAAAGGGGGTTTCCCCGGATTGTGGGAAACAGCATTTTGCTGCACTGCACTTGAAAGATTTGCAGAACTGTCTAAACTGTAGGCATGACGCTTGACTGCACAAGAATTGTGCGCAAGATAGATCATGGCAGGCGCGATGAAGCCCTGCCTAGTCAACGAGACCCCTGTGACCGGCTCGGCAATATCCGGCTCTAAGCCGTTGAAAATAGGCGATATCGACGTCGCCACCCCGGTCTTCCTGGCACCCATGTCGGGGGTGACGGACTCGCCCGTCCGCAGGCTCGCAGCCGAGCTCGGGGCCGGTCTGGTCGTATCCGAAATGACCGCCAGTGACGAGCTCGCCAACGGCCATCGGATGTCCCGGTTGCGTTGCGAAGCGACCGGAATCGGTTCGCACGTGGTTCAACTAGCCGGTTGCGAGACGCGTTGGATGGCGGAAGGCGCCCGGATCGCCGAAGCCGAAGGCGCCGACATCATCGATATCAACATGGGCTGTCCGGCCCGCCACGTCACCGGCGGCCAGTCCGGCTCGGCCCTGATGCGGGATCTCGACCATGCCGTCAGCCTGGTCGAGGCGACGATCGCGGCGGTGAAGGTGCCGGTGACGCTGAAGATGCGGCTCGGCTGGGACGACCGCAGCCGCAACGCGCCGGAGCTGGCGCGCCGCGCCGAGGCCGCCGGCATCAAGCTCGTCACCGTGCACGGCCGCACCCGCTGCCAGTTCTACAAGGGCGAGGCCGATTGGGACGCGATCCGCGCGGTGCGCGACGCCATCTCCATTCCGCTCGTGGTCAACGGTGACATTACGTCTTACGAGAAGGCGATCGCGGCGCTCGAGGCCTCCGGCGCGGATGCCGTGATGATCGGCCGTGGCGCCAATGGCCAGCCCTGGCTGCCGGGCCAGATCGGCCGCCGCCTGAAGGGCGGGGCGGCGGAAGCGACGCCGTCGCTGGAAACACAGTTGCACTACGTCCGGACGCTCTACGAGGGGGTCTGCGCACTCTACGGCCTGCGCGTTGGGCTGCGGCACGCACGCAAACATCTCGGCTGGGCGCTCGACGTCGCTGCCGATGCGAGTGGTGCGCCGGTCGAGAAGCTGAAGCGATGGCGCCAGGCAATCCTCACGTCGGAGGATCCGCGCCGCGTCCACCAGTCACTGCAAGATGCCTTCGACGACTTCGCATGGAGCGCTGCTGCATGAGCTCAGCTGCTGAACATCGTCGGCCGATACCGTCCGACAGCGACGCGATCCTGGATGCCTTGCCCAATCCGGTCCTGCTGATCGGGCCGGACGGCAAGATCGTCGGCGCCAACATCGCCACCGAAGCCTTCTTCGACATTTCGACGCAATTCCTGAAGCGGCAGTCGCTGAAAGAGCTGGTGCCGTTCGGCAGCCCGTTGCTGGCGCTGATCGACCAGGTGCGCTCGTCGAATTCGCCGGTCAACGAATACAAGGTCGATCTTGGCACGCCGCGCATGGGCGGTGACCGCCAGGTCGACCTGCATGTCGCCCCGCTCACCGAGCGCCCGGGCCATATCGTGGTTATGCTGCAGGAGCGCTCCATCGCCGACAAGATGGATCGCCAGCTCACCCATCGCAGCGCCGCCCGCTCGGTGATCGCGCTGGCGGCGATGCTGGCGCACGAGATCAAGAACCCGCTGTCGGGCATCCGCGGCGCGGCGCAGCTGCTGGAGCAGCAGGCCTCGTCCGAGGACCGCATGCTGACGCGGCTGATCTGCGACGAGGCCGACCGCATCGTGACGCTGGTCGACCGCATGGAGGTGTTCGGCGATGAGCGCCCCGTGGTGCGCGGCCCCGTCAACATCCATTCCGTGCTCGATCACGTGAAGCGGCTGGCGCAGTCGGGCTTTGCCCGCAACATCCGCTTCGTCGAGGATTACGATCCTTCGCTGCCGCCGGTGCTGGCGAACCAGGACCAGCTCATCCAGGTGTTCCTCAATCTCGTGAAGAACGCCGCCGAAGCGCTGATCGACGTTCCCGACGGCGAGATCCAGCTTACCACCGCGTTCCGGCCCGGCGTGCGCCTGTCAGTCCCCGGTCAAAAATCCCGTGTATCCCTGCCGCTCGAATTCTGCGTGAGGGACAATGGACCAGGCGTGCCGGACGATCTTCTGCCCAACCTGTTCGATCCCTTCGTGACCACCAAGCAAACCGGCTCCGGCCTGGGTCTTGCACTGGTCGCCAAGATCGTCGGCGATCACGGGGGCATCATCGAATGCGAATCTCAGCCGCGCAAAACCACCTTCCGCGTGCTGATGCCGATGTATTCCACATCGGTGAAACATGCCGATCACAGCAGTCGCGACGGCTCTGCCGGGAAGTCGTCGTCTGCATCTCAGGGGGCAAAATGAGGATTAACAATGCCCGCAGGTAGCATTCTCGTAGCTGATGACGATACCGCCATCCGCACGGTTCTCAACCAGGCTCTGTCCCGCGCCGGCTATGAAGTCCGGCTCACCGGCAATGCCGCAACGCTGTGGCGCTGGGTCAGCCAGGGGGAGGGCGATCTGGTCATCACCGACGTGGTGATGCCGGATGAAAACGCCTTCGACCTGCTGCCGCGGATCAAGAAGATGCGGCCGAATCTGCCTGTCATCGTCATGAGCGCGCAGAACACCTTCATGACGGCGATCCGGGCCTCCGAGCGCGGAGCGTACGAATATCTGCCAAAGCCCTTCGACCTGAAGGAGCTGATCGCCATCGTCGGCCGCGCGCTCGCCGAGCCGAAAGAGCGGACCACGACGCCGGACGAAGACGCCGAGATGGAGGCGATCCCGCTGGTCGGCCGCTCGCCGGCGATGCAGGAAATCTACCGCGTGCTCGCGCGGCTGATGCAGACCGACCTCACCGTGATGATCACGGGCGAGTCCGGCACCGGCAAGGAGCTGGTGGCGCGCGCGCTGCACGATTACGGCAAGCGCCGCAACGGCCCGTTCGTCGCCGTCAACATGGCGGCGATCCCGCGAGATCTCATCGAGTCCGAACTGTTCGGCCATGAGCGCGGCGCCTTCACGGGTGCCAACACCCGCGCCTCCGGCCGGTTCGAACAGGCCGAGGGCGGCACGCTGTTCCTCGACGAGATCGGCGACATGCCGATGGAGGCGCAGACCCGCCTGCTGCGCGTGCTGCAGCAGGGCGAATACACCACCGTCGGCGGCCGCACCCCGATCAAGACCGATGTGCGGATCGTCGCGGCCTCCAACAAGGATCTGCGCGTCCTGATCCAGCAGGGTCTGTTCCGCGAAGATCTGTTCTTCCGCCTCAACGTCGTGCCGCTGCGGCTGCCGCCGCTGCGTGAGCGCATCGAGGACCTGCCCGATCTCATCCGCCACTTCTTCACGCTGGCCGAGAAGGACGGCCTGCCGCCGAAAAAGCTCGACGCGCTGGCGTTGGAGCGGATGAAGCAGCACCGCTGGCCCGGCAACGTGCGCGAGCTCGAAAACCTCGCGCGACGTCTCGCCGCGCTTTATCCGCAGGACGTGATCACGGCCTCGGTCATCGACGGCGAGCTCGCACCGCCTTCGGTCAGCCCGGGCGCCGCGGTCCAGCAGGGCGTCGACAATCTCGGCGGCGCGGTGGAGGCCTATCTGTCCTCGCACTTCCAGGGCTTTCCGAACGGCGTGCCGCCGCCGGGCCTCTATCACCGCATTCTGAAGGAGATCGAGGTGCCGCTTCTCACGGCCGCGCTCGCGGCCACCCGCGGCAACCAGATCCGCGCAGCCGATCTGCTCGGCCTCAACCGCAACACGCTGCGGAAGAAGATCCGGGATCTCGATATCCAGGTGTATCGGAGCGGGGGCTAATCTACCGCGACAAACGCTGAACGCGTTTGCTCGGAGGTGGCTCAGCTCCCCCTACCAAAGGTGAGCTGAGCCTGTCCGGATCGCGCTGGCCAGTTTGGCTGACGCGGTGGTCAGAAGTCCTGATCGGGCTGAAATGTTCCGCAAGGACACAGGTTTTGGTCATGGGGCCACAGGGCGCGATGTCGCGCTCATCTGACAAGGCGGCTTGATGCTGGCTGCGCGGCGACAATGTTTGCCGTCGGCTCGCTCAGGCCGGGCCCGTTAACAAGCAGGCCCGCCGCTGCGATCAGCAGCAGAACCGCAGACACCATCATTGCAAGGAAGAACCTGTCCATGCGGGGTCAAGCCGCGGGAGCGGAAAACCGTTCCCGCCGGCGAGCTCTGCTGTGACCGGCCTGTGGATGCACGGGTCCATCGGGGCCCGGACGCCGCGGAATTGTCGCAATTCGGCAACAATGTGGTACGAATACATCAGTATCCGCCCGCAGCGGACCCAGTTTTTCAGCACCCATTGCCGGAATGACCAGCGCAGACACCTCGGCCGCATCCTTTGACACGGCCCCAGCGGAAGAGCCCCGGCGCTGGTCGGTGCGACGCTGGCTGGCGCCGTTCGCCGTGGCGCTGGCGATGCTGTCGGCGCTGCTGACCTTCGTGGTCCTGACCGGCCTCACCCGGATCGATCCGACGCCCGAGGTGGTCCGCTCGTTCTACCTGCTCAATGCGGGCTCGATCCTGCTGCTGGTCGGGATCATCGTCCGCGAGCTCTGGCAGCTGATTTTGGCGCGGCGGCGGGGAAGGGCCGCGGCCCGCCTGCACGTCCAGATCGTCAGCCTGTTCTCGATCGTGGCGGTGTTGCCGGCGGTGCTGGTGGCCGTCGTCGCCAACGTCACGCTCGAGCGCGGCCTCGACCGGCTGTTCTCCGGGCCGACCAAGGAGGTGATCCAGAATTCGCTGACGATCGCGCGGGCCTACATGCAGGACCATGCGCAGCTGATCCGCGGCGACATTCTCGGCATGGCCAACGACATCGCCCACGCCCGGCCGCTCTATGACCAGGATCGCCGCTCGTTTCGCGAGTTGCTGGCGGCCAGCGCCAGCTCCCGCAATTTGCCGGGCGCGATGATCATCGACAAGGACACCAACATCCTGGAATCCGCCGATACCGGCATGCGGCTGGCCTATTCGCCGCCGGCGCCGGACTTCCTCAGCAACGTCAACGAATCCGAGCCCGAGATCGCGGTGCTGCCGGACGCGAGCTTCGTCGCCGCCGTCATCCGCCTGCGCGCCTTCAGCGACACCTTCCTCTATGTCGCCCGTCCGCTCGACCCGAACGTCGTCAACCAGCTCAAGCAGACCGAGGTGAGCGTCGCCGAATACGCCCAGATCGAGTCGCGGCGGCTCGGCATCCAGGTCGCGTTTGCGCTGATGTTCGCGGTGATCGCGCTGACCATTCTGATGGCCTCGGTGCTGATTGGGCTGAACTTCGCCAACTCGCTGGTGGCGCCGATCCGGCGGCTGATGAACGCGGCCCACACCGTCTCCACCGGCGACCTCAATGTGAAGGTGCCGGTGCACCAGTCGGAGGGCGATCTCGCCCAGCTCGGTGAAACCTTCAACAAGATGACGCAGGAATTGCGCAGCCAGCGCGACGAGCTCGTCAATGCCAGCGACCTCATCGACAGCCGCCGCCGCTTCATCGAAGCGGTGCTGTCGTCCGCCAGCGCCGGCATCATCGGCGTCGACAATTCGGGCAGCGTCGGCATCCTCAATCGCTCCGCCGAGAAGCTGATCGGGCACTCCGAAGCGGAGACGCTCGGCCATCCTCTGTCAGACGTGCTGCCCGAGCTCGACGAGATGATGAAGACGGCGCGGGAGGGGACCCAGCGCCTGGTGCAGGGCCAGATCACGATCACGCGCGACGGGCAGGAGCGCAACCTCTCGGTCCGTGTCAGCGCCGAGAAGACCAGCCAGCCGCACGACAGCTACATCATCACGCTCGACGACATCACCGAGCTTGTATCCGCACAGCGCACGTCGGCCTGGGGGGACGTCGCGCGCCGCATCGCCCACGAGATCAAGAATCCGCTGACGCCGATCCAGCTCTCGGCCGAGCGCATCCGCCGCAAATTCGGCAAGGACATCACCGAGGCCAAGGACAAGCAGATCTTCGAGCAGTGCACCGACACCATCGTGCGCCAGGTCGACGATATCAGGCGCATGGTCGACGAGTTCTCGCGCTTCGCGCGGATGCCGAAGCCGGTGATGGAGGGCGAGGACGTCGCCGACACCGTGCGGCAGGCGGTGTTCCTGATGAAGGTCGCCCATCCCGAGATCGATATCGAGGTCGAGTTCAGGGACGATCCGCTACGCGCCCAGTTCGACCGGCGGCTGATCTCCCAGGCGGTCACCAACATCGTCAAGAACGCCACCGAGGCAATCGAGCAGGTCCCGCCGGACGAACTCGGAAAAGGCCGTATCGACGTCGTGGTCTCGCGCGAGGGCGAGGACGTGCTGATCGACGTCGTCGACAACGGCATCGGCCTGCCCAAGGTCGCGCGCTCGCGGCTGCTCGAGCCCTATGTGACGACGCGAGCCAAGGGCACCGGCCTTGGGCTTGCGATCGTCGGCCGCGTGCTGGAAGACCATGGCGGCCGCATCGAACTGAAGGATGCCTCCGACTTCCGGGATGGCCAGCGCGGTGCCTGGATGCGGATGCGCTTTGCGATCTCCGGCGCTCCTGCGAAGAGCGAGGGGCCCGAGACGGCACCGGCTGCCCGGGAGCAGGCCAAGGATACGCCGAAGCAAGCGGAATCCACCCAGGATTCGGAAACAAAAGCGCCGGCTGCCGAAACCAAGGTGCCGGCTGAAAAGACCAATGATTCAACGAAGATCGAAGCCTCAACAGGCATCTGACCAGACAGGCGCGACCCATGGCTAGTGAAATTCTGATTGTCGATGACGAGGCCGATATTCGGGATCTCGTCGCGGGCATTCTCGAAGACGAGGGGTTCGTGACCCGGACCGCGCGCGACAGCGATACGGCGCTCGCCGAGATCGCCAATCGCAGGCCGCACCTGGTGTTCCTCGACATCTGGCTGCAGGGCTCCAAGCTCGACGGCTTGCAGCTGCTGGAGCAGGTCAAGAAGGACAATGCCGACCTGCCGGTCGTGATGATCTCCGGCCACGGCAACATCGAGACCGCGGTCGCCGCGATCAAGCGCGGCGCCTATGACTTCATCGAGAAGCCGTTCAAGGCCGACCGCCTGATCCTGGTCGCCAACCGCGCGCTGGAGAACTCGCGGCTCAAGCGCGAGGTCAAGGAGCTGAAGCAGCTCGCGCCGAGCGCAAGCTCGCTGGTCGGCCGTTCGCCGAGCATGAACCAGCTGCGTCAGACCATCGACCGCGCGGCCAAGGCCAACAGCCGCATCCTGATCGTCGGTCCGGCCGGTGCCGGCAAGGAGCTCACTGCGCGCACGCTGCATATGGCCTCGGGCCGCGCCGACGGTCCGTTCGTCGTGATCAATGCCGCCGCGATCACGCCCGAGCGGATGGAGCACGAGATGTTCGGCGTCGAGCAATCCAACGGCGAGCAGGCACGCAAGCCCGGCGCGCTCGAGGAAGCGCATGGCGGCACGCTGTTCATCGACGAGATCGCGGACATGCCGCGCGAGACCCAGAACAAGATTTTGCGCGTGCTGGTCGAGCAGTCGTTCCAGCGCGTCGGCGGCACCGGCAAGGTGCAGGTCGACGTCCGCATCATCTCCTCGACCGCACGCAATCTCGAAGAGGAGATCGCGGCCGGCCATTTCCGCGAGGATCTCTATCATCGTCTCTCGGTGGTGCCGATCCGCGTGCCCGCCCTGTCGGAGCGGCGCGAGGATATCCCGGAATTGATCGACTACTTCATGGAGCAGATCTCGGCCGGCAGCGGCCTGCCCAAGCGTCAGATCGGGCAGGACGCGATGGCGGTGCTGCAATCACATGTCTGGCCCGGCAATGTGCGCCAGCTCCGCAACAACGTTGAGAGAGTCATGATTCTGGCCGCGGGTGGACCGGAGGTGATCATCACCGCCGACATGTTGCCGCAGGACGTCGGCTCGATGGTGCCGGCCATGCCGACCAGCAACAATGGCGAGCACATCATGGGACTGCCGCTACGCGAGGCGCGGGAAGTGTTCGAGCGCGACTATCTGATCGCGCAGATCAGCCGTTTTTCCGGCAATATTTCACGCACCGCCGAGTTCGTCGGGATGGAGCGCTCGGCGCTGCACCGGAAACTGAAGGCGCTCGGCGTCGGCTGACGCCGCCGGCACCTTCACATTGGGCGAGGAAAATCATCGATTTCCGTAGTTTTTCGGGGCAATAGGGCCTGGCCTGCCGCGTGAAGCGGCTTGCCTAATAACCCGACCTGTCCTCTAATCGTACCGCTGTTCCTTCCGAGGGGGATCTCATGAGGAGCGGCAACCGGAAGAGACTCCAAAACTCTCAAAAGAGGGTCGCAACCGGCGCAATAAAAAGAAACTCAAAGCGAGAAAAAAACAATGGCGGCAGACCGCGCACAAAACCTACAGGACACCTTCCTTAATCACGTTCGCAAAACGAAGACGCCACTGACGATCTTTCTGGTCAACGGAGTGAAGCTCCAGGGCATCGTGACCTGGTTCGACAATTTCTGTTTGCTGCTTCGGCGCGACGGTCACTCGCAGCTCGTCTACAAGCATGCGATCTCGACCATCATGCCGGGCGCTCCGATCCAGCTGTTCGAAGGCGGCGAGGATCAGCCGGCTTGAGAGTGACCTGATTGGAACCCCGGAATTTCGACGGGGATGCCGACCGTCCGCGGCCGGCAGGGGCAAAGCAGACGGGGCGGGTGCTTGTCATCGGCCCCTACTTGCGGCTGCGTTCGGGAAGTGCCGACGCGCAATCAGAGAGTCACGCCTCGTCTAACCAGATAGTGCGAAACGCGGAGGCCCGGCTCGACGAAGCCGCGGGCCTCGCGCGCGCGATCGATCTCGTCGTTGCCGACGCCATCATCGCGCCGGTCAGCCAGATCCGCCCCGCGACCTACATCGGCAAGGGCAAGGTCGAGGAGATCGCCGCGCTGGCCAGGAGCCTCGATGTCGAACTCGTGGTGATGGATTGCGCGCTGGCGCCGATCCAGCAGCGCAATCTCGAGAAGGAGCTGAACACAAAGGTGCTCGACCGCACCGGCCTCATTCTGGAGATCTTCGGCCGCCGCGCCAAGACCAAGGAAGGCTCGCTGCAGGTCGAACTCGCGCATCTCAACTATCAGCGCTCGCGCCTGGTCCGCTCGTGGACCCATCTCGAACGCCAGCGCGGTGGTTTCGGATTCATGGGCGGTCCCGGCGAGACGCAAATCGAAGCGGACCGCCGTCTGATTCAGGAGCGCATCTCCAAGCTCGAGAGCGAGCTGAAGAAGGTGCAGGCGACGCGGCGGCTGCATCGCGCCGGCCGCCAGCGCGTGCCGTATCGCGTCGTCGCGCTTGTCGGCTACACCAATGCCGGCAAGTCGACGCTGTTCAATCGCCTGACGCGCGCCGACGTTCAGGCCGCGGACATGCTGTTCGCCACGCTCGATCCGACCCTGCGCGCACTCAGCCTGCCGCATGGCGGCAAGGCGATGCTGTCGGACACCGTCGGTTTCATCTCCAACCTGCCGACGCAGCTCGTCGCCGCCTTCCGCGCCACGCTGGAGGAAGTGCTGGAAGCCGACGTCATCCTGCATGTCAGAGACATCTCGCATGAGGACGCCGAGGCCCAGCAGAGCGACGTCGATGCCGTGTTGCGGCAGCTCGGCATCAACCCCGATGACAGCGGTCGCATCATCGAGGTCTGGAACAAGATCGACCGTTACGATGCCGAACAGCGCGAAGAACTCTTGAACATCGCCGCGCGCAGGCCGGAGGATCATCCGGCGATGCTGGTCTCCGCCGTGACGGGCGAGGGGGTCGACGCGCTGCTCGCCGCGATCGAGGAGCGCCTCGCTGCCAAGCGCCACACGCTCGATCTCTCCATCGACGCCGCCGACGGCGCCGGCATCAGCTGGCTGCACCGCAATGCCGAGGTGCTGGCCAAGGAGCTGCACGACGGCCGTTTTGATATGACCGTGCGGGTCGACGAGACCAAGCGGGATATCGTGGTGAACAGGTTCGATGCCGTGCCGCATCACGCGGCTTAGACGATCTGGCCTTGGCGTGTGAGGTCACAGAACTGCAGCCTCATCCAATACTGTCGTCCCGGACAAGCGTAGCGCAGATCCGGGACCCATAACTCCAGGAAGTGGTTTGGTGCACGGTATTGGCCACGTCTTACCACTGCGACATCACGCGGTATGGGTCCCCGCCTTCGCGGGGACGACGACCGAGTTAGCGGCGAGCTTCCTTGTGTCCCTCTGACGCAGGCATCTCCTCGCCCTTCGCCGCATTCCACAGCGCATCCATCTCCGCCAGCGACGCCTGTTCGAGCGTTCGCCCCTGCGCTTCCAGCGCCCGTTCGATGAACGCGAACCGCCGCTCGAATTTCGCATTTGTCGCGCGGAGCGCGGCTTCCGGATCGGCGTCGACGTGGCGGGCGAGGTTGACGAGGGCGAACATCAGGTCGCCGGTTTCGTCCGCGATCTCCTGCCTGTCGTTGCGGTCCAGCGCGGCCTCGATCTCGTCGGCCTCCTCGCGGATCTTTTGCAGCACCGCGCGCGGGTCGTTCCAATCGAAGCCGACGGTGGAGGCCTTGCGCTGCAGCTCCATCGCGCGAGTCAGTGCCGGCTGGCCGGCCTTCACGCCGGCCAGCAGCGATTTGTGCGCCGGCGTTGCTTCAGGCGGCCGGCGCGCGGCGCGTTCGGCTTTTTCTTCCGCCTTGATGCGGTCCCAGACTTCTTTGACGTGGGATGACGCGAGGTTGCCCTCCTTGTCGGCAAAGACATGGGGATGGCGCCGGATCATCTTCCGGGTGATGGCCTCGACGACGTCGCCAAAGGCGAACGCGTTCTGCTCCGACGCCATCTGGGCGTGGAACACGACCTGGAGCAGGAGGTCGCCGAGTTCCTCGCAGAGATCGCAGAGATCGCCGCGGTCGATGGCATCCACCACCTCATAGGCTTCCTCGATCGTGTAGGGCGCGATCGTCGCAAAGTTCTGCTCGAGATCCCAGGGGCAGCCGGTCACCGGCGTACGCAGCGCCGCCATGATCTCGATCAGGCGGGAAATGTCGCGGGAAGGGGTCATTGCGGGGGCGTCTCCTGGCTCCAGAACCTTATGCCAAAAGCGGGCCGCCGTTCCCAGCCGCGCGCGGGCGAACGGGCCGATTTCCACCGATTGGCTGATACGTTCCGCAGTGCTAAAGCGCGGGCCATGAGTGACGCATTTTCATCAGAGACCGCCCTGGTGCTGTTTTCCGGCGGCCAGGATTCCACCACTTGCCTCGCCTGGGCGCTGAGCCGCTTCGCGCGCGTCGAGACGCTGGGCTTCGACTACGGCCAGCGGCACGCCGTCGAGCTTGCCTGCCGCGACCGTCTGTTCGACGGCATCAAGGAACTGCGCGAGGACTGGGCGGCAAGACTCGGCGAAAGCCATACGCTGTCGATTCCGACCCTGGCCGCGGTGTCGGAGACGGCCCTGACGCGCGATGTCGCGATCGCGATGGGCGCCGACGGCTTGCCCAATACCTTCGTGCCGGGCCGCAATCTGGTGTTCCTGACCTTCGCCGCGGCGCTGGCCTACCGGCGCGGCATCACCCACATCGTCGGCGGCATGTGCGAGACCGATTATTCCGGCTATCCCGATTGCCGCAACGACACCATCCAGGCCATGCAGAATGCGCTGTCACTTGGCATGGCCCGCAAATTCGAGCTGCATACGCCGCTGATGTGGATCGACAAGGCCGCGACCTGGCAACTCGCGCACGACCTCGGCGGCGACGGGCTGGTCGACCTCATTCGCAAGCAGTCCCACACCTGCTATCTCGGCGAACGTGGCGCGCAGCACGATTGGGGGTACGGATGCGGGGAATGCCCGGCGTGCAGCTTGCGAGCGAAGGGATGGCGGGAGTTTGCGGCGGCAAGGTCATGTCCGCCATCCTGACTGCGTGCTCTAGAACGTGTGCTGCAGCTTCACGGAGACGTTTCGCCCGGTTTCCACCAGAGGATTTGTCAAGCTCCGCGGATATGAGCGATTCACGAACGTCGACGCGTCGACATAAGCCGTGTTGAAGATGTTCTCCAGGCCGAGGATCAGCTTGGTATCGCCAAGCTGCGGAGAGACCAGCTGGCCGAGTTGCAGGGTCGCATAAAGCTTGGGAATGGCGTAGCCGGCCGTTTGAAATTCCTGCGCCGGATCGATCCGGGTCTTGCTGGCCGCCCAGTCGACCACGCCGAAAATCGAATAGGCTCCGTTGGGATCGGCGTACTGAATCCCGACTCGCCCCCGATACGGCGCGAGGAACGGCAACGGCGTGTCAGTCACGGTGTTGGTGCCCCGAAGCTGAGCGACATTCGTGAATATGTTGACGGTCGGAGTGACCTGCCAGCGCGCCTCCAGCTCTACGCCCGTCACGGCGGCCTTGCCGACATTCTGCGACTGGGTGTAGCCGCCGACTCCATTGAACGTCACGGCGACCGTTTGAAGGAAATTCTCGTAGTGCGTATCGAACGCCGTGACCTTGAGCTCCGCGTTTGCCGTGTGAAAACGCGCGCCGCCTTCATACGTCACGCCGCTCTCCGGCTTCAGGTCCGGATTGGGAAGCTGGGTGGCCGTCACCGCGTAGAGCTCGGAGTTCGTCGGCTCGCGGAACGAGGTCGCAACATTGCCGAGCAAATCGACGTTGGGCAATATCGCGTAAACAAAGCCTACGCTTCCGGTGGGAGCCGTTTGATCGACGTTCGTGTTGCTCGAATAGGCGGCCTTCACACTGGCGGGAATGGCTGATGAGAGCGGCGAGGTGTCCGTCGTCGTGTTGAACCAGTCGAAACGGCCGCCGGCCGAAAGCGTCAGCGCCTGGATCGGTTTCCATTCATGCAGCACGAACGCGCCGATATTGGACTGCGTCGTGTCCGGCCCCTGCTTGGTATAGGGCGAGACGACGTCGCTCGTCACCGCCCCGGTCGTTGCATTGCGGGTGATGGTCTCGGACGTCAACTCGCTGCCCGGCCGGGCTTCCCTGAAGCCATCAAGGCCGAACGTCGTCTTGGTTGCTCCCCAGGGGCTCAGCCAGGGAATTTCGGCTTGCGAACGGCCGCCGATCATCAGGGGGCCGATGACGTGGCTGGTGGATTTGACGGTCCTGGTGGCGATGCCGGCGGCGTTGATCGTATTGTTGATCGTGCTGAGCTTCGTGTCGAAATAGTTCACGTAGAAGGAGCTTTCGACATGTTTCACCAGGCCGTCGAGCTCACCGGTATAGGCGATGCGCGCCGAATGCACCTGGTTGGGGTCCTGTCGAACCTGCAGATACGGTGCGCCCGGCGCTCCACCGACTCCGCCGGCCCGCCCGTCCACCTCGCTGTAGGAGCGCAAGGACAGCTCGATTCTCTGACCGATGTCGGGCGTATAGCCGAGCTTGATGTTGCCGCCGACGCTTTGATAGTCGCTGTTCGGCACCGTTCCGAGCGAGGTCTGATAATCGCCGCCCCAGCGTCCGGCAAACCCGCCGATGAAATCGAAGCCCTGGCCGGCGCCCTTCACCCAGTCGTAAGTGCTGGCGGAGTTGGCGGCGCTTCCGTATCCGGCCGACCAGCCGCCACCGGTAAAGCGGAACGGCCCGGACGTATCGCCGGTGTAGGAGCGAGTGACGATGTTGACGAGCCCAGTGAGCGCTTCGCTTCCGTAGATGACGGAGCCCGGACCGCGGATCACCTCCACGCGCTCGACTTCTTCAGGCGCGAGATAATTGAGCTGCAGCGTGTTGCGGCCACGGAATCGATCTCCGTCGATGAACATCGGCGAGCGGAAGCTGTTCGACGAGAAGCCGCGCAGGTAGATCTGCCCACCGATGCCGCCGGAGCGCGCAATCGAAACGCCCGGAACCGAGGCGAGAACATCGAGCATGCCGGTTGGCGAAGTCGCTTCGATCTGGGCGCGATCGACCACCGTAATGCTCTGCGCCGCAGGATGCGGAATTCCCGGTCGCGGCAGCTTGCCACCCATCGGCTTCAGGGAATCGCTGTTCGTTCCTTCGGGAGCTCTCGCCGTGACCTGCTGATCCTGCGCCGGCCTGACGGCTTGCGCGGGCGCTTGTCGCGCCGCGCGCGCCGCATTCTGTCGTGTCGTGCGACGGGGCTTCGATGGCTTTGCTGCTTCCACGACCACGCCCGGCAGCACGTTGGCAGGTTGTCGCGGTGACGTATCCGCAGTTTGAGCTAGTGCATTCACGCTCGACGCCGTCGCCATCACGCACGCAAGCGCGACACTCAATCCGCAGGTCGACAAGAGAAATGCGCTCCTTCTGGAATCGAGCGCGAAAGTTCTCCAAGGCATCAGCAACGTCCCCCAAACACTCACTTCGTGTCCGGGTCCTTATCGTGCTGCGATCTGTTCGGCCATCGTCCGCGTGCGAGTTTCGAGCTATTACAAATTGCCGCGCATGTGTGCTCATCAATCAGACTGTCGATGCATGCAATTCGATCCGCATGGACGACGATCGGGCAAATCCATCCTTTGAACGATTCCATTTTCACAACGCCGCACTTGCGGCTCGATACGAACGTTTTGCTTTTGAATTTTTCGGTCATGGGCCTATGTAGGAAACGTCTGCGATGCCGCGCAGATTGTCATTGGCGTCTTCCAAGGTTCGCAGATTCATGCC
This sequence comes from Bradyrhizobium cosmicum, assembly GCF_007290395.2. Taxonomy (NCBI): domain Bacteria; kingdom Pseudomonadati; phylum Pseudomonadota; class Alphaproteobacteria; order Hyphomicrobiales; family Nitrobacteraceae; genus Bradyrhizobium; species Bradyrhizobium cosmicum. Next base: position 3,888,793 of record NZ_CP041656.2, on the reverse strand, counting down.
GTCGTTGTTGCGTTGGGTAAGACATTCGGGACGCCTGGCGATGAGCCTTGTGGTTGCGTTCGGAGCGCTCGGCCCGGCAAGCGCGATTGATCTGGCCGACCAGCGCAATCGCACCGTTTCATTCGACAGGCTGCCGGAGCGCCTTGTCATCATTCCGATCCCGGCGCCATCGACCTTCATGACGGTCGACGGCAGCGACCGGAAAATCGTCGGCATGAACGACTATGCCGCGCGAGCGATGCGCGAGGGCATTTTCGGAAAGCTGTTTCCCGGTTTCACGCGCATTCAGACCAGCGTGACGACCGGCGGGGACGCGTCGAATTTCGCTCCGAATGTCGAGGCCATCCTTGCGTTGCGGCCGGACGCGATCCTGCAATGGGCCAACAGCAACGAGATCATCGGCCCATTGGATCGAACCGGGATTCCCGTTGTAGGCATGCGCGTGGGCTCCTTTGAGAACTACGTCGATTACGTCAAGCTGATGGGAACGATCGCGGGCAGGGATGGGCGCGCCGGCGAACTGCTCCGCAAGCAGGAGGAGACACGCCAATCCCTCGCGTCACGGTTCGCCGATCTTCCGTCGTCGCAGCGGCCGCGCGTGCTCTACTTCAATCGCGCCGCGGGTATGCTGCGCGTCAGCGGTCAGGGAACGGCCCAGGATCTGGCCATTCAGCTTGCGGGTGGGCAGAACGCGCTCGACGGTGCTGCCTCGATCAGCACCGTGACCATCGAGCAGATCCTCGTATGGAATCCACAAATCGTCCTGCTTGGAAATTTCGATCCGACGATGCCGTCGGATCTCTATCGCGATCCGCGCTGGCAGGGCGTCGAGGCGGTCAGGACTCACCGCGTCTACCGCGTGCCGCTCGGCGGCTATCGCTGGGATCCGCCGAGTCACGAATCGGCCCTGGGATGGATCTGGCTGGCGGGTCTGCTGCATCCCGAACGCGCCCCGGAGAACATCCGCGCGTCGGTGCGGGACTGGTTCGGCTTTCTCTACAAATACAGCCCGACGGACGAGGAGATCGACAAAATCCTGTTTCTGAGGGAAAACGCCGCCTCGGTCGGCTATGACTCCTATCGGGCTCGTTGATGAGAAGCGCAATCTCACGATCGGGGCCGGCAGTTCGCTCGTCGCGTGAAAGATCCCTGGTCCTGCTGTACGCTGCGCTCGCCGCGAGCTTGATCCTGGTCTTGCTGTGGTCGATCACGTCAGGGCGGTACCACGTCCCGTTCGGCACCGTGCTCTCGATCATCGTGTCGCACCTCGTCGAAATCAAGGTGACGTGGAATCCGACCGAAGCTGTCGTCGTCGAAACGGTGAGGCTGCCGCGCGTGCTGATCGCCGCCATCGCGGGAGCAGGGTTGTCGCTGTGCGGCGCGGTGCTTCAGGCGATCTTCCGCAATCCGCTGGTCGGTCCACAGACGATCGGAGCATCCTCCGGTGCCGCCCTCGGAGGTGTCACCGTCATTTTCCTCGTAGGGTTCGGGCCACTCGTCCAGATCGGCGCATTCGGAGGCGCGGCGCTGGCGCTGATTGCCGTGCTCGCGCTTCATCGCAGCGACGATCTCTCGCCGATCCTCACTCTCGTTCTCGCCGGCGTGGTGGTCGGCGCGTTCTGCAGCGCCCTGGTAGGGCTGGTGACATATCTGGCCGATCCGGAAACGACCCTGCAGGTGATCGTATTCTGGCTGCTGGGCAGCTTTGCCTCGTCGACCTGGCCGCAATTCGGCTTGATTGCATCCTGCACCGCCATCGCCGGCGCGGTGCTGATCGGCATGCGCTGGCGGGTCAACGTGCTTTCACTTGGAGATGATGAGGCGCGGACGCTCGGCGTCAATCCCGCTCGCGACCGCTTCATCCTTCTGGCCGCGGCCTGTCTTGCGATCTCGTCGCAGGTCGCGGTGAGTGGAACCATCGGCTGGGTGGGCCTCATCGTTCCCAACCTCGCGCGCATGATCGTCGGAGCGGACAACCGCCAGCTTCTGCCGGTGTCGACGTTCCTCGGCGCCATCTTCCTGGTTGCGGCGGACACGCTGGCACGGTCACTCACGGCTGCCGAAATTCCGGTCGGAATCATTACCGCCATCGTCGGCACGCCGATCTTCGCGCTGCTGCTCAGGCGCACCACGAGGAGCGGCGCAGCATGATCCGCATCGAGAATGCAGGCCACAGGTTCAGGCCGGAGCACTGGCTGTTTCGCGAGTTGTCGGTGACGTTTCCCTCGGGGCGGATCGCTGCGATCTTGGGGCCGAACGGCTGCGGCAAGACCACCTTGCTGCGGGCGATCTGCGGATCATTGGTCCTGGCGGAAGGAAGCATTGCAATCGATGGCCACGTCGGCTTTGTGCCGCAGGCCCTGACGGCCGACCAATCCTATTGCGCTATCGACATGGTGCTGCTGGGACGGAGCCGCTACCTTAGTAGATTCAGCTCGCCGGGCCGCAAGGACAGGGAGCGTGCATATGAGTGTCTCGAGGAGGTCGGCCTCGTGGCTCTCGCGGAGCAGCGTTACGACCGGCTCAGCGGCGGTCAGCGGCAGTTGATCCTGCTGGCCCGCGCACTGGCCAGCGACTGCAAGGTGCTGGTGCTGGACGAGCCCGCCTCGGCGCTCGATATCGCCAATCAGGGCGTCGTTCTTCGCCTGCTTCTGCGCCTCGCAGGCTCCCTCGGGCTCACAGTGCTGTTCACGACGCATCATCCGGACCATGCGATCGGCATCGCCGATACGACCTTGCTGATGCAGCGAGACGCCGCTCACATCACCGGCCCAACCGAAACGGTGCTGACCGAAGGCAATCTCACGCGGATGTATGGCGTGCCGGTACGCCGCGTGGACGTTGATGCCGACGAGGAGACGGCGGCCGCGATCGTGCCCTTGCATGGCCTGCGGACCAAGCTACCGGATCTGTCCGTCGAGCGCTGAAGCCGGCTAGCCTGGATTGCGTCAGGCCGCAGCCTGTTGCCTCGCCCAGGGCAGGAATCCGTCGAGGAGCTTCGTGGCTGCGGGCATGAAATGGCTACCATGATGATAGAATGGATCCAGCGTCGCGACGAGCAACCGGCCCGGCAGCGTCACGCGATCCTCGTAGAGCAGCGCGCCGCCGCTGTCTCGTCCCTCGGGATCGGCGGGCACGTCGATCAGCGCTCGAGCCCCGGCAGGCGGCGTCAAGACACCGTGAAAGTGCCAGATGGTGTTTTCGAACGGCACCGCCCGGAAAAAGTCATGGTCGGGCGCCAGCAGGCGGTTCGGTGGTCGCGCATCCTTGTCGAGCCACCACCAGAAATTCGTCGGCCGGGCCGCCCATGTGACCCCGGGCAGCCATGTATCGGCCCGGTTCTCGCCAAGCACGACCAGCGTGCGGCCAGCTTTCACGAAATCGATCAGAACCTCGCGCTTGGCGCGCAGAATGTTCGGATTGATGCGATCCGGGACGATCAGGAACGTGACGCCGGCCAAAGCATCGGCCGCGAGCTCAGGGGCATAGATGATCTTGTCGAACAGCGCACGGTAGCGTGGGCCGTGAATCGCCGTGTGGTGGTAGAACGTGCCGCCGTCGAGGATCGCCAAACTCATTGTACGTTTCGTCCCGAGGCGACCCATTGCATGATGCGCGGCACCAGCGGCTTGTCCTCCCCGCCGAATGTCCAGAGGTCGTTACCCCCGTGGAAGAGAACGCGGCCATCTCCGACTGGATAGATGAAGTCGACCGGCAAACCCGGATGACCGAGGGCGTGGATGACCAGCGCATCCGGCGGTGCGTCGTGCCAGACCCGTCCATAGAAGCCGGAGACGCCGCGGCGAAAGGTCAGATCGTGCGGATCGATGCCGTGCCAGATCGGATGCTCGGCGAGGCGCAGCACCGTGATGTCGCTCAGTTTGTAGCCGTCAATGGTGTGGAAACCCGCCATGCGCGGCAGGTAGGGATAGGCATGGTGACCGTTTGCGACGACGACACCGCCGCGGATCAGGTAGTTCTCGATCTGGGAGGCCCGAGCCGCAAGGAAGCGCTGGTCGCTGTGCATACTGATGAACAGCACGCTGAAATCATTCAGATCGATTTCCGGCAGGGAATAGATGTCGCGCAGCACGACGTCCGGCTGGAGCCTGGCGTCCGCGAAGGTGCGCAGCGACCCGTCGTCGTAACCGAAGCTGAGAGCCAGTCCGGGCTTCATCGATCAGCTCGCACGGATCGAGAAGAGCGTGGCTGGACTCTTCGCCAGAACCTGCTCGGCGATGGAGCGTTTCAATGCGCTCAGCTCGCGCTCCTGCGCCGCGGTGCGAGACTTGTTAAACACGAGATCGAAGAACCGCTCGGGCAACACGCCAGGCAGCAGCGCGATCTCAGCGGTTCGCTCAGCGATGGTCATTCGGAAGCTGTAGGAGATGTCCTGGCCCGGCACGAACCTCGCGTCAGGCCGCGCGCGATCGACGGTATAGGCCCCGCGGGTGACCGCGCGCGTGACGAACTCGAATGCGTCCCGCACGCCGGGGCCGGGGTGTCCGCTCACGATGCTGATGTCGCCTCGCGCCGGTATCGCCTCGGGCGACAACAGGGCGATTGCCGCGCGCTGCGCCTGAAATACGATCGCGGCCATCGCAAGAGCGGATTGGCCGTGATAGGCGGCCACCATCGGGAAACCAATTTCGACGGGTTCCTCTTCGGCCATGATCGTGATTGTCGGTCCGTTTCCGGCTGGTGCGCTCACAGGTCCCCGCGATGACGACGGTTGATACCCGGATGCGTTATCCCGCGCGTTTGCCCGCGGTCAACAAGCCGACATTAGATTAGATGCAAAGCGCGCGCAGGCTGCGGGTTCGTGCGCCGGCTAACCAAAATCTTCCGGCCGCAGCTCGATCGGCTTGCCGTGCGGCGTGCGATCCGCCGCGTGGTCCCAGGCGTCACGATAACGGTGCAGCGTGTCCATCGAGGCGACGCCCTTGCGTGCAACCAGTCCTTCCAGCGTGGCGAGCCAGTGCAGATAGTAGGTCTCGCCAGTGTCAGGATCGCCGGCGGCCTGTGCACGCTTGATCTCGTCGGCGAGGGCCGCGGCCCATTCCGGCCAGGTGAACACGCCGCGATCGTGCAGGCTCAACGCCATGGCGAAGGCATGTGCCTCCCAGGGCGCGCGGAACACCGGGCCCTCGTCGTCGCGCGGAATGCTCGGAATGGCCGCCGTGGCGGCGGCCGCAAGCGCGCTGCTCATGACGCCGGATCCAGATATGGCTCAAACGCGTCGATCGAGACCTTGAGGGTCGGATCGCCATCCTCACCCCAGAGATCGCGGCCTTCGAATACGACCGTGTAGAGCCATTGCGGATTTTCGCCGAGCTCCATCGCAGCCGAATCCGGAAACACGTGGCAGCCGTGATTCAGTTCGACCACCCCGACATGTCCGCGTACATAGCGCGGCAGCCGCGTATGGGTGGCCGGGTGGATGTTCTTGGCGCGCACCTTGTCGCCGATATTGAATTTGGCGGGCGCAGGCGCGGTGCGGCCGAACTTGCCGCGCACCATCACGCGCTCGACCTGGCTGAGATCGAACTTGCCGTGCTTGAGCGCCTTCGCCGGCTGCATCGCGTGGCCGGCGGCAACCTCATCGCGGGTGAGGTAGCCCTTCTCGATCAACATCTCCTCGAGGCCGAGAAACCATTTCTTGTAGTAGGAGCTCGAGAGATAAACGTCCGGTGGCAGCGTCTCGCGATAGAAGCGTGAGGTATCGATATTGAAAGCGCCGGCCGCGCCCATCGCGCGCACCATGGCGAGGACGCGTGATTCCCAATCGGCGTGAAACATCGGCTCGTTCGGCTCGGGTTCGACCTTGCCGAACCCATCCATGCCGCCCATGTCGTGCACGCCGTTCATGAGGGCGCTCCGGGCGTTTTGGGGAAGCCGGTGCCGATCATGGAATCGCGCGTGACGAGGTCTGCGAGCTGCTCCTCACTCCAGCCTTCGGTGCCCTCGGGCCGCATCGGCAGCACCAGGAAACGCGTCTCGGCGGTCGAGTCCCAGACCCGGATTTCAATGTCCTCCGGCAGCGTGACGTCGAAATCGGCGAGCACGCCGCGCGGGTCCTTCACCGCGCGCGAGCGATAGGGCGAGGCCTTGTACCAGACCGGCGGCAGCCCCAGCATTTCCCAGGGGTAGCAGGAGCACAGCGTGCACACGACCATGTTGTGGCGCTCAGGGGTGTTCTCGACCACGACGAGATGGTCGCCGACGCGGCTGACATGGCCGAGCGTGCCGATGGCCTTGCTGCCGTCCTCCAGGAGCGCCGCCTTGAAGGCCGGATCGGTCCAGGCCTTGGCGACGACGCGCGCGCCGTTATGCGGGCCGATCTTGGTCTCGTAGGCCTGGATGATGGCGTCGAGCGCAGCCGGCTCGACATAGCCTTTTTCGGTCAGAATGGTCTCGAGCGCGCGCACGCGCAGCTCGGTCTCCGACAGCTCGGAATGGTCGTGATCGTGGTCGTGATGATGTTCACTCATGAGTGCGAAGATAGTCCCAGAATCCGGCCGTTGTCGAGGCGAAGACTCTGCTAACATCCCACTATGGGATGGGCTGCACACACTGGAATGGCCGCCGCAGTCGCGACACTTGTCGCATTCGCGCCGCAGGATGCGCGTGCCGCGAATGGCGCCTATGCGGTGGATGCCGCCGATATCTCCGAAGTCGGCTCCTGCAAGGTCGAGAGCTGGATCTCGGCTGCGTCCAATACGGATGTCTCCGCGGTCGCCAATCCGTCCTGCGTCGTCGATCCCTTCAGGCCGATCGAGCTGAGCCTGCAGACCATCCGGGCCCGCAGCGATGGCGACTGGAGCACGACATTGGCTCCGAAAGCCAAGACCAATTTCATCCCGACCGGGATCGGCCGGTGGGGATTGTCGGCCTATGGCGGAGGATCGTTCGATGCTGCGACCGGCGAGGCGCTGACCGCCTTTGCCGTCATCCCCGCAACCTTTCGCCTGTCCGAGACCATGCGCATCAACGTCAACGGCGGCTGGCTCTGGGATCGCAGCGTCGACCGGCATTATCTGACCTATGGCGTCGGTTTCGACTGGAAGTTTACCGACACGTTGCAATGGACGATCGAAGCGTACGGGCAGGCCGGAGCCTCCGAGATCGCAAGCATCGTGCAGCCGCGCTTCCAGACCGGCATGCGCTACCGCCCGAACGAGATATTCTCCGTGGACGTGATCTACGGCCGCAACATCACCGGCGAGAACGCCAACTGGATCACGCTCGGCACCACGATCCGGTTTCCGGTGGAAGGCTCCCAGCCGGAGCATCGGCGGACCGGGCATTTGTGATCAAGACCAACAGGAAACCGGGGAGATTGCCTTGACGGACTATGTGAAGATCGAGAAGGGCCTGGGGCCGGACGGGCGGATCGCGATCGTGCGGTTCGACCGCGGCGACGGCATCAACGCGCTGTCACCGGAGGCACTGCGCCAGCTCACCGCGGCCGCGCGCAGCTTCGAGGACGATTCCGCGACCTCCGTCGTGGTGCTGACGGGCAGCACCAGCGCCTTCAGTGCCGGCTTCGACCTCAAGGATTCCGAAGGGCGCGCGCGCAAGGACATGGACCTCGGCACGCTCAGGCGGCACCTCAAGCTCGGGCCGCGCCTGACTCACGCCTGGCAGGAGATGGAGCAGATCACGATCGCGGCGATCGAGGGTTTCTGCGTCGGCGGCGGCGTGGCTTTGGCCGTGGCGCTCGACTTCCGAGTCATGGGCCGCGACGCGCATTTGCGCGTGCCCGAGGTCGGGCTCGGCATGAACATGAGCTGGCAGAGCATCCCGCGCATGCTGCATCTGATCGGCCCGGCCCGCACCAAGCAGGCGGTGATCCTGGCCGATGAGCGCATCAGCGCGGACGAAGCCTACGAATGGGGCCTGGTCGAGCAGGTGGTCGACCCCGGCCATGCGTTCGACGCCGCGATGGAGCTTGCGCGCAAGGTCGCCGCGCAGCCGCCGCTCTCGGTCGCCATGACGAAGCTCACCGTCAACCGGCTCGCGCATGCGCTAGACGATCTGGCAAGCCACATGGACGTCGACCAGTTCGCGCTTGCCAGCCTCAGCGAGGACCACAAGGAGGGCGTCGATGCGTTCCTGACGCGGCGCAAGCCGAAGTTCAGGGGGCGATAGAGTCAGCCCGAGCGGAGGCTGATACCCCCGGCGAGGGAAATTTTCTTCTCTGAGGCAGGATTGGGAAAACTTCGTCCAACTCCTCGCAAATATCTGAAATTGCACGAAAGACCTGAAAAGGCGATGGTGCGTGCTGCAGTGCAGCGCGGTGCATCTGAGCCGCGTAGCCGCTGTTTTACCCCGTCGCTCATGCGACCAGATTCCCGCAGGTCACTGGGGCAAGCGGGCAAGCGAACTATTGTGCACGAAGGCCGCCTCCCATGAACGCCCACCAATCGCTCGCGATCGGACAACCGCTCGAAACGCTCGAAGCGATTTCACCTGCCGCAGTTGAAGCGGACGCCATGGTCCGTTTCGCTGGCATCTCGAAGACCTATCCGGCCTATCGCAGCAAGCCCGGCGTCAACGCGCTGCAGGATATCGATTTCGCGATTCCGCGTGGGTCGATCACGGGTGTGATCGGCCGGTCCGGCGCCGGCAAGTCGAGCCTGGTCCGGCTGATCAACGGGCTCGAGAAGCCGACCACGGGTCATGTCATCGTCGATAACAGAGAGATCTCGGCGCTGGCGGGCCGCGAATTGCGGCTGGCGCAGCGATCGATCGGCATGATCTTCCAGCACTTCAACCTGCTGTCGTCGCGCACGGCGGCCGACAACATCGCGCTGCCGCTCGAGATCGCCGGCTGGACCAAGGCCGACATCAAGGCCCGCGTTGCGGAGCTGCTGGCGCTGGTCGGAATCGCTGACAAGCACGACCGTTATCCTTCCGAGCTTTCCGGCGGCCAGAAGCAGCGCGTCGGGATCGCGCGGGCGCTGGCGACGCGGCCGAGCGTGCTGCTGTCGGACGAGGCGACCTCGGCGCTCGATCCGCAGACCACGCGCGCCATCCTCGACCTGCTCGCCAACATCAACCGCGAGCTGGGCGTGACCATCGTGTTGATCACCCACGAGATGTCGGTGGTGCGCCAGCTCGCCAAGGACGTGGTGGTGCTCGACGCCGGCCACGTCGTCGAGAGCGGCCATGTCGCCGACATCTTCACCCATCCCAGTCATCCGATCACGCAATCCTTCCTGGCCGAGGCGATCGGCGACAGCCTGCCGGTCTCGCTGCAAAGCCGGATCGTGGCGGAGCCGCCTGTAGGCGGGCAGGCCGTGATCCGCGTCCAGGTCCGCGGGGCAGGGGCCGGCGACACGCTGGTGGCGCGGCTCGCGCGCGAGCTAGGCCTCGATGTTGCGCTGCTGTCGGCCCGGATCGACGAGATCGGCGGTCAGCATGTGGGCTCGCTGGTGCTCGGCATTCCTCTTGGAATTCCCAGCGGCGAGGGCGCGGTGACGCGCACGCTTGCCTGGCTGTCTCAATATCAATTTTCGGCGGAGCGTCTCGGCTATGTCGCCTGAACTCATCAACCTGATCATCCAGGCCACCGGCGAAAGCCTGTACATGGTCGGCATCGCGGCGCTGCTCGGCACCGCCTTCGGCCTGCCGCTCGGGGTCTTCCTCGCCACCAGCAGGAAGGGCGAGCTGTTCTCGGCGCCCGCCGTCAATCGCGTGCTCGGCATCGTCGTCAACGCGACGCGCTCGACGCCTTTCATCATCCTGGTCGTCGCCATCATCCCATTCACGCGGCTGATTGCCGGCACCTCGATCGGCTCGACCGCGGCGATCGTGCCGCTGGTCATCGCGTCGACGCCGTTCATCGCGCGCCTCGTCGAGGCAGCGATCCGCGAGGTCGACGGCGGCCTGATCGAGACCGCATCCTCGTTCGGGGCCTCGCCAATCCAGATCGTGCTCAAGGTGCTGATCCCCGAGGCGCTGCCCGGACTGGTTCTGGCCCTGACGCTGGCGGTGGTCAGCCTGCTCGGCTACTCCGCCATGGTCGGTGCTGTCGGCGGCGGCGGCCTCGGCGATCTCGGCATCCGCTACGGCTACCAGCGCTTCATGCCGGAGATGATGCTCGCCGTCGTGGTCGTGCTGATCGCGCTGGTGCAGCTCGTCCAGAGCGCGGGGGATTATCTGGCGCGCCGGGTCAACCGCCGGCTGCGGCATCGCTGAACCCGATTTTTCGAAACTGGAGATGACAATGCGTTTTCTGGCAACCCTTGCGGCTGCAGCCTTGCTTGCGACCGCGGCTCAGGCCGAGACCATCCGTGTCGGCGTCACCGCCGGCCCGCATGCCGAGATCCTGGACGTCGTGAAGAAGGTCGGCGCCGAGCGCGGCCTCGACATCAAAGTGGTCGAATTCACCGACTACGTGATCCCGAACCAGGCGCTGGCCCTGAAGGACCTCGAGGCGAACTCCTTTCAGCACGAGCCGTACCTGAAGAACCAGATCTCCAAGACCGGCTGGAAGATCGTCAAGGTCGCGACCACGATCGGCTCGCCGCAAGGCGTCTATTCGCAGAAATACAAGAAGCTCGCCGACCTGCCCGAGGGCGCCCGCGTCGCCATCGCCAACGATCCCTCGAACGGCGCGCGCGGCCTGATGATCCTGGCGCTGCACGGCGTGATCAAGCTGAAGGACAACAACAACGTCGCGTCGACCATTGCCGACATCACCGAAAACCCGAAGAAGCTCCGCTTCGTCGAGCTGGATGCCGCCCAGCTCCCGCGCGCGCTTCAGGACGTCGACGTCGTCTCGATCAACAACAATTACGCGGTGCAGGCCGGACTTAATCCGGCGATCGACGCGATCGCGCGTGAAAACCCCGATGGTCCCTGGGTCAACATTCTCGCCGTCCGCGAGGAGGACAAGGACAAGCCGTGGGTGAAGCAGCTGACCGAGGCCTATCACTCCGACCAGGTGAAGGCGTTTCTGGAAACGCGCTTCAAGGGCACCTATCTGCCGACCTGGTAAGGGGCAGACAGTGCGTCAGGCCGCCAGCCTGGCGCGCCGCAGCGTCTCCGAGGGCAACTCGGAAAAGTGGCGCTTGTAGTCGAGCGAGAACTGGCTGAAGTGCCAGAAGCCGTGCTGTACGGCGACGTCGTAGACGGAAACGTCAGTGTCGCCGGCGCGCTTGAGATCCCGCCGCACGCGGTTCAGGCGCATCGCGCGCCAATAGTGCATCGGGCTGGTGCCCACCACTTCCTGGAAACAATAGCCGAGCTTGCGCGGGCTCGCGCCGACCGCCTTGCAGACTTCCAGAATTGATAGCGAACGATCGCCGCTGCCATGCATCAGCTCGCGGGCGCGATCGACGGTGCGCCGCCGGGCCGCTGAGCTGCGGCCGGGGTCGCTGGCGCGTGCCGTCGGCAACATGTCCAGGATCTCGACGAGGAGGGCATCCTCCAGCGCCTGGCGCGCCACGAGATCATCGAACCTTTCCGGGGCAGTCGTGATAGTCTCTTGAATCGCAGTCAGAAGGGCGCGCAGCCGCGCGACCGGTGCTTCCTCGGTCTCGATCACCCGCAACTGGTGCCAGACGGCGCGCGGCAACTCGATATCGAGCCGGGCTGCAAGCTCCGCGATCAGCATTGTGCCGGCAACGACACCGCGCAGCTCGAAGGCCTTCGGCGTACACATGTCGATCTCAGCGTCGATGCTGGCGAGCACGCGGGCGCCCCTGGCACTGGTCCCGTTGCAACTGACCTCGGCATCGTCGTGCCAGGGCAGGCCGATGGCAAAGCTGTCGGCTCCGAGCTGGCCGTGTTGGCGCACCTGCTGGCTGGTGATCTCGCGGAACACTTCGAGCCGGGGCAAAGAGAGCTGCGTAAAGCTGCCGCGGAACGCGCCGGCGCTGATCTGATCGTAGCTCAGCCGCCAACGGCCGAGGCCGGCGCAGTGCTCGTCGACGTCCGTACTGCTCGCCTGAAGCAGATTGGGAGCTGAGTCCTGAATCGGAAGAGTTGCGCTTAAGGCCATGACACTACATTGGAATCTGCAAGTCGAATAGCTAGCAAGAACCACGCCAGACTGGCACGGCCATGGTGCCTGTCCAGCAAAATATTGCCGGATCTCGATAACGCCGGACGGCGCCCGGGTGCAGTCTTCGTTGCCGTTCCCAACACCGGGGTTGGGATCGGGCTTCGCGGAGGGATAGAGATGCGACCGACCGAGATCATGCGCGGCAGCCCGCCCGCGCCAGAGGCCCAGGTGACCCGCGCCAACTGGCGCAGCTTTCCTGCAATCCGCTGGGGCTTTACCCACACCCGCGAAGTGCTGCCGACCGCCGAGGTCCGCCGCTCCGCGCATCCGACGCCGATACCAAGCGCGCCGCACGAGCTGCAAAAGCTCGGCTTCACCGCGCCGGACGGCAAGTCGACCACGATCGAGGCCACGCTGCGGGAGACCTTTGGCGATGCGCTGCTGGTGATGCACCGGGGCACGCTGATCCACGAATGGTACGGCGACGGCATGAGCGTGACCACGCCGCATCTGATTTGCTCGATCAGCAAGTCGATCGCCGGCACGCTCGGCGGCGTCCTCGCTGCGCGCGGGCTGCTCGATCCCGAGGCGCGGGTGGTGCGCTACGTGCCGGAGCTGGAGAATTCGGTCTACGGCAGCTGCACCGTTCGCAACGTCCTCGACATGGCCGTCGCGATCAAGTTCGAGGAGGATTACGAGGACCCCGCCGGCGACGTCGCGCGCTATCGCTTCTCCTCGGGCTGGGACGTGCCTCCGCCGGGCGTCGAGCCCGGCCATCAGCGCGCCTACCTCACCACGCTACGCGGCACCGGCAAGCCGCATGGCAAGGTGTTTCACTACGTCTCGACCAACACCGAGGTGCTCGGCTGGGTCTATGAGCGCGCCTGCGGCATGCCTTATCCGCGCATCCTCTCCGAATATCTCTGGCAGCCCCTGGGCGCCGAGGAGGATGGCTCACTCACGCTCGACAGCCACGGCATGGGCCGCATCGCCGGCGGTCTCTCGGTCACAGCGCGCGATCTGCTGCGCTTCGGCGAGATGATCCGCAATCGCGGCCTGGTCGAGGGACGGCAGGTGGTGCCGGGCTGGTGGATCGACGACATCCACGAGAACGGCGACCCCAGGGCGTGGGCCGACGGCGACCTCGCCGACATCTTCCCGGGCGCCCGCTACCGCAGCAAATGGTACACGATCGATCCCTCGCGGAACGATCTCGCCGGGATCGGCATACACGGTCAGTGGCTCTACATTGATGCTGTCACCGACACCGTCATCGTCAAGCTCGCGACCCAGCCCAAGGCGATGGACATTCCGCTCGACCACCGCTGGCTCGCCGCCTTCCGCGCCATCACCACGCATTTCGCCCCGCGCTGACGTCTGGACATCACCATGCTCGATACCGTCAAAGCCACCGCGCAAACCGCGACCCCGCACGCGCTCGATCCGCTGACCGCCGAAGAGATCACCGCGGCCTGCACGCTGGTGCGCGCTGCTGCGACCTCGCCGGAGAATTGCCGCTTCCCGACCGTGCGGCTGGAAGAGCCCACCAAGCAGGAGCTGGCCGCTGATAGAGCAGGGCGCCGTGCCTTCGCGCTGACGCTGGACATCACCACAGGCGAGGCGGTCGAGCACGTCGTCGATCTCGCCCGCAACGAGATCGTCGCGCGAAAAGTCATTCCGAACCGCGAGGCGCCCTATGGGCAGCCGCCGGTGATGCTGGAGGAATTCTTCAAATGCGAGGCCGTGGTCAAGGCCGACCCCGGCTGGCGCGCGGCGATGGTTCGGCGCGGGCTGACCGACAAGGACATCGAGCTGATCCAGGTCGACCCGTTTTCCTCGGGCTTCTTCGACATGGAGTTCGAGCGCGGCGCGCGTATCGTCCGCGCCGTCAGCTTTTTCCGCGAGCACCTTCAGGACAATGGCTATGCGCACCCGATCGAGGGCGTTGTCGCCGTCGTCGACCTGATCGCCGGCAAGGTCATTCACCTCACGGACGCAGATCCGATCGTGCCGATCCCACGCAAGAAGCGGAACTACGGTGCGCATGAGGTGAAAAACCCGCGCACCGACATCAAGCCGCTGCATATCGAACAGCCCGAGGGCGCGAGCTTCAAGGTAGATGGCTGGAAGGTCGACTGGCAGAAATGGAGCTTTCGCGTCGGCTTCACGCCGCGCGAGGGCCTTGTGCTGCATCAGCTCAGCTATCAGGACGGTGCCCGAAAGCGGTCGCTGATCCATCGCGCCAGCGTCACCGAGATGGTGGTGCCCTATGCCGACCCGACCGAGAACCACTTCTGGAAGTCGGCGTTCGATGCCGGCGAATACGGCCTCGGCATGCTCGCCAATGCGCTGGAGCTCGGCTGCGACTGCCTCGGCAACATCCATTATTTCGACGTGCCGGCCGCCGACAACAGGGGTGAGCCATTCGTCATGCAGAACGCGATCTGCATGCATGAAGAAGACTACGGAATTGCGTGGAAACACTATGAATTCCGCAACGGCCTGTTCGAGGTCCGCCGTTCGCGTCGCCTCGTCATCTCGTTCTTCGCCACCGTCGGCAATTACGACTACGGCTTCTATTGGTACCTCTACCAGGACGGCACGATCCAGCTCGAGGCCAAGCTCACCGGCATCATCCAGACCGCCGCGGTGCCATCCGGCCAGACGTACAAATGGGGCGGCATGGTCGACGACAATCTCGGAGGCCCGACGCACCAACACTTCTTCAACGTGCGCATGCACATGAATCTCGACGGCGGCGGCAACACCGTCACCGAGCACGAGTTCGTGCCGCGGCCCTGGGGCGCGGACAACCCCCATGGCAACGCATTCGACACCACGACGCGCGTGCTGTCGCGCGAGCGGGACGCCGCGGCGATCGCCAATGGCGAGACCGGCCGGTTCTGGAAAATCAGCAATCCCAACGAGACCAACTCCGTCGGCAATGCGCCGGCCTACAAGCTCGTCGTCAGCCCGAGCCCGCTCATGCTGGCGCAGGAGGGCAGCTACGTGCGCAAGCGCGGCGGCTTCGCCACCAAGCACGTCTGGGTGACGGCGTTCAATGCGGACGAAAAATACGCCAGCGGCGACTATCCCAACGTCCACGCCGGCGGCGACGGCCTGCCGCGCTACGCCGCGCAGAACCGCAATATCGAGAATGCCGACATCGTGGTGTGGCACTCCTTCGGCCACACCCATGTCTGCAAGCCCGAGGACTTTCCGATCATGCCGGTCGAATATGCCGGCTTCATACTGAAGCCCACCGGCTTCTTCGCGGCCAATGCCGCCGGCGACATCCCGCCTGATCGTAACAGCCGCAGCGTGCTCGCGGGCGAGGAGAAGGGCGGCGGCGGCTCGTGCTGCCACAAGGGCTAGACATTTGGAGATGATTGCGGCTCGCCTCGCACCGGCGAACCGCCAAGACGACAGCCTAACGGGACCGGTCGGCGCGCAAGGTCTCGAGATATGCCACGACCGCCTCGATCTGGTTCTCCGTCAGCCTCGGATTGGCCATGGCCTGAGCAGGCCCGATCCGGCGGTGGCCCGACGAGAGCAATTGGCGGATCGCATCGGCCGAGAATGACGACCGGACGACGATCTCCGGGAGGTCCGGTGCCGGCGGGCGGGACGCCGGCGATTCCTTCGCGACGTCTGCAATGACGTGGCAGGTTCCGCAGGCCGAGCGCGCAAGCGCCTTGCCCTCGCTCACCTGATCGACGAACAGCTGATTTGGAACGGGTGGTATGGCGGGCAGCTGAATCGCGATCGACGCATATCCGTTGGCGCGATGGCAGCCGTTGCATTCATTCGTCAGGCTCGAATAGGCCTTGGTGAACACGGAGAGGTCCTTGAGCCGGACGGCTTGGCGCACGGCCTCCAATTGCTCCTTCGTCCGCGTGACCTGGCTCCGGATCGAGCCCTCGGCAGGCAGCAGCTTGCCGGCTGCCTCGAGGGTAAGGTCGATCTTCTGAACCTCGTAGCTTGCAAGGGCCCAGTTGCCGAGCTTGCCGGCAAACCACAGCTTGGCGTGCTGAAGCTGAAGCCGGGTCATCGCGTCGGAGAGGGCGATCGGATCGGCGACCGGCGCGGATTGCGCCGCCGCACTTCCATGCAGAACCGGCAGCGCCGCGGTCGCCGAGCACGCTGCCAGGAAAGCTGCAAGGTACAAGGCTCGCAGGCGCATGGGATTCCCGATCGCTGAACGGCGCCAGCATCGCACCCGGGCGCGGTCCGACGTTGATCCTGGTCAAGATGCCGGTCGAGGCGGGAGCTATCTGTGAGCTGCTCCGGAGACCACACATGCAAGCACACCAGATCATGTCCCAGCCGGTGGTCACGATCAGCCCCGAATCCTCGGTTGCCAACGCGATCCAATTAATGCTGTCGCATCACTTCAGCGGGTTGCCGGTCACCGACGCAGGCGGAAAGCTGGTCGGCATCGTCTGCGAGAGCGATTTCCTGCGAAGGACGGAAATCGGGACGGAGCATGTGCGCAGACGGCTGCTGTCGCTCCTGCTCGGAGCAGACCGCATCGCGCGGGAGTTCGTGAAGGAGCACGGGCAGAAGGTCGAACAGGTCATGACACCTGACCCGGTGACCGTGGCCGAAGACACGCCGCTCGGCGAGATCGCCGCCTTGATGGAGTGCCGGCGCGTCAACCATATTCCGGTGATGCACGAAGGGCGAATCGTCGGGATGATCACCCGCTCCGACTTCGTGTCCACGGTTGCCGGCCCGCTGACGAAAGTCCCGGGCAGCCTGGAGAACGACAATCAGATTCGGCAGTCTGTTCTCGCCGCAATGTCGGATGCGCCGTGGCATCCAAGCGGACTGAATGTCAGCGTCAGGGACGGTGTCGTGACCTTGCGTGGCGTCGTCCGAAGCGAGGCCGCGCGTCAGGCAGCGGTCGTGGCCTGCGAAACCGTTCCCGGTGTCCTGGCGGTGGAGGATCGGCTTTGCCTTCAGACGCTTCGGGCAGATCCGGAGGACGATTATGGCGGCGGAGATATCGTATCGCTCCCCGCGGAGACGTCGACCGCCGACGATGAGCCGTTGTGACCGAGCCAGACCTTGTTACCGCCAAGGGCCTGTCGGCTCAGCGCCGAGTCATTGCCTCGCAGCCGCACGATTCGGTTCAGCCTTCACGGCGTGCGCCACCCTTTTCGACAGCGCAGTCTTGAGCTTCTGAGTCGAGGGGATGCAAAGGATGACTTCGAGAATCCCATAAAGAGCGAAGATCATCAGCACTTTGACTGCTTCGTTGGTCATCTCGGCCTCCTCCGGTCACGGCGGTACCTTAACGCACCAGGCGGTCCGCAAAAAATCGGGAGCGTTGCTTAAGGATATATACGTAATGACTATCCGACCTGGTGCGCGCCGTCCTTGAGCGCGATCAAACGAAGGCATCCGCGACCGTAGCCGCGAGCTGAAGCGCTCGCCAGGTCAGGGCGGCCAAGGCCGACGCTGAATTTTGCCGATCGGCCGTGAGCCGATCGGGACGGCCGGCTACGCCAGTTCGAGATCGCTGCCGCGCGCGCCGTCCGGCGCCAATCCGATCGACGCCGGTCCGGCAATGAGATTATCGAAGTCGACCAGCAACAGATCAGCAAGATGTGTGAGCTGGTGGAGAGGGATACTCATCTCACCGCTCTCGGCACGTGACACGAACTCGGGCGAGACGGCGAGGAAATTCGCAATCTGGATCTCGGTATAACCACGCGCCTCCCGCGCGGCTTTGACCTGCGCGCCGATATGCTGCCTGTGCAGGGCCTGCTCTTCGTCGGTCATCATGAGGGCCTGCTCGTCCGGGCTCGCAACGCCATCGGCGAACGCAACGCCGAGCCAACGTCGCTTCTGCCACGCAACACGGCAGGTCTTTCGCAGCCCGTCGGCAAAGACCAGCGTGGCCACTTTCGGAAACGATAGCGCCCAGTCGAGCTTCAGTCTCGCGCCCGTGCCTGAGACGTCGCAGATCGTGCAGGGGATGCTGACAGCATCCCTGGCGCCGTCAAACTCGATGATCCCGGTCCTGGCCGTGGATTGCCTGGCCGCAGCGCGCAATTCGCTCATGAATGTCGAACCCCGGATGCCCAGCTCGCGCCGGCACAGAACGTTGCGGCGCATCCCGCAAAGTGGCTGAAATATCCCGCAACATAGTCTACCGCCGGGGTTCCTCAGGCTCAATCGAGCGGCGAGGGCATGGTAAAGGATTCGTTCTCCGCGCAGGCCTTCGATGTCGCCGGACGTCCCGTTCGATCGACCGCGCCAGTTCGTCTAGAACAATTCCAGATCCAGCGAACCATGCAACGCTTGTGCGTGCGTGAGCGCATTCGCCGCACCTGCTGCACACAGTCTGGAGAAATTCTAACGCTGTTCCTATCGCGCTCTGAAATCGGCTGCGTTAGGGCGAGACATCAAAAACGATACCGGCTAGGCCGCGGTGCGTAGGTCCGTCCGGCAATGGCGTCCGGACCTTCGGAATGAGACCTGAGCGATGAGAGCGATATTCGGCAAGCTGCATCGCTGGGCGGGACTGCTGACGGCCGGCTTCCTGTTCTTCTCCGGCATCACCGGTGCGATCATCTCATGGGACCACGAGATCGACGACGTCCTGAACAGCCATCTGTTCGACGTCTCGACCAAAGGTCCGGCGATTCCCTCGATCGAGCTTGCCGGGATGATCGAGCAGCGCGATCCCCGCGCGCGCGTCGTCTACCTCTTCATGACGCCGGAGCAGGGGCACTCGCTGTGGTTCTTCGTGATGCCGAGGATCGATCCGGCGACCGGCAAGCGTTTCACGATCGACTACAACCAGGTCTTCCTCGATCCCAACACGGGTGTTGAGCTCGGCCGGCGCTATTGGGGTGCGGTGTGGCCGGTGACGCGCGAGAACCTCGTCTCGTTCCTCTACAAGCTGCACTACACCATGCACATTCCGGAGTTCTGGGGCAGCGATCGCTGGGGCATGCGCGTGCTCGGAATCATCGCGATCATTTGGACCATCGACTGCTTCGTCGGCTTCTATCTGACGCTGCCGTCGCGGCGAAGCAAGAAGGCCGCCCGGGCGCCGCAGGTCGCGCGCCAGCTCGATCGCGGCTTCTGGGCGCGCTGGGCGCCGGCATGGACCATCAAGACATCAGGCAGCGCCTACCGGATCAATTTCGACATTCACCGCGCCTTCAGCCTGTGGACCTGGGGCCTGCTGTTCATCATTGCCTTCACGGCGTTCTCGCTGAATCTGTATTTCGAGGTGTTCTCGCCGCTGATGAAGATGGTGTCGAACTACACGCCGACGCCCTATGAGCAGCGGCCCTACCGCGATCTCGACGATCCCATCGAGCCCAAGGTCAGCTTCGCCGACATCGCCGCGCGGGCTGCTGCCGACGGCAAGCGGCGAGGGTGGACCGTCCCGGTCGGCTCGATCAATTACGGCCCGGCCCATGGCGTCTATGCGGCGGCCTTCTTCCATCCCGGCGACGATCACGGCGCCGGCGGCGTCGGTCCAGCGCAGCTCTACTACGACAGCGAGGATGGCCGTCCGCTCGGCGAGCGGCTGCCCTGGGTCGGCACCGCCGCCGACATCTTCGTGCAGGCGCAGTTCCCGCTGCATTCGGGCCGCATCGTGGGATTGTTCGGCCGGATCCTGATCTCGATCATGGGCTTGGTGGTGGCGGCCCTCTCGGTCACCGGTGTCGTGATCTGGTGGCGCAAGCGCAGGGCGCGCATTCGCGTGCGCGAGACGGCTGTGGTGCGCCTGAGCCGGCAGCTCACGCCGGCGGAGTAGGGCTCACGCAAGCCACCGCCACTCGACTGCCAGCACGACGATGGTGGCCGAGCAGACTCCGGAACTCAGGCTGCCATCCTCACGGGCAGGGATGTCGCAGGCCGTCGTAGCCAAGATAGGTGCCGGAATACGGGTCGTATGACCTGAAGCGTTGCGCGCAATAGCCGACCGCGTCGCTATCGACATAGGGGGGCGGAGCGACATAGGCCGGACCGTAATAGCCCGGCGGGTAGCCGTAATAGCCGTAGGGCTGCGTAGCGCCAATAATTGCCCCGCCGATCAGCGCGCCAGCGATTCCTGCACCAATTCCAATGCCCACGCCGCCATGATGGTGGCCACCCCAGCCGCGGCGATATTGCACAGTCTCCACCGATGGCGCCGCCGCGCCGCGCAGCATCAGCGCGGAGGTTGCCGGCGCTGCCGCGAGAGGCCCGACAAACCAGGGCGAGGCAGCGACGATGAACGCAACAAGCACAGTCCTAGACGACTTCATGACAACTCTCCAAATGCACTTCCGGGCCACGCAGCTTTCTTCGCAGCCGGCATCTTTACAACAGTGATCCGGGAACGCCTGCGTGACTTGATCCAGCGCAACGGGAGCACGGATCGAGCAAACAAACTTGGTTTGCTGATCGGACACATTCGCAAATCAGCGCAATGCTACGTACAGATAATCGGGCACGATCCTAGCTCCGCATGCGAGCATGCGTGCTGCTTCAGTCAACAATGCCGCTGATCGAGAACCGGTGCTCGGGCAGGCCTTGCGCGACGCCATGGATGGCAAGCAGATGACCGGCCTCAGGCTCGATGCTCAACCGCTGCGGATCCAGAAACTTTCGCGCTGTCGTGACATACAGCGTCTTGAGATCATCTCCGCCAAAGCACAGGCAGGTCGGATTGGTGACGGGCAGGGGGATAACGGTGTCGATCTGCCCGTCCGGTCGATAGCGCGCGATCCGGCCGCCCGAGAAGAACGCCGTCCACAGCCCGCCGTCAACGTCGACGCAGGCGCCGTCGGGTCTCTCTCCGGAAGCGCTATAGTCGGCAAACAAGCGCCTGTTACCGATCGCGCCGTGGTCGAGATCGAAGTCGAAAGCCCAGGTCCGATATCGCCGCGTGTCCGTGAAATAGAGCGTGCGGTTGTCGGGGGCGAATGCGATCCCGTTGGTCACGATGACGTCACCGAACATGCGCATCACTTGGCCGTCACCGGTGACCCGATACAGCGCACCGTTTGGCCGGTGCAATTGGTTGTCCATGGAGCCGATCCACAGGCGGCCGCGCGCGTCGACGCGGCCGTCGTTGAGGCGGTTGTCCGGGCCGTTCTCGACCTCGCAGAAATGACCGGGAGGGACGCCGTCGGACGAGCGACGGGACAGACGCAAATCCTGCGCGAGCAGATGCGAGCCATCCGCCGTCAGGGCCTGACTGCCGAGGAATTGGCCATCATAGGAGGACACATGATGGGCGCCCGTGGCCGGGTCGAAGGATTGATGCAGCCGGCCGTCGATGTCGATCCACCACAGCTTGCGTGACCGGTCGCACCACAACGGCGTCTCACCAAGGATGTCCGTGCTGGCAACCGCGGTCTCGACTCGATGTGCGGGGATCAGATTCATGGTCATTCTGGAATCCGGTTCCAGCCGCGCGCGCCGTCGCCAAACGCCTGATACCCGTCCGCAGTCACGGCGATCGTATCCTCGAGCTTGATGAAGCCCCGTCGCTTGTGGGGCAACGTGGTCTCAATCGAAATGATCATGCCGGCTTCCAGCGGTGCGTTGGCGTCGTCGGCGGGATAGGGAATGGGACCGTTCGACGTCAGGCGGGGCGCTTCGTGGCTGACGATGCCCATGCCATGGGCGACGAAATGCATTTGCTCGCCGTGGGCGGATCGCGCGAGCGCTTCATTTGCGGCGGTGTAGATCTCGGCACCGACAAGACCTGCCCGTATCGGCGCGCGGGCCGCTTGCTGGATCATGTCGACTTCAGCGAGCAGATCGACGAGCTCCCCATCCGGCGCGCCGTGCACGGCCATCCGGCAAAGATCGCCGATGTAGCCTCGGTAGTTGCCGCCCGAATCCAGCGAGACGATGTCGCCAGGCTCGAGACGCTGGTCCGAGGGAGCGCGGTTGAGGCTCGTCCCGATGGTCACCAGGGCGTATTCGAAGATCATGTCGCGGGACAGCTCGGCCTGCCGCAGATGAGCGATGATCTCGCGCTTGCTGTGTCCGGGTCGGGCGTGGTTGACCGCGTCCAGCATGGAGGCGACCACGCGCTCGGACGCCTCGCGCAGACTCTCCAACTCGGCCGCGGTCTTGATTGATCGCAGCTTCTCGAGTGGACGCATCGCCTCAACGAGTTGGCAATCGGGCAGCTCCCGGCGCAGCACGTCCGCCGCATCGGTCGGCAGGAACGACATCTCGATCCCGATATGAAACCCGGGCGTCGCGATCGCTTTGACATGCTCGAGAGCGAGCGTCATCGCTTCGATCGAGGTTGACGATCCGAACACGACCGGGGGCATCCAGTATCCGGCTTCCGTCCTGTTCTGGACGCTGTCCCGTTCGTTGCGGTTGGCGATGTAGGCCGACTTGTCCGGCGCGCCCTTCACATAGACGATGACGGGCAGAAACCGACTGACGCCGATCGCTTCCATGTAGTCGAACTGGAAGTGATAGTAGCCGCCGAGAAGGTACTGAATGTTGTGCCTGGAGGTCACGATAAGGACGTCGATGCCTGAAGCGTCGAGCAGGCCGTCAAGCCTGGTCGTGGAGAATGGAATTTTGGGGGGCATTGATCGTTCTTTTTCGTCGACGACTTGATCTTCTCGGCGGGAGAGGGCGGTCAGCGGTCCTTCCATGAGGACAGCGCATGCGCGACGCAGCCATTGATGTGGTCGCTGAGGACGTTCCTGGCGCTCTTGATGTCCCGCTTCAGGGCGGCTTCCAGCAGGGCCTTGTGCTGGTTGATCGTCTCCGCACCGCGATAGCGCAGCGCATAGCGAAAATATTTGTCGAACACGACCGAGTGGGTATGCATCAACTCGCGCGACCCGCAGCTTGAAATCAAAGCCTGGTGGAATTCGCCGTCATACCGCTTGCGCAGCTCGGGATCGTCGCCCTCCTTCAGGACAGTGCGTTCGGTCGCCGCCAGCTTGTGATGCGCGGACACGACGCGGCCTTCCCACTCGACGTCGCCGGCGCGGAACGACTCGGCCATCGCATGATGCTCCAGCAGGATGCGCAGGTCGGCGAGCTCGCGCAGGTTCTGGATCGAGATGGGCGCCACCTCGAATCCACGCTGGCCTTCGGCGACCACAAAGCCTTCGGACGTCAGGCGATTGAGGATCTCACGCAGCGTCGAGATGCTGACACCGTAATCCTCCTTCATCGCGTCGAGCCGGAGACGCCCCGAGGGCGTGAGCACGCCGAAAATGATGTCGGAGCGAATGCGCTGATAGCCGCTGTCGCCCGCCGACATTGGCCGTTCCTCGAGTGACGTCATGGGCTTCTCGTCCCGCTTGTCCGGATCGCCAGCCCCCTGCGGCGGCCGAACCATCAATGTTGCCAGCAATATAGCAGAATGAATGTATCTGACGTCTACAGAAATCTCATATGAAATGGATATTGTCGTTTGACACAGAAATATATGTATGATGTCTAAATAAGCTGAGGGTGCGGAAAATGATGGCTTAAGCCGCCGTTCGTGCCCGGAGAACAGGGAGGAAACGATGAGCTTGTTGGTACGGGCGCTGTCGGCGACGGCGATCTGCGTGGCGCTGACGGTCGGCGCATCCGCCGCCGATGATATTCAGGAGCGGACGATCAGGTGGGGCCACCTGAACAACACCGATCATCCCGTCAGCTTTGGCGTGCAGAAATTTGCCGAGATCCTGCTGGCGAAGAGCGGGGGCAAGATGAAGGTCCGCGAGTTCGCGGCCTCGCAGCTCGGCAACGAATTGCAGCAACAGTCCGCGCTGCGCGGCGGCACGCAGGAAATGCTATCGGCCTCGACCACATCGCTGGCGACTGTCGTGCCCGAGTTCGGCCTGATCGATTTCCCGTTCCTCTTCAACACGACCGAGCAGGCTGATGCGCTCGCGACCGGCAAATTCGGCACGGCGATGCTCGATGCGCTGCCCTCGAAGGGACTGACGGGTCTCGGCTATTGGGGCCTGGGCTTTCGCAACGTCACCAACAGCACCCGCCCGATCACCAAGGTCGAGGACTTCAGCGGGCTCAAGCTTCGCGTGATTCCGAACCCGGTCTATCTCGAAAGCTTCAGCGCGTTTAAGGCCAATCCGGTCCCGATGGCCTTCGGCGAGCTGTATTCGGCGCTGGAGACCCGCACCGTCGACGGCCAGGAGAATCCCTACACGGTCATTCTGTCCAACAAATTCTACGAAGTGCAGAAATACGTCTCCGCAACGAACCACACCTTCACCCTGAACATCATCCTGGTGAGCAAGATTTTCTGGGACAAGCTGTCGCCGACCGAGCAGAAGCTGATGCGCGAGGCCTATGAAGAAAGCCGCGGCTATCAGAAGGAGCAGACGCGTCTTCAGACCGAGAAGGCCCTGGCGGAATTGCAGGCCAAGGGCATGCAGTACAATGCGATCGCGCCTGAAGAGACCGAGCGCATGCGGAAGGCGGTGCAACCCGTCGTGGACAAGATTTCGGCCAATCTTCGTTCCGATACGGTGAAGCTCTTCAACGAAGAGGTCGAGCGCATCCGCAAGGACGTGAAATAGTCTATTCTCGAACGCGCCAAGCAGCAGAGCCGGCCACCGGCCGGCTCACACCCTCATTTGCCCGGACGTCACGTATGGCGCGAGCCCTCGATCTTTATTGCACGTTCTTGAAGGCCGTCATCGCCGCGTGTCTTGCCGTCATGGTGGTGCTGGTGTTCGGCAACGTCGTGCTGCGCTACGGCTTCAACTCCGGCATCACGATTTCCGAGGAGCTGTCGCGCTGGCTGCTGGTCTGGTTGACTTTCCTCGGCGCCATCGTCGCGATGCGCGAGCACGCCCATCTCGGCGTCGACACCCTGGTCCGGATGCTGCCGGCTTCCGGCAAGCGCATCTGCTTCGTCGTCAACTACTGCCTGATGCTGTTTGCCGACTGGCTGCTGCTCTCCGGCAGTTGGCGGCAGACCATCATCAACCTGGATGATCGTGCGCCGGCCACCGGTCTTTCCATGGCCATTTTCTACGCGGTCGGCGTGATCTTCGGCGTGTCGACCGGGGTCATCCTCCTTTACGACCTCATCCGCGTGCTCACGGGACAGGCCAGCGAGGCCGACATGGTGGCCGTCAAGGAATCGGAAGAGCACTGATGTCTCGTCGAATCTTGCAAGGCCGCGCTCGCATCCAGCAATCCACCGGGATCGCGTCATGACGATCGCCGTCTTCACCTTCTCGCTGCTCGGCGCCATGGCGCTGGGCATGCCGATCGCCTTTGCGCTTATCGTCTGCGGCGTCGCCCTGATGAGCACGATCGACATGTTCGACGCCCAGATCGTGGCGCAGAACGTCATCAACGGCGCGGACAGCTTTCCGCTGATGGCCATTCCCTTCTTCATGCTCGCCGGCGAGATCATGAACAAGGGAGGGCTGGCCAGGCGCATCGTCAATGTCGCGCTCGTTGCGGTCGGACATTTCCGCGGCGGACTTGGCTACGTTACGATCCTGGCGTCCTGCATCCTCGCATCGCTGTCGGGCTCGGCGGCGGCCGATGCGGCGGCGCTCGCGGCCCTGCTGGTGCCGATGATGGTGGCTGCGGGACACAAGAAAGCCTACGCGGCGGGCCTCGTCGCGGCGGGCGGCATCATTGCCCCCGTCATTCCGCCCAGCATCGGCTTCGTCATCTTCGGCGTCGCCGCCGGGGTCTCGATCTCGAAACTGTTTCTGGCCGGCATCGTGCCGGGGCTGCTGCTCGGCGCAGGGCTCTGCATGGCGTGGGCATGGGTGGTGCGGAAAGAGAACCTGACGCCGCCGCCACGGGCCTCGTGGTCGGAGATCATCAAGGCCGTCGTCGACGGCTTCTGGGCGCTGATGCTGCCGGTCATCATCGTGGTCGGCCTGCGTTTTGGCATCTTCACGCCGACGGAAGCTGCGGTGGTCGTCGCCGTCTACTCCCTGTTCGTCGCGACCTGCATCTACGGTGAACTGAAACTATCGCAGCTCTACGCGATCTTCGTCTCCTCGGCCGTGACGACGAGCATCGTCATGTTCCTAGTTGCGGCGGCGCTGGTATCATCCTGGTTGATCACCGTGTCCGAGATCTCCACCCAGGTCGTGACGCTGCTCAAGCCCTTCATGGGCAACAACACGCTGCTGATGCTCGCGATCATGGTCGTGGTTGTCATCGTCGGAACGGCGCTCGACATGACGCCGACGATCCTCATCCTCACGCCGATCCTGATGCCGATCATCAAGGCGGCCGGCATCGACCCGGTCTATTTCGGCGTCCTCTTCATCATCAACAATGCCATCGGCCTGATCACGCCTCCGGTCGGAATCGTGCTGAACGTCGTCTGCGGCGTCGCCAGGATCAGCATGGAGGACATCATCAAGGGCGTCTGGCCCTTCATGATCGCGCAACTGATCGTGCTGCTGGCGATGGTGCTGTTCCCGGGACTGGTGACGATCCCGGCGAAATGGTTTGGTGGCTAGTTGCAATGGAAACGACAGAAGGAAGCGTGAAAATGGCCGCTCAGATCATGATCCTCAATGGACCCAATCTCAATTTTCTCGGTATCAGGGAGCCGCACATCTACGGCCGCACGACGCTGAAGGAGATCGAGGCGAGCTGTCAGGCCTTGGCTGATCAGCTCGGCGTCTCGATCTCGTTCCATCAGTCCAACATGGAGGGCGAGCTCGTCAGCCTGATCCAGTCGGCGCATGGCAAGGCGGATGCGATCATCATCAACCCGGCCGGCTATTCCTTCACCTCGATCGCGCTGATCGATGCACTGAAGATTTTCGAGGGACCAAAGATCGAGCTGCATATCTCGAACATCCACGCACGCGACGAGCTGCACCGCCATTCGATCACGTCGGGCGCCTGCACGTCCGTGATCTGCGGCCTCGGTCCCTACGGCTATCTCGCCGCGCTGCTGGCGGCGGTTCAGCGGCTTGGACAATTGCCCGGCACGATTCCGGCGGCGCTGCACGGGCTCAAGACGTAAGGGAGGATGAAGCGCGATGCGCGGAGCAGGATTTCTGGCGATCTGGAGCGATGTCGCGGCGCATGACCTGACCGATTACCGGCACTGGTTGACGCGTGAGCACACCACCGAACGCGTGACCACCAGGGGCTTCCTGGCATCGCGCGTCTTCCGCGCGGCGCGGGACGACATCAACCGCTTTTTCATCCTGTACGAGCTTGATACACCCGAGGTGCTCGATGGCGAGGCCTATCTGGCGCGCCTGAACGCGCCGACGCCGTGGTCGCAGCGCATCATGCCGAAGCTCGGCAACTTCATGCGGGGCGGGGGGGGCATGGTCGCTCGTGCCGGCCGGGGCGAGGGCGCCACCATCATGGCGCTGCGGATCGAGACCTTGCCGGAAAACCCGCAAGAATTGGCTGAGGCGCTGGTTGCGTGCGACGGGATCGCCGCCGTGCAGATCGGGGCGACCGACGAGGCGCGGACGTCGGTGCGAACAGCCGAAAAGGGCATGCGGAAGGATGAGGGCTTTTTCGAAGGAATCTTGCTGATCGAGGCGCTCGACGTCGCCTCGTTGCAGCACGCCTTGCGGCAGGCGCGCGCGATTGCACCCCACATCCTGGGACGGGCGAGTGAGCCGGAGGTCTATCAGGGCATGTTCTCGCTGGACGCGCGCATCGCGGATTTCAGTTGACGGCGGCGATCTCGCTTGCCGGCTTGACCGCGCTCGAGCCGCGTCGTGAGACAAGGGGAGCTCCGGATGCCGCAACGCGATCTCGCCTTCGACGTTGAGACCGATCTGCTGGTCGTCGGCGCAGGTGCGGCCGGAATGACGGCCGCGCTGGTGGGCGCGCTCGAAGGGCTTCAGGTCATCCTTTGCGAAAAGTCGGACATGGTGGGCGGAACGACCGCGACCTCCGCCGGCACGGTCTGGATTCCCGGCAACCGGCAGGGAGAGCGTGCCGGCACACCTGACACAGTTGCAGCCGCGCGCACTTATCTCGCCGCGATGCTCGGCGAGCACGCAGCTGACCCACGCCTCGACATGTTCCTCAAGGCGGGGCCTATCGTGCTCGATTATCTCGAGCGGAAGACGAGTGTGCGGTTTGCGGCGCCGCCGGTCCATCCCGACTACAAGAACCTTCCAGGTGCTGCGATCGGCGGTCGCGCACTCGGGGCCGTTCCCTTCGACGGCCGCAAGCTCGGTCGCGACTTTGCCCGCGTCAGGCCGCCACGCCGGGAGTTCATGGTTCTCGGCGGCATGATGGTCGGGAAGGCGGACATTCCGGCACTGCTGGCGCCCTTCGGCACCTTGACGAATTTTCGGCACGCCGCCGGTCTTCTTGCCCGGCATGCGCTGGATCGTATCAGTTACAGGCGCGGAACACGCCTGATCATGGGCAACGCGCTTGTCGCCAGACTGCTCGCAAGTATCCGCTGTGCAGGCGTCGATCTCAGGTTTGAGACGGGACTGAGCGACATCATCTGCGATGGCGACGAGGTCGTCGGAGCCGTGCTCTCGTCTCCGGCCGGAGAGATGCGCATGCGCGCCCGCAAGGGCGTGGTGCTGGCAACGGGCGGCATCGGCTGGAGCCGTGAACTCCGCGAACGACTGTTTCCGGAGGCCGCACACCGCTACTCCCTGGCGCCCCCGTCCAACACGGGCGACGGCATCCTGGCAGCTGAGCGCATCAACGCCGACATCGACAGCGATCTCGACAGCCCGGCGTTGTGGATGCCGAGCTCGGTGATGACGCATCCGGACGACCATGTCTCGATCTTCCCGCACATCATGCTCGATCGTGCCAAGCCGGGATTGCTTGCCGTCAACCCGACGGGCCGCCGTTTCGTCAATGAAGCCGACTCCTACCACGACTTCGTGGCCGCGATGCTGCGCTCGAACGCGTCGACCTCCGCAGCGGCGCCGGCGTTCCTGATATGCGATCGAACCTTCATCAGGGACTTTGGCATCGGGCTGGTTCATCCCGGCACCAAAGACCTGAACACGTACTTGCAGGCCGGCTATTTGATCGAGGGTGAAACCATCGATCAACTCGCGCACAAGATCGATGTCGACGGCGAACAGCTTGCCCAGACGGTGGAGCGATATAATCGCCACGCCCAAACCGGCATCGACGACGATTTCGGCCGTGGTTCGAGCGCTTTGAACCGCTTCAATGGCGATCCCCTGACCACGCCCAATCCCTGCCTGCGGCGGATCGGCCCGGGACCGTATTTTGCCGTCGCCGTATGGCCGTCGGACCTTGCCAGCAGCGCCGGCCTGCGCACGGATTCCTACGCCCGCGTTGTGTCTCACGACGGAAAGATTCTCCCCGGACTGTACGCAGCCGGGACCGATTCATCCTCCATCTTCCGCGGCACCTATCCGGGCCCAGGCACAATGATCGGCCCCGCCATCGTATTCGCCTGGTGCGCCGCCATGGACGCCGCAGGAGCGTTGCGTAGGTTTTCTCTTTACTGAAGGCTATCTGGCCAGGTCGAGTGCAGGTCTTGCCACATCGCATCCCGCATCGTAGGCCCGAGCCGTTCGCACGGCCTTCGCGGATGAACCTTTCCGCCCGACAGCGGCACAAAGACTGGAAATTGCTCGATGCCCACGGACATTTCATGAGATCGCTCGCCTTGCTCTGCCTGCTCGCCTTGGCGACACCCACTTATGCGGCCACGCCGGAGCAGCACTATCTCGACCTGCGCGATCGCTACATCGCAAAGTTCACGAAAGCCGAGGGGAACGACGAGACCTCCAAACAGCATGATGCGGCGCTGAAGGAGTTGACAGGCGTGCTGCGCGGCCTCGTGGGACCGGTCACGATCAAGGGTCTGCCGGCCCAAGGCAAATCGAACGTCGACACGCTCTACAAGGACGAATCGGGCTTCGGCCATCTCGACGGGCTTGGTTTCTCTTCAGACGGCGATACGTTGCAGGCCGTGGTGACCACGACTAATTTACTCAAGCACTGGCTGGCCGAGCACCGCGAGGACGGTATGCCGCAGGAGATCGACGCGGCATTCAGGTCGGACCGCTTCTATTACTACGCGATCCAGGACGCGGCCTTCGCCAAATACGCCGAGCTTCCGATCACGAAGCCCGCATCAGCAAGTGTCGCGGTTGCCGTGCTGGGCGTGCGCGGCAATGGCGATCTGAAGGGACCGCCGACGGAAATCGACGTGGTCGCAGTTCAGGGCGACAAGGTGTTCTTCCTCGCCACAAGCGACGCGGTAAAGACGGCTGAAATTCCGGCCTGCGAGAAGGTCTGGAAGCAGGCGATGGCGCGGCCCGTCAACAAGAAGAACCCACGCGGCGACATCGTCCGCGAAGACCAGGCCATGGACGCCTACACGAAGTGCTTCGCCAAGGAAGCGCCGAGCCAGGGCTGGTATGTGGCCGCCGTCAAGAAGGCGCAGCGCCAGCTGGACCTGCTGCCGCTGCGGTAGCTTTAGCTTATATCAGCGAGCCTGACGCAGGGCTGCTTGATTTGGGTCAAGCGGACTGGCGCAGGAGGTGCCAGAGAGGAGCAGCGTCAGTAAGCGGAGCAATGTCGATGACGATCGCCAGCGTGATGGTCTATGTCGATCCCGAGCAGCAGGCAGAAGGTCAGGTCCGTGTCGCGCGGGACGTTGCAAACAAGTTCGGGGCCACTCTGATTGGCGTTTCCGCCGTCGCGGTCGAGCCGCCGTTCGTTGCGGAGGGCGTCATCATCCAGGAGACGACCGCGGAAGATCTGAAGCGGATCAAATCCGCGCTCGCCGACAAGGAGCAATGGTTTCGTAGCGTGACCGGCCTGCCGAAAGAACGGGTCGAGTGGCGCTGCAGCGTGGACTATCCAACCGTATTTCTGGCCGACGAAGCGCGATCGGCCGACCTGGTGGTGATCAAGCGAACGCAACCAAATCTGAATCAATTCCATTTCGTCGATCCTGCCGAAGCGATGATGCGAATGGGGCGGCCGACGCTGCTTGTGCCTGATCATGTTCCGGCACTCAGTGCCGATCGCATCCTGGTCGGCTGGAAGGACACGCGAGAGGCGAGGCTAGCCGTGCGCGATGCGCTGCCGTTCCTTGCGCGTGCTTCGCAGGTGACCGTGGTTGAGATCTGCACATCGGATGAGCAGGACACGGCACGGCACCGGGTTCGCGACGTGGCGAAATATCTGCAGCGCCATGGCGTGAAGTGCCAGGTCGATGTGCGCGTGCATATGGCCGAGGCCGATGCCCACCAACTTGTGCGCGTGGCCAAGGAAGAGAGCGTTGATCTGGTCGTTACCGGGGGCTATGGCCACAGCCGGCTCGGCGAGTGGATGTTCGGAGGGATGACTCGCGGTCTTCTGAACGAGGCGCCAGTCTGCGTGATGATGTCGCATTAGCGTGCCATACAAGCCAACCGGGTGCCTGGCAGTCTAGCATCGGCTTGGGGCCGATGGCGCTGAGCATGTGTCGGCTTCCTGGCTGGAAATTGCAATTCTGGAGACTTCGATGGCTATCAAGGACATTCTGCTCACCCTGCCCAGCTATCCCGATCCGACGCCGGTTTCGGTGATCGACCGCGGCGTGTCGCTGGCTTCACTCCTTGGCGCCCACATCACGGCGATCTCCTGCGAGGTCCATGTGCAGGTTCCCGGCAGCTTCCTGTCCGGCGCCGGCAATCTCGGGGCGATCGTGGCCAGCGAGGCCCGCAAGAGCAAAAGCAACGCACAGGATCTGCTTGCGGCCTTTGAATCGGCCGCCCGCAAATCCGGCGTGCTGCACGAGATCATTCTCGAAAATTGTCTGACATCCGAGGTGCCGGACCTTCTGGTGGAGTATGCGCGGCTACGGGATATCACCATCGTGCCGGTGCCGGAATCCTACGACCAATGGCATGCTGAAGCGATCATCTTCGGGGCAGGGCGACCAACCCTGGTCGTCCCGGAAGCTCCGGCCGCGCGCCCCTTCGAACTGAACAGGGTCATCGTCGCCTGGGACTTCAGCCGTGCCGCGGCACGTGCGGTCTCCGATGCCATCCCGATCCTGGAGAAGGCGCGCGAGGTCTGCGTCCTTACGGTCACCAACGAGAAGACCATTCCGAGCCGACGCTCGTCGTCCGAACTCGCCAAGAACCTGTCGCGCCATGGAATCGAGGTGGTCGTCGAGGAGGTCGATGCCGCAGGACGTGCCATCGGCGACGTTCTCGCAGCGCAGATTGCGGTCCGCAGCGCCGATCTCCTGGTCATGGGCGCCTACGGTCATTCCCGTCTCCGGGAGTTCGTGTTGGGAGGCGCGACCCGGAGCATCCTGACGAAGCCTCCGATTCCGGTGCTGTGCTCCCACTGACCAGCAACGCGCCTCGCAAACGACGGCCAGCCCGATGTCCGTGGTGCCAATCCTCCAGGCGCTTCTGCTCCTGACGCTGGCGAATGGAGCGCCGGTCGTCGCCAAGAAGGTCTTTGGCTCTCGCTTCGCGCTACCGCTGGATGCGGGGGCTTTGCTCTTCGACGGTCGCCCTGTGTTCGGCACTTCGAAGACCGTTCGCGGTATCCTTGCATCGGTTGTCGCAACTGCAATCGGCGCCGCCTTGCTTGGCCTGCACTACGAACTCGGCAGCTTGGTCGCGATCGTCGCCATGGCTGGAGATCTGTTCTCCAGCTTCCTGAAACGGCGCCTGAACCTTCCCTCCAGCAGCCAGGCGATCGGATTGGACCAGGTCCCGGAATCGCTGTTCCCGCTGTTGGCTTGTCGGGTCGCGCTCTCGCTGAGCTACGCAGACATCTTCGTCGCGGTCTGGATCTTCTTCGTCGGCGAACTCGCGATCTCCCGCATCCTGTACATGTTGCGCGTCAGAGATCAGCCCTATTGAGACGATCTGCGGTCCGGCACAGCCGGTGCAACGTGATTTCCGGTGGGCAGTTGAAACGTACGGCCACGACGCTGGACCCTGCGCCCACCGACGTATAGCCGACCATGTCGCGATGGCGCCAGGCGCCGGAGCCCATCCGGCGCGGCAACACCGAGTCGAGCGTGATTGGGATCGATCCCGGAAGGCAGACCTGTCCGCCGTGCGTGTGTCCGCTCAAGAGCAGATCAAAGCCGGCATGTGCCGCCTGTCGATAGATTTCCGGTGTGTGGGACAGCAGGATCGAAAATGCGCCATCAGGGACCTGCGAGCCGACCTTCTCGATGTTGTCCACCCTGAAATAGTGTGCATCGTCGATCCCCGCGACAAATATCTCCTGATCGCCGCGTTTGATCGTCACACACTCGTTTTGAAGCATCCGGATGCCCATCGCCTCCAGGCCCGGCAGCATCCTGATTGTGTCGTGATTGCCGAGCACGCCGAGGATTGGCTGCTTGAGGTGAGCCGTGACCCGGGCCATGCCCTCCAGTGCGGCATCGAACTCTCCGAACGTCTTGCCGCGATAGTCGCCGGTCAGAACGCACAAATCATAGTGCAGCCCGGCCACCAGCTCGACCAGGCACAGCATGGCTCGCTGGCTCATATCGACGTGAGTATCGGTGATGTGAAGGATCGTGAAGCCGTCGAACGCAGCCGGCAAATGCGCGCATTCGACATCGTTGTGCTTGACGACGACGCGCTCGGCATTTCGGCGACCGCGCCAATAGAGCCCGGACAGCTTGAGAATGGATCGTATCAACGCATGAACGGAGTACCAGTTTTCGATATGAAAGAAGTTGAGGCCCTGGCCAAAGATCTGCGCCTCATGATCGGTCTCGATTCCAAGCCGCTGCCGGGCGTGTATCCGCCCCAGGCGCTCCTCCAGTTTCGAAACCAACGCGTCGTCCATCTGATTTGCCTTCCGGTTCGCTGCGATCAATTGCGCGAACCCGCAGCCCTGTCATCCGCGGGGCATCTATCGACCTTGTCCAGAGCAAGAAGGAGCGATGCAACGCGGTTGGCCGACGCCGCCCATTCCGCAAGCTTCGGGTAGTTGTCCGTAAACCAGTTGCAGGCGTTTTGCACGGCAACGAAGGCCGCTGCCGCCTGGACGACCTCGCCAAGCAGCATCGTACCGGCAACGTATTTGGGCGTGCAGAGCAGCAGGCCGATCACTGGCGTCAGCAATGAATTGGTGTGGGATACCACCGTCAGGCGCATCAGTTGCCAGCAATAGGCCAGCCACGAGGCAATTACGGCCTTGAGCGCAGCGCCGGTCGCACGAATTCCATCCTCGCCGTTCGCCTCGGGCAACCTGTTCTCTCCACTTTCGCGCAAGTGCGTTCCGATGGCCCTGAGCTGGGCTTCCGCCCGCTTGTTCTCCTCCAGGACCTGCGTCAGCCGGCGGCCGATCAGCATCGTCATGGCTGCCACGATGAGCGAATAGGCGACGACGGCAACCACGAGATAGCCCGGAATGGTCAAGCTCACGCCGGCCGCTTCGATCGCAAGATTGCCGCCAACTACCCAGAGGATCCCGGTAAAGGTGGCTGCCGTCAGGAGAGAGGAAATGAGGCCAAGAATGAGATCGACGGGCAGGTCCGTTGCCAGTCTGCCGTCCTCGGCGATCCGATATTCGGGGGCTTGGTAGTCTCCCGCCACGGCATTCAATCGCACGAAGCGATCCCGCTCCAGCCAAGTGCGGTAGAGTTCGGTGCTGAGCCAGGCCCTCCATTTCCGCTGCAGCGTCATTCGCCCCCAGACGGAGAAGACGGCGAGCGAAAGGCTGGCCGCGACCAGCGGCATGAATCGCAAGGCCTGGGTGAGAAGCTCCTTCCCATCCTTGCGTTCGACCGCGTTGAAAAAATCGCGGTTCCAGAAGTTGAGCGAATACTGAGTCAGCAATTGCAGAAGAACCGTGGCAATGAGCAGCACGGTGAGAAGCCAAGCCCAGGCAGCTGACTTGCCTGCCCAGAAGCCGCGCGCGTTCTTCCAGAAGCGCAACAGCAGCTGCCGCTCGTCCGGTGATTGATATCCCTGGTTGCTAGGCATGATCGCCGGCGATCGCTGTGACGTTCACGCTGGAAGCGAGGCGATGAACGTCGGCTCCGAGGCAAAGCCCGGTTCCCGGACTGAGCAGCGCAGCCGAACCACCGGCCACGCCATAGCGCAGGGCGGTCTCGAGCGGTGCGCCCTCTGCGAGGCGCGACACCATCGCTCCCAGGAAGCTGTCACCGGCGCCGGAAACACTGACGAGCTCGATAGGCAAACCCTCTGCTCGCAAGGCGATGTCGCGGGTCAGGAGCAGGGCCCCGCCGGGGCCCATGGACAGAGCGATGATCTCGATGCGATAGCGATCGAACAGGCGGCGGCCCGCCTGGATGAGCGATGGCTCATCGGCGCTGCTGATCCCGGCCAGATCCTGAAACTCCCGAAGGTTGGGCTTGATGAGATAAACGCCCACATCCAAAGCGGCTTTCAGTGAGGCGCCGGACGTGTCCACGATGACCTTCGCGGGTCCTTTTGCTGCCTGGGCCACCCTGCCGTAGAAATCAGCCGGAACACCGGGGGGCAGGCTGCCGCTCGCGATGACGAATGCAGCCTGCGGACTGATGCGCGCAATTGCATCTAGGCATTGCTGCCATTCGAATTCACTGAGCAAGGCGCCTGGAAAGACCAGCCGAAATTGCTCCCGGGTCGTCTCGTCGAAAACAGTGATGTCTTCCCTTGTGTCGTTCGACGTCGGGATCACGATACTGCGTACGGCTTCGCGTTCAACCAGTGCCGCAAGGGTTTGCCCGGTGGCGCCGCCGGCTGGATAGATTGCGGTCGCCTCGGCACCGAGCCGGTTCAGAACCCTGGCGACGTTGATTCCGCCGCCGCCGGGATCGCGCTGAGCTTCCGCACAGCGCATCTTGGTGAAGGGCAGCATCTTCTTGACCGAGGTCGAGATATCGACAGCCGGATTGATGGTCAGCGTCACGATCTGCACGGGCGGTGTCTCAGCCAAGGCCTTCGTTCTCCATCAGTGCGCAAAGGCCCTCGATCAACCTGCCATCGGACCAGACTCGCTATGACGCGGCCCTGGATTGCTTCAGGCATTGGTAGGCACGCAGGTTCCGGATGGTATTGAGATAGGTCAAGAACCCGCGGCAGGACCGTGCGATGGATTAATCATCCTTAGTCTGCTGCCGGGGTCTGCACTTGCGAAGAACGAAATGGGGAGGGGTCGTCGACGACGGCCTCAGCGGGAGCGGTTTCTTCCGCGTTGCCGAGCGCGATGGCGTGTTCTGGCTCGTCGATCCCGACGGCGGCCGCTTTCTCTCCAAGGGGGTCAATACCGTCCGCTTCGATCAGGACCGCATTGGCCGCACTGAGCGCGTGCCCTATGCCGAGGCCTGCCGAGCCAAATACGGCAGCCTGCAAGCGTGGCGTGCCGCTGCTGCCGACCGGCTGGCAAGCTGGAAATTCAACACGGTCGCCTGCTGGTCGGACGAAGGCGTCGCCAGTGCGGGGGCGCAATTGCTGACGATCACGCCGATCAGGGAGCTCGGCGCATCCTTTCGCCTGCACCGACGCGACCAGATATTTCCGGACGTCTTCGACCCGGAATTCTCGGCGCATATCCGCACGAGTGCCAGGGAGCGTTGCACGCTTCGCCGCAACGATCCCGGCCTGCTCGGCACCTTCATCGACAACGAACTGTATTGGTCGACCGACGCGCGAGGGCCTGACGAGCTCCTCACGCTGTTCCTGAATTTGCCGTCTCATCGTCCTGGCCGGCTTGCTGCCATTTCGAGGCTGCAGGCGCATTATCGGGAGTTCTCCCAGTTCAACGCGGTCTGGCGCACACCGGCGCGATCATGGGAGGAGCTTGGAAGGATCGATCGTGTTGCGCCGCCGTTTGTCAGACTGCCGCCGGGAGGCCTGAACGACTCGCTCGAAACCAAAGCCAACCTCGCCGATCCCGCGCGCGAGGCGTTTGCGGCGGATTGTGATGCCTTCGTAGCCGTCGTTGCCGACAAATATTTCGAAGTGTGCGTGTCGGCGATCAAGGCGGTAGACCAGCATCATCTCGTGATCGGCTCCCGTTTCGGCTGGCAACCGCCACGGGGCGTGATTGCCGCGGCCGGCCGCCACCTCGATGTGATCTCCTTCAATTGCTACGAATTCGATCCCGGCCCGATCATCGACGCCTATTCCGCAGCCGGCAAGCCGTGCCTGATCTCCGAATTCTCCTTCCGCGGCGACGACGCCGGCTTGCCCAACAGCAGAGGGGGAGGGCCGCGGGTGGCCACCCAGATCGAGCGCGCCCGCGCCTTCGAGCGATACGTGACGGCCGCGCTCAGCAAGCCGCACGTGGTCGGCTATCACTGGTTCGAACATGCCGACCAGCCGGTCGAGGGCCGCTTCGACGGCGAAGACTCGAACTTCGGCACGGTGACCATCGAAGACGAGGTTTACAACGAGTTGACCACGACGATGACCAGGGTCAATGCTGCGGCCGAACGCATTCACGCCGCCGCGCTTCCGGCGGTCATCTGATCGCTGCAAAGAGCGGAAGCGTCAGGCGCCTGATTTGGCCGGGTTGGTTTCGGCATCGAGCACCACGGCCATGGTACGAAACACGCTGGATGGGTTGACGCTGATCGAGTCGATCCCGAGCCCGGTCAGATAGCGCGCAATCTCCGGATAATTCGCCGGCGCCTCGCCGCAGATGCCGACATGGCGACCGTTGCGCTTGGCACCGACCACGGCCAGCCGGAACATCTCCAGCATTCCCGGATCGCGCTCGTCGAAGTCGAAGGCCACGATATCGGAATCCCGGTCCACGCCCAGCGTGAGCTGGGTGAGGTCGTTGGACCCGATCGAGAAGCCGTCGAACAGTTCCGAAAAAGCATCGATCTGGATGACGTTATTTGGAATCTCGCACATGACATAGATTTCGAGACCGTCTTCGCCGCGCTTCAGTCCATTGGCGGCCATCGTCGCGATCACGCGCCGGCCTTCCTCGACGGTCCGGCAGAACGGCACCATGATGCGCAGATTGGAAAGACCCATCTCCTTTCGCACCAGGCTGAGCGCCGCACACTCCAGCGCAAATCCTTCCGCGTAGGCGGGGTGGCTATAGCGGGACGCGCCGCGGAATCCCAGCATCGGATTCTCTTCCTTCGGCTCGAATCCTTCTCCGCCGACCAGGCTGGCATATTCGTTGGTCTTGAAGTCGGACAGCCGCACGATCACGGGCTTTGGATAGAAGGCGGCGGCGATGGTGCCGACGCCTTCCGCGAGCGTCTGAACGAAGAAGTCGCTCGGGCTCCTGAAGCCCCGCGTCAGGCGCGCGATCGCGGCTCGCGCCTTGGCCGACTTGACCTTGTCCGGCTTGAGCAAGGCCATCGGGTGAACCCCGATATGCTCACTGATGATGAACTCCATGCGGGCGAGACCGACACCGGCCTGCGGCTGCATCGCCGTCCGGAATGCCATCTCGGGCGTTCCGACATTGACCATGATGGCCGTGCGCGGCTGCCTGAACTCGCTCGCCGGCGTCCTCGTCACGTCGAAGGCGACCGATCCCTGATAGACGCTTCCGACATCGCCTTCGGCGCAGCAGATCGTGACGTCAGTCCCGGTCTTGATCTTTTCGGTCGCGCCTGTGGCGCCCACAACGGCGGGGATTCCCAGTTCTCGCGCCACGATCGCTGCATGGCAGGTGCGACCGCCCTTGTCGGTGATGATGCCGGCCGCGATCTTCATGACCGGCTCCCAATCGGGGCTGGTGGCCGGCGCGACCAGGATCTCGCCCGGCTTGAAAGCAGCGAGGTCGCGCGCGGTTGCGACACGGCGCGCACGTCCCGACGCGATCTTCTCTCCCACCGCACGGCCGCTGACCATCACCGGGCCACGTCCCTTCAGATTGTAGGTCTCGTAGAAACTTGTCGCACGCCGCGAGGCAACCGTCTCGGGCCGGGCCTGGATGATGTAGAGCTTTCCGTCGACGCCGTCCTTGGCCCATTCGATGTCCATCGGCATCGCAGCGCCGGCGTGCTTGGAGTAGTGGGCTTCGATCAGGACCGCGCTCTCGGCGAGGCTCAGCACCTCCGGATCGGAGATACAGAACTTCTGGCGTTCGGCTTCGGGGACGTTGCGGGTGAGCGTCGCATGCTCGCCGCCACGCTTGCCGTAGATCATGCGGATCTGCTTGGCGCCGAGCCGGCGTCGCAGGACACGGCGATATCCCTGGCTCAGCGTCGGCTTGTGGACATAGAATTCGTCCGGATCGACCTGGCCTTGCACGATGGTCTCGCCAAGGCCGTAGCAGCCCGTGATGAACACCACGTCGCGAAAGCCGGATTCGGTATCGAGCGTAAAGACGACGCCGCTGGCCGCCAGATCGGAGCGGACCATCTTCATCACGGCGACGGAGAGCGCGACCTTGAAATGATCGAAGCCGTTGTCGATGCGGTAGGAGATCGCGCGATCAGTGAAGATGGACGCAAAGCAGCGCCGGCACGCTTCGAACAGATCCTTTGGCCCGCGCACATTGAGAAAGCTCTCGTGCTGGCCAGCAAAGCTCGCCGTCGGCAGATCCTCGGCGGTCGCCGAGCTGCGTACCGCGACGGCAGCCCCGGTCCCGGCCTCGCGTTCGAGCTGCCGATATGCCTCCACGACCTGCTCGCGGAGGAGGGGGGTGTCCATCGCCTCGTAGATGATCTTCCGGGCCCTCGCGGCCCTGCTGGCGAGTTGCCTGATGTTGCTCTTGTCGATCCCGTCGAGCAGCTTGTGCAGCTCGTCCGCGACATTGCCCCGCGACAGCGCGTCGCGATAGGCATCGGCCGTGATCGCAAAGCCGTTGGGGACCGCGATCCCCTGTGACGCGAGGACGGAGTACAGCTCGCCCAGCGAAGCGGTCTTGCCGCCCACCAGATTGACGTCGGCCAGGCCGAGTTCAAGGAAAGATTTGATGTATTTCGACATGGGAGGCAGCAAATCACGTGGAGACTTTCCACGCTTGAGGCAGGTCAAGCCTGCAGCCATATGCGGCCGGACACAGGACATGCACCCTGGGCGGCCGGGATGGCCGACGAAAGCACCCATGTCGGGAGCTTCCCGGCGTCGGTTGAAGAAACGATGTGGGGAAGACGCCGCACGGCGAACCTTTCGCAGAGCCAATCAACGCAATGAAACTGCGAGACGTCGAGCCTCTGGAACCCGCTGCAATCTTGCGACCAATCGGCTTCTTGCCGCCACGGGCATAGCCTCCTAAGGTCGATCAAGGCCGGTGATAACAACGCGTGCGTGTCATTGACGAAGGAGAGTGGTCAGCCAGGAAGTGGAACATCTTGGAGGCAGATAACGCATCGTGGCGCTTCTGCGGCGAGGAAGCGCCTGGGCGGCTTAAACCCTCCAAAACGAACCGCGACCTCACAGCGCGCTGCAGTCCCGGCGACACGATGCCACCAATACGAGGGAGGGAAAAATGGGACGGGCCTGGTCGACGCAGGACGACGCTCGTTTACACGTCCACTCCGAGCGTCTCGACAGCATCGAGAGTCTGAGGAATCCGATCGGGAATTCGCAGATCGAAATCGTCCAACTCGGACGGGGACGGTTTTCCGGTGAGATCATGCACGGGCAGATCAAGGATATCGCGTTCAGTCTCGGACACTTTACCCTACCGGTGCGAGCTACCGGCGTGTTCAGCCGCGACAAGCTCGTTATCGGAACTCTCCTGAACTGCTCGGGGGCGTCCCGCAGCTTGGCCAACCTCGTCGTCCCCGGAGACGTTCTCGTCCATCCACCGGGGTGCGAGCACGACAGACTTTACGAAGCCGCTGCACACTTCGCCGGCCTCATGTGCAATCCCGCCGAACTTCCGGATCTGTTCGCAGCCGAACAGGAGGTTTCGGATCCGGGGTTCTGGGCAAAGCGGCGGCACTTCCACTTCGCCCGGCAGCGCAGGACTTCTCTTGAATCGCTTTTGACGCTTCTTGCGGGCAGGCTCCATGATGGCTGCATCTCTCCGGGGAGTGCCGCGGAGTATTGGAAGCGTGCCGTCTTGGACGCCTTCATCGGCCCCGTCGCTCTAGAGCCGGCGGCCGGCGAGGAGAGGGCGATCCCGAGCTCGATCCGGATCGTGGGGGAAGTTGAAAGATACCTTGAGGAGAACTGCGATCGGGCAGTCCACGTCTCGGAAATCTGCGAGAAGATCAAGGTAAAGCGGCGAACTCTGTATAGGGCCTTCGAAGAAGCCGTCGGGACGGGACCGATCGAATTCCTGAGGGCGAAGCGACTGTCGATGGTCCATCTGCGCCTGCGTCAGGCAGACACCCGCAAGAGCGGCGTGGTCGAGATCGCGACTGAGCTGGGCTTCCTGGAACTTGGCCGCTTCGCTCAGCAATACCGTGCGCTCTTCGGCGAATATCCTCGCGAGACGCTGCGCCGCAACGGTCGCCAAAAGCGGCCGGATCAGGAAAAATCATCCGCTCCTGACGATTTGGCACGATTCGCATAACGCCGAGATCGAGTCCAAAGCTATCCTGCTTACACGCCCATCGCGCAACTGCGCGTCAAAGGACGCTAGTTCGGCCCGGGGAGGGCGTTCCCGGAGGGAATTGTAAGCATGCGTGACATGTTTGGCAGCGCTGTCTGTCGGTCGATCTCGATCCCGCTCATCACCATTTCGCTGGCGGCTTTAACGCTCGAACCAATCGCGGCGGCGCCGCTTCCTCCCGCAACAGTCGTCCAGGCGCCTGTCGTGTCACCGCCCTTGGTCGAGGTGCGTGCCGTAGCCCGTGGCGGACGTGCTGTCGTCGGCCCCCGAGGCGCAGCCTACCGCGGCCGCACCGCGGTGGTTGGACCGCGGGGCAATGTTGCGGTGCGTCGAACGACAGTGGTCCGTCCCGGCTATCACGGTGGTGGCGTGCGCTGGGCTCGTCCCGGCTGGTATCGCTGGCCAGCCGGCGGCGCGATCGCCGCAGGCGCGGCGATCGGCTTTGTGACCGCCGCGACTGCGGCTGCGTGGGCAGGTGCCGCGCCTGCGCCGGGGATGTGCTGGTACTACACCGATCCGTCCCGCACCCAAGGCTTCTGGGATTACTGCCAGTAGCCGCGCAGCGGATCGGGCGCCATCATGTTGCAGGCAGAGATCGATCATAGTCGTCAAGGTGAGGCGTCGACCGACGACATGGTCTGGATTTCCGGCGGCACGTTCCGAATGGGGTCCGACGATCACTATCCCGAAGAAGCTCCGAGTCACCGCGCCGCCGTGGACGGCTTCTGGATCGATCGCACGCCGGTGACCAACCGGCAGTTCAAGGCATTCGTAACGCGACCGGTCATGT
Source organism: Bradyrhizobium cosmicum (assembly GCF_007290395.2). Lineage (NCBI taxonomy): Bacteria > Pseudomonadati > Pseudomonadota > Alphaproteobacteria > Hyphomicrobiales > Nitrobacteraceae > Bradyrhizobium > Bradyrhizobium cosmicum. Next base: position 3,846,596 of record NZ_CP041656.2, on the reverse strand, counting down.
CACGACGGCGCAGATCGTTCCGGATCCGAGGGAATATCCCGGCGCTCGTCCGGAGATGATCTATGCGGGGTCGCTGGTGTTCTCGCCGCCCTCCCGGGTGGCCGATCTCTGCGACTGGAGCCAGTGGTGGACATTCATGAAGGGGGCCACTTGGCGTCGGCCCTATGGACCCAAGAGCAACATCAAGGATCTGGATGACCATCCGGTGGTCCACGTGTCCCACAGTGACGCGCTGGCTTACGCGACTTGGGCCGGCAAGGATTTGCCGACCGAAGCGGAGTGGGAATTCGCGGCGCGCGGTGGGCTCGATGGCGAAGATTTCGCCTGGGGCAACACACTCAATCCAGGCGGCCGGCACATGGCCAACACCTGGCAGGGCATCTTCCCGCTGGAGAACCGCTGCGAGGACGGATTCGAACGCACCTCGCCGGTGAAGGCCTTCCCGCCCAACGGATACGGCGTCCACGATATGATCGGCAACGTCTGGGAATGGACTGCCGACTGGTGGTCGGCCCGGCATGAAGCCGATGCGCAGAAGCCTTGTTGCATTCCGCAAAATCCGCGCGGAGGTCCCGAGAGCGCCAGCTTCGATTGCTCTCAGCCTCACATCAGGATCCCAAGGAAAGTTTTGAAGGGAGGCTCGCATCTTTGCGCGCCCAACTACTGCCGTCGCTACAGGCCTGCGGCGCGCCATGCGGAGCCTATCGATACTTCAACCAGTCACGTCGGCTTCAGATGCGTCGTTAGAAATGGGAGTGAACGATGACCAGGAAGAGTCTGCCGCTGCCCGACCGTCGCAGCGTTCTCTTGAGCGGGACGGCGCTAGTTGCGGCCACGATGGCCACCGATGCATTCGCACAGGTCCAACCGGCAACGCCAGGCACTCCGGCCGCGGGTCCCGCTCCGTCCAGTCGCAGGCCTAACATCCTGGTCATCTTCGGAGATGACATCGGCCAGACCAACATCAGCGCCTATTCCTTCGGACTGATGGGCTATCGCACGCCCAACATCGACCGGATCGCCAAGGAAGGCATGATGTTCACCGACTATTATGCGGAGCAGAGCTGCACGGCGGGGCGCTCATCGTTCATTACCGGCCAGTGCACGCTTCGCACCGGGCTGTCGAAGGTCGGTATGCCCGGTGCATCAGTCGGTCTGCAAGACAACGACGCCACCATCGCCGAACTGCTCAAGCCAATGGGCTATGCCACCGGCCAGTTCGGCAAGAACCATCTCGGAGACAGGAACGAATATCTTCCGACTGTGCACGGTTTCGACGAGTTCTTCGGCAACCTCTACCACCTTAACGCCGAAGAAGATCCGGAATCGCGCACGTATCCGCGCGACACGCGCTTCCGCGACACGCTCGGTCCGCGCGGCGTTCTGCGCTGCAAGGCGACCGACCGGGACGATCCGACCGAGCACCCGCGCTGGGGCCGAGTCGGTAAGCAGACCATCGAAGATACCGGCCCCCTCACCAAAAAGCGGATGGAGATCATCGACGACGAAACGTCGGCGGCCGCGATCGATTTCATGCAGCGGCAGGCGCGGGCGAACACGCCCTTCTTCTGCTGGTTCAATACGACCCGCATGCACTTCCGTACACACGTGCGAGATTCGCATCGCGACCAGCCGGGTCTGACATCCAGAACCGAATACGCCGACGGCATGATCGAAACGGATGTGACCGTCGGAGCCGTCCTGAAGGCACTCGACGATCTCGGCATCGCGAACGACACCATCGTCCTCTACACGACGGACAACGGCCCTCATCAGAACTCCTGGCCCGATGCCGGAACCACCCCTTTCCGCAGCGAGAAGAACACCAACTGGGAGGGCGCATTCCGCGTCCCGTGCATGATCCGCTGGCCGGGTCGAATTCAGCCCGGCTCGATATCGAATGACATCGTGAGCGGCTTGGATTGGCTGCCGACGCTCCTTGCCGCAGCTGGCGATCCCGAGATCAAGAGCAAGCTGCTCAAGGGGCATCAGGTCGGTGGCAAGACGTTCAAGGTGCACCTCGACGGATACAATCAGCTTCCGTATCTCACGGGTCAGCAGGCGAACAGCGCACGCAAGGAGTTCGTCTACTTCAACGACGACGGCGACCTGGTAGCCATGCGCTACGAAAACTGGAAAATCGTATTCGAAGAGCAGCGCGCCAGCGGTACGCTGCGGATATGGGCTGAGCCGTTCACAAAGCTGCGGGTACCGAAGATGTTCGACCTGCGCTCCGATCCCTACGAACGCGCCGACCTGACGTCGAACTCCTACTACGACTGGTTTACTTCGAATCCCGCGCCTTTCCTGGCGTCACAGGCCATCGTCGGACCTTTTCTCGCGACCTTCAAGGAATACCCCCCGAGCCAGCGGCCGTCGAGTTTCTCTATCGATCAGCTTATCGAAAAGATGCAGAGGAGCCTGGAGCCCGCACATTAGCATTGGACGTCGGACGGTCGGCGGACCGGCTGTCCCTCGGCATCGAGGAGCTAGTCCATGAATTTCACTCGCCGCTTCACGCTCGCTGGGCTGCTGGCCGTGCTTCTGCCTGTTTCGGCGACGGTCGCTCAGGTCGATCCGTTGCCGTCGTGGAATAGCGGTTCCGCAAGGCAGGCCATTGTCGATTTTGTCGGGCGGGTCACGCGCGAAGGCAACCCGGACTTCGTGCCCGTGCCAGAGCGCACCGCCGTGTTCGACAATGACGGCACGTTGTGGTGCGAGCAGCCTGAATATTTCCAAGCCGCCTTCGCGCTCGACAGCGTCAAGGCAATGGCGCCAAAACACCCCGAATGGAAGCAGCAGGAACCATTCAAGTCGTTTCTCGCCGGCGACAGGACAGCGCTGGCCGAACAGGGCGAGCAGGCCCTGCTGACGCTGGTGACCGCCGCGCATAGCGGCATACCCACGGATGAGTTCTCAAAATCCGTTGCCGACTGGTTTTCGACCGCACGGCATCCGCGCTTCAACCGCCCCTACAACGAGCTCGTCTACCAGCCGATGGTCGAGCTATTGGCGTATCTGCGCGTCAGTGGCTTCAAGACCTTCATCGTATCAGGTGGCGGCGTCGAGTTCATGCGGGTGTGGGCCGAGAAGGCCTACGGGATTCCGCCTGAGCAAGTCGTCGGCTCCTCCGGCGTCACGCAATACCAGCTCGATGCCGCGGGAAAACCGTCGCTGCTGAAGACTGCCAAGGTGCAGTTCATCGACGATGGCCCGGGCAAGCCCTCCGGCATCAATATGATGATCGGTCGCCGCCCGATCCTCGCCTTCGGCAACTCCGACGGCGATCATCAGATGCTGCAATGGACCATGGCGGGATCAGGCGCGCGCTTTGCCGGCCTCGTGCATCACACTGACGAGGTGCGCGAATACGCCTACGACCGGCAATCGAAGGTCGGCAAGCTTGACAAGGCCTGGGACGAAGCCAGGGCGAAGGGCTGGACCATCGTGGATATGAAACAGGATTGGAAGACCATCTTTCGTGAGAAGCCTTGAAGAGTTTCACCATGAGAAAAGAACTGCTTGTCACGCTCTCACTACTCTGCCCTTCGAGCACCGCCTTCGCGCAAGCCCCCTCTGCCGACGACAGCCTCGTGCGCAGCCGCGCCATCCAGGCCGTGATCTGGGGCATGCCCGCCGTCAACTTCGAGCTGATGCTGCAAGCCGCGTTGAAGGCCGGAGCCAGGGACAACCAGATCGTATTCTGGTCGCGAATTCCGGATTGGAAAAATCAGACGCTCACGCCCAATCCCAGCACGATCTACTTGATGCCTTTCGTCGACACGAAGGGCACAGGTCCGATGGTGCTCGAAATCCCGCCGGCGAGCGGAGGCGAGATCACCGGAACGATCATGGATGCCTGGCAAGCCGCGCTCGATGACGTAGGACCGGCGGGAGCGGACAAGGGCAGGGGCGGAAAGTACCTCATCCTCCCACCGGGCTACGCCGAGAAGACCCCCGACGGCTACATCCCCCTCGCGTCTGACACGAACAAGAGCTACGCGCTGCTGCGCTCCAACGTTGGCAGCGGCAGCGAGGCCGATGTCGCGAAAGCGGTGACCTACGCGAAGCAGATAAAACTCTACCCGCTGTCCCAGGCGGCCGCTCCGCCGCCGACGGCCTTGATCGACGTGGTCGACGTCACCTACGACAGCACGATCCCCTACGACATCCGCTTTTTCCAGTCGCTCGACCGCTTCATTCAGCGCGAGCCGTGGCTCGAACGCGACAAAGCCATGATCGATCAGATCAAGTCGATCGGCATCGAGAAGGGCAAGCCATTCGATCCCGGCCCTCAAGCGCAGAAGATGCTCGAGGAGGCGGCCCGAGACGCACATGGATGGCTCGATGCCCGGTACGAAGGTCTCTTCAAACCGTCTTTCTATGAGAACGGACAATGGGCGCTGCCGGTTGCGCACGACGTCACCGAGGGGCTGGCGAATCTCTTCGCCAAGCCGAACGTCTACCCGGTCGACGACCGCGCCGCGTTTTACTCGTTCGCGTTCTCGAGCGTGAAGCATCTCGGCACTGGCCAATTCTATCTCGTCACGATCCGGGACAAGGAGAGCAGGGCACTCGACGGCGGAAGCACCTACCGGCTGACGGTGCCGGCCAACGCGCCGGTCTCTCTCTACTGGTCAGGCACCGTCTACGATCGCGAGACGCACGGCCTGATCAGGGGCACGAAGTGGTCAAGCCGGGGCTCGAACACGCCGGGTCTGCAGACCAACCCCGACGGCTCGGCCGACATCTTCTTCGGCCCGAAGGCTCCCGACGGCAAGGAGTCCAACTGGGTGCCGACGAAGGCCGGTAGAGGATGGGAAATCATCTTCCGCTTCTACGGCCCGCAAAAGGCTCTTTTCGAGAAGAGCTGGCGTCTGCCGGATATCGAGAGGATTGCGGAACAATGACGAACGTGATCTTCATGGCGAAAGACGCGGGCGCTGCTCTCCTGATCACGTGGATGATTTCAGCGCCGGCACTCGCACAAAAGGCCATTCCTGTTACGGTCGACAATTTCGTGCGGGCGGAGACAGACCTTTACTTTGGCAACTCCGTAAACGGAGGGGGCTTCGGCGGTTGGCATCACATCCGCGAACTTCTGCCCGTCGACCGTCAGACCGTGATCCGCGGCAACCGCGACACGCTGTACTCGACGCGCGTCTTCGATCTTGATGCCGGGCCAGCGACGGTCAGGTTGCCCGAGGCAGCAGGGCGCTTCATGTCGCTGCAGATCATCAGCGAAGACCAGTAAACGACGACGGAATACGGATCGGGACCACACACGCTGGACAACGCCAAGATCGGCACGCGCTACGCGCTGGCCGGCGTTCGCACGCTGATCGACCCGAACGATCCGGAGGACATCAAGCGAGTCCACGCGCTGCAGGACGCGATCGAAGTATCGCAACCGGGAGGACCGGGGAAATTCGAGATTCCGGATTGGGACAAGGCGAGCCAGAAGAAGGTCCGCGAGGCCCTGCTCGTCCTGGCGAGCACGGTGACCGATACGCGGCGCGCCTTCGGCACCAGGGATGAAGTCGATCCGGTCCAGTACCTGATCGGCGCCGCCTCCGCGTGGGGTGCGAACGCGCCACGCGATGCAATCTACCTCAACGTCGTCCCTGACAAGAACGACGGGACAACCGAGTACAAGCTGACGGTTGTGGATGTTCCCGTCGACGGGTTCTGGTCGATCAGTCTCTACAACGCGGAAGGCTATTACCAGAAGAATGCCTTCGACGCCTACACGCTGAATGGCATCACCGCGAAGAAGAACCAGGATAGCTCGACGACGATTCGCTTCGGCGGTTGCGACGGCAAGGTGCCGAACTGCCTGCCGATCATGAAGGGCTGGAACTACATGGTCCGGCTCTATCGGCCGCGGGCCACAATTCTCGAAGGAGGCTGGAAGTTTCCGCAGGCGGAGCCGGTGAATCCATGACCGGTCTCGATATCTTCGCCTGGATCGTGTTGATCATCGTGCTCGCGGTGATCGTGCTGGTGGTCTGGCTGATGGGCGCGCTGCCGGGTCACGTGGCCCGCCGGCGTGGACACCCCTGGGCCGAGGCGGTGGGGATGGCCGGCTGGATCACGCTGATCTTCGGCTTCGTGCTGTGGCCGGTCGCAATGATCTGGGCCTACGTCGACGTCCCGGCGAAGCGCACAGTGGAGCCCCGGCCATGATGATCGCCCTCATGGCGCTCTATCTGGCGCTGCTGTTCACTTTGGTCTGGGTCGGCGCGATCCGCCTCAACACGTTCTGGAAGGCCTCGCCTCTGATCGTGCTGCTTCTTCTGAACATCGGACTGTTCATTCCGATGGGGTGGGGGGCACCTCAGGGCACGGCTCTGGTCTACCGCAACGCCGTCTCGATCGTTCCGGACGTCGCCGGCGAGGTCGTCGACGTGCCGGTTCGGCCGAACGCTCCTTTGAAGCAGGGCGATATCCTGTTCAAGATCGACCCCACGCCCTACGACGCTCAGGTGAAGGCGATCGAGGCCCAGCTCAAGCTGTCGAGCACGCGCCTGACCCAGATGACGTCGCTGTACGAACGGGACGCGGGCCGCGGCTTTGACGTCGAGCAGCGGCAGTCGGAGGTCGACCAGCTCAAGGCCCAGCTTCAGAACGCCCAATGGAATTTCGACAAGACCGTCGTGCGGGCGCCCGCCGACGGTTACGTCACCAACGTGGCGCTTCGGAAGGGGGCCCGCGTCGGAAACCTTTCGGCAGCGCCCGTGATGGCCTTCATCGACACCTCCGCGACCCATGTCGCGGTCGAGATCGACCAGATCGCCGCCCGCTATGTCGCGCCAGGGCAGGCGGTGGAAATCGCGTTCAAATTCGCTCCGGGCCGAATCGCGACGGGCAAGGTCGAAAGCGTGCTGCAGGCCGTCTCCACGGGTCAGACCCAGGTCTCCGGCCAGGCAGCGACCCCAAAGGGGATCGCGACCGTTCCCTTCGTGGTCAACGTCGGTCTCGACGATAACGAGCTCGCGGCGCGGCTGCCGGCCGGTGCCACGGGCACTGCCGCCGTTTTCACCGACCACGTCAAGGTCAGCCATATCATCCGACGCGTGCTGCTGCGGCAGATCGCGATCCTGAACTACGTCGTCCCGTTCTGAACAGGAGAGCAAGATGATCTGCAAGGTCTCCTATAGGGCGCTCGGACTGCTCGGGTTGGCGGTCGCCTCAATGCCCACGCCGGCTTTCGCCGACGCGGGCGGTGTTGGATTTTGGCTGCCCGGCATATTCGGCAGCCTTGCCGCGACGCCGACCGTGCCCGGCTGGGCCTACGCGTCGATCTATCTCCACCTGCAGGCCAATGCGGGGGCCTCGCAGAACTTCGTCACCAGCAACGGCGCCCGCGGCACGGTCGTCGCCGGCTTGAACGCGCATGGCGACGCCCTCGCGCTTGGCATTACCTACGTCTCTCCGACGCCCGTCCTCGGCGGCCAGGCATCTTTCGGGATCGTCACCGCTCCCGGCAACGTCGGTCTCGGGGTGGATGCGACGCTGACAGGACCGCGCGGGAACGCCATCACCGGAGCCCTGACCGACAACCGGACAACGCTGTCGGACGTTTACTATCAAGGCGCGCTCAAGTGGAACCAGGGCGTCCACAGCGAGATGGTCTACATCACCAGCAACATTCCCAGCGGCACCTACGACCCGAACCGACTCGCCAATCTCAATCTGGGGTTCGTCGCATGGGACGTCGGGGCAGGGTACACGTATTTCGACCCCAAGAGCGGGCACGAATTCTCGGCGGTCGCCGGCGTCACCTACAATCTGATGAACCCATACCTGCAATATCAGAACGGCATCGACTTTCACGTCGACTGGGCGGCCTCGCAGTTCCTGAGCAAGAACTTCCAGATCGGCGTTGCCGGCTACTTCTACCAGCAGCTCACCGACGACACCGGCCCGGGCGCCAAGCTCGGCGGATTCCGAGGGCGCGCGATAGGGATCGGACCTCAGGTCGGCTTCGTCATTCCGATGTCGGACGGCTATCAAGGCTATCTCAACATCAAAGGCTACAAGGATATCGAGGTGGAGAACCGGGCTTCGACCTGGAGCACCTGGGTGACCTTTGCGGTGTCCGCTGCGCCGCCGGAAGCCTCAAGCAGGCCGATGCCTCGCAAGTAACTCCAATCGTATCCGGCAAAACTGGAACTAGGGGAGAGAACGTTCCGCGCAACCTGAAGCTTCTCACGCTAATTGAGTCCACCGGAGCTAAAATATCAAGCAAAATCAACGACCCTCGTCTCCCGTTTTTTGAGTCTGGGGATCTCGAATTCCGAGTCTGCCGCCGGCAGACCTGCGCGAATTCCGAGTCTGCGTACGACCCTAAAAAAGAGCCGGCACCAAGTGCCGGCTCTGTTCGAGTTCGACAAAAGAGTGGGGATTTAGGACTTTGCCCGCCTTTCAGCCAAGTTGCGGCCGACCACGACGTTGTGCACGACACCCCGTGCAGTCAGGAGGGCCCTTAACGCAGTGCCGGTGAAAAATAAGGCCGCATCCGTGCGGATCTCGAGAGAAGTGCCAACGCGTTCAAATGCCTCCTTTAGTGCCTCGCTTCCCGAACTCGCGTCAGTGACATCTACGGGCGTTCGAACGATAGTTCGACCGCCCTTTTCATTAACGATCAGTAGTTCCGTCGAACCTCCCGATGTGACAATGTCGGCGCACCAGATCGTGTCGACCTTTGCATGCGATTTCTTCACCTTATGCTCCTGAAGCTGATTGCTAGGAATGGTGCGGAGCGGGCGGAGTCAGGGGTCCGAAAGCTTCTCAGGGACCCAGGTCAGCGGACGATGCTGTCGTAGGATCGGGTCAGCACTTTCGAACCTTAGGGGGAGCCGAGTTTCCGATAGTTCATCCTGCTTCAAGTTGGTCATCGCCTATTCCTCGCTTTGCGAATTAGAAACTCTTGAGGTCAGCGACCCGAGCGGATGAAATCGCTCGACCATCAGCGCAAGCTTCTCGATAGACGGAGCGGGCCGGGCAACGTGTGGTACGGATTTGCGACCTCCCGCGCCGATCGCCAAATTCCACCCGTGTCCATCTTCGACGATTGCTGCGTACATGCTTCTGTACAGCGTTCCAGGCGTAAGGTGGGAGTAACAGGGCCCTGCAGCTTCGATTAGCCGTGCGACGGTTCGCGAGATGGACTTCACCCCAAGGCGAGTCCACGGTGGATGGAAGGTTGGAAACATCGCTCCGCCACCGACCGGAATGCTTCCTCGATATTCGAGCCACTTCGACAACGCCCCTGATGCCAATTCATCTAGGTGGATCAACCGCTCGCGCGAGCCGTTGCGCCCGGCTGTTACGCCGTTACCCGATTGGTCCGTGATATCAAGCCGCACCAATTCGGCCACGGTAATTCCGGCGGCAAGGAGACAAATCAGAACAAGACCGCGAAGTTCGATGGGAAGTCCTGATTCCTGCCCTTGCTGAAGTCGGCGAGTCTGCCACGAAATCAAAGCTTCGATTTCCGCTCGCTTTATCGAATATTTCGGCGGAATCGCGGTGTTCGCCGAGAACGGAAGGAGCAGCGCGGGATTGTCGGTGCGAAATCCCTCGTTGACAAGCATGTGAAACGCAACCCGGAGGTTCCCGATGAGTCGATCCATTGAGCGTTCGCTTCGAGTCTGTGCGCGCTGCTGACAAAAGGCGGTCAGATCTGAAACATCGGCGGTAATGAAATTCTTTTCGATGCTGGCAAGAAACTTTGAGAGCCAAGGAAGCACGATGGCAACGTTGTACGCTTCAGCACGGCTGATCGTAGTCTCCACAGCACCAGCTATTAACTGAACTAGATATTCCGACGTCGGTGTCATAGAGCCTCCAAGACCAGCGCGAGGCGTCCCCGAACTCGGTGCGATCGAAGGCGGTTGATGCGGACAGTGAGGTTTGCGAACGCTACTAACCCGGAGATACGGGGTGCTTCACGGCGCATTTCGCGCAGACGGCCCGCGACGTGCGTGACCATCGCAGCTTGTCCTAGGTAAAGGGCATTCAAAGCGGCCGACGGGCCCGCGGTCGATGGGCCGAGATCGCCGAGCGCGTCGGCCATTTCCAGCAGGTCGGCTTCCGGCCAAGTTGCCATGCCGTCTGGCAAAGTACGGCGAAAGTCGCTGCGCCGCCGGACCGAGGACGACAAAAGCTGCGCGCAAAAATCGGCCTTGGCATCACCGGGAACAATTGACTTCGCCGGCATCCGATCCGCCTCTCCGCCGCAGCCGTGACATCGCGCGAGCGCGACAGCGGCAGACCAAGCGAAGTGCGCCAAACAGAACGCACACCGATCTTCGAGAGGTGCGCCGGTGTCGGGATCTTTGTGGAGAGCACGAACCACCCAGACGAGGCGGTGATAGGGAAGGTTGTCGTTGCGGAGCATATCGAATGCCAATCGGACCGGCGTTTGGCGGACCTGATCGCAGCGAAATACGAAGTCGCCAAGACGCACGTGACCGGGTCGATTGTCGTCAGGGACAAGCATCGTAGGGATGAGTTCGCTGGATAGTACGTTGAGGTACTCCGCGAGCTCCTCCACGCGATCAACGCGGGTTGCCGCCGATGCCAAATGTTCCGGGTGGCCGAGGAGATCGTGCACGACGTTTTGTGGGAAGGGCGTCATCGTACTCGCCGCCCGCATCAGAAGTGAAGGCAGGGACTCTCCCGGCAATGGTGCAAACCTGGTCCTTCGTGCCGTCATGACGAAGTGTTCCGGTTGTTTGCCCAAAGGACGTCTGCACGGCTCGGAACGGCGGTCGTCGACTGTTTTGCGACGCGAAGCTTTTCCAGAGGAATCATGTCGAATGGGTTCGGGCCCCGCCCGGGCCGACACGCGAACGCTTCGAGATAGTGGCGGCGTGTAAGTTCAAGCGACCTCTCGCCGAATATCGCGATTCTGGACGCCGACTGGGTCAGACGCATCAAGTCGGGCGTGCCGCCAGCCGCTGCGATTTGCAATCGCTCGGGCATTTCGCCCGTCAGGATTTCAGTCGTCCGAAAGGGCAGCTTTTCATTCAGCAGATTACAGGTCTCGAGCCAATCCTTGCCGCAAGGCATCCGCGATATCGGAAGATGTAGGGGAAATCGTCCCGCCAGGCGGTAGCATTTCTCGATGACATCACCGAACCCATCTTGTCCGATGATCATGATAGGACAGGGCGCGATGTCGAGAAGATCCTCCAGAAGATCCAAGCCCTTTTCGGAAAGAGTGTCCCCGCGGATCAGGCGATCCGCGTGATTCAAGATTAGGAGACGGGCCTGAACTTTTTCCAGGAAGAGCTTGATCTGAACCCATGCCAGTTCATCGCTGTTGCTGTTGCGAACTTGCGGCCAACCGCCACTTGCGAGCACGGCATGCGCCAGATCTCTTGCGCTCGCCGTCCGCGAGAACTTGCTGAACAGCACGGGCTGGCGAGAAATCGGATCGGCCGGAATTGGAGGGTTTTGTGACAGAAAATGTTCAGCGAGCGAGGTCTTTCCGGAGCCTTCCGGACCGTGCATCACGATATTGGTGTGCAGGCCAGACGTGGTGCGTTCGTAGAGAACATGCTTCATCGATCTGACGGCTTTGCCGACATCTGGGGTATAGAAAAAGTGCCCATCGATCGATGCGAGGCGATCCTCAATAGGCAGAAGGATTAAGTCGGCTTTCGTCAATGGCGGTGGTGCCGCAAGAGCTGGAAGGTGCGCGGGTTTCGAGATCATGTTGTGGCCCGCGGGTCGAAGTCCGCTGAAGGATCGATAGTTTGGTCGACCAATTCCTCTTCCGCCGGAGGAAGCGTAACGTAATCGTATTCGCCGCGTTTCTGGGCGGGCGTTGGAGCCTTGGGGTCGACTTCCCAATACCCGCTGTCGCCCTTCACGAGATCGATGAGGGCGCTTGGCGGCTTGACGCCACTATGCCATGCGCGGGCTTCCTGTCTGGCGACGGCCGTGGCCAGGTCGAGGTTGCGACCCAACACGACGACGCCGTCCCGCAAGGACCGCGAAGACGCTTTAGCATGACCGGTGATCTCGAAGAGTTGACATAGAAGGGCATGTTCGTTCGCCTGATACCGAGCGAGAGTTGGCTTCGGCTTCCGCTTCTCCAGCAACGCCTGCTTACTTTCGTGATCGACGATGTGGGCCCAAACCTTGCGATGGATGGTCACATCGAGGCCGGTCGCGTAGGTCGTATCCGTGCAGTCGACGAAGACATATTCATTGCGGCCAGGGTGATAAACGAGGGCTTGGCCCAGATCCTCGAAATCGAACCTGCTCGGCAGTTTGGTGCCGTCCTCGACGGCATCGAGTCCGCCGTTGTAGAACAAGTTCTCGAAGCGAACGCCCTTCGTCCTGTAGTATGTTAGCGTCCGCCGGATCGAAAACATCAACTTCCATTCGAGAGCGGTATAGTCGCTGAAGAACCGCAGCGGCGGGGAATAGCCGCGTGATCGTTCTGCGTCGAGCCGACGAAGTCCGGATGTCATGGCCATCAGAGGCGTCTGGCGGCGAAGGCCGGCATGCGGCCGGATGTGGTAGACGTCCATGATGAAGTGCCAGATGAAGTGCTCGAGCTCCTTCAGGGTCAGGGGCTTCGCGGGATTGCTTTCTTTCGTCTTTGGTCCTTTTTTGCTGGCGGCGTCTTTGGCTTCCGCACCACGGATCTTCCGCAAGTACGCCTTTAGTGTCCGGAAGAATCGCTCGACAAACGGCTTGTGGTCGCCTCGGTAGACACCCGCGAACTGTTGGGTGATCAGCAGATCCGAAAGGAGTGCAGACACATCCTTCGAATGGAAATCCTTGCCATTATCCATGACTAGCATGACGGGGATCATCGAGACATCGCAGGCGTTTTCGATGCCGAGCTCTGCGAATAGTTCGAATTTCGGCGACATGGCCATCTTGAGGGCCTTCATCGTCCGGAGGCTGTTCGGTCCGTCGATGCCAAGAACCGCGGCGAGAACGAACCTCGTCGCGGCGTCGATGATGACTGTGATCCACACCTTGCCGACGATGATCCTCTTCGTCTCTCCGTTCTCGTCCTTGAATTCGAACGCAACTCGGATTGGGAGAAGGCTGTGGTCGACCTCCCAGCGACTGTGCGGGAAATCTGGGATAAGGACCTTGCCCTTGGGCTGATGCTGCCGGTCCGCCTCATAGATACCCTCGCGGAGCTCGACGAGTAGATAGTTGTTCAACTTCTTCTGGTAGCGCGCGATGGTCGCCAAGGAAGGTATCGTCTCGACTTCCAGTTCGCCATCGGCGAAGCGCAACCCGACTTCGTCCGCGATCTTCGCCTGGATGTTCTCGAGCGAGAGATTTGGATTCGGTCCCCAATAGGTCTCGATCACGTCGTTGATGATATCGACGAGGATCTCGTCGAAAATCGATTTTCGCGACGAGCCCTTGTTGCCGTGAGCCAAAACACACTTGTTGCGCCCGGACGCGACCCAGAGGGCGTAGTCCCGCATGACTTGCCCGCGGGAAGGCTTCTTGCTTCCGTTTTGATAGGGATTAAGGTCCTTCAGCCAATCTTTTATGTCTTCTTTCGACAAACAGCGAACGGCCCCGGGAGGCAACTCGAGCCCTGCCATCCTGGCGCTCTGCGCCAACTGCAGCGCGGCGTCCAACTCGACGCAATAATAGTGCTTACGCTCGATGAATTGTTGCGTTTTGAGATCGAAAAATTCGAACGGAGTATTGGCGAGGCGCAGCTTGTTCGCCGACTTCAGTACCTTCCGCTCGACAGTCAGTTCATGATGTTTCCAATACCAGCAGTATTGGTTCCAATACATCGGTAGCGTGTGCATGTGGTCATGCCGACGAAAGACCATTTGCTTGCCGGTCACCTCTACAAGCTGATAGCGCGCGCCGGCGATCGTCACTTTGGAGTGAAGCGGAAGCACCGGCGGTCCGACAAGGGACGGGTCTTCTTCAGGGGGGCGTGTGACTAGCATCCTGCGCGCTCCATATGGTCTTCCGAGGCAGGATCTTCGATCCAGAAGGGACGGCCGGTCGGGAGCTCAACTTTGCTGTCGAGCGAGTATGGATTGCGGAGATCATATTCGGCGTAGCCGCGGGCGATCGCCGCGAAGAGCCAATCGGTCGGGAACGCGCGTTCAGAAAACGCTGCCAGGCAATCGCCGACGGGCAACGGACCGGATGCGAGCAATTCCTTGAGGTGCGCGATCTCGTTCGGCGTAGGAACTTTTCCGCGTTGCCAAAAGGCCCGATTCACGTTGTCCGCGACCGTCTTCGAACGACAGAAGCTCTGGTTCAACGCAACGTAGGAAAGGCCCACGCGAGAGAACGCGCGTTGCAGTCTGGCGAGCTTGCTCTCCACTTTGGGATTGATCCCGTGTTTGACTTCCTTGCGGTTATTGGGCCCGCGGACAAGTCGCGTCGCATATTTGCCTTCGATCCAGATCGGCTGTTGATCGCGGCCGAGGATCGCGAACGCGTCAGGGCAGGCCCACGTCCTGCCAAGCTCGTCATGAATCTCGACCACATCGAGCTGGTCGCGATAGAGCTCGATCGAGGCGTGCATCTCGAGGAGGCAGTACAGGGGAAATTCGCCCTTCGACTCGCAGTGGATGTCGCGCGCGTCGTTCTTCGTACTGGTAAGTCGGACCGTCTCGAAACCGCGCCGTCCGTTCACCGGACGGCGTACCCGCTCGTCGTCGATCCGGCGGTGGATCTTCAATCCTTCGCCGCACGCGCAAGTACGGAAATTTTCCAGCCCACCCGCTTCTTCGATCAGTCGCTTCGGGATGAGCGATCCGACGTCCGGCGGCCCGAATTTGTGTCCCATGATGCCGAGCATGCCGGCTATCTCCAGTCGAAATCCGCCATGAAGGCGTCCGATCAAGAGAGCAGCACGCGGCCAAAAATCGGCTTGCGTCCGGAATCCGCGTATGCGAATCTCCGGCCGTTGAGAACTGCGCTCTCGATAAATGTTGGCCTCGGCGTCTACCGCGGCCGGCGACTTATTATGCAGCAGCTGGCTTAGGGCCTTGGAACCTTAAGCCGGCTGCTCTGCGTTTAGCGCATAGTTTGTTCTCCACGTGTGGCGATGGCTAGTATCGCCAAGCTTGCACTCGTTCGCAACTGTTTGAATCTGTTGTTGGAATTCGCTCCCTCGTGGCTGAAATTCGCGTTGGCCGGCATAGATGCGTCAACAAATTTGGCCAGTGAATCCAGCGGCGAGTTGCTGCCCAACCATCACTCCTGGTTGTGGTTGGCTCTGCGATTCCTGACTCGCCACGGTTGTAGGAGCGACCAAGACACGCGTGTTCGATTGCGAATTCGGGGCGAAACGAACCATTTACGCGACTCTGAGAACGTCGAGCCATGCGTATTCTACCCAGCTCGGCGGATTGCGAGGCACTGGCGTCTTTCGAGCCCGAGGATGACCGGGAAGCGGCGATGTGGAACGCCATCGTTGCGTTGATATATTCAGTCGGAGCAATGCCCTCCGAGCTTGCCAAAGTGCGCTGGAAGGATGCTGACCGGCCGAAGGTCGGCCAATGGGTACTCAGGCTTGAAGGACAAGCGGCACGGCAGGTCCCTGTGCTGGGCTGGTCTAGTGATCGGCTCCGCACGTATGAGAGACTTTGCCGACCGATACCCGAGGCGGGATTGATGTTCCCCTCTGACAAGAAGCGCTTCGTCGACGTCGCATCGTCGGAGATCAGGCGCAGATCGCGGATCCTCGGCATATCGCCGACCGCCACCCCGACCACCATCAGGAGAGCCTGTGTCCGGGATCTCATCCGAGCCGGCGCTACCTTGGAGGACGTGGCAGACCTGCTTGGAGTCAAGCGGCTCGACGCTTTCAATCGGTTCGTCAAATCTCTGTTCCCCCCGACCGATTGAAGAGCCGGTGGGTACTGAGCGGATGTAGGCCCAGCACCGACGCGACGATGTCGGACGATCCGGATTGCGCTGCAAGCTTGGTACCGCAGCGGCATCTCAGAGAGCTTGGTCCGATAACTCCGACGATACCAAGCAACCGGACACGGTCGCGAAAGCGTACTTGCACCGTCCGGACCGAGATGCGTGTGCCACTCCGGTTGACAAAGAGGGGGCCGTTCAGCGCCAAAGGATACAGAACCGTCGAACGATATTGTTCCAGGGCGGATTTTACCCGATCCGTGATCGCGACGGTGCGCGGGGTAAAAGTTGTCGACCGGACGTTTACCGCGGATTTGCCGATGTCTCCGAGATCGAGTGCTACCGCTTCGGCGGCCGATAGGCCGGCATCGTTCATCAAGAGGTTGATCGCATCGTCCCGAAGTGATTCCCAATCGCCTTCCGCGATGCTGCACCACGACAACAGGTCATCCATCTGACCATCCGACGGAATCGGGCGGGGTAGGCGCTCGACCGACGGCAACTGGGCCGCCAGAATCCCTCCGCATGAGATGCCCACCGAAGCGGTCAGGAAGCGCGCGAACGAACGCAAGGCGCATAACCGGCGGTACCGCGTCGCCGGAGAAACCCCGGCGCACGTCCAATCGTGTGCCATCTTGTCGAGAGCGGTTTGATCGACCTTCGCAAGCTGACGGGTGTCTCTGACCTGCAGTGCTGCCGCAACATCCCGAAGATCACGGGAGTAACAATCGATCGTCAACGGCGATTTGCCGTCTGTTCTCAGAGAAGAGAGCCAGCGGTTGCTTGCTGGACCGAAGGGCAAACGGGTCTCCGCCACACTAGTCATGACCACCTCGAACCTTAATCATGGCTTTCGATCGGTCCGGCCGCTTGATGCTCTCGAAGATCTGCCCGACCGCTTCTCCTGAAAGGTACCGGGTCTCCGCAAGCGCGTCGGCAATCGCCATGATTGCACGTCGATTGCGTTTGACTAGCCGCTCAGCTTGCTTTTCCAAGCGGACGAGATCCGCCTCGACCTGCCGGCGCAGCGACTTGTCGCGCGAAACGGCCCGGAGGACGCGGTGGTGATCCGACGTAAAAGCGAGATCGTCTCCCAAACCCGACGCGTGAAGCGATGCGATCATCCGCGTGGCGATCGCCATGTCACTCTGTTCATCGAGACCGCTGCCGACGCTAATTTCTCCCACCAGCAAACGCTCAGCAGCCCGACCGCACAAGGTAGCGACGACGCGCGCCTCGAAGTCGCGTTTCGTCGGAAGATCGCCCTCATCCTGGACCGACGTTGTCTGTCCCGCCGCACCATCCCGCGCCCGGACGACGACGCCGCGCAGGGTGGCGCAACGCAGGACCAGGATGCCGACTGCGTGCCCGGCCTCGTGCACGCAGATTCGGCGCAAGCGCGCCAGTGGAATGGCATCGTCGGGCAGGGCGACCGCACGGACGTCATCCGGGCGGAGCGACCGGTCCTCGCGGCGGGCGATCCGTCTCGCATCGCGCGTCACCATCATCAGTTCGGCGCCCGTCGATCCCTCTAGAAGTCGTCCGAGCTCGGCACGGTCGCGGCTTTCGATCTCAGGCAGATAGTGGGAGAGAATGTTGATCGTGCCGGCGAGATCAGGACGCCGGATCTCGATCGCCTTTTCGTAGCGGCCCGGGCGCAAGAGCGCCGAGTCGATGCGATCGAGATAATTAGTGCAGGCGATGAAGATTGTCTCCTCGCCACGGCCGCTTCCGCCGCGCGAAAAAGCAACGTCTAACTTGAGCATGAAGTTGGTCAAAACGGGTAGCCACCAGTCCCTTCCTCTACTAGAGATTGTGGACCGATCTGGTAACGCGTCAAGCTCGTCCAGCAGAAAAACACAACTATGGGTAGATATCATTTCGAACATGGCGTTGGTCGCCTGTACGACGCCGCCGAGCGCTCCATCCGACCGGGCGAAGAGATCCGCGATGGAAAAAGCGAGGAGAGGAAGATTCAGGTGCTTCGCGACCAATTTTGCGAGGGTCGTCTTGCCGGTTCCGCTTTCACCATACAGCACGACTGAACGGCTCAATTGGCTTAAAGGAATACCGTCTTTCAGCCCGGTCGCGAGGTCCAGAGCCCATCGGCGTGCTGCGCCGTATTCGACTGCGGTCTCGAGCGACGGCAATCGATCGTCGCCTTCGGAGCCGATCCTCCGTTTCGTGGCTCGCTCGATACGGGAGAAAATTTGCTGCGACGTTGATCGAGGACGAAAGGCGGCGGCCAAGTCGTCGATGTCCAATCCGGTGCCCACCAGCGCCGGCACCGGGGCCGCAACAGGACGTCCGAGATGCCGTTCCACGACCTGGCGGAGGACGTCGCCGGTCGGCGTCGTCAAGTAAATCGTGTGATCTGCGCTTGCAGTGAGTGTCGAGGGCAGAATGTCGATCGACGTGGCAATACCTACTATCGGTTGCCCCGCAGCGAGCCGGTTGGATACGGTCGAATTTCCCACCGTAGATTTGTGTTCGGAGCGGTTTGCTCCGTCGCGGCCAAGGATATGCCAGTGAGTGCCGAAACGACGTTCCCAGCACTTTTTGCACGGGGCGACCCATGCAGCCGTTGGAACGACCAAGATGATTGCCAGCGCAGCCTTACCTGAGAGCGAGCGCTCCAGCGCCGGCGTCAACGCCTTGCTAAGCGCTACTTCAAGGATCGCGTCGGTCGGGGATTGTTTATCGGTGGCAGGCATTTCGAGATTTTCCGGGATTTCAGCCACTTCGATGGGCGCAGATCTCGGAAACTCATTCGCGCAGTCTCGTCAGGGTGCGCGGCCCCAGTGGCGTCGAATCAAGGTCCAGTTCGATCAGGTCGTTACAAGCTAAAGACATCACCGCAGAAGCAGGATCTCGGTGGCCCCGCAAGCGGCTCAGAAGCTCGCCGAGCGGCATCGCACCGTCTTCGGTGAGCGCGCCCAAGATCTGCAAGCGCAGCCCGACGTCCACGGGCCGGCCGGCGTTCTCGAAAACAGTCCTGGCGTTGGTGCAGCGAGGCTCGCGCATGACGTCGGACTCCGTCCGAACCAATGGACGAAGCCCCAGATCGAGCAAGGCCTGCGCAATCATGAGACGCTGAGCTATTGAACGGCGCGGCCTGGCCTCAACGATGTCCAGAAAATAGCGGCAATCGTCCCATGTCGAAGGCGCGGGAGGAATGGCCGGCAGATATTCGATGGATCGGACCGCCGGGTTGAGCGCAGCTTGCAGCAGCGCGTCCCTCACCAAGGGATGCCGCATCGGGATAGATCCATCGCACTTCACGGATACGAACTGGCCCACTCGGGGCAGGCGCTCGCTATTCTTTTTGATGGCCATGCTCAGTACTCTCTGCGCGTTCTTCGGGTCGGCACGATGCATAATCATCCGAGAGGCGCCTTGGCCGTCGGATTTGCCGAGGTCGGTAGATCGAGGAAGGCATCCGACTCCCAATCGTATCGGGAACGGAGGAGAACAGGGCGCTCCCTCACGACGCCTCGCCGGAGAAAGATGTCGCGACCGGCGACGATCGGAACGGGCGTGCCACGCTGGTGAAGTTTGCAGAGCGGTGCGAGTACTAAGTCGGTGGCGAACAACCGGCCCTCAGCGCCGCAATCGATGCATGCGCTTGCGGAGCGGGCCTCGGCGAGACCAATCGCTTCCTCGATCTTGAGAGCCTGTCGTTGCGGAATCTCGGACCTGCTACTCCAATGAGTGCGCAATACACCATTCTCGCAGACCATGTGAGTGAAGTAGACAGAGCCATCGTGCGCTGCAGCTGCCACTCGTTCGACAAGGCGCGTCACGATGTCCTGCCAACCCGGGGCGCAGCGGGGATATCCCGGTGCGAACGCCACTCCCCTGAAAGGCCGGACGAAAAGGGTAGGATATTTCTTGATGAGCAGTCCTTGCCAGGTACTCATGTCGTGCCTCCCAGTTTCAGTTTCATGAATTGCGCAGTCTTGCGGCTCCTCAAGGAGCTTGCGACCGCGCGATCCGAGCGACGAGCCACCCAAGCGTCGAGATCCAGCGAGGTCGAAAGGTCGCAGTAGAGAACCCGTTTGCAGATTAGATTGCAGACAATCGGCACGATGTTTCGTTCACCGACGGCATGACCCAATTCGCGAGCGCTGAGGCGCTCTCTTTCAAGAACCCGTTCAATCCGCGCGCGGAGGTCGTGGCCGACATTGAGCGCGTGGTGTTCCCAAATGCGCTCGCAGTGCCGGGCGATAGGTTGGGCACAGATCGAAAGGGCGTCCATTGCGCGTAGCGTGATGTGGTGCTGATCAAGCGCAATCAGCAGCAGCCCCTCGGTATCAATATCGCGGTCATCGCGCTCGTCCACGACGTCATACGCGACTAGGCCATCGTCGTGCTCAGCTACCAACATCCGGACGTCGACGTCTTCGCCGGCGAGGGGGAGGGAGGTGACAAAGCTCAAGGAGCGGACCCCCGGGTCCACCAGCAGTTGGACCGCCAGCCTCCGGCAGTTCGATTCATTCCCGTCACCGAGGAGCGCGCGGCCGGCGGCCGAAAGCAGATCGATCGAGCGGGAGGGACGAGAACTCAGTTTTGCCTGCGTCACAAATCGTCTCCGATTGTACCGGGAGAGATCTATCAAGCCAGGCCTCCACCCGGTCCGCGCGTCCAAACAGAGCAGGTGACAATCTAAGAGTCAAGATAGTTAGCTATCTAGGTGGTGAGCGGCCGGTCGGGAGAGGCTGATTGGGGTGTGGATATCTTGGGTTTTTCCGAAAATCAGTACTTCCGTCGGACTCGCCACGATGCTAGAAATGTCTAGATGGTCAGCTATCTGGCCGCGGAGGGCCAAGAGGTGCGCGAGCCAAAAAAGAGGGCGTCTAAGGCGCGGGCGAGAGCAGACAAGCGGAGCCAACTCTTGATTTATATGTACCCGAACATAATCCGACGGCTTAAGCTTGCAGCGCTCGCGAGGGAGCAGCCGGCATACGAACTGGCGGAAAAGGCGATCGACGAATGGCTGAAGAGCCATCAGGACGAAATTCGGCAAGGGACGGCGAAGATATCACGTGGCGAATAGGTGAGGTGGTTATCCTCGGCAACATGATCGAGGCGCGGCACACCGGCGAGGCGCTCGGGCCCTCGGGCACCTCGCGAACTTCCGGATCAGCTTGGCGTCCCTGAAGTCACCGCTGGACGGGTCTCCGGTCCGGGAGAACGCGACGGCCCGGGCGTGGCCGAGCTTCCGGGACAGCGCCTCCGCCCGCATGACGGCGGCGTTGGCGCTCAGGCATTCCGCTGGCTCGCCGGCAGCCATGCCGTCGTCGGAGAAAACGAACGGTAGAGCGACGTAATAGATCACCTCAGACATCCGCCTCGTCCATCCTTGCGTTCGCGGGGCCTGCCTCTCGGCCGGTTGCTATCGTCAAGCGAAGCCGCACGGTAAGCCGCAAGCCGAAGCTAGGACGGAACGTTGAAGGAGGCGGGGTATCGATGATGCACGCCGCCCCTCCGGATGCCGATTGGTACGGCACTAGAGACCCGCCGGAATTACCGGCTCATCGGGATTGTGCGGGCCGGGGACGTGGCCTGACGGCACGACTCCGGATGCGCCGAGGACGTGCTTTATCTGGTCGTCGAAGAAAATGTGCGCGCCGAGGGCTTTCAGGATCGGTCCCTTGGGGCGCACGCCCACGAAATGCGCTTCATCGGCCGGCGTCCCCCAGTCACGTAGGGTGTGCACCACGCGGGCATGGGCGGGCGCGTTGCGTGCCGTGACGATGGCGATCCGAACTCTGCTGACGCCTATGTCGTTCATGAAGATCTGCCGCAGGATTGAGAGCTTCCGCAGGAAGTTGCCGAACGGTCCGCCGGACATCGGCGTTTTCGCGTTCTCGCGTTCGTGTGCCAGGAAGACCTGCAGTCCTTGATTCTTGAAGAGTTCGTCGGATTCCGCGCTGAACACGACGGCGTCGCCGTCGAAAGCGATACGAACTTCGTCGCTGGGATCCTCTTGGCGGGCCTCCGGAGCCGTGCCCAGCTTCGCTGCGGCGGCTCCCGCTTCTATCGCCGCCTGCACGTCGGCGATTTCGTTGGACAAGAAGAGATCCAGCTCCCAGGCGGAGATGAAGGGGCCGAGCGACCGGCCGCTGGTGAAGCTGCCCGCCTTTATTCCGAGCCCGTAATGCTCGATGGAGTTGAACGCCCGCAGGGAAAGATCGGGTGAATTGCGCGAGAGAAGGAAGACCTCGACGTACGGTTTTTGGTCCGGCTCGTTCAGCCGCAGAAGCCTCTCCACGACTTCGTATCCGGGTCCTTTCCCGATGAGGGTGTCTTCTCGCTCGAGCTGCAGCTTCGCGTAAGCCTCGACCCCTTGGCTCTCGAACATGGCGTGCTCCTCCTCGAGATTGAAGAGGGCACGGGTCGAAATGCCTATCCGCAGCGGCTGGGATCTAAGGATCTCGCGTATGTCGGTCATGAGGCCTCGTCTACCCGACCTTGTCTTCCTTTGCACCCCGGGCCACGATCCGGAGCGCTCCGTCCCGAAGCGGACGTTGCAGTTTCAGGGCTTCCTCGGCAGGCGCGGTCATCCAGGTTTCGACCTCGTCCGGCGTCGTCAGGATCACCGGCATAGCCTTCGGGTGAATCGCGCCGACCTCGGCGTTCGGCTCCGTCGTCAGGAATGCGTAGAGGTCGTTGGTGGTCTCGCCCTCTTTGACCTTCCGAACGGACGTCCAGTTGGTCCAGATCCCGGCGAAGCAGGCGAGGGGCCGGCTTTCATCGAGCGCGAACCAGATGTCGCCGCCCGCGACCTTGTTGAACTCGCTGAAGGAGTTGAAGGGGACCACGCAGCGGTTTTCGACGCCGAGCCAGCGGCTCCAGTGTTTGCTTTTCACATTGCGGATGTTGGTCGTCCCGCCGTCGGGCTCCATCCGGAGCAATTCCTTGAAATCGATGGTCTTGCCCTTGGCCTGCAGCTTCTCGGCACGCTTCTTCGTAGCGTCCATCAGCGCCTTCGACGACGACGGCATGCCCCAGCGCGCCGTCGCGAGCTCGCGGCCCTCGGCGCCCGTCCGGACGATGGGCGCCTTGTAGTCCGGAAACACGCCCGGCATCGGCGCGAGGTTGCCGACGTAGCGGTTGACCACCCGGAACAGCTCGCCGATGGCGGCCTGGTTGGTCGTGATCGAGTAGAGATTGCAGATGTGGACGGCCCCCCACTTGTCAGGATTGTAGCAGACTTTTGGCCAGATCGCTTGCTATCAGATGTCCGGCCTGTTTGCGCGGACAAAGCCCGCTGGCCGAGATGGTGTTCGCTACGCACGCTCCAAGCACATGGGCGACACTCTTAGTGCCAGTGTAATCTTCGGAAGCTCGCGCGTATCGACCGATCGGTCCTTCCATCTACTGCGTCCTGCAAGTTAGTGGGCAATCCGCCGAGCAACCTCGCTCGCGGGCCGATTTCAGATCAAGTCGGCATGGCGGCCCCCGGCTGCTTGTACACGCCACCCGATATCATCAAGCGCCAAGCTATGCGGGCAAACTTGTTTGCCAAGGCCACCGCGACCAACTTTGGCGGCTTTCGCCCCAGCAGCGAAGCGAGCCATGGTGTGGGCTTATGACGGCCCTTTCGGATATGCCTCAGCAGTGCGGTTGCGCCGACGATCAATGTCGATCGCAGTATAGAATCTCCGGCCTTTGTAATGCCGCCGAGCCTTTGCCGGCCGCCAGTTGAATGATCCTTGGGTGTCAGCCCGAGCCACGCCGCAAAGTCGCGACCCGATCTGAACGTCTCGGGCGGCGGCGCTTTCATGCTGAGCATCGACGACCCAATCGGACCGACGCCTGGAATTGTCGCAATACGTCTACTGATGTCATCCTCGCGATGCCACTTCATCAGCTTGGCCTCGATCTTCGCCAGGCGAGCTTGGACCGCGGCATACTCGTCAGCCTGAAGGCGGAAGCGATCCCGCGCCATTTCCGGCAGGCTTTCGTCTTCGAGCACACGTTTGATGAGTGCCGCGACGTTCTGCTGGCCGGCGGGTCCGACGATACCAAACTCAGCGGCATAGCTCCTGAAAGCATTGGAAAGCTGCGACTTAACGCTGACTAGGCGTTCCCGCACAGTCATCAACATGCAAGCCGCTTGCCGTTCCTTCGACTTCACAGGTACGAACCGCATGCTGGGCCGGGTGACCCCCTCGCACAGTGCCTCGGCGTCAGCCGCGTCGTTCTTGCCGCGCTTCACGTAAGCCTTCACGTATTGAGGAGGGATCAGCTTTACCTCGTGCCCGAAAGATTGGAGCAGGCGCCCCCAATGGTGCGAGCTGCCGCAAGACTCTATGGCGACGAGAACCGGCGGAAGCCGCTCGAAGTAGCGGATCATCTCGGCTCGCCGAAATTGGCGCCGGACAACCACTACCTCATTTTCATCAACACCGTGAAGCTGGAACACCGACTTCGAGGTATCCATGCCGATACGAACGGGAATATTCATTAGACTTTCCTCTCATCTTTCTGTGACGCCGAGAGCGCCATCAAACCGTGGGGATGAGAGGCCGTCCACACCAGCACACGGCGTCAGGTCTCCGGATTTGGATGGCAGGCCCGCTGCGCAAGCTGCAGCAGCGTGGCCGGCGGCCGTCGCCCCGCCTTAGCACACTTGCTGCAGCGGAGACGGCTCGCGAGGTCGTGGACGAAGGTGGTGGGCGGATGGCGGAGCGCGGCCATGTCGACGTCCCGCTTGGTCCTGCAGCGCGAACATTCGATCTCGATCCAGGGGTACCCGCCGTTGACGGCCTGGTCGATCGTCGGCGAAGGGTCGATCGGCGTACCCAGTGCCCACAGATGTTCGTTAGGCCAGCTTGTCCGCCGTCCGGATCAGAGCCTCGCCCTTAGCCCGGGCTTCGGCCGACTGCGCGGCCAGAATCGAGGTCATCGCGCGGGCGCGGCCGAGCTCCTTGGCGAGCGCCTTGCGGTCGCCTCCGGAAAGGGGCGTCGGGTGATACTTCGGCGCCATTGAGCGGTGCCTAGGCCACATCGAAGGCCGGCCAGCACCCGTCTTCTTCGTGGCGGCCGGTCCGGTTGCTGCAAGTGTTGTCGAGCAGCCGCTGGCCGACATCCCTCCAGACCGCCTCCGGACCGTAGAGCCGCGTGGCGTCCGCCTTCTGGATCTCGACCGTCCTGCCGCAGCGCCGGCAACCCACCCTGAGAAGGTGCTGGGGCATCAGCCTCAGCTGCAGGAGGCGTCCGGGAGAGCCAGGAGTGTTGCCGACCGCTTCGGCGCGAGGGTCCTCCAGCAGGGCCTGCCAGTATTCCGGCGGCAGATCCTCGTTCGGGGCCACCCCCCGTGCGGGCGGGGCCTTTCCGTCGATCGCAGCTCCCATCTTTTCCATCTGCTTGAGTGTCGGCATGCGCCAGCTCGCGGGTCGGTCGGTCATGACGAATTAGAACATATAAGGAACAAAAGAGTCGAGTCCGTCCAAAGTCGAAAACCGGGGAAATGATGCCGGCCGTCCGTGGTGTCGGAACCGCTCCGCCCCGTTCGTCTTGAGTCCAAGTCCCCGTACCTGGAGCGTTGCTTAGCTATGGCCCCCCGCGCGAACTGGAAAGGCTTCCTTCGGCTGTCCCTCGTCACCTGTCCGGTCGCGCTCTACCCGGCGACCTCGGAGAGCGAGAAGATCTCGTTCAACCAGCTCAACCGGCAGACCGGCCATCGGATCAAGTACCTCAAGGTCGACTCCGACACCGGCGACGAGGTGCCCAACGAGGACATCGTCAAGGGCTACCAGCTCGAGAAGGACCAGTTCATCGAGGTCACGAAGGAGGAGCTCGAGGAGATCGCGCTGGAATCCACGCGCACCATCGAGATCGACGAGTTCGTCGACAGGACCGACATCGACCCGCGCTACCTGATCCGCCCCTACTACATCCGCCCCGACGGCAAGGTCGGCCACGACGCTTTCGCCGTCATCCGCGAGACCATCCGCGAGATGGACAAGGTCGCGATCGGGCGAGTGGTGCTGACCAACCGCGAGCACATCATCGCACTTGAACCGATGGACAAGGGTCTCGTCGGCACGCTGCTGCGCTATCCGTACGAAGTGCGCAGCGAGCAGGAATATTTCGACGAGATCCAGGACGTCAAAGTGACCAAGGATATGCTGGATCTTGCCAAGCACATCGTGAACCAGAAAGCCGGCCGGTTCGACCCCAAAAAATTCGAGGACCACTACGAGACCGCTCTGATCGAGCTCATTAACCAGAAGCGCGCCGGCAAGCCGATCGTGCCGAAGGACCGGCCGAAAGGCGAGAACGTCGTTGATCTGATGGATGCACTACGCAAGAGCGTCGGCGGCGCGGCGGCCGAGACGAAGGCTGCCAAGAAGCCGGTCGAGAAGGCCAAGAAGGCAGCGGCCGGCCAGAAGGAGATGCTGATGCCGATCGCCGGCAAGAAGCCGGCCAAGGAAACAGCAGTGAAGAAGCCCGCGTCAGGGGCCCGGCGGAAGTCGGCGTAGGAACCTGGGGGTCTCGATGGCGCTTGCTTCAGCAAACGTAGGAGGACCGCATGGATGAGCGCGAAACCTCGGCGATGACGGAAGCCTCCGGGCTGACGAAAGAGCAGGGCGGCTTTGAGAATCCTCCTCGAGAAAAGTCGGGGACGAGGAAGCAAACGGACCTCCGGCAGTCCGTGGATGAATTGGCCGAGCGGCTCCGGAAGGCGACGGTGGAAGCACCGCTGCGCTCGCTGTTGGCGGCTTTCGTGTTGGGAGTCTGGTTCGCTCGGCGGCGTTGAGCGTCGCGGCCGCCGGCAGTCTCCATCACCAAAGCTGAAGACTTACCGGACATGGCTTGGCATCTACGACCTCGCCATCGCGGTCCCCTCGATCAAGGCGGCGCCGGAGGCCTGGGGCGCCGGCACAGATGCTCTCCGCCTGGCCCGGAATGAGTGGCCGGAAACATACGGTCGGAACGGAACTTGTCCGCGACGCGTTGACCAAGCAGTAATCCAGATTCGGAGAATGCAGATGAAATGTATCATGTCGGTGGCCTTGGTGGCCGCGATTTCGTTCGCCTTGGCACCCGCCGCCGACGCCAAGGGCTGCATCAAAGGCGCCATCGTCGGTGCCGTCGCTGGCCACATGGCCGGACACGGCAAGCTTGGCGCCGCCGCTGGTTGCGCCATTGGTCACCACGAAGCGAACAAGGCCGACGCCAACAAGGCAAACGCTCAGGCGCCTGCGGATCGAAAGTGATGGGCTTGCGTCTTCGCGCGCTGGATCGGAGCGCGGCTTTCGGAGGTATCTTTACTTGCCTAGCGCTGGCGACGAGCTCCGCATTCGGCAAGGAAATGAAGTCTGCGGCGATCGACACCGCGGAGCCATCGAAGAAAACGCTCTCGGGCGAGAAGCCGACCCCGGCGGGGGTCAGGCTGCAGGTTCTGCTAGATCGGGCGCATTTCTCCCCCGGCGAGGTTGATGGCAGGTTCGGAGAGAATACGAAGAAGGCCCTACGCGCCTATGAGGAGGCGCAGCAATTGCCGCCCTCGGACGACGTCGGTCCTGAGGTTTGGGGGAAGCTCGCGGCGGACGGTCGTCCCGTGACGATGAACTACACCATCGCGGACAAGGACGTCGCAGGACCGTTCCTCAAGAAGCTTCCCGCGAAGATGGAGGACATGAAGGACATCCCGAAGCTGTCCTACGCGAGCCCGCGCGAAGGTTTGGCCGAGAAGTTTCATATGAGCGAGGACCTGTTGTCCGCCTTGAATCCAGGGCGCAACCTCGACCGGGCCGGAGAATCGATCGTCGTGATCGACACCGGCGCCGAGCAGGGCTCCGAGAAGGCGGCCAAGGTCGTAGTCGACAAGTCTCGCCAGACGGTGAAACTGTTCGACAAGTCGAACGCCCTGATTGGATTCTATCCCGCGACGATCGGCAGTGAGGAGAAGCCATCTCCCTCGGGCACATTGAAGGTGACGGAGATCGATCGCAATCCGACCTACCGCTACAACCCGACCTACCACTTCAAAGGCGTCCATTCGCGCAAACCGTTCGTCATCAAGCCAGGCCCGAACAATCCGGTCGGTTCGATGTGGATCAATCTCTCGGCAGATGGCTACGGCATCCACGGCACGCCGTTTCCGGGAAAGGTGTCCAAGTCGGAATCGCACGGGTGTGTCCGTCTCGCGAACTGGGACGCCGAGCGCGTCGCGGAACGGCTTTCCAAGGGCACGCCGGTAGAATTCGTCGATGAAGCGGATCGGGGCCGCCGATAAAGAAGACGACGCGTGGCACATCGCAATTTGGAGAGCCAAGCGTGTTGCGGCGGCACAAATTACGTCCGCTCGCGGGCTCAGCATTAGGGCATGCATTCCGGGCAGGTGTCGCCGATCGAATCCAGCACGTCGCGGACCTCCGCCACCGCCTGATCCGGAGACAAGCCGGTCGGGGGTCCTACCGCACTTGCCCCCGCGCAGAACTGCCAACTTCCGGCGCCATTTTCTTGCCGCGGATGCATACAATTTGTTGGCGGCATCCTACTGGCCGCCAAGGTTTGCATGCCGCAGGGAAGGATTCGTGAATGAAAGATGTTCGGGCGCTCAGGCTGGCCCGTTGGCTTTTTGCAGCTGCTGGCGTTTACGGTGTCGCTGTCCTATTGCCCCTCTACTTCCTTGAGGCAAACGTAGCCGTGGATAGGGGGGGCTTGGCCCATCCGGAATACTTCTATGGCTTCGTGGGAACGGCTCTCGCCGCACAAGGTATCTTTTTCATGATAGCGTATGACCCGCTACGCTTTCGACCGGCGATGCTGTTCGCCGTCCTTGAAAAGCTGGCGTTCTCAGTCCCGGTCTTTGCGCTATTTGGATCCGGTCGTGTTGTCAGCTCTGTGGTGACGTTCGGCGCCCTCGACTTCTTCTGGGCGATCGTGTTCGCGTCTTTGTGGCTCCTAACAGGTAAAGCTGCCTTGGACGCTCGGTTTTGATCTGCCTCATAGATGCAATTGGATGCTACCTGCAGGGCACGGCTGCCGAGCACCCTGATCTGGGCGTGAGAGTCCAGCTGGCGTCGTTGAAAAAAAGGCCCTCCGGTAGGCCAACTTCGCCGAATTATATAAGACATATCGTCGCCCGGTAGAGGCTGCTCGGACGGCTCGTTAAGACGTGGCGGGTAGTTTTTGAGCCATGCGATACACGGACGGTTCATTTGCCGATGTGAAATCCATCAGTCAGCAGGCCATGTGCCGGTACTGGGCACGCACGGCCGGCGATCTGCCCTTTCCCTCGCTCGATCAGTTCAGACCGGAAGCGCGGCTGCATGACCCAAAACAACTGATCATCTGGAGTGTTGAGCGACAGGGAGACGGGCACATATTTCGAGCGCTTTACCAAGGCGCCAGCGTAGGAGAGGTCTTCAATTCGAGCTGGGCCGGGAAATCGATGGAAGAGGTTCTGCCACCAGCGTTGAAGGAGTTCGGTCTAGAGGCCGCCGAACAATGCGTGACCAGCGGCTGCGCCATCTACAATGTGTTTTCGACCTACAACAGCGGCGGCCATACGATCGATTGCGAGCGCTTGCTCCTGCCTTTGGGAAGCGCGGGCCGTGTCGAGCAAATGGTTGGGTCCCTTCAACTGATCAGCATGGCGGGATCCTTCAACCGCGAGACCGTCATCCGACACTTCGAATGGAAAACGGACGTATCCTGCGCAATCCGCATCTACGCTTCAGGCGGTCTCCGGCAATGATCACAATCGACACGCGAGGAGCGGGAAGCGCACGGCACTTCTTAGCCGGATGCGCGATGGAGCGGATTGGGCGGGGCATCTCCAGACGCTAGACAGCCCCTGGGTGAGTATGCTGCCGACCCCGGATTGCTACGGTCCCACTGGTGCGTGATCGGCTACGATCTTCAACTACATTTTCGCCTATGGATCCCCCCTATGACTCCGCGCGCGAGGCCATCGCGGCAATGAAGCTTGCCGCCGAAGCCGACGGGCTAGAACGGCAGAGATGGATCACCGCTGCGCTGGCGTGGTCGGAACTCGCTCGCCTACGCGGGAATGCCGAGGACAACCTGCCTGAAGGGTGCCCTACGCCGTAGCTCGTTCCGTGCAAGGCGCAGCGCCTCCCCGCACGGCTCTCCAAGCCGCTAGGATCGCGGTAGAATCGCGTTCAGGGGAAAACGCGATGCCGCACCCGCTTACGGAATCAATCGTCCCTGGTGAGGCCTAAAGCACCGGTAGGGCGAGCAAGCTTGGTCCGCGGGAGGCGTCTGTCGGCGGCTCCCTCGCGCACTGCGAGACGGCCGCCAAGCTTCATCGGGTGGGCGCTGCGGCACCATGAAAAACGACACGGGCGTGGGCGTCAGGTCTCGCCGGGTCCGGTGAGGCTCGATGCAGCCGGCGTCGTGCGAGACGCCGGCGGCGGAAGCTCGGTCGGTCCGGATGCCGAGGGCCGACCGCTCCTGCTGTCATACCGCTTGGCGAGATTCAGGAGACGACGCCGGGTGAACGGATCAGCCTTCTCGGCCATACCGCGGACCCTTTGGGCCAGACCTCGGTAGAACTCCTGCTCCATGACACGCCCCTCAACATTACTGCCGAGAGTTGGTTGCTCTGCGGCCACGGAGTCAAGAAGGGACGTAATAGTATAGTGCGTGAACCCGACCAAGCTTTATCGGCCAGCTTGAGCTCGCGACCTCGACTGAACTAGAGTGCCATAGCAGGGGAAAACAGATGGCCATGCTCCATCCGGTCCGGAAGGCGTGCCCGGCGTGCGGCAACCCGATGAAAGCTGTGTCCGACGAAGCTTCGAAACGGCCACGGCGGTACGTCTGCACCAATTGCAACGATGATCCGCTACGCGACCCCGCCGCCCGAAAGTGGGCGGATGGCCCGTTGCGGCCTCCGGAGCCCTAGGTCTTCGCTGCGCGCGGTCATTGGTGTCGAGCATGGAACGGGCTCGGCCGGATACCGTTGGTGTGGCAGGCGCGCGCGAATGCAGGGCCTGCGTGGCTTCGCCCCCAAGCCCCCCAGCCCCTACAAGGCGGGGCCACGCTCCACCCGCCTTCCGCAGAATTTTTCGTTGTCCGTAACTTGCGTGAATCCCCGGCCCGGCGGTTTCGGGCAGAGCGCTGCTTTTGCCGGGGAGACCTGCTGTGTAGCGTTCGTGTGCGAGGGGCATGTCAGTCCGTCGCCTTCACGATCTCGACTGGCTGCGAGGCATAGTAGGCCGCCGCCTCCTCGATCTCCTGCGGCGTCATCGCGCGGGCGATGTTGCGCATCTGCTGACTGATGTCGTTCGTGCGCTGGCCGGACGCGAAGGCCTGAAGCTGCGCCTTCAGATAGGCCTCTGACTGCCCTTCGAGCCACGGACTGCCGGTCTTGTTGTCGAGGCTGCCGTGGCAGGAGCCGCAGGGCGCGATGCCGCGGATCGGGGCCCCGTAGATCACGATGCGCGGTCTCGGCAGCTGCGGGGTCGGGTGGTACGCCGGCAGCCGCGGCAGATAGGCGTAGTAGGCGGCGAGATCCGCCATATCCTGGTCCTTCAGGTCGACGGCGAACGGCGACATCACGGCATTGCTGCGGCCGCCAGAACGGAAGTCGAGCAGTTCCTTGTAGATCACGCTCGCGTACTGGCCGGCCAGGTTAGGCGAGTCCGCGCGGCTGATCCCGGTCGGGCCGTGGCAGATCGCGCAGCGTTGCGCGAGGGTCGCGCCGCGGCCGATCGATTCCTGGCCGGGCCTGGCCAGCATCGTCGGTGTCAGGACCGCCTCGGACAGGCGCGGTCCCACCTTGGCGGTCGGAACGGCGGCGGAGCGCTGGGGCAGGCCCGCCGCGCTGCAGATCGCGTCCCACAGCCCGGCGAATTTGAGCTCCTTTTGCGCGTAAGGCAGCACGATGAAGCCACCGATGGCCGTAAGCAGGAACAGCCCCGCAGCGATGCCGACCCCAGCGGAAAAGTACGGATTCCGGAACGTGAACAGTTCGCGGGCGCTCATCATTGCGCTCCCACGTAGACGGCCGGCACCGAGTTGTCGGATCGGACTGCCAGCGTCAGTATGGGGTAGGCGTAGTTCGTGACCGTCAGTCCGATCATCAGCGCCACCCAGATCGCGTAGCTGTTCAGCGCGAGCGGCACCGTGCGGACAGGGTGAACGGGCGCGCTGAAGCGGTATGCGCCGGCATCCGCGGCCGGCTGGCGATGCGCGGTCGCGAGGATGTACAGGAACAGCAGGCCCGAGATCAGCAGGACGAACGCGCCGATCGCCGACAGCGTGACCGAGAACGCCTGCGGCGAGATGGCCGGGTCGGAATAGTCGTAGTAGGCCATGCGGCGCGGCATGCCGAGGATGCCCACCCAGTGCCACGGGAAGGTCGTGACGATCATGCCGACGAACCAAAGCCACAGCTGGGCGCGCACGAGCTTCAGACCGGGCAGTGCTCGCCCGGTCAGATGGGGCCAAAGGTCGTAGGCGATGGCGAAGTACATGATCACGATGGCGCCGCCGAAGATCAGGTGGAAGTGGCCGGTGATCCACTGCGTGTTGTGGATCGTGGCGTCGAGCTGATAGCTCATGTTGATGAGCCCGCCGGCGCCGCCGAAGCCGAGCAGGACGAACGAGAAGGTGACCGCCAGCATGATGGGATTGTCCCACGGCAGCGCCATGATCCAGCCGAAGGCGCCGCGGCCGCCGCGCAGGCGCGCCGCGATCTCTACCGACGCGCAGATCGTGAACACGGTGAGCAGGGTCGGGAGCGCGACGAGTGCGGTGAAGGCGGAGTGGATGAACTTGAAGCCCGCGCCGACCTGCGGATCGGCGAAGGTGTGGTGGATGCCGATCGGCATCGCGACGACCAGGAACAGGATGAACGCGATCCGCCCCATCGTGTCGCTATAGAGCCGGCCGCCGATCGCGCGCGGCACGATGGTGTAGTAGGCGATGTAGGTCGGCATCAGCCAGAAATAGACAATGGCGTGCAGGGTCCAGGAGAAGAACACGCGCGCGAGTCCCGCGTCGATGGTGGTCCTCCAGCCGAGCGCGACCGGAATGATCTGCAGCAGGAGTTCGAGCGCGGCACCGACGGCGGTCCAGGCCCAGAGGTAGGAGCCGGCGACGTTGGCGAACATCGCGAGCGGAACGGGCTCTCCGGGGTGTTCGCGCCGCCATACCCGCAGGTTGATGGACATCAGCGCGACCCAAATCCAGGAGCCGACCACGACCAGCACGACGCCGATGTAATAGAACGCGCTGCCGATCAGCGGCGGGTAGAAGGTGTAGAGCACCGAAGCGCGGCCTAGCGCGACCGGCACCATCGCCATGACGCTACCCGCCACGATCAGCCAGAATCCCGCCCAGGCCCAGCGCACGCCGACGAGAGGCTGCTTCAGTGCCGACTCCGAGATCGCGTAGCCGAAGCCCATGGCGACTAGCGTCGGGAAGACGTAGCCCATCACCGTGCCGTGCGCGGTCAGCGAGCGGTAGTACCATTCCGGATTGCTGATCCATGTGTACAGCGGGCTGCGCACGAACATCTGCCAAGCGCCGAGGAAGAGTGCGAGCCCGAACACGGCGAACGCCACCCAGAAATGCGCGAGGACGAGCTTTCTATTCACCAACACAGCTCAGCCTCCCGCCGCTCTTCGCCTTGGCGGCGAACTCCTCTTTGTCGATCACCTTGACCTTGCCCCACATGCCTTCATGGCCGAAGCTGCAGAATTCCTGGCACGGCATCAGATGGTCGCCGAGTTTCTCGAAGCGCATCAATTGCTCGGAGACGTAGCCTGGCACCAGCATGGTGTTGACGTTGGTGCCCTGGACGAGGATCCCGTGGACCACGTCGGCGCTGGTGGCGCGCAGCGTGATCGGCGTTTGGGCCGGCACCAGGATGCAGGCCGGCGTAAAGGAATACTGCTGGCCGATGGCACGGACCGTCACCGCGCCGTTCGGCTCCAGCACGCTGCCGAGATTGGATTCGACGAACTCGCCCGAGAGGTGCAGCCGCGTCGGATCGATGGTCTCGACGCGCGGCTGCGGCATGGTGACCTGGTGGATGCCGGCGAACGCGGCCAGCACGGCGAGCACCACGATGACGATCACCGAGACGGTCGCCCAGCGCCGCTCCGTGCGCGCGGCGACCTCGGCGCCGTGGTTGCCGTCCTGGACGGTCATTGCAGGGCTCCGCGCGGGAGGAAGACGAAGAGGTAGAACGCGAACCACATTCCCACCACCAGCGCCGTAGCTATCCCGGCCACCGTCAGTGCTCCGCCCGGTCCGGCGGCCACGATGCGATCGACGCGGTCATCCGCGGTGGACTCGGTCTGCTCGGGAAGGTCCGTGTTGATCATCGGGGCCTCAGTTCAGCGGGGCGGAGCGGAGCTCGTCGGCGTCGCGGGCGCTGACCGGCGCGCCGCGATTGCCCCATGCGGTGCGGATGTAGGAGACCACGGCGGCGACCTCATTGTCGGACAGAAGGCCTGCGAAGGGCGGCATCCCGTAGGGACGAGGATTTCCTTCCGTGCCCGGCGGGTAGCCGCCATTCAGCACCATCCGGATCGCATTGACGGCGGACTCCATCTCGATCGACTGGTTGTTGGCGAGAGGGGGCCAGTGTGGCGGCTTGCCCTCGCCTTGAGCGCCGTGACAGTTCGCGCAACGGGCGTCGTAGACGGTCTTGCCGAGGCTGATCAGAAGACTGCTCTCGCTCGTCGGCAGGACCGGCGAGCTCGCCGGCGTGCGCGACGTCGGCTCGGCGATGCTCTTCAGATAGATCGCCATGGCCTTGGTGTCTTCGTCGGTCAGGTACTGCAGGCTGTTGTGCACGACTTCGGCCATCGGGCCGTAGACGACACCGCGGGCCGACACGCCGGTCTTCAGGAGGTCGGTGATGTCCTTGATGCTCCAATCGCCGAGGCCGGCCTCGCGGTTCGAGGTGAGCGAAGGCGCGTACCAGTTTTGCATCGGAATGAGGCCGCCCTTGAAGGCATCAGATTGGGATGTGCCGCCGAGCGCGTTGATCGGGGAGTGGCACATGCCGCAATGGCCAAGCCCTTCGACCAGATAGGCGCCGCGATTCCATTCGGCGGACTTTGAAGGATCCGGCTTGTACTCGCCCTCGCTGAAGAACAGCGTGCGCCACCCGAGGATCAATTGACGGTTGGAGTAGGGGAATCGGAGGTCGTGCTCCCGGTTCTTCTGGTTCACCGGCGGGATCGACTTCAGATAGGCGAAGATCGCGGCGCTGTCGGCCTGGGTCACCTTGGTGTAGGAGGCGAACGGCATCGCCGGGTACATCAAGCCGCCGTCCGGAAAACGGCCCGTGTGCATGGCCTTGTAGAAATCCTCGGTGGTCCACTTGCCGATACCGGTCTCGCGATCGGGCGTGATGTTGGACGAGTAGAGCGTGCCGAACGGCGTCGGCATCGGGCGCCCTCCGGCGAAGATGCGACCCTCAGGGGCCGTGTGGCAGGCGATGCAGTCGCCGGCGCGGGCGAGATACTCGCCGCGTTTGACGATGTCACCGGGGGAGCTCTGCTGCTGCCCGTAGGCACAACCCGCCACCAACGAGAACAGAAGACCAAGGATTCGTGCGCGTGAGAGCATCGCCGCCTCCTCAATCCGGTTCGCTTCCGCACGCGAAGGGCAGAACGTAGGCGCCCTTGGGAGCGGGAGCGATGACAATCGGAGCGGGCCGGGTCGCGAGGTAGGCCGCCACCGCGGTGACGTCCGCCTCCGTCAGTCGTGCCGCGACCTGCTGCATGCAATCCGGAGCCTTCGCCGTCCGCGTGCCGTAGCGCCAAGCGCCCAACTGCGCGCTGACGTAGTTCGGGCGCAGTCCGAGGAGACCGGGGATGCCGGGCTCCATGCCCGTGAGGCCTGGCCCGTGACAACTGCCGCAAGCCGGAATTTGCCGCACCGGGTCGCCACGCGAGACCAAAGCCTGGCCGTGCTGCAGGACCTCCTTGCTGGCGTCGCTCGCTGCCGGCGCGGGAAGCGGCGGACGCTGCTCGGCGAAGTATTCGGCCATGTCCAGCAGGTAGGGATCGCCGAGATATTCGAGCAGATAGTTCATCGGCGGGTACTTCCGCCGGCCGTTCTTGAACGCGAGAAGCTGGTTGTAAAGATAGCCGGCGGGCTTGCCCGCTAGGCGGGGAAAGTAAACATCGCTGGTGCCTTCGCCCTGTTTGCCATGGCAAGGGGAGCACGCTTCGACGCGCGCCTCCATGGTATCGGGCGGCTGGCCAGGTGTCTGAGCCGAAACGGGAAAAGTCTGGACCGAGATCGCCAGCCCCACCCCTGCAATCGCAATTCGCATCCGCACGCGGCACCCCAATGCTGCGTAAATCAGGGGCTCAACGTCGGACGGCGAAATTTGTTCCGGATTCTGGAACTGGGCGGCGAGGCGGGAAGGCGACGCGGGGATCCCATGCCATAACCGGGCCCGGCGGCAATGGCCGCTAGGCCGGGTTTGTCAGTCCAAGATGTGTCCTCGACCCGCAAGCCGATGATGTTCGGCGGAGCCGCTCTCCGAGCCGGCCCCATATAGCGGTCGCAAATTGAGGCGCGAAGCCCGGAGTGCCTAGGAGTCCGAGCTCCGCAACCGTAACAGCACCGACGCGAAACGATGCCGCTCGGTACGGAATCAACTCTACGCCGCCGCGGCGATGTTCGCCTTGATGCATCTCAAGTTCGAATGGCCCGCCCCTCGGTATGCATCGACATCGCGCAAGGCAGCTACTCTCCTTCTCGAGTCCTTGCAGCGGAGGCGAGGACACCGCCCTCGACGCTGCTCGGGTTGCGCCGCCACAAGAGTGCACATTTCGAAAGTCCTGACACTCACCTGAACCATGCCACGTCGCCCGCTAAGGCACTGGCCCGCGGCGCGATGCCGCCGCCCGTGACGGGGTCGCTTCCAACCGAGGTGGCGGAGCTCGCGCGCAAGCTGGGCGCGGATGGCGACTGCCGCGTGGTGCAGCTGTCGCAACTCGGGCGGATGAGCAGCGGTCCCTCGAGCCGCTGGATACGCTTCCGTGCCCTCGATGAAATCGAGACTTCCGCGACGGCCTTCGATTGGGAAGCCAGATTTGGCCCGCTGTCTTGTTTGAGGGTCGTGGACCGGCTTTCCTCGGAGGCTGCTGCATCCGAGCTTCGCTTTTTGGGCTTCCGTCTTAGCGGCGCGCCGGCGGACGAGACTGCGCTCCGAAAAGGGCAGATCATGCGATACTTGGCTGAGCTTGCGTGGGCGCCGACGCGATCCTGTGCAACGGGTCGCTGGAGTGGCAGGTCCGCGAAGACGGCTTTAGCGTCTCTCATCCGTCAGCTCACGGGCGCATCTCGGTCGAGATCCAACTGGACGAGGCGGGGCGCATCGGATGTGTCTCCGCGAAGGATAGACCGCGCATGGAGACCGGCCGTTTCGTCGACCGGCCTTGGCGCGGCAGCTTCGCGGACTACCGCCTCCGCAATGGCCGATGGATACCTTTTCGCGGAGAGGTCGGCTGGCATCTCGACGGAAACTGGCATCCGGTCTGGACGGCCGAACTCACGGATTGGCGTTTCGAATGAGGAGAGCGCTTCGGTGCGGCTCCATCACGTCTGAACGGCTTCGAGCTGGCGCTTCATCTCAGTGACCGGATGTAGTCGGCCAAGTCCGCGATTTCCGCCCGGTTCAGCGACAGGCTCGGCATGTTCGGGTGCGGCATGAGGAGCAGGAAAGCGAGCTTGTTCTGGTCGAATTCGGGCGCCTTCCCGATGGACGCGAAGGGCGGAGCCTGATCGGTAGCGCTCGTCTGACCGCGCTCCACCACATGGCAGCTTGCGCACCAGCGCGTGGCGATGTCCTTGCCGTTGACGGCGTCGGCCGCGAAAGAGGGCATGACAATGCCGAGCAGGAAACATGCAGTGGCCAACGATCCGAATGCTTGCGACATGTTCAGCCTTCCATGACTTGGTCAGCGCTCGTCCGGTGCGGCGGCGGCCGTGGCCTTACGACGGGAAGTCTGCAGGATCCACCTTCAGGCGATCGGCATGCAGTGACCAGTCGTGGGTGGCGTGGATCTCGCAAAACCGTTCCTTTGCCTGCTCCTCGGCCGCCCTGCCGTTCGGGGCATCCAGTTCGACTGCCGTTTGGCAGACTTCGTCCATCTGACCGTTCTCGCCGAGGACCTTCTTCATGAAGCTGACGATGAAGCGCGGCATGGGACCTTCAATGGCGACTGCGTTGCCGGTTCTGTCCGCTCGCCCCGTTCGGAGCAGGAAGAGGAAATTGACGGCAGGCGCTCGGCTGAGTCAACGTTTAGCCGGAAATCGCGTCGCCGGGAGCGCCTCTCGCGCGCCAATAACGCTGGCGAAGCCTGGGCGCTATCAGCCATGCGATCGCGGCCGACGCAACGACGCTCATGGCGATCATCGTCGGAATCGCCGCCATCGCCTTCAACTGGATCGGAGTGAGGAGGATCACAAGCATTCCTGCTCCGAACATCACTGCCTGGACGCTCATGAAGACCATCGCCGCGATCTGAAGTCGTACGGACATGTCAAAACTCCTCCTCGTCCAGCTCAGAACAACGGGTTCGGCTCTGGGGGGTTCCGAGGGGACTTCTGAGGGCCGCTAGGCGCCGGTACCCTGGGCGGCGGCCTGGCACTTCGGACAGCAGCCGTCCGCAGCGGCACCAAGCTGGCGTCCAATTTCATCGTTGAGAGTTTGCCCATCCCAAGTCGAGCCGTCGCTCTTTGGGATTCTCTTGGCCCGCTCCAAGGCGTGGCTCTCTGCGGCGTCGTCGCCGATACGAACGATCACGTCTTCATGGAAAGGACAGACGGCGGTGGCGCGCGTCGTCTCTAGCGCATACCTCACCAACCGCGCCAGGTCATCGGGATGGAGGTCTGCTGGCATGACGGTGCTCCGGCTGGACCTGTTGCGATCACATCGTGGTCTTCGCGGGCTGTGGCAGTCCAACCCGCAACGCAAGTGCTGGTTCCTGAGGACCCGCCGGCAGAGCCGCTGTCAAAGCCGGCTCTCCTAGCGGTCGCGGACACTGCGACCGAGAGACCCGGAGTGCCTAGGAGTCCAGGCTCCGCCTCGCCACGCACCGGCGCCGAAGCGCCCGATGCAGTTCAATCCTAGACGCTGCCCTCCAGTTCGCCTTGACCTGTCTCAACTTCCGGAGAGGACCGTAGGTAGTCATCCGCAATTTCGGGGACGATCAGTCAGGCGCATGGTCGGGGCATGCAGCGCCAGATCGTGTTCAAGTGCCCGCGCACGGGAATAAACGTCCAGCTTTGCCTGGATGACGAGGCGCTCGAGTCCCGGAAACCCAAAGACAGCTACGTCTCGGTATCTTGTCCGGCCTGCATGTCGCTCCACTTCCTCAACAGCACGACGGGCAGGACGCTTGGCGACTTCGGGAGTGTGCCTCGTTGATGGATCAGTCCTCGGACGCCACCTGGCCCGTCACGTCCTCCACTTGGTGCAGCAGGAAAGCCAGCCTCCCATCCTGATGGTGGATCGCCGAGTTGATGGGCCACCAATGCCGTTCGATGAAGGACC
Organism: Bradyrhizobium cosmicum; assembly: GCF_007290395.2. Taxonomy (NCBI): domain Bacteria; kingdom Pseudomonadati; phylum Pseudomonadota; class Alphaproteobacteria; order Hyphomicrobiales; family Nitrobacteraceae; genus Bradyrhizobium; species Bradyrhizobium cosmicum. Next base: position 3,807,175 of record NZ_CP041656.2, on the reverse strand, counting down.
TGTCTGTATCGCGGATGTCGTAGCGCTGCACTGCCATGGCATGGCTCCGGCCGGTCTGCGCGACGGTGCGTAGCGAAGCGTACAGGTTGCTGACCCCGTCCGCGAGGGGTTCATCCGGATTGTCGGGAAACACTTCGAAGAGAGACCGCCCAACCACGCTGCCGCGATCAGTCAGCGTCGCCTTTGCGTAAGCCACGTTGATATCGACGATCTGTAGTCCCGGACCTGGATCGAGCAGAATGTAGCGTTGCGGCGAGCGGTTGAAATCGGGCAAAAACTGCTCGCGGAGACCGATCGCGTCGACCGCCTTTTGGCCGGACTGTCCGGACCGGGACCGCAGAGCGCCCTCCGTTTCGACCACGAGCAGCGCGAGCTCGCGCGGTTCGAGGCGAGCAGTCCCTCGACGGTCCGCCGCAGCGAAGGATCGCTCGTCTCGGCCAGCAGCCTCTCGAAATTCGCAATGTTCTGCTCGCAGATGAATTTCTTCATGTGTCCGGGATAAGCGGGTGATGTGGGTGCACTATGCACCGCATCATCCTGCCCTGCGACGTCGTCACGCGAAGGGCGGCATGCTGCCGCGCGGCATCGAAGTTTGGACGCGCGAACCTTGCGACGCCAGTGGGGGTGGACGCCGATCTGGTCTGCCGATCGGAGGAACCGCTGCGCCAAGTCGTCGTTGCTCGCCCTAGAGGCCAGGTGAGGAGCCGCTGCGATGCTAGAAACGAATGATCTGCTGGTGAAATGTCCAAAATGCGGTGCCTGGCCGATGGCGGTCGGCTCTCAGAGGAACATCATCGCGCATCGCGAGGTTAGCTTCCGATGCCCGAGGTGCGGCAGCGAGGAAGAGGGCCGGCTTCGCCATGCCGCCGCCTCGCAGATCAACGCGCACGGCGGTCTCGACGCTGCTTGAGAGAAGCGGAAAGTGCCTCTGGGTCTGCCTGCAAGCGCGTGCTGAGTTCGAGCGGAGAGCGCCGGCCGACGCATCTCAGGTCTCGCAGATGGCACCAGAAGTTCGCCGAGGGAGAGAAGAGAAAAAGCTCCCCTGCTGTCCGAAGCAAGGGCAACTGTGCAGCATCAGGCTACGTCGTGAATCGACCTCCATGCGTCTTCTGCTTCGTTGCGCTCGTGCGAAGCCGAATAGAACGAGGATTCGACTCGTTTTGCCTCTCTCCTGCGCTCGAGCTCGTCAAGATCAATCTCGTGCACGGGAACTCGGACGCGCCTCCGAAGTCTTTCGAAAATCCTCATCCATCGTACTCCGATTTCGACACACGCATATTGCGCTGCGGAACCATGCGGTGTTTGCGACATCGCAAAGATCTGTGCGGGGCTTCAATTAGCTTACCGCCAGCAGGTCCGGAAAATCGCTCGCGCCGGACGCGCGGGGTCTTGAGGCGCGCCGTTGCCTCGCCCGACCGAACGGATGAAGAGACGATCATGATCGGCGGCAACATGTCCCGGTGGACGATGACCTACTTCGCAGCGGCGCTGACCTGGTTGCTTGCCGCGCTCGCGCTGATGGCGGCCGGCATCGGTCATCCTGCGACGGATCTCGCGGCGCCGGACACACTCGTCCTGGTGCATGTGATCTGCATAGGCTGGTTAAGCACCGCGATGTGCGGAGCGCTATTCCAGTTCGTTCCCGTCCTCGTCGCCAGGCCGCTCTTCTCCGAAAGACTGACCTTGCCGGCCTTGGGCTTGTTGACCGCGGGGCTTATCGCGCTGCTCGCCGGGTTCATGGCTCTGGGTGGCCGGCTGCCTTCCGGGCCCTGGCTTCTGCCGCTTGGAGCGGTACTGCTGGTCGCGGGCTTCGGCCTCGTGATCCTCGATCTCGGCCTGACCGCCTGGCTGCGGCCGACCGGTCCGGCACGTTTTGTCCTAGTCGGCCTAGCGTCTCTTTGCGCGACCGTCACGTTCGGCGCGGTGTTCGCGTTCGCGCTGGCCGGATGGGCGGGGCCGGTCGGGGATGCCGTCCTGGCGCGCGGCATCCCGCTGCACGCAATCGCCGGGCTCGGCGGCTGGCTTACCTTGACGGCGATGGGCGTCAGCTACCGATTGCTCTCGATGTTCATGTTGGCTCCGGACGTGGAGGACCGGCAGAGCCGCCTCACGCTCGCGGCCGGGGGGCTTGCCGTCGCGGCAACCGTCGGCGGCGGAGCCTTCGCGGTCGGGGTCGCCATGCGGCTGAATGCCGTGCTTTCTGTCGCCGCACTTCTAGGTCTAACGTGCGCCGCGCTCTACGGGCGCGACCTTGCCGGTATCTTCAGGAATCGGAAGCGGCGGGAGCTTGAGCTCAATATGCGGATGGCGATCTTGTCGTTCGCCAGCCTGGCGGGGACGGCCGTGCTCGGGATCGCGCTCGTTTCGATAGGGACGCTGCCCCTGCATTTGGGCGCGTTCGCCTTCCTCACGGTGTTCGGCTGGCTGTCCGGCTTGGTGCTCGCCAAACTCTACAAGATCGTCGCCTTTCTCACCTGGCTCGAGACCTACGGTCCGGTGATGGGGCGAGCGGCGACGCCGCGCGTTCAGGACCTGGCCGCAGAGCAGAGGGCGACGAAATGGTTTGCGATCTACTATCTCGCCGTCTGGGCAGGAACGCTCGCACTTCTGGCGGGGGAGCCGAGCGCGTTCCGGATAGCCGCGGCCGCGATGACCGTGGGCGTTTTCGGCATCATCCACGAAATCATTCGAATCCGGCGGTTGGAAGACGTGGCGTCGCCACTGCGCCTGCCGGCGGGCGCCGTCGCGCCGCATCTGTTGTTCGCCAAAACATGAGGAGATCGCAATGACCGCTTACCTGGACGTCGATGTCCGTCCGATCCTGCGCGCCGGGGGCGAGCCGTTCTCGGTCATTATGGCTGCGATCGAGCGTTTGGAAAAAGGGCAGGGCCTGCGCCTTTACGCCACCTTCAAGCCGGTCCCGCTGTTTGCCGTGATGGCCGACAAGGGCTTCGCTCATTCGGCGAGCGCGATGGAAGGCGGCGAATGGGAAGTGCTGTTTACGCCTGCGGCAGCGAAGCCGGCCCAAGTTGCTGCCCCCTCGAATGGCTTCGACTTCGGCGCCTGGCCTGATCCCCGCGTCAAACTGGACAATCGCGACCTCGAGCCCCCGGAGCCGATGGTCCGGATTCTCGCTGCCGCCGACAAGCTCGGGCCAGGGGAGACGCTCTCGGCGCTGCTGCGGCGGGAGCCGGTGTTCCTGTTTCCACAGCTCGAAAAGCGCGGCTTCCGCTGGCTCGGCGGATTCACAACGGACGGCGCTACCTACGAGCTCACGGTGAGGGCGCCCTCGTGACGGACCAGCTTGTCGAACGCGTCCGCGAGGCGCTACGCGTCGTGATCGATCCGGAGCTTGGTGAGAACATCGTCGACCTCGGTTTCATCTACGATATCGCCGCCGCGGGCGGTGCCGTCCGCATCAAGATGACGGCCACGACGCCGGGATGTCCGGCGACCTCCTTCCTGAGGGAAGGGGCGCAGGCGGCGGCATCCGCCGTCCCAGGGGTCGTTTCCGCCGACGTGGCGATGACCTTCGAGCCGGCCTGGACCCACGACCTCATCGCGCCGTCGATCCGGGCTTCGCTCGGCTTTGCGGCTGTGAACTGACGGCGCGCCATGGCGATAACCATCGAGATCGATCACGCGAAGACCAGGGCCAGGGCCGCCGCGGTAGCCGGACTGCCGGTTGTGCCGCAGGCCGTCAAGGGGCCGATCCGGAGGCTCAAATGGGTCATCCTGCTGCTGACGCTCTCGATTTACTACGTCACGCCGTTCCTCCGCTGGAATCGTGGACCGAACGCGCCCGACCAGGCGGTGTTGCTCGATTTTGCGAACGGGCGTCTCTACGCGTTCTTCATCGAGATCTGGCCGCAGGATCTTTATCTCGTCACCGGCCTTCTGGTGCTCGCGTCGACCATCCTGATCCTTGCGAATGCGCTTGCGGGGCGCCTCTGGTGCGGCTTCGCATGTCCCCAGACTGTCTGGACCGATCTGTTCCTGCTCGTCGAGCGCTTGATCGAGGGCGACAGGCGCCAGCGCCTCAAGAATATCGGAGCGCCTCTCACGGCGAAGCGGGCTTTTCAGTCGGCCGCCAAGCACGTGACTTGGCTTCTGATCTCGCTGGCGACGGGCGGCACACTGATTTTCTATTTTACTGACGCGCCGGCTCTACTCGGCGGCTTGCTGGCCGGCGACCTATCGGCCAACGCTCTCACCTGGATCGCGGTGTTCGCGGGCACGACGTACGGACTGGCGGGGTTCGCGCGTGAACAGGTCTGCACCTTCATGTGCCCATGGCCACGCTTGCAGGGTGCGATCTGGGATCCCGAAGCCTATACGGTGAACTACCGCGATTACCGGGGCGAGCAGCGGACTTCTGCGAAAAAGGCTGCCGAGCTGCGCCTCCGCGGGGAGCTGGCAGGCGATTGCGTGGATTGCGGCCAGTGCGTCGCCGTTTGCCCGATCGGGATCGACATACGAGAGGGCCCGAATTTCGCGTGCATCAACTGCGGTCTGTGCGTCGATGCGTGCGACGGCGTGATGGCGAAGCTCGGACGCCCGCGGGGCCTGATCGACTACGAAAGCTGGACCAACATCGAGCGGGGGCGCAGCAAGGAGGCTCCTCGCAACCGTCTGCTGCGGCCGAAGACGATCGGATTGACCGCGGCATGCATTGCGCTGGCGGGCACGATCGGCGTCGCGTTCGCAATGAAGACCACCGCGACGCTTTCAGTCCAGCATGACCGCGATCCGGTCGCCGTCCGTCTGTCGGACGGCTCGGTGCGCAATGCCTACACGGTGAAGCTGCTCAACAAGTCGGCGAGTGCCCATCGGTACACGCTGTCCGTCGGCGGGATAGACGCGAAGCTGTCCATCGTCGGCAACGAGGGCCTCTCTCCAGTCGAGGTCGCGCCGGATGCCTCGGAGCAGCTGCGAGTGACCTTGACGGCTGCGCAAGCGGCGCAGCGCGATGTCGTGTTCACCGCGCGTGACGAGACCGGCGGCGCGCTGTCCGCAGCGGATCGATTCGTCGAACGGTAGGCCCCGACTGTCCTGCCGCAGCGCGGCATCCCACCCTTAGGACAGATGCCTCCCAGGGAAATTTTACTATTGCAGTGCGGACATCTCCGCGCCTCGTAGTATCGGGCGTCTTTGTTCCGACCACCGCTGCCGACCCGGTTGGTGATGACCATCAATAGAATGATCGCTACGGGCGATTTTCTGTCCGTTGCCAGTGGCCAATTTAGGGCGTGGACTCAATAAACCGGGGACGCCGTTTGATCTCCGCTATGCCCCTGATAGCGGCGGGAAATCGGAATGTCGCAGGACTTCCGCGTTGGGCCGTCAGCAGAAGTACGGTCGTACGGGTCGCGAGATGGTTCACGAACTATTGGACAATAGGAAGCCTGATCCGGAACGACGCACCGCCATGATCCCGATTTTCGGCCCTTATCTGCCCATTGTGGGCCTCGATAATGGTGCGCGCGATGGACAGCCCCATGCCCATGCCATCGGCTTTGCTGCTGTAGAACGGGTCGAAGACTTCTTTCAGTTTGTCTTCGGGAATGCCCGGCCCGCGATCCGACACGGACAACTCGGCAAATTTTTCGACGCGCGCAGTCCGGATGCTTATGATGCGGTTTTCGGTAGGTATCTCCTTCATCGCGTCGATCCCGTTCGTGACAAGGTTAAGAATGACTTGTTGGAGTTGAATGCGGTCGCCGAGGATCAGAAGCGCTTCCGGCGTGATCACACTAACCAGTTCGACCTTTCGTCCAACGCCAAGAACGAGTTCGACAGTCTCACCAACGAGATCATTGAAGTCGAGGCTCTTCAGTTCAAAGGGTGCTTTTTTCAGCAGGCTCTTCATCCTCCGGATGACTTCGCTGGCGCGGCGGTCATCGCGCAGGATATCGCCGACGATCTCGTTCAGTTCCGCCATGTCGGGGCTCGGAGATTTCAGGATGACCTGAGCGGTTTCGGCATTGGTCAGAATAGCGCCGAGCGGCTGGTTGATTTCATGAGCAATTGAGGCGGTCAGTTCGCCAGCCGTGGCGATGCGGTTGACATGGACAAGTTCCGCCGTGCGCTGCCTATACTGCACCTCGACAAGTTGACGCCGACGATGTTCGCGTAGCAGGATAATAATAAATCCGGCCTGTATCACAAGAATCGCGACGACAGATGCGATCTGCCATGCATACCGTTCCCACACCGTCGGTTCTCGGAAGTAAACGGTACTTCCAGCGGGCAAATTGTTCTCGCTAATTCCCCAGCGCTGCATTTGCCGCCAATCGAACTTTGCAGCCGCGAACTCAATCGGCCGGGTCTTGATGTCCCCCGCCCTTTCCCCCGAAAGGATTCGGTTCGCGACACTGGCCGTGATTGCACTGCTCTCCAACACGGAAAACATCGGTCCCCCAACGAGGGCGCCTTCAAAAAAGGAGCCGTCGTAAGAGAAGATGGGGGCAGAGGCTACGGAAGCCAATGCATTCAACGCCTCGTTTTCTTCATGAGAGACACTTGCTGCATCCACATTCATCAAATGCCAGAGAATCGCGCTATGTGGCGGCAGTTTCGCTGCGTCCTTGAGAATGTCGGCAAAAGGCAACTCATCGTACCATTTCAAGACGACCCTGTTCGCAAAGGGAGCTAGTTGCCGCTGTATTTCCGCGTGCCAGAATACTTCGTTGGGAGATACTCCGTTCACGATTGCTAACGCTTTGGTATCCGGCAGCACTTGCAGGATAGTCTTGAGAATGGCAGCAAAATCGTGATCGACGGCTACGACCGTGTCATTTTCCGAAAGTTGACTAAAATCGACGCGGCGCCTGTCAACAGCCGTGAAGATCATTGGGGTCGTTTGAAACAACTCGCTGCGATGCCTCTGGATAAAGCTTGCGGCGGGCGCTCCCACCGCGATTATCAGGTCGAGTGGCTCCCTGAGATAGAGCGCCCGGAGATACTGAACCAACGGGATTTCGGGCTCTGCGTTGTCCGATCTTGCGCTGGTGAGCGAGAAGTCTGTGAAATCAATCGACGATTTTACCTGACGAATGATTTCGGCTCGAATCGTGCGAGCATAATCGCTCCAAGGCTTGAATTGTGGTCCGAACGAATGCAACATCAGAACGCGTTTGGCTGCTGGATCGGCCGCCTGACTTTGGCGCACCGTCACCTGCAACAAAGCGATGGCCAGCACAGCGGTGAAGCTCCGCGCGCGACAATTTCGCCATGATAAGGCAGTCGGCCAGAAACACATTGCCATCCTAGTCCGGGCACTTAACCCGAGTGTTGGAACGATAAGGGCTCAATAAGATGATTGACAAGAAAAAGCGCTATCGGCGGTCGGGCTAGGGCGGATATCCGGTTTGGGTACTCGACCTTCGCTCAATCGGCTCTATCAGCGACTTGGCCGAGAACGGCTTTACCAGGTAGGCAAGGCACCCAGATTGAAGTGCAGTCTCGCGAATGAGGGGGCTGTCGTTTCCAGTCATGTAGATGACCGGTACATTATTCCCGGCCACTTTGAGACCCCGTCTCACTTCGAACCCTGACCCATCACCCAAGTTTATGTCGAGCAGAACGCAAATTACCTGGTCGAAATCGGCGTGATTTTCGAAAGCACTCGCAGTCGGAAAGAGCAGGCTGCCGTAGCCGAACTGTCGCAGTATTCGACCTACACTTCGTAGCATACCGGGGTCGTCATCGACGACGAAAACAACGCCCTTATCTGAAGACATCAAGCTCCACCCAACCCGCCCGAAGCGAACCCGCAACCCACTCACGCGGTGGTAAAATGTACGTTTGGCGGGCTCTTTCCTTTGACCTTAATCAAGATCGGCGCTCTTCGCGGGGCATTCTATCGCAGATGCTCGTTTCCACTTCCGCTCCGGGTCAAAAGCGTCGGTGGAAGTGAGGTAAGCTGGCTTCCGGTTTGCCCGCGAAAGCGGACATCGCGGCGGCTCATGCGGCGAATCCATTCAGACAGACGAAGCCTAGACAATCGTGAAAAGTAATTGCTAGTCATTCGCATGGGTTGGATTCCGAATTGGCTGCGACGGGCAGATGTCAGGCTGCTGCCTCGGGCCGGCGCTCAGGTCGACTTACAACCACTGTCGGTGCGCGGCGGCCGATGGCTGAAGGCGAACTTGTTTCGCTTCCCGGGAGCGGTGTGGTCGCGGAAACGGGGCTGTGTGGAGCTGGCAGAGGGCGACGTGATCGCGCTGCATCTCGTTGTCGAGCGGATCACGGAGGCCGGGCTGAAGGTGCGGCTGGCGGGGCGCCTTCGCGGCTGGGACGGTTCGTCGCCTGTTTGGACTTTGCTGGTGCGCAAGCGTTAACGGATCGGGCCACTCCTGATGCGCACGGCGACGAATGACGGCTGGGTTAGAACGGTCGGTTTGGCAGCGCGCGCGGTGTCCGGTCTGCATTGGGAAACGGAATTGCAGCGACCATGGTCTGCACGTCAGCTACGGGGCATTGGCGTCAAGTTGGCCGCGCCTTTGCAAGGCCCGGTCTCGCCCCCGACGGCCGACGTGCCGGCAAGCATCGTGTTCGGGCCGACGCTCCCGAGCGATGCCAGGGATGCTTTCCCGGGCAATCAGTTACAGCCCCGGGATCGCGAAAACCTAACGCCGGCAGATACTGCCCTGTCGTAAGCTGCGAGGGCGGCGTCGGTTGATATCTCGACCATCTCTCGGAACCGTGCGTCGCTCACCTGCGTGAAGCTTTGGCTTATGGCTTCGGCAAGGTCAGCATCGCTGACAGAAGGCTCCTTGGGAGTTGTTCTTCCCATAAGCTGACTGAATAAGTTCACTCGGTAGGTGTCCGCCGCGAGTTGCCAAGCCCAGTCTTGCAGGTCCACTGCCTTGCGCATCTTTCCGGCTGCCCAAAACGCTTAACATTCGGTCAGAATAGCCGCGAGCTTTTCAAGATCAAGTACGTGAGGCTCTCATCTCATTAGAGGCGCTATGTCTGCTGTGGGTCCATAAGCAGTCGACGCTGACCGAGCGGGACGACTTCGCTTAACCCTCGGAAGCTGACGATACGAGTACATGCCCTAATTCTCACCGTTTGACGCGGCGTGGGCGGCGACAGTCCGGCTCCCGACTGCTTCAGGCGGCCCTGTTCAAGCCGGGGCACCTGGAGCGATCCGGTCCCGCCGCCAACGTCGCATCTGCCCTCGTCGCTGGTATGTTTCGCCGGATTCGAGAAGAGCGCCGTCGGCTAAGCGGGGCGGTCCCGGCGGCGCTCCCGAGGTCTCGATCCGGGCCTGCTTTGGGCATCGTACCGCTTGGCGAGGGCGAGCAACCGACGTCGGGTGAACGGGTCCGCCTTCTCCGCCAGATTGCGCGCCCGCTGCGCGAAGCCTCTGTAGAACTCTTCCATGACGCCACCCCCGAAATACCACTGGATTTCGGTACGCCGTCAACGTGCCGTCAAGCGGCTGTGCGGCAGCCGCTACGTCCATTTCGCACGACGGCCTTCCGCGAAGGCTTGTGCTGGACGCTGGCGTGCAGCTAAGCTGGAAGGGCAGGGGAAAGACAAATGTCTGTGCGTCAGGGGATCCGGAAGGCGTGCCCTTCGTGCGGGAAGCCTATGCAGCTTGCGGCCGACGCGGGCGGTCGCGATCACTACGTCTGTTCGCGTTGCGAAGACGATCCGCTGCACGACCCGGCCGCCCTCAAGTGGGCAAATAGTCCGCTGAAGGCGCCGGTGGGCCCCGAGACATGAGCGGGCCCTGGGGGCAACGGCTACTACGGGTCACGGCGCTCCCGGCGCCGGAACGGATCGGCGGCGTCGTCATGACCTGAGCGGCTACTGAAGAACATCAGGGCCATGAGCCCGCACCCGACGAGAAGCGAAAAGAAGGTGCCTAGCCCCAGCGCGATCCACCCGTGCTTGCCCATCTCGACGCCGCTGCTCGCACTCCACACCGACACGGCCCAGACGCCTGTGAGGATCAATACGGCGCCAAGGGCGACCAGCAGGACGATTTGACCGGTACTGAGACCTCTCATCGTTGCACCTGTTCGTGCCTGGACTGGGTGAACTGCGAACGCGAGCAGGCGTTCCGGTGTGCGGTGCTGGCGGCTCCCGAGCAGGCGGGATGGCCCCGTCTCATCAGCGCCACCAATTGTTGGCGGCGGCGATCGTCTGGAAGTGGACCGCCACCACGTGGGATGTTGCGATCAGTTGCTCCGAGTCCTGCTCATAAGCCGCGCGCAGACGCGCACGGACCTCGTCCGATGGCTGCGTGATCTTCACCGCCATTCGTGAGAGCTTGACGGCCAGTTCGAAGCCGGCCTGGGGTGTATCGGTCTTCAATGACGGTAGCCAATTTTCGCTCATGTGCCGTATCCTTTGTTGGGGGCTGGAGTGCTCACTGCGTCAGCTTGACGGGCGCCTTATCGAAAGTGTGCAGGTAGGCGCTCAGGTCCTTGATCTTCTGCTCGTCCTTGATGCCGGCGAACGCCATTTTGGTGCCCGGGATCTTGGCCTTCGGGTCCTTGATGTACTCGGAGAACGTCGCCTCGTCCCAGGTGATGCCGGACTTCTTGTTGGCCTCCGAGTAGTTGTAGCCTTCGACCGATCCCGCCTTCCGTCCGATCAGCCCATTGAGCACCGGGCCGACGACGTTCTTGGCGGTCTCGCCAACCTGGTGACAGGCCTTGCAGACGGCGAAGACCTTCTCGCCCGCGGCGGTATCCTGGGCGCCGGCTTGGCCGAGACCCGCTGCGAGAAACAGGGCCACAAGTGCTGTCCGGTTCATCAAGTTCTCCTTTTCCTTGGGTTTGAATTCGATCGATCAAGCGGTGATTTCGGATGACTTGCCCGCCGGATCAATGAGATGAACGCGTTCGACATCGACGTATGGCAGCAGCGAACGGATTCGCTCCTCGGGAAGCATGCTGAACGCGGTCGAGAGCGCATCGGCTGCAGTGGCGCTTCGCGCGACGGTCGTCACGCTTTGATAACGATGGGCGCTGCCTCCCGTCGCCGGATCGAACAGGTGGTTGAAGCGGCCTTCGGCGTCGAACCGGAACCCGTAGCTCCCTGAGGTCGACACCGCCCGGTCGACCATCGGAACGATCGTGGCGGTTCGGCTCGCGACCTCCGGATCGGCCACGCCCACTTCCCAGGGGCGGCCGTCCGGCCGCGCCCCGATGGCGCGGGTCTCGCCCATGTCCACCAGGCTGTGCGAGATGCCCTGGGCCTGCAGCAGCTCCACGACCTTGTCCGTCACGTAACCCTGCGCGATCCCGTTCAGGGTCAAGGCCATTCCGCGAGGCATCGCAATCCGGTCGCGGCTGACCGACAGACGGCGGTGGCCGACGCGCCGGAGCGCGGCCTGGATCGCCGCCGGTGGCGGACCGGCGGGATCCGCCTCTTTTCGCGCAAAGTGGTCCGTATAGAGCTCCCACAATGGCTGCACCGTCGGATCGAACGCGCCTTCGGTCAGCGCGGAGTACCGCTGCGATGCCGTCAGCAGTTCGACCATTTCGGCGGCGGGGCCGACGAGGATGCCGGTCCGGTTCAGTTCGGCGAGAGCGGAATCTTTCATGTATAGACTGAACTGCCGCTCGAGCCGCCGCGCCTCGGCGCACGCCAGCCATATCAGTCGCTCCGCCCGGCTGCGGTCTTCGTCGTGGATCTCCATCGTTGCGATGGCGCCCAGCATCGTGCCACGCCAGGTCACCGGCGCGACCTCTGCACGAAGCGGACCTCCGAAGGACAGCGGGCCGAGGCCCGCCGCCGCGGCGCTGATATGGATGAAGCGTCGGCGCGTCAGCGTTCGCGTCATGGCGTCCTCCTCGATCGTTCGCCCGGCGGGCCTTCGGTCGTTTCGTCGGCTATAGCGGCGCCGGTGACATTCGCCGATGTCAGCACATAGTCCCGGGGCACTTGGTCGAAGCCGACGATCCTGCCGCCGTTCTCACCGGCGAACTTCTCCGCCGCCGCTCGGTCCGAGAATGGAACGGCTTCGTCCCCGCCCATACCGCTCTTGACTCGGCTCTCGATCACGAACAACGCCTTGCGCGCCTCGATCCAGTTGTCGGCGCCGGGCTTGTCCCAGTCGGCCGCTTTGCCCATGTCGGAGACATAGATCGCCTGGATGTCTTTCGGTTCGTCCGGCAGCATGGTGAAGGCGAGGGTGTCCCGCACGGATGAGAACCACACCGGCTCCATGAGGCTCGCGGAGAAGATGTGGCCCTTCGGTCCCGGGTGCTCGAGCACGTTCATGCCGCAGTAATGGCCGATGTCCTCCGCCGTCATCCGATGCGGCGGTGGGATCTTGGCAGTCTGCTTGTCGTTGCAGCCCGCAAGCGCGAGCAGCATGAGCAAAGCGAGCAGGATCGTTCGGCGCCTCATAGCTCCCTCCGCGAGAAGGCGAGCGCGGCCAGCCCCAGTGGCAGCAGCGTCCAGCAGAGCAGGGCGGTCAGAAGGACCGGTATCGTAAGGGATGTGCTTTGAGCGAGGCCCGCCATGCCGGCGAAGGTGCTGACATTGGCGAACCCGGTGAGGTTGATCAGCCGGTAGGCGTCGGTCGGATTCGACAGGAGCATGGCGTTGAGCGCGGCCGCCGAGATGCTGCGTCCCTGATCGAGCGCAAGCACGCCCAGCAGCGCCATGTCGTAGATCAGCACCAGCAGCAGCCACAATCCAATGCAGATGCCGGCTGCCGTTCCCCGGTCGCGCACGAGCGCGCTGACTAGATAGCCGATCGCCACAAAGGCGGCGCCCAGCAGCACCGAGGAGGCCACCATGGCCGCAAACGCCAGCAGACTATCGCCATCGATCTGGCTGCCCGTCGCCGCCAGCGCTCCGACCGCCGCGCCGTAGCCGAGACAGGTCGCAAAGGCGAGGACGGCGAGGTGTCCCAGGAACTTGCCGAGCAGCACCTGCCATCGCGCGACCGGATAGCTCAGCAGCAACAGCATCGTCCCGCGTTCCATCTCGCCGACGATGGCGTCATGGGAGATCAGAAGCGCGATGAGCGGGACGAGAAAGATGGTCAGGCTCGACAGGCTGACGACGACCACGTCCAGCGTGCGAACGCCGACATTCCCGGTTGGCGCGCTGCCGAGAAAGGTCAGTGACAGAGCAAGGCCCGCGAGCAGGAGCGTTGCGGCAAGCACCCAGCGATTGCGGATGGCCTGGTGGATCTCCTTGGCGGCGATGATCATGACATTCATGGCGCCTGCTCCGATTGCCGGAGAAAATGAGCGTAGAGTTCGTCGAGGGTGGGCGGGACCACGTCGACGTCCTCGACGGAATTGCCGGCGGCCGTCGCACGATGCAGAAGTTCGATCTTCCGCTCCGGTGCGGCGTCGATCTCGACGGTGTGGCCGTTCAGACGGCGGCAGGTCGTGTCTTGCGGAGCCCAGGGCGGCATCTCGCTCGGCGCGAGGCCCGCGACCTTGAGACGGATCCTGGTGGGCAGCCGGGCGAGACGACGCAGCTGGTCGATCGATCCGTCCGCGACCTTGATGCCGCGGTTCATGATGATGACCCGGCCGGCGCGCTCCTCGAGCTCGGTCAGCGCATGCGATGACAGCAGCACGGTCGCGCCCGCGTTGGCGAGCCGCGCGATGATGTCGTAGAAGGTCTGGCGCAGCTCCGGATCGAGTCCGGTGGTCGGCTCGTCCAGCAGCAGCACGCGCGGCTCGCCAAGCAGCGCCTGCGCGAGCCCCAGGCGCTGACGCATGCCCTTCGAATAGGTGCTCACCCGGCGGCGGCTGGCGGCTCCCAGCCCGACGGCGTCGAGCAGCTCCAGGCCCTTGGCGACCGGTTCGCGCTTCAGCCTGGCGTAGAAGGCCTGGGTTTCGCGGCCGGTGAGGGCAGGGTCGAAGGAGACGTTTTCCGGCAGATAGCCGAGCTGTCGGCGGCCTGCGAATTCGCCGGCGGCGGGATTGTCTCCGAGAATCTCGATGGCGCCGCTGGTCGGCCGGATCAACCCGAGCATGAGCTTCATGAGCGTGGTTTTGCCGGCGCCGTTGTGGCCGATCAAGGCGACCAGCTCGCCTCGATCGAGCGTGAACGAGGCGTCGCGTACGGCCTTGATCTGGCCATACGACTTGGTGACGCCGCTGATACGTACCGTGCTGGTCATCGCGCTTCCTTCGGCGCAGCGTTCTGCGGCGGCGACACCAGTGGATGGCTGTCGACCACGCCGCCCGGCAGCAGCGCCGGAAATTGTGCCTGCGCCCAGCGGATCACCTGGACGGCGGGGCTGTTGATCAGGACCTTCGCGGCGGGCGCGGTCCAAAGCACGCGGTCGATGAGGTCGTTCGGCCGGTACGCGGTGTCGGCGATACCGTCTCCGTTCAGGTCGAATGCCGGATTATCGCTCCAGTAGTTGCCGCGCCCTCCGATCGACCAGTCGAGGTGCCGGGTGCCGACATATTTCACCTGGTTGGCGTTGCTGACGAAGGCGTTGCCCGTGATCTCGTTGCCTTCGGAGCCAGCCGTGAAGTGCACGCCGATGGCGCAGCGCTCGAACCAGTTGTTGCGGAATTTGTTGTGATTGGTGTTGTAGATGAACACGCATTTCTCGGGACCACTCCGAAGCGTGCTCTCCCGTTTGGCTTGCGGAAGCATGCCACGCTCGTCGTCGGGGCCGTCGTCCGCCTTCTGTATAGTCGAGCCGAGCGGGCCACCGATCACCCGGTTGTCCTCGATCTGGGCATAGTTCGCGTAGTTGAAGAGCATGCCATAGTCGCGATCATGATCGGAGGAGTTGCCGCGGATCACCAGGCGGTTCGAATACATGATGGCGTAACCGACATGGTTGCCGATCGAAACGTTGCCGCTGATTTCGCTGTCGTTGGTGTACATGTAGTGGACGGCGAAGCGAACCTGCTCGAAGCGATTGTCGAGAAAGCGGTCCTTGCTGCTGGAGATCGAGAAGATGCCGTCGCGGCCGTAACGGAAATTGTTGTTGGCGATGGTAACGTCAGGGGCATTCCAAAGCGAAACGCCGTTGCCCGCCTCGCTGAGACGTCCCCCGCGCAGTCCCTCGATCTCGTTGCGGACGACGCGGGAGCCCCTGGCGCCATGCACATAGACGCCGAACAGGTTTCCGATCAGCCGGTTGTCCTCGATCTTCGTACGTTCGGCCGTCTTCTGCAGGAAGATTCCGGAATTCATCGCCTGCAGATCGCGCCCGGAGCCCCGGACGGTCACGCCGCGGATGGTCACATCCGGCGCGGTCACCGTGACGACGTTACCGGCACCGCCCCCGTCGAGCACGGCGCCGGCGCGCCCGGTCAGCACAAGAGCGCGATCGATGTGGATCGAGCCGTTGTACTCCCCCGAAGCAAGTTCGATGACGTCACCGTCGCCCGCGCGATCCAGCAACGATTGCAGCGGCTGGCCTGGCACAGCCGTCAGCGTCTCCGCATTGGCAGAGCCGGCCAATCCGGCGGCGACGAGCGCCGCCGGAAATATGCGTGAGAACAGATCCACGAGGTCGCTCCGATCAGACCGACTTCGGCTCGACGAACATCCGGCCCTTCATCTCCATGTGCATGGCGTGGCAGAACCAGGAGCAGTAGTACCAGTACACGCCCGGCTTGTCGGCACTGAACGTCACCGATGCCGTCGCCATCGGTGCGACTTCCATCTGGATGCCGTAGTTCACGATGCTGAAGCCGTGGGTCAGGTCCTCGACCGCATCGATGTTGGTGATGAAGACGGTGACCTGATCACCCTGCTTGACCTGGAACTGCTCGAGCCCGAATGCTGGGGCCGTCGAGGTCATGTAGACTCGCACCTTGTTGCCGTCGCGGATGACCTTGGAATCACCTTCCAGGTCGATGCCGTCAGCCTTGGCCTGCTTGACTGCATCCGCAAACATCGGATCGGCGCGATCCCAGATCGAGATCGGATTGATTTTGGAGCGGTGCACGATGGTGGCGTCATGGGGCTCCGCAAAGCTCGGACCGTCGTGGACCAGCTTCATCTGATCGCCCGAGATGTCGATCAACTGGTCGTTCTCCGGCTTCAGAGGGCCGACGTTAAGGAAGCGATCCTTCGAGAACTTGTTCAGCGAGATTAGCCATTTTCCGTCGGCCTCCTTGGTCTGCCCCATCGAGGAGTGGTTGTGGCCGGGCTGATAGTGCACGTCTAGCTTCTGGATGATGGGATCCACCTTCTCGCCCTTGAACGCCCGCTTGGCGAGGTCGATGTTCCACTTGCAGACCTGGCTGTCGAGGAACAGGGTGGTGTAGGCGTTGCCCTTCCCGTCGTAAGCCGTATGCAGCGGTCCGAGCCCGAGTTCAGGCTCGGCGACGACAACGTCGCGCGGCTTGATCTTGTCGTCGAACAATTGATCGAACAGCCGCACGTCCATTACCGTGACCGTGGGTGAGAGCTTTCCGGCCGCAACGATGTGGATCCCGTCGGGAGCGGTGTTCATGCCATGCGGATTGTTCGAGACCGGAACGTAGCGCGTGTAAGGGGAGCCCTTGCGGCCGTCGATGACCGGCACGCCTTTCATTTCCTTGAAGTCGCCCTTCTTCACGGCCTCTTCGATCCGCTTCAGGTTGAAAATGACGACCCAGTCCTGCTCGTTGGCGGTCATTTCGGCGAGGGTGACGCCTTCCTCCGCGTTATAGCAGGTCGAGAAGGCGTATTTGCCCTGGTAGTCGGCATCGACGTTGTCGAGATTGCCGTCGACGATCACCTGCCAGGCGACCTTCATCGTATCACCGTCGACCGCCGAGAAGATCGAACGGTACTGCTTCCTGTCATCGAGGATCTTGCCGTCGTTCGGCAGCGGAACGGCGTCCTCGCCATTGCAGAACACATAGCCCGTCCGCGGATATTTCTGCACGCGCAGGCCGTGCACGGTGTGCTGGTTTGGCAGCTCGATGATCTTGTCGCACTTCATGACGTCAAGGCGCACCCGCGCGACGCGGCTGTTGGCCTTGTCGTTCATGAAGGCGTAGCGGCCGTCATAGGTCCCATCGGTGAACGAGATATGGGGATGATGCAGGTCGCCGTTCATGTAGGTCCCGCCGCGGCTCTTGAGAAACTCGCGTGTCTCCGGCTGCAATCCTTCGGTCAGGACCTTGAGGCTTTCGTTCGTCTGTCCCCAGCCGGTGGCGCTGCAGCGGTTGAACACGGGGACGCGCATCAGTTCTCGCATCGACGGAAGGCCGACGATGCGCATCTCGCCGGATTGGCCGCTCGAGAAGAAGACGTAGTATTCGTCGAGCTCGCCCGGCGCGACTTCCGTCTTCTGCACAGCCGGACGTGCCGGCGGCGCCTTGGGCGCGGCAGCCTTGGTCTGCGCCTCGGCGACCGAGACAAAGCCGCCGTCGTTCATCACGGCTCCGCCGGCGAGTCCAACGCCCGCAGCCGCCGCAGTGGTCCCCAGCAGGGTTCGTCGGCTGACGCCCTTTCCATTTTCGTTGTCGCTCATGATGGTCTCCTCGGCTTTCGGTTTCAGGTTGAAGGTGGTGTGATGACGTCGGCGGGCGAGACGCGGACGGGTCTCCCGCCGGCGGTGATGACCGTGTCCGGACCCTTGCCACCGGAGCGCATCGATGGCGACGACATCGCCTGGCGCTTTTCCCGCTTCAGCCGCACCTGGATCATGTGCGGACAGCGGTGGTCGTCGAAATACAGTTCCTGGCAGTGCATGCAGTAGATGCACTCATTGACGTTGATGTGACCTTCCGGATGGATCGCCTGCACCGGACACTCGTTGGCGCAGCGCTGACAGGGCGAACCGCATTCCGGCCACCGCCGCAGCCATTCGAACATCCGGATACGTCCCGGGATCGCCAGCGCAGCGCCGAGCGGGCACATGTAGCGGCAGAAAAAGCGCTCGACGAACAAGCCGGCGGCGAGCAGGGTCAGCGCGTAGAGGACGAACGGCCACTCCCGCGCGAACTTCAGGATGATGGAGGTCTTGAAGGGCTCGACCTCGGCGAGCTGCTCCGCGAAGGCGGTCGAATACAGCGACATCCCGAACAGGCCGAGGAAGATGATGTACTTGATCGGCCAGAGCCGTTCGTGCAGTCCCCAGGGAACGCGGAATTGAGGCACCTTGAGCGCCTGCGCGACGTTGTTGAGCAATTCCTGCAGGGCGCCGAACGGGCAAAGCCAGCCGCAGAACGGTCCGCGGCCCCAGAACAGCAGCCCGGCCGCAATCGATGCCCAGAGGATGAAGATCAGGGGAGCCGAGAGGAAGTAGTCCCAGCTGAATCCGGTCAATAGGGAGTTCGCGAAGGTCAGAACGTTGACGACAGAGAGCTGAGCGTTCGCGTACCAGCCAAGCCAGACAAGGATGAACAGCAGGTAGCCTCGGCGCACCCAGACGTACACGGCTGGACGTCGAACCAGCACGTTCTGGAAGAAGAAGATCAGGGTGAGCGCGCCGAGCGCCGCCACGGTCAAGCCGATCTTGACCGTATCGGCGCGCCAGATCCGCATCCACAGCGGCTCGTCGTCGGACGCTGGTGGCGGCGTACCGACTTCGCGCGCTTCGGCAACCGAGGTCGCCGAGCCCTTCGAAGCTGCCGCTTGTGGAGACTGCGCCGGGAGCGCCTGCCGTTTCAGGTAGGCGTCTGGAAGGGTATAGCCGAGATCGAAGGTGACCAACGCCTTGTCCCGGGCGCCGACCACGCGCTGCACAAGCAGTTGCAGCATCCATGGTTCGACCGGATCGAAGGCGAGCTCGGGCGGCACCGTGAACAGAGCGATTTCCGGAAAGTCGGGCGCACCTTCGGCGGCAAGGCTGCCGAGCCGCGTGTGATCGCGGTCGCGGAAGCGGACGCTGTTGGTCTCCTGGACCAATTCGATGCGGTCGAAGATTCCGCCGCGGACGTAGGCGGCTCCCTTGAACGAGTAGCGGCCGGTTCCGGCGACGACGAGCGCCTGCTGACCTGGCTTGAGACGGCCGACGAGCCGTTGGTAGCCGTCGTCTCCGAGCAGACTGCGTCCGATCGTGGGAACGGCGACGTCGGCGACGTAGAGATCTATGAATGTGTCGTCGGGATCGCCTGCCTCCGGATGCGCCGTGGCGGCGGCGCTGCCGGTGTTTTCGAACGCCTTGTTGATATCCGCGACCGAAAGGAACAGCCGCCGGACCGAGCCGTCACCGAGGAGCGTCTGCCAATCGCGAACCTCGCTTATTCCGGGATCAATCAATTTCGACGCTTGCGGCGCTGCGCTGGCGCCTGCATCGCCTTGGGCGCCGAGCCGGCCGCTCTTGATCAGCTTCGTCGCGGAACGGACGATGCTGTCGCCGAACACGAGGACGGTCACCGTAGCCCCGCTGACGATGTCGACCTGGGGCGCCTGCGCGGCACCGCGCGCCACCTCGCCCATGTCGGCGCCGATCAGCTTGTTGACGGCGTCCAGGATCCTCTTCTCCGGAATCCCGACGAGAACAATCGGCTCCTTGTGCTCGACGAGCTTGAACCCCTTGAGCACGCCCTTGGTATCGATGCCGATCAGAACCTGGATCGGCTTGCCGGAATAGCCCGTGGCGTTGGCGAACTGAGAATTGAGGTAGACGAATCCCTGCAGCTGCTCGCCGCGATAGACCGGAACAATCGGCGGATCTCCCTGCGGCGGACCGAATCGGTCGGCGCCTTGGAAGAAGTCGGCGGGCGCGACCTTCGGCAGATAGGTGGCGAGATCGCCGGCCGCGAGCGCCGCATGTGCCCACAACGTCGCGCAAATCGCGACAATCACCGCGAAGGCTGCTGCAGATGCAGGCCGTCTGTGGGCGAAAAAACTCCGGACCATGGAGTACCTCAAAGCGGAACGGGTCTGCCCGCGCACGCTCATTCCATTCGAATTTTGATGTTTGATGTCCCGGGATCGTCGTTGACGCCGGACGGGAGGGTCGATTGAGCCAACGCAAATCGAGCTGCGTCAAGAGGGTCTATCTAATGATAGGAATGGCCTCGCAATTTGCGCTGCATCAAACAGCCGAGGAATATGATCATGCCGTTGCTGCGAACGACGCTCTTGAAGATGGAACCGGCAGGGACCCTGCAGTCACTAGACGAACTGTTCGCGCTCGCTAACGCCATGGAGCAGGAAGCCGCGACCAAGTACGGGGAACTCGCCGAAGAGATGCGACGTCAGGATCGTTTCGACCTGCTGACGGTTTTCAGCGATCTCGCGGCGGCCGAGCGGGAACACGTCGACAGCGTGCAGCGCTGGTCGCAGTCGCGACGCGGGAAGTTGCCGGATCTCGCCCTCATCCGCTGGGAGGCGCCCGAAACGTTCGACAGTGACGCCACAGCCGAAATCAAGGCTTCGAACCTGATGACGCCTTACCGCGCGCTCGCGATGGCGGTACGCAACGAGGAGCGTGCCTTTGCCTTCTGGTCCTATCTGGCCGCGTATTCGGAAGATCCCGAGATCAAGAAGGCGTCGGAGACTATGGCCAAAGAGGAACTCGGCCACGTCGCGACGCTGCGCAAGGAACGGCGCCGCGCCTATCATCGAGAGCATGACTGGGCGCGGGCAGACGAAGCGCGCCTACCCGGGGAGCGGATCGAGGCGCGAAGGCTTGAGCTTTGCCTCGCGACGCGTCTTGCGGCCCTCGAGCGGCGTCTGGAAGGGGCGGCTGCGGTGCGCACGCGCGAGCTCTGCGATACGACCATGCGGATGGCCGACGAGGTCGGCGATTTCGGAAGCTTTCCGGAGACGCTCGAGCAGCGGGACGCGCACACGGTCGCCGAGGCGCTGGCCGACGCCTATCTCGAAGGTGCCGAGCGCTCCGGCGATGCCGAGCGCGTCGAAACCTTGCAGCACCTGGCCGAGAGAGCGATCTCGAGGTTGGCATGGCTGCGTTCGCTTGGCGCGGAGTAAGGCACCCGAGCGCCGCCATCAATTCAAAGCCGGCGATCGAGATGGATCACGTCGGCGCCGCGGGTCAGGGCCCGCCCCTCGGCGGCACGCCTTGCCGAGGTCTCGGTCTATGACGCCATCATGGAGGGCGCGGTGGAGCGCGTACGGCCCAAGATGATGACAGTCGTCGCGATCATGGCAGGCTTGCTGCCGATCATGTGGAGGACGGGACCGGGTCCGAGATCATGCAGCGCATAGTGGTGCCGATGATTGGCGGGATGATCTCCTCCACCCTGCTGACGCTCATCGTAATCCCCGCGATCTTCGGCCTGGTGAAGGGCTTCGGATTGCCGCTTGGTGATCGACGGACGCCGCCGCCGGTCACCAAGACGATCAAACATCTCGAACCTATTCCGGAGCCGACCGCATCAGGTGGCCCACGCGCAAGTCAATGATCTCAGCCATGATGCAGGCCCGACGCTCGCATTTCGCTCCGCCGTTGGGTCGGCTGTTGGCCGCCAGCCACCGCGGCGCTTATGCCGGCGGCCCCCGAAACGGCAGGATGGATGCTGATCTTGGTGCGCTTGCCGCGGTAATTTCGAGGCGAGCCGCTGGCGCTCATTGGGCCGGTGAAGGCGACCGGCCACTTCGTGAGGTGGTTGCTGGGCTGCCGTGGCCTAGACGGCCAACGATCACGCCGCAGCCAAAATGCGATACCATGGACGTCTGGTGCCCCGAATCCTCCCTGGAGAGGCCAAAACGACCGGCTCAGCTATGTCGCTGCGGAGCCTGGGCGGGCGACATGTGAAGGTGCCGACTTTCAACGTCCAAAGGTCGCCCACGTGCAGCGGCTTACCTCGGCACGACTGACGGACCAATCGATTCATCGCGCCCGGGATGACCGCGGACATGGAAATGTCGGGCCGGAGCCCCTCTAGCCTTACCGATCTGACGGCGCTCTCGCCGGACGTAGTCAGCTCATGGTGCTTACATGTTACCGCAAGATGTGTGACACGTCAGGGGGGAGGCAGCATCATGTCGGGCCAAAGAAATCCGCCGCCAATAGTCTCCAGATGCGAAGCATCATTATGCGCGGTTTTCACCATTAAGCTGCAGAACGCACAATTTTTAAGCAGCAATAACAAGCGCTTATCTCGGACGACCGAGCTTCGTAACCATCGCCGACTAAGGTCCAGCGGAAGCTGGCGACCAGATCGAATGCTGCCCGTGAACGGCGCCGTGAGGGGTTAGGATGAGGTGCCGGAAGGAAGCTAATTCGGTTTAGCTTCCCAAAACTCCAAGAGCGCCCCACATGGCGAATTTTCGACGCGTAGGGCTCGGCGCTTAGCACCGCAGGGATTCCGAATGGTGAGGCTTCCGGTCGACGTGATCCGTAGTTCAAGGCTCCGATGCCAACGTGCCACCGTTTAGCTTCCTTTCCGATGGGATTCTGGTTTCCGCCTGAGTGGCGTCCTGGATGCCCGGACCAAAAACGGACCCGGCGAGACGTTGCTGGAAAGGCGGCCGCGTACTGACGGCACCGGGGCGCCTCAGATTCCGCCGACCGAAATTCGAGGTATACCCAGGAGAAATTGTATAGAATGCCCCCGATCGGGGAGGGGTTGGCTTGGATTCGATGAAGGGGGATGCCGCGCGTCCGGGCCGTACCGGCGATTTACCCGCGGAACGTCTCGTGGAATTGCTGGACTACGTCGGCCAGGTCATCAAGCTTGACGAGCGTCCGGCTTGCAAGCTTTCCGAACACCGGCTGGCGAACGGCCAATCCTTCATCTTCCATCAGCATGAACTTCATTCGCTCCCCGGAATCACGCACGATCTGGTCGACGACGACGGAGCGGTCTGGCTGTGCGCCGAACGGCTGAAGCGAAACGATCCGCCGCCGCCCTCCGAGACCCTCGCGCCCTGGCTCGAACTCACCCCGGATCCCGACAGCACTCCGCAGCCACGCGACCACATACTGCTGACCGTCGCTAAGCCCGAATGCGACGAACTCGTCGCTACAGGGCAGGCCCGCGCCGAGGATTGCGCGGAATCACTGGCCCCCGACGCAAAGGGACAATTCGACGTCCGTCTCCGTCTGGAAGATAAACCCGGCATCGCCGCGGAAGCCGAACAATACGTCACCCTATCATGGCTGCCGTGGTCGATCGCCGAGCGACCCCGGCGCCGATCCATGGCGCTCTACCAGAAGCTTTTCGAGGTCGTCCAACTGTCGGAGCTAGGAGGCGCCGAACAGACGTTCGAGCTCGTGTGGGGCATAGGCCTGTCGCGGTGGGTGAAGGACGGCGCGGTCATCGACCTTCCGCTCATCGAACGCCTCGTCGAGATCGAGATCGACGAAAGGGCCGCCGGCACCATCCGGATCCGCCCCCGTCAGGCGCCAGCCACCGTGAATCTTCGGCCCTACGACGAATTGAAGATCGACGGCGTACCCGTGGCGCAGGACGCCGCCCGAAGGGCGATCGCCACCGTGGACGAGGACATGGGGGTCGGGCCGTTCAACCGCGATACCTTCGAGCCCGTGCTGCGGTCCTGCCAGACCAGGCTGGATCCCGAAGGGACCTATTTGCCAGACACCCAGCAGACAGCTCCGGGTGTGGCCCCGCCGGCTCCTTCGCAGCATCTCGTCGTATCGGACCGGTGGGTCTTCTTCGCGCGCCGCCGATCCGACAACTTTTTGCTGCAGGACCTCGCGAACCTCAAGGCCTCCGTCGAAGGGGCTCCGGATGACTTGCCCGGACCATCACGCACGTTGGTGATGGGACCAGCGCGTGCCGCTGGCGCGCGCTGGAAGCCACTATCGGATGCCATGGGCGCAGTCGCCGGCGGCGGCGCGGGGCCGTCGGAAGCCGACCCGACGCCTCTCGGCGATCTGTTCTTCCCCAAACCGTTCAATGACGAGCAGGTCGAGATCGTCCGCCGCCTCGAGGTGAACGACGGAGTAGTGGTGCAGGGCCCCCCGGGTACCGGCAAGACCCACACGATCTCCAACATCATTTGTCATTATCTCGCCCAAGGCCGCCGTGTGCTCGTGGTCTCCCACGGCGAAGCCGCTCTCGCGGTGCTGCGCGATCAGCTTCCGGAGCAGGTCCGCGATCTCGCCATCAGCATCACGACTTCCGAGAAGGAGGGGTACAAGCAGCTCGAAGGCGCCGTTCGTCTGCTCCAGTCCATCGTTGAAAGTCTGCGTCCGAACGAGCAGTTGCGTCTGATTGCCGATCTCGAAGCGTCGATCATCGACATGCGCGGCCGCATCCGCGCCATCGATGCCGAGATCGGAACGCTCGCGGCTCGGCAATTGTCGGCCGTACCAGGTCAGAAGATCCGGCCCGCCGAACTGGCGGCGGCGGTCATCTCGGCTACCTGCAGCCACGACTGGTTCACGGACAGGCCCGCGGAATTCTCCGCGCAGGTCGGGGTGTCCGACGACGATATCGCTCGGATCCGAAGCGCTCGTGTGGCGCTGGGTGCACGGATTGAGCACTTGCAGGGCCGGCTGCCGTCGAGCGCCGACCTGCCCAGCGGACGCGCGCTCGCGCATCTCCACGCGGATATCCTGCGCGCCGACGAGTACCGTGCGCAGGCGAAGAACGATCCGTCCGTCGCGCTCCGCATCAACTCGGCCGAGGCGCTGGACCGGGCGGATCGCGCTGCCGACGGCCTGGACATGCTGCTCGACGCCTGCCGTCATCTCGACGCATATCCGTTCCTGCGCCCCTTGTGCGTGGCGCTTCACTCGGTTCGCGATGCTCCCTTCGACGCGGCACTGAGATCCTTTCTCTCGGAAGCGGCGGGCGTGCTCGCGGAACACAGGAAATTTCTCGAGACTCCTGTAGCCGTGCCGGAGGAGGCCGTCTCCTCGCCGGAGATCTTCGAGGCCATCTCGCGGCTCGCCGCTGGCGAGAGGGTCTTCGGCGTGTTCGCGTTCAAGCAAAAGGCCTTGAAGCCCGCGATCGATGCCATCCGCATCCTGTCGCGCGCACCTGCCAGCGAGGCGGAATGGACGCACGTTCGCGACTACCTGTCTTGGCGCGGCAGATTTCTCGATGCGCAGCTTCGCTGGCGGGGTCTGGCGCCCGAACTCGGGGCGGACGCGGCTGGCTTCGCCAGCCTACGGCAGCTTTCCGAACTCACCGTGGCGCTGAACGACATCATGATAGCCGCGCCGAAAATACACGGCGATTTCAGGACCGCCATGCGGGTCGTGGCGGTCGGCGAGACGCAGCAACTGTGGCCCGACGAACAGCGAATGCGCGCGATGCGCACGTTGCTGCGCAATGCCGCTTCTGCCGTCCGTCTCGCCGCTGCCCGCGAGGAAGTAAACCGTCTGTCGGCCCTGTTCGGTCCGGCCGCAGGCAAGATTGGGGCCCTCGCGAAAGCATTCCTCACGAGCGCGGTCGGAAGGAGCGATCTCGACGAGGCCAGGATCGAGGAGACCTGGTCGCGGCTGCTGGAGGCCATCGACGACCTCGCCCGGCACCAGCCTCATTTCGATGTCCTTCGTTCGGGAGCCGACGACGTGGCGGCCGCCGGCGCGCCGGAGTGGGCCGACCGGATGCGGAGCTTGGCGGTTGTCGACGGTGTCGACGCGCAGACGCCATCCGGCTGGCGGGAAGCTTGGGATTGGGCGGCGGCGCAGCGGTATCTTGCCGATCTGGACCAGCGTGACCACGTAGCCGCGCTGGCTAGGGAGCGGGCGACGCTGGATGCGTCCGTTGCAAAGGGATTCGAGCAGGTGGTTCGCGAGCGGACGTTCTACGCGCTGGCCAATTCGATGACAGGACCCGTCCGCGCGGCGCTGATGATGTTCGCCACCGCGCTTCGCAGGATCGGCAAGGGAACGGGGAAGGGCGCGCTGCGGCACAGGCGCGACGCCCGCAAGGCGATGGCCGCCTGCTACGACGGCATACCCTGTTGGATCATGCCGTCGTGGCGCGTCGCCGAGCAGCTTCCTGGCGAACTCGGTACGTTCGACCTTGTCGTCATGGACGAAGCCTCGCAATCCGACATTAAGGAGGTAACTGCCCTGCTGCGCGGCCGCAAGATCCTCGTCGTCGGGGACGACAAGCAGGTCAGCCCGACGGCCGCCTTCATCGACAATGCGAAGATCGACCGCCTCGAACGCACGTTCCTGACTAATCAGCCGTTCAAGACGCTCCTGCTTCCGGGCGCCTCCCTCTACGATCTCGCGAAGGTGATGTTTCCTGACAAGTTCGTCATGCTGCGCGAGCATTTCCGCTGCGTCGAACCCATCATCCGCTTTTCAACGCAGTTCTATACGGAGGCGCTGGTCCCCCTGCGCATACCGACTGCCCATGAGCGGATTGATCCGCCGCTGGTCGACATCTACGTCCCGGACGGCAGGAGGACCGGCGACAAGATCAACCGCCGTGAGGCGGAGGTCATCGTCGACGAGGTAGTGCGGATCGTCGGAAATCCTTTGCTGTCGAGGGTCGGCGACGGCGAGCGCTGGCGCAGCATCGGTGCCATCTCGCTCATCGGGTCGAAGCAGGCCGGCCTAATCAACCGCATGCTGCTCGAGGCGCTTGGCGAGGAGATGGTGCTGAGGCACCGGATCGCGTGCGGCGATAGCGCGACTTTCCAGGGCAACGAGCGGGACGTCATCTTCCTCTCCATGGTGGCCGACCCGGCGAGCAAGCAGGCCCAAACCGCGCTCCATTTCGAGCAGCGCTTCAACGTCGCGATGTCGCGCGCCCGTGACCGCATGTACCTGGTGCGGTCCGTCCGCGAGGAGGAGCTCAAGCCCGACGATCTCAAGGCAAAGGTGCTGCGCCATTTCCGCGATCCGATGAAGGGCAGCAAGCGTCCGGAAGGCGATCCGTCCTCGCTGTGCGATTCCGATTTCGAGCGCGCCGTCCTCCGCAGGCTGCTGGACCGCGGATACCGCGTCACGCCCCAGGTCGGCGCGATGGGTTACAGAATCGACCTGGTGGTGGAGGGCGCCGGCGACCGGCGCCTCGCGGTCGAATGCGACGGCGACCAGTATCATGGGCCTGAGCGCTGGGCGGACGACATGGCGAGGCAGCGCGTGCTCGAACGCGTCGGGTGGCGGTTCTGGCGTTGCTGGGCATCGAGCTTCACGATCGACCCCGACGGCTGCATGGCGGAGCTTTTCGCCGTGCTCGATGCCAACGGGATACAGCCGACGACGGAAGACGCCCGGCCGGAGAGGTACACCGAGCTTCGCATTGCCGAACCGCGGCCTGTGAGAACTACCGGCGGGACCGACGCACCAGATCCGACGCTGCGCGGCAATGCCGAAAACGGCATCAAGGTCGGCGACAGCATCGTTGTCCGGTTCCTCGACGACAACAAGACGACGAGCTTCGTATTGAGCCGCGACCGCCACGATCCGGTCAATGGCCTTGTGGGGGCGGAAACGCCTTTCGGGAAGCAACTGCTCGGATCCGACGAGGAGGACGAATTAGAGGTCGAGGCCGAGGGGCGCAGCCGGCGGATTCTCATCGTACGGACCGCCCGGGAGCGGGTCAGCTTGCACTGATGGACCACGTACGCTCGCGCTCGCGGTCTTGGTGACCCCGGCTTTGACGTTGGCGCCGTCTCGGCCCCCGGCCGCTGCGCAAAACCGTTTGGACGTGTCGATATCGGCCGACATGGCCTGTTGCCCCGACGAACAGAATAAACGGCTGCAAGCACTGGCCCTTGGTTGCGACGAGCGTTCTGCAGGCGTGCACGCGGGCCCTACCCAGGCCGCCGCCCTCCCGCTGCGGCATGCGCGCGGTACCGGGCGGCTGATTGCGGAAAGGTAGTCGGTCAAGTCTGATCCATCCACCTCCTGACCACCCCCCTCGAATCCGGGCCTGACCGGCGCTTGACGCCGATTCCCTTCGTCCTTCGCGCGCGGATGCCGTCGTAATTTCGATCGCGGCCGCCGGCGCTCATTGGCCCGGTGAAGGCGTCCTCCCACTTTGTGGATGCGGGCGCTGCAGCCGCCGTGGTCTAGGCCCGCCAGGATCGTGCTGGAGCCAGAAAGCGATCCTGAAGTTTATGTCGCAGATCGGCGGGCGGTAGGCGAGCAAGAAGGCCCGATGGATTTTCAGGGAAGCGCGGCGAAATCAGAGCGCCTATAGCGGTGAACCATTTTCCTGAGCGATTTCGGAGCTAAGACCTCCACCTTGTCCCCCCACGTGTAAAGGTGCCAACACATCTCGAGATGACCAGCGGCCCTGAACCGCACGATCAGGGATCCGTCAGGCTGGTCTTCCAAGACCTGAGCTGGATGGAAAACAAAGGACCGTGCGTGGTCGGCGGCCGACCGAGAGAATTTCCAAACAATCTCTTCAATCTCGGTCTCGTTCTGAAACATGCCAAACGCCTTCTGTGCGTGGGCGTCGATGTTGAATTCGCCATCGCGAACGAAAATCTCGCCGGTCAGTTCCGCGCCCATGATGTTCTCAGCGACGTAGTGGCGCAAAGGGCCCTCCGGATCGGACACGGCCTTTGCGACAAGGTACCGCCGCGCGCCAATCAACACGCCGTAAGGCTCCACGACGCGCGCGGTCGCGCGAGTTGCACCTCGCGAAAGATATACGATCTTCAAACGCTGGCTGGCCTTTAGCGCCGTCGAAATAGCCGAAGCGATGTGCGGAGGTAGGCGAGCAGAAGGCCCCGGCCTGGCAGCCAACCCCTGGGCCTCGAGCAACGCTTCATGGTCAGTCTCAATGCGAGAAATCCTGTCACGAGGCACGAGAGCAATGATCTTTTCGCGCAGAGTTTCGAGCTGTGCGGCTTCAACGTCTTGAGCGTTGCGCTTGAGTGTCGCGATCGACAGATCTAGTGCCGCGAGTTCGTCAGACGAGAGCGTCAGCAAATCACGGAGGGCGCCGGTTCGAAGTTTCCAGCGCTTGCGCCCGTGTTCGTCAAACTCGCACTCGGCGTCTGGAAACTGCACCTCCAACGTGTGCAGCAGACGCTGGGCTGTCCGCTTGGATGACCCATATCGCGATTGAATGTCTTCGATCGTCACGCCTTGGCGGCGCGACGCGACGTAAGTCGCCAAATCGATCAGCCTCTGCGCCTTTTCCAAAGCCATTTCGCCGGTCCTCGGGGGTGACACATTGTGTCACCCCCGACCTGTAAGGTCTAGCTGGCTTTTGGACGAGGAGTTAACGAGATGTGCCTGACCAGACGAGCGTTGTTCGAAGGTATCGGCCAAGTGGCCGCAATGTCCGTCGCCGCGGCCGCCGCGCCGGCAATCGTGGAAAAACTTAGCGCGAACGTATCTCAAGACGAATTGACCGCCTCGGCAAAATGCACCGAGACAGACTTCATCGGCGCTGATGGCGGATACCGAACGAGGTTCTCCGAGGCGTAGTGGACCGTGCGCTGGATGGACTATCGCGACTCGACAAAAACGTGCTTCCAAGGACGGCTCGTGAAAGGGCGACAACGTGATCTCAGTCCGTCGAACCATAGTGGTCCATACCAAGCACGCGGGCCATATGTGTCGGGTAGACGCCGCCCGTCGCAACGAAGCCGGCGTGCAGATTATGACCATGGGGCAGCTTGCTGCGAGGCTTGCCGGCGGTCTTCTTCAACCGTTGGATCTGGACGTCCTCACGGAAGCTGTCAGACACACGCTCCTGCACATCGAGATGGGCGAGCTCGAGCCTATCAAGGACCTGCCGGGAATGCCGGCGGCTGTCTGTGCCACGTTCGATAAGGCGTGGCGCGCCGGAATTGATCTGTTGGAGGTCGACCATCCGCGAACCGACGCATTGGCTTCGCTCGAACAAGCGGTTGTCCAATGCTTGCCGGCATCGATGAAGCGGCCGCGCGAACTGGTGCAGATGGCGCTGCGACGGATTGGGCATGCGCCGGACATAATCGGTCCTCTGGAAATCCAAGGCCACAGCGAGATGTCGCCGTGCTGGAGACCGCTCCTGATGATGCTCGCGGACACAATCGAGGTGTCCTGGATCGCCGGTCCAAGGCATGTTCCGCAATGGCTGAGAGGTTCGAAAGTCTCCGTGGTGAGGACGAATCCGGCCGAGCCGCCGACGGAGCTGTTCTCTTGCGCGAACCAGCTGCATGAGGTGACTGAAGCATTTCGCTGGATGAGGGCGCTGCTGGCGCAGGGGGCGCCGGCCTCGGACATCGCGATCACGTCGTCGAGCCTGGGCGACTACGACGACCATGTATTTTCGTTGGCCCGGGACAGCAATCTTCCCATCCACTTCGTCGGCGGCATCAAGGCGCTGACTACAGCCGACGGACAGGCAGCCAGCGCTCTGGCCGAGGTGATGATCAAAGGTCTGTCGCAAGAGCGGGTTCGTCGGCTGCTCGCGTTGCTGCGAGGCGGGCCCGCGCTGCGCGACCTCACAGGAGAATGGACCCGGCTGCTTCCCGCCGATGCACCGCTGACCTCGGTCGAGCGCTGGGAGCGGGTACTGATGCAGGCCGACGCCGCCGCCTGGCCCCAGGGCAAGAATAGGGCTTCCGAGGTGATTGCGGTGATCCGGCTCCTTGACCGTGGCGCCGAGGCGGCGGAGGAGGTCGGCGAGACTCTGTTGAGTGGATTGCAACGGTCGCTATGGCGGCGCGCGCTGCGAGAGGGGCCGGCACAAGCACTCCCAGTTACCTTGGCGCGGTTGCGCATCGATGACGACATCGAGCCCGCGGCCAACGCGATCTGGACGTCGGCGATTGCGCTGGCATCGCGGCCGCGCCCGCACGTCTGGTTGATGGGTTTGAATGCCGGGCGCTGGCCGCGGCGGATTTCGGAGGACAGGCTCATTCCGGATCACGTGCTGCCAATCGAGAAGCTCGATCCGCTTCCGGTGGCCGACGGTGATAAACGGGATTTGCGGACCATCGTGACCATGGCGCGGAGCGTCGCAATTTCGTTCAGCCGGCGCGACGCCGAAGGCCGCATGCTCGGTCGCTCGCCGCTGATCACGGATCTGACGGAGACTTATCTTGATCGCGCCGGCACGCCTAGCCACGCCGCCAGCGAGTCCGATCGGCTTCTGGCCCGTCCGTCGGAATTCCGGAACCTGCCGATCGCCGTCTCTGGGCTTGCGTGCTGGCGGGACTGGCATCGCCACGAGATCACGGAGCACGACGGCCTGATTGCGCCGGCCCATGCCCGGCTAACGAAACTGTTCGAGCGGCCGCTATCGGCGACGTCGCTGAAGATGCTGTTGCGCGACCCGATCCGCTTTGTTTGGCGCTACGGTCTCGGATGGAAGGCACCGGAGGATGTCGACGAACCGTTGAGGCTTGACCCCAATGTCTTCGGGACCCTTGTTCATTCCTTGCTTCGGGGCACCGTTGAGCGCCTCGAGGACGACGGCGGCTTGGCCGACGCTGGCCAGCAACAGATCGAGGCTGCGCTTGCCGCTGCGCGTGACCGGACTATCGCGGACTGGGAGGATGCCCAGCCGGTGCCGCCGGACGTGATCTGGCGCAGCACGACTGCACGTGGCCATGAGCTGGCGGCGGCCGCGCTCGCCTATGACGTGGGAAAGTTTCCGGGTCAGCAAACCTGGTGCGAAATTCCGTTCGGCGAAACCGGTCCGGACGAGAGCGGTCGGGAGCTTCCGTGGAAGACCGACGTCGCCGTCGAGATCCCGGGCACCGGCCTTCTAATCAAGGGGCAGATCGATCGACTTGATCTCGCGGGCGACCGTTCGCGCGCCCGTGTCGTCGACTACAAAACGGGCAAGCTCGCCAAGAAGATGGACGAGGCGATCATCAAGGGTGGCACCGAGTTGCAACGTTGCCTCTATGCGTTCGCCGTCAAGACCTTGCTGGGTAACCACGTGGCTATCGAAGCCTCGCTGCTTTATCCGAACGCCGGCGAGGGCGAACAGGCCGTCTTTCCGCTGACCGATCTCGACGGTGCGCTGACGAAGGTTTCGATGGCGGCAGCCGCGTCGCGCGATGCGTTGCTGTCAGGTGTGGCGCCGCCCGGACAGGATGCGGCGGACGACTACAACGATCATGCATTCGCGTTGCCGGCAAACGCCGGCTATCTGCCGCGGAAGCTACCCTTGGCGCAGGAGAAGCTCGGCCCGGCCGCAGCTGTTTGGGGCGAACCATGAAGGCGATCCCCGACCTGGCTGCCCGCATGACCGCCCTGACCGCCATTGACCGCACCCTGCTGGTCGAGGCTGGTGCCGGTTCCGGCAAGACGTCGGTAATGGCGGGGCGCGTCGCCGTGCTGTTCGCCGGAGGCGTCGAGCCGAAGCACATCGCCGCGATCACCTTCACCGAATTCGCCGCCAGCGAGCTCCGGCTCCGGATCGAGCGGTTCACGACGGCGCTATCGATGGGCGAGGTGCCTCGCGACCTCAGAGACGTCTTTCCGAACGGCGTCCCCGAGGCAGAGAAGGCAAATCTCTATCGGGCTTGCGAGACGTTCGACCAACTGACCTGCAGCACCATTCACGGCTTCGCCCAATCGCTGATCAAGCCCTATCCGGCCGAGGCAGGCATCGATCCGGGCGCGGACATCGTCGATCCCACCGAGGCCGATCTGGCGTTCAAGGAGCGATACGACGCATGGCTGAAGGAACGGCTCTCCGGAGACGAGGGCGACGGTTTGATCGCCCAGCTCATCCTCGGGAGCGAGGCCGCCGGGTTGAAGCTTGTGGAAGACGTCGCCCAGTTTCTGCGGAGGAATCGCGACGCCGAGTGCGCGCAGGTTGCGTGGTTGCCCAAAGCCATGACCGACCTCATGACGGCGGCAAAGCAGCTCGAGGCCGAGCTCGGCGGTTACGGCTATCAGGAGGAGAAGACCTCGGCCGCTTGCCGGGCGTTGCGCGATCTCGCCGATCTGCTTGACGGCCACAAGCTCGCCGACGCGACGCCCAGCAACGCCGCCCTGATCGCGACGCTGAACTTCGAGCGCGACGAGACCTGCTTCATCCAGACTGGCGGCGCGAGAGCGCTTCAGACCAGCGGGAAATGGCAAGACGCCGCCGCCAAGGCGGGCCATTCCAAGGCCGACGGAAAAGCGGCGTTCGACGCGATCCTTCCCCGGTATAAGGCCTGCCACGAGGCCCTGAAGGCCTTGCTCAGTGCCATCGCAGGCGAACTGCTGTCTCGCCTGCGCAAGGAAATGCAGAGTCTTCGCGATGACTGGAGCGACTACAAGCGAGACGCCGCGCTTTTGGATTTCGATGACCTGCTTTACACCGCGCGCAAGCTGCTTAGAGACCATGAGGAGGTGCGGCGGGCGCTGTCGCAGCGCTTCCGCCACATCATGGTCGACGAATTCCAGGACACCGATCCGCTGCAGATCGAGATCCTGTGGCTGATCTGTGGGGACGACTGCAAAGAGGGCGACGCGCTGGCGCGACCGCTGCGCTCCGGCAGCCTGTTCATGGTGGGCGACCCCAAGCAGGCGATCTACCGCTTCCGTGGCGCCGACGTGAACGCCTACATCGCCGCCCGGACGGCGATCAGCAGCGGGTCACGGATCGAGATCACCGCCAACTTCCGCTCTGTCGAACCGATCCTCGCATTCGTCAACAAGCGGTTCGAACCGGCACTGTCGGCTGACGGGCAGCCCGGCTTCTCCGAGTTGTCGCCGATCCATCCTGCGATCGGGACCAGGCCGGGCGTCTGCGCGCTGGATGTGATCGTCGAGGGGGAGAAGCCGAAGGCCGCCGCTCTACGCGACGCCGAAGCGCTGGCGGTGGCCGATCTCTGTAACAGGTTGGTCGGCAACCTGGAGGTCCGTGATCATCACACGGGCGAGATGAGGGCGTGTCGTTTCGGCGACATCGCGCTGCTGGCGCCAGTAGGCACCGAACTTTGGCGGTTTGAGGAGACGCTGGAGGAGTTGGCGATTCCGGTGTCCACCCAGGCCGGCAAGGGCTTCTTCCGCCGCCAGGAAATCCAGGATCTGATCGCAGTCACCCGCAGTCTCGCCGACCCCCGCGACACGCTCGCGTTCGGCGCGCTGCTGCGTGGGCCGCTGGTCGGCCTGACCGAGACTGAACTGCTGGACCTCTCGGAAGCACTGACGGTTGATCCGGAACGGCAGGGCCTGCCGATGCTTACGCTCCGGACCGATCCGGCAAGCGTGAAGCATCCGGTCGCCAAGGACGTGCTGACGAAGCTTTCTTCGCTCCGCCGGCGCGCCCGGAGTACGACGCCGTACGCGCTGCTGGCCGACGCGATTGCGGCTCTTCATGTTCGCGCGCAGATCCGACAGCGCTTCAAGGCCGGTGCCGAGCGGGCGGTCGCTAACGTTGATCTCTTCCTCGACATGGCGCGGGCCTACGACGTCCGCGGATTGCGGGCTTTTGCCGGCGACATGCGGGCCAACTGGGAGGAGGCCGTCCGTCAGGTCGAGGGCCGGCCAGATGCCGAGCAGGAGGCGGTATCTCTGATCACCGTGCATGCCGCCAAGGGGCTAGAATGGCCGATAGTGATCCCGATCAACATGACCGGCACGCCGAAGTCCGAATCCGGCCTGGTGCAGGATCGCTCGAAGAACCTGTTCTCGATCCCGATCCTCGGCAACTGCCCCGCTGACTATGCCGGCATCGAGGCCCGCGCCGAGGAGGAGCAGCGGCGCGAGCGCGTGCGGCTTTGGTACGTGGCCGCGACCCGCGCACGCGACCTGCTGATCCTGCCCAGGCATTCCGCCGCTCTGTCGGACAAGTGCTGGGCGAAGCTCGTCGATCTCGGCGTTGCCGAACTGCCGCCGATCGATCTCGAGGACATCGGCACCGCTAAGGAGCGAACTGCGTCGCCGCAGGAAAACGGACAGAGCCGGGAGATCTTCGCCGCAGAGGCAGCCGCCATTTTCGGCCGCCGCAAGGTCGTGACGTGGCGCCGTCCGAGCCGCAGCGAACTCGATCAAGTCGGCGAGGGGGGAGCCAAGATAGAAAGCGCCGAAATTCCGGAAGCGGTCGAAATTGCTCCGGCCGCCGTCCTCGGCAGCTCTACGCGCGGCACCGTCCTCCACAAGCTGATCGAGGAGGTGCTGACCGGCGAAGCCGAGGACGCGAAATCCGGCCTGGAGGCCCGGGCCGCCGACCTGATCCGGCAGATGGGGCACGAGCCCGCGCTGCACCCAAAGGATGGCATCTGTCCCGCGGAATTGGCCGGCACGGTCCTCCGGACGCTCGCGCTGCCGGACATCGCAGTGCTCCGACCGCGGCTAGTTCCTGAACTGCCGGTGTTCGGAAGCCAGACGCGGGACGGCGAGGAGATATTGCTCTCGGGTCAGGCGGACGCGCTTGCATTCGACGAGGCCGGCGCCATCGAGGTCGTCGTCGATTGGAAGAGCGACGTGGCTCCGGAACAGTCGGGCATCGGCCACTACCGCCAGCAGATCGGCGACTACCGGAAGCAGACCAACGCCCGGCGGGCGCTGCTGGTGTTCATGACAACTGGGCAGGTCATCGATGTCGTTTGAACATCTCGGTGAACCGACCCAAGGGCCACGGCTGCTATTTACGGAGCCTTGGGATCCGATCGTCGTCAGGCGCGGTGACGCGCTCGGTCTTCTTGCTCTCACCAGCGTGTTCGCCGAGATGGTGGCGCCGGGACTGACCAATCGTGTGCGTGACGGACGATGGGTCACCATCCTGTCCTGGTGTCTCGTCCGGTCGCAACAGATCTCCCAGGCGAGCGGAGGCAGGTCCGTCGTCACCCGGGCCGAGCAGAGCGCGCGGTACGCATGGCTGCGGCCGCTCGAACTCATGTGGGCTGCCAGGACCATCGGGCTGGCGGAAGATGACTGGAGGGATCGGCCGCTGCTGGGCCGCCGGCGCATCCAGCCCTGGTACGAAGATTACAGCAATCGGAGGTATTCGGCCGATCGATTCGGAATGTCCGTCGACCAATTCCGGGCCTATCGACAGACCGGCACGTATGGCGGATATCGCGTCGCATTCCGCAAATGGACTGGTATGACCGTCGGCGGCGACGGCTGGACGCCAGGCCCGGCAGCGAACAAGCTGGCCAAGTGGCTGGATGCCAGACTTGGATCGGCCGCTCCGGATTGGCCTCTTAATGCCAGCCACCTCAGCGACGACGGGATTTCGATCAGGAGCGCCAAGCTGGGTCGCGGCGATGAATGCAAGTGGTGGCTGCAGCACTGGAGCAATTTCGACCGCAGCGGCAAGCGGGCGGAGGAAACTCTGCCGCGCCCCCGGGACGAGTTCGAGATCCTGCCGGAGGTGGATCTGCTTCGCCCTATCGTGTTCGAGGACCATGGCGGAAAGAGACGCCGCAGAGTCGCGCTAGAGATCGCCAAGTGCGGCGCCAAAAATCATCTCGGGGTGTGCAGGCACTTGGGGCTTCTGTTCGAGGACGAAGAGCCCGCCATGGCATTGCTGCCGCGGTTTTCCCGCCTGGCCGACGCCGGGATAGCGGCGATGGAGTTGATCGCAAAATCCCTTGGCGGGAAAAGTCAGATTCCTCTCGCGGAGGCGGCCTCTTCGCCCTCGGCGGGACGAGTTTGCCAAGAGCTCGTTGCTGCCGCCCGAGAATGGCCAACAGCCGCCGATCTTACGCTCCGGCACGTCGATACGGCGCACAGGTTTGCGAACGCGATCCGGAGCGCCGATCCCGTCGAGTGCTTCACGGACCTGCTGCAGCATCATGAGATGTACGGTGGAGGATTGCGGTGGTTCGTGCTGCGCAACGGGCGGATCGAGCCGCGGATGCCGCCGCTTGCCAATGCCTCCGGCTACCGCTTTCGGCTCTGGTCTCTTTGCCGGCTGGCGACGCAGTGCGGAGTAATCCGCGAGATGCCCGCAGGTCTTCGCGAAGAGGACGACGACCTGACAGAGGACGTGTAAATGGGGGCTATCGGTTGGGAAGCGCTTCTGAAGACCGACGCTCCGCCGGAATGCACCCTGGTCCGCGCCTTCTTCAGCACCTACGATCGGGCAGATGAGCGTCTGCTTGTCGAGCACGCGCTTCCGCTGTTTCTGAAGCTCGGCCATGAACCGGCGGGGGACGAAGCCGAACGTCAGTATTTCCTGATCGAGCTCGACCGGCGCCTACGGCAGATGCATGATCGCATCGTCGTGGTTTCGTCCAATGCCCGCGAAGAGCCGGTGGAGCAGGACGGAGGCGACAGCGCATACCAATGGATTTGGCGCTCGATCCGCCACCTCACGGTCGGCAGTCGCGGAAGGGCGGTTCAGCACTCAAAGCTATGGCTCCTGCATTGGAGCAGTCCGGACGGACCCGACTACTTGGAAATCGTCGTGTCGTCCGCAAACCTGACGCTTGCGGCGCTGAAGGGGCAGCTCCAGTCCGCGTGGCGGACCCTGATCACGCTGAAGCCTCAACGGTCTGACGCGAGACTGTCGACCTGGGGGATCCTGCCCAGTTTCGTGCGTGAACTGGCCATCTCCGCCGGAGACGGCCAGAATCTTGATCCTTTCCTAGAGCTGCTCGCGCGCGGCGAATGCCCCGAGTCGATCACCTTCGTGGCGAGCGTTCCCGGGGTGCACTCGCGCGCTGTCCTGCGCCGCACGCCCTGGGGCGCTGCGGGGCTGGCGAAGATTGCACCGGCGGGAAACGGCGCGGCCGGCGCCTCCATTACGACGCCCTATGTCGGGTCTTGGGGCGCGGAGACGCTTCGCCGATGGTGCGGCAACTTCGGCGGCACTACCGAACGATTGGAGCTCGTCTGGATCGAGAAAAGTCATCCATGGCAACGTTGCTGGCTGCTGCCGAAGAACACGCTCCGCTCTTTGCTCGAAGCTGGAGCCTCCATCCTGAGGCTGGGCCGCGACCCGGCGGACTCGGACCGGTCGGATGCGTTCCACGTGCGGCACCGTCAGGCCGACGACCGCTGGAGCCACGCCAAGCTTTACCATTTCAGGCGCGGTAACTCGCGCCGCCTCCTGGTTACCTCGGCGAACTTCAGCATGGCGGCGTGGGGTCGCGAAGATGAGCAGGGGGCGCTGACGATCGAAAATTTCGAATTGGGGGTCTCTGTCGAACAGACCGACTGGCCGTTTGAGCACCTCGAACCGTTCGACGACGAGAAGGACATCGCGACAGTCGCGGACCTTGGCACCCGCAGTTCGCCCCTGATCAGTTGGGGCAGCGCGACCTGGAACGGAGAAGTGATCCGAATCGAATGCCGCTGCGGTTCTCCTTCGGAGGTTTCCGGCGAGTTGCGTGCGGGCGGCGAGACGGATCCTGTTGCGCGATGGACGAGCGTCGGTGCCGACGGTCTCTGCCGTGCAGACATGCAGTACAGCGGACCGTGGCTCCCTCCGTTCGTCGTCGAGCTGACCTGCCGGGACGAATGCCTCCGGCTTCCGGTGTTCGATGAACGCGAACTGGAGGACCGGGAAAATACTCTGCTGCCGGAAGTAGACACGGCGCTGCTGCAAGCTCTCGGGGACCAGCTTTTGTTCGAGGAGTACGGCGGCCGCACAGCGGCTGAGGATCCGGCCGAAACCGCTGATGCCATCGATGATCTGGCGTTTCCGGAGGACGGCGATGACGAGACGCCAGATGGCTCCCGTTCCGAAAGTTATGCGGTCCCCGCCTTCGTGCTGGCACGACGGCATCTCGCTGTCGTGGATAGCTGGGCGGACGCCGTGAAGGAGCTGTCGCGAAGGCAGCCGGACGACTTCCGTCGGAAGCATCTGCGGCGGGACGGCGAACTTCTGGTGGAGGCGTTCCGGCGACAGTCCGAGCGCGACCGAACCGCCGGTCCGACCGGCGCGCTGGGGGCCGGTCTCGCCGCCGAGGAACTGGCCATTCGCCTCAAACATTTTCCGGAGTGCTGATGCTGCCGATCGAGCCTCTTAATCTTCGCGCCCAGCAGTGGCAGTTTCTGTCCAACCCGGACGCGTACATCAAAGCCAGCGCCGACGGCGGGAGGGTGCTGGCCGCCGACAGCACGCGGCGTCAGTTTGACACCGCGGCCGACATCCTCGTGCGGCTTAACGGCAGTTTGGGAGAGCGTGCGCGGCGAGGATTGCTGCTGGCGGATGACGTCGGCCTCGGCAAGACAGCCGTTGCGGCCCTGGTCGCGTGGGTGGTTGCTTCGGCGGGCGAGGGTCGTTCCGTTCGGATACTCGCGCCGAACGACGTCATGGTAAGGCGGTGGGAAGCGGAGCTTCTCGATCACGTTCTTCCCATGGGCAGATGCGCTCCGCATCTGGACGTTCGCGAGTCGCGCGTGAAGGCGCGCAAGGTGGAGAGGCTCACGACGGGCTCGATTCAGGTGGTCAAGCACTCCTACGCTTCGTCGGATTTCAATCTTGGATGCGATCTGCTGATCGTCGACGAGGCGCACAGGGCGAAGGGCGATCAGACCTGCTTCAGCAAGGCCCTGAAGCGGCAGCGCAAGCACGCAAAACGCATCCTCATC
Source organism: Bradyrhizobium cosmicum (assembly GCF_007290395.2). Classification (NCBI taxonomy): domain Bacteria; kingdom Pseudomonadati; phylum Pseudomonadota; class Alphaproteobacteria; order Hyphomicrobiales; family Nitrobacteraceae; genus Bradyrhizobium; species Bradyrhizobium cosmicum. Next base: position 3,767,976 of record NZ_CP041656.2, on the reverse strand, counting down.
CTGACCGCCACCCCCTTCAGCATCCGCATCGAAGAACTCCAGCGCATGCTGAGCCTGATCGGTGCCGAGGAGGCCTCTTCGCCTGTGCGCGCCTTCAGTCGTATCCTGGATGACCTGTATTCCGGCAACACGACGCGGAATCCGGAAGTCGTAGCCGAACGTCTGGTGGGGAGAGCGAAGGCGGCGATCGAAGCGATGGCGCCGTTCGTCATTCGGCATGGGGTCGATGATCTGCCGGACGAGCAGCACTCGTTCGGCACGCGCGAAGACTGGTCCATACCCGTTCCGCAAGCCAGCCCTTCGGAGGAGGAGCTGATCCTCCGGATGGATCGGGCGCTCAGAGTAGCTTCACAAGAAGGCGCCGGCCGAGCCAGAAATGATCCTCGCTTCCACGTCGGGTGGCGACATTACGATGCGGAAAGCGAAAGGCTTGAACGCGACAGGATTCAACTTGGCGAACCGGCCAAGTCAATCGTCGGAAACCACCTCTCGGCGATGGGCCGCCTGCGTAGGGAAGTGGGAATCCACTCCAAAGTCGCGGCAGTGACCAGGGAGGTCAAGGAAGTCCTCCAAAGCGGCGAAAAGGTGCTGCTGTTCTGTCACCACCACGCGACCGCACAAGAACTCGCCGCCAGCCTGCATTCGAACCTCCCGGCGATAACGAAGCATCCTGCGCCCGCCCCGAAGATCTGGGAGTCCGCTTGGAATGAGGCGCTAGACCGCGAATCCGAAGACGCCGTGGACCAGGAGTTGCGGCGAACGTTCATAAGGTGGTTGTGCGGCGATCTTGTAAGGACGCAAACTTGGGCCTGGCTGGGCGCCAGCCCGAGCGCTTTGTCTGATCTCGCACATTCCATCACCACCGGGCGAGCGCGAGGCTGCGATAATGCGGAGTACATCGGCGAGGCGGCCATGCGTCTGTATGGTGCGCTGATCCACTCGAGATCCAGCCGCGAGGTCTTGAAGAGGTCGGCCGAGCGGCTCGATCTCCTGCCCGGTGCAAACGGAACGTCGCGCGTTTTGGCGGTATGCGAGCCCAGCGAAAGCAAAAAAGAGGCTCTGATTTTCGTTCACAACCGGCAGCCGGACACGGCAATCTCGGTTTTCAACAGCCCGTTCGGTCCCGACGTGTTGGTGGTGACCGACAAGCTCTCGGAGGGTATCGATCTCCATCGGTATTGCAGACATCTCATTCACTACGAACTGGATCCGAGTCCGATTAGGACGGTACAGCGGAACGGGAGGCTTCGGCGCGTGAATAGCTGGGCCGCCGTAACGGGGAAAGGCATCCGATACGCTTATCCTGCATTCCGCGGAACACGCGACCACCGCGTTGTACAGATCATGAAGAAGCGCATCGACAGCTTCTCGCTGCTCCTTGGGGGCGTTCAGGACTTCGATATCGACCAGGTGATCCATTCCGATGAGCAGTGGCGCAACGAAGTCATTCGGATCGCCAAGAAACGCCTAACCAGCAGCGCGACGATCCTTCGGGCAAAAAGGTCGACTGAGTACGCAAGAACCGCCCCTGTCGGAAGTCTCGCTCCTTAACCGCTGCCGTGCGCAAACTCTGGGCGTGCGTGCCGGATCCCCCGCGGCTGCAAACCGTCTGCGCCGTTGCATATTTTCGCGGGCGGGCCAGACTGAGGGCGCTTCGTAGCATTTCAAGGAGCGCTCCAATGATTGACCAACGTACGGCGCCTTATGCCGCTTTGCTGCTTCGTGTGACGATTGCGGGTCTGTTCATCGCCGCCCTGTACGGCAAATTCGTTCTTAAGCCGATCGGCCTGTGGTGGAACGGCCTTCTCAAGGCGGGCGATCCTGAGTGGGTGCTTACCTACACCCTCAGCGCGGAATTCGCCTCAGCTATCCTGCTGCTCCTCGGCCTCTACACCAGATGGGTCAGCCTCTACACCCTACCGATGATGTTGGGAGCCACTCACTTCTGGATGGTGAGGAAGAGTTTCTGGTTCGTGGATGGCGGGTGGGAAATGCCGTTCGTCTGGGCGATCATGCTGTTGGCCCAAGCGCTCCTTGGGGACGGGGCCTTTGCGCTGAAGACGCTCCGGCTGCCATGGGATAGTCGGCTCCAGAAGGCGACTGCCTGAGCAGACCGATATTGGGGCCGCGAACCTGTCGCCGCGAGCATTTCGCGCTCGCGGCAGGTCTCGCCGAAGGCCGGCAGGATGTCCCCCCGATTCAGGCATCGCAGGTCTCGCCGCCTACCTGGGGGTGAGGGGGCCAAAATTCTCGAGCATGAGGACTGGATCCGGTCCTTCCGGACCTCGCGGCGGCTGGCCGAGATCCATCGGCGCTCTGAGAGGCGGGTCGACGGATCGCCGGGCGACCCCTTTCTCGTCGGAGAAAAAGGGGCTCTCAGCAGCATTTAGGTGCCGCCATGGGTGATTGATCATCTCCAAGTGGCCAGACCGGCTCTAGGGTCACTCCGGATGGCCTCGTCCTGCGGCCTCCCACGGGGCATCGATCTTTCCTTAGCTTCCCATAACTCCCGAGAGGCGAAAAATGGGGTTTCTGGAGTACGCTTGCCGCCTGCCCGATGGAGGAGCGGCGATGCGGTCAGGTCCAGCATTTCACGCCAATTCGGCGGAAGGAGATAGACTGTGCCTGGGGCGCAAAGCAGACGCGGACTCACACTTCGAGTGCCTCTAAAGCTCTGGACTCACAATCCGTGGGTCTGAGACTCGGAATAGGTGAATAGGACTGCCTGATTTCGCTGGATATTTCCGACTGGTTGAGAATTCGGCATGCGGAAACGCGCATTTTTGAGCTCGCTGGCGAGTTTTCTCAGGTATTCTGAGTCTGTGCGGACCTTCAGTCCGTGCGGGCAACGCCGCAAACCGGCGCTTGGTCCCTTCGAAAGGCGGCACTGATCAAGAGCGTAGCTTCTTGATCCGCATCTCGCCGATCTTTTCGACGCGCTCAAGCCCCCGCGTCCGACCTCAATACATATGGAATGCCGTCGCCGCGAAAGACGGAGACGTGAAGCCCTTCGGGCGCCGGTAACTGGCCTACGACGACGAGCACGAAGCCCAGCATGGCGTGGAGCGATTTGCGCACGGTGTCGTCGAGGCTGGAGATGTCGGGATGGGATGGGCTTGGGATCCTTTCGGGATGGGTGTGCCAATCTCCGACGAAATGCAGACCGCGTCCGAAGCGGTCGTCGATCTCGCGCTGCTCGGCACGCCTGTCCGGGATGTACGACGTTCTGGTTCGTCGATCAGTCCGTCTCGGGCCGGTCGCCTCTACGACTTCGATCCTCGAGCCGTGGAAACGACCGAACAGTTGGCCGCCGGCCTCGCGCTGCCAGAAGCGCAGTTGTCTGTTCTTCGAGAAGGTTTCGACGACCGGATCTGTGAACACCAGCGTCTGTCCAGAAAGACTGACTGGGTACGCGATCATTCGGCCGCCTCGACGGCGGTCATAGCCGCGGCGGAGCCATCCGGCCACGGAAGTTGGGTCACGAATCCTCCTTCGTCGCGGAAGCCTACGGTGGATCGCCAACGTGGATCCCAGTCGCCGCCTGCCGCTCTCAACGGTCCGGACCGACCGATCCAGAGACCGTGCGTAGATGCCGTCACCGGGCAATCGAGAGCGCGAAGAACCACCTCGGCAATCATGCCGACAGTGAAGGACAATTCGACGGCCCCGTAGGGCTGGAAGACCGCGCCGCACGCCGGTTCACGCAGCGTCGTGGGTCCGGACCACTCCGTTACCTGCAGATGGGGCTTGCCGCAGGCGTCGAAGCCTTCGCGGAACCTCCGGCCGTTCTTGGCGATCGCGACCGCGTGTCCGGCGGCCGCATGGGCTTCGGTCCAGCCGTAGACCACCGGCCCCTCGAGCTTAGAGCCGACGTGCCAGACGTCGAGGAACGCTTCGGTGGCCCACGAACCGGTCGCCGAGACGACGAGATCGCAATCGGCGAGGGCGTCGGGTTCGTCCATGATGACGGTCTCGATGTCGCGCGCGATCGCATCTACGGAGGCAACGTGAGGGAAGTCGCTCCGGATCTTCCTGGCAAGCCCGATGCATTTGTGCGTTCGGACGTAGGGAGCGCCCAGCGGATGCCGGCCGACGTTCGCCCAGGCGAGTCGTTCCGGATCGAAGAGCACGAAACGGCCAATACCCGACTGGGCGAGCAGAACGGCGATGGCGGCGCCGACCGAGCCGCATCCGATGATCGCGACCTTTGCGCGACGGAAGCGATCGAATCTCGGGTTCACACCTCGTCCGTGAATCCAGGACGCATCGGCCCGATCGACGCTCGCGCGCTTGATCGGGCTACCGCCGAAATAGCGCCCGAGTGCGATCTGGGCCGGCACCATCTTGTTTCTGAAGCCGTCACCGAGGGTCGACCGCCCGTGCCGGGTGGGATGGGGGACCCAAGTCGAGGCGAGGGCGGGCCCGGCGGGCGTGTCGATCCCAAGCAGCAGCGTGGCGCCGCTGGCATCCTGCGTCACCAGTTCGCAGAGCTGCTCGTCGGTAAACCCGCCTTCCGCAGCGAGTCGGCGAACAGCGGCGCCGCTGTTAGGGAAGGCCGCGGGCAGCGGTGGCCGATCGAGCCAGATGAGCGCTCCCGACTGGGTCTTGATGTCGACCGAGCCGAAGCGGTTCTTCAACCACGCTGCGATCGCCTCGTCATCGTCCGCGACGAGCACAAACCGCTTGCCGCGCCAGACCCGCACCAACCTCGACGGGCCGTTCGGCGGCAACAGGCTGTAGATTGGAACGCTCTCGTCGTTCGAAGCCTGGCCCCAATAGGAGAGAAATTCGTCGACGAAGTCGCCGTCCCGTTCGCCGCGCTCGCACTCGCCGATGAGCCGGCAGGCGGACGCAATGCGGTCGGCCACCACGGCGCCGGGCCGCTCGACATCGAATCCCTCGCCATCGAGACAAAGGACGCTGTCCCTCTCGAAATGGGCCCACTTCAGGAACATCGACGGGCCGACGAAGGCCACCCGCGGAAGGGCGAAGGGGAACTGCCTGGGCACGACGACGTCGAGGCGCCGGTCTCCTTCCGGCGTCGGTATCGTCAGCCGCCATCCGGCCGCCGGCTGCCGGCCCGCGTACTTGCCGAGAGCCCGCCGATCGAGTCGCTCGAAGCCGCCCAGCCTCCGTCGGATGCGGTCCTCGACCATGAGGAGTGCATCCTCGAAGGAGGGAGGCCGCGACACGCGATCAGGCATACCGGCCGCCACCATCCTTCCGGACGGCCGCCTCCGGCTCCCGTCCGGAGAACAGACCCGCGAGCGCAGGGGCCGCGACGCTGCTCGAGGCCTTGCTGACCGGCTTGTAGCGGTCGCTGAAGAACTCGGTGGCGTATACCTTGTCCCAGCACTTCAGCGCCTTCTGCCTGTCGCAGTCGCTGTCGAAGAGCGGTGCGAGGTTCGCCAAGGCCTCGTCCAGCTTCTCGCGAAGGAATTTGGCCTTGGGATCCTCGTTGCCCTTGGTGATGGTGCCGCCCGGTGTCACGGGGTGCTGCACCACCAGATTCCACTTCAGACGGTCGCGGATGGCCTTCATGGTGTCGTGCAGCGCCTTGTCCTCGCGATCGGCGTCGCCACGAAAGCACTCGGTGACGAGCTTGGTGATGCCGAAGCCGCTCAGGATCTGGGCCTTCCAGCTCGACCGGCTTCTGGCGTACATCTTTATCTCGCGCACGACGCGCCGAAGCTGGCGCCCGTTTTCGGTGTCCGGACTCTGCGCGTCGTTTTCCTTCTCGAACCACGCGGTCACATCTCGCGCATCCGACCGCTTCCAGTCGGTGCTGGCGAGTTCATAGTAGTGGGACTCCTTGCCGAACACGTCCTTGGTCGTGACCCTGCGGTACACGGGCAGATCGACGTGATATCCCGCCTCATAGTAGACGCGCACGCAGTTGTTGCGCACTTCCGGCGGCGTCTTGAAGCCTCCGTCGTCGACGGCGTCGCGCACCATCTGACGCGCCTGAAGGGCGGTCATCTCGGCGCCGCGCTCACCCACCAGATCCTCCTTGGCGAAATAGACGCCGTCGTCGATATCGTAGTCGTTGTCGGGATGCTGCGTCATCGTCCTCATGGCGTAGCTGCCCTGCGACTTGAACTGGAGCGGCGCCGGCTTCTTGGCCTCGGAAAGGCCCTTCGTCAGGCGCTCACGGTTGGCGTCGCGCCGCTTCCTCATCGCGGTGCGCTCCCCGCCCGGGAGCGTCACCTCGTCGTCGTGGTATGCGAGAACGGCGTCGGAACAATCGTACATGGTCACCTCGATAGGCTGGCGGCCGCGGCATCGATGTCCCTCGATCGCCGAGCGGCCGGCGGCTCTTCAAGGGGAGGAGTGGTTTCGAACAGCGAGCAGATCAGCTCGGCCTCTGGATCGGTGTCGCGATAGGCGCACTTGCTGTTCGTCATGTCGGCGTCGGTCCGCGCCTGGGTGATCAGCGCGTTCATCGCTTCCTCGCGCGTGTCGTCGAGCGAGAGGTAGGGCACCAGCGTCGCCGGCACCTTGTCGTGCGGGAAGCGCACGATGGTGCACTTGCGGTTGACGTGCTTGGTCAGTTTTCGCGCCATGTGGTCGAAGGCAAACTCTTGCGCGTCGACGGACAGGCTCGCGGCGTTGCCGCCGAACTTCCATTCCGGGAGACCGCGGTGCCGGTTGCCTCTCGTTATTTGCTCGCCCTGCGGCACGGGGCACGTTCCGAGCGAGAAGATCTGGATCTCGCGACCGGCCTCGGCCACGTCGAGGGCTTCGATCAGGCCCAGGAGGACCGGATTGTTGGCCCAAAGTCCGCCGTCGGCGAACACGTTGAACGGGTTGCCGTCGCCGCCGTCGGGCTGATCGATGGCGGCCAGCGAGCGATAGAGCGGTGCGGCCGAGGACGCGAGGCAGACGTCGGCAAGGCGGTAGTTGTCGTCGCGATGATTGGTGGCGGCGAAATGGGGCGTCTTGAAAACCCATGCCCGATGCTGGCTCATCTCCACAGCGGAAAACGCCAGCGCGATGCCGCGCCGTTCGTAGACCTCGGCCATGGTCTCCTCACCGATGGTGTCGACGAGCGCGCCGAGCAGCTCGGCCTCGCCGGCCTCGAGAGCCCTTTTCCGGAAAAGCAGGTCCGGAGCCACGCCGACCAGGCTTGAGGGGAGCTTTTTCGAGAAGATCCTCGGACCGTGCCTGCGATAGAGGGCGACAACCTCTGAAAGCGGCCTACCGACGGCGAGGGCGCAGCCGATGATCGCGCCGGTGCTGGTGCCGATGATCAGGTCGAACCCCTTGCCTATATCGAGAGAATCGAGCTTCCTGCGCCGCGCGAACGCCATCGCGACGCGATCGAGGTAAGTCGCCGTGTACGTGCCGCGCATGCCACCGCCGTCCAGGCTCAGGACGCGGAAAGGGTGACCGTCGGTCATGCGCCCTCCGACCGGTCCTTGGGACCGCTGAATTGGCGCGCCGACGCGCGCGAGTTTTCGTTCGCGAACCGCATAAGGCCCCCCGGGGCCGAAACCGCTGCCCGTATTTCGGGCACTTATCTTGAACACGTGGGATGGGCTCGCACTTCTTCAAGATATTGAGAGTCGAAATTATTGAGCCGCTAGATATTGACATTTAACGAATCGCACGCGCTTCATGGCCAACTTCAACCTGCAGTAGGCCGATTTTGCCATGAGCGATGAGGTATCGGTTGAGAACCCGTCCCTAAGGGGGCGCAATATCTTGATTTTTTCCGATGGTACGGGCCAGGCTGGTGGCCTGCGTCCGGACGAAAATCGGTCCAACATCTACAAGCTGTACCGCGCGAGCCGCTGCGGCCCCGACACGGACATCGACCCTGCGGACCAGTTGGCGTTCTACGATGCTGGTCTTGGCTCCCAGCCGCCCGGAGGAGCGATCTTCGCCACGCGGGCCTACCGATGGCTCCACAATGTCGCGAGCCAAGCGACCGGGCTTGGGATCACGACGAACATCGTCGACTGCTACGCAGCCATCATCCGCATGTGGAGGCCCGGAGACCGGATCTTCCTGTTCGGCTTCAGTCGAGGCGCCTACACAGTGAGATGCCTGGCGGCGGTGATCGGGCTCTGCGGCGTGCCGACCAGAATGCCCGATGGGTCGCCGCTGCGTCGCGACGTGGGAACGACGACCCGTGTCGCTCGGGAAGCAGTCAAGACAGTGTACCAGCACGTCAGCTCGCCGAAGGACGCGGCGTATTTGGCGCAGCGCGTCGCTCTCGCTGAGCGCTTCCGACAACGGTACGGCAGCGACCGGACTGGCGGCCCGAACGCGGTGCCGTTCTTCATCGGCGTGTTCGACACCGTCGCGGCTTTGGGAAGCTATCTGCTCTCCGGGGCGCTGGTCGGTTCCGCCGCGCTCCTCATCCTCGCGGCCAGCTACGCGCAGTCGTTCTTCCTGTTTCCGTTCCTGCCGACCTTCTTCTGGTCGATGGGCGTCGCGGCTCTCGCCGCGTTGGTCGGATACGTCGCGACCCACGTGAAGTTTGCGACCGGCCTGAAAGAACATTCGTTCCTTCAGACGCTTCATCTCGCGACGCCCAAGATGCAGTTCTACGACCTGCACCTGAACAACGCGGTCTGGTATGCGCGCCACGCCATGTCGATCGACGAGAACCGCGCCGATTTCGCTAGGGTGCCGTGGGGAGGGGCTCACAACAAGGGACCTGAACGTCCGGACGAGTATCCGGATTGGCTGCAGCAGATCTGGTTCGCGGGCAACCACAGCGACGTAGGCGGCAGCTATCCGGAAAACGAGGCACGCTTGTCCGATATCACGCTCGCCTGGATGGTTCACGCAGCCAGAAACCTCCCGGATGGGCAGACTGCAGACGGTTTCGGCATCAGGGTCGACGACCGATATCTCAAGCTCAATCCGGACCCGCTCGGTCCGCAGCACGACGAGCGCGAGCCCGGCTGGCTCGGGGGGCGCTTCAAGTGGGCCGAAGGACTCCGCGAGGTCCAGCCCGAAGCCATCCTGCATTCCAGCGTGTTGGAACGCCTCGCGGCCAAAGACGGAGTCCAGCACTACTACGAATTGGCGCTCTACCGACCCATGAATCTGGCGCGCCATTCGAAGCTCGGAGACTATTATCCGGTGGCTGGCTCCGAGGTGCGACCGACGGTGACCGAGGAATAGAGTCCATAGTGTTATCGCTTGGACTGGAAGCGCAGGTGAGGGCGGGGGCGCCCGAGCTGCCGTTTGCTCCGACCAAGACCATCGTGCCGGCCAACAGGATCAAGTGAGCTCGAAGCCCTCCTGACGGCGTCACCGTAACGGATTCTTGGTATCGGCACGCGGTCAGTTGATCGCGACATCCGGTGCGCGAGGCCCAGGCCAAAATGAGCGATGCTGCGTTAGAAACCCCGATCGCGCGGTAACTGACCGTGCGATTCAGCGGACTTAGCTTCCCATGCCTTTCGTTCCGCATCTCCAGCGACGAACGCTGGCGAGTTCTCCGCCGAAGGGTGGACGTGGGCTGCAGTCGCGTTTGCCAAGGAAGCCAGCGTCTACCGGGCTGTGGCGATCGCGGCCTGCGGCTCGACGATTGTCTCCTAGACAGACTCAAAATGGCTGAGAACAGACTCAGATTAAGAGAGAAGCTTCACAACCCAACACCAGCGGCACCATATCCACAATTCGCATAAGGTATATTATGGAATATATTTATCTACAGTTCTATCAAATACTTAGTTGGATCTCCTGCCACAGCGCCTTTGCTCTAGGCCTGTTTCCGGCTTGAACCTCAACCGACGCCGCAGCGCTTGACGGCTACTGTGCATGGGGTTGTTCTCGCGTTTCTTGTCCGGCGCATCTCGCCGAAAGCCGATATTGCCGCGACGTTGTCCGGCTGCAATAAGCGAGCTTCGCGAGATCGCAGATGACCTTCTGGCCCGACGTCCGTATAGGTTTGCATCTCACAACAAGAACAAACTTCCGAGGAAGCAGACCCATGGTCTTTTCAACCCGTTTTTCCCGACGCACGCTTCTCAAGGCCTCCGCCGCGACCGCCGTCTTTGGCGGCGTCAGCGCGCCCTATGTGGCCCGTGCCCAGGCCGCCGAGTTCACCTACAAGTTCGCCAACAACCTGCCGGAATCGCATCCGTTCGTGGCGCGCGCCCGTGAGATGGCGGCGGCCATCAAGACCGAGACCAATGGCCGGTTCGACATGCAAGTGTTCCCGAACAGCCAGCTCGGCTCCGACACCGACATGCTGAGCCAGGTGCGCTCCGGCGGCGTCGAGTTCTTCACGCTGTCCGGCCTGATCCTGGCGACCCTGGTGCCGGCGGCCTCGATCAACGGCATCGGCTTTGCGTTCCCCGATTACCCCACGGTCTGGAAGGCCATGGACGGCGACCTCGGCGCCTATGTGCGTGGCGAGATCAACAAGGCCGGCCTCGAGGTCATGGACAAGATCTGGGACAACGGCTTCCGCCAGACCACGTCCTCGACCAAGCCGATCAACGGTCCTGACGACTTCAAGGGCTTCAAGATCCGCGTGCCGGTGTCGCCGCTGTGGACCTCGATGTTCAAGGCGTTCGACGCCTCGCCCGCCTCGATCAATTTCGCCGAGGTCTATTCGGCGCTGCAGACCAAGATCGTCGAGGGCCAGGAGAACCCGCTGGCGCTGATCTCGACGGCGAAGCTGTACGAGGTCCAGAAGTACTGCTCGATGACCAACCACATGTGGGACGGCTTCTGGTTCCTGATGAACCGCCGCGCCTGGGCTGCGCTTCCGGACGACATCAAGACCATCGTCGCCAGGAACGTCAACGCCGCCGCCGTGAAGGAGCGCGAGGACACCGAGAAGCTCAATATCAGCGTCAGGCAGGAGCTGACCGGCAAGGGCCTGCTGTTCAACCAGCCCGAGGTCGGGCCGTTCCGCGACAAGCTGCGCTCGGCAGGCTTCTACAATGAGTGGAAGGGCAAGTACGGCGAGAAGGCCTGGGAGCTGCTCGAAAAATCCGTCGGCAAACTGTCGTAACGCGTCAGCAATAGGGGCCTTGCCAGGAGTTTAGCCTACATGGCTCATGTCGAGATGACGCCAGCGGTGACACCCACCTTGGCCGGCGAGGTGGCTCAGTCCCCTCGCCGCCGGTCCCTGCTCGGTTCCATCGAGCTTGCACTCAAATGGCTGGTCGAGATCCCGGCGGCGATCCTTGTCGTCGCCGAGATCGTGATCCTGTTTGCCGGCGTGGTCTCGCGCTACGTGCTGCATGCGCCGCTGGTGTGGTCCGACGAGCTGGCCTCGATGCTGTTCCTGTGGCTGGCGATGCTGGGCTCGGCGGTCGCATTCCGCCGCAGCGAGCACATGCGGATGACGGCGCTGGTCGCGAGCGCCGGTCCCAGGCTCTGGGCTTATCTCGACGTCGTTGCGACCTGCGCGGCGCTGGCGTTCCTGCTGCTGATCGTGCACCCGTCCTATGAATATGCCTACGAAGAGAGTTTCATCACGACACCGGCACTCCAGATCTCCAACACCTGGCGCGCGGCCGCGCTGCCTGTAGGCATCTGCCTGATGGTGCTGTTCGCGCTGCTGCGGCTCGCCCGTGTCGGCAACCTCAAGACCTTGCTGACTGCCGTGGCAACGGTCGTCGTGTTGATCGCCCTGTTCTGGTTCGCGCAGCCGCTGTTCAAGCCGCTCGGCAACATCAACCTCATTATCTTCTTCGTCGGCGTGGTCGGCTTTTGCGTGTTCGCCGGCGTGCCGATCGCGTTCGCCTTTGGGCTTGCGATCTTCGGCTATCTGGCGCTGACCACGCGGACCCCGTTGATGGTGCTGGTCGGACGGATGGACGAGGGCATGAGCCACCTCATCCTGCTCTCGGTGCCGCTGTTCGTCTTCCTCGGGCTCCTGATCGAAATGACCGGCATGGCGCGGGCGATGGTGGCGTTCCTGGCAAGCCTGCTCGGCCATGTCCGCGGCGGCCTGCATTACGTGCTGGTCGGTGCCATGTACCTGGTCTCCGGCATCTCCGGTGCCAAGGCGGCCGACATGGCGGCCGTCGCACCGGTGCTGTTTCCGGAGATGAAGCAGCGCGGCGCCAAGCCCGGCGATCTCGTCGCCCTGCTCGCCGCCACCGGCGCCCAGACCGAAACCATTCCGCCGAGCCTGGTGCTGATCACCATCGGATCGGTCACGGGCGTCTCGATCTCGGCGCTGTTCACCGGCGGCCTGCTGCCCGGCGTCGTGCTGGCGCTGACGCTGTCGGGGCTGGTGTGGTGGCGCTACCGCGGCGAGGATCTCAGCCACGTCCGGCGCGCCACGTCGGGCGAGATCGCCCGTGCGTTCGTGGTCTCGATCCCTGCCCTGGCCCTGCCCTTCGTGATCCGTTACGCCGTCGTCGAAGGCATCGCGACCGCCACCGAAGTCTCGACGATCGGCATCGTCTACGCGCTGGTCATCGGGCTTCTGATCTACCGCCAGTTCGACTGGCGGCGGCTCCTGCCGATGCTGATCGAGACCGCCTGCCTGTCCGGCGCGATCCTGCTGATCATCGGCACTGCGACCGGCATGGCATGGGGCCTGACCCAATCCGGCTTCTCGCGAGCGCTGGCGGCTTCCATGACCGGCCTGCCCGGCGGCGCCGCGACCTTCATCGCCGTCTCAATCCTGGCCTTCGTGATCCTCGGCAGCGTGCTGGAAGGTATTCCAGCCATCGTGCTGTTCGGACCGCTGATGTTTCCGATCGCGCGGCTGGTCGGGGTGCACGAGGTGCACTACGCCATGATCATCATTCTGGCGATGGGTATCGGGCTATTCGCCCCGCCGTTCGGCGTCGGCTATTATGCCGCCTGCGCCATCGGAAAGGTCGATCCAGCCGAAGGCATCAGGCCGATCTGGGGCTATCTGCTGGCGCTGCTGGTGGGATTGATCATCGTCGCGATCTTCCCCTGGATCTCGATCGGATTCCTGTAGAGGGCGGCGTTCAAGGAGGGTGTCGATGAGCGAGCGGCAGAACCAGTACAACATCGGCCTGGACAAAACCCCCGCCAACTACGTGCCGCTGAGCCCGCTGAGCTTCCTGGCGCGCAGCGCCGCCGTCTATCCCGATCACGTCAGCACGGTCTATGAGGGCCGCAGCTTCACGTGGCGCCAGACGCATGAGCGCTGCAAGCGTTTTGCCTCCTGGCTTGCCGGCAAGGGCATCGGCGTCGGCGACACCGTCGCGGCGATGCTGCCGAACATTCCGGCGATGAACGAGGCGCATTTCGCTGTGCCGATGACGGGTGCCGTACTCAACGCGCTCAACATCCGTCTCGATGCGCCCTCGATCGCGTTTCAGCTCGACCATGGCGGCGCGAAAATCATTCTGGTCGACCCCGAATTTTCAGGCGTCATCACCGACGCGCTGGCACAGATGAAGGGACCGAGGCCATTCGTTGTCGATGTCGACGATGCGTCCTTCAAAGGCGGCAAGCGCATCGGCGAGATCGAGTATGAGGCCGCCGTCGCGCAAGGCGATCCGGACTTCGTCGCGATCACGCCACGCGACGAATGGGACGCCATCGCACTGAGCTACACCTCGGGCACGACAGGCAATCCCAAGGGCGTCGTCACCCATCATCGCGGCGCGTATCTCAACGCTGTCAGCAACATCCTCGCGGGCAATCTCGGCCAGCACCCGGTCTATCTCTGGACGTTGCCGATGTTCCATTGCAACGGCTGGTGCTTTCCCTGGACCATGGCTGCAGCCGCCGGCATCAACGTCTGCCTGCGCAAGGTCGAGCCGACCAGGATCTTCGAGTTGATCAGGACGCACGGCGTCACTCACATGTGCGGCGCGCCGATCGTCTACAACACGCTGATCAACGCGCCCGATGCGCCGAAAGGCAACGCCGTCCGTCGCGTGGTCGGGCTGATCGCCGGTGCAGCACCGCCGGTTGCGGTGCTCGAAGGCGCGGAAAACATCGGCATCAAGCTCACCCACGTCTATGGCCTGACCGAGGTCTACGGCCCCGCCTCCGTTTGCGCCGAGCAGCCTGGCTGGGACGAGCTTCCGCCCGCCGAGCGCGCGCGGATGAAGCGGCGGCAGGGCGTGCCCTACCCGCTCGAGGAAGGCGTCACCGTCATCAACCCGCAGACCATGCAGCAGGTGCCGCGCGACGGCGAGACCATCGGCGAAGTCATGTTCCGCGGCAATATCGTGATGAAGGGTTACCTCAAGAACGAGAAGGCGACGAAGGAAGCGTTCGAGGGCGGCTGGTTTCACACCGGCGATCTCGGCGTGCTCGACGAGCACGGCTACGTCACCATCAAGGATCGCTCCAAGGACATCATCATCTCCGGCGGCGAGAACATCTCGTCCGTCGAGGTCGAGGACATCCTCTACAAGCATCCGGCCGTGCTGTTCGCGGCCGTGGTCGCAAAGCCCGACCCGAAATGGGGCGAGGTGCCCTGCGCCTTCGTCGAACTGAAGGATGGCGCCAGCGCAACAGAAGCCGACATCATCGCCTTCTGCCGTACGCATATGAGCGGCTTCAAGACGCCGAAGGCGGTCGTGTTCGGACCAATCCCGAAGACGTCCACGGGCAAGATCCAGAAATTCCTGCTGCGCAATGAGGTCGGATCGGCGAAGGCGATTACGGCGTAGCCCAGTTAACGGCGCTCCGTTCGAGCGCCGCCCCAGCAGCAAGGCGCAGCGCCCCCTTGCGGCGCCGTTGCCTTGTGGTCGCAATTGGTCGCAATGGCAGAGAGGCTTCCTGCCCTCACATCTTCTTGTAAGCTTCGACCACGGCCTGGCCGTCGGCGCCGGCTTTCTTAAGCCAGTCGGCGGTGAGCTGCTCGCCGACCTTCTGGAATCCGGCCTTCAGCGCCGGGCTCGGGGGCTCGACCGCCATGCCCTTGGCCTTGAGCTGGTCGAGATACCAACTGGCCTTCTCTTGCCAGGCTTTCCAGCCGCGCGTTTCCGCCGTTGCGGCGGCCTTGAGAATGGCGTCCTGTGTGGGCTTGTCGAGCGCCTCGAACGCGGCCTTGTTGACGAAGGTGTAGTCCTTCGGAATCCAGGCCTGCACATCATAGAAATATTTCAGCGACTCCCAGGCCTTGGAATCGTAACCGGTGCCGCCCGACGACATGAACGAATTCACCACGCCGGTCGCAAGCGCCTGTGGCAGTTCAGCCGCCTGGATCGTGACGGACTGCGCTCCGACAAGTTCGCCGATACGCGCCGTTCCGACGTTGTACGCTCGCCATTTTAGGCCCTTCATGTCTTCGATCGTCGCGAGCGGCTTGTTGACATAGACACCCTGTGGCGCCCACGGCACGACGAAAAGGAGCTTAAGGCCCTGCGCGTCGAGCTTCTTGGCGATCAGCGGCTTCGAGGCCTGATACAGCTTCATCGCATCCGGAAAGCTGGTCGCGAGGAACGGCACCACGTCGATGCCGAACACAGGATCCTCGTTCTCATGGATAGACAACAGCAGTTCACCCATCTGCGCCTGCCCGGTCACGACCGCGCGTTTGATGTCGGGCGCCTTGAAGAGCGAGGCGTTCGGGTGAACGGTGATCAGCAGCTTTCCGGACGTGGCGGCTTCAACGTCCTTGGCGAAAGCAACCAGATTTTCCGAATGGGGATTGTCCGACGGGTATGCCGCCGGCAAATTCCATTTGGTCTGGGCAAAAGCAGGCGCAGCCGCCAACACGGCGCCTGCGATCAGGGCGGCGCGGAGCAAATGAGACGTCATCATACTTCTCCTCACGGTCAATTCGAAAGTCTGGTGCGATCAATCAGGAAAGGCAAGCTTGGGCAGGAACAGCACGATCTGCGGATATTCTGTGATGATGAATACGGCCGCCAGCAGCAGAACGAAGAACGGAAACGCTGCCCGCGCCACGGTGAGGGTATCGCGGCCGCTCATATTCTGGAGCACGAACAGGTTGAAGCCGACCGGCGGCGTGATCTGCGCCATCTCGACGTGGATGATGAGATAGACGCCGAACCAGACCAGATCGAGCCCGGCCTGCTTCACCATCGGTAGCACGATGACTGCGGTCAGCACGATCATCGAGATGCCATCGATCAGGCATCCCAGAATAATGTACATGATGCTCAAATAGAGCGCGAGCATGCCCGGCGTGAGCTGCTGTCCCTGGACCCAGGTCGCAAGCGCCGCCGGGATGCCCGTATAGGCCATCGCGGCTGTCGTGTAGGCGGCGCCTGCCAGGATCAGCATGATCATGCAGGTCAGGCGCGTAGCGCTCATGATGCTCTCGAAGAAAGTCTGGCGCGTGAGCGTGCCGCTCCACCACGCCAGCAGCAACGCGCCGGAGACGCCCCAGGCGGCACATTCGGTCGCGGTCGCAAAACCAAGGACGAGCGAGAGGAAGACGGCCAGGATCAGAAGCAGGCACGGGGCGAGCTTGGCGGACTCTTGCAGCTTCCGGCGAAACGGCATTGGCGGGTCGCGTGGGGGGACCTTCTTCGGATTGAGCAGCGACCAGATGATGATGTAGCCGGAATAGAGCACCATCACGAGCACGCCCGGCAGGAAGCCGCCGAGGAACACCTGAAGCACGGAGACGTTTGCCGTCACAGCATAGACGACCAT
The DNA here is from genome assembly GCF_007290395.2 of Bradyrhizobium cosmicum. NCBI lineage: Bacteria > Pseudomonadati > Pseudomonadota > Alphaproteobacteria > Hyphomicrobiales > Nitrobacteraceae > Bradyrhizobium > Bradyrhizobium cosmicum. The sequence continues at coordinate 3,751,425 of NZ_CP041656.2, read as the reverse complement.
CGGGATCGATGGCGGAATCAGCAGGCCGAGTGTGCCGGAGCCCGCCAGCGATCCGAGGCTCAGGCCCTTGTCGTAGCCGCGCTTGTCGAGCTCGGGCAGCGCTATCTTGCCAATGGTCGCGCAGGTCGCAGCCGAGGACCCAGAGACCGCCGCGAAGATACCGCAGCCGATCACGTTCACATGCGTCAGCCGTCCCGGCAGCCACTGCACCCAGGGCGACAGGCCACGGAACATCTCCTCCGAGAGTTTGGTGCGGAACAGGATCTCGCCCATCCAGATGAACAGCGGCAGCGCGGCCAGCGTCCAGGACGAGCTTGCGCTCCAAGTGGTGGTCGCCAGGACCGAGCCAAGCGGCAGGCTCGTGGTCAGCGCCATCGCCACGAAGCCGACGAGCCCAAGCGAAACCGCGATCCAGATGCCGCTTCCCAGCAGCAGGACCATGACGCCAAGGAGGATGAAGGAGAGCTCGATCAAGCCGAGATTGGCCATGGTCAACCGCCGCCGCCTTGCGAGATACGCTCGATGAATTCGTCGGGCGTCTCGTCCGGCGAGCCCCTCTCGTAGCTCGGCCGGTGACCGCCGACGACGTTGATCGTTTCATCGATCAAAGCGATCGACAGGATCGCAAGGCCGCCGGAAAAGCCGAGTTGGGGAATCCAGAGCGGAAGCGCGACCACGCCCTGCGCCACGTCGTTGAAGCGCCAGGAGTCGTAAGTCATCTGTATCGCATGTCGGGTAAAGTAGAGAATGAAGGCCGTCGCAACGCAGAGCGCCACAATCTCCGCGACCTGCTTGGTCCGCCCGCGCAAGCGTTCGAGCAGAAGGCCGACCCGGATCATCTCGCCGCGCTTGAAGGTATGAGCGAGGCCCAGGAACGCCATCGCGGCCATGCACCACGAGGCAAAATCGTCGCCGGCCGGGATGTTGAGCGTAAACTGCCGCCCGATCGACATCACCATCATGATCGCGAAGATCGCAAAAAGGAAGACGCCGGCGGCGTAGCCCGCACCAAGGTAGAGCATATCCAAAACGCGTCGGACCAGCCCAACGGCCGTTACGTCGTCGCCGTGCCTTGCCAACCTGGCCCCCATCTTCATCTTGCGGCTCGATGAAGCCCGGCGATATCGCCAGACCCGCTTGATTATCGCCTCAGTCCAACGCCTGTCTTTGAGACGTTAGACCAACACGATGAGGCTCGCGAAAGCAAGGAGCATGCCGGGCAGCGGCAAATTTGCGCCGGATGCGCTTAGTGCGTCTCCAGCCGCAGCCCGTCATGAGCCGGCACTACGCCTGATGGCAGCGATTGCCGGATCACCTCGTAATCGACGTCGGCGGTCATGTTGGTGATGACAGCGCGCTTCGGCTTGAAGCGTTCGATCCAGGACAGCGCGTCGTTGATGCTGAAATGGCTTGAATGTTGGGTGTAGCGCAGACCGTCGACGATCCAGAGGTCGAGATTTTCCAGCGCGCCCCAACTCTCGCGCGGAATATCGTTGAGGTCGGGCGTGTAGGCGGCATTCCCAATGCGATAGCCGAGCGCCGGGATCTGGCCGTGCTGCACCAGAAAGGCCGTCATGGTCACGGCACCGCCCTTCCCCAGAATGGTCTGCTCTTCGCCCGCTTCGATCGAATGCCGCGTCAGGATCGGCGGATAGTCGCTGCCCTCCGGCGAAATGAAGCAGTAGGAGAACCGCGCCATGATGTCCTTGGCGGTGGACTGGTTGAAATAGGTCGGGATGCGCCGGCGCATGTGCATGACGACCGAACGAAGATCGTCCATGCCGTGGGTCTGGTCGGCGTGCTCGTGGGTCAGGAACACCGCGTCGATGTGGTCGACATCGGTCGAGAGCAATTGCTCGCGCAAATCCGGCGAGGTGTCGATCACGATCCGTGTGGTGCCGTGCTCGGACTTCCGTTCGACCAGCAGCGAACAGCGCCGGCGGCGGTTCTTGGGATTGTTGGGATCGCAGGCACCCCAGCCGAGTGCCGGGCGCGGTACGCCGGCGGAGGAGCCGCAGCCCAGGATCGTCAGCGTCAGCGTCATGCGGCTCCCAATCTCAAGCTTTCACCTTGGAGAACAGGCGGAAGAAGTTTTCGGTGGTCTGGCGCGAGATCTCCTCAAACGACACGCCGCGCGTCTCGGCGAGCACCTTTGCGACCTCGACCACATAGGCCGGCTCGTTGCGTTTGCCCCGAAACTTGCCGGGCGCAAGATAGGGCGAGTCTGTTTCAACCAGAATACGGTCAGACGGCAGTTCGGCCGCCAGCGCGCGCAGGGCTTCCGACTTCTTGAAGGTCAGGATTCCCGTGAAGCCGATGTAGAGACCGAGCGACACCGCCTTCAGTGCCAGTTCGCGCCCGCCCGTGTAACAATGCAGCACGGCACGAAACGATCCTTTGGCCACCTCCTCTTCCAGGATGTGGGCACAGTCTTCGTCCGCTTGGCGGGTGTGGATCACCAGCGGCAGACCAGTCGCGCGAGCGGCTGCGATGTGGGCACGAAAGCCCCTCGCCTGCGCCTCCGGCGAGCCATTGTCGTAGAAATAGTCGAGACCGGCCTCACCGAGCGCGACGACCCTGGGATGCTCCGTCAGCGCGATCAGTTCGTCCGGCGAAATGCCGTCGTCCTCATCCGCATGGTGCGGATGGGTGCCGACCGAGCAATAGACATCGTCGTAGCGCTCGGCGATCGCCAGAAGCTGGTGCAGCTTTCGCACCCGCGTCGAGATCGTGACCATGCGGCCAATGCCGGCCGCACGCGCACGCGACACGATCCCGTCGAGATCTTCCGCGAAATCCGGAAAATCCAGATGGCAGTGACTGTCGACCAACATCGCGCGAACGCCTTACGCCGCCGGTTCGATGTAACGCGGGAACGCCGGTGTCGGCGCCGGCAGCATCGAGCCCGGTGCAATGCGCTTGGCATCGCCAAGCGCAGCGAAGTTCCGCTCTCCCGCGGGGATCCCGAGGCTGTCGAGCAGCAATCCGGAGGCGGTCGGCATCGCCGGCTGGGCCAGGATCGCGATCTGGCGCACGACTTCGGCGGTGACATAGAGCACCGTCTTCTGTCGCGCCGGATCGGTCTTGGCCAGCGCCCACGGCGCCTCGCCCGCGAAATAGCGGTTGGCTTCCGCGACCACGGCCCATACGGCGTTGAGCCAGTGATGGATCTGCTGCGTCGCCATCGCTTCGCGACTCGCCGCGATCATGCCGTCGGCCATCGCCAGGATCGCCTTGTCGTTGTCGCTGAACTCGCCGGGCTCCGGCAGTACGCCGCCGAGTTGCTTTGCGACCATCGACAGCGAGCGCTGTGCGAGGTTGCCGAGGTCGTTGGCGAGATCGGCATTGATACGCGCGACGATGGCTTCATGGTTGTAGTTGCCGTCCTGGCCGAACGGCACCTCGCGCAGGAAGAAATAGCGCATCTGGTCGACGCCGTACTGGTCGGCAAGGTTGAAGGGGTCGACGACGTTGCCGACCGACTTCGACATCTTCTCGCCCCTGTTGAACAGGAAGCCGTGGGCATAGACCCGCTTCTGCACGGGGATCCCGGCCGACATCAGGAACGCCGGCCAGTACACCGCATGGAAGCGGATGATGTCCTTGCCGATGATGTGCACATCGGCCGGCCAGTAGCGCCAGTTCTTGTCGCTCTCGTCGGGGAATCCGACGCCGGTGATGTAATTGGTCAGCGCGTCGACCCAGACATACATCACGTGCTCTTCGTCGCCCGGCACCTTGACACCCCAGTCAAAGGTCGTGCGCGAGATCGAGAGATCGCGCAGTCCACCCTTGACGAAGCTCACCACCTCGTTCTTGCGCGAGTCCGGTCCGATGAAATCAGGGCGTTCGGCGTAGAGCTTCAGCAGCTTGTCCTGATAGGACGACAGCCGGAAGAAATAGCTCTTCTCGTCGACCCAGTTGACCGGCGTCCCCTGCGGGCCGAGGCGTACGCCGTCGTCGTTCAGGCGGGTCTCCTCCTCGGCGTAATAGGCCTCGTCACGCACCGAATACCAGCCGGAATAGGTGTCGGCATAGATATCGCCGTTCGCCTCCATGCGCCGCCAGATCTCCTGGCTGGAGCGATGGTGCTGCTCTTCGGTGGTCCGGATGAAACGGTCGAACGAAACGTTCAGACGCTCGTCCATTTCCTTGAAGCGGGCCGCGTTGCGGGCGGCCAGTGCGGACGGAGTAAGGCCCTCGTTCTGCGCGGTCTGGATCATCTTCAGGCCGTGCTCGTCGGTGCCGGTCAGGAAGAACACGTCCTTGCCGTCGAGCCGCGCGAAGCGCGCCAGCACGTCGGTCGCGATGGCTTCATAGGCGTGGCCGATATGCGGGCTGCCGTTGGGATAGGCGATTGCTGTCGTGATGTAGAAGAGATTGTCGCGCGCGGGGGCGGCAACGGGGGCGGTGACCTGCGCCGCCGCGACGGGATTCGGAACGCGCGGCGCCTTCGGCTTGGCAGCTTTCGGCGGCGTGACGACAGGAGCCGGTGCGGCGGTCACGGCGGGAGCAGTCACCCTCGCCTTCCCGACCACCTTCTTCGCCGGAGCCTTGTTCTTCCCGGAGGCCTTGGCTGGCTTGCTGGCGGTCCTTGTCTTCGAAGTCTTCTTTGCGATGACCTGCTTCTTCGCAGCCTTCTTGCCGGCCTTATTTGCCGTCTTCGCGGCGCTCTTCTTCACGCCCTTCTTTGCAACGGCTTTCTTGCCTTTCTTGACCTTCTTGGCAGTCTTGGACGCGCGCGTTTTTGCAGCCTTCTTCGCGGCTTTCTTCACGGCCTTCTTGGCAGCCCTTTTCTTGCTGCTTTTGGCTTTGACGGTTTTCTTAGCTCGCGTGGCCACGACGAATTCCTTTACCGGCTTCTCGAAATTTGGAAACGAACCTGCGTTCGGTCATTGGTTTGAGCATGATCCTCTTGCAGAACGGCTGCACACTTTCCGGATCATGCTCTAGCGCGCTGCGTCCGCCAGCCAGCCGAACACCGAAAAAACCAAGGGCTTTCGCTCCAGATTGTAGGTTTCGGTGTCGCGTGCGGCGCGGACGATCTTTTCCCATACCTCAGCTAGGCGCGCAAGGCGCGGCAGGTTCTGGTTGGCATTGGCCTCGTCGACATGCAGGCGTTCCGCGATCCAGCGGTCGATGCCGTCGATGAAGGCCGCCAGCGCGACGCGGTCGCTGGTCCCGAGCGAATCGCCGAGCGTGTGCAATTCTCGCGGATCGACCTGCGGAAGCTTCGCCAGCAGCGCCGCCGTACGCTGCTGAAGCTTCAGGGCGTCGCCGCCAAGCAGCGTCAGCGCACGCGCGACGCTGCCTTCGGAGGCCTCCGCCGCTTCGCGCAGAGCGGGATCGTTCGGATCGAGGTCGGCGGCTGCGGCGGCGGCGCCAATCACATCGTCGGTTGCGAGCTGGCGCAGGCGCAGCTTTCTGCAGCGTGACTGAATTGTGGCGAGCACGCGTGCGGGCGCGTGGCTTACCAGCAGGAACAGCGATCGCTGCGGCGGTTCTTCGAGAATCTTCAGCAGCGCGTTGGCCGCATTCGGATTGAGCTCGTCGACGGTGTCAACGATGCAGACGCGCCAGCCTTCGGCCGCCGCGGTCGATCCGAAAAAGCCGATCGTCTCGCGCGTCTCGTCCACGGTGATCACGGTGCGCATCACGCCGCGGTCGTTGGCGGTGCGCTCCAGCGTCAGCAGGCCGCCATGGGAGCTGGCCGCAACCTGCCGTGCCACCGGGTGGTCCGCGTCCACCGCAAGGTCATCGGCAGCCTGCACGGCGGCCGCCAGCGGCTGGCCGTGGGCGAGCACGAAACGCGCCATCCGGTAAGCCAGCGTCGCCTTGCCGATCCCCTGCGGCCCGCCGATCAGCCAGGCATGCGGAATACGCCCACTGCGATAGGCCGCGAGCAGCGCCGCTTCGGCTTCGTGATGGCCGAACAGCAGGCTCGTCTCGCGCGGATGCGGAATGGCGGACTCGCGCTCGACGGGACGCCGACTCATGCTGACACCACCGAAGCGGGAGTCGGCAGGAGGCGATCGCGCAGCGCCGTCCAGACACGTGCGGCCACCGTGTCGGGATCAGAATTGGCGTCGATCAGCACGCAGCGGTCAGGATCGTCCGCAGCGATCTTGCGATAGGCCTCGCGCAGGCCTTGATGGAAGCTGAGTTTCTCGCCCTCGAACCGGTCGGGCGTGCCGCTGCCACGACGCGCGGCTGCACGCTGCAGGCCGATCTCGACGGGCAGGTCGAGGATGATGGTGAGGTCCGGCTTGAGATCACCGATCGTGACTCGCTGCATTGCGTTGATGAGGCCGACCGGAACGCTGCCGAGGCTACCCTGATAGGCGCGCGTCGAGTCGGCAAAGCGGTCGCACAGTACCCAGGCGCCATGGTTGAGCGCGGGCTGGATCACGGTGCGGACATGGTCGTCGCGGGCGGCGGCGAACAGCAGCGTCTCGGCCTCGGGTCCAAGCAGCTTGCCCATGCCTGACAGCACCAGATGGCGCATGATCTCGGCGCCCGGCGAGCCGCCCGGCTCGCGCGTGACGAGGATGCGCATCCTTGCCGCCTTGAGGCGGTCGGCGAGCTTCTTGATCTGGGTCGACTTGCCCGTCCCCTCGCCGCCTTCAAAGGTAACGAAGCGTCCCCGTCCGGACGGCCGCTGTACCGCGCGTTCACTCATGATCAGAGCTTCTCGGCGCCTGCGCGGAACATGCCGATCACGAGCTCGCTGGCGCCGTCGATCGCGCGGCGCATGGTCGAGCCGGTGCCGACCGCCTCGGCCGCGTAGACCGGCGTCTCCACCGCGATGTTGCCGCTGCGCCAGACCCTGACCACGCCGACCTTCTGGCCGGCCTCGACCGGGGCGCGCACCGGACCGCTATAAACGACGCGGGCGATCAGCTTATCGCTGCCGTTCTTGTGCACCATCACCTTCACGGGCGTCTTGGTCACCAGCTTCACCGAGCGACTCTCGCCACCGAACACCTTGGCGTAGCCGACCTGCTGGTCGGCCGCGATCAGCGTGCGGGTCTCGAAATTGCGAAAGCCCCATTCCAGCATCTTCTTGGCTTCCGTGGCGCGATCTTCGGGGTCTTCCAGGCCGTTGACGACGACGATCAGCCGCGTGCCGTTCTGCACCGCCGAGCCGACCATACCGTAGCCACCTTCCTTGGTGAACCCGGTCTTCAGTCCATCAGCGCCTTCCATCGAATTGAGCAGCGGATTGCGGTTGGGCTGGCGGATCTTGTTCCAGGTGAACTCCTTCTCGCCGAACAGTTTGTAGAATTCGGGGAAGTCCAGGATGATGTGCCGGGCAAGAATGCCGAGCTCGCGCACCGTCATCTTGTTGCCGGGGTCCGGCAGGCCGTTGGAATTGCCGAAGGTCGACTTCGTCATCCCGAGCTCGCGGGCGCGCTTGGTCATGAAGTCGGCGGCGAAGATCTTCTCGTTGCCGGCGATGCCTTCAGCCAGCGCGATGCAGGCGTCGTTGCCGCTCTGGATGATCGCGCCGTGCAGGAGGTCGTCGACCGAGACTTTGCTGTTGATGGCAGCGAACATGGTCGAGCCGCCCGACGGCGCCCCGCCCTTGCGCCAGGCATTCTCGCTGATCCGGTACTCGTCGGTCAGCTTGACGTCGCCCTTCTTGATGGCATTGAAGACAACCTCCGCCGTCAGTAGCTTCATCATGCTGGAGGGCGCGCGCAGCTCGTCGGCGTTCTTCTCGAACAGCACGCTGCCGCTGGAGGCTTCGATCAGGATCGCGGTGGGCGCGTCGCCGTCGAAGCCGGACTCCTCTGCCTTCTTGGCGCCCTGGACGCTCTGGTTGGCAGCATAAAGCGCCCCGCCCGAGCCGATGGCCGCGATGAGAACCGCAGCAATCAGTCCGCGCGCCAGCATTCCGGCCGTGAACCGGTTGCGACGAAGCGGAAAAAGACGAAATGCCATGGCCTAGCCCTGAGAGCGGCGTTCTAACAGTTGGAACCTTCGCGAACAACACGAGGCTGGTTGCCGGAACCTGAGATTGCACGATTCTCGCTGCGCCCCTATCGTGGCACCTCATATTTCTCGACCAAACCCCTGAAACAAGGCGGAAACGCGATGTCTTCCACCCGCGTGATCAAGGCCAACGGGATCGATCTGTTCATCCGCGAAGCCGGCCAGGGTCCGCTGGTGGTGCTTTGCCATGGCTGGCCGGAGCTGTCGTACTCCTGGCGCCACCAGATCCCGGCACTTGCGGATGCCGGTTTCCACGTGGTCGCTCCGGACATGCGGGGCTACGGCCAAAGCGCGGCGCCGGCCGACGTCACCGCCTACTCAATTTTCGACACGGTCGGCGACGTCGTCGGCCTGGTGCAGGCGCTCGGCGAGACCAAGGCCATGGTGGTCGGCCACGACTGGGGTGCACCGGTGGCCTGGCACGCGGCATTGTTCCGGCCCGATATCTTCACGGCGGTCGCGGGGCTGAGCGTACCGCCGCCGTTCCGCGGCCGGGGCAAGCCGCTCGAGCTGTTGCGCCAGGGCGGCGTCACCAATTTCTACTGGCAGTATTTCCAGACACCCGGCGTCGCCGAGGCCGAGTTGGAACATGACGTCGCCCGGACCATGCGCATCGTGCTGGGCGGGCGCGGCCTTGCCGATCCCAGCGCTGCCATGTTCGTGCAGGACGGCAAGGGCTTTCTCGGCCACGGCCATCCCGAGGAGCCGCTTCCGGACTGGCTCAGCGAGGCGGAGCTCGCCAATTTCATCGAGACGTTCCAGAAATCCGGCTTCCGTGGTGGGCTGAACTGGTATCGCAACCTCGACCGCAATTGGGAGCTGACGGCGCCCTGGCAGGATGCACAGATTCACCAGCCCTCGCTGTTCATCGCCGGCTCTAAAGATGCTGTCATCACCGGCCTGATCGGCGCCAAGCGTGTCAACGAGCTCGAGCGCGTGCTGCCCAACCTCACGCGAAGACTGATCATCGAGGGCGCCGGCCATTGGGTGCAGCAGGAACGGCCCGACGAGGTCAACGCGGCGTTGCTGGCATTCCTGCGCAACGTGTCGTCAGGCTAGCCGAACTCCTTCCGCATCGCGACGTGCGACGTGTTCGCCTCGTCCATTTCGACAAATCCGCATCTCAGGTAAAGGCGCCGCGCGGCCGTGTTCGCGAGCAGGCGGCATTGGCGGCAACACGCAGATCTGGACGTTCACGGGACGCGCGCGCATCCCGTTCTGAGCGTTGCACAGTGATGGGCACGCAGCTCGCTGGATTTTCGGGGATTGGTTAGTAGAGACCGCGGCCGCTCAGAATGCTGCGGGCCTCGGCAGCCCCATCGGCCGATGATGGAGCGCCCTCAGGCGCGTAGCCGCCGTCCCGGTCGTAGGACACCGCACGGGCATTCTGGAGCGCCCGGCCCCGGCTGCGGCTGGACGCCGACATTTCGGAGGTCGCATTGATGGAGGCGACATCGGCTGATGTGTTGCCAAGATTGTAGGGCCGCCCCTCCGGCATCGGAACGTCGCCGCGAATCGCTCCCCGACCAGAGGACGCAAGCTCCGGCACGAAGGGTCTGGCAGAGGCGACGCGAACCATCGAGGGCGTCGGCGCCGGAACGCCGGTGCGCAAGGTTGCCATCAACTGGCGGTCGTCGGAGCCTTCGAGCGGCGCCCGGCCGACATACTCGACCCGGACCTTCGCCACACCATTGCCTTTGAATTCAAGGAGTTCGGCGGCCTTGTTCGAGACGTCGATGAGCCGGTTGCCGTGATAAGGGCCGCGATCATTGACGCGGACGATCAGCGACTTGCCGTTCGAGACATTGGTCACGCGCGCGTAGGACGGCATTGGCAGGGTCGGATGCGCCGCCGTCAGCGAGCCCATGTCGAACACCTCCCCATTGGCGGTCAGGCGGCCGTGGAAATCATCGCCGTACCAAGACGCCATGCCCTCGGCGCGATAGTTCACGTCCTCCTCGGGTACATAGGTCCGGCCCGCCACCACATAGGGTTTGCCGACGCGGTAGGTCCCGCCGCCCTTCGGCACGGGATCGCCCAGAGCCACGACGCGGGGGCTCGAGGACACGCCGTATTTCGGATCGACCCGGCCGGCGAACTTGTTGGAGGAGGCGCAATTGGCGAGCGCGAGGCAGGTTGCGACCGCCGCGACGCCGCGCGCGACCCGCAAAACCGAATCTGACTGTCGGATCCCCATGTGCCCCAAATACCACTTTACCGAAGACGCACCCAACCCGCTTTTGGCTACGGGGAAGCACTGTCCGTCCCTTTGCTCCGAGGCGGCCCACCACCGCGTCGGAAGCAGTAAGGATAACGCAACCCGAACACGGCGGAAATGGGGAGCCCACAGCCATCACGCCGGGATGGTAAACGGGGCGTTCGCTTCTCACCGTTGATCTACGGAGCGCGCAGCCCTGCTGTGTGCCAGTCCTGGACATTCTGTTGCGCCAAATCCTCACTCCACCCCCATTGTCGCGAACTTCCCTGGAATTCTTTTGACTGTGCAAGGCCGCCCGCGTTCTCTCGCGTGCAAGGGTGGGATTTGGAATTTAACGATGATCGAGACGGTTTCGGCACTGATGGGTCTGGTAAGCGCGGGGATTTTCCTGGCCCATGCGTTTGAAGGTTACCGCACGAGGGCCTGACGGCAGTCGCGCGGACGGCAAGCATCACCTCTTTCAAGACGGCACGTTCGGACAATTTTAAGCAATCCGGCCGAGCATCGAAGACAAGAGCGGCAGGTGTCCCATGCGCAACCATGACCTCGTATCCGATGGTTTCCTGGCATTGACTGCCAGCGGTTTGATTCTGCTCTGCTCGAGCCTCGTGGCACTGGCCTTTGGCTGAGTACGACCACTGCCTTCCTTCTTTCTAACCACTACACCGCGACGCAGCATGCGGCCTGGTCCGCTATTGCCCTGCTCCCGGTTAGTTGATTGAATTTCTGCGTTTGGCGCCTCGACTCATTTCATGAGGCCATCACCAACGAGGGTGACGCAAATGCTTGCTGAGAAATTTTTCCTGGTTCTTGAATCGCTGATCCGCGGCGACCGCACCTATCCCGACGGTAGCCCGCGCGTGATCAGCACCTCCCCGCACGTGCCGGTAAATCTGCCGGGCCGAAAATAGAGAAACCTTCGTTCTTCGGCCGGAGATCGCGCCGCTCAACGCAGGCCCAATAGCGAGCGGCGATAGAAGCTGTCGCGGGCCTCGCTCAGACAAACGAAGCTGCCGTCAAAGCCCTGACCGTATCGCTTCTGCCTCTTGCCGTAATAGACGCCTTTCCTGAAGTCGAGCCAGACCACCTGATCCTGCGGGCAATGACGTTGCGCCTGCGCCTCGTCGCGAAACGGCGTCAGCGGCGTTGCCAAGGCCTCCAGGCCGCCGGCTGCGCACATCAGGCTGGCGACAGCGACGGCGATCGCGCCAGACCTCCTAGCGAACCCAGTCCAAGGCATCCCCTCACCTCTCGATCCCGCGACAACCGACTGGCAGGGTAACACGACACGCCATCGCGCCGTGAAAGGCCGCACCTGCGCCTCGCGTCTTCCACCGGCCATCTTACCGGGTTAGATGAAACCAAGATCATCTCGCTGCGAGGATGCTGCCTGAATGTCGGTTGAGCCTGAGCCCAGAACCAAGCCCGGGACCGGATCCGCCCCGGCCGCGCCGCGCCTGGGCGCGCTGCCGATGATCATCTTCGGCTCCCGCTGGCTGCAACTGCCGCTCTATCTCGGGCTGATCGTGGCCCAATGCGTCTACATCGTACTGTTCCTCAAGGAGCTCTGGCATCTCTCCTGGCACGCGATCGACCTCACCGAACATCAGATCATGATGAGCGTGCTCGCGCTGATCGACGTCGTCATGATCTCCAATCTGCTCGTGATGGTCATCGTCGGAGGCTACGAGACGTTCGTTTCGCGGCTCGACCTGCAGGGGCATCCCGACGAGCCTGAATGGCTCGGCCACGTCAATGCGAGCGTCCTGAAGATCAAGCTCGCCATGGCCATCATCGGCATCTCTTCCATCGCGCTTTTGCGCACCTTCATCGAAGCCGGCAATCTCGGCTCGGACCGCGCCAACTTCACCGAGACCGGCGTGATGTGGCAGGTCCTGATCCACATCACCTTCATCGTCTCGGCGCTCGGCATCGCCTACGTCGACAAGCTCGGCGATTCCGGCATGCGCGAGCACGGCGAGTGAGGTGCAAGGGCCGGCTTACTTCGATTCAACCTGCTGAATGACCTGGTGCAGGCACTCCTGGAGCTTCTGCGCGACCTGCTCACGCGTCACGCCCTTGCCGGAGAGATCGTCCGACACCCTGCCCACGACGCCGTCGATCATCTGGCTCTCCAGATTGTCCGTCACCAGCGCGGTCACGTAACTTGCCGCGGCTGAGCCGCTGAGCCCGAGCTGCGCCGCCGCCCATTGGCCGAGCAGCTTGTTGGACCGGGCGGTGGCCTTGAACAGGAGCTCCTCGTCGTGAGCGAATTTGGCTTCAAAGCCCTGCTCGCGCTTGTCGAACGTGGTCATGGTCAGCTCCAATGCTGTCGTTTGATGCAGATCGGACTGGGTGAGAGCGAACGTCTCCGCGCTTCATGTCAGTTCAGGATCCTCTAAAGCTTCCGGCGGAAGGCAAACGCCGTCAAGCCCGCCAAGGCAGGCGGCCGGGCGGGCGCGCGGGCGCCGCACCAGCTCCGCGCCAGCCAGGCCGGATAGGCAGAGATGTTTACCAATCGTTAAGCAGACTCAGCGCCGCATGGCCCGGGACATCGAGAGCTGACGCATGAACAAAGAGTTGCGGGAGTTTCGACGGCTTCAACGGGTCTGCCTGGAGCAGGCCGCCCTCTCCACCCTTGATCTCGCGAGAAGCGGATTGCTCAAGGTCGCCGACGATTGTCGGATCGCAGCCGAAGCGATCGAAGCGCAGTCTCCCCGTGGCGGGTTCGCAGGCGCTGTCCAGGCACTCAAGCTCGCCCTCAGCGCAACGCGCGCCCCGAACCGGCTCTAGGCTGGCACAGAGGATCGACGCCCGTGGAGACGACCGCGTTCGGTCAGGTCTTCGGCTCCGCAGCTTCTCGGGCTTCCCGCGCGAGCCGCTCTTCCCTCAATCGTTCCTTATTGGCGTAGAACGCCTTTTGCGCCTGCTCATGGTCGCGCATGGCCTTTTCAGCCTCGACGCGGCGTACCGCATCGCGCGCCTGGCGCTGTTCGGGGGTCAGTGGTTTGCGTCGAAAGGAAAGATCTTCAGCCATGGCAAAGTAACGCGGCCACCGGCGAAAAGTTCCGCGGGTCCCCGCGGTTCCGCCGGAGAGTTCCATCGGCCCCGACATGCCTCCCAAATGTCGAAAACAACCCCATGCACAGTAGCCCGTGCGTGTCGGATCAAGGGCTTGCACGCCCCGCTTTGCGCGTCCCGCAAAGCCCGATTTGACACGTCGGGCAAAACAGTGGCATAATGCGACTATTCCGAAATCGCCTGTTGCGGGCGTGCTCCCGGTGGCGGTGGCCCGATCGAGCGAAGCCCCCTCGCCCGATGCGTTCAGCTTCTCTTGTGCTTGGTCCCCGACTCCGCCCCGCCAAGGCCGGGATTGATCGCCAGCGACGCGCCGGCGGCGCCGCCGGCCTCATAGGCCGTCATCGACACCATCCGGCTGCCGCCGCGCTGGGTCCGGAGCCTGAGGTCGAGCTTGTCGAATTCCGCATCGACCACCGAGGTCTTGAGCACCACCAGCCCGCGGCCGGTGCTTTCGTTGACCCGGTCGCGACCGGCCTTGATCGCCAGCAGCCTGTCCGCGATCGACGCCACCATCCCGAGCGCGAACGAGGCATTGGCCAGATGTCGCTCCTGGTGCCGGAACCTGCCGTAGTCGACCGAGGTCTTGAAGCGGCCGAGTTCGGCCCGCACGGCGCCATCGATCAACTCGGCCAAGTAATGCGCGACCTCGATATCCGCGCCGAGACCGAAGAACACGTAGCTGTTCTCCCCGGCCGCGTTCTTCTCGCGCCAGACCCGGCAATCGCAGAAATGCGCGATCGCCCCGATGCAGTCGTCCAGGGGAATCCGCTTCTTGCGATGGGTCTCAAAGACCTTCCGCTCGCACGGCGATGCCCGCAGTTCGACGTCGGAAAGCGACAGATCGTGGCGATCGAGCAGCTCGGCGACCTTGGCGGCGGCAGACAGCGCCTCGTCCTCGGTGCAGCCATTGGCGATCGTCTTGGCGCGCAACGCCTGAATGCGGAGCTTCAGCTTGTCGAGCGTGGCCGGATTAGACGACTGATTCACCTATCACCTGTCCGGGTAAGCTAGACCGACGGCCCCGGGCGAATAGGCTGGCGGAAGGGGGCCGTCAACCTAGTTGATCTAACTCGCCTTTTTTACGCCTCGGAGTAATAGCTACGGTGTTTGCAACGGTCGTCTCAGCACCATCTCAACCGTAGTTCGGCGCCCGCGAGCGTGGCTTGCGGCCTGCCGCCCAGGCCATCGTTCACAATGGCTGGGGAGCGGATCTAAGGCGCGCGCGGGACGACCCGAGCAAATCGATCGCTTAGCCCCCCCGCCTCCGCCGTTGTGCCAGCACATGATCGATAGACGCGGACAGACTTTCATCGGTATCTCACGAAACCATTTCGCAGAGCGGCGAAGTTCCCCCGAAACAATCCGCCCTTAGCGTGGTTGCCAACCAATAAGGGGGATGGCGATCATGTTGAACATGCTTCTGGACGCGATCTACGGGGGGGTCATTTCAGCCTCGATCCCCGGCATGAAGATGCAGGGTGCAAACAGCAGGACACTCCCCAGCACCGCGGCGCGCGCAGCCTGGCTACCGGAACTGATCGGAGCGCTCGATAACGTCGCTGCGCTTCCTGCGCCCACTCAATCCGAAATCGACGCATGCCACGCTCGGTTGCGACTCCCAAGCGGACCAGCTGAGCCGACGCTCCATTGAGTGCATCTCACCTCGTTACACGCACCACATGCCCAGACTCCGCGCAAATGCTCTTCATAAAACCCGGATTTAATTTAAATGGAACAAATTTAATAAAATCTGTGTTATCTGGAGATCAATGGGAGTTTAGCTCCATGCAAGACGAAGAACTGGCTCTTCAAGCCGTCAGCGATGCGCAGCGTATTTTGGAAGAATACCTAAAGCCTCAACCGCGCAATAACGAGCGCGCCCTTCTCGACCAATTAGTGGAAGTTCTCGATCGGCCAAGCCTTATTGTGGCGGTCGGGCGGATGCATCAACGTTAGTCTCTCGCGCCAGCTTCAACCATTCTTCAGCGAGGGCGAGCCAAGCTTCTTCGTCTGCACTGTTTCGTGCATTGGCGGCGCGGCTTCAGCATTCTTCTGCAAAAGTCCCGTACTTCTCGGCCTCGACGCCCGTGGGACCACTACGCACGGCCGCGCGAATGGCTTCAGGGTCAAAAGTCGCTCTGGTAGCGATTGAACCTCGAGCGGCTCCAACTGGACCAATCTTCGCCGGGGTTTTGCACCATCCCCCCGGGGCTGGAAGCCGCCGCCCGCAATGTATTTAAGCGGGCGGCGTTTTTGCATCCAGCGAGGCGCCAGTATCGGGGCTGGCGGAGTACCGGAGCCTACAGACGCCTGAGGATTATGCGCCTATTCAGGCCGGCGTCGTCATTCTCACGGATGATTTTTCTCGATCGCACGGACAAAAGGTTATCGGATTTCGGAATGCGACAGCGCGCGCTTCAGCGCCTGGAGGGACTCATTCAGCGACCTTCGTCCATCCGGTTTTATTATCGGCCTGAGGAACGGAACATCGCTCCCAAACACAACGGTGTTCGTCCTGCGCTGCGGCCGACATAGGCCTCTCCCGCACACAGACCTCCCTGGGTTCGACCGACTGCGCCGTTACGTGATCTTCAAGGGGCGCGCCCACGGCGGCAAACGTCGAGAAACTGCAGAGCGCAATCGACGACTATGTCGAGGGCTGACCGGCGGCCGCAACCGCACTCCCGCGAGTCAGCGCCGCCTGTCGGATGACATGTCCCCGAGCCTCTGCGCTTGCCTCAGGAACGTATTGCGTCAATCGCGTGGGCGATCAGGATTGCTACGCTAACCGAGATGATGATGATGACCAGCAGCCAAACGATCACGTTCGTCTCCATCCACGCTATGGAGTGAACGCGCTCAATCGCGCACAGTCAAAAACAACCAGCCGAAACCCTTAATTTCGGGCGGACTGAGGATTCAAGGCAACTGTTGCGTCCGCCGTCGGCCCTATCGGCGGAATGCCAGCAGAAGAAGAACACCAACGACACACGCCGCGAGTATGAGAAACAAAATACCCACGTCTCCCCCGACTTGAGTCTGCCCTCAAGCTTAATTCTTCAATTAAATTGCAGGAACCAAATAATGCGCATAGGACTCTAAATTAATCGTTTAATGAGAGTATTTCGCAATGTTCCTCTGTGCCTCAATGGCGTTAGCGTCATTATTTTTGGCAGCCGCGGTCTTCGTCGCCTACATCGCCCGCGAACTTCCCGGAGTTATATTTCTAAGCGACGACTAATCTTGATCAGATCTTCTTAAGTATATTTATTTATATTATTTTCTGGGGACGGTGCCGTGGGGGACATACGCGGCTCTGTGCTTGGGGGAAGGCCCGCCCCGCAGTCAGCTCCGGCGGGCCTTCCTCGAAATGCGTAGCGGTATCGCTTCGCGGAGGTGACTTCAAAGCATCCAGGCAAATGTCAGCCAGGCGGACACCGCGAAACGAACCGCAACGCCGAGGTGCGGCAGAGACATGCTCATCGGAATCTCCAGGCTAGAGATTACGCAGGACTGGCGACCCTTCCCGTGCTCGCATTGACGGCGAGCCTGACGTTGCTTCTTGCAGGCGGGGCTTTCTTGGGATGCCGTCCACTTAGGACTTCGACTTCTGCTCGCGCAACGAGAGCGCGCAGCCGCTGGATCTCCAGCATGATATCGTTCAACTTTTGGGTTTCCTCAGAAATGTGTCGCACACGCAGGCTGTAAATATCCATCACGCTCCTCACTAATCGGACATAAAAACAACTTGGCAAAAAACCGGCTATAGGGGCAGCGTAGCTGTATTTTCCAGCTCGGGAAATGGCCCCCGTAATATTTAATGAAAATGAACGGCCGGCAGCGTGTACCGGCGAGGCTCTGTTCGTGGGCAGCGAGGCGATCAGTAGACCTGTGCACACGCGAGATATAGATGCGGAGCCCGACACAAGACCGCCATCGCAACCCGGCGGACAACGAAAAGCCCCAGCTCCCAGTTCGAGATCCAGCGCTCTCGTTGCGTTGCCCGCTTGAGTTCAAAGGGTTGCCGGGCGGAGAAACTGTATCCCGCGCATGCTAATCAGCGTTACCCGTGTCGTCCCTACTGCCGGTGGTGGTGCAGCCGTCGGCGCAAGCTGAAAAGGCATCGGTGAGCAAGACCGCCACCGAGGCGGGCGTCACCAACCTATCGCATGCTGCACACCACGAAGTACCGCTACGGTGCTTCGTGTGTAGCGCCCATCGTTCCAGCGATGATCCACTGCATATGCCGCAACGGCAGCAAAGATGATAGCAAATCCAATCTTGCCCATATTTAATGGCGCTCGCCCGCGCTCCAAGAGAATTTCGGAAGCAAGTTGCTGCGCAAAAATGTCGTCTGACGAAAGCGTCGACGTGGACGGATGTGGCCCTCAGGGAAAGGCCGCAGGGTGGTTCCAGCCCCCACTGCGGCCATCCCGGACAACTGAAAATTGATCGGTACTCAAATCTCGCCGGTGTTCTCACAGTAGAACACCCCGTTCCGAAATTGAAGTCGATATAACTACCGGAATCCGATTTCGACGTATTGTGGCCAAATTGCCAACATGGCACAGCGCACTTTCCAGCCCCAATGCTCCTGGCTGCCGATCCAATTGCGGATTAGAGCGCCGGGAGTGCTAGGCCTGTGCGCGTGAACCGGCTCGGCGGGTCAACCGACTCTCAGATTTTCAGCTGACGTTTTGCCTTTGTTGCTCGTTTCTTCGTAGCTCACCTTCGCGCCCTCGTTGAGGCTGGTCAGGCCGGCCCTCTCGACGGCCGAGATATGGACAAATACGTCCTTGCCGCCATTGTCAGGCTGAATAAACCCATAGCCTTTTGTCGCGTTGAACCACTTTACCGTCCCTGTAGCCACGTCCGCCTCCTGCTTGAGCAATGCCTCCAGCCTAGATCGAGCACGCGGCGCACGGCAAGAAAAACTCGTCAGCTTGATCCGGCGTGCTGCCCGAAATCTTTTTGGGGCTGTGGAGCACACTCGTTGTCGCCGGCGGCAAACGAAAAACCGCCGACCCTTGAGCCGGCGGTAGCTTATCGGGGCACCGGTCGCTTGAGCCAACATGAGCACGAGTGATCGATTGCTGCGGCTATGGATATGCTTGGAAAGCTATCAACCAGCGGTCCCCCGTAAGATCCGCCAAAATCCTTCCGAAGCGCCCTGAACCTTCGCGCCGCTCTGAATATTCTCGGCCGCCACACCGACGCTTTCCTCGTTTGGCTGGCTTGGAAAAAAAGAAGGCCATCGACGACCTTCACCGCATACCGCGCCGGATGTATGCACCGGCACGTCCGATCAAGAAGCTTGGCAAGTCATCTTTGGATGACAGAGGACCTTGTTGGTCGACGAACTGGTGGTTACACAAAAATGAAGTCTTGCGCTGTCAAGGCGTGCTGACTGTGAACGATAACGTCGTTGCCAAGGCTGAACGTGATGATGCTCTCGTGCGTAGTATCGTTGAAAGCAGAGATCGCCAGCTGCCCGAAGTCACCGATCCCAAGGCCGCTGACGTCGATGTGATCCTTGCCAGATTGAGAACCTGCGGTCTGGCCGAAGTCCTCGATTTTGTCGTGGCCGTTTGCTGCTGCAAAAACGAAACTGTCATTTCCTCCTTGCGCCCTTCCAATAAGCAGTTGAGCGTCGCCCCACATGTCGTCATTGCCCGTGCCGCTTACGATGGTATCGTTCCCGCCCCGCGCCCGGTCGGCCAAAAGTTGGGCGTCGCCGACCAGGGTATCGTTGAAGGACCCAACTGGAAGGCCGCTTGCGTCGTCCCCTCCTGTAAGGATGTCGTTTCCTCCTACCGCGTGACCGGACATGCTCAAGGCATCGCCATAGGCAGTGTTCGTTGATCCTATTCCTCCAGTGAAATGATCCGCTCCGCCGACCGAGTTACCAATCATTTCGAGTCCGGCATCGCCATAGAATGTATTTGTCGTGTTTTGAGCGCCGAAGAACGTATCGCTGCCACCCCTAGAGTTTCCCGACATCTGGCCGGCAGCATCTCCGAAGAACGTGTTAGTTGCCGTGTTTTGCGAACCTGACGCGGTGAACGTGTCATCGCCGCCCATTGAAGCGTCGGACATGTTTCCGCCAGCGTCGCCGAAGAATGTAGCGGATGCTCTGATGGACAAAAAGTTATCATTGCCACCGTGGGCATGACCTGACAGGTTGCCGCCAGCGTCGCCGTAAAAAAACACCGCCGACCCTATAGTTCCGCCGGCGCTGAACGAGTCATCTCCGCCCGATGCGTTTTGAAGCAGATCACCACCCGCATCACCAAAGAAGGAGAAAAGGAAGACTGTGTTTGGAGGGCCGCCCCCACCAATAAGTGCGGTCAGGCTATCATTTCCTCCATGACCGTTGTTCGTGATGCTCCCGCCAGCATCGCCATAGAATGCGTCGACAGGCAGCCCACGACTTGCCAGCATCGAGGCCGTATCGTTACCGCCCGCAGCGTTATCGGAAATATTGCCTCCAACATCCCCGTAGAAAGTGCCGGTCCCCTGGAACGTGTCGTCGCCGCCTATGGCATGCCCTCTTAAATCCTGCCCCGCGTCCCCATAGATGGTCGAGGTGCCATCACCGCCAGACGATACGAAATGGTCATTTCCACCTGTTGCGTATTGCGAGAGGGAGCCGGCGGCGTCGCCAAAGATAGTGAAAGTGCTGAAGTTGACGGCAATGGTGAAAGTGTCGGTGCCTCCTCTCGAATGGCCCGACATGTCGCCGCCCGAGTCACCGGCGAAGACGAAATTGGTGAATACTGCCCTTCCAAAGAATACATCGTCGCCGCCGATAGCAAATCCCGTTATGTCTCCGCCAGCGTCGCCATAGAAATAGCTGCTCAGCGGTGCTCCCGCTTTACCTCCCGACGTTTCCGAAAAGGAATCATTTCCGCCTAAGGCGTGGCCCGATAGTTTGCCACCGGCATCGCCGTAAAAGCTGTTGGTCGCGGTTCCCAGCCCCGTAAAGCTATCCGAGCCACCAACTCCAAAATCGGTGATGTCGCCGTTTGCATCTCCAAAGAAAATGTTTGTTGCGTTAGCTCCACCGGTGAAGGTGTCGTTACCTCCTGAGGCGTGGTTTCGGATGCTTCCACCAGCGTCTCCGATCAAAACGTTGTAAGTGCTGTCAATTCCCGCGTAAGCCTCATCAGCGCCCACTTGAGTTCCGCGCAAACTTCCGTTTGTGAAAGGGACTTTCGCCATTTTCCTCACCCTTTAATATCGCTACTCTGCTTTAAATATTAAATGCAGGCCAAATATTGGCTGCAAATTAATGGTTGTCAAATGAGTTGGACGCGCCATTTAGGGCGAGCTGAGACGTTTGCCTCCCGTCGTTCCGGTTCAACGCGATAGAGTGCTGTTCGAGAGATGCGACGTCAGACGTCGCCAATACTGCTCAACGCACGGCCGATACCGGCGCAGAAGTCTAAGCGGCATTGCAGAGCTTTCATCGAGGAGACCTGCATCTCTCGCTGCCACTGTTCGGCACCGCTTAGCGAGAGCGCTGTCGTACCGGCTAAAACACCAACGAAAGCGACATCCACGCAGCCAGCGAGAGGCAGAGAAAGATTCCGAAATAAGGCAATGCGAGGCGCATCGGTCTTCCCTCCGAAACGCGAATATTTATTCAGCCTCTCACGAGTTATTCAAAGTGTCCAGACATGTCTTCCGGTCACGACGCTCCAAACGTGCGCGCAAAGGTTCCTTTGACGGAACGACAATTTGGCGAGGCGACGAAGATATCCCTGAAACCGCTTGTGTGACGGGACCAGCGGGTCACGGGGTTTGTATCCCAAAATGCTTTCATTCCTGAGGTTGGCATTCTTCTCACCTCGTTTTTTTTAAACCGGAACATGACTTCGAACAGAGAACCGCAAAGCGGCCCTTTCTTCTGCGCCGGTCGCTCCCTATTTCCAAGTCATGCCTACTGCGTTCGAGTTTTGCCTTCCCGGGCCGCCAAGTCGTGCCCGTAGGTCCCGACTGGATCCGCGAGACAGAATATGACGGCTACCGGCTGCGCTTGAGGCAAGGCTGTGCGGCTAATTACCCGCAACGGCCACCCCGCGCATTCAGTCGCTCGCTGCTGACAAGAGCGAACTGGATCGGTAGCCTGGTCTTGTGCATCAACGCATTGGTTTCGATGATGAAGATAGTGGCGGTCATCGCCTTCCTGCTGCTGCTTCCAACTCCACTCCGCGCAGGGGCGACCATCGTTGGCGCCGGTTCACAGTCTTGTTCAGCTTGGACGAACAGAACCAAGAACGCCATCGTTAAGGGAGCGTTCGAATCTTGGGTCATGGGCTTCGTAAGCGGTCTCAATGTCAGTGGCGACAGGGAAATCGTCGGCGGAGGCGATTACACCGCGATCGTTGCTTGGATGGATCAGCGCTGTCGATCTCGTCCAACCGACCAAATTGGAATCGCAGCCCTGGATCTCGCTATGGAATTAGCAGGCAATGCGGCGAAGCGCTGATCTCACGTCTGGCGCTGGTGGATGTTCGTGCTACTGCTGGAGCAAACGACCGGTGCCCGCCTGGAAAACCTCAAGCGCCTAGGAGCCGCGCGGCTCGAGTTTGAATTGGGACCGAAGACGAAGCCCAAAGTCTCATCTGATCAGAAAGTCATGAAATGTCGAAACGACGGAGGATGATTTTCCTGCTGGTTTGTGTACTGATTGTTGGCTCGATCGTGGCGAGCGCTCGGTACTATCTCAATAGATGCCATGGCATCGATGCCTGCGCGGCCGCCGAGGCTGAAAGCCACGAACGAGATAAGCCAAGCGAGCCTCAATAATCTTTTCGGGCATTTAAATCGCCTCCCCAAGACACCTAGAATATGCCTTCCAGCCATTGCTCCTTCGGGAAAAACCGTCCTCCGAACCCATGGTCAAAAGCTACGGTCAGCCTCCCGACTGGGGCGAACATCGGCGAAGCACAGGCCTTCGATGCAACTCACTGATTTTGCTGTGGAGTTCGAACGACTGCGAACGGAGGAGATATTGGCGGAAGGGGTGGGATTCGAACCCACGGTACCCTTGCGGGCACGCCGGTTTTCAAGACCGGTGCCTTAAACCACTCGGCCACCCTTCCAAGCCTTGAAATTGTTTAGCTTTTCGTCGCTTGGCAGAGAACATTTCGAGGACTCTGCTACCGCTTTGCTACCCAACGTCGTCGGTTCGCTTCTTTATGGCCGCTCGCATGGCGTCGTCAACCGCCGCGGCGGCCTCTCCCTGCATGTTCGGCATCAGGTGCGAATAGATGTCCAGCGTGATGGCAATGCTGGAGTGCCCTAGCCTCTCCTGGACGATCTTCGGATGGATGTTCGCTGCCAGCATGTGGCTGGCGTGGGTATGGCGCATCTTGTGCAGCGTCATGCCCCACTCTTTGAGGAAATCCGACATGACGTGGGTGAGGCTCCGCGGCTGCAGCGACGAACCGTCCGCCTGGGTCACCACATGCCGGTCATCGTCGCCGCGCACACCGAGGCGAAGCAGTTCCTCGGCTTGCAGGACGCGCCAGCGGCGCAACTCCTCAACGGCCATGGCAGGCAGAGCGATCGTGCGGGCGCGGCCGCTCTTGGCTTCCTTCTCCCGGACGCTGCCGGAGTCTGTCTGCTCGGTGCTGGCGATGACAGCGAGCTGGCCGGTCTCCAAATCGACCGATCGCCAACGCAGAGCCGTAATCTCACCGCGGCGGAGGCCGCAGAGCGTTGCCAGGATCAGAGGGATAAACAAACGGCGTTCCCGGGCCGCATCGAACACCGCTGCCGTAGCATTCGCATCAATGGTCCTGACCGGCTTGCGCTCGATCTTTGGGCGATCGCGCTTCTCGAGCAGCGCGGCAGGATTTCGCGGGATCAAGCGCCAGCGCTCGGCTTGCCCAAGGGCGGAATACAGAACGCGGTGCATGTGGTGCACGGTGCGCGGCGATAGACCACCCTTCCCGTCCCGCCGGCCGCTTTCCAGCGCTTTGCCATAGGCCTCGCTGATATCGATCGGCTGGAGCTTTGAGAGGATTTTGGCGCCGATCAGGGGAGCAATGTTCTTGGTGGCGATTTGCTCGTAACGCTCATGGGTCCGGGGCGAAACGTTCGGCTTGATGTGTTTTAGCCAGCGATCGAGGAATTGCAGGACGGTGACCTTGGAAGGCTCGACATAGCCGCCACCGTTCATTTCGGTGATCAGGCGCGCGCATTCGTCCTGGGCCTGGCGCTTCGTGCCTTTGAAGCTGTGCCATTTCCTCTTCCGCTTGCCGGTAGCAGGATCGCGCTGATCGAGGATGATTGCCCAATGGCCGGGCGAGCGTTCTCGGATAGAGCCCTTCACTGCTTTTCTCCCTTCGGCGGGTTGCCGCCAAGCACTTTGTAAAAGTCTGAAAAACCGGCCATTTCCTCTCGGATGACGTCGCGGATTTCTTGCTTGCGGAAGGAGTCCTCCAGCCGTGCAATGATTTCGGCATTCATCGATTGCTCATTGCGTTCTGCGGCCTTTTCCAGCTTGCGCCGAAGCTCCTCGCTGAACCGCAATTTCAGTTGGACAGTTTCGGTTGCTTTACGTGCCACCCATTGATCTCCCTGCGAACTAGTACAGGATGGCACGAAATGGTTGGGGCCGCAAGTGACCCCACAAGAAATGTGTGGGGTCATTTGTGACCCCGCTTGACGGAATCCCTCCAAATCATATCTCTTGGGCCTAGGGGGTCAGATATGACCCCATTACTCAGGAGAAACAAATGTCGGATGAATTGACGATCAGTGTTCCGGAGGCTGGTAAGCGCTACTTTGGGCTTTGCCGAAACTCGGCTTATGCCGCTGCCGAGCGCGGGGACATCCCAACGATCAAGATCGGGCGGCTGCTGAAGGTGCCCGTTAAGGCCCTCGAGCAGATGCTGGAAAGCCCGCGCAAGACGGAGGCTGCATAAGTCATGGCCTCCAAAATGGAAAACCCCGCGCTGGCGGCACGGGGTTGTCCGGTAACTGTTCAGGCGGACGGCTCGAACAACCCGGAATATGCTCTCGCCTCTCTTCGCAAGCAATACCTCGCCGAGATATTCGCGTTGCCGGCCCAAACGGCCATCACGATCGCGGAGCTCGCCTTCGGTGAGGTGCGCTCATGAGCGAGCCTATCACCATCACCCTCGCCGGCGCCCCCCAGGGAAAAGGCCGGGCACGGGCTTTCCTCCGCGGCGGTCATATCGGGCACTACACCCCCGAGAAAACCCGCAGCTATGAGGGCATGATCCGCACCGCTGCGATGGACGCGATCGCAGGGCGCCCTGCCCTGGATGAGCCTATTGAGTTTGTACTGCGGGCCATCTTCCCGGTGCCGGTATCGTGGTCCAACCGCAAGCGGGCGCGGGCATACACTGGTCACATCAAGCCTGGCAAAAAGCCCGATCTCGACAATATCGCGAAGGCTTGGAATGACGCGCTCAACGGCGTGGTCTATCGCGACGACAGCCTGATCTGTCGGATGACACTGGACAAGCGCTATGGGCCTCAGGCTTTAGTGGTTGTCACGGTGCGACCGATGGCGAACATCCCGGCGGAGAACGCCAGGGCCCTAAAAGTCGTGGCGCACAACGTACCTTTCAGCACTCTAGCTGGAGGGCGATGAATTGAGCCACCCTCTCATGGTATCCGATCCGAAAGTCCGCAAGTTGCTCCAGCTTGCCGGCCTCCGCTTCATGTGTAGCCGCGCGCGGTGGCTGGAAAGTGAGTGCAGGGTCCTTGGTCTCGCCCTCAAGAACGGCACACTCTCTTCAAGCGAGGTGGATTCTAAGCTCGAGGAAATGGGCGCGCTCGAGCTCGTCTATCCCGAGCTGATGAGGTGCGAATGAGAACGCCCGACGTAGTGCAGGCGCCGAAAGGGTTCTCGTTCGAACTGTTCGGTAAAATTCGCTGCCCAACAGAGGCCGGCAAGTCGCATATCATCAAGGGCATTTTTGCCTACGATGAAACGTCGGCTTGGGTTGGGCCGCCTGGAAGCCTCAAGTCCGCATTGCTGGCTGATGCTGCTGTTGCGATCGCCAGCGGCTCAGATTGGTTCGGCCACCGCAGTAAGCATCAAACCGGGGTGATTTATTTCGCATTGGAGCGGGCGGATCTCGTCCGGCGTCGATTGCTGGCAATTGCTAAGACCAGAGGACTGGAGCGACTGCCAATCGCCGTTGTCCCCGCGGTTGTCGATCTGGTTCGGCCGGATTCGGTGCGGAAGGTTCTCGACACCATCGCTGACGTTGAGGCGGAGTTCTACGGGGCCGACTACGACCAAGCGACAGGCGCCGGCGTGATCATATTCGACACATGGGCCAAGCTGATCGCGGCCGGCGGCGGAGACGAGAACCAGGCGAAGGACGCCGGCGCCATCTTCGCCAACATCCAGCGCATTAAGAACGTCACGGGCGGCCCCCACGTCGCGCTGGTTGGGCATACCGGCAAGGAGGCCGAGCGCGGCCCCCGAGGCAGCAGCGCAATCGTGGGGGACGTCGATATGCTGGTGACAATCAGCGGCGAGGACATCAAAACCGCAACCATCAGCAAGGCCAACGATGCGCCAGAGGGCCCACTGTTTTCCTTCAAGTCGAAAGTACATGAGTTCGGCTTGGACGAGGACGGCGACCCCATCACGGTCAACATTGTCGAGCCCACGGACGAGGTGCAAGCCCCCCGAGGCCGCCAGCCCAAGCTTACGCCAAACCAGCGAACCATGCTCTTGCTGCTCCAGGAAGCGGGCAAGGCAGGCCTGCTGACTGAGGACTGGAACGCCAAGGCAAGAGAAGCAGGCATCGGAGAGAGACGCCGAGCAGACCTCACGGACGCTAGATCAGGCTTGAAAGCCAAAGGTCTCGCCCGGGAGTACATGGATCGATGGAACGCATGTTCGTAATGTTCGGGTTTCGGGGTTCTATAGAACCCCCGAACCGAACGAACATCCGAACACGAACACGAACCGAACACGTCCGAACAATCCGAACATGAGAAAAGGGATGGCGAAGAGCGGAAATAGGACCCCAACAGCGGCCGGCGCAAGCGGAGCAACGGTTCCAGTTGTTGACTTGCGAGGCGCCGGCAGAGTGCAACGCCGTATCTGGCGCGCATTCATGGCAATGCCCGAAAGCGAGCTCTCGACGGCCGAACTGGCGCGATGGGTCTATCCGCGGTTGGAAGGTGAGCCGGCGAGAAAGCACCGATGGGCAATTGTCCGAGCTGCATCCCGAATGGCTCAGCGCGTCCGGCGCGATCGTCCTGGAGGGGTGGTTTTCAGGGCCTTTGGTAGCAATGCGGTAGCAACAGCGCATTCAGAAGGAAGAGATTTAGAGTCTGATCAATAGCTTAGCGTCAGACAAGCACCGGTTTGGCAATTCGGTAGGAGACGAAAATGCAGGCTTTGACGATAGCAGTTCTTTCCCTCACGGCAGGGGCGGCTTTGGTTCAGCAGCCGAACGGAGACGTATTCCCGCCCAAGGTCGACGGGATCGAATACGTGCTCCGTTATGGCAGCGCGCCTCGTCCTGGGTGGCATGACGGGCTCAAGTACTTAGACAAGACCAAGGCCGAATGCGAACGCCGTCTGGCGTTGATGCCGCCGCCAGCCGTGTGCATGGTGCGCGAGCAACTGGAGATATAGCGATGCTCGGCAATCGCCTGATCTACGCTTTTCTGTTCGGAGTGGGTGGGATGGTCGTTGGTGGGCTCGCCGGTAGCAGTTCAACAGCGCTCGCCTGCACCGGCATGGCTGCCGTCGCTGGATGGATTTACGGCGGGCAGCCAGGGGTATAGCCGATTGGGGTGCTGCACGGGGCCTGCTGAGATATTTGCGGCGTACATGCCGGCTTGTAACTGCTAGTCTGCTTTGATCCCATCAAGTAATTGATATAATTCATCTTTTATCTTTGTTCGGATTCCCATCAAGCTTATATTGGTCGCACCAAATCAATCACGGGTGCGAACCAAGATGTCCGAACAAACGTCTGATCACTTCACAGAGCGGGCCGTGTTCAAGTGCTCGCCTGAGCTGCTCGAGGTCATCGATCGCTCAGCGGCAGCCAGCTTCACCACCCGCTCAAACTTCCTCCGCGATACGGTCGTTGAGCGTCTGCGGCGGGAGGGTGTGATCCCCTCCCCGCGTGCGACGATGGCGGGGGCGGCCTGATGAGGTCCAACAGCAAGCCGCACGAAGATCTCGTTTACGAGATCAGCCACGGTTCAACCGATGAGAATTTTGCCTCGCTGATTGCAGGCATCGCCGATCGCATCGAAGGTGCGCGCCTCAATCCCGTGAAGATCTCGGACCTGGTCTCCATCCTCCGCGAGGATACGACCAAGCTTTACAAAGCCGTGATGCGGAAGGGCTGAGCCATGAAGCGTCACTTCCTGACCTGGTTGTTCAGTCTGGCGTTCATCGCGCCCTCGTTTGCAGCCGGCACCATCCCCGGCATCAGCATGACGCAGCAGCTTGACGAGCTCGCCCATCCGCTGAGCGGCGGCAAGCTGTACCTTATTCAGGCTGGCACGACGTCAACGCCGCAAAACTGTTACCAGGACACTGGCCTCACCCTGGCGTGGCCGAACCCGGTGACGCTCGACGCCGCTGGCCGCGTGCCGCAGCTGTTCTGTGCGGATGGCAGTATCAAAATTCGCCTCACCGACAAGAACGGCTCTCAGAAGCTCGTTCAAGACAATCTGCTGATTGTCGGTCCTTCCGGCGGGGGTGGCGGGGGCGGAACGGTCGATCCCACGACGATCTTCCAAACCGGCGCCTTCATGCAGTTCTACGGCACCAACACGCTGACCGGATGGGTCCGCTGCAATGGCCGCACGATCGGCTCCGCAAGCTCCGGGGCAACCGAGCGCGCGAACCTCGATGCGCAAGCCCTATTCCAGTATCTCTGGAGCGCTGATGCAAATTTGGCTATCGGGGGTGGCCGTGGAGCATCTGCTGCGGCGGATTGGGCAGCGAATAAACAGCTCACTTTGCCTGATTGTCGCGGTCGCATAGTCGCAAGCCTTGACGACATGGGCAACGTGGCTGCGGGGCGTCTTACGGCAACGTATTTTGGAGCCGCTGCAACCGTGCTTGGTGCTTCTGGAGGCGGAGAAAGCCTGACCCTTACGGCTGCACAGATCCCCGCTCATACGCATCCGAACACTCTGACGGATCCTGGTCATACCCACACCTACCAACAGCCAATCTCCTTTGGCGCTAGTGGTGCGGGCGCTGGTATCCTTGGCTCTGCCACGTCTGGAAATACGGGGAGTTCAACAACTGGCATCACCATCAACAATGCAGCGAACACGGGCGGTGGCAATCCTCACCGCACTGTGCAGCCCACCATCCTCGCCACGACTTTCATCAAACTGTAGGGGCGCTCTATGACGAGCCGAGAACTTCTAAAGCGGAGCGCATTCGCCAAGCGCAATCCCGAATGGCACGATAACCTTACCGGAGCCAATATTGCGATCGCGCACGCGCACAGCATGCTTTCAGCGGGCAAGCTGACGCCGCAGGAATTCAAGGACTATGAAGCGCATCTCTGGCACCAGTTGCTCGACGAAATGCCGATGGACGTCTTTTCCGAGATGCAAGCCGATGGCTCCCTTAAGGATCTGGAGGCGCTAGCGCGCGGCTATGACGGCGATCGAGATTCCGGTGACGTTACGGAGAGTCGGAAATCTGCCGAGCGCAAGGTCAAGGCTGACGCTTTGGAACAAAAGTGGCTCGACGGCACGATTGACGATAAAACGTATGCGCAGCTTTCCCGTGATCATGTGGGCAAAAGCGAGCGCCTGGACGATATGATCGCCGACGGCAAGCACGACAAAGCCGCTCACGAGGTCTTTGAGAGGAGCTACAACGAGCAGCCGAACCATGAGCACATACTTACGCAGTATCTTCGAAAGACGTTCGGCGGAAACGACGTGGAGGCCGCAGAAAAGGGCGGCCGTACGAATTGGGAGAAGGCGACCGACAAGAACGGCGTAACGGATCTCGACGCGCTAGAGACATTCGAGCGCGAATCCGAGTCCGCGGACACCCACCCCGGCGGATATGTCGAGCACGACGAGAGCCAAGATCTTGGCTCCATGTTCAGCAACAACCCCAACCGTGGCGACGAGGAGTGATGGCCGAGCAAGATGCAAAGACCGGCCGCTTTCTGCCGGGTAACAGCGGAAACGGCGGCCGCCACAAAGGTGCGCGCAACAAGCTGCATGCCGATTTTATCCAGGCGCTGTTGGATCACTTCCATATGAGGGGCACCGCGGAAAACACGGGCAGCCTTCCGCGTGGTCAGGCGGCAATCGAGATCGTCTATCGGGAAAACCCGCGTGATTATTTGAAGCTGATCGCCAGCGTGCTTCCGAAGGAATACACCATCGAGGACAACCGGTATGACGACGTCGGCGACGAAGAGCTCCGCGAAATCATCGACGACATCCGCCGAAAAGCATCTGAGCGAGAAAGAGGCCAAAGCGCTGGCGAAGGCGCAAGCGGAGCTAAATCGACGCTTAACTGAGAACCGTCTGAAGTATTACCGCCCCTACCCCAAGCAGCGCGCATTTCACGAAGCCGGCCAACTTTATCGAGAGCGATTGTTTCGCGCAGCCAACCAGGTCGGCAAGACGATCGCCGGCGGTTTTGAGGCCGCGATGCACGCGACGGGTCGATACCCGGACGATTGGAGGGGTAAGGTTTTCGATGAACCGACCTATGCGTGGGTCGGCAGCCCGACCGGCGAGACATTGCGGGACAATCCGCAACGCATCCTGCTCGGCCGCGTCGGACAGCACGGGACCGGATCGATCCCCAAGGATGCTATCGTCGAGACGACGCCGGGCGCCGGCGTCTCCGATCTGGTCGGCAGCATCGTCGTCCGCTGGGGCGGTGGTGGTGACGTACAAGCCGGTCAAAGCTCGATCGGCCTCAAGTCCTACGTGCAGGGCCGTGAGAAGTGGCAGGGCGAAACGTTGCATTGGCTCTGGTTCGACGAGGAGCCCCCTGAGGACATCTATTCGGAAGGACTGACCCGCACCAACTTCCACCAGGGGCCAGTTTGGCTGACCTTCACCCCTCTGCTGGGCATGTCTGAGGTGGTGAGGCGCTTCCTGCTCGAGAAGTCCTCCGATCGTCACGACACGTCTATGACGATCGACGACGCAGAGCACTACACTCCAGAACAGCGGCAGAAGATCATCGCAAGCTATCCCGCCCATGAGCGAGACGCCCGCACCAAGGGCGTCCCTATCCTGGGCTCGGGCCGCATCTTCCCGGTCACGGAGGAGTCGATCACGGTTGCGCCGTTCGATATCCCTACCCACTGGCACCGGATCGGCGGCATGGACTTCGGCTGGGACCACCCCTTTGCCGCGGTCGAGCTCGCCTGGGATGCTGACCAGGACGTCGTCTATGTGATCAAGGCCCATAGGCTGCGGGAAGCCACTCCGGTGGTGCACGCTGGCGCAATCAGGTCGTGGGGCGCCCTGCCCTGGGCATGGCCCCGTGACGGACGGCGGGAGACGCTGGAGGGCGCCGGCGTGGCGCTGGCTGAGCAGTACCGGGCCCAGCAGCTCAACGTGCTGGACGTCCACGCGCAGTTTGCGGACGGCTCTGTCAGCGTCGAGGCCGGGCTGATGGACATGCTGACCCGGATGGAAACCGGCAAGCTGAAGGTATTCAGCACCCTGCTCGACTGGTTCGAGGAGTTCCGGCTGTACCACCGCAAGGACGGCAAGGTCGTGAAGCTGGGGGACGATCTGCTCTCAGCCACTCGCTACGGGATGATGATGCTTCGCTTCGCCGAGCAAATCTACCGGCGGGACAAGCCGCGGCGCCGGCGGGGGTTCTTCTGGGGTGGCGGGCACGATGGCGGCGCCTGGATGGGATCCTAGCCGCGGCGTTGTAGGGCTTTAGCCTTGATGGCTTTTACTTGCCATAAGGTACTCGCACGAAGGCGATATCTCGACGCCCTTAGTCGGATCACCAAGTACCCGACGAAGATCGAGCGCGGCAAAATGGCCGGTTCGATCGTAGTTTTGATACATCCTGCGAACAGAAGAAACAGTCTCAGGCGGTTGGTTGTCGGTCACGTTGTGCTCTTCCTTCACGATACATCTCCCTCGGCTATTGCGGCATCCAGCGGCTTATGTCGCACCCAACGGAAATTCCGGTCGTTCGTGATCACAGCTATTTCGATAGGCCCCCCGCATACTTGGGGCAAATTCGAAAATTTCATAGCCTTGATCGTACTCAGGATACAAGTGTACGTGAAATCAATGGCATCCCGAATTGGAACCGTACCGGGGTGCTGCAGCGTGAATTCATCAATAAAAGCATCGAATTCGGCAGGAGTTCCTGCCCATTTCCCTGAGGCTAGGACCTTGTTGCGTAGCCCTATGTCGCAGCCGCGAATTAGCCTTAGGATCAGGTTCGGTACTCCCCAGAACTTCTGGGTGCCCACCGGTAGGTCAACTGGACTTGGCTTCGCACCCACGTACGGGTCGATCGTGATCTCAAAAGCAGCGGGCCGCCGGTTCGACGCGACGTGGCCGCCGATACAAAAACCGACCCCCAGTGTGTTCAGCAACCTTGCAAACTCGTCTTCCTCATCCTCGGTGCGGGCGCTCGGCGCTGGAGGCACGCCAACTTGGTATTCTGTCTTGGCCCTGAGCACATCTCTCCTTGCGAGAAGTGGAGCAAGAAAGGACGATGATGCGTACGCATTCCAAAAATGATCGCACCAGCGATGAGCGACTTCAGCAACGCTGGTCGGCGGGGTCGCCGTTAGATCGTCAGCAAGTTCTGCAATAAGCATTCGGTAGCTGCTCACCGCTAGGCCGCCTAAGCCCCAAGTTACGATCCCAAGCGAGCTGCCCTCACCAACTTCGAAAAGCTTTTGTGCGTGATTGAAGTAGTGGTGGCCGTCGGGGTTTGCGTACGTCGATGTACTGTCGGCTCCGAGCACCAAACCCTCGGGAGACAGGTAGCAAGCTGCGATGGTCAAACTAAACCCTCCAGCTGCCGAATTGTTAGATAGCAGATTCGCGGCATCGCTTGGTTAATGGTTCTTAAGGAATGTGGCGGGGTAATAGGGATGGGCCAACTTCTAAAAACGCGAAATATATGAACTCCCTCCTCCCTCATTTGTTATTGGCATAAGAGCGCAACCTGCAGGAGAGTGCAAGAGGAACGCACTCAACTTTAGAAGTGGGTTAAGGTCGTGCGGCCCTTGCCCTGCCCCGACTCAAACGCGCCGCTTTCGCAGCGGAGGCCCTGGATCAGGACCTCGCAAGAGTATGAAGACCGTACTCGCGCCATTCCTTCACCAACGATGCAACGGGTGGGACTGACGAGCGGCAAAGTTCTGTCAGTTTGTCGCCGAGCCGCCCCACTAACAGAATTAAGTCCCGCATCTCCCCGTATTTTATCGACTTCCAATTCTTGCGATCGAGAAGATGGACCACTCCGAAGTTGCGGAAGTGAATGAGTCTAGAATGCATGCCCCAGTCGATCTCGTTATAGATTGAAAGAAAATCTGCGACCATCTGTGCTGGTGACGAGCCAAACATCGACTGAAACTCTTCGTACTCGCCGTAAACCTTCTGAATCAGTGCGTGTTGCGTCTCAGGCTCTTTCAATCGCTTGTAAACGCCTTGGAAGCTCACGGTCTTTTCGTCGCTGTCCAACAGGACACATGTCCGAACTACGGCCATCATGAGCGTGCCGTCCTGAAAACCGAGCGCGGCTTGGTGCCATCCCTGGGGATATTTTACGTTGCCCTGCGCATGTCTGATGGCCTCATTTGCTCCTTCGCCAAGACCAAACGACATTGAGGCCAAAGCGGCAATTGCGGACAGACGAGGCGCAGCTTGAATTATGAACTCGGCGTCGGCCGTCGCTTGATCGCTCGTCATCTAATGTGTCCAATGATAGAGAGCCCAGCCCGTCAGCAACACGGCAGCAAGCACGAATTCAATCAGGCGCGGTCGTCTCATCGGATTGCCTTATGGCATCGACATGAGATCCCAAAGGCGGAGGGTGCCGAGAGCTTCGCGCATTTCATCGGACTTATGTTTGATTTTGCCGTTCTCTATCCAGTGCCGAACTACGGCAGCCGGCAGATTTATTCGATGGACGAGTGGTAGTTGAGCGGCAATATAGACTGCCACCTCTTGGGGCGTATTCCCTGAGGCTTCGCCTACCTGCTGCATTGATCTGCGATAAGAGGTCTCGATCAGCGTCGGCGAGATGCCGAGCTTTGCCAGTGCTGAGTTCACCCGAATCCCATAAAACATCCAGAGAGTGTGCCTGAGGCGTCGCGCGCGCGAAAGCCCTCCGAAGAGGGGATTATGATCTGGCTTTCAGCCCCAACTCCACAAGTCGGCGAATAGCTTCTGGACGACTAGCCACATCGTGTGCTTCGCGCCATGCGTCGATTGCAGATAATTCAGGGTCTTGCCAGCGCATGCCGATCTGAGTGCCGCGTCCGGTGGTCGGCGGACGGCCACGCTTCTTTTTTGGGGTACCCTTAATTGACTTAAGCATAAAAATGGGGTACCACAAAAACAAGCCGAGGGGAAGTTGCTGCTTCCGCCCCGGCTCTAACCCCAATCACGTAGGACTGGAATCCAATGATCGAGGCTGACAGCGTGCATAGCACGCCACCCCTAAACGCGTCTGTAACTCCGCTGAGCGGGCTGGCTGACGAACGGCGGCGATTCCTCTTCCATGCCGCTGGCGTGGCCGCTGGTGGCGCCGCAATCGCAATGGGACTTCCGCTGCCCCAGCCGGCTGGAGCCGCTGTGGCGAGTCCGGACCCGATCTTTGCGGCCATCGAACGGCACCGCGCGGCCTATACTGCGCATGACGCCACTTTGGGCGATGACCAGCTCGAGGCGGAAATCCCCTTCCGGCTCAGGCAATCGAGCTTTTACGACGCCGAAAGTGACGTGCCTGACTGGCGCGTCAAAACCGATCATCCAAAATGGATTGCTCACATCGAGGAGCAACGCCGAACGTGGCATGAGGAGCAGAAGGCCGCCGCGGAACTCATTTCAACCGAGGGGTTGACCCCCGCCGGCGCCGTGGCGCTCCTGGCCTATGCGCGCGATCGAGAGGACCGCGGCGACCATTGGCCTGACTTTGAGGAGGGCTCTTGGCTCTACCTGATGCTCTGCCGGGTGGTGGAAGCGTTGGCGGTAACGGCATGAGACTAATCCGAGCCCTATGGGCGCTCCAGCGGCTCAGGTTCGCCCGGTGGCGCGTTGAGCGAACACTTGCCACGGTAAAGTCAAACTGAGCCATCAGGCTCTCAGTAGCGATCGGAGCCCGATCGCTTAATCTCCAAGTCTCAACTCCCGCTGGCTCACAAGGTCGGCGGGTTCTCTTTGGGGAAGAAGCGGTTGAGATCTCTGCGCGAGCTCTTCAACTAGCATCAACAGTGCACGGCGGGTCCCGCGGCTCTTGATCTCTTTAAAGGCACTAATCAGGCAAAGGGCTTCGCGATCATTCGCAAAAACAGTCATTTGCACTCCGGAGTGAAGGCCGCAGCAGGGGGACTGCTGCGGCCTCATTGTCGAAAAATTCCGGGTGAAAAGATCTAAGTGAAATATGCAGCCAGCCCCGGTGAGGTGATCCTACTCCCGCGCTTTCAGCTTGCAATATGAACCATTTCACAAACCATCCGCAGGCTTAACAGGGGTAAGGGAAGGCCCGCCGGGCTGGCTGCTGTCGGCGGGCCTTCACCTCGAACAAGGCCGCGTAATCCCCCACGGCCCCGTCCCAAGCTCATATTTTGGACTGGCTGGATTAACAGGCCGTGTGCACCATGCGCCGGCTGCCAGGTGCACCCGGCAGGCCTCCCGGCCTCGCGCCAAGGATAGGTGGGGGCCCGCATTGATAATAGAGGCGGTCTAATCTGGCGGAAGCAACAGGAATG
Source organism: Bradyrhizobium cosmicum (assembly GCF_007290395.2). Lineage (NCBI taxonomy): Bacteria > Pseudomonadati > Pseudomonadota > Alphaproteobacteria > Hyphomicrobiales > Nitrobacteraceae > Bradyrhizobium > Bradyrhizobium cosmicum. The sequence continues at coordinate 3,716,181 of NZ_CP041656.2, read as the reverse complement.
AACATTTTTGCAGATCCAACGTCTTATTGAAAAGACGTAGGAATGCGTGTCGTGGCTACAAAAAACGAGCGTGTGCAACTCGAAATGAAAATCATGAAGTACCGCATGATGGCTCGGCAGATGGCGGCTGACCCAGTGGAATCGGAGCGTATTCGCGGACTGGTGATGGAGCTCGAAAAGAAGCTCCGCGCGATCGACGAGTGAGGCCGTCTCAGTTGGAGGCCTTGGTCACTGATCTCTCTTCAGCTTTCGCCGGCCCCAGTGCGGTTCCTTGCCCTTCGGATTGAACTCCGGGACATAATGCCGGTTCAAGGCACGCATGATGCCGATACGGGCGAACATCGTAGGCCCGCCGCCTTCCGCCACCAGGATCAACGTCTGCATCGCGGCCTGCCATTCTGGCGCGCTGTGCTCCTTCTTCGGCAGTGCGGTGATGTACTCGCCGGCCTCGAGCAGCGTCGCCAGCGTGCGACCGTCGGGCAGCGATATCGGTTCGTCGAAATCACGAGACCAGGTCATTTCCAGACGGGCGCGCCAGTCCGGGCCCGCTCGCTGCGGGCGATCTTCTTGGCGATTTCTTCCGCTTCCTTCTTGCTCGGGTGGCCACTTATGGACCGCCGGCCCGCGTTCTCATCGAACTGCACGAAGGTCGAGACGCGGATCTCGTACCGATGGTTTAGGTCGCCATCATCGCAGCAAATTAGGCGAACGTGGGTGTAGGGCTTGGGCTCGGGCATTCAGCTATCGAAACGGGACGCTGGCCAGAGTCAAATTGTCGATTACTGGTGGCTCGGAACGCGGGCGAGCTACCGCCGCTCGTGGGTGTGGAGATCTGCCTTGCGATAGTTCTCAGCGATCTCCAGAAGGGCAAGCCGCGATGGCTCGTGGTGCACTTCATCCGCCCACGTTCGGCAGACCCGCTCCATTTCGAGATGGTCGCGCGTGCCTCCCTGCTTAATGACGCCCGACAATGCACCAAGGATCAACCTGGCCAATGCGACCACAACCCCGCCCCTCTTTCGAGTTGGGCAGCCGGTTGCTACCGGATTTGCTACCCAACTGATTGGGACGACGCGGGATGAGCGGATACGAATGAGCCCGCACGATTGAGGAAACCCTGCAATCTAAGGGCTAAACGGGATTCCCAAGTATAGGACGGGATGACCGTTCCTGAATTTCAAGACCGGTGCCTTAAACCACTCGGCCACCCTTCCAAACCCGGAATGGCTGTCGCTTAACGTAGTCGGTGGCGCAAGGCAACGCGAAGTTGGCCCCTCGCCCCCCCGATCTGTCAGCCGCCTGTCAGCCTGTTCCCTTAGCCTATGCCCCTCAGCAATCCCGGACACTGGCGACATCTCCCAGGGCGTCGCTGGTTGCGAGGCCCGGTTTGGATTCGTCTCCGTTTCCGGGCCTCGTTTGCTGTCCCCAAAAGCAAAACGGCGCCCCGTGAGGAGCGCCGCATCGAGTTGTTGGTAGCACGGTCGGCTCAGTAGCCGCAGGACGCGCAGCCCATCTGCACCGGGGCATAGTAGGAATAGCCGGGCGAGACCATCTCGACGCGCTGGCGCGTGGCGTATTGCGGCGGGATGCGCTCGTACTGGACGCTCGGCGGCGCGACCATCACGGTCTGTGGCACCATCACGGTGCGGTACTGCGCCGGCGCGCGATGCGCGACCACGGCGCCGGGCGACACCATCACGGTCTCGTCGACGGTGCGGTATTGCGGCTGCACGTATTGTTGCTGATAGCAGGTCTGACACGGCGGCGGCGCGTAGCAATTGTAGCAGCCGGCGGACGCGGCTGATGTCATCGAAATCGCAGCGACGGCCGTGGAGAAAACAACAGCAAGAGTACGAGACATTATGTGGTGCCCCAGTTGCCCGAAATGGATTTGCGAAGGTCGCCGCAGTATACGCCGCAAAATCCGACTCCGCTGAAGTTCATGGGGACGTCCTTAATGCGAACGGCCGGCTTTCGCCGGCCGTTCAGAACTTGTTGACCATGTGCACGCAGTGCGCACATGCAGTGATCAGTTCGAGCGACGCTTCACCTCGCGCACCGCGCCGCGCGCGGCGCTGGTGGTGAGCGCGGCGTAAGCCTGCAGCGCGGTGGAAACGTTGCGCTTGCGGCCAATCGCCTGCCAGGCGGTATCGCCCTTCGCCTCCTCCGCGGCACGGCGGCTGGCGAGCTCCTCGTCGGAGACCTCCAGCGTGATGCTGCGGTTCGGAATGTCGATGGCGATGCGGTCGCCGGTGCGCACCAGGCCGATGTTGCCGCCTTCGGCCGCTTCCGGCGACAGATGGCCGATCGACAGGCCGGACGAGCCGCCGGAGAAGCGTCCGTCGGTGACGAGCGCGCAGGCTTTGCCGAGTCCCATCGATTTCAGATAGCTGGTCGGATACAGCATCTCCTGCATGCCGGGGCCGCCGCGCGGGCCTTCGTAGATGATGACCACGACCTCGCCGGCAACGACCTTGCCACCCAGAATGCCTTCCACCGCAGCGTCCTGGCTTTCGAACACGCGCGCCGGGCCTGAGAATTTCAGGATCGAGGCGTCGACGCCGGCGGTCTTCACGATGCAGCCGTCCTGCGCGAGGTTGCCGTAGAGGACGGCGAGGCCGCCGTCCTTGCTGAAGGCGTGCTCGAGATTGCGCACCACGCCCTTCTCGCGATCGGTGTCGAGCTCGTCGTAACGGCGCTCCTGGCTGAAGGCGACCTGGGTCGGGATGCCGCCGGGCGAGGCCCGGAAGAAGGTGCGGACCGACTCGCTCTTCGAGCGCTTGATGTCCCAGCGCTCCAGCGACTCCTTCATGGTCGGCGCATGCACGGTCGCGACCGACGTGTCGATCAGCCCGGCACGATCGAGCTCGCCCAGAATGCCCATGATGCCGCCGGCGCGATGCACGTCCTCGACATGGACGTCGGCGACCGACGGTGCGACCTTGCACAGCACGGGCACGCGGCGCGACAGCCGGTCGATATCCTGCATGGTGAACTTGACCTCGCCTTCATGGGCGGCGGCGAGCAGATGCAGCACGGTGTTGGTGGAGCCGCCCATCGCGATGTCGAGTGTCATCGCGTTCTCGAACGCCGTGAAATTCGCGATGTTGCGCGGCAGCACGGAGGCGTCGTCCTGCTCGTAATAGCGGCGGACGATATCGACGATGGTGTGGCCGGCCTCGACGAACAGGCGCTTGCGGTCGGCATGGGTGGCGACCACAGTACCGTTGCCGGGCAGCGCCAGGCCGAGCGCCTCGGTCAGGCAGTTCATCGAGTTGGCGGTGAACATGCCCGAGCAGGAGCCGCAGGTCGGGCACGCCGAGCGCTCGATCACCTTGACGTCCTCGTCGCTGACCTTGGAATCGGCCGCGGCCACCATGGCATCGATGAGGTCGACGGCCTTGGTCTTGCCCTGGAGCTTGACCTTGCCGGCCTCCATCGGGCCGCCCGAGACGAACACGGCGGGAATGTTGAGGCGCAGCGCGGCCACCAGCATGCCCGGCGTGATCTTGTCGCAATTGGAGATGCAGACCATGCCGTCGGCGCAATGCGCGTTGACCATGTACTCGACGCTGTCGGCGATCAGTTCGCGCGACGGCAGGCTGTAGAGCATGCCGTCATGGCCCATGGCGATGCCGTCGTCGACCGCGATGGTGTTGAATTCCTTGGCGACGCCGCCGGCCTGCTCGATCTCGCGGGCGACCAGCTGGCCGAGGTCCTTGAGGTGGACGTGGCCGGGGACGAACTGGGTGAAGGAGTTGACGACCGCGATGATCGGCTTGCCGAAATCGCCGTCCTTCATGCCCGTCGCGCGCCAGAGGCCGCGGGCGCCCGCCATGTTGCGGCCGTGGGTGGTGGTGCGGGAGCGATAGGCTGGCATGGCGGTTTCCGTCCTCGGTTTGCATCGGCCGGGCGGGAAAATATGGAAGCCGCCTCAGGCCTTTCCGGCCGGATAGCGCACGGGGTGGCTCGGCGCAACGGGAACTTGGGTCGGAGGGGGCCGGATCGGGCGTTCGCAGGCCTCCCCTGCTCCCGGCGCGTGGACACAGGTGGTCTCAGCCGTCATGCCCGGGCTTGTCCCGGCCATCCACGTTCTCGATGCAGCGGAAAAGGTCGTGTATGGCCGGGACAAGCCCGGCCATGACGCAGCATTTATTGCAGGGTCGGATCAAGCCGGTCGCGCAGCCAGTCGCCGATCACGGAGACGGCCAGCGTGGTCACGACGATGGTGGTCGCCGGTGCCAGCATGATCCAGGGCGCCCGGGTGAGATATTCGCGGCCGTAGCCGACCATGTTGCCGAGGCTGGTCATCGGCGGCTGCACGCCGAGGCCGAGGAAGGACAGGCCTGACTCCATCAGGATCACCTCGGGAAACACCAGCGTGGTCGAGACGATCAGGGTCGAGGCGATGTTCGGCAGGATATGCCGCAGATAGATCCGCGTCGGCGTCGCGCCCAGCTGGCGCACCGCGGCGGCGTAGCCCTGCGCATTGGCGGAGATGGCAAGGCCTCGCGCGATGCGGGCGTAGCGCTCCCAGCCGAACATTCCCATCAGGCCGATGAGCAGCGGCAGCGAGTTGCCGAAGAAGGCCAGCACCGCCAGCGCCATGATCAGGAACGGCATGCTGGCCTGGAAGTCGGTCAGCATCAGCACGAACTGCTCGATCACCCCACGGAAATGCGCGGCGAGGAAGCCGAGCGTGGTGCCGACGATGGCCGAGATCGCCGTCGCGCCGAACGCGATCAGCAGCGAGATACGGATCGAGACGAGCAGCCGCGACAGCACGTCGCGGCCGAGCTCATCGGTGCCGAGCCAGTGCGCGACATTGCCGGGCGCGGACAGCCGGTTGCGCAGGTCGAGCTGGGTGTAGCCGTAGGGCGCTATCTTCTCGGCGAAGGCCGCGATCACCAGCATGGCGACGATCCAGGCGACCGCAAGCGCGACCGACACGGGAATCGCCGGGAGTCTGAACCGGCGAACGTATGCGTCCTTCAGCGTCGCGTCGGTCATGCGTGCGCTCCTTTGGCACGCAGCCGCGGATCGAGGAAGCCGTAGAGGAAATCGACGATCAGGTTGGACGTGACCATGGTCATCGCCACCAGCAGCAAGATGCATTGCACCACGGCAAGGTCGCGGTTGGCGACGGCGACGACGAGCAGGCGCCCTACCCCGGGCCATGAAAACACGCTCTCGACCACGACCGCGCCCGCGATCAGCGACCCCACCATGAAGCCGAGAATGGTGACGGTCGGGATGGCCGCGTTCGGCAGCGCGTGCGACGTCACCACCTTGCGCCACGGCACGCCCTTGGCCGAGGCGGTGCGGATATAGGGCTGGCCGAGCACCTCCAGCATGGCGCTGCGGGTGAACCGCGCCAGCACCGCGGCGCCACCGAGGCTGAGCGTCACGATCGGCAGGATGGCGTGGCGCCAGCTGTCCTGTCCGCCCGAGGGCAGCCAGCCGAGTTGCACGGCGAAAACGAGAACGAGCAGCAGCGCCAGCACGAAGCTCGGCACAGTGAAGCCGGCGACCGCGGTCATCATCACGGCGCGGTCGATTCCCGAGCCGCGATGCAGCGCGGCATAGATGCCGGCGGGAACGCCGAGCGCCACCTTGAAGAAGAAAGCCGGCAGCGTCAGCGCCAGCGTCGCAGGGATCCGCTCCAGCACGAGTTGGATCGCGGGCCTGCCGTCACGCATGGAGCGACCGAGTTCGCCTTGCGCGATGGCGTGGAAGTAGTCGAGATACTGGAACCAGATGGGATCATCGAGACCCCAGGCCTTGCGGAAGGCCGCGATCACTTCCGGCGGCGCTTCCGGTCCCAGGATCATCAGCGCGGGATCGCCGGAGAGCCGAAGCACGACAAAGGCGAAGGTGACGACGAGCACGATCGTCAGGGCCGCGCGTCCGATGCGAATGGCGAAATAGCGTCCCATCACGCCGCGTCCCGCGTCTCGGCCTGCGGCCCCGTCACGAGATGGCAGGCCACCTGGCGGTCGCCGCCGACGACTGCGAGGGCCGGCGTCTCCGTCGCGCAACGCGCGATCGCGCGCGGGCAGCGTGGATGAAAGGCGCAGCCTTTCGGGCGCGCGGCCGGGTTCGGCGGATCGCCCGCCAGCACGATGCGGCCCGCGCTGCGGCGGCCCGGTGCCGGCGAGGCCGAGACCAGTGCTTGCGTGTACGGATGCTCCGGCCGTGCGAACAGATCGTCGGCGTTGCCGATCTCGACGATGCAGCCGAGATACATCACGGCGACGATATTGCTGATCTGCCGGACGACGCGCAGATCGTGGCTGATGAACAGCAGCGTTAGCGATAATTGCGCCTGCAGATCGCAAAGCAGGTTCACCACCTGAGCCTGGATCGAGACGTCGAGCGCGCTGACCGGCTCGTCGCAGACCAGGAAATCGGGCTTTGTCGCCAGCGCCCGCGCCAGCACGACGCGCTGGCGCTGCCCTCCGGACAGCGCGCCGGGATAGCGGACGCCATGGCCCGGCGTCAGTTCGACCGCGCGCAGCAGCTCCCGGACGCGCTCCTCGCGCTCATCCGATGTCCCGAGGCCGTGAATGTCCAAGGGCTCGCGGATCTGCGCCGCGACCGGCAATCGCCGATCCAGCGCGCCCAGCGGGTCCTGAAAGATCATCTGCATGCGCGCGCGTTGCGCGCGCCACGCAGGCGTTCCCGGCGCGGCCATCGGCTTGCCCTCGAACCCGACGTCGCCGCGGTCCGGTGGCTCCAGCCCGAGCACGATGCGGCCCGTGGTGGATTTGCCCGAACCGGACTCGCCGACGAGACCAAGCGTCTCGCCCTTGGGGATCGTGAGCGACACGCCGTCAACGGCATGAACCGCCGTGCTTCGGCCGAACATTCCGGAGCGCATGCTGTAGCTGCGCGAAATCGAGCGCACCTCGACGAGCGGCACGTTCATTCGGCGGCAATCCCGAGCAAGGCACGGCGCGACGCTTCGGCGCGGATGCAGGCGACTGCGCGATCATTCGCGATCGGCGCAAGGCTCGGCGCGGCCAGACCGCACGGCTCCGCCGCGAGCCCACAGCGGGGCGCGAAGGCGCAGCCGCCGGGCATGCGCGCGGGATCGGGCACGGTCCCGGGAATGGCGGTAAGCCGCCGGCGCGGCCCGTCGAGCGGCGGCAGCGCGCCGATCAGGCCCTGAGCATAAGGGTGCACGGGATCGGCGAAGAGCTGGTTGCTGGGTGCCTGCTCGACGATGCAGCCGGCATACATCACGGCGACGCGGTCGCAATTTTCGGCGACGACGCCGAGATCGTGACTGATCAGCACCATCGCCATGTTCATCTCACGGCGGATCGACGACAGCAGCTCGAGGATCTGTGCCTGGATGGTGGCGTCGAGCGCGGTGGTCGGCTCGTCCGCGATCAGCAGGTCGGGATTTCCCGCCAGCGCCATCGCGATCATGATGCGCTGCACCTGGCCGCCGGAGAACTCGTGCGGATAGGCTTCGAGCCGCCGCTTTGCATCGGGAATGCCGACGATATCGAGCAGCCGCCTGGCTTCGGCCTTCACCGCCTCGCCCTGGAGATCGCGGTGCAGCGCGAGCGCTTCGCAGAGCTGCCTGCGGATCGTCAGCACCGGGTTGAGCGCGCTTGCCGGATCCTGGAAGATCATGGCGACCCGCCCGCCCCGCACCCGGTCGAGTTCGGCGGCCGCAGCGCCCAGGATCTCACGACCGTCGAGCCGCACGGAGCCCGTGACCTTCGCATGCCTCGGCAGGAGGCCGAGCGCAGCAAGCCATGTCACCGACTTGCCGGATCCGGATTCGCCGACGAGGCCGAGGGCCTCGCCCTTGTCCAGGGTGAGATCGACGCCGCGCAGCACCGGCACCCCGTTGAAGGCGACGCCGAGGCGTTCGATGCTGACGAGAGGCGCCATCGATCAAGCCTCGAAATTGCCGGCGCGGAAGTCCATCGCAAAGGCCGGCGACGCCTTCCACTTGATCGACTTCGGCTTGGCCGTGAATGTCGCGTTCTGGTGCAGCACCGTGTAGGCGGGATCCTCGCGCTCGGCGATCTCCAGCATGCGGCGGAACGCCTTCTTGCGGGCGGCCCGGTCGGTCGAGGTCTCCAGGAACTCCGAGAGCGTATTCAGCTCGGCGTTGGTCCATTCGCCGATCTGCTGCTGTTGGCCGTTCGGCCCGTGCTGGGCGACCAATGACGACACCGGATCGTTGAAGGCGGCCGAGTTCGACCAGTCGCGCACCGCCCTGGTCGGCGCACGTTCCATGACCTGCGACCAGTTCTCCTTGGTTTCGATCTGCACGTTGAGGCCGACCGACTTCCACATCTCGACCAGCACCTGCGCGGTCGCGACCTGGTTGGTGTAGTAGTTGTTGAGCAGGCGATAGGGAATCGGATCGCCCTTGTAATTGGCCTGCTTCAGCAGATCCTGCGCGAGCTTCGGATCGTAGGCGGGTACGTTCCAGTCGGCGTTGAACATATCGCCGTAGAACTCCCATTGCAGACCCTTCGGCACGCGGGTGCGCCCGGCCCACAGGCTGTCGACGATGGCCTGGCGGTCGATCGCATGGGTGAAGGCGCGTCTGACGAGCGGATTGGCGAGCTGGGCGTGGTTCTTGTCGAACACAGTCAGGCGGTGATTGAGGATCGTGCCGCCCTGCACTTCGAACGCCGCGTTCTTCTCGATGCCGGCGATCTGGTCCGGCGGGATGTCGCAGGCGAACTGGTATTCGCCCGAGAGCAGGCCGTTGATGCGGCTCGCAACCTCAGGCACTTCGAGGAAGCGGATGCGCTTGAGCGGCGGCCGGCCGCCCCAATATTCGTCGTGTGCTTCGAGGGTCAGCGACACGTCGGGCTTGAGCTCGACGACCTTGTAGGGGCCGGTGGTGATCGGCTTGCGCGCCCAGTCGAGATAGCTCGCGGATTCATCCCAGGCGCGGCGGTTTGCAATGTCGGAACCGTAGCGCGACAGGCGGCCCTCGATCGTGACGTCGGGCGTCGCGTTGTAGAATCGCACCGTGTACTTGTCGACGGCGTCGACACGCACGAGGTCCGGCCAGATGCGGCGGGCAACGGCCGGCACGTCCGGCGGCAATTCCTTGCCGGGGCGAGGCGTCGGGATCTTTTCAAAAGCCTGGATGGTGGAGCGGCTCTTGGCCTCGCTCTCGCCGAACATGCGCGCACGGCTGAAGGTGAAGACGACGTCTTCGGCTGTCAGCTCATCGCCATTGTGGAACTTCACGCCCTGACGCAGCTTCAGCTCGACGGTCTGATCATCAATGCGGCGCCATTCGGTGGCAAGGCCCGGCACCGCCTCGAGGCTGCCGCGCCAGTTCTTCGAGATCAGGCCTTCCCAGATCGACGAGAAGAACACGCGCTCGCCGACATTGGACTGCTCGCGCAGCACGTCGAGCACGTTCGAATTCGTGACTTTTTGCACGGCGATCGTCACCGACGGGCGGTTGTCGGCCTGTCCGATCGCGAAGCGCGGCAGCAGCAGCGTGCTTGCGGCAGCACCGCCTGATTTCAGGATGGTGCGACGGGTGAGCTTGCTCATGATGGTCAATCCTGCGCTCTGTGATGGCGGTTATTCGGCGAGCCCGAGCGCGGCCAGATGGGCTGCGCCGGTGCGGACGTCGTCGTGATTGCGGAGCTCGAGGATCAACCGCGGATTCGAGGTGAGCCGGCCGAGCGCACGGAACACGGCAACCCAGGGGATGTTGCCCTCGCCCGGCGCCCAGTGCCGGTCGGCGAAACCGTCGGTGTCCTGCAGATGAACATGCGTCAGCATGTCCCCTGCGGTCTCGACGTAATAGTCGACCGGCGGCGCGCCGGTGGAGATGTGGGCGTAATTGGCGTGACCGGTGTCGAGGGAGACGCGGACCTTGGCGCTTTCAAGCGCCTTGGCGAGGCGCACGCGGTCGCGCGGGTCCCTGTCTTCGATGTTCTCGATGACGACCTCGCAGCCGATCGTCTCGGCACGCGCGATGACTTCGGCAAGCGTCGCCTTGACACGTTCGACGAGATTGCCGCGGTTGTCCGGATAGAGATCGAGGTTGTTGTGGTCCCAGGTCGTGAACGGGGAATGGATCACCATCTGCGTCGCGCCGAGGAATTCGGCTGCATCGAGGCCCTGCAGCAGGCGCTTGGTCACCGCCTGGCGGATCATCGGATCGTGGCTGTCGATCTTGAAGCCCCAGAACGGACCGTGGATGCCGAGGCGGCCGGTATGGCCCGAGAGCATCTGCTTGATCTCGCTGGCCGCGCTGCGCCAGTCGCCGTCGAGCAGATCGGCGCGGAAGAAATCCTGGATTTCGAGGTCGCGCTGCCGTTCGAGAAGCCAATCGCGGTGGGCGGGGATGGATTTGATGGACAGTGCGGCGCCCAACACCGGCTTCGACATGGCTTGCTCCTTGGCTGTCGACGATGACAAGGGCAGCGCTAGACCAGTTCAATGACAGGCCCGTGAAATGCCGGTTCCGAAACGTCGAGCAGATGTGGACATCCTGTCGATCGCGTGCATCGATTTCAGGCAGCCGCGCGCGCAAGCGGTGCAGACGTATGCGTCAGCGCGCGAGTCCAAGCACGTTTGTGTCCGTAGTGATCCGGAATGGAATCCTAACCATACTTCGCGTACATCGCACCCATCGATCGGCGGCCTTCCAAGGGCATCACCTTCTGATCGGGCTGCATGGGGTTGGGGGACCACATGGGGCGGGGGATCAAAGGCTGGGGCAAGGTTACGAGGTCCGGACTCCTAGGCACTCCGGACCTCGAACTTTCCAGATTGAACGCGATTTCGCGCCGCCGGCACCCGCCGCGCGGCGCGAAGTTTTTCTGGACCGCTTGATCAGGCGCGCAGCGCCCCATCAATCTTGCCGATCAGTACTCCCCGATCACTTCGGAACATTCCGCTCGAGATCCTCGAGCCACGCCGCCGCGCTCGAATCCGACGGCGCACGCCAGTCACCGCGCGGCGACAACGAGCCACCGGCCGAAACCTTCGGCCCGTTCGGCATCGCCGAGCGCTTGAACTGGCTGAACGCGAAGAAGCGGCGCAGGAACACCTCCAGCCAGCGGCGGATCTCGGCAAGATCATAGGCCCTGCGCTTGTCGTTCGGGAACGCCGGAGGCCACTCGCCCTTGGCGACGTCCTTCCAGGCGTGCTGCGCCATGAAGGCGATCTTGGATGGGCGCATGCCAAAGCGCAGCGTGTAGAACAGGTTGAAATCCTGCAGCTCGTAGGGGCCGACCGAGGCTTCCGTGCTCTGCGGCTTTTCGCCCGGCTCGACAGGAACCAGTTCGGGCGAGATTTCGGCCGACAGGATCAAGGACAGCGTGCGGTTGACGTCGTCGCCGAACTGTTTCGAGGCGATCACCCAGCGGATCAGATGCTGGATCAGCGTCTTCGGCACCCCAGCGTTGACATTATAGTGCGCCATCTGGTCGCCGACGCCATAGGTGCACCAGCCGAGCGCCAGCTCGGAGAGATCGCCGGTGCCGATGACGATGCCACCATGATGGTTGGCGAGCCGGAACAGATAGTCCGTGCGCAAGCCTGCCTGCACGTTCTCGAAGGTCACATCGTAAACCTTCTCACCACTGCCGAAGGGATGGCCGATGTCCTTCAGCATCTGGGTCGCCGTGGTGCGGATATCGAGTTCCTGCCAATTCGTCTGCAACGCCTTCATCAGCGCCAGCGCATTGGTCTTGCTCTCGCTGCCGGTGGCGAAGCCCGGCATGGTGTAGGCAAGGATGTTCTCGCGCGGCAGCCCGAGCAGGTCGACCGCCTTGGCGGCGACGATGAGCGCATGGGTGGAGTCAAGCCCGCCCGACACGCCGATGACGACACGCTTGGTGCCGGTCGCGCGCATGCGCTGCACGAGGCCGGCCACCTGGATGTTGTAGGCCTCATAGCAATCCTGTTCGAGCAGGCTTTCGTCGCTCGGCACGAACGGGAAGCGCTCGATCTTGCGCAGGAAACCGATGTCGCCGGCCGGCGGCTTCAGCGCAAACGTGACCTTGCGGAAAAACGCCTCGCGCTGCCGGCGGTTGTCGTCGAACGTACCCATCAACGCACGCTCCTGCCTGAGCAAGTCGAGGTCGACGTCGGCGAGCGTGATCTGGCCGCCCTGGCGGAACCGCTCGCCCTCGGCCAGCAGAGCTCCGTTTTCGTAGATCGAGGTCTGGCCGTCCCAGGCCAGATCCGTGGTCGATTCCCCTGCCCCAGCCGCCGAATACACATAGGCCGCAAGGCAGCGCGCCGAGGTCGACTGGCACAGCAGTGCGCGCGCGCGTGCCCGGCCGATCGTGATCGGGCTGCCCGAGAGATTGATCAGCACGCTGGCGCCAGCAAGCGCGAGCTCGGAAGCCGGCGTCACCGGGATCCACATGTCCTCGCAGATCTCGACGCCGATGGTCAGGCCCGGAACGTCCTCGGCCGCGAACAGCAGGTCGACGCCGAACGGCGCATGCAGCCCGCCGAAGGCGATGGTCTCCCCGGCGATGCCGGCGCCGGAGGCGAAATGGCGTCCCTCGTAGAATTCGCGATAGGTCGGCAAATAGCTCTTGGGCACGACGCCGAGGACGGCGCCGCGATGAACGACGACAGCGCAATTGTAGATGCGGGCCCCAAAACGCAGCGGCGCACCGACGATCAGCACGGTCATCAGCGTCGAGGAAGCCTCGACGATCGCGGCGAGCCCGCGCTCGACCGCATCGAGCAGCGGGTCCTGCTTCACGAGGTCTTCGATGGCGTAACCGGACAGGCACAGCTCGGGAAACACCGCGACCGCCACCGATTGCTCGTGGCAGGCATTGGCCGCCGCCAGGATCGCCTTGGCGTTGGCCGTGGGATCGGCCACATGCGAGGTGGTGACACAGGCCGCCACGCGCGCAAACCCGTGGGCGTAAATCGAGTGAAAACTCATCGAGCGCAGGACCCTCAATCTCTTCGCGGCCGGCCGTGGTCGGGCGACCGCAAGCACAGCCTATATGTAACCCATCGCCGTGACCCCGTGCAGGCCATCCGGCATCATGCATAACGGATTTGCAGCTTCGCCGGCCTTGCGCCTCGACCGCGTCAGGCGCTGCGGACCAGCATGCCGGGCAGATCGTCGCGCAGCCACTTGGCGATCCGGGGCCATGCATGTGCGTGGGTCCGCGCGCCCATGAACAGGCCGAGATGATTGCTCGGCTCGGAGGCCGCCGTGACAAAGGCCGGCGGCGTCCCGAGGAGATCGGCTGTGGCGAGCGCCTGCGCGGCCGGCACCACGTCGTCGTCGAGCCCGGCCAGCAGGAAGACCGGCGCCGTGACGTCCCTCAGATCGATCTGGCGGCCGAGAGCGACGAAGCTGCCGCCGGCGATCCGGTTCTCCCGGAAAATCCAGTTGACGATCTGGAGATAGTAAGTGCCGGGCAGATTGAGCGTCTCCATATTCCAGCGGTCGAACCGCGCGAGCAATGCCGCGCCCTCCTCGTCCGAGAGGTCCTTCTGCAATGCAGCCGCGATATCGTCTCGGCTCGGCGGCTTCGACCAGAACCGCAGCATTTCGTCGCCACTGACATTGCCGCCGCCGCGCGCGACGAGCTGGTCGTAGACCATTTCCGGTGCGCTGCGAGCCAGCTGGGAGAGCGCGGACTCGATCGAGAGATCGACGGGCGCGCCAACCAGCACCAGCCGCCGCACCTTGGCGGGAAAGCGCGCGGCGTAGAGCAGCGACAGCCACCCGCCCTGGCACAAACCGACGAGATCAACCGGCACGCCGATTTCGTCGATGGCGACGTTGAGATCGCCGAGATAGCTGTCGATCGAGAGGTGGCGCATGTCCGGCGTGGCAGAGCGCCAGTCGGTGAGATAGACCCGGTCGACGCCGCCGTCCTGCAGGGACTGCACCACGCTGTGGCCGGGCGCGAAGTCGGCGATGACGGCCCGATGCAACGCGTAGGGCGCGCAGATCAGCGCCGGTTGGCCCGATCGCCCCCGCGTACAATCGCGCAGGCGCATCGTAGCGAGTTCCAGCGCGACGGCGTTGGGCGTCGTCCACGACACGCCGCTCTCGTCCTGCTCCGGCGGACCGCGCTCCAGCCACCAGAAGCACGAGTCCATCGCGAGCCGCGCCGCCGCAAACGGCCAAAGCAGCGGGTCATCCGGAGCGCGCCCCGGTCCGCCTGGCTGTTTGCCGGCCTTCTCCACCATGGCTATCTCGCGATGCTCACAGGAACGCCTCGAAGCTGATCACGGAAATGCCGCGCTCCTCGAAGCTCCGATGGGTGGCTGCGACGGAACCGTCGAGATCGATGCCGCGGCAGGCGTCCTCGATAACGGCAACCTCGAACCCCGCCTTGCGGGCGTCTTCCGCCGAGAAGCGGACACAGAAGTCGAGCGCCAGACCGGCGAGGAAAACGGTCTTCAGCTCCCGTTCGCGCAAATAGCCGAGCAGCCCCGTCGGCGTCCGGTGGTCGTTCTCGAACAGTGCGGAGTACGAATCGATCCCGCGGCGAAAGCCCTTGCGGACCACCATGCTTGCCCCGGTGAGGTCGAGATCCCCGTGGAATTCGGCGCCGGGGGTGCCCTGCACGCAGTGCGCCGGCCATAGCACTTGCGTGCCGTAATCGAGCTCGATGGTCTGGAACGGCTGCTTGCCCGCATGGTTCGGCGCGAACGAGACATGGTCGCGCGGATGCCAGTCCTGAGTCAGCACGACATTGGCGAATTTCTGGGCGATCCGGTTGATGGCCGGGACGACCTTCTCGCCGCCGGGCACGGCGAGCGCGCCCCCGGAGCAGAAGTCGTTCTGCACGTCGATCACCAGCAGCACGTCACGGTCGGAAATCTTCATCACGGGCCCCATCCTGGCCGTCCGGCACGAGCCGCGCCGGACGCTCGTCTCCAGTGTCGATCTTCCCGCCCGGCTTCGCAACCACCGAACACAGGCGGCGATATGGCTCGATATGGCGCGCCCATCCCCTATTGGATGCAACGGTTTGGCCTCGTCCGTGTTGACTAGGCACAATCAAGCGAGGATTCTCGCGACCGTCCGGAGACTGCGGATCGGATCAGGAGTGGAGGCAGAGGTTCCCGACGGCCGGCAAGGCCGCGGCAGCCACGGGGTCATGAGTATCGACAAGACAGGACACATTCTTCTCGCCGATATCGGCGGCACGAACGCGCGGTTCGCGCTGAGCCATGGCGACGAGACCGGCCCCATTGACTATGTGAAGGTCGCAGACTTCCCCACGGTCCGGGAAGCCATTACCGATGTTCTTGCGCGCCGGTCTGGTGCCGGACGGCCCAGCAGAGCCGTGCTGGCCGTCGCAGGTCCGGTCACGAACAACCGCTGCGTCATGACCAACAGCCCCTGGGTCATCGACGGCAACGAACTACAACCGGCCCTCGGCTTCGACAGCGTGCACGTCCTCAACGATTTCGAGGTGGTGGCCTGGTCGCTGCCCGCCCTGAAGCCCGCCGACCTGATCCCACTCGGCGGCGGGGAAGGCCTTCCCGGAGAACCGTTGCTGGTGGTCGGGCCCGGAACCGGCTTCGGCGTCTCCTGTCTGGTCGAGCGCCATGGTGCCCGGCTGGCTGTCGTCACCGAGGCCGGACACGCGACCCTGCCCGCGGAGAACGAGCGCGAGGAGCGCGTCATCGCGTGCCTGCGCAAACGCCTCGGTCATGTCTCGATCGAGCGCGGTGCGCTGTCCGGCTCCGGCCTGCAAAGCCTCTACGAGGCGCTGGCGGAGATCGACGGCGCCCAGGTTCCGCACCGCGACGCAGCCGCCATCACCAAGGCGGCCCTGGAGGGAAGTTGCGCCCTCAGCCGCACGACGCTGGAGATGTTCTGCGCCATCCTCGGCTCGGTCGCGGGCAATCTCGCGGTAACCTTTGGTGCGCGTGGCGGTGTCTATATCGCCGGTGGAATCGCGCCGCGCTTTCCGGATTTCCTTGCAGCCTCGGCGTTCCGCGCGCGCTTCGAAGCCAAGGGCCGCTTCCAGGATTACCTGCGTAACATCCCGACCCGGCTGGTCACGAGACCCGATGCAAGCTTCCTCGGCCTCAAGATGTTCGCCGACCACAATCCCGATTGAGGCGCACGCCGGTTCCAGTCATGCACAGCTGATTGCAGTCGCCCCCGGTTCCACGCACGATCGTGCTTGCCCGATCGTTTCGGATGAGAAACAATTCAACCAGTGTGTGGCGTAGTTGCGGGGGCGTGACATGCGTAAGCAAGACATTGGGTTCGACTATCACCGCTATCACCGTCTGCTGCTCGAGGCAGACGACGAGGGCAAGCGGATGGCACTGATCGAGCTGCTCATCGAGGAAAAGGCGCGCGACCGGCTGGCCGCGCAGCGCGCTTCGGACCGCGCTGCGATGACGGCCCATACCATCGCCAACGTGCTGAGGAACGGTCGCAACTGAGGCTCGCGGGACCGGCCGCGCTACGCCGCCCTGATCTGAGGCTGCGGCGCAACTGCCCTGAACTCATTGGCCGCCCTGAAGGCGGCCAATTTCGTTGACGATGTCGGCGCGGCAACTCTGCCGTCGCCCGGCACGGACCCTCGCCGTCGCTCAGCCTGGCGCCTTCGCCATCACTCAGAGGGCACCCTGGCGATCACATCTGGAAACAGCGTGTCGATGATCGCCTTGAGCTGGTCGAGGGAAATCGGCTTACGCAGGATCGGCCTGCGCCGGAGCAAGGACGGCAGCAGCTCCGGCCCGTAGCCGGTGGCGAACAGAAACGGCTTTCCGCGGCGCTCGATCAGGTCGGCAACGGGATCGACGTAGAGCCCCATCAGGTTGATGTCGAGGATCGCGAAATCGTATTGCGCGGTCATCGCGAAGGCGCTGGCGTCACGGACATTGTCCGCTTCGGCGACGACATGGTGGCCGAGCTCCGCGACCATGTCAGCCATCATCATCCGGATCAACGCTTCGTCTTCGACCAGGAAAACGGAGAGCCCGCCCGCCATATCAACCCCGCAATCAGCTTGCGAAGCTAATCATACCTCAGCTGCAGAGAGCATTCACGAATTCGTGGCAGGCGCCGTTAATTCAGACGACCGCAATCCGGTTCAACTTGATCAATCCAGCCCGCGCTCGTGGCTGAGCCGCACCATCTCTTGGATGAAAACCTGCTTCTGCTTGTCGTCGAGGCTCGAGTAAAGCGGCTCGGCGGCATCCGCAACATTGCGCTGGTCGGCGGCGCGGTCGATCAGGAACTGCGACTCGTTGCGCATCTGCTCGATGATGTCATCCGGCGGATCGCGCTTGGCGCGGGCAACCCGCAGGTTGAGCCGCTCTGCACCATTGTGCCCCAGGTAGTGCATCGCGCTCGAGAAGCCGAACCAGTGCTTCTCCTGATCGGGGGTGAGGTTCAATTCCGTCTTGATCCGCTCGATATAGGAATCGCTGTTGGCGACGATCTGCTCAGCACTCTGTTGCGGCGTGCCAGTCTGGGTGAGGACGGTGACGTCCTTGTTGTTCTTGTTATCCTGTGGCGTGTTCTTGGCTTCCTTGCTCGCCTTGGCACCCTTGCCCGCCTTGGCGGTCTCCTTGGCGCTCTTGGCGTCCTTGTCCTTGCCGGCGCCTGGCTGCTTTGAATCCTTGCTGGCGTCCTTGCTCGTATCTTTGGCGGGCGGCGGCGCCTGATTGTTGTTATTGTTGACGCCGAGCACGCCGGTGAAGACGCCGACCACGCCGCCAATCGCACCGCCGAGCACGCCACCGACGGGACCGGCGGCCTTGTTGCCGGCCGCGGCGCCGTCCTGAACACCTTTGACCAGGCCTTGTGCACGCGCGACCGCGGCTGCGCCGAGCAGCAATGTGAGTATGCAGCCCAGCGCGAGCCATCGCCGCAAGTGAAGCCGTGCGGGCGGTGCCGGGTTGGTCATTCTGGTCTCCATCGTCCATCCGATTGTTCTGGCGGGGTGGAAAGCCACCGGCCGGTTGCAACTCTACCGTTTTCGCCACGCCGGGGTCTAGGCGCGGAGGAGTGCTGTCCACGTCCGAAAACTCATTCGCAGGAAGCGGTTATGCAGGCTTATTCGAAACTGCGGCGTAATTGCGCACGTCAGGTGCAACACGCCCTGCCAGAAGTGTGCGTCGCAAAATCGTTTGCGGAGGTTCACGCCGGTACGCGAGCTCTGCCGCACTCCCGGCCACAACGTTAGTTCTATACGAAGCGCGTTCGGCTTCCTCGACAGACGCGATCAATCATGATCTGATCGCGCTACCAATTTGCTGCGCCTCGCGCGATTTGCCGCGCGGTGACGGCATCGACAAGAAACGGCACGAAGAAACGCCAACAACAAAAGCAACAAGCAAACTCGGGAAGTCAAAGGAAACGCCAGAACAATAAAACACCCAAGCGAGGAAACGAGATGTCACGCAAAACACTGACGCGACGTCAATTTGTGGCTGCCACTGCAATGTCCTCCACGGCGCTGATCGCGGCGCCCTACGTCCGGGGCGCCTACGCCGCCGGCAAACTCTCGATCGGCTTCTGGGACCATTGGGTGCCAGGTGCCAACAAGGCCTCCACCGACCTCGTCAACGAATGGGCGGCCAAGGAGAAGGTCGAGGTCTCGATCGACTACATCACCAGCAACAACAAGAAGATCGAACTGACCGCCGCAGCCGAGGCCCAGGCCAAGTCCGGTCACGACATTCTCCAGATGCCATCATGGTGGCCGCAGGCCTATGCCGAGCAACTCGAGCCGCTCAACGATGTGATGGAGCCGCTCATCAAGCAGAACGGCGAGGTCAACGGCACCGTCAAATATCTCGGCCAGTCCGGCGGCAAATGGCTCGCGGTCCCCGCGACGCCGGGCAGTCAGATCAAGGGCCCCTGCTCCCGCATCGACCTGATGAAGAAATATGCCAACATCGACGTTCAGGAGATGTACCCGGCAGGAAGCCCGCCCAAAGCCGACAACTGGAACATGGAGACATTTCTGAAGGCGGCGGAAGCCTGCCACAAGGCTGGCTTTCCGTTCGGCATCGGCTTGGGCGAGACCACCGACAGCGTCGACACGGCCGGGGCGATCTTCCAGTCGTTCGGGGCCGACCTCGTCAATGCCAAGGGCGATATCACCGTGAAGACGGACGCGGTGCGACAAGCTCTGGAATACTACAAGAAGCTGATTTCCTTCCTGCCTCCCGACGCGCCGTCCTGGGACGATGCCTCCAACAACAAATGGCTGGTCTCCGGCAAGGGTGCGCTCATCATGAACCCGCCCAGCGCCTGGGCCGTCGCCAAGCGCGACGCGCCGCAGGTGGCCGAGCAGTGCTGGACGCACGGCTTCCCTTCCGGCCCGAAAGGACGTTTCGCACCCTACCTGCCCTATTTCTGGGGTGTCTGGAGCTTCGGCAAGAACAAGGAAGCGGCCAAGAGCCTGCTCACGCATCTGTCGCAACCGTCGTCGATCGAGAAGTTCGTCGCGGTGAGCGGCGGTTACGATCTCCCGGCCTATGCGAACACGACCAAGTTGAAGACCTGGGCCGAAGAAGGGCCGCCCAAGGGTACGCTCTTCCACTATCCGGACCCGTATAAGCAGCAGACGCTGTCGATCGCCGCATCGCCTGCGCCGCCCAAGATCGCGCAGCAGATCTACTTCCAGGCGACGTTGACCAAACTGGCCCTGCGTCACGCACAAGGCGAGAAGATGGAAACCGCGCTCGCCTGGGCCGAGGGCGAGTGCGAAGGCTTCATGCGGAGCTGATGCCGGGTGTGTGCCTTGGCGGTTCGCGCATGCTCGCGTGAGCCGCCGGGGCTGCGCTCCTATCTCGACTGGAGCCGACCGTTGCGCCGGCTTCGCCTCTCCACATCCTTCGAAAAAGGCTGACGTAATGGCCGATATCGTCGTTGAGCAAGGTCGCCTCGCCCGTGCTGCCGGCCCGCGCAAGCGGGCCAGTCTGCAAAATGCACTCGGGCGCAAATCGACCGTGGCGTTCTTCCTGACGCTGCCGCTGATCCTCCTGATCGCGATGCTCGTGCTTTATCCAGCGCTCTACTCTGTCCACCTGGCGACCCTCAACAAGTCGATGCAGAAGTTCGTGGGCTTCGACAACTTCACCTTCCTGTTCAAGCGCGAGACGTTCTGGATGGTGGTGAAGCAGTCCTGCATCTTCGCCATCACCGCCGTCATCTTCAAGGCGATGATCGGCTTCATCGTCGCACATCTCGTGCACAACATCCCGGCCAAGGGCCAGCGCAAATGGCGCGGCATGCTTCTGGTGCCCTGGGTGATACCGCCTGCGATGAGCACGCTCGCATGGCTCTGGCTGTTCGATCCGTCCTACAGCGCCTTCAACTACACGCTCTCGTTCTTCGGCATCGGTCCCATTCCCTGGCTCGGCGATGCCTTCTGGGCGCGCTTCTCCATCATTCTCGTCAATGTCTGGTACGGGGCGCCGTTCTTCATGATCATGTATCTGGCGGCGCTGAAGTCGGTGCCCGACCAGCTCTACGAGGCCGCCGCCATCGACGGCGCCAACTGGTGGCAGCGGATCTGGTTCATCACGCTGCCGATGATGCGCAACATCATCGCCATCACCACCTTGTTTTCGCTGATCGTGACGTTCGCCAATTTCGACATCGTGCGCATCCTGACATCCGGCGGCCCGCTGGACACGACGCATCTGTTCGCCACGTGGGCATTCCAGGTCGGCATCCAGAGCAGCGACATTCCGCTCGGCGCCTGCGTCTCGCTCTTCATGGTGCCGATCCTTGCCGTCGCAGCGATCTTCATCCTGCGCGATGTCTCCAAACGCGGGAACGAAGCCTGATGAGCACGCTTGCAATCGACAAGGCCGGGCCGCGCCGCAAACTGGGCAGCATGAGTCGGGATCGCACCTGGGCCCTGCGATGGTCCTATTTCTTTCTGGGGCTGTTTGCGATCTTCTCGCTCATCCCGCCGATCTACATGCTGATTACCTCCTTGAAAGGCAGCGCGGAGATTTCGGCCGCCACCAACCCCTGGTGGGTGTTTCACCCCACCTTGTCGAACTACGCCGAGCTTCTCACGTCCAGCCAGTTCCTGCGCTTCTTCTGGAATTCTGCGATCGTCTCGATCGTGGTCGTGACCATCACCATGCTGATCAGCATCCCTGCCGCCTTCGCATTGGCGCGGATGAAGTTCTGGGGATCAACGACGCTTGCGACCGGAGTCTTCCTCACCTACCTCATTCCGGACAGCCTCCTGTTCATTCCACTGTTCAAGATGCTTGCGGTCATCCAGGACTTCACCGGGATCCCCCTGCTCAACAGATGGTATGTGCTGCTGCTCATCTATCCGACGCTGACCGTACCGTTCTGCACCTGGATCATGATCGGCTATTTCGCCTCGATCCCGAAAGAACTCGACGAGGCCGCCATCATCGACGGCGCTTCCTGGCTCCAGACCTTGACGCGGATCTTCATCCCGGTTGCGCTTCCCGGCCTGATCGCGGCGACGATCTTCGCCTTCACCGTATCCTGGGCACAATTCCTCTATCCCCTGGTATTGACGACATCCGTCGACCAGTTCGTGCTTCCGGTCGGCATCACCAGCACGCTGATCAAGGGCGATGTCTTCAATTGGGGGCAGATCATGACCGGTGCACTGCTCGGCGCGGCCCCGCCGCTGATCATCTACGCCTTCCTGATGGACTATTACATTGCCGGCCTGACCGCCGGCGCGACAAAGGGTTGATATCGTATGGCCGAAGTTGCTCTGCGGAAAGTCATCAAGCGTTATGACGACGTCGAAGCCGTGCGCGGCATCGATCTCGACATTTCAGACCATGAGTTCATCGTGCTGGTCGGCCCCTCCGGCTGCGGCAAGTCGACGACGCTGCGGATGATCGCAGGACTAGAGGACATCACCGACGGCGACATCATGATCGGCGGCGACGTCGTCAACGACGTGCCGCCGAAGGACCGCGACATCGCGATGGTGTTCCAGAACTACGCGCTCTATCCGCACATGACGGTCGCGGAGAACATGTCGTTCGGACTGCGCCTGAAGCACTATCCGAAGGCCGAGATCAAGGCGCGGGTGACGGAAGCCGCCCGCCTGCTCGACATCACCGACCTGATCGACCGCAAGCCGAAGCAGTTGTCCGGCGGCCAGCGCCAGCGCGTCGCCATGGGCCGGGCCATCGTTCGCAACCCGAAGGTCTTCCTGTTCGACGAGCCGCTGTCCAATCTGGACGCCAAGCTGCGCGTGCAGATGCGGATCGAAATCAAGAAGGTGCACCAGAAGGTGCGCACCACCACCGTCTACGTCACCCACGACCAGGTCGAGGCGATGACGCTGGCCGATCGCGTGGTGGTGATGAACAAGGGGCGCATCGAGCAGATCGGGACACCGAACGAGCTCTATCACAAGCCCGCGACGCGCTTCGTCGCCGGCTTCATCGGTTCCCCCGCGATGAACTTCATCCCGTGCCGGCTCGAGGAGGCCGGCGGCACGCTTCAGATCCGCCTCTCCGACCGCATCGCCTTCCCGCTGCCGCCGGCCCGCGCGGCGCGCTACAACGCACTGCCGCGCACCGACAAGCTGCTGCTCGGCATCAGGCCCGAACATCTCACCGAGGCGCATGCGCACCTCGAGCCTGGCGAGGAAACCTTCGACACCGTGCTCGACGTCACCGAGCCGATGGGGATGGAGACGCTGGTCTATTTCGTTCTCGACGGCACCCCCGTCTGCGGCCGCGTCGATCCCAATGCCGGCGCTGCGGACGGGGCTCCCATGCGTTTGGCGATGGACCTCAACAACATGCACCTGCTAAACGAGGAGACCGGCGTCGTGTTGTGACGCCGGCTCAAGAAACTTGAAGCAGGCGGGGAGCGATGGCGACCAACAAGAAGAAGATTTTCGTTACACAAACTTTGTCGCAAGGGGCACGCGCCCTCCTCACCCAGCGGGACGATATCGAGCTCGTCGAGTTTCCGAACCTGATCTCGGCGAAGGACTTCGAGGCCTTGCTGAAGAGCCATGCGCCGGTCCATGGCGTCGCGCTCGGTGCCACCGCCTTCGGCGAGACCGAGCTCGAGGCATCCGGGGACATGAAGGTCGTCACCCGCATTGGCGTCGGCTACGACGCCGTCGACGTGCCCGCCCTCTCCCGCCGCAAGGTGCCGTTGATGGTCGCCGGCAGCGCGAACTCGCCTTCGGTCGCCGAGCAGGCACTGTTCATGATGCTGACGCTGGCCAAGCGCGCAAATGAGATGCACGCCTGCGTCAAGGACGGCAAATGGGCGGGCCGACTCGGCATGCTGCCGTTCGATCTCTACGGCAAGACGGTTCTGATCATCGGCTTCGGCCGCATCGGCACCCGCACCGCCAAGCGCTGCCAGGCGATGGAGATGAAGGTCGAGGTCTACGATCCCTACAAGCCCGCCGCCGAGATCAAGGCCGCCGGTTGCGAGCCGGTCGCCGATCTCGACGCCGCGCTGCCCAACGCCGATTTCGTTACCATCCACTGCCCAAAGACGCCGGAAACCATCGGCCTGTTCGACGCGGCGCGGATCGGCCGGATGAAGCCGAAATCCTATCTCATCAACACAGCGCGCGGCGGCATCGTGAAGGAAGCGGCACTGTACGACGCGCTGGTCTCCGGCAAGCTCGCCGGCGCCGGCATCGACGTGTTCGAGGTGGAGCCGCCGCCGGTCAGCAACCCGCTGTTCGCGCTGCCCAACGTGATCATGGCTCCGCATGTGGCCGGCGTTACCGTCGAGGCGGTCAGCCGCATGAGCGAGCAGACCGCGCGCAACATCCTGAGTGTGCTGGACGGCGATCCCATCCGGCAGAACATCATCAACCAGGACGTGCTAGGCTAAGGCAAACCCGAAGGCGGGCCCATCTGCCCGCCTTCGGAACGCCTGAATGCGTCCCATTTTGGTGCACATCGAGCCCAAACTCAGCCTTAATCAAACCCGCGTAATAAGCCCGGCCGCGGCGGCAGGGGACAGACTTGCCGGCCGCGTCGAGCTGGAGGATGGACCCTTGTCAGAGATCGACCCGACCGACCACGCGCTGGCGACCATCGCCAGCATCCTGGAGCACCCCGAGCCGGCTCTCGTCGTCCGCGAAACCGAAATCATCCGCGAGACCGAGTACGTCGTCGTCGGTGAGCAGCCGGCCGAAGAGCATGAAGAACATCATGCAGTCATCGACGAGCATCCCGTGGTGGTCGAAGAGCAGCCGCTGGTGCCGGAGCATATCGACGCCGACGGCTACAGCAAGGTCGGCCCCGGGCCGATGGTGGCGATCCGCCTGAAATGGACGGTCCATCGCGGCGACGACGACCAGTACTACGTCCACGAGACCATCGGCGAGCAATCCGCGCCCGTGATCAGCGGCCCGATGACGAGCGAAGCCGCCGTGCATTTCGTCGACGCGCACGAGCACGAAGCCCATCGGCGTTTCGAGCTGCTGCGCAGCGAGATCGCCGGCCGCAGCTCGCTCGCCGACTACGAGCGCAAGGGCGAAGCCTAGGGATCACTTCCTTCCCAGATAATCCTTCTTCGCGAGCTCGACGCCTGCGTGCCGCAACAGGTCGTAGGCTGTCGTGACGTGAAAAAAGAATTGCGGGACGCTGAAGGTCAGCAGCAGCGTCCGCCCGGTAAAGGGCAGCTCGGTCCCGTTCTTCAGCCTGAAGAAGACTTGCTGCTCCGCCGCGCCATCGATCGCGGCGCGCGGCAGGCTTTCGATGAACTCGATCGACGTCGCGATGCGCGCCTGAAGCCCGGCCATGTCGTGTTCCAGCGCCGGCAGCGCCACCGGCTCGCGCTCCGCCAGCAGGGCCGGCGCGACCGTTGCGTGGCGGCAGGCTTCGCCGATCTGCTGGGCCAGATCGTACATGTCCGGCGACAGCCGCATCCCCAGCAGAACGGCAGGATTGAACTTGCGGGCCTCGGCGTAGGCAACGCCCTTGTCGAGCAGTGCGGACAGGTTGCGCAGGTACGGCACGAAGAGGCCGACCGAGGCCTCGTACATCGAGATCGTCACGTCAAAATTCCTCTCAATTCCATCTCGCCAGCGGCTGGCGTCTGGTCTAAATCCACCTCTGACGAGCTGCAACAATGACAGCTCGCGCAGGGGTGGAAAAGAGATGATCGTTCGAATGCCTGTTCGAATTCTGGCGGCTTTGGCCGTGGCGTTGCTGGCAAACCTTTCGGCCCACGCACAGCAGGCGCCCTCGCGCCTCGACGAGATCATGAAGCGCGGCACGTTGCGCGTCGGCATGACCGGCGACTACAAGCCGTTCACCTATCTCGACAAGGCCACCCAGCAGTTCAGCGGCTTCGACGTCGACATGGCGGAAGCCCTCGGCAAGGCGCTCGGCGTCAAGGTCGAATTCGTACCGACGGCCTGGCCGAAGCTGATGAAGGATTTCGAGGCCGACCAGTTCGACATCGCCATGGGCGGCGTGTCGGTCACGCTCGACCGGCAGAAGAAAGGCTTCTTCTCGACGCCAATCATGCGCGAGGGCAAGACGCCGATCACGCGCTGCGCCGACGTCGGCAAATACCAGACGCTTCCCGACATCGACAAGAAGGGCACCCGGGTGATCGTCAATCCCGGCGGCACCAATGAGCGCTTTGCACGTGCAAACATCAAGGACGCCGACATCACCGTGTTCCCCGACAACACCGTGATCTTCGACGAGATCGCCAAGGGCAATGCCGACCTGATGATGACGGACGCCTCCGAAACCCGCTACCAGCAGAAGCAGCATTCCGGCGTGCTCTGTGCGGTGCATCCCGAAAAGCCGTTCGACTTCTCCGAGAAGGCCTATTGGCTCCAGCGCGACATGGCGCTGAAGGCCTTCGTCGACCAGTGGCTGCACATCTCCATGGAGGACGGCAGCTACAGGAAGATCTACGCCGCCTGGTTCGACTAGGCTGCGTCCTCCTGCCGCTTGCCCTGGCCAAACTTTGGACCCGCTCCGAGCGTATTGAACCCGGAACCACCGGAGGACGACTCATACGGACAACAGTGATCTAGATCACTTTTTGCGATCGGACCGGGGCGTAAGCGTCGGTGCGGGGACCACCTGTTCAGGAGATGGAAATGAGGAAGCTGTTGGCCGCGGCCGCATTCCTTTTGGCAAGCACAGCTGCCCAGGCGCAGTACACGTTCGAATATGGCGGGCGCACCATACGCATCGATCCAGACCGTGGCACGGTGCAGATCCCCGGCGTGTACGACAACACCGGCCAGGGCAAGGCGAAGAAGACCAAGAACGATGCCAAGGGTGCGCCGAAAGCGGACCCACAAGCACCTCAACAGGCCAAGGCCGATCCGCAGACACCGGCTGATCCCGTACCAGCACCCGCACCCGCACCTGCCGCTGCGGCTCCGGCGGCCGCGCAGCCCCCGGTCCAAGCGCCTGTGGCCGCGGCTCCGCCGGCGCCCCCGGCCGCGACTGCAAACACCCCGGCTCAAGACGCGCTTGTGCCACCGCCTCAACCGGCTCCAAGCGCTGCCCCGACGGTCGCCGCGGTGCCGCCCGCACCGCCTCCACCGCCAGCCCCCACAGTGGCCGCCGCGCCGCCGGCACCGCCCCCCGCTCCGGCACCTGCTGCTGCGCCCGCCCCGGTTCAGTCCGCCGCCGTCGCCCCGCCGGCGCCCGCAGCCGCACCGACGCGCGATCTCAACTCACCGCTCGGCATCTGGCTCACCGAGGAAAAGGAAGGCAAGGTCCGCATCGAGCAGTGCGGCAACAATCTCTGCGGCTATTCAGTCGACAGCAAATCGAACCAGAACGGCGAGCAGGTCCTGATCAACATGAAGCCCGGCAAGGAGCAGAAATGGTCCGGCCGCATCCTCGATCCCAACACCGGGTCGACCTACGATTCGACGATCGCGATGAAGGGCACGGATCGGCTCCGCGTGCAGGGCTGCGCCTTCGGCGGCATGTTCTGCGGCGGCCAGACCTGGACGCGGGTGAACTGAATCAGGTCGACGAGAGCTGCCGCTTGCGCGCGGCAGCGATCGGTTCACGGCCAGCTCCGACCTGGGCGAGCGCTTCGACGAAGATCGGTTCCCAGGCGCGGATGTGATGGCGCAGAAGATTGGTGAGCGCTTCTTCCTTGCCCGCGCTTGCCAGCTCGATGATCCGGAAGTGTTCGGGTGCAGAGTCATTCTGACGCGCGAGGCCCGCGCGTGAATTGATCCCGTACAGCCGCATCTGGTCACGCAATCCCATCACCATCTCGGTCAGGCGAGGATTATCGGCGGCGTCCGTCAGCAAGCGATGGAAGGTTCGGTCCGCCTCGATGTAGAGCCCGATATCCTCGGTCCTGACCGCGCGTGCGATGGCTTCGGCCCACGGATAAAGCTCACTCAGATCCTTGTCCGGCTTGCGCGCGACCAACGACGCGGCATGGAGCTCGAGCACGTCCCGCAGATCGAACAGATTGCGAAGCTCCGTCATGGTGGGCTCGACAACCCTGAACCCACGATTGCGGACGGGTTCGATCAGCCCGCTCCGGCTCAACTCCAGCAGGGCTTCCCGCACCGGCGTCGACGACACGCCAAGGCTCGCCGCCAAGGTCGGCACCGAATACATCGTGCCCGGCATGCTCTGACCAGAAATGATCTCCGCGCGCACCTGCTGCACGACCTGTTCGCGCAGATTCTGGTCCATGTCTCCTCCGACTCGCGACTGCCGCCCGATCTATCAGCACAGCTCAAAAAATGCACTTGACCAGAAAGATGCCGCCGTCCAGCATGTAGCGCGCTACTATAATGCGCTACTCTTGGGCTGTCCATGGCAGAACGCTATCCCGGCTATTGCACGCTCTGCCGTTCGCGGTGCGGTTCGACGACCGTGGTCGAGAACGGCCGCATGATCGCGGTCGAGAATGCGCCGGGGCACCCTACCGGCGGCGCGCTGTGCTCGAAGGGCCGCGCCGCGCCCGAGATGGTGCATAGCCCGCGCCGCCTGACTCACCCGCTCCGCCGCACGGCACCGCGCGATGCCGCCGACCCGGGCTGGGTCCGGATTTCGTGGGACGAGGCTCTCGGCGAGATCGTCGAGCAGCTCGGGCGGATCCGCGGCACCGCGGGCGCGGAAGCCGTTGCGTTCGCGGTCACGACGCCGAGCGGGACCCCCATGGTCGACAGTTTCGAATGGGTCGAGCGGTTCATCCGATGCTTCGGCAGTCCCAATCTGATCTATGCCGTCGAAGTCTGCGGCTGGCACAAGGATTTCGCCCACGCGCTCACGTTCGGCCGCGGCATCGGCTTTCCCGACTATGACAAGGCCGACGTGATCGTCCTCTGGGGACACAATCCTGCAAGGACCTGGCTTGCGCAGGCCACCCGCGTTGCGGACGCGCGCCGTCGCGGCGCGCGCGTGGCCGTCGTCGATCCCAAGCCGAATGGATCCGGACAGCAGGCCGATCTCTGGCTGCGTATCCGTCCCGGCGCTGACGGTGCGCTTGCGATGGCGGCGATCCGGCATCTTATTGCAACCGGCACGTACGATCAGGATTTCGTCACGCGCTGGACCAACGGCCCGTTTCTGGTCGACACGCACACCGGACGTTTCGTCCGGGCAACCGAGCTGTGGCCGGATCAGTCGCCGGACGCGCTCGTCGCGATCGATCAATCCGGCAAGGCGCGACCGCACGACCCGCGCGTCGAGGTGCTCGAACCGACCAATTGCGTCCTCGACGCGGAGGCAACGCTTGATGGCATCGGCGGACGCGTGATCGCCGCGAGAACCGCTTTCTCGCGGCTCGCCGCCGAGGCTGACTCCTACACGACGTCCAGCGTCGCCACGACCACCTGGCTCGACGAATCGAAAGTCGTCGCGTTCTGCGCACTGTTCGAGAACAGTCCGAAGCTCGCCTATCATTCGTGGACCGGCGTGGGTCAGCACACCAACGCGACCGCCACCGAGCGGGCCATTGCGACTCTCTACGCGCTCACCGGTGCCTGCGACCGGCCCGGCGGCAATGTCTGGCCAGTCCCGCCACCGACACGCGCGGTCAACGATATCAGCCTGCTGCCGCCGGGCCAGAAGGGGAAGGCGCTGGGCCTCGACGAGTTGCCGCTGGGACCGCCGAGCCGCGGGTGGATCACGGCGCGCGATTTCAGCCGCGCGGTGCTCGAGGGCGAGCCCTACCGCGTCAACGCGCTGATGAGCTTCGGCACCAACTTCGTGGTGTCGCAGGGACACTCCTCGCGCAATCGCGAGGCGCTGCGCGCGCTCGACTTCCATGTGCATGTCGACATGTTCATGAACCCGACTGCGGAGAATGCCGACATCGTGCTGCCGGCCGGCATGCCCTGGGAACGCGATGCGCTGAAGATCGGCTTCGAGATCACGCAGGAGGCCGTCGAGACGATCCAGTTCCGGCCGCAGATGCTGCCCCGGCACGGCGAGAGCAAGGCCGACTACGAGATCGTCGCGGAATTGGCCGTGCGCATGGGGATGGCGGAGCAATTCTTCGGGGGCGACATCCACGCCGGCTGGAATCATCAACTGGCGCCTCTCGGCATCACTGTCGACGACTTGCGTAAGCAGCCCGAGGGCATGCGCTGTCCTCAGCCGTTCCACCACGAAAAATACGCCGACAAGAAGGGCGATGGGACGATCGCCGGTTTCGCGACGCCGACGCAGCGCGTTGAGATCTATTCCGAGCTGATGCTCGACCATGGCTATGCGCCGCTCGCAGGCCACGTCGAACCGGCCGAGAGCCCGATGGCGACGAATTCGGGCAAGCGGTTTCCGCTGGTGCTGACGACCGCCAAGAGCGGCTGGTTCGTCCACAGCTCGCATCGGCACGTGGCATCGCTTCGCAAGAAAGCCCCCGACCCCGCCGTCGAGATCAGCACGACGCTCGCAACGCGGCAGGGCCTTGAAGACGGCGATTGGGCGATCGTCGAAACCCCATCCGGTCAAGTCAGACTCCGGGTCCGCCTGAACGACGCGCTCGACGACCGCGTCGTGCTGGCCGAGTTCGGCTGGTGGGAGGATTGTCCGCCGCTTGGACTCAACCTGACGCCGTCCGCCGGCGCCGCGACGTCGAACATGAACGACGCATTGAGCGACGCGTCGCGCGACCCGGTCAGCGGCTCGGTTCCTCTGCGCGCCACGCTCTGTGACATCAGGCGCGACCAGGCCGCAAACCGCGGGCGCTGGACCGGGCGGCGCACATTCTCAGTCGCGAGCGTCCGCCGCGAGGCCGATGACGTCGTCGCGATCGACCTTGCTCCGAAGGACGGCGATGCGCTTCCCGCGTACCGGCCGGGGCAGCACGTCCTGCTGAATTTGCCGGGCGTGAACATCGCCCGGGCCTACTCATTGACCGGGCACGGCGGCAACAACGTGCTGTCCGTCGCGGTCAAGAAGCAGCCTTCCGACAGCGGCCTTCATCTCTCCGAACACATTCATCGCCTCGCGATCGGCGACGAGGTCCAGCTCGAATCTCCCGGCGGGATCTTCACCCCGCCATTGCGTGGAGATCGACCTCTGATCTTTCTCGCCTCCGGCATCGGTATCACGCCATTCATGAGTCATCTGGAGGCGCTGCTGGCCATGGCACCGGCCGAGCGCGTCAAGGACGTCCTGCTGATCCACACCTGCCGCGACGGCAACGAGCATCCTTTCGCCGCGCGGCTTCGGGAGCTCCCGGCGCTGCTGCCGCAGTTGAAGCTCATTACGGCCTTTACGGCACCTCGCCCATCCGACCGGCTGCACGACAACTACGACCATGCCGGCCGGCTGGACCTGTCCGCGATCGATCCATTGCTCTCCAAAAGTCCCCTTGCCTATCTCTGCGGCTCGGCGGGCTTCACGTCTTCGACCGCCACGCAACTTGTCGAGCGCGGAGTTCCCCGCTTCGACATCTTTGCGGAAGCCTTCGTATCGCCGCCCGAAGTGCCTGCGACGCTGGAGCCGCAGACGGTTCACCTCGCCGGCAGCGACAGGAGTTTCGTCTGGTCGCCCGAACTGGGCACGCTGCTCGATGCCGCACACGCCGCGGGTGTGCCGCTGCCCAGCGGCTGCCGCGTCGGCCAGTGCGAGAGCTGCGCCATGCGCATCGTCGATGGTCGCGTCGCGCAGCTCGGCGGCGGCGACAGCTCGACCGAGCACTGCCTGACCTGCCAGGCGGTCCCGCTCTCCGAGCTCACGCTCGCGCTCTGACCACGCAGCATGACTTTCAACCACGACCAACACTGCAAAATTGGGGGCTGACAATGACGACTGTATCCGGCGACTCTCTCAACGGGAGCGCATCAACCGAGACCAATCTGCTGGCGAGATTCTCGCAACGCCTCGTGGTCTTCTCCGAGCGCTGGTTTCCGGACGCCTATGTCTTCGTGCTGATCGCCGTGATCGCGATTGCGATCGGCACCATCGTGCATGGCGGCTCCCCGCTCGCCGTCAGCCGAGCGTTCGGCGACGGCTTCTGGAATCTCATTCCATTCACGATGCAGATGGCCCTGGTCGCGATCGGCGGCTACGTCGTGGCGATGTCGCCACCGATCGCGGCCGCGCTGCGGCGCCTGGCCGCCGTGCCCTCCACCGGGCGCGGCGCCGTGGTGTTCGTCGGAGTGCTCAGCATTCTCCTGTCGCTGGTCAATTGGGGCCTGAGCCTGATCTTCTCCGGCCTGCTGGTCCGCGAGATCGCGCGGCGCACGGACATCAAGCTCGACTACCGGGCCGCTGGCGCTGCCGGCTATCTCGGCCTCGGCTGCGGCTTCACGCTCGGCATCACCTCGTCGGCCGCGCAGCTTCAGGCCAACGCCGCCAGCATTCCGAGTTCGCTGCTGCCGATCACCGGCGTCATCGGATTTTCAGAGACGATCCTGACCTGGCAAAATCTGGTCACGACGATCCTCGTGACGGTCGTGTCGGCCGTCATCTGCTATCTGACCGCGCCGAACGCGGCCGGGACCAGGACCGCGCAGGATCTCGGCGTGTCGCTTGAAGACGACACGATCAAGCCGAAGGCTCCCGCCCGGCCCGGCGACTTCCTCGAATTCAGCCCGATCCTGACCATCCTGATCGTCGTCCTCGCCCTTGGCTGGCTGTGGCAGACATTCCAGTCCGGCAATCCGCTCATCACACTGTCGGGCCTGAACACCTACAACTTCGTCTTCCTGATCCTCGGCATCCTCTTGCACTGGCGTCCCCGCAGCCTGCTCGAAGCGTTCTCCAAGGCGATGCCGAGCGTGTCGGGCGTGCTGCTGCAATTTCCGTTCTATGCCGGCATCGCCCAGATGCTCACCAAGGTGCCGAACGCCAAAGGCGTGACGCTGTCGGACACCATTGCGCACTGGTTCGTCGATGCCTCGGCCAGCACGACGGTCTTCTCCTTCCTCGTGGGCATCTATTCGGCCGTCCTGGGCTTCTTCATTCCATCCGCCGGCGGCAAATGGATCATCGAAGCGCCCTACATCATGAAGGCGGCAAATTCGGTCGGGGCACATCTAGGCTGGACCGTCATGGTCTACAACATCGCCGAAACGCTGCCGAACTTCATCAACCCGTTCTGGATGCTGCCGCTGCTCGGGATCCTCGGATTGAAGTCGAAGGATCTGATCGGCTACACGTCGATCCAGTTCCTGATCCATTTTCCGATCGTGATGATCGTGGCGGCGATCCTGATGTCGACGTTTACGTATCATCCGCCGGTCCTCCCCTAGGACTGCGCAAGACGCTGCGGCAGCGGGAGCTCACTCAATCCCGCTGCCGGCGGTCGGACGAAGAAGGCCAGGCGCGATCTCGGATTGGGGCTGTGCAGGCTTTCGGTGACAGAGGAAGCCTCCGTTTCGACCGAGCCAGCGGTAGAGCGGGAGCCGCCGCCCGCCCCCCCGAAAAGCCCGCCTGCTCGCCCGTCTCGTCGATCGGATCAAGAACTGACCCAAGGTGCGCTACGTCACAGAGCCCTCTTGGGGCGTGACACCTCTCACATCGCCCGCCCCTCCCCCGTGACACGATCCCTCCAGGCTCAACCAAAGGGGCGTGCCATGAACGGTTTTCGCAAGTGTCTTTTCGCCACCATCGTCGCCATCGCATTGCCGGCCGCGCAGGCGAACGCCAGCACTTTCGACGGCGCATGGAACGTGCGGATCTCGTCGTCGAGTGAGACCTGCGGCAACGGCGCGACCGTCTCGATAGGCATCAACAACGGGCAGATCGCCTCGAGCAGCGCCATGGTGACGGCGTCGGGCCGGGTGGCCGATGCCGGCAACATCAACGTCACTCTGAGCACCGGGATCAAGCGAGCAGTCGGGTTCGGCCGGCTGAGCGGCACGTCCGGCTCCGGCACCTGGCGCGGTGCCATGTGCACGGGCACATGGACCGCGGAGCGGCAGTAGATCTCGGCCCCGGATCAGCAATGCACCGCCCACGCGCTGCATTGCATCCGGGGCACGACAGCTAGCCCAGCGGCGCGCCGTACTCTGCGTCCGTGACCGGCTCCAGCCAGGTCGAGAACGCGCCGTCGAGCGCTTCCTGCATGGCGATGTGGCACATGCCGTTGTCAGGCGTGGCGCCATGCCAGTGCAGTTCGCCCGGGGGAATCCAGACGGTGTCACCGGGACGGATTTCCTTGACAGGGCCGCCCTTGGTCTGGACGCGACCCACGCCTGAAATCACGTAGAGCGTCTGCCCGAGCGGATGGTGATGCCAGTTGGTGCGTGCGCCGGGCTCGAACGACACGCGCGAGCAGTTCAGCCGCGCCGGCGCGGGCGCCATGATCACGGGGTCCTGCAACACGGTGCCGGTGAAGTGTTCCTTGGGCGCGCGGCGGGTCGGCCGCGTGCCTGCGACAGTGATCTCCATGGGGGTATCCTCGCTTCTGTTCTGGTTACTTCTTGCTGGCGGCGTAGCGCGCCTTGGTCTCGGCATTCATGGGATAGAGGCCCGGCAGCACGGCGCCGTTGTTCACCTCGTTGACGATCCAGGCTTCCATCCGCTCCTGCTCGACGCCCTCGTTGA
Source organism: Bradyrhizobium cosmicum (assembly GCF_007290395.2). Lineage (NCBI taxonomy): Bacteria > Pseudomonadati > Pseudomonadota > Alphaproteobacteria > Hyphomicrobiales > Nitrobacteraceae > Bradyrhizobium > Bradyrhizobium cosmicum. The sequence continues at coordinate 3,682,236 of NZ_CP041656.2, read as the reverse complement.
GCACGTGGTCGAGCATCGCCTGCGGGATCAGCACGCAGCCGTCCTGGTCGGCGACCACGATGTCGTTCGGGAATACGGCGACGCCGCCGCAGCCGATCGGCTCGCCCCAGCCGACGAAGGTGAGGCCCGCCACGGAGGGCGGCGCGGCATAGCCGTCGCACCACACCGGAAGGTTGGTGCCGAGCACGCCCTCGACGTCACGCACCACGCCGTCGGTGACGAGCGCGGTCACGCCGCGCTTCATCATGCGGGCGCAGAGGATGTCGCCGAAGATGCCGGCGTCGGTGATGCCCATGGCGTCGACCACGGCAATACATCCCTCCGGCATCGCCTCGATCGCGGTACGGGTCGAGATCGGCGACGACCAGGATTCCGGGGTCGCCAGGTCCTCGCGCGCCGGCACGAAGCGCAGCGTGAAGGCCGGCCCCACCAGACGCGGCATGCCCGGGCGCAGCGGGCGCGCGCCGCGCATCCAGATGTTGCGCAGGCCCTTTTTCAGCAGGACCGTGGTGATGGTGGCAGTGGTGATGCCGGCGAGGGTCTTGCGGGCTTCGGGGGACAGCGACATGGACGAAAACGAGCTCCGGATGGGCGGGAAAGAACGCCGCGCATCTTGCGAGCCGGGGGCTTGCCGTCAAGGGCCAAGACGGCACTGGAAATGCAGGGGTGCAGCGCAGTTATGCGACGCGATAACAAGGCTTTATCGCGGCCCCCTGCATTAATTTATTGGACTTGCGGGCGCATTTACGCGAAGCAGGACAGCGCGGAACTCAAGGATGAGCCCGCGTTTCTCCAGCAGCCCGATTTCGACAACTCATGGCCGCGACGCTTCCCCCGCCCCGCCTTCTGCCCAGTGGCGACAGTGCCGTCACGGTCGAGTTCAGCCGCACCATCGACGACGCCGCCAACGAGCGCGTGCTCGCGCTCGACAAGGCGCTGGCGGCAAACCCCATCGACGGCATCACCGAAACCGTGCCGACCTATCGCTCGCTGCTGGTGCATTACGATCCCGGCACCATCGGCTTCGAGGCGCTCGGCGACAAGATTCTCCCGATCGCCAGCCAGCCGTTGCCGCCGGCCACCAAGGCGCGGCGCTGGCGCATTCCCGTCGCCTATGGCGGCGAGCACGGCATAGATCTGGAGGATGTCGCCAAGGCACTGAACACCACGCCCGACGACATCATCGCCTGCCATTCCGGCGGCGACTATCGGGTTGCCATGATCGGATTCACCCCGGGGTGGTCCTACCTCAGCGGCCTCGACAAATCCCTGCAGATGTCGCGGCGGCAATCTCCGCGGCTGCTGACGCCTGCCGGCACGATCTCGATCGGCGGCATCCAGGCGGGCATCCAGTGCCTGGCCGCGCCGAGCGGCTGGCACCTGCTCGGCCGCACGCCAGTGCGGACCTATCAGCTCCACCGAAATCCGACGTTCCTCACTGAACCTGGTGATCGCGTGACGTTTTTCGCCATCGACCACAAGACTTTCGGGGAACTCGACCGCGCCGCCGAAGCCGGCGAGATCGTCGCCGAGCAGGTGACGGCATGAGCCGGCTCGTCGTCGCCTCCATCGGGCCTGCAAGCTCCGTCCAGGACGGCGGCCGCCATGGCGCGCAGCGCTATGGCCTGACGGTCAGCGGCGCCATGGACCGGCTGTCGCTTGCGGCCGCGAATACGCTGGTCGGAAACGAGCCGTTCGCCGCCGCTGTCGAGATCGGCCCGTTCGGCGCCTCCTTCACCGCCCGCGACGGCGCCGTGCGCGTCGCGATATCAGGCGCGCCGCGCAATGCTGACATCGCCGGACGGCCGGTCGCCATCGATACATCGGTGACGCTGAAGGACGGCGAGACGCTGACGCTGGGCTTTGCCCGCGGCGGTGCATTCAGCTATCTCGCAATCGAAGGCGCCATCAAGGGCGAGCTGGTGTTCGGCAGCCTTGCGGTGAATGCACGCGCGGGCCTTGGCAGCCCCTACCCGCGCCCGCTCCAGGCCGGCGACGAGTTCAATGTCGATGCCGCGAGCGGCGCGCCCGAGTTGCGCATCGAACTGCCGAAGCCGGTGAGCGGCCCGATCCGCGTTCTGCTGGGACCGCAGGACGACGAGTTCGACGACGCCAACAAGGCGCTGTTCCTGGACAGCGAGTGGAAGATCTCGGCGACCTCCGACCGCATGGGCTACCGGCTCGAGGGGCCCGCGATCAAGCATCTGCACGGCCACAACATCGTCTCCGACGGCACCGTCATCGGCAGCATCCAGGTGCCCGGCGATGGTGCGCCGATCGCATTGATGATGGATCGCGGCACCACCGGCGGCTACCCGAAGATCGCGACCGTCATCACGGCCGACGTCGGCCGGCTCGCGCAGACCTCGGTGGGAACGGCGTTCCGCTTCCGAGAGGTCACGATGGCGGAAGCGCAGGACGAGGCGCGCAAGTTTGCGCGACTCATCAAAGACCTGCCCGATCGGCTGCGCTCGTCCGATACCGTCGAACTCAATATCGAGGCACTCAGCGATGCCAACGTTGCAGGCTATGCGGTGAGCGCCGTGGATGCCGGGACCTGGCAGGTCACGGCGGAGCCGTAAAAGACAAGACGACCCAAGGTGGAGAGCACCCCATGAAGACGATCGATCTCAACTGCGACCTCGGCGAAGGTTTTGGCGCGTGGGAGATGGGCAACGACGCCGCCATGATCGACCTTGCAAGCTCGGTCAACGTCGCCTGCGGCTTTCATGCCGGTGATCCCGACATCATGCGCCGGACGGTCGAACTGGCAAAGGCGCGCGGCGTCTCGGTCGGCGCGCACCCCGGCTACCGCGACCTGCACGGCTTCGGCCGGCATCCGATCATGGGCATGAAGGCCTCCGAGATCGAGAACCTCGTCGCCTATCAGATCGGTGCGCTGCAGGCGATCGCGACGGCGGCCGGCCACAAGGTCACGCATGTGAAGGCACATGGCGCGCTGTCCAACGTCGCCTGCGAGGACGACATGACGGCCAAGGCGATCGCCGCCGGCATCAGAGCGGTCGACCCCAATCTCATTTTTGTCGTGCTCGCCAATTCGAAGCTGGTAAAGGCCGGTGAAGACGCCAACCTGCCGATGGTACACGAGGTGTTCGCCGATCGCGCCTATGAGGACGACGGCAACCTCGTCTCGCGCAAGAAGCCCGGCGCGGTGCTTCACGATGCCAAGGCAATCGCCGACCGCGTGGTGCGCATGGTGCAGGATGGCGCGGTGGTGTCGGTGACGGGCAAGATCATCAAGATGCGGGCCGATACCGTGTGCATCCATGGCGACACGCAAGGTGCCGTCGAGATCGCGCGCACGCTGCGTCAGGCATTGAAGGAAGCTGGGATCGAAGTGGCGCCGTTCAAGCGCGGGGCGTGATCAGAATGGGTGCACCGACAGCGTGCCGAACACGATCGCCGCGATGACGGCGAACGCGCCATAGAGCGCGACATGATGGACGCTCGCCACGGTCCGGCGCGAGAGCGAGCGCGCGTAGAAGTGCAGCCTGGCTTCCGCAGATAGTTCGCGCATGGTCGATCTCCAACGCCCCATTTGCGGGAGTATGAGGGATCACCCCCGGGGGCCGGCAAGACGGCCACGGAAATAGCGATGCTGGTTCTCCGAGGGAGCCGGATCGCAGGCACAAATTCTCTCGGCCGGCGAGTTCCGAGAATCTTATTCGTTAAACTCCGAGCCGACTGGAACCGACTCGGGACACGTTGGGAGCATCAAACCCAAGGAGCCGAAAACAACCCCATGCACAGTAGACCGCGATCGCCGGCGCGTTGCTCCGCCCCGGCGATTCACGGCAATCTCACAGTGCCTTAGTAGACGTCAGCCTGGAAACGGCCGGTCTTCTTGAGTTCGGCCACGAAACTGACGGCCTCGTCGGTCGAGCGCGCGCCGAATTGGGCGACGATATCGACCAGTGCACGCTCGACGTCCTTGGCCATGCGCTTGGCGTCGCCGCAGATGTAGAGATGCGCGCCCTCGGCGAGCCACGTCCACAGCTCACGGCCAACCTCGCGCATGCGGTCCTGCACGTAGAACTTCTTGTCGCCGTCGCGCGACCAGGCCAGCGACAAACGCGTCAACTGACCCGAAATCTTCATCGCATTGAGTTCGTCCTGGTAGAAGAAGTCGCAATCGCTGCGCTGATGGCCGAAGAACAGCCAGTTCTTGCCGGGCGCACCGGTCGCCTTGCGATCGAGCAGGAAGGCGCGGAACGGCGCGATACCGGTGCCGGGGCCGATCATGATCACAGGCGTCTTCGGATCCTCGGGCAGGCCGAAATTGTGCGCCTTCTGCACATAGACCTTGAGCTTGTCACCCTCCTTGATGCGCTCGCCGAGGAAGGTCGAGGCCACGCCGATGCGCTTGCGCTTGCCGACGACGTAGCGCACGGAATCGACCGTCAGCGACAGCTTGCCCGGCGTTGCATTGTGCGAGGACGAGATCGAATATAGCCGCGGCTGGAGCGGCTCCAGCGCCTCGACGAAGGCCTCCGGATGCGGCCGCGTGCCGGAAAACTTCTGCAGCGCCGCCATCACGTCGAGCGTGGCGGCATCGCCATCGGGATCCTCGCCCTGCGCCAGCGCCCGCGCCTTTTCGCGCTGCGCGCCGCCGGTGATGAAGGAGATCAGCTCGAACAGCGAGTCCGGCGCCGGCGATAGGGAGACGTCGTCGGTCAGCACCTCGCGCAGCGTCTTGCCGTTGATCTTGGTCGTATGGGAGGCACCGAGCAGCGCAATGATCTGATCGACAAGGCCGATGTCATTGCGCGCGAACACGCCAAAGCTGTCACCGACGACGTAGTCGAGCTTGCTGTCGGAGAGATCGAACTCGACGTGATAGGTTTCCTTCTCCGAGGCGCCCTTGTTGAGCAGGCGCCGTGACAGGAAGGTTGCCGCGACCGGATTGTCACGGGAGCGGCCGGGCTCGGCAATCGTCACGGTCACGGCGGGTGCCGCCACCGCGTCCGCCTTGTCGGGCGCTTTGGCTGCGGGTGCCTTGTCGAGCTCCTCGTACAGCGACTTCAGCATCCGCGCGGTTTCCTTGCCGCCGGGAACGCAGAGATTGAGCCGCGCTTCGCTGCGGTTGGCAATCGCATCCGAATAGTCGTTGCAATTGTAGCCGCACTGGCCGCAATCCTGCTGCGCCATTGCCGCCATCATCTTGCGACGCACGGGGCGGCCTTCGGCGAGCTTCATCCGATCGGCGATCGGCATGGTCTGGTCGTGCCACGGCGCTTCGCCATCGTCGCCGTCACCGGCCTGCATGACCACGGCGCCCTGTTCGGCCGACAGCGGCGTGGCGACGTCAGGCGACAGCAGCCCGGCAAAGAAGCCGTTCAGCCAGGAACGCTGCGCGTCCGAGAACGGCGCGCTGGCGGGAATGATGTCGAGTTTCGGTGGAGGCGTGATCTGGTTCATGCGGACACCTGTGCATCGGCAAGCTTGCGCAGCGTCTCGCCGTCATGGCGGCGCACAAAGGAGAGGAAGGTTTCGTCGGGCGAAGCGCGGTGGGCGATATAGGCCTTGAGCAGGCCCTCGACGGTCTTCGGCGCATCTTCGGCCTTGAGGTCGTGATAGACCTCCTGCCCGACATCGGCATCGGGACCGAATCCGCCACCCGTGAAGAGGTGATAGCCTTCCACCGTGTCCTCGTCGTTCACAGGCACGCGCGCGCCGATCAGGCCGATGTCGCTGATGTAGTGCTGCGCGCAGGAATGATGACAGCCGGTGACGTGGATGTTCACCGGCTTGTCCATGGCAACGCGCGGCTCGCACCAGTCGCCGATCTCGGCCGCATTGCGCTTGGTATCGGAGGCCGCGAAGCGGCAGCCGGCATTGCCGGTGCAGGCGATCAGCCCGGCGCGGATATGCGATGCCTCGACCGCGAGCCCGATCTGCTTGATCGCGGCGATGGCGAGCTCGACATTCTCGTCGCGCACGCCCGATATCAGCAGGTTCTGCCACACCGTCAGGCGGATCTCGCCGTCGCCGAGATCCTGCGCGACCTTGGCAAGGCCCCGCATTTGATCGCAGCTCATCTTGCCCAGCGACAACGACACGCCGATCCAGTTGAGGCCGTCCTGCTTCTGCTTGTGCACGCCGATATGCGCCATGCGGTCCGACACAGGTCGCGGCGCGAACGCCTCTTCCGGCACGCGTGTAAAGGGCGTCTTCAGCCGCTCCTCGACCAGCTTGAGGAAGGCATCATGGCCCATGGCGTCGAGTACGTATTTCAGCCGCGCCTTGTTACGGTTGGTGCGATCGCCGTGCTCGGTGAACACCCGCACGATGGCATCCGCGACAGCGGTCGCCTGCTCCGGCTTGACGATGATGCCGGAGTACTTTGCGAAGTCCTTGTGGCCGGTGATGCCGCCGAGGCCGAGGCGGAACCACACGCCGGGCGCGACGCCGAACCCGTCCTTCACCTCATACGCGGTGAAGGCGATGTCGTTGGTCTCCTCCAGCACCGCGACCTTGCCGGCGCCGTCGAAGGCGACGTTGAACTTGCGCGGCAGGCCGTAGAGCGAGCGGTCATTGAGGATGTGGTAGTGCCACTCGCGCGCATAGGGGCGCGTATCAATCAGCTCCTGCGGATCGATACCGGCCGTCGGCGTGCCCGTGACGTTGCGGATGTTGTCGGCGCCGGAGCCGCGCGAGCACAGGCCGAGGTCCTGGATGCCCTCGATCAGCAGAACGGCATTCTTCGGCGGGATCTCGCGCAGCTGGAGATTGGATCGCGTCGTTGCGTGGCTGTAGGGACCGCAGAGCTCATCAGCGAGATCGGCGAGGCCCGACAGCTGCCAGTGCTTCATGATGCCGTTCGGAATGCGCAGCCGGCACATGTAGGAATCCTGCGTCGGCGCGACGTAGAAGATGCCGTAATAGCGCCAGCGGAAATTGTCCGCAGGGCTCGGGGGCGCGTTGTCCGCCGCCTGCTGGCGCAGCCGCGGATAGGCATCGAAGGGATGCTCGTCGCGCTTGAATTTCTCCTGGTCGGCGAGCTTCCTGCCCGACGCGATGACCTTGTCCTGCGCCTTGATGTGCACAGCATCGGGACCAACAGGCTCGGCATTCGCCTTGCCGGCACCGCCGCCCAGACCGCGACCGACCCGGCTGATCTGCAGACCGGTCGTGAAGCCTTCGAGATAGCGTTTCTGCTCGTCGGTAAAGTCGACTGAGAGCGTATCGATTTTCATGGTCGGTAACGAAGCTCCTGCGGCCACCTGGGTGGATCGACGGAAAATTGTGCGACCCCCGAGAACTCAGCTGGCTCTGGAGCCCGCTTCGCTACCCGACGGTCCAATCAGCTTCGTTGCTGTGGGACTTGGCTCAGCAGGCATCTGTGACAGGCTGGCCGCACTGCAACATACAAGTTGCGTGCCAGCTTCGTTGATTTGAAAATCGATGCATTTTCAGATGATTACGGATAGTTCCGCAAAGTCCTGGGCGGGAACTCTCACGAAATTCGGGCAGCGCGCTCAAAATTTAGCCGCTGGCCCCGCGCGCTCAAAAACAATGCAGATCGAATCAGGGTCTCCAGCGCCCGACCGCGAAGGCCTCAAGATGCCCCCGAATGTTGTCGGGATCGAAGGCGGGGCCGGCGAAGGCGCCGAACGCCGCGGGAGCTTCGGTGGGCGGCCGCTGGCCGAGGGCTGCGTCGTACAGATCCGGCCTGAACACGGCCATGGCGGTCCTGACGCCATCGGGTGTCAGCGCGGTCTGCCCCCAGCGCACCATCTGAGCATAGAGCCAAGCGGCCTGGACCGGATCGGGGCGCCCTGCCCCTTCACGCCCGACCAGCAGGTAGCGAGCGCTTTCGCGGAAGGTCCCGTCCGGCGAGATCTTCAGGCGTCCCGTGAGGGTGCGCTGGATGACCTCGGCATCGACCCCGATCCGCTCGGGCTGCGCCAGAATCTGCGCCGCTTCGGTCAGGTTCGCGGAATCCTCGATGAATGCGGCGCCCTTCACCGCCGCGCGCACCAGGCTCGCGACCACATCCGGATTCTTGTCGGCCCAGACCTGGCGGACCGCCAGCACCTTCTCCGCGGCACGCACGAGAATGTCGGAAACAAAATGCAGGATGTGGCCGATGCCGAGATCGACCGCGACCGAATTCCAGGGCGCGCCGACGCAGAACGCATCGACATGGCCGCTCTTGAGGCTGTCCACCATGTAGGGCGGCGGCAGCACCACCAAGCGTACGTCCTCGTCGGGATCGACGCCGGCCGCGGCCATCCAGAACCGCAATTGGTAATTGTGAGTCGAGAACGGGAAGGTCATGCCGAAGGTCAGCGGCTCGGCCCCCGCCTTGCGCCGTTTGGCGACCACCTTCGCCAGCGCTTTCGCCGTGACGAGCGGATCGAAGCGGTCGCCGTCGATCTCCTCCATCAGCGCCGCATGAAGCGCCGGCGAGACCGTGATCGCATTGCCGTTGATGCCGAGATTGAAGGGCGCGGCAATCGGCACCTTGACGTGGCCGAGCCCGAGCGAGGATGCGATCGCCACGGGCGCCAGCAGATGCGCGGCGTCGAACAGCCCGATATTGAGCTTGTCGCGGACGTTGGACCAGGACACCTCGCGCACCAGCGTGACGTCGAGGCCCTCGGCGGCGGCAAAGCCCTTGTCGACGGCAACGATCAGCGCGGCGGCATCGACCAGCGGGATGAACCCGATGCGCAAGGGGATCGTCATTTCAGCATCTCCGACGCGGTGATGATCGACTGGGCGATCTCGCCGATTTTCTTCTTCTCGCGCATCGCGGTGGAGCGCAGCAGCACGTAGGCCTCGTCCTCGTTGAGGCCTTTCACCTTCATCAGGATGCCCTTGGCCTTCTCGATGACCTTGCGGTCCTCGAGTTGCGACTTGGTGCGCTCCAGCTCCTCCTGGAGTTTTGCAAAAGCATTGAAGCGGGACACGCAGAGGTCGAGGATCGGCTTGATGCGCTCCTTCTTCAATCCGTCGACGATGTAGGCGGACACCCCCGCCTCCACCGAGGCCTGGATCGAGGCGGAATCGCTCTGGTCGACGAACATCGCGATCGGCCGCCGCACGGCGCGGCTGACCTGGAACATCGCTTCCAGCACGTCGCGGCTGGGGTTTTCCAGATCGATCAGGATGATGTCGGGATCGACCGCATAAATACGGGCCAGCAGGCTCTGCATTTCGCTGATATGGACGAGCTGGGTGAACCCGGCCTCCCGCAGCCCCTCCTGGAGGATAGCGGCCCGGATCGGGCTCTCGTCGACAATCACGATTTTAGGCGACTGTTCGGCGCTCATTGCTCACTCACCACCGGCGAGCCATCCATAGCATGCCGGGGGACGATGCAAAGGGTTGTAATTATGGGCAATTGGGACTAGCTCAGGCCTGTCAATCAGGCAGATTTGGATATGGATCAGACGGCTGCGCCCAAGGTCAGCTTCGTGTCGCTCGGGTGTCCCAAGGCATTGGTGGATTCCGAGCGCATCATCACGCGCCTGCGCGCGGAGGGCTATGAACTCGCCCGCAAGCATGACGGGGCCGACATCGTCATCGTCAACACCTGTGGCTTCCTCGACAGCGCCAAGCAGGAGTCGCTGTCGGCGATCGGCGAAGCCATGGCCGAGAACGGCAAGGTGATCGTGACCGGCTGCATGGGCGCCGAGCCCGAGCAGATCGAGCAGGCCTATCCCGGCGTGCTCTCGATCTCCGGCCCGCAGCAATATGAGAGCGTGCTCGACGCCGTGCACCGCGCGCTGCCGCCCGCCCACAATCCGCATCTCGATCTGGTGCCGCCGCAGGGCATCAAGCTGACCCCGCGCCACTACGCTTATCTGAAGATTTCCGAGGGCTGCAACAACCGCTGCACCTTCTGCATCATCCCGAAGCTGCGCGGCGATCTCGTCTCGCGCCCGGCCAATGACGTGCTGCGGGAGGCCGAAAAGCTGGTCGCCGCCGGCGTGAAAGAGCTGCTGGTGATCTCGCAGGACACCTCGGCCTACGGCGTCGATCTCAAATATGCCGAGAGCCCGTGGAAGGACCGTCAGGTCCGCGCCAAATTCCTCGACCTCGCGCGCGAGCTCGGCGAACTCGGCGCCTGGGTCCGGCTGCAATATGTCTACCCCTACCCGCATGTCGACGAGGTCATCGCATTGATGAATGAGGGCAAGGTGCTGCCCTATCTCGACATCCCGTTCCAGCATGCGAGCCCCGAGGTGCTGAAGGCGATGAAGCGCCCGGCAGCGCAGGACAAGACTCTGGCGCGCATCAAGCGCTGGCGCGAGGAATGCCCTGATCTGGCCCTGCGTTCGACCTTCATCGTCGGCTTCCCCGGCGAGACCGACGCCGATTTCGAATATTTGCTCAATTGGCTGGATGAGGCCGAGATCGATCGTCTCGGCTGCTTCAAGTACGAACCGGTCGCCGGCGCCACGGCGAACGCGATCGAGAGTCCGGTGCCCGAAGAGATCAAGCAGGAGCGCTACAATGCGCTGATGGCGCGCCAGCAGAAGATCTCGGCGCGACGGCTGAAGCGCAAGGTCGGCACGCGCCAGCAGATCATCATCGACGAGGTCGGACCGACCGTGGCCAAGGGCCGCTCCAAGGCCGATGCGCCGGAGATCGACGGCGCGGTGTATCTCAACAGCCGCCGCCCCCTGCGCGTCGGCGAGATCGTCACCGCGAAGATCGAGCGCGCGGATCAATACGATCTGCACGGTAGCGTCGCGGGGTTCTGAAACACGAATGCTTCGACGGCGTCATGGCCGGGCTTGTCCCGGCCATCCACGCCTTGCGGCGCGGTACGAAGAACGTGGATGCCCGGGACAAGCCCGGGCATGACGGCCTCGTATGAATGCTCGTATGCGATAGCGCAGCCACTGACGTCGCTAGGACTTTCGCGCCGTCACGCCGTCGACGCCTCCCGTCCGTCATGCGCGGAAAACACCTCCTTGGCTGCGAACAGTCCGTTCAACGCCGCCGGGAAGCCCGCATAGACGGCCATCTGCATGATGACCTCCACGATCTCATTGCGAGACAGACCGACGTTCAGACCCGCCTCGATATGCACCTTGAGCTGGGGTGCGGCATTTCCGAGCGTCGTCAACGCGGCGATCGTCGCGATCTCTCGATCGCGCAGGCCGAGGCCCGGGCGGCAGTAGATGTCACCGAACGGAAACTCGATCACGTATCGCGCGAAATCCGGAGCGATGTCGGCGAGTGAGGCGACGACCTTTTCGCCGGCTTTGCCGTCAATGCGTGACAGGGCCCGCTGGCCGCGATCGAAGCGGCTTTCGGCTTGTGGTTGGGCGTGCGTCATCTTCCTTCGTCCTCTGTTCGTCGCTGGCATAGCCGGCGATCTTGGTATCAAGGACGAGCAGGCATTCCTGGAGTTCGGCAATCTGCGTGCGAACCTGTTCCCGGTGGATTTCCAGCATCTGCCGCCGGGCTGGCCCGGTGGCTTCGCCTTCATCACGAAGCGCCGCATAACGCAACATGTCCCGGATCGGCATTCCCGTGGTCTTGAGCCGACCGAGGAATTCGATCCATGTGAGGATCGATGCGTCGAAGTCACGCTGGCCGGAGCGATCCCGGTCTGCGTATGGCAGCAGCCCGATGCGCTCATAATAACGCAACGTGTGGGTCGACAAGCCGGTTCGTTTTGCGAGGTCGCCGATCTTCATGTGTGCCCGTTCTCGTACTGACGCACGGACAGATACCCCTTCGAGCGCACTCTAAGTCAAGGGGATCGAAGGTGCCGTTCCGAGCTTCAGGCTTCCGCCAGCCATCTCGGCACCCAGCGCTCCGGCCTTGGGGCGCGGGCGAGATCGGCTTTCGCCTCGGATAACATTGCCGGCTCGCCGCCGATGGCCGGCCGCACGTCGTATTCGAAAATCGGCATGACACGCCCGTCGGCGTAGAGGCCGAATTTCATCGCGTACCACAGCCCGAGCTCGGGCTGTGCCGTCCGCATTTCCTCGCGTAGATCGCGCAGCAACGATTCGACCGACGCGGCCTCCTCGAACGGTTGCGGGCCGCGCGACAGCACGCGCGCCTCGTACTGCTTGCCGACGATGGCGACCTCGAAATGCGTCTTGTCCCAGGCATTCTTGCCCTTCGGCAGATGAGCAGCAAGGCGCCAGCCCAGCTCCGCCATCAGGCGATGATTGGCCCAATACTCTTCGCGATCACGGCTCCATTTTTCCATGAAGCCGCGGAAGTCGGGCAGATCAGGCGAGCCGTCGTCACACGCCGCCTTGTCGCCGGACGGCTGTCCGGCAAGCCATCGCGCCAGCTCGACGGTCTGACACTCGACCTCGTCATGCGGCTTGAGATCGCTCCAGGCCTTGCCGAATTGCTGCGACGTCAGCTTTGCCAGCAAGCCGTCGAGGCTCGGCGCCAGCAGCTCATAGTCGCCCTCGGAGCCCAGCCCCACGATCGGCGGATTGTCGCGGTCCAGACCCGCACCATACCAGCCGCCGACGGCCGAGCCATCCGGCAGCCGCATGAACAGCGAAAAGCTGTTGCGCAAGGGACTGCCGTCGAAGATCGGCGCGGAATCGGAGAATTGGCCTTGCAGGGAAAAGCAGCCGACGCTGCCCCATGGTCGCTCCTTCAGCCAATCGGCAAAGTCGACGAGGAGCGACGGCGCCTCGATGCCCGGCGGAAACGCGCCGCGAATGCTGTCGAGGTCGATCGGATAAGGCGTCTCGGGCAAGGCTTTTAAACTATCTGTTGGTCCCGCCTTCTTGGTCTGAGCCGTAACACATTCGGTTCGAACCAAGTCGCGTCCTTCGATCACAAACGCGCTAGAGGCGCAATGGTTTCGACGCGGACAAATAATGAAACACGATCAAACGTCAGGAATTTTCTTCAAGCTGTCGGCAATAGGCGCCGCGATGGCCCTGCTCGCGCTGTCGACCCCCGCTGCCGCGCGATCCCCGGCGGCCGCGCAGTTGCAGAAATAGTGTTACGCCGATGACGACGGGAGCAGCGAGGACCAGCGCATTACCGGCTGCTCGGCCGTGCTCAAAGCCGACCCCAACGACGTGCATGCGCTCGCCAATCGCGGCGAGATGTTCCGGCGCAAGGGCGATGCCGAGCGCGCCCTGGCGGACTTCAACCGCGCCATCGATCTCGATCCGAAAGATTCAGACCTCTGGTACAATCGCGGCATCGCCTATGACGATCTCGGCGACAAGGATCATGCCATTGCCGACTACACGCGCGCCATCCGACTGAACGCCCGCGACGCGCTCTATTACAACAACCGCGGCAACTCGCTCATCGACAAGAACGAGTACGAGCGCGCGATGGCCGATTACGACCAGGCCATCAAGCTCGATCCGAAATTCGCGCTGGCTTATTTCAATCGCGGCACCGCCTATCGCGACCATCGCCAGGACGACCGCGCTCTTGCGGATTTCGACCTGTCGATCAAGCTCGACCCGAACTACGGCCCGGCCTACGGCAACCGCGCGCGCGTCTTCCGCGACCGTGGCGACCGCCCCCGCGCACTGGCCGACTTCGCCAAATCGCTGCAGCTCAGCCCGAACAACGACCGCGATTTCTATGCGCGCGGGAACATGTATTTCGATACGTACGAGTATGTGCTGGCGCTGGAGGACTACGATCGTTCGATCAAGGCAAATGGCAACCGTGCCGACGTATTCAACTCGCGCTGCTTCACCCGCGCGATCCTCGGTCGCCTGGAGGCGGCGCTGGCCGATTGCGACCAGTCGCTGCGGATGGCCCCCAACGACCCTGATACGCTCGACAGCCGGGCCCTCGCTCATCTCAAGCTCGGCAATCTCGACGCGGCGATTGCCGATTATGACGCGGCGCTGGGCACCAAGCCGCAGCTCGACAGTTCGCTCTACGGGCGCGGACTTGCGAAGCGGAAGATGGGCGACAACGACGGCGCTGAACGGGACATTGCGGCCGCCAGGGCCATTAACGCCGGCATCGCCGATGTGTTCGCCCATTACGGCGTCGATTAATCCGCGCTGCGACGTCCGCGCGGGAAATGTGACACTATATTGCATTCACGCAGGGGTCACGGACTCGTCCTAACTCTCAGCTGCTTTTCAACGCGAGCGAGGAACGAGGATGAGCCACCTCTCGAACATGCTGCGCACGCAGCGCTTCGATGATTACCGCTTTTACCACCAGAGCACCGTCAACCAGACGCTGCACCTGATCAGTGCCGTGATCTTCCTCGGTTGCTATGCGTTGCTTTTCAAGGACCCGGCGCTTGCCGGCATCGTCGGCTGGCTCGCGATGCTGACGCGGCAGACCGGGCATTTCTTCTTCGAGCCGAATGGCTACGACGCCGTCAACGACGTCAGCAACGACTACAAGGAAGCGGTCAAGGTCGGCTACAACCAGACCCGCAAGATCGTCCTGCTGCTGGTCTGGGGAAGCGCGCCGATCGCGCTGTACGCCTATCCCACGTTGTTCGGGCTGTTCGATCTTCCCACCGACCGCTTCGACTTCGTCCGCCATGTCGGCGCGCTCTGGCTCGCGATCGGCATCGGCGGCGGGCTTGCGCGCATGCTCCAGCTGTTCGTCACGCGCGACGTCACCACCGGGCTGGTGTGGGCGTTCAAGGTGCTGACGGATCCCTTCCACAACATCGCGCTGTACTGGAAATCGCCGCTCAAGCTGCTGCGCGGCGAGCTAATCGACAGCGCGATTGCCGATGCGGACTGGGGCGACGAAGACGCCGGGGAAGCCGCGCATCTGACCTGACCGATGCACGCCGGGCGGGTGTTTCGCAAAACGCCCGCTTGACAAGCCCTGCCATTGGCATGTATTGCCGCGCCCCATGATCAACGCTCGGACCCATCAGCGCACCGAAATGCTCCGCCGTCGCTTCCGCGACGACGAGAGGGTGCGCCATGTCCGACGACGCCGCTGAAGCACTGAATTCAGCGCAGTTCTCGAGAAAGGCCGCACCCGCAAGGTGCGGCCTTTCTGCTTTTCGCACCCCGATTCCACCCGCCCCCAGAGGAGTTCGACATGACCACCGCCACGCATCCGTATGACGCGCTGATGGACATCACCGCACGGCCCAAGGCCGTGTTCGTCCGCGGCGCGGGCTCCTACCTCTGGGACGACAGCCGCAAGCGCTATCTCGATTTCGTGCAGGGCTGGGCCGTGAACTGCCTCGGCCATTCGCCGCCGGCGATCGCCGATGCGCTCACCGCACAGGCCAAGCGGCTGCTGAATCCGAGCCCCGCCTTCTACAACGCGCCAAGCCTCAACCTTGCCAAGGCGCTGGTCGACCACAGTGCCTTCGACCAGGTGTTCTTCACCAATTCCGGCGCGGAAGCCAACGAGGGTGCGATCAAGCTCGCGCGCAAATATGGCAGCCTGCACAAAGGCGGCGCGTTCGAGATCATCAGCTTCGAGGGCGGCTTCCACGGCCGCACGCTGGCGACGATGTCGGCCTCCGGCAAGAAGGCGTTCGAGCCGTTGTTCGAGCCGAAGGTCGCCGGCTTCAAGAAGGCCAAGCTGAACGACATCGCCTCGGTCGAACGCCTGATCAACGACAACACCGTCGCGGTGATGCTCGAGCCGATCCAGGGTGAATCAGGCGTGTGGCCGGCGACCGATCAGTTCCTGCAGCAGCTGCGCACGCTGACCGAGGCGCACGGCCTGCTGCTGATCTTCGACGAGATCCAGACCGGCATGGGCCGGACCGGCAAGCTGTTCCACTACGAGCACGCCGGCATCGCGCCCGATATCATGACGCTCGGCAAGGGCATCGGCGGTGGTGTCCCGCTCGCGGCCCTGCTCGCGACCGAACGCGCCTCCTGCTTCGAGCACGGCGACCAGGGCGGCACGTTCAACGGCAACCCGATCATGTGCGCCGCAGGGCTTGCGGTGATGGAAGCGGTCAGCAAGCCCGACTTCCTCAAGGCGGTCACCGAGACAGGCCTGCTGCTCGAAAGCGAGTTGCAGAAGGTCTCGGCCCGGCACGGCCTCGGCGGCGTGCGCGGCCGTGGCCTGCTGCTCGCGCTCGACCTCAAGCTGCCGATCGCGCCTGCCATCGTCGCCCAGGCGTTCGAGGCCGGCGTGCTCCTCAACGCGCCGCAGGTTGACACGCTGCGCTTCATGCCGGCGCTGAACGTCACGCGGGCGGAGATCGCCGAGATGGTCGATTGTCTGGACGGGATATTGACCAAGGCGGGAGCGGCCCGGCGGGTGGCGTAGCCTCGTCATTGCGAGGAGCGAAGCGACGAAGCAATCCAGACTGCCTCAACGGATAGATTCTGGATTGCTTCGCTTCGCTCGCAATGACGGCGAGGGCTTACGGCTTCAAAATCGACGCGCCCGTCGTCTTGCGGCTCTCGAGATCGATATGCGCCTTGGCGGCGTCCTTCAGCGCGTAGGCGTGGTTGATCGGCACGTGCAGCTTGCCGTTGATGACGGCGGAAAACAGCGTGTCGGCGCCTTCCAGCAGTTCCTTGCGCGTGCCGACGTAATCGTTGAGCTTCGGCCGCGTCGCGAACAGCGAGCCGTGATTGTTGAGCTCGGCGATCGAGAACGGCGGCACCGGCCCTGAGGCATTGCCGAACGAGACGAACATGCCGCGCGGCTTCAGGCACGACAGCGAGCCTGGAAAGGTCGCCTTGCCGACGCCGTCATAGACGACGTCGCAGCCCTCGTTGCGGCTGATCTGTTTGACGCGCGCGACGAAATCCTCCTCGTTGTAGAGGATGACGTGGTCGCAGCCATTGGCCTCCGCAAGCTCGGCCTTCTCGCGCGAGCCGACCGTGCCGATGACGTGCGCGCCGAGCGCTCTCGCCCATTGGCAGGCCAGGAGCCCGATGCCGCCGGCGGCGGCGTGGATCAGCACGCGGTGATGCGGCTCGACCTTGAAGGTCTTGTGCAGGAGATACCAGACCGTCAGCCCCTTGAGCATCAGCACGGCGCCCTGCTCATAGGTGATGTGGTCGGGCAGCTTGACCAGCTTCTCCCAGGGGATGTTGCGTTCGCCGGTATAGGCACCGAGATTGTGGTAGTAGGCGACGCGGTCGCCAGGATGGAAATTGGTCACGCCCGGTCCCACCGCCATGACCTCGCCCGAGGCCTCGTTGCCGACGATGAAGGGCAGGCCCGGCGCCTTGTAGAGACCGGTGCGATAATAGACGTCGATGAAGTTGAGGCCCACCGCATGCTGGCGGATGCGCACCTCGCCGGCAGCAGGCGCCGGTAAGTCGACGCTCTCATAGACCAGGGCTTCGGGGCCTCCGACCTTGTGCACACGAACAGCTTTGGTCATTGCCTGAGCTCCTTAGGTCTTGTTGCCGGTTTTCCGTTGGTTGCGCCTCGCCAGCACGTTGAAGAATTCCACCGCCGCCGAGAACGCAATCGCGAAATAGATGTAGCCGCGCGGAATGTGGAATTTCAATCCATCGGCCACCAGCGCGACGCCGATCAGAACGAGGAAGGCCAGCGCCAGCATCTTGGTGGTCGGGTGCTCGGCCACGAACCGCGCCACGGGACCGGACGAGACGTACATGACGGCGCAGGCGATCACGACGGCCGCGATCATGATCTCGATCTCCTGCGCCATGCCGATCGCGGTGATGATCGAGTCCAGCGAGAACACGAGGTCGATGACGATGATCTGGGCGATCACCAGCAAGAAGGCGTTGCGGCCGGACGCGCGATCTTCCGCTGCATCGGGCGGCTCGACCGCGGCATGAATCTCGTGCGTCGCCTTGGCGATCAGGAACAGGCCGCCGCCGATCAGGATGATGTCACGCCACGAGAAGTCGAACCCGCCGAGCGAGAAGACGGGCGCCGTCAGGCCGGTCAGCCAGAACAGCAGGCTGAGCAGAATGAGGCGGAAGATCAGCGCCAGCGCCAGCCCGATCTGCCGGGCCCGGTTGGCCTGATGCGCCGGCAGGCGCGCGACCAGCACCGACAGGAAGATGATGTTGTCGATGCCGAGCACGATCTCAAGCGCGGTCAAGGTGAGCAACGCGGCCCAGGCTTCCGGGCTGGTGAGCAGATGCATCATGCGAAGGATCTTGCCAGACGGATCATGGCGTCGCTGAAGCTGATCCACAGCGCGATGGCGCAGAGCGCGACCGTCACGCCGGTGCCGACGCGAAAATCCATCTCCAGCGTGTAGAGGCCGAGCACCGCCCAGACCGCGATCAGCGACATCGTCAGCCAGCGCAGCCGCACGACGCGGACCGGATGCAACACATGGAACGGCACGAAGGTCAGCACCACCAGCGTCGCCACCAGCAGCGTCGACCACAGTGGCGGCCAGTGCAGCAGGAACAGGTAGAACGCCGCCGCATTCCACAGCGCCGGAAAGCCGCGAAAATGATTGTCGTCCGCCTTCATGCGCAGATCGGCGAAATATAGTGCGCTGGTGACGATGATAGCGATGCCGAGCAGCGGCGCCGCCACCGGCAGCAGCAGGCCGCTCGCCACGATCGCATAGGCCGGCACGAACACATAGGTGACGAAGTCGACCACGAGATCGAGCACGTCGCCAGACCAGTTCGGCTGTACGTCCTTGACCTTCAGCAGCCGCGCGATCGGACCGTCGATGGCGTCGATGATCAGGGCGACGCCGAGCCACTGAAACATGCCCGCCCAATGCTCGCGCACGGCCTCCAGCATCGCCAGCAGCGCGATCGCCGCACCGAAGGCGGTGAAGATGTGCACCGAAAAGGCCGCGGCGCGGATCGCCGGTCTCGGTTTCAGGGAATCCTGCTGAATATCCATGGCTTCTGCTATCAGAATGGCACCGGTTTGCACATAAGCCATTGCGGCGCTCCGTCGCACAATTGGCCCCAAAATCACGGAAAAACAGCCGGGCTTGAATTTGCCGCGGAGCATGTCAAATGTCGTTCCCATGACAGAAGCATCGGCACTCTTCGACGCGGCCGTGATCGGCGGCGGACCGGCGGGACTCGCGGCAGCGATCGCATTGGCGCAGGCGGGCGCGCGGACCGCACTGGTGGCACGGCGCGTGCCGTATTCCGACAACCGTACCACCGCGCTGCTGGGCGCCTCCGTCGATCTGCTGGAGAGCCTCGACGTCTGGCCGCGCTGCAAGGACAAGGCGGCCGCGCTCGAGGTCATGCGCCTCGTCGACGATACCGGCCGGCTGTTCCGCAGCCCCGAGGTTCGGTTCTCCTGTCACGAGATCGCGCTCGACGCCTTCGGCTACAACATCGACAACCGCTCGCTGATGCTGGCGCTGGAAGAGCGCGCCGCCGAATTGCCCGGGGTCGTGCGTTTCGACGACGAGGCCGAAAGCATCGTCATCGGCGCCGACGATGTCGCCATCCGCACCGCCTCCGGTCAATTTCTCTCGGCCCGGCTCGTGGTCGGCGCCGACGGCCGGCATTCCCTCTGCCGGGAAGCCGCCGGCATCGAGGTGACACGGCGCGACCTGACGCAGACCGCGCTGACCTTCAACGTCGGCCACGCGCGCCCGCACCGCAATGTCTCAACCGAGTTCCACACGCCGCATGGTCCCTGCGTGTTCGTGCCCCTGCCCGGCGACCGCTCCAGCATCGTCTGGGTCTCGGCGCCCGCGGAGGCCGAGCGGCTTCGCGGCTTGAGCGACGCGGAACTCTCCGCCGCGATCGAGAAGCAGTCGCATTCCATCCTGGGACGCATGACGGTCGAGCCAGGCCGTCACCTGTTTCCGCTCGCGATCGAACGCCCCAAATCCTTCGGGCGCGACCGTATCGCACTGGTCGGTGAGGCCGCCCATGTGGTTCCGCCGATCGGCGCCCAGGGCCTCAATCTCGGCCTGCGCGATGCCGCCGATATCGCCAGGCTCGCGGGCGAAGCCATCGCTGCGGCACAGGACCCCGGTGCGGACGAGGTGCTCAAGCGCTACGACCGCGCGCGGCGCCCCGATATCCTGAGCCGCACGTTCGCGATCGACATCGCCAACCGCTCCCTGCTCAACGACTTCCTGCCGCTGCAGCCGGTCCGCGCGGTCGGCATGCACCTGCTCGGCGCCATCGGCCCGCTCCGGCGCTTTGCGATGCGTGAGGGGCTGACGCCGACCTGGCGAAGGTAGCTGGCGGCGCTAGCTAGATAGCGCTCATCACGGAAACGCCAGCCGGCCGGTCTGCAGCAACCACATCACGCTGGTCAGCGTGACCACCGACGCAAACGTCCCGAGCAGCACGGCAACGGATGCGGATTCGATCCAGGCGTCGTTCTGCCGGGCAATCACGAACACGTTCAGCGCCGGCGGCAAGGAGGCCATCAGCACCGCGGTCGCGGCCCAGGGCTGCGCGAACGGACCGAACGCCAGCATCAGCCCGAACGCGGCAAGCGGGTGAAACAGCAGCTTGATTGCAATCACGCCCGGCACCTCCCACGGCACCCGGTCGAACGGGCGCAGCGCCACCGTCACGCCAAGCACGAACAGCGCGGTCGGCGCCGCCG
Source organism: Bradyrhizobium cosmicum (assembly GCF_007290395.2). Classification (NCBI taxonomy): domain Bacteria; kingdom Pseudomonadati; phylum Pseudomonadota; class Alphaproteobacteria; order Hyphomicrobiales; family Nitrobacteraceae; genus Bradyrhizobium; species Bradyrhizobium cosmicum. The sequence goes on along the minus strand of NZ_CP041656.2, from coordinate 3,661,794 downwards.
CGTTCTGGAGGAAGGTGATGGTGCGATCGAGCGCTACGGGCATCTCGATATGCAGCGATGCGAAGGCCGCGCCGAAGCAGGCCGACATGATCAGCGGGTTGAGCACGATCTGCTTCAGCACGACGCCGAAGGCATGAATGATCGAGGGATGATCGCGGTCGGAGAGCTCGATCAGCAGCGGCACGATCGTAAACAGGAAGATGCTGTCGCAGCAGAAGATCAACGCGGTCGGCGCCGACGCCTTGGTTCCCAGCACCGCGAGCGCGAGGCCCGGCCCCATATAGCCGATATTGCCGTAGCCGCCGGAGAGCCCGGCGAGCGTCGCCTCACGCAGCGTCAGGCGGCCGAAAACCTTCCCGACGACCAGCGCCAGGGTGAACGCGGCGACCGTCGACAGCGTGGTCGCGACGAGGAACGGCGGGTTGTTCAATTCCGAGAACGGCGTCTTCGACATGATCGCAAACAGCAGTGCCGGCAGCGACACGTAGAGCAGGAAGAAGTTCATCCAGGCGAGGCCCGATTCCGGCAGGGATTTGACCTTACCGCAGGCGAATCCGACAAAGATCAAGCCGAAATAAGGTAGTGCAAGATTGAGGATATCGGCCATTGATGAAGTGTTTTCTGAAGACCTTGGGGCTATCTGCCCGGCAACCGCGGGGTAATTCCAGACAAGGGCACTAGCATCGGCCACAATCCTGGTCTATCGACGGGAAATGATTAAAGCGCGGACCGCGAAATTCCAGATCGGACAGGTCGTTCGCCACCGGATCTTCTCGTTCCGGGGGGTGATCTTCGACATCGATCCGGAATTCAACAATACCGAGGAATGGTGGCTGTCGATCCCCGAGGAGGTGCGGCCCCACAAGGACCAGCCGTTCTACCACCTGCTCGCGGAGAACGCGGAATCGGAATACGTCGCCTACGTCTCCGAGCAGAACCTGCTGCCGGACGATTCCGGCGAGCCGATCCGGCATTCCCAGGTCGCCGAGATCTTCATCAAGGACAAGGCCGGCGGCTATCGCCAGCGCAATCCGTCGCTGAATTGAGTTTCGCCAGATCCAATGGGTCAGAAAAAAAGGCGCTCGAACCGAGCGCCTTTTTCATGTCCGGGATTTACGCCCGATTACTTCTGGCCGGCCGGAGCGGCGCCGGGGGCCCCACCACCCTGCTGCTGCTTCTTCTGCAGCTCCTCGGCCTTCTTCTGAAGCTCTTCCTGGAGCTTCTTCTGGGTTTCCTCGAACACCTTCGGATCGGTCGGCGGACCGTCATAGGCTTTCTGGAATTCGCCGGCGAGCGGCAGCGGCAGGGTCAGCGGCGCACCGTTGGCATTGATCGCCTGGACAACGAGATTCTGGCCCTTCTTCATGCTGTTGATGAACTCGGGCGTGGCCTCGTAGTCAGACATGCAGCCATTCTGGAAGCAGATCACATAGGGGCTCTGCAGCGGCGCGTTGTTGTCCACGATGATGCGGGTGCCGTGCACGAGCTGCATGCCGAGCGGCAGCGTCACGCGCAGGATCTTCTTGGGTTCGCCTTCCGGCTCGATGATGACCGCCGCGATGACCGGCTGGCCCGACTCGATGCGGCCGTCCTTGCCGGTGAAGCAGACCTGCTTGGCGTTGGCGTCCTGGCCCTTGAGACAGAACTTGGTCCAGGGGGCGTAGATCAGTTGGATCTGCTGATCGGCCGGCTGGGCCGCGCCCTGCTGCGCGGGAGCGCCCGCAGCGGGCGGCTGAGCGGGCGCCTGGGCCGCCGGCGCGGGGGCCTTCGGCGCTGCCTTGGGAGCCGCCTTCGGGGCCGGAGCCGCCTTCGGAGCCGCAGGGGCGCCGGGGGCCGGCGCCGGGGTCTGGGCCTCGGCGGCAAACGGGACGACCAATGCCGTCGCCGTCAACAAGGCGAGAAGTCGCCCGCGCGGCCGGACGGACGCGGCCAAGTAACGGAAATTCATTGCGGAAAACCCTTTCTGAACGGGAAGCGCCCGAACCGCTCCGAGGTACCGAACCTAGCCGCTGGGCGCGGCTGTCTCCCCGTCAATTGAGGCGGATAGTTGACCGGCTCGGCGCTCCTGCGCGATTGCCCGCCTTCTTAGCGTGGCCGACGGAAAGATCAATGCCGACAACCATCTTTGACTGCATCCGGGCCTGCTCCCGGTGAAATTCCCTGTGATAGGATTCAGGCACCGCCGCTCTTCGAATCAACGTGTGCACATGTTCATGTTCCAGCGCCTTTTCGAGGGCTCCGGCGTCCGGCTCTGCGCCCTCGCGTTGGCGATCGACTTGTCGGCAAGCGCAGCGCGGGCCGAGCAAGCCCATGCCATCGCCATGCATGGCAAGCCGGCGATGCCGGCCGACTTCACCCAGATGCCCTACACTAATCCGGACGCCCCCAAGGGCGGCCGGCTGACCTGGGGCATTCTCGGCACCTTCGACAGCCTCAATCCCCTCATCGTCAAGGGATTGGCGGTGCAGCAGACGCGAAACTACGTGGTCGAGAGCCTGCTCGCACGCGGCCAGGACGAGGCGTTCACGCTCTACGGCCTGCTCGCCCGGACCGTCGAGACCGACGACGAGCGGAGCTATGTCACCTTCCGCCTCGATCCCCGCGCCCGCTTCTCCGACGGCAAGCCGGTGCGCGCCGAAGACGTGCTGTTCTCCTGGCAGTTGCTGCGCGATCACGGCCGCCCCAACCACCGGCAATATTATGCCAAGGTGGCCAAGGCCGAGGCGCCTGATGCTCTCACGGTGCGCTTCGACCTCACCGGGGCCAACGACCGCGAGCTGCCGCTGATCCTTGGCCTGATGCCGATCCTGCCGAAGCATGCCGTCGATGCAGCGACCTTCGAGGAGACGACGCTGGCGGCCCCCGTCGGCTCGGGCCCCTATCGCGTCACGGCGGTGAAGCCCGGCGCCAGCGTGACCTTGACCCGCAATCCCGATTATTGGGGGCGCGATCTGCCGATCAATCGCGGGCTCTACAATTTCGACGAGATCAGGCTCGATTATTTTCGCGAGGCCAACGGCCAGTTCGAAGCCTTCAAGCGCGCCCTCTATGATTTCCGCGTCGAGCACGAGCCGCTGCGCTGGCACGACGGCTACGATTTTCCGGCCGCGAAAACCGGCGAGGTGATCCGCGACACCATCAGGCCGGGCGTCCCGCAACCGTCCGAATTCCTGGTGTTCAACACGCGCCGCCCGATCTTCGCCGACATCCGCGTGCGCCAGGCGCTGACGCTGCTGTTCGATTTCGAGCTGGTCAATCGCAACTACTTCTTCGGACTTTATGCCCGCGTCGCCGGTTATTTTGCCGGCTCGGACCTCTCGGCCTATGGCAAGCCCGCTGATGCGCGCGAGCGCGAGCTGCTGAAACCCTTTGCTGCGCAGATTCCGTCCGACATCATGGACGGCAGCTACCGCCTGCCCGTCACTGACGGCTCCGGCCGCGACCGCACGACGCTGCGGGCGGCTCTGAAGCTGTTGTCGGAAGCCGGCTATGATCTCGATGGCACCGTGCTGCGCAACCGCGCGACCAAGGTCCCCTTCAGCTTCGAGATGCTGGTCACGACTCGCGACCAGGAACGCATCGCGCTCGCGTTCCAGCGCGACCTCAGACGCGCCGGCATCGAGCCGAGCGTGCGTACGGTCGACCCCGTGCAGTTCGACCAGCGCCGGCTCAGTTATGAATTCGACATGATCCAGAACCGGTGGGATCAGTCGCTGTCGCCCGGCAACGAGCAGTATTTCTATTGGGGTAGCGCGGCCGCAGACAATCCGGGCACCCGCAACTACATGGGCGCCAGGGATCCGGCGGTCGATGCCATGATCGGCGCCCTGCTGGAGGCCCGTGATCATACGGACTTCGTCTCGGCGGTACGGGCGCTCGACCGCGCCTTGATCTCCGGTTTCTATACAATCCCGCTGTTTAACGTATCCGAGCAATGGATCGCGCGCTGGAATCGGATAGAACGACCAAAGGCCACCGCGCTGTCCGGCTACCTGCCGGAGACATGGTGGTCGCAGCAGCAAGCGAAGTGACGCCGTGAACCAGCCAGCGCCAGCCGTATCGCCGACACTCGACACGCTGTTTCAGCGCACGCTGATGCGGCAGCCACACGCACCCGCTTTGCTCGACCCTCTCAACAAGGCCCGCGTGACCGGCCATCAGCCGCGGCGGATGACCTATGCCGAGGCCGACACCGCCATTGAGGCGCTGTCGGCGCATTTTGTCGAATCGGGGCTGCCGGCCAATTCCGTCATCGCGATCCAGTTGCCGAATACGGTCGAGTTCGTGCTGACCGTGCTGGCCGCCCATCGCGCAGGGCTCGTCGTCGCCGTGCTGCCGCTGCTGTGGCGCCACGCCGAACTGACCGCGGCGCTCAACCGCACCGCAGCGCGCGCCATCGTCACCATGAGCAAGGTCGACGGCGTCAGCTATGCCGACCTCGCGATGCATGCGGCCGCCGAAGCCTTCTCGATTCGCTACGTCTGCGGCTTCGGCACCGACCTGCCCGAAGGCATGGCCTCGCTCGATGACGTGCTGGCGCGCCCGCCGGGCACCTCGCGCGCCGTGATCCAGGATGGCCGCAAGGCGGCGATGATCTCGTTCGACGTCACCGCGGAGGGTTTTCGCCCGGTGCCGCGGCCGCATTTCAGCCTGATCGCCGGTGGCCTGGCGATGTCGCTCGAAGCCGACATCAGGCAGGGCGCGACGGTGATGGCGGCGTTCACGCCGATGTCCTTCGCAGGCCTCGCCTCCTCGTTGGCGGTGTGGCTGCTGTGCGGCGGCGCGCTGGCGCTGCATCATCCGTTCGAGAACGACGTGCTGGAGCAGCAGATCAACGCGCATGAATGCGAGGTGCTGATCGCGCCGGCGCAGCTCGCGCTGCGGCTCGGGGATTCCAACCTCGCGGCGCGGCTGCCGAGCTTGCGCAACGTCATCGGCCTGTGGCGTGCGCCCGAGCAGGTGGCCACGAGCGAGGCCTGGACCTCGCCGCATGCGCCGCTGACCGACGTCTATCTGTTCGGCGAGGCAGGCCTGTTCGGCGCCCGCCGCGGCGAGGACGGCATGCCGGTGCCCGTCATGCCCGGCCCGCACGGCGCCCCGCGCGAGCAGTCGGGCTCCTCCATCGCAGGTGAGATCCTTGTGACGCCGAAGGGCACGCTCGGCCTGCGCGGGCCGATGGCGCCGATCGCGGCCTATGCTCCGCCGCAACCGGCCGGCGACGCCCTGATCGCGCAGCCGCCGCGCGACTATGTCGACACCGGCTACGCCGCGCGGATCGACCGTGCCAGCGGCGCGATCTGCATCACCGCGCCGCCCTCCGGCATCATGGCCGTCGGCGGCTACCGCTTCCTCTCCAACGACCTCCAGGAATGGGCGCGGCGGCTCGGCCAGGGCGCCCTGCTCACCGCGCTGCCGGACCGGCTCTCGGGTCACAGGCTGGCAGGCCGGGCCCAGGACAATGCCCGCGCCCGCGATGCGCTCAGCGAACTTGGCCTCAACCCCCTGATGGTCGAGGCTTTTCGCGACCGCTCCGGGGCGATCTAGGCACAGATTCGACGGAACCATTGACGCTGCATTAAGGCGGCCGGACTAGATTGCGCAGCATCTGTTGCGTGATCAGAGTGCGAGATGTCCCAGGCGGGCCCGATCCTGTTTGTGTCCGATGCCGAACGGCCGGCCTTTCTTGCGGCGCTGGACGAGGCGCGACTCTTTCCCGTGATCGACAGCGACTGGGCCAGCGCGGCGCGCGCCGTCGAGCAGGTGCAGCCCGCTGTGGTTCTCGCGGCGATGTCCGGCGAACACGAGCCGCACATGGCGGCGCTCGCGACCAAGATCGCGGACCAATCGCCTTACCTGCCCTTGGTGGCCCTCGATGCGGCGGGCGCGCTGCCGCACAACGCCCTGCCCTTTTCCTCGCGCAGCGGAAACTCCGACCGCCTGATCGCACGGCTCCGCGCAGCACTGCGCGTCCGCACCCTTCATGCCACCGTGATGCGCCGGCTGCCGGAGGCGAAGGTCGCGCTACCGGAGGGCGATCCCGTGCGCGACGCCACCGTGCTCCTGATCGGCCGCGGTTCGGCTTATCCCGCGCTTTCCGTCGCACTCGGCGAGCGCGTCGGCGTCGTCGGCGCGCTCTCGATCGAGGCCGCAGCGAAGCATCTCAACACCCGCGAGATCGACGGGGTCGTGCTCGCCGAAGGTTTTACCGCGCGCGTCACCGATGCCTTTCTCACGGTGCTCGCCGAGGACACCCGCTTCCGCAACCTGCCCGTGGTGGTCACCGCACACCAACTCGCGCAGAGCTATGACCTGCCCAATCTCGAGCTGATCCCGGGCGAGCCGGCGAAGGTCGCCGCCAATGCGTTGCCGCTGATCCGCCAGCGCGCGATGGAAGGCCAGATGAGCCGCACCCTGCGCTCGATCGATGCCGGCGGCTGGCTCGATCCGCGCAGCGGCCTGCTCACGGTGGAAGCCTTCGCCCGCGATTTCGCCAAGGCGGTCGAGCAGACGCTCGCCCGCGGCGGCGGCCTCTCGGTCGCCCGCTTCGCCTTCGACCCCGGCAACTCCCGCGCCCAGCTCGATGCCGCGCGCATCCTGAGCCGCCTGATGCGGCAGATGGATTTCGGCGCAGCGCAGAAGGACGGCTCGGTGATCGTGGTGTTCGCGGAAACCGACTTTCGGACTGCGCACATGATCGCCCGCCGCCTGTCGGCGGTGATGCGCCACACCTCGAACGGCAAGCACGAGATGCGCAGCGATCCCGTCGTCAGCGTGGACTCGCTGTCGCCGTCGGACACGGCAAGGTCGCTGCTGGCGCGGCTGTCGGCCGATGCGTCACGGGCGGCGTCGTAGTCATCCGCCAGCGTTCGCCGTTGGATTCGGACTGCTCAAACCATCACGAGCTTGATCTGGCCGTCCTCAACGGCACCCGTCGCGAGAGCGTCGCGCGCCATCTTCTCGACGGCCGGCCAATTCGTCAGCAGGTATCTCTGCGCCTGCACTTTGGTCGGGAAACTGGTTTGCAGAATACAGCTCTGCCGCGCGTTCCCATTCGCGATCTGGAAGGACACGACTTGGGGCCCCTCCCGAAGCTCTTGCTCGGTGGGCTGGGGAAGCTTGCGCATGCTGCTCCTTCTGGGGCTCAGCGAACCGGTACGGCGACCCGGGAGGCTGTATCGGCGGGAGCCGTCCCGGCCGCGATCTTCCTGGCTTTCGATAGTCGCTCCGGCTCGAGGCCGGGCTGCGTATTGCGGACCGCCTCGGTCAGCATCAGGCGAAGCTCTGCCTTGCTCATCGGTGCTTGTCGCGTGGTCGACTTCTGCCAATTGCTCATAGAGTCCATATGGGGATCTTTGCGCGAAATGCCACCATTCGCATGCTCATTCGCGAAGCGGCGGCAGCAGGCGCAAAAAACCCGCGGCCGATGAACGGTCGCGGGTCAAGAGATCCGAAGCTCTGCCAGTACATCCGTGGTCAAAGCAACGTCATTGCGATTGCAGTGGCCTAGTCGGCCCGCAGGTTCTCCGCAGCAGACTTGCCGGTGCGGCGATCTGCGACGATTTCGAAGGAAACCTTCTGCCCCTCGTTGAGGGTGCTCATGCCGGCGCGTTCAACGGCGCTGATATGAACGAAAACGTCCTGGCTTCCCTGGTCCGGCTGAATGAAACCGAAACCCTTTTGGCTGTTAAACCACTTCACAGTTCCCGTCGTCATGGGGGTCGTCCTTTGAGATAGATAAGCGTTTGGCCGCGCTGAAAAGCACGGTCGATGTCGTCGAGATCTGGAGGGAGGGTCGTCAGTCAGGCGCGCTTGAAAGCGGCGAGGCCAAGTCGTTCGGCCGAAACTCGATAGATGCAACATAGCTACTGTTCGGTCATTCCGCAAGTAGCCACAGGTCTTTGTTTTCAGCTCCAGGTGCGGCGCACTGTTCCGCGCTGCGCCGCCTCTGGAAAACACTCTGGAACCTATGCCGCCTTCTTGCTCTGCGCGAGCTGTGCCAGCTGCCGCATGATCTCGGTGGTGCCGGCGAGGCGTTCCTCCGGTGTCTCCCAGTCCTGCAGGAACACCACCTTCATGTCGGGCCGCACCTTGGCGGCCTGGCCGTAGCTGCGGATGAAGCTCACCAGGCGGTCGGGATGCGCGAAGGAATTGTCGCGGAAGGCGATGACGGCGCCCTTCGGGCCGGCGTCGATCTTGCCGACATTGGCCTTTCGGCAGAACGCCTTGATCGCGGCGACCTTGAACAGATAGCGCACCTCGTCCGGCAGCACGCCGAAGCGGTCGCGCATCTCGGCGCCAAAGTTCTCGATCTCCTCCTCGGTGTCGAGATCGGCGAGCCGCCGGTACAGCGACAGCCGCACCGAGAGGTCGCCGACGTAGTCTTCCGGAATGAGCACGGGCATGCCGATGGTGATCGACGGCGACCAGCGGTCGGCCGCGGGCTCGGAGACGCCGGCCTTGAGGTTGACGATCGCCTCCTCCAGCATCGACTGGTAAAGTTCGAAGCCGACCTCCTTGATGTGGCCGGATTGCTCTTCGCCGAGCAGATTGCCGGCGCCGCGGATGTCGAGGTCGTGCGAGGCGAGTTGGAAGCCTGCGCCCAGCGTCTCCAGCGATTGCAGCACGGTGAGCCGGCGCTCGGCCTGCGCCGTGATCTTCTGCTGCGCCGGCAGCGTGAACAGCGCGTAGGCCCGCAGCTTGGAACGACCGACGCGGCCGCGCAGCTGGTAGAGCTGGGCGAGGCCGAACATGTCGGCGCGATGCACGATCAGCGTGTTGGCGTTGGGGATGTCGAGGCCCGACTCGACGATCGTCGTCGACAGCAGGATGTCGAACTTGCCGTCGTAGAATGCGGTCATGATGTCCTCGATCACCGCGGGCGGCATCTGGCCGTGCGCGACCGCGACCTTCATCTCCGGCACGTTCTTGTCGAGGAAATCCTTGACCTCGGCGAGGTCGTCGATGCGCGGCACCACGTAGAACGCCTGGCCGCCGCGATAGCGCTCGCGCAAGAGCGCCTCGCGGATCATCAGGGCATCGTGCGGGGCCACGAAGGTGCGCACCGCGAGGCGATCGACCGGAGGCGAAGCAATGATCGAGAGCTCGCGGACGCCGGTGAGCGCCAATTGCAACGTGCGCGGGATCGGCGTCGCAGACAGCGTCAGCACGTGCACCTCGGCGCGCAGCGCCTTCAGCCGTTCCTTGTGGGTGACGCCGAAATGCTGCTCCTCGTCGACGATGACGAGGCCGAGGTCGCGGAACTTGATCGCCTTGCCGAGCAGCGCATGGGTGCCGACGACGATATCGACGGAGCCGTCGGCAATGCCCTTCTTGACCAGGTTGAGCTCCTTGGCCGGGACCAGGCGCGAGGCCTGCGCCACATTCACCGGAAAGCCCTTGAAGCGCTCGGTGAAGGTCCGGTGATGCTGGCGAGCCAGCAGCGTGGTCGGCACCACGACCGCGACCTGCTTGCCTTCGAGCGCGACGGCAAAGGCCGCGCGCAAGGCGACTTCCGTCTTGCCGAAGCCGACGTCGCCGCAGATCAGCCGGTCCATCGGACGGCCGAGCTCGAGATCCTTCAGGGTCGATTCGATCGCCCCGAGCTGGTCCTCGGTCTCGTCATAGGGGAAGCGAGCGCAGAACTCGTCGTAGAGGCCCGGCTGCACCGGCAGCTTGGGCGCCTCGTGCAAATGGCGCGCGGCGGCGATCTTGATCAGCTCGCCCGCGATCTCGCGGATGCGGTTCTTGAGCTTGGCCTTGCGGGTCTGCCAGCCGGAGCCGCCCAGACGATCCAGCTCGACCGCGGTCTGGTCGGAGCCGTAGCGCGACAATAGCTCGATGTTCTCGACGGGGAGAAAAAGCTTTGCCTCGGCGGCATAATGCAGCTCGAGGCAGTCATGCGGCGCACCGGCGACGTCGAGCGTCTGCAATCCGACGAAGCGGCCGATGCCGTGATCGGCGTGAACGACGATGTCGCCGGCGGCAAGGCTCGTCACCTCCGAGATAAAATTGTCGAGCTTGCGGCTGGCCTTGCGTGGCCGCACCAGGCGGTCGCCCAGGATGTCCTGCTCGCTGATGATGGCGATCTCGTCGGTCTCGAAGCCGCTTTCGAGGCCGAGCACGGCGAGCATGGTCTCGTTGCGCGGGGTCGCCTGCACCGTGCGCCAACTGTTGACGCTGGTGGTGTGGGTCAGCTTGTGGTCGCGCAGCATCGAGGTCATGCGGTCGCGTGAGCCTTCGCTCCACAGCGCGACCACGACCTTCTTGCGCTGGGCATGCAACGCCATGACGTGGCTGACTACCGCCTCGAACACGTTGACGCTGCTGTCGTTGCGCTCCGGCGCGAAGTCGCGGCCCTTGCGGGCGCCGGCATCGACGACGCTGGTGCCATCGGCCGGCACGGAAAACTGCGTCAGCCGCGCCAGCGGGATGTCGCCGAGGCGCCTGGTCCACTCATTCTCGGTCAGATAGAGCCTGTCCGGCGGCAGCGGCTTGTAGATGGCGCCGCCGCCGGGATGCTCCATCGCATCGCGGCGGGCCTGGTAATAGTCGGCGATCTGCTTGAAACGCTCGCGAACGGCGTCCTCGGCCTGAGGCTCGATCGCGACGGCGGCCCCTTGTAGATAGTCGAACAGCGTGTCCATCCGGTCCTGGAACAGCGGCAGCCAGTGCTCCATGCCGGGATGGCGGCGGCCTTCGCTGACGGCCTCGTACAGCACATCGTCGCGCTCGGGCGCGCCGAACTCGGCGACATAGCCCATGCGGAACCGGCGGATGGTGTCGGTGACGAGCTGGAATTCCGAGATCGGCACCAGATCGAGCGCGCGCATGTCGAGCAGCGTGCGCTGGGTCTCGGCGTCGAAGGTGCGGATCGATTCCAGGCTGTCGCCGAAGAAATCGAAACGGACCGGCTGGTCGAGACCGGCCGGAAACAGGTCGAGGATGCCGCCGCGCACGGCATATTCGCCGGGCTCGCGCACAGTCGAGGAACGGTTGTAGCCGTTGTGCTCGAGCCAGGCGACGATGGTGTCCATCGGCACGACATTGCCGGGCGCGACCGACAGCGCCTGCGCCGCGACGAGTTCGCGCGCGGGCACGCGCTGCACGATGGCGTTCACCGTGGTGAGCACGATCAGCGGCTTGTCGCTGCCGGTCAGCGGCGCCAGCCGCGCCAGCGTGGTCAGGCGCTGCGCCAGGATACCGCCATGCGGCGAGACGCGGTCATAGGGCTGACAGTCCCAGGCCGGGAACTGCAGCACCGGCAGATCGGGCGCGAAGAATTGCAGCGCGCGTTCGAGCTGCTGCATCCGCGCCCCGTCGCGGCAGACGACCGCAAGGCTGACCGCCGGCTTCTTCGGCCGCGCCGCAATGGCGCGCGCGAGATCGGAAATGACGAGGCCCTCGGCGCCTTCCGCGACGTTGGCAAGCGTCAGCGCGCGGCCGGGCGTCAGCAGCTCGGCCGGCGACTTCGAACCAGGTTTCATAGATCGCCGTCCGTGATCGGAAACGCCTTGATGCGGGCAAACAGCGGGCCGGTGACATGAGCCGGCAGCACCTTGTCACCGGTGATGGCGGCATAGAGATCGGGATCGGACTCCTCGAGCAGGGTCTCGAGCTCGGTCAGCTCCGCATCGGTCAGGTTGCCGATCTCTGCATCCGCGAAGCGGCCGAGGATCAGGTCCATTTCGCGCGTGCCGCGGTGCCAGCAGCGGAACAGAAGCCGCTTGCGGCGGTCATCCAGCCCATTGCTCGATCGTGTCGTTCCCGTCATGTCTCTGATCCAGTCAAACGCCGAAAGCCCGGACATGCCGGGCCGGGGTGATATAGCCATTGCGACCGGCTGTGTCAGCCCGCGATTTACGCTTTCAACCTGCTCTGGCTCGCCACCGCCGCAGGGCACGAAAAAAGCCGTGGATGCCAGGCATAAAGCCGGGCATGACGGGGCGAAACGATCCTAGATTCACCTGATGCGCCCCAGCCTGCTCAATCCGCTGTTTGCTCCCGTGACCAGCCTGCCCGGCGTCGGTCCGAAGCAGGACAAGCTGCTGCAGTACCTGCTCAGCCGCAACGAGTCGCCACGGCTGGTCGATCTGTTGCTGCATCTGCCGAGCCAGGTCATCGACCGCCGGGCGCGGCCGAAGATTCGAGATGCCGTGCAGGGAACCATGGTGACGCTTGAGGTCACCGTCGACCGTCACCGCCCGCCCCCGCCGCGCAACGCGCGCGCGCCGTATCTGGTCTATGCCAGCGACGACACCGGCGACGTCGTGCTGACCTTCTTCCGCGCCAAGCCCGGCTATGTCGAAAAGCTGCTCCCCGTGGGCGAGAAGCGCTACGTCTCCGGTACTCTGCAGACGTATGACGGCATCCCGCAGATCGTGCATCCCGATCGCGTGCTGGACGAAGAGGCGATCTCGAAACTCTCGGGCATCGACCCCGTCTATCCCCTGACCGAAGGCCTTGCGCTCGGCTCGCTGCGCCGCGCGGTCGCGCAGGCCTTGCAAAAGCTCCCGGCCTTGCCGGAGTGGATCAGCCCGGAGGTGATGCGCCGCTGCAGCTTCCCACCGATCAAGGAGGCGCTCAACCGCGTGCACCAGCCGGTCGAGCTTACGGACATCCTGCCCGAGAAACCATTCTGGTCCCGCCTTGCCTTCGACGAACTGCTCGCCGGCCAGCTCGCGCTGGCGCTGATCCGCGCGCAGTTGCGCCGCCCGGCCGGCGTGCGCAACGCCGGCGACGGGCACCTCCGCAACAAGATCATCGACGCCCTGCCCTATGCCCTGACGCTGTCCCAGCGCGACGCAGCCGCGGCGATCGCGAACGATCTGCAGCAGCCCGTGCGGATGCTGCGCCTGCTCCAGGGCGACGTCGGCTCCGGCAAGACCGTGGTGGCGCTGCTCGCTGCCGCCGCCGTCACCGAGGTCGGCAAGCAGGCCGCGCTGATGGCGCCGACCGAAATCCTGGCGCGTCAGCACATCAAGACCATCGCGCCGCTCGCCGAGCGTGCGGGGATGCGGGTCGCGATCCTCACCGGCCGCGAAAAGGGCAAGGAGCGGCGCGAGATCATCGCGCGGCTGGCCGACGGCGAGATCGACCTCCTCGTCGGCACCCACGCGCTGATCCAGGACGATGTGATCTTCCATGATCTCGCGCTCGCCATCGTCGACGAGCAGCACCGTTTCGGCGTGCGCGAGCGCCTCGCGCTGACCTCGAAGGGCGAAGCGGTCGACGTGCTGGTGCTGAGCGCAACCCCGATCCCGCGCACGCTGGTGCTGACCTATTTCGGCGACATGGACATCTCCGAGCTGCGCGAAAAGCCCGCCGGCCGCCAGCCGATCGAGACCCGCACCATCTCGATGAGCCGCCTCGAGGAGGTCACCGACAGCATCGGCCGCGCGCTGCAGGCGGGCAAGCTGGTCTACTGGATCTGTCCGCTGGTCGAGGAATCCGAGGCCGAGGGCACCGAGCATCTCACCAACGCAACCAAGCGCTTCGAGAACCTGCAGAAGCGCTTCGGCGATCGCGTCGGCCTCGTCCACGGCCAGATGAAAGGCACCGAGAAGGATCGCGTGATGGGCCAGTTCGCCGCCCACGAGATCGGCCTGCTGGTCGCGACCACCGTGGTCGAGGTCGGCGTCGACGTGCCGGCCGCCACCATCATGGTGATCGAGAATGCCGAACGCTTCGGCCTTGCCCAGCTGCATCAGCTGCGCGGCCGGATCGGACGCGGCTCGGAAGCCTCGACCTGCCTCTTGCTCTACAGCGAGCAGCTCGGCGAGATGTCGAAGGCGCGGCTGAAGGTGATCCGCGAGACCACAGACGGTTTTCGCATCGCCGAGGAGGATTTGAAGCTGCGCGGCGAAGGCGACGTGCTCGGCGTGCGCCAGAGTGGCCTGCCCGGCTACCGCATCGCGCGCCCCGAGATCCACGGCCAGCTCATCACCCAGGCGAGAGACGAGGCGCTGCGCATCCTCAAGGACGACCCGAAGCTGAAGGGCGAGCGCGGCGAAGCGCTGCGCTGCCTGCTGTATCTCTACGAGCGGGACGAAGCGATCCCGCTGATCGGGGCCGGCTAGCCTGCCGCTCTTCGGCGCCCGACCTCGTAGGCCGCCAGATGCGCGCGGGCCAGATCCAGCAACGGCGTGTCGATGCCGAGCGTACGGGCCCGGTTGGCCATATCGCCGAGGATGTGCTCCGCCTCTGTGATCGAACCGCGCTCGATATCGCGCAGCATCGAGGCCTTGAGCGGCGAGTCCAGGGTGGTGAAGAGTTTTCGGTCAAACTCGATGAACGGCGCCCGCGGCTCAAATCCCGAAGCCGTCGCGACGGCGCAGCATTCGGCGAACAGGCGGAAAATAGACTGCTCGCCGTTCGGCACGGCCAGGATGTCGCCGATGCTCGCGCGCATCAGGCAGGTGATGCCGGCGAGCGTCGTGAGCTGAACGAATTTCTCCCACATGTCCTGCATGATCGCTTCGCTGGCGCGCACGTCGATGCCGGGGACGTGGAGCAGTGTCTCCAGTGCGAGCGCGCGCTCGCTCAGCGAACCATCGATCTCGCCGAAGACGATGGTCTGATTGGCCATGAATTGAACGACGCGTCCCTCCGCATCGAGCCCGGCACTGACATTTGCGAGCCCGCCGAGGACGCGGCTCGCGCCGAACCGCGCGGTCAGGGCGTCGATATGCTTCAGCCCGTTGAGGATCGGCAGGATCATCGTGCTGGAACCGACCGCCGGCGTAAACTGGCTCATGGCGTCGTCGAGCGAATAAGCTTTCACGCCGACGAGCACGACGTCGAAGGTTTCCTTGAGATCGTCAGCCAAGATGAGTTTCGGCTGCACGGCAAAGTCGCCATGCGGGCTCACGACCTCCAATCCGTTCCGGCGCAGTTGCTCGGCGCGCTTGGCGCGAACAAGGAAGGTCACGTCGCCGCCGGCCCTGATCACGCGAGCGCCGTAATAACCTCCAAGCGCTCCCGCGCCAATCACGAGCAATCTCATTCGAACTCCGATGACAGACAAACTATTTCCGCAGACGTCGTAGCAGACGGGCCTCGCGACGTCTCCTCCCGTCATTGCAAGCGCTGCATCGTCACACTTTCTTCCGCGCGATACCTGCCGCGAAAGCCTTCATCAGCTCCGTATCCGCCGCCTCGCCTTTCGCGTCGTCAGCGAGATGCTCGAACCAGCGCGCAAATCCCTCGTAGACCTGGCTGGCGGGATGATCGGGTCCAAGGAAGCCGGAAATCTCCCGCATCTCCGCGACCCAGCGATAGGCCTTCGGGACCATGTCCGGCAGGGCCACTTCGAGCCGGGCCAGAACGGCCGGCTGGCTCAGCGCGAGTTCGTCGCGCAGCGCGTCCGCCGCGCCCGCTTTCGTTGCCGCGACCACCATCGCCGAGCCGATGCCGGCGAGGCCCTTGACGATGCCGGCATAGGACATCTTGAGCGCGGAGGCCGCGCCGACCGGTCCCTCGACGATTCGAACGTCGAGGCCGAAATCCTTCAGCACCGCAACGTCGCGGGCGTGCTCGCCCGACAGGTAGAATGCCGGGCTCTTGCCGCCGGGCTGCGGCGGGAAGCCGATGATGCCGCCGTCGACGAACGGTGCCTGCGCCGATCCGATGATCTCCTCGATCCGCTGCACGGTGTCGACATTGACGGCATTGCAATCGACCACGACCGGCTTCTTCTTGCGCCGGACGATAAGTGCCGCCAGCCGCTCGGCCAGCGCCACCGCCTCGCCCGGCGGCACGATCGAAAGGATGATGTCGGCATCAGCGATCGCGTCGTCCTCGGCGCCGATCATGCCGGCGTCTGCGGCACGTTTCAGCGTGGCTTCACTGCGCCCCTGCAACGACGTCAGCACGCGCGCGCCGTTCTCGCTGAGCCGGCGGGCCACCGCGCTGCCCATGGCGCCGGGCGCGAGGATCGCAATGGTTTTGGACATCGTGCACTCCAGGTCGAATTCCGAGCGAGACGCTCAGTTCAACCGGAACACTAGCAGAGGATGCGAACGCTTACGTGACCGACCGCCATCCCGCGCGGGAATGGCCTTATTCCGCCTTCGCGGGCTCGGGCTGCAGCGTGGAGGCATTGGCAATTCGCGCGGCATTCGCCATGCCCGCCAGCGCCGCCGCTTTCTTCGGGTCAGGCGCCGAGCCCGGTTGCACCACGCCGGCCGACATGATCAGCGTCGCGGCATCCTCGGTGCTCATCTCGACCTCGACGATCTTGCTCTTGGGCACGTAGAAGAAGAAGCCCGTGGTCGGGTTCGGCGAGCACGGCAGGAACACGGAGACATGCTCCTCCTGCCCCGGCAAGCTGCGCGCGACCTCTTCGTTCGGTGACTGCGAGATCAGCACGATCGACCACATGCCCGGCGAGGGAAACTCGACCAGCCCCACTTTGCGAAAGCTCGAGCCCTTGCCCGAGAACAGCGTCTCGAACACCTGCTTCAGGCCGCGATAGATGGCGCGGACCGCCGGAATCCGGCCGAGGAAGGTCTCGCCAATATCGACCAGCGTCCGGCCGATCAGGTTGGCGGCGAGGAATCCGACCAGTGTCAGCGTGAAGAATGCGACAATCAGTCCCCAGCCGGGAATGACGTAAGGCAGATAGGTTTCCGGCCGATAGGCCAGCGGCACGAACGGCCGCACCACGCCGTCAACCCAGGTGACGAACCACCAGACCAGATAAAGAGTGATCGCGATCGGCCCCGTCACAATGAGGCCGGTCAGGAAGTAATTGCGGAATCGGCCGATCAGGCCGGTATGCGGTTCGGGCGCGGGATCAAGCGGCGCAGGCGTGTCGTCGCGGGC
Source organism: Bradyrhizobium cosmicum (assembly GCF_007290395.2). Lineage (NCBI taxonomy): Bacteria > Pseudomonadati > Pseudomonadota > Alphaproteobacteria > Hyphomicrobiales > Nitrobacteraceae > Bradyrhizobium > Bradyrhizobium cosmicum. Next base: position 3,644,973 of record NZ_CP041656.2, on the reverse strand, counting down.
GGTCATTCGGGTTCCAAGTCGGTCGCTGCAGTCAAGCTAGGGTCTTCTAGCAGGTTTTGGAAGACCACCTAGCGTTCCGGCCGGATCCCTTCTGCCTATTCCACGGTCACCGATTTCGCGAGGTTGCGCGGCTGGTCGACGTCGGTGCCCATGATGACAGCCGTATGGTAGGCGAGCAGCTGCACCGGGACGGCATAGACCATCGGCGTGAACGCCGCCGCCATGTCGGGCATGACGATGGTGACGAGGGATTCGACCGTCGCCTCCTCCGCGCCCTTGGCGTCGGTCATCAGGATGATCTTGCCGCCGCGCGCGGCGACCTCCTGCATGTTGGAGACGGTCTTTTCGAACACCCGGTCGTAGGGCGCGATCACGACGACCGGCATGGTCTCGTCGATCAGCGCGATCGGGCCGTGCTTGAGCTCGCCGGCGGCGTAGCCCTCGGCATGAATGTAGGAGATCTCCTTCAGCTTCAGCGCGCCTTCGAGCGCCAGCGGGAAGCTGGTGCCGCGGCCGAGATAGAGCACGTCGCGCGATTTCGCGATCTCGCGCGCCAGCTTCTCGATCTGCAGCTCGGTGGTGAGCGCATCCGACATCAGGCGCGGGATCTCGACGAGGCCGTGGACGAGCTTGGTCTCGTCCTCGTCGGACAGCTCACCTCTGGCCTTGCCGGCCGCGATCGCGAGATTTGCCAGCACCATGAGCTGGCAGGTGAAGGCCTTGGTCGAGGCAACGCCGATCTCGGGGCCGGCCAGCGTCTGCAGCACGGTCTCGCTCTCGCGCGCGATGGTCGAGGTCGGCACGTTGACGACGGCGATCGTGTGCACGCCTTCGGCCTTGGCATAGCGCAGCGCGGCCAGCGTGTCGGCGGTCTCGCCCGATTGCGAGATGAAGATGGCCAGATCGCCCTTGCGCAAGGGCGCCTCGCGATAGCGGAATTCGGAGGCGACATCGACCTCGACCGGCACGCGCGCAAAGCGCTCGAACCAGTACTTTGCGACGAAGCCGGCATAGCTCGCGGTGCCGCACGCCGTGATGTTGATGCGCTGGATATTCTTGAAGTCGAACGGCAGCTTGACCGGCAGCGCGACGCGCTCGGTCGCCATGTCGACATAGCGCGCCAGCGTATGACCGACGACTTCCGGCTGCTCGTGGATTTCCTTGGCCATGAAGTGGCGGTAATTGGCCTTGTCGACCAGCGAGGTCGAGGCGGCGTGCTTGATCTTCTCGCGCTGGACGGCGTTGCCGTCCTTGTCGAAGATCGTCGCGCTCTTGTGGGTCAGCACGACCCAGTCGCCGTCCTCGAGATAGCTGATCGTGTCGGTGAACGGTCCGAGCGCGATGGCGTCGGAGCCGAGATACATCTCGCCGTCGCCATAACCGATCGCGAGCGGCGGGCCGTTGCGGGCGCCGATCATCAAATCGTCCTCGCCCGCGAAGATGAAGCCGAGCGCGAAGGCGCCGCGCAGCCGCGCCAGCGTCAGCTTCACTGCTTCGACCGGCTTGTTGCCGCGCCTGAGCAGATCGTCGACGAGATGCAGCACGATCTCGGTGTCGGTCTGGGTGTGGAAGACCGTGCCCTTCTTCTCGAGCTCCTCGCGCAGCTCGCGGAAATTCTCGATGATGCCGTTGTGGACCACGGCGACACGCTCGGTCGCATGCGGATGGGCGTTGTTGACGGTCGGCTTGCCGTGGGTGGCCCAGCGCGTGTGACCGATCCCGGTCGTGCCCTTGAGCGGCTCGGCTTCGAGCCGCTTCTCTAGATTCTTCAGCTTGCCCTCGGCGCGGCGGCGCTCGAGATGCTTGCCCTCGAGCGTGGCGACGCCCGCGGAGTCATAGCCGCGATATTCAAGACGTTTGAGCGAATCCACCAATTGCTCTGCAACCGGCTCGCGCCCGAGAATGCCGACAATCCCGCACATGCGGATCAATATCCCCCAAATCGTCGAAAAATCGCCTAAACGACGCGCTCGGTTTTTAGCGAAGTTCGTAAGGAACCAGATACTCAATAATTATTGCTGATTGAGACAGCATCGGGCAGCCAGCGCTTCGCCTGCGTCGAACTGGCAGGCCTTAGACCGCGCGCATTAACGCCTTGTCAACAAATTTGGCCAACCCTTCCGTGTCGAGGAGAGAAGGCCATGAAAAGCTCGTCCGACCGCAAAGGTCTGTCATCGATGCACACCAGCGAAACCACCGGCACGCACCTTGCGCATTGGCCGCCGCCTCTGCGCAGCATGGAGCGTGGCAAGGACAGCAAGCCCGTCCTCGTCACGCAGGCTGCCGGCGAGCCGGTAAAGCGCGCCAGGCCGCGCGGCTGGCGTCTGAATCGCGCGATGTTCTCGGACGTCGCCGACGACGACTAGCGAAACCTCACCACCCCAGCACCAGGGCAACCCCAAGGACAACAGCGAAGGCCCAGAACGCTATTCCAATGACCAAAGCTGCCAGTTCGTGGTCTTGCGGGTGGCGTACGCCGATCTGTTCCAGCACCCATCGTCCCGGCGGCACAATGACGTGTTGGACAAAGACGTTGAATATATAGGTGTCTTGGTCCACGAGCGCGCCGCCCGAACGATACGGAGGAATGGCTGGGAATCGGCCGCTCATTTCTCCGGTTTCTTGCCGCTCGTCTTCAGCTCGCGATAACGCGCGGCGCCGCCTTCCCTGATGGTTTGCTGGTTGCGTTCCAGCGCCATGGCGTCGTCTGGGACGTCGCGCGTGATCACCGAACCGGAGCCGATATAGGCGCCGTTGCCGATTCTGACGGGCGCCACCAGCGAGGAATTGGTGCCGACGAAGGCTCCCTGCCCAATGACGGTCTTGTGCTTCTTGAAGCCGTCGTAGTTGCAGGTGATGGTGCCGGCGCCGATGTTGGAATTGGCGCCGATCGTGGCATCACCGATGTAGGAGAGATGGTTGACCTTGACGCCGGCCTCCAGTGTCGCCGCCTTGGTTTCCACGAAATTGCCGATCCGCGCGCCGTCGCCAAGCGAGGTGCCGGGCCGCAGCCGCGCATACGGACCGATCGAGACGTTCTTGCCGAGCGTGGTCTGCACGATATGCGAGAAGGAATGGATCACGGTGCCGTCGGCGATCGACACGCCGGGGCCGATCACGACGAACGGCTCGATCGTCACGTCCTTGCCGAACACGGTGTCCGCGGACAGGTAGACCGTCTCGGGCGCGATCAGGGTCACGCCGGCTTCCATCGCGGCCTTGCGCAGCCGCGCCTGCATCACGCCTTCCGCCTCGGCGAGCTGCGCCTTGGTGTTGATGCCGCGCACCTCGTCCTCGCTGGTTTCGATCACCACGGACTCCCATCCCTGTTCACGGACGATGCCGACCGCGTCCGTCAGATAATATTCGCCCTTGGAATTGGCATTGCCGATCTTGTCGAGGATCGCCAGCGCGCGGCGGCCGTCGATCGCCATCACGCCGGCGTTGCACAGATCGATCTTGCGCTCCGCTTCGCTGGCATCGGCCTGCTCGCGGATCGCGACCAGGCGATCGCCCTCGACGATGAAGCGGCCATAGCCGGTGGGATCGGCGGCGCGAAAGCCGAGCGCCGCGATCGCAGCACCTCCGGCGAGCGGCACGCGCAGTCGCGCAAAGGTCTCGGCCGAGATCAGCGGCGTGTCGCCGAACGCGATCAGCAGATCGTCGACGCCGCGCGCGATGGCCTCGCGCGCCGCCAGCACCGCATGCGCGGTGCCGAGCCGCTGGCTCTGCACGAAGGTCAGCACGTCCGGCCGGATGCGCCTCGCCTCATCCGCGACCGCCTGGTGGTCGGGGCCGATCACGACGGCGAGCGAGGTGCCGGTTCCCTTCGGTGCTGCGGCAAGCACATGCGCGAGCAGCGTCTGGTGTGCGACCGGATGCAGCACTTTCGGCAGTTGGGAGCGCATGCGCGTGCCTTCACCGGCGGCGAGCACGATCGTGAGGCTGGAGCGGACGGTCATCGAAATCCTGTCAGATGCGGCCGAATCAATGGGCGGCGGGGTCAGCGGCGTCATGAGCTGCTGCCTTGCTACCCCCGCAAACGCCCGGAATTCAAGTGCGACACGCTTTTCCTGTTAATGTTCCCTGATTGATTCGGGGAAGCTGTTCGGGGCTGGGCACTTAACGTTCATGGCAAAGGATTCCGACCCATTGGCGGACGCCTTCGGCAACAAGGAGACCGGCGGGCTGTTCTCCGGATTCCTGGCCGAGGAAAACGAGTTCGACCGCCGCACGATGTGGCGGCTGGGCTCGTGGAGCTTCGCCGCCATCGTCGCGATCACCGTCGCGGTCATGTCCAACCAGGCCCAGCTCGGCTGGCACCGCGACCAGATCGCGGCCGCCGATCTGTCGCGCCAGGCCGACCGGCTCCAAGCGCTGACCAAGGAAAGCCAGAGCGAGGCCCGCCGCCTCGCCTCCGCCGTCGAGACCCTGAACTCCGATCGTGACCGGCTCTATTCGCGCGTCACCGTGCTGGAGCAGGGGCTCGATTCCGTCACCGGCGCCATCGCCAGGCAAAGTGCGAAGCCGCAGGACACACCGGCAGCTGATGCGCAGACACCGCCAGCGGCGCCCAGCGTCGCGCCGGTCGCCTCGATGCCCGCGCCATCCCCCGACAAGCCCCGCGCATCGAAGGACCAGGCGAAGGAGCCGGCAAAGGATAGCGTGAAGGAGGCGGCCAAGGAGCCGTCGGCCCCGCCGCCGCAAACCGCTGCTGCCGCTTCGCTCGTATCGCAGGCCCCGGCAACGACGTCGGCCCTGCCGATGCTGCCGCTGGTGCCGTCCAAGTCGATGATGGCGCCGCCTGATCCCGCCGCGTCCAGGCTGGTTCAGCCCGAAGCCACCGAGAAGTCGACCGAGAAGAAACCCGAGCCGGCGACCGCCCCGACCGAAATGGCGGCCGCAGCAGCCAAGCCGGCCGAAGCAGCCGAGACCGAGTCACCGGCGATCGCCGTCCAGCAGACGCGCTTTGCGATCGATCTCGGCGGCGCCAATTCGATCGACGGCCTGCGTGCGCTCTGGCGCGGACTGAGCAAATCCAATCCGGAGATCGCGGCGCTGCGGCCGATCATCATGATCAAGGAAGGTGCCACCGGCCTCGGCATGCAGCTGCGCCTGGGAGCCGGCCCGCTCGTCAACGCCGCCGCGGCCGCGAAGCTCTGCGCGGGCCTTGCCGAGAACGACCGTCACTGCGAGACCACCGTGTTCGACGGCCAGCGCCTGTCGCTGCGCGGTCAGGACAAGGGACAGGAGAAGACGCAGGACAGAGCCCAGGATAAGAACGCCGAGAAGAACCAGGACGCGGCGCCGCAAGCCGAGACCGCTCCAGTGCCCGCCCCCGCCGCCAAGCCGGACAAGCACCGCCGCGGCTATTCTTCCAAGCGCTCGTCGAAGCGCGAGGAGCCCGTACCTGTGCCTGCGCCCGTGGCGCAGCCGGCCGCACCTGCCAAGCCGGAAGCGTCGGCGGGATCGACGCTGTCGTCGTTCTTCAGACGGTAGCGAGTCCGAGCAGGCGGAACGATTGATCGCTGCCCCCTTTTGCCTGTCTGCGATCTGCATTTCATGCGTCGTCCATTTGAGAAGGAGTCGTTTCAATGCGCTTGAAGTCTCTCATTGCCGTTGCCGGGATGGCCTTTGCCTGCAGCGCGCAAGCCGCTCCGCAAGGCTTCTACGGCAAGACCTTGCGCGTTTACTGGAATGAAGCGAGAAGCCAGCGCGTGCAGGGTGAAGGCGCCTTCAAATCGGTCTCCATCCCGCTGTCTTTTACCGTCTATGTCAGCACCAAGGGCCAGCTGTTCAAACGCCTGACCTCGACGACGGCGTCCGGACGCGCCACCGGCTCGAAGGACCGCGTCGGCGACGCAGGAAGCGGCGCCGACGGCGCCGGTGCCGTGACCTTCCAGGGCAACACGCTGATCGCCACCGGCAACAATCACGGTCTCGGTCGCAGGATCCGCATCACGTTCGACGGCGGTTCGTCGTGCAGCGCCGAGGTGCTGACGGGCAAGGCCGGAGCAGGCGCGGCAACGGTCCGCAGCAAAACGCCACCGGCAAGATGCTCGAGCTTGAATCCGTGTCGGCCGGGCCGGCGTCATGCTCGGTGCAAGACGGCAACGCCTTCGCCAATTAGCGTCGTTCGGATCGGCCGGCGAAAACAACGACGCGTGCGCGGCCGGGTGGACAGAAAAATCCACCTGCCCTGTTGCCCCCTCCGGCCATCCCGACCATATTGCGGCCATGACAAAAAAGCCCTTCCGCCTCACGCCCTACCAGGTGCAGTTCCTGATCGTCGTCGGCTTCGCCTCCGTCGGCTATGCGCTTTACTTGCGTTATCTCGGGATCGAACTGTCGACGGTCGGGCTCGCGTGCGACGCCGGCCTGCAGACGATGATCTGCAAGGCGCGCTCGGTCTCGACGGTGCTGTTCAAGAATTCGGTGTTCGGCATCGTCGCGCTGGTGGCGGCGACGCTCAACCTGATGCGGCCGTCGATCGTGCTGCTTACCGTCGGCATCATCGCCGCCGGCCTCGGCATCGTGCTCTACAACGTGGTGCTGGCGGGCCTTGCGATCGGCCTGTTCATTCTTGGATTTGCTCGGCCCGCGCCCGCCACAGCGTGAGCGCGAACAGGAAATAGATCGCGCAGGTCCACAGCGACTGCCAGTTGTCGCGGCCTTCGTTGAAGAGCACATAGGTCGCCGACAGCGCGAGCACCCCGGCGAACACGGATTCCGCGATCGGACGCTGACCGATCTGTGGCCGATTCAGCATCAGCAGCGCAAACGGCACCACCGCCATCGTCAGCGAGGCGTAGGGAAAGTCGTGGTAGCGCGGGTCGAACACGAAGGCGAGCGCGGTCTGCGCCGCGATCACCGCTGTCACCGCCAGCGTCAGGCCGAGCACGGCAGTCAGCTTCGACCATTTGCGGCCCTCGCGCGGCCCGAGCAGATCAAGGAAAGTCGGAAGGCTGCGGCCGATCACCATCGCCTGCGCGCAGAAGATCGGCGACAGGATGCCGGCGAGCAGCAGCGCACCCCAATGCAGCCAGCCCGCCCAGCCGTAGCTCTCATAGTACATCTTGTCGGCACCGACCCCGAGCAGAATGCCCGCTGACGTCGCCGAGATCGCGACACCGAGCCAGGCCGAGAAGCGCGGCGTCCAGGGGCGCCGCCGCAGCGTCAGGCCCGCGACCGCGAACACCAGCACGCACAGGCCCATGCCGACGCCCATGTACCATTTCCAGTACGGGAAATTGCTGATCGGCTGGCCCGGCGGATATTTCAGGTTACGGCGAACCGAGTCGTAGAGACCCCAATAGCCCCCGACGGTGCCTTCCAGCTTGCGCTTCCAGGGCTGGTCGTAGGACTCGATCAGATTGACGCGGAACTTCTGCGCCTTCGCAAGGCTCAGGATTTCCGAGACGACGCGGGCCTGGTTGGCGCGCGACGGCAGCGCGCCCTCGCGCATGCGTCCCTCGCTCGGCCAGCCGGTCTCCCCGATCAGGATCTCCTTGCCGGGGAAGGCCACCGCCATCCGCTCGCGGATCGCCTCGACATGGCTGGCTGCGAATTTGGCCTTCACCGGAAAATCCTCCCAATAGGGAAGGATGTGGATCGTGACGAAGTCGACGGCGTCATAGACCTCGCGATTGCGGAGCCAGAACTCCCAGACGTCGGCGTAAGTGACGGGCACGCTGACCTGTGCCTTCACCGAGCGGATGATGGAGACGAGGTCCGCCGTCGTCATCTCGCCGCGCAGCAGCACCTCGTTGCCGACGATGATGCTGGTGATGACACCGGGGAAATCCTTGGAGAGGCGGACCGCGAGCGCGGCCTGCTCGAAATTCTTGCTGCGGTTGCTGGAGAGCCAGATGCCCTGAAGCACTTTCAGCCCGCCGATCCTCGCCGCGATCGCAGGCACCTGGTCGAGCCCGTTCTCCATCGAATAGGTGCGGACGCAGTCGGTGATTTCTTTCAGCTGTCGCAGATCCTGCTCGATCTGGTCGGCCTCGATATGGGTCCATGCGTTGAGCGGCGACTGCTCGCCGCGGAACGGCGCGTAGGACACGCATTGAACTTTGTCGCTGGGATCGATAGGCGCGCGCGCGAGCGTGATCGGTGTGGCAAGCCACCACCACGCGGCGGCAATCGCGCCCAGTGAGACGAGCAGAAGCGCCAGTGGCGTACGAAGTGAAATCGGTTCCATCCTCCGCGGAGCGCCGTCGATTACCTGCATCCACGCCGTCTGCCAAGGGGGTAACGGGCGACCGATCCGCTCCTCCCCCGCGGAATTCTGCTGCGGCCGTTCGACCGAGGCCTAGGATCGTGACTTTGCTGGACAAAATTCGAAATACAGGTCATGGGATTTTGCGGGACTTTTCCGCCCCATTGGAGACCCATTTGGACGCCATCACCGGCGCATCCGCGGGATCCTGACGCGGGCGGTCAGCGGAGATATTGGGGAATTCATGCGGCAACGGGTGCGTCAGTTTCGAAATGCGGTCCTGCGGCAGTTCGCCGCCACCTTGGCCGCCTCCTCGCTGGTCGTGATGGTCAGTCTCGGCGGCGCTTCCGCCCAGAGCGGTACGCCTGCCCCCGACCAGGGCAAGGCCGCCGCCCAGCCCGCCGACGCCGCCGCCAAGGACGCCGCCCAGAACCAGCGCCGCACCGACGAGTTCGCCGAAGCCGCCCAGGTCATCAACGGGCCGGCCGGCAATCCCGAATGCGTCTGGCTCGGCCGGCGCGTGGTGCGGCTGATGTGGCGCGACGACCTCGATACCGCGTTCCGCCATCTCGACCTCTACGACCGCTTCGGCTGTCCCGGCGGCCACATCCAGGCGGCCTTCCGCTGCCTGACCCGCTTTGGCGGCCAGATCGATCCCAAGGTCGCCGAGACCCTGGACAGCCGTGTGCACGCTTGCTGGATCAACCCGGCCTCCCAGCCGCAGCAGGCGGCGGCCGCAGCTTCCCAGCCGGCAGCGCCGACGTCGGGCAGCGCACAGCCGCAGCCGGCCGCCAGCCCCTCGCCCGCGGCAAGCCCGACACCGGCGCCCCCAAAATAGCCGCGATCGTTTCAGCCGCCGTTCATGAACGATCGGCGATAGCTATCGTCGGCACTGCCGCGCGTTTGCAAGGAGCCATGCCCTCATACCGTCATGAGGCCATGACAGTTGTGAAACAGCGCGGCAGAGGTATGCTCCATTTGCCGCGGACTCGGTCGGATCTCGGGGTCGGATCCGCTTCCCTGCCACCCCAGCCCCTTTTGGTTTAGCCGCGATGCGCGTTGTCGCCGCCGTTCTGTTGCTCGTGACCGCGCTCCATGCCGGGCTGTGGGGAGTCCTGCGCGACAAGGAACCCGCGCCGGACTTCAAGGGCCTGTTGCCGAGCCTCTCCTACACTCCGTTCGAACCCGGCCATGTCGTCGACAACAACGTCGATCCCGACAAGATTCGCGCCGACATGAAAAAGCTCTCCACCATCACGCGTGCCATCCGCTCCTACTCGGCGACGGAAGGCAACGAGTTGGTGCCGCCAATCGCCGCCGAATTCGGCATCAAGGTCACGGTCGGCGCCTGGATCGACAAGGACCCGGATCGCAACGAGCGCGAGATCAAGGCCGCTATCGAGCTTGCCCGCAAGAACAGCAACGTCAACGGCGTCGTCGTCGGCAACGAGGTGATTTACCGCGGCGAGCAGAAGGTCGAAGACCTCATCAACATGATCAAGAAGGTGAAGGGCTCTGTCCGCGTGCCCGTCACCACCGGCGAGATCTGGAACATCTGGCGCGACAATCCCGATCTCGCCTCCAACGTAGACTTCATCGCCGCCCACGTGCTGCCCTACTGGGAAAACTTCCGCTCGAACCAGGCGGTCGATCAGGCCGTCGATCGTTACGAACTCCTGCGCAAGCTGTTTCCCGGCAAGCGCATAGTGATCGCCGAATTCGGCTGGCCGAGCCAGGGCTACAATTTGCGTAACGCCGACCCGGGTCCGTTCCAGCAGGCGCTGACCTTGCGCAATTTCGTCAGCCGTGCCGAAGCCATGGGCATGGAGTACAACATCGTCGAGGCAATCGATCAGCCTTGGAAGTATTTCGAAGGCGGCGTCGGTCCGTATTGGGGCATCCTCAACGCCAGCCGCGAGCCCAAATTCGCCTGGACCGGCCCGGTGGAGAATCCCGACTATTGGAAGCTGATGACGATCGCGCTGCTGGTCGGCGTTCTGCTGTCGCTGCCGATCCTGCGGATCGAGCAGCCGACCGCGCGGCAGGCGTTCCTGCTGTCGGCGACCGCCAACGGCGTCGGCGCCTGGGCCGCCACCGTGTTCGCGTTCTGGAACGGTCACTATTTCATCTTCGGCTCGGCCTTCGCCCTGACGCTCGGCATGATCCTGCTCGTTCCCCTCGTCCTCATCGCGATGGCGCGGATCGACGAGATCGCAGCGGTCGCCTTCGGCCGGCCGCCGCAGCGGCTGCTCACCAAGAACAAGCCGGTCGCGAACGTGCCTGAGAATTACTGCCCGAAGGTCTCGATCCACATCCCCGCTTATTTCGAGCCGGTCGAGATGCTCAAGCAGACACTCGATGCGCTGTCGCGGCTGAACTATCCGAACTACGAATGCGTCGTCATCATCAACAACACGCCGGACCCCGCCTTCTGGCAGCCGATCCAGGACCATTGCCGCGCGCTCGGTGAACGCTTCAAGTTCATCAACGCCGAGAAGGTGCTGGGCTTCAAGGCCGGTGCGCTGCGCATCGCCATGGACCGCACCGCCGTCGATGCCGAGATCATCGGCATCCTCGATGCCGACTATGTCGTCGACCCCGACTGGCTGAAGGACCTGGTGCCGGCGTTCGCCGATCCAAGCGTCGGCCTGGTGCAGGCGCCGCAGGAGCATCGCGACGGCGACCTGTCGATCATGCACTACATCATGAACGGCGAATATGCCGGCTTCTTCGACATCGGCATGGTCCAGCGCAACGAGGTCAACGCCATCATCGTGCACGGCACGATGTGCCTGATCCGCCGCGCCGCGATGGACATGGCCGGCGGCTGGTCGAGCGACACCATCTGCGAGGATTCAGACCTCGGCCTTGCGATCCAGGAGCTCGGCTGGACCACCCATTACACCAACCATCGTTACGGCCAGGGCCTGCTCCCCGACACCTACGAGGCCTTCAAGAAGCAGCGTCACCGCTGGGCCTATGGCGGCCTGCAGATCGTCAAGAAACACTGGCGCCATTTCCTGCCCGGCAAGAGCCGGCTGACGCCCGACCAGAAGCGCGAATACGGCCTCGGCTGGCTGAATTGGCTCGGCGCCGAAAGCCTCGGCGTGGTCGTGGCGCTGCTCAATCTCATCTGGGTGCCGATCGTCGCCTTCGCCGACATCGCCATCCCCGACAAGATCCTGACGCTGCCGATCATCGGCGCCTTCATCGTCTCGCTCGCGCACTTCCTGTCGATGTACCGCGCGCGCGTTGCGATCAAACCCGGCCAGATGCTGGGCGCCATGATCGCCGCGATGAGCGTGCAGTGGACGGTGTCGCGCGCGGTGGCGCAGGGTCTCATCACCGAGCACATCGCGTTCGCGCGCACCTCCAAGGGCGGCCTGTCCAGCATGTCGATCGAGTTCCAGGCGTTCTGGGAGGCCGTGATCGGCGCCCTGCTGCTGATCGGCGCCGGCGTCCTGATCGCCTCCAACAGCTTCCGGCAGATCACCGAGATCTACATCTTCGCCGGCGTCCTGGTGCTGCAGAGCCTGCCGTTCCTGGCGGCGGTGGCGATCGCCATCCTCGAGCTCAGCCGCATCAACTCGTTCCAGTTCTGGCGCGACAGCGCGATCCGCACCGCCGAGCTGATCGGCCTGCGCCCGGTCGCGCTGCCGACGCCCGCCGGCACCGTGCAGCCGGTGCCGAGCGAGGTCCGGCGCGAGGTGAAGTGACGGGAAGCGCAGTTCGGCGTGGATGACGGCCCGTCAACCAGGTTGAAAATCTGCCCTTAAGCTGCGGATGGCGCGAGCAAATCCCCGCTCCTGCCGCGAGTTTCGGCAGCCGCCCCTGCTATTGACCTCGGCGCCCCATCCCCCTACACAGCGCGGGCCGAAAGCATGATCCGGAAACAGCCGGTTTTCCCCGCGACGCAAATTGAGCGCTGCGGCAAGACATGCTTCTCGAATGTCCGAAGACGATGGCGATCGATCGCAAAGCCATCAGCGGCCATGGGAGCGCGTAGCTCAGCCGGTAGAGCACGTGACTTTTAATCACGGGGTCCTGGGTTCGAGCCCCAGCGCGCTCACCAAACAAATTCAATAGCTTACGATAAAATATGAACTGATTGACAAAGCTCTGTGTCTGCACCGCGTCTGCAAATCGATTGCCTGTCTGCATGTCGAGGATGGCGGCCCGGGAGTTGCCCGCCATGATCTCAAGCCCTGCCCGCTCCTCTGGTATGTCGCCTGCTCGGCCAGATCCAAGCATAACCGCTCAGGCGCCCGAGTTCGACGATGTTCTGCTGATGCTGCCCCCATGGGCGCCGATCAGACTCGGGCTCGCCAGCAATCGTCAAGAGTTGATGCGTGCAAAACTAAATTGCTGACTTCCTCGCTCCCGTGGGTCTGGCCCCTGCTCGGTTGAACAGTACCCCTCGTGCGCCGCGACAAATGCGCTTTCTGAGATCCAATGGCGCTCATATTTGACCAGCTTGTCTTTTGCCGTCGGCATTTGTCCCGGTCCGTTGTCGCTGAGTAATGAGGTCTGCACCTCCGCTTTAGCTGCACCGTCACTGATTGGCACGCGGTACCAGACCATCTTCGCCGCGCGAGCAGCACATAGAGCTTTCACGGTACCAATCGGATCGTCGACATACTGGATGGCACCATTCGAGTGCATCAGGTCGATACTTCCAAGCCAGTCAGCGGCCTTCTCGATGTCATCAAAGAACATCAATTGGTCAGTCGCCAATTCACTAGCCCGATAAACCATCGCCGATGTCTCGACAACAGCCCAACGAATACCAGGCGATTGCTGCCTCGCAAGCTTGTAGTGAATGCCTGCGCCGCCGCCGAAATCGAGGACGGCGGCCAGGTTCGCGACGAGAGGCCAATCTCCGGTTGGTTGAAAAGCAACAGTTTTCCGGTAGATAGTCTCGATCAGCTCCTCGCTTTTGTATCCTTCGATCACCTCGCGAGGCCGAAACAGCCTACGACGCAATTTCTGTATCAAACTCATAGGCGGGTTGATCCCGGTGTCTATGGTTGCAGTACCAGGCAGACACAATCACCAACATTTAGAAATGTACAGTCCAAAAGAAGAACAATTGCGATTGGTACTTTGCACGCGGCGGTTTGACGCATTTTCGCTTGTTCGAACGCGAGAATGACTATTACCTACCGCCTGAGCTGTTGGGCACTGCCATTATGGACGATAGGAAGAAGCCGAAGATTGGCTTGATAGGCATCAATCCGAAGGCAGATGCTGAGAGGCTGAGGGCCCAACTGAAGCTGCTCGACGATCTCTCATCCGAGACGAAAAAAGCGCAAGGGTGTCGGCCTCGCCCGCCCAATGGTTCAGACGAGTCAGACTGACGATATCAAAGCGAAGACCACGGTTTTCCACGCCCACGACGCGCAGTAGCTCCCTGGCATTCCGAGCCACCAGCAATCGACAATTTGACTCCGCGCGATCGGCGCCAGTCTTGGGGGATGTCTCGCCCCGCCCGACAGCGCGCCCGCACCGGTTCCGACGGCCGCCCGTCAAGATCACGTTTGGCGAAATGCGCGCGATGGGCCTGCGCGGCGTTTTGATCTATTTCCAATGCGGGCATCACATCGCATTGAACGCTGATCGCTGGCCGGACGAGGTGCGTTTGTCCGACCTCGAACCGCGCTTCGTGCGTCGGGGGTTGCGGCGGCCGCGCCGCCGACGTGCGGCCCGACTTCGAGCGAGGTGACTTGCGGCTGGCAATCAAGAGGCATCCACAACCAAAACGACCAACGGCTGGGGACGACCGTTCGAGGCGCCGATCGAGATTGACGGCCGCGAGCTGGTGACGCTGCGGGATGCCGCGAGTACATCACAGCGTTGCCGAAGAACGAGCACGACGCGCCAGAATGGCACACCGCGATGAAAGCATTGCTCCCGGTGGTCGAGCGCGGCGGCCCAACGATGTTCGCGCGGATCGGCGTCCTGCTGGCTCTAAATCGGCACCACGTCGTCGAATTCAATCCGAAGGGAAAGGAACCACATTGGGGCAGGCGCAAGCTCAAGAAGGATCAATGACCACCGTCTTCGTGCCCATGGGGAAAAGCCGCAGCGCGGTTCCAGCCCCACTGCGGCATTCCCGGACACAATAGAAATAGGTACTCAAATCTCGCCGGTGTTCTTCTAATAGAACACCCCGTTCCGAAAATGGACTCCGGACAACTACTGGAATCCGATCTTCTACGTATTGCCGCTTGAGGGCGAACATGACACGCCTGAATGTTCCAGCCCCCAATGCTCCCGGCTGCCGATCCGATTGCGGATATGAGCGCCGGGAGTACTAGGCCCGCCATCGTGAGCCGGCGCATAGTGTTTTCCACACTCACAACGCACAGTGGCTCTGGCGCGCGTTCCGAGGCTTAAGGGACAACCGAGCGCCCTGCTCAATATTGCTCAACCGTGGGGCGTAGTGGAAATGCCGGCAGGAACCCGGTATCAACCAAACGGTTGACGTCGCTCCTCCTTCGCGGTCTTTCCCTGATGCAAAACACGATTTCGACGCTCATCGCGCTGGCGGGCTTGGGACTCGCTCTTCTCGGCGGGTGGCTGCTTTGGGGACCGCTTAGCGTGCTGATTATCATCGGCGGCGCGCTGTTCACGTTCGGCCTGGTCACGATCGATTAGCCAAATCGGCCCCGCGCCTTGGGGTCCGCACCTACTCCTTGGCGCGAGGCCAGAGGCCTGCCAATTGCACCCGGCGGCCGGCGCATGGTGCACACGGCCTGTTAATCCAGCCAGTTCAATATGTGAGCTTGGGACGGGGCCGTGGGGGACATGCGCGGCCTTGTTCGAGGTGAGGGCCCGCCGACAGCAGCCAGCCCGGCGGGCCTTCCCTCACCCTGTTAAGCCTGCGGATGGTTGTGAAATAGTTCATATTGCAAGCTGAAAGCGCGGGAGTAGGATCATCTCACCGGGGCTGGCTGCATATTTCACTTAGATCTTTTTCACCCGGTTTTTTTGACAAGCGCGAGCCACAGTCTGCCCCCCAGACTGCGGCTTCGCGTTTCAGCTTCCAGTTCTCGGAGGTTCAATGGCAACTGAATACTGCCTAATTGTTCGTGCTGCTGGAAAACAACTCGACCTGTTGCGGGGCGAAGCTTCCCGGATCGCAAAAGCCGCGAAAGCCGGCTGGTGGACCGACCGAGCCGAGGTCGGAACCAAATTCTGCTTTGAAGATGCCAAGGCGAGAGACACTTTCGCGCTCGCTTGCGACAGCTTCGGTATCACGTGCCGAGGAAGCTAGTCTCAAAAATATCCGCCGACTTTGTGAGCCGGCGGGAGTTGAGACTTGGAGATTAAGCGATCGGGCTCCGATCGCTCTTGAGATACTGCTGGCTCAGCTTGACTTCACCGTGGCAAGTCTCCGCTCGATGCACCACCGGGCGAACGTGAGCCGCTGAAGCGCCCATAGAGCTCTGATCAGTCGCACTTCACCGCCCCCTGATCCGGTTCGCTCTGGCGCCAGTGTCGTCTGCAAGGTCGTGCGCGTCGGCGAGGTGGGGCTTGGTCACGCCATCACCGTATGCTGCCAGTCTTGGTGCCCGACCTGTTTGACCAAGCCATCGCGATCGCCAATGCCAATCTCCGCGTGGTCTAGCTCCAGGTCGCGCCGGCCGCCGCCAGTCTACCGGGAATAGCCGCCACCTCCATTGACAGATCGAGGCTGCCAAGAGATTGGCTCAGCCGGCCCGTCATCCTCTATAGGATCGTCGTCCTCCAGTCGTCGTCGGTCTCGTCCTCCGGCTCCAACTCCAGTTGGTTCTCGGACAAATCCAGAAACCGGATAAGCCGGGCCAAATTGGGACGCACGCCGATGCGCCACCCAATTCAACCACGTTTCCATCCCTGGATTACGGTGACAGTGCACTGAACGTTTGAGTTCGCTTCGCCCCCCTCCCGCACCGTTGCCAACCAACGCCAATGGGCGCACGCTCTCCCGGCGCGTTAGACGCAAATCAGGGAGAGCGACATGAAGGAACCGGGCCTGGACGGGCGCCACCGTGACAAGGATGGCACGATCGGCAAGAAGCACGGCAACACGCTGGTCGGCACGCTGCGCAAGATCTACGGCAAGGGGTTTGCGGCCGGGTATCCGGATACGAAACAGCTCAATGAGGTCCTGGCTCAGTTGAACGAGACGTCGCTCAGCCAATTGCGGCGCGATCACGACACCGGGCATCTCGGGCGCAAGATCGATCAAGCCTCGAAGTGACCCGTCCTCAGCTTTCCGGGGCTGAAGCCGTGGCCGGCATGCTCAGCGGAGCGCCGCCAACCGAAACGGGCCCGACGGATTTCGACTGCCGGACCATCCGTTTGCGCATCGCCGCGGACAATCCGTAGCGCGCGTTCGCTCGCCGGATGGAGGAGGTGACGTCCGACAGCATTGCATTTTGCAGCGAGTCCACCTTTGCGATGAGCGTGGACAATTGCGAAGATATCTTCCTCACGTCGACCCGTTCGTCGGTGATGCTCTGCCGCAGCGACAGCAACACCATCGAATCCTGCTGCAGCAGGGCCGCATTTTGCTGCAATGCCTGGTTATTCTCCTGCAGCGAAGCCGTGTGCTGCTGCTGGGCAGACTGAATGTCCTTCAAGGCAGCGGCAACCGGATCCGACTTTGGCACGGAGGCTTCCAGGCGCGGAAGCATTTCAGCCAGACTGCCGACATTCAGCGACGAAAAATCGGACGGCAACGTGTAGACGGCCGCCGAGCCATTGATGGCCAGGGCACACACCGAAAGCGCCAGGATCGATTTCCGGCTGGACCGCTTGATCGGTTCCGGAGCTTCCGGAATTGTGGGGTCGGGTGCTGCAGCTGCCGCTGCGAGTGCGGCGGGGTCGAACTGTTCGACCAGGCCTTGCGCTTCGGATGTCGTGGTCACGGGCATTGACCTCAAATGAAAGCAAAAGGAAGCCGACGCCGAAACGTCCTCGCGACGCTCCCTCTACGCAGCACCCACTTACGTACAACTATCCAGAATTGTGGGCTTTTCCGCTTAATTCCACGTTAGCGACGTGGCCGCCTGCCATGCCCGGCCACCCCGGTCGAATACGGAGTGGGTGCGACGGAATCGGTCATGGGCAACCTGCTTCGCACCGCTACAAAGCTGCAGACAACGCCTGCAAAAAGTGTAGGATTCACGAAAATCGGGAGGAACGGCATGTTTGAAATCAGCGGTTTCGACACGGCGGGAGTCGTCAGCCTCAAGCGGCCGACACTGGCCGCCGCCCTCAAGAAAGCCAGGGAGCTGGTTGAGGACGGATGCTGGGACGTTCAGGTCGTTGATCCCGGTGGCCAGGTCTACACGTCGTTCGAGGAGCAAGCCGCTTAACAGCGCACGCTCCGGGCCTTCCGACATCCGGCGTGAAAAACCCCAGCGCTTGGTGGAGCGCTGGGGCGTTTTCGAAATATCGATCGATGAATATCGATTGATGAAACATCGGCTGGTCGCGCAATGGCACGTTGATAGCAGCGATCGCGTTGGACGTTTGTGGACTGCTTCACACGGCAGCGCCAATGACTGCCAACGTGCAGAACTCCTGACCGGCTTCCCGCGTCTATTGTTTGTGTGATCGAACGCCGCGCGCTAGCTTGAGCCTTTTTACGGAGGCTCATTTGAGACCCGTCATCTTCATCGCCGCTATCGCGCTGCTTGCAATGGCCCCTGCCCGCGCGCAGCCGCTGGTCGATCCGAGCAAGGTCGCTCCCGAATTTCGGGAGGCGGCCGAAAAGCGGCGGGCCGAACAGATCCGCCAGCGCGAATGCGCGCTGAAGGCGGACCTCGACAAGGTGCTGCCGCGCGATCGCACCGACTATCTCAACCATTGCCTCGATGCGATCGCGGCCAAGCAATAGTTCAGGCAAATCGCTGCGGTCGGGTCAGGACCGAAGCGCGATGCCTGCGGCCTATCAGGTGTGGGGCGATGACGTGCGGTCGCAAGAACGGGGTCAGCTCACCTGACTATTCAACCTTTCTTCAGACCTTTGGGCTCAGCTGACGATCCAATTCCATTGATCATTGTTGTCCGATGAACTCCGTCCAGATTCAGTGCACGCGCTGCAAGGGCGTGTTTCGTGACCGCGCCGGACGATTGCAGGACGGCTATTCGAGGCAATGTCCGGGTTGCGAAGTGGTGCTGTTCTTCGCCGAGGACTCGCAACATCCCTTCATCAAGCGCGCGATGCGCGACGCACGCAAGGTCCGCAAGGAGCTGCGCGAGGCCCAGGCAGCGAGGCGCCTTGCCCCGGAGGCACCGACATCGCGCTCGTCCGATGGCCGCAGGCGAACGGCGGGCCGATCCGAGTAAGGCGCAGCTCGCCAGCTACCTGCCAGCGGCCGCCCCGTTCACCGGCTGCGTGACTTCCTCGGAAACAGACGATCGCGGATATAGCGCGAGGTCGGCGTCAGGCGGATCCCGCGCGGCTTCTGCCAGGCGGCGCGGTCGATCTCATTCTTGTCGCCGATCGCGAGCCTGCCCTTGGCGCCCTTGGCGATGAAGATCGCATCGCTCATCTTGCGGCCGGAGCGCTTGTTCCTGGCCTTCACTTCCTTCCAGAGGCTGATCCTGCCGAGCTTCAGCTTGGGCAGCTCCTCCTTGATCTCCCGGCGCAGGCAGTCCTTGTCGGATTCGCGCGCGCGCTTGCGGCCGCCCGGGAACATCCACAGGCCGTCCGACCGTCGCCTGACCAACAATACCTTGCCGCGTTTCGCGGCAACCAGCTTGGAAGACTTCGCCATTGCTGCCGTAAGTAAATGGAAAACAGAATCGTCCCATGGTAACTTGTCTAGTCGAATAGACAAGTTGCGGGGCCAGTTGACCACAGGCCGCGGGCCGCGACGATTTTTCGCCACCGGCGGGCAGATCGCGCCTTTCGAGTGCGGGATCAGCCCTCGCCCGCCGCCGTCCTGGCTCCTGCCCGGTCTTCCGTCCTGATCCAGGCCATCATCATCTCCCAGGCCACCGAGAGGATGATCGGCCCGATGAACAGGCCGACGATGCCGTGGGCGAGCGTTCCGCCGATCACGCCGACGAAGATCACGATGGTCGGCGTGGTGAGGCCCCGCCCCATCACCAGCGGCTTCAGCATGGTGTCGATGAAGCCGACCAGGACGAGAAACACCGTGAGCAGCAGCGCCGTGGTGACGTCCTTGGCGGTCCAGATCCAGATGATGACCGGCAGCAGGACCAGGAAGGCGCCGATCTGAACGATCGAGAGCAGCAGCACGATGAAGGCGAGCAGCCCCGCGCTCGGCACCGCCGCGAGCTTGAAGCCGATGCCGGCCAGCAGCGCCTGCACGATCGCGACGCCGATCACGCCCTGCGCCACCGCGCGGATGGTTGCGCCCGCAAGCCCCAGGAAATGCTCTGTCTGCTCGGGCACGATGCGGAACAGGAAGCCGCGGCTGGCCGCAACGAGCCGCGGCCCGTGCGGAAACAGGAATCCGGCCACGAACACCGAGACGAGAAACTGCAGCGTTCCGAGGCTCGCATCGCCCGCCAGCGACAGCAGGGGTCCCGCCAGCGGCTGCAGATACGGCGCGACCTCGCGCAGCACCGCGCGGATGTTGGCGTAGGCTTGCTCCCAGAGGTCGAACAGCCAGGGCCCGACGACCGGCCAGGATTTAAGCTGCTCCGGCGCCGTCTGCAGCGCCAGGTCGCCGGTGCCGAGCTGGTGCGCCAGCTCACGCACGCCGTCGACCGCGCTGAGGCCGAGCCAGGTCGCAGGACCGATGACGATGCCGAGCGTGATCAGGGTGAGGATGGCGGCGGCGGTCTTGGGCCGGCCGCCAAGCATCCGGGCAACCCAGCTGAAGGCCGGGTAGAACGCCACCGCGAGCACGCCGCTCCAGGCCAGGATGGGCACGAACGGGCGGATGATCAGGAAGGTCCAGATGATCAGCAGGGCAAGCAGGCCGAGCCGGATCACGAGCTGGATGATGTCCTCTCCCGTCAGGAGCTGACGGAGACTTTTCACGGCCACGGCTTTCCTTGCGGCATTGACGCGGGTTCCGGCACTTGCGGGCAGCCGTTATTGCCATCCCCGCCTCCGGCGTCAAGGCGACCAGGCGCGCGCCGGCGCGAGCAATCGGACCGCTGCGCCGCCGGCGCGGCATCGGACGTCACCGGCGGGCGGTTCGCCCGGCCGGCCGGCCGGTGGCGCTCCGTCCGCTCAGAAGTGGTAGTTCACGCCCACTGTGCCGGTCTGGATGTTCAGCTTCACATTGGCCGGCGTCGCCGCCAGGTTGCCTGTCGTCACCGGCTGCTCGGTGATCGCGCCGAAGCCGAGATAGTTGTACTCGGCCCGCACCGACCAGTTCGGCATGAACATCCATTCCACGCCGCCGCCGGCGAGCCAGCCGGTGCGGTTGAAGCTGCCCGAGGCGGAACCGGCGAGCGGGCCGGCAAGGCCGTTATCGGCGCTGTACTTGTCGCGGGTGAAGGCCGCGCCGCCCTTGGCGTAGAGCACCACGCGATCGAAGGCGACGCCGAAGCGGCCCGCGACCGTGGCGATATAGTCGTTCTTGAGCGACAGGTTGAAGCCGGCGCCGCCGCCGAACGGCCCGCCGGCGTTCAACGTGACGCCGGACCAGGCGCCCGTGCCCTCGAGGCCGACCACGATAGTGCCGACCTGGTAATTGCCGCCGATCTGGCCGCCGACGATACCGCCGCTGGCCGTGACCGAGCTCCAGGTCGACGTCGGATCGGTCGGATCGATGCCTGTCATTTGCTCCAGCCCGGTTTGACTAACGCCGATTAACCGGATTTCCCGAGGCCGGTTTACGCCGATGCAAAGCCCCGCACCTACGCTTCGCGCCAAGGACTTCCCACCAAGTCTTCAAGAACACTGAGGTGCCATGGCCAACAGCATCTGGACGACCGAAGAATTCACCTGCACCGGTTGCGGCATGAACTACACCGCGACACGGGAAGAACACAGCGAGCTGCACAGCGGCAGCTTCAAATGCAGTATCTGCAGCGGCGAGGTGCACGCATGGTCGGGGAAGCATCACTTCTTCGGCTGGCAGGCGGTGAAGACCAAGCCGCCGGTGTTCGGCCGGCGCTGGGCGGGCGTGGAGTGGTAGGCTTGGGCGACGGCTCGCGGCAATCGTTTGTCCCTCCAAAATCGTGGGTGAACGTTTAGACTAATTGATCGGTGTCAGCCGCTGACGACATCGGGCAGGACCGACATCGGGTCGATCCGGATTCGATCCTCCAGCCGCTGGCCGGCACACGACACGACCGCCGCTGGATCAATGACCTCTTTCGTGAGTCGAAAGCGACCGATGCTGCGAAGAACGATCCGTGCCCTGCTGCTCATCGGCGCAACACTTGCCCCCGCGCAAATTCGCGCCAACGATTCCACTGCTGAACTTGCCACGGGAGGCCTGATCTTCACGCGCTCGCCCGACATCGAGATGAGATCGGAAGATCTCTTCATCTCGATGGCCGAAATCCGGGTCCAGTACAGGTTCTTCAATCATTCGAGCCGCGACGTCGTCACGCAAGTCGCCTTCCCGATGCCGGACATTTCGTTCGGGATCGACTCAAACATCGCGATTCCGACCAACGATCCCGAAAACATTCTCGGGTTCGCCACCACCGTGAACGGCTCTCCGGTCGCGGCCCTGGTCGAGCGCAAGGCGCTGTTGAACGGCGTCGACAAGACCGAAACGCTGAAGACACTGAATGTGCCCCTCGCGCCCCAAGCGGGTCGAAAGCAGGATAACCTTTCACAGGAGACCTGGGACCGGCTCATCCGGGACGGCCTGATCGAAGACACGCCGCGCACCGACGGATACATGACGCCGCTGTGGATCTTGAAGACCACGTATCACTGGCAGCAGAAATTTCCCGCCGGCCGGGAGATCACCGTATCCCATCGCTATCTGCCGAGCGTGGGCGGCACGGTGCCGATGTCGGCCTCCACTTTCCTCAACGACCCCTCGATCCTCCAGATCGAACGGGCGAAGGGGACCAATCGCTTCTGCATCGACCAGGATTTTCTCAACGCCATGGTCCGCTCGCCCAATTTGAACTGGCAGCAGAACTACATGGAATACATCCTGGTGACCGGCGCAAACTGGTCCGGACCCATCCGGGAATTCCGCATGGTGGTAGACAAGGGCGCGCCCGAAAATCTCCTCAGCTTCTGCGGGCAAGGCGTCCGAAAAATCAGTCCGACCCAGTTCGAGGTCCGCGCCTCGAATTTTGTCCCGAACGCGAACGTCAACCTTCTAATCATGAAACCCGAGCGAGCCGATCCTGCCCCGGTGCAAGATGGCGACCGGCCTCAAGGCGTGGAAAGCCAGAATTGCGTCCAGCTGTGGCAGCAGCGGAACAGCATATTCAAAGCCGGCGCCTACTGCTTCCGCACGCCACGCGCCGTTGCCGCCTTTGGCAATGCGGGATGCAAATATGACAACATTCTCGACGTTCCCCTGTCGGCTCGGGACCGGCAGCTCGTCAATGACATCCAGCGGATCGAACGCATCAAGGCCTGTCCGCGCTAGCCGCTTCGTTATTGCGCCCTGCGCGAACTGACGCTTCTGCTCCGCCGCGACACCCGCTAAACTCTTCCTCCCCGCAACAGAATCCGACATGCAATGACCGCACCCTTCGTTCCCCAGATCGCCCTCTATCGCAACTGGCTCGCCGCGCAGCGTGGCCTCACCTTCGCGAACTACGAGGAGATGCGGCAGTGGTCGGTGCGCGATCTCGACAGCTTCTGGCGCAGCATCTGGGACTATTACGATCTGCAATCGCCAACGCCGTTTGCCGCCGCGATCACCGAGCGCAAGATGCCCGGCGCGGTCTGGTTTCCCGGCGCGCAGGTCAATTACGCGCGGCAGGTGTTCCGGCACGTCGAGGCGGCGCATGCCGCAGGCCTGCCTGCGATCGTCAGCGGCGGCGAAGACGGCAGGCTGACGGAGACGAGCTGGCCCGAGCTGCGGCGCAAGGCGGCAGCGCTCGCGCTGTATCTGAAAGACCGGGGTATCAAGCCTGGCGATCGTGTCGCCGCCTATCTGCCCAACATCCCCGAGACCATCATCGCGTTCCTGGCAAGCGCCAGCCTCGGCGCGGTCTGGAGCGTCTGCGCGCCGGACATGGCCGCGCCCGCCGTGATCGACCGCTTCAAGCAGATCGAGCCGAAGGTGCTGATCGCCTGTGACGCCGTCACCTATGCCGGCCGGCGGCATGACCGCAAAGACGTCGTCGCTGAGCTGCGTCGCTCCCTGCCCACGGTTGAGCATGTCATCTTGCACAGCGAGACCGGCGCGCCGGCAGCCACGGATGCCCTGCTCTCCGACATCGTCGCGACGACGGGGGCGGCGGTCGACGCGTTCGAGCCGGAATGGCTGCCGTTCGATCATCCGCTCTGGATCGTCTATTCCAGCGGCACCACCGGCCTGCCGAAGCCGATCGTGCACGGCCATGGCGGCATCGTCATCGTGGCGCTGGTGCTGCTCGGCCTGCACAACGATCTCGGCTGCTCCTATCACGAGAACTCGTTCGGCGAGCGCTATCACTGGTACTCGTCGACCGGCTGGATCATGTGGAATTCGCAGGTCGGCGGCCTGCTCAGCGGCACCACCTGCTGCATCTTCGACGGTAGCCCCGGCGGCACCAAGGACAAGCCGGACTGGACCACGCTGTGGCGCTTCGTTGCGCAGGCGAAAGCGACCTTCTTCGGCGCCGGCGCGGCGTTCTTTGCCAGCTGCGCCAAGGCCGAGATCGATCTGTCCGCGGCCGGCGACCTCTCGCGGCTGCGCTGCCTCGGCTCGACCGGCTCGCCGCTCAGCGCCGACACCCAGGCCTGGTTCAACGACCGCTTCGCGGCGTTGTCGAAGATCAACGGCAGCAAGGCGCAGGCCGACATCTGGTGGGCCAACATCTCCGGCGGCACCGATTTCGCCGGCGCCTTCATCGGCGGCAATCGCGAACTGCCGCAGACGCAAGGCGCGATGCAGTGCCGCTCGCTCGGAGCCGCAGTGGAAGCCTTCAGTGAGCAGGGCCATGCCGTGATCGACGAGGTCGGCGAGCTCGTCTGCACCGAGCCGATGCCCTCGATGCCGCTCTATTTCTGGAACGACAAGGACGGCGCGCGCTATCGCTCCAGCTATTTCGAGACCTATCCGGACAATTTCGACGGCAGCGGCCGCGGACCGGTGTGGCGGCACGGCGACTGGCTCAAGGTCAATCCGGACGGCTCCTGCATCATCTACGGCCGCAGCGACGCCACCATCAACCGGCACGGCCTGCGCATGGGCACGAGCGAGCTCTATTCCGCGATCGAGGCGTTGCCGGAGGTGCTCGACAGCCTCGTCGTCGACCTCGAATATCTCGGCCGCGACAGCTACATGCCGCTGTTCGTCGTGCTGCGCGAGGGCGTCGTATTCGACGGCGCGATGCGGGCCAGGATCAACAAGGCGATCGAGGCCGGCCTGTCCCGACGCTTCCTGCCGAACGACATCTTCGCCGTCGCCGAGATCCCGCGCACGCTCTCCGGCAAGAAGCAGGAGCTGCCGATCAAGAAGCTGCTGCTCGGCCAGCCGGTCGAGAAGGTGATCAACAAGGAGGCGATGGCCAATCCCGGCTGCCTCGACTGGTATCTCGCCTTCGCGCGCGACTATCTCGCACGGACCGCGGCGTGAAGCTGCGATCAACCTCCGCCAAAATTGGAGGGGTCGAGATTCCTGTTCTCCGACGGCGGAATCGGTGGCCACCCGGGAAATTTGTACCAGCCGGGCGGCACCGGCGCGTTCTCCGCCGGATGGACCACGACATGGTCGCGCGGACGCACATGACGTATCGGCACAGCGACAGCCGACGCGCATGTTGAAATCAAGAGGGCCAAGGCCAGGACAGACCGCATTGCGTGTGCTCCAGACATCCACCCAAGCTTCGACTTGGGGAGGGAACCACGCTCGAACGACGCACCACACCGTCACGATATCTCACATCGGCGACATCGCCGCTGCCGCGACGCACCCGATCAACCCAATTGCGCCTTTGGCATTTGGAATCCGTTCACCGATCGCCGCTAGATCAGGACGGATCCTTCGCGACGAGCACCAGAAATGGCCGACCTCAACGCCGTCCTCACCAGGCTCAACGACCGCCTGCTCCGCCTCGAGGGAGAGCTGTTCGTGCTGCGCTCGCTGGCGCGCGCGACGCTGACGGCGGGCGACGACCATGCGGCGCGGATGCGCAAGCTGGTCGAGGCCGCGAAAGTCGCGCTCGACGACGAGGCAAAGCGTGCGCTGGACAAGCCGACCCGGAAATATGTCGATGCAGCCACCGCGCTCGTGGATGAATTGCTGGTCGAGCCGACCCAGGCGCGGCCGCTGTTCACCGTCATCGACGGCGGCCGGCGCGACTGATCACGTCAGATCGGAGGTGTCGCACCGGGATCCGCGGATTCAGCCTTGAGCCGGCTGAGCCCCTCCTCGATGATCGCGATCTCCTCGTCGATCTGGCCGATCGGCAGGCTGAAATCGTAGCCGGACTTGCTCTTCAGATCGACCGCGAGCCGCTGCCTGTGCATCATCAGCGCGTCGAGGCCACGGCGGTTCTTCAGCCGCACATAGGCGTTGACGATCTGCGCAATTGCGTTTGGCATGAAATCGGTCCCGGCAAAAATGTCCGCGCGGCGCACGCCGCGCCGGCGGGACATTTTTGGTGTCGCGGTACGCAATACAAATCCGCGACGGATTCGTCGATACGCCGAGCTGGTTGAGAACGCGTTACCGTCAGGTGATTTTGTGGCGCGCGCTATGAAAAAAGCCGCTGGCGTGATCGCGCCAGCGGCCAAAGCCGGGTTCGAAAGCGGATCGGGAATGAAATGTAGCCAGCCCCGGATGGCACCTTCTAACCGAACCCAAGGCATCGTTCTGTTAAAAATAAGGCACAGGAACCGGCTCGTGCACATTTGATGCCGGGCGTTGCCGCGCGGCAACGCAAATCCGTCACACAGAATACGTCAGCGGCCAACTGCGATCGGCGCTGTCAGGGCGATATCGATCGAGCGGCGGCGGCTCCCGCCCGAATAGCCAGCCCCGGCGCGTTGTTGATAACAATCTCAAGCGCTGCGCGGGTGGTGACAGGGCGTGCGGACGTGTTATCGGGAGGATGACGCAGCTGCGAGACGGATCGGACACCCATGCGCATTACCCTTGTCGGCTCCCGCCATTTCGGCGTGACCACCCTGAACATGCTCCGGGAACACGGCGTCTCGATCGTGCGCGTCGTGGTGGCCGATGCCGAGGATCGCCTCGCTGCGACCGCGAAGGCGGCCGGAATCGAGGTGGTGGTGCAGGCCGATCCGAAGCTCGTGGTCGCCTCCGAGATCGCCCCCGACACCGACCTGATCATCACCGCCCACAGCCACGCCCGGATCGGCAAGGATGCGCTCGCCGCCGCCAGGCTCGGCGGGATCGGCTACCACCCCTCGCTGCTGCCGCGACACCGCGGCAAGGCCGCCGTGGAGTGGACCATCAAGGAGGGCGATCCGATCGCCGGCGGCACCATCTATCACCTCGCCGACCGCATGGACGCTGGCGCGATCGCAGCCCAGGAGTGGTGCTTCGTGAAGAAGGGCGAGACCGCGCGGGAACTGTGGGAGCGCGCCCTCGCCCCGCTCGGGCTCAAGCTGCTGGCCGACGTGATCGATTATGCCAAGGTCCACAAGGCGCTGCCGTCCAAGACTCAGGACGAGCAGTTCGCGACCTCCGCGCCGAGTCTCTCCTGACGTTTACCCTTAACGTGAAGCCGCGTTGATTTTGCTTCAAAAATTGGAGCGAAAAACGCAAATAAACCATTGTTCCGAAAGGAACAATTTTCGCTTTGGCATCGCAACAAATTTCCGTCACATTCCGCCCGAATAAGCGTCAGAATATCAGACACATTGAAGGACGGATTTTATGCGTTTTGGTCGCATCGCGGCGTTCTGTGCCGCTTCAGTTTTCGCCGGCACCCTCGCCGTCCCCGCTTTCGCCCAGAGCCCCTATGACGGCAACTGGCACGTTACCATCGTCACCAAGAGCGGCACCTGCGAGCCGACCGCAAGCTCGCTGCTGACGGTTGCCGACGGCAAGATCACCGCGCCCGGCGCTAACGTTTCCGGCACCATTGGCCGTGAGGGTCTTGTGAAAGTTTCGATCAATGGTGCATATGCCAACGGTCAACTCAACGGCAACGCCGGATCGGGGAAGTGGAATGGAGCATCTGCAGGCATACCGTGCAGCGGGCGATGGGAAGCATCGCGCCAATAAACCAATTGAGGCTCGCGCCTGGAACCGGCGGCTGCTGATCGCGGCCGCCGTTCTGTTTGCGGCGGGGATCGTCAGCTCGGAAAGCAAGGCCCAGTCCGGCCCGTTTGCTCCGATGGCCGGCAGCTGGAGCGGCAGCGGCACCGTCACCCTGGACGACGGCTCGACCGAGCGGATTCGCTGCCGGGCCAAATATGCCCCGATCGGACCGACCATGGAGATGTCGCTGACCTGCGCCAGCGATGCCTACAAGTTCAACCTCGGCGCCAACGTCAGGGCCGAGGGCAGCGCCATCACCGGCAGCTGGTCCGAGACCAGCCGCAACATCTCCGGCTCGCTCCAGGGCCGCGGCGGCGGCGGGAACTTCGAAGTGGTCGCCTCGGCCGCCGGCTTCAACGCCAACATCGCGCTGAAGACCAGCGGCAACAGGCAGAGCGTCACGATGCGCGCGGACAGCCAGTTCCGCGGCGCCAACATCTCGATGTCGCGCTAAGCCGGTTCGCGGAAATGACAGTCGACCCGGCGACCTCGCCGGGTCGATTTTTTATGCGTCCGGAACGAACGCCGTGACTTCGATCTCGACCTTGGCGCGCTCGTCCACGAGACCGCCGATGTAGAGCAGCGTCGAAGGCGGGAAATTGCGCCCCAGCGTTTCCTTCCACGCCGCGCCGATGCCGGCGCCCGCGGCTTCATATTCGCTGCGGCTGGTGAGATACCAGGTCAGCCGGACGATGTGTTCGGGACCCGCGCCAGCCTCACCCAAAAGTTTGATGATCCGCGTCAGCGCGGTTGCGACCTGCGCCGCCATGTCGGGCGCGTAATTGCCGGTCTCGTCGCCGCCGGTCTGTCCGGCCAGCACCACCCAGCGGCCCGGCCCTTCCGCCACCACGCCATGGGAAAAGCCGCGCGGTTTTTTCCATTCGGCCGGCTGCAAGATGCGCATGAGCGAAGATCTCCCGTTTTTTGTCGTTGTTCACCCAAGCCTTAGCACGCCGCCCAGCATCGCCGCATCCGCAGATTTGGCCGTTGCAAACGGTCGCGATGTCGCCGATACCCGCCCTCCCTCAGGCTCGATCTCCCCGCACCCGCACCGATGACCGCGACCCCGTCCAAAGCAATGGCTGCACTGTGGATGGCCGGCTGGCTGGCGCTGATGCTGGTCATGGCGGTCGCCGGACGCGAGGCCACGCGCGAACTCAACGTCTTCGAGATCATGGAAGTGAGGTCGGTGATCGGGTTCACGTTGCTCCTGCCGTTCATCTACCGGTCCGGCGGCTTCAAGGCGGTCGCAACCAGACGCCTGCCCCAGCACCTCGCACGCAACGGGGTCCATTATTTCGCACAGCTCGGCTGGTTCTATGCGCTGACGCTGATCGGGATCGGCCAGGTGGTGGCGATCGAATTCACCATGCCGATCTGGACTGCGCTGCTGGCCGCAACGTTCCTCGCCGAGCGCATGACCGTCTGGAAGATCGCCGCCGTCGTGCTCGGCATCGTCGGCGTGATTATGATCGTGCGGCCCGCCACCGGCGAGATCAATCCGGGCCAACTGATCGCGCTCGGCGCCGCCATCGGCTTCAGCATCTCCATGATCCTGGCAAAATCGCTGACCCGGACCGAGAGTGCCTTGTCGATCCTGTTCTGGATGATCGTGGTGCAGTTTGTCGTGGGCTTGCTGCCGACGCTCTATGTCTGGACCTGGCCGTCAGCCACGCTCTGGGGCTGGCTGTTCGTCATCGGGGTCTGCGGCACATTTTCGCACTACTGTCTCGCCAGCGCGCTCCGCTATGCGGATGCGACCATCGTGGTGCCGATGGACTTCCTGCGGGTTCCGCTCACGGCAACCGTGGGCTGGCTGCTGTATTCAGAGCGGCTCGACTCCTGGACGGTATTTGGCGCCGCGCTGATCCTCTGCGGCAATCTCCTGAATTTGAAGCCCGCACCGCCGGTTCCCGCCCGCGCGCCGTGAACCGGACGCCGCCTCGCGCGACAAAACAAGGTGGTCGAGCGTGATTTGGATCACGTTGGAGGGGCATTCCATCGTGCACATTCGGCCGCGAAGCAATGGGTTGGGCGAGCTGTCGTTTCGCTAGCGCGAAACCGGGCGTGTCGTGTAAGTTCGTTGCCAATTTGTTGCTGCCTGCAATTCGATTCTGGGGATTTCAGATGCGCTATCTCACCCTCCTCGCTTCGCTGATGTGCATGGCGCTGTCGGTCAGCGCCGCGAAGGCCGACCGCCGCGTCGCTTTCGTCGTCGGCAACGGCTCCTACAAGAACGTCGCGCAATTGCCGAACCCACCGATCGACGCCAAGGCGATGGCGGCGACGCTGCGCAATGTCGGCTTCGAGGTGATCGAAGGCTCCAACCTCACCCGCGACCAGATGACCGAGAAGCTGCTGGATTTCGGCCGCAAGGCGCAGGGCTCCGACGTCGCCGTGTTCTATTACGCCGGCCACGGCATCGCCGTCAGCGGCAGCAACTATCTCCTGCCAGTCGATGCCGACATCAAGTCGGAGATGGACGTCAAGCTCGGCGCGGCGATCAACATCGACCTGACGCTCGAGCAGACCATGGGCGATGCCAAGGTCAAGCTCGTCTTCCTCGATGCCTGCCGCGACAATCCGTTCGCCGCCAAGATCAAGTCCAACTCCGCCACCCGCAGCGTCAATGTGCAGAGCGGCCTTGCCGAGATGAAGTCCGGCGAAGGCACGCTGATCGCGTTCGCCACCGGCCCGGGCCAGACCGCGCTCGACGGTCAGGAGGGCAACAACAGCCCCTTCACCCGCGCGCTGATCGACAACATCACCAAGCCCGGCGTCGAGATCCAGCAGGCGATGACGTCAGTGCGCGCCCAGGTCAACGAAGAGACCCGCAAGGGCCAGCTTCCCTGGGGCCACACCAACCTGATCGGCGCGGTCTATCTCAACCCTTCGCAGCAGACACAGGTGGCCAACGCGGCGCCGACCGCTTCCGGCGTCGTGCCGGCAGCGGCCAGCAGCTCTGACGGCGTCGAGCTCGAGTATTGGCGTTCGGTCAAGGAATCCAACAAGCCGGAAGAGCTCAACGCCTATCTCTCGGCCTATCCGAACGGCCAGTTCAAGGCGCTGGCCCTGGCGCGGCTTGCGGCGATCAAGAGCGGTCCGTCCACGGCCACCCGCAATCTCAACTCCGGTATCGATCCGGCGACCTTCACCGATGACTCGACCCAGCTCACCGAGGACCAGATCGGCCTCGACAAGGGCCAGCGCCGCGACGTGCAGCGCCGCCTGACCGGGCTCGGCTTCGATACCAAGGTGACCGGCGTGTTCAGCGACGACACCCGCACGGTTCTGAAGCGCTGGCAGGCCGCCCGCGGCTATCCCTCGACCGGCTACCTCAACAAGCTCCAGCACAAGGCCCTGCTCTCCGAGATCGTGGCGGCCCCGGCCACCGCGAGCGATGACAGCCCCAAGCCGGCCCGGCGTGCGGCCCCCGCCCAGGCCCAGAGCGCACCACCGGCCCAGCATCGCAACAGCGGTGGCGGCGATGCCGGCGCGGCCTTCGTCGGCGGCGTCGTCGGCGGCATGATGGGCGGCATGTTCCGTCGCTGAGGCAGGCAGGCTACAACATGCAAAAGCCCGGCTCGCGCCGGGCTTTTCGTTTTCGTTGGTCGCGCCCACCGAGGGGCCGAAAGCCTACTTCCCCGCAGCCTTGCGCAGCGCCTCGTTGATGCGGTCCTGCCAGCCGGGTCCGCCCTCCCTAAAGAACTCCAGCACGTCCTGGTCGATCCGCAGGCTGACCTGCTCCTTGACCCCCGGCGCCACGTTCTGCTTCGGCGGCGCGACGACCACCTTGGCCGTCACCTTCTTGAAGGCCGCCTCGGCCTCGGTCCTGGCATCGCCCAGCGTGCGCGGTCGCCTCGGGGGTTGATCCGCCATGTCCTAGATTCCCTCAAACAGAGCCGTCGAAAGATACCGCTCGGAGAAGGATGGCACTATAGCCAGGATGGTTTTTCCCGCAGCTTCCGGCCGCTTGCCGATCTGGAGCGCCGCCGCGATCGCGGCGCCCGAGGAGATCCCGCCCGGAATGCCCTCATGCCGCGCCAGCGCGCGCGAGGTCTCGATCGCCGTCGTCGAGTTGATCTTCACGATCTCGTCGATCACCGAGCGGTCGAGAATGTCGGGCACGAAGCCGGCGCCGATGCCCTGGATCTTGTGCGGCGTGTGCTGGCCGCCCGACAGCACGGGACTCTCCTCCGGCTCGACCGCGACCACGCGCAGCGAAGCCTTGCGCGGCTTCAGCACCTGGCCGACCCCGGTGATGGTGCCGCCGGTGCCGACGCCGGCGACGAAGTAATCGATGTTGCCGCCGGTGTCGTTCCAGATCTCCTCGGCCGTGGTGCGACGGTGCACTTCGGGATTGGCTAGGTTCTTGAACTGCTGCGGCATCACCGCGTTCGGCGTCGTCTTCACGAGCTCCTCGGCCGTCGCGATCGCGCCCTTCATGCCCTGGGCTGCCGGCGTCAGCACCAGCTCGGCGCCGAGAAAGGCCAGCATCTTGCGCCGCTCGATCGACATTGATTCCGGCATCACCAGCTTCAGCCGGTAGCCGCGTGACGCCGCCACGAAGGCAAGCGCGATACCGGTATTGCCGGAGGTCGGCTCGATCAGCACGGTATCGGGCTTGACGATGCCGGCCTTCTCCATCGCGATGATCATGGCCGCACCGATGCGGTCCTTCACACTCGCGGCCGGATTGAAATATTCGAGTTTTGCCAAAATGGTCGCGTTGACGCCGTGCATGCCCGGCAACCGTTGCAGCCGCACGATCGGGGTGTCGCCAAAAGCTTCGACGATTGAATTATAAATCCGGCCGCGGCCGGGTTGGTGCGCTGCACCCGCGGTGGACGATGTGTCCATGATGAACTCCCTGTGACGACGATTTGCACTTTGATCGCAGCTCTTCCCGCAGTTACGGACAGCTTGCGGCGACACGCAAGCGACAATGCGGCACACGTTAAATACGCTGCATCGCAAAATCGCGTGAGCTGCAATTAGCAGAAAACCAACGCATTTGTGTTGCGACCTCGTCAACTGATTCTGCTTATGTTAGACTTAGGTCTCGAAGCAGGGAGGTCACCACGATGTCAGCAGTCGCTGAAGTGTTGTCGACCGTAGCGCCAAGGCGTGATCCGCGTTGCAGCGAGTTGCCCACCTGTCCCGTATGCGCCGACTCCATGGTCGCCGCAGAAGCCTCCGCCTACGTCTCCGACCACGTGATCAGCTATCTCTGGACCTGCGACACCTGCGGCTACGGCTTCGTGACCAAGCACGCCGTCAAGCAGCGGATCGTCTGCAACTGACAGCCGTCACGCTTCAGCGCGGGGCGATGTCGCCCCTCGCCCAGTCCTCGCGCGTACGCTGGTAAAACTCCTCGAACGTTCCGTGTGCGATCGCGTTCCTGATGCCCTGCATCAGGAACTGGTAGTAGGCGATATTGATTTCCGACAGCAGCATCGCCCCAAGCGTCTCGCCGGCCTTGACGAGATGATGAAGATAGGCGCGTGCGTAGCTGCGCGCCGACGGCCACGAGCTGTCTTCGTCGAGCGGACGCGGATCGTCGGCATGGCGCGCATTGCGCAAATTGACCTGACCGAAACGGGTGAAGGCCACGCCATGGCGGCCGTTGCGCGTCGGCATCACGCAATCGAACATGTCGATGCCGCGCTTGACCGCTTCGAGAATATCGTCCGGCGTGCCGACGCCCATCAGGTAGCGCGGCCGGTCGCCCGGCAGGGCCGGCGCGGTCTCGTCGATCATCGCCAACATCACCGCCTGCGGCTCGCCGACGGCAAGGCCGCCGATCGCGTAGCCGTGAAAGCCGATCTCAGTGAGGCCTTCGGCGCTGGCATGACGCAGCTGCGGGATGTCGCCGCCCTGCACGATGCCGAACAGCATGTAACCCTCAGGCGCGCTCTCGAAGGCACGCTTGCTTCGCTCGGCCCAGCGCAGCGACAATTGCATCGCGCGGTCGATGTCGTCGCGTTCGGCCGGCAACCGCACGCATTCGTCCATCTGCATGGCGATGTCGGAGCCGAGGAAGCGCTGCACCTCGATCGAGCGCTCCGGCGACAGCTCCACCTTGGCACCGTCGATATGCGAGCGGAAGGTGACGGCGTGCTCGGTCACCTTGCGCAGGTCCGACAGCGACATCACCTGGAAGCCCCCGGAATCCGTCAGCATCGGACCGTTCCAGCCGGTGAATGTCTGCAAGCCGCCGAGAGCGGCGATCCGCTCGGCGCCCGGACGCAGCATCAAATGATAGGTGTTGCCGAGCACGATATCGGCGCCGGCATCGCGCACCTCGCGCCAGTGCATGCCCTTCATGGCGCCGGCGGTTCCGACTGGCATGAAGGCTGGCGTCCGCACCACGCCGTGGGGCGTGGTCAGGCGACCGGTGCGGGCGGCGCCATCGGTCGCGAGCAGTTCGAAATGATTGGGCAGATCGTTCTTAGGTGGATTCATGGCCGTGCTTATTGCGTGTCGGGCGAGGCCGATCAACCCGCTCCGGCCGCGCGATGCGCCAGAGTGGGACATATCTGACGCAGACTTGATGGCGCCGCAGCTTGCAAAATAAAACGATACCGTGTAGTTTTTCCTTGGGGGCTGGACGGGATGCTGCGGCAGATTTGCCGGCGGCTGCAAATGTGTGATCGCCAGCCACCGACGATGCCCTCCGCTTCATGTTCGACCGAAATGTCCGTCCCCTCGCGTGGCCAGACAAGGCAGACAGGCGCCCGCCTGATCGGATCTCTGACGCTGACCTGCAGCCTGGCGCTCTCCGCCTGCACCTCCCTGCCCCGCACGCCCTATACGGCCGCCGACGCCACCACGTCGCGCGTGCTCGATATCGACGGCTTGCGCCGCTACACCGACGACCCCGTCACGAAATTCAGCTTCCCGCTGACCAGGAGCTATCTGGCGCTTTCCGGCGGCGGCGCGGATGGCGCCTATGGCGTGGGCGTGCTGAACGGCTGGAGCGCGGCCGGCACGCGCCCGACCTTTTCGGTCGTGTCCGGCGTGAGCACCGGCGGCCTGATCGCGCCCTTTGCGTTTCTTGGATCGCAATACGACGACACGTTGAGGGAGGTCTACACCAGCGGCATTGCCGAAAGCCTGCTGAACGATCCCAGCATCATGCGCGTGCTGTTCAGCTCCGGCCTGTTCGGCAATCAGCGGCTGCGCGAATTGGTGGCGCGCTATGTCGGGCCGGAGATCCTCGAGCAGGTCGCGCGCGAAAACGCCAAGGGCCGACGGCTGCTGATCGTAACGACCGATCTCGACACCCAGCGAACCGCCATCTGGGACATGGGCAAGATCGCCGCCGTGGGCACGCCCGAGGCGCTCAAACTGTTTCGCGACGTGATGGCAGCCTCCGCCAGCATCCCGCTGGTGTTTCCGCCCATCCTGATCGAAGCCGAGGGCCAGGGACGCAGATTTCAGGAGATGCACGTCGACGGCGGCGTGACGGCGCCGGTGCTGACGCTGCCGGAGGCACTGCTCTTCCAGGGACGTCTGCCCGGCAACACGAAGTCGGACATCTACATTCTCGTCAACAAGAAGATCGAGCGCAACTTCGAGCTGGTCTCCAACAGCACCATCGACGTCGCCTCACGCAGCCTGTCGTCGATCACCCAGTCGCAGACGCGGTCCATCATCTTCTCGACCTACGACTTCGCGAAGCGCAACAATCTGGGCTTCCATCTCTCCTACATCGCACGTGATTATCCGGCGCCGCCCTCCGAAGGGTTCGACACGGCCTACATGCGGGCGCTGTATCAATACGGCTATGAGAAAGCGGCGGCGGGACAGGCCTGGACGTCGACGCTCCCCTAGGACTCACGCGCCGGAACGACGTCCTTCGAAGACCGTTGACGATACGGCCAATTCGGCCAGATTGGCGATGACGCCCCCGCTCCTGCGCGTTATAGAGCGAATGACCATTGTTACGACCCCGCAGGAATCATTGGGCATGGGATTGGCTGCGACCAGGACAAGATCGGCAGCGGCACGGCGCGACGTGCCGAAATCGCGCGGCGGACGGCCAACCAAAAGCGCCGCCATCGAGCGCGACCAGCGGCTGATCGAAGTCGCCACCCGCCTGTTCCTGGATCGCGGCTTTGACGCCACCTCGCTGGATGCGGTCGCCGAAGCTGCGCGCGTGAGCAAGCCGACCGTCTACTCCCGTTATGGCGACAAGCGCGGCCTGTTCACGGCGGTGCTGAGGCGCGAAATCGCGCGATGGCTTGCCCCTCTTTCGGCGGCAGCCGAGACTCAGCTCGGCAGTTCGTCCGACATCTCCGTCGAGCAGCGGCTGGTCGAGATCGGGCGGGAAATGCTGACATTCACTTGCGGGCCGGACGCCATGGCCTTCAGCCGCATGATGACGTCACAAGCCATCAATTTCCCTGACATCGCCAAGCTCGGCAAGGAAGAAGGCTGGCTCAAGGCCGTCGCCACGACCGCGCGCTTCTTCGATCATCTGGCGGCCCAAGGCGCCCTCGACGTCGAAGACACCACCATAGCGGCCGAGGTGTTTCTCGACGTGGTCGTTGGCCACACCCACCGCATGGCGACGTTCGGAACGCCGATGGAAATAAAACCCGCCGAGAAGCGGATGCGCGTCGCGATCAAGCTGTTCCTGGCCGGCGCGCTGGGACCGGCCGGCCGCGTCAAGGATGCCGCCAAAGCCGCTCCCCGGCGCCGTCCCTCCCGCTGACAATTCCGTGAGATTGCGGCCTGTCCCCCACAGGGGAACGCTTACGGCATTGACCAAAATAAAACGATACGGTATGGTTTAGTTATACGCGATGCGGACCGCTTTTTCACCAGCCCCAAGGTGGTCCGGACCGCTAAGAACGCCGCGACGGGTACAGCCCGCCACGGTGCTCCGCGGCCGGCCGATGCCCAAGGTCGGCCGCGAATTCTTTACGATCATCCGGCACACTCGCTGGCCGAGGGTTTCGCGCATGACGACAGCAAAACGACGGACCTCGCGACTGCTTGCGATCGCCTTGCCAGCGCTGCTCCTCGCACCGCCCGCACAGGCGGTCGTGACCGCGGGCACGCCGACCGCGCTTCACGGCAGCACAGATGGTGATGCCGAGGCGGACCGCCAGGCGGTCAGCCGTGAAATCGAACGATTCCGCAGCTCGTCGATTTCGATCAGCCAGGCCATGGCGATTGCAGAAGCCCGTCACGCCGGCGCCACGACGGCGGATGTGAGTTTTGACGGAGGCTCCGGCGTGCCGGTCTACCGGGTGAAGACTCTGCATAACGACCGGATCTGGCGCCACACCATCAACGCCACGACCGGCGAGCTCATCGGCGGCGAAGCCGCCCTCCCCCTCACCGAGCTCGATCTCGACGATCGCAGCAACCTCGCAGCGCTCGGTGCGATCAGGCACCGTCTCGCGGATGCGGTGCATGTCGCCGAGCGCGCCGCTTCGGGCAAGGCGATCAGCGGCGGGCTGGTGCGTGAAGGCGGCCGGCTGAATTTTTCGATCGTCGTCATCAGCGGCGACGACCTCAAAGAGGTCATCCTGGAGCCGCCGGGCGCTCGAGGCAAATAGCGCCGGCCACAATCCCGCCGAAAAGCCATTGACGGGCGCCAGACTCTCCCGCATAAGTCGCCGCCATGTTCACGACCACCAAACGCACGACCAAAACCACCACGGCCTTCGGGGCCCGGGGAGGCGTGCGCTTGTAGTCGTCGACTAAAACGCAATCAGCTCTACCGAAGCCCCGCCCATGATGGTCCGGGGCTTTTTTGTTGTTTGAATCGCAATTCAATGGAGGACAAAGTGAGTAACGATCCCGTCGTCGCGATTGTCGGCGTCACCGGTGCGGTGGGCGCCGAATTCATCGCCACCATGGACAAGCGCGGCTTTCGCGTCGGCAAGCTCAAGGCGCTCGCAAGCGCCCGCTCGGCCGGCAAGACGGTATCGTTCCGCGGCAAGGACGTCGTCATCGAGGAGCTGACCGAGCACGCCTTCGACGGCGTCGACATCGCGCTGTTCTCCGCCGGCGGCAGCATCTCAAGGAAGTACGCGCCGCTCGCGGTCAAGGCCGGCGCGGTCGTGGTCGACAACTCCTCCGCCTTCCGCATGGACCCGAACGTGCCGCTGGTGATCCCCGAGATCAACGCGGGCCGCATCCGCGACCACAAGGGCATCATTGCGAACCCGAACTGCGCCGCCATCACCGCATTGGTGCCGCTGTGGCCGATCCACCAGAAGAACCGCATCAAGCGCGTGATCATCTCGACCTATCAGGCGGCAAGCGGCGCCGGCGCCGCCGCGATGGACGAGCTCGTCGAGTCCACCCGCGCCAACCTCAACGGGCAGGTCTATACGCCCAAGGTGATGCCGCACCCCTACGCCTTCAATCTCTTCAACCACAACACCGCGGTCGACCCTGATACCGGCTACAACGACGAAGAGACCAAGGTCATCAACGAGACCCGCAAGATCTTCGAGGACGACAGGATCGCCATCGGCGTGACCTGCGTCCGCGTACCAGTGCTGCGCGCCCATTGCGAGGCCATCACCTTCGAATGCGAGAAGCCGATCACCGAAGACCAGGTCCGCAGCCTCATGGCGCAGGCCCCCGGCGTGAAGGTGGTCGACGACCGCGTGAAGAACTACTTCCCGATGCCGATCGACGCTTCGGGCCAGGACGACGTCCTGGTCGGCCGCATCCGCAAGGACCTCAGCGATCCCAGTGGGCATTCGATCTCGATGTTCGTGGCGGCGGATCAGCTGCTCAAGGGCGCGGCGCTGAATGCGGTACAGATCGCGGAGCTGTTGCCGCAGCGGGCGATGGCGTAACGCACTCACCCGTCATCCTGAGGTGCGAGCCCGGCGCTGCAAAGCAGCGCTGGGGGAGCCTCGAAGGATGCACGGCCGGGACGCGGCAGCGTGGCCGTCGCCCTTCGAGGCTCGCCGAAGAGGCGAGCACCTCAGGGTGACGGTGATAGATTGCGCTACGCTCGAAACAACAAGCAGGCATCCCCGTACGAATAAAACCGATAATCGCTCGCAATCGCGTGCGCATAGGCCCGCTGCATCGTCTCCAGCCCCGAAAATGCCGACACCAGCATGAACAGCGTCGACTTCGGCAGGTGGAAATTGGTCAGCAGGATATCGACGGCGCGGAAGCGATAGCCGGGGGTGATAAAGATCGAGGTCTCGGCCGTGAACGGCTGGATTGTGCCGTCCTCGCTGGCGGCACTTTCAAGCAGCCGCAATGATGTGGTGCCGACGGCGATGATGCGGCCGCCATTCTTCCGCGCGGTGTTGAGCCTCGTAGCGGTCTCGGCCGAGATCGCGCCCCACTCGGCGTGCATCTTGTGGCCTTCGGTGTCGTCCACCTTCACCGGGAGGAACGTCCCTGCCCCGACATGCAGCGTCACGCGGTTGATGCCGATGCCGCGTTCGCGCAGCGCCTGCTCCAGCGCCGGGGTGAAATGCAGGCCGGCGGTCGGAGCCGCGACCGCGCCTTCGTTCGCGGCGAACATGGTCTGGTAGTCGGCGAGGTCCTGATCGTCCGGCGTGCGCTTGGAGGCGATGTAGGGCGGCAGCGGCGGACTGCCGAGATCGGCGATCGCCTGGTCGAGCGCAGGCCCATGGAACGAGAAGCCAAGCGTCACCTCACCCTCCGCGCCCTTGGCCTCGACCTCAGCGTCAAGATGGCCGAGCAGGCAGACCTTGCCTTCATTGCCGAAGCGGATGCGATCGCCGGGGGTGAGCTTCTTCGCCGGCTTCACCAGCGCCTGCCAGCGCGAGCCGTCGAGGCGCTTGATCAGGGTCGCCTCGATCTTCGGCTCGGTCTCGCGGCCGATGCGGCGGCCCCTAAGCTGCGCCGCGATCACCTTGGTGTCGTTGACGACGAGCTGGTCACCCGGCTTCAGCCAGTGCGCGAGGTCGGCGATATTCTGGTCGCGCAGCGCGCCGCCCTCCACGACCAGCATCTTCGCGGAGTCGCGCGGGCTTGCCGGGCGCAACGCGATGCGCTCGGCAGGCAGGTCGAAGTCGAAGAGATCGGTGCGCATGTCGGTGCTTGGCGCGACAGCCAAACCCTCATGGAGAGGAGGCGCGCTAGCGCCGTCTCGAACCATGAAGGCCGACCCGCAGCAGCGGGGCCTTCATCCTTCGAGAGGCGCGTTTCGCGCTCCTCAGGATGAGGGTGGAGCGCTTATTCCGCGTCCGCGGCCATCCGCGCCTTGACGATCTTGTCGGGGTTCTGCACCGGCTCGCCGCGCTTGATCTTGTCGACGTTCTCCATACCCTCGGTGACCTTGCCCCACACCGTGTACTGATTGTCGAGGAAGCGGGCGTCGTCGAAGCAGATGAAGAACTGGCTGTCGCCGGAATCGGGGCTGGCAGCACGGGCCATCGAGGTGGTGCCGCGCACATGCGGCTCCTTGTTGAACTCGGCCTTCAGCTTCTTGCCGGAGCCGCCGGTGCCGGTGCCCTGCGGGCAGCCGGTCTGCGCCATGAAGCCTTCGATCACGCGGTGGAACACGATGCCGTCGTAAAAACCTTCGCGGACCAGTTCCTTGATGCGCGCGACATGGCCGGGCGCGAGGTCGGGACGCATCTCGATGGTGACGGGGCCCTGGGTGGTCTCGAGGATCAAGGTGTTTTCGGTGACGCTCATGCTCGTCTCTCTTGCGTTGGAGGTGAAGTCTTGTCAGGCGACGTTTTGCGGCTACGGAACTGGATCGCGAATGGACGTCCCGCGGCGGCGCCGGCCATTGCATCGGTAAATGGCATCGGCGTGCAGCGTTGCAACGCCCCCATCACCGCGATCCGGTATTGCAGCCGGTCATTGTCGGAAGCCTCCGCGGATTCATAGGAAATCCTCGGATGGCCCAGAATGTTTCCGGACCGGTTAAAGCTCACGACGACGGTGATGTCGAGTGGGCGAGCCCTGGCGGGCGACGGCGGCTTCCAGCAGGTCCGAAGATGCCGGAAGATGTCCTGGATGGTGTTGACCTCTACGTCCCCGGCAGCCGCACCCGGGATGCCGGAGAGCAGCACCGCGGCAGCCAGCAGGAGCCTGTTGCCGCGGCGCGCCATGATCCCACCCTATTTGATGTCGGAGGCGACCTGCACCTTCACCATCTTGTCGGGGTCGGTGACGCTGCCGCTGGGCGAGCCGGGCGGCGCCTTCTTCAGCTTGTCGACGACGTCCATGCCCTGCACCACTTCGCCGATCACGGTGTACTGGTTATCCAGGCTGCCGCCGTCGGCGAACATGATGAAGAACTGGGAATTGGCGGTGTCGACGCTGTCGCCGCGCCGGGCCATGCCGACGATGCCGCGCGCGAAATGCACCTTTGAGAATTCCTGCTTCAGGTTCGGATATTTAGAACCGCCGGTGCCGTTGAAATTCTGGCCGTCGCCGGTCTGCGCCATGAAGCCGTCCATGACACGGTGGAACGGGACGTTGTTGTAATAGCCCTCGCGCGCGAGCTGCTTGATGCGCTCGGCGTGCTGGGGCGCGAGGTCGGGACGCAGCTTGATGACGATGCGGCCCTTGGTGGTGTCGATGACGATGGCGTTGGCCTTGTCGAGATTGGCCGGCAATTGCTGCGCCACCGCCGGCACCGCAAACACAAGCGCGGCAAGAACTGCGAAAATTCGGATCATGAGAACTCCGGATCAGAGATGAAAGAGGAAACGCGCCGTTATCAGGCGAATTTTGCCTTGAGCTGTGCCGCGACGAGCGGCGGTACGAAGGCCGAGACGTCGCCGCCCATGCCGGCGATCTGACGCACCAAAGTGGCGGTGATCGGGCGGACCGCGGGAGAGGCCGGCAGGAAGACCGTATGCACCTCGGGCGCCATGGTCCCGTTCATGCCGGCGAGCTGCATTTCGTAGTCGAGATCAGTGCCGTCGCGCAGGCCACGAATCATGATGGTCGCGCCGTGCGTGCGGGCTGCTGTGACCGCGAGATCGTCGAAGGTGACGGCTTCCAGCACGCAGCCGGCCGCAGCGGCCACCGGCCCGCAGACCTCGTGCAGCATCTTGAGCCGCTCCTCGGTCGTGAACAGCGGCTTCTTGCCGGGATGGACCCCGATGGCGACGACCAGCCGGTCGCACAGGGGAACACTGTGCCGGACCACGTCCAGATGGCCGTTGGTGATGGGGTCGAAGGAACCTGGATAGAAGGCAATGCGCGGCATGGCCCCGTCCTACCGCGCCCCGCCCGGCCCGGCAAGCCGGACCGGTTTCCGCCCGTCATTCCGCCAGGCCATGTCGGAATCGCGCCAATTGTTTCGTCCTGAGGGCGGCCACGACACAAAACGGAGCGCGAACGAAACCATTTCCCACCTCCGCGAAGACGTCCGGAAACTGGCCATGGTTACTAATCCACCCAACGAATGACGGGCCGCATACTGGGCGTAGCGGCCGCATCACAGGGGACCGTCGATGATCAAGACCTTCTCAGCGATTGCAATCGCCGCTTTTGTGGCTGCTGCCCTCACCGTCCTTCCCGGCTTCGCTCCGGCCGTCGAAGCGAGCGTCCCGCAGGCGCTCGCCAAGGGCGACCGGCTCGATATCCGCACCATCGGCAAGGACTGCTCGCAGCAGGCATGGCCGAACTTCGAAGCCTCGTGCCTGCGCCGCGCCGGCACCAAGGCCAACATCCGTGAAGCGCGCCTCGTGACCGCCGACCGCACGCCGTAGGCAGGCTGTCAGCTTCGCGTCATATAAATCCCATGGATATTTGCGACGTCCCGTCGCAGACTGCTTGATGCTCGCGCCCGTCGGAATGACCCGCCGGGCGCGATCCCATTGAGGGGTTGCACTTGTCCAGCACGCCCGCGGTCGCTTCCGGCCATCATCCGGCCCCCCTCCCAATAGCCATGACCATGGGCGCCCTTGGGGTGGTCTATGGCGATATCGGCACCAGCCCCCTCTACGCCCTCAAGGAAGCCGCCAAGGCGGCCGCTCATGGCGGCACATTGAGCCACGACGCTGTTCTGGGAATTGCCTCGCTGATCCTGTGGGCGCTGTTGCTCATCATCTCGTTCAAATATGCGCTGCTGATCCTGCGCGCGGACAATCGCGGCGAAGGCGGCATCGTCGCCCTGCTGGCGCTGCTGCATGCCCGCCACGCCCAACCCGGCACCTGGCGAGCCCATCTGCTGGTGGTGGGCCTGATCGGCGCCGCGCTGCTCTATGGCGACGGCGCGATCACGCCGGCGATCTCGGTGCTCAGCGCGATCGAAGGCCTCAAGGTCGACGCCCCCTCGCTCGCGCCAGTGGTCGTACCCGTCACCGTCGTCCTCCTGATCGGGCTGTTCATGATGCAGAAACAGGGCACCGGATTCATCGGCCGCATCTTCGGCCCGGTGATGCTGGCCTGGTTCGTCGTGCTCGCCGCGCTCGGCATCCACGGTATCGTCAAAGCGCCGGCGGTGCTGGCCGCGCTCAGCCCGCTCTATGCTTTCGAGTTCTTGATCCACCAGGATTTCCACGTCTCCTTCGCCATCCTCGGCGCGGCGTTTCTGGCGGTGACCGGCGGCGAGGCCATGTATGCCGACATGGGGCATTTCGGCCGCTTCCCGATCCGGCTCGCCTGGTTCGCAATCTGCCTGCCGGCGCTGGTGCTGAACTATTTCGGGCAGGCCGCGCTGCTGATCACCGATCCGACCATGATCGAGAATCCGTTCTTCCAGCTCTGCCCCGACGCCCTGCACTATCCGCTGGTCGCCTTCTCCGCGGTCGCGACTGTGATCGCCTCGCAGGCGATCATTTCCGGCGTGTTCTCGCTGACTCAGCAGTCGATCCAGCTCGGCTTCCTGCCACGCATGCAGATCCGCCACACCCAGAGTGACGCCATCGGCCAGATCTACGTGCCGCTGGTGAACTGGCTGCTTGCCGCCGCGACACTTGGTGCGGTGCTGAGCTTCGGCACCTCGGACGCGCTCGCCGGCGCCTACGGCATCGCGGTGTCGCTGCTGATGGCGATCACGACACTGCTCGCCGCGCTGCTGGCGATCCAGTGGGGTTTTTCGCCCTGGCTCGTCGTCGCCGTGAACGGCTTCTTCTTCGTGATCGATATGATCTTCTTCTCGGCCAACTCGATCAAGCTGTTCGAGGGCGGCTGGTTTCCGCTGCTGCTCGCAGCCCTCGTCGCCTTCCTGATGCTGACCTGGCGGGCCGGCGTGAAGCTGGTCGAGGCCGCGCGCGCGAAGCTGCGACAACCCGAGGAGGATCTGATCGAGACCGCAGTGAACAAGTGCAGCGCAAGGCTGCCCGGGACCGCCGTCTTCCTGGCTTCTGCGCCGAAAGGCGTGCCGCTGACACTCACGCAATTCGTCAAGCACAACCACGTGTTGCACGAGCGCGTCATCCTCGTCACGGTCCTGATCGAAGACGCCCCTCACATTGCCGACGAGGAGCGCGCCGAGGTGATCGAGATCATCACCGGCATCACCCGCGTGATCCTGCATTATGGCTTCATGCAGAACCCGACGATCTATGATGGGCTCAAGCTCACCTGCCGCCAGGGCAAGCTGCCCGGCATCGACCTCTCCGACGTCACCTACTACGTCGGCCGCGAGACCATCATCCCGCGCGAGGACGTCCCGGGCATGTGGGTCTGGCGCGAAGGCGTGTTCGCATTCCTGCAGCGGAACGCCGAGCGCTCCGCCGCGTTCTTCGGCGTACCGACCAAGCAGGTGGTGGAATTCGGCACGGAGCTGGAGATCTAGCGAAATTCGTAGCCCGGATTTCGCTTCGCGCCGTCCGGGCTACGAGGGGTGAATGATCACTCCCCGTTTGCCTCACCATTCGCACCGTTGCCGCTCTCAGCCTCTTCGGTGATGTGCTCGACCGACACCACATGCTCGTCCTCGGCGGTGTCGAACACGATCACGCCCTGGGTCGAGCGACCGGCGACGCGGATACCCTCGACCGGGCAGCGGATCAGCTGGCCCTTGTCAGTGACCAGCATGATCTGGTCGGCGTCTTCCACGGGGAACGAGGCCACCAGATTGCCGTTGCGGTTGTTGACGCTCATGGCGACGATGCCTTTGCCGCCGCGGCCCGTGGTGCGGTACTCGTAGGACGAGGTCCGCTTGCCGTAGCCGTTCACGGAGACGGTCAGCACGACCTGCTCGGCCGCCGACATCTCGACATAGCGCTCCGGCGGAAGCTGGAAGCTCCCGGAGGTCGTCTCTTCGGCCTCGGCGTCCACTGCCGGCTCCTCGGCCGTGGCTTCGCCGGCGACCGCGCGGCGCATCTTCAGATAGGCCGAGCGTTCGTCCGAGCTGGTGTCGACGTGGCGCAGGATCGCCAGCGAGATCACCTTGTCGCCCTCGGCAAGGGCGATAC
Source organism: Bradyrhizobium cosmicum (assembly GCF_007290395.2). Taxonomy (NCBI): domain Bacteria; kingdom Pseudomonadati; phylum Pseudomonadota; class Alphaproteobacteria; order Hyphomicrobiales; family Nitrobacteraceae; genus Bradyrhizobium; species Bradyrhizobium cosmicum. The sequence continues at coordinate 3,600,058 of NZ_CP041656.2, read as the reverse complement.
CGCGCACGCCCATCGAGGTGCGCCCGGTGAACACGCGAACGTCGGTGACGGGGAAGCGGATGCACTGGCCGCCGGCGCCGGTGAGCAGCACGTCGTCGTGCTCGGTGCAGATCTGAACGTCGACGATCGCTTCGTTCTCGTCGAGCTTCATGGCGATGATGCCGGAGCGCCGGACGTCGACGAAGTCGGACAGCTTGTTGCGCCGGACGTTGCCGCCGGTGGTCGCGAACATCACGTCGAGGTTGCCCCAGGTCGATTCATCCTCGGGCAGCGGCATGATGGTGGTGATGCGCTCGCCCTGCTCCAGCGGCAGGATGTTGATCAGCGCCTTGCCGCGCGCGTTCGGTGCGGCCATCGGCAGCCGCCAGACCTTTTCCTTGTAGACCTGGCCGCGCGACGAGAAGAACAGCACCGGCGTGTGCGTGGAGGCCACGAACAGGCGGCTGACGAAATCCTCGTCGCGGGTCTGCATGCCGGCGCGGCCCTTGCCGCCGCGGCGCTGGGCCCGGTAGGCCGACAGCGGGACGCGCTTGACGTAGCCGGCGTGGGAGACGGTGACGACCATGTCCTCGCGCTGGATCAGGTCCTCGTCCTCGACCTCGCCTTCCTGCTCGATGATGACAGTGCGGCGCGGCGTGGCGAACTCGGCCTTCACCTCGGCAAGCTCGGTCTTGATGATTTCAAGCACGCGCTCGCGCGAGCGCAGGATGGCGAGATAGTCGGCGATCTCGCCGGCGAGCGTGTCGAGCTCGTCGCGGATTTCGTCGCGGCCGAGTGCGGTGAGGCGCTGGAGACGCAGATCGAGAATGGCCCTCGCCTGCTCCATCGACAGCCGGATCGTGCCGTTCTCGCTGATCCGGTGGCGCGGATCGTCGATCAGCGTCAGCATGTCCTCGACGTCCCGTGCCGGCCAGTCGCGCGACATCAGGGTGTCGCGGGCGGTGGTCGGATCGGGCGAGGTCCGGATGACGCGAATCATCTCGTCGATATTGGCGACCGCGATGGCGAGACCGACCAAGATATGGGCGCGATCGCGCGCCTTCGCGAGCAGGAACTTGGTGCGACGCGTGACGACCCGCTCACGGAAGTCGACGAAGATCGCCAGCAGGTCCTTCAGATGCATGATCCGCGGACGGCCGCTGTCGAGCGCCACCATGTTGACGCCGAAGCTCGTCTGCAGCGGCGTGAACCGGTAGAGCTGGTTCAGCACCACGTCCGGCACGGCGTCGCGCTTCAGTTCGATGACAACGCGGTAGCCGTCGCGGTCGGATTCGTCGCGCAGGTCGCCGATGCCCTCGATCTTCTTTTCCTTGACCAGTTCGGCGATGCGCTCGACCATCGTCGCCTTGTTCACCTGGTAGGGAATCTCGGTGATGATGATCGCCTCGCGCTCCTTGCGGATGGTCTCGATCGAGACCTTGCCGCGCATCATGATCGAGCCACGGCCGAGGTGATAGGCGGCGCGGATGCCCGCGCGCCCGAGAATGACGCCGCCGGTCGGAAAATCCGGTCCGGGTACGATGTTGATGAGTTCGTCGACGGTGAGCGCGGGATTGTCGATCAGCGCCACGCAGGCGTCGATGACTTCGCCGAGATTGTGCGGCGGAATGTTCGTGGCCATGCCGACCGCGATGCCGCCCGCGCCGTTGACCAGGAGGTTCGGGAACTTGGCCGGAAGAACCGACGGCTCGGTCTCGTTGTTGTCGTAGTTCGGCTGGAAGTCGACGGTGTCCTTGTCGATATCGGCCAGCAGGGCCAGCGCCGACTTGGTCAGCCGCGCCTCGGTGTAACGATAGGCGGCCGGGGGATCGCCGTCGACCGAGCCGAAATTGCCCTGACCGTCGATCAGCGGCACCCGCATCGAGAAGTCCTGCGCCATGCGGACCATGGCGTCGTAGATCGACTGGTCGCCGTGCGGGTGATACTTACCGATGACGTCACCGACCACGCGGGCGGATTTGACGTATTTCTTGTCGGGCGTGTGGCCCTGCTCGTGCATCGAGTACAGGATGCGCCGGTGCACCGGCTTCAGGCCGTCGCGGGCATCGGGCAGTGCCCGCGCCACGATCACGCTCATGGCGTAGTCGAGATACGACTTCTTCATCTCCTCGAAGATGGAGACGGGTCGAATATCCGAGGGTTGCGCCGGCTGGTCGCCGGGCTTGTCGTCGTCGTCAGCCAAGGGGGAATCCGGTGAGGTTTTATCTGGGAATCATATAGCGCATCGGCCCCCTGATAACCACCCTCGCGGGGGCTAAGGGAAGCGCTTTTTCCGCTTATTTTTCCAACGACTTAAGGCCTCACAAGCAACGCCCTGGACGAACCTGAAATCGGCCTTCCGAAGCCGCCCGCACCGCCGGGCAAGTCGCGCGGCGAGCCCACCCCGTCAGCCTGTCTGCCGATTGGCGATCCAAGCTGACCTCAAACATGAAGCGGGCCCGGAAATCCCGAGCCCTTCCTGCCGATTAGTGAGATTTGCTCAGACGAGACGGGAAGCGCCGCCGATCCCGCCGGCGCGCCCTCGTCTTGCGACCGCCATTCTCAGAACGGGATGTCGTCGTCCATGTCGCTGTTGCGCCCCCCGCCACCGCCGGCGGCAACCGCACGGCGCGGCGCGCTGCTGACCGGACCGGAGGAGCCGAAATCGCCGCCCGGCTCATCGCCAAAGCTGCCGCCTCCACCGCCGCTGCGGCCGTCGAGCATCGTCAGGGTCGAGTTGAAGCCCTGGAGCACAACCTCGGTGGAGTACTTCTCGACGCCCGCCTGGTCGGTCCATTTGCGGGTCTGGAGCGCACCTTCGATGTAAACCTTGGCGCCCTTCTTCAAGTACTGCTCGGCGACCTTGCAGAGCCCTTCGTTGAAGATCACGACGCGGTGCCACTCGGTCTTTTCCTTGCGCTCGCCGCTGTTCTTGTCACGCCAGGTCTCGGAGGTCGCGATGCTCAGATTCGCAATCGGCCGCCCGTCCTGGGTACGGCGGATTTCAGGATCCTTGCCGAGATTTCCAACCAGAATGACCTTGTTGACGCTTCCCGCCATGCCGCTCTCCACTCCGAATGCCACTGAATTTCCAAAGGCGGGGTCCGCGCGAAACGGTCCTCTGCCACCCTGTTGAGGCGAACCTATACGCTTGCGAGGCCGGATCAGTCCGTCACCCCTCAGGTTATCCCCACATATAGCATCGACGACGGGCTTGTTCCAGATTTGTTCTTGAGCGGGGCTGCGGTGAGCTATGCCGAATCAATGGGCAGAGTGGAACTTAATCTGGACTGTGGCGACGGAACCGGATGGAACTTTTTTGGGTTCCCGATCACACGAAAAATCACTTAACATTCATTTACTTAGTTCCATTTCGTTCGTTCGCGACTGTGGTATTTCGGAGACGGACTCTGGCGCCAAATCGGGCTAGCTTTGCCTCGGAATTAGATCGTATGGGCATCGCGCCTGATGGTCCGCTTTGGGGAATTTTGTGAAGCGGACAAACATGGGAGAGACCGTAATGAATAAAACTTTGCTGGTTGCATTGGGTACCGTTGCGTTGGGCCTGGCGGCTCCCGCGAATGCGGCGGATATGGCCGCGCGTCCCTACACCAAGGCGCCGATGGTCGCGCCTTCCCCGATCTACAACTGGACCGGCTTCTACGCCGGTGTGCAGGGCGGCGGCGGCTGGGGCCGTAGCGACGAGACCTTCTTGTTGGCTCCGAATGCACCGGGTTTCGCAGCGACCCAGAAGTATGACACCAGCGGCGGCTTCGTCGGCGGCGTGTTCGGCTACAATTGGCAGCAGGGCCCGGTCGTCTTCGGCATCGAGGGCGACTATCACTGGGCTGACATCAGCGGCCGTTCGGCCGAGATCAATGCCGGGTTCGGCGACACCTACTACACGAAGATCCGCAGCTTCGGCGACATCAAGGGCCGTCTCGGCTACTCGACCGGTCCCGCCCTCTGGTTCGTCAGCGGCGGTGCCGCGGTCGGCGACATTCAGCACCGCTATGATCCCGCCCTGTTCCCGTCGGCCACCTTCGTCCAGAATGACTGGCGTTGGGGTTGGACGGTCGGTGCCGGCGCGGAATACATGTTCGCTCCGAACTGGTCGGCCAAGGTCGAGTACAACTACATCGATTTCGGCAAGAGCTCGATCCAGTACAGCGCAGTGCCGGCTAACCGCTCCGAGTGGACCGACACCGTCCACACCATCAAGGCTGGCGTGAACTATCACTTCAACTGGGGTGCCCCGGTCGCCGCGCGATATTGATATCCTTCTGATATCACTTGGAGATCAAAGGCCGGCCTCGCGCCGGCCTTTTTGCTGCGCGCTGGCTGCCGGATTAATGCGTCAGCAACCATTACATTCTGCAACCGCTGTGGCTTTTGAGAGACACAACTTGCGGCTTCAATGGTGTAAGCCGACGTCAGTTGGACCAACGCGTCCGATATCCTTCCGAACGCACGGAAGGCAGAAACAGAAACCGGGACTGGGATTAGGTTGATTATGAAGAAGGTTTTGTTGGCTTCGGCCTGTTTGTTCGCTCTCGCCGCTCCGGCTTCGGCCGCTGATCTCGCGGCCCGCCCCTACACCAAGGCACCGGTGGCGATGGCCTCGGTCTACAACTGGACCGGCTTCTATCTCGGTATCGTCGGTGGCGGCGCCTGGGAGAACGGCTCGGGCGATCCGAAGATGAAGGGTGGCTTCGTCGGCGGCACCGCCGGCTATAACTGGCAGACCGGCAACGTTGTGTTCGGCATCGAGGCCGATGGCGCCTGGGCCGATGTCAGCGCTTCGGCAACCGGCCCCGTTGCCGTCCCCGGCTTCGGCGTTGTGACCACCACGCTGACCTCGAAGACCGATGCGATGGGCACCGTGCGTGGCCGCATCGGCTACGCCGTCAACCAGGTCCTGTTCTACGGCACCGGCGGCTACGCCTGGATCGACAACAAGCTGTCTCTGTCTGCGCTCGGCGTGACCGCGTCGGACAGCAAGTGGCACTCCGGCTGGACCGTCGGTGCCGGCGTCGAAGCGTTCTTCGCGCCGCAGTGGTCGGTCAAGGGCGAGTACCTCTATCGCAGCCTCGGCGGCGAGACCTACTTCTCGGGCGCCCTGCCCACCGGCACGCTCAACCTCCACACCGTGCAGGTCGGCGTGAACTATCACTTCGGGGGCCCGGTGGTCGCCAAGTACTGATCGAAGTACTGAGCGAATTACTGATCTTCGCTTCCAACGTCATCGCGTTACGAAAGGCCGGCCTCGCGCCGGCCTTTTTGTTTTCCACGCGTACCGGTATCGGCCGGCCGCCCCCGCACGTTTTCGGCGAGATGTGGCGAGTCGGTAACACAACCTTTGGCTTTAATGGTGTAAGAGAGCGACATCAGTTGGGTCATTGGTCCGCTGCTCCGCCGTGCGGAAGGCGACAAAGAGAAACGGAACTGGGGAATCGCTATGAAGAAGATTTTGTTGGCTTCGGCCAGCCTGTTTGCACTCAGCGCGTTGGCTCCCGCATCGGCGGCCGATCTGGCGGCCCGCCCCTACACCAAGGCGCCGGTCGCGGTGGCCTCGATCTACAACTGGTCCGGCTTCTATATCGGCGCCAACGCCGGTGGTGCCTCGAGCCACAATTGCTGGGACGTCAACAATATCGCCGGCATTCCGGGTCCCGACACGGCCGAGGGCTGTCACAATGCAACCGGCGCCGTCGTCGGTGGCCAGATCGGTTATCGCTGGCAGTCCACCAACTGGGTGTTCGGCCTCGAGGCCCAGGGCGACTGGGCCAACCTGAAGGGCTCGAATACCAGCCTGGTGCTTGCGCCGCTGGTCAACGAGACCAAGATCGATGCGATCGGCCTGTTCACCGGCCAGGTCGGCTATGCCTGGAACAACGTGCTCTGGTACGTGAAGGGTGGCGCCGCCGTCACGCACGCCAAGTACAACGGCACGGTGGTCGGCGTGGTCCTCGACAGCGCAAGCGAGACGCGCTGGGGCGGCGCGGTCGGCACCGGCCTCGAATTCGGCTTCGCGCCGAACTGGTCCGTTGCGATCGAATACGACCATCTGTTCATGGGCAAGCGCAACAACTCGTTCACGGTCCTCGGTTTCAACGACCGCATCGACAATATCAAGCAGGACGTTGACATGGGCACCGTCCGCCTCAACTACACCTTTGGTGGCCCGGTGGTCGCCAGGTACTGAACGAAGTACTGATCTCCGCCTCCATCGCACTACGAAAGGCCGGCCTTGCGCCGGCCTTTTTGTTTTCGCGCTGACGAACATCCAACCGTCAAGGAATCGTGGGGCGCGAATCGCACCCGCGCATTGGCTTGGTGAGTTGGGGATCTGACATGAAGATTTGTGCGCTGGCCGCGGCAGGCTTGTTCGCACTCGGCGCGATCGCGCCGGCGGCGGCTGCCGATCTTCCGTTGTATTCCAAGCCGCCGGTCGCGCCTGTCCTCGCCTACGACTGGAGCGGCGTCTATGCCGGCATCAATGGTGGCGGCGGCTGGGCCCACGCCTGCTGGAACGTGACCGGCGCGCTCGGCGTTGCGGTTGATCCAGCTATCGGCGAAGGCTGCCACAACGCAGGCGGCGGCACGATCGGTGGACAGGTCGGCTATCGCTGGCAGAAATCGCGCTGGGTGTTCGGCATCGAGGGCCAGGGCAACTGGGCCGACTTCAAGGGCAACAATGTCAGCGTGGCACTGGCACCGCAGACCAACCAGACCAGGATTGACGCCTTCGGCCTCTTCGCCGGCCAGATGGGCTACGCCGTCAACAGCCTGCTGCCCTACGGCAAGGCCGGCGCGGCCGCGTGGCGCACGACAAATACGACACCTTCTTCCCGGGCGTGCCTGCGCTCGCGTTCAACAGCGTCACCCAGACCCGCTGGGGCTACACCATCGGCATCGGCGTCGAGTGGGGCTTTGCCGAGAACTGGTCTGTCGGCGGCGAGTACAATCATGTGTTCCTCGGCCATCACAGCGCCGACTTCGCCACCCTCACCGGTGGCCTTCTCGCGCGCACCGACCGGATCGGCCAGGACATCGACATGGGCCTGATCCGTATCAATTACCGCTGGGGCAACCCCGTCGTCGCCATATACTGAGCCCCGGTTACGAAGCCCCAAAGGACTCCTCCAGGTCCTGCTCGCGTGCGGATTCCTCCCGTCTGCACCCAAATGCGAACGAAGGGCCGGCCTCGCGCCGGCCCTTCTTCTGTTCCGTGGACCCCGCTCCTGCCAGATGCCGCCAGCGCGCCAACAATCCGTTGACGATTCGCAAGTCCCACTGGAAATCCGTCCTCGTTCTTCCTACGTTCGCTGCCAACCCCATCGGCGCCGATCCCGGTTCCGGGCGAAGCGCGCCTTCAACATTGGCGCGATCGCGCGCTTTTGGGATTCCTTGAGGACCAGCGGGATGGATGAAGTGATCAAGGCGAAGCGCCAACAGCAGAACGCGGGCTCCAGCCTGCGCGCAATTACGATCCGTGGCGCGCGCGAGCACAACCTCAAGAACATCGACGTCGAGATTCCCCGCGACAAGCTCGTGGTGTTCACGGGGCTGTCAGGTTCCGGCAAATCCTCGCTCGCCTTCGACACCATCTATGCCGAGGGCCAGCGCCGCTACGTCGAGTCGCTGTCGGCCTATGCCCGCCAGTTCCTGGAGATGATGCAGAAGCCCGACGTCGATCAGATCGACGGTCTGTCGCCGGCGATCTCGATCGAGCAGAAGACGACGTCGAAGAACCCGCGCTCCACCGTCGGCACCGTCACCGAGATCTACGACTACATGCGTCTGCTCTGGGCCCGCGTCGGCGTGCCCTATTCGCCGGCCACGGGCCTGCCGATCGAGAGCCAGACCGTCTCGCAGATGGTCGACCGCGTGCTGGCGCTGCCCGAAGGCACCCGGCTCTATCTGCTCGCGCCGGTCGTGCGCGGCCGCAAGGGCGAGTACCGCAAGGAGCTCGCCGAATGGCTCAAGAAGGGCTTTCAGCGCGTCAAGATCGACGGCAGCTTCCATGAGCTGGCGGAGGCGCCTGTTCTCGACAAGAAATTCCCGCATGACATCGACGTCGTAGTCGACCGCATCGTGGTGCGCGCCGACATCGGCCAGCGCCTCGCCGAGAGTTTCGAGACCGCGTTGAAGCTTGCCGAAGGTCTCGCCGTCGTCGAGTTCGCTGACGCGCCGGCGACCGCACCTGCTGAAGAGAAAGAAAAGAAGAAGACCGCGAAGATCCACGACAAGAGCGGGCCCGAGCGTATGCTGTTCTCGGAGAAGTTCGCCTGCCCGGTCTCCGGCTTCACCATCCCCGAGATCGAGCCGCGCCTGTTCTCGTTCAACAACCCCTATGGCGCCTGCCCGGCCTGCGGCGGTCTCGGCGTCGAGCAGCATGTCGACGAGGACCTCGTCATTCCAGACAAGGAGCTCGCCATCGGCAAGGGCGCGATTGCGCCCTGGGCCAAGTCGTCGTCGCCCTATTACGTGCAGACGCTGACGGCGCTGGGCAAGCACTACAAGTTCGCGCTGACCACGAAGTGGAAGGATCTGCCCAAGAAGACGCAGAATGCCATCCTCCATGGCTCCGGCGAGGACGAGATCAAGTTCTCCTACGAGGACGGTGTCCGTTCCTACGACACCAAGAAGCCGTTCGAGGGCGTCATCACCAACATCAACCGCCGCTATCGCGAGACCGAGAGCGAATGGGCCCGCGAGGAACTCTCGAAATATTTCCACGACGTACCCTGCGGGGCATGTAGCGGCTTCCGGCTCAAGCCCGAGGCGCTCTGCGTCAAGATCGGCGGCAAGCACATCGGCGAGATCTCGGAGCTGTCGGTCAAGGGCGCCGGCGCCTGGTTCGAGACTGTGCCGGAGGCGCTGAACACGCAGCAGAACGAGATCGCCGGACGCATCCTCAAGGAGATCCGCGAGCGCCTCACCTTCCTGCTCGACGTCGGCCTCAACTATCTCACGCTGTCCCGCTCCTCCGGCACGCTGTCCGGCGGCGAGAGCCAGCGCATCCGCCTGGCCTCGCAGATCGGCTCGGGGCTGACAGGCGTGCTCTACGTGCTGGACGAGCCCTCGATCGGCCTTCACCAGCGCGACAACGCACGCCTGCTCGACACCCTGAAGCGGCTGCGCGACCTCGGCAACACCGTGATCGTGGTCGAGCATGACGAGGACGCCATCCTGCTCGCCGACCACGTGCTCGACATCGGCCCCGGCGCCGGCATGCATGGCGGCAACATCATTGCCGAGGGCACGCCGGCCGAGATCATGCGCAACCCGAAATCGCTGACCGGCAAGTACCTCACCGGCGAGCTCGAGGTCGAGGTGCCCGAGCGGCGCCCGCCCAACCATCGCCGCACCATCAAGGTGGTGAACGCGCGCGGCAATAATCTCAAGAACGTCACGGCCGAGATTCCGCTCGGCCTGTTCACCGCCGTCACCGGCGTCTCCGGCGGCGGCAAGTCGACGCTGCTGATCGACACGCTCTACAAGGCCATCGCCCGCAAGCTGAACAACGCCAGCGAGGGTGCCGCGCCCCACGACCGCATCGAGGGCCTCGAGCACATCGACAAGATCATCGACATCGACCAGTCGCCGATCGGCCGCACCCCGCGCTCGAATCCCGCGACCTACACCGGCGCCTTCACGCCGATCCGCGAGTGGTTCGCCGGCCTGCCGGAGTCCAAGGCGCGCGGCTACGAGCCCGGGCGCTTCTCCTTCAACGTCAAGGGCGGCCGCTGCGAGGCCTGCCAGGGCGACGGCGTCATCAAGATCGAGATGCACTTCCTGCCCGACGTCTACGTCACCTGCGACGTCTGCAAGGGCAAGCGCTACAACCGCGAGACGCTGGAGGTCCTGTTCAAGGGTAAGTCCATCGCCGACGTGCTCGACATGACCGTCGAGGAAGCCGCCGAGTTCTTCAAGGCGGTGCCGCGCGTGCGCGAGACCTTCCAGACCCTGCACCGCGTCGGCCTCGACTACATCCATGTCGGCCAGCAGGCGACCACGCTGTCCGGCGGCGAAGCCCAGCGCGTCAAGCTCGCCAAGGAATTGTCCAAGCGCGCCACCGGCCGCACGCTCTACATCCTGGACGAGCCCACCACCGGCCTGCACTTCCACGACGTCAAGAAGCTCCTGGAGGTGCTGCACGAGCTGGTCGCGCAGGGCAACACGGTCGTCGTCATCGAGCACAATCTCGAAGTCATCAAGACCGCCGACTGGGTCATCGACCTCGGCCCCGAAGGCGGCGACGGCGGCGGCGAGATCGTGGCGTGGGGACCGCCGGAAGACATCGCGAAGGCGCCGCGGAGCTACACGGGAAAGTTTTTGGCGCCGGTGCTGAAGAAGGCACGGAAGCCGAAGCGCGGGAGGACGAGCGAGGCGGCGGAGTAGGCCAACCGACCAAACTCTGCCGACGCATCGGTCCAAGGGAGATTCAGCTTGTCCGCCGGCTTTGTGCAAACGTACCGCGCCTTCGCCCACAACAATGCCTGGGCAAACCATCGGCTGCTCACGGCCTGCTCTGCACTAGGCAAGGCGGATTTTGAAGCCGAGCGGTCTGGCTTCTTTCCGAGCCTGCAAAGGACGCTGAACCACATCTACATCATTGATCTCTTCTACGTCGATGCGCTGGAGGGCGGCAGCCTCGGACCTGCCGCCTGGAAGAACGAAGTGCCGTACCCATCGCTCGCCGAGTTGAAGCCAGCTCAAGCCGCAATCGACAGGCGGTTGATCGCCGTCTGCGATGCGCTGACGCCCGAGCTGCTCAACGGGGCTGTGCGGATCAATCGCGATAGTCACATCCAGATCGAGCGCCGCGACCGGCTGCTGATGCATCTCTTCCAGCACCAGATCCATCATCGCGGGCAGGCGCACGCCATGCTCTCCGGAACAAGCGCCGCGCCGCCTCAGCTTGACGAATTCTTTGCGGAGGGAGAGGCGCCACTTCGGGCCGCCGAGTTCGCGGAACTCGGGTGGACCGAGGACGGCGTTTGGACATCATAAGGAGATGAACCCGACAGCGTTCGCCTGCTCCTGACGTTCGGTCGTTGGTTCTCCCGATGCCCCCTCCCTACTCCCTCGCCATCTTCGATCTCGACGGCACGCTGGCCGACAGCTTTCCGTGGTTCCTGCGGACCATCAACGACATCGCCGATCACTTCGGCTTTCGCCGTGTGCGGGATGAGGATGTCGAGGAGTTGCGGCATGCTTCGACGCGGGAGATCCTCAGCTGGCTCGAGGTGCCCTTGTGGAAACTGCCGGCGATCGCGCGGCATGCGCGGCGGCTGAAGGCGGAGGCTGCGGCAGAGATTTCGTTATTTGCCGGCGTCGAGGCGATGCTGCGGACATTGGCCGAGAACGGCGTGCAGCTCGCGCTGGTGACGTCCGACAGCGAGACCAATGCGCGCGAGAAGCTTGGCGAAGCCGCCGCGCTGTTCACGCATTTCGATTGCTCGGCGTCGCTGTTCGGCAAGCCCGCGAAATTTCGCCGGGTCGTCCGGCGCGCGGGCGTCGAACCCGCCAAGGTCATCGCGATCGGCGACGAGGTCCGCGACATCGAGGCGGCGCGCGCCGTGGGGATTGCCTGCGGCGCGGTGTGCTGGGGTTATGCGGCGCCGACGGCGCTGCGGGCGCGGGCGCCGGACTACATGTTCGAGCGGATGGACGAGATCGTGCACGCATTGCGCCCGCCGGCGTAGCTGCCCCTACTCCGTCCTCCGCAAGAACGCCCCGAACGCGCGCGGGCCGTCGCCGGTCTTGACCTCGCCGATCACCTTCAGCTCGGCCGCATCGATAATCACGAGTGTGTTGCTCTCCCAGCAGGCGACGACGACGCGCTTGCCGTCGGCGGTCGCATTGATGCCCTCGGGATAGTCGCCGACGTTGATGCGCTTCACCGGCTTCAGCGTCGCCAGGTCGAACACGCTGACGGTGCCGCCATATTGATCGGTGACGAAGCCGCGCCCCTGCGCCAGCGCCACCGCATAGGGGCGCATCCCGACCGGCACGCGGCCGATCTCGCGCGCTTCCGCAATGTCGATCACGGAGACGTCGTCGGAGCCGACATTGGCGGTGTAGGCGCGCCTGCCCTCTGCATCGATGGTGACGCCGAACGGACGCGTGCCGACCTTGATGGTCGCCTTGCGCTGGCGCGTCGAAGTGTTCACGACCGAGACGCTGTCGTCGTCGCGGTCGGCCGAGAGCAGCAGCTTGCCGTCCGGCGTCACGGCCAGGCCCGACGGCGAGGCTCCGACCGCGATGCTGGCCGTGACGCTGCGCGAGGCCGCATCGATCACCCGCACCGCGGCTGCATACCAGTCGGCGACGTAGACCGTGTTTCCATCGGGCGCGACTGCGATGCCGAGCGGACCGCCGCCGACCTCGATGCGGCCGGCGACCTGTCGCGCGGCCGCGTCCACCACCGTCACGGCCTTGGCGTCGGGGCTCGTGACATAGGCAAAGCGTCCGTCCGCGCTGACGGCGACGCCGGCCGGCTTGCCGCCGATCGGGATGGTCGCGACGCTACGCGCGGTGGCAAGGTCCACGATCATCAGATCGTCGCTGAGCTGGTTGGTGACGAACGCCTCCTCGGCGGAGGCGCAGACAAACCCTGTGAGGCAAAGGCTGGCGGCGACCGCCGCCAGGACCCGCGCCCGCACGGTCAGCTTCCGCTCTCGATCTTCTTCTTCAGCGCCTCGAGGCCGACCTTGTACAGCCCGCTCACCGCCTTCGTTGCGGCCTCGTCGTTCAGTTCCGGCGGCGGATCGTTGTTGGGGAAGCCGCGATAGAACGCGCCGGCCCATTCCACCTTCGCCTTGCCGTCGGGCGCCGGCGACACCGTCAGCGTCGACGAATAATTGGTGACCGGCAGCACCTTCACGTCGACCTTGGTGATCCGGTACGAATAGCTGAGCATGTCGGGCTCGTATTTGTAGAGCTCCTCCTCCACCGTCGCCCCGCCCGTGAGCGTCAGCTTGCGCGTCGCGCCGATCTCGTTGCCCTTCTCGCCCTCGGTCTTGGTGACAGGCGGAAGCCAGCTCATGTCCTGGAAATTGCCGATCGCTGCCCACACCTTGGCCTGCGGTGCGTTGATCTCGATGGATTCCCGCACCTTCTGCCGGGTCGGGCCGTGGGCCGAAACCGGCTCAAACGCGGCGCCCAGAGCCATTCCTGCCACCGCCAGCGCCGCCACTCCCGCGATCGCCGTTCCGCTTCGCATCCGCATGTCGTTTCCTCACCCTTGAATCTGCGCGACTTGGTGCGCGCTGGCCTCATCGTAGCGCATTTTGCGGCCATGGGGAGACCCGTTCGTGGCAGGGTTGACCACGCGATTTTGTCCCTACGCAGGCTGCGCCGGTAAAGTCCTGCGGTGATGTGGCGGCCAACCGGCGCGCGCATCGTTCATCCGCGAGGCGACGGGGGCAACAGAATGACGGTCTGGATGCAGCATTAGCTGTCCAGTCAGCTTTTGAGTTCGCGGACACTATATTTGTATCTTCGCGACACATCGTGCCTGAGCTCTGCTGTCGTCACCGCCGCCGAAAGTGCCGAGCCTACTCCCCCAGCGTCGCCTCCACGAACCCGCGCGGATCGTTGCAGAACTCCCGCATCACCCGGTAATGATCGGTCTCTTCCACCGTCGTCGGCTCCAGGCCGTATTTCCCCAGCCGCAGCAGCTGCGCGTTGGGATAGGCCATCAGCAGCGGCGCATGGGTTGCCATGATCACCTGGCAGATGCCGGAGTCCTCCATGCGTCGCAGCAGCTTCAGAAACTCGATCTGCCGCGCCGGCGACAGCGCCGATTCCGGCTCGTCGAAGATGAAGATGCCCTGGCGCTGGCAGCGCTCCTCGAAGAAGCGCAGGAAGCCCTCGCCGTGCGAATGCGAAAGGAAATCCGGGCCGAGCTGCCCGGCATCGCGGGCGGCTTTGTCGAGATATCGCGCCACCGAGAAGAAGCTCTCGGCGCGGAAGAACCAGCCATTGGTGATCTTCGGCAGCCAGCTTGCCGCAAGGCCTTGGAGAGCTGTCCGCCCATCTTCTCCCGCGCTTCGGAGTGGTCGATCGGCATGTACCCCTTCCCGCCACCGGCATCGTCATAGCCGGCGAGCGCTGCGATCCCCTCGAGGATCGTCGACTTCCCGGTGCCATTCTCGCCGACGATGATCGTGATGGCGGCCTCGAAGTTGAGCTCGAAATCATCCGGAAAGATCGGCAGGCAAAACGGATAGGCCTCGCGATCGCGCACTTGCGACGGATCGAACCAGACCCGTTTCAGGTAGGGGGCCGGCAGGTTGATCGTTCGACCGCGTCTTCGGCTCATGCCCCAGCTCCCGCCCCCAGCCCCGACTGGATATCTCGACAGGAACATATCAGGAACACAACCCTCGCGAAAGCTGCAATTGAGAAACAGATGGACACAACTTGAAACAAACCCGGGCTACGCCGGCTGGGTCCGGATTAAGAAAACCTGGCTACGAAACAGACTGCCGGCATGACGCCGGCTCCGCACCTCGCGACCCCGCAATGATTGACGGACGTCCGGGACCGTACGACGCCGCGAGGAATGCGCGATGGTATCAACATATTTCGGTTACAACTACATCACGCGTAATCTCAAACAGTCCCTGACGCGGGTCGAACTGCAGCCGGACGTGGCGCGAGAGGCCGCCTACTACAAGGCCAACATCGGCAAGGTGAAGACCGTCGACGATTTCATGAAGGATTACCGCCTTTATCATTACGCGATGAAGGCATACGGCCTGGACGACATGACGTACGCGAAGGCCTTCATGAAAAAGGTGCTGGAAAGCGACCTCAACGACTCCAAGAGCTTCGTCAACCAGCTGGTCGACAAGCGGTACCGGGAATTTGCCGCGGCATTTTCCTTCAACGGCTCCGCGACGCCGGTCGCGCAATCGGCGGACCAGACCGACGAGATGATTGGCCTGTACACGGCGACCAAGAAGAACCAGGTCGATGCACTCGCCAGTGACTCGAATTACTACAGCGCCCAGATCGGGAACATCAGCACTGCAGACCAGCTCCTGAACAACGATCGTCTTCGCAATTATGTCTATTCGGCATTCGGGATCGACGAGAGCAAGTGGCCGGCCAGCACGATCAGCCAGGTCCTGCGCAGCGATCCCTCCGACCCAGCCAGCTACGTCAACACCACCTTCACGTCCCAGCTGAGCGGCCTCAACGCGTCGCTCGCCCAGTCGCAATCGGATATCAGCACGGCAAATTCGAACATCGCCAATTATACCGCCCAGCTCTCGCAGCCAGGCGCCAACGTGCCCCAGTTGCAGGTCCAGATCCTGGTCGAGAAATATCATCTGGAGACGGCAACAAAGAGCGTTGCCAGCCTCAACGACCAGATCGCGACGATCGGCAATTTCGTCGACCTGGCCGGCGCGTTCGAGTTCTTGCCGGACGGGTCGCTTCCGGCAGGCACGCCTGCGCAGACCGCCGCAAACATCACGCTCACGAAGAAGCAGTTCGACGACAGCAAGGCCGACGTCTACTCCGCGGCAAGCCCGATCTTCGAGGCCGTAGCGATCAAGCAATTCAGGGCAGACCTGCTCAAGATCAAGTCGGTCGATGCGTTCGTGTCGACACCGGGCGTGTATGATTTTGCGCTGGGCGCCGTCGGCCTCGACCCCGACAAGGTCCCGCAGGACGTCATCAAGAAGGTCCTCGAAAGCGACATCAACGATCCCAAGAGTTATGTTTATACCCTCAAGGACACTCGCTACGTTCAGCTCGCGCGCGCCTTCAACTTCGATGCGAAGGGCAATCTGACGACCCCCCTGGTCGCGCAGGACTCGGCGGAAGTCCTCCAGATCGCGAGGGACTACGTCATCCAAGCCGTGAAGAGCGCAAGCACGGGAACCACCCAGCAACAGGCGGCCGTCAAGGCACAAGCCACCAAGGATGCGACGGAATATCAGCAGGCGATCGCAGGCATCGACAAGGTGTCCGATCTTCTTGCAAACCGACCGATGGTTGATCTGATCCTCCTCGCCAAGGGTCTGGACCCCAGGAAGGTCAGCGACGATTTCCTCAAGAAGATCTTCGCATCCGACCTGAACGACAAGAAGAGCTTCGTGAACACGCAGAGCGATCCCCGCTTTGCCGAAATCGTGGCGTCGTTCAATTTCGACAGCAAGGGCAACGTCGCGCGCCTGCCGATGATGGGTCCCCAGAAGCGCGATCAATTCCGGGAAACCCAGGCGAACTATCTCGAGCAAAACCTGGAGCTGCAGCAGGGGGATACGAATCCCGGCGTCCGCCTGGCGCTGTATTTCAAGCGCAAGGCGGGAGACATCACGTCCGCATACGACATCCTCGCCGACAAGGCCCTTTCGGAGGTGTTCAGGACCACCTTCAATCTGCCCGATTCAATGGCTGCGATGCCGATCGATCAGCAGGCCAAGTTCGTGGACAAATTCATGAAGATCAAGGATCTCTCCGATCCCGCGAAGGTCGAGAAGCTGCTGAGCCGGTTCTCCGCCATGTACGACGTCAAGAACGGCGACAGCACCGGCCAGGGTCAATCGCCCCTGCTCAATCTCTTTCAGGGATCGAACTCAGGCATATCGAGCATGAGTGAAGCCACGTACCTGGCCATCGCCAAGCTACGTGCACATTGATGGTCGCTCGGGACTATTAGCCCAACACCTCGAGCACCAGTTCCATGGTCATCAGCACGGGATTGTCGCCACGGAGCAGACGGCCCTCCGCAATGCCGCCGGTGTAGTCGATCAACGCGACGTCGAGCGTTGCTTCCGGAGCACCGGACTCTCCCGGCACGATCGCACCGGCCGTGATCGCCAGCTCAGTTGCAAACGGCTCGGTCACGCCGCCGTGGGTGAAGCGCGCGCCGATCGTCGAGCCGACTCCGCCATGGATCTTCGCGTGCGCGATGCCGCGCGCGCGGCAAAACTCTTCGAGGCAGCCGGCGAAATCCTGGTTCGGGCGCAGCCGCAGCGCGAAGACCCGGCTCGCCGCGCGCGCGCCAGTGCTCGCGGCAGCGACCGGTCCAAACAGCTTGAAGTTGGTCTCGGGATCGGGTTCGGCGGTGAAGATCGCGCCATCGACGCCGAAGGCCGCGACCTCGAACGCCTCGGCAACAACAGTCTCGTCCGGCAGCATGTGGCCGCCGCTCGCCGTGCCGTCCGCCTCAAGCCACAGCCCGTGGCAATGAAAGAACGGCGCACCGTCGCGCGTGCCGAGCGTCATGCTGCCGAGCCTGGTCCGCGTCACGCCGCCAGGCCGAAACGTATCGCTGTAGAACGCGGCGTTCTCGCCGGTCTTCGACAGCGCCGGCATCACGTAGGCGAACGGCCCGAGCGTGCCGCTGCCGAAATTCAGCACGCCCCCCGCAAAGCCCTCCGCGGCAAAACCGCGGCGCGCGGCTTCCAGCAACGGCAATCCTGCTTGAAGCGTAAACGAGAAGGCGCGTCCCCTCGCCTCCACCCATTGGATGCGCTCGGTGGCCGGCAAGCCCGGCTGCTTGATACTTCGCATCGCGTATGCTCAGCCCGTCTTCGTCTTGTCGAGATCGAGCAGCCCGCGCGCCTCGAGCTCGTCGCGCACCATGCGCTTCGGAATCTTGCCGTAGCCGGACTTCGGCAAAGCCTCCCAGAAGAAGAAGCGCTTCGGCATCTTGTAGCGCGGCACCTTCGGCAGCAGGAACGCCGCCATCTCCGCTTCGCTCACCGGCCTCTCGCCCTCCCGCGCAACGCAGACGGCGATGCCGACCTCGCCCCATGTCGCATCCGGCACGCCGAGCACGGCGACCTCGCCGACCGCGGGATGGGTCAATATCTTCTCCTCGATCTCGCGCGGATAGATGTTAGAGCCGCCGGAGATGTACATGTCGGAGGCGCGTCCCGTGATGTAGAGGAAGCCTTCCTCGTCCATATGGCCGAGATCGCCGGTACGGAACCAGCCGTTGCGGAACGCCTTCGCATTGGCGTCGGGGTTGTCGTAGTACCCGGCAAGCACGGCAGGGCCGATCACGCAGATCTCGCCGCTCTGGTTGGCCGCGAGTTCGCGACCCTCGTCGTCCTGAATCGAGACCTGCATGCCGGTGCGCTCGAAGCCGCAGGTGCCGATCTTCGCATGCGGCCCGTCCTCGGGATCATGCAGCGCCGCCGGCAGCACCGTGATGTTGCCGGTGACCTCGCCGAGCCCGAAATACTGCACGATGACCTTGCCGAGCTTCCTCAGCGCGGCCTTCTGGTCCTCACGATACATCGGCGCGCCCGCATAGATCACATGACGCAGCGAGGAGTGGTCGTATTTGTCGGCGGCGGGATGCTCGACCATCATCTTCAGGATGGTCGGCACGGTGAAGAGATTGGCGACGCGGTGCGTCTCGATCAGGCGGAAGGCCTCGTTGATGTCGAACTTCTCGGTCGGCAGCAGAACGGTGCAGACGCCGCGCGCGGTCTGCACCAGCTGATGCACGCCGGCGCCGTGCGACAGCGGCGCCACCACCAGCGACGCATCCGCTTCCGTGACGCCTGGGGTGAGATCGGCGAGATGGTTGGTGACGACAAAGCCCATCTGGCCGTGGGTCAGCACCGCGGCCTTGGAGCGGCCGGTGGTGCCGGACGTGAAGAAGAACCAGCAGGGATCGTCGTGCTCCACAGCAACGTTCGCGACCGCCCGGCCTGCCTGCGAGGCGATAGCGTCGGCCACCGAGCGTTCGCCGAACGCGGCCTTGCCGTCGAGGCTCCAGGTG
The DNA here is from genome assembly GCF_007290395.2 of Bradyrhizobium cosmicum. Taxonomy (NCBI): domain Bacteria; kingdom Pseudomonadati; phylum Pseudomonadota; class Alphaproteobacteria; order Hyphomicrobiales; family Nitrobacteraceae; genus Bradyrhizobium; species Bradyrhizobium cosmicum. Next base: position 3,581,313 of record NZ_CP041656.2, on the reverse strand, counting down.
AATTCCAGAGCACCGCCCTTCACGCTCGCCGCGTGCTCGGGAAAATCGACATGACACAGAAACGCCTTCGCGCCGGAGGCCTGCGCGAGATAGGTGACCTCGTCCGGCATCAGCCGAAAATTGGTGGGCACCCAGACCGCGCCGAGCCGGAACGCCGCGAACATCGAAAAGAACATCTCGTCGCTGTTCTTGGAATGGACCAGGATGCGGTCACCCTTGGCGATGCCGCGCGCGGCGAGCGCCGCGGCCAGGGCCGAGACCTGGGCATCGATCTGGTGCCACGTCCAGGATATGTCACCCCAGACGAAACCGGGACGCGCCCCATGCCGCCGCGCATTCTGGGTCAGCATGTGAGCGAGATTCATGACGCGGCGGGACATGCGCAGGGGCTGCATCGGGCTTCCTCTTCGACGGCAGACGGCGCACCGGCCGCCCGCTCATTGCAGCCCATTTATCGCCATCATCCCTGCCCCCGCAAGGCCGGCGACCGCGCACCTGCACTACGGCTGCTTGAATGCGAACGGTGCCGCCGTGATAGCCTTCTCCTTGACGCAGACCTGCGCACCGAAGCCACCGCAGTAGCTGCCATGCAGATCGAAGCGGATGCTGCGCGCGGCGCCGCGCTTCATCGACGGCGCCAGAATTTTGTAACTGCGGACATAGCCGTCGAACACCGGACGGACGCTGCCATCCGGCAGCGTCACCAGAATGTTCATGACGCAGCCGCCGGTTCCGCAATAAGTGGTCTCGCGCTCCCCGCATTTGGTGTCGCGGAAATCGACGATGTAATCGTCGCGGCCATCGCCGGTCAGGTCGACCTTGCGCACCGTGTCCGGCGCGAAGGTCACCGCACCGCCGTCCTGGCTCTCGCACTCCTCAACGGCGTCGCGCAGCACCTTCTGCACGCTGGGCGGATAGTCGACCGGATTGAACGGCTTTGCATCGTCGGCACGCGCGCCGGTCGCGAGCAATGTGAGCAGGAGGATCAGATATCGCATTCGCGTTGGTCGTCCGCACAGCGGCGATCGTTCAGGGAATTTTAAACATGATCGGCACAACCTCGTTCAGTTCTCGCGTACAGAGTGCCGCATCATGGTCAAAGCGCCCGCCCTCCTCCTGTTGTCGCTGGCGCTCGCCGGATGTGCCGTGGCTCCGCAGGCGCATCTGGCTACCGATCCTGCCTTCAGGCCCGCGCGTTATGCCTGGGATGGCGCCGGTGAGGACCCGAATCAGCCACGTTCTGCCTCAAGAACATCGCGTTCAACGCGCGCCGCATCCGAGCGCAACACATCGCAAGCTGGACTTCAGCCCTATTCGAAGGAATGGTGGCAGGCCCAGGACGGCATCGAGGCCGAGCACGACGCCAGGGTCAACCGCTCCCTCGTCATCTGCCAGGGCTGCCTGCGCCCGCAACCGCAGCCCGAAGACGCACGGCTGGCCAAAGCGACCGATTGAACCGAACCGCCCTCACATCGGTCTACCAACATACGCGCTGACACCGGCCTCTCCGGCCTGTTGACGCACGCCATCGTCCCAAGGATATCTCATGCTCACCCGCCGGACCTTCGTCGTCACCTCCCTGCTTGCCACGACCTCCCCTGCATTCGCCGTGATGCCTGCCCCCAGCGATCCCGTCGCCATCCTGACCGCGATCTACACCCGCGCGGCCAAGGGCAAGGGCGATGGCGGCGGTGCCTTCGTTATCGCGAACAAGGTCGCCAAGAGCCAGTATCTCTCCAAGGCGCTGATCGCGCTGTGGGCCAAAGCGGATGCGCATACGCCGAAGGGCGACGTCGGGCCGGTCGATTTCGATCCGGTCACCAATTCGCAGGAACCGGACGTGAAATCGTTCAAGGTTGACGCCGAGAAGATGGAGGCCGACAAGGCGATCATCGCGGTGACCATCACCGGCCATCGCAACGACCGCAAACCCGCCGACTTGATCGTGCGTTACGACTTCGTGCGCGAGGCCAATAGCTGGCGGATCGACGACATCAGAGGCTCGTCCGACGGCGAAGCCTGGTCGATCCGCAAGATGCTGACGGACTCGCTGAAGAGCTGACCGGAGACGCCATGAGCGAAATTATCGACAACAGGGCCCATCACCGCTACGAGCTTGAGGTCGAGGGCCATCTTGCGACCGAGCACTACAAGCTCGACGGCAACATCATCACGTTCGAGCACACCGACGTGCCGAAGGAGCTAGGCGGCAAGGGCGTCGGCTCGAAGCTCGTGCAAGGCGCGCTCGACCAGGTCCGCGCCGCCGGATTGAAAGTGATCCCGCAATGCCCGTTCGTGAAGGCGTGGATCGAGAAGCATCCCGACTATCAGGACCTGGTGAAGACGTAACCGTCATTGCGAAGCGGTCGAGACTGCCTAAATCAGAAAACACACACCGCTTCTGAAGGACCACGCATGGCTGCATCGGTACGCGACAACAAGGACAGGAGCCGCTTCGAGCTCGATGTCGGCAGCGAAATCGCTTTCGCCAATTACAGGCTGACGCCGTCGGCGGTGATCATCACCCACACCGAGACGCCGCGCGCGCTGCGCGGCCGCGGCATTGCCTCCGAGTTGGTCAAGGGTGCGTTGGACCTGATCCGCCGCGACGGCAACAAGGTGATCGCCGGCTGCGGCTTCGTCGTCGACTATATCGAGAAGCATCCGGAGGATGCGGACCTCGTCGCCTGAACGCAAAGAGGCCCGCGCGAGCGCGGGCCCCTGGCAAACGAATTTGCGATCGGTCAGTGCTTGATTTCCGGCGGCAGCTTGCCGCCGTTGGCGGCGAGCTTGGACATCACCTGCTTGTGCAGCCAGACATTCATGCTCGCCGAGTCGTTCATGTCACCGCTATAGCCAAGCTCCTTGGCGAGATCCTTGCGCGCGGCGAGGCTGGAGTCGATATCGAGCGCCTTCATCAGGTCGACGATCGAGGTGCGCCATTCCAGCTTCTCCTTCTGGGCTGCCACCAGCTTGTCGACGACGGCCGCCACGTCCACGGTTGCCATTGGCGCTGCTGCGGGTGCCGATCCGCCCGGCGCGGCTCCTGCAGGCGCGCCGCCCGCGGGTGCGCCACCGGCAGGCGCGGCGGAAGCCGGGTGGCTGCCGAAGATCGCGCCCATGATTTTCCCGAAAATGCTCATGTCTTCTCCCCGAAAAGGATCCGCTGGAAGGGCCTTGAGTGGCACTTATAGACGAAGTTACTGCGTTGCGCCCGCTAAGTTCTGCGAACCGACCGACAGCATCAGCTTATCTGCGGCGAAATGACGACCGAATGACATCGTCGAGTTGCACTGCGGCATCGAATCTCACCCAAGCGTGAGGGACAGGACTCGGAATTGGGAGTAGCCTCCGCGTACAACTCGCGAGCCCTTCCGGAATTCGCGCCTGGTTGGAATCGCGAAACTCAGAGAAGAGCGGCCGCTCGCGCCGTTTGCTGGCGCAGAATTCGGCTGCCGGCAAGGGAGCTAGCGACAATGGCCACACTCTACCAGGGCAATGTCCCCACGATGGCCCCGCCCGCGGATGCGGCGGGACCGGTGATCCGAACCATCCAGCTGTCCGACCTTCATGACGCACTCAGGCGCGGCTGGGAGGATTTCAAGGCGGTTCCGAGCCACGCCATCATCCTCTGCGTGATCTATCCGGTGCTCGGCCTCGTACTCGCCCGCATAGTGATGGGCTACTCGGTGCTGCCACTGTTGTTCCCGCTGGCGGCGGGCTTCGCACTGATCGGGCCCTTCGCGGCGCTCGGTCTGTACGAGCTTTCCAGCCGCCGTGAACGCTATGAGGAGGCCGGCGCCTGGGATGCCATGGAGGTGCTGCGCTCGCCTTCCTTCGGCGCCATGCTCGGCCTCGGTACGCTGCTGCTCGCCCTGTTCGTGACCTGGGTCGCGACGGCGCAAGCCATCTACATCGCGGCGTTCGGCTACGAGGGCGCGTCCGGCGTCTCCGATTTTCTGACGCGCGTGCTCACCACCCGGCAAGGCTGGTGGCTGATCGTGGTCGGCTGCAGCACCGGCTTCCTGTTCGCGCTCACCGCTCTCTGCATCAGCGCAGTATCGTTCCCCCTGATGCTCGACCGCCATGCCGGTGCGTTCGAGGCCATGGTCACCTCACTGCGCGTGGTCGCGAAAAACCCGGTGCCGATGGCGGCCTGGGGCCTGATCGTCGCTCTTCTGCTGGCGCTCGGAACGATCCCGGCCTTCCTCGGCCTCGCCGTGGTGATCCCCCTGCTCGGCCACGCCACCTGGCATCTGTACCGCAAGGTGATCGTCTCCGATCCCGGTGCGCGGCCGGTGCCGCCTCCGCCGCATCGCCCGCGCAAGCCGGCCGCCGACTTCCCCGCCAACCTCTTCCCCTGGCGCAATCGGACGGACGCCTGACGATATCGTGACAAGCGATCCTGCCCGGGCCCGGCTCGGGCAGGACGGCGGCCTGTCATGCGCCTTGCTTTGGCCGCGGTTACAATCGAAATTGCGCCTGCCGGTCAGATCACTTCACGGAATCAATTTCATCTGATGACCCCGACGATTTCTCGTCTCGCTCTCGCAGCCCTCGCCCTTTCCGCATCCCTCCTGTCAGCCCAGCCCGCGCTCGCCGCCGTCGCTTGCGGATCGGGCAATTTCGACGCCTGGCTTGCGGACTTCAAAACCGATGCAGCGGCCAAGGGCATTTCGCAGCAGGCCATTGCCTCGGGCCTGACCGGTGTGACGCTCGATCAGGCCGTGCTGAATCGCGATCGCTCGCAGAAGGTCTTCACTCAGACCTTCGAGGAGTTTTCCGGTCGCATGGTGCCGCCCCGCATGACGCGGGGCTCCAACATGATGAAGCAATATGGTTCGGTGCTCTCCCGCATCGAGCAGACCTATGGCGTGCCGGGCGAAGTGCTGGTCGCGATCTGGGGGCTCGAGACCGATTTCGGCGTCAACACCGGCAAGTTCGCGACGATCCGCTCGCTGGCGACGCTGGCCTATGACTGCCGCCGCTCCGAGCAGTTTCGCGCCGAGTTGCTGGATGCGCTGCGCATCGTCCAGCGCGGCGATCTCGCGCCGGCCGACATGAAGGGCGCCTGGGCCGGCGAGCTCGGCCAGACCCAGTTCATGCCGTCGTCCTGGATGAAATACGCCGTCGATTTCGACGGCAATGGCAAGCGCGACCTGTTGCACAACGCACCCGACGTGCTCGCCTCCACCGCCAATTATCTCGCCGGCTATGGCTGGCAGAAGGGCAAGGATTGGCAACCCGGCGCTCCGAATTTTGCTGTGCTCCAGCAGTGGAACAAGAGCGAGGTCTACTCCAAGACCGTTGCCTATTTCGCGACCCAACTCGCGCGCGCCCCTTAAGCGGACGCTCAATCAAACGCGTAGGGCCGATCGCCCCGCGACCGGCCCTCTCTTGGTGCGCTTGCCTACCCGTTTACTTGCCCATGGTGGCGTGCATCGCCTTGTTCAGGTGCGCGCCGCACGAACCCATTTTTCCGTTGAGCATGGCGTCCTGCGCGGAAGCGATCTCCTTCTGCGCGACCATCTTGCCGTCACCGTCGGCCATGTTCTCGATCGCGGTCTCGGTTTTCTCCAGATTGGCCGAGCTGCAGCCGCCCATGGCGTGCTTGGCGGCCTGGGCCGGCGCGACGGCGAATGCGACGGCGGCAATTGCGATAACCCCGAGTAACTTCGTCATGATGTTACTTTCCTTCTCTTTTTCTTGGGACAGAGCCAGCGACATTGCCGGAATCTGCGACATGACTTTCCTCCCGACGCGGCAACATGTCGCAATAAAATCCCCGCGAGAATTGCGTGATGTTGCGTGAAGCGCAGAGCCGCATGCGAAAATCCTGATTTTCATTACGTCTGTGTAATCAAGCGCGCATGTTCGAGGTGCCCATCACTGGATCGGCTGCCCTGACGGGAACATGTCGAATCGGTCGTTCTGCAGATTCCCGATCAAGGCCCGGCACAGATATAAATGAATTTATATTCATTTATATGGTTCCGGCATCATGCAATTCGCGCATGCGAGACTTGGGCGTAGAAGCTGCTTGATCGGCTTGTGAGCGACCCGCGCGCAACTTATTTCTGCTTCGACCAGAACCCTCGGCTTCGCTATAACTCCGTGTATTCATGGACATTTATAGCATTTCCTTCCTTGTTCCGCCTAACCTTTGGGCGGGCCTGCCATCAGGTTAATCGTCCGTTACCGACGCCATGCGTTCTTCGCTTAGCTGCATCGCAACATCGGAACTTTCGCAGTGCACCACACTCACCTATATTCATTTCAACGATGACGCCCGGGCAAGGGCTGAATCGAACTACAGGAGACTACCAATGCTGCTCTCGCTCATCCGCATGATCCAGGCTTTCCGGGACTATCAGCGCAATGTTGCCGAGCTGTCCCAGCTCAGCGATCGCGAGCTGGCCGATATCGGCCTCGATCGCTCGGACATCCCGCGCGTTGCCGCCGGTCAGTATCAGGGCTGATATCGTTCAGCCCTCACCGGACGAACCGATAGCGCCCGCCTCGTGCGGGCGTTGTCGTATCCGGTGGCAGAAAACTCGATCTCGGCGATTCCACTGACCGCCGAAAAGCGCTACCTGTCCGCCCATGACAGGACCCCAATCCAATTCCGTGCACGTCATCGGCGCCGGCCTTGCCGGCTCGGAAGCCGCCTGGCAGGTGGCCCAATCGGGCGTGCCCGTGGTGCTCCACGAGATGCGGCCGAGCCGCATGACAGAGGCGCACCGCACCGATGGGCTCGCCGAGCTCGTCTGCTCCAATTCGTTCCGCTCGGACGATGCCGCCAACAACGCTGTCGGCCTGCTCCATGCCGAAATGCGCCGACTGGGCTCGCTGATCATGCGAGCGGCCGATGCCAATCAGGTGCCCGCCGGCGGCGCGCTGGCAGTCGATCGCGACGGCTTCTCGGCGGCCGTCACCAAGGCGCTCAACGACCATCCCCTGATCGAGATCGCCCGTGGCGAGGTCGCTGGCCTGCCGCCGGCCGACTGGAGCAACGTCATCGTCGCAACGGGGCCCCTCACCTCCGCGCCGCTCGCCGACGCCATTCGCGAGCTGACCGACGAGAGCGCGCTCGCCTTCTTCGACGCGATCGCGCCGATCGTGCACCGCGAATCCATCGACATGTCGGTAGCCTGGTTTCAGTCGCGCTACGACAAGGTCGGTCCCGGCGGCACCGGCGCCGACTACATCAACTGCCCCATGACCAAGGATCAGTATGACGGCTTCGTCGCTGCGCTGATCGCCGGCGAGAAGACCGAGTTCAAGGAGTGGGAAACCAACACGCCCTATTTCGACGGCTGCCTGCCGATCGAGGTAATGGCGGAGCGCGGTCCCGAGACGCTGCGCCACGGCCCGATGAAGCCGGTCGGCCTCACCAATCCGCACGACCCCACCACCAAAGCCTACGCAATCGTGCAGCTCCGGCAGGACAACAAGCTCGGCACGCTCTACAACATCGTCGGCTTCCAGACGAAGCTGAAGTACGGCGAGCAGCAGCGCATCTTCCGCACCATTCCGGGGCTGCAGAACGCCGAATTTGCCCGCCTCGGCGGGCTGCATCGCAACACCTTCCTCAACTCGCCGAAGCTGCTCGACAGTCAGTTGCGCCTGCGCGCGCAGCCGCGACTGCGCTTCGCCGGCCAGATGACGGGCTGCGAGGGTTATGTGGAATCGGCCAGCGTCGGTTTGATCGCCGGCCTCTATGCCGCAGCAGAAGCCCGCGGCGAGACCCTTGCGAGCCCGCCTGGCACGACGGCGTTGGGATCCCTGCTCGGCCACATCACGGGCGGCCATATCGAGACCATCGAGCCGGGCACGCGTTCGTTCCAGCCGATGAACATCAATTTCGGCCTGTTTCCGCCGCTTGCGAGCGCACCGACGAAGAAGCCGGACGGCACGCGCCTGCGCGGCAACGAGAAGACGGTGGCCAAGAAGCAGGCGATGAGCGCGCTGGCGCTCGCCGATCTCGATCGCTGGATCGCCGATCACCTGCGCATCGCCGCAGCAGCGTGAGCCTCATGAGTCTCCCGAACGACGACGCCGCGACACTGTCGGCGCGCTGGACCGAGGGCGTGCTGCTCAAGCGCGACGTGTTCTCGACCGTCGAGCGCGGCCGCTTCCGCGGCGACAGCGGCGAGGTCGACGCCGTGCTGCGCCGGCTTGACGAGGTGCCGTGGTGGTCGTTCCTGCTGGCGCGTCATTTGTTCGCGCGCGAGAAGTATGCATTGAGGTTGGCCAAGGGCCTGAACGTTGGTCCCGAATTGCTGTGGGCCGGCCGCCGCGCGCTGGTGCGCGGCTTTGTGGACGGCGTCGCGCTGCATCTGGCAAAACCACATGGCGACCTCGCCTATTTCCGCTCGGCCAAGGCGGCGCTGCGCCGGCTGCGCCGTGCCGGCATCTGCCACAACGACCTGGCCAAGGAACAGAACTGGCTGGTTGGCCGCGATGGCCGCGCCTATGTCACCGACTTCCAGCTCGCGGCCTGCTTTGAACGGCGCGGCCGGCTCTATCGCATCCTGGCCTACGAAGATCTCCGGCATCTGCTCAAGCACAAGCGCTCCTACGCGCCCGAAGCGCTGACGCCGCGCGAGCGCAAAATCCTGGCGAAGAAATCCTTCGCTGCGAGCCTGTGGCTTGCCACCGGCAAGAAGGTCTACCGGGCGATCACACGCGGCCTGTTCAATTTCACCGACCGTGAGGGCGGTGGCCGCCGGCTCGTCAACGACGCCCCCGTGCTGGCGGAACTCATCCGCAAGAACCCGGCCGTGCGCGACACCGCCATCGTCGCGTTCGCCGATCGCCGGTCCGGCGTTGGGCTCTACGCGTTCGTCGAAGGCGATCAGGCTGCGCTCGAAGGCCAGCTCCGCAACGAGCTTGCCGCCGTCAAGGGCCCGAAGCCGCCGGAACACATCCAGGTCGTGCACGCGCTGCCGCGCGACAGCAGCGGCAAGCCTCGCACCGAGATCCTGCAGCTGGTCGCCATGAACCAGCTCGATCTGATCGAGCCGATGATGAAGAACGACCAGGACCGCGCCTTCCTCAAGGACATCCTGGAACAGCGCAAGAACCTGCGCGACCGCTTCAACTTCGAGGCGGACCTGCCGGCGAGCTAGCTCCGTGGTCCGCGCCATGAAGCCTCCACATTGGCGATAGAGAAGCTGGGATCATGCGGCTTGGCGGGCTTATGGGCATTCAGGTAACGACACATCGGGTGCTTGGCGGCATGATCGCCGGCCTTTTTCTGCTTGCGGCAGCGCCCGCGACGGCCGAATCCCCGGCCGAATTGATCTCCAGTTTCCGCCTCAAGCACGGTGAGGTCCGCGTGGTGCGCGACGCAACCCTCGACCGCATTGCCATGGACCAGGCGCGCGCGATGGCGGCGAAGGACGATCTCAGTCACGATGCACTTGGCCCGTTCAATCGCCGCGTCGCGCCGGCCGGCGCGGGGCGCGCCGCTGAGAACATCGCCTATGGCTACGACAATTTCGAGAAGACGCTGGGACAGTGGATCGACTCGTCCGGGCACCGCAAGAACCTCTTGCTGCACAACGCTTCCCGCGTCGGGATCGCGAACGCCAGGAATGCCAGCGGCAAGCGCACTTACTGGGCGATGGTGATAGCCGGCGATTACGAGCCGAAGAAGGGCAAGGGCAAGAAGGACACGGAGCCGCTGGTTGCCGTGAAGCGCGAGGCTGCGCCCGCCAGCAAGCCCAAATCGAGCAGCTGCCACGTCAAGTTGCTAGGGCTCTGCATATGAGACGAAGCCAGGCATCGTCCCCCGGGCCGCAACTTGCGAGCATTCTCAGGTGCGCCCAATTTATGCAGGAGCATCGCGAGAGGTGGAGGCGCACTTGATCGACATCGACCGAATACGGGCTGACACGCCCGCCGCCTCCCGGCTTGCCTATCTCCACAATGCGGGCGCGGCGCTCATGCCGGCCCCCGTCGTCGCAGCAATGAAGCAGCACATCGATCTGGAGAGCGAGATCGGAGGTTACGCCGCCGCCGATCGCGAAGCCGATCGGCTGGAATCGATTTACGGCTCGGTCGGCCGGCTGCTGAATGCCGCGCCCGATGAAATCGCGCTCGTGGAGAACGCGACCGTTGCCTGGCAGATGGCGTTCTACGCGCTTCAATTTCGCCAAGGCGATCGCATCCTGACCGCCGAGGCGGAATACGCCGCCAATTATGTCGCCTTTCTCCAGGTCGCCAAGCGGACGGGCGCGATCATCGACGTCGTGCCGAGCGATGCCAGCGGTGAACTCGATATCGACGCGCTCGAACGCATGATCGACGAGCGAGTGAAGCTCATCGCCATCACCTGGGTTCCGACCAATGGCGGGCTGGTCAATCCGGCGGCGGCGATCGGCAGGATCGCGCGGGCGCGGGGCATTCCCTATCTGCTCGATGCCTGCCAGGCAGTCGGCCAGATGGCGGTGGACGTGGAAGCCATCGGCTGTGACATGCTGTCGGCAACCGGCCGAAAATTCCTGCGCGGCCCGCGCGGCACCGGCTTTCTCTATGTCCGGAAGTCGCTGCTGCAGCAACTCGAGCCGCCGATGATCGACCACTTCGCGGCGCCTTGGGTCTCGCGCGATGAATATCGGCTGCGCGACGACGCGCGACGTTTCGAGACCTGGGAGAACAATTATGCGGCCCGGCTCGGGCTTGGCGCCGCCGTCGATTACGCGCTCACCATCGGCATGGGTCCGATCGAGCAGCGCTGCCGATTGCTTTCTGACCGCCTTCGCAGCGGCCTCGTATCCATTCGCGGCGTCACGATTCGCGACCTCGGTCGACGTCCGGGCGCCATCGTCAGCTTCACGGTCGATGGACACGAGGCGGACGCCATTGTCAAAAGCGCGGCCGCCGCCGGCATCATGATCGGTGCGTCGGATCCCGCCAGCACACGCATCGATGCCGAAGTCCGCGCGCTGCCACCGCTCGTGCGCGCCTCCCCACACTATTACAACACGGAAGCCGAGATCGATCGGCTGATCGACCATCTGGCGAGGCTGGCGCCGCGATAGCGCGTAGCCGCGCGCCTCAGGTGCAGCGCGCGCTCAATCCGGATGCACTCAGCCGTGCCATGACCTCGTCGAGATGCGCGCTGTCGCGGGTCTCGATGACGAGTTGCAGCAGCGTCGCCTTGGCCGGAAGGTCGGAGAAGGTCCGCTGGTGCGAAACCTCGATGATGTTGGCGCCGGCCTCGGCCAATAGCGCGGCCACCGCAGCCAATTGGCCGGGACGGTCCGGGATATCGAGCGACAACTGGGTCAGCCGTCCCTCGCGGGCCAGTTCACGCGTGAGGACCGATGCGATCAGCCTTGTGTCGATATTGCCTCCGCTCAGGACCAGGCCGACCTTCTGGCCGGCGAACCGGGAGCGATCGGACATGAGCGCGGCGAGGCCGGCGGCGCCGGCGCCCTCCACGACGGTCTTCTCGATCGAGATCAGGGTCGCAACCGCCCGCTCGAGCTCGGCTTCGTTGACGAGCGCAATGTCGTCGACGAGGCGCCGGACGATTTCGGTCGTGATCTTGCCCGGCGATTTGACTGCGATGCCTTCGGCCAACGTATCCCCGCGCGCAGGCAGAGTGCCACCATGGATGGCATTGTACATCGAGGGATAGAGCCATGCCTCGACGCCCAGGATACGCAGCGAAGGCTTGATCGATTTCGCGGCGATGGCGATGCCGCTGATCAGGCCGCCGCCGCCGATCGGGACGACCAGCGTGTCGAGCTCCGGCACGGCCTTGAGCATCTCGAGCCCGACAGTCCCCTGCCCCGCGATGACAAGCGGATCGTCGTAAGGATGGACGAAGATCAAGCCGCGGGCTTCGCCGTGGCTGCGCGCGAATGCGGCCGCCTCCTCCAGCGTCGCGCCTGTCACCACCACCTCGGCGCCGTGGTGCCTGGTGTTCTCGACCTTCACCATCGGCGTGCCGACCGGCATCACGATGGTGGCGGGGATGCCGAGCCGCTTGGCGTGATAGGCGACGCCCTGCGCATGGTTGCCGGCCGACATCGCGATGACGCCGCGGGCGCGCTCCTCCGCCGTCAGTGCAGTCAGGCGATTGAGAGCGCCGCGTTCCTTGAACGAGGACGTGAACTGGAGATTTTCGAATTTCAGCCAGATGTCGCAGCCGCAGATATTGCTCAGCGTACGGCTGTAACTACAAGGCGTCTCGACGACAGCGCCCCGGATGGTCTCGGCGGCGGCGAGAATGTCGTCAGATGCGACCGGAAAGTCGCTCGGATCGGAGGACATGGATTGGGACAATTCGGCCATGGAACAGCATAGAGCATTTGGCAAAACGAGGCGATAAGCCAACCTCTATTTGGTAAATTCCCGCGATCGTGAAGCTCGCCACAACGTCCAGAGCGTGCGCAGCCGCGACGACGGCTGCGGCCTAAACGGATGACGCCCCGGCTGCGACAGGCGCTTGAGGTCGGCCCGAACCTGGCCGAGCGGCAGAAACGCAGGCCGCGCCGATGCCGGCACCTCCGCCAGCAGCGACAGGGCGGTGGTCAGATGTTGCTGCGCCTCGCCGATGAGCTGTTCCAGCACGGCATCGAGATTGGCGCTCTCCTTGCCAGCGAACACGTCCTCCATGCTGCAGCCATGGCTCGTCAGAAGTTGCTGCGGCAGGAACAACTGCCGGTGCGCGGCATCGCGCGGCAGGCTCGATATGATCTGCACGATGCCCTGCGCGAGCCCCGCGTGCCTTGCCAGATGCTCGGCTGCCTCCGAAGGCGGCGCCATGATCCTCGCCGCCAGCGCGAACAGCGCCGAACAGGTTGCCGCCAGATAGCCTTCCAACGCCGTCAACGTCGGCATCGGATCGTTGTAGAGATCGAACTGGTGCTCGTCGGCGAGCAGCGACAGCGGGTCGACCGGCAGATCGAAATCGCGGATCCCGCGCAGCAGCTCGGCCGCCACCGGATTGCCTTCGGCGCTGCCATGGACCTGGCCCGACAGCATGTCGGTCCACCATTGCAGCCGGATTTCCCCGGGCAGTGGCTGGCTTACCTGGTCGCGGACGCGGACGATCTCGACGTTGAAGGCATAGAGCGCCAGCAGCGCGCGGCGCTCGGTCGCGGGCGCGAACAGGCTCGCGGCATAGCGCGGAAAGTCATGACTGCGCACGAGATCGGCGCAGAAGGTGACGGAATCGGCCGGAACAGCAGCGCTGCTCATGGTACGGCGATCAGCGCGGCCGCGACGCGCCGCCGTTCGCCGATCATGATGTTGTAGGTGCGCACGGCGGGGCCAGTCTGCATCGTGTCCAGCACCACCCTCACCGCTTTCAAGGCCTGGCGCAGCTCAGGCGGCGGCAGCCAGACGCCGGTTCCAGTCCCGATCAAAAGCGTATCGATGCTGCTCGCGGCCGTGAACACCCGATCCAGCGAATAGCGGTCGATCTTCGCCGGGTCGGTCACATCCCAGGCCCAGATCGCGTCCGGCAGGCACAGCAGCGAGCCGCGATGGGACATGCCCGCAAAGGCGAAGCCGCCCTTGCCGTAGGCCTCGATCGGCGCCGAGCGCGGGAAATGTGGTGCGTTGGGATCGCCGGCCATCAGCCTCGTCCGAATGAGCTTACTGCCCCCGCAAACGCATGCGGGGGCATGCGGTTCGGATCATGCCTTGTTTTTCTTCGCCGGCGTAGCCGTATCGGGCGCATCCTCGCGATGCTCGCCGACGCCGAGATAGATCAGGATCGGAGCCGCGATGAAGATCGAGGTATAGGTGCCGACCAGCACCACGCCGAACATCATCACCGCAGTGAAGCTGTGGATGGCATGGCCGCCGAACAGCAGCAGGGCCAGCAGCGCCAGCGTCACCGTGAAGTGGGTGATGATCGAACGCGACAGCGTCGAGTTGATCGATTCGTTGAGAAGCTGCGGCATCGGCATCTTCTTGTACCGCCGCAGCATTTCACGGATGCGGTCGTAGATGACGACGGTGTCGTTGAGCGAATAGCCGAGAATTGTCAGAAGCGCGGCTATGCTGGTCAGGTCGAAATCGACCTGGCTGATCGACATGAAGCCGATCGTCAGCACGATGTCGTGCACGTTGGCGATCATGGCGCCGAGCGCGAACTGCCATTCGAAGCGGAACCAGAGGTAGATCAGGATCGAGACGATCGCGAGCATCAGGCCGAGCATGCCGTAGGCAAGCAGCTCGCCGGCGACACGCGGGCCAAGCACTTCGACACGGCGGTATTCAATGGAATCGCCAAGAGCGGTGCGCACCTTCTGCACGGCATCTTGCTGTGCCTTGTCGCCGCCGGGCTGCTCGGCGACGCGGATCAAGACGTTCTCGGGACCGCCAAATTGCTGCAGCTGGACTTCGCCAAGCCGCAAGCCGTCCAGTGTCGTGCGCATCGCCGAGATGTCGGCGGCGCCGGATTTGGCCCGTACCTCCAGCAGCGTGCCGCCCTTGAAGTCGATTCCGAGGTTCAGGCCGTGGGTGAAGAACAGCGTGATGGCGACGATCGACAGCGCCGCCGAGATCGGGAAGCTGATGCGGCGGAAGCGCGTGAAGTCGAAATGCGTGTCGTCCGGGACGATACGCAGCGACGGCAGCAGGCCGAGGGCCGCGACCACGGTGAGAATGGCGATGAGGACGCCGAGCCCGATGAGAACGGTCTGAGTCACAATCAGGCTCCTAGATCGGCACGCTCTGCGGCCGTTTCCACCGCACCCACCAGGCAACGATCAGCCGGGTCAGGGTGAAGGCGGTGAACACCGTGGTGATGATGCCGATGCCGAGCGTCACGGCGAAGCCGCGTACCGGGCCGGTGCCGATGTAAAACAGCACGGCGGCGGCGATGAAAGTCGTAATGTTGGAATCGAGGATGGTCGCCAGCGCCCGCTTGAAGCCGGCGTCGATCGCCGAGATCGCGTTGCGACCGCCGCGCAGCTCCTCGCGGATGCGCTCGTAGATCAGCACGTTGGAGTCGACCGCGATGCCGACGGTGAGCACGATGCCGGCGATGCCGGGCAGTGTCAGCGTAGCGTTGAGCAGCGACAGCAGGCCGAAGATCATGGCGACGTTGATGGCCACTGCGATGTTGGCGAACACGCCGAACAGCCGGTAGGTCAACAGCATGAAGATCACGACGAGGATCGAGCCGACGTAAGCCGCAAGCTCGCCCTTCTCGATCGAGTCCTGGCCGAGGCCCGGACCGACGGTGCGCTCTTCGACCACGGTCAACGGGGCCGGCAGCGCGCCGGCGCGCATCAGGATCGCAAGGTCGTTGGCGGACTGGACCGTGAAGCTGCCCGAGATCTGTCCCTGCCCACCCGTGATGGGCTCGTTGATCCTGGGCGCAGAGATCACCTTGTTGTCGAGCACGATTGCGAAGGGCAGCCCGACATTCTCTTGCGTAGCCTGCGAGAACTTGCGCGCGCCCGACGTATTGAACTTGAAGCTGACGACCGGCTCGCTGGTGCGCTGGTCGAAGGTCGCCTGGGCGTCGATCAAATCGCTGCCGGCGACCAGCACCTGCTTCTTCACCACATATGGCGTAGGCGGCGGCGACGCGCTCATCAGCAACTCGGACTCCGGCGGCAACCTGCCCTGTTGGGCCTGGTCCGGCGACACGGTGGTGTCGACCATGCGGAATTCCATCTTCGCGGTCTCGCCGAGTATCTTCTTGAGGCGCGTCGGGTCCTGAAGACCCGGGACCTGCACGAGGATGCGGTCGTTGCCCTGGCGCTGGATCACGGGCTCGACGGTGCCGAGCTCGTTGACGCGGCGTTCCACGATCTGGATCGATTGCTCGATGGTCTTGCGCATGCGGTCGAGCATCGCTGCCTGCGGGACGGTCAGCCGGATCACGCCGCCACCGGCATCGGTGACCTCGAGGTCGCGCTGACCGCTGGATCCCATCAGGCCGCCGAGCGGTTGGGACAGCTCGCGCAGCTTGGCGAGCGCCGGCTGAAAATCGGTGTCCTTGGTGATGCGAACCTCGGCCGCGTCGTTGCGCACAGTGACGCCGCCGGTGAAGCCGATCTTGGCATCACGCAGCGTGCGGCGGACGTCGTCGCGAACCTGATCCAGGCGCTCCTTCTTCACATAGGCAGAATCGACCTCGAGCAGCAGATAGGAGCCGCCCTGGAGGTCGAGGCCGAGCACGAGCCGACGCTGTGCCCAGGCGGGCCAGGTCTTGACCTGCGACTCCGGGAAGAAGTTCGGGACCGCGCAGAGGCACACGATCAGCGCCGTCAGGATAATCCCCAGCGCCTTCCACCGCGTGAAATACAACATCGACTGGACCTGTCAGATCAGGAGACTGGGGAGAGACTCGCGGAAGTACTCACTTCGACGCGGCGTCGTCCTTTGCGTTTTCCTTGGCGCTTTCCTTCGAGCTGTCTTTGGCCGGCTCGCCCTTGGCACGCACGCCGGAGACCATCGAGCGCATCTGCCGCACCCGCACGCCGTCGGCGATCTCGAACTCGATCTGGTCGTCATCGACGACCTTGGTGACCTTGCCGACGAGGCCGCCCGAGGTCACGACGGTGTCGCCGCGGCGGATGTTCTTCACGAGGTCGGCGTGGTCGCGCACCTTCTTCTGCTGCGGACGCAGAATCAGGAAGTACATGATCACGAAGATCAGGGCGAACGGCAGCAGCGACATCAACATGCTGTTGGTGTCGCCGGCGCCCGCGGCCTGGGCATACGCAGGTGTAATCAGCATTCGGAACGATCCTCGTGGAAACGGGGGAAAGCCGGTCAGGCCCTCAAAGGCGACCGGTTCGGTCAAATTCGCGCGGACTATAGCGGCCACTGTCCCAATTGCAACGCTGCCAGACCGCCCATTTGGTCACCTTGCGGCGCGGCCTCAGGCCCGATAAGGCTGCATTCTCAGGAACTTCGGACATGCCCAAAAAACCAAGCAAAAGCCCGGCCGGCAAAGGCCCCCGCACCCCTGCCAGGAAGCCTGCCCGCGTCGCGGCAAAACGCCCCACGGCGGCCTCTCAGGCAACCCCCGACCTCTCCCAGGACCGCATCGTCCGCGCGCTGGAGACCATCGCGGCGCACCTCGCAGCCCAGGGCAAGCCGCCCGCCGGACGCGAGTCGTTCAGGCAGGCGGATGCCTATGTCTGGCACCCGGACGGCCGCCTTGCGGCGGTGCCGCGCGTCAGCCGCGTCGAGCTGTTCCTGCTCAAGGGCGTCGAGCGGATGCGCGACATCCTGATGGAAAACACGGAGCGCTTCGCCAATGGCCTGCCCGCCAACAACGCCCTGCTCTGGGGCGCCCGCGGCATGGGCAAGTCGTCGCTGGTGAAGGCCGCGCATGCCAGCATCAACGCGGAGCGCAAGGCCTCCGACAAGCTGAAGCTGATCGAGATTCACCGCGAGGACATCGAGAGCCTGCCGGCTCTGATGGAGCAGCTGCGCGCCTCGTCCTTCCGCTTCATCGTGTTCTGCGACGATCTCTCCTTCGACGGCAATGATGCCTCCTACAAGTCGCTCAAGGCGGTGCTCGAAGGCGGCATCGAGGGCCGGCCCGAGAACGTCATCCTCTACGCCACCTCGAACCGCCGTCATCTGCTCGCGCGCGAGATGATCGAGAACGAACGCTCGACCGCGATCAATCCCGGCGAAGCGGTCGAGGAGAAGGTCTCGCTGTCGGATCGCTTCGGCCTGTGGCTCGGCTTCCACCGTTGCAGCCAGGACGAATATCTCGCCATGGTGCGCGGCTATTGCAGCCATTTCGGCGTCAAGATCGACGACGAGGCGCTGGAACGCGAAGCACTGGAATGGTCGACAACGCGCGGCTCGCGCTCGGGCCGCGTCGCCTGGCAATTCGTGCAGGAGCTTGCGGGACGGCTGGGCGTCAAGTTGACGGGGAAGTAACCCGAACTGCAGCCGCACTCACAACTGTCATCGCCCGCGAAAGCGGGCGATCCAGTATTGCAGAGACGTTTGTGATCAATCGAGGGGCCGCGGCGTACTGGGTCGCCCGGTCAAGCCGGACGACGACAGCTTTAGCGTGGAAGCAAATTAGGCCTCACGCCCCGTTCAGGAATTGAAGCGGGTCAACCGGGCTCGATCCCTTGCGGATCTCGAAGTGGAGCTGCGGCGACGCCACCTCCCCGGATTGACCCGACTTGGCAATGACCTGACCGCGCTTGATGGTATCGCCGCGCTTCACCATCAGCTCACTCGCATGGGCATATGCGGTGACGTAGCCGTTGGAGTGCCGAACCAGGACCAGATTGCCGTAACCTTTCAGCTCGTTGCCGGAATAGGCAACGACGCCGTCTTCAGCCGCCTTGACCGGCGTACCCTCGGGCACCGCGAGATTGATGCCGTCATTGGACTTGCCGTTGGTCTTGGCGCCGTAGCTCGTGACCACCTTGCCGCGCACCGGCCAGCGGAAGGTCGGCAGCGCGCCGGTGGCTTCCGCAGCCTTTGCCGACGCCTCGGCCGGCTTTTCTTCGACATTGGCCGTGGCCTGAGCCAGGCGCGCGCTCTGCACCGGCGCCGCAACGGAAGCCATCTTGGTGGCAGGAGCAGGAGCGGCAGCGACGGGCTGCAGCGTGCCGGCGACCGGAGCGGCCATGACGGGAGCAACCGGCGCTGCGACGGCGGCAGTCTTTGCACCGGGCACGGTCAGCTTGGTGCCGAGCTTGAGTTTCGCCGAGGGATCGAGACCGTTGGCGCGGGCCAGTTCAGCCGCGGAGATGTGGTTCTTGCGCGCGATGCTGGCAAGCGTGTCGCCGCGGTTGATGAAATGCATGCTCGAGGGCGCAGCCATGGCTGCAACTGGCCTCGCAGCAGGCGCCGGTGCCGCCGCGACGGGAGCCATCACCGGCGCGGGTGCAGCAGCGGTCACGCCCGGATGCGGGATGATCAATTGCTGGCCGGGCGAAAGTGCGCGCGGGCCCTTGTAGCCGTTAGCCGCCATGATCGCCTGCGGTGTGACGCGATAGCGCTTGGCGAGCACATCGAGCGTGTCGCTGGTGCCGACGATGATCTTGGTCCCGCCCGCCGGCTGGGCAGCCGCGACCGAGCGCGGCGGCACGGTGGCCGTGGTCTCCAGATGCGGCTGCGCCGGGGGCGCGTAGGAGCTGACGCCGCGACCACCTCCTGACACGCCGCCACCTGCGGCAACGGGATAGGATTGCGGCGCGGACACCGCCGGCGGCGGCAAGGGCTGCGACTGATAATAGCCAGACTGCGTCTGCGGCCGCGAATACTGCGGCAGCTCACGCTGCGGGGGCGGCGCCTGCTGCACCGTGCCGGTCTGATCAGACGAGAAGGGATTGGAGAAATTCGACTGGGACAGCCGCGACTGCATGTCGGCGCTGCACCCTGCAAAGCTGAACGAGATCAGCGCCAGCACCGCAACCTGCGGCACGCGGCGCGAGTAAAGCAACTCGGCGACTACAGACATGGTTACTCACTCGTACGCAACAGAACTGGTCTTTTAAGTAAACACGCACCGAGTAAATAACGGCTTAACCCTCCCAATAAGATGTTGGCCGCACAGCCAATCCGGAAATCTACAGCTCCCGCGCCACACCGGGCAGCGCCGGCACGAACCGGACCTCGACGAGTTCCTTGCGCTCGATCCCGGCCTCGGTCCGGCTGAGCCGGATCAGCGTCTGCACGCCCTGATGCGGGCCGACCGGCGCGATCAGGATGCCTCCGACCTGGAGCCGCTCGACTAGGTTCTCCGGGATCTGCTCCATCGCGGCCGTGACGATGATGCGGTCGAACGGGCCGATATTGGCGGGCAGATTGAGCCCGTCGCCGAGCATCACCTCGACATTGTGGTAGCCGAGCTTCTCGATCCTGGCGCGTGCGACGTCCGCCAGCTTGCGGTAGCGTTCCACCGTCAACACCTGCCCGGCGAGCCGCGAGAGCACAGCGGCCTGATAGCCGGAGCCAGTGCCGATCTCGAGCACGCGGTGGTGCTTCTGAAGCTGGAGCTGCTCGGTCATGTAGGCGACGACGAAGGGCTGGCTGATCGTCTGCCCGCAGGCGATCGGCAGCGCGCTGTCACGATAGGCCACCTCGCGATCGACCTCCTCGACGAACTGGTCGCGCGGCACCTCCTCCATGGTTCGCAGCACCGCCTGGTCGCTGATACCCCGACGCCTCAGCGAGAGCTGAAACATCATCTTTTCCGGCGGAGGCTGATTGGAAGTCATCGCTGTTTGTATCGTCCGGATTATCGCTTTAGGAGCCCAAAGCCCGGGCCAAGAATCTTGTTCCTGCCCAGGAACCCATGATAGCCTTTGCTCGCGGTATTTGACCACAAATTGGCCGGCGGCGGGTTCAGCCGCCAAGGTCATTTTCCTCCGTTCGCCGAAACGCGCATTGCGTCGATTCGCGTTATCTGCGAACGTTTTCCGCAAATGGGCAAGGACTCAACGACAATGACCGCGACAGGGCTTTCGGGCCGCTCTGTATTCCTCGTCGAGGACGAGGTGATGATCAGGATGATGGTCGCGGACATGCTCGAAGAACTCGGCTTCAAAGTGGCGGCTGAAGCCGGCGATATCGCCGAGGCCATGCGGCTTGCCGAAGCGACCCAGTTCGACATCGCCATCCTCGACGTCAACGTCAACGGCAAGGTCATCTCGCCGGTTGCCGATCTCATCAAGGCGAAGGGCTGCCCGTTCATCTTCGCCACCGGCTACGGCTCTTCCGGCCTGCCCGAGCAGTATCGCGACCGGCCGGCGCTGCAGAAGCCATTCCAGCTCGATGCGCTCGGCAAGACCATCGAAGCCGCGCTTCGCGGCAGCTAGCGGCTACTTCAGCGTCGCGCTCAGCGCTTCCGAAAAAGCCTCGTTGGTGCGGTCCAGCCTGAGCGGCGTGACCGAGACATAGCGCTCGCGGAGCGCTGCCAGATCGGTGCCTTCAGCCGGCGTATCCATCATCGCGGCGCGCTCGAAGCCGATCCAGAAATAGGGGTTGTTGCGGCCATCCCTGCGCTCGTCGATCCGGAGGAAGCCGAGGTTGCGCTTGCCCTGGCGCGTGACACGGACGCCGAGCACGTCTTCCGGCGCGCAGGACGGAAAATTGACGTTGATGACGGTGTCCTTCGGGATGCCGGCAGCGATCACCTTGCGGAGGATGTCGGGCCCGAACCTGCGCGCGGTGTCCCACGGCGGACGGTCGCGGGTCTCGACGCTGAACTCCTGCGACAGCGCAAACGAGGGCAGCCCCAGAATAGTGCCTTCCAGCGCGCCGGCGATGGTGCCGGAATAGACCACGTCTTCGGCGACGTTGCGGCCCTTGTTGACGCCGGACAGGATGAGGTTCGGCGGCTGGGTGCCCAGGATGTGCCGCGCGCCCATGATGACGCAGTCGGTCGGCGTGCCGCGCACGGCGAAGTGCCGCGGGCCGACCTCGCGCAGGCGCAAGGGATCGTTCAGCGACAGCGAATGCGACACGCCGGACTGGTCGAGCTCGGGCGCCACCACCCAGACGTCATCAGACAGCGCCTTGGCGATCTCCTCCACGACCTTGAGGCCGGGAGCGTGGATGCCGTCGTCATTGGTGCAGAGAATGCGCATGCGAAAGATCAATTCCTGTTTGAGCCGTCTTATCCGGCTACGGCCGGGGAGGCAAACCGGCGGCAGTCCGGGATCCAGCTCATTGCGGCGGCGCAGCACGCCACCCTGGACGAGCGATGCCGTATTAGCGGCGGATGCGCCATTGGGGCAGGAAGCGCGCGAGCCGGCCTTCTGCACGCAGCGTCATCGCCAGAACGACCGGGCTCACGACGGGCGCCTCGACGACGCCGAGCGCCTTGAGCTGCGCCACGATCGGAGCCGCCTCCACCGTCTGCGGAAAACGTTCGCGCGCCACCGTCAGGGCCTTGTCGAAATCCGCCGCGTTGACTCCGGGCTTGGCCCGCCGGCTCTGCACGAGAGCGTCGTCCCAGAGCCGCGCGACATCGATGTCGAGCGCGCCGCGCAGGCGCTGGTCGACGGCCTGGATGCCGGCACCCGTCACCGCCCATTGTCTGCCGACCCAGAAGATGTCGCGGTGTAAAGCCATGCACGGTGGTTCGCGTTGTCGGGTGGCCGGCAGGATAACCGGCCGCCCGATCTACGCAACCAAACGTTTCGAACGTTTCAGACGGGCAACGCGATTAGTCGCGCGACACCACTTTCAGCCCGCCCATGTAGGGCTGCAGCACGGTGGGGACCGCAATCGAGCCGTCCTCCTGCTGATAGGTCTCCATCACGGCGATCAGCGCGCGGCCGACCGCGGTGCCGGAGCCGTTCAGCGTGTGCACGAAGCGCGGCTTGCCGTCCGGCCCGCGCGAGCGCGCGTCCATGCGCCGCGCCTGGAAATCGCCGCAGACCGAGCAGCTCGAGATCTCGCGGAACATGCCGCCCTCGCCCTGCCCGGGCATCCACACCTCGATGTCATAGGTTTTTTGCGACGAAAAGCCCATATCTCCTGCGCAGAGCGTCATCACGCGATAATGCAGGTCGAGCTTCTGCAACACCTGTTCGGCGCAGGACAGCATCCGTTCCAGCTCGTCCTTGCTGGTCTCGGGCGTCGTGATCGAAACCAGCTCGACCTTGGTGAACTGGTGCTGGCGGATCATGCCGCGCGTGTCGCGCCCGGCCGCGCCCGCCTCGGCACGGAAGCACGGCGTCAGCGCGGTCAGCCGCATCGGCAATTGCTTCTCGTCGAGAATGGATTCGCGCACCAGGTTGGTGAGCGAGACTTCCGCGGTCGGGATGAGCCAAAACCTTTCCTTAAGCGGACGATTCTCGAAGAAGTTTTCAAACTCGCTATCGCTCCAATTCGTCTCGCCCCGCTGAACGCGTCTGCGCATTTCCATCGCTGTTTCAATCCAGCGCTCGTCTTTGGAAATTTCCTTGAAAACAGCAAACTGATCGTCTTCAAACTTCGGCAATTGACCAGTGCCGAACATCACGTGATCGCGCACCAAAAGCGGCGGGTTGACCTCGGTGTAGCCGTGCTCGTTCGTGTGTAGATCGAGCATGAACTGGCCGATCGCGCGTTCGAGCCGCGCCAGCCCCTTCTTCAGCACGACGAAGCGCGCGCCGGAGAGTTTTGCCGCCGCCTCAAAGTCCATATAACCGAGCGCGACGCCGAGATCGTCATGCAGCTTCGGCACAAAGCTGTAGTTGGGCTTTTTACCAAACACGTGGTGCTGCACGTTGCCGTGCTCGTCGACGCCATCCGGCACTTCGTCGAAGGGAATGTTTGGGATAGCGGAAAGTGCGTCTTGGAGTTCCTTGGAAGCGCCCTTCTCCTCGGCTGTGAGGGTGGCAATCGAGTCCTTCAAGTCCGCGACTTCCGCCATTAGCACAGCCGCACGCCCGTCATCCTTGGCCTTCTTCGCGTCGCCAACTTCTTTTGAGGCCGCGTTACGCCGGGCCTGATTCGTTTCGAGCACTCTAATAATTGCGCGACGGCGCTCATCAATGGAGATTAGATGATCGGCCAACGGCTTCAGCCCCCGCCGGGCGAGACCGGCGTCGAAGGCTTGCGGATTGTCACGGATTGATTTGATGTCGTGCATGGCGGCGGCCCTGAATCGGAAGCCTACAACGGAGAGCGTTGTATGTCAGCGTTTCCCCTAGCACTCTGTCATCGCTCGCGAAAGCGGGCGATCCAGTATTCTAGAGACGGGTGTGATTCTCAGAGACGGCGCGGCGTACGGGATTCCCCGCTTTCGCGGGGAATGACGGCCGATCTAGCCGCCCTACTCCGCCGGATTGGCCGGCGTCGACACGTCGGTACCGGTGGTGGTCTGCGCGGCCGCCGCCTTCTTCTCTACCATCCCCACCGCGATGATCGAACCCTCGTACAGCAGGAGCAAGGGGATCGCGAGCGAGCACTGGCTGAGTATGTCTGGCGGAGTCAGCACGGCCGCGATGACGAAGGCGATCACGATGAAATAGCGCCGCTTCTCGCGCAGCATTTTTGCCGAGACGATGCCGATCCGGCCGAGCAGCGTCAGGATCACCGGAAGCTGGAAGGCGATGCCGAAGGCGAAGATCAGCGACATCATCAGCGACAGATATTCGCCGACCTTCGGCAGCAGCTGGATCTGCGCGGTCTCGTCGCTGCCGGCCTGCTGCATGCCCAGCGAGAAGCGGACCAGCATCGGCAGCACGACGAAATAGACCAGCGCTGCGCCGAGCACGAAGAAGAATGGTGTCGCGACAAGATACGGCACGAAGGCGTTCTTCTCATGCTTGTAGAGCCCGGGCGCGACGAATTTGTAGATCTGCGTCGCGATGATCGGGAACGAGATGAAGCCGGCGCCGAACAGTGCAAGCTTGAGCTGGGTGATGAAATATTCCAGCAGCGCCGTGTAGATGAACTTGGAGTTCTCCGGACCCGCGACCCACACGAACGGCCAGACCAGCACGTTGTAGATCTGCTTGGCGAAGAAGAAGCACAGGATGAAGGCCACGCCAAAGCCGAGCAGCGCCTTGATCAGCCGCGACCGCAGCTCGATCAGATGGTCCATCAAAGGGGCTTTGCTGGCCTCGATATCGGCGTCGCTCATGACGCTTTGGCGTCCTTGATCGCTTCGGGTGGCGCGGTGTCTTGAGCGACCTGCGCCTGCTCGACCTCACGCGTGATGGCGAGCGGCTCGTTCACCGCTGCATGCGCCTCGGCTTCGACGAAGGTTTCCGGTGTCGGGGCTTCCGGCGTCGTTGGCGTCACCGGAGGCTCGACAACAGCGGTTGTGGGCGTCTCGGCCGGTTTGTCCAGCGCGTCGACGCGGAGCGCGTCGCTGACGTCCTTCTGGAGCGACGTCATCAGATTGTTGCCGGCGAAGCCGGAGGCCGCTTCCTTGACCTCGTCAAAACTCTTCTTGAGGTCGGCCATCTCGGCCTCGCGCATGGCCTCCTGGAACTGGCCCTGGAATTCGGCGGCCATCTTGCGGGCCTTGCCCATCCACTGCCCGACCATGCGCAGCACGCCCGGCAGCTCTTTCGGGCCGATAGCGACCAGGGCCACGACCCCGATCAGGACCAGTTCACTCCACCCGATGTCGAACATGAGGTCTTCCGTTCAGGCCAGCCGCGACCGGCCCAATCCTCTCCACGCAGGATCGGGGGCCGCCCGCGTCCGTCCACGCTTTGGCTCAGACGGCCTTGCTGCCGACGTCGGACCGTGCCGCGGTCGGCGCGGCAGTGTGCTCGATGGACTTGGCCGGCTCGGGCTTGTCGGCGACCTTGTCGTCGTCCTGCATGCCCTTCTTGAACGCCTTGATGCCCTGCGCCACGTCGCCCATCAGATCCGAAATCTTGCCGCGGCCGAACAGCAGCAGGACGACTGCGATCACCAGGATCCAGTGCCAAATGCTAAGCGAACCCATCCTGCAACCCTCCAAACACCTATAGCCGGGACCCGGCCGATCTTGACCGGAACGTAGGCTTGGCAGGTGTCAAAAACAAGGACCAAGGCAGCGCCAATTCGCTGTTGGCGCTACGTAATCTTGCTAGTGTTAACCTGTCGCAGGGGACTTGAGAAAGGCCGGACGTCAGTCCTCGCTGTCGCCCTCGCCGCCCTCATTGCCGCCTTCCGGCGCCTCGGGCTCGACCGCAGGCGCCAGCGCCAGATCAAGCTCCTCACCGGGTTCCAGCGGATCCTCGTCCTCGCGCAACTGCGGGTCATCCGATGGCGTCGGCACGCTGAAGCCGGTCGGCAGCCGCGAATCGAGGAGACCCGTGCCCTTCAGCTCTTCCAGACCCGGCAAGTCGCCGAGCTGTTCCAGGGTGAACTGCGACAGGAAGTCCTCGGTGGTTCCGAAGGTCAAGGGACGGCCGGGCGTCTTGCGCCGGCCGCGCGGCTTGATCCAGCCGGTCTCCAGCAGCACGTCGAGCGTGCCCTTGGACGTGACCACGCCGCGGATCTCCTCGATCTCGGCGCGCGTCACCGGCTGATGATACGCGATGATCGCCAGCACCTCGATCGCGGCGCGCGACAGTCGGCGGGTCTCGGTGCTCTCCCGCGTCATCAGCCAGGCGAGATCGCCCGCCGTGCGGAAGGTCCATTTGTTGGCGACCCGCACGAGGTTCACGCCGCGCAGGGAATAGTCGGCCTGCAGCTGCTCCAGTGCGGCCTTGACGTCGACACCCTCCGGCATGCGCTTGGCCAGCGTCGCGGTATCCAGCGGTTCGCTCGACGCAAACAGCAGCGCTTCCAGCAGCCGCAATTCCTCGGGGCGCGCCTGGGATTCGTTCTCCATCGGCTCGGCCTCGTCTACCCGCACTTCAGCCAGGCTTGCCATGGTAGATTCTCCTTCTTGCACTTAAGCGACCGGCGCGTCGGGCGCGGGAGCTGCGTCCGGAACCGGTTTGGGACGGCCCTTGCGGAAATAGATCGGCGCAAACGCCTCTTTCTGGTTCAATTCGAGCTGACCTTCGCGCACCAGTTCGAGCGCAGCCGCAAAGCTCGAGGCGAACACCGTCGCGCGCTGCGTCGGATCGGCGACGTGTCGGATCAGGAAGTCGTCGAGCACGCCCCAGTCATCCTGCTCGCTGATGCTGCCGACCAGCCGCTCCAGCGTGGCGCGCGCCTCGGCGAGCGACCACACCGTGCGCTTGGCCAGATGCACGCTCGCCAGCACGCGCGACTGGCGCTGTGAGGCGTAGGCGGTGAGCAGGTCGTACAGCGTCGCGGTATATTTCGGATGCTTGATCTCGGCGATCTGCTCGGGTTCGCCGCGCGGGAAGATGTCGCGCAGCAATTGCTGCCGGTTCATCAGACGGTTGGCGGCTTCGCGAATGGCTTCCAGCCGGCGCAGGCGGTTAGCGAGCGCGGTCGCCATCTGCTCCGCGCTCGGACCTTCGGCGCTCGGCGGCTCCGGCAGCAGCAGGCGCGACTTCAGGAAGGCGAGCCAGGCCGCCATCACGAGATAGTCGGCCGCAAGCTCGAGTCGGATCTTTCGCGCGGCTTCGATGAAGTGGAGATACTGGTCGGCCAGCGCCAGGATCGAGATCTTGGCGAGGTCGACCTTCTGCTGCCGCGCCAGCGCGAGCAGCAGGTCGAGCGGGCCCTCATAGCCCTCGACGTCCACCACCAACGCCGGCTCACCCTCGGCGAGCTCTGCGGGCCGCCCGGTTTCAAACGATAGGATTTCTGCGGTCATGCGGATGCCGTGTTTGCCCGTGCGATCAATGCGTCCAGTTCGGCGCGTGCGGCTGCCCGGTCGAATGGCCGCGGCGCCTTGCGTGCGGCGAGCGCGGCGTTCGCCCGCTCCAGCGCCTTGCCGGACAATTCAGGCGTCTGGCCGGCAACTTCGCGCATCTCCTCGATGTTGCCGTTGCAATGCAGGGCGACGTCGCAACCGGCCGCGAAGATGGCGCGGGTCCGCTCGGCAATATTCCCCGACAGCGCGTTCATCGACACGTCATCACTCATTAACAAACCCTGGAACCCGATCACGCCGCGAATCACCTGAGCGATCATTGTCGCAGAAGTCGTCGCCGGATGGGCGGGGTCGACCGCGCTAAACACAACATGTGCAGTCATGGCCATCGGCAGATCCGCCAGCGGCTTGAACGCAGCGAAGTCGGTTCGCTCGAGCTCATCCCGGGGCGTATCGACCGTCGGCAGCTTGAAATGGGTATCGGCGGTGGCCCGGCCGTGGCCAGGGATGTGCTTGAGCACCGGCAGCACGCCGCCCTGCTCCAGGCCCTCGGTGACGGCGCGCGCGATTTCGGCAACCTTGCCCGGCTCGGTGCCATAGGCTCGGTTGCCGATGACGGCGTCGGCACCCGCGACCGGCACGTCGGCCAGCGGCAGGCAATCCACGGTAATGCCGAGATCGGCGAGATCGGCCGCGATCAGCCGCGCGCTGAGGCGCGCTGCGGTGAGCCCGAGGGCCGAATCAATGTCGTACAAACTCGCGAAAATGGCGCCCGGCGGGTAGACCGGCCAGTGCGGCGGACCCAGCCGCTGCACCCGTCCGCCCTCCTGGTCGATCAGGACGGGCGCGTCGGCGGCCCCTGCAACTGCCCGCAATTCCGCAACTAAAGCAGCAACTTGAGCTGGTGTGGCGACATTGCGCTTGAACAGGATGAAGCCCCATGGGCGTTCGGCACGGATAAACTCCCGCTCGGCGGCGGTCAGTTCCGTTCCGGATACGCCGGTAATGAAGGCCCGCGTGCTCATAAGGGCCGATTAACCCTGCCCCGCGAGGGGGTCAAGGAAACGGCCGTTAATTCCTCTGGACGAAGCAGGCCGACAAGCCCGCAGACTTCAGGCTGTTGCAGGCCTGCGTCGCCTCCTCGGCCGATCCATAGGGGCCAGCGAAGGCGCGGTAGACGACCCCCTTGCCCTTGTCGGTGAGATCGACCCGCTTGATGACAGGCGAGCGGGAGCCCAGCACGCTGCCATACTTGCTCTGAAGGACGCGGTAGGACGCAGCCGCGCTGTCCTCGCTCTGCTGCGAGGAGACCTGCACGACGTAGCCGCCACCGCCACTGCTGGCGGGCGCGAGCTGTGTCGGGTTGGTTGCGGCCATCCGCTGCGGCGGCTCGGCCGCAGGCGCCGATTGCGGGGCCAGTGAGAGCGGCTGATTGGCGCTGGCATTCGCCGAGGTCGGCGGACTACGCGGTACGGCGGGCGCAGCCACGGGCTTCGGCGCGGTGGCCGGCTTGGCCGCAGCCGACTGCGGCAAGGCGCTATCGGTCTGATCGCCTCTCACGGCCACGGTCCTGACCGGGCGCGGCGAATTGTTCGGCAACGTGCCGTTGCTCGGCTGCGAACCTGCGCCCGGCGGCAGCGCCGCCGACGGCGAGACGCTCGATACCGGCGGCGGGTTCGCATTCTGGTTCAGCGGCGGAAACACCACGCGAGGTCCGCCGACCTTGGCGTTGACGTCGACGGGCGCCTCTTCGCGCGGCACGATCTTCTCGGAACCGTCGCCGCTCGCCATACGATCGGGCACCTTGCCCCCCGAGTCCGTCGGCGCCGGCACGATCTTGGTTGGCGTGTTGTCGGCCCTGATGATCGGCGGCTCGCCGCTGCGGGGCGACCCGACATATGTTTTGTAGGCGAAGGCCGCACCGGTGCCGACCACGGCAAGCGCGAGGATCGCCGCGACCGTCATCATGCCGCCACGCGGCTTCTTCGGCTCGTCGAGATCAGCCTCGGGATAATCGCTCTGAAAGGCGTAGGGATCGTCGGGATAGGCAGGATCGCGCTGATAATCCTGCTCGCCCGCCTCGAGCCGCCCATAGAGCGCATCGTCGTAGCGCGCCGGATCGGGCTGCTGATAGGCTGGCTCCTGGTAAGCCTGATCCTGCGGCTGGAGCGTATGCCCCTGATACGCCTGATCTTGATAGGCCTGGTCCTGATAGGCTTGCGGCTGATGAAAATCAGGTTCGGGCGCGGTCGGCTGGGCTGAATAGCGATACAATGGATGAACCGGGTTCACGGAGACGGGATAGTCGGGCTCTGGCGCCGGGGCCGGCTGCACGTTGGCGCGCCGCATCCATGAGGGCGGCCCGGGCGGCGGCGGGGCCTGCTCGGCGTAATCCTGCTGATAATCGTCCTGCGGATAATCGTCGTCCTGATAACTCTGGGTGGGCGCTGGAACAGCCGGCGCGGGCGCGCTGGGCCGCCCCTGCGCCGCGAACGGATCGGTCTGTCCGATCAGGCGGGCGAGCTCGGCCAAGGGATCGGTTTCCGCCTTGCCATGCTGGTCGCCACCGCGACCGTAGTCATCGGAGGGAAACCGTCGGTCCTGATATCGTTCGGCCATCGTGATGATGCGTCCCTTCGGGAAAGCCGCGCGCCCCCTCGACCAAGGCACGGCCTTCGACCCATAAGGCTTCCAACCAAGTCTAAGTGGTCCGGCTTCTGCCAGTTACCCCCAAAAATTCCCCTTAAGTAGTTCGCCCCAAACTACCGCATCTCATCCGGAGCATGGACGCCGAGGATGGCGAGGCCCGATGCCAGGACAGAGATGACGCCCTGGACCATGGCCAGCCGCGCCTTCGTTAGCTCTGCATCATTATTGATAATGAAGCGTAAATAGGGCAAATCCCGCCCCTTCGTCCAAAGTGCATGAAATTCGCTGGCTAAATCATAGAGATAAAAGGCAATTCGGTGCGGCTCGTGAGCGCTTGCGGCCGCTTCCAGCATCCTCGGATAAATTGCGAGCCGCCTGAGAAGGTCGAGCTCCACGGGGTCCGATAGCCGCTCCACGGCCGACTCACCGAGCCAGGCAATCCGCTTCTCCGAGTCCTCGGGCAAGTCCGGGAACACTTCCGTCCGCGCATTGCGGAAGATCGAGTGGCCGCGGGCGTGGCCGTACTGCACATAGAACACCGGATTGTCGCGCGACTGTTCCATGACCTTGGCAAGGTCGAAGTCGAGCACCGCGTCGTTCTTGCGGTAGAGCATCATGAAGCGGACGGCGTCCTGCCCGACCTCATCCACCACCTCACGCAAGGTGACGAAGTCCCCGCTCCGCTTCGACATTTTCACGGGTTCGCCGTTGCGCAGCAACTTCACGAGCTGGACGATCTTGACGTCGAGCGCGCCCTTGCCTGACGTCGTCGCCTTCACCGCCGCCTGCATGCGCTTGATATAGCCGCCATGATCGGCGCCCCAGACGTCGATCATCTCCGCAAAACCACGGTCGAACTTGTTCTTGTGGTAGGCGATGTCGGAGGCGAAGTAGGTGTAGGAATTGTCCGACTTGATCAGCGGACGATCGACGTCGTCGCCGTAGGCGGTCGCCTTGAACAGCAATTGCTCGCGGTCTTCCCAGTCCTCGACCGGCGCGCCCTTCGGCGGCGGCAGGCGGCCCTCGTAGATGTCACCTTTGGCCTTGAGGAAATCGATGGTCTCGGCGACCTTGTTGTTGCCGCTCTCGATCAGCGAGCGCTCCGAGAAGAACACGTCGTGACGGATGTTGAGGGCGGCGAGATCGTCCTTGATCTCGTCCATCATCATCGCGATCGCCCTGGCGCGCACCGTCGGCAGCCATTGCGCCTCGCTCATCGTGCGGAGCTTGTCGCCGTGTTCCTTGGCAAGAGCCTGCCCGACCGGCTTCAGATAGTCGCCGGGATAGAGGCCTTCCGGAATGGCGCCGATATCCTCGCCGAGCGCCTCGCGATACCTCAGGAACGCGGACCGCGCGAGCACGTCGACCTGTGCGCCGGCATCGTTAATGTAATATTCGCGCGTGACATCGTGCCCCGCGAAATCAAGCAGGCTCGACAGCGCGTCGCCGAACACCGCGCCGCGGCAATGGCCGACATGCATCGGTCCGGTCGGATTGGCCGAGACGTACTCGACGTTGACCTTGGAGCCGCCCCGGACGCGGCCATAGTCGGCGCCCTCGCGCAGCACGGTGCGCAGCGCCTCCGCCCAGGCGGCCGGCTTCAGCGTCAGATTGATGAAACCGGGACCGGCGACATCGACCTTGGCGATCAGCGCGTCAACGCGCAGCCGTTCGGCGATCTGCTCGGCGAGATCCCGCGGCTTGGCCTTGGCCTCTTTCGCAAGCACCATCGCGGCGTTGGTCGCCATGTCGCCATGGGAGGCATCGCGCGGCGGCTCGACCACCACGCGGGAGAAATCGATGCCCTCGGGCCAGCTGGCGTCCGCCGCGAGCGCGCGGCAGGCGGCGTGCACGCGTGCGAGCACGTCGGCGAACAAATGCAGGGATGAGGATGTCTCGGGCATGGCCGCCGCCTAACGCAAATCGGGGGTCGAGTCAAAGAGCCGCTGGTGTTCGGTCAGGGCGAAACGGTCGGTCATTCCGGCAATGAAATTGCCGATCCGCCGGGCCCGGTCGCCCTCATCGTCCGCCTCCGCCCCTGCCAGCCATTCCGGCGGCAGCTCGGCCGGCACCTTCAGGTATTTCGCGAACAGGTCGAACAGGATCTGCTCGGCCTCCCCCATCACCCGCATCACCCGCTTGTGGCGGTACATGTGCTGATAGAGGAAGCGCTTGATCGCGGCCTCCTCCTCGGCGACCTCGGCGGGGAACACGACCAGCGCCCGGCTCTGCTGGCGCACGTCCTGGGCCGATTGCGGCTTCACCGCCGCGATGTTCTTCTGCGCCTCCGTGAACACCGCGCCGATCAGATGGGAGATCAGCTCCCGCACCAGCTCGGCACCGCGCCTGACGTCCTCGAGGTCGGGGTAATGCGCCGACGTCTCGGCGATGATCTCCGCGGTGAGCGGCATCACCTTGAGGTCGTCGAGATGGAACAGGCCGGCGCGCAGGCCGTCGTCGATATCGTGCGCGTCATAGGCGATGTCATCGGCGAGCGCTGCGACCTGGGCTTCGAGCGAAGCGAAGCTCCAGAGTTCGAGGTCGTAGGTCCCAGTGTAGTCGGCGATGCCGACGGGAATGCCATGCTCGCGATAGCGCCCGACCGGCGCGCCGCTGCGATCCGTCAATGGGCCGTTGTGCTTGACGATCCCCTCCAGCGACTCCCAGGTCAGGTTGAGCCCGTCGAACTCGGGATAGCGGTGCTCGAGCGAGGCGACGACGCGGAGCGTCTGGGCATTGTGGTCGAAGCCGCCAAAATCCTTCAGGCAGGCGTCCAGCGCCCGCTCGCCGGCGTGCCCGAACGGCGGATGGCCGAGATCGTGGGCGAGCGCCAGCGTTTCGGTCAGGTCCTCGTCGAGCCCAAGCTGCCGGGCCAGCGCCCGGGCGATCTGGGCCACCTCCAGCGAATGGGTCAGCCGGGTGCGGTAATGGTCGCCCTCGTGGAACACGAACACCTGGGTTTTGTACTTCAGGCGGCGGAACGCGGTGGAATGGATCACCCGGTCGCAATCGCGCCGGAACGGGCTGCGGGTCCGGCTCGGCGGCTCCGCGACCAGCCGGCCGCGGCTGCGATCGGGGTCGCAGGCATAGGGCGCGCGGGGAGCTGCCATTCCGACGGACACGGCGAATTTAGTCCCTATCCATTTGATTCTGCGTATGGTGGCACTTAACTATGCCGGACGCGGGATACCAAATGAATTGGGGCAAGTGAATCCGCCAAGTGAATTTGGTATGATCGCGGGCCTATCGGAGAGGACCTATGACGACAGACGTGACCATCAGTGACCGCGCCGCACGCCGGATTGGGGAGATCCTCAAGGGCGAAGGCACAGGCGCGATGCTGCGCATCTCCGTCGAGGGCGGCGGCTGTTCCGGCTTCCAGTACAAGTTCGACATCGATCGCGCTCGCACCGACGACGATCTCGTGATCGAGCAGGAGAGTGCCGTGGTGCTGGTCGATTCCGCCTCACAACCGTTCCTGGCGGGGTCGCAGGTCGATTTCGTCGATGATCTGATCGGAGCCTCGTTCCGCGTCAACAATCCGAACGCGACGGCGTCCTGCGGCTGCGGGACCAGCTTCTCGATCTGATCCGACTCAAAACCGGAAAAACAACCCCACGCACAGTAGCCGGCAGGCCGGCGGGATGCATTTCGGCTTTTACGAATAACGATTGACGCGTCGGGCAAAACAGGGGTAGGGTGGGATCATCGCGAGGTCCCCCAAGGTCGGACTCGGCCGGACGCACGCGCGGCGGGTTCGATACAGCCTAGCTGCTGAAGCGGCCCCTGCCCGCAGTCCAGTCCTTCGAAAAATTGAAACATCGTCAACGGCGCCATTAGCGGTAGTCAATTTTCCAATGCGCACGATCGATCGTCTGTTCGCTTGCCTCGCCCTGCTCCTCGCAATCGCGACCCTCCCGGTGCTTCCCGCGCTCGCTGCCGAAACCTGCCCCTTCATCACATCCAAGGAGCTCGCCGGCGCGATGCCGGCGCTCAAATGGTCGTTGATTTCAAATCAGGACGGCCGGGGCTGCATCTACCAGGGCGGGCGCGGCGACACGATGATGCTGACCGTATTCCGCAATCCCGACAAGGATCGCGCCAGGGAATTGTACGCGACCTTCGTCAAGACGCTCAGTGAGCGCATGCCGCTGAACGCGGTGTCCGGGCTCGGCGATGAAAGCCAGGGCGGGACGACCGCTGCCGACGCGCAGCGCCAGGAGGCCTCGGTCGTGGCCTTGTCCGGCGATTACATTCTGCAGATCAGCGTCTACCCGACCGGCCGGCGTGCCGACAGCGTGCTGCTCGGACCGGCCACCGAAGCCGCGCGCATTGCCATCGCAAATGTGACCAAGACCAGCGAGAGGTTCGGCGACTGCGAGTGGCTCACGGCCTCGGATGCCGACGGCTTTCTCGACAAGAGCACGCTGCAGGTCCAGCGGACCGGCGCGGGCAGCTGCATGATGTTCGATCGCGAGGCCAACACCATGGCCGTTGCGGTGATCGCGATGTCACGCGACACGGTCATCAGCATGATGAAACGCGCAGGCCCTTGCCAACACGTCGCGATCCCCGAGCTTGGCAGCGAAGCGTTCGGCGAACATTCCTGCACCAAGGGCAACGGCAATGCCGTCAACATCTTTGTCTGGAAGAACGGCCGGCAGGCTTCGATCCTGTTCGCGCCGGTCAAGCCGCACCCGGAGTCCGGCTCGGTCGAGCGCCTGAAGGCGGTCGCCGCGCGGGTCTATGGAAAACTGTGACGGCGCATCTTGCAAGGGATCGCGTGGACTGCGGTTCAATCCCCCGCAAGCTTCTGTCCGACCGCGTAAAGCCTGCAATCCTCGCCGCGCGAATTGATCTTGCATTTCATCAAAGCAGGCTCACGCGCCTCGAGAGCTGTGCGGCCAAATCCAGTCCCGCAGTGGCCGCGCGTACTCACCGCGAAGGCCTTGGCATCATCGGGATTGGCGAGGTAGCCCGCGAACGCCTCCTGACAAGCGGCGACAGCCCCCGGCGGGATTGGCAGCTCAGCGAACAACGGCGGCCCGATGACAGTCTTGGTTGGAAGACCTAACTTTTCAAGAAAGAGGTCGACTGACGGAAACCAAGTATCTGCCGGCGCGAGCATGACAGTATTGTGGCCGTTGGGTTCGAACGGAGGCAGCACATGCAGCTGCACTGGCGCACCGCCAGCGCTGTAGGCCGCGAACATGCGCCGTGCCAAGTCTGGACCGTAGAATTGATCGTTCTCGGCATAGAGCCAAAGCACCGGAACATGGGCCGTGCGCCCCAATGCGGCGACTGTATCGACCAAATGATCAGGCGCGCAGGGTTGGTTGGGTGCGGAGAAGCTACTCCGGCCGCCATCGAAATTCACGGCGCCAACGACCCCCGGTATGTCCTGTGCGGCCACGGCCAACACCGTGAGCCCCCCAACGGAATGACCGAGCAAGACAACATGCTCAGCGTCGACCCAGGGCTCATTCCGCAGTGAAGCGAGCGCCGCAACGACATCTTCGCTAGCGGCGCGCGCGGCCGGAAGATAGTCGCAGGTCTGCCGCGCAGACTCGGAGAACCCTCCCCCAGATCGGCCATAGCCACGGCGCATGATCGAGACCACCGCATATCCTCGCTGCGCGAAGGCGACTGCCGCCTTGCTGTAATCGACCGGCGAGCGGTTGAGGATCGCAGTGAAGAATTCCTCGCCGGAGCCAAGAGGCATTCCGTGAGTGATCACGACGAGAGGAAATTTGCCGGGCCGATCAGGACGAACGACGAAGCTTTCGAGCGACACCTTGTTGCCGGAAATTGCGACAGGCAACATCATGTGCGCGCTCGTCAGCGGCCCGTCGCCGGCGCGGGCAGAGGCCGTGAACAAGATGAGAAGCAGGGCAACAAGGCGCATGGCGGAGCAAGGTAACACGGCGCATCCAAATTTCCAGCGTCCGGCCAACCGGTGCGAAACGCCTATTCAGGCACGTGGCTAGCGCCTACGCGCCCGTCATCTGCCTTTCCTCGTCCGTCCACTCCACCTCGCCCGGCTCCAGCGCCGGCTGAAGCGGCGCGTCCTCCGGGGCAACAGCAACGTTGCCGTCCAGCGCGCGCAGCAAGGCCGCGACCAGCGCGGGCTTCCGTAGCGGCTTTGCCAGGAAGTCCGACATGCCCGCTTCGCGGCAGATCTTGACGTCTTCGGGGAAGGCATTGGCGGTAAGCGCAATGATCGGCAAGGCATCGAAGCGGCCGCCTCGCGCGCGGATCGCGCGGGTGGCGGCAAGGCCGTCCATGCCGGGCATGCGCACGTCCATCAGCACGACATCATGGTCGCTCTCGGACGCCGCCGCGACGGCCGCGATGCCATCGGTGACCACGCTCAGCTCGACGTCGAAGGCACCCAACATCTTGCTCACGACCATCCGGTTGACGGCATCGTCCTCGGCGACCAGGACCTTGAGCGGCCGATCGAGCTCGACGATACGCGCCTTCAGCTCGTCGGCCTCGTCGCGGTCTGTCGTCTGGTCGGATTCCTGCGCCTGGCTCCATGGCAGCACCAGCGTGAAGCGGAAGGTCGAACCCTCGCCCGGCGTCGAGGTGACGCCGATGGTGCCACCCATCTGCTCGATGATGCGCCGGGAGATCGCAAGTCCAAGCCCGGTGCCGCCGAAGCGGCGGCTGATCGAGGCATCGGCCTGGGCGAAGTCGCTGAAGAGCTGCCCGACCTTGTCGGGGGCGATGCCGATGCCGCTGTCGGTCACGGTCCATTCGACGGTCGCGAGCAGATCTCGGCGCGCCTGACAGGTCGCCGCTATCGTCACCTCGCCGGCATCGGTGAACTTCACCGCGTTCGATGCGAGGTTGTGCAGCACCTGACGGATGCGCGCGACGTCGCCGCGCAGCGTCGGCGGCAGGCTCGGGTCGAGCACGACATTGACCGCGAGCCCCTTGCTCTTGGCCCCCGCACGCACGACGGTCGCGACCGTTTCGCCCAGCGTCTGCGGCGCGAAGTCGACCGCCTCGAACGTGAAGCGGCCGGCCTCGAGCTTGGAGAGATCGAGGATGTCGTTGAGAATGCGCTGGAGGTTGTCGCCGGACTCGCGGATCGTGGTGACGGCCTCGCGCTGCTCCGGATCGAGTTCGGTTTCGAGCAGCATGCTGGCAAGGCCGAGCACGCCGTTCATGGGCGTGCGGATCTCGTGGCTCATCACCGCGAGGAAATTCGACTTGGCCCGGCTCTCGGCCTCGGCCTTTTCGGCGCGCCAGCGCTCGGTGACGTCGCGGCCGAAGCCGCGATAGCCGAGGAACTGGCCGTCGCGGTCATAGGCCGGCTTCGCCGTGAACGACCACAGCCGCGCTTCGCCGCCGGCGACGACCTTGAGGTTCATCTCGTGCAGCGGTTCGGCGTGCTCCATCAGGCCGACGATGTTGTAGGCCGCGCTCTTGTCCTCGGGGCAGAGCATGTCGAGCACGTCGGCGAAGTGCGATCCCTTCAGCAGCGGCAGCGGCAGCTGCGCGACGTCGGCGAAGCGCTGGGGCACGTCGACCAGATGTCCTTCGGCATCGGTCTGCCACAACCAGTCGCTGGCGTTCTCCTGAAAATCCTTCAAAAGCAGCGAGATGATCTCGGTCTGCCGTTCGAGCTCGAGCTGGGCCTTGAGATTGCCGAGGAACAAATTGCCCTGCGAGACGATGTTGCGCGCCATGAAGAACGCGAACAGCAGCAGGAACACCGAGGTCACCAGATACGGCCCGGTGCCGCACAGCAACAGCGCGCCGGCGCAGCCGACCGTCATGGTGGCGAGATAGACGAGGCCCGCACGCGGAAAGGTCGACAGCGTGAAGGCGCCGCCGGACATCATGCCGACCATCAGGCAGGCCAGGATCAGCTGGCTGGTCGGCTCGATGTGGCTGAACAACGCGAGCGGGAGCGTGCCCCAGATCGCGGCGAGGAAGAATGCCTGCCGCAGCATGTGCCGCGCCGCGCGCAGTGAAGCCTCCTGCGGCGGGTTCTTGTGCGACCGGCGCCATGAGCGCACCGCGAGCGAGGCGGTGGCGGCGAGCGTCAGGCCCCAGATCGCGAGGAAATCGTTCCAGCCCTTGCCCCAGAACAGGATCAGCACGATGGCGACGTTGAGCAGGGTGACGCCCATCGTCACCGGGATCAGCCGTGTCACCGCGTCGATCTGCTTGGCGCGGATGCGGCGCATCTCGCGCTCGCTGAGATCGGCGGTCAGGCCGTCCTCGATCTCGAAGCCGCCGAGCCAGTACAGGAAAGCGCCGACCAGCCCGTCGCGCGGCTCGCTTCGCTTCATGGATTTGTCCGGCCATCCCATTCGAAAACCTCTTCGATATCAATGGCGCAGCGGCGGCTTAAGCCGGGTTAATTTTGTGGGAGATTTTGCGGCGTCCTTGACGGGCGCGTTTGCATTTTGTTCTAACCAAGGCCCCTGTCCGGAGCCGTCCAAATGCCCATCAGAGTCGCCACCTGGAACGTGAATTCGGTCCGGCAGCGGATCGATCTCCTCCTGACCTGGCTGAAGGAATGCCAGCCGGACATCGTCTGCCTCCAGGAGATCAAATGCGTTGACGAGGCCTTCCCGCGGCTGGAGATCGAGGCGCTCGGCTACAACGTGGTCACGCACGGGCAGAAGACGTTCAACGGCGTCGCCCTGCTCTCCAAGCTCCCGTTCGACGAGACCAAGTCGGGGCTGGCCGGCGACGACGAGGATGCCCATGCCCGCTTCCTCGAAGGCGTGGTGACGCTGAAGCGCGGCGTGCTGCGCATCGCCTGCCTCTATCTGCCCAACGGCAACCCGGTCGGGACCGAGAAATATCCTTACAAGCTCAAATGGATGTCGCGGCTTCTTGAGTATTCGAAGGAGCGCCTCAAGACCGAGGAGCCGCTGATCCTCGCCGGCGACTTCAACGTCATCCCGCACGCCCGCGACGTCCACAACCCGGCAGCCTGGACCGAGGACGCCCTGTTCAAGCCGGAGACGCGGGAGAGTTTTCAGTCCCTGCTCGGTCTCGGCCTGACCGATGCCCTGCGGGCTGTCACCGACGAGCCCGGGCTCTACACCTTCTGGGATTACCAAGCCGGCGCCTGGCAGAAGAACCATGGCCTGCGC
This sequence comes from Bradyrhizobium cosmicum, assembly GCF_007290395.2. Taxonomy (NCBI): domain Bacteria; kingdom Pseudomonadati; phylum Pseudomonadota; class Alphaproteobacteria; order Hyphomicrobiales; family Nitrobacteraceae; genus Bradyrhizobium; species Bradyrhizobium cosmicum. The sequence continues at coordinate 3,542,397 of NZ_CP041656.2, read as the reverse complement.
ATCGACCATCTGCTGCTGTCGCCGCAGGCCAGCGACAAGCTCGCCAATGTCGGGATCGACAGCTATGTGCGGGCCTGGGAGAAGCCGTCGGACCACGTGCCAGTGTGGGCGGATCTGGATCTCGAGGCGGCGTAAGCCGCCTCAGCGGATCAGTCGCGGCGGCCCTGCACCCACTGTTCCAGCATCTGCAGGCACATGGCGCGGTCGTCGTCGGAGGCCTTGGCGAAGGCTCGGTTGTAGTTTTCCTTGATCCAGGTCTCCTCGGCACCGGCGCTGTCGCGCGCCAGCGTCAGCCACATCAGGCCGCGCGCGGCCTGCCGCGGCAGGCGGTCGCCGTTGAACAGCATCTGGCCGAGCAGCGCCTGGGCCTCGTGCTGGCCCTTCTGGGCGGCGAGGCCAAGCCAGCGCGCGCCATAGCGGAAATCCTCGCGGGAGGCATCCGGCGTCTTCAGGTACAGCCGGGCGAGATCGTACTGGGCGTCCGCGTTGCCGAAATAGGAGGCCGCGTAGGAGAACATCTCCCTAGCCCGGTCCTGGTCCGGCTTGATCTTCGAGTTCGGGATGCCGCTGAGATAGTAGCGGCCGAGCGCGACGAAGGCGTTAGCCACGATCTGCGCCTGCGGCGCCGACGGGCTGTCCTCGGCATGCGCATTGGCGATCCGGCTGAAATATTCGAAGGCGCGCACGTCGTCCTGAACCACGCCGTCGCCATTGGCGTACATGCGGCCGAGCTTCCACTGCGCGATCGGATGCCCGCCCTCGGCGGCATATTGCAGCGCGCTGAGCGAGGTTTCCTGGGTCGGTGCCGGAACCTTGCTGCGGACGGTTCCCGCCGTGCCCGGCAAGGTGGTCACGACCGGGATGGTGGCGTCCTTGTTGTTGGCCGGCGAGCCGTCGAAGGCAAACGCCGGCGCGGCCAGCGCACTGGCCCCCAACACAAACGCAACAATGGCACGCCTAGATGTCCGCATAACACTGTTTCTCGTGCGCGCCGCCCGGATGGGTCACTGCCCCACCGACCGCTGGTCCAACCTGCTGAGCATATTTCCAGAGCGCGCCCGTCGTATGGTTAGTCGCGCGAGCGCTCCATTTGGTCTTGCGCTGGGCAAGCTCCTGGTCGCTCAATTTTACGTTAAGGGTACCGGCGACGGCGTCGATCTCGATGATGTCGCCGTCCTGGAGCAGCCCGATCGGGCCACCGATGGCCGCTTCCGGCCCGACATGGCCGATGCAGAAGCCGCGGGTGGCGCCGGAGAACCTGCCGTCGGTAATGAGCGCGATCTTGCCGCCCATGCCCTGGCCGGTCAGCGCCGCGGTGGTCTGGAGCATTTCCCGCATGCCGGGACCGCCCTTGGGCCCCTCGTAGCGGATCACGATGACTTCGCCTTCCCGATAGGTGCGCTGCTGGACCGCCTCGAAAGCATCCTCCTCACGGTCGAAGCACCTGGCCGGACCGGTAAACTTGAGGTTGGACATTCCCGCGACTTTCACGATCGCACCTTCTGGCGCCAAATTGCCCTTCAGACCGACCACACCGCCAGTAACGGTAATGGGTTTGTCCGCCGGGTGCACCACGTCCTGGTGCGGATTCCATTTCACGCTTTTGAGGTTTTCGGCGATCGTTCGACCGGTGACCGTAATGCAGTCACCGTGGAGAAATCCGTTGTCGAGCAGCGTCTTCATCAGAAGCGGTATGCCACCTACTTCAAACATGTCTTTGGCGACATAACGGCCACCCGGCTTCAAATCCGCGACATAAGGTGTCTTTTTGAAGATTTCGGCGACGTCGAACAGGTCGAACTTGATGCCGCACTCATGCGCGATCGCCGGCAGGTGCAGTGCAGCATTGGTCGAGCCACCAGAGGCGGCGACAACGGCGGCCGCATTCTCCAGCGCCTTGAGGGTCACGATGTCGCGCGGCCGGATGTTCTGGGCGATCAGGTCCATCACCTTCTCGCCCGCGGTCATGCAGAAGGCGTCGCGAATTTCATAAGGGGCTGGAGCGCCGGCCGAGTATGGCAGCGCCAAGCCGATGGCTTCCGAGACGGTCGCCATGGTGTTGGCGGTGAACTGCGCGCCGCAGGCGCCCGCCGAGGGGCAGGCCACGCGCTCGATCTCGTCGAGATCCTCGTCCGACATCGCGCCGACCGAGTGCTTGCCGACCGCTTCGAACATATCCTGCACGGTGACCTGCTGCCCGCGGAAATTGCCGGGCAGGATCGAGCCGCCGTAGATGAAGATCGAAGGCACGTTGAGGCGGACCATGGCCATCATCATGCCCGGAAGCGACTTGTCGCAGCCGGCAAGGCCCACCAGCGCGTCATAGGCATGACCGCGGACGGTCAGCTCGACGGAATCGGCGATGCACTCGCGCGACGGCAGCGAGGAGCGCATGCCGTCATGGCCCATGGCGATACCGTCGGTGACGGTGATGGTGCAGAATTCACGTGGCGTGCCGCCGGCCGATGCCACGCCCTTCTTCACCGCCTGCGCCTGGCGCATCAGGGAGATATTGCATGGAGCGGCCTCGTTCCAGCACGAAGCGACACCGACGAAGGGCTGGTGGATCTGCTCGGTGGTCAGGCCCATGGCGTAGAAGTAGGACCGATGGGGCGCGCGCGTAGGGCCTTCCGTCACGTGACGGCTCGGCAGCCTCTGCTTGATGTTGGTCTTCGCATCCATCGCGACCAGTTTCCTTGGCTAACCCTTGTCAGACCCGGAAAATCAGACCCAAGATTTGAATCGACCTTGGGATTTCCCTTCGCCTGTCACGGGCACCGCAGCCCTAAACATTAGAGCAATTTTATTCATGTTCGGGTGTGGCCAAAAAGCGGCGTTGATACGAACGGACTGCGATAACGGTTAAATCGCCCGGAACTGTTGCGTGGACAGCACAATCGTGGCCCCAAGGACACGGGTTGGCTTACTTCGATACCTCGCGGAAATGACGAGACGCAACTTTAGATTTGACCACAGTAATGATGCGCCCGCGCTTGGTTCGGAGATTTGAGCTCAGCCAAGTGAGTCGGCGTGGACAGCCATGGACATGGCTACGTCGCCAGATACCAATGTCATTCCCCGCGGCAGCGTGCGCGCTCTGGACGGCCGTCGCCTTGCGGCGGTGGGTCAAGGTCCGGTCATCGCAATGACCGGACTTGAACCACGGTGGCGCCTTACGCGTTCCGCATCGCACGGCCGAGCGGATCGACCAGGCGAACGATCTCGCAAGTAGCGACGAGGCCGGCGAGCCAGGCGGCGCTGGTCAGCCCTATGCGCGTCACGATGGCGGCGGTGAAGGCGCCCTCGCCGCCGAGCAACGGCGTCGCGGCAAGCAGCGCAAGCTCATAGACCGCATAGGCGGCGACCAGCGCGAGCGCCAGCATCAGCGGCGTGCGGCCCTGCGGCAGCATGCGCAGGATGCTCGACGCAGCAATGGTCGCGAGAAGCGCAGCCGCGCCGATGACAAGGCCCCAGGCGATGGTGCTGCCATCGATGGGATAGTGCAGCACGCCAAAGCCGATGCTCTGGTTCACGAGCCAGGCGCCGGTGACGACGAGCAGCGCCGGACGCAGCGGCAGCATCGCCGCGGCGACGACGGCGAAAGCCGCGAACGGCGTGGCACAGGCGAACGCGAAGCTTGCCAGCGCGCATGACACTGTCAGCAGCACAAAGCCAAACATCGGCGCGAGGCGCGGCGCAACCGGATGAAGCCGCAGACGGTCGCCGTGAGACGGCAGGATGTCGAGAGCCATGGATGATCTCCTTCTGTTTGAAGCCTAGTGCATTTGAGGGCATATGACAGCCCCACCCGGGGTCAGAACGTGGCGCCGGCCTTGAGCAGGTAAGTGCGGCCGGGCAGCGGATAGGCGCTGAAGCGGCCATCGGTGAAGGTGCTCGCGATCGCATAGTCGTAGTAGAGCGCGTTCAGCACATTGTTGACGCTCAGCGACCAGAAATAGCGTTCGAACTGTCCGCTGAGCTTGAGGTCGATGGTGCCGTTGGCAGGAATCGGCTTCTGCGTTCCTGCCTGGTCGTTGTCCATGCGCCGCTCGCTCCAGAACCGCGCGGTGGCATCGAGCACCACATAGTTCTGCCAGATGTTCCAGGTGACGCCCGCACTGGCGGTGTAGCGCGACACCAGCGGCACGTCGTTGCCGGCCCAGACGCCTTCGCGGAAGACGGCCCGCGTGACCGCCATGGCGGAACGCAGCAGCAGGGCATCGTTGACGCGATATGACAGACTTGTCTCCGAGCCATAGCGGCGGGTCGGATCGAGATTGGTGTTGTAGAACAGGATGGGGTTGAAATGGATCTCGTTGCTGAGGTCCATCAGGTAGAGACTGCTCTGCATCTGCAGCCCGCCTGCCTTGATGCGCAGCCCGCCCTCGACATCCTGCGAGGTCTGGGTCTTGAGCTGGAACGTCTGCGGGATCGCAGCAAAGGTGAAGGGGTCGAACGACGGACCTGACGACACGCGCTCGTCGACGTCGGGCGTGCGGAACGCGCGCGCGGCACGGCCGAACAACGAAACCGTCTCGTTGAGGCGATGCTCGGCACCGAGATGCAGCGCGTATTGGGTCTCATTGCTGCTGAGCGGGAGCGCGCCGATGTCGGCGTTGAACGGAGCTGAGGAATCGAACTTGTCGCGGGCCGACAGGCTGATGGTCTGCACCCGCGCGCCATAGGACAATTCGGTAGTCGGCGCCACGCCCAGTGTGTGCTGGAAATAGCCCGCAACCGTCTGCTGCCTGAGGTCGTAATTGTGCCAGGGCGCGAGCCCCTGCCCGGCACCGCGGTTCTGCTGAAAGCTCGCATCGTAATAGTCGATGCCGGTCAACAGCTGCGACGGCAGTCCCAGCAGCAGGCTCTTCACGCTGAGCCGCGGCGTGATCGACCAGGTCGTCAGATCCGCGTCGACATAGGTCGACGTGAAGAACGCGGGCACCGGCGCTGGGCTCGCAAAGAACGCGCTCTGCTGCTTCTTGTCGCGCACGCCGCCGTCGACGATGAGATCGACGCCGTTGACCAGGGTCTTGGTGAAGCCCGCGGTGGCGCTGAAGCCCTGCTGGTTGGCATAGTTGAAGGGCGTGCTGGTCCCCCTTCGGTTGCTGGCGAGTTCGTCGAGGCCGATGGAGGGATCGACGGTGCGGCCGCCCGGCAACCGCAGTTCCTGATCGTCGCCTGTTACGGTCAGGAAAGCGGTCAGGCCCGATGTCGTGTAGTTGAGATTGCCGACGCCGTTCTTCTGGACATAGCGATTGTTGTCGCGGTAGCCGTCGGTGCTGACGGCGTTGCCGTAGAACGAGGTCGACCACGGCCCGGAATTGAGCGACGTCGAGAAATTGCCAAGCCTGGTGTTGAACGAGCCGAAGCCGGCCTCGATGCGCGCGGCCACCGGCGGTCCGCCGACGCCGTTCCTGGTGACGATGTTGATCACGCCGCCGACCGCATTGTCGCCGTAGAGCACAGCGCCGGAATTGCCGCGCGTGATCTCGACGCGCTCGATTGAATTGAGCGGGATGGTGGAGAGGTCCACCTGCGCCATGTCGATGTCGTTCAGCCGCCGGCCGTTGACCAGCACCAGCGTGTTGGCGGTGGCAAACGCGCCGAAGCCGCGCAAATCGACGCCGGTCTTCGCGGTAACCGGGCCGCCATAAAGCGTCGTGATCTGGGCGCCCGGGACTTGCGCCGCGATGATCTCGGCGAGCGTCTGCGACGGCGCATGTGCGATGTCCGCGGCCGTGATCACGGTCGTGGCGGCCCCGACAATGCCGCCGGTGCCGGCGACGGCCTCACTGGCGGCGCCGGAGGAACCGGCTGCCGGCGCTCCGCTCCGGGCGACCTTCGGGGGCGCACGCCGGCTCGTCGTGTCGCCGTCGCCGGTCGCCCGGGCGCGCGTGCGGTTCGGGTCGTCGGGCCTCGTCACTTCGATCGGCGGCAGTTGCTCGGCGACGGCTTGCTGCGCGCGGGCGAGCGATGGATCGAGCGAGCAAAGAGAAGTGGTCGCGAACAGGCCGGCGCTGAGGCGCCTGGCGGCAGAGACAATACGGGACACAGTTGTAACCTCGGTGTGACGTCAGTGGCACGTCACAGCGAACGAGGTTTCACCGCGGAGCGATGGATTGCTCCGATGAAGCCAATGTCTGTACTCCCCGACCGACATCTTCGCGTGTGACCACGGCTGACGGCAGGTCTCCTGGCTCGCGGGTCGTTACCTCTGCGTCGCCTTCCCGGGACCGAGATTCCCAGTGGCATATGACGAGAGATTCACCGCTTACAGTTGCGGGGGCAGCCATGGCATTGAGACAATCCCGAAAGTTTGGACATTCCCGCACCACGTTCCCTTTTGATCTCCGTGAGGAGAACCGTCACGTAGCAATCTACGAGCCGGACAAGCGGGGAGTCAATCGGCCGGTTGCGTGAGCACCGAAGTCCCGCACCGAGGATTGAGCTGGCGCAATCAGGCCCGTTCGGTTTCAAAGCGCGTCCGCACCGTCGCCCGCTCACCGGCATCGACGAGCTGGCCGATGCCGGTACGGCCCGTCAGCGCGCAGCGGATGATCTTCTCGGCGACCGACCTGCGGAAGCCATGGTCCTCGCCGACGGGGCGATTGCGGCAGATCCGGTCCAGCGCCAGCTTCATGTTGATCCGTGTGCGGGTGTCGAAATGTTCGCTGATCATTCGCACGGCCCTCGATGCGTTGATGTCGAGGCAGAAACGCCCAGGCGTCGCCCGGGTTCCAAAAGGATCAGGCAATGCGCCAGCGCTTACGTCCGCCCTCTTGGACGCAAGGCCTGGGATTGGCCCACGGCCACGTCGTGCGTCGGGATGTCAGCGCGCTTGATCGGCATCAGCTGCCCGGAAGCGGAGATGATGGCGGTCTCCTCGCGGCGGCAGCGCGGGCACATGAAGCGGACCTCGTGCGGAGATGCCGACCAGCCCGCGCGTTTCACATTCGCCGCCATCGGCCAGGCCTCGCAATGCGAGCATGACACCAGAAACCGACCGGGATCGAGCATCCCCATTCCATTGGACTCCGTGTCCTGCCTGCCTGTTCTAATGATGATCCGACGCAATCGTTCCGGTGCCGGGGCACCGTCAGTCCCGTCCCGGGGAATCGAGGCGACTCAGCGCGCACCCTTGAGCGTGCAGGACGTCGAGCAGGTGACGGTGTTGCCGTGGTCGCACGCCTTGCAGGCCGCAACGCACTGGTTGATGTCGCGGGGATTGTAGGAGGTGTAGGTCCGCATCGCGCAGACCGGAGTCGAGCCGGTGATGTCCTGCTCCTGGTTGCAGGCCGCTGTCATCAGCGTGAGCACGATCACCGCAAGGAGGCGCATGGGAGGGCCCTGTGAGGCATGATCAAACGATATCCGCGAGTCGCGTTGCATTGCAACGAGCCGCGGCATTCCCACAGCGGAGCAGCCCAGCAAGCGTCTCCACGCCTCAAGGATGCGTGCCAAACGTTAAAAACGGCTTTCAGCCGCGCGGCCCCGCGATGGTTCCACCCATCATGCAGCGGTTTGCATGTCCGAGGCTGACGTCGAAGATCGACCTCAAGCCGCAGCCTTGGTCGCAATCGCCTGCCGCAGATCGATCGCCAACTGGCGATACTGCTCCGCCAACTTCAGATAGAACTCGCGCTTGGTGCTGTCGGTGGCGAGCTTGGTGATCAACTCGCATTCGGCGGTGAGCGTCTCGAACCGTTCCAGCCTGTCCTCAAGATCTGTCATCGGCGTATCCCCATCAAACGCCTCAAGGACGGCAAACCTAAGCCCGGGAAATAGGTCACGGCGAACATCGTTATGGAGTAGAATGAATTTTCGTCGGTGAAGGCGGCGTGGAGACACCGCCGCAACCGCTTACTTCTGCTCCAGCCGCCAAGCACCGTCCCACCCCTCGTCCGGCGGGCTGGCTTCGAATTGCGCGATGCGGGCGAGCAGCGTGCGCGACGGGCCGTCGCCGGGGACGGCTTCCAGCGCCGCGTTGAACGCGGCGCGAGCCTCGTCGAAGCGGCGGGCGCGATAGGCGGCGAGGCCTTCCGCATAGCGCGCGCGCAGGGTCTCCTGCGGCACGCTGAGCCCGTGCGCCTTGCTCATCACTTCGAAAATGGCTTGCGGCACGCTCTGGCCGGCGACCGTCAGGCGATCGATCTCACGCAGCTCGCAGGCCGTGCCGATCGCCTCCGCCGTCGCCTGCGAGATCAGGATACGGGTGCCGTAGGTCTTGTTGACGGCTTCCAGGCGCGAGGCGAGGTTCACGGCGTCGCCCATCACCGTAAAGCTCATCATCAGCTCGGAGCCGATGCTGCCGGTCAGGACCTCGCCGGTGGCAATGCCGATCCGCAGATCGCACGGCGCCGGCATGGCGCGGATGCCGAGCAGGTCGGGCAATTGCTTCTGCAGCGCGGGCACCTGGTCGGCCATGTCGATGGCGGCGAAGCAGGCGAGCAGCGCCGGCTCGTCCTCCTCGATGAAGGGCGGGCCCCAATAGGCCATGATGGCGTCGCCGATATATTTGTCGATCACGCCGCGGTGCGTCCTGATCGGAGCGGACATCACCGTGAAGTAGTGGTTCATCACCTTGACGAGGCCGCGCGGGGTCATGCCCTCGCTCATCGAGGTGAAGCCGCTCATGTCGGAGAACATGATGGTCATCACCCGGCGCTGGCCGTCGATGGCGACCTCGGGCCGGTCGATCAGGCCCTGCACCACCTTGGGATCGATGTAGCGGCCAAAGGTCTCGCGAATGCGCTCGTTCTGACGCAACTGCTCGATCATGCGGTTGAAGGCGGCGGCGAGTTCGCCGATCTCGTCCGTGGTCGAGACCGTGATGGTCTTGTCGAAGCGGCCCGCCTCGACCTCGCGGGTGCCGGCAAGCAGCAGTCGCACCGGCCGCGTGATGCCGCTGGAGACGAGCAGCGCAAACGCAAATCCGACCACCGCCGCAAGCACGGTCACGATGCCGGAGATGATGATCGCCTGCCTCTGGCGGCTGATCACCTGCGAGGTCGAGAAGAAGACCTGCGTCAGCATGTCGGCGCGGATAGCATCGATCCTCTGGTTGAACGCATCGCGCAGCGCGTCGAGCTGTTCCAGCGTGCCGCGGGCCTCGGCCATGTCCTTGGCCTCGATCTGCTTGAGCAGCTTGGCATTGCCGTCGTCAAGATTGCGCCGCAGCTCGGTGACAGCGCCTTCGATGCGGACGTCGAGCCTTGCCAGCGCGGCATTGTCGGAATAAGTGCTGGGGTCGTCGATGATGGCGTTGATGAGCTTGCGCGCGGTCTCGGCCTCTTCCTCGAACTTGCGATCCAATCCCTCGAAGTCGCGAAGCCGCGCGGCATAGGCCTCCTCGTCCGACGGCGACCCCATCCTGGTCATGACCATTCGCCGCAGCGCCAGCGCCCGCTCCAGCGAGCGGATATTGGCACGGGCCAGATGACTATAGGCTGGGATGTATCGGTTGCTCAGCTCGCCCAGGAGGACACCGACCTGGCTCGACATCACCATCGACAGGATCGAGGTGACGAGCATCAGGACGATCAATCCGAGGGCGATGCCGACGATCTTGCGCCGGATCGACTGGTTGAAAAGCGGCATGAGGGCGGGGCAAACGCTGAAAGGAGGGTCCAGGGAACTCATTACACCGGATTTCGCCGCGGGAACACGCGCAATCTGGCCATTCGCGACGCCGCGGTCGTACGCAACCGTCGCGAGAGCCCCACTCGTTAACAAAGGTTAAAAACCACCACCTTTTGCGATTTCGGAAGTTCCAGAGTTCCCATCTGTATTTTGCCGCATTGTTGCGTGAGCGTGAGGAATGCGAAACGATGCCGTGGCATCGTCTGGTTGTCGTTTGATTCTCGAGCCGCATGTCGTCGCGGACTTTGGTTTGTACTGGTTTCGCAGGGGGACCACGCAATGAACCAGTGCCTACGCTCGCTCGCGTGTGTCGTTGCTGTGGCCGCGATGGCCCTCCTCCCCGCCGAGCTGGCGGCGAAGAGCAGTCACAAATCGTCCGCGTCGAAGAAGACACATGAGGCGAAAGCCGGCAAGCAGCGTCACGCTGCGGCGAAGTCGCGCCATGGCAGGCATGCCGAGGCCAAGCGCAAGTCGAACAAGCAGGACAACGAGGTCTCGGACAAGCCGATGCTGCCGCCGCTGACCGGCGATCTCGCCGCGCTGAAGGACGCCATCGATCTCGCGCGCAAGGGCAAGACCGACGACGCGAGCGCGGCGCGCGACCGCATTGCCGATCCCGCCGGGGCGAAGCTCGCCGACTGGTTCATCCTGCGCCATTCCGAGAGCACCGCGAATTTCAAGCGCTACGCGGCCTTTCTCGCCGCCAATCCGGACTGGCCGAGCAGTGCCCTGCTCCGCCGCCGCGCCGAGGCGCGGCTGTGGCAGGAGAAGAGCGATGCGGCCACCGTGCACAAATTCACCATGGACCGGCCGACCAGCGCCAAGGGCAAGTTCGCGCTCGCCCGCGTACTGCTCGCTGAAGGTGACAGCGACAGAGCCGCGCGTCTCGTTCGCGAGGCCTGGCGCACCGACGAGTTGTCGGAGCGCAGCGAGGAGGATTCTTACGAAGCGTTCCGCGATCTGCTGACTGCAGACGACCATCGCGCCCGCATGGACAAGCGCCTCGGCGCCAAGGACTATGCCGGTGCACGGCGCGCCGCAAAACGGCTCGGCGAGGATGCGCTCGCGATCGTGAAGGCCTGCGCCGCGGTCAGCGGCAAGGCCAGCAAGGCCAAGGACTATCTCGAGGACGTCTCGACCGAAGCGCGCCGCGATCTCGGCTACGTGCTGTGCCGCGCGCAATGGCACCTCCAGAACGACCGCATCGACGACGCCGCCGAGGTGATACTGGCCGCCGCGCCCGACACGATGGCGGCGCAGGACACCGACGCCTGGTGGCGCGAGCGCCGCCTGCTCGCGCGCAAACTGCTCGACCAGGGCAAGTCCAGGACGGCTTACGACGTGGTGCGCACGGCGGCCATCCCGGCGATGGAGGTCTACCGGGTAGACCATCACTTCATGTGCGGCTGGATCGCGCTGCGCTATCTCGACGATCCCAGGACGGCGATGATGCACTTTGCCGCGATCGACGAAGGCTCCGCCAATCCGCTCGCGCTGTCGCGCGCGCATTATTGGCGCGGCCGCGCGGCCGAGGCGATGAATGCAATGGCGGACGCGCGCCTGAGCTATCAGGCCGCGGCGCGCTATCCGACCGCCTATTACGGCCAGCTGGCCCGCGCGAAGCTTGGCCTTGACCGCATCGAGCTGCGTCCGCCCTCGCCCGTGCTGGCCGCGGCCGACACCCCGCCCTCGGACGAGCGCGTGCGCGCCGCCGAGATGCTCTACGGCATCGGCGAACGCGACATGGTGTTCTATTACGCCGAGGATTTCGCCAAGGAGAGTACCGACGTCGCGGCGCTCGAAGCGCTCGGCGAACTGGCCAGCCGGCGCAACGATGCGCGCGTGATGCTAGAGGTCGGCAAGTCGGCGCTGGCGCGCGGGCTGGCGCTCGACCATTACGCCTTCCCGACCATCGGCATCCCCGAGCACAAGCAGGTCGCGCCCGCGATCGAGACCAGCGTGATCTATTCGGTGGCGCGCACCGAAAGCTCGTTCGACCAGCGCGACAAGTCGCCCGCCAACGCCGTCGGCCTGATGCAGGTAACGCCGGAAGCGGGCCGCGATACCGCAAAGCGCTTCGGCCTGACCTATGACTGGGACAAGATGGTTTCCGATCCCGTCTACAACACCCAGATGGGCGCGGCCGAGCTGAGCGCACTCCTGTCGGAATATCGCGGCAACCAGATCATGACCTTCGCCGGCTACAATGCCGGCCGCGGCCGCGTGCGCGAATGGGTGCAGGCGCGCGGCGACCCCAGGGATCCCAAGGTCGATCCGGTCGACTGGGTCGAGCGCATCCCACTCTCGGAGACCCGCAACTACGTCCAGCGCGTGATCGAGAACGTGCTGGTCTACCGGGCGCGGTTCGAGGGCAGCGGCGTGGTCGCCGGCAAGAGCGACCAGCGCGTGGTGGCGAAGGATGCCGCTGCGGTGGCGACGCCGGTGGGGTTTATGGGATCGGAGTAGCGCACCAGCACCTGCGCTCAATCCACCTTGATGTTCGCCGCTTTGATGATCGGCCACCATTTGGCGATCTCGGCCTTCTGGCGCGTGCCGAGCGCTTCGGGGGTGAGCTGGTTCTGCGGGGTCATCTCCAGCCCCTGGCTTTCGAGCTGCTTCTTCACGGCGGGATCGCTCAGCGCTTCCACGGCTGCGGCATTGAGCCTGGTGACGATCTCCTTCGGCGTGCCCTTGGGCACCCACAGGCCAGACCACAGCGTCATGTTGAAGCCCTTGAGCCCGGCTTCCTCCGCGGTCGGAATGTCGGGCGCCGAGGCCAGGCGCTTGTCGTCGGTGATAGCGTAGGCGCGGATGGTGCCGGCGCGGACCTGGTTGATGGAGTTGGAGGTCTGGTCGACGATGACGTCGATCTGTCCCGCGATGAGGTCGTTCAGCGCAGGCGCAGTGCCGCGATACGGCACGTATTGCAGCTTCACGCCCGAGACGCTCTCGAAATAGACGCCGGCGATGTGGCTGCCGGAGCCTGCACCGGCAGTGCCTGCGGTCGGCGATGACGGCCGCGACTTCAGCCATTCGATCAGCTCTTTCAGCGACGTCGCAGGCACCGCGTTCTTGCTGACGACGATCATCGGGTTGCTCGGCAGCAGCACCACCGGTTCGAGATCGGCGACGAGGTCGTAATTGAGCTTGTAGACGGCGCCGTTGGCGACATGGGTGCCGAGATGGCCGAACGAGATGGTGTAGCCGTCAGGCGGCGAATGCACCGCGCGGCCGACGCCGATCGAGCCACCCGCGCCGGTGACGTTCTCGATCACCAGCGGCTGACCGAGCGACGTCCGCATCCGCTCGGCGAGCACGCGCGCCATCGCATCGGACGGGCCACCGGCCGCGAAGGGCACGATGATTGTGATGGGACGTGAGGGATAGTCGTCGGCGCGCACGGCGCCGGTAAACGTGACAATGCCGATCAGCGCAGCCCAGGCGGCCTTCTTCATTGTTTTCTCCCAGCGATGTTCTTTGTTTTTCTTTACCTCGCCCCGCTTGCGGGGAGAGGTCGAATGGTGCGGCATTCGGATGAGGGGGAGTCTCCGCGGACCCAACTGTCGCCGCTCCCGCGGAGACTCCCCTCACCCCGCCCCTCCCAGCGCGAGCGAAGCTCGTCGCGCCCCCGCAAGCGAGGCGAGGGAGAAGACTAGAACTGCGTGTAATCGATCGGCTTGTGGCGGTCGAGCGTCCGGGTGACCGGCGGCAGGGGGTATTTCAGGCCGGTGGCGCAGTTGAACAGCATCACGCGATCGGTCTTGCTGACGCGGCCATCGGCGAGGCTGTCCTTGTAGGCGGCGTAGGTCGCGGCGCCCTCGGGACACAGCAGCAGCCCCTCCTCGCGCGCGACCTCGTTCAGCGCAGCCGAGATCTTGTCGTCATCGACCGCGATCGCAAAGCCATTGCTCTGCCGCACCGCGCGCAAAATCAGGAAATCGCCGATCGCCTGCGGCACGCGAATGCCCGAGGCGATGGTGTGGGCGTCCTCCCAGCGCGTCGCATGCTCTGTGCCGGCCTCATAGGCGCGCACCATCGGCGCGCAGCCGGACGCCTGCACCGCGACCATGCGCGGGCGCTTGCTGCCGATGAAGCCGATCTTTTCCAGCTCGTCGAAGGCCTTCCACATGCCGATCAGGCCGGTGCCGCCGCCGGTCGGGTAGAAGATCACGTCGGGCACGTCCCAGTCGAGCTGCTCGGCGAGCTCCAGGCCCATCGTCTTCTTGCCTTCGATGCGGTACGGCTCCTTCAGCGTGGAGGTGTCGAACCAGCCGACCTTGGCCTTGCCCTCGCCGACGATCTTGCCGCAATCGTCGATATAGCCGTTGACGCGGTAGACGGTCGCGCCCTGCAGTTCGATCTCGCTGACGTTCACTTCGGGCGTGTCGGCCGGGCAGAAGATCGTGGTCTTGATGCCGCAGGAGGTCGCATAGGCGGCGAGCGCCGCACCGGCATTGCCATTGGTCGGCATCGCCATGTGCTTGATGCCGAGCGCCTTGCCCATCGACACCGCCATCACGAGGCCGCGCGCCTTGAACGAGCCGGTCGGCAGGCGTCCCTCGTCTTTCACGATGATCTCACCGCCGCCGAGCTTTTTCCCGAGCTTGGGCAGCCGGATCAGCGGCGTGGTGACTTCGCCGAGCGAGACGATGTCCTTGCATTTGCGCACCGGCAGCAGCTCGCGGTAGCGCCACATGTCGGCGGGGCGCTGCGCGAGCGCGTCCTTGGTCAGCGCCTTCTTCACGCCGGCGAGGTCGTAGCGCACCAGCAGCGGCTTGCCGGCCTTGGAGAGGTTGTGGACCTGGTCAGCGGCGTAGTGATCGCCCTCCATCGCGCATTCGAGATGGGTGACGAAGGTCGGGCGTTCGATGGTGAGGTTGTCGTTGTCGTGCATGGGGTGATTTCCTTCTTGTTTTGCAAACGGCTCTCTCGGCCCGTCATTGCGAGCGAAGCGAAGCAATCCAGAATCTTTCCGCGGAGACAGTCTGGATTGCTTCGCTTCGCTCGCAATGACGGCGGCGAAGATGGTCAAATATTCAGCACCCTTCCATACGCATCGAGCACGGCTTCCTTCATCATCTCCGACAAGGTCGGATGCGGGAACACCGTGTGCATCAGCTCTTCTTCCGTGGTCTCCAGGTTCATGGCGACGACGTAGCCCTGGATCAGCTCGGTGACTTCAGCGCCGACCATGTGGGCGCCGAGAAGCTGTCCGGTCTTCTTGTCGAAGATCACCTTGACGAGGCCCTGGTCCTCGCCGAGCGCGATCGCCTTGCCGTTGCCGACGAAGGGGAAGCGGCCGACGCGGATCTCGCGGCCCCCCTCCTTGGCCTTGGCTTCGGTCAGACCGACCGAGGCGACCTGCGGATTGCAGTAGGTGCAACCAGGAATCAGGAGCTTGTCCATGGGATGCGGATGCAGGCCCTTGATGGCCTCGACGCAGACGACGCCTTCATGCTCGGCCTTGTGCGCGAGCATCGGGGGCCCCGCGACGTCGCCGATGGCATAGATGCCCGGCACGTTGGTCTTGCCGTAGCCGTCGATCACGATGCAGCCGCGGTCCGTCTTCACCCCGAGCTTTTCAAGGCCGAGATTCTCGATGTTGCCGACGACGCCGACCGCCGAGATCACGCGCTCGAACTCGGTGGTGACGGGCTTGCCCTTGCCGTCGTCGATGGTGGCGACGACGCTGTCGGCTTTCTTTTCGAGCTTGGTCACCTTGGTCGAGGACATGATCTTGATGCCCTGCTTCTCCAGGCGCTTGCGCGCGAGGCCCGCGATCTCGGCGTCCTCGACCGGGAGGATCTGCGGCAGGACCTCGACCACAGTGACGTCGCTTCGCATCGTGCGGAAGAACGAGGCGAACTCGATGCCGATCGCACCGGAGCCGACGACCAGCAGCGACTTCGGCATCTTCTCCGGCACCATCGCCTCGAAATAGGTCCAGATCAGCTTCTTGTCGGGTTCGAGCCCCGGCAGCACGCGGGGCCGCGCGCCGGTCGCAACAATGATGTGCTTGGCCTGGTAGCTCCCCTCGCCCAGCGCGCCCTTCGGCGCCTCGGCGTCGGATTTCTTCACGGTAACCTTGCCGGGCGCGTCGATCGAGGCGGCGCCCCAGATCACGCTGACCTTGTTCTTCTTCATCAGGAAGCCGACGCCGTCGTTCAGCCGCTTCGAGACGCCGCGCGAGCGTTGGACCACCGCCTTCGGATCGAACGAGATGTTGTCCGCCGACAGACCGTAATCCTTGGCATGCTGCATGTAGTGGTAGATCTCGGCCGAGCGAAGCAGCGCCTTGGTCGGGATGCAGCCCCAGTTCAGGCAGATGCCGCCGAGATAGGATTTCTCGACGATCGCGGTCTTGAAGCCGAGCTGGGCGGCCCGGATCGCGGCAACGTAGCCGCCGGGGCCGGAGCCGATGATGATGACGTCGAAGGATGTGTCGGCCATAGCGGCTCCCGTTCAACTCAAGACTTAACGCCGCGTGCACGGCGCCTGAAGACAACAAACCTGACCAGCCATTCGACGATCCCGAGCAGGATCACGACGGCCAGCGCGCTCAACACGATGGGTCGAGCGATATTCCGCGATAGTTGCTCCCCGGACAGGAAGGCGGACTGAAGAAAATCCAGCCCGATCGGATTGAGCGCGACGAGGGCTCCGAGCAACAGCGATATCCATGGCCATCGGGTACGGACATGCAAAATTGCCCCCTCCGCCGCCGCGTCAGACCATCATCATGACAGGGTTTTCGATCAGCTGCTTGAACGCCCCGATCAGCTCGGCGCCGAGCGCGCCGTCGATGGCGCGGTGATCGCAGGACAGGGTCACACTCATCATGTGCGCGATCTCGATCTTGCCGCCGCGGACGACGGGACGCTCCTCGCTGGTGCCGACCGCCAGGATGGTCGCATGCGGCGGATTGATCACGGCGGTGAAGTGGCTGATGCCGTACATGCCGAGGTTCGAGACGGCGGTGGTGCCGCCCTGATATTCCTCGGGCTTCAATTTGCGGGAACGCGCGCGCGCGGCAAAATCCTTCATCTCGTTGGAGATGGTCGAGAGCGTCTTGGTCTCGGCCTTGCGGATGATCGGCGTGATCAGGCCGCCGGGCATCGCCACGGCGACGCCGACGTCGGAATGGTGGTGCTTGACCATGCCGCTTTCGGTCCAGCTCACATTGCAGTTCGGGATCTTTTGCAGCGCCACCGCCATCGCCTTGATGACGAAGTCGTTGACCGAGATCTTGTAGAGCGGCTTCTTCTCCTTGTCCTTTGGAGCAGCCGCATTGATCTCCTCGCGCGCGGCGAGCAGCTTGCCGATATCGCAGTCGATGGTGAGGTAGAAGTGCGGGACGTTCTGGATCGACGCGGTCAGGCGCTGCGCGATGGTGCGGCGCATGCCGTCATGCGGGATGATCTCGTAGGAGCCGGGCTCGAACAGCGACAGGATCTGCTTGTCCGACATGGTCGGCGCGATTCCAGGCGCACCGCCGGACGGTGCCGCCGCGGGCGCCTTGAGGCCCTTGCCGGACTTGGCCTGCTCCACGTCGCGGGCGACCACGCGGCCGTGCGGGCCCGTGCCTGATACCATCGACACATCGATGCCGGCATCCTTGGCGAGACGGCGGGCGAGCGGCGACGAGAACACGCGGCCGCCATGGCCGTTGCTCTGCGCGGCGGGAGCCGCGGCCTGCGGTGCCGGAGCAGCGGGCGGCGGGGCAGCCTTGGGGGCAGCAGGCGCAGCGGCCGGAGCCGGCGCAGCAGCGGGAGCCTCGGCAGCCTTCTCGGGAGCTTTCGGCGGCGCCGCCGAAGCGCTGGGCTTGGCGCTGCTTGCCGCCTTCACGTCCTCGCCCTCGCCGGCGAGCACCGCGATCACGTCGTTGACCGGGACGTCCTGCGTACCCTCGGGCACGAGGATCTTGGCGATCGTGCCCTCGTCGATGGCCTCGACCTCCATGGTCGCCTTGTCGGTCTCGATCTCGGCGATGACGTCGCCGGATTTGACCTTGTCGCCTTCCTTCTTCAGCCACTTGGCGAGGTTGCCCTTCTCCATCGTCGGCGAGAGAGCGGGCATCAGGATGTTGATGGGCATGCTGACCTCAAGACAAACTTTTCAAAAATTCGCCCCCGGAAGCGAGGACGAACAGGACCTAGATTTAGTTGCCGATGTCGCCTTGCCACAGGCGCTCATTGGCCGGGACGGAACGCCAATTCTTCATCATGGTGATGGAGCGATTGTCGGCAAGATCGATCCAGGGGATGCCGAACTTGTCGAGGATGTCCTTGGAGCCCTCGAAGGTGACGGATTCCCCGATCACCACCAGCTTGACCTTGAACAGAGCGAGCGCGCCGGCACACATCGAGCATGGCGACAGCGTGGTGTACATGACGGTGTCGTGGAACGTGATCGCGCCGGCCTCACGCAGGCAGCTCATCTCGCCATGCAGGATCACGTTGTTTTCCTGCACACGATTGTTGTGGCCGCGGGCGATGATCTTGTCGTCGCGTGTCAGCACGGCGCCGATCGGCAGGCCGCCCTGCGCGATCGAGGCCTCCGCCTCGCGGATCGCCTCCAGCATGAAGTCGAAATGGTGGGATTCGATCGCCACGGTCAGTGTCCCTTCCCGCGCGGTGTCGTCGTGCCGGTGTCCGTGGGACGCTCGATCTCGGCCTGGAACATCTCCAGGATCCGGTTCATCGCGTCTTCCTCGGTATATTCGCTCTCACGCGCATAGGCGCGCGCGGCGTGGCGGGCGAGATCGACCAGCAGCAGGCCCCACATGTCGGGCTCCTCGAAGGCACGCTGGAACGCCATCGACAGCCCGCCGTCCAGCACGAACACGCGCAGGATCTCGACCGCGTCATCGCGGGCAAGGACGTCGGGTGGCAATGGCTGCTCCTTCGGGCCCGCCATGGCCTACCTGTAGCAGACGGCTTTGGCGGCCTCGACCACTTCGGCCACCGAGGGCAGCGCGAGCTTCTCCAGGTTCGCAGCATAGGGCATCGGCACGTCCTTGCCCGAGACGCGCGTAACCGGCGCATCCAGATAGTCGAAGGCGTTCTCCATGATGCGTGCGGCGATCTCGGCGCCGACGCCGTTCTGGGCCCAGCCCTCTTCCACCGTGACGGCGCGCCCCGTCTTCTTGACGGAGGCGATGATGGTCTCGGTGTCCATCGGCCGCAGCGTGCGCAAATCGATCACCTCGGCCTCGATGCCATCCTTGGCAAGCTCGTCGGCCGCCTTCAGCGCATAGGTCATGCCGTTCGACCAGGAGATGATCGTGACGTGGCCGCCGGTGCGGGCAATACGCGCCTTGCCGATCGGAATCACGAAATCGTCGAGCTTGGGCACCTCGCCGGTGTGACCGTAGAGCACCTCGTTCTCGAGGAAGATGACCGGATTGGGGTCGCGGATCGCGGCCTTGAGCAGGCCCTTGTAGTCGGCAGCCGAGAACGGCGCGACGACCTTGAGGCCCGGGACGCTCGAGTACCAGGCCGAGTAGTCCTGGCTGTGCTGGGCGGCAACGCGGGCGGCGGCGCCGTTGGGCCCGCGAAACACGATCGAACAACCCATCTGGCCGCCGGACATGTAGAGCGTCTTCGCGGCGGAGTTGATGATCTGGTCGATCGCCTGCATGGCGAAGTTGAAGGTCATGAACTCGACGATCGGCTTCAGGCCCGCCATGGCGGCACCGACGCCGACGCCGGCAAAGCCGTGCTCGGTGATCGGCGTGTCGATCACGCGCTTGGGTCCGAATTCCTGCAGCAAGCCCTGCGTGACCTTGTAGGCGCCCTGATATTCGGCGACCTCCTCGCCCATCACGAAGACGTCGGCGTCGCGGCGCATCTCTTCGGCCATGGCGTCGCGCAGCGCTTCACGGATGGTCTGGGTCACCATCTCGGTGCCGGCGGGCACTTCCGGATCGGGTTCAGCAACGGCCTGGGGCGCCGGGGCGGCCTTCGACTCTGAAGACTTGGGCGCAGGCGCTTCGGCCTTTGCGGCGGCGGGCGGAGTGGGCTCCGCGGCCTTCTCCTGCTTGGCCGGCGCGGGCGCCTTGGCGAGATCGGCGGCGCTCTCGCCATCGGCGAGAATGGTCGCGATCGGCGTGTTCACGGCGACGTCCGCGGTGCCTTCGGGGATGAGGATCTTGCCGAGCGTGCCCTCATCGGTCGCTTCGACCTCCATGGTCGCCTTGTCGGTCTCGATCTCGGCGATGACATCGCCCGACTTGATCGTCTCGCCCTCTTTTTTGAGCCATTTGGAAAGGTTGCCCTTCTCCATCGTGGGCGACAACGCGGGCATCAGCACTTGAATTGGCATATCGACTCCAAGAGAAAGCTTGCGCGCGTTCAGCGGTAAATGTCGGTCCAGAGCTCGGCGGCATCCGGCTCGGGATCATGCTGGGCAAAGTCGGCAGACGCGTTGACGATGTCGCGCACCTCGGCGTCGATCGCCTTGAGATCGGCCTCGCTGACCTTGGCTTCCAGCAGGCGATTGCGCACCTGCTCGATCGGATCCTGGTCGTGGCGAACCTTCTCGACCTCCTCGCGCGTGCGGTATTTTGCAGGGTCCGACATCGAGTGGCCGCGATAGCGGTAGGTCTGCATTTCCAGGATCATCGGCCCGTTGCCGGCGCGGCACCAGGCCGCGGCTTCGTCGCCGGCGGCCTTCACTGCGCGGACGTCCATGCCGTCGACCTGCCGGCCGGGGATGTTGAAGGAGGCACCACGCTTGGAGAAATCCTGCTGTGCCGAGGCGCGCGAGACCGCGGTGCCCATGGCGTAGCGGTTGTTCTCGATGACATAGATCACCGGCAGCTTCCAGAGCTCCGCCATGTTGAAGCTCTCATAGACCTGGCCCTGGTTGGCCGCGCCATCGCCGAAATAGGTAACGCTGACATTGTCGTTATCGCGATAATTGTTGGCGAAGGCGAGACCCGTGCCGAGCGACACCTGGGCGCCGACGATGCCGTGACCGCCGTAGAAGTGCTTCTCCTTGCTGAACATGTGCATGGAGCCGCCCTTGCCCTTGGAATAGCCGCCGCGGCGGCCGGTGAGCTCGGCCATCACGCCGTTGGCTTCCATTCCGGTGGCCAGCATGTGGCCGTGATCACGATAGCCGGTGATGACCTGATCGCCCGGCTTCAGGGCCATCTGCATGCCGACCACCACGGCTTCCTGGCCGATATAAAGATGGCAGAAGCCGCCGATCGCGCCCATGCCGTAGAGCTGGCCGGCTTTTTCCTCGAACCGCCGGATCAGGAGCATGTCGCGGAGCGCCTTGAGCTCCTGCTCCCTGGTGAATTCCGGAGGCGAACCGCCGTTGGTCTTGTCCTGTGGAGTGCTTGCGGCGGCTTTCTTGGGTGCGGCCATGGGAATTCCGGGTCAGAGAAAACTTTCGACCTCTCTAACCCAGTTCAAACGCGCGCGAAAGCACCGCGGCGACGCGGCGCAAGTTTCGTTATGCCGCACTGCAACGTGGTCGAAATATTGCACAATGTTTGGCTCTGATCGGGCAACATTAGCTCCGCTCGCTCACGCCGAGGTGTGTGGAATGCCCCAGCGCGCGCACGCCGGCGTCAACAGCACGACGGCAACGCGCCTTGCGCATGTCTCTGTCGTGACGGATCGATGGAATCAGTGGCAGGTCGCTGTGCTCGCGGCAGCAGCCTTCATCGACGGCGCATCACTTCGCCGGGATCATCCGGACGAGATCGTGCGGATTGACATAATCGAGCTGGAACCGCGCCCGCTCGTCCAGCATGTCGGGGTCGATCTTTGCGGTACGCAGCAGCGAGACGCGCTGCTCGCTCCTGGCGCGCTCACGCTTGAGCTGCGCCAGCTCGCTGGTCAGCGCGATGATCTCCTGATCGAGCTCCTGGCGCGCGTTGAGACCGTATTTGCCGGTATAGGCGTTGACGCCGAAATACCCGACGATCGCGGCCGCCATCGCATAGAGGGCAAGGCCGGTCAGGATCGATTTCAGGCGGGCGCGGGAGACCATCCCGGCAAGATGCGGCAGGTTGGTTAAGAGCGCGCTAATTTCCCCTGCCCGCTGCGTCGATCGTCATGCCCGGGCTTGCCCCGGGCATGACGATCAAGGTCCTCAGCCGTGGTGCTTGGCCACGTGCGCCGCGAAGGCGTCGATATAGGCCTGGAGCACGCCCTTCAGCGAGTCCTTGACCAGATTGCCGTCGGCATCGAAGGCGTCGCCGACCGCATTCAGATAGATTTCCGGCTGCTGCATGATCGGGCCGGCGATCCCCGGCAGGATGTTCTGCAGCGTCTTGGCGGCGCTGACGCCGCCGAGCGGGCCCGGCGAGTTGGAGATGATGCCGACCGGCTTGCCGTTGAACGAGCTCTTGCCATACGGGCGCGAGGCGACGTCGATGGCGTTCTTCAGCACGCCCGGGATCGCGCGGTTATACTCGGGCGTGATGAACAGGACGCCGTCCGACTTCTGGAGTTTTTCGCGGAAAGCGAGCCAGTCGGCCGGCGGCGCGCCCTCGAGGTCCTGGTTGAAGAACGAGATCCCCGCGGGCGTGATGACCTCGAGCTTGAGCGTGTCAGGCGCGAGCTTGGCGAGCGCATTGGCGATCTTCAGCGAGAAGCTGTCCTTGCGCAGGCTGCCGGCGATCGTGACGATGTTGTAGGCCATGGATTGTCCTTGAGGGCTTGAGCGGGAGTGCCGGGCCGGCACTTAAGCGGTCCGGGCCAATCGATGCAAGTGCATGAACCGGTCCGGTTTGGAAACGCTGAGTTTCGCGAAAGCGGATGCTCATCCAAAACAATCAGGCCGCCAAGCGGCGGCCCGATCTTTCGCGCAAATCTGCAACCGCGGTCAGATCGTCGGGTTCCACGCCGACGGGATCAGGCGGTACTTGGCACCATCTTTCTCGACATGGCCGACCGAGGGGAAGGTGAAATGAAAGCCGATCACCGTCGCCTTCTCGGCCGCCGCCATGTCGTAGAACTTGTGACGCGTCTCCTGCGCCAGCGCGGCGTCGTTGTCGAACATCACGTGCCAGTCCGGATTACGCAGGAAGAATTCCGGAATGTTGGTGACGTCGGACTGGATCAGCACCTTGGCATCGCCCGAGGCGACCGCGAAGGAGGTGTGACCCGGGGTATGGCCGGGCGTGCCGATCGAGGTGATGCCGGGCGCCACTTCCTTGCCCCACTCGAACTTCGTCACCTTGGACTCGAGGCCGGCAAAAGTCTTCTTCACGTTGCCAAAGTAGTTCTTCATCATGCCGTTGGACTCAGCCTTGGCGGCGTTGTCCTCGCTGATCCAGAACTCCCAGTCCTTGGCCGGCACCATGATCTCCGCGTTCGGGAACGCGAGCGCGCCGTCGGCGAGACGAATGCCGTTGGTATGGTCGGGATGCAGATGCGACAGCAGCACGACGTCAATGCTCTTCGGGTCGACCCCGGCGGCGGCGAGGTTCTGCAGGGTGCGGCCGACCGCGCCCTTGCTCGGCTCGAGATTGGCGACGCCGTTGCCGGCATCGATCAGCACGAGCTTGGAGCCGGTGTTGATGAGCTGCGGATTGAACGGCACCGTGACCATGCCCTTCGGCATGTAGCCCGCCTCGCCGGCGGCGAGCGCCTCGTCCTTCGGCACGTTGACGACGAACTTGTCCGGCATCGGGAAGGTGCGTGCGCCATCATTGATCGAGGTGCA
Organism: Bradyrhizobium cosmicum; assembly: GCF_007290395.2. NCBI lineage: Bacteria > Pseudomonadati > Pseudomonadota > Alphaproteobacteria > Hyphomicrobiales > Nitrobacteraceae > Bradyrhizobium > Bradyrhizobium cosmicum. The sequence goes on along the minus strand of NZ_CP041656.2, from coordinate 3,519,069 downwards.
CTCGTAGGCGCCGACCTTGTAGCGGTAGAAGCCCGGCGCCTGCGTCCCGGCTTGCGGCACTGCGGCACTGGAGGCGGTCGGCCGGAGGCCGGTCACGGCGGCCGCACCGACGGCAGCAGCGCCTGCGAGCAAATGGCGGCGATTGAGATCGGTCATGCAGATGTCCCCTTCTGAGCGCCTGCGGCTTTCCCGCTTTCAAATGGCGGCGGAATAATCCCCCGCTTCGCTCAGAAGGCAAGACCTCCTTTGGGTGACGTGCCGTCGAATGTCACGATTATTTATTTGGTGCGTTGGGGAATTTTTCGCCCGTGGCCTGTCCACGCCAGTATCGCTTCGGTGCATGGCCATAGACTCGTTTGAAGGCATGTCCGAAGGCGCTCTCCGACGCGTATCCCAGTTGCGCGGCGGCTGCCGAAACGGTCGCTCCACGCCGTAGCTGATCGCGTGCAAGCCGCATTCGCCATCGAAGAAGGTAGTCGAGCGGCGCCAGCCCCACCAGCGACTTGAACCGCTTCGAAAACGCGGATCTCGACATGGCGACCGCGCCAGCCAATGCATCCAGGGTCCAGCGGTGAGCAGCGTTTTCATGCATCAGCCTGATTGCCTTGCCGATCCTGGCATCGACCAGCGCATTGATCCATCCAAAACCCTCGCCGGCACTCTGGTCCAGCGCCGCGCGCAGCACCTGGACGAGCAGGACGTCGGCAAGCCTGTCGGTAAGGATCGCCGCTCCGATTCCAGTCCCCCTGATTTCAAGGTCGAGAATCTGAAGCGTGGAATGAATGACCGACGCCGACGGACTGCGCGATGGTATGAGCAGAAAGCGAGGCAACGCATCGAGCAGCAGTTCGGCGTCTGACGCTTCGAAACCGAAGCTGCCGGCGAGCAGAACCGTATCGCTGCCCGCGTGACGCGCGACATCTGACTGCGTCCAATCGAACGCCGCCATACCGTCTTCGGGAGCGAGGCGTTCGTCGTTGGCAAGAACATAGGCGGGGGCATTGGCGAGAAGAAAACAGTCGCCGGTGGCAAGCCGATGATGGGCTTCGTTGCCAAAATCGATCCAGCAATCACCTCGGATGACAGCGCCGAACTTCAGGGCGGGTTTTGCCGGAAATCGATACGACCAATTCCCGCCCGCCTCGAACCTGGTGCAACGCGCAGCGCGAACGTCCAGGAGTGAGAAGACCTGAGACAGCGGGTCCGAGGTGTCGCCCGCAGTCTTGCCCAAGGTCTTATCCGAGAGGTTGTCCAAGGGCTTGATCCGATCTCGACGATTTTCGGGCATTTCGAGCATAGATCATGCTCGCTTCCGATGCGAACTTCATCCCGCAACGAAATGGATGGAACACCCTATGACAGGCATCGCGGGCAAGGTCATCGCCATCACGGGCGCCAGCAGCGGAATTGGCGGCGCCGCCGCCCGGCATCTGGCAGAACGTGGCGCCATCGTGATCCTCGGCGCACGCCGCTCCGACAGGCTGGAAATGCTGGCCGCGAGCATCGCGTCAAAGGGCGGAAAGGCGTCGTATCTCGCCACGGACGTCCGGCGACGAGAGGATGTCGCCAGGCTCGTCGAACTCGCGACAGACCGACACGGGAAGTTGGATGTTATGATCAACAATGCGGGGATTGCCCCGATTTCACGTCTGGACGATCTGAGGATCGACGACTGGGGCGACATGATCGACGTGAACGTGAAAGGCGTGCTCTACGGAATCGCCGCGGCGTTGCCGGTCTTCCGTCGTCAGGGCTACGGCCATTTCGTCAACACCCTGTCGACCGCCGGCATCAAGATCGTTCCGACAATGGCCGTCTACGCGGGGTCGAAGAACGCCGTGAGGGCGATTTCCGAAGGGCTTCGTCAGGAGGCCGGCCCGTCCCTTCGGGTCACCACGATCTCGCCCGGTTATGTCGACACCGAACTGCCATCCTCCATGACGGATTCCGCGTTACGGGAGCAAGGGCAAGCAAGCATGAAGGCGATGGCCATTCCGGCAAGCGCCATCGCGGAAGCGATGGCCTTCGCGATAGCGCAGCCGGATAATGTCGATGTCGGCGAGATCGTTATCCGCCCCACCGCCCAGGCCTGAACTCGATCAGGCCCCGGACGCCGTTACATCACGACGACTTATTCGGGTTGATGAGGAATTTTTCGCCGGTGGCCCGTTTGGCGTAGACCGCGATATTGGCGGGATCGAGGGCTTCCTGAAGCGACACCACCTTGGTGTAGTGGCTGGCGAAGGTGGTCTTCAATTCGTCGACCACACGCTGGCGCAGCCTGGCGCCGTCCGCCGGACCGATCTTCATCAGGAACGGAAACAGCAGCCAGCCGCCGACGCCCCAGGCCATGCCGAAGCCGCGCGGCAGCTCGATCGGGCGAACATCGAGCCCGCCATAGACGTAGACCTGCTTGTGCACGTTGGAGCCGTAGCGGCTGTATTCCTTCGCGGTCTTGTTGATCGCGATTTCCATGCAGTTGAGGATGTCGCCGGCGAGCTTGCCGCCGCCGATGGCGTCGAAGGCGATGGTGGCGCCGGTCTCGACCAGCGCATTGGTGAGATCGGCGAGGAAGCTCGGCGCGGTGGAATCGACGACGTATTTGGCGCCGATCTTGTGCAGGATGTCGGCCTGCTCCTTGCTGCGCACGATGTTGACCAGCGGGATGCCGTCCTTGATGCAGATCTTGTTCAGCATCTGGCCGAGATTGGAGGCGGCGGCGGTGTGCACCAGCGCCTTGTGGCCCTCGCGCCGCATCGTCTCGGTCATGCCGAGCGCGGTCAGCGGGTTGACGAAGCAGGACGCGCCTTCCGCCGGGGTGGTGCCTTCAGGCAGCGGCAGGCACTCGCGCACTTTCAGGGTGCGATACTGCGCATACATCGCGCCGCCGATCATCGCGACGGTCTTGCCCATCAGCGCCTTGGCGGCATCGGACGAACCGGTCTTGATCACGACGCCCGCGCCTTCGTTGCCGACCGGCATGGACTCGTCGAGCCGGCCGGCCATCGCACGCATCGCGCCCTCCGGCACCTTCGCGGTGATGACGGGAGCGTCCTTGGTGCCGGATGCCTTCGCCGTGCTCATGTCGGCTGCACCGATCAGGAGCCCGAGGTCGGACGGGTTGATCGGGGCCGCCTCGACGCGGACGACGACCTCGTCCGGGCCGGGTTCGGGGGTCGGCACGTCGAGAAGCGAGATCTCGAGCTCTCCGCTCTTCTTGATCAGCGAACGCAGTTGCAGGCCGGTCTTGCCGTCGCTCATGTCGATCCTCCCCTGTTCCCGTCCAGACGCCGGCTTATGCCAGCGCCTTCAGTGCCGCCTTGCCGCCGTAGAGCGCCTGCTTGCCGAGCTGTTGCTCGATGCGGAGGAGCTGGTTGTATTTGGCGGTGCGATCGGAACGCGCAAGGGAGCCCGTCTTGATCTGCCCGCAATTGGTGGCAACCGCGAGGTCGGCGATGGTGGAATCCTCGGTCTCGCCGGAGCGGTGCGACATCACCGAGGTGTAGCCGGCCTTGTGCGCCATCTCGACGGCGGCGAGCGTCTCGGTCAGCGTGCCGATCTGGTTGACCTTGATCAGGATCGAATTGGCGCGGCCAGCCTTGATGCCCTCGGCGAGGCGCTTGACGTTGGTGACGAAGAGATCGTCGCCGACCAGCTGGCACTTCTTGCCGATGAGGTCGGTAAGCTCCTTCCAGCCGTCCATGTCGTCTTCCGACATGCCGTCCTCGATGGTGACGATCGGATAGCGACCGACGAGGTCGGCGAGGTACTTGGCCTGCTCGGAGATCGAGCGGGTCTTGCCCTCGCCTTCATAGACGTACTTGCCGTCCTTGAAGAACTCGGTCGAGGCGCAGTCGAGCCCGATCACGATGTCGGTGCCCGCCTTGTAGCCGGCCTTGCCGATCGCGTTCATGACGAATTCGAGCGCTGCGTCAGCCGACGGCAGGTTCGGGGCAAAGCCGCCCTCGTCGCCGACATTGGTGTTGTGGCCGGCCTTCTTCAGCTCGGACTTCAGGGTGTGGAAAACCTCCGCGCCGTAGCGCAGGCCTTCGGCGAAGGATGAGGCCCCGACGGGGAGGATCATGAACTCTTGGAAGTCGATCGGGTTGTCGGCATGCACGCCGCCGTTGATGATGTTCATCATCGGCACCGGCAGCAGGCGCGCCGAGGTGCCGCCGACGTAACGGTAGAGCGGCATGTCGAGCGAGTTCGCGGCCGCCTTGGCGCAGGCGAGCGACACGCCCAGGATGGCGTTGGCGCCGAGCCGGCTCTTGTTCGCCGTGCCGTCGAGGTCGATCATGATCTGGTCGATCTGGGCCTGCTGCTCGACATCGAGGCCGCTCAGGGCCTCGAAGATCTCGCCGTTGACGGCGCCGACCGCCTTCAGGACGCCCTTGCCGAGATAGCGGGCCTTGTCGCCATCGCGCAGTTCCACGGCTTCGTGGGCGCCGGTGGAGGCGCCGGAGGGCACGGCGGCCCGGCCGAGCGCGCCATCTTCCAGCACGACATCGACCTCGACGGTGGGATTGCCGCGGCTATCCAGGATTTCGCGTCCGATGATGTCGATGATGGCGGTCATGAGGGCCTCTTTTCGGGGAACAAAGGGGGCAGTTGGCGGTGCTTCTAGCGCAATGCATCGAGGCGGAAAAGGCCGGGTGACGGCCCTCGCATGATTGGCTAAGAGGGCGGCACGGAGGCGGCCTGATGTCGAAAAAACCCAGTAAATCGAACAACTCCCCTGCTCTGCAGCTCGGCCGCGCCGTGGAATGGCCGCAGACACCCGAGAAGGCCAGGCTCGACCGCGTGCCAAATCCGCAAGGCGGCACCGATTATCTGGTCCGTTTCACGGTGCCGGAGTTCACCTCGCTCTGCCCGGTGACGGGCCAGCCGGATTTCGCGCATCTGATGATCGACTACGCGCCCGGCCCGTGGCTGCTGGAGTCAAAGTCGCTGAAGCTCTACATCGCGAGCTTCCGCAATCACGGCGCCTTCCACGAGGATTGCACCGTGATGATCGGCAAGCGCATCGCCTCCGAGATCAAGCCGAAATGGCTGCGCATCGGCGGCTACTGGTACCCGCGCGGCGGCATCCCGATCGATGTGTTCTGGCAGACCGGCCGGGTGCCGAAGGGGCTGTGGGTGCCCGAGCAAGGCGTCGCGCCGTATCGCGGGCGGGGTTAACGGAGACCAACGACAATGAAATCGACACCAGCAACTTTCCGTAACCTCGCCCTCGGCTTTCTAAGCGTCCTTTGGTTCACCGGCGCGTGTGACGCTGCCGAGGTCCGCGTGATGATTTCGGGCGGATTGACGGCTGCCTACAAGGCGCTTGTGCCGGAATTCGAGAAGGCCACCGGCAACAAGGTGCTGACGGAATACGGGCCGTCGATGGGGACGACCACGAATGCCATCCCGGTGAGGCTCGAGCGCGGCGAGCCGGCCGACGTCCTGATCATGGTGGGGTACGCACTCACGGACCTCGCGAACAAGGGCAAGGTCGTTGCCGGCAGCCAGGTCGACCTCACCAAATCGCCGATCGGCGTCGCCGTGAAATCGGGCGCGCCGAAACCGGACATCAGCTCGGTGGAAGCGGTCAAGCGCGCGCTGCTGGCGGCGAAGACGATTGCCTATTCCGACAGCGCGAGTGGCGTCTATGTCTCGACCGAGATGTTTGGAAAGCTCGGCATTGCCGATGTCATGAAGGACAAGGCACGCAAGATTCCTGCAACACCGGTCGGCGAGATCGTCGCCCACGGCGAGGCCGAACTCGGGTTCCAGCAGATCAGCGAGCTCAAGCCCGTGAAGGGCATCGATATCGTGGGCCCGCTGCCAAGCGAGTTGCAGCAGATCACGATCTTCTCAGCGGGGATCGCAACCGTTTCGAAAGAGCCAGAGGCCGGCCGCGCTTTGATCAAATTCCTCGCCTCTCCCGCCGCCCGCGAAGCGATCATCGCGAGTGGCATGGAGCCGATCCCGGTTGGTGGGGCGAATTAATACGCGCTCAGCAGATCGACCTTGGCATTGGCCAGCACGAGCCGCCGCGCCAGGATGGCCGCAAGATTGCGCATGATCTTCAGCGACGTCTCGGGGTGCACCCGGCGGTAGTCGGCAAAGCTGTCGAGCGGCAGTTCGAGGCAGGCCACAGGCGTATCGGCAAGGACGTCGGCGCTGCGGCTTTGCTCGAGGATCGCCATCTCGCCGAACGCCATGCCGGGGCCGAGCGACGCCAGCCGCACGCCGCTCCGCAGCTTCACGCTGACCATGCCGCTCTGGAGGAAGAACAGCGAATTGGCGGGCTCGCCGGCGGCGATGATGCGCTGGCCCGCGGCATAACGGCGGGTGGTCGACAGACCGACGATGGCAGCGATCTCGTCCGTGTCGAACTCGGCCAGCAGCGCCTGCTCGCCGAGATGCGCACTCTCCTTGACGTCGGTGAAGCCGCCGAAGCGGTAGATCACCTGGTCCTCGGCCCATTCGATGGCATCGTCGAGCAGCGCGAAGCGCCGCAGCCGGCGCGGATCGGCCGTCCGCGCCGAGATCGCCGCCCACACCGCCGAGGTCTCCTCGAAGCCCGACAGGATCGTGGTGACACCGGCATTGCCGAGCGCGGTCAGAGTTTCGCCCAGCAGCTCCGCGCCCGCCGCGGTGATATCAGGGACACGGCGGAAATCGATGATCAGGAGCGGCGCATTCGGCGGCTCGCTGGCGAGCCTTCGCGTGACGTAGTCGATGGTGCCGAAGTTCATCGCGCCGACCAGCTCGAGCACGCGGATGTCGCTGTGGCGCTCGTCGAGGATCTGCTGCTCGCGCGGCTGGCGGCTGCGGCGCGAGGAGATGCCGTAGATGTCGTAGTCCGCCATGATGCTGGAGCGGACGTCGGCATTCCGGTTCAGCATATGCAGATCGAACCGGGCCGACAGCGCCTCGCAGACCTTCAGGCCGCGCGCGCTATTGAAATGGTTGTCGAGCAGCGGTGAGAAGGTGCCAAGCCCGAGCTGCGAGGGCAGCGCCGCGACGATACCGCCGCCGACGCCGCTCTTGGCGGGAATGCCGACCCGGTAGGTCCACTCGCCGGCATAGTCGTACATGCCCGAGCTCGTCATCACCGACAGCGTGCGCGCGACGACGTGCGGCGTGATCACCTGCACGCCCGTCACCGGATTGATGCCGCGATTGGCGAGCGTGGCCGCCATCACCGCAAGGTCGCGCGCGGTGACCAGGATCGCGCATTGGCGGAAATAGACGTCGAGCACGGCATCGACGTCGTCAGGCAGCACCGCGTAGTTCCGCAGCAGCCAGGCGATGGCGCGGTTGCGGTTGCCGGTCGCGGTCTCCGAGGCATGAACGGCCTCGTCGACCCCGAGCTCGCGGCCGGCAAACTGGCTGAGCTTGGCGCGGACGCGCTCGAAGGCGCCCTTCCCGTCCACCGCGTAGATCAGGCCCGAGCAGGCGATCGCGCCGGCGTTGACCATGGGGTTGAAGGGACGGTTGTCGTTGGTGAGCCGGATCGAATTGAAGGCCTCGCCGCTCGGCTCGACGCCGATGGTGGCCGCCACCCGGTCCTCGCCCACCATCTCCAGCGCCAGTGCGAAGACGAAGGCCTTCGAGACCGACTGGATCGTGAACGGCACCGCGCTGTCGCCGACCTCGTAGACATGGCCGTCGATGGTGACGAGCGCGATGCCGAAATGGTCGGGGTTGGCGCGCTTCAGCTCGGGGATGTAATCGGCCAGCTCGCCGGAATTGTCGGCGCGAAATTCCTCATAGCAATCGGTCAGGAAGCGCCGCAGCGGCGGCTTGGTCGGATATCCGGTGGATCGCAGCCCGCTGGCTGCGCTGGGCGAACGGCTGGTCTGGGCGTCCACGATCTCGCACCCTCGGTTTGCCCAAAATCAAAGCAATCCTTGTGCCATGTATACCGCTGGGTACCGCGGCAAGGTGCCACGAAAAGAAGACGGCCGCCGCAGCCCGGGGGCTGCGACGGCCGGTCGGATTGGCCACGTTGGCCGCGCGTTACGCCACCGCGCGCACCTTGCTGATGAATCCGTCGACCTCGGAGGTCAGCGAGGTCGACTGGCCCGACAGGTTCGCGGCGGCCTTCAGCACGCCGGATGCGGCGCGGCCGGTCTCGTTCGCGGCCGACGACACCGTCGCGATGTTGCGCGTCACGGTCGAGGTCGCCTCCGCCGTGTGCTGCACGGTGGTTGCGATCTCGGCGGTCGCCTTGTTCTGCTCCTCGATGGCGGCGGCGATGACGCGGTTGATGCTGGAGACTTCCTCGATGGTCTTGACGATGCCGTCGATCGCCGAGACGGCCTTCTGTGTCGCGCCCTGGATTTCCGTGATCTGGGCGCTGATCTCCTCGGTGGCTTTCGCCGTCTGCGAGGCGAGGTTCTTCACCTCGCTCGCCACGACCGCAAAGCCCCTTCCGGATTCGCCGGCGCGCGCCGCTTCGATGGTTGCGTTCAGCGCCAGCAGGTTGGTCTGACCGGCGATCGAGGTGATGAGGCCGATGACCTCGCCGATGCGACCGGCACCGTCTGCGAGCGCGCGCATCGTGCTGTCGGTCTCCTTGACGGTGACGACCGCCTGCTCGGTGGCGCGCGTCGCCTGCTCGACCTGGCGGTTGATCTCGCGGATCGAGGCGTTGAGCTCCTCCGCCGCAGCCGCGACGGTCTGCACGCCGCCGCCGACCTGGTCGGCAAGCGTCGAGGCCGAGCCGGCCTGGGTCTGGGCTTCGGCTGCGGTGCCCGACATCGAGCGCGCCGTCGTCTCCAGCTCGCTCGTGGCGCTCGACAGCGCCTGCACCATCTGGCCGATCCGGCCCTCGAACTGCCGCACGAGGCCGGACAATTCGGACGCGCGCTTCTCCTTGTCGGCGCGCTCGGCGGCCTGGTCGCTGGAGAGGCGTTCGGCGTTGATCATGGCCTCCTTGAACACCTGAAGGGCCGCGGCCATGCGGCCGATCTCGTCGTTGCGGTCGAGACCCGGCACCTCGCCGGCGAAATCATGCGCGGCGAAGCGGGTCATCACGCCGGTGATCGCGGTCAGCGGCCGGGTAACGCGGTTGCGCATCAGCATCAGTCCGCCGACGGTCAGCGCGAGCGAAGCCGGCACCAGCAGGCCGAACAGGATCAGGCTGAAGCGGGCGCGCGAGGCGCCCTCCTCGGCCCGCGAGATCATGTTGGCGAGCGCGGTCTGCGTGACGATGACGACATTGTTGGCGCCGACCAGCTGGCGATCGCGGTAGTCGATGCCGGCGACGCCGGCGGGCTCACCGGCGAGCAGCTTGGTCGCAATCGCGTTGCGCTCGTCACTCAGCGCGCCGGAGATTTCCGGCTCGGCGTTGCGGATCGCCTGCAGCAGTTCGGGCGAGGCGACGTCCGGGCCGAGGTCGCGCACCACCAGCCAGGACTGCTGGATGCGGCCGCGCAGATCGGCGAACAGAACGCCATCGGCCGCGGTCCAGGTCTTGTTGGCGAGGATGGAGGAGAACTGGACCAGGATGCTCTGGCCGGCATTGGCGCGGGCCTGCCAGGACGCCTGCTTGGCGATCAGGAGGCGATCGACCACGGGATCGATCAGCGTCATCGCGTTGTCGACATGGGCGGTGACGTCGCCGATCGCATCCATGTAGGCGTCGCTGATCTTCGCCCAGCTCGGCGTCAGGCTGGCTTCACGCGCTCCCTTGTCCTGCTTCAGAGCGATGATCGCGCGCGGCCGCAGCTCCTCGAGCTGGGCCCAGATGCTGCGGAGCTTGTCGAGCTTGTCGGCAAGCCCCGGTGCTTCGACGGAGGCGAGGCTCTGCAAGGCCTGCGCGTAATTCTTCTGCACCGTGGCGCGCTGCCCGGCGAGGCTGCTCATGACGCTGTCGGGCGCGGGTGCGGCCGCCGCCAGATAGCTCAGCGTGTCGCCGCGCTCCAGGCGAAAGATCACCAGCGTGCTGGTCAGGTCGCGGCTGGCGACAGCGAGCGACACGATGCGGTTGCTGTCCGAATAGCGCGTGACCGCCAGCTTCAGCGCGTAGGCGCAGATGACGATGAGGACGAGACCGAGAGACCCAACCACCGCCCCGAGGATACGGGCGACCGAACGCTGCTTTTGCATCGACTGATCCACAGATGTTGCCGCCGGTTAGCGATTCCCGGCAATCTACGGAGCGAACGGTGAGATTTGACTTAATGTCGATGGGATCAAGTTACCGATTTTTCCCGGAGAAATACGGAGACCGGTAACTCGATACTTGCCTCACGCCCGCGCGTCCGACGGAGCGCGCTGTTTGAGCAGCCGGGCGCAGACGAGGCCCAGCACAACCATGATCGCGGCGCTTGCGAGCAGTGTCGGCACCTTGCCGCCATGCTCAAGCCCAAGACCATAGGCGATCGGGCCAACCGTCTGTCCCATGAAGAAGAAGAACGAGTGCAGCGACATCGCCGTCGCCCTCGCCCCGATCGACAGCTCGCTGGCGAACACCTGCAAGCAGCCATGGATCATGTAGAAGCCCCAGCCCATCGCTAGCATGCTGACGAATTGCAGCTTCCAGCCCGGACCGAATGCGAGCGCACCGAGCTGCAATGCCACGAGGCAGCCGCCGGCGATCATCATGCCCTTGACGCCGAGCCGCGGCAGCATGCGCGAGACGGTGAAGGTGTAGAGCAACCCGCCGACCGCAAAACCGGCAATCACGATGCCCGCTATCGACAATGATTTCTCGCCGAGATCGAACAGGAACGCGGCGATGAAGGGAAACAAGCCGAACACGCAGCAGCCTTCGACGAACACGGCCGAATAGCAGTAGCGCGTGTTGGGATTGGCGAAGATGGTGCGGTAGCCCTGCCTCAGGGTTTTCAGGTCGGTCTTGGGCGGCGCTGTCAGCGCGGCACCGCGAAAGCCCGCCGCGACCGCGACAGCCGCAATCAGGCCGAGCGCGCCGAGGATGACGAGCACGCCACGCCAGCCGATGAGATCGCCAATGATTCCGCTGGCGGATGAGCCCAGCAGATTGCCGGTCATCGAGCCCGCCATCGTGCGCCCGATCGCGATCTGCCGCTTGGCGGGGGCGACGAGATCGGCGGTCAGGCCGAGTGCAACGGGAAACACACCGCCCGCGGCGATGCCGGCCAGGATGCGGCTCGCGAACAGACCCGAGAATGACGTGGCAAGCGCGCCCAGGATGCAGGCGACGCCGAGCAGCGCCAGGCAGAATGTCATCAACCGCGCCTTGCCGAACAAATCGGCCGCCGCTCCGATCGCGGGCTGAACCAGCGCGTAGATCAAGGCGAAGCCGGCCGCAATGCTCGCGGCCGTCGTGATGCTGATCGAAAAATCCTCCGCCACATGCGGCAGGACCGGATCGAGCGCCCGTGTCGACAACGCCGCCGAGAAGCCGGCGAGCGCGATGATATTGATCGCGGGCGGAAACTTCTGCTCGGAGGACGGCCTGATCACAGGCTGCTGCATCAGCGCGTGGTGCTTTTGGCCAGCGCGTCGAACGCCATCAGGTTGCGGATCAGTCCTTCGAACTCGCGCAGCGGCACCATGTTGGGGCCGTCCGACGGCGCGCGATCGGGATCCGGATGGGTCTCGATGAAGACGCCGGCGACGCCGACCGCGACGGCCGCGCGCGCCAGCACCGGCACGAATTCACGCTCGCCGCCCGAAGACGCTCCCTTCCCGCCCGGCTGCTGCACCGAATGGGTGGCATCGAAGATCACGGGCGCGCCCGTGGTGCGCGCCAGGATCGGCAGCGCGCGCATGTCGGAGACCAGCGTGTTGTAGCCGAAGGATACGCCGCGCTCGGTGACGAGCACGTTGGGATTGTTCGCGCTGGTGATCTTGGCCACGACATTCGCCATGTCCCAGGGCGCGAGGAACTGCCCCTTCTTGACGTTGACGACCTTGCCGGTCGCGGCGGCCGCGAGCAGCAGGTCGGTCTGCCGGCACAGGAAGGCCGGGATCTGCAGCACGTCCACCGCCTGGGCCACCTCGGCGCACTGCGCAGCATCGTGCACGTCGGTCAGCACCGGCAGGCCGAGCGAGGAACGGATCTCGGCGAAGATCGGCAGCGACTGCGCAAGGCCGAGGCCGCGCGCAGCGGATGCGCTGGTGCGATTGGCCTTGTCGAACGAGGTCTTGTAGACGAGCCCGACCTTCAGCCGCGCGGCGATCTCCTTCAGCGCGGAGGCCACCTCCAGCGCGTGCTGGCGGCTTTCGAGCTGGCAGGGTCCCGCGATGATCGAGATCGGCAGATCATTGCCGAACTTGACCGTTCCAATGGTGACGACCGGCGCCGCCGATGCTGGAGAGCTCAAGGCAATTCCCTCGTTTCGCCGCGACCATAGCTGCGATGAGGGGCGGATCAACCCCATTCGGCCCGGACCGTCAGAATATCAGGGTTGCGCCGGGGGCCCCCGGCGCGCCCTGGGCCGATAGTGCTACTTGACCGACGAGAAGGCGGTCGGCGTCAGGATCTGGCTGACGATGTTGCCGACGATCTGGCCGTCCGCTTCACTCTCGGCGCGTGCCTTCATCCAGTCGGGGTCAGTCATGAACTTGCCCCACTTCGCCTCGCGGTCGGCGAGCGAGTCCCAGGCGAGGAAATAGGTCAGCTCCTGGTTGGATTCACCGATCAGCGTGGTGAAGAAGCCGGCCTGCTTGATGCCGTGCTTTTCCCACAGCTTCAGCGTCACTGTCTCGAACCGCTTCAACAGCGCCGGCAAACGGCCGGGCACGCAGCGGTAGATGCGCATTTCATAGATCATTCTTGCTTCCTCCCGATCAAGTTCAGCGGTTATAGCGACCGGCGATGGCGGTGTCTTGAGCGCTACCCGAGCGCCCCTGTGGCGTTTCGCGCATGGCTAGGCGGGCTTCAGACTGATCCTGGCGGCCAGTTCTGTTCATTCCCGCAATGCTGCCGCAATGATCGGGCCGCTAGAATTGCTCGTTTGCGATTGAGGTGCAGGGACTATGCGGATTCTGCTTGTCGAGGACGAGGCCGAGATGGCCTGTGCGCTGGCGTCTGCGCTGAAGCGCTACGACATGGTGGTGGATCACGCTCCCACGCTTGCGGAAGCAGAAGAGGCCATTTCCGCCGATGTCCATGCCGCCGTCCTGCTCGACCGCCAGCTCCCCGACGGAGACGGGCTCGCCCTGATCCCAAAGCTTCGCGCGCGTGCCGGCGGCGTGCCGATCATCGTCCTGACCGCACGTGGTGAACTCGCCGACCGCGTCGCCGGGCTCGACAGCGGCGCCGACGACTATCTGGCAAAGCCCTTCGCGGTCGAGGAATTGCTCGCACGGCTGCGCGCCGTGCTGCGGCGGCCTGTCGGCCTTTCTCCCGACATCATTCGTGCCGGCCGCCTCGCCTTCGAACTCGGCCATCGCGAAGCCAGCATCGACGGTCAGCCATTCGAGCTGCCGCGCCGGGAACTGCTGGTGCTCGAGGCCTTGATCCGCCGCCTGGGCCGAACCGTGCTGCGCTCGGCACTGGAGGAGGCCGTCTACAATTTCGACGACGAAGTCCAGTCGAACGCGCTGGACACGCACATCTCGCGGTTGCGCCGCAAGCTCGCCGAGGCGGATGCCGGCGTCGAGATCCACAGCATTCGCGGCGTCGGCTATCTCCTGAAGAAGCTGCCATGAGCAAACACGACGATGCCTATTGCCTGCGCTCGCGGCTAAGCTGGCGCCTGCTCTCGCTCCAGGCCGCGCTGCTGGTCGCGCTCGTCGCCGTCGTCGTCGGAGCATTGTGCGCGTCGGGCTTCGTGCTCGCCGAGCGTGACGAGGATCGCGTAATCGAATTGGTTCAGCGCGCGCTCGCGCGGGACACGCAAGGGAGCCTGATCCTGCGGCCGACGCCAGACCTGAAACAATTGCGTAGCGAAACTCCCGACCTCTGGTTCCTGGTCCGCGACCGCCATGGACATTCGCTTGCCGAAGGTGCCGTGCCCGCCGAATTCGCAGCGATCGGCGGCGGCCTCGACCAGATCAGCCAGGCGCGGCTCGGCTGGCAGCTTTTCGAGGACGATCCGCGCAAGCCGGCGGCGCGGCTGAAGCGCGTCGACACCGACGCCGGCAACGTGCAGATCATCACGGCGACGCAAGGACGGCTGACCGGCGCCAAGGCGCTGGTCATGACCTCGCTCGCGTTTCTCGGCATCGCCCTGCCCGGCTTGCTCCTGATGGGAACGGCAACCTTCATCGCGACACCGATGATCGTGCAGCGCGCATTCAGAGGGCTCGATACCACGGCGGACCAGGCACGGCGGATCGACATCCATCAGCGCGGCGCCAGGCTGTCGGTGGACCGGATTCCGCTGGAGGTCGTGCCGCTCGTGACTGCAGTCAACGACGCACTTGCGCGGCTGGACCAGGGCTATGCCCGCCACAAGCGTTTCGTCGCCGATGCCGCGCATGAGTTACGCACGCCGATCGCGATTTTGAACACGCGGCTGGAGTCGCTTGCCCCCGGGCCGGACAAGACCCGCTTGCTGGAGGATGCCGCGCGACTGGCCACGCTCGCCGAGCAATTGCTGGACATCCAGCGGCTCGACCGCTGCGGCCATCCGTTCGCGCGCGTCGACCTCGTTCAGATCGCGCAAGGCGTGGCTGCCGACCTCGCGCCGCTCGCGATTGCCGCAGGCTACGAGCTGGCGCTCGATGCACCGGCCACGCCGGTCGAGACGACCGGCGATGCAGCCGCACTGGAGCGCGCGCTGACCAACCTCGTGCAGAATGCGATTCAGCACGGCCCTCGCCGCGGCACGATCGGGATTTGTGTGGCTGGACCCGCAAGCATCGAAGTCACGGACGAAGGCGCCGGCATTCCGGCCGATCAGCGCGAGCAGATCTTCGAGCCGTTCTACCGATTGGCACCGCTCGATCGCGGCGCCGGCCTCGGCCTCAACATGGTGCGCGAGATCGTGCTGCTGCATGGTGGCTACGTCTCGGTTGCGGACGGTCCGGGCGGCGGCACGCGCTTCAGGATCTCTCTGCCGCCAATCCGGCACAGTTGATTCAATTCCACCTCGGCATGCCAAGCGCAATGCTGTCGCAATGCACTCCGGCGACTCTGCGACCGCCTCACCTCTGATCCGCGAGGCTTAACTAAGATGCCGGAGTGCACATGCCCAACGATTTCCTTTCCTTCTTCCTGTCCTGGATGTCGGCCCCGCGCCGGGTCGGCGCGATCGCTCCGTCGGGCGCGGCGCTGGCCGATCTCATCACCCGCGAGATCTCCGCGTCGACCGGCCCAATTCTCGAGCTCGGCCCCGGCACCGGCGCCTTTACCTACAAGCTCCTCAAGCGCGGCATCCGCCAGCAGGACCTCACGCTGATCGAATACGGCTCCGACTTCATGAAAATCCTGCAGATGCGCTTTCCCAATGCGCGCGTCTTGTGGATGGATGCGGGGCGGTTGACTACGGAGCGCCTCTACGACGGCGCGCCCGTTGGCGCCGTCGTCAGCGGCCTGCCGCTGTTGAACATGTCGACGCGCAAGGTCGTCTCAATCATCGGTGGCGCGTTCAGCTATGTCCGCCCCGGCGGCGCCTTCTATCAGTTCACCTACGGCATGAGCTGCCCTGTCCCGCGGCCCGTGCTCGACCGGCTGGGCCTGCGCGCAACGCTCGTGGACCGCGCTATTCTCAATGTGCCGCCAGCCGCCGTCTACAAGCTGACGCGACGACCACAGATGAAGCTCGCCACGAGATCGCCGGCGCCCGATGTCTCAACGCCGGTCGAGCCAGAGTCGATGCTTTCGCAGGTCTAGCCAGAACAGCGCACTGGGGCCCTACACCAGCCGGCTCTGCACCATTGCCGCCTGGATGAACGAGGCGAACAGCGGGTGCGGCTCGAAGGGGCGCGACTTCAGCTCGGGGTGGAACTGGACGCCGATGAACCAGGGGTGATCCTCGTACTCGACGATTTCAGGCAGCACGCCATCGGGCGACAGGCCGGAGAATTTCAGCCCGTGCTGCTCGAGGCGGTCCTTGTAGGCGGTATTGACCTCGTAGCGGTGGCGGTGACGCTCGGAGATCTCGGTCGCGCCGCCATAGACCTGCGAGACGCGGCTGCCGCGGCTCAGCGCCGCGGGATACGCACCGAGGCGCATCGTGCCGCCGAGATCGCCAGCCTGCGAGCGCTTCTCGAGCTCGTTGCCGCGGAGCCATTCCGTCATCAGGCCGACCAGGGGCTCCTTGGTCGGGCCGAATTCGGTGGAGTTGGCCGCCTCGATGCCGACGAGATTTCGTGCGGCCTCGATCACCGCCATCTGCATGCCGAAGCAGATGCCGAAATACGGCACGTCGCGCTCGCGGGCGAATTGCGCCGCGCGGATCTTGCCTTCCGCGCCGCGCTGGCCGAAGCCGCCGGGCACCAGGATGCCGTTGACGTGCTCAAGGAACGGCGCGGGATCTTCCTTCTCGAAGATCTCGCTCTCGATCCAGTCGAGATTGACCTTCACCTTGTTGGCGATGCCACCGTGCGAGAGCGCCTCGATCAGCGACTTGTACGCATCCTTCATGCCGGTGTACTTGCCGACGATGGCGATGGTGACGTCGCCCTCGGGATTGCGAATGCGCTCGTTGATCTGCTGCCAGCTCTTGAGCACCGGCGGGATTCGCGCTTCGATGCCGAAGGCCGCGAGCACTTCGTCATCGAGGCCGGCCACGTGATAGGCCTCAGGCACCGCGTAGATGCTGTCGGCATCGCGCGCCTCGATCACGGCGCTCTCGCGCACGTTGCAGAACAGCCCCAGCTTGCGCCGCTCTTCCTTTGGAATCTCGCGATCGGTGCGGCAAAGCAGGATGTCCGGCTGGATGCCGATCGAGCGCAGTTCCTTCACCGAGTGCTGCGTCGGCTTCGTTTTCAGCTCGCCTGCGCTCGGAATGTACGGCAGCAGCGTGAGGTGGATGTAGATCGCGTGATCGCGCGGCAGCTCGTTCTTGAGCTGGCGGATCGCCTCGAAGAACGGCAGGCCCTCGATATCGCCGACGGTGCCGCCGATCTCGACCAGCACGAAGTCGTAATCGTCATTGCCGGAGAGGACGAATTCCTTGATGGCATTCGTGACGTGCGGAACCACCTGAATGGTCGCGCCGAGATAATCGCCGCGGCGCTCCTTGGAGATGATGTCCTGGTAGATGCGCCCCGTGGTGATGTTGTCCTGCTTGGTCGCAGGCCGGCCGGTGAAACGCTCGTAGTGACCGAGATCGAGATCGGTCTCCGCGCCGTCATCGGTCACGAACACTTCGCCGTGCTGATACGGCGACATCGTTCCGGGATCGAGGTTGAGATAGGGGTCGAGCTTGCGGAGGCGGACCTTGTAGCCCCGGGCCTGCAGCAGGGCACCGAGTGCCGCTGAAGCCAAACCCTTGCCGAGCGAAGAAACCACGCCGCCGGTGATGAATATGTACCGCGCCATGGGACTTAACCTCTAATCCCTCGAATTCGATTCGCCAAAGCGATTCGTATTCCGCCCCAAAGATTCTGCGGGCCTGTGGGTGATCCAGAACTAAGAGTGGTGACAGTGCCTTGATGGGGATTGCTGATGCAGGACGGTAGCAGCCGCCCTGCATGGCCCCCCTGCTTTATTGCGAACGGGGCACCTGCGGGCCGCTCGGTGCCGGGGCCTGCTGCTGCTCGTCCGCCTTCTTCAGCGAATCCAGGATGCCGCCAGACGTCGGCGGCACGATCGGCCCGCCGCCGGCCGGCTGGGTCTGTGACGCAGGCGTGCCGATGATCGACGTCGGCGCGCGGCTGTAGCCGGCGTGCCACGACAGGAACAGGCTGGTGAGAAAGAATCCCGCCGCGAGAATCGCGGTGGTCCGCGTCAACAGGTTTGCGGTGCCGCGGCTCGACATGAAGCCCGCGCCACCGCCCATGCCGAGGCCGCCGCCTTCCGACTTCTGGAGCAGGACGGCGCCGATCATGACGGCGACGATCATGAGGTGGATGACGATGACAACAGTCTGCATAGTGCCCTTCCGTCACAAGCGGGCGGCGCCTGAACGGCGGCCGATCGCGCTTCGCGGGTTTTCCTGAAGTTGCGCGGTGTTACACGATCGGAAACGGCATTGCCACCCCCGATCGACCGGGACTAACGGTTTGAATTAGCTAGGGGCAGCCCTTCGCAATCGCAAGGAAATCGGCTGCCTTCAGGCTGGCGCCACCGATCAGGGCGCCGTTGACATTCTTGACCGCCATCAGCTCGGCCGCGTTGGAGGGCTTGACCGAGCCGCCATAGAGGATCCGCATCCTGGCGCCGTCGGCCTTGAACCGGGAAGTCAGGAACTCCCGGATAAAGCCATGAATCTGCTCGACATCCTGGGCCGTGGGGGTCAGACCCGTACCGATCGCCCAGACCGGCTCGTAGGCCACGACCAGATTGGCGGCGGTCGAGCCGTCCGGCAGCGAGCCGTCGAGCTGGCCACGCAGGATGTCCAGGGTCTGGCCGGCATTGCGCTGGCCCTGCGTCTCGCCGATGCAGACGATCGCGGTGACCCCCGCGCGCCAGGCGGCCTCGGCCTTCTGCCTGACCAGCGCATCGCCCTCGCCATGGTCGGCGCGGCGCTCGGAATGGCCGACGATGATGGCGGTCGCGCCGGCATCCGCCAGCATCTCGGCGGCGATATCGCCGGTATGGGCGCCGGAGGCCTTGGGATGGCAATCCTGCGCGCCGACCGCGACCTTCTGGCCGCGTGCCTTGTCGGCGAAGGCCGCGACCAGCGTCGCCGGCGGGCAGACCAGGAGATCGGCCTTCACGGCCACCTCTGCCGCACCGTTGAGCATGGCGTCGAATTCGGCAGCCGAGCCCTTCAGGCCGTTCATTTTCCAGTTGCCGGCAATCAGCGGTCGGATGGCGTCGGTCATGTCAATTTCCAGCGAAATGAGGTTTGTTCATGCGCTAGCAGAGCTGCCGCGCCAGTTCCAGAGACCAGAGGCCTTTAACCGCAGCTTGAAGCCGCCACATGACCTGAGGTTGCGGGGGGAAAGCCGCCACTTTATGATGATTGATCAATTTGGTGACGCGCTTTTGCGGAATCTGCATTAAGACGCGCTCCCGTTCCCCTTCCTGCCAAACAAGTTGGACCAAATGCTTCGAGGAATGCGCAAGGCCTCATCAAACTGGGTCGGCAAGACCATCATGGCCATCGTGATGGGCGTGTTGATCATCAGTTTCGGCGTCTGGGGAATCGCCGACATCTTCAAGGGCTTTGGGCAGTCCACGGTGGCCAAGGTGGGCGGCACCGAGATTTCGCTGAACGAGTTCCGCCAGATCTACACCGACCGCCTGCAACAGATCGGCCGCCAGGTCGGCCGTCCGCTGACGCCCGACCAGGCCCGTGCCTTCGGCCTCGACCGTCAGGTGCTGCAGCAGACCATCGCCGAAGCCGCGCTCGATGAAGAAGCGCGCCGGCTCGGGCTCGGCCAGTCCGACGAACAGATCCGCCAGTTCATCATGAACGACCCCAACTTCAAGGGTGTCAGCGGCAACTTCGATGCGAACCGATTCCAGGCGGTGATCCGCAATTTCGGCTACACCGAGCAGCGCTACGTTTCCGAGCAGCGGAAGGTGTCGCTGCGCCGCCAGATCACCGGCACCATCGGCGCCGGCCTGGAGCCGCCGAAGGCCATGCTGGACGTGCTGACGCGCTTCCAGAACGAGCAGCGCGCGATCGAATTCGTCAAGCTCGACGCCGCGCAGGCCGGCGCCATCGACGCGCCTTCGCCCGAGGCGCTCGCCGCTTATTTCGAGGATCACAAGGTCCAGTTCCGCGCGCCCGAATACCGCAAGATCTCCTTCGTCGTGGTCTCGCCGGAAGAGATCGGCAAATGGAGCGAAGTCTCCGACGATGACGCCAAGAAGGTGTTCGAGCAGCGCAAGGACCGGCTCGGCACGCCGGAGAAGCGCCAGATCCAGCAACTCGTCTTCCCAACTCTCGCCGAAGCGCAGACCGCGCGCGAGCGTCTTGCAGGCGGGACATCGTTTGAGGACCTCGGCAAGGAGCGTGGGCTCAGCGCCTCCGATGTCGACCTTGGGCTCGTGACCAAATCGTCGCTGGACTCCACGGTCGGGAGCGCGGCTTTCGCGCTGCCTGCAGGTGAGATCAGCCAGCCGATCCAGGGCCCCCTCGGCATCTCGATCGTGAAGGTCGACAAGATCGAGCCTGGCAAGGAGGCGGATTACGGCAGCCTTGCCGGCGACATCAAGCGCGAGATCGCCACCGAGCGGGCGCGCGCCAAGGTCGCCGATCTCCGTGACAAGATGGAAGACGAGCGCGGCGGCGGCTCCAGCGTGATCGACGCGGCCCAGAAGCTCGGCCTCACCGCCGTGACCATCGATGCCGTCGATCGCTCCGGCCGCGCCCCGAACGGCCAGCCGGTCGCCGGCATCCCGCAGGGCCTCGATGTGGTGTCGCAGGCCTTCAACACCGATGTCGGCGTCGACAACGACTCGATCTCGTTCAAGGGCGGCTACGTCTGGTACGACGTGCTCGCCATCACGCCCTCGCGCGATCGCAACCTCGACGAGGTCCGCGACCAGGTCGAGGCGCGCTGGCGCCAAGATCAGATCGCCGCCAAGCTGAAGGCCAAGGCGACCGAGATGGTGCAGAAGCTCGAACAGGGCGGCAAGCTCGCCGACGAAGCCGCCGCGGTCGGCGCCAAGGTCGAGACCGCCAGCGGCATCAAGCGTGACGACTCGCCCGCCGGCGTGCCCGCGACCGTCGTGACGGCCGCGTTCCGCACCGCCAAGGACGGCGTTGGACAGACCGCGGCGGGCAGCGGCGAAGTCGTCGTCTTCCGCGTCACCGACATCGTCGATCCCTCCGTCGATGCCGCATCCGACGCGGTGAAGAAGCTGAAGGACAGTCTCGACCGCGCGCTCACCGACGAGCAGGTCGCTTCCTATGTCAACAAGCTTCAAACCGACATCGGGACCACCATTAATCAGGCCGCCTTCGCGCAGGTGACCGGCGCGAACCAGTGAGTTGAAAGCACGCGATGGACGACCTGAAATCGATCATTGGAAAAGTGGCGACCGGCGCCAGCCTGTCGCGTGACGAAGCGGTCTCCGCCTTCGACGCCATGATGTCCGGCGAGGCCACTCCCTCGCAGATGGGCGGCCTCCTGATGGCGCTGCGGGTGCGCGGCGAGACCGTGGAGGAGATCACCGGCGCGGTCGCGGCGATGCGCTCCAAGATGCTGACGGTGACGGCGCCGCCCGATGCCGTCGACATCGTCGGCACCGGCGGCGACGGCTCCGGCTCGGTCAACGTCTCGACCTGCGCCTCCTTCATCGTCTCGGGCGCCGGCGTGCCGGTGGCCAAGCACGGCAATCGCGCGCTGTCGTCGCGCTCGGGCGCCGCCGACGTGCTGGCCTCGCTCGGGGTCAAGATCGACCTCAGGCCCGATCAGGTCGGCCGCTGCGTGCGTGAATGCGGCATCGGCTTCATGTTCGCCCCTGCCCACCATCCCGCCATGAAGAACGTCGGCCCGACCCGGGTCGAGCTCGCGACGCGCACCATCTTCAATCTGCTCGGCCCCCTGTCGAACCCTGCCGGCGTGAAGCGGCAGATGGTCGGCGTGTTCTCGCGGCAATGGGTTCAGCCGCTGGCGCAGGTGCTCAAGAACCTCGGCTCGGAATCCGCCTGGGTGGTGCACGGCTCCGACGGGCTCGACGAGATCACCCTCACCGGCCCGACCTTCGTCTCCGCGCTCCACAATGGCGAGATCCGGAGTTTCGAGGTGACACCCGAGGAAGCCGGGCTGTCGCGCTGCGAGCCCGGCGCGCTGAAAGGCGGCGATGCCGACGCCAACGCGATCGCGCTGCAGAGCGTGCTCGACGGCAAGCCGAGCCCCTACCGCGATGTGGCGCTGATCAACGCAGCCGCCGCACTGATCGTGGCGGGACGCGCCAGGGACCTCAAGGAAGGCGTCGCCATTGGCACGAAGTCACTCGACAGCGGCGCGGCGAGCGCGCGGCTGAAACATCTGATCGCGGTCTCGAACGGCTGAGCCTGACATGTCGGACATCCTGACCAAGATCGAAGCGTACAAGCGCGACGAAATCGCCGCCGCCAAGCGTGCGCTGCCGCTGTCGGCGGTCGAAGCGAAAGCCAAGGCGCAAGCCGCCCCGCGCGGCTTCGTGCGCGCGATCAAGGCCAAGCACGCCAAGGGCGACTACGCCCTGATCGCAGAGGTGAAGAAGGCCTCACCGTCGAAGGGGCTGATCCGCGCCGATTTCGATCCGCCGCTGCTCGCCAAGGCCTATGAGGCCGGCGGTGCCGCCTGCCTCTCGGTGCTGACCGACACACCCTCGTTCCAGGGTCATCTCGACTTCATGGTGGCGGCGCGCGCGGCGACATCGCTGCCGGTGCTGCGCAAGGATTTCATGTTCGACACCTATCAGGTGGCCGAGGCGCGCGCCCATGGCGCGGACTGCATCCTGATCATCATGGCCGCGCTCGACGATGCAGTTGCCAAAGATCTCGAGGACGCCGCCCTCGCCTACGGCATGGACGTCCTGATCGAGATCCACGACCGCGCCGAGCTCGATCGCGCGCTAAAACTCCGCTCGCCGATGATCGGCGTCAACAACCGCAATCTACGCACCTTCGAGACCACGCTTGCGACCAGCGAGGCGCTGGCGCCCCTGATCCCTGCGGAACGGCTGATGGTCGGCGAGAGCGGCATTTTCACGCCCGCCGACCTCGCCCGGCTCGAGCGCGTCGGCATGTCGACCTTCCTGGTCGGCGAAAGCCTGATGCGGCAGGCCGACGTCACTGCCGCCACGCGCACGCTGCTCGCGCGCGAGACTGCGCGCGCCACGGACACGCACTGACATGGCGCGCAAGCCAGTCAAGCCCAGGACGAAGGCCAACACAAAGCCCCTGTCTGCCCTCACCCATATCGGCGCCTCCGGAGAGGCGCGCATGGTAGACGTCTCGGACAAGCCCGCGACCGAGCGGCTTGCCGTCGCCGAAGGCCGCGTCGTCATGACCAGGGCGACGCTCGACCTCATCGTGTCGGGCAATGCCAAGAAGGGCGACGTGCTCGGCACCGCGCGCATCGCCGGCATCATGGCCGCCAAGCGCACCTCCGAGCTGATCCCGCTCTGTCATCCCCTCGCGCTGTCGAAGGTGACGGTCGACATCGAGCCCGACGCAAAGCTGCCGGGCTGCCTCGTTCGCGCCAGCGTGAAGGTGACTGGGCCGACCGGCGTCGAGATGGAGGCGCTCACGGCCGTATCGGTCGCCTGCCTCACCATCTACGACATGATCAAGGCGGTGGAGCGCGGCGTGCGTATCGAGGGCATCCACCTCGTCGAGAAGCTCGGCGGCAAGTCCGGCCACTACCGCGCCTGATCTTCCCCTACTTCAGCGACGTGCTGATCGACCCGAATTTCGTGCTGAGCCGGGTGCCCATGCCGTTGATGACGGTGATGATCGCCAGCGCGATGCCGGCGGCGATCAGGCCGTATTCGATCGCGGTCGCCCCGGATTCGTCGGCAATGAACTTCTTCAGAATGTTTCTCATGATCGTATCCTCACTGTGTCGTTGGCAGGCATGGTCGCAAATCGCGTGCCACTGCGCGCTTGAGGATCGCCAACAGGTTAGTTGGTTAAGCCTTGGTTGATCGCGGCGAGACCGGCAGAAAGTGTCCTGCAGCACGACGGCTCCCGGCAAATCCTGCACGCCTCTCGTGCCGCGCATCGAGCGCATTTGCGCGCGGCATTTCATATCGCGTTAACCGCGCTTGCTAACTTTGCCTCCACGTCGTGCCCGTAAACCAACGGATGTTATGGGGATCAAGAATTGATCCTGACGTGTGCACGGCAACGATCAACATCATGACGAACTACGGCAGCCGCCTTTTCGACCAGGCCTTCGTGCGCAGCGGCCCGATCCGCTGGCTCGTTGTGGGCGGCACGCTGCTGATCGCGGCCATCGCCATCGGCTCGGTCCTGATGGCGCAGAATTTCCGCGAGCGCGCCCTGCGCAACAGCGAGCGCGAGCTCGAAAAAACCGTGCTGCTGCTGGCTCATCATTTCGATCAGCAATTGCAGGATTTCGCGGTCATCCAGATGGATTTCATCGATCACGTCCGCGCCACCGGCATCCACACCGCGGAGGATTTCCGCAAGCGTCTCTCGGGTCAGGACGTCCACCGGATGCTGCGCTCGAAGATCGAGGCATTGCCCTACATGGGCGGCGTCAATGTCGTGGATGCCGAGGGCAATGTGGTCAACTCGTCGACGACATGGCCGGTGCCGAAGGTCAATGTCGCCGACCGCGCCTACTTCCTGACCTTCCGTTATGACCCCAATGCTCCCGATGTCCTGATCGAGCCGGTGCACAGCCGCATTTCCGGGGCATGGACGATCCTGATCGTCCGCAAGATCGTGGGACCGGGCGGCGAATTCATGGGCGTCGTCGGGCGCGGAATCGAGCCGGCGAACTTCGAGAGGTTTTTCGAGTCCGCCATGCTCGGCGAAGGCGCCACGATTTCGATGCTGCATCGTGACGGTACGCTGCTCGCGCGCTTTCCCCATTCCAGCGAGCTGATGGGGCGCAATTTCAGGAACGGTCCGTTCGAGCAGCAGCGGGTTTTCGGCCTCGACCAATTCGCCGGCCGCTTCATGAGCCCTGTCGATGGCGAGGACCGGCTGATCTCGGCCCGCGCCCTGCCCCATTTCCCGATCCTGATGATGGCCACGACGACACGCGCCGCGGCGCTGACCGACTGGCGCGAGCAGATCGGCCTCCTGATCTCGGTCGCCGGCGCATCTGCGCTCGCCATCGCCGGCGTGCTGATCGCGATCGTGCGCAAGCTGCTCGAGCAGCATCGCGCCTCCCGCGAACGGCTGACGCTGGAAAAGCTGCGCCTCGATCGCGCCGTCAACAACATGACCCAGGGCCTGCTGCTGTTCGACGCCGAGCTGCGCCTCGTGATATGCAACCAGCGCTACATCGAAATGTACGGCCTGTCGGCCGACGTGGTGAAGCCCGGCTGCGGCTTCCACGACATCATCGCCCATCGCAAGGCGACCGGCTCGTTCACCGGCGACACCGACGACTACGTCGCCCGCGTGCTGCGCGACATCCATGTGCGCAACTCCATGGTGGTCGACACCGCCGACGGCCGCTCGATCCACATCCTCAACGAGCCGCTCGCGGACGGCGGCTGGGTGGCGACGCACGAGGACATTACCGAGCGCCGGCGCATCGAGGAGCGCATCACCCATTTGGCCCACTACGACGCGCTGACTGACCTGCCCAACCGCACCATGTTCCACGAGCATCTGCGCGGGGAGCTTGCCGCCATCGGCGACGGCGAAGAGATTGCGGTGCACTACATCGACATCGACGAATTCAAGGGCGTCAACGACGCGCTCGGCCACCTCGTCGGTGACGAGCTGCTAAAGTCGGTCGCCACAAGCCTGAGCCTTTGCGCAGGCCCGGCGGATTTCGTGGCGCGGCTCGGTGGCGACGAATTCGCCATCGTCCAGAGCGCGGTGACGTCACTCGACCAGGTCAACGACCTCGTCGCGCGGGTCTTCGAGGCGATCCGTACGCCGTTCGACTGCATGGGCCATCATCTCACCACCGATGCCAGCATCGGCATCGCGCTGGCGCCGGGACATGGAACGGCGCTGGACCAGATCCTGAAGAACGCGGACATGGCGATGTACGCCGCCAAGGCCGCGGGACGCCGCACCTATCGGTTCTTCGAGCCGGAGATGGACGCCAAGGTCCACGAGCGGCGGCAGCTCGAGATCGACCTGCGCCACGCGATTGCCCAAGGCGGGCTCGAAGGCGGCCTCGAGGTCTACTACCAGCCCTGCCTCAGCCTGAAGGACGACCGCATCACCGGCTGCGAGGCGCTGGTGCGCTGGCGCCATCCCGAGCGCGGCATGGTCTCGCCCGCGGAATTCATCCCGATCGCCGAAGACACCGGCCTGATCAACGAGATCGGCGAGTGGGTGCTGGCAACCGCCTGCCGCGATGCAGCCACCTGGCCCGACGACATCCGCCTCGCCGTCAACGTCTCGCCGGTGCAGTTCAAGAGCGGCACGCTGGCGCTGAAGATCATGTCGGCGCTGGCCTCGTCCGGTCTGCCGGCGAGCCGGCTCGAACTCGAGATCACCGAGGCCGTGCTGATCCGCGACGACGACACCGCGCTTGCAATCCTGCATCAGCTCCGCGCCATCGGCGTGCGCATCGCGCTCGACGATTTCGGCACCGGTTATTCCTCGCTGAGCTATCTGCACCGCTTCCCGTTCGACAAGATCAAGATCGACCGCTGCTTCGTCAACGACATCGCCGGCCCCGACGGCTCCGCCAGTATCGTGCAGGCCGTCGTCAACCTCGCAGCCGCCCGGCGCATGACCACCACGGCCGAGGGTGTCGAGACCGAGGAACAGCAGCGTCTGCTGCGGACGCTCGGCTGCTCCGAGATGCAGGGGTATCTGTTCAGCGCCGCGAAGCCCGCTGACAAGGTGATGGAGCTGTTCGCGCTGCATCGCAGCCGCCTCGCCGAGCGCGACGGCGCGGAAAGCCGCCGCCGCGAGGCCGGCTAGGTCCTGTCCGGGCGCGACGGCCGCGGTGAAGCGACCTTTGCGGCTATACAACCGAGCCGAGACGGCATCCCAAAACGAACTCGCCCGGGAGCGGTCATCCGCTTCCGGGCGATATCTGAAAATCGTCGATAAGATTTAGTTCGGCACAGCCGCCTTCGGCGCGGGCTTCGCAGCGACCGCATTCGCGGTGACGCCGTGCAGGAAGTCGTAGGCCGCGTGCAGGGCCTTGTCGTCCTTCTCTTCTGGCGGAACGTAGGATTGCGAGCCGGTCTGCTCGGTGCCGTCGGCGGCCTGCAGGTGACCCCGCATCTGCGACTCCGCCATCGTGTCCATCCGGCCCTTCAGCTCGGGCGGCACGTCCTGGAGGATCTCGATGTCCGGCGCGATACCCTGGGCCTGGATCGAACGGCCCGACGGCGTGTAATAGCGCGCCGTGGTCAGCGCCAGCGCGCCGTTGCCGGTGCCGAGCGGAATGATGGTCTGCACCGAGCCCTTGCCGAACGAGCGCGTGCCGATGATGGTGGCGCGCTTGTGGTCGTGCAGCGCGCCGGCCACGATCTCCGAAGCCGAGGCCGAGCCGCCATTGACCAGCACCACCAGCGGCTTGCCCTTGATGAGGTCGCCGCCATGCGCGGTGAAGCGCTGGGTCTCCTCCGGATTGCGGCCACGGGTCGAGACGACTTCGCCGCGCTGCAGGAACGCGCTCGACACCGACACGGCCTGATCGAGCAAGCCGCCCGGGTTGTTCCGCAGGTCCATCACGTAGCCGACGAGCTTCTCCTGGGGGATGTCCTTGGAGATCGCGGCGATCGCCTTCTTCAGGCCATCAGTGGTCTGCTCGTTGAACGAGGTGACACGGATATAGCCGATGTCGCCGTTCTCGACGTGGAAGCGGACCGGGCGAACATGGATAATCTCGCGCTTGATCGCGACGTCGAGAGGGGCGTCGGCGCCCTTGCGCACGATGGTGAGCTTGGTCTGGGTGTCGACCGGGCCCTTCATCTTGTTGACCGCTTGCTCGAGCGTCATGCCCTGCACGGCATCGCCGTCGATTTTGCTGATGAGGTCACCGGACATGATGCCGGCCTTGGAGGCTGGCGTGTCGTCGATCGGCGAGACGACCTTGACCAGGCCCTCTTCCATCGTGACCTCGATGCCGAGCCCGCCGAACTCGCCGGAAGTGGTCTCCTGCATCTCGGTCCAGGCCTTGTCGTTCATGTAGCGCGAATGCGGATCGAGCGAGGTCACCATGCCGGTGATGGCGCCTTCGATCAGCTTGGCGTTGTCGGGCTTCTCGACGTAGCTCGCCTTCACCCGCTCGAACACTTCGCCGAACAGATTGAGCTGGGAGTAGGCATCATCCGCGCTTGCCGCCGCCCGTGCCGCCCAGACGCCGCCGTGCGGACTGGCTACCAGAAGGGTCAGACACGCTCCCGTGAGCGCCCCCAAGGGGAAGAGCAGGGATTTCCGCATGGATCAGGTAGCCTTTTTGCTTCGCCGTTCTGGGGCAGTTCACTGGGAGTCCGGAAAGTCACAGGGGCCTTGGAAGTCTCTTGGGCCCGGAAGCCGCCATGCAAATGGCGATCCAGCCCGCTTCTCACAATACCATTCTGGTTTCTTCAAGGCCGGGATACCACGCTGGCTTGCACACCGTAAAAATCCCTTCGCCCGAACCTGAACTTTTGGCAACGTTCCGGGGCCGTTTCGCAAGGCGGGAATCGGTCGGCCCGCCCTCACCTTGCAGCTATGCGAATTTAGGATGGTTTTGGAGGGCCGGACACGATAGGCGGTGACTATAACGCTTCAAATTCTCGGGAGGACAACAAATGAACGACGCGCCCCGCATCCGGCCGGAAAGGAACGTCGAGCTCGGCTCCAGCAACGAGCCGTTCCAGAACCTGCACGAATTCATCCGCAAGGCGCGCGCCAACCTCAACCAGAACGCCTGGGACTATATCGTCGGCGCCGCCGAAACCGAGACCACGATGCGCCGCAACCGCATGGCGCTGGACGAGATCGCCTTCCGACCGCGCGTGCTGCGCGACGTCAGCAAGGTCGACGGCTCGGTCGAGCAGTTCGGCCGCAGGATGCGGCTGCCGGTGGTACTCGCCCCCGTCGGTGCGCTCGAGATCTTCGATCCGGACGGCGCGGCAAGCGTTGCGCGCGCCGCCGGCACTTTCGGTGCGGCGCATATGCTGAGCTCGGTATCCGAGCCCGGCCTGGAGAAGACCGCCGAAGCCGCCCCGGACGCGCTGCGGCTCTACCAGCTCTATGTGCGCGGCGACGACGCCTTCGTCGCCGATGTCGTCAGCCGCAGCGAGAAGAACGGCTACGCCGCCTTCTGCCTGACGGTCGATACCGCCCATTACAGCCGTCGCGAACGTGACATCGCCAAGCGCTATGTTCGCGAAAGCCGCCTGCGTGCCACCGGCGGGGACTACCAGAAGGCCCTGGAGTGGCGGACCGTGAAGATGGTCAAGGACAGATTCAAAATTCCGCTGATCCTCAAGGGCATCGCCACCGCTGAGGACGCCCGGATCGCGGTCGATCACGGCGTCGAGTGGATCTACGTCTCCAATCATGGCGGCCGCCAGCTCGATCACGGCCGCGGCGCCATGCATGTGCTCCCGGAGATCATCGATGCCGTGAAGGGCCGCGCCAAAATCATGGTCGACGGCGGATTCTGCCGTGGCACCGACATCGTCAAGGCGATCGCGGCGGGTGCCGACGTGGTCGGCATCGGCCGGCTGCAATGCTGGGCCTTGGCGGCCAACGGCGAGGCCGGCGTGACGCGGATGCTGGAACTGCTGGAGGACGAGGTGCTGCGCTGCCTCGGCCTGCTCGGCGCCACCTCGTTCGCCGAAGTCGACAAGTCCTGCCTGCATCAGGCCACCGCAACCAATGCGCCGAGCGTGTTCAGCGCGTTCCCGCTGTTCGACCACGATCCGTATCGCTACTGAGTGAAAGGATGCAGGTGAACTCGCTCTCTCCCGGCAGCGCGGACGCGCTTCTGTTCGATCTCGGGCGCGTCGTGCTGGACATCGACTTCTCCAAGGCGATCGCCTGCTGGGCGGGACATGCCGGCTGCCCGCCCGAAGCGATCGTCGCGCGCTATGTGCGCGACGAAGCCTACCGGCTGCACGAGGTCGGCAAGATCAGCGACGAGGACTACTTCGCCTCGCTGCGCTCGTCGCTCGGGATCGGCATCTCGGATGCGCAGTTCCTCGAGGGCTGGAACGCGATCTTCGCCGGCGAGATGCCTGACATCGCCGAGCTGTTGCCGCGCGCGGCGAAGCAGTTGCCGCTCTACGCCTTCTCCAATACCAACCGGCCGCATGTGGACTATTTCTCGAAAGAGTATGCCGGCCTGCTCGACCATTTCCGCGAAGTGTACCTGTCGTCCAGTATCGGCCTGCGCAAGCCGGATGCGGAGGCCTTCGACCATGTCGTGGCGGCAATGGGCGTGCCGGCGAGCCGGATCGTGTTCTTCGACGATCTCGCCGAGAACATCGAGGGAGCCAGGGCATGCGGCCTGACCGCCGTACACGTCACCTCGGCGACGGATGTCGGCAACGCACTGAGGGCGCTCGGGATCTGACGCAGAAGCAAACGGCCAATTCCCCGAACAATTTCAGCTGGCAATGCGGAACCAAAACCCTCTGTGCAATTTTATACGCAGATCCCGGAACGAATGCCCGCTCGCGGACTCATGAGTCTGTTGGGAATTTGGGATCGGACTTATCATCGTGCTGGGCAAAACCTACCTCACCAAGCAGGCCTCCCTGTTGATGAAATTCGCCAGAACCACCTCGGACTCTGACCTCTCCGCAAAACTGATCAGCAAGGCCGCCGACCTGAAAGCCCAGGCCGACCCGATGCCCGACAGGGACCAGGGCGCCGCCGCGCCGGATGTCAGTCCGCGCAGGCAGCCGGGGACGTGATCGACACTGGCCGTGGCACTCGCCCTTCTCGTGCGTGCGATTCTCGTATTTGCCATCGCCACGCTGGTGCCGCTCTGTCTCGCCTCTCGGATCATGCAGCGGCGGAGCTGACGTCTATCCTTCGTTGACGTTCCCCTTCGCCCGCAAGTCAGACGGCGCAGGATAAGTCATCCTGCGCCATCGCTGTTTTGCCTCCGCGCCTGCACTCAGCTAGAACTCTCGCCGCCGATTTGCAGAACGTGCTCGCAGGAGTCTGACCCGTGGCCTTGATGCCGGTTTCCGATGCGCTTGCGTCCGTGCTGGCGGGTGCAGAGCCTCTGGCCGAGGAAGCGGTCGCCCTCGGCCAGGCCTTTCACCGTGTGCTCGCGCGCGATATCGCCGCGCTGCGGACGCAGCCGCCGCAGGCAATGTCGGCGATGGACGGCTATGCGGTGCGCGCGGCCGATGCGGCGAAGATCGATTCCCAACTGAAAGTGATCGGCGAGGTCGCGGCGGGCCGGCCGTTTGCGGGAACGGTCAGCGCCGGCGAAGCGGTGCGGATCTTCACCGGGGGCGTCGTTCCTGATGGTGCCGACGCCGTCGTGATCCAGGAGGATACGGTTGCCGAGGGCAAGCGCGTCACGATCAGGGAAGCCGCCGTGACCGGGCGTCACATCCGTCCCGCCGGCGTCGACTTCTCGGAAGGAGACGTGCTGTTGCGCAAGGGGGCCCGCCTCACCGAGCGCGACCTCGCGCTCGCCGCCGGCATGAATCACCCGCATTTGCCCGTCCGCCGCCGTCCGAAGGTCGCCATCCTCGCCACCGGCGACGAGCTGGTGATGCCGGGCAGCGCGCCGGGTCCCGGCCAGATCGTCTATTCCAACGGCTACGCCCTGCATGCGCTCGCCCGCAGCGAAGGCGCCGACACAATCGACCTCGGTATTGCCGCCGACACGCTTGCAGCGACCACCGCCGGCATCCGGCGCGCCCGCGAGAGTGGCGCCGATATCCTGATCACGACCGGCGGCGCCTCGGTCGGCGACCATGATCTGGTCCAGCAGGCGCTGCGGGACGAAGGCGTCTCGATGGCGTTCTGGAAGATCGCTATGCGGCCGGGCAAGCCGATGATGAACGGCCGGCTCGGGGCGATGCGCGTGATCGGCCTGCCCGGCAACCCCGTGTCATCCTACGTGTGCGGCTTCCTGTTCATGGTACCGCTGATTCGTGCGCTGTCGGGCCGCTCGGTGATTCATCACCGCCGCGAGCGCGCGGTGCTCGGCCGCGACGTCCGCGCCAATGACCAGCGCGAGGATTATCTGCGCGCACGCCTCGAGCTGCGTGATGACGGCACGCTCGCTGCCATTCCCGTCGATGACCAGGATTCCTCGCTGCTTTCGAATCTCGCTGCAGCACAGGCACTTCTCGTGCGCGCGCCGTTCGCGCCGAAGGCCGAATCCGGCGCGCCCTGCGAGGTGTTGCGACTGCCCGTCTGACCGCCTCGTTCGCATGCGTTCCGCGAACTCTGCGGCGTTCACGGTAAATTAAGCAGTTGCGGAACATGTATCGAACATATAGTGTCCGTTCATGATTTGTTTCGAGCATGTAGCGGCTTACTGCTGAATTCAGCGTCTCGGAATCGGACGACATCAACCGGGGGATTTTGGTCGAGATGTTAACGCGCAAACAATACGAGCTTCTGCGATTCATCAGCGAACGGCTGAAGGAAAGCGGCGTGCCGCCCTCCTTCGACGAGATGAAGGACGCGCTCGATCTGCGCTCGAAATCGGGCATCCATCGCTTGATCACCGCGCTCGAGGAGCGCGGCTTCATCCGCCGGCTGCCGAACCGCGCCCGCGCCATCGAGGTGATCAAGCTTCCCGAGCTTCAGGCCGCCGCCGGCAGCCGCCGCGGCTTCACGCCGAGCGTCATCGAGGGCAATCTCGGCAAGGTACGCACCACCTCCAGCCCGCCCGCCGACGAGGGCGAGCGTCCCGTCGCGGTACCGGTCATGGGCCGGATCGCCGCCGGTACGCCGATAGAGGCGTTGCAGACCCGCAGCCACACCATCAGTGTACCGCCTGACATGCTCGGCTCGGGCGAGCATTACGCGCTGGAAGTGCGCGGCGATTCTATGGTCGAGGCCGGCATCCTCGACGGCGACATGGCGCTGATCCAGCGCAACGAGAGCGCCGACACCGGCGATATCGTCGTGGCATTGATTGACGACGAGGAAGCGACGCTCAAGCGCTTCCGCCGCCGCGGCGCCTCGATCGCTCTCGAGCCCGCCAATGCGGCCTATGAAGTGCGCATCCTGCCGCCCAACCGGGTGAAGATCCAGGGCAAGCTGATCGGGCTTTACCGGAAATACTAGACCCGTCCGCGATCAGCGATCGCGGTCAACGACTGGAGCGGACGATTGTCCGCTCCCGCTGGATAGTCCTTCTGGTTTCGCGCAGATTATCCGCCCCCTCCTCCGGCGCTACATCCTCGACACGCCGCACGAAGCACTCATCGCTGTGCGGCCTTGAAGAGTCGAGGAGAAGTCATGCGCAAGATCATCATAAGCGCAGTCACGGCGGCGCTGGTCGCAGCATCAGCGTCGCAGGCCGTTGCCGCACAAGCGCGGCACCACGTCCGCAAGGACAACGCCGTGAGCGAACAAGTCAGAAATGCACGCAACGCGGTGGAGCAGCCGTCGCAGCCGGGCTGGCAGTATTCGGGCTGGTCGGCGCCTGCGGGGCGCTGACACGCGCGGCCGGAATGCACGGCAACAGGCATTGTTCCCAGCGCGGTCGAAAAAGATAATGTGATCGCGGCCTGCGGCGGCGAGCCGCAGATTTGCCTACAACCGGGCAGACGCTTGGTGCTTCCACTCTGATAGAGGCCTCCGCCTCAGAAGAGGCGCGGGCTGCTATCTTGCATGAGGAGCATCCCGATGTGTGACTACAGCCTGCATGCCGTCGCATCGCGTCCCGCGGAAATCGGCGAGACGATCGTCTCGACAACCTTCCGCGGCACCTCGACGCGCGGCTTTGCCTCCGCAGCTGATCCGACCGTTGCGGTCTGCCTGCTGCCGGGAACGGAGCTCGCCTTCGCCGACAACGTCCGCTACGACAATCGCTGGATCTGGACGCGCACCGTAAACTCCCGCGTCGGCAAGTTCGGCAAGATCGATCCACACATTCCCGACCGTCATCATGACGCGATCGAATTCCCCGACGGCAAATACGTGCTGGTGACGCAGCTCGTCGAAGGCCAGCACGCGACCGTGCTGCAACTGCCGGTGACACAGCCCCCTGGCGAGAACAAGCCGCAGTCCAACGCCAACGGCCGACCGACCATCACCCGCCTGCCGATCGGCTAACGCAGCCATCCCCGGCCTTCGAGTCGGGACACGGGATTGAAATCGCCATCGCCGGCCGAGGCCGGCGACACGGATTGGTTTGCGTCTCCAGAACCCGAAACGGCGAAGCCAGCCCACCATCCCTCTCCGCCGCACGAAGTTTGCGCGGTCCTGCCTGAATTTTGAACGTCCGTTCCGCAAGCAAATGGCCGATGCTGTTCCGGTTGGTGTCCCGGCTGGTGTCTTGGCTCTTGGAGGCGGGCACGTTCGATGAAGACCTTCATTCGCGTCGTTGAACTCTGGGTGCCCGACCGGACGCGCATGCGGCTGAAATTCGGCGGCGGCCTCTACAGCGAAGGGCTATCCGCGTTCAAGGCCGCCAGCGAAGATCTGCGTTTCGGGTATGACGAGGGCCTTCCCGGCAAGGCCTGGGCCTGCGGCCATCCCGTGATCCTCACCAAATTCGCGAATTCCTACTTCAAGCGGACGGATCAGGCGCTCGCAGCCGGCCTCACCTGCGGCGTGGCCGTGCCGGTATTCGCCGGCGAATTCCTGCAAGCCGTCATGGTGCTGTTCTGCGGTGACGACGAGGCACATGTCGGCGCAATCGAGCTTTGGCACAACGACGCTCAAATGTCCCACGAGATGGGGCTGGTCGACGGCTATTACGGCGCGGCGGAGATGTTCGAGTTTAACTCCCGCCACACCCGGTTTCCGCGCGGCTTCGGCCTGCCCGGCCGCACCTGGAAAGCCGACCTGCCGCTGATCATCAAGGATTTGCACGACGCCAAGAGCTTCCTGCGCTGGGAGGACGCCGCCAAGGTCGGGATCAATCTCGGTGTCGGCGTGCCCTACCGGACCGGCACCGATCAGACCTGGGTGCTGACCTTCCTCTCGGCCCAGGCCACGCCGATCGCGCGACGCTTCGAGATCTGGGTCCCGAACGAGGCCCGCTCGGCGCTGGTGTTTCGCGCCGGCGATTGCAGCGCTCAGACCGACCTCGCCGCGCTCTATGCGGATAAATCCATCGCTCACGGCGACGGCAGCATCGGCGGCGCCTGGGCCACCGGCATGCCCGCGCTCAATGACGACCTCGCGCATGACGGCTCGATCGCGGCAGCTCAGGCCCGCACAGCTGGGCTGAGCCAGATGGTGGCCCTGCCGGTGATCGGGAGCACGGGGCTCGATGCCGTGCTGGCTTGGTACCTGTAACCCGTCCGATCAGTCCTCGGCCTGCAAGTCCGCCTCCGACGGCGTCGCGTCCCGGTTGCGGGGAGCTGCCGCCTGCGGCGCGAGGCTCGCGCCGAAATCAGCCTCACCGGCGGTCGCCGGCGACCACGGGCGGTCAGTGCCCCTCGCCTTCATCGCCTGAACCGCAAAACCATCCCCTCGCTGTGTCAGTGCGAGCGCGCCCTGGGCCGAAAGACGCTGCCGATCGACCACCATCGCCGCGCAATCCGGGGGCGCGGGCCGAGCCGTCACCACCAGCGCGGCGCGGCTGCAATCGTCCGCAAGCGCATCGATGCGCAATGCCAGCGCGACCAGCCGGCCGTCGGCAAGCGGCGTCACGCAGCCTGACTCGTCGCAGGACACGCCGTCGCTGAGCGAGGCGCCGCCGGCGCCGCGCGGATCGGCGTCGGCCGCCAGCCACTCCTTCAACAGAAAGCTGTCCTTGCTCGCCCGGATCAGATGCAGGTGTCCGTCCCTGCCCCGCACCGCAACGCTCTGGCCGTCACCGGCGATGAGAATGTCAGGTTGCCGAACGGATAGCCCCCAGGCGATCGCGGCCAACAGCAGCAGCCCGCCCGACCAGCGCAGCGGCGTGCGCAGCAGGCCCATCACAATGATCCCGAGGCTGGCCGCGATCAGCGGCGCAATGCCGAAAGCCGGGATGCGGCCGATCGCGCCCGGCAACGCCGCCACCCAGCGCGACACCGCAATCATCCAGTCGATGCCGATCCCCATCAGCCACCAGAACACACCATCGAGTCCGAACGGCGCCGCAATGAGTCCGAGCAGTCCCGCCGGCATCACCAGCGCCGAGACCACCGGCATTGCCCCGAGATTGGCGAGCACACCGTAGGGAGTGACGCGGTGGAAGTGAAAGGCGGCATAGGGCGTGGTCGCAAGCCCCGCGATCAGCGAGGCCAGGAACAGCATCGCAATCTCGCGGCCGCCCCACATCGCGATGCGCGCCGTCGCCGAATGATCGGGCGAGGCAAACAGGTTCGGCATGCCGATCTGCACCAGCGCCACCAGCCCGAGCGTTGCCGCGAACGACATCTGAAAACTGGGATGAACCAGCGACTCCGGCGCCACCGCCAGCACGATCAACGCGGCCACCGCCAGCGTGCGGAAGGTGATGGCGCGCCTATCGACCATCACCGCGATCAGGACCACAGCCGTCATGAAGAACGAGCGCTGCGTCGCGACCTCCGCCCCCGACAGCAGCAGGTAGAACGCGGCTGCGACGAGCGCCGCAGCCGCCGACCACTTCTTGATGGCAAAGCCGACCGCCAGTCCCGGGATCAAGGCGAGCAGTGCACGCACCGCGAAGAAGACCACGCCGGCGACCACGGCCATGTGGTAGCCGGAGATCGAAAGCACGTGACCGAGCCCCGAGATGAACATCGCATCATTCACGGGCGTGGTGATCGCATCGCGCCGACCGGTCAGCAGCGCGGTCGCGATCGCGCGGTTGTCGCCGTCGAGCGTGGCCCGAATGCGGGCGTCGATCGCATCGCGCAGGCCCTGCATGATCGCGGCATAGCGCAGCCGCAGGCCGCCAGCATCAGGCGGCACGGAGGCCGCGATGGCGCCCATCACGAAGCCGGACGCGCCGATGCCCTGAAAGAACATGTCGCGGGAAAAATCGTAGCTGCCAGGGCGCACCGGCGTGATCGGCGGCATCAGCCGCGCCTTCAATTGCACGAAGCTGCCGACCTCGGGCGCGGTGCCCTTGCGCACCGACAGGCGCACGCGCTCGAGCCTGACGTCGCTGCGCTGCGCCTCCATCGCGGTGACGCGCAGCACGAAACGATCGGTGCGTTCGCGGATGTCGCGGGTCTCGACGAAGCCCGACAGCGACACCGAATAGAGCGGTTTTGCCAGCACGGTGTGCGCGATGCGAGCCGTCTTCCAGGTCGCCGCGGCAAGGCCGGCCGCGACCGCTGCGATCATGATCGCAGGCGCAAACAGCCGGCTTCTCCGCAGCAGAACCGCCCCAAGCGTGAGCGCGATGGCCGTCGCGGCAACGACCCAAAGCACGGGCTCATGATCGGCGGCAAAGTACAGCGCGATGCCGCCGCCGAAGGCGACGGGGACCCACGGCAACAGCCGCCCGGCGCCGGCTTCGGCGCGCCCCCATTCGCGCAGCGTCTCGACGAGGGCAGGCCAAAGGCCTGACCCTGCCGGCGCGAGGCCGCCAACCGACGCAGGTCGGCCGACGGGCCAAGTCCCCGCGACACCCTGGGACCGTACTGGCCGGCCCGACTCCGCCATTCCCTGCACCTTGCGATACGCGACGGGGCCAGAGGCTACCGGAACGTGCAGGCGCGCGAATAGCGGTACGGATCAGGAACGGGCGGGCGCGAGCCCTACTTTTCCTCTTCCATCGTCACGGCGACGTCAGCCTTGGCGGACAGCCGCACCTTGTTGCCTTCGACACCGGCGACGAGGCCCTTGTCGATGAAGTGATGGTGGCCCTTGTGGCTGCCCTCGCCGCTGTCCTTCTTGGTCAGCTTGATGCGGTTGCCCTCGATCTTGTCGACGGTGCCGACGTGGACGCCATCGGCGCCGATGACTTCCATATGCTCTGCGATGTTCTGCATGGTGGGATCCTCTTCTGGACCCACACAACGCACGGGGGCGGAGTTCGTTGCTTCGATTGATATGACGATGCCGTGCGCGCCCGTCAGATCAGCGGCGCCTTCGCCGAGGCGTGGTGATTGACGATCTTCCAGTCGCCGTCCTCGCGGATGATGACCCAGCTCATCTTGACGACGAGATCGGGGCGTTCGCCGGCAAGATCGAACGAGATGGTTGCGCCCATGTTGATCAGGTCAGGGCCGGCCTGCGCGGCCCGCACGTCGGTGAAGGTCGCGCTGGGCTTGCGCCAGCGCGGCAGGCCGTTGAAATAGTCGGCGACGCCGTCCCTGCCCCTGTAGAGCTTTGGGTTGGAGCCGAAGAAGAACGCGTTCTTGGCATAGAGCGACGACAGCGCGGCGGCGTCGAGCGTGGCGAAGCCGGCGCACCATTTCGCGATGATGGCGGAAACGATGGCGTCGGCTTCACTGCCCATTGTGGTCCCTCAGCCTTTGGCGACTTCCTTCGCGAACGTGTCGCGCAGACCGATGGTCCTGGAGAATACCGGCTTGCCCGGCGTCGAGTCCTTGTCGCGCACGAAATAGCCCTGACGCTCGAACTGCATCGGCTCGGTTGAATTGCTCTCCGCAACCGATGCCTCGATCCGGGCGTCCGGCAAAATCTCCAGCGACTGCGGATTGAGGTCGGCGGCGAAATTCGACGCGTCCGGGCTCGGATTGGCGAACAACTGGTTGTAGATGCGGATTTCCGCCGGCTTGGACGTCGCCGCAGGCAGCCAGTGCATGGTCGCCTTGACCTTGCGGCCGTCGGGCGCGTTGCCGCCCTTGGTCGCGGGATCGTAGGTGCAGCGCAGCTCCACCACCTCGCCGGCATCGTTCTTGATCACGCCGGTACACTTGACGAAATAGGCGTAGCGCAGCCGCACCTCGTTGCCCGGCGACAGACGGAAGAACTTCTTGGGCGGGTTCTCCATGAAGTCGTCCTGCTCGATATAGAGCTCGCGGCCGAAGGTGATTTTCCGCGTACCCGCCGACGGATCATCCGGGTGATTGATCGCCTCGAGCTCCTCGGTCTGCCCTTCCGGATAGTTCTCGATCACGACCTTGAGCGGCCGCAGCACGCCCATGCGCCGCTGAGACGTGCGGTTCAGCTCCTCGCGGATGCAGAACTCCAGCATGCCGACATCGACCACGCTGTTGGCTTTCGCGACGCCGATGCGCTTGACGAATTCGCGCAACGCTGCCGGCGGCACGCCGCGGCGGCGCATGCCCGCCATGGTCGGCATCCGCGGATCGTCCCAGCCGGCGACATGGCCGTCGCGCACGAGCTGGGTCAGCACGCGCTTGGACAGCAGCGTGTAGGTCAGGTTGAGCCGCGCGAATTCGTACTGATGTGGCTTCGACGGCACCGGCAGTTTCTCGATGAACCAGTCGTAGAGCGGCCGGTGGTCCTCGAACTCCAGCGTGCAGATCGAATGCGTGATGCCTTCAATGGCGTCGGACTGGCCGTGCGCGTAATCGTAGCTCGGATAGATGCTCCACTTGGTCCCGGTGCGCGGATGGTGCGCATGCAGGATGCGGTACAGCACGGGGTCGCGCAAATTTATGTTGCCCGCCGACATGTCGATCTTGGCTCGCAGCACGCGCGCGCCGTTGGGAAATTCGCCTGATTTCATGCGGCGGAACAGGTCGAGATTCTCGTCCACCGAGCGATCGCGGAACGGCGAGTTCTTGCCGGGCTCGGTCAGCGTGCCGCGCGACGTGCGGATCTCCTCCTGGGTCTGGTCGTCGACATAGGCGAGCCCGTCGCGGATCAGCTTCTCGGCCCATTCGTACAGTCGGTCGAAATAGTCCGAGGCGAAGAACAGGTTCTTGCCCCAGTCGAAGCCGAGCCAGCGCACGTCGGCCTGGATGGAATCGATATATTCCTGCTCTTCCTTGACCGGGTTGGTATCGTCGAAGCGCAGATGGCAGCGGCCCGGAAACTCCTGGGCGATGCCGAAATTGAGCGCGATCGACTTGGCGTGGCCGATATGCAGGTAGCCGTTCGGCTCCGGCGGGAACCGGGTCACGATCTCCTTGTATTTGCCCTGATCAAGGTCTGCCTGGATGATGTCGCGAATGAAATCGCGCCCAACCTCAGTCGCCACCGGTTCTGTGCTCATCCTGGAATCCTGTAGGGAAATCAGCGGTCCTTCTGCCAAATCCGCGTGGCTGAGCCAAGGGCTTAAGCAAGGCTTTGGCAGTCCGCTGCCGGGCTTTAGTTATGCTCCGGTCCTGTTATATACCACCGCCTCCAATGCATAGGCCCTGCCAAGAATGACCGATCCCGTCGTCACCCGCTTTGCTCCCTCCCCGACCGGCTTCCTCCATATCGGGGGCGCCCGCACGGCGCTGTTCAACTGGCTCTATGCGAAGAAGCACGGCGGCAAGATGCTGCTCCGGATCGAGGACACCGACCGGGAGCGCTCCACCGAGGCCGCGATCGGCGCGATTTTGGACGGGCTGAAATGGCTGGAGCTCGGCTGGGATGGCGACGTCATCTACCAGTTCAGCCGCGCCGCCCGTCACCGCGAGGTCGCCGAGCAGTTGCTGGCCGACGGCAAGGCCTATCGCTGCTACGCCACCGCGGAGGAGCTCACGGCCATGCGCGAGAAGGCGCGCGCGGAAGGCCGCACCCGTCTCTATGATGGCCTGTGGCGCGACCGCGATCCCGCGACCGCCCCGTCCGACGTCAAGCCGACCATCCGCCTGCGCGCACCGCAGACCGGCGAGACCGTGATCGAGGACCAGGTCCAGGGCCGCGTGGTCTGGCAGAACGAGAACCTCGACGATCTCGTCCTGCTGCGCGGCGATGGCAACCCGACCTACATGCTCGCGGTGGTGGTGGACGACCACGACATGGGCGTCACCCATGTCATTCGCGGCGACGACCATCTGATCAACGCCGCGCGCCAGAAGCAGATCTACGATGCGATGGGCTGGGCGCTGCCGAGCATGTCCCACATCCCCCTGATCCACGGCCCGGACGGCTCGAAGCTCTCCAAGCGGCACGGCGCGCTCGGCGTCGATGCCTACCGCGCCATGGGGTACCTCCCGGCGGCGCTGCGCAACTACCTCGTCCGCCTCGGCTGGAGTCATGGCGACCAGGAGATCTTCTCGACCGAGGAGATGATCGCCGCGTTCGACCTCGCCTCCGTCGGCCGCGCCGCCGCCCGCTTCGATTTCGCCAAGCTGGAAAACCTCAACGGTCACTACATCCGCCACGCCGACGATCAATCACTCGTGAAGATGTTCGAGGACGTGCTCGACCATTTAGTGCCGAGCCGCGACGAGCTTAAAGCCAAGTTAAACGACGGCACGCGGGCTCAGCTCCTCAAGGCGATGCCGGCCCTGAAGGAGCGCGCCAAGACGCTGATCGAGTTGATCGACAGCGCCTATTTCATCTTCGCCGACCGCCCGCTCGAGCTCGATCCCAAGGCGGCCGCGCTGCTGACGGCGGAAAACCGCAAGCTGATCGGCCAGCTTCATTCCGCGCTGGAGAAAGTCGAGACGTGGAGCGGCGCCACCACAGAGGCCGCGCTGCGTGCTTTCGCCGAGGAAAATAGTCTCAAGCTCGGTGCGGTCGCGCAGCCGTTGCGGGCAGCGCTGACGGGGCGGACGACGTCGCCTGGTATATTCGAGGTTCTGGACGTGCTGGGACGCCAGGAGAGCCTGGGCCGGCTTAAGGATCAGTCTACGACGTAAGTAGACCATGCCTGCCATGATCTTGCAGCGCACACAGCAATAATATACCCATCTCCCCCGTACCTTCTGGAATATCCGGCCTGCCCCACCATGTCTTTTGGGGGCTTCCGGGTCCGGCCCGTTTCACCACACATCGGGGACCTCTGATGGACGCAAAAGCAAGCAATAAGACCGCCACGCTGACGGTCGGAAACAAGAACTACGATCTCCCGATCCACAGCGGCAGCGTCGGGCCTGACGTCATCGACATCGGCAAGCTCTACGGCCAGTCCGGTCTGTTCACCTACGATCCCGGCTTCACCTCGACCGCGAGCTGCCAGTCCAAGATCACCTATATTGATGGTGACGCGGGCGTGCTGGAATACCGCGGCTATCCGATCGAGCAGCTCGCCGAGAACGGCGACTTCCTCGAGACCTGCTATCTCCTGCTGTTCGGGGAATTGCCGACCGCCGCGCAGAAGAAGGATTTCGACGACCGCGTGATCCATCACACGATGGTGCACGAGCAGATGGCCCGCTTCTTCCAGGGCTTCCGCCGCGACGCCCATCCGATGGCGATCATGGTGGCCGCGGTCGGCGCGCTCGCCGCGTTCTATCACGACTCCACCGACATCAACGATCCCAAGCAGCGCATGATCGCTTCCATGCGCATGATCGCGAAGATCCCGACGCTGGCGGCGATGGCCTACAAGTACACCGTCGGCCAGCCCTTCGTGTACCCGAAGAACTCGCTCAAGTTCGCCGAGAACTTCCTGCACATGTGCTTCGCCGTGCCGTGCGAGGACTACAAGATGAATCCGGTGCTCGCTGAAGCGCTGGACAAGATCTTCATCCTGCATGCCGACCACGAACAGAACGCCTCGACCTCGACGGTGCGCATCGCCGGCTCCTCCGGCGCCAACCCGTTCGCCTGCATCGCCGCCGGCATCGCCTGCCTCTGGGGCCCGGCGCATGGCGGCGCCAACGAAGCAGCTCTTGCGATGCTCGCCGAGATCGGCACCGTGGACAAGATCCCCGAGTTCATCGCCAAGGTGAAGGACAAGAACAGCGAAGTCCGCCTGATGGGCTTCGGTCACCGCGTCTACAAGAACTACGATCCGCGCGCCAAGATCATGCAGAAGATGTGTCACGCCGTGCTCAAGGAGACCGGCCATGGCGACGACCCGATGCTGAAGGTGGCGCTCGAGCTCGAGCGGATCGCGCTCAGCGACCAGTACTTCATCGACCGCAAGCTGTACCCGAACGTTGACTTCTATTCGGGCATCACGCTGAAGGCGATGGGCTTCCCGGTCTCGATGTTCACCGTGCTGTTCGCGGTCGCCCGCACCGTCGGCTGGATCAGCCAGTGGAGCGAGATGATCGAGGATCCCCAGCAGAAGATCGGCCGTCCGCGCCAGCTCTACACCGGCGTCACCAAGCGCGACTACGTCGCGATCGGAAACCGGAAGTAAGTTCAGGCCTCAGGGCTTCCGAAGCGGCGCCATCTCGCGATGGCGCCGCTTTCGTTTGTAGGGATTGAAGGTGCGCGAAGCTCAGGCTGCCCACCGTCTCGCAACGATAGCGAAATTCCTACCGCCGCCCCTTCCGCATCGTCGCGAGCACGATGTCGGCGGCGAGCAGGCTCGGCGGCTTGTTGCCGGTGGACATGATCGTGTCGAGCTGCGCAAACGCCTCGACCTGCTGCCGGCGTAGCGGGGAATCCGTCAGCACCTCGGACAGCGCCGGTGCGAGCTTCTCCGGCGTGCAGTCCTCCTGCAGAAACTCCGGAATGACCTCCTTGCCGATCACGAGATTGGCAAGGATCACGGAGGAGACCTTGACCGCACGGCGCAGGATGAAGGCTTCGATCGCGCTGACGCGATAGGCCGTCACCATGGGAATGCCTGCCAGGGCGAGCTCCAGCGTCACCGTGCCGGATTTCGCCAGTGCCGCATGCGCGATCCGGAATGCGGCGCGCTTCTCGGTCTCGCCG
Source organism: Bradyrhizobium cosmicum (assembly GCF_007290395.2). Lineage (NCBI taxonomy): Bacteria > Pseudomonadati > Pseudomonadota > Alphaproteobacteria > Hyphomicrobiales > Nitrobacteraceae > Bradyrhizobium > Bradyrhizobium cosmicum. The sequence continues at coordinate 3,475,681 of NZ_CP041656.2, read as the reverse complement.
ACCACGATCTGCGGCTTGACCGGCCAGTTTGCCACGCCCTCTCGAATGGTAGCTTCGAGGTGCGGCATGGTCGGGAGCATCAATTCGAACGCGCGGCCTGCGGCCTGGAGCCGTCCAAGTGTAGCGCCGAACGTTTCGAGGTGATGCCTGATCTCGCTGCGGCGGCTGCCGGGCAGCACCAGCAGCACCGGCGGCTCGGCATCACGGCGCTTCTGCTCCTCGGCATTCGGCCGCAGCGACGGCAGCTGCTCGATCAGGGGATGGCCGACATAGCTGCACCGCGGCCCGCCGAGCTTGCGGTATTCCGCCGGCTCGAACGGCAGCAGGCCGAGCACATGGTCGACATAACCGAGCATGGCGCGCGCCCGGCCCGGCCGCCAGGCCCAGACCGAGGGCGAGACGTAATCGACGACAGGGATCGCGGGATTCGTCGCGCGCACGCGGCGGGCGACGCGATGGGTAAAATCGGGGCTGTCGATGATGACGAGCGCGTCGGGCGCGGCCTCCAGCACGGCGTCCGCGGTCTTGCGGATCAGCCGCAGGATTTTCGGCAGTTGCTGGATCACTGCGGCGAAACCGACGATCGACAGCTCCTCAATCGGAAACAGTGTCTCGAGCCCCTCGCGCGCCATGGTGCGGCCGCCGACGCCGACGAACTGTACGCCGTCGCCGAGGCGCTGGCGCAGCACCTTCATCAGCGCCGAGCCGAGCCGGTCGCCGGACTCCTCCGTCGCGATCAGGAAGATCTTCCGCTTGGGATCGCGCGTCTGCGTCACGCCGGCAGACCGATGACGAAGAGATATTTGGCGTCGGCGAACGCGATCATCGCCTGCGGCTCGGCGGCGATGGTGTTGCCGGCGACGACGGCGATTCCGGCAAGGCCGGCCTTGGCGACGCCCTCGAGCGTGCGCGGGCCGATCGTCGGCAGGTCAAAGCGCAGGTCCTGACCACTCTTCGGCGCTTTCACCAGCACGCCCCGTCCGGTGGCGGCGCGGATGCGCCCCTCCTCGCGCAGGCGTGCCACGCGCGCCAGCAGCGCGTCGGTGCCCTCGATGTCCTCGACCGCCACCACATGGCCGTCGATCACGACCGCGGCCTGACCGATGTCGAACGGGCCGAGCGCGGTCAGCACCGCGCGGCCGCGCTCGATGTCCGCCTTGCTGTTGTCGCTCGGCCACGCGCGGCTGATGCAGCCCTCGGGCATCAACAGATCGGGCGCGACATCCTTGATGCCGACCATGCGAAAGCCGCCCTGCTCGAGGATGCGGCCGACGCCGGACAGCAGATGATCGTCACCGCCGCGGAAGGCTCGGATGACGTTGCCGAGCAGCCGCAGCGTTGTGACGTCGAACCGGATCTCGGTCAGCGAAGGCCGCACCAGGGTGCCGATGAAGACCAAGTCGCGGCAGCCCTCCTCGCGGAACAGCCGCATGGCGCGGCCGAGCTGGCCGACCGAAATCCAGCGATGGCGGAATTCTTCCACCCGCGCCGGATCGCAGGCGCCGCGCAGCGGAAACAGCACCGGCGTGATGCCGTGCGCGGCAAGCGAATCGGCGACCGCGAACGGCATCGCACCGCCGCCGGCAATCACGCCGACCGGCGATGAAATATCAGAAGCCGCCGATGTTGCGTCCGCGGCCATCCCGGACTCACTTTGCGATGGCGGGAAGACAGAGCGGGCGTTTGCCCTTGCCGATGAAGCCGAGGATTTCGGCGATCGCCGGATCCTCGCCGGCGAGCGGCCGCACCGCCTCCAGCCGCTCGGCGAACGTGCCCGCACCGTGGAAGAGCTTCTGGTAGAACGCTCGTACGGTCGCAAGCCGCTGCTTGGTGAACTTGCGCCGCTTCATGCCGATCAGGTTGAGGCTCTCCAGCACCGCATACTGGCCGTTGACGAGGCCATACGGGATGACGTCGTCGCGCACGCCGCAGACCCCGCCGACCATCACGTAGGGGCCAATCCGCGTGAACTGATGCACCGCGGACAAGCCACCGATATAGACGGCATCGCCGATCTCGCAGTGGCCGCCGAGCGTCGCCGAGGTCGCGAAGATCACGTTGTTGCCAACCATACAGTCATGACCGACGTGACTGTTGTTCATGAAGTAGCCGTCATTGCCGACGCGCGTTAGCGCGCCGCCCTTGATGGTGCCGACGTTCATCGTCGCGCCTTCGCGGATGGTGCAACCCGAGCCGATTTCGAGCTTTGTCGGCTCGCCCTTGTAGCTGAGATCCTGGGGCGCACCGCCGAGCACCGCGAATGGCGAGATCACGCAGTTGTCGCCGACCGACGTGTGGCCGATGACCGTGACCTGTCCGATCAGCTTGCAGTTCTTTCCGACCACGACATGCGGGCCGATGATGCAATAGGGCCCGATCACGGTGCCCTCGCCGATGACGGCGCCGTCCGCGACCCGTGCGGTGGGATCAATCTTACTCATCAAGCAATCTGACTCATCAAGAAGGTCTGGTTAGGTGTTGAAGTCGCTTGGTTTTCCGGTGGTTAGCGCGACTATGCCCGATCTGTCCAGTGGCGTATCATCTCGGCGTGTTTCAGACGCCGGGTGAACCGGCCTTCGCATCCATTCAACGCGCTCATGTGGAGGTTTAAGTCATCGTGGTCAGGGCTCTGGCAATCCTGCTCGCACAACTCGCGACCGCACCGATCGTGTCGGAGACGGTCGAGACCGGCGAACGCCGTCTTGTCGATCTCGGGACATTCGAGTGCCGCGACATCACCCGCAGCACGGTGCTGCAGCGGGTCTGCTACGACCCTGCGCAGCAGGACCTCATCGTTGCGGTTGGCGGCACCTATGACCGCTATTGCGGCGTGACGGCGGACATGGTCGAGCGCCTGTTGGACGCTTCGTCCATAGGCCGGTTCTTCAACCAGAATCTCAAGCGCGAGGCTGTGTCCGGCCGCTACGACTGCCGGACGTAAGAGGCCGCCTCAGTCCGTGAGCATGGCGCCGACGTCGGCTTCCGCAACGACCTGGCCGTTGACCTTGGCGTCGCCGTGAAACCACCACATCGCCTTGCGGCGGCCGATCGAACGCATGTGATATTCGATGGTGTCGCCGGGCAGCACCGGCTTGCGGAACTTGCACTTGTCGATGGTGAGGAAATACACCGCGCGCGGCTTCTCCGTGCCCTCGACCGAGGTGATGCCGATCACGCCGGCGGTCTGCGCCATCGCCTCGATCATCATCACGCCGGGATAGACCGGGCGTTCCGGGAAATGCCCCTGGAAGGCCGGCTCGTTGAAGGTGACGTTCTTGATGCCGATGCCACTGTAGTCGGCGCGGATGTTGATCACCCGGTCGATCAGCAACATCGGAAAACGGTGCGGCAACGTCCGGAGGATCGCATTTATATCGACCAGCTCGAACTTGATGGGTGATTCCGCCGTCATTCCCGTCCCTCGTTCTTCGGATCGGCCTTGCTGTCGCGTACCAGGCGCTCCACCGCGATAATTTCCTTGAACCACTGCTTGGTCGGCTTGGCAAAAAAGCCACCCCAGCGACCGTTCGGCGGGATGTCGTCCTTGACGCCGCTCATCGCGGTGACCTGGGCCCCGTCGCCGATCTTGAGGTGATTGTTGATGCCGACCTTTGCTCCCAGCGCCACGTTGTCGCCGATCGTCAGGCTGCCCGCGAGCCCGATCTGGGCCGCCAGCAGGCAATTCCGGCCGATCGTCACATTGTGGCCGATCTGGACCTGATTGTCGATTTTGGTGCCCTCCCCGATCACGGTGTCGCGCAGAGATCCGCGATCGATGGTGGTGCCGGCGCCGACTTCCACATTGTTCTGGATCAGCACGCGGCCGGTCTGAGGCACTTTCAGATGGCCCTCGGGGCCGAAGAAGATGAAGCCGTAGCCGTCCTGGCCGATCGAGCAGCCGGGGTGGATGAGCACGTCATTGCCGATCAGCGCACACTGAATGGCCGTACGGGCGCCGACATTGCAGTCCCGTCCGATCTTGACCCCGGGACCAATGACGGCGCCAGCGCCGATCACGGTGCCGCTGCCGATCTCGACATCCGGGCCGATCACGGCCAGGGGATCGACAATGACGTCGTCTTCCAGCCGCGCCGAGGGGTCGATGATGGCCGAGGGCGCAATGCCGGCATTGCCGACCCAGGACTGCGGGCGCAGGGCATCGCCGTGCCATTGCCGGGCGATCCCGACGAAGGCGCGGAACGGCTGCGCCACCCGTAGCACGGCCACGTGCGCGGGCACCTGGGCCTCGAAGCGCGGGCTCACCAGGCAAGCGCCGGCCTTTGTCGCCTTCAGATCGTCGGCATATTTGAGGTTGTCGAAGAACGCCAGGTGCATCGGGCCGGCCTCGTCGAGCGAAGCCAAACCCGTGATGACGTGGTCGCCCCTCGCGGGATCGACCAGTTGCGCCTTGGTCAGCGCGGCGATGTCAGCCAGCGCTGAGGCAGGCGGTTTCTTGAAGAAGGTCGGCTGCGCCATTCCACCCCGTCGCGGTCCGGCTTCGGCATGAAGCGGTCAGGCCGCATCATGCCTCATCTCTTGAAGTGGCACGATCCCTTTCGGAAACCGGCTCCGCTGGTCCGGATCGTGCTGTGCTGATCGAATTAGAACGAGGTGCCGCCGCCGAACCTGAACTCCTGCGTACGGTCGTTCTTGCCCTTGGTGAGCGGCACGGCGTAGTCAAAGCGCAGCGGTCCAAATGGCGACTGCCAGATCAGACCCACACCCACCGACGACCGGACGACATTGCCGTTGTCATACACGAGGCCGGTACAGGTTCCAGCCGTGGGCGGATTGACCGTGGATGGCGTGCAGTTCGAGTTCTTGGTCGTGGTCATCTCGTTGGTCAGGGACCACGTCGTCGGGCCCTGATAGTCGAACAGGCCGCCGGCGTCGGCATAGACCGCGCCCTTCAGACCCACTTCCTTCGGCAGGAACCAGAACGGCATCTGCAACTCGAGCGATGCGCCCCAATATTTGGTGCCGCCAAGCGCGTCCTGCGTACCGAAGGGGTTCATATCGCGCGGGCCGATGCCGTTGGGGGCAAAGCCGCGCACGAGGTTCGGGCCCATCTGGAAGTGATCGAGCATGCGCAGATCCTGGCTGCCGATCTTGTTCAGCATGCCGCCCTGGAGGCGAGCGAGGCCGACGATGTCGGACACCAGCGGAGCATAGTACTTCGCATCAACAACAGTCTTCAGGTAGGAGACGTCGCCGCCCACGCCCGCGAAATCCTGACGGAAGTCGACGAGCAGACCGTCGGTCGGGTTCTTGTTGTTGTCCAGCGTGTTGTAGGTCAGCGTGTAGCCGAGCGCCGAAGTCAGGGTCTTGCCGTTGGCAAGCTCCTTGCGCACCGGCAGCGAGGCTTCACCGTCGCTGTAGCAGCCGAGGCCGTTAGTCCCCGCATTCAGAGGAATGCCCGTGGCGGCCGAGAAAGCCGGGCTTGGATTGAACGCCGGATTCGCCGTCACGCCGTCTGCCAGGAACTGGTTGTTGTTACAGTTCGCCAGATAGCCCGGCAGCTGGATTTCCTGCTGATAGATCGAGTAGCGCAGCTGGAGCGCCAGATCTTCACGCAAGGAGAAACCGAGGCGCGGCGAGAAGCCGAGCGTCTTGGTGCCATAGGAGATGTAGCTGTTGGAGAGTTGCTGGCGCTGATAGAGGTCGAGGCCGAGCGCGACGCGGTAGTCGAGCAGGTACGGCTCGACGAACGACAGCGAATAGCCGCGGGCATACTGGCCGTAGGTCACCGACGCCTTGGCGAACAGGCCGCGGCCGAGCAGGTTGCGCTCGGAGACCGAGACTTCGGCCAGCGCACCGTCGGTCGTGGAGTAACCGCCCGAGACCGAGAAGTCGCCGGTCGATTTCTCTTCGAGATCGACGATCAGGACCACGCGGTCGCTGGATGAGCCGGGCTCGGTCGTGATCTTCACGGTCTTGAAGTAGTCGAGGTTCTTCAGGCGGCGCTCGGCACGGTCGACCAGCGCACGGTTGTAGGCATCGCCCTCGGAGATGTCGAACTCGCGACGGATCACGTAGTCGCGCGTGCGGGTGTTGCCGCGGATGTTGATGCGCTCGATATAGGTGCGCGGGCCTTCGTCGATGTTGAACACGACGGAAACGGTGTGCGCCTCGAAGTTGCGGTCGCCGCCGGGACGGACCACGGCGAAGGCAAAGCCGCGACGCGACGCCTCGATCTGCATCTCCTCGACCGATTTCTCGACCGATTCGACGTTGTAGAGCGCGCCGACATTGACGCGCGAATAGGCGCGCATCGAGGTCGGGTCGAAGTTCGCAATGCTGGAGCGGAAGTCGACGGTGCCGACGCGGTATTGCGAGCCTTCCTCGATCTTGAAGGTGACGTTGAAGCCCTTCTTCTCCGGATCGTATTCGGTGAGCGCGGCCACGACCTGGACGTCGGCAAAACCGTTCTTGAGATAGAAGCGGCGGATCAGGTCGCGGTCGGATTCGACGCGATCCGGATCATAGATGTCGTTGCTGGCGAGGAAGCTCAGCAGGTTCGATTCGTGGGTCCTGATGACGTCGCGCAGGCGGTAGGACGAGAACGCGTTGTTGCCGACGAACTCGATCGACTTGACGCCGGTCTTGGCGCCCTCCTCGACCGTGAAGATCAGGTCGACGCGGTTGTTCGGCTGCTCGATGATTTCGGGCGTGACGCGCACGTCGTAGCGGCCGGATCGGCGATAGATCTCGGCGATTCGCAGCGTGTCGGACTGCACCATGGCGCGGGAGAACGTGCCGCGCGCCTTGGACTGGACCTCGGAGGTGAGCTGCTCGTCCTTGATCTTCTTGTTGCCCTCGAAGGCAACGCGACCGATCACCGGGTTTTCCACCACGGAGACGATGATCTGGCCACCGGCGCCGCGGTTGATTCGCACGTCCTGGAACAGGCCGGTCTCGATCAACGCCTTGAGGCCGTCATCGATGGCGCCCTGATCCAGGCGGCCACCCGGGCCCGGCTTGAAATAGGAGCGGATCGTCTCGACCTCGACACGGCGATTTCCTTCGACGGAAATCGACTGGACGGTCTGAGCGAGCGCAGACGAAGACACAAAAACAGCCCCAACCGGGGCAACCACCGGCGCGCCGAGCATGATCAGGGTTGCGAGCAAGCCACCCCGGAGTCGCAGTCCAAACTTCATTGCGCAACGCGCCCTTATCAGTACCAGACCCAACCCCAACGCTGGTCCGGGAGATTCCCCAAGTTCGAAGCCGCTTGTAGCCAATTTCCTCGGTGCCGCAAACGGCAGCAGACACCGTAATTTCAATTTCATTCCAAGACGTTGCTGATCAGCAACGCCACAAAAAAGCCCCTATCAGGACGCCGCCATCCGCAGGATGTCGTTATAGGTGGCGAACACCATCAGCATCAGCACCAGACCGAGCCCGATCCGGAATCCCATCTCCTGCGTCCGCTCGGACAACGGGCGGCCGCGGACCAGCTCGGCCGCATAGAACATAAGGTGACCACCATCGAGCAGCGGAATCGGGAACAGGTTCAGCAGGCCGATCGACACCGACAGCACTGCGCACAGATTGATCACGAACTGGAACCCGGCGCTGGCCGCCTGCCCCGACATCTTGGCGATGCCGAGCACGCCGCTGACCTCATTGGGATTGCCCTGTCCGACGAACAGCGAGCCCAGGAACTTGAAGGTGCTGGTGATGATGAACCAGACCTGCTCGACCCCGATCTTGAGCGCCTCGCCGACGCCGACCGGCGTGGTCGAGGCCTCGCCGGCCTGAGCCTTGTGTTCGACGCCGAGCACGCCGAGACGGTGGCTGTTGCCGAAGGGATCCTTGCGCTCGAGCAGCGCCGGCGTCGCGGTCAGCGCCACGATGGCGCCGTCCCGCTTGACCTGGAAGGCAAGCGCCGAACCGGCATTCATCGCAACGATTCGCTGCATGTCGGCAAAGCTCTCGATTGGCTTGCCGTCGATCTGCACCACGACGTCGCCGATCTTGAAGCCGGCCGCAGCCGCCGCGCCGTCGGCCACGACACCATCGACGCGCGCGATCGTGCTCGGCTTGCCGTAATACAGCGCCATGCCGGCGAAGATCAGGGCGCCCAGGATGAAATTGGCGATCGGTCCAGCGGCGACGATGGCGGCACGTGGGCCGACCTTCTTGTGGTGGAAGCTGCCGGCGCGCTCCTCGGCCGTCATGGCCGCGAGCGTCTGGGACGATGGCGTCGAGGCCTCGCTCTCGTCCCCGAAGAACTTGACGTAGCCGCCGAGCGGGATCGCCGAGATCTTCCAGCGGGTGCCATGGCGATCGTTGAAACCGACCAGCTCAGGTCCGAAACCGAGCGAAAAGGTTAAGACACGAACGCCCGCCCAGCGCGCGACCAGGAAATGGCCGAGCTCATGGAAGAACACGACGATCGTCAGGACGAACAGGAAGGGAACTGCGTAGCCGAGGAGCCCATGGCTCAACGTATTGAAACTATGGACGAAAAAGTCGATCATCGAATTCCCTCATCCAGCGCCGCAAGGCCCTGGCCCCGAGCCATCTAGGATGCCTTTAAGGCAATTTGAGGCAATAGGGCGGCAGCTCTATTTCGCGCAACATGGTCAACAGAGATTGCATCGTCGGCTGACGTCAGCGGGGTCTGGTTCCCGCCCCGAATCCAGTCGTCCAGCGTCGCCTCGACCAGCCGCGCGATCGCGCCGAACCGGATCTTGCCGGCAATGAAGGCTGCGACCGCGACCTCGTTGGCGGCGTTGTAGACGGTGGTCGCCCCCTTCCCGGTCCGGAGCGAATCGTAGGCGAGGCGCAGGCCGGGGAAGCGCTCGAAATCCGGCGCCTCGAAGGTCAGCTGGCCGATCTTGGCGAGATCCAGCTTGGCGGCGGGTCCCTTGATCCGGTCCGGCCAGCCCAGGCAGTGCGCGATCGGCGTGCGCATGTCAGGGGCGCCGAGCTGGGCCACGACCGAACAATCCGAGAATTCGACCATGCCGTGGATGATCGACTGCGGATGAACCAGCACGTCGATCTCGTCCGGGCTCAGCGCGAACAGGTAGGACGCCTCGATCACTTCGAGGCCCTTGTTCATCATCGAGGCGGAATCGATCGTGATCTTCTGGCCCATGCTCCAGTTCGGATGCTTCAGCGCCTGGGCCAGCGTGGCCTGCTCGATGTCGGCAGGCTTCCAGGTGCGGAACGGGCCGCCGGATGCCGTGATGATGACGCGAACGAGTTCGTCACGATTACCCGAGGCGAGCGCCTGGAACAGCGCATTGTGCTCGGAATCGGCCGGCAGGATGCAGGCGCCCGCTTTCGCTGCGCGCTGCATGAAGAAGTCGCCGGCGCAAACGAGGCATTCCTTGTTGGCCAGCGCGACATGCGCGCCGCGATCGACCGCGGCGAGTGCGGGCTTCAGTCCGGCAGCGCCGCTGACGGCCGCCATCACCCAGTCGGCCGGCCGCGCGCCGGCTTCGATCACCGCGCTTTCACCGGCGCCGCATTCGGTGCTCGTGCCAGCCAATGCAGCCTTCAGCTCGGCAAGCTTGGATGTGTCGGCAATCGCGACGAAACGCGCGGAAAATTCCCTGGCGAGCTTGGCCAGCGCGTCGACATTGCTGTTCGCCGTGAGGGCTTCGACCCGGTAGCGCTCGGGGGAGGCGCGCAGCAGATCCATCGTGCTGTCGCCGATCGAGCCGGTGGCGCCGAGAACCGTGACGCTGCGGACGGCAGACGCCGCAGCCTTGTTGTTACGCAATGGGACCGCGCTCATATCCTCACCAAACCATAAGACCGCTTCCGGCGCTATGCACACCATGGCGGAGGAAGCCGATAATCCATGCCATCAGGATGGCGGCGACAAAACCGTCCAGACGGTCCATGAGACCGCCATGGCCGGGAATCAAGTGACTGGAATCCTTGACATCGAAGCGCCGCTTGACCGCGGATTCGAACAGGTCGCCCAAGGCCGAGACCACCGACAGGATGGCGCTGACGAGCAGCAGCGGAACCGCCTTCCCGAGCCCGCAGGCCGCAAAGCCGCCCGCCACCGCAAGGCTCGCCACGAAGCCGCCGAGTGCGCCGGCCCAGGTCTTCTTCGGGCTTACGCGCGGCCATAGTTTCGGTCCGCCAATGCTGCGGCCGGCGAAATAGCCGCCGATGTCGGTCGCCCACACCACGAGCAGGACGAACATCAGCGCTGAGAAGCCGTTGACGAGGTCCTTCCGCACCAGGATCGAAGCCAGCAGCGCCGCCGCTGCATAGGCAAACCCCGTCGCGGCCCAGACAAACTTGCCGCGCGCGATCAGCGTCACGATCGCGCCGCCGACGCAGCCAACGATGATCGCGGTCTTGAGCGCGCCGAAGGCGACGCAGGCCCCCATCATGGCAATGGTGATCGTCCCTGCCCCGGTCAGCGCGGCCGAGCCGGCGCCCACCACCATCAGCCATTCCGCGAACAGCCCGATCGACACCAGGGTGACGAGCAGCGCCCAGAGCCATCCACCGACATACGCGACCGCAATGGTCAGCGGCGCAAGCACCAGGGCTGCGAGGACCCGCATCACGAGATTGCTCGGGGCCGGCTGCGAGCCCGCCGGTGCCGCGTCGTGTTCGCTCACGAGGCGGTTTTCGCGACGAGACCGCCGAAACGGCGCTCGCGCCTGGCGAATTCGGCGATCGCGCCTTCCAGCGCCGCCTTGTCGAAATCGGGCCAGTGGATCGGCACGAAGACGAGCTCGCTATAGGCGGCCTGCCACATCAGGAAGTTGGACAGGCGCTGCTCGCCGCTGGTGCGGATGATGAGATCGGGATCCGGAATGTCGGGCGCATCGAGATGGGCCCCAAGAGTCTCGGCATCGATCGTGGCAGGATCGCGCTTGCCCTCGGCGACTTCGCGCGCGAGCTTCTGCGCCGCTTTCGCGATCTCCTGCCGCGAGCCGTAGTTGAAGGCGACGACGAGCGTGAGACGCGTGTTGTCGCGCGTCAGTTCCTCGGCCTCGTTGAGGAGCGCGCAGATGTCGCCCTCCAGCCCGTCGCGCTCGCCGATGATGCGGACCTTGACGCCGTCGCGATGCAGGCTCGCCAGATCGTTGCGGATGAAGCGCTTCAAGAGGCCGAAGAGATCGCCGATCTCGCTCGCCGGGCGCGACCAGTTCTCCGACGAGAAGGAGAAGATGGTGAGGTAGCGGATGCCGAGCTCGTGCGAGGCCCGCACCACGCGGCGCAACGCCTCGACGCCGCGGCGATGCCCCTCCGCACGCGGCAAACCACGCGCAGCCGCCCAACGCCCGTTGCCATCCATGATGATGGCGACATGCGCAGGCGCGTCGGACCGGTCGGGTCCTTCGGTGGCAGGCGCGGCGGCGTTGGACATGGAGGCAGCCTTAGACGGTGAGAATTTCTTTTTCCTTGGCGGCCAGCAACTGGTCGATCTCGGTGATGGTGCCGTCGGTCACCTTCTGCACCTCGTCGGCGTGACGCTTCTGGTCGTCCTCGGACATCTCGTGGTTCTTCTCAAGCTTCTTCAGAACGTCGAGGCCGTCGCGGCGGACGTGACGCGCGGCGACCTTGGCGGCTTCCGCGTATTTGTGTGCGACCTTGACGAGTTCCTTGCGACGCTCCTCGTTGAGTTCGGGAATGCGCAGGCGCAGCACCTGGCCTTCGGTGGCCGGTGACAGGCCGAGATTGGAATCGACGATCGCCTTCTCTACCGCCTTGACCATCGACTTGTCCCAGACCTGCACCGAGATCATGCGCGGCTCCGGCACGCTGACGGTGGCGAGCTGGTTGAGCGGCATGTGGCTGCCGTAAGCCTCGACCTGCACGGGGTCGAGCATCGAGCCGGACGCGCGGCCCGTGCGCAGGCCGCCGAGCTCGTGCTTGAGCGACTGAACGGCGCCCTGCATGCGGCGCTTCACTTCGTTGAGGTCGAAATTAGCCGTAGCCATCACGTTTCTCCTTCAAAATCCCGGCGACCTCTCCCGCGCCCTCCCTTTAGAGCGCGCCAGATGAGCCGTCAGCCGGCGACGATGGTTCCGTGGCCGCCGCCACGCAGAATCGCGCCGATCGAACCCGGCTCCGCGATCGAGAACACGATGATAGGCAGCGACGTCTCGCGGGCAAGTGCGAAGGCGGTCGCATCCATCACCTTGTAGCCGCCCTCGATCGCCTGCGAATGCGTCAGCCGGTCGAACCGCGTCGCGGTCGGATCCTTCTTCGGGTCGGCCGAGTAGACGCCGTCGACATTGGTCGCCTTCAGCACCGCCTGGGCGCCGATCTCGGCGGCGCGCAGCACCGCGGTCGTATCGGTGGTGAAGAACGGATTGCCGGTTCCGCCGCCGAGCAGCACGATCCGGCCCTCGGCAAGGTACTTGTGCGCCGCGGTGCGGGTGAACAGCTCGGAGATCTCGGGCATGACGAAGGCCGACAGCGTGCGCGCCGGCGTGCCCTTGCGCTCGATCGCCGATTCCAGCGCGAGGCAGTTCATCATGGTGGCGAGCATGCCCATGGTGTCGCCGGTCGGACGCGACACGCCGCGGGCCGATACCTCGACACCGCGCACGATATTGCCGCCGCCGATCACCACCGCAACCTCGGTGCCGAGTTGGCGGGCGGCGATCAGATCGTCCGCAACCCGGTCCACGGTCGGCTGATCGATGCCGAACCCCTGCTGTCCCGCGAGATATTCGCCGGACAGCTTGATCACCACGCGACGGTAAGCCGGATCAGTCATGAGCACTTTCCTCGTCCGGGCGCCGCTTCCGGCGGCACGCCGGAAGGAACGTTCCGGCGCTTACTTCTTGCCGCTGGCCGCCGCGACCTCGGCCGCGAAGTCGCTTTCCTGCTTCTCGATTCCCTCGCCGAGAGCATAGCGCACGAAGCCCGCAATCTTGATGGCGCCGCCGACCTTGCCTTCGGCTTCCTTCACCGCCTGTGCCACCGACTTGCCGGTGTCGTGGATGAAGGCCTGCTCGAGCAGGCAGACTTCCTTGTAGTAGGTCTTGAGACCGGACTCGACGATCTTCTCGATCACGTTCTCCGGCTTGCCCTGCTGGCGATATTTGTCGGCGAGCACGTCCTTCTCGCGCTTCACGACCGCCGGATCGAGGCCGGTCGGATCGAGCGCGAGCGGGTTGGTGGCGGCGATATGCATCGCGATCTGGCGGCCGAGCGTCGCGAGCTCGTCGGCCTTGCCGGGCGATTCCAGCGCGACGATCACGCCCATCTTGCCGGCGCCCTCGACGACCGCGCCGTGGACGTAGCTCGACACCACGCCCTGGCTCACTTCGAGGGCAGCAGCGCGGCGCAGCGACATGTTCTCGCCGATGGTGGCGATCGCATCATTGATCGCGGCTTCCACCGTGACGTCGCCGACCTTGGCGGCCTTGATCTTCTCGACATCGGCGCCGACGTCGAACGCGACCTGGGCGATCATCTTGACCAGGCCCTGGAACTGACCGTTGCGCGCGACGAAGTCGGTCTCGGAGTTGACCTCGACCACGACACCCTTGTTGCCCTTGGTGAGCGCGCCGATCAGGCCCTCGGCCGCGACGCGGCCCGACTTCTTGGCTGCCTTGGACAGACCCTTCTTGCGGAGCCAGTCCTGCGCCGCTTCCATGTCGCCAGCGGTCTCCGTGAGCGCGGCCTTGCAGTCCATCATGCCCGCGCCGGTCGACTCGCGCAGGTCCTTGACCATCGCAGCTGTGATCGTTGCCATCGTTGAAAATCCTTTTTGCCTGCCGGTTTGCCGCGGCGTGGCATCAAACTGCCCCGCCGCGGTCCATCTCAGGAATTCGCGTCAACTGAAATGGTGCCCGGAGCTTATCCGGCCAACCCATCGCTCTTTTTGACTATTCCGCTTCCGCGGTCAGCGCCTTGGCCTTGGCGACCCAGGCGTCCGCGCGGCTCGGCAGACCGACTTCTTCGCCGATCTTGTGCGCGGTATCGTGGTCGAGCTCGGCGAGCTGCCAGAAGTGGAAGATACCGAGGTCGTTGAACTTCTTCTCGATCGCGCCCGAGACGCCCGGGAGCTTCTTCAGGTCGTCGGCGGTGCCGCGGGGACCTGCGAGGCCCTGGAAGCCACTCGTGGAGGCCGCCGGGAGCTCTTCGACGAGCGGACGGGCCGAGGCACCGACGTCGATGCCCGAATCGCCCTGGGCGCGCGAGATGCCGTCGATCGCCGCCCGGGCGATCAGGTCGCAATACAGCGAGATGGCGCGGCCGGCGTCGTCATTGCCCGGCACCACATAGGTGATGCCCTTCGGATCGGAATTGGTGTCGACGATCGCGGCGACCGGGATGTTGAGCCGCTGGGCTTCCTGGATCGCGATGTCTTCCTTGTTGGTGTCGATCACGAAGATCAGGTCGGGCAGACCGCCCATGTCCTTGATGCCGCCGAGCGAGCGATCGAGCTTGTCGCGCTCGCGCTGAAGCGTCAGGCGCTCCTTCTTCGTGTAGGAATTGGCTTCGCCGCCCGCCAGCACCTCGTCGAGATGACGCAGGCGCTTGATCGAGGCCGAGATCGTCTTCCAGTTGGTCAGCGTGCCGCCGAGCCAGCGCGAATTGACGAAATACTGCGCGCAGCGCTTGGCAGCGTCCGCGACGCCGTCCTGCGCCTGGCGCTTGGTGCCGACGAACAGGATGCGGCCGCCCTTGGCGACGGTGTCGCTCACCGCCTGCAAGGCGGTGTGCAGCAGCGGCACGGTCTGCGCGAGGTCGACGATGTGGATGTTGTTGCGAGCGCCGAAAATGAACGGAGCCATTTTCGGATTCCAGCGGTGAGACTGGTGACCAAAGTGCACGCCAGCTTCGAGCAGCTGACGCATAGTGAAATCGGGTAGTGCCATCGTTCTAATTCTCCGGTTGGTTCCTCCGGAAACGTGTGAGCAAAACGGAGCGTTCTCGCCCCGGCTGCCACCGGACGGCCTTGTGAGCCATGTTTCCGTGTGAGATGGCGCGCTGTATAGCGCCATTTCGGCCAGAAGCAAGGAAATAAGGGCCTTCAGGGCGGTTTTCGCCCGCCGAAGGCCCCATTCCACGATTGCCGCCCTCCACTAGCACCTCGGCTGGTTGGGCGGGCATTTCTTTGCAGCAGGCGGCGGCCCCGCGGGACGCGGCGGAGGTGGCGCCGGACGCGGCGGGGGCGCGACAGCCATCCGGGGCGGTGGCGGCGGTGCCGGCCGGGCGACCGGCGGCGGCGGTGCGGGCCGGGCCATTGGCGGCGGCGCCGGCCTCGCGACAGCCACCGGGGGGGCCGGTCGTGGCGGCGGGGGCGCGGCCATCCTCGGCGGAGGCGCCGACACGCGTGGCGGAGGTGGCGGCGTGGGCCGCGTTACAGCCTGGGGCCGCGGCGGCGGTGCAACGGGTCTTGCCGCCTGAGGCGGTGCTGACGGCTGAGTCTGCGGCCTGATCTGCTCGCGCACAGCGGACGGCGGTGGCGTGACCGGTCTTCCGGATGCGCCCGGAGGCGTGCCGGCGGCGCCCGGCGGAGTTGAGCCACCCGGTTCACGGGTTGCCGCTCTGGCGCGATCCGCAGGCGCTGTGCCGGACGGCGTCTGTGCCACCGGCGGCTTCGGCAGCTGGCCGGGTGCAACGGCCGGGTTTGTGACAGTGGGCGCAGCCGTCGCCGGAGCGGCAGCCGTTGGCACACCGGGGCGACCGGGCGGTGTCGTGCCCGGCGCCGCAGTGGTCGGCGCACCCGGACGCGGCGGAGGTGCGCCGGGCAAGTTCGCCGTCGGCGCGGGCCGACCGCCCGGCAGAGTCCCTGCCCCCGCTGGCGGCGGCGGGCCGCCATGGGCACCCGGAACCGGCAGCGTGTTGGCTTGGGGCAGCCTGGTCGGCGGCGCAGCGGTCGGCGCCGCGCCAGGGACAGTATTCGGGACGGCACCCGGTCCTGCCCCCGGTCCTGCATTTGGTGCGACATTGGCCGGCGTCACCGGCGGTGCCCCGGGCCTTGCCGTCGGCTGCATCGTTGCGCTCGGCGGCATCGGCGCCTTGCCCTGCTGGATCAGCGCCGCGCGCTGTGCGACCGCCTGCGGCACGGCTGGACCGACCGGGTTGGCGCGGCCGGCAACCGCCGGCGCGAGATTGCCAGGTCCCGGTCCGGGTCCTGCCGGTCCTGGCCCCACGCCCGGCGGCGGCGGCAGCGGCGGCCGGTTGATCACGGTGTTGATGACCGTGGTATTGTGGATGTTCTGGTAGATGATGTTGTTCGGCGGCGGCGCGACATAGAGCGGCGGCCTGACGAACACGGGAATCGGCACGAACATTGGCTGCGGCAGCACGAACAGGCCGACCACCGGCAGCGGCGGCTCGAGCACGACGAAATCCGGCGGCGGCGGCGGCAGATAATAGACCGGCGGAGGCGGTGGTGGCGCGAAGCCGAATACGGGATCGCCGAACAGCAGCACCGGACGGTCGATATAGACGATCTCCTCGGGCGGCGGAGGCGGCACGTCATAGTCGATCATCGCGAAGGTCGGCGGCGGCTCGACGGGCGCGGTCAGGATCGCGAGGCGCCGGCGCGCATCGCCTGCATGGGGGCCACGCGGATAGCGGCGCAGATAGGACCAATAGGCCTCCGGCGTGTCGGTACGATAGGTCCGCCGCCAGGTGATCGCCTCGCGGCGCGCCGCGACGATCGCCATCACGCGCTTCGCCATGGGGTCATTGGGGTAGGCGCTGAGAAATTCCTCATAGGCCGGCAGCGTGTCGCGCTCGAGCACAGCTGCATAGGCATCCTGCGCACCGAGATCGCGGATCGGCTTGTTGCGGGTCGCCGCGACCTGGTCCGGCGCGGTCTGCGGCGGGGCGTCGGGTCCGCGCTCGAAGAACGAGAATGGCGCAGAAATCTTCTGCTCGTTCCACGGCACCTGAGCGCCCTTGCTGGCCTCGTTGACGCGCAGGCGGACGCGCTCGAACACCTCAGCGATCGGCAGGCCGCCGGTGCGGATCATCTCCGCGAGCGACTGCGCATAGATGCCGTAAGGCCCGGGCTCCTCCGGCGCCACGGTGCCCGGCGCGGCGTTGAACGCAATCAGCATGTTCGGATCGGGCTCGACCAGCGCCAGCCCGCTGGCGATCGGTTGGCCGCCTTCGATGAAGGGTTGCGCCCGCGCAGCGTCGAGCACGACGATGTTGGCCTTGAGCGGAATGGCAGCGAGCTGACGCAGATAGTCGCTGACGCGCAGGCCTTCGGTCGGAACATCGGTGTCGCGGGTGATGTTGGAATCGACCGGGATGAAATAGTTCTCGCCGGCAAGCTGTACGCCGTATCCGGCCAGATAGACCATCGCGACCGTGCCGGGTCCCGAGGCCTGCGCCTTCTGGATGAAATCGCGAAAACTCTTGCGCATCGTGTCGCCGTCGAGATCGCGTGCGCCGACGACGTCGAAGCCCGCCGCTTGCAGCGTCTGCGCGATCAGCCCGGCGTCGTTCGCGGTCGTCGCCAGTGGCGACTTGGCATAAGCGCCGTTTCCGACCACGAGCGCGATGCGCTTTTCCTGCTGCTGCGCGCGCGCCGACCCCGGCGCGCCCACAGCCAGCACCATGATCGGCAGAAGAAGGCCGATGAAAACTTTGAGCGTCCCACGCATGGCTTGCCTGCCCGCTTCCGTTGTTGAGGTGCCACCGCGCATCAGACGCCCGGCCAGCTGAACGGCGGTTGAACGAAAGGCTGGGATTGAGGCGGCGGGATGGCGCGCTCGACACGAGCACGCCCGGGCAAATTCAGGACGATCGCATTCGAAAACAGCCGGATGACCGGCCTCCGTGGGAAAGAGGCCGGATCACGTGGCCCGGTGCCCCGGACGCCGGGTTCAGGCCTGGGCAAGCAGCTCGACGGTTCCTGTCCTCAATCGATAGATGCCGCCGAGCACCTTGAGCTTGCCCTGCTCGACCGCCGCGTTGAGAATGGGGGCGGCTGATTTGAGCTTGGCGACGTTGTCGATGACATTCTGGCGGATGGCGTTGTCCAGCGCATTTCCGCTTTGCTGGGCAGCGGCCTTCACCGCTGGCGCGATCGCGGAAACGAGCGAGGGGATGTGCCCCGGCAGCGGCTTGTCGTCCTTCAGCGACTTGATGGTCGCGTCGACGGCGCCACAATTGTCATGGCCGAGCACCATGATCAAAGGCGTGCCGAGCACCGCGACGGTGTATTCCATGCTCGCGACGGTTTCATCCCCGGCAAAGTTTCCGGCGACCCGGCAGACGAAGAGATCGCCGCGACCGGTGTCGAAGGCATATTCCGGCGCGATGCGGGAATCGGCGCAGCTCAAAACGGCAGCATACGGATTTTGCCCACCGACCAGTGCCTCGCGCTCATGCGTGAAGTCGTGGCGGCGCGAAACGCCCGAAACGTAGCGCGCATTGCCCTCCATCAGCCGCTTGAGCGCGGCATCGGGCGAGAGCACGTTATCGGGCTTTGGAGGCTGCTTCGTTTCCTTTGCCAAGGCGCCAGTTGCGAAAGCTCCGCCAGCAATGGCCATGCCAAACGCGGCGGCGCCGAACAACATCGCGGACCGCCGCGACGGCACGATGTCTTGGTGCAGAGATTCTTCGAGCCGATCTCCAGAGCATTTGTCGCACATATGACGTTTCCCGGTGTGGAATGAATGGAAGCGTCGCGATGATAGGTACGCCAATGTGAAAAAATCACAAAAAACGCCCCATGCATCTTATGATTGCTGCGGCACGAGACTGCACCGGCCTGCGCCCGCCTGCACATCTTGACGATTCATCCAGATCTTGTCGCGCTTTAGAGCTGCTGCACGTCCACGACGCCCGCGACCGCCTTGATCGCACCCGCGATCTGCGGCGAGACCTTGAAGCGGCCGGGCAGCTTCATCTCCACCTCGGTCTCGAGGTCGAGCATCATCACCAGCGAGACCTCGCCATCGCCGTTGGAGCGCGGCGCGAGACCGGGACTGGCGGTCTTTGGCGCGGCGCCGTTTGAGGCCGCCATGTCGGGTCCGGCCAATCGCTTGGCGATGGAGTCCAGCGGCTTGGTATCGCGCACGAAGATGCGCAGGCCCTTCTGTGTCTTGGCGGCGGCGTCATCCAGCGGCTCGGCGTGCAGCACGCGGGCGCGGACGTCCTCCCCCTGAAGCTCGGCCCCGAGCTGCAGCAGCACGGCGGCACCGGGCTCCAACACGTCGCGATATTGCGCGAGGCCTTCGGAGAACAGCACCGCCTCGAAATGGCCGGTCGGATCGGACAGGCCCATGATGCCCATCTTGTTGCCGGTCTTGGTGCGCCGTTCCATGCGCGACACCACGGTGGCGGCGACCTTGCCGGCGGTCGCGCCGGTCTTCACCGCCCGCGAGAATTCGGCCCAGCTCTGCACCCGCAGCCGCTTCAGCACGGTGGCGTAATCGTCGAGCGGGTGGCCGGACAGGAAGAAGCCGACGGCGTCGTATTCGCGGCGAAGCTTTTCGGCCGGCAGCCACGGCTCGACCTGCGGCAGCATGATCGTCGGCGCGTCGGCGGCGCCGCCGAACATGTCGTTCTGCCCGACGGTCGCCGCTTCATGGGAGCGCTGACAGGCGGCGAGCACGGCATCCGCACCGGCGAACACGCGGGCACGATTCGGCTCCAGCGTGTCGAAGGCGCCGGCGGCCGCGAGACTCTCGATGATGCGCTTGTTGATCGCACGCGGATTGACCCGCGCGGCGAAGTCGGCGAGCGAGGTGAACAGTCCCCGCTTGGTCCGCTCCTCGATGATCTGGTCGATGGCCTGGATGCCGACGCCCTTCAGTGCGGCGAGCGCATAGTAGATGGTCTTGTCGCCGACCTCGAAGGTCGCGCCGGACCGGTTGATGTTCGGCGGCTCGACCTTGATGCCGAGGCGCTGCGCCTCGGCACGGAATTCGGAGAGCTTGTCGGTATTGTTCAGATCCAGCGTCATCGACGCCGCGATGAACTCGACCGGATAATGCGCCTTCATGTAGGCGGTGTGGTAGGACACCAGCGCATAGGCCGCCGCGTGGCTCTTGTTGAAGCCGTAGTCGGCGAATTTGGCGAGCAGCTCGAAGATGGTCTCGGCCTGCCCCTTCGGCACGCCGTTCTTCACCGCACCCGCGACGAAGATGTCGCGCTGCTTGTCCATCTCGGCGCGGATCTTCTTGCCCATGGCGCGGCGCAACAGGTCGGCGTCGCCGAGCGAATAGCCCGACATCACCTGCGCGATCTGCATCACCTGTTCCTGGTAGATGATGACGCCGAACGTCTCCTTGAGAATCTGCTCCAGCACGGGGTGGAGATATTCCGGTTCCTCGTCGCCGTGCTTGCGCGCGCAATAGGTCGGGATGTTCGCCATCGGGCCCGGGCGATACAGCGCGACCAGCGCGATGATGTCCTCGAAACGGTCGGGGCGCATGTCGATCAGCGCGCGCCGCATGCCCTGGCTTTCAACCTGGAACACGCCGACCACGTCGCCGCGCGCCAGCATCTGGTAGCTCTCGGCATCGTCGATCGGCAGCGTGGCGAGATCGACGTGGATGTTGCGCGGCTTGAGCAGCTTGATCGCGACGTCGAGCACGGTCAGCGTCTTCAGGCCGAGGAAGTCGAACTTCACGAGGCCCGCCGGCTCGACCCATTTCATGTTGAACTGGGTCACCGGCATGTCCGACTTGGGATCGCGGTACATCGGCACGAGTTCGCTCAAGGGGCGATCGCCGATCACGATGCCGGCCGCGTGCGTCGAGGCATGGCGGGTCAGGCCTTCGAGGCGCTGCGCGATGTCGAAGGCACGCGCGACCACCGGGTCTTCGTCGCGAAACGCCTGAAGCTTCGGCTCGCTCTCGATCGCGGCCGCCAGCGTCACCGGTGCGGCGGGATTCTGCGGCACCAGCTTGGTCAGCTTGTCGACCTGGCCGTAGGGCATTTGCAGCACGCGACCGACGTCGCGCAGCACGCCACGCGCCTGCAGCGTTCCGAAGGTGATGATCTGAGCGACCTGATCGCGGCCGTAGCGCTCCTGCACGTACTTGATCACCTCGCCGCGGCGATCCTGGCAGAAGTCGATGTCGAAGTCCGGCATCGAGACGCGTTCCGGATTGAGGAAGCGCTCGAACAGCAGGCCGAACTTGATCGGATCGAGATCGGTGATGGTCAGCGCCCAGGCCACCAGCGAGCCTGCGCCGGAGCCGCGGCCCGGCCCGACCGGGATGCCTTGCGACTTCGCCCATTTGATGAAGTCCGACACGATCAGGAAGTAGCCCGCGTACTTCATGCGCATGATGACGTCGAGCTCGAACGCCAGGCGCTTGCTGTAGTCCTCCTCCGTCGTCCCCTGCGACAGGCCGTGCACGCGCAGGCGGTTGGCAAGCCCCTCCTCCGCCTGCCGCTTCAATTCTGCCGCCTCGACCGCGGCGGCATCCGAGCTCGCAGCGGCGCCGACCGTGAAGAACGGCAGGATCGGCTTGCGCGTCATCGGGCGGAACGAGCAGCGCTCGGCGATCTCCACCGTCGAGGCCAGCGCCTCCGGAATGTCGGCGAACAGCACCGCCATCTCGGCGCGGGTCTTGAAGCGGTGATCGGGCGTGAGCTGCACACGATCGGTCTCGGCGATCAGCCGCCCGCCCGCGATACACAGCAGCGCGTCATGCGCCTCGTAATCGTCGGTCGCGGCGAAATACGGCTCGTTGGTAGCAACCAGCGGCAGGCCCTTGGCGTAGGCGATGTCGATCAGGCCGCTTTCGACGCGCCGCTCCTTGTCGATGTTGTGGCGCTGCAATTCGACGTAGAGGCGATCGCCAAACAGATTTGCCAGACGCTCGCAGCGCATGGCGGCAAGCTCGGCGAGTCCCGCCGACAGCGCCAGCGAGATCGGCCCGTCAGGGCCGCCGGTCAGCACGATCAGGCCTTCGGTCTCGCCTTCCATCCAATCGAATTTGATGAACGGTGCGTGGCTGTCAGGCGATTCGAGGAACGCCCGCGAATTCAGCCGCATCAGGCTGCGATAGCCGCGCTCCTGCGCCGCCAGCAGCACCACGCGCGATGGCGGAAGCGCGTTGCGCGCGCTGGGATCTTGGTCGCCGAAATCGATCGCGAGCTCGCAGCCGACGATCGGCTGGATGCCGGAGCCCGCCATCTTGTCGGAGAACTCCAGCGCGCCGAACATGTTGTCGGTATCGGTCAGCGCCAGCGCCGGCTGGTGATCTTTCTTTGCGAGCTCCGCGAGCTTGCCGATCTTGATCGAGCCCTTGAGCAGCGAATAGGCCGAGTGAACGTGAAGGTGGACAAATCCGGCGCTCGGCATGGTCGCGTGACGGCCTCTGGCAGATGAGATGGAGCGGTCGCCGGCTCCAGGGGATCATGAGAGCATTCTGCACCCGCCCGGCCGACTCGCCTGACAATGGTGGGGCGTCACTGCTTCAGAGTCCACGCCCGAGCGGCCGATCAGCCGCGTCGTCCCGCTTTTCCCCAGGCCCGCGCCGTGAAGGGCCTGAGTCGGGTCCATGGCGCCGGTTTACAGGATTGCCGCCCTAGAGCTGCGGAATCACCTGCGCCCAGATTGCGATCATCCCGACGAACAGCGAGATCGAGGCGAGTGCGGCGGCTTCTTCCACGAAAATCTTGAACATGGCTTACTCCATCACCAGAACGGATGCAGAACATTGTTCTCATTTCGTTCCTTGGAGTCAAGCCGCCTGTGCCATCTCAAAATGGGATGGTTAACTCGCTGAATTTACGCAACAAAAAAGCCCCGGCACAAGGCCGGGGCTTTCGACAATCGCTTCTTGCGAAGCGGCGTGTCTTAGTAGCGGGCGACGAGCGGGCCACCGAACTTGTAGTTCAGGCGGACGAGGCCCATGTCGACGTCCTGCTTGATGCGCTCGGTGCCGGCGAAGCCAGCAAAGGTCACGTCCTTGTCGGACAGGAAGATGTGGTTGTACTCGACGCCAACCGACCAGTTCGGGGCGAAGCCGAACTCGAGGCCGGCACCGACCGTGCCACCCCAACGGGTATCGCTGCTCGAAGCGAGCAGCGCACCGGCGGTGCTGGAGATCTCGTACTTGTCGCTGACCACGGCCGCACCGCCCTTGACGTAGAGCAGCACGTTTTGCCAGGCGTAACCGACCTGGCCGGTGATCAGACCGAACGAATCGATCTTGGTGCGGTTGCGGGTGGCGAACAGCGCGCTGGTGTTGTCGCCCGAGAAGTCGGCCCAGTTGCCCTGGCCTTCAACGCCGAACACCCACTGGCCGGACTGCCAGCGATAGCCGACCTGGCCACCGACCGTGCCGCCCGTTGCGTCGTGCGAACCTTCACGGCCGACGCCAACGAAATCCCAGGTGGCGTGCGACGAACCGCCGCCGCCGTTGATGCCGATGTAGAAGCCGCTCCAGTCATAGATCGTGGCGACCATCGCCGGCGCCTTGGTGTAAGGCCGCGCAGCGAGGTCAGCCGCCATCGCCGGCGCAGTCGCGCTGAGCGCAACGAGGCTGACAGCGGCGAGCAACAAATTCTTGTTCATTTGAATCCCGTTCCAGTTTCTTCAGTAGGCCCCCGGGCCGTGGCGTGGTCATAACAGTGATCGACGGAATTGCTGTAACCGCGACGCAACAGTCCCAGCCAAAGGCCGCCGCTGCGTTAATGGATGTTTAGCAGCGCGCGCAGGAAACCCTTTGAAACAAGAGTTTTCATGAGTTCCAATGTCGACTACACGACTTAAACTGCATGCGCGCGTACACACTGACGCACGCACAATCCCGTGATTGGAGAATCGAAATGCGTGGACGAATTGCGCTCCCCATTGTCGCCACATTTTCGCTTGCAATCGCCACATTTGCATTCGCGATGAGTGCGAGCACGCCGGCACGCGCATTCGGGACGCATCACGCATTCTGCCTCACCGGCGATGAATGGCCGGGGCTGAGCAATTGTACGTTCGACACGTATGCGCAGTGTCAGGCGAGTTCCTCGGGCCGCGCGCTCACCTGCATCGCGAATCCCTATTTCGCCGGCCAGAGCGATGATCCCTACGCCTATCAGAATCGTCCGCGCGCACAGGGGCCGGGCTTTTCACCGGGCTATTACCTGCCGCGCTGAGATGCGCCGCGCTGCTCTCATGCTCGTGACCGGGACGCTCCTCGCGAGCGGGCCCGCCGGCGCGCAGACTTACGATCCGAGCTATCCGGTCTGCATGCAGATCTACGGCCCCGTCGGCTATTTCGATTGCCGCTACGCCTCGCTCCCGCAGTGCAGATATCTCGCCGTCGGCCGCTCGGCGAGCTGCGTGGTGAACCCGTATTTTGCGCAGGGCAAGCCGAAGGCACCTCGCCGGTCGAAGCGCATCGACTGAGTTGGCACGTGCCAATCGGGACGCTGATATGCGGCGGCCCTCGCAAGGGTGCTCCGGTGTTGACGCCGTCCGACCCCGGTTTAAGTACGACGGAGAAATCTTGCAGGGGTGGCGACGTTCGCTGGGCTGGTTCCCGTTGACGCCACCAATGCAGGACATATGACGACCTCGCCTCAAGCGACCGCACCCCGCGCAAGCGCGCCATCGGCTCCCCCTCACCTCGCCGTCGTGCTGTTCTCGCTCGCGATGGGCGGCTTTGCGATCGGCACCACCGAATTCGCATCGATGAGCCTGCTGCCGTTTTTCGCCGCCGACCTCGGAATCGACGAGCCGACCGCGGGACACGCGATCAGTGCCTACGCGCTCGGCGTCGTGCTGGGCGCGCCGCTGATCGCCGTGCTCGGTGCGCGCTTTGCCCGGCGGACGCAGTTGCTGGTCCTGATGATCGTGTTCGCGCTGGGCAACGCGCTCACCGCGCTTGCGCCCGGGTTCGGCTGGATGATCGCGGCCCGCTTCCTCTCGGGGCTGCCGCACGGCGCCTATTTCGGCATCGCGGCTTTGGTCGCAGCCTCGCTCGTTCCGCTTGACCGACGCTCGCGGGCGATCGGCCAGGTCATGCTCGGCTTGACCGGTGCCACCATCATCGGCGTGCCCCTGGCAAATCTGATCGGTCAGGCGGTCGGCTGGCGCGCGAGCTTCGGCCTCGTCTCGGTGCTGGCATTGCTCACGGTGCTGCTTTGCGCGCTGTTCGCGCCGCGCGACCAGGCCGGCCGGTCGGATCCGCTGCGTGAGCTTGGCGCGCTCCGAAGCGGCCGCGTCTGGCTCACGCTCGGCATCGGCGCCATCGGCTTCGGCGGCATGTTCGCGGTCTACACTTATCTGGCGACGACACTGATCGAGGTCACCAGGGTCAGCGCCGCGGTGATTCCGTTCTTCCTCGCCATCTTCGGCGTCGGTGCCACGCTCGGCAATCTGTTCGTGCCGCGCTTTGCCGACCGCGCCTTGATGCCGACGGCGGGCGTGATCCTGCTGTTTGCCGCGGTCGCGCTGCTGGTGTTTCCCCTTGTGGCGCACAATCCGTGGCTGCTGGCGGCCGACATCTTCGCGATCGGCGCCAGCGTCTCGCTCGGCGCCATCCTGCAGACCCGGCTGATGGACGTCGCCGGCGACGCGCAGGCGCTCGCAGCGGCGCTGAACCATTCGGCCTTCAACACCGCCAATGCGCTCGGCCCGTTCCTGGGCGGCCTCGCCATTCGCGAGGGGCTGGGCTGGACCTCCACCGGTCCGGTCGGCGCCGCTCTGGCGCTGCTCGGCTTCCTGATCTGGATCGTCGCCTGGCGGGATTCCGGCCGTGGATCGATCGCGGTCGCCCAGGCGGCAATGCTGCCGCGCTGATCCAGCGACCGTCGGTTGGCGTATAGGTTAGCAAGTCAATCTCGGAGCGCTCGATGACCTATTTGATCGGCTACCTCGCCGTGCTGTTGCCTTTTGGCGCAGTCGACGCCATTTGGCTCAGCCTGATGGGGCCTCGCCTCTACAAGCCGACGCTTGGAGACATTCTGCTGACCGATGTCCGCATCGGCCCGGCGATCGCGTTCTATCTGATCTATCCGGTGGGACTTCTGGTCTTCGCCGTCATGCCCGGGTTGAAGTCCGGCTCGCCCGCCGCGGTCGTCGGATATGGCGCGCTGTTCGGCGCCCTCGCCTACGCCACCTACGACCTGACCAACTTCGCAACGCTGCGAAATTGGACGCTTCAGCTCACCATGCTCGACATCGTCTACGGTGCGGCAGCTTCCGCTTTCGCGGCCTTCGTCAGCTTTCTGGTCGTTGGCACATTTTCGAACGCTTGATGCGTCACGCTGAAGGCGACGGCGACAGCAGGTAGTGGCTGACACCCCACTCGCCGCCGCCGGCGTGACGGAACAGGCCGGCTGTGGCGAGGAAGAACAACCGCCATCGCCGCTGCCAGAGGCGCGCGTCCTTGCCGTAGACCTGTCTCAGCACGTCGAAGATCTCCGTGCGATTTCGATCGAAATTGGCCAGCCAGTCCCTCGCTGTCTTCTCATAGTGCCGGCCGTTCCACTGCCACTCCTGATCCACACTGAAGATGTCGCCAAACTGCCGGATCAACCCATGGCTCGGCATGATGCCGCCGGTGAAGAAATGCTGTGCGATCCAGTCCGCCCGGTTCTCAGGCGAGAACCGGTAAGAGCCGGACTTGTGCGTGAAGATGTGCAGGAACAGTTGGCCGCCCGGGCGCAACGCGGCGCGCATGCGCGTCAGCAGCGGCCGCCAGTTGACCATGTGCTCGAACATCTCCACGGAGACGACACGGTCGAAACTGCCCTGGGGCACGAATTCGTTCATGTCGGCGGTGATGACGGAGAGGTTGCGCAGGTTCGCTGCATCGGCCTGACGAAGGATGAAATCTCGCTGCGACGCCGAATTCGAGACCGACGTGATGCGTGAGTGCGGATAGCGCCGCGCCATCCACAACGACAGCGAACCCCAGCCGCACCCCAATTCGAGAATGTCCTGTCCGTCTGCCAGTTGCGCGTGCCCCGCGGTGAGCTCCAGCGCGCGCTCTTCAGCCCGCGCCAGCGTATCGCGATCGTCGGCATAGAAGCAGCAGGAGTATTTGCGCTGCGGGCCGAGGGTCATCTCGAAGAACCGCGCGGGGATCTCGTAATGCTGGGTGTTGGCTTCGGCGGTGTTGATCGCGATCGGCAACGCCGCGATCGCACGTGCGAAGCCGGCATCCGAACCGCCGGGGGATTGCGCCAGGCTGCGCCGGGTGCGTTCGACCAGGCGGCCGATGACCGCTTCGCTGACGCGATCGGGCCAGGGAAGCGCTTCACCCAAATGGATCGCCGTCTCTGTAAGCGTCAAGTCAGCCTCCCGCTTTTGTCTTAGGCGGCCACGGAAAGAATACATTCGTGCTCATTTGGTATCTCCGGAACGCGTCGCCCCTGGCCGCCAGCATGTGCTCCTCGAGCGGCGGAATGCCGGAGACGTAGACCAGCAGCCAGTACATGCAGAGCGGAGCTGCGAGCGCGACGTAGCCCCAGGGATCGTGTCCACCGAGGTCGATGGCGAGGACGGGATAGGCAAGCCAGCCGAGCCATTCGAAGAAATAGTTGGGATGGCGCGACCAGCTCCATAGCCCGACGTCGCAGATCTTTCCCTTGTTCGCTGCGTCATGGCGAAACCGCCGAAGCTGCTCGTCGGCGATCCCTTCGCCTGCGACGGCCACGACGAAAATCAGGATCGCGATCGCGGTTTGCAACGGAGGCACCGGGCCGGGGGCATTCGCCGCGAGCCACATCGCAAACCCTAGCGGAATGCTGACGATCGCCTGCTTCTGCAATAGCCAGAACATGCCCGACGACGCGTGCGCACCCCAGTCGCGGATGAGCTTGGCATAGCGCGGATCGTCGGTGATGCCCCGGGTGCGGCGCGCGATGTGGGATCCGAGCCGGAGCGCCCAGATCGCCGCCATCGCCGCCACGAGGACGCTGTGAAGATGCATCGGTCTGGCCGTCACAGCGCCGGCAAAGCCCACGAGGCCAAGCCCGAACGTCCAGATGGTATCGACCCACCCCGAATTTCGCGTCGCGCGCCAGACCAGCCAGGCAACGGCCATGATGACGGAGAGTGCCGCCGAAACGCAGGCCAGACCGAGAATGAATGTGGAAGCCGTCATTCAGGCCCCCTGGCGCCGGATCGGGGCCGGGCCGTCATGGCGTCTGGCGGATCGTCCATCGTGGGCGCCCTCTCCCCTGGGACCGGTCGACGCCTGCCGTGGCCTGGCCGCTACACTGGTGGTTTGCATACAACCTGATACGCATGCAGACCGGCTTTGGATCATCGAGGATCGACCTGATCCAAAACCGCTTTTCATCCGTAACTGTCTGTGGACGCAAAGATCGGCGATCCGGCGCAGGTAATCACGAGGACGGGGCAGATGCAGGGTGAAATCGGACCGCGGAAGCGGATCGCGGTCGTTGGAACCGGTATCTCCGGAATGTCCGCAGCGTGGCTCCTCAGCCAAAGCCATGACGTGACGGTCTATGAACAGGACGGCCGGCCCGGCGGTCATTCCAACACCGTCGAGGTCAGCACGCCTGATGGAATGGTCCCGGTTGATACCGGGTTCATTGTTTACAACGAGAAGACCTATCCCAATCTCACGGCGCTGTTCTCCCATCTCGATGTGCCGACGCATCCCTCCGAGATGTCGTTCGCCGTCTCCCTCGAAGAAGGCGAGCTGGAATATTCGGGAAGCAGCCTGAACGGGCTGTTCGCCCAACGCAGCAACGTGTTCCGCCCGCGGTTCTGGTCGATGCTTGGCGATCTCTGGCGCTTCTATCGCGAGGCGCCGCGGGATCTGTCGTCCCTCGACGACCTCTCCTCCCTGGAGCAGTATCTCGATGCCGGCACTTATGGCGAGGTCTTCCGCAGCGACCATCTGTTGCCGATGGCGGCCGCGATCTGGTCGTCCTCGCCGAGCCTGATGCTGCAATATCCTGCTGCCTCGTTCATCCGCTTTCACGACAATCATGGCCTGCTGCGCCTGCGCAACCGGCCGCAATGGCGGACGGTCGTCGGCGGCAGCCGGACTTATGTCGATGCGTTGACGCGTCGCTTCAGGGACCGCATCCGCCTTGCCCAGGGCGTCGCGGCGATCCGCAGGCGCCCGGACGGCGTCGAGGTCAGGGATTGCGGCGGCCATGTGGACCATTTCGACGAGGTGGTGATCGCGGCGCATGCCGACCAGGCGCTTGCGCTGCTGGACGAGCCCACCGCAGAGGAGCGGAGCCTGCTCGGGGCATTCCGCTACAGCCAGAACCGCGCGGTCCTCCATAGCGATCCGGTGCTGATGCCGCAGCGCAAGGCGGCCTGGGCGAGCTGGAACTATATCGGCGGCAGAGGCCCCGCGGACACGCCAACCGTGACCTACTGGATGAACGCGCTGCAGCGCCTGCCGACCGCGCAGAATTTGTTCGTGACGCTCAATCCCCTGGTCGAGCCCAGGCAGGTCTTGCACGAGCAATGCTACGAGCACCCGATCTTCGATGCCGAGGCAATGAGCGCACAGCGCCGCTTGTGGTCCCTGCAAGGCCGGGATCGCCTGTGGTTCTGCGGCTCCTATTTCGGCGCCGGCTTCCACGAGGACGGGCTCCAGTCCGGGCTCGCCGTCGCCGAAACACTCGGCGGCGTCAGGCGACCATGGCGTGTTGAAAACGAGTCCGGACGCATCTACATTGACGATGCGAGCTGTCATCAGAGCGGGCGACTTGCCGCATGACGTCTTCTTCGTGCCTATATACCGGTCAGGTTGTTCACCGTCGCTTTCTGCCCCGGGCGCACCGCCTGCGCTACCGGGTGTTCTGGACGCTGCTCGATCTCTGCGAAGTCGACAGCCTTTCAAAAAAGCTGACCTTCTTTTCCCGCAACCGGTTCAATCTCACCAGCTTCCACGATTCCGACCATGGCGATGGCAGCGACCTCCCGCTTCTGAAGCAGGTTCGCGCCCTCCTCCGGCAGGCCGGATGCCAGTCAGACCAGCTCACCATCAAGCTGCTCTGCATGCCCCGCATCCTTGGCTATGGCTTCAACCCGCTGAGCGTTTATTTTTGCAGCAGGCAGGACGGCTCGCTCGAAGCGATCATCTATGAGGTCCACAATACTTTCGGCGAACGACACAGCTATGTGATGCCCGTTCACGGACCTGCCCAAAGTTCGGTCGATGGTGCCGTGCCGGAGATCGTCGAGCAGCATTGCCCCAAGGGGTTCTACGTCTCGCCGTTTCTCGGCATGGACATGTCCTACGGATTTCGCGTCCGGCCCCCGGCCGCGCACGTGGAGGTTTCCATCCGCGGCAAGGAGAACGACAAGACCATCATCGCCGCATCGCTGTCCGGAGCCCGTCGGGAATTGACCGACGGCACCCTGATCAAGGCTTTTACCAGCCACCCGTTACTGACCTTGAAGGTCATCGCGAGCATTCATTGGCATGCGTTGCGGATGGTGCTGAAGGGCTTTCGCTTCCAGCCGCGCCCGCAGGCCGTTCACGGCGCGGCAGAAACTGTCAACAGTCGAGGTATCCAACCTTGAGCTCCGATTCCTCCTTGATGTCCTCCGAAGCCGCCTCCGGGCCCTCGCGGCTCGCCACCTGGATGGTTGAACGGCTGCTCCCACGGGTTCAGTCGGGCCATTTGCGGCTTACTCTGCCGAATGGCCAGCATCTCGATTTGGGCAGACGCGATTTGGGCAGCGACGTCACCATCACGGTGCATCGCTGGCGCGCCCTGCGGCGCATCGGGCTGTCCGGCGAGGCCGGCTTCTCCGATGGCTATATCGCGGGTGACTGGTCGACCAACAACCTTGTCGGCGTACTGGACTTCCTCATTCGAAACGAGACGGCCTTTGCCGGCGTCGCCAGCTCTCGCCCGGCTCGCTTGCTTGACTGGCTCCGGCACCGCGCCAACGAAAACACCAGGACCGGCAGCAAGAAGAACATCGCGGCCCACTACGACCTTGGCAACGAGTTCTACCGCCATTGGCTCGATCAGGGCATGAACTATTCCTCCGCGATCTATGACTCGGAGCTTTCGCTGGAAGCCGCACAGCGAAACAAGCTCGAACGGGTTTCCCGCTATCTCGGTCTCAAGGGCGGCGAGCGGGTTCTCGAAATCGGCTGCGGGTGGGGATCGCTGGCCGAGCATCTCATTCGCGGCTACGACGCCGCGGTCACCGGCGTTACCCTTTCGAAGTCGCAGCTGGACTACGCGCGCAAGCGCCTGGCGGCGGAAATCGAGGCCGGCAAGGCCGCCTTTCACTTCCAGGACTATCGCGACATCGTCGGACGTTTCGATCGAATCGTCTCGATCGAGATGTTCGAGGCTGTCGGCGAACGCTACTGGCCGCTCTATTTCGAAAAGCTGCGGTCGAGCCTCGTCAAAGGCGGCGTTGCCGTGCTGCAGATCATCACCATCGCGCCGTCGCGCTTCGATGCCTATCGCGCGTGTCCGGATTTCATTCAACGCCACATCTTCCCGGGCGGCATGCTGCCGACCGCGGAGATCGTGGAGGAGCATGCCGCCAACGCCATGCTCACGGTTACGGATCGAGAATCTTTCGGTCTGAGCTACGCCCGCACCCTTCGCGACTGGCGCGATCGCTTCCTGGGAGCCTGGCCTGAAATCGAGTCCCTCGGCTTCGACACGAGGTTTCGCCGAATGTGGGAATACTATCTGGCCTATTGCGAAACCGGGTTTCGACACAGCGCCATCGACGTCAGCATCTTCAAGCTGACGCGGTGATGGTCTCAGACGCTCTTCGCCTCCTCCGGCACCGGCGGGCGATACCGCATAAGTTCACACGCGCGACCTTATCGGAATTGATAGCTCAGCCCGATGCGCGCGGTATTGAGACTGATGCGGCCGAAGGCTGCATTGAAGGACGAGGGCAAGGCGCCCGTGGTATCCCCGAGCACGGTCTCGGTCGTGGAGCCGCCGGCCAGGCTCACATGAAGGTATTCGGCCCTTAGCGTCCAGTCGCGCAGAATAGCATATTCCAGGCCCGCGCCGGCTGTCCAACCCGTGGCGACCCTGCTCGACGATCCGGCAAAGCACGACGGATTTCCACCAAAGCAATTGACGTCATAGGCGCCACCGCCAAAGGCGAACGGCGTATTCGTGTCCCAGCTTCCGCTTTGAACGACGCGACCATAGGCAAATCCTCCGGTGCCGTAGACCAGAAGATTGTTCGTCGGCAGATAGCCCAACCGCGCTCTCAGCGTGCCAAACCAGTCGAGCCGTTGCTGGACCGGCGCGTTGAATGGAGCCGTGTAGTAAGGTGCAAAGACCCCGCTGGTCGAGCCGGAGCCGCTCACGCCGGAGCCATCAAAATCCGTCTCCACTCCGATGAGCCAGGCGCTGCTCCACTGGTGATTATAGCCAAGCTGGACGCCGCCCAGGACACCCGAAAAGTCGAACGCGGCAGGCGGTGGCTTGCCACCTGAGCCAAATAGATTGACGGCCTGTGGATCGTTCGGCGCATAGCCGACGCTATTGCTGCCCCACCCCCCACCGATGTTTGCACCGACGTAGACACCATTCCAGTTGCGGACCGGCGCCTCTCCCGCATAGGCCGGCGCCGCGGCGAGCGCAGCGGCGACGACAACACATTTCATCAGCTTCCTCACGACATCCCCTGGAAAGCCGCATGACCATCGGTCACGCGAATCCTCCCTTCATTGATGCTACGGTGACGACGGCGGCGTCTTGGACAATGGCGACCGGACCAGGACGGTGGCGAACGCCGGAGCACACCGCGTTGCGTCATGACGATACCTCGCGAGGGGACCCGCCCTGTTGGTCCAGGGCGCGTCTACGGAACAGCGCGCCAATTGCTTTCCCGCCGCGACTTCTCTATTTTTCAGATGGCTGTTTCTGAAGCGCCCACCGATCGTAGGGGCTGCCCGATGGCCATCACCGTTCGACCAATGACTTTGCAGGAAACTGCGCTGATCATTGAGTATTTCCACACAGCGACGCCGGAGCATCTGGAAATGCTCGGGGTCGACCCGACACGACTGCCACCGGCATCACAATGGCAGCGACTTTACGAGCAAATGTTCGACCGGCCTGTCGAGCAAAGAGGCGGTTTTCTGGTCAGCTGGCTCTCGGACGACACATTCCTGGGGTTCTCGACCGCCGACAAGATTCGCATTGGCCAGCACGCAAATATGCATCTGCACATCACGGATGCCTCGCTACGCAAGCAGGGGATCGGCGTGGAGTGTGTCCGAAGGACCGTCGAACTCTACTTTCAGATTCTTGAGTTGAAGCAACTCTTCTGTGAGCCCAATGCGTTCAATGTGGCTCCGAACCGCACCCTTCAAAAAGCGGGTTTCACCTACGTCAAGACGCACATGACCGTGCCGGGCCCTCTGAACTTCCACCAGGCGGTCAATCGCTGGATGATCGATCGAGGTTGACGGCAGTAACTCGCCATCTCGCTGAATTCGCGAGTGCGCGGCCATGGTCTTCAGGCCCGAGGCGCTAGAGTGGCTTTCGTGCGCCCGCCGCTATCAATTTCGAGATCGCCTATTGCCAGGGCGGATCGTTCAGCGATCGCGCGATCTCGATGGCCCCCTCCTCATCACGCTGCGCCATCTCATCACAGCGCAACAAGGCGGCCTCATCCAAGCTGCGGTCCGGCTCGCGCGCCGCGCGCCACCTATCCCAGGCCGAGGTCTCGATCTTGGCAAGAGCAAGCAGGTCGCGCGCCAGATTGACGCGTGCAAAGAACAGACCGTTGGTCGATCCGTGACCAAGCTGTGCCGGATCGATGATGCCGGTTCTGCATCGTTTCCACGCTTCGATACCCGTAATATAGGCAGTACGAGGCACATCGGTCGGCTCGAAATCGAACTTGAGGAGGTTGCGGTGCAACTCGTCGAGTTGAGCATCAACGAGGATCCAACGCTGCTCGCCCCAAGCCCAGTATTCGCACACCCAATGATCGTGATAGAGATTCCCGGCAAAGTACCTAGCGAAGCCACAGCGTATGCGTGCGGGGATCCCGTGATGCCGCAGAATGGCACACAACATCAGCGAGAAGTCCCTGCATGTCGTCAACACTCTTGACTCGCCAAGCCGGGCGATTGTCAACGGACTCGGATCAATCGACAGAAATTGCTCCAAACGCTGCGCTACGGGCAACGTGGCGCGACTTTGACTTGAGAAGGCCGCCGGGTCCAAACCCTCCCTCTCGATTCAAGCCTCGTGGATCATGAGGCCATGTAAAGTGCGGCACAGCACTGGAATAACCGGCGGCAACGCACCGATCAAATCAGCGTTGCGACCGGGATTGGTGAACGCGCTGTGGCCGGCGTAAACGTCGAGAGTCGCAAGTTCGGTCATTGAGCGAGCCTGTCGGCAGAAGACCCGAAAATCATAACACTCGGTGGCCGCTGAACAACGGGCGGATTCGGCGACTGCGGCCCCATCTCAAGATGCGCGGCCCTCCTCCCTCCTCACACCGGCGTGTAGATCACCAGCTTCAGCGCGGGATCGTCGTTGGCCTGAAAGCTCGTGTGCTCGAAATGCAGCACGCCGAGCGTCGGATGCGACATCGTCTTCAGGCCCGAGGCGGTCGAGCGGATCTCGTGGGCTTCCCACCATTTGACGAATTCCGGGCTGCCCTGCCGCAGCCGCGCCAGCAACTCGGCAAACGCGGGATCGCCGGCCCATACGTCGTGAGTGGTGCGGAACATCGCGACCATGCGCTTGGCGACCTCCGCCCAGCCGGTGCCGTAGGCCTTGCGCGTCTGCTTGTTGGTCATCATCAGCAGCATCGTGTTGCGATCCTGCTCCGGCAGGCGCCCGAACGCGAAGACCTTCTCGGCAGCCTCGTTCCAGGCCAGCACGTCCCAGCGCCGCCCGGTGATGTAGGCCGGATGCGGCAGGCTCTCGACCAGCCGCTGGATCGGCGGCGGCACGATTTCGCGCGTGAACGCGCGCCTGTCGCCGTCGCGCACCAGGGCCTTCAGATGGGCGTGCTCGGTCTTGCTGAGCCGCAGCGCGCGGGCCAGCGCGTCGACGGTGGTGACGGACGGGCTGACGGTGCGGCCCTGCTCGAGCCGGATGTACCAGTCGACGCCGATGCCGGCGAGCTGCGCGACCTCCTCGCGGCGGAGCCCCGCGGTGCGGCGCCGGGTGCCCGCGGGCAGCCCGACCGTCTTCGGAGTCAGCCTTTCGCGGCGGGACCTGAGGAAGTCGCCGAATTCGACGCGGCGTGGGTCGGCCATGATGTCGCTCCCGCGATGGAGGGCCCAAAGGATACTAGGATAATACCAGGCCTTCTTGCCCCTGCAAGGACGGCGCATATCCGCCTTACCCGACCTTGAGGTGAGATCATGAAAGCTGCCGTACTCAAATCCTTTGGATCGCCGCTCGTCATCGAGGACGTTCCCGAACCGACCATCGGCACCGGCGAGGTCATCGTCGAAATGGTCGCCACGCGCGTGCTGTCCTACATGAACGAGGTCTTCAGCGGGGAGCGCAACTATGCGCTCGATCTACCGATCATTCCGGGACCCGGCGGCATCGGACGTGTGCGTGCGCTCGGTCCTGACGCAACCAGGCTAGCCATCGGCGACTGGGTGTTCTGCGACCCGACGGTGCGCTCGCGCGACGACGCGGCAGCACCCGACATCGCCCTGCAAGGCCTCACGGCCGCTGGTCCGGGCGGCATGCGCCTGCAACAGCATTTCCGCCATGGCTCGTTTGCCCAACAGATGCGGGTGCCGACCGAGAACGTTAAACGACTTGGTGCGATCACATCGGAGGAAGCCACCCGATGGTGCGCACTCGGGACGCTGCTGGTGCCCTATGGCGGATTCCTCGCCGCCAACCTTCGGCCGGGCGAGATCGTGCTGGTGAGCGGGGCCACCGGCAATTTCGGCAGTGCGGCCGTATCGGTCGCGCTGGCGATGGGCGCCGCCTGCGTGGTGGCCCCCGGCCGTAACGAGACAATTTTGGCCGATCTCGTCCGCCGTTTCGGCGATCGGGTGACGCCGGTCAAGCTCACCGGCAAGGAAGACGACGACCGCGAGAGCATGAAGCGCGCAGCGCCCGGGCCTATCGACTGCGTGTTCGACATCATGCCGCCCTCGGTCAGCACCACCGTGGTGCGCGCGGCGATCATGACGGTGCGCCCGTATGGCCGCGTCGTACTGATGGGCGGCGTCGGCATGGCGGGCGGCGCCGGTCTTGAGCTGCCTTATCCCTGGATCATGCGCAATTGCAACAGCATCCACGGCGTCTGGATGTATCCGCCGGATGCAGCCGCGCGTCTGATCGCACTGGTACGATCAGGGCTGCTGCGGCTGGAGGAGTACGAGGCGACGGACTTCGACCTCGACCACGCCAACGATGCCGTGGCGCATGCTGCAGCCAACGGCGGACCGTTCAAACTGACGGTGATCCGGCCGTAGCGGCCCGTCCGCGGCGGCGATGCGCCGTCGCCGCGGGTTTGCGCGACATATCAAAGGGCTGGGAGCTGTGCCCCCGCTCCAAGCCGGTCAAAGCCGGCTACTGTGCATGGGGTTGTTTTCGAGTTTTTGCTATTCGAGCTCGACGACCTGGCCGTTCGACAGCGACACGCGGCGGTCCATGCGGCCGGCGAGCTCCATGTTGTGGGTCGCGATCAGCATCGAGACCTGGGTCGCCTTGACGAGTTGCATCAGCGCCTGGAACACGTGGTCCGCGGTGTGTGGGTCGAGGTTGCCGGTCGGCTCGTCCGCGAACAGCACCCGCGGCGCGTTCGCAACGGCTCTCGCGATCGCGACGCGCTGCTGCTCGCCGCCCGACAGCTCGGCCGGGCGATGGGTGATGCGATCGCCGAGGCCGAGATAGCCGAGGATCTCCTTGGCGCGCTTGACGCTCTCGGACTTCTTCAGGCCCCGGATCATCTGCGGCATCATGACGTTCTCCAGCGCCGAGAACTCCGGCAGCAGCCGGTGCGACTGGTAGACGAAGCCGATGTCGGTGCGGCGAAGCTGGGTGCGCTCGATGTCGGGCAGTTGCGAGGTCGGCGCGCCATTGACGTAGACCTCGCCGGAATCGGGGGCTTCGAGCAGCCCCGCGATGTGCAGCAGCGTCGACTTGCCCGAGCCCGACGGCGCCACCAGCGCGACCGATTGGCCGGCCCACAGCGCGAGCTTGGCGCCGTCGAGGATCGTCAGCGGCACCTCGCCCTGCAAGTACTGCCGCTTTATCTCGTGGAGATAAATGACCGGTACATCTTCCGCCCCCTGCTGCTGCTCCATCAGCCCCTCACTCATACCGCAGCGCTTCGACGGGATCGAGGCGCGCGGCGCGCCACGACGGGTAGAGCGTCGCAAGGAACGACAGCGTCAGCGCCATGATAACGACGGCCGTGGTCTCGCCGATGTCGATCTCGGCGGGCAGTTTCGACAGGAAATAAAGCTCCGGCGAGAACAGCTCGGTGCTGGTCAGCCAGGACAGGAATTGCCGGATCGATTCGATGTTCAGGCAGATCAGGAGGCCGACGACGAAGCCGACCAGCGTGCCGACCACGCCGATCGATGCGCCCGTGATCAGGAAGATGCGCATGATCGAGCCCTGCGAGGCCCCCATGGTGCGCAGGATCGCGATGTCGCTCCCCTTGTCCTTCACCAGCATGATCAGGCCGGACACGATGTTGAGCGCCGCGACCAGCACGATCATGGTCAGGATCAGGAACATCACGTTGCGCTCGACCTGGAGCGCGTTGAAGAAGGTCGAGTTGCGCTGCCGCCAGTCGACCAGGAAAACCGGCCGGCCCGCGGCCTCCGTCACCGCCTTGCGGAAGGCGACGATCTGGTCGGGATTGGTGGTGAACACCTCGATCGAGGTGACATCATTGCTGCGGTTGAAATAGGCCTGCGCCTCCGCAAGCGGCATGAACACGAAGCCGAGATCGTATTCGGACATGCCGATCTCGAACACCGCGACGATCTTGTAGGGCTTGATCCGCGGCGTCGTGCCCATCGGCGTGACCGCGCCCTTCGGCGCCACCAGCGTGATGCTGTCGCCCGCATGCAGCGACAGCTGGTCGGCGAGGCGCCGGCCGATCGCGACCCCCTGCCCGTCGTCGAAGCCTTCCAGCGAGCCCTGCTTGATGTTCTTCGCGATCGAGGTGAGGTTGTTGAGGTCGTCGGAGCGGATGCCCCGCACCAGCACGCCCGAGGCATTCCATGGTGAGGACGCCAGCGCCTGGCCGTCCACGACGGGAGCAGCCAGCCGGATGCCCTGAACCTGGCTGAGGCGGTCGGCGACGTCCTTCCAGTCGGTCAGCGGCGATTCCAGCGGCTGCACCAGGATGTGGCCGTTCAGCCCCAGGATCTTGTCGAGCAGCTCCTTGCGGAAGCCGTTCATGACGGCCATCACAATGATCAGCGTCGCCACGCCCAGCATGATGCCGAGGAACGAGAACCCGGCGATGACCGAGATGAATCCCTCCTTGCGGCGTGCGCGCAGATAACGCGCCGACAGCATCCACTCGAAGGGCGCAAAAGGTGCGGTTGGCTTGGTCTCGGTCATGGTTTCATCCATCGCTTGATAATCCCATGATTCGGGGTCAATTGTGGCCGGATTGCCGGCCCATTATCGCGCGATGAACACTATTCAGGCGACCAGCCGGGCCACGACGTCCGCAGGCGACAAATTCTCGCGTGAGCCGTCGCTACGCCGCTTCAGCTCGATCTTGCCGTCGGCAAGTCCCTTCGGCCCGATCATGATCTGCCAGGGAATGCCGATCAGGTCGGCCGCGGCGAATTTGGCGCCGGCGCGCTGGTCGGTGTCGTCGTAGAGCACATCGACGCCCTTGGCGGTGAGTTCGGCGTAGAGCTTCTCACAGGCCGCATCGACCGCGGCATCGCCCTGCTTGAGGTTCAGCACCACGGCGCGGAACGGGGCCACCGCTTCGGGCCATTTGATGCCGGCATCGTCATGGCAGGCCTCGATGATGGCGCCGAGCAGGCGCGAGACGCCGACGCCATAGGAGCCGCCATGGATCGGCACGTCGACGCCGTCAGGGCCCGCCACCAGTGCCTTCATGGCGTCGGAATATTTGGTACCGAAATAGAAGATCTGGCCGACCTCGATGCCGCGGGTGTTCACCCGCTTGTCTTCGGGCACTTCCTGCTCGAAGCGCGCGGCGTCGTGGACGTCCTCGGTGGCAGCGTAGACCGAGGTCCATTGCTTGATGATCGGCGTCAGATCCGCCTCGTAATCGACGTCCTCGCCCGGCACCGGCAGGTCCAGCACGTCGCGATTGATGAAGACACCGGATTCGCCGGTCTCGGCCAGCACGATGAATTCGTGGCTGAGATCTCCGCCGATCGGGCCGGTCTCGGCGCGCATCGGGATCGCCTTCAGTCCCATCCGCGCGAAAGTGCGCAAATAGGCGACGAACATCTTGTTGTAGGCGACGCGCGCTGCAGCCTCGTTGAGGTCGAAAGAATAGGCGTCCTTCATCAGGAACTCACGGCCGCGCATCACGCCGAAACGCGGACGCTGCTCGTCGCGGAATTTCCATTGGATATGATAGAGATTGAGCGGCAGGCTCTTGTAGGACTTGACGTAGGCGCGGAAGATCTCGGTGATCATTTCCTCGTTGGTCGGCCCGTACAGCAGCTCGCGCTTGTGGCGGTCGGCGATGCGCAGCATCTCCGGACCATAGGCGTCGTAGCGCCCGCTCTCACGCCAGAGGTCGGCGAGTTGGAGCGTCGGCATCAAGAGTTCCAGCGCACCGGCGCGGTCCTGCTCCTCGCGCACGATCTGCTCGATCTTCTTCAGCACCCGAAACCCGAGCGGCAGCCAGGCATAGATGCCGGCCGCCTCCTGGCGGATCATGCCGGCACGGAGCATCAGGCGATGCGAGACGATCTCCGCCTCTTTCGGATTTTCCTTCAGAATGGGCAGAAAGAACCGCGACAACCGCATGGCAATACTCTGGGAATCAGTGATCGCCTGCAGTGAAACCGGATTGAGAGCGAAAACACAAGACCGGGAATGAGGAAAAGCCGCTAAGGCGACGGAATTCCTGTCATTTTTCCGTTGGCTTCAGGTTCAGCTTGAGCCGCGACGACACGCCTCAAGGCACCCCAACCTCAAGCTCGTCCTCCAACGTGATCTTCTCGAAATCGTTCACCAGCGCGTCGATCCGAACATGCCACCGCCCGGCAAAGGGCAGCTCGACCTTGCGCACGTGCCAGTAGCTATCCGGCCCCAGCGAGGCGTCCCGCTCCATCGGCTCGACGCCTCGTTCGGGCAGGCTGAGCGTCAGGGTCACCTCCCTTGCCTTGAGCAGCGCCCCTTCGCCGGTCATGAGCTGGAGCACGAAATCGTCGACGCCTGCCTTGCCCGGCGAGACCAGCACCTGGAACATCGCCTTGTCGCCATGGATGTGGATCGCCAGCGGCGTCTCCGGAACGATGGCTCGTGGCGGCGGCGTAAAGCGCCAGCCGGCGACGACGGCGAAGATCGCCAGCGCGATGGCGCATTCCAGCAGGATCACGCGCCTGAGGATCGACGCAGCCTTTTCCCCCCGCGCTAGGGCCGGCGTCAGCCGGAACCGATTGAGTGCGGCAAGTCCCAGCAGCAGGATGACCAGCGCGAGCTTGACCGAGAGGATCTGGCCGTAGCGGGTCTCGACCAGTGCAGACGGCTTTTCGATCTGGACGAACGCGAGCGCGAGTCCGGTCGCGGCCAGCACGCCGACCGCGAGCGCGGCAAGGCGGGAAAAGCGGTTCACGACCGAAAGCGTCGCGACCGTCGGCCTCGACACCAGCGTGGCCAGCGGCACGAGAGCACCGATCCAGATGGTGACGCCGAGGCCATGAAGAAAGATCGCCGGCCGGGTCAGCGCCTCCGGCGGCGCCGTGGCCGCGTGCCCGGTCATGGCGAGCGACAGGCCCACGCCGACCAAGGCGACGATCGCAAGCGCACGCGCGTACCATGCGCCGCGCAGCGCCAGCAGAGCGCACAGCACCGCGGCCATGGCGACCAGCAATGCGGGACCGGCGCTGGTCGCGAATGCGACTTTCCAGGGCGCGGCCGTCGCGAGTGCCGCCAGCGGCAGGCCGAGGAGATCGAGGCCCAACACACCGAGAGAGGCAATTGCGCAGGGAATTCCGATTACGAGCGCCACGCGCGGGACGATCATGCCGGTCATCGCCCACGCGATCCATCTCGCGAAGAACACACCTCCGACGCCGACGAACAGGCCGAGATAAAGGCCAACCCGCGCCAGCCAGATCAGCGCATTCAACCCGCCGTCGGCATTGGCCGGAGGTTGTGTCCCGGTCGGCCTACCGATCGAGAAGATCACCGATCCGGCGATTGGATGGCCATCCTGCGAGATCACGCGATAGCTCAAGACCGCGGTGCCCTGCGGAAGGTCCGGCGGCATCGCAACCGAGATGGTTTCACCCGATGCGCTGACGCGGGCGTCGTCCCGCGCCTTGCCCGCGCCGTCGATCAGTCGGATCGCGCCAGGCGTCACCTCCTCGTTGAAGCGCAGCTCTACCGCCTTCGGCGCGCTCGCAAGCATGCTGCCGCTCGCCGGCTCGGCCGAGACAAGCGCCGCATGCGCCCACACCCCGGTTGCAAAGCCAACAACGAGGAGCAGCGTCGCAAGGGCGGCGGGCAGACGCATCAAGGCTTTGGCAACAGCTTCAGGCCGGGTGCCGGCGAATTGCCTTCGTGCGAATGCTTTGCCCCCTCCACGGGGATCTCAATCCAGCGGCTGACTCCGGTCTCGCATTCCTGCACGACGGGGAAATACAGCGTCGTGTTCGGCTTCAAGCTGCCTGTGAGGAAGCTGCTGATGACGAACTCGTCGTAATTATGGTCCGGCAGCTTGCCGCCGGACCAGGCGACTTCCTTGACACCGGAGGAAAGCTTGTTGCCGTGATAATCGTATTCACCTGCATATTTGCCCTCAACCACATCGACGCTCCAGCCCGCCTTCGGCATCGGCTTCACCGCGATCACGCCTTCCGGAATCTGCACACGGATCTTCACAGTAGGCGAGCCCTTGCAACCGTGCGGGACGGCGAAGACGGCCTTGTAGTACGAGCCGACCGTCGCCTGCCTGGTCTCGAGGGTGATATGCGCCGCGGCAGGCGATGCGGTGAGCGCGGCGATCAGAAACAGGCAGGATCGCTTCGACATGGTCGTCCTCCTCAACGAGGTCACTTGATCAGGATCGGAGATTCGATGCTGACGTGATCGGCCTCGGAGATCGAAATTCCGAGACCCAGCACCCAGCGTCCCGGCGTCAATTGCGCGACCTTCACGTGCCAGCTGTCCTCGCCGTCCCGCAAGGCTTCGACCGGCGCGAGCTTCCTGCCAGTCTGTGCCTCCACGAGCGTCACCGACACGGCCTTGGCCGTGAGCGGCGCTTCATCCGTCGTCTCGAGCTGGATGGCGATCTCGACCGGGCCGGCGCGGCCCGGCGAGACCGTGACATTGGCCATCGCCTTATCGGTGTGCAGATGGGTGAAGAAGCTGTCGTCGTCGGTCGCCGCCGCAAGCGGCGTCACCGCAACCGACAGCAACGCGGCCGCTCCGAGCACGAGGCCCGTGATGGTTCGACGCGAGGTCATGGGAGCCTTGATCGGTTTCATCACATCTTCATTCCCGAATGATCCGGCATTTTCTTCATCATGTGTCCGCCGTCGCCGGGCGCCTGCGCGCCGACACCCTGCACGTCGAGGGAGACGGCGACCTTGCCGGCCTTCTCGAACTGAAGCGTCACCGGGACCTTGTCGCCCTGCTTGAACGCGCCCTTCAGCTCCTGAAGCATCAGATGATAACCGCCGGGGGCGAGCTTCACCGTCTTGCCGGGATCAATGACGAGGCCCTTGTCGAGCGGACGCATCTTCATGACGCCATTGTCGATCGCCATCTCATGGACTTCGGCCTTCCCCGCGATATCGGCGGAAACACTGACCAGCTTATCAGCCGCCGCTCCCTTGTTCTCGATCGTGAGATAGCCACCGGCAACCTTGGCGCCGCCCGGCGTCGCCCGGCTCCACGCCTGCGAGATGACGAGATCACCCGCCTTGACCTCGTCGGCCACTGCTTGTGCAGCGCAGAGCGCCAGTGCGAACGCCGCGAACATCACATCTTTCAAGATCGTCTTCATATCAGTCTTCCCGTTTGCAGATTGAATGTCAGTGTGTGGCGAGTTGTTGCGCCGACCATTTTTCGAGATCGACCATTTCGGCAGAACCTTCGATCGTCGTGATGGTCCCATCCCGTGAAACCAGCATGGTCCTGGGGATGTCGCCCTGCCAGGCAGGATCGATCTCGAACCTCAAACGCTCGACAAAACCGTCATTGAAGATGAAGTTCTCGGTGGACGACAGCCCAGCCTTGTCGAGCATCGATTGCGTCG
Organism: Bradyrhizobium cosmicum; assembly: GCF_007290395.2. Lineage (NCBI taxonomy): Bacteria > Pseudomonadati > Pseudomonadota > Alphaproteobacteria > Hyphomicrobiales > Nitrobacteraceae > Bradyrhizobium > Bradyrhizobium cosmicum. The sequence goes on along the minus strand of NZ_CP041656.2, from coordinate 3,432,411 downwards.
CCGCCGGCAGGTTCGGCACGAGATCGGCGCTGATCGTGACCACGTCGATTCCCGGATGGTCCTTCGCAAACTGCCCGAGCAGTGGCAGCTCGACCTTGCAGGGTCCACAGGTCACGCCCCAGAAATGCACGAGCGTCGGACGGCCCGCATGCCCCCTGAGAACGCTCTGCCAGGTGCCGCGCTCGAACGGTTTTAGGGCCGGCGCTGCCCCGAGCGCGGCGACCGATGCGATCAGGATACCCAGACCCAAAATGCCTGCAAATCGACGTGTCATGGTTGGTCCTCGATCGCTGTAAGGCGATAGCCGTCCGCCTTCGTCATCCATGACAGATAGGTCTGTCGGCCATTGGAAATCAGCAAGGGATGGTCGGAGGTGTCGGTCGTGCTCGATATCGTCTTCGGCGGCGACCACGTGTCGCCATCGTCGCGCGAAATCGTCATCTGAACCGAAGTCTTCTCGCCGTCGAACTCCTTCCACACCATCACCGTCCCAGCGGGACCCGCGAGCACAAAGGGACGCGTCGGATTACGGCCCGGCTGTCCGATTCCCACGGGCGCAGAGAATGTGCGGCCTTCGTCGCGCGAGTGCGCGTAGAACAATCCCTTCCGCGCCTTCCCATTCGTATACCAGGCGACGTGATAGATTCCGTTCGGTGCAACGGTGAGGCTCGGCCCGTGGTGCGGGCAGGCGTTGATCTGCCAATCGTCGTTGCTGACCCGACGGATTTCCCCCGCTGTCGAGACATCGGTGAATGTCATGACCGCATGATCACGCACGCCGCCGTCAAAAATGTTCCTGAAGATCACGGCTGGTCGCCCCGGCGCCGCGAACGCCAGCCCCAATCGGCAGCATTCGCAGGTGTTGTCGCTCGCTAGGCTGGCCTCTGCGTAGGTAACGCCGCCATCGCGCGACGAGGCAAAGAACAGCCCTGCTCCGTCGTACTTCCGTCCTGCTTCCTTTGCGGGGACACGATTGCGCTTGTCGAGCCAGGCCGCAAAGATCGTCCCGTCCTGATCGAGCGCAAGCGCCTCAAAACGCTGGCTCTCGTTGTTTGCGGTGATGGGCTTCAGCTCGGCAAAGCTCTTCCCACCATCGCCGGAGTGCGTGTAGAGCACTTGGCCGTTGAACGCCTCGTCCCTGAAGATCGAGAATGCCAGGGCAATGCCGCCCTTGCGATCGACCACGATCTTCGGCCGCGCGTCCGGCCCCCAATCGAGATTCAGCCGCGTGGTGGTGACCTGGACGGGGGCCGAGAAACTGCGCCCAGCATCCTGCGAGCTCGCAACCGATACCTGCCCTCCCGCCATCCAGGCAAGCCACAGCTTTCCGTCCGGACCGAACGCAGGCGTCGCCTTGGTTGCGCAGCGCAACGTCGGCTCGTCGCAGGCCGCTTCGGATGCATGCTGACCGTGCATCTGCGCGAACGCAGCGCCCTGCAGGAATGCGAAAGCGACGATCCCGAGCAAGCCGCTTCGGAGCATGGGCCGACACCCTTCGAGAGCCCGGATCATTTGAACGCCACCTTCATACCTGCAACGAACGTGCGCGGCGAGCCTGCAGAGATCGATCCCGTCGTGTTTGCGAGCGTGCTCGCAGGATTTTGAAGGCCGGCTGTCGTCACTGTGTTGGCGATGTTGTTTGCCGACGCGACATAGGTGCGGTCGAACACGTTCCTGACTTCGAGAAACAGGTTCAGGGATCTGAAGGTGTCGGACACAAGGTCGGTCTTGTAGTGGACGTTCAGGTTGACGAGTTCGTACCCCGGCGCCTTCAGCAAATTCGCATTGTCCATGTAGAAGGAATCCTTCCACTGGACCTCGACGAAACCTCCGAGGCCAGCCAGTTGCCCGGTAACCTCATCGTAGCCGATCCGGGCCGTGAGCTCGTTAGGCGAGATGCCGGGGATCTTGTTGCCGGCCCGGTTGAAGCCGAACACCGCGCCATTGGTGATGTTCTCGACATACTCGGTGTAGACCTCGTCGAGATAGGTGTACGCCGCCATGAAGCGCCAGCCCCGATAGAATTTCCAGTCGGCCGCAAGCTCGATGCCGCGGTGCTCCGATCGCGGGGCGTTGAACGTGTAGGATATGCCGGTAATCGGAGTAGCTTGGCTGACGATCTCGTTGCGGAAGAACTCGTAGAAGCCGGTCGCGCTGAGCTTGAGCGTGTTGTTCGGCGTCCAATCGAAACCAAGATCGTAACCAAGGTTCTTCTGAGTCTGGAGCTGGGTGTTGTTGCCTGACAATCCCGTCGGAAGGATGAAAAGATTCGAGACCTGCGGAGTGCCGTAGCCCGAGGCAACGCGTCCTCGGAACAGCCATTCGTTGTTGAGATTATAGAGCAGCGCCAGCTCCGGTGCGGTATTTTGAAACTGCCGGTCCGCCGTCGTGAGCGTCGTCGTGGTGACGCCCGTTGGACCGGCGTACGAATAGGCCGTGTTTGTTCCTTTCAGAACAGTGGTTTCCCAGCCAACGCCCGCAACCGCCGTCAACGAGGTCGTCAGCTTGAGCTCTTCCCGCGCGCGCACGCCATAATTGGTCGTTTCGCTATGGAGATTGCTGGAAAGCCTGCCGAGCGTGGCATTGGCTCCCGGCATCACGTTTCGGGTGTCACTCGATGCCGTCAGTGTATTGTAGAAAGCGCCGAAGAACGCGGTCGACTCCAATCCAAGGATCTCGCCGCGCTTGGTGAGGTCGCTCATGTAATTGTACGACGGAAAGTCGCCGATCGCGCTGGTCGTGCCGGTCGGCTGGCTGATGTTCCTGTCGTCGAAGACGAACTGGTTGCGCCAGGTCGTGGTGTTGTCGAAATCGTGCTCCCACCGGCCGCCGACGATGGTGCGCCGGTCGTTGCGGCCGAGCCCGGCCTGCACGGCCGTCTCCTTGTCGGTTCCGGCAGTCGGGTTGAAGCCGTTGTTGTTCAGCGTGACCGTGCCGCATCCAGCCGCGGCGGTGACGCCGGTCGCGCATCCCTGCTGGAAGGGATTGGTGTAGTACTGGTTCAGCGACTGCCGGATCGGCAGCCGCGTGCTGAGGTCGTTGTTGATGATCTTGACCGTGAAGCGGTCGTCCGGCGTCGCCTTGAGCGTTCCGAGGAAGTTGACGGTCTGCGTATTGAACCAGCTGTTGCCGATATAGCCGTCGCCGCGCGTGTCGCTTGCGAACAGCGAGCCCTCGAAATTCCCGACCTTCTTGCCGGCCGCCAGATAGTTGTTGAGGTAGCCATAGCTTCCGCCGTCGACACCATATTCAACGCCGTCGATCGTGCCGCCCGGCCGCGTCCGGAAGTTCAGCGCGCCGCCGGTTGCGTAATTGCCGTAGAGCGCTGACGAAGGCCCGCGAACGACGTCGATGGCGCCATAGGCGTGCGGATCGATCAGGTCGCTGCGCGACAGGCCGTCCGGCTGGGTTACTGGGAAGCCGTCCTCGAAGATGACGAGATTGCGGATGCCGAAACCGTTCCGGGCATTGGATCCGCGAATCGAGATGCCGAAATCGCGCGGGCCGTTGCCCTGCTTGATCGAAATGCCCGGACTGTCGCGCAGGACATCGCTGACCGAAAACGACGGGCGGTTGTCGAACTGGCTGCGATCTATGGTCGTGGCGGTCTGGCCGGCAGGCGCCTGATTGAGACCATCTCGGGCTGCGCTGGCGGTCACAGCCCTGTTCTGGGTCGGGACGCTGGCGCTCGCGCTCGCGCTCGGCGTAATAGGCCTCGCCGAACGACCGGCCGAAGCAGAGCGAGGCCTCGACGACCGAATGACTGGCTTGGGACGGGCGGCCTGCGGCGCCTCGATCGTCACCGGGGGGAGCGCCTGCGGGGTCGCCTGGGCGAGCGCGTCGGAGGCGATCGAGGACAGCACCCCGCAAAGCACGGGCAAGCTCGCGCTGCCGATCGCACGAATGCGTAACATCACTTGAATTCCTGACATCCGGCACCTTGGGCCGGTCCATTGAACACGACACCGGCGCAGCCAGATCGCGCGCCAATGGCTCGGTTTGTCGCTAGGTCAGGAGGAGTGCGGCGGCGCGCGCGCCTGGGCGCTTGTGCCCTTATGGGCTACGACAGCGGATGCATCCGCCACATGCCACACCACGCGCTCAGCGTGGCGGAAGGGACTGGGGAGCGCCGTGTGCGGCGGCGAATCGAGCGAGGCGTTGGCCTGGGCCAGACAGCAGAGAGCGCATGCCGCGCCATGTGCGGCCGGCGCGCCCCTCTGGTCGCTCGGGCTGCCCTGCTCGCTCGCGCTGTGACAGATGACGCCGGCAGACAGCGGATCGGCCACGGCCTGGCCGGCCGCCAGACAGGCGGCAATCGGCGCCAGCACCTGCATCGCCAAAGCGAGCAGGACCAGGGGGAGGAATTTTTGCAGCCGTGCGCGCATCCGCCGAACCATTCGTTCGTGCGCTAACTAAACACCGCGCCGGGACCTGAGTCGAGGTCAGTTCCACCGGCTTCTTGGTCCAGCGCAAATTTCTCGAAAATTGTGGCCCGGCCGCCCCGCAAGAGAAGACGTCCGGCATTTGAGGCAGATGGGCAAGCCTGCCTCCTCCACAGATTTCTTATATTTGTCATATGGTTACACCTCGGGCCGCCTGATCATTTCGTTAACTGCTCTAATTTTGAACAATCGTTGCCGAAAATGATGACAAGTGAGAAAAGTTGATCTAGCATCCCTCTTGCTCAGGCTAGCCGCGAGGTCAAAGTCTGGTGGTCCAAGTCTCGGGAGGAGCCCCTGGCGCGCAAAACGCAGCGTCGCCCCGTCAATCAAGAGCAAATCTTAGAATCGGGGATAATAGGGTCGACACAATTTTCGAGCGGGGCTAGGGCCCCGCTCTTTTTTTGTCTGGATGGCCAGAGCGCGGATGAATGCTCCTCCCAATATGATCGAACTGAGCTTTGAACGCGCGGCCTCGCGCTGCGCGGATCTCACGCCGCTCGTCTACCAACGCCTGTTCACAGAGCATCCCGAAACGCAGGCGATGTTCCGCTCGCAAGGAAGCGCGCTCGTAAAGGGCTCGATGCTTGCGCTGACGATCGAGGCAATCCTCGATTTCGCCGGCGAGCGTCGCGGGCAGTTCCGGCTGATCGCCTGCGAGGTTGTCTCGCACGACGGCTACGGCACCCCGCGCGAGCTGTTCATCACGTTCTTCGCCGTGATCAGGGATACGCTACGGGAATTGCTCGGTGAACAATGGTCGCCTGCGATCGGCCAGGCCTGGGATACGTTGCTCATTGAGATCGACGCCCTTGCGGGCATTGCAGCGTAGCGCCTTGCGCCGCACCAACGCGAGATGCGGCGATCTCGCGGTTGATTGCAGATTGAGTGGGAACAACTCTTGTGAGAGACTTTCAAAGATCGGTCGCGCAATCAATGACGCGCCGACGACAAGATATTATGGGAGCGAGCGATGTCCGGGACGAAAGATTTCTCGACGACGAGGCGCGATCTTCTTCAGGCGGCAGCAACCGCCGGCGCCGGGGCTGCCATCCTCGGCAGCATGGGGATAAATCCGGCTCTGGCAGCCGAAGTCGGACGAAGCGAGAAGCCGCTGAAGGCGGCCTTCTCCAATGCAGGCCTCCAAGCCACCTGGTGCGCGCAGGGCAAGCAGGCCGCGGAATTCTGGGGCAAGCTGTTCAATGTCGAAGTCACCTGGTTCGACGGCCAGCTCGACGCGGTGAAGCAGCGCGCGGCGATCGACAACATGGCCTCGCAGAAATGGGATTTCGTCGCGATCCAGGCTTTCGGCATCGGCACCCTCACCCAGCCCGTGCAGAAGATGATCGACGCCGGCACGCCCGTCATCGACATGGACACGCTGATTGCGCCGCTCGACCAGATCAACGTCCACTCCTTCCTCGCCCCCGACAACGAGTTCATGGGCGCCTCGGTGACTCAGGCGCTGTGCAACGCGATGGGCGGCAAGGGCAAGATCATCATGACGCAGGGAGCCCTTGGCCACACCGGCGCGCAGGGCCGCGCGAAGGGCTTCAACAACGTGGTCAAGCAATTCCCCGGCATCGAGGTGCTCGACACCCAGCCCGCCGACTGGGACGTCTCGAAGACCGCGCGGCTTTGGGAAACCTATCTGACCAAGTATCCGCAGATCGACGCGGCGTTCTTCCACAATGACGACATGGCGCTGGCCGCCGCCAACATCATGAAGGCGCGGGGCCGCACCAACATCCTGATCGGCGGCGTCGATGCCATGCCGCCGGCGATCCAGGCGGTGAGCGAAGGCCGCATGTTCGCGACCGTGCGCAACCCGTCCTGCCGCATCCACGGCGGCGCCATCATCGCAGGCGTCTCCGCCGTGGTCGGCGGCGAGAAGAGCGGACAGGGCATCCCCAAGAACGTCGTCACCGACGGCCCGGTCGTGACCAAGGCAAACGCCGCCGGGATGCAATGGATGCAGGATCATTTCCTGATCTGAGCATCCATGCCCGAGGTGCGTTCGCCCATCCTGGAACTGCAGGGCATCACGAAGAGCTTCGGCGGCGTCGAAGCGCTTCGTGGTGTCGACTTCGCGCTCTCCCCCGGCGAGATCCATGGTCTCGTCGGCGAGAACGGCGCCGGCAAAAGCACGCTGATGAAGATCATCGCCGGCGTGCATACCGAATTCTCCGGCCGCTTCCTGATCGACGGAAAGGAAATGCATTTCCGCTCGGCGCGCGATGCGCGCGCCGCCGGCATCGCCATGGTGCATCAGGAGCTCTCGGTCGCGCCCGACCTCACGGTCGCCGAGAACGTGTTCCTCGGCAACCAGCCGACCAACGCCCTCGGCCTCGTGCAATGGCGGCGGATGGCGCGAGAGGCCGGCGAACAGCTTGCCCGGCTTGGTCTCGACGTCGATCCGATGAGCCGGCTCGGCGACCTCTCGATCGGGCTGCAGCAGCTGATCGAAATCGCGCGCGTGCTGTTCTCCGGCGCCCGCATCGTCATCCTGGACGAGCCGACCTCCGCCCTCTCCCCGCCCGAGGTCGAGCGGCTGTTCGCAACACTGCGGCGGCTGCGCGAAGAAGGCACGGCCATCGTCTTCATCTCGCATTTCATCGAGGACATCCTGCGCGTGTCCGACACGGTGACCGTGTTCCGCAACGGCCGCAAGGCCGCCGAAACCGCGGCCTCGGCCACCAGCAAGGGCGCACTGATCGAGGCCATGATCGGCCGCGGCGGCGAGGCCCTCGAGCACAGCTACAGCGACGATTTGATGCTGCCGCAGCCGAGCAATAGCTCGGTCGTCCTGAAGGTCGACCAGCTGTCGCTGGCACGCAGCCTGAAGAACATCTCCTTCGAGGCGCGCGCCGGCGAGGTGCTCGGCATCTACGGCTTCATGGGCTGCGGCCAGCAGGAGCTGTCGCGCATCCTGTTCGGCAAGCTGAAGCCGGATGGCGGCACGCTCGCGGTCGAAGGCAAGCCGAGGAGCTTTGCCAGCACGGCGGCGGCGCGGCGCTCGGGCGTGGCGCTGGTGCCGGAGAGCCGGCGCGACATGCTGTTCCACCAGGAGCCGGTCTACAAGAACATCTCGATCAGCATTCTCGATCGCATCTCGTCCCTGCTGCTCAGGCCGGCGCAGGAGCGCGAGATCGCGAAACGCCAGGTCGAGCAGCTGCAGATCAGGCCGCCGGTGGTCGGGCTCGACCTCGGCATGCTCTCCGGCGGCAACCAGCAGAAGGTCGCGCTGGCAAAATGGCTGACCTATCCGCCCAAGCTTCTGGTGCTGTGCGAGCCGACCCGCGGCATGGATGTCGGCGCCAAGAACGACGTCATCAACATCGTCCGCGACCTTCGCGCCAGGGGGCTCGCCGTCATCGTGCTGTCGACCGAGCCGGAAACGGTGCTGTCGCTGGCCGACCGCATCCTCGTCCTCAAGCGCGGCACGCTGGTGCGGGAGTTCAAGAACGAGCCGGTCAGCAAGGACCGCCTGCTGGAAGCGGCGTGACGGAGAAGCACCATGGCGAGCAGTGAGACGGTTCCAGCGGTGGGTCGGAAAGCGCGGGGTCTCGCGCCTTTCCTGCGCTCGCAGATGCGCAACATCGCGCCGTTCCTGACCTTGATCTTCCTGTCCGGATTCTTCGCGCTAGCGAGCCCCTCCTTCGCGACGCTGGACAATCTCGGCAACATCCTCACGCAAGTGTCGGTGACGGGGATCATCGCCGTCGGCCTCACCTTCGTGATCCTGTGCGCGGAGATCGACCTCTCCATCGCCAGCATCGCCAACGTCACCGGCATCGCGGTCGCCTACTTCACGCTGCAGGAATCCTACGTCAACATCGCCAACATCCCGCTGCCCGGCGCGGTCGCGATCCTCATGTCGATCCTGCTCTGCGCGCTGCTCGGCCTGGTCAATGCGCTGGGGCTGACCGTGATCGGCATCCCCTCCTTCATCATGACGCTGGCGATGATGCAGATCGCGGCCGGCGTCTCGGCCCTGCTGGTGCGCGGCCAGATCGCCTACAAGGTGCCGGGCCTGATTACCACGCTCGGCTCCGGCTCGATCGGCGGCATCCCTTGGATCGTCATTGTCGCAGCCATCATGCTGCTCGGCGGCCATCTGGTGCTGACCTACACGCGCTTCGGCCGCTACGTCTACATGGTCGGCGGCAACCGCGAGGCAGCCGAATATTCGGGCCTCAACGTCAAGCTCATACTCGGCGCGGTGATGGTGATCTCGGCGGTGTGCTCCGGCATCGGCGGCATGCTCGGCGTCGCCCATTTCGGCAGCGCGCAACAGAACGAGTTCGACACCTATCTGCTCGACTCCATCGCCGCCGTCGTGGTCGGCGGCACCAGCCTGTTCGGCGGCCGTGGCGGCATCGGCAACACCATCGCCGGCCTGTTCGTGCTCGGCGTGCTCAACAACGGCCTCGACCACGTCAACATCGACAGTTTCCTGAAGATCCTGATCCGCGGCCTGATCCTGCTGGCGGCGCTGGTCATCAACGTCTACGCGCAGCGGCTGCGGGAGAAAGCGGCGGAGTAGACGAGCCCAAGATGATGAATGCGAAAACAACCCCATGCACAGTAGCCGGGAGCAGCGAAATCAACGGCTTGAGGGCGGCGCCGCGAAATTGCTGATTTTTCGAATCTGACTTGACACGTCGGGCAAAACAGGAGCATGATGGCATCATGGCGGCGGCTTCGACGAACGTGCCTGCCTCCGTCATTGCGAGCGCAGCGAAGCAATCCAGCGTCTTTCCGCTGAGGGATTCTGGATTGCTTCGCTGCGCTCGCAATGACGACGTGGCGGCAGCCGGGCCGTCGCCCTTCGAGGGCCGCTGAAGGGGCGGCCACCTCAGAAGGACGGTTCTATTCCGCCGCCAACCGCGAGAAGCGGAAATTGCAGTGGCTGGCGCCGCCCGCCAACGTTTGTGTCCGATGCAGGCGAATGCCTCGCGTGGCATAGGCGTCGAAATCCAGCCCGCAGATGTTCGGCAGGATGTCCTTGTCTCCATGGCGCGCCGCGAGCTTGCAGAAGCCGCAGGCCTTGTAGTCGATGCCGAACTCGAAACTGTCCTGCGAACCCGGCTCGATGAAATCGTAGACGAAATCCTCAGGAAACTCCTTCTGGTGACTCTCGGTAACGCTCACCGCCGCCTGCTGGCGCAGCAAGGCCTGGTTCTCCGGCGACATGAATTGAAGTCCCGCGGCGAGACGTTCCGCTTTGGGCGCGGTCAGCAATTGCGCCTTGTAGGTGTCCCGCTCGATCTCGCCGATCACAGGAACAGGCACGCCGTGCCGCAGCAGCACGCGGCTGATCGCCATAAACCCCGTCAGGCGCATGAAGAAATCGCTCATGCGGCTTGCCGCGCCGCCGACATAAGGCATCTGGGTGAGCACGATCTCGAATTCGTCCATGACCTCCCGCCTGATCCCGTCGATATCCGACAGATGCGTGCGCTCACGGAGCATCGCCCCGGCAAGATCGAGCCGCTCGCGCATAGCGGCTTCCATGGCGCCCCGATGCGTTTCGTAAAAGGGATGGACTTCGGTCATTGGACACCTGACGTGACGAGCCTGTTGCAACATCGGCCATGCCCTCTTCATTGCGCGGCGATCGCCTCGATCTCCAGCAGCCATTTGCTTTCGACGGTCTCGACGACCACGACCGTCAGGGCGGGCTGGTGGTCACCGAGCATCGCGCGCCGGATGGCGCGATTGGCGACGACCTGGCTGCGCTCGGTCAGAAACGTGGTGACCTTGACCAGATGTGCGACGCCAAGGCCTGCGGCCGCGAGCACCTCCCTGACGTTTCGCCAGGCCTGCTCGCACTGCGCCTCGAAACCTTCGGGCACGGAGCCATCCGCTCGTTCAGGGACCTGGCCGCTGATGAACAGCAAACGGCGATGCTGCGTCAGCTCAAGTCCCATGCTGTAGCCGCCGGCGGGCGGGTGGACCGTAGCGGGATTGTGGCTGACGATGTGAGCTGCGGGCATGTGGCTTCTCCGGATTGCGGACCAAACCTATCCGGCGGCATCGCCACGGCGCAAAGCATCATTCCTGCGGTTCAACGCAAGAAAATCTATTGCAAGGACGGGGACCATCGGTGTCAAACTTACGGTGCGATGACTTATGCCCTTCCCCCGCTCAACGCGCTCCGCGCCTTCGAGGCCGCGGCCCGCCATCTCAGCTTCAAGCTCGCCGCGCACGAACTGCACGTGACGCCCGCCGCCGTGGGACAGCAGGTCAAAGCGCTGGAGGCCCGCCTCGGCGTGCAGCTGTTCGAGCGGCTGCACAAGCAGCTGATTCTGACGCCGGCCGGCCAAGCCTATCTGCCCGGGATATCCGAAGGGTTCCGCCATATTGCGGATGCGACCTCACAATTGAAGCCGGCAGGTACGGTGCTGCTGCAACTGGGCGCGCATGGCAGCTTCGACCTGCGCCGCCTCGATCTGGCGGCGTTTCGCAGCATGCATCCGGAGATCGGCTTGCGGGTGCTGCAACCGGCCGGCCTGCACGAATTGGTCGAGGGCAAGGTGGACCTCTTGATCGCCCGGAGTCTCGGCCACCATCCGGGCTATCGCTGTGACCGGGTCAATGAGGGACCAGGCGTCGGTGATTGGCTGATTGCGCCTGAAGGCACCGCGGATTGCCCCGAGATCGTCAGTTTTCGCGCGTGGCTGCGCAGCCTGCCGGTTGAGAAGGCACTCGCAAGCCGCCACCCTCGCCTCGTCGGCATGGCCGGAAGTTGAGACGGCAGCTTGTTGCTGACCTTACGGCCAACCAACAAGCCCACGTGTCATCGAACGTCTGCTTTTCGAGACGTAACGAACGCGTCGCGAGCGTGTGCACAGAGCGGTTGTGACGTTGTGCACCCTGAAAAACGCGTATCTTGGGATGTAAGCAGGAAGTTTGTTGCCGCGCACCTGCTTCAGGGCGCGCGGCAACACTTGGGTTCAGGGCTTGAACACGAAGCCCGGTTTAATTGCCACATCTGCAGGAATGGGCTGCAGATCGGAAAACAGGTCCGGGTAGGTATTCATCACGTTGAGGATGAATTTGGGTTCGATGTGCTTGTTCACGTCGAACACCGACTTGATGACGCCGAGCCGTTGCAGCGTATCCTGCGCCTTCCAAAGCGCGCGATAGTTGTGCGCGGAAATACGGCGATCCACCTGCTGGATGTTGTACTGCATCGCGGTCTCCGCCACGTCGAGCTTCAACCCAGGAATCCAGCGCGTACCGATGGCTGCGGCCTGCTTGGGGTTCTTGCGCATCCACTGGTCGGCCTCCGATACCGCTGCCAGGAATTTCTCGATTGTCGCCCCGTTCTTCTCCACCCAAGGCCGCAGCGCGATATTGAATCCGAGATAAGAAATGACATCACCGCCGCGGATGACCTCGATAGCCCCCGGAACGTCCTTCATGGCAATGACCGGTGCCGGGTCCCAGCACACAAACCCGTCCACGCCCTTGGCAAGCAGCGCCACGCTCATCTCCGGCGGCGGCGTGTTGATCAGCGTCACGTCGGTCGGCGAGAGGCCGGCCTTTTCGAGCAAGCCGAGAATGTACAGATGGTTGATCGTGCCGAATGAGGTCGCTATTTTTTTGCCCTTGAGACTTTTCAAGTCGCCTTTGACGATCCCTGAGTCGCCGTTGGCAATGAGGGCGAGCGTGGCATCGGATCCGAGCTTCGTGGCATTGCCGCTGAAGTTACCGAGGAAAACCAGATCCATGTTGCGTAGAATCGCGCCGATAGCCGGCACGCCAGCTTGCACCATGTCGGTTTCACCTGCCTGCAAGGCATTGAGCGCATCGACGCCGGTTGCGTAGGGGCGAGCGATGGTGACGTCGAGCCCGTACTTTTCGAAAAAGCCGCGCTCCAGCGCAATCGGCAGCGCCAGCATGTCCACGGCTGCCACCATGCCGACCTTGAGTTTTACGGGATCCTTGGCCTGCGCCATTGCAAGTGACGGCAGCAGCAACAAGGCGCAGAGCAGCATCGCAAGTCGTCGCATTTGGGTCATCCCCCTGGTTGAAGCGGCTCGATGCGCGTAACCCAGTAAGGCCGGGCGACGGTCGTCAAGTCCGCTCGTTTCACTCCCCGAACTTCAACGGATTTTTCTTGTGTTCCGGATACCCGGCCGTACGTCTGCATCAGCTGAACGTGGAAACGTTCAGGTTCGAACGGCAGCACGACGAGGATATTCACCTTTTCCGAGCTGCCGGCGAAGTTCGCGATCTTTTGCGGTGCGGCGATGGTCAGCCAAAGCTGCCAGGCCAGATAACCAACCGCCACCACCAAGAGGATGTGCGCCTTTCGCGATCGAAGGGCATCTTTCAACATGGCTCAGGCCGACCGCACGAGTTGAAGAACACGTCCCGACAATTCCTTGAACCGCGCATCATCGTTCAGCGCGTCCCATGATCGCGGTCGTGGCAAGTCCACGGCGATTTCCTCGAGCACACGTCCCTTCGACAGCGCTATCACCCGGTTGGCGAGAAACACGGCTTCCGGGACGTCATGCGTGATGAAGATGACCGTCGACCGCTTCTCCTGCCAGATGCGCGTCAGCTCTTCCTGGAGGGTCATCCGGGTCTGGGCGTCGACGCTCGCGAACGGCTCATCCATCAGCAACACGTCGGGCTCGTTCGCCAGCGCACGCACCACGCCGACACGCTGCTGCATGCCGCCTGATAATTCGGCGGGATAACGCCCGGCCGCCTCGGTCAGTTTGGCGAGCGCCAGATATTCATGCGCGATCTTCTCGCGTTCGACCTTGCGGACGCCGCGCATCTTGGGACCGAACGCGACATTCTCGAGCACGGTTCGCCACGGGAACAAGGCAAAGGATTGAAAAACCACGCCGCGGTCAGGGCCCGGTCCCTTGACCGGACGGCCGCCGACCAAGATCTCACCGCCCGTGTGCGGGATGAAGCCCGCGATCATGTTGAGGATCGTCGTCTTGCCGCAGCCCGAAGGACCGACGATGCAGACGAACTCTCCCTGCTCTACCTTCAGTGACACGTCATGCACGGCGGTGACGTTTGTGCCGGCATAGGGGTCGAAATACGTCTTCGACAGATTGCGGATAGTCAGATCCTTCATCGCGTCACCAGCCCCCACCGCTGTCCTGTCGCCCGCTCGATCGGTGCCAGTATCCAGCTATCGACGATGTACCAGAGGATTCCCAGGATGATCATGCCGAGCAGGATCTCGACGACAGACCCGGAGCGGCGCGCGTCGAACATGAGAAATCCGATACCGCTGGTGCCGACGATAATCTCGGTTGCGATCAGAGCGCGCCAGCCATAGCCGAGCCCGTTGCGCAGGCCAGTCACGATGTTGGGCAGCGCTCCCGGCAACACCACTTCCCACAACATGCGAATGCGCGAGGCACCCAGACTCTGGGCCGCGCGGTGCAGGGTGATGGGGATCGAGCGCACGCCCAGCACCGTGTTCAGGACAACCGGGAAGATCACTGTATAGACGATGACGACCGTGATGGTCGTGAGGCCATAGCCGAACCAGATCACCAGGATCGGCAGCCAGGCGATATCGCCGATGGCCTGAAAGAACAGAAGCAGCGGCCACAGCGCCGTACGCGCACGCTGATTGAGGCCAACCAGGATTCCGAGAGGAATGCCGAGGGCGACGCCCCAAAACGCACCGACGGCCAAGCGCACGATGCTGTCCTGCAAGTACGCCGGAAGGATACCCGTATAAACCAGCGTCCCGAATGAGCGGACGACGTCCGCGGGTCCAGGCAGAAACGCGCGTGGGAATATTTGCAGCTTTGTGACGATCCACCAGGCCGCGACCACCGGAATGAAAGGAACGATGGAAGCGATCGACGGCCAACGCGCTGTCAGGCGAACGCAGTGGCTCCACATCTTGAGTAGAAACTGCTTCATGCGCGCTGCACCATGCCCCAGCGTTCGATGGTGGCGCGCTCGATTGGCGCCAAGACCAGCCGGTCGAGCAGCAGCCAAAGCACGCCGATTACAATCATGCCAAGCACGATCACTTCTGTTCTGTAGAAGTCTCGCGCCACAAACAGCATGTAACCGAGGCCCACGTTGGTGGCGATCATCTCGGCCGCGATCAGCCCACGCCAGGCAAAGCCCAATCCGGTGCGTATGCCAGTGACGATGTTAGGAAGGGCGCCCGGCAGGAGCACTTCGGTCAACATCGCCCATCGTCCCGCACCGAGCGATGCGGCCGCATTGCGCACCTGCAAGGGAATGGTCGATACTCCGAGCAGCGTGTTGTACGTCACGATGAAGAACACGGCATTGAAGATTACAAACGTGATGGCGCCGAAGCCGTAGCCGAACCATAGCGTCGCGATCGGGATCCACGCGATGCCGGCCAGCACCGAGAAAAACCTGAACAGGGGTGTGAGGAAGCTGGAGATCATCGGGCTGACGCCCATGGCGATGCCCAAGGGAATGGCGATCAATAGCGCGAGCACCGTGCCGACGGCGACGCGTAACAGGCTTGCTCCGACGTGTTGAATAAGGGTGCCATCTTCTATTCCCTCAACTCCAGCCTGAATCACAGAGGAGAGGTGAGGAAACAGCCGGGGATTGACGTCGAAGTACGGGATGAAAACAGCCCATAGGATGAGGAGCACTATAAAGGGAGCGCCAAACCAGAATGCCGAAGAGAGCCTGCGCAGCATCATGCTTGCCTCAGGGTGCGGTTGCCGCCTGGCCTGGCGTTCCGCCGAACGGCGCCTGCACTTTTCCTAGACAATTTAGAGTGGGTATAACCAAGAACTCGCTCCATGGCCTTGCGAGCCTTGTCTGCATCACCTTCCTCGATGGCGCGCGCAACGACGGCGTGGTTGGGAATGTTGTCTTCGAACCAACCAGCGACGCTATCAACGGCGACAAGAAACACTGCACTCAGGATCGTGTCGATCGCGCCGCGAAAGCCCTGCAGCACCGGATTGTGCGTGGCGTCCAGAATAGCGAGATGAAAGGCCTTGTCCGCGGCCGTGGCGGCAGCCTGATTGTCCGATGATTCCATCGCCAACAGGGCTGCATTGATCCGCTGCCGGTCCTGCCTGGTGGCGCGGGTCGCAGCGAGCGCAGCGGCGGCTGGCTCAATGATTGAGCGGACTTCCTGAATGGCAAGCAGCAGCTTGCGGTCGAGTTGATCCTCTCCGACCAGCCAGTTCAACACATCGCGATCGAGAAGACTCCAATCGCGCCGCGGCAGCACGTGAGTGCCGTGGCGCGGTCGCACGCTGACGAGTCCCTTCCCTGAAAGCATTTTGATCGCTTCACGAACCACGCCGCGGCCGACGCCAAAGCGGATCTCGAGTTCGTTTTCGGGCGGCAGCACCGCGCCTGCGGGGATGATCTCTTGAGCGATCTCGCGGCCGAGCGTCGTCAGTACCGCGTGGATGCGGCCCGGCTTCAAACGCTTCTCGGTGGATTTGACGCGTTTAGCGCTCGACAATTTTTCGCTCCCGACCGCCGGCTCTTAGGCTGGCTGGCATGTTCACGCCATACACCGATTTTGTTGATCTCGCAATCATCCGATGTTAAATATCGGATGAATAAAAAGTATTGCGACGCAACAATTTCGTCGCCCGGGAGGAGTTGGCTGTGTCGACCATTGGCTATCTGACGACGACAATTTTCGATTACGGTGCCATCAAGAGTCTGCCGACCGAGTTAGCGGCACTCGGAGTTCGTCGACCGCTGCTCGTCACGGATGCCGGCGTGCAGCAGGCAGGCATTGCAGCGCAAGTACTGGCTCACCTCGATCCGACGACCGTTGCGATATTCGCCCGTACGCCCCCGAATCCGACTGAAGAAGCAGTGCTTGAAGGCGTCGTCGCCTACCGCGAAGGCGGCTGCGATGGCGTGATTGCGCTCGGCGGCGGTTCGCCGATCGATCTTGCCAAAGGCGTCGCTTTGGCCGCCACCCATGAGGGGCCACTGGAGCAATATGCGGCTGTCCTTGGCGGCGTCGGCAAGATCACCGAGAAGGTCGCGCCTGTGATCGCTATTCCGACCACTGCAGGAACTGGCAGCGAGGTCGGCCGTGGCGCTTTGATCAATCTGACCAACGGCTCGAAGCTGGCGTTGATCAGTCCATATCTGATACCGAAAAGGGCGATCTGCGATCCTGAACTCACGCTGGGACTGCCGCCGTTGTTGACGGCGGCGACGGGCATCGATGCGCTCACGCACTGCATCGAAACGTTCCTGTCACCACTGGTCAACCCGCCGGCGGAAGCAATCGCGCTCGACGGTGCAAAGCGTGCATGGCGCTTCATCCAGCGCGCTGTGACAAATGGCGCCGACCGCGAGGCGCGTTGGGAAATGATGATGGCGGCACTCGAAGGTGGGCTGACGTTTCAGAAGGGGCTCGGCGCAGTGCACTCGCTATCTCACGCCGCCGGCGCATTGCGCTCGCCGACCCTGCATCACGGTATGCTGAACGGCGTGTTCCTGCCGCACATCCTGCGCTTCAGCGAGCAAAGCGTCGGAAACAAGTACGAAACGCTTAGCGATATATTTGGCATCTCGCGCGAAACGAACCTCGCTGCTGCGGTGTCCGATCTCGTTCAATCGTTAAAGCTGCCGACAACGCTCGGCCAAATGGGCTTTGAAGCTCGGCACATTCCCCAAACAGTCGTCCGGGCATTAGCTGACCACTCGAACGCGACCGCTCCGCGAAAAGCGTCTGCAGAAGAATTTGAGGGCTTGTTGCGTGCGGCGCTCTGAGAGAGCTTGGCTCTTTGGCGCACATCTTTCCGGCGATGCAAGGCCCCGACTGATGTGGTGCGTCATCGGACGCCCCGAGGCAGTGAACATTTTTCCTGATCAACGCGACTAAGCTCAGGATCGCTATCTCAGCGCCAAGGATCGCGAAACAAATGAAGCGCCGAACAATGGCTGTTGTACTCGTTGGCACGCTGCTGGCCGCGACGGCGGCGATGGCGATCCCCGTCACCCCGGATCCTGCCCGGACCAGCGCCGCGGGAAGCATCCATATCGGCTGGCAGCGTACCGAACGATCAAACGGCATGATCGAGCAAGCCTTATGGGCGGTCAGAGACCGTTGCGCCGCGGACACTCTCGGCGAGCGCCTGCTGTGTGCCGCCATCGGGGTTCTGACGCGGGCCGCAGGCCGGACCTTCGAAGGCAAGCTGTCCGACGACATGGGCCTGCCGCTCCCAGGCAGTTGGGCCCTGGTGACCGCGAAGAACTCGCCCACCATCAGGTTCGCGCACGTCGAGACGCCGCTCGATCTGGCGACCGTGCTCGGCTTCTATCGCGGCGATCTCGAAAACAGGGGCTGGGCCGAAAATGACGGCGCGGTGGTCGCGCCTGATCGGGCCGTGGTCGCGTTCACGACGGCCGATGGACCGGCGCTACTGCGCCTGACCCGTCAGGACGGCAGGACCATCGCCGACCTATCGCTGCGCAAACGAGCGGCCGCGGCGGCCCCCCTCCTGCCGAAGCCTGGCCAAGCGTGCCTGATGATCGGCAACGGAACCGATGAAACGGCTGATCTCACCGTCAACGACCAGATCATCAGGCTCGCAGCTCGCTCCGGCGCGACACTGGTGTCGTCAGAGAATGCCGCGGGCGAATTGCCTGATGATCAGAAGCTCGATCTGCCGCCGGGCAAGTACAAGGTCGCCGTCAAGGTCAAGGGTGGCACCGCGCGGAATGGGGAGTTCGAGGTCGCGGCGAACGAGACCTGGGGCCTTTTGGTCGGCACGGACGGCGTTCTGCTGCCGATCCGTCTGTATTGAGCCCCGCGCCTCTCCGCTCGTCATTGCGAGGAGCGAAGCGACGAAGCAATCCGGACTGCCGCAGCGGAAAGATTCTGGATTCCTTCGCAGCGCTCGCAATGACGGTGTGTGGCGGCAAGCTACTCGCTACAAAACTCTGTCAGCCGGACAGTTCCGGCTGCCAGTCCCGCAGCTTTCGCGCAGCGCCAGTGACGTCAGCGATCGTCCGAAATGTCACCGCCTCCACCATCATCGCCCGCGCCAGCCGCGCGGCGCGGGCTTCGCTGACCGCCCGCCGCTTCGGGTCCTCGATCAGCTCGAAATCGATGTTGTGCGCGAGGCCGAAGATGCGGCGGATGATCTTTGCGGCGGCAAAGCCAACGGTGTCGGTGAAGAGGCGCTGCATATAGGCTAGCCGCTCCGTGTCCAGCCGCGCCTCGCCTTTCTCGCCGGCGAAGAGCGAGACCGGATAGGCGTCACCCGCAGCGCCGGCGCGCCAGAGGTCGAGGAATTTGCGGGCGAACTCGTTCCACACCGCTTCGACCGTCCCCAGCACCCAGGCCTCGAATGTCTGCCGCGCGCCGGGCGAGCGCTCGTGACCGGCGGAAGCAAAATAGGCCATCAAGAGGTTCGCCAGCACGGCGCCGACGTCGAAGCCCATCGGGCCGTAGAACGCGAATTCCGGATCGATCACGCGCGTCTGGCTGTCCGTCACCATGATCGAGCCGGTGTGGAGGTCGCCATGGAGCAGCGCCTCGGGGCTGGCCATGAACTTCAGCTTGAGGCGCGAGATCGCGACATGCAACTCCATGTCGTCGCGCAAGCCAGCGGCCAGAGCGTCGAGATACGGCGCGGTCCAGCGGTTCTGCTCGGCGATACGGTAGGGATCGGTGAAGATCAGATCCTCGGTGATCTTGCAGAGCGCATGGTTGCCGGCGAAGGCGGCGATGGCCTGCTTCTTGTCGGCCGCCGAGAGCGCGAGGTCGGAGGTGAAGAACAGGGTTCGCGCCATGAAGGTGGTGATGTCGTCGACGAAACGGGGATATTGCGTGCCCGCGACCAGCCCCCTGCGCATGATGACGTGGGGCTCGAGCAGCTCCATCACTGTCAGCGCCAGCGTCTCGTTGTGGTGCAGCAGCGCCGGCACGAGACCAGGCGCGAGCTCGGCCTGCCGGGACAAGGCCAGGAATTCGTAATGCGCCCGCGACAGCGGCAGCGGCCAGCTTTCGCCGACGAGACGGACGTAAGGCAGCGCCTGCTTGACGGCGACGCCGCCGCGGTCGCCCTTGACGATGAAGACGAGATTGAGATTGCCGTCGCCGACCTCGGTGATCGACCAGGACACCGGTTCAGCGCCGAGAAGCGCCACGAGGTCCGGCACGCCCGCGAGATAGTCCCGCAAGGCGGCCTCATGCAGAATCCGATAATCCCCTGCCCGGTTCCCGGTCATGACGATTCCATCCCATGAATTTGGGCCGGATCGTTACTCCCGCTCCAGGAAGCTCGAGCCGATCTCGGCCTTTCTTTTGATCGGATCGTAATCGCAATAGACGCCATCCGCCACCAGCGTGTAGCTGGCGCTGACGTTGTATTTGTCCAGCTTGACCGAGTTCAGGCCGATGATCGAGGTGCTCTTGCCCCCGTTCCATTTGAACGGTGTCGAGCTCTTGGCCTGCTCGCAGGCCATCACCGCCTCGTTGAAGACGTAGCCCTCGACGAACGCCTTCATCGTCCGAACCTGCACGGCCATCTTCCACTCGAAATAACCGACGGCACCGAGACCGGCGACGATCAGCACCAGAAGCGCGATGACGATCCTCTGAAAAGTCATTCGTTCCCCCCAAAACAACAAAACAATTTCAAGTATCTAGAATGGCATGCCCATCAATTTCGACAGGCGCTCGATCGAGAGATAGCCGGCATGATAGGCGGCGATGCCGATCCCGTAGATGACCGCCGAGATGATGGTGGTCCAGATCAGCTTGCTTCTCATCCGCGTCAGGATAGGCGCGCCGGGATCGGTGCCGGGTGCGCCGGTGCCGTCCTCGTGCTGGCTGCGCACGCCGAACGGCAGCGTCAGGAACAGCGCGATCCACCAGATGACGAAGTAGATCGCAAGTGCAGTCGATATCTGGATGGCCATGGGGCGGCCTTACGCCTGCTCGATTTCGACCAGCGCGCCGGAAAAGTCCTTCGGGTGCAGGAACAGCACCGGCTTGCTGTGGGCGCCGATCTTCGGCACGCCGTCGCCGAGCACCCGGGCGCCCTCCTTCACCAAGGTGTCGCGCGAGGCGATGATGTCGACCACCTCGTAGCAGATGTGGTGGATGCCGCCGTCGGGATTGCGTTCGACGAATTTTGCGATCGGCGACGCCTCGCCGAGCGGCTCGATGAACTCGATCTTGGTGTTGGGGAGCGTCGCGAACACGGTGATGACGCCGTGCTCGGGCAGCGGCACGGCCTCCGAAATCTGGGCGCCGAACGCCGCACCATAGATCCTGGCGGCCTTGACGGCGTCCTTGGTCGCGATCGCGACATGGTTGAGGCGACCCAGCATGCTTCTTCTCCCTCAGCGCATGATCCGAAGACCACGCTTAGTCTATACCGTCAGGACGTGTACCAGACAGGGGGGCTTTTTGCCCCAATGTTCGTTGATCACGGACCGGACAGCGCGTCGCACCGACTCGGCCAGGGCATCCGGATCGCGGCGACGCGCCTTCGGCAGCCCCTCGATGGTGGAGACCACGGCGTCGAACACGATGTCGTCGAAGGGCTCGCCCGCCCGGTTCTTCTCGGGAATGCCGACCAGATCGACCTCGGGATCGTCGACCAGCTCACCCTGCGCATTCATGGCGAAGGCGACGAAGGCACAGCCGGAGAACGCCATGCGGCGGCGCTCGACCACGGCACGGGACTTGGAATCCTCCAGAATCGTGCCGTCCTTGTAGAGACGGCCCGAGGGCACCTCGCCGATCAGGCCGGGATCGCCGGGGCCGAGCTTGACCAGGTCGCCGTTGCGGATGACCAGCACGCGGGGCACGCCGGCGGCGCGCGCGAGCTTGGCATGCTCGTGCAGATGCAGGGCCTCGCCGTGGACGGGGATCAGCAGCTGCGGCCGGACCCAGGAGATCATGTCGCGCAGCTCGTCGCGGCGCGGATGGCCGGAGACGTGGACCAGATGATCGCGATCGGTGATGACCTCGACACCCTGGAGGATCAGGTTGTTGATGATCGCGCCGACGGCCTTCTCGTTGCCGGGAATGGTACGCGAGGAGAAGATCACGCAGTCGCCGCGGTTCAGCGTGATCTCGGGATGGTCGTCATTGGCGATACGCGCCAGCGCGGCGCGGGCCTCGCCCTGGCTGCCGGTGCAGAGCGCCAGCACCTTGTCCTGCGGCAGATGGCCATAGACGTCGGTCGAGCGGAAGTTCTGCACGCCGTCGAGATAACCGGTCTCGCGCGCGACCTGCGACACGCGCTCCATGGCGCGGCCGACCACGACGACCTCGCGATCGGCAGCCCGCGCCGCATCGGCGACGGCCTTGAGGCGCGCGACGTTGGAAGCAAAGGTCGTGACTGCGACACGGCCTTTGGCGGCCTTCACCAGCTCTGTGATGGTCCTGGCGACCTCGGCTTCGGATGGCGAACGGCCGTCTCGCACGGCGTTGGTGGAATCGCCGATCAGGGCAAGCACGCCCTCCTCCCCCAGTTCGCGCAGCCGCTTTTCGTCGGTCGGCCGGCCGATGATCGGGGTCGGGTCGATCTTCCAGTCGCCGGTGTGCAGCACGATGCCGGCGGAGGTGTGGATCGCCAGCGCATGCGACTCTGGAATCGAATGCGCGACCGGAATGAACTCGACGTTGAACGGGCCGATATCGACGCGCCCGCCCGACGGCACCACCGTCACCGGGATCTTCGGCGCGTTGCGCTCGGCCGCAAGCTTGGCCTCGAACAGCGCCGCGCTGAACTGGGTCGCATAGATCGGGCATTTCAGCTTCGGCCAGAGATCGATGATGGCGCCGAAATGGTCCTCATGGGCGTGGGTCAGCACCAGGCCCATCAGAATCTTGCGTTCCTTCTCCAGGAAGCTGATGTCGGGCATGATCAGGTCGATGCCCGGCAGGTGCTCCTCGTCGCCGAAGGAGACGCCGAGATCGACCGCGAGCCAGGACCGCTGCTGGCGGTTGCCGAGGCCGTAGATCGACAAATTCATGCCGATCTCGCCGACGCCGCCAAGCGGCGCAAATACCAGTTCGTCAGGCTTCGCCATCACGCAGCTCCCACGGAGGCGGCCGAACCGAAGAACACCTCACCGGCCGCCACCGGCAGGCGTCGGCCGTCAGCGGTGTGGACGATCAGGCACCCGGTGTCGTCGATGGTGTCGAAAATGCCTTCCAGCGTCGTCGCTCCCGTGTTGATCGCGACCCGCTCGCCAAGGCCGGCCGCACGTTCGAGCCAGAGCTTGCGGATCTCGGCAAAGCCGCGGCCATTGTCCCAGATGCCGCGGAACTCGACCCAGGCATCGGACAACGCCGAGAACAGCTCTTCCGCGCTGATCTGGACGCCGAGGGCGGCCAGGGATACGGCCGGCGTCGGCGTGCCCTCCGGCGCCCCCACGACGTTGGTGCCGATGCCGACAACGATGGCGAGGCGATCACCGATGGCCTCGGCCTCAAGGCCAATGCCGACGAGCTTCCTGCCGTTCGCGAGAACGTCGTTCGGCCATTTCAGGGCGTATCTGGGTCTTTCAGGACCGAGGCGCAACGCGGCCTCGAGGCTGACCTTCTCGAGCGCGGCCTCTTCCGCCAGCCCCGCCGCAAACCCGATGGTTGCGGCAACCGCCGGCGCGACGTCCAGCACCTCGAGCACGCTGGCCGCGAGATTGCCGCGCGGCGAAATCCAGGCGCGCTGGCGCCGGCCCCGGCCGGCGGTCTGCTCCGTCGTCACGAACCACATCGGGCCGCGTTCGCCGGCCCGCGCACGCTCGATCGCATCGGTGTTGGTCGAGCCGGTCCGGTCGAAAGCTGCGAGCTTGTAGCCCGCCTGGAGTGCGCGAGGACCGAGCGCGAATCCCATCCTAAAACAGCGACTTTGCCGCGGCGGAGGCCACGGTCACGACCGGGCCCGCGAACAGCGCGAACAGGATGTTGAACAGGCCAAACACCGCCAGCACCGCCTTCACCTCGATGCGCACCGGATCGACCTGGCCGGCCGGCGCGTCGAAATACATCGTCTTGACGATGGAGAGATAATAGTAGGCGCCGACCACGCTGGTCAGCACGCCGATGACGGCGAGCGTGAACAGATTGGCCTTGATGGCGGCGACGAAGACGTACCACTTGCCGAAGAAGCCGGCGAGCGGCGGCACGCCCGCAAGCGAGAACAGCAGCATCGCGAACATGAAGGCGAGCAGCGGATTGGTCCGCGACAGGCCGGCGAAGTCGCTGATCTGCTCCACGGCCTGGCCGTTGCGCTTCATGGCGAGGATGATCGAGAACGAACCCAGCGTCATCGCGACATAGATCACGATGTACATCACCACGCCCTGCGCGCCTTCCAGCGTGCCGGAAGCGAGGCCGACCAGGGCGAAGCCCATATGGCCGATCGAGGAATAGGCCATCAGGCGCTTGATATTGGTCTGGCCGATCGCGGCGAAGGAGCCGAGCGCCATCGAGGCGATCGCCACGAAAACCAGGATCTGCTGCCACTGCGAGACGATGCCTGGGAACGCGGTCAGGGTGACGCGGGTGAAAACAGCGAGCGCGGCGACCTTCGGCGCGGACGCGAAGAAGGCGGTGACCGGCGTCGGCGCGCCCTCGTACACGTCAGGCGTCCACATGTGGAACGGCACGGCCGAGACCTTGAAGCAGAGGCCGGCGAGCAGGAAGACGAGGCCGAACACCAGGCCGACATTGGAGACGGTCGCGGCCGCGGCGATGCCGGTGAAGCTGACCGTGCCGGTGAAGCCGTAGATCAGCGAGGAGCCGTAGAGCAGCATGCCCGAGGACAACGCGCCGAGCACGAAATACTTCAGGCCGGCTTCGGTCGACTTGGCGTTGGCGCGGTTCGAAGCCGCCACGACGTAGAGCGCGAGCGACATCAGCTCGAGGCCGAGATAGAGCGAGATCAGGTCGCCGGCCGAGATCAGCACCATCATGCCGAGCGTCGAGAGCAGCACCAGGATGGCGTATTCGAAGATGCGGCGCGACGGGTCGGACAGGAACTCGGTCGACAGGATCAGCGTCACGCCCGATCCGATCAGGGCCAGGATCTTCATGAAGCGGGCGAAGTCGTCGACGATGAAGCTGCCGCCGAAGGTCACCTGCTTGCCCGCGGGCACCATGTATTCGAGCACGCCGACCACGACCAGGAGCAGGACCGCGAGCGTCGTGACCGCCTTGGTGGTCTCCTGCCCGCGATAGGCGCCCAGCATCAGCAGTGCCATGGCGCCGATCGCGAGCACGAGTTCGGGCAGCACCGGCGCCAGTTGATAACCTGCAGTCTCAAAGCTCATGGCGATATCCTGACCTGCCTGCTCACGGGAGCAGCGCGGCGGCCTTCACGGCCGTCACAGCGGTGTTGTAATTGTTGACGAGTTGCTGGACCGAGGCCGCCGACATGTCGAGCACCGGCTTCGGCCAGACGCCGAACAGGATCGTCAGCGCGAGCAGCGGGAACAGCGTCACGCACTCACGGAAGGTGAGATCCTTCATGCTCATCAGCGACGGCTTCACCAGCGCCCCGAACACGACCTTGCGGTAGAGCCAAAGCGCGTAGCACGCCGAGAAGATCACGCCGAAGGTGGCGAAGAACGCGGTCGGGATCGAGACCTTGAAGGTGCCGAGCAACGTCATGAATTCGCCGACGAAGCCGGAGGTGCCGGGCAGACCGACATTGGCCATGGTGAAGACCATGAAGGCCAGCGCGTAGAGCGGCATCCGGTTGACGAGGCCGCCATAAGCCGCGATCTCGCGGGTGTGCATGCGGTCGTAGACGACGCCGACGCAGAGGAACAGCGCGCCGGAGACGATGCCGTGCGAGATCATCTGGAACACGCCGCCGGCGACGCCCTGCATGGTGCCGGCGAAGATGCCCATGGTGACGAAGCCCATATGCGCGACCGACGAGTACGCAATCAGCTTCTTCATGTCCTCCTGCATCAGCGCCACCAGCGAGGTGTAGATGATGGCGATCGCCGAGAGGGTGAACATCAGCGGCGCGAAGTCGTGCGAGGCCAGCGGGAACATCGGCAGCGAGAAGCGCAGGAAGCCGTAGCCGCCCATCTTCAGCATGATCGCGGCCAGGACCACCGAGCCGGCTGTCGGCGCCTCAACGTGCGCATCGGGGAGCCAGGTGTGCACCGGCCACATCGGCATCTTCACCGCGAAGGAGGCGAAGAAGGCCAGCCACGCCCAGGTCTGCAAGCTGCGCGGCACGGCGGTGTGCATCAGGGTCGGGATGTCGGTGGTGCCGCCGTTCCAGTACAGCGCCATGATGGCGAGCAGCATCAGCACCGAGCCGAGGAACGTGTAGAGGAAGAACTTGAACGAGGCGTAGACCCGGCGCGGACCGCCCCAGATGCCGATGATCAGGAACATCGGGATCAGGCCACCCTCGAAGAACAGGTAGAACAGCACGAGATCGAGCGCCGAGAAGGTGCCGATCATCAGCGTTTCCAGGATCAGGAACGCCATCATGTATTCGCGGACCCGGCTCGTGACCGACTTCCAGCTCGCGATGATGCAGAACGGCATGATCGCGGTGGTCAGGATCACCAGCGGCAGCGAGATGCCGTCGACGCCCATGTGGTAAGTGATGCCGGTGGCGAGCCAATTCGCCTTCTCGACGAACTGGAAGTCCGGGTTGGACGGATCGAAGCGCAGCACCAGGAGCACCGACACCGCGAAGGTGATCAGCGTGGTCCAGAGCGCGATCCAGCACGAATTGCGCCGCGCCGCCTCGTCGTCGCCGCGGCTGAGATAGACGATCAGCGCACCGACCAGCGGCAGGAACGTCGTGACCGAAAGAATGGGCCAGGTCGTCATTTACTGGCCTCCAAAGCCGAACATGAACCAGGTGATCAGGCCGGCGGCACCGATCAGCATGGCAAAGGCGTAGTGATAGAGATAGCCGGTCTGGAGCTTGACGACGTTGCGGGTGACGTCCAGCACGCGGGCGGAGACGCCATCGGGGCCGAGACCGTCGATGATGAAGCCGTCGCCCTTCTTCCAGAGCTGGTAGCCGATCCACTTCGCCGGACGGACGAAGATGAGGTCGTACAGCTCGTCGAAGTACCATTTGTTGAGCAGGAACTTGTACAGCATCGGCTGCGTGTTCGCGAGCTCGACCGGCAAGTAAGGCCGGCGGATGTAGAACAGGTACGACACCAGGAAGCCCAGCACCATCATCACAGTTGGCAGGAAGGCGATGTGCTCGGGGATGTGGTGCATATCCTCGATGATGTGCGGGTTCATCTTCACGGACTCGCGGAAGAACTCCTCGATGCCGTGACCGGCGAACAGCTCCTTGAACGGCAGACCCGCAACGAAGGAGCCGACCGCTAGCACGCCGATCGGGATCAGCATCCAGATCGGAGCCTCATGCGCGGCCTCGTAGTGATGCTCGTCATGCGGCTCGCCGTGGAAGGTCTTGAAGATCAGACGCCAGGAGTAGAACGAGGTCAGGCCGGCGGCGACGACCGTCATCAGGAAGCCGTAGATCGCAAACGGATTGTGCGAGGCGTAGGCGGCCTCGATGATCGCGTCCTTGGAGAAGTAGCCGGCGGTCAGCGGGAACCCGGTCAGCGCCAGGGTGCCGACCACCATCACCGCATAGGTATAGGGAATCTTCTTCCAGAGGCCGCCCATGTTGCGGATATCCTGCTCGTGGTGCATCGCGTAGATCACCGAGCCGGAGCCCAAGAACAGCAGCGCCTTGAAGAAGGCATGCGTGAACAGATGGAACATGCCGACCGAATAGGCCCCCGCTCCCATCGCCACGAACATGTAGCCGAGCTGCGAACAGGTCGAGTAGGCGACGATGCGCTTGATGTCGTTCTGGACGAGGCCGACGGTCGCCGCGAAGAACGCGGTGGTGGCGCCGAAGAACATCACGACGGCCTGCGCGTTCGGAGCGAGCTCGAACAGCGGCGACAGGCGCGCCACCATGAAGACGCCGGCGGTGACCATGGTCGCGGCGTGGATCAGCGCCGACACCGGCGTCGGGCCTTCCATCGCGTCCGGCAGCCAGGTGTGCAGCAGGAACTGCGCCGACTTGCCCATCGCGCCCATGAACAGGAACAGGCAGGTCAGCGTCAGCGCGTCGGCATGCCAGCCAAACAGGTTGATGGTCTTGCCGGCGAGGCTCGGCGCGGCGTGGAAGATGGTCTCGAAATCCGTCGAGCTCGTCAGGTAGAAGATGGCGAAGATGCCGAGCGCAAAACCGAAGTCGCCGACGCGGTTGACCACGAAGGCCTTGATCGCCGCGGCGTTCGCCGTGGGCTTCTGGTACCAGAATCCGATCAGCAGGTAGCTCGCCAGACCCACGCCTTCCCAGCCGAAGAACAGCTGCACCAGGTTGTCCGCGGTCACCAGCATCAGCATGGCGAAGGTGAACAGGCTGAGATAGCCGAAGAAGCGCGGCCGGTTCGGGTCCTCGTCCATGTAGCCGATGGAATAGAGGTGCACGAGCGAGGACACGGTCGTCACCACCACCAGCATCACTGCGGTGAGCGTGTCGACCCGCAGCGTCCACCAGACCTGGAGGTCGCCCGAGAAGATCCAGGGCAAAAGCTGGATCCTGACATCGTGGTGCATGAAGCCGACATCGACCAGCGTCATCCAGGACAGCGCGGCCGAGACGAAAAGCAGCGCGGTGGTGATCAGCTCGGCCCCGCGCGAGCCCGCCGCCGGCGGCTCGGAGACGTGATGGTCGTCATGGCCGTGATCGTCGTGCCCGTGATCGTCATGAGCGGCCGCCGCATGGGCGTCGCCATGACCGTGGTCGTCGTGATGCTCGACCGTGTCGCCTGAGGGGTTGCGGGCATGCGCGCCGAACAGCGCAATCAGGCCAGCCAGAACGGCGCCCAGCAGAGGCAGAAAAACGATTGCCTGGACCATGACTGAGCTCAGCCCTTCATCAGATTGACGTCCTCAACCGCGATCGAGCCGCGGTTGCGGAAATAGACCACCAGGATGGCGAGACCGATCGCGGCTTCGGCCGCGGCGACGGTCAGGACCAGCAGCGCAAAGACCTGGCCGACGATGTCGCCGAGGAAGGTCGAGAACGCGACGAGGTTGATGTTGACCGCCAGCAGGATCAGCTCGATCGACATCAGGATGACGATGATGTTCTTGCGGTTGAGGAAGATGCCGAGGATCCCGAGCGTGAACAGGATCGCGCCGACCGCCAGGTAATGTCCGAGCCCGATCGTCATTTCACCCACTCCGCCGCGTCGCTGTCCTGGAGCCCCTGCCCCGGCGCCACCTTGCGCATCGCCATCGCCATCTCAGGCGTGCGCGCGTTCTGAACGTTGATATCCTGCCGCTTCACGCTCGCCTTGTGCCGCAGCGTCAGCACGATGGCGCCGATCATGGCGACCAGCAGCACCATGCCCGAGAGCTGGAAGTAGTGAATGTACTTCGTATAGAGCACCAGCCCGAGCGCTTCGGTGTTGCTGACATTGGTCGGGATCGCCGCCGTGATCGTCTTGGCGACGCCGGGGTTGATGACCCAGAAGCCGACGGTGAGCAGCAGTTCGAACAGGAAGATGCCGCCGATCACGAGGCCGACCGGCAGGTACTCGATGAAGCCCTCGCGCAGCTCGAGGAAGTCGACGTCGAGCATCATGATCACGAACAGGAACAGCACAGCGACGGCGCCGACATAGACGACGATCAGGATCATCGCGAGGAATTCGGCGCCCATCAGCACGAACAGGCCGGAGGCGTTGACGAAGGCCAGGATCAGGTACAGCACGGAGTGCACGGGATTGCGCGAGACAATCACCATCACCGCCGAGGCGACGCAGACGCCGGCGAAGAGATAGAAGAACAGCGCGGGAAGGATCATGCTCTCATCTCACCGGTACGGCGCGTCGAGCTCGATCGCTTTTGCGATCTCGCGTTCCCAGCGGTCGCCATTGGCGAGCAGCTTGGCCTTGTCATAGAACAGTTCCTCGCGGGTCTCGGTCGCGAACTCGAAGTTCGGGCCTTCGACGATGGCGTCGACCGGGCAGGCCTCCTGGCAGAGGCCGCAATAGATGCACTTCACCATGTCGATGTCGTAGCGCACGGTGCGGCGGGTGCCGTCGTTGCGGCGCGGGCCGGCCTCGATGGTGATCGCCTGCGCCGGGCAGACCGCTTCGCACAGCTTGCAGGCGATGCAGCGCTCTTCGCCGTTGGGATAGCGGCGCAGCGCATGCTCGCCGCGGAAGCGCGGCGAGATCGGGCCCTTCTCGAAGGGATAGTTCAGCGTCGGCTTCGGCTGGAAGAAATAGCGCATGGCGAGGAAGAACGCCGAGACGAATTCCGACAGCAGAAGCGAGCGCGCAGTGGCGTTGATGTTGATACCCATGATGGCCCTCACTTCGGCGCGATGTCGGCGAAATGCAGCACGCCGGCTACCACGATCACCATCGCCAGCGACAGCGGCAGGAACACCTTCCAGCCGAGGCGCATCAGTTGATCGTAGCGGTAGCGCGGCACGATCGCCTTTGCCATCGCGAACAGGAAGAACATGAAGAAGACTTTGAGCGAGAACCAGATGATCCCCGGCACCCAGTTGAAGGGCGGCAGGTCCACCGGCGGCAGCCAGCCTCCGAGGAACAGGATCGTGGCCATCGCGCACATCGTGACGATCGCGACATACTCGCCGAGCATGAACAGCAGGTACGGAGTCGAGCCGTATTCGACCATGAAGCCGGCGACGAGTTCGGATTCGGCTTCGACGAGGTCGAATGGCGGACGGTTGGTTTCCGCCAGCGCCGAGACATAGAAGATCACGAACATCGGGAACAGCGGCCAGACATACCAGTTCAGGATGGTCAGCTGCGGCAGCCCGATCAGGCTGGCAAGACCGCGAACGTGCTGGGCCTCGACCACGGCCGACAGGTTCAGCGTACCGGCGCAGAGCAGCACCGTGATGATGACGAAGCCGATCGAGACTTCATAGGACACCATCTGCGCCGCCGAGCGCAGCGCCGCCAGGAACGGGTATTTCGAGTTCGACGACCAGCCGGCCATGATGATGCCGTAGATCGACAGCGACGAGATCGCGAAGATGAAGAGGATGCCGACATTGATGTCGGAGATCACCCAGCCGAGATTGGTCGGGATCACCGCCCAGGCCGCGAGCGCGAGCACGCATGAGACCAGGGGAGCAAGGAGAAACACGCCCTTGTTCGCCCCGGCCGGAATGATCGGCTCCTTGAGCACGAACTTGAGCAGGTCGGCGAAGGATTGCAGCAGACCCCAGGGGCCGACCACGTTCGGGCCGCGGCGGATCTGCACCGCCGCCCAGATCTTGCGGTCGGCGAGCAGGATGTAGGCGATCGCGATCAGCAGGACGACGAGCACGAGAACGCTCTCCGCGACCATGATGATCAGCGGCCAGAGGAACCCGGTCCAGAATGCGCTTTCGAAGAATTCCATCAGCTCACTCCGCTGCGGTCAGCATCTGCCCGGAGGCAAGCCGCGAGCATTCCGCCATCACGGCGGACGCACGCGCGATTGGGTTGGTCAAATAGAAGTCCTCGATAACAGGCTTGAACGGCGCCTTCTCGGGCGCGCCGCCCTTCCCCGCCAGCTTCTTGATCTGGTCGGCGGAGCCTGCCTCGATCTGGTCGAGACGGATCAGATGCGGCACGGCCTTGAAGATCGCCTGGCGCAGCGCGGCAAGCGAGTCGTAGCCGAGCTTCTTGCCGAGCGCCTCCGACAGCGCGCGGACGACCGCCCAGTCCTCGCGGGCTTCGCCCGGCGGGAATGCGGCACGTCCCGTCATCTGCACGCGGCCTTCGGTGTTGACGTAGATCGCAGACTTCTCGGTGTAGGCGGCAGCCGGCAGGATCACGTCGGCGCGGTGCGCGCCGCGATCACCATGGGTGCCGATATAGACGACGAAGGTGCCGTCCGGCGCCTTGATCTCGTCGGCGCCGAGCAGGAACAAGAGGTCCAGCGTGCCGAAGGTCGTCATCTGCGCCGCGTTCAGGCCGCCCGCGGTGGCGGAGAAGCCGATATCGAGCGCGCCGACGCGCGAGGCAGTCTCGTGCAGCACGCCAAAGCCGTTCCAGCCGTCCTTGAGCGCGCCGACGTCGAGTGCGAGCTTGGCGGTGGCGGCCAGGATAGCGGCGCCGTCGTGACGCGCGGCGGCGCCTGCGCCAACCAGGATGATCGGGTTCTTGGCGTTCTTCAGCACGTCCATGAAGGAGTGCTTGCCGGCCGCGAGCTCGCCGAGCGTGTCGGTGCCCGCACCAAGATGGTCATAATCGTAAGTCAGGTCGACCTTGGCGCCGATCACGCCGACCTTGAAGCCGCCGGCGCGCCAACGCTTGCGGATGCGGGCGTTGAACACGGCCGCTTCCTTGCGCGGATTGGCGCCGACGATGAGCAGCGCATCGGCCTGCTCGACACCAGCAAGCGTCGGATTGAAGATGTAGGAGGCGCGGCCGAGTGCGGGATCGAAGGCGTCGCCGCCCTGCACCGCCAGATTGCTCGAGCCGTATTTGGACAGCAGGTCCTTCAGCGCGAACATTTCCTCGACACCGGCGAGGTCGCCCGCGATGGCGCCGATGCGCTTGCCGTCGGTGCGCGCCGCTTTCGCAGCGATCGCGGCGAAGGCCTCTTGCCAGCTTGCCGGACGCAGCTTGCCGGCTTCACGGATATAGGGCCGATCGAGGCGCTGGGTACGCAGGCCGTCAATGATGTGGCGGGTCTTGTCCGAGATCCACTCCTCGTTCACGGCCTCGTTGATGCGCGGCAGCACCCGCATCACCTCGCGGCCGCGGGTATCGACACGGATCGCAGATCCCACGCCGTCCATCACGTCGATCGACTGGGTCTTGCCGAGCTCCCACGGGCGCGCGGCAAATGCGTAGGGTTTCGAGGTCAGCGCACCTACCGGGCAGATGTCGACGAGGTTGCCCTGCAATTCCGATGTCAGCGCGTGCTGGAGATAGGTCGTGATCTCCATGTCCTCGCCGCGGCCGGTCGCGCCCATTTCAGGCGCGCCCGCGACTTCCGCCGAGAAGCGGACGCAGCGCGTGCACTGGATGCAGCGGTTCATCGAGGTCTTGACCAGCGCGCCGAGATACTTGTCCTCGACGGCGCGCTTGTTCTCGGCAAAGCGGCTGGTGTCGACACCGTAGCCCATCGCCTGGTCCTGCAGATCGCACTCGCCGCCCTGGTCGCAGATCGGGCAGTCCAGCGGATGGTTGATGAGAAGGAATTCCATCACGCCTTCGCGTGCCTTCTTCACCATCGGCGAACGCGTGGAGATTTCCGGCGGCTCGCCCTTGGGGCCCGGACGGCAGTCGCGCACGCCCCAGGCACAGCTTGCGACCGGCTTTGGGCCGCCCTTCACCTCGACGAGGCACATCCGGCAATTGCCGGCGATCGACAGCCGCTCGTGATAGCAGAAGCGCGGAATCTCGGCGCCGGCCGCTTCGCACGCCTGAAGCAGCGTGTACTCGGCGGGGACATCGATCTCTTTGCCGTCGATGATGAGCTTGGTCATGTCTCTTACTCCGCCGCGACCATGTTCACGGGATCGCGGACGCCGATATCGTCGATGTCGGCCTTATGCGAATACTGGTCGATGCGCGCTTCGATCTCGTGACGGAAATGCGCGATCAAGCCCTGGATCGGCCAGGCCGCCGCATCGCCGAGCGCGCAGATGGTGTGGCCTTCGACCTGTTTTGTCACTTCGAGCAGCATGTCGATCTCGCGCTTGTGGGCGCGGCCGTCGGCCATGCGGGTCAGGACGCGCCACATCCAGCCGGTGCCTTCGCGGCAGGGCGTGCACTGGCCGCAGCTCTCATGCTTGTAGAAATAGGAGATGCGGGCGATGGAGCGGATCAGATCGGTCGACTTGTCCATCACGATGACAGCCGCGGTGCCGAGGCCCGAGCGCAGCTTGCTCAAACTGTCGAAATCCATCGGCGTGTCGATGATCTGCTCGGCCGGCACCATGCGCACCGACGAGCCGCCGGGGATCACGGCCTTGAGGTTGTCCCAGCCGCCGCGGATGCCGCCGCAATGCTTCTCGATCAGCTCACGGAACGGAATGCCCATGGCCTCTTCGACGTTGCAGGGCCGCTCGACATGGCCGGAGATGCAGAACAGCTTGGTGCCGACATTGTTCGGGCGGCCGATGCCGGCGAACCACGCCGCGCCACGCCGGAGAATATCCGGCGCGACCGCGATGGACTCGACATTGTTGACCGTGGTCGGGCAGCCATACAGGCCGACATTCGCCGGGAACGGCGGCTTCAGCCGCGGCTGGCCCTTCTTGCCTTCGAGGCTTTCGAGCAGCGCGGTTTCCTCGCCGCAGATATAGGCGCCGGCGCCGTGCGCGACGTAGATGTCGAACGGCCAGCCATTGACGTTGTCCTTGCCGACCAGCTTGGCCTCATAGGCCTGGTCGATCGCGGCCTGGAGATGCTCGCGCTCGCGGATGAACTCGCCACGGACGTAGATGTAGCAGGCATGCGCATTCATGGCGCAGCTCGCGATCAGGCAGCCCTCGATCAGCAGATGCGGATCGTGCCGCATGATCTCGCGATCCTTGCAGGTGCCGGGCTCGGATTCGTCGGCGTTGACGACGAGATA
Source organism: Bradyrhizobium cosmicum (assembly GCF_007290395.2). NCBI lineage: Bacteria > Pseudomonadati > Pseudomonadota > Alphaproteobacteria > Hyphomicrobiales > Nitrobacteraceae > Bradyrhizobium > Bradyrhizobium cosmicum. The sequence continues at coordinate 3,398,382 of NZ_CP041656.2, read as the reverse complement.
GCTCGGCCGGCCGTCGGTCGATTCCTTCGGCATGAACGACCATTTCAGGCCGGTCGGGAAGCCGGCGCCACCGCGGCCGCGCAGGCCCGACGCCTTCATCTCGTTGATGATCCAATCGCGGCCCTTGTCGATGATATTCTTGGTGCCATCCCAGGCACCGCGACGCCGCGCGCCCTCGAGCCCCCAATCGTGGAGGCCGTAGAGGTTCTTGAAGATGCGGTCCTTGTCCTCGAGCATATCAGTGCTTTCCGATCAACGAATGGACTGCTTGTAGGCAAGTCCGGCGGCGCAGACGGCGAAGATCAGCGCCCAGAGCAGACTGGTCTCCTGCGTCGCGTTCATGATGAAACGCTGCAGCAGGAACATGAAGGCGGCCGCGACCGCGGCGTGCATGGCGACGAAGCCCCATTTCTTCACGGCCTCGTTCCCTCCAATGGCGGGGAGATCACCCATCAGGTGCTCTCCTTCAGCGTGGTCGGTCCGCCCATAGGCGCCGAGAACTGGCGGCCATTCTGCGGGCCGGGCTTGGGCGGATTGCCCGAAGCGAAGCCGTCGAGCACCTTGCCAAAGCTTTCCTTGGTCAGGTCCTCATAGGTGTCCTTGCCGATCAGCACCATCGGCGCGTTCACGCAGGCACCGAGGCACTCCACCTCTTCCCAGCTGAAATTGCCGTCCTTCGACAGATGGAAGGGTTCGTGATGGATGCGGTGCTCGCAGACGTGGATCAAATCCTCGGCGCCGCGCAGGCGGCACGGCGTGGTGCCGCAGACCTGGACATGGGCCTTCTTGCCGACGGGGGCGAGCTGGAACATCGTGTAGAAGGTCGCGACTTCGAGCACGCGGATATAGGGCATGTCGAGCATGTCGGCGATGACGCGGATCGCGGCTTCCGACACCCAGCCGTCATGCTGCTCCTGCGCCCGCCAGAGGATGGCGATGACCGCGGAGGCCTGCCGGCCGGCCGGATACTTCGCGATCTGCTGCTTGGCGAATGCGAGGTTCTCGTCCGTGAACGCAAAGCTCGCGGGCTGGACTTCCTTCGGTGCTAATCGGCGGACGGACATCTCTCAATCTCTCACTGCATGCGGCGCGCGGTTTTCGCATTCAGGGCATTGATCCTGTCCTGCCAGAATGCGCTTGCGGTGCCGAAAACGTTGTAGCCGACGTGGGTCGAGACCTTGATGCGATCGAGGATCGACAGCTCGGTCACGGTCTCCATACGATTGCTGCGCGGGTCGAACACGATCAGCTTCAGCGGGGTCTGTTCGAGGATGAAGCGCGACACTGCATGAGAGCGGTCGCTGCCGTGCTCCTCGCACATGATGACGCTGTCGGCCTGGAGCAGCCGGGCGCCGCCCTTGATCGCCTCGATCTCCACGCCTTCGACGTCGAGCTTGATCAGATATTTGCCGGTGGCTGCGATCTTGCCGTCGTCGATCAGATTGTCGAGCGCGATGACCGGCACGTCCTCGCCGCCCGCCGAGGCACCACCGGCGATACTGAAGGCCTCGTGCTTGGTGCCGGACAGCCGCGCGGTGCCGCGGGCCGCGCCGATCGCGCATTTCATGGTCTCGAAGCGGTTGCCGTTGACGCGGGCATTGTTGGCGAGCTTCGGATAGTTCTGCCCCGACGGTTCGATCGCAATCGCCTTGTGCGAGCCGAACGGCTTGCTCGAGACCAGCACCGACCAGTAGCCGTAATTGGCGCCGCAATCGAGCAGCGTGTAGTCGACGTCGATCGAGTTCGCGAACAGCAGCTCCAGCTCGTCCTCGTAATTATAAGAGCGGTTGAGCAGCTTGCTCCAGTAGCCGTCGCCATAAGGGAATTCGAACACGGCATCAGGGTTGAGCCTGATCGCGATGTTGCGCTCCGGCAGCGTCTTGCGCAGCAGATTCGCACAGGCGATGTAGCCCATGTGCGAGAAGTGCGACGAGATCTTCGATCCCGTCACCAGCGCCAAGGCAGCCGTCCGCTCCCACAGGTTGGCCCCTTCCAGGGCCCCCGAGGCACGGTCGAACTGGATTGGCGCCTGCTGCCCCATCACCGATCGACCTCTCCGAACACGATGTCGAGCGAGCCGAGGATCGCCGAGACGTCGGCGAGCAGATGGCCGCGGCAGATGTGATCCATCGCCTGCAGATGGGCAAAGCCTGGCGCGCGGATCTTGCACTTGTAGGGCTTGTTGGTGCCGTCGGCGACGAGATAGACGCCGAACTCGCCCTTGGGCGCCTCGACCGCGGCGTAGACTTCGCCGGCCGGCACGTGAACGCCTTCGGTGTAGAGCTTGAAGTGGTGGATCAGCGCTTCCATCGAGCGCTTCATGTCGCCGCGGCGCGGCGGCGCGACCTTGTTGTCGGCGACGACGACGGGGCCCTTCCCGTCCGGCGCGTTCAGCTTCTGAAGGCACTGCTTCATGATGCGCACGGACTGGCGCATCTCTTCCATGCGGATCAGATAGCGGTCGTAGCAGTCGCCGTTCTTGCCGATCGGAATGTCGAAATCCATCTCGGCGTAGCACTCATAGGGCTGCGACTTGCGCAAATCCCAAGCCGCGCCCGAGCCGCGCACCATCACGCCCGAGAAGCCCCACTCCCAGGCTTCCTTCAGCGGCACCACGCCGATATCGACGTTGCGCTGCTTGAAGATGCGGTTGGCGGTGAGCAGGCGGTCGAGGTCGTCCACGACCTTGAGGAACGGATCGCACCAGGCCTCGATGTCGTCGACCAGCTTCTGCGGCAGATCCTGATGCACGCCGCCGACGCGGAAGAAGGCTGCATGCATGCGGCTGCCCGAGGCGCGCTCGTAGAACACCATCAACTTCTCGCGCTCTTCGAAACCCCACAGCGGCGGGGTCAGCGCACCGACGTCCATCGCCTGCGTGGTGACGTTGAGCAGGTGCGAGAGGATGCGGCCGATCTCGCAATAGAGCACGCGGATCAGCTGGCCGCGGCGCGGCACCTCGATGCCGAGCAGCTTTTCGGCGGCGAGGCAGAAGGCATGCTCCTGGTTCATCGGCGCGACGTAGTCGAGCCGGTCGAAATAAGGGATCGCCTGCAGATAGGTCTTCTGCTCGATCAGCTTCTCGGTGCCGCGGTGAAGCAGGCCGATATGGGGATCGACGCGGGCGACGACTTCGCCATCCAATTCGAGCACAAGACGCAGAACGCCGTGCGCCGCCGGATGCTGCGGTCCAAAGTTGATGGTGAAGTTGCGAAGCTGTTCAGGTTGCTCGTTCATGATCAGGCCTTCGGTCCCGCCTTCTCGTCACCGGGAAGCGGATAGTCCGCTCCTTCCCAAGGCGAGAGGAAATCGAACTTGCGGAATTCCTGGTTGAGCTTGACGGGCTCGTACACCACCCGCTTCTCCTGGTCGTCGTAGCGGACCTCGAGGAAGCCGGTGGTCGGGAAATCCTTGCGCAGCGGATGGCCCTCGAAACCGTAATCGGTGAGCAAGCGGCGCATGTCGGGATGGCCGACGAAGATCACGCCATAGAGGTCGTAGGCCTCGCGCTCGAACCAGTCGGCGCCGGGGAACACCTCGATCAGCGACGGCACCTGCGTGGTTTCGTCGGCATGGGCCCGAAGCCGGATCCGCGTGTTCAGCGTCGGGGACAGGAAATGATAGATCACGTCGAAGCGCTTCTCGCGATCCGGATAGTCCACCGCCGTGATGTCGGTGAAGTTGATGAAGCGGCAATTCGGATCGTCGCGGAGGTACTTGACCACCTCGACGATCTTGCTGGCCTCGACGTCAACCGTGAGCTGGTTGAAAGCCACCGCGTGAGCGGTGGCGGCGCCCGGAAGCGCGCTCACGATCGTCTGCCCCAGGGCGTCGAGCTTGGCGTCGTCCATGACCTTAAACCTTAGCGTTCGATGGTGCCGGTACGCCGGATCTTCTTCTGCAGCAGCAGCACGCCGTAGAGCAGCGCTTCCGCCGTGGGCGGGCAGCCCGGCACATAGATGTCGATCGGCACGATGCGGTCGCAGCCGCGCACGACCGAATAGGAATAGTGATAATAGCCGCCGCCATTGGCGCAGGAGCCCATCGAGATGACGTAGCGCGGCTCCGGCATCTGGTCGTAGACCTTGCGCAGCGCAGGCGCCATCTTGTTGGTCAGCGTGCCCGCGACGATCATCACGTCGGACTGGCGCGGCGAGGCCCGCGGCGCAAAGCCGAAGCGCTCGACGTCGTAGCGCGGCATCGACACCTGCATCATCTCGACCGCGCAGCAGGCGAGACCGAAGGTCATCCACATCAGCGAGCCGGTGCGCGCCCAGGTGATGAGGTCGTCGGTCGCGGCGACGAAGAAGCCCTTGTCGGACAGCTCCGAATTGACCTCGAGAAAGAACGGATCATTGGCCCCGACCGGCTTGCCGGTCGACGGATCCAGGATGCCCTTGGGGGCCGGCGCGAGGACCGGACCGGCCGATGGTGCAGGGTTCAATCCCATTCGAGTGCGCCTTTCTTCCATTCGTAGGCGAACCCAACCGTCAGTACGCCGAGGAACACCACCATGGACCAGAAGCCGGTCGCGCCAAGCTTGCCGAACGCCACGGCCCAGGGAAACAGGAACGCCACTTCGAGGTCGAAGATGATGAAGAGAATGGCGACCAGGTAGAAGCGGACGTCGAACTTCATGCGGGCGTCATCGAAGGCATTGAAACCGCACTCATACGCCGACAGCTTTTCCGGATCGGGCTGCTGGAAAGCCACGATGAAAGGCGCGATCAGGAGCACGAGGCCAATCAGGCCCGCGACCCCTATGAAGACGACGAGTGGAAGATAGTTCTGCAGAATGCCGCTCATTGACGAGCCCTTTTTCCCGCAGCCTCGGGACAGCCACGGATTCGTCCAATTTGGAATTGTTCTGAGCCTTAGCGCAGTGCACCAATGGGCGCAAGACACGCTCTTTTTAGGCCCTTTGCCGCCCCCAGAACGGTGGAAACCCCGGAATCACCCGGCGCTGGTATGGAGCAGATCGTCCAACCCAGCAAGGGTCGCCACGGTTTTGCAGGGCAGCACTCCCGAGATAGCGGCGCATAGGCCGAGACAGCTCCTTGCTGCGTATCGCCCGCGGAAAATACCCGGTTCCTTGCGTGCGGCAGCGCACTCAAACGCCGGCGATGAGCCACCCCGGGGCCCCAACTGTCACCGAGGCGACATACTGGCCGCCCCTGCCCCGGAGCTGCACTGCTGAGAGACCGATGACGGTCGCAGCCGCCAGCAGGATTGGTGCAGCGAAGACACGTATCCACAGGCACGAGCGCTCAGACGAGCCATGCACCAGGACGGGACCGGGGCTCGCCTAGCGAATGCGTCGTCCCGCCAGATATGTCTCAGCCCCCCGGGGCGGATCGACCGCGAGCGCGGCGGCTGCGCCTTGGCTTCGGCGCCGCGCGCCGCGCTCGCATGAGCTTCGGGCCGGGGGGCATGGCCCGGGAGCTCATCGATCACGTGGTGGAAGACGAGCGGTGGCTGGTCAGCTCACGCCTCGCCTACCATTTGTAGGAGACGCTGGCGGTGACGCGCCGGCGGTCGCCGTAGAAGCAGGAGGATTCCGAGGCGCAGCTCGCGACATAGATCTTGTCGGTCAGATTGATCACGTTGATGGCCGTGCGCCAGTTCTGCCATTCGTAGTGGACCGCGAGATCGCCGAGCACCACCGCGGGGACCTCGAGTGTGTTGACGGCATCGGCCCAGGAGGAGCCGACATAGCGGACGCCGCCGCCGAAACCGAAGCCTTCGAGCGGTCCGTCCCTGAAGGTGTAGTCCGCCCAGCCCGAGACCAGCAGCTCGGGCGTGTTGGTCGGTGCCTTGCCGATCACCGACGGGTCGATGTCCTTGCTGTTGAAGAGATGGTAGGCCGTGAACGCGCCGATCAGCTTCAGTTCCTTGGTGGCATTGGCCACCGCTTCAAGCTCGATGCCCCGCGAGGTAACCTCGCCGGTCTGGTTCTGCAACGTCACGATGGCGCCCGGCGCGGCGGACGGCACGTTCTGGCGCTTCAGATCGAACAGCGAGGCGGTGAAGTAGCCGTCGAATCCCTTGGGCGCGACCTTCACGCCGATTTCGGCCTGCTGGCCGGTCTCCGGCAGGAATAGCTGGTTTGCGGCGTTGAGGCCGATGATCGGATTGTAGCTGGTCGCATAGGAGATATAGGGCGCAATGCCGTTGTCGAAATTGTAGATCAGCCCTGCCCGCCCGCTGAACTTGCTGTCGTTGCGCTGGCCGACGGTGGCGCCGGTGTCACGGGCAGCCTGCGTGGTCTCGACCCAGTCGTTGCGGCCGCTCAGCACCAGCGTGAAATTGCCGAGCTTCATCTGGTCCTGGAGATAGGTGCCTGCCTGCTTCTGCGTGATCTGGAAGTTGCGGAACGGAGCGGTCGGCAATGGAGTCTCGGCCGCACCGTAAGCGGGATTGAGGACATTGATCGAGGGCACACCGAACCCAAAAGCCTGATAGTCGTCGATCTGGTAGCCCTTCAGGTCGACGCCGAACAGCATTGTGTGCTTCACCGGGCCGGTGTTGAAGCGATACTCCAGCTGGTTGTCGAGATCGGCCTGGTTGGCCGTGTCCTTCGCATACCAATTGTAGCGAGCGAGCGTGGCCGTATTGGCGTTGTCCCAACCGCTGCCGACGTAGCCGCGATATGTCAGGTCGACATGCGCGAAGCGCGCATTCTGCCGGAACGTCACATCGTCGGTGAGATTGCGCTCGAACTGGTAGCCGAGCATCTCCTGCTCGCGCGTGAACTTGTCGACACCGGGATCACCGGCGAAGAAGCTGGTTGGGATCTTGCCGAACGGCGCGCTGGTCACCGTGCCCTTGTAAGGCAGGAAATTGATGCCGCGGGTGTCGGTCTTCGATGCCGAGGCGAGGACCGTGAAGGTGGTGTCGGCATCCGGCTTCCAGGTGAACGACGGCGCGATGAAATAATTGTTGTCGGGCGTGAAATTGACCTGGGTATCACCATTCCTGACCTCGCCGACGACGCGGTAGAACAGCTTGCCGTCCTGTTTGCCATCCTTGGGCTGCGTGGCGACGGGACCGCCGACATCGAAGCCGACATAGGCGTTGCCGAAATTGTTGACACCGGCCTCGATGTACCGGATCGGCTCGGCCGGCGGCAGCTTGCTGATGACGTTGACGATGCCGCTCGGGCTCGAGCCGCCATAGAGCACCGCGGACGGACCGCGCAGCACTTCGATCCGCTCCATGTTGGACGGCGGAAGCCGCCAGCTCGCATAGGCCGTGTAGAACAGCTGCATGCCGTCGAGGAACAATCCGATGTCGTCGGATTTGAAGCCGCGGATCAGCCACCAATCGTTGCGCGTATCGGCGCCGAAGGTGCCGGCGCGCACGCCGGCGGTGTAGCGCAGAGCTTCGTCCAGCTTGGTCGGCTTCTGGTCGCGGATCTGCTCGGCACCGATCACCGAGACGGACTGCGGCGTCTGCATGATCGGCGTATTGGTCTTGGTGCCCGACGAGCTGCGGTTGGCGACGTAGCCGTGCACCGGACCGCGCGGCGTCTCGACGAAGCCGACATTGCGCTGCGGCTGCGGCTTGCTGTTGTTGGCGCTTTGCACCGGGCGCTGCGCGCGGCGCGGCGCGGTCGAGGCGGCGCGGCGGCGCACTTCCGGCGCGGTGACGGTGACCGACGGCAGATTCTGCGCGCCGCTCTGCGTCGACGATTGGGCCAGCGATGCCTGCGGCACCAATACGACAGCGGACGCGGTCGCCAATACGGCTGACCGCAGCATAGCAAGACTGTTCAACGCGCACCCCAAGATGTCTGTCTGCGTGCGTCATGCCGTCGTTCCCCCGACGGCAAGCGCTTGCGGCGACGCTTATGGGAGGGCGCGCAAATTCCCTAATTGAAAAGGTCTTAGAAGGAGTCTTAGAAAGACTCTTGGAAGCGATCCAACATGTCCGGAGATTGCCGCCAGATCAGCGCGAATGCTTTTCGGATTCGAGCAGCTTCTCGGCGGTCGCCGTGAGACGGTCGATCTGCGCCAGCAGCGTCTCGAGCTCGTGCGCGCTCAACTGTTCCAGCAATTGCCGATTGCGATCCTGCGCACCTTCGACGATTACGTCGTGCGCGGCGAGCCCTGCCGGGGTCAGCGAGACCAGCACCTCACGGCTGTCCTTCGGGTTCGCCGATTTCGCGATCAGCTTGCGCGAGACGAGCTCAGCCAGCGCGCGGCTGATCTGTCCCTTGTCCTGACCGACGGCTTCGGCAAGCCGTGCCACGCTCATCGGAGGCCGCCGGCCGAGCGAGGCGACGAGGCCGAACTCGACCGAGGACAATCCGGCGAGGCGCTTGTAGCGCAGGATCGCGCCGCGCTTGAGCAGATTGGCGAGCACCATCAGCCGTGACGACAGCATCACGGTGATCGGCGCCGGCGAATGGCTTTCGTCCGTGTCGGGCGATACGCGCCCGTCCCCGCTCGGTGTCTTACTCATGATCCACCTCTGCCAAGAAAGCCGGGGCGTGCCAAGCCCGGTTGACCGGCGGCGGTGCGACTATCCAAATACAACTCAAAAGTGTCCTTAAGTTCGTTGACATTGTCATCGAATTATTTTTCATTGGGTCAACAAACAAGACGATCGGGCCTCCCTCACGGCCCGTGGCGGGAGGAACAGTATGACGATGACCCAGCGGGATCGCGATCTCGGCACGGCCTATGCGATGAAGCCGGCGAACACGCGCACCGAGCTCACCTCGGTCGTGCGCGGCACGCCGATGGGCGAGCTGCTGCGCCGCTACTGGCATCCGGTCGGACTCGTCAGCGACGCCAACGACACCCCGAAAAAGGTGCGTGCGCTCGGCGAGGATCTGATCCTGTTCCGCGACAAGCATGGCCGGGTCGGCCTGTTGCACGCCCGCTGCTGTCATCGCGGCACCACGCTCTACTATGGCAAGGTCGAGGAGGACGGCATCCGCTGCTGCTATCACGGCTGGAAGTTCGACACCGAGGGCCATTGCCTGGAGCAGCCCTGCGAGCCCGACGGCGGCGCGTTCAAGGACAAGGTGCGCCAGCCCTGGTATCCGGTCGAGGAGCGCTACGGGCTGATCTTCGCCTATATGGGCCCGGCCGAGAAACGCCCGGTGCTGCCGGCTTACGAGTGCCTGGAAAACATGGACGACGGCGAGTTCGTCGAGGCCGACGATTCCTCGATCGGCGGCGGCGGCCCTGCGGTCATCCCCTGCAACTGGCTGCAGCACTTCGAGAACGTGGTCGATCCCTATCACGTGCCGGTGCTGCACGGCTCGTTCTCGGGGCCGCAGTTCACCAACATGATGGCCTCGATGCCGGAGGTGACGTTCGACAAGACGCCGCGCGGCATCGCCGTTCGCTCGATCCGCAAGCAGGACGACGGCAAGGTGTTCTACCGCGTCACCGAAGCGGCGCTGCCCACTCTGCGCGTCGTGCCAAATCCGCGCGTGGCGCAATTTGCCCGCGTCGAGTCGATCGGCTGGACGCTGCCGATCGACGACACGTCCTTCCGCATCTATGTCGCCGGCCGCGTCAAGACATCAGGCGACATCGGCCGGATGCGGTCGAAATTCAACGGCAAGTTCTGGTGGGACATGACGGAGGCCGAGCACCAGCAATTCCCCGGCGACTACGAGGCCCAGGTCGGCCAAGGCGACGTGACCGTGCACTCCGAGGAGCATTTCGGCCAAAGCGACCGCGGCATCCTGATGATCCGGCGCATGCTGGGCGAGCAACTGGAAGCGATGGAAGCCAATCGCGACCCGATCGGCGTCTCATTCGACGCAAGTGCGCCGCCGGTCGAATTCGAAGCAGGGAATTACATCCGCGACGCGTGAAAAAGACAGCTCCAATAAGGGCTGGACCGACAACGATAACAACGACAAATTGGGGGGATGCGATGGTCGATGTGACGTCACAAGTGTCGGTGCCAACGGCCGCCGCGGCAAAGCCACCGGTGCGGCGCTATTACGTGCTGGGCCTGCTCACCATCATCTACGCGCTGAACTTTCTCGACCGCACGATTTTCAACGTCCTGATCGAGCCGATCAAGAAGGAGTTTCAGCTCAGCGACACCATGATGGGCCTGCTCGCGGGCTTCGGCTTCGCGCTGTTCTATTCCCTGCTCGGCATCCCCATCGCGCGCGTCGCCGACCGGCTCAACCGGCGCAACATCGTCGCCATGGCGTTTGCGTTCTGGAGCGCGATGACGGCGCTGTGCGGCGCGGCCTCGAGCGTGACCTCGCTGGCGCTGGCGCGCATCGGCGTCGGCATCGGCGAATCCGCGGGCTCACCCGCCTCGCAGTCGATCGTGGCCGATCTCTTCACCAAGAACGAGCGCCCGCGCGCGCTCGGCATCTACGCAATCGGCACCTATCTCGGCATCTTCCTCGGTTATTTCATCGGCGGCTATGTCAACCAGCACTATGGCTGGCGATCGGCGTTCTATGTCGCGGGCCTGCCGGGTATCCTGCTCGCAATTGTCCTGTGGCTGACGATCTCCGAGCCGAAGCGCGGCGCGATGCAGGAGAGTTTCGTGCCCGAGCCGCTCGGGCCCACGCTGAGCTTCCTGGCCTCGCAACGCAGCTTCATCATCGTGCTGATCGGCTTCTGCCTCACCACCTACACCAATTACGCGACCGCTGCCTGGATCCCGCCGTTCCTCGCCCGCGTGCACCACCTGTCGAGCGCCGAGATCGGCACCTATGCCGGCACCTTCAAGGGGCTCGCCGGCATGGCCGGCACCCTGTTCGGCGGCTTCGTGGTGGCGCAAATCAGCCGCCGCGACGACCGCTGGAAGCTGTGGGCGCCTGCGATCACCTCAGGACTCGCCGGCCCGGTGTTCGCGCTGTGCATGCTGGCGCAGGATTTCGCGATGATGGTCGCCATGCTGGCGCTGACCTCGTTCCTGGTCGGCTTCCATCTCGGCCCGATCTTCGCGATCGCGCAGACCGTGGCCAGGCCGAGCATGCGTGCGCTCGCCTCCGCCCTGATCGCGCTCACCGCCACCTGCTTCGGACAAGGCGTCGGCCCGCTCGCCGTCGGCATGGTCAACGACGCCCTGAAGGGCAGTTATGGCGCGGATGCCGTGCGCTATTCGCTGCTTTCGGCCGCGGTCACGACCGTCCTGGGCGCCCTGCTGTTCGTCTGGGCCGCCCGCACCATCCGGGACGATATCAGCCGGGCCGCCGCTTAAGGCCCACTCCCCCCGCAAGCCTGGCGAAACCAACCGGGCGTAGAAATGAAACCATTTTGCGGAACCCGCGAAACCATCCGGAAACAGATGGTCCTTAAGACATGAGCCCATAGACGGCGGCAAAGCCCGTCGGGAGGCTCACATGAACCACTCCATTCACTCTGCTGATCGTGCGACCCACCTGAAGATCGTGGTGGTGGCGCTGGTTGCCGGCATCGCGGTGGCCGGTTTCGGGATCGCAGCCCGCACCAACGCCGATTACAGCCAGACCGCCCAGTCCACCCACGTGATCAAGGCCGGCAAGCCGGTGGTGGTGACGAGCGCAGGCACGTCCGAGATTCGCTGATACGCCCCCGTTCCGGGTCGATCGATGGCCGCCTCCGAGCGGCCTTTTCGTTTTCCAAAGCAATACTTAGCCGGGGCGCACGCGCGAAGCGCAACGTCCTTGACTTCACCAAGCCCCGCCTTTAAGTCCCCCTCGTTCCGCGCGCTTTGAGCGAACCACGCGGGAGTAGCTCAGTTGGTTAGAGCGCCGGCCTGTCACGCCGGAGGTCGCGGGTTCGAGCCCCGTCTCTCGCGCCATTTTGGCAATCCCTTCATAGTCTTAGCCTGATGTCGCGACACCTGTCGCATCTGCGGCCGGGGTGGACGGACGTTTGCCCCCCGGAATCCGTGACGTAGGCAGCCCGCGCCCGAATCGTCTACCCCTTGCAGGACTTGAGGGATCCCCACGCTTTCCCGGCTTTTCCGGGGCTTCCCCGTCATTGAGGAGGCCAGACATGGTTAAAAAGGATTCGGCTAAAAAGGATTTGGCCAAGAAGGACTCGGCGAAGAAGGCAGCCGCCCCCGCCACCATCACGCTCAAGCACCTCGCCGCGGACATTGCGGACAGCCAGGAGCTCTCGAAGAAGCGCGCCGAGGCCGTCCTGACCGACATGGTCGAGCTGATCACTAGGCACCTGAAGAAGGGCGATCGCGTCCGCATCGTGGGCCTCGGCATCCTCCAGGTCCGCAAGCGCGCCGCCCGCACCGGCCGCAATCCGGCCACTGGCGAAGCCATCCACATCAAGGCCAGCAAGAAGGTCACCTTCCGCCCGGTCAAGGAACTGAAAGAGGCGATCTGAGCGGCTACCTTTCGTTAAGCCTGATCCGCGCCGTTCCGGCCGCAACGCGGCCCGCTTTTCTGCTATACCGCCTGCTTCCCCAAGACCTGCTCCCCCAAGACTCGGCGGTTTGACCAGACATGTCCTCCCTCACCTTCACGCATACCGTGACCGAGCGTTTCCTGCGCTACGTCACCATCGACACCCAGTCCGATCCGGAATCCCCCAGCTCGCCCTCCACCGAGAAGCAGAAGGATCTCGGCCGCGTGCTCGTCACCGAGCTCAGGGAGATCGGCGTCGCCGACGCCCATCTCGACGATTACGGCTACGTCTATGGAACGATCCCGGCCAACACCGACAAGAAGGTGCCGGTGATCTGCTTCTGCTCGCACATGGACACCTCGCCCGACGTCACCGGCAAGGACGTCAAGCCGCAGGTCGTGAAGAACTATCGCGGCGGCGACATCACGCTGCCGGGCGATACCAGCCAGGTGATCCGCTTCGCCGAGCATCCGGCGCTGAAGAACCAGATCGGCAACGACATCATCACCACCGACGGCACCACGCTGCTGGGCGCCGACAACAAGGCCGGCGTCGCCGAGATCATGGATGCCGCGCACTTCTTCATCAACAACCCCGATGTGAAGCACGGCACCATCAAGATCCTGTTCACGCCCGACGAAGAGATCGGCCGCGGCGTCGACAATGTCGACATCAAGAAGCTTGGCGCCGATTTCGGCTACACCATGGACGGCGAGAGCGCGGGCAGCGTCGAGGACGAGACGTTCTCGGCCGACGGCGCCACCATCACCATCAACGGCGTCAGCGCACATCCCGGCTATGCCAAGGGCAAGATGGAGCACGCGATCAAGATCGCGGCCGCCATCGTCGAGCGGCTACCGAAGGAAGGCTGCTCGCCCGAGACGACGTCCGGCAAGCAGGGCTTTCTGCATCCGATCGGCATCGACGGCGCGCTGGAACAGGCAACGCTCTCCTTCATCGTGCGCGACTTCACCGAGGAAGGGCTTAAGGAAAAGGAAGCCATGCTCGAGACCATCGTCAAGGACGTGATGAAGGACTATCCGCGCTCGACCTACAAGTTCGAGGTGCGCGAGCAGTACCGCAACATGAAGCAGGTGATCGATCGTCACCCGCATATCCTCGAATACGCTATCGAGGCGATCCGCCGCGCCGGCCTGCGCCCGATGCGCACCGCGATCCGCGGCGGCACCGACGGCTCGCGCCTGTCCTTCATGGGCCTGCCCTGCCCCAACATCTTCGCCGGCGAGCACGCGTTCCACTCGCGTCTGGAATGGGTCAGCCGTCAGGACATGGAGAAGGCGGTGCAGACGATCGTGCACCTTGCGATGATTTGGGAGGAAAAGGCGTAGCGGCCGGCCCCTTCCCGACGTCCGCGAAGACCCGCGATCTGCCAACCCACAAGGGCCGTTGCGCCAGGCGATAGCGGGCTCTCCCGCTATCGCCTGCGAGCAGAGTCCTAACCCACGCGAGCTGCGGCGAGTGAATCGTAGTCCGGGCTCTTGATCATACCGTGGAGCTGACGCCGACGCGCCCCCATGTTACCGCCATCGTAGAGCGGGAAGCACATGGCGTCGTTCATCAATTCCGCCAGCGGGTGCATGTCGGTGTAGCTGTCAACACCGACCACGCGCATCGCATCGTAAACGACGTCGACGCAGGTCTCCGAACAGAACACCTTGGTCATGACGGCGAGTTCCTGCTCCTGGCCCCCGCTTCTGTCGAACTGCTGGCAAGCTTTCCAGGTCAGATAGCGGCAAGCTTCGATTCGCATCTTCATGTCGGCCAGCATGTAGCCGACCGTGGGGTATTCGATGATCGGATGGGGGCCGGAACGTGCATCATTTCGTGCGAATTCGAGCGCATGGTCAAACGCAGACCGCATGACTCCGACGCATGCCGCTCCGATCAGGGCTGCTGTCCATGCGAAATTGGTCGAGACGATCTTGATGCCATCGCCCGGTTTGCCGATGATGTTATCGGCGGGAACGCGGACATTTTCGAATTTCATTCGGGGCGAAATCGAAGCCCGATGCCCGACGGTGTCGAGCAGCCCCGTGACCTTGACCCCGGGATCGCTGCCCGGAACCATAATGACTGCGAGAGACTCTTGGGCCCCCTTGTTCGGGTTTGTCCGGCACACGACGGCGTAAAGGTGACAATTGTTGCCGTCCCACCCGGTGCCGTTGGTCGTGTAATGTTTCTCTCCGTTAATGACCCATTCGTCGCCGTCGAGTGTGGCGAAGGTCTTCACGCCGAAACGCGGATCGGGGGCGTCGAAGTTTGCGCCTCCGGTCACCTCAGTGAAGGCAAGAGCGGCAAGCCGGGTGCCGTCTTGAATGAAGTCAGGCAAAAATCGTTTCTTTTGCTCCTCGGTCCCGTAAAAGATGATCGGTTTGACGCCCAGACCCGTCCCGAGAAGGGTGCTCGGCACGTTGACGTCGACGGCTGCAAGCTCTTCCGCCGCCAACGCGAAATCGAGCGCGGGGACCTCGGTTCCTCCAAATGCCTTCGGAAAGAGGCCCTTCACAAAGCCTGCATCGACGGCCTTCTTGTGGAATGGACGCGTCGCATAGAAGCGCTCGTCTGGCTTGCCAAACTTGCGAATGGTCGGACGAACGTCCTTCAAGACGGTCGTTGCGAATTCCCTGGCTCCCTTTTGCAGTGCAATCTGGTCTGGACTCAGCGCAAATTCGATACCCGTTGTCATGGCATTCCCCTCGGTTGATGGTGCGGACAGGCCACCAAAAAACCGGAAGACATGTCTTGGTCGGGAGGGACAAATTCATCGTCCTCCAGAGACAGCCCCGTCTTGTCATCGCGACCAGACCAGGAAACAGACAGCCTGGTTCAAAATTTGTGCTTGATTGCAGCATTGGCCGGACTAGCCTTTGATCGTGAATACGACTTCGTGAGGCTCGTTATCGACGGAGTGCCGCGATGCCGTTCTGGACCACGCAGGATCTTCCCCCCGGCCAACAGTTCGGCTTCTGGCGCGAAGTGTTGTGCGAAGCGTTCATTACGCTTGATCCGTCTCGCAAGAGCCAGGGAGCCTTTACCGGGAGCGTCGAGGCGCACGCGGTATCGGATGTGAATGTCACGCGGCTGCTGACGGATGAACACCGGGTCCTCAGGGGCGCCAAGGAAATCCGCAAGACGCCACTCGAGTATTATTTCGTCAACATGCAGATCGAAGGCGATGTTCTCGCAAAGCAGCGGGGACGAGAGGCGCTCGTAAGGCCGGGAGAGTTCTACATCGTGGACTCAACGGAGCCGTACGATCTCGACTATCGATCGAACCTGGAGATCTTTTCCTTCAGAGTGCCTAAGAAGCGGCTCGATCCGCTCTTGAAGGATGCGGCAGGCGCAACGGCCATTCGCGTTTCGAAGGGGAGTCCGACCGGACAATTGGCTGTAGATTTTCTACAGTCGGTCGTTCGGCAGGCTCAGATTCCGCCGGAGGCGCAGGAGACGGTCGCAGATACGATCGCAAAGCTCGTCGCGTTGGCTCTCGGTGGTACGGTGGAGGCTGAGGAAAGCAGACCCTCATGCACCCGGAGAGCCTTTCTGAATGCGATCCTCAAACATATCGATGAGAATCTTTTCGATCCGTCCTTGTCGGTCGAATCCGTTTGCCGAAAATTTCACGTCACGTCCCGCTATCTCCATCGGCTTTTCGAGGCGGAAGAGACGACCTTCGGTGCCACCATCCGGTCGAAGCGGCTCGCACGTTGCGCTGCGGAATTGACCAGTTCAACGGACCAGTCGATTGCCGCCTTGGCCTTCGCCTGCGGATTTAGCGATGTTTCTTACTTCAATCGCGTCTTCAAAAGAGCGTTCGACAAGTCTCCCACCGCGTACCGCCGCGCCAATTTGGGAGTTCAGTCGAAGTCCGGCACACAATAATCGGCGAGAAGGAACCGCTGGGGCCTTTTCCTGTCCGGCGCGTGCGACATCGAGTTCCCCACACGTAACACTATTGCGGGTCGACACTGTTCCGGCCGCCATGCTACCGCAGGCGATCAGCAACCCGAGACCGCAGTGATTTCGATCGGCCGCCGCACCAGCTTTTGGAACCCGCGCAACTGGCGTGGGCTCGTGGCTGTGCTCGTCGCGGTGATGTATCTGCTGTCGGGCGTGCTCCATGGCGCGCACGACATCGATGTCACGAGCCCGTCTGGCGGCTCGGAGATCGCCTCGATCCTCGACGATGGCGCTACCGGTCATGGCGATCACAAGGCGGCCGGCGGCCACCACTGCCATGGCTGCTTCTCGATTGCCGTCGCACAGCCACTGCAGTCCGGAGCGGCGGCCGATATCGTCGCTGCACCGATCGCGCAGCGCGCGCCTGCCCTGATCGGCATTGCGCCCGACACCGACTTCCCGCCTCCCAAGCATCTGACCTGAACTGATCAGCCGGGCGCCCGCGCGCCCCCGATGCTATTGTTCACAGGTCACCTTCATGTCTTGCAGACGGACTGCCGCGCGCCTCGCGTGCGCGATGGCGATTCTCGTTGGCCCCTGGCTGACACAGCCCATTCACGCCCAGACCCTGACGATGCGCGCCGCGCTGTCGCGCGCGCTGGCCGCCAGTCCGCGCCTGACGGCGGCGGAACGCGATGTCGGCATCGCGACAGGCCAGCGCATCCAGGCCGGCGCGCTCCTCAATCCCGAACTGTCCTATGAACAGGACAACTCCCTCGGCTCGGGCATCTACCGCGGCACCAGATCGGCCGAGACCACGCTCCAGATCAGCCAGGCCTTCGAGCTGTTCGGCAAGCGTGACGCGCGGATCGCCGCAGGCGCGGCCGGCATCGAGGTCGCCGCAATTCAGCGCAAGGCCGTCAGGCTTGAGGTGCTGTCGGAGACCGCGATCGCCTTTCTCAGCGTGCTCGGCGCGCAGCGGCGCATCCAGATCCTCGACGAGCAGATCACCGCGATCGACCGGCTGACGCCGCTGCTACGCCGCCGCGTCGAGGCCGGCGCCTCCTCGCCGGCCGAGACCGGCCGCGCCGAGGTCGCCTCCGCCCTGGTGAAGGCCGACCGCGAGCGCTTCAAGGCGACGCTGGCGAGCGCCCGGCGCGAGCTTGCGGTGCTGATGGGCGATCCCTCCGCAAAGTTCGGTGAGGTCTCCGGCCGGCTCGACACCATGGGCAAGCCGCCGACGTTCCAGTCGGTCGTCGCCGCCATCGACGCCAATCCGCAGCTGGTCCGCTGGACCGCGGTGTATGCCCAGCGCAACGCCGAGCTGTTGATGGCGCGGCTCAGGCCTTATCCCGACGTCCGCATCGCCGCCGGCTGGCGCCATTTCAACGAGACCAATGACGATGCGGTGCGGCTCTCCGTCTCGGTGCCGATCCCCGTGTTCGACCGGAACCAGGGCAACATCCTCTCGGCGCAGGAAAGCCTCGCCAAGACCAGGGCCGAGCGCGAGGCCAACCGCAACACGCTGATCGTCATCGCCGGCCGCGCCTACGACTCGCTGCAGGGCTCGCTGCGCGAGCTCGCGGTGCTGCGCGAGACTGCGATCCCCAAGGCAACCGAAGCGGCCGAAGCGATCTCGCAAGGCTACGGCCAGGGCCGCTTCAGCCTGCTCGAAGTGCTCGACGCCCAGGCCAGCGTGTCGCAAGCGCGGCTGCGCGAGCAGGAGGCGCTGCAGAACTTCCACGCCGGCGTCGCCACCATCGAAGGCCTCGTCGGCAATCCCTTCACGCTGGCCCGGGAGGGCGCACGATGAAGATCTCCTCCACCATCCTCGTCGCCATCCTCGCCGCCGCGATCGGCGCTTACGGCTATGCCCTGCTCGCCCCGGCCAGGGTCGCACCGACCGAGCATGCCGCTGACAAGAAGCCCGAGAAGCCGAACGACCATGTCGAGCAGGACGAGCACGGCGCCGACCGCATCCGCATCTCCGACGTCAAGCTGGCGGCTGCCGGCGTCACGCTGGCGGAAGCCGCGAGCGCCACGCTGACCGACACGCTCGCCTTCAACGGCATCTTGCGCGCCAATCAGGAAGCGGTCGTTCAGGTCACACCCCGCTTTCCCGGAATTGCAAAGTCGCTCCAGAAGCGCATCGGCGACAGGGTCGGCAAGGACGATCTGCTCGCCACCATCGAGAGCAACCAGAGCCTCACCGTGTACGAGTTGAAGGCGCCGCTGGCGGGCACCGTCATCGAACGGCAGATATCGCTCGGCGAATATGCCTCCGAGCAGAAGCCGGCCTTCGTCGTCGCCGACCTCTCGAGCATCTGGGTCGACCTGTCGATCTACCGGCAGGACCTGCGGCGCGTGCGCCTCAACGACGAGGTGCTGATCGATCCCGACGACGGGCGCGGCGAGATCAATGGCACGATCTCCTATATGGCGCCGATCGGCAGCAGCGAAACCCAGACCGCGCTGGCCCGCGTGGTGCTGCCAAATCCCGATGGCCGCTTGCGTCCGGGCCTGTTCGTCACGGCGCGGCTGATTCTCGCCGCCCGAAATGTCGCGGTCGCCGTGCGCCGCAGCGCGATCCAGACGCTGGAGAACAGGACCATCGTGTTCGTCCGCGAGGACGGCGACAAGATCGAGGCGCGCCCGGTCGAGCTCGGGGATGCCGATCCGAAATTCGTGGAGATCCGCGCCGGTCTTGCCGCCGGCGAACGCTATGTCGCCGAGAACAGCTTTGTCGTGAAGGCCGAGATGGGCAAGGGAGACGGCGACCATGATTGACGCCCTCCTCGCCTTCTCGGTCCGCCAGCGTTGGCTGGTGGTGCTGCTCGCGATCGCGGCCGGCGCCTTCGGTGCCTGGAATTTCACGCGCCTGCCGATCGACGCCGTCCCTGATGTCACCAACGTCCAGGTCCAGATCAACACGCGGGCACCCGGCCTGTCGCCGCTGGAAGCCGAGCAACGCATCACCTTCCCGATCGAGACCGCGATGGGCGGCCTGCCCAAGCTCGACTACACCCGCTCGATCTCGCGCTACGGGCTGAGCCAGGTCACCGTCGTGTTCCAGGACGGCACCGACATCTACTTCGCGCGGCAGCTCGTGAACGAGCGCATCCAGCAGGCCAAGGATCAGCTTCCTGCTGGCACCGAGGTGGCGATGGGGCCGATCTCGACCGGCCTCGGCGAGATCTACGTCTACTCGGTCGAGGCCAAAGCCGGCGCGAAGTCGCCGACCGGTGCCGAGTTCACGCCGACCGAGCTGCGCACCATCCAGGACTGGATCATCAAGCCGCAGCTGCGCACCGTTCCCGGCGTGGTCGAGGTCAACTCGATCGGCGGCTATGAGCGGCAATTCCACGTGCTGCCGGTACCCGGCCGGCTGATGGCCTACAAGCTCGGCTTCCGCGACATCATGACGGCGCTCGCCGCCAACAACGCCAATGTCGGCGCAGGCTATATCGAGCGCAACGGCGAGCAATATCTCGTGCGCGCGCCCGGCCAGGTCGCCGACATCGCCGACATCCGCGACATCGTGATCGGCTCGCGCGGCGGCGTGCCGGTGCGGATCCGCGACGTCGCCGAGGTCAGCGAGGGCCACGACCTGCGCACCGGTGCGGCGACGACAAACGGCAGCGAGACAGTGCTCGGCACCGCCATGCTGCTGATCGGCGAGAACAGCCGCAGCGTGGCCCAGCGCGTGGCCGCGCGCCTCAAGGAGATCGCGAAATCGCTGCCCGACGGCGTGATCGCGCGCGCGGTCTACGACCGCACGCATCTGGTGGAAGCGACCATCCAGACCGTCGAGAAGAACCTTGTCGAGGGCGCCGCGCTGGTGATCGCGGTGCTGTTCCTGATCCTCGGCAACTTCCGCGCCGCGCTGATCACCGCCTGCGTCATCCCGCTATCGATGCTGTTCACGATCACGGGCATGGTCGAGAGCAAGGTCAGCGCCAACCTGATGAGCCTCGGCGCGATCGATTTCGGCATCATCGTCGACGGCGCGGTCATCATCGTCGAGAATTGCCTGCGCCTGCTCGCCGTCGAACAGCACCGGCGCGGCCGGCTGCTGTCGCTGGAGGAGCGGCTTGACACCATCCGCGCCGGGAGCAGCGAGGTGATTAAACCAAGCCTGTTCGGCACCCTCATCATTGCCGTCGTGTATCTGCCTGTCCTCACCCTGACGGGGACCGAGGGCAAGATGTTCACGCCGATGGCGCTGACCGTGCTGATAGCGCTCGCGGGCGCAGCGCTGCTGTCGGTGACGTTTGTTCCGGCCGCGGTGGCGATCGTCGTCACCGGCAAGGTCTCGGAACAGGAGAACATCTTCATGCGGGCGGCCAAGCGGGTCTATGTGCCGCTGCTCGACCGTGCCATCGAATACCGCCGCAGCGTGGCGCTCGCCGCCGTCCTCATCGTCGCCGGCAGCCTGTTTGCCGCGACGCGCATGGGCGGCGAATTCATCCCGAGCCTGGACGAAGGAGACATCACCATCGAGACCATCCGGATTCCCGGCACCAGCCTGACCCAGAGCGTCGACATGCAACTTCGGCTGGAGAAGGCGGTCAGGCAGGTGCCGGAGGTCGCGACCATCTTCTCCCGGATCGGCACCGCCGAGATCGCCAACGATCCCATGCCGCCGAACGTCGCCGACACCTATGTCACGCTGAAGCCGCGCGACGAATGGCCCGATCCCGCCAAGCCGAAGGACGAGCTGGTCGCCGAGCTCGAACGCGCCGCCAACACCCTGCCCGGCACCGCCTATGGTATGACCCAGCCGATCCAGATGCGTTTCAACGAGCTCATCGCCGGCATCCGCAGCGACGTCGGCGTCAAGATTTTCGGCGACGACCTCGACGTGCTCGCTGGCATCGCCCAGCAGGTCAACGGCGTGGTCCGCGGCATCGAGGGCGCCGCCGACGTCAAGACCGAGCAAATCGCCGGCCTGCCGATCCTCACCGTCAAGCTCGACCGCCCGGCGCTGTCGCGCTACGGGCTCAGCATCGGTGAGGTGCAGAACCTCGTCGAGATCGCGATCGGCGGCAAGCCGGCCGGCAAGCTGTTCGAGGGCGATCGCCGCTTCGACATCGTGGTGCGCCTGCCCGAGAGCCTGCGCGCCGATCCGGACGCGATCAAGTCGCTGCCGATCCCGCTGCCTCCGGGCGAGGATGTGGCGGCCGTCACGAAGACCGCATGGCCGGGCGCGAACGCGCCGCTGCGCTACGTGCCGCTGTCCTCTGTCGCCACGATCGAGGTCGCGCCGGGCCCGAACCAGATCAGCCGCGAGAACGGCAAGCGCCGCGTCGTGGTGATGGCCAATGTCAGGGGGCGCGATCTGCGCTCCTTCGTCGCCGAGACGCAAGGCGCCGTCGCGGAGAAGGTCAAGCTGCCGCCGGGCTACTGGATCGGCTGGGGCGGACAATTTGAGCAACTGGTCTCGGCGACCAAGCGGCTGACGATCGTCGTCCCGGTGGCGCTGCTGCTGGTGTTCCTGCTGCTGTTCATGGGCATGGGATCGGCGGCCGATGCGGCGCTGGTGTTCTCCGGCGTGCCGCTGGCGCTGACCGGCGGCGTCGCGGCGCTACTGCTGCGCGGCATTCCGCTGTCGATCAGCGCCGGCGTCGGATTCATCGCGCTGTCGGGCGTCGCCGTGCTCAACGGCCTCGTCATCATCGCCTTCATCGAGCGGCTGCGCAGCGAGGGGCGGCCGATCGCCGAGGCGGTGCGCGAAGGCGCGCTGACGCGGCTGCGTCCGGTGCTGATGACCGCGCTGGTGGCGTCCCTCGGATTCGTACCGATGGCGCTCGCGACCGGTGCCGGCGCCGAGGTGCAGCGGCCGCTGGCGACCGTGGTGATCGGCGGCATCATCTCCTCGACCGTGCTGACGCTGCTGGTGTTGCCGGCGCTCTATTTGCTGTTCCGCCGTGACGTCACGCGCGAAACGCCTACAATGGCGCCTGATTTGGCCGCATCCAGGGAGCGCTAGCATTGGGCAGCCACGACCATCGCGGTCATGACCACCATGACCATGCCGGCCACGCGCACGATCATGGGCACAGTCATGATCTTGGCCACGGGCATGTCCATGCGCCCGCCAGTTTCGGCAAGGCGTTCGCGATCGGCATCAGTCTCAACACCGCGCTGGTGGTGGCCGAGGCGATCTACGGCTATCTCGGCAACTCCACCGCCCTGCTTGCGGACGCCGGCCACAATCTGTCCGACGTGCTCGGCCTGGTCGTGGCGTGGTGCGCATCGATCGCGGCGCGGCGCGCGCCGAGCGGTCGCTTCACCTACGGCTTTCGCGCTTCCACCATCCTGGCCGCGCTGGCGAACGCGGTGTTCCTGCTGGTCGCCACCGGCGCGATCGGCTGGGAGGCAATTTTGCGTTTGCGCGAGCCGGAGCCGGTCGCGGGCGTGACCGTCATGGTGGTCGCCGGCATCGGTATCCTCATCAACGGCTTCACCGCGCTGCTGTTCGCGCGCGGACGCAAAGACGACATCAACATCGAAGGCGCGTACCTGCACATGGCGGCCGACGCCGCGGTCTCGCTCGGCGTAGTGGTCTCGGCGGCGCTGATCATCTGGACCGGCTGGCTCTGGCTCGATCCCGTCACCAGCCTCGTGATCTGCGCTACCATCCTCTGGAGCACCACCAGCCTGCTGCGCGGCTCCATCGACATGTCGATGGCCGCAGCCCCCAAGGGCACCGATCTCGCCGCGATCAAGCTGTTCCTGCTGGAACGGCCGGGCGTGTCAGCAATCCACGATCTTCACGTCTGGCCGATCTCGACCACCGAGACGGCGCTGACGTGCCATCTCGTGATGCCCGCGGGAGCCGCCGATGCATTCCTGATGGAGACCGCGCAGCTGCTGACGGCGTCGTTCCGCATCGGCCACACCACGCTCCAGATCGAGACGCATCCCGACAATGGCTGCGCGCTGGCGCCGGATGACGTGGTGTAGGCAAGGTCCATCCACATCGTCATTGCGAGGAGCGAAGCGACGAAGCAATCCAGAGAGTCTCCACGGAGGGATTCTGGATTGCTTCGCTCCGCTCGCAATGACGGCGGAGAAAGCGGAGGCTACACCGCCTTCGCCGTCACGATCCAAATCGCGCCCTGCAACGCCACGCTCTGCCCCTTCTGGAACGGCGCGAGCGTCTCTCGGATCGACGCTTTGGCGGCCGCATATGTCTCCGGCGGATGGCCCTGCAGCGCGCGGCTGGCGGGGCCGATCTGGAGCGAGCCTTCGACCGCGGCATCGAGCCCGCCGCCGATGGCGATGTCCATCGCCAGATTATGCGGCTCCATCGCCACGTTGACGAAGCCTGCACCCGTCAGGATGCGCGTCACGCGCTCCTCCGCGGCAAAGGCGAACGGGCCTGGCTCCTCCGGTCCGACCGGCGGCATCTTGGGCACGTGCTTGTAGACCGCCATCAGCGGCGCCATCATCCACGGATTTTCCTTCGGCTCGCGCCAGCAGGCAAAGGCGAGCCGTCCCGACGGCTTCAGCGCACGGCGCAGATTGGTGAAGGACGCGATGGGATCGGCGAAGAACATCACGCCGAAGCGCGAGGCGAGCAGATCAAAGCTCGCCGGCTCGAACGGATACACCGTCGCGTCTGCCAGCACGAAATCGAGCGGCAGCCCTTTTGGCGCAAACGCGCGCGCCTGCGACAGCATCGGCTCGGAGACGTCGAGCCCGAGCGCAAAGCCGTCAGGCGCCACCGCTTTGGCGAACGCGAACGTCGTCGCGCCGGAGCCGCAGCCGACGTCGAGAACGCGTTCCCCCGGCTTCGGCCTCGCGCGGTCGATCAGCACGTCGGCAATGGGTCCGAGCAGTGTTTCCTGTGCCGCATGGCGGTCGGCCCAGCGCTGTCCGCTCGGCCCGTTCCAATAGGCGATCTGGTCGGCGTTTTGCTCGTGTCCGCTTGGCTGTTGCATTGAGGCCCCCTGTCGTTTTGCCGGTCGTGATACCACGCCGGAAGCCCATCAAGCGGTCAAATCAGCGCGGTTTGCGACGCGGCCACCTCTTGCTCCAGCCCCCGCTGGAGCGCTAAAGAGGCGCCGTGGGGCGGTTAGCTCAGCTGGTTAGAGCATCTCGTTTACACCGAGAGGGTCCGCGGTTCGAATCCGTGACCGCCCACCAGCCTTCGCTCGCTTCGCGAGCTTCGGCTCGGCAGGCCAGCCCCAGAGTTCATCGGCGCGAAGCGGGCGAAGGCCGCCACGCCGAAGCCGTCTGACGAAGGCGGGCTTTATCGCAAGCTGAACCTCAATCCCCCGGCCTTCCCGGCAACAGCGGCACCGCGTCGATCCACACCGCGGCCGACTGGCACCAGATATGCCTCACCGGCCGCAATTGGTCGCGCTGGCGGATGCTGCCCCAGCGGATGCCCCAGTCGTCGGCCTGGTCGCCCTCGCCGCTGGTGAACAGCGGGGAACCGCAGTCGCCGCAAAAATGCTGGAAACGCATCCGGCCGTTGTCGCCGCGCTTGCCGTAGACCTTCGGAGTGCCGCCGGTCAGCTTCACGTCGGCCTTGGTGCAGATCGCGGTCACCCGGAACGGCGAACCCGTCAGCGTCTGGCAGTCGCGGCAATGGCAGACCGAGACCGCCTCGGGGTCGATCTCGGCCTCGAAGGTGATCTGCCCGCAATGGCATTGCCCGTCGACCTGCATCGCAACCCTCCCCAAAACAAAAACGGCGCCCGAAGGCGCCGTTTTATCATCTCTTGCTGAACCTAGTGAGCGGTCAGTCCGCCGGCGGCTTCGTCGCCGTCCGGCTTCACCGTCACCTTGGTGTCCTCTTCCCAGACGATCGGCACCGGCTTCTTCACCAGCGCCCTGGCGACGACGTCGTCGAGGCGCGAGACCGGGATGATCTCCATGCCGCCCTTGATCGCATCGGAAATCTCCGTGAGATCCTTGGCGTTGTCCTCGGGGATCAGCACCGTCTTGATGCCGCCGCGAGCAGCGGCAAGCAGCTTCTCCTTCAGGCCGCCGATCGGCAGCACGCGGCCGCGCAGCGTGATCTCGCCGGTCATCGCGACATCGTGGCGGACCGGGATGCCGGTCATGACCGAGATGATCGCGGTGGCCATCGCCACGCCCGCGGACGGACCGTCCTTCGGCGTCGCGCCTTCCGGCACGTGCACGTGGATGTCGCGGCGGTCGAACAGCGGCGGCTCGATGCCGTAGACGATCGCGCGCGAGCGGACATAGGACGCAGCCGCCGAGATCGACTCCTTCATCACGTCGCGCAGATTGCCCGTGACCGTCATCTTGCCCTTGCCGGGCATCATGACGCCTTCGATGGTCAGGAGCTCGCCGCCGACATCGGTCCAGGCAAGGCCGGTGACGATGCCGACCTGCGGCTCGCTCTCGATCTCGCCGTAGCGGTACTTCGGCACGCCCAGAAGCTCTTCGAGAGTCTTCTCGGTGACCTTGACCGACTTCTTCTTGGAGATCATCAGCTCCTTCACCGCCTTGCGGGCGAGTGTAGAGAGCTCACGCTCCAGATTACGCACGCCCGCTTCGCGGGTGTAGCGGCGGATCAGCAGCAGCAGCGCGTCGTCGTCGATCGAGAACTCCTTGGAGTCGAGGCCGTGCTTGGAGACCGCGTTCGGGATCAGGTGCTTGCGCGCGATCTCGACCTTCTCGTTCTCGGTGTAGCCGGCGATCCGGATGATCTCCATGCGGTCCATCAGCGGGCCGGGAATATTGAGCGTATTCGCGGTCGTGATGAACATGACGTTCGACAGATCGTAGTCGACCTCCAGATAGTGGTCGGCAAACGTCCCGTTCTGCTCGGGGTCGAGGACCTCGAGCAAGGCCGAGGACGGATCGCCGCGGAAATCGGCGCCCATCTTGTCGATCTCGTCCAGCAGGAACAGCGGATTGGACGACTTCGCCTTACGCATCGACTGGATGATCTTGCCGGGCATCGAGCCGATATAGGTGCGGCGGTGACCGCGGATCTCGGCCTCGTCGCGCACGCCGCCGAGCGAGACGCGCACGAATTCGCGCCCTGTCGCCTTCGCGATCGACTTGCCGAGCGAGGTCTTGCCGACGCCGGGGGGGCCGACGAGGCACAGGATCGGGCCGGTCAGCTTGTTGGCGCGCGACTGCACCGCGAGATACTCGACGATGCGTTCCTTGACCTTCTCCAGCCCGTAGTGATCGGAGTCCAGAACGGCCTGCGCCGCCCCCAGATCCTTCTTCACCTTGGACTTCTTGTTCCACGGAATCGACAGCAGCCAGTCCAGATAGTTGCGCACGACGGTCGCTTCCGCCGACATCGGCGACATCTGGCGCAGCTTCTTCAATTCATGCTGCGCCTTCTCGCGCGCTTCCTTGGAGAGCTTGGTCTTGGAGATCTTCTCTTCGAGATCGGCGAGCTCGTCGCGACCATCGTCGTCGCCGAGTTCCTTCTGGATCGCCTTCATCTGCTCGTTGAGATAATACTCGCGCTGGGTCTTCTCCATCTGGCGCTTGACGCGCGAGCGGATGCGCTTCTCGACCTGCAGCACCGAGATCTCGCTCTCCATCAGGCCCAGCACCTTCTCCAGGCGCGTGGTGACGGACAGCGTCTCAAGGATGCCCTGGCGGTCGGCGATCTTGACGGCGAGATGCGAGGCAACGGTGTCGGCGAGCTTGGCGAAATCGGTGATCGCCTGCACGACACCGACGACTTCGGCCGAGATCTTCTTGTTGAGCTTCACGTAGCTCTCGAAGTCGGACACGACCGAACGCGACAGCGCTTCCGCCTCGACCGACTTCGCGTCGGTGTCGGCGAGCGCAATTGCGGTCGCTTCATAGTACTCGCTGCGATCGGTGTACTTCTGCACGCGCGCACGCTCGAGCCCTTCGACCAGCACCTTCACGGTGCCGTCGGGAAGCTTCAGGAGTTGCAGCACGCTGGCAAGCGTACCGGTCTCGTAAATGGCATCGGGCGCCGGATCATCGTCCGACGCGTTCTTCTGCGTCGCGAGCATGATCAGCGCATCGTTCTTCATCACCTCTTCGAGCGCGCGGATCGACTTCTCGCGGCCGACGAAGAGCGGAACGATCATGTGCGGGAAGACGACGATGTCGCGCAGCGGCAGCACGGGGTAAGCGTGTGTTTCGCCATGGACAATGGTTGGCCGGGGTTTTGGATTCGTCATGGCCTTTTCCTTTTGCTTTGCCCCCTTGCACGCAGCCCGCATGCTCATGCGCAACCGCCACAAGGTGCCGAGGTGATCCACAAACCAGCCTGCCATTTACGGGGCGGACTGGGCTTGCCGGATCGGAACTGAGGCGAATCTTGAACAGAAGTTTCGCTCGCCGTCGATATTAGGTGGCTATCGAGCGGGGGGGTGTCAAGTCATTGAAAGACGCGCGCCATCAGGCGCTTACGCACGCGAATAAGCGACGCAACACCGGCTGCGGAGGAACTTTCCGCAGCCCTTACTTGATAAGACGATTGGAGCGTTCCAGCGCCGCAAATCAGGCGCTGGCGTTCTCGACGGCGCGATCGGACCGATCGGCGTAGATGTAGAGCGGACGGGCCGTTCCTTCCACGACTTCGCGCGAAATCACGACTTCTTCCACACCTTCGAGGCCCGGCAGGTCGAACATGGTCTCAAGCAGGATCGCCTCGAGGATCGAACGCAGACCACGCGCGCCGGTCTTGCGCTCGATCGCCCTGCGGGCGACCGCGCCAAGCGCCTCGTCGGCGAAGGTCAGCTCGATGTTCTCCATCTCGAACAGCCGCTGGTACTGCTTCACCAGCGCGTTCTTCGGCTCGGTGAGGATCTTCTTCAGCGAGGCCTCGTCGAGGTCCTCGAGCGTCGCCACGACCGGCAGACGGCCGACGAACTCGGGAATGAGGCCGTACTTCAGGAGGTCCTCAGGCTCGACGTGACGGAAGATCTCGCCGGTCCGGCGATCCTCCGGCGCGAGCACCTGGGCCGCAAAGCCGATCGAGGTCGACCGGCCGCGCGCCGAGATGATCTTCTCGAGGCCGGCGAACGCACCGCCGCAGATGAACAGGATGTTGGTGGTATCCACCTGCAGGAATTCCTGCTGCGGATGCTTGCGGCCGCCCTGCGGCGGGACCGAAGCCACCGTGCCTTCCATGATCTTCAGCAGCGCCTGCTGCACGCCCTCACCCGACACGTCGCGTGTGATCGAGGGATTGTCGGACTTGCGGCTGATCTTGTCGATTTCGTCGATGTAGACGATGCCGCGCTGGGCGCGCTCGACATTGTAGTCGGCGGCCTGAAGCAGCTTCAGGATGATGTTCTCGACGTCCTCGCCGACATAGCCGGCTTCGGTCAGCGTCGTCGCGTCAGCCATCGTGAAGGGCACGTCCAGGATGCGGGCGAGCGTCTGCGCGAGCAGCGTCTTGCCCGAACCGGTCGGACCGATCAGCAGGATGTTCGACTTCGCAAGCTCGACGTCGTTGTGCTTGGTCTGGTGATTGAGGCGCTTGTAGTGGTTGTGCACCGCGACCGACAGGACCTTCTTGGCATGGCTCTGGCCGATCACGTAATCGTCCAGCACCTTGCAGATTTCCTTCGGCGTCGGAATGCCGTCGCGCGACTTGACCAGCGAGGATTTGTTTTCCTCGCGGATGATGTCCATGCACAGCTCGACGCACTCGTCGCAGATGAAGACCGTGGGACCCGCGATCAGTTTGCGGACTTCGTGCTGGCTCTTGCCGCAGAACGAGCAATATAGCGTGTTCTTGGAGTCGCTCGTGCCGACCTTACTCATTCATGTCTCCGTCCGCGGTTCGATCTCGTCCGCTCGATCGCCCATTCCGACACAGTAGTCGGCATGGGACTCAAATAGAGCAAATTCCGTACCAAAAAAGACCCTACGCGTTACATCCCGTGCGAATCACGGTCACTCGACTCTCCGCGATCATAGCCGATCATTCGTAGCCAACCATGCTGTCACCCGACTATCAAGAATTCGCTAATCGGGGAGCCGCCGGCTACCCGTGACAATACCGTGATTTCACGTCTTGGCACGGGAGAACTGATCGAAATCGCGGTTACGTGGCCGGATTGCCACGAAAAACAAGCACGAAAGCGGAACTTTCTGCCTGCCGCTGGGCGCAAAATTGCTTTTGCGCCCCCTGCGAACGCGTCCTTAGCATGAACGGCGTCCTGACGATCCCCTGCGATGCCGGGGATCGCTGCTGCATCCCGGTAGTGCTACGGGGTTTTCGGGCCCGCCGGCTCCTCGGCGCGCTTGTCGATGACCCTGTCCACCAGACCGAACTCCTTGGCGTCGTTCGCGGTCAGGAACTTGTCGCGTTCCAGCGCATCCTCGATCGTCTTGTAGGTCTGGCCGGTATGCTTCACGTAGATTTCGTTGAGCCGCTTCTTCAGGTTCAGGATTTCCTGGGCGTGCAGCATGATGTCGGTGGCCTGGCCCTGGAAGCCGCCGGAGGGCTGATGCACCATGATGCGCGCGTTCGGCAGCGAGAAGCGCATGTCCTTCTCGCCGGCGCAGAGCAGTAGCGAGCCCATCGAGGCCGCCTGCCCCGTGCACAGCGTCGAGACCGGCGGGCGGATGAACTGCATGGTGTCGTAGATCGCAAGACCCGACGTCACCACGCCGCCCGGCGAGTTGATGTACATCGAGATTTCCTTCTTCGGATTTTCCGCCTCGAGGAACAGGAGCTGCGCGACGATCAGCGTCGACATGCCGTCCTCGACCGGTCCGGTCAGGAAGATGATGCGCTCCTTCAAAAGGCGCGAGAAAATGTCGTAGGCGCGCTCGCCACGGTTGGTCTGCTCGACCACCATGGGCACGAGGTTCATGTAGGTTTCAACCGGATCGCGCATGAGTCACCTGGGGTTTTAGGAGGACATCGCCAGTCTTGGCTGCCAGGCTTGCTGGACTTGCCGGAAGGCCGATGGACGTCCCGTGATGCAGGAAGTTGGTAGAAGTAGAACGCGTAGGTAAAGGGCGTACCGACAGATATAGCCCAATTCGCGCCAGACAAGTGCGGAGCGAATTAAGGCTTAATCCATCCGGCACTTGAAGCTGATTCTCGCAAAAAGGCCCAGCCAGCCACATGGCTAGCCGGGCCTGATCCTTGATCATCCTTAATAGAAGGCTTTCTTGGGCAAAGGATTGCCTCAAAGCCTTCAGGCAGCGGTCTTTTCCGCCTCGTCGTCCTTGTAGAGGTCGTCGCGCGAGACCTTCTTCTCGGTCACGTTGGCGAGCTCGAGGATGAAGTCGACGACCTTGTCCTCGTAAATCGGTGCACGAAGCTGGGCCAGCGCCTGGGCGTTGCTGCGGTAATAGTCCCAGACTTCCTTCTCGCGGCCGGGCATCGAGCGCGCCCGCTCGATCACGGCGCGACCGACCTCGTCGTCGGTCACGGTGATCTTGTTCTTCTCGCCGATCTCCGAGAGCACGAGGCCGAGCCGCACGCGGCGGTCGGCGATCTTGCGGTACTCTTCCTTGGCGGCGTCTTCAGTGGTGTTCTCGTCGGCAAAGGTCTTGGCCGCGGAGTCCATCTCGGCCCTGACCGAGTTCCACATCAGATTGAACTCCTCGTCGACGAGCGAGGGCGGAGCCTCGAAGCGGTGGGCCTCGTCGAGCTGGTCGAGCAGCGCGCGCTTGACGCGCTGGCGCGTCGCGGTCGCGAACTCGGCGACCAGCCGCTCGCGCGCGGCTTCCTTCAGCTTGTCCAGCGATTCGAGGCCAAGCGTCTTGGCGAACTCGTCGTCGATCGCGATGTCCTGAGGCGCCTCGATCGTCGTTGCAGTGGTCTCGAACTCGGCCGGCTGGCCGGCGAGCTTCTCGCTCATGTAGTTCTTGGGGAACGTCACCTTCAGCGTGCGGGTTTCGCCCGCGCCGATGCCGATGAGCTGCTCCTCGAAGCCCGGAATGAAGGTGTTGGAGCCGATCACGACCTGGATGCCCTCGCCGGTGCCGCCCTCGAAGGCTTCGCCGTTGATGGTGCCCTTGAAGCTGATGGTGACACGGTCGCCCGACTCAGCCTTGGCGCCGTCCGCCTTCGCGGCATAGCCGCGGTTGGAATCGGCGATGCGCTTGATCGCCTCGTCGACGTCGGCGTCGGTCACCTCGGCGACCGGCTTCTCGACCTGGAAGGACTTGAAGTCGGCGAGCGCGATGGCCGGCACCACCTCGATCGCAACCGTGTAGGTCAGATCGGTCTTGCCACTCAGCAGCTCCTCGACCTCGGCCTGCTCGCTCGGCATGGTGATCTTCGGCTCGGTCGCAAGGCGGAAGCCGCGCTCGGAGAACAGCTGCGTGTTGGTGTCGCGGATGGTCTGATCGATGGTCTCGGCCATCACCGAGCGGCCATACACCTTCTTCAGGTGAGAGACCGGCACCTTGCCGGGGCGGAAGCCGTTGATGCGGACCTTGTCCTTGAGGTCGACGAGCTTGGCGCCGGCCTTGGCGTCGAGATCAGACGCGGGAACGCTGATCTTGAACTCGTGCTTCAAACCTTCCGAGAGGGTT
Organism: Bradyrhizobium cosmicum; assembly: GCF_007290395.2. Taxonomy (NCBI): domain Bacteria; kingdom Pseudomonadati; phylum Pseudomonadota; class Alphaproteobacteria; order Hyphomicrobiales; family Nitrobacteraceae; genus Bradyrhizobium; species Bradyrhizobium cosmicum. The sequence continues at coordinate 3,366,628 of NZ_CP041656.2, read as the reverse complement.
TCTGTGACCTGCATGGCGTCCAATCTTCTTCTCGTTCGGCCCCGGCACGCTATCGCGTCGGGACGCTGTCATTAATCGATCCGGCGCGAGGCGAACGCCTCAACGCCGGCGGTTGATCGGACCGCTTCCGCCGGAAACACTCCGTGTGGAAGCAGCCCTTGGGTAATCCGTGCAAACGCTGAAAGCGCTTGGTGCGGGCGGAGGGACTCGAACCCCCACAACTTTCGTCACTGGAACCTAAATCCAGCGCGTCTACCAGTTCCGCCACGCCCGCGTAAATTTGCATCAAGACCGGCCGCGATGCCGCGGGCGGCGGGCTTATAGCATGTGCCCGCCTGTTCGCAGCAAAAAAATGGTCCGATCGATACCTGCTTCAAGTAGGCAGGATGGCTGGACTTATCCAGCGTGGCATGGTCCGGATCGAGCCATGAAACTGCGGCTCTTCGACCCCAACAGGCGCGAGGTTCTGGCCGGACTTGGCGCCTCGCTCGGAGCCTCTGCAACCGGGCTGATGTCCGGCGGCGCAGGCCCGCTGGTGAACGCCCAGGTCGCGCTCCAGGCCCGACTCGCGACCCTGCCTCTGCGGCCAGGTCAGCCGGCTACACCAATCTGGGAGCTGGCCGCCGTAAGCCACACCAGGGGCGTCCGTCTCAGGCGTGGCGACCGCTGCGAAGTGGTCTTCCGCAACGATCTGCCTGTGCCGCTTGCCCCAGTCTGGTACGGCCTGAATGGCCCGGCCGCGGTCGACCCGCTGCGGGGGCGCGCGCCGACAGCGCCGGACACGACCGAAACCTCAATTATTTCAATAGCAAGCGCCGGGACGCTGCTGGCCGACTTCCGCCTTTTCGAGGACAGCCTCAAGCAGCCCGCGCGCCCGCTTGCGATCATCGCCAACGAACCAATCCGGATCGCCGTCGATCGCGACGAGATTCTGCTGATCGAGGAATGGCGCCTGCGGCCGGACGGGACCGCGCTCCCCCCGGGGCACGACCCGAGCGACACGACGCCGCTGTACACAATCAACGGGCAGACTTCATTTGAACTCTCAGCTAGGGCCGGTGAGCGGTTGCGGCTGCGCTTCATCAACGGCTCGCAACGGTCTGTCCTGGCGATCAAATTGGAGAATCATGACGTCCGCGTGGTGGCGCTGGACGGACAACCGGCCGAGCCATTCCCGGCGCGGAGCGGCGCCCTGGTGCTGGCCCCCGGCGCGCGTGCCGACGCCGTGGTGGATGCGGCCGCCTCGGTCCCCTTCCTGCTCCATGACGGCAAGGAGGCGCGCCCCATCGGGAAGCTCACGATATCCGGCGAACCGGAGCGGCGCGCGGCGCTGTTGCCGCCCGAGCGACTCCCGCCGAACGACTTGCCCGAGAAGCTCGACCTGAGAGGCGCCCTGCGGTTCGATGTCGCGCTCGGCGCACCCGACGCCGGCTGGACCCGGCCTGCAGGCTTCTCCGTCGCCTCCGCTCCCGCCTTCCGTACCAAGCCCGGCCGCACCGTCGTGCTGGCCCTCAAGAACCCCGCGCCGGTCACCAGCGTGTTCCACCTGCACGGCCATCACTTCCGTCTGCTCGACCGGCTCGACGACGGCTGGAAGCCCTACTGGCTCGACACGCTCGCCATCGAGCCCGGCCAGACCCAGCGCATCGCGTTCGCCGCGACCTCCCCCGGACGATGGCTGATCGAATCCGTCGTCACCGACTGGGCCGCGCCGCGGCTGGTGCGCTGGTACGCGGTGGAGTGAGTTATCGGCCCGCACGCGTCCAGAGGTAGCGGACGTCGGGCTCCCGCTCCTCGTTCCGCGTTCCGTCGGTCTTTTCGACCAGCGTGAACCCGCGCGCTTCATAGAAGCGCCGCGCTCGCGCGTTGCGCTGGAAGGTCCAGAGCTCGAGCCGTTCGCAAGCCCCCTTGGCAATGTCGAGGAGCTCGGTGCCGACACCGCGGCCGTGGGCGGCGGGAAGCACGTAGAGCTGCTCGATCCAGCCGTCATGGAAGGCGATGAGCCCGCTGAGCTCATCACCGTCGAAGCGTCCCCACACGCGGCACATCGCGAAGACATGCTCGCGGTAGAACCAGCGGTCCTCGTCGGGCGTATATAGCCCGACGAGCCAAGGCATCGCATGGTCAAACGCAATCCGATGGAGCCGCGCTGCCGCGCCCGTATCGGTGAGCGCGAGCTCTCTGATCACTTAGTACTCCACCCCAAGCGCATTATAGATCCGCCGGTGCACGGCCGGCAGCGTCTCCGTCAGGTCTTCCGCGATCAGGCCCGGCCCTGCCTCGCTGCCCGCTTCACCATGCATCCACACACCGATGCTGGCGGCTTCGAAGGCCGGCACGCCTTGCGCCAAAAGCCCGGCGATGATCCCCGCGAGCACGTCGCCGGCGCCGGCGGTGGCAAGCCATGGCGGTGCGTTGGCGGCAACGGTGGCGCGGCCGTCCGGCGCGGCGATCGTGGTGTCAGGCCCCTTCAAGAGCACGACCGCGCCGGAGCGCTCGGCAGCGGCGCGGACGCGTTCCAGCTTCGAGCGGCCCGGATATTTGTTGCTGAGATCGGAGAACAGGCGCGGAAACTCGCCCTCGTGCGGCGTCAGCACCACCGCATTGTCCTGCGAGGACTTGATCGATTCGAACAGGCGCTCGGGGTTCGCGGCAAAGCTCGTCAACGCATCGGCGTCGAGCACGAGATGCCGCTGCGCGCCGAGCGCCGTGTGGACGAAGTCGCAGGTTCGCTCGCCGATGCCGGTGCCGGGACCGATCATGCAGGTGTTGTAGCGCTTGTCGCCGAGCAGCTCGCCGAACTCGATCGCGGTGTCGACGGGGCGAACCATCACCGCTGTCAGTGCGGCCGCATTGATCGCGAGCGCATCGCGCGGGGTGGCCAGCGTCACGAGACCCGCACCGGCCCGCAACGCCGCGCGCGCTGCCATCCGTGCCGCGCCGGTCGCCGCCGCGTCGCCGGAGACCGCGAGCACATGGCCCCGCGCATATTTGTGGCCGTCGATGCGCGGCACCGGAAAGGCGGCGCTCCAGAAATCCGGATCGTTCTCGAAAGTCCGCGGCGCGATCTCGTCCAGCACCTGTGCGTCGATCCCGATGTCGGCGACGCGCACGTGGCCGCAATGCATCCGGCCGGGCATCAGCAGGTGCGCCGGCTTCTTGCGGAAGAAGGTAACGGTCTCGGTGGCATTCACCGCCACGCCCATCACGGCGGCGCTGGTGCCGTTGATGCCGCTCGGCAGGTCGACCGCGAGTACGGGAGCGCCGTTGGCGTTGATCGCCTCGATCATCGCGCGCGCCTCGCCGTCGACCGGACGACTGAGGCCTGCGCCGAACAGCGCGTCGATGATCAGAGCGGGCCGTCCGATCGCCTGGGGATTGAACGGGAGCACCGGATGCTTCCAGCCGCGCGCGGCTGAGGCCGCATCGCCCTGGAGCTGGTCGCGCTCGCACATCAGGATCACCGAGACCTCCCGGCCCTGCGCGGCGAGCTCGGCGGCCGCGACGAAACCGTCGCCGCCGTTGTTGCCGGGGCCCGCCACGATCAGGATCGGCCCCTCCTCCACCAGCGCGTTGGCGGCCTCAGTGACGGCCTGGCCCGCGCTCAGCATCAGCTTGAAGCCGGGGGTGCCTGCCGCGATCGAGAGCTGGTCGGCGCGCGCCATTTCAGCGTTGGTCAGAACTTCCATGCCACTTCCCTGTACAAACGCCTCTTCAACAGGCATCTTCCGTCCCGATCCGACCGACAGAACATCGATCTGCACACAAATCGAACTGTTTGCCTATTTCGTAGTCTTCGGTATTTTGGGCCGGTCGGCTCCACCTATCAGAGTTGCTCGTTAAAAGGCTGATAACGCTCCAATAATCAGGGCATTTGCAACTTGGCATAGACCCTGCTTTCGAGGAAGCCGCTTCGGTTCGTCGTGCTCACTGGCATCTTTCAGGGTGTGGCCGGCCGTTGTTGCCGGACTGGTCAGGGAGTGCGGCATATCGAAGACACGATCGTGCGTGACAAAAGCGCATCCTGACGAAGACGTTGCTATTTGATCGAAAGGCCGGGAGGCGCGCAGTGAAGAAAATCGAAGCCATCATCAAGCCATTCAAGCTCGACGAGGTGAAGGAAGCGCTTCAGGAAGTCGGCCTGCAAGGCATTACCGTCACCGAAGCCAAGGGCTTTGGCCGCCAAAAGGGGCACGCCGAGCTTTATCGCGGCGCGGAATACATCGTCGACTTCCTGCCGAAAGTGAAGATCGAGATCGTGATCGGCGACGATCTGGTCGAACGCGCCATCGACGCAATTCGCCGCGCTGCGCAGACCGGACGGATCGGCGACGGCAAGATTTTCGTCTCCAACATCGAAGAGGCGATCCGCATCCGAACCGGCGAATCCGGGCTGGACGCTATCTGAGCCGGGTGCTATCCCGCAGCTTGCGACACTGTGAAAAGAAATAAGGCTGCTTCGGCGGCCTGATTTCGTTTGTGCGGTCGCGCGCGAACTCGCCAAACGCGAGAATAATCTTGCTCACCTGGAAACCGACCCGCAGAGCCAAAAGGGGTATGCATGAAGACCGCCAAAGACGTCCTGAAATCGATCAAGGACAACGACGTTAAGTACGTCGACCTGCGCTTCACCGATCCGCGCGGCAAGTGGCAGCATGTGACGTTCGACGTCGGCATGATCGACGACGATATCTTCGCCGAAGGGACGATGTTCGACGGCTCCTCGATCGCCGGCTGGAAGGCGATCAACGAGTCCGACATGTGCCTGATGCCCGATCCGGTGACCGCGACGATCGATCCGTTCTTCGCCGAGACCACCATGGTCATCACCTGCGACGTGCTCGAGCCGACCACCGGCGAGGCCTACAACCGCGACCCCCGCGGCATCGCCAAGAAGGCGGAAGCCATGGTGAAGTCGATGGGCGTGGGCGACAGCGTGTTCGTCGGTCCCGAGGCCGAATTCTTCGTGTTCGACGACGTCCGCTTCTCCAGCGGCCCCTACAACACCGGCTTCCGTCTCGACTCCTCCGAGCTGCCGACCAACTCCGACACCGAATATGAAGGCGGCAATCTCGGCCACCGCATCCGCACCAAGGGCGGCTACTTCCCGGTCCCGCCGCAGGACTCGGTGCAGGACATGCGCTCGGAAATGCTCGGCGCCATGGCCAAGATGGGCGTCAAGGTCGAGAAGCACCATCACGAGGTCGCTTCGGCCCAGCACGAGCTCGGCATGAAGTTCGACACGCTGACGCTGATGGCCGACCACATGCAGATCTACAAGTACTGCATCCATCAGGTCGCGCACATCTACGGCAAGACCGCCACCTTCATGCCGAAGCCGATCTACGGCGACAACGGCTCGGGCATGCACGTGCACCAGTCGATCTGGAAGGACGGCAAGCCGGTCTTCGCCGGCAACAAGTACGCCGACCTGTCGGAGACCTGCCTCCACTACATCGGCGGCATCATCAAGCACGCCAAGGCGATCAACGCCTTCACCAACCCGTCGACCAACTCCTACAAGCGTCTGGTCCCGGGCTATGAAGCTCCCGTGCTGCTCGCCTATTCCGCGCGCAACCGCTCGGCCTCCTGCCGCATCCCCTACACGGCGAATCCGAAGGCCAAGCGTGTCGAGGTGCGTTTCCCCGATCCGCTCGCCAATCCCTATCTCGGCTTCGCATCGATGCTGATGGCCGGCCTCGACGGCATCAAGAACAAGATCGATCCGGGTCCGGCGATGGACAAGGACCTCTATGACCTGCCGAAGGAAGAACTGAAACAGATCCCGACCGTCTGCGGCTCGCTCCGCGAGGCGCTGGAAAATCTCGACAAGGACCGCGGCTTCCTCAAGAACGGCGGCGTGTTCGACGACGACTTCATCGACGCTTACATCGAGCTGAAGATGACCGAAGTCGCCCGCTTCGAAATGACCCCGCACCCGGTCGAATTCGACATGTACTATTCGGGCTAAGCCGCCCGAACAGAACGCGACAAGCAAGGGGCGCTCCGCGAGGAGCGCCCCTTCGTTTTGGGCGCGAACCTACATCTTCGGCTTGGCGATCCGCACCCCGTCCGCCCCGATCGGGCCGAACGTACCGGCGATGATTTCCGGCGTCGGCTGCATGCCGCCGAGCGACCAGTGCGAGGGCTCCTGCTCCTCGATCCTGACCCAGACGTTGCGGCGGAACTCCGGGCTGCCCTGCCCTTCGACCTCGACCATGAGGTCGGTGACGCGCTCGAGCAGTGTCTTCTTCTGCGCGGCATCCAGGATGCCGCGGACGGTGGAAATGGTGATGTAGGGCATATCTCTCTCCAATCGTGTCGTGTGACGATGGCGCGAATTTGGACCTGATGCTCCCGACAAGGCAGTGGCAGATAAGCCAGAGATCGGGCAATTTCCGCCACGCGGCGCGCACACCGATCGGATACGATCGCTGTCAGCCGCTTGGAGGTCCCATGAAGCTCGCAGTTCTGGCGCTGGAAGGTTGCATGCAGTCGGCGATCGCCGGCGTCGCCGACGTGCTGTCGCTCGCCAATCACGTGATGCAGCAGAGCGGCGCGAAATCCCGCTTCGCCTGGCAGACGCTGTCGCTCGACGGCAAGGCCGTGCGCGCCGGCGGCGGCCAGATGGTCGCGGTCGATGGCGCGATTGGCAAGCGCGCCAGCTTCGATGCGATCCTCGTCCCCGGCAATCTGGTCGATCACGTCACGGCCGCGCGCCTGCAACCGCAATATGCCCGGGCCGGCGCCTGGCTGCGGCAACAACATGCCAACGGCCGGCTGATCGGAGCGTTTTGCAGCGGCGTCTTCCTGCTGGCCGGTGCCGGCTTGCTCGATCACCGCCGCGCCACCATCACCTGGTGGCTGCAGGGCGAGCTGCGGCAGCGCCATCCTGCCATCGACCTTGCCGCCGACGCCGTCATCACCATGGCGGATCGCATCGTCTGTGCGGCCGGACCGATGTCGTGGGTCGACCTCCTGCTCAGGCTGATCGAACTGGTCGAAGGCAAGGAGATCGCAAAGCTCTGCGCGGACTACGTCGTCATCGACACCGCGCAGCGCACCCAATCGATCTTCATGCCGGTCGGCTATCTGCTCTCACAGGACCCGCTGCTGACCCGGGCCGATCTCCTGGTCCGGCGTACCGGCAAGAGACCGATGACGGTCAAGCGTCTCGCGGGCGCGCTCGGCCTCAGCGAGCGCACACTGAACCGGAAGTTTCAGGAACTCACGCGTGAGCCGCCGCAGGCCTTCATCACGCGCCGCCGCGTCGAGCATGCCCGCACACTGCTCGAGACGACGACGCAGCCGGTCAAGACGATCGCACGCGCGGCCGGCTACGAGGACGAGAGCAGCTTTCGCAAGGCGTTCCGCAAGTTGACCTTGATGTCGCCGCAGGCCTATCGCGCGCGACGCCTGGACCCGGCGGCGTAAGACCGGCCCCGTCACTTATCCGGAAAATTCACCCCGATCTCCGTCACGACAGGTGTAAACTTCACCAGCGCAGCGTTGTCGGAGGCAGCCTTGACGCCCTCGCCGGAGAGCGACCTGGGCGCGCCGGCGTTCTTGCCGGAACGGGGGGAACGGTGGTCGCGCTGAAATAGCGCCTTCGTCCCGGCGTGCAATCCGACTACGCCGCCGCGCGCTGCTTCGCCACCAGGGCTTCGCCGAACGCTTCGAACAGCTTGCGGTTGATCGGATTGCGCTGCGGGTCGTACTCGGCGTGCCATTGCACGCCGAGCGCGAAGGTCGGGGCTTCCGCGATGCGGATCGCCTCGATGGTGCCGTCCTCGGCAACGCCTTCGATCAGCACGCGCTTGCCGGGATCGAGAATGCCCTGGCCGTGCAGCGAATTGACGCGAATTTTCTCGCAGCCGAGCAGCTGCGCGAACGCGCCGCCCGGCGTGAGATCGACGTCGTGGCGGTCGGCGAACACCACGGTCGGATCGGGATGGATCTCGCCGTTCTCGAGCCTCGGCATCCGGTGGTTCATGCGGCCCGGGATTTCGCGGATCTCCGGATGCAGCGAGCCGCCGAAGGCGACGTTCATCTCCTGCAATCCGCGGCAGATGCCGAACAGCGGAATGCCGCGGGCGACGCAGGCGACCGAGAGCGCCAGCGCGACCTCGTCGCGGTGGATGTCATAGGGCTCGTGCGCCGCACAGGGATCGACATTGAAACGGGTCGGATGAACGTTGGCGCGGGCGCCGGTCAGCACGATGCCGTCGACGGTGTCGAGCAGCGCGCTGATGTCGGTTATGTCGGGCGCGCCCGCGAACATCAACGGCAGGCCGCCGGAAACCTCGGCCACGGCGCGCAGATTGCGCTCGCCGACCATCTGGACCTGAAATCGATTTTCGACGCGATGGGCGTTCCCGATCACGCCGACGACCGGCTTTCTCATCTTCCGTTCCGACCTCCCAGTAAGAAGATTCTCCAAACATGCCCTTGGCATGGCACAAATTCAACATTGGGCTACGCGGGACGGCAATGCTATTTTCGCGCAAACGCCTCCCGGGCCTCGGTCTCGCTTCCTACGGGCAGGCCGGCGGCCTTCAGCGCGGTTGCCGCCAGCTCGCCCGGCGCGGTCAGCCAGGGCAGTTTCGCCTCGATTCCGCGGGTCACCGGCTCCCCGAATACGCCACCGAAATCGATCGGCCAAAGCCCGTTGGGCACCACCTCGGCGGTGAGCCCGCGCATGGCGTAGCCGTCACCCAAAACCGCATCGGCATGGTCGCCGGCGACAAGGCGCGCGGTCCCGGGGTCTGCAGGATCGCCAAAGCTCACGAGCACGGGGACGAGGTCCCCCTGCACCGGGACCACTCCAGTCTGCCGGTTGAGCTCGTTGAACGAGACTCGGTTGCCGCGCGCGGCGCCGTAGGCGCGGAGCGCGACATAGTTGATATCATCGAGGTCGAGCTTGGCGTCCTGCCGGTGCGCCAGCAATGCCACCAGGTTCTTTCCATGGCCGAGGTCGACGAACACGGCCTCCCCGCGCATCGTGGTGCGGCCGCCACGGCTGTAGCCGCGGTCGGGTACGACGGCCAGAATACCGGACCCGGTCCTGATCCCGCTCGGCGTCGTCACCTCGACCGTAAGGCGATATTTGTGGCCGGGCCGGTTGATCCGGATCTGGTCGCCGATCACGAGCACGGCGAGAAGCCCGAGCAGACCGGCCCACTTGCTGATGAAACTCAAGCCGCCCCCACCTGTTCTCTCCTCATCGCTCTGCACCGTTCCAACCGCAGCGTCAAACCAGCGCGTTGACGCGGTCTTGATCCGAAGCGCGTTTGTCGAGAGAGTGCGGCGGCTGCAGCCGCCGAAAAGGACTCGATGTGACGATTTCAAGAGATGAACGGCCCTCGACACGCAACGACCTGGCTTGGGCGATCTCGGTCGGCGGCATCGGTGTCGTGCTTTTCACCGCGCTGCTGGTGTTCACCTGGTATTTTGCCGCCACACTGCTGCTGATCTTCGCCGGTCTTCTGTTCGGCGTCGCCCTCAATGCACTGACCAACGCGCTCGGCCGCCGCGTGCACCTGCCGCATACGGCTCGGCTCGCGATCGTCTGCGTCGTGCTGGCCTTGATGCTGGCGGGTGTCGCCTATCTCGGCGGCGCCACCATCGCCGAACAGGCTTCGCTGCTCAGCAAGACCATCAAGTCGCAGATCACAAACGTGAAGTCCTTCCTCGACAGCCACGGCGTCGACACCAGCTTCTTCGATCTCGGCAGCGCCGCTCCCGCCTCGGACGCGACACCGACGGAGCCCAGCCCCTCGACCGGCGCCCCGCCAAAGAACGGATTGTCCGGCGCAGGCGCCCTCGCCTCCAGCGGCGGGGCGATCGTGAGCCAGACCTTCAAGCTGCTGCTCGGCACCATCAGCGCCGTCGGCAATATCTTCATCGTGCTGTTTCTCGGGCTGGCCTTCGCCGCACAGCCCAGCATCTATCACGACGGGCTGCTGTTTCTTGCGCCCGCAAGACATCGCACCCGCGTCGCCCTGATCATCGACCGCATCAGCGAGACGCTGGAGCGCTGGCTGATCGCGCAGATCGTCGTGATGATCGCGGTCGGCGTCGTGACCTGGATCGGGCTTGCCCTGATCGGCATCCCCGGCTCGTTCATCCTGGGGATCCAGGCCGGATTGCTCGCCTTCATCCCGACGGTCGGCGCCATCATCGCCGGCGTCATCGTCGTGCTGGCGAGCCTCGCCTCAGGCTGGGTCGCAGCGCTGTCGGCCTTCCTGCTGTTCCTCGGCGTCCACGCCATGGAAAGCTATGTGCTGACGCCATTGCTCCAGCGTCAGGCACTCGACATCCCGCCGGCCACGCTGTTCGCGTTCCAGATCCTGCTCGGTGTCGTGTTCGGAATCTGGGGCCTTGCGCTGGCGCTGCCGCTGGTCGCCATCGCCAAGGTCATGATCGACCATTTCAAGACGTATGAGGCGCCGCCTCTGGCGGCGTGATGCGACGTAACGCGTGGTGAAGCCGCTCAGGTCGTCAGCACGGTCTCAGTGTGCTCGACCTCCGGGGGCGAGGCAAAATACTGGCCGACGAGGCCCCGCCATTCGGTGAAATTCTCGGAGCCGCGGAAATCGACGGTGTGGTTTTCCAGCGTCTCCCACTTCACCATCAGCCGGTAGCGCTGCGGCTTTTCGATCGACTTGTGCAGCTCGAAGCCGTGAAACCCCTTGGAGCGGCCGAAGGCGGCCTTGGCCTTGGCGACGGCGACCTCGAAATCCTTCTCGCTGCCCGGCTTGACGTCGATTTGCGCAATCTCGGTGATCATCGGTTTCCGCCCTCTTCTGTTTGATGGGCGTGTCTACCGCAGCCGGCGACAAAGAAAAAGGCGCCGAAACGGCGCCCTGATCGGCCCAAAATGCGTACGCTCTCAGGCAAACAGCAGAACGATTCCCGCCACGACCAGCGCGCAGCCGCCAAACAGCGCGAACGGCCAATAGCTGCGGCCTTGCGTGTATCGCCCTTGGGCGCGGCGCTCGGTGATCAGCGCACGCTCATATTCGTCCGCCGTGGAGAACAGGCAGGCGAAACCGCCGCGTGCCAAGGTCGCTGCGGCTTCGAGCGACATCAGGGCAGCCTGCGGATTCTGTCGACGGATCGATTCCATGACCGCAATGGTAGGGATCGATTGGTAAACAGGTGATTACCGCAAGGCCGCTTGGTCCTCAGGCCGTGACCGGGCGCGTCTGCGGCACACCTGTCCGCGCGGCGGTCTGGCGGCGCCAGGTCTCCAGCGACAGCGGCAGCTCCTCGGCCGCCTCGACGCGGTTACGGCCGCCACGCTTGGCCTGGTAGAGGGCGGTGTCGGCCGAAGCCAGCAGCACCTCGAGCTCGGTGCCGGCCGGACCGCCCGCGACGCCGATGCTGACGGTGGTGTCGACCGGGCCTTCATCGACCACGACGCCCGAGGTCTCGAACGCTTCGCGCACGCGTTCGGCGACCAGCACGCCCTCCTCCAGCGAACAAGGCAAGAGCGCTGCGAACTCCTCGCCGCCGATGCGACCCGACATATCGGTGATGCGCAGGTTATTCACCACGACGGTCGAGAACAGCTTCAGCATCTCGTCGCCGGCGGGATGGCCGAAGCGATCGTTGATCGACTTGAAATGGTCGATGTCGAAGATCATCACGGTCACGGGACGACCGGCCTTGGCCTCGCGCTCGATCACACGGCCGCAGGCTTCCGAGAAGCCGCGGCGGTTGAGCATGCCGGTCAGGGGATCGGTCGATGCGGCGGTCCGGTGCGCCGTCACCGTGCGCTCCGACACCAGCATGAAGATCACGAACACGGTGCCGACCGCATAGAGGATCAGCTCGACCGCGAACACGGTGACCCAGATGCTGCCGGAGAAGCCGGCATCGTTGGGACGCAGGAAGCTGCCGAGCAGGATCGGCAGCATCAACACGCAGCCGTGCATCACCGGCACCACGAAGGCCGGCCAGCGCCGTTGCAGGCTCTTGCGCCGCTCGACCCAGAGCTCGCTCGCGGTCAGCGCCGCGTAGACCGAGACGATGCCGGCGCCGACGATCATGCGCAGCATCGAGGCCGCGGGATCGAGCAGCGTGACGGCCGCGGCCCAGGCTAGCGCGCCGACGAGGAGACCCGGCCAGTTCGGCTTGCGGCCGTGGAAGACGCGCGCCGCGTTCCACACCATGCCGCAGGCAACGAAGCCGACCGCGTTCAGCGCGAGATAGAGATGCGGGCCGAGCTTGTCGCCGGCCGCGGTCCATAGCGCGACCGAAGCCGCGCCCAGCAGATATGCGGTGCCCCACCATTTCAGCGCGGGACTGTTTTCCTGCCTGCCGAAAAACACCATCATGGCCCCGAGCAGTGCGGCAACCATGGTGGCAACCAAATAGAGCGTGATGCTATCGAGCGACATCATGTCGGCCCCCTCTTAGACATAGCAGTTACGCGATCGGCCCAGCCGACTTGCGCGCCCTTCCAGATGCGACGCTATGTCCGGCGGGTTCGAATCAGGTTTTCGCGCGTGCCCAAGTTTTCAGGAAACTCGCTATCAATTTGCGTACAAACGAACAGCAAAAAGGGCGCTGAAATCAGCGCCCTTTTGCATCTCATTGAAGCCGCTTTCGCGGCGAATGTGACCGAAGCGATTAACGCTTCGAGAACTGGAAGGACCGGCGAGCCTTGGCCTTGCCGTACTTCTTGCGCTCGACCACGCGCGAGTCGCGGGTGAGGAAGCCGCCCTTCTTGAGCACGCCGCGCAGCTCCGGCTCGAAATAGGTCAGCGCCTTGGAGATGCCGTGACGGACCGCGCCGGCCTGGCCGGACAGACCGCCGCCGGCGACGGTGCAGACCACGTCGTACTGGCCGGCACGCGCGGCCACGACGAACGGCTGCTCGATCATCATGCGCAGCACGGGACGGGCGAAATAGACCTCGACCTCACGCGCGTTGACCGTGACCTTGCCGGCGCCCGGCTTGATCCAGACGCGGGCGACCGCGTCCTTGCGCTTGCCGGTGGCGTAGGCGCGGTTGAACTTGTCGACCTTCTTCTCGTGCTTGGGCGCATCGGGCGCCGCCGTCTTGAGCTGCGAGAGCTGGTCGAGCGACTGAATGGATTCGGCCATGATTATGCGGCCCTCGTGTTCTTGCGGTTCAACTTGGCGATGTCGAGCTTCTCGGGCGTCTGCGCCTCGTGCGGATGATCGGCACCGCCGTAGACACGCAGATTGCCCATCTGGACGCGACCGAGCGGACCACGCGGGATCATGCGCTCGACGGCCTTCTCGAGCACGCGCTCGGGATGCTTGCCCTCGAGGATCTGGCGCGCAGTGCGCTCCTTGACGTGGCCGACATAGCCGGTGTGCTTGTAGTAAGTCTTCTGCTCGCGCTTGCGACCGGTGAGGACCGCATGCTGCGCGTTGATGATGATGACGTTGTCGCCGCAATCAACGTGCGGGGTGTAGGTCGGGAGGTGCTTGCCGCGCAGGCGCATGGCGACGATGGTGGCGAGGCGGCCGACGACCAGACCCTTGGCGTCGATCAGCACCCACTTCTTCGTCACCTCAGCCGGCTTTGCCGAAAAGGTTTTCATATCGGAGTTTCCGTGGACGGGAGATATCGGCGCGAACACCGCGCCAGACTGCGCGGTTTTCTAGAGAAGAGAGGCGCAACGGTCAATGCCCCGCGACGGAAATTAGATGATAAAAATCAATATCTTACAAATACGGTGCTATAATACCTTCAAAAAGCTCAAACATTTGGAATGGAATAGGTCGAGGTGACATGGGCGATCGGATCGGGTGAGGTGCCGGACAAGAGGTTCACCTCCCCGACCGCCAGCCGCTTGCCGAGCTTGAGCAACCGGGCCTCCGCGAGCACATCCTGCCCGGGCTGGCCTTTGCGCAGGAAGTTGATGTTCAAATTGGTGGTCACGGCGAGCCCGATCGGGCCGATCGCGGACAGGAGCACCACATACATCGCGAAATCAGCCAGCGCCATCAACGTCGGCCCGGACACGGTTCCGCCCGGACGCAGCATCCTTTCGCTGTAGCGCTGGCGCAAAAGGCAGGTCTGGCCGTCCGCGCTCTCGATCGTGATGTCATCGCCGCTGAAGGCCTGGGGAAACTCGTCGCGGAGAAACTGCTCGACTTCCGCCACGCTCATTTTCGCTAACGCCATGCTACGCCTCACCCTCGCTTCACGTTCCCTGTTACATTAAGTTGTCTGCGTCATCCAATTGCAATCATTCAAACGGAAATCGCGTCAATGCCCGTCCAGGCCGCCCGCGCCCCCTCCCCGCAACCGCCGATTTTGCTCCGCGAAACAATCGGCAGCATTGCGATCCTGACGCTCAACCGTCCGGCCGCGCGCAACAGTCTGTCGGCGGCGATGATTGCAGCCCTGCATGCCGAGCTCGACGAGATCCACGACGACAAGGCGGTCCGCGGCGTCGTGATCGCCGCCAACGGCCCCGCCTTCTCCGCCGGCCACGACATGAAGGAACTGACCGCCCGCCGCACCGACCCCGATCGCGGCCGCGCCTTCTTTGCCGAGATGATGACCGCCTGCAGCGCGATGATGCAGGCCATCGTGCGCCTGCCGAAGCCCGTCGTCGCGGCCGTCCAGGGCATCGCAACCGCGGCCGGCTGCCAGCTCGTGGCGAGCTGCGATCTCGCGATTGCATCCGAGGCTGCGAGCTTCGCCACGCCGGGCGTCGACATCGGCCTGTTCTGCTCGACGCCGATGGTGGCGCTGTCGCGCAACGTGCCGCGCAAGCAGGCGATGGAGATGCTGCTCACGGGTGAGCCGGTCCCGGCCGCGCGCGCCCGCGAGATCGGCCTCGTCAATCGCGTGGTCGCGGCCGGCACCGAGCGCGACGCCGCGATTGCGCTGGCAGAAAAGGTCGCACTGAAATCAGCCTACACGGTCAAGCTCGGCAAGGAAGCGTTCTATCGCCAGGCCGAGATGAACCTCGCGGACGCCTATCGCTACGCGGCAGAGGTGATGACCGAGAACATGATGGCGCGCGACGCCGAGGAAGGCATCAAGGCCTTCATCGAGAAGCGGACGCCGACATGGCGGGATGAGTGACACCGTCAACGAGAAAAGACGAGCAATGAACCACGACGCCTATCCCGACAATTACATCCGCGGCATCCTCAACAGCGTGAAGTCGATCGCGATGGTCGGCGCCTCGCCGGTCAATGTGCGGCCGAGCTATTTCGCATTCAAATATCTGGCGCAGCGCGGCTACGACATGATCCCGGTCAATCCCGGCCATGTCGGCAAGGAGCTGCTCGGCAAACCCTTCGTCGCCTCGCTGTCCGACATCGGCCGGCCCATCGACATGATCGACATCTTCCGCAACTCCAGCCACATCATGCCTGTCATCGAAGAGGCGCTCACGCTCGATCCGCTGCCGAAGGTGATTTGGATGCAGCTCGGTGCACGCGACGACGCGGCGGCGGCGAAAGCGGAATCGGTCGGGATCAAGGTCGTGATGAACCGCTGCCCCAAGATCGAATATGGCCGTTTGTCGTCCGAGATCTCCTGGATGGGCGTGAATTCGCGCACGCTGAGTTCCAAGCGCGCGCCGGCGCCGACGCAGGGCATGCGCCTGTCCCTCAATCGGATGAGTGTCGGCGGCGGCGATACCGCGGCATCGGATCGCGCCGCCAAGAACAAGAGCGAGCAAAGCTGACGCAGTTGCGAAGGATTCGTTTCGCGAACGCGGCAATGCGTAGCACGATTGCGCTGATGTGAAGCGGCGCCTTGACGGCGGGCGCGGCGCCGATCAGCATGCCGCGCCATTTCAGACCATGAGAACAGGACGCCCCCAATGAGCGATCGCCTTCCGGGATTTTCCACCCTTGCCGTGCATGCCGGTGCACAGCCCGATCCCACCACCGGTGCGCGCGCGACTCCGATTTATCAAACGACGTCTTTCGTCTTCAACGACGCCGACCACGCCGCCTCGCTGTTCGGCCTGCAGGCGTTCGGCAACATCTATACCCGCATCGGCAATCCCACCAACGCGGTGCTGGAGGAGCGCGTTGCCGCGCTCGAAGGCGGCACCGCGGCGCTCGCGGTCGCCTCGGGCCATGCCGCACAGGTCGTGGTGCTGCAGCAACTGCTCCAGCCCGGCGACGAATTCATCGCAGCGCGCAAGCTCTATGGCGGCTCGATCAACCAGTTCACGCACGCGTTCAAGAGCTTTGGCTGGAACGTGGTGTGGGCAGATACCGACGACATCGCGAGCTTCGAGCGCGCGGTGACGCCACGCACCAAAGCCATTTTCATCGAGTCGATCGCCAATCCCGGCGGCAGCATCACCGACATCGAGGCCGTCTCGACGGTGGCGCGCAAGGCGGGCGTGCCGCTGATCGTCGACAACACGCTGGCATCGCCCTATCTGATCCGCCCGATCGACCACGGCGCCGACATCGTCGTGCACTCGCTGACCAAGTTTCTCGGCGGCCACGGCAATTCGCTCGGCGGCATCATCGTCGATGCCGGCACGTTCGACTGGTCCACGGGCGGCAAATATCCGATGCTGTCCGAGCCGCGGCCGGAATATCACGGCATCAAGCTGCAGGAGACGTTCGGCAATTTCGCCTTCGCGATCGCCTGCCGCGTTCTCGGCCTGCGCGACCTCGGTCCCGCGCTGTCGCCCTTCAACGCCTTCATGATCCTCACCGGCATCGAGACGCTGCCGCTGCGCATGCAGAGGCACTGCGACAACGCCAAGGCCGTCGCCGAATTCCTCGCGGGCCATCCGGCGGTGGCCTCGGTCAGCTATGCCGGCCTTCCCAGCGACAAGTACCACCAGCTCGCGCGCAAATACGCGCCGAAGGGTGCGGGCGCGGTGTTCACCTTCAGCCTGAAGGGCGGTTACGATGCGGGCGTCAGCCTGGTGTCGAAACTGCAGTTGTTCTCGCACCTGGCCAATGTCGGCGACACCCGCTCGCTGGTGATCCATCCGGCCTCGACCACGCATAGCCAGCTCGACGACGCCGCCAAGATCAAGTCCGGCGCCGGCCCCGATGTGGTCAGGCTCTCGATCGGCATCGAGGACAAGGAAGATCTGATCGCGGATCTGGAACAGGCGCTGGGCGCGTAGTTGTTGCCACCGGGGCGGTACAAACAGCCGTCCCGGAATCGCGCCGCCAGTTAACAGTCATTAACCATATTGGCCGCATACATCGTTCTTGGATCGCCCCTTTTGATTCGGAGCCGACGATGCTGCGCTGGATGGTGCCTGCCCTGGCGGTGATGCTGACGGTCTCGAGCGCGCTCGCCGCCGATCTGCCGGCCACACCGAAGCGCCGGGCCGCGGTTGCGGCTGCGCCGCAGGAGCCGCCAAAGGTCTATGTCGAGACCGATCCGGATGCGCTGATCTCTCCGGCCTATGGGATCGGCAGCTACATCCGCAATCTGCCGGGCACCCCGCTCCTGCCCGGCTCGCACACGCTGCCGGGTTATTACGGCCGCCCCTGGGACTACGACTATCAGGGCGCGTATTACGGCGGGAAGCAGGTCGATTATTTCTGGCGCCTGCCCTACGCGTGCGGTATGTACGGCTACTGCTGACCTGATCGGCCGGGCTGATGGTGATCAGCCGGGCTGACCGACCGGAACCGCGCGCGGCTGCGCCTCCGTGGACTGCCGCGACGCAAGCCGTTCCACCTGCATGACCGCGAGCGTCAGCACTGCGATCCCCACCGCCTGATGCGAAAGCGCGAGGTCTATCGGCACCTGGTTGAGCAGCGTGAGGATGCCGAGCACCGCCTGCAGGCTCACCGCCGCGAACAGCCAGAGCGCGCCGGTGGCAGCCAGACCCGCGCGCGAGCGCACCGCGTCGATAGCGTGCAGTGCCGCCAGCGCAAACAGCGCATAGGCCGTCATGCGGTGCTCGAACTGCACCGTCAGCACATTGTCGAACATGTTGCGCCACCACGGCGTCTCGAACCACAGCCGCTCGGCGGAGGGAATGAACGCGCCGTCGATCTGCGGCCAGGTATTGTAGGCACGCCCGGCGCGCAGCCCCGCGACCAGCGCGCCGAAATAGATCTGCACGAAGGTCACGACGAGAAGCAGCGCGCTGGTGAAGCGCAGCCGCGCGGGTGCGGCGATCTGCGGCCGCTCTTTGAGCCGCCGCACCGTCCAGACGATGCCGGCGAAGATCAGCAGCGCCAGCAGCAGATGGGTCGCCAGCCGATATTGCGACACCTCGACCCGTTCCGTCAGGCCCGAGGCCACCATCCACCAGCCGACCGCGCCCTGGAGGCCGCCGAGCGCGAACAGCAACCACAGCCGCCGTTTCAAGTCACCGGAGAGGCCGCCGCGCCACAGGAAGAACAGGAACGGCAGGAGATAGGCGACGCCGATGAAGCGGCCGAGCAGCCGGTGGCTCCATTCCCACCAGAAGATCTGCTTGAACTCGGGCAGGCTCATGCCCGCGTTGAGCTCGCGATATTGCGGGATCTTCTTGTAGGCTTCGAACGCCTCGGCCCACTGCGCCTCCGAGAGCGGAGGAACGCTGCCCGTGACCGGCTTCCACTCGACGATCGAGAGCCCGGATTCCGTCAGCCGCGTCGCGCCGCCGACCAGCACCATCAGCGCGATCAGCGCGGCCACCGAGATCAGCCACCAGCGCACGGCGCGATGCGGGTTGTTGGAGGCGGAAATCGTCGTCATTCGGGAGCGAAACCAGGACTTGGGCTAATGAGGCTTGAACCGGACTGCGTGCCCCTTATAGTCCCCCGCTCCCGCAGCGCAAGTTACGCGAAAGCCGCAGCATTCCATCATGACGATCCGCACCCGCAAGTTCCTCGGCGCCATCCTGCTCCTGGTGCTCGCCACCGTCTGGGCCCTGCTCGGCATGGCGCTGGCGCAGATGCCGTGGATCGCCGAGTCCGGCTGGCGGCAGGCGATCTATTACGTGGTGGTCGGCATGGGTTGGGTCTTGCCGGCGATGCCGATCGTGAGCTGGATGCAGCGCCCCGACCGTATCAAATCTAGCTCGTGAGACTGCCGGTCGGTTTCACCGGCGCAAAGGCAACACCCGATACCAGCACGCGCAGCATGCGCAGCGAGCGCACGCGGCCGCCCCAGGAAATCCGCGGCAGCGCGCGCAGATTGGTGCGGCCCTCCGCGTCCACGATGCCTGGGATCGCCGACACCGCGCTGGCAAAGCCGGCCTCCTCGGCCATCACGACATGGCTGCGCCGGAACGAGGCACGATCGCCGAACGGAAACGCCAGATGCCGGATCTCGCGGTGGAAGGCTGCTTCCGCTACTGCTTTGCCCATCGTCAACTCGCGCAGCGCGGCTGTGTCCTTCATGTTGGCGAGGACGGGATAGTTCACGGTCGCGCTGCCGACGGTGACGAGCGGATCTGCCGCCAGTCTCGCCAGATCCTCCCAATCCATCGACGCCGCGCGTGAAAGCGCGGCAAGGTCGATCCGATAGCGCGTACACAGATCGGCGATCGCGGCCGACACATCCGCCGGCGGCAGCGCGCGCAGCCAGCTCTCGAGATGCGAAAACAGCGCCTGCTTCTCGGCATTGCCAGTGACGACGAAGCGCTGCTCCTTCTGGCCCATCATCAGGCTGATGCGGCTCTCGCGCGCGATCACCTGCTCGAGCCCGAGCCACCAGGCTTCTCCGACGCCATCGGGAAACGCGGTCGGCACATAGATCGTGAACGGCACGGCGTGACGCACCAGCACTGGATAGGCAAAGCTGATGAGATCCTTGTTCGCGCCGTCGAAGGTGAGCGCAACGAAGCGCCGCTTCTCCGGCAGTGTCACCGCGCGACGGCAGACTTCGTCCATGCCGACAAAATCGTACCGCCACCGCTTCAGAGCCCGGATGGCGCGGTCGAGGAATTGCGGCGTGATCTCGTGCTCGCGCAGCGGCTGGAACGCGCCGCGCCGCCGCGGCCGCACGTGCGTAAAGCGTAGGATGGCGCCGGCCCCCCGACTGCGCAACGCCGCCTGTCCGGTGAACCAGGCCAGTTCAAGCCGCAACCGCTCCAGCCATCTGTCGTCGGATGACAATATCCCGCCTTCGCGTTCGCCGTCGGCCCGTCTTGCTTGCTCATTGTCCTTACCTTTTGTTGACATTTCTTTGCAAAGGTCGGCCACAGGCCGAATTACGTAAATTTTCGTTTCTCGACAGGTTTCGTGAATGACCATGGCTGCGGCGATGCAAAGCCGGACGGCAGAATCGCCAGCGCGGTCAAAAGCGAGCCGGATCGCGCATGTCGACATCGTCGGAGATCTCGGCGAGGCCGAAGCCGTCTGGCGCGCTTTCGAGGAGTGCGGCCACCTCTTCACGCCCTATCAGCGCTTCGACCTGCTCGGCCCCTGGCAACAGCTGGTCGGCGGCCGCGACAGCGCCCGTCCCTTCATCGTGATTGCCCGCGACGCCGATCGCCGGCCGCTCGTGCTGCTGCCGCTCTCGCTGCGCCCGAGCCACGGCGTGCGCACCGCCTGCTTCATGGGCGGCAAGCACACCACCTTCAACATGGGCCTGTGGAACGCCGAGTTCGCGGCAGAGGCAGGCGCGGCCGATCTCGACGCGCTGCTTGCGCCGCTGCGCGAGCATGCCGACGTGCTGTCGCTGACGCAGCAGCCGCTGCGCTGGAACGACCAGCAGAACCCGTTTGCGGCTCTCCCGCGCCAGAGCGCGATCAACGGCTGCCCGCTGCTGGTGATGGAGCCCGGCGGTCCGCCAGCATCGCGCATCAGCAATTCCTTCCGCCGCCGCCTCAAGAGCAAGGAGAAGAAGCTCCAGGCGCTTGCCGGCTATCGCTATCACCTCGCCACCACGGACGCGGACGTCATCCGCCTGCTCGACTGGTTCTTCCGCGTCAAGCCGGCGCGGATGGCCGAGCAGAAGCTGCCCAACGTCTTCGCCGAGCCCGGCGTCGAGCAGTTCATCCGCAGCGCCTGCCTGGCGCCGCGCGGCGAAGGCCGCGTCATCGACATCCATGCGCTCGAATGCGACGACGAGGTGATCGCGATCTTCGCCGGCGTCGCCGACGGCCAGCGCTTCTCGATGATGTTCAACACCTACACGATGTCCGAGCACGCCCGCTACAGCCCCGGGCTGATCCTGATGCGCTACATCATCGATCGCTACGCCGAGCGCGGCTACCGCTCGCTCGACCTCGGCATCGGCTCGGACGAGTACAAGCGAATGTTCTGCAAGGACGACGAAGCCATCTTCGACAGCTTCGTTCCGCTGACCTCCCGCGGCAAGCTCGCGGCGATGGCGATGTCGTCATTGAGCCACGGCAAACGGCTGGTGAAGCAGAACCAGGTGCTGCTCGACCTCGCGCAGCGACTGCGGCGAGCGTTCGGGTAGCTATCCGCGCCGTTGAATCCACCCAAGCATGAAAAGAGCAGGAACTACGCCGCCACGACGCGGGGCGCTTCCACTGCATTCGACGGTTGCACCGGCTTGAGCAGCATCGTCACCTCGCTGAAGCCGACGGCGCTGAGTTGCTCGCACATCAACGTGCGCGCATCCGGCGTCATCGACGCATCGGGCACCACGACGGCGCGGGCATTCGTCGTCAGCAGTTCCGCCGGAAGGTCCGAGGCGCTGCCGGCGTCGAGCAGCACATAGTCGTAGGCCCGAAGCAGCGCGTCGACCCCCAGTGTCACCCGCGGCGATTGCAGCAGGCTGCGATCGAAGCCGGGACGCCCGGCCATGACCAGATGCAACCGCGAAAGCTTGTCCCTTGTGATCACCTGCGCGAACGAGGCCTCGCCCTGCATCAGTTCGGCAAGGCCGGGCGAGGAGGCATCCACGGACACGGCCGCGATCGTCGGCGAGGAAGCAGCGAGATCGACCACGACGACACGGGCCTCACGCGCCAGATGCCGGGCGAGCGTCAACGCCGAGAGCGTGATGGCCTCACCCGATGCGGTGCCGAGCACCGTGATTTTCTTGGCTAACGGACCAGCGGCACGCACGCGCTCGGCCACTCGCTCGATCTCGTCGAATTCAGTGACGTCGGCATCGGCTATCATCTCCGGCTGGAGCGGAGCAGGCTCTGCCATGGCCGGATAATCAATATGCTCGACCACCGGCAGCACAGCCGGCTCCTGACGAACCGGTGCCTGTGGTGGTACCTGCGCCTGCGCCGGGGCGGACACCGCCACCGCACGCGGCGCGGTCTGGCGCAACAGCTCGCCGGTGACGACGACGCCGGACGAAAGCAGCAGCGTCGCGATCGTCACGATCAGCACGATCGGCAGCTTCTTCGGATAGGCC
The DNA here is from genome assembly GCF_007290395.2 of Bradyrhizobium cosmicum. Lineage (NCBI taxonomy): Bacteria > Pseudomonadati > Pseudomonadota > Alphaproteobacteria > Hyphomicrobiales > Nitrobacteraceae > Bradyrhizobium > Bradyrhizobium cosmicum. The sequence continues at coordinate 3,344,352 of NZ_CP041656.2, read as the reverse complement.
GGCGTGTTCGAGACGATGGCGCGCGAGATAATGCGGCCATCCGTCGGCGCGGTGTCGATGGTCTCGCGGGTATTGGCCTCGCGATATTTGGCAAGATAGGTCTCGAGCAGGTCGCGCTGCGACTTGGCCTCGCGCTCGAGCGCACGGAGCTGCACGTCCTGGCCGTTGGTCGACGTCGCCTGCTTCTTCAGCTGCTCCAGACTCAACGTCAATTCCTGCACACGTCCGTTAGCAAAGCGTGCGTCGTTTTCCAGCGAACGGGCGATCTTGGCCGCCTCATCGCGAATCTGGGTGTCTAGATCGGCGAGCTGCGCCTTCAATTCCTTGATGCGCGGATGATTGCCGAGCAGCGTGGACGACTGCTCGGCAAGCTGGGCTCGCAACGCCACCCGCTGCTGGGACGGCGTGCGCATCGATTCCGAGTTCAGCACTTCCGACGATTCGATCGGCTTGCCGCTCTGAAGCATCTCGCGAATCAGCCGCGCCTTGGATTCCGCATCCGCCTTCATCGAGCGCGCGTTGTTGAGCTGGGTGTTGACCTCGCCCATCTGCTGGTTCGACAGCGTGGTATTGTTGGTGCCGACGAACAGGCTCGACTTCGAGCGGAAATCCTCCACCCGCGCCTCGGCCTCGGAGACCTTCTTGCGCAAGCTGTCGATCTCGCCGGAGAGCCATTGACTCGCGTTCTTGGCCTGATCCTGACGGACATTCTGCTGCAGCACCAGATAACCGTCGGCGATCGAATTGGCGACGCGCGCGGCGAGATCGGGATCGGCCGACTGGAATTCGACGACGATCACGCGCGACTTGTCGACGGCATAGGCCTGGAGCCGATCGTAATAGGCGTCGAGCACGCGCTCTTCCGGCGTCATCGAGAACGGGTCGCGGCCGATGCCGATCATCGCCGCCAGCGACTTCAGCGGCGAAACGCCCTGGAGCACCGGATCGAACTCGGGCCGTTCCGCAAGCTTGTTCTTCTTGATGATCTCGCGCGCGAGATCGCGCGACAGCACGAGCTGCACCTGACTGGTGACGGCCTCGGGGTCGAGCGCCTGCCGCTCTTCGGTGCGGTCGCTGTTCGGACGCAGGAACACGTTCTCGCGGCCGTCGATCAGGATGCGGGTTTCAGACTTGTAGCGCGGCGTGACGAGATTGACGACCGCGACGGACGCGACCAGCGCGAGCACCGTCGGCACGATGATCCAGCGGCGCTTGCGGCCCAGCGCCGCGCCGAGCGCGTGCAGGTCGATGTCGCCGGATTCGCCTTGTGCCTGGGTTGTCGCAACGCGCGCAGGCTTTACTTCATCCTTGGCTTCAACCTCGGGCGCGGTTTCGGCTTTGGGCTTCGAGACAGCCCGCTCGACCACTGCCTTGTCCTTGCCGGCACGCCAGAACGCTAAACGCATCGAACACTCCCGCAGGGCAACGCTGCGACTCTACCTCAACCGCGGCGATTACACTCCATTAAGGTTGCTGCTGGGTTAATCGCGTCACGCCGCGAGCGGCGCGCACGGTGCCGACACCATTTGTTAACCACGAGGGCTCTTAATCCAGCTCGATATTTCGATAATTGTTCGCGCATTCGCGGTCGAGCGCTGGTTCTGATCATGCCCCCCTCTCCCGACCGGCCGCTCCGCATCCTGCACGCCGTGCGCGCTCCCGTAGGCGGCATCTTCCGGCACATCCTGGACCTTGCCAACGGTCAGGTCGATCGCGGCCATCACGTCGGAATTCTCGCCGACAGCCTCACAGGCGGCGAGCGCGCGGAAAAGGCGCTGGCCGAGCTCGCGCCACGGCTGAAGCTCGGCGTGCACCGGCTGGCGATTCGCCGCGAACCGTCGCCCGATGATTTTCTGGTGTGGCTGCGGATGCGACGCCTGATCGGCGAGCTCAAACCCGACGTCATGCACGGCCACGGCGCCAAGGCCGGCGCCTTCGTCCGGTTGCGGCGTCGCTCCGACGATACCATCCGCATCTACACCCCGCATGGCGGCTCACTGCACTATCCGCTGCACACATTGAAGGGCGAGTTTTATGCACGCCTCGAACGCACGCTGATGGATGCGACCGACCTGTTCCTGTTCGAGAGCGCCTTTGCCCGCGACACCTATCAACGCATCGTCGGCACGCCCAAGGGCGTGGTGCATTGCGTCTTCAACGGCGTGACGCCGGAGGAATTCGAGCCCGTCGTCCTCGCCGACGATGCCACCGACCTCGCTTATGTCGGCGAGTTCAGGCACATCAAGGGCGCGGATCTGCTGGTCGATGCCGTGGCCCGACTGCACGAAGGCGGCAGGAAGGTCACGCTCACGCTCGGCGGCGACGGTGAGGAAATGGCGGCGCTCAAGGCGCAGGTCGAGAAGCTCGGCCTCTCGAGCGCCATCCGTTTCATCGGCCACGTCAAGGCGCGCTACGGCTTCTCCAAGGGGCGGCTGCTGGTCGTCCCCTCGCGTGGCGATTCCATGCCCTATGTCGTGATCGAGGCCGGGGCTGCCGGCATTCCCATGATCGCCGCCCGCGTCGGCGGCATCCCCGAAATCTTCGGACCGGAAAGCCCGGCCCTGTTCGCGGCGAGTAACGCCGAGGCCATGGCGGAAGCGATCGCGGCCGCACTCGACGATCCCAAAGGAACCGCACAGCGCGCCTCCTCCCTGCGGGAGCGCATCTCCGCCCATTTCTCCCAGCAGACCATGGTCGAGGGCGTGCTCGCGGGTTATCGCGACGCATTTGCCAATCATTAACCATTCTTAAGGCCGCTTTAGAGAATCTTCCGATTTGTCCGATAATCGATGGCCTGGGGATGCTCGCCCGGGGCGCAAAGTTGCGGCCCGCGGGTTTTTGGAATGGACGGGACGCCCGTGGAACCGCTCAACGCACGCTCGATGCTGGATGCCGCGACCACCGCCGCAGCCAGACCGGCTGACCAACCCTTCGTCGAACGCCGCCGCCGGCTCTCGCCCGCAGCGCTCGAAATCGTCAACCAGAAGGTCGCCCGGGCCTATTCGCCGATCGTGATCACCGGCTTCGTGCGCGTGGTCGACTTCGCACTGCTCAGCCTGGTCGGCATCGCACTCTATGCCGGCTATGTCATGCCGCTCGTCGGCTTCAGCTGGACTTATCCTGCGCAGATCGTCGCCGTTGCGGTCGCCGCCGTAATCTGCTTCCAGGCCGCCGACATCTATCAGGTGCAGTTGTTCCGCGGACAGCTCCGGCAGATGACCCGGATGATCTCGTCCTGGTCATTCGTCTTCCTGCTGTTCATCGGCATTTCCTTCTTTGCCAAGTTCGGCACCGAAGTCTCGCGGCTGTGGCTTGCCGCGTTCTACGTCCTTGGGCTCACCGCACTCATCTGCGAACGCCTGATCCTGCGCTCGCTGGTGCGAGGCTGGGCACGTCAGGGCCGGCTCGACCGCCGCACCATCATCGTCGGCTCCGACAGCAACGGCGAGCAGCTGGTCGAGGCTCTGAAGGCGCAGGAAGATTCCGACATCCACGTGCTCGGCGTGTTCGACGACCGCAACGACAGTCGCGCACTCGACACCTGCGCCGGCGCGCGCAAGCTCGGCAAGGTCGACGACATCGTCGAATTCGCACGCCGCACCCGTGTCGATCTCGTGCTGTTCGCACTGCCGATCTCCGCGGAGACGCGCATCCTGGAGATGCTGAAGAAGCTCTGGGTGCTGCCGGTGGACATCCGCCTGTCCGCGCACACCAACAAGCTGCGCTTCCGTCCCCGCTCCTATTCCTATCTCGGCGAGGTGCCGACGCTCGACGTGTTCGAGGCGCCGATCACCGACTGGGATCTGGTGATGAAATGGCTGTTCGACCGTATCGTCGGCGGCATCGCGCTGCTCGCGGCCCTGCCGGTGATGGCACTGGTGGCACTGGCGGTGAAGCTCGACAGTCCCGGCCCGGTGCTGTTCCGCCAGAAGCGCTTCGGCTTCAACAACGAGCGCATCGACGTCTACAAGTTCCGCTCGATGCACCACCATCAGGCTGACCCGACGGCTTCGAAGGTCGTGACCAGGAACGATCCGCGCGTCACCCGCGTCGGCCGTTTCATCCGCAAGACAAGCCTTGACGAGCTGCCGCAGCTCTTCAACGTGGTATTCTTCGGCAATCTCTCCCTGGTCGGCCCGCGCCCGCATGCGGTGCAGGGCAAGCTGCAAAGCCGCCTGTTCGACGAAGCCGTCGACGGCTATTTTGCCCGCCACCGCGTCAAGCCCGGTATCACCGGCTGGGCCCAGATCAACGGCTGGCGCGGCGAGATCGACAATCAGGAGAAGATCCAGAAGCGCGTCGAGTTCGATCTCTATTACATCGAAAACTGGTCGGTGCTGTTCGACCTCGTCATTCTCCTGAAGACGCCAATCTCGCTGCTGACCAAGAACGAGAACGCGTATTGAGTTTCCGTCATGCCCCGGCTTGACCGGGGCATCCAGTACGCCGCGGCGCCAACCGCTTTCTCCAATGCGCGCCGCGGATACTGGATCGCCCGGTCAAGCCGGGCGATGACAGCTGAGTTTGTCGCGTACAAGTTGCGTGAGCATGTGAGCGTATAATGGCGTATGCGGCAACAGCCGGGGACATGAATGCAGCGGTTCGCGCTGCGCCCGGCGTGCTGGCCCTGCAGCGCGCGCTGGTGTGGCTGGTCGGCGCTTCCGGCGCGATCGTCTTCATCGAGCCGAGCCCCTACGAGATCGTGACGCTGCTCGCCACCGTCACCTTCTTTGCTACCGGTCTGCGCCTGCGGCTCGCGCTGATGCCGCTGGTGCTGATGCTGATCCTGCTCAATGTCGGCTACACCATCAGCGCGATCCCGCTGTACGAGCAGCCCGAGGTGGTGAGCTGGATCGCGACGTCCTGGTACATGGCCGTGACTGTGGTGTTCTTCGCCATGGTCACGTCCGAAGACACGACGGCCCGGCTCGACATGCTCCGCCGCGGTCTCGTGGTCGGCGCGATGGTCGCCTCGCTGGCGGCCGTCGCCGGCTACTTCCACCTGGTCCCAGGCGGCGACGATCTCCTCACGCTCTACGGACGCGCGCGCGGCACGTTCAAGGACCCGAACGTGCTCGGCGCCTTCCTGATCCTGCCCGCGCTGTTCGCGCTCCAGAGCGTGGTCTCAGACAGGCTCGGCAAGGCGCTCCGCAATGTCGTCGCGTTCGGCATCATGTCGCTGGCGATCCTGCTCGCGTTTTCCCGCGCGGCCTGGGGCGGGCTGGTGCTGACCTCCGTATGCATGCTGGCGCTGATGGTGCTGACCAGCCGTACCAACACGCAGCGTTCGCGCATCATCATCATGGCGATCGTCGCCGCGGTGCTGGGCCTCGCGCTGATTGCGGTGCTGATGTCGTTCGATTCCACCGCCGAGATGTTCAAGCAGCGCGCGAGCTTCGACCAGAGCTACGACGAAGGCCGCTTCGGGCGGTTCGGCCGGCACATCCTGGGTGCGGAGATGGCGCTCGACCTGCCGTTCGGCATCGGCCCGCTGCAATTCCACCGCTTCTTCCCCGAGGATACCCACAACTCCTACCTCAACGCCTTCATGTCCGGCGGCTGGATCTCCGGCGTCTGCTATCCCGCGCTGGTCTTCACCACCGTGATCACAGGCATCAGGCACATCTTCGTCCGTGTGCCCTGGCAGCGCGCCTATCTCGCCGTCTTCTCCGCCTTCATCGGCACCGTCGGCGAAAGCTTCGTGATCGACACCGACCACTGGCGGCATTTCTGGATGATGCTCGGCGCCATGTGGGGCATGATCGCGGCCGCACAGGCCTACAGGAAGACTAGCGACGAAGCTTCTTCAGCTTGAGGTCGGGCCGCTTCTCCGGCGGCGTGTCGAGCAATCCCTTGAGCGCTTCGGTCGCCGCAAGCACGCCTTTGTAGCCCTCGGCCGCGAAACGCAGCAGCAGGCGCAGTTCCTCGTCGGAATAGGCGCCAAAAACCTTCTCCATCGCCTGCTGCATCGGCACGTAGAGCTGGCCGATCTTCATCGCCTGCTCCGGCACGACCGCGATGAAGACCTTGCGGCGATCCTTCTCGTCCCGCTCGCGGCGCACCAGCCCCGCTTTCTCGAGTCGGTCGACGACCCCGGTGATGGCACCGGTCGTCAGCCCCGTGACCTCGGCCAGCCGGCCTGCGGTGACGCGGCCCTCGAGATAGAGAATGTCCATGCATTCGAGGTCGGAATTGGCAATTCCGGCAACATTCGCAACGGTCTGGCCATAGAGCACGCCCTGCGCCGACGACCGGCGCATCGCCTCCTCGAGCTCCTGCAACAGCGCAGCGCGCGCCTTCGTCCTTGACAAGGTCGGCCTCATATCTTAGGCGATATATATCTTAGTCGCTAAGAGATTTAGCGACCGTAATTTCTCCTAGCACCACGGAAACGTCGGGAGCAAGCCATGTCCTACCGTCCTCGCAAGGCCCTGATCATCGGCGCCGGCATCGCCGGGCCCGTCACCGCGATCTTGCTGCGCCGCGCCGGCATCGACTCTGCGATCTACGAAGCGTGGCCCTACGCCAAGGGAACTGGCGGCGGCCTTCAGATCGCGCCGAACGGCATGCACGTACTGGACGAGATCGGGCTTGCGGACCAGGTGATTGGCCGCGGCTCGATCGCGGAATCCTTCGACTTCTATTCGCAAGGCGGCGAGCGGCTCGGCTCGATCAACCGCGACATGGCGCGGCGCTTCGGCCAGCCGGCGGTCAACGTGTGCCGCGCCACGCTGAACGAAATCCTGATCGACAAGGCCTGGAGCGCGTGCGTCTCGCTGTATTTCGACAAACGCCTGATCAAGATCGAGGACCGCGGCGACCAGCCGATCATCGCTTACTTCGCCGACGGCACCACCGCCGAGGGCGACTTCCTGATCGGTGCCGACGGCGTGCACTCGATCACGCGGCGCCAGGTCGTGCCGGACGGGCCGCAACCGTTCAACACCGGCCTGATCGGATTCGGCGGCTTCGTGCCGCATGCCGTGCTCGACGGCAGGCCGATCGGCCCGAACGTCGAGACCACGTTCGGCCAGAGCGGCTTCTTCGGCTACGGCTATTGCAGCCCGGATCCGAGCGACGGCGTGATGTGGTGGAGCACGCAGCCCGCGCACGGCATGGACGCGGCGATGTTCCGAGCGCTGGACCGGGCGACGCTGAAGCAGCATCTGCGCGGCTTCCACCGCGGCTGGCACGATCCGATCCCCGCCATCATCGAGGCCGCCGAGAACATCGTGGTCACCGACACGCTCGACGTCGCGACCCTGCCGACCTGGTCGCGCAAGCGTTCGCTGCTGATCGGCGACGCCGCGCATGCGACCAGCCCCCATGCCGGTCAAGGCGCCTCGCTCGCGCTCGAGGATGCGATGCGGCTCGCCCGCCTGATGCAGCAGGGCCAGGAACTCGGCGCCACCTTCCAGGCCTTCGAAGCCGAGCGGCGCCCGCGCACCGAAAAGATCGTCGCCATCGCCCGCCGCAACGGCAACAGCAAGCGCGAGTTCAGCGCCACCGGCGCCTGGGTCCGCAATCAGATGCTGAAATGGCTGTTGCCGCTGGGCTCGAAGAGCATGGAGTTCATGTACGCGTATGACGCGCGGGCGGTGTAATTTCTTTCTCTCCCTCCGTTCTTACGGGGAGAGGGGCTGCTTCCGATAGTGGACTCGCGGAGAGTCCCCCTCACCGGCCGCGCTCTGGCGCGCAATTGCGCTGCCGAGCGCGTCGGCCTTCCCCGCAAGCGGGGCGAGGCGAAGAAAGCGCCTTACGCTTCCACCTCAAACGTCAGCCCCGCATTCTCCACCAGCCGCTTGATCAGCTTGTGCTGCATCGCCGCGCCTGGTGTCCAGAAGCCGGCCGGAACGTCCGTCGCGTCGCGCAGCATGCACATCGCGCACTCGGAGATCATCTTCGAGGTCGAGCCGTAGCCGGGATCGCGGTCGCCGGTGACACCGGCGCGGACCATGCGGCCGTCCGGTGCGATCGCGACGTAGAGCAGATCGAAGCGGCCGTTCTCGCGCTCTTCCTTCGAAGGCCCCTCGCCCGGCTTCGGTGCGTCCGGGCCGGTCTTGCCCGCATTGGCGGCCATCACGCGCCTGGCGTTGTCCTCGCCCTTCTCGCCCGGACCGGTCAGGACCATTTCGTCGTAGACGAACTCGCGGCCGTAGGGAAAGCCCATCAGCATGTTGGAGCGGTGGACGTTGCGGGTGTTGATCAGCGCCATCATGAACGGCGCGGCCCAGGATTGCAGGTCTTCCTCGAAGAAGGGCTTGTTGCCCTTCGGCTGCTTCGGGCCGGTGAAGCCGGGCGTCAGCGCGAACGGATCGTTCAGGATCGCAACGAGGCTGAGATCCTTGGCCACGGCATCGAAAGTCGCCTTCGCGCTCGCGGCGGTGCCGCCGGAGAGCGTGCCGCGCATGTCGCGCACGCGCCCTTTCACGCGCGCGGCCGGCGCGCCGAAGACCCGCTTGGCCTCTTCCTGCACGAAGAACGTGCCGAGCTCGAACGGTACGGAATCGTAGCCGCAGGAGAACACGATGCGCGCGCCGCTCTCCTTGGCTTCCGCCTCGTATTTGTCGATCATCTGCCGCATCCAGATCGGCTCGCCGCACAGATCGAAATAATCCGTGCCGGTGGTGACGCAGGCAGCCAGCAGTTCCTCACCATAGAGCTGGTATGGGCCGACGGTGGTGATCACCGACATCGTCTGTTCCGCCATCGCCTTCAGCGAGGCCGCGTCCGACGCATCCGCGACGATCAGCGGCGTATTCCCGGGAGCGCCGACCGCATCGCGCACCGATTTGAGCTTGCCGAGGCTGCGGCCTGCCATCGCCCATTTGAGTGCGTTGTCGCCCTTGTAACGCTGAGTGAGATATTCGGCGACGAGTTGGCCGGTGAAACCGGTCGCACCGTAGACGACGATGTCGAATTTCGCAGAGCTCATGATCGGCCTTTACTTCTTCGCGTAGCTCACGCCCATGCCGGCACGGACGTCGCTTTGAATACCATAGGGTGGGATCGGATAGCGCAGACCGTTCCTTGCGAGCGCCCTCATGCCCTCGACCGCCTTGGCGAGATGTTCCGGCTTCAAGGCCATCAGCATCTCCTCGTCCGGCACGCCGCCATAGCGCCGTTCCGCATAGCATGGCAAGGACAGGCTGGGCTCGCCGGATTTGAGGGCCCGTCCCCAGGAATCCGCGCAGGCGGTCTCGCCGACCACGCCCCATTCGAACTTCTTGTAGCCGGTGTATTGAAGCCCGTTGATCAGGATGATCATCTGCCCCGGCGTCGCATAGACGAGGCAGATGTCGGGCGGATCGAGCCGGCCGCTCGCGAGCGGACTGACCGCCAGCGCTTGATACTGCCCGAACGGAACCACATCGAGCGCCTCCTGGCGCTTGCGCGCGTCTTCCGCCGTGCCGTGCCAGACGCCGACATAGTTTTCGCCGGCGAGCCATTTTTCGTCTTGGGGGCTGAGGCCGATCACCGCGCGGCACTGCGCACCGACGAGATCGTCGCCGGTGATACCGACTGTCCAGCCGAGCCGCGAGGCCATGCTGACGATCTGGTCGGTGGTGTGAACCGCATTGGGCCGCCGGATCTTCGGGATCGCCTCCATCTCCGAGACGCGCGCGAACAGCTTCATGCCTGTTACCGTCGTCTTCAGCCGCAGCAGGCTGTTGAGATCGGCGACGAGGCCGGCGAGATCGATCTTCTCTGCACTCTGCTGCTGCATGGCGTCCTCCCCGCCGGCGGTCGGGCGCCGGTGCTGTGTTCTTGTTATGCGGCTCTCGTTCTAGTCCTTGCCCGGTCGGGGAAGCAACTCGTCGGTCCGGCCCATCAGATGGTACACCAGAAGACCGATCCATTCGCGCACGGCGACCTCGGTCTTTTCGAGACCATCCTTGCCGGCATTGGTGAACGTGAAGAGCTCGTCGCGGCCTCCCATCCGCCAGTCGACGGGATAGGGCTCGACGTTAAATCCGGCCTTGCGGAAGATTCCCATCGAGCGTGGCATGTGGAAGGCCGAGGTGACGAGCAGCCAGCGCTCTCCCGGCTTCGGCGTCACCAATTGCTTCGTGAACACCGCGTTCTCCCAGGTGTTGCGGGAATCGCGTTCGAGGATCAGCCGCTCCTTCGGGATGCCCAGGTTTTCCAGGATCGGTGCGGAGTAGTCGGCTTCCTTCGCATCCGTCGAGACCAGGTTCGCCGAGCCTCCGGTGAAGACGATGCGCGCGTTCGGATAGCGGCGCGCGAGCTCGGCCGGCGCGAGCAGGCGATCGGCCGCGTACGCGACCACCGGCGTACGATGTGCCGCCGACAGATCGGTGTCGACGGAGCCGCCGAGCACGATGATGCCGTCCGGCGCGCCGCGCGAGGGGTCCCACGCAGGAAAGCGCGACTCCAGCGGGTACAGCAGGAGATTTCCGAGGGGCGAGAACGCGGACAATGCCAGCAGGACCAGCGTGGTCACGGCCAGCTTGCGGCCGAGAGCCGCGTAGCGCGTCAGCATCAGCAGCAGCGACAGGATTCCGAGCTCGACCAGCAGATTGATCGGCAGCAGCGCACTGCCAAGGGTCTTGGAAAGAACGAAATACAGGGGCGCCTCGCTGGAATGATCGTACCGGGCTTGACCGGCCGGTCCATCTTCAGAAATCCTTTGAAAGAGGATCGATCGCCCGGTCAAGCCCGGGCATAACAGGTTCTCATGACGAGTTCTGATGAAACCGATTGGACGCGGCAAATGACCCACCACCACCTGCATTCCAGCCCCGAGACCTGCCATTGGGGCTTTTTCGAAGCCGCGCTCAAGCCCGTCCTCACCGTCAAGAGCGGCGACGAGGTAACGGTCGACACCATCAGCGGCGGCCCGGACATGCTGCCCGACCGCAACAGGTTTCATATTCCGCCGGAGATGCACGAGGTTCATGCCAAGAACGAGCGCATGCTGCCCGGCCACATCCTCACCGGCCCGATCGCGGTCGAGGGTGCCGAGCCCGGCGACGTGCTCGCGATCGAGATCCTCGACGTCCAGCTCCGGCAGGATTGGGGCTGGAACATGATCAAGCCGCTCTCGGGCACGCTGCCCGACGATTTCCACGAGACGCGCATCCTCAACATCCCGCTCGACCGCACGCGCATGGTCGGCCGCATGCCGTGGGGTTTGGACCTGCCGCTCAAGCCGTTCTTCGGCGTGATGGGCGTGTCGCCGCCCCCTGGCTGGGGCCGCATCTCCTCGCTCATTCCGCGCGCGATGGGCGGCAATCTCGACAACAAGGAGCTCGGCGCCGGTGCGACCCTGTACCTGCCGGTGTTCGTCCCGGGCGCGCTCTTCTCCTGCGGCGACGGCCACGGCGTACAGGGCGACGGCGAGGTCTGCGTCACCGCGATCGAGACCGCGCTCCAGGGCCGCTTCCGCCTGACGCTGCGCAAGGACCTGCGCTTCGACTATCCCCGCGCCGAGACGGCGACGCACTACATGACCATGGCCATGGATCCCGACCTCGACCAATGCGCGGTGCGCGCGCTGCGCGACATGATCGTGCTGCTCGGCGAGAGGCGAAACCTGTCGCGCGAAGACGCCTACACGCTGTGCAGCCTCGCGGCCGATCTGCGGGTGACCCAGACCGTCAACGGCTCCAAGGGCATCCATTGCATGATCGAAAAGGCGATCGTGCACGGCTGAGCCAGCCCGCCTTCCCTGACCTGACGACGCCACGCCGCCGCCCGGCCCCCCGGGCGGCGCGCCGCGTCGTGTCTAATTTCATGGGTGATTCCAACGGGATGAGCGTCGATCCGGGCCGGTATTTGACTTCTGCCCCCAAATCTAAATAGAGTCTTAATCGTTACTTTTATGTACCTGAGTATGAGGCTAGCGTTCGGACCATGGCCACCGAAAAAGCCGAGACTGACCGCATTCCCGTAACCCTGGCGCTCTCGACCATCACCTACCTGGAGAAGTTGGTGAGACAGGGCACCCACGGCACCAGCGTTCCCGGCGTCGCACGTACCTTGATCGAGGAAGGCATCCGTCTCGCCATCAAGGACGGCCTTTTGTCGATTCGCGACAACGGCAGGACGTGAGCGCGCGCCGGACGTGAGGCGGACGGATCTCGCAAAGGCGGATGGCCGACATCTGCAACCTGGGACCGTTACAATGCCTGTTCTCTCACCGACCTGGACCAACGAACGAATCGAGCTTTTGAAGCAGCACTTCGAGGCCGGCCTCTCCTGCCGCGAGATCGCCGCCGACATCGGCGTCAGCCGCAACGCCGTGATCGGCAAGCTGTCGCGGCTGAACCTCACGCGCGGCCGGACCGTCGACGACCGCAAGGTTCAGGACAGAGGCTCCGCGCCGGCGCGCGCCCTGCGCGCCGTGCCGCGCCTGCAATACCAGATGCTCGCCACGATCTACGGCGAGACCGATGCGCCGGTGGTCGCAGGTCCCATCGACGACGCCAATCGCTGCTCGCTGCTGGAGCTATCCGAGAACCGCTGCCGCTGGCCGATCTCGACACCGGGCGCGGAGGATTTCTGCTTCTGCGGCAATAGCGCACCCGACAGTCAGCCCTACTGCGCCGGCCACAGCCGCCTCGCCTATCGGCCGAACTCCCGCGTTCGCGTGATGCGCGGTTGAAGAATTCTTTCCGCAAACAGAAAAACCTCCGGCAGGGCACTACCGGAGGTTTCTGGAGGTCATAGCATCAAGCTAAGAGCCGCAACTTTCGTAATCGGCTGACAAGATATATAGCTGATCAACTCAGGTAAGTAAATAAGTTTGCAGGCGATCGGACTCGCATGGCTCGTCTTCGCCGCCTGCAACGCCTGCCGGATTTTCCGAACGCCGCATCTGAACGAACGCCGCATCTGAAAAAGGCCCCGGCGGTGTCCCGCCGGTGCCTGGTCAGATCCGAAAGAACCTTCGGCTTACCAGTTGCGCTGGGCGCGCAGCAGCAGGCTGTAGGTGTCCTGATCCTTCAGCTCGTAGGTCGCCGCAGGCTTGGCGACGCCCGTCAGTGCACCGGTCGTGATCACGCCGGAATACTTCTGGTCGAGGTGGCTGTAGGTGAAGTCAGCCGAGAAGGTCAGGTTCTTCACCGGGGTCCAGCGGGTGATGACGCCCACCTGGCCGATGTTGAAGTCCGGGTTGCAGGTGCCGGTCAGGGTCGCGAACGCGGCGCTGCCGCAGATCATGTTCTTGGCCGTACCGCTGTAGTTGACCGCGGCCCACGCGCCGTAGAGCGCCGTGTTCCAGTACGGGCTCCAGTTGTGGGTGTAGGCACCACGGAAGCCGTAGGTCTTGGTCAGCTCGAGGTTGCCGCCGGGGCCGAACACCGCGTCAGACACGCCGGCAAAGCCGATGCTCTGATACGCGCCGCTCGAGCTGCCGAACATCGAGTAGCTGGTCGCAGCCAGCTCCTGGAAGTTGTAGCGGCTCGCGCCCTCGGTGTAGACGCCCGAGACGTTGATCACGTCGCCGGCACCGGTCGGGATGTTCTTGATCTGCAGAGCGAGCTGAACGGCCCAGCCCCACTTGTCTTCCGGATGCCCCGTGACTTCGGTCGCGCCGTAATAGGCGACATGGTTGTCATGCGCGGCAACCGACGCCTGGAACAGGCCCCAGGCCTGGTCGACGCGAACCGCACCGACGATGTCGGGCGCGCGGGTGCCGCCGAGATCGTTGGAGCCATAGGCACCGCCGAGAACGCCGGTGGTGGACATGCCCGCGGTGTTCCAGATGTTGGTCTGGAAGACCTGCGTCTGGTCCTGCGCCGAGATCGTCGCCGTCACGCCCTGACCGAAGTCAGCGGTATAGGTGGCCTGGACGACGCCGTTGGTGGTGCCGCTGCCGCCGACCAGCTGGTCGAAGTTGTTGCCGGGATAGTTGATCCAGGGCGCGTCGAACTGCGACACGGCCTTACCCAGGGTGAAGCCGGCGAACTGGATGAAGGCGTAGTAGACGCCGAGCGAGCCGCCCGAGAGGTTGCCGTCGGTGCCGTTGACGTTGCCGCCGCTGGACCCGGTGAGGCCGTTGCCGGCCGCGTTGAGGCCGATCGTGCCGCTGTACTGGGTCCCGCCGGTGCCCGAACCGGTGCCGCCGTAGTTGCCGGTCGTCCAGGTGAAGACCGCGTCGAAGTAGGTGCGGACGACGCCGTACTCGGTCGCGGTGCGCGTGTCGATGTTGAGATCTTCACGAGCGCGCATCGAGTAGTAATTCGTCAGGCGGTTGTTGGCCGCGAACACGCCGTTGTACTGGGCGCTGTAGTTGCCGCCGGCATTGAGCGCGACTTCAGCACGCAGATAGCCGCCAAGCTTGATGCAGGTGTCGCTGCCCGGGATGTAGTAGAAGCCCGCGCCATACAGCGTGCAGATCTTGACGTACTCGACCGCCTTGGCCTTGACCGGAAGATCGGCCGCCTGGGCTCCACCGACGGCGATCAGACCCGCCGCAGTGCCGAGCAAAAGGCTCTTCACCACTTTCATTTAAAACCTCCAAGTTGCTCATTTTGCGGAGACTGGACCGTGAGGCCCCCCAGATCCCCGTCTCTTCAAATCCGCTCGGCCGCTGTGCGCTTTCGGACACACCCGCTTGGACGCGAGGGACGTGAGCGAACCACCTGCAACGGGACGATCGAGAACCCCCCACCGTCACGAGCAATATGCCTGCGCCGTTCCGCTAATCAAAATAGTTTATTAGGTCAGTTATGTGGTTTCACTAAAGCTGTGCCCCCCGCGCAACACTGCGAGTCGGGGCAGTATGCTGAGCAAATCATCTTTGTAGTTTTAGTGACAAAATTACCCTGCTCTGCACTTGCGTCAGAGCAGACTTGCGTGGACTATGACCTTGCACGACGCCGGCCGGAATGAATCTGTTGACGGGAGTGACGCTGTGTCAGCGACGAGGAAAGAAGGGGCGCGCCTCCGCTCCATCGGCAATCTGGATATCATCAGGCGTTTCACCTGGGAGATATCGTCGATCAACATGCATCTGGAGGAGCTGCGCCAGTTCTGGGCGAGGACGCTGGGCATCAGCGGTCCGCAATGGCTGATCCTGATGGCGATTTCCGACCTCGACAAGGATGACGGCGTGCCCGTCAACGTGGTCTCCAAGCTGCTCCACGTCGATCCGTCCTTCGTCACCACCCAGTCCAAGCTGCTGGAGAAGAAGGCCCTGCTGCGCCGGCGGCCCTCGCCGACCGACGCCCGCGTGGTCCGCCTGTCGCTGGCCGACAAGACCCAGAAGCACATCGCGAGCCTCAACGAACAGTACAAGTCGATTCGCGAATTCGTCTTCCAGGAGTTCGACGAGGAAGAGCTCGCGGAATTCACCACCAAGCTCGCGACGCTGAAGACCCGGCTCGAAAAAGCCTGCGTCAGGATATCCCTGGACTACTAAAGCCGCAGGCGGCGCTCAGCTCCGCCGCCCCATGCCGCCCAGCTGCGATTCCAGCCAGTCGAAGATGTATTCGTTGGCAAGACTCGGATTGTCCGCGTGAGCCTGCGCCGCGCCGGTCTCCGCCGCGGTGAACACCTTCAGCACGATATCCGAGCTGCCGGGCCGCGACTTCTGCACGATCTGGCGCGCCCGGTCGGCCTTGAGCCAGCCGTCCTCGCCGAGGGTGATCAGCACCGGACAGTCGACACTCGAGGCCATCAGCGGCGCCGACGGCACCGGGACGATGCTGAGGTCGCTCATGGCAAAGCGGCTGGCGAAGAAGGACCGCTCATGCAGGTCCCAGAGGCCGCCGTCGCAGACCGCTGCGGCGAGCCGCGGCTCCTGCAAAACCGCACGTGCGACGAAGGAGGAGCCCCACCCGTCCGCGACGATCCCGATGCGATTGAAATCGACGTCGTCGCGCGTTTCCAGGTAATCCATGACGCTGCCGATCGAGCTCTCGAGATCGCGGCGCTGCAGCAGCGTGTCGGTATAATCGTCGCGCTGGTCGCCGAGCAGGTCCAGCGCCAGCATCGACAAACCGCGCTCGCGCGCATGCGGCGCGAGCTTGAACAGGAACTCCTCCTTGCGATGCCCTGGCTCGCCGATGCAGATCACGGTCGGAGCCCGCCTGCTCGCCGAAGGCGCGGGCAGGAAATAGCCTTGCAGGGCGTGTCCGTCGTCGGACCAGGGAATCGTGACGACATCGCCGGCCGGATCGCGCGCGGACAGGAAGCGGCGGGCGCATTCCTGCATCGCCAGCACCGCGACCCAGCGGCGCTCGTCGGCCTGGTCGAGCGGCATCGCGGCCGCGCCGTAGTAGTTCATCGCCCGCAGCCAGTTGCGCTGCGCGGTCGCCATATGGCCCTCCGCGAACGCCGCCTCGGCGCGCTGCCGGTTGGCGCGCGCCAGCTTCTTCCACTCACGGTGCCAGGAATGCTCGTCGCCGCGCTTGAGCTGCCGCGCGATCATCAGGCATTCTGCGATCGTGGCGCCGCCCTCCTGGGCCGCGGTGAGGAGCCGCGTGAACTCAGCGGAGATATCCTCTCTCTCCGGGCAAAGGGTCCAGTCGTCGGAGAGGCATGCGGGTATCATCGGGGCTACGCTTTATGATGGCGTTACCACTGACTGACTAAACTATTTCAGTTCGCCAACCAAGCGACCGTGCGCCGAATGAGACCCGTTTGACATCACCATCGCTTGAACAATGCTGGAGCGCTGGTGATGTCGCATGCGTGACATTCCAATTCGTCATAAGGCCTTGAAGACTGGCAAGAGGTGGCACGCAAAAATACCGCTCCGCCTCTTGCCATGATGATCGTCATACCTATGTCAGCGCGCTGTTATTGACAGCCTCAGCCAAGCCGATTCAGCCAAACCGGCTCAACCGAGTCGCCAGCCGACCTCCTGCGTAAAACTTTCGTAGAAGGAACGGTCATAGGCCTGCTCCGGCGTAGCACGAACGCGCTCGTCGAGGCGCTTGGCGTCCTCGCCGACGAGAATGCGCCAGCGCTCGGCCTTCACGCCGTCGAGGATGATCTTCGCGGCCTGCGCCGCGGTGGTCGGCGCATCCTCCAGGAAGCTGCGGGCGCGCTCGGCGAACACCGCCTGGATGTCCTCGTCCGACATCTTGTCGGCATCCGGCACGCCGGCCGCGACCATGCGCTTGCGGGTCAGCGCGCACTCGTCGGCATTGAGGCGCTCCGATCCGTCGGCACTCTGCACCTTGCGCGAATTCGAGACGATCGAGGTGCCGATGTGCCCTGGCATCACCACCGAGCATTTGACATGCGGCGCGTGCAGGCGGAGGTCGTTGATCAGCGCTTCGGTAAATCCCTTCACCGCGAACTTGGCCGAGCTGTAGGCGGTGTGCGCCTGCCCCATGCCGATCGAGGCCCAGAAGCCGTTGACGCTGGCCGTGTTGACGATGTGAGCCTCGTCGGCCGCCACCAGCATCGGCAGGAAGGTGCACACGCCGAGATAGACGCCGCCCCAGCAGATGTTGAAGGTGCGCTCCCACTGCTCGCGCGTGTTGGTGAACAGGCTGCCGCCGCCGCCGATGCCGGCATTGTTGAACAACAGATGGATCCTGTCGGTCTTCTGCTGCTCGGCAAGCTCGTCGCGGAAGCGCTTGAGGTGATCCTCGATCGAGACGTCGGCGACATGGGTCGTGACGCGCAGACCCTGCGGCAGCTTCTCGACCTCGCAGAGCCGCTTGGTCTCGGCCATCGCGGCCTCCGAGACGTCGCACATCGCGACGTTGCAACCCTCGGCAACGAGCTGCCGTGCGAGCTCGCGGCCCATTCCCGTGCCGCCGCCGGTGATGACGGCGATCTTTCCTGCAAAATCCTTCATGGGACTTTCGGCCCCTCCCCTTGTCGGTATGTTTCTTCAGAGCTGGCGCCGCTGGCGCGAGCACGCGCAAAATGTAGCAGCGCCGCATCCGCAGGTAAAAGCGGATCGGCGCTGCGTTCGACATCGGTTATTTCGGCGCGCGGACTATTCCGCCGCTTCGACGCGGTGTCCGCTCAAGGCACCGAGCGCTTCCAGCGCCTTGCGGGTTGCGGCCTGCTGCGCGGGTGATGCCTCCGGCATCGGCGCGCGCGGATACGTCTTCGGCAAGCCCTGGAGCGTCTGGGCGTAGCGCGTGCAGGCCGGCAGATTGTCGGCAATGATCGCGTTCCACAGCGTCAGCAGCTTCTTGTGCAGCTCGAGCGCGCGCGGATGATCGCCCGCCTTCACCGCATCCCACAGCGCAACGGACGCATGCGGCGCCGCGGTCAGGATCGCGGCGATCGAGCCATGGGCGCCGAGCGTGTAGGACGGATACATCAGCGCATCGACGGCGCTGTAGATCAGCTTGTCCGGCGCCATCATCATGAGGTCGGCGAACAGCTTGAGATCGCCCGCGCTCTGCTTGACGCCGACCACCAGCGGCACCTCGGTCATGATCCGCGTCAGCAGCGCCGGCGACAGATACGACCACGGCACCACGTTGTAGATGATGATGGGCATGCCGGTCTCATCGGCCATCGCGCGGAAATGCGCCACCATCGCCTCGTCGTCCGGCTTGAACAGATAGTGCACCGGCGTGACCTGGAGCGCCGCGACGTTCATGTCGCGCACCAGCCTGCCGCGGCGGATCGCATCGCGCGTGGAGTCCACGATGATGCCGGCGATGACGGGGATGCGCCCGTTCACCGCCTCCACCGTCGCCGCCATCAGGTCGCGGTATTCCGCGTGATCGAGCGTGTGGCCCTCGCCGGTTGAGCCGCCGGCGGCGACACCGTGCGCGCCCGCACCGATCATCCAGTCGACCTGGGGCGCCACGAGCTTGTAATCAATCTCGCCGTCTTTCCGGAACGGCGTCGTCATCGGCGGGATCACGCCGGTCGGTCGTATCTTCATGGTCTGCCCTCGCGTTTCCTTTGGTCCTGCGGCGGTCCCGCTCTTTTGACGAGTATCCGCACGTTAGCGAGCGTATCGGCTGCGCAGGCGTTGTGAAGGGGCCGTTCGCGCGGCGCAGCCCCCCACATTGCTCATCTCTGCGCTCGTTGCCCGTGATTTCCTGGGAGTTCCCCGTAGTTGCCCGGCTTCGGTTTAGGGGCAATTTTTTTACAATCCGAATCGTCAAATGGGATTGGACGCCGGGCCGATTCGGATAGGACGGCGTGTTGTTCGCGTCACAGACTCTGGCACTCCGCTTGCATCTTCTTCGTGGTCAGAAACTACCAATGAGGTGACTGGAATGTTCGTGACCGTCGTTGCCGTGCTCTGCCGGCTAAGCGCAGCCAGCTCAGGCAGTTGCGTCGAGGAAATCGTGACCGACAGCAACATGACGCCCGAGATTTCGATGATGCAGTGTGCGGTCGGCGCACAGGCACCGCTTGCGAAATGGATGGGCGAGCATCCGATCTATCACGCCAACTGGCGCCTCGAGCGCTACAAATGCGTGCCGGGTCACTACGAGATCAAGGGCCACGCGTAAGCGGCCCCGCAAAACTACTGATCTGAGGAAACGCCCGGGGGCCGCCTTGTCCCTCCGTTGTAGGCTCTCCGAACAGCGCCGCCTGATTGAGGCCATGCGCTCCGTGACTACGATCACATCTCCCGCCGCGCCACCGCGCAGATAATCATTGCGCGCGCAGCCCCTCCCACGTCGACCTCAGCGCCGGCTCGTTCCACCATGTCGAAAGCCGCCGAAGGGATAGACACACGCCTTCCGGCGGGAACCAAGACGGATTCCAAGACCAACAATTGTTGGTTGGAGCGCCGCGAACGTAGTCGCACCGATCGTTAATCACTCGCACCTATCGTGCCGCCTCGACGAAGGAGAGATCGATGGCAGCGGTCTGCAAGGGGTGCGGTGACGGCGAAGGACTGCCGTTCGACTTCAAGATGGCGTATCAACCGATCGTCGCAATGAACGAGCAGCGTGTCTGGGGCTATGAAGCATTGGTGCGCGGTCCGAATGGCGAAAGTGCACACAGCGTCCTGAGCCAACTGACTGAGGATCAACTTTATCGCTTCGACCAGGCTGCCAGGGTCATGGCGATTGAAACAGCCGGACAGCTGTTTGACGATCCGCAAGCCCGGCTGTCCATCAACTTCATGCCCAATGCGGTCTACGAGCCACAGGCGTGCATCCAGAAATCCCTCGCGGCGGCACGCCGGTCGAACTTCCCGGCCGCGAACCTCATGTTCGAGTTCACCGAGAACGAACGCATGGCTGACCCTGCGCACGTCGAGCGCATCGTGCAGGCCTACAAGAAGCTCGGATTTCTCACCGCGCTCGACGATTTCGGCGCCGGCTATGCCGGGCTCAGTCTGCTGGCGAGGCTCCAGCCCGACCTCATCAAGGTCGACATGGAGCTTTTGCGCGACATCCACTTGAGCCGCTCGAAGCAGGTTATCGTTGCCGGCATAGCTTCGATGGCGCGCGAACTTGATATCAAGGTCCTCGCCGAAGGCGTGGAAAGCGAAGCCGAACTCACCGTGCTCCGGGCAGCCGGGATCGATCTCTTCCAGGGCTATTATTTTGCCAAGCCGGGGTTCATGAGTTTGCCGAACGTAGCGGCGTTTTCTCACGCGACCGTGGCCCTCGTCGGCTGACAGTCGCTGCGCCGACGCCCTCTCAAGCTATCGCACGCATGATCAGCGCACGCGCGCGCCGCCCCTCCGGCGTCGGCATCAGCGCATAATTGTGCGGCTGGTCTCGCGACAGATGCAGCTCGACCGGCACGCCCACCGCCCGCGCCCGCTCCGCAAGATCGACGCTATCGGGGTAAAGCAGGTCGCGCGTGCCTGCGAAGATCGTCATCGGCGCGAGTCAATCGCTGCGAGCCGAGCCGGAAGCTGCTCTAGCAGGCGCTGGGATCGGAGCTGGGATAGCGGGGTGATGCGGCTGGCAGGATGACATCATGCCACTGTTTTGCCCGACGGGTCAACCAGAATTCGGAAAAACATCAATCGGCATCGGAAAAGCATCATCCGGCAATGGCATCGCTACTGTGCATGGGGTTGTTTTCGACATTTTGATGCGCTGGCTTCCCACGGCAGCCACCCGCCGCGCTTTTCATCGCTTCGTGGGCAGTTCCGGGGCTGTGGGCGGGGACGCCAAAATGCTGCGACCTCGCCTTGCGCATCGCGCCGATCCTAGCTAATGGAACGACGTTCGGAGCGTGGCGCAGCCCGGTTAGCGCACTAGTCTGGGAGACTAGGGGTCGGAGGTTCAAATCCTCTCGCTCCGACCATTTTTCTCAAAGCATCGGTCGGGTGGCTTAACGGTCGGGATAGGCCCGCTGCGGACGCTGCCCCATGTTCGACGGTCGCTCTCAACCCTCGCCCAGAGCCTGATCCAGCATTTCCCTGCAGGCAACGAGGTCGGCAAGCGCCCGTGCCAGCCGCTCGCGGTCCAGTGCGCTGGGGCCGGCGGGTGCGGCCGGGGTGCCGCCCTTGCGGAAGGTGGTGAGGATGTCCTCGTCGTCGACCTCAGTGAAGCGGAAGTCGATGCCTTCCTCTTCGTCGCCCTGGTAATCGTCCTCGTCGGCCTCGGTGACGCCCTTGATGGGCGACTCCTCCTCGGGCTCCATCAGGCTCGCCCCGATGGCATCCTCGATGGCGCCGAACGAGACCGCGGCCGAGCTGTCGGCAAGGCCCTGCACCGATTTGACGCCGTGCTCCTTGAGGATCCGCTGCACACCGCGGATGGTGTAGCCCTCCCCGTAGAGCAGACGGCGGATACCCTTGAGCAGGTCGACATCGTCGGGGCGGTAATAGCGGCGTCCGCCGCTGCGCTTCATCGGCTTGATCTGGGAGAATCGGGTCTCCCAGAACCGCAGCACATGCTGCGGAATGTCGAGTTCCTGCGCTACTTCGCTGATGGTTCGGAACGCATCCGGCGCCTTGTCCAAATGCCTAATCCTTCGCGCGAGGCGGCTTACGCCTCGGGTTGAGCCTTGGTGGCGTCGCCATTGGCCCGATGCTGGCCATTGATCCGCTGCTTCAGGATCGCCGACGGCTTGAACACCATCACCCGCCGCGGCGAAATCGGCACCTCGGTGCCGGTCTTCGGGTTACGGCCGATACGCTGACCCTTCTTGCGCACCATGAAGGAGCCGAACGAGGACAGTTTCACCGTCTCGCCCTTCTCGAGGCAGTCGGTGATCTCCTTCAGCACGAGTTCCACGAACGCAGACGATTCCGTCCGCGACAGCCCCACCTTCTGGTAGACGGCCTCGCAGAGATCAACACGCGTTACGGTTTTACTTTGATCAGTCATCGCCCTGCCCCACATCACGGCGAACAATTGTTGTCTGAAATTATGAGGTTACGATACGGCGGTCAACAGCGCTCATCAATGCAGACGCATCGATAATGGGTGCTGATTCCGGCAAAATTTGATCGATTGCGGCGCTACCAGCGCACCAGGGCCGAACCCCAGGTGAAGCCGCCGCCCATCGCCTCCATCAGGACCGCGTCGCCACGCTTGATGCGGCCGTCCTTTCGCGCCACCGACAGGGCCAGCGGGATCGAGGCGGCCGAGGTGTTGCCGTGACGGTCCACCGTCAGCACCACCTTCTCCGGCGCGATGTGCAGCTTGTGAGCGGAGGCGTCGATGATTCGCTTGTTGGCCTGGTGCGGCACGAACCAGTCGATGCTGTCGGCATTGAGCCCGGTCGCCTCGAAGGCGTCGACGATCACGTCGGTGATCATGCCGACCGCATGCTTGAAGACCTCGCGGCCCTCCATGCGCAGATGGCCGACGGTCTGGGTCGAGGACGGCCCGCCGTCGACGAACAGTTTTGCCTTGTGCCGGCCGTCGGAGCGCAAATGCGTGGTCACGACGCCGCGGTCGGTCGCCGCATTGCCGGGCTGCTCCTGCGCCTCCAGCACGACCGCGCCGGCACCGTCGCCGAATAGCACGCAGGTGCCGCGATCATTCCAGTCGAGGATGCGCGAGAAGGTCTCCGCGCCGATCACCAGCGCGCGCTTGAAGGCGCCGGTGCGCAGGAAATTGTCGGCCGTGGCGAGCGCGAACACGAAGCCGGAGCACACCGCCTGCAGGTCGAACGCCGCGCCATGGTTGATGCCGAGCCCGTGCTGCACGGCGACCGCAGTCGCCGGGAAAGTGTTGTCGGGCGTCGAGGTCGCCAGCACGATCAGGTCGATCGACTGGGCGTCGAGGCCGGCATCGGTGAGCGCGGCCTGCGCCGCCTTGATCGCCAGATGCGAGGTGAACTCGCCCTCGGCCGCGATATGCCGTTCGCGAATGCCGGTGCGCTGCACGATCCACTCGTCGGACGTGTCGATGCGCGCCGCCAATTGGGCGTTGGTCACCACCTGCTCCGGCAGATAAGAGCCGCAGCCCAGCACGACCGAACGAATTTGAGTCACGAAACATCCTCCGGCGCGGGCTGCACGAAATTGAGTGCACCACCCTCGCGGTTGAGCATCTGATTGATCTTGTTCAGGAGATCGTAGTGAGCCATCTCATAGCCAACATCGATCGCATAGGCAAAGCCTTCGGCGCTGGTTCCGCCATGGCTCTTGACCACCAATCCGTTCAAACCCAGGAACACGCCGCCGTTGGACTTGCTCGGGTCCATCTTGTTGCGCAGGGCCTGGAAGGCGCTGCGCGCAAAGACATAGCCAAGCCTGGACAGCCAGCTCCGCTGGATCTCGTTGCGGAGCAATTCCGCCATCTGCCGCGCGGTTCCCTCGGCGGCCTTGAGCGCAATGTTGCCACTGAAACCTTCGGTGACGATCACGTCGGCCAGCCCCTTGCCGATGCCGTCGCCCTCGATGAAGCCGACATAGTCGAGCTCCGGCAGGTTACGCGCACGCAGGATCTCGCTGGCTTCGCGGATCTCCTCGTGCCCCTTGATCTCCTCGGCCCCGATGTTGAGCAGGCCGACCGTGGGCCGTTTCTTGTCGAACAGCACGCTGGCCATCGCAGCGCCCATGACCGCGAGCGACACCAGATGGTGGGCGTCACCGCCGATGGTCGCGCCGAGGTCGAGCACGACGGACTCGCCGCGCTTGGTCGGCCATATCCCCGTGATCGCCGGACGGTCGATGCCCTTCAGCGTGCGCAGGTGGAAGCGCGACATCGCCATCAGCGCGCCGGTATTGCCGGCGGAGACCGCGACATCCGCCTCGCCCTGCTTCACCGCGTCGATCGCAAGCCACATCGAGGAGGTCCTGCGACCGCGCCGCAGCGCCTGGCTCGGCTTGTCCGAGCCGCTGACCGCGACATCGGTATGGATGATCTTCGAGACCGCCTTGAGCTGGGGATGCCGATCGAGCTCGGGCTCGATCTTGGCGCGGTCCCCGACCAGCAGGAACTCGGTGTCGCGATGCCTGCCGAGCGAGATGGCAGCGCCCGGAATGACCACGGCGGCGCCGGAGTCGCCCCCCATGGCGTCGAGCGCAATGCGAACCTTGCTTGGCATAAAAGTCCTGGAAAACCTGATCTGGTGCGGTCTTGAACGAGCGGGCCGCGGGAATGGATGCGCCATGGACATGGCGACCGGTCAGGCGCCACGCCGCGCCCCGACCGGGGCGCGACAATAGCGTTTTGCTATCCCGAAACAACCTCTTGCCCCCAGCCTTTTGCATGCCGGGCGATTTGTCAGCGCAGACCTGATTTCAAGAGAAACACATGAAAATCAGATAGATAACCCGACCTTTCAAACTTCTCCTGCAAGCGCCTCGCGCTCCGTAGCAAAGCGGGTGCAGCGGGGAATGCCCAGCTATTTGCCCTTCTTGCTGTCCTGAAGCGCCTTCAGCGCCGCGAACGGATGGTCCTCCGGATCGGGGGCGATGACTTCGGCCTCGAACACGGCCCCCTCCTTGCGCGGGTAGGGATTGACCGCCAGGAACAGCGCGTCGGTCGCGATCCGGCCAAGGTCGATGATTCCATTGCGGATCGCTTCTGGGGGATCGACCACCTCCGGCGGCTCCGCGCCGTCCTCGCCCTCCTCGATCAGGTCGGACATCTTCCGAACCTCGGCTTCGGGGGCGAACACCAGGTCCACCTTCTCGTCGATCTCGCTCTCGATCGGGTCGAGGGTGACCACGCAGGTCTGGCCGATCCGGGCGCGGACGTGGCCGGTGACCTCGAATCGGCCGCCGCTCCTGGGCACGACGTCAAAGGCGGCCTCGGCGGAGAGGACCTCCCGCAGCCCTCCGACCTCGGCGATGGCCTGCAGTTCGTCGGCCGATGCCTTGAGCTTGCGATGCAGGCCGGTGTCGGGGATCTGCACGACGCTGACGGGAGACCGCCAGGGATCGGGTACGGATTCGGCGTTCGGTCGGCTCATCGCGTCATGTCCTCGGTCAGCGCTGGGGGAAACCTGAAGGAGGCGCTCAGCAGGGCTGCTTCATCGGCCCGGCCAAGATCGGCCTCGGTGGCCCGGGCGTAGGCCGCGAGCTGCCGCGCCTGGTCGAGGCCATCCCCGTTCAAGATATTCCTGCAAATGGCCGACGCCAGCGCCTCGCTGCCGCTTTCCGCGGCCTGGTCGTAGGCCTGCATGCGGCCGTAAAAGGCCTCGCCGAAGGCTCGCATCCGCTTCGGCACGGTCTGGTCGCCCACCCCCATCTCGCGCAGGTTGTCGTCCATGTCCTCGCAGAAGCGGTCGAACAGCGCTTGCGACAGCTCGGTGGCGCCTTGAGCCGTGCGCAGGCGGCGCAGCAGCAGCCAGAGATGGAGCAGCAACAGGTCGAAACGCCCGTTAACCGTATCGGGTACCCCCAAGTCGCGGTAAAATATGGGTTCTCGCGCCTGCGTCACGATCATGCCATAGATGGCTTCAATGGTGCCGCGCGGGGCTTGCCGGGGTTTCCTGAAGTGATTGAACGGCCAAACCATTGTGGGTTCCGCAAGCGGGCGTGCGCGTGTTGCAATTGCAGCCTCCGCCCGGTACTTCAGCGCCTCGCGCGACGCAAGGGGACGGAATCAGTTCCGCTATGACGATAACGAACCAGATCAGCCGGCGCGCGGACAAGCTGCGCGGCTTTCAAGCACGCTGGCGCGGCCTGCGCCTGTTCGCGGCCATGGCGGCCGTCGGCGTTGCTCTTGCGGGCTGCACCGGCGAGCAGTTCCAGAAGGGTTACATCCTGCCGCCTGGCGCCCTGGAGCAGATTCCGATCGGCGCGAGCCAGGATCAGGTGCTGATCGTGATGGGCACGCCCTCCACGGTCGCAACCCTCGACGGTGAGGTGTTCTACTATATCTCGCAGCGCTCGGAGCGCGTGGTCGCCTTCATGAACCAGAAGGTGGTCGACCAGCGCGTCATCGCCGTCTACTTCGACAAGAATCGGCGTGTGCGCCGGCTGGCGAATTACGGCCTCCAGGACGGCAAGATCTTCGACTTCATCAGCCGGACCACCGCGACGTCGGGCCAGGAGATGAGTTACCTCGCGCCGCTGTTCAAGCTGCTCAGCTTTAACTGAGCATTCAGCCTGCGGCGTCGTGCCGCCCTCCGCGCGGCACTTGTCGTCGCGTGCGACTTGCCGTTGAGCGTCGGGTTCCATACGCTCCCTGCAAAGCAAAAAGCAGGGAGTGGATTCGTGCCCAACAAACTACCCAAGAAACTCGAGACAAAATTTCTGTCCCGCCGTCAGGTGCTCACCGGCGCCGCTGGCCTCTCGGCCGCTGCGATCCTGCCGCGATCGAGCCTGGCGGACTGGAAGCCGACCGAAACGGTCCGCATTATCGTACCGGCTGCGGCCGGCGGCTCCACCGACGTCATGGGCCGGCTTCTCGCCGCGCATCTGCAAACCGCCTGGGGCCAGTCGGCTGTCGTGGAAAACCGCTCCGGCGGCGGCGGCACGATCGGCACCGCCGAAGTGGTCCGCGCCAAGCCGGACGGCCAGACCATCCTGGTCGGCAATCCTGGTCCGAACGCGATCGCCTACAGCATCTTCAAGAACCTCACCTACAAGCCGGACCAGCTCCAGCCGGTGTCCAACATGATCCGGATCCCGAACATCGTCTCGGCGCATCCGAAGACCGGCATCAAATCCATCGCCGAGCTGATCGCGTATCTGAAGGCCAATCCGGACAAGCTCAGCTACGCCTCCTCCGGCGTCGGCCAGAGCCCTCACCTCACCGGCGCCTGGTTCCTCCAGCTCACCGGCTTGAAGATGACGCACATCCCGTTCCGCGGCGCCGGTCCCGCGCTCCAGGCCGCGCTCGCGGGCGACATCCAGATCCTGTTCGACAATCTCTATCCGAGCTTGCCGCAGGTGCAGAACGGCACCCTCACCGGCCTCTGCGTCACGACGCCCGAGCGCAGCGACCTCGCGAAGGATTTGCCGACCATGCGCGAGAGCGCGCCGGAGCTGGCCAATTTCGACGTGTCGTCCTGGTTCTCGGTGTTCCTGCCGAAGGGTGTTCAGCCGGCCGTGCTCGAGGCGCTCAACCTTCAGGTCAAGGCAATGCTGGAGCGCGACGACATCAAGAAGAACATCGCCGCCATGGGCGCTCGCGCCGACTACAGCACACCGGAGCAGTTCTCCGCCTTCGTGGACGCCGAGACGAAGAAGTTCGCCGGCATCATCCAGAAGGAAGGGCTGCAGATGGACGTGCAGTAGGTCTCTCCTCCGTGATTGCGAGGAGCGCAGCGACGAAGCAATCCAGACTGTCTCCGTGGAAAGATTCTGGATTGCTTCGCTGCGCTCGCAATGACGCGGTGAGAGCGTCAAACCCGTCAATCAAAAACCCCGCGGCTCACGCCGCGGGGTTTTGTCTTTGGTCGTCGGCGCCGCTCAGTGCGCCAGGATCGCCAGCAGCAGCAGGGCCACGATGTTGGTGATCTTGATCATCGGGTTCACCGCAGGTCCCGCTGTGTCCTTGTAGGGATCGCCGACGGTGTCGCCGGTGACGGCGGATTTGTGGGCATCAGAGCCCTTGCCGCCGTAATGGCCGTCCTCGATGTACTTCTTGGCGTTGTCCCAGGCGCCGCCGCCCGATGTCATCGAGATCGCGACGAACAGGCCCGTCACGATCACGCCGAGCAGCATCGCGCCGACAGCGGAGAACGCCGCCGACTTGCCGGCCGCGCCGCCGCCCGCGATGACGTAAATCAGGAAGTAGACGACGATCGGCGACAGCACCGGCAGCAGCGAGGGGATGATCATCTCCTTGATCGCCGCCTTGGTCAGCAGGTCGACCGCCCGGCCGTAGTCGGGCTTGTCGGTACCCTGCATGATGCCCGGCTTCTCGCGGAACTGCCGGCGCACCTCCTCGACGATCGCGCTTGCCGCGCGGCCGACCGCCGTCATGCCCATCGCACCGAACAGGTACGGCAGCAAGCCACCGAACAGCAGGCCCACGACCACATAGGGATTGTTCAGCGAGAAGTCCGGATTGACGCCCTTGAAGTAGACGTGGTTTGCGGAGTCCGCGATGAAGAACTTCAGGTCCTGGTTATAGGCGGCGAACAACACCAGCGCGCCGAGACCGGCCGAGCCGATCGCGTAACCCTTGGTCACCGCCTTGGTCGTGTTGCCGACCGCGTCGAGCGCATCGGTCGACTTGCGCACCTCCTTCGGCAGGCCCGCCATCTCGGCAATGCCGCCGGCATTGTCGGTGACAGGGCCGAAGGCATCGAGCGCGACGATCATGCCGGCCAGCGCCAGCATGGTGGCGGTCGCGATCGCGATACCGAACAGGCCGGCAAGGCTGTAGGTGACCAGGATGCCGGCGATGATGACGAGCGCGGGCAACGCGGTCGCCTCCATCGAGATCGCCAGACCCTGGATCACGTTGGTGCCGTGGCCGGTCACCGACGCCGCCGCGATCGACTTCACCGGCCGATAGTCGGTACCGGTGTAGTATTCGGTGATCCAGATGATCAGCGCGGTGACGACGAGACCGACGATGCCGCACTCGAGCAGCGCCATGCCGGTATAGTCGACACCGTCGAGCTTGCCGAAGCCGATCAGGGCGTAGATCACCCCGGCGATGCCGACCAGCGACAGAACGCCGGTGGCAATCAGGCCCTTGTAGAGCGCACCCATGATCGACTGGCTCGGCCCGAGCTTGACGAAGAAAGTGCCGATGATCGAGGTGATGATGCAGATGCCGCCGATCGCAAGCGGCAGCGTCATCATGCTCATGAGGATCGGCGTCTTGGCGAAGAAGATCGCCGCGAGCACCATGGTGGCGACCGCGGTCACCGCATAGGTCTCGAACAGATCGGCGGCCATGCCGGCGCAGTCGCCGACATTGTCACCGACGTTGTCGGCGATGGTGGCCGGGTTGCGCGGATCGTCCTCCGGGATGCCGGCCTCGACCTTGCCGACGAGGTCGCCGCCGACATCCGCACCCTTGGTGAAGATGCCGCCGCCTAGACGGGCGAAGATCGAGATCAGCGAGGCGCCGAAGCCGAGCGCCACCAGGGCGTCGACCACGACACGGCTATCGGGCGCAAGCTTCAGCGAGTGCACCAAGAAGCCGAAATAGAGCGTCACGCCGAGCAAAGCCAGACCCGCCACCAGCATACCGGTGATGGCGCCTGCCTTGAAGGCGAGCTCGAGGCCGCCGGCGAGCGAGGTGATCGCCGCCTGGGCGGTCCGCACATTGGCGCGGACCGAGACGTTCATGCCGATGAAGCCAGCCGCCCCCGACAGGATGGCGCCGATGGCAAAACCGATCGCGACATAAAGACCGAGGAAGTAGACGAGCAGCACGAAGATGACGATGCCGACGATACCGATCGTGGTGTACTGGCGCCGGAGATACGCCTGTGCGCCTTCGCGCACCGCTGCCGCAATCTCCTGCATGCGCGGCGAACCCGCGTCCGCACTCAACACCGAAGACGTCGCCCAGATCGCGTAGACGACGGAAAGCACTCCGCAGAGCACTATCAACCATAATGCTGTCATGTGATTTTCTGCCTCAGATCCTTGATGTGTCCCCGGCGCCTTTTGTTGTCCGTCTTGCGGTGCGGCGCCTTGATTTTGAACAACCCCGCCTCTTTCGCTAAAGAGGTGGCGTTAGTCGGCCACAAGCTTGCCAAAATCGCATTGAGGGTGCAACGCCGGAAGCGGCCGAAAAGGCGAACTCGGCAGGTATTTAGGTCGTAGACGCCCGCTCCGCGGAAATCCCTCCAGGCGCCTCTTCGACACGGCGATGAGCGCCCGTCCCTGCCTCCGCCTCAGGCGGCGGACCTGACGGGATGACGGGAGGTCGATGCCATTTCCAGGGTCTGCCCCTCGGCTGTCGAGCGCCGGTTGAATATCTTGACGTCGTAGACGCCGCCACTGGGGCCGGTCTCCAGCGTAACCGAAATGACCTGCTCGGGTTTGAGGATGCCGATCGTCACATCCTGATCGGGCAGAATGAGCGTCGCCTGCTCATTGACCAGCACCACCACAAGATGGCCCTTCATCATGTTGGTCTTCGCCAACCCGCGCAGCTGGCCGTGATAAGGCTCCCGGGTCCAGGCCGACGGCAGGCCGGGATCAACCACGACATGGATGTTATTGGTATCGGGGTGCAAGGTGAGCACCATCTTCGACTGCTCGGGCTTCCATTGCATCGACATCGACGGCATGGTTTTCCAGAGACAATTGAACGCCGCGCACTCGTTCGGCAGCTTGTCGTGGATCGTGCAGCCCCGGCCGGGCTTGCAATGCGAGCACCACTTGCCGGCGGCCTTGCCGAGCTCGACCACGTTGTAGACCTTGCAACAGAGCGTGCAGCTTCCGCACTCCCTCCCGGGGACAGCCTGTGCCTCGCTCGCACTCGAAACGGCCGCCGTCATCGAATCAAACCCTTGGCTGCTTGTGCATCAAGGGCGCTGATACATCGGCTTGCTTACGCCGGGGTTGCGACAACAACCGGCGACCGGACAACGCTGAAAGGCGGATGGGGGTCGAGGCGGATTTGAATTCAGAAGTGACTGTAGGACAGGCGCGTCAGGGCCAGTTCCTGGCCGTGCCCGTCGAGAAAGCGCGGCCGCTCATCGCCCGCGACGATCGTGCCGATCGCCGTGACGACCACGCCCGCTGCCCGCCCTGCGGCAATCAGCGCATCGCTGTGCGCCGGCGGCACCGTGCACAGCACCTCGTAATCGTCGCCCCCGGCAAGCAGCGTCTCAACACAAACGACGTTGCGCGCGATCAGCCCGGCCGCCGCGGCAGACAGGGGCACGTTCGCCACCTCGACCGTGGCCGAGACACCGGACGCCGCACAGAGCTTGGTCAGGTCGCCGGCGAGCCCGTCGGAGACATCCATCGCGGCCGAGGCATGCTCGCGTACGGCCTGCGCCAGAACGTTGCGGGGCTGCGGAACACGATAGCGCGAGACCAGTGCCTCTCTTGCGGTGGGGTCGGACGCGAGCGCCGCCGCCGCCGCGCCGCCGGTGAGCACGTCGAGACCGAGCGCCGCATCACCGATCGTTCCCGTCACCAGGATGCGGTCGCCCGGCTTGGCACCGGTGCGGCCGACCGTCCGCCCGTTCGGGACGCGGCCGAAAGCCGTGATCGAGATCATTTGCGGTCCCGGCGTCGACACCGTGTCGCCGCCAAGCAGCGGACAAGCGAAGGTCCTGGTATCCTCGCCGAGGGCATCCGCGAACGGTCCGAGCCAGGCGTCTTCCTTGCTGCGCAGCGCCAGTGTCAGGACGAAGCCGGCGGGCACCGCGCCCTTGGCGGCGAGATCGGACAGGTTCACCCGCAGCGCCTTGCGCGCGATGCTGTCGGGCGGGTCGGTGGCAAGATAGTGCACGCCCTCGACGATGGCGTCGGTGGTGACCACGATGTCGTCGCCGGATGAAGACAGGACCGCGGCATCATCGACAAGCCCGAACGCGCCGGGATCGGTCGCCAGCGGCTTGAAATAGCGCGCGATGAGGGAGTCTTCGGCGGAGCCCTGTGTCACGGTAGTGGACCCGTCATCCTGAGGTGCGAGCCCTTGCGAGCCTCGAAGGATGCACGGCCGAGGTCCCACCTCAGCGGCACGCCGTCGTCCTTCGAGGCCTCCGCTTCGCTCCGGCACCTCCAGCGACAATGGCTTCGCCATTGCGCGGGGATGACGGCTACGGCGGAAGTCAGCGTCACAACTTACCCCCGCCCGAACTCGTCGCCGCGAAACTGACGGCCGATCTGGTCGAGCACGGCGTTGACCATGCCGGTCTCCTCGCGGTCGACGAAAGCGTTGGCGACATCGACATATTCGGAGACGACGACACGGCCCGGCACGTCCTTGCGGTATTGCAGCTCATAGGCCCCTGCCCGCAGCACGGCGCGCAGGATCGCCTCGATCCGCTTCAACGGCCAGCCCTGCGACAGCGCCTCGTCGATCAGGGGATCGAGCTTCTTCTGGTCGCGCACGACGCCGGAGACGACATCACGGAAGAAGGCGGCCTCCGCCGGCAGATAGGTGTCGCCCTCGACTTCATTGCCGAGCCAGTGGCTCTCGAACTCTGCGAAGATGTCGTTGATGCCGGCGCCGGCGATGTCCATCTGGTACAGCGCCTGCACGGCCGCGAGCCGCGCCGCGCCGCGCCGGTTCGCTTTCTTCTCGGTGCCAGCCGGCGGTTTTTTGCTGTGATCGGCCATCATCAAGCCCGCGCCAGCCGGCGCTTGATGCGCAGCATCGCGATCGCCGCGCGCGCGGCATCGCCGCCCTTGTTGAGCTCGCTTGCGCGCGCCCGCGCCCAGGCCTGGTCCTCGTTGTTGACGGTGAGGATGCCGTTGCCGAGCGGCAGCTTGCGCGCCACCGCAAGATCCATCAACGCACGGGAGGATTCCTGCGAGACGATCTCGAAATGAATGGTGTCGCCACGGATCACGCAGCCAAGCGCGATCGCCGCGTCATAGGGCTTGCCGTTGGCGGCAGCCGCATCGGCGGCGATGGCGATCGCCGCCGGAATCTCCAGCGCACCGGGAACGGTGATGACGTCATGGGTCAGGCCGGCCGCCTTCAACTCGGCCACCGCGCCGTCCAGAAGCGCGTCCTGGAGATCGTCGTAGAACCGTGCCTCGACAATGAGCGCGCGCGCGCCGGAAATGTCAGTCTGGTCCTTCAGGGGTGCGCGCCGCGCGTCTGCCATCGTTCAATCCGTTTCACAGGGGTTGGCGCTATGTAGTCGCCGCAGGCGGGTAAGCCAAGTTTTAAACTGTCATTTCCGTCAGCCGCGCCGCGTAGCGGGCCATCAGATCGACCTCGATATTGACCTCGGCTCCCGCCTTCCAGCCGCCGATCGTGGTCACCGTCAACGTATGCGGGATGATCAATACGGAAAAGGTCGTGTCTTTCACCGTATTCACCGTGAGCGAGACGCCGTCGAGCGTGATCGAGCCCTTGATGGCGATGAAGCGCGCCAGCTCCCGGGTCGTCGACAGCTCGAACCGCGCCATGTCGGGCAGGTCCTCGCGGCTGACGATGGTGGCGATGCCGTCGGCGTGGCCGGCGACGATGTGGCCGCCGAGCTCGTCGCCGATCTTGAGCGCGCGCTCGAGATTGAGCTTCGTGCCGAGCTTCCAGTGCTTGGCCGTCGTCAGCGCCAGCGTCTCGGCGGCGGCATCGACGTCGAACCAGGTTCTGCCACCTTCGACGCCGGAGGCAACCACCGTGAGGCAGACGCCGTTGTTGGCGATCGAGGCGCCGTCGGCGATGGTGGCTTGGTCATAGTGGCAGGCGATGCGCAGACGGTGCAATTGCCCCTGCGCCGTTGGCGTGAAGCCGATGACCTCGCCGATGTCGGTGACAATGCCGGTGAACATGTTAGGCGCGCTCATAGATGGTGAGAGTATCCTTGTCGAATGTCTCGCTAGCATGAACCTTGTAGGCCTGCGACTGCGTGATTTTCGACAGGGGCAATGCATCGAGCGCATCGACGCCGTCTGGCCCGACTGCTTCCGCTCCACGGAACAGCCAGATTTCGTCGACGAGGTCGGCCGCTATGAACGATGCTGCGACCCGGCTGCCGCCCTCGACCATCAGCCGCGTGATGCCCTTCCCGGCCAGCGCATGAAGCACAGACGGAAGATCGAGCCCGGAAGCGCTCCGGTGCGGTATGCGGATGATCTGCGCGCCGGCAGCGCCAAGGCGGGTCGCGGCGGCGGCTTCGGCGAGTTCGGAGCTGACGACCCAGAGCGGCGTTTCGCGCGCAGAACGGACCAGCTGGCTCGTGGCCGGAACGCGCAGACTCTGGTCGAGCACGATCCGCACCGGAGAACGCGCTTCCATGCCCGGCAGGCGGCAGTTGAGCTGCGGATCATCCGCCAGCACCGTGCCGATGCCGACCAGGATGGCGTCGCATTGTGCGCGCAGGAGGTGCACACGGTTGCGTACCGCTTCCCCCGTAATCGCGAGCGGTTTGCCGCCGGCCGCGCCGATCTTGCCATCGGGCGAGACCGCGAGCTTCAGGATCACATGCGGGCGCTTGTCGCGGATGCGGCGGAAATGGCCGGAATGATCGAATGCAGCTTCGGCCGCGCACAGCCCCACATCCACCGTGATGCCGGCGGCGCGCAGCCGCGCATGGCCCTGGCCCGCGACTTCCGGATTGGGATCCTCGATCGCCGCCACCACCCGCTTGATGCCGGCGGCGATCACCGCATCGGCGCAGGGCGGCGACTTGCCGAAATGCGAGCACGGCTCGAGCGTGACGTAGAGCGTGGCGCCGCGCGCCGCTTCGCCGGCCCGCCGCAAGGCTTCGGGCTCGCCGTGCGGCCGCCCGCCCGGCTGGGTCCAGCCGCGGCCGACGATGATTCCGTCTTTCACGATGACCGCGCCGACGGCCGGATTGGGCCAGGTCCGCCCCTGCCCGCGCCGGCCGAGCGCAAGGGCCAGCTCCATGAAACGGCGATCGGCGTCCTTGGCCTCACGAGCCTTCTGCGCGAACTGATCCTCCAGGATGCGGAAGATCATTTGCGGATCGCGGCGAGCCGCGCTTCCTCCTCACCGGAGAGCTCGCCGAGCACGTCGGCGAAATCCTTGGCCTCGCGGAAATTGCGGTAGACGGAGGCGAAGCGCACATAGGCGACGTCGTCGAGCGTGCGCAGATGCTCCATCACGGTCTCGCCGATCACCTCGGAGGAGATTTCGGCCTCGCCACCGGTCTCGAGCTCGCGCACGATGGTGGAGACCATCTTCTCCACCCGCTCCGGCTCGACCTGCCGCTTGCGCAGGGAGATCGACACCGAGCGCATCAGCTTGTCGCGGTCGAACGGCACGCGGCGGCCGTTACGCTTGATCACCGTGAGCTCGCGCAATTGCACGCGCTCGAAGGTGGTGAAGCGGAAATTGCAGGCGACACACACGCGCCGCCTGCGGATGACGGAAGAGTCCTCGGTCGGACGCGAGTCCTTTACCTGCGTATCGAGACTGTTGCAGTTCGGGCAGCGCATCCGTTGTACCTTAACCGGTTTTCTTGGCCTTACTGATAGATCGGGAACCGGTCGGTGAGCGCCTTGACCCGTTCCTTGATCGCGGCCTCGACCAGCGGCGCCTTGCCGTCGTCGGACTGTGCGATCGCGTTAAGGACCTCGGCGATCATGCCGCCGACCTGCTGGAATTCGGCGACGCCGAAACCGCGGGTCGTCGCCGCCGGCGTGCCGAGCCGAATACCGGAGGTGACGAACGGCGACTGGGGATCGAACGGAATGCCGTTCTTGTTGCAGGTGATGGCGGCGCGAACCAGCGCCTTCTCCGAGACGTTGCCCTTCAGCGCCTTCGGCCTGAGGTCAACCAGCATCAGATGGTTGTCGGTGCCGCCCGAGACAATATCGAAGCCGTGGCTCTTCAGCGTCTCGGCCAGCGCCTTGGCGTTCTCGACAACGTTCTTGGCATAGACCTTGAAGTCCGGACGCAGCGCCTCGCCGAAGGCGACCGCCTTCGCCGCGATCACATGCATCAGCGGGCCGCCCTGCAGGCCCGGGAAGATCGCCGAGTTGAACTTCTTGGTCAGCGCCTCGTCATTCCACAGCATCAGGCCGCCGCGCGGACCGCGCAGAGATTTGTGCGTCGTCGTGGTGGTGATGTGGGCGTGCGGCACCGGCGAAGCATGCACGCCGCCGGCGACGAGGCCCGCGAAATGCGCCATGTCGACCAGCAGGTAAGCGCCGACGCTGTCGGCGATCTCGCGAAAACGCTTGAAATCCCAGGGACGCGAATAGGCCGAGCCGCCGGCGACGATCAGCTTCGGCTTGACCTCTTCGGCCTGCTTGGCGACCGCGTCCATGTCGATGATCTGGTCCTCGCGGCGCACGGTGTAGTGCGCGGCCTTGAACCACTTGCCGCTCATGTTGACGGGCGAGCCGTGGGTGAGATGGCCGCCGGCCGCAAGATCGAGGCCCATGAAGGTATCGCCGGGCTGGAGCAGCGCCAGGAACACCGCCTGGTTCATCTGGCTGCCGGAGTTCGGCTGCACATTGGCGAAATTGGCGCCGAACAGCTTCTTGGCGCGATCGATCGCGAGGTTCTCGGCGACGTCGACCCACTCACAACCGCCGTAATAGCGCGCGCCCGGATAACCCTCTGCGTACTTGTTGGTCATCACCGAACCCTGCGCTTCCAGCACGGCACGGCTGACGATGTTCTCGGAGGCGATCAGCTCGACCTCATGGCGCTGCCGGCCGAGTTCGCCCTTGATGGCGGCGGCGATTTCCGGGTCGGCCTGGTCGAGCGTGGCGGTGAAAAACGAGTCGGGCGCGGAGGCGGTTTTGGCGAGGGTCATCTTGCGAATATCTCCACCGCCGCAGCCTCTTGGCGGGCTGCGGACGGGTCTGGTGTGGCGATCGGAAGCGGCGTGCGCGATCTACCACATTGCCCGCAACAGGCCAAGTAGTTGCGGGTCGGACCTGATATTTATGCAAGATATGGTGGGATGGAAGAACGGTTCTCTGAAACCGCCCCCATTCCGAAGAGCCCAAATGGTCCGGTTTGGACCCTAAGGGCCGTGCGCGCCGGGCCGGTAACGACCGGGTGCCCTACAGCCCGGTATACCCCGCCTTCACGGGATCGACGCTGCCGTCGAGCTGGCGCAGATAGGTCAGGCCGCACACAGTCAACCTGTGGGTGTCCTTTTCGCCCGCTTCAATCAAGGTATTGAGGTAGTTCGTCACCTTGGTCCTCGCCTCTGCGCTCGCCGCGGAGGTGCGGTTGGCGAGCAGGTCATAGGTCTGCATGATGCGGTCGATGGCAGCTTCCATGGCACCCTCTGCTTCGCTGGAATTCTGGGAGTTTCGATCAGGCAACCGCGCGGGCCCCGGACTGGGCCTCGAACCGGCCAATCGCCTTGTTCGCGAGCCTGATCTTGTTGAGTTCGCCATGCTGGAGCAGCTTGACGATGATCTCGAGCAGCCGTTCGTTCGTGACGAGTGTGTCGGGAATTGCGCCAGAGCGGCGGAGGTAATTCGCGGCGATAGCATAGGCATCGCTCACGAGCTCGACGTTCATAGCCTGCAACCCGCGTTCGACCAGCATCGCATCCTCCGATCCGGAGAGATAACCGCGAGGCAGGGAACTGGTTCCGCCGGGTCGTCGATTTTTTCGCAACCGCGAGACGACAAAACGCACCGGTCCGGGACAAGCCGGGCCGGCGCGCTTGGGGAAGTGAGGCACGTTTGGCAGATATTTTCGGGAGGGCTGCCGGTCTTGTTATGGGCCGGCTTGGCCTTGATCCCCGGAAAAACTCAGAGCCGATACAGGATCTGGTCGGTCCAGAACCGCTCGAGGCGGTGCAGCGACTTGTTGAGGGTCGAGAACTCCTCGCCGGAGATGCCGCCGACCTGTTCAACGGTCTTGACGTGCTTTTGGTAGAGCGAGTCGACGATGCGGCGAACTTCCTGGCCCTGCGGGGTCAGGCGGATGCGGACCGAGCGGCGATCAACGCGCGAGCGCTGATGGTCGAGGAAGCCGAGCTCGACGAGCTTCTTCAGATTGTAGGAGACGTTGGAGCCTAGGTAGTAACCGCGCGTGCGCAGTTCGCCCGCGGTCAGCTCCTTGTCGCCGATGTTGTAGAGCAGGAGCGCCTGCACCGAATTGATGTCCGCGCGACCGCGGCGATCGAACTCGTCCTTGATCACGTCGAGGAGCCGGCGATGCAGCCGCTCCACCAGAGTCAAAGCTTCCAGATAGAGCGACTGCACCGAACCCTGCTGGCCGGAGACGCGCTCTGCGGTATCTGCCGCAGTTGCGACGGCTTTCATCATGACACTTCCCCTGTTGTCGTTTTTATCGACACTTATTCGACGAAACTTTTGTCCCGTCTGATAGGTGCAACTTAAGGGGGCCGTTTGAAGATCGGCTTAAATAAGAGAATAAAGAGATCATGAATTTAAGACAGTGAATTGCGGATTAAGCCTGTGCCACAAGGGCTTTTCGCAACAGTCTGTTGACCCTCGCAAGGTCCTGTTCACCCTCCGTCCGCCCCGGTTGTCGCATTCCAGAACAGCCCCGCCCCGTTTCGAAACGCGCGCGTAACAGCTGTGGCGGAACGGGCTGGTTAGCGAAAAGTTACGGCAAATTTTACGCAACCAGCGGTCAACCAAGTCGCTACGACACGACTCTCGTGTCCCGGACAAGCGCAGCAAAGCGGAGCGCAGATCCGGGACCCAGAATCCCCAAATGAGATTGTGAAGAGATGGGCCGCGGCTCTGCAGCGCATCACTACGTGCTGCGCAGCGTCCGGGGCATGAGAGTGCCCGTGCCTGCTATGGCGGCCGTTCGCGCGCGGCCATCCAGGCGAGCGCGAGATAGGCGGCGAGCATGAAGACTTCGACGCCGACCACGATCAGGCTGCCACCATAGATGCCCGGGAACATCAGCTCGATCACCGCCATCGACACTACGGTCGTCAGCCACACCACCGCGCCCCAGGGCGTCGCCAGCCACAGGCCGACCGCGGCGACGAGCTCGATCACGGCGAAGTAGATGGTCGAGGCCTGCCAGGCCATCGACTGGTTCTCGAACGCCTCGTCCTCGCCGCCGACGAAGCCGGTCACCTGGGCCCAATGATAGAGGCCCTTCAGGATCGAGAGCAGCGCCATCACCCGCAGGAACAGCACCAGCCGGCGCGTCCAGACATTGTCGTCGGACTCCTGGCGCTCCGACGAGATCGCCGCCACTGACATTGCGTTGTCCCGGGCATTGTCCCTGGCATTGGCGCCGTCGCGGGCCGCGTCGCGGGTGGAGATATCGGACATGGCCCCCTTCTGGCTGGTTCGCCCCGCAAAATCAATCGGCTGCCGAGGTGACTGCAATCCTGCCTTGCGGCAGGTCAAGCGGCGGTGACGGGAACCATGCGAGCTGGTATAAGAATAATTCCAGCCGGAGGAAGAGTGATGGCGATCAAATACGGACGTCCGATCGAATTGCGCGAGGTTTCGCGCGGGACCGGCGCGGGAGCTTCCCCTGCCCTCGATCTAACCATCCGTCCGCGCCGCAACCGCAAGGCCGAATGGGCGCGGCGCATGGTGCGTGAGAACGTGCTCACCACCGACGATCTGATCTGGCCGCTGTTCCTGATCGACGGCAACAACAGGCGCGAGCCGATCGCCTCGATGCCGGGCGTCGACCGCCTCAGCGTCGACCAGGCCGTGCGCGAGGCCGAGCGCGCCATGAAGCTCACCATTCCCTGCATCGCGCTGTTTCCCTACACCGACCCGTCCCTCCGCGACGAGGAAGGCTCGGAAGCGACAAATCCGAACAATTTGGTTTGCCAGGCGGTGCGCGCGATCAAGAAGGAGTTTCCCGAGATCGGCGTCCTCTGCGACGTCGCGCTCGATCCCTTCACCAGCCACGGCCACGATGGCCTGATCACCGACGGCAAGATCCTGAACGACGAGACGGTCGCCGTGCTGGTGCGTCAGGCGCTGGTGCAGGCCGAAGCCGGCTGCGACATCATCGCGCCCTCCGACATGATGGACGGCCGCGTCGCCGCGATCCGCGAAGGCCTGGACCGCTCAGGTCTCCTCGACGTGCAGATCATGGCCTATGCGGCCAAATACGCCTCCGCCTTCTACGGCCCGTTCCGCGACGCTATCGGCTCGGCCAAGACGCTCACCGGCGACAAGCGCACTTACCAGATGGACAGCGCCAACACCGACGAAGCCCTGCGCGAGGTCGAGCTCGACATCGCCGAAGGTGCCGACATGGTGATGGTGAAGCCGGGCATGCCCTATCTCGACGTGGTCCGCCGCGTGAAGGACACGTTCGCGATGCCGACCTTCGCCTACCAGGTGTCCGGCGAATACGCGATGATCGCGGCGGCCGCCAACAACGGCTGGCTCGACGGCGAGCGCGCGATGATGGAGAGCCTGCTCGCCTTCAAGCGCGCCGGCGCCGACGGCGTGCTCAGCTATTTCGCGCCGAAGGCGGCGGAGAAGCTGCGGGCGCAGGGGTAGGCTCAAGCGGTCTCGCACCGCCCCCGAATCGCCGGAATATTTCGGCTAGCTAATCCCAGCGCCCTTGGCACGGGGATGGCTTGTTCCCATGTCCTGCCACGGGAGTTTTCCCTGGGAGGACGGACCATGTCGTATTCGGACTCGGGCAATTCAGGCAATGCCTGGCGCAATAACGGCGGGGTGCAGCCGCACGCCTATGATCCCTATCTGCATCCGGAGCTGTTCCGCGGCGTCGCGACGCGGCGGGTGTTCGCCTTCCTGGTCGACATGGTCGTGATCTCCGTGCCGGTGATCCTCGGATACCTCTTCATCGCCCTGTTCGGGGTGGTCACACTCGGCATCGGCTGGGCGCTCTTCTGGCTGGCCTGGCCCGCGTCCGTGATCTGGGCCATCGTCTATTACGGCGCCTGCATCGGCGGTCCGTCGTCGGCGACGATCGGCATGCGCCTGATGGATCTCGAATTGCGCACCTGGTACGGCGCTCCGGGCTATTTTGTGCTCGGCGCCACCCACGCCGTGCTGTTCTGGGTGACGGTCTCGTTCCTGTCGCCCTTCGTGGTGCTGGTCGGCCTGTTCAATGGCCGCCGGCGCCTGCTGCACGATTTCGTGCTGGGAACGGTCATCGTCAACAATTCGGTCCGGGCGCCCGTGTCTCAGGCGGCAAGGACCTATTGAGAACCCAGTGATCAAGGACCTATCAACCAGGACACGCTAAGCTGACTGATCTGATCTGCCGAGCGGACCAATTGACCAGGGGCTTTCGTAGCGCGATGCTGACACCCACTTCGGAGGCCCACGACGTCCCTTGACCCAGCACTCGCGCGACACCCCACAATTTTACCTTACGGCGCCATCGCCCTGCCCGTATCTGCCGGGCCGGCATGAGCGCAAGGTGTTTACGCACCTGGTGGGCGAGCGCGCCGGCGACCTCAACGACCTCCTGACCCATGGCGGATTCCGCCGCAGCCAGTCGATCGCCTACCGGCCCGCCTGCGACCAGTGCCGCGCCTGCGTCTCGGTCCGGGTCGTCGCCAACGAGTTTCGGCCATCCCGCAACTTCCGCAAGGTGATCGCGCGCAATGCCGACATCATCGGCGAGCAGCGCAGCGCGGTGCCGACCTCGGAACAATATTCGGTGTTTCGCGCCTATCTCGACTCCCGGCACCGCCACGGCGGCATGGCCGACATGACCGTGCTCGACTACGCCATGATGGTCGAGGACAGCCATGTCGAGACCCGCATCATCGAGTATCGTAAGCGCGGCCCCGACAGCGGCATCACCGGCCGCGGCGAGCAGCTGATCGCAGTGGCGCTGACCGACGTGCTCAGCGACGGCCTGTCGATGGTCTATTCGTTCTTCGAGCCGAACCAGGTCAGCCGCTCGATGGGCACCTTCATGATCCTCGATCACATCGCCCGGGCGCGGCGTCAGGGCCTTCCTTACGTCTATCTCGGCTATTGGATCGAAGGCTCCAAGAAGATGGACTACAAGGCCCGCTTCCTGCCGCAGCAGCGCCTCGCGCCATCAGGCTGGCTGCGCATCGACGCGCAGGGCGATGCGTCGTCCGAGCCGCAGGATTAGATCGCTCACCCGAACAACGTATCCACCAGCAGCTTCAAATTCAGAACCACGATGATGCCCGCGACGATCCACGCGATCGCGGCGACCCACGTGGGAATCACGAACTGGCCCATCTTGCGGCGGTCCGAGACGAAGCGCACCAGCGGGATGACGGCGAAGGGCAACTGCATCGACAGCACGACCTGGCTGAACACGAGCAGATCCGCCGTGCCGCGCTCGCCGTAGATCGCAGTGACGACGATCACCGGAATGATGGCGATGCCGCGCGTCAGCAGGCGGCGCGCCCAGCTCGGCAGGCGCAAATCGAGAAAGCCTTCCATCACGATCTGGCCGGCAAGCGTCGCAGTCACCGTCGAGTTGAGGCCCGAGGCGAGCAGCGCCACCGCGAACAACGTCGAGGCGATGCCGAGTCCGAGCAGCGGCGAGAGCAGCTCGAACGCCTGGCCGATCTCGGCGACGTCCGAATGTCCGCTCTTGTGGAAGGTCGCGGCGGCGACCACGAGGATCGCGGCGTTGATGAACAGCGCCAGCATCAGGGCAATGGTCGAGTCCGTCGTCGCCCATTTGATCGCCTCGCGCCGACCGGTGTCGTTGCGCTCATAGGCACGCGTCTGCACGATCGAGGAGTGCAGATAGAGATTATGCGGCATCACGGTCGCGCCGATAATGCCGATCGCGATGTAGAGCATCTCCGGATTGATGAAGATCTCGGTCTTCGGCATGAAGCCGCGCAGGACCTCCGCGACCGGCGGCGCCGCGGCCACGATCTGGACCGCGAAGCAGACCGCGATCACGGCGAGCAGCGCCATCACGAAGGCTTCGAGGAAGCGGAAGCCGCGGTTCATCAGGAGCAGCAGCAGGAAGGCATCCAGCGCAGCGATCAGCGCACCACCGATCAGGGGAATGCCGAACAGCAGCTTCAGCGCGATCGCGGTGCCGATGACTTCGGCGAGATCGCAGGCGATGATCGCCGCCTCGCAGGCGAGCCAGAGCAGGAAGTTCGTGGCCGGCGAATACGTCGCGCGGCAGGCCTGCGCGAGATCGCGGTCGGTGACGATGCCGAGCCGCGCCGCCAGCGACTGCAGCAGGATCGCCATCAAGTTCGAGAGCAGGATGACCGAGAGCAGCGTGTAGCCGAACTTCGAGCCGCCGGCGAGGTCGGTCGCCCAGTTGCCGGGGTCCATGTAGCCGACCGACACCAGATAGCCCGGCCCGACGAAGGCGAGCAGCCGGCGCCACCACACGCCCGCAATCGGGAGTGCGACCGAGCCGTTCACCTCGGCAAGGCTCTTGGTGGTCGGCGCATCCGTGCGCCAGCCGGCGGCATCTCGGGGGAGGTTTTGGGTCAAATCGGGCGATCGAGCATCCATGCGGGAAGAATACCGAAGTCGAACTTTATTGCAACTCATTTGCAACTGCATCTAGCCGCACAGGTTCCCCTCGCGATCGTCATTCGCCGCCTTGTCGGGAAGCGGGTGGGTTGCTGCGGCCGGCGGCGGATAGTGGCGCCCATCCGACTTTGCAGGAAATGAGCCATGTCAAATCCCCCGCGCCTTCCCGACACATTCAGCCGCCTGGCCTGGTCCAATCTGGCGGCACAGTCGGCCGAGCAGATCGCGCTGGCTGCGGCTCCCATCGTCGCGGTGCTGACGCTTGGGGTCGCCGAAGGCCAGACCGGGCTGCTCCAGACCGCGCTCACCCTGCCCTTCGTCCTGTTCGCGATCCCGGCCGGCCTGCTGGCCGACCGGATCTCG
Organism: Bradyrhizobium cosmicum; assembly: GCF_007290395.2. Lineage (NCBI taxonomy): Bacteria > Pseudomonadati > Pseudomonadota > Alphaproteobacteria > Hyphomicrobiales > Nitrobacteraceae > Bradyrhizobium > Bradyrhizobium cosmicum. The sequence continues at coordinate 3,300,722 of NZ_CP041656.2, read as the reverse complement.
CGCCGCTCGCTGATGGCCGGCGCCGAGGCGCTCCGCGCGGCGGCGCTGGCGGCCATCGTGGTGCTGCTCGCGCTCGGCGCGCTCAATCTGCCGCTGCTGGCGTTGCTCGGCTTTGCAGCCGTGTGCGGCACTGTCGTCTACAGCGTGGCTGCACCGGCGCTGGTGCCGTCGCTGGTGAGCGCGGAGCTTCTGCCGGCCGCCAATGCGCGGATTGAGCTTGCACGTACCATCGCCTTCGCCAGTGGTCCTGCGCTCGGCGGTGCGCTGGTCGGCTGGTGGGGTGCGAGCCCGGCCTTCGGCTTTGCCGCCGCGCTCTCGGCCATTGCCGTGGTGCTGCTCTCCGGTATCTACGAGCCCGCGCGGACGCCTGCGCCGCGGCGTCATCCAGTCCAGGACATTCGCGAGGGCGCGGCCTTCGTGTTCCACCATCCGTTGCTGCGACCGGTGTTCATCACCCAGTTCATCTTCAATACCGGTTGGTTCCTGCAGGTCGCGGTGTTCGTGCCCTACGCCGTGCGTCATCTCGGCCTGACCGCCGCCGGCGTCGGCACCGTGCTGACGATGTACGGCGTCGGCATGGTGATCGGCGCGCTACTGGCGACCCGCGTGATGACGCGCATCGCGTTCGGCACGGTGGTCGGCCTCGGCCCCGTCACGGGATTTGTCGCCGCATTGGTGATGGCACTGACGGTGCTGGTCCCCTCGCCTTGGCTCGCGGCCTTAAGCGTCTTCCTGCTCGGGGTCGGACCGATCCTGTGGGTGATCTCAACCACCACGCTTCGCCAGTCCGTGACACCGCCGCGCCTGCTTGGGCGCGTCTCCGCCATCAACATCATGAGCTATGGCGCCCGCCCGCTCGGCTCGGCCCTCGGCGCCATCGTCGGCGGCGTCTGGAGCGCGGAAGCGTGCCTCTATCTCGCGGCGGCCGTGTTCGGCGTGCAGGCGCTGGTGATCTGGCTGTCACCGGCGGTTGCGCTGGATCGGCAACCGGCGATGGTGGGGGATGAGGCCGTGGCGCGGTGTTAGCCGAGGCGTCATTGCGACAGTCGGGTCTAATTCGCCAGATAGCGTTCGTAGCTCCCCGTCACCGGCTCGCTGACGTCGACCTCGGGATCGAGCGTGTAGAGATCCTGGGCGCGGCCGATGCCGCGCAGCGCGAAGCGACCTGTGGAAACGAGATAGCGGCGGCCGGCGGCGTCGAGGCCCTTGTAGAACTCGGCCGAGGCCAGCAACTCGCGATCGACCGAGCGGCTCATCGAGGCGATGCGGCTCACTTCGTTGACGGTCGGCCCCACCACCGTGAAGTCGAGCCGGTCCTCGCTGCCGATATTGCCGTAGAAGACCTCGCCGACATGCAGGCCGATATAGGCGGACGTGGTGGGACGGCCGGCAGCCTCCCGCCGCTTGTTCAGCGCCGCGACGTTCTGACGGGACAGATGCTCGGCCCGCAGCGCGGCGCGTCGGGCATCCGCCATGTCGTCACCGGTGAACATCGCCAGCACGCCGTCGCCGATCAGCTTCAGCACGTCGCCGCCGGCATCGTGGATCGCATCGATCACGGCCTGCGCATAGTCGTTGAGGAACGGGATGATCTCGTCCGGGCCGATGCTCTCGCTGATCCCGGTCGAACCGCGCAAATCCGAATACCAGAGCACGGCGTTGATGCGCTCGGTGACGCCGCGCGAGATTCGCCCGCGCAGAACCTGTTCGGATGCATCGCGACCGAGATAGACGCGCCCGAGCGTGCGCGCGATGTCCATCTGCTGCGCCGACTTGATTGCGAGCCCCAGCACCGGCACGAGATCGCGCAGCGCGGCAAGCTCGCCCTCGCCGAAGCCTTCAGGGCGGCGCGTGGTCCAGCAGGAGTAGAGGCAGTCCATCAGGCCGAGCGCGCCGTTCTCGCCGAAGCGGTGCACGAAGGCGAGATAGTGCGTGTGGCCTTTCTCGGCGAGCTCGCCGATCTGCGAAAAATCCATCGACGGCGCGTCGGCGAGATCGATCACCATCTCGTCCTGGCCGTGCTCGAGCATGTGGAAGAACACCGAACGGCGCCAGCTCTGCGCGGCGTCGCCCTCGGCGGTCGAGCCGTATTCGAACGCGTCGCTCTCGTTGCTGGGACGGTCGCTCCAGCGGAAGCCGCGGCCCTCATAGATCGGATGCAGCGTGTCGATGACGACGAGCCCGCGCGAGAGTTCCAAGCCTTCGGCGCGGCATCGCTCGCAAAAGCCGCGCAGCAGCTCGATTTCGGGCAGGCCCGTAAGGCCCTGGCCGGTCAGCCAGTTCATCAGCGCAAGGCGCGAGGTCAATTGCATGCGCGCTATTATGGCGTGCATTCGTGACGAGCGAAAGGCCGAGCGCGAACCGCGCGCCACCAAGGCTCCCGCCCGCAGCAGGTCGAATATGCCGCAGGCGCGGTTGACGCGCCGGTGCCGCAGGCAGCAAATGCTGGCCGATGACACCGCCGACCAGAAACACTGGCCTATGAGCCAGCGCCAGCTTCCGATCATCCTCGCGCTCGGCACCACGCAGACCCTGGCCTGGGCCTCCAGTTACTATCTGCCGGCTTTGCTCGCCGATCCCATGGCGCGTGACCTCGGCGTCTCCTCCAACTGGATCTTCGGCGCGTTCTCGGCCTCGCTCGTGATCTCCGCGATGCTCGGCCCGCGCATCGGGCGGCAGATTGATCTCGTCGGCGGGCGGCAGGTGCTGTCGGCCTCGAACTTGATCATCGCAGCTGGCCTAGCGCTGCTCGGCGTCTCGCAGTCCGTGGTGGTGATGGCGATCGCCTGGCTCGTGCTCGGCATCGGCATGGCGATGGGGCTCTACGATGCCGCCTTCGCCGCGCTCGGCCGCATCTATGGCACCGAGGCGCGCCGGTCCATCACCGGCATCACGCTGATGGCGGGCTTTGCCTCCACCGTCGGCTGGCCGCTCACCGCCTGGGGCCTGTCCCATATCGGCTGGCGCGACACCTGTTTCGCCTGGGCCGCCGCCAATATCCTGATCGGCCTGCCACTCAACTTCTTCATGCTGCCGGCGATCAAGGGCGCGAAACAGGCCGCAGCCTTGGCCGACAAGCCGCATGTGCCGCTCGACCGCACCATGATCCTGCTCGCCTTCATCTTCGCCGCGGTCTGGACCGTCACCGGCGCGATGGCCGCGCATTTCCCTCGGATCCTGGAGACGACGGGCGCGACGCCGGTCGAGGCGATCGCCGCCGGCGCGCTGATCGGCCCGGCGCAAGTCAGCGCCCGCATCCTCGAAGCCGGCTTCCTCAGCCGCTTCCATCCGCTGTGGTCGACGCGGCTCGCCTGCCTCACCCATCCGCTCGGCGCCGTGGTCGTGGCGATCTTCGGCGGCGCCGCGGCGAGCGCGTTTGCGCTGTTCCACGGCTCCGGCAACGGTATCCTGACCATCGCGCGCGGCACGCTGCCGCTCTCGATCTTTGGCCCGAAGGATTTCGGCTATCGCCTCGGCATCATCGGCGCGCCGGCGCGAATGGCGCAGGCGGTGGCGCCGCTGGCCTTCGGCCTGCTGATCGATGTCATGGGCGCCAGGGTGCTGATAGTCTCGTCCGCGCTCAGCCTCTCAGCACTGGCCGCCCTGTTCCTGATCCGCACCGGGCCGCGGCCGGATTGACCGGCCTGCGGCTTTCGCGCACAAGCGAGCCATGACCGAAGACAACCGCCCGCCCCGCGACTTGAAAGGCCTCCTGCGCTGGGCGACCACCCCGCCGCAGGCCTGGGGCGTCTATCTCCTCGCCATCATCCTGGTCTGGCTGGTCTCGTTCTATGCCGGTTCGCTGCGGCCGAAGAAGGCACCGGACGTGAGCCCGCCGCCGGTCGCGGCACCGCGCAGCTAAGCCGGCTTCGCTTCGCCGGTCGCAATCCAGATTCCGGCGAACACCGCGATCAAGCCGATCAGAAGATTTGGCGTGATCGGCTCGCCGATCAGCAGCGCGGCGAGCAAGGTGGCGGCGATCGGGTTGACCGTCATCGTATTGGCAACGCGGGTCGGCGTTGCCCGCGCCAGTGCCATGACCCAGAGGATGAAGGCGAGCGCACCGCCGCCAATGCCCAGATAAATGCCGGCAATCCACTGCCCCATCGTGAAGTGATCAAGCGCGGCAAAGCTGCCCTTCACGAAACCCGCCAGCACCAGCACGGCGGCGCCCGCACCCATGCCGACCGTTAGAAAGCCGAGCGGACTCGAGCGCTGCATCAGGGGGCGCGATAATACATTGTAGAACGCCATGCAGAACACGGCACCGGTCATGATCAGCTCGCCGCGCCAGGCGCCGGGCGGGCTTCTCGCCAGGCCCGCGGCCAGCGCCGCTGCCACGCCGAGCACCGCGATGCCGACACCGATGATCTTGCGCGCCGTCAGCCGCTCGACGCCGAGGATCGCGCCGACCACCATGGTGTGGAGAGGCAGCGTCGCCAGCGCGAGACTGGCGCGCGCGGCGGTCGTGTAGGATACCGCGACGTTGTAGAGGATGAAGAACAGGCCGAAAAAACAGATGCCGAGCAGCGCCACGGCCGGCAAGTCGGATCGCTGCGGCCAGCGCACGCCGAGGAGCAGCGCGCACGGCAGGAGGCAGAAAAATCCGATCCCCCAGCGCAGGATCGCAAGCAGGACCGGGTCTGCGCCGCCGACGAGATAGCGCGTGACAGCTGCAGCGGAACCGCCAAGGCTGCTCGACGCCAGCGCGATCGCGACCCCGGCCCATTCCGCCACAATTGTCTCCCGTCTCGGAGCTTGTTGCGGGCCCTAGCACGCTGCTGCTGCCACCATCATGGCAGCAGTAGCGGAGCCAGGCTCAGTCGTAAAACTCCGGCGCCATCTTCTGGCTGTCGCGCTGGGCCTTGTCGTGGTTGATCCAGAGCTGCGCCTTCTCCTTGTCGAGCGTGTCGGCGATCTTCTGCATCGAGGCCGTGCTCAGCTCCTTGTTGGCGTTCATGCTGGGCACGCGGCGGTTGTCCCAATTATCCCTGAAGTGGACGGCGTCGCCTGACAGCACCACCGCGCCGGTCTTCGGCAACTTCACCAGCAGCGACTGGTGTCCCGGCGTATGGCCGGGCGTCGACAGGATGGTCACGCTTCCGTCGCCGAACACGTCCTTGTCGCCCGCGAGCAGCTCGACCGGATGCGACGGCTTGAAGCGCGGCTCGTTGTTGGCGCCGGGCCAGTCATATTCGGCCTTCTGCACATAAAGCATGGCCTGCGGGAACAGCTCGACATTGCCGGTATGATCCGGATGCGTGTGCGAGACCGCCATTGACTTGACGTCATCCGGCTTGAGGCCGAGCTGTTCGAGCTGGGCTTGAAGCGTCTTCGGCCGGCGCCAGGTCACGGCCTTCGGATCGGCGGGCGCAAGGCCATTGGGCATGGAAGCGACGGAATCGGCGATGCCGGTGTCCCACAGGAACCAGCCCTTGCCGTGCTTGATCAGGTAGCAGGTGTCGACGAAGTCCATCGTCTTGCCTTCGTTCAGTCCCGGCGTCCAGCGCGAGATGTCCCCGGCGGTGCCCTCCCCGCAATTGAGGACGTAGAGCTTTTCGACGCCGGCCTTCTCCGATTGCGCGACGGCCGCCTCAGCGGACAGTGCGAGCGCGGCGAAGGCGAGAGCAAAGTTCATCGTTATGAGCTTGGGCAGCATCCCTGGTCCCTCCCTGCAGCGTCCTGTTTGGCTGCGACAGGGGGTCAACCCCGGCCACGCCGCGGAATTCCGCCTCCCCCGATCACGTCAATGCGGACAGGTCTCTACCTCGACCGTGACGTGGCTCAGCCCCTTCAAACCGGCGAGCCGCCGCTTGTAGACGGCCGGCTGTTGCGGCGTGTCCGACACCACCGAGACCAGCACGGCACAATGACCGGGGCCGACCTGCCACAGATGCAGGTCGGTGACGCGGTCGTCGCCGGCCTCGATCCGCGCGCGAATGACGCGCTCCAGCTTCTCGTCGGCGCGCACGTCGAGCAGCACAGCGCCCGATGTCCTGATCAGGCCGAACGCCCAGCTCGCGATCACGACGCTGCCGATCAGGCCGACCGCGGGGTCGGCCCAGACCCATCCCGAATACATCGCGACGGCGAGCGCGCCGATCGCCAGCACCGACGTCGCGGCATCCGCCATGACATGAACATAGGCCGCACGAAGATTGTTGTCGTGATGGCCGTGATGATCGTGGTCATGATCATCGTGGTCATCATGGCCATGATCATGACCGTGATGGTGATCATGGCTGTCGCGGAGCAGCCACGCGCTGGCGAGGTTGACGCAGAGCCCGAGCACGGCCACTGCGATCGCCTCGCCGTAGACGATCGGCACCGGGGTGAACAGCCGCAGCACGCTCTCATAGGCGATCTCGACCGCGATCAGGCCGAGAATGATCGCGCTGGAGAAGGCGGCGAGATCGCCGAACTTGCCGGTGCCGAAGGTGAAATGCGAATTCCCCAGATGCCGCCGCGCGAAGCGGTAGGCGAAGGCGGCGATGCCGAGCGCCGCCGCATGCGTGCCCATGTGCCAGCCGTCGGCCAAGAGCGCCATCGAGCCGAACAGCGAGCCGGCGACGATCTCGCCGACCATCATGACCAGCGTCAGGGCGACGACGAGCCAGGTCCGCCGCTCGTTCTCGTCGTGCTTGTCGCCGAGGAAGGCGTGGTCATGGGTCCATTGCTCGATGGAATGGGAATGCATCAGGTCAGGCTCCGGGAATAGATTGCTCTGCCTAATATAGGCCGCGGCAGCCGAACTTTCTAACGCCCATTGCCCAGGAAACCGGCGATTGACAGGCCCGTTCGGTTTCGCTGTAATGCCGCTCATGGGGATTTGAGCGATCTCCCCACGAGGCGACATGCCCAAGTATCGCGTCCCCCGGTTTATGTGAGGACGCATCATGTCAACATTCACGACCATATCATCCGACAAATTGACCCGGCTGATCGGCACGGCGAACGCCCCTGTCCTGATCGACGTGCGCACGGACCAGGATTTTGCAGCCGACCCCAGGCTGATCCCCGGCTCGATCAAGCTCAGCCACGACAATGTCTCCGACTGGGGCGGCGAGCTTTCCGGCCGCTCCGCCATCGTCGCCTGCCTGCGCGGCGCAAAGCTCGCACAGGGCACCGCGGCCTGGCTGCGGCAGCTCGGCGTGCAGGCCGAGACGCTGGAGGGCGGCTTCGAGGCCTGGAAGGACGCCAGGCTGCCGCTGATCGACGCGTCAAAACTGCCGCCGCGCGATGCCAGGGGGCGCACCGTCTGGGTGACGCGCGCAAGGCCGAAGGTCGACCGTATCGCCTGCCCATGGCTGATCCGCCGCTTCGTCGACCCCAACGCGGTGTTCCTGTACGTGGCGCCGTCCGAGGTGGTTGCCGTCGGCGAGCGGTTCGGCGCGGCCCCCTTCGACATCGAGAACGTATTCTGGAGTCACCGCGGCGAGCTCTGCACCTTCGACGTCATGATCGAGGAGTTCGGAATTGCGACGCCGGCCCTGCTCCGGCTGGCGACGCTGGTGCGCGGCGCCGACACCGCGCGGCCCGACCTTGCGCCGGAAGCGCCCGGCCTGCTCGCGGCCTCGCTCGGGCTGTCGCGGATGTACGATGACGACCTCGAACAGCTCGAAGCCGGCATGCTGCTCTACGACGCCTTCTATCGCTGGTGCCGCGATGCCACCGGCGAGACCCACAACTGGCCGACCAACAAGGTGAAGGCGTGATGGACATCCGCGTCGATCAAAAGGGAGCTGATGCCGGTCATGGCATCAGCTTCAGTGAAGCCTTTCGCGTCTGGCTCCGCGTCGCCTGCCTGAGTTTCGGCGGGCCCGCGGGCCAGATCGCGGTGATGCACCGCATCCTGGTCGAGGAGAAGAACTGGATCTCCGAAGCCCGCTTCCTGCATGCGCTGAACTATTGCATGCTGCTGCCGGGACCGGAGGCGCAGCAGCTCGCCACCTATATCGGCTGGCTGATGCACCGCACCGCCGGCGGTCTGATGGCGGGCGGGCTGTTCATCCTGCCCGGCATCATCGCCATCATGGGGCTCAGCTACATCTACGCGGCTTTCGGCAACGTCAGCTTTGTCGAAGCCTTGTTCTTCGGCCTGAAGGCCGCCGTGCTCACCATCGTCGTCGAGGCCGTGGTGCGCGTCGGCAAGCGCGCGCTGAAGAACCGCATCATGATCGCGCTGGCCGCGATCGCCTTCGTCGCGATCTTCTTCTTCGCCGTCCCCTTCCCGGTCATCATCATCGCCGCCGGCCTGATCGGCTATTTCGGTGCGAAGAGCGGACGTCCGGAATTCGCCGGTGGCGGCCACGGCGGCGGTACCAGCACCGCGGCGATCGACAGCATGCTCGGCGACGCCGTGCCCGAGCACGTGCGGCCCGACACCGGACGCACGATTCGAGTCGGCGCATTATGGCTGGCGCTCTGGCTCGTGCCCGTGCTCACGCTGATCCTGGCGCTCGGGCAGGCCAGCGTGTTCAGCCAGATCGCACTGTTCTTCTCGAAGATGGCGCTGGTCACCTTCGGCGGCGCTTATGCGGTGCTGGCCTACGTCGCCCAGCAGGCGGTCGAGCATTATCACTGGCTGAAGCCGCACGAGATGCTCGACGGCCTCGGCATGGCCGAGACCACGCCCGGCCCGCTCATCATGGTGCTCCAGTTCGTGGGCTTCATGGCGGCCTTCCGCGACCCCGGCAGCCTGTCTCCGATGCTGGCTGCGACGCTCGGCGGCCTGCTCGCGACCTGGGTCACCTTCACGCCCTGCTTCCTCTGGATCTTCGTCGGCGCCCCCTACATCGAGCGCCTGCGCGGCAACAAGGGTTTGGCCGGCGCGCTGAGTGCAATCACCGCCGCCGTCGTCGGCGTGATCCTCAACCTCTCGATCTGGTTCGCGCTACACACGCTGTTCCGCGAGACCGTGCCGGTGCACGCGTTTCCGCTGAACTTCGACATGCCGGTGCTGACCAGCGTCGATGTGCCGGCGCTGCTGTTGTCGATCGCGGCGGCAATCGCGATCTTCAGGTTCAAGCTGGGGATGCTGACGGTGCTGGCGGGCAGTTGCGTAGCCGGCGTGGCGCTAAGGTTGGCGGGCGTGATCTAGGACATATTCCGGCGTCCGGCTTGCTATCGGAAGGCGATGTTGAAGCCGACAGGTCTACATGTCGGCCTTGGCCCACAAGCCGACGACGACGCCGAAATAGGGGACACCGTTAAAACCATTCGCGCAGGGAAGGCCGGGCGATCCGGCGAACCTGTGGTCCACCCCGTGTGCGTTTTTTCGGCGCACGGACTTGCGGGTGCCAGCCGGCGCCCGGCCTTCCCTGCACCCTTGTCACGATGAGGGTGAGACGAGAAGCAAAACTCGGGCGTATCAGCCGCGAGAACGCGATGGTGTGTCTGCTGTATGAGACGTGAATTGGAACGACGACATCGCCACTTGCTTCGTCATTGCGAGCGCAGCGAAGCAATCCAGAATCTTGCCGCGGAGAGACTCTGGATTGCTTCGCTGCGCTCGCAATGACGAGGAGGCACTCGGTGCTCGCGCCCTACCGCATCATCATCCGCGCGATCGCCTCGCCGATCACCACCGTCGTGAAATGCGTGTTCGCCCGGCAGTCCGACGGCATGATCGAGGCGTCGGCGACGCGCAGGCCCGAGATGCCCTTCACGGTGCCGTCCGGATTGACCACGCCGTCAGCGTCGTTGACGCCGGTCATGCGGCAACTGCCGGCGGCGTGCTGGATGTCGCCGGTCTCACGGCGCAGCAGCGCATCGAGCTCGTGATCCGGCAGCGCGGCTGCCTGCGGCAGCGTCAGATCGGTGTCGGTGAGCCTGATCCAGTCGGCGATGCCTGATAGCGCTGGCTGGGAGGTGATCACGGCGAGCCGCTTCACCGCGTCCATCATGCGCAGCATGTCGCGGGGATCGGCCAGCATGTTCTCGTCGACAACGGGATCGATCGTAGGGTCCGTCGAGGCCAGCTTGAGCGTGCCGCGCGAATAGGCATTGAACAGCCCGGCGCCGATGGCTCCGGAAACGCCGATGCCACGGTGGTTGAAGGCGATCAGGATCATGTCGCGCTTGCCGCCATTGGCGAGGCCCGAGGAATAGGTCACGCAGCAATTGGTGTGGCGGGTGTCGGGATTGGTCGGCCGCAAATTTTCGTGGAGCTGAATGGTCGCGCGAAACAGCGGGTGGTCGAAGAAGTGCTTGCCGACCGGCAAGTCACGCTCCACCGCAATCCCCATCGCTTTCAGCTCGTCGGCCGGCCCGACACCCGAACGCAGCAGGATCGCGGGACTGTGGATGGCACCGGCGCACAGCACGATCTGGCGCGCGCTGATGTCGTGGGTACCCTGCCCCTCGATGTGGACCCGGAGGCCGGTCGCACGGCCGTCGCTGATCAGCACGCGATCGACCAGCGCATGCCCGCGGATCTCCAGATTGGCACGACCGCGCGCGGGTTCGAGATAGCCCTCGTTGGTGGTGATGCGGCGCAAATTGCGGCTGTTGATGGGATAGCAGGCGACTCCCTCGCCGTCCGGGCCGTTGACGTCGTCGCACCAGGGATAGCCGCTCGCCAGCGCCGCATCGCGCAGGCCGCGATCGATCGGGCCCCATATCTCCGGCGGAGCACGATCGACCGGCAGCGGTCCGCCGCGGCCGTGGCCTTCGGCGTCGCCGAACTCAAGATCGTCCTCGATCACCGAGAACAGCGGCATCACGTCCTTGGCCGACCAGCCGGTGCAGCCATTGGCGGCCCATTCGTCGAAGGCATCGGCGACGCCGCGGATGGCGATCTGGCCGTTCATCATCGATGAGCCGCCGAGCCCCTTGCCGCGCCAGTAGAAGCGCGGCTCCTGCTCCGCCACACGGCGCGTCAGCAGATGCGGCCACTGCCACTTCTCCTGATATTCGCGCTTGTGGATGATCGGGATCGGGTTCGGCGTCCTGACTTCCCAGGGCGCCTCGTCGGCGCGCCAGTCCAGACCCGCTTCGAGCAGCAGGACACGCCGTGCGGGATCCTCGGAGAGCCGTGCCGCAACGGCGGCGCCGGCAGAGCCGCCGCCGACAACAATGACATCGTACATCGCGTTACTTCTCAACGTTCCAGAACACCGGGATGGCGGACGGTATCAGACCACGCAGAGTGGCGCGATAGGCCGCGGGCTGCGCGAACTGGCCCCACGGGATCGCGGGCGCCTGATCGTACATGATGGACTGGATTTCGCCGGCGATCTTCTTGCGATCCTCCTCGGCGGGCGCCTTGGCGAACGCCTCCATCAAGGGCGTGATGCGCGCATCGCATTGCCAGCCGGTGAAGTCGGCGCAGTTGAAGGCGACCATGACGTTGGTCAGCGGCGAACCAAGGTCAAAACCGCCGGCGTGAACGCCATAGACGCTCCAGCCCTCCTTCTTGGCACGGCGCGCCAGCACGCTCGCCCAGTCCATCACCTGCAGATCGACGTTGAAGCCGGCCAGCTTCAGCCGCTCGGCCAGCACCTGCGCGGAGACGCGCGGGGCTTCGAGATCGTTGGCCTCCATCACGACGACGGGCTCGCCGGCATATTTCGTCGCCTTCAGCGCGGCCTTCGCCGCCTCGATCGACGGCTTGGCGGCCGCTTCCGTGCCGGCCTTGCTGTCATAGGTGGTGCCACAGGTGAAGAAGGTGGCGCAGGGCGTGGCGTATTTGGCATCGAGACCGAGCGCGTCCAGCACCTCGCGCTGATCGACCAGCTTCCACAGCACGCGCCGGATCGCGGGATCATCGAACGGCTTCGATGCGGCGTTGAGGCGATAGGCGCCCGCGAACATGTTGCCGCCGGTGAAGTTGACCAGCTTCACGCGGGCGTTCTTCTCCAATTGCGGCAACAGGTCGAACGGCGCGTATTGCATGAAGTCGACCTCGCCAGCCTGGAGCGCGGACGCGGCGGTCGAACCGTCAGGAATGACACGGATCTCAAGGGTGTCGACGTTGACGCGCTTGCCCCCGGCGAGGAAATCGGCGGGCTCCGAGCGCGGCACATAGTCGGCGAACTTCTTCAGGATCATGCGATCGCCGGTGCGGTGATCGGCCTTGCTGTAAACGAACGGGCCAGAGCCGATGATTTCGGTGATGCGTTGGTCGCCGGGCGTTTTGGCAATACGCTCGGGCATCATGAAGGCGACCGGGCTGACGGGATTGCCCAGCGCGTCGATGACGAGGCCCGAGGGCTCCTTCAACGTCAGCACGAAGGTCTTCGCGTCGGTCGGCTCCAGCGACGCCGTGATCGCGAAGATGCGACGGCCGAGCGCGCTGCGGGTGCCCCAGCGGCGCAGCGACGCGACGCAATCGGCCGCCGTCACCGGCTGGCCGTCGTGCCACTTCAGGCCGTCGCGCAACGTGAAGCTGTAGGTCAAACCATCGGCCGAGACTTTCCAGTCCTGCACCATCTGCGGCTTGATTTCGCCTTTGGAATCCTTCGCAAACAGAGTGTCGAACACCATGTAGCCAAACGTGCGCGTAATGTAGGCAGTCGAGAAGTGCGGATCGAGCGTGACGATCTCCGCCTCGAGCACAGCGACGAGATTTCCCGCCGCATGCGCCGGCGCCGCGACAATCGCGAGCCCGAGCAGCGCCGGAATGAAAGTCTTCAATTTGAACATTGATGCCTTTTTGGGGTTTGACGAGTCGTTTGCAGTCGCCAGGAAAAAGCAATGTTCGTGCCCATGCGGCATAAGCACGTATGCGCTCACGACTATCTGCCACGCGTTTGCGTGCAAAGAGATACGAGTTGGGGAGCGAGCCTACTACCTCTCGTCATTGCGAGCGCAGCAAAGCAATCCAGAGTCTTTCCGGAGAGGCAGTCTGGATTGCTTCGCTGCGCTCGCAATGACGATGTGGAGGCAGATGTGCGTACACTGCGCGCAGCGTGGGTCGCGGCTCAGCGCCGCAACGCCAAGAGCGTTGCAGCGCGTCCGGGACACGAGAGCCGCCCTACCCGATCACCTTGCCGAACTTGTTCGACTTCGGGAAACCCTTCGGCGGCAGGCGGCCGGCGTCGGCGCGGCTGCCTTTCCACTCCGCGAGCTCCTTCATGGTCGCGGAGAATTCGCGCCCCGCGGAGTCTTTCCAGGTCAGGCCCGCCTTGGCGTCGAACACCGCAATGTCGGACAGGCCGCCGTCCTTGTACTTCTGCAGGCGGACGCCGCGGCCGCGCGCCATCTCCGGCACCTGGTCGAGCGGGAAGATCAGCATCTTGCGGTTCTCGCCGATGACCGCGACGGTGTCACCGATCACCTCGGTGACCGCGCGCGCCTCGTTCGGCATGTCGACGTTGAGGACCTGCTTGCCCTTCTTGGTGGTGCCGACGCAATCGTCCTCGTTGACGACGAAGCCCTGGCCTTCGTGGCTCGCGACCAGGAATTTGCGTCCGCCCTTGTTGACGAACAGCGCAACCGGCGCGGCCTCCTGCTCGAGGTCGATGAACAGCCGGATCGGCTCGCCGTGACCGCGGCCGCCCGGCAGCTTTGCGACATCGAGCGAGTAGAATTTTCCGTTGGTCGCGAACAGCAGCAGCTTCGAGGTCGTCTCCGCGAAGAACGCGAAGCCGAGCTTGTCGTCCTGCTTGAAGGTCAGGCCGGAGAGATCCTCGACATGGCCCTTCATGGTGCGAATCCAGCCCTTGTCGGACACGACGACGGTGACCGGTTCGCGCTCGACGAGGGCTTCCTCCATCGCCGCGAGATCGTGCTCGGGTGCATCCGCAAAAGTGGAGCGGCGCTTGCCGAGCGGCGTCTTCGGCCCGAACATGTCGCGGACCTTGCCGACCTGCTCGCTGACCTTCTTCCACTGCTCCGGCTCGGACGCGAGCACCGCGTTGATGCCCTTGAGTTCGTTGCGGAGATTCTTGTCCTCGGTGCGGATCTCCATCTCCTCGAGCTTGCGCAACGAACGGAGCCGCATGTTGAGAATGGATTCAGCCTGAACTTCGGTGAGCTTGAACGCCTTGATCAGCGCCGGCTTCGGCTCATCCTCGGTGCGGATGATCCTGATCACCTCGTCGATGTTGAGATAGGCAATCAGAAGCCCGCCGAGGACTTCCAGCCGGTTCTCGATCTGCGTCTTGCGATAATTGGTGCGGCGGATCAGCACGTCGCGCAGATGATCGAGCCATTCGCGCAGGCACTCTGCGAGGCCCACCACCTTCGGGACGCGGCCCTTCAGCAGCACGTTGAGGTTCAGCGGAATCTTGTTTTCGAGCTCGGTCAGCCGGAACAACGATTCCATCATCAGGGCAGGATCGACGTTCTTCGACTTCGGCTCGATGACGAGGCGGACGTCTTCGGCCGACTCGTCCCTGACATCCCCGACCAGCGGCAGCTTCTTCTGGTCCAGCAACTCGGCAATCTTCTCGACGAGGCGCGACTTCTGCACCAGGAAAGGGATCTCGGTGACGACGACGACCCAGGTGCCGCGCGTGCCCTCTTCCTGCTCCCACCGGGCGCGAACGCGGAACGAGCCGCGGCCGGTCGTGTAGGCTTCCGCAATGGCCTGCTTGGAATCGACGATGATGCCGCCGGTCGGGAAGTCCGGGCCCTTCACCCACTTCAACAGTGCCTTCGACTTCGCGTCGGGCTTCTCGATCAGATGCAGCGCGGCCTCGCAAAGTTCGGCGGCATTGTGCGGCGGGATCGAGGTCGCCATGCCGACCGCGATGCCCTGCGCGCCGTTGGCGAGCAGGTTCGGGAAGCCGCCCGGCAGAACCACCGGCTCCTTGGACTGGCCGTCGTAGTTGGGACGGAATTCGACCCCGTCCTCATCGATGCCGTCGAGCAGAAGCCGCGCGACGTCGGTCATGCGCGCTTCGGTGTAGCGGTAGGCGGCGGGATTATCGCCGTCGATATTGCCGAAATTGCCCTGGCCGTCGACCAGCGGGTAGCGCGAGGAGAAGTCCTGCGCGAGGCGCACCATGGCGTCGTAGATCGCCTGGTCGCCATGCGGATGGAACGAGCCCATCACGTCGCCGACGATCTTGGCGGATTTCTTGAAGGCCGTGCCGGGGTCGAGCCTGAGCAGGCGCATGCCGTAGAGAATGCGCCGGTGCACCGGCTTCAGGCCGTCGCGCGCGTCCGGCAGCGCACGGTGCATGATGGTCGAGAGCGCGTACGCAAGATAGCGCTCTTCCAGCGCTTCACGCAGCGGCACGTCGTGAATTTCGGCCGGTTCTTCCGGCGGAACGATTCGTTTTCCCATGCCGCCCGGTTAAACCGTGGAAGCGAATCGGGCAAGGATCGATTGGTTCCCTGTGGGCTTCTATTGCCCCGCCCAGCCGGCTGTGAAGGTCTGCTGGGTCTTGGCCTGCGCGGTCACGGGCGCATTGGTCAGGCAACGCCGGGCCACCTCGATCTCGGCCTCCGTTGCGCCCTTGGACCGCGCCCATGTCTCTGCGGCCGCGGCGGAATATTTCGCCACATAGTACCGCACGACCGTGCAGGATGCCCGGCGAAACACGCCGGATTGCGGTTCGGCGGCCATGGCATCCGGCGCGAACGCAAGCAGCGCCACCGAGAAGGCAAATCCCCTGATCAACCTTTAGGCCGTCCCCGTGATGGAACCTGCCGGGCCAACTCGACCTGCCGGCTTTCGTTCCCGGGGGGCGCCATGTTCCATGACAGGGCAGAGCCGCCGTGAAGTCATGGCGCCGGAAGCGCCGCCTTGGCCTGCTGACGTGTCAGGGCATTGATGAAGCCGGCCCGCGCGTCGGAATGGCCCTGCCCCCGCGGCTCCAGCACGTGGCGCAGCAGGAACAGGCCGGTGAGCCGGAAGCCGTCCTGCAGATCCTCATCGGTAAGTTCGCCCTGCACTTCGCCTTGGCGCAGGAACGGCGGCAGACGCAAGAGGCGGTCGCGCCACGGCTCGCCCGCACCGCGTGACACCGCACCACCGGATTTTGGCGAGACATAGATCAGGTCCGTGGTCTCCCCGGTCACGGCGCAATTGTCCAGCGCCAGCCCGAAGCCGAGTTCGGCCAGCATCGCCAGCTCGAAATGGATCACGTGCACGGCGGCGCTGCCGATATCGTCGAAATCATCGAGCGAATGTTCGAGCATCGCAAACATCTCTTTGTGCGGATCGCGTTCGGGCAGCAGCCGCGCAATCGAGGCCAGATGGGTGACACCGTAGACGCCGTGGGAGGCCCCCAGCAGCGTCGCCGCGCGCAGCTTCAGGCCTTCAATCGCATAGGTACCGAGATGCTCGTCGAGCCGCGCCCGCCACACCACGCTGACGCTATTGCCGGGCTGCAGCAGCGGCCGCATCCGCGAGCCGGCGCCGCCGCGGACCAGGCCAAGATGCCGTCCATGCGCGCGGGTCAGCAGCTCGACGATGGCGCTGCTCTCGCCATGCCGCCGCACGCCCAGCACGATGCCTTCGTCGGTCCATTCCATCGAAGCAAGTGTAGCGCATTTACCGCACCGCGCGAAACCTCACGCGTTGAACCAGCCCTTCGCATCCCCGCTGAAGGAGAAATACAGGCCCATCGCCGTCAGCACGCAGGAGACGATCTCGATGGCGCTGTCGAGCTCCATCCCCTTCTCGCCGATGATCTGGCCGAGCGAGATCACCGACAGCGCCAGGGCTGCCGCCAGCACCCAGCGCGGCCAGTTCTTGCGCCAATGCGCCGCCAGCCAGACGAAGTAGACCAGCAGCAGGATCATGCAGCCGGCGAGCAAGGTCGCCGTCATGATCATCTGCTCGGTCATCTCGGCATTGGGCGTGCGGTCCTGCACCGCGACCGAGAGGGCATCCAGCATCAACGATGCATAGAGCAGCGCTTCGAAGCGCCGGACGTTGCTGGGTACGCTCATCGGGGACCGATCTTTTCTTGGTTATTCCCTGGGAAATTCCAGGCCCATCTCGCGATAGCGATCGGGATCGTCGCCCCAGTTCTCGCGCACCTTCACGAACAGGAACAGATGCACCGGCACGCCCAGGATTTCGCCGATCTCCTTGCGCGAGTCCGCACCGATCGATTTGATGGTCGCGCCGCCCGCGCCGAGCACGATCTTGCGCTGGCTCTCGCGCTCGACGAAGATCGTCTGCTCGATGCGCACCGACTTGTCCTTGCGCTCCTCCCACTTGTCGGTCTCGACCGTGGACTGGTAGGGCAGTTCCTGGTGCAGCTTGCGATAGATCTTCTCGCGGGTGATCTCGGCCGCGAGCTGCCGCATCGGCGCATCCGACATCTGGTCCTCGGGATAGAGGAACGGGCCCGGCGGCACCATCTCGGCAAGCGTCTGCCTGAGGTCGTCGACGCCGTCGCCCGAGATCGCCGCGATCATGAAAGTCTTGGCGAAGGCCATACGCTCGTTGGCGGCCTGCGCCAGCGCCAGCAGCTTCTCGCGCTGGACCAGATCGACCTTGTTGATCACCAGAATCTTCTCGTGATTGACGCTCGCGACCTTGGTGAGGATCGCCTCGGCTTCCTCGTCGATGCCGGCCTTGGCGTCGATCAGCACACAGACGAGATCGGCATCATGCGCCCCGCTCCAGGCGGTCGAGACCATGGCGCGGTCGAGCCTTCGCTTGGGCAGGAAGATGCCGGGCGTGTCGACCAGGATGATCTGCGCGTTGTTCTCGATCACGATGCCGCGGATCAGCGCGCGCGTGGTCTGCACCTTGCGCGAGACGATTGTCACCTTGGCCCCAACCAGCGCATTGACCAGCGTGGATTTGCCGACATTCGGCGCGCCAATGAGCGCGACGAAGCCGCAGCGCGTCGCGGCAGGCGTCTCACCGCTTGCTTCAGCCGTCATTGCCGCCGCCAACACCTTCACGTTCGATCATCACCGAGGCCGCCACCTTCTCTGCCGCACGCTTGCTGCCGCCAATGCCTTCGGCCGGCGCCAATCCCGGTAAGTCCACCGCGACGCGGAACTGCGGATCGTGATGCGGGCCGGTGCGCTCGACCTCGCGATAGACCGGCGTCGGCAATCCCTTGCCCTGCGCCCATTCCTGCAGCACGGTCTTGGGATCGCGCAACGGACGCCGCGGCTTGTGCATGCGCTCGGTCCAGTTCCGCTTGACGAAGTCGGACGCCGCCGCGTGGCCGCCGTCGAGGAAGATGGCGCCGATCACGGCCTCGCAGATGTCGCCGAGGATGGACTTGCGCAGACGTCCGTCGGCGGCGGGGCCGACCGAACCGAGCTTGATGTCGTCGAGCAGACCGAGCGACTTGGCGACATCGGCGCAGCTTTCCTTGCGCACGAGCTCGGCAAGTCGCTTGGACAGCTCGCCTTCGTCGGCGTTCGGGAAGGCGTGATAGAGCATGTCGGAAACGACGAGCCCGAGCACGTGGTCGCCGAGGAATTCGAGCCGCTGGTAGCTGTCGCCGCGCTTGCGCCCGGACTTCAGCGCCGAGACATGCGTGATCGCCTGGATCAACTGGTTCGGATCCGCAAAGCTGTAACCAATGCGCGCCTCGAGCGCTGCATTCGCGTCAGTCGCCTTGACCTTGGCCTTGCGTACCCGCTTCTTCTTCGCAGGCGTCTTCGATGCAGCTTCGCCCTCAGGGACGGCTTGCGCCTCGATCGGCTGGCTTGCGATATCCTTGGCTTCGTCTTTCATCGGACGATTTTGAAGAAGCGATTCCAGCGCACCGCCCACGGCCAGCGCCAGAACATCCAGGCGTGCTCGCCTTCGGCGATGGAGAAGAAGATCATCTGGGCACGGCCGATCAGGTTTTCCTGCGGCACGTAGCCGACCTGGCCGAGGAAGCGGCTGTCGGTGGAGTTGTCGCGGTTGTCACCCATCATGAAAAAATGGCCGGGTGGCACGTTGTAGACGTTGGTGTTGTCCATGTAGCCGTTGTCGGCGCAGTCCAGCGTCTCATAGGACACGCCGTTGGGCAGCGTCTCCTTCCAGCGTTTCACGCGAGAGATGCCGCCACCTTCGGAGCCGCAGGGATCCTCGCCGACGAACTCGCTCATGCGCTGCCGCTCGACCGGGGTGTCGTTGATGTAGAGCAGCCCGTCCTTCATCTGGACGCGATCGCCGGGAAGGCCGATGACGCGCTTGATGTAGTCGGTGGAATCGTCCTTCGGCAGCCGGAACACCACGATGTCGCCGCGGTTCGGATCGGAGCCCCAGATCCGCCCCGAAAACAGCGGCGGCGAGAACGGGATCGAGTAGTGGCTGTAGCCGTAGGAGTATTTCGAAACGAACAGATAGTCGCCGACCAGCAGCGTCGCCTTCATCGAACCGGACGGAATGTTGAACGGCTGGAACAGGAACGTGCGGATCACCAGCGCGATCAGGAGAGCGTGGATCACGACCCGGATCGTCTCGCCGACGCCGCTCTCGGTTTTTGTTCCTGAAGTCACGCTCATTGCTCTCTCAATTCCGGCCGGCGGTCACAGAGCGCCCTCCTCCCGCGAACAGCCCATCGCTCGCGGCCCAAGGAGATTGTCCTGATTCTGATAGTGAGGGCCAATTCCGGCGTAAAGCCGAATTCGCCCAGCCTGATTTGCGTCGGCGGACTTTTAGACGGTTGTCGGGAGCCACGCAATCAAGGATCGCGTCAAAACTTCGTAAGATATTGATCTCTAATACGAATTATAAAATGGCCTGTTGATTGTCAGGGCTTGGCCCGCGGCACGGCGGAAATGACGACGAACGCCTGTGCCAGCGGCCAGTCATCGGTGATCGACAGGTCGATCCTCGCCTCGAACCCCTCCGGCGTCAGGGCCTGGAGCCGGGCGAGCGCCCCGCCCGTCAATTGCATGGTCGGCCGGCCCCCCGGCAGGTTGACCACGCCCATGTCCCGCCACCAGACTCCGCGCCGGATGCCAGTGCCGAGCGCCTTGGAGCAGGCCTCCTTGGCGGCAAAGCGCTTGGCGTAGGTCGCGACCACCATCTTCTCGTTCTTGGCCCGGCGCTCCGCCTTGGCGCGCTCGGCCGCGGTGAAGATGCGGTCGAGGAAGCGCTCGCCATGGCGCTCGATCACCTTGCCGACGCGGGTGATGTCGATCAGGTCGGAGCCGATGCCGATGATCATGCCCGGCTCCGGCCGCGCTCCATCGCCGCGCGCATGCTGCGGACGGTCTCGGCGAGGCCGACGAACAAGGCTTCGCCGATCATGTAGTAGCCGATGTTGAGCTCCATGATCTCAGGCAGCGCCGCGATGCTCTCCGCCGTCACGTAGTCGAGCCCGTGGCCGGCGTGCACTTCCAGCCCGGCGTCCTTCGCCAGCTTCACGCCCGCCACGATCCGCTTCCACTCCGCATCGGCCTTGCCGGTGTGGCCGTCGACCACGGCGTCGCACCAGGCGCCGGTGTGGATCTCGATCACGGGCGCGCGCAGCCGCGCCGCCATCTCGATCTGTGCGGGATCGGCGGCGATGAACAGCGAAACGCGGATGCCGGCATCGTTCAGCCGCGCGATATAGGGCGCGAGCGCATTGTGCTGGCCGACCACGTCGAGCCCGCCTTCCGTCGTCACCTCCTGCCGGCGCTCGGGCACCAGGCACACCGCATGCGGCCTGGTGGCGAGCGAGATCCGCATCATGTCGTCGGTCGCCGCCATCTCGAAATTGAGCGGCTTGGAGATCTCGGCCTTGAGCCGCGCCATGTCCTCGTCGCGGATGTGCCGGCGATCCTCGCGCAAGTGGGCAGTGATGCCGTCAGCGCCGGCCTCGATCGCAAGCAGCGCCGCGCGCACCGGATCGGGATTGCGGCCGCCGCGCGCATTACGCAGGGTCGCGACATGGTCGACATTGACGCCGAGGCGGAGCGGAGAAGCGGGCATTTCAGGACTCACGGAATCAGGGGAGCAGACGCATGCGAGATGCGTCTATCCATTAACACGTTCGACGCGGGCAACGACCGCCTTCGCGCGCAGTTGGGCGAGGATCGCGCTCAAATGCTTGAGATCGTAGACTTCGAGATCGATCGTCGTCTCCGTGAAGTCAGGCGAGCGGCGCTGCATGCTGATGTTGTCGATGTTGCCGTCATGCTCGGCGATCACGGTCGCGATCTGCGCCAGCGCGCCGGGCTCGTTGACGTTCTCGACTCTGATCCGGGCCGGAAAGCGCTGCGGCACGGAGTCCTCGATGTCCCAGCGCACGTCGAGCCAGCGCTCCGGCTCTTCCTCGAAATCCTTCAGGGCCGGCGCCTGGATCGGATAGATCGTGATGCCCTCGCCCGGCGTGACGATGCCGACGATGCGGTCGCCGGGCACGGCGCCGCCATTCGGCGCGAACTTCACCGGCAGGTCGGAATTGATGCCGCCGATCGGGATCGCGACCGGGCTGCGCGGAGGCTCAGACGATTTCTCCTTGAGCTTGGCGGCGAGCCCCTTCTTGACGCCGTAGCGCGCGACGCGCTCCTCCTTGTAGTCGGGATACATCGCCCGCGCGACGTGGGAGGCCTTGATCTCGCCACGTCCGACCGCTGCCATGACGTCCTCGATCGAGGTGCGCGCGAGCCGCGGCAGCGCCCCCTTGAGCTTGTCGTCGGCGTATTCGATCTTGGCGCGCTCGAACAGGCGCTCCACGATGCGCCGGCCGAGACCGACATATTGGTCGCGCACGGCGGTGCGCGTGGCGCGGCGGATCGCGGCCCGGGCCTTGCCGGTGACCGCCAGCGTCTCCCAGGCCGAGGGCGGCGCCGCTTGCGCTTCAGAGGTCAGCACCTCGACCTCGTCGCCGTTCTGCAGCTCGGAGGACAGCGGCGCGAACTTGCCGTTGATCTTGCAGCCGACCGCGCTGTTGCCGACGTCGGTATGCACGGCATAGGCGAAGTCGATCACGTTGGCATGGCGCGGCAGCGCGATCAGCTTGCCCTTCGGCGTGAAGCAGAACACCTGGTCGTGGAACAGCTCGAGCTTGGTATGTTCGAGGAATTCCTCGGGGTTGGCGCTCTCGGAGAGGATGCCGATGGTATGGCGCAGCCAGGCAAACGCGTTGGACTCGCGCTTGAGGAATTCGGTCGGCGAGCCCGCGCCTTCCTTGTAGAACGCGTGCGCGGCGATGCCGCGCTCGGCAATCTGGTCCATCTCCTCGGTGCGGATCTGGAGCTCGACGCGCTGGTTGCCGGGACCGATCACGGTGGTGTGGATCGAGCGGTAGTCGTTCTGCTTCGGCGTCGAGATGTAGTCCTTGAAGCGGCCCGGCACGACCGGCCAGGTGGTGTGGACGATGCCGAGCGCGCGATAGCAGGACTCGATGTCGTTGACGACGACGCGAAAGCCGAAGATGTCGGACAATTGCTCGAAGCCGATCGACTTGCGCTCCATCTTGGTCCAGATCGAGAATGGCTTCTTGCGGCGGCCGTAGACCCGCGCACCGAGGCCGCGGTGGCGCAGATTGTTGGAGAGCTGGTCCTCGATCTCGCCGATCAGATTGCGGTTGCGCTCGGCAAGCGCGTCGAGGCGCTGCATCACCACCGTATAGGCTTCGGGATCGAGCGTGCGGAAGGACAGATCCTCCAGCTCCTCGCGCATTTCCTGCATGCCCATGCGCCCCGCCAGCGGCGCATAGATATCGAGCGTCTCCTCGGCGATGCGGCGGCGCGATTCCGTCGGCACGAAATCCAGGGTGCGCATGTTGTGCAGGCGGTCGGCAAGCTTGACCAGAAGCACACGGACATCGTCAGCAATGGCCAGCAACAATTTGCGCAGGTTCTCGGCCTGCTTGGCCTCGCGCGACACCAGCTCAAGGCGCTTCAGCTTGGTCAGGCCCTCGACCAGCGCTCCGATCTCGGGGCCGAAGATCTGGTCGATCTCGGCCCGCGTCGCCTCGGTGTCCTCGATCGTGTCGTGCAGCAGCGCGGCCACGATGGTGGCATCGTCGAGCTTCAGGTCGGTGAGAATCGCTGCCACTTCGAGCGGATGCGAGAAATACGGATCGCCCGAGGCGCGGGTCTGCGAACCATGCGCCTTCATGGCGTAGACATAGGCCCGGTTCAGCAGGTCTTCGTTGGTATTCGGATTGTAGGACCTGACGCGCTCGACGAGGTCATATTGACGCATCATGCGCGCACGCGGCTTGGCCGGGCGGGCCACCGGCGCAGTCGGGGCCACGGCAACCGATTCGGTTGCGGCCATCATCTGCGTTGGTCTGTGGCGCCGATACACCATTCTGTCCTGCCTTCAAACGGACCATGAGACGGCCCGTTGCATACATCTTAGCTCCGATCGCGCGCGCGTCCGATCAATTCGGTGAAAGGTGCGCAGCGCGAACCGGCAACGCTATGGTAACCACGAAAACGCCAACAAAAGCAAAGGCCCGAACACGGGTTCGGGCCTTTGATAAGATCACAAGAAGTCGACGACTGCGATGGACGATTTACTCGTCCTCCTCGGGCTGCTCTTCCGGCGGCGCGAGGCCCTCGAGGCCCTTCAGGAGTTCCTCTTCGGTCATGCGCTCAACAGCAACTTCGGTATCATCCGCATCGACGCTGGCGCCGGCGGAACCGATCAACGGCACCGTGTCGGGCTCGGGCTCGTCAACCTCGACGAACTTCTGGAGCGAGTGCACCAGCTCCTCGCGGAGGTCCTCCGGCGAAATGGTCGTGTCAGCAATTTCGCGCAAAGACACAACAGGGTTCTTGTCGTTATCGCGGTCAACCGTTAGTTGTGAACCGGACGAGATCATGCGGGCACGGTGGGCGGCCAGCAGGACCAGGTCAAACCGGTTGTCGACCTTGTCGATACAATCTTCTACGGTGACGCGAGCCATGGACAGTCGCTCCGTTGTGGGTGGGACGAAATATGTGGATGATCGGGGCTAGTTATAGGGGCCGGGGCGGTTTCGCAAGGCCAATTTGTGATTTGGCCTCGCCAAACGGCTCTGCTACCCCCACATTGGGGCTGGGATGGGTGGTTTCCCGGGCTGCCATTGAAGGCGGCGCCGGGTGTATGAAAGTCCGTCATAACTATACCTTGATTGCACCGGCTTCTCCGGTTTTGCGGTTTCGACGGGTTTCGGCGGCACTCTGAAGTGCGCGGCTTGCTGCCGCGCGCCAACAATAAACGATTAATCACGAACTCTACGCGAGCAAACTGAATGTCACCTTCCTCTACCGACAAGATCGCGCTCTTCATCGACGGAGCCAATCTTTACGCAACGGCGAAAACTCTAGGCTTCGACATCGACTACAAGCGCCTGCTGAAGGAATTTCAGAGCCGCGGGACGCTGTTGCGGGCGTTCTACTACACCGCGATCATCGAGGATCAGGAATACTCCTCGATCCGTCCACTGATCGACTGGCTGGACTACAATGGCTACACCGTCGTCACCAAGGCGACCAAGGAGTTCATCGACGCCTCCGGCCGCCGCAAGGTCAAGGGCAACATGGACATCGAGCTCGCCGTGGACGCCATGGAGCTCGCCGAACACATCGACCAGATGGTGCTGTTCTCGGGTGACGGCGACTTCCGCTCCCTGGTCGAGGCCGTCCAGCGCCGCGGCGTGCGGGTCACCGTGATCTCCACCATCGCGAGCCAGCCGCCGATGATCGCCGACGAGCTGCGCCGCCAGGCCGACGTCTTCACCGATCTCGTCGAGCTGCAATCCAAGCTCGGCCGCGACCCGTCTGAACGCCCCGCCCCGCGCGACCGCAGCGAGCGCGGCGAGGGACGCCACCACGCCCCGCAATTCCTCCAGCGCGCGACCACGATGGCGCCGAGGGGCGATGACGACTTCGAGGAGTGAGGCGGCCCGGTCAAGCCACCAGGCCTCCCCCACCCTCGTCCCCGACCGCGACTGTCCGCTCTGTCCGCGCCTGGTCGCCTTTCGCAAGGCGAACCGCGCGCGGGAGCCGTTATGGCACAATGCGCCCGTCCCGCCCTTCGGCGACATCAAGGCGCGCCTCCTGATCGTCGGCCTTGCGCCGGGCATGCAGGGCGCCAACCGCACCGGCCGCCCTTTCACCGGCGACTATGCCGGCGACTTGCTCTACGCCACGCTGCTCGAATACGGCTTTGCCGAGGGCACGTATCACGCGCGCCCGGACGACGGCCTGAAGCTGGTCGACTGCCGCATCGCCAATGCCGTGCATTGCGTACCGCCGCAGAACAAGCCGCTGCCGGTCGAGATCAACACCTGCCGCCAGTTCCTCGTCGCGAATCTCGAGACGATGCCGAAGCTGCGCGCGATCGTCGCGCTCGGGCGGATTGCGCACGACAGCGTGCTCAAGCCGCTGAAGCTGAAGGCCTCGCAGGCCCCCTTCGGCCATGGCGCGGTGCATCAGGCCGGCGCGTTCAGGCTCTACGACAGCTATCACTGCTCGCGCTACAACACGAACACGCGCGTGCTGACGACGGACATGTTCCGCAGCGTATTCGCCAGGATCAAGGCCGACCTCGATTAGGCCTTGGCGGAATCGTTGGCCGGATTGGCCTTCAGCCAGTCCAGCACATCGCCGGCATTCCGGTCTGGCGGAAACACCGGGTAGAACACATGCGTGATCCTGGCGTCGTCGATGATCAGCGCGAGGCGCTTGATCAAGGTCAGGCCCGCGACCTCCATCGTCGGCAGATTGAGCGCGCGCGTCAGCGCCAGCTTCTCGTCCGACAGCACGGGGAACGGCAGATGCAGCCGCGAGGCCATCTCGGTCTGGTAGGCATTGCTCTGGGTCGACAGACCGAACACGTGCGAGGCTCCGGCGGCCTTCAGCTCGGCGAACAGATCGCGAAACGCGCAAGTCTGCGGCGTACAACCGCGCGCACCCGGGATCATGTCCCAATCGTCGACCAGCGCGATCTTGCCGGGCTCGCCGGTGCGCGGATAGGCGAACACCACGGTCCGGCCGCGCAGCGCCGACAGCGTCACTGACGTGTCGTCCGTGGCAAGCAGGCTGATCGCCGGCAGCGCCATGCCTTCGAGATGCGCCGCACCGCCGTCATCGGCGGGCGCGGGAATCTGGCTCCAATCGACCTCGAGCAGGTTCCGTTGATTCATCTCGTTATCCCCTCGCCCGCATCAGCCGGCCCTTCTCCCGGCTCCAGTCGCGCTTCTTCTCGGTCTCGCGCTTGTCGTGCAGCTTCTTGCCCTTTGCAACCGCCAGCTGCAATTTGGCGCGACCTCTCTCATTGAAATAGAGCTTGAGCGGAATCAGCGTCATGCCCTCGCGATCGACCGCCCCCATCAGCTTGTTGATCTGCCGGCGATGCAGCAGCAGCTTCCGCGGTCGCTTGGGCTCGTGATTGAAGCGGTTGCCCTGGAGATATTCGGGGATGGTGGCGTTGATCAGCCAGATCTCGCCGTTCTTGGAATCGGCATAGGATTCCGCGATCGTACTCTTGCCGTTTCGGATCGACTTGACCTCTGTGCCGGTCAGCGCGATGCCCGCCTCGATCGTATCCTCGATGGCGTAGTTGAAGCGGGCCTTGCGGTTTTCCGCCATGACCTTGATCGGACGCTCGTTCTTCTCGGCCATAACTTGTCAAAACCTGGCAAACAAACCTGAGCAGGATGCACGTGGACGCTAACAGTTCGGATGAAGCGAGCGCCTCAGGGCTTCCTGAGGAGATCGCGGATCTCGGTCAGCAACTCGACCTCGGCCGACGGCTTCGGCGGAGTGGAGGGCGCGGCCTCCTCCTTGCGCTTCAGCGTATTGATGCCGCGGATCACCAGGAACAGCACGAAGGCAATGATGACGAAGTTGATCGTCAGCGTGAGGAAGCTGCCCCAGGCAAGTACGGCACCTTGCTTCTTCGCATCAGCTAAGTTGGTGGCGGTGACCGCCTTGGACAAGGGGGTGAAGTAGTTCGAGAAGTCGAGACCACCGGTGATCGCGCCAATCAACGGCATGATGATGTCGCCGACCAGCGACGTGACGATGGCGCCGAAGGCCGCGCCGATGATGACGCCGACCGCGAGGTCGACGACGTTGCCCTTCACGGCGAATTCGCGGAATTCCTTGAGCATCCGGGTGCCCTTTTCCTCGATTGCGCTCATGACGGACTCCCCGGCAGCTGGCGTATCAGTTGATCAGACCAGCATGGACCATGGCGCTGCGCACGGCAACGCGCGTCGGCTCGGTGACCGGCACCATCGGCAGCCGCAGCGTCTCGTCCAGCTTGCCGAGCAACGACATCGCGTACTTGATCGGCGCCGGATTGCTCTCGATGAAGAGGTTGTTGTGCAACGGCATCAGCTTGTCGTGAATCTTCAGCGCGGTGGCGTGATCGCCCTTTGCCCAGGCGGCCTGGAACTCCGAGCACAGCCGCGGCGCGACGTTCGAGGTCACCGAGATGCAGCCGTGGCCGCCATGCGCCATGTAGCCGATGATGGTGGCGTCCTCGCCGGACAGCTGGTTGAAATCCTCGCCCATGGCCGCACGCTGCTGCGACACGCGGACCATGCTGGCGGTCGCGTCCTTGACGCCGGCGATGTTCTTCAGCTCCCACAGCCGCTTCATGGTGTCGACCGACATGTCGATCACCGAGCGCGGCGGGATGTTGTAGATGATGATCGGAATCCCGATCGCATCGTTGATCGCCTTGAAGTGCTGGTACATGCCCTCCTGGGTGGGCTTGTTGTAGTAGGGTGTCACGACCAACACGGCGTCCGCGCCCGCCTTCTCGGCGTGCTGGGCGAGCTCGATCGCCTCCTTGGTGGAATTGGAGCCTGCCCCCGCAATCACGGGCACGCGGCCCTTGGCTTCAGCGATGCACCATTCGACGACCTTCTTGTGCTCGTCGTGGCTGAGCGTCGGGCTCTCGCCGGTGGTGCCGACCGGGACGAGGCCGTTGGTGCCCTCCGAGATCTGCCAGTTGACCAGGGAACGGAAAGCCGCCTCGTCCAGCGAGCCGTTCTTGAACGGCGTGACCAAGGCGGTGAACGACCCCCGGAATTTCGTCTTGGCTGCCATGGACTTCCTCCGCACGCGGCAATCTTGTGAGCAAGCCCCATTCATACCGGGTCTAATCAGGCGGTAAAAGGGCCGCAGCCGTGTGACTCACCGTTTAGGCCGCGATTTTGCCGCGGTGCTGGTGCAAACCGGCCCCAGGTAAGCGGCTGTTGGTATTTTGTCCGCATATTCAATCAAATACAGCCAGATCTTGTACAGATAGGTCTTGAGCCAATTGACTGATTCGGGGCGACGAAACGCCGTGACCTCTTTTCCTCGTGCTGTATGGCGATCCGCGGGTCTGGTTGTGAGCCTGATGGCAGGGCTGTCGGTCGGCTGCGCCGCCTTGGCCAAGTCCAACGAGACGACCGCGGAAGCAGCCAAGGAGACCACAAAGCCAGCTGCCAAGGATGCGGCAAAGGGCTCCACCAAGGGAACCGGCAAGGAAACGGCGAAGGACGCAGCCAAGGAAACGGCCAAGGGCGCGACCAAGGGTGCAAGCGCCCCAGCCAAGGACGCCGCAAAGAAACCCGCCAAGGATGCAAACAAGAACGCCGGCAAAGAGCCCGCGAAGGATAAGCCTAAACCTGCCGCGCCCAAGGCTGCTTCGTCCAAGCCTGCCGTACCCAAGGCTGCCGCAGCGGCCCCTGCGCCAAAATCGACACCGGCCGCCAACAGTTCGTCGCCCAAGGCCGCACCTGCGCCCACCGCGACGGCCACCGTCAGACCGACCGCCCCTGCCCCCGCCAAACCGCTCGCCGCTCCAGTGCTTGCTCCTGCGACCCGCCAGCACGCCGCGCCGCGCAAACCCGTGACGCCGGCTGCTGTCGCTGCGACCTCGTCGACGTCGCAAGCCGACAAGGACACGCTGGAGAGCGTCATCGAGCTCGTTCGCAAGCGCAAGGCGGGTGACGCCACCAACGCCGCAGCCTCGATCTCGGATCCCGTCGCGCGAAAGCTCGCGGAATGGATCATCCTGCGCAGCGAGGACAATGGCGCGACCGTGGAGCGTTACCGCGCCTTCCTCTCCGCCAATCCGAGCTGGCCGTCGCAGACCTTCCTGCGCCGCCGCCTCGAAGCTGCGATGTGGGACGACAGACGCGACGATCAGGTGGCGTGGTCGTGGTTCGAGAACGAATCCCCCGTGTCCGCCAAGGGCCGCTTCACGCTCGCCAAGGCGATGCTGGCGCGCGGCGACCGCGCCAATGCCGAGCGGCTGGTGCGCGATGCCTGGCGCAGCGATCCGATGTCGGAGGATACCGAGAACAACGCGCTCGAGCAGTTCGGCGCGTTGCTGACGCCGGGCGACCAGAAGGCGCGGATGGACACGCTGCTCTACGGCAGCGAGAACGAGGCCGCGCTGCGCGCAGCAAAACGTCTCGGCGCGGGCTACGTCGCGCTCGCCAAGGCCCGCATCGCTTCCCTCAAGAAAGCGCCGAACGCGCGTGCGCTGCTGGAGGCCGTGCCGCGCGAGCTGCACAGCGATCCCGGCTTCATGTTCAGCAAGATCCAACTCCTGCGCCGCGAGGAGAAGTTTGCCGAAGCCGCCCAGCTCATGCTGTCGGCGCCGAAGGATCCGAACCGGCTCTACAATCTCGACGAATGGTGGATCGAGCGGCGCCTGCTGGCGCGCAAGATGATCGACACCGAGGAATTCCGCAGCGCCTATCTGATCGCGCGCGATGCGGCCCTGCCCTCGCGCGACATCTACAAGACCGAGCAGGAATTCACCGCGGGCTGGATCGCGCTGCGCTTCCTCAACGATCCCGCCTCGGCCGCGCAGCATTTCGCCCGCATCGGCGTCGGCAGCGTCAACCCGACCGCGCTGGCGCGCGCCGGCTATTGGCAGGGCCGCGCGGCGGAAGCGGCGGGCCGCCAGCAGGAGGCCCGCAACGCCTATGCAAGGGCGGCGGAGCAATCCACCAGCTATTACGGCCAGCTCGCGCGCGCCAAACTCGGCCTGCCGCAGATCGAGCTCAACAGCCAGCCGCGCGGCCGCGGCGCCGAACGGCTCGAAATCGTGCGCGCCGCGCAGCTGCTCTACGAGCTCGACGAGCGCGAGATGGCGGTGCCGATGCTTGCCGACATGGGCGAGAACGGCGATCCCGAAGCCCTCACCGGCCTTGGCGAGCTCACCCAGCGCTACAACGATGCGCGCGGCATGCTGCTGGTCGGCAAGGCCGCGCTCAACCGCGGCCTGCCGTTCGACTTCTATGCCTATCCCGTCAACGGCATTCCGCAGTTCACGCCGATCGGCCCCGAGGTCGAGCGCAGCATCGTCTACGCGATCGCCCGGCAGGAGAGCGCGTTCAACCCTTCGGTGGTCTCGCCGGCGCAGGCCTACGGCCTGATGCAGGTGACGCCGGATGCCGCGCGCTATGTCTGCAAGCGGCACGGCGCGACCTACGATCTGGGGAGGCTGAAGAACGATTCGGTCTACAACGCCACGCTCGGCTCGGCCGAGCTCGGCGGGCTGCTCGAGGACTATCGCGGCTCCTACATCATGACGTTTGCCGCCTACAATGCCGGCCGCGGCAGCGTGAAGAAGTGGGTCGATCGCTATGGCGATCCGCGCGACCCCAAGGTCGACGCAGTCGACTGGGTCGAGCTCATTCCATTCTCCGAGACGCGCAACTACGTGCAGCGGATCATGGAGAACCTTCAGGTCTACCGCGCCCGCTTCGGCGGCGGCACGCGGTTGCAGATCGAGGCCGACCTGCGCCGCGGCGCCGGCAGCGTGGAATAAGGCGCCTCTTCACCGTTTCGGTTGGGAGGAGATCGGCGGCGCGCCGTACGTGCTGCCGTTTGTTCGGCAGCCTCTAGAGCGATATCAATCCGCTCTGAAGGTACGTTGAGAGCTGCCGGCGTCGCAGTCATGCCGACTGTTCACCACCACCAATCAGCCCTCGAAGACAGCTGCCGATCCCCCAACCACGCCGCCGCTTCGTCGTGACGATCACGTCCCTTGCCCGCCGCCGACGCGAGGCGCTCCGCGGGCCTGGTCGGTGATGCGGGGCACAGGTGATCGCTTCCGAGGTGAAGCCGCTCGCGGCAACTGTCAGAGAGAGGTTCGCTTACGGCCTGCCGCTCCGGCGGGCCGCACTGCTCTCTTGCCGAAGACGGGGAGCTGTCCGCCGGACCGGTGCAGCACGCCGGCATCGCCAGAGCACGACCGGCAAAAAGAAAAGCCCCGGCGGTTTCCCGCCGGGGCTCTCGGTCAGATCGTTAGACCGAACTTACCAGTTGCGCTGAGCGCGGAGGAGCAGGGTGATGCTGTCCTGATCCTTCAGCTCGTACACGGCAGCCGGCTTGGCGGTCGCGCCGGATCCAGCGTAGCCGACAGTGCCGGCATACTTCTGGTCGAGGTGCGTCCAGTTGAGGTCGGCCGAGAACGTCAGGTTCTTGACCGGGGTCCAGCGGGTGATCAGGCCGATCTGGCCGATGGCGAAGTCCGGGTTACACGAGGTAACGCCAGCCTGAGCCACACCCGTGACGAACACGCCGCCGACGCCGCAAAGTGCGTTCTTGGCGAGCGAGCCGTACTGAGCCTGAGCGTAGGCACCGTACAGCGCGGTGTTCCAGTAGGGATCCCAGTTGTGGGTGTAAGCACCGCGGAAGCCCCAGGTCTTGACGGTCTCCTGCGAGCTGCCCGTGATGTACACGGTGTCCGGAGCATTGGCGAAGCCGACGCTCTGGTAGGCAACGCCCGAGCTGCCGAACATCGAGTAGGAGCTGCCCGCCAGGTTCTGGAAGTTGTAGCGGGTCGCACCGTCGGTGTAGACGCCCTGGATGTTGATCACGTCACCCGCGCCGGTCGGGATGTTCTTGATCGAGAGAGCCAGCTGAACCGCCCAGCCCCACTTGTCGTCGGGGTGGCCAGTCGGCTCGGTCGCGCCGTAGTAGGCAACGTGGTTGTCATGCGCGGCAACCGACGCCTGGAAGAGACCCCAAGCCTGGTCGACACGGACCATACCAACGAGGTTCGGCGAACGCGAACCGCCGATGGCGTTGGAACCGTACGCACCACCGATCATACCGGTCGCGGACGCGCCGGTGAGGTTCTGGTTGCCGGCCTGCATGTAAGCAGTCGGGTCTTCAGCCGAGAAGGCCGCCGTCACGCCCTGACCGAAGTCAGCGGTATAGCTGAACTGGTTGATACCAGTGACCGTGCCGCTGCCGCCGACGAGACCGTCGAAGTTGTTGCCGGGATAGTTGGTCCAGGGCGCGTCGAACTGCGACACGGCCTTACCCATCGTGAAGCCAGCGAACTGGATGAAGGCGTAGTACACGCCGAGCGAACCGGCCGAGGTGTTGCCGTCGGTGCCGTTGATCGAAGAACCAACCAGCGCCGGGGTCGCACCCGAGGTGTTGAGGGCCAGCGTACCGGTGTAGGCGGTGCCGCCCGTCGCGGAGCCGGTACCTTGATAACCGCCGGTGGTCCAGGAGAACACGCCGTCGAAGAAGGTACGGACGACGCCGTATTCGGTCGCGGTGCGCGTGTCGATGTTGAGGTCTTCACGAGCGCGCATGGTGTAGTAGTTGCTCAGACGGTTATGCGCACCACCGGGCGAGCCGTTGGCCGGACCGTAGTCTGCGTTGGTGCCCAACGCGACTTCGGCGCGCAGGTAACCACCCAGCTTGATGCAAGTGTCAGTGCCCGGGATGTAATAGAATCCGGCACCGTACAGGGAGCAGATCTTCACGTACTCGACCGCTTTGGCCTTCACGGGGAGATCGGCTGCCTGAGCTCCGCCAACGGCGATCAAACCCGCCGCTGAACCGAGCAAAAGGCTCTTAACCAACTTCATGTCAAACCTCCAAGTTTGCTCTATAGGGAAGGTTCCGGATCCGCTGGGTGAAGACACCCTAAGGTTGGTTCCCTTGTCCCTTAACTTCACCGCTTAGCCGCTTCGCGCTTTCGGACACACCCGCTAACGCGAGGGACTTAAGCGAACCACCTAAACCGGGACGACCTCGGGATGCCCCCCTCCGTCGCTCAGTGACAATTACCGAACGTCCTTGCACACACAACAAAAGAACGCTCCGAAACGGGCCAACTAAGCTCGTTTTCCGAAGGGTGTTGCACAAATAACACGCAGATGTGATCGGGCCACCCTCATAACAAATTGTTTTTATTGACGTTTTTTCTGCGGTTCCATCTGCTGCAAAAGTTCCCCGCTGGGAGACGCCCGAGGCGAAGCCTTGGCGTGAGGGGGCTTTTGCGTGCTCGAATGGTGGAATCAGAAGGAGACTCGGGGCTTCCAATCTGGCGCAAGCCCGGTCGCGGGGATGGCCACCGCGCGCGGTGGCCACTCATTATGAATGAAGGCGCGAATTATCGGGATCGGGGCGGCTTTACGCTCTCGCCCGGAGAGCAACCTGCATGTTTTGAAAATCGCTGGGAATATTCGAGCGAAAACACACGCTTCCAAATTGACCGGCCCAAGCAATTAGATGCATAAGGCTGGCACCGGAGAGGTGGCCGAGTGGCTGAAGGCAACGCTTTGCTAAAGCGTCATACGGTCTCAAGCTGTATCGAGGGTTCGAATCCCTCCCTCTCCGCCACCCAGCAGCAGAATCAAGTCTGAGCGTTCTTTGAACGGCGACGGGCGCGAAAGACTGACGCAAGGATCTGCGCGGCTGATTTCAGTCCGATTCGTCTATATATATATGTGCGCTGAGATGGGGGGCGCCGTGTCCGCTCATGCGAAGGCGATATCGACACCGCCTCCCCGGCCCAAGCCTTGACTCAAGATGCCGGAACTCCGCCGGCACGGAAACCGGCTTGCCGAGAAAACGTGGGTCCCGAAGCGCGTCTCCGCTCAGTTGGCGGAGATCCAGGCCCTTGCGTCGCGCTGCGCGGCCGAGATCTCGGCATCCGACATCTGCCCGGCGACTTCCTGGCGCAGCGTCACGGCGTCCTTGCGGCCTTTCAGGGCGGCGAGGTTGAACCATTTATGCGCGGCGACCAGATCGACGAGGCCGGAGCGGCCGCTCGCCCAGTAGATCCCGCGCTCGAACAGCACGTCCGACAGCGCGCTGGCGTCGATCGGCGTCGCCGTCTCCAGATCGAAAGTACCCTGAAACATAACGCATCCCCTTTTTCTTATGCCGCCTCGTCCCCCGAGCGCGGCTCCCGTCCAGAAACTGTTCAACTCATCCCATGCCGTTTGCCGGCTTGTTGGAGGCGATGATGGCGGGCAAATTTGAATGGCAGTTTAAGTATCGCGATGAAGCAGACGTAAACGCAGCGACGCGCATCCCGCGCGTGAAATTCAAAAAGCCCCGTTTTGCAGGCACTTCTGCGATTCGTCAGATTCGGTTTACCCTGGGATTTTCGCAGAACGATAACCATCGCGCGTTGTGGCGTGGGCGTCGGGGATTTGGCGCCGCTCGTTGTCGCCACCCGCGCCCCGGCCACGCCAGGGCTGCACCGGGCTTGCGATCCTGGAACGCCGAAGTTCAGCGAAGGCGGCAGGCGGGTGCCCCGACAATCCTGAGACGGCAATCGTCTCACTGGAGGCCGCGGCATGCTGGATCGCGCGGTCGGCGCGGAACGATGACACCGTGAGCCGGGAAGCACCGCGCGAACGCCGAACGCGCCCGCCCAAGGCAGCGCGGCCACGTCGCGATCAGATCAGCAATGTCGGGAAAGGAATGCCGGCAATACCCCGGCCTCAAGGAACGAGGGCGTCGGCGAACACGTCAGGACCAGATTCCACTTTGACCGCAAGGTTACTCGTGAAATTGCAGAACCGGCGAACCGACCCCGCACCGAACGAAGAAAACTTGTTTCTTCTGCCGGATCGTACTTTGGCGAGCGAACCCGCGAAAGAGAACGATCCGACCGTTGACCTGATGTCTCGCCGACACCCTCTATCGTCGACCAGAACCTGTTAGGAGGCGCTGATGACGTGCCGGCTCACAGGGAGCCGGCAACTTCAGAAGTCGAAGTTACTTCTTCTTCGCGACCTTGCGGGTCTTCTTCGCAGTCTTCTTCACTGCGCTCTTCGCCTTCTTCGCCTTCTTCGCCTTCTTAGCTTTCTTGGCCATGTTGCCCTCCGATGTGTGAGATGGCTTATTCGCTGTGTGCACTCGCGGATCGAATGCACTCATCTGGAATACACCAACACGACGAAAAAAACAGCTTCCCGCTTAAAGAAGTGTTGACGCAGCAAGGCGCGTGCGCTTGGCGAGCGCGATGCAAGCGCACCGCATGACGTGTTCGCGCGATCGCGAAGAGCGGGCGCATCATCGGTGTTCGCTAGAGTAGTGATTGCAGGAAAACACTATGCAGAAAGTATTTTTCTGCACTCACGCACCGCGCATGATCAACACGATGACGCGTCTCGCGACGCGCGCGATCGCCTCGCAAAGGCGTTTCGCGGACTCTGAGTCGCGAGTTTTGGCAACGAAAATATTTTCATGATTAACGGCGCGAGCGCTCGCCGGAGCGTGTGCAAGTCGCCGTTTCGCACGAATCGCGTGACGGCGATTCGGTCGTCGCATCACCGTCGGTCGGGATGAAGTGTGCCGCCGAGGGCGCACGCGAGCATCGCATCGCGAACTGAAAACGAGGTGACGGAGCATCCGTCACCTCGTTCGAACGCGTGAGATCAGATGCCGAGCTTGGACTTGAGCAGGTCGTTGACGCTCTGCGGGTTGGCCTTGCCGCCGGACGCCTTCATCACCTGGCCGACGAACCAGCCGAGCGACTGCGGCTTGTCCTTGACCTGCGCGGCCTTGTCGGGATTGGCCGCGATGATGTCGTCGACCACCTTTTCGATCGCCGAAAGATCCGTCACCTGCTTCATGCCGCGGCTTTCCACCAGCGCGCGCGGATCGCCGCCCTCCTGCCAGACGATCTCGAACAGGTCCTTGGCGATCTTGCCCGAGATCGTCCCCTCGCCGATCAGGTCTATGATCGCAGCCAGTTGCTCGGCGTTGACGGGCGAGCCCGTAATATCCCGGCCTTCCTTGTTGAGACGGCCGAACAGCTCGTTGATCACCCAGTTCGCCGCCATCTTGCCGTCGCGGGCGCGGTTGCCGAGCTTGTCCAGCGCGGTTTCGTAGAACACCGCGCTCTCGCGCTCGGCGACCAGCACGCTCGCGTCATAGGCCGACAGGCCGAGATCGGCGACGAAGCGCGCCTTCTTCTGGTCCGGCAGTTCGGGCAGCTTCGCCTTCAGTTCCTCGACGAAGCTCTGCGAGAACTCCAGCGGCAGCAGATCCGGATCGGGGAAGTAGCGATAGTCGTGCGCCTCTTCCTTGGACCGCATCGAGCGCGTCTCGCCCTTGTTGGGATCGAACCGACGCGTCTCCTGCTCGATCTGACCGCCGTCCTCCAGGATCTCGATCTGGCGCCGCGCTTCATACTCGATCGCCTGACCGATGAAGGTGATCGAGTTCATGTTCTTGATTTCGCAGCGGGTGCCGAGCGGCGCGCCGGGCTTGCGCACGGACACATTGACGTCGGCGCGCAGGCTTCCCTTCTCCATGTCGCCGTCACAGGTGCCGAGATAGCGCATGATCGAGCGCAGCTTGGTCACATAAGCCTTGGCCTGCTCGGCGTCGCGGATGTCCGGTTTCGAGACAATCTCCATCAGCGCCACGCCGCAGCGGTTGAAATCGATGTAGGACAGCGACGGCGACCGGTCGTGGAGCATTTTGCCGGGATCCTGCTCCAGATGCAGCCGCTCGATGCCGATGGTGGCCGTCTTGCCGCCGTCGAGATCGACGATCACCTCGCCTTCGCCAACGATCGGAGATTTGTATTGGCTGATCTGGTAGCCCTGCGGCAGGTCCGGATAGAAATAGTTCTTCCGGTCGAACACCGAACGCAGGTTGATCTGCGCGTTGAGACCGAGTCCGGTCCGGACAGCCTGCCTGACGCATTCCTCGTTGATGACCGGCAGCATGCCCGGCATCGCCGCATCGACCAGGGACACATGCGAGTTCGGCTCGCCGCCGAACGCGGTGGAGGCGCCCGAGAACAATTTTGCGTTCGAGGTCACCTGGGCATGGATCTCCATGCCGATGACCACCTCCCAGTCACCGGTGGCGCCTTTGAGAAGCTTGTGCGTGGCCGTGCTCATGTCCTGCTCCCAAGCAGCGTGGCAGCGATACGCTCCCACTCCGCCTCCAATGAATCCTTTGCCGCCGGCTGGCCGGCCTGGCGATACCAATAGCCGGCATTGCCGAGATCGCCTTCGACGCGGTGCAGATACGCGTGCACCCAGGCCGCGTCGCGGCTGCTCTCGTCCTGAACGATCCTGTGCGCCTGATCCCAGTCGCCCTTGCCGGCCCACCAGAGACCCGCGAGCGGCGCGTTCAGGTCCGGCGCCGGCGCCGCGCCGTCGAGACTCGCGATGAATGCCGCGACATTCACCACCACCTCGCGGGCGTGAAGCGGCCGGCGGCCTGCTCGATCACGTCACCGAGCGAGAACAACGTCTCCTCTTCGAACGGGCGGCCGATGAGTTGCAGGCCGAGCGGCAGGCCCTGCGCGTCCTTGCCGGCGGGCACCGCGATGCCTGGCAATCCCGCCATGTTCACGGTCACCGTGAAAATGTCGTTGAGATACATCTCGACGGGGTCAGCGCCGCCCTTCTCGCCAATGCCAAAGGCCGCCGACGGCGTCGCCGGCGTCAGAATCGCGTTGACGCCCTTGGCGAAGCAATCCTCAAAGTCCTTCTTGATCAGCGTACGCACCTTTTGGGCGCGCAAATAGTAAGCGTCATAATAGCCGGCCGAAAGCACATAGGTGCCGATCATGATGCGGCGGCGGACCTCCGCGCCAAAACCTTCGGCGCGAGTGTTCTCGTAGAGCTCATTGATATTCCTGCCCTGCTCGCGCAGGCCGTAGCGGACGCCATCATAGCGCGCGAGGTTGGACGAGGCTTCTGCCGGCGCGACGATGTAATAAGCTGGCAGCGCGTACTTCGTGTGCGGCAGCGAAACCTCGACGAGCTCGGCGCCGGCGGCCTTCAGCCATGCCGCGCCCTCGCTCCAGAGCTTCTCGATCTCGGCCGGCATGCCCTCGAGACGATATTCCTTGGGGATGCCGATCTTCATACCCTTCACGGACTTGCCGACTGCCGCCTCGTAATCCGGCACGGGGATATCGACCGACGTCGTGTCCTTCGGGTCGTGCCCGGCCATCGAGCGCAGCAGCATCGCGCTGTCGCGCACGCTGCGCGCGATGGGGCCAGCCTGGTCGAGCGAGGAGGCAAAAGCGACGATGCCCCAGCGCGAGCAGCGGCCGTAAGTCGGCTTGATGCCGACCGTCGCGGTGAACGCCGCCGGCTGGCGGATCGAGCCGCCGGTGTCGGTCGCGGTCGCACCCATGCACAGCAGCGCCGCGACGGCCGAGGCCGAGCCGCCGGACGAGCCGCCCGGCACCAGCGTCGTGTTGGAGCCATCGCGCCGCCAGGGATTGCCGACGGGACCGAAGCACGAGGTCTCGTTCGCCGAACCCATAGCGAACTCGTCATTGTTGAGCTTGCCGAGCATCACCGCACCGTCGCGCCAGAGCTGCGAAGTGACCGTCGACTCATAAGTCGGCACGAAATTGCCGAGGATCTTCGAGCACGCCGTGGTGCGCACGCCCTTGGTCGCGAACAGATCCTTGATGCCGAGCGGGATACCGGCGAGCGGGCCGCCCTCGCCTTTGGCGATCTTCTCGTCGACGGCCTTCGCCATGTCGCGCGCCCGGTCCGGCGTCTCCATCACGAAGGCATTGAGCACGCGCGCTTTCTCGATCGCGCTCAGATGCGCGTCGGTCAGCTCGAGTGACGTGAAAGTCTTGGCCGCGAGACCCTTGCGGGCCTCGGCGAGCGTCAGCGATGTCAAATCGGTCATTTATTGATCGGGCTGCAGAAGAAGGGGGACAGGGTCTTGTCGTTGGCCGGATCGTCTTTTTTCTTGGCGGCGGCGTTCGCGGCGGCCTCGATCTCGTCGAGCACGGCATTGACGGCGACATTGGGGTCGGCAGCCTTGCCCTGCCGCTCCATCTTGTCGAGATAGTTCATGTAGGCCTGATAG
The DNA here is from genome assembly GCF_007290395.2 of Bradyrhizobium cosmicum. NCBI lineage: Bacteria > Pseudomonadati > Pseudomonadota > Alphaproteobacteria > Hyphomicrobiales > Nitrobacteraceae > Bradyrhizobium > Bradyrhizobium cosmicum. The sequence continues at coordinate 3,261,845 of NZ_CP041656.2, read as the reverse complement.
GCCTTCTCATCGTCGCAAAGCATGCACATCGGACGGCGTCCTGAATAGAGATCTTACTCGACGACCTTCGGCACCAGGAAGAAGTGACCTTCGGTCGCGGGCGCGTTGGCAACAATATCGTCGGCGATCTCGCCGTCATTGACCACGTCCTGCCGCTTCTTCATCTGCATCGGGGTGACCGAGGTCATCGGCTCCACGCCCTCGACATTGACCTCCGAGAGCTGCTCGACAAAGGCGAGCATGGCGTTCAGCTCGCCCTGCAGATGCGGAACCTCACCCTCGGAAACCGCAATGCGCGCCAGATGCGCGATGCGGCGGACGGTAGCGACGTCGACAGACATTATATAAGGCCTCTCACGGCAAAATCTAACTGCCGTATAGCAGAGGCCGGTTTTGCGCCGCAACCGGCGCCGGGAGCTAGCCCGCCATCTTCCGCAGGCGCGCCAGCGCCGATTTGGCGAGATCGCGGGTTAATTCGGCCGCCGGGACCTCGCGGCCCAGGGCGATGGCCTGGCCGGCCCAGAGATTGGTGAAATCCACCCTGCCCTGCTTTTCGGCTGCCGCCTTCAGCGGCCCCAGGGGAGTCGCCGCGTGGGGGAACGGCGGCGCATCCGGCGAGATCGGGCCAGCCTCGCGCATCAGGCGATTCTGGACCCCGCGCGCGGGCCGGCCGGTCATGACATTGGTAATGACGGTGGAATCGTCCCGCGCCTCGGCGAGCGCCTTGCGGCCCCCCGCGCTGACCTTGGATTCCGAGCAGCGCAGATAGGCGCTGCCGATCTGCACGCCGGAAGCGCCGAGCGCGAAGGCCGCGGCAATGCCGCGCCCGTCGGCGATGCCGCCCGCCGCGATCACCGGCACCTTCACGGCATCGGCAACCTGCGGCACCAGCGCGAACGTGCCGGGCTGCTCGGAAATCTTGTCGGTCAGGAACATGCCGCGATGGCCGCCGGCCTCCGCACCTTGCGCAATGATGGCATCCACGCCGCGCTGCTCGAGCCAGACCGCTTCCTTCACGGTGGTGGCGGAGGAGATCACGAGGCAGCCCGCCGCCTTGACGCGTTTGAGCAGCGCCTGCTCCGGCAGGCCGAAATGGAAGCTCACGACCTCCGGCTTCAGCTCCTCGACCACTTCGCAGAAGGCCGCATCGAACGGCGCGCGGTTCGCAGCGTTGATCGGCGCCGCCGGATCGAGACCATGCTCAGTGTAATAGCCCGCCAGCCGCTGCTTCCAGCGCGCTTCGGCCTCGGCCGTGAGCTCGATCGGCGTATGGCAGAAGAAGTTCATGTTCACCGGCGCCTTCACACGCTGGCGGATTATGTTGACCTGCTCGCGCGCCTTCTCCGGAGACAGCATCGCGCTTGGCAGTGAACCGAGCCCTCCGCCCTCTGCCACGGCAATCACCAGCTCCGCATCCATCACGCCGGCCATCGGCGCCAGCACGATCGGGAATTCGGTCTTGAAGAGATCGATCAGTCGACGGTCAGGCCACATGGTTTTCTCTCTCGTTGTGCTTACCCTCCCCTGGAGGGGGAGGGTCGATCGCGCGTAGCGCGAGCGGGGTGGGGTGACAGTCTCTCCACGGAGGCGGTGCCCGAATGGAGAGATCACCCCACCCCGCTCCGCATTCCGCTTCGCTACATGCGCAGCGACCCTCCCCCTCCAGGGGAGGGTGAAAAATTCTGCGGCGCCGTCACGGAATTCCGTCGCCCAGCAAGCAACTGCTCCGCCTCAACCGCAATCCGCTCCACGATCTCGGCCGCCGGTGGAATATCATGGATCAATCCGACCGCCTCGCCTGCGATCACCGCGGCAATATCGAAATTGCCGGCCGCTTTCGCCGCAGCATAGTCCGCCGCGACTGCGGCAACATTCTGCATCAGTTCGACCTCGCGCCCGATCCAGCGCCGAGCGTGGTCGTTGACCAGACACCGTCCCGTGAACGGCGCCGGCCAGACATTGTTGCGGGAGAGGTCGAAGATGATGCCGCGCACGGTCGAGCCGCTGTTCGCCGCACAGATGCGCCGCTTCGCTTCCTCCGCGCCGTCGGCCTCCTGGCTTGCATAGAAGCGCGTGCCGAGCAGCACACCGCTCGCGCCAAGCATCATCATGGCGGCGAGGCCGCGCCCGTCGGCAATGCCGCCGGCCGCAACCACCGGCACGCGCCCGGCCGCGAGATCGACGATGGCTGGCACGAGATCGACAGTGGTCCGGGAGGCACCGTGACCGCCCGCCTCGCTCCCCTGCGCGATCAGAACATCGGCGCCGGCATCGAGCGCCTGCCGCGCCATCGCTTCGTCCTGCACCTGGCAGATCAGGCGCGCCCCCGCAGACTTGATCCTTGGCGCGAACGGCGCAGGATCGCCGAACGACAACATGATTGCGGATGGTTTTGCCGCGAGCGCGATGTCGAGAAGCTCGGGCCGCCTGGCGAGGCTCCAGGTGATGAAGCCGACGGCGAACGGCGCGGACAAGCCGGCGAGCTTGGCACTCTCCCGCTCAAGCCATTCGCGCTCGCCATAGCCGCCGCCGAGAATGCCAAAGCCGCCTGCACGGCTCACGGCCGAGACCAGTCGGCTGCCGGCAACGACGTCCATCGGCGCCAGCAGGATCGGATGCGTGATCTCCAGCAGCGTGATCAGCGGCGTTGCAATCGGCATCGTTTCTCCCCGTCTGGACAGCGAGACTACGCGCGACTAACATTCTCGAAAAATGAATTATCGCGAACGCTGTCATCACAAAAACGAAACGACGCCATGGAACTCAGCGACATCCAGACCTTCGCCGCGGTCGCCCGCACCGGCGGCATCACGCGTGCCGCCGAAGAGCTCAACACAGTGCAATCCAACGTCACTCAGCGCGTGAAGGCGCTGGAGGCCGAGATCGGCACGCCGCTGTTCGAACGCCACAGCCGCGGCATGACGCTGACCGGCGCCGGCAAGCGCCTTTTGCCTTACGCGCAGCGGATGGCGGCGCTGTCGCGCGAGGCCGTGCTCGCCGCGCGCGACGATGGCGAGCCGAAGGGGCCGCTGGCGATCGGTTCGATGGAGACGACCGCCGCGGTGCGGCTGCCGCCCCTGCTGGCCGATTTCCACCGCCGCTTCCCGGCCGTGCGGCTGAGCCTGCGCACGGCTACCACAGCGGACCTCGTCGCCGGCGTGCTTGAAGGTACGTTCGACGGTGCCTTCGTCGCAGGTCCCATCGCGCATGCCGACCTCACCGCGACCAGCGCCTTCCGCGAAGAGCTGGTGCTGGTCAGCGCGCGGCGCTGGAGCTCGCTCGCCGAGCTGCGCGCCGGAACGCCGGAGTCCGGTCCGACCGCCCTGGTGTTCCGCACCGGCTGCACCTACCGCCAGCGTCTCGAACAGATCTTCGTCGAGTTCGGCTGGCCCTCGGCGGCGCGCTTCGAACTCGGCACGCTCGACGGCATGATCGGCTGCGTGGCCGCCGACATGGGCGTCACGCTTTTGCCGCGCACTGTCGTCGAGCGCAGCGCGATGAACGGCAGCGTGTCGATCCACGCGTTGAGCCCCCTGCACGCGCGCGTCGAGACGCTCTTCATCCAGCGCAGCGCCGGACATCAATACAGCGCGTTGAATGGCTTCATCTCCTGCCTGAAGAGGGACGATCAGGTCATCGCGGCCTGAGATGCCACCGCCGCAGTGCGACGACGGCCCAGATCGCCTCGACCACGCCGAACGGCCAGGCGCCCTGCAGGAAGCCGTAGGCTGAGCCGAGCGCACAGGACACCGCGAACACCAGCACGAACCAGTGGCTGCGGTCCTCCAGCGCGTAGGTGACCAGCATCGCGGTCACGGCAAACAGGCCGAATAAAGTCAGCGCATCCATCATTCCGGGTTCACTCCGCGGCGCGACGCGTGATAAGCGCTAGTCCCATGCCGGCTCTTATCCTGCCCCTGGTCGATGCTGCAACCCACTGGCCCGAGCGCGGCGGGTTGGTCGGCCTTGATCTCGGCACAAAAACCATCGGCGTCGCCGTATCCAACCCCGACCGGCGGTTAGCAACCGGCGTCGAGACGATCCAGCGCAAGGCGTTCAAGCAGGATGCCGCCCGGCTGCTTGCGATCGCGGCCGAGCGCAAGGCGGTCGGCTTCGTGCTCGGCCTGCCCATCAACATGGACGGCAGCGAAGGCCCGCGCGCGCAGTCGACGCGGGCGTTTGCCCGCAATCTCGCCGGGCTGACCGCGCTCCCGATCGGCCTGTGGGACGAGCGTCTTTCGACCGCGGCGGTCGAGCGCGAGCTGATCGGGATGGATGTCAGCCGCGCCAAGCGCGCGGAGGTGATCGACGAGCACGCCGCGATCTTCATCCTGCAAGGCGCGCTCGACCGCCTCGCCAATCTTCGCGCCAGCCCGGGGGCCGTCTGATCCATGGCCGTCGTGATCGCGGCGCTGCTCCCGGTCTTCATCCTCATCGTGCTCGGCGTGGTGCTGAGGCACAGTCTGATGCGGCTGGACACGCAATGGCACGGGTTGGAACGGCTGACCTATTACGTGCTGTTTCCGATGCTGCTGGTCCAGACGCTGGTGAAGGCCGATCTTACGAAAGTGCCGGTCGCCGGCGTCGGCGGCGCGCTGCTGCTGTCGGCGCTGGTGATGTCCCTGCTCTGCCTCGCGCTCCGCCCGGCTCTCGCCCGGCTCGACATCGACGGTCCTGCCTTCACCTCGATCTTCCAGGGGGCGACGCGCTGGCAGACCTACGTGGCGCTGTCGGTGTCCGCCAACATGTTCGGCGACGTCGGACTGGCGCTGGCCTCGGTCGCGATGGTCGCAATCATTCCGCTGGTCAACGTGTTCAGCGTCGCCGTGCTCGCGCATTATGCCTCGCCCGAGAAGCAATCGGCGCGCGCCATCGTCATGACGGTGATCCGCAATCCCCTGATCTGGGCCTGTGTCATCGGTCTCGTCATCAACGTCGTCCATATGCCGCTGCCGAAAATCTGGCATGAGGTCGCCGATGCGCTCGGCCGTTCCTCGCTCGCGATAGGCCTGCTCGTCACCGGCGCGGGCCTGCAGCTCAAGGGCCTATTCCATCCCAGCGTCAGCGCGACGCTCGGCGTGACGTTCAAGCTCGTGCTGATGCCGGTGCTCGCGCTGGCGCTTGCCGTGTGGTTTGGTCTGTCCGGCAACAGCCTCGCCATTGTCGCGATCTGCGCGGCGGTTCCGACCTCGCCCAGCGCCTACGTGCTGGCCCGCCAGATGGGCGGCGACGCCCCGCTGCTGGCGCAGATCATCACGTTGCAGACGATTCTGGCGGCAATCACGATGCCGATAGCGATCGCGCTGGTGGCGTAGACCCCCGTCATTGCAGCGCAGGTCCCACCTCGTCATTGCGAGGAGCGAAGCGACGAAGCAATCCAGACTGCCTCCGCGGAAGGACTCTGGATTGCTTCGCTGCGCTCGCAATGACGGAGGATGAGGCAGCCGCGGGGTTAGCTCCCCAGCCACATCGTCAGCACCACCGCCGTCAGGTTGTTCAGCGCGTGCAGCAGGATGGTGAGCCAGAGCGAGCCAGAGCGGTAGCGCATGTAGCCGAACCACAGGCCGATGCTGAAGACCTCGGCGAGGAAGTACATGTCGTATTGCAGATGCACGACCGTCCACAGCAGCGACGACAGGATGATCGCGCCGGGAACGCGCAGGAAGCTCGCCGACCAGCCGCGATAGAGGAAGCCGCGCGCCAGAACTTCTTCCGACATCGGCGCGGCCACGCTGAAAGCGAACAGCAGCAGCAGAGCCGCCCCCTTATCACGGCCCGATTTCAACAGATCGGTCATGAATCCGGGTGTCGCCTCGCGTCCGAGGCTTCGCGATATCGTCTCCCACGCCACCACGATCAGGATAAGCCCGACGGCCCCGAGCAGCAGCTGCTTCCAGGACGGCCAATGCAGCGCGAGGTAATCGACGAAGGACGCCTTCTTGATGCGGATGGCGAGCCACACCGCGACAAGCGTCGCCGGCAGGCCCATGGTCACCGACAGCGCGAGCGCCTGCGGCTCGCGACCGACGAGCTGGATCGAGGCAAGGTCCATCGGCAGGCCGCGCAGCGCGACCAGCAGGGCGACGCCGCCGATCTGCCCGACGAACATCGCGGCAAAAATGAAGAGGCCCCACAGCGCCGTGCCCCAGAACTTCCAGACGCGCGGCGGCACCGGCGTCACTGTCAGCGGCGGCAGATCGGGATTGAGGGAGTCCATTGAAGGGCTTTCGTTACAAACGGCGAAACATCGAAAGATCGTCATGCCCGGGCTTGTCCCGGGCATCCACGTTCTTCGTGACGCTCCACAAGACGTGGATGGCCGGGTCAAGCCCGGCCATGACGGAGTGGAGAGCGCCTGTCCCTTTCAAGGCAGCGCCCGCTCCAGCAAAGCACGCACGTCGCCGGTCTCCAACTCCACCGCGCCATACATGCTGGCATGATTGGCGGCAAGCCGCGTGGCGGCGAACAGCTCGGCATGACGTGGTGTTACGCCGTTGAGCGCGGCGGCAGCCGCAAGCAGCGCCAGCTTCTCGACTGCGAGGCGCGCGACGCGCTCGCCGTCGGCGCGGCGGAACGTCTTGCCGACGAACGCGGCGGCCTCGCTTGCCCCGGGCAGCCCCTTGGTCTCGGCCGCCAGCGATTGCAGCACAGCCATCGCCGCCTCTGGCTCGCGCGCGAGCGCGCGCAGCACGTCGAGGCACATCACGTTGCCGGAGCCTTCCCAGATCGCGTTGACCGGCGATTCCCGGTAGTGGCGCGCGAGGATGCCGTCCTCGACATAGCCATTGCCGCCGAGGCACTCCATCGCCTCATAGAGAAACGCCGGCGCGCTCTTGCAGGTCCAGTATTTGATCGCGGGCGTCAGCAGCCGCATATAGGCGGCCTCGGCCGCATCGTACGGCGTGCGGTCGAAGGCACGGCAAAGCCGCATCACCAGCGCCGTGCTCGCCTCGACATGCAAGGCCATGTCCGACAGCACCGCCTGCATCAGCGGCTGGTCGGCTAGATGCTTCTGGAACACGCTGCGGTGACGGGCGTGATGCAGCGCATGTGCGAGCCCCGAGCGCATCAGGCCGGTGGAGGCAATAGCGCAATCCTGCCGCGTCAGCTGCACCATCTGGATGATGGTGCGGATGCCCTTGCCCTCCTCGCCGACCCGTTCGGCATACGCACCTGTGAACTCGACTTCCGAGGAGGCGTTCGAACGATTGCCGAGCTTGTCCTTCAGCCGCTGGAACTGGATCGCGTTGACCGACCCATCCGGCGCAAAGCGCGGCATGAAGAAGCAGGTCAGCCCCTCCTCGGCTTGCGCCAGCACCAGGAATGCGTCGCACATCGGCGCCGACATGAACCATTTATGGCCGGTGATACGGTAGGCGTTCCCGTCCCGCACCGCGCGCGTCATGTTGGCGCGAACGTCGGTGCCGCCCTGCTTCTCGGTCATGCCCATGCCGAGCGTCATGCCGCGCTTCTCCCACCACGGCGCGAACGTGGAATCGTAGCTCTTGATCGAAAGCACCGGCATCACCTTGCCAAGCAGGTCCGGCTGCATCGCCAGCGCGCCGACAGAGGCGCGCGTCATTGTGATCGGACAGAGATGGCCGGTCTCGACCTGCGAGGCCATGTAGAATTTTGCGGCGCGGATGACCTCGGCGGCATCGCCGGCCGGCTTGCCATCCGTGGTCCACGTCGAATTGTGCACGCCGCCCTGCGCGCTGTGCGCCATCAGCTCGTGATAGGCCGGATGAAACTCGACCTGGTCGCGGCGATTGCCCTTGGCGTCGAAGGTGCGCAGCTTCGGTATATTCTCGTTCGCCAGGCGCCCGCGATCGGCCATCGCGGCCGAGCCCCAGGTCTTGCCGAACTGCGACAGCTCGCGCTCCGCCGTCGCGCCGCCATTGGCCTTCACCGCGTCGACCAGCGGACGGTCCACGGCGAACAGGTCGACGTCCTCGAACGGCGGCGACTGGTTGAAGACCTCATGGGTCGCAAAGCTTGGCTGGGTCATCTGCTTCCTCGGCGCGGACTCAGTTCCGTCGCGGCTGGATCGGGAAATCATAGGCTGCCCCGCCGGCCCCAGGCAGCGAAAAATGCCACCACTCCTTCGAATAGTTCACAAAGCCTTGCTTCGCCATCGTAGCCACCAGCCGCCTGCGCCAGGCGCGTTGTTCCGGCGTGATCGACGGTGCCGCAGTATGGCCTTTCGTGTCGGTGCAGTCATAGCCGGTGCCCATGTCGACGCTGCCCTCTGGCAGCCGCGCCTCAACCGGCGCCGTGCAGTCGGCATAGGTTTTCGACGGATCGTACTTGCCGGAATTGTCAGCCTTCAGGTCGACCAGCGTCAGGTCCAGCGCCGCGCCGGTGGAATGCTGCGAGCGGCTCGCGATGTAGCCAAGCCGGAACAGCTCGGTCTTGGGAATTTTGGGATTGTAGCGCCGCTCGGCGGCCGTCTCGCGGCCGTTCTGCGACCACTTCACCATGTCGAGCGAGGCCCGCGCCGGCCGGTAGCAGTCGAACATTTTCAGCGACAGGTTCTGCGCCGCCAATTCCTGCTGAACCGCCTTCAGCCGCAGCCCAACCTCGCGCTTCACCACGCACTCGCCGGCGCCGTAGCCCGCGAGCGGACGGCCGACGAAATTGTTCGAGGTGGCGTAGCGGATGTCCTGGATGATCGTGGGATCGATGTCTCTGAGATAGACGAACCCACCAGGCAATGTCTGGGCTCGCGCCGGCGCGAGGGTCGACATCGCAAGCAGCACGACGAGCGCCGCGCGCTCTATGATTGCCGGCTTTGCGATCATTGCACCGGATCCGAGTTGACCAGCAGCTTCGTGATCGCGGTGTCTGTGTATTTGTTGCCGGCCCAGACGTCGTCGATGATGAATTGCATCCAATAGGCCGAGACCTGCGGCCGCAACGTCAACAGCTGCGCCGACAGCTTGTCGTCGAGGATGAAGATCTGCGACTCGCCGCCCGAGAACAGCACGCGGATCTGACGGACCCTGTTGTTCTTGGCGAAGATGTCCTGGTTCTTCTGGTAACCGTTCTGCACGTGGATCGACTTGACCCGACGCAGGGTTTCGAACTCGACCGTGATCCATTCGCCGATCCCGTTGCCCGAGGCGCCTTCGACCCAGGCGGTCCCGGTCGACGCGTCGAACAGATTCGATGCGCCATATGAATTGCCGAATTGCGGCTTCAGCATCGAGCTGACGCAATAAGTTTCAAAGCCGCTGCGGGCGCAGCTTTCGCCGGGCGCGGACGGACGCGGCGGCCGCATCGCCGCGCGCTCCGCGACGGCAGGCTTTGCCGGTGGTTTCACCAGCATGCCAGCCACGGCCTGTTCCGACGACAGCGGCGCCCAGAGAAATATCCGTCCGCCGAGCGTCTGGTCATAATAGGCCGGCGTCTGCTCGTGCGGCGCGGGTTGTCCTGCACGGTCGCTCGCCGTCAGCGCCAGCGCCGCCACGCGCTCGCGCACCTCGACGGCGAGATCGCCGAGATGCAGTTCGGGTCGCTTCAATTGCTCGACGAAGATTCGCGTGAACACCGAATTATGCGCCGGATCGTTGCTGCCCAGCTGGTCGAGCGCGGTCTGGCCGATGCCTGCGGAATAGAGCGTGAAGATCCCGCGCGCGGGCCGAGCATCGGCGAGGCCCCGCGTGTTCCCGATCGAACGCCCCGCGGCGCGCGGAAACGGGTTGTCGCGGCAGGCATCGATGACGACGAAGGCGACGCGCACCGACTTCGCCTGCAGCTCCGCAATCACGTCGGGCTCGGCGATCGAGGCACCGCGCACCCGCGCTTCGGCGCCCTCGGTGACGGCAGGCACGTCGCTCGGCACGAGATAATTCACACCCCCGATCGCAACGCCATGTCCCGCATAGAACACCGCAGCCGTATCGCCTGGCTCGAGCCGCGCGGTGAAATCCGAAAGCCGGTCGATCATGCCCTGACGGCCGAGATTGGTCCCCAATACGATCTCGAACTGGAGCGCCCGCAACGCGTCCGCGACGCTGGTCGCATCATTGGCCGCCTTCTTCAGCTGCCGGTCCACAGGCAAATTCGGATAGAGATCATTGCCGATCACGAGCGCGACGCGCTTGTCCGCCAGCGCCGGCGCCGCCAGGCCGACCACACATGCGGCTGCCAGCGCAGCAACATTGCGCGCCAGTCGACTAAAATACCGCATGCTCGTCATAACCCGGTCCGTGACGCAACGAATGGCACGAGTCTAGCGCAAAGCGGCAGCCCCGGACACAGGCCGGCGGCGCCCCCTTGCATGCATTGCACCGTGGATAAGTCCGCAGGCCGGATTTGTGGCTTGCCCCCCCCGCCATCCCCGCCTATAGCTCTCGCTTTAATGACATCCAAATCGACCTTCGTCCTCGGCCACCGGCATTTGCTGGGCATCGAGGGCCTTTCCGCGGCCGACATCACCGGCCTGCTCGACCTGTCCGAAGAATATGTCGAGCTCAACCGCCAGGTTGACAAGAAGCGTACCGTCCTGCGTGGACGGACGCAGGTGAACCTGTTCTTCGAGGCCTCGACCCGGACCCAGTCCTCGTTCGAGCTCGCCGGCAAGCGGCTCGGCGCCGACGTCATGAACATGTCGGTGTCCTCCTCGTCCATCAAGAAGGGCGAGACGCTGGTCGACACCGCGATGACGCTGAACGCCATGCACCCGGATATCCTGGTGGTCCGGCATCACGCCTCGGGCGCGGTGGAACTGCTGGCCCGCAAGGTCGACGGTTCCGTGATCAATGCCGGCGACGGCGCGCACGAGCATCCGACCCAGGCGCTGCTCGATGCGCTCACCATCCGCCGCAACAAGGGCCGGATCGAGGGCCTCGTGGTCGCGATCTGCGGCGACGTGCTGCATTCGCGCGTCGCCCGCTCCAACATCATCCTGCTCAACACCATGGGCGCCCGCGTCCGCGTGGTCGGCCCCTCCACCCTGCTGCCGCCCGGCATCGAGCGGATGGGCGTCGAGGTGGCGCGCGACATGCGCGAGGGGCTCAACGGCGCCGACATCGTCATGATGCTGCGGCTCCAGCGCGAGCGCATGAACGGCTCCTTCGTGCCGTCGACCTCGGAATATTTCCACTATTTCGGACTCGACCAGAAGAAGCTCGCCTACGCCAAGCCGGACGCGCTCGTGATGCATCCCGGCCCCATGAACCGCGGCGTCGAGATCGACACCGCGGTCGCCGACGGCGCGCAATCGCTGATCCGCGAACAGGTGGAGATGGGCGTGGCCGTGCGCATGGCCGTGCTCGAAGCGCTCGCCCGCAATTTGCCGAACGCGTGATGCTCATGCTGACTGACCGCCGCCCCATCCTGCTCGCCAACGCCCGCGTCGTCGACCCCTCCAGGGATTTCGACGGCCCCGGCGATGTCCTGATCGCCGACGGCATCATCCGCGAGACCCGCCGCGGCATTGGCGCGGCCGGCGTCCCCGAGGGCACCGACGTCGTCAACTGCGCCGGCAAGATCGTGGCCCCCGGCCTGATCGACATGCGCGCCTTCGTCGGCGAGCCCGGCTTCAGCCATCGCGAGACATTTGCGTCCGCGAGCCAGGCGGCCGCGACCGGCGGCATCACCACCATCATCTGCCAGCCCGATACGTCTCCGGTGATCGACAATTCGGCGACCGTCGACTTCGTGATGCGCCGCGCCCGCGACACCGCGATCGTCAACATCCAGCCGATGGCTGCGCTGACCAAGGGCATGCACGGCGAGGAGATGACTGAGTTCGGCCTGCTCAAGGCCGCCGGCGCGATCGCCTTCAGCGACAGCGACAAGAGCGTGACCAATGCGCAGGTGATGCGCCGCGCCCTCACCTACGCGCGCGATTTCGACGCGCTGATCGTGCACTACACCGAGGATCCCGATCTCGTCGGCGAAGGCGTGATGAACGAGGGCGAGTTCGCCTCGCGGCTCGGCCTGATGGGCATCCCCAATGCCGCCGAGGCCGTGATGCTCGAGCGCGACATGCGCCTCGTCGCGCTCACCGGCGGGCGCTATCACGCGGCCTCGCTGACCTGCATCGACTCGCTCGACGTTTTGAAGCGCGCCCGCGACGCCGGCCTCGCGGTGACCGCCTCGGCCTCGATCAACCATCTTGCGCTGAACGAGAACGACATCGGCCCCTACCGTTCGTTCCTGAAGCTGTCGCCGCCGCTCCGCACCGAGGACGACCGCCGCGCGCTGGTCGCCGCCGTGGCCTCCGGCCTCGTCGACGTCATCATGTCGGACCACAATCCGCAGGACGTCGAGGTCAAGCGCCTGCCGTTCGCGGAAGCGGCAGCCGGCGCCATCGGGCTCGAGACCATGCTGCCGGCCGGCTTGCGGCTGGTCCACAATGAAGAACTCGACCTGAAGACGCTGATCCGGGCGATGTCGACGCGGCCCGCCGAGATCCTGGGACTGCCGGGCGGAACCCTTCGCACCGGGGCGCCAGCGGACGTCATCGTGATCGACCCTGACGTGCCCTGGGTGGTCGATCCCGCCGACCTCAAATCGCCCTGCAAGAACACCCCGTTCGACGAGGCACGCTTTACAGGTCGCGTGGTGCGCACCATTGTCGGCGGACGGACGGTCTATGAGCATGTCTGACGTGCGGAGCTGCAGCCAGGGAATTTGCAGACAGGGAATTTGCAGACATGGCGCTTGAATTGTTTCTGCCGGTCGCCTTCGTCATCGGCTACCTGCTCGGCTCGATTCCGTTCGGGCTGATTCTCACCAGGCTCGCCGGCACGCAGGACATTCGCTCGATCGGCTCCGGCAGCATAGGCGCCACCAACGTGCTGCGCACGGGACGCAAGAGCCTTGCCGCTGGCACCCTGCTGCTCGACGCGCTCAAGGGCACCGTGGCCGTGGTGATCGCCGGCTACATCGCCGGCCCCAATGCCGCGATGCTGGCCGGACTCGGCGCCTTCCTCGGCCATCTCTTCCCGGTCTGGCTCAAGTTCAAGGGCGGCAAGGGCGTCGCCGTCTATATCGGCATCCTGCTCGGATTGTTCTGGCCGGCCGCACTGGTGTTCTGCCTGCTGTGGCTGGCGACCGCCTTCACCACCCGCTATTCCTCGCTCTCGGCGCTGGTGGCGTCGTTCATCACGCCGCTGTTCCTGTGGTGGTTTGGCCACCTCGCGCTCGCAGCGCTGGCCGCGGTGCTGACGCTGCTGCTGTTCTACGCGCATCGCGAGAACATCAAGCGGCTGCAATCAGGCAAGGAAAGCCGGATCGGCGAGAAGGCGTAAACCGGAAAAAGTACGGATACCGCCGCACCTCCTCCGCATTATATGCCAAATCCTGTTCGCAACTCGGAAGCCCATCGCGGCCGGAGTAGCGAACAGGTTCCATGCCTGTCATCCTGACGGCGGAAATGGCGTCACGCGGTTGCTCAGAATGAGCGAGAAGACAGTCGGCACGCATATCGACGGTGGTACGCAAGGTGCGGCGCGCACCGCGGCGAGCCAGCTGCTCTCGGCGACCAACATCTGGTCCGATGCGCCCTCGCCGCCTCCCGCATCGCAACCAATCCCCCTTGCGCCAACGGCGTCGCCACCTGATCCCGTCGCGCAAGTGCCTGTCACGGTCGCGGTCGCCATCACGGCCGCGCCGGTCGCCGCCGCGCGCATCCGCTCCGACCAATGGCCGCCGCGAAAACTGTCGATGGCGCTTCAGGGCGGCGGCACCTTCGCGGCCTTCACCTGGGGCGTGCTGGAGCGGCTGCTGGAGGAGCCGTCGATCGAATTCGACACGATCAGCGGCGCCAGCGCCGGCGCCATCAACGCGCTTCTGCTCGCGTGCGGCCTTGCCGAGGGCGGCCGCGAGGCCGCCCGCAGCCGGCTGAACCGGTTCTGGATCCGCCTGATGCACGAGGCCTCGTTCCGCTCGCTGATGCTGGTCGGTGGCTTCTCTGCGGCGGGAAGCTCGGTCGCGTTCGGACCGACGCTGCGCTCCGGCCAGTTCGATCCGTTCGACCTCGATCCGCTGCGGCAGGCGCTGTCGCGGGACATCAATTTTGCGGCGCTGCGCGACGCGGCCTGTCCAAAGCTGCTGATCGCGGCGACGCGAATCCGCGACGGGCAGCAGCAGATCTTCGGCAACGACAACGTCACCGCCGATGTCGCGCTGGCCTCGACCTGTCCACCGCTGGTCCACTGCGCCGTCGAGATCGAGGGCGAGGCCTATTGGGATGGCGGCCTTGGCGGCAATCCGCCGCTGCTGCGTCTGGCGCAGCAAACCACGGCGACCGACGTGCTGCTGATCCAGGTCACGCCGGCGCGCGATAGCTTCGTGCCGATCACGCTCGCCGCGATCGACCGCAGGCTCGACCAGATTGCGGCCAATGCCGCCCTCAAGGCCGAGATCGCCGCGATCGAATGGGCGCAGTCGCACGCGGCCCCGTCGCTGCGCCTGTTCAGGATCGCGGCCGAAGACTCCGTCGACGGGCTGGCGCAACGCTCATCCACCGATCTCGGTCGCGGCTTCATCCGCCTCCTGCACCGCAGCGGCCGCGAGGCCGCCGAGCGCTGGCTCGGGCAAGGCGCGCCCCCGACGCAAAGCGCCGCGCCCCGAGCGGCCGAGCCGGCGCTAGCCTGACTTCGCCAGCGCGTCCTCCAGGAACCATGCGGCCGCCAATGCGACGGGATCGTTGCCAAAGCGCGCAATCACCTGCACGCCGATCGGCAGGCCGCCGACCTTCATCACCGGCACGGCGACGCAGGGATTGCCCATCAACGTCCAGAGCCGGTTGTAACGCGGCGAGCCGGTCGAGGCGAGCTCCTTGGCCGGCGCGGTACCCGGCGCCGAATAGGTCAGCAGCACGTCGAACCCTTCGAACAGCTCGCCGAGCTCGCGACGGCCACGACGCGCGACCCGGCGGGCGTCGTCATATTCCTTCGGCGTCAGTCCGACGGTCTCGTCGAGGCTGGCGCGCAGCATCGGCGCGATCTCGTCGTGGTGCTCCGAAAATTCCCAGGCGAGCGCGCGATGCGCCTCGAAATCCTGGATGATGGGATGGATGCGCCATGCCTCCTGCACCGACTCGGGCAGGTCGATGGTCTTGACGCTGGCGCCGGCCTTCTCGGCCGCCTTGATCGCCGCCTGCAAGCCCTCTTCGGCCGCCGGCTCGACGGCCTCGGCGAACTCCTGCCTGACCACGCCGATGCGCGGCGCCTTGGCCGGCACGATGCCGGAGAATTCGGTGCGCCCGGTCATCGCCAGCAATCCGCGCGCGAGATCCTCCGCCCGCGATCCGAACAGCCCGACCGTGTCGAGCGCCCACGAATAGCACTTCACTCCGATGGTCGGCAGCATTCGGAACGACGGCTTGATCGCGGCAGCACCGCAATAGGCGGCGGGGCGGATCACCGAGCCACCGGTCTGGGTGCCCAGCGCCAGCGGGATCATGCCCGCGCCAACCGCTGCCGCCGAACCCGAGGACGAGCCGCCCGGCGTGTGGCCGGGATTGTGCGGATTGAGCGTCGGGGTCGGATCGCGCGAGGCGAACGCCGTTGTCGTGGTCTTGCCGATGATGGTGGCGCCTGCCCGCTTCAGCATCATCACGACCGGCGCGTCCGAGCGCGGCTGCCAGCCGCGGTAGATCTCGGAGCCCATCTCGGTCGGCATGTTGGCGGTGTCGATGATGTCCTTGATGCCGACCGCGATGCCGCGCAGCGGGCCGGAGGCCTGCGCCTTCGCGGATTTGTCATGGCGGACGAAGGCGCGGACATCCTTCTCTTTGGCCTCGATCGCCGCATGCGACTGGGCGATGGCGTCATCGGGCGAAAGCTCGCCGGCTTCGATGCGGCGCTGGAGGTCGGCGAGTGAGATCATGACAAAACCCTTCTTATTGGGATCGCTTTTAGCATCGCGACGGGGTCGCGCAAGCACACGAAGCCGTTGCCCACGTCCTCAGGTTGTTCCATTCTGTCCTTGCAAGGAGACGCCGTGGACGCCATCAATCCCCGCATGGAGCTGACCGAGGCTGAGCGGATCGACCGCCTGCGGCTGATCCGGTCCGACAATGTCGGGCCGCGCACGTTTCGTTCGCTGGTCGATCATTTCGGCACCGCGCGCGCCGCGCTGGAGCGGCTGCCCGATCTCGCACGCCGCGGCGGGGCCGCGCGATCGGGACGGATCTGCAGCGCCGACGACGCCAGGGCCGAGCTCGCCGCCAGCCGCAAATCCGGCATCGCCTGGCTCGCGCCCGGAGAGGACGGCTATCCGACGCGGCTGGCGATGATCGACGATGCGCCGCCGCTGCTCGCCGTGCGCGGCGACAACGCGACCTTGATGCGGCCGATGATCGCCATCGTCGGCTCGCGCAACGCCTCCGGCGCCGGCCTGAAATTCGCCGGCCAGCTTGCCCGCGAGCTTGGCGAAGCGGGCTTCATCGTCATCTCGGGACTCGCCCGCGGCGTCGACCAGGCCGCGCACCGTGCCAGCGTCGAGAGCGGCACGATCGCAGTGCTGGCCGGCGGCCAAAATTGCATCTACCCGCCCGAACACGGCGATCTGCTGGCCTCGATCCTCGATCACAACGGTGCGGCGATCTCCGAGATGCCACTCGGTCACGAGCCGCGCGCCCGCGACTTTCCCCGCCGCAACCGGCTGATCTCGGGCGCCTCGCTCGGCGTGGTCGTGGTCGAGGCCGCGCACCGCTCGGGCTCGCTGATATCAGCGCGCATGGCCGCCGAACAGGGCCGCGAGGTGTTCGCGGTGCCCGGCTCGCCGCTCGATCCGCGCGCCGCCGGCACCAATGACCTGATCAAGCAGGGCGCGACCCTCGTCACTGAAGCTGCCGACATCATCAACGCCGTCGCACCGATCATGGAGCGGCCGCTGATGCATTCCGCCGATGAGCCCGACAGCGACCCGTTCGAGAGCGATCCGCAAGGGCACGACCGTGACCAGATCACCGGCCTGCTCGGCCCCACCCCCATATCGATCGACGACCTCGTGCGGATGTCCGGCGCCTCGCCCGCGATCGTGCGCACAGTCCTGTTGGAGCTCGAACTCGCGGGACGGCTCGAACGCCACGGCGGCGGATTGGTGTCACTGCTCTGATGGAAATCAGGCTCGAACTGTTACCCTCCCCTGGAGGGGGAGGGTCGATCGCGCGCAGCGCGAGCGGGGTGGGGTGATCTCTCCACTCGAGCACTGTCCGACATGGAGAGACCGTCACCCCACCCCGGCTCACGTTTCGCTACGCTCAACATGAGCCGACCCTCCCCCTCCAGGGGAGGGTAAAAGCGGCCCGCGCGCTTCAGCTGCCGTTCCTCTCATCAAACCGCGTCCGTGCCGTCGCGATCTGCTCCTGGTGCTCGATCGCCCATTGCCCGAGTGCCTTGACCGGCTGCTGCAGCCCGCGGCCGAGATCGGTCAGCTCGTAATCCACGCGCGGCGGGATGGTCGGAAAGATCGTGCGCGTGACGAGGCCGTCACGCTCGAGGCCCCGTAGCGTCAGGGTCAGCATCCGCTGCGAGATGCCGTTGATCATGCGCTTCAGCTCGTTGAAGCGCTTCGGACCGTCGCTCAGCATCATGATGACGAACACGCTCCATTTGTCGCCGACGCGGGACAGGATCGAGGCCACGCCGCGGCAGTCGGCATGGTCGCGATCCGGCATCTGCGCGGCAGGCAAATCGGTGTGTGCAGGTTTCAAGGATGTGCCCATGGCTCAAAAAAGTGCGTTCTTGCGGGAAAATCGACAGTCACTCATGTAGCTCCGGTTACAAACATATACCATGGGTGACCCCAATGAAACTCCTCCACATCGATTCCAGCGTGCTCGGCCCCCACTCCGTCTCCAGGCAGGTGTCCGCCGCCATCGTCGACCGGCTACGGGCGGCGACGCCGTCGCTCGAAATCGCCTATCGCGACCTGACCCAGACCCCGCTCGCCCATCTCTCCGGCTCGCACCTTGCGGCCGCGCAAGGCGCACCTGCGCCCGCGGAACTCGGACCCGACCTTGCGGCGAGCGCCGCGGTGCTGAACGAGTTTCTCGATGCCGACATCGTCGTGATCGGCGCGCCGATGTACAATTTCACCATCCCGAGCCAGCTCAAGGCCTGGATCGACCGCGTCCTCGTGGCGGGGAAGACGTTCAAGTACGGCGCTAACGGTCCGGAGGGCCTTGCCGGCGGCAAGCGTGTGATCGTGGCGATCTCGCGCGGCGGCTATTATGGAGCCGGCACGCCTGCGGCGTCGCTGGAGCACCTCGAAACCTACTTGCGCGGCGTGCTGGCCTTCATGGGCATCACGAGCCCCGAATTCATTATCGCCGACGGCATCCAGGTCGGCCCAGAGCATCGCGAGAAGTCACTCGCGAACGCACTTCAGGCCGCCACCAGCTTGCGCGCGGCGTAAGACTCGCACCGACACAGCCGCTGCCGGACCCCGGCGGCGGCTGACAGATCGATCGAGCTAAAACCAGGCGCCCTGAACGCCGAGGATGACGGCGACGAGCGAAATGAACAGGCCGATGCCGGAGAAAAGCGCCACTCCAACCAGCTCCGAAATGTTGGAGCGTTCGGCGGGAATGGCGGAACGTTCGGTGTCAATGCGCGGTGCTGAAATCGACGAAAAAATGCGAGCTGCCTTTGGCATCACGGGCTCCCTGAAAATTGAGTCTTGTGACCCCTCGCCCGTAAAAATGTCTGTGCGGCGGATGCGAAGGTTCAACGCCTCACGCAAGGTTCAGCCAAATACGTTCTCCGAGATGCAGGAATCGGCCGGCACAACCGCAGAGATCGCGCCGGCCGATTCAATTTTCGCAAATGTCGATCAGCCGCGATAGATCGGCGCGCCGGCCGGCGAGGCAACCGCGCCGCCGTCGACGAAGATCTCCTGGCCCTGAATGTGCGCGGCATCATCGGAAGCGAGGAACAGCACCGTCTTCGAGATGTGATCGGGTTCGCCAATGCGGCCGAGCGGCGTGGACAATCCGATGCGCGCTTCGAACGCCTTCTCGGCTTCAGGCGTTGCGATCGCGGCGCCCCAGATCGGCGTGCGGATCGCACCGGGCGCGACGACGTTGACGCGGATGCCGCGCGGAGACAGTTCCGAGGCCATGATCCGCGCCATCGCACGCACGCCGGCCTTCGCGGCGCCGTAAGCCGAATAGCCGGGAATGCCGAGCACTGAGATCACCGAGCCGTTGAGGATGATCGAGGAATTGTCGTTGAGGTAAGGCAGCGCGGACTGCACTGTGAAAAACACACCGGTGAGGTTTGTGCGGATGACCTTTTCGAAGGCCTCCAGCGTTGCCGAACCGAGCGGCGTGCCGCCGGCGCCGGCGATACCGGCATTGGCGAACACGATGTCGAGCTTGCCGAATTTTTCGCTGCCCTTCTTGATCGCGGCATCGGTCGCCGCGATGTCGGTGGCATCAGCGACGAGCGCGAGCGCATTGGGACCGAGTTCCTTCGCCGCGGCGTCCAGCGTCTCCTTGTTGCGCCCGGTGACGATCACCTTCGCGCCCTCCGCCACGAACAGTTTGGCCGTCGCCAGGCCAATGCCGCTGTTGCCGCCGGTAATGAGGGCCGTCTTGTCTTTCAGTCTCATGCTCGTCTCCAGTGGTTTCATAATGAAACTATGTTGCCATCTAGGCTAGATGGTTTTATGATGCAACCACACAAGCGCGTGATCGGTTCTGAAATCGGGCGAATGCGATAGGACGAGGACGATGGTGAAACGAACGAGCTTCGAGGGTGATGCCTGCCCGATCGCGCGGTCGCTGGAAGCGATCGGCGACTGGTGGTCGCTCCTCATCATCCGCGAGGCGCTGTTCGGCCTGCGCCGCTTCGGCGAGTTTCAGAGCAAGCTCGGTATGGCCAAGAACATCTTGTCCGCGCGCCTGCGATCACTGGTCGACCACGGCATCCTGGCGACGGCGCCAGCCTCCGACGGCAGCGCCTATCAGGAATATGTGCTGACGCCGAAGGGCCGCGGCACCTTCCCGATCCTGGTGGCGCTCCGCCAATGGAGCGAGGAATTCGACGACCATCCCGAGGAGATCGCGACCATCCTGGTCGACCGCGCAAAAGGCCGTCCGGTGAAGAAGCTGGAGATGCGCGCGGAGGACGGGCGCCTGCTCACGCCGGCCGAGACGACGCTGAAGCTACGGCCGGCGCCGCGAAGGCGCTCGGCCTGAGCCGCAGCGGCTACCGCGTAAATCATTAGGACAGCGCGCCCAAATCTCGCACCGTCACCCTGAAGTGCTCGCCTCTTCGGCGAGCCTCGAAGGGCGACGGCCCACATGCATCGGCGGGGCCGTTCATCCTTCGAGGCTCCCGGCGCGATGCTTTGCATCGCGCCACTCGCACCTCAGGATGACGGAACCGATAAAGGCGGAAACCTCACGACAGCTTGCGCTTGCTCCGCAGCCGAAGGTGCTCGTCAGCCTCGAGCTTGGTCATGCCGAGCAGATAATGCAGCACGTCGAGCTTGTGGCGCTCGGCGAGCTTGCGCAAGGCCGTCACCTGCTCGGCGATGAAGGCCACGGCTTCATCGACCCCGCCCTCCCCCGGTTCCTCATTGCGCAAGCCTCCCCGCGCGCCAGACGCGGCGCGCGCTCGTTTCTTTCCTGGCTTTGTCACCAGACCCCACCCGAATCCATGCCCCGGAAGAACTTTAAGCTCACATTGATCGCAACTCCAAGGTGGTATTTTGCAACTTTCTCGATATGAAACTTTTCCCATCGGCGCCGCCGTCAACACCCCTCGATTTGACAGCGGGGGCCTCACCACCCATGTTCGGGACGAAAGGGCCGACCCGAATCTCATCGAATCTGGCCCAGAATTTCCCCGTAAGCTACTGGAACTACATGAATATCGTCATTGTGGAGTCGCCGGCGAAAGCCAAGACGATCAACAAGTATCTGGGCTCGTCCTACGAGGTTCTGGCCTCGTTCGGCCATGTCCGGGACTTGCCGGCGAAGAACGGCTCCGTCGATCCCGACGCCAATTTCAAGATGATCTGGGAGATCGACCCCAAGGCCGCCGGCAGGCTGAACGATATCGCCAAGTCCCTCAAAAACGCCGACCGCCTGATTCTCGCGACCGACCCTGATCGCGAGGGTGAGGCCATCTCCTGGCACGTGCTGGAGGTGTTGAAGGAAAAGCGCGCGCTGAAGGATCAGAAGATCGAGCGCGTTGTGTTCAACGCCATCACCAAGCAGGCCGTCACCGACGCGATGAAGCATCCGCGCCAGATCGACGGCGCGCTGGTCGACGCCTATATGGCGCGCCGTGCGCTGGACTATCTGGTCGGCTTCACCCTCTCCCCCGTGCTGTGGCGCAAGCTGCCGGGCGCCCGCTCGGCGGGCCGCGTGCAGTCGGTGGCGTTGCGGCTGGTCTGCGATCGCGAGCTCGAGATCGAGAAGTTCGTCGCGCGCGAATACTGGTCGCTGATCGCGACCCTGCTGACGCCGCGCGGCGATGCGTTCGAGGCCCGTCTGGTCGGCGCCGACGGCAAGAAGATCCAGCGCCTCGACATCGGCACCGGCGCGGAAGCCGAGGACTTCAAGAAGGCGCTGGAAGCAGCCAGCTACACCGTGACCGCGGTCGATGCTAAGCCGGCCCGGCGCAATCCGCAGGCGCCCTTCACCACCTCCACGCTGCAGCAGGAAGCCAGCCGCAAATACGGCTTTGCGCCGGCGCACACGATGCGCATCGCGCAGCGCCTCTACGAAGGCATCGACATCGGCGGCGAGACCACCGGACTCATTACTTATATGCGTACCGACGGCGTGCAGATCGATCCGTCCGCTATCACCCAGGCGCGCCAGGTGATCGGCGAGGATTACGGCAAAGCCTACGTGCCGGATGCGCCCCGCCAGTACCAAGCCAAGGCCAAGAACGCCCAGGAAGCGCACGAAGCAATCCGCCCGACCGACATGTCGCGCCGCCCCGACAGCATGAACCGCAAGCTCGACGCCGATCAGGCAAGGCTCTACGAGCTGATCTGGAAGCGCACCATCGCGAGCCAGATGGAATCGGCCGAACTCGAACGCACCACCGTGGACATCGCGGCGAAGGTCGGCGGCCGCACACTGGAGCTGCGCGCCACCGGTCAGGTCGTCAAGTTCGACGGCTTCCTCGCGCTCTATCAGGAAGGCCGCGACGACGAGGAGGACGAAGACTCCCGCCGCCTGCCTGCGATGAGCCCGAACGATGCCTTGAAGCGTCAGTCGCTCGCCGTCACCCAGCATTTCACCGAGCCGCCGCCGCGCTTCTCCGAGGCCTCGCTGGTCAAGCGCATGGAAGAGCTCGGCATCGGCCGGCCCTCGACCTACGCCTCGATCCTCCAGGTCCTGAAGGACCGCGGCTACGTCAAGCTGGAGAAGAAGCGCCTGCATGGCGAGGACAAGGGCCGCGTCGTGGTCGCGTTCCTGGAAAGCTTCTTTGCGCGCTACGTCGAATACGACTTCACCGCCAATCTCGAAGAACAGCTCGACCGCATCTCCAACAACGAGATTTCCTGGCAGCAGGTTCTGAAGGATTTCTGGACCGGCTTCATCGGCGCCGTCGACGAGATCAAGGACTTGCGCGTCGCGCAGGTGCTCGATGTGCTCGACGACATGCTCGGACAGCACATCTATCCGCCGCGCACCGATGGCGGCGACATCAGGCAATGCCCGAGTTGCGGCAACGGCCGGCTCAATCTGAAGGCCGGCAAGTTCGGCGCCTTCGTCGGCTGCTCGAACTATCCGGAATGCCGCTACACCCGTCAGCTTGCCGCCGACAGCGAGACCACTGCCGACCGTTCGCTCGGCCAGGATCCTGATACGGGCCGCGAGGTCTGGGTCAAGGCCGGCCGCTTCGGCCCTTACATCCAGCTCGGCGAGCAGAAGGACTATGCGGAAGGCGAAAAGCCGAAGCGCGCAGGCATCCCGAAGGGCACCTCGCCCGGCGATATCGAGCTCGAGCTTGCGCTCAAGCTGTTGTCGCTGCCGCGCGAGATCGGCAAGCATCCGGAAACCGGTGAGCCGATCACCGCCGGCCTCGGCCGCTTCGGGCCGTTCGTGAAGCACGAGAAGACCTATGCCAGCCTGGAGGCCGGCGACGAGGTGTTCGATATCGGCCTCAACCGCGCGGTGACGCTGATCGCGGAGAAGGTCGCCAAGGGCCCGAGCCGCCGTTTCGGCGCCGACCCCGGCAAGGCGATCGGCGATCACCCGACGCTCGGCACGATCACCGTGAAAAGCGGCCGTTACGGCGCCTATGTCACGGCCGGCGGCGTCAACGCGACGATCCCGAGCGACATCGAGAAAGACGCGGTCACGCTACCGCAGGCGATCGCGCTGATCGACGAGCGCGCCGCCAAGGGCGGCGGCAAGCCCAAGAAGGCTGCCAAGCCGGCGAAGAAGGCGAAGGCAACCAAGTCCGGCGACGACGCCGCGCCAAAAGCCAAGAAACCCGCCGCGAAGAAGGCGGCCAAGCCCAAATCCGACTCCACCAGCAAGGCGCGCGCAGCCGTGTCGTCGACCGCCAAGACTTCAGCAGTCAAGACGTCGCCGACTAAGGCGGCGGCCGCCAAAGCTCCGGCCAAGAAGAGTGCCGGCACGACTTAAGAGGTTAAGTGAAACGCAAGAATGACCGTGGCTTTCCCGACCGGGCAGCCATCGTCGCCTTCATCAAGGCAAATCCCGGAAAGGTCGGGACCCGCGAAATTGCGCGCGAGTTCGGCCTCAAGAACGCCGATCGCATCGAGCTCAAGCGCATGCTGCGGGAGCTCGCCGACGACGGCCTCGTCAAGAAGAAGCGCCGGACGATTTCGGAGCCGGACACCCTGCCGTCGACGCTGGTCGCCGACATCACCGGCCGCGACGCTGACGGCGAGCTGATCGCCGCCCCCACCGAATGGGACGAGGTCGAGAGCGGCGAGCCGCCAAAGATCCTGATCGTGTTGCCGCGCCGGCCGAAGCCCGGCACCGCGGCCGGAAGCGGCGACCGCGTGCTGCTGCGCGTCGAACGCCTGGACGAGAGCGAAGGCCCGGCCTATCGCGGCCACATCATCAAGGTGTTCGACAAGACCAGGAGCCGCATCCTCGGCGTCTTCCGCGAGCTGCCCGAAGGCGGCGGACGGCTGATCCCGGTCGACAAGAAGGGAGCCGACCGCGAGCTCAACATCGCCGCGGCCGACACGCACGGCGCGAAGGACGGCGACCTCGTCAGCGTCGACATCATCCGCTCGCGCGGCTTTGGCCTCGCCTCGGGCCGCGTCAAGGAGAAGCTCGGCTCGGTCAAGTCCGAGAAGGCGATCAGCCTGATCGCGATCTACGCCCACGACATTCCGCTGCAATTCCGCCCCGCGGCCGAGCGCGAAGCCGAAGCCGCCGAGCCCGCCAATCTGAAGGGACGCGAGGACTGGCGCGACGTCCCGCTCGTCACCATCGATCCGCCGGATGCCAAGGATCACGACGACGCGGTGCATGCGCAGCCCGATCCGGACCCGAACAACAAGGGCGGCTTCATCGTCGACGTCGCCATCGCGGATGTGAGCTTTTATGTCCGGCCGGGCACCGCGCTCGACCGCGACGCGCTCGACCGCGGCAACTCGGTCTATTTCCCCGACCGCGTCGTGCCGATGCTGCCCGAGCGCATCTCCAACAATCTGTGCTCGCTGGTGCCGGGCGAGCCGCGCGGCGCGCTCGCGGTGCGGATGATCATCGCGCCTGACGGGCGCAAGCGCTCGCACAGCTTCCACCGCATCCTGATGCGCTCGGCCGCCAAGCTGAGCTACGCGCAGGCGCAGGCCGCGATCGACGGCCGGCCGGACGACACCACCGGCCCCCTGCTCGATCCGATCCTGAAGCCGCTCTACGCCGCCTATGCCTGCGTCAAGCGCGCCCGCGACGAGCGCGATCCGCTCAATCTCGATCTGCCCGAGCGAAAAATCCTCTTGAAGAGCGACGGCACGGTCGATCGCGTCATCGTCCCGGAGAGGCTCGATGCGCACAAGCTGATCGAGGAGTTCATGATCCTCGCCAACGTCGCGGCGGCGGAGATGCTCGAGAAGAAGTCGCTGCCGCTGATCTACCGCGTGCACGACGAGCCGACGCTGGAAAAAGTCCACGCGCTCCAGGAATTCCTGAAGACGCTCGACGTCCCCTTCGCGAAATCAGGCGCGCTGCGCCCGGCCCTGTTCAACCGCGTGCTGGCCCAGCTCGAAGGCCACGACCATTTCCCGCTGGTCAGCGAGGTCGTGCTGCGCGCGCAGGCGCAGGCCGAATATTCGTCGGAAAATTACGGTCATTTCGGCCTGAACTTGCGCCGCTATGCGCATTTCACCTCGCCGATCCGCCGCTATGCCGACCTCGTCGTGCACCGCGCGCTGGTCCGCGCGCTCGGGCTTGGCGAGGGTGCCCTGCCCGACACCGAGACGCCGGAAACCCTGAGCGAGGTCGCTGCCCACATCTCGGTGACCGAGCGGCGCGCGATGAAGGCCGAGCGCGAGACCGTCGACCGCCTGATCGCCCATCATCTCGCCGACCGTATCGGCTCGACGTTTCAGGGCCGCGTCTCTGGCGTCACGCGCGCCGGCCTGTTCGTCAAGCTGGCCGAGACCGGCGCCGACGGCCTGATCCCGATAAGGTCCCTCGGCACGGAATATTTCAACTATGACGAGGGCCGCCACGCCCTCGTCGGCACGCGCAGCCGCACCATGTATCAGCTCGGCGACGTGGTCGACGTCCGTCTGATCGAAGCCGCTCCCATCGCCGGAGCGCTGCGCTTCGAGCTGCTGTCGTCCTCCAGCGAGACCGCGCCGCGCGATGGCAGGCAACCCGGTCCGCAGCGCCGCCCCTCGTTCAAGGCCCAGCCCGGACGCAGCCCGGACAGAAAACGCAAGCCGGCGAAGCCGAAATCCGGCAAGCCGAAGAAGAACAAGGGCAAGAACAAGGGAAAAGGCGGGGGGCAGAAAGGCAAGGCATGGTAGCGACGAGCACAGCGTCAAAGATATGGACGCGCGAGACTGGCCTCATCGAGAAGCGCGACCTCTGGACGGCGATGAAGCGCGGCTTCCGCGGCCGTTGCCCGCGCTGCGGCGAGGGAAAGCTGTTCCGCGCCTTCCTGAAGACCGCGGACAATTGCTCGGTGTGCGGCCTCGACTTCACGCCGCATCGCGCCGACGATTTGCCGGCCTATCTCGTGATCGTCATCGTCGGTCACATCGTGGTGCCGACCATCCTCTGGATCGAGACCAATTACACGACGCCGGTCTGGATCAGCTTTGCCGCCTATCTGCCGTTCACGTTCGTCGCCTCGCTGGCGCTGCTGCAGCCGGTGAAGGGAGCCGTGGTCGGCTTGCAATGGGCTCTGCGCATGCACGGCTTTGACGACAACCCTCCGGATGGTATTCCGCCGGTCTGAGCGAATAATCAAAAAGGCGTTTGGGTGAGGACATGACGGATACGGCGCAAGCGGAAAAAACCAAGATCCACGAGGGCAAGGAAGCCGACCACCATCCCTATTTCCGCCCGAAGGATGCGGCGACACTGATCCTGGTCGATCGCAGCGGCACGACTCCAAAGGTCCTGGTCGGCAAGCGCCACGACAAGGTGGTGTTCATGCCCGGAAAATTCGTCTTCCCCGGCGGCCGTGTCGACAAGGCCGATTATCGCGTCCCCGTCGCCGCCCCCATCACGTCAGAGCTGGAAGCCAATCTCGCCAAGGGCAGTCCGAAAACGCCGCCGTCGCGCGCAAAGTCGCTGGCGATCGCCGCGATCCGCGAGGCCTGCGAAGAGACCGGCCTCTGCCTTGGCCGCAAGGTCGAGGGCAAGGTGCCCAAGCTTGACGGCAACTGGAAGCCGTTTGCAGATGCCGGCCTGCTGCCCGATCCGTCCAGCCTGTTCCTGATCGCGCGCGCCATCACCCCGCCCGGCCGTGTCAAGCGGTTCGACACGCGCTTCTTCACAGCGGATGCCTCCGCGATCACCCACCGTGTCGACGGCGTGATCCATGCGGACGCGGAGCTGGTCGAGCTGGTCTGGGTCGAGCTCGGCTCGAAACCGCTCGCCGACCTGCATCCGATGACGCGCAACGTGCTCAACGAGCTCGATACGCGTCTGGCCACCGGCCCGCTCCGCCACGATGCGCCGGTGCCGTTCTTCCATTTCTACGGCGGCAAGATGCAGAAGGATATCTTGGGGGCTTAGCCCTCGTCGTCCCGTCATTCCGGGCACGCCTCTCTCCTCCGTCATTCCGGGGCTCGCGTAGCGCGAACCCGGAATCCATCTATCGGCAGTCTCTGCGGCCCAATGGATTCCGGGCTCGCCGCTCCGCGGCGCCCCGGAATGACGAGAACGTGCTGAGCTCGCATCGAAAAACAAAAAATTCTTCCCATCCATCTCGCTGGCGGAGTTCCCCGGCGTGCCTATGTGTCGATGAACGACACCCAGTACGGATACGGGGCGATGGCACAACGGCAACTCAAGCTTGGCGCGTTCATGCGCCCGATCAGCATCCACACCGGCGCCTGGCGCTATCCCGGGGCCTGGCCCGACGCCAATTTCAACTTCGGCCACATCAAGACGCTGATAAGGAAGCTCGAGGCCGGCAAGTTCGACGCCTTCTTCATGGCCGATCACCTCGCCGTGCTGAACATGCCGATCAATGCGCTCAAGCGCAGCCACACCGTGACCTCGTTCGAGCCGTTCACGCTGCTGTCGGCGCTCTCCGCCGTCACCGAACGGATCGGCCTGATCGCGACGGGCTCGACTACGTTCGACGAGCCCTATCACGTGGCGCGCCGCTTCGCCTCGCTCGACCATCTCAGCGGCGGCCGCGCAGGCTGGAACATCGTCACCACCTCGAACCCGGACGCGGCGCTGAATTTTGGCCTCGACGATCACATGGAGCACGCCGAGCGCTACAAGCGCGCCCGCGAGTTCTACGACGTGGTCACCGGCCTCTGGGATTCCTTCGCCGACGATGCCTTCGTGCGCGACGTCGAGAGCGGGCTGTTCTTCGATCCCGCGAAGATGCACACGCTCGACCACAACGGCAAATACCTGAAGGTTCGCGGCCCGCTCAACATCGCCCGGCCCGTGCAGGGTTGGCCGGTGATCGTGCAGGCCGGCGCGTCCGAGGACGGCAAGCAGCTTGCGGCGGAGACCGCGGAAGCCGTGTTCACCGGCGGAGGCAGCCTCGCCGACGGGCAAAAGCTCTACGCCGACATCAAGGGCCGCATGGAGAAGGTCGGCCGCGATCCTGAACACCTCAAGATCCTGCCCGGCGCTTTCGTCGTGGTCGGCGACAGCGTCGACGAGGCCAAGGAGAAGCGCGCGCTGCTCGACAGCCGCGTGCATTACGACAGCGCCATCGCGTCGCTCTCCGTCATCCTCGGCACCGATGCCTCCGGCTTCGATCCGGACGGCCCGCTCCCCGAAATCCCCGAGACCAACGCCAGCAAGAGCGGCCGCCAGCGCATGGTCGACCTCGCGGCCCGCGAGAAGCTGACCGTTCGCCAGCTCGCCCAGCGCGTCGGCGGCTATGGTGGGCTCGCCTTCGTCGGCACGGCGAAAACCATCGCCGACCAGATGGAGGAATGGCTGGTCGGGCGCGGCTCCGACGGCTTCAACATCATGTTCCCGTTCCTGCCCGCCGGGCTCGACGATTTCGTCGACAAGGTCGTCCCGGAGCTGCAAAAGCGCGGGATCTTCCGCAAGGAGTATGAAGGGGCCACCCTGAGGGAGAATCTGGGCCTGCCGCGGCCTAAAAATCGGTTCTTCGAGGCCTGATCGGGCCGATTTGGGTGGTTTCTGGCCCCTAAAACCTTGACATCAGGCGGTTTCTGGCTAGGTTGCCGGCCAACGCGGGCCGTTTGGCCGGCTCCAGATTCCCTTCATTCCTGAGGTTCTGAACATGGCCAAAGCGGTCACCATCAAGGTCAAGCTCGTGTCCTCGGCCGACACCGGCTTCTACTACACTGCCAAGAAGAATTCGCGCACCATGACCGACAAGCTGGTCAAGAAGAAGTACGATCCCGTGGCGCGCAAGCACGTCGAATTCCGCGAAGCCAAGATCAAGTAAGATCGCGGGACATTACGGACTTTGACGGGGCCCTCGCGGGCCCCGTTTTTATTTTGACCGTATCCCCGCGCGCTACAATGCCACCAGCGCGTTCACGCGCGTCTTGCTGAACACAACCCTCGATTGCCTTGCTCGCAATGCATGATATCGTGCATTGATCGGGACGGCTGTTCCGTCCCGACATCGGGAAGGACACAGTCATGAGATTGCCCTCGAGCCTCGTCGTGCCTTCGGCCCTGGCTTTTTTGTCAACGGCCGTTCTGTGCGGCCCGGCCGCGTCACAAATCCCAACCGGCTCCGCCGCCACGCTACCTCCCGTCACCGTCGCTGCGCCGGCGGCAAAGCCACATCGGACGGAGCAGACGACCAACACCGGGATCTCATCGCGCCGGACAGCGTCACCCGCTCGAACGTCGTCGTCGGCTACATCGACGCCGTCACATGCCCCGGGCTCTGTGATGGGAAGGATTGCCAGCCTGGAGAGAGTCGCCAGCAGCTGCAACGGTGGCTGTGCGTCGAGTTTTGCACACGGCAAGGAGCCCTGGATTGGCTGCAGCGAGTCGGGCGGCAACATCGATTATGGACCTTTCTCGCCAACGTGCCGGGACACCATCACCCATAAATCCTACATGGATTGCGTCGACACGAGGGTGTTCCTGGGTGACAATCGAAACAGAGCTCACTGGATGTGCAGCAGCCTGGCCGCCGGCAACAGGTTTCAAGTCGCTGAACTCAAGCGATCAAAGCGTGCGCACTAGTATGACCGAGAACGGCAGCCCGCTGCTTGATCTCGTTATCTAGTGTCCCGGACGCGCGGAAACTTAACGCGTTGCCGCGCTCCGTCCGGGGCACGAGACCGAAGTTAACGCTCTCGTCTTTCTCAGCGTCGTCATTGCGAGGAGCAGCTGCGACGAAGCAATCCAGATTGTCTCCGCGCAGGGATTTTCTGGATTTGCTTCGCTTCGCTCGCAATGACGAAGTGAGAGTGACAACCCCGCCCCCTCTCGTGTCCCGGGCGCGCTGCAACGCGCGAGCGTTGCTGCGCAGAACCGGGACCCAGGAAACCACTCGGCGCGATGCCGATACGTGGGCCCCGGCTCTGCAGCGCACCGTCGAAGCGACGCTGCGCCGCGTCCGGGGTAGGAGCGCTCTGACTCACGCTACTCCACACTCCGATCTGCGCATTCCGACGGCGGCGGACCAAGTGTGACCCACCTCAAAGAGCGCCGTGACGGATTTCCATATCTCCAGCGGGATCGTTGCATGAATTTGGTCCATTCCCGTGAAGAGCCATTTGCCGTTGCTGGATCCGCTGCGCTTCGCCGCCGCCCTCGGAGTCGCCATTTTTCACCAGATGTTCTGGTCATGGGCCTGGGTTTCGATTGGCGTGCCGGGTTTCGAGCGCACCGTCGCCGCCGATGTTATCTACCCGTCCGCCGCGCCCTTCACTTGGTTCGGCTGGGTCGGCGTCGAGATCTTCTTCGTGATTTCCGGCTTCGTCATCGCGAATTCCGCAAGCCAGGCCTCACCGGGCGAGTTTCTCCTCGGCCGCGCGCTCAGGCTTTATCCGGCCGTCTGGGTGTGCGCCACCGCGACCTTTCTCGTCCTGCTTCTGTTCGGAAGCGGACCGGCATCCGAACTGATCCTGCCCTATCTCCACGCCATGCTGATGGTTCCCAAGGGCGTCACGGGCCAATGGCTCGACGAGGTCTACTGGACGCTGGCCGCCGAGACCGCGTTCTACGGTCTCGTGTTCTGCGCGATGCTCACGAAGAGGATCACCCTGCGCCACCTCGCCTTCGGCCTCACCATCTACAGCGCCATCTTCAACGCGATCGCGCTGCTGGTGATGTCCTGCACGACGCCATCCGACCTGCCCTATCTGGTCATCCTGATGTTTCGGGTGCCGTGCGCGGCATTCCTGCTGACGCATGGCTGCTTCTTCGCGCTGGGGATCTGGCTGTTCATCTCCGCGAACAGGGAATTGACAGCGCTCGAACAACTCGCCGTCGCCGTCACGTGTCTTTCGGGCGCCGCGGAAATCTACGTCTTCGCCAACTTCTTCCTGACGTCCATCCCTGCCATCTCGGATCAATCAGCCCTCGTGCCGATCATGGTCTGGGCGGCCGCGGTGCTCCTCATTGCCCTTGCCGCGAAGCGAAGCAGGCGCGCGGCGAACATCGCGTCGCCCGAAACACCGGCCTACCTGAGAACGCTCGGACTGATCACCTATCCGCTCTATCTCACCCACAACGTCATTGGCACGGCGATCATTCGCGCCCTGGTCGATGCGGGCCTTGATGCCACCTCGGCCCTATGGATCGCGCTGGGCATGCTTGTCCTGATCTGCTGGCTCATCTGCGCGAAGATCGAGCCGGCCGTCAGGTGCGCGTTGATGCAAGCCCTCGCGCATATCGGCAAGCTGCCGAAGCGGCAGCCGAAATCGCGTCGTCCGGCATTGGCCCGGGGGCTACGGCTTCCGGTGCCCGTTGCGGTCAAGGTGAAGGTCGCGACATCCTAACTTTGACGCACGTGATGCCATCAATGGGCTACGAGCCGATTTTCCCTTTGCTGGCCTTCTGCTCTACTGATGGCGGCGCCGCTGGCTGGCGCTCTCGCCAGGGGAGAAATCATGAGCCGAATGGTACATGTTCCTGTCGGAATCTTCGATAGCTCGCGTTACGGTTTCGCGCAGGTTGCCACCGTCCCCACACCATTCGGCGATGTCGTGTATGTGTCCGGCCAGGTCGCTTGGGACGCAGATCAGAACGTCGTTGGAGCTGGCGATATCGGCCGTCAACTCAGCAAGAGCCTCGAAAATCTTGGCGTTGCGCTGGCGACGGTTGGTGCGACACTCGATCAGGTCGGTGCGTTGCGGCTCTACATCAAGCAAGGCCACATGCACGAGGGTGCGGCCATTAGCGTCGCCCTCAAAGCGGCGTTCGGCGATAACCCACCGTGCACAACCTGGATTGGAGTACCAAGCCTCGCCAAGGAGGAGTTCCTCATCGAGGTGGAGCCTTCTGTGGTTTTCTTGGCGCGAAGTAGCTGATAGCTGCTCAGGATCACAGGCGGCCCCATCACGGCCAGACAGCGCGGCATCCGCCGAAGCTCTCAGCCGGCGGAAGCGACCACCCGTCCCAGCCAAGCCGTCCGCAATACCGGTGTTGGCGGCTGCGACGGGCAGCCTCCGTGTCACGCCTCGGCCACGGCTTGACCCCGAGGCACGTTGATCCTCGTCAAGCAGCGAAGCAACGCAGTCCTCTACGCTTGAACTATCGGGCAGGAGCGCACCATGCTTCCCTTCACGCTTGAGCAGTTCCTCAACGTCTTCGCGGCCTACAATACGGCGATCTGGCCCGCGCAAATTCTTGCTTATGCGATTGGAGCCATCGCCGTTGTCGCCCTTTTCCGGAAGGGCCGCGCCTCTGATCGTGTTGTCTCAGCCGTTCTCGGATTGATGTGGCTGGGCACCGGTTTTTTCTACCACGGCGTCTTCTTTTCCTCGGTCAACAAGGCCGCGTTCGCCTTTGGCGCCTTGTTCGCTATAGAGGGCGCGGCACTACTCTACACGGGTGTCGTCCGCGGCGGACTTCGCTTCGCGATGAGTTTCGGGCTTCGAGCGGTGATCGGCGCAGGCTTTATTCTCTACGCATCTCTCATTTATCCGCTGATCGGTGTTGCTACGGGGCATTCCTGGCCGAAATTACCGATGTTCGGTGTAGCTCCCTGCCCTGTCACCATCTTCACCTTCGGTCTGTTACTTATGACGACCGACCGCTTCTCCTATTGGCTTCTGGTGATACCCTTCATCTGGTCAATCATCGGCGGGAGCGCAGCCATCCTCCTGGATGTTCGGCAGGATTGGTTGCTTCTGGTTAGCGGCTTCATTGCCGTTCCAATCGTAGTCGTCGGAAACCGACATGCACTTGCCGTGCTTGCCGAGACGAGATTGACGCCCTCAGCCGAATTGAGCCCATGATCGTGACGAGTGGCAGCGACCGCGCGCCCATGTTGGAAAGCCATCGCATGCCTTCAGGCAACAGGATTTGGAAGGCAGTTGTTGCAGGGTTGTGCGGAAGCATCGCGCATTCGCTGCTGATGTACTTCAAGTCCTGGGCTGGAGTGCTTCCATCATTCCAGCCCTACGAAAGTTTCCAGACGACGCTGGGCCATATGACCGGCACAGCAATCCATCCAGTAGTGCCGTGGCTGCTTTCGTTCCTGAACGGCTCAACCTTCGTCAGTCTCGCCTTTGGGCATCTTTATCGATGGCTACCAGGCAGTACCGGTGCGATCAAAGGAATGACATACGGCGTGCTCGGATGGGCGACTATGGGGTTGGTGTTCTTTCCCATGATCGGGCTTGGATTTTTCGCAGTGCAGGCTGAACTTGGCATTTCGCCAGCACTGTTCTCGCTGGCGATGCTCCTGACTTACAGCGTGGTCTTGGGCATGGTTTACGGCGCACTCAACTCCTGACCTGTTCGATCAAGAGACCAGGCATATGACCGCTCCGGCCGAAGGATAGCCCAAGATGCCCCACTTTCGCGCGCTGACCGCCACGACCCCATATCTGTTTTTCACCGGAAAGGGTGGAGTCGGCAAAACCTCTCTTGCGTGCGCCACGGCTGTTGGCCTCGCGGACCGTGGACTGCGCGTTCTCATCGTCAGCACGGACCCTGCGTCGAACCTCGACGAGATGCTCGAAGTCACCTTGAGCGATCGCCCTACGCCGGTGCCCAGCGTGACCGGACTTTCGGCGATGAATATTGACCCCGAGGCCGCTGCCGAGAGTTATCGCAAGAGAGTGCTCGAACAGCTCGGACCGGAGGTTACAGCTGACGAGCGATCGACTGTGCGCGAGCAGCTCTCCGGCGCCTGCACCACCGAAATAGCGGCCTTTGACGAGTTCGTGGGACTGTTGGACGGCGACATAGCAGGGTTCGATCACATCATATTCGATACCGCGCCGACCGGCCACACGCTGCGGCTCCTGAGCCTGCCAAAGGCATGGACCGGCTTTCTCAAGGACAACGATCGGGGCGCGTCCTGCCTCGGCCCGCATTCAGGTCTGAAGATTCAGGAGGACCGATTTCGTAAAGCGCTTCAGGCCCTGGGTGATTCCAGGCAGACCACCATCATCTTGGTCACCCGCGCCGATCGGGGCGCGATTCGCGAGGCGGCGAGAACATCGGGCGAACTTGATGCGCTCAATCTCTCGAACCAGATTCTCGTGGTGAACGGGCGCTTCCACGCCACGGACCCCACCGATGTCGTCGCAGTTGCACTCGAGCGGGATCAGGACGAGGCGCTCGCCGCGATGCCTGCGGCGCTCGCCAAACTGCCGCGAGACGAAATTCCCTTGCTTGGCTTCGATATCGTCGGCGTAACGGCTCTGAGGGCGCTGCTCTCGCCCTCCAATCAGCCCTCGGTTTCATCCAGCGAGTCAAATGCAGAAGCGGTCGACCTGCCGGGCCTGGACCGGTTGGTCGATGACATCGCGCAAGGCAAGCGCGGCCTCATCATGGTCATGGGCAAGGGCGGCGTCGGAAAGACGACGATCGCTGCCGCCATCGCGGTGGGGTTGGCGAAGCGGGGGCATGCCGTCCATCTCAGCACGACCGATCCCGCGGCCCACGTCAGCTTCGTCGTCGATGGCGTCATGCCAGGTCTGACGGTCGACCGGATCGACCCGCGGGTCGAGACGGAGCGGTATGTCGCGAAAATACTGGCGAGCCGTGGCCGTGACCTCGACGAGCAGGGCAAGGCCCTGCTGCTCGAGGATCTTGCTTCGCCGTGTACCGAGGAGGTCGCTGTGTTTCATGCCTTCTCGCACGTCGTTGCGGAAGCGCGAAGCGCCTTCGTGGTGCTCGATACGGCGCCGACGGGCCACACACTCCTTCTGCTGGACGCGACCGGCGCCTATCACCGCCAGTTGACGAGCCAGCTTGCACCGACCGGTGCGGGACGTATCGTTACCCCGCTGATGCGGCTCCAGGATCCGACCCACACCAAGGTGATCCTGGTGACGCTGCCGGAGACGACGCCGGTTTCCGAGGCCGCCTCCCTTCAGGATGATTTGCGGCGTGCCGGCGTCGAACCATATGGCTGGGTCATCAACAAGAGCCTCACCGTCTCGGGGACCTGCGATCCTCTGTTGCGGCTGCGGCTCGACAAAGAGCAGGCACAGATCACGCGCGTCAGGAAGGGGCTCGCCAAGCGCGCTTTCATCATCGGATGGCGAACCAAGCCGCCAACCGGTGTGGAAGAGCTCAAAACTCTGTCATGAACGTTGCTTAGGCTCTGAAAGCCGGCACCTCTGAGCACCCCCGCCGCCTACGCCGTCCGCAACACCGGCGGATGCGACGGCCGGATCAGCGCGAAGGCCACCTGCACGATCCCTCCGGCAAGACCCAGCGCGACGCCGATGCGCCAGGCCATCGTGTACGAGCCGAGCGCGTCGTAAAGCACCCCGCCTCCGTAGGCGCCGAGGAAGCTGCCGATCTGGTGGCTCATGAAGGCGAGGCCCTGGATCATCGCCTGCCAGCGCAGGCCGAACATCTCAGCGACGGCGCCTGCGACCAGTGGGCCGACGCCCATCCACAGGAAGCCCATGATCGCGCCGAACAGCAGCGTCGAGGATGGCGTTGCCGGCAGCATGAAATACCAGGCCAGCGCGAGCGAACGCAGCACGTAGATGCCCCCTAACAGCGCCAGCTTGTTCCAGCGCTGGCCGGCCCAGCCGAAGAACAGCGAGCCCAGCACGTTGAAGCCGCCGATCATGCCGAGCGTCTGCGCGCTCAGCATCGGATCGAGGCCGCAGATGGCGAGATACGACGGCAGATGCGTGGTGAGGAACACCAGCTGCATGCCACAGACGAGATAGGCGCAGGTCATGACCACAAAGGAGGCATTGCCGAACGCGGTCCTCGCCGCAGTGGTGGCGGTGGCATCGCTGATGTCATCGGCGGCCGGCTTCGGCAGCGGAATCTTGTCGACGCGGCCGGCGTACCAGGCCGCGGGAATCATCAGAACCGACATCACCACGAAACCGGCGAGTCCGGCGCGCCAGCCAAATCCTTCGTTGAGCATCTGCCCGAGCGGCGCCGACAGCAGCGCGCCGAGCGAGCCCGCGCCGGAGACGATGCCGAGGACCGTGGAGCGCACCGTTGCGGGTACCGCGCGCGCCGCCACCGACATCGCGATCGCAGCCGCGGTGCACGCGAGCGAGGTGCCGATCAGCACGCCGGCCCCGATCATGATGCTGACCAGCCCGTTCGCGGTCGCCATCAGGATAAGGCCCGCGATGTACATCAGCGACCCCAAGATCATGATGGGACGGAAGCCGTAGCGCGTAGTCATCGCGCCTGCGAGCGGCTGAAGAAAGCCCCAGGCGAGGTTCTGCACGGCCAGCGCCAGCGTGAAATCCGAGATCGAAATGTGGATGTCATGCGTGAGCGGCTGCATGAAGATGCCGAGGCTCTGCCGCAGCCCCATGCTCAGCGTCAACATGATCGAGGCGCCGATCAGGATGGGCAAGGTCGGCCGCAGGACCTGCAACAGGGGCATTTCATTCTCCCTCTTGGGCGCGGCGCGCGCGCCGGCGTCTGCAATTCGCAATGATTTTGGTTACACAGACCTGTGCACTTAGGCTATGGATAGCCGGTGCTGTCAAGCCAAGAGGACGTTCGCTGTCGCATGGCTCCCCCGCCCGCCCCACAGACGATGAAAGAACGGATCCTCGAGACCGCCGACAAGCTGTTCTACCTGCAGGGCATTCGCGCCATCGGCGTCGACACCATCGCGGCCGAGATCGGCATCTCCAAGCGCACGCTCTACAACCACTTCCCCTCCAAGGACGCGCTGATCGCGGCCTATCTGGAGCGCCGCTTCGTCGCTCAGCGCCCCTCCGACAAGCCGCCGGCCGAGCAGATCCTCGCCACCTTCGATTCGCTCGAGCGGCGTTTTTCGGCCAAGGATTTTCGCGGCTGCCCGTTCGTGAATGCGGTGGCCGAGCTCGGTCCCACGGACCGCGCCGTGAAAAAGATCGCCGTCGCCTTCAAGGAAAGCCGCCGCGTCTGGTTTCGCGACCGGCTGACCGAACTCGGCGTCGCCGATGCGGACGCGCTCGCCACCCAGCTCGTGCTGCTGGTCGACGGCGCGATCGCGCAGGACCTTGTGCGCGACGATCCCGCGATGGCGCGCGCGGCGAAGGACGCGGCGAAGGTGTTGTTGCGCAACGCGGGGGTGGATGTGGCGCGATCGAGCAGCAGCGCTTAGGGGATTGCAAGCCCACACCGCCTAACCGCTGGGTTCGTATCGCAAGACGCTAGCGAACGCGGCGCATCGCTGCTTCGCGATGGTTGTTCGGCTCAACCAAGTCCACCCTGCAATGCGCCGTAGATGGCGCGTTGATAGACCGGCAAGGCCCTTCGGCCCGCGGCGCCACGGCCCGTCGCAATCGTCGCGCCCGAGTTTGCCGAAACGGGCACCTGATGCTGAATCAGATAGATCATGATCAGATCGTGAACCGGATCGGCTTGCCACCAGGTACCGAATATGCCCGGCCAGGTGATCGAGCCAGGAGCGCCGCAAGCATAGGGATTGTCGATGGGATCTTCGGCAATCGAGAGCCCCAGTCCGAAACCGGATTTCTGCCAGAGCGGCATGCCTGCGAACGAGACCTGGCGCTGGGCATCGGTCAGCCGGTTCGTTCGCATCAGCTGGACAGTCTCGGGCCTCAGCAATCGAACGCCATCGTGCTCGCCGCCGCCGAGCAGCATGAGCGCGAACCGGTGATAGTCCGGCGCGGACGAAATCAAGCCGCCCCCGCCCGGCGTATAGGCCGGCGGTTCGTCGTACATATCGGGCACGACTCTCAAGAGCTGACCGGCCGTCTCATCATATCCGTAGAGGCTGGCGAGATGGCCGCGCCTGTCCTGCGGAAGCCAGAAGTCCGTGTTCTCCATGCCCAGCGGCGCGAAGATCATCTCCCGCAGAACGCTTCGCAACGGCTTTCCGAGCAGACGCCCAATCAGAAAGCCAAGAACGTCCGTCGAATGGCCGTAGTGGAACAACTCGCCCGGCTGATAGGCCAGCGGCAGTGTGCCGAGCGCCGCCAGCCATTCGTCGGGCGTCAAACGATTCATCGCGGGATCGCCAAGCGCCTCCTCATAGGCCTGCTTGAGG
Source organism: Bradyrhizobium cosmicum (assembly GCF_007290395.2). Taxonomy (NCBI): domain Bacteria; kingdom Pseudomonadati; phylum Pseudomonadota; class Alphaproteobacteria; order Hyphomicrobiales; family Nitrobacteraceae; genus Bradyrhizobium; species Bradyrhizobium cosmicum. The sequence goes on along the minus strand of NZ_CP041656.2, from coordinate 3,223,605 downwards.
GGCCCCTCCGAGAAGAACGCGTAAGCGATTCCCGAACGATGCGTCAGCAGATCCTCGAGCGTGATCTCGCGCCGCGCCGGCACCGTGTCTTCCAGCGGCCCCGCGGCATTCCGCATGACCTTTGGCTCGGCGAGTTCTGGAATCCAGCGCGATATCGGGTCCGACAGCGCGATCCTACCCTGCTCCACGAGCATCAAGGCCGCCACCGAAGTGATCGGTTTGGTCATCGAGGCGATGCGGAACAGGGTATCCGGTCGCATCGCCGTCTTCGTTTCGACATCGGACCATCCAAGCGCCTCGGATTGAACGGTCTTGCCGCGATGCGAGGTGAGCGTCACGATGCCTGCGAGCTCACCCCGATCGATGAATTGCCGGAGCGCCGGACCGGCTTCGGCAAGCTTGGCGGGATCAAGACCGCCAACGCTGCCAATGACACCATGGGTCATGCTGGGAGCTTCAATCCGCCTTGAAATCGTCGGTCAGGATCGGCCCGAACAGCACCCAGCGCTGCCCGTCGAACTTCATCATCTGGAATTGCTTGTTGATGCGATAGTCGTCGGGACTGGTGTTGATCGACATTCCAGGCAATCCCAGATCGGGGACGAAGCCCTTGATGCTGGTGGCCTGCTTCATGATGTTGGCGCGGGTGAGTTCGTCGCCGCATTGCTTCAAGATGTGGACCAGCAGCGCCGCCGTCGAATATCCGTAGGTGGCGAAGCCGCTGTTGGCATCTTCGCCGGGCGCGTATTTCGCCATGAAGGCCTTGTAGCGCTTCATGCCCTCGTCGTCAGCCCATTGCGGATCGAGCGGGTCTTTGCCGTAGTTGACCGAGATGATGTCCTTGGCATTCTCGAGGCCCGCCGGCACGAGGACTTGGCCCACGGCTGTCGCGTTGACCTCCAGGATATGGACGGGCTTCCAGCCGAGCTCCGTCGCTTTCCTGATCGATTGCGCGGCGAATTTCGGCGTCGACATGTTGTAGAAGAGATCGGCGCCTGACGCTTTCAGCGTCACCATCTGGGAGTCGATGGTCGGGTCGGCCAATTCGTAGGACAGCTCCTTGACGATCATGCTCGTCTTGGCGCCGAGCCCTTCCTTCAGGCCCTTGACGTAATCTTTGCCGAGATCGTCGTTCTGATAGAGGATGCCGATCTTGGCGTTCGGATAGTTTTCCAGAATATGCTTGGCGTAGATGTGCGCTTCCGACTGGTAGTTGGGGTTGGCGGAGATCGTCCAGGGGAAATTTTTCGGGTCAGTGAAGCGTGATGCTCCACTTCCCGCGAGGAGTTGCGGGACCCCCTTGCTGTTCAGGTATTTCTGCACGGCCGAGTTCGGCGGCGTGCCAATGATCTGGAACGTTGTGAGCACTTCATCGCTTTCAACAAGCTTGCGAACCTGCTCGACCGTCTTCGGCGGGCTGTAGCCGTCGTCGTACTGGATGAGATTGATCCGGCGGCCGTTGACCCCACCCTGCTCGTTGATCATGCGGATGTAGGCGGCCTCCGCTTTGCCGATGGCTCCGAATGCAGACGCCGGGCCGCTCAACGGGTTGGTCTGACCGATCTTGATCTCTGTGTCGGTTGCGCCGGTGTCGTATTTCTTTTGCGCAAGTGCGGGTGTCGCAAGTGTGGTGCCGAGCATCAGCATCGCTGCTGCCATCGACTTCAAGCCAGTCATGGAATCCTCCCGTCAGGCAGCTGGTCGTTGCCAGCCGATGTTCTGGATTGCGTTCACGTCCAGCGGCCGCCGGACGATCGCGGATTGTTGGCAAATGCCGGATGCCGTGGTCCGGCTCCTTCGCCACTACCCCGGGGGGTCGCGGCAGGTCAAGTTCATTCATTTAGCACTAAATGAAAATTATGGACGAACGGCCGGCTCACGCTTGACCGGGCCGGGCCCGCATCCCATCGTGAAGTCGAGTTGATCGGATCAATTGCTGTCTTCCCGGACGCGTCCGATCAGGAAGACGGAGATCATGCCAGCAGCGCAAAAACTCGAGGGCCGCCGTACACGCGCCGAGCAGCGGGCGGCGACCGTGAAGCTGATCCTCGACACGAGCGAGGAGCTGTTCGCGCAGTTCGGCTATTTCGGGGTCACGATCAAGGACGTCGCCGACAGGATGGGCATCCATCCCGCGCTCATTCACTACTATTTCGATGGCAAGACGTCGCTGTTCGATGCCGTGTTCGAACGCCGCGTCGCGCATGCGGTGACGTTGCGGACCGCCGAACTCGACGCCTACGAGGCGAGGACCAAGGGCCGCCCGACCGTCGAAGGCGCGCTCCGCGCCTATTACGATGGCGCCTTCGACGTCTACATCAATGACGAGCAGGCCTGGCGCAATTTCGGCCGCATCTTCGCTCAGGTCAACAACGCGCCGGGCTATGGCGCGGAGAAGATGGAGGCCTATCTCGATCCGCTCGTGCTGAGGCTGATCGGCCTGCTCCAGAAGGCCCTGCCCGACGCGAAGCCCGAGGACTTGTTCTGGGGCTTCCAGTTCACCTCGGGGGCCTATTCGCTGCTGATGTCGCGGACGGGCCGCATCGACCGTCTCTCAAAGAATTTGTGTTCGTCCGATGACTTCGAAGCCGTTCGCGAGCGCTTCGTCACGTTCATGGCGGGCGGCTTCAACGCGCTCTACAAGCGGCGCAAAGGCAGGTCGCGCCCGTCGACGCGCACCTTGCGATCGTAGCGCGGGACCATCAGTGCCCGCGGAACCGCCCCGGCATGGTGTTGGTGTCGCCGCCGGCCTCACGCCGCCTGCGACACCACGCGATTGCGGCCGTCGTGCTTGGCGCGGTAGAGCGCGGTGTCGGCGCGCTTGAGGACATCGGCAACCGCCTCGCCCTTCTGCTCCAGCGTGGTCAAGCCGATCGAGATCGTGACCTCGATGCGCTTGGTGCCCTTGTGGACCGCGAACGGCTCGCCCGCGATCGAGCGGCGCAGGCGTTCCGCGACCATGCCGGCGACGTGCAGGTCGGTCTCCGGCATCACGATAACGAACTCCTCGCCGCCATAGCGGCAGGCAAGGTCGATGCCACGGATCGATTTGCGCACGCGCACCGCGAATTCGCGCAGCACGTCGTCGCCGGCGTCGTGGCCGTAATTGTCGTTGATCGACTTGAAATAGTCGATGTCGAGGATCATCAGCGCCAGCGGCTTGCCGCGGGTCGAGGCCTGCTCGGCGAGCGTCGCCAGATGGCTCTCCATGTAGCGACGATTGTGCAGGCCGGTCAGCGCGTCCGTGATCGCCATCTCGATCGAGTTCTGCACGTTGTCGCGCAGGTGATCGGTGTAGCGGCGGCGGCGGATCTGGGTGCGGGCGCGCGCAAGAAGTTCGGTCTTGTCGATGGGACGCAGCAGATAGTCGTTGACGCCGATCTCGAGGCCGCGGAGCAGCCGCGTCGAGTTCTCGGGGTCCGCGATCGCCAGGATCGGCACGTGGCGCGTGCGCTCCAGCGAGCGCGCCTGGCTGCACAGCCGCAGGCCATCGAAATTGTTGAGATCGAGCGAGACGATCAGGAGGTCGTAATTGCCCTCGGCGGCGTGGAACAGCGCTTCGGTCGGGTTCGGCTCGACGTCGACGGTGTGCTCGGCCGCGAGCAGGCCCGCCAGCCGCTCGTAGGAGGACTGGCGGTCGTCGACCAGCAGGATGCGGCCGCCCTTGCCGGTGTCGGCGACCGCGCTACGCTCGGGCGCCTGCATGCCGATCTCGAGCGAGGTGATGGCGCGCATGCGCAGCTCGTCGGTCATCATCTTCAGCCGTGTCAGCGAGCGCACGCGCGCGATCAGCACGACATCGGAGACGGGTTTGGTCAGGAAGTCGTCGGCGCCGGCCTCCAGGCCGCGATTGCGGTCGGCGGGGCTGTCGAGCGCGGTGACCATCACGACCGGGATGTGGTGCGTCGCCGGATCGCTCTTGAGGCGGCGGCAGACCTCGAAGCCGTCGATGTCGGGCATCATGACGTCGAGCAGAATGATGTCGCATTCGGCGCGGGCGCAGATCGCAAGCGCCTCGGTGCCGTTCGAGGCGGTCATCACGTCGAAATATTCGGCCGACAGGCGGGCTTCGAGCAGCTTGACGTTGGCAGGGACGTCATCGACAACGAGGATACGCGCGGACACTTTGAACTCACTTCCTATCCGATGAAACGCCGGACCGTCTCAATGAATTTGCCGACCGAGATCGGCTTGGACAAATAGGCCTCGCAGCCGCCCTCGCGGATGCGCTCTTCGTCGCCCTTCATCGCGAACGCGGTGACCGCGACGACGGGAATGGCACGCAGCTCCGGATCGTCCTTGATCCAGCGCGTCACCTGCAGGCCGGAGACCTGCGGCAATTGGATATCCATCAGCACGAGGTCGGGCCGCATCTTGCGAACGAGGTCCAGCGCCTCGTAGCCGTTGCTGGTGCCGGTGGTCTGGTAGCCGTGCGCCTCCAACAGGTCGCGGAAGAGCTTCATGTTGAGCTCGTTGTCTTCCACGATCAGGACGGTCTTAGCCATCCCGCCCTCCTGTTTGGTCCGTGGACCGATGCATGTGACGCCTCAGGCGCCGCTCGCGGGCGCTTCGAAAACTGGATTCAAACTAGCCTCAGATTCGCTCTAGTTTCGTTAAACCCGAGGGCCCACTTTCTGCGATGTGGTTTCCAGTTGCTTGTCGAGGGTCCAGAGACTCGGGCATGATGGTTTCAAAGTAGACACCTAAAGTTAACGGAAAGGCAAACCGGCCCCTTGAAAAAGCCTGTTCACAACCCCCGCGAAGTCGCTGAAATCGTTGCGATTCAGGCTTTGTCCTTCGTCGCGGGCGATCCCGAGCGACTGGGCCTGTTCCTGGCTGAGACAGGTGTCGGCCCTGAGTCCTTGCGGAACGCCGCCTCGGATCCCGGTTTCCTGCTCAGCGTGCTCGATTTCGTGATGCGCGATGACGCCACCGTGAAGGCCTTTGCCAGCTCCGTGGAACTGCACCCCACCAACGTGGCTGCTGCCCGGCAGGTCCTCGGCGACGCGCTGGGCGACCGGACCTGGGAGCGCGACGTGCCGTGAGCGCCCCAGAGGCGGCCGGGCCCCGCTGTTTCTGCCGGGATTGTTCGGCCGATCTGGATGTGGGCGTGCGGCGCTGTTCCGCCTGCGGCTCCCCCCGCCTCGTCCGCCACCGCGCGCTCGCGAGCCTGACCATCGCCCATATCGACTGCGACGCCTTCTATGCGACGGTCGAGAAGCGCGACAACCCTGACATCGCCGATAAGCCCGTCATCATCGGCGGCGGCAAACGCGGCGTGGTGTCAGCCGCCTGCTACATCGCCCGCACCTATGGCGTGCGTTCGGCGATGCCGATGTTCAAGGCGCTCGACGCCTGCCCGCATGCGATCGTGATTCCGCCGGACATCGCGAAGTACGTCCGCGTCGGCCGCGAGGTGCGCCAGGCCATGCAGGCGCTGACGCCGCTGGTCGAGCCGCTCTCGATCGACGAGGCCTTCCTCGATCTCTCCGGCACCGAGCGCGTCCACGGCATGATCCCGGCCAAGGTGCTGGCGCGCTTCGCCCGCGAGGTCGAACGCGACATCGGCATCAGCGTCTCGGTCGGCCTGTCCTGCAACAAGTTTCTCGCCAAGATCGCCTCCGACCTCGACAAGCCGCGCGGCTTTGCCGCGCTCGATCAGGAGGAAGCCCGTCTGATGCTCGCCGAGAAGCCGGTCGGCTTCATCTTCGGCGTCGGCCCCGCGACGCAGGAGCGCCTGGGGCAGCGTGGCTTCCGTCTCATCGCGGACCTGCAGAAGGCCGACGAGATCGAGATGATGCGGCAGTTTCCGAGCGACGGCCGCAGGCTGTGGCGGCTCGCGCGCGGCATCGACGACCGCCGCGTCGAACCTGATCGCGGCGCCAAAACGATTTCCAGCGAGACCACTTTCGAGACCGACATCCGCGATTTTGCCACGCTGGAAAAGATCCTGTGGCGGCTGTGCGAGAAGACGTCGTCACGCCTCAAGAGCAGCGAACTGGCCGGCTCCACCGTCACGCTGAAGCTGAAGACCGCCGATTTCCGCCAGCGCACCCGCTCGCAGTCGATCGTCGCCCCGACGCAGCTCGCCGCAAAGATCTTTTCGATCTGCCGCGAGATGCTGGGCAAGGAGATCGACGGCACCGCCTTCCGCCTGATGGGCGCCGGCGTCAGCGCGCTGCGCGAAGGCTCGCCTGCCGACGACACCGACATGCTCGACCGCCGCGCCGCCCATGCCGAACGCGCGGTGGACAGCCTGCGCAAGAAGTTCGGCAGCGCCGCGGTGATCCGCGGCATCGCCTATGAGGGGCCGGAGAAGGCGGAAGAGTGAACAGAACCTTATTTGTTTTGCCGCACTTGCTTAGGACTTGGTCGGCACCACCAAGGTCGTGCCAAGCGTCCTACCCCTTCCCCAACGCAAAACTCAGGTTTCGTCTTCCCCGCTCTGCGTCTAGGCCAAGTATTGTAACGCAGCCGATCAAGTCTCCACTCGAGTTCCAGAACGCGTGAACGGCGCCTGTTGGCGCGAGAAAGGGCTGTCCCTCGATCACATCGTTCGCGTCATGAGCCGACAAGGATTCGATCAGTTCGGCCAAACCGCAGGCTTCAATACCTTGCTCGCGACAATGGGCCTGCCGGAGCCGGTAGACACGCAATAAATCTGCTGCGGTGCTGCTTGCACCGGAGCTCACATTGCCCGCGAAAACAACATGCTCGTTGCCGAGAGCAGACAGGGCGACTACGGCCCATTCATTGGCCGCATGCGCCTGCAACGCCGAGACGAGCCTGTTCTTTACGTCCACGATCCAATCATCAAAGTGCGCGTGATCCGGGTCGAGCAAAATCCGGGCTACAGGTTCGTAGCCCGGATGGAGCGAAGCGCAATCCGGGCTCAGGAATCAATCAGGGACCTCGGCGCCTTCCGAAAAATCCCACGATGTCATCATGCCACTGTTTTGCCCGACGCGTCAAATAAAATTCGCCAAATACGAAATAAAGACTCATACTCGCAACTCCCCGCGATTGCTACGCGTTGGCCGACAGGCGCGTGGTCGGCCGTCGGTTGTCGAAGACTCCGCCTCGCCGAAGATGCCGCGCTCCTTGCCGGTGTGTCGCTGATTTGCCAATCACGGCAAGAGCTTGATCGAACAAACATTGTGCCCCCGTGCCACTGCGGCTCTACTGTGCATGGGGTTGTTTTTCAGTTTCTTGCGGGCCGGCTTGCGCAGAGGACCGTCGTCGCGGCTGATCAGGGCCGCGGCGATCCGGATGGCTTCATTCGATGTCATGTCGACGCTTCAATCCGCAACGGCGATCGCCTCGATCTCGATCAGCCATTCCGGCGCCGCGAGCGCCGAGACGCCGACGAGCGTCGAGGCCGGCGGCTCCATCCCTTCGAAGAAGACCGAGCGGGCCTTGCCGATGATCGGGCGCAGCTCCGGCTTGTAGCCGACGACGAAGGTCGTGATCTTGACGATGTTGGCGTAGCTTGCACCGGCCGCCTTCAGCGCGTGGCCGAGATTCTGCATCACCTGCGTGGTCTGCGCGGCGAGATCGCCCTCGCCGACGATCCGCCCTTCCTCGTCCACGGCCACCTGGCCGGAGATGTAGATGGTGCGTGCGCCGGTGGCGGTGACGACGTGGGAATAAGCGGGGTTGTTGTGAAGGCCGCTGGGACGGAGATGGGCGAGCTTGGGCATGGGCTTTCTCCCGGAGGTCAGAGGTTGGGAGCAAGCGTAGCCGCAGAGTGCGACAAGGGCTAGACGTCTCGCCCTCAATTACAGGGCTTGCTGTCCTTCACGTCGAACTTGCCCATCGCGCCGGAAATCACGAAATCGTTGTAATCCAGCACGAGCTGGCGGGAGACGCCGTTTTCGTAGAGCTCGAACGCCATCGCGTAGACCGGCGTCTGCTCGCCCTCTTTCTGCTGGGACTCGCGGTCGAAATAGCTGACGGTGACGGGCCAGCGCTTCAGCGACTTCATGTGCTCGTCCGACGTCGATGCATCGGGCGAGGCGGTGCGGTCGGCAGGGATCGGCTGGCCGATCACGGTCAGGGTATTGTAGACCTTCTGGCCGTCGTCGGAGCCGTCATAGACGGAGAGCTCGAGCAGAGACTTGCCGTCCTTGGCGGCGGCGATGATGCGCTGGATCTGCTCGGTCGGGAACACGATCTTGCCGTCGAGGGTGAAGCTCTTCGGCGCCGGCAGCTTCAGCTTGACGTTGATATGGTCGCCGTCGCGCTCGGCCGAACCGTCGACACGGCCGGCGTCGGCCTCGTTCATCCGCGTCTCGATCTTGAAGCGGTAGCTCTTGCCCGCGGCGTCCTCCCAGGAATTGGAGCGGAGGTCGCTCAGCGTGATCTTGCCCTCGCCGCTGTCGAGCTCGGACACCTGCCGGAATTCGGAGGTGTAGCCCTCGCACGAGCTCCCAGTGAAGTTGTAGAGGATGCGGCCGCGCGCGCTGTTGACCGAATTGGAGCGCGATTTGACCAGGCTGAGGTCATAGAGCGCCTGATGCGCGAGGAACGGACCGCTGGCCGCCTGCGCTCCGCCGCTGGAGCCGAGGGCTGCCGCCGCGAGCGCCATCACACCGAGCGAAGTCCGGAAAAGGTGCACCATGTCTGTTCCTTGAAGATGCGTCCTTGGGGAAAGCGCAGATTCGACAGTTTAGTGACCGTTCCATTGCGTCGCAACTGAGGCGGTCTCACGTAAAATTGCGGCCCGCCCGCTGAACCTCCTGCCCTGCCTCAACAAAATGCATCCCCTCCGGTTGCTTGCATGTGGCGGCACGATGGGCGAAACAGGGCCCGCCCGGCCGCCAATGCAAGCGCCCGGGCGGATGATTTTCAGGACAACGAGGTCGAACATGGCGGGCACGGTCGAGCAGAAACTGGCGGAACAGGGCATCAAGCTGCACGAGGCTCCGACCCCCGTGGCCAACTATGTCCCGTTCGTGCGCACCGGCAATTTGCTGTTCGTCTCGGGCCAGGTCTGCTTCGCCCCTGACGGCAAGCTGATCGCCAAGGGCAAGCTGGGTGCCGGCGTCTCCATCGAAGAGGGTGCCGCGGCGGCACGCGGCTGCGCGGTCAATTTGCTGGCCCAGGTCAAGGCGGCGCTTGGCGACCTCGACAAGGTCGTGCGCGTGGTGCGCCTCGGTGGCTTCATCAACTCGGCGCCGGACTTCCTGGACGGGCCGAAGGTGCTCAACGGCGCCTCCGACCTGATGGTCGCCGCGTTCGGTGACAAGGGCCGCCATGCCCGCACCACGGTCGGCGTCGCCTCGCTGCCCGCGGATGCGGCGGTCGAGGTCGAAGGCGTGTTCGAGGTCGCCTGACGCGCATGCGCGCTCCGGATTGGCTGACAGCCCGGCCGGTCGCCCATCGCGGCCTGCACGACATTTCCCGCGGTATCGTCGAGAACATGCCCGGCGCGGTGCAGGCTGCCGTCGCCGGCAATTTCTCGATCGAGGTCGACATCCAGCTCTCCGCCGACGGCGAGGCGATGGTGCACCACGACCATGCCCTGGGCCGCCTCACCGAGGCCACCGGCGCGGTCGTGGCGAAGACAGCCGCGGAACTGAGAGCCGTCAAATTCAAGGACACGGACGAGCGAATGATGTCGCTCTCCGACCTCTGCGCCATGGTCGCCGGCCGCGTGCCGCTGGTGATCGAGGTCAAGAGCCATTTTGACGGCGACCGCAAGCTGGTGACGCGGATGGCCGAGGTGCTGGCGTCCTATCAGGGCCCCGCGGTCGGCATGTCGTTCGATCCCGACCAGGTGCTGGCGCTGCGCCAGTTGCTGCCGTCCCGCCCGCGCGGCATCGTCGCCCAGCGGAGCTATGAGGACGAATACTGGGCCACCCTGACCCAGCAGCAGCGCGACAGCATGCTGTACCTGCGCCACGGCTTCCAGACCCAGCCCCACTTCGTCGCCTTCAAGGTCGACCACCTCCCGGCGCCCGCCCCCTGGATCGCCCGCAACGTCTTCGGCTGCGCCCTGCTCGGCTGGACTGTCCGCACCCCGGAGCAGCGGACGCGGGTCGGACAGTATGCGGACCAGATGATTTTTGAGGGGTTCGTGCCGTAGGGCCTGACGTTCCCGCCCTCTTGAAGTCGCTGCTGCAATGCACGATCTTGGGCGCGATGGGATCATCTGAAATCACGCTCGAGGCCGTACCTTCCATTGCCGAGGTGGCTCCTGAGGATTGGGACGCCTGCGCCAATCCAGGCGGTCGGTGCAATGGGAGGAGCAACGGAACCTCACCCGCCCCTTCAGGCGATTCGGCCGGCCTCTTAGGACCCGCCTATAACCCGTTCGTCTCGCACGCGTTTCTTTCGGCTGTTGAGAAATCGGGTTCAGCGACGATCCGCACCGGCTGGGGACCGCGGCACCTCGTGGCCAAGATCGATGGCCGCGTCGTTGGCGTCGTGCCCTGCTATCTGAAATCGCACTCGCAAGGCGAATACGTCTTCGACCGCGGTTGGGCGGATGCCTATGAGCGGGCCGGCGGGCGCTACTATCCCAAGCTTCAGGTCTCGGTTCCCTTCACCCCGGCCACGGGGCCGCGGCTGCTGGTTCGCGATGGCGTCGACCGCGAGCGTATCACCGAGGCGCTCGCGAGCGGGCTGGTGGCGCTGTGCGGCGTCAGCAAGGCCTCGTCGGTGCACGTCACCTTCGCACTTGAGGTGGAGTGGAAGCTGCTCGCCGCGCACGGCTTCCTGCAGCGGACCGACCAGCAGTTCCACTGGCACAATGAGGGATTTGCGACCTTCGACGACTTCCTCGCCACGCTGAATTCGCGCCACCGCAAATCGATCAAGCGCGAGCGCCGCGATGCGCTGGCCGCCGGCATCAGCATCCACTGGCTCACGGGCAAGGACATCACCGAGGATGCCTGGGACGCCTTCTTCGAGTTCTACATGGAGACCGGCTCGCGCAAATGGGGCCGCCCTTACCTCACGCGCGAGTTCTTCTCGCTGATCGGCGAGACCATGAGCGACGACGTGCTCTTGGTGATGGCGCGTCGCAACGATCGCTGGATCGCGGGCGCGATCAACTTCATCGGTTCGGACACACTGTTCGGCCGCAACTGGGGCGCGGTCGAGCATCATCCCTTCCTGCACTTCGAGGTCTGCTACTATCAGGCGATCGACTTCGCCATCAAACGCGGCTTGAGGTATGTCGAGGCCGGCGCGCAGGGCGAGCACAAGATCGCGCGCGGCTACCTGCCGCGAACCACCCACTCCGCCCACTTCATCGCCGATCCGGGCCTGCGCCGCGCCATCGACGACTACCTCAAGCGGGAGCGCGCCTATGTCGCCGAGGCCGGACGCGAGCTCGCCGAGCTCGGCCCGTTCCGCAAAGGCATCGACGAGGCGCCTTGACGGTTCACCGTGGCTGATGACAGTAAGCGCGAAATTCTGAGGGAGCCGCCGCCATGACCGCCTACGACACCAACAACATCTTCGCAAAAATTCTGCGCGGCGAATTTCCCTGCCACAAGGTCTATGAGGACGAGCATGTGCTGGCCTTCCTCGACATCATGCCGCGGGTGCCCGGCCATACGCTGGTGATCCCGAAGGCCCCCGCTCGCAACATCCTCGACATCAAGCCGGACGACTACGCCCATGTCGCCCGCGGCGCGCACAAGATCGCCGCCGCCGCGATGAAGGCGTTCAACGCCGACGGCATCACCGTGCAGCAATTCAACGAGCCCGCCGGCGGGCAGGTGGTGTTTCACCTCCACATGCACGTGATGCCGCGCCATGACGGCGTCGCGATGCTGCCGCCGGCCAGCCGCAAGGAAGACGTCAAGGTGCTGGAAGAAAACGCGACCAAGCTGATCGCGGCGCTGAAGGCGGGCTAGGTCTATCCGCTCGTCATTCCGACTGAAAATCCCCGGCCTGCGGCGCCGCTAGTGGCGTGAACTCGCAGCGGTCGGGCTTGATGTCGATCAGCGGCGTGTTGTCGATGCAATCGAGCCCGCGCACGAGGATGGCGTTTCCCTCGATGCCGACCAGCTTCACGATGGAGGTGCCGATCGGATTGGGCCGGACCGGCGAGCGCAGCGAAAAGGTGCCGCGGGTCTTCTCGTTGTTCTTAGGGCTTTGCAGCACGATGTCGCGGCGCGAGCGGTCGAGCCAGTACAGCACCTCGAGGTTGCCATAGAAGTCGACGCCCTTGATGGCCGGCACGAACGGCTCGAAGATCTCGAGGCGGCAGATCGGTCCGTCGGCGCGGCCCTGCCGCGGCGTCTCCAGACGCGAAGTCCAGGGCGTGCGGATACGACCGATGAAGACCAGACCGGCATCCTGCGTCGGCGGCAGCTCGATGGCGACCTCGCCCTCGCGGAGCTCGTTTTCGCGAACCATATTTCCAGTTCCTCAGCTATTCGGAGGCGGTTTTAGCCCAACCACCACGTGCCGGCCAGCATGAACACTTCGCCCGTCACCACGCCCGCGAAGATCGAGCGGCGGGTCAACAGGAAGACGACGAAGCCGGCGGCGACCGCGCCATAGCGCAGAACGTCCGGCACGCTGGCGAGCGCCCCTGGCGGCTCGACCACGATCTGGGCGATGACGCCGGCCAGGATGGCAGTGGCGACCGCCCTCACCCAGACCAGCAGCTCGGAGCCTTCGTCGATGCCGCCGCCGAACCACAGGCCCAGCATGCGCCAGATCTGGTTGGGAACGACGCCGGCGACGAACAGCACCGCCAGCGCGTGCCAGTCACCGATAAACTGGGCAAAACTCATGCGCGCACCACCCGCCACCAATGGACGCCATAGGCGATCGTCCCCGCGACGAGGCCGCTGACGAGGATATCGAGGCCGGAGTTCATCTTCGCCGCCAGCGGATAAAGCAGGATCCCCAGCGTCAGCGCGACGACATCGGCAACCTCGCGGCTGTTGCGCGCGGTCGAGAACAGGAAGGACAGCGGCGTCAGCAACAGGATCGCGGCGCCAAGCGTCTGCGTGAGATTGGCGGCAAGGAAATAGCCGACCGTGTTGGCGGTAAGGCACACCGAGACCAGACCGCAACCGAGCCCATGGACGAAAGCGATGCGCCGCTCGCGCGGCACCTGCGGCAGGAAGCGGTGGCACTCCACCCACAACGTCACCGCCGTGAGATGCGCGGCGAATACGAGTTCGCGCCGCTTCGTCGTCGGCATGCGCATCAGGGGCAGCACCGAGACCACCATCGGAAACAGGCGGATGGCGCTGACGGTGACCGCGATCGCCGACTGGATGACGGTCGCGCCCGAGCCGAGCGTGGTGATCAGGATGATCTGCGCCGGACCTGCCCAGACGAACAGCGTCGAGCAGAGCGCCCAGAGCAGGCTGAAATGCGTGTCGTGGGCGAGCGCGCCGATGCCGAGATACGTCACGAACAGCACGACGGTGAGGATCGTCTGCGTGATCGAGCGCACCCCCCACGCAAAGGCGCGCCAGGGACTATGCCATTGAGGAGAATCGAGCGGAGGAAGCGCCACGGGACGGCCGGCTTGGATGAGGAATCGTTCCCGCATAACGGGCAATGCGGTGGCCTGCGTCAAGGAAGCTCACGGCGGAGCTGACATGCGCGACTCCGACATTCTCCGCCGTCATTCCGGGGCGCGACGCAGTCGCGAACCCGGAAGCCATTGGGCCACAGAGATTGCCGTGCGATGGATTCCGGGCTCGACGCTTCTCATCGCGCCGGAATGACAGCTTACCCTACCCGCTCATGCCCCGGTTCTTCAGCACGAAGCACGCGCCGCCGGCCTTGCGGATGCGGTTACACAACTCATCCGCCTCGCTGCGCGTGTCGGCACCGATGCGCACCTGGTAGAAGGAACGCGTGCCGCGGCTGCGCACCACCGAACTCAGCAGGCTCGGGTCTCGTTCGCCGATCACGGCGCTCAGCCGCGTCACGGCGCGGGAGTACATCGCCAGCGCCCGGCTGCGGTCGAACCCGGCGGCGAGCTGCACGCCCCAGACCTTTGCGGCAGCCAGCTCCACATGCTGCTCGAGCTCGGCAACGAAGGCATTCGGTGCACGCTTCAACAGCGCCATCAGATCGCGGCAGCTCGTTGGCGGCGAACTCGGCGGCCCCTTGCCGGTGCTGCCTGCCTTCGCCCACGCGTCGACACTCGTGCCCGTGATGGCGAAGACATAGTTGCGGGTCTGCTCCGGCATCGGACCGGTGCCGGCGAGCCATTCCTGCACCCGCCGCGGCCCGGCATTGTAGGCAGCGGCGGCCAGGCCGAGATTGCCGAACTGGTTGCGCAGCTCGTTGAGGAATTCGGCCGACTTCGGCAAGGCCTGCACCGGGTTGAAGGGATTGAGCAGCCCGCGCTCGCTCGCTGTGCCCGGCATGAACTGCGCGATCCCCTGCGCCTGCGCGCCGCTCCGCGTCATCGGGCCCACCGCATCGGCCTGGAAGCGGCTCTCCTGCCAGATCACGCGGGCGAAGAATTCCATCGGCAAATTGGCATCGCGCGCGGCCGCCTCGACGATCAGGCAGATCGACTCCCGCGTGTCGCTCTCGCGCGCATCGGGCTTGGCGGGAGGCACCGCAAGCTCTTCGACGCTTGGGATGGCGACACCCGTCCTGGCAGGCGAGCTGTCCCACGCCGCGGCCTGCGACATCGCGAGCAGCAGCGTCGCTGCGACCAGTGATACAAATCGCGCCAGCACTGCCCAAGCATCGCTGTGGCGCGCGTCGGCGCGCCATGCGACAAAGTGATCCGCCATGTTGTGGCACCGTGCCATGTTTCGACGAGCTGCCAATCTATGCTGCCTGACCTGCTTCTCCCAATGCGATTCCCCGCCAAACGGATCCACGCGATCCTTGCCCTCACCGCGCTCTTGCTGTCCGCCGTGCCGGCCGCCGCCCAGGTCACTTGGCAGATGACCACGGAATACCCGCAAAACAACATTTCCGGGATCGGGCTCACCACTTTCGCCGAACGGGTCGCCGCGCGCACAAACGGTTTCGTGACCGTGGCCAACGCCTTCGACAACGAGCTCAAGATCAACTCGGGCGCGATGCCCGGCGCGGCGACGGACGGCCGCATCGCCGGTGGCGATGCCTTCGCGGGCGCGCTCTCGGGCCTTGACCCGGTGCTCGCATTGTCTACCCTGCCCTTCCTGGTGCAATCGGTCGACGTCGCCCGCGCCACCAATCTGCGGGCGCGCCCGCTCTACGAAAAGGCGCTCGCAGCACGTGGTCTCAAGCTGCTTTATGTGACGATCTGGCCGGCAACGGGTCTTTGGTCCGAGCACGCGCTCGCGAACGCCGACGACCTGCCGAAACTGAACTTGCGGGCTTACGACGCCAACTCCAGCGAGGTCATGCGCGCGGCCGGCGCGAATGCGCAATTCCTGCCGATGGACGCGGCGCTCGCCGGCCTCAGGGAGCACCGGCTGAATGCGTTCCTCACCTCCGGTGACGGCGGCGCAGGACGCAAGCTCTGGGACATCCTGCCCTATTTCACGGCCATCAATTACGCGATGCCGGTCTCGATCGCCTTTGTCCGCAGCGACGCCTTTGCCGAGCTGTCCGAAGGAATGCAGCGCGAGGTGCTGGCCGCAGCGGCCGAGACTGAGCAGAGCCAGTTCGCGCTGCTCACCCATCGCACCACCGAGAACTACGCGCGCATGCGTGACAACGGCGTCCGCATCGCCGAACCGGCGCCCAGCTCGCTCATCGCCGCACTTCGGACAGCTGCAACCAGCGCCCTCTCCACCTGGGAAGCGCAGGCGGGCGCGGACGCCACGGCGATCGTCGAGTGGGCGAGACAGCAATAGCGCGGGCGGGCGGCATGATGCGGAAGAGCCGGCTTGATGCCCGCCACTCCGCCCTTCCTCTCCTCGACGTTATGCCGAGGCGGGTTTCTCTGCGCTGATTGCACGGTCTAGGGCATCGATCAGCGTCTGAAGTTCGACGAATTTGTTCCGTGCTCGCTCGGCCTTATCACGGTCAAAGGGCGCGGCCAGCACTTTGGCGTGCTCGTCCCTGTCCTCGATCATGCGATCGCGGGCCTTATTCAACATATCCAGTCGCGCGTTCATCTGTGCTCCTCTCCAATACCTGGCCAACCGCAACCAATGACTCAGTCGAATCCTGCCGGAAGCTCGCCCTTTCGGAAGAACACCGTCGGCTCGTCGTCATAGTCACCCATTTCGGCATCACCGCTGGACGAGAACGCGACCACACCGAGCTTGCTCAAGGCAAGTCGCTCCGCCGTCCGCAGCGCACCGCTTTCCGACTTGCAGACGATGGGAGAATCCGCCTTCAGATTTCCACCCTTGCCCGCATTGAATGCCTGCACCACGTAGGTTGTTTCGCGAACCATGACGGCTCCCCTGGCCTGCTGTGAACGGAGTAGACGTCGGCGAGTGCGAACGCCGCGCTCAGCGTTGCATCGACGCGATGAGCGCCGAAATCCCGATTGTTGCAAAACTCGAGAAGGTGTCAGACACCGCATAGGGCAAGATGATCCGGTCCTTATGCCTCATCGCACCGCAGGTATAGACGACGTTAGGAACATACCCTTCACGCTCGGACGGTTCAGGTCGGAGCAGCGGCTCCGCCGAACGTGCCAGCACCTTGGATGGATCGCGCTTGTCGAGCAGCGCCGCTCCGATCGAATATTTGCGGACCGGGCCGACACCGTGTGTCAGCAGCAGCCAGCCTTCGTCTAGTTCTATGGGCGATCCGCAGTTCCCGATCTGGACGAACTCCCAGGGAAATTGCGGTTTCAGAAGCGGGACCCCGCCGCCTTCCCACGTGTAGAGATCTTCCGAATAGAGCAGGTACAGGTTCTCATTGTCTTGTCGCGCGATCATGGCATATCGGCCGTCGATCTTGCGCGGGAACAGCGCCATGCCCTTGTTGTGTGCGGCGCTCCCCCGCAACGGCGACAGCCGAAACGACCTAAAATCGGCGGTCTCGATCAATTCCGACCGGATCGCGCGTCCGCTGTAAGCCGTATAGGTCGCGTAGTAGGTCTGCCGATCGCCCTCGTTGAATTTGACAAAGCGGACATCCTCGATGCCGTTCGATTGGGATTCCGTCACGGGAAAGATGACGCGCTCGCTGAGGTCTTCCTCGGGCCTGAACATCAAATCCACACGGTCGCCCTCCGGCCCGGATACGCGACTGGTAATCCGGGGAACCGAGGCAAGGCGCGCCGTCGGATCGACGGCCAGGCTTCCATCAGCCGCAATCGTTCCGGTTCGAAACGTCAGCGACGACACATGCCCCTCGCCGATAGCGCGAAGACTGAGGATGAAGCGCAAGCCTCCCGTTGGTGCGCCGGATTGATCGGGATGCGGGACGATGCTGGGGTTGAACAAGGCAGAGGCTTCGAACGAATATTCACTGAGGAAATAGGCGCCGACCAGCTGACGCTGGGCCTTCGAGAAGAGGCCATGCGTCGCGAAAGCATCCTCCATTTCATCCGCGCGAGCCTCGAAACTCTCCAGGAGGTTACGATGTCGCCCCTCGAAATTGTCGAGGACGTCCGCAAGCTGGACCGCGACGGCCTCCGAACTGAGCGCGAGAACCCGGTCGACGATATGATTTGCCCGCATCTTGTCGGTCGGATTCAGATCGCGGGGTTCGGTTGCCGGCTTGAAGGGCCGCACGATAACGCGCGCCGGATCGGGGCGCAGATGAAGCCCCTGCCGATTCAGGAATGAAGCTGGTGACACGGTATCCTCGGCTTGCTCAATGAGAAGATCAGGTTCAGGCGCCCACGGCGCGCAAGGCCGTGGGCCTGGTCAGGCTCGGGGTGACGCGCGCAAGCTGTCGCATCTCCGCAAGCCCGAGCAGATAGCAAACAACCGACTCGCCCCCGCGGTTTTCGTTGGCGCGGTCAGGGTGCAAACCATCCCGGCAGCTGCCCGTGAGCGGATCGATCAGCGCCACCGAGAGATCGTTGCTGCCGAGGAACCAGGCGAAGGCCCGCGTTGCCATGGCTCTCCATTCGGCATCGCCGTCGGCGCGCCACGCGGTGAGGCAGGCGGCGATCGTTGCCGTTGCCTCCACGGGCTGTTGATCAAACGCACGCGGACGTTGCCGAAGCTCGCCGAAGCCGGCGGTACCGACCGGCCGGAAATGGCCTGCCGCGGTGGTCTGTTGCGTCATCAGCCAGCGCAGGGATCTCAATCCGGCATCGAGATATCGAGGCGTTTCCGTCGCCACGCCCGTGAGGATCAAGGCCTGCGGCAATCGCGCGTTGTCGTAGGCCAGCCCTTCCTCGAACCACACCCAGTCCGGCGTCTCGACCGACGCCAGGCAAGCCATCAACCTGTCGGCAAGCGAATGCCGGATTTCCCTGGCGTAGAGATCTTCCGGAGCTACGGCACAATAGGCGTCCAAACCCAGCAGCATGAACGCCCATGCGCGAGGTGAACGAAAGCTCGTCGCGATCGACAATGCCTGCCCGAACAAGGCAGCGGCCCACAGGCGCCGGGCCGGGCTCGCGTCTCTGCGTGCAACCTCGCCCAAGGCCCATAGCGTTCGCCCGTGACTGTCTTCGGAGCCCCTGTCTTCAAGCCAGGTTCGATTGAACCCCATGAAGTTGCGGAATTGCCTGGTGTCCTGGTTCCAGGCATGCTGCACGAATGCCGCGAACCTGCTCGTCAAGACCTCCGACAGCGGCTGTTCGCCCGGACCGTTGAGTGCGCAGGCCAGCAGCAGCGCTCTCGCGTTGTCATCGACGCAATAGCCATGTCCGCGATCCGGAACCGAAAAAACCGCGTGCTGGAACAGACCGACATCATCGCACATCGATAGGAAATGGCCGATCTGCATGTCGGGCGGCGCCGGACCACGTGGCTCCGGCGCGGTCATGTCGGAGCGCGCGAAGATCTTCAACCGATGACCTTGCCGCGCATTTTCGAAGACGGACACGTAGCGCTCGGCCACCTGCTCCCATGTCATCATCCGGCTCGCCGCATAGGCGCGCCGGGACATCGCCTTCCGCCTGTTATCGTCGGTCAGCAGGTTCGCGATTTCGTTGCCGATCGCCGCGGAATCGCCGAACGGCACCAGGATGCCGCAGCCGTCGGCAAGCAGCTCGCGTGCGTGCCAGTACGGGGTCGATACGACCGGTTTGCCCAGTCCGAAACTATAGGCCAGTGTTCCCGAGGTCATCTGGGCCTCGTTGAGATAGGGTGTGACGTAGACGTCGCACATCGAGATGAATTCGAGCAGCGTGGCCAGATCGGCGAACCGATCGAAGAACACCACGTGGTCCTCGATGCCGAGCTCGCGCACCCGCGCGATGAGGCTCTCACGATAGGCCTCGCCCTGGTTTCGGACCAGATTGGGGTGCGTTGCGCCGAGCACGACGTACACCGCATTCTTGCAGCGCTTCAGAATCGACGGCATGGCGTCGATCATGACTTCGATGCCCTTGTTCGGCGACAACAGGCCGAATGTCAGGATGACCGATTTTTGCTCAAATCCAAGCCTGGCTTTCGCTGCATCCGGCTCGGCGAAGGCGACATCGGGAATACCGTGGGCGATCACCTCGATCTTGTCGTCACGCACGAGATAGACGTCACGCAGCAGTTCGCGGCCCTTATGGGCCATCACCACGACCTTCGACGATGCCTCGACGATGCGCTCCATGACGGTACGTTGCGCAGGCGTCGGATCGGCCAGCACCGTATGAAACGTCGTAACAACCGGCATCGTCAGGCGGGACAACAGCACCAGGATATGGGCTCCGGCTTCCCCACCAAAGATCCCGAACTCGTGCTGCAAGCACACGGTGTCGAACCGGCCGGCATTGAGGAAATCCGCGGCCCGCATGTAATCTTCGATATTGCCATCCTTGATCTGGAACGCGACCGCCGGAGGATAGTCATAGGCTTGACCGCGATCGGTCATTGCCACGATGCAAGTCTCGAGATCCTGGCGCGAAATCGATATCGCGTTCTTCAGGTCGGTCGTATAGGTCGCAATTCCGCACCGGCGAGGCAGCGAGTTGCCAATGACGGCGATACGGCGGAGCGGCGTCATGTCGGCACCTCGATGATTTGGCTTGATGTCGGAGAGTGCACGGCCTCAGCAACCGCGGCAGATATTCTTCAGTTTCGCGGCGGTTCTGGCCTCTTCCGCAACGAACGGGTCCTTGTAGGCCGCCCGCGCTGCGTCACTTTCGACAGCAGTGGGTTGCTTCCCCTTTGGTGGAAACGCAGCATCGTAACAGGCGAGCCGTCCACTCGTGCTTTCGATAATGCGGCAGTCCGGCTCTTTCGCGACGGCACTTTGCGCAAATGTGCCAAGCGCCAATACGACAATGAGCATCTTCATGGGATTGTCTTCCTCGCGCAGGGTCGGGGCGCGGTCGTTGACGCCCGCGCGCGCCTCATGCCTCGAACTGGTCGAATTCGTCGGACAGCAGAATCCGCCCCTGCGGAGTGCAGATCCGCACGTCGATATAGCCTTCCTGCAGCAGCTCCCTCGCCTTCTTCAGGGCGGCGGCCGTCGTGGTGCGGCCCAAGCTGACGTAACCGCTCTGATCGCGTCCGCTCACAAGGTATTGCAGCTGCGTCTTATCCACGCAGGAGCGCCGCAGCGGCCACCAGAAGCAATAGAAACAGCGGAACGACCACCGGCGGCACGATCCAGTCGGCCAAACGAAATCGAGGCATGCGCGCTCCTCCTCAGTCGGCGGGAGCGTGAGTGACCCTCAGTCACCGATGGATGCCATTGGAAGGGCGGTGATCGCTGGACCCTACGCCTAAGCCCCGCCAATAGCGAGCTTTTAAAGCGGAGAACCGCATCAACGAGCCAGATTTCGCCTTGCCAACCGTTGCACATTGCCTTGGCCTGCGGCCTCGTTTAGGTCACGCAACAGACGGCAATATCAGCACGGGCACGACCAGCATGGTGACAATCTATTTCGATCTCGACGGCACGCTGACCAACCCGAAACCCGGGATCACCCGCTCGATCCAATACGCACTGGAATGTCTCAGCCTCGCAGTGCCGAGCGAGGACGATCTGACCTGGTGCATCGGCCCGCCGCTCCACGCCAGCCTGCAAAAGCTGACCGGCAGCGCGGAACTCGCCGACCGTGGGCTGCTGCTCTATCGCGAGCGTTTCAGTGATATCGGCCTGTTCGAGAACGAGGCCTATGCCGGCATCTTGGACACGCTGACGACGCTTGCTGCGACCACGCCGCGCATGTTCGTGGCGACCAGCAAGCCCGCGGTCTACGCAAACCGCATTGTCGAGCATTTCGGCCTGAAGCCGTATTTCGAGCGGGTGTTCGGCTCCGAGCTCGACGGCACGCGCGTCGACAAGCGCGACCTGCTGCGCTACGCGCTCGACGAGACCAAGGTCGATCCGAGTGGCGCGATCATGATCGGCGACCGCAGCCATGACGTTGTCGGCGCCCGCGCCAACGGCATGACCGCGATCGGCGTGCTCTATGGCTATGGCAGCGAGGCCGAGCTGCGCGATGCGGGCGCGCATCACATCTGCACGGCGCATCCCGAGCTGCTTGGCCACTGCGTGGCCTGATCAGGCGCCGGCGCTTTGCACCGCCGCCAGCATCCCCGTTTTCGGATGACAGCTCAGATATTCGAAGAATTGCTCGTCCGCGGCCGCGACGGTGACCTCGTGATAGAGCCGCAGCTTGGCTGAAGGCCCGAGCGTCGACAGATATTTCATCGCCGCGCCGAAGATTTTGACATGGGTCGGATGCGACTCCGCCCAGCGTTCCAGCGCGGCGAGACTCTTCCACCAGCTCTGGCCGTAGGATCTTTCACTCGCACGGCTGCCCGCCGCGAGCACCTGCATGTAACGGTTGGCGTAGCAGCCGATGACAAGACCGTCCTCGCGCAGAAAGTCCATGCCTTCGCGCAGCACCGGTTCGACGTCGTCGAGATAGAGCTTTCGTTCCGAGGCCTCGGTGTCGCTCCAATCCTGCCCAGACCTGATCAGGCAGAGATTGTCATGCGCCTTCACGCGCAGGCGGGCGCCGTCGCGGATCAGCTCCGGAGCGCCGCCGGGCGTCATGGGATCGGTCTGCGACAGCGGGATGCGATCGCGCATGCCACCCCAATAGGCGTGCTCCTGCACCTCGCCGCTCATGCCGTCGGCAATGACGGCGACGCCCTCGGGCCGGCCGAGCGAAGAAAACAGCGTCTCGTGTCGCGCCACGGCAGGACGCAACACTTCGATGAAGGTGCCAATCTCCTCGCGGCCCTTACCTGTCCATGCTTCACGCGACGGCTCGAACCAGGCGTCGAAACGCGGGATGTCGTCCCAATAAGCAGCCGAGACGACATTCGTGTATCCGGCCTGATCGACGTAGTGGGCGCGGTCCCAATGCGTGGGGCCTCCCTCGCCTGCAAACCGTTCGCCAATTGCCGCCAGCGCCTCCATCGCAGCCGCCGGGGCCACGTCGCGATACTGGACACCGAAATAGGCCATGACGACCCGGACAACCTCCGGCTTGTAACGCGCCACGAAGGACGGATATGGCGGCTGGTAATCGTCCGGCACGCGCTTGTGGCGCGTGCGCTGGGTCTCGAGATGCAGAGGAATTGCGGATTCCATGATCGTTCCCTCCCCTCGATTTCGACGATCAATTCGCCGCCGCGGCGATGTCCGCAGGCTCGACGCTGTCGACGGGCAGCGCAAACTGCTCGACGCGTTGGTAGCGCTTCTTGTTGAGCAGCAGCCGCGTCACGTCGGGCCGCGAATAGTGCCCGGCGGGATCGGCGGCGTTCTTGGCGACGCCGATAGCGCCAAGATCGATCTCGGCCATGAGAAGCCCCTCCTGGTCCGGCGCCAGCTTGTCGCCGATCTGGCTGCCGTCGGGGCCGTAGATCGCGGCGAACCCGCCGCCCACGTGCAACAGCGCGTTCTTGTCGGGCCGGTCGCAGAGCTCGTCGATCATGGCCTGTGATACCGTCGCGCAAGGCGCGAGCACGAAGCAGGAGCCCTCGACCGCGTAGACGCGCGAGGCGGCGTTGTTCACCTCGGCGCCGAGCGCCGGCGCAAACGGATCGTAGAGCGAAAAGCTCGGCCAAGCCGCGACGTGCACCTGCTCGTTCTGGGCGTACATCGCATATTTTGAAAGCGGCTGAAGATGCTCCCAGCAGCACAGCGCGCCGATGCGGCCGATGTCCGCCCTGGCGTGGACCGCGAGATCGCTGCCGTCGCCTTCGCCATAAACGGTGCGCTCGGCGTGGGTCGGCCGCAGCTTGCGGCGCTTTGCGATGCTTTCGCCGTCCGGGCCGATCAGCCATTGCGCGAGATAGAGGCTGCCACCGTCCCGCTCGGAGAGGCCGAGCACAGCCGTCAGTTTCGCCTTCCGAACGGCGTCGCGCAGCCGCTCGGCCTGCGGGCTGTCATAGGACAGCGAATTGTCAAAATAGCGCTGCACAAAGCCGCGGCCGATTGCCCAGGCCGGCGAGTCCATCCAGATGTGCCAGGGGTAGCCGGGGATGAAGGCTTCGGGAAAGGCGATCAGCTTGGCGCCCTTTTCGGCCGCTTCCCGGATCAGCGCGATCGACTTGTCGATCGAGGCGTCGAGGTCGAGCCAGGCTGGCGCCGCTTGCACCACCGCCACCTTGTATTTCGGATGTTCGACGCCCATTGCCGCCTCCTTTGCCGGTTGATCGGAGATCACGTCCGATGCAATCTATTTGGCGAACCGCGTGGCCGGGCGCTCGACCGCAGCGGAACAAAAACTCGACTGGATAAGGATCGCCCCCGGTACGGAACTTGCCTCCGGGATGCCGGATCTGCGCTCATATGCCGTTTTGCAGGATGTGAAAGGGAGGCTGTCCAGATGCCAATCCAGTTCACTACGGACGACAGCCCTGGCTATCGCCGGCTCGCGCTCTGGCAGGACATCGTCTGCGACGTCTTCGTCGGGCTCGACTGCAAGTCCGACCTCGGCAGCGCCTTCCGCGGCTCGGTCACGCAGGCCACGCTCGGCAAGGCGGTATGCTCCGAAGTCTGCTCCGACCGCCAGCATGTCTTCCGCACCCCCTCGCGCATCGCGCGCTCCGATCAGGATTTTGTCCTGGTCGCGCTCGGCAATCGCGGCGCTGGTGGCGTGGTGCAGGACGGCCGCGAGACGGTAATCCATCCCGGCCAGTTCGCGCTTTACGACACGACGCGGCCCTATGAGCTGAAGTTCAACGACAGCTTCACGCAGACCATCTTCAAGGTGCCCCGCGAGATGCTGCAGCGCCGGCTCGGCGGCACCGAGACGCTGACCGCGATCTCGTTCGGCGCCGACGCCCCGCTCGAACGGCTCGCCTGTGATTTCATATTCAGGCTCTGCCAGAGCGCGGACCGGCTCGCGCCGGACCATGCCGATGCGCTGTCGGAACAGGCCGTTGACCTGCTGGCGATGGCGCTCAGCGAGCGGCTCGGCAAGACGCCGCTGCCGTCATCGACCCACCGCTCCGCCCTGCTCTACCGGCTCAAGGCCCATATCCGGGCTCACCTCGCCGATCCCGACCTCGCGCTGGCGCAGGCCGCGGCAGCGCTCGGCATCTCGCCGCGCTATGTGAACGATCTGCTGGCCGACGAGGACACCTCGTTCCAGCGCTACGTTCTCGGCGAACGTCTCGCCCAATGCCGGCGCGACCTCGCCTCGCCCGTGCTCGCCCACCGCCATGTCAGCGAGATCGCCTTTGCCTGGGGCTTCAACGACCTCTCGCATTTCGGCCGCGTCTTCCGCGAGCATTTCGGGATGTCGCCGCGCGACTTCCGACAGAGCCTGCGGCACTGACGCGGCCGACGCCGCAATTCCGGCGCGGCCCGTCCACTTCCGATCAAACAAGGACCTCGCGAAGCAGAGCCGCCATGTGCGCGCGCAATGGTACGAGGCGCATGCTTGCATTAGCATCCGCCGCTAGGGCCGCACCGACCAATCAGCGGACAGCCGAGGAGCATATCGATGGAATACCGACGCTTGGGCCGGTCAGGCCTCATGGTTCCCGCCTTGAGCCTTGGCACCGGCACGTTTGGCGGCGTCGGGCGCCTTGCTGCATGGGGCACCACCGACGCGACCGAAGCGCGGCGACTTCTGGATATCTGCCTCGATGCCGGCGTGTCGATGTTCGACACCGCTGACGTCTATTCGCTCGGCGAGTCCGAGCGCGTGCTCGGCGAAGCCATCAAGGGCCGCCGCGACAAAGTCCTGATCTCGACCAAGGCCACCTTTCGCTTCGGTGATGGGCCCAACGACATTGGCTCATCGCGACAGCATCTGCTCGCGGCCATCGACGGTTCGCTGAGCCGGCTCGGCACCGATTACATCGATCTGTTTCAACTCCATGGCTTCGACGCCTTCACCCCGCCCGAAGAGGTGCTCGCAACCCTCGATGTGCTCGTGCGCGCCGGCAAGATCCGCTATGTCGGCGTTTCCAATTTTTCGGGCTGGCACCTGATGAAGTCGCTCGGCGTTGCCGACAAGCACGGCTTCCCGCGCTACGTCGCTAACCAGACCTACTATTCATTGATCGGGCGCGACTATGAATGGGAGTTGATGCCGCTAGGCCTCGACCAGGGGATCGGCGCAGTGGTCTGGTCGCCGCTCGGCTGGGGGCGCCTTACCGGCAAGATCCGCCGCGGTCAGCCGAAGCCGGACATCAGCCGCCTGCCCAAGACCGCCGAGTTCGGCCCGCCCGTGCCCGACGAGCACGTCTATCGCGTCGTCGAAGCGATCGACGAGGTCGCGAAGGAAACGGGCAAGAGCGTCTCGCAAATTGCGCTCAACTGGCTGCTCCAGCGTCCGACCGTCTCGACACTGATCATCGGCGCGCGCAACGAGACGCAGCTCCGCGAAAATCTCGGCGCGGTCGGCTGGTCGCTGACCAAAGACCAGATCGCAAGGCTCGATGCCGCCAGCAAGGTCACGCTGCCCTATCCTTACTGGCACCAGCGCACGACCTTCACCGACCGCAATCCTCCGGCGGTGTAGCAACACGGCGCGTTGCGGCCCGGCGCGCGATGCCGGCCTCGTCCAGGCGCGTCTCGACCTTGAGCTGCATCAAGCGGTCGTCCGCCGGCCGTGTCAAATTGCGTGCTTCGCGAGGCTCCCGATGCGCCGATTTGCCATGAAGGCCCTGTTCACGGCCCTCAACCTCAGCCGGGCCGAAAGAGATCGGATCAATTGGGATCGCCTCATCCTGGTTGTTTCCACCCTGGTGACCATCGGGCTGATCGTGCTTTACGCCTATGGCAAGGCAACTTTTCGATGGTGACATGAAGCCGTTCGCGTTCGCGCCTCTGATCGTCTTGTTGTGGGGTTCGTTTGCCCACGCCCTCGATGCCGAGCAGCGGGACGGCCAGAGTCTCCTGGAGCAGATGTGCTCGCGGTGTCATGCCGTCGGCCCGACCGGCTCAAGCCCCAACAAGCTTGCGCCGCCGTTCCGCCATCTGGGCGAGAACAAGCTCTACGACCCCGACTTCGTGCAGCGTCTTCAGGACGGCTACAGCAGCATTCATCGCGCCATGCCGACGTTCCGCTTCGACCGGGAGAGCGCCGAGGCCGTCGCCAGCTACCTCAAGGCTATCCAGACAAAAAAGCACTAGCCTCCCCCGCGAGCTGCCTGCAAAGTCATTACACAGGCTCCTGCCGCCGGGAGCACTGCGGGCACTGGAACCGTCCCGGTCCTGCCGGGTTGCGATCCATCCTGCAATTTCCTAATCCGGGGATGCATCACGGCTCGAATCAAGCGCGCCTCCATCATGTCGTCCGCCCCCATCGAGCATGCCGACGGCCTGCCGCAACCCCTGCGCAACCAGGCGGTCCTGACCATTGCGCTCGGCATCATCATGGCGGTGGTCGACAGCGCTATCGCCAACGTCGCGCTGCCGACGATCGCGGCCGACCTCGACGCGAGCCCGGCCTTCTCGATCTGGATCGTCAACGGCTATCAGCTCGCGATCACCATCTCGCTGCTGCCGCTGGCCTCGCTCGGCGAGATCGTCGGCTACCGCCGCGTCTATCTGGTCGGGCTGGCGCTGTTCACGCTGGCATCCGCCTTCTGCGCACTGGCGGATACGCTGCCGTTGCTGACCATCGCGCGGATCATCCAGGGCTTTGGCGCGGCCGGCATCATGAGCGTCAACGCGGCGCTGGTGCGCTTCACCTACCCGCGCAGCCAGCTCGGCCGCGGCATCGGGCTCAACGCGCTCGTCGTCGCCTTCTCGGCCGCGGTGGGCCCTACGCTCGCCGCCGGCATCCTCGCGTTCGGAAGCTGGCCCTGGCTGTTCGCCATCAACGTCCCGCTCGGCGTGGTGACGCTGGTGCTGGGCCTGCGCAGCCTGCCTCACACGACACCCGCCGGGCGTTCCTTCGACTGGCAGAGCGCGGGGCTGTCGGCGATCACCTTCGGCGTCGGGATCGCGGCCGTGGACAGCGTCGGCCACGGCGAGGCCGTGATCACCTGCCTCGTTCAATTCGCAATCGCCATCGCCGCAGGCGCGCTGCTGATCTACCGCGAAACCCACATGACCTCGCCCCTGCTGCCGGTCGATCTGCTGCGCATCCCGGTCTTTGCGCTGTCGATCGCGACCTCGATCGCCTCGTTCTGCGGGCAGATGTTGGCCTTTGTCTCGATCCCCTTCTATCTTCAGAGTCGCTTCGGCTATTCGGCGGTGCATATGGGCCTGTTGATCACGCCATGGCCGATCGCGGTGGCGTTCGCGGCGCCACTGGCCGGCCGCTTGGTCGAGCGCTATCCGGCCGGCCTGCTTGGCGGCATCGGACTCACGCTGTTCGCCTGCGGTCTCGGCGCGCTCGCCTTGCTGCCGGCAGCCCCGACGCCGTTGGACATCATCTGGCGCATGGCGCTCGCCGGCGCCGGCTTCGGCCTGTTCCAGACCCCCAACAACCGCACCATGATCGCGGCCGCCCCGCGCGAGCGCGCCGGCGGCGCCAGCGGCATGCTGGGCACCGCGCGGCTGCTCGGCCAGACCACGGGTGCGGCGCTGGTCGCGCTGCTGCTCGGCCGCTATCCGATCGAAGGAACACGGCTGGCGCTTCTCGCCGCGTTGGATTTGCGCTCTGCGGCGCACTGCTGAGCATGCTGCGGCTGTCTCCCGCAGGTGCGCGCGGCGCCGAGCACGTCCGCGTACAGGACGACCAGCGGCTGCGAGGCGAATAGGCCCCCGCTCCGGCTACCGTTATTGCATCAAGCAACCTGTGCGTGGCTTAACCATCCGGACCAATGACGCATTGCCCTCCCGCTCAGGTTGCGCTTCACTGCGGCCGGGCAAGGGGCATTTCATGCGTTCATTTGGAATTGTGGCGCTCAGCGTCATGCTGGGCGGCTGCGCGTCTGTCACGCGCGGCACGACCGAAAACATCAGCATCTCGTCGACGCCGTCAGGCGTGGAGGCCGTGGTCAGCGGATTGGAGGTTCCGACCACCTGTACGACGCCTTGCGCGGTGGTCGTCAAGCGGAACGCCGACATTTCGATCACCTTCCAGAAGGAAGGCTATGAACCTCAGATCGTACCGCTCACCCGAGACATACCGACCTCCGGCGCCGCCGGCTTTGCCGGCAATCTCCTGCTGGGCGGTGTCGTCGGCATGGGCGTCGATGCCGCGACCGGGGCGGCAACCGATCACAAGCCGAATCCAGTC
The DNA here is from genome assembly GCF_007290395.2 of Bradyrhizobium cosmicum. NCBI lineage: Bacteria > Pseudomonadati > Pseudomonadota > Alphaproteobacteria > Hyphomicrobiales > Nitrobacteraceae > Bradyrhizobium > Bradyrhizobium cosmicum. The sequence goes on along the minus strand of NZ_CP041656.2, from coordinate 3,194,975 downwards.
ATCGTGACGATGCAGCCGTCAGCCCCTGCCCGCGCGCGGCCGCCCGCGCCGAGGAAACCTAGGCCGCCGGCAGCGCCCGCGCCCGACACGGGTACTTAGAACCCCGCACCACGACGCAAACAAAAAGGCCGGCTTTTCAGCCGGCCTTTTCGATTGATGACGCTCGCGATCAAGCCTTGACCAGCGGGCTCTTGGTCGGCCCCTTGGAGCCGCCGCCTGGCTTGGACTTGCCCGGCGGACGCTTGCGGGCGCCGGGCAGCTTCTCCTGCTTCGGCGTGACCGGCCCTTCGACAAATTCGAAGCCGATCTTGTCCTTGGTCTCGTCGGCCTCGTCCTTGAGCAGGACGACGCGGACGTGGCCGCCGCCCTTCAGCTTGCCGAACAGCACCTCGTCGGCCAGCGGCTTCTTGATGTGCTCCTGGATCACGCGGGCCATGGGCCGCGCGCCCATCTGCTCGTCGTAACCATGCTGGACCAGCCAAGCCTTGGCAGGCTCGGACAGTTCGATGGTGACGTCGCGATCGCCAAGTTGCGCCTCGAGCTGAAGCACGAACTTCTCGACCACGGTGCCGATCACCTCGACGCTGAGATGGCCGAACGAGACGATGGCATCGAGGCGGTTGCGGAATTCCGGCGCGAACTGCCGGTTGATCGCCTCGTGGTCGTCGCCTTCCCGCTTGGAGCGCGTGAAGCCGAACGCCTGCTTGGCGAGATCCGAAGCACCCGCATTCGTGGTCATGATCAGGATCACGTTACGGAAGTTGACCTGCTTGCCGTTGTGGTCGGTGAGCCGGCCGTGATCCATGATCTGCAGCAACACATTGTAGAGGTCGGGATGCGCCTTCTCGATTTCGTCGAGCAGCACCACGCAATGCGGATGCTGGTCGACGCCGTCGGTTAGCAGGCCGCCCTGGTCGAAGCCGACATAGCCGGGGGGCGCGCCGATCAGGCGCGACACGGTATGCCGCTCCATGTATTCGGACATGTCGAAGCGCAACAGCTCAACGCCGAGCGATGCCGCGAGCTGCTTTGCGACTTCGGTCTTGCCGACGCCGGTCGGCCCCGAGAACAGGTAGCAGCCGATCGGCTTCTCCGGCTCGCGCAAGCCGGCCCGGGCGAGCTTGATCGATGCCGCAAGCGACTCGATCGCCTTGTCCTGACCGAAGACCGTGCGCTTCAGCGTCTGCTCGAGATGCTTGAGCACCTCGGCATCGTCCTTGGACACGCTCTTTGGCGGAATCCGCGCCATCGAGGCGATCGTGGTCTCGATCTCCTTGATGCCGATGGTCTTCTTGCGCTTGTTCTCCGCCACCAGCATCTGGGCCGCACCGGACTCGTCGATCACGTCGATCGCCTTGTCGGGCAGCTTGCGGTCGTGGATATAGCGCGAGGAGAGCTGAACCGCGGCCTCGATCGCCTCATTGGTGTACTTCAGCCGGTGGTAGTCCTCGAAGTACGGCTTGAGGCCCTTGAGGATCGCAATAGCGTCCTCGACGGTCGGCTCGTTGACGTCGATCTTCTGGAAGCGCCGCACCAGCGCGCGGTCCTTCTCGAAGTGCTGGCGGTATTCCTTGTAGGTGGTCGAACCCATGCAGCGGATCGTGCCCGAGGCAAGCGCCGGCTTGAGCAGATTCGAGGCATCCATTGCCCCGCCCGACGTCGCGCCCGCGCCGATCACGGTGTGGATCTCGTCGATGAACAGGATGGCGTTCGGGTGCGCCTCGAGTTCCTTCAGCACTTGCTTCAGGCGCTCTTCGAAGTCGCCGCGATAGCGTGTGCCGGCGAGCAGTGTGCCCATGTCGAGCGAGAACACGGTCGCAGCCGCCAGAACCTCCGGCACCTCGCTGTCGACGATGCGCTTGGCGAGGCCCTCGGCGATCGCGGTCTTGCCGACGCCGGCTTCGCCCACGAACAGCGGATTGTTCTTCTGCCGGCGGCACAGCACCTGAATCGCGCGGTTGATCTCGGAATTGCGTCCGATCACCGGATCGATCTTGCCGTCACGCGCCTTCTTGTTGAGGTTGACGCAATAGGTCTCGAGCGCCTCGCCCTTCTTCTTGGTGTCTTCGGTGCCCTTGGCCTCGGTCTCCTCGTCGACGCCGCGCACCGGTCGCGCCTCGGAAACGCCCGGCCGCTTGGCGATGCCATGGCTGATGTAATTGACGGCGTCGTAGCGCGTCATGTCCTGCTCCTGCAGGAAATATGCAGCATGACTTTCGCGCTCGGCGAAAATCGCGATCAGCACGTTAGCGCCGGTCACCTCTTCGCGACCGGATGACTGCACGTGAATCACGGCGCGCTGGATCACGCGCTGAAAACCAGCGGTCGGCTTGGCATCGTCGGCGCCATCCGTCACCAGGTTCTCGAATTCGGTCTCAAGATAGTTGACGAGGCTCGTACGGAGCTTGTCGAGATCGACGCTGCAGGCGCGCATGACGGCGGCCGCATCGGAATCGTCGATCAGGGAGAGCAAGAGATGCTCGAGCGTCGCGTATTGGTGATGACGCTCGTTTGCGATCGCCAGTGCACGATGCAGGGATTGTTCAAGGCTTTGAGAAAAAGTCGGCATTCGCGTCCTCTATGGCCCCCATCATCATGATCGCCATCGCCCGGTCAGGCAACAACAACCTTTGTCACATATAGTTATCCAAGACCGCGGCGAAAGACCGGTTCCGCGACTCGAGCGGGTACACACTTGCGGTATTTTCGATGCAAAACCCGTTCCGATTTGGGCGGGATCGGCGCCGAGACAGATTTTCTGTACGCTGGTCGGCCGGAACGGACATCGCGCAGGCATCACGCGACGATCACACAAAACGTTTGGAAGACGCAAAGATCGCCTACGTGAGCATCGTGGGGGCTTCTTATTTCTTCTCCATCACGCATTGCAGCGGATGCTGGTGCTTGCGGGCGAAGTCCATCACCTGCGTCACCTTGGTTTCGGCGATTTCGTAGGTGAACACGCCACACTCGCCGATGCCGTGATGATGGACGTGCAGCATGATCTTGGTCGCAGCCTCCACGTCCTTCTGGAAAAACTTCTCCAGCACATGGACGACGAATTCCATTGGCGTGTAGTCGTCGTTCAGGATCAGCACACGGTACAGGTTCGGCCGCTTGGTCTTCGGTTTGACCTTCGTGATGACAGATGTATTCGGACCCGTGGGGCCGCCCGAACGGTTCTCGTCATTGCTCATAAGGGGAGCGTAGACAGCGGCTGGCGCGGACAGGTCGAGTCTGGAAGTCAGGTGCGGCATGGCTCAGGCGTTCAAATTCCCCACAGAAGCGAATAACGGTCCGCCGCGCGACCCTACCTTTCGGAGCCTCGCACAGGCGCACCGCCTTGTTGGATCGCCGCTTCCAACCGATCCGGTCAAATCCGGATCGATTGCAAGCAATATGGGCCTGCCCCCGTCCTGCCGCAAGCGCTGCAAAGATCCAGCCTTTGCAGCCGCGGCGCTCCCGATTCCCGGTCCGGGCGATCCTGTCCGAGGTTAGTCAATCCGGACCGATTTGACAAAAATTTCCGGCCTGCCTGCTTAGAACATGTTGACCAGGAACCGGGCGCAAACGGAAAAAGCCCGGCTGCATCAGCCGGGCTTCTTGATTCCAGGACTTCCAGAAAGCGTTAGTTGGCGGCCGGGGTGAACTTCGACACGATGGTCTCGACCGGCTTGAAAGCCTGCTTGGCGAGGTCGCTGTAGAGGCCGGCGATCTTCTGCGATTCCGCAACGAAGGTCTCGTAGGCGGAGCGGGCGAAATCGGTCTGCGCTTCCATCGCCTTGTCCAGCGACTTCACGCCGGAAAGCTTCTCGACGAAGGACTTGGTGTCTTCAAACGACTTCTTGGTGTAGTCGCCATAAGCGCTGGCGATCGCCTGGAGGCCGTGCTGAACCGTGGTCGCGGAGGCGACGCACTGCTCGAAGTGCTCTTTGCCGTAGCTCTGAATGTCTTCAACCTTGAACATCGAAATCCCTTTTCCCTGGCATTCGTCCGGAAGCCCCGGCTCCCTGACTTCGCCCAAAAATAGTGCAACGCACAAAATGTGTCAAGAATCTTTGTGCGACGCACAAAAATAGATGCAAGTCGCGGAGATTCCCGGGCTTTCCCGCAATGGTTCCTTAAGCTTTTGGAAACTCCAGGCCCCTACCCTGATTCCCTGGACGTGTTCATCTTCAGAGAGCGGCCGAAAGCCGTTTTAAGAACATCACCTTAGCCAGAACAGCGGCTCAGGCCCAACGTCTCCCGCGGTGAACACCAGCGGAGGGACAGCCTGAGCAGGTAATGATCCCGGGTCCAATGGGCACAATTTCGCCTCACGAGCCGGTGATCAAGTCAGAAACGGGGACGGGGTTCCATGCTTCGTAAAAACTGGTCTTCCTCGCGCTTGGCGCGGGTTGGCGTTTTCGGGCTTCTCACGGTCACTGCCGCAGTCATTTTCACCACCGATGCTGCCGAGGCGCGGCGCCATCGGCATCGCTCTTACGTGCACCACCGGGTGCAGCGCGACGTGTCCGACAGTTCCAGCCCGAAATTCGCGTCGATCATCGTCGACGGCAATTCCGGCTCCGTGCTTCAGGCAACCAGCCCCGACGGGATCCGCCATCCCGCCTCGCTCACCAAGATCATGACGCTGTATCTGCTGTTCGAGCGTCTCGACTCCGGCAAGATGAAGCTCGATACCGAGATGCCGGTGTCGCAGCACGCCGCTGATCAGGATCCGACCAAGCTGAACCTGCGCGCAGGCCAGACCATTCGCGTCGAGGACGCGATCAAGGGTCTCGTCACCCGCTCCGCCAACGACGCAGCCGTGGTGATCGCGGAAGCGATCGCCGGCGACGAAGACGACTTCGCCCAGATGATGACGCGCAAGGCGCGCTCGCTCGGCATGTCCAAGACGGTCTACCGCAACGCCAACGGCCTTCCCAACGACGAGCAGGTCACGACCGCACGCGACCAGGCGACGCTCGGCCGCGCCATCCAGGAGCGCTTCCCGCGCTACTATCGCTATTTCGCGACCTCGACGTTCAACTGGCGCGGACAGTCGATCCGCAACCACAATCACCTGCTCGGCAGCGTCGAGGGCGTGGACGGCATAAAGACCGGCTACACCCGAGCCTCCGGCTTCAATCTCGTGACCTCGATGCGCCGCGGCAACCGTCATCTGATCGGCGTGGTGCTGGGCGGCCGCAGCGGCGGCTCGCGCGATGCCATCATGCGCAATCTGCTCGCCGAGAATCTCGAGAAGGGCGCCACCACCCATACCGTTGCCGCGGTGACCGAGCGCAGCGGTGCTGACAACACCGAGGTCGCCGATGCGTCGGATACCCCGGCCCGCGCCGCTCCGCAGGTTCAGGCGGCGGCCGCCCCTGCTCCCGAGTCAGCCCCATCGCGTCTCGCCTCGCGCTTGTCGGCGCTTGCCGCTGCGACCGCCGCGATGCCGCCGGCCCCAGCCAAGCCTGAAGTTCGGCCGACCGAGTCCAAGATCGAACCCGCGCCGCTCACCAATGGCGTAATCTCGAGCCAGCCGCTCTCGATCATCCCCGGTTCGTCCGAGCCGATGAAGCCGGTCCGGGTCAAGACCGTTCAGGTCAAGGCCGGCGCCGTGAAGGTCGCCTCCGCCGCGCCGGCTCAGGTTGCCCCGCAGGTTACCAACACGATTGCGTCCCGCTCCGACGTCGCGGAGACCTCCGGTGCCGTCGTCGCCCGCGCCGATCTCATCAACAAGCCCGAACTCGCAAGCCAGCCGGAAACGCCCAGGGCCGAGATCGCCCGCAGCGAAATGCCCCGTCAGCCGGCGGGCTTTGGCACCGGCAACGGCATCCTCGGCGTACTGCCGGCCGCGACCGCCGCCGCGCCCGCCCCTGCCACGGCCAAGCTTGCCTCCGCCGATCCGGCGCCACAGCCGATCCAGATGAGCGCCACCACCAAGCCGGTCGTCATGCACAGCGGCTGGATCGTTCAGGTCGGCGCGCTCGAGAGCGAGAACGAAGCCCAGCAGCGCATCGACGCCGCGCGCAGCTCGGCCCGCGGCCTGCTCAGCAAGGCCGATCCGTTCACCGAGCCTGTCGTCGCCAAGGACAACCGCAAGCTCTACCGCGCCCGCTTCGCCGGGCTCGAGCGAGACCAGGCCGAAGCCGTCTGCCGCGCCCTGAAGCGCGCCGACATCTCCTGCATCACCGTCCGCAACTGATCTTTCGCACCCCCCAAATCAAAATGCCCGCGCCTTGCGCGGGCATTTTTGTTTTGGGCCGGCACAGATGCCAGTTCCGCGACAACCTCTCGTCAACAATTTACGGTTAAATTTTTACCCAAGGGATCGACCACGCCGACAATGGCGGGCATCGGGGCGACGGCAAACAGAGCAAGCGGAGCTTACACGGACGGGCGTTTGTAGCGTGGTGCCGGAGTTAGCCGTTATGCGTACGAAGCAGAGTATCCTTGGCCTCGTTCACACGGGCAGCGAGATACGTCGAGCCCCCTTGGTCGGGATGCAGTTTCTTCATCAGGGACTTGTGAGCCCGACTAATGTCGTCGCGCCCCGCCCCCGGCTGCAGGCCAAGGATCTGATAGGCTTCCTCCGCCGTCATTTTGCCGCTCGACACCGTGCGGCGCTGCCCCCCTGCCGCGTCGCCCTGCGCGTTCTGACGCCAAGCGGGAAACCGGCGGTCCAGATAGCTTTCAAGTAAGGCAACGCTCTCGGCGTCGAAGGCCGGGACCATTGCCAGCAGGCCCGCGAGATCGAACTCTTCGAGATCGCGCCCGGCATGAGGCCCGGCGACGATCTGGCCTGAGAGCTGACCGGAATCGTGGTCGAGCCGCATGTCCAGGAATGGCGAGCGAACGCGCGAGGTCTGGCCGGTCGGACGCGTTGCGCCGCCGCCGCCGAACAGCCCGCCGATATTGCCGAAGCCGGCGTTCGCCAAGGGCGTCCAGCCCAGCAGCCCGGCACCGAAAATCCCGAGTGGGATTGCCACCGCCAGCTCGCCCCGCAGCCCCGTGAAGGCCGCGACCGCCAGCGCCAGCACGCCGCCGCCGAACTTGATGGTGCGCGCCAGCACCGCCGGATTGGCGGACCGGAACATCTGGAGCAGCAGATAAAGCGTGATAACAGCGACAGCGCCGGCGATCAGGGTCATGGCCGGAATATAGTCGCCCTCACGGCAAAATGCATGGCATCCGCCTCCGACGCGATCCGCTACCTCATCTGGCCGATCAGCTTCGCCGCGCCGCTCGCGCTCTTCGCCAATTTCAGCAGCGCCTCGCGGCCGCCGGCAGCATAGGCTGCAGCGGCGCGGAGCAGCTCGCGCAACTGCGCCGCGGCACCGGGATCGAACCGGCACCAGGCCCCGCCGGTCAGCCGCGCGATCTCGCGAAACGCCTGCTCGGCCACCGCGTCATGGCCCTCCTGAAACAGGAATACGGGAACCTTGAGCATGCCGAGCTCGCCCGCCTTGGCGCAGAGCTCGTCGACCTTCTCCTCCATGGCGTCGCCGACGAACACCACGGCACGCACGCCGGAGGCGACCGCCTCGCGCCGCGCCTCGCTCAGCACCTTGCCGATCTGGGTGTCACCGCCGCGGCAATCGATCTTCCTCATCAGCGTCGCAAGCCTGGCGCTGTCGGAGATCCAGCCCGAGGTGCGGCACTCGTTGAGACCGCGATAATAGACCAGGCGGATGTCGAGACTGCCGAGCGCGGCCGTCTCGCGGAACATGTCGGCCTGGAGTGCGCAGGCCATGTCCCAGGTCGGCTGCCGGCTCATCGTCGCATCGAGCGCGAAGATCAGCCGCCCCCTGGCGCCGGGTGCATGCGGCGACAGCGCCTGCGCCTTGGCGACGAAGGCGGCTATATCTTCCGCGGTCGAGGTCCTGCCCTGCGGCAGCGCGCCCTCTTGCTGCGCCGGGACGGCACCGCGGCCGCGCGGTTTGATGGAGTCGCCCGACATTCCTGCTTTGACCTTCCGTGAGCGACTAATGTGGTCAGCGCGCCCGGCCCGGTCAATGTGCAAAGCCTCCGCAGGCGGCAGCCGGCGGAGGCTTTAAGGATCGGAGATCGCTGCGAGCTGTCGCTAGCTCTTGGCTGGCGCCATCAAGGCGACCGGACCGGGCTCGAGAATCTTGGGAGGCGACGAGCGCGTATCGACCGGTGCCACCTCGCTGTCGGTGTCGCTCAGGAATTTATCGAGCATGCCCTGGATCGAGTTCTTGGCGGCATCCGGACCGGTGTCACGCATGTCGTTGTGCTGGAATTCAGTCTTCACGACCTGGATTCCGGCCTTTTCGCATTCCTCGTCGGTCGGGATCACGCCCGCATCGACCTTGAACTGCGGATCCGACGAACGGAACGAGAGGATCTTGAACTTGCCAGCGGTGACGAAAGGCACGCGCAGATTGTCGAGCGTAACGACTTTCTTGACCTCATCCGGATACTGCTTGGCAAAATACATTGTGATGTCGCCGCCCATGGAATGGCCGACCATCGTCACCTTCTCGTAGTCGGCGTTGGGCTGGACCTTCTTCATCTCCTGCATGGCGAGATGGATGTTGGCGACGCCGCGCAGGATCTGCGGCAAACGGCCGACATAGAGCTCGCCGGGCTTGGTCACCATCGGAGGATCGGTGGGCAGATCATGCTGCGGGCTGACGACGAGATAGCCGCGCGCGGCGAAGACGTTGGCGAGGAAACCGTATTCGGTGTTCTTGACCGTGTTGCCGTGATTGATCACGGCGACCGGCATCGTGATCATGCCGGCATTGGCCTGCATTTCCTTGTCGCGACGGATCGCGATATCGACAGGCACGGGACGGTTGTCGCGCGAGGCGTCGTAGAAGGTGATCGTCTCGTGCCTGATCGCCCACTTGCTCGCCGTGAAATAGGCGATGCCGCAGAGGGCACTGACCGAAACCAGAACGGCAATTCCACGCTTCATTTTCGTCCTCAGCCTCAGGCGCTTCGGCCTGAATCCCTGTTGAAAATCGTGTTCTCTAGGGCTCTTCGGCCCCTGGTCGCCTTTCGCTAATATATGTCACAGCCGCGTGACAGGAAGGCCAAATATTGTGAACTGGCAGCCCTTTCATTGTGCGTCGCACACGTTTCTTGGGCACCCCGTTCTCATACGGCTACGTCAGGGTGCAGGTCACCATCGGACGCAACCAATCTCGATCGGGTTCAATTTCGCGGTAAACGTGGGATGAAAACGGCCGAGCGCAGCCGCAGTTCCCGGGGGACCGGCTGGGTCGATCGACCTGAAGTACCGGCATACCGCCACTCAGGCGCCGAGGATGTCGTGGACCTCGAGCGGCTTGTCGACCTGGCTGAACCATTCGGCGCGATTTGCCGCACGGCGGCGGCCACGCTCGTCGAGCGGCAGCTTGAGCTGGCGGAGCAGGCTCGTCACTTCCTCCCGCGCGGTGAGATGGCCGAGATTGGGCCGCATGCCCAGCGTGGCCTCGTCGATCCCGTCGAGCGCGGTGAGCCCACGCGGGAAGAACTCGCGATAGACGACGCGCTCGGCGAAGCCGTCGACGTAGCGGAAGCCGAGCCGCAGCGACAGATCCTTCAGGCCGTCGGCGACCAGCTGCTTGTTGCGCGAGCCCAGCATCGACAGGCGGTTGCGCACCACGATCCAGTCGGTCGAGGAGCCGTCGAGCTGGCGGCGCTTGCGTCTGACGTCCCGCACCATCTCGGCATAGTGGCTCTCCCCCGTCACCGCGTAGTTGGCGGGATCGACGGTGCCGAGCACGTCGAAATCGAGGAAGCTGTCATTGATCGGCGTGACCAGCGTGTCCGCCATCGAATGCGCCAGGCGCATCAGATAGCTGTCGGTACCAGGTGTATCGATGACGATGAAATCGAAACTGGCCTCGACCGCCGAGACCGCGTCCATGAACTGGAGGAACTCGGAATTCTCGTTCTCGGCGACCTGCATGGTCTCGCCGAGCTTGATGCAGCGATGCGCGGGCAGCTCGAGGCCGAGGCCCGTGCGGCGCGCCCATGCAGCCCGATTGTTGATGTAGTGGGTGAAACTCTGTTGACGGCAGTCGAGATCGATGGTGGCGACGCGCTGGCCGGCTTTCAGAAGCGCGACCGCGATGTGCAGGGCGGTCGTCGACTTGCCGGAGCCGCCTTTCTCGTTGCCGAGCACGACCACATGCGCCGTGCCGGATTGGCCTTGGCTAGCCTGCACAAGCATGGCGATCCTCAACACCCCTATGGAATATCTTCGAGACGACCGCGTCGGCGGTCAAGTGAAATGCGTGACAGGACAAGCAATTCGCAGTGCGCCGTGCCCCATCATGAATCGCGCCGCGGTCTTTCGTCTGTGATCCAACCCACAATGTCGCGACATCCCGCGCGGTTTCGCAGGGAAAGCTGTGCCGCATCCGGATGCATGGCGTCCACGACCGCCGCTTGTTAAGGTTAGCCGCCGGGGCCGGATGCGCCCGCTCCGATTCCCAACCAAGTCGAGTCCTGATGTCACCGAGCCCCTTGATCGCCCGCACGGTCCCCACCCTGCGACGCGCCGTCGACAATCTTCGCAAGCGAAAGGCCACGATCGCGCTGGTCCCGACCATGGGGGCGCTCCATGACGGGCATGTGTCGCTGGTTCGCCTCGCCAGGCGGCGCGCCAGCCGCGTCGTGGTGTCGATCTTCGTCAACCCGACCCAGTTCGCGCCGACCGAGGATTTCGGCGCCTATCCGCGCACCTGGAAATCCGATATCGCCAAGCTCGCGGCCGAGGATGTCGACATCGTCTGGCACCCCGGCGTCGAAGCGATGTATCCGGAGGGCTTTGCGACCCGAATCGTGCCGGAGGGGCCGGCGCTGGCCGGCCTCGAGGACCGCTTCCGTCCGCACTTCTTCGGCGGCGTCGCCACCGTCGTCGGTAAGCTGTTCACGCAGTGCCGGCCGGACTTCGCGATCTTCGGCGAGAAGGATTTTCAGCAACTGCGGGTGGTGACGCAAATGGCGCGCGATCTCGACCTCGGCGTCAAGGTGATCGGCTCCCGCACGGTGCGCGAGCGCGACGGGCTGGCGATGTCCTCGCGCAACGTCTACCTCTCGCCACAGGAGCGGCAGACCGCGACTGTGCTCTACCGCGCCATGAAGGACAGCGCAGGCCGCATCCGGACCGGCGAAGCGATCGCGCCGGCGATGGCGCGGGGCGCCAGGACGATCGAGGCGGCCGGCTTTGCGCTCGACTATTTCGAGGCCCGCCACGCCGAGACGCTGGCCCCGGTCACCACACGCAAGGACGGACCGCTGCGCATCCTGGTCGCGGCCAAGCTCGGCAGCACCCGGCTGATCGACAATATCGCTGTGTGAGTTGTGTCTTGCGCATGACCTTTTCGGAAAACAGCTTCACACTTTTCCGGATCGTGCTCAGAGCAACCCGAGATCGCGCAGTTCGCGCCGCATCGGCTCCGGCATCGCCGCGATCGAGCCTGCGGCGGACTTGCCGAGATCGGGCGGCACGGAATCGTCGGCGAGATAGCGCCAGCCCTGGAACGGCCGCATCGGCCGGGGCGATACCGCGATCACCTTCGGCTGCATCACGATCCGGCAGCGGCCGATGCCGTCCTTGTCGCGGAACGGTTCGATGCCGATGATCTTTTCGCGCGCGGCGACCTCGCCCTTGATGACCCAGTAGAGCGACCCGCCCGCGAGGATCTCGGCGTCGCGCTTGGGCACCATGCGGGTGATGTGGATGTGATGTTGCGGCAGACCTTTCTTTTTGGCGGTCTGCATCCGTTCGGCGATCCACCCCTTCAATTCCTTGACGGAGTCGCAGCCGACGGCAAGCTTGATCAGATGTAGCGGCATGCCCCAGCATTAGCGGGCCGGCCGCTTGTTTTCAAAGCCGATCTACTCGTTATCCGCAGCCGCGGGAGCCGAGGCCGGCGGCGGCGCGAGCGGAACCGGTGCGGCCGCAGGCGCTCGCTTGGCAGCCGGCTGCTTCTTCGCAGCCGCGGGCGCGGCCGCAGGTGCAGCCGCCTGGGCCGAGGCCGCAGCGGGTGTGCGCGGGGCCGGCGCAGCGTTTGCGGCGGGCGCCGCCTGGCGCGTCGTCGCCGTGGGCGGCTCCGGAGTCATGATACTGACCGGCGGCGTCGACGACGCGCTCGGGAAATCCGCATTGGTCGGCTTGCCCGTCGGCATCGTCGGAGGCAGCCCGCCGAGCGCACCTGCGGCCGCCATCGCCGGCGCCGTTGCGGGCGCGTTCCAAACCGGCGCATAGCGCGCGACCAGCGCGTCGTAGAGATGGGAATCCATGTTGGCGGCGACCTGCTGCTGATCGGTCAGCGAGCGGAAGGCCGGGCAATCGAACTGGGTGCAGCCATCGCGCGCGACCAGCACCTGCGCAACGAGGCCATAGCGATCGTGCTCCAGCGACTTGCGCAGCACCTTCATCTCCAGCGTCAGGCTCTTCTCGGCGGTGGCGGCATCGCCGAGCGCGGTAAGCCGGTCGATACGGGACGCGGTGTAGGCAACGGCCGCAGCCGCAGTGTCGGGCGCGCCGAACAGCGCCTTCTCGCAGCCGACGGCCACGGCATCGCCCGCGAGATCGTCAAGGCAGGACAGCGCCGGCAGGCTCGCCGTCACCGTCGCTTGTGCGCGTGCCTCGGTCGGGGCTGCCTGCCCGGCCGGTCCGTAGAGGTGGACGGTGGCGGCCACCGCGACGGCAATGGCGAGCAGCGTGATGACGGTCAGCGCGCCGTTGGCGACCGACTTGTCGGCGCGCAGCAGCGTGATCAGCAGGATCAATCCGAAGAAGCCGGCAGCCGCCAGCGTCATCCACATCGGAAAGGCCGGCGAGCGCCAGGTTTGGTCGAGCGACGTGGCCCATGCCCAGTTCATGCGCGATATCCCCTCACGCGAGCAAAGAGCGAATGGTCAAAGCGAGCACCGCGAACCGGCAACTGCCCCCGGTTCACTCTGTCGAGGCCAAGCGGCCTTTTGACGGCGAGCGAAAGAATCGTCCGCAATGTCAATGCAAGGCACCGTGGCCCGTCAGGACTGTGCGAGCTGGCTTTCCTTGGCGACGCGCTCGAAGGCTTCGGTCGTGCTCTTGATGCGGTACTGGCAGTCGTCGCCGTCCGTCGGCAGCAGGCGAATGATCTCGTACGAACCACTCGCAGCCGGGCGCGCGACGTTGCTAGCCGTGAACAGTACGCGTGTTCCCACGGGAAATTTATGCTTCAACGCCCATCTCCATCACTCAAACAGCGCCGGCCGTGCCCAGGGTCCCACTGCGACGGACCGGCTGAAAACCCGGCCTGTCCTATAGCATGCGGCCGGCCGATTTGGCCAGCAGTATACAGGCATGGCAAACGTCCCGATCCCGCAGTGATTTCAGGACGATAGTCGTGGAACCGGCAGCCAATGATACCGCTGGGACCCGGACGCCTCGGACGGTACGGAGGCACCGGTCGCCGGGACCCGCATGCTCCCCGGTGCCAGCCACCTTCCGGCCGACCGGGATGCCGGCCTAGACGGTCTCGAACCTGTCGATGAGAAGCGTCTCGGCCAGCCCGTCACGCGTCCATTCCTGGAACGCCGGCACCGCCATCATCGTCTCCATGTAGGACTTTGCCTCCGGCCCAACATCGATTGCGTAAGTACGGAAGCGGTGCACGACCGGCGCATACATCGCATCCGCCGCGCCGAAGCCGCCGAACAGGAACGGTCCCCTGGCGCCATAGCGCGCCCGGCACTCGCGCCAGATCTCCTGCACGCGCGCGACGTTAGCGAGCGCATCCACCGACAGCGTCACGGGGCGCACCGGCCGATGCAGGTTCATGCCGCATTCGTTGCGCAGGGCCATGAAGCCGGAATGCATTTCGGCGCACACCGAACGGGCGTGGGCGCGCGCCGCGACATCGTCGGGCCACAGCTTCTTGTCCGGATAGCGCTCGGCGACGTATTCGATGATGCTCAGCGAATCCCACACCGTGATGTCGCCATCGACCAGCACCGGCACCTTGCCTGCGCGGCTGAAGGAGAGGATCCGCTGCTTGTCCGCGGGGTTGTCGGTGTAGAGAGGGATGACGGTCTCCTCGAACGGAATGTCGTTCGCGCGCAGCGCGAGCCAGGGCCGCAACGACCACGACGAGTAGTTCTTGTTGCCGATCGCAAGCTTGAGCGTTGCCATGTCACCGGTCCTTCCCGAGTCCGTTTGTGCGGCTGCTTTTAGCGCCAACGCCTGCCGCCAATCAATCGTTGCCGCGACCAGCCATGCGTGGCAATCGTTTGCGATTGCTGGCGAGGAGAACGACATGAGCAGGCATTGGGTCGACATCACCGCCGTCGGCTTCTTCGTCGTCGAATGGCTGGTCTATGCCCTGACGCTGGAGCATTCTGCCTATGGCCGCGACAGCCTGTCGGCGCGGATGAATCGCTATCGCGAGGTCTGGGTCCGCCGTCTGCTCGACCGCGACACCCGCATGGTCGACATGCAGATCATGGCCTCGCTCCAGAACGGCACCGCCTTCTTCGCCTCCACCAGCCTGTTCGCGCTCGGCGGCGCGCTGGCGCTGCTGCACGCCACCAACGACGCCATCACCATCCTGAGCAAGCTGCCGATCGACCTCAGCACCTCGCCGGCGATGTGGGAGCTGAAATGCGTCGGCCTCGTGCTGATCTGCGTCTACGCGTTCTTCAAATTCGCCTGGTCCTATCGCCTGTTCAACTATGTTGCGATCCTGTTCGGCGGCATGCCGCCGGCCGCCCAGCGCGACACGCCGGAAGCCGAAGCCCACGTCATCCGCACGACGCGCCTGTTCGAATCCGCCGGCCGGCACTTCAACCGCGGCCAGCGCGCCTTCTTTTTCGCACTCGGCTATCTCGGCTGGTTCGTCAGCCCCTGGGTGCTGTTCGTGACCACGGCCGCGGTGGTGATCGTAACCTGGCGACGGCAGTTCGCGTCCAGCGCCTGGCAGGCGATGGCTCCGGCGACGACAGCGGATGGCGAGGGTATGCGGACGCGCGGTGCTGCTCAATGACGCCAGCTCTCGTGTCCCGAGCGCGCTGCTGCGCAGAACAGGGACCCAGAAAGCAACACGACACAATCGGCGACATGGGCCCCGGCTCTGCAGCGCACCGTCGAAGGGACGCTGCGCTGCGTCCGGGGCACGAGAGCGGAGCGAGCCCGCACACTCTCCTCCTCGTTAGTGCGAGCGCAGCGAAGCAATCCAGAATCTCCCGCGGAAAGACTCTGGATTGCTTCACTGCGCTCGCAGTCTCGGTTCGCACTTTGAATCTCGGACACGCTTCTGCCCTGGATTGCGCTGCGCTCCATCCGGGCTACGGGACAACTACCCGCCGAAATCCCTGGGGCTGAATGGCAGGTCCATCACCTTCCACTCCCCGTACAAGCCAGCCGGCAGCATCTTGTAGGGCTGGCAGGATTCGAGCGCGCTGATCGCGGACTTCACAATGGCGACGCCCTTCGCGGACGGCGGGGCCTGGATCAGGATCGGCGGGCGCGCCAGCGTGCCGTCGGTGGCGAACACCGCACGCAGCTTGATGTTGACGTTGTCGGTCGGTGAAACCCCCGCCGGAAGCTTTGCACAGCTTCTCAGGCGGCGACGAAGCTCAGCGATGATTTCGGGCGGAAGCTTGGCGGCGATCGAATCCTTGGCGTCGCCGCCGTCGTCCTTGGGGGCGTCTTTCGGCTCGAGCGGCTGCTCCGGCGGCAGACCCAGCATGACGCCGTACTTGACGGTGACGTCAGGCTCCGGCGCCTGATAGGCCGGCGGCGGCGCGGCCGGCGGCTGCGACATTGCGGCGGGCGACGGCTGCGCCGGTGGCATCGACTGGGGCGGCGGTTGCGGCATCGGCTGTTGCAGCGGCAATTGCGATGGCTGCGGCTGTGGCTGCGAAGGCTGGGGTTGTTGAGGCTGCGGCTGCGCGGCGGCTTCACGCTGCTGCGGCGACGGCTGTGGCGGCGGCTGTTTCTGCTGCGACGGTTCAGGCGATGCCTGCTGCTTCGAAGACGACGCCGCGGCCTGCTCCTTGGCCGCAGGTTTCGGCGCCGTGGCCGCCTTGTCCTTGTCGGTGACATCCAGCTTCGGCAGCTTCAGGTCGAGGGGCGGCTCCGGGGGCTTTTCCTTCACCTCCGCCTCGGCCTTTTCCTCCGCCTTGGCCTCCTCCTGCTTCACCTGCTCCGGTGTGACGATGTCGACCGACACGGTTTCGGGCGGCGCGGCGTGAAACGGATGCACCTCGCTGATCACGATGATCAGCCCGACGAGCGTCAAATGCGCGATCGCCGACGCTGCAATGTCCGTTCGTATGATCTTCCGCAGTTCCATCGCCCGATCTTGGGTTGCCGCCGCGGTCCTACCATACCCCGGCCGCCCCTCAATCCCATTTTGGCGCGAAACCATAGTCGGTGAGACGGCCCTTCGGACTGGCCAGCGCGGCGATCCTGGTCATCTCGTCGTCCGAGAGCTCGAAATCGAAGATCTCGATGTTTTCCGAGAGGCGTTCGACGCGCGAGGTGCGCGGGATCGCGGCGACATTCTGTTGCACCAGCCAGCGCAAGCAAATCTGTGCCGGTGTCTTGTGGTACGCACGGCCGATCTCGCCAAGCGTCTGGTCGGACTTGATGCGGCCCCTGGCAATCGGGCTGTAGGCGACCAGCGCGAGACCATGCCGGTCGCAGGCCGCCTTCACCTTCGCCTGGTCGAGATAGGGATGGTATTCGACCTGGTTGCAGACCAGCGGCTCCGGGCACAACGCCACCGCCTCTTCGATCAGCGCAACCGTGAAGTTGGAGACGCCGATGTGGTGCGTCAGGCCCATGCGCTTGGCATGCGCCAGCGCGCCGAGCGTCTCCGCGAGCGGCACGTGCGAATTGGGCCAGTGCAGCAGCAACAGGTCGAGCGAGGAAAGCCGCAGCCGGACGAGGCTCTCCTTGACCGAGCGCTCGAGATCGTGCGGCGTGAAATGGCTGGTCCAGACTTTGGTCGTGAGGAAGATGTCGTCGCGGCGCACACCGGAGGCGCGCAGGCCGTCGCCGACCTCACGCTCGTTCTCGTAGACCTGCGCCGTGTCGATGTGGCGGTAGCCGAGCCGCAGCGCCTGCTCGACCACGCGTCCGCACGGGCGACCGCTCAGCTCCCAGGTCCCGAGCCCGATCGCCGGTATTCTTGCGCCATTGGCCTCGACGAACAGCATGAGGAAACCTCTCTGTTGTGGTCGTCCCAAGCATCATCCGGGCGTCATTATGGACCCGGTCCGTGACACTGCCAACGGAAGCCGCAGCGATCAGCCCGGATATTCAGCGCAATGCTAACGGGAGGTATCGTCAGGCCTTGACGTCAAGTCTTGACAGTCAGGCTTTGGCGAGCGCCTGGAACACGGTCTCCGGCGCATGCGCGATCACGGCGAGCAGCGCGCGGGCGGGTCCCCGCGGGGCGCGCTTACCCTGCTCCCAGTTGCGGATGGTCTCGACGGGAACGCCGAGTTTTGCCGCAAACTCCATCTGGGTGAGGCAGGCGCGGCGGCGCAGATCGCGCACCGCGAGCGGGCTGGCATCGGCCGGCGCTGCATTGGCCGCAGGCTGGATTGGAAACTCCTGCCCATCCCGCAGCTCGACAACCCGTCCGTCAGCCTTCAGCCGCACACGCATGCTCATTCCCCCAAGCGGGCGCAATCATGCGGCAGGTCGCTTAAGTTCGGATTAAAGATGTTGGCGGCGGTGCCCCGGACGCGACGCAGCGCTTCTTCAGCGGTGCGCTGCAGAGCCGGGGCCCACGTCGCCGCAGTACACCGTGCCGCTTTCTGGGCCCGGTTCTGCGAAGCAGCGCTACGCGCCGCAGCGCGCCCGGGACACGAGACCTACCTCAACCCGAACCACAACGTCGCAATGCCGAGGAAGGAGAAGAAGCCGACCACATCGGTCACGGTCGTGACGAACGTCCCCGACGCCACCGCGGGGTCGGCCCTGACGCGTTCGAGCGCCATCGGAATCAAGATGCCACCGAGCGCGCCGGCGACGAGGTTGACGATGATCGCAAGCCCGATGACGACGCCGAGGCCCGGGATCTTGAACCAGGCCACCGCCGCGATGCCGGTGATCACGGCGAAGGCAAGTCCGTTGACGAGGCCGACCATGCCTTCGCGCATCACCACGCGCCAGGCGTTGGAGGAGCCGAGCTCGCGGGTCGCCAGCGCCCGCACCGCGACCGTCATGGTCTGGGTCGCGGCATTGCCGCCCTGGCTCGCCACGATCGGCGCCAGCACGGCGAGCGCGACCATCTTCTCGAGCTGGCCCTCGAACAGGCCGAGCACGGAGGATGCGAGGAACGCGGTGGCGAGATTGACCAACAACCAGTTGAACCGCGCGCGCGCGATGGTGAACACGGTGTCGGAGAGCTCTTCGTCGCTGTTGACGCCGCCGAGCGCCTTGAGGTCCTCGTCCGCCTCTTCCTCGATCACGTCGACGACGTCGTCGACGGTGATGACGCCGACGAGGCGATCCTGGGTGTCGAGCACCGGGGCTGCGACGAGATTGTACTTGCCGAACATGCGCGCCACCTCCTCCTGGTCCTCCAGGACGGAGACCCGGCGGCGGTCCTCGTCGGTGAGTTCGGTGAGCGGCACCGGACGTCGGGCGCGGAGCAGCACGTCGAGCGAGACCGCGCCCTGCCAATGCCGATCCTTGTCGACGACATAGATCTCGTAGAAGCGATCGGGCAGATCCGGCGTGTCGCGCATGTAGTCGATCGCCTGCCCCACGGTGAAATCCTGGGGCACCGCGATGAACTCGGTCTGCATCCGGCGGCCGGCCGAATTCTCCGGATAAAGCAGGCTGCGCTCGAGCGCGACGCGCTCCTGCAGGGGCAGCTTTTCGAGGATCTCCTCCTGCTCGTCCTCGTCGAGGGTTTCCAGCAGTTCGACGGCGTCGTCGGATTCGAGCTCGCGGACGCCCTCGGCCACCGTCTCCGGCGGCAGCTCGTCGAGGATCTCCTCGCGGACGGCCTCGTCGACCTCGTTCAGTGCCGAGAAGTCGAAGTCGGCGCCCGTGAGCTCGACCAGGCGGACGCGGTCGTCAGGCGCAAGAGCGCCGATCAGATCGCCGAGATCGGCCTCGTGCAGCTCGGCGACACAGGCGCGCAGCGAGGCGCTGTCACCAGCCTCGATCGCACGGGCAATTTCCGCAACGAATTCGTGACGAATTTCGCCGTCTTCATTGCGCATCGGCACGTGGTCGAGTACCGAGGCCTCGGCGGATGAGGCACCGTCCATATGTTCATCCATGGGGCGCCTCGCCGTTTGACAGGTTGGAACGGGTGGTCTGAGCTGATGGTTCAGGCAATACCCACAAGGCAACAGCCAGCGCAATGACAAAGATGCTTCGACTGAGGTGGACCTCGATCGCGGCGGGCGCGGTCCTCGCGGCCGTCGCCGGCATTGCCTCGGCCGGGGCCGCGGACTGTCCGCGCAAGGACGCACTTGGAACCTCGCGGATTCTCAGCGTCGATGCGAAGGCCACGCCGCGCGTGGGCTTGAAGAGCTTTCCGCAGACGCTGGCGCTCGCCGATCACGAGGTCGTGCTGACCTTCGACGACGGCCCGCATCCGCCGACGACGTCGAAGGTGCTGGCGGCGCTGGCGCAGGAATGCGTGCGCGCAACCTTCTTCCTGATCGGCCTGCACGCCTCCGAGCACCCCGACATGGTCAAGCGCATCGCGCGCGAGGGCCACACCATCGGCCACCACACCTGGTCGCATCCGTTCATGGCGCGGATCCCGTTCGACAAGGCGAAGAGCGAGATCGACCGCGGCATCGCGGCCGACGAGATGGCGCTGAAGGGCGTCTCGACGACGACGCCCTCGACGCCGTTCTTCCGCTTCCCCTATTTCGAGTCGACGCCGGCGCAGCTCGACCTGCTGCAGTCGCGCGGCATCGTCGTGTTCGGCGCCGACCTCTGGGCCAGCGACTGGAACGAGATGACGCCGGAGCAGGAGCTGAAGCTCGTCACCGAGCGCCTCGCCGCCGCCGGCAGGGGCATCATCCTCTTCCACGACCCCAAGGCGCGCACGGCGGCAATCATGCCCGCCTTCCTGCGATACCTCAGGGACAACGGCTTTCGCGTGGTTCACGTGGTCCCGGCCGGCGCATCACAGAAGAACGCCGACGCACGTTGATGCCGGAATGTCACGCCGGCGCAAAATGGGGTGATTTGGGCCCTATTAACGATCTGTTCATGCTAGGCCATGCAAACATGGACGGGATATTGCGCCTGAACCTTTCCAGGGCGTCTCCGACCACCTAATGGCGGCCATCGCATATGAGGGCAGACGGGGTTCATGATCGGAAGTAGCGTTGTTGTCCGGACGCGATCGTGGATCGTCCTCTGTCTCGGATTGCTCACCGTCGGCACACCGGCGGCGTTTGCAGGCGATTGCCCCGGCCATCCGGACGCGCTCGGGACGTCCCGCACGCTCGTCGTCGATCCGCGCGAGCATCCGCGCATCGGCACGATGCAATATCGCGAGACGCTGCCGCTGAAGGACCACGAGGTCGTGCTGACCTTCGACGACGGTCCGCTGCCGAAATATTCCAACCAGATCCTCAAGATGCTCGACGACGAGTGCATCAAGGCGACCTTCTTCATCATCGGCGGCCAGGCCAAGGCGAACCCGGAAGGCGTGCGCAAGCTGGTGGCGGCAGGCCACACCGTCGGCACCCACAGCATGAACCATCCGCTGACGTTCGACAGGATGCCGATCGAGAAGGCCGAAGCCGAGATCAATGGCGGCATCGAGTGGACCTCGGCCGCGATGACCGATCCGTCCAGGCAACTCGCGCCGTTCTTCCGCATTCCCGGCCTGATGCGCGCCGATGGCGTCGAGAACTACCTCCTCTCGCGCGGCATCCAGGTCTGGAGCGCCGACTTCCCGGCCGACGACTGGCGGCATGTGTCGTCCGACCGCGTCTACCAGCTCGCGATCCAGCGGCTGGAGGCCAAGGGCAAGGGCATCCTGCTGCTGCACGACATCCAGGCCCGCACGGTGGCGGCGCTGCCGAAGATCATCCGCGACCTCAAGGCGCGCGGCTATCGCATCGTGCATGTGGTGCCGGCGACCGCCGAACTGCCGGCAACGCCGACCACGCCGGTGGAATGGCTGCTGCATCCGCCGACCGAGACCGTGCCGATCGCCCGCTGGCCGGCCGTGCCGAATTTCGTGTTCACGCAGACCCCGAGGCTTCCGGCGCCCAGCCTCGCCGATCTCAACGCACAGGCCGGGCACCAGCCGCTGCTGCCGCGCAAGACGATCGCGCAGGCGAATGTCGCGGCCACCCTGCCCGTGCCGGGCCGCGATCTGTTTGCGATCCCGGAAGGCTCGATCGAAGTGTTGCTGTCGACGACCTTGTCGCGGCGTGCCGCGACGCGGATGGCGATGGCTGCCGAGGCGCCGCGTGCGGCCAGGGGCAAGGCAGGCAAGCTGCACGGCTCCCGGAGCGCCCACGCGGCACACAGCACACCAAAACATGCCGCGCAGGCCGGGAGCACCGCTCCCAAGACCACGTCACCGAAGACTGCATCACCGAAGAGCGCCGCGGCGCATCCGACCCGCGTGGCGAGCCTGAAGAAGCGCGCGCAGTAAGCCTTACTGCCGCAGGATGTTGGCGACGCAGAGCAGCACGATCAGCGCCAGGAAGAACAGGTCCATATAGGACTTCAGCTCGCCGTCCCGCCGCAGCCGGGCGACATCGGCCACCACCTGCTTGCGTGCGTTGGTTCCGCCCGAGCCGTCATTGATCGGGGCTTGCAGGCGCTTGGTCTCGGCCTCCAGCTTCTCGATCTTCTGGAAGAAGTAGAACGCACGCAGCGTCGAGGCCGCGCGCATGCCGGCGTAGACCAGCACCAGGATCGCGATGATCGCCCGGTTCTGATACTTCTCCATGAAGTTCAGGCTGAAATAGACCATCGCCATGAAGGCGAAATTGGTCATGAAGCGGTAGACGAAGCTTAGAAAGACCATGCTGGCTCCGGCCTTGAGCGGTATGACCGTCTGGCTTTGTGGAATTCAGGATCGAGGATTGCAGGCCGGGACAGCCGGCCTACAGGTTGCGCGAGGGCCGTCTACGCCAACTTTGTTTCAACAAAGATACGATCGCCCGCGCAATGGCGCCTTTTAGCCACGCGCCGCCGTAATGCAAGCGAGCACGCAACCATCATCGTGTTCCCTCGCCGCGGCGCGATGGAGATTCGGTGGGACCTACGGTACACTGGCACAGCCACCGCATGTGGGGTCTGCCGATGCCGAAAAAGGGAATCACGGGCCACGACGACTGGGTTCTGACCGAGGCGCTGGCGACCGCGCTGGTCGCGCTGGAGCAGCTCGAACCAAAACACCAGCCGAGCGCGCATATGGACGACATCCGCAAGATGCTCGCAAACGGCAAGGAGCCGTCGGCGGTGAGCCTTCACCTCGCGCAGGCCAAATGCCGGCTGTTTCCGGAGTCGGATCCGCTGGAGATCTACAGAGAATACGGCATCGGCGAGGAATACGGCTGAGGACGCGTATCGCTCGGGCGTGTTGCTGTACTGCAATCGTCCCGCCGAGACCGCCGGGGCGATGATGAGGCACCCCAACATTTCCGGCTGAACCGCGAAACGACTTGACGAACACGTCGCCAGAGAATGTAATGTTATAACATTACATACTCGGTCCCATGCCCTCTCCCCCGCGCCGTCGCCCTCTGAAAAGGCTCTTCGACCTCCATGCAAAAGCTCCCCGTCACCGTCTTGTCCGGCTTCCTCGGGGCTGGAAAGACCACTTTGCTGAACCACGTCCTGAACAACCGGCACGGCCTGAAGGTGGCTGTGATCGTGAACGACATGAGCGAGGTGAACATCGATGCGGACCTGGTCCGCGATGGTGGTGCGAATCTGTCCCGGACTGACGAGAAGCTCGTCGAGATGACGAACGGCTGTATCTGCTGCACGCTGCGCGACGACCTCCTGAAGGAGGTGCGCGCTCTCGCGGCGAACGGCCGCTTCGATTATCTCCTGATCGAATCCACCGGCATCTCCGAGCCGCTGCCGGTCGCGGCGACCTTCGATTTCCGGACTGAGGACGGCGAAAGCCTCTCCGATGTCGCGCGTCTCGACACCATGGTCACCGTGGTCGACGCCGTGAACCTGCTCAGGGATTATTCGTCGACGGATTTTCTGGCGCAACGCGGCGAAGCGCTGGAGAACGACAAGCGCACGCTGGTCGATCTCCTCGTCGAGCAGATCGAGTTCGCCGACGTGATCGTTCTCAACAAGGTCGATGACGCCCTGCCCGAGCAGCGCGAGGCGGCACGCAAGATCATCCGCGCGCTCAATCCGGACGCGGACCTGATCGAAGCCAACCACAGCCGGGTCGCGTTCGATCGCATTCTCGACACCGGCCGGTTCGACTTCGAAAGAGCGCAGCAGCATCCGCTGTGGTACAAAGAACTCTACGGCTTTGCAGATCATGTGCCGGAGACCGAGGAATACGGCGTGACCAACTTCGTCTATCGCGCGCGCCGGCCGTTCGATCCCGAAAAATTCGACAAGTTCGTCAGGGAGCCGTGGCCCGGCGTCATTCGCGCCAAGGGCCATTTCTGGTTGGCGACACGCCCGCAATGGCTTGGCGAGATCAGCCAGGCCGGCTCGATCACGCGCACGGAGGCACTTGGTTTCTGGTGGGCCAGCGTGCCTGCGGAAAGATGGCCGGATGATCCCTCGTGGCGAAAGCAGTTGCGCGCGAACTGGAACGACATCTATGGCGATCGCCGCCAGGAGATCGTGTTCATTGGCACCGGCATGAACGAAGGCTCGCTCCGCGCCCGCCTCGACGCCTGCCTCGTCCCGGGCAAGCCGGCCATGAACGTCGCGGAATGGGCAAAGCTCGCGGACCCCTTCCCGATCTGGCGCCGCACGAACGAGAGGCGCCCTGCGGAAGCAGCCGAGGCTAGTTTGCCGATGCCTTGAGCAACGGGCATTCACTCTGGCTTAGGGGAAAAAAGACGTCGTCGGCGGAAATCTTCTCGACGACGTTGTAGTAACCCCAAGGGGTCTTGACGTCCTCGGGCTTCTTGACCTCCACCAGATAGAAATCGTGCACCAGCTTGTTGTCGGCACGCAGCCGTGCGCCACGCGCGTAGAAATCATCCACCGGCATGGCGCGCATTTTCTCGAGCACCGCGTCGGTCTCGTCCGTTCCAGCCGCAGCGGCCGCTCTCAGATACTGCAGCACGGCGGAGTAGACGGCGGCCTGCGGCGCGGTCGGCATGGCCTTGTGGAGCTTGTAGAACCTCTGGCCGAACGCCCGCGTTTCCTCGTTCAGCCCCCAATACCAGGCCGTGACGGTGGTCAGCCCCTTGGCCGTTTCGACGCCCATGGCGTGCACGTCGGTCAGGAACATCAGCTCGGCGACCGGCTTCTGCGCCCCCATGTTCATTCCGAACTCGTGCCATTGCTTCATCACGGTCACGAGCTGCTCGCCGGCATTGGCAAAGGCGACGACCTTGGCCTTCGAGGCCTGGGCTTGCAGCAGGAACGAGCTGTAATCGGCGTTTCCGAGTGGGTGAAAGACGGCACCCAGCGACTTTGCTCGTCCTTCCGCAAGCACACGCTGGGACACCTCCACCATATTGCGTCCGAACGCATAGTCGGCCGCGATGAAGAACCAGCTGTCATAGCCCTGGGACACCAGCCTGCGAACCGATCCGGAGACGAGGTTGTAATTGTCGTGCAGCCACATCAATCCGGTGCGTGAACATTGCTTGCCGCCGATCTCGGTGGTGCCGACGGCCGAATAGATGACCATCTTGTTCTTGTCGCGCGCAATCGACTGGATGGCGAGAGCCACCGCCGAATTGCCGACATCGGCGACCATGTCGACCCCGTCGACGTCGAACCATTTGCGGACAATTTGCGCCCCTATGTCCGGCTTGTTCTGGTGGTCGGCGAAGATGATCTCCACCTTGATGTCAGGTGTCGCCTTCTGAAAATCCTCCACGGCCAACTTTGCGGCGACGACGGAGCCTGGTCCGGAATTATCCGACAATGGACCCGACTGATCGTTGATGATGCCGATCTTGACCACTCCGCCGGAGAAGTCGGCAGCCGCACTCCGCTCGGCGAGCGCGACCGGACCCAGCGTCAGGACAAGTCCCAGGGTGAACCGGGCAAGCGGGACGCGCCATGACTGCAACTTACGAACACGACAAGGCGCCATTGCCCCACTCCATTCCAGCATCGCAACATCCGTCAGCGATGACCTGCCCAACGATCCCGATTCCAACTGCCGATTTTCGCAGCGTGTTATCCCTGCTGACCGACGGCCTTCCTGACGAACTCCAGCCGTTTCGCCTGTGCCGGCGCGACGCGCTCCTTCATCGCTGCGACGATCTCAGCCGGCGCCGTGTCCGGCGAGCCGGCCTCGAACGGCGGGGCGGGATTGTATTCCATGCGGAGCTGAACCATCTCCGCGGCGGCACGGCCCCTCAACATCGCGACCAGCGTGAGCGCAAAGTCGATGCCGGCGGTGATGCCGCCGCCGGTGATCCGGTTGCGATCGACGCAGACCCGCTCCCGCGACACCGATGCGCCGAAGAACGGCAATGCGTCGGTAGCGGTCCAGTGCGTCGCCGCGCGATAGCCTTGCAACAGCCCCGCTGCCCCAAGCACCAGCGAGCCGGTGCAGACCGAGGTGACGTATTGGGCGCCCTTCTCCTGCCTGCGCAGAAAGACGAGGACGTCCTCGTCGAGCATCAGCTCATCGGTCCCGTAGCCGCCCGGAACGCAGATCACGTCGAGCTGCGGGCAATCGGCGAACGTGATCGTCGGCGTCAGCGTAATCACGGAATCGCTCGGCACGGGTTCGATGCGTTTCCAGATCAGATGCACGTTCACGTCCGGCAGGCTGGAGAAGACCTGAGCCGGACCCGTGAGATCGAGTTGGGTGACGCGGGGAAAAACCAGAAGGCCGATCTGCAACGGACCCGACATATCCAACCTCGACATCGCGCTTGACGGTTGCAGCGTGCCATGTTGGCCTAGGCTGCGGAAACGGCGTAATTCCCTCATTTTTGGACGCGTCCATGATCGGCTTCCTGATCTTTCCAGAATTCCAGTTGCTGGATGCGGCCGGCCGATCTCGGTGTTCGAAATCGCCAGACGTCACGCACCGGACGCGCCGCAGATCATCACGATCGCGGCCAAGGCAGGCGCGGTGCGCAGCTCGTCGGGCACCGAGATGCTGGCGCGCAACCTGCGCGCGGCCAGCGCCGTCACGACGCTCTTCGTCGCGGGCGGAGAAGGCGTCGAGGCCGCGGCACGCTGCAAGACGACGATCGCGTTCATTCGCAGACTCGCCAAGCGTGGCGTGCGCATCGCCAGCGTTTGCAACGGGGCCTATCTGCTTGCCGAGGCGGGACTGCTGGATGGCCGCTGCGCGACGACGCACTGGTGCTGCGCGCGCGACTTCACTGGGCGCTACCCGAACGTCAGGCTCGAGCCGGACCAGATCTTCATCCGGGATGATCGGGTGTGGACGTCGGCCGGCATCACCGCCGGGATCGATCTTGCGCTTGCCATGATCGCCGAGGACCACGGCGAGGAGATCTCGCAGGCGACCGCCCGGCAATTGGTCCTCTATCATCGCCGCGGCGGCGGCCAATCGCAGTTCTCGACCCTGCTCGAGCTCAAGACGCCGAACGGCCGCTTCGGCAGCCTGTTGTCCTGGATGCGCGAGAATCTGGATGCGCAGCTCACGGTCGACTCACTTGCCGAGCGGGCGGGCTTGAGCTCACGGCATTTCGTCCGCTCCTTCATCGCCGAAACCGGCTCCACGCCGTCCAAGGCGCTGGAGCGATTGCGGGTCGAGGTCGCGCGCGAGCGGGTGCAGTCGTCGGGCGAGGCGATCGAGCGCGTCGCGCAATCCACCGGCTTTCGCGATCCCGAGCGGATGCGCCGGGCCTTCATCCGCGCCTTCGGTCATCCGCCGCAGTCGCTGCGGCGGTCGGCGCGGAGTGCGTGAAGGACGAATCGAGCCAAATCCGGGGCGAGGCAACGCTGGTCCCGGGGCAAAAGTCAGAAAACTAAGGGATACCAGCCAATATTGGCTTGTGGTGCGCTCGGAGGGACTCGAACCCCCACGATTTTACTCACTGCCACCTCAAGGCAGCGCGTCTACCAATTCCGCCACGAGCGCTTTGGGGATGCCGGCTTAAGGCTTGAGGCCTGCCGGATCAACGGCGCCGATCTAACAAATCCATCAGAGGGGTACAAGCCTGCAAAGGCCCCGAATTCCACAAGCTTGGCAGGAAAATTCTGGCTTCCTGCCCGGATCGGCCCTATGGGGGCCGAGCCCTGCCTGCCCGGCCGCTACCGCGTGCCGGTCGTGCGCGGCAGCATCTGCTTGACCTCGACCGCGATGCGGTTGCGGTCGACCAGCACGACGCCGGAGGCTACGGGGAGATTGTTGGCCAAAACCTTGACCTCGTCGGCCTCGGTTGCGTCCAGCTCGATGATGGCGCCGCGGGAAAGACGTAATACTTGATGGATCGGCATGGTGGTCGTCCCGAGGACGACCATGAGATCCACGGTGACTTTATCGAGTGTCGGCACTGTCATGACCACCGCAACTGGAGACTGGCATTTGCACCTGCGATCATCACCACGTTATGGTTAGCCAATGGTTAATTCGCCTCAAAACCCCCGCCAAGACCTCGATTTGACCTCGTTTTCCGCCACGGACGGCGTCCCCGTCGAATGGCGGATCTCGGACGCGCCGGTGCCCTATCCGGAAGCCGTGGCCGCCATGGAGGCCCGAGTCGCGGAGATCGCGGCGGGCGAGGCGCCGGAACTGGTCTGGCTGCTCGAACACCCCCCGCTCTACACCTCCGGCACCTCGGGCAAGGCCTCCGACCTGCTCGATCCCCGCTTCCCGACCTTTGCGACCGGACGCGGCGGCCAGCTCACCTATCACGGGCCCGGCCAGCGGGTGGCCTACATCATGCTCGACCTCAAGCGGCGCCGGCCGGACGTGCGGGCCTATGTCGCGAGCCTGGAGGAGTTGATCCTGCGCACGCTCGCGGCCTTCAACGTCCGCGGCGAGCGGCGCGAGGACCGGGTCGGCGTCTGGGTCAAGCGGCCCGACAAGGGCGCGGAGCACGAGGACAAGATCGCGGCGATCGGCGTGCGGCTGAAGCGCTGGGTTTCGTTCCACGGCATCGCCATCAATGTCGAGCCGGAGCTGTCGCATTTCGCCGGCATCGTGCCCTGCGGCGTCGCCGATCCCCGCTACGGCGTCACCTCACTGGTCGATCTCGGCCAGCTCGTGACCATGGCCGATGTCGATATCGCACTCCGGCAGGCGTTCGAAGAGCTGTTCGGGCCGACGCGTGCGCTGCTGCCGGAGGCGGCGGTCTAGCACTTTTTCTGTTCGAGCCTGACCGCGCGTTTTCCGCTCGCCGCGGAATCGGCTACACTGGTTGCAGGTGCCGCCCACGCCTCCCCCCTCCGCCGGGAAAGTACAGATCATGCCGGGCGATGCGATCATCGGACCGACTGTTCGAGCGCCAAGGCATAAGGAGGGATTGCGCTTTCTGCTCGCAATGGGAGGTTCTGACCATGAGACTGTCTGCACCGATCTATCATCTGAAGCGCAAGGCCAAGCGCCTGTCGCGCGAGCAAGGCATCCCCCTCCACGACGCGCTCGACCGCATCGCTACGGCGGAAGGGTTTCCCGCCTGGAGCATGCTCGCCGCGAAAGCCGCCGCAGCGACGCCTGCGAACCGGCTGTTTCCGCAATTCCGGCCGGGTGATCTGGTTCTGGTCGGGGCGCGCCCCGGTCAGGGCAAGACGCTGATGAGCATCGAACTTGCAGTGGAGGCCATGAAGGCCGGCCATCGCGCCGCGTTCTTCTCACTCGAATACACCGAGAGAGACGTGCTGGATCGCTTCCAGGCGATCGGCGCGAACCCGGCGGAGTTCGATCAGCTGTTCGAGGTCGATTGCTCCGACGCGATCAGCGCCGATTACGTCGTCAAGCAGATGGCCGCAGCTTCCCGCGGTACAGTCGTGGTGATCGACTATCTGCAGCTGCTCGACCAGCGGCGGGAAAATCCGGACCTGACCGTTCAGGTGCGCGCCCTGAAATCGTTCGCACGCGACAAGGGGTTGATCGTGGTCTTCATCTCGCAAATCGACAGGTCCTATGACCCCTCGATCAAGCCCTGCCCCGACCTCGACGATGTCAGGCTGCCGAACCCGCTTGATCTGAAGCTGTTCGACAAGACGTGCTTCATCAACGACGCCGAAGTTCAGTTCCGGGTGGCGA
Source organism: Bradyrhizobium cosmicum (assembly GCF_007290395.2). NCBI lineage: Bacteria > Pseudomonadati > Pseudomonadota > Alphaproteobacteria > Hyphomicrobiales > Nitrobacteraceae > Bradyrhizobium > Bradyrhizobium cosmicum. Next base: position 3,165,636 of record NZ_CP041656.2, on the reverse strand, counting down.
GCTGACGATCGGGCCGCGGGCGGGTTGGCTCGCCCGCGGCCTTCCTGTCTCACGCCGCCTGCAGCGCAATTTCGAGCTTGCCGGCGATGTAGCGGCGCTCCTGCGTCAGGCCTCCAAAGCCATAGGCATCGCCCTTGACCTCGTCGACATGGAGGTAGGTCTCGGGATGCAGCGGGCCGATTATGTCGGCCATCCGTTTGAACATCGCGGTGAGATAGGCCGCCTTCTCGTCCTTGGTGTTGGTGCCTTCGGTGACGTGGATGTCGATCCAGTAGCTCGCAAGCTTCTGCTCGGCGAGCGATTGGCCTCCCGCGAACCAGTCGCTCGCATCCACGGACTTCACGATGATGGCCGTCACCTTGGGATCCTTGTGCAGGATTTTTGCGGTGAGCTCGGACACGGCATTGGCGATGTCTCCTCAAGATGCGGCGCGGTGTTCGCGCGGCGTTGGAGAGAAGCTAGACCTTCCGCCGTCATTTTGGTATCTTATCTCTGTTGATACCAGTGATAATGAATAATTATGACAGCCACCCTCGACATCGCCACCATCAAAGCGTTCCTGCTCGTCGCCGACCTCCAGAGCTTTACCCGCGCCGCGGAAGCGCTCGGCACCACGCAGGCGGCGGTCAGTCTCAAGCTGCAGCGGCTAGAGACCTTGCTCGGCAAACGGCTCGTCGAGCGTTCGCCCCGCGCGGTCCGGCTCACCGCCGACGGCGCAGCGTTCGTCGATCGCGCGCGGGCGCTGATCGACGCGCATGACCGCGCGCTATCGGGCGAAGCAGCGGCCGCGCAATCGCTCTCGCTCGGCATCTCCGACCATGCCGCGGGCCCCGAGCTGGTGCCGCTGCTCGAACGCCTGCACGCGATGTCAGCGAACCTCATCCTCGCCGTCACCATCGGCTTCTCGCGCGAGATGCAGGACGCCTATGATGCAGGCCAGCTCGATGCGGTGATCGTCCGGCAGGAAGGCAGCCGACGCGGCGGCGAAAAGCTGACTGAAGACGAGTTCGGCTGGTTCGCGTCACGACGCTTCTCCCTGCCGAAGGGCGAGGCGCTGCCACTCGCGACACTCGCCCCGCCCTGCGGCGTGCGCGCCATCGCCGTGCGCGCGCTCGACAAAGCCGGCATCGCCTGGCGCGAGCGTTTTGTCGGCGGCGGTGTCACGGCGGTGGCGGCGGCAGCTCTTGCCGGACTCGCGATTGCGCCGCTGGCGCGGCGGATAGCACCGGCGGGTCTGATCGATATCGGGCCCGCGCACAAGCTACCCAAGCTCGGCAGCTCGAAAGTGATGCTGCATTCGAAGGTCAGCGATCCCGCAAAACTGGCGGCGCTGCGAGCCATCGCGGCGACCTTCAGGAGCGCAGCGTCCTGACGCCGCGATCAGCCCGATCAAGGGCCGGCTGCCTTGCCTGCTGTATACCGTTGCGCAAAGTTGCCCAAGAATCCTTCAACCGGCGGGAACCAAACGGACCTTCAAACGTTTGCCCCGATCAAGGCGGGGTCCCGGAATGGTTAAAAAATCCAGTCAACAGAGAGACTTGTTCGAAAGCGAGCGCAGTTTCAGGCTGTTGGTGGAAGGAGTCGCGGACTACGCCCTCTATATGCTCGATCCCGCAGGGATCGTCACCAGCTGGAATATCGGCGGCGAGCGCATCAAGGGCTACTCCTCCGACGAGATCGTCGGCCAGCACTTTTCCCGATTTTACACCGAGGCCGACCGGGCCAACGGCAAGCCCGCCCGCGCGCTCGGCATCGCGCGGGACCAGGGCCGCTACGAGGAGGAAGGCTGGCGCGTCCGCAAGGACGGCACGTTCTTCTGGGCGAGCGTCATTATCGACCCGATCTACGAGGATGGCGCCCTCGTCGGCTATGCCAAGATCACCCGCGACATCACCGAGCGCCGCAATACGCAGGTCAGGCTCGAGGCAATGCAGACGCAGCTTGCCGAGTCGCAGAAATTCGACGCGCTCGGCCAGCTGACCGGCGGCGTCGCGCACGATTTCAACAACCTCCTGATGATCATCAGCGGCAGCCTTCACATCCTGAAGAAGGGCACCCAGGACGACGCCAAGCTTCACCGCGCGATTTCGGCGATCGAGACCGCGACCAAGCGCGGCGCCGCGCTGACCGGCCAGCTCCTGAGCTTCGCGCGGCGGCAGAGCGTCAATCCGCAGGCGATCGATTTCGCCGAGCGCATCGCTTCGATCCGCGAGGTGCTCGATGCCGGCGTCGGCAGCTCCATTCGCCTTGCCTTCGACATCGACCACGATCTCTGGCCAATCAGGACCGACGCTTCCGAGTTCGAGACGGCGCTGCTCAACCTCGTCATCAATGCCCGCGATGCGATGCCTGACGGCGGCACCGTGACAGTCAGCGCGCGCAACGTCGTGCTGGACGAGACGCTGCTGACCGGCCAGTTCGTCGCCATCGACATCGCCGACACCGGGCTCGGCATTCCCTCCGACGTCGTCGACAAGATCTTCGAGCCGTTCTTCACGACCAAGCCGATCGGCAAGGGCACGGGCCTCGGCCTGTCGCAGGTGCACGGCTTCGCGCATCAGGCTGGTGGCACCGTGAAGGTCGCAAGCGAGCTCGGCAAGGGCACGACCTTCACCGTCCTGTTGCCGCGTGGCACGGATGCGCCGACGAGGGAGATACCGGAAGCCACGCCGTTCCGCGGCAGTGGCACGGTGCTGCTGGTGGAAGACAATCCGGACGTCGCGGTCGTCAGCATCGGGCTGCTCGAGCAGCTCGGCTACCGCGTCCGCCGCGTTCCCGACGCCGAGTCGGCCTTGCGCGAGCTCGAGCAGAACGGCGTCGACTTCGTGTTCTCCGACATTGTGATGCCCGGCAAGATGGACGGTCTCAGCCTCGCCCATCATCTGCGCCAGATCCACCCCGGCCTGCCGATCCTGCTCGCCACCGGCTACAGCGAGGCCGCCGCCGACGCGCGCGGCGACTTCCCGATCCTGCGCAAGCCGTACGAGATCCACGAGCTGAGCGAGGCGATCGCGAAGTTGCCTCGGTGATTGTTGGACGCACCAACCCTCAACCCTCCACGGCGTCATGGCCGGGCTTGTCCCGGCCATGACGAACTCTTACGGCCCATCGCTCCCGTAATATCCTACACCGTCGGCAACACCGAAAACGTCTCCCCTGCTCGGCGCAGGTTCAACTCGTCCACGCTCGCCGTCTCGCTGGTGACGCTGTCCACGCGCGAGGACGGCGGCCCGTGGCGGCACAGAGCGACCATTTCGGCGACATGGTTCGGCGGACCTGCGAACAGCGCTTCCACGCCACCGTCACGGCGGTTGCGAACCCAGCCTTCGAGGCCGCAGGTGACCGCCTGGGACTCGACCCAGGCCCGATAGCCGACCCCCTGCACGCGCCCGCGGATCATGACCTGGAGGATCGCCTGGCTCATTTTTTCAGCCCGAGCACATCGGCGCTGCGTGCCTTGACGTCGGCCTCGCGCGTGACGCGGTTGGTCAGTTCCGCCGAGGGCAATCCCTTGAGCGCCTTCGGCGGCGTGCCTTCGCGTAGTGCCTTCTGCGTCTCGTAGACGGCCTGCATGGCCGCCGCGATCGGCGCGTGGCCCTGGAGCGCGATGCGTACGCGCTGGCCGGCGAGATAATCGAGCGCGTTCATGTCCTCCGGCGCTCCGCCCAGCACGATCGGAAGATGCGTCGCAGCCGCAACCGCCTCGAGCTCGGCGCGCGACTTGATGCCGGTGAAGAACAGCGCATCGACGCCGACGGCCTCGTAGGCCTTGGCGCGGCGGATCGCATCCTCGACCGAGGTGATGGAGGCAGCTCCAGTACGACCCATGATGACCAGCGAGGGGTCGCCACGACCGTCGAGCGCCGCCTTCATCTTGCCGACGCCCTCCTCAAGCGAGATCAGTTGCGCCTTCGCTTCGCCAAAGCCGGCCGGCAGCAGCGTGTCCTCGATGGTGAGGCCGGCGGCACCCGCGGTCTCCAGCTCCTGCACGGTACGGCGCACATTGAGCGCGTTGCCATAGCCGTGATCGGCATCGACCAGCACGGGCAGGCTTGCGGCGCGCGACATTCGCCGCATCTGCTCTGCCAGCTCCGTAAGCGTGATCAGCGTGATGTCGGGATCGCCGAGCACCGCGAGCGAGGCCACCGAGCCGCCGAACATGCCGAGGGGAAAACCGAGATCCTCGGCGATGCGGATCGAGATCGCATCGTAGACCGAGCCGGGATGGACGCAGGCCGAGCCTGATAGGATGATACGCAGTTTTTCGCGACGGGAACGGAAGGCCATGGTGCTGTCTCGGCTGACGCGACGCCCCCACAACATACTCCGTCATTGCGAGCGCAGCGAAGCAATCCAGAATCTTTCCGCCGAGGCAGTCTGGATTGCTTCGCTGCGCTCGCAATGACGAGATTGGCGGGCCGATAAGGGCCCCACTCACCCTCTACGCAAACTCCAAAATCAGCGCGTCCACCGCGAGCGTCGCGCCCGCGCTGGCGTGGATTTTCTTCACGGTGCCGTCCTGCTCGGCGCGGAGCACGTTCTGCATCTTCATGGCCTCGACCACCGCGAGCGTCTCGCCGGCCTTGACCTCCTGCCCCTCGGTCACCGCGATCGAGACGATGAGCCCGGGCATCGGGCACAGCAGCTTCTTGCCGGTGTCGGAGGCCGTCGTCACCGGCATCAGCCGGGCCGACGCGGCTTCCGCTTCGGTCCAGACATAGACCGGAACCTCGACGCCCTGATGCGCGAGGCGAATGCCATTGGCGATCGGGCGTGTCTGCACCGCGACGACGTGACCGTCGATGGTGCCCTGCCAGACCGGATCGCCCGGCTTCCACGCGGACTGCAACAGATGTGCATTGCCGGTTTTGCCATCATGGTCAACGAAGCGGATCGCGATCGCCTCGCCCTCACGGGCGACCTCGAGCAAGATCTCCTGTCGGTCGAGCCAGACCGCTCGGCGCCGCTCGCGCTGCACGACGCGGCCGCCCATCTGTCCCGAGATCTGCCGCTTGCGCTCGCCGAGCACGTGATCGATGGCGGCGCCGACCGCAGCGATCCGACGTGCGACCTCGCCTTCCGGCACGCGGACGGCAAAGCCTTTGGGAAACTCCTCGGCGATGAAGCCGGTCGACAGATTGCCCTCGCGCCAGCGCGGATGATGCATCAGCGCGGACAGGAACGGGATATTGTGCCTGATGCCGTCGACATAGAACGAGTCCAGCGCGGTCGCCTGCGCTTCGATCGCCGCGGCGCGCGACGGCGCATGGGTGACGAGCTTGGCGATCATCGGATCGTAGTGGATCGAGATCTCGCCGCCCTCCTGCACGCCGGTGTCGTTGCGGACGGTGATGCCGTCCTTGCTGACTTCCGCCGGCGGGCGGTATTTCACCAAGCGCCCGATCGAGGGCAGGAAGTTGCGGAAGGGATCCTCGGCGTAGAGGCGCGATTCCACGGCCCAGCCCTTCAGCGAGACGTCCTTCTGCGCGATCGCGAGCTTCTCGCCGGCGGCAACGCGGATCATCTGCTCGACGAGATCGACGCCGGTGACGAGCTCGGTGACGGGATGCTCGACCTGGAGGCGCGTGTTCATCTCCAGGAAGTAGAAGCTCTTGTCCTGCCCCGCGACGAACTCGACGGTGCCGGCAGAGTCGTAGTTCACGGCCTTGGCCAATGCGACCGCTTGCTCACCCATCTTGCGGCGGGTGGCCTCATCGAGCAGCGGCGACGGCGCCTCTTCGATGACCTTCTGGTTGCGGCGCTGGATCGAGCATTCGCGTTCGCCGAGATAGATCACGTTGCCGTGCTTGTCGCCCAGCACCTGGATCTCGATGTGGCGGGGATCGACGATGAACTTTTCGACGAAGACGCGGTCGTCGCCGAACGAGGCTTTCGCTTCCGCCTTGGCGAGATTGAACCCCTCGGCGACCTCGGCTGTCGAATGCGCGATGCGCATGCCCTTGCCGCCACCGCCGGCGGAGGCCTTGATCATGACGGGATAGCCGATCTCTTCGGCGATCTTGACCGCGTGCTTGTCGTCCTCGATGACGCCGAGATAGCCCGGCACGGTCGAGACCTTGGCCTTGGCGGCGGCCTTCTTGGATTCGATCTTGTCGCCCATCGCGGCGATCGCACCCGGGTTCGGTCCGATGAAGACGATGCCGGCCGCTTCAAGGGCGCGCGGAAATGCCTCGCGCTCGGACAGGAAGCCGTAGCCGGGATGCACCGCCTCGGCGCCCGTCTTGCGGCAGGCCTCGACGATCTTCTCGATCACCAGATAGCTCTCGGCCGCGGCGGGCGGCCCGATCAGCACGGCCTCATCGGCCATCTCGACATGGAGCGCATCGCGGTCGGCCTCGGAATAGACCGCAACCGTCTGAATTCCCATGCGGCGCGCGGTCTTGATGACCCGGCAGGCGATTTCGCCGCGATTGGCGATCAGGATCTTCTTGAACATGCTTTTCTTGAATCTCGACCTTGGGCGGGACCCTTCCCTGGCCGTTGGGGCCGTTCGGACGGGCCGTGTGCCCCCCGTGGTACATCAAAATAGGCCGGAGGCAACGGTCTAAATCCGGCCCCTCTGGCGTACCAGCGCAAGACCGAAGCCTGCCCGGCAAGCCCTTGGGCGGCTTACGGCTTCCCGGGCTTGGGCAGGTCCGTTGACGCGGCCTTGGACGCATCCTTGGGCGTGCCCTTGGCCACGTCCCGGACCAGGCCATGGATGAAGCCCAGTTTGGCGACGACGGCCGGCGACAGGATGAAGGGATAAAGATCGCGCATACCCATGGCGCGGTTGACGCTGTTCATGGCGAAGGTGAAGGGCAGCCATGCGTTGACGAGCGCCTCGACGTCCCTGGCTTCGTAGGGATTGAAACGAATGCGCGCCGTCAACTCCCCGTCGCGGTCGACCTTGGGGCGAACCTCCATGCCGAACTCCGAGGCCATCTCCAAGGTATCGACGATGTGGAGGTAGTGCGCCCAGGTTTCGGCGAAGTCTTCCCAGGGGTGGGTCGTGGCATAGGCCGAGACGTAGTTCTGCTGCCAGTCCGCCGGCGCGCCTTCGGCATAATGGCGTTGCAAGGCCTGGCCGTAATCGAGCGAATCGTCGCCGAACACGGCACGACAGTCGTCCAGCTTGCCGCCGTCGCGCACCAGCACGTCCCAGAAATAATGTCCGACCTCGTGGCGGAAATGCCCGAGCAGCGTCCGGTACGGCTCCCCCATCTCCAGCCGGCGCCGCTCGCGCTCAATGGCGTCCGTCTCGGTGAGCGCGATCGTGATCAGGCCGTTGTCATGCCCGGTCAGGATTTTTTGACCGCTGTTTGGATCGTCGGCGAGGAAGTTGAAGATGAGGCCGTGCTCGGCGTCCTCCTGCCGGGTCCGGAGCGGCAGCTTCCAGCGGATCAGGGAGTAGAACAGGCGGTGCTTGGCCACCTCCAGCTCGCGCCAGCCGGCGAGCTGCGCGGGGTCGGAGAGGTCAGGCACGATGCCGTTGTGGCGGCAGGCGCGGCAATAGCCGGTGCTGTCGTCCGCGTCGGTCAACCAGTTGCAGGAATCATACTCCGCGTTCCGGCACAGCATCCGCCCCCGGCCCTTGTCGGCAAGCGTGGCCCAGCCCTCCCCGTCGGGCTCGAGCGCCGACATCGTCTCCCGCTCCGGCAGGAAGGCGACACGGTGGCCGCAGCGTTCGCAGGCGCGGTTCTCGAAATAGAGGACGTTGCCGCAGGACTGGCAGACAAAGAGCTTCAAGGTTTAGCCTCTTCGGAAACAGAGTTTTATCAATAGGAGTTGTGACGCCTCGCAAAGACGCGTCCGCGGACGCATCGTTCCAATGTTTGGAACAAATATCCAGACCCGGCGTTGGCTGATCGGACTTTACCGCGTTCAGACTGGCTGCGGACCTTTTCCGACAATTCATTCCCCTTTGAGCAATGGCTATCACGCTGCGTCTGTGTGAATATCGGTCCGGCACGTGCGCACCCGCATCACAACGGCCGACGCCTTGAACGATTCTTCGCCCGACACCACCGCCGCCGAAAGGCTGCGCCAACACCTCGACGACATCGCGCGCCAGCGCGACGACGCCTATCGCGCGCTCCAGGAGCGTGAGGCGGAGCTGGCGCGGATCCAGCGTATCGGCAAGGTCGGCGGGCTCGAGGTCGACTTCCGCGAGGGCTTCAAGAACCGCCGCTCGCCCGAATATCTGATGCTCCATGGGCTGCCTCCGGAGGCCGCCGACGAGTCCCACGAGAACTGGGTCAACCGCATTCACCCCGATGACCGCGACGCGACGGTCAAGCATTTCCTCGACGCGCTGGCCGGGATCAGCGAGGATTACACAGCCGAATACCGCATCATCCGCCCGAGCGACGGCGAGACCCGCTGGATCCGCGTCGTCGCCAAGATCGAGCGTGGCGGCGACCGGCGCGCCATCCGACTCGTCGGCGCCCATATCGATATCACCGACCAGATGCTGGTGCGCGAAACGCTGCGCGAGAGCGAGGAGCGCTTCCGGCTGATCGCCGACAGCGCGCCGGTGCCGATCTGGGTGACAAAACTCGACCGCACGCGCTCCTTCGCCAACCGGGCCTATGTCGACTTCGTCGGCCTGCCCTACGACGAGGCCATCGCCTTCGACTGGCGCAAGGTGCTGCATCCCGACGATCTGCCGCATGTGCTGCAGCAGTCCGTCCAGGGCGAAGCCTCGCTGAAACCGTTCGTGCTGGAAGCGCGCTACAAGGACGCCCATGGCGAGTGGCGCTGGCTGCGCTCGGAATCGCAGCCGCGCTGGGACCCGACCGGCAAGCATATCGGCTTCATCGGCGTCGCCCACGACATCACCGTCGCCAAGCAGGCCGAGATCGAGCTGCGCCGGCTCAACGAGACGCTGGAGGAGCGCATTGCCGAACGCACCGCCGAGCTCGAATCCAACGAGGCACGGCTGCGCGCGATCCTGGGTACCAGCAACCAGTATCAGGGCCTGGTCAATCTCAAGGGCGAATTGCTCTACGCCAACAAGACCGCGCTCGACGGCATCAAGGCCAGCTCTGCCGACGTGATCGGCAAGCCGTTCTGGGACACGCCCTGGTTCACCGGGACGCCAGGCATGAGCGCAACCGTGCGCGGGGCCTTCGACACCGTGCTGAAAGGCGAAGCGGTGCGGATGGAGATGCGGCTGCGCCTTCCCGTCGGCGAGCGCGATTTCGAGTTCGGCATGCGCCCGGTGCTCGACCGCCACGGCAACATCACCGGCGCCGTGCCCGAGGCCGTCGACATCACCGAGCGCCGCCGCGGCGAGGAAGCGCTGCGCCAGTCGCAGAAGATGGAGGCGATCGGCCAGCTCACCGGCGGCGTCGCACACGATTTCAACAACCTCCTCACCATCATCCGTTCGGCGACCGACTTCCTGCGCCGGCGCGAGCTGCCGGAGGAGCGCCGCCGCCGCTATGTCGATGCCATCTCCGACACCGTCGAACGCGCCTCCAAGCTGACCGCGCAGCTACTGGCTTTCGCACGCCGGCAGCCTCTGAAGCCGCAGATCTTCAACGTCGGCGCCCAGGTCGAGGGCGTGGCGCAGCTGGTCCGTCCCCTGGTCGGCGGCCGCATCGAGATCGTCGTCGAGATCGACGATGCCGATTGCTTCACCGTCGCCGACATCGCGCAATTCGAGACCGCACTGATCAACCTCGCCATCAACGCCCGCGACGCCATGGACGGCGAAGGCTGCCTCACCATCGCCGTGCGCAAGGTCGCTGGCATACCGGGGCTTCGCGCACAGTCGGCGCGCGGCGGCGACTATGTCGCGATCTCCGTTGCGGATACCGGCAGCGGCATCGCGCCTGAAAATATCGACGCCATCTTCGAGCCGTTCTTCACCACCAAGGAAGTCGGCAAAGGCACCGGCCTCGGCCTCAGCCAGGCGTTCGGTTTCGCAAAGCAGTCCGAGGGCGACATCGCGGTGACGAGCACGCAGGGCAAGGGCGCGACCTTCACCATCTACCTGCCGCAGGCGCAGAGCCCTGCCGCCGAGAAGGAAGCCGCGGCGCTGATCAGCGAGGCCGCCACGACGGGGCGCGGCTATCGCGTGCTGGTGGTCGAGGACAATGACGATGTCGGCCAGTTCTCGACCGAACTATTGGAAGATCTCGGCTATGTCGTCCGCCGCGTTGCCAATGCCAACGCCGCGCTTGCCATCCTCGGCGAGAATGAATTTGCCGTCGACCTCGTTTTCTCCGACGTCATCATGCCCGGCATGAACGGCGTCGAGCTCGCTGGCATCATCCGCGAGCGCTATCCGGGTCTCCCGGTCGTGCTCACCTCCGGCTACAGCAACGTGCTCGCCGAAAACGCCCATCGCGGCTTCGAGCTGATCCAGAAGCCTTATTCGGTGGAGTCGCTGTCGCGCATCCTGCGCAAGGCGATCAGCGAAAAACTGTCAGTGGCAAGGTGAGTGTAAGTCACGCGCACCGCTGTCGTCCCGGACAAGCGCCGCGAAGCGGCGCGCCGATCCGGGATCCATAACCACAGGATGGTGTTTGGCGAAGAACGACGACGTATGTGCCCCAAGATAGCTTCCGCATTATGGGTCCCGGATCTGCGCTTAGCTTGTCCGGGACGACGGCGGAGTGCGAGCGACCAGACGAAAGCAACACATCTATGAAACCCGCCCTATTCTCCGCCTGGCAGAGCTGGGCGCTGCTCTCGGCCTGCTTTGCGGCGCTGACCGCGATCTTCGCCAAGGTCGGCGTCGAGAACATCAATCCGGATCTGGCCACCTTCATCCGCACCATCGTGGTGCTGCTCGCCTTCGCGGTGCTGCTGTTCTTCACCGGCCAGTTCGCGACACCCTCGGCGGTCCCGTCGAAGACCTGGCTGTTCCTGGTGCTGTCGGGGCTTGCGACGGGCGCGTCCTGGCTGTGCTATTTTCGCGCCCTGAAGCTCGGTCCCGCCACGCTGGTGGCGCCGATCGACAAGCTCAGTGTCGTCCTGGTCGCTCTCTTCGCCTTCGCCTTTCTCGGCGAGCGGCCGACGGCGCAGGGCTGGATCGGGATCGCCATGATCGGTGCCGGCGCGGTGCTGCTGGCGGTGAGGTTTTGAGGCACCTGATCCGAAACCGTGAGTTCTAGGTGCATGCGTTCACTCCGCACTCGATTGCTGGCCCTCTGGATCATGCTGGTCGTATCCGGTGCCGCCACCGGCTATCTGCTGTTTGAATCCTTCCAGCAGACGGCGAACGCCCGGCTGGCCCGGTCCGAAGAGCTGGTGGCACGCGCCTGCCGCGACCTTGCCGACCGCTATCAGTTCTTCGTGGTGGGTTGGACCGGCGAACCGATCGACGATCAATTGAAGCAGCAACTGACAACCGTCACCCGGACTGCGCTTGCAGGCGCCCCCGGCGTCGAAGGCGGCGTCTGGCAGGCCGATCAGGGCTCCCTCGCCTACGCATTCCCGACCTATGAAGGCACCGGACCGAAAACCGACCTTCCCTCGGCCGAGCTCAGCACCATCCGCGATGTCAATGCCGAGGCGCTGCGGTCGGGACGCACGGCATCGATCAGGCAATACGGCCGCTCTCAGGTGCTGATCGTGCATGCCTGCCCCTTGCGAGGCCCGCTGACGGGGGTCACCGGGTGGACCATGACCCGCGCCATCACGTCGGAAGGTCCCGCCTACAATCAGTTGCTGTCGGGCCTCATTCTGCTCGCTCTGACCATTTTCGGTTCGGCCGCGTGGCTTGCACGCATGCTTTATGTCTGGTCGGGCAAGATCAGTCAGATCGAAACCGCCCTGGACGAGCGCCGCGAGGGCACGATCGATCTGCCGAAGCTGGCGCGGACAGGAGCGCCCGAGCTCGACCGGCTGGTCGATGCGCTCAACAGCACTGGCGAGCGCCTGTCCGTGGAGCGCCGGCGTGCCGCTGCCGCCGAGCGGCTCGCAGCGCTTGGCCGTATGTCGGCCGGCCTCGCCCACGAAATCCGCAACCCCATCGCCGCAATGCGGCTTAAGGCGGAGAACGCGCTGGCCGTTGCAGACGGCTCGCGTAGCGAAGCGGCGCTGAACGCCATTCTCCAGCAGGTTGACCGGCTCGACACCCTGTTGCGCGACCTCCTGGAGATGACGCAGGCCCGCGAGCCCAGGATGGCGGAGGTCGATCTCGAGACTTTCCTGGCGCGAACGGTGGAAAGCCATCGCGACCTCGCCGCGGCCCGGGGCATAACCTTGACTGCGGGAACCGGGCCCGCATCCTCGCCGTTACCGCAACTGGATCCGTCCCAGATGCAGCGTGCGCTCGACAATTTGATCATCAACGCCATCCAGAACACCCCGGCCGGCGGGACGATCGCCGTGGACGCAGGCCGGCGGGACGGCAGCCTGCTGCTGCGGGTGGCAGACACCGGCCCCGGCATTGCCGACGAGGTGCGGGAGCGCCTGTTCGAACCGTTCGTCACGGGACGCGCCGACGGCACTGGCCTCGGACTTGCCATCGTTCGCGAAATCGCACGGCATCATCATGGCAATGTTCGCCTGCTCCGGGACGTCGGCGGGGCGATTTTCGAGATTGAAGTGCCATGGCGACAGTCCTGATCGTCGACGACGATGCGGCGCTGCGCGAGGGTCTCGCCGAAGCGCTCGCCGATCTCGGCCATTCGCCCCGCCTCGCTGCGTCTGGCCGCGAGGGTCTCGCCGCGCTCGATGGCGAGGTCGATGTCGTTTTGCTCGACTTGCGCATGCCCGGCGGCATGGATGGAATTGAGGTGCTTCGCCGGATACGCGCGCGCACGGACGCGCCGCCCGTCGTGGTGTTGACGGCCTTCGCCAGCGCCGCCAACACGATCGAGGCCATGCGCCTCGGGGCCTTCGATCACCTCAGCAAACCGATCGGACGCGCGGAGCTGAAGGACCTGCTGTGCCGGCTTCCTGAGCGCATGCCCATGGTCAGCGGCCCGGATGCCGACACCGAGGACGGCCTGATCGGGTCGAGCGCGCCCATGCGCAGCGTCCAGAAGGCAATCGGTCTTGCCGCCGACAGCAACGCCATCGTGCTGATTCTCGGCGAGACCGGGACCGGCAAGGAGTTGGTGGCGCGCGCTCTCCACGTCCACGGCAAGCGGAAGGACGGCCCTTTCGTCGCGGTCAATTGTGCAGCGATCCCCGAAGACCTGCTCGAGAGCGAGCTGTTCGGCCATGTGAAGGGATCCTTCACGGGCGCGACCGCGGACCGTGCCGGCGCGTTTCGCGACGCGGCCAACGGCACGCTGTTCCTGGACGAGATTGGCGACATGCCGCTTGCCATGCAGGCAAAGATCCTGCGCGCCCTGCAGGAGCAGGTGATCACGCCCGTCGGCGGAAAGCCCGTGCGCACCAATGCGCGCGTCGTTGCCGCCACCCACCGCGATCTCGCCAGGCTCGCCGCGGCGGGGGAATTCCGTGAGGATCTCTATTACCGGCTCAATGTGGTGCAGATCGCGATTCCCCCGCTGCGCGACCGCACGGGGGATATCCTGCCACTCACCCAGCACTTCCTGGCCCGCGGGGCCGCGAGCGGCAGCCGGTACAAGCATCTCAGCAAAGCCGCCGTCGACAAATTGCAGCGCCATTCCTGGCCCGGCAACGTCCGCGAACTGCGCAACGTCATCGAACGCGCCTGCATCATGACGCGCGCTGACGTCATCGGACCCGACGACATCGATACAAGCGCGAACGAGATACCGACTGACATCGCCGCATCCGACGCGGATCTGCCCGCGGCCGTCGCGCAGCTCGAGAAGACAATGATTATTCGCGCGCTGGATGCCTGCGCCGGCAATCGGACCGAAGCCGCACGCCGCCTCAACATCAACCGCCAGCTCCTCTACACGAAGATGCAGCGCTACGGCCTCGTCGAGGTGTCAGAAAAGCTGACGGACGGCGTCGGGAAAGACGACGACTGACATCTCCACCTCCCGGATTTTCTCTTTCCTTTCAATGATTTCGCCGCTGGCATGTCGCTTGCTGAAGTTACCGCAAGCGACCGACGTCGCGAAATTGAAAGGATTCGTTCCATGAAGAAGATGACACGCATGCGCGCGCTGTTCTGCGTGCTGCTCGCCACCACGGCGATCGGCGGCGGTGCGGCCGCTTACTCGCAGTCAAGGGATCCGATGTGGGATTCCTCGCAGCTTCCGGAGACCCGCGGAACCGTCCGGCAATACACGCTGACGCCGCGCGGCGACGTCGACGGCGTCATTCTCACCGACGGCACCGAGGTGAAGCTGCCCCCGCATCTCACCGCCCAGATCGTGTTTGCGATCCGCCCCGGCGACAACGTCTCGATCCGGGGATTGCGCGCCCGCGCCATGCCGCTGCTCGACGCAGCCTCGATCACCAACATCGCGACCGGCAAGAGCGTCGTTGACAACGGCCCGCCGGACCGGCGTGCGAACAATGATGATCAGGTCGTCAGCGGCAGGATCGCGGCGCTGTTGCACGGCAAGCGCGGTGAAGTGAACGGTGCACTGCTCGACGACGGGACCACGCTGCGCCTGCCGCCGCCGGAGGCCGAGCGCCTGCAAGACCAGCTGCGCCAGGGTCAAACCGTCTCCGCGCGCGGCGACATTCTCGATACCGCGCTTGGCAAGGTCGTCGGCGTGCGCGCCATCGGCGCGTCCCCGGAGCAGATGACCGAGCTACGCGGCCCGCGCCCGCCCGGACCCAAGGATGGACCAAAGGATGGACCGGACCGTCGCGCACCGCCACCGCCTCCCGGCTTCGGCCCACCGCCGCCCCCGCCGCCGCGCGGCTGATGCTCATTCAAAGCTGAAACAGACAGGACGCCAACATGCACTGGATCGATCCCGAAAGCCTGCCGGAAGTCGCAGGCACCCTCGAGCGCTTCGTTATGAATCCCCACGGTGAGGTCGACGGCTTCGTCATGAAAGACAAGCAGGCCGCCACCCTGGTTCACACGCCGCCGCATATGGAGGGCGAGCTCACCCGGCATCTCTCGCCGGGGGACAAGGTCCGCGTGCGCGGGGTACGGCCGCGCGGCGCAAACCTGCTCACAGCAGTCGCCGTGATCACGGCGGGTGGACGCGAGATCGTCGACGAGGGTCCAGACCACGACCGCAAACATCCGAAGGTGAAGCACGAGCCGATGTCCGTCCAGGATAGCGTCGAGCTTTCGCTGTTCGGTCCGAAGGGCGAGCTGCGCGGCGCGCTGCTGTCGGACGGCACCGTCCTGCGCGTCGGCCCGAAGGAAGCTGAGCACTTTGCGGCTCTGCTTGCACCGGGCGCCAGGCTTGCCGGCCGTGGCGACGGACTTCAGACCAGGCACGGGCGCGTGATCCACGCGCAAGCGATCGGCCCTGACTCCCAGCGGCTGAAGCCGGTGAAGAAGCCGAGGAAACCGAAAGACGGCCACGGCGAAGACGCTCACGCGGCCTGACAAGAGACGATGGCGAGGAAGGAAACCTTTCATGTCTGACAATGACGAAAAGGGACGCGCCGGCCGTGCGCTGGATGCGGCCAATTTCTTCCTCGCCGACGTCCGCGACGGGCTCGGCCCCTATCTCGCCGTCTATCTCCTCACCGAGCAGCACTGGAACGAGGCGCGCATCGGCCTCGTGATGTCGATTGCGACCATCGCCGGCATCGTGGCGCAGACACCCGCGGGTGCGCTGGTCGATGCGACGCGGGCAAAGCGCCTGGTGATGGTGATCGCCGCAATCATGGTGACGCTTGCCTCGCTATCCCTGCCCCTGTTTCCGGGCTTCGTGCCGGTCGCGATCTCGCAAGGCATCGCGCAGGCTGCTGCCGTGGTCTTCCCGCCTGCAATCGCCGCCGTCTCGCTCGGCATTTTCGGCCATGCCGCCTTCACCCGGCGGATCGGCCGCAACGAGACGTTCAATCACGCCGGCAATGCGGTCGCGGCCGGGCTTGCGGGACTGAGCGCCTATTGGTTTGGCCCGACCGTCGTGTTCTACCTTCTCGGCGCGATGGCGATCGCAAGCCTTGTCAGCATCCTCGCCATTCCCGAAGGCGCGATCGATCACGACCTTGCTCGCGGGTTGGACGGCGCCGAGACACAGACCGAGCAGCCGTCGGGCCTCGCTGTCCTGCTGACCTGCCGCCCCCTGCTCGTGTTCGCGATCTGCGCCCTGCTCTTCCATCTCTCCAATGCGGCGATGCTGCCGCTGGTCGGGCAGAAGCTCGCGCTTCAGGACAAGAACACCGGCACCAGCCTGATGTCGGCCTGCATCGTTGCCGCCCAGTTGGTGATGGTGCCGTTCGCGATGCTGGTCGGCGCCAGGGCCGACAGCTGGGGCCACAAGCGCTTCTTCCTTGCCGCCCTCCTGATCCTGCCGCTGAGGGCGGCGCTCTATACGCTTTCGGACAATCCGTTCTGGCTGGTCGGCGTGCAGATGCTCGACGGCGTCGGCGCCGGCATTTTTGGCGCGATCTTCCCCGTCATCGTCGCCGACCTCATGCGCAACACCGGCCGCTTCAACGTCGCGCAAGGCGCGGTGATCACCGCCCAAAGCATTGGCGCGGCCCTATCGACGACACTGGCCGGCTTCGTCGTGGTCGGCGCCGGCTACAGCGCGGCGTTCATCACGCTCGGCGCGGTGGCTGCCTTCGGCGCCGTCGTCTGCTTCCTCGCATTGCCCGAGACGCGGCAAATCGCAGATGGCGGTCCGCGCCCGCGGGGGAAGACAGCGGCGTCCGCATCCGCTATCGCTGCCGAATGAATCCGTATCCTGAGGACTGAACGTGCCGTCTGACGCCATCTGGGCCTGGAGCATCATCGTCGCCGCGACCGCAGGCGTCATCATCCGCCCTTTTCGGCTCCCGGAAGCGATCTGGGCCATGCTCGGCGCCGTGGCGCTCGTGCTGCTCGGATTCCTGTCGTGGCAGGATGCGCTCGTCGGCATCGAGAAAGGCGTCGACGTCTATCTCTTCCTGATCGGCATGATGTTGATCGCCGAGCTGGCGCGGCTCGAAGGCCTGTTCGATTATCTCGCCGCCCTCGCGGTCGAATATGCGGCCGGCTCGCCGCAGCGGCTGTTCCTGCTGATCTATATCGTCGGCACGGTCGTGACGGTTCTGCTCTCGAACGATGCCACCGCGATCGTGCTGACGCCCGCCGTCTACGCCGCGACGCGCGCCGCCGGCGCCAAGCCGCTGCCTTATCTGTTCGTCTGCGCCTTCATCGCCAACGCCGCGAGCTTCGTGCTGCCTATCTCCAATCCGGCCAATCTCGTCGTGTTCGGCGCGCGCATGCCGCAGCTGACGGAATGGCTGCGCCTGTTCGCACTGCCGTCGGCGGCCTCGGTTTTGCTGACCTACATCGTGCTGCGCCTGACCCAGCACCGCGCGCTGAAGGAAGAAACGATCGCGCGCAGCGTGCCGCACCCGAAACTCGGCCGCGGCGGCAAGTTGACCGCGCTCGGTATCGTCGCCATCGGCGTCGTGCTGGTCACGGCCTCCGCGCTCGACAAGCAGCTCGGCCTGCCGACCTTCATTTGCGGCGTAGCGACGGCAGCGATCGTGCTGCTCGTCAGCCGGCAATCGCCGCTGCCCGTGCTGCGCGGCGTGTCCTGGAGCGTGCTGCCGCTGGTCGGCGGGCTCTTCGTCATGGTGGAGACGCTGGTGAAGACCGGCGTGATCGGGCAGCTGAGCGCGCTGCTCAACGAGGCCGTCGCCCAATCGATCCCGAAGGCGGCCTGGAGCGTGGGCATCACGACAGGTGTCGCCACCAACATCGCCAACAATCTTCCCGTCGGCCTCGTCGCCGGCTCCGTCGCCGCCAGCGATCATCTGCCAGCGCCCGTCGTCAGCGCCATCCTGATCGGTGTCGATCTCGGACCCAATCTTTCGGTGACGGGTTCGCTCGCCACCATCCTGTGGCTGGTCGCACTGCGGCGGGAAAAGATCGAGGTCGGCGCCTGGCCGTTCCTCAAGCTCGGCATGCTGGTGACGCCGCCTGCTTTGATCGCCGCGCTGGCCGCCGCCATCCGGTAATCGCGCGCAATTTGCGGCGCATCAATGTCGCTGGCCGCGGCGGACCTATACTTCGAATTGTCGCGCAGACCGATATCGCGTGGCAAGGAGGTCCATCATGCAGATCCAGTCAAAGGCATTGCCGCAGAGCTTCTCCCTGCGCCGCTCGTTTCGGAGCTTCACCGCGCCGGACCAGGGCCGCGCGGAGACGTCCCATCCCCTGCTGATCGTCTCGGTCGTGGTGCTGCTGACCCTGTTCGCGATCGTGCAAATCGACCTGCACAGCGCCCAGCTTCAGGCCATCGGCCTGCTCAGCCATGGCACAGGGATCGATCCCGTCTTCCTAAGCCCGTAGCGGAAAGAACCGATCGCGGCCGTGACGGCCGCGACCGGGGTATCTCGCATCGTCAGTCGTTCTCGTAGCCGTAGACTTCCGGCAGGATGAAGATTGCGGCGAGCAATCCGATCAGCGGGAAGATAGCGACCATCAGCGTGGCATTGGCCTGCCCGATCGCGGCGAACACCGTCGGGAACAGGAAGATCGCCAGGAACGACGGCAGCTTCACGAACATGTACGCGAAGCCGCTGGCGGTGCCGCGGTACTTCGGCTTGGCGACCATGGTCGGGATCGTCATGCAGTTCGACGCGTCCCAATAATGGCCCCACAACATCGCGGCCGCCGCGAACGGCAGCAGGACCTTGTTGTCGGTGTAGAGTGCAAACGCCGCGACGAGCAGCGAGGCCAGCACGATGCCGAAGCCTGCGATCGAAATGCCGCGGTGGCCGATCTTCGGCGTCAGCAGCGGGCCAACCCAGCCCGACAGCGCAGCGAAGGAGAACAGCGCCATCGTCACCAGATTGATGCCCAGAATGCTCGACACGCCGACCATGACAAAGAGCACCGGCAGATAGAACGCGAAGGTCGAGAACTCGCTGGCTTGCATGAAGCAGGCGATCCAGCCGTAGATCGTGGCGCGCCAGCGGATCGGATCCTTCCTGAGGTCGGCGATGAAGGCGCTGGTAGAGACCTTCGGCATCACCACGTCCTGATCCGGCAGCATGGCGAGATCGTCGTTGAACATTTCGCGCGCGACCTTCTTGGCCTCGCGGTAGCGTCCCTTCTGCACCAGCCACACCGCCGTCTCCGGCACGTCGTGACGCATGATCAGGATGATCAGCGCCGGCAGCGCGCCGAGGCCGAGCGTCACGCGCCACAGCGTCTCGTGGTTGATGTCGAGCAGCAGGAAGATCACGATGACGCCAATGGTCAGCACCTCGCCGACGGCGAACATGAATTGCCAGCGGTTGCCCATGACCTCGCGCTCACCCTTGGCCATGGATTCCATGATGTAGGTGTAGCCGGTCGAGATGTCCGAGCCGAGCGGGATGCCGAGCAGGAAGCGGATCACGATCAGCCAGGTCACGTTCGGCACGAAGGCCTGCGCCAGCGCCAGCACGATGAACATCACCATCGTCACCAGGAACATCACGCGGCGGCCGATCTTGTCGGAGAGCCAGCCGCCGAGCAGCGCGCCGATCAGGGCGCCGCCCTGCGTACCAGCGGCGGCAAGGCCCAACATCAAGGGATCGGGATTGAACTGCTCCTTGATGAAGATCAGCACGAAGGCGATCGAATAGAGATCCCAGGCCTCGACCAGGATCGAGGCCATCATCAGCCAGCCGACCTTGTTGCCCTTTGGACTGTAGTTCGTGATGAGGTAGCGGACCGCGGCTTCGCTCGCGGTCGGTTGTGGCATGGCCATCGTCGACATTTTCTTGGGTCCTCTCTTCGAAACTCTCTACGCCAGGTACTTTTCAAGTGCCGAGCAGCGGCTCGATGCTGCAATCGAGCAGGCGCGGATCGATTCCCGCCTCCATGCCCGTGAACATCTGGTCCATGTAGTCGATCAGCGCATCGCTCGCCTTCACGGCGTCCTCGACGTGGCGGCCGGCGACCGCACTGAGGATGGCGAGGTGGCGATCGATCGTGCCTGACAGCTCGGCCTGTCCCGGCATGAAGCGGTGGTGGATGTAGCCGATGCGGCGGTACAGCGTGTGCAGCGGTCGCAGCGTGTGCACGAGGAAGGGTTCGCCGGCTGCTTCCAGCACCAGTGCGTCGATGCGGCGATCGATGCTGTTGAATTCGTCGAGGGTCAGGCTGCCGCGGCGCTCGCGCAAGACACGCTCGATGTGCAGCGCCTGATTGCGATGCGAGAGGCTGGCGCGATCCGCCGCAAGCCGGACGACGAAGCGCTCCATGTCGCGGCGCAAGGCCAGCAGCATGCGTTCGCGGGCGAGATCGATCGGCGCGATGTGCAGGCCGTGACGCGGACGGATGATGATGAGCGTGTCGGCGGAGAGACGATTGACGGCGTGATGCACCGGCGTGCGCCCGAAGCCGGTGATGTGCTGCAATTCCAGCATCGTCATGAATTGTCCGGGCTTGAGCTCGCAGTGAACAAGGAGCTCTTCGATCTTCTGATAGGCCAGCTCGAAGAAATTGAGCCGGTTGCGCCGCGAGGGCTTGCCCTCGCCGTCGTCGTCGTTTCTCACCACCTCGAGCGCGCGCTTGCGCTTTGCCATGTCGTTCTCTCCCGTCAGCCCGCGCTCTCGTTGCTGGATGGCGCCCTATTTGTCGCAGCCTTAAAACATGTTGTGATATATTACAAGCAGAGGTAAGACTTCCGCGCCATCTGCAACATGTTGCAGTGCAAAACGAGACGACGGGCGCGAGGCGCCTGTGACGGGAGGAACATTGCCGTGAAGATCACGTCGATCGAGACGCTGCGTACCGAGGAATTCTCCAACGTCATCTGGGTTCGCGTTCACACCGACACGAGCATGATCGGTCTCGGCGAAACCTTCTACGGCGCAGGCGCGGTCGAAGCGCAGATCCACGACACCTTTGCCGGCCGCCTGCTCGGCCGCAATCCCCTGCATATCGAAGCCATCCATCGCGACATGCTGAACCTGCCGATGGCGCAGTCATCGACCGGCGTCGAATATCGCGCGGCCTCCGCGATCGACATCGCGCTGTGGGACCTGTTCGGCAAGGTCTGCAATCAACCGGTGCACCAGATGCTCGGCGGCCTCTGCCGCGACAAGCAGCGCATCTACAACACCTGCGCCGGCACGCAATATGTCCGCTCGACCAATATCAGTCCGGTCGCCAACTGGAATCTCGGCGCCTCCAAGGGGCCGTACGAAGACCTCGACGGCTTTATGAACCACGCTGATGCACTGGCCGAAAGCCTGCTGGAAAGCGGCATCTCCGCGATGAAGATCTGGCCGTTCGATCCGGCGGCCCAGGAGAACAAGGGACTCTACATCACCGCCGCGCAGATGAAGCAGGCGCTCGAGCCGTTCGAAAAAATCCGCAAGGCCGTCGGCGACAAGATGGAGATCATGGTCGAGCTCCATTCGCTCTGGAACCTGCCGACCGCCAAGCAGATCGCGCGCGCGATCGAGCCCTACAAGCCGACCTGGTACGAAGACCCGATCCGCATGAACTCGCCGCAGGCGCTGGCCGAATATGCGCGGTCGACCGACGTCTGGGTCTGCGCCAGCGAGACGCTTGGCTCGCGCTTCCCCTACAAGGACATGCTCGACCGCGACGCCATGCATGTGGTGATGGCCGATTTGTGCTGGACCGGCGGCCTCACCGAGGGCCGAAAGATCGCGGCGATGGCCGAGACCTATCACCGGCCCTTCGCACCGCACGATTGCATCGGCCCGATCGGCTTCATCGCGGCCATCCACATGTCGTTCAGCCAGCCCAACACGCTGATCCAGGAATCGGTGCGCGCCTTCTACAGGGGCTGGTACAATGAGCTCGTGACCACGATGCCGACGATCAAGGACGGTTTCGTCTATCCGATGGAAGGACCCGGCCTCGGCGTCGACCTCCTGCCCGCGGTGTTCGATCGCAGCGATCTCACCGTGCGCCGCTCCAACGTCTGAGGATCATTTGAGATGAGCACCGCCTTGTTCGACCTCTCCGGCCGCACCGCACTCGTCACCGGCTCCTCCCGCGGCCTCGGCCGCGCCATTGCCGAGGGCATGGCGAAAGCCGGCGCAAAGATCATCATCAACGGCGTCGATCCCAAGCGCGTCGAGCAGGCCGTCGCCGATTTTCGTGCCGCCGGTCATCAGGCCGAAGGCGCCGCGTTCAACGTCACCGACGAGCCAGCGATCGTCGCCGCCTTCGACGACTTCGACAAGAAGGGCATTGCCGTCGACATTCTCGTCAACAATGCCGGCATCCAGCATCGCAAGCCGCTGGTGGAGTTCACCACAGACGAATGGCGCAAGGTGATCGAAACCAACCTCACTAGCGCCTTCGTGATCGGCCGCGAGGCGGCCAAGCGCATGATCCCGCGCAAGCACGGCAAGATCATCAATATCGGCTCGCTCGGCAGCGAGCTCGCGCGCCCCACCATTGCGCCCTACACCGCCGCCAAGGGCGGCATCAAGAACCTGACCCGCTCGATGGCGGTGGAATGGGCCCAGCACGGCATCACGGCCAACGCGATCGGCCCCGGCTACATGCTCACCGACATGAACGAGGCGCTGGTCAACAACACCGAGTTCAACAGCTGGCTGATGGGCCGCATCCCCAGCAAGCGCTGGGGCAAGCCGGACGAGCTGGTCGGCGCGGCGATCTTCCTCGCGTCGGAGGCCTCGACCTATGTCAACGGCCAGATCATCTATGTCGATGGCGGCATGATCGCCGCGATGTAATCGCGAACAAGGAGCGAACCATGCGCGCCGTCGTCATCCACGCCCCGAAGGATTTGCGGATCGATAGCTACCCCGATCCGGCACCGGGCCCGGGCGAGGTCCGCGTTAGAATCGCCAATGGCGGCATCTGCGGCTCGGACCTGCACTACTACCATCACGGCGGCTTCGGCGTCGTCCGCATCCAGCAGCCGATGGCGCTGGGGCACGAGATCGCCGGCGTGGTTGCAGCCGTCGGTGACGGCGTCACCAATGTAAGTGCGGGCACGCGCGTCGCGGTCAATCCGAGCAAGCCGTGCGGCCAGTGCCTGCATTGCCAGGAGGGCATGCGCAACCAGTGCCTCGACATGCGCTTCCTCGGCAGCGCGATGCGCTTTCCCCATGTGCAAGGCGGCTTTCGCGAATTCATCACGGTCGATGCGACGCAGGCCGTGCCTATCGCGGACAAGCTCTCGCTGGCGGAGGCCGCGGTCGCCGAGCCGCTCGCGGTGTGCCTGCATGCCGGCAAGCAGGCCGGCCCCCTGCTCGGCAAGCGCGTGCTGATCACCGGCTGCGGCCCGATCGGCGCGCTGATGATCCTGGTCTCGCGCTTCGGCGGCGCCTCGGAAATCGTCGTCACCGACGTCGCCGATGCGCCGCTGGCGGTCGCAAGGAAACTCGGCGCCACCCACGCCATCAATGTCGCGACCGACGCCGCTGCGCTCGATCCCTGGCGCGCCGGCAAGGGCGTGTTCGACACGCTGTTCGAAGCCTCCGGCAACCAGACCGCGCTGCGCGCCGCGCTCGACGTGCTCCGGCCCGGCGCGACGCTGGTGCAGCTCGGCCTCGGCGGCGAGATGACGCTGCCGATCAATTCCATCGTCGCCAAGGAATTGCAGCTGCGCGGCACCTTCCGGTTCGATCCCGAGTTCGAGCTCGCGGTGCGGCTGATGGGCGAAGGCCTGATCGACGTGAAGCCGCTGATCACGGCCACCATGCCGTTCGAGAACGCGGTCGCCGCGTTCGAGCTTGCCAGCGACCGCTCGCAGTCGATGAAGGTGCAACTCACGTTCTGAGCCAAGTCGGCGCTACCTGGTCTCGACCAGCCGTTCGCTGACCAGCCGCACGGCGCCGCGCTTCCACGAATAGTCCGCGCCGAGGCGCAGGCCGCTGTCGCCGCGCGCCAGCACCGCACCGGTCCTGGCATCGCGCACCTGGAAGCCGAGCGTGTATTCGGTACGGCTGACCCGCCGCACTACGCCGATCAGCGACTGATCCGCGCCGAGCTTCTGCGCGATCGCAGCCTCGCAGCCGTCGCAGTCGCGCAAGGCGCGCGCCTTGGTCGCCTCGCCGCTGACATCGACGATGCGATAGCGGCCCGACTGGCCCAGCGCTTCGCGGACGCTGGCGGTGACTTCGGCCAGATAGGACGCATCCGAGGCTACAAGGCCGGCGGCAGGCGCCGCGGTGTTGTCCTCAAGCTCGAACTCAAACACCGCCAGCGCGACCGGAGCGGGTGTGGCGAACGCAGCCATGACTTCGCGCGACACGAACATCTCGGCGCGCTGCCATGATTCATCATTGTCGCCGCGGAAGGTGTAGAGCTTGTCCATCACCAGCTTCCTGGCACCGACGTCGATCACGGCGACCTTGGCCCATTGCACCAGGGTGCTCGTCTTCTGGATGCCGCCGATGACCTTGAACGCAGCGCCATCCTGGGCCGACGCCACGGGCCGGTACCGGCCGTCCGCGCCGATATCCCGCCTGAGCGCGGCCATGAACGCGGACAGCCGCCGCTCGTGGGCGGCGGTCTGGTTGGCCGGCTCGGCCGACGTATCGGTATAGCTGAAGTCGTCCATGGCAACGCCGATGGCGGCCTCGGCCCCCGCCGGGGAATGAGCCGCCGGGAAGGCGATGAGGAGAAGCGCAGAGAGGATCGAGCGGGAAAGATGCATGAACAGGCCTCGCATGAGGGAGCGGCCCCGCATATCTGGACCAAGGATTGGCGTCATGCAGCCGGGCCCGTCCCGGCGAGCGCCGGGAAAATTTCACGACGCTGCACCGCGGTATGGCGTCGCGCTTTCCGCCGCTTCCGTTCTGCCGTTTAATGCGGGGGCGACAAACCCGCTCGCACCAGGTGCCCGCCGATGTGGAACCGCCCGAGATTCGATCTCAAGGTCCGTCTGACGTTGCGCGTGGCTGCCATATCGGCTGCCTGCTTCGCCGCGATCTCCGCCTACTTCCTTGTCACGGCTGACCGCGCGGCGCATGCGCGGATCGACGGGATAGCCGCCATCGTGGCCAAGACGCTGGAGCTGCAACAGGGCAAGATCCAGTGGGTGGCGAGCCCGCGCTCGGACTTTCCGAACCTCGACCCGGTTTCGGCCTACGTGATGACGCCCGGCCTGTGTCTGGCATTTCGCGGCACGAGCGGCGACATGCTCCAGCGGTTCTGCAGCGGCGCGCCCAGTCCTGCGGACCTGCCACCGCAGGCTTTCGCGGCCTTCTATCGCGGCATGTTCGACCCCGGCCGCGAGGCGGCAAGGCCCGTGGTCGTGCGCGGTGCGAAGCTCGGCGAGGTCGTGGTCTCGGTCGATCCGGCCGTGCAGACGGCGGAGGCCTGGCACGAGGCCGGCCGCCTGATGATCGCACTGGCAATCGCGTTGCCGCTGTTATGCGCGCTGGTCTATGCCGTGCTCGCCCGCGCGCTGCGCCCGACCCGCATGATCCGCAATGGCCTCGAACGGATCGCCGCCAACGATCTCAGCGCGCGGCTGCCGCCGTTCGATCTCGCCGAGCTGTCCGCCATCCGCGACGTCTTCAACCATCTCGCTGAAAGCCTCGACACCGCACTGGCCGAGCGCGCCGAACTGACGCGAAAGCTGATCGCGCTTCAGGACGAGGAGCGCCGCCATCTGGCGCGCGAGCTGCACGACGAGTTCGGCCAGTCGCTGGCGGCCATCCGCGCGCTCGCCTCATCCGCCCGTACGACTGCGGCGCAGGAGTGCCCTTCCCTGCTCTCTGAATGCGACGGCATCGCGCGGACCGCGACCGGGATGATGGAGATGCTGCGTGGCACGCTGTTCCGGCTGCGCCCGCCCGACGTCGAGGAACTCGGACTTGTCGCCAGCCTCGAAGGCCTCGTTGCGGGCTGGAACGGGCGCAGCCGCGGCGAGACGCGTTTTTCGATCCGGTTCGACGGCGCGTTCGAGACCCTGCCGGCCGCGATCAGCGACAACCTGTACCGCATCGTGCAGGAAGCACTCACCAACGCCGCCAAGCATGCCGGCGCCACGCGGGTCAGCCTCGAACTGGCGATGCGGGCCGGCGAGATCGCGCTTGCGATCGACGACGACGGACGATCGAACGACCCCGCCGCGAAATCCGGAATGGGCCTGCTCGGCATGCGCGAGCGCGTCGCAGCCTTGCGCGGCCAGTTGAGCTTTGAGACCGGCTCCAACGGAGGCTCCGCGCTGCGCGTCGTCATTCCGGTCTCCACCGCCGATCCGCCGGTGCTGGAGCGCGCGGCATGAGCGCGGCCGACGCGACGATTCTGCTGGTCGACGACCACTCCGTCGTCCGCGAGGGTTATCGCTCGGTGCTCCAGAAGCAGCCGGGACTTCGCGTCATCGCCGAGGCCGCCGACGGCGCCGAGGCCTATCGCCTGTTCAAGTCCGAGGCACCCGACCTCGTCATCATGGATCTGAGCATGCCCGGGATCGGCGGCATCGAGGCCATCAGGCGCATCCGGCAATGGGACAAGGCGGCAAGGATCCTGGTCTTCACCATGCACCAGAATGCCGGATTCGCAGTGCAGGCGATCCGCGCCGGCGCGAGAGGTTATGTCACCAAGATGAGCCCGCCGGAGACGTTGGTGCGCGCGGTGATGGACGTGCTCGCCGGCAAGATCGCCATCAGCCCCGACATCGACCACGAGCTTGCGCTCAGCCGCCTTGCTGGCGAAAGCTCGGCCGCCGACGTGCTCACGCCGCGCGAATTCGAGGTGCTGCGGCTGCTGCTGGCCGAAAAGACGACCGACGAGATCGCCGAGACGCTGCACGTCAGCCCGAAGACGGTGGCGAATCTGCATTCGCTGATCAAGGACAAGCTCGGCGTCGGCTCCGACATCGAGCTGGTCCGGCTGGCGCTGCGGCAGGGACTGTTGACGCAGGTCGATCTCGGCGAGGCCTGATTGCCGGCTGCGTTACGGCTCGAGCCTGGCACCGCCGGGCGCGAACGCCTCCACCGTGTCGCCGATCCTGAACGACATCATGTCCCGGCCGACGAGAAGCGGCCCCTTGTACTCCGTTCGCGTGCGCAGGATCAGCGGCTCCTCCGGAATGTCGGGCGCCGGTTTCACCGTGCCGAACACGATGTGGGAGTAGATAGCCAGCTTCGGCCTGGCGGACGCAAAGATGCGGCCGGCTTCCTCCGGCGAAGTATGGTGGGCACCGATGTCCTTGTAGACGGGATTCCTGACCAGCAGTTCCGGCTCGATGACAGCCACTTCGTGGATGAGCAGATCGGCGCCTTCGGCCGCCCTGGCGATGCGCTCGTCATATTTGGTGTCGCCCGACAGCACGACCTTGTGGCCGTCATATTCAATGACGTAGCCGAACGACGGCTTGATTTTGTCGCCGTGATTGACCTCGATTGCGGTGACCTTCACACCGTTGCTGTCATAGACGCGCCCGGGCTCGATATCCTTCGCCGCAAAGGCGATCGCCGCGGGCTCGAGGTGCTCGTCGTCGATGCGAATCCGGATGTCGTCGGCGAATGCCCTGGTCAGGTTCTCCGTCATCGCCACGGTGCCCTTGGGGCCGTAGAGCTTCATCGGCCCCTTGCGCGAGGCCCAGGGCGTGGCGAGCCAGCCGGTCAGCCACATGTCGGGAAGCCCGACGAGGTGGTCGGAATGCATATGGGTGATGAAGTTCGCCGTGATCGCACCGAGCGGAATCTTCAGCTTGTAGAGCTGCATGGTCGAACCGCGGCCGAGATCGAACAGCAGCTTTTCGCTTCCTGCCTCGACCAGCGTCGAGGCGCTGAAGCTGGACGGCCGCGGCGTCGGCACGCCGGTGCCGAGCAGCGTCACCTTGATCGGTTCGGCCAAGGCAGATGTTGTGAACGCGAGCAGCAGGAGGCCGGCCCGCAAGAGAGCCTTGAGCATATCGTTCCTTCCAGATGTCAGATCATTGCCGCCCCACGGCGGATCATTCGCGTGCGACCACCTGGTCGAGCCACGCACAGTTCAGCGGCGGCACGCGCGGATCGGCGACGCGGACACCGCGCGCGGCCGCATCCAGCCGCATGTCGCGCAGGCGCTTGCGCTGCTCTTCCGGCATGTACAGCCGCTCGTGGCCCCACAGCGACGGTCCGTCAAAAGTCTCGTGCGGCTGCCACGTTTCGGGATCGATCACGCGCGCACCCCAGCCATACTCTATGAAGAAACCCGACGGCGTGTTCACGTAGAACGACGTCATGTGATCGTTGGTGTGCCGGCCCAGCGTATAGGCAACGCGGCCATCGTCCATCTGCGCGAGGTCGTAGCCCTGCCCGACATCGTCGAGGCTGCCGAGCTCGACCATGAAATGGTGCAGCGCCTTTCGTCCCGAGCCGACCATCGCAAAGCTGTGGTGCCGGCCGTTCACGTGGAAGAAATACAGCCCATAGGGCTTCAGGCCAAAGTCGGAGACGTGGAAGCCGAGCACATCGCGGTAGAACGGCAGCAGCGGCTCGACGTCCTCGACGTTGAGCACGACATGGCCCATGCCGAGCGCGCCCGTGCGAAAACCCGAGATCGGCCGTCCCGGCTTGAAGGGTTCGCTCGCGAGCTCCGGCTTGCAGAAGGCCTCGAGCCAGTTGCCGGCGGGGTCCTCGAACCCGATCAGTTCGGCGACATGGCGCTCGTCGGCGAGCGCGCGCGAGCCGCGCGTCACCTTCACGCCGTGGCGTTCCAGGCGGCCGGCGAGACGGTCGAGCTCGGCGGTCGAGGGCACTTCCCATCCCATCACCGCGAGCCCGGCATCGCTGCTGCCGTCGACGATCAACCGCTGCTTGCGATCGTCCATGCGGAACGCACGCATCTTGCCGCCGCGATCAACCTGCTGCATGCCGAGCAGTCCGGTCGCCATCCGGCCCCACTGATCGAGCTGGGTCGAGTTGATCCCGACATAGCCGAGTGCGGTGATTTCCATCGAATTCCTCCCAAGGAATCGCATTGAGGCATCGCATCCGCTGCAGTGCGGCGAACTTGATACCGGCCGCGCACGCTCTTACGGTGGCCTCCGCAATCGCTTCGCGTTTGCAACGACGATAGTCGCGAGGCGACGCGGCACAAGGGAGGAAATGCGAAGTGTCCAAGGAGCGGACGCGTGCCGATCGGCCGCGGCAGTCGGAGGGCGTCCGCGCCTTCAAGCGCGGGCTGGACGTGCTGCAGGAGGTCAACCGCTCCGGCGGCATCCGCGCCGGCGACGTCGCCCGCGCGCTCGACCTGCCTCGCCCGACCGTCTATCGCCTGCTCGAGACGCTGGAGGAACTCGGCTATGTCGCGCGCAGCGCCAGCGACGACCGCTTTCGCGTCACGCGGCTCGCGCTCAGTCTCGGCGACGGTTACGATCCTGGCGTGGTGATCTGCCAGGCGGCTGCGCCTTTTCTCGCCGAACTCAGCAAGACCCTGGTCTGGCCGGTCGATCTGTCGACTTACGAGAACGCCGCGATGGTGGTGCAGGAGACCACCCATTCGCGCAGCCCGCTTTCGATCGACCGCGGCATGATCGGCAAGCGCCTGCCGATGCTGCGGACGTCCGCGGGCCGCGCCTATCTCGCCGCCTGCCCGGCGCGCGAGCGCGACCTGATCGTCGGTCATCTGCGCCGGATCGACGAGGCCGACGACCGCCCCTTCCTCGACGATACCCGCCTCGACCGCATGATCGCGGAAACCGCAGCGCGCGGCTACGCTATCCGCAGCGAGGGCGAGTACAATCCCAAGACGGCCTCGATCGCGGTCCCCATCATGCGCAACGGCGCCGTGTTCGGCTGCATCTCCATCATCTGGATCCGCTCGGCCCTGGGGATCGAGGAAGCGGTGGCACAGTTCGTCGGCCCGATGCGCGATGCGTCCGAAGCGATCCCGGTCAGTCCCTAGCTCACCCGCACGGGCAAGGATGCGAGGCCCCGCAGCACGTTGTTGAGCGCCAGCATGGGCTCGCCGATATCGAAGTGCCGCACCTTCTCGACCAGAACTTCGAGAAGCGCGGTCATCTCCAACCGGGCCAGATGCAGGCCCACGCACATATGCGTGCCATTGCCGAACCCGAGATGATCGCTGGCACGACGGCGCACATCGAAGCGTTCCGGGTCCTCCCACTTCCGCTCGTCGCGATTGGCTGATGCATAGAGTAGCAGCACGCGGCTTGCGTTTGGGACGGTTACGTCCCCGATCGTCGCGTTGTCGGTCAGATGTCGCGTAAATCCTCGAATCGGCGATTCCAGGCGCAGTGCCTCGTTGATCGCGCCCGGGATCAGCGCCGGGTCCTTCCGCACCAGATCCCATTGATCGGGATATGTCCCGAACAAAAGGATCAGGTTGGCCGTCGCAAAGATCGTGGTGTCGAGACTCGGCCCCAGATAATCACGCATCAGGACCGGGCAGCGCTCCGCCTCGACTTCTCCGCGGTCTGCAGCCTCGAAAATCCGCTCGCCCCAACTGCCCGGCCGCAAGCGCTCGCGGATCCCGGAGCCGCCGAGATAGTGACGCATCTCCTGCACGTCGGTCATCGCCGCGCAGCCGCGGTCATTCATCGCACCGAGCACATTGAACGTCGCCGAGGCCCATCGCAGCATGCTGCCGCGCCCATAGTCCTCCAGACCCACGAGCTTGGAGACGATGGTCAGCGGCAGATGCTGTGCCAGGTCTGTCACGGCGTCGAACCGCCCCCGGCTGACGAGATCCTCAACGAGCCGCCGCGCCTCGGCCCTGATCTCCGGGCCGATCTGCTCCAGCGCTCTCGGCAGCAAGGGCGCCGCGATGATCGCACGCAACCGGTCGTGCAGCGGCGCATCGCTCGCGAGCGTCGTGCCTTTCGACATCTCGTTGACGTGGTCGTTGGCGGCAACGCCTTGCGCGGAGGAGAACAGGACGGGGCTGCGTAAAGCTGCCCGGACGTCCTCGAAACGGCCGACCGCGTAGAGTCCGTTGCGCGGAAGCCAGACCGCCGCGCCCAGATCGCGCAGCGCGCGATAGTGCTGATAGGGTTGGCGCAGGACCTCGTCGCTGTAGAGATCGACGTCGTAGACCGGACACTCCGTTACGGGCATGATCCCTGCTCCGTTCTGCTGCTCAGCGCACTGCGATCCATTCGCCCTTGTCGAGCTTGCCGAGCGTCAGCGCACTCTGGTCCAGTCCGGTGTGGTCGTTCGGCCCGTAATTGTAGACACCGCGCGATCCAGCAACGCCCTTGAGCCCCTCGATCGCGCTCCGCAAACCTTCCCGAAATTCCGCCGTTCCGGGCTCTCCCGCCTTCAACGCCGCAGGCACCGCACGCTCGATCAGAAGCAGTGCGTCATAGGCCGAGCCCGCAAAGATGTTGCGGCTGCCGGGCCCGAATTTGGCCTCGTAGCGCTGGATGAACTCGAGCGCCGCCTTCTTGGCCGGATAGTCGTCCGGGAAAGACGCCGCGCCCACTGCCGGGCTCAGCGGCACGAAAATGCCGTCGCCCTGCACGCCGGTCAGTTTGCGGAAATCACCGAATGTGGCGCCGAGCGTGCCGTAGATCTGCCCTTCATATCCTTTCTCCCGCAATTGCAGCAGCGGAAGGGCCGCCGGTGCGCCCGAGGCCGCAATCAGAACTGCATCGGGCCGCGCCGCGATGACCTTGAGGATCTGCCCAACGACCGTGGTATCTGTCCGTGCATATTTCTCGTCGGCGACGAGCTCGATGCCGGCGGCCGCGCACATGTCGGCGCTGACCTTGCTCCAGGCATCGCCGTAGGAGTCGCCAAAGCCGATCAGCGCGAGCTTCTTGACGCCGGTCTTCCTCATGTTCGCAAACAGAGGCGTGGCTTCGTGATCGTCATTGGTCGTGGTCTTGAAAATCCAGCGCCGCCTGGCATCGACCGGGGCGACCAGTGCGTTGACGGGCGCCAGCGTGATCATCGGCAGCCTGTATTCGACCGCCGGATCGATCGCGGCAAAGGAGCCCGGCGTCGAGGTCGGTCCGACAAGGATGTCTATCTTGCTCTCCTGGTAGAGCTTCCGCAGCGCGGCGACCGCCGCGGTACTGTCGGACGCCTCGTCAAGGAAGAGATAGTTGACCTTCTTGCCGGCAATCTCGGTCGGGCCGAAAAGCGTACCGTTCCGCTCGGCATTGCCGATCGCTGCGGCAGGTCCGGTAGCCGACAGGATGATCCCGACATTGATATCGGCAGCGAGCGCCGGCGCCGCACACAGTTGCACCGCAAGGCACACGCCCAGCATAGATCGCAGCATCGCTGTCTCCTCCCGTCGGCCGCCTCGCGGGCGGCCTGCACTTTATTGCTTGTTGTTCTCTTCCTTAGCCACACGAGCCTGCAGCGCTTAGCGCTATCATCGAGTTGTCCGGCTGGTGGACAACTGGCCGAAAGACGACTGGTGTCCGCTGGGCGGACACTTGATGCGGCGGGATTGATGCTGCGGCGCGGCTTGGCGAAGAGATAGCCCCATGCAAGATAAATCCGCCCCCGAAGAGTTTGATGTCGTGATCGTCGGCCGTGGTCCGGTCGGCGCGACCCTTGCCAATCTGCTCGGCCTGTGCGGCGTGCGAACGCTGGTGCTGGAGCGCGAGGCGCGGACGTATCATTTGCCGCGCGCGGTGCATTTCGACGACGAATGCATGCGCGTGTTCCAGACCATTGGTCTTGCGGACGACATCCTGCCGCATGTCATCCTCAGTCCCGGCATGCTCTTCCTCGACGCGGACGGCCGGATGCTGCTGGACTGGTCGCGGCCGCAGACACTGACGCCGATGGGCTGGAATCTCAGCTATCGCTTCCACCAGCCCGACCTGGAGGACGCGTTGATCGCCGGCCTTTCGCGCTGGCCGCACGTCGCCTTGCGCAACCGCTGCGACGTGTTCGCGCTGGACCAGGACGAGACCGGGGTGCGCGTGCGCTACGAGGACCTCACGAGTGGAAAGCTCAGCGAGGTCCGCGCGGCCTATGTCGTCGGCTGCGATGGCGCCCGCTCGCTGGTCCGCCGCTTCATCGGCTCCGGCATGGACGATCTCGGCTTTCACGAGCGCTGGCTGGTGATCGACGTCCTGCTGAAGCGCGCGCGCGACGATCTCGGCGATTACAGCCTCCAGCATTGCGATCCGCGCCGGCCGGCAACCTATGTCCGCGGCACCGGCACACGGCGGCGCTGGGAGATCACGGTCCTCCCCAATGAGGACTCTCAGGAGGTGGCGCAGCCGGCACAGGTGTGGGAGCTGCTGTCGCGCTGGATCACCCCCGACGATGCCGAGATCGAGCGCGCCGCGGTCTACACGTTTCATTCCGTCATCGCGCAGCAGTGGCGAAATGAACGGCTGTTACTGGCGGGCGATTCCGCGCACCAGACCCCGCCTTTCCTCGGCCAGGGCATGTGCGCCGGCATCCGCGATGCCGCCAACCTTGCCTGGAAGCTGGCCGCGATCATCCGCGTCGGCGCCTCGCCCGACCTGCTCGACACCTATCAAAGCGAGCGCCAGCCGCACGTGCGCGAGTTCATCGAGCTCGCCATCCGCCTCGGCGGCGTCATCAACACCAAGGCGATCGAGGCCGGCCTTGCCGCCGGGCAAGCCCGGGAGAATGCGCCGGTCAAGCTCGAGGTGAAGAAGCCCCTGCTCGGCCCCGGGCTCGCGCTCGGCGACCTTCGATTGGCCGGCCATCTCGCGCCGCAATTCGACATGAAGGACGGCCGCCGCGGCGACGACGCGATCGGCTACGACCACGTGCTGCTCATCGACAGCGCCGCGCGTCACGCTGTTCCGCAGTCAGGAATCAAGATCCTGGCCGCCGACGATGCCGATGGCGTCGGACCCTGGCTCCGCTCGCACGGCATCATCGCCGCGCTGGTTCGCCCCGACCGCTATGTCCGCGGCACCGCGCGCGACGTCAGCGACCTCGACCGGCTCATCGCCGCCATCACGCCTCCAACCCAAATCTCTTCAAACCAAGCGCCGTCAGCGGCCTGACCGAACACCAGGACATCTCATGAAGCTGCTCTCTTTCATCGCCGGCGGACGCGCCTCCTTCGGAGCCGTCAAGGACGACGGCATCGTCGATCTCGGCACGCGCATGGCGCCCTGCACGACGCTGCGGCAATTGCTCGAATCCGGCCGTGTTGCCGAGGCGGCCAAGCTGGTCGCGTCGACGGCCCCGGATCATTCGCTCGACAAGATCGCCTTCGCGCCCGTGATCCCAGATCCCGGCAAGATCATATGCGTCGGCCTCAACTATCGCGACCACGTCGCCGAAACCGGACGCACCGTCACCGAGAAGCCGGCGCTGTTCGTCCGCTTTCCCTGCAGCCAGGTCGGCCATCTTCAGCCGATCGTGAAGCCGAACGTGAGTAACGATTTCGATTATGAGGGCGAGCTGGCGCTCGTGATCGGCAAGGAAGGCCGGCATATCCCCGCGAGCCGCGCGTTCGAGCACATCGCCGGCTATTCCTGCTACAATGAAGGCAGCATCCGCGACTGGCAGCGCCACACCAGCCAGTTCCTCTCCGGCAAGACTTTTGCGGAGAGCGGCAGCTTCGGTCCGTGGCTGGTGACGGCGGACGAGATCCCCGATCCGTCAAAGCTCACCTTGCAGACGCGCCTGAACGGCACCGTAGTGCAGGACACCACCACCGATCTCCTGATCACCGCCATCCCTGATTTGATCGCCTACATCTCGACGATCTGCCCGCTCGTCCCCGGCGACGTCATCGTGACTGGGACGCCCGGCGGTGTCGGCGCCAAGCGCACGCCGCCGCTGTGGATGCGCCCCGGCGACACCGTCGAGGTCGAAATCTCCGGCATCGGAATCCTGCGCAACAAGGTCGTCGCCGAGACGGCCTGACCTTCGACGCCGATCAATCGCAACGACAACAAAATCGGGAAACGCCATGGCCACACTCCGCACGGCATCGACCGCCATTCTGCTGGTCACGCTGGCGCTCGCAGGCACCACCGCGCGCGCCGAGATCAAGGGCGATGCTATCCGCATCGGCGTCCTCACCGACATGAACGGCATTTTCGCGACCGCCATGGGCCCGGGCTCGTTCGAGGCGGCGCGGATGGCGGCGGAGGAGTTCGGCGGCAAGATCAACGGCAAGCCGATCGAGATCCTGCAGGCCGATCACCAGAACAAGCCGGACCTCGCCGCCTCGCTCGCCCGCAAATGGTTCAGCGACGGCGTGCAGGCAATCGCGGACGGCGGCAGCTCCGGCGCGGCGCTCGCGGTGCAGGAGCTGGTGCGCGGCAACGGCAAGATCTTCCTCGTCTCCGGTGCCGGCGCCAATCAGCTCACCGACGAAGCCTGCGCGCCGACCAGCGTGCAATGGACCCAGGACGCCTACTCCACCGCGACCGCGGTCGTCTCCGGCATCATGCAGACCAGCAAGGAACCGTGGTTCTTCATCACCGGCGACTATGCCTTCGGCCATTCGATCGAGGCAACCGCGCGCGCCCGTATCATTGAACTTGGCGGCAAGGTCGCGGGCGGCGTCAAGGCGCAGCTTGGCACGCCCGACTACAGCTCGTTCCTGCTCCAGGCGCAGTCCTCGGGCGCCAAGATCCTCGCGATCAACGTCGCGGGCGACAACGCCACCGCGATCAAGCAGGCTGAGGAATTCGGTCTTGCCGCGCAGGGCATGAAGATCGTGCCGATGTCGTTCCAGAACGTCGATATCGAGGCGGTCGGGCTGAAAGCCACGCGCGGCGATCTCATCGTCACCTCGTTCTTCGAGGACGTCTCGCCGGCGGCGCGGAAATTCTCCGACGCATTCTATGCCCGACGCAAGGCGATGCCGTCGCAGATCCAGGCCGGCGTCTATTCCGCCGTGCGCCACTACCTGCAGGCCGTCAAGGACACTGACTCGGACGACAGCGCGGCCGTGATGGCGAAGATGAAGGCGACGCCGGTCTCGGACGCCTACACCACCAACGGCCGCATCCGCGAGGACCAGCGCATGGTGCACGATCTCTATCTCGTGCAGGTCAAGACGCCGGAAGAGTCCAGAGGTCCCTGGGATTTCGTCAAGCTGGTCGCGACCATCCCGCCCGACCAGGCCTTCCGCCCGCTCGAGCGCAGCAAGTGCAGCCTGGTCGGCAAATAGAGCGTTTTCAAGCGAAGTGGATACCGGTTCGCGTCAGGAAAACGCGTCAAAAAAGAAATCTCAGGCCAGATAGCGCGTGAGATAGCCTTCCATGGCGTAGAGCGCGCAAAGCGCAAGGCTGGACCACACAGCAGCGCTGAAATACAGGAACATCCAGGTCAACTCACCCTTCCAGTGCGCGATGTCGTGGGTCACCACCCAGCGCGTCGAGACGTCATGCAGGCCTTCGAGCAAGCCCAAAAATCGACCGCCCTCGGCATGCCCTGCCCGCCAGCGGCTGAGATACATCGGCACATCGACGGTGACGAGGAAGGCGAGGAAGCAGGCGATGCCGAAGATGCCTGACATCAGCGCCCAACGCACCACGCCCTGGAATTCCGGCATCAGGCGGCACAGCGCGATCCCGACGAGGAAGAAGGTTACCGCCCACAACGAATTCTCGATCGCGTTGTAGAGATAGTTGGTGGTCACGACCGCGTACCAGGAGAAGCATTCCGCGATGATGATCACGGGCACGATCACGAGCGCGATGTTCAGCGTGGTCTCGGCACCGGCCATGCCGCCGAGCTGATGCAGGATGATGGCCCACTGCGCGGCGAAGCACACTTCGGCGACGGTCGCCACGGTGCGGCCGACGAACACGCTGGAGAGCCAGGTGTCGAACAGGCAGATGCGCTGCACGTCAGCGCGCGGCAGGAACGAACGGAAGGCGCAGCCGAAGACATAACCTGCGCAGAGCACCAGCATCACGCCCATCCCCGACGGCACGGCGAAGTTGCCGCCGACCGGCTGGTAGAACTCCCGGTAAAGCATGAACCAGACCAGGATGTTGACGTTGCTGACAAGCGTCAGGGACCCCCACCACCATGCGAGAGGATTGGACCGCGCCTGCCACTGCAACATGAATCGCTCCGCTGTAATCGATGTGACACGTCTTCGTAATAATCCTGTCACAACGGGCCATGCAATCACGACAAAATTCTGTGTGCGGGGCGCTCTGCGCGCATCTTTTGTCTGCGCCAGAGATACGCGATATTGTCCACATATTGGACGATACAAGCGCATCTCTGGAATCTATTGGACAGACGGTGCCTGCCGGTCCATTAATCGTGGATGGCTCAGACCGCGTCCAAACCGCCCCACGCGTCCTCCTCCGCCGCCACGGTGCTGGCGTCGAGCGCCGATGACGCCGCTTTTGCATCGACACTCGCAAAAGGCCTCGTGGTGCTCGAAGCCTTCAAGGCCGGGACGACGCTGCTCGGCAACATGGAGCTGTCGACGCTCACGGGGATTCCGCGGCCGACGGTGGCGCGGCTGACGCATACGCTGGCCGAGCTCGGCTACCTCACTTACGAATCCGAGCGCGCGAAATATCGCGTCGGTGCCCATGCGCTACGCATGGCCCATCCGCTGCTCGCCGACATGCCCTTCCGGCAGGTCGCGCGCCCGATGATGCAGGAACTGGCGCAGAGCGTGCGCGGCACGGTCTCGATCGGCCTGCTCGACGGCACATCGATGATCTATGTCGAGACCGCGCGCTCCGGCGACGTCGGCCCGCACGTCCCCGATATCGGCATGCCCATCCCCGTGGTGATGACCGCGATGGGCCGCGCCGCGGCGGCAACCCTGCCGCCGGCTGATTCCGCCTTGCTCGAAAGGCGCATCGAGGCCGACGACGCCGAGCTATGGTCGGCATTCCGCGACAGATTCCGCGCAGGGATCGCGCAATGCACGAGCCGCGGCTTCTGCACCTGCTGGGGCGAGTACATGGCCTCGATCCACGCAGTCGCCGCGCCGCTGTTTCACACCAGCGAGACGAAGCGGTCGTTCTCCATCAATTGCGGCATCCCCGCGTTCCGGCTCCAGCCTGGCCAGCTGGAGAGCGAGATCGGCCCGCGCATCGTAGCGCTGGCAGACAGCATCCGCGCCGTCGTCAAGCAAGCGGCACCCGCGATGCCGCTGCGTAAACAACAAAGAAAATCATAGGGATCCAAGGAAATGTCATGGCTGGTCCGCTCGACGGATTGAAGGTTCTCGACATCGCGACGATCATCGCCGCGCCGTTTGCCGCAACATTGCTGGCCGACTACGGCGCCGAGGTGCTGAAGATCGAAATGCCCGGACATGGCGACGGCGTGCGATCGTTTCCGCCGTTCAAGGACGGCAAGCCGCTGTGGTGGAAAGCCGCCAACCGCAACAAGAAGTTTGCCACCCTCGATCTGCGCACACCGGACGGACTCGCGCTGTTCAAGCAGTTGCTTCCGCGCTTCGACGTGCTGATCGAGAATTTCCGTCCGGGAACGCTCGATCGCTGGGGCCTTTCCAAAGAGGTGCTGTGGTCGATCCAGCCGCGCCTCGTGATTCTGCGCGCCACCGCCTTCGGGCAGGATGGGCCCTACCGCGAGCGACCGGGCTTCGCCCGGATCTTCGAGGCGATGGGCGGGCTCACCTACATCACCGGTGAGAGCGACGGCGAACCGACCCACCCCGGCTACCCGATCGGGGATTCGATCGGCGGCCTGTTCGGCGCCGTCGGCGTGCTCGCGGCGCTGTGGAAGCGGGCGCGCGACCCGAATGCGCCCGGCGAGGAGATCGACCTCGCGCTCACCGAAGCCGTCTTTCGGCTGCTCGACGTCCTCGCCATCGAGCACGACCAGCTCGGCTCCATTCGCGGCCGCATCGGCAACGCCAACGGCTATTCGGCGCCGGCCGCCGTATTTCGGACCAGCGACAATCACTGGGTGACGCTCGCAGGATCGACCAACGCACTCTATGCAGCGAACTGCCGGGCGATCGGACGGCCCGATCTCATCGACGATCCGCGCTTCGCCACCAACGACCAGCGCGTCGCGCACGCCGGCGAGCTCAACGACGTCTTCGCCGCCTGGTGCGCGGCGCATCCCCTCGACGAGGTCCTCGCCAAATTCAATGCCGCGCAGGGCACGCTCGCACCGATCTACGCGATCGACCAGATCGCGAGCGATCCGCAAGTGGTGGCGCGCGAGGTCATCACGCGCGTCGCGGACAAGGATTTCGGCACCGTCGCCATGACCAACGTCGTTCCGCGCTTCACCGTCGACCCCGCGCGACTACGTCACGCCGCCGGCGACGTCGGCAAGGACAATCGCGAGGTCTACCGGGATTGGCTGGGCCTCTCGGACCGGGAGATCGAACAGCTCACCGAGCGAAAGGTGATCTGACGTCGAAACAAGACAAAAACAAAAGGGAGGAAGAGAACAGTGGCATCATTCAAGGTCACACGCCGAACCCTGCTGGGCACACTCGCAGGCGGGCTTGCCGCCGGCTCGGGCCTGACGGCGCACGCCGAGGACGCCTGGCCGTCGCGCATGGTGCGGCTGATCTCGCCCTACGGGCCCGGCGGCTCCAATGACATCTCGCTTCGCCTGCTCGCTGAAGAGTTCGGCCGCAGCCTCCACCAGCAGTTCATCGTCGAAAACAAGCCGGGCGCGGGCACGCGCATTGCGAACGATCTCGTCGCGCATGCGCCTGGCGACGGTTATACGATCCTCTACGTCGCCGCGCCCTATGCCACTGCGGAAGCTCTGTTCGGCAAGCTGACCTACGACCGCAAGGATCTCCAGCCGGTCGCGATGGCCGTGATCGCGCCCCTGTTCCTGATCATCAGCGCCGATGCGCCGTTCAAGACGTTGCCGGAGCTGATCGCCTACGGCAAATCGAAACCGGACGGCCTCACCTTCGCCTCGCCCGGCGCCGGCTCGCAGCCGCATCTCGCCGGCGAGCTCCTGTTCCGGGATGCCGGCGTCAAGGGCCTCAACATCCCCTTCCGCGGCGACGCGGCCTCCTACACCGAGCTGCTCGCCGGACGCGTCGACGCCACGCTGACGGCGCTGCCGACCGCGCTGCCCTATATCCAGAGCGGCAAGTTCATCGTGCTTGGCGTCGCCTCACCCGAGCGCAGCGCGCTCTACCCGCAAGCGCCAACCCTGCGCGAGCAGGGCTTCCCCAACGTGGCTGCCGCCGGCTGGTATGGCTTCATGGTGCCATCGACGACGCCGCGCGCGATCGTCGACAAGCTACAGGCCGAGATTCTGCGCGCGCTCGCCGTGCCCGCGATCAAGGACAGGCTGACCGCCCAGGGCCTCGAGGTCCGCGCCGGCAGCGCCGCCGAATTCGGCCAGTTCATCGACAGCGAGACGCAGAAATGGGCCGGGCTGATCCGCGCGGCCGGCCTCAAGGGCGAATGACCGTAACGAGCAGGAAATGGATATGAAAAAAGCACTTCTCAAATGCGCTGCGGCCTCCGCGCTGGTTCTCGCGCTGTCGATTCCGGCCGCCCAGGCCCAGAAGAAATACGATCCGGGCGCCTCCGACACCCAGATCAAGGTCGGCCAAACGGTGCCGCTCAGCGGTCCGGCCTCCGCCTATGCCGTGATCGGCAAGACCCAGGCCGCCTACATGAAGATGATCAACGACGAGGGCGGCGTGAACGGCCGCAAGGTCGAGCTGATCCAGTATGACGACGCCTATTCGCCGCCGAAGACCGTCGAGCAGACCCGCAGGCTGGTCGAGAGCGACGAGGTGCTGCTGACCTTCCAGATCATCGGCACGGCGCCAAACGTCGCCGTGCAGAAATATCTCAACGCCAAGAAGGTCCCGCAACTCTTCGCAGCGACGGGCGCAGCGCGCTTCACCGATCCGAAGAACTTTCCCTGGACCATGGGCTTCAACCCGTCCTACCTCGTCGAAGGCCGGATCTACGCGCAATATCTCCTGAAGAACCATCCGAACGCGAAAATCGGCGTGCTTTACCAGAACGACGATCTCGGCAAGGACTACCTCGCTGGCCTCAAAGCCGGTCTCGGCGACAAGGCGAAGATGGTCGTGGCCGAGACCTCTTACGAGATCACCGAGCCGACGATCGACTCCCAGATCCTGCGCCTGAAGGACGCCGGTGCGGACGTGCTGTTCAGCGCCACGACGCCGAAACAGGCGGCGCAGGCGATCAAGAAGGTCGCCGAGATCGGCTGGAAGCCGCTGCACATCATCGACATCAACGCCTCCTCGGTCAGCGCGGTGCTGAAGCCCGCCGGACTCGACAACGCCAAGGGGGTCGTCAGCGTCGGCTATGTCAAGGATTCCGCCGATCCCGAGTGGAAGGACGATCCCGGCATGAAGCGCTATCTCGCCTTCATGTCGAAATACTACCCGGATGGCGACAAGGATTCGAACCTGAACGTGTACGGCTACATCACCGCACAGCTTCTGGCGCAGGTGCTGAAGCAATGCGGCGACGACCTTACCCGCGAGAACGTGATGCGTCAGGCCGCCAACCTCAAGAACATCGAGCTCGACCTGACGCTCCCGGGCATCTCGGTGACGACGACGCCGACCGACTACCGCGTCAACAAGCAGTTCCAGATGGTGCAGTTCGACGGCCAGCGCTGGCAGAAGCTCGGCGGCATCGTCGCGGATGAGGCGAAGGAGTGAAGGCTGCGAGTGAAGCGCGCTCCTGCCGTCTCATCCGTCATGGCCGGGCTTGACGACTGAGACGGCGGGTCTACCTCTTCATCCCACCGACATACGCCGCTAGCTTGTCCAGCGTCTGGTAGCCGTATTCGACAGCACCGAAGCCGATCATGCCGTCGCGCTGCTCGGCGCTCGAGGCCAGCTGCCGCATCATCAGCACGGTCTTGCCGTTGCTCTGCTCGGCGAACGTGACGGTGAAGCGGAACATGCCGGGATCCTCGTCCTGGTCGACACCATGGTCCATCTCCATCAGGGACGGCCGCTCGATGCGGCGAAAGCGCATCCGGTTCGGATAGACCGTGCCGTCCGGGCCGATCATGTTGAAGCGCCAGACACCGCCGACGCGCACGTCGATCTCGAAGGTCTCGACCTTGAAGCCCTTCGGGCCGAACCATTGCGGCAGATGCTTCGGGTCGGACCACGCCTCGAACACGAGATCGCGCGGCGCGTCGACCACGCGCGACATCACGATCTCGCGGTCGAGCGACCATTGCGACAGGGCGGGATTGGGAGAGTTCGTCATCACTTGGCACCTTTCCGTTTGCGTGTTCGGGACGGCTTTCCGGCCGGCTCCCGCTCCTTCTTGAGCTTCATTACGTAAGCCTCGAACCGGTCGAGCCGGGCCTCCCAGATCGCGCGCTGCTGCTGGAACCAGTCTTCCGCACCAAGGAGCGCGTCGGGACTGAGGCGGCAGGTGCGCACGCGGCCGGATTTCTCCGACTGCACGAGCCCGCTCGTCTCCAGCACATGGATGTGTTTCATCAGGCTTGGCAGCGCCATGTCGAAGGGATCGGCAAGCTCGCCGACCGACGCCTCGCCGGCGCAGAGCCGCATCACGATCGCCCGCCTTGTGGGATCGGCAAGGGCGGCGAAAACCTGGTCGAGGCGGGATAATTGGTTAGCCATGAAGCTAACTATACAAGCCGGGGGCCTGAGCGTCAATAATTGTTAGCCGGTTAGCTAAGTTAAATTCGCGAGCCGATGGCGGAACCCGTAACGCGCAAGCGTGAATCGGGACCTCGTCTTCTTTCGCCCGCCACAAGATCCTGCTTGCGCCGGCGCAGCTGGCGGCTGCGCACTGAACAGTGCCATCAAGCAGAAAGCCCCGGCTTCACGCCGGGGCTTTCGCCGCCAGAATAGGAACGGGATGAAGTTCAGTACCTGGCGGCACCCGGTTCACCGAACTTGTAGTTCACGCCGACCCGCACGATGTTCGCCTTGAGGTCGAGCAAGTGCGTGTAGACGTTGCCCGGGAATTGCAGCCCATCGATAGAGCGAACCAGATTGGTGCTGGTCGCCGAGGCACGGCCGAGATCGACATAGAGATATTCCGCCTTCAGAGACCAGCCCCCGCCAAAGGCGTATTCGGTGCCGACGCCCGCGGTCCAGCCGAGGCGGGTGTCGCGGATCACGGCGGACTCCCTCATTGCCGCCGACGACGTGTCGCTGAAGTTGAAACTGCCCTTGACCTCCGCAATTGCTGCGCCGCCCGTGCCGTAGATCAACCAGGCCGGAGCCACCAGGAAACCAAGGCGGCCGCGGATGGTGGCGAGCCAGTCCGCCGAGACCGACGAATTGACGGTGAAGGTGTCCGGTGCGCAGCAGGGGTACAAGGCCGTGCCCGCCGCACTCCCCCTGAAGCCGAAGTAGTTGATGTCGCCTTCGAGACCCAGCACGGCGTGGTTGACCTGCCAGTTATAACCTGCCGAGAATCCGCCGGTGACGCTGGAGCTATTGATGCTCTGGGCGCCGACCGCGTTGACGGCGGGAATGCTGGTAGGATCGAAATAGCCCCCCGGGATCGCGATGGTCGAGGTGCTCGGGTCCCCACTGCCCCACTGCCCACCGACATTGGCGCCAACGTAGAAACCGGTCCAGTTGGCGGCTGGCGCCTTGGTGTAGTGCGCCGCAAGGTCGGCCGCCTGCACGGATGCGGTGGCCGTAACAACCATGGCCACTGCCAGCGAAAAAGTCTTCATTCCAGTCCCCTTGCCTCACGCGATCGAACATCGCGTTACCGAATCTGCGGATGGACGACATCCGGCTCGGATCGGGTATGGAGTGGCCGACTGCTTCGCGTCTTGGACTGCAGCGAACCCTCCCGGACTATGGCGAACTGAATGATCCCGCGCGCACGAAACGTGAGGGGTGTGACTGAACCGACACGCAATGACCTGCCGAAGCTCGCGCGTGGCACTCAACAACAGATAGCCCCGGCAAGGCCGGAGCCAGCCACGCATCACCCGTCAGCAGCGACGCGCAACGCACGTCCGCGTCGCGTCACGACAAGGCCGCGCCAGCGCGGCTCGAATCTCCCCGGTTCAGACCGAGCGCGTCAGTCCGCCGTCGACGCGGATGTTCTGGCCGGTGATGTAGGCGGCGCCGTCAGACGCCAAAAACGCGATCGTCGCCGCGATCTCCTCGACCTTGCCGTAGCGCTTCATCGGCACGCTGTCGCGGCGCGCATCCAGCTGCGGCAGGCTGTCGATCCAGCCCGGCAGCACGTTGTTCATGCGGATGTTGTCGGCGGCGTGGGTGTCGGTGAAGATCTTCGTGAAGGCGGCAAGGCCCGCCCGGAACACCGCGGAGGTCGGAAACATCGCGCTCGGCTCGAACGCCCAGGCGGTCGAGATGTTGATGATGGCGCCGGCCTTCTGCGCCTGCATCACCGGCGTCACCAGCCGGGTCGGACGGATCACGTTGAGCAGATAGGTATCGAGGCCGGTGTGCCACTGCTCGTCGGTAATCTCGGTGATCGCCGCGCGCGGACCGTGACCCGCGCTGTTGACGAGCACGTCGATGCGTCCCCACTTCGCCATCGCGCCGTCGACGAGGCGTTTCAGATCGTCATTCGACTTGTTGGAGCCTGTGATGCCAAGCCCGCCGAGCTCGGCCGCCAGCGCCTCGCCCTTGCCGGAGGACGACAGGATCGCGACACGAAAACCATCGGCCGCGAGCCGACGCGC
This sequence comes from Bradyrhizobium cosmicum, assembly GCF_007290395.2. Lineage (NCBI taxonomy): Bacteria > Pseudomonadati > Pseudomonadota > Alphaproteobacteria > Hyphomicrobiales > Nitrobacteraceae > Bradyrhizobium > Bradyrhizobium cosmicum. The sequence continues at coordinate 3,121,128 of NZ_CP041656.2, read as the reverse complement.
GGCTCCTGCTCCCATGCCGCTGCCGCCGGCGGTGACGAGTGCGACCTTCTCTGCTGCCATGACCGATCATCCCCATGTTGAGGCGAGCCCGGTTTCAGTCTGCTATGGCCCGGCCTATCATCAGGCCTTCTACCGCCGGACCTGCCGGCAGGTCCACAGCCGAGGGCATGCGTCATGAGCGATTTGCAAATCCGCAATTTGCGTCCCGAGGAGATCGCCCTCGCCGTCGACTGGGCGGCGGCCGAGGGCTGGAATCCGGGCCGCTCCGACGCCGCCTGTTTCGCGATTCCCGACCCGGCGGGCTTCTTCGTCGGAGAGATCGACGGCGAGCCGGTCGCCACCGTCTCCTGCGTCAACTACGACGATCGCTTCGCCTTCCTCGGTTTCTACATCGTGCGCTCAGGCTTGCGCGGCGCGGGCCACGGCCTGCGGATCTGGAACGCGGCGGTCGCGCATGCGGGCGCGCGGGTGATCGGGCTCGACGGTGTCGCGGCACAGCAGGACAATTACAGAAAATCCGGTTTCCGGCTCTCTTATGCCAACATCCGCTACGGCGGCATCGTCACCGCCTCGACGAAACTGCCCGCCGACCTCGTCGCGCTGGACACGATCCCGTTCGCGCTTGTGGAAGCCGATGATTCCACGGTCTTCCCGGCTCCGCGCAGCGCGTTCCTGCGCGCCTGGATCACGACATCGGGTCATGTCGGCCGCGCGCTGATGCGCGATGGCAAGCTTGCTGCGTGGGGCGTGATCCGGCCGTGCCGGAGCGGCCACAAGATCGGCCCGCTCGTCGCCGACGACCGCGCGTCGGCAGAGGCCGTCGTGCAGGCCTTGCTCGCGAGCACAGGCGGCGGCGACGTTTTCCTCGACGTCCCCGCCGTCAATCGCGAGGCCATCGCGCTCGCCGAAACGCTCGGCCTCAAGCCGGTGTTCGAGACGGCGCGGATGTACACAGGGCCGATCGCGCCGCTGCGGATCGACCGCGTCTTCGGCGTGACCAGCTTCGAGCTCGGCTAGCGCCGCTCAGTAACAGCGCATGATGTTGACGGTGTGCTCGCCGCCGCCGCGGCCAGGCACCGTCACCTGCTCCGTCGGGCAACTCGGCACATAGGGCCGGTCGGACGGCACCACGTTAGGTGGGAAGCGATGGGTCCAGTCCCAAGGAACGTCATAGGTGTAGGTGTAGCGGATATCGGTCGAGGCCGGCTGCCCGGCATCGACGAAGGGCTGGTTATAGCCGGCATTGTCGTAGAAGAACCCGCCACCGCCCGGCCAGTAGACCCAGGGCGTGTTGCGGCCGCGGAAACGGGCGCCCGGCGAAATCGACGGACGCGCCCCCGGGCCGGACGGCGCAGCGCCAATTGCAACACCATGCGGCGCGGCGCCGCCAGGTCTTGCAAAACTGTCGCTGGAGGCAAGGAGCAGCGCGGCGGCGCTGAACGAGGCGACGAGCGCCCCAAATGATCTGGACATCATGATACGCACCAACTCGTTTGGCTTCGCGGCTCCCCATTGCACGCTAGGCCGGGCCGTCGCCCAGCCGCAAACCTATAATTAATTATTGGTTAAGGCACGAGATTAACGGGGAACCCGGTGCGGCAGAATCGCAGCCTCTGCTCGCTCAGCGGCCCTGCTGTTTGCGCAGCCAGTCGAGCATGTCCTGCGCATTTCCATTGCCTTGCGAGACGATGGCGGTATTGCCGCCGCTGCGGCGGGTGATCGTCGTGCGGCCGGGCTCCTTGTCGACCCTGACCTCGGCGTGCGCAGGATCGCCGCTTTGCGTGATCACCGCTGTCCCGTTCTCGTCCTGGACAGCGGTGGTGTGGCCATCGCCGGATTCGCCGGCCCCGGCCGAAGCGATCCCGATCATGGCCATGAGGCTCATCCCGGATGCGAGCAGCAGAAACTTCATGTCACACCTCTTTGTTTCGGTCATCGGCCAAATTGAAATATCGCGAGCCAGTTGAAGCGTCCGAACTGCCTTACCGCGCCCGAGTTCATGTCCCCGATCTGCAGCAGGAGAGCATTGGTCGAATTACCGATCTGGGTGATGTCGGCGGTATTGCTCGCACCAGATTGACCGATCGCCGCATTGGTAGTGCCGCCCACCTGGATCACGTTAGCATAGTTGCGGGTACCGTTCTGGATGATCGTCGCATCCACGGTACCAGTGCCGCCGATCTGGATCACCCGCGCGATATTGATGCGGCTGTTCTCCTCGATCGTGACCGGCTGAACATTGTCGCCGAATTGCACGATCGTTTCGATGCTCACGTTCCGGTTCGTCACGCTGCGCTGGACGGATCCCGCGGATGCTTCGGTCACCGCGCACATGACTGCGAACGCTGCGGTCGTCGCCAAGATCTGCCTGCCGCATCTCATTGCGCTTCCCCCATTCATCTTCACATCGCAACGATGCGCGCGTCTTATGGGCTTTTCTGGATCACCGTCGACGAGTTGATCGTTCCGAACTGCGCGATCGCCCCCGCGTTCATGGTGCCGAGCTGGGACAGCAAGCTGGTGGCCGACTGGCCGGTCTGGCCAACCGATGCGGAATTGAAAATCCCGGTCTGACTGATCGATGCCGACGTCGTTCCGCCGAACTGCAGGATTCCGACGGCGTTCGTGGTCCCGGTTTGCACGACGGTCCCGCTTGTGTTGCCGCCGACCATGAACAGGCCGGTCATGTTGAACTGGCTGCTCTGGTTCACAACGACGGGAGGACCGTTGACCGACACGACGTTCTTGAAGTCGAAGGTTTGCGCCTGCGCCAGGCTACCTTGCATGCAACAGACAATCAGAACTGCGATACTGGCGGCGGGGGGAAGGCGGTATTTCATGGCAGGCCTCTGCACAGTTGCGGAAATCAGGGACGAACCACCCGGTCACGGTGTCTGCTGGAGAATCGTCGATCCGTTCAAAAGCCCGAACTGAGACAGCAAGGCTGCATTGTTGGTGCCGATCTGGCCGATCAGGCTCGTGTTCGAGCCGCCGCCCTGACCGGCCAGGATCGTATTGTTGATCGCAGGGCCGGTCGACGAGCCGCCTTGCCCGATCGTCAGCGAGTTTACCGAGAACGGCGATCCCGTTTGTAGGGTCGTCGCCCAGTTCGTGGTGCCGAATTGCAGGGTGGTGGCCGTGTTGCTGGTGCCCCCGCTCTGGGAGATGAAGGAGCTGTTCGTTCCACCGAACTGCAGCACGCTCGCCGAATTTCCGGCATGAGCCTCGACAGCTGTCAACGCGCCGAGGGCGCCGACCGTCGCAATGATGAATTTGATGCGCATGTGATTCCTCCGCGAATATCAGCCGTCGATCCGTCATCGGGCGGGCCGCTCGGGTGCGGTACTTTCAGAGACGGCCCGGACGCACCGCGCTGGGAGGCGCCCGGGACCGTTCGGGGCTGGACTAGTGCTGGTTGATGACGCTGGTGTTCCCGAAGAGCAGGATCGAGTTCTGCCCGACGGTTGCGCTGTTGCTCGGCGGCAGCAATGGGAACGAGCTCTGAGAGATCGAGCTGCTGTTGCCGCCGAAGGCGTTCTGCATGGTGGTGGCCGTATTGACGATACCGCCGACCTGGGTCACCGTGCTGGCATTGTTGAGTGACGGAGTGGCGAGACCCTGCGAAGTGGTCGCGGAATTGAAGAAGCCGAGCTGGGTCGTGTTGGAGGTGTCATTCGTCACACCGTTCTGCGTCACGGAGGAGCTGTTGGCGCCACCGATCTGAACTGTATTGGCGGTGTTGGCCGCTTGAGCGGCGGAAGACAGAGCGAACACGGCAACGGAGGCAAAAAACAATTTGCGCATGGAATATCCCTTTCTAGCCAAGTTGTCTGACTGGGTTCGGATGCCGTCTTGGAGGATGCCGACATCGCAGGGACGACTGTGAACCGATGGTGCTCGGTGCGATAGACTGCAGTTCATGCTAATCAGTAAGGACTAAACGTTGTGCTGCATCTCGCCGCCGGCAGCTCTAGGTCAGCGAATGGCTCGCGCCGATCCGCATCGTAGCGGCTTCTCGCCCCATGCAATCGATCAATCTCACCACTTCGATCGGCGAACGCAGCGCCAGCTTCCGCATCATCCTGGCGCGATGAACCTTGGCGGTCACCTCGCTGACGCCGAGTCTTGCCGCAATCTGCTTGGCCACGAGCCCCTCAGCCATCAGCAGCATGATCTCCCGCTCGCGGGCCGTCAGCGTTTCAACGCGCCGGCGCGCCTCGCGCACCGCGTTCTCGCGCTCGATGCGCCTGCGATCGCGCTCGATGCCGTGCCGGATCGCATCGAGAATCTCCTGTTCGCGGAAGGGTTTTGGCAAGAATTCGACCGCGCCGTACTTCATGGCCTCGACCGAGACCCGGATGTCCAAATGGCCGCTGATGAAAACGATCGGTATGAGCACGCCCGTTTCGGCGAGCCTGTGCTGAAGCTCGAGCCCGGTCGGCGACGTTCCGGGAAAGCGAACGTCGAGCACGAGACATGACGGGCCTTCAGACAGGTTCTCGCTCAGGAATTCATCCGTCGAGGCAAACAGCCTCACCTGATGTCCCGTCTCCTCGCAAAGGCGCCCGATCGCGTTTCGTATCTGGATTTCGTCGTCAACGACATAAACTGTAGCTTGATTTGAATTCATTGCGACAGACTCCCGGACTTTGCGCTCGATAGCCCAGCGCGAGCCATCCATTGTTCTTGCAAGCGACAACAAGGTGCTTGAATGCGTCGGCACGGAACGGACGAGCTTCGTCGGCTCCCCAACTTGACGTCTTTAAGGCCAACACTCCGTCGGCAAGAGTGAAGGCGTTCACAAATCAGGCTTCGTGATGGGAGAGCTTTGACGCCGACAGGTGCGGTCTGCCGGCGAAATGCCGTCACCGAAATGCGGAAATCAGGCGTCTCCGGCCGTGATCTCGCCACTTGCATCATGACGCCGCCACTCTGCGCCAACTTGAACACCATCAGCTCGCCGATTGGACCAGCCGGGACGTAAAGTCAGCTATCGAGTTCGATACCGCGCGCTACGTTTTGAATACGCCCGGTATGCGATCCGCGCAAGTCGCGAAAGCTCACAGCTTCGTAGTTTACTTCTGGATCATGGAGCGCACCCGTCCGTCGCACTAAGAACGACGACATATTGCCGAGGCGCCACCATCGCCTCGATCGAAATACAACCATAGCGCGATATTCGACTTTTCCGCTCTCAACGTCATTTCAAGAGGCGGGGCTTGATATGCATATGCGATTTGTACCAATCATGGTGTTGCTCGGCACTGGATGCGGCCTCGCCCTGCCCTACGTCGCGCCACCAGCCATCATCGCGGGCGCGACCGGAAATGCGGCGGACGGGATGGCCCGCGCCTACGAAGCGACGAAGCGGTTCCTTGCACCGGACGGGCGTACCTCTCCTACTCTCGGCTCGGATGCACCGATGTTCCGCTACGCCGCGATCCAGCGCGGCAGCATCGAGCAGACCGTGACGGTGACGGGAGCGCTCCAACCGGTCAAGACGATCGAGGTGGGTTCCCAGCTATCGGGGCAACTCGCTCGGGTCTATGTCGACTTCAACGATACCGTCAGCAAGGACGAGCCGCTCGCCCTGATCGATCCGCGCAGCTTCGCAGCCAAGGTCGATGAAGCCAGGGCTTCGATGGCCGTTGCCAACTCGCTGGTCGATATCGCGCGGGCCAAGCTCGATCGGGCCCGGATCGACCTGCAGAACGCCAGGGGCAGCCGCGACGTGCTTGCCGCCAAACTCGAGAGCGCCCAAGCGGTCAAGACGTCGGCGCAGAAGACTTTGCAGCGCAAACTCGCCCTGCAGTCGCAGAATGTGGTGGCGACCTCGACGGTCGACGACGCCCAGACGGAATTCACCGCCCGGCTCGCCCAGGAGCGCGAGGCCGAGATCATGATGTCCCTCAATGCCTATTCCGTGGATGGCGCGCAGGCCGACGTTCGCCGGATCGAGGCCGAGTTGCAGCAGGCGCGAATGGCCGTGCCGGAAAAGGGGGCCGTGCTTGCTGCGGCCCAGGCCGATCTCGACCGCACCGTGATCCGTTCGCCGATCGACGGTGTCATTGTCGGCAGGTTCGTCAACGAGGGCCAGACTCTTGCGGTGGGCCTGGAGTCGCGCACCACCTTCGTGGTTGCCCACCGCCTGGAAGACATGGAGATCCATGCCCAGGTCGACGAAGCCGATATCGGGCGCATCGTCCCCGGCCAGCGCGCTCATTTCACCGTAGATGCCTATCCCGACCGCCGCTTCGAGGCCGTGGTCCGGCAGGTGCGCAAGGCACCGCAAAATCAGCAGCACGTCGTCACCTACACCGTGGTGCTGTCGACCTCCAATCTCGACGGCGCGTTGCTGCCCGGCATGACCGCTCTGGTGAAGATCGTGATCGAGCGGCAGGACGACGTGCTGAAAGTGCCGCTCGCCGCGTTGCGTTTCCAGCCATCCGGCATGCGGCCGGATGCAATCACTGCGAACAGCGGCGTTTGGGTCCGCACTTCCAGCGGCTCGCTGCAGCGCATTGCGGTGACGGTCGGCGCGGCCGGCACAGAACAGGTTGCGCTCAAGAGCGGAAACCTTGTCGAGGGCAGTCAGGTCGCCGTCGGCCAGGCCATCAGGCCCGCAGGCATGGAGTTCCTCGGAATCAGGTTCGGATCATGAGCACTCCCCTGCCCCTGATCAGTCTTCGGTCCGTATCCAGGACCTATCGCACCGACGGAGTCTCGGTGCCTGCGGTGCGCAACGTCAGCTTCGACATCGCGCAAGGTGAGATCGTGGCTGTGATGGGCCCGTCGGGCTCGGGAAAGTCCACACTGATGAACATGATCGGGCTGCTCGACCTGCCGAGCGAAGGAGCGGTTCATCTCGAGGGTGCCAATGTTGCCGAGCTCTCGGAAGATCGCCGGTCGTCTTTGCGGGCGCGCAGCATCGGCTTCGTGTTCCAGTCCTACAATTTGCTGGCGCGCCACAATGCGATCGAGAACGTCGCGCTGCCACTGGTCTATGGCGGTGTCGGTCGCAAGGCGCGCCTGGCGCGCGCCGAAGAGAGCCTTCAGGCCGTCGGCATGCTGCACCGGGCCCATCACTTTCCGCGACAGCTCTCGGGTGGTGAGCAGCAGCGCGTCGCGATCGCGCGGGCGCTGATCGCCTCTCCGCTGATCGTGCTCGCCGACGAGCCGACCGGTGCGCTCGACAGCCGCACCGGTGCCGAAATCCTGGGACTGTTCGCGGCGCTTAACCGGACCGGCCAGACCATCGTGATGATCACGCACGATCCCGGCATCGCGACGCAGTGCCGGCGCACGATTCGCCTGCACGATGGCGAGCTCGTCAGCGACGAGACGTCGGCGCAACTCCTGCCGAAACGGGGCCTTACGCCATGACGATGCTCCAGGGCTTCCAGATTGCTCTGCACGCCTTGCGCCTCAACCCGCTGCGCAGCTTCCTCACCATGCTCGGAATCGTGATCGGCGTCGCCTCCATCGTGACGGTGTTTGCGATCGGGTCCGGCGCGCAGCTTCGCCTTCAGGAACAGATCCGCTCGATCGGCGCCAATGTGCTGATGATCACGCCGGGGGCGGTCTATCAGGGCGGCGTACGTCTCAAGGACGGCAGCAAGCTGACGATGACCGAGAGCGATGTGCATGCCATTCTCGAGCAGATTCCGGAAATTCAGGCCGCGGCCGGCTCGATCGCCGGAACGGCGCAGGTCATCCACGAGAGCAAGAACTGGAACACGACCATCAACGGCACGACGACCAGCCACTTCATGGTCCGTGACTGGCAGCTCGAGGCCGGACGCTATTTTTCCGCCGCCGAGGAGGCCGGTGCCGGCAAGGTCGTGATCCTCGGAAGCACCGTCGCACGCGAGTTGTTCGCGCCGGGCGACGATCCTGTCGGCGCGCAGATCAGGATCATGAAGGTGCCACTCGAAGTGGTCGGCGTGCTCGATCGCAAGGGCCCGGCACAGGACGACGTTGCCTTCGTGCCGCTCAGCACGGCCAAGCTGCGCTTCCTCGGCAGCGCGAGCAACATCAACCGGGATTCGGTCGCCTACATCATCGCCAAGGTGGCTGCGGATGGCCAGATGGCGGGCGCGCGATCGGAGATCGAAAGCCTGCTGCGACAGCGCCACCGTATCCCTGCCGGCCAGGAGGACGACTTCAAGGTCCAGGATCCGGCTGCTGCCATGGAAGCGCAGCAGGGCGCGATCCGCACCGTGGCGCTGCTGCTCGTCGCCATCGCCTCGGTCTCGCTGCTCGTCGGCGGCATCAGCATCATGAATGTCATGATCGTGTCGGTCACCGAGCGCACCCGGGAGATCGGCATTCGCCGCGCGCTCGGCGGCCGGATGCGGGACATCCGCCTCCAGTTTCTCTGCGAAGCGCTCGTACTCTGCCTTCTCGGCGGCGCCATCGGCGTTGTCGGTGGAATCACGCTGTCGATGACGGTCGCGCGCATGGCGGGCTGGATCACATCGATCGACAGCGAAGCAATTGCCCTGGCCCTTGTCTTCTCGATCGCAACCGGCCTCATCTTCGGTTTTTATCCTGCGCATAAGGCGTCCAGGCTCAGTCCGATAGAAGCGCTCAAGACGGAGTGAGAACGTGCTGGGACGGCGACAACAACTCAACGGCCAGGGAGGAGCCAGTCATGAGCCCGGATCCGAAAGACTCGATTACGCCGACGCCGCGTGAACGCGAACTGATGATGCTGATCGCACGCGGAATGCAGAACAAGAACATCGCCTACGAGCTGAAAATCTCGGAGAACACGGTGCGGGCGCATATCGGCAACATCATGCGCAAATACCGCATCCAGAACAGGACTCAGATCGCGATCATCTACGCACTCAGGGCGGCCCCGCTTGCGCTGCGGCGCGATCTGACCAGGAGCGGAGCTACCCCGGCGACAGTCAAGCCAGCCCCGGCCCTCGCGCAGAATCCGCGAGTGCCGATTGCGCCGGAATGACCGTTCCCGCAACAACCCCTTGTGCAACTCGTCGGGCAAAACACCCAAGCACGGGTCAAGAGACAGGCTGAAAAATATTTCTCTTTATTAGAATTCGGATTTTTGTTAGACATTTCGCACTCCGGCCCTAGGAAGAGGGGCGTATCGCGATCGTCACGAACGCGGGCCGGACGGCGGTGGACGTGGGTCACATCGGCGCGAAAAGCTTCGCAGGGCGGGCAACCGTGAGCGAAGGCGTCGCGCGCACGACCGGTGTGATCTGCGTACGGCAAAATCGTGTGGTCCTGGCGCCCGCAGGCTGGCGTCAAGCGTTGCGGTGATGCGGCGGCCCGACCGGGCGCGCGCATCGTCAGCCGCAAGGCGACGGGGGCAATAGTGCATCGCTCCCCGAGGAGAGCGCGACATAAGCCGTAAGACCACTGCGCAGGGAAGGCCGGATGTCTTGGCTTCACCTGTATGCCGCTGTGCAGCCTCTTGTAGCGCAACCTTCGCACAGTGGACCGTGGGTGCCCGGCCGGCACCCGGTCTTCCCTGCGCCCTCTTTCATTTTGGGGGTGACGCGACCAGCCAAGGCTCGGGCGAAATGCGCCGCGAGAAGGCGAAGCCGTGTCTGGAACCACAAACACGCTGTAGAGCGCAATGACGAGTCTGTGAGAACAATCCCCCTCCCCCAGCCCTCTTGCATTCGTCGCAGGCCTTGTAACAAAACTGTCATACAGCGAAACTAAACGATGCCGGGGGCCGCGACCGCGGCCATTCGCCTCATCGCAGGAGAGACTTGATGCGCCGCCGTTCACTGGTGTTGCTGTCCGTCGGACTGACAGCGCTGTCCACCGGATTTGCCTCCGCCCAGAACAACACGCCCCGCAACCTGATCCTGTTCATTCCCGACGGACTGCGCGCGCTGAAGGTCACTCCTGAAACCGCACCCGCAATGGCCGAGGTTCGCGACAAGGGCGTCAACTTCAAGAACTCGCACTCGCTGTTCCCGACCTTCACCATGGCCAACGGCTCGGCGATGTCGACCGGCCATTATCTCGGCGACACCGGCGTGTTCTCCAACACGATCTGGACCAACTACACCTCAGGTCCGGCCGGCGACACCGTGGTCCCCTTCATCGAGAACGACGCCGTGCTCGGCGACATCGACGAGCATTTCAAGGGCGACTATCTCAACGAAGAAACCATTTTGAAGATGGCCCGCGACAAGGGGCTGAGCACGGCGGCGATCGGCAAAGTCGGTCCGACCTACCAGTTCGACCATACCGACAAGCCCGAGAAACCCGGCCTGCATTCGGTCGTGTTCGACGACTCCACCGGCGGCAAGAACGGCGTAGCACTGTCGGACGAGGTGAAAGCGGCGCTGACCAAGGCCGGCCTGCCCCTCGCCACGCCGCCGCGCGGCGACAACAGCAAGGCGGGCGATGCCAAGACGCCCGGCACCATTGTCGCCAACGTGGCGCAGCAGGCCTATTTCGCCGACGTCGCCGCCAAGGTGGTGCTGCCGATGTTCAAGGCGCGCAACAAGCCGTTCGTGCTGGTATTCTGGTCGCGCGACCCCGACGGCAGCCAGCACAACACCGGCGACAGCCTCAACCAGATCCTGCCCGGCATCAACGGGCCGACCTCGATGGCCGGCATCAGGAACGCCGACAACAACCTCGGCCAGCTCCGCAAGGCGCTCGACGAGCTTGGCCTTGCGGCCACCACCAACATCATGGTGCAGGCCGACCACGGCTTCTCGACCATCTCCAAGGAAAGCAAGACCAGCCCCTCGGCCAAGGTCAGCTACGACGACACGCCGAAGGACTTCCTGCCGATGGGCTTTCTGGCGATCGACCTCGCCAAGGCACTCGACCTGCCGCTGTTCGACCCCAACGACAAGAACGCAAAGATCGAAGGCAACAAGCATCCCAAAGCCGGTAACGGCGTGCTCGGCAAGGATCCGGAGAAGCCCGATCTCGTCGTCGCCACCAATGGCGGCTCGGACCTGATCTACCTGCCGAACAAGGACAAGAAGCTGGCTGCGAAAACGATCAAGGCGCTGCTGGATCAGGACTACGTCTCCGGCCTGTTCGTCGAGGATTCGCTCGGCCGCTTCCCGGGCACGCTGCCTCTGTCGAGCGTCAATCTGCGCGGCAAGTCGGCGACGCCGACGCCGTCGATCGTGGTCAACTTCCGCTCCTATGCCAGCGAATGCGGCGAGGCGCCGACCAACTGCTCGGTGCAGGTCGCCGACACGGTGCTGCGCCAGGGCCAGGGCATGCATGGCAGCTTCAGCCGCGGCGACACCATGAACTTCATGGCCGCCATCGGTCCGGACTTCAAAGCCGGCTATGTCAGCGAGATCCCGGTCAGCAATGCCGACGTCGGCATGACCGCCGCCCAGCTCCTCGGCCTGCGGGGCTCGCAGAACGGCGGGCTCGTCGGCCGCGTGATGTCGGAGGCGCTGCCCAACGGCATCGTACCGAAGGCGTACAAGAGCGTGGAGAGGTCGAAGAAGAAGTCCGAGAACGGTCTGGAGACCGTGCTCAACGTGCAGCGCGTTGGCAGCCAGCGTTATTTCGACGCCGCCGGCTTCCCGGGCCGCACGCTCGGCCTCGAGCCGGACACCGCCAAACAAAAAACGGCGGGGAAATGACCCCGCCGCTTCTTTCGCATCCTCAAGAGAGGCGCGGAATTCTTACATGCCGATGTCGAACACGTTCGGCAACTGGCCCGCCAGAGGCAGCGCGGTGGCGCCCAGGAAGGTCGCCACCATCGCCATCAGGCGACGGTTGTTCTGGCGCTTGCCGCGCATCTGGCCGGCGATCCACTCCAGCATCTCGCTGTTGACCTTGGACGCATAGGACGGCGCCCAGCTCTCGATGTCGGACTCGGCCGACAGCGCGACGCTGCGCGGCGGCACCTTCAGGCCCGAGGCGCTGGCGGCATAGTGCGCCACGGCCTTGGCAAGCAGATCGTCGAACCGGCCACCGTCGGTGCGCTCGGTCGCGGCCTCGTTGATCTCGAACAGCGCTTCGGCTTCGGCGCGGCTGACCGGCTGGTCGTTGACGGCCGTAGCGGTCAGGATGCGGGTGCACCAGGCGGTGTCATCGGCATCGAGCGAGCGGGAAAAGTGGACCCGGCCCTTGGTGGTCGGGCCTTCGCCCGTGATCACGCCGTCGCGCACGATGGAGAGTGCATGAGCCGCGGTATCGCGGCAGGACGGTTCGAGGGACGGCGACTCAACAGACATATGCGCAGCGGCGGACATTAGTTCACTTCCAGATTTCTTCTGACCGACCAGCATTTTCATGCGGGCGTAAAGAGGTGGTTAATGATTCGATACGGGGATCGCGACTTTTCTCGATGGTTGCCAATTAGTCGCTATCAGGATCGTTTTGGTTCCATCAAACGTCGGGCCAGCGTGATGCGAGTCATAAAAGGCTTTCTCGGGGCAATCGAGACCGTGCATCCACGGTGGAGATGTTTCGTCGCAGGCGCGGCTGTAACAGAAAGGTGCTAGGAAATCGGCCCTTCAAGGAAGGAATTCACATTTTACTTGAAGCGGTTCACTTGACGTTCACTTAGCCTCGCCAAGCCCCTATACTGACGGCGACGGCCACAAATGAATTCCCAAGTAAATTCAATGCGATGAGGTAAAACCATGACACTTCCGATCGGCACTACCGCCCCTGACTTCGAAGCCGAGACCACCGAAGGCAAGATCAAGTTTCACGACTGGATCGGCAACAGCTGGGCGCTGCTGTTCTCGCATCCGAAGGACTTCACGCCAGTGTGTACGACGGAGCTCGGTGCGCTCGCCAGGCTGAAGCCGGAGTTCGACAAACGCGGCGTCAAGCTGATGGGTCTGTCGGTCGATCCGGTCGATCGCCACGCCAAATGGTCGGAAGACATCAAGGAGACCCAGGGTGCAGCGCCGAACTTCCCGATGATCGCCGATACCGACTACAACGTCTCCAAGCTCTACGGCATGCTGCCGGCCGCCATCTCGGGCGATCCCCTCGTCCGCACCGCCGCCGACAACCAGACCGTCCGCAACGTCTTCGTCATCGGCCCGGACAAGAAGATCAAGCTGGTGCTGGTCTATCCGATGACCACAGGCCGGAACTTCCAGGAGATCCTGCGCGTCATCGACTCGCTCCAGCTCACCGCTAAGCATCGCGTTGCCACCCCGGCCGACTGGTCGCAGGGCGAGGATGTGATCATCGCCGGCTCGGTCTCCAACGACGAGGCCAAGACGATCTACCCGCAGGGCTGGAAGGAACCGAAGCCCTACATCCGGATCGTGCCGCAGCCGAAGTAACGGCTGCGCTCGCACCGATAGATGAGCAGAAGCCCGGAGCACGCATGTCCTCCGGGTGACCTGCGCATGAAACTCTGCTCCTGTGTCTCGTATATAAAGGACCTGCTCCGCGAGACACACTCCCGATCATGCCAAGCGCGACTCCCATCATCGTCTGGTTCCGCGATGACCTCCGCCTGTCCGATCAGCCCGCCCTTCACGCTGCCGCGAAGACCGGTGCGCCGGTTATCTGCCTCCATGTGCTCGACGACGCGGCCGGGCGTGCGCCGGGCGGCGCGGCGCGCTGGTGGCTGGCGCAATCGCTGCGGGCGCTCGGGGCCGACATCGCCAGGCGTGGCGGATCGCTGATCCTGCGCAAGGGGCCGGCAGCCAGGGTGATCCCCGAGGTGGCGCGCGCGATCGGAGCCACTGCGGTCTACTGGAATGAGGTCGCGCAGGCGCCGCATCAGTCGGTCGAGAAAGCGCTCGAAGCGGCGCTGGCAAAGCTGGGCATCGACTCGCATATCTTCCCCGGCGACCTCCTGGTCGCGCCCTCGGCGATCCGCAACAAGGAAGGTCGGGGCCTGCGCGTCTTCACCCCGTTCTGGCGCCGCGTGCTGGCGCTCGGCGATCCGCCAAAGCCCCTGCCCGCACCGAAGGAGCTGCCTACGGGTCCGAAGATCGCCAGCGATGCGCGGGAGAGCTGGAAGCTCGAGCCGAGCAAGCCCGATTGGGCCGGCGGCCTGCGCGAGAGCTGGGAGCCCGGCGAGGCGTCCGCACGGACGCGCCTGCGCGACTTCCTCAAGCACACCGCGCACAGCTATGCTGGCGATCGCGACCGCCCGGACCGGGAGGGCACCTCAAGCCTCTCCCCGCATTTGAGGTTCGGCGAGCTCAGCCCGCGCCAGGTCTGGCACGCCGCGCGGTTCGCTGCGGCCGAGAACCCAGCGATCGGCCCCGGCGTCGAGAAGTTCCTGAGCGAGCTTGGTTGGCGCGAGTTCTGCCGCCACCTCCTGCACGATCACCCCGACCTCGCCACCGAGAACCTGCAGGCGAATTTCGACGGCTTCCCCTGGAAGCCCGACAAGACAGCGCTCGCCGCCTGGCGACGCGGGCGCACCGGCTACCCCATCGTCGATGCCGGTCTACGCGAGCTCTGGCACACCGGTGTGATGCACAACCGGGTCCGGATGGTGGTGGCGTCCTTCCTGGTCAAGCATCTCCTGATCGACTGGCGCGACGGCGAGAGCTGGTTCTGGGACACGCTGGTCGATGCGGATGCCGGCAGCAATCCGGCCAACTGGCAATGGGTCGCCGGCTGCGGCGCCGACGCCGCGCCCTATTTCCGCGTGTTCAATCCGATCCTCCAGGGCGAGAAGTTCGACCCCGACGGAAGCTACGTCCGGCGCTGGGTGCCGGAGCTGAAGGACATGCCGGCCAAGCTGATCCACCAGCCCTGGCAGGCGACGCCGATCGAGCTTGCGAGCGCCGGCGTCACGCTCGGCAAGACCTATCCGCAACCGATCGTCGATCACGCCAAGGGGCGCGAACGCGCGCTCGCGGCCTACGCGAAGATCCGCAAAGGTTGAGCGTTGCTTTGACACAATTTTGAAACCCGCTATCGTCATCGCTCCATACAAAACGTGGGGGACGATATGGACGACGAGAAGACGATCACCGAACAGGCGATGGACACCATCACCACCGCCGTGGAGGCGACCAAAGACGCCGCTGTCACCGCCGTCAAGAAGGTGAAGAAAGCCGCCAAGAAGGCCGCGAAGAAAGTAGCGCCGAAGAAGGCAAAGAAGGCTTCCAAGAAGAAGGCCGCCAAGAAGTCGTCGAAGAAGGCGGCCAAGAAGACTTCGAAGAAATCGGCGAAGAAGACCGCCAAGAAGGCTTCCAAGAAAACTGCAAAGAAAGTCGCCAAGAAGAAAAAGGCCAAGAAGGCCAAGCGCTGATCGCAGCGCTCAAGCGTGTCTCCGGGTGCGGGCGGCGCCCGGAGATCGCTCCTGCGCCCTACCCGCGCCTGCTGGCCGCGCGCCGGCCCGGGTGATGCTCGCCTTGCGGATCGCGGAATTCGCTGCGATGGCCGCGCCGGTCCTCCTTGGCGAAGCGCCGCCGCTTCTCGGGCGAGCCGAACTGCTTGATCACCTTCCTGCCGTTGACCCTCTTGATGACATAGCCGCCCTCGGTCATCGAGAAAGGCTCCTTGAGCGTTCCCTTGTGGTCGAACCTAGTGCCGCGGGGATGCTTGAACGGTTCGAACCAGGACGGATAGACGAAGTTCGACATCGGAAAACCGTTGACGAGGAAGGAGTCCTCCTCCACGGCGTCGCAGACCTCATAGGCGTATTGCGTGTTCCTGTTCTTGTCGGCCCAGAGATTGGCCATGGGATCGAGCACCATCTCGAACAGCTCGTGTGAGGCCGCCAGGCTGACCGGATCGTCCTCGCCGAGCGTCTTGAGGAAGATTTTCGAGATCGGCTGGCCGCGATGCGTCAGCTCGTGCCGCGCGCCGAAGTTTTTGTTGGTAACATCGTCGAAATAGACCAGTTGCCAGTCCGTGGGTTTCGGCTTCCTCGTGACATCGAGATCGACAGGATAGCCCCAGACCGGCAGGAAATGCTCGTCGTAGCATTTCTGGAGCGCGGCGGTGAGCCGCGCCATCATCCGGTCGCTCATCATCTCTTCCGCGTAGTTGATGCAGGCAATCCGGACCGGCTTCAAGGACCTGCCGAGCAGTGCGCGCCGCGCCTTCTTCATGGAAATCACCGTTCCGAAAGGGAAACTGAAATGCGTCCAGCCTAACACGAACGCGCCGCGCACGTCAGGGATGTATTCCCGCCATTTGGTCCACCGTTCTAGAAGCGCCGGTTGACTACGAACACCGCCGCCGCGCACATCACCATGCCGGCAATCGCAAGCGCGTCGAGCCTCTCCCCGAACAGCAGATACGCCATCAGCGCCGTCACCGCCGGCACCAGATAGAACAGGCTCGCGACCGAGGTCGCCGCGGCGTGACGGATCAGCCAGTAGAGCAGCCCGATCGATCCGATCGAAAGCGCCACGGCGAGCCAGCCCAGCGCGAGCACGAACTCGCGCGTCCAGTGCACGACGCGATCCTCGAACAGGAAAGCACCGATCGTGAAGAAGATCGTGACGGAGACGTATTGCACCAGATTGCCGGCGCGCCAGTCGATGTGATTGCAGTAGCGGCGCTGATAGAGCGTGCCGAGCGTGATGGAGATCAGCGAGACCACCGAGGCGAGCCAGCCGAGCCCGGCTTCGCCGGTCATGGGGCGGCCATGCAGGATCAGCACGACGCCGCCGAGGCCGAGCACGAGGCCGGCCCATTGCACCGGGGTCACTTTCTCGCCGAGCCAGCGGTTGGCGATGGTCGAGGTCAGGATCGGCTGCAGGCCCGGGATCAGCGCCGACAGCCCGGCGGGAATCGAATGCGCGATCGCGATCGCGGTGCCGCCGAGATAGAAGCCGTGGACGAGGATGCCGGCCACCGCGCTGTGCGCGATCCCGATCCGATCGGGCCATTTCGGACGCGCGATCGCCGCGATGATCGCCATCAGGCCGACCACCACCGCCATGCGGATGGCGAGATAGGTCAAGGGATCGGCGTTATTGATGACATATTTGGTGCCGATGAATCCGGTGCTCCAGAGCACGACGAACAGGATCGGCGCGGCGCGGGCGGTCAGGGCTTCTTGATTATGGTTCATTGCCGCCCTCATTGCCCCACCGGGGCCTATGCGGCAATGCGAATTTCCACGTAAGAGATGCTGCGCCGCGACAGATTGCGAAAGCGCCGGATCAGTTCACCCGCTCACCATTCTTCCGGACAGGGATCGATGATCCTCCAGAGATCGACACCGTTCTTGATCTTCTTCATGTCGGTGGTGAGCCCGCCATTGCGGCGGATCCAGTCCTTCACCGTATCAGGGTAATAGGACATCAAATCGGAGGTCCCCTCCGCGCTGGTGACCTTGATGCCGAAGGTGAAGGCCTTGTCGTAATAGGCCTGGTGGAAGCCGAGGCTCGCGCGCGGCGTCACGCAGATCTTGTTCATCGGCACGATGCCGAGCACCAGGGTGCAGGCCGAGTTACAGATGCCGTCGATGATGACGCGCTCGCCCTTCTCGCGGACGCGCTTGTACTTGGCCTTGTACTCCTCGACGTAGCCGCCGTGGTCGCGGGTGATGTGCAGCTCGGCGCGCGCCGGCGTGGCGGCGGCGATGCAGAGCAACAGCAGACTCAGAAGCGTGATGCGCATGGCGGCGTGACGACGAAAGCCTTCAGGAATGGACCGGCCTCGAAGGACCCCCAAAGGGCCGGCAATAGGATTCTCAACCGAATTCTGTTTGGTCATACTTGTGTGGGGAATTCGTTAAGCATCCCGAAAAGGCCAAAAATGGGCAGCCACGGACGGCCATTCCGGCAATTCTGTCACACTCACCCGGGAATCTGCGGGATTGGCCCCGATTTACCGCCCCCGGACGGGTGTCCCGGCGGCTCGAACTGGCTATAAACGGCTCACCTATTCGAGCGGGTTCCGGAGAATCGAGATGAGCAAATTGAAGCTTGTAGCCGCGGTTGCTGCCTTGTCGGCCGCAATACTAGCCCCTGGTCTCGCGGAGGCGCGGGGACATCACCGGTACCATCGCTACGCCAACCCGCTGCCCTACCCGATCAGCTATGTGCACAATTACGGCCCCGGCATCGCGCCCGGCACCTTCGCCTTCTACGACGGCCCCTCGACCAATCACTGCTACCGCAGCGCCGCCGCCTATGTCGGCCAGGACCGCCGCCGGCACCCCTGCTACTGAGGAGCGCCAGCGCGTCCTTGACGGGCGTCCCTATCTGGCGGCGCCCGTCAGCAGCAACTGCTTCTCGATTTCGTAAACCGGCAGCTTGACGAGGTCCTTGCCGACTTCGCCCTGAAGTGCTTTGCGCACCGCGTCCGAATAGTCGGCGCGTATCATGCCGAGCGCGCGCGGTGAGGCCACCATGGTCAGGGCCGTGGTCTCGCCCGTGCTGACGGCGGCATCGAGCCGGCTGGCCAGGCTGCGCAGGAAAGCGCGCTCCGCCTCGTCATGCCAATCGGTCTGCTCGACCGAACTGCGCGCGCCGCCGGCCGCGGCATGC
Organism: Bradyrhizobium cosmicum; assembly: GCF_007290395.2. Classification (NCBI taxonomy): domain Bacteria; kingdom Pseudomonadati; phylum Pseudomonadota; class Alphaproteobacteria; order Hyphomicrobiales; family Nitrobacteraceae; genus Bradyrhizobium; species Bradyrhizobium cosmicum. The sequence continues at coordinate 3,102,712 of NZ_CP041656.2, read as the reverse complement.
AACCGGCCCGGCGCATCGGTCCCTTGCGCGCTGGTCGACGGATTGGGTTGCTCGTGCACCTCTTTGGTGTGGAGGTTCGGAAACATCCCGTCGCCGAGGTTTTCCAGAATGAGCGCCTTGCGCCCATCGCACACGACCAGCCAGTCACCTTTGTCTAATCTCATCTTGTCCATTGCACAGCTCCAAGCAATCCGTGAGCCCGCCCTTCGATGTCCTCGAAAGCCAGGCCACGGCGACAAGACTAGGGACGAAGCCGCGCCGGTGAATTGCGCAGGATCAAGGATGCCGGCAACGGCTTGCTGAGGGCAGCGCCCGCGCAGCATTGGTCACGCGCCCGAACCTGGGATAGTCTCTCAAGACCGAAGGTCAGGCCTGCGGCGGACCGGCTGAAGATTTGTTCATCAGCATTACATTTCGGTTCCGCCACAATTTGATCAGAACAACTTCGATATCCTGTCCTGCGTAAGCGGAGGAAGACATTATGAAGATTAAGATTGGCCTCGTCGCCGCATCCCTGTTCGGTGCCATCGCGGCATCGCCGGTGGCGTCCGCCATGCCCATCGCACCCGCGCCTGCGACACCGCAGGCCTCCGGCGTCGAGCAGGTCCGCATGGTCTGCGATGCCTGGGGGCGCTGTTTCTGGCGTCCGAACGTTTATGGATATTACGGCCCGCGGCCGTACTATGGCCCCCGATATTATGGCCCGCGCTATTACGGTCCCCGCCCTTACGGACCCCGTCTCTACGGGCCCCGCTATTACGGCTATCGCGGCTGGTGACATCAAGAGGGGCCCTCCGGGGCCCCTTCGCTTTGAGAGATCCTGAATGGCGACGTGATCCAATCTAGACCGGTTCCAAAACTGATCTAGATCAAGGACGCCGCGCGCCATCCAGTCATGCTGTCTTGATGGTGGATTTTATTGTTTTCCGGTGCCCCCAGACGGGCATGAATGTGCAAACGCATTTGGAAAAGCAGCACAGACCTGAAGGTCGTAGCTTCGAGTCCATCACCTGTCCCGCATGCACGAGGCTCCACTTTATCGACCTCGCCACCGGCCAGCCGATGAACCGAGACCGTTGACGGTGACATCAATCCGTCCGGCCACGTGGCATGATGTCCGCAATACTACGGCCCGGAATCCGGTTTACTGAATCGTCGTGTTTCGCCAATGATGGCGCTGTACAGACGTTCATTTGATTGTCACATTTCAGCACCCGGCCGGACGCATGTTCTTCGACGCGCTTGCCCCCTCTTCCGCCCTTCAGTTGGTCCGCTTTGCCGATGTCGACGCGTTTCGACCGGCCGAGTCGCTCGAAGATGCCCGGAGCATTCCGCTAGACGTCACCAATTTCGCGGCGGCGCGCGCGGTCGTGAACCTGCCGGCGTGCCGGATCATCGTCGCGAAGTCGTTTGCGCGCATCCTCGATACCTCCTACCGCGCACCAGGCGGCATGGTGATCCTGCCGATGACCGACGATCTGCGCGCGACGTCGAGCGGGGTGAATCTCGATGCACGTTTCTTCGTGGCCCTGCGCGGCAACCATGACTGCCATTTCGTCGAGCCCCAGATCAGTTATCACGCGCTGATCATGTTCTCGCCCTTGCTCAGAGATCGCGGCTGGTTCGATCGTGCCGACAAATTGTGGGTTCGCGTCGCGGACAGCGCCGCTCAACTTCATGCCAGGCAGCTCGTGCTCGACATCCTCCGCACCGCCTCGGTCGAGCCGCACATGTTCGAGACGACGGAGGTCGCCGGACATCTCCAGGAGGGCCTGTTGCTCGCCCTGGATGATCTGTTTCGCATTGACCCGCTGGCGGTCGGCGGCGCTCCGATTGCGGGCGCCCGATGCGCGAAGCTCGTGCAGCAGATCGACGATTATATCGCGGCCTATCCGACAGCGCCGATTTATACGGCCGATCTCGCCGGTGCATTCGGAGTCTCGGTGCGGACTCTCAGCGGCGCAGTGACCAAGGTGCGCGGCATGAGCCTGCACCAGTACATCCGCCTGAAGCGGCTGTGGGCGACCCGCACGCAGCTCCTCAGGAGCAGTGGTGCGTCGGTCGCCACATGCGCACGCGCCCAGGGCTTTCATCACCTCGGCGAGTTTGCCGCCGCTTACCGTGCGACCTTCCACGAAGCTCCTTCCGCCACGCTGGCGCGCGGCCGGCAAACCGGTCTTTCGGCACACTGACCTCCCGGCGCCAGATGCCGGCCTCGGACTCGCATTTAGAGCCCTGGAACCAGTTCCCTTGAGTCGCGTTAGCTTGCCAGGCACCCCGCGAATCCCAAACGCGGGGTTTTTCTGGCCGTCATCAACCCGGTTCAAGGAAGCGAATGTCCATCAGCCGCAATTTGTTGTTTCTGATCATCGGCGCTCTGGTCGTCACCGCAGGCGTGCTCGGCTACAATCTCTACCAAGAGAAAAAGCAGCCCGACGGCGTCCAGATTAATGTCGGCCCCAATGGGCTGAAGATCCAAGGCAAGTAGACTGGTTAAGCGGATTGCAGCGGCCTGGTCCCAAAGCCCCGATCTGATAAAGCCCTGATCATAGCGGCGCGCTGACCAAGGTCATCGAACTCACTTGCAGGATTTCGGACGAACGACACACGGCGAATCTGATGGCAGCGACGCGAGTTAGCTTCGCTTCGCGTCTGCCAGCTGAAGTAAATCGGCGCTCCGAAATTCTCGTCGAAAGAATCCCTCGAACTGAACCTCGCTCGCGACCGAAGGGATCGGGAAACCGGCCCCCAGCGCGGCGACGCGCGAGCCGTAGATTCTTCAGGTTCTCTCGATCGGCTGTACAGACAGCGTTTCGCAGACGCCGCCGTGCCGATCTGTTGCTGCGCGAAGGCCGATAAGATCGCCGCGCGCGCCGTTGGCGCAGGACTTCTGGATGGGACGCGTCCTCACACGATCATCGCGAGCGAACGCATCGGACGAGTAAGGCGAACTGCGGCGGCTGCGCTGATCGGCGTCGCACCGCGCGGACCATGGTGTTCGTTGACATCGAGAATGAATGGCACGATAGTTCCAGTTAGACGAACGCTTGTTCAATAGGCGAACAGATTTGCGCACAGACATTCCCGGACGAGCGCGAGGGCCGACGTGAGCCAAAGGCTGGGGTTTGACCGCGTTTCGAAGGTCTTCGAAGGGACTGGTGACGACGCCGATTTCGTTGCTTTCGACGACATCACGCTTGAGGCCGCGCCATCGGAGTTTCTTGCGGTCGTCGGACCTTCGGGATGCGGGAAGTCGACCCTGTTGCGGATGGCCGCAGGTCTCATGGACCCCACCAGGGGCCAGGTCGTTCTGGACGGAAGGCCCGTTGTGGAGCCGCCGCCGGGCGTGATCTATCTCTTCCAGCAATACGCCAAGTCCCTCTTCGCCTGGCGCACGGTCATCGACAACGTCATGTTTCCCGTCGAGAGCGCGCCCCGGGCAAGGCGCGGCGAATTGCGGGCGCAATGCCGGGATTACCTGCGGCAGGTCGGCCTCGGCGGCTTTGAAGACAAGTATCCCTGGCAACTCTCCGGCGGCATGCAGCAACGTGTCGCCATCGCGCGGGCGCTTGCCGCCGATCCGCAGGTGCTGCTGCTCGACGAGCCCTTCAGCGCCGTGGACGCGCTGACGCGCATGGAGCTGCAGACCCTGGTGCTGCAGCTCTGGGAGCGGCGGAAGTTCACAGCGATCCTCGTCACCCACGACGTCGAAGAGGCGATATTCCTCGCCGACCGCATCGCCGTGCTGGGCGCACGGCCCACCTCGCTCAGGGAGGTCATCGACGTCGGCCTGCCTCGGCCGCGCGACCAGTTCGCAACGCGCGAGGATCCGCGTTTCCTGAAACTGCGCCATCACATCACCACCGCCTTGCTCACCGGGAATGACGGGCATGTCGCGTCGGCGTGACCGCATCGGCCCCGGACTGCTGGGGCTGGTTTCGCCGATTGTCGTGCTGTGCATCTGGGAGCTCGCTTCGCGCCTTGGCTGGACCAACCCGGTGCTGCTGCCCAGTCCCTCGCAAGTCATCGCGGCGTTATTCGCGCTGATGGCCTCGGGCGCGATCGTATCTCCGCTGGCGCATACGGTGGGCCTGTTCGCCGTCGGCTATGGGCTCGCCGTGCTGATCGGGACGGGTATCGGCATTGCCATGGCCACTAGCCGAACCCTTTACGGGCTGCTCGAGCCGCTGGTCGAAATCGTTCGCCCGATTCCGAAACCCGCGCTGGTCCCGGTGCTGTTCCTGTTCCTCGGCATCGGCAAGGCGACGATGATCACCCTCGTCGTGCTCGCGGCCGTGTTTCCGGTGCTGATCTCCACCTTCCAGGGCGTCAGGGGGCTCGATCCGGTCCTGCTGGAAACGGCGCGCACGCTGCAGGTCTCTCGCGCGCGCACGATCGTCTCGGTCATCCTGCCGGCGTCTCTGCCGATGGTTCTCGCGGGGATGCGCGTCGCGCTCGGCATCGGGCTGGTGCTCGTCATCCTCGCCGAGATGCTGGCCGGAGAAGACGGCATCGGCTTTCGCATTCTCGACCTCGAGCGCTCGTTCCAGATCCGCGACATGTTTGCGTGGATCGTCGTGCTGGTCGCAGTGGGCGGAGTTTTGACGAAACTGTTCGACATCGCCGAGCGACGCCTGGTGCCCTGGCGAGGCCGAAGCTGACAACCGAAAGGGAGAAAATCATGCGCAGAGCATTCGTTTGGCTGGGATTGGCGATGCTGGGGCTCTCCGCGCCGCCGGCCGCATCGGCAGCGGCCGATCTGGAAAAAGTCCGCGTCAGCATCATCCCGATCGGCGACGTAGCGCCGCTGTTCGCCGCCGTTCAGCAGGGTTATTTCCGCGAGGTCGGGCTCGAGATCGACACCACCCCTTCTGCAGGCGGCGCGGCAGGAATTCCCGGCCTCGTCGGCGGCAGCTTCGACATCGCCTACGGCAACGTCGTATCGGCGCTGCTGGCCGCCCAGCAGGGGCTCGATGTCAAAGTCATCGCGGCCGGCACTAACGTCACGGACCCCAAGCTCGATGCCACGGGAATCTTCGCGAAGAGCGATTCCGGAATCAAGAGCGGCAAGGACCTCGAGGGCAAGAGCATCGCCGTCAACACCCGCAACAACGTGATCTGGCTCTACGCCCGCGCCTGGGTAAAGACGACGGGTGGCGACCCCGAGCGCGTCACGTTCAAGGAAGTGCCGTTCCCGCAGATGGAGGACGCGCTTCGGCAGCAGCGCGTCGATGCGGCTTTCATGGTCCCACCGTTCTCCATCGTTGCCGCGCAGAAGGGCGGCCTCGGCAAGGTCGGCATGCCCTATTCGGACGTGCAGCCCGGCGTCGACGTCGGCCTCTATGTCACGACCGGAAAGCTGCTCACGACGAAGCCTGAGACGGTGAAGAAGTTCGTCGCGGCGCTTCGCAAGGGCGTCGAATGGTACAATGCCAACCTCACGAACGAGGCGCTCCTCACCCTGATCAGCGGCTACACCAAGGCGGACGTCGCGCTGCTCAGGCTGGCCCCGGTGCCGACCGCGCCTTCCCGCACCGACATGGCACAGGTCAGGAAGACGATGGAACTGATGATCGAGAGCAAGCTAATTCCGGCGCCGCTCGATCTGGACAAGATCGTCGATCCGCTGGCGCGTTGAGATCGGGAAAGGTCGCGTATGTCAGCGATGGACGGTGTGGAAGGGGTGCGCGACTCCAGGCGTTCGCGCCGGTCCGATCCGAACGGGGTCGATCGCCGTGCCTACGGCTTCCTGCTGCTCGCCGTGCTGCTGTTATTCTGGGAAGTGTCGTCGAGGGCGGGCTGGATCGTCAGCGCCTACTGGCCGCCAGTCTCGCAGGTCTTCGCGGCAGCCATCGAGCAGCTGGCGGGCGGCGAAATCCTGCTTGCGCTGGCCTCGACGCTGCGCCGGGCCGCGATCGGCTATGTCGCGGCTTCAGTGGCAGGTATCGTGCTCGGGATCGTGCTGGCCAGAAACCTGGTGCTGCGCTACGCCCTGCTTCCGCTGATCGAGATCGTCCGGCCGATGCCGACCCCAGCGGTGATCCCGCCGCTGATCCTGCTGCTCGGCGTCGACGACGCGCTGAAGATCTTCGTCGTGGCACTGGCGAGCTTCTTTCCGATCTTCAGCAACACCTTCGCCGGCGTCGCCACCATCGACGACACCCTGATCCAGACCGCCCGGACCTTCCGGACGCCGACGGTTCGCCTGCTCGTCCAGGTCGTCTTCCCCGCCACCTTGCCGGCGATTGCGGCGGGCCTGCGCACGGCCACCAGCCTTTGCCTCGTCGTCGCCGTGCTGTCCGAGATGATCGCAGGTTCCAGCGGCATCGGATACTATCTGGTCGAGACTCAATACGCGATGCGGCCCGATCTGATGTACGCTGCCGTCCTCTACCTCGCCGCCACAGGCTACGCGCTGAACCGGATCTTTCTCGCGCTGGAAGCGCGGTTGGTGCCGTGGATGGGTAGGTCGTGAGTTTTCCAGGATCGTCGGTGCATCTGATGCGATTGGCGCGCTCGGAGAGATTCGAACTCCCGACCCTCGGAATCGAAATCCGATGCTCTATCCAGCTGAGCTACGAGCGCCTCGGCCCTGGGATTGGGCCAAATCCGAACCGCCGGACCGCGGCTGGCAGGCCAGCACGCCGGGCGGGGTTCGGATGGGTTCGAATTAGCAGAGAGACTGACCAATAAAAAGCCCCACCCGTCTCGTTTCGAGGCGGGTCGAAGGCGATGTCACCAGGTCGTGTTGAAGAGCCCGAAATGCGGCTGTTGGGCCACCAGCATCATCGGACGGCCCTGCTGCTGCGGCGCCGGATGAATCCGGGCGACCTTGCGCTTGGGCTGAACGTGAGGAACCTGGACCTGAGCGACCTCTGCCTGCGGCTTGGCGTCGTTCCTCCTTGCCGCGGCGGTCTCAGCCTTGGGAGCCGGCGTGAACTGGGCAAAGGTTTCGCGCACCCTTGCCTTGGCCGACATCTCGGCCAGCACGTCCGCCTGCGCGGGCTGCTGCGGCGCGGCCACGGCGGCCGTCTTCAGCGCAGGCGCGACAATCGTGGGCTGGCTGGTGTCAAGCACGACGCGATCCGGCAAGTGACGATCCGACCGGATCCGGATCAGGGGCTGATCATTGCTTGCCATTGCGATCGCTTTGGCGACGGGCGCGGTCGGCCAAACGAAGTCCGCCCCAAGCAACAGTGCGAGCAAGGCTCCACCGACAAACAGGAAATACCGAAAGATGGGCATTGACCGAACTCCGCCCACCGCATCCCCGCGTGGGCACTTCGCCTCAACAGGCGATACTCTGATTGGTTCCTGCACCCGGCCTTGCGGTTCAAATGGCAACGCCGAGTTTTTTACCAAGGGGCAACGACCGTCACTTTTCCGCTACCGGCAAACGCCGCACTTTATGCACGCCGCGCGGCAATCAGCGAACATTTCGCCTGATCGGCGTTAACGTTGATGACGCCGACAGCCACGCCCACAAACGTTTTGCGGCTCTTCATGTTAACGGTATCGGCCAACACACGGCTGCGGTTGGTGAGATGACTGCCATCGCGTCGTGCGAACGCGCAAACCAACTCTAGATCCTTTACGGCATAGTCATTGTCGTTTCGCAACGTGAAGGTCACCAGCGCCTTCGAGCCGAGCCCGCCGCGACGCCATGTCTGCGATGAAATTCTGAGACGATCGATCTCTGCCGCAGTTGAAGCCTGAGCAATCGGCAAGACCACAGTTGCCACATCGCTGGGGACAGCAGGCTCGACGGTAGCCACGTCTGACTTCACCGGCTCGGTACTGCTTCCTTTGGAGAGAGGCAGCAGCATCCAGACACCGCAGCCGACAATGAGGGCCGCCAGCCCCCATAGCAGGCCTCGGCCGAACGTGACGCTCGCGATCGTCACGGTCCGCGCCAGTCGCTCGCCGTTCCCGACAAAACGTCCCAACCCGATCCGGTCAAACCTCGCACTCATGGGTATGTCACCGATGGCGGCCGAAGCAGTGTTCGAAGACTGGGCCACTGCTTACCTTAATCGAGCAGACGAACTAGGGTTCCCGCGCAGATGCGAATCGGCGAGGACGGTGGCGATCGTCGGTCGCCATCGCTAATATGCGCTGCAACATCGCAGCCCCCCGTTGGGAGAACATGAAATGCCTGTCGTCGTCACCTGGGATCACGTCCATCTGCGCAGCCCCGATCCGGAGGCCACGGCGACCTGGCTGCGGGACATTCTCGGTGGCGAGGTCGTGCGCGCACCGGGACGGATCGACGTGAACCTCGGCGGCGCAAAAATCTTCATCGCGCCGCTCGAGGGCGACAACGCCGTCAACCCGCCGCCCCCGCACCCGCATCAGGGCCTCGACCATTTCGGTCTCACGGTGAAGGACATCGACGCCGTCGCGGCCGAGCTCAAGGCCAAGGGCGTCACCTTCACCCGCGAGCCGACCACGCTCCGGCCGGGCGTGCGCATCTGCTTCATCCGCGGCCCCGAAGGCATCTCCATCGAGCTGCTCGAGCGCGACAAGAAATACACCTGACGCGGCACGCATCGGGTATCGACGAGAAGCCGGGCGGGCTGCCGCCCGGCTAAGTCATGCTACCGGGCATAAAGCAGCGGATGGTCACGCCCATGTAGCCATAGACCGGCCAGACCATGGTCCGGCCAACCCGGTTCGGCTCCGAGATCACGGCCTCCTCCGGTACGTCGACCCAGACGAGTTCCTGCTGCTGGCCGTCGAGCACATAGCCCAGGCGCGGGACGCGGACACGAAAATGTCCGTCCTTGCTTTCCCAGTCGGTGTCCGAGAGCGCCGAGCCATCGGCATCGGAGCAGCACGGCCCCTTGCCGCTTCGCAATCCGTCGAACCAGGCCTTCAAATCGGCATTGGTGTTGACGAACTGACCGCGATCGCGCGCGTACCCGAGCGGGGCAACGAGGGCGATCAGGGCCAAGGCACAGGGCAGGCTCGACAGGCTTGGCCAGCGCGTCGCGCGACTTGTCCTCCGGTGTTCGCTTTTGCAATTCGTGGAACGCGCACTGTACAGACGCGGCTCATGGCCGCCGGAATCGATCCAGTTGGTCACGTTGCTCTTGCTCCAGCACCCCGCGGCTAGTGCAACAATGGTTATGCATTTCGCGGGCCAGTTTTGATTCGCTCCAACTGGTCTCGCCCCGCAATGAGACGGTCATAGCCCTGTCGCAGACAAGCCGGGACAACTACGGCTCGTCGGTGGGCGGCGGCCGGCAAACTGCCGCGTTGCGCGAGCGAATGCGCTTTGGCATAAAAGCACTACCGGTTACGCCATTGGGCGATGGCGGCCGGCCTACGGGACGTTATGAAGAACGGCCTCTATTCGATTCACGTGAACCTGCTCGATGGCCGGGTCGGCAAGGGCAGCGGTGTGATTCTTTTCCGCGACGGCAAGATCCTCGGCGGCGATGCCTACCTCTATTACACCGGCAGCTACGTGGTGAAGGACAACACCTTCAAGGGTGAGGTGCTGGTGCAGCGGCACACCTCCCCGCGAGGCGACGACAATCCCCTGTTTGGCGGCCCAGCGGCTGTCGGCATCGGCGTGACCGGCACTTTCACCGATACGCGCGGGGACATGACGGGCACGGCGCTGGTCGGCAAGGCCAGCCAGATCTTCGGCGCCACGCTCCACAAACTTGCAGACGCAGACTAGGCGCGAAGCTATTCGGCAGCTTGCTCCAACGGGGCCACCCGCGGCAGGATGATCTGGATCCGCGTGCCCCCGCCCTGCTCGGAATCCAGATCGAGCCGGCCGCCGAGCCTGTTGGTGACGATGCTGTAGACGATGTGCAGGCCGAGACCGGTGCCACCCTGGTCGCGCCGCGTCGTGAAGAACGGGTCGAAGGCACGGCGACGGACGTCGAGCGACATGCCGCAGCCATTGTCGGCGAAGATGATCTCGACGTTGTCCTTGCCGGACTCGCGCACCTGGATGTCGATGATGCCCGGACGTCCATCCGGAAAGGCGTGCGCTACCGAGTTGAGAAACAAATTGGTCAGCACCTGGCCATAGGGGCCGGGATAGCTGTTCATGGTCAGGCTGGGCTGGCACTCGACGTTGAGCGTCAGATTGTGTTTGCGCAGGCCTGGCCGCAGGCTCATCACCACCTGCTCGGTGAGATCGCCGAGGTCGAAGCTGCGCTGGTCCGAATAGTTTCGGTCGGCAGCGACCTGCTTGAACGACTGGATCAGCTCGGCGGCGCGGTTGAGATTGGAGACGAGCTGCGAGGACGCATCGCGGCTGGTATTGAGGAAATCGTTGAGCGTGGAGCGGCGAAGCTCGCCGCGCTCGACCTCGGCGGTGAACATCGCGGTCTTACGCTCCAGCGCGGAGGCCACCGTGAGGCTGATGCCGACGGGATTGTTGACCTCATGCGCGACGCCGGCAACGAGCCGTCCAAGGGCGGCGAGCTTCTCCGCCTCGATCAGTGAAGCCTGGGTCTCGCGCAGATTACGCAGCGCGGTCTCGGCGGATTCCTTGGCTTTGCGCATCTCCTGCTCGCCGCGCTTGCGCTCGCCGATGTCGAGCGCCACGGTGACGATCCGCTCGATCTCGCCTTCGGCGTCGAGCAGCGGCAGCTTGTTGACCAGCCATTGCCGCATGTTGCCGGAGGAATCCTTGTACTCCTCCTCGTAGAAGCCGAGGCCCTTGCGAAGCTTGAGCACCCTCTTGTCGTTCTCGTCGGTCTTGGCCGCGCCATAACGCGACATCAGATCCGCAGTGGTGCGGCCGAGTGCGTCACCGGGCTCGATGCCGAAGATTCCGGCCATGTAGCGGTTCATCAGCACGTAGCGCAGATCGCGGTCTTTGACGTTGATCACCGCGGGCACGGTGTCGATGACCTGCTGGAGCAGGCGCCGGCCTTCGGCGATGGCGTCCTCCGCCCGCTTCTGGTCGGTGATGTCGCGCAGCGTGCCCTCATAGCGCACGATGTTGCCCGCCTCGTCACGCACGCCCGTGGCGCTGTCGGAAAGCCACAGGATGTCGCCGCTGCGCTGGCGCACTTGGTATTCGAATTCGCGCACCATGCCGTCGCGATTCATCAGCCGCTGATATTCGACGCGCGCCTCGGGATGGACGTAGATGGTGTGGGCAATGTCGTTGATGCTGTCGATCAACTGCTGCGGGCTGTCATAGCCCATCATCCGCGCCAGCGCCGGATTGGCGTTGAGAAGGTCACCGGCCGGCGTCGTTACATAGATGCCGTCGACCGAGCCCTCGAACAGTTTTCGGTAGCTTTCTTCGGCGAGGCGCTGTTCGGTGAGCGCGCGCACCGCCGCCTCGCGCGCCGTGTCGGCCTCTTCCAGCGCCCGGCGGAACACTTCGGCCGCGCGCGCGATGTCGCCGATCTCATTGTCGAGGTCGGCCGACGGGATCGAGGTGTTCTTCTCGCCGGCAGCCAGCGCGCGGATCGATCTGGCGATCTTCGCCAGCGGCCGCACGGTCCGCCGCACCACGAAGCCGGCCGCGAGAATGCCGATCAGCACGCCGATGGTGCCGAACACGATGCTCTGCCACCGCGCCTCCGTCAGCGTGCGGGCAAAATCGCGCGACAGTACGTGGCCGCGCCTTGCGCTGACCTCGCGCAGCAATTCGGTGACGCGGCCGATCAGCCGGCCCTCGGTGCCCAGCACTTCGCGGTCGATGTCGGCAATCTGCCGCTCCCGGACAGCCACCGCGATGATGGCCTCGGCATAGTCGCTCACGGCTCCCTTCAGCCTGGCATCCGCGATCTCCATCATCCGCATGCTCTGTGCGGCCTGCTCGGCCGCGGACGGGTTGCGCGCAAGCAGGCCGAGCGCGATCCGGCTCTGCGCCTCCGACAGGCGCGAGGCCAGCTCACGGTCCGCCGTGCCTCCGACGGCCGCATCGAACCGGTCACGCAGCGGCGGCAGGCCGGCCAGCAGCTGGGCACGGCGATCGATCAGGGTCGAGATCCGTTCGAGGCCGTTGCGATAGGTCGCAAGGCGCTCGGTGACCCCGTCGATCATGTCCTGCTGCTCGGGAGCGAGTTCGATGCGGGTCTTCTTCAGGATATCGCTCAGCGTCGAGGCCGCCTCGCCCACCTGCTTGAACTGGATGCCGGCGCCTGGGTCGGTGACGAAGTCGCGCGCGGCAAGGCGCAACTCGTTCATGCGGCGGTCGATGTCCTCGGCGAGGTCGCCGACGCTCTGGAGCCGCTGCAGCTCGGCGAAGGTCGTGTCGATGTGCCGGATCGCGATCACGCTCGCGGTCGAGGTGACGATGATCACCGCCAGCACCAACAGGAAGCTGCCGAACGTGAGCTGGCCGATGGAGAGCGAGAAGGTTCGCTTTTTCTCAGGGGTCGGCGTCAATTCGGCGGACATGGGTATGGTTGAGGGACCGGGCTACTGGGGGCCCAATATACGACGTAATGCCCCCCCGGGGGAACATGCCTCAGGCCGGCCAATATCCTTAATATCGCGGTCGTCCTGCCCTCCCGATTATGACGCTTTGACGGCGGCGGCCTTGCGCGCCGGGATCGTCATGGCGGCGACCCCGAGGACGACGCAGGCAAGCCCGATCCAGGCGGTCTGGCTCAGAGTTTCCCCAAGGAAGGTCACGCTGATGGCGACCCCGATGGGCACGCGCAGATAGGCCTGCGCGGTGGTGCCGACCGAACCCAAGGTCTGGATCAGGCGGAAATAGATCGCAAACGCTGCCGCGGTCGAGAACACCGCCAGGGCCAGCAGCGCCAGCACCGAACCCAGCGAAGGCGACAACGTCCAGGGCTGCTCGACGATCAGCGAGGCCGGGATCAGGGCCGCGGCCCCCGCCAGCAGCGAGCCGGCCGCAGGCGCCATGGGATCGAGCCCCTTGAAGCTGCGGCCGAAGATCGCGGCGCAGGCGTAGCAGATGGTCGCCGCGACGATGGCCGCCTCCGCGACGAAGCCGGTGCCGACGTCATGGAAGACGTCGACGCCGACGATCAGCAGGATACCGGCCATGCCAGCGACCACGCCGAACAGTTTTCGCGGTGACGTCGCCTCGTGGCGGGTGACGATCGCCGTGAGCAGGAAGGTGAAGATCGGTCCTGCGGAATTGAGGATGGTCGCGAGCGCGGCATCGACGTGGCGCTCGCCCCAGGCGATCAACGTCCAGGGGACGACGCTGTTGAGCACGGCCTGGAACGCGAAGCGCTGCCAGGTCGCCGCATCCGTCGGCATCCTGATGCCGCGCGCCCACATGACGGCGAGCAGCAGGAGGCCCGCGATCGCGGTGCGGGCCGCGATCAGCGTGATTGGCGGAATGGTGGCGACGCCGAGCTTGATGAAGGTGTAGGAGCCACCCCAGAGCGTTGCGAGCGCGACCAGCAGCGCCAGTTCGACGGCGATGTTGGTATCCTGCCGGTTGTCCATGGTGCTCATTCCGCCTCGCTGTCAGAGGACGGAACATACGGCAACGGCGGGGCGCGATAGTTCGTCGCCTGTCGAAGTGTGTCAGCCGACGGCGCCGACCTCGAACACCTCGCCGTCGTAGCCGGCCTCGAGGGGAATCCGGAGCTGGCGGCCGGCTTCGGTCTTGGTCATGACAGGCATCACCGTGACGATCGACATGCCACGGGCATGGTCGAGCGCAGCATCGACGCTACCCTGCTTGGCGAGCCGGATCAGGTTGCGCGTGGTCGGGAACGGCAGCTTGAAGCGTCCGCTCTCGCCACCCTCCACCGCCTCACGCGGCGACACCCAGATCGAATCCGTCGACTCACGACCGTCATGCGCGCCGAGCTGGTCGGGCGGCGCTGCGGCGAGGAAGAACCAGGTGTCAAAGCGCTTCGGCAGGCCCTCCGGCGTGATCCAGTGCGCGTAAGGCACCAGCGTGTCGAGCGCGAGCTGAAGCCCGTTGTCGGCCAGAATGCTGAGGAAGCTGATCTTGTGCTCGTTGAGCGCCACGCGATGCGCAGCCGCGATCTCGCCGGCGCGCCTGGCATCGATCGGCGTGCCCGAGTCCTTCGCGCGCGCCAGCAGGATGCCGCTCTCCTCAAAGGTCTCGCGGATCGCGGCGATACGAAAACCGCGGTCCGCCTCGCTGAGGCCCTCGCCGCCCGAATACAGGTCGGCACGGGCGACAATCTCCTGATCGCCGGCATCAACACTGCCGCCCGGAAACACCAGCGCGCCCGAGTTGAACTCGATCTGATGATGGCGGACCATCATGAAGACTTCGATCTCGTCGCGGCTCTTGCCGTCGACACTTGCGCCATCGCGCAGCAGGAGAATCGTCGAGGCCGGACGTGACGCTGATGTTTCGGGCATTCATTTAACCTGCAGCGCTGGATTGCGGGCCGAGATTGGCGCGCTTGTCGACACGGGCGACGCGCGACAGCAGGTACTCGACCTCCGCCTTCGCCGCCGGGGTGATGGTCGCGCCCGGCTTGCGCTGCGCGCTCGAGGCGATGATGCCGCGCTTCTGGAGCACGTATTTGCGCACGGCAAGGCCCGCGCCCGGCTGCTGCTCGTAGCGGATCAGCGGCAGATGCGCGTCGAACAGATCGTGCGCGGCGTCGCGCTTGCCGGCCTTGGAAAGGTTCACGACGTCGATCAGCAACTCGGGGAAGGCGTAGCCGGTCATGGCGCCGTCAGCACCGCGCTCCATCTCGAAATCGAGGAACATGCCGCCATTGCCGCAGAGGATCGACAGCGGACGGAGCGAGCCGTCCTTCTGGAAATTGCGTAGCGTCGATATCTTCTCGAGCCCCGGCCAGTCCTCGTGCTTGAGCATCACGCAGTTCGCATTGTCCATGACGATCTTGCGGATCACGGCGGGGGTGAAGATGACCGACAGCGTCAGCGGGTAATCCTGAAGCACCCAGGGCACATCGGGGCCGATGGCTTCGGCGGCCTGCTTGAAATAGCCGACAATCTGGTCGTCGGTACGCAAGCTCGGCGGCGGCGCGATCATCACGCCGGCCGCGCCGGCGTCCATCGATGCCCTGGCCAGCGCACGCATGGTGGCAAAGCCCGGCGCGGAGACGCCGACGATCACTTGCATTTTCTTGGCGCGCTTGACGAAGCGCACCGCCACCTGCTCGGCCTCGGCTGCGTCGAGCTTGGGCGCCTCGCCGAGGATGCCGAGCACCGTGACGCCATCGCAGCCGACCTCCTCGTAGAAATCGGTCAGGCGGTCGATCGAGCGTTCGTCGATCCGGCCGTCATCGTGGAACGGCGTCGGCGCGATTGCGAAGGTGCCCTTGGCGTCGGCGGTCAGTTTCATCGTCTTCCTTGTTTTCTCTCTCGTAGGGCTAAAACCGCCGCGCCCCCATCTTGATCTGCTCTTCGGAGAAGAAGATCTCCTTGGCATGATCGGCGATGTCCTGAGCCTTCCAGCCCGTGTGCGGCGGTTTCCAGCCTTCCATTTCCATCATCCGCATTTCGCGCACGCCGCGGGGCCCGGACACGCCCAGCACCTTGCCGGTCTGATCGCCCGACAAATCGCTGACCATGTATAGCACGGCCGGCGCGATGCCGTCCGGCCCCAGCGCGGCCCCCGGGTTCTCCTTATAGCGGGGCAGGTCTGCGGTCATGCGGGTCAGGGCGCCCGGGGCCAGCGTCCAGATCCGGATGTTGTACTTACGGCCCTCGATCGCCAGCACGTTGGACAGCCCCCAGATCCCGCCCTTGGCCGCGCCGTAGTTGGACTGACCAAAATTGCCGATCAGCCCCGAGGTCGAGGAGGTGTTGACGATGACGCCGCCGCCGTTTTCGCGCATCCAGCGAAACACCGGCATCGTGCAACAAAAGGTACCCTTCAGGTGGACCTTGATGACCTTGTCCCAGTCGGCCTCGGAGGCCTTGGCAAAGGTCTGGTCGCGCAAAATTCCGGCATTGTTGACCAGGATGTCGGCGCGGCCGAAATGCTTGATGGCGTCGTCGAACACCGACTGGCCGCCCTCCATGGTGGAGATGTCGGCGCCGTTGGCGACCGCCTTGCCGCCCTCGGCCTCGATCGCGTCCACGACCTGCTGCGCCATCGACTTGTCGGCGCCGGAGCCGTCGCGGGGACCGCCGAGATCGTTGACGACGACCGAGGCCCCTTCCCGCGCGAACAGTCTTGCGTAGGCCTCGCCGAGCCCGCCGCCCGCCCCGGTGATCAGCGCAACCTTGCCGTCGAGCAGTCCCATGGTGGCTTCTCCCTGTTTGTTTTTGCTTTCTCGTGTCCCGGACGCGATGCAGCGTGAAACGCTGCTTCGCAGAGCCGGGCCCCAATTCTTTCTTTGCCTGGGCTCTCTGGGCCCCGGCTCTGCGGCGCATCACTGGGTGCTGCGCCGCGTCCGGGGCACGAGACTGCACTAACCCAGCACCGTCTTCCCATTCTTGATCACGGTGACGCCGCGCGATTTCACCTTGGCTTCGAACGAGATCGTGTTGCCGTCCTTCCAGAGGTCCATCGTCACGGTCTCGCCGGGATAGACCGGCGAGGAGAACCGCGCGACGTGCTGGCGGAAGGCGGAAGCATCGTAGTCGGCATAGGTCTGGAGCACGCCGCGGCAGGTGATGCCGTAGGTGCACATGCCGTGCAGGATCGGACGCGGGAAGCCGGCCTTCTTGGCGAACTCGGGATCGGAGTGAAGCGGGTTTCGGTCGCCGCAGAGGCGATAGACCAGTGCCTGGTCGGGACGCGTGACGATGTCGATGGTCTTGTCGGGGCTGCGCGACGGGATCTTGTGCGGATCGGGCTGGGTCAGGTTCGGCCCGCCGAAGCCGCCGTCGCCGCGGGCGAAGCGCGAGGCAACCAGCGTTGCCAGCTTCTCGCCCTTCTCGTTCTTCAACACGGTCTGGTGAGCGATGACGACGCCCTTATCCTTGCCCTTGTCGTAGACCTCGACGACAGAGGAGTCGGCGGTGATGTTGGCTGCCACCGGCAGCGGCTGATGGAAAGTGATGTCGCGCTCGCCATCCACCACCATCACGCGGTTGAGATTCATCTCGCCGGGCCCCGAGCCCCACGCCGCCACGGACGCAAAGGTCGGCACCACCTTCAGCGGCCGCGGCGTCAGCGTGCCCTCGTTGACGAAGGCGAGCTCGTTCTCGTCCATGGGATCAGCGCCGAGGCCGATGCCATAAGCGTAGAGCATCACGTCGCGATCGGTGTAGGCGTATTTCTGGCCGATGTTCTTGAGGGCTTTGAGTTCTTCATATCTGGCGGACATTTTTTGTTTCCTCCCGGCATTTCACCGGCGCTCATTGAGGCGCCCTCTCCCCTTGCGGGAGAGGGCAGCGAGAGCCGTGCAGCAAACTCGTTTGGGTGAGGGGTTGCTTCCGCGTTGAAAATTCTCTCCGTGGAGCGATACCCCTCATCCGGCGCTTCGCGCCACCTTCCCCCGCAAGGGGGAAGGAAGAAAAGACTATGCCACCGTAAAGAACGGCAGCGGTGCGCCGTCGGTCGGCTTGAACACCACTTTCACCTTCTGGCCGATCTTCAGCTTCTCGAGATCGCAATCGACGAAGTTGGTCTGGACTGACGGACCTTCCTTCAGCGTGACGTAGCCGATCGCGTAAGGCCCCGTCGGCGACTTCCGCATCAGGCTCCAGGTGTAGATCGTGCCCTCGCCCGAAGCCTCTTCCCACACCGTCTTGTCCGAATAGCAGAACGGGCAGATCGAGCGTGGGAAGTAATGCGCCTCGCCGCAGGCGGTGCAGCGCTTGATCATGAACTTGCCCTGCTTGGCGGCGTCCCAGAACGCTGCAGTCTCCGGATTGGTTACGGGGGCCGGGTACTTCTTAGCTTCGCTCATCACACGCGCTCCAGAATGGCGGTCGAGGCGGCGTGGCGAACGCCCAGAAGGCCGCCGGTGCCATGCGCGATGGCGAGATCGCAATTTGGAACCTGCACCTTCGGATGCGCCTCGCCGCGCAACTGCCTGACGGCCTCGAGGATCTTGGTCATGCCGCCGCGATTGACGGGATGGTTGCTGCAGAGGCCGCCACCATCGGTGTTGAACGGCAGCTTGCCGACGCCCGAGATCAGATTGCCGTCGGCGACGAACTTGCCGCCCTCGCCCTTCTTGCAGAAGCCAAGGTCCTCGAGCTGCATCAACACCGTGATGGTGAAGCTGTCGTAGATCGAGGCGTATTTGATGTCCTTCGGCGTGATGCCGGCTTCCTCGAAGGCGCGCGGGCCGGACCAGATGCCGGCGGAGTATGTGAGATCGAGATCCTTGCCGCCGCGCGGGCCCTTCATGGCTTCGCCATGGCCGATCAGCCGCACCAGCGGCTTCTTCAGGCTCTTCGCGATCTCAGGCGTGGTCACGATCAGCGCGCCGCCGCCGTCGGAGACGACGCAGCAGTCCATGCGATGCAGCGGATCGGAGATCATCGGCGAGTTCAGCACGTCCTCGACGGTGACGACGTCCTTGAGCATCGCATGCGGATTGTATTGCGCGTGATGCGAGGCCGCGACCTTGATCCAGGCGAGCTGTTCGCTGGTGGTGCCATAGTCGTGCATATGGCGCATGGCACACATGCCATAGGCATTGTGGGTGGTCGCGCCGTACGCGGTCTCGAAATCGGCTTCGGCGCCCTGCGCCCGCGGCGGCATCGCGCCCGTGCGCGGCTTGCCGGCGAGCGTGATCAGCGCGATCGAGCACTTGCCCGCCGCGATCGCCTCGGCGGCATGGCCGAGATGGATGATGTAGGAACAGCCGCCGGTCTCGGTGGAATCGACGTGGCGCAGCTTCTTGGTGTTCAGGCCGAGATAGTCGACCATCGGCCAGGCGCCGCCGGGCGCATCGCCTGCGCAGAAATAGGCGTCGATGTCGTCCTTGCTGATCCCCGCATCCTCGATCGCGCCCTTGGCGACCTCGGCGTGGAGCTGGGCGGTGGATTTGTCCGGCGCATGCCGGGTCGGGTGTTCGTAGATCCCGGCAATGTAGGCCTTGCCCTTGATGGTCAAAACAGAGGTCTCCGCTCGCGTTTCTTCTTCGCCTTTTTTCTGAACCCCGGTGGCCTGATTGGCAAGCGCGGAAATATTCCGTCGGGCGAGAGGGCAGCGGGCTGGCGCAAATGGGCCCACCCTAAAGCCGGGAAACAGTAGGACGCGACCCTGCCCGCCGCGTCGTCATTGCGAGGAGCCCCGGCGACGAAGCAATCCAGAATCCATCCACGGAGAGACTCTGGATTGCTTCGCTGCGCTCGCCATGACGGAGTTCGTGGCGCTGACGGTGCTGTTCAACTCAACACTCGCCAGTAGACACATCCCCGCTTTCTCGCGGCATGTCCTGCCCGAGCTATGCGTCCGTCTGACTCCCTCTGGGAACAGAGGGCGCAGGGAAGACCGGGTGCCGACTGGCACCCGCGGTCCACTGTGCGAAAATTGCGCTACAAGAGGCTGCACAGCGGCATACAGGTGAAGCCAAACATCCGGCCTTCCCTGCGCAGTGGCTTTACGGCTTATGTCGCGCTCTCCTCGGGGAGCGATGCACTATTGCCCCCGTCGCCTTGCGAGTGACCGCAAGACTTGACGCCAGCCTGCGGGCGCCAGGACCACGCGATTTTGCCGTACGCGAGACCGCGCCCGTCGTGCACGCGAGACAATGTCCCGCGCGACGCAGCCCGCGTCCACCGCCGCTCACCCCGCGTTCCGTGACGATCGCGATACGCCCCTTTGAGAGGGATGAGGCGGCGGATGGATACGACAATTCCGAATTTCGGTAAAGCGAAATGTTTTTGCGCAGGCTGATTGACCCACGGCATGGGTGTTTTGCCCGACGGGCAGCACAACAGATAGTGCCGTAGGGCGGGCAAAGCGCAGCGTGCCCACGTCTTCGGACTCATCCCAGCTAGATGGTGGGCACGGCGCTTTGCGCCTTTGCCCACCATCCGGGACCTTCCCTACTCCGCGGCAATCTGCCTCGGAGCCGGCGGCGGGCTCGCCAGATCCGCCGCAAGCTGGGCGTAGCGGGCCTTGGCGTCCGCGACGGCCTTCTCCTTCACCGGGCCGTAGCCGCGAATGCGGTCGGGCAGCGACAGCAATTCCACCGCGGTGTCGATCGTGACCGGCGACAAGAGGCCGAGCACGGTGGCGACGTCCTTCTCGTAGCCCGTGATCAGGTCGCGCTCGAGCTTGCGGTCGGCGCTGCGGCCGAAGATGTCGAGCGGCGTGCCGCGCAGGACCTTGAATTTTGCGAGCACGCGGAACGCAGAGAGCATCCACGGGCCGAAGGCGCGCTTCTTCGGGCGTCCCAGTGCATCGACGCCACTGCTGAGGATCGGCGGTGCGAGGTTGAAGTTGAACTTGAAGTCGCCTTCGAACTGGTCACGCAGCTGCTTTTCGAACGCGCCGTCGGTGAAGAGGCGCGCGACTTCGTATTCGTCCTTGTAGGCCAGCAGCTTGGCGTAATTCACCGCGACCGCACGCGGCAGCGCATCGTCATAACCGCCCTGCTTCGCGGCCTCGCGAACCTGGTCGATCAGCTTGCGATAGCGTCTGGCAAGACGGTTGTTCTGGTAGGCGGTCAGGTGCTTGGCGCGATGCTCGATCACCTCGTCGAGCGTCATCGCGTCCAGAGACTTGGGCGCGACGACCTCGTCCGTTCCCTTCAGCATGCCGGCAAGACGTGCGGGATCGGCGACCGCGAGGCGGCCGAGGCGGAAGGCTTCCTTGTTCATCTTGATCGAGACGCCGTTCACCTCGATCGCCTGCTCGATCGACTCCGCCGACAGCGGCAAGAGGCCCTTCTGATAGGCATAGCCCATCATCATCATGTTGGTGGCGATGCTGTCGCCGAGCAGCTGCTCGGCCGGCTTGGTGAAGTCGAAGAAGACGGAGTCCTTGTGCAGCGCCGTTTCCAAAAGTCCGTTCAGCTTGCGGGTCTGGAAATTGAAGTCGCGGTTGAGCACGAAATCGGCGGTGGGAATGACGTGGCTGTTGATGATGCCGCGGGTGCGGGTGGTGTCGCAGAGCGAGATGGTGTCCCTGGCGACCGCAACCACCTCGTCGGCGGCGAGCACGACGTCGGCCGTGCCGGTGACAATTCGCGAGCATGTCACCTCGGCCGGATGATCCGATAGCCGTACGTGGCTGAGCACCGCGCCGCCCTTTTGCGCCAGGCCCGACATGTCGAGGATCATCGAGGCCTTGCCCTCGATATGAGCGGCCATGCCGAGCAGCGCGCCGATTGTGAGCACGCCGGTGCCGCCGACACCGCCGACGGCGATGTTGTAGGGTTTATCCAGCGTCGGCCGCGAGGCCGGCTCGGCAATCGCACCGATGTCACTGAGATCGGCCGGCGCGCGATGGCGCGGCTTGCCGCCGTCGACGATGACGAAGGACGGGCAAAAACCCTTCACGCAGGAATAGTCCTTGTTGCAGGACGACTGGTTGATGGCGCGCTTGCGGCCAAACTCGGTCTCCAGCGGCTCAACCGAGATGCAGTTCGACTGCACCGAGCAGTCGCCGCAGCCTTCGCAGACGGCCGGGTTGATCATGACGCGGCGCGCCGGATCCTCCAGCAGGCCGCGCTTGCGGCGGCGGCGCTTCTCGGCGGCGCAGGTCTGCACGAAAACGATCGCCGATGTGCCCTTGTGCTCCCGGCACATCTTCATGACGTTCTGCAGCTCGTCGCGATGATAGAGCTTCACGCCCGGCGCGATGCTGTCGGCGGGATAGGCATCGGGCGTTTCGGAGACCAGGTAGATCTCGCGGATGCCTTCGGCATGGAGCTGGAAGGTGATCTGCTGCGGCGACAGATCGCCGTCATGGCGCTGGCCGCCGGTCATGGCGACGGCGTCGTTGTAGAGGATCTTGTAGGTGATGTTGGTCTTGGAGGCGACCGCCTGGCGGATCGCCAGCAGCCCGGAGTGGAAGTAAGTGCCGTCGCCGAGATTGGCGAAGATGTGGTTCTCGTTGGTGAAGGGCGCGATGCCGACCCACGGCACGCCCTCGCCGCCCATATGCGTAAACGTCTCGGTCGAGCGGTCCATCCACAGCGCCATGAAGTGACAGCCGATGCCGGCCAGCGCGCGGCTGCCTTCGGGGACCTTGGTCGAGGTGTTGTGGGGACAGCCGGAACAGAAATACGGGGTGCGGGAGACGGGAGCGACCGCCTGCATCTGGGTCGCCTGGCGGCCGTTGAACCAGTCGGCCTTGACGCGGAGCATCTCCGCGATTTCAGGATTGAGATTCAGTCGAAGCAGTCGTTCGGTCAGCGAAGTCGCGAGCGAAGCGACGCTGAGCTCGGCGGAGAAGGTCAGGAAGCGCTTGTCGTGCTCGTCCATCTTGCCGACGATGCGCGGGCGGACGTCGTCGCGCCAGTTGAACAGCTCCTGCTTGACCTGGTTCTCGACGATCTCGCGGCGTTCCTCGATGATGAAGATCTCTTCGAGCCCGACCGCGAACTGGCGCACGCCTTCCGGCTCCAGCGGCCAGGGCATGCCGATCTTGTAGAGCCGAAGGCCGATCTTGGCGGCGATCTCCTCGGTGATGCCGAGCTCGCGCAGCGCCTGCCGGACGTCCTCGTAGCTCTTGCCCGACGCCATGATGCCGAAGCGGGCGTTCGGCGAATCCATGGTGATGCGGTTGACCTTGTTGGCGCGCGCAAAGGCGATCGCGGCAAAGCCCTTGTAGTCCTGCAGGCGGCGGTCCTGCTCGAAGCGGTCGTCGGGCCAGCGCAAATTGAGGCCGCCCGGCGGCAGCTCGAAATCGGTGGGGATGATGAACGGCTTCATCTCGTCGGTGAGGTCGATCTCGGCGGTGGTCTCCACCGTCTCAGTGATCACCTTCATGCCGACCCAGCAGCCCGAATAGCGCGACATCGCAATGCCGAGCAGGCCCATCTCGATCATCTCGTGAATGCTCGAGGGATAAAGATACGGCATCAGCGCCGACATGAAGGCGTGGTCGGACTGATGCGGAACGGTGGAGGATTTGGCGCCGTGGTCGTCGCCGGCGAGGCACAGCACGCCGCCGTTCTTGGCGGAGCCTGCGGCATTGCCGTGGCGGAACACGTCGCCACAGCGGTCGACCCCGGGGCCCTTGCCGTACCAGATGCCGACCACGCCGTCATACTTGGCGCCGGGCGAAAGGTTGAGCTGTTGCGAGCCCCAGACGGCGGTGGCCGCGAGGTCCTCGTTCACGCCCGGCTGGAACTTGATGTTGTACTGTTCGAGATGCTTGCGGGCGGCGAACAGCTGCTGGTCGTAGCCGCCGAGCGGCGAGCCGCGGTAGCCCGAGATGAAGCCAGCGGTGTTCAGCCCCGCGGCGCGGTCGCGGCGGATCTGAGCCATGGGCAGGCGGACCAACGCCTGAATGCCGGTCGTGAAGATATGGCCGGTGTCCTGGGTGTATTTCTGATCGAGACTGATCGGACCCTGGTTGATGCCCATTCTCGTCCTCTTCCGCCCTTTTGAGCGCTTGGCTGCTTAAGCCGTTGCCTGCCCGTTGTTTTTAGCTAGGGCGCGCCGACCATCCGCGCCACTCTATGTCGGATATTTAACGCTCCGCATCACAAATCTGGACCAAAGGAAGCGCCGGGTAAAAATCGCAACTTCGTGGCTGCAAGGCATCGGCGATTTTCAATTTGTGTCACGATACCCCCGCCGTCGCGAAACGACGTGACGCACGTATAATGTGGGACGTGGGCGATTGGTCGCGGGAGACCTCGGGATGCGGACGATTCTGGCTGTTTTGCTCTTGTGCAGTGCGGCTGCGAGCATGGCCCTCGCCGCCGAGCCATCGCCGGAGCTGATCGCCCATGGCAAATCGCTGGTCGAGGCCGGCGACTGCGCGGGCTGCCACACCGCCGATCCCGCAAGACCGTTCGCTGGCGGAAAGCGCATCGACACGCCCTTTGGCGCGATCTATGCGCCGAACCTGACGCCGGATCGCGAGACCGGGATCGGCGCCTGGCTGGATGCCGATTTCACGCGCGCGTTGCGCACCGGCATCGCGCCGGACGGTTCGAACTATTACCCGGCGTTCCCCTACCCCTACTTCACGAAGATGACCAAGGACGACACGCTGGCGATCCGGGCCTATCTCGGCACGCTGTCGCCCGTCGTGAGCCGGAACAAACCGCCGGAGCTGCGCTGGCCGTTCGGCTATCGCCGCTTGATGCGGGTCTGGAACGCCATGTTCTTCACGCCCGGCCTGTTCGAGCCGGATCAGAGCCAGAGCGCGGCGTGGAACAGGGGCGGCTATCTCGTCACCGGGCTCGGCCATTGCGGCGCCTGCCACACGCCGAAGAACTATTTTGGCGCGGACAAGACCGCGCAGGCGCTCGCCGGCAGCGAAATCGGCGGCTGGTATGCGCCAAGGCTCGATGGTGCCGCGCGCACCGGGCTGAAATCGTGGAGCGCGCAGGACATCGTCGAGTATCTGCAGAGCGGGCGCAATGCCAGGAGCCATGCCGGCGGCCCGATGGCGGAGGTAGTCGTCAACTCCACGTCGAAGATGAGCGATGCCGATGTGCGCGCGATCGCACTCTATCTGAAGAGCCTGCCGCCGGCGCGGCGCGAGACGATCGTGACGCCGCCCGGCGAGACCGAGATGAAGGCCGGCCAGGCCGTCTACGCAAAACTCTGCATCGCCTGTCATGAGGCCGACGGCACGGGCGCGCCACGGATCTATCCGCCGCTGCCGGGCAATGCACTGCTGCAATCGATCAATCCATCCTCCACCCTGCGCGTCATCCTCGACGGCGCCCACACGGTGACGACGCCGCGCGCGCCCAACACCGGCGAGATGCCGGCCTATGCCAAACAATTGTCCGACGAAGACATCGCGGCGGTGACCAATTACATCCGCAATTCCTGGGGCAATGCGGGCCTGATGGTGACGCCGGCGCAGGTGGCGAAGGCGCGGAAGCAGGATTGACGCCTCTCCGTCATTGCGAGCGCAGCGAAGCAATCCAGAGTCCCTCCGCGGAAAGATTCTGGATTGCTTCGCTGCGCTCGCAATGACGATGTGGATAGAGCGGAGCGAAGCAAGCGCTATTCCTCATCCCCCGTGAAGACGAATTTCGGCATCTCCCATTTGTAGCGGACCGCCAGCAGGCGGAAGCTGATGCCGAGCACGAACGTCAAGATGGTCCAGAGCTCGGCGTTGAGATTGAAACCGAAGGCGGTGGCATAGAACAGGCCGGTGGCCGCCGAAACGGTGGCGTAGAGCTCCGAGCGAAACAGCAGCGGCACGTCGTTGCAGAGCACGTCGCGCAGCACGCCGCCGGCGCAGCCCGTCACCATGCCGGAGACGATGACGATCGGCAGCGTCGCATCCATCTGCCAGGCGATATCGCAGCCGGTCATGGTGAAGACGACGAGGCCGATCGCATCGAGCACGATGAAGGCAAGCTTGAGCCGGTGCACGAGGCGCGCGGTCAGAATGGTGAGAAAGGCCGCGCCGCCGGCGAGCGCCAGATAGATCGGGCTCTGCACCCAGGCCAGCGGGTAGTGCCCGAGAAACAGATCGCGCAGCGTGCCGCCGCCGAGCGCAGTGATGCAGCCGAGGAAGCAGACCCCCAACCAGTCCATGCTGCGCCTGCCCGCCGCGAGCGCAGCGGTCATGCCTTGCGCGGCGACGGCGACCAGGGACAGGACATGCAGCACGCTATCGCTCGGCGGCAGGCTCCACATCGCCTTGTTCCCTTCGTGACCGGTGGAACCTAACAGGTTCCCGATTCCTTGCGAGGGGGCAACATGCGACGAAAGCATAAGGAGGGCGGAACAGAATCTCGCATCCAGGGGTTGTCACCGCGCAATAAACGAGGAGATCCAACGATGGCTGACGAGCGTTTTCCCAACGATCCGTATCGCCCCAACCTCGCCGACGATGAGTATGTTCGCGCGGCGCGCCGGGATGCCGAACTTCAGGTCGATCCCGAGCTTGGCGAAGGCCCCGCCTCCAGCGGCAAGGTCGCTGTGTTCGCGGTGGCGGTCGCCTTGGTACTGGGCGCCGTGTTCTATGGCTTGAACAACTCCAGCACCGGCAACCAGGCGAGCAACGCGCCGATGACGCAGACGGCCCAGCAGGCGCCGTCCGCCAAGCCGGCCGCACCTCCCGGCATGCGTGACGTGACGCCGCGCAGCAACACCGAACCCGGCATGACCACCGGCGCCGCACCGAGCAAGCCGGCGGCACCGGAACCGGCCGCTCCGTCTGACGCCGCAAAGTAACAATTCGCAATGACATTTGAGAGCGGCGGGACCCGAAAGGTCCCGCCGCTTTTCGTTTATCGTTGGAGCATGATCTTTCCGGAAAACCGCTTCACACTTTTCCGGATCATGCTCTAGCTGAACATCTTGTTGAGCTCGCCGCCGGGATAGCCTCCGGCAAGCTCGGTGAACGTTCCCTTTTCCGCCATCTCCCTGGCGGCGCGCATGAAGCCGCCCCAGGCGGCACGGGCGAGCGATCCGCCGACGCTGATGCGGCGCACACCGAGATCTTCGGCCTCCCGCAGCGACAGCCCGGATGCGCCGATCAGCAGGTTGAACGGCTTCGGTGCGACAGCCTTCACCACCGCAGCGATGTCCTCGCGGGTCTTCAGGCCCGGTGCGTAAAGACAATCGGCGCCGGCATCGGCATAGGCCGTGAGCCGGTCGATGACGAGCTTGAGGTCAGTGACGCCCCACAGATAAGCCTCGCAGCGACCAACCAGCATCGTGTTGCTGTCGCCGATCGCCTTGCGCGAAGCCGCGATGCGCTCGACCGCGAGCGCGCGCTCGTAGATCGGCTTGTCCTTGTCGCCGGTGGAATCCTCGATCGAGAGGCCCGCAACGCCGGTGCGCACGCAGCGCTCGACATGATCTGCGACCTTGTCCGGCTCGACCGCGAAGCCGCCCTCGAAATCCGCATTCACGGGGATGTCGACGGCCGAGCACAATGCTGCCAGATGCTGACAGACCTCCTCGACGGTGACATGGTTGTCGGCCTTGCCGATGGTCCAGGCAAAGCCCGCGCTGGATGAGGCCAGCGCCTTGAAGCCGAGATGCTGCAACGCCTTGGCGCTGCCGACATCGACCGGATTGGGCAGGATGAAGCAGCCGCTCTCGTGCATCTTCTTGAACGTCGCGCGCTTGTCAGCGGTTGTCACGTGCATGTTTCTCTCCCTGATTGATCGCCGCGCAGACATAAGCCCGCGTGAATGCAAGCGCTAGTGCGCGTCGTGCACCGCGCGGCTGTCCTTCGGCGCCTGCTCGCGATCGGTCATGCTGTAGTCCCTGACGACGCTGGCGATGCGCAGATGATAATCGGCAAAGATCTGCGCTCTGCCCTTGGCCTGGGTGCGCCGGTGCTCCATCGTGTTGCGCCAGGCTTGCACCGCGCCCTCGTCCCGCCAGAACGACACCGACAGGATCTTGCCCTTGTCGGTGAGGCTCTCGAAGCGTTCGACCGAGATGAAGCCGTCGATGGTCTGCAGGATCGGCTTCAGATCAGCGGCGAGATCGAAATAGTCCTGGCGATGTTCCGGCTTGGGCCAGACTTCGAAAATCACGGCGATCATGGGCATCTCCCTGCGTTGGTGGCCTACAGTACCACCTTGCGCAGGAAGGTGCGCTCTTCCGCGAGGATGAATTTGTGCTCCTCGGCGAAATGGAAATTGGCCATGCCCTCGGTATCCTGCCGCAGCCGCGCGCGATAGGATTCGTAGGCGGCCAGACTCTCGAAGCTGATCAGTCCGAAGGCGATGTTGTTGGTGCCCTCATGCGGCATGAAATAGCCGATCAGGTCGCCGCCGCATTTCGGAATGATGGTGAGCCAGCGCTTGGAATATTCCTCGAACTGCGCGCGCTTGAAGGGGTCGAGCTGGTAGCGGATGAAGACGGTAACGGACATGTGGGCTCCTGATTGGTCGTCGCAACGGACAAAGCGACACCGTCGCCGCTGAAGCAGTCTGGATTGCTTCGCTTCGCTCGCAATGACGAGTTTGTGGCAACACGCTACGCCCTTGCCCGACTACAATGCTTCGGCTACCATCGAAGCATGAAATCAGGTCCTGACATCGCCATGGTCGCCGCGCTGGTCGGCGATCCCGCCCGCGCCAACATGCTCACGGCGCTGATGAACGGCCGCGCGCTCACCGCGAGCGAGCTGGCGCAGGAGGCCGGCATCACGCCGCAGACCGCAAGCTCGCACCTTTCAAAACTCGAGGCCGGCGGACTGATCGAACCGGAGAAGCAGGGCCGGCACCGCTACTACCGCCTCACCGACGACGATGTCGCCGGCGTGCTCGAGGGACTTGCGGGGCTTGCTGCGCGCACGGGCCACATGCGCGTGCGCACCGGGCCGAAGGATCCGGCGCTGCGCCGCGCGCGGATCTGCTACGATCATCTGGCCGGTGATCTCGGCGTGCAGATGCTGGATAGCCTGCGCACGCGAAACCTGATCAGGCAGAGGAAGCAGGACATCGAGCTGACGCCGGAAGGCGAGCGCTTCCTGGCCAAACAGCTGCAGATCTCGCCCGACATGCTGGCCCATCCGCGCCGCCCGGTGTGCAAGGCCTGCCTCGACTGGAGCGAGCGCCGCCATCATCTCGCCGGCACGCTCGGCGCCGCCATGATGCAACGCTTCGCCGAGCTGAAATGGGCCGCGCGCGACAGCACCCCGGGCAGCCGCGTCGTGAATTTCACCCGCACCGGCGAGAAGCAGTTTGCGGCGCTATTCGGAAATGAGAAGGACTAGTCACGCGAGATGCGTAAGATCGCACGTTTGCGTGTGATCGGAGCTCCTCGTCGTGGCCGGGCTTGACCCGGCCATCCACGTCTTTAGTGCAGTGCGCGTTGATCCACGTGGATGCCCGGGACAAGCCCGGGCATGACGGAGATTGGATCTCCTCACTCCAACTCTACCCAGAGCCTCCCCATGACCCGCATCCTTACGGCCGCGCTCGCCGCCACCCTTCTCGCCGTTCCTTTCGCATCCAGCGCTGCCGACGGCCCACAGCGCGAACCCTACGGCATCGCGCTCGAAGGCTTTGCCTATCCCTATCCCGTGCACCTGCTGCCTGTTGTCAACGACGGCGAGCAGCTCAGCATGGCCTATATGGATGTCGCGCCCACGCAGCCGAACGGCCGCACCGTGGTGCTGCTGCACGGGCGCAATTTTCCGTCGAGCTACTGGGCACCCGTCACCAAGATGCTGAGCGAGGCCGGCTTCCGCGTCGTGGTGCCCGACCAGATCGGCTTCGGCAAATCCTCCAAACCGTCCGGCGAATTGCACTTCGACACGCTGGCGCGTAACACCATCGCGCTGCTCGATCACCTCAAGATCGACAAAGCGGAAGTCGTGGCGCATTCGCTCGGCGGCATGCTCGGCGTACGCATCGCCCGCGCCTATCCGGACCGCGTCTCTCATCTTGTTCTGACGGCCCCAATTGGGCTGGAAGACTACCGCCTCTATGTGCCGCCGACCCCGACCGACAAGATCATCGAGAGCGAGGACAAGCTCACCGCCGACGGCTACCGCAAGCAGCTCCAGACCAATTACGCGATCAAGCTGCCGCCGGAAGCGATCACGCCATTCGTCGATGCCCGCTTCAACATCAAGGGCAGCCCGGACTATCCGCGCTGGCTGCGCGCCTTCGTCTCCTCCGGCCAGATGATCTATCGCGAGCCGGTGGCGCACGAGGTCGCGCTTGTTTCCGAGCCGACGCTGTTCATCATGGGCGCCGACGACCACAACGCGCCGGGACGGCCACTCGCACCTGAGGCGCTGCGCGCCAAGATGGGACAGAATGCCGAGCTGGCGAAGGCGCTGGCCGCGAAGATGCCGAATGCGCGGGCCGAGGTGATCCCGGACACCGGCCACCTCGTCTTCCTTGAGGCGCCGGAGAAGTACAAAGCGCTGGTGCTAGGTTTTCTCGGCCGCTAGCGCCGTTGCATGTCGCCTGAAGCAGCATGCGGGAATGTTCATGCCGCATTCAGGTCATGATTGGCAGATTTGGATCGCGACGTGACGGCATGTTGCAAATTTAACATGTCGAATCGTGTCTTTTGATTCATTGTGCGCCGCAAGCGCCGCTCCTCGAGAATCTGCCCCCAAGGACGAGAAGGAAGATCAGATGAAGTATATGTTCGCCGCCGTGATGCTCGCCAGCGCGGTCGTCGGTTTCAGCGAGGCGGCCAGCGCCGCCGGCGGATGCGGCCCCGGCTGGTATCGCGGCCCATATGGCGGCTGTCAGCCGATGGCCCGGCGTGCGCCGGTCGTCGTCGTGGCGCCTCGCCCCGCCCCGGTCGTCGTGGTGCGTCCGCGCGTGTGCCCCTATGGCTTCCGCTGGTACGCCGGCCGCTGCCGTCCGTTCTGATCTGACCTTCTTGCATTGCAGAATGGCCGCGCGGCATCAGCCTGCGCGGCCATTTCTTTTGAGCACCGCGACATCGCGTGGGGTCGTAACAATTCCGAATCAAAACGGGGACCGCAATTGCGATCCCCGCTCAGAGCCTGGCTTGTGTAGAGCTTACCAGTGGCGGCGATGCCAACGGCGACGGCGCCAGCCCCAGTGACGGTGACGCCAGTGGTGGTGATGGCCGCGCCAATGCACCTGCTCGGGCTTAAGCTCTGCGGCCTCATCGCTGGTGGTGACGGCCGGATGGACGTCCGGATTGCCTTGCGGCATGCGGGGATCTCCGAGCGGCTGTGGCGCCAGCGGCGCGGCCTGTGCGGCGGACGTGAGCGCGGCGGCTCCCGCCGCGACACCGAATGCGAGTTTCAGAAAATTGCGGCGTTCCATGACATGTCCCTCTCGGCTTTCTCTCAAGTGATGCAGAGCGAATTGTCGTGGTGGTGACATGAACTGCCGCTGAATCCCGCGTTCAGGTTCATTGCAAAGCCGACAGGAAGAATCGTAGCCCTACGTTCCAAACGCCTGCGCCAGCACCAGCGTCTCGCGCGTGCGCGTCACATCGGGCCAGTCGCGGATGAAATCGGCGACGAGCCTGTTCAACGCATCGCCCTTCAGCATCGCAGCCAACGCGGCCTCATCGTCGAACTGATACATGGCCTGGTGCAGCGAGGGATCGTCCAGGCTCCAGAACCGCCAGGCCTTGGCTACGCCGAACGCCTTCACCGCGTCGGGCACGTGTTCGGTCTCGTACCATGTGTCGAAGGCGGCGCGCTTTGCCGGATCGGTGACGGTGGCGCGGACGACGAAATAGGCGGCGGGCATGTGTTTCCTCCTGATGTTTGGCGCCAGCATAGACCGTCCCCGGGCCGGCCACAAAAAGAGTTGGAAGCGTTGTCGGAACGCGCGCCCTTCGCCCGTCCTTGGCTTTGAACAGCACGCGTTTGAACCGTTGGAGACACCGCATGGCCGACCTCACGCTGACCACCTTCGATTGGGTTCCCCCTGCCCCGCGCGGCTTCGTGCGCGACCTTCGCGTGCGCTGGGCGCTGGAAGAAGCCGCTCTGCCCTATCGCGTCGCCAGAGTGTCGGGCGACAAGGGCCCCGAACATCTCGCCCACCAGCCGTTCGGCCAGGTGCCGTGGCTGACCGACGGCGATCTCTCGATCTTCGAGACCGGCGCGATCCTGCTGCATCTGGGCAAACTCAGCACCAGGCTGATGCCGTCAGATCCGCGCGGCCGTAGCGAGGCGACGGAGTGGGTGTTCGCCGCACTCAATTCGGTGGAGATGGCCAGCCTGCCCTGGGAGATGTCGAAGTTCATGGGACATCCGACCGACACGGCGGCGTGGAAATTCGTCGACGATTTCCTCAAGCTTCGCCTTAGGCATCTCGAGCCGGTGCTTGCGGGGCGCGAATGGCTGGCGGGTTCTTTCTCGGTCGCAGACATCCTCATGTCGGACGTGCTGCGCGTCGTCGATGGCTTCGGCGGGCTGGCGGATCATCCCGCCTGCCGCGCCTACGTCGCGCGTGCCACGGCCCGCCCGGCCTTCGCCAAGGCCCATGCCGACCAGATGGCCCATTTCGCCGCGGCGGATGTGGCGCGCGGAGTGTGACGAACCGCACATCATTAGCGCGGTGTTAGCCCTAGCTTCACCGCCATCGGAACCAAGCAATTTGCTTCAAATTATCCCGGCGGAAGGTGACACATGGCCCGCATCGAATATCTGAAAGAACAGCTTGCCCGCGCCGAGCGGCTGGCAAAAGCGATCCTCGACCAGCAGACCGCACAGCGACTTCAATCTTTTGCGGCCGAATGCCGCGGTGAGCTGCAGGTCCTGACGCGCAGGGCTGCGGCGTAAGGCGAACTTGCACTCGCCGGGCGCCGCGTCACACCAGCTTCATCGGTGTATCGGCCACCACGCGAAGGTCGATCCTGCTGATCAGCTGCGCGCGAAGCGCCTCGGCAGCACCGATGGCGTCTTCGGTCTGCCGCAACGTACTGACGTTCGAGCCGAGCGAGACGATTCCGCCCAGCACCAGAGCGATCGAGCCAAGCGCTGCGGTCTGCCCCATCCCGAACAGGCCGAGGATCGTGACCAGCAGCAGCGCGCCTCCGCTGCCGACGGCGATCTTGGACGCCAGAATGTACTTGCGGCAGCGCTCGGCGATCTCGGCAAGTGCCTCGATCCGATCTTCGATCTGTGAAATCTCGTCGGTCGGATCGTCTTCGGTCATCAGATTTAAGCTCGCGGAGTTAATCCGGCACAGTCGTAGTCCGCCACATTCGCCCTGGGCCGGCTCCAGCTGCCGAACGCACCCTAGGCACAAACTACGAGGCCATCCATAGCTCGCCAATTTCTCCGACGAGCCTGCTGCTGCCCTATGAGATCTGTCGTCGCCCCGCTTCATACCCAATGCGATGATAACAGCATGCTCGTCGTCAGCGAGCTCGCGCTCGCAAAGCCGCATGATCTTGCACAGCGTGGAGTAGCGCGCGGCGGTTGAGCGACCTGCAATAGCAAAATTTCTTGACATCGGCCGTCGGCTCATGCCATGGCTACTTTGCTTCTGGATGGAAGCTGAAAAGTGAACCTGAGACGGTTCTGGCTGTGTTGTTGCTGTAAAGCGACTGGTTTAGGTGCCCGTTCGCATCTGCGCTAGCGTTATTGCTACTGCGCCCGGAATCGGTCTCTCCGATTGGAGAAGCCGTTATGAATCCAGACAAAATCATCATTAAGTTTGAAGACGTGGCTGAGCAATTGCACGGCCCGGTTAAGCGCCTTGTTGGCTTCGTTCAGGCAAAAAACATGCTCAGCCTGTTCGATGCAGCTGATCTGGATGCGAACCCCCGCTCCGCAAAGGCCGGCCCCGTCACTCAGGCAATTTTCGATAGCATCGAAAAAGACCCCGACATATTTCCTTTCAAGACAAAAGGAATCTTGATCGGATCCTCCGAATACGAAGCGCTTCAGCGCAACCGATATCAGCTTCTCTTTGCTTCAACTGCAATCGAGGGGGTCCTCGATGGGGGCCATAATATGCTGGCGATCGGCACCTATATTCTCTCGTGCGTAGTCGAAGATGAAAAGGTGCTGAAAAAGATAAAACTTTGGGACGATTTCAAAAGCGCTTGGAACACCCATCGTGCTGCAGTCCAAGAGATTCGCGAGGAATTAACCTTCTTGGTTCCAGTAGAAGTACTTGTCCCATCAGACATCGAAGACGATGAAGTAGTTGCTGACTTTACTTCATCGCTTCTGGAGATTTGCGCGGCCCGTAATAACAACGCTGAACTTACTCTAGAAACCAAGGCCAATCAGAAAGGCTTCTACGAAGAAATCAAGAAGGCGCTGCCAGCATCCGTTAGCAGCCGCATCGAGTGGAAAACCAATATGACAGGTGGCGACGTCAAAGTACGCGACATTATTGCCCTAGCATGGATTCCACTGACGCTCATCAAGCTTCCTGGAAAAGTTAAATCGCCATCGCCGCAGAATATCTATCGCAACAAAGGCGAGTGCGCGAAACTGTTCGATGACATGATGGATGACCACAGCGTCTCGAAACCACAAGGTGGCCCGATACACGAATTGCACAACGCATCTGTCGCAAGCGCGATCAAGGTCCTTGGAGATCTCCCCTCCCTCTATGACAAAATCTACGCTGAATTTCCCAAGGCCTACAACAATTGGGGCGACTTCGGCCGCATGCGCATCGTACGCATTTTTGATCCCGCTAAGAAGGGCGACAAATCAGGAAAGTACATGCGAAGCCAACCCGAAACTCACTTCACAGAGCAGCCCGTGAAGTATCGATACCCTGACGGCCTTATCATGCCCTTGGTCTACGGTCTTCAGGCCCTGATGAAGGTTGAAGATGACAAGGTGGTCTGGGCAACTGATCCAAAAGTATTTTTAGACAAGCATCTCAAGGAAATCGCTGGCGCCTATAAGTTAGTACTAGAAATGTCGGGCTACGACCCTCAAAAAGTTGGGAAGAACGAGACGTCTTACAAAATCGCGCTCAGCGAGTTTGAAAAGGCGCTCCTGAAACAGGGTTCTAAAGCAGCTTGATCTGGTTAGGGGCGGCGCGGGTAAGGCGCCGCCCCTGTCCCTCACAACGGCAAATTGTCGTGCTTCTTCGCCGGCGTTTCCACCTTCTTGTCCTTCAGCATCGACAGCGCCCGTGCGATCCGCTTGCGGGTCGAGTGCGGCATGATGACGTCGTCGATGTAGCCGCGCTCGGCGGCGATGAAAGGTGACAGGAAGCGGTCCTCGTATTCCTTGGTTCTTGCTGCGATCTTGTCGGGGTCGCCGATGTCGCTGCGGAAGATGATCTCGACCGCGCCCTTGGCGCCCATCACCGCGATCTGGGCGGTCGGCCAGGCGTAGTTCATGTCGGCGCCGATTTCCTTGGAGGCCATGACGTCGAAGGCGCCGCCATAGGCCTTGCGGGTGATGATGGTCACCAGCGGCACGGTGCACTGCGAGTAGGCGAACAAGAGCTTGGCGCCGTGCTTGATCAGGCCGCCATATTCCTGCGCGGTGCCCGGCAGGAAGCCCGGCACGTCGACAAAGGTTACGATCGGGATGTTGAAGGCATCGCAGAAACGAACGAAGCGCGCGGCTTTGCGTGACGCATCGCTGTCGAGCACGCCGGCCAGCACCATCGGCTGGTTGGCGACGAAGCCGACGGTACGGCCGGCGATGCGGCCGAAGCCGGTGACGATGTTCTTGGCAAACAGGTCGGCGATCTCGAAGAAGTCGCCCTCGTCCACGACCTTCAGGATCAGTTCCTTCATGTCGTAGGGCTTGTTCGGATTGTCGGGGATCAGCGTGTCGAGCGACATGTCGACGCGGCCGATGTCGTCGAAGCTCGGCCATTCCGGCACGCCGTCGGTGTTGTTGGACGGCAGGAAGTCGATCAGGCGACGCATCTGCAAGAGCGTCTCGACGTCGTTCTCGAAGGCGCCGTCGGCGATCGAGGAGCGCGTGGCGTGCACGGAGGCGCCGCCGAGCTCTTCGGCGGTGACGACCTCGTTGGTGACGGTCTTCACCACGTCAGGGCCGGTCACGAACATGTAGCTGGTGTTCTTCACCATGAAGATGAAGTCGGTCATGGCAGGCGAATAGACGTCGCCGCCGGCGCAGGGGCCCATGATGACGGAGATTTGCGGGATCACGCCCGAGGCAAGCACGTTGCGGCGAAACACGTAGGAATAGCCGGCCAGCGCGGCGACGCCTTCCTGGATGCGGGCGCCGCCCGCGTCATAGAGGCCGATGATGGGCGCCCGCGCCTTCATCGCCATGTCCTGAAGTTTTGTAATCTTCAGCGCGTGCGTTTCGGAGAGCGAGCCGCCGAACACCGTAAAATCCTTGGCGAACACAAACGTCTTGCGGCCGTTGACGGTGCCCCAGCCGGTGACGACGCCGTCGCCGGGAACCTTGTTCTTCTCCATGCCGAACTCGGTGGAGCGGTGCTCGACGAACATGTCGAACTCCTCGAACGATCCCTTGTCGAGCAGCAGCTCGATGCGCTCGCGCGCGGTCAGCTTGCCACGGGCGTGCTGCGCCTCGATGCGCTTTTCCCCGCCGCCGAGCTTTGCGCCGGCACGACGATCTTCAAGGGCGTCCAGGATATTCTTCATTTGCTCCCGCCAGTTCTTAGCCTAAATGCGATTGCCGGGGGTTCTAACACGGCATTTTGCGGGCCGGGAAGCGGCTTTCGGCGCCGCAGGGCTGCCTTGCCGCAGCGGGAAAGCGCAAGGAATTACAAAGTTTTGCCCGGGGAGACGACGATGGACCAAGGAACGGCCAAGACGGGCGCTGTGACGGGCGGCGTCAACATCATGCTCCGGCTGGAAGGCCTCACCCTGTTCTTGGGCATGGTGATGCTCTATGCGGCCTGGGACGGGTCGTGGCTGGTGTTCGCCCTGCTCTTCTTGGTGCCCGATCTGAGCTTCCTGGCATACCTCTCCGACGCCAAATTCGGCGCGATGGTCTACAACGCCGCCCACAGCTACATGGCCCCGGTGACGCTGCTGACGCTGGGCTTCGGCTTCGCCTCGCCCCTCACCCTGTCCATCGCCTTGATCTGGCTCGCCCATATCGGCCTCGACCGGGCGCTGGGCTATGGGCTGAAATACTCGGCCGGGTTCGGCTTCACCCATCTGGGGCGGATCGGGCGGCAGAAGGATGCCTGACCTGCGGGCTCCGACAGCGGACGCCACCTGTAAATTTGGCGGCTCGCCAGGTTGACCCGGCCTGCCGATTCAGGCTTGCTCCGAGTCTACGATCAGGCGCCGAATGTTGCGTGAGCCCAGTCGGTACGGCGGTGATCCATGACGCTTTGGCTCAAGCATCACCTCATGTCCGCGACGGTCGTCCCCCTGCCGCCGAACTCATCGTCCGAAACCACCGACTTCCTGCGCCGAATGGCCAGCATGGTGTCGGGCCGGAACGGCGCGATGCTGCTGCGCGCCGCATCGCTGATCGAGTCGCTCGCGCAGCGGGCGATGACGGCCGAACGGCTCTATCACCAGCAGCAGGAAGAGAATACGCGCAGCACCGAGCTGCGCAAGGCCGCCGAGCTCGCGTCCGACGCCATGGTCAGCCAGATCGAGGCGCTGCGGGCGCAACTGGCGGACGTGACGGCGGCGGCCGCCACCGAGCGCGCCGCATTCGATGCCGAGCGCGACAAGCTGCTCGGCCTGATGCAGCATGCGGAGAGCCATATCGGCAAGCTCACCACCGAGCTCGACGGCTTGCGCGCCTCCGTCGACAGCTTCAACGAGACCGTGGTCTCCGTGCCGATCGAGGTGCTGCGGCTGGCGCGCACCCAGTTTGACTTCCTCTCCGAAGGGTTCGCCCGCAAGGGCGACGTGATCTCGCAGGCCATGAGCGAGATCGGCGGCTTTGCGATCGACGAGGCGCTGACGGTGAAGAAGACTGCCGACAAGGCGTGAGGCATTCAGGCGCCACATCCTCCGTCGTTGCGAAGTAGCGAAGCAATCCAGAATCTTTCTGCAGCTTCGGTCTGGATTGCTTCGTCGCACCAGCGCAAAATTGCTACGCATTTTTGTCGCGGGCTCCTCGCAATGACATGTGGAGAGAAGCGCGCTCTCGAGCGTGAGTGCTACGGCTCACCGGGCTTGAACGGCTCCTGCTTGTCCGGCGGCACCGTCTCTTCGGCCATCGCCAGCAGCATCGCGACCATCACGTAATTGCCGGCGACCGCGGTGAGGTCGACAATCTGCTGGTCGTTG
Organism: Bradyrhizobium cosmicum; assembly: GCF_007290395.2. Lineage (NCBI taxonomy): Bacteria > Pseudomonadati > Pseudomonadota > Alphaproteobacteria > Hyphomicrobiales > Nitrobacteraceae > Bradyrhizobium > Bradyrhizobium cosmicum. The sequence goes on along the minus strand of NZ_CP041656.2, from coordinate 3,065,116 downwards.
AAGACCTTTTTCGCCCGCGCATAGGTCTCATCGCTGACCTTCCTCGTCGTGGTGAGCTCGGTGACGAAATCGTAGACCACCGCCTCGTCCTCGGCCATTTTCGACGGACGCTTGTTGGTCTTGAGCTCCGCGATGATGTCCGCCGACAGCCCCGCTTTCGCAGCCAGCGGCGCGTGCGCGAACCACTCCACCTGCGAGCGCCACTGCCGGCCGATGATGAGGATCGCGAACTCGTTGAGCTTGGTCGGGACCGAGGTTTCCCAGCGCAGATAGTAGAACAGGTCGAACAGGCGCTGGCCGAGCACGGGGCTGCGGATCATCGGATTGTAGGGCCCGCCGATGCCCACGCTCGACACCTTCATGATCTGCTCGCCGAGCGGTTTCTGCCTGGCGTCGAGCTGATCCATGGTGAGCTGCGGAAAGCGCGGCTCCTTGCTGGTGGCGGGCGCTGCAAACATCGTGGCGGCGAGCCAGCCGCCCGCGGCGGCCAACGTGAGCGACGACAGCCAGATTGGCGTTGAGTTCATTGATGTCCTCCCGACCTTCTTCTTGCTTGGTCTGAAGGATGCTAGTCGAGCGGCATCGTGTCCGCCAGCGCGGCGACGTCAGATCGCGCCGATCGCGGCAAGGCAGGCTTGCGTCAGCGGCATGCGCTCGCCGACGAGGCGCGGCTCGGTGCAATCCATATTGAGCGCGAACACCGTGTGCGCCTCGCCCTTCTCGGCCCAGCCAACCATCCAGCCGAGCGACGGCTCGCCGCGCTCGGCGCCGAGCAGGCCCGACTTGGCGCGGATGACACTCTCGCCGACCTTGGTCACCGGCAGGATGTCGGCGACCAGATCCTGGCTGCGCTTGGAAATCGGCAGCGCGCGGCGGCGCAACCGGTCGACGAAATCGATCTGCTCGATCGGATCGATGCGCAAATTCCCGGTGAGCCAGAACTGGTCGATGCCGCCGCCGATGTCGCGGTTGCCGTAGTCGAACAGGTCGACATATTTCTGCATGCGCTCCTGGCCGATGCGGCGCGCGATTTCCTGATAGACCGGCACCGCGCTCACCGCGATGGCACTGCGCAGCGTGTGATCCTTGTTCCAGGCCTCGATCGGACGCTTCACGCCGTCCCACGGAAACACGTCCTTGTCAGGATCGGCGACGACGCCGGTCTCCAGCGCGATCAGCGAGTTCGGGATCTTGAAGGTCGAGGCCGGCAGCTTGCCCTCACCCGAGCGCTCCTTGTCGCTGGCGACGATCAGATAGTCCTCGACCTTGTAGCCGACGAAGGTGCCAGATGTACCGAGATCGGTGAATCGCTTTGCCAGGCTGTCGCGGATCTCGTTGCGCGGCGGCGCGACGTGGGCGAGCGAGCGCTGCGGCAGGATCGAAGCGGCGGCGAGAAGGCCGAGGGTGGAACGGCGAGTCAGCACGGGTAAGATCCGTTAAGTGAGGATGCGCGCGACCATGCAGCCGGTACATGGTCAAACGATGACAACTACCGCCCCCGCCCCGACAGCCGCAGCACGAACACCAGCACTTCGGCGACGGCCTTGTAGAGGTCGGGCGGAATCTCTTCGCCGAGCTCGACCTTGGACAGCGCGCCGGCCAGGATCTCGTTCTCCTCGATCGGGATGTCGTTGGCCTTTGCGATCTCGACGATCTTTTCGCCGATCGTGCCCTTGCCCTTGGCGACGACGATGGGCGCGTTGCTGCCCTTCTCGTAATGCAGCGCGATGGCTAGCTTGGACGGATCGCTCATGTGGCGCGATCCAGGAAGTGGCCGGCGCGTGGCGGTGCGGGCTGCGGCGGCGTGCCGTCGCGGACCAGGATGTCGCCGGGCTTGAGCTCGGCCCGCGTCAGAGCCTGATTGAGCTCACCAATGCCGGCGCGAAGCTGCTGCGCGGTCGCGGCGCGCTCCGCCCACATCCGCACGAAGGTCTTGTCGCCATTGAGCGTGATCAGCGCATGCACGGGACCGGCCGGCTCGACATCGAGCGTGAAGCGCGCGCGCCAGGCGCGTTTGGCGGGATCGGCAGACTCGTTGCCGCCGTCACGCGAGATCTCGAACTGCGCCATCGCAGTGCCCTGCGGCGTCGCGAACGGAATCTCGAAATTCCACTGCGGCGCGGCCGGGTAGGTGCGGTGACCGCTGGCATCGGTGCGATCGGGCAGCGAGGCGACTTGCAACAGGGTCTGCCGTGCAATGGCGGCCTCGGTATCGTCGAGCAGCCGGTGCACCGTGGCGGAGAGCGGCGTATCGGGCGCGAGCGAGGGCGAAGCAACCGCCTGCGGCGCCGGCAGCGCCCCACGGAATGGCGGTGGCGTCGTGTGCGCGGCGGCCTCGAAAGTATGGCCGTCGGGTACGGCTTTGTTCGAGCCGGGGACGTTGCCCGTCATGCGCGACAGATTTTGAGCGACTTCCTGCAGAAGAGCCGCCGCAAGGCCGGCGCTCATCGTGCGGGTCATTGCCTGCGGAGCACTACCGGCGATGTCGGCGAGCACGGCGGCAGCCGGGTTGGCGTTGCGCGGTATCTGGGACGCTTCGGCGGTCGCCTCGCCTCCTGCCGCCGCGGCGGCCTGCGATGCCCCTGTGGCACTTGCGGGACGTGCTGCGCCCTGTGGCGCGGTGGTGTCGAGTGTGGCCAGCGTCTGGCGCAACACCAGCAGCGCGGCCTTCAGGTCCGGCATCGCACCGGAGGACGGCGTCGCGCCCGCGGCCAGCGAGGCCTCGAGCAACAAGCCGGATTTCTGGAAGGCGGATTCGATATCGCCGCCGTCGAGGGCGGTGTTGAGCGGCGTCTGCTGCGCCAGCACGTCCAGCACCGCCTGCTTCAACCCCGCCGGCAGATCGCGGCCGGTGACGACGGAGGCCAGATTGGCAAACAGCGGCGCCTGACTGCCCTGCTTCGTGACCGCCTCGGCCGAGGCCGTGGTCACAGCGGCCTGCTCCAAAGGCGTCAGAGTATTGTGTGCGGCGCCAGCGGCCGGCGCGAGCGGCGGGCTCTCCACCAGCGCGGCCGCGCGCAGCGTCAGCGTGATCTGATCCGCCGTCGCCTCGCCTGCGCCACTCATCACAGCGAGCCGGATGGTGCCGTCGTTTTGCGAGACCGCGAGCTGGAGATTTTGCCCCGGTGCCAGCGACACCTCCGACATCACGTCCATCGACAGATTGGCGATCGCGATCCGCACCAGATTGTCAGCCATCACACTGACGACCCTGGCGTCGACGACACTGCCTGCCTGAAGCACGAGATCGGGCGTTGCCGCATCAGCCACGGGGCTGGCAGCACTGACGGGAAGAATCGAGCTTATCGGCGTCGGCATCTGAAGGCGGCCCGGAGAACGCTAGTCCCCACCCTAAGGCCGCCGTCGTAAACCTCTCGTTAAGGACCTTTCGCCGCAGCGGGCTTTGCGGCGGCCAAGACCGCCACGGCGGCCTCGAAATCCCGCAGGCGGGCGGCCCGGCGGCTGGCCGCCTCTTCGTCCGCGCCCCATTTCTCGACGTTCCAGTCCTCGTCGACATGGGCGGCGGCCCAGACCTGGCCTGCATCACGCACGCCATGGGCCAGGGCGAGCGCGAGCAGCGCCGAACCGGTCAGGGTCGTCACCACATGGAGCGCGGCAATCGACCAGGCATCCCCAGGCAGCGCGCCGCGCGCCGCCTCGATGGCCTCGTCCGGCTGCTTCACATGCATGATGCCCTCGGACAGGATGAAATGCGCGCCCAGCGTTTCCGCCGCCCAGAACAGCAGGGGGTCCCAGTGCGCGGCCTCGCGGGCCACCAGCGCCTCGGGGTGGCCTGCCCGATAGAATAGCAGGTCGGACTCGAAGTATTTGGCGAGGTCGTCGGTGACGAGCTCGACACGGTCGATGACGCCCTCCACCACGCTGTTGGCGATCCGCGTCAGCGGCATGGTCACGGGATCGATCGTCTCGCCCTGCGCCGCCCATTCGGCAGCGACCGCATCTGCCAGCGCCCGCGAGGGGATCACCACCTGGCGGCCGGACGGCGTACGGATCGGCTTGCCGTCGAGCGTGATGGCGAAGCCGCCCTCGGATTCAGTGGCGCCGGCCTCCTTGTAGAAGCGCTTGCGCTGTGGCGTACGCCCAGACTGGCGGACCGATTCCCGGGGATCGCGAGCGGATTGCACCGCAGCTTCATCGAACAATTCGCGCATCTTGAGTTTTCGCTCTCCGCCGGTGGATGCTAGGCTTTTAAGACAAGACCATTTTAAGCCAAACCTTGCGGCCGATAAAGCGAGCGGCGGGCATGAGGGAACTTGCGGGCATTGTGGCCCTGTTCGCCGGGCTTTGGCTGGCCGCGGCGGAGGCCGGCTTTCGCAGCCCGGAATCGCTGGTCCGCAACGTCTATGCCTATTACGGCCAGGGCGCGCCGGAGCTGTCCAAGGGCCTGCCGCCGGACGGCGCCACCGCCCGGCAGTTCTTCGACCCCTCCTTGCGCAAGGCGTGGTCCGCGCCGCGGACCGAGCCCTATGATTTCCTGGTGCAGAGCCCGACCTGGAAACTCGGTCCTGTGACGATCGCGGTCGTTCGCAGGCAATACGACAAGACCTATGTCGCGGCGAATTTCGACAATCGCGGGCGGCGGGTGACGTTGAACTTCATCCTGGTCAACGGGCCCGAGGGCTGGCTGATCACGGATGTCGAAAGCCCGCACGACTCCTTGCGGATGTTTCTGGAGCAGTTCCGGAATTGAGGGTCCGGGCACCGCCGTCCTCCCACCGTCATTGCGAGCGCAGCGAAGCAATCCAGAGTGCATCCGCGGAGAGGTTCTGGATTGCTTCGCTGCGCTCGCAATGACGAGGGACCCCCTACTCTTCCGGTGCGTTCTCGATCGGATCGAACCGGCTCGCATCCAGCCCGAGCAAATTCCAGGACTGCTGCATGTGCGGCGGCAGCGGTGCGGTGGCGTCGATCACGCCGCCGCGGGGATGCGGAATGACGATGCGGCGCGCGAGCAGATGCAGCCGGTTCTGCAGGCCGCCCGGCAGCTGCCAGTTCTCGATGTTGAAATATTTGGGATCGCCGACGATGGGGTGGCCGATATGCGCCATGTGTGCGCGAAGCTGATGGGTGCGGCCCGTCACCGGCTTCAGCGACACCCAGGTCAGCTTGTTGCCGGCGGTCTCGACCACCGCGTAATAGGTCACCGCGTGGCTTGCGCCCTCGTCGCCATGCTGGGCGATGCGCATGATGGTGTCGTCCTCGCTCTCTTCCTTGGCGAGGAAGGTCGAGATGCGGCCCTGCTTCGGCTTCGGCAGGCCCGGCACCAGCGCCCAGTAGGTTTTCCGCGCCGAGCGCGAGCGGAACTCGCCGGTCAGATACGAGGCGGCGAAGCGCGTCTTGGCGATCAGCAGGCAGCCCGAGGTCTCCCTGTCGATGCGGTGCACGAGACGCGGCTTCTGGCCCTTGGAATCGCGCATCACCTCCAGCATCTGGTCGATGTGCCGCGTCATGCCCGAGCCGCCTTGCACGGCAAGGCCGGCAGGCTTGTTCAGCACGAGAACGTCGTCGTCCTCGTAGATGGTCATCTCCTTCAGCGCCTTGAGCGTCTTCTGCGCGCCTTCCGAGAGCTCGCTGACGGCCTTCGGCGTGTCGAGCTTCAGCGGTGGAATGCGGACGCTCTGCCCTTCCTCCAGCCGGTCCTTGCTGTCGACGCGCTTGCCGTCAACGCGCAGTTCGCCCTTACGGACGACGCGCTGGATGTGGGAGAACGATAGGCCCGGAAAGCGCGCTTCAAGGAAGCGATCGACCCGCATGTTGTTCTCGTCCGCCGTCACCTTGACCGTCTGCACCTTGGTCGGCAGCAGGGCCTCGACGGGCTTTGCCGGCACCGGCGTTTCCGGCGCGGCCACTTTGGGCGGACGCCGCTCGGCGCGCTCACCCGCAAAGCGCGGCGGCGGCTTCGCCCCCGGCTTGCCGCCCGGACGCGGGCTGACCTTTGACGCACCGCGCGCCTTGAACGGACGTGCCTCCTTGCGCTCGTCGCGCTCGCGAGGTTTCGGGTTCATTCTCTTGATGCGGCGGCTCATGCGGTTTTTCCAAGCTTTCGTGTCGACTGCGCGTTGGCACGACGGGGCAGCGTCGCAACCTGCGCACCGACCTCTTTCTCCGCCAGCCGCAGTTCATATTGCTGTTGCAGGTTCATCCAGAATTGCGGACTGGTGCCAAACCAATGACCAAGGCGCAGCGCAGTGTCGGCGGTGATGCCGCGCTGCCCGTTGATAATGCCAGTCACGCGATTTACGGGGACGTCGATCTGACGCGCGAGCTCTGCGGCGGATATGCCGAGTTCTCGCAGCTCTTCAGCGAGATGTTCGCCGGGATGGGTAGGTATGCGGGGCATGGTATTTTCTTGGTCGGACTAGCGCGAATTACGCGTTACGTAAACCGTAAATCCGACCTTACCGCAAGCTCCAAAGGCCTACGTCCCGCCCCGCTCCTTGCGCAGCTTCGCCCAATAATCCAGCCGTTTGCGGATCTCCCGCTCGAAGCCGCGCTCCGGCGGGTCGTAGAAGGTCTGACGCCCGAGCGCATCCGGAAAATAATCCTGCCCCGAGAAGGCGTCGGGAGTGTCGTGGTCATATTCGTAGGCTGCGCCGTAGCCTTCCGACTTCATCAGCTTGGTCGGAGAATTCAGGATGTGCTTGGGCGGCAGCAGCGAGCCGGCCTGCTTGGCGACCTGCATCGCCGCCTTGAACGCGGTGTAGACCGCGTTCGATTTCGGCGCGGTGGCGAGATAGACGACCGCCTGGGCGATGGCGAGCTCGCCTTCGGGGTGGCCGAGGAAATCGAAGGCGTCCTTGGCCGCATTGGCGATGACGAGTCCTTGCGGATCGGCAAGGCCGATGTCCTCCACCGCCATGCGCACGACGCGGCGGGCCAGGAACAGCGGGTCCTCGCCGGCATCGAGCATGCGGCAGAGATAATACAGCGCGGCATCGGGGTCTGAGCCGCGCACCGATTTATGCAAGGCCGAGATCAGGTTGTAATGGCCGTCGGCCGACTTGTCGTAGATCGGCGCGCGGCGCTGCAGGATGTCCTGCAATTGCGCGGCGTTGAAAATCTCATCCGCCCGAGCCGAACGCCAGACTTCCTCGGCAAGCGTCAGCGACGCCCGTCCATCGCCGTCGGCCATACGCACCAGCACGGCGCGCGCCTCGTCATCGAGCGGCAGCTTCTTGCCCTCGACCTCCTCGGCATGCGCGAACAGCTTCTCGATCGCGGCGGCATCGAGGGAGCGAAACACCAGCACGCGCGCGCGGGACAGAAGCGCCGCGTTGAGCTCGAAGGACGGGTTCTCGGTGGTGGCGCCGACCATGACGACGGTGCCGTCTTCCATCACCGGCAGAAACGAATCCTGCTGGGCGCGATTGAAGCGATGCACCTCGTCGACGAACAGCAGCGTGCCCTTGCCCATCTCGCGGCGGGCGCGCGCGGCGTCGAAGGCCTTCTTGAGGTCGGCGACGCCGGAGAACACCGCGGAGATCTGTTCGAAATGCAGATCGGTGGCATCCGCCAGCAGCCGCGCCACCGTGGTCTTGCCGGTGCCTGGCGGACCCCAGAACACCAGCGATCCCAGCGTGCGCGTCTCCAGCATGCGCGTCAGCGCGCCGTCGGGACCGAGGATGTGGTCCTGGCCGACGACCTCCGACAGCGCGCGCGGACGCAGCCGGTCCGGCAGCGGATGCGGCGCCTCGTGGTCGAGCCCCGCCGCGGCAAAGAGAGTTGGCGTCTGCTGTGGTCGCTTCGGACTCATCCGCCCAGCGTGACGTTGATCTGCTGGCCGCCGCGCACCAGCGTGATGCGCCAGACCCGCGGGCGCTCGCTCGCGGCCTTCTCGAGGTCGCCGGTCTTGCTGATCTTCTGGTTGTTCACCGCCAGGATGATGTCGCCCTTCTGGAAGCCGACATTCGCGGCCGCGCTGTCTCCTCCGAGATCGGTGATCACGACGCCCTCGGTGTCGGCGTCAAGATGCAGCTCGTCGGCAACCGCCGGCGTGATGCTCGACACCTTGGCGCCCTGGAACGGCGAGCGCGCGGTGACGACGAGCTCGTTCCGGCCGGTATCGGGCGCGGTCTCCAGCGCCACCGTCAGCTTGACCTGCTTGCCGCCGCGCTGCACGTCGATCTGCGCCGTGCCGCCGAGCGGCCGCGTCGCGAAGCGGTAGTCGAAGGCATTGGGATCATCCACGGTCTGGCCGTCGATCCCGATGATGAGATCGGAGGATTTCAGGCCGGCCTTCGCCGCGGGGCTGCTCGAGACCACGCTCGCAACCAGCGCGCCGGTCGGCGAGCGCAGGCCGAGGCTCTCGGCGATCTCGGGCGTCACCGCCTGCAATTTTGCGCCGAGCCAGGGACGCTTCACCGCCTTGCCGCCGCCCTTGGCGGAGGCGACGACGACGCGCACCATGTTGGCGGGGATCGCAAAGCCGATGCCCTGCGAGCCGCCGGAGCGCGAATAGATCGCGGTGTTGATGCCGGCGAGCTTGCCGCTCATGTCGACCAGCGCGCCGCCGGAATTGCCGGGATTGATCGCCGCATCGGTCTGGATGAAGAACTGGTAGTCGGTGATGCCGACCTGCGTGCGCGCGAGCGCCGAGATGATGCCATGGGTCACGGTCTGCCCCACGCCGAACGGATTGCCGATCGCCAGCACGACGTCGCCGACCAGCAACTCATCCGAATTGGTGAAGTCGAGGGTCGGGAATTTCTCCTTGGTGTCCTTCAGGCGCAGCACGGCGAGATCGGTGCGGGGGTCCTTCAACAGGATCTCGGCTTCGAACTCACGCTTGTCCGCCAGCGATACCTTCACCTGGTCGGCGCCCTCGATGACGTGGACGTTGGTGACGACAAGGCCGGATGCATCGACGATGACGCCGGAGCCGAGCGAGCGCTGCATCTGCTCGGGCTGCTGGCCGGGCACACCGAAGAAGCGGCGGAAGATCGGATCGTCGAGCAGCGGATTGCGGTTCTGCACCACCTTGGCGGCATAGACGTTGACGACCGCAGGCTGCACCCGCTGCACGATCGGGGCATAGGACATCCGCAGCTCGGCCGGCGACGACGGGACCCGGCGGTCCTGCGCGGTGGCCGGATCGAAGGAGGCCGAAAAGGCTATGCACAATGCAGTGATGACGGCGGCACGGATCGATCGAAACATTCCTACCTCTCGGAAAAGACGCCGGAATATAGGCGCGTTCGCCGGCCAATAGAAGGGCGCGGGGCGGCAATATTCACCCCTTCGGGGTGTCTCCGAAATGCAAGCCCTCCGTGCGAAATCGCAATCTTCCTGGCGTGACAGATTGGCATGACGCGCATCATCCCGCATTCTACCTCATGGTGGATTCGGTTGCGGCGAATTTACACCAGTGGGAACCACGCAACCGGAGCGCAGCGTCGCGGGGCAGTCATCGATCACTCCTAGGCTCTCCCGTTACGACTTGGGGAAGTTCGTCAAACGATGGAGGCGTGACATGATCAGAACAAGAATTGCAGCCACGGCGATTGGTCTCGCCGGCGCGCTGGCGGCCTCGCAGGCCCAGGCCCAGACCGCAAGCAGCAGCGAGCAGGAGATCGCGCTGCTGAAGCAGCAGTTGAAGATGCTGGAGCAGAAGCTCGACAAGCTCCAGAGCCAGACCGCGGCGAACACGGCCGCCACCGCGAAAGCCAAGTCCGAGGCAAAGGCCGAGGCCAAGGCGGAGGCGCGCTCGGAGGCAAAGGCCGTCGTCGCCAACGCCAACGCGGCAATCCCGCTCAAGGGACCGGCACCGGCGTCCGGCGTGGTGGTGACCATGCCGAACAACCGGCCGACCATCTGCACCGCCGATCAGGCCAACTGCGTCGCCATCACCGGCCGCTTGCACTACGACGTCGGCGGCTACGACTATCGACCCAACACCGCGGCGACCGTGCCGCAGAAGCTCGACAGCGGCGAGAACGTCCGCCGCGCCCGCATCGGCGTCGCCGGCAAATTCTTCAACGACTGGAATTTCGCGCTGGTCTACGATTTCGGCGGCTCTTCCGACGGATTTGGCGGCGCGGCTCCGGGATCGCTGCCCGGCGGCGGCACCTCGGGCGTCGAGAATGCCTACATCAGCTACACCGGCCTGAAACCGTTCGGCGGCAGGATGGCGGTCGAAATCGGCGTCATGGACCTGCCCTACACCCTGGACGAGGCCACGAGCTCCAACGACATCATGTTCATGGAGCGCGCCTCTGCCGGCATCATCGCGACCAACATCGCCGCCGGCGACTTCCGTTCCGCAGTCGGCACGCGCTGGTTCAACGACCAGCTCTGGATCGGCGGCTATGTCACCGGGCCGTCGACCGGCGCGATCCACTCCGCCTCGAGCACGGCTCCGGCGGGCACGAGCGAGCAATACGGCGCCGTGGCCCGTATTGCCGGCAACCCGATCAGCGGCAAGGACTACTCGGTGCATATCGGCGCCGACGCGCAATGGCTGATCCAGCCGCCGCGCAATCTGATCGCCAATACCCAGACGGTGACGCTCAGCGACCGGCCGGAACTGCGCCTCGACCCGACCACGCTGGCCTCGACCGGTGCGATCGCCAACGCCTCGGGCGCACAGGTCTACAGCGTCGAAGCCGCCGCGACCTACGGACCGCTGATCCTCCAGGGCGAGTACTTCTGGTACAACATCGATCGCACCGCCAACACCAGCCTCGCGCCGATCGGCGCACCCAGCCTGAAATTCCAGGGCGGCTATGCCCAGGCCGGCTACGTGCTGACGGGCGAAGGCCGGAGCTACAATGCGGCAAACGCGGCCTACAACGGCGTCAAGCCGGCGCATCCGTTCTCGCTCGACGGCGGCGGCTGGGGCGCGTGGGAGATCGCGGGGCGCTTCTCGACGATTGACCTCAACAACCAGTTGGGAACGGCAACAGGCATCGCCGGCGGCCGGCAGACCGTCTACACGGCGGCGCTGAACTGGTACGTCAACGGCAACGTCCGCTTCATGCTCGACTATCTGCACGGCACGGTGTCGAAGCAGGCCTCGCCGGTCTCGACCGCCGATGTCGGCTCGAAGTTTGACGCGGTGGCGATGCGCACGCAGTTCGCGTTCTGAGGCAATCTCATCCGGGGGCGGCAAGCCGCTCCCGGATTTTCACGCCGCGCGCTTCTTCTTCACAACAACCGGCGCCGGCGCGCAGGACAGCCGCTGCTGGTGGCTCTCGCCCCAGGCCTTGAGGATGTCGATCACCGGCCGCAGGCTCTCGCCGAGTTCGGAGAGGCAATACTCCACCCGCGGCGGCACCTCGGCGTAGACCTTGCGGACGACGAGCTTGTCCTCCTCCAGCGCGCGAAGCTGCTTTGTCAGCATGCGCTGGGTGATGCCGGGCATCCGGCGGCGCAGTTCGCCGAAGCGCTGGGTGCCGTCCTGGAGGTGGTAGAGGATCACGCCCTTCCACTTGCCGTCGATCAGATCCAGCGTCGCTTCGACCGAGCAGCCGGGACGCCGGGCAAAATCCCGCCGTTTCATACGTGTTTTCCCAATAGTATCCAAACGGGGACTATATCCCCGAATTTACAGTACTTGCCAAATGGGGCCTGGCGGGACAGTTACAATGGCAGGCGCACGTCGCAAGCTATCGCGCCATCTGATGGAGACAAGCCATGAAGGCCGTCGGCTACAAGAAGTCGCTTCCGATCGAGGATCAGGACGCGCTGATCGATTTCGAAACCGCAAAACCCGAACCCAAGGGACGCGACATCCGCGTCGCCGTGAAGGCGATCTCGGCCAATCCGGTCGATTACAAGGTGCGCAAGCGCGCCGCCCCGCCCGAGGGCGAAACCAAGATCCTGGGCTATGACGCGGCCGGCGTGGTCGATGCCGTCGGGCCCGACGTAACGCTGTTCAAGCCGGGCGACGAGGTGTTCTACGCCGGCTCGATCCTGCGCCAGGGCACCAATGCCGAATTCCATCTCGTCGACGAGCGCATCGTGGGCAGCAAGCCGAAGTCGCTCGCGTTCGCGCAGGCCGCCGCCCTTCCCCTCACCTCCATCACCGCCTGGGAATTGCTGTTCGACCGCCTCGGCGCGGTGCCAGGCAAGAGCGTCGATCCGCGCACGTTGCTGATCACGGGCGGCGCAGGCGGCGTCGGCTCGATATTGATCCAGCTCGCACGGCGCCTCACCGGGCTGACCGTGCTCGCGACCGCGACGCGGCCGGAGTCGCAGAAATGGTGCCTCGATCTCGGCGCGCATGCGGTGATCGACCATGGCAAGCCGATGAAGGAGCAGATCGAGAAGCTCAAGCTGCCGCCGGTCGCGCTGGTGGCGAGCCTGACCTTCACCGACCAGCACTACAAGTCGATCGCGGACTTCATGGCGCCGCAAGGCCGATTCGGCCTGATCGACGATCCGCCGGAGTTCACGATGAGCACCTTCAAGGGCAAGGCGATCTCGGTGCACTGGGAGTCGATGTTCACACGCTCCTCGTTCCAGACGCCGGACATGATCGCGCAGCATCATCTGCTCAACGACGTCGCCGACCTCATCGACAAGGGCGTGCTGCGCACCACGCTCGACCAGACATTCGGCACGATCAACGCCGCCAATCTCAAACGCGCGCATGCGCTCCTGGAGAGCGGCAAGTCTCGCGGCAAGATCGTGCTGGAGGGGTGGTAGCGGTTTAGCTCGAGACCGGCGGCGCCTTCGCTTCCGGCGGACGCGTCGCCCGCTCCACGAAACCCTTGGCAAGGGCGTGATAGATGCCCTCTTCGCAGATCAATCGCGAGACAAAGTGCGCGATCAGCGCCGCCGTCATCAGCGGCACCACCATGCCGTGTTGTCGGTCATCTCGGTCACGATCACGAAGGCCGTAATCGGCGCCTGCACGACACCGGCAAAATAGGACACCATGCCGAGCAACATGATCGCGCCGAGCGGCGCATCCTGGAAGAGCAGCGCGACGTTGCTGCCGAGGCCGGCGCCGATGGCCAGCGAAGGTGAGAAGATGCCGCCGGGTATGCCGCTGATCGCGGCGAAGGTGGTCGCGAGGAATTTGAGAACTCCAAAATCCTGCGGCAGAGGCGAGGCATGCTCCAGCGATGCCTTCACCTGCTCGTAGCCGGTGCCATAGATGGTATCGCCGGAAATCAGTCCGCAGATTGCAGCTGCAAGGCCGCAAGCAAACGCGAACCACAGCGGGTGCGCCTTGATTGCGTGCCCCACGGGGCTGGGAAGTCCGCGCGACATGGTGATGATGGTTCGACTGAACAGGCCGCCAACGACCCCGCCAACCACGCCGCAAAAGGGAACCGCCAGCCAATCGACGCCGCGCGCAAGCGACGTCGCACTGCTGCCGAAATAGGTGTAGTTGCCCATCAACGCCAATGAGGTCAGGCCTGCCGCGATGACCGCGGCAATGATGAGACTGCTGGTGCGCGTCTCGAAGGCGCGGCTCATCTCCTCGATCCCGAATACGATACCTGCCAGCGGGGTATTGAATGCCGCGGCAACGCCTGCCGCCGCTCCGGCCAGGATCAATCCGGGTTGACGTCGCGGCGACACCCGGCCGATCGCGAACATCACGGAGGCACCGACCTGCACGGTGGGTCCTTCCCGCCCGACAGAAGCCCCGCACAGCAATCCAAACAGGGTCAGGATCATCTTGCCAGCGGCAATCCGCATGGACACGAGCCGCTCCCGCGCCGCCTGATCGTTCAGGTGCCGAGCGGCGATGGCCTGGGGAATTCCACTGCCCTGGGCGCCGGGAAACAGCCGGATGGTGAGATAGGCTGACAGCGCGAAGCCGAGCGGCGTCACCAGCAGGGCGGCATAGCGCGACTGCCCAAGCAGCAGGCGGAAGGCCTGCTGGGCGAGATCGGCCAGTTGCGCCAGAGCCACCGCCGCAGCGCCAACGACAATTCCACCCAACAGGAAAATCGCCCGCCGTTGCCATCGGGCGGATGTGATCTTCAACCGCCGCTTGTTGCGAAAAGACCTGAGCGTGATCATGAAGCCGATCATTAGCGGGTCACGCCGCAAATAAAAGCCACAAGCGAGCAGACCAGTCAGGCCGAAACCACGCCCTCGACGAACATCAGCCGGCGCTCCAGTGCCGTTCGCCGCAGCTTCAGCGCTTCGGCATATTCGGCCGAAGCGTACCATTCCCGCGCCCGCGCCATCGACGGAAATTCGACGATGATGATGGTCTTGGGCGGAGGGCCGCCCTCCACCACTTCAGCCGCGCCGCCGCGCGCCAGATAGCGGCCGCCATATTCCGCGATGGTCGTTGCCGCGAGCGCGCGATAGGCCTCCATCGCTTCCCCGTCGCGCACCTCGACTTCGGAGATCACATAGGCCAGCACGCGTGCCTCCTCAGGCAATCGTATTGACGATGCCGCCTTCCGCCCGCAGCGCCGCGCCGTTGGTCGCGGATGCTTCCTTCGAGGCGACATAGACCACCATGTTGGCGATCTCCTCGACACTGGCGAAGCGCTGGATCAGCGAGCTCGGGCGATGCTGCTTGACGAAATTGGCCGCGGCTTCGTCGACAGATTGCCCATTCTGCTTGGCGAGATCCTTCACGAAGGTCTCGACGCCCTCCGACATGGTCGGTCCCGGCAGCACGGAATTGACGGTGACGCCGGTGCCGCGGGTAAGCTGCGCAAGGCCGCGCGCGACCGAGAGCTGGGCTGTCTTGCTCATGCCGTAGTGGATCATCTCGACGGGAATGTTGAGCCCGGACTCCGAGGAGATGAAGACGATGCGGCCCCAATTGCGCTTGAGCATGCCCTGCATGTACGCGCGCGACAGCCGCACGCCGCTCATCACGTTGACCTCGAAGAAGCGAGTCCAGTCCTCGTCCGGAATGTCGAAAAAGTCCTTCGGCTCGAAGATGCCGGCGTTGTTGATGAGGATGTCGACCTCCGGCAGCGCCGCGACCAGCGCCTTGCAGCCCGAAGCGGTCGAGACGTCGGCGGCGATGCCGCGGACCTTGGCGCCCGTCCCTTCCAGCTTGCGCACGGCCGCGTCGACCTTGTCCTGGCCGCGCCCGTTGATCACGACGCCTGCGCCCGAGGCGGCAAGGCCCTTGGCGATGGCGTGGCCGATGCCGGCGGTCGAGCCGGTCACGAGGGCGGTCTTTCCGGAAAGGTCGATGTTCATACGTCGTCTCCATTGATGTTGAAGCGGATATCGTGCGCCGTTCAACGGCTTCAATCACCCATCACCCAGGCGTGAGCCTGTGGAACGGGCCAAGCGCAGCGTGCTCACCACTCCAACGCGACGCGCGTACCGAACGATTGGCACGACGCGCGAAGAGCGCGTCCTTGCCCATCTTCCGTCAGCGCTCCGGCAGCGTCCGGAGAAAGACGACGATGGCATCGAGATCCTGCGCCGTCATGGTGGCGCAGGCAGCATAGGCCATCGGCGGCTTGAGCTTGTGCCCGTCGCGCGCGATGCCTTGCGGAATCGCACGTTTGATTTCCGCCTCGCCCCAGCCGCAGGGGCCGGCCACTGGATCGCCGGTGACGTCCAAACGATGAATGGAAGAGATGAGAGCGACCGCAATGCGTGGCATGAGATATCGCCGGGCCATACAAAAAAGCGGCGCCCAAAGGGCGCCGCTTTCTGAAATCTGAGAGACCGGCCGGCTTACGCCGCCTCGGCTTCCTTCTCCTGCACCGGACCCGAGTCCTGGCCCTTGGCATCGACGTCGCGATCGACGAACTCGATCACAGCCATCGCGGCGTTGTCGCCGTAGCGGAAGCCGGCCTTGATGATGCGGGTGTAGCCACCCTGACGGTCCTTGTAGCGGGGCGCCAGAGTATCGAACAGCTTCTTGACCTGGTCCTTGTCGCGCATCTCGGAGATGGCCTGGCGGCGCATGGCCAGCCCGCCCTTCTTGCCGAGGGTGACCAGCTTCTCCACGATCGGGCGCAGTTCCTTCGCCTTGGGGAGCGTGGTGACGATCTGCTCATGCTTGATCAGCGCGGCGCACATGTTGGCGAACATCGCGCGGCGATGCTCGGCGGTGCGGTTGAGCTTACGATGAACCTTGCCGTGACGCATTTTGGTATTCCCTAGATTGCTTTCGTCGCGACGGTTCGTCGGACTTGTTGCTCAGGTGGGCTGCCTGCGTTCGCCCGCGAAAGCGCGATGAAGTCGCGCTTTCGCTTGTTGTGAGTTCAGATCAGTAGTGATCCTCGAAGCGCTTGGCGAGCTCGTCGATGTTTTCCGGCGGCCAGCCCGGCACTTCCATGCCGAGATGCAGACCCATCTGGGCCAGCACTTCCTTGATTTCGTTCAGCGACTTGCGGCCGAAGTTCGGAGTGCGGAGCATTTCGGCTTCCGACTTCTGCACGAGGTCGCCGATGTAGACGATGTTGTCGTTCTTCAAGCAGTTGGCCGAACGCACCGACAGCTCGAGTTCGTCCACCTTCTTGAGGAAGGCCGGGTTGAAGGCGAGGTCCGGGATGATCTCCTGGGCGACTTCCTTGCGCGGCTCTTCGAAGTTGACGAACACGTTGAGCTGATCCTGCAGGATGCGGGCGGCGTAAGCCACCGAATCATCCGGCGTCAGCGCGCCGTTGGTCTCGATCGTCATGGTCAGCTTGTCGTAGTCGAGGATCTGGCCCTCACGGGTGTTCTCGACCTTGTACGAGACCTTGCGGACCGGCGAGTACAGGCTGTCGACCGGGATCAGGCCGATCGGCGCGTCCTCGGGACGGTTGCGCTCGGCGGGCACGTAGCCCTTGCCGGTGGCGACGGTGAACTCCATGCGGATCTCGGCGCCCTCGTCGAGCGTGCAGATCTGCAGGTCGGGGTTGAGCACCACCACGTCGCCGACGGTCTGGATGTCGCCGGCGGTGACGACGCCCGGGCCGGACTTCTTCACGACCATGCGCTTGGGGCCTTCGCCCTGCATCTTGATCGAGATGTCCTTGATGTTGAGCACGATGTCGGTGACGTCCTCACGGACGCCCGCGATCGAGGAGAACTCGTGCAGCACGCCGTCGATGTGCACCGACTGCACCGCCGCGCCCTGGAGCGAGGAGAGCAGGATGCGGCGCAGCGCGTTGCCGAGGGTCTGGCCGAAGCCGCGCTCGAGCGGCTCGGCGACGATCGTCGCGAAACGCTGAGGGTCGCTGCCAGGCTGAATCTGGAGCTTGTTCGGCCGAATCAGTTCTTGCCAATTTTTCTGGATCGTCACTGTTTCACCCATACAGGCCAGTCGAACTGCCGTTGCAGACACTGGCGTTGGAGAAAGTCCGCAGGTCGCACCTGCGGCTTCTTGCAAAAGTCATCGCGGGCGCCGATGCGCCCGCAAACAAGGTATCAAACGCGCCGACGCTTGCGGGGACGGCAACCGTTGTGCGGGATCGTGGTCACGTCGCGGATCGAGGTTACGGTGAAGCCCGCGGCCTGCAGCGCGCGGAGCGCCGACTCGCGGCCCGAACCGGGACCGGCGACTTCGACTTCCAGCGTACGCATGCCGTGCTCCTGCGCCTTCTTCGACACGTCCTCGGCGGCAACCTGCGCGGCGTACGGGGTCGACTTGCGCGAGCCCTTGAAGCCCATCGTGCCGGCGGAAGACCAGGCAATCGTATTGCCCTGCGCATCGGTGATGGTGATGGTCGTGTTGTTGAACGAGGAGTTCACGTGAGCAACGCCGGAGGCGATGTTCTTGCGTTCACGACGGCGAACGCGGGTGGCTTCCTTACCCATTGAGTACCTTTCCTGGAGATCTCGAACGCCGCCGTAATGCCAGCGGCTACACCTGTGGAACGAAAGGCGCGTGGCGAAGGGTCATCCCGATTCGCCACACGCCGCGATCTTGATTCGAAAACTTACTTCTTCTTGCCGGCGATGGCC
Source organism: Bradyrhizobium cosmicum (assembly GCF_007290395.2). Classification (NCBI taxonomy): domain Bacteria; kingdom Pseudomonadati; phylum Pseudomonadota; class Alphaproteobacteria; order Hyphomicrobiales; family Nitrobacteraceae; genus Bradyrhizobium; species Bradyrhizobium cosmicum. The sequence continues at coordinate 3,047,257 of NZ_CP041656.2, read as the reverse complement.
TTGGCCGGCCCCTTGCGCGTGCGCGCATTGGTGTGGGTCCGCTGACCGCGCACCGGCAGGCCGCGACGATGGCGCAGGCCGCGATAGCAGCCGAGGTCCATCAGACGCTTGATGTTGATGCCGACCTCACGACGCAGATCGCCCTCGACGAGATAGTCGCGGTCGATCACTTCGCGGATCTGGAGCACTTCGGCGTCGCTGAGCTGATTGACGCGACGATCCTCGGGGATTTTCACCTTTTCGAGGATCTCACAGGCAATCTTCTGGCCGATGCCATGGATGTACTGGAGCGCGATGAGCACGCGCTTGTTGGTCGGAATGTTCACGCCGGCAATACGGGCCACGGCTCTCTCTCCTGTTGCCGATTCCTCGTCAGGAACCGGTCTTTAAGTGCTTGGTTTCTCGGGCAGGTGTTCACAAACGCGAACACGACGCCCACCCCTGGTCTTCCTGGGGCCCGGCATCGTTTGAAACTATCCGACTTGGATGCGGGGCTTATTAGGGGATTCAGGGGGCTTTCGTCAACCGCTGCTAGCGCTTAGCTCGCTTTTTCGTGACCTTTTTTGCGGCCTTTTTGGCACCCTTTTTGACGGACTTCTTCGGGGCCTTCTTGGCAGCCTTTTTCGCGGCCTTCTTGACGGTCGTCTTGGCCGCCTTCTTCGCGCCCTTCACGGCCTTCCTGGCGGCCTTCTTGGCAGATTTTGCGGGCTTTTTGGCCGTTCTCGCCGCTTTCTTGGCCGTTTTGGCCTTTGCGGCGCTCTGCTTCGTACCCTTCTTGGCGGGCGCTGCCCTGGCAGCGCTCTTGGCGCGGACCTTGGGCTCGGTCGCCCCAAGCGCCACGAGCTGGCGGTGGATAGCACCGGTGACCTCGTCGATCGCCATCATGCCGTCGATGGTCGAGAGCTTCCGCCGCTCCGAGTAGTAGTGAATCAGCGGTTCTGTCTGGCTACGGTAGCTGGCCAAACGCTTGGTCAGGACCTCCGGAGTGTCGTCGGCCCGGATCTCCTCCCCGCGCTCCCGCATCTGGGCCACGCGAGTCTCGACGCGGCTCAGCAGCGCACTCTCGTTGACGCGAAGCTCGATCACGGCGTCGAGCTTGAGATGCTTCTGCTTGAGCAGCTGATCCAGCGCTTCGGCCTGCGGTACGGTGCGCGGAAAGCCGTCGAGAATGAAACCGTTTCTGGCATCCGGCTGGTCGATGCGCTCGGAGATGATTCCGACTACGACGTCGTCGGGCACGAGGCCACCGCTGGCCATGATCTCCTTGGCCTTGAGGCCGACCGGCGTTCCCGCCGCGACGGCCGCGCGCAACATCTCGCCGGTCGAGAGCTGGACGATACCATAGCGCTGCACCATCAGCTGCGCCTGGGTCCCCTTGCCCGATCCCGGCGGTCCCAGAAGTATAATTCTCATCGGCGTACGCCCCCCGGATTGGTGAGCGATACGTCGCGCACCTGTGTTTGAAGTTCGACAACAGTGCAAATCACAATCGGCTCCGCACTGCCACCCATATCATAGGGGAGCAAATGCCCTGCCGCCAAGAACCCCTTTGAAATCAGTGATTGCGTCGCAGTCGGAGCAGTTCTGCCGATGCGACCGAACGGTAGGTCCACGCACCTCGCGGAAGCCGCGCAGCCATGTGCGCGGCGAATCGGCGCTTGTGAGTCGGAAGCCGGACAGGACGCCGCGCTTAGCGGCGGCGGCCGCGCAGCTTCGACTTCCGGATCAGGCCTTCGTACTGATGGGCCAGCAGATAGCCCTGCACCTGTGCCACCGTATCCATGGTGACGCTGACGACGATCAGCAGCGAAGTGCCGCCGAAGTAGAACGGCACCGAGGCGTAGGAGATCAGGATCTCGGGGATCAAGCAGACGATCGCGAGATAGATCGCGCCGAGCACGGTGATGCGCGACAGCACGTAGTCGATGTATTCCGCGGTGCGCTCACCCGGGCGGATGCCCGGAATGAAGCCGCCGTGCTTCTTCAGATTGTCCGCGGTCTCGGTCGGGTTGAACACGATCGCGGTGTAGAAGAACGCGAAGAACACGATCAGCGCGAGATACATGATCAGGAACAGCGGACGGCCGTGGCCGAGCTGCGTCGTGATCCACTGGAACCATTCCGGTCCGCTGCCCGCGTTGAAGTTGGCCACCGTGGTCGGCAGCAGCAACAGGGAGGACGCGAAGATCGGCGGGATCACGCCCGAGGTGTTGAGCTTGAGCGGCAGATGCGAGGACTGGCCCTCGAACATCTTGTTGCCGACCTGGCGCTTCGGATACTGGATCAGAAGCCGGCGCTGGGCGCGCTCCACGAACACGATGAAGGCGATCACGGCGACCGCCATGATGATGACGACCAGGATCAGGCCGGTCGACATCGCGCCCTGACGGCCGAGCTCGAGCATGTTGGCGAGCGCCGCGGGCAGCTCGGCGACGATGCCGGAGAGAATGATCAGCGAAATGCCGTTGCCGATGCCGCGCGAGGTGATCTGCTCGCCCAGCCACATCAGGAACATGGTGCCGCCGGTCAGCGTGATCGCGGTCGAAAGGCGGAAGAACATGCCGGGGTCGCTGACGACGTTACCGGCGCCCTCGAGACCCACTGCGATGCCGTAGGACTGGAACGCGGCCAGGATGACCGTGAGATAGCGGGTGTACTGGTTCAGCAGCTTACGGCCGGCCTCGCCTTCCTTCTTCAGCGCCTCGAGCTGCGGCGAGACGGTGGTCAGAAGCTGGATGATGATCGAGGCCGAGATGTACGGCATGATGTTCAGCGCAAAGATCGCCATGCGGTGGATGCCGCCGCCGGCGAACATGTTGAACATGCCGAGGATGCCGCCCGCCTGGGAGCGGAACACCTGCTCCCAGATGTTGGGATCGATGCCGGGCAGCGGAATGTAGGTCCCGAGCCGATAAACCAGCAGCGCACCCAGGGTGAACCAGATGCGCTTCTTCAGTTCGTCAGCCTTGGCAAACGCACCGAAATTGAGATTTGCTGCAAGTTGTTCCGCTGCAGAGGCCATCTTGGACTTTCTCCCGCCGCCTATTGCGCCGTCATGCCCGCGGCCGGGCTACTGGTGCGGACGCCGGACATTATCTGGGGCTCGGCTTCGATAAGTCCACGTCCCGCATGCGTAAAGGCCCGCGAGCCGCGGGCCAATGACGCAGTTGTTACGCCGCCTCGCCTTCTTCCTTGGCAGGGGCGAGGATCTTCACCGAGCCGCCAGCCTTCTCGACCGCTTCGATCGCGGCCTTGGTGGCACCGTGGACTTCGATGTTGAGCTTGGACTTGAGCTCGCCGCGGCCGAGCAGCCGCAGGCCGCCCTTGGCACGACGCAGCACGCCGCCCTTCACCAGGGCCTCGACGTTCACGACGCTGCCGGCGTCGATCTTCTTCGCATCGACCGCATCCTGGAGCCGGTCGAGGTTAATCTCGGCGAACTCGACGCGGAAGATGTTGGTGAAGCCGCGCTTGGGCAGACGGCGATGCAACGGCATCTGGCCGCCTTCGAAACCCTTGATGCGCACGCCCGAACGCGCGGTCTGGCCCTTGCCGCCGCGGCCGGACTGCTTGCCCTTGCCCGAACCGATGCCGCGGCCGACACGCATACGCTTCTTGCGCGAGCCGGCATTGTCGGCGATATCGCTGAGCTTCATCGCCCTGCTCCTTGTTTCTTGCGCATGATCTCTGCCGAGAACCGATCACCGGTCTTCGGGACCACGCGCTCTGTCTTACTTCTCGTTGACGATGCGAACGAGATGGTGAACCTTCTCGATCATGCCGCGGACGGCCGGGGTGTCCGGCAGTTCGCTGGTGCGACCGATCTTGTTGAGCTTGAGTCCGATCAGCGTCGAACGCTGCGAGTGATGGCGGCGGATCGCGCTGCCGGTCTGCTCGAGCTTGATCGTCTTTGCGGCCTTGGCCATCATGGTCTACTCCGAAAGCTTCCGTTAGTCGGCAGCCGCCTCGGCGTCACCGCCGATGCGACGGGACTGGAGGGTGGACACCTTGATGTTGCGGCGGGCTGCGACCGAACGCGGCGAATCCTGATGCTTCAGCGCGTCGAAGGTGGCGCGAACCATGTTGTACGGGTTCGACGAGCCGATCGACTTCGCCACCACGTCCTGGACGCCGAGCGTCTCGAACACGGCGCGCATCGGGCCGCCCGCGATGATGCCGGTACCGGCCGGAGCTGCACGCAGGTAGACACGACCCGCGCCATGACGGCCGGCGATGTCGTGATGGAGCGTACGGCCCTCGCGCAGCGAAACGCGCGTCAGGTTACGCTTGGCGGACTCGGTGGCCTTGCGGATCGCTTCAGGCACTTCGCGAGCCTTGCCGTGACCGAAGCCGGCGCGGCCCTTCTGATCGCCGATCACGACCAGCGCTGCGAAACCAAAGCGCTTGCCGCCCTTGACGACCTTGGCCACGCGGTTGATGTGGACCAGCTTGTCGACGAACTCGCTGTCACGCTCCTCGCGCTGCTGGCGGTCACGTCCGCCGCGTTGATCGCGTCCACCACGTTGTTCGCGTTCTGCCATTTTTCCAATCCTTCAGAGGCTTACGCCTCAATCCTCAAATTCTGTTAGAAGCTCAGCCCGCTCTCACGCGCCGCGTCGGCAAGAGCCTTGACGCGCCCGTGATAGAGGTAGCTGCCGCGATCGAACACGACTTCCTTGACGCCCTTCTCGGCGGCGCGCTCAGCCAGCAGCTTACCGACCGCCTTCGCAGCATCGATGTCGGCGCCGGTCTTGCCGCCGTCGCGCATCGACTTCTCGAGCGAAGAGGCAGAGGCCAGCGTCTCGCCCTTCAGGTCGTCGATGACCTGGGCGTAGATGTGCTTGGACGAGCGGAACACAGACAGACGCGGACGGCCGCCACCGGAGCGGCGCAGCTTCAGCCGCACACTCCGCTTGCGCCGGGCATTCGTAACCTTGGCTTTCGACATGACCGGCTCCGTTACTTCTTCTTGCCTTCCTTGCGGAAGATGAATTCGCCAACATACTTCACGCCCTTGCCCTTGTAGGGCTCCGGCGGACGATAGGAGCGAATCTCGGCGGCGACCTGGCCGACGCGCTGGATGTCGCTGCCGGTCACCGTGATCTCGGTCGGCTTCGGCACGGTGATCGTGATCCCTTCCGGGATCGCGTAGACCACGTCGTGGCTGTAACCGAGCGCGAGCTGCAGGTTTTTGCCCTGCAACGCGGCGCGATAGCCGACGCCGGTGATCTCGAGCTTCTTCTCGAAGCCCTTGGTGACACCTTCGACCAGATTCGCGACCTGGGCGCGAGCGGTACCATACAGCGCTTGCGCGCGATTGGTCTCGACCCGCGGGTTCACCTTGACCTGGCCGTTCTCGAGCTTCACCTCGACGTCGTCATGGACGACGAACTGAAGCTGGCCCTTCGGCCCCTTCATCTTGACGGTCTGCCCATCGACGGTCGCGGTCACACCCGACGGAACCGGAACGGGCCTTTTGCCAACTCGTGACATGGATCAAAAATCCTTCTCAGAACACCGTGAAGAGAACTTCACCGCCCACGTTCGCTTCACGCGCACTGTGGTCGGCCATGATTCCCTTCGGCGTCGACAACACCGAAATGCCGAGCCCGTTGTTGACCCGCGGCAGGTTCTTCACCGAGGCGTAGACGCGACGCCCGGGCTTGGAAACACGTTCGATCTCGCGGATGACGGGCTCGCCGTCGAAATACTTCAGCTCGATCTCGATCTCGCTGCGGCCCGAGGAATGCTCGAGCGTGGCGTAACCGCGGATATAGCCCTCGGACTTCAGCACTTCGAGGACGTTCTCGCGCATCTTAGAACCAGGCGTCGAGACCTTGCTCTTGGAGCGCATCTGCGCGTTGCGGATACGGGTGATCAGATCGCTGATTGGATCGTGCGTAGACATCTAAACGACCCTCCTTACCAGCTGGACTTCACGAGGCCCGGGACCATGCCCTTGGAGCCAAGGTCGCGCATCGCGATGCGGGACAGTTTGGTCTTGCGGTAGTTCGAGCGCGAACGGCCCGACAGCTCGCAGCGCAGACGGATGCGGGTCGCCGACGAGTTGCGCGGCATTTCCGCGAGCTTCAGGGTGGCGGCGAACCGCTCCTCCATCGGCAGCGTCTTGTCGGCGATGATCGCCTTCAACCGCGCGCGCTTCGGAGCGGCGTTCTTCGTCATCCGCTTGCGCCGGTTGTTCTTCTCGATTGAACTCTTCTTTGCCATGCTTGGCTCCTGGGTATCCGCGTTTGAGAGGCTTTAGGTCAGCGTCTCACTGCCGGAACGGGAAATTGAAAGCGGTCAACAAGGCCCTCGCCTCTTCGTCGGTCTTGGCCGTGGTGCAGACGGTGATGTCCATACCGCGGGCTTCCGTGACCTTGTCGAAGTCGATCTCGGGGAAAATGATGTGTTCCTTGATGCCGAGCGAGTAGTTGCCGCGGCCGTCGAAGCTCTTCGGGTTCAGGCCGCGGAAGTCGCGAACGCGCGGCAGCGCGACCGTCACCAGGCGATCGATGAACTCGTACATGCGGGCCTTGCGCAGCGTGACCTTGCAGCCGATCGGCTGGTTTTCACGCAGCTTGAAGGTCGCGATCGCGACACGCGAATAGGTCACGATCGCCTTCTGGCCGGCGATCTGGGTCAGCTCGGTGGCGGCGGTCTCGGCCTTCTTGCGGTCGTTGACGGAATCGCCAACGCCCATGTTCAGCACGACCTTGTCCAGGCGCGGAACCTGCATCACGTTCTCATAACCGAACTTCTCGGTCATCTCCGTGCGGATCTTCGCGTCGTATTCCGCGCGCAGGCGCGGCGTGTAAGCGGCCTCAGCCATCGATCTCAGCTCCCGAGCTCTTGGCGATGCGGACCTTCTTGCCGTCCGCCAGAATCTTGAATCCGACGCGGGTCGGCTTTCCATCCTTGCCGACATACGCGATGTTGGACAGTTGGATCGGCGCCTCTTTCGAGATGATGCCGCCCTCCTGGGCCTGCGTCTGCTTCTGGTGACGCTTGACCACGTTGATGCCACGCACCAGCGCCGTGCCGGCGTCGGGACGCACTTCGAACACTTCGCCGGTGCGCCCCTTGTCGCGACCGGTCAGCACGACGACCTTGTCGCCCTTGCGGATCTTCGCGGCCATCACAGCACCTCCGGCGCGAGCGAAATGATCTTCATGTGGTTCTTGGCGCGCAGCTCGCGCGGCACGGGCCCGAAGATACGGGTGCCGACCGGCTCGGACTGATTGTTGATCAGAACGGCGGCGTTGCGGTCGAAGCGGATCACCGAACCGTCGGCGCGGCGGATGTCCTTGCGGACGCGCACCACGACGGCCTTCATCACGTCGCCCTTCTTCACCTTGCCACGCGGAATCGCTTCCTTGATCGAGACGACGATGATGTCGCCGATCGTGGCGTAGCGGCGCTTGGAGCCTCCGAGCACCTTGATACACATGACACGGCGTGCGCCAGAATTGTCGGCCACGTCGAGGTTGGTCTGCATCTGAATCATTGATGCACCTCGTCCTCTTCTCTCTTGCGCCAGCCCAGCCGGCGCTCAACATTTCCCTGAAGTCAGTCGGCTAAAGCCAACAGATCAGGCGCTTTTCTTGTGTTCGCCCCGGATCACGACCCAGCGCTTCAACTTCGAAATCGGCTTCGATTCCTCGATCCACACCATGTCGCCCGGCTTGAACTCGTTGCTCTCGTCGTGCGCGTGATAGTTCTTCGAACGGCGGATCGTCTTCTTGTAGATCGGATGCGTGAAGCGGCGATCGACGCGCACCACGATGGTCTTGGCCTGCTTGTCGCTGACGACCACGCCTTGCAAAGTACGTTTCGGCATATTCGTGAGCCCCTTACTGCTCTTTCGCGCGCTTCTGCGCGGCGATGGTCTTGATGCGGGCGATGTCGCGGCGAGCCTCGCGCAGGCGCGAGGTGTTCTCGAGCTGCCCGGTGGCGCGCTGGAAGCGCAGGTTGAAGCGCTCCTTCTTCAGGTTCAGGATGGCGTCATCCTGCTGGTCAGGGCTCATCGCGCGGATGTCTTCGATCTTCATCTGGGCCATGGCCATTACTCCGCAATGCGCTCGACGAAGCGCGTCTTGATCGGCAGCTTGGCGGCCGCCAGGGTCAGAGCTTCACGCGCCGTCTGGGTGTTGACGCCGTCGATCTCGAACAGCACCCGGCCCGGCTTGACGCGCGCGACCCACAGTTCCGGCGAACCCTTGCCGGAGCCCATGCGGACTTCGGCCGGCTTCTTCGACACCGGAACGTCGGGGAACACGCGGATCCAGACGCGGCCGGCGCGCTTCATGTGGCGGGTCAGCGCGCGGCGAGCGGCTTCGATCTGGCGCGCGGTGACGCGCTCAGGCTCGGTCGCCTTCAGGCCGAACTGGCCGAACGCCAACGTCGCGCCCGAGGACGCAACGCCGTGGATACGGCCCTTATGCGCCTTCCGGAACTTCGTTTTCTTAGGTTGCATCATGGCTTCAAGCCCTCAAATTCTTGGTGCAGCTCAGGCCGCAGCGTTGTCGCGGCGCCCACGGCCACCACGATCACCACCACCGCTGCTCTCGCCTTCGGCCATTCTCTTGTCCTGGGCCATCGGATCGTGCTCGAGGATCTCGCCCTTGAAGATCCAGACCTTGACGCCGCAGGTGCCGAAGGTCGTGAACGCGGTCGCAACGCCGTAGTCGATGTCGGCGCGCAGCGTGTGCAGCGGCACGCGACCTTCGCGGTACCACTCCATGCGCGCGATTTCCGCACCGCCCAGACGACCCGAGCAGTTGATGCGGATGCCTTCCGCGCCGAGACGCATCGCCGACTGAACGGCGCGCTTCATGGCGCGGCGGAACGCCACGCGGCGTTCCAGCTGCTGCGCGATCGATTCCGCCACCAGCGTCGCATCGAGCTCCGGCTTGCGGATCTCGACGATGTTGATGACGACGTCGGACGAGGTGATGTCCGCGACCCTCTTGCGCAGCTTGTCGATGTCGGCGCCCTTCTTGCCGATCACCACGCCCGGACGAGCCGAGTGGATGGTGACGCGGCACTTCTTGTGCGGACGCTCGATCACGATGCGAGCGACGGCCGCCTGCTTGAGCTCCTTGTGCAGGATCTCGCGGATCTTGACGTCCTCATGCAGCAGCTTGCCGTATTCCTGCTTGCCGGCGAACCAGCGGGAATCCCAGGTCCGGTTGATGCCGAGACGCAGACCGATCGGATTGATCTTTTGACCCATCGTGTGCTCCTGCGTCCCTTAGGCCGCTGCTTCGGCTTCGACCTGACGAACGATGATCGTCAGCTGCGAAAATGGTTTGTAGACGCGACCCGAACGGCCACGGCCCCGGGCGGCAAAGCGCTTCATCACGAGACCATTGCCGACGAAGGCCTGCGCCACGACGAGATCGTCGACGTCGAGGTCGTGGTTGTTCTCGGCGTTGGCGATAGCCGATTCCAGGCACTTCTTCACGTCGACCGCGATCCGCTTGCGCGAAAACTGCAGATCGGCGAGCGCAGCAGCCGCCTTCCGGCCGCGAATGAGCTGGGCGACCAGATTGAGCTTCTGCGGGCTCACCCGCAGCATCCGGGCGACCGCCTTGGCCTCGTTCTCGGCGAGGCTCCGTTCGCGCTTAGGTTTGCTCATCGTTTAATCCTCAAGCCTTCTTGGCTTTCTTGTCCCCGGAGTGGCCATGGAAGGTCCGGGTCGGCGAAAACTCGCCGAACTTGTGACCAACCATTTCCTCGTTGACGGCCACCGGGACGTGCTTCTGACCATTGTAGACACCGAAGGTCAGACCAACGAACTGCGGCAGGATCGTCGAACGACGGCTCCAGATCTTGATGACGTCGTGACGGCCGGACGCGCGCGCGGCATCTGCCTTCTTGAGCAGAGAACCCTCGACGAACGGGCCTTTCCAGACTGAACGAACCATGTCCGTCGTTCCTTACTTCTTCCGCTTGTGGCGGCTTAGGAGAATGAATTTGTTGGTCGACTTGTTGCTGCGGGTCTTCTTGCCCTTGGTCGGCTTGCCCCACGGAGTAACCGGGTGGCGACCGCCCGAGGTGCGACCTTCACCACCGCCGTGCGGATGGTCGATCGGGTTCATCGAAACGCCGCGGTTATGCGGCTTGCGGCCCAGCCAACGGTTGCGGCCGGCCTTGCCGATCGAACTGTTCATGTGATCCGGGTTCGACACCGCGCCGATCGTACCGCGGCAACGGCCGTGCACCAGGCGCTGCTCGCCCGAGTTCAAACGGACGATGACGTAGTCGTGGTCGCGGCCGACGAGCTGGGCGTAGGTACCAGCCGAACGGGCGAGCTGACCGCCCTTCCCGATCTTGACCTCGATGTTGTGGATGATCGTGCCGACCGGCATGTTGCCGAGCGGCATGACGTTGCCCGGCTTCACGTCGACATAGTTGCCGGCAACCACGGAGTCGCCGACGGCCAGGCGCTGCGGCGCCAGGATATAGGCCTGAGTGCCGTCCTCGTACTTCACCAGCGCGATGAACGCGGTCCGGTTCGGATCGTACTCCAGCCGCTCGACCTTCGCGGGTGCATCGACCTTGTCGCGCTTGAAGTCGACGGTACGAAGCGTCCGCTTGTGACCGCCGCCGCGGAAGCGCACGGTGATGCGACCGGTGTTGTTGCGACCGCCCGAGGAGTGCTTGCCTTCGGTGAGCGCCTTGACCGGCTTGCCCTTGTACAGGGCCGAACGATCGACCATGACCAGCTGGCGCTGGCCCGGCGTCGTGGGATTGAATGTCTTCAGTGCCATCGTCGTACGACCTTACAGACCGGTGGTGACGTCGATCCTGTGGCCCTCTTCGAGGGTCACGATCGCGCGCTTGGTGTTCGACTGCGAACCGAGATTGCCGCGGAAGACCTTGGTCTTACCCTTGCGGACCAGCGTGTTGACGCTCTTGACCTTGACGTCGAACAGCTTCTCGATCGCTTCCTTGATCTGCGGCTTGGTCGCCTTCGCGGCCACCTTGAACAAGACCTTGTTGTGCTCGGACGCCAGCGTCGCCTTTTCGGTGACAACCGGAGCGACGATCACGTCGTAATGGCGAGGCTCGATGTTCTTCGTCATTTGAAGCGCGCCTCCAGCGCATCGATGGCGGCCTTGGTCAGAACAAGCTTCCGACGGCGCAGGATGTCATAGACGTTGATGCCCTGGATCGGCAGCACATCCATGTTCGGAATGTTGCGGGCCGCAGCGGCAAAGCCGTTGTTGAGCTCGGCACCATCGATGATCAGCGCGTTGGTCAAGCCGAGGCCCGAGAAGTGACCGAGCAGCGCCTTGGTCTTGGCAGCTTCCAGCGCAGCCTTGTCGATCACCAGCAGATCGCCGTCCTTGGCCTTGGCCGACAGCGCATGCTTGAGAGCAAGCGCGCGGACCTTCTTCGGCAGGTCGGTGGCGTGCGAACGCACCACCGGACCGAAGGCACGACCGCCGCCGCGGAACTGCGGCACGCGGGCCGAGCCGTGACGAGCACCGCCGGTGCCCTTCTGCTTGTACATCTTCTTGCCGGTACGCCAGATCTCGGCGCGGCCCTTGGCCTTGTGGGTGCCGGCCTGACGCTTGTTGAGCTGCCACTGCACGCAACGCGCAATGATGTCCTGGCGCGGCTCGAGGCCGAAAATGGCGTCGGAAAGCTGGACGGAGCCGGCTTCCTTACCTTCGAGGGTCGTGACCTTCAATTCCATCTCACGCCTCCTGCGCAGCCGGGGCGGCTTCCGCGTCGCCAGCAACCTTGAACTTGCCGGGCTTCGGAGCTTCCTTCGGCAGCGGCTTCTTGACGGCGTCGCGCACGCGGATCCAGCCGCCCTTGGAGCCGGGAACGGCGCCTTCGACGAGGATCAGGCCACGCTCGACATCGAGCTGAACGACTCGAAGGTTGAGCGTGGTGATGCGGTCGACACCCATGTGGCCGGGCATCTTCTTGTTCTTCCAGGTCTTGCCGGGGTCCTGACGACCACCGGTCGAACCGATCGAACGGTGCGAGACCGACACACCGTGCGTGGCGCGAAGACCGCCAAAGTTCCAGCGCTTCATGCCGCCGGCGAAGCCCTTACCGACCGAGGTGCCGGTGACGTCGACGAACTGGCCGACGACGAAGTGATCGGCGAGGATCTCGGCGCCAACGGGGATCATGGCATCCGCGGAGACGCGGAATTCCTCGACCTGCCGCTTCGGCTCGACCTTGGCGACCGCGAACTGGCCGCGCTCGGCCTTGGGCAAGTACACGGTCTTGCGGCTGCCAGAACCAAGCTGGAGCGCGACGTAACCGTTCTTCTCTTCAGTGCGGTGGCCTACGACCTGGCAATTGCCGAGCTTCAGCACGGTCACTGGAATATGTTCGCCGGCCTCCGTAAAGACCCGCGTCATTCCGACCTTTTGTGCGATCACTCCGGAGCGCATCGGCGTGCTTCCTGTTCTTTCTGTCCGCTAGTCGCGAACGTGATCCAAAAATCTTAGAGCTTGATCTCGACGTCGACACCGGCGGCTAGGTCGAGCTTCATCAAAGCATCGACAGTCTGCGGGGTCGGATCGACGATATCGAGCAGGCGCTTGTGGGTGCGCATCTCGAACTGCTCGCGGCTCTTCTTGTCGACGTGAGGCGAACGGTTGACGGTGAACTTCTCGATGCGGGTGGGCAGCGGAATGGGTCCGCGGACCTGCGCGCCGGTGCGCTTCGCCGTGTTCACGATCTCGCGGGTCGACGTATCGAGGATACGATGGTCGAACGCCTTGAGACGGATACGAATGTTTTGGCCGTTCATTGCCGTGTCTTTCTTAGTGAGTGGCGAGTAGCGAATAGCGAATGGATTTCATCCATTCGCCACTCGCCATTCCCTGTCGCGTGATTACTCGATGATCGAGGCGACGACGCCGGCGCCGACGGTGCGACCGCCTTCGCGGATCGCGAAGCGGAGCTTTTCTTCCATCGCGATCGGCACGATCAGGTGCACTTCCATCGCGATGTTGTCGCCCGGCATCACCATCTCGGTGCCTTCCGGCAGATGCACGACACCGGTCACGTCGGTGGTGCGGAAGTAGAACTGCGGACGGTAGTTGGTGAAGAACGGAGTGTGGCGACCGCCCTCTTCCTTGGTGAGGATGTAAGCCTCAGCCTTGAACTTGGTGTGGGGCTTGACCGAACCCGGCTTGCACAGCACCTGACCGCGCTCGACGTCCTCGCGCTTGGTACCGCGGAGCAGCGCACCGATGTTGTCGCCGGCCTGGCCCTGATCGAGCAGCTTGCGGAACATTTCGACGCCGGTGACGGTGGTCTTCTGGGTCGCGCGGAGACCGACGATCTCGATTTCCTCGCCGACCTTGACGATGCCGCGCTCGACACGGCCGGTCACGACGGTGCCGCGGCCCGAGATCGAGAACACGTCTTCAACCGGCATCAGGAACGGCTGGTCGATCGGACGCTCCGGCTGCGGGATGTATTCGTCGACGTTCTTCATCAGCTCGAGGATGGCGTCGTGGCCGAGCTTCTTGTCGGAATCTTCGAGAGCGGCGAGAGCCGAGCCCTTGATGATCGGGATCTTGTCGCCCGGGAAGTCATACTTCGAGAGCAGCTCGCGAACTTCGAGCTCGACGAGCTCGAGCAGTTCCGGATCGTCGACCATGTCGCACTTGTTGAGGAACACGACGAGCGCGGGCACGCCGACCTGGCGGGCGAGCAGGATGTGCTCGCGGGTCTGCGGCATCGGGCCGTCAGCGGCCGACACGACCAGGATCGCGCCGTCCATCTGGGCGGCACCGGTGATCATGTTCTTCACGTAGTCGGCGTGGCCGGGGCAGTCGACGTGCGCGTAGTGGCGGTTCGGCGTCTCGTACTCGACGTGCGCGGTCGAGATGGTGATGCCGCGCGCCTTCTCTTCCGGTGCCTTGTCGATCTGGTCGTACGCGGTGAACGTCGCGCCGCCGGCTTCGGCGAGGACCTTGGTGATCGCCGCGGTCAGCGATGTCTTGCCATGGTCGACGTGACCGATGGTGCCGATGTTGCAGTGCGGCTTGTTACGTTCAAACTTTGCTTTGGCCATTTGACTCTCCGTTCAATCGTCAGCTCTAGACCGACGACAATCAGGCAAACTTCTTCTGGACTTCTGCCGACACGTTGGCCGGCGCTTCTGCGTAGTGGTCGAATTGCATGGTGAAGGTTGCGCGACCCTGGCTCATCGAGCGCAGGTTATTCACGTAACCGAACATGTTCATGAGCGGCACCATCGCGTTGATGACGTTGGCGTTGCCGCGCATGTCTTGACCCTGGATCTGACCGCGCCGCGAATTCAGGTCGCCAATGACCGAGCCGGTATAGTCTTCCGGGGTCACCACTTCGACCTTCATGATCGGCTCGAGCAGGACGGACTTGCCCTTCTGCAGCGCTTCGCGGAACGCCGCGCGCGATGCGATTTCGAAGGCGAGCGCCGACGAGTCGACGTCGTGATACTTGCCGTCGACGAGCTGAACCTTGACGTCGACCACGGGGAAGCCCGCGACCACGCCAGAGCTCATCACGCTGTTGAGACCCTTTTCGACGCCGGGGATGTATTCCTTCGGAACAGCACCGCCGACGATCTTGGACTCGAACTCGTAGCCCTTGCCGGGCTCGTTCGGCTCGACCACGATCGACACTTCCGCGAACTGACCGGTACCACCGGTCTGCTTCTTGTGGGTGTACTTGACCTCGGCCTTCTTGGTGACGCGCTCACGGAACGCCACCTGCGGCGCGCCGATGTTTGCGTCGACCTTGTAGGTACGACGGAGGATGTCGACCTTGATGTCGAGGTGGAGCTCGCCCATGCCCTTGAGGATGGTCTGGCCGGACTCCTGGTCGGTCGACACGCGGAAGGACGGATCCTCCGCGGCGAGCTTGGCCAGCGCCACGCCCAGCTTCTCCTGGTCGGCCTTGGACTTCGGCTCGATCGCGATCTCGATGACCGGCTCGGGGAATTCCATCTTCTCGAGGATCACCTGCTTGTCGGGATCGCACAGCGTGTCACCGGTGCGCGCTTCCTTCAGGCCGGCCAGCGCGACGATGTCGCCGGCATAGGCTTCCTTGATGTCTTCGCGGTTGTTCGCATGCATCAAGAGCATGCGCCCAATGCGCTCCTTCTTCTCGCGCGTCGAATTCACGACGCCGGTACCGCTCTGCAGAACGCCGGAGTAGATGCGGCAGAAGGTGATCGTGCCGACGAACGGATCGTCCATGATCTTGAACGCGAGCAGCGCGAGCGGCTCCTTGTCGTCGGCCTTGCGCACGACCTCGTTGCCACTGTCGTCAGTGCCCTTGATCGCGGGCACGTCGATCGGCGACGGCAGATAGTCCACGACGGCGTCGAGCAGCGGCTGCACGCCCTTGTTCTTGAAGGCCGAGCCACACAGCACGGGATAGAACGCACCGGTCAGCACCGCCTTGCGGATCAGCCGCTTCAGCGTCGCTTCGTCCGGCTCGTTGCCGTCGAGGAAGGCAGCCAAAGCGTCGTCGTCGAGCTCGACGGCGGCTTCCACCATCTTCTCGCGGTATTCCTTGGCCTGGTCGACGAGGTCTTCCGGAATGTCGACATAGTCGAACTTCGCGCCGAGCGATTCGTCGTTCCAGACGATGCCCTTCATCTTCACGAGGTCGACGAGACCCTTGAAGTTGTTCTCGGCACCGATCGGAAGCTGGATCGCGATCGGCTTGGCGCCGAGACGGTCGACGATGTCGGCCAGACACTTGAAGAAGTCAGCGCCTGTCTTGTCCATCTTGTTGGCGAAGACGATCCGCGGAACCTTGTACTTGTCACCCTGGCGCCAGACGGTCTCGGTCTGGGGCTCGACGCCCTGGTTCGAGTCGAGCACACACACGGCGCCGTCGAGCACGCGCAGCGAACGCTCGACTTCGATGGTGAAGTCGACGTGGCCGGGAGTATCGATGATGTTCAGGCGCTTGCCGGCCCAGAACGCGGTGGTCGCAGCCGACGTGATCGTGATGCCACGCTCCTGCTCCTGCTCCATCCAGTCCATCGTCGCGGCACCTTCGTGCACTTCGCCGATCTTGTGGCTCTTGCCGGTGTAATACAGGATGCGCTCGGTGGTCGTGGTCTTGCCGGCGTCGATATGCGCCATAATACCGAAGTTACGGTAGTCTTCGATGGCATGTTGGCGGGGCATAGGTCGTTCCTTGCGAGTCCGAGTGTGTCGCCGTTACCAGCGATAGTGCGAGAAGGCACGATTGGCTTCCGCCATCCGGTGCACGTCTTCACGCTTCTTGACGGCGTTGCCACGGTTGTTCGACGCATCCAGGAGCTCAGCAGAGAGCCGCTCGGTCATCGTCTTCTCGTTGCGCTCGCGCGCAGCCGAGATCAGCCAGCGAATGCCCAGCGCCTGACGACGCACCGAGCGAACCTCGACCGGAACCTGGTAGGTCGCGCCGCCGACGCGGCGGGAGCGAACCTCGATCGTCGGCATGACGTTCTCGAGCGCCTGCTCGAACACGCCGAGCGGGCTCTGCTTGGTCTTGGCTTCGATGAGACCGAACGCACCGTAGACGATGCCTTCGGCGACCGACTTCTTGCCGGCGTACATCACCGAGTTCATGAACTTCGTGACGATGATGTTCCCGAATTTCGGATCCGGAAGAACTTCGCGCTTTTCCGCTGAGTGGCGACGAGACATGGAGCTGGTTCCCGCTTACTTCGGACGCTTGGCGCCGTACTTCGAACGACGCTGCTTACGGTTCTTGACGCCCTGGGTATCCAGAACGCCGCGGAGGATGTGGTAGCGCACGCCGGGCAAATCCTTGACGCGACCGCCGCGGATCATGACCACCGAATGCTCCTGGAGGTTATGGCCCTCGCCGGGGATGTAGCCGATCACCTCGAAGCCGTTGGTCAGGCGCACCTTGGCAACCTTACGAAGCGCCGAGTTCGGCTTCTTCGGGGTCGTGGTGTAGACGCGCGTGCAAACACCACGCTTCTGCGGCGACTGCTGCAGCGCCGGCACCTTCTTGCGCGACTTCTGCACTTCCCGCGGTTGAGCGATCAGCTGGTTGATCGTCGGCATTCTGGCCTTCACCCTTTTTCTGCCGCGGCCCCCTTCGGGTCCGCAAATTCTTTCGAGCTCCCTGCCCGACGAGGCCACCCCGTGCAGAACAAACCGCACAAAGCGAAATTGCGCCAACCACTCCATCACTGAGCGGAAAGCGTTACGACGCCACAGAGGACCGCAGTTTTCAGGCCAATCGGCATAAAGCCGCGGCCTGCGCACCGAGGTCATGCATCCGAATTCGATCTCAAGAGAACGAGCTCAAGAGAACTAAAATCGCACTGGCATTGCCTAGCTATGATCGACAGCGTTTGAGCGGCATTCGTCGAGGTTGGTGCCTGTCTTCAGCGATCCCTTGGGATCCGATCCCGAGGGATCAACAGGTGGCCCGTTCCGACGTTGGCGATGCTCACCGCCTGTCGTTAAGTGAGGCGCTTTCTATAAGTGGGAATCGATCAAGTCAAGGCGAAACGACAGTCACAAAGCGCTTCTCGCACCTATGGAATTTGCCCGTTCGCCGCACTGATCGCGCTTCCCGGATATGGGAACGGCATAACGGTTCCGCCACCCCCATCGGACATTTATGTCCGGGTACAATGTACTTTTATAACCCCCGCTAAGGCTTTCTTGTCTGTTGATGCGGCAATCTGCCGCCTTCGGCAGAGATTCACGCCATGCGCTACACCGACATTGCCATCATCGGCGGAGGATTGTCCGGTTCTACCGCCGCCGCAATGCTCGGCCGCGCCGGCATTTCGGCGGTGCTGGTCGATCCGCATGAGAGCTATCCGGCGGACTTTCGAGTCGAAAAACTCAGCGGTCACGTCCAGGTCGAGCGATTCCTGAGGACCGGAATCGGAGAATCGGTGCTGCGCCGGGCGACCTTTGCCGGCGAAAACTGGATCGCGCGATTCGGCCGCCTGCTCGACAAGGCGCCGAGCCGTCAGTTCAACATCCTCTACGATTCCTTCGTTAACGCGGTCCGCGAGGAGATCCCTGCCACGGTCGAGCGCATCTGCGCCAAGGCGATAGCAATCGAGACGAGCGCGGAGCGGCAGAGGATCACGCTCTCCAATGACGAGACCATCTCGGCCCGCCTGATCGTGCTCGCCAACGGGCTCAATGTCGGGCTGCGACACCAACTCGGCATCGTGCGGAAAGTCGTTAGCGCCTGCCACTCGATCTCAATTGGATTCGACATCGCCCCGGCCGGGCGGAGTACGTTCGATTTCCCGGCGCTGACCTACTTCTCGGAGCGCCCCAGCGACCGCATCCCCTACATCACGCTGTTTCCGATCGGCACACGGATGCGGGCCAATCTGTTCGTCTATCGCGGCTTCGACGATCCCTGGCTGCGCAAGCTGCGCCGGGCACCCGCCGAGACGCTGGACGCCGCCCTGCCCCGGCTCAAGCGCATCACGGGCGCATTCGATATCCAAGGCGAGCTGAAGGTTCGCCCGATCGATCTCTACGCGAACGATGCAAGCGGCCAGCCTGGCCTCGTGTTGGTCGGGGATGCGTTCTCGACCTCATGCCCCGTCGCCGGCACCGGCTGCGACAAGGTCTTCACCGACGTCGAGCGGCTCTGCAACGTCTACATCCCGCACTGGCTCGCATCCGACGGGATGGACGCGGACAAGATCGCGGCCTTCTACGCCGATCCGGTCAAGCAGGATTGCGACGACTGGGCGGCCGCGAAGGCGTTCGACTTCCGCTCGGTTTCGATCGGCACCAGCCCCTACTGGATGGCGCAGCGCTGGGCGCGCTTCATCGCATGGTCGGTTCAGGGGCTCGTACGGCCGCTTGGAGGCGCCTTCCATCTGGAGCCGAACGTCCTCGGTCACTCCTCCTCGTCGTCCTCGTCCTCATCGTCATCGAGGTCGTCGTCATCATCGTCGGTGTCGTCATCGGCCTGAGCCGCCGCTTCGTGCGGCTGGTGGGTCTGGTCGTTCCACAATTTGCGGTAGGTTCCGTTCATGGCGAGCAGCTCGGCATGGGAGCCGCGTTCGATCGCCCTGCCCCCTGAAATCACGATGATCTCGTCCATCTCGACCACCGAGCTCAGGCGGTGGGTCGACCAGATCATGGTGCGGCCCTTGGCGACCTTGAGCAGTGTGCGGTTGATCGCGGCCTCCGTGGTCTGGTCGAGCGCCGAAGTTGCCTCGTCGAGCAGCAGCACGGACGGATTGCGGATGACCGCGCGTGCGATCGCAATGCGCTGGCGCTGGCCGCCCGACAAGGTATCGCCGCGCTCGCCGACCGGCGTGTCGTATCGCTGCGGTAGACTCATGATGTAGCGGTGGATCTCGGCCTTCCTGGCGGCCTCCTCCACCTCCTCGTCGGTCGCGCCTTCCTTGCCGAGCCGGATGTTCTCGCGGATCGACATGTTGAACAGCATGTTCTCCTGGAACACCACCGCCATGCTCCGGCGCAGCGAATCCAGCGTTACCTTGCGGACGTCGACGCCGTCGATGGTGACGCGGCCCTCATCAGGCACGTAGAGCCTCAGAATCAGATTGAGCAGCGTGCTCTTGCCGGAGCCGCTGGGCCCGACGATGGCGATACGCTTGCCGACATCGAGCTTGAGGCTGAGATTGTCCAGCACCGGCGTCTGGCTGCCCTCGTACTGGAACGTCACTCGGTCGAAGGTGATGTCGTGGGTGACGCGCGGCAGATCGGGTGCGCCGGGCCGATCGGCACTGCGCGTCGGTTCGTCGAGCAGTTCCTGCATGTGGCGGATCGCGGCGGCCGAGGAGATCGACACCGGAACGAAGTGCATGACGTGGGCGATGTTGTAGGATACCTCCCAGAACGCGCTCTCGAAGGTCACGAAGGTGCCGATGGTGATCTGCCCTTTGGTTGCCAGATAGGCGCCAATCGCGAGCACCACGATGTGCAACAGCAATACCGAGATGGTGACCGTCCTCTCGACCATGGTGGAGAGGAACGCGGCCGAGGCCATCTTGTTGCGGGTCTCGTCGTTGCGGAAGGTGAAGAAGCCGAACATCCGGCGTTGCAGGCTGAACGCCTTGATCACCGCCTGCGCGGCGACGTTTTCCTGCACCATGCCGAGCAGCGCGCTCTCGTTGAGCTTCTGCTCGTAATTGGCCTGCACCGCCTTCGGCGTGAGCATGCGCGGACCGATCAGCGTGATCGGAAACACCAGCAGCGCGACCACCGCGAGCTGCCAGTTCAGAAACACCATCAGGATGATGCCCGCAATCAACTCCAGGAACGGCAGAGCCGCGCTGTTGGCGAAGGTCTTGACCGACCCCTCGAAGGCCGCAAGGTCGACGGAAAAGCGCGACAGTATCTCGCCGCGCTTGGTCCGCCCGAAATACGCCGCCGGCAGGTCCTGAACGTGCTCGAACAGGCGCTTGCGGACGTCGGAGATGATGCAGGCAGCCAGCCGCGCGTCCCAGCGCTCGTACCAGACCGCGACGATGGAGGTGAAGATGCCGGCGACCGCGAGCACGCCGAGGATCTTGTAAAGCGCATGGAAATCCTCCTCGCCGAGAGCGTCGTCGATCAGGTACTTCAAGCTGAGCGGCATGATGACATTGAACAGCGTCTCGACGAAGACGCCGAACGCCACGAATGACAGCATCCGCTTGTAGTTGGACAGAAAGGGTTTGACGAAACCGAGGATGGTGGCGAGCGCGCCGGCGGCCTCGCGCGCGGTAAAGACGACGAGGTCCTCGTCCTCATCGTCGTCATCGAGCTCCAGCTCGTCATCCTCCTCGTCTTCGTCGTCTTCGAGGTCGGGCCTGACGGCGGCGAGCTTCTTGTCGAGCTCAGCCGCCTCTTCCGCAGCGAGCTTCTTGTCGTCGAGAGAGGGAGGCTTGGAAGTGGGAGGCTTGGACGCCATGAAACCAACCGATGCTGACGGCCGGCATGACCGCAGAGAAAGCAGGACATAGCGGCAACCGCTATTGCACCGATTCTATGCGATCATGATGAATTCGGCAAAGCAATTGGCGAATCCGGTGCGCCCGAAAGGCTAGTCGTCGTCCTCGACCTTGTCGAAGAACGAATAACGCAAGCTGTCGGCGTCGGCGTACCACTGGCCCGGGCCCTTGTTGGCCGCGAGCGTCGCTTCCCACAGCGCATCGGCGCAGTCCTTGCGGTGCATCGACAGGTCGAAGCCGTTGCCGAAGAACAGTTCGGACCATTCCCACCAGGTGCCGAGCTTCTTGACCCCGCGCAGCAGGTCGTAGCGGTCGATCACGGCCGAGGCCATGTCCGAGGTGATCGAGCCGAACACGAGACCGGTCCTGACCACGCGGTTGAGCTCGCGGATCGCGCGGACCACCTGCTTCGGGGAAACATGGCAGAGGCTGGTCTCGAACACGAAGTCGAACGCGCCGTCCTTGAACGGCATGTCGGTGATCGAGCCGAGCTTATTGTACTTCTTCAGAGCCTTCGGCGTCTTGGCGTGGATAGCGCGGTTGTTCTCGATGCCCCAGGCATCGATGCCGCGCTCGCGCAGTGCGCCGACCAGTTCGCCGCTGGCCGAGCCCGCGATCAACAGCTTGGCGCCCTTGACCTTGCCCCAGACGATGCCGATCAGCTTTGTGAGATAGTCGGGATCCGTGAAATGCCGCCACGCCTCGCTATAGGGGCCGAGGCCGCGATAATTCTCGAAATACTCGCGATCGATCTTGTCCGAGAGCGGCTTGCTGTCCTGCGCACGCTCCCGGCGCAGCCGCATCATCTCGGTCAGGATGATGTCGGTTGCCGCGTCCGACGAATCGAGCAGCCCGTTCAGGGTCGAGTCGAACAGATAGTCGCCGACCACCACGATGCCGGGATGCTCCTTCGGCTCGGGCCGGTGATTGGTCATGACATCGCGCACAGGCATACCGCCTGGAATCGCGTTCACCGACGACAGCCAGCGATGGATCTTCCCTTCCATGAAATGCGCTCGCGCATCGCCGAACGAGGCCGGCAGCGATTTCAGCGCAGCGTCGATCAGCTCCTGGTCCGAGAGATTCGCGAAGGCCAGCGCATCCGACCCGGGAATGAGCCAGTTCAGGACGCCATGCTTGCCGACATCGTGGCGCGCGCCTTCATTGTAGACGCAGCAGCCGCCGAAGGCCTCCGACATGAACCAGGCGCCGGGAATCTTCTCGCCCCAGAACGGCGTGTCGAACAGGATCGAGACGCGCAGGTAGTGTGCGGGACGATCGAAGTACGAGACGTGCTTGACCATCGACTTGCGAAGCTGCTCGCCTTCCCAGCCGACGGTGGCGAGCCAGGAATGCGGCAGGCAGACCAGCACGAGGTCGAAATCGCGCGTCTCCGGCCCCTTGCCATTCATCATCTTGAGCTGGTAGCGGCCGGTCGGCGCCTTGCCGACGGCGAGCACGCGATGATTGAGCTGGATATCGGCATTGACCTCCGACTGCAGGCACTCGATCAGTTGCTCGTTGCCGTTCTGGATGGAGTAGAGGCCGATATAGCCGTCGACATCCATCAGGTAGTTCTTCAGCGCGTTGAGGCCGTTGGTGTTGTGGCTTTCGGTCGCGATGTCCGAGCGCGCCATCACCTTGAAGAAACGCTTTGCGGTTTCGTCCTCGACCTCCTCGTCGAGCACCTGCTCGGCGGTCTTGTAGGCCCAGGGGTTCTCGTTGTCGTGCGCGCCGACGCCCTCGTAATACTCGATCGGCGACAGCGCTTCGGCGCAGCGCTTGCGGAACGCCTCTATCGCCGCCGCGGTCTTGGCGCCGTATTTGCGGCGCATGCCTGCGACGTCGTTGAGGAGTTCACCGCCGAACTGGACCTGCTCGGCGTCCATCGGAATGGTCTGAAGTCCGAAATGCTGGATCAGCTCGCGCAGCGGATCGGGGCCGGTCATCGAGTAGTCGTAGATCTCGGCAACGCCGGCTTCGTACATCGCGGGTGCGGAAGCGAATTTGCGCGTGACGATCTTGCCGCCGAGCCGGTCCGAGGCCTCGTAGATGGTGACGCGACAGAGGTCGCCGAGCTTACGCTTCAGGTACCAGGCGCTCATCAGCCCGCCGGGGCCGCCGCCTACGATTGCGAGATCAAGCATGTGCGTTCCGTGGTCTCCGGCGCTGCCCCCCGTCACGGGACCGCCGTCTAAGCTCCCCTAGCAGAAGCGCTTTTGCGCCTGAAGGAAAGATGAACAAAGGTTGATCCTGCACCGCAACAGGGAAACAAAGCAGCAAAAAGGCCGGCTTGCGCCGGCCTTTTCATTGTCCTCGGTATTCCTACGGATGAACGATTATTCCGCAGGCGGGAGCGCAGGAAGTTCAGCCTCCGGAGCCGGCGACACGACGGCCGCCTGCTTCTCGCGCTCGTCCAGGATCATCTTGTCGCGCTTCATCGCGACTTCGCGGATCTTGGCCATGGAGGCGCCGGTGCCCGCCGGGATCAGCCGGCCGACGATGACGTTCTCCTTGAGACCTTCGAGCGGATCGACCTTGCCGTTGACCGCCGCTTCCGTGAGGACGCGCGTGGTCTCCTGGAACGAAGCCGCCGAGAAGAAGGAGCGGGTCTGGAGGCTCGCCTTGGTGATGCCGAGCAGAACCGGCGTACCCGTGGCGATCTTCTTGCCCTCTTCCTTAGCCTTCGCGTTCAGCACGTCGAACTCGATCTTGTCGACCTGCTCGCCGGAGATCATGTCCGTGTCGCCCTGGTCGGTGACTTCCACCTTCTGGAGCATCTGACGGACAATCACCTCGATGTGCTTGTCGTTGATGAGCACGCCCTGGAGCCGGTAGACCTCCTGGATCTCGTTGACCAGATAGGCCGCGAGCTCCTCGATGCCCTTGACCGCGAGAATGTCGTGCGGCGCCGGGTTGCCTTCCACGATGAAGTCGCCCTTTTCGACGACGTCGCCGTCCTGAAGGTGGATGTGCTTGCCCTTCGGGATCAGGTACTCGCGCGCCTCGTCGGTCTTGTCCATCGGCTCGATCGAGATGCGACGCTTGTTCTTGTAGTCGCGCCCGAACCGGATGGTGCCCGCGATTTCGGCGATGATCGCCGCATCCTTCGGACGCCGAGCCTCGAACAGTTCCGCCACCCGCGGCAGACCGCCGGTGATGTCACGCGTCTTGGCGCTTTCGGTCGAGACACGGGCGAGGATGTCACCCGTATTGACCTTGGCTCCGACGTCGACCGAGAGAATGGCGTCGACCGACAGCATGTAGCGGGCATCGCCGCCACGGGCGAGCTTGAGCACCTTGCCGTCCTTGCCCTTCACCACGATGGCCGGACGCAGGTCCGCACCGCCGCGGGTCGACCGCCAGTCGATGACCACGCGCTTGGCGATACCGGTGGCTTCGTCCAGCGTTTCCGAGATCGACTGCCCTTCGACCAGATCCTCGAAGCCGATCGTACCTTCGACTTCGGTGAGCAGCGGACGGGTGTAGGGATCCCACTCGACGATACGCTGGCCGCGCTTGACGCTGTCGCCCTCGTCGACGTGCAGGCGCGAGCCGTACTGGACGCGGTGCGTCGCACGTTCGGTGCCGTCGGCATCGACGATCGCCACCACCATGTTGCGCACCATCGCGACCAGGTGACCTTCGCTGTTGCGGGCGATGGCCTTGTTCCTGATCACGATCTTGCCGTCGAAGTTGGCTTCGACGAAGGACTGCTCGTTCAGCTGCGCCGCACCGCCGATGTGGAAGGTGCGCATGGTGAGCTGGGTGCCCGGCTCACCGATCGACTGCGCCGCGATGACGCCGACCGCTTCGCCGTGGTTGACCGGCGTGCCGCGGGCGAGGTCGCGACCGTAGCACATGCCGCAGATGCCGTTGACGAGCTCGCAGGTCAGCGCCGAGCGGATCTTCACCTCCTGCACACCACCCTGCTGGATGGCGTCCAGATGGCTCTCTTCCATCAGCGTGTCGCGCTTGATGATCACCTTGCCGGAGCTGTCACGGATGTCTTCGCAGGCCGTGCGTCCGAGGATGCGCGAGCCGAGCGAAGCGACCACGGTGCCGGCATCGACGATGGCGCGCATCTTGATGCCGAGCTTGGTGCCGCAGTCACTCTGCGTGATGATGCAGTCCTGCGCGACGTCGACGAGACGACGGGTCAGGTAGCCCGAGTTCGCGGTCTTCAACGCGGTGTCCGCGAGGCCCTTGCGGGCGCCGTGGGTCGAGTTGAAGTACTCGAGAACCGAAAGACCTTCCTTGAAGTTCGAGATGATCGGCGTCTCGATGATCTCACCCGACGGCTTGGCCATCAGGCCGCGCATGCCGGCGAGCTGGCGCATCTGGGCCGGCGAACCGCGGGCACCGGAGTGAGCCATCATGTAGATCGAGTTGATGTCGGCATCCGCCCCGCTCGCCGTCTTCTTGGTCGAGGAGATCTCCTTCATCATCGCCTTGGCGATTTCTTCCGTGGCCTTCGACCAGGCGTCGACGACCTTGTTGTACTTCTCGCCGTGGGTGATCAGACCGTCGTTGTACTGCTGCTCGAAATCCTTCGCCAGCGTACGGGTGGTGTCGACGATCTTCCACTTGGAATTCGGCACGACCATGTCGTCCTTGCCGAACGAGATGCCGGCCTTGAACGCGTTGTAGAAGCCGAGTGCCATGATGCGGTCGCAGAAGATCACCGTCTCCTTCTGACCGCAATGGCGGTAGACCTGGTCGATCACGCCGGAGATCTCGCGCTTGGTCATCAGCTTGTTGATGATCTCGTACGTGACGCGCGGATTCTTCGGCAGCAGATTGCCGAGCATGACGCGGCCGGCGGTGGTTTCGATCCAGCGCGTCGAGACCTTGCCGGTCTCGTCCATGCCCTGCCACCGGTACTTGATCTTGGTGTGGAGGTGGATGACCTTCGCGTGCAGCGCATGCTCGAGCTCGGCCATGTCGCCGAAGATCTTGCCCTCGCCGGGCAGGCCTTCACGCATGATCGAGACGTAGTAGAGACCGAGCACGATGTCCTGCGACGGCACGATGATCGGCTGGCCGTTCGCGGGATGCAGGATGTTGTTGGTCGACATCATCAGGACGCGCGCTTCCAGCTGCGCTTCGAGCGACAGCGGAACGTGCACGGCCATCTGGTCGCCGTCGAAGTCGGCATTAAACGCCGAGCAGACCAGCGGGTGAAGCTGGATCGCCTTGCCCTCGATCAGCACCGGCTCGAACGCCTGGATGCCGAGGCGATGCAGCGTCGGCGCGCGGTTGAGCAGCACGGGATGCTCGCGGATCACCTCGTCCAGGATGTCCCAGACCTCGGGCCGCTCCTTCTCGACCAGCTTCTTGGCCTGCTTCACGGTGGTGGACAGGCCCTTGGCGTCGAGCCGCGAATAGATGAACGGCTTGAACAGCTCGAGCGCCATCTTCTTCGGCAGGCCGCACTGATGCAGGCGCAGCTCGGGACCGACCACGATCACCGAACGGCCCGAATAGTCGACGCGCTTGCCGAGCAGGTTCTGGCGGAAACGGCCCTGCTTGCCCTTGAGCATGTCGGCGAGCGACTTCAGCGGACGCTTGTTGGCACCCGTGATGACGCGGCCACGGCGGCCGTTGTCGAACAGAGCATCGACCGCTTCCTGAAGCATGCGCTTCTCGTTGCGGATGATGATGTCAGGCGCGCGCAGCTCCATCAGCCGCTTCAAGCGGTTGTTGCGGTTGATGACGCGGCGATAGAGGTCGTTGAGGTCCGAAGTCGCGAAGCGGCCGCCGTCCAGCGGCACCAGCGGACGCAGGTCCGGCGGGATCACCGGGACCACGGTCATGATCATCCATTCCGGCTTGTTGCCGGAGTGGCGAAACGCTTCCACGATCTTCAGGCGCTTGGCGAGCTTCTTGTGCTTGATGTCGGAGTCGGTCTCCTGCATCTCGAGGCGCAAGGTGGCTTCGAGCTTCTCGAGGTCCATGCCCTTGAGCAGTTCGCGGATCGCTTCCGCGCCGATCATGGCGGTGAAGGAATCCTGACCATACTCGTCCTGGGCCTTCAGATACTCGTCTTCCGACAGCAGCTGACGGTCCTTGAGCGCGGTGAGACCCGGCTCGAGAACGACGTAATATTCGAAGTAGAGGATCCGCTCGAGATCCTTCAGCGTCATGTCCAGCAGAAGGCCGATGCGCGAGGGCAGCGACTTCAGGAACCAGATGTGGGCGACGGGGGCCGCGAGCTCGATATGGCCCATGCGCTCGCGCCGGACGCGCGACAGCGTGACCTCGACCGAGCACTTCTCGCAGATGATGCCCTTGTACTTCATGCGCTTGTACTTGCCGCACAAGCACTCGTAGTCCTTGATCGGCCCGAAGATGCGGGCGCAGAACAGACCGTCGCGCTCGGGCTTGAAGGTACGGTAGTTGATGGTCTCCGGCTTCTTGATCTCGCCGTAGGACCAGGACAGAATCTTCTCTGGGCTCGCGATCGAAATCCGGATCTGGTCGAAGACCTGAGCCGGAGTCGTCGGGTTGAAGAGATTCATAATTTCTTGGTTCATCGTCTTCTCCTCGCGTGCCGGTCGCCTACGGCCGCAAATTCGAAAATCACTCAATCGGGGCGCCCTGCCCTCAAGGCCTCGGGAGGGGCGCCAATGCCCGGCCGTGAAGGCCGGGCATGAAAGGTCGTGTTACTCGGCCGCTTCCGACGTCGGCGCCGGTCCCACCTTGGAATTGTGCAGGTCGACGTTGAGGCCGAGCGAGCGCATTTCCTTGACCAGCACGTTGAACGATTCCGGAATGCCGGCCTCGAACGTGTCGTCGCCGCGCACGATCGCCTCGTACACCTTGGTGCGGCCGGCGACGTCGTCCGACTTCACCGTCAGCATCTCCTGGAGCGTGTACGCCGCGCCGTAAGCCTCGAGCGCCCACACCTCCATTTCGCCGAAGCGCTGGCCACCGAACTGCGCCTTGCCGCCCAGCGGCTGCTGGGTAACGAGCGAGTACGGACCGATCGAACGCGCGTGGATCTTGTCGTCGACCAGATGGTGCAGCTTGAGCATGTAGATGTAGCCCACCGTCACCTTGCGATCGAACGCATCGCCGGTGCGGCCGTCATAGACGGTCGACTGACCCGAAGCGTCGAGACCGGCAAGCTTGAGCATCTCCTCGATGTCGGCTTCCTTGGCGCCGTCGAACACCGGCGTCGCGATCGGCACGCCGCGGCTCAGATTGTGGCCGAGTTCGATCAATTCGTTGTCGTTGAGCGACTTGATCGTCTCGTCCTCGCCGTAGACCTTCTTCAAGGTTTCCTTCAGCGGCTTGATGTCCTGCTTCGACAGGTAAGCATCGACCGTCTGGCCGATACGCTTGCCGAGGCCGGCGCAGGCCCAGCCGAGATGGGTCTCGAGGATCTGTCCGACGTTCATGCGCGAGGGCACGCCGAGCGGATTGAGCACGATGTCGGCATGCGTGCCGTCTTCGAGGAACGGCATGTCCTCGATCGGCACGATTTTCGACACCACGCCCTTGTTGCCGTGGCGGCCGGCCATCTTGTCGCCGGGCTGGATCTTGCGCTTCACCGCGACGAAGACCTTGACCATCTTCATCACGCCGGGCGGCAATTCGTCACCACGCTGAAGCTTCTCGACCTTGTCGAGGAAGCGCTGCTCGAGCCCCTTCTTCGACTCGTCGTACTGCTTCCGCATGGCCTCGATCTCGGCCATCAGCTTGTCGTTCGGCGAAGCGAACAGCCACCACTGCGACTTCGGGTACTCCTCGAGCACCGCACGGGTGATCTTGGTGTCCTTCTTGAAGCCCTTCGGACCGGCAATACCCTGCCGCCCCTCGAGCAGCTCGGCAAGACGGTTGTAGACGTTGCGGTCCAGGATCGCCTGCTCGTCGTCGCGGTCCTTGGCCAGACGCTCGATCTCTTCCCGTTCGATCGCCAACGCACGCTCGTCCTTGTCGACGCCGTGCCGGTTGAACACGCGCACTTCCACGATCGTGCCCTGCACGCCCGGAGGAACGCGCAGCGAGGTGTCGCGAACGTCGGAGGCCTTTTCGCCGAAGATGGCGCGCAGGAGCTTTTCTTCCGGCGTCATCGGGCTTTCGCCCTTCGGCGTGATCTTGCCGACCAGGATGTCGCCGGCGCGCACTTCCGCGCCGATGTAGACGATACCGGCTTCGTCGAGGTTCTTCAGCGCTTCTTCCGAGACGTTCGGAATGTCGCGGGTGATTTCCTCAGGTCCGAGCTTGGTGTCGCGGGCCATCACCTCGAATTCTTCGATATGAATTGAGGTGAACACGTCTTCCTTCACGATCCGCTCAGAGAGCAGGATCGAGTCTTCGAAGTTGTAGCCATTCCACGGCATGAACGCGACGAGCACGTTGCGCCCGAGCGCGAGCTCGCCGAGATCGGTCGACGGACCGTCCGCGATGATGTCGCCCTTCTTGACGATGTCGCCGACCTTCACCAGCGGACGCTGGTTGATGCAGGTCGACTGGTTGGAACGCTGGTACTTCATCAGCCGGTAGATATCGACGCCCGACTTGGTCGGATCGAGATCTTCCGTGGCGCGGATGACGACGCGGGTCGCGTCGATCTGGTCGATCACGCCCGAACGGCGTGCCGCGATCGCGGCTCCCGAGTCGCGCGCAACAACGCCTTCCATGCCGGTGCCGACGAACGGAGCCTCGGCGCGAACCAGCGGCACCGCCTGGCGCTGCATGTTCGAGCCCATCAGCGCGCGGTTGGCGTCGTCGTTCTCGAGGAACGGGATCAGCGCCGCGGCGACCGAAACGAGCTGCTTCGGCGACACGTCCATGTAGTCGACCTTGTCGGGCGTCATCGGCACGACGTCGCGGGTTCCGCTCGAACGGCAGACGACCAGATCCTCGGTGAAACGACCCTTGGCGTCGATCGGCACGTTGGCCTGCGCGACCGAGTACCGTCCCTCCTCCATCGCCGAGAGGTACACGACCTCGTCGGTGACGCGGCCGTCCTTCACCTTGCGATAAGGCGTCTCGACGAAGCCGTACTTGTTCACGCGCGCGAAGGTGGCGAGCGAGTTGATCAGGCCGATGTTCGGGCCTTCCGGCGTCTCGATCGGGCAGATGCGGCCGTAATGCGTCGGATGCACGTCGCGCACCTCGAAGCCGGCACGCTCGCGGGTCAGACCGCCCGGTCCAAGCGCCGAAAGACGGCGCTTGTGGGTGATCTCCGACAGCGGGTTGGTCTGGTCCATGAACTGCGAGAGCTGCGAGGAGCCGAAGAACTCGCGCACGGCGGCAGCCGCCGGCTTGGCGTTGATCAGGTCCTGCGGCATGACCGTGTCGATGTCGACCGAGGACATGCGTTCCTTGATGGCGCGCTCCATGCGGAGCAAGCCGATGCGGTACTGGTTCTCCATGAGCTCGCCGACCGAGCGCACACGGCGGTTACCGAGATGGTCGATGTCGTCGATCTCACCCTTGCCGTCGCGCAGATCCACCAGCGTCTTGATGACGGAGAGGATGTCTTCCTTGCGCAGCGTGCGCTGGGTGTCGGGCGCATCGAGGTCGAGGCGCATGTTCATCTTGACGCGGCCGACCGCGGAGAGGTCGTAACGCTCGGCGTCGAAGAACAGCGACTGGAACATCGCCTGGGCCGAATCCAGCGTCGGCGGCTCGCCCGGACGCATCACGCGGTAGATGTCGAACAGCGCGTCCTCACGCGTCATGTTCTTGTCGGCCGCGAGCGTGTTGCGGATGTAGGCGCCGACATTGACGTGGTCGATGTCGAGCAGCGGCAGTTCCTTGTAGCCGTGCTCGTTGAGCGCCTTCATGGACTTGTCGGTGATCTCTTCACCGGCTTCGGCGTGGATCTCGCCGGTCTTGGGATTGACGAGGTCCTCGGCCAGATAGTTGCCGACGAGCTCCTCATCCGACAGGCGCAGCGCCTTCAGGCCCTTCTCCTGCATCTGACGCGCACCGCGCACGGTGAGCTTCTTGCCGGCCTCGAGCACGACCTTGCCGGTATCGGCGTCGATCAGGTCGTTGATGGTCGAGTAGCCGCGGAAACGGTTGGCGTCGAACGGAACGCGCCAGCCTTCCTTGGTCCGCTTGTAGAGAATCTTCTTGTAGAACGTCGACAGGATCGCCTCGCCGTCGAGGCCGAGCGCAAACATCAGCGACGTCACTGGAATCTTGCGGCGACGATCGATACGCGCATAGACGATGTCCTTGGCGTCGAACTCGATGTCGAGCCAGGAACCGCGATACGGGATCACGCGGGCAGCGAACAGCAGCTTGCCCGAAGAATGGGTCTTGCCCTTGTCATGGTCGAAGAACACACCGGGCGAACGGTGCATCTGCGAGACGATGACGCGCTCGGTGCCGTTGACGATGAAGGTGCCGTTCATCGTCATGAGCGGGATATCGCCCATGTAGACGTCCTGCTCCTTGATGTCCTTCACCGACTTCGCGCCGGTTTCCTCGTCGATATCGAACACGATGAGGCGCAGCGTCACCTTGAGGGGAGCCGCGAAGGTCATGCCGCGCTGGCGGCACTCGTCGACGTCATATTTCGGCTGCTCGAACTCGTAACGGACGAATTCCAGCATCGAGGTGCCCGAGAAGTCGGAGATCGGGAACACGGAACGGAACACGGCCTGCAGGCCCTCGTCGAGACGACCGCCCACGGGTTCGTCGACCATCAGGAACTGGTCATAGGACGCCTTCTGAACCTCGATGAGGTTCGGCATCTCGGCGACTTCCTTGATGTGTCCGAAGAACTTGCGAACGCGTTTGCGACCGGTGAATGTCTGCTGCGCCATCGTGGCCTCTCATTTCGTCGCCCGCTCGGGGCGCGTCGTCCAGGACGCGGCTGCCACCGCTCCCCGGGTTGAATTTTTCGAACCCGTTTTGGGGACCAAAGATCCAGTTTCAGGCCGTCATGTCCTGAATCTGTTCTTCAGACCTTCAAAACGCAAAACGACGCGCGGGGCGCATAGGCACGCCCGCCCGTCACAACGATCGTCTTCACGGACTGAAAAAGCCCGAAATAGCTTGCTCTCCCAACGGCTTACAGGGAAATCCCGCATCCCTGCCCACCGCGCTTTCGTGCTGCCGAACCGATATGGGGCGACAATAGTGGAGATTCGAGGGGGTAACCCTCAAATCCCCACACTTTTTCGTGTTCGGCCTGCGTCGGGACGTTCCGTCGCACGCCTTTTGCATCTGGTCCACCCTTGAGAGATGGACCAAGACCCCGGCTTCGCTGATGCTCGCCGGGATCTTCGCCAGTAAGCTTTGCTTACTTGAGCTCGACCTTCGCGCCAGCCTTCTCGAGCTGGACCTTGATCTTCTCGGCTTCGTCCTTGTTCACGCCTTCCTTGACAGGCTTCGGCGCGCCCTCGACGAGGTCCTTTGCTTCCTTCAGGCCCAGGCCGGTGATGGCGCGGACTTCCTTGATGACTTCGATCTTCTTGTCGCCGGCGGAGGCCAGGACGACCGTGAACTCGGTCTTCTCTTCCGCCGGAGCGGCGGCAGCAGCGGCAGGACCGGCAACGGCCACGGCCGCAGCGGCGGACACGCCCCACTTTTCTTCGAGAAGCTTGGCGAGCTCGGCGGCTTCGAGCACGGTGAGGCTCGAGAGGTCGTCAACGATTTTCTGCAAGTCAGCCATTGTTCTGTTTCCTTGAATGTAAGTCTGGTTCGGGTTTGAGTTTTGCGAAGGGCGTCAGGCCGCTTCGCCCTTTGAGGCATGAGCCTGGATGACGCGCGCGAGCTTGCCCGCGGGCGCGTTTGCGAGCTGCGCAAGCTTGGTCGCCGGGGCCACGAGGAGGCCGACGATCTTGGCACGCAGTTCATCAAGCGACGGCAGCGAGGCAAGCGCCTTCACGCCATCGACATTCAGGACGGTCGTTCCCATCGACCCGCCAATGATGACGAACTTTTCGTTCGCCTTGGCGAATTCGACGGCGACCTTTGGCGCCGCTACCGGATCGTTCGAAGTGGCGATCACGGTCGGTCCCTTCAGCATGGGACCGATGGCAACGACGTCAGTGCCTTCAAGAGCAATTTTGGCGAGACGGTTCTTCGAGACCTTCACCGAGGCGCCAGCCTGCTTCATCTGCGTACGCAGCTTCTGCATCTGGGCAACGGTCAGGCCGGAATATTGGGCAACGACCGCGACGCTCGTGGCCTTAAAGGCCAAATTGAGCTGTTCGACCGCTTCCTTTTTTGCCGCTCGTTCCACAGCAAGCTCTTTCCGGTTGGCGGTCATCGCGAGAAGCGGGACCGCCGGGTTGCACCCATCGCCCCACCCAAAACCTGAACCTCAGGGCAGAACCCTTCGGACACGCGCCGGGCGAGACGACAATTCAAAGCCTGCCCTCCGGGAGCCCGCTAGAGCCCACGGCGTGTCGAGGTCCGAACCAAACCCATTCCGCCACCAACCTTAGGCAGGAGGCAAAGTGAAACCGGTCTTCACCCGTCTATGCAGGCCATACGATTAAGCCGTTGAGAAATCGAAATTTCCCGCGGGCGCCTGCAGTCTTGGACAGGACAAGGTCAGCCGGCGAACCGCCCGACCTCTGCCCGCACTCCACCAACCGACGGGTTTTCCTTCCTCTTCCGGCAAATCCTCGCGGACGTCCTGAAAAGGAATGATCTCCTGTCTTGTCGGGTTTTCGGAATGCGTGCACGAACGCGCCAGCCGAGGCCGGCACGTCCGGAAGCGGTTCTTTAACCGCTCCCGGCCTGCTTGCCA
Source organism: Bradyrhizobium cosmicum (assembly GCF_007290395.2). Taxonomy (NCBI): domain Bacteria; kingdom Pseudomonadati; phylum Pseudomonadota; class Alphaproteobacteria; order Hyphomicrobiales; family Nitrobacteraceae; genus Bradyrhizobium; species Bradyrhizobium cosmicum. Next base: position 3,013,577 of record NZ_CP041656.2, on the reverse strand, counting down.
AGAGCAAAATTCACACCAGTTCCAATCCGTTGGCGGCGGGGCCTGATGCGGGCCTATAAGGGCCGATTCAGGCCGATTTGACCGCGTAGGGCAGCGGCTTGCCCTGAAAGAAAGCGGCCAGGTTCGCCAGCACGCAGTCCTGCATGGCGACGTGCGATTCGAGGGTGTGGCCGCCGATATGCGGGGCGAACACCACGTTGGGGAGCGCGGTCAGGGCGTCCGGGGCGTGCGGTTCCTGCTCGAAGACGTCGAGGCCGGCGCCGGCGATGGTCTTGTCGGTCAGCGCCGCGACCAGCGCCTGCTCGTCGATTACCGACCCACGGGAGATGTTGACGACATAGCCGTCCGCCCCGAGCCGCCCGAGGATATCGGCATTGACGACGTGCTGGGTGTCGGCCCCTGCCCGGACCGCTATCATCAGCACGCTGCACCAGTCGGCCAGCGCCTCCAGCGTGGGGAAATATTGATAGGGCAGATCGTATTTGGTGCGGCTGAAATAACCGATCTCGCTCTCGAACGCGGCGCAGCGCACGGCGATCTTGCGGCCGATCTCGCCCATGCCGTAGACGCCGACGCGGCGGCCGGGCAAGCCGGCCTGCGGGCGCATCATCGGCGACGGTTTCGACGCCGCCCAATCGCCGCTGCGGACATACTGGTCGGCGACCAGGATCCGCCGCGTCGTCGCCAGCATCAGGGTCATCGCGATATCGGCCACCGAGGCTGCATTGGCACCGGGACTGTGCCCGACCGCGATGTTGCGCGCGGTGGCCGCCTTCAGGTCGACACCGTCATAACCGGTGCCGTAGCAGATGATGGCGCCGAGCTTTGGAAACTGGTCCATCGCTTCCGCGCCGAGCGGCTGGCCGCCACCGGTCAGGATCGCGCGGATGCCGCCGAGCTCCTCTGCCGGAAACACCTCGCGGGCCGGCTTGCCGGCGGTGTCGAGCAACTCGAACCGTTCGGCGAAGCGCGCCATCATCGTCCTGGGAAAGCGCGAGTAGATCAGGACCTTGTCAGCCATTGTTCTTGTTTCCGGTGAGTGCCGTCGAAAATGGAAAGGGGCGGAATCGGTCGCCCGATTCCGCCCCTCGCCTCATGCAATTCTCGAACCTTAGCCCAGAATGGTGCCCGGCTCGACCTTCACGCCCGGGCCCATCGTCGAGGACACCGCAACGCGCTGGATGTAGGTGCCCTTGGAGCCGGCGGGCTTGGCCTTGGAGACCGCGTCCGCGAGCGCCTTGATGTTCTCGACCAGCTTGTCCTCGGAGAACGAGGCCTTGCCGACGCCGGCCTGCAGGATGCCGGCCTTCTCGACGCGGAACTCGACCGAGCCGCCCTTGGCACCCTTGACGGCGTTGGTGACGTCCATGGTCACGGTGCCGATCTTCGGGTTCGGCATCAGGCCGCGCGGGCCGAGCACCTTACCGAGACGGCCGACCAGAGGCATCATGTCGGGAGTGGCGATGCAGCGGTCGAATTCGATCGTGCCGTTCTGCACCTTCTCGACCAGGTCCTCGGCGCCGACGACGTCGGCACCCGCAGCCTTGGCCTCGTCGGCCTTGGCGCCGCGGGCGAACACGCCGACGCGGAGCGTACGGCCGGTGCCGTTCGGCAGGGTCACGACACCGCGGACCATCTGGTCGGCGTGACGCGGATCGACGCCGAGATTGATCGCGACCTCGATGGTCTCGTCGAACTTCGCCTTGGCGCGTTCCTTGACCATCTTGATGGCGTCCGCGAGCGGGTAAAGCTTTTCGCGATCAACACCTTCGCGGGCTTTGTTCAAACGCTTTCCGATTGCCATAGCCGCTTACCCCGCCACTTCCAGACCCATCGAACGGGCAGAGCCCTCGACCATCTTCATGGCCGACTCGATCGAGTCGCAATTCAGATCCTTCATCTTCTTCTCGGCGATCTCGCGCACCTGCGCTTTGGTCACCGCGCCAGCCTTGTCGCGGCCCGGAGCTTTCGAACCGGACTGGATCTTGGCGGCCTGCTTGAGGAAGAAGGACATCGGGGGCGTCTTCATCTCGAACGTGAACGAACGATCGGCGTAGATCGTGATCACGACGGGAATCGGAGTGTTCTTCTCTTCCTTCTGGGTCTGGGCGTTGAACGCCTTGCAGAACTCCATGATGTTGAGACCGCGCTGACCAAGCGCGGGACCGATCGGGGGCGAAGGATTCGCCGCACCGGCCGGGACCTGAAGCTTCAGGTATCCGGTCACTTTCTTTGCCATGTATCACTCCTGTTGTGCCGGCAGATCGCCGGCGGTTTCAGGTTCGTGGTCTGGGTCGGATGCGGCTGGCAACCGCCCTCTCCCTCCCACGGCCTCTTCATAGCGCGAGACCGAAGCCTCACGCCTCAAACGATCAGACCTTCTCGACCTGACCGAATTCCAGCTCGACCGGCGTGGCGCGGCCGAAGATCGACACCGCGACCTTGACACGCGAACGCGCCTCGTCGATTTCCTCGACCACTCCCGAGAACGAAGCGAACGGGCCATCGGCCACGCGCACGTTCTCGCCGATCTCGAACGACACCGAAGCCTTCGGCCGCTCCACGCCCTCCTGCACCTGGTGCAGGATGCGCATGGCTTCCGATTCGGAAATCGGCATCGGCTTGTTTTCGGCGCCGAGGAAGCCCGTGACCTTCGGCGTGTTCTTGATCAGATGAAACGCCTCGTCGGTCAGCTTCATCTTCACCAGCACATAGCCCGGGAAGAACTTGCGCTCGGCGTCGATCTTGCGGCCGCGGCGCACTTCGGTGACCTTCTCGGTCGGAACCAGCACCAGCTCGAACAGCTCCTCGAGCCCGCGCTGCTTGGCCTGCTCGCGGATCGATTCGGCGACCTTCTTCTCGAAGTTCGAATAGGCGTGGACGATGTACCAGCGCTTGTCGGACGATTGGGTTGCAGCGGCTGTAGCCATCAGTGAATGCCCAAAAGGAAGGTGATGAGGACGCGGATGATCTGGTCGGCGGCGAAGAAGAAGATCGAGGCCACCGCGACCATGACGAACACCATGATGGTGGTGATCGTGGTCTCACGGCGGGTCGGCCAGGTGACCTTGGCGGTCTCCGAGCGCACTTCCTGCAAGAACTTGAACGGGCTGACTGCCATCGTTTGAATGTCCAACGTCCGTCGCCGGACGCGAATGAATTTCAGGGATCCGAACAGCCGCCGTTGGCCCAGCCCTCTGTCTCGAAGGATGAGCCGGAAACCGGGCTCGATTGTTCGGGGATTTCAAAGCCGCGCCGGAGATCCGCGTCTAACGGGCCGGCTGCGAGTGCGGCGTAGATACTGCGGATGGGGCCAAAGGTCAAGGTGTGGGCCGGCCGGAATGCCCGTGGCCACCTGCCGCGGACCTGATCCGGATCAAGGGCTTACCCCGTCCCTATCACCCACGGTCCGAGCTTTGGGCCCGCCGCTGTCCTGATCCTGATTGTCTGGATTAGCTGGCAGGAGTGGCAGGGCTCGAACCTGCGACCCCCGGTTTTGGAGACCGGTGCTCTACCAATTGAGCTACACTCCTACGGACCCTCACGTCGCCGCGCGGATCAGGGCCGCTTTCAAGCACAGGGGGCGGCTGGTTTGCAAGGCCGGATTGCAAGGGTGAAGCGCGCTGGCTTCGCTTGTTTGTGCCGCGCCTTCTGGGCCACACTTCGTCCCCGACAATAATGTGCCCCCGGGAGTGAACATGACCGCCACAGCCGCCCCTCGCGCCGCGATCGCGCCGAAAACCCCGCCTTTGCCTGATGCCAAGCCCGAGGCGCTGGGCCTGTCACGCCCTCATCTCCAGGCGATGTCGGGTGCCTTCAAGCGCGAGATCGACAAGGGAACCGTCCCCGGCGTGACCGTGCTGGTGTCCCGGCGCGGCCAGGTCGGCTGGTTCGAGGCGCTCGGCAAGCAGAGCCCGACCGGGTCTGCCGAGATGGCGCTTGATTCGATCTTCCGCATCTTCTCGATGACCAAGCCGATCGTGTCGGTCGGCATCATGGCGCTGCTCGAGGACGGCCATTTGCTGCTCGGCGATCCCGTCGCAAAATTCATCCCGGAGTTCGCAGGCCAGAAGGTCGGTATCGTCAGCGGCGGCAAGCTGGAACTGGTTCCGCCGAAGCGGCCGATGACGGTGCAGGACCTGCTCCGCCATACCTCCGGCCTGACCTACGAGCACCAGGGCGACGGCCCCGTGCACAAGATCTACCAGGATTCGCGGGTGCGCAGCCGCAAGATCACCAATGCCGAGCACGCCGCGCTGGTGGCGAGCTTCCCGCTGGTCTGCCATCCCGGTGACGAGTTCAACTACAGCCGCTCCACCGATATCCTCGGCCGCATCATCGAGGTGGTCAGCGGCAAATCGCTTGGCGTCTTCCTCACCGAGCGCATCCTCGCGCCGCTCCAGATGGCCGAGACCGGGTTCTCGACCTCCGAAGCGAATGCCGGCCGGCTCGCCGAGCCGTTCGCAGCCGATCCGTGGACCGGCGACAAGGTCGCGCTGTTCAGTGCACTGGAGCAGCCGATCATGGAGTCCGGCGGCGGCGGTCTGGTCTCCACCACGATGGACTATGCCCGCTTCGCGTTGATGCTGCGCAACGGCGGCACGCTCGACGGCAACAGGATCATCGGCCGCAAGACGCTGGAGCTGATGGCGTCGGATCACCTCGGGCCGCACGTCGTGACAAATGGCACGCTGCTGTCGCCCGGGCACGGTTTCGGTCTCGGCTTCGCAGTCCGCCGCGACGCCGGCATCGCGCCCTTCCCCGGCAGCGTCGGCCAGTATTTCTGGAGCGGCATTGCCGGCACGTTCTTCTGGATCGATCCGAAGGAAGACTTGTTCGTGGTGTTCATGAGCCAGGGCCCAGGCCAGCGTGACTTCACGCGGACCTTGGTGCGAAATCTCGTTTACGCGGCGGTCGAGTAGCCTTTTCAGGCACGCGCCAACACGGCAGGCTCCGCAACAGACGGCGCGGCGCCAGCCTGGCCTTGTGCCATGGAGACGACGATTTGCGCCGCCTCGCGCAGCGAGGTGGCAAACAGATCGGCCTTCGCCGTCTCACGCAGCTCGTCGATGTTGGCGACGTCCTCCGCCCAGCATCCAACCATGATGGACGCCTGCGGCAGCTTGCGGCGAAGCCGGCGCACCGCGTAGCGCAGATGCGCCGGGCTCGTGATGCCGACATAGCCCAGACAGACCAAGGCCACGCCTGACGTCTCGAGACGGAAGATGTTCGCGGTGGACAGGGCCTCCGGTCCTTCGACACGGCTGCCGACGCCATGCGCGCGGCACAGCTGCGCGAGCATGATGGCACCGGCCTCGTCGAGCATGGTCCGGCCGCCAATGCAGAGCACGGCATTTTCACCGCGAAATGGCTCCGCAAGTTTGGCTGCATCGAGCGCGGGGATGTCCGGTTGGTCACTGGCCGGGGCGACGGTTTCGACGGCATCGGCTGCTTCGGCATCCTCGGTGCGCTCACTCCCGACGGGGCGGCCGTCATCCAGGTCGGAGAGATCGTCGACAAATTCAACCACGGTATCGCGAATGCGTGCGAGCCGGATCTGGTCCAGGGCAGCGCGGTCGAGGTCCGACTGGGCCAGTTGCATGCCCTTGAGCGCGACCTCATCGTAATAGGCAGCGAGCGATCGCTCCTTGAGAAACTGCTCGGCCTTCTCGGCGGCCTCGGTCGGATCTCCCGCCAGCATGCGCTGGTAGAAAATCTCCGGAGGCGACAGTGCCGGGCGGTCGCCGAACATGACGTCCAGGAAGGACAGCCGCTCGACGTGCCGGCCCAGCACGACCAGACACACAGTCAGCGGCGTTGCGAGCACGAGCCCGATCGGCCCCCACAGCGCTGTCCAGAACGTGGCCGAGACGACGACAGCCACGGGCGAAAGGCCGGTGGTGCGGCCGTACAACAGAGGTTCGACCACCTGCCCGACCAGCGGTTCGATGACGAAAAACAGCGCCGCGGTCCAGGCCAGCATCCACCAGCCGGGATCGACCGCCACGGCGAGCGCAAGCGGGAACGCCGCCGCTATGATGGAGCCGATATAGGGCACGAAGCGCAGCACGGCCGCGAGAATGCCCCACAGCGCCGCGCTGGGAACTCCGATCAGCCACAGGCCGGTGCCGATCATCACACCAAAGCCGGTATTCAGCATGAGCTGGTTGAGGAAAAGCCGGCTGAGGCGCGCCGCGGCGTCGTCAAGGGCCGCAGTGGTGCGTTGCAGATCGTGGGAGCCGGCCAGCCTGATCAAACGGTTTCGCAGATCCTCGCGCTGAATCAGGATGAAGATCACGAAGATGACGATGATACCCGTCGTTGCCAGTGGCGACACTAGGGGTGCGATCAGCGAGCGCAGGCTCTCCAGCGCGCCGGGATCGGGCTGCAACACCTCAACCGGGACCGGCTTGACGCCGGGATGGGCCGGAGTGCCTGAGGTCAGCGGATTTGCGGGCGCGACAGACTTCGGCTTATCCAGTTCCTTGCCAAGATCCTGAAGCATCTCGGCGGCACGCTCGAGCGTGGAGCTGCCGCCTGCCACGCCGCGCACCGACTGGATCTTGGACAGGATCGTGGCCTGGTACTTCGGCAGATCGCCGGCCAGGCCATTGAGCTGAGTCGCGATCACGCTTCCCAGCGCGAAGATGATCACGAAGGCGAACAGCACGACGCCGACCACGGCCAGCGCGCGCGGGGCATGAAGACGCTGCATCAGCCTGACTGGAGCCGCGAGGACGAAGCTCAGCAGGATGGCCAGTGCGACGGGAACGAAGATTTCCCGCCCCAGATAGAGCGCCGCGACGATGATGATGCTGAGGATCGCCGCACCCACCGTGACAACCATCGCGGAGACGTCGTCGGAAGATTGCGGCTTGATCACCGTGGGGATCATCTGTCTCGCTTCCGGCCCTCGCCTGCTGCGCCATTCAAAGATGAATGTGCAGCCTAACGGGCCGGAAACTGGTTGGTTCCTCGCCGCATTGGCTCGACCAACCGCCTCCCCTGCGCCGGAGCCTCAGCTGATCGTCGCGCCGCCGTCGATCACCATGGTCTGGCCGGTCATGAAGTCGCCGGCCTTCGAGCCCAGGAACACGGCGGCGCCCGCGATCTCGTCGGGGATGCCGATGCGCAGCAGCGGCGAACGCGAGGTCGAGGCCTTCAGATTCTCCGGATTGTCCCACAGCGCCTTGGCGAAATCGGTCTTGATCAGGCCGGGCGCGATGCAGTTCACGCGGATGTTGTGCGGGCCATATTCGCAGGCGAGGTTGCGTGCCAGCTGCATGTCCGCAGCCTTCGAGATCGCGTAGGCGCCGAGGATGGTCGAGCCCTTGAGGCCGCCGATCGAGGAGACGATGATGATCGAGCCGTCCTTGCGCTCGATCATCTGCGGCACCACCATCGAGATCAGCCAGTTGTTGGCGACGATGTTGTTGTCGAGAATCTTCCTGAACTGATCGTCGGAGATGCCGGCGAGCGGACCGTAATACGGGTTCGACGCCGCGTTGCAGACCAGCACGTCGATCTTGCCGAAGGCGCGATTGCTCTCGTCGATCAGGTTCTGCAGATTTTCCTTCGACGAGATGTTCGCGGCGATCGCGACCGCGGTGCCCTTGCCGAACTTGTCGTTGATCCCCTTGGCCACCTGGTCGCAGACGTCGGCCTTGCGCGAGGAGATCACCACCTTGGCGCCGTGCTCGGCCATACGCTCGGCGATCGCAAGCCCGATGCCGCGCGTCGATCCCGTGATGACGGCAACTTTGCCCTTCATGTCGAACAAGGTCATGTTTCTCTCCCAGAGTATGATTTGAATTGGCCTGAAGCTTACGCCGCAGCTGCGCGAGCGGGCAATGGATCAAGCGAGCTTCTTGACTTCCGGTCCCGCCGGCTGGTGCATCGCCGCATGCGCGTCGTCGGCGATCCACGGCTGCTGGTTTACCATCGGCAATCGCCAGACCGTGCGTTCGGGGCTTGCAAAATGATCGATGCGCGTGATCGAGCAATTGTCGATGTCGAACGACAGCGCCCTCTCCAACTGGCCGTCGAGCGCCAGCCCGAGCGCCGCCTTGATGGTGCCGCCATGCGCAACCGCGATGATGTCCTGCCCGGCCGCCTCGGCGTTGATCCGCTCGATGGTGCGGCGCGTGCGGTTGTAGAGGTCCATGAAGCTTTCGCCGCCAGGGGCAGGCTCGTTGATGTCGGCGAACCAGCTCGATCCCACGGGGCGGCTGGCGATGAACTGCGCTCGGTTCATGCCTTGCCAACGGCCGAGGTTCTGCTCGGCGAGATCCGCTTCCCATGGCATCGACGCAGGCTTCGGATACCCGGCCGCCCAGATAGCCTCCGCAGTCTGATGCGTGCGCATCAGATTGCTCGAATACCAGACCGCCTTGCGTGGCAGCACCTTGGCAACGGCATTGAACACGTAGGTGTCGCTGGTGTCACAGGCGAGATCGCTCTGTCCGTAGATGTTGCCGCCGTCGTTGCGCACCGGCGCGTGACGGACCCACCACCACCGTGTCGTGACCACATTCGGCTTGTCTGCGGCTGCCATCGAAACCCTTCCATCCCGTGTGATGTCGCTGTACGTCAGTAGCGAACCTGTCTCAAGACACTTTACCGTTTGAAATCTTGTTTGAAATTCCGTTGCGCGGCAAGCGTCGCGTACGAGCCAAAGGGAGAAACGCATGGGCCGCCTGCAAGGCAAATCCGTCATCATCACCGGCGCCGGCAGCGGCATCGGCCGCGCGGCTGCGCTGCTGTTCACCAAAGAAGGCGCCAAGCTGATCGCGGTGGATCGCACCGAGGCGGTGAAGGAGACCGTCGACGAGGTGAAGAGAGCCGGCGGTGTCGCCGAAGCCATGATCGCGGATGCCGGTTCCGAGCAGGACGTCATCGCCGTCATCGACAAGGCGGTGAAGACGCACGGCCGGCTCGACGTGATCTGGGCCAATGCCGGCGTCTCCGGCGGGCTGGTGCCGCTGGGCGAGCAAACCGTGGAGCAGTGGCAGGAGGTCCTGCGCGTCAATCTGATCGGGCCGTTCCTCGCGGTGAAGCACGCGATGCCGCACATGGTGAAGCAGCAGTCCGGCGCGATCGTGCTGACCGCGTCCGTCGCGGGCCTCAAGGCGGGGGCGAGCGGTCATCCCTATGCGGCGAGCAAGGCCGGCGTGATCAGCCTTGTGCAGACCACCGCCTATTCGCTCTCCGGCACCGGCGTGCGCATCAACGCGGTGTGCCCGGGCCTGATCGAGACCGGCATGACCAAGCCGGTGTTTGACCGCGCCAAGGAGCGCGGCACCACTGACAAGATCGGCCAGCTCAACCCGCTGAAGCGCGCCGGCCAGCCGCACGAGCTCGCGGCAATGGGACTGTTTCTGGCGAGCGACGAAGCTTCGTATGTCAACGGCCAGGCGTTCCCGGTAGACGGCGGCCTGACGGCCTCGATGCCGTATACGGGCAAGCCGGTTTAACAAGCGCTCTCTGGTGTCCCGGACGAGGCGCGGCACAAAGTGACGCGACGCTGAGCCGGGGCCCAGAATGCCGCGAGCATGGGCCCCGGCTCTGCAGCGCACCGTCGAGGGGACGCTGCGCTGCGTCCGGGGCATGAGACCGGAGTTTTCACGCACAACCGCGAGCGCAGCCAGAATTTCGCGCGGCGACAATGTCCATTCCGTCATCCTGGAGGTGCGAGTGGCGCGATGCCAAGCATCGCGCAGGGAGCCTCGAAGGATGAACGGCCGAGATGCAGCCGGGCCGTCGCCCTTCGAGGCTCGCCGGAGAGGCGAGCACCTCAGGGTGACGGTGACGGATTGGTACTCGCGACATGTTTGCCATTTGGTTTTCGATCGCAGACAGACACGGCTTGGCAGCCTCGCGGCGTGTTTCGCCCGAGCTTTGCCTGGTCGCATCACCCTCAATTGAAAGAGGGCGCAGGGAAGGCCGGGTGCCGGCCGGGCACCCACGGTCCACTGTGCGAAAGGTGGCAACAAGAATCTGCACAGCGGCATACAGGTGAAGCCAAACATCCGGCCTTCCCTGCGCAGTGGCTCTACGGCTTATGTCGCGCTCTCCTCGGGGAGCGATGCACTCTTGCCCCCGTCGCCTTGCGGCCGACGATGCGCGCGCCCGGTCGGGCCGCCACACCACCGCAACGCTTGACGCCAGCCTGCGGGCGCCAGGACCACACGATTTTGCCGTACGCAGATCACACCGGTCGTACGTGCGATGTGCCTCGCTCACGGTTGCCCGCCCTGCGATCACCGTCGCACCAGTGTGGCCCACGTCCACCGCCGTCCGGCCGGCGTTCGTGACGATCGCGATACGCCCCTCTTCCTTGGGCCGGAGTGCGCGCAATATCCGCCTATTCCGAAATTCTGTAAAGACGAATATTTTCGGGCGCGCGCATTGACCGATGGCTTGGGTGTTTTGCCTGTCGGGCAACACAAGATCTCGTCGCCCGGATTGCGCCGCGCTCAATTCGGGCTACGGCCTATTCCCGAGACATGGTCCCCGCTTGCTGTTGCTCTACGGCTACAGCATGGTCACGATCCGGCAGCTAGTCTCGCATCCCTGTTGTCAGGTTGGGACATGATGATGCGCGTGCGGTTCGGCTCGCGTGTCAGGGGCAGACTCGAATGGTAAGGTGGGATTCGGCCGCGCGCATCGGCAAAGGCCGTGGCTTCAGGCGCCTTGGCTTCAAGCGCTGCGGTTTCGCTCTGGCCGTGGTCGCCGCCGTGTCGCTGTCCGCATCGCGCCAGACCCTGGCCGAGGACGACAAGACCGCGGCCAGGCCGCAGCAGCCGCAACTCCCCGTCAGCGCCGAGCAGGCGCTGTATCTGATCCGCTCGACATTGCTGACGCTGAACGACGCCAACCGCACCGGAAACTATTCCGTACTGCGCGATCTCGCGGCGCCCGAGTTTCAGGCCAAGAACACTGCGGCCGATCTCGCGCTGGGTTTCACCGACCTGCGCCGGCGCAACTTCGACCTGTTCTCGGTGGCGCTGGCCGCACCGCAGCTCTCGACGCCGCCTTATCTCGATCCCAACAAGATGCTGCGGCTGACGGGATTCTTCCCCACCCGCCCGCTGCAGATCAATTTCGATCTGACATTCCAGAATGTCGGCAATCAGTGGCGGCCGTTCGCCATTTCGGTGGCAACGCCGCAGGCGCCGGCGGAAACCGCTGTGGCACCCGCCCCCGCCCCGGCGAAAAAGAGTGCTACCCAGAAGAATTGAGCGCATTCGAGCGGCGCGTGTCCGGTCTAGCCTGAGCCCCTGCCCGGCGGGTTTGCGCCTCATGCCGTTCCGTTGGTATGGTTCGTGCACGGCAGAGCCGACCACCCCCTCCCATGACATGATGTTGAGAATGCCAGACTCAAGACCCGAACGGATTCGCAAGCTGCTCGCCGACCTCGTCGGCTTCGACACCATCAGCGACCGCACCAACCTGCCTTTGATCGCCCATATCGAAAGCTACCTCAAAACGCTTGGCGTGAAGAGCGAGCGCATCGTCGACGAGACCGGGCAGAAGGCCTCGCTGTGGGCCACGATTGGCCCCGAGGATCGTCCCGGGCTCGTATTGTCCGGCCATACCGACGTCGTCCCGGTCGTGGGCCAGGACTGGAGCCATGATCCGTTCAAGCTGATCGAGCGCGACGGCAAGCTTTATGGCCGCGGTACCACCGACATGAAGGGCTTCGTCGCGGTGTGCCTTGCCATGGTACCGGAGATGCTGGAGGCGAAGCTGGCAACACCGATTCATCTGGCGATCTCCTATGACGAGGAAATCGGTTGCGTCGGCGTGCGGCCGATGCTGAGCGAAGTCGCCAAGAAGAAGGTCAGGCCGCTCGGCGCCTTCATCGGCGAGCCGACCGAGATGAAGGTCATCATCGGCCACAAGGGCAAGCACGGCGTTCGCGCGACATTCCATGGCCTCGCCAAACACTCATCGATCGCACCTGACGGCGTCAACGCGATCGAATACGCCGCCGAACTGATCGTCGAGATTCGCCGCCGCGCCGTGAAGCTTGCCAGCGAAGCCGAGCGCAACAGCCTCTACGACGTTCCGCACTCGACGCTGCTCACCAGCATCGTGCATGGCGGCGCGGCGCTGAACATCGTGCCCGACACCTGCACGGTGGATTTCGAATGCCGCGGCATCGGGATCACCGAGTCACGCGAGGTGACGGATGCGATCGTCGCCTGGGCCAAGGCCGAGCTCGAGCCGGCGATGAAGGCGCAGCATCCGGAGTGCGGCATCGATTTCGAAGAGATCCTCGACTATCCCGCGCTCGACACGGCAGCGGATGACGCGATCGTCACGCTCGCCAAGAGCCTCGCCGGCCGCAACGACCACGCCAAGGTCGCCTTCGGCACCGAGGCGAGCCTGTTTGCCAGCATGGCCGATATCCCGTCGGTGGTGATCGGGCCGGGCTCGATCGCGCAGGCGCACACGCCGGACGAATTCGTGGCGATGGCCGAGCTGGAGAAATGCGCAGGCTTCGTGGAGAAGCTGATCGCGCATTGTGTGAAAGGCTGAGGTGTTTCCTCGTCATTGCGAGCGGAGCGAAGCAATCCAGACTGCCGCTACGGAAAGATTCTGGATTGCTTCGCTCCGCTCGCAATGACGGAGACTGCGGAAGCATCCGGGAACCACAACGCGAAAAGCGCGGCCACCGCCGCGCCTTCGTTCTTCCTAAACCGCGCCCGCCTTCTGCGCATACTCCCACGATGCCTTCGACAGCGGCACGGTGCGCTTGGCTGACTCCAGCGCCTTGGCGTTGGCGGCGGTGCCGTCGCGGACTCGGCCGGCGATGCCTTGGGTGATGCCGGCGAGGCGGAACAGATTGTAGGCGAAGTACCAGTTGAGATCCGGCACCGTCATCTTGGTGACGTTGCAATAGATCTGCGCAGCCTCTTCCACGCTCGGGATGTTGAGCGCCTTGAGGTCGGCTCCCTCGAGGCCCGGCATGATCCACTGCATCAAGAGATAAGTGAAGTCGGCCATGGGATCGCCGAGCGTCGACAGTTCCCAGTCCAGCACGGCCAGCACGCGCGGTTCCGTCGGATGGAAAATCATGTTGTCGAGGCGATAGTCGCCGTGGACGATCGAGACGCGCGCCTGTTCCGGCACCGTCTTCGGCAGCCATTCGGCGACCTTCTCGAACTCGGGAATGTGCTGGGTCTCGGACGCGCGATACTGCTTGGTCCAGCGGTCGATCTGCCGCGCGAAATAATTGCCGGGCTTGCCGAACTCGCCGAGGCCGATCGCGACGGGATCGTACATGTGGAGTTTCGCCAGCGTCTCGATCTTGCTCGTGAAGATTTTGCGGCGATCCTCCGGCGTCTGGCTCGGCAGCGTCGGATCCCAGAACACACGGCCCTCTTCCATCGACATGATGTAGAAGGCGGCGCCGATGACACCATCGTCCTGGCACAGCGCATACGCGCGCGCGACCGGGAAGCCCTGTTTTCCAAGAGCCGCGATGACGCGATATTCGCGATCGACCGCGTGCGCGGAGGGCAGCAGCTTGCCGAACGGCTTGCGGCGCATCACGTAGGAACGCTTCGGCGTGTTCAGCCGGTAAGTCGGATTGGACTGGCCGCCCTTGAACTGGAGCACGACCAGCGGGCCCTCATAACCCTCGACGTTGTCGCGCATCCAGGCTTCCAGGCGCAGCTCGTCGAAGCGATGACGCTCCTCGACCGGCTTGGTGCCCGAGAATTCTTCGTCTTTCCTGACGCCGTCAGCCACGGTGACGCTCCCTCTTCAGTCCTGACCATTTCAGGTCGAGCATGATCCTAATCGGTAACCGCTGGCGCACTTGCGTCAAGCGGTCATTCCGAATGGGATCATGCCCTGCCGTTTCTTCAACTCGGGAACGTCGTATGACTCTCCCGCTTAATGCTTGGGAGAGTTGGCATACTTCCGAACCTCGAGCCTGGCAATGGCGCGATTGTGCACCTCGTCCGGACCGTCGGCGAGCCGCAGCGTGCGGATGCCGGCGTAGTCCTTGGCAAGACCCGCTTCGTCCGAAACGCCGGCGCCACCAAAGGCCTGGATCGCCTCGTCGATGATCTTCAGCGCCATGTTGGGCGCGGCGACCTTGATCATGGCGATCTCGGCCTGCGCCGTCTTGTTGCCGACCTTGTCCATCATGTCGGCGGCCTTCAGACACAGCAGACGCGTCATCTCGATGTTGGTGCGGGCCTCGCCGATGCGCTGCTCCCACACAGAGTGCTCGACGATCTTCTTGCCGAACGCTGTGCGCGACATCAGACGCTTCACCATCTTCTCCAGCGCTTCCTCGGCCTTGCCGATGGTGCGCATGCAGTGATGGATGCGGCCGGGACCGAGGCGGCCCTGCGCGATCTCGAAGCCGCGGCCCTCGCCGAGCAGGATGTTCTCCTTCGGCACGCGCACGTTCTCGAGCAGCACCTGGGCGTGGCCGTGCGGCGCGTCGTCGAAGCCGAACACCGGCAGCATCTTCTCGACCTTGATGCCGGGGGTGTCGAGCGGAACCAGGATCTGCGACTGCTGCTGGTGCTTGGCCGCCTTGAAATCGGTCTTGCCCATCAGGATCGCGATCTTGCAGCGGGGATCGCCGACGCCGGACGACCACCATTTGCGGCCGTTGATGACGTAGTGGTCACCGTCGCGCACGATGCTGGTTTCGATGTTGGTCGCATCCGACGAGGCGACCGCGGGTTCCGTCATCAGGAACGCCGAGCGGATCTCGCCGTCCATCAGCGGACGCAGCCATTTGCGCTTCTGCTCCTTGGAGCCGTAGCGCATGAACACTTCCATGTTGCCGGTGTCGGGCGCGGAGCAGTTGAAAACTTCCGAGGCCCAGGAGATGTGGCCCATCTGCTCCGACAGCAGCGCGTATTCGAGATTGGTCAATCCCGCGCCGCGGAATTCATCGTCCTCATGCTCGTTCGGCGGCATGAACATGTTCCAGAGGCCTTCGGCCTTGGCCTTCTTCTTCAGATCTTCCAGCACCGGGATGACCTTCCAGCGATCGCCGGCCTTGTCCTGCTCGTTATAGATCGGCACCGCCGGACGCACGTGCTTGGTCATGAAGGACTGCACGCGGTCGAGCCATTCCTTCTGCTTGGTGGACAGATCGAAATCCATGGGACGCTCCTCGGTCTCTCTTTGCAAAGCTGTTTGACCGGACTGTCCTCCCGCCGCGCGTGGCCCGCAAGCGCGAATGCCTTGATGCGCGAGCCTTGCGGACGCTTCGGAACCGGCTCGCGCGTTGCGAACGAGTTGCGATTGCGGATTGACTTTCTCCGGCCTTCAAACGATAGTTTCATACAAGTGTTTGAATTGCAACTCCCCTCCCTGAGGGCATCCATGGCCAGCGATCATACGAGGTCTGCCATTCTCGCCGCCGCCGAGCGGCTCTATGCCGATCGCGGCTTCGGCGACGTGACGCTGCGCGACATCGTCGCGGAGGCCAATGTCAACCTCGCGGCGGTGAACTATCATTTCGGCTCGAAGGACGAACTGATCGCGGAATTATTTGTCACCCGCTCGATCGCGACCAACCGCGAGCGCCTGCGCGAGTTGAAGGCGGCGGAAGAGCAAGGCGGCGGCCGCGCGCCGATCGAGGTGATCCTGCGCGCGCTGGTCGGGCCGACCCTGCGCGGTTGTCTCGGGCCGGAGAACCAGCGCTCGACGGCCGCGCGCTTCATGATCCGCGCCTCGATCGAATCCGTGCCGCCGATCCGACGCATCAAGAACCGCGAGATCGACCATTTGCGGAAATTCGCCGGCGCGATGCGACGGGCCCTGCCCGACCGCAGTGACGTCGATATCTATTGGGGCCTGAACTTCGCGCTCGCCATGGCGCACCACACCATCCGCGAGAGCGAGCGGCTGACGAAGTTGTCCGAAGGCAAATGCGATCTCGACGACGTCGAGGACGTGGTTGCGCGCGTCGTCAGTGTCGCGACGATGGCGCTCACGGCGGGACGAACGGAAGCGAAGGTGCCGACACGGCTGGCCGCGCGTTAGCCCTCACATCATCGCGATGCAGTCGATCTCGACGTCGAAGGGGCCGAACCATTCCGGCGTGCAGACGAAGATCCGCGCCGGCGGATCGTGCGGGAAGTAGCGCGCATAGACCGCGTTGAACGCGGCGAAGTGTTTGGTCGAAGTGCAGTAGACGTTGCACTTCATGACATCGTCGAGCGAGGCGCCGGCCGCCTGAAGGCACAGCTTCATCTGCTCCATGACGATCTCGCTCTGCCGCTCGATCGGCACCTCCGCGATCTCACCCGTCTCGGGGTCGAACGGCGGCAGGCCGGCGACGAAGATCATGTTGCCGGCCCGTGTCACCGGCGAGACCGGCGCATTGCGGCGATCGAGAAAGGACGAGATCGGTTCGACGCGGAGCGCTTCGCGTTTCATGGCGGCCACCTTCGGTTCGAGCAAGAGTGCTAGACGGCTACATTATATTACAGCCGGCATGCTTCGCTTTTGATCGAAGTGTGGTCGCGGAAACGGGTTATGCCCGCTGCGGCATCTCCTCGGCCTCTTCCTTGGCGAGCAGCAGCAGCATCTCGATACCCATGTCACCTTCCTGCGGCGAGCGGATGAACTTTATCTCATCGGCACTCCGCCGCAGCGCGGCAATGATGGCGACGGCCTGGTTGGCCGTTGCTGCCTCGGTCGCCAGAACTGCCTTCTGGTCCTTGGCCTGAAACCCGATCGTGTAGGACATTCGCTCTCTCCCGAACCCAGTGAAGAGATCGAATCTGACTCGCGCGCGAAGCGGAAGCCTGTATCTGCACGGACCGGGTTTATCTGGGGATTGCGCGCAAGCTTCGCATAAGGCCGCGCGCGCGTCATGCTGACGTCACGATTTATGCGATGCCGATTAGCCGAGCCCCAGCATCGCGCGCGCATCGGCTGCCGTCGCGACGCTTGCGCCCAGGCTCTTCAGGATGCTCGCGGCATGCGCGACCAGCTCGGCGTTGGTCTTCGCCAGCACGCCCTTGGACATATAGAGATTGTCCTCCATGCCGACGCGGACATGGCCGCCAAGCAGCCAGGCTTGGGCCACCATCGGGAATTCGGCGCGGCCGATGCCGAAACCGGACCAGATCGCGCCCGGCGGCAGCAGGCTGCGGGCGTAGAACATCGTCTCCGGCGTGGCCGAGAAGCCGTACTTCACGCCGAGCACGAGCGAGAACAGGCCCGGCCCCGTCAGCGTGCCGTCGGCAAACAGGTCGCGCGCCAGATGGCAGTCGCCGGAATCGAACAGCTCGATTTCCGGCAGCACGCCGGCCGCCTTCATCCGCTCGGCCATGATGCGGACATTGCGCGGGGTGTTGATCACGACCTCGCCGCCGGAATTCATGGTGTTGAGGTCGAGCGTGCAGATGTCGGGCTTGAGCAGCTCGATATGTTCGACGCGCTTTTCGGGCTGAATGAGCGTGGTGCCGGGTCCGGCCACCCTGGGATCCTCGACCGAGGGCACGAAGCGCCCGCCCGGACCGGTCGTGAGGTTGATGACGAGGCTCTTGTTGCGGGCGCGAATGCGATCGACGACATCGCGGTAGAGATCGATCTCCATCGAGGGACGACCGGTCGCGGGATCGCGGACGTGGATGTGGGCGATGGCGGCGCCGGCTTCGGCGGCTTCCAGCGCGGAGGTCGCGATCTGCTCGGGCGTGATCGGCAGATACGGGGACTGCTCGGGCTTGGTCAGGTTGCCCGTGATCGCGCAGGTGATGATGGTTTTGCCCGTCATGAAATCAGATGATCCCCTGCTGCTTCAGCTGCTCGATCTTCCCTGCATCATAACCGAGCTTGCCGCCAAGCACCTCCTGGGTGTGCTCGCCGAGCAGCGGCGGGGCGCGGTAGTCCTTGATCGGGGTCCCCGAGAGCGTCAGCGCGTTGCGGATCAGCGACAGATCGGGCTCGAAGGGATGGTCGACCTTCACCCGCATGCCGCGCGACTGGACGTGTGGGTCGGAAAACACCTGCTCGAAATTGTTGATCGGGCCGGACGGCACGCCGGCCTCCTCCAGCTTCTCCAGCCAGTACGCCACCGGCTGCTTCAGGAACAGGCCGGCGAAGATCGCCATGATTTCCTTGCCGTGCACGACGCGGTCGTTGTTCTTGATGAAGCGCGGATCGTTCGCGAGTTCCGGCTCGCCGAGCACGGCACAGGTCTTCCGGAACTGGCCGTCATTGCCGACCACCAGCATCAGCTCGCCGTCGGTGCAGCGGAACACGCCGGCCGGCATGCCGCCATTGCCCCAGGTGCCGCGCCGCGGCGGCATCTTGCCGTTGACGAGGAAGATCTGCAGCCAGTGCGACAGCGACGCGATGACGGTGTCGAACAGGCAGACGTCGATCTGCTGGCCCTGCCCGCCATTGACGTCGCGATGGTAGAGCGCCGAGAGAATCCCGATCGAGGTGTTCATGCCGGTCATGTAGTCGACGATCGACGGGCCGACCTTCATCGGGCCCTCGCCGGGCTCGCCGTCGATGTGGCCGGTAACGCTCATCAGGCCGCCCATCGCCTGGAGAATGGCATCATAGCCGGCGCGCGGCGCGTAGGGGCCGGTCTGGCCGAAGCCGGTCACCGAGCAATAGATGATGCCGGGGTTGATCGCCTTGATGGTCTCGTAGTCGAGGCCGTAGCGCTTGAGATCGCCGACCTTGTAGTTCTCCATGAAGACATCGGCGTCCTTGGCGAGCTCGCGGATGATCGCCTGCCCCTCGGGCTTGGCGATGTTGACGGTGACCGACTTCTTGTTGCGGTTGGCGCAGAGGTAGAACGAATTGTTGTTGTTGGCCTTGCCCTCGGGATCGGTCAGGTAAGGCGGGCCGAACGCGCGCGCGTCGTCGCCGGTGCCCGGCCGCTCGATCTTGATCACCTCCGCGCCGAGATCGCCCAGCATCTGGGCGGACAAGGGTCCGGCAAGCACGCGGGTAAGGTCAAGGATCTTGATGCCTGAGAGCGGCAAGGCCGACATGTCGATTTCCTCCGGGAAACTGAATCTTGGCGCGGCGGCTTTCGACCGTGACCGCGCTCCCTGCGGATACACCATTTTCGCGCCGTGAGCACTGCACGCCGGGCATACGGCCATCCCCCGCCCCGCAACGGAGGTCGCCCGCGGGCGGCGAATTCCGCGCTGCGAAGATTACCGGCTCGGCTCAGGTGGCGGCCGCCGCGGCCACTTGGGGACGCCGGCGGCCGAGCAGCACCAGGATCAGTACCGTCGCACAGGAGAAGACGAAGGTGAGACCGAGCGCACCGCGGCTGCCGAACTGGGTGAGCAGGCCGGCCAGCAGCGGCGGCGAGATGGCGGAGGCCAGATTGAGCGGCAGCGCGATCATCGACATCGCCTTGGCGAATTCGGCCTGGTCGTAGAACACGAGCGGGATCGTCGCCCTGGCCACCGCCATCGCGCCGCTGCCGGCGCCATAGAGCAGGATGAAGACCGCGACCGCCCAGGTCGCGCCCTCGCTCACCATCAGCAGCAGCATGGCGAGAGGGAGCGCCGTGCCCGCGACGAGCCCGGTCGTGATGCCGTCCCATCGCCCGCCGCCGAGAAAGTCGAGGCCGCGGGCGCTGACCTGGATCACGCCGAGCATCGAGCCGAACGCGATCGCCTGTACCGGCGACAGCCCTTCGGCCCGCAACAGTTCGATCAGGATGGCGCCGAGGCCGAACTGGACGAAGGCGTTGAGCGTGATCGCGCAGACCACGAGGTTGAACGTGCTTCGCGGCAGCCCGGACGCCTTGGAGGACGTGGAAGGCTTGGCTGCCGGGCCGGCTTCTTCCCCTAACGGACGACGGCGCGGCGCGCCGAAGGCCAACAGCGGCAGCGAGATCAGCATCAGCATCGCCGCATAAACGAGGCATGTGATGCGCCAGCCGAAATGGTCGCTGAGAAACGAAGTGGCCGGCCAGAAAATGCTGCTGGACAGGCCCGACACCAGCATCAAGGCACCGATGGCACTCTTGGCCTGCCGCCCGGCAATCTCGTTGAGCATGATGTAGGCGCCGGTCGACAGCGCGGCGCTGCCGCCCATGCCGAGAAGGACCCATCCGGCAAAATACAGTAGCGGCTCATGCGCGAGGGACAGGACGATGTAGCCCGGCACCGTAACAACCGTGCCCACCATCATCACCTTGCGGGCACCGTGCCGCGCAAAAGCCTTGCCGAGCCAGGGCGCGCAAAGGCCCATGGTGACATAAAACACCGAACTGCCCGCGAACACCGCGGGCAGGCTCAGGCCAAGATCGGCCGCAAGGTCGCGTCCGACCACGGCCGGGAGGGTGATCGTTGCCCATCCGATGAGCTGGGTGATCGCGAGAACCAGCAGGACGCCGATCATCCCGCTGTCAGATTTCAGAAACCGCATTCCAAACGTCGCCTGCCCGGCAGGCGCGGGTCACGCCTGAGGGACGTGTCTTAACCGGAGACCGGGGAGTCGAGGAATGTTGGTTCCGAATGGCATGGGGGCGCTGCCCGCAGGGCGAGCTGCGGAGTCAGCAACAGTCAGCAGCCGTGGATCGCCCGCTAGCTGCCGAGCGCGTTTTCGCCAGCTTCACGGCCGGGCACGCTGACATGGACCTCATGGCCCTGGCGGAGCGCCAGGGAGGCCGCTGCCACGGCCGATTCAAACGCCGATTCCTTGGTGGCGTATTTGCCGTTGATGTTGCCGTCGTGCAGCACGCCCCATTCATCCTGAACCGGTACGATCGCGTATTGAGCAAGGCCCATCATCCAACTCCTCAGATTCTCTATCGCTGCGTGAGCTGCGGGTGCGCCGCGGTCACCCGCCACACCGTGTTGCCGCTGTCGTCGGCGACCAGCAGCGCGCCAGTTTTGTCGAGGGCGACGCCGACCGGGCGGCCGCGCGCCTGGTTGTCGCTGTTGAGGAAGCCGGTGACGACGTCCTGCGCCGGCCCGCTCGGCTTGCCGTCCGTGAACGGGACGTACACGACCTTGTAGCCGTTGAGCACCTGCCTGTTCCAGCTGCCGTGCTCGCCGACGAAGGCACCGCCACGATAGGCCGCCGGCAGGCTGCTGCCGGTGGAGAAGGCCATGCCGAGCGGCGCGACATGCGAGCTCAGGGCATAGTCCGGCACGATGGCCTTGGCGACGAGATCAGGCCGCTCCGGCTTGACGCGGGGATCGACGTGCGGGCCGTAATAGCTGTAGGGCCAGCCGTAAAAGCCGCCGTCCTTCACCGACGTCATGTAATCGGGCACGAGATCGGGGCCGAGCTCGTCGCGCTCATTCACCACCGTCCATAGCGCGCCGGTCTGCGGCTCGAAGCTGAGGCCATTGGGATTGCGCAGCCCGCTTGCGAAGATCCGCCAACGGCCACTGGCGCGATCGACTTCGAGAATGTTGGCGCGATTGTGCTCCGCCTCCATGCCGTTCTCGGTGATGTTGCTGTTGGAGCCGACGCCGGCATAGAGTTTTGAACCGTCGGGGCTTGCGACGAGACTCTTGGTCCAGTGATGATCGATCGGGCCGCCCGGCAGCGGCGTCAGCACCGTGCCCGGCGCGGTAATCTTTGTGTCGCCTTCCGTATAGGGATATCTGACGATCGCATCGGTGTTGGCGACGTAGAGATCATTGCCGACGAGCGCGACGCCGAACGGCGAGTTGAGATGGTCGAGGAAGACACTCTGACTGTCCGGAATACCGTCCCCGTTGCTGTCGCGCAGCAGCGTGATGCGGTTGCTCGGTCCGGTATCACCGCCCGAGGTCGCCCAGGATTCGACAAAGCCCATCACGATTTCCTTGGGCCGCTTGATCGGGGCGCCCTTCGGCGCCTTGGACTCGACAACCAGCACGTCGCCATTGGGCAGGACGTAGATCGAGCGCGGATGCTGCAAGCCGGTCGCAAACGCCTTGACCTGCAAGCCTTCCGCAACCGTCGGCGTCTCGTCCTTCTTCCACCCGACGATGCGTGCAATGTGAATCGGCGGCAGCAGATATTGCTGGATCTCAGGCAACTTCGGATTGGCGCCGATCTGGGCCTTGGGATCACCACTGCCATCATCGCAGCCGGCAAGACATAGCAGCGAAGAGCACAGCAGCGCGCGGGCAAACAATGAGGTCATCGCGCAACTCCTACACCGTGCCGATAGACCAACGCCCAGCCGAGCCAGCCGCTCACCGGCAGGATCAGGACCGTGATCACCGAGAGAATGAGCCCGGTCGGCCAAACCGAGGTCCAGGCATCGCGCGTGTGGATCAGGGCATTGAAGATGGCCAGGACCAGCGCCACCGCGCTGCCGACCAGATGCGGCCATGCGGGCAATTGGGACCGGACCAGACGGTTGCCCAAGAAGTCAGTCAGGCCCGCGATCGCGGCCAGCACGCCAAAGGTAACGCCGACGATCAAGAGCCAGGCGGAGAAATCAGCCCACATGATCTCGGCGGTGACGGTGTAGGCGATGTCAGTCAGCAAAGCACCGACGAAACAAGCGATGGGAATCGGCACCAGCATCGGATGGATCGGATGGCCTGCGATTTGCGCGGTGGAATCCACCCGCACGGCTTCTTGCACGGTCTGCCTCGTATGACGTTTTGCCCACCCAATCGGCCAACTCGTGCTGGCGGTGATGGTTCCTACGAAGGCCCGCCTCGACGCTTCACTGATTCTTGTTAAACGGATCGCGATTTTGGGCCCTGTCGCTGTTGATCCTGATGGCCCCGAAGATCAAACGGCCGACCGATCATGATCCTTCCTGGTCAGCTCATTTTAAGGACCGCACATCGGCCCGATATGCTTCGTATGCTTGTCTCAAGCCATCATGAAGCGAAGTCTTTGCGCGCCAGCCGAGCTTCTCGAGACGGCTGACATCGAGCAGCTTGCGCGGCGTACCGTCGGGGCGTGAACTATCGAAAGCGATATCGCCGCTGTAGCCGACGATTTCGGCCACGACACGCGCGAACTCGGCGATGGTAATGTCCTCGCCGGTGCCGATGTTGACCAGCTCCGCGCCGGAATAGGTCTTCATCAGGTGCACGCAGGCGTCCGCCATGTCGTCGACATAGAGGAATTCGCGCCGCGGCGTGCCGGTGCCCCAGACCACGACGCTCCCGGCACCCGCGATCTTCGCCTCGTGGAAGCGGCGGATCAGGGCGGCGACCACGTGGCTGAGTTCGGGATGATAATTGTCGCCAGGGCCGTAGAGATTGGTCGGCATCACGCTGATGAAGTCGCACCCGTACTGACTGCGATAGGCCTCCGCCATCTTGATACCGGCGATCTTGGCGATCGCGTAGGGCTCGTTGGTCGGCTCGAGCGGGCCTGATAGCACCGAGTCCTCGCGCAGGGGCTGCGCCGCCAGCTTCGGATAGATGCAGGACGAGCCCAAAAACATCAGCTTCTCGGCGCCGCTCTGATGCGCGGCCTGGATCACGTTGGCCGCGATCGCGATGTTCTCGTAGATGAACTCGGCGCGCAGCGTGTTGTTGGCGACGATACCGCCGACCTTGGCGGCGGCGAGAAACACGACCTGCGGCCGCACGCGTCCGAACCAGTCGAACACGGCGGCCTGGTTGCAGAGATCGACCTCGCGCCGGTCCACCGTCACGAGCTTGACGTCCTCACGCGCAAGCCGGCGCGCGATCGCGCTGCCAACCATGCCGCGATGGCCGGCGACGTAGACGCTTCTGCCCTTCAGCTCAAACGGTGCGCTTACCACTGGCCGCGTCCCGCTTTGCCTCGGCCAGATCGCTCGCCATCATCTCCTGGACGAGCTCGGCAAACGTCCGCTTCGGCTTCCAGCCGAGCACATCGCGTGCCTTGCTGGCATCGCCGACGAGAAGATCGACCTCGGTGGGACGGAAATAGGTCGGATCGATCTTCACGACCGTCTTGCCGCTGTTCGCATCGATGCCGGTCTCCTCGACGCCTTTGCCGCGCCATTCGATGCGGCGCCCGACCTGCGCGAACGACAGCTCGACCATCTCGCGTACCGAACGCGTCTCGCCGGTGGCGAGCACGAAATCGTCGGGCTTGTCGGCTTGCAGGATCATGTGCATGCCCTCGACGTAATCCCGGGCATGGCCCCAATCGCGCTTGGCTTCGAGATTGCCTAGATAGAGCGTGTTTTCCAGGCCGACCTCGATGCGGGCGACGCTGCGGGTGATCTTGCGTGTGACGAAGGTCTCGCCCCGGATCGGGCTCTCGTGGTTGAACAGGATGCCGTTGGAGGCGAACATGCCGTAGGCTTCGCGGTAATTCACGGTGATCCAGTAGCCATAGAGCTTTGCGACGCCGTAAGGCGAGCGCGGATAGAACGGCGTGGTCTCCTTTTGCGGGATCTCCTGCACGAGGCCGTAGAGCTCGGAGGTCGAGGCCTGGTAGAACCGCGTCTCCTTCTCCATGCCGAGGATGCGGACCGCTTCCAGCAGCCGCAGCACACCGATCGCGTCGGCATTGGCGGTGTATTCCGGACTCTCGAAGCTGACGGCGACGTGGCTCTGGGCGGCGAGATTGTAGATCTCGGTCGGCCTGATCTGCTGCACCAGGCGGATCAGATTGGTCGAGTCCGTCATGTCGCCGTAATGCATCAGGAACGGCACGTCTCCGACATGCGGGTCCTGATAGAGATGATCGACCCGCGCGGTGTTGAACGAGGACGAGCGACGCTTGATGCCGTGCACGACGTAGCCGAGCGACAGCAGATATTCGGCCAGATAGGCGCCGTCCTGCCCAGTCACGCCGGTGATGAGAGCGATGCGCTCTGCCATATCCACACTTGCTCCCAACGGCGGCCCGACGGACAGCAGCTCCAGTTCCGGCCGCACCGCCTTCTCTGACATATCGACCACCGCGGTCAACCCGGTATTGAGGGCATCGGCCGGCCGCCGTTGCAGTACACTGCGCTGTCATTTATCAGATTGAAGCAGCCGGTATCAGCAGAGCCACATTCGCCCGCGTCGCAACGCTTCCGGTCTTCCGCCAATGCTGCGCGGCACCTCGCCGTTGCGAGTTGACCAGGGAATTCCAGATGCACCCCACCGATCTGCCTGCCCAACCCGGCGTCGTTCGTCCTGGCGCGATCGGCCACAGCCGCGCAGTCGTGGGCCGCAATTTCGCGTTCATTCCGCCCGAAGGCGTGTTGAAGAGCCGGCTGCCGGCATGGTCGTCAACGACGGTGCGCTTTCTCGCGGCGCCGACGCTCGGAGCCGATTTTGCCCAGTTCATGCTGGAAATCGAGCCCTCGGGCGGCACCGCCCGGCCGATCTGTGCCGATCTTCAGCATTTCTTCTACGTCGTGACGGGAGCGGTCGACCTCAAAATCGGCACCGACGCCCCGACCCCGCTGACTTCAGGTGGCTTTGCCTATGTGCCGCCGGGCACGTCGTTCACGATGTCCTGCTCTCCCGCTGCGCCCGCCCGGGTCATCGCGGTCAAGAAGCGTTATGAAACGGCCGAGGGGATCGCGGCACCGACGGCCATCATCGGTCAACACCAGGCGATGCCGATGACGAACCATACCGGACTGCAGGGGCGCGGCTTCAAGCACCTGCTGCCAATTGGCGACCTCCGGTTCGATTTCGAGATGAACCTGATGTTCTTCCAGCCCGGCGTCTGTTTTCCGGCCGTCGAGACCCACATCATGGAGCACGGACTGCTCATGCTGGAGGGCCAAGGCTTGTATTATCTCGGCAATAGCTGGCACGAAATCTGGGTCGACGACTTCATCTGGATGGGATCGTTCTGCCCACAGCAGTTCTATCCCACCGGCGCGAGCCAGTCGGTCTATCTCCTGTACAAGAACGTCAACCGGGATGTGACGCTCTGAACCGCGGAGCTGCCGGCGAGATCGGCAAAGCTGAGCGATCAGGTCGATCGCGGCGTTACCACGCCGTCGCGCCGCCATCGACCGTGTACATCGCCCCCGTCACGAACGACGCTTCATCGGACGCCAGCCAAAGGATCACGTTTGCGATTTCCGCGGGCGTGCCCATTCGGTTCATCGGCGATCGGGCCGCCAGACCGGCCACGAATCCTTCCGGATCCTCATGCGTTGCGATCATGCGATCGAAATATGTCGACCGGGTTGGACCAGGTGCGACGCAGTTGACCCGAATCTGCTCGCCGGCATGATCGATGGCCATCGCGCGCGTCAGTGCAGCGACACCGCCCTTTGACGCCACATAGGCGGCACGGTCGGGCAGACCGACCGAGGCAAGGTTGGAGGCCGTGTTCACGATCGAACCACCGCCATGGGCCGCCATGACAGGGATCGCATATTTCGAGCAGAGATAGACGCCCTTCAGGTTGACGCCCATCAGCGCGTCCCAATCTGCCTCTTCGGTAGCAACCACGTTGCCGCGAATACCGAAGCCCGCGTTGTTGACCAGAATGTCGATCTTGCCGAACCGGGCGGCCGCCAGATCGACCATCGCCCTGACGTCTTCAGACTTGGAGACGTCGGCCCGCGCCGAAATGGCCGCGTCGCCCAGAGACGACGCCACCTTCCCGGCCAGATCGCCGTCGCGGTCGGCCACGACCACCTTGGCACCCTCTCGCACGAGCAACCGTGCGACGGCCTCACCGATCCCCGCCGCTGCCCCGGTGACGATTGCAACCCTGTTCTCGACCCGCATAGTCCAGTCTCCAATTGAATACATTATTCATTTGATATCGCAGCGCTGTTGCCAAGTGGTAATCTGATGCAATTTTCGGCATTATATGTCCATGTTTTAAGCTTGCGTCGTCTCGGCTATGAATATTGTATTCAATTATGGAGATCCCCATGCAAGTTGCCCGTCAGTCCCTGACTGATCAGATCGTAGATGTGCTGCGGCGCCGCATCGTGTCTGGCGAGTTGGCCGAAGGCACCAAGCTGCGGCAGGAGAAGCTCGCCGCCGAGCTCGGGGTGTCTCGCGTTCCCCTGAGGGAGGCCATCCGGCAGCTCGAAGGCGAAGGCCTGGTCACGACCGAGCTGCACAAGGGCACGGTCGTGTCGTCACTCTCTCCCCACGAGATCGAAGAGCTGTTCGAAATGCGACTGCAGCTCGAACCCTGGCTGTTCGGGCTTGCCATCCCGGCGATGTCGGAAACGGACTTCCAGGCTGCTCAGGACGTCATCACCCAAGCGAGCGCGGTGACCAACTCGCGCGATTGGGGCGAACTCAACTGGCGCTTCCATCACGCGCTATGTGTGGCAAGCGGCCGCCATCTCGCTCTGCGCCTGCTGCGAACCGTGCACGACAACGCAAATCGCTACGTCAATCTCAAGCTCACGGTGTCGGTCGACGCAGACCGGGAGCTCGAGGACCACAGACGCCTCATCGCTTTCGCGCGCCTGAGGGATGTCGATGGTGGCGTTGCGTTGCTTCGTGAGCACATCCATTCGGTCGCCGAAAGTCTCACCACATGGATCGGGCACAAGCGGTCGCTTTCCGACGTCGCCTGAGGATTCTCCGCGGATGCTGGCATTCCTGAGCGCTGTCGACCGGATGAATGTGGCCCTGCGCCATTTGGTGGGCGCGACGCTTGGCATCATGGTCCTGGCCGTCGGATTGCAGATCGTTGTCCGGTTTCTGCTGCCGCGTCTCGGCATCATCGCCTCGGTGCCATGGACCGAGGAGCTCGCGCGCTACCTGATGATATGGTGCATCTTTCTCGGTGCCGCCGTTGCGGCGCGATCCGGCGCCCTGATCGCGGTCGATACCCTGCCCGACGCGCTGCCGCCTCGCTGGGGAGATGCCGTCCGCCTGGCCGCTCTCGCCATCACCGTCGCCTTCTTCGGCGAGTTGATCTGGCTCGGCTGGCGCTGGGTCGAATTCGGTCAGAGCGAGACCTCGACTGTCCTCAACGTCTCGCTGTCCTGGGTGTATCTGGCGCTGCCGGCCGGCTCCGCCTTCGCCATCATCAACATCGTCGCCTTCATCGTCGAGCACCGGATCAGATCGAATACGCCGCTCGCCGTTGCAGAGGCCGACAATCCCGAAAACACGCTGGTCTGATCTGGAGCAGGATGATGGCAGTGCTGTTCGGCTCGATGACGCTCCTGATCGTTCTGGCCGCGCCGATCTTCGCCGTCATGGGCATCTCCTCGATCGTCGCGCTCAGGGCCAAGGGTGTCGATCTCATCAGCGTTCCTCAAAACGTCTTCGAGGCGCTCGATTCCTTCGCTCTGCTTGCCGTCCCCTTTTACGTGCTGGCCGGCAACATCATGAAGGTCGGCGGGATCTCCAACCGCCTGATCAACCTCGCGACCGCATTGCTCGGTTGGATGAGAGGCGGCGTCGGCAGCGCAGCCATCCTCACCTGCATGTTCTTCTCGACCATTTCGGGATCGTCTTCGGCGACGACGGCCGCGGTTGGCTCCACGATGGTCCCGGCCATGGTGCGAAAGGGCTACCCGAAGAATTTCGCGGCCGCAACCGTCGCAGTCGGCGGCGAACTCGGCGCGATCATTCCGCCTTCGCTGCCGATGGTGATCTACGGCCTCGTCGCCAACGTCTCGATCGGCGGACTCTTCATCGCCGGCATCGTTCCGGGGATATTGATCGGCCTCAGCCTCATCGCGACCATCTGCATCGTGGCGACGCTGCAGGACTTCGACCGAACCCAGCTCGTGCCGATCCGGGAATGGGCGCGCAATGTCTTTGTCGTCGGCCGCGAAGCCGCGATTGCGCTCATGATGCCGGTCATCATTCTGGGCGGCATCTACTCCGGCGTCTTTACCGCGACCGAAGCCTCCGTCGTCGCGGTGATCTACGGCTTTCTGGTCGGCCGCTTCGTCTACCATGAGATCAGCTTCCGCGACCTGATCGATATCCTGAACGACTCCGCGGTCATGACCGGCATGGTCATGCTCATCGTCGCGTTCGCGGCCCTGTTCGGCTACGCAATGACGATCAACCAGATCCCGCAATATTTCGGCGAGCTGATCGCGAAGATCGCGAGCGGCCCCATCGCGTATCTGCTGCTCGTCAACGTGCTGCTGTTCGTCGTCGGCACGTTCATGGAAGCGCTGGCGACGATCCTGATCCTTGCGCCCATCCTGGCGCCGGTTGCGCAGGCCTACGGGATCGACCCCGTTCACTTCGGGATCATCTTCATCGTCAATGTCGCGACCGGAATGGTAACGCCCCCGGTCGCGGTGAACCTCAACATTGCGAGCCAGATTTCCGGCGTGTCGATGGACGCCATGACCAGGCCGGTCCTGATCTATCTGGGAGTCCTGACCTTCGACGTCCTCCTCATCAGCTACGTCCCGCCGATCTCTCTGGCGCTGCTGCGATGATCAGCGTGGCCATCGTCGTGTCCGTTGCAGCCGTCACATTCATTCAGACTTTCGCGGGATGGTCCCGCCCCATAGGAGCAGCTTCATGAGACCGTTCAGCCTGTCGTTCCTGGCCCTTGCAGGGTGCATCGCCGCCCTTCCCGCCTCTGCACAAATCGTCGAGATGAACGTCGGACACGTTCTCACAACCGCGAGCCACTACCACGCCGCCGCCAGCAAGCTTGCCGAAGTCGCGGCCGCCAAATCGAACGGCCAGATCAAGATCAACGTCTTTCCGGGAGCGCAGCTGGGCGGCGAGGTCAAGCAGATCCAGTCGGTCCGCACGGGAACGCAGGACATTGTCGTCACCGGCGAAGCGCCGCTCGAGAACACCGCCAAGGATTTCACGGTGTTTTCCTTTCCCTACCTGTTCAACAGCGTCGCCCAGGCCAACGGCGTGCTTCAGGGCCCGATCGGCCGCGAAATGCTCGATCTTCTGCCCCGCTACAATCTGCAAGGACTGGGCTTCATCTCGGCGCTGGAACGCAACATCTTCACCAACGGCAAGATCATCAAGTCCGCCGCGGACATGAAAGGCCTCAAGATCCGTGTGATCCAGGGACCGGGTTACGTCAAGGCCTATGAAGCGCTCGGCGCCCAACCAACCCCGATGGCCTACACCGAACTGTATGTTGCCCTTCAAAATGGCGCCGTCGACGCAGCCGAAAATTCACCCGACGTCTTCCTGCAGGATCGCTTCATCGAGGTCTCCAAGACCTACGTTCTGGCAAAAGTGATGTACATGCCGGGCGTCATCCTCATGTCAAAGGCGAAGTACGACGCTCTGTCTCCCGAGCACAGGAAAATTATGGATGAAGCGACCGCCGAAGCCGTCGCCTTCGCCAACGCCCACTACAAGAAGGACTACGACAACAGCCTCGAGACCATGAAGAAGAGCAAGATCGAGATCATCGAGCCCGACCTTGCAAGCTTTCGCGCCACCGCGCCGGATACCCACGCGGCCCTGCTGAAGGAATTCCCCATGGCCAAGCCGTGGCTCGACAAGATCAAGACCGCCACGGCACAATAACCTCACCGCATGATCAGAAGCCGAGAGAAACGATGGACGTGATAGACCACGCAAGCCAGGACGCCGAACTTTGGCGCCCTGGCGTCAAGACCTTCATGCGGATCTCCGCTTTGACGACGTCGCATCAGCTTTGCATCTTCGAGCAATTCTGCGACTTCGGCCTTGGGGCTCCCATTCACACCCACGCGGTGGAAGAGGTTCTGGAAGTCATGGAGGGACAGGCCGAGATCCATCTCGGCGGCGCAACCCACATCGTGACTGCAAACCAGTCCGTCCTCGTGCCCGCAGGCATCCGCCACGGGTTCAAGAACATCGGCACCGGCATCCTGAAGGTGCGCGCGACTCTTGCAGCACCGATCTTCGAGGCGAGCTATGATGACGGGCGAGAAGCGTCGCGGCGCTACAATCCGTAATCACATCAGCCGCGGCGATCGTTCGCAGGCGTCAATTCAGGAGGTCGCACGATGACAATGCGTCTGGTTGACGGCTTGGCTTGTCATGTCGAAGGCAGCGGTCCACCGCTCGTCTTCATCACCGGACTGGGCGGCCGCGCGGATTACTGGCGGGCGCAGGTCAAGGCGCTCGCTGCGGATTTCACCTGCGTGACGTACGACCATCCCGGCATCGGCGACAGCCCGCGGGCGCCGATGCCCTATTCAATCGCCGGCTGGGCGCAGGATGTTCTCAATCTGGCCGGATCGCTCGGCTTCGCGCGTTTTTCCCTGGTGGGACACTCCACGGGCGGCGCGGTGGCGCAATATCTGGCTGCGCACATGCCCGAACGCGTGTCGGCCGTGTGCCTCAGCGGCACCTGGGCCTGTGCCGACACCCGCTTCAAGACCGTCTTCACGCTCCGCCACCGGCTGCTGTCGGAGGGCGACGCCAAAGCCTATGACGTACTCGGATCCATCCTGACAAAACCACTCGTCTGGCCCGAAACCACCGCACCCTCTAGCAGCGCGGCGACCGATCCATCGGTGACGCTCGCACGGATTGACGCCCTGCTCGCCCACGACAGCCGGGACTATCTGCAGAAGATCGTGGCACCGACCCTGATCTGCAGCGCGATCGACGATCTTCTGGTGCCGGTCAACCATGCGCGGCAACTCGACGACGCGATCGCGCACGCTCAACTCAAGCTATTCGACCAGGGCGGCCATCACTTCCCGCAGACCGACCCCGACGGCTTCAACGAGGCATTGTCCGGGTTTTTGCGCGATACGACCGGTCGACAGCGGCGCTGATATGCTGGCAGGGAAAGCCTCCAGAAACGACGTCAACACGGCCTCGCCATGGTTTGCCATTAAAGGTACAAACCTCCTCCCAAATCGGGAAAGCTGGGAGAACTCTTTATGCTTCAGGCGGCGCCGTGATGTTGTGTGAATGACGACAACTAAGCCACTTGGACTCTCTCTGCTGCACGTTGGATCACGTCTGTGGCCTTCGAGAATGGAATTACATTCGCACCGACTTGAAGAAGGTTGAGATCTGAAGGCGACCACTTTTCAGCGTCGTCGTATACGATCCTTTGATCGATGGTCGGATCATTCGTGCTTCGCACATCCAAGTGCGCCACTACACGAGCGTTTATTGACGATGGATCGTTCGCGACAGGATCGACAATCAGCCTACGACCATTTGGGAATGAAATTACGTTGGCGAACTTGTGTGGCTTGTTGCTCTTTCCAACGATGGTGGCGGCCGATACTTGATCATCAAACTTATGCTTCAGAAACTCTGAGAGCATCCGCCTGAAGTCTCTGCTGCTTTTCAAACGGTGGTGGTCGTACAGCCAAACCGCAATGTCGCGCGCGGCGTTCGAGACGGCTAGAATTGCCAACGGAGCTGCCTCCAGCGGCATCCGATCAGATCGAATAATGCCGTTGCTGATGTCGAGGCCCTGCGGGCGAAGCAAGCCGCGAAGCAGCTTGTCCGGATTTCTCAGCACAGCTCCAGCACTGAGAGCTTCACCAACTGCCTCGCCTTCGTCCGACGCATATACCGTTTCGCGTCCGCCTTTCACTGTTACACGAACTAACCCGTTGGAAGGGTACATACAGTGCGTCGTAAAGCGCACGCCATCGCCAACCACCTCAATGGTGGCGATGTCCCGCATCCCGTGCATGATCGAGTCTGCGATATGTTCCAGATTGTCATTCATCACAGCAGTCTCTCTGGCCTCGGTAGTTCAATACGGTGATCTGGACCCAGTCCGACGATGTTGTTGTCAGCACAAAACCAACGCAGAATTGCGTCAAAGCTTCGGGCGCCAGTGACAAACTCCTCGGCGTTGTGAAGCTTCGGTGGCAAATTACCGGCACGACAGAAACGTCTATTTACGCGCCAAGAGTGATAGTGCGGGCCTCTTACGATTATAGGCACATTATCTTCTAATATTCGATGAGCGTTTGGGTGCACTTCGTCCGTATGATCTAGGCGACATACTGCACCGGGGAATAGCAGACCCACACGAAACTTCAGAATCGATGCGTCCGGAAACCCGACGATCATCAACTGCGCGCCGGTCTGCTCACCATTAACCTCTAACGGGAAATGAATAACCTTCTCGTAGGGAGAATAGCCGTTCGCCCAGGCCATGGGGACCTCCACGCCTATCGCCGTCTTCGGTGTCCGAAGAAACTCGTCCACCGCAGAGGCCACATCTGCTGCGGTCATTGCCCCTCCGCCCCTACCCTAAGCTGAAGTGTAGCGTCCCGCGGTTGATTGCAAAATCGTACTTTGGAGAAAGCTCCTACTCAGCTGTGATGCTCTACTGAAATTCAACTACTTCTACTTAGAAAAATCCGTACGCCCGAGAAAAAGGACGCGAAACCTTTGAGGACTCTCTACGGAGTCATCCGCCTTATGTAACACACTGAATCTTAAGTGATTTTTGTCGTATTTGACTGGAGCGGGTGAAGGGAATCGAACCCTCGTATTCAGCTTGGAAGGCTGCTGCTCTACCATTGAGCTACACCCGCATCACCGGCTCCCTAACACGGCCGGGCGGCGGTCTCAACTGCCCCGGTTGTGGCTTTATCGCCCGAAAAGCGGCCCGGGACCGCTTTCGGCGCCTTGTGCACAGGGCCGGTTCCACCCGCTGCCACCCTCCCCTTAACAGCGGCGGCCTGCCAGCCTATATTGGAATCTTCCGCAACCAACGAAAGGAGGTGATCCAGTGTCTCTTACCAAGCGCTGTCACCTCGCTGGGATCGCCCGCTAAGTTCTGAGAAGGGCTTGGCATCGGGGCGCTCTCAGCCCTGGACCAGCGAGCAAGAAATCGGGCGCGACGGGGTTTTCCCCGCCGCGCCTTTTCATTTGGGGATTTGCCTTCATCGGCGGGCGACTCAGATCGCGCGGAGCCATTCGCGCATGGCGACGGCGGCGATCAGCGTGCCGACGCACCAGGCCATGACCGCCCGGTGGGGCTCATCGCCGAGCAGCACGGTGAAGATGCTCGCGAGCAGGCATGGCGCGATCACCTTGCTGGACCTGCTCACGAGCGAGAGCAGGAACGGCATCGCGGCAATCGATATCTGCAGAATGCTCATTGTCGCAGGCTGTCACAAAGCGCGCAGCTTCAGAAGCCGCAGACGTTCGGCGCGCGCGGGCGCTTGCCGCGGCGGCTTTCGACGATGCGCTCGCCGCCGTTCTCGGCCGAGCTGCCGTAATAGCGGTGGTGGCCGCTCTGGTCGTGCAAATCTGCCGCGTCCGATTGTCCCGCCCGACGCGCGTCGCAGATGATCCTGATGGTCGACATGGCCGCCTCCGAAGTGTTCTTGGTGGCCATCAGTCGCCTTGGCTTTGGGCAGCGTTCACCCCGCAAGGCGGCAATCGGGTTTCAGGACGGTTTCGTCACGCGCGTCGCGACGCAATATTTTCGTCGGCGGGCTTGTCGGATTCGGCGGCGGTGATACGTCCTTCGGACAGCGAACTCAGAAGCAACCGAGGTGACGATGCTCTACGCCATCCTGGCCTATCACGTGGAAGACGAGCTCCTGGCCTGGACGCCTGAGCAGGACGCGGCCGTCGTGTCGAAAGTGATCGAGGTTCAGGCACCTCTGCGGGCAAGCGGACATTTCGGCCCGGCCGCCCGCCTGGATGACACCCAGAAGGCCAAGACCCTGCGCGGTCCCGGCGCCGGCATGGTGCTGGATGGCCCATTCGCCGAGACCAAGGAGCAGCTTCTGGGCTTCCACCTCGTGAACTACGACACAGAGGAAGAAGCGATTGCGGCGGCGCGCAAGCTGCGCGAGGTCAACCCGTCGGCCGTCTACGAAATCCGCCCGGTCAAGCTTTTCGTGCCGGCCGACGGGTTCGGTACGACACGGGGCTGAGCAGCCGCCTTACGCGCCCGGTCCGGTCCGCGCGCCATAGAAGCGCTGGATCAGGAGGCCGCCGAAGGCAATAAACCACAGGAAGGGCGCGGCGTGCGGCGCGAAGGCGGCCACGATCGTACCCGGAATGAACACGAGCAGCGGAAACAGCGAGGCCATGATCTCATGGCTCCAGCCGCCCAATATCCTCCACCAGAGCCAGGCGTTGAGGCCGGCGATCGCGCTCAGATGCACGCCATAGAGCACGGCGACCGCGCTGCTCAGGGGATAGTTGGTGTAGAGGCCGTTGGTCACCGGCAGCAGCACGATCGACAGCAGGAAAAACAAATTGAGCATCACCGCACCGCGGCTGCCCACCGGCTGCCGCGCCAGCCGCCGGTGATGGCTGATCCAGAACACGCCGGCGATGATGAAGCTGAGCGCGAAGCCGATCAGCTTGCCCGAATAGACCCGGGCCAGATCGTTCCAGTCGGGCGCACCGGTGAACACGGCCGCCTTCGGCAGGTCGTAGGCGAGCAGCGTCATGGCAACGCCGAAGATGGTGTTGCTGAGCGACTCCAGCCGCCGCATCTCGAACTGCTCGGGCTTAAACTCGGGCTTGGACTCGGGCTTGGGTTCGGTCATGCCGGGTGCGCCGCTTCTCGGGATGGAACTTTTGTCCCGCTTTTCCCTAGGTGTTAAATCGAGCTCCGTCCAGCCGCATTGCGATTCGCGCCGCGATAGCCGATTCTGACCGTTTCACCGGGGCGATTCGTGGCGACATATCTGGATACGCTCAATGCGGAGCAGCGCCGCGCCGTGGAGCATGGCGTGGCCGACGGCGTGACCGTGGGCGCGCCCCTGCTCGTCATTGCCGGTGCCGGCTCGGGCAAGACCAACACGCTGGCCCACCGCGTCGCGCACCTGATCGTCGCAGGCGCAGATCCGCGCCGCATCCTGCTGATGACGTTCTCCCGCCGCGCCGCGGCCGAGATGGCCGGCCGGGTCGAGCGTATCGCCCGAAAGGTGCTCGGCGAGAACAACGCCGCGATCATGCGCGATGCCCTCACCTGGGCCGGCACCTTCCACGGCATCGGCGCGCGCCTGCTCCGCGAATATGCCGAGCGGATCGGCGTCGATCCCGCCTTCACCATCCACGACCGCGAGGATTCCGCCGACCTGATGAATCTGGTCCGGCACGAGCGCGGATTGTCGAAGACCGAGAGCCGCTTTCCGGCCAAGGGCACCTGCCTGTCGGTCTACTCGCGCTGCGTCAATGCCGAGATGGAGATCGAGAAGGTGCTGGGGGCGCACTATCCCTGGTGCGCCGGCTGGGCCGCCGAGCTGAAGGGCCTGTTCGCGGCCTATGTCGAAGCCAAGCAGGCCCAGCACGTGCTCGATTACGACGACCTGCTGCTCTACTGGTCGCAGATGATGAGCGACGCGCTGATCGCCGAGGAGATCGGCGGCCGCTTCGATCACGTGCTGGTCGACGAATATCAGGACACCAACCGCCTGCAATCCTCGATCCTGCTGGCGCTCAAGCCCGACGGCCGCGGGCTCACCGTGGTCGGCGACGACGCGCAGTCGATCTACTCGTTCCGCGCCGCCACCGTGCGCAACATCCTGGACTTCCCGCAGAGCTTTTCGCCGCGGGCCGAGATGATCACGCTCGACCGCAATTACCGCTCGACGCAGCCGGTGCTGGCGGCGGCCAACGGCGTCATCGGCCTTGCCCGGGAGCGCTTCACCAAGAACCTCTGGACCGACCGCGCCGGGTCCCACAAGCCGCAGCTCGTCACCGTGCACGGCGAAGCCGACCAGGCCCGCTACATCGTCGAGGAGGTGCTGGCCAACCGCGAGCAAGGCGCGCTGCTCAAGCACCAGGCGGTGCTGTTCCGCACGTCGTCGCATTCGGGTCCGCTGGAGATCGAGCTGACCCGCCGCAACATTCCCTTCGTGAAGTTCGGCGGGCTGAAATTCCTCGATGCCGCGCACGTCAAGGACGTGCTGGCGCTGTTGCGGTTTGCCGAGAATCCACGCGACCGCGTCGCCGGCTTCCGCATCCTGCATCTGTTGCCCGGCGTCGGCCCGGCGACCGCACAGCGCGTGCTCGACCAGATGGCCGAGAGCATGGATCCGCTGGCCGCACTCGGCCAGCTCCCGGTGCCCGCGCGCACCGGCGCCGACTGGACCGACTTTGTCCGCACCGTCGAGAACCTGCGCTACTCGGAATGGCCTGTTGATCTCGAACGCGTACGGCTGTGGTACGAACCGCATCTCGATCGCATCCACGAGGAGTCCGAGACGCGCCGTGCCGACCTGATGCAGCTCGAGCAAATCGCGAGCGGCTATCCCTCGCGCGAGAAATTCCTCACGGAGCTCACGCTCGATCCACCGGATGCGACCAGCGACAAATCCGGGCCGCCCTTGCGCGACGAGGATTATCTGATCCTCTCCACCATCCACTCCGCCAAGGGCCAGGAGTGGAAGTCGGTGTTCGTGCTCAACGTCGTCGACGGCTGCATGCCCTCCGACCTCGGCGCCGGCACCAGCGCCGAGCTCGAGGAGGAGCGCCGCCTGCTCTATGTCGCGATGACGCGGGCCAAGGACGATCTGCACCTCGTCGTTCCCCAGCGCTTCTTCGTCCACGGCCAGGCCGCCAAGGGCGACCGCCACGTCTACGCCTCGCGCACCCGCTTCATCCCGGAATCCCTGGTCTACCTGTTCGAGCGCACCGCCTGGCCGAAGGCCGCCGCAGGCGCGGCGCGTACGGGCGCGCAGGGGCCGAAGGTCGACATCGGCGCGCGGATGCGGGGGATGTGGCGGTAGACACAAGAGGCTGGCGTCGGGACCTGTCAGGATCACCGGAACCACAGAGGTCCGCCATGAAAGCCGTCGTCGTCGAGCAATACGCCCCCATCGATCAGATCGCGCTGAAGGACGTTCCGTCTCCGCGGATCGAGCCCGGACAGTTGCGCATTCGGGTGGAAGCCGCGGGAATTGGATTTGTCGACGGCTTGAAGATCCAAGGCCTCTACCAGACCAAGGATCCGCTGCCCTTCATTCCCGGGACGGAGTTTGCAGGAATTGTGGCGGAGGCTCCGGGCGAGCCGGCAGGCTATCGGCCCGGCATGCGCGTGATGGGCATGACGCGCTCGGGCGCGCTCGCCGAAGAGATCGTCGTCAAGCCTGAAGCACTCCACCCGCTGCCGGATGGCGTTGCACCCGAGGTCGCCGCTTCATTCCGCGCCAATTATCTCACTGCGCTCTACGCCCTGAGCGCGCGCGCCATGATCGTCGCGGGCGAACAGTTGCTCGTGCTGGGCGCGGCCGGCGGCACCGGGACCGCGGCCGTGCAGATCGGCAAGCTGCTCGGCGCCCGCGTGATCGCGGCGGCATCGACAGAGGAGAAGCGCGCGTTCGCACGGGCGCACGGCGCCGACGAGGTGATCGACTACACGCAGGCCGGTTGGCGCGACACGTTCAAGGAGTTGACGGGCGGACAGGGCGCCGACGTGATCTTCGATCCGGTCGGCGGCGAAATCTCGGTGCAGGCGTTTCGCTCCATCGCCTGGCGCGGACGCCATCTCGTGGTTGGCTTCGCCGCCGGCGCCATTCCCGCGCTGCCGTTCAATCTGCCGCTGCTCAAGGGCGGCGCCCTGCTCGGCGTCGACCTCGCGCAAATCCCAACGCGCGAGCCCGACGTCCAGAAGCGCCTGATGTCCCAGCTGATCGGCTGGCTCGCCGAAGGCAAGCTGAAGCCCGCAGTCGGCCGCGTCTTCGCGCTGGAGGATTTTCGCGAGGCGTTCAAGACGATGCAAACGCGCGCAGCCCTCGGCAAGATGGTCGTACGGATCTCGAAATAGGCCTCACGAACGGAAACCGAGCATTTCCGTGCGCGCCCTTGTGGCCTGGCTGCGGTTCATTAGATCTGGCCGATCATCCCACAGAGACCTGATCGATGACCGCACCGCTCGAATTCGGACTGGATACCTTTGGCGACGTCACCAGGGATGCCTCCGGCACCACGCTTGCGCATGCGCAGGTGATCCGCAACGTCGTCGACGAGGCGGTGCTGGCCGACGAGCTCGGCCTCGATTTCATCGGGCTCGGCGAGCACCACCGATCTGATTTCGCGATCTCCTCGCCCGAGACCGTGCTCGCGGCCATCGCGGCGCGCACGAAACGCATTCATCTCGGCTCGGCCGTGACGGTGCTCTCCTCGGACGACCCAATCCGCGTGTTCCAGCGCTTTGCGACGCTGGATGCACTCTCGAGCGGCCGCGCCGAAGTGATCCTCGGCCGCGGCTCGTTCACGGAATCCTTTCCGCTGTTCGGATTCGATCTGCGCAAATACGAAGAGCTGTTCGAGGAAAAGCTCGATCTGTTCGCCACCCTGCTGCCGCAGAAGCCGGTGAGCTGGGAAGGCAAGCTGCGTCCGCCGCTCAGGGATCAGCTGGTCTATCCTCCTGTCGAGAACGGCACGTTGAAGACATGGATCGGCGTCGGCGGCAGCCCGAAATCGGTGGTGCGCGCGGCGCATTACGATCTGCCCCTGATGCTCGCGATCATCGGCGGCGATCCGGCGCGCTTTGCGCCCTTCGTCGATCTCTATCACCGCGCCTTCAAGGAGTTCGGCCGCCCCGCACAGCCGATCGGCGTGCACTCGCCCGGTTACGTCGCCGAGACCGATGCGCAGGCACGCGAAGAGCTGTGGCCGCACTACAAGGCGATGCGCGACCGCATCGGCAAAGAGCGCGGCTGGCCGCCGATGGGCCGCGACGAGTTCGTCAGCGAGGCCGAGCACGGCTCGCTCTATGTCGGCTCGCCGGAGACGGTCGCGCGCAAGATCGCCAAGACCGCGAAGACGCTCGGCATTTCGCGCTTCCAGCTGAAATACTCGGCCGGGCCGCTGCCGCACGAGAAGCTGATGACAAGCATCGAGCTCTATGGGCGGAAGGTGGTGCCGACGGTGCGGGAGATGATGGGGTAGCTCGTTGAGTCGGTCCCGCCTACGGCCTGCAGGCTATGGCGTGACAGTCTTCGCTAGCTTCGCGTGACGATGATCTGGCCGGCTTGCCGAGCCGCAGCTCGCGAAGCGAGCGAAGGATGGTGGGGGAAGAAGGACTCGAACCTTCGAAGTCATAAGACGGCTGATTTACAGTCAGCTCCCTTTGCCACTCGGGACACTCCCCCGCTCAACGGCAGCACATCGGGCCGGACTTTCCGGCGACCGAAGACGGCCATGGAACTTGAAGCCGCAACAGCCCAGATGGGGACGCGACCGGGCGCGGTTATGGGCGAAACGGGTGGGCAAAGTCAACCAAGACGACCAGCTAAATCACCCCCGATAGGCCCAAATTGCCATATTCGGGGACCCATGACACAAGCAAGCCCATGAACGATCGAAAATTCGGCCCGAAAGGTCGCCGCGGCGGCGGTAAGCCCTTCAAAAAACCCGGGAAATCGGCCGGCCGGCCGCCCCGGCGCGAGCGCGATTCGGACCCCGACGGGCCGGTCATCCTCTATGGCTGGCACACCGTCACCATGGCGCTCGCCAATCCGGCGCGGCAGATCCGCAAGCTGACGCTGACCGAGAACGCCGCAAGGCGGCTGGCGGACGAAAACATCGAAACCCGGGTCCCCCCCGAGATCGTCCGGCCCCAGGAGATCGACCGGCTGCTGTCGCCCGACGCGGTGCACCAGGGCCTGCTCGCCGAGGCCGATCCCCTGCCCTCGCCTGATATCGAGGACCTGCAGCTCGAGGGCATGGTGCTGGTGCTCGACCAGATCACCGATCCGCACAATGTCGGCGCCATCCTGCGCTCCGCCGCGGCGTTCGCGGTGAAGGCGGTCGTGACCACCGCGCGCCACAGTCCGGAGGCCACCGGCGTGCTGGCCAAGGCCGCCTCAGGCGCGCTCGAGCTGGTGCCTGTTGTCACCGTGCCGAACCTCGCGCGCGCGCTGACCGAACTGAACGAGCGCGGCTTCCTCACCGTCGGCCTCGACAGCGAAGGCGGCGAAGATCTCAGCGAGGTCCCGCTGCGCGAACCGCTCGCGCTGGTGCTGGGGGCCGAAGGCAAAGGCCTGCGGCAATTGACCCGCGAGACCTGCAGCATCGTGGCACGGCTCGACATGCCCGGCGAGATCAAGAGCCTCAACGTCTCGAATGCCGCCGTGCTCTCGCTCTATGTCGGCGCGAGCCGGCTCGGGCTGATGAAGCGGTGAGAACAGCAAAACGCCCGCCCGCACGGTGCGGACGGGCGCTTCGCTGGCTCAACCGAACAGGCGATCAGTAATAGCGGCGCAACACGCGGTGACCGCCGTAGTAGGGCGCGGGCGCGTGGCGATGGGCGTAGCCGTAGCGCGGACCGTAGCCGTAATGCGTGCGCGGCAGATAGCCGGCGCGCGGACCGTAACCGTAGCGATACGGACGGTAGTACGGGCGGCGATAGGGATAGGCGGCCGGCGCGACGACGGCAGCAGCGCGATAGCCGTAACCGTAGCCACGGCCGTAGCCATATTCGGCGGGCGCGACGACCGCGTCCTCACGGTAGGTCGGATACGGCGCGAAGGCGCCCGGGCCTGTATAGGTCGGGCCCTGGTTGACGTAATAATACTGCGTGGTCGGCTCGGCGAGACGCTCATAGGCGCCGTAACCGTAGCCACCGCAACCGGTGTTGCAGCCGGAATAGACCGGCGCGACCGGCTGGCACGGATTGAAGCCGCAGGCAGCAGCCGGCGCGGCCCCGACGAACATCACGGCAGCGGCCGCGACCAGTCCCGAAATCATCTGACGCATTACTCTCTCCTGTTGATTTCCGTTTGTTGGATTTTGACGTTTCTTGACCCGGCGACCGCCGGGCACTTCAGCGCGGCCGACGGTACCGCGGAGTGTCGTTGAACTCAGGCGCAAGGATCACCGCCGGCGGATTGACGGGGACGTCCATCTGCGCCGGCAGCGGCGCGGATCGCGCGCTCCAGCTCTCGTGATAACTCTCGGCCGGCTTCGGCAATTTGCGGTTCGCGGGCGGCTCGACCTCGAGCCGGCCATAGCCCGGCCGCAAGCCCAGCGTCGGATAATAATGGCCGACGTCCTCGGGCTGACGCTCGGCGACATAGCGCCCGCCATAGATGGTGGGCTGCACCTGGACGTTCTTGCCGAGACCCCAGACGCCCTCGACGACGCTGTAGGAGGCGTCGATGCCATTGATGATGATCGGCACGCCGGGACGGCCGGGCACGACGATATCGAAGCCGCCGCCGGCAAACGCCGTCGCGGGCAGTCCGATCAGAAAGGCAGCGAGCGCAAATGCGCGCATGACAGGATCCCGTTTATCCGGCCCGCAACGTAACCGATCGCGACGCACAGAGGGTTAAGGCCCCATCACCAAATGCTGGTAAGCCTAACACAGCAGGATCGCATGCCGCTCAAATGCGACGACGCGCGCTAGCGAAGCGTTAACGGGCCTCGCGCGCATTGGAACACGCGCTCACATCCGTTTGACCCGCGGCAGGAATAATCGCGCTGTGTCACCGGAACATCCGCCGCCGCCAGCATTTAGACCCCATCAATCAAACGGGAGACAACAATGACGAAGATGAAGCTTCTCGGCGCCGTCGCAGTCGCATCCACCATGCTGGCAGGCTCGGCCATGGCGCAGGCCGTGATCACCAATCCGGCCCGCTGCTCGGCCCAATTCCCCAACGCCAATTGCCAGAATCTCGGCCCGGGCAATCCCTACACCGACAGCGGCACCCGTCAGCGCCGCGCGGCCTATCGCCAGAGCAATGGCGACTGGAACAACGACTGGAACAGGAGCCGCACCGGCTTCTGGCCGACCGACGTCGCGGCCGGCGTCGCCGGAGCCGCCGTCGGCACCGCGGCTGCGATCGCAACTGCGCCTGCCCGCGCCTGGGACAACAGCTACGCCTATGACAATAGCTGGGACAATCGCGGTTGGGACAGCCGCGGCTGGGACAACCGCACCTACGGCCAGCGCAACGGCTTCGTCTGCACGCCCGGCACATACTTCAAGGGCGAGGACGGCCGTCCGCATCTCTGCCAGTAAGCAGACATGATCTGAGCGAGACCGAACAGGCGGCCCTCGGGCCGCCTGTTTCATGCCAGTGAACCATCGCCGGGTTCTGGCACTTTCCGTCCAAGTCTGATATTGCGACGCGCACGGGCGGACAGCCCCGGCGGATGCCGGCTCCTGCCCGCATTCCAGCGTCGCCGGCTTAGCTCAGCGGTAGAGCAGCGGTTTTGTAAACCGAAGGTCGGGGGTTCAATCCCCTCAGCCGGCACCAGCGTTCGACGCGCTGCCTGCGTGCGCAAAGGCGCCGCAACTGCATCTGGCATCGATCAGGGACTACACCCTCGCACCTGTTCTTGAGCGCCCGTGCATTTCGTTCCCACCCGGCTACGCATGGGCTCATGCACAACGCTCCGCCACCCGGCTCCGTATCTCGTGCCGAATGCGGAGCCCTCATGGTTGTTTTGACTGACGAAGAAGACCTCGCCGTTCAAGCCAAGCTCAATTTCATTCTTGGTGCCAAAATATACGATACG
Organism: Bradyrhizobium cosmicum; assembly: GCF_007290395.2. Classification (NCBI taxonomy): domain Bacteria; kingdom Pseudomonadati; phylum Pseudomonadota; class Alphaproteobacteria; order Hyphomicrobiales; family Nitrobacteraceae; genus Bradyrhizobium; species Bradyrhizobium cosmicum. The sequence goes on along the minus strand of NZ_CP041656.2, from coordinate 2,970,342 downwards.
TACTTCCAGGGGTTTCGATGCGCGGAATTGTCCGGTGGCGTCGTGATCGCCTACGCCAGCAGCGAGTACATGGCGGGCGTCATCAGCGCCGACTACAGCATGCAGATCGCCATCGCAGTCGCGAGCGTTGTCGGCCAGCCCGCGACGATGGTGCTGGTCCTGTCATGCCGCAAGCCGCGCCCGTGACGTCGGTTCGTCCGTAGCCTCGATGGAGCGTAGCGCAATCCGGGGCTGGAGCCCTTCGCATGCCGCGTCGCTTCAATCGGCCTCTGCACCAAGGCCGCCATCGGGCAATTCGTCCAGCCGCCACAGCCCGATGCTCTTGTCGCGCCAACCGCCGTCGCCCTCCTCGCAACGCTCGTTGATCAGCGCGTGCGGCGCGGGCCAGTTGAACGGCCCTCGCTCCATGTTCAGCGCGCGCCAGTCGCCGTCCTCACAATCGCGATTGGCATCCCATTCGGGAAACGTCGTGACCAGCAGGAAGCGCGCGCCGCTGTCGGCAAAGCGAGTGACGGCGCGGGCGATGTTGGCGAAGCTCAAATGAACCAGGCAGTCCCGGCAGAGAATGACATCCGCGCGCGGTAGCGCATCCCGCGTAATGTCGGCGACGAAAAACCGGCCGGACAATTCGCCGGCCGTCACGCGCCGGCGATTGGCCTCGATCAGCGACGGCACGATGTCGATGCCGGTGTAGTCGCAGCCGAGCGCGACGCGGCCGATCCAGCCGGCATCGCCGCAGGGCGCATCCAGCAGCGAGCGCGCGCCGAGCCGTTGCAGCAGGGAAGGAAGCTCCTCCCGGATCGCTTCTGTCGCCGGGTCCTCCGAGCCGAGGCCTGAGACCGAGCTGGCCGCGCCCCAGAGGTTCGTCTGCTCGATCCGCGCGAACCGCGCCGCAAGATCGAGGCCGGAGAAATTCTCGCGATCGGCGACGAAGCGGTCGTGGGCGAGCACGGGTGGACGTTTCGCGATCATCGGGCGGACCTCAAATCAGGATTCCGTCGTGACCACACTAACAGGTCGTGCAACCGGAATCCCCTCCCGTCATGCTCACGCCGGCTTCTGCCACTCCATGATGTGGAAGTAGGGCACGCGGCGATGGCGCGCATTTCTGTCGGGATCGCCGCCTGTGGGCTGTGGCTCGACGAACAGACGCAATTGGAGCCCGTGATCGAGCAGTAGCGTCATGTAGGTGCTGAGCGGACGGTGCCAGTTCTGGATGCGGATGCCGCGCCAGCTCACCCAGTTGCAGCGTTCCTCCATGTAATGGTCGATCACGAAGCGGGGGATGCCATCGCCGTCACGCGTCCAGCCTTCGGGCGGCCCCGCGGTATTGAAGCTGGTCATGTTGGCGATCAGCAGCGTGCCACCCGGCCGCAGCGCCGCCACCATCTTCGCGATCGCCGCGGCGAGATCCGGCATGTCGATCAGGCTGAGATAGCTGACGACGAGATCGAATTCCGCATCGAAATCCATCACCTCGGCGCGGCCGAGCCGATAGTCGCCACGTGGGTCCAGTTCCCTGGCGCGCGCCAGCAACGCCTCGGTCGGATCGATGCCGGTGGTGCGGATGCCGGCACGCTGCATGAGGCGGCAAAAACGCCCTTCCCCGCAGCCGACATCGAGCGCAGTGCGGAAACCTCGCCCTTCGACCCGCGCCCGCATCGGCGCATCCAGCACGAAGCGGCGACCGTAGTCGCCCTCCTCACCCTGCTCGACGATCCAGGCGGCCGCGGACGCGGCCCAGCCGTCGCTGACATCCTCGTTCATGGGCAACCTTCGGACATTGATGTTGGCCGCGAGCGTCGCGGGCGCGGCTACTCACCACAGATTGGATCAGAGTTCAACATCAGGTAGATTGCAGCACCGATGCACCCCACCACGCCCAGAGAGAAGGCCAAGATCATCGCCGGCGCGGCAACGGCCGTCATCATGACGGCCGTGCTGTTGATGCTCGCTCTTGGTGTCCTGCTCGCGCGTTAGATCCCGGGTTTCGCGGCGGACGGGTGCCCACCGCGAATGCTTACGCCGCGCGCACCGTTCGCAGGAATTTTCCGACTTCGTCCTTCAGCCGGGTGCTGTCGGATGCCAGCATCTTCGCAGTCGAGAGCACCTGCGAAGAGGCCGAGCCGGTCTCGGCCGCGCCGCGCTGTACGTCGGTGATGTTCGACGAGACCTGCTGGGTGCCGTGAGCAGCCTGCTGCACGTTGCGCGAAATCTCCTGGGTCGCGGCGCCCTGCTCCTCGACGGCCGCGGCAATGGTCGACGACACCTCGGACAGACGCTCGATCGTCGCGGAGATGTCGCGGATCGCGTTGACGGAGTCCTGCGTCGCGGACTGGATGCCGGAAATCTGCTGGCTGATCTCGCCGGTCGCCTTCGCGGTCTGCTCGGCCAGCGTCTTCACCTCGGCGGCGACGACCGCGAAGCCGCGGCCGGCCTCGCCCGCACGCGCCGCTTCGATCGTGGCGTTCAGCGCCAGCAAATTGGTCTGGCCGGCGATGGTGTTGATCAGTTCGACGACGTCGCCGATACGCGTGGCCGCGACCGAGAGCTCGCTGACCCGTTCGGTCGTGGTGCGGGCCTGGGTGACGGCCTCGCCCGCCATCCGGGCGGATTCCTGGACCTGCCGGCTGATCTCGTTGACCGAGGAGGACAGCTCTTCCGTGGCGGTCGCAACCGACTGCACGTTGCCGGTGGCTTCGCCCGACGCGATCACGACGACCGAGGTCAGTTCCTGCGCGCGCTGTGCGGTGGTGGCGAGCGTCGAGGACGACGCCTCGAGCTCGGTAGAGGCCGAGCCCACCGTCTCGATGATCTCGCCGACTGCGCGTTCGAAGCCGTCGGCAAGGCTGACCATGTCGCGGCGGCGCTGCTCCGCAGCCTGCTTCTCCACTTCGACCTGGGCTGCCTTGAGGCGTTCGACCTCGAGCGCGTTGGTCTTGAACACTTCGACGGTCTTGGCCATGTCGCCGATCTCGTCGCGGCGGTCCTTCTCGGGCACCTCGGTATTGAGATCGTTGCGGGCAAGGCCCTCCATCGCGAGCTTGAGCCGGGCGATCGGCCGGGACATCGCATTGAGACCGATGAACAGCGCGATCGCGATGCCGATCAGAAGGCCGCCGGCACTGACGCCGAGCACGGTCCAGGTCGCGGACTTGGCGTCGCGATTGATCGTTTCCTTGCGTTGGACAACCACCTTCGACACTTCGGCCGTGAATTTCGCCACGCGATCCAGCGACGCGTCGATCAGGGGATCGCATTCCTTGTGCGCGCGTTCCGCAGCCCTCGAATTCTCCTCCGGGCTGGTCGCCTGCGCGCCGGCCTGAAGCACCGGATCACAGCCGGCGAACACGGCCTTCAACTGGTCGCTGATGCTCTTGATCTCGCTGGTGCGCGTCGGATCGTCCTGCTCCGCTGCATCGAGAAACGTGCGAATTTCGTTGCGGTTCTGGTTTGCAGTCTTGAGGCGATTGGCATTGCCCGCTTCGGTCGCTTCGGTGAAGACCGCGTAGAGCGCGGCATGATAGGTCTCGATGCGGCGCTGGGCTCGCGTGAGATTGAGAGTCGCCGATTGTGCTGCGCTCAGTTCGGTAAATCCGTCGACGGTCGCGGAGAGCTCGTGGGTGCCGAAAGCGGCAACGCCGACCATCGCGCAGCCCATCACGGCCACGATCAGCGCGACCTTCCATACGATCTTCAGATTGTTCAAAAAGCTCATTCCAGCCGTCCAATGATTCTATCCGGTCCCCAGCGACCGAAGCAGTCCCAGCGACGCCATTGGAACCGGCGGACGTTAAAATTTGATACCAAATGACACGGGTAGTCTTACGGAAAAACAACCATTTGAAGTCGGCGCGTAAGCCTCACGTAAGCTTCGGTCTGCTTTGAACCAGCGTCTGGTGGGCTCTCGCCTGCCGGAACCAATGACACGCCTCGATCGTTCTTGGCCCATGCGGATCAGAGAAGAAAATCGAAACATATTCCTGCTGGCAACGGTGACGCTGTGCTGTGGCGTCGTGGCGGGCACAGCGACGTTGCTCGAGCCGGTGTTTGGCCAGGCGCCGGAGAAGCAGGTCGCCGACAATAGGCCGATCGCTGTCACGGCTCAGCCGCCGGTGCGCGTGGTCGGCGGTACGGTCTTCATGCCCAACGTCAATCCGAGCGAGCGTTAGCTCAGGTCGGGGATACCTCCGGCCGCTCGTCGCGTCCGCCATGGGCCCGCGCCAATTCCTCGACCAACGCGATCACCTCCGCCCGCTTCTCGGGCGGCAGCGATAGGAAGGCGCGGATGAGCCTCAGGCCCTGCGCCTCATCCGATGGGGTCGTCTTGGCATCCATGCCCCACTGTCGGGCGATCGGGAAAAATATGCAATCCCCCAGGGTCTCTTCTTGATTCGGCCGGCCAGCTTTGCTGGAATGGGACCAGCAAAGGTGCCCCATGAAGTGGATCAGGGAACGCGACGCGCTGATTGCGCAGACAATGGCCTTCGTCCAATCGGTGACCGGCAAGAAGGATGGCTTCCATCCGCCGGAGATCCCGACGGATACGGCCGTGTGGGTGGAGGCCACCGCGGTCGAGACGGTGACCGTCGAGACCTTCACGGTCGAGGTCGAGCCTCCGAAGGCCGCCCCGCCGCCCCCACCGGTCGGGCTCTTGCCACCGCGGGCAAGCGGCGATTTCCGCTCCGAGATGCAGGCCCGTATCGCCAATTTCCGCAAGCATCAGGAGCGGTTCGAGCGCGAGCGCGAGGAATATTGCGCGGCGACCCTGACCAAATTGCGTGCCGCCATCCGCGACCCCTCTGTCCGTCCAGGAGCGGACAAGTGAGGCGGGCGACCGCCTCACAGCCGGGAGCTTAGAGGCAAGGCTTCATAGGCAAGGCTTCATAGGCAAGGCTTCACAGCCAAGTCCTCATAGCCAAGACCTTATAGCCAGGACCACACCAGCCAAAGGTTGGCCGCGCAGGCACTGAGCAGTGCCAGCGTGAGGGGCAGCAGCATGTGCCCGCAGGAGGTTTTGAGCTCGATCGTCATGGCCGAAAACATCCGCTGATTCCGCCAAACGAGTCCCGGGGATTCTTTTTTTTGGGATTCAGGACTCGTTTACGACTCAGGGCCCTGCCGCCCTGATCACGCCCCCGTGATCGCCCACAAGGCCGGAACCCGTTCCGCTCCCCGTCGTTAACGGGCTTTCCGGGAGCGGAAAGAATGCCCTACGCCCTGTTCTGCAACGACGCCCAACTCAGCAAGGCCTATCCCGACGAGGCCGACGTCTGGAAGCTCGCCCAGCGGAGCGGCCTCGTCGTGGACGTGATCGCCGACGACGACCGTCCCGGGCCGCGCCGGGTGCTCGACAATGACTACGAGATCAAGCCGTGCCGCGCCGCCCAGGGCGAGGATCCTGCCAGGAACAAGGCCGAGGCCGAGCGCCTGTCCAGAACGGAGCTTGAGCTGAATTCCTGAGGTGTGGCGGAAAGCCGAAGAGATCGAAAGGGCGGATCTCAGGGCGTCGCGGTCGCCAGCGAGGCCTGCTCGCCCGCCAGCACCACGCAGGCCTTGCGGCGGTGCAGGCCGCGGATCGCGCCGGTGACCTTGAGGACCTTGCCTGACGGGCAGGACGCATCCTTCACGAAGGCCACCTCATAGGGCGCCAGCATCAACGGCTCGGACTTGAGGATTGTCTGTGCAGTACAAGGAAAGGAAATGATGCACGAGAGCGCTACTGCCGACACCAAGATACGCATGTCCGTCGTCCCACCAGCCCGGTAATTCTCATAATAACGCGTTCCGGAGCGCGAGTTCCCTAGTCCGCAAAAATTATTTTTGCTTTACCCGAGCCCCATGACGCCCGTGAGAAAGCGCGCGCCCGACCGTTTGCTTGCAAATGACGCGCCAGATGGTTCACGCAAAGCAAACAAGGGAGGCCAAACCCGAGCCCGGCATACGAAAGGCCGGCGGGGAGCCGGCCTTTGTCAGAGCTTGGACAGATCTCGGGAGCTGGCCGCGCGTCAGTAGCGCGAGGCTGCCGGGCCACCCCAGCCGAAGCGGTAGTTCACACCGACCTTGACGGTATGCTCGTCGTCCCGGCCCCGGACGCCGACAACGTCGGCCGGACCGGAGGTAATGGTCGTGCTCCCGAAGTTGTAATACTGGTACTCGGCCTTGGCCGACCAATTCGGCGCGAACATGTATTCGAGGCCGGCGCCGACGGTATAACCGTCCTTGTTGTTGCCGGTGGCGGTGAAGGGCTGCGCGACGCCGGCGACGTTGACGCCAAGGCCGCCATTGCGCCAGGCGTAACCGCCCTTGGCGTAGAGCAGCGCCGGGCCCCAGGTGTAGCCGAGGCGGCCCGTCACCGACCCGAGCTGGTCGGTATTCGACGTCACCTGCGTACCGAGCGGGAACGTGACACCGTTGTTGTTGGTCGGCAGCCAGGAATACTGGGCCTCGATACCCACGACCCAGTTGGGCGCGAACTGGTAGTCGAAGCCACCCTGCACGCCGCCCAGGAAGCGGGCGTCGCTGGACTGGAAGCTGCTGTCACCAGCGAAGGCGCCGCCGACATGGCCGCCGATGTAGAAACCGGTCCAGTTGTAGATCACCTGCGGCGGCGTATAGGCCGGAGCCTTGGTGTAGGTGCGCGCCTGCATGTCGGCTGCTGCGGCCGGCGCGGCCAGTGCCAGCAGAGCGGCTGCTGCGCCAAGCAAAATCGTCTTCATGGTCATCCCCGTTCTTTCAAAATCGACACTCAGGAAACAACGTGGCGTGATTTAGGTTGCTTCGCGGCGATGCCGGAACGTTGATCGTTCGCAACTGTGACGGGGCGGCAACAGAGCGATTTTGTTCCGTCACGTCTGCTCGCCCCGACAGATTTTGTCGTCGGCGCAAGGCCTGCCGTAACGATTCGTCGCAAAGGCCGAACCACCCGTTCAAAGCTCGCCGAAATGTGATCCAGCGGCTCCGGCGGCCTCTGTCCTACCACCGGGCGATGAAGATCGGCTTCGCGCTACCGCGTCATCTTTTCCAGTTCCGGAAACGGTCCGTAAACCGCGCCGGCGCAGAGCTCGCTCGCCTTGTCGACGACACGGTCGGCTCGCCCGTTCACGAACACCACCGCGCGCTCGCGCGTGCCCTTGTAGCTGCCGTCGGTCTCGCGCGGGTTGAAGCGCAGGCAGCTGACATAGAACTGCCGGCCGCCGAGCTCGCGTTGCACCGGATCGGCCATGCCGGCCTCGCGCACGCCGACCGGATTGTTCAGATAGGCGCGCATCAGGGCAAGCGTATCGCTGCGGAAATTGTCGGGGAACGGCTGCGGACCGCCGGCCTGACTCCCGCCGATCAGGGACGGACGGTCACCGTCGCTGCCGAAACATCCCGCGAGCGCCAGCGGCAACGCCAGGATCATCGCACGTTTCGCCAATCGCCCCACAGGTCACGCTCGCCGCTCAATCAGACCCGGAGACATCCAGCCCCAAGGTTGCGATGATGCATGTCTAGAGATGTTTTGCCCGACGAGTCAACCGGATTCGCAAAATCCGCAAAGCGACAGACGTCAAACCATTGATATGTCTATCACCGGCTACTGTGCATGGGGTTGTTTTCGAGGTTCTGGTTTGTGGTCGCGCATCGAAGGCAATTCGCCTGCCGCATCGGCGCACCGGCCCGCCGCCAGCGCCTGCGCTTTCGCGCAGGACGCCGAGACGACGGGCCGGGCCTGAATTCCGCACGCGGCGGCGGGGCAATGCTGGATGCCGCCGCGCGGGATCAGTCTTAGCTGCGCTTGTCGGTGGTCGCCGGCTTGGTCACATCCGGCTGCGCGTTCAGCGACTTCGACACCTGCTTGTGATGGTGGCGATGGGTGCGCACGGTCTTGTGCTGGTCGGGCGTGACCGCGGCGTTGGCGTTCATTGCCTTCGCCTTGGTATCCACCTTGGCGTCCGCCTTGACGTCGGCAGCGGCCTTCGCATCGGTTGCCTTGACGTCGCTTGCCTTGGCATCGGCCTTGACGCCAGCCTCAGGCTTCGCGGCGGTGGTCGACGCCTTGGTCTGGCTCTGGTCCGCCTTGATCACCGGCGCAGTCGTGGTGGTCTTGCCGGCCTCGGCCGCGAAGGCCGGGGCTGCGATCACGGAAGCGGCGAGCAAGGCTGCGGAAATGGTCTTCAACATGGTTGGTCTCCTCTTGGAAGGATCTTGAGGCGGCGCCCTCTCGTCTCCTCTTCGATCGTAGGTGAGAGCCTAGGAGCACGGCGCTGAACCCAGTCTGAAGCCCCTTGCAGGCTCCCGTTCATCTCGATGACAAGTTCGTCATCCACGCACGGGACGGGAATGTTTTTGGCCGATGGGTGTTCCGGTCCTAGGGCAATCGTGTAGGATCGCCACGTTCCATTCGGGAGAACTTAGATGCGCAAACTCTCTACGCTTCTTGTGCCGGGACTCGTCGCCATGACCCTGGCGGCCGGGCCGGTTCTGACCAGCGCCTATGCCGCGGGCAGCGACGAGCCCTCCTCTCCGCCGAAGTCGGACGACTCGTCCAAGAAGGGCAAGAAGAAGAGCTCCTCCATCAGCGATCCCAAATTCCTCGCGGCCTATCGCACCGCCTACACCACGATCTACGACAACCACGACTACACCGGTGCGATCGGCCAGTTGAAGTCGCTCAAGCGCGACGACGTCGCCGATGTCGCCAACCTGATCGGCTACTCCTATCGCAAGCTCGGCGACTACCAGTCGTCGAAGGTCTACTACGAGCTGGCGTTGAAGGACGATCCGAACCACGTCCGCACCTGGCAGTATTACGGCCTCTGGCAGCTCGAGCAGGGCAACCGCGAACAGGCGCAGTATCATCTGAACAAGATCGCCTCGCTCGCCGGCACCGACAGCTCCGAATATCGCTCGCTCGCCGCCGCGCTCGACAAGCCGACCGGCGCGACGCTCGTCTACTGAAGACATCGCGTCTTCGGACCAAATGAACGGGCACAACCTCGGGGTTGTGCCCGTTCCGCTTTCTCGGCTAGCCTTCGCGCACGAATCCTCCCTGAAATTGGTGCGCAATGGATACGTGGCTGCGATCCGCGATCGACTACATCTCTTCCTGGATCGAATTCCAGCAGACGACAATCCAGCAGCCCGGCGTCATCGTCGCGTTTGCCCATCGCGGCGAAATCGTCGCCGAACATGCGTTCGGCATTGCCAATCTCGACACCGGCGAGAAGCTCACCCCGCGCCATCGCTGTCGCATCGCCTCGCACTCGAAGAGCTTTACGTCAGCGGGCATCATGAAGCTGCGCGAGCAGCGCAAGCTCCGGCTCGATGATCCCGTCGGACAATATGTCGACGGCTTGCATTCGCGCGTCGCCGAGACGACCATCGCGCAGCTGCTCTCGCATACCGCGGGGCTGACGCGCGACGGCGCCGATTCCGGCCAGTTCATCGATCGTCGTCCGTATCTGAGCGCGAAGGAGTTGCTCGCGGAGCTGAAGCTGCCGACCGCGATCGAGCCCGGCACGCGCTTCAAATATTCCAACCATGGCTTTGGCCTGCTCGGCCTCGTCATCGAAGCCGTGACGAAGGAGCCCTACTCCGTCTGGATCAAACGCGAGATCGTCGAGGCCGCAGGCCTGCGCGAAACCGAGCCGGACGCGCCACTTCCCAAGGGCGCATCGTTCGCGCGCGGCCACACGCGAAGGGTTCCACTTGGCGAGCGTTGCGTGATCCCCGGCGACAATCCCACAAACGCGATGGCATCGGCCACGGGCTTCGCCGCGACCGCCGCCGACACCGCCCGCTTCTTCGCGCAGCTCGCGGCCAATGCGAAAAAGAGCCTGCTGTCCGTCGCCAGCCGCCGCGAGATGACGCGGCATCATTGGCGTATCCCGCAGAGTTTCGAGGGCTATTACGGCCTGGGCATCGGCGCCGGCAAGCTCGACGGCTGGGACTGGTTTGGCCATGGCGGCCACTTTCAGGGTTACATCTCCCGGACCTGCTCCATCCCCGCCTGCGAGCTCACGATCAGCATCATCAGCAACTCCATCGATGGCGCGGCGCCGTTCTGGATGGATGGCGCTATGCAGATCCTGCGTGTATTCAAGACCCGCGGCGCGCCCGACCGACGCGTGCGCGACTGGAACGGCCGCTGGTGGACGCTCTGGGGCGCGACGGACCTCGTACCGATGGGCAATCGCGTGCTGATCGCCAACCCGCAGTTCAACAATCCGTTCATGGATTCCGGCGAGATCGAGGTGACCGGCCGCGACACCGGCAAGCTCGTCTCCGCCGCCGGCTATTCAAGTCATGGCGAGCCGGTGCGCCGCGTCCGCGACAAGCGCGGCAAGGTCAGCGACGTCTGGATCGCAGGAGCCAACGTCAAGCCTGCGAGCGTCGTGGCTCGCGAAATCGAGCGGAGATACAAGCCGCGCAAGCGCCGGCCTATTCCCTGATCAGCGCCTCGACCTCGCTCCGAAGCGCCTGCCGCGCCCCGTCGCGCGAATAGAACATGTGGCCGCCGGGATAGACGACGAACTTCACGCGCTGCGTCGCGAACGCCGGCAACTGGTCGAGCACCCGCTTCGACCCGAAATAGGGCGTGGCAAGATCGAACAGGCCGTGCGCAACCAGCACGTTCAGCTTCGCGTCGGTGGCGAGGATCTGGCGCAGATCCGACACCGACTGCGGCGGGTTGATGCCGCGGCCGAAATCCCATTGGCCTTCGACGGCCCCGTTCAGGACTTCATAGGAGCCATCCGGCCGCCAGTTGAGCTTGCGCGTCAGCACGTCGACCGCAGCACTCGTCAACGGCGCCTGGAGCGCATCCCCCGAAGGGTCGCCGAAACGGGAGTTACCCGAATCCGGATAGGGATCGAGGCCGCGCACCGAGGCATCGTAGCGCCCCGTCACCTTGCCGCTCCTGCGATCGAACTCTCGGCGGAATTCGCCGACGTCGAAGCGGCCGGCGAGCCTGCGGCTCACCGTCTGGTCGATGCCGGTGAGCTCGGCGACCTTGTCGGCAAGGCGATTGGTGGCCTCCCTGTCCGCCTCGCCCTTGACGAGATCAGCCAGGAATTCGCCACGCGCGTAAGCCTCGACATCGGCGAGATCGGCGCGCTTGACAGATCCTTTGGCCTCGCGCGCGACCGCCACATAGCTCGGCAGCGTCGCGACATATTGCAGGAGGCTCGTGCCCGTGAACTCGCGGAAGTCCAGCAACGGCGAAACCAGGATCAATCCCCTGACGCCGACGCCATGCTGGAGCTGCAGCTGGCGCACGACCTTCGGCCCGCGAATGCCGCCATAGCTCTCGCCCGCGACGTATTTCGGCGAGGTCAGCCGGTCGTGCTTCTCCAGCCAGCGGCGGATCACCAGCGCAATCGAATTGACGTCGCCATCGACGGAATAGAACGACTTGCGCGCATCCTCGCCGCTCGCGACGAAGCGGCTGTAGCCGGTGCTGACGGGATCGATGAAGACGAGATCGGTGAAGTCGAGCCAGGTTTCCGCATTGGGCTTCACCTCGGGCGAGGCCGACGGCGACAGCGCTTCGCCATCGAGCGGCAGCCGCCACGGCCCGGCCGCGCCGAACTGAAGCCATGCGGAGGATGCCCCGGGCCCACCGTTGAACAGGAACGTCACGGGACGCGTCGCGCGATCGGCGCCGGCAAGCTCATAGGACGTCGCGGCGATATCGGCCAGCGGCTCGCCCTTGCCGTCGAACACGCGGATCGAGCCGGCGGTCGCGGTGAAATCGAGCGTGCGGCCGGGCAGATCGAGCGTCTGCTTCGTGGTCGAATCCGGCGGCAGACGGTGCAGCTCGGCTGCCGGCGAATTCTGCGACGCGCTTTGCGCGCTACCGCCGCGCCCGCCTTTCTGTCCGGCCGGCGCAGACGCCTCCGAGCGCGGCTGCGGCGGATCGTCCGCGCGCGCCGAGCCTGCGAATGCGAAAGTCGACACCGCCAGCACCAGGGCCGCATGGCGAAGCGCCGGCAAACTCGTGATCATGATCGTCTCCTTGCCCGGCTCTCTGAGGACCGCTGCGTGCAGAAAGGCTAGCGAGGAATTGCGACGGTTTGGGGGATCATCGGCCCGGCGCGGCCCGAACAGCCTGATCGGACGGAAATCGACCTGGTTTGGTCCTGAATCGGGATGAACAACCGCCCGTTTGCCTTGAGCGGCCGTCCTCCTCGACAATGCAGGCCTAGGTCGTATAGACGAGCCCGGCGGACTTTTCTCCAGCCAGCGGCCCTGCCCGGAAGCCATGACCAAGTTAGCGCGATACGACCGGATCGCCTTCGTCGCCAGCCCGAGCAGCGAGGCGCAAGCGGCCTTCGGCCAGCTCAGCAGGGAGTATGGCAATTGCGACCCGAACGAGGCTGACATCGTAGTCGCGCTCGGCGGCGACGGCCTGATGCTCCAGACACTGCACCAGCACATGCACACGGGAAAGCCGATCTACGGCATGCACCGCGGCACCGTCGGCTTCCTGATGAACGAATATTCGACGGTCGATCTGCGTGGGCGTCTGGAAGCCGCGCATGAATCCGAGATCAATCCGCTGCTGATGCGTGCGACCGACGTCAACGACCGCGTCCACCTGCATCACGCCATCAACGAAGTCGCTCTGTTTCGGCAGACCTACCAGGCGGCGCGCCTGCGGATCCTGATCGACGAGCGCGAGCGCATGCCGGAGCTGATCGCCGACGGCATCATGGTGGCAACGCCGGCTGGCTCCACGGCGTACAATCTGTCGGCGCAGGGACCGATTCTGCCGATCAACGCGGCCCTGCTTGCACTGACCCCGATCAGCGCCTTCCGCCCGCGCCGCTGGCGCGGCGCGCTGCTGCCGAACACGGCCTATGTCGTGATCGAGGTGCTGGAGGGCGACAAGCGCCCTGTGGCGGCGGTCGCCGACCACGACGAGGTGCGTGACGTCCGCCGCGTCGAGGTCCTGTCCGACAAGACCATCTCGATGCGCATGCTGTTCGACCCCGGCCACAGCCTGGAAGAGCGTATCCTGCGCGAGCAGTTCGGCTACTGAGCTCCAGCGCGCGGCTCACTAGCCGCACGGCTGAATTTGTTCGAGGCCGCCCGCCATTGCGGGATCGCCGAGCAGATCAAAATCCCTGACCACGGAAACGAAGCTCTTCGTCTCCGATGTCATAAGATAGATCGCTACCGGCAGCGATGCCTGCGGCGCTGCATTCGTACGGCAGAATTCCTTCGCTGCGACGCCAAGCCCCATCGAACCGCGTTTGCCTTGCTTCCCCTGCTCGACCATCGAGGCGCGCAGCGCCTCGAAGCGTGCAGCATCGGCTGAGGACAAGCGATAGGCGTAGGTTGATGAGCCCCGCGGCGGCGTCGGCAGGCCCGCGCGATCTCGCGCGTCGCTCACCTCGACCATGGCAAAACTCGTCTTCGTCTCGGCGTCGCCGGCCACTTTGGTGACGACGTCAAGCTTGACGCCATCCGAACGTGGCCGCAACGCATCGGGCAATTGCACGGCGACGCGCAGCATCGACAAATCCGTCGTCTTGGCATCGATGCGAGCCAATCGCGGGATCGACGTCAGCGGCACCGAGCTGCAACCGCCGAGCACAAGCGCAGCCGCGCTCGCAAGAACGCGCGCCAGGCGGTTCATCGCAGGTATCTCCAGTCTGGACTTGAGGAAGCGGCTAGGCCGATTTCCGGCCGATCGCGCGGGGTTCTAGAGAGCCGCTCGCGTTGTCAGGGACATATTCCAGGATATCGCCGGGCTGGCAGTCGAGCACGGCGCAGATCCGCTCCAGCGTGTCGAAGCGAATGCCGCGCACCTTGCCCGACTTCAACAGGGAGACGTTTGCCTCCGTGAGCTCGATGCGCGCCGCGAGCTCACGCGACCTGATCTTGCGTTTGGCCAGCATGACGTCGAGGTTGACGATGATCGGCATGGTCAGATGATCTCGCTGTTCTCGTGCCACACCCGAACGGCATCGGCCATCACGGTCGCGAACGCGACGAGCGCGAGGCCGCTCAGCACCGACAGCACCTGCGACTGTTCGATGCCGAACATGACCACGAGCTGGCCTGGAACGTTGGCCCGCGTCAGGTTGATCGTAGTCAGCATCTGCACCAACGGCGATATCAGTGCGTTGACGATCAGCGCGAGGCCCATCCGGCGGATGCGCCAGGCGTTCCCGGTCACGAAGACCTCGCCGCGCGCGAAACGGGAAAACAGCATCGAGAGCTCCAACAATGCGTAGAGAACAGGCGCAAGTCCGATCATGCTGATCAATCCGCCAACGAAGCGCGTGCCGAAATTGAGCGTGAACGGCCGTGCCCCCAGCGGGGACTGTGTCGCGATCCAGTGCCAAAGCATCTCGTCGCTGGACCAGAGCAGCGGCACCGCAAGCACAGCGCCCGCGACGCAGACGAGCGCACCGACGGCCACGATCCGACCGATGCGCCGTAAGCGGTTCGGCGCAACCGGTGCAGGATAAGGAAAGGCAATCACGCTCATTGGACGATACTCCCCGTGCGGCGTTTGAATATTTTATTGTTTTGCGATAAAAAATGGCAAAATTACGATATATCTGATCATTCCTCTCAGTATGCGGGCCGGCCCGGCGGCAACCCTTCGTTAACCCCCGCCGCGATATGGTTAACGAAGGTTGACCGCTCTGGCCCAGGCGTCATGTTCCGCATCGATTTCAACAAGCTGCGCTTCCTCATCTGCGACGACAATCCGCACATGCGCCGCATCCTGCGGACGCTGCTGCATTCGTTCGGCGCGCGCGAAGTCTACGAGGCCGAGGACGGCGCCACCGCGCTGGAAATGTACAGCCATTACGTGCCCGACATCGTCATCGCCGATTGGGCGATGCCGATCTTCGACGGGCTCGAGCTCGCGCAGATGATCCGGCAGCCGGAGTCCAAGGGCAATCCCTACGCGCCGATCATCATGCTGACCGGTCATTCCGAGAAGCGCCGCGTCACGGTCGCGCGCGATGCCGGCGTCACCGAATTCCTGGCCAAGCCGATCTCGGCCAAGGGTCTCTATCAGCGCATCCTCAACGTCGTCGCCAGTCCCCGGCCCTTCATCAAGACCAAGACCTATTTCGGTCCGGACCGGCGCCGCAACACCAGCTCCGCCTATATGGGTCCCGAACGCCGTGTCGGAGAAAAGCACGAGGTGCTGCAGCAGCCCTCGCTACTCGACAAGGCGCGCTCCTCCATCTAGCGCAACGTCTCACTCGATCGGGCAGACATCATGGCGAAGAACAGCGCAAGGGACATCGAGGTCACGGCCTTCGCCACGCATCAGGTCATCACGCAACCCAATCCGCTGCGGAAAGTCTTGCGCCGGGTCGATGACAAGGACATGGACGATCCGGTCGCCCGCGCCGAGCAGGCGCTGGCGGATCTCTCCGGCGAGTTCAAGGGCTGGATGGCGACCGAGGTCGACCGGCTGACTGCCGCCTACGCCGCCATCTGCAATGACGGCTTCACCAAGGCAAGCCGCGACGAGCTGTTCCACGCCGCCCACGACATCAAGGGCGACGCCGCGACGTTCGGCTATCCGGAAGCGGCGGGGATCGCCGAGAGCCTGTGCCGCGTCATCGAGCACGCGCCCGACCTCGCACGGGTGCCGGCCGAGCTGTTCACGCATCACATCAACGCCATCCTCGCCATCGTGCACGAAAACACCAAGCTCGACAGAATCAGCGTCTCTGCCGAGCTCCGCCGCCGCCTGCGCAAGGTCGCCGACGACTATCTTGCCGACGTCAACCGCGATCGCCCCGAGCATCTCGAGGTGATCCTGGCGCCGAGCATCGTGCCGGCGGAGTAAGGTTCAGCTTTCTCCTCGTCATTGCCAGTGCAGCAAAGCAATCCAGACTGTCCCGGCGCTCGGACTCTGGATTGCGTGGCTGCATTCGCAATAACGGCGTTTGTGTTTTCTGGCCCGCCCTATCGCCGGCTTTGATCACGCGGCAATCAGATCTTCATAAGCCGGATCGATCGCATCGTCCGCGACCAGCTCGTCGCAGAACAACCTTGCCTCTTCGCGCGCGGACTCCGTGGCGAAGCGGCGAAGCAGGACCATCAGCGGCTCGGTGACGCCGCGGTCGGTCTCGCAATGGGTGAGCACGCGCTCGACCATGCGCCGGCGCAGCCGCACCGCGCCGTCGTCGCTGTCGACGAAGCCCTGCTCGTGACATGCATCGAGCGCGACCTGGAATGCCGCAAAGGTCGCTTCGGGCAGACCGGCGCGGCGGAGCAGCGCATGCAGACTGTTGCCGCCGCGATCGTGCAGCAGCGCAGACACGCGCGCCCGGGGCAGATCGGCGAGTTCGGCAAGCGACGCGTCGAACAGGTCGAGATTGCTCGACAGCAGCGCACGCAGGATCAGGCCAGCGGTGAGCTGGCCGGTGATGCGCAGGTGCCGCACCAAGCCCTGCATGTCCTCGCCGCGCGAGCGCGCCGCAATGTTCATGGTGGAGCGGTCGCGCGCCTCCGCCGCGATGCGATCGGCACGATCGGCGCTCAGCCAGTTCCGTGCCACGACGAATTGCGCAAGGGTTTCGGAGAGTTTTGCCACCAGCGCCGCGCGCGTAGCGGCCGGCAGATCCTCCAGCACCAGCATCGCCTCGCGGATCGCGGCGAGATGACCGTGACGCTCGACTATGCGATCCCAGGAGAACGGCGCGAGCTCGGCATGGGAATTCTCGATCAGCTCGAGCGCCGCCGCCGCGCAGCCGACTTCGGCAATGGCGGCGCACACAGATACCGGCAGCGCGATGCGGCGGGCGACCGCGCACTGCACCTCGTCATTGCCGGTCGCGACGAGATCGACCAGATCGGCATCGATCAGGAGCGGAGAATGTTCGAGCACGGGCAGCGCCACGGTCGGCTGATCCGCCGACAGTGCCCGCACGATTGTCGCGGGCGCCTCAATGCTGCGCGCAAAAGCCTCGGCCATCGCCTGCCGCACCAGCGGCGAGGGATCGTCGAGCAGCATCAGCAACGCGCCTTCGGCCGCGACGCGGTCGTCGTGAGAAAGGTCCGAGATCAGCCAGGCCCGGGCCAATGCCCGTGTCGCCTCGGCCCGCTCGCCTGCTGGCGCCGTCCTGATCCAATTGATGAACTGCCGAACGATCATGGTGCTTCCGGCTTACGCAACGAAAAGACGAAGCGGTGACGGCTTGTCACCTGCAACACAAAATAAACCACGACGCTTAACAAAGCGTTCACCATAACTGGCTGGTTTTGTTGATGATTTGTTAAGGGAACAGAGGCGGCCCGCCGGCCGGAAGATCAGCTGCTGAAGGTGCCGCTGCGATCGCTGAAGAGATCGAGCGGTTGCGGCGGACGTACGTCGGGCGTCGCCGACGCGACTGACGTGAGCGAGGCGTTGTTGCCCCACAATTTCTGCACCGTGGTCGAGACCGGCTGGGTGGCGTCGCCAGGCTGGTAGATCGAACGAAACGCCGGCGTGGCCGGCGTATTGTCCGCGACCGTCACTAACGATGTCGCGCTCACCGGCGTCACCGCGCGTGTATTGGGGAAGGTCTGGAGATAGGCGGCATTGTCGATCACCGGCGCAGTCGGCTGCACGCCATTGGCGCTCGCAACCTGCGTCGTCGACGGTGTGCCGCCATACATCGCCATCGCGCTGCGGGTCGTCCTGGAATTCGCGGCGCTGGCGTAGCGCGCGTCCAGCACCGAATAGACTTCGGAGACGCTGCGGGCACGGCCGTCCTTGGCATAGAAGATCGAGCGGTTGGCGGATGCCGCATTGGGAAACAACCGCGCGCCGACAGCTTGCGGATTGTCTTCGGCATTGGCGATCAGTTTCGCGGCGCCACCGACGCCCATGAAATGCGCCATGTAGAGTTCGCTGTCGGACGGCCTGCGGCCGAGCAGGCCCGTGAGCTTGAAGCTGTTCGACTGCGTCAGCGCGGCGGCCATGCTGGAGGCAGCCTCCGGATCGTCGCGCAGCTTCATGATCGACCGCTTCATAGCGGGATCGTCGACCGTGTAGGTGCCCGACGACGTCCTGGTGATCGCGTCGGAATAATTGCCGTAGCCAAGCTGTGTGCCCGCCTCCTTGACCGTGCCGAGCCAGGTCTGGTCGATGAACTGGTAGAGCCCATGCGCGGAGGATGTGGTGGCGCCCGCAGCCGGATCGAAATCCGATTCCATCTTGGCCGTGGTCAGCATGTACTGGAAGCTGACGCCGGAAATGTTCGAGGCCTGCTTGATCGCACCGGCGACACGCGCCCGCGACGGATCGAGAACCGCCGTCTGCGAGGCACTGGAATTGTCGACCGACATGATGGAGTACCCGCCCCGCGCGGCGTTGAGCGGCGCCGGCAATTCGGACGCCCTGTCGTCTCACCGTGGGACAGCTATGGTTAATGCGGGGTTAATCCGGCGGTGCGGCTCCTCCACGGGTCAATCCGGGACGTCCCGAAGCGATAAGCCCGAACTCTATCCAGCCGCACGTGATGCCGCACAACGGATTCCGGGCTCGCGCTGCGCGTGGCCCGGAATGACGGAGGGCTACTTCTTATAAACAGCGTCCGGATCGAACAGCCTGTCCGCATTGACGAAGACGAGCTTCGCCCCGCCGCCCTCGGCCTCGACCTTGCGGTAGAAGCAAGACCGCCGGCCGGTGTGGCAGGCCGCGCCGATCTGCTCGACGCGAAGCCAGACCGCGTCCTGGTCGCAATCGGTACGGATCTCGACCACGCGCTGGGTCTGACCCGAGGTCTCACCTTTTCGCCACAAGGCATTGCGCGAGCGGCTGAAGTACCAGGCCTCGCCGGTGGCAATCGTCTTGCGCAGGGCCTCGTCATTCATGTGCGCGACCATGAGCACGTCGCCGGTGGCGACATCGGTCGCGACGCAGGTCACGAGGCCCGCGGCGTCGAAACGCGGCCGGAAGGCCAGGCCTTCCTCGATCTCATGGGAGTGAGCGGACACTGGCGTTCTCGCCTAGAGCGTTAGCGAGGTCAGCGCGTGCCTCGCACCAGGGACAGGAAACGGGCCTGCTCCGCCGGATTGTCGCGGAACATGCCGGTGAAGCGGCTGGTGAAGGTGGAGGCGCCATGCTTGGCGACGCCACGCACCGACATGCAGGTATGCTCGGCCTCGATCAGCACCGCAACGCCCCGGGGCTTCAGGACCTCGTCGATGGCCGCGGCGATCTGCGCCGTCAGATGCTCCTGGGTCTGGAGCCGGCGGGCGAAGATGTCGGTCAGGCGGGCGAGCTTGGACAGGCCAACGACGCGTTCCACCGGCGTATAGGCGATATGCGCCTTGCCGTAGAACGGCATCATGTGATGCTCGCACTGCGAGGTGAACTCGATATCGCGCACCAGCACGAAATCGTCATAGCCCGCGGTCTCGCCGAAGGTGCGGTCGAGCACCTCGGCCGGGCACTGGTGGTAACCTTGGTAAAGCTCGTCGAAGGCCTCGACCACGCGGCGCGGCGTGTCGAGCAGGCCCTCGCGCTCGGTGTTCTCTCCGATATAGGCGAGCAGCGTCTTCACCGCCGCTTCCGCCTCTGCGCGCGCCGGGCGCGGCTGGTCGGCGCGGACGGCGGCCGCGAGGAATTCGGCGGGATCGAGCTCTGCCGGGCGGCTTTCGGGCTGCTTGTCGGCGGGCTTGCCCGGGCGGATGGATTTGATCGCAGCGTCCATGTCTACTCCGTTCGACGGCCTCATGGCCGGAGTGTCACCGGCAGACGGGGCGGCATGCCGCCGGACGCCTGAAGAGAACAGTATTAGCGAAAAGGTCCTTGGCTCATTACGCCAGCCGCGCAGATCTGGATCACCGCTGCCGCACCGCTGGACTGTTTTTCCGCCAGTTCCGCTCCTATATAGGACCCTGGACGGCGCCCGCCAAGGCCGATCCGGTACGGAAGTGTTGGACTCCATCACATGCTCAACGACATCTACAACAAGCGGATCATCGAGCTGGCCGGGAATATTCCGCGCCTCGGACGACTCTCGGACCCCGACGCGAGTGCCACCGCGCACTCCAAATTGTGCGGCTCGACCGTGAAGATCGACCTCAAGATGGAGGGCGACACCGTCACCGACTTCGCCCATGACGTGAAGGCCTGCGCGCTGGGACAAGCCTCTTCATCCATCATGGCAAGTCACGTGGTCGGCTCGACTGCGAGCGAACTCCGTGAGTTACGCGAAACCGTTCGCAAGATGCTGAAAGAGAATGGCTCGCCTCCTGTAGGTAAATGGGAGGAAATCAAATTCCTCGAGCCGGTCCGCGACTACAAGGCCCGACATGCCTCGACCCTGCTGACCTTCGATGCCGTGGTCGATGCCATCGGTCAGATCGAGGCGAAGGCCAAGCAGCCCGCCGCCGCTCAAGGCTGATTCAGGGCTCAAGCGGTCTTGGCCACGCGCCGGCGCACGAATCCCGAACGACAACCTGCGGGACGTCCTACTTCTGGGAGCCTGCGCTCTGCACCGCGCCGGTCGGTACCACCGCCTCCGCCGTCTTGGTCGATTTGAGGGGCTGTTGCTCCTGTTCCACGCCAAACCTCGCCTGCGTCTTCGGCGCGAGCTCCGCCACCGCGGGCGCGGCGACGTCCACATGCGGTAGCACGTCGGCCACCAGATTGGTCGTCACGAGATTGGTGAGCTTCAGCTCGGCTGCGTCCAGCTCGTGCAGATCTTCCCACGGCGGCACGCTGAGCGCGAGCGACAGCAGGTCGCCGGCGCCGCCCATGTCAAAAGTATATTTGGCAAGCCGGCCGATGTCGCGCTCCACGATCATCAGGTCCTGCGCGCTGTAGCTGGCTGCCTTGGCATCGTCGGCGCGGTCGCCCATCCAGATCTGGTGGACCCGCACACGCGCCGCCGCCGGCACGTAGCGCGTCTTGCCGGCGAGCAGCAGGAACACGCACATGGATTCGCAATAGGCTTCGGGCGCGACTGCCGGACGGGCCGACTGGGCGCCGCGGTTCTGAAGACTAATACCGACGGTGGTCGAAAGGCCGAGATTGCGGAAGCGTCGGCCGAGGGTGATGGCGTCGTTGACGGAACCGCCGCTGGAGTCGAGAACCACGGTGGCGCCGCCAAGCTGGCGCTCGCGGGCAAACTCTTCGAAGTCCTTGGGTGTATCTGCGGTGATGATGCCCACCGCGCTGACCCAGCCGCGGCAGTTCGGCTCGCAGACAACCCAGTTGAACTTCATCGGCAGCTTGCGCTCTTCGAGCGTAGCACCTGCCCGAGCCGACGATCCAAAGGTCGTGACGGCGCCCGCCAACACGACCCCACAAGCGGCGGCTCCCACCAGCAGCCAGCCGCGAAGATGAAGCGACTTCAGAAGTTTCAAACTGGTCCCTTCCCCAAGCCCCAAGCGTTAAGCCCAAGCCGATTCAGGCAATCCCCGTTCAGACGTCCCACGAGTGTACACATGGACGTCACAAAAATGGTATCCGGGGGAATACAGATCGTCCATAGGTACTTGCTGCACTGCTCCCTGAAATCAGACAAAGTATGGCGCGCGCACAACAGCTCGCTGTTCCCTGCGCCGGAACCGCGCAAAATCGCGCACAGGATCGCAGCACGGCGCACATGAAGCATCCAACCTGCGAGCATTGTTCCACTCCCATCGAGGGCGCGCTGCGACTGCCGCGCAGATTCGGACGCGCGCTGATCTGGCTCTACCGGCACACGCTCTCACCGCTGGTCGGCTACAATTGCCGCCACCTGCCGACCTGCTCCGTCTATGGCGACGAGGCGATCGAGCGGTTCGGGCTCTGGGCTGGCGGCTGGATGACTCTGGCGCGCCTGCTCCGCTGCAATCCATTCGGCACGTCGGGCATCGACAACGTGCCTCTCACCGCGCCGCAAAGCGCGCGCTGGTATCTGCCCTGGCGCTATGGCCGCTGGCGCGGGGTGAACGCCTCCTAAGCATGCTGCAGTGCTTTGCGCATCACAGCCTTGATCGGAACCGGAACTTTCGCCTCGCGTTGTTCTGTTGCTCCCCAGGGAGGAAACAACAATGCGCTGGAAAATCAGCCCTCATTTGTATGTCAGGTTTGGTCCGCACCCCAGGTTCAGTCCGCGGGATCACGACCCCAGAACCATCGACATGCTCGCTATCATCGCGCTGCTGGCACTCGTCCTCGGCTCCGGCTGGTATCTGGCGACGAGCCTTGCCACGCCGCCGAGCACGACGGCGTTCATCGTGCCGAGCCAGAGCGTGCACTGGTAGCTAGCGGAACCAGAAGAAACGTCCGGGCGACGGCGGGACCGTTTCGGGCGGTCGTGGCCGCTTCGGGCGCGGCGGCTTTGGCGGCGGCTCGGCGGAAGATGTCGTCTCCGCAACCGGTGCGATCTCGCTTCCCGGCACCCTCACCGACAGCAGCAAGTTCGACTCGTGCATGCGCCAGCGATAGCCGACGCCAAAATCGATCGGCTGAGCTCGGGTGAACAGTTCGGCGTAGCGCTCCTGGTAGCGGCCGGGGAATTCCCCGATCGGCCCGAGATAGCGGCCAAACGGAAAGAACCGCCATTGCCGCGTATTGTAGTTCGCAAGCGGAATGCCGGAATCGTCCTGGACGATGGTGGCGCTGTTGGCGAGCAGCCAGTCGCGAACGACGGTGAAGTTGCCCGAGTGAAGCAGATAGGACGCGCTCTTGATCAGGCTGTTGCCCGGTCCGAGCGTCTCGCAGAACTTGAGGAAGCCCGCCGCACGCGCGCCGGGATTGGAGAGGTCGGTCGAGAAATAATACAGCGTGCGCGCTTCGCCATCGCTGCCGGCGAAGGTGATGCGGACGCCGCGCGTGGCATTCGGTCCCGGATTGTCGTTGCCGGTGTGCATCCCGCCCTTGTCGTCGAGCGCGACCATCTCGACGTTGCGGATGGTCTTGCCGGAGCGGACGAGGAAGACATAGAGGATCGGCAAGGTCCCGTTGACCTGGTTGGCATGCAGGTCGACCTTCATCTGCTTGGTGATGAAAAAGGAGAAGCTCAGGATCGAACCGAGCGAGCGCTCGACATTGTAGAGCGCAGCGCCGACCGAGCCGCGCGGCAGGTTCGTCAGGTCGGGCACGGCGCCGACCGGCTCCAGCGCGCCCAGCACGTAGGTGCTGGCCTTGGAATAGAAGGCGTTGGCGTAGAGGAAATCCGGGCCGCTGAACATGTAGAACATGGTCGGCCGCGGCGCGGCCAGGTTGACGTCGGCCCAGTTGCGGATCTTGGAAATCTGCCGCTGCTCGAGCTGGGCGAAGGCGCCATCGAAGAATTTTGCGTGGCGCTGCCAGCCCGAATCCTGGGTGAGTGGCACCAGCGGCGAGTCCGCCGAAGGCTGCATGCCCGCGAGGAAGCGCGCGGTGTCATCGAAGGTCACGTCGGCGGCGCATGTGGACGAAACGGCCGCAGCCAGCATCGCAACAGCGACGGCCGCAATTCTCAGGGGTCGAACCATGTCTATTCGCGATTGTGTGACGTGCCAGCGGCGACCGGCCGCCTGCGGAAAACAGCATAAATCAACAGGCCAGCGAGCATGACCAGCATCCCCGACAGCGACTGAACCAGCCGCTCGGTCAAAAGGTAGTACATCATGAACCCGGTCACGAGCAGGAAAACCAGCGGCGTGAACGGGTATCCCCAGGCGCGATAGGGCCGCGGCAGATCCGGATCGGTGATGCGCAGCTTGATGACGCCGGCGACGGTGAAGAACGAGCAGAACAGCAGCGCGAACTGGATGAAGTCGAGTACCGCCTCGAAGCTGCGCGTGAACAGCAGCAGATTGGCGACAGCCAGCTGGAACAGGATGGCATAGGCCGGCGCGCCGCTCACCGACCGCTTCGAGAACACGCGCAGGGCCGGAATGTCCTCCCCCATCGTCATCATCACGCGTGGGCCGATCCACATCATCGCGCTGATCGAGGAGATCAGGCCGAAGCAGATCATCGCGCCGACGATCCGGCCGCCGAGGCTGCCGAAGATGGCGGTGCCGGCGACGCTGGCGACGTCGAGCTGGCCGGCAAGCGCATTGACCGGCGTGGAGTAGAGAAACACCGCGTTCAGCGCGACGTAGAGCACCAGCACGATCAGCGTGCCCGCGAGCAATGCGCGCGGCAGGTCCCGCTGCGGCATGTTCATCTCGCCGATGATGTAGGTCGCGGCATTCCAGCCCGAGAACGAGTACATCACGAAGACGAGGCCGATGGCGAACGGCGCGCTGACGATGTGCGCGAGATCGCCCGGTTGCGGCGTGAAGGCGATCGGCTGCAGCACGCCGATGATGAAGCCAGCGACCAGGAAGGCGACGATCAACAGGACTTTCAGGATGGTCGCGACGAGCTGGAAGGTCGAGGAGTGCCTGACGCCGGTCAGTTGCACGAGCGAGACCAGCCACACCACGCCAATGGCCAGCGGAATCGGCGGCAGACCCGGGACGACCGATTTGGCGTACTCGCCGAACGCCATCGCCGCGAGCGCGACCGGCGCCGCAAAACCGACCGTCGCCGAGACCCAGCCGGCGAGAAAGCCGAAGGCGGGATGATAGGCACGACCTAGGAAATTGTACTCGCCGCTTGAGCGCGGAAACATCGCCCCCAATTCGCTGTAGGAGAACACCCCGCACAACGCGACGATGCCGCCGACGGTCCACAACAACAGGATCGAGAAACCGGACGGGATGTCCTTCACCTGGAAGCCGAGGCTGGTGAAGACGCCGACCCCGATCATGTCGGCGACGACGATGGCGGTGGCAACCAGAACGGAAACCCCGGACCCGCTCCCGGTCAGCCGCCCGGTCCAGGGCGCGGGTCCCGCATCTGATGCCGTCATCGGGGTCCTCAACCTCAGGCGTTACGCCTCGTGGGAGCATCGTGCAGTTTGGTCCAGTCAATTCAAGCAGGGTTAACAAGGGTTAAATGAGGCGAGCAAAATAGGTATTTTGGCACCCATTATGCACTGCCGTGGGCAATAAACGTGCGTAAACACCGGAAAACCCCGTCTCCCTCCCCCACAATCAGGACACGATTACATGGTCCTTTTGACCGTTCCGGATGTGGGGAAGTTTCTCCGGACACTTAACGTCGCCTAAACGCCGGTCGGCTCAATTGTCTTGATCATGCCGATGGACGTGACTTGGATCGTGACGTGGGGTCATGGGTGGATGGTCGGGGCCGTTCCGAAATTGAGAGCTGACATGCGCGCCGACCGGACGACGTCCGGTTCGCGCGGTCGTGCGCTCCGGATCGGTCTGATCTCAGCCTTCGTGCCGCTGTCCTTGACGCTGGTTCAATGCGGGAAGGCGCCCGATCCGGCGGCGCTCGCGGCGAACTCGCAGGCTAATGTCCAGGTCGTCAATCAGGTCGTCACCAAGACCAACCCGCAAGCCGCCAAACAGCAAGTCGCAAGCGGCGACACGTTCGAGGATCGCTTCCCCGCCCCGCAGTTCAGGGAACGTTTCCCGTCGGCGAGCGAGGGTTTCCTGCAACGGCAAATGTCGGACTTTTCGCCGAAGCGCGCCGTGCAGCAACAGCCGGAACAGGCGCCCTACAAGGTCGCTTCGCTCGCGCCGCAGGTGCCCTATCAGCGTCCGCCCCGCGAGGACCTGACGACGCTCGTCAGCATGAAGTCGTCGGCCTTCCCCTATTTCGGCAACAACCCCGCCTCCGAGGCGCCCTTCCTCAACATCGCCAAGGGCGACCGCCGCGGCCACCGCAGCTACTCCGGCCGCGTCTACTGGCAGGACGAGACCTACGGCGACAGCCGCGTGCTGATGCACGTGCCCGAGCATTTCGACGTGCGCAAGCCCGGCGTGATCGTGGTGTTCTTCCACGGCAATGGCGCAACGCTCGAGCGTGATGTGCGCGACCGGCAGTTGGTGCCGCAGCAGATCACCGATTCCGGCGCCAACGCCGTCCTGCTTGCGCCGCAAATGGCGGTCGATGCCGCCGATTCCAGCGCCGGAAAATTCTGGCAACCCGGCGGCTTCAAGCGCTTCATGGCCGAGTCGGCCGACCACCTCGCCCGCGTCACCGGCGATCCCAACAGTGCACGCGCCTTCGCCAACATGCCGATCGTGATCGTCGGCTATAGCGGCGGCTTCCTCCCGACCGCCTGGAGCCTCGAAGTCGGCGGCATCAGCGACCGCGTCCGCGGCGTCGTGCTGCTCGACGCCGTCTATGGCGAAATGGACAAGTTCGCCTCCTGGATCGAGAGCCACCGCTCCAGCTTCTTTGTCAGCTCCTACACCCGCTACACCGCGCGGCGCGACCGCGAGCTGATGAGCATGCTTCGTCAGAAGGGCATCAGCGTCTCCGAAGACATGGACGGGCCCTTGCGTCCCGGCAGCGTGGTGTTCGTCGAAACCGGCGACGGCATCACCCATCGTGACTACGTCAACCGCGCGTGGACCCAGTATCCGCTCAAGGACGTGCTGGTGAAGATGTCGGCAACGCCAGCGCTGGCGCTGACGCGCGTGGCCGCTGCATCGAGCCGCTAGGCCCGATATTGCGCCAGCCGGCATTTAACCGCGCTGCCTGCAATTCTCTCACGCGTTGATCAAAATGTGATGTTGATGGCCGACATCCCCGGGAGCCACCGGATTGTTTCCGCTGGCAACGCACATAGTTTGCCGCCGAGTTGCAGCTGGCATTCTGCGGGGACAGGTCGTGCGTCAAGGACTGTACAAGGTCGACTTCCACACGGTTCATGGAACCGGTTGCGGTGTCATCTATGCGATCGACGGCAAGATGCGCGGCGGCAATTCCGCTTTCGCATTCATCGGCACCTACACCGGCGAAGGCGACCGCATCAAGGTCAAGATCTCGACCCAGCGCTACAACGACGACCCGTCCTTCAAGGCGCTGTTCGGGCACGACAGGGTCACGCTGACGCTCGCCGGCGGCGAGGATGGCGACACGGCGGAATTCGAAGGCACCGCACTGCAAGTGCCGGGCGTTGCCTTCAGGGCCGTGCTGAGCCGGATCAGCGACTAACCGTCCGGCTTCAAACGTCAGGTCTTGGGCAGCTTTGGAATGCTTTCGGCAAAGCCATTGAAGCAGGCCAGCCGCTCGTCCTCTTCCTTGAAGAAGCGGCAGTCGGCGTAGCCCTTGGCCTTCGCCGGCTTCGGCTTCGGTGTCGGCGGGATGATCGCGTCGTAACAATTCAGCCGGTCCTTGGTGCCGTCGTCGAGGTCGAGGCAGGCCTGGAGCCGCGCCGCGATCGATTGCGGCTTGCCCTTCGGCGCCGGAGTTGACGTAGCCGCCGCCTTGGTCCCGGCCTGAGCCCCCTTGGGCTTGACCTGCACCAGCGGCTTGTCCCCCACCATCGGTGGTTTGTCGGTTTGCGCGAACGCGGAGGCTGAATAGAGCACCGCGGCAACCGCCAGAATCATCCTCATCTCAGTCAACTCTCTTTGGTCCCCATGCCTCGCCTTCTAGCGCTCTGACGCGCTATTTGCCAAGCGCCTTGCGCACGGGAATACGCGGGGTTCATGCCGTCGCGGCGCCCGGTTGCGGCCGGGTGAGGATCACAAGGACCAGCGCCAGTACGACGAAGCTGGCCGCGACGAAGCCGAGCGGATGCAGGAGATCGCGGGCGAACAACAGCCCGCCGATGGCGGAGCCGACGGCCTGGCCGATATAGAGCACGGAGGTGTTGAGCGCGACGGTCGCCGATGCAAGCGGCGGCGCGGCCGCGACCAGCCGCACCTGCTGCATCGAATTGGTCGAGGCAAAGCCGAGGCCCCAGATTGCGACCGCGATCGCCATCCAGGGGAGCGTGCCGGCGCCGAGCGCCCAGCCCGTGATGCCCGCGAGCAGCAGGCAGGTGAACAGCAGCGAGGTGCGATACGGCCCCCAGGTGTCGACGATACGGGTCGCGATGACGACACCGAGGAAGCCGCAGACGCCGTAGATGCCGAACACCATGCCGATCGCATCAGGGCCGGCATCGGTGAGCTTCTTGAGCAGAGGGCCCATGAAGGTGAACACCACGAACTGCCCGGCCATCTGCAGCATCGTGATCGCAAGCAGCAGCAGGATCGTCCTGCTGCGGCCGACCGCGCTCCATGTCTTCAGATCCACCGGCGTGCCCTTCAAGCCGGCCGGCAGGCGCAGCAACAACAGCAGGAAACTGACGCAGCCGAGCGCGCCGATCCCACCATAGGCCGCGCTCCAGCCATAGCGGCTGGCGATGAAGGTGATCAGCGGCAGGCCGACGGCGGCCGCAAGCGACCAGCCGAGAAAGATATAGGCGATCGTGCTGCCCCGCCGCTCCACCGGCACGATCAGCGCCGCTGTGCCGGCGGCCTGCGGCGTGTAAAGCGCGCCGACCGCGAGCATCATCAGGCGGATGACGAGGAGGCTGGCGTAGTCGGGCGCAAATGCCGAGGCGAGATTACCAATGGCGAGCACCGCGAGCGTCGTGGCGAGCAGCGTCCTCCGTTCGATGCGGCTGGTGAGCCAGGCCGTGAGCGGCGAGCCGATGCACAGCGTGATCGCGCCAAAGGTGATCAGAAGCCCTGCCGCATGGATGCTGATGCCGAGCCCGGCCGACAATTCCGGCAGCATCCCCGCCGGCGCAAGCACCGAGCAGCCGGTGACGAGATTGCCAAGCATCAGGGCGGTCGGCGTGAAACGGGCCGCGGCAGGCGAATTTTCCATGCAACTGCATGTAGAGCAGGCCCGAGACCTGTTAAAGGGCACCGCGCGAAATAGTTGGGGCACCGTCTCGGCTTTACGCTCCACTTTCTTGGAAATGCCCGATTGCACAGGCCGAATCGCCTGATATATCGCTCGTTCCCGCTTACCTGCGCTCGTTCGCAGGAGTGAGCCTCAGGAGAAAAAGCAATGACCGACCAGCCCAAATCCGAGTCCGGCTTCCAGTACAGCCTCAGCAATCTCAGGCCCGTGACCCCGCCAGAAAAGATTACCCTCACCTTCCCCGACGGCGCCCGGCGCGAATACGCCAAGAGCATCACCGGCCTCGAGCTCGCCAAGGGCATCTCACCGTCGCTGGCCAAGCGCACGGTCGCAATGGCGCTCGACGGCGTGGTCTGCGACCTCGACGACCCCATCGAAGCCGATGCCAAGATCGAACTGATCAACCGCGACGATCCGCGCGCGCTCGAGTTGATCCGCCACGACTGCGCCCACGTGTTGGCGGAGGCCGTGCAGACGCTGTGGCCGGGCACGCAGGTCACCATCGGCCCCGTGATCGAGAACGGATTCTACTACGACTTCTTCCGCAACGAGCCGTTCACCCCGGAAGACTTTGCCGCGATCGAGAAGAAGATGCGCGAGATTGTCGCGCGCGACAAACCGTTCACCAAGGAAGTGTGGGATCGCGAGAAGACCAAGCAGGTGTTCCGCGACAAGGGCGAGGCCTTCAAGGTCGAGCTGGTCGACGCCATTCCCGGCAATGAGCCGATCAAGATCTACTACCAGGGCGACTGGTTCGACCTGTGCCGCGGCCCGCACATGACTTCGACCGGAAAGGTCGGAAACGCCTTCAAGCTGATGAAGGTGGCCGGCGCCTATTGGCGCGGCGACTCTAACAACCCGATGCTGACCCGCATCTACGGCACGGCCTTCGCCAAGCAGGAGGATCTCGACGCTTACCTCAAGCAGATCGAGGAAGCCGAGAAGCGCGACCATCGCAAGCTCGGGCGCGAGCTCGACCTCTTCCACTTCCAGGAGGAAGGCCCGGGCGTCGTGTTCTGGCACGCCAAGGGCTGGACGATCTTCCAGCAACTGATCGCCTATATGCGCCGCCGCCTGACCGGCGACTACAGCGAGGTCAACGCGCCGCAGATCCTCGACAAGTCCCTGTGGGAGACCTCGGGACATTGGGGCTGGTACCGCGAGAACATGTTCGCGGCGCAGTCGGCCGGCGACGAGGCCGAGGACAAGCGCTGGTTCGCGCTCAAGCCGATGAATTGTCCGGGCCACGTGCAGATCTTCAAGCATGGTCTGAAAAGCTACCGCGACCTGCCGCTGCGCCTCGCCGAATTCGGCGTGGTACATCGCTACGAGCCTTCCGGCGCCATGCACGGATTGATGCGCGTGCGCGGCTTCACTCAGGACGACGCCCACATCTTCTGCACCGAGGACCAGCTCGCGGACGAGTGCCTGAAGATCAACGATCTGATCCTGTCGACCTATGCCGATTTCAGCTTCACCGGCGACCTGACGGTGAAGCTCTCGACCCGGCCGGAGAAGCGCGTCGGCACGGACGCGATGTGGGACCACGCCGAGCGCGTGATGGCGACGGTGCTGCGCGAGATCCAGGCGCAGAACAACCACATCAAGACTGAGATCAACCCGGGCGAAGGTGCCTTCTACGGACCCAAGTTCGAATATGTGCTGCGCGATGCCATCGGCCGCGACTGGCAGTGCGGCACCACGCAGGTCGACTTCAACCTGCCGGAGCGGTTCGGCGCGTTCTACATCGACCATGACGGCGGCAAGAAACCGCCGGTGATGGTGCACCGCGCGATCTGCGGCTCGATGGAGCGCTACATCGGCATCCTGATCGAGCACTATGCAGGCAACTTCCCGCTCTGGCTCTCGCCGGTGCAGGCGGTGGTCACCACCATCACCTCGGAAGGCGACGAATACGCCAAGCAGGTGCTGGAGCAGGCCCGTCGCGCCGGGCTGCGGGTCGAGATCGACCTGCGCAACGAGAAGATCAACTACAAGGTCCGCGAGCATTCGCTGGCCAAGATTCCGGCGCTGCTCGTGGTCGGCAAGAAGGAGGCCGAGACGCATTCGGTCTCGGTCCGCCGGCTCGGCAGCGACGGCCAGAAGGTGATGACGACAGCCGAGGCGATCGCCGCTCTGGTCGAGGAAGCGACGCCGCCCGATATCCAGCGGATGCGCGCTGCCTCAGCGGCTTAAACAGCCGTTGCGGTCAGCACAGACGGCTCGGCGCCCCCGGTACGGGCGCCGAGCGCCTCGTCCGCGCATTGCGCGAGGTAGAGGTACATGGTCGCGAACATCGCCTCCAGCGCGTCACGGCCGCGCGGCAACAGCCTGACTTCGTTGTTTGCAGCTCCGCTGCGCATCAGCAATTGCCTGGCCTCGGCCTCTCGCAGCAGTGACGAGACGTGCTTGCGCGAGACCCCGAAATCCTTCGCCAACGCATTGATCGAAAGCTGTACAGGCGCTGCGGGAGGAAATCCGTCACTCGCGTTGCCCGACAGCGCGAGACTGAACAGGATGACGAAGCCTGCGTTGCGTTCGGCGAACGGCTCGAGGTCAGGCGCGTTGTCGAGGACGCGAAGACCGGTGACGAACCGGTGGCCGAGCGCGATCGCGAAGGCTTCCGTGAAGGCGGGGTCGTTCCTGACAGCAGCGAGATAGTCCGCGGCTTGCGGAACGAGGCCCTGCATCGCCTCGAAATGCAGCCCCCAGCGCGACCGATGCAAAGCGAGCAGCTTTTCGGTCGGGATCAGCAAACGCCTGCGCCGATCGGGATCGGTCGCGGCCGCCAGCAGCCCGCCGGCGCGCATCAACACCAGCAGCGCCTCGCAGCGGCCGCGGCTGCACAGTCCGAGCTGCATACAGAGATCCTTCATGGCGCCAACGGTCAGGCCGGGCCGACCGTGATCCGTTCCACAAAAATGCAGGTAGAGCGCGACATGGGTGAACAGCGCGCGCGCCCGGTCGCTCAGCAGCAGGTTGAGGAGCGTGTTGGTCCGGTAGATCGCCACCGCCCCCGCGGCCGACAGGCGCATCGCCCGCGGAAAATTCGGAAGACGCCGCAGCTCAGCGACGGCATTTGACGACAATGTGGGCTGTGCGACGGACATTCCAGAGACGGGACTGAGAGCGTGTGTCATCTCCGTTCGCACAACCCAGATGTTGCACACAAGCCTCACATTGTCGCTGTTGGACGATCCACCCAAAAAGTCGCAGTTCTAGCCGCACGACGCCGCAGGTAACTCCTAATGGACATTTGCCGCTCCGCAGGAGCGGAGCCGAAGACGCTGCAGGGTCTGCATTGGGCGTCTTTGCGCAAGGGGGTGACGTTGCCGGCCGCTCACGCATTACATCGCGACCCTCCGGGATGCAGCCGGAGGCGGCCGAGGCTGTCCTACCTGACAACTGCCGTCGTCTTGGCGCTCGTCGCCGCCAGCCCCGCTCTGGCGCAGACCACCCGCGGCGGTTCGGGCGGCAGCAACAGCCCAGGTTTCACCAATGGCGGGCTGAGCTCGGCGACCGGCGCGGGGGGCAACGGGACCGCTGGGACGAATCCGACCCGCGGCGGCGGCGGTGGTGGTGCGGGCGTGACCAGCGGCGCCGGCGGAAGTGACAGTACGGGCAACGTTTTGGGCGGCTCGGACACCGACAGTGACGGGAATGGCGACGACGGCGAGAATGGTGACTTCGTCACGAGCGGCGGCGGCGGCGCCGGCGGCGTTCACGGCGCGGTGGTGACGACCAGCACCACCAACTCGGCGACCGTTGCCGGCACCCGCGGCGGCAAAGGCGGCACGACGACCGGCACCAATCGCGCCGGCGGCGGCGGCGGGGCTGGCGGCTATGGTGTCGTCGTTGATGGCAGTGCTCTCACCTATACGAACGGAAGTACCGGGATCATCCGCGGCGGCAACGGCGGCGCCGGCGGCGCTAACACGTTGAGCGACGGCTTTGGCGGAAACGGCGGCGACGGCGGCATCGGTGTTTTCCTGACCGGCAGCAGCGTCCTCAACAACGCGGGCAGCATTTCCGGCGGAACCGGCGGCAACGGAGGTAATGCGCTGGCCGGTACATCAGCCAACGCCGCGGGCGACGGCGGCAATGGCGGAATCGGCGTCTATGCCAGCGGTCCAGCGACAATCATCAATTCCGGCAGTATCATGGGTGGCACGTCCGGTGACGCCGGCACCGCAAGCTCCGCTTTTGCGAGTGCGGCGGGCGCACCTGGCACTGCGGGCGTAGCCATCCTTGGCGCCGACTTGACTGTGATCAACAGCGGCACGATCTCGGGCGGCCTGCAAACAGGCGGCTGGGGCCCTGTTAACGCCATCACCTTCACCGGCGGTAGCAACATCCTGGAGCTCCGGGCGGGATCAGTCATCACCGGCAACGTCGTCGGCACCGGCACGGATACCTTCCGCCTCGGGGGCGCCACCGACAGCAGCTTCGATGTCTCCAGCATCGGCCCGGCCGCGCAGTATCAGGGCTTCTCGACTTTCGTGAAGACCGGGACCAGCACCTGGACGCTAACTGGAACGACGACTGCGGCGACGCCCTGGAGCATCAACCAGGGTACGCTGGAGGTGTCGTCCGACGCTAACCTCGGCGCGGCGTCCGGCGGGCTCTCGTTCGACGGCGGCACCTTGCGATTTCTCGCCGGCTTCACCACCAGCCGCGTCGTCACGCTGAACAGCGGCGGCGGCAGTTTCGACACCAACGGCAACGATGCGACGCTGGCAGGTGACATCGGCGGCGCCGGCGGGCTGACCAAGATCGGCCTTGGCACCTTGTCGCTGTCGGGAGCCAGCTCCTACACCGGCGCGACCCACGTTGACGCCGGCACATTGCAGGCGGGTGCCACTGGAGCATTTTCGTCCGTCAGCGCCTTCACGGTCGCCGGCGGCGCAACGCTCGACCTCAACGGTTTTGACCAGACGATCGGCTCGCTCGCAGGCGCCGGCAGCGTCACGCTGGGCGCGGCAACGCTGACAGCAGGCGGCGACGATAGCAGCACGACCTTCTCCGGCACGATCTCCGGAAGCGGCGGCTTCACCAAGGACGGCAGCGGCACCCTGCTGCTCTCCGGCGCGAATTCCTATGCGGGCGCGACCAACGTGAATGCCGGCACCCTGCGCGCGGGTGTGGCCGACGCATTCTCGTCCGGCAGTGCCTTCACGGTGGCAGGCGGCGCGACGCTCGATCTCAACGGTTTCAACCAGATCATCGGCTCGCTCGCGGGCGGCGGCAACGTTACGCTGGGGAGCGCGATGCTGACCGCCGGCGGCGACGATAGCAGCACGACCTTCTCGGGCACGATCTCCGGAACCGGTGGCTTCACCAAGGACGGCAGCGGCACTATCGCGTTTTCCGGCACGAATTCCTACACGGGAGCGACAGCCATCAACGCCGGCACAATGAGGGCGGGCGCGACCGGAGCATTCGCGTCAACCAGCGCCTTCACGGTCGCCAGCGGCGCGACGCTCGATCTCAACGGCTTCAACCAGACCATCGGCTCGCTCGCAGGCGCAGGCGCCGTCACGCTGAGCGCAGCAACGCTCACGGCCGGCGGTGACAACAGCAGCACAACCTTCTCGGGTACGATCTCGGGCAGCGGCGGCCTGACCAAGGCCGGAAGCGGCACGCTGCGGCTGACCGGGACCAGCACCTATACTGGCGCAACCATCATCGATGGCGGTACACTTGACGTCGAAGGCACCCTCGCCAGCACCTCGGCCGTGACGGTGAACGCCGGCGGCACGCTAACCGGTGCGGGCATCGTCGACCCACCTCTCACGATCACTATCAATGCCGGCGGAACATTGGCGCCGGGCAACGGTTCGCCGGGCTCGTCGATGACGATCGACGGCAATCTCGCCATGCAATCCGGCGCGACCTATCGGGTGCAGCTCGATCCGTCGGCCGCATCGATCGCGACCGTCAGCGGCACCGCCTCGCTCGGCGGCGCAACCGTGAATGCCGTGTTCGCCAACGGCGGCTATATCAGCAAGACCTATACGATCCTGACCGCCGGCGGCGGCATCTCCGGCACGTTCGCACCGGGCGTCGTCAGCACCAACCTGCCGTTCGGTTTCACGACCAGCTTGAGCTACAACGCCAACGACGCCTATCTCAATCTCGTGCTGTCGTTCGCCATTCCATCCGGATTGAACGGCAATCAGCAGGCGGTCGCCAACGCCCTCACCGACTTCTTCAATCGCAACGGCGGCATCCCGGCCGTCTACGGCGCGCTCACCCCGGCGGCCCTGACCCAGGCGTCCGGCGAGACCGGGACAGCCGCACAGCAGGCGACGTTCGATGCGATGGGCCGCTTCGTCGGACTGCTCACCGATCCGACCGCAACGGGCGTCGGTCATACCGGAGGCGTGAGCCGTTTTGCGGACGAGCGCACCACCCGGACGACGGATGCCTTTGCAAGGCTGCCTGTCGCCCCGGCCAGCAGCTTCGAGCAGCGCTGGAATGTGTGGGCGGCCGGCCTCGGCGGCGCTCAATCCACGAGCGGCAACTCAGCCGCCGGATCGAACGACGCGACGAGCCGGACTTATGCCGTCGCGGCCGGCGCCGACCACTGGCTTTCGCCGCAGACGGTGACGGGCTTTGCTCTGGCCGGCGGCGGCACCAGCTTCGGCGTCAATGGTCAAGGCTCCGGCCGCTCCGACCTGTTTCAGGCCGGCGTCCATCTGCGCCATACCGAGAGGGCCGCCTTCATTGCTGCCGCCCTCGCCTATGGATGGCAGGACATCACCACCGACCGCACGGTGACCATCTCCGGCGCCGATCGATTGCGTGCCAGCTTCAAGGCCAATGCATGGGCGGGCCGCATCGAGAGCGGCTATCGCTTCGTCCTGCCCGTCAGCGGCGGCCTCGGCCTCACGCCTTACGCGGCAGCGCAAGCCGTTCTGTTCGATCAGCCGGCCTACGCAGAACAGGTCGTCTCCGGCGCGTCGACATTTGCGCTGAACTACGCAGCCAGGCGCGTGGCCGACAGCCGCACTGAACTGGGGTTGCGCAGCGACAGATCCTGGGCGCTGTCCGACGGCGTCCTCGCCTTGCGCGGCCGCCTCGCCTGGGCGCATGATTTCAATCCTGCCCGTTCGGCGGTGGCCGGGTTCACGGTCTTGCCCGGCGCGAGCTTCACCGTGAGCGGCGCAGCGCTGGCGCGCGACTCCGCGCTCACGACCACGTCGGTCGAGATGACATGGGCCAGCGGCTGGTCCGCCGCCGCGACATTCGAGGGCGAGCTTTCCACCGTCACCCGCGCCTATGCCGGCAAGGGCGTCGTGCGCTTTGCCTGGTGAAGCCGGGCATCGGGCAGCACCGATCACAATCGGTCTAATTGGGCCTCCATGGCCTCGTGGCGAGCAGGATCGCATGCTAATGCGTGGCTCAATCGACCCCATGAGAGTGACACCCGTGCCCGACGCCATCGAACTCCTGAAGACCCGCCGCTCGGTCAAGCCGCGCGAGATGACCGGGCCCGGCCCCTCCCCGGCCGAGCTCGAGACCATCCTCACCATCGGCGCGCGCGTGCCCGACCACGGCAAGCTTGCGCCCTGGCGCTTCATTATCTTCGAGGGCGACGGCCGCCAGCGCGCCGGCGAGGTGATCGCCAAGGTGTTTGCCCGCAAGAATCCCGGCGCGCCCGCGGCCGACATCGAGACCGAGCGCAAGCGCCTCACCGACGCCCCGCTGGTGATCGGCATCGTCAGCTTCACCAGGCCGCATCCGAAGGTGCCGGCGTTCGAGCAGGAACTATCGGCGGGCGCCAGCGCCATGAACATCGTCACGGCCGCGACCGCGCTCGGCTACGGCGCCTGCTGGCTGACCGGCTGGTTCTCGTTCGACCGCGACGTGCTGGATGGCCTTGGCCTCAAGCCGGACGAAAAGCTCGCCGGCCTCGTCCATATCGGCACGCCGACCAAGCCGAGCGAGGACCGTCCGCGACCGTTCCTTTCGGAAATCGTGACGCGTTTTTAATTGAAGTCTTGTTGACGCTTCTGACGTCTTGCGGCTTTGTTCCCGGCGAGGGAGGAAGCTAGGATGAAGCGTCGTGACTTTCTGGTTGGAGCCGCACTGCTCGCCGGCACGATGGCGCGAAGCCGCGCCGCCGACATCCCCGCTCCGTCGCCCGCGGGACTCGACCGCATCACGGCGTATTTTGACGACGAGGTCCGAAGCGGCCGGTTGCCGGGCGCCGTGATCCTGGTCCAGCAGCACGGCAAGCCGGTCTATTTCAAGACATTCGGCGTACGCGACACCAGGACCGGCCTCGCCATGACGCCGGACACGATCTTCGCCATCCACTCCATGACCAAGCCGATCACCTGTCTCGGCGCGATGATGCTGATCGACGAGGGCAAGCTTGCGCTCACCGACCCCGTGTCGAAATACGTCCCGCTCTTTGCCGGCACCAAGGTGGGCGTGGAGCCGGACGGCACCTCGAAGCTCCTGCTCGAGCCGCCAATCCGCCCTGTCAACATCGAGGATCTGCTGCGGCAGACCTCCGGCATCAGCTACGACTATATCGGCGCCCCCTGGGTGATGCAGGTCTACAAGGCCGCCGACATTTTCGAGGGGCCCTTCACCAACAGGCAATTCGCCGATCGCATCGCCCGGCTGCCGCTCACGCGCCAGCCGGGGACGCTGTGGCGCTACGGCCATTCCACCGACGTGCTCGGCGCCATCATCGAGATCATCTCGGGACAGACACTGTACGAATTCCTCAAGCAACGTATCCTTGATCCCCTCGGGATGAGCAGCACCAAATTCGTGCTGAAGACTCCCGAGGAGCGCGCGCGGATGGCGCGGCCGCTGCCGAGCGACCTGGTCCTGCTCGCTGGCGAGCGGGACCGCCTCGCCCATCCCGAATGGGAGTCGGGCGGCGGCGGGCTGCTCTCAACCATCACCGACTATCAGCGCTTCTCGCAGATGCTGCTCAATGGCGGCGCGTTCGAGGGCAAGCGTTATCTCAGCCCCGCAGCGTTCAAAGCCATGACGACCGATCATGTCGGGCCCGGCTCGGGTGTCGGACGCGACTATTTCTATTTCCCGGGCGACGGCTTCGGCTATGGCTACGGCATTGGTGTGCGCACAGATCCCGGCAATGCGAAGCCGCCGCCGGCGGGCTCGCTCGGCGAATTGAAATGGGACAGTGGCAGCGGCACCTATTTTGGCGTCGATCCCAAGCTCGGCATGGTCTACCTCATGATGCAGCAGACCCAGAACGAGCGCAGCCGCATCACGCCGGCCTTCAAGGCGCTGGTCTACGACTGCTTCCCTCCCGAGTTACGCCGCCCGTGACGCGCGCTGGCCGAAATCGGCGAGCAGCTTTGCGATCTCGACGGCGGGCCGCGCCGCGCTGAACAGGAAGCCCTGCACCTCGTTGCAGCCTTCGGCGCGCAGCCAGTCGAGTTGGTCCTCGGTCTCGACGCCTTCCGCGGTCGTGGTGATGTTGAGGCTGCGGCCGAGCCCCGAGATCGCGCGCACGATCGCGCCGCAATCGGGCCGCAGCGCCAGATCCTTGACGAAGGAGCGGTCGATCTTGATCTTGTCGAACGGGAAGCTGCGGAGATAGCTGAGGCTGGAATAGCCGGTGCCGAAATCATCCATGGAGATGCCGACGCCGAGCTCGCGCAACTGGTGCAATATTGCGAGATTGGCATCGGTCTCGGCCAGGAAGATCGATTCGGTGATCTCGAGCTCGAGCCGCTTCGGCGACAAGCCGGATTGCGCCAGCGCCGAGATCACGACTTGCACCAGATTGCGGCTGCGGAATTGCGCCGGCGACAGATTGACCGCGACCTTGATCTCGGCGGGCCATTTCACCGCCTCGGCGCAGGCTTCGCGCAGCACCCATTCGCCGAGCTGGGTGATCAGGCCAATGTCTTCGGCCACCGGAATGAACTCCGCCGGCGAGATCATGCCCTTGTCGGGGTGATGCCAGCGCAGCAGCGATTCGAAGCCGGAGATGCGGTCGGAGGCGATCGACACCAGCGGCTGGTAGTGCAGCTCGAACTCGCCATTGGCAAACGCGCGGCGCAGATCGAGCTCCATGTCGCGGCGCTTCTGCGCCTGAAGGTCCATCTCGCGCTCGAAGAAGTGATGCACGCCGCCGCCGCCGTCGGACTTGGCCCGGTACAGCGCCATGTCGGCGTTGCGCATCAACTCCTCCGACGTCGTGCCATCGCCCGGCGACAGCGCGATGCCGATGCTGGCGCCGATCACCATCTCCTGGCCGTCGAGATCGTACGGCGCCTTCAGCATGTCGATCAGCAGCGTGGCACAGGCGCTGGCTTCGTTTGGCGAGACGTCGGCCGCGAGGATCACAGCGAATTCATCGCCGCCAAGCCGTGCCGCGAGATTGGCACCGCGGACCGCGGTGGTCAGACGTTCGGCAACTTCCTTCAACAGGCTGTCGCCCACCGGGTGGCCGAAGGAATCGTTGATGTTCTTGAACAGGTCGAGGTCGATATAGAGCACGCCGACCCTTTTTCCGCCGGCCTGGTCGAGCGCCTGCTTCAGGCGTTCCTGGAAATACTCGCGGTTCGGCAGGTCGGTGAGCCCGTCATGGTGCGCCATGTGGGCGATGCGCGCCTCGGCCTTGCGCCGCTCGGTGATGTCGACCACCGCGACCAGATAGCCGTCGCGGTCGTCGAAGGCGACGCGGCGGCCGAAGGTGAGTACCTCGATCTCGCTGCCGTCGGCGCGCAGATGCCGCCAATTGCGCGAGGAATGATAGGTGTCGCCGATGCGTTCGAGCGCTTCGGCATGGCTGTCCCATTCGTCCTGCGGCCAGATCGCGTGCAGCGTCATCTGCAGGAATGCCTCGCGGCTGTAGCCGTAATGCTGGACCGCGGCGTCGTTGACGCTGAGGAATTCCCTGGTCTGCGCGTCGAACACCCACATCGGCATCGGATTGTGGTCGAACAGCAGTCGGAACGAGGCGTCGCGCCGCTTCAGCGCAGTGACGTCGGAGATCGTCAGCGAAACCACATCGGCGAATGCGGTGGCGCTCAATCGAAGATTCCGTCCTTCGCTCTCGATCTCGAGCTGCTCGCCGCGGCCGCAGGAGACGGCCTTGAGCAGGAACTTGATGATGTCGGGCGAGGCAAGCCAATTGCCGCCCTCGCCGATCCGGCGCCACAACAGGCCGGCGCCTGCGGCTTTCAGCAGCATCGCGGCGCTCTTGTTGTGATGCACGATCTGGAGATCGAACGGCTTGCCGCCGGCATCACGCAGCATCGCCAGCGAGATGACCGCGTCGTCGGTCGAGGAGAAGATCGCGTCCAGCAGATTGTATTGCGTGCCGCGCTCGTTGACATAGGCGCCGACCAGCGTGGCGCCCCAGCGCGAGGAGGTCGGCAGCGCCAGCAGATCGTAGGTCCTGACCATGCCGTCGCGCACGCAATACGCGCTGGCCTGGTGCGGCCGTCCGCTCTTCAGCGCGTTGGCCGCCGCTTCCGACAGCGCCGTGGCGCAATCGGGCGACAGCTCGGCGACCGGGATGTCCCAGCGTTCCTCGCCGAGCCATTTCTGCACGTAGCGTCCGCTGCGCGACAATTCGAGCGCACCGTCGTTCTTCAGCAGCGCGATATGGTCGGCGAGCCGTCCGAGGCTGCCGAGCATCACGTCCTCATAGCGCGGCAGCCGGTCGCCCGGCTTCAACGCGGCACGCCATTTGCGCTGAAGCACCGGGATGTCGTCGAACATTTCGGTGGCCGGTTTTCCCGGCATCTTCTTCGCGGCAGTCATCGCAGTCCCCAACGCACTTTCTCGCCGCATCCAATGCAGCCACGCTTAATGCCGTGTAAAAAGGACGCAGGCGCGGGTTCCATTTGGCGATTATGACGGTTTTAAATCGGGCGTTGGTTAGTGGGCGTTAGAAACTGTGACAGTTATGCGAAGGCACCCTCACACCGACGGAGCGTGCAATAGCGGCATGCACTCCGCTCTCGTGTCCCGGACCCGCAGCAGCCTCGCCGCGGCGACAGTGTCCATTCCGTCATCCTGAGGTGCGAGATTTGCGATGCGATAGCCTCGCAAGTCGAGCCTCGAAGGATGAACGGCCGAGATGCAGCCGGGCCGTCGCCCTTCGAGGCTCGCCGAAGAGGCGAGCACCTCAGGGTGACGGTGATAGGCAAGTACCCATCCTGCGGCTTGCTGAAGCGTTAGACACAGTTTCGCATCCTCGCGGCGTGTTTCGCCCGAGCCTTGCCAGGTCGTCTCACCCTCAAATGAAAGAGGGCGCAGGGAAGACCGGGTGCCGGCCGGGCACCCACGGTCCACTGTGCGAAAGGTGGCAACAAGAATTTGCACAGCGGCATACAGGTGAAGCCAAACATCCGGCCTTCCCTGCGCAGTGGTTTGACGGCTTATGTCGTACTCTCCTCGGGGAGCGATGCACTATTGCCCCCGTCGCCATGCGGCTAACGATGCGCGCGCCCGGTCGGGCCGCCACATCACCGCAACGCTTGACGCCAGCCTGCGGGCGCCAGGACCACACGATTTTGCCGTACGTGGATCACACCGGTCGTGCGCGCGACGCCTTCGCTCACGGTTGCCCGCCCTGCG
Source organism: Bradyrhizobium cosmicum (assembly GCF_007290395.2). Classification (NCBI taxonomy): domain Bacteria; kingdom Pseudomonadati; phylum Pseudomonadota; class Alphaproteobacteria; order Hyphomicrobiales; family Nitrobacteraceae; genus Bradyrhizobium; species Bradyrhizobium cosmicum. The sequence goes on along the minus strand of NZ_CP041656.2, from coordinate 2,929,085 downwards.
ATCACCGTCGCACCAGTGTGGCCCACGTCCACCGCCGTCCGGCCCGCGTTCGTGACGATCGCGATACGCCCCTCTTCCTTGGGCCGGAGTGCGCGCAATATCCGCCTATTCCGAAATTCTGTAAAGGCGAATATTTTTGGCCGCGCTGATTGACCGATGGCTTGGGTGTTTTGCCCGACAGGTCGTCAAATTCTAGTAGGCCCAATGATGCGCAGCCCTGGCCGGGCTACGGAAAGCCGCCTGTTGTCTCCCGTGCGAGCAAGGCGGATCGCCGGGAAGGTGCGCTGCCGTACCGACTGCTGCGCCCGGCCTCCTTCTCGCGTGCCTATCAATAGGCCACGGTTGCACACAATAAGAACAACCGCGAGGACTTTAGATATGTAAAACTGTTTTAACCGACGGAGCGACGATGCCGATCGATTTTACGCTGACGTCTTATCAGCGGCGCCTGCAACGGATGGCCCGCGAGTTCGCCAACGAAATCCTTGGTCCGCTGGTGCGCCCGGCCGACGAAGATCCCGATCCGCAGAAGGCTTTCCAGTCGATCAAGGGCGCTTACGTGGAAAGCTACAAGCTCGGCTTCGCTACCGGGTTCATTCCCAAGAAGTACGGCGGCGGCGGCATCTCAAACGTCGATCTTCAGATCGTGGTAGAAGAACTCTGCGCAGTCGATCCGGGCTTCGCTACCATCCTGCTCGTCAACGGACTGGCCTTGATGCCTCTGGTCTGGTTCGCCAACGAACGGCAGAAGCAACAATGGCTGGTGCCCGCGACCAGCGATCCGCGCGGTGAATATTTGGCCGGATGGACCGTGAGCGAAGCTGCCGGGACCCCCGGGGGAACGGCGAATTTCGACGGCCCGGCATCCCTTCCCGCCGGCATCGCGTTGACCGCTGTGCACGACAAGAAAAACGGCGAGTACATCCTCAACGGACGAAAGCACTGGCCGGCGAACGCCGGTGGTTGGGATTTGCAGGGCGCAGACGCCAATGTCTGCATCGTTCGGACCACGCCCGAGGCCGAAGGATCCCGCGCGCTGAGTGCTATCATCATTCCACGCGGGACCCCTGGCATCACCTACGAGCCGCCGATCAGCAAACTTGGGCACCGCATCTGCCAGAACAATTCCGTTGTGTTTTCGGACTGCCGTGTGCCGGAGGAAAACGCGTTCGCCGTAGGAAACGGCGATCTCGTGGTCAACAAGGCCTTCACCTGGTCGGGACCGGTGGCCGCGATCGCGTCCGTCGGTGTGGCGCGGTCCGCCTACGAGTACGCGCTATCGTGGTCCAAAAAGTATACCGGCGGGGGAGACAAGCCGATCATCAACCACCAGGTCGTGGCCTACACGCTGGCGGAGGTCGCGATGAAGGTCGAGGCCGGACGCGCGTTCGCGTGGAAGGCGGCCCATTATCACGACCTTCACGACGCAAATGGCCATGCGATCGGCCCGATGTCCAAGGTGTTTTGCAGCGAAATGCTGTTCAACGCCGTGTTTCAGGCGATGAAGGTCGTCGGCGTCAACGCACTGGACACCTCCAATCCTCTCGGGCGCTATCTCCGCGAAGCCTCGGTTTTCCCGCTCTATGACGCCGGCAATGTCGGCATGCAGATGCGGAAGATCTGTGCGGTCATGGCCGATCCCGCCTTCGACCCGCGCTCTATCGCGGCCTCGGCTGCAACGCCCTTCGGAAAGCAGGCACCCCCGCCAGATACTCAAGCCGTCGGCAGGAACCTGAAGCGGCAGGCCTGACCGCCGCGCTGCATGCATTCCTGATGCTCGATAGGCGCGCCCATCAGGCCGGACAGGAAACCGAGATCGAATTGGCAGACCTCGGTGTAGTCCTTCGAAAGATCATGGAATACGCAGTTCTTGCATTCGATGCGAGGAAGCTTCTCACCCTTGCCAGGCGAAGTGACGCGGGCCGCAAACCCGGTCTCGTTCATGATTTTCACGATCTCGACGACGCGCTCTACCCGGGTCTTTCCCACCAGACGGGGAATCGCCGCCGCCGACATGTCCACACCCAACTCGAACATGTAGGCGCCGAACTTCGACGCACCGATCTTCTTCCGCAAGCTCTCGAACATGACGCGCGAAAACCAGGAATAGCGTTTCGGAAACAGATCAATACCGCTTTCGGTCAAAGTATATAGAAAGCGTGGCCGGCCTCCGCTCTTCGAAGACGTGTGCTGCACGTATCCGGAACGCTCCATCCCCGAAAGATGCTGCTTCACCGCACTGCGCGTGAGATCCACCTCGCCGGCGAGTTCGTCCACCGTCAGTCCGGCCTTGGCTTCCAGAAGTTTCGCCAGCAGCTTTTGCTGGGTATCGCCGACGATCACGCAAAGCCTCCAATCATGGCTGCATCGCCAGATGTATTCGAAGAAACGGACCGGCGCTGCGTCAATTTCAGTCACATCATGCACAAAACGCCGACAGATTGCACGCGCCAAAAGCGCTTGCGTTACTTTAAACAGATTTAACTGCCTAAACTATCTTCTTGTCGTTTTGTCCCGATGTCCCATGATGGGAGCGTTGAAGCAGCCCGGCCGGCCTCGCCTCCAACGATCTTGAACGAGCAATCAACGGAGAACGCGAATGGCGATCGATTTCACGATGTCACCGGAGCAGCGGAAGATTCAGAAGTTTGCGCGGGAGTTTACGGAGAACATCCTCGCACCCGTCATCCCGGCGGCCGACAGGGAGCCGGACCCCATGCTGGCCTACCAGATGACCAAGGGCGCCTACATCGAGGCCTACAAGGCGGGCATCGCCATGGCCATGCTGCCAAAGCAATATGGCGGGGCGGAAATGTCCTGTCTGGACTACGTAATCGCTTGCGAGGAGATCACCTCCGTCGATCCCGGGTTCGCCTGCACCTGCCTTTGCAACGGTCTCGGCCTGATGCCGGTCCTCTGGTACGGCTCCGACGAACAAAAGAAGCGCTTCCTCGGCGAGGCAACGTCCGATCCAACCGGGACCTATCTGAGCGCCTGGACCGCGGGCGAACCGCCGGGCGGCACCGGCGGCACGGCGAATTTCGACAGCCCGCTGCCCAAGGCCGGAATCGGCATGACGGCGGTCAAGAAGGGCGACCGATTCATCATCAATGGCAAGAAGAAATGGTCGTCTTCCGCGGGCTGGGACGGACTGGGTACCAACACCCAGACCGCGATCATCCGGACCGACAGCAGCGTCGGCGGCACGGAAGGATTGTCTGCGATCGTCGTTGAACGCGGCACGCCGGGCATCACCTGGACGTTCCTCGACAAGGAAGGCCACCGGACCACGTCGAACGCATTTGTCGTGTTCGAGAATGCCGAGGTTCCTGTCGACAACCTGCTGCCCGGCGCCGCGGGGAACGGCGATCTCGTCATCAACCGCAACTTTGCCTGGTCTGGTCCGGTGGCAGCAATTGCCGCGGTCGGCGTAGCTCGGGCAGCCTACGAGGACGCGCTGAAATTCCTGAAGACCAACACGGCTGGATCGCTCACCCCGATCATCCGCTTCCAGAATGCCGGCTACATCATGGGCGACATCGCCGCCAAGATCGAATCCGCGCGATATTTTGCCTGGCGGGCCGCCGACTACCTCGACAAGCACTCCCAGCACGCCGAACTGATCGGCGCAATGTGCAAGATCAACGTTACCGAAACGATGATCGATTGCGTCTACAAATGCATGCAGATTGTCGGGGTCAACAGCCTCAGTACCGAGCACAAGTTCGGCAAATATCTTCGGGAGGCTTCCGTATTGCCGATCTACGACGGCGGCAACATGGGAATGCAGCGCCGCCGCGTGCACGGCATCATCGCGGATGAAAACTTCAATCCGCGCGCAATCATGGACGATGACTTCGTCAAGTTCGACAAGTCGATGGAAGCCATCGACACAGTCGCCGATCCCCTGCCCAGAACGCGCGGAATCATGGAAGCTGCGGAATAGAACTTTGGGACCGGCCTTTTCGAAGGTCGGTCCCCTTTTCCACGGACGCCCCACTACCCCGCCAACCGCTCGATCACCAGATCGAGCAGCGCGCGCAGGCGGGCGAGGCGCCTGAGATCGCGGTGATAGCCGATGAAGGTGTCGCGGCCGGGCGGCGGCGTACCGATGTCGAGCGCGACGAGGCGACGATCGCGATCGCCGAGCGGACGCGGCAACACGGCAAATCCGCCTCCGCTCGCGCACAATTCGGCCTGGGCCTGCCGGTTGTTGCTGCGCGAGGCGATGTCCGCATTCGGCAGCGTGCGCTTCAGCCAGACTGCATCGGGCATGTCGGCGAATTCGGCGTTCATGGTGACGACGCGGACGCCGCTGCCGTCGCCGGCGCGGGGCGGCTTGCTGCCTTTCCTGCCATAGAGAGCGTAGGGAATGTGCAGCAGCTTGCGGGAGATCACCTCGGGCTCGTCGAACCGCTTGATGCGGAAGACGAGGTCGGCCTCGCGACGCGGCAGGCTGTAGAGCCGCGCATCGGTCAGGAGCTCGACCGTCACCTTGGGATGAAGCTTCCCGAACGCGGCGATCACCGGCGACAGCATCACCGTCCCGAACCAGTCCGACGACGACAGCCGCAACAGGCCGTCGAGCTGCGTCTCTGCACCGGAAGCGTGCCGCGCAAGCGCGATCGCCTCCTGCTCGATCCGCTCGGCATGGCGCAGCACGGCAGTGCCTTCGTCGGTCAGCACGAAGCCATCGGCGGTGCGCTGGAACAGCGTCTGTCCGAGCGCGGCCTCGAGCGCGCGAAGCCGCCGTCCCATGGTCGGCTGGGTCTGGCCGATCTTTCGCGCGGCTGCGCCGAGCGTGCCTTCGCGCGCAATCGCCAGGAAGATGCGCAGATCGCTCCACTCCATCGAAATCCCCACCATACAAAACTGTATGAATATCGTACATCCTTGTTCCTTCCCATGCAAAATATCATGAGCATATTGGAGGCCGACAACGGAGCAGAACGATCATGACGAGACCATCGACGATGCGCGCGGCCATCCTGGAAACACACAACGCACCGCTGCGCATCTCAACCATCTCCACGCCCGGGATCGGCCCGGGAGAGGTGCTGGTGCGGGTCCATGCGAGCGGGGTCAATCCGCTCGACACCAAGATCCACGCTGGTGCCGCGGCGCATGCACGCCATCCGCTGCCCGCCATTCCCGGAATCGATCTTGCTGGCGTGATCGAGCGCACCGGGGGCAACGTGACGCGGTTCAAGCCGGGCGACGAAGTCTATGGCATGACCGGCGGCGTCGGCGGCGTGCCGGGATCGCTGGCCGAATTCGCCGCTGTCGATGCCGAGCTGCTGGCGCTCAAGCCCGCCAATCTCAGCATGCGGGAAGCGGCCGCCCTGCCCCTCATTGTCATCACGGCCTGGGAAGGCCTGATCGACCGCGCGATGTTGAAGGCCGGCCAGAAGGTGCTGATACATGGCGGCGCCGGTGGCGTCGGCCATGTCGCGATCCAGATCGCGCGCGCCTTCGGAGCGAAGGTGTTCGCGACCGGCTCGCCATCGCAACGTGCGACGATCGAAGGTTACGGCGCCGTCTTCATCGACCGCGACGTTGCCCTCGAGGCTTACGTTGCAGAGCATACCGGAGGCTACGGCTTCGACGTCGTCTACGATACCGTCGGCGGCAAGGTGCTCGATGCCTCCTTTGCGGCGGTGCGCCGCTTCGGCCATGTCGTGAGCGCGCTCGGCTGGGGCACGCATGCGCTGGCGCCGCTCTCGTTCCGCGCCGCCACCTATTCCGGCGTGTTCACGCTGCTGCCGCTGCTGTCAGGCGAAGGCCGCGCGCATCACGGGGAGATCATGGCGGAGGCGACGCGGCTGGTTGAAGCCGGCAAGCTGATGCCGCAGCTCGACGCCAGGCACTTTACGCTGGAGAACGTAGGCGATGCCTACGCGCTGATCCGCGATCACGCGACGAAGGGCAAGCTGGTCGTTGATGTCTGAGGTGGAGGACGGAGCTGCGCAGCCATCGCGCAGCTAGTCCTCGCTGGACGCCGCGAAACGCTTGTGCAGATAGGCTTGTGACAACAGGAAGAACAATGCGCGCTCGCCATGATATTTGGCGGACGGCCGCGTGCGCTCGAAGCCATCGGCAAATATCTTGCCGGACTGGTCGCACACCTGCCATCGCCAACCAAACCGCTTACGCCTGGTGAGGATCACTTCATACATGCCGACGGGCTTGGTCCCCTGTTTCGTGCCAGTCTCGCAGGTGCACGAGCCTGCTCCGACCTCCCTCATATGAAGGATAGCCGACATATAACGCAGCGGGACGGAAAGAGAATAAAATTGATTATCGGAAATACGTATGTTGCACCGGCTTTGACGAAGTCGCGGCGCCGACGGAATAAGCTGGCGCTGCCGGTGTTGTGTGCCGCCAATGCGGCCTGACAGCGCTGCCCCGGGTATTCAAATCAGAACACAGGAGGACGTCCGGTAAGCGAATGCTCACCGGACGTTCACTGCTGGCCAGCGCAATGTGCGCCGGCGTCACCCTATTTGGCTGCGGCTTTCGCCGAGCAGGTCAACGACGGTCTGGTTGGATTTACGTGCGCTGGATGAGAACCGCGGTACGATGTTGCGGAAGTCGGTCGCGTCGAACGTCGTGCTCTCGCTGATCGCGCCGGTGAGAAGTCTACCGCGCCACGACTTCGACTTCGCCGTCGACGCCGTTCACAACGTTGAAGCCGCGCTCGTAGACCTTGCCCTCGTTCTTGGCGATGGCGCGGTATTCGCCTTCGGAGAGCACGACGCGCGGGAAGGCGCCGATCGATTCCTTGATGACGTCGCCGCCCGGCGTCAGCACCGACCAGGCGGTGTTGGCAAGCGCCTCGCCACCCCTGTCGCTGACGAGCTTGAGCGTGATCACGGCGGCGCGGTGGGTGATGGTGACGTCGGTGAGCTTGCCGGCCTGGACGCGGATGTCCGAGCGCACCACCGAGTTGGCGTCGCCGTAGTTGGAGATGATGTAGTAGGTACCCTCCGGCAGCAGCACGACGTCGCCGGCGGCGACGTTCGGCACCAGCGAGGCACGCTCGCCGGATTCGAACTGGCTGCCCTTGTAGATCGCGAACGAGATCTGGTTCAGCGGAATGCGGCTGGTGCCGACGCGGCCCTCGATGCGCAGGCCGCCGGCCGGCAGCACGAAGGATTCGCGGTCGGTCTCCGCCTTCAGGCTGACGGTGCGCACCGCGCTGACGAGGCCGAAGGCGACGTGCACGACGTAATTGCCGGGCGGCAGCACGATGTTCGGCGTGGCGCTGCGGTCCTCGCGGATCAGCTTGAAGGTGCCGTTCTCGTCGGGACGATCGGCAAACACCCGCCAGACCAGACCGCTGGTGATCGCAGGAGAGTCCTTGCCGTATTTGGCGGTCAGCGACAGCACGCCCTGTCCGGGCACGGCGGCATTGAGCGGCGGAGCCGACGGCACGGTGGTGACCGCGGGCGGCGGCATGCTGGGCGTATTCGGCTGCATCAGGGTCGGCGGCAGGCTCGGGGGGCCGGCACCGGGACCGGAGGGCGGCGCCAGGCTGACGGCGCCGCCGGGGTCGGGCACCGAGGCGGGGGGCACCGGCGGCGGGCGATCGGAGAAAAGCTGGGCCTGCGCGGCGCTTTGGCCGAGCAGCGGCAGCAGGCACGCAGCAAGCAGCAGCGCCGGCAGCAGCCTGCCGCTGCGCCGCGATCCGATGATGCCGTCACCCCCGCGTGTCATGCCACCTGCTTTTCACCGAAAACGCGGCAAATTCAAGCCTCTGATATCCCAGGAAATACGGCCTATCAGGTTCTATGGAACCGGTTGACGCCTGCGTGATGAGAGATGAGGCAACCCGCCCTCGCCACACTGCTGCCCCCTTGCGTTCCGAACGGTATAAACCATGCTTCGCCGTCGTTCTGGCGAAGCGGGAGTACGGTGCCTACTCTGATGTGAGGGCTGGCCCGGGTAGGAGAGTTTCGGTGCTGGATATCTTGAAGGGTCGGGGCGCGAACGGCTCCAATGGCGAAAAGATCGGACTTGGCAGCATTCGCAAGCCGGTCATTGGCCTTGCGCTCGGAGGCGGTGCCGCGCGCGGCTTTGCCCATATCGGCATCCTCCGAACCCTCTCTGCCAACGGCATCATGCCCGATGTCGTGGTCGGCACCTCGATCGGCGCCGTGGTCGGCGGCCTCTATGCGGCCGGCCGGCTCGACACGCTGGAAGAATGGGGACTGGGCCTGCAGGGGATGCGCAACATCCTCGGCTATCTCGACATCCGCCTGACCGGCTCCGGCCTGATCGGTGGCGAGAAGCTCGCAACCCGGCTCGAGGAGGCGGTCGGCCAGACCCTGATCGAGGACCTGCCCATCAAGTTCGCGACCGTCGCGACCGAGGTCCGCACCGGCCATGAGATCTGGCTGACGCGCGGCCGCGTGGTCGACGCGATGCGCGCCTCCTACGCCCTGCCCGGCATCTTCTCGCCGGTGCTGGTCGGCGACCGCTGGCTGGTCGATGGCGCGCTGGTGAATCCGGTGCCGGTCTCGGCGGCCCGGGCGCTCGGCGCCGAAATCGTCATCGCTGCAAATCTTTCCAGCGACATCTTCACCCATTCCACGACGATCTATTCGCACGGCGCGATGCCCGCGCCGGCCGCGCCGGAGGCCGAGGAGACGACAGCCAAACGGCGCTTTCCGCGCCTGTTCTCGGCGGAGAAGACCATGAAGCGCGAGTTCTTCGGCGGCGGCGGCCGGCCCGGCATCTCCTCGGTGATGGTGGATGCCTTTAACATCATGCAGGACCGCATCACCCGCGCGCGCCTCGCCGGCGATCCGCCGGACCTGCTGATCTCGCCGCGGGTCGGCCAGTTCGGCTGGTTCGACTTCCACCGCGCCGAGGATCTGATCGCGCACGGCGCCCGCGCGGCCGAGCGCGCACTGGAGTCGATCCAGGAGGCGATCGAGGTGCTGGCGCCGGCGCCCGCTGGTCATGCGCCTAAAGCCGGCGGTCAAGGCGGCGCGTAAAGTCCGGTCAGGCCGTCTTGATGTAGTCGCGCAGGGCTTCCTGCTCGGACTCGTATTCCTGGACGCGGCGCTTGACGATGTCGCCGATCGAGATCAGGCCGACCACCTTGCCGTTGTCGATCACGGGCAGATGGCGGAACTTGCCTTCGGTCATCGTCTCCATCAGTTCCGCGACCGTGTCGGTCTCCTTGCAGGTGACGACCTTGCGGGTCATGACCTCCGAGACCGGCTCGTCCAGCGCGCCGGCACCGCGCTCGCCGATCACGCGCACGATGTCGCGCTCGGACAGGATGCCCTCGAGCCGGCTCTGGTTCATCACCAGCACCGCACCGATCTTCTTCTCGCCGAGCAGCTTGACCGCGGCGGCGAGCTTGGCGCCGGGCTCGACGCTCATGATCTGGTGGCCCTTGGTATTGAGAATGGAACGTACCGTCATTGTCGCCTCCCTGAATCGGACCCGTCCGCTTTCGCGGTCCGGACTTGTTCGTCGAGTCTTCAACTAACAGTTTAGGCGCCGGTTTCACGCTCGGGCGCTTTGCGAAGCCAAGCCGCGAGCGGCTTTGTCGCTTTGAAACATTCTTCTCGAGAATGATGGATGAATTCGGGCCGCGCCGCAAGCGCCGCTTCAAATACGGTCTGAAACGTCCTGTGATGACGCATCCGCAGCATCGCCTCGTATGCGCGGCACGGGATCGAACAGCGCGAACAGCAGAAGGCCTGCAAAGAAGCCGCCGATATGCGCCTGCCAGGCAACGCTCGTGGTCTCGGCATCGACGCCGATCGCACCGACGCCGAAGATGATGTTGACGCCGAACCAGACCGCGAGGAAGCCGACCACCCGCCCGTCGCGCAGCGCCCGCGACAACGGCAGCGCCGGAACCTTCGCGGCGGTATCGGCGTCCGATCGGCTGAACGACAGGAAGCTGCCGCGCACAAAGGCGAACCGGATCGCCGCCGCCATCGCGCCCGACACCGAGGCCGAGGCGCCGATCATCGGCGCCACCGCATGCTCATGGGTGACGAGATGGGCGAGCGCGCCCGCCGCCGCCGTCACCGCGAGAAACAGGAAGAACCTGACGGCGCCAAACCGCCGCGCCAGCGCGCTGCCGAACGGCAACAGCCACAGCACGTTGAAGGCCAGATGCGTCAGATTGGCATGCAGCAGCGAATAAGTGACGAAGCTCCAGACCTTTGCGCCGGCCCCGCCGGGGATCTGCAGATTGAGCAGCGAGGAATCGTAGCGCTTCGGGATGAAGCCGAAGACGTCGATGGTCCAGTTCTCCAGTTCCGGCGGCAGCAGCATCCGCAGATGGATCACCGCCAGCAGCACGATATAGGCGGTCAACGCAAACGGCAGCGTCAGGATCGGCTCGCGCGGAGCCTCCTCATGGACGGCCGGCACGTCCTGCGGCAGACCTTGCTGCGAGGAATCGTGCGGCGGAGAATTGTGCGGGGAATCCAAGGCAGCTTCGCTTTCAGGCGCGATCGGAGCGGTCCATCTGGAGATAGTCGCCTTTGCCGGCCCTGCGCAAGTGCACAAAAGGAAAAGGCAGGGCTCTGGGAAGCCCTGCCTGTCCGTGTCGGTCTTCCGGCGGCTTTGGGAATAAGGTGTATCCCCACCCCTCCCCGCGCCCGTGACCAAACTGTTTGACGCCTGTGTACAGGCCCCGCCGAGAACCTGGAGCAAAGCGGCGAGACTTGCGACCGCGGGCACCCTAGCAGCGGCGCGGCCGGAGCAAAGCGCATAGTTAATTTAACGTTAACAATGCAAAGGCCCGCCCGAGGGGGCCGAAAACGCCTCTGCGGCATGGACGCTGCAAATCCCCTCCTGCACAACAACACAGGGATCGCGGGTGCACTGAAGCGGGACAGCTTTGTCCCGCCAGATGTCCCCCCGGGGTAAAGCGTTCAGTCATGAAACATCCGTCGAGCCGCGCATTCTTTGCGTATTGGAACGAGAAGCGCGGCGCTGCGCGGGCCCCAGACCGGGCCGACATCGATCCTGCCGCCGTCCGCGAGCTGCTCAGTGACATCTTCGTGCTGGCCAGCGAGCAGACCCTGGGCTTCCCATTCCGCGTCGCCGGCACGCGCGTCTGCGCGCTCGTAGGGTGCGACCTCAAGGACCAGAGCTTTGCGGCGCTGTTCACCGAGGCCAGCCGCCGCGAGATCGAGGAGATCACGACTGTTGTCGCCGACGAGACGCTGGGTGCGATCGCCGGTATCACCGCCGCGCGCGAGGACGGCAGCAAGGCGCATCTCGAATTGCTGCTGCTGCCCTTCAACGCACGCCCGCATACGCCGGTCAGCGTGACAGGAGTGCTCGCGCCGTTCGACGACGAATGCGGCGCGCTCGGCACCTTCACCCTCACCTCATGGCGCTATCTGCACCAGCCGGAGAAACTGCTGCCGCGCGCGATCCGCAAACTGCAGATCGCCCGCGGGCTGATGGTGTATGAGGGACTTCGCTAGGAGGCGATCGTTCGCGCCGTTACGGCGCGATCTCGTCGGTCCAGACCTTGAAGCTGACCAGCTTGTTCGGGCCGAATGTCTGCGTGATCGGAACGTCGCAGGCATCGCGCCCCTGAGCGATCAGGATGCGCCCCTGCCGAGGCTCGTTGTTGCGCGGATCGAACGTGTGCCAGCGCCCGCCGAGATAGGCCTCGAACCAGCCGGCGAAATCGCCCGCGGCCCACGGCTTCGGCGTGCCGACGTCGCTCAGATAGCCGGTGCAATAGCGCGCGGGGATGTTCATGCAGCGGCAGAACGCAATGGCCAGATGCGCATAGTCACGGCAGACGCCCTTGCCTTCCTGATACGCCTCCCACGCCGTCTTGGTGGCGCGCGCATGCTCGTAGCCGAAGGTGATGTGGCGGTGAACGAAATCGCAGATCGCCTGCACCCGCGCCCAGCCCGGCGGCGTCTTCTCGAACAGCTTCCAGGCGATCTCCGAAAGCCGGTCGGTCTCGCAATAGCGGCTGCCGAGCAGATAAACCAGCGTGTCGGACGGCAGCTCTTCGATCCTGTGCTGAATGGCCGTGGCAACCACGGGATCCGGCAGGCCGTTGTCGCGAACGACGCCATCGGCGGCAAGGCGCATGCGTCCGGCCGGCGCCACCATGCGGCTGCACCAATTGCCGAACATGTCGCGATAAGGCGTGATCTCGACGGCAGGCGTTGAAGTGACGAAATCAGGCACGATGACATCGGAAGCACGCGTGAAATGCGTGCCCAGAACCATGATCATCGGTGTCGGCTGCGGGAAATCGTAGAGCATTTCGAATCCGACACGGAACTTCATCGAAATGCCCTTTCGGCTGGATGTCAGCTCGAAGTGGCTACGAAACCGCAGATTACAAGGCGGTGAGACGCTCTAAGTCGTCGACCGCGCGGCAAATCGTGCGCGAGACGATGGTGCAATCGCTCTCGGCTCCCGGACAAGCGTTGCTGCGCAGAGCCGCGCCCCGGAAGGCGATGTCGCGCGACGCGACATGGGCCCCGGCTCTGCAGCGCACCGCCAAAGGGCGTTGCGCTGCTTCCGGGGCACGAGCCGCATCTTTACGGCGTCGCCAGATGCCAGGCGCCGTTCAGAAAGCCGTCGCCGGTGACGTCGCCGGGCTTGCTGTCCTTGGCGAAGGTGTAGAGCGGTTTGCCCTTGTAGGCCCACTGCTTCGAGCCGTCGTCGCGCGTGATGATGGTGTAGCCATCGCCGGCGGCATCGCTCGCCTCGGCCTTCAGCACCGGCCAGTTGGTCGCACAGGGGCCGTTGCAGGCCGACTTGCCGTCCGCGTCCTTGTCGAACGTATAGAGCGTCATGCCCTTGGCGTCGGTGAGCACATTGCCCTTGTCGGTCTTGCCGGTCTTGGTCGGCGGCGCGGCGAACGCGGCGGGAATGATCACGAGCGCTGCGGCGAGTGTGAGCGCGAGGCGGATCGGGGATGTCGTCATGGTCTCTCCTGTCATGCAATTGGCTTGCATGGGGTAGGACGCCGCGCGGGCCACGGTATTCCTGAGAAGGCGGCAAAGATATTTTTCGCTGCGCGCGGCGTCGCCGCGGAATAAACTGGATTGAGAGAGACGGACCGACGAATCGACATGAGCAAGCCGCATTGGCGTCCCGCGCGCACCACCGACCTGCCCGCGATCAGCGCGATCGCGACCCGGATTCATCCTGATCTTCCGGAACGTCCCGACGTCTTCGCGGAGAAGATGCGGCTCTATCCCGACGGCTGCCGCGTGCTCGTCGCGGACGATGCGATCGCCGGCTACGGGCTCGCGCATCCCTGGAGGCAGCACCGGATTCCACCGCTCGACGGCTTCCTCGAACGATTGCCCGATGATGCGGACTGCCTCTACGTCCACGATGTCGCCGTGCTGCCCGACTTTCGCGGCGGCGTGGCGCGCGACTATGTTTCGACGATCGAGACGCTGGCCCGCGCATCACACATCACGGCGCTCGCGCTGGTCTCGGTCTACGCGACGCGGCCGCTGTGGGAACGTCTCGGCTTTCGGCCGGTCATGGCGGATGCGGAACTGCATGCAAAGCTCGCGTCCTATGGCGACAGCGCGACCTACATGCTGCGCGACCTCGCTGCGACGTAACGTCCCTCCCCGAACGGCGCGGCTCACGCGGGCGTGAAGCCATCCGCTCGAACCGGCTTCGATCAGCTCCCGTCGAAGATGTGTGCGGGCCGTTTCCGGTCTCGCCGAAACGAGACTGGAGAATGTCCATGAAACTCACATTGTCGAAAGTTGCCTTGATTGCCTTCGCTGCGACGGCCGCGTTCACCGCGACCAGTGCCAACGCCGCGCAGCTCCGGACCTATGGCTGCGACACCGCCTTCTTCGAAGGCTGCGGTGTCCTGATCGAGATGCCGACCTCGCCTGGCAGAAGCCGCACCAGTGTCATCCATCATGACACCTCGCCCACCTACATGAAGCAGACCGATCCGCGCTACAGCTCGTCGATGCGTGATGCCGGCGGCGGTGGTGGCGGCGGAGGCGGAGGAGGTGGTGGCGGCGGCGGTCGCTGAGCCCACCCGAGAACTGAAATGAAAATGCCGCCGGTGCAACCCGGCGGCATGCTTCCTGTCTACGCTGTCAGGCTGCAGCTCAGCCCCGATGTTTCTTCTTGGGCTTCTTTCCCGGCGCGCCCTTCCCGGCCCACGGCGTGACTGAGGGCTCTGCGTGTCCCGGCTTGTTCTTGTGCTGCTTTTTCTTCGCGAAAGAAGGAGCACCCTCGAATTTCGGCGCGCGCTCGGCGTGCCCCTTGCCGCGTGGCTTGAATTCGCTCGGCTCGCGCGCGCGATCGTCGCGGCGTTCACGATGATCGCCCTCGCCGCTCTCGCGCCGCGGCGCGTGCGGCCGCTTCTCGGAAGGCGCCTGTCGCTGCGGCGCATCCGCCATCGCCTCGAGGCGGATATTGTCTTCCTTGTCCGGGCGCTTGATCTTGGCGGCGAAGGACTCCGCGACGCGCTCGGAGATCTCGAACTCGGTCGTCGTGTCCATGATCTTGATGGCGCCGATGTCGCCCTTGTCGATACCGCCACGACGGCAGATCATCGGCAACAGCCAGCGCGCTTCCGCATTCTTCTTTCGGCCGATGTTGGCGCGGAACCAGACGCTGCCATCCGCCATGCCGTGTTTCGCGGATGTTTTCCCGGGTTTGGGCCGGAGCCGTTCGGAGCGATCGTCGCCGCGCGAGCTTCGGACATCGTCGCGCGGAGTCCGATCGTCGCGCGGCGTGCGGGCGTCGTTGCGGCCGCGATCCTCGCGCGGCCGGCTGCTTCGCTCGCCGGGATCGATGATGTCTTCGGGCGACGGCAACCGTGCGCGATAGAGCCGCGCCAGCGCGGCTGCGATATCCTCGGCCGACCGCTCGGCGAGCAACGCCTGCGCCAGCACCAGATCGTCGGCGGTCGTCTCCTCAGTGAACAGCACGTCCTTCATGCGCGCGTGATCGAGCTTGCGGATCTCATCGGCCTGCGGCGCCGTGCCCCAGTTTGCGTCGACGCCAGCGAGATTGAGCAGCAGCTCCGCGCGCCGCCGCCGTGCCGGCACCACCAGCAGGACGCTCGTTCCCTTGCGGCCGGCACGTCCCGTGCGGCCCGAGCGATGCTGCATCACCTCGGCGTCGTTGGGCAGGTCCGCGTGAATGACGAGGTCGAGGCTCGGCAGGTCGATGCCGCGGGCGGCAACGTCAGTGGCGACGCAAACGCGGGCGCGCCCGTCCCGCAGCGACTGCAGCGCCGTGGTTCGCTCGTTCTGCGTCAATTCGCCAGAGAGCGCGACCACGGAGAAGCCTCGCTCCAGCAGCGCCGCCTGCAAATGCCGGACGCCGTCGCGCGTGCTGCAAAAAACCAGCGCGCTCGGCGACTCATAGAAGCGCAGAACGTTGACGACCGCATGCTCGACATCACCGGGGGCGACGCGGATGGCGCGGTACTCGATGTCGGCGTGACCGCCTTCGTCGCCCGCGACCTCGATCCGGAACGCCTGCTGCTGATATTGCTTGGCCAGCGCGACGATGCCGCGCGGAAATGTCGCCGAGAACAATAGCGTCCGGCGCGTCTCCGGCGTCGTCTTGAGGATGAATTCCATGTCCTCGCGAAAGCCGAGATTGAGCATCTCGTCGGCCTCGTCGAGGACGACCACCTTCAATTCCGAAATGTCGAGACGGTTGCGGCGCAAATGATCGCACAAGCGGCCGGGCGTGCCGACGACGATGTGCGCGCCGGCTGCCAGCTCGCGCTGCTCGCGCCGCGGATCCATGCCGCCGACGCAGGAGACGACGCGTCCGTCCGCATGTTCATACAGCCACGCAAGCTCGCGCTGAACCTGCAAGGCGAGCTCGCGGGTCGGCGCCACGATCAGGGCGAGCGGTGCGCCCGCCCGCTCGAACCGCTCGGCGTCGCCGAGCAGGTCCTTGGCCATGGCGAGCCCGTAAGCGAGGGTCTTGCCCGAGCCGGTTTGGGCCGAAACGAGGAGGTCGCGGTCGGCAGCTTCCTCCGCGAGCACGGCGAGCTGAACGGGGGTCGGACGGTCGTAGTTGCGCTCGGCCAAAGCTCGGGCGAGCGGCGCACTCATGGTCGGGAAAGACACGGGATAAACCTTGGTTGGTCCAGGCGCGGAACGTCGAGCCGCGCGACCTGAAGCTGCGTACGCGGCAAAATGGTCCAGCCGCACGCGTGGTGATTTGATTTGGACGCTCTTTACGCCAAGCGCGGGCAAATCACCATGCTTATGATGCATGGCTTTGGCACCAGCGAGAATAAGCTTACCGCCGGCCGGACCCACTACATCCAGCGATTTAGGGGCCGTTTGCTGCATATAGCGGGATTTGGGGCCTAAGCAGAGAGAAGTTTGGCGGCCTTCTCGTTTGAATCGGACACGATTGGACGTGCCGGAGATGCGCAAGAGGGCTAAATTCGAGCCATCGGTCTGGGGAGCAAGACAATGCGATTGGCGGTCATTTCCGATATCCATGGCAACCTTGCTGCCTTGGAGGCCGTGCTGGCGGACATCAAGGCGCGCGGCGCCGACGGGACGGTCAATCTGGGCGATTGTGTCACCAGCCCGTTGTGGCCAAAGGAAACTTTCGAAGCGCTGCAGTCGCTATCGTTGCCGACCGTGCGCGGAAACCATGATCGTTGGATCGAGGAGTTTCCGGACGACAAGCTCTCGCCGGCAGGTCTGTTTGCGCGCAACGCGTTGACTGCGGAGCAGCGTCGCGCACTCCACGCCTTGCCTCCCCAACTGCGGCTGGACGAGGGAATTCTGGCCTGCCATGGCACACCGGACGACGATACGACGTGCCTGTTGGAGGAATCGCTCGACGACGGCCGCTTCGTGCCGGCCCGCCGCGACGTGCTGGCGACGCGTCTCGCGCGTGAACCGACGGCTCGCGTCGTGCTGTGTGGTCATAGTCACCGGCAGGCGCTCGTTCAGGGGCCGGGCGAGTGCCTGGTTCTCAATCCGGGGAGCGTCGGTTGCCCGGTGTTCGCGGACATTCCGTTTGCCGCAAGCCTGGAATACCGCTCGCCTCACGCGCGGTATGCGGTACTCACGAAAAGAAAGAAGGTCTGGCAAGTCGAACTCCTCGCCCTGGAATACGACTGGGAGGCCGCCTCGGCCCGTGCGCTCGCCAACAACCGCCCGGAATGGGCACAGGCGGTTTTGTCCGGATACGTCAAATAGCTTTCCTCAGATCTCCGCGTAGACCTCCAGCAGATTGCCGTCGGGGTCGCGAAAGAACAGTGTCCGATGTCCAAAGGACCGGTTCGTCGGCGGCGACAGCAGCGTCACGCCTTGCCGTACCAGTTCGTCGGCGCATGCGTCGACCTCCGCGGCGGACACCCTGAAGGCCAGTTGCAGCGAGGCCGTGCCGTGCGGCACCGGCACATCGGCGGCGGTCCGGCCCGGTCTTGCGAGCGCCAGCGTGTTGGGGCCCAGCCCGTACTCGATCCAGTTCGGCGAGAGCTCGCGCAACAGGGATAAGGCGAGGATCCCCTCATAAAAGCGGCGCATCGCCGCCATGTCGCGCACGAAGATGACGGTGTAGTCGATCGCGCGGATGGCGCTGAAGGGCGAGCGCCTGTTTGGTTTGGAAGTCTGTTCGTTCATCGTCGTGTCCTTCGTTCCGAACGCCTGATCGTAGCCCATATGGAGCGAAGCGGAATACGGAGAGCCACGGGCGAGAATCCCGGATTACGCTTCGCTCGCTCCGGGCTACAAGTTCAATAACTATCGCAGCAGGCCGCCACTATATTGCAGCTCGTAGAGCAGCGCGCCATCACGGCGCTCGATCCTCTCGACGCCGTGAAAGCGATCGAGCGAACCTTCGACCTCGTTGCGGTAGATCAGGCCCGCCTGCTCGAACAGGCGCGGTCCCCGATAGGGCTCCCCTGTGGATACGCCCAGCAGCGCCTGCCGCAGGAATTTGTAGATCGCGAGGAAAGTGTCCCGGTCCGTGATGTCCGCGCAGGCGCCGCCGCTGTAGCTCATCGACCAGATGACGCGGTCAGCCCGCGACACCGTCTCCTGCCCGACGAAAAATCCCATCCCGAAATAGATGTCGCGATAGGCATAAGGCGCAGCGCGATGCTCA
This sequence comes from Bradyrhizobium cosmicum, assembly GCF_007290395.2. Lineage (NCBI taxonomy): Bacteria > Pseudomonadati > Pseudomonadota > Alphaproteobacteria > Hyphomicrobiales > Nitrobacteraceae > Bradyrhizobium > Bradyrhizobium cosmicum. The sequence continues at coordinate 2,910,983 of NZ_CP041656.2, read as the reverse complement.
AGCTGCTTGGACCCGGCAAGCACCGGAGTGACCACGGTCGCGTCGTCATCGAGCCCCGCATAGGTGCGCCGCTTGGCTTCGACCAGGAACGCCGCGAGATCGTGCGGAATGGACGGCATATCTATTCCACCAGCTCCGGCCACGGCACAATCGTCGACTTCACCGTCTTCATCGCCATCGCATCCCTCACCGCCTGCGCGACGCCCGCCTCGGTGAACGGATAAATCGTCTGCATCTTAAGCCACGGATATTTGTCACGCGTGCGGTAGAGCATGTCGACGCCGAGCGGCAGATCGTTGGCGGTGAAGCCCCAGGAGCCGAGCAAATTGAGGTCCTTGGTGCAGATGCGATGCCAGGAGGTGTCGATCGAGCCGGCGTCGGTGAACTGGCCCATCTCGACATAGGTACCGCCGTCGCGCAGCATCTCGATGCCTTCGGGGCCGGCCGAGGGGTGGCCGGAGCAATCCATCACCAGATCGGCGCCGTAGCCGCCGACGATCTCGCGCACACGGGCGATGCGCTGCTGCGGCGATGTCACCTCCTCGATATTGACCGTCGCCTCCGCGCCGAACTCGCGCGCGAGCTTGAGCCGCGGTTCCTCCGGCGCGCCGACGCAGATCACGCGCCCTGCTCCCATCTCCTTCGCGGCTGCGACCGCCAGAATGCCGATCGGGCCCGAGCCCTGGATCACCACCGTGTTGCCCCAGGAAAAACCGCCAGCCCGGCTGGCGCGGTTGAAGGCGCGGATGCAGGAAGTCAGCGGCTCGGACAACGCGCCCAATCGCAGCGACATGTCGTCGGGCAGCTTGTAGATCTTGGTGCCCGGCAGCATGTCGAGATCGACATAGACATATTCAGCCCAGCCGCCCCACATGTGCGGCGCCTTGTCGAAGCCGAGATAGCGGCCGTAATAGACCGGCGTCAGGCATTTGTTGGCGGTTTGCGGATAGTGGATGCAGTAGTAGCAGCGCCCGCACGGCATCAGCGGCGGGATCATCACCTTCGAGCCGACCTTGAGCGGCTTGCTCATGAAGTCTTCGGTGAATTCGTCGCCGCATTCGACGATGACGCCGCCGAGCTCGTGGCCGAGCGTGAACGGCCACGGCAGCGGCTTCGGCCAATGGCCCTTCAGGATGTGCAGATCTGTGCCGCAGACGCCGCAGGCGCCGATCTTGATCAGCGCGGCCTTGCGGCCGACCTTCGGCCACGGCACGGTGCGGATGACGGGCTCCGAGCCCGGCCCAGCGTGGGTGCAGACGCGGATTTGATCCATGGCTGTTTCCTCAGTGCCCGTCTATTATGATTGGCGATGCGGGCTGAGGCGAAGCGTATGCGAGACGCGCGGTGCTGCCAAGGTACGCCGTTGTAGCCCGTAAGGAGCAACCACAACCACGGCCGTCATCTTGAGGTGCGAGGCTTGCGATGCGTCAGCGTCGCAAGGGGAGCCTCGAAGGATGGGCCGCAGGCGCCCGTGCTCATCCTTCGAGGCTCGCTTCGCTCGCACCTCCAGCGACAACCGCGTCGCGGTTGCGCGGGGATGACGGTAGCGTGTGTGGCGCGCAGTGCATGGCTGATGTCCGAGCACATCCGGTGTCTTGAGCACTCACCAGCGAGCGTGTAGGCACGGCTCAAGTCCCACCCAGGTGCCCGCTTGAACCCCCTCCCCCAAAATCCCGTCGCGGCGTCCGGCTCGTTCGCGGCGATGAAGTCCGTGCCGTACCGGCTCCAGTTCATCGCCTATGTGCTGGCGATGATGGCCGACAATATCGAGCATGTGATCAGCTATTGGGTGGTGTTCCAGAAATTCCATTCGCCGACGCTGGGCGGATTTGCCGTGCTGTCGCACTGGCTGCCGTTCCTGCTGTTCTCGGTCGCGGTCGGCGGGCTCGCCGACCGGTTCGATCCGCGCCGCATCATCCAGTGCGGCATGCTGCTGTTCATCGTGGCCTCGGCGGGATGGGGCTTCTTCTTCATTACCGACACGATCGAGATGTGGCACGCGATGCTGCTGCTGGTGATCCACGGTTGCGCGGGCGTGCTGTGGCAGACGCCGAACCAGCTGCTGCTCTACGACCTCGTCGCCCCGGCGGACCTACCGAGCGGAGTGCGGCTGAACGCGATGGCGCGCTATCTCGGCATCCTGGTCGGGCCGGCGGTCGGCGGCATCATCATGCTGACACTCGGCACCTCGCACGGCATCATCTTCAACACGCTGTTCTATCTGCCGATGCTGATCTGGCTGTTCTGGGCGCCGGTGCGCGACAAGAGCATCGCGATCAGGCGCTTTGCCGTGCGCGGCTTCGCCGACATCATGCTGACCATCCGCGCCATCGGCACCCAGCCGGTGCTGACCGCAATGACGTGGCTTGCCGGCCTCACCTCCTTCATGATCGGCAACGCCTATCACGCCCAGATGCCGGGCTTTGCCGGCGATCTCGGCCATGGCGATCCCGGCGTTTCCTACAGCGTGCTGCTGGCGGCGGATGCCGGCGGCGCCCTGCTCGCCGGCCTCGCGCTGGAATCCTGGGGACGGCTGAAGGGCACGCCGCGCACCGCGATCACGCTCGCGATGCTGTGGAGCGTGGCGCTGCTCGGCTTCGCGGCGGTGCGGATCTATCCCGTCGCGATCGTGCTGCTGTTCTTCGCGGGCTTCTTCGAGCTGTCGTTCAACACCATGGCGCAGGCGCTGGTGCAGCTGAACGCGCCGCACGACATTCGCGGCCGCGTCGTCGGGCTCTATAATATGGCCGGGCTCGGCATGCGGGCCTTCAGCGGCATCACCGTCGGGGTATCAGGCGCGGCGATCGGCATTCACTGGTCGCTCGGGCTGTCGGCCGCGGTTCTGCTGGCGCTGCTGCTGTGGTTGTATCGTCGGGGAGCAGGCCGGGCCTGACCGGCCTGCCCGCCCTTGATGTGGTTTCTTGAACGGATTGTGTCTGTCCGTCATCGACGCGTCCAATCCTAACGCGGCATTAACCCTGTGCACCTTAGGGTCGTCCCGGACTCCGCCCGGGCGGGGAGTCGGGTGCTGAAAATGGCGTTGGCGAACAAAAAATTTCTTCCGGCCGCCGAGGAACGTCGGCGTTTCCAGCGGGTGAAGGTTCACCTGCTCGGCCGCTACATGCTGCCGGACCGCCGGGAATTCCCCTGCCAGGTGATCAACATGTCACCCGGCGGCCTCGCCCTGCTGGCGCCCGGCATCGGCAATGTCGGCGACCGCGTGGTCGCCTATCTCGACCATATCGGCCGCGTCGAGGGCAAGATCACCCGTATCATCGACAATGGCTTCGCCATGACGGTGGGTGCGACGCCCCGCAAGCGCGACAAGCTCGCGGCGCAGCTGACCTGGCTTGCCAACCGCGACATCCTCAATCTGCCGGAAGACCGCCGCCACGACCGTATCGTGCCGCGCAACCCGATCGCGGTGCTCACGCTCGAGGACGGCACCAAGATGACCTGTCGCATCATCGACCTCTCGCTGTCCGGCGCCGCCATTGCCGCGGAAAACCGCCCGCCGCTGAAATCGACGGTTCTGCTCGGCCGGGTCCAGGGCCGGGTGGTCCGAAACCTCGAAGACGGCTTCGCGCTGGAGTTCTTGCACTCGCAGCCGATCGAGACTCTCGAAGAGAGCGTTACCGCGCGGTAAAGCGCAAGGACCTCAAAACCAGGGGAATTCCAGCCCTGAAGGCGGCCTCCGCGATGCGGACGCCGCCTTTTTCATGCCTGGTGGCGGACCGCGCGCGCGTTAACGAGGGGCCCTTTGCGTGCGGAAACCGCGGCTCCACCAGCGTTTCCGAGTTAACTCCTAAAATTTGAATCAAATGGAGTCATGTCGAATTTTATGCGTATTTGAATCAAGTATAGATCGTATTCGCCGCGCATTTTACTTGCATTCGTCTCGACTTGACTTGGTTGACTTAGCGGCAGCTCAAAAGCTCCATGCGCATTGTGGTCCCAACAAGAAACGGGGGCCGCAATGTTGGACTTCAGGGGACAGGGGAAGGGTTTGGCGCTGGCCGTCATGCTCTTCGGGATCGGCGCGACAGCGCAGGCCGGTGAAAGCCGCCTGCTCTATGCGAGCCTCGGCGACACCACGCGTGCGCCGATCGGCTGGGTCGAGTTCTGTGCGGACAACGCCGCGCAGTGCCAGGGCGCACCGACGCAGCCGCGCGACATCGTGATGTCGCAGGCCGCATGGCGCGACCTCATCAAGGTCAATCGCTGGGTCAACGAGACCGTCAAGCCTTTGACCGACCAGGAGCACTGGGGCGTGATCGAGAAGTGGTCGCTGCCGACCGACGGTTACGGCGACTGTGAAGACTACGTGTTGTTGAAGCGCAAGATGCTGATCGATGCCGGATGGCCGCGCGAGGCCCTGCTCATCACCGTCGTGCGCGACAAGAAGGGCGAAGGGCACGCGGTGCTGACGGTGAAGACCGACAAGGGCGAGTTCGTTCTCGACAATCAGAACGAGAGCGTCGTTGCCTGGACGGAGACCGGCTACCGCTTCGTCAAGCGCCAGTCGCAGAGCGATCCCAACGTCTGGGTCTCGCTGGGCGATACCAAGCCGGCGGTTTCCACCGCCAGCGCAAGAGATCAGTAGCTCGATCAGTAGGAACGAGACAACAGGTTACGCGACCCGGTCACATCCCCACCCCTCCCCGTCCCAGACCGGTTCGCGCGCGGCCAGGCTTCCCCCAAAGCCTGGCCGCAACTTTTTCGGAAGCGCGCAAAACCGCTAAATTCCCGTGGAATCAAAGCGGTATAGCCAGATGACTGACGACGTTTCGATACGCGTCGACACGGAACATTCCCCAAACACGACATGCCGATACGGGGAAAAGCGGGGGAATTTGTTCACGCCGCGTTCCCATGCGATAATCCGCCCATGCCCGCCCTCACCCGCCGCCGCAGCCCGGACAATCCGGACACCTGGCACGTCTACCGCGAGGACGTCCGGATCGGCACCATCGGCCGATGCTCCGGTGTCCCCTCGAGCAGCGATCAATGGTTCTGGAGCGTCGGCTTTTACCCTGGCCTCGACGTAGGCCTGCACAGATCCAGTTCGGCGCCGACCTTCGAGGACGCCCGGGCCGGATTTGAACGGGCCTGGCACCAGATCGCGCAGGGGCTGGCCGAGGCTCATTTCGAGACGTGGCGCCGCGATCGGGACCTCCACGCATGGAAGCGCCGGATGTGGGCCGAGGGCTGCCGGATGCCAACCCAGAATATCGACGGCCGGTCGACCTGCTTTTGCGGCGAGCCCATCACCATCGCCTGCGAAGCGCACATCCACACGGCTCACCGCGGCATCGGTGCCTGATGGGTTGGTCCGCGCCGTTCGACACGCCGATCGCGCTGCCCGGCCGCCGCGAACTCGTCACCTTGCGCGACGCCGGCGCCTACATCGCCGCGCTGCCCGCGGCGACGCAGAAGCGACCGGAATGGCAGGCCGCCACCGAGGCCCTGATGCTGGTTGCCGAGCGCGACGGCGATCCCATGCTGGCCCGGATCGGGATGCTGCAGGCGCTCAGTGCCGGCAAGCCGGCGCCGGCCGTCGAGCGGAAGAAGGCCGTGAAGCGATATCGCCTGATCCGGTAGCAGATATGGCTGGACGCACGCGCCAAACTGGATTCTAGTGCGCCTCCGCTTTGCGTGAGCGATAATCCAATCGCACCTACAGCGAGTATTGGCCGGATGGACCTCCATAACCCCTGGATTGAACTCTGCATAAGCGTTGCCGTGCTCGGCCCGATCGCCGCGCTTTGCATCTGGTCCATCCTCGCCGAGCGAGCCTATCGGAAGACGCTGTCGGAAAGCGAGCGCCGACGCCATGACGCGCAATGCGACGAAGACATCGCCAACTGGTGATCTGTTAGGCTCCCTCGACCGAAAGACAGCAAAAAGCCCGGCCGCGAGGGGCACCTCGCGCCGGGCCAGTCTTTGGAGGTTCTCGCAAACCGTGAAGCGAGGGGACGTCGAGGTCCCCTCACCCTTCAGGCAGTGATGTGCTTCACCGCCCACATGACAGCTTCCTCGGTCTTGGTCTTGGCGATCGAAATCTCGCGGCTGTTGCCCATGCCGGAGATCAGCTCGAGCAGCTCCAGCCCCTTGTCCTTGATCGCGCTCATGTTCGCTTTCTCGGCATCGCTCAGCACGCGATACTGATGCCGCATCGTGTTGTTGACGGTCCGCTGATCGGACGCGCTATCGACAGAAGCCATCTTGGCTCTCCTGCTTGTGATGCCGGGAAACCGCCCGGCGCGGATCTCTCAAGACACCCGTCAGGCGTAGGTCGCGGTCACGCTGCCGACCAGGACGGCTGCGACGATCGCCGCCACGATCGCGGCGCCGGCGAGCCAAGCCGCAGCGGAGGTCGGCCGGCGCCGGGCCTCGGCGATGGCGCCGAACAGCGCGATCAGCGCAATGCCGATCGCGAGCGCGACCAGGACCTTGATGCTGGCCGCACTGAATGCGACCTGGTCGAGCGCGTGGCGCAGGATCTGCGGCTCGGTTTTCATTTCTGGCGATCCATTTTTTCCGACATCTTGTCGAGCCGGCCGGTGATGTCGCCGCGCAGCTCGGACAGGCCGCGCTCCATCCGCGCGACCACGATCTCGAAGCTGTTCTTGCGGACGAACTCGTCGCGCGCCCAGATCTCGACCTGGTAGACCTTGGCGTGCAGCTCGGCGGTTTCCTTGGCGTGCGCCGCTTTCATCTCGCCGATCTCGCGCGTGTGCTCGTCCTGGAAGTCCGAGACCGCCTTGCCGAACTCCGAGCGCAGCGCCAGCTCGATCCGCGACAGCTTCCACACCAGGCCGATGACGCTGGACAGGATGACGACGGCGAGCCCCATCGCCGACAGGATGATTGACCATTCCTGCATCGGTTATTTCGCCTCGCCGCCGTAGCTCTGCCGCACGCCGTCGTACCAGGCGTGCCCGGCCTCGATCCGTTGGTTGGCTTCCTTCAGCGCATCGCGCGTGCGCGCCAGGCGCTCGCGTGCGTCGCTATTGAGGCTTGCGCTGGGATCGCCAACGGGCGCGAAGATCTGCGCCGGCGCCGCCGGCAGCTCCCGCCGGAGCGGGGCAGGCAGCGGATTTGATGCGCAGCCCGCGCAGATCATCGCAAGTAAGACCACAGACGTTCGGCTTGCCCGCCGCAGCGAGCGCCTCGTTCTGCTTGCGCAATTGGTCGACATAGGCATCTGTCCCCACCCTTTCCTGCTCTGCCTGCTGCTCGATCGCCTTCGCCCGCAGCACGGCATCGCCGGCGGCGCGGTTGGCCTCGAGGAGATCCTTGCGCGCGGCCGCCAGCTGCGCGTCGAGCGCCTTCTCGCGCCAGGCGCCGTCCGCGGCCGCATAGCCTGCGTTGTAGAGGTGGAAACCCGCGGCGACGGCCGCGATGCCGATGACGAGCGCGAGCACGCCGGCCAGAAGCGCGCCGGCTTTGAACGGCGACAGCTTGACACCGGCGAGGCCGAGCAGCTGCACGATCGCAGCGATGACCGCGCCGCTCATGTGTTCTTGCCCGAGCGGTAGTCGGCCAGGCGCTTGACCTCGATCTTGTGCGCGACCGACCAGATCAGCACGCCGAGGCCGGCGACGATCGCCAGCACCACCACGGCCGCGAGCAGCCAGACGATCGCCTGCGGCGGAATGCCGAGGCCGCCGACCGCGTCCTTTGCACCCGACACCGCCGACGCCTTGTCGGTGATCCAGGCCAGCAGACCGGCGAGCGACAGGCTGCCGCCCGTGCCGAACAGACTGCCGGCCCAGCGCTTGACCTGGTCGGTGATGGAGATGGTCTCGACGCCCTGCTCGCGCAGATCCTGCGTCGTGGCGTTGGCGCGAACCTCCGCGACCTTCCGCGGCTCGGCCCGCGCCAGCGCGGCGAGCAGATCGTCGTCGATGCCGGGCACCAACGGCAGATCGTGCTCATGCCGAAAGCTGAGGATCGCCGCCTCGGTGCGCCCCTTCGGCACCAGCTGGCCGTCGACGGCGCCCGTGTCGTAATAGCCCAGCTCGCGCAGCCGCGCCTGCACCTGCACCACGACATCGGGATCCGGCGCCGGGGCGACGTGCTCGAGTCTTTCATGCTGGTCCGGATGGTGCTCGGCCAGGCCCTTCTCGAACAGCCGCGCTTCAAGCTCGCGGCGACGATAGAGGCCGGAGGTTTTCGGCCAGAGCCGCTGCATCGAGCGGATCAGGCCGGGGATGCGGGCAAGGTCGCCGCCGGCGACGCAGGCGCGGATCTCGCGCATCTCGGCGTAGCGCGGGCCGGGCTTCACAAAGCCCGCGGCGTCGCGGTTGAAGGCGATCGACCACAGCACGCCCTTGCAGTCCGGCCCCAGCTCGCCGGCGCCGGGACAATAGCGCTCGAGGATGGCGAGATAGCGCGGCAGGTCATGATTGGCGAACACGTCGAGCGCGACCAGCCAGGGAATGTCGACCTGCCCGCGGGTCGCGCGGCAATAGGCGGCAGCCGCCTCGCCGCGCTTGCCGGAGGCGCCGAGCAGGATGCTCAGCATCGCGGCGTCGACCTTGTCGGCCCAGTCGGCGCGGATCTGCGGCTTGGTCTGCGTGCCGAAATCGTAGCCGATGCCGCCGGTCGGGCCGCTCTGCTCGCCGGGATATTCCAGCGCGTGGCGGTATTTCCGCTCATAGACGGCCTGGCTCGTCACCTCCTCGGCGACGACAAGATCGAACGACGCGCGCGAAATGCCATGCAGGTCGAGCATGTGATGTACCCCTATCGATGTCCAAATAGAAACGCTGGTGCGTCAGCCGACGTCGGAGCCGAGGGCGGCCTCGATAGTCGGCTTTAAATCCGCGCGTTCAACGAATTCTGCGTTGTCGAATTATAGAAAACCATCGCCGCAGCGGTCGAGCCCGCCGACGTGGAGGTGTGAGGGACAAGCGTCAGCATGTTGCCCGTCTGCTTGGATGCGGTCAGACTCGCAAGAGCCGTCACCGTATCGCCAACCACAACGTTCATTCCCGTGATCGAGACTGTGGGTAGCACCCGCATTGGCGCCGGAATCGCCATGTAAGCATACATATCCGTTCCACCGACACGCACGGTTCCACCACCAAAGAACGACTGAGTTGTAATGGCCACGAAGTACCGGCAACAGCGCAGCAGTTCATCTTCATAGCGTGGCGCAGCGAACGACGTTGCGACCGAACCAGGCTCTAACTTGGCCTTACCTATGTCGAGCGTCACGTTCTGCGCTTGGGCGCTGTCGGTCCAGAATATTACGGCCAGATTGTTCATCGAGCCGGATATAGTGCCGCTCAGTGAGATGTTCGCCAGGGTGTTAGCCGCGAGAGCCTGCGATCCGGTCGCTACGACCGTCGTTGACGTCGATGTAAAGAACTGCCCAGCAGTGAAGGTACTATTGGTCCAGTCGTTAATGACGTCCTTGGTGATGGTGTCCGCCGCTCCCGTCCATTCCACGATTGCGTATCGCAGCGTCGTCGCTGCCGACATCCGCACCCTCGCCGATAGTGTGACCGCGCGGCCGCGAAGCTCTTTGCAATCCCTGGACTCGATCCACTGGATACGGCCGAACCGCTGCGCGGTCGCATTGGCTTGCAGGCCCCGCATCATGAACGGCGTTCCGTTCTCCGCATCCGCCACCAAGCTGACGGTGATCGGATTTGACTGCGTCAGCGCCAACCACTGGTCGAAGTCATAAGTCGCGTCGGACCGGGAAACCCCGCCGCCGACGCCCTCCTGATCGATCTCACCCGATGGATTGAGCAGATAGTTCCTTCCAGCCACGGCAAGATTGGCCCGCGCCTGGTCGGCCGACACAACATCGCTCAGATTGTTCGTGCTGAGAAGATCGCCGGCGCCAGGTTCGCCGGTGACGTTGAGATTCCAGTCGGCCAGCGTGCCACTGCCGCCGGTCTTGTCGGCGGTCATGGTCAGCGTGGTGCCGCTGTAGGTGACGCGCCCTTCCATCCAGTTGGCGGTGTTGGCGGCCGAGGACGCCCGCACCCGGGCGCCGTTGGCGTAGGCAAGCCCGGCCTGTGTGGTGAAGACTTTCGAGCCGGTCCCGATCGCCAGCGACGTCGTCGACGTCCCGCCATAGCCCGCACCGGTCGCCCCGGTATTGCCCGTAGCGCCGATGCTGGCGAGCAATTGCCAATAGGTCGGGTTCGGCGCGGTGTGGCCGGCGCTCGGCGTGGCGTTGATGTAGATGTAGGACGAGCCTGCCGTCACCTGCACGTCGCCGTAGGAATAGACCGTCGCGCCGTTATAGGCGCCGGTCAGGTTGAACGCCTTGTAGAACCCGAGAAAGGACCAGACGCCGGCCGACTTCGCCCAGGTCTTGCCCGTGGTCGGCTGGAACGCGAATTGCCCGTCATCGCCGAGCGAAGGATCAGGTGCGGTCGCGCCGATGTCGACGAACACGAAATACCCTGACGTGTTGAGCGCGCCGACCATCCGGTCGACGTCGCGCGCGTAGGTCTCGCCGACGATGCGCTGCTGCGACACCTTCCAGACAGTGTATGCCGAGCCGCTCACCGTCGATCCCGGCCACGGCGTGATGACCATGTGCGTGTCGTCGGTGACGTCGGTGATCCGGCTGCGGAAATGCCCGATCGCCAGCTCGTCGCCGGGCTTGACGTTGCCCGCGGTGAGCCAAAGCGTGCTGGTGCCGGTGACGGCGGTGCCGTCCGCGGAGACCGCGACCGTGCCAGTGGAATAGCTGGAAAGAGCCGTCATGGAGTCACCCCGTTGTCATTCCCGCCAGCCAGCAGCGCGCGCAGCTGCGCCGCCGGATCGCTGCCGTCCGGCCGCAGCGGGATCGCTGCCAGCATCGCCGCGGCCGTGGCGTTGCCCTTCGAGGCATCCCTGAGCGCCTTGCGATACGCCACCCATGCGACGCGATCGGCGTCCGCGACCGGATAATCAGGCAGCGCGAACTTGTCGGTTGCCCCCAGCTCCGCGCGCACCAGCTCGCGAATCCGCCACACCTGGTCCGGCTCGGGGTCCGGCACGTCCTTGTCGACGACCTTCCACGTGACGGGATCGAATTTCTGCGCGCGCGCGTCGATCGGCTGGTCGTCAATGATCGCCACACTGCAATTCGGGTACGGGCTCGTCTCGAACCCGTCGCCATGGTCTGCGCCGAACCCGTAGGAGACGATCTGCCCGGTCGCTGTGTCGTAATGGATGTTCATCGCTTCGCCGCCATCGCAAACACGCAGGCATTGGCATTGACGACATCGGCGCCGCCGCCCGCGAAGCCCTGAACCACGATCGGCACGGAAACGATGCCACCCGTTCCCGTGATGCTGCGCCCACCGGACATCGAGAGAATGTAAAGCCCAGCGACGCACTGCAGGTCGAGCCGATCGACGATGCTTCCATTGACATAGAGATAGAATGTCGTCGTCTGCGTGCCTGCCCCGGCATAGGAGCAACTGAATTTGAACGTGATGCTGGCAAAGATCGGGATGGTCTTGCCGGAGAGCCCCGTCGTGTCGACACTGAGATTGAAGTTGAAAAAGTTGGTGCCACCGCTGATCGACGTATTCGAGGCCAGGATCTGGATCGCCGGCACCGTCGCAGCATTGTCGGCGATACTCAGCGACTTCAGCGCCAGCGCGCCGATCACACCGGAATCCGAGGTGATCTCGCCGGCTGCGATCTTGGACGCAAGGATCGAGCCCGCGACGATCGCGCGCGCATTGAGCGTTCCGTCGAGATAGACGTTGCCGGTCAATCCGACCGCGGCGACGCCGTTGAGCGTGCCGATGGTGAACACCGGCTGCGGCGCGCTGCCATTGTAGCCGGGCAGCTGCACCTGGAACTTGTCGGCGACGATCGTAAAAGCCGAGGTGCCGCTGCCGCCGTTGACCAGGTTGAAGCCGGTGGCGTAGCCGTCGACGTTGAGCGTCACGGCATATTGCGCCGCGCCCCAGCCGTCATAGGTTGCGATCGCCGCGGCGGTCTGGCTGACAAAGGCGGTCGTCGAGCCGAAGGTCGCCGTCGCCGTCGTCGAGAACGATGCGAATGCCGTCTGCGTGTCGACCGCGACCGTGCGGACGTCGTCGATCTGCGCCAGCGCATCATCGGACCGCGCCGAGAGCTGCGAGCGCAATTCCTTCTTGTCGCGCCAGTCGCGGGCCGCAAGCCCGGCGGCGACGTTGGCGATGGTCTGCTCGACCAGCGCGAGATTGTCGTTGAGCTGGTTCTGCAGCGTGGTCACCTGCGCTGCGACGGCGGCATCGAACTCGGCCAGCGTGAAGCGAACGTCAGGCGTCGTCACCGTGATCCAGCCCGACCACAGCATGTCGCGCGGCGCCGACGGGATGTATTGCCCGCGCACCTGGTAGGTGACGGCGGGCAGGATCGACTGCGTCACGATCAGATTGCCGGCGGTGACGCGATCGGTGCGGCCGCGCGTGACGCTCGATCCGTCCGAGGCAAGGCGCACCTCGAACTGCACGCCGCTGATGCCGGGCTGCGAGCCGTCCCAAGAGATCAGGATCGCAGGCCGGCGGATGATGCCGCTGTCGTCGACCAGCGAATAGGGCAGCGCGTCAAAGCTGGCGATGCCTTGCGGCGCCGGCGGATTGGAGACGGTGCCGCCGCCGGTGACCGGCGTGAAATCCGTTCCCGTGTTCCAGTCGTAATCGGACGGATCGACCTCGGTGATGGCGAGCATCACGTCGAGGTTGGCCTTGTCGACCGCGGAGTCGACGCGGAATTGCTTGGCGCTGTAGCCGTTGCGCAACGACGTCCATTCGCCGACGTCGCCGGGCTCGACGATCCAGAACGCCGGCGGCAAGGTCAGGGCATGGGTGCGCGCCCGCTGCGCCTCCTCGATCGCCGATTTCTGCAGCCGCTGCACCTGCTCGGCATAGGGCACGAAATCGAACGCCGGATTGGCCATCAGCCGGCGGCCGCCGTCCCGCGCCTCGAGGTCGGTCCGGTAATAGGCGGGCGCCGTCGCGCTGTTCCAGCCCTGCGCCGGATCCGGATAGGTCGCCTGGATACCGTTGACGCTGTCGGACAGCGAAAAGAACGGGCGATAGGTCTGCGGCTCGGTCGACAGGATGTCGTCGTCGGAGAACGTAAAGCTCGGCGTGTCGGGCGCGCCGACATGGATCTTGTAGAAGCCGCCGATCTCCGACAGGCGGCCCTGGCAGCCGGTCAGGATGGCCTCGATCGCGTTCGCGGGCTGCGCGTTGACATCGATCTGGCCGCCGGTGCGATAGGTCGGCTCCGGCCCGCCGGCGCCGACGACCGTCGTACGGCACTTGCCGATCTGCGTGATCCAGTTGACGGCCGGCAGCCGCGCCGCGGAGGTGTTCTGCAGCCCGTACAGCCAGATGCCGTTATAGGAGAAGCCGCGCAGGATGTTGTGGATCTGCACGACCGGAAAATCGTCGCCGTCGCCACCCCAGGTCGAGGGATCGCCGTAGCGATGCGCGCCGGAGCCGCCGACCGTCGAATCCTTGGAGGGATCGTAGAGCGGCACGCCGGACAGTTCGAACTTGAGGGTCGGAAAGCCGCTCCACAGATTCTCGTCGTTGAAGGCATGTACGACGGCGTAGCAGACACCCTTGCCGACATGGGCCGCGGTATAGGGCCGCTCGGCCGACGACGCGCTCAAGGTGAAGGTGTCGGCGCCGGTCTGGCTGCCGTCGTAGAACTTCACCCACAGATGCGGCACCGCCGCACCCTCGCCGTTGTGCGGGCGGATGTACTCCGGCACGGCGTAGCCCTGCGAGCCGGCGCCGAGCACGGATGCCTTGGCATCGCCCTCGGCCAGCGTGACCTTGGCGCCGTTCACCCACATGCCGACCAGGCGCTCGCCGGGCAGATCCGACAGCGCGATGACCTGCGTCAGGAAGGCGTTCGGCGTGTCGTAGCCGTTGCCCCAGGTGTTGGCATAGACCAGCGAGCCAGCCGTGACGTGGCGGCCGAGCCCGAACGAGCGCGGCACGTCGCCGCCGCCGGTGAGCTTGCCCTGCACGCCGAAACTGTCGGTCGACTGCTTGGGCTGGCCGGACAGCGCACGGACGGCATAGGACAGGCCGATCGAGGTCGCGAGCGAGGCGGCCGTGACGAACGCCGCCGCAAAGAACCCCGTGAGGCCGATCGCCGCTGCAATAGCCGTGAAAATCGCCACGTCAGATCGCCTTCAGGAAATGGGTTTCGGCGCGCTGATAGCCGCGGCGCACGTAAAGCCTGGCGACATCCGGGTCCTCGCCCATCCCGGCCATGCCGGTGAAGGCGCAGCCCTTGCCCTTGGCCCAGGCCTCATAGGCGTCAAGCATGGCGATCGCCGCGCGGCCGCGATGGGCAGGATCGATCCACCAGACGGTTTCGCGCGCCAGCCAGACCGGACCGAACGGATGCTGTGACGCGACCGCCAGCAGCAGGCCCTGCGCCACGCCGCCGACGTCGAGCGCCAGGCAGCAGGCGTTCATCATCTCGAGATGGGTCACGAACAGCCGCTCGGCGTAACGCGGCACGAACGGAAAGGCGAAGCCGGCGCCGCCGTTGAAGCCGGCAGCATCGTGCGAGGCATGCAACAGCTCGATCGCCCGCGCCGCGTCGGCCATGACCGCCGGACGGATCATCGGACCAGCCCCGCGCCGCGCGTGAGCGCAACCAGGCCAGGCGAGCCGCCGGTGACGCCAAGCACGCCCGGATCCTTGCCCCAATATTGCTGCCACTCCGACACCGTCGCCGTGTGCAGATAGAAATCATCGGCGGGATCGCGCAGCTTTTGCGAGGCATCCGAGCGCGTGTCCGGATTGGAGCGCGTCAGCTCCTGCGTGTTGCCGGTGCAGGTCAGCGTGACGTCGCCGGTCTCGCCTTCCTTCGGCGTCGTGACCGGCGCCTCGTCGATGGTGCCGGCAAAGCGCGGAAACGCCGGCGCGACCATGACGCGGGTCGACGCATCGAACAGCCCGCGAAACACCTGCACCTTGCCCTGCTTGCAGTCGTAGGTGCGCACCAGATCGTTGACGCGGCTCGCCGCTTGCGCGAGCGTGATGGTGATAGTCTGCACCGTCAGGTTGGAGACGACCGGGATGTCGGAGATCTCGACCAGCCCGGCCGCGCCGGCAAATGTCCGCGTCACCGTGCTGCCGGTCTCAGGGTCGATCACGTCGGCCGAGATCGAGCCGACATCCGACCAGTAGCCATCCGTGACGGGATTGCCGGTCGAGCGGTCGCGCACGACGAACCAGACGAAATCGCGCGCGATCAGGCGGCGCGCCTGCAACGCGGTGTAGTTGCCGGATGCGAGCGAGCGGGTCATGGCAGAACTTGCACGGCCTTGAACGAAATCACCGAGCTGACCGGCCCGTTGGTGCTGGCCTGCACCGAGCCAGGCACCAGCATGAAATAGCCCTTCGGTTTCTTCAGGGTGACCGCCGCCGACAGCGAGAAGCCGGGCCGGATATGCGGGCGCACCTCGAATTGCGCCGTGGTGCCGCTGCCATTGGCGGTCACGGCCTCGACGACCTGGTGCAGGGCCCGGCCGCCGGAATAATCGAACGCCAGATAGTCGCCGATCGACAGCGCAAATGACGGGTCGAGCCCCGACAGCGCCAGCGCCTTGTTGTTGGCATTGACCGAGGCCAGCACGCCGGTGTCGTTGAAGACACCATCCGCATGGCTGCGCGGATAGAGCCGGCGCAGATCGCCGGCGGTGAAGATGTTGACGACACCGTCGAGCGAATTGAGCCGCGCCTCATAGGCAACGGCGTCGTCGTTGTCGATGGTGTCGGTCGAGAACTCCGGCATCCACAGTGCAGAGCCGAGATCCTTGCCGATGGTGACGCCGCTGGCGAGCCGCGACAGTTCCTGACGCGAGACCAGCGGAAAACTCTGGCTGGCGATCGGGACGAGCGTCTGCAGATCGGTAAGCGGGAACGAAATGCTCATAGCCGCCGCGCCCTCGCCTTGTTGCCGGCCGCGCCGACATGGTCGACGAATTGCGGACTGCTAGCGTAGGCACTGATGCCCTGAGCCGTGGTCGCATGGGACACGTTCTTGACGTAGGCCTGCAGCTTGCCGTCGTCATCGACGGTGACGCCGACCGACACATGCACCGCCTGCGCACCACCACTGCTGGCGCCACCACCGAGCGCCCCCTGCCCCGCCATCGCCATCGAGACGTCATGCGGAATGACGCGCGTGCCGGACGGCAGGTCGAGGATCTCGCCGCCATCCTCATTGATCATCGCCGGGCCGCCCGGCGCTGAATTGGTGCCGCTCGCATACATCGGGATCGACAACCCCCCGGTGCCGGCGCCAAGGCCGGAGGACCAGGTCGCCACGCTGCCGCTACCTGCGGACCCTCCCCCGCCACCGAGCAGGCCCAGCAGGCCGCCGGTGCCGCCTCCGGAGCCGCCGAAAGCGGATTGCCACAGCTGGTCGGCTGCCATCGCCGCCAGCTTGTCGGCGATCTTGCCCAGCGCCGACAGGCCCGCGGCCTCGAACGCCTGCCAGAAATTCTGGCCGTTCCGCAGGTTCTGCCCCAACTCCGTCAGGAAACCGCGGTTGACCTCTTGGCCGAGCGAGGACAGCTCGCGGATCGCGCTGTTGAAGCGGATCTCCGCCGCATAGGACGAATTGAGCGCAGCCGGAATGTCGCTGCCGTACAGCCCCCGCAGCTGCCGCGCGATCTGGACGTCCTGCGGCGACAGCAACGCGGTCGCGCGATCGAACTTGATGTCGGACGCGATCTTGGCCTTTTCCAGCGCCTCGGCTGCGTTGCCGGCCTGCTCGGACAGGCGCTGCATCTCCTCGCGCATCGACGCCGTGATCGTGGTCCCGTCCTTCATTGCCGCGGCCGTCAACTGCGCAACGACCTTGGCGCGTTCCTGCGCGGCCGCGGACTCGCCGACCGTCTGCGCAGCAGCCTTGGTGACCTCGATATATTTGAGGACAGATTCCTTGGCGCGATCGTAGGCGCCGGCGACGTCGTCCTGCGGCGCTTTCGACCGATCGTTCATGCGGTTGAGGCCCTCGGCCAGGCGCCGGCGCGCGTCCGCCATCAGCGCCGCGCGCTGCGCCTCGGCCTGGTCAACGCCGCTCGACGGTGTCGACAGCGCGCCGATCGAGGCCGCGCCGATTGCCAGCGGGATGCCGACAGGCGATGCCTGCGCAATATAGGGCGCCGCCTTGCCGATCAGCTGGCCGGCGGTCTGGATGAATTCGAGCAGAGGCGCCAGCGCCGCCGCAATGCGTTCGCCGACCTTGAAAACCGCATCGGCCGCCTTGGCGATGGCCTCGACGATGTCGACCCAGATCTCCTTCATCTTGATCCCGAGCTGCGTCAGCAGATCCTGGACCGGATGCCAGCGTTGCGAGAGTATCTTTTCGGCGGCGTCGAGCCGGTTCTGCAGGTCGACGGCGCGCTGGATATCGCCCGCCGAGATCAGCTCCTTGGCCGAGATCTCGTCGGCCGATTCCAGCATCTTGTCGAGATAGCCGGAATCCTTGGCGAGACTGGCCGCGAGCTGGTCGCCGCCGAAGGCCTTGACGATATCGAGCGCGGCCAGGCGCTGGCCCTTTTCGAGCGCCTGGTCGTACAGGTCCGACAGCGCGCGCAGCCGTTCCTCGTTCGAATTGGCGCCCTTGAGCGCGCCAACGCCGCTGTTGCCGGAGAAGTTGCCGGCCTTGACCAGCTCGTCCAGCCGGTTCTGAGCAGTCGAGCCGCCAAGCACCGGCGCGGCCGCAGCGCTCAGCTGCTTGAATGCCTCGGTCAGCGCCGCGACCGGCGTCTTGGCATCCTCGGCCGCCTTGGCGATACGCTGATAGAACTCGGTCGACACACCGGATGCCGCGGCCTTTTCAGACAGCGCGACATATTCGGCGAGCCTCTCATTGCCGAGACGCCAGGCCTCGGTGACCAGCTTGATGCCGTCATAGATCAGCAGTCCCTTGCCGAGCAGAGACAGCGCCGGCAGCAGGCGCGCGATGATCGAGGTCGCGGCGCCGCCCAGCGTCGGACTGAAAGCTTCCATGGCTGCGCCGGCAACCTTGACGTTGCCGGCGAGCGCGGCGAAGGCCGGTAACGAGGTCTCGGCCGCCGTGCCGAGCCGCACCAGGCCCGTGCCGGCGACATTGGTCGCCGTCACGATGCCGGTCGCAACGCCCTCCAGCGCCACGCCGGCGCCCTTGAGCGCCGGCACGGCCATTTCGTTGACGACGCCGCGGAACGCCGGCGAGAATGCATAGGCGGCCTCGGCAGCCTGGCGCAGATGGTTCGCAGCCGACGCGGCGCCCTCGCCCGTCAGCGACCAGCCCTCGCGGTTGTCATTCGCGATCGACCTCGTCTGAGACAGGTTCTGGTTGGCGGCGTTGATCGACTGCGTCAGCCGGTCGAGCGCGGCCCGCGTTTGATCGAGACCCTCGTCGCGGCCGCGAACCGTAACCGTCCGGATGGTGTCAAGCGTCGGCATTTTGCTCTCTGGCTTTCAAGTGGCCGAGATAGGCGGCATCCATCGCGCGGATGATGCCGACCAGGCGATCGAACTCGTCACCGACCAGGCCGTAACGCTCGGCGAAAGCGTCGATCGAGCGCCAGGGAATGACGCCGCGATCGAAGCCAACCGGGCGATCGGTCGACAGCTCACGAAACGCGTAAGCCTCGAAAGCCAGATGCGGGAAAAGATCGACCCGGCTGGCAACGCACGGCAGCGAGGACAGCGGAATGCCTGCCCCTGTCGCCGCCGCGACGATGCCATCGATCTTGTCCGCCCAATCCAGCTGCCAGGTCAGGACGTCGATCAGTTTTTTACCTCGAGCCCGCCCTCGGCCTTGCGGCGGTTGGCGACGACCTCGGCCGCCCAGGCGACGCCCTCGCGGAAGTCACGCGCATCCGGATCGAACAGCAGGCTTTCGCCGAGGTCGCGCGTGTACTTGATCGGCGTCTTTTCGTCGTCCTCGGTCATGCCGTCCCAGTCGATCAGGACAGTCTCGAGCAGCAACGTCGCGAGGATGCGGTCCTGCTCGGCCGGCTTCAGCCCCTCGATCCGGTCCGAGCGCGGGATCTCGCGGGTCAGCTTGGCCTCGAGCATGCGGTAATCGCTGTTGTGCGCACCGCGGACCTTGAGACGGACGCCGGGCAGGTTCGGGATCTTGTCGACCCAATCGCCCTGCTCGGCGAGCCTGGAATCGTTCTTGACGGCTGACAGCTTCAAAGGTGCCTCCTGTTTTGCTGCGTGGGTGGAGAGGTGCGCGCCGGCGACCGCAAGCTGCGGCGCCGGTCGCGTTGAGCATGCCGCTACGCGTCAGCTCGTCGGCAGATACCAGAACCGGCCGACCGACATGGTGTAGCCGAGCGTGGCATGGCGGATGGCCGTGAACGGCGCATCGATCATCACGTCCTGATTTTTACCGGAGACGGACGGCGAACCGCCGGACATCTTGATCGCCGGCAGATCCATCACGATGGTCTCGCGGTTGCCGTCGCTGCGGCCGACGCGCTGGTCGTAAGAGGTCAGCGTGTTGTTGACGATCTTCTGATAGATCGACGGATCGCCGAAATAGGTCTGCAGCGAACCGGAGACGTTGAACTCGCCGTTGCCGATGCCGACCGCGCCGATCGAGCCGATCGCCTTTTGCGCCCGCAGATTGTTGTTGATGTTGATCGTCGCCTGCATCACGAAATTCGGCCCCGTGATGACCGAGCCATCGAAGCCGAGACGGCCGACATTGGTCGAGGTGTTGAGCACGCCATAGCTCGGCGCGGCGACATCGGTCGCGCCTGATACCCGCGCCATCGGCGACGGCAGATAGGCGTCGCGGCCGATATAATTCTTGGTGTAGGTCGCGATGTCCTGCTGCTTGGCCTCGATCGCCAGCGTGTTGAGCGTCATGCCGCGCAGATATTCGTAGGTGACCGGCGAGTGATCGAGATACTGGCGCTCGATGGTGTTGGAGCGCTTGGTCGAGGCGTTGGTCAGGAAATCGCCGGTAAAGACGCGGATGGTCTTGCCCGTGCCCGTGTCGGCGGCCCAGCCCGCCGGCACGCGATCGAACGTGACCTTCTTCGCGGCAACCGAGGCGATGCGGCAGAAATCATTGTTGGCCGCCGTGCCGGCAAACGAGCAGTTGGCGTTGTCGCCATCGCCGACCTTGACCCATTCGCCCGGCACCATGCCGAAGGTGGTGAAATCGGCCGCCGTGCAGGCCAGGCCATTGCCGCCGGCGGTGACCGCGGTGATGTCGCCGCTGGCGCCCTCGAAGCCGACCTGGCGCACGCTGGCGCCGACCGGAATGACGGCATCGGCGGAATAGGTCGCGGCCGGATAGACGATCGAGGTGCCGGTCGACGAGACCACCTTGGCGAGCTTGTTGTTGGCTGCGGTCGGCAGGTTCTGCGTCAGCGTCAGCATACCCGCGACGAATTGCGCGCCGCCGGCGGAGACCGTCAACGTCGTGGCAGCGACGTCGGAGATCTCGGTGTCGGCGGTCACGACCGTGATCGACGGGCTGTTCGACCAGGTGCCCTGCAGCGCCTCCTCGAAATCGTCATCCGCCACGCCGAACGCCAGCTCGCCGCCGACATTGCCGCTGGCATCCTCGCCGACCAGGATCAGGTCGGTCACCTGGCGGTCGCCGCGGATCTCGGCGCTGATCTTGGTCTGCGGATTGGCGGCCAGGCTGCTCGAGGTCTGGCGCACCGCCTTGAATGCCGGGTTGGCCGGGATGACGCCGAAGGTGGCTTCGCGGACTTTCGCCAGCGCAACGCGGTTCGTAGACTGAAGATCAGCCATCGTGACAGCTCCAAAGGGTTAGGGTTTAGGCGAAAAAATCCGACTGATACGGCACAGCCGAGGACAGCTCGACGCGCGTGCCGCTGGAGAATTGCGCGTCTCCCTGCACGCCAGGGCTCGGCGCGAAGGTGGTGACGCCGGCAAACTGCTTGCCGCGGAACAGCGCGCGCGCCTGATCCAGCCATGTGTTCGGCAGCGAGATCGGATCGCCGATGCGCACGCTCATCACCAGGCGGAACGCGCCGCTTTCGCGCCAGACGTTGTTGCCGGGCGCGCCGATCGAGATCTGCTGCTCGATCGCGACGGGAAACTGCAGCGTCAGGAAGGTCGCGCCGTCCGCCGGCGGCTGCGCTGCCTCGTCCTGGTCGAGCACGGCACAAAGCGTAAAATTGGCCTTGAGCCGCGCCGTGACGGCATCGATGACGGTTTGCCGTGCCACCCTACCCTCGCAGCGTGATGACGATCGCCGGCACGCGCAGATCGTTGCCGGCCTTGCCGGAGATCAGCTCGCCTCCGAGCGGCGCCCGGAACGAGAAACGGATCACGGCCTGGTTGCCGAACCGCTTTGCGGCGAGCGCGGCGACGGCCTCGAAAACGCCGTGCGGCGCCTGGCGCGATTCCGGAGGCCTGCCAGAGCTGCCCTCGATCTTGCGCGCGTAAGGCAGCGGCGACAGGAACACGTATTCCCGCGCTGGCGACACCTCCCCGGCCGGATCGACCAGGACGCCATCGGCAAAGAACTGGAACGAGTCCCGAAATTCGCCCGTCAACACCGGCGCGAAGGTGCGCAGCTGCTCGGAGATCCAGCCGAACAGCTCGCCGAGCAGCTCGAACGAATAGACGATCACGCCATCGGGCCGGACCTGGTCCTCGCGCACGCCGACGGCGCCGTCGACGATCGTGGTGTGCGGCGGCACGTAGCCGAGCGCGGCTCGGTTGGTCTGCTCGGCCGCGGCGAGCTGCTCGCGCGCGAATTCCGCCAGCCGCGCCGAGCGCGCCGCCGGCGAGAATTCCTCGGCGATCAGGACCTCGAAATCGAGGTCGAGCCCGTCGACAGAGCCATCAAACATCAGCCACCCGCAAAGATGTCCAGGCCGGTCACGACACCGGCGACGCGCCGCGTCATGTCGTCGGGATACTTGATCGCCAGCTCGCGGCCGCCGACCTCGATCTTGTCGTTGGTGGTCAATGGCAGCAGCGCCGACAACGCGACCTTGCCGGACAGAACCTTGGCCGCCGGATCATTGATGACGATCACCTTGCAGTCGCCCGCCCGGATGCTGCCAACCAGCTGCTCGGCCTTGAGCCCGACCGGGCGGCCGCGCACGATGGCCTCAGTCGATACCCGCGCATTGGCAGGCCCCGACCAGCGGCGAATGATGACATCCTCGCCGTGCTCGTCGAGCTGACGGCGAAGCATGTCGAGCGCCTCGTCGGCGGTCATCAGACCGGCTTTCCGTCAATGACCTGGCCATCGAACGTGCCAAATGAACCGCCCTGCTCGCTCGAGCCATCGTTTGGGCCGCCATTGCTCGCAGTCATGCGGCCGATGACCTGGTCGAGCGCGGCCCGCGTGGTCTCTAACGAGCCCACGTGGCCCTTGAGCGCCGCGTGCTGGTCGTCGATATCGGCCAGTACGGTGTCGTAGCGCTGGCCGGTGACGGCGAGATCGTTCTCGAGCTTTTCGGCGCGGTTGAGCCGGCCGGCGAAGCCCGCCAGCTCGATCGGCCGCTTGATGGTGCGGTTCATGTCGATAGCCTCCAAAAAATCCGGGTTGCGTTCGATCGCGATCAGCAGCCGGCGCAGCGCCAGGCGCCGATGCGCGTTTTCGACCAGCTGCTCGATCTCCACGTCACTTGCTCTTGACCTTGAGCTTGACGGTCTGGTCCATGGTGCGGCCGCCGGCCGTGGTGATGCGGTTCTGCACCAGGTAGCTTTCGCCCTCGGCGCCGCCCGCCAGCCACACCTTGGTGTGCGTCGAGGTATAGCTCGAGCTGTTGGCGACCAGCGTTCCGGACGGCAGCGTAAAGCTCGAGCTGGCGATGGTGTCCGCCGGCTGCGGCACCAGCTCGCTGGTGGGGACAAGGCCCAGCAGATCGGGAGCAACGAGGGCCAGCTCGTCGGCGGAATACAGCCGCATGGTCCAGTCGAGATCGTAATCGAGGATCTCGTCGGGATCTTTCGCCGGCCAGGTTTTCATGACTGCCCCTCTTTAAGCCGCAACCGAGATGGTCCGGCTTTCGCTGTCGACCGCGACGCGGCGCCGCTCGGCATCGACCGCGACGACCCGCTCGGACAGCGCAAAGCTGCCGCTCGGCGAGCCGAGGCGCGCCGCGCAGGTGAGGCTGGCGAGCGTCACGGACGCGGCCGCGCGCGCGGTCACCGTCGCCGTCGCGCTCGCCGTCAGCGCCCCCAGCGCCGAATTGTTGTTGGCCGCGACCGGCGCGGTTGCGGTCGAAACCATCGTCAGCGCGCCCAGCACCGGCGCCGCCGCGGCAGACGCGATCGCCCTCGCCTGCGCGCTCGCCGTCAGGGCGCCCAGCGTGGCCGCCAGGGCCGCGGTCGGCCCCGTGGTCGCGGTGGCGACAACGACGAGCCCGCCGAGCGTGACGCCGGCGGTCGCGGCCACCGGGTCCGCCGCCGCCGCCGAGCTCGTCAGCGCGCCCAGCGTGGCGCTGCAGCTGGCCTGGACCTGTGCCTGCGCGGTTGCGGCCACCGTCAGGCTTGCCAGCGTGACGTTGGCGGAGAAGCCCGCGCCGTTCTGAGCCGTCGCCGCCAGCGTCAGCGCACCCAGCGTCGCCGAGACGCTCGCCGCCACCGGCGCAGCCGCGCTGGCGGCGCTGGCGAGGGCCGCCAGCGTTGGCGCGGCTTGCGCCTGCGCGATCACCACCGCCGTCGCGGAGGCCGTCAGCGCCCCCAGCGTGGCCGCCAGGGCGGCATTGCCGGAGCCGGTCGACGCCGTGGCCGACGACGTCAGCGCGCCCAGCGTGACCGCAGCCTGCGCCTGGACAACCACGGAGGCGGTCGCCGTGCTGGTCAACGTGCCCAGCGTCGGCGAGGCCGCGGCCGAGCCGATCGCGACCGCGGCAGCCGAGGACGTCAGGGCGCCCAGAGCGACCGACGCGGTCGCGCTGGCAGCGCCTGCCGAAGTGGAGCGAAGGAGAAGCAGCAGCATCTGTTCTTAAGCCGTCGTGACCGAATAGGCGCCGTTGACGCCGCCGACAGTCAGCGTTGCCGTCACCTGCGTCGCGCCGGCGGCCGACGAGGTCAGCCGCACCTGCACCTGGTCGTAAGGCGCCACCGTGCCGGGCGACGACGTGAAGCCGCCGCCATTGACCGAATAGGTGCCGCCCGCAATCGAGATCGCCGCCGGCGCGGTGAAGCCGTTCAGCTCCACAGCGCCAGAGGTGAACACGGTCGAGCGCGCCGCGCCCGTGACCGCCGTGAAGCTGTACGAGGCCGGCGTGGTGTCGTTGACATTGGCAATGCCGAACCGGGTCCGCACCAATTCGGCCATCGGCCGCTTGCCGCGATCAGTCGGATGCACCGCGTCGGCAAAGTGAAAATCGTTCGGGTCCTGCAGCTCGGCGATCGCGCCGAAATCGACCAGGCCATTGGCGAAGGTCTGCCAGTTGGCCCGCAGCCAGGTGTTGAGGGCCACCCGGTAGCCTTCCATCGTCGAATTCCAGCCATTGCCGACATCGTTGCGCGGCAGCAGCGTTCCGATCGCAGCGTAATAACCGGTCGCGCGCGCCTTCCCGACCAGGGAAGTTAGATCCGAGCGCAGTTGCACGTCGGTGTGCCCCAGCGCCTGGATGTCGTTGGTCCCATAAAGGAACACGATCACACTCGAGGTCGACGCGTTGTAGGACGGCGCGATCTGGCTGCTGTAATTGGTGTTGGCATCGGCCGCCGTATCTCCGCTCTGGCCGATATTGATGTTCGCCCTTCCCGTGTTTGCCGTGAATTGATCGGGAAACGAGACGTTTCCGACGATGTCCTGCGTGATGCTGTCGCCGGAGAACACGACGCCGTTCGGCATCGATAGCGTGCTTGGCACCACGATCGGCGCGTAGACGCTGAGCAGGCCAACCATCAGCGCACTTTCAAAGAAGGCCATAGCCGGACGGCATGGTCCAGCCGCCGGGCAGCGCGGTCTGGATGGTGTAGCCCTGCCCCGCGACGTCGAGCGCGCCGACCGCGGCATAGAAGGTCGAGCCCGAGATCTGCGTTGCGAAATTGAAGCCGCCGGTTCCGGCAGCGACATCCGACGCAGTGCGCACCGTGCCGGCCGAGCCGTAGAAATTCACGCCGTCGATCGTGAACCAGGCGAGCTTGCCGGTCGCGTCGATGCAGAGCCCCGCGGTCGCGCCGGAGCCCATGCTCGGCGGCAGCGAATCCACATTCGATCCCGCGGCCCAGATGCCCGCCGAGCTGCTGAAAAAGCCGACGTTGCCCGTACCAGCAAAGCCCGGACAACCCCGGTTGGCGCCATCGGTAATGCCCAGCGCCGCGTAGTCGGCCGGCATGCTGTCGACATGGGCGATGAAGAATTTCTTGCCCGACAGCGCCGGCGACGTCAGCACCTGGCCGGTCTGCACACCTCCGGTGTTGGTGACTGCGGTGCAAACGACCGTCTTGTTTGCGTTCGAAAACGTCCAGGTGCCGGTGTCGGCCGGCGACGTGAAGGTCGCAGCACCACCACCGCCGCCGGTCGGTGCTGGCCTGTACCATCCGTTCTGACGCTGCCAATTCGCGCCCGCGCTCCACATCAAGTCAGATCCAGAGAATTTCGCCGGTCAGATCGCCCGCGACGACCGCGGTCGTGTCCGAGTCGGCCTGCAGCTTGGTGATCGCGTAGGCGATTCCAGTCGCGTCGGGGCGGCCGTGCGGGAAGTAATGCGAGAAGCCGCCGCCCGCGGGGATCGGGATCGTCCAGGTCGGCGTATCCGTTCCGACCGTCGGCGCCGACGCCTTGTTGTAAAGCTTCAGGAACACGGTATAGGCCGCATTGTTGAACAGCTGGATGCTGTAGATCGCGCCCGCGCTTGCCTTCAGGCTGGTCGCGTTGGTGCTCGCGGCCGAATTGACCCGCGATTTCGTCATGCCGTTGGCGCTGGCCGTCGGCTTCAACCATCCGATCAGCGTTGTGATGTTCTGCGCGAGACGCTGCAGGCGACCGTTGAGGCCCGACGATGCCGTGTCGGACGCCGGCGCGGTCTCGGTCAAGCTGCCGAGCTGCGCCTTGCCCTCGGTCGAGAAAGCGACCGGCGCCGACGCGGAGTCCGCTGCCGTCCCGTTCGGGTTGGCATTGTCGATCCGCACCACCTGCGCAAACGCCTGCGCCGTCCGCGTATGCGTGCCGCTCTGCGAGCCCGTGGTGTTGATCGCCGCACCGCCCGGCGTCGCCGCCAGATTGTAGGTGTTGGTGACCGGATTCTTGACATAGACCGTCGCGCCGGCGGTCAGTCCGGTGGCCAAAGCGCCCGTCGTGGTCAGCACGATCGGCTGCCCGTCCGCGAAGGTGTGCCCGGTGTCCGTCACGACGCAGGGCGAGGCGATCGTCATCGTCACGGTCGCCGCCGTCGCCGCGCCGATGTCGACGGCCGCCACGGCGACGCCGAGACCTGGCGTAATCTGGACGTTGCTGGTCATGGCGGCGCTCCCGGCTTACGCGTTGCCGTCGGTCAGCGTGAAGCTGGTGACGTTGACGGTCTGGCCGTTGGCGATCGAGGTGTTGTCGATCGTCATGTCGCCGCCGCCGCCGGTCGCCGTGATGGTGCCCTGCATGTGGCAGGTGGTGCCGGCGCTGTCGACGATGCGGAAATAGCCCGCGGTGCCGCCGGCGAGCGCCGTGCCCGCGATCGGCGTGCCATTGAACGATTTGGAGCCGCTCGACGCATTCGCAGCCCAGTCCGACGCCAGAGTGTCCTCGAGCAGCTTGGTGCCGCTCGCAGCCGTGGCGCAGCTCGCCGGCATCGAGCCGGTGTACATTTGCAGCTTGGCCGCGGTGCCGATCGCCGTCTCGATCGCATCGAGCCGGGCGTTGCGCGCGGCGACGGACAGTTGAATGCTCATGTGCGGAGATCCTCGTTAGGGTTGCGGGAGACGCCGCGCCTATTCGACGCGGAGATTGGCCAGCAGGCTCGCGATCGCCTTTTGCGTCACGGCCGCGAATTCCGGATTGCTCTGGTAGCGCTTGGAGCCGACGCCCTCGACGCGGTCCTCGAAAACCATCTGGTCGCGCGACATCAGCGGCATCAGGTCGCGCACAGCCAGGCACACAGCCATCTTGAGCTGGCGCGGCATGACGTTCTGGTCCTCGTCATAGCCGCAGGTGAAGCGGATGCGGACGGAGGCATCGTCGACGCGCGCATTCGGCCAGGCGCCCTGGAACGGCGGCGCGATCGCCTGCTTTTCCAGCGGCGCGCCGAGGCCGAGAATGCGGTAGCCGCTGCCGAGCGCGAGCGGCTGGTCGACGCCGGCCTGGTCCAGATATTTGACGCTAACGACCTTGAGCAGCGGCGGATAAGGCAGCGGGATCGCCATCGGGTTGTTGAACGGCGCAACGGCGGCGCGGCGATCGTTGAACGAGCGCAGCTGCAGCTCCCAGGTCTGCTCGCGCAAGGCGCGGTTGAGCACGCCGGACGCGGCGTCGAGATTGTCCGTCGCCGCCCAAATGGCCGCCTGGATGATCGGGTCCTGGCTGGCCGAGGCAATGCCCAGCATCTTCTTGCAGTCGGCGAGCGAGATCACCTCGTCGTCCGCCGGTTCGATCAAGACCGGACGGCCGCCATCGCTGATGTCGTTATTGCGGAACATGCGCGAGATCCTCGACGGCGGCCGGACGTGGTTACTTCTGGGCGTCAGACTGCGCTGCGACGGCCTCGGCCTCGCGCGCATCCACAGCGGCCACGATCGCCGCGATGATGTCCGATTTCTTGGTCGCACCCTTCAGGTCGATACCGTTGCGCTCGGCGCCGGCCTTCAGCTCGTCGACCGTGCTTGCGTCCAGCTCGGCGCGCCATTCGGCTTTGGCCTGCGCGCGCACATGCGCCTCGAGGCGCGCCTCGTCGTCCTTGGTCGGCATTCGGGCGCCGCCGACGCCGATCAGCCGGCGCGCCTCGGCGTCGTCGTGATCGTGAGGATCGCCCGGTTTCAATTCCGTGCCATCCGCAAGCGTATGGTACGACGTCATGATGACTCGCATCGTTCTCAACCTCCTTGGGGAAAATGGGCCTTACATAAAAAGGGCCGGGAAAACGCTCCCGGCCCTTCTCCCCCGATACGTCCTGAAGGCGATCAGGACGCCGCGTTGACGAACAGCTTCACCGCACCGCCGACATCGATCAGATTGCCGCCGGAGCGCAGCCAGGCCAGGAAGCCGACCTGGCCGAGCTTGGTGTAGGCAGAGTCCGTAAAGCGGAACATGGTCACGTCCATCACGTCGCGGATCGTGTATTCGTTGAGCTTGCCGTAAGCGATCGACTTCGCCGACGCAGCCATCACCGCCATGTCCTGGTTGACCTGGATGGGATCGCCGAGCAGCGAATCCGGGATCTTGCCGGCCTTGCCGCCGGTCGGGATCGCGAAATCCCAGCCGGGCACGAAGATCGGCCGCGACTGGCCGTCCTTGATCTTGCGGATCACCTTGACGCTGGAGTCGTGCATCATCCACTTGCACTCGCCGGTCTCGCGATAGGCGGGATCGACCGAATGCTGCATGTCGATCAGGCTGTCATAGACGATCGCCGTGACCTGGCTGGTGCCGTTGCCCGCCGTGACGCCGGTCGTGGCCGCCGTGACGATGCCGTTCGGCTCGTTCGAGCCATCGCCGGCACCCACCGTGAACTTGGTATTGGTGATGCGGCCGAGGCGCTGCGTCGCACGCCTGATCACGAAGCCCTCGACGTCGACCTCGCTATCCTGCAGCAGCTCGAACGGCACCGCCATGATCTTGGACGAGAACTTGTAGACATTCAGGGGCACGAAGTTGAACGCGGGATCGAGCGCCGTGGCGGTCGTATTCTGGCCGATGATCTCACCCGTCTCTGAGGTGCCATCCGAAGTCGGATAGTTCATCTGGTTACCCTGCGACGTCTGCAGCACCGTCGCGACGGCACGCATGCCGCCGAACGCCTTGAGCGCTTCCAGCACCGTCTTCTGGACTTCGGTCTGCACCGTGTAGCCGCCCTGGCTGCCCGTCGTGGTCGACATGGTTGCGCGGATCTTGGTCCAAT
The DNA here is from genome assembly GCF_007290395.2 of Bradyrhizobium cosmicum. NCBI lineage: Bacteria > Pseudomonadati > Pseudomonadota > Alphaproteobacteria > Hyphomicrobiales > Nitrobacteraceae > Bradyrhizobium > Bradyrhizobium cosmicum. The sequence continues at coordinate 2,881,975 of NZ_CP041656.2, read as the reverse complement.
CCTCGGCAGACAACCCATCAGGGTTGCGCACCCATTTGGCGAAGATCGTCGAGGCTTCCGACTTCTGATCCTGGCCGACGCGCGAAGCAGCGTCGGCGACCAAGTCACGCTGCAGGTTGTCGGCAGCCGCCTGAATCACGCGCTCCTGGCGCTTGATGTTCGCCTGGATATCGACGAGCTGCGCGTCGAGCTTATCCCACTCCGGTCCGTCGACTTTGGCATCCCATTTGTCGGCGGGCTTGTCGGCCATCGCCTGCATCGCGACCACGATGGCCGCGCCCTGCGCTCTCAACTCCTGAAGTGAAGCCATTTGCTGTCCTTTCATGACATGGCTAGAGACCGCCCTGGCCCGAATTGGCCACGGCGCTTGTTCTGCTCGGCGCGGCTCGCGCTTAGGCAGTCCTTGCGAGCAACTGAGCGCGCCGCCGGCGCTGCCCCCGCTCTTGTTCGGCAGCCACGATCGCCGCGGCCTTGTCGCGATCCTGCCGATCGCGCTCAGCGAGCGCCGCCTCGACTGCCGCGCGGATCTTGTCATCGCCCTGCGCCGCCGGCGGCGCCGGCGCGCGTTCAAAGGCCGAGACGTCCCAGCGCGCCCGCGCGTTGGTCGCGGCCTTGTCCTTTTCGCCGGCCATTTCGTCGGCCAGACCGCAGTCGATCGCCTCTTGCGGCGTCAGCCAGGTCTCGGCCGCCATCAGGTTCATGAATGTCGCAGCATCCTTGCTGCCGCGCGCGGCGTAGCCCTCGGCGAGCTGGCCATCGATCTTTTCCAGCAGCTCGGCGGTCGCCATCAGGTCATCAGCGTTGCCGATGCCCCACGTCCAGGCCTTGTGGATCATCATCATCGACGCCGGCGCCATCACCACCTTGTCGGCGGCAATCGCAACGACCGACGCAGCTGAAGCGGCGTAGCCGTCGACATGCGCGACGATCTCGCCGTCGTATTCGCGCATGATCTGCGCGATGCCGACGCCGGCAAAGACGTCCCCGCCCGGCGAATTGATGCGCACGTGCACCGTGCCGGCCATGCCGCGCATGGCCTTGGCAAAGCCCTGCAGCGAGACGCCGCCATACCATTCGGCCTCGATCTCGCTCGACACGATCAGGTCATAGAGCTCGATCGTGTTGCTGGCCGCATCGGCGCGGAACGAGCCGCGCTTAGAATTGGCCGCGAACAGGTTGAACAGACGACGATCCCTCATGCTGCAGCGTCCTTTGGTTCGGTTGAGCCCTGATCCTTGGCCGCGGGCGCGGCGCCGGCGTTGACGCCGAGCTTGTCGGAGTCGGCATCTGTCTTGCGCGGCATGCGCAGTTTGGCGCGCGCCTCATTCGGCGTGAGGATGCGCGGCTCGCCGGCGCGGCCGACGCCGACGCGCAACGATTCGTACAGGTTCTTGGTGTCGGCCTGCTCGAGGTCCGAGGTATCGAACACCGTGACCCGCGAGCGCGTGCGGAACAGCTTTCGATCAAGCTCGCGCTCGATCTTGTTGAGGTACGGCCGCAACGTGTACCGGACGAAGCCGATCGACATGGCCTCGACACCGGAGCCCCATGACGTGGTCTTTTCGTTGTGGCCGATCATGAAGGGCGGCACGCCATAGGCGCGCGCGATCTCCTCGATCTGGAACTGGCGCTGGCCGAGCAGCTGCATGTCGTTCGCCGAGATCTGCAAGCTGGTCAGCTTGAGGCCAGAATGCAGCAGCATCGGCCGATGCGCGTTCTCGGTCGACCGATGCCGCTCGTCGATCAGGCCCTGCAATTCCTTGATGCGCGGCTCGCCAAGGTTCTGATCGGTCGATAGCGCGTAGTCGGGCCGCGCGCCGTTGGTGAAGAACCGAGCGGCATATTCCTGCGCGGCGATCGCGACGCCGCCGGCGTTGCGCAGCGAGTAGCGCAGCGGCGTCATGCCGCGCAAACCATCGAAGCCGAAACCGGGAATGTGGATGATGTCATCCTGGTCGAAATCGCGCGCGCTGCCGATCACCTGACCGTTGGCGAGATACTCCGGCGCGATCCGATACACCATGCGACCGGTTTGCGGCACGATACCATTCATCACGCGCAGCGGATGCACGGGCTCGAGCGCGATCGGCTTGAACATGCGGTCGCGGCGGATGATCGCGAACGCATCACCCTCGGCCATGATAGACTTGACCAGGTATTCCCAGCCGATCGGCGCCGGCCAGCGCTCCGACATCTCCTCATTTAGCACCCACAGCAGGGGGTCGTCGAAGATCCGCTCGCGTTCGCCGGTCGGAATGTCGACGTTCATCATGTTGATCGGCAGCGTCTGAATCGCGCCAGCAATCAGCGACCAGCAGGCATAGATCGCCGTCACCGTCGCGGCGGAATATTCGGTCAGCGCCGGCAAGCCGCCAGCCATTGCCGGGCCGAACATGTCGGACCACGACTGCGAACCGCGCACGATCTCGGTCAGCGGCACCATCTGCGTCGCGTTTTTCGGCGGTTCAAAATCCTCCGGCACGCGAACCGCAGGCGCCGACGTGCCGAGGATGTCAGTGATCCAGCTCATAGCAAAACCAGCCCCGCAACAGGTGCAGTCGGCGTCATCGCAATCGCCTCGGTCATGACCGCGGCGACGATGCCGTCGATCGAGTCCTCGGATCGCTTCTTTGCCGGCACGTAATTCATGTTTTCGTCAAAGCGCACGTTGCAGTGCCCGATCATCCAGCGCGCGACCGGATGGCCGCCGTGATCCATCTCGCCGCCGAACACCTTGCGTTCGAATTCCTTGGTGCCCTGCCCCAGCGACTTGGTGCCGAACCGCATCTCGACGAACAGATCCTCCGGCTGGCCGCGCTTGACCATCCGGTTGTAGAATTCGAGCGCATTCCAGGCGTCCCAGCCGATCTTGGTGACCCGGAAGTCGGCGCAGGCCTGCAGCGCTGCCTCGATCGCATAGTCCAGCTCGAACACACCGCCCGGGATTGGCGTGATCGCGCCGTTTTCCGCCCATTGATCGAACGGCGTCCGCTCGGCCTTGGTCCGCGCCTCGATCGTCTCGGTCGGCAACCAGAACCGCCAGACGAATCTGGTGCGCTCGCCCGGCTCGACCGGCGGGAAACGCAGACACATCGACGCCAGGTCGAACGATTTCGTGGAGTCGAAACTGAGGATGCACTCGCGGCCCTTCAGCGTGTCGTACTGAGTTTTCCACGCATTGGCGTCGGGCGTCGCCGCATCCCATTTGCGCACCGAGATCCAGCGCGCGAACTCCTCGACCCACTGATTCAGATGGTAGCGGCGAAACGCGGCCTCGGCCGCCGGCGTCACGGCCTTTGAGATCTCGCGCTCGAGGAACGCCTTGGTCGGCGACAGGCCGAGCGACGGATTCGCCAGCCGCCAGGCCTTCTGATCGCGCCAGTCGGCGTCCTCGTCCGCCGCGAAGATCACGACCAGCGTGGTCGGGTCGTCGATCCGTCCGTCGAGGATCTTCTGCGACTCTTCCCACAGCTTGAAGCCGGTCTTTTGCGACTTCAGACCCGCGGTCGACGCATAGAGCCGGATCGGCTGCAGCGAGGCGCCCTCGCCCTGGCGCAGCGTGTCGGCCAGCTCGGTCGACACCCATTCGTGCATCTCGTCGCCGACCGTGACGAACGGCGCGCGCCCGTGCTTGCCCTTGGCCTTGCCCGGCATCAGCCGGAACGCCGAGCGCAGCTCCGCATTCCAGAGCTGCTTGGCAAACACCTTGATCGGCTCGCCCGTGGTCGGCGATCGAAACACGGCGGGCGCATAGGCGATCATGTCGCCCATTTTGTCGAACACCTCGCGCGCCTGACTCTCGTCGTGCGCAAAGCAGAAGCCCGCGCCGCGGCGCTGCCCCTCGATCGCCCAGAACAGCAGCGCCAGCGCGGCCAGAAACTCGCTCTTGCCGTTCTTGCGCGGCACCCACAGCCGCAGCTCGCAGAACAGCCGGACGTGCACCTGCGTCGGCTGCATCGTCTCCGGATCGAGGATCTCGGTCGGCGCTTTCCAGCCGATCAGCAGCCGGACGATGACGTCCTGCCAAGGCGACAGGCGGAACGGCTGACCCGCAAAGCGACCGACCGTCAGTTTGAACCAGGTCGGCCAGCGGTCGACCACGGCCTGCGCCTTGGTCGCATCGTACCAGGCGCCCGGCACCGCGGACGCGCGCTGCCACGCGATCCGCGCCCAGGAATAGCCCAGCTCCTCGACCGCGTGCGTCAGCCACTCCGGCTCCGGATAGAGCTGCGGCCCGGCGACCGCCGCGATCGCGAGCGCGGACGCTTCCGTCTGCGGTTTCCAGTCCTGCATGCATCGTCAGTTCGGCTTTGTGCCTGGCGGGACCGAGTCAAACGCCGAGAGCGAGCCGATCGCAGACCCTTCCACAACCGGCGCCGGGATGGGCTCCGCGGCCGGCGCGCTCTCGCTGGCATCTTCAGCCGCAACACCGGCCAGCGCGGGACGCTGCACGGCGCGGCCGAACAGCGTGTCATCGTCGAAATGCATCGCGCCGGCGGCCAGCAGCCGATGACGGTCCTGCGGCGACAGCCCGAATTTGCTCGACAGGTCGATCGTCATCTTGGCGGCGTGGTCGCGGCGCCCCACGGCGGGATTTTCGCGGGGCATCTTGTCGCCGGAGATCGTCTTGACCATGACCGAATAGCCCTTGGTCAGGATCTCCTCGTTCGCAGCGACGAATTCGGCCGCGTAAATGCAGAACATCGCGAACAGGTGCAGGTCGAGCTGCGACAGCAGGTGCAGCCGGTCGAGCCGCGGCGCGTAATCGTCCCACATGACGCTCGCCGCCTTGAGCCGCAGATCCTGCAGATAGCCGGGCTTGTTGTCGGACGGCGTCTCGGTCCGCACCGCGACGAGCAGGCCCGCCAGGCGCTCGGCCTCGGCGATCGCCTTCTCGGTTTTGCTCTTTCGCTTACCAGGGAACCCCTTGGCAGCCTGATCGAGCGGATTGTCGGGATGTCGACCCATAAAAAATAAATTCCAGCGAATTTCGCGGCAAAAAATGCCGTTCTAGAGAGCCGGTCCCTGAGAAGGGTCGCTAGACTTTTGACCACCCCCCACCCCCACCGGCAGCTCGGCGAGCGTCAGGCGGACGGCGACGCGACTGTCGAGCCACAGATCAGCGACGAGGATCTCGCCCTTGGCGAACATGACCTCGAGCTTCTGCTTGACCACGTCGTGGTGCCACGCGCAGGCAGGCTGCCACATGGCCCTGTCCCAGAAGCGAACGCGATCGCCCTTGTGCGGCTCGACGTGGTCCGTCACCTCGGTCGGCGTCACCAACCCCACAGCCTCGCACCCCCTGCAGATGGGATGGTGCAGACGGAACAGCCGAGAGGCCCTGTCCCACTGCGCGCTATAGCCTCGCTCGCGTGACGAACCACGCTCTGCGTCGACCGCTGCGTTCTGCTCGGCACGCGTTGGCATCGGTCGAGCGCGAAACTGTTGAGGACGTGAGGGCATCTACACAAAGGAAGGGCCGCTTGCGTTGCCACAAGCGGCCCAAGTCTAGGGAGGAAACGCCCAAGGAGGGCAGCGGCAACAGCCAACCCATTGACGGATGCCGCACACCCTACGCATGCAAAAGCCCGGCGCGATGGCCGGGCTTATTTCACGTGAAACGATTTTCCGAAAGCTTCGCTTCTCGGCGATCAAGCCGAGTGGCGCTCAGAGCGTTTCCGCTTCCGACGGCCCGCCGTGCTACAGGACTGGCCTGCAGGGACCGGCTCGACCTGCGTCTCGGACAACTGGACCGAGGCGCCGCGCAGTGCGTCGACAAAGACGGTGAGTCGGCTATGGGAGTCAAGCCGCCCGACTTGCGCCACGAAACCCGCGAGCGGACCGTCGACGATCTGCACCATCTGCTGCAAGGCATAGGCGCGCACGCCGATCGGCGCATTCTCGGCAGCCACAAGGCCGCGCACCACGGCCATGTCGGCAGGCCTCAATGAGGCGAAGCGCGGCCCATCGTCCTCAACGATCGTCACCCACTCGCCGACGTCATCGACCCGCTTGATCGCTGGATTGCGCGCATCGAAGTCGGGCACAAAGATCATGCCCGCGAGAAACGGTCGATCGACGCGCTTGCCCAGATGCGACTTGCGCGTCTCGATCCTGGTCTGCCGATTGATGTAACGAACGATCGTCGGCGAATAGGCGCAGATGCCGCGCTCTAGCAGCCGCCTCACGACGCGCGCATCGCGGCCAGGCGTAACACTGAGCATGAACCAGCGCGCCGGCATCACTGGCACAGCGACGGGCTCGGCGATCGTCTCGTAACCGACGAACTGCCCGATTTCGTAATGCATGTTCATTCGTCTCCCCCTGCCTGTGATGCTTACGCGGCGTCCGATTCCGGCCAGCCGCCGTCCTTGCGCGGCGGCCATTTGGCCGGCGCGTAGAAGCCCATTTCGTCGCCGCGCTTTTCGAGCAGCGGCGATCGGCCGCCGAACACGTGCGCGCCGATGAACGCCTGCCATGCGGCGATCTGCTGCCGATCGGTGATCCACCGCCAAGCCGCTTTGTCGGCCACATGCGCGAAGGCCAGAATTTGCGCGCTGACGGCGCCGGGATAGACGACCCTGCCATTGCTGACATAGGGCCGCGTTCTGGCGACCGCGTAGAGCGCAGCGATGGCCCGGCCCGCCTCGGAGTTTTCCTCGATCGGTCCCGTTGCAACCGGCGACGCGCCGTCGGGCCGATACGGAAATTCCTCAAAGCCGCGGTTGCGTATCCACAGATGGAAATTCGGCGGCTTGGTGCGCCCTGCCCTGGACAACGCCGCAGCGAACAACGGGACCGCCGCGCAGCAGTGCAAGCGCTGCTCCGGCGAGAGCAGGCGGAACTCGGTCGCGGCGAGATCGCGGCGATGCCCCTGCACCTCGCGACCAGGCCATGCCGACCACGCTGCAGCGAAGCCATCCGGTTCGCTTTCCTCAACAGCGCAGCGCTCACCCTCGCCCCCCTCGGGGGCTTTGGGGGATTCAGGTTCAGGTTCAGGTTCAGAGATTAGCTGGTCGCAAGTACTGCTAGGGCTAACCGAGTGCTGGCCGAGGGTTGGCGCAGGGCTAACGTCCGGATTTAGCCCTAGCTGGCTGCTAGGGCTAATCGCCGTTGTTTTTGCAGGGTTTTCGTAAGCATCGACATGAGGTTCACGCCCCTGCGCCCGCGCCTCGATCAGCTCCGGATCAGCATCGAACAGCAAGCGGATTTCATCGGTCGTTCGCTTGCCCCGACCCGCACCATTGCGGACGCCGTTCTCGTCGAGCCATTGCGGCTGCCGCGCGATCGCACCCACCTGCTCCAGCCAGACCAGCCGGCGCCGCACCGTGTCGATCGACAGCCCGTCGCAGTCCTCGGCGAGCGTCGGGATCGCAGCGAACGCGACGCCATCGCCGTCGACGTACAGCGACAAACTGCGCAGGAGGATCGAGGCCTGCAGATTGCGGAGCTTGAGGTTTCGTGCCCATGCGTGCGCCTCATCGGCGGCGATGCGGCGGGCTCGCCGTTTCGCGGTTGTCATGTGATGCTCTTAATTTTTCGATTCAACTGGACGCGGTAAGCAACAGAACTGGTTTCGTTATCGCGGTCCCACCAGCATGATCCGGACGATGTCGTCGTCGGATCGGTCCCACAGCAGCCCGCGCTCGATTGCATCCTCGAGCCGGTCGAGCCAACGCACAGGAAAGTGCTTGATGCGGACAAGGTGATCTTTCACGGCAGCGAGCTGCTCGGGCGGCAGATCGTCCGCCTCCTCCTCGGTCAGGATCTGGCCGGTCGAGACGACGCGGATGGCGATGTCCAGCTCGCCGAGCTTGGACGCCTCATTGACGAGTTTCTGGATGATGTTCGCAAGCTTGACCGCGGGCTCGCCGCCGGCGGCCAGCGTGCGCAGGACAAGATCAATAGCCATCCAGGCCCCCGCGCTTGTAAGGCAGCTCAGGCGCCGCCGCAGCGGGCCTGGCGCGCGCGTCGAGCGCGGACCGGCCAGGCGGCGGATCTCCGAACACACCGCCCGTAAGGCCGCGCTCGGCGATGCGCAGGCGCAGTTCGGCCGCCTCGCGCAGGCCAGCCAGCGACCCGCCGCAGGCCTCGCGCGCGACGACCGGCGCCGGCGTGACAGCGGGCGGAGCAACCGGCGCAGGACGCGGCGGCGCGGGCGGCAGCTGCCGCGTCGCGTTGTTGCGCCGAGCGCGACAGCGATCCCGCAGCCGGTCGTAATACTGGACCTTGCAAGCCGCCAACGTGCGGCCCGGCATCGCCGCTGCGACCGCCGACCAGTCCAGCCCGTCGTCGTCGCGCAGCTTCAACAGCCTCGCCTGGTCAGCTTCGGTCCAATGCGAGCGCCGGATCATGCCACCCTCCCCGCGAACAGCGGCGTCACGCCGATGCCGGCGCGCTCACGGTCGAGCGCGGCAGTCGCCGCAGGATTGATCCAGAGCACCTCCTCGCGCTCGCGCGCGCCGTCGGCATAGGCCTTGAATTCGACCCGGCGCCAGTCGCTCAGCGCGGCGTCATAGAGGCCATGGGCATAGCCGGAAAGCACCACCATGCCCCTGAGGCCGCGCAGCACACCCATCAGCCGGTTGTGTCCGGCCAGGTCCAATTCGTGCTTGTAGGCAGACTTGCCGCCCTTGAACATCGACCGGGTGTCGTGAACGTAGGGCGGATCGACGTAGTGCAGCGAGCCCTCGCCGTCATGCCGCTGCAGCACCTCCAGAGCATCGCGATGCTCGATGACGACGCCGCGGAAGCGATCGACGATGGCGGGATAAGCATCGGGCAGATTGGCCCAATCGTGCGCCGGCGTGGTGCCGCCGCGGTTGGAATTGGAGCGGAAGCCGGTCGACTGGTGGCCGCGCTGCGTCGATGAATGCGCGTTGCTGCCGAACCCCATGAACGACCGCATCACCAGCCGCCGCGCCCGCTCGATGGGATCCGGCGACCATTCATAGGCCAGCTCGAATTCGGCCCGTGCGAACGGCGTCAGCCGCAGCAATTCGATCAGCCGCGCCGCCGCGGACTCGTCCTGCAGCACGCGAAACAGCCCGACGATGTCGTCGTCGAGGTCATTGTAGACCTCGGCATGACTGCGCGGCTTGTGCAGCAGCACGCCGGCGCCGCCGCCGAACACTTCGGTGTAGAGCCGATGCGACGGCAGATGCGGCAGGATCTGGCGCGACATCAGGAACTTTGCGCCATGCCAGCGGACCGGCGGACGGGTGATCGCGTTCATGCGTCGACCTCGACGGGCTCACACGCCGGCGTCAGGCCACCGACCTGGATTTTCTCGCTGCCGCGCCACCATTCCTTCCAGTGATCCTGGCGGCCGTGCGCATCGATGCCGTGGCAGGAGACGCAGACGATGTCGCAGCCCTCGCGCGTGCAGATCCTGCGGCTGTCGCCGTTCGGCTGACGGACCTTTTCGCTCCATTTGTGGCGCCTCACGGATGCATCTCCGTGGGATTCATCAGGCGGAAAAAGCGCAGGCGCTCCAGCTCGTCCGCGGTCAGCGGCATGTCACAGGGCAGCAGCGCGGCCGGCGCCGACTGCATCACCTCGGCCAGCGAGCGCGCGTCGTAGTTGCCGCGCTGGCGCCAGGCGATGGCGTAGCCGAGCAGGAAGCCGGCGGCCGCGATGATGGAGCCGGCGCCGACGGCGACGTTGGTGCTGATGGTGATCATTGCCCCTCTTGCTCCCCAAACAGATCGGTTTCCTGCGCCAGCTCGCGCGCACCGGCGTAATTCATTGCGATCAAGGCCCGCGCGACGAGGTGCCAGACGTGGATGCGCAAGCGCGGGTAAGCCTTGACCTCGCCGGACCGCACGCAAGGCCCGCGGTCGAGCTGTTCGCGCGAGCGGCCGCGAACCGTATCGACGGCGTAGTCGCCGAGATCCCTGGTCCCGCCGCGGTTGCGGATATGCATGCGTGCGATCTCGGTGACCTTGCGCGTGATGGCAGAGTGCAACTCGACGCGCACGACGATCATTTGCGCCCCCGTGTCAGCTTGCGAAAGCGATCGATGAATGCCACCTCGGCGACCGAAGGCGACCAGCCGACGATCTGCACGTCGAGAGGAGCCTCCTTGTCGACGACCCAATCATCGTTTGTCTGCGCCATCACCTGCATGCGCTCGGTCTTGAGCAGGCGCACATCGGCGCGCTTAACAGCCGGTGGCGTGACATTGGCAAGGCCAAAGGCCTTGTAAACCGCAGCCTGGCAGCGCTTCTCGGCGGCCTTGTAATCCGGCATGTACGCCTTGATTGGCGCCAGCATGTCCAGCAGGTAGGCCTCGCTGCCATCGTGCAGCAGACCCGCGAGCGCGTGGTCACCACTGAAGCGAGAGACGATGACGGAGTGCTCGGCGTTCGAATAGAACCGCAAGCAATGCCCGCCAAATCGGCACTGCATCGCCAGCGCGTGCGCGATGTCCTCGATCACGACATCATCCGGCCGTGGATCGAGCGGCCAAAATTGCCGCCCGGTATAGGTTTGAATCCACCCCGCGTAACGGCTCATCGCGCCCCTACCCTCTGCTGTTGAAAGGTTGCCGGCGCGACCAGCTGCGCCAGGAAGGCCTCGCCGCGCTCGGTGATCTTGAGAGCCTTGGTGGTTGCGTGCGCCAGATCCTTGCCGACCAGGTGGCGCGCCATGTCGCCGTCGATCGCCTCGCCCGCGCGGACCGCGAGCAGCGCGAGCTGCTCGGCGAGCTCGTCGTCGTCGACCGGCAGGCGCGTCTGCAGCACGCCGTCGACGACCTCGGCCTTTGGTGCGTCGTCGAGTTGGCGCGCCACATCGAACAGGCTCGGCTGCGCCGCGCGATAGGGCTCGGTGAGAGCGACGGCCGGCGCCGGCGGCGCCACCGCGGCTTCCAGCTCGCGCAGGCGGTCCCAGCCCTGCCCGCGCAACGCCCATTGATCGCCGGATTGATGCGTGTAGCCGCGCGCGAGATAGAACTCGCCGAGCGCTGGCGCGATGTCGCGGCGCTTGTGGCAGAAGTCGGACAGGATCTTGAGCGCCTCGCGCTCGTCGATCGAGGCGGGATCGAACGGCTCGGCCGCGGCCGGCGCCAGCCATTCGGAGCCCGCGAGCTGGTCGATCACGATGGTGTCGCCGGCGTCATAGGGCGCGCGGTCCAAAGCCTCGACGGCCGCAGCGGCGCTGGCCCCGTCCGTTGCTTCCGCTGCGGCCACCTCGGTCTCACCGGAGGGCACCGGGAGGGTAGTGACGTCGGGCGCATCAAAGCCCCATGCGGCCCAGCCATCACGGCGCCGGCGCGCGTTGAATTCCACCTTCGGCACGTTCGGCCAGTGAAACTCGATCATGTCGTGCAGGTTGTCGGGCTTCTCCGAATGCTCGCCGACCGGCGCCGAGAAGTTGCTGCGGAAATGCGCCGTTGCTGGCGCCACGACCTTGCCGCGAACGCCGACCAGCACGATTTCGTGCTCGCCCGTGACCCAGTAGCCCGGCCCGCGCGATGCCCCTGCCCGCTCCTTGTTCCAGACCAGGCTGGTGACGTAGTTGAAGCCCTGCAGCTCGAGCACCTTGATGCCGATCGCAAGGTGCGGAATCGTCACCCACTTGAAAAGGATGCAGTCCGGCGCCAGGCACGCGAAGCGGTCGGCGCAACGGGCAACGATCGCCTCGGGCGTCTGCGCGTCGAGCGCGGTCTCGTAGTGCATCGACGGGCTTTTTTCGCTGCCGGTCTCTTCCGACCAGGCCGCGTGATGCCACTCAAAGTCCTCGATCGCGACGCCGTAGAAATCCCCCGGCAGCGCCTGGACCTTGCGGCCGAAGGTCTGCTCGCGCTCGACCCGCCGCCCCCTCTTGGCCGCGATCTTGTCGGCGCGGATCTCGCGCACCAGCGGCGCCAGCGCCTTCTTGGCCTCGTCGGTCAGCTTGCCGGAGGCATCCCGCGTTAGCGCCCTGGCAATCTCGGCCTGGCGCTCGACCGGCTGCGCGGCGATTTCGGCCGCGGCCGCGACCGACATGTCGCCCGACTTGACGGCCTCGACCACCTCCGGCGCCGCCCGCTTGATGACGGTGCGCGCCCGCTCGACGCCGGCGGCGTCGGTCGACAGCGCAGCAGCAGCCCGCTCCCGCGAAAATCCCGCAGATTGCGGCATTTTCCCCGGGCGGCCCTTGCCCATGGTGACCAGCTCAGCCGCGATCATGCGACGCTGGTCGTCGGTCAGGTGCCGACGGCTGAGATTCTTGGACAGAACGTAAGCCAGCGGATCGCCATGGATGTCCGGCTGGAACGGATAAAAGAACCAACTATCGACCCGGAGCAGATGCGCTGGCAGCGCCTCGCCCTCAAGGCCGAGCGCCTCCCATTCCGACCCCTCGCCCCAGCCGCTGCCGAGCAGCTCGCCCGTCGTGATCAGCCAGACCAGGGCGCGGTAGCGGTTGCGACCGTCGAGGATTTGGTCGCCGAGCGTATCGATCCGATCGCGCAGCCCGTTGACGCGGATATCCTCCGCGAGATCGTAGAATTCCTGCCCCTCGATCAACGGGAACAGGTTGGCATAGGGATGGAACGAGAGCGTCATCGCGGCTCGCTCCCGTCGTCGGGCAACCACTGCGAGCAGCGCACGACGCCGTGATGGCCGCACTCGCCGCAGCCGCCGCCACGATCATCCAGAAGCCCTTCCGAGCAGCCCGAGCAACGTTGCGTCCACGTCACCGCCGAGCACACATGCCCCTCGATCACGCAATAATTCTTGCGGCGATCTAAACGCCGGCCAGCAATCCGGTCAGCCCGCGCCCATGAGATGGTGCGGTCGTGATGGATGATGCGACCATCGCGGATGACCGTGCGAATGCGAGTGGTTACGCGGCTCAAAACGGCATCTCCTCCAGTTGGGACGCCGCAGCGAGGGCGTCGGCGACGATCTGGCGCACGATCGCGTCGAGCGTCGGCGCAGTGCCGCGCGTGCGGCGGCTGATGGCGTTGTCGCGCTTGGTGGCCCAGCGCAGGTTGCAGCGCCGGTTGTCGAGCGTCTGGCCGTTGATGTGGTCGACGACATGGGCGGCGAGGAACGCATCATCCCGACCGGGATCTGCCGCGATCATGATCTCGCGATGCATGCGAACGGTGGAGCGCGCCGGCCCGACGTTGCGCTTGGCGTAGAGCATCCAGCTGTCGCCGCGGCCGCTGCCGGCGTGCCAGACGTTCCACATGTTCTCGGAGAGCCAGACGAAGTCGACGGCATCGACCAGCGTCCAGACCGGCTCGCGCTGCGACAGCCAGATCCTGCGGCACGGCGTCGCCAATAGGTCTGGCAGGTCGAAGGCGACCGCGCGCGCATTGGTGACGTCGACCGGCGCGTGCATCATGTCGGCTTCCGCTTGGACATGAACTGCTCGAACAGCGGCGGGACGTAGTCCTCGGCGCAGGCCTTGCCGTCCTCGGTGCGCCAGAGCCGCATCGGCGTGCCGCCGACGCTGGCGATGATTTCGCCGCTGCGCGGAATCAGCAGCTGGAACGCTTCGATCACCTGGTCGCGGGACATGCCGTCGCGGACCAGGCGCGCGACCTGGACGTGCAGCGGGTTGTCCGCTTGCATGCCGAGCGCGTGCATATAGGTGCCGTCGATCGACTCGGCCTCGGCGATTTCGTTCGGGCCCTTTTGCCGGCGCTTGATGATGCGCCGCATCGCCTTGGTGTCGTAGCCCTTGGCCTTGGCCTCGGCGAACAGCACGCGCTGGCCATCCTTCAGCGCGACGATTTCCTCGACTATGCGCTCAATCCGCTCGATGTAGGATTTCAGCTCCTCGCGGGCCGAGGTATGTGCCAGCTGGTCGGTCATTCGGCGCGCTCCTCCGGCTGCAACGCCGCCGTGTTGCGCACCGCCTCGGCCAGCTCGCGCTGCAGGTCGGCCTTGGACGGCCCGCGATTGTTGGGGAAATAGCTGCGCTTGGCGCTGCGCTCGAGCAGGAGCCGGCGCGTGTGCTCGGTGGTGCTCATGACGCGACCTCGAGCAGCCCGTCGTCGGCGCGATAGGGCCGCTCCTGGCCGTAAGCGAGCACGGCCTTTGCGTCCCACGCCGGCGGCACCGGCATCTGCAGGAACGGCTCGCCATCGAACATGATGATTTTGGGCGCATCGCCTTCGGCGACGACGACGCGGACGGCACCGACGATGACGCGGCGGTCGAGCCCGAACAGGATGGCGCGCGCGGCGATCATTGCCGCTTCACCCAGCGAAAGCCGAAACCCGCGTCCTGCCGGTGCATGAACGGCTGACTGCCGGCGGCGACCGCGGCCAGCAGCCCGACGATCAGCACGGCCGCCAGCATGATCAGCACGCGCAGATCGTCAGGGTCCGCGATGCGTGCGGTGATGTCTGACATTGGCCCCTCCCCCTCTTGCCGCCTTGGCAAAAACCCCTTGAAATGCAGGCCCTGCGTGGGTTTTCCACACGCGTCCACAGGGCAGGCCCGGCTCCGTCAGGAGGCCGACCGCCCCTCGATGCAGGCGGGTTATCCACAGGCCGAAAAAATCACCGCGCGCGGGCAGCGGCAGCCATCGCGCCGGGCACAGCGATCGAGTCAGTGTTCCGCGCATGGAACAGCCTCCTCGGACCCGCCTACGTGCATCAGGACGAGACTCTCGTAAGTCAGCCACTCGATCCGTCGTTCGGCGGCGCGGCGCACGATGCGCGGCCAAAGCGGGAGCGCGATCCGGCCGCGACGCTTCATTTCGGAGGCGGTTGATGCCCCCCTCAACTCGAACTCGCGTGAGAAGGCAGTCGGGCCACCAAAGGCCTCGAACACGTCGGACACCGTTTTTTTGGGCGACCCCTCAACCATATGAGCCGCCTACATGATTCGTGTTGATGTCGTCAACATGACTTGTGTCAACACGATTTGTGATGATTGCCCGATGGAGACGATGGGCGATCGACTGCGCCGAGCGCGCGAAAAGGCTGGTTTTTCCTCGGCAATGGCGGCAGCCAAGCGGTTTGGCTGGCCGACTTCGACCTATGGCGCCCATGAGAACGGGCAGAACGGATTTCCTGTGGACGCCGCAGAGCGGTACGGCCGAGCCTTCAAGGTCTCCGCCGGCTGGCTCCTGTCAGGCGACGGCGAACCGACCAGAAAGAACGTGGTCCGGATTGAAGGCCTAGTAGGGGCCGGCGGCGCAATCGAGACCAGTGCTGAAAACGACAGCGCCGGCGACGAACTCGACGAGATCGAAGTGCCCTTCCCGCTCCCCGACAATGCAGCGGCCTATCAGGTCAGCGGCGACTCCATGTTCCCGCGCTATGACGATGGCGACGTGATCATCGTGCTGAAACGCCCGCAGTCTCCCGGCGAACTCCTCAATTTCGAAAGCCTAGTGACTACGCTGGACGGCAATCGATACCTGAAGCGAATCGTCGGCGGCGCCCGCAAGGGGTCATTTGACCTCGAAAGCTTCAACGCCCCGCCCATGCGGAATGTGAAGATACAGAACGCAACCGAGATCCACTCGGTCGTCAGGAGGGGGCAATGGCGCAGGCTAGATGCGGCCGGGAAACGCCGCTTAATCAATACACGGCTGCGCTCCTCCTGATTTCGAGCCTGCTTGGCGGCTGTTCAAACTCCGATGTCTGGATGGCAACAGAGCAGCGCTATGGCGATCTGCGCGTCGATCCCGCGCCTCCCGGCGCGCCCTATGACTACGTCGCCAGAATCAAGAACGTGGTCGACTTAGGATACAACCCGGAAAACAAGGACGTGCGAGACGGGATGGCCCTCAGGCTCCTGAGCAAACAATGCGCCAACCCTAAAGTTGTTGGAGAAAGTCAAATCACCACAGGGACTTACCTTGGCGGCACCAAGCCAATGATCGAGTATCTGGTCCAGGTGAAATGCTAGTTCAACATCAATCATGTTGACATAATACGTGTTGAGACCCATCTTCCGCGGACCTCGTCCACGGGAGATCCCACGTGCCGCGCCCCACCGACCTCACCGCCACCGCCTTTGACCAGCAGCTGAAGCTGCACGGCTTTTTCCATATTCGCGCCGAGGGCCGCTTCGCCGACGTCCGCGCCAAGGGATGTCCGCGCACCGAGCCGGTGATGCGCGGCAAGCGGATCGACCGCCAGGCGACGCTCGCCGCGCTGCTCGCCGCCCGCAACGCCCGCGCCGAGGCCGCCGCCGCCACCGAGGCGGTTCAGATCGAGCGCGAGCGCGTCGCCTCACTGATCGCGCCCGTCGCGATGCCGCCGGCCCGCGCCAGCCTGGACGGTGCGGAGGCGATCGCCCAGCTCGCCGACGACTTCATCGTGCTCACCACCCGCAGCGACGGCGCCGCCCTGCCCGACCTGCTGCGGATGGGCTGGCGCAAAAGCCAGGTGTTCGAGCACACCGACGCCGCCCGCAACCTCGCCTATTCCAGGCAGAACGGGGCGGCGGTCTGATGTGCGTTTTCTTCCCCGACCTCGCGCCCGTTTGCGGCTGTCCCGACTGCAGGGTCTGCGTCGACCGGGAATTGCCGCTGCCGCTGCCAGACCGGACGCGGCCCGGCATCGGCTTCACACTGGCGCGCCAGCGCCGCATCGGCGAGCTGATGGTGGCGCGCGCCTTCGCGCCGGAGGCGGTCGCGCTGCGCGTTGCCTGCGCCCTCGAGGCGCCGCTGCTCGGCCGCCCGGCGTTCCGGCCATGACGCGCCTGCGCACATGCCATTGCGGCGCGAAGTTTCTGCCGAGGCAGCGGCAGAAATCCTGCTCGCCCGCCTGCGCCCGCCGCGCCAGGCCGCCGCGCAGTCCGCGGCCCTCGATCAATCGCAACCAGCCCATCGTCTTGCGCCTGCTCAAAATCCAGCCCCTTGAGCGGCGCGCGCGCGGCGGCTGGCGGTTCGGCACCAAGCGCATCAGCGATGCGCTTGTCGACAGCCTGATCGCCAGCGGCCGCGCGGAGATCCGCGGCGGGCAGCTGCATCACGCGGAGGCGACATGACGCTGTACCAGGCGACCATGATCTGGCTGATCTGCAACGCGATCGCGATGGCATGGGTATTGTGGCCGCGGAGCACGAAGCCATGAACGCGCCGCTGCTGCTCGTCCTGGCGCTCGGCGCGATTACCGAGGCCGCTCTGGTCTGGCGCCTCGCCGCACGCATCGCCTACCGCCGCGGCCATGCCGACGGCGTCGCCGCCGCGGCGGCACTGGCCTATCCGGGGCTGGAGGGACCGCGGCCATGACCCAGCGCTTCACGCTTGCCGAAGCCGCCGCCGAACTGAAGGCGCCGTCGACCCGTTGGCTCGCCGAATGGCTCCGCGCTCACCCCCGGGATAACCACGGCGAGCCCTATTACACGCCGATCGGCCGCGATAAGGTATTCCGCTCCGACGACATAGCCCGCATCGAGTGTGCGTTACGGGAGACGCTCAAGTGCCCCTCAAGCTCCGGCCGCCGCGCAAGGGCAAGACGCCGAACTTCGAGATCCGAGGAACCTACCTCGGAGTCCGCGTGGAAGTTAGCAGCGGCACTCACAAACGACGCATCGCTCTTGAAAAGCTCGACGAGATCGAGCGATGCATCGAAGAACACAGGCAATATCCAGCCCCGGACGTTAAGCCTGATCCCGGGCGGCCGACATTCCTGACGGCCGCCAACGCCTACATGCAGGCCGGCGGCGAACGCCGCCATGTCCCCAAGCTGCTGCGGCACTTCCGGGAGACACCGATCGAGGCGATCGACCAGGCCGCGATCGACGCCGCCGCCAATACCCTGCTGCCGCACGGCGCCCCCGATTATAAAAACCGCGCGGTCTACGTGCCGGCGATCGCGATCATCCGCCATGCGCTCGGCGACAAGGCGCCGACATTCAAGCGGCCAAAGGGCTCCAAGGGCCGCCAGCGCAAGGAATTCATGTGGCCGGAGGCCGCGTTCGAAATTCTGGACGCCGCCAGGTCGATCGACGAGGAGCTCGAGCTTTATCTGCTGTTGCTGCTCTACACCGGAATCCGAAAGGGCGAGGGCCTCAATGCGCGCGCGGCCGATACAAGGCCGGCCGACTTCGCCCTATGGCTGAAGACCTCCAAGAACGGAGACCCGCGCATGCTGCGCCTGCGGGAGGAGGTCGCAGTACGCCTGCAGACGCACCTGCAGGCCATCCAGGGGCGCGAGCGGCTGTTCCGGTTCAAGGAGGGCGGGCACTTCAAACACCTGCTGCTGCGCGCCACGATGGCCGCGGCAGGCCTTCCCTGCCCCAAGCGCCGCCCGACCGGCTGGAAAAAGCCGGCGTTCAAATACGCCTTCGTCACCTTCCACACCTTCCGGCACACCTGGGCGACCTGGATGCGCATGTATGGCGGCGCCGACGTGCAGGGCCTGGTCGCGACCCAGAACTGGCGCGACCCGCGCAGCGCGATGCGCTACTCGCACGTGGTCCCGCGCGACGAATGGGATCGCGTCGACAGCCTGCCCGCAATGGGGACTAAACGGGGAAAAGCGGTCAACGACTGAAATTCGCTTTTGAATTCAATGCGCGGCCTTTCATCCCCCAAAGCCTGGCCGCAACTTTTTTGGGGATGCGCTTCAGCCCTGTGACGACCACGGCACGCGCGCGGCGGTGAAATCGCGCCATGTGCCTCGCAAGGCAGGCTGCACCCCCACCGATGCGCGCGCCTGCCAGCCGGCGATCGCCGCCGCCGCGATGGCGCTGTCAGGCCCGGCGCCGAGCCCGTCGAGCAACGATGCCGTGACCGCCATGTCGTTGAAGGCGCCGAGCTCCTCCTGCAAGGCGGCAAGCCGGCGCGAGAATTTCCGCGCGGACTTGCGATCGGCGAACAGCGGCAGCAGGAACTCGCTGAGATAGCGCAGCCGCTTGGTCGCGAGCCGCACCCGGTGCAGCTCCGCCGCCGAAAGCGACTTGAAGCGGCGGCCGCGCTTGAGCACCTTCGCGTATTGCTCCGACAGGATGCGCTGGGCGAAGTTGACGGCGGGCTCGGAGAGCTGGCCGAGATCTTCGGCGGCAACGTCGTTGCGCCAGCCCCGCGTCTCGATCCATCCGCCGAGGCCGATCAGGAACATGGCGCAGCGGCGATCGCCGAGCGCATCATGCGCCTTGCGATAGGCAGCGGACTGTCGACTGGCCGCGGCCCGGCCGAGCGCATCGAAGCCGGCGACCGCAGGACAGGCTCTTGCGATCGTCGGCAAGGTTTCGAGCTGGAACACGTCCCAGTCACGCGCGGCGGAGAGGTCCTGCGCCAGCCATTTGGCTTCCGATCGCAACGCGTCGAGATTGCTCAGCGCCCCCACCGATCGCATCAGATCGAGCGCCGATCGCAGCCGGCGCAGCGAAACACGCAGTTGATGCACGCCTTCCGGATTGCGGCCGTCCTCGGCCGCAGGCAGGGACTGCAGCAGATGGAGGAAGCAGGAGCGCAGGATCGTCGAGAAGGCCTCGTCGAGCGTCACGGACGGATCAAGGCGAAGCTTGCCCGGCCGGCGGGCCGATGGCGGCGTATCGGCAGCGAGGTCGAAGCCACGCGCCGACTTGGTCCGGATCGACGGTTTCACCGCCCCGTGCTCCGCCAGCCGCAACGCGATCTCGTAGATCGTGCTGGCGCTGCCGCTCTTCAATTCCAGCTCGATCTCGCTCACTGGCACGGACCGCTCGCCGGCGGTCAACACGCCGTGGTCGAAGGCGATCTCGACGCTGCCGGCCGGTAGGTCGATCATTCGCGCGTGGCGATGGACGTCGGCGGTGAAGACGGCTTCGAGCGGCTGCGCTTCGAGGTGGCCGCGAAGCTTCTCCGGAATGAAAGGCAACGCCAAAGCGAGATCGGGCGCAAGCGAGGCGACGTTCGCCTCCCACTCGCCACGGCGCAGCGGATCATCCACTGCGTCAGTCTTCACGGTCTGCACGAAGCGCGCGCCACTCTGGCGCACGCGCAGGCTCAGACCGTTACGCCGCAGCGCGCGGTCCGGCGTGTCGTAGTAGACGGATTTGAGATGCCTTCGCGAACCCTTGTTACGCGCGTTGCTCGCGATGACCGGCGCGGCGTTGAAATGCGCCATGCGATCGGCATCGACGAGAAGCTTGAGCTCGATTTCACCGGCGGGCCGCGCGGCGGCGTTCGACCGGACCTTCTCAGATGCAGCCGGCGCGTCTTGCGATGGCGTCTGATCAGCCGCGGCGCCCTCGGCGATCGCAGGTTCCGCGCCGGGGGCGGCCGGTTCAATCTGCCTGAGGAAGCCGGCGACGACTTGCGTCCTGTTGTTGTCCCTGGCGACAGGGTTCCCTTCCGGCGCGCTTGGAGTTTTGCGAGCCGGGCTTGCGCCTGATTTCAGCATTTCTGGTGACATGACAGTTCAATGACAGAGCCACATCCTATAGCCGGTGCAGCCGGCGAGGAATAGTCACGTTACGCCGCAGCGCGCGATCATCCCCACGAGGCGCTGAGATCAGGCAAGGATTGTCACAATCGGCCGTGACCTTGCGAACTAAATTGCCGTCGCGCGCCGCAAGAGATCGAATTCGTAGCGAATCCTACCTTTCTCGAAACCGAGATGAACGCCCGCGATTGTGACAGGCTCTGTGCGGCCTGTTGCGGTTCCGTTTGCGCGTGCTCACGCGCCCAGCACGTCCGCGAGCCGCAACTCGTCGGCGGCGGGATCCTTCAGGAACAGCTCGGCCTCGATCTCGCGAAGATGCGACAGCATTTGCGCGCGTGCGGCCTTCTTGTCGCGCTCGCGGATCGCGCTGACGATGCCGGCATGATGATCGGTGCCGCAGGCCGGCGTGTCGTGACGGCGGTAGAGCAGGATAATGAGCGAGGAGCGCGCGATCAGCTCTTTCAGGAAACCAAGATAGATGCTGTGGCCGCTCATCTCGGCGACGAGACGATGAAACTCGCCGGAGAGCCGGACCGAGGCGCGCGCGTCGCCGCGCAGCTCGGCGTCGCGCTCCTCGGTGAGATGGCGCTGGAGCCGATCGATCCAGGCCGGCGATACCGCGTCGACGGCATGGTCGACGATGGTGGGCTCTATCAGGCGGCGCGCCTCGAACACTTCGCGGGCATCGGCCGGCGTCGGCCGCGCGACGAAGGCGCCGCGGTTCTTCTCGATGTTGACGATGCCCTCGTGCGTCAGTTGCTGCAGCGCCGTGCGGACCAGCGTGCGGCTCGCGCCATAGATTTCACCGATCTCGTCCTCGCCGAGCTTGGTGCCCGGCAGCAGGCGATGCTCGAGGATCGCCGCGGTCACGCCTTCCCTGATCCGGCCGACGCGATCGCTCACGTCGGGGGCTTCGGATTTCGGTCGGGTCTTGGCGGCCATCAGTCTGAGATTGGGTTTGAGGGCTCGATCGGCGATATCGGCGGATGTTAGTCGACGAGCTGTATCCAATCACAGGCGAAACATTATACAATCTACGCCTGTTTTGTGTGCAGACTAGTGCTCACGCGGCAAGCCGCCTCGATGCGCCGGATTCGATCTAACAATCTGACTCCGCTTCACAGTTTTGGAATTTGAGCGGCCACGGACGGTTGGCACGGACCTTGCGGAGAGAGGCGGGACGCATCGCCCTCGCCTCGGACACGCCATGGCCACTCCTGCCGCCCTCGAACTGGTCGCCGTCACCAAGCGCTACGACACGACGCTGGCCGTCGACAACGTCAACCTCAAGATCCCGGCCGGCACCTATTGCTGCCTGCTCGGCCCCTCCGGCTGCGGCAAGACCTCGACCCTGCGCATGATCGCGGGCCACGAGGCGGTCAGCGAGGGCGACATCATCCTCGGCGCGCAGAACGTCACCGATCTCGAGCCCGCCAAGCGCGGCACGGCGATGATGTTCCAGTCCTACGCCCTGTTTCCGCACCTGACGGTGCTCGACAACGTCGCGTTTGCCCTGAAAATGCGCGGCGTCGATCGCGCGACGCGGCACAAGCGCGCCGGCGAATTGCTCGAGCTGGTGGCGATGACACCCTATGCGGCCCGGCTTCCGGCGCAGCTCTCCGGCGGCCAGCAGCAGCGCGTGGCGCTCGCCCGCGCGCTGATCACCGAGCCGCAGATCCTGCTGCTGGACGAGCCGCTCTCCGCGCTCGACCCGTTCCTGCGGGTGAAGATGCGCGGCGAACTGAAGCGGCTGCAGCGCGAGCTCGGCATCAGCTTCATCCAGGTCACCCACGGCCAGGAAGAGGCGATGGCCCTCGCCGACCACATCGTGGTGATGAACCAGGGCAGGATCGAGCAGCAGGGTACCGCGCGCGAGATCTTCCACCACCCCCGCACCGAATTCGTGGCGCGCTTCATCGGCGGCCACAACGTCCTCAGCGACGCCGGCAAACTCATCGCCGTGCGCGCCGATCAGCTCGGCATCGTGCCGTTCGTTGACGGCGCGTATGGCGCGCCTGCGCTGCTGACCCAGACCGAGTACCAGGGCTCCTACATCGCCGTCTCGCTCACGCTGGACGACGGCACCGCCCTGTTTTCCCACCTCCCCGAGGCCGCCTTCGACGTTCACCCATTCCGTCCGGGCGATCGCGTGCTGGCCACCTGGGATCCTGCCAAGGCGCAGCGCCTGCAATAGCGCCGTCATCCTAGAAAATGCACAACACAGAGGAGTGAGCGATATGACCGAGACGACCAAGACGACCGGCGTCAGCCGCCGCACGCTATTGAAGAGCACCGCGGGTCTCGCCGGCCTCGCCGCCGGCTCCGGCGCCATCACCGGCTTTCCCTATGTGAAGTCGGCCGAGACCAAGGTGCTGCGCTATCTCGGCACCGCCGTGAACGAGGGCGACGACATCTCCAAGCAGTGCCTGAAGGACACCGGCATCAAGATCGAATACATCACCGCGACCACCGACGACGTCACCAAGCGCGTGATGACCCAGCCGAATTCGTTCGACGTGCTGGACACCGAATATTTCTCGCTGAAGAAGATCGTGCCGTCGGGCAACATCCTTGCGCTCGATGCCAGGAAGATCAAGGAGTTCGGCAACATCACACCCGTCTTCACCAAGGGCGAGACGCCCGGCGGCAAGAAGATCGGCGGCCAGGGCACCGCGCCCTGGAAGGTGCTTTATCTCGAAGGCAAGGACTCCAAGAAGTTCGCGACGTCGGCCACCGAATTCGTCACGCTGATCCCGACGGTCTACAACGCCGACACGCTCGGCATCCGGCCCGACCTGATCAAGCGGCCGATCAACTCGTGGTCGGAACTGCTCAATCCTGAATTCAAGGGCAAGGCCTCGATCCTCAACATTCCCTCGATCGGCATCATGGATGCCGCGATGGTCGTGGAAGCCTCCGGCAAGTACAAATACGCCGACAAGGGCAACATGACCAAGGAAGAGATCGATCTCACCATGAAGGTGATGACCGAAGCCAAGAAGGCCGGCCAGTTCCGCGCGTTCTGGAAGGATTTTAACGAGAGCGTCAACCTGATGGCATCAGGTGAGACTGTCATTCAGTCGATGTGGTCGCCCGCGGTGACGAAGGTGCGCTCGATGGGAATTCCCTGCACCTTCCAGCCGCTGAAGGAAGGCTACCGCTCCTGGGCCTCGGGCTTCTGCGTCTCCAAGGGCGTGTCCGGTCCGAAGCTCGAATGGGCCTATGAGTTCGTCAACTGGTTCCTGTCCGGCTATGCCGGCGCCTATCTCAACCGCCAAGGCTACTACTCCGCCGTGCTCTCGACCGCGAAGGCCCACATGGAGCCCTACGAGTGGGCGTACTGGATGGAAGGCAAGCCCGCCGAGAAGGACATCAAGGCGCCCGACGGCTCGCTGCTCGAAAAGGCCGGCGCCGTGCGGGACGGCGGCTCCTACGAGGACCGCATGGGCGGCGTCGCCTGCTGGAACGCCGTGATGGACGAGAACGACTACATGGTCCGCAAGTGGAATGAGTTCATCGCGGCGTGATGGACATGTCGGAAGAGGTTCTGCAACAGGCATCCCCGGGATTGATCCCGGGGTCGGGCACGGCGCGCGCCGCAAAGCCGACGCGCCTATCGCCGTCCGTCATCTCCTGGCTCCAGGCCGGGCCGATGATGCTGGTGTTTCTCGCCTTCTTCCTCATTCCGCTCGTCTTCGTCGTCATCGTCTCCTTCTGGGACTACAACGAATACCAGCTGCTGCCGGCTTTCTCCGGCCGCGGCTACACCGATACGTTCGAGGGCTGCATCGACAAGCTGCCCGAGCTCTGCACGATCGGCCGTACCTATGTGATGACGCTGAAGCTGTGCTTCATGGTCTGGGCCATCACCCTCTTCATCGGCTTCTGGGTCGCCTACTTCCTCGCCTTCCACGTCAAGTCCAAGACCTGGCAGATGGGATTGTCGCTGCTCTGCACGATCCCGTTCTGGACCTCCAACGTGATCCGCATGATCGCCTGGATCCCGCTGCTGGGGCGCAACGGCCTCGTGAACTCCGGCCTGGTCAAGACGGGTCTGATCAACCATCCCGTCGAATGGCTGCTGTTCTCCGAATTCTCCGTGGTGCTGGCGCTGGTCCACCTCTTCACCTTCTTCATGGTGGTGCCGATCTTCAATTCGATGGTGCGCATTGACAAGTCGCTGATCGAGGCCGCCTACGACGCCGGCGCCACCGGCTTCCAGACGCTGGTCAACGTCATCATTCCACTCGCAAAACCAGGCATCGTGATCGGCTCGATCTTCGTCATCACCATCGTGATGGGCGACTTCATCACCATCGGCGTGATGGGCGGCCAGCAGATCGCGGCCGCGGGCAAGATTATCGAGACGCGGGTGAACGCGCTGCAATTCCCGGCCGCAGCCGCCAACGCCGTGATCCTGCTGATCATCACCTTCCTGATCATCTCCATGATGTCGCGCATCGTCGACATCAAGAAGGAGCTCTAGAGCATGAAGGAAGGACGCTCGCGCTCGTTCTACGTGCTCGCGATCTTCTTCGCGGCCTATGTGCTGTTCCTCTACGGTCCGATGATCGCGATCTACGTGCTATCGTTCCAGGGCCCGCAGGGCGGCCTCACCTTCCCGATGAACGGCGTGTCGACGTTCTGGATCGCAAAACTGTTCCAGGGCACCGGCATCGTCGATCTCGGTGCGGCGTTCCGCCGCTCGCTGCTGCTCGGCATCATCGTGATGATCGTCACCGTCGTGCTGTCGGTCGCCGCCGGCATGGCGTTCCGCCGCAAGTTCAGGGCGCAAAGCATCCTGTTCTACTCGGCGATCGCCAGCCTGATCGTGCCCTCGATCATCACCTCGCTCGGCATTTCGCTTGAATTCCGCATCATCGACGATCTGATCAAGGCGCATTGGAACGAGAATTTCGAGACCTCGATGGGCCTGCTCACCTCGGGCCTCGGCGCGCATCTGACCTGGACGCTGCCGTTCGGCCTGCTCATCATGTTCGCGATCTTCAACCGCTTCGACCCACGGCTCGAGGAAGCCGCGCGCGATCTCGGTGCGACGCCATGGCAGGCCTTCCGCCATGTCGTGCTGCCGATCATCCTGCCCTCCGTGATCGGCATTGGACTGTTCGGCTTCACGCTGTCCTGGGACGAGTTGGCGCGCTCCAGCCAGGCGATCGGGGCCGTGAATACGTTGCCGCTGGATCTGCAGGGCCTCACCACCACCGTGACGAACCCCGACATCTATGCGCTCGGCACCGTGATTTCGGCCGTCTCGTTCACGGTAATCACCCTTGCGCTCGGCACCATCCACGTGCTGAACAAGCGGCAGGCGGCCAAAGGCTCGGACGCCGGCAAAGGGCTTGTCTGAAAAGAGACTCGTCTCACATTGGGGCTCGTCTGATCGCGATGCGACTTCACGTCGTCAATCCCAACACCACCGCGTCGATGACGGCGAAGATCGCCGCTGCGGCGCGCGGCGTCGCGCTGCCTGACACCGAGATCGACGCGCGCCAGCCCGCGATGGGGCCGGTCTCGATCGAGGGCTTTTACGACGAGGCCTTTGCCGTCCCCGGCATGCTCGGCTGCATCCGTGACGCCGACCACGACGGCGCGAACGCCCACATCATCGCCTGCTTCGACGACACCGGCCTCGACGCCGCGCGCGCCGCCGCGAAGGCACCGGTGATCGGCATCGGCGAGGCCGGCTTCCACTTGGCGAGCCTGATCGCGGCGCGCTTTGCGGTGGTGACGACGCTCGGTGTCTCCATCGTGCCGATCGAGCACAATTTGCGGAAATACGGTCTCGCCGAGCGTTGCGCCCGCGTCCGCGCCGCCGAGGTCCCCGTGCTCGCGCTCGAGGAGCGCGATACCGATGCGCTGGCACGGATCTCCACTGAGATTACGGCCGCAATCGACGACGACCGCGCGGAGGCCATCGTGCTCGGCTGCGCCGGCATGGCCGATCTCGCCGCCGAACTTGCCACCCGACACGGCCTGCCCGTGGTCGACGGGGTCGCCGCAGCGGTGACGCTTGCGGAATCACTGGTGCGGCTGGGGCTGAAGACGTCACGCCTCGGACCGTATGCGGCGCCGCGGTCGAAGACCTATTCCGGGCCGTTTTCGCAGTTTCAGCCCTGAGCCCTGCCGCTTTCGGAGTATTGGCGCCCTCAAGGCCCGCTGATTACTGGTTTTTTTGGCCTTGGCCTCTTTTTGGTCCCATTTGTTGCCGACCAGTAACACTTTCGGGACGCCCCCGGCTGCTTCGGCGGCCGGTCTTCGCCACTCACCAAGTTTCAATTTGGGTTTTGTCAGCGATGATCGATCTCGCAGAAGACTCACGGTCCCACCCCCTCCTGCGCCTTGGCGCCCAGCCCATCGCGCTGACCGCCGCCGCCCTTCTCCTGCTGATCGCCGGCGTGACCTCGATCGCGATCTGGCGTGCCTACACGGGGGCTGCTCCTGAGCCTGATCGGGTCGTGGCGTCGCGGCAGCTTCAGGCCCGCACCGCACAGGCCTCCGAGCAGTTGGTCGAGAAGACCAAGGGGCTGGAGGCGACACAGCAGGAATCAATCGACCAGTTGCAGGTCGTGCAGGACCAGCTTCAGACGATGAGACGGCTGATGGCGGCGCAGCAAGCCGATACCAAGCGGCTGTCCGAGCAGGTCACCACACTGAATGAGTCCATCGACAATCTGCGGCAATCCTTTGCCAGCGCCCGGACGAGCGAGGCCGAAACGCCCTCGGTTACCCGCAGGAAACCTGCCAGGCATCATGCCAGCGCGCGAAAACGCGGCAAATCGCGCAGCTGACCGGACATCGACGCAATTGGACTATTATTTTCGCCGCTTGTGAACTGGATCACATTTGCCCGTATGATTCCGCGCGATGGTAGCGGTTACCGGATGGCGTGAGCCGATTTCAATGTCCGGGGCTGGCAAGGTCGTTGACGGTATACTGCGTCAACGGCCTTGTTTTTTAACGGCCTCGCCCAGCGTCGCGATTACTCGCAAACATCCACGCGACGGTATCGCCAGCCTGACGGCGTCATGACGCGCTTCCGCACCACGTAGCAGCCACCATAGCCGCCATCGTCATAGCCGGTACCGTAGTAATAGGGGCCGCCGTAACCATAGCCGTAGCCGTAATAGCCGCCATAGTAACCCGCGCCGGCAAGACCAGCCCCGATCGCGACACCGGGCCAGAAGCCGCCGCCATGCCAGTGACCGCCATGGCCCCAGCCGCCACCGCCGTGGCCCCAGCCACCGTGACCGCCATGACCGCCCGCCTGTGCCGCCTGGGGCACCGACAGCCCGATCGTCGCAACGGCCAGCGCCGCCATCATCGTCTTACGTAACATCACTTGATCCTCCGCGTGGACACGCTCCACGCTTCAAAGCAGGACCAAGCTAGCGTCATCAGGGCATTCGTGACAGCCAAGCTGTCTCACTTCCGCGAGAGCGTCAGCAGCCGCGGCAGATGCTCTTCAGCTTCTTGTCGAGGATCCGGTTTTCTGCATTGACGGCGGCATCAGAGGACCCGCCTGCGCCGGTGCCGGTGGTGGCCCCGCCAGACGCGCCGGACGATTGGGCCGTGCCCAGGCTGTTGGTGCCGGACGGTGACGACGGAGCGTTGGCGACACCTCCGGTCGATCCGCTCGAGCCGGCTGCGCCGCCGGTCGCTTGCGCGAACGACACCGCCGGCATCGCCGCAAGACTGAGGATCACGATCAATATCTTCGTTGAAACGGTTGCAGCCGAACTGGCCATCGGAAATTCTCCTTTGGCAGTCAACCGCTGCGGCTCAGGCCGGTTCCGGAACAAATGCCGCTGCATCAGCTTGAGAAAAGGGAGGCTGGCACGATCATGCGTAAACTGATCGCGTTCGACGAGGACACGTTCGACAAGCTGAAGCAATTGGGACGCGACAGGATGGGGACGCTGCAGGAGCTCGCGGACGAAGCCTTCGCCGACCTCTTGAAGAAGCACGGCATCCCCGTCGATCTCAAGGACGCCCTGCGCAAGAGCGCCAGGCTTGACGGCGAAGCGGCCAAGACGACCGCGCGTCCCAAAACCAGAAAGGCCAGATCACGATGACCGACCACGATCCTTTTGCGGAGGGCGAACGCGCCGCGCGCGAAAACATTCCGGCCGAGGCCAATCCCTATTCAAGCGGCAGCGACGAGCATGCACTGTGGTCCGCAGGCCACGAAAAGGTCGCGGGCGCAATTGAAGCGCAGGAATCCGAGGGCAGCTGACGCATCGCGCGGAGGCTAGGCTGCGACCGCCTCGATTTTTCCGGTCCGGTCCTCGATCATGGTCACGAACATGTGGGACTCTTCGCCGGCACCGCCGACCTGGATCCGGCGGGCGGAGATGACGCGGCGACCGCGAGTCGGATTGTCGATCGTATCGAGGATCGGCTCGAGTTGCTGCTTCTGCGCGAGGAGCTGCTGGTCGCGCCGCTCGATCAATTCCGCCGCATCCGGGGAGAACAATTCCCGCGCCGTCTTGCCGATGATCTCGCCACGCGACATGCCGATCATCTGCTCGGCCGCCCTGTTGACGAAGACGTAGCGCTGGTTGCGCGCATCCTTGGCGATGATGCCCTCGGTGACGTTCTCGATGATCGTGGCGAGGAAACGCTCCATCCGCTCGAGAATGCGCTGACGCTGGCGCTGTTCGGTGACGTCCTCCTGGACCGACACCCAGCCGCCGCCGTCCATCGGACGCTCGTGGATCCTGATGGTGCGGCCGTCGTTCAAGGTGATCTCATAGGCGGCGGGCTCGCGCTTGGCGATCCGGGCGAGCACGGCGGCGAGATATGCCGCGATGTCGCCGCTGAACAAACCGCTCTTGACGCGGTGCTGCAGGATCTCGCCGAGCGTCGATCCCGACTGGATCGTCTCGGGCAGATTGTAGATCTGCCGGTAGTTGCCGTTCATCGCGACCACGTTGGCCTTGCCATCGAGCATGATCAGGCCCTGCGGCATGCTGTTGATCGCGGCGGAGAGCTGCCACTTCTTGGCCTGGTACTTGTCGTTGAACTTGTCGCGCTCGGTCATCGCCGCATCGCGCGCCTGCGCGGTGCCGAGTTCGAGCTCCTCGAGCTCGAAGATGCGCGCCACCGCATCGCGAAAATGCTGGACCGCGCGCGCAAGGCGCCCGATCTCGTCGTTGCGGCCCAGATGCGGCACCTTGCTCCTGACGTCGCCGTCCGCGATCCGGTCGGTCGCAAGCGTGATCTCGGCGAGCGCCCCGACCACCGAACGCCGCATGACGACGACGTTCAGACCCGCGAGAACGAGGGACGCGAGCCCGAGGACGAACAGATAGGCGGCGGCATAGCGGTTCGAGTCGGCGAGGTCGTCCGCTTCGCGGGCACGCTGCCCGTAGATCCATACGAGCGACTCGAGATCGCCGTTGAGCTTGGCCCGCAGCGTCCGGTTGGCGTCATTGTCGCCCCACTCGCGCGCTGCCGCCGGGCTGATCTCCAGCCCGCGTCGCACCAGCTCCTGGCGAAAATCGATGAACTGAGCGATGCGCTGCCGGAAGCTCGAGACTTGCTCGGCATCGTCATAGTCGACAGTCCGCTCGAGGCCCTTGACGGCCTCGGCGAGCTCGCGGTTACGACGCTCCAGGCCGTCGGCGAACGGCTTCATCGCGCCCCGATCGGCGGACATGTAGATGCCGCGCGATTCCATCACGACGGCGTAGATCAGCGCGTTGATGCGACCGACATTGATCGCGGCCTCGGCGGACGACGCGTACATGTGGCGATACGTCGTCTGCAACCGCACCGTCTGGATCGACATCACGATTAGGAAGGTGGTCACGATCGCGAGAAAGCCGGCGATACTGTAGACCTTCTCCGCAACGCTCAGCGTGTCGGTGCCGCGCGCGAAACGAGCGAACTTCTTCACTAGTCGGGATGTGGCCTCGAGCCTGGATCCCGGCGCCGCAGCGTTCATCGCACCGCTCCCCCTGGTTGAAAACACCGACCATAGGCAGGCTTGCGCTAGCAGGAACTTAAAGTTGTGATCGGTATTCTTACGGTGCGGAACCGCAACGACGCCGGCTCGGGTGCGGCGTGGTCGTCTCAGCCGATCCGCTTCAGGCCCTTCTTGAAGCGTGGACCGTTGGCGACGTAGAACCTCGCCGCGCTTCCCATCTTCTGCACCTGTGCGTCGTCGAGCGTGCGGATCACGCGCGCGGGCGAGCCGATGATCAGGGAGCGCTCGGGAAACTCCTTGCCCTCGGTGATGACGGAGCCGGCGCCGACGATGCTGTTGCGGCCGATTTTCGCGCCGTTCATCACGATCGAGCCCATGCCGATCAGTGCGCCCTCCTCGATGGTGCAACCGTGCAGGATGACGTTGTGGCCGACGGTGCAGTTCCTGCCGATCACCATGGGAAAGCCGAGGTCGGTGTGGCAGGTCGAGCCGTCCTGCACGTTGGCGCCCTCGCCGATCTCGATCCACTCATTGTCGCCGCGCAGCACCGCGCCGAACCAGACGCTCGCGCCCGGTTTCAGGCGCACGCGGCCGATCACGGTGGCGGTCTCCGCGATGAAGTAATTTCCGTCGGCGGGAAGATCGGGCGCCTGCCCGTCGAGCTCATAGATCGCCATGGAGGTCTCCTGTCATTTTGACCCCAGCCATAGCGAAACGGTGGCCCTGAAGCAAAGGGCCCGGCCCGGATGCGCGCGTCAGCCCAGCACGCCGGTCGCGCGCAGCGTCATCAGGAAGAAGGTCCCGCTCATCATGCTCCAGAAGCCGGCGATGACGGTCGCCATCATCACGAATTCCACGCGGCGGCTTTCCACCCGCATGCCCCGCAGCGTGTTGCGCATGATGATGAAGGGCGCCGCGAACACCAGGAATGGAACCGCGGCAAAGGTCTTCGGCGCCACGCCGTCCTGCAACAGGGCGAACCCGGCGGGCCGCTGTGCGAGCGCCTGGTATCCGTTCACGAGCGCGCCCGCGAGCGCGAAACCGATGCAGATCGAGAAGAGGGTATTGAAAGCTTCGGGTGTCATCGGAACGGTCCGCCCTTACGCAACGCCGGAGCCTTCCTGTGACAAATAGTGCCGGTTAACGCTACATTATCCTTAAGGGAAGGTTAACGCCGCCGCCCGGTCAGCGCAGGACCCTCCCGCGCGCCGGAGAGCCGGGAATGCTCCGCGAAATCGCCACCGCGTGGCATATTCGCCGCTGATTCGTCGGCCACCGGCCGACCTCCGGCTGCTCGCGCAATTCATGACGGTGTTTTCGGCAACCTCTCCCCGGTCCTCCAGGACGCGCCCCCGGGCGCACGTCGTCCCGATCGTGCTCGGCGGCGCTGCCGCGGTGTGCGCGGTCGCGCTCGTCGCCTACCTGCTGTGGCCGACCTGGGGTGCGGGCGGCGCGAACGCGCCGGACAAGCTGCCGGTCAGCGTCGGCGGCACGCTGTTCAACCTGCCGGCGGCCGCGATCCGGATGAAGATCCAGCGGCATTCCGGACCGCAGGAGCGCATCGACCTCGATTTCCTGTATCCCTCGTTGGAGCCGCCGGGCGCACCGAAGCATGTCACCGCCGACAGCGTCGACGCGACGATGCAGCCGATCGACCGCATCTTCCTGTCGATCGCGGCGCATCACGATGCGCTGGCGCCGGAGCAGCGCACGGCCACGATCTATCCACGCTATTTCGACCAGGCCGCAACGATGCCCGCCGACGGGCTGACGATGCGGATGTTCCGCAGCGACACGCCCTATGGCAGCGAGGATTTCTATTCCGCGGCAAACCCTGCCCTCACCGCGCGCTGCACGCGCGATGCGGCCACTCCGGGCATGTGCCTCTCCGATCGACGCGTCGGCGGCGCCGACCTCACCTTCCGCTTTCCGCGAAGCTGGCTGTCGCAATGGCAGGATGTGGCGAACGCGATGGACAGGCTGACAGCGCAGTTGCGCGGGCCGAAGGGGTGACGCTCGGCGTCTCCCGAAGAAGCGATCGAAACAACCCCATGCACAGTAGCCAGGCCTCTGTCATGGCTTCGTATTTTGCGCGTTTCGTCTTTTTCGAATTTGAGCTTGACCCGTCGGGCAAAACAGGTGCATGATGTCACCCTTGCGCAGTCGGTTTGAACGATGCGCTCAGCCATCTTCCATGCTGACCACCCGGCCGTTCCTTTGCGGGATCTCATGGAGGCCCCTCGCCATTGCGAGCGCAGCGAAGCAATCCAGAATCCCTCAGCGGAAAGATTCCTGGATTGCTTCGCTGCGCTCGCAATGACGATGTGAAAAGAGCGCGCCTCGATCTTCGATGCGCGCTCCCGGACGCAGCGCGTCCAGGACACGAGAGGTGCCGGGGACCGCGATAGTCGGACTCGCGGAGAGCCTCCCTCACCCGAAATCCGCGCTACGCGCGCATTTCGACCTCTCCCCGCAAGCGGGGAGAGGTGACGGGCAACAACTATTCCTGATCGACGAGATCGTCTTCGAGGATCGCCATCTGGAACTGGAACGAGCGATCATCGTCCTCGTCGTCGACGAAGAGCACGCCGATGAATTCCTCGCCGATATAGACCTCGGCGGAATCATCCTTCTTCGGCCGCGGCACGACGCGGATCTTGGGATTGCCGAATACGCGCTTCAGATACGCATCTAACTTTCTGACTTCTTTGACGTCCACGGCAAGTCTCCGATCGAAATTGGCTGGCCGCGTTTTAGGACGAGACGCGACGAACCGCCAGCATGAATTGCCAAACAATTTGGGGACGAAAAGAGCCGGAGAATCCGACCCTCAACTCATGAGATCAAAGCCCCACCCTAGAGTCCCGTGGCGTTGATCATCTGATCCATGGTGCGCGACGGCTCGGCGCAGCCGGCTTCGCCGACGATCTTGGCGGGCACGCCGGCAACGGTGACGTTGTGCGGCACCGGCTTGACCACGACAGAGCCCGCGGCGATGCGCGCGCAATGGCCGATCTCGATGTTGCCGAGGATCTTCGCGCCGGCGCCGATCAGGACGCCGTGGCGAATCTTCGGATGACGGTCCTCGTTCTCCTTGCCGGTGCCGCCGAGCGTGACGCCGTGCAGGATCGAGACGTCGTCCTCGATCACCGCCGTCTCGCCGCAGACGAATCCGGTGGCGTGGTCGAGGAAGATGCCGCGGCCGATGCGCGCGGCGGGATTGATGTCGGTCTGGAACACCGCGGATGCGCGGCTCTGGAGATAATACGCGAAATCCTTGCGGCCCTTCAGCCAGAGCCAGTGCGCGAGGCGATGGGTCTGGATCGCGTGGAAGCCCTTGAAGTAGAGCAAGGGATCGATGAAGCGCGAGGTCGCGGGATCGCGATCGTAGACGGCGACGAGATCGGCGCGGAAGGCATTGCCGAGATCGGGATCGTCGCGCAGCGCCTCGTCATAGGTCTGGCGCACCAGATCGCCCGACAACGCTGAGTGATCGAGCCGGTCGGCGACACGATGGATCACCGAATCTTCCAGGCGGCCGTGATGCAGCACCGTCGAATAGATGAAGGTCGCAAGCTCGGGCTCGCGGTGGACGATGTCTTCCGCCTCGCCGCGGATCCGATCCCAGATCGGATCGAGGGACGCGAGCTTTCCTCCCGGATTGACCTGATGCACTGCCATGGGTTTTCTCTCTGGGATCTGCTTTTTCGAATGGGCTCGTTTTGCGGGCTCTATAGCACAGTCTAGGCGACAAAGTCCTGACGGGCTTGCCTGAGAGTGAACAGTGCCTTGCCCCGCGAAAGCATGCCAACGCCTTGAAAACAATAGTTTCTTCTGAAGCCCCCAAGCGGCAAGGTTGGCTCAAAATGGTCAGGGTTTTGGCAAATTCAAGCCGTGCGGCCTCAAACTATTGGTGAATTCCATGCCAAAGGCTGGAGCCCTTGGCTCCAGGTTTCTTTTCTTGACGCGTTTTCTTCACGCGAACCGGTTTCCACTTCGCTCGAAAACGCTCTATTGCAGACATGGTCCGGAAGACGACGGAGCGGATTTGACCACAACGACCACCGATCATCGGCGCAGCCACGCCACGGATTCGCTCTGGCTGCGGGTGGCGGCGGTTGCCCTGCCCCTCCTCATGATCGCGCCGGCGTTGTGGAACGGCTATCCCCTGTTGCAATGGGATACCGGCGGCTATCTGGCGCGCTGGTACGAGGGTTATCTCGTCCCCAGCCGTTCCACCGTGTTCGGCATCTATCTGCATTATGGCGAGAGTTTCGGCTTCTGGATCAACATCGCCATCCAGTCGCTAGCGACGCTGTGGCTGTTGCAGCTCACCTTGCGCGTGCTCGGCTTGATGCAGACCTTTCGCTTCGTCGCGATCAGCCTGCTGCTCATCCTGTCGACCGCGCTGCCCTGGCTTGCCAGCATGCTGCTCACCGACATTTTTGCCGGGCTCTCGATTCTGTCGCTATTCCTGCTGGTCGTCGGCGCAAGCCGGACCTCGGGGCTCGAAAAAATTGCGCTGTTCGTCTTCACCGCTTTTGCCGCCGCAACGCATAGCGCCACGCTCGGCGTGCTGTTCGGACTCTGCGTTGCCGGCTGGATGGCGCGGCCGTTGCTGGGGCGTCGTCTCCCGATTGCTGGACTGGCGCAGGCGAGCCTGACGATCGTCGCTGGCGGCCTGATGCTGGTGTCGGCGAACCACGCGCTGTCGGGCAAATGGGCCTGGACACCCGGCGGCACCGGCGTCGCGTTCGGCCGCATGATGCAGGACGGCATCGTCGCGCGCTTTCTTGGCGATCACTGCCCGCGCGAAACATTCAAGCTCTGCCCGTATCGCAACGAATTGCCGGCGACTGCGGACGAATTCCTCTGGGGCAAGAGCGTGTTCAACACGCTCGGCCGGTTCGATGGGCTGAACGACGAGATGGGCACCATCGTCGTTGAATCGCTCAAGGACTATCCGGCGTGGCAGGCCGGCGCAGCCTTGCGCGCGATGGGCCAGCAATTGCTGCACGTCGCAACCGGCGAAGGCACCACCGTGTGGATTCCGCACACCTACGGCATCATCGAGCGTTACATCCCTTCGCAGACCGCACCGATGCGCGCGGCGCGCCAGCAGCACTGGGAGCTCAGCTTCGACGCCATCAACCGGCTGCACGTTCCCGTCGCGCTGATCTCGATGCTGGGACTGCTGGCCCTGCTCGCGCATTCACTCGCGTACCGACGGCTCGACGATCTGACGCTGCTGGCCGCGACCGTCACGCTGGCGCTGCTCGGCAACGCGTTCATCTGCGCCGTGATCTCGGGCCCGCACGACCGCTACGGCGCACGGATGGTGTGGGTGGCGACCTTCGTGGTGCTGATGGCGCTGGCGCGGCGGATTGGCGAGGACGCCGGCAGCTCACCCTCGGCGTGAGAGGAAGTCCAGCACGCCAACCTTATAGACCTTGTCGCCGACCGCGCGCATGTGATCGCGCCCCGGAATGTCTAGCACTTCCGATCCCGGGATGATCGCACCTAACGCGCTGGCGGAGCCCGCGACGTCATCGGTGCTGCCGACCGCGATCAGCACGGGCACGTCGATGCGTGCGGCCTCCTCTTTCGTCATGAGGTCGCGCGTGCCGCGCAGGCACGCGGCCAGCGCCACACGGTCCGAGCGGGTCTGGTCGGCAAAGGCGCGAAAGGTGCGGCCGACGGGATCGGTGACGTCGTCGAGCGAGGGCGCTTCCAGCGCCTCCGCGACATTCTCGCCGGGCCCGGTGCCCTCGATCAAGCCACCGATGCCGATGCCGCCGAGGATCGCCGAGCGCAGGCGCTGCGGCTCGTTTAGGCCGAGCCAGGCCGTCATCCGCCCGCCCATCGAATAGCCCATGATGTCGGCCTGCGGGATGGCGAGATGATCCATCAGCGCGAGCACGTCGCCAGCCATGGTGGGAATCGAATATTGCGCGGGCTCGTAGAGCTTTGCGCTCTCGCCGTGGCCGCGATTGTCCAGCGCGATGACGCGGCGGCCGTTCTTGCGCAGCTCGGAGACCCAGGTCGGATAGACCCAGTTCACGTTCTTGCTGGAGGCGAAGCCGTGCACCAGGACGATCGGATCGCCCTCGCCTTCGTCGAGATAGGCAATTTCAACGGCGCCGTTGTGAAAGCTCGGCATCATCAGTTCCGGTATCGAGGGGAGAGATTGATCTTAAGCGGTCAGCGCCGCGTTCGCCAGAGCGGCTTCAGCGGCGACCTGCGCCCGGCGCAGCCGCCGCGCTCGTCTGCGATCGCACCAGGCCTGGGTGAGGCGCTCGGTGGCCGCCTTGATCGACGACACCAGGCCAAACAGCGTCAGGGCCGCGCCGAACAGCCAAAGCGCAAGGTCGAACGCGCCGCCGACGAGCAGCAGCGCGCCGCGGCCAAGCAGCTTCATGATCGCGCGGGTCTTGCCGCCCTGCGCTTCCGCAAGCCGTGCCGCGCGCGCGACATCCTTCGGGCCTTCGGCGATGCGCAGGCTGTCCATGGCGCCGCGCGTGCCGGTCTTCTCGGCAACGCGTGTGACGTCCTTGCCGAGCCGGACCAGGGCGCCGGCCTTCTCGACGCGGAACGCGGCCTTGATCGCACTGACGGTCTCGCCCGGACGGAACACCGAACCCCTGGCGACCGCGCTCTGCAGCATCGGGCCATCGACGACGTCGCGCGCGGACCGGCCCGCCCATACGGCAAGCCCTTCACCGAGCCGCCCGACTTTCCGCGCATCCTTCACGAGCGTCAGGCCGGCGCGCACCGGAGCCGCGCCACCGACCGACATGTAGGTCACGGCCGTCACCGCAAGGCCCGCGGTCGCAAGGCCGAGCACGAGGTGGTCGGCGTCCTCGCCCATCGCGAGATGCTTGCCCTCGCGCACGACATCCCTGACATCGCCGATCACGAAGAGATCGCCGGCCACCGTCCCGGACAGGCTCGCGACATCGTCGGCATTTCCGGTGACGAGGCCGGTGGCAAACCGTTTGGCAAAATGCGAGGTGGAATTCTCGGCCTTGACCGCATCGCTCACCCGGCTCAGCAGATCGTCTGAAAGCGCGATGTTGCGGTCACGCGCCAGCGCCACGAAGCTGTCGGCGAGGTCGGCATCACCAGCGGCGAGCGCAGCCTCGATATTGTCCTGCACCAGGCGGTCGCCCTGCCGCAGCAGCGCGTCGAGCTTGAGCTCGGACAACGCGGCCGGATCGTCCTGGGCAGCGAAAATCGCGCCGGCCTCGCGGGCATGCGGCGCCACCTGCGCGAGCAGAAAGCCGCAGGCCGCAATCCCGGTCAACGCTGTGCTGATTCGCAGCCACTTCATGCAGAGAGCCCGGATGCTTGCCTGTGGTTGGTCTTTCGTCGCAATTCCGCTTGTCCACAGACATAGTATGCCAAAATTGCGACACAACGTCCCCGACGAAAGAAGGGCTTCTCTCAGGCCGCAAGATTGTGTCGAATTTGCATGAGCAAATGAGCATGGGGCGATTGCGAACCTTTCGGTTCCGCTGGACTAGCAATCAGCTGCACCCGCCAGTATGGTCCGCGGCGCCTCAAAGATGCCGCGTCAGTTGTTGATTGTGTCTGCCGCCATTGCCACTCCAGGATGAACTTCGATGTCCGACCATGTCGTCCCGCACTTCCACAACGATGCCGGTGTTCCCGTCATCGAGATCGGCTCGCAAGAGTTCATGTGCGTCGGCGCCAACCCTCCGTTCGACCATCCGCACGTCTTCCTGGACCTTGGCAACGACAACGAGATCATCTGCCCCTACTGCTCGACCCTGTACCGTTTCGCCGCCGACCTGAAGCCGGGCGAAGCCCGTCCGCCGGAATGCGTGCTGAAGGACAAGGTGGCCTGACCGCCCGCATCGGTCAGGGGTGACGCTCTCCCGAACGATTGTCATCGCCGGTGCCGGCATCGGTGGACTGACGGCCGCGCTTGCGCTCGCGGCCCGCGGTTTCCGCATCGTGGTGCTGGAAAAGGCCGAGCGGCTCGAGGAAGTCGGCGCCGGCCTGCAACTCTCTCCCAATGCCAGCCGCGTGCTGGTCGAGCTCGGCCTGACCGAGCGGCTCAAGCTGCGCGCCGTCACGCCCGAGGCGCTCTGCATCATGAGCGCGCGGGCCGGCGGCGAATTGCTGCGCATGCCGCTGGGCGAAGCCGCGTCAGCGCGCGCGGGTGCCCCCTATTGGGTGGTGCACCGCGCCGACCTGCAATCGGCACTGGCCGGCGCGGTGTCCGATCATCCCGATATCGACCTGAAGCTGGGTGCGACCTTCGAGGATGTCGCGCCCCACGCCAGGGGGCTGACGGTCGTCCACCGCAGCGGCACGATCCGCCGCAGCGATCTTGCGAGCGCGTTGATCGGCGCCGACGGCATCTGGTCGACTGTGCGCCAGCATCTGTTTCCCGAAGTGCAGCCGCGCTTCTCCGGGCTGATCGCCTGGCGCGGCACGCTGGACGCGACGCAACTGCCGAAGGATTTCACCGCGCGGCGGGTGCAGCTCTGGATGGGGCCGAACGCCCATCTGGTCGCCTACCCGATCGCGGGCGGACGCCAGATCAACGTGGTCGCGGTGCTGCCGGGCACCTGGAACAGGCCGGGCTGGAGCACGCCGGGCGATCCGTTCGAGGTGATGGACGCCTTCGCCGCGCCGCGCTGGCCGCCGGCGGCGCGCATGATGCTCGCCGCGGTCGACACCTGGCGCAAATGGGCGCTGTTCGGCGTGCCCGACGGCTGCCCGTGGAGCAGCGGCCCGGTCGCGCTGCTCGGCGATGCCGTGCATGCGATGCTGCCATTCGCCGCCCAGGGCGCCGGCATGGCGATCGAGGATGCCGCCGTGCTGGCCCGGCATTTGAGCGCCGAGGCCGCCGGGAGCACAGCCGGCATCACGGCCGCGCTGAAGCAATATGGCCGCGCGCGCCAGGCGCGGGTGAGGCGCGTGCAGCGGACCGCGCGGCAGCAGGGCCGCATCTATCATTTGGGCGGGCCGCTCGCGATCGCGCGCGATCTTGCGATCCGCGCCCTCGGCCCTGAGCGGATGCTGGCGCGGCAGGATTGGATCTACGGCTGGCGCCCCTGAGGCGGAATTCGGCTCAGCGAACGGTGCGACCGGATTGCGGCGCCGGCTTGATGTCCGGCCGCTGCGGCCCTGAAGTCTCCGATGCCGCACCAGGCGGGGTTTCCCGGCACCTGTTGCGGCGCCAAGCGTCTTCGGCGAGCTGCGCCTGCCCGCGCACCGCAACGTAGTCGTTGCGGTAGGCAAGCTCGGACACGACCGCACCGCCAGTCCCCGTCTCAGCCTTGTCCATCAGCCTCTGCAAATCCGCCGTGCGCATGGCCAGCGACTTGCGCTCCGCCTCGAGCTGCTTGCAGTCGTACAGTTCGTATTTGGCGGGGTCGGCGAAAGCCGGAGCGATCGTCTCGCTCATGCCCGCGCAGCCGGACAGCACGAAACCGGCCGCGAGGAGCGCGGCAGCCGCGCAACGTGAGCGCAGGCGGAAGGAAAACGAAGCAGGCATGCCGGGAAGTTAGTCCTTTTGAATTGAGAATGCCTAAAGCAGGGCCAGATGTCCGGATTGAGGCTTTGCCTTGCGCGGTCGCCTCGCTTAAGGAAGAGCCATCCATCCGGCCCGCGACGCGCGCCAATTCCAAACGGCCGGAGCTGGACTTAAGTGTTTGATCTCGTTGGATCAAGCGGGCATGGCGGAATTGGTAGACGCAAGGGACTTAAAATCCCTCGGTGCGCAAGCGCTGTGCCGGTTCGACCCCGGCTGCCCGCACCAACAGAATTGATGGCGTAAGCCGACGCGCGAGCCGGAAGCCCATTCGTCCAGCGACACCGCGCCACCGACGCGATCATTCATTTGCCAACACTGCCCTGCACGTCCGGAACGCGAGTTGCGCGGCAGGCATTTACACATCCTTAGATTGTTACCCCGATAAAGCGAGCCATGTCTGCTGCCCATCGATGCTGATCCGGAACGATGCAGGGCCTGGCGCGGCGGGCTGCGAAGGTGAGAGCCCCGATGGACGCGCGCGAGAAGTGGTCCGGGTCCGGGATTGGCGCGGCGCCTGCGGCAATCGGACGTCTCCCGGGTGGGCTCGAAACCTACGTCTTCCTGATCGCTTTCCTCGGCGTCTTCTATCTGTCGAACGCGCCGCTGATGCTCGGCCATTATGACCTCGGCTGGCATCTTGCCGCCGGCAACCTGATCCGGGAGCGAGGCGAAGTCCCGCTCCAGGATCCCTGGGCGTTCACCCTCGGCGACAAGCGCTGGTACAATCTGTCATGGCTCTGGGACGTGATCGCCAGCCTGCTGTATCAGCACACGGGCTTTGCCGGCATCGTACTGATGGTCGTCGCCGCCGGCGCGGTCATT
Source organism: Bradyrhizobium cosmicum (assembly GCF_007290395.2). Lineage (NCBI taxonomy): Bacteria > Pseudomonadati > Pseudomonadota > Alphaproteobacteria > Hyphomicrobiales > Nitrobacteraceae > Bradyrhizobium > Bradyrhizobium cosmicum. The sequence goes on along the minus strand of NZ_CP041656.2, from coordinate 2,841,301 downwards.
GCCGGATATCTCGCATCCTGCGGCTTGCGCAGCGACGCATCGGCGCCTGCGGTCTGCATCGCGGTCTTCGCCGCCTGCCTGCTCTATCCCTGCTACGAAGCGTCGCCGAACATGTATCTGGCGGCATCGCCGAACATGGCGACCATGCTGTTCGCAGTCGTCTTCTACGGGGAATGCCTGCACCGGCGTGGATGGTTCCTGTTGCCGCCGCTGATGGTGCTCTGGGTCAATCTGCACGGCGGCTTCGTGCTGGCCTTTCCCATCATCGGTGTCTTTTGCGCCGGCGCCCTGCTGCGGCGGGACTGGGCCAACTTCCGGAATGACTGCCTCGCAGGCGCCGGGTGTGTCCTCGCGATCTTCGTCAATCCGCTGGGATGGCATGTCTATGACGGCGTGACGGCGACGCTCGGTCATTTCGTCCAGGCCGATATCGGCGAATGGCGCCCCTATTTGCACAACATGGTGATGCCGGGAAGCCTTCCGGGCATCGTCTATGCCTTGGCGTTCGTCGTGCTGGAGCTGTGGGACCGCAACACGACGCGGATCCCCCTCGAGGCGCGCACGCTGGCGTGGCTGTTTCTCGCTCTCGGTCTCTATCAGTTCAGGTACGCCGCGTTCTTCTTCATCTTCTCGAGCGTCCCGATGGCGCTTCACATCGACCATCTCTTGCCCAAACGCCGTTCGAGCTTCAAGATCCAGCGCGCGATGCTGGCGGCAGGCGTGGTCGGCGTGCTGCTTCTGCCGTTGACCCTCATGCATGTGAGACCGGCTCTGGCGTTGCCCGACATGCTCTCGGACGAGGATGCCGAGTATCTCAAGGTGCATTGCTCGCATGCACGTGTCCTGAACCACTGGAACGTCGGCGGGCTGCTGATCTTCCGGACGCGGGGATCAGTGCCCGTGTTCGTGGACGGCCGCGCGGCAACAGCCTATCCGGATGATCTGCTGCAGGACTATCGCAAGCTGGTGCGGTGGGACATCGACGCGGCGACGTGGGACAGGGCGATCAGCAAATACAAGATCGACGCCGTGCTCTGGCTCAGAGGACACGAAGAGCTGAGGCGGTTCCTCGTTGGCGAGCGGGGCTGGAAAGAGGACTACACCGGCGCTTATGTAAGCCTCTACACGAGGCAACAGGCCTCCTCGCGCGAGGAGTTCAAAGAGCCCGTGTCCCGGTAGGGTCACGCGCCACGCCGTTCACGCCCACGTGCCGGCGGACGGAGCCACATTCATGCATCCGCAACCTGCTGATCGAGGCGTATCGGCTCCGCCCGAAAATCGAGCAGCAGGATCCAGAAGCATGCCGTCGCGACAACGAGCAGCAGATAACTGCCCTCGAGCGAATGTCCCACAAGTGAGTTCAACGAGGGAACGAGCAGGCCGAGGGTGAGAACGGCAGCGAGTGCCGTCGCCGGTAGATCGGCGAGCAGGATCGCGGCATAGAGCGCGAGCTCGAAGAAGGCATATTCCTTGAGACGCGGCGAGCAGAGGTAGAGCGCAAACATGGCCAGCACCGTGATGCGCATGGCCGTGCGCGGATGATCGATCAGCCAGCGATCCAGTCGCGCAAGGTGCGTTTCTCTTTCGCGCGCGGGCCGGCTTGCGACCGCGCGGAAGACCGACAAGGCGAATGGCACCAGCACGAGCGCGAGTGCCGCGAGCACATACATCGCGAGGATGGCCGGCTTGCCGTCACCGAGGCCGGCCTGGGTCATGAGGTCATGCACCAGCAGCAGCAGCGACGGATTGAGCTCGAAGAGATCGAGGACATGCTGGTCGGGGATCTTTCCGGCCATCGCGAGCTGCCAGCTGGCGAACAGATCGGGGTATCCCAGCCACGATATCAGGATCGGCAATGCGAAGCTGAACGCCGCCACCGCAAGCAACACCAGCTTGCGGCCGCGCGGCAGCGGCAGGAAATACAGCGCAGCCAGCACGGGGAAGAACACCAGCTTGAACGACATCACGAGGCCGAGCAGCGCAGCGCCGGCCAGATGCAGCGGAGAACTGCGGTGCTCCGGCGTTCGGGAGGGAGGTTGAGACAGCAGGAGCCTCAGCGCGATCGCGGTCAGGACGCCGCTCAGAATCGCGAAATTGCCCGACGCCTGCACCCATTCGAAGCCGACAAACGCGCCGAGCGCGCAGAACACCCTGAGCCCGACATCGCGTGCGCGCGGGCGCGAGCCGCCGAGACCGGGCAAGAGCAACCCGCAGAGCACGGCGAGAGCGAGAAAGGCGCCCTTGTAGTGACCGACCAGAACGCCGCCCGCACATAGGGGACGGAATACATCCAGCGTCACCGGCAGATAGGGATAGGAAAGCCGGGTGCCTTTCAGATTCTTGACGACGTAGGGATCAAGTCCGGCGACATGCGCATCCACCGCCGCGCAATTGACCCGGACGTCCCAGCCATATTTGACATCGAGCACGGCATCGTTGGCGAGATTGCCGAACACCAGCAGCGTGGTCAGTGCGATCAGACAGGCGAGCCAGATGTTCCGTCGCGGCGCCATATCGGCCACGGGCTCCAGCCATCGTGCTGCACCGGTGAGATCGGACACAATCGGATACCTTGTCTGGCGTAGTTTCTCCGGGCGCCAATGCGGCGCCAGGTTCGGCCACAATGGACAGGATGGGTTGCGGATTCATCTCCCCGATGCCTTGGCCTCGCGCTTATGGTGAATCGCTGGTTGCCAGCGCTCCGCCTGGGGGGTTGCGGCACCGGCCGCCGTCGTCGCAGCCGTCGACACAGCCCCGCGGCGTCTAGCGCTGCGCGCGGGCTGCGAGCCATCTATCGAGCGCCTCGCGCGTGTCCTGTGTCGCCGCCATGCGCGCGAACTGCTCACTCTCGATCGCGAGACCTTCCGAAATCGAGACGTTGAGCCCGCGCGTGGCGGCGGTGATGATTCGGGCCACCGCCAGGTGTGAATGCCGCGTGATGCGATCCGCCAGCGCGAAGGCTGCGTCCAGCAGTTGCTCGTGAGGCACGATGCGGTTGACCAGTCCCATCTCCAGGGCTCGCTGTGGTAAAAAGGAATCGCCGGTCAGCAGGTGCTCCAGCGCCCGCTTGCGGCCCGCGAGCCGCGGCAGGCGCTGCGTGCCGCCGAAGGTCGGCGTGATGCCGATGGCAATCTCGGGCTTGGCAAAAGTCGCCCGCTCGCTCGCAACGGCCAGATGCACCGCTTCCGTGATCTCGCAACCGCCGCCGAAGGCGATGCCGTTGACCGCGGCGATGATCGGCTTCGGAAACGCTTCCAGGCGCGCCGTCATGCCCTGGCCGCGCCGCACGAATTGCTTCACCGCGACATCCGGCCCGCACCTCACGCTGTCCGAGAATTCGGCAATGTCGGCACCGGCCGAGAAGGCGCGATCGCCCGCGCCTGTCAGCACGACCGCCCGGATATTTGCGTCGTCCTCGATGCGGTCGAGCACCGCCATCAGGCGGTCGATGAGGGCGTAGCTCAGCGCATTGAGCTTGTTCGGGCGGTTGAACGTCAACAGCGCGACGGCGCCGCGCGTCTCGGAGAGTACCAGGTCGGACAAGTCGCAACTCCTTCCAGATCGGACAGGACAGGGAGTCAGCCACAGCGGCCGCATTGTGTATACTCACTAGGCGGTATACATTGGGCGGATGTCAGGGAAAGGCGACACCACCCGCGATCAGATCGTCGTTGCGGCGACGCGCCTGTTCTATGGCGAAGGCATCCGGGCGGCGAGCATGGATGCCATCGCCGAGAAGGCGGGCGTCACCAAGAAGACGCTGTACTATCACTTCACCAGCAAGGACGAGCTCGTCGCCGCAACCATCGCGGCCAGCGACCAGCCGACGCTGGAGCTCTACAGGCGCTGGTTCGCGGAGACGGACGGTGGTGTGGCCGACAAGGTCCGCGGTCTCTTCACAAAGCTCGGACGCTCCGTGGATACGCCGCGATGGCGCGGCTGCGGCTTCCTGCGCACGATCGCCGAACTCGCAAGCACGCCGGCGCATCCGGCGGTCAAGGCGGGCGCGGCCCACAAGAAGCGTTTTGAGGCGTGGCTCGCAACCGAGTTGCGCGCTCACGGCGTTGCCGGTGCGGCGGCGCTCGCACGCCAGCTCGTGATCCTGCTCGACGGCGCCACCACCGTGATGCTGATCCACCGCGATCTCGCCTATGTCGAGACCGCAGGGCAATTGGCGCTCGGCCTGGTCGAAACAGCTCAAAAGACCCGTCGCGCTTAAGCCGCGCTTAACCCCGACACATCGCCGGCCCAGGCCGCGACCTCACCAACTCGTGTCCGCGACCGACCCGCCTGACAGCCATCCCGAAACATGGGTTGTGCAACGCAGCATAGACGATAGAAAAGCCCCTGAATTTCAGAGGTGAGCTGCTTGTCCGACGTCAATGCCGACGATTGGGTGTCCTCGGGACACCGTCCTATGGGTTTTCCGGAATTCGTTGTCGTGATCGCGTCCATCATGGCGCTGAATCCGCTCGCGATGGACATGATGCTGCCGGCGCTGCCCAATATCGGGGCAACCTTCAAAATTCCAAACGCCAACCATCTCCAGCTCGTGCTGTCGATCTTCCTGATCGGCTTCGGCGCCGGCCAGTTCATCATGGGACCGCTGTCCGACCGGTTTGGACGACGCCCGGTGCTGCTCGGCGGCATGACGGTCTATGCGGTGGCCAGCTTGCTGGCGATCGCCGCGCCCTCGTTCGAGACACTCTTGCTGGCGCGCGCACTGCAGGGGTTCGGCACCGCTGCGACGCGCGTGATCGCGACCTCGATCGTGCGCGATTGCTATGTCGGCCGCAGGATGGCGAGCGTGATGTCGCTTGCGATGATGGTGTTCATCGCGGTGCCGGTGGTCGCGCCGTCGTTCGGACAGGCGGTGCTGCTGGTGTCGCAATGGCGGGGCATCTTCATCGTGCTGGCGCTCTATGGGCTGCTTGCCCTCGCCTGGAGCGTGCTGCGGCTGCCGGAGACCCTGCCGGATTCCGAACGCAGGTCGCTTGCACCCGCCGATGTGCTCGCCGCCTTTCGGCAAACCCTGACCAACCGCCAGACCATCGGTTACGCGATGGCCGCAGGCAGCGTCATGGGCGCGCTGTTCGCCTACGTGTTCTCGGCGCAGCAGGTCTTCACCGAGATCTATCACCTCGGCCATTATTTCCCCCTCGCCTTCGCTGCGATCGCGACCGGCGTCGCCATTGCGGGCTTCCTCAATGCGCGACTCGTCGGACGGCTCGGCATGCGCGTGATCTCACACGGCGCGCTGACGCTCTATGCCGTCGTGGCTTCCGTCCTGCTCATCACGGAAAGCCTGAATGTGCTGCCGCTCGCGCTGTTCATGGCGCTGTCGGCGCTGATGATGTTCGCGTTCGGCATGATGGTTGCGAACTTCACGGCGCTCGCAATGGAGCCGCAGGGCCACATCGCCGGCACGGCCTCGTCGCTCTACGGCTCCATCACCACCCTGATCGGCATCGCGATCGGCATGGCCATCGGGCAAAGCTTCGACGGCACGCTGATGCCGTTCGCGGTCGGCTTCTTCCTGTCGACCGTCGCGGCACTCGCGATCGTGCTGGTGGTGGAAAAAGGACGGATGTTCAAGCCGCATCACCGCCCCATCGCCTGAGGAACTTGCCGGCGGCCTCGATGTTGTCCTGCAGCAATTCGAAAGGCCGCCGCCATGGAACCGGAACTCCGCGAAGACCATCACGCCCGGGAGCCGGCGGAAACGAAACGTCCGCCCCCGCAGCCGAAGCATGCCGCGTTCCCAGCGCCTTTCGCGAGCGAAGGCTTGGAGGGTGTGCGCGACAGCCATTGCTGAGTGCAAGGCCTAGTCGGTCGCGCGCCTGCTGGCGCTGAAATCTTCCGCTGCATTCTCGGGCGTCGTGCTTCTTGCGCGCGGCGGCACCATCATCACGATCACATCCCGCGTCCCACCGGCCTGCCCCCACAGCCTCGCCTGCACGGTGAACTCGTGCCGGACGAAATGTCCAGCGCGTGCAGACACCCATTCCATCCACCGGTTGCAATAGTCCTGGCCGCGGAAGCACAGCGCGGCCCAGCCGCGGTCCAGCGTCGTCTTGCGCGGCAGGCCCCAGCTGTATTGAAATTCGAAGGGCCGCGCGTATTGCGGATGATCCGGACTGTAGAACGCCGTTGCGAAAGCCAGCGCATCGTCGCCGCTGACGGCGGTCAGCGGCTGGCCGGTGAGTTCGTGCCACTCGCGGGTCAGTCCGCTCGCGGCCTGGGCGTAGAGATTCCGCCCCTCTTCATAACCATGGGTGTTGCGATAGACAGCGTGGATCGGTGCCGCGACCAGGACGGCGGCGAGCGCGACGCCGGCCGTGATCACCGCGACGTTGACCGTGTAGAAGCGCTCGATCGGATAGCGCGTGCCGCAGACGATCAACACGACGAACAGGAACAGCCCCTGCAACGCCCACAGCGACGGCAGGTCCGTGCCCATCCCCAGCGACGTCACGACCGGCAGCACGATCGTGCCGATCGCGACGTAGAACAGGAGCCGCAGGCCCGGACTCATGGCGGCGAAGTCAGCCCGAAACTGTTTCAGGCGCGTGCCTGCGATGAGCACCCACAGCGCGGCTGACACGCTCATCGCCGCCGCCAGCCCCAGCAGAAAGTTCTTCACCTCGCCAAGCGAGCTCGCGACATCGCCGTTGGCGTGGTTCATCGCATAGGTGAAGGTCGAAGCCCCCGTCGTCGCGAGCCAATAGATGTGCGGCGACAGCACCGCAAGCCCGGTGACGACCGAAATCCAGGGCGAAGCCGAGGTGAAATAGGCGCGCCGCGCCGGATGCGCCAGTGCGGCAAGCGCGAAACTGGCGACGAGGAAGATCGAATAATACTTGCCGACCATCGCCAGCGCCGTCGTGCAGCCCACCGCGACCGCCCACGACGCCTTGCGGGTTTCGAACGCGCGCAGAAAGCACCAGGTCGCGAGCGGCCAGATCGCGAGCAGCACCGCATTGGCATTGAAGCGCTGCGCATGGAATTGATAGGCCGGCGTCAGCATCAACAGCAACAGCACCAGGATGCGCTTGTGGCCGGTCACGAATTGCCGCGCGACGAGGTCGACGCAGAACAATGCGAGCCCGGCATTGGTCATCGCCATCAATTGCAGCGACCAGTCGCTCAGCGGAAAGACGAAGGTCCAGCTTGCAGCAATCCAGCCCATCAGCGGCGGATGCTTGTGATAGCCCCACGCGAAATTCCGCCCCAGCGTCCAGGCCTCGAGCGTATCGGGATGCAGGCCGCCGCCGGCATAGGCGATGGCCAGATACAGCGTCCAGATCACGACGAAGCAGACCAGAAGCAGCGGCACGGCCCAGCCCGCCTCGACGCCCTCGAGCCAGCGCAGGAAAGGCCTGCGCCATCGCGATGGCGCGCGATCGGACCTTTCGGCCATCGCCTGAAATGCAAAATCGATCGGCACGGGAATCAAATCGGGGAAGGAAAGTGATGAATGAGCAAATCATCTAGTTCAGAACAGAAACAAATAGCAACAAGTGGAAGCTGGAAGAACTCAAAGCTCCCACTCCCAAGCTGACGCGAAGCTGACAGACGAAAACGGCGCCGCTGATGACAGCGGCGCCGCTCGTTTGCACGAAAGGTGCGAAAGCACCCTTTCGCATAGTCGGCTTTTCCTACTCCGACTTCTCCATATTCCAGAACACCGGCGTTGCCGGGCCGTCGATCACGCCGCTGATCGACTTCCGCCACGCGCTCGGGATCTGGAATTGACCGAGCGGCATGTAGAGCACCTGGTCGTAGGCTTCCTTCTGGATCTCGGCCGCGATCTTCTTCTGATCGTCGAGCGACGTCGCGTGGACGAAAGCGTCCTTGAGCTGCTCGACCTTGGCATCCTCCGCCCAGCCGAACCAGCCGCCCGTCTTGCCCTGCCCGCCGACGGCAACGTTGGAGATCGGGTTGGACGCGTCGGCGCTCACCCAGTTGGTGATGAACATGTTCCAGCCGCCCTCCTTCGGGGGCTTCATGCTGGCGCGCCGGCTCACGACCGTCTGCCAGTCGGTCGCCTGAAAATCGACCTTGAAGCCGGCGTCGCGCAGTTGCTGGGCCACCACGATCGGCTGCGCCTTCAGCGTCAGCACATCGCCCGGCGCCATCAGCACGACGGGTGTCCCGTCGTAGCCGGATTCGGCGAGCGCCTTCCTGGCCGCGGCCATGTCGCCGCCCTTCGCCAAGGTTTCGCCGCCAACGTCCGTCGCGAACGGCGTGTCGCAGATGAAGGCCGCTGCGCAGGTCTTGTAGAACTTGGGATTGCCGATCAGCGCGTCCAGCACGTCCTTCTGTTTCATCGCGAGGAATGCCGCGCGGCGGACCTTGACGTTGTCGAATGGCGGATGAAGGAAGTTCATCCGCGCGCCGGTCTGGAAGCCGAACTTATTCAGGATGTCGACCTTGAGCCCCTTGTCGGCTTCGATGGTGGGCAACATGTCGAGGGCGAGATTCTCCATGAAATCGACGTCTCCCGACTGCAGCGCGTTCAACGCCGTCTGCGTGTCGGGCATGGTGATCCATTCGACGCGATCGACCTTGACCACCTTGCCGCCGGCGGTCCAGCTCGCCGGCTCCTTGCGCGGCACGTAGTCGGTGTTCTTGACGTAGATCGACTTTACGCCGGGCTGGAATTCGCCCTGCACGAACTTGAACGGACCGGAGCCGATCTGCTCGGGGATCTGCTTGTCCACCGGCGTCTCGGCAAGACGCTTCGGCATCATGAAGGCGACCCGCGAGGACGGCTTGCCGATCGAGTCCAGCACGAGCGCGTACGGCTCCTTCAGCTTCAGCGTGATGGTTTTGGGATCGGTCGCCTCGAGGCTCGCGGTGAACAGCATCATCTGCTGTCCCATGCCATCGACGGCGGCCCAGCGCTTCAGCGAAGCAACGCAATCTTCCGCGGTGACGGGCGTACCGTCATGCCATTTCAGGCCATCGCGTAACATAAAGGTGTAGGTCAGCTTGTCGTCGGAGATCTTCCAGTCCGCCATCTGCGGCTGGACCTTGAAGTTCGAATCCGTCGCGAGCAGCGTGTCGTAGACCATGTAGCCATGGTCACGGGAGATATAGGCGCTGGTAAAGATCGGATCGAGGACGCGCAGATCCGAATGCATCACGGCGGTAATGGTCTTGCCCGCGGCAAGAACCGGCGAGGCCAGTGCCGAAAGCGCGACGACTGAGATCGCAAGTGTGGAGGAAACCGCCCGACGCCCGTGCCGCATGAGTTGGAACACTAAAGTTCTCCTGAGAAATTTCTTGGGAAGTTCTCTTGGGAAGTTTTCTTGGGAAGCTTTTGGGAAGTTCTTTGGCGAGCGGCGCCGCTGATGACAGCGGCGCCGCGTGATGGTCGAGACGGAAGGCCCGAGACGCCCTCGCCTTACTCGGTCTTGTCCATGTTCCAGAACACCGGGGTCGCCGGGCCGTCAATCACGCCGGTGAGCGACTTCCGCCACGCGCTCGGCGCCTGATACTGGCCGAGCGGGATGTAGATCACCTGGTCGTAGGCTTCCTTCTGGATCTCGGTCGCGATCTTCTTCTGATCCTCGAGCGAGGCGGCGCGGACGAAGTCGTCCTTGAGCTTCTCGATCTTGGCGTTCTCCGCCCAGCCGAACCAGCCGCCCTTCTTGCCCTGGCCGCCAATCGAGAGATTGGAGATCGGGTTGGAGACGTCGGCGCTGACCCAGTTGGTGAAGAACATGTTCCAGCCGCCCTCCTTGGGGGGCTTCTGGCTGGCGCGGCGGCTGACCACCGTCTGCCAGTCGGTCGCCTGCAGATCGACCTTGAAGCCCGCTTCGCGAAGCGCCTGCGCGGCGACGATCGGCTGGGCCTTCAGGGTGGTCACGTCGCCGGGCGCCATGATCACGACCGGTGTGCCGTCATAGCCGGACTCAGCCAGCAGCTTCTTGGCTTCCGCCATGCCGTTGCCCTTGACCAGCGATTCGGAACCGACGTCGGTCGCGAACGGCGTATCGCAGATGAAGAAGGCACCGCAGATCTTGTAGTATTTGGGATTGCCGATCAGCGCATCGAGTACGTCCTTCTGGTTGATCGCCATCAGCGCCGCCCGGCGAACCTTGACGTTGTCGAACGGCGGAAAGAGGAAGTTCATGCGGCCGAGCGTCTGGAAGCCGAACTTGTTCAGCACCTGGACGTTGAGGTCTTTGTTGCCTTCGAGAACGGGAACGAGATCGAACGACGGGTTCTCGAGGAAGTCGATGTCACCCGATTGCAGCGCGTTCACTGCGGTCTGCGCATCCGGCATGGTGACCCATTCGACGCGGTCGACTTTCACGACCTTGCCGCCTGTGGTCCAGCTCGCCGGCTCCTTGCGCGGCACGTAGTCGGTGTTCTTGACGTAGACCGCCTTGACGCCCGGCTGGAATTCGCCCTGGACGAACTTGAACGGGCCGGAGCCGATCTGCTCGGGAATCGGCTTGTCCGGCGGGGTCTCGGCGAGGCGCTTCGGCATCATGAAGGCAACGCGCGAGGACGGCTTGCCGATCGAATCCAACACCAGGCCGTAGGGCTCCTTGAGCTTCAGCGTGATGGTCTTGGGGTCGGTCGCCTCGATGCTCGCGGTGAACTGCATCATCTGCTGGCCCATGCCGTCGACCGCGGCCCAGCGCTTGAGCGAGGCGACGCAGTCTTCGGCCGTCACCGGCGCGCCGTCATGCCACTTCAGGCCGTCGCGCAGCGTGAAGGTGTAGGTCAGCTTGTCGTCGGAGATTTTCCAGTCCGCCATCTGCGGCTGAATCTTGAAGTTCGAGTCGGTCGAGATCAGCGTGTCGTAGACCATGTAGCCATGGTCACGCGTGATGTAGGCGGTGGTGAAGATCGGATCGATGATACGCAGATCCGAATGCATCACCGCGGTGATGGTCTTGCCGGCCGCAAATACCGGCGAGGCCATTGCGGTCGAAAGTGCGACGACCGAAAGCGCAAGTGTGGAGGCGAACGCGCGACGCCCCCGGCGCATCAAGCTCAGCATAAAAGTCTCTCCTGACGTGAAACTGTTCAAAGGCAGGTTATAGGTTGAGCATTCGGTTCGTTCCGTAGGCGAACTAACCTCATGCAATGCCTTTATCTTTTCGAGACTTGCAGACAGTGTTGAGCGCGTCAATCCGGTTTAGCTGCAAGCCCAAGCGGCGCGCGCACGGGCTCCACAAAGATCGGTTTGGCTCTACAACACTCCCCGCTCGTCCTGCCCAGCGCAATGCAATGCGCGTTCCATCTTTCGAAGCTTGAGAGACATTAAGATGAATCCAGCCAATCTTCCCTTCGATTCCGAGGCCATGCTCGAAGGCCTGCGTACCTGGGTCGACTGCGAGAGCCCGACCTGGGACGCCGGTGCCGTTAACCGCATGCTCGATATCGCAGCGCGGGATATGGCAATCATGGGTGCGACGATCGAACGCATCGCCGGCCGCCAGGGCTTCGGCGGTGTCATCCGCGCGAGCTTCCCGCATCCGAAGCAAGGCGAGCCCGGCATCCTGATCGCCGGTCACATGGATACCGTCCACCCGGTCGGTACCATCGAGAAGCTGAAATGGCGGCGCGAGGGCAACAAGTGCTACGGCCCCGGCATCTACGACATGAAGGGCGGCAACTACCTCTCGCTGGAAGCGATCCGGCAGCTGGCGCGCGCCTCCTTCACCACGCCGCTGCCAATCACCGTGCTGTTCACGCCAGACGAGGAAGTCGGCACGCCCTCGACGCGCGACATCATCGAGGCGGAGGCTGCGCGCAACAAATATGTGCTGGTGCCCGAGCCGGGCCGCGCCGACAACGGCGTCACCACCGGGCGTTACGCCATCGCGCGCTTCAATCTCGAGGCGACGGGCCGGCCGAGCCACGCCGGCGCAACGCTGTCGGCGGGACGCTCTGCGATCCGCGAGATGGCGCGGCAGATCCTCGCGATCGACGCGATGACGACGGAGGATTGCACCTTCTCGGTTGGCGTCGTGCATGGCGGACAATGGGTGAACTGCGTTGCCACGACCGCCACCGGCGAAGCGCTGTCGATGGCCAAACGCCAGGCCGATCTCGACCGCGGCGTCGAGCGCATGCTGGCCCTGTCGGGCACGGCCAACGACGTCTCCTTCAAGGTGACTCGCGGCGTCACCCGGCCCGTATGGGAGCCGGATGCAGGCACGATGGCGCTGTATGAAAAGGCACGCAGCATCGCCAAATCGCTCGGCGCCGAGTTGCCGCATGCGAGCTCCGGCGGCGGCTCCGACGGCAATTTCACCGGTGCGATGGGCATCCCGACGCTCGACGGCCTCGGCGTGCGCGGCGGCAATGGCCACACGCTCGAGGAGTTCATCGAGGTCGACAGCCTGGTCGAGCGCGGCCGGCTGATGGCGGGTTTGCTGGCGACGCTCGAGTAAATTGAATCAATCTTGCACTGCACAATCCGTTGGCAGTCACGGTCGAAATTTGGCCTTGTCTAAAAATGAGGCGCATCGTACTGCTCGATGGTCCACGCGACGATGCGGGAGAGATCGCAACGAAGGCTTCCAGCCTTCCTTGCGGCGCCGACGGAGCAACCGCCCCGGAAACTCTCAGGCAAAAGGACTGTATCGTCAGGACGATCTGGAGAGAGACGGCACGATCTGAAAGTCGTGACGTCCACCGAAGGGGATAGTCCGGAGCTGACCTTACGGGGTCTGCGCCGGGTCAAGCTCTCAGGTAACCGTGACAGATGGGGCGCCGCCAACGGCTTTACGGCCGGCGGTTAGCCGACTCTAACTCACGGGAGCCCCGAACCTGCCATGACCCATATCGCCATCATCGGCGCCGGTATCACCGGCGTAACGACCGCCTATGCCCTGCTTGAACGCGGCTACAAGGTGACGGTGCTCGACAAGCACCGTTACGCCGCGATGGAGACCTCCTTCGCCAACGGCGGGCAGCTCTCCGCCAGCAACGCCGAGGTCTGGAATAGCACCGCGACCATCCTCAAAGGCCTGCGCTGGATGTTCCGGCGCGACGCGCCATTGCTGATGAACCCGCGGCCGAACTGGCACAAATATTCCTGGATGAGCGAGTTCGTCGCCAACATCGGCAACTACCGCGCCAACACAATAGAGACCACGCGGCTTGCGATCGAAGCCCGCAAGCATCTGTTCGAGATCGCGGCACGCGAAGGCATCGACTTCGATCTCGAACGCCGCGGCATCCTCCACATCTATCACGACAAGAAAGGCTTTGAATCCGGCCTGCGCGTCAACGCGCTGCTGCAGGAAGGTGGCCTCGACCGCCGTCCGGTGACACCGGAGGAAATCCGCGCCATCGAGCCGACGCTGCGCAAGGACTATTACGGCGGCTTCTACACCCCGTCGGATGCGACCGGCGATATCCACAAGTTTACCCGCGGGCTGGCCGAGGCCTGCAAGCGACGCGGCGCCGCCTTCATTCACGAGGCCAACATCGATTCGATCGCTCGCGCCGGCGCCGGCTTTGTCATCGGCTGGGCCGATCTGTCCGCAAGCGATGCGGCCGCATCCGCGCGCGGCATGCTGAAGGTGGACGGCGTCGTGGTTTGCGCAGGTGTGGCGAGCCGTCACTTCGCCACCCTGCTCGACGAGCGCGTCAACGTCTATCCGGTGAAGGGCTACTCGATCACCGTGCAGCTCGACACCGCCGCGAGCCGCAACGCGACGCCGACCGTCAGCCTGCTCGACGAAGCCGCCAAGATCGTCACCAGCCGGCTCGGTGCCGATCGCTTCCGCGTCGCCGGCACCGCCGAATTCAACGACTTCAACCGCGACATTCGCGCCGACCGCGTGCAGCCGCTGGTCGACTGGGTGCGCAGCAACTTCCCCGACGTCGAGACGTCGCGTGTCGTTCCGTGGGCAGGGCTACGGCCGATGATGCCGAACATGATGCCGGTGGTGCGCGCAGGGCGGATACCGGGCGTGTTCTTCAACACCGGCCACGGCCATCTCGGCTGGACCCTGTCGGCCGCGACCGCGCAGATGATTGCCGGGACCATCGACGGCTGGCGCGGGCTCAACGCTCCGCCGACCGTCCCCTCACTCAAGGTTGAGACCGAGCTGCGTCATGCATCCTGAGTGGTTCCGATGGGGCGCAGGGCGGGCCCTTGATACCGCCCTGCCCTTGGCACACAATTTGCCCCGCGAAGTCGGCATCTCCGGCCGGCTTTCCCAGCCCGAATGACAGGCGCGCATGATAAACACGACAGATTCCACGGGCGCCCCAAGGCGCCACACGTTCCGCAGCCGGAGATAGGTGCATGCTAGGTTATCTCATTCGCCGCGTTCTGGCGGCGGTCCCCGTGATGGGTGTCGTCGCGCTGTTCGTGTTTCTGCTGCTGCGGTTGACCCCGGGCGACCCCGCCGCAATTCTCGCCGGTGACAACGCGACACCTGAACGGCTGGAGCGCATCCGCGACTCCCTCGGCCTCAACGAGCCGTTGATCGTGCAGTTCATCACCTGGGTGAACAAGCTGCTGCACGGCGACCTCGGAACGTCGCTGATCTCCAACTTGCCGGTCATCAAGATGATCAGCCAGCGCGTCGAGCCGTCGATCTCGATCGCGCTCTCGACCATCGTCCTCGCGGTCATTGTCGCCGTCCCCCTGGGCGTGATCGCGGCATGGAAGCATGGCACCTGGATCGACCGCTTCGTGATGGGTCTCTCCGTGCTCGGCTTCTCGGTGCCCGTGTTCGTGGTCGGCTATCTCCTGATCCAGGTGTTCGCGATCGACCTGCGCTGGGTGCCGGTGCAGGGCTTCCGCAGCATCTTCAACGGCTTCGGACCCTTCTTCGAGCGCATCATCCTGCCGACCTGCGCGCTGTCCTTCATTTACGTCGCGTTGATCGCGCGCATGACGCGCGCGGCCATGCTCGACGTGCTCGGCGAGGATTACGTCCGAACGGCGCGCGCCAAGGGTATCAACGAGGTCGCAGTGATGATGCGACATGCGCTACGCAACGCAGCTGTGCCCGTGATCACCGTGATCGGCACCGGCTTTGCGCTGCTGATCTCCGGCGTCGTCGTCACCGAGAGCGTGTTCAATATCCCCGGCATCGGCCGCCTCACGGTGGACGCGGTGCTGGCGCGCGACTATCCGGTGATCCAGGCGATGATCCTGCTGACCTCGCTGATCTACGTCGTCGTCAATCTGCTGATCGACGTCGCCTACACGCTGCTCGATCCCCGGATCCGGTACTGAGGCAAGGGTAACAACACATGTCGGTCGATAGCCTTCCCCAGTCTTCCATTCCGATCACGGCGCCGTTGCGGCCGCGCTTCGGATTCCTCACCTCGACGCCGATCATCGCGGCGGCCACGGTCTGCCTTGTGCTGATCGTACTGGTCTCGATCCTCGCGCCGCTGATCGCGCCGCATGATCCGATCCAGCTTGCGCCGTCGCAGCGGCTGAAGCCCTCCTCGGCGCAGTTCCTGCTCGGCACCGACGCCTTTGGCCGCGACCTGCTCTCACGTGTCATCTATGGCGGGCGCATCTCGCTGCTGATCGGCATCGGCTCGGCGATCCTGGCGATCGTCATCGGCCTTGCGATCGGCCTCGTCTCCGGCTTCTTCAAGCTGGTCGATTCCGTCCTGATGCGCGTCATGGACGGCCTGATGGCGATGCCGAGCATCCTGCTCGCGATCGCCGTGGTGTCGCTGTCCGGCGCCAGCATCTGGACCGTGATGGTTGCCATCACCATCCCGGAAATCCCGCGCGTGGCACGTCTGGTTCGCTCGGTCGTCTTGTCGGCGCGCGAGGAGCCCTATGTCGAAGCCGCGATATCGGTCGGCTCGTCGCTCCCGAAGATCATGTGGCGACATCTGATGCCGAACACGATCGCACCGCTGATCGTGCAGGGCAGCTACGTCTGTGCCTCGGCGATTCTCACCGAGGCTATCCTCTCCTTCCTCGGTGCCGGCATCTCGCCGGAGACGCCGACCTGGGGCAACATCATGGCCGAAGGCCGCCAGTATTTTCAGCTCAAGCCGACGCTGATCTTCTGGCCGGGCCTGCTGCTCTCGATCGCCATCCTCAGCATCAATCTGATTGGCGACGCCGCACGCGACGCCCTCGACCCCCGCATGAAGCAGCGGGAGGGGAAGTGATGAGCGACAAAGTGATGACCAACCCAGTTCTCGACATCAACAACCTCGTCGTCTCCGTCGGCAAGAAACCGGGCGGGCCAAAGATCATCGACGGCATCTCGATCCAGGTGCACAAGGGCGAGACGCTGTGCCTCGTCGGCGAAAGCGGATCGGGCAAGTCGGTGACCTCGCTGACCACGATGGGCCTGCTGCCGAAAGGCACGCTGGTTCCGACCGGCGGCAGCGTCAAGCTGGTCGGTGAGGAGATTCTCACCGCGACCGACCGCCGCCTGCGGCAGCTGCGCGCGACGCAGATGGCGATGATCTTCCAGGAGCCGATGACCGCGCTCAATCCAGTGGTGCCGGTCGGCCGCCAGATCGACGAAGTCCTGCGCGCCCATACCAATCTCGACGCGAAGGCGCGCAAGAAGCGCATCCTGGACATGATGGAGCAGGTCCGCCTGCCCCAGGTCGAGCGCATCTTCGCCTCCTATCCGCACCGCCTCTCCGGCGGCCAGCGCCAGCGCATCATGATCGCGATGGCATTGGTGCTGGAGCCGAAGCTGCTGATCGCGGACGAGCCGACCACCGCGCTCGACGTCACCACGCAGAAGCAGATCCTGACCCTGATCCGCGACCTTCAGCGCGATCACGGCACGGCTGTGCTGTTCATCACCCACGACATGGGCGTCGTCGCCGAGATCGCCGACCGCGTCGCGGTGATGCGGCAGGGCCGGCTGGTGGAAACCGGTCCGCTCGAGACCGTGCTGCGCAACCCGACCATGGAATACACCCGCAACCTGCTGTCGGCGGTGCCGAGCCTGGTGCCGCGCGCCCCGCGCGAGGACAGCCGCGAGCCGGTGGTGCTGGAGGCCAACGACCTCAGCAAGGTCTACAAGGAACGCTCCTTCTTCGGCAAAGGCCGCGAAGTAGTCGCCGCCGACAAGGTCACGCTGACGCTGCGCAAGGGCCGCACGCTCGGCATCGTCGGCGAAAGCGGCTCGGGCAAGTCGACGGTGGCGCGCTGCATCGTCCGCCTGATCGACCCGACCTCCGGCGGCGTGCGCCTCGCCGGCCGCGAGATCTCCGACATCTCGCGTCGCCTGCTCCAGCCGCACCGCAAGAAGATCCAGATCGTCTTCCAGGATCCCTATCGCTCGCTCAACCCGCGCGTCACCGTCGGCGAGAGCATCGCCGAAGGCCCGATCAATTACGGCACCTCGCATGCCGATGCGATGAAGCGCGCCCGTGAGCTGCTCGAGCTGGTCGGCCTGCCCGCGGACGCCGTGACGCGCTATCCGCACCAGTTCTCCGGCGGCCAGCGCCAGCGCATCGCCATCGCGCGGGCGCTCGCGCTCGATCCGGACGTGCTGGTCGCCGACGAAGCAGTCTCCGCACTCGACGTCTCGGTGCAGGCGCAGGTGCTGGAACTGCTCGACGAAATCCAGAATCGGCTCGGCATTGCGATCCTGTTCATCACCCACGATCTGCGCGTCGCAGCCCAGATCTGCGACGAGGTCGTGGTGATGCAGCATGGCCGCGTCGTCGAACAGGGCCCCGCCGCCGAGGTGCTGACGCATCCGAAAGAGGACTATACAAAGGCCTTGCTGGAAGCTGCACCGGGCCGCGGCTGGGATTTCGCGAACTTCCGGCCGGTGTCGGAAGGTATGGCGGCGACGGCTTAGCTCTTCCCGCCGTCATTCCAGGGCATCGCGAAGCGATGAGCCCGGAATCCATCGAGCCACCGAGTTTGCCGCACGATGGATTCCGGGCTCGCGCCAAGTGGCGCGCCCCGGAATGACGGCAGAGCAGCATTCCCAAAACGTCTTGACCCTATGCGCGGCGCGAGTGCGTCCCGCCTTGCTCTCTCCGCAAGGCCAAGGCTAACGTCCCCCCCTCTTTGCTCACTGGACTGGAATTGATGACACGTATCGCCGTCGGCGGCTTCCTGCACGAGACCAACACCTTCGCTCCGACGAAGGCGACATTCGCGGACTTCCAGCACGGCGGCGGCTGGCCGGCGATGACTGAAGGGCCCGACGTGCTGAAGGTGATGCGGCGCATCAATGTCGGCCTCGCCGGCTTCGTCGACAGCGCCGAAGCCAGCGGCTGGGAACTGGTTCCGACCATCGCCTGTGGGGCGAGCCCGTCCGCGCATGTCACCGAGGATGCGTTCGAGCGCATCGTCAAGGTGATGGTCGACGGCATCGCGGCCGCCGGCCCGCTGGATGCGGTCTATCTCGACCTGCACGGCGCCATGGTGACGGAGCACCTCGACGACGGCGAAGGCGAGATCCTGGCGCGCGTGCGCCGCGTCATCGGCAAGGATGTTCCGCTGGTCGCCAGCCTCGACCTGCACGCCAACGTCACGCCAGAGATGATGGAACATGCGGACGCGCTGATCGCCTACCGCACCTATCCCCATGTCGACATGGCCGAGACCGGCCGCGCCTCGGCGAAGCACCTCGCGCTGCTCCTGAACACGAAACAGCGTTTCGCAAAGTCGTTCCGCCAATTGCCATTCCTGATCGCGATCAGCTGGCAATGCACCAACGATTTTCCCACCAAGGGCATCTACGAACAGCTGGCCGCGCTCGAGGGCGATGCGGTTCCGACGCTCTCGTTCGCGCCGGGCTTCCCCGCCGCCGATTTCCGCGACTGCGGCCCGAGCGTGTTCGCCTATGGCAAGACGCAGGAAGATGCCGACCGCGCGGCCGATGCCGTCGTGAAGCTGATCGAGAGCCACGAGGACGATTTCGACGGCAAGATCTGGTCGCCGGATGACGGCGTGCGTCATGCCATGGAACTCTCGAAGAACGCCAGCAAGCCGATCATCATCGCCGATACCCAGGACAATCCCGGCGCCGGCGGCGATTCCGACACCACCGGCATGCTGCGCGCGCTGGTCCGCAACAAGGCCAGCGCCGCGACCGGCGCGATCTACGATCCGGAATCGGCCCAAGCCGCCCATGCGGCCGGCGTCGGCGCCACCGTGACGCTGTCGCTCGGCGGCAAGTCCGGCATTCCCGGTGACGAGCCCTATCGCGAGACCTTCGTCGTCGAAAAACTCTCCGACGGCCGCTTCATCGCGGCGGGCCCCTATTATGGCGGCCGCGAGATGGAGATGGGCCCGTCGGCGTGCTTGCGCATCGGCGACGTCCGCGTTGTCGTCTCCTCCCACAAGGCGCAGCTCGCCGACCAGGCGATGTATCGCTACGTCGGCATCGAGCCGACCGAAGAGAAGATTCTCGTCAACAAGAGCTCGGTGCACTTCCGCGCCGATTTCGAGCCGATCGCGGAAAAGCTGATGATCTGCGCCGCGCCCGGCGCGATGCCGGCCGACACCGCTTCGCTGCCCTGGACGCGCCTGCGTCCGGGCATCCGCATCAAGCCGAACGGCCCCGTTTTCAATCCCCCTTCACGCTAACCGGACAGGAACACATGCCCACACTCGAGCGTATCGACGGCTATGCCGACGAACTCACTGCTATCAGGCGCGACCTTCATGCGCATCCCGAGATCGGCTTCGAGGAAGTACGCACCTCCGGCATCGTCGCCGACAAGCTGACGAGCTGGGGCATCGAAGTGCATCGCGGTCTCGGCGGCACCGGCGTGATCGGCGTCATCAAGGGCAAGGGCACTGGGAGCAAGCGCATCGGCCTGCGTGCCGACATGGACGCGCTGCCGATGGAAGAGAACACCAATCTGAAATGGAGTTCGAAGATCCCCGGCCGCTTCCACGGCTGCGGCCATGACGGCCACACCACCATGCTGCTCGGCACCGCGCGCTACCTCGCCGAGACCAGGAACTTCGACGGCACCGTGCACCTGATCTTCCAGCCGGCCGAGGAAGGCCTTGGCGGCGCCCGCGCGATGATCAAGGACGGGCTGTTCGAGAAGTTTCCGTGCGACGAGCTCTACGGCCTGCACAACGCGCCCGACCTCAACCACGGCGAGATCGCGATCCTGCCCGGCCCCGCGATGGCCAGCGCCGACTTCTTCGACCTCCGCATCACCGGCTACGGCGCGCATGGCGCGATGCCGGAACGCTCCAAGGACGCGGTGATCATCGCGACCACGCTGGCACAGGCGATCCAGACCATCGTCAGCCGCAACGTCGAGCCGCTGCAGGCCGCCGTCATCTCGATCACGCAGATTCACGCCGGATCCGCCTACAACGTCATCCCTGGCGACGCGCATCTTTGCGGCACCATCCGCACTTTCTCGAAAGAAGTCCGCACCCTGATCGCCGAGCGCATTCGCACGATCAGCGCCGGCATTGCCAGCGCCTATCAGTGCGTGATCGACGTCGACATCCGCGACACCTTCGACGTGCTGGTCAACCAGGTCGAGCAGTCCAAGGTGGTCGAGGAAGTCGCGCGCACGATCGTCGACCCCGCCAACGTGATCACCCGCACCCAGCCGAAGATGGGCAGCGAGGATTTCGCCGACATGCTGCAGACCATTCCCGGCGCCTATTTCTGGGTCGGCCATGACGGCTCGGTGCCGGTGCACAATCCGGGCTTCGTGCTCGACGACAAGATCCTGCCGATCGGCGCCAGCATGTTCGCCCGCATCATCGAAACGCGCATGCCGGTGGGCTAGCAATGCAGAAAAAGCGCGTCGAAGAGGCGGTCACTTCGCTGCACGATCTGTCCGCGGTCGATCTGATCGCGGGCTATCGGGCCAAGCAGTTCTCGCCGAGCGAGGTGCTGGAGGACGTGCTCGCGCACGTCGCCGCGTGGGAACCGCATCTGAAGGCGCTCTATGCGTTCGATCCCGACCGCGCGCGTGAGGCCGCAAAGGCCTCGACCGCGCGCTGGTCCGGGGGCGAGCCCTCGGGCGCGCTCGACGGCGTGCCTGTGACTGTGAAGGACAACATCGCGACCAAGGGCGTGCCGGTGCCGTTGGGCGCCGCGAGCGTCAAGCTGGTGCCGGCCGAGAAGGATGCCCCGCCCGCCGCGCGCCTGCGCGAGGCAGGCTCCATCATCTTCGCCAAGACCACCATGCCCGATTACGGCATGCTGTCCTCGGGGCTCTCCAGCTTCCATGCGCTGGCGCGCAATCCCTGGGACCTCTCCAAGAATCCCGGCGGCTCCAGCGCGGGTGCCGGCGCTGCCGCGGCGGCCGGCTACGGTCCGCTGCATCTCGGCACCGATATCGGCGGCTCGGTCCGCCTGCCCGCGGGCTGGTGCGGCCTCGTCGGCCTGAAGCCGAGCTTTGGCCGCGTGCCGATCGACCCCACCTATGTCGGCCGCGTCGCCGGTCCCATGACCCGCACCGTCGACGATTGTGCGCTGATGATGAGCGTGATCGCAAAGCCCGACCGGCGCGACGGCATGAGCCTGCCGGCCGAGCCGCTCAACTGGAAGGGGCTGGAGAAGTCACCGCGCAAGCTGCGCATCGGCCTGATGCTCGATCCCGGCTGCGGCCTGGCGCTGGAGAAGCCGGTGCGAGACGTCGCGGTGAAGGCCGCAAAGGCGTTCGAATCCGCAGGCAGCGTCATCACCGAAGTCGACGGCATCCTCACGCGCGAGATGCTCGACGGCCTCGACAATTTCTGGCGCGCGCGGATGTGGGACGATCTGTCGAAGCTGACGCCGGCCGAACAGGCAAAGGTGCTACCCTACATTTTCAAATGGGGTGAGTCCGGCGCGAAGCTGTCGGGCGTCGACGTGATCCGCGGCTTCAACCAGACCATGGCGATCCGCGCAGCCGCCGCGAAACTGTTCTGCGAGCTCGATTACCTGGTCTCGCCGACCGCGCCGAACGTGAACTACCCCGCGGACTGGGCCTCGCCCACTAACGATCCGATGAAGCCGTTCGAGCACATCGCCTATACCGTGTCATGGAATATGTCGGAAAATCCCGCCATCTCCATCAATGGCGGCTTCGATGCCAAGGGTTTTCCCATCGGCGTGCAGATCGTCGGCCGCCGCTTCGACGATATCGGCGTGCTCGGCATGGCCAAGGCGTTTGAGAGCCTGCGCGGCCCGCAGAAGCCCTGGCCGAGCCCGCCGGCGATGTAAGACCCTCTCGCATCCCGGAAGCGCGCCCTTTAGGCGCAAGCCCGAATGATTTGAGACAGGCAGCATGCGGAGCCTCTTGCTTACCCTCCCCTGGAGGGGGAGGGTCGGCTCACATGGAGCGCAGCGACGTGTGAGACGGGGTGGGGTGACGGTCTCTCCGCGTCCGACAGTGCCCAAGAGGAGAGATCACCCCACCCCGCTCGCGCTCCGCGCGATCGACCCTCCCCCTCCAGGGGAGGGTCAGTGCCTCCGCTACTGACGCAGTGAAGACAATAAAAGGAAGGAAACCACCATGGCGTATGAGACGATCAAATACGAGGTCGCCGAGCAGATCCTCACCATCACTCTGAACCGGCCCGACAAACTCAACGCCTTCAACGCACAGATGCAGGCCGAGCTGATCGACGCGTTTGACGCCGCCGACAAGGACGACAACGTCCGCGCCATCATCGTCACCGGCGCCGGCCGCGGTTTCTGCGCGGGCGCTGATCTTTCGTCGGGCGCCGACACCTTCGATCGCGACGCGCGGCGCGGCCCGGTGAAGCGCTTCGCCGACGGCAAGGTCGACTACAGCGATCCGCAGGTACGCGACGGCGGCGGACAAGTGACCTTGCGCATCTTCAAATGCCTGAAGCCTGTCATCGCCGCGGTCAACGGCCCCGCCGTCGGCATCGGCGTCACCATGCAGCTTGCCATGGACATCCGCATCGCGTCCGACGCCGCGCGCTTCGGCTTCGTGTTCTCCCAGCGCGGCATCGTGCCGGAGGCGGCCTCGAGCTGGTTCCTGCCGCGCATCGTCGGCATCTCGCAGGCGCTGGAATGGTGTTATTCCGGCCGCGTGTTCCCGGCACAGGAAGCGCTCGCGGGGCGCCTCGTCAGCAAGGTCGTCGCCCCGGACGATCTGCTGCCGACCGCCCGCGCGCTCGCCAAGGAGTTCGCAGCCAAGACCGCGCCGGTCTCGGTGGCGCTGATCCGCCAGATGATGTGGCGCATGATGGGTGCCGACGATCCGATGGAAGCCCACAAGGTCGACAGCCGCGGCATCTATGCCCGCGGCCGCTCGGACGATGTGAAGGAAGGCGTGGTGTCGTTCCTGGAGAAGCGGCCGGCGCAGTTCAAGAACAAGGTGTCCAGCGACATGCCGGACTATTTTCCGTGGTGGACGGAGCGGGAGTATAAGTAGAGCTTCGCAGGGTGGCTTAGCCGAAGGCGTAACCCACCTCTTTGATCTCCGCGGATACAGAAGTGGTGGGTTACGCCGAGCAGATGCGCTTCGCGCATCTGCAGGGCGTAACCCACCCTACAGTTCAGCGGCACCCTCACTCCATCACCAGCGCCACGCGCCCGATCGCCTCGCGATCGAGCAAGAGCCGCATCGCCTTCGCGTAGTCCTCCAGCGGCAGGCGGTGCGAGACGTTGGGGCGCAGCTTGCCCTCCTCCGCCCATTGCAGCAGCGCCTTCAGGCGCACTTCACCGAGCGCCGGATTTTTCCGCACGGCCTCGCCCGCACGCACGCCGAGCACGCTGGCGCCCTTGATCAGCAGCAGATTGGTCTTGGCCGAGCCGATGCCGCCGGTGAAGCCGATCACCAGCAGCCGGGCGCCCCAGGCGATGCAGCGCATCGAGTTCTCGAACACCTCGCCGCCGACGGGATCGAACACCACGTCCGCACCGCGGCCGTCGGTGATGCGCTTGACGGCGTCGCGGAACGGCTCGCGATCATAGCGCACGAGGTGATCGGCGCCGCGCGCTTTGGCAATCGCAAGTTTCTCGTCGCTGGAGGCCGTCGCGATCACGGTCGCGCCGAGCATCTTGCCGAGTTCGACGGCGGCGAGGCCGACGCCGCCGCCGGCGCCGTGCACCAGCAGTACCTCGCCCGGCTCGATCCGACCGCGATCAATCAGCGCATGATAGGCGGTGCCATGGCCGGCGAGATAGGTCGCGGCCTCTGCATAATCGAACGTCGACGGCTTCGGCGTGAGCTGGCCGGGCGTCACCACCGCTTCATCGGTGAACGCGCCATGGCGCATCTTCACGATGACCTTGTCGCCGACCGCGACGCCGCTCGCCTCCGCGCCCACCTCGGTCACGTCGCCCGCGGCCTCCATGCCGGGTGTGAACGGCAGCTCCGGCTTGAGCTGATATTCGCCGGCGGCCATCAGCACGTCAGGAAAATTGAGGCCCGCAGCACGAATTGCGACGCGCACCTCGCCCGGCTTCAGGACGCGCGATGGAAATTCTTCCAGCCGCAGCGTTTCGGGCGCGCCGAGTTCGCGGCAGACGACGGCTCGCACCATCAGGCCGCACTCGCCTTGCTGCGCAGCAGGGCCTCGCGGATCAACGGCAGCCGGTCGTTGCCAAAATACATGTCGGTCTTGTTGACGAAGATCGTCGGCGAGCCGAACCCGCCGCGCGCAATGACTTCTTCGGTGTTGGCCTTGAGCTGGTCCTTGATCGCCTGCTCCGAAATGCCCGCGAAAAACTTCTGCTCGTCGATGCCGACCTTCTTGCAGATCCCGGCGAGCACCGCATCCTGCGAGATGTCCTTGTCACCGCCCCAATAGGCCTCGAACACGGCGGTGGCGAACGGCACCATGTCCGCACCCAGCCAGATGCAGCCGCGCATGGCCTTGACGCTGTTCACCGGGAATACGGTCGGCGGCATCTTGATCGACAGCCCAGCCGAGCGCGCCCAGTCCGCGAGGTCCTTCTTCACGTAGCGCGCCTTCAGCGGCACCGGCGTCTCGCGCTGGGCGTAGACGCTGGGATTGACGGTGTTGAAGATGCCGCCGACCAGGATCGGCCGCCAGACAATCTTGACGCCGAGCTCCTTTGCCAGCGGCTGAATGTTGTGGAAGGCGAGATAGGTCCAGGGGCTGGAACAGTCGAAGAAGAATTCGATCATGGCGTTTCCTTTGTGTTTATGTCTCTCGCTCTCTCCTCGTCATTGCAAGGAGCGAAGCGACGAAGCAATCCAGAATCTTTCCGCTGAACCAGTCTGGATTGCTTCGCTTCGCTCGCAATGACGAGGAGACAGCGGGGGGCTACTGCTTTCCCAATACTTCCTTAGCCCTCTGCCCAAACATGATCTTGCGTGATTCCTCGTCGAACGGCTCTTTCACGAATTTCCCGATCGCAAGTCCTGCCTGCACCTGAGGCCTGGCACGCACCTCGGCGTACCAGCGCTTGACGTTCGGATAGTCGTCGAGCGTGAAGCCCTGCGCCTTGTGGGTCATGGTCCAGGGGAAGCAGGCGATATCGGCGATGGAATAGTCGCCGGCGACATAGGCGCCGGTCTTGGCCAATTGACGGTCGAGCACGCCATAGAGCCGCGCGGCTTCGTCGCGATAGCGCTCGATCGCGTAGGGGATCTTCTCCGCCGCATAAAGCGCGAAATGCCCGTGCTGGCCGAGCATCGGCCCGAGACCGGCCATCTGCCACATCACCCACTGGATGGTGGTGGATCGTCCGCGCAAATCATTGGGCAGCAAGCGGCCGGTTTTCTCTGCCAGATAGATCAGGATTGCGCCGGTCTCGAACGCCGAGAACGGTCCGCCGCCATCGGCGGGCGCGTGATCGACGATCGCGGGAATACGATTGTTGGGGGAGATCGCCAGAAACTCCGGGCTGAACTGCTCACCGGCACGGATATTGACGGGCTTCACGCTGTAGGGGAGCGCGAGTTCCTCCAGCATGATCGAGATTTTCCAGCCGTTCGGCGTCGGCGCATAATAGAGGTCGATCATGACCTTTTCCTTGGCCTTCCCTGCTTGCTTCACCGGAATAGCGAGCGACTTTTGTTGTTCTGTACCTCGACGTTAAGACATGGCAGGAAGGGGCGCAACACAACCTGCCGGGAGGGCCGCCATGCTGTTTCCAACCACGATCGCCGGCTCCTTGCCGAAGCCGGAATGGCTCGCCGAGCCCAACATGCTCTGGGCGCCCTGGAAATCGCAAGGCGATGAGCTCGCGCGCGCCAAGCGCGATGCGACCATGCTCGCGATCAAGGTCCAGGAGGATGCCGGCATCGACATCGTCACCGAGGGCGAACAGGCCCGCCAGCATTTCGTGCACGGGTTCCTGGAGAAGATCGAGGGCATCGACTTCGCTCACAAGGTCGAGATGGGCATCCGCAAGGACCGCTACAAGGCGATGGTGCCGCAGGTGGTCGCGCCGCTCCGGCTCAAGGGCCGCGTCCATGCCGACGAGGCCCGCGTCGCCCGCACACATACGAAGAAGAAGCTGAAATTCACCCTGCCCGGCCCGATGACCATCATCGACACCATTGCCGATCGCTACTACGGCGACCGCGTCAAGATGGCTTTTGCCTTCGCCGAGTTGCTGAACGAGGAGGCCAAGGCGTTGCAGGCCGACGGCGTCGATCTCGTGCAGTTCGACGAGCCCGCCTTCAACGTCTACATGGACGAGGTCAACGACTGGGGCATCAAGGCGCTCGAGCGCGCCGCGGAAGGTCTCACCTGCGCCACGGCCGTGCACATCTGCTACGGCTATGGCATCAAGGCCA
Source organism: Bradyrhizobium cosmicum (assembly GCF_007290395.2). Lineage (NCBI taxonomy): Bacteria > Pseudomonadati > Pseudomonadota > Alphaproteobacteria > Hyphomicrobiales > Nitrobacteraceae > Bradyrhizobium > Bradyrhizobium cosmicum. The sequence continues at coordinate 2,814,634 of NZ_CP041656.2, read as the reverse complement.
ATACCGACTGGAAGGAGACGCTCGGCGCACAATGGCGCCAGTACGAGCAGATCTTCCCGGCGATCGATGCCAGCCCGATCCAGCAGGTCGCGATCGAGTGCCGAAACTCGAAGGTCCCGCTCGACCTGCTCGCGCTGCTCAAGACCAAGATCGTGCAGGCCGGCGTGATCGACGTTGCCAGCGACGAGGTCGAGACCGCGGAAGATGTTGTCAAGGTGATCGACGCGGTGTCGAAATTCGTCCCGAAGAGCAACATCATTGCCACTACCAATTGCGGCATGGCGCCGATGCGGCGCGACATCGCCGAAGCCAAGCTGATGGCGCTCGGTGCCGGCGCCGCGCTGGCACGCGAGAAGCTTGGATGATGGTGGTGGTCCGCCTGGTCCTCGTCGTCGCGGCTCTCGCGGCGATCGCGCTGCCCGTGCGCGCGGAGGATCGCTCCGTGCTCTTGAACTGCAAGGCGATGGTCGAGCGGGCGTCGAAGGACGCGAGTGCCGCCAGCGAAGCCGAGCTGACCCGTTGCCGGCAGGTGATCCGCGAATGGGCACTGCGCGATGCGCGGACGACCGTGGATGAAGAGGGCAAGCCGCTGCGCTAGAAGCGCGCGGTGGGATGCAGCACCGGCTGATAGCCGGCGATAATTGCGCGCAGCGTGGATGGCGGCGTCAGCAACATCAGGCGATCGAGGGCGCGTGCATGCGGCACGTAGCCCTGGGGTGACCACAGCAAAGCCTTGCCTTGTGTGACCAGAAAGCAGCCGTCCTCCTGCTGCACCATCGTGCCATCGGGCAATTCCGCGAGCGGCATCGGCAGCGCATGCAAGCGCTTGCTGCCATGATCGAGCCGCTCCAGATGCAGTTGGGCATCCATCGCCTTCGCAGTCACGTTGCGCACACCATTGCCCGCTTCCCACGCCGCGCGAAACCGCTTGGCATCGTCGCGGCGGCAGAAGAAGCAGGGCCGATGACCCGCCGCAAAGGCCGTGGCTTCGTCGAGGAAGAACAGCTCGGTCCAGCTTCGCCGCGCCATCACCGGCCGCCGCCAACCGCGGAATTCGCACAGGCAGGTGATCCAGGCCTGCGACGACCAGCGCTTCTTCAGCAGCGTCTTCGTCGCGGGATCATGGATGATGCCGCGATTGCCGGTGAACAGGCCGCGATGCGGCGTGGCGATGATCTCGCCGGTCGGCGTGACGCGGTTTTGCAGGGGCATGGCTGCTCTCTTCTCCTTCTCCCCGCTTGCGGGGAGAAGGTCGGGATGAGGGGGAGCCTCCGCTAGGTCGGTGAGAATTGGACTCGCGGAAAGTCCCCCTCACCCGCGCCTGCGGCGCGACCTCTCCCCGCAAGCGGGGCGAGGTGAAGAAAGATCACGCCGCCCCGTCGCGGAGCGGCGGGTGGTAGGACAGTGCGGTGTCCCAGGGGAAGAAGATCCAGGTGTCCTGCGACACTTCCGTGATGAAGGTATCCACCAGCGGGCGTCCCTTCGGCTTGGCGTAGACGGTGGCAAAATGCGCATCGGGCAGCATCTGGCGCACCAGCCTGCCGGTCTTGCCGGTGTCGACGAGGTCGTCGACGATCAAAAGCCCCTTGCCGGTGCCGCCGCCGAGCTTCATCGCCGATTCGGAAATGCCCTTGAGGACCTGAAGCTCACCCTGCTTGTCGTGGTCATAGCTGGCGATGCAGACCGTATCGATCACACGCACGCCCAGCTCACGCGCCACGATCGCGGCCGGCACCAGGCCGCCGCGGGTGATGGCGATCACCGCGTGGAACGGGCCGACCTCGTTGAGGCGCCAGGTCAGCGCCCGGCAGTCCCTGTGGAACTGGTCCCACGAGACCGGGAAGGCCCTGCCTGCCCGCTCCTGCGCACTCAGTTCCGGTGCTTCACCAGCCATCGTCGTCTCCTGCTTCGTCTGCCGGCAGCTACCGGGTGATGTTCAATCCGGCCAGCATGTCCTTCACCGCGGCCATTGCCGCCGCAAGCTTGTCGGCATCGCGCGAGCGCACCACCAGGTTGGTGTTGGGCTTCTGCTCCTCGTCCATGAAGGGATAGCTGCCGATGATGGTGTCCGGATGGGCGGCGGCGATTTCCCGCAGCGGGCTGCCGATGTCGCCCTCCCGCGCGTTGGCGCGAACCGATTCGGACAGCATGCGTACGCCGGATTTCAGCTTGGGCGAGACGATGTCCATCATCGCCTGCATGATCGAGGGTACGCCGGCCATGACGATGACATTGCCGATCTTGAAGCCGGGGGCGAGGATGGTGGCGCTCTGGATCAGCTCGGCGCCGTCGGGGATGCGGGCCATGCGCAGCCGGGCCTCGTTGAGGTCCTGCTCGCTCCAGCGCTCGCGGAAGCGGGCGACCACCTCCGGATGGTGGTCGATGCCGACGCCGAAGGCCTTGGCGACGCTGTCCGCGGTGATATCGTCGTGGGTCGGCCCGATACCGCCGGTGGTAAAGACATAGGTGTAGCGATGCCGCAGAGCGTCCAACGCGGCAATGATGTCGGCCTCGTCGTCGGAAACGACCCGGACTTCCTTGAGGTCGATGCCGATATTGGTCAGGTATTCGGCGATGAAGCCAATATTCTTGTCCTTGGTCCGACCGGACAGGATTTCATCCCCGATCACCAGAATGCCTGCCGTGACGATGTCGCTCATGCCTTAAGTCCCTCACCTATCGGCCCGACTTTGCCGAGGTAACGCGTTGAAGTCACGCGGTTTTGCTGCCGAAATAAGCAGTCCTCAGCCATTTTTTCAGGCAAGCCGCCGGCCATCCCCGCTAAATGTTGCCAGTCCATGCTTATCGCGCTGGCCCGGCCCTTGCTACCACCCGGGTAAGTCATGCACTGTCAGGCATGGCCAGGGAGACAGTCGGGATCTATGGCAGTCGCGTTTGACGAAATGAACATTCCCGGCGGGGACCTTCGCCCCGCCTATCAAGAGCTAGCGCGCTGGCTCAAGGAGACGCCTCCCGAGGCGCTCGAATATCGCCGCCAGGAAGCCGAGCTCCTGTTCCGCCGAATCGGCATCACCTTTGCCGTCTATGGCGATTCCGAATCCACCGAGCGCCTGATCCCCTTCGACGTGATCCCGCGGATCATGTCCGGCAAGGAATGGGCGCTGCTGGAGAAGGGCCTGAAGCAGCGCGTGCGCGCGCTCAACATGTTCCTGCGCGACATCTATCATGGCCGCGACATCCTGCGCGCCGGGATCGTGCCCGACGATTTGATCTTCCAGAACCCGGTCTTCCGCCCCGAGATGAACGGCCAGCAGGTGCCGCACGACGTCTACGTGCACATCGCCGGCATCGACATCGTCCGGGTCGACGCCGAGGACTTCATCGTGCTGGAGGACAACGCGCGCACGCCGTCCGGCGTGTCCTACATGCTGGAAAACCGCGAGATCATGATGCGGCTGTTTCCGGATCTGTTCGCCCGCCACCGGGTGGCGCCGGTCGAGCGTTATCCGGACGAGCTGCTCTCCGCGCTTCGCTCGGTCGCCCCGCAGGGCGCCTCCGGCGAGCCGACGGTCGCGCTGCTCACGCCGGGCGTCTACAACTCGGCCTATTACGAGCACTCCTTCCTCGCCGACAAGCTCGGCATCGAGCTGGTCGAGGGGCGCGACCTCATCATCAAGAACAACGAAGTGTTCATGCGGACGACCGAGGGGCTGAAACGGGTCGACGTGATCTACCGCCGCGTCGACGACGATTTCATCGATCCCCTCACCTTCCGCCCCGACTCCGTGCTCGGTGTGCCCGGGCTGATGTCGGCCTATGCAGCCGGCAACATCACGCTCGCCAACGCCGTCGGCACCGGCATCGCCGACGACAAGGCGATCTACTCCTACATGCCCGACATCGTGAAATTCTATCTCGGCGAGGAGCCGATCCTGAAGAACGTGCCGACCTGGCGCTGCCGCGAGCCGAAGGATCTCGCCTACGTGCTGGACAATCTGAACGAGCTCGTCGTCAAGGAAGTGCACGGATCCGGCGGCTACGGCATGCTGATCGGACCCGCCGCGACGAAAGCGACCATCGAGGCGTTCCGGGAAAAGCTCAAGCGCGAGCCGGAAGGCTTCATCGCGCAGCCCACGCTGGCGCTCTCGACCTGCCCGACCTGCACCGCGTCCGGCCTCGCGCCGCGCCACGTCGATTTGCGACCCTTCGTGCTCACGGGCAGCAAGACCACGACGATCGTGCCCGGCGGGCTGACCCGTGTGGCGCTGAAGGAAGGCTCCCTGGTGGTGAATTCCAGCCAGGGCGGCGGCACCAAAGACACCTGGATCCTGGACGAGTAGTCAGATGCTGTCGCGTACCGCCGAAAACCTCTACTGGCTCGCCCGCTACGTCGAACGGGCCGAATATCTCGCGCGCACCATCGATGCGACCTTGCGCGTCACCGCGCTGCCCGCCGCCTATATCGGCAAGACCAATGAATGGGACTCGGCGCTGCTGACCGCCGGCGTCGCCGCGAGCTTCTATCAGCAATATGAGGAAGCCAACGAGCACAACGTCGTCGAATACCTCTCGTTCTCGCCGAACAATCCGTCCTCGATCCGAAACTGCATCGAGGCGGCGCGGCTGAACTCGCGCTCGGTGCGCACCGCCCTCACCAGCGAGATGTGGGACACCATCAACTCGTCCTGGATCGAGCTGCAGGAAGTCTGGAGCAAGGGCACTTCGACGCGCGAGGAACTCGCCAAGTTCCTGCGCTTCGTACAGGAGACCTCGCTGCGCTTCGACGGCTCCGCCTACCGCACGATGCTGCGCAACGACGCCTACTGGTTCTCCCGGATGGGCGTGCATCTGGAGCGCGCCGACAACACCGCGCGTATTCTCGACGTGAAGTACCACGTGCTGCTGCCCGAGGAAGAGCATGTCGGCGGCCCGCTCGACTTCTACCAGTGGACCTCTATCCTGCGCTCGGTGTCGGCGCTGACGGCCTATCACTGGGTCTATCGCGAGACGCTGAAACCCTGGCTGATCGCGGACCTGCTCATCCTCAACGACACGCTGCCGCGATCGCTGGCGAGCTGCTACGGCAACCTCGTGCGCAATCTCGACCAGATCGGCGTCGCCTACGGCCGCCAGGGCCCGGCCCAGCGCCACGCCCGCGGCATCCGCAACCGGCTCGAACACAGCAATATGAACGACATTTTCCAGCATGGCGTGCATGAATTCATTCAGGAATTCATTGCGGACAATTCCAGGCTGGGCGAAATCATCACGAAGCAGTATTTGATCTGATGTCCCCCGACTGACAAAACGGGATATCGTCTTGGCCGGGCTTCTTCGCAGTAGGCAGACGGGTCTAACCACTAACTTCACGGTCCACCATGCGCCTGCGAATCCAGCACACCACGACCTATCGCTACGAGCCGCCGGCCACCAGCGTGATCCAGATCCTGCGCATGACACCGTGCAGCCATGACGGGCAATACGTCGCGGAGTGGCAGATCGACGTCTCTACCGATACCAAGCTCGACACCCATGAGGACGCCTTCGGCAACGTCACCCACGTGCTGTCGTGCGGCCCCGTCGGCGACATCAAGATCATCGCCGAGGGCCTGATCGAGACCCATGATACCGGCGGCGTGCTGCGCGGCGCCGACGAACGCTTTCCGGCCGGCATGTTCCTGCGCACGACCGAACTGACCGAGGTCAATCCGGCGATGGCCGCGGTGGCGCGCCAGTTGCGCAGCGAGGCCGAGAGCGACACGCTCGGCTTTCTGCACACGCTGATGACGGAGATCGCCGACCACATGACCTTCGATGAGGATCCGACCAACAGCGGCACCTCGGCGGCCGAAGCGTTCACGCTCAAGCGCGGCGTCTGCCAGGACTACGCGCACATCTTCATCGCCTGCGCCCGCAGCGGCGGCGTGCCGGCGCGCTTCGTCTCCGGCCATTTCCTGCGCGCCGACGGCACGGTACATCAGGACGCCGGACATGCCTGGGCGGAAGCCTACGTGGCTGATCTCGGCTGGGTCGGCTTCGATCCCGCCAACAGCATCTGCACCACCGACGCCCATGTCCGCGTCGCGATCGGGCTCGATTATCTCGGCGCCGCGCCCGTGCGCGGCACCCGCTATGGCGGCGGCGCGGAGACGCTGACGGTCGCCGTCAAGGTTGAGCAGGCCGGCCGCGGCGGCCAGTCGCAATCGCAATCACAGCGGCAGACTTAAGCGCGGCCGGATCGCGTCACGAAGCTTTGCCGGCTGACCGGATCAGGCGCGCTATGATCGCAGGGTCAGATCAGACCCTGCGAGGATCCCATGGCGACCGTGAAGCTGCTTTCGGACGACGAGCTCTCCGCTGAGGCGCGCGCCGTTTTCGACGACATCCGCAAGGTGCGGCAGTCGGACTTCGTCAACAATTTCTGGCGCGCGCTGGCGCACGATCCGAAGACGCTGCGGCGGACCTGGGAGAGCATCAAGCAGGTGATGGCGCCGGGGGCGCTCGATCCCAAGATCAAGGAAATGATCTATGTCGCGGTCTCGGTGGCGCATGGCTGCAGCTACTGCATCCACTCGCACACCGCGGGCGCACGGGCGAAGGGCATGACCGAGGCCGAATATGGCGAGATGCTTGCCATCATCGGCATGGCCGCGGAGACGAACCGGCTGGTCACGGCGCTGGGCGTCCCGGTCGACGAGGCGTTTCTCGTCGATGCCGCAGACTGAGGCGGGCCTCTTACAGCCGATACATGGCTCCCCCTGGGGAACAGGGGGTTACATGCCTCCGTGAAATTGGTTAGTAATTCCGCGCAAACGCGTTCGGGGATCGGAAATGACCTATTGTTGCGGAATCCTGGTTCGGGACGGTCTGGTGATGATCGCCGACACCCGCACCAATGCCGGCCTCGACAACGTCTCGACCTTCCGCAAGCTGCACATCTTCTCCAAGCCCGGCGACCGCATCATGGCGATCGCCAGCGCCGGCAACCTCGCCATCAGCCAGTCGGTGCTCTCCACCCTCACCGAGGGCCTGGAAGACCCCACCACGGGCGAGATCGAGACGCTGATGAACGCGCCGACCATGTTCCAGGCCGCCCAGCGCATCGGCCGGGCGATCCGGGCCGTGCATGCGACTGAAGGGCCGGCGCTGAAGTCCGAGGACGTCTCGTTCGACGTCTCCTTCCTGTTCGGCGGCCAGATCAAGGGCGCGCGGATGCGCCTGTTCATGGTCTACACGGCAGGCAATTTCATCGAGTGCACCACCGACACGCCTTACCTGCAGATCGGCGAGCACAAATACGGCAAGCCGGTGCTCGACCGCGCCATGCATTACGACGTCGAACTCTACGAGGCGCTGAAGACCGGCCTGATCTCGATGGACTCCACCATGCGCTCCAATCTCGGCGTCGGTCTGCCGATCGACGTGCTAGTGGTGCGGGCCGATGCCTGCGATGCCGATCTCAACCATCGCATCGAGGCCGGCGAGCCCTATTTCCACGATCTGCGCTCGCGCTGGTCGGCGGCGTTGCGCGCGGCGCATCAGAACATCCCGCGGCCGCCCTACAAGAACGAAAAAGAACCGAAAACCTGAAAGCTTAAGAGATAAAGGCAGGAAACGATGAGTGAAGCAAACAAGATCGCAGTGGTGACGGGCGCAGGCACCGGTGTCGGCCGCGCGGCGTCGCTGGCGCTGATGAACACCGGCTTCACCGTGGTGCTCGTCGGGCGCCGGCTCGACATGCTCGAGGAGACCGCCAAGCTCGGTCCCGCCGGCAAGAGCCTGTGCGTCACCGCCGACATGACCAAGCCGGACTCGATCGCCGCCCTGTTCGACAAGGTGAAGGCAACTTACGGCCGGCTCGACGTGCTGTTCAACAATGCCGGCATGGGCGCGCCGCCGGTGAACTTCGAAGATCTCAGCCTCGAGCAGTGGCAGGCGGTGGTGAACACCAACCTCACCGGCCCGTTCCTGTGCACCCAGCACGCCTTCCGCATCATGAAGGACCAGAGCCCGCGCGGTGGCCGCATCATCAACAACGGCTCGATCTCGGCGCATGCGCCGCGGCCGTTCTCGGCGGCCTACACCTCGACCAAGCACGCCATCACTGGCCTCACCAAGGCCTCCAACCTCGACGGCCGCATGTACGACATCGCGGTCGGCCAGGTCGACATCGGCAACGCCGCCACGCCGATGACCGACCGCATGGTCGCCGGCCCCGGCGTAATGCAGCCCGACGGCACGATGAAGCACGAGCCGCGCATGGACGCGAAGGCGGTCGGCGATGCCGTCGCCTACATGGCCGGCCTGCCGCTCGATGCCAACGTGCTGACCATGACGGTCATGGCCACCAAGATGCCGTTCGTCGGACGGGGCTGAACTGAAAAGCGCGAAAACAACCCCATGCACAGTAGGCGGCATGGGGTTGCCGGCAAGCGGGGTGACGTTGGCTAAGGTCCCGCGCTGCCTCCACAATCGTCATTGCGAGCGCAACTCCATCACCGTCACCCTGAGGTGCCGGAGCCTTGCGGCGCAATTGCGCCGCTGGGCGGAGGCCTCGAAGGGCGACGGCCCGGCTGCATCTCAGCCGTTCATCCTTCGAGGCTCCGCTTGCGATGCATTCGCATCACAAGCCTCGCACGATGACGGGACTAATTCGTCTCTCCGTGAGAGCACGACGGGGAGAGAGCGGAGCCCTACTCCAAACTCTGCACCTGCCGCAGGCTGGGAAACAGCTTCATCCACAATAGCGCCACCGCGACGGTCGCGACGCCGCCGAGCACGGCTGCAGGCATGGCGCCGAGCAGAGCGGCGGCTACGCCGCTTTCGAACTGACCGAGCTGGTTGGAAGCGTTGATGAAGAGGAAGTTCACCGCGCCGACCCGGCCGCGCATCTCGTCGGGGGTTGAGAGCTGCACCAGCGAGAAACGGATCACGACGCTGATCGTGTCGGCGGCTCCCAAAATCGCGAGCGAGAGCACCGACAGCCACATCCAGGACGACAGCGCGAACACGATCGTGGCGAGACCGAACACGATCACGGCCTGGAACATGCGCAGGCCCACGTGACGCGAGATGGCGTGACGCGCCAGCACCATCGTCATCAGCAGCGCACCGACCGCCGGCGCGGCGCGCAACACGCCAAGCCCCATCGGGCCGGTCTGGAGAATGTCGCGGGCATAGATCGGCAGCAGCGCGGTGACGCCGCCGAACAGCACCGCGAACAAATCGAGCGAGATGGTGCCGAGGATTGCCGGATTGCTGCGGATGAAGCGGACGCCGGCAAAGATGTTGTCCGAGTCCGTCCCTTCCTTGGCCACCGCCTGCGGGCGCGGCCGGATGAAGCCGGTCAGGATCATCCCGAAAATCCAGAACAGCAGCATCACGGCATAGGCAAGATGCGGCGCGATCGCGTAGGCGAAGCCGCCGAGCGCCGGTCCCGTGATGGTCGCGACCTGCCCCGCACCGCTCGCGACCGCCGTCGCGCGCTGCAGCGATCCCTGCGGCGCGATCAGCGGCAACAGCGCCGCGGTGGTCGGGCTTTCGAACGCGCCGGCAATGCCGAGCACGAAGGTCGCGATGAAGATCTGTACCTCGCTGACCGCGCCGAGATAGGTGATGACACCGAGATAGAGCGCGGTCGCCGCTTCCGCGAGCTGGCAGAGCTGGACCACACGCTTGCGCTCAAAACGGTCGGCGGCGTGGCCGGCGACGAACACCAGCAGCGCCGTGGGCAGGAATTGCACGAGGCCGACCATGCCGAGATCGAAGGCCGAGCCGGTGAGATCGTAGATCTGCCAGCCAATCGCGACCGCCGCGATCTGGCTGGAGAAGCGCGACAGGCTACGCGAAAGCAGGAAGAACAGGAAAGCGCGGTGGGACAGCAGCGCGCGGGCGCTGACCGGCGGATTCACCTGTCGCGGCTGCTCTTCGCTCAGCTCCTGACTCACCTTTTGGGACCGTCCGCGCCTGATCTTGGAAGTCCCGCGTGGCTGACGAAGACCTTCTTGTCAACAGCGGCCGGCGCCGGTGCCGTTCCGGCATTGCGTTTGCAACGGATGCCCGGCCATAATCATTGGAGGTTTGGGGACATCATGCTGCGGCTGCAATCGGCACTCGGCATTTTCGCATTGCTGCTGCTCGCCTTCGCGCTGGCCGAGAATCGGCGCGCCGTCTCGCTGCGGCAGGCGGCGATCGGCCTCGTCGCGACCTTCGCCACCGCGATCCTCCTGATGAAGGTGCCGGTCGTCGCCCGCGCCTTCGGCGCCATCAACGATGCCGTCGGTGCGATCTCGGCGGCCTCGCGCGCCGGCTCCTCCTTCGTGTTCGGCTATGTCGGCGGCGGCGCCCTGCCGTTCGATTTGAAGGTGCCGGGCGCCGATTTCATCCTGGCGTTCCAGGCGCTGCCGATCGTGCTGGTCATGAGCGTGCTGACGACGCTGCTGTTCTATTGGCGCGTGCTTCCGCCGATCGTGCGCGGCATGGCCTGGCTGCTGGAGCGGACGCTTGGCGTCGGCGGTGCGGTTGGGCTGTCGACCGCCGCCAACATCTTCCTCGGCATGGTGGAGGCACCGCTGTTCGTCCGGCCGTATCTGGCGCAGATGACCCGCAGCGAATTATTCCTGGTGATGACCGGCGGCATGGCCGGCATCGCCGGCACGGTGCTGGTGCTCTATGCGACGCTCCTTGCTCCTCTGATTCCCGACGCGGCCGCGCATTTCGTCATCGCCTCCGTGCTGGGCGCGCCGGCCGCGATCCTCGTCAGCCTGATCATGGTCCCGGAAACCTCCGTCAAGCGGACCGGCGGTACGCTCGAGGATCCCGAGATGGAGGTCGCCAGCACGATGGATGCGATCGTGAAGGGCACCGGCGCGGGGATCGAGCTGCTCATCAACATCGTCGCGATGCTGCTGGTGCTGGTGGCGCTGGTCTATCTCGTCAATGCCATGCTCGGCCTGCTGCCGAATATTGGCGGCGCGGCGATCTCGCTGCAGCGCCTGCTCGGCCTCGTGATGGCGCCGGTGTGCTGGCTGATGGGATTGCCGTGGGATCAGGCGGTGACCGCCGGCAGCCTGATGGGCACCAAGACCGTGCTCAACGAATTGATCGCCTATGTCGACTTCTCGAAGCTGCCAGCCGATGCGCTCGATCCGCGCTCGCGCCTGATCATGCTCTACGCGATGTGCGGCTTCGCCAATTTCGCCAGCCTCGGCATCATGATCGGCGGCCTGGGGGTGATGGCCCCGGAGCGACGCGAGGAGATCAACGCGCTGGGTTTGAAGTCGATCGTGTCGGGGACGCTCACGACGTGCTTGATGGGTGCGGTGGTGGGGGTGTTGAGTTAGCTCTCTCCGCGCGTCATTGCGAGCGAAGCGAAGCAATCCAGAATGCAACCGCTGGATTGCTTCGTCGCACCAGCGCAAAATTGCTACGCAATTTTGTCGCGGGCTCCTCGCAACGACGAGGAGAAAGCCTACGCCTTCAACTCCACCGTCTTGAATTCCGCCGGCAGGATCACTTCCAGCAGTTCGACGTCATCGGAATAATCCAGGATCATGTGCTTGATCTTCGGCGGCTGGGTCCAGGCGCTGCCTTCCTTCATCAGGGTCTCGCCCTGCCCCTCCATGTAGGTCTTCACCCAGCCCTTGAGGACGTAGACCATCTGGAAGTCGATGTGGTGGAAGTGCAGCTTCGAGACTTCGGCCGGATCGCAGGGGCCCTGCAGCCGGATCACGTGAGCCTGCGCGAGGCCGTGGCTCGCAGCGGCGATGCCGAGGTCGCGGTACTTGGCGTAGGCGCGCAGGCCGTCCGCCTTGAAGTCTTCTTCGCGATGATGGCTGATGGCGATGCGCTGTTTCGGACGGGCGGGTTTCTTGACCGACTTGGCTGGCGTTGCGAGCACTTTCGATTTCACGGCCTTCCGCGCGGAGGATCGCACGGCGACCTTGGCGCCGCTCCGCTTCTTCACTGCGACCTGCACCGCGCTACGCGATTTCACCTTCTTGGCCATGGGCTGCCTCCACTGTTGTTATGGGAGGAGGCTAGCACGCAAACAGGTCTCGTAGGGTGGGCAAAGCGCAGCGTACCCACCATTGTCAGATGCGATTGCGGAGCGATGGTGGGCACGGCGCGTGCGCGCCTTTGCCCAACCTACGAAACCGATGCGCGCCTCAATGCAGCCGGAACACGCCATCCACGGCGCGCAGCTCGGCCGGCTTGATCAGCTTGGAATGCGCGACCGTCACCGAGTGGAGCGGACCATCGAGCTTCGCCTGCCAGAAGGCCAGAAAGTCCTTCAGCGCCGGGAATTTCGGGAAGAGATCGTAGTTCTGCCAGACATAGGTCTGGAGCAGCGAGGGATGATCCGGCATCCGATAGAGGATTTCCGCCGTCGTCAGCCCGTAACCCAGCACCTGCTTCCGAAAGTCGTCGGAAACAACCCCAACCCGCGAAACCATGCCAACCTCCTTTGCAGGAGCGCATATTCAAGGGGTGGCTTGCCGGTACGCTGCTTACGAGCCACCCGGAAACGATGCGCTCACATGAGAGAAATGTGACGCAAACTGACAATTCATCTCAAGCCCAAAAGTTTAACAAGCTGTTGAAATTCAATGCGTTAGCAGCAGACAGGACTCCGTGCTAATACGGCCCCAATTGCCGGTTAACGATGGTAAAGGAATTTGGCAGGCGCACCTTCTGAGTGCTTATTTTTCTGCTAGAAGCCCTTGCCCCCGCAAAAATCCTGGCTTATCTCAGCAGTGCCCACGCTGGCACTCGCTAGCAGGGACTGCTAACAATCCAGATTTATCAACCCGAGCAATTGCTTAGGAGGACTGCATGAAATTCCGTCCGCTTCACGACCGCGTCGTGGTCAAGCGCATCGACGCAGAAGAGAAGACCGCTGGCGGCATCATCATTCCCGACAGTGCCAAGGAAAAGCCCTCGCAGGGCGAAATCGTCGCCGTCGGCCCGGGTGGCCGCGACGAAGCCGGCAAGCTGATCCCGATCGACCTGAAGGTCGGCGACCGCGTGCTGTTCGGCAAGTGGTCCGGCACCGAGGTCAAGATCGACAATGTCGACCTGCTGATCATGAAGGAAAGCGACATCATGGGCGTCCTCGACGTCCCCGCTTCCAAGAAGAAGGCGGCCTAAGAGCCCCTCTCTCACCCAGCTAAACCCCTAAGGAAAAATCCACATGGCAGCTAAAGAAGTCAAATTCTCCGTCGATGCGCGCGACAAGATGCTTCGCGGCGTCGACATCCTCGCCAACGCGGTGAAGGTCACGCTCGGTCCCAAGGGCCGCAACGTCGTGCTCGACAAGTCGTTCGGCGCTCCCCGCATCACCAAGGACGGCGTCACCGTCGCCAAGGAGATCGAGCTCGAGGACAAGTTCGAGAACATGGGCGCGCAGATGGTGCGCGAAGTCGCCTCCAAGTCCGCTGACGCGGCCGGCGACGGCACCACCACCGCCACCGTGCTGGCCCAGGCGATCGTGCGCGAAGGCGCCAAGTCGGTTGCCGCCGGCATGAACCCGATGGACCTCAAGCGCGGTATCGACCTCGCGGTCGAAGCCGTCGTTGCGGACCTCGTCAAGAACTCCAAGAAGGTCACCTCGAACGACGAGATCGCCCAGGTCGGCACCATCTCGGCGAACGGCGACGCGGAGATCGGCAAGTTCCTGTCCGACGCCATGAAGAAAGTCGGCAACGAGGGTGTCATCACCGTCGAGGAAGCCAAGTCGCTCGAGACCGAACTCGACGTCGTCGAAGGCATGCAGTTCGACCGCGGCTACATCTCGCCCTACTTCGTCACCAACGCCGACAAGATGCGCGTTGAGATGGACGACGCCTACATCCTCATCAACGAGAAGAAGCTCTCCTCGCTGAACGAGCTGCTCCCGCTGCTCGAGGCCGTGGTGCAGACCGGCAAGCCGCTGGTCATCGTCGCCGAGGACGTCGAAGGCGAAGCGCTTGCGACCCTGGTCGTGAACCGCCTGCGCGGCGGCCTGAAGGTCGCGGCCGTCAAGGCCCCGGGCTTCGGCGATCGCCGCAAGGCCATGCTGCAGGACATCGCGATCCTGACCGGCGGCCAGGCGATCTCGGAAGATCTCGGCATCAAGCTCGAGAACGTCACGCTCAACATGCTCGGTCGCGCCAAGAAGGTGATGATCGACAAGGAGAACACCACGATCGTCAACGGCGCCGGCAAGAAGGCCGACATCGAGGCGCGCGTGGCCCAGATCAAGGCGCAGATCGAGGAAACCACCTCGGACTACGACCGTGAGAAGCTCCAGGAGCGTCTTGCCAAGCTGGCCGGCGGCGTCGCGGTGATCCGCGTCGGCGGCGCCACCGAGATCGAGGTGAAGGAGCGCAAGGATCGCGTTGATGACGCGATGCATGCGACCCGCGCGGCTGTCGAGGAAGGCATCGTCCCAGGCGGCGGCGTCGCCCTGCTCCGTGCCTCCGAGCAGCTCAAGGGCTTGCGTACCAAGAACGACGACCAGAAGACCGGCGTCGAGATCGTCCGCAAGGCGCTGTCGGCTCCGGCTCGCCAGATCGCGATCAACGCCGGTGAAGACGGCTCTGTGATCGTCGGCAAGGTGCTCGAGAACAAGTCGTACGCTTTCGGCTTCGACTCCCAGACCGGCGAATACGGTGACCTCGTCAAGAAGGGCATCATCGACCCGACCAAGGTCGTCCGCACCGCGATCCAGAACGCAGCCTCGGTTGCGGCCCTGCTGATCACCACGGAAGCCATGGTCGCCGAGCTGCCCAAGAAGGGCGGCTCCGGCCCCGCAATGCCCCCGGGCGGCGGCATGGGCGGCATGGACTTCTAAGGTCCAGCCACCTCAAGAACTACGAAACCCCGGCAGCGATGCCGGGGTTTTTGTTTGTGAGGGATTGCTTCGCACGACTGGAAATGACGGCCGTAGACTGGATGGAGCGCGGCGGAATCCAGACTACAAGTAAACTACCGCAGCAGGCTGGCGCTTCGCGCGTCCTGGAATGAAGAGCGGATGGGCAAGCTCGCCTCACCGCACCGTCGCACCAATCCGCTCGAACCGCATGCTGGACGGCGCGCCCGCTCCGCCCGCCGCGCGCGAGAAGAAGATCATGCTCACGCGGGCAACGAGGTTGTCGATCGGGACGAAGCCGATCGCCGACATCGCGCGGCTGTCTGTCGAGTTGTCGCGGTTGTCGCCGAGCACGAACAGGTGCGCGGCCGGCACCGTATAGGTCGTGGTGTTGTCGAAGTAACCGTTGTCGGCGCAGTCGAGCGTCTCGTAGCTTACCCCGTTCGGCAACGTCTCGCGCCAACGCCTGACGCCGGTCGTGCCCGAACCGCACGCGTCGATCCCCGTGAGATCATCCATCCTCTCGCGTCGCACGGGCGTGCTATTAATCAGGAGCTCGCCATCCTTCATCTGGATGCGATCGCCGGGCAATCCGACGACACGCTTGACGTAATCAGTCCTCTCGTCCTTCGGCAGGCGAAAGATGACCATATCCCCGCGCGCGGGGTCGGCGCCGAACACGCGCCCAGGGAATGACGCCACCCCGAACGGCAGCGAAAAGCGGCTGTACCCATAGGCAAATTTGTTGGCGAAGACGTAATCACCAGGCAGCAAGGCGGGAATGGTCGACCCCGACGGGATGCTGAACGGCTGAAACAGGAACGTTCGGATCAGCAGCGCGAAGACTGCGGGCAAGCAGAGCGTGGATATGCCGTAAGTGACGAAGCTGCGAAAGAAGCCGAAGCCTTCGACGCTGCCCAGCATCAGCAGCGTCATCACCATGGACCACAGGCTGCAAATGCCGACCATAAACGCAAGCACCGCCGGCATTGCGCCGGCACCGGCAACGCGCAGTCCAAGAACCGCCGCGATCGCCAGCACGGCGCCCGCGATAGCCGGCAACATGCCCCACGCGAGTAGGGTACGCAGCTCCGCAGTGGATGCGGTCCCACCGAGCAGACGCCCAACGCCCGCGGCAACCCAGGCGCCAATATACAGATTCAAGATGCTGAGAGACCCGGCGCCGACAAGGCAGGCAAGAAGGACACGCCAATCCGTCAGCGACTGATCGACGTCCATACCCAGCAACCATGTGACGGCGGATGCGGTGCCGCCAAGAGCTGCCAGGACCAGCACCCGAGAGCTGTATGGTCGGGCGACGACGTCCTGGATCGTCCGCCGCGGCCTCCACCAGATCGTCAGATAGGGAGACAATCCGCTCGTCGTTTCACCCGCCCCCGCGCCCGACATTCCAAACCCTACCTGCGATGCTGATGGAGCAACTGCCTACCAGCTGCTTCGGTGCAGCGCTACCCTGGAGTGAAATTTCGCAGACATTCGCGTCATGTCGAATGAAGCGAGGCTACCGCACCTTGCCCATCCGCTCGAAGCGTGGCTCGCCGTCGTCGTCGAGGGACCAGATGATCCGCGTCACCCGGCCGACCAGATTGTCCATCGGCACGAAGCCTATGGCGGTCATCACGCGGCTGTCGGTGGAGTTGTCGCGGTTGTCGCCGAGCACGAAAAAATGGCCCGGCGGCACGGTGTAGACGCCAGTGTTGTCGTAGTAGCCGCTGTCGACGCAGTCGTAGGTGACGTAAGACGCGCCGTTCGGCAGTGTCTCGCGCCAGTTCCTGACTTTCGCGTCGTCGGTGCCACAGGCGGCCTCACCGCCTGTCTCCTTCAGAGCGACGCGAGCGACCGGCTTCTCATTGAGAAAGAGCTGGCCCTGCCGCATCTGGATGCGGTCGCCAGGCAGCCCGACCACGCGCTTGACATAGTCGACCGACGTGTCCTGTGGCGTGCGAAACACGACGATATCGCCATATTCGGGCTCGGCGGCAAAGACACGGCTCGAGATCAGGGACGACGCAAAGGGAAACGAATAGGGCCCGTAGCCATAGGCGCGCTTCGAAGCGAACACGTAATCGCCGGTCATCAGCGTCGGCATCATCGAGCTCGAGGGAATGCTGAACGGCTGATACAGGAAGAAGCGAAACAGGAACGGCGGCGACCACAGCACCGGGATCAGCAGGATCAGGACGACGATCGCCTTCCATTCCTGCGGTCTGGCCCGCGGCCTGGTCGTTTGTTCAAGAGTGGTCATGCCTGCCTGATCTCAACTTTTGCCCGCGAGATTACGCAACCTTCGCGCGCGTGCAATCCCTGCGCTCCCAAAACTTGGTCGCGCCATGGGCGGACCGCGTTCACGGCAAGGCCACCGGCCGTCAGCCGCGCGAAAAATCCCCGAAGCAGTGCCGCACCCATGCGATGGTGAGCCGCGTCGCCGGATCGCGCTTGAGATGATTCTGCACCAGCAACCAGACATCACGCCGCTTCGGCAGCAGCGTCGCGTGCAGGCCACGGTCGGCGAGCAGATCTCCGCAGCTGTGCTCGGGCAGCACGCCGACGGCCTGATGCGACTGGATCAGTGTCTTGATGATGCGGACATTGTCTGTGACACAGCGCATGTTCGTCAGCCGCTTGGCGCGCAGGAACTGCTGCTCCGGAATGGCGTCGAGCTCGTCCGGATAAACGCACGTGACCGGCTCGCCGCCGCTGCGGTCGGCGGGCTCAAAGAAATACAGCCTGACATCGCCGAGCTTCGAGATGGTGAAGTCGCCCTTCTCCGGCTTGCGCAGGCGAATGGCGAGGTCGGCCTGCCAGCGCGAAAACTTGACGTTGCCGCTGGAGGTCAGGAATTCGAGGGTCAGCCCCGGATGATCGCGCAGGAAGGCACTGGCGTGCGGCGCCAGCAGCTCTTCGGCGACCGCATTGGTCGAGGCGATGCGCAGCCGGCCGACGGGGCCCACCTGGCTCTCCTTGATGCGATCGATCGCGGCGACATGCGCGGCCATCGCGCCGACATGATCGAGCACCGCCTCGCAATGGCGGGTCGGCCGGCGCAGCCCATCCACCGCGTCGAACAGCGGCACGCCGAGATCTCGCTGGATACGCGCAAGCCTGCGGCCGACCGTGGTCTCGTCGATGCGCAGCCGCGCGCTGGCGCCGGCATAGGTGCCCTCGTCCCTCACCGCGGCGATGATGCGCAGATCGTCCCAGTTCATGGCGACAAGCCTAGCAGGGGCGGCCGTCGCCTGCAAATTTGCAGCCATATGCTGCAATAGTCCTGCACAATGGCAGGCCGCGGCCGCGCTAGTGTCACGCATCCGATCCCCTCAGAAGGCCTGACCAGCATGACCGCTCCCAAGACCCTGCTCGAGCTCTCCGGCGCCGATCTCAATCCGCCCAGGCTCGCCGATTCCTGCCTGGTGCTGATCGACATCCAGAACGAATATCGTTCCGGTCCCCTCGCCTTGCCCGACGCCGAGCCCGCGATCGCGGTCGCCGCAAAACTGCTCGCCCGCGCGCGGCAGAGCGGCGCTGCGATCTTCCACATCGCGCACCGGGGTCGCGCCGGCAGCCTGTTCGATCGAGAGGCCGAGCGCGGGGCGATCGTGTCGAGCCTGACACCGCTGGAGGGCGAGCCCGTGATCGAGAAGGCACTGCCGAACGCCTTTGCCGGCACCGACCTGCAAGCAAGCATAGCTGCGACCGGCCGCACCAACATCGTGCTTGCGGGCTTCATGACCCACATGTGCGTCAGCTCAACGGCGCGCGCCGCGCTCGACCTCGGGCTGCGCACCACGATCGCGGCCGACGCCTGCGCCACCCGCGACCTGCCGGACGGCCGCGGCGGCGCGCTGTCGGCACGCACGATTCACGAGGTCGCGCTGGCCGAATTGTCGGATCGGTTTGCGATCATCGCGCAAGGCGATGTGCTGACCTGACGGAGCGCGAGCGATGCTGAAACTCTATTTCTTTCCGATGGCCTGCTCGCTCGCCAGCCGCATCGCGCTGATGGAGGCCGGCATCGAGGCGCAGTACCACCTCGCCCACATCTGGACGAAGAAGGTCGCGGACGACGGCAGCGATTTTCGCGGCGTCTCGCCGAAGGGCGCAGTGCCCGTCCTGGTGCTGGAGAACGGCGAACGGCTGACCGAGAGCGCCGCGGTGCTGCAATACATCGCCGATGTGAAGCCCGAGACCGGCCTTGCGCCAGGCTTCGGCGATCCCGACCGCTACCGCCTGCAGGAATGGCTGAGCTTCATCGGCACCGAGATCCACAAGGCGTTCCTGTTTCCGACCTTCTGGTACAAGGACGACGGCTCGCTGGCCAAGCCGCGCGCAAGGATCACGCAAACGCTGGCGGTGCCATCGGCACATCTCGAGGACCGCGAATTCCTCGTCGGCAAGAGCTTCACCGTCGCGGATGCTCACCTCACCTGGGCCTTGCTGCTGCTTCGCCCCGCCGGCGTCGACATCGCGCAATGGCCAGCCTTGTCGGCCTATCTCGGCCGCATGCAGGCGCGTCCCGCAGTGCGGGAGGCGATCGCGACCGAGATGGCGCTGCGCAAGACGGTGGCCGCGAGCCCGGCGTGACGGGATGCCATGGTCGCCAGATCCGAGCGGTTCCCGACAAGGACATTGAAGTCGGTGCCGCATGCGCTAATCTGGGGGATATTTTTCGATTTTTCCTCGGACGGTATTCATGCGCGCTCTTTCAGGATTTCACCTGTCCGGATTCTTGCCCGGACTCTCTCTGGCCCTCCTCGCCTGCTGGCTCTGCGTTGTTCCCGCATCGGCGGACACCCGGGTTGCGCTGGTGATCGGCAACGGCGCCTATGCCTCCACGGCGCAGCTCCCGAACCCCGCGCACGACGCCGAGGACGTGGCCGGCTCGCTCAAGCGCAGCGGCTTCGAGGTGCTCCAGGGCATCGACCTGCGACAGGCCGACATGCAGGACCTGACCATCCGCTTCGCGCGCGCGGCAAGCCGGGCCGATGTCGCGCTGTTCTACTACAGCGGACATGCGATGCAGTACAACGGCGTGAACTACCTGATGCCGGTTGACGCCATGCTGACCGATGAAGCGGACCTCAAGCGCTTCGTGCGGGTCGACGACATCGTGAACGATCTGCAGCAGGCCAAGAACCTTCGCATCCTCGTGCTGGATTCCTGCCGCGACAATCCGCTGGCCGAAACCCTCAAGCGCTCCGCGACGCGGGCCGCCTCGGTCGGACGCGGCTTGTCGAAGGTCGAGGCGCCGCGCGGCACGATCGTGTCGTTCTCGACGCAATCGGGGCAGACCGCCGCCGACGGCACCGGCCGCAACAGTCCCTATACGACCGCGTTCCTCAAGCACATCGAGGAGCCGCAGGAAATCGGCGACGTCTTCCGCGACATCAGCAGCGATGTCTATGACAGCAGCGGCAAGACCCAGCTCCCGGAGCTGTCGCTGTCGATCATCGGCAAGTTCTATCTGAATGGGCCGGTGTCGGTCACGGTGGCGCCAGCCGCGCCCCAGGCCACGCCAAAGGCTGATCCCTGCGCAGCCGCAGAGGCGCATTGGAAGGCCGCGGACGGCATCGGCACGCTGGGGGCCTACGAAGACCATCTCGCCAGATTCCCGAATTGCATCTTCGCGACCCTCGCCAGGGCGCGAGTCGAAGGATTGAAACAGAAGACGGCGCTTGCGCCGGCGGCTGGCAATGCCCGAGTCGGCGGCAGCAAGGATTTTGACGGCAACTGGGACGTGACTTTGAATTGCCAGGCCACGGGCAAGGCGCAGGGCTTCACCAGGGCCCTCGCGGCAACCGTGACGAACGGCGTGTTTCACGCCGAGGTGCAGGGGCCGAGCGGCGTCAACCGGCTGGAGATCGACGGCCAGATCCCGGCGGACGGCAAGACGACCTTGAGCGCGCGCGGGACGACGGGGGCGAGCACGTATACCCTCAACAACGTCGCGCCCGGCTCGCCCTACGCCTTTACGGTCGACGCGCAGTTCGACCGTAGCCGGGGCAGCGGCAAGCGCAACGAGGCGCGGGCCTGCAATCTGGTTTTCGTCAAACGCTGATCGTGCGATATCACCCGGGCGCAGGCGCTGGCGATCGGCCTCGATCCCGCGGCGGACCGACATCTCACGACAGGAACAAGATCATGGCATCGCATGACACGGCGAAGATTCTGGCAGGCAAGGTTGCGCTCGTCACCGGCGCGGGGCGCGGGCTCGGCCGCGCCTTCGCGGAAAAGCTCGCCGCGCTCGGTGCCGACGTCGCCATTCACGGCATGCGCGAAAACGGGCCCGCGGAATATGGCGAGGGCACCTCGCTGACCGCGGTGGCCGCGGAGATCGGCCGCCAGTTCGGTGTCCGCAGCCAGCGCGTGCTCGGCGATCTCACCAAAGGCGAGGACATCGCGCGCGTGATTGGCGAGACTGAAGCCGCGCTCGGACCGATCGACATTCTCGTGCACAATGCCGGCGGCGACATTGCGGCGACCGGCGGCAAGCCCGATCCGAACGACGCGGTGCACATCAAGGAGGCCGACGTGCGCGCGGTGCTGGAGCGCAACCTGCTCTCGACCATCCTGACCTGCCAGGCGGTCGCGAAGGGCATGATGGAGCGGCGGCGCGGCCGCATCGTCACGCTCGGCTCGGTCGCCGCGTTCAAAGGGCGCACCAATGGCGCGATCTATGCGGTGTCGAAGGCCGGCGTGACCCATTACACGCGATGCCTCGCCGACCAGCTCCGCCCCTACGACATCGCCGTCAACTGCATCGCGCCCGGCGATACCCGCACCGGCCGCTTCCTCGGCACCCGCGCGGTGGACCCCGACAGGATGGTCGAGACCGGCACGCTCGACCGCATCGCGACCGTCGACGAGGTCGCGCGCGTCGTCGAATTTTTCGCCGGCCCCATGGGCGCCTTCGTCTCCGGCCAGGTGCTGCGGATCGACGGCGGCGGACAGTGCTGGCCGGGCTGAAGCGAAAAAAGAAAAGGGCCGCTGCGAGCGGCCCTTTTGCATCATCGAGAACGAGCCGGGATCAGTCCACCCGCGCCAGCACCGCGAGCTTGCGGATGCCCTTGTTGCGATAGGCGTCGAGGAATGCGTAGTAATCCTTGAACGACACGCAACCGTTGGAGTCGCCGTTCGGCCCGAGCATGAAGGTGTGCGCCAGCAGGCCGTCGCGGCCGTAGATCGCGCTCTCGCCGCCGATCGGGGTCAGGCGCAGCGCCGGGACGCCGTGGAACAGCGCCTCGCGCGGTTTCAGCGTGTAGATGTGCGGCGGCGTCACGCCGCGCATGCGCACCTTCGACGAGCGCGGATCGTCGAGATTGGAGCCGAGGCCGGAATGCGCCTCGAGCTTGGTGCCGTCGGGCAGGTAAACCGTCTTGGCGGTGATGTCGTAGACCGCGGTGTCGCGCTCGTAGGGCGCCGAACCGCCGAGCATGGGGTTCTGCTCCCGCGGTGCGATCGAGGCGGTCACGCTGGCATCGGCGGAGGCATAGGCGAGCAGGCCGCCGGACGGCTCGCGCTTGCCCCAGAGCTTCTCCACCATCGACTGACGAGGACCGGTGATCGACATCACCGCAGCCTTGGCGCGATCGGCGAACGACTTTGGCTTCGCTTCGGGCGCCGGCACGATCTCGGCCGGATCGGCCGAGGCCAGCTGTATCTGGGCATCGGCGCCGCGCTTGGCCTTGGCCGCATCCGCGATCTTGGCCGGAGCCGCCGGCTTCAGCGCCTCGGCGACCTTCGCGATCACGCTCTGCTTCGGGGCGTCCTTCGACGTTTCCCTGGCGGCGGCAATTTGGGTTGCGGTGACCGCGCCCGCCGCATTCGACGCCACACCCTGGGTCGCGGCCGCGGCAAAGCGCTCGTTGAACATTTCGCGCGAGATCGGAGCTGCGACCTGAAGCCGGTCGGGCAACAGGGCGAAGGCTTCCTTGATGGCGTCGCCCGCCTCGCGCAGCGCCACCTTGGGCGCTCGCTTGATCACGGGCTCGTCGTAGCCGGTGCTGCCGACGCTCGGATAGACGCTGGCGCCGAGCACGTTGCTGTAGACGGTCCAGCCGGCGCCAAGCACGGCGCAGCCGATGGCGGCAGCGCCAAGCCAATTGGTGTTAGTCATTTTCCGGGAAGGTTTCCGAAGAGACTTTCTGGAGAGATTCTCGGACTTCCGTGCCGCGTTACTTTGCGCCGCGATACTCGTACTCATTCGCCTTGCGTCCAGGACGGTGTCACTAAGTCCCCCTTAGAAGTGCCGCTGGTCACGATCCGGGAACAGCATTTCGCAGAGGGCCGGAGCGTCATTAAGGCGACTTTTAGTTAAATGCGGATTAAGTTCGGGCGGATGTGAGGCAGCTCGTTAACGCTGTGCCATTTCGAGAAAACGCCCGCACAATTACGGACTTAGGCGCATCTGTTAACTATAATTCTCGGCCGGTTCGGCACGGTCAGCGAACCTCTCCAGCCGCCTCTCTAGGCCATCCAACCAAGTCGTTTTCGTGGTCTTCAATACCCGGACGATAGCGGTGAAGCGTTGTGCGAGGCTGGTGGATCCGCCCTCGCCGACGGCCATCCTCGGAGACGCCCGCCTCCGGCGACCCTCGGGATGAGGGCGCGTTCCGCGACGAGATTTCAGACCCTCATGGTGAGGAGCCCGCCAAAGCGGGCATCTCGAACCATGCAGATGCAGGCCGAACTCGTCCGACGTCCCTGACTGAAAGTTGATCGCGCCTGTCTGGAAAATGCCGCAGCGAGGAAATAGCTCCCAGAGCGGCACTATTCAGCAGCCTCTGCGTGTGATACGGTGCCGTATCAACATCGCCTTGAACTGTGCCGAGCACGCAAACGGAGGCTGGCATGAGAAGGTTCGCGCGCGCCGGGTTTTTCGCTCTGGCGGGGTTGGTTCTATTGACTGGATCTGCGGGCGCACAGCCTGCCGCCACGGCGGGCTGCACGGCATCGCCGACGGCCGCGGGCACGCAGACTTGGCGCTGCGACAACGGCATCACCATCGTTGCCGAAAGCGGTGCCAGATTTGAACTAAAGGACGCCAACCGCGACGGACATATAGACTCGGTAGAGTTGAGCAGCAAAGCGCTGCTGGTCGACGTGCGCAAAAAGCCCGGCGGCAATCCCTTCAAGGTACTGACGCCGCAAGCGATCGCCGCGGTGCGCGGCACCAAATGGGCGGTCGATGTCGCAGATGCAAAGACTTCGGTCTTCGTCGCCGACGGCCGCGTCGGCGTGAGCCGCAGAGCGCGTGGACGCAGCGTCGTGCTGGGTCCCGGCGAAGGCGTCGATGTCGAGGCAACCGGTCCATTGACCGTCAAGACATGGGGCCAGCCGCGCGTCGACGCGCTGATGGCAAGACTGGGCCAATGAGGCCCGGTCGGTAAGGCCTGCTCCGTCAGGCCCTGACAACACAGAAGATTGCAGTACGACGCAATGAAGAGACGCGTTCAGATCTTGGCGGCACTCGTCCTCACCGGGCTGTGGGGCGCGGGCATCTATGCCGGCCATGCCAATGGTCACCTGCGTTTTCTCGATCGCCTCGAGGCGACGCTGACGGATTGGCGAACCCAGGTCCGCGGCGTGCAGGTTCCGCCCGATCTCGTCACCATCGTCGCGATCGACGACACCGTGGTGAAGCGGGGCGGCAGCTATCCGCTGCCGCGCGCCGATCTCGCCCGCGTCGTCGACACCATCGTGCAGTTCAAGCCGAAGGTGGTCGCGATCGACCTGCTGCTGGTCGACCGCAGCGCCGCGATCGGCGACGCCACGCTGGCGAACACGCTGGCCACGGGTCCGATGGTGCTCGCTGCCGCGGCGATCTTCCCGAGCGCCAGCGAGACCGTGGAGCCGAGCAGCGACGGCCCCCTCGCCGTCCTGCCTCAGGCCGAGCGCTTCCTGCTGCCGCTTCCGGCTTTCGCCGACCACGCCGATGTCGGCGTCGTCAACGTCGCAACGGGGCAGTCGGGCTCGCCGCTCTCGGTGCCGATGCTGTTCCGGACGGCCGACAAGGTCGAGCTCTCTTTCCCCTTGCGCGTCGCGAGCCGTGCGCTCGACAAGCCGCTGACGATCGCGCCGGATCACCTCATGCTCGGCGACCGCGCGGTGCCGACCGATACCGACTTTGCACTGCCGATCACCTATTACGGCCCGCGCCGCACCATCCGCACCGTCAGCGCCCAGAGCATTTTCGATGGCACGCTCAACCGCGCGGCGATCGAGAACCGCATCGTCGTGATCGGCGCAGCGGTCGCCGGCGGCGGCGACTTCTACCCGACGCCATTCGATTCCCTGATGCCTGGCGTGGAGGTGGTCTCGACCGCGATCACCCATCTCGTCGCCGGCGACGGCATCGTGCGCGACCGCAAGGTCCGCATCGCCGATGCGCTCACCGCGATCCTGCTGCCGATGCTGCTAGTCGGCCTGCTGGCCTGGCGGCGCAGTGCACCCGGCCTCGTGGCCGCGGCCGCGGTGATGATCGCGTGGGGCGGGCTGAACCTGTTCGCATTCACGCATGGCGTCTGGCTGAATGCCGCGACCACGCTCGCTGCCGCCGTGCCGCCGGTCGTGGTCTTCGCAGGCATGCAGCTGTGGGTGGGCGGCCGCCGCACGCAATATTTCGCCGACAAGAGCCGGTCGCTCGCGCAATTCCAGGCGCCTGCGGTGCAGGAGTGGCTGGCGCGCGATCCCGATTTCCTGTCCAGGCCCGTGCGGCAGGACGCCGCCGTGGTCTTCATCGATCTCTCCGGCTTCACGGCGTTCAGCGAAAAGATCGATCCGGACCAACTCCAGGATCTGCTCAGGACGTTTCACGCGCTGATCGACAAGGCGGCCGTCGACTGCGACGGCCTGATCACCGGCTTTCTCGGCGACGGCGCCATGATCCTGTTCGGCCTGCCCCGCGCGATGCCCGACGACGCGGCACGCGCGCTGAGGTGCGCGATCAACCTGCATCGTCGCGTCGAAAGCTGGATCGCGGCACTGCCCCCTGCGATCGGAGGTCGGCTCGGCTTCAAGATCGGCGCGCATTTTGGTCCGATCGTCGCCTCTCGTCTCGGCGAAAGCCACCAGCACATCACGGCGACGGGCGACACCGTCAACGTCGCGAGCCGGCTGATGGAGGTCGCCGCGCAGAACAAGGCGCGGCTCGCGCTGACCGATACGCTGCTGGATGCGGCCGACTTCCAGGGCGATCCCGATGGCATTCTGACAGGCCCACTGCTCACCCAGGTCCGCGGCCGCTCCGGCGTCGTGACCGTCTGGTTCTGGCGCGACCGCAACGGGCCGAGCCAGACCGCGGCCAGGGCCGAGATGATCGACTAGCCGCAACTGCGCGCCTCATTCTCAGCTGTCGTCCCCGCGAACGCGGGGACCCATCACCACAGGGAGAAGTTTGGCGAAGGCTGCCAGTGCACAGGTGTCACGGCGGTACGAACACTTGCGCCCATCGATAAATCACGCGGTATGGGTCCCTGCGTTCGAAGGGACGACATCGGAGGCTTATCTTGCTTCCGGCGGCGGCGAGCGATCCAGCACGTCGCCTTTGGCGCCTTCGAGCAGATCGATGCCGTAGGTCTCGACCACGAGCGGGCCGCGCTTGCGCTGCAATTGCGCGATCTGCGTCACCTTCGCAAAGCGATCGCCAAGTGCGGAGCCGTCCGCGCGCAGCTCGTCGACATAGAGCAGCTTGCCCGCGAGCAGCTTTGCATCGGGCTCGGGCATGTTGACCCAGCGGATGCGCTGGTTCTGTTGCACTACACAGGTGTCGCGCGGCAGATAGAAGGCGAGCCAGCCGGTGGTGCCGTAGTCCGGCGCGAGGACGCAGGTCGCGCCGCTGCGCGCGCGCACGGTTTCGATCTCCGCGGCGAGCTCGCGCCAGCCGACACCGACGCTGCGCACGGTCGCATCGCGGCGATAGCCCGACAACCAGCCGGTGTTGGCCTGCACGATCAGCGCTGCAAACATCACGATGCCCGCGGGCGCGGACCAGCGCAGGCAAAACTCCACCAGGCGCTGCTGCCGCGGCTTCCACTGCACGAGGCTGGCGGCCGCGGCTGCTGCGACGACGAAGGGCGGGTAGACCGGCGCGAACCAGTTGGCCTCGACGCGGGCATGCAGCGAATGCCAGACGAAATAGGCGACGATGGTCCAGAACATCGTCTCGATCAGCACCCGCGAGGCGAGCGCGCCGGCCCGGCGCCAGGTCAGCGCGTGCAGCCCCATCGCGCCGAGAATGAAGACCAGCGGCGTTGCGAACGCGATCTGGGTCGGGATCAGCTCGGCGATGAAGACCGGGCGGAAGTCTTCGATCTTCGCACGCCCGAGCTGCTTTGCGAACGAGACCCATTGATGATCCGCATTCCACAGGATCACCGGCGAGAACAGCGCCAGCGCAACGAGCCCGCCGAGATACGGCCAGGGCGAGAGGAACCAGTGCCTGAGCTTCGGCACGGCAGCGAGCCAGATCAGGATCGCCAGCCCGAAGAACATGGCTGTGTATTTCGACAGCAGCGCCGCGCCGACCGCCGCACCAACCGCGAGCCACCAGGCGCCACGGCCGGTCTCCAGCACTTTTGCGAGAAAGAACAGCACGAAGCTGGAGGCAACGAGCAGCGGCGCATCGGGCGTTACGATCAGCGTGCCGACCGAGGCCATCATCGTGACATTGAGCAGGATGGCGCTGGTCGCAGCCACGCGCGCGCCACCGAACAGGATCGCCGCGGAGCGATAGATCGCATAGCTCATCGGCAGCGCGAGCAGGATCGAGAACACGCGAACGCCGAGTTCGGTGTCGCCGGCGATCATGGTGCCGGCCCGGATCACATAGGCGACCATCGGCGGATGGTCGTAGTAGCCGCCCGCCAGATTCTTCGACCACATCCAGTAATAGGCTTCGTCGAACGTGATCGGGGTGAACGCCGCTGCGACGAGCCGCAGCGCCACCAGCGCGAGTATCACCAGCGCCGTATTGCGGACGATCCGCGCGTCAGCCCCGCCCATCTGGCGCTATTTCTTGCGCCAGACGAACAGTCCGGACATCGCGTAGTTCCACACCACACCCATCAGTGCGCCGGCCATGCCGGCCAGCCACCAGATCGGCTCCTGGTCGTAGACCGAGAATGCGACGCCGACATTGGCGAGCAGGCCGACGCTACACACGATGTAGAATGCGATCAGGCCGCGCAGCAGCGCAAAACCCTTCAGTCGCTGATCGCGATAGGTGAGGAAGTTGTTGAGGACGAAATTGCTGGTCATGGCAACGACGGCGCCGGCGGCCTGCGCCTCCGCGAACGGCACCTTGATCAGCCGAAGCGCGATGAACAGCGTGGTGAGATGCACCACGAGGCCAATGCCGCCGACCATCGCGAACAGGATGAAGCGCAGTGAGACGGCGTCGTTGGTGAACTTGGCCAGCACCAGACCCAGAAAATCCAGCGCGACCATGGAATCGAGCTTGCTCTCGCCGTGCTGGCGCTCGCCGAACGTGTAGGGGATTTCGACGGCGCGCAGACTGCCGTTTGCGCTGGCGACGAGATCGAGCAGGATCTTGAAGCCGTGCACCGACAATTTCGGCGCCAGTTGCTCGAAGCGATCGCGGCGGACCATGAAGAAGCCGCTCATGGGATCGGCGATCTCGACCCGCAGCGCCTTCCTGGCGAGTTCGGTCGCGAGCGCGCTGGCGCCGGCGCGCTGCTTGTTGAAACCTTCGCTCTTGTAACCTTCGATATAGCGGCTGCCGACCACGAGATCGGCCTGCCCGCTCGCGAGCAGCGACAGCATCTTCGGCAGTTGCGTCTCGTCGTGCTGCAGGTCGGCGTCGATCACGGCCGCGTAGGGCGCGCTGGAGGCCAGGATTCCCTCGATGCAGGCGCCCGAGAGGCCGCGCCTGCCGATGCGACGGATGCAGCGCACGCGGCTGTCGCGCTGGGCGAGCGCGCGCACGACGTCCCAGGTGCCATCAGGCGAATTATCGTCGACGAACACGACCTCCCAGGCGATGCCGACAAGCACCGCCTCCAGCCGCCGGTAGAGCACCGTGACGTTGTCGCGCTCGTTGAAGGTCGGGACGACGACCGACAATTGCGGCGACGGCAAAGATGCCTGATGGGCCTGCGGCGTGTTGTCGGTGCCCGGTCTGATCGCTTCATTCATGACGGCAGCGTATATCCGCCGCGTCCTGCGCTGCCAAGTTCTGCGATGCGAAGCCGGGATTTTCGAGGGGAAACGGCCCAAAAAGGGCCCTAAAATGCCAACGACCCCGGAACGGCGGACCGCGCGTACATCCGGCGCGAGCCCATGCTATTCCAAGGTCGTCCCAGCGCCGGAGTTTTCCGCTCAACGTCGCCGTTACAAGCTAGATGGGGACGGCAAAACCGCTTTTCAAGGGGGCAAAGGCCCCATTTTAGGTGCCGCCGCTTTGGGGCCACCGCTAGTTCGGGACTTCCTTGATCACCGGACCACGCGGTACGGGTGCGGCGGGTGCCGGCGGCGCCGCAGCAGGAGCAGGCTCAACTTTCGCCGGTTTGGGCGGCTTGCCGTACTGGCCGATCGGCCCGAAGACGACGGCGACCGCAAGCACGATCGCCGCGACGATCGCGCCCAAGATGCCACCCACCGACTCAGACGACATGGAAATCCATCCCTATTCCAGATGCGGCCACTGATATCATGGATGAGCGCGGGGCCGGAAGAGCCCCGAAGGGGCGAATAGCGAATGGCGAGCAGCGAATAAGGCGGCCGTGTTCGTGCCCTATTCGCCACTCCCTACCTGGCAGGCGGCCTGTGCTTGACGAAGGCCGTCACGACATCCTTCTGCGCCGACTCCACGGCCCTGTTCGCGGTCGCGAGATGGGCGCCGGCATCGATGGCCGGGTATTGCGTGGTGAGATAATCCAGCAAGGCGACCCGGTAATATTGTCGTTCCGACGGACAGGCGCCGGCAACCGAGCGGCCAAAATCCTGTTCCGAGAGGCCCTGATTGCTGTCGCGCGAATATTCCCGCGCCAGGCAATGCCAGTAATCGTCGCGGCCCTGCATGGCGAGCTTCTGCGCCCCCTTCGCATCGTCATCGTCAGCCATGACAGCTTGTGTCGTGGCAGCAGATGTCATCATGACGAGCGCCGCTCCCAGCATCAGCATCCGCATCTTGTTCTCCTTTTTCGCAGACCCTTTTGCGAGCTTAGACGGGACACGGCAACTGGCCAATCACAACTCGTTTGATTAGGATGAGGTCCCTCCCCGACGATGCGAGATCCTCCGTGGCCAAAGCAAAAACCGCGTCCAAAAAGTCCGGCAACATCTTCATCGGCATCGGCGGCTGGACCTTCGAGCCCTGGCGCGGTGTGTTCTATCCGGAGAAGCTGACGCAGGCGAAGGAGCTGTCCTATGCGGCGTCGAAGCTGACCTCGATCGAGATCAACGGCACCTATTACGGCTCGCAGAAGCCGGAGAGCTTTCGCAAATGGGCCAGCGAAGTGCCGGACGGATTCGTGTTCTCGGTCAAGGGGCCGCGCTTTGCCACCAACCGCCGCGTGCTCGGCGAGGCCGGCGATTCCATCAAGCGGTTCTATGATTCCGGCGTGCTGGAGCTCGGCGACCGGCTCGGGCCGGTGCTGTGGCAGTTCGCGCCGACCAAGAAATTCGACAGCGCCGATTTCGGCAAGTTCCTGGAGCTGTTGCCGCGCAAGCTCGAGGGGCGCGCGCTGCGCCATGTCGTCGAGGTCCGCCACGACAGTTTTTGCGCGCCCGACTTCATCGCACTGATCCGCGAATTCGAGACGCCCGTGGTGTTCGCAGAGCACGGCAAATATCCGGCGATCGCCGACGTC
Organism: Bradyrhizobium cosmicum; assembly: GCF_007290395.2. NCBI lineage: Bacteria > Pseudomonadati > Pseudomonadota > Alphaproteobacteria > Hyphomicrobiales > Nitrobacteraceae > Bradyrhizobium > Bradyrhizobium cosmicum. The sequence goes on along the minus strand of NZ_CP041656.2, from coordinate 2,783,974 downwards.
GCCAGCGATTTCGTCTATGCCCGGCTGCAAAAGGGCAATGACGAGATCAAGACCTGCTATCCGCCGAAGCAGCTGGATGCCTGGGCGGAACGCCTGCAGGCCTGGGCCGCGGGCGGCGAACCCGACGACCTGCCGAAGGTCGACAAGACCAAGCCGAAGAAAGAGCCGCGCGACGTGTTCGCTTATGTCATTCACGAGGGCAAGGTCCGCGCCCCGCACGGCGCCATGGAACTGATCGCGCGGGTAAGCTGAACGAGACTATGCCCGATGGCGCTTGCAGCTAGGAACGCCACAGTCTCAACACGTCGTGGCCGGGCTTGTCCCGGCCATCCACGCCTTTGCCGCGCGGCACGAAGAACATGGATGCCCGGGACAAGCCCGGGCATGACGACCTCCCGTGTCATGAGCTGAGGTGTCCAATGGCAAAGGCGAAGAAGCTCTTCACCATCGGCTATGAGCAGACCCCGCCCAAGGCGGTGCTGGACGAATTGGAAGAGGCCGGCGTCAAGCTCGTGGTCGACGTGCGCGCGGTGACGTCATCCCGGCGGCCCGGCTTTTCCAAGAAGCAGCTTGCCGCGGGGCTCGACGAGCGCGGCATCGCCTATGTCCACCTCGCAGCGCTCGGCACGCCGAAGGAGGGCCGCCTCGCCGCGCGCAGCGGACAATACGATGTGCTGGAAAAGATCTACGGGAAGCACCTGAAGACGCCGCAAGCCCGCGAAGAGATGGACGAGCTTTCGGCGCTGGTGAAGAAGGCAGGCCCCGTGTGCCTGCTCTGCTACGAGCGCGACCATACCCACTGCCACCGCCAGATGATCGCGGAGGCGATCGAGGAGCGCGATGGGGTGACGGTGAATAATCTGGCGGGACGGCAGGCGTAGCTCCCGCTGTCATTCCGGGGCGTGCGCAGCAAGAAGCCGGAATCCATTCACCCAGCAACGCCGTAGCCCGATGGATTCCGGGCTCAGCGCTTCGCGCTGCCCCGGAATGACGAGGGCAGAGAGCGTGCTCTCAGCCCTCCCCCGCCAGCCGGAACGTCCCTTCCATCATCTGCACGCAAGAACCGCCGACATGAGCTGAGACGATCTTGCCGTCCTGCTTGCGTACGCGCGTCAGCAGCAGGCTCGGCCGGGCCATGTCAAAACCCTGGCCGACCGTGAGCTTCAATTCGCCGTCGCGCGTGGGATCGAGATCGGCGAACAGCGCGGCGGCGGCGACGGTGGCACTGCCGGTGGCGGGGTCCTCGATCAGGCCGCTGGCGCCGGGGAAGAACATGCGCGCCTGCCGTTCGCAAGGCGCTTCCGCCGCAACCACATCGCGGGTGTAGAAATAGACCGAGAACGCGCCGTCGCGCGGCAGCATCCGGGCAAACGCCGCGGCGTCGGGCTTCGCCCGCCGAACGGCCTCGCGCGAGCGCACTTCCGCCACCACGAAAGGCGTTCCAACACTGACAATTTGCGGCGCGTGGTGATCGAGCACGATGTCGGCAGCGGTCAGGGAGATGCAGGCTGCGACCTCTTCGGCCGAACAGTGCGCAAGCCGCGAGAGCGGCTGCGGCGCCGTGAGTTCGGTGCTGACCACCCGTCCCTGCTCCCGAACGATTTCCACCGGCACGAGGCCCGCCTTCTCCTCGAACAGCAGCCGCGGCTTCGGTTCTTTCGCGCGCGTCGCCAGCACGAAGGCGGTGCCGATATTAGGATGGCCCGCGAAGGGCAGCTCTCTCACGGGCGTGAAGATGCGCACCTCGGCATCATGGGCGGGGTTTTGCGGTGGCAGTACGAAGGTCGTCTCGGAATAATTGAACTCGGTTGCGATCGCCTGCATCTGCTGCGTCGACAGTCCGCCGGCATCAAGCACCACAGCGAGCTGGTTGCCGCCGAAGACGCGGTCGGTGAACACGTCGACGGTGATGTAGCGGCGCTGCATCGTCACTTCCTCATGACAGTCGCGGCCGCGATCGGCCGCATCGCGCAGCAATCTACAAGCCGGCGATATCCTCCGTCATGCCCCAAAATTCGGAGCAATCGGAGCAATCGCCATGGCGCAGCGAACGTCTTCTACGCTCGCCGTGAATAATTCTCAGCCCAGTTGATACACCGCCACCTTCTGTTCATAGCCGCGCACCCCGACCTCGCCGAGCGCGACGGCATCCTTGCCGTCGTCGCCGAGCGCTTCGCGCACCGACGCGGAGATCAGGAGCTGCGAGCCGAATTCCTTGTTCAGCGCCTCCAGGCGCGAAGCGAAGTTCACGGTGTCGCCAATGACGGTGTATTCCTTGCGCCGGGGCGAGCCGATATTGCCGGCGACGACCTCGCCGAAATGGATGCCGATGCCGATGCGCAGCGGCCATGTCGTCTGGGCATTGATGCGCTCCATCGCGGTCAGCATCTCGCGGCCTGCAGCGACCGCGCGATGCGCGGCGTCGGACGCTTCCAGCGGCGCGCCGAACAGCGCGAGAAAGCCGTCGCCCAGAAACTTGTTCACAATGCCGCCCTCGCGGTCGAGGATGTCGACCAGAACCGCAAAGGCGCCGTCGAGCCGGTCGACAACCTCCTGCGGGGTACGCGACTGTGCGCCGGCGGTGAAGCCGCGAAAATCGACGAACATCACGGCGACACGGCGCAGGTCGCCGGCCGCGCTGGTGCCCTCCGCCATCAGCCGTTCCACCACCTGCGGCGAAACGTGCTGGCCGAACAGGTTCGTCACGCGATCGCGCGCGGTGGCAGCGGCAATGCTCGCAGCAAATTGCCGCCGCAGCTGCGCACCGACGGAGCCCGCGAGCACGCCGCAGATCAGGATGATCGTGCTGCGCACCGCGTGAAAATAAGTCTGCGGCTCGCCGCTTCCGCTGGCGGAATCGTAGATCAACGCCACGATGAACAGTTCGGCCGCGGCGACGAAGCCGGTGAACGTGGAGAGCCAGAAGTCGAGCCGCAGCGTCGAGAGGATGACGAAGATGAAATAGATCAGCGGCACGACGAAACCGAGCGCCTGGCTCGCACCCATGCTGCGGATCTGAAGGATCAGGATGACGGTCGGCACCGACGTCTCGATCAGTGCGCCGACGTAGCGCCTGACCACCGGCAGGTCGCGATCGAGCCGGAGGTTCTTCCTGATCTGGGTATGGACCCAGACCTCGAACAGGATGAAGCCGATCAGCAGGCCATACACCTCGGCGAGCCCTTCGGTCCCGCGCCAGACCCGGTTCACGATGGCGGGGTCGACCAGGTAGATCGCGGTGAGGAAGATCATCATGACGCAGCCCGTCATGACCAGCGCCCGCACCCGCAATAGCTCGGTGCGCAGCACTTCCCGGGTCAGCTCGCGCTCGAACTCCTCCGACAAGACGGCATGCTGCCGGCTCTTCCTGCTCGCAAACCTGACCATTCCGCCCCCTTCGATTCAGGGGCATCTTGCCTCAATCCAGCGTGCGGCGGAAGCGTGTCACGGCGACGGTCATGGCGACCAGCATCAGGGTCGCCAGCGCCAGCGTGTCGAAGTGCAAATTCTGCATGCTCGCGCCCTTCAGCATGATGGCGCGGACGATGCGCAGGTAATGGGTCAGCGGCAGGCACTCGCCGACATACTGCGCCCAGGCAGGCATACCGGCGAACGGAAACATGAAGCCGGAGAGCAGAATACTCGGCAGGAAGAACATCATCGACATCTGCATCGCCTGGAGCTGATTCTGCACCAGCGTCGAGATCGTGTAGCCGATCGACAGGTTGGTGGTGATGAACAGCGTCGAGAGCAGCGCCAGCAGGAACAGGTTCCCGAGCACGGGCACGCCGAACAGGACCACGCCGATGCCGATGATCAGGAAGGCCTGGAGGAAGCCGACCAGCACGTAAGGGATGATCTTGCCGAACATGACCTCGACCGGCCTGATCGGCATCGACAACAGGCTCTCCATGGTGCCGCGCTCGACCTCGCGCGTCACCGAGAGCGCGGTGAAGATCAGCATGGTCATGGTGAGGATTGTACCGACGAGGCCCGGCACGATATTGAGGCTGGAGGACGCGGCGGGATTGTAGCGGGCATGGGCGCGGATCTCGAACGGCATCTCCGGGGAATCGCCGATGTAGAGATCGTGCTTGAGCGCGGTCTGCACGACCATGCCGAGCGAGCCGATCGCGGCGCTCGCCGCGACCGGATCGGTGGCGTCGGCCGCAACCAGCAGCGCCGGCTTGTCGCCGCGCCGCACCGCGCGCTCAAAGCCGCGCGGGATCTCGACGCCGAACAGCACCTTGCCGGATTTCAGCAGATTGTCGAAATCCTCGACGTCGTGCACCTCGTAGAGGAAGCGAAAATAGGCGGTGTTCTCCATCGCCTTCAGCACCGAGCGGGCGAGATCGCTCTCCTCCTGCAACAAGACCGCGCTTGGCAGATTGTGGGGCGTGGTGTTGATGGCATAGCCGAACAGCAGGAGCTGCATCACCGGCAGCATCACGATCATCGCAAACGACACGCGGTCGCGCTTGAGCTGGATGAATTCCTTGATCAGCATCGCATAGGAACGCCGCAGGAAGCCGAAGCGCTCGCGGATTTCATGCACCGGGGCCGGTTGATCGACGGCGCTCATTGAAAATTGTCCTTGGAGCGGCCCATCAGCTCGATGAACACGTCTTCAAGCGATGGCGGCGACTTCTGCCAGTGCAGGCTGCTACGCTCGCGCCACGGCGCGATGCTGGCTTCGAGCGCGGCGACGTCGCGGCCGGAGACGTGCAGCGAAGTCCCGAACGGCGCCACCATGTCCACGCCGGGCTTGCCGGCAAGCGCGGCCGTGAGTGCGTTGAGGTTTTCGCCCGTCACGGTATAGGTCGAGAGCGCCGACTTCGCGATCACCTCTTCCACCGTACCGTGCGCAAGAAGATGGCCGTAGGCGATATAGGCGATCTCGTGGCAACGCTCGGCTTCATCCATGTAATGGGTCGAGACCAGCACCGTGAGACCGTCGGCCGCGAGCGCGTGGATCTCGTTCCAGAAATCGCGCCGCGCCTTGGGGTCGACGCCGGCGGTGGGCTCGTCGAGCAGCAGCAGTTTCGGGCTGGGCAGCGTGCAGGCCCCCAGCGCCAGCCGCTGCTTCCAGCCGCCGGACAATTCGCCCGCCAGCTGCTCCTCGCGGCCCGACAGCCCGAGCCGCTTGATCATCTCGCGCGCAGCGCCGCGCGCATCAGCGAGGCCATAGAGCCGCGCGACGAATTCCAGATTCTCGCGGACCGAGAGGTCCTGGTAGAGGCTGAAGCGCTGGGTCATGTAGCCGACCTGACGCTTGATCTTTTCGGAGTCCTTCAGGATGTCGTAGCCGAGGCAGGTGCCCTCGCCGCTGTCGGGCGTGAGCAGGCCGCAGAGGATGCGGATCGTCGTGGTCTTGCCCGAGCCGTTGGGCCCGAGGAAGCCGTAGATCGAGCCGCGCTTCACCTGCATCGACAGATCGTGCACGACCTCGCGGCCGCCGAACGACTTGGTCAGCCCCTTGACGTCGATCGCGATGCCGTTGCCGCCGCTCATCGCTTGTCCGCCACCGGGGTTTTGGGATTGAGATAGACGTCGATCGGCTGCCCCACGCGCAGCGCATCGGGGCGCGACGGCCGCGCCTGGATGAGATAGACGAGCTTGTTGCGCTCATCGAGGCTGTAGATCACCGGGGGGGTGTATTCGGCCGAGGTCGCGATGAAATAGATCTTCGCGGTGAGATCGGCGGCGCAATTGTCGCAGGCGACGCGCACCGTGTCGCCGATCGCAAGCTTCGGCAGTTCAGTCTCCGGCACGAAGAAGCGCAGCTTCATGTTGCCCGGCGGCATGATCGAGAGCACCGGCCGCTGCGCCGCCACCATCTCGCCCTCGCGGAAATAGATCTGCTGGATGGTGCCGGCGACCGGCGCAAAGCCGCTGCGCCGCGCCAGCCGCGTCTCCGACGTCACCACCCGCGCTTCAGCCACGCGCAAGGCCGACACGGCGGAGTCGAGATTGGCCTGCGTGCCCGAGCCGGTCTTGCTCAGCGAGGCCGCACGGTCATAGGTCTGCTGCGCGTTCGCCAGCGTCGCCTTGTTCTGGTTGAGGTCGGCGAGCTGGAGATCGTCGTCGACGGAATAGATGGGATCGCCGACCTTCACCTGGTCACCCTCGCGAACCCCAAGCTTCGTCACCCGGCCGGCTTCGTCCGGGCTGACGAAGATCATGTCGGCCTCGACCCAGCCCTGGAAGCCGGGATCGCGCTTCTCCTTGCAGCCGGCAAGGCCGATTGCGAGGAAGATGGCCAATGCGAATGTAAAAAATGCCTGCGACGACCTCATGTCGCCCTCCGTTCGCCAAAAATCAAATCGAGATGAACGCGCAGCATGTCCTGCGCGTCGAGCGGCGCGTGCCGCGCGAAGAGGCTCTGCCAGATCACCGCGATCATCGCGGGTGCGACCAGGATCTGCGGGTAGCGCGCGAGGTTCTTCTCGCGGATCTCGCCGCGGGCGATGCCGAGCTCGATCAGCGCGCGCATGCCGGCGATCCCGCGCGAAACCACTTCACGGTAGTAGAAATCGGCAACGGACGGAAAGCGCGGCCCCTCCGCCACGATCAGACGCACCAGATCGCCGCGCCTGGTCCCGATCACCTCTTTGAGGAAGTCGCCGGCGAAGCCCTCGACGAGGTCGCGTACCGAGCCGGTCGGCGGGGGCAGCGCAGTCAGCCGCGCGACTACCGGGACGATCACGGTGCGCACCAGCTCCTCGAACATCGATTCCTTGTCCTTAAAGTGCAGGTAGATGGTGCCCTTGGCGACACCGGCTCGCTTGGCGATATCGTCGAGCCGTGTCGCGGCAAAGCCGCGCGCGATGAACTCCTCCATCGCTGCCTCCACGATCGCCGCGCGCCGTTCAGCCGCGCGCGTGGCGCGATTCGAGGAGGGGGCCGCCTCGCCGGCTGCGGGTGCACGGGCCTTGGCCCGGACTGCAGATGGCATGACGGACTTGACCGGCTTCTTTGTCATGATCGATTTATGACTGACTGGTCAGTCATAGTCAAACGTGGGGCGGCGGCGCGATCGGGTCAAATTATTAGCATTGACTAATGCATTAGTTTTCACTAATATGACTTACATGATCGAAGCCGCCCCCAATTCTGTCACCACCGTGATGCGCGCCCTCGCTGATCCGACCCGCCGCGCCGTGTTCGAGCGCGTGTTCGAGAGCAAGGAGATCAGCGTCGTCGAGCTGACGCGCGGCAGCGGCGTCACCCAGGGCGCGATCTCGCAGCACCTGAAGTCTCTCAAGCAGGCCGGCCTCGTCACCGAGCGAGCCGAGGGCCGCAACGTCTACTACCGCGCCGCGCCGCAAGGACTCGAGCCGCTGGTCACCTGGATGGACCATTACGGCGTGTTCTGGCGCGAGCGCTTCCAGAACCTGCGTGACCTCTTGAAGGAGATCGATCCGTGAGTGCTTCCGAGTTGAAAGCTGAAACAAGGGACATCGTCATCGACGAGGTCTTCCCTCACCCGCCCGAGGCGATCTGGAAGGCGCTGACCAGCGCCCAGCTGATCGCACGCTGGCTGATGCCGCCGACCGGTTTCGAGGCCGTCGAAGGCAACATTTTCACCTACCAGACCACGCCGGGCGGCAACTGGGACGGCATCATTCATTGCCGGGTTCTCGAGGTCGTCCCGAACCGCCGCCTCGTCTACGCCTGGAAAGGCGGCGATGCGCGCAACACCGGCTACGGCGCGCCGCTCGACACCGTCGTGACCTGGTCCCTCACACCGGTCGAAGCCGGCACGCGGATCCGTCTGGTTCATGCGGGCTTCGTCCTGCCCAGGAACGAGTCGGCCTACACGGGCATGAGCGGAGGCTGGAGGAAGGTTGTCCGCCAGCTCGACGAGATCAGCAGCGAAGAAAAGTAAGGGGTCATCGCGATGGACAAGCCCTATACCGGCGGCTGTGCCTGCGGCGCGATCCGCTATTCGATTCCGGGTGAGCCGCTGTTCAGCAATCACTGCCAGTGCCGGGACTGCCAGCGGGACAGCGGCAGCGGCCACGGCTCATACGCCACGTTCGCGCGCGCCGGCGTCACGGTGACGGGCGAGGCGAAGCACTGGGACATGGTCGGCGACAGCGGCAATGTGAAGACGCGGAGCTTCTGCCCCCAGTGCGGCTTGCCCGTTTACATGACCTTCGCGGCGATGCCCGACATCTTCACCATCCGCGCCGCAAGCCTCGACGAGCCCGCCCGCTACAAGCCGCAGGTGGTGACTTACGCCGCGCGCGGATATGGCTGGGATCACCTCGATCCCAGTCTGCCGAAGTTCGCAGGCATGCCGCCGGTGTGAGATCCGGCGCGCTGAGACGGTCGACGTCAGATGCATGCCCGGATGTACGGTCGGTTGATCTCCCACAGCTCTTCCAGCAGGCCGCGTGCGGCCTCCTCGGAATGGATGACAGGGTCGAGCAGCAACGCTTGCAGCGCCATTTCCTTCGATGCGTGCATCGCCGCTTCCACAGCCATCTGCTGGACCTGAACCTGGACCGTCATCAGCTTGGCCACTCCGTCGGGCAACGGCCCGAGCGAGACAGGGTGGATGCCCGCGATATCTGCCACCACCGGCACTTCGACCGCAGCATCGGCCGGCAGGTTCGGGATCACGTGCCGATTGTGAATGACGGCGGACTCGATGAGTTGCTTACGGTTATGAACCATGGCGACTATGATGCTGATCGCGCGCTCTCCTGAGGGGACCGACCACCAGTCCGGCGCCTCGGTCCGGCCTGCGAGCACGTCATCGATCAGCCGGGTCAGCTTCGTGCGTTCGCTCTCGTCCCAGTCGTAATTGTAGCCGCCCTCGCCGGCCTCCCATCCGAACGAGAGATACTCGCCCACGTGACTGTCGCCACAGCCGAGCCAGTAGCCGAAGGCATGCAACAATTTGCGCGTCAGGGGGCAGAAGGTGGGATCGAAATCCCTCTCCTTCTCACGCAACAGCGGATAGAGGTCCTCGCCCGTCTCACGATCTCGTATTTCGCTCAAGCATTGGAAGTGATTGAGGCCGGCCCCCAACACATCCACCCGGTCTTCCGGCATTCCCAAAATTCGGGCGACATTGCCGCGAGCAAGAAATATTCCGTGGCAGAGGCCGAGGTTGCGAATCCTGCTGTACAGGCCGAGCGCCAGGATGATGCGACTTTCCGGATTGGAGAAGTTGATGAAGGTCGCGCGCGGGCAGCGGAGCTCCATTTCTCGCACGAAGTCGAAGACCACCGGCAGGGTGCGCAGTGTGAAGAAAAGACCTCCGGGTCCGCCGTTCTCACCTAGCGTGTGATGGATGCCAAACTTTCGTGGAATCTCGAAATCGAGCCGCCACAGCCGATTGCGATCGATCGCGGTGGAATGCACGACGAACTCGGCACCGTCGAGCGCCGCGCGCCAATCCGTCGTCGCCTCGATCTCAAACCCGGCGCCGGATTTCGCGTTGAGCAGTTTCGCGAGCCGCGTCGACCGGTCAAGCCGGTCGACATTTCGTCCGATCAGCACCAATGTTGAACCGGCCAGATCGCGGGTCGAGAACAGGTCCCGGAACATGCTCATCCCGAAGGATGCGCTGCTCGCGCCAAGAAAGACGATCTTCGTTGGCTTGGCCATACTCTGCTCCCCGCCGGAGACTAGCCGAAATCGAGCACCATGCGGCCGTCGATCTTGCCGGCCTTCATCCGCTCGAAAACGTCGTTGATCTCTGCCAGCGGCACCTTCGTCACCTCGGCCTTGACCTTGCCGTCGGCGGCGAAGGCGATGGCTTCATCGAGATCGCGCCTTGTGCCGACGATGGAGCCGCGCACGGTGATGCGCTTGAGCACCACGTCGAAGATAGGCGTCGGAAATTCGCCCGGCGGCAGGCCGACGAGGCTGACGGTGCCCTTCCGGCGCACCATCTTCAGCGCCTGCGCGAAGGCGGCAGTCGAGACCGCCGTCACCAGCACGCCGTGGGCTCCGCCCCCGGTCGCCGCCAGCACCTTGTCGACGGCATCGGCGTTGAGCGCGTTGACCGCGAGATCGGCCCCGGTCTCACGGGCGAGCGCGAGCTTATCTTCCGCGATATCGACGGCGACGATCTTGAGCCCCATCGCCTTGGCGTACTGAATCGCGACATGGCCAAGCCCGCCAACGCCCGAGATCACCACCCACTCGCCGGGCTTGGCCTCGGTCTCCTTCAATCCCTTGTAGGTGGTGACACCCGCGCACAAGATCGGCGCGATGGCGGCGAAATCGACCGTCGCGGGCAGCTTTGCGGCGAAGGCGGCCGACGCGATGACGTACTCGGCGAAACCGCCGTTCACGCTGTAGCCGGTGTTGTGCTGGTGCTCGCACAGCGTCTCCCAGCCGGTCTCGCAATATTCGCAGGACATGCAGGCATCGTGCAGCCAAGCGACGCCGACGGCATCGCCGACCTTCAGATTCTTCACGCCGGGTCCGAGCGCGGCGACGATGCCGGCCGCCTCATGGCCGGGGATGAAGGGTGGCACCGGCTTCACCGGCCAGTCGCCGGAGGCGGCGTGCAGATCGGTATGGCAGACGCCGCAAGCCTTCACCTTGACCAGCACCTCGCCGGGACCGGGCTGCGGCACCGGCACGTCCTCGATCACCAGCGGCTTGCCGAATTGTCTGACGATAGCGGCTTTCATGGTCGGCATCTGTCTGCTCCCTTGCGATATGCAAGGCAGACTAGCTTGGCCCGACAGCTCACCCTTGATTGGAGTCAAACCGCTCAAAGTTTGCGCAGCGCCCGTACCATCGTGACAAGGCGATGACAGCGCGCCGTGATGCGCGGAACTCGTCAGCTATGGAACTTCAGCCCGTCGACGATCTTGTCGATCACCTTGCGCTCGGCGCGCATCGCGATCCCGACGAGATTGAGGTCCGCGCGTGCCACCGCTTTGACCGCCTCTCGATTGGCGGCATCATGCGTCGTCTTGAACATGTCTTCGGTATAGAGCGCCGGCTTGACGTTGCGCGTCAACGCACGGTCGAGCGCGCGCGACAGTGCGGGACCGTCGGCACCATAGATCAGGATCGGCTGGCCGATCAGCGCGTGGTATTGCGTGCTTGAGGCGTCCTCATAGGGTTCGCCGATGCATTCGGGAAACGCCGCGGCAATGCCGCTGGTGAGAAAGGCCGCGACGTTGAGCTTCTGCCAGGCCTGAAGATCGGTGCGGATCACGACGGCGATCTTGGTGTCGAACTGCATGCATATCCTCGACTGTCATTCCGGGCTCGATGCTACGCATCGCAGGAACGACAGCAAGAGAAATTCATCACGCGGGGATTATCCCTTGGCGTCGCAGGCCCAGGCGCGGATCACGCATTCCTTGCCGCCGTATTTGTAGCATTCGCGCGTGGCGGCATTGAGCGTGGCGGAGATCTTCGGCTTGACGGCGTAGCCATAGGCGCCGCAGGGATTGGCCATATCGACCGACATCGCAGCGCAAGCGCGCTTCATCGTCACGGTCGTACAATCGCCCTTGCACTGCTTCAGCGCCGCGGCGCGGGCCTCGTGCTCGGCGCCGTAATCAAAAGCCTGGCCATAGGCGCCGCACTTGCCGACCGCAAACGCGCCGGCGGCTTGGGCATCCGTGATGTAGCGAGCACCCGCAACACAAACTGATAACGCAAAGAAAAACATCGCGCAGCGGCGCGCGACGACGTTCGAAGCCATGGAAAAACCCCTCCCCCCAGGCAGGTGGCGAGAACTCTAAGCGGCGGTCGTTTCCAGATGGTGAACGGGGAGTTGAAATCGGACGATCTGCAGATGCCATAGGGTGGATTAGCGAAACGTAATCCACCTCATTTGTTTCCGCCGAGACACAGTGGTGGATTACGCCTTCGGCTAATCCACCCTACTGCACTATCCCCGCCGTGCCGCTTCCAGCGCCTGCGGGGTGTCGATGTCAAGGAAGGCGCTCTCGCCGTCGACGGGCACTTCGGCGACCGCCTCCGCATGCCTGGCAATCAGGTGCCGCGCGCCGACGTCGCCGTCGAGCGTCATCAATTCCCTAAAGAAGCGGCGCGACCACAGCACGGGATTGCCGCGGCGGCCTTCGCTCACGGGCACGACGATCAGATTGCCACGGTCCGGCGCAAAGCCGTCGATGAGACGATCGATCAGGCCGGCATCGATCAACGGCATATCGCCGAGGCAGACCACCGCGCCGTCACACGTCTCCGGCACGGCGGCAATGCCTGATTTGACCGAGCTTGCAATGCCGCCGGCGAAATCCGGATTGCGGACGAATTTCACTTTCAAGCCTTCGAGCGCCTGCTCAACCAGCTCGGTCTGGTGGCCGGTGACGACGATCACTTCGGAGGCCTTTGAGGCCAGCGCCTGTTCGGTGGCAATCCGCACCAGCTTCTTGCCGTCGAGCTCGGCCAGCAGCTTGTTCGGCCCGCCCATCCGGGTCGAGCGTCCCGCCGCGAGCACGATGGCCGCGACGTTATTGCCCTCGATCTCGGGCTTGGCACGCGGCTGCGGCCGGGTCACGATCTCCATCAGAAGGCCACCGACGCCCATCCCCATCAGCTCGGACCGCGTCACCTTGATGCCGGCAAGCAGCCGCATCAGCACCCAATCGAACCCGTTCTCGACCGGCGAGCGCGCACAGCCCGGCGCGCCCAGCACCGGCACGCCACCGGCCCGCGCGATCAACAGCAAATTGCCGGGATCGACCGGCATGCCGAAATGCTCGATCTCGCCGCCGATACGGGTGACGGCCGCGGGAATCACGTCGCGGCGGTCGGCGATCGCAGACGCGCCGAACACGATCACAAGCTCGGCGCCGAGGCCGAGCAATTCCTTGATGGCCGCCGACAGCGCGTGCTCTTCATGCTGCACCCGTCGCTCGGCGATGATGCTGGCGCCGGCCGGCGCGAGCCGTTCGGCAGTAACGCGCAGCGTCTTGTCGATCACCTTGGAGGACAGGCCCGGCAGCAGGGTCGAGACGATGCCGACGCGCTTGATCACGTAGGGCGCGATCTTCAGCACGTCGTGGCCCGCTGCCTTCACCGCGGCATCGCGCAAGCTCCCTTCGACACCGAACGGGATGATCTTGACGGTGCCGACCATCTCGCCCTCGACCACGAACTTGAAGGCTGCGAGCGTCGCAAAGGTGATGGCCTCGTCGATACTGTTGATGCGGTCGACCGCAGCGCGGTCGATCACCAGCACACCCGGGCGCGCGGCAAACAGGTTGGCGCGGCCGGTAAAGGCGCGCTCGACATGGATGCCCTCGCCGCCGACGGCAAGCGCGATGCTGGCGGCCGCGACGTCCTCGGAGACGTCGCCCTCCTCCATGCGCACCACCACGACATCCTTGATGCCGGCACGCGTCAGCGCCTCGACCTCGGCCGGACCAATGGTCGTACCCTTCTTCAGAACCAGCGGTCCCTGGCGCAGGGTGTGGACGGTCACCCCGCCGATTGCATCCTTGGGGCTCGCCGGTCCGAACTTCATGCCGCTTCTTCTTTTTGTTTCGGTGGCAGGCGGAGCACCGCCGTGATCTCGGCCATGATCGACACCGCGATCTCGGACGGCGAGACCGCGCCGATCGCAAGACCAATGGGCGCGTGGATCCGCGCGATGTCGGAGTCCTTTGCGCCCTGAGCCCGCAGCCGGTCGCCGCGCTTGGCGTGCGTCTTCCGCGAGCCGAGTGCGCCGATATAGAAGCAGTCGCGTTCGAAGGCGTGCAGCAGCGCCGGATCGTCGATCTTGGGATCGTGCGTCACCGCGACGAAAGCCGTGTAATGGTCGACATTCAGCGGCGGCAGCGCCGTGTCGGGCCACTCTGCGACCAGCGGGATGTCGGGGAAGCGCTCCGGGCTCGCAAAGGCCGTGCGCGGATCGACCACCGTGACGTCATAGCCGAGCGAGCGCGCCAGCGGCGCCAGGGCCTGGCTGATATGGACCGCGCCGACGATGACGAGCTTTGCAGTCGGCGCGTAGACGTTGAGGAACAGTTTCTTGCCGCCGGCCTCCACATTGGCGCTCTTGCCCATGCGAAGCTGCTTGTCCAGCTCGGCACCCAGCGGGTCCTTCGCAAAGTCCTTCGCCTTCACCAGACGCTGCTCGCCGCTCTCGGTGTCCGTCACCAGAATGACCGGCCGGCGCGCGGCGCGCTCGGCATTGAGTTCGTGCAGGATCGCGAGCTTCACGGCTAGCCGACTTTCTCGACGAAGACCCGGATGGTGCCGCCGCAGGACAGCCCGACATTCCATGCGGTCTCGTCGGCCACGCCGAATTCCAGCATCCTCGGCTTGCCGCTCTGGATCACGTCCATGGCCTCGGTGACCACGGCGCCCTCGACACAGCCGCCGGAGACGGACCCCAGAAAGGTGCCGTCGTCGTTGATGACGAGGCTCGAGCCGGCGGGGCGAGGCGCCGAGCCCCAGGTCTCCACCACAGTCGCCAGCGCGACGCCGTGGCCGGCCTTCTGCCAGTCTTCCGCCGCCTTCAGGATATCCTCGTCACGATCGAGCATGGGTGGCCTCTCAGGCTGCGGAGCGGATCAGGCTGCGGTGTTGCGGCGGCAGCGGCCGGGAGAGCGCGCTGATCAGCTCATGGATCGAACTCAAATTATGTACCGGGCGGAATTCGTCAACGTGCGGGAGCATCATTTTGATGCCCTGGGCCTTGGCCTCGAAGCCGCCGAACCGGAGCAGCGGGTTGAGCCAGATCAGCCGGCGGCAGGAGCGGTGCAGCCGGTCCATCTCGAAAGCCAGCTTGGAATCGGCTTCCCGCTCCAGCCCGTCGGAGATCAGGAGCACGATGGCGCCCTGGCTCAGCACCCGGCGGGCCCACAATTTGTTGAAGTTGTGCAGCGAGGCCGAGATCCGCGTGCCGCCGGCCCAATCCTCGACCGAGGCCGAACAGCTCGCCAGCGCCTCGTCCGGATCGCGCTGCCGCAGCGCGCGGGTGACGTTTGTGAGCCGGGTGCCGAACAGGAACACCGAGACGCGCTTGCGGGCGTCGCCGATGGCGTGGAGGAAATGCAGGAACAGGCGGGTGTACTCACTCATCGAGCCCGAGATATCGAGCAGCGCGACGATCGGCGCCGGCTTCTCGATCCGCCCGAGGCGATGGATGTCGATGATGTCGCCGCCGGTGCGCAGCGATGCCCGCAGCGTGCGGCGCAGGTCGAGACGAAGCCCGCGTGGATCGGGCCGCTGCCGGCGCGTCAGAAGCTCGGCCTGCGGCAGCCGCATCCGCTCGATGGCGTGGAGGGCTTCGGTGATCTCCGCTGCGCTCATCTGGGCAAAATCCTTCTTCTGAAGGATTTCCTTGTCGGAGACCGACAGACGCAGATCCTGCTCCTGGTGCTGCGGCGTCTCCGTCATCCGCGGCTGCGACATCGCCTCCTGCACGCGGCGGGAGCCGGCCTGCGGCTTCTTCTTGGCCTGGTCCGGCAACGGCACCGAATCCAGCATGTGTTTCCACTCTTCCGAGGCGCGGAAGAACAGGTTGAAGGCCTGCTTGAAGATCAGCGCATGCTCGTGCCGCTTGACGAAGATCGCCTCCAGCGTGGTGAAGACATCGGCGCGGTTGCCGATGTCGATCACTTGCAGCGCGCTCATCGCATCGATCACCGCCCCCGGCCCCACCGGCATGCCGGCCGAACGCAGCGCACGGGCAAAGCCGACGATGTTGTCGGCGAACTGCTCGGTTTGCTCGGGTGCCAGGTGGTTGATGGCCATGGTTCAGCACTCTCAGTCGGCATTCCGGGGCGCGACGACGTCGCGAGCTAAGGTGCGCAATTGCGCACCTGAGAATCCATTCCTCCACCATCCGCGCGGCGCGATGGATTCCGGGTTCGCGCTACGCGCGCCCCGGAATGACGGGAAGATCAATTCTCGCTCGTCGCTTCCTTCAGCACCTTCTGCAGGGTGTCGCCCTGCATGCGGGTGATGTCATCCTGGTACTTGAGCAGCGCGCCCAGCGTGTCGCCGACCACTTGCGGGGTCAGCGAGCGGGCGTCGAGCTCGGACAGCGCGGTCGCCCAGTCGATGGTCTCGGCAACGCCTGGCGACTTGTAGAAATCCTGGTTGCGCAGTGCCTGGACGAAGCGCACCACCTGCTGCGACAGCTTCGCGGAGATGCCGGGCACGCGCGCCTTGACGATGGCGAGCTCGCGCTCTGCGGCGGGATAGTCGACCCAGTGATAGAGACAGCGCCGCTTCAGCGCGTCGTGGATTTCGCGGGTGCGGTTGGAGGTGATGATGACGATCGGCGGGCTCGGCGCCTTCACCGTGCCGAACTCGGGAATGGTCACCTGGAAGTCGCTGAGGATTTCCAGGAGATAAGCCTCGAAGGCCTCGTCGGCGCGATCGAGCTCGTCGATCAACAGCACCGGCGGCCCCGCGACGTCCGGCTCCAGCGCCTGGAGCAAGGGCCGCTTGATCATGTAGCGATCGGCGAAGATATCGGACGAGAGCTGGTCGCGATCGGTATCGCCAGCGGCTTCCGCCATCCGGATCGCGATCATCTGCGCGGCGCTGTTCCACTCGTAGACCGCGGAGGAGACGTCGAGGCCCTCGTAGCACTGCAGGCGGATCAGCTTGCGCCCCAGCGCCGCCGACAGCACCTTCGCGATCTCCGTCTTGCCGACGCCGGCTTCGCCCTCGAGGAACAGCGGCCGGCCCATGCGCAGCGAGAGGTACGTCACCGTCGCCAGCGACCGCTCCGCGAGATAACCGCGCGAAGTGAGAAGTTCGAGCATCGCATCGACCGATGCCGGCAGGGCAACAAGAGTCATGAAAGAGCCAGTCTTGCTTACGCCCTCACCGGGGGCAAGTATTGGGCCAGATCGTGAGGATCACTCACTCCTTGGCATTGGCGGCATCGACGGCGCGCCGCGTCAACACCCCGATGAGGTGCGCACGGTATTCGGCGCTGCCGTGAATGTCGCTGTTGAGGCCGTCCGCCGGCACCTCGATGCCGTCGAGCGCCTTCGCCGAGAACCGCTTCTTTAGAGCTTCCTCGAACGCGGTGACGCGAAACACGCCTTCGGAGCCGGCACCGGTGACGGCAACCCGCACGTCGGAGGGACGCCGCGCCACGAACACGCCGACCAGCGCATAGCGCGAGGCCTGGTTGCGGAACTTGATGTAGGCCGCCTTCTTCGGCAGCGGGAACATCACCTTGGTGATGATCTCGTCGGCTTCGAGCGCGGTCGTGAACAGGCCCTGGAAATACTCCTCGGCCTTGAGCCGGCGCTTGTTGGTGACGATGGTGGCGCCGAGCGCGAGCACGGCAGCCGGATAGTCGGCGGTCGGATCGTTGTTGGCGAGCGAGCCGCCGATCGTGCCCTTGTGGCGCACCGCGGGATCGCCGATCTGGCTGGCGAGATTCGCCAGCGCCGGAATGGCTTCACCGACGATCGCGGAGCTTGCGACCTCGGCATGCTTGGCGGTGGCGCCGATCACGAGCGCGCGGCCCTTCATCTCGATCGCGTCGAGCCCTTCGATATGGGAGAGGTCGACCAGATGCGGCGGGCTGGCGAGGCGCTGCTTCATGACGGGAATCAGCGTGTGGCCGCCGGCGACCAGCTTGGCGTCTTCGTTCTTCACCAGGAGATTGGCGGCCTGCCGCACGGTCCCGGGGCGATGATATTTGAATTCGTACATCTGAATGTCCTGATCGCGGGATGCGTGCGCGGTTTAGGCGAGATCGGATTTCGCCATCGCCTTGGCGCCGGCGGAGATCGAGGCGACGATGTTCTGGTAGCCGGTGCAGCGGCAGAGATTGCCTTCCAGCTCCTCGCGGATGGTGTGGTCGTCGAGCTCGTTGCCCTTGCGATGGACGATGTCGATCGCGGTCATGATCATGCCCGGCGTGCAGAAGCCGCACTGCAGGCCATGGTGCTCGCGGAAGGCCTCCTGCATCGGATGCAGCGGTGCGCCGTCGGCGGCCAGCCCCTCGATCGTCTTCACCTCGTGGCCATCGGCCATCACGGCCAGCGTGGTGCAGGACTTCACGGCCTTGCCGTCGAGATGCACGACGCAGGCGCCGCACTGCGACGTATCGCAGCCGACATGGGTGCCGGTCAGGCGCAGATTCTCGCGCAGGAACTGCACCAGGAGGGTGCGGGGGTCGACATTGGCCGTAACAGGATTGCCGTTCACGATGAGGGAGATTTTTGCCATAAGCACTCTCTATCAGCGCCCCGACGGGTCCCGTCGAAGCGGTTCTTATAATTATTCCAACCCATCATATGGGCCATTATGCCCGGGGGCAACATCGCCCCGGACGCAAGGTGCCATGACGAAAGGCGATAGCCTTCAGCCCTGTACCGCCTTGGCGAAGTTCGCGAAAAATTCGTCGGCCAGCTTCTTGGCCGTGCCGTTGATCAGGCGCTGGCCGAGCTGCGCCAACTTGCCGCCGATCTGCGCCTCGACTTCGTAGGTGAGCAGCGTGCCGCCGTCCTTCTCTGCCAGCTTGACCACCGCGCCGCCCTTGGCGAATCCGGCCACCCCGCCTTCGCCCTCACCGGAGATCTTGTAGCCGTTCGGCGGGTCGAGATCGCTCAGCGTGACCTTGCCCTTGAAGCGGGCCGAGACCGGGCCGACCTTCATTTTTGCCGTTGCGCGGAAGCCGCCGTCGTCGGTCCTCTCCAGCTCCTCGCAGCCGGGGATGCAGGCCTTCAGCACCGCGGGATCGTTGAGCTTCTCCCACACAGCCTCGCGCGGCGCCGCAAGCTGGACTTCGCCGTTCATTGTCATGGCCATGGGGTACCTCCCGGGATATCGAGCTTGGACCGTGTCAGAATAATAGTGCTCAAGTAACGCACGGAGGCCGCAAAGGAAAGGGTGGCCCTCGGTCACGTGCAATGCATATTCGCAACCGCAATAAGTCTTGTGCAGTCGGTTTTGGATTGGCACAGCCGGGCCATGATGGTTAGGTCGCGCGCAACATGAGCACAGCCCTCTCCCCCCTGCTCGCGCCGATGCTGTCGAGCGCGGCCATGCGCGCCGTCTGCGACGACCGGTCTACCCTGCAGAACATGCTCGATTTCGAGGCAGCCCTGGCACGGGCCGAGGCCGCCACGGGCGTGATTCCGGGCTCTGCAGTCGGCCCGATCGGCGCTGCCTGCAAGGCCGATTCCTTCGATAGGAACGCCCTGGCCGAGGCCGCGACGCGCTCCGGCAACCTCGCCATTCCCCTGGTCAAGATGCTGACCGCCCATGTCGGCAAGGCCGATGCAGAAGCCGCGCGCTACGTGCATTGGGGCGCGACCAGCCAGGACGTCATCGACACCGCGACCATGCTGGCGCTTCGCGCAGGCATCGACGCGCTGGACGCCGACCTCAGCCGTGCCATCAAGGGTTTTGCCGCACTGGCGCGCAGCCACCGCAACACCCCGATGGTGGCACGGACCTGGCTCCAGCACGCGCTGCCGATGCCGTTCGGGCTGAAAGCCGCCGAATATGCCGCAAGCCTCGCCCGCGCCCGCTGCCGCCTGCGGCGCTTGCGCCGCGAGGGCCTCGCGCTGCAATTCGGCGGCGCCGCCGGCACGCTTGCCGCCCTCGGCGACAAGGGGCTCGCGGTGGCCGAACGGCTGGCTCAAGAGTTGGGTCTGCCGCTCCCCGAGGCGCCCTGGCACACCCATCGCGACCGGATCGCGGAGGCGGCATCGTGTCTTGCGATTCTCGCCGGCAGCTGCGGCAAGATCGCGCGCGACGTCTCGCTGATGATGCAGACCGATGTCGGCGAAGCGTTCGAGCCCGCCGGCGAAGGCCGCGGCGGCTCGTCGACCATGCCGCACAAGCGCAACCCGGTCGCCGCCGCAAGCGCGCTGGGCTGCGCGACCATGGCTCCGCAGCTCGCCGCGACGATTTTTGCGGCCCAGGTGCAGGATCACGAGCGAAGCGCCGGCCCCTGGCACGCGGAATGGCCGACGCTGCCGCAATTGATGCTGGTGACATCAGGCGCGCTCGCCGCCATCGTCGACATCGCCGAAGGGCTGGAAGTCGACGCCGCGCGCATGCGCAGCAATCTCGACGCGACGCACGGGCTGATCATGGCGGAAGCCGTCACCTTTGCGCTCGCCGACAAGATCGGCAAGAGCGACGCGCACCATCTGATCGAGGCCGCGAGCAAGCGCGCGGTTGCCGGAAAGCAGCATCTGCGCGAAATTCTCGCGGCCGATTCGCTCGTCACCGCGCATCTTTCGCCGGAAAAAATTGCGGCATTGTTCGATCCGATGGCCTATCAAGGGGCTTCGCAGGCGCTAATCGACCGCCTGCTCGACAGCCTCAATCGCGAATAGAAGCGCGAGAATAAAACGGAGACGCCGCATGCCCATGATCGATGCCGACGGTTGCCTGATCAACGTCTCCGTCGAGGGCCGCGACGGCGGGCCGACCCTGATGCTCTCCAACTCGCTCGGCTGCACGCTGCAGATGTGGGAGCCGCAGATGAAGGCGTTGACGCAGGTGTTCCGCGTCATCCGCTACGACCGTCGCGGCCACGGCAAGTCGAACGTCCCGCCCGCGCCCTATACGATGGAGCGCTTCGGCCGCGACGTGCTGGCGATCCTCGACGACCTCAACATCGAGAAAGTGCATTGGTGCGGCCTGTCGATGGGCGGCATGGTCGGGCAATGGCTGGGCGCAAATGCGCCTGAAAGATTCGGCAAGCTCATCCTCGCCAATACCTCCTGCTACTATGCCGAGCCGACCAAATGGCTGGAGCGCATCGACGCCGTGAAGAAGGGCGGCATCGCCGCCGTTGCCGATGCCGTCATTGCGGGCTGGCTGACGCAGGATTTCCGCGAGCGCGAGCCCGACATCACCGCGAAGATGAAATCGATGCTGCTCGCCACCCCCGTCGAGGGGTATCTGGCCTGCTGCGAAGCGCTGTCCACGCTCGACCAGCGCGCGCTGCTGCCGAAGATCAAGAGCCCGACATTGGTGATCGCCGGCCGCCACGACCAGGCGACGCCGATCTCGGCGGGCGAACTGATCCGCTCCAACATTCCCGGCGCCAGCATGACCATCATCGACGCCGCCCACATTTCAAATGTCGAGCAGCCGCACGCGTTCACCGACGCGGTGGTGGGATTCCTGACGCAGCGCTAGCAACAACCGTCATTGCGAGCGCAGCGAAGCAATCCAGAAATCCCGCCGTGGAGACAGTCTGGATTGCTTCGTCGCTACGCTCCTCGCAATGACGGAGAGGAGGATAGAATGGACGACCAGAAGCGCCGCGACGCCGGCATGACCATGCGCCGAAAAGTGCTCGGCAATGCCTGGGTCGACAAGTCGATCGCGGGCCGCAACGCCTTCAACACCGACTTCCAGGACATGATCACGCGCTATGCCTGGGGCGAGATCTGGACACGGCCGCATTTCGACGAGCGCACGCGGCGGGTGCTGGTGATCGGCACCATGGTCGCGCTCGGGCAATGGGACGAGTTCCGCCTGCATGTGCGCGCGGCGCTCGCCGAGGGCGGTTTCACCGCCGACGACATCAAGGAAATCCTGCTGCAGCAGGCGATCTATTGCGGCGTGCCGGCGGTGAACCACGCCGTCAAGGAAGCCTCAGCGATTGTGCAGGAGCTCGGCCTGCTCAAGAGCTAGCGGCGCTGGAGCCTCGACGGTCTTCGGCGCCGGCGCGGGCCGTTCGATCACCACCACGATGGCAGCGCCGAGCAGCAACAGCAACTCAGTGGCGTGCAGGCGGAGGGCGGCCAACTCGCCGACCTTCGAGGCCATCACCATGCTGGCAAACGAGATCAGGCTGCCGATTGCCAGCGCGATGCCGAGCGCCTCGTCGCTGCCGCCGCCCTTGCGGACGCGCGGGATGCACAGAAGCAAGAGATAGATCGCGAAGAACGCCACGACGGTCAGCCGGCCAAGCGCCAGCAGCCAGGCCGCGCGCACCGTCTCCATCCCCGCCATCTGGAGATGGTCGCTGAGGAACAGCGCCACCGCAACGCTCGGCCGCTCGTAGAGGCCGTGCACCGGCGCGACCATGATGTTGAAGGCAACCAGCGTCCAGGCCGGGATAAAATAAGCGGCCACCAGCGCGCCGTTGACCGAGCCGATCCGCCAATTCCTGAACATGCCGCTTCCCGCTTCGCCTGCTACGCGCCCTCGCCAGAAGGCTTGCCGGGAGCTAACTCGCATCAGACTGCGGCGGCAATTTAAACTCTTTGTTTACCTTAACTGCCTGTGGACCGCGCGGCCCAAGGAGCGGGCCAAAGACGCGGGCCCACGAAAAAGCCCCGCCTTTCGGCGGGGCCTCTCTTCACGAACCTTCTGTCTTGGGCTCCAAAATATCTTGCGCTCCGAGATTATTGGGCTCCCAGATTACTTGTTGTCCTGACGGTGCTGCCCGCCCTGCTGCTGGCCGGGCTTGTCGCCCTGGCGCTGCGGATCCTGCTGCTGCTGCCCGGGCTTCTGGCCGCCGCCCTGTTGCTGACCGGGGTTCTGGCCCTGCTGGCCCGGATTCTGGTTCTGCTGCTTCGTCATGTCGGGAAACTCCCTTGTTGGACGTCAGTGCCGGGACAACCGCCGGCACCGATTTTGGTTGCTATGCGGAACCCGGTTCCTCACGTCCTGCGGAACCTCAAGACGACATCCGTAACGAAATGACTCTGTACAAGCCTTTATGCCAAGGCTTGGCCAGTTGCAGCCGCCAGTTCCCTCCTGTTACAAAACCCGGTGAATGCTCATGGGCTGCCGGGGCCCGAGAAAATCTTCGAAGAGCTCCCTTTGAGTCGCGTCAGGTTGGGGTAACGGCAGCCTTATGGATTATTTCGCCCAGCAGCTCATCAACGGCCTCGTGCTCGGCTCCATCTACGGCCTGATCGCGATCGGCTACACGATGGTCTACGGCATCGTCGGCATGATCAACTTCGCCCACGGCGACGTCTTCATGATCGGCGGCTTCATCGCCCTCATCACCTTCCTGCTCCTGATCTCGACCGGCCTCACCGCGATCCCGGTGATCCTGCTCATCGTGCTGCTGGTCTCGATGGCGATCACCGCGCTCTATGGCTGGACCATCGAGCGCATCGCCTACCGGCCTCTGCGTCATTCCTTCCGCCTCGCCCCGATGCTGTCGGCGATCGGCATGTCCTTCGTGCTGACCAACTACTCGCAGGTGGCGCAGGGCGCGCGCGTCAAGCCGATCCCGCCCGTCATCACCGGCGGCTATACGCTGCACGAGAGCGCGGACGGCTTCGTGATCCAGCTCTCCAACATCCAGATCATCGTGGTCATCACCACCATCGTGCTCTTGGCGATCTTCACATGGCTGGTGTCGCGCACGCGGCTCGGGCGCGACATGCGCGCCTGCGAGCAGGACCAGACCATGGCGGCCCTGCTCGGTGTCGACGTCGACCGCACCATCTCCATGACATTCGTGATCGGCGCCGCGCTCGCAGCCGTCGCCGGCCTGATGTACCTGCTCTATTACGGCCTGGTCGATTTCTTCATGGGGTTCGTCGCCGGCATCAAGGCGTTCACCGCCGCCGTGCTCGGCGGCATCGGCTCGCTGCCGGGCGCGATGCTCGGCGGTCTCGCGATCGGCCTGATCGAGACGTTCTGGTCGGCCTATTTCTCGGTCGAGTACAAGGACGTCGCGGCGTTCTCGATCCTGATCGTCGTGCTGATCTTCATGCCGACCGGCCTGCTCGGCCGTCCCGAAGTCGAAAAAGTCTGACGGTCGCGCGTGACAGTCATTTCGCCAGAAACCGCTTCCGCAAGCCGCTCCGCCGGCATCCCCGCTCTCCTGAAAACAGCCTTCGTCAACGCCTTGATCGCGCTGGTGCTGTTCTCGTTGATGGTCGGAATCCGCACCGAGGCGGGCTCCGATGGCCAGCTCACCTATTGGACGCGCTTCGGCGACGTCGCAGCGCTCGTCGCCGCAGTGTTCGGCGGCTCGATCGTGATCGAGCTGTTGCGCCAGTGGATCGGCCCGGCGGGCACTGAGAAGCTCATACTGCCCGCGGTGCAAACCGGCATGTCCTTCGTCGGCCGCTACCTCGCACCGGCTCTGCTGATCTTCACGCTGCTGGTGCCCGTGATCTTCTACGACCAGCGCTACATCCTCGACCTCGCGATCCTCGTGCTCACCTATGTAATGCTCGGATGGGGGTTGAACGTGGTGGTCGGGCTCGCGGGCCTGCTCGATCTCGGCTACGTCGCGTTCTACGCGGTGGGCGCCTATTCCTACGCGCTGCTTGCCACCAATTTCGGCTGGTCGTTCTGGGTCTGCCTGCCGCTCGCGGGCATCCTGGCTGCGTTCTGGGGCGTGCTGCTCGGCTTTCCCGTGCTGCGCCTGCGCGGCGACTATCTCGCCATCGTGACGCTCGCCTTCGGCGAGATCATCCGCCTCGTCATCATCAACTGGCAGGATCTGACCGGCGGGCCCAACGGCGTCTCCGGCATTCCGCGTCCCTCCTTCTTCGGCATCCCGCTCGACAACAGCGATAGCGGGCTCGCCGCCAGGCTCGGCATCGAATACTCGCCGACCCATCGCATCGTCTTCCTGTTCTATCTGATCCTGGCGCTGGCGCTGCTCACCAACTGGGTGACGATCCGCTTGCGCCGCCTGCCGATCGGGCGCGCCTGGGAGGCCCTGCGCGAGGACGAAGTCGCCTGCCGCGCGCTCGGCATCAACACCACGACGACGAAACTCACGGCGTTCGCGACCGGCGCGATGTTCGGCGGCTTCGCCGGTGCGTTCTTCGCAACGCGCCAGGGCTTCATCAGCCCGGAATCCTTTACTTTCCAGGAATCGGCGCTGGTGCTCGCCATCGTCGTGCTCGGCGGCATGGGCTCGCAGCTCGGCGTGGCACTCGCCGCACTCGCCATGATCGGCGGCTTCGAGCTGTTCCGCAGCCTCGAGACCTACCGCATGCTGGTGTTCGGCATGGCCATGGTGCTGATCATGATCTGGCGGCCGCGCGGTCTGATCGGCCATCGCGCGCCGACCGTATACCTGACCAAGGCGCACGCGATCTCCTCCGACCTCGTCAAGGAAGGCCACGGATGAGCGGCGCGAAGATTCTCAGCGTCGAACGGCTCACGATGCGCTTCGGCGGCATCGTTGCGGTGCAGGACCTGTCCTTTGCCGCCGAGCGCAACAAGATCACCGCGCTGATCGGGCCGAACGGCGCCGGCAAGACCACCGTCTTCAACTGCATCACCGGCTTCTACAAGCCGAGCGGCGGCGCCATCCGCCTCACCCATGACGACGGCAAGGTGATCGCGCTGGAGCGGCTGAACGATTTCCGCATCGCCAAGCAGGCCAAGGTGGCTCGCACCTTCCAGAACATCCGGCTGTTTCCCGGCATGACCGCGCTGGAAAACCTGATGGTGGCGCAGCACAACGCGCTGATGCGCGCCTCCGGCTTCACCTTGCTCGGCCTGATCGGCGCCCCTGTCTACCGCGACGCCGAGAAGCACGCGATCGATCTTGCCACCGACTGGCTCAAACGGGTCAATCTGCTCGACCGCGCCGACGACGCGGCCGGCAATCTCGCCTATGGCGACCAGCGCCGGCTCGAAATCGCACGCGCGATGTGTACCGAACCTGCACTGCTGTGCCTGGACGAGCCCGCTGCCGGCCTCAATGCGCGCGAGAGCGCCGCCCTGAGCGAGCTGCTGCTCTCGATCCGCAACGAGCTCGGCACCTCGATCCTGCTGATCGAGCACGACATGTCGGTGGTGATGGAAATCTCCGACCACATCGTGGTGATGGACCATGGCGTCAAGATCGCGGAAGGATCGCCCCGCGCGGTGCGCGACGATCCCAAGGTGATCGCCGCCTATCTCGGCACCGACGAAGACGAAGCCGTGGCGGTAATGGAGGGCGGGTCGTGACGTCGCCCAATCCACTGCTCGCGATCCGGTCCTTGCGCGCCGCCTACGGCAAGATCGAGGCGCTGAAAGGCGTCGACGTCGAGATCAATGCCGGCGAGATCGTGGCGCTGATCGGCGCCAACGGTGCCGGCAAGTCGACGCTGATGATGACGATCTTCGGCAAGCCGCGCGCCCGCGCCGGCCAGATCCTCTACGAAGGCCGCGACATTACCGACGTTCCGACCCACGAGATCGCGCATTTGCGCATCGCGCAATCGCCTGAGGGCCGCCGCATCTTCCCGCGCATGAGCGTCGCGGAGAACCTCCAGATGGGGGCGGATGCCACCGAGTGCACCGATGCCGAACGCGAGGCGACACTGGAACGCGTGTTCTCGCTGTTTCCACGGCTGAAGGAACGCTACGCCCAGCGCGGCGGAACGCTGTCCGGCGGCGAGCAGCAGATGCTGGCGATCGGCCGTGCCCTGATGAGTCGCCCCCGCCTTCTTCTGCTCGACGAACCCTCGCTCGGGCTGGCGCCGCTGATCGCCCGCCAGATTTTCGACGCGATCCGCACCCTGAACCGGCAGGACGGCCTGACGGTGCTGATCGTCGAGCAGAATGCTAACCACGCGCTCAAGCTCGCCCATCGCGGCTATGTCATGGTCAACGGCCTGATCACGCTGGCCGGGACGGGCGCCGAGTTGCTGCAGCGCCCCGAGATTCGCGCCGCCTATCTGGAAGGCGGCCGGCACGGCTGAGCGGCGCAAAGCCGGATCAAGTGCGGCCGAATGTGGCGAGATATCTCCGCCAATGCCCGTATTTTGCCGGTGACTTCTCACCGAATTCATTCAAGAATGGCGCCGGTTTGGACCGGGCGCACCCGGCAACTCCCACAGACGACCACCCGCGAGGTATCTCATGAAATCACTGAAGCTCATCGGTCTGGCATTCGGCGCGTCGATCGCGCTGTCGAGCGCGGCGTTCGCGCAGGATGTCACGGTCGCAGTCGCAGGCCCGATGACGGGCGGCGAGTCCGCCTTCGGCCGCCAGATGAAGAACGGCGCCGAGATGGCCGTGGCTGACATCAACACCGCAGGCGGCGTCAACGGCAAGAAGCTCGCGCTCTCCGTCGAGGACGATGCCTGCGATCCGAAGCAGGCCCGCTCGGTCGCTGAGAAGATCGCGAGCGCGAAAATGCCGTTCGTCGCCGGGCACTATTGCTCGTCGTCGTCGATCCCCGCCTCGGAAGCCTATGCCGACGGCAACGTGCTCCAGATCACCCCCGCCTCCACCAATCCGAAGTTCACCGACAGCGGCCTGTGGAACGTGGCACGGGTGTGCGGCCGCGACGATCAGCAGGGCCTGGTCGCGGCGCAGTACATCGCCAAGAACTTCAAGGGCAAGAACATCGCGATCCTCAACGACAAGACCACCTACGGCAAGGGTCTGGCCGACGAGACCAAGAAGGCGCTCAACAAGGCCGGCATCACCGAGAAGATGTACGAGTCCTACAACAAGGGCGACAAGGACTTCAACGCGATCGTCTCGCGCCTGAAGCGCGACAACATCGACCTCGTCTATGTCGGCGGCTACCATCAAGAGAGCGGCCTGATCCTGCGTCAGATGCGCGACCAGGGCCTCAAGACGATCCTGATGGCCGGCGATGCGCTGGCCGACAAGGAGTACGCCTCCATCACCGGCCCGGCCGGCGAAGGTACGCTGTTCACCTTCGGCCCCGATCCGCGCAATAAACCGACCGCGAAGAAGATCGTCGATGCCTTCAAGGCCAAGAACATCGACCCCGAAGGCTATACGCTCTACACCTACGCGGCGATGCAGGTCTGGTCGCAGGCGGCCAAGAAGGCCGGCACCACCGACGCCAAGAAAGTGATGGCGGCGATCAAGGCCGGCAAGTGGGACACCGTGATCGGCCCGATCGAGTACGACGCCAAGGGCGACATCAAGCAGCTCGACTACGTCGTCTACAAGTGGGACGCCAAGGGCGGCTACGCCGAGATCAAGGGTAACGGGACCTGAGACAGCCAGGCTGACCTTTTAACCCGACCAACCAACGCCCCGGCTCGCCGGGGCGTTTCGTTTGACGGCACTGTCAGACGGCAGCCGACAGTTCCCCACCCGCCGCAGCCTGCGCCTTCCGGAGCGCCTGCAGCAGATCGTTCGGCCGAAACGGCTTTTGCAGACAGACGACGCCCTTCAGATCGGGCGCCTCGCCCACGAAATCCAGCGCGGTCATGCCGGAGACCGCCACGATCGGAAACCCCGGAACACGCTCCCGAATGGTTGCCATGACATCGACGCCGCTGGTCTCGGCCAGGAAAATATCGACAATCGCAGCGTCAAAAGGGCTCTCGCCGAACGCCCTCAACCCCTCGGCGCCACTTTCGGCTTCGACTACGTCATAATGGTTGACCCGAAGCACCATCGCGACCATGGCACGGACGCCCTTCTGGTCGTCGATAACGAGGACACGGGGCATGGGAACAACTCCCGAATTCGCATCATTAATTGATTCAATTTACCGCAGAAGGGCGGCAAGGCAGTATGAGTCTGTCCAGTAAATCAGCCCTTACCAGATACCTGTTCCGAGTCCCCCTCCAAGTTAAGTAAGCTGTAACCCTCGGTTGAGTCGCAAGCGCTTTCTGTCAGGATGCGCGCCCGGAGCCGGCTACCATGACGGAAGCTGCTGTCCCGGACGGAAGAGATTGACGTACGAGGTCACCATGCCGGCTTACCAGAGCTCAACGTGCTAGCCCCCGCCGACCGGAGTACCTTCCTTTCGACCTTGCCGGCGACGCAAAGCGATCGCAAGGCAGCCTTGGCGATCGTCGGCATCTCCGCGATCCTGTTTGCGCTGGCCGTGCCGTTTGCGGGCACGCCGCTGGCGCAGGTGCCGGCGTTCGTGGCGAGCTATCAGTCGGCGCTCGCGGTCAACGACATCATCACCGCCGTTCTGTTGCTGTCGCAGTTCGCCGTGCTGCGCAGCCGTGCGCTGTTGCTGCTGGCGACCGGCTACCTGTTCACGGCGGCGGCCGCGGCGACGCACGCCCTCACCTTCCCCGGGCTGTTCGCCCCGGCGGGACTGCTCGGTGCCGGCTCGCAGACCACCGTCTGGCTCTACATGATCTGGCATGGCGGCTTCCCGCTGTTCGTACTGGCTTACGGCTGGCTGAAGGACGGCAATGGCGGGAACAGGGTCGCTGGCCCGACGGCATCCGCGGTCGCACTCTCCGTTGCCGGCGTGCTCGCGACGATGACCGTGTTCGGCTGGCTCGTAACTGCGCAGCACGGCCTGCTGCCGATCCTGCTGAAGGATGGCCACTACACCACCACCATGATCGGCGTGGTCTCGTTCGTCTGGTCCCTGAGCTTCGCGGCGCTGATCACGCTGTGGTTTCGCAGGCCGCACACCGTGATCGACGTCTGGCTCATGGTCACGATGTGCGCCTGGCTGTTCGACATCGCACTGTCGGCAATCGTCAACGTCGCCCGCTACGATCTCGGCTTCTACGCCGGCCGCCTCTACGGCCTTTGCGCTGCGAGCTTCGTGCTTGCCGTACTGCTGATCGAGAACGTCCGCCTCCAGGCGCACACGATCGGCCTCGTTGGCAGATTGCGGCAGCAATCGGCCTCGGATCGCGACTTCTACGGCAAGCGCCTGGCGCTCTACGGCGCCGTGGTCGAGTCCTCCAACGATGCCATCATCACCGAGTCGCTCGACGGCGTCATCACGGGCTGGAACAAGGCTGCCGAGCATCTGTTCGGCTATACCGCCGCCGAGGCCATCGGCCAGTCGATCTATCTCGTCGTGCCGCCGGACCGGAAAGCCGAAGCCAGGGGTATTCTCAACCGCATCAGCGGCAACGAGACGATCGCGCAGCACGAGACGGTCCGCATTCGCAAGGACGGCCGCCAACTCGACGTCGTCCTGAATGTCTCGCCCCTGAGATCGGACAGCGGCGAGATCATCGGCGCCTCCAAGATCGCCCATGACATTACCGAGGAGAAGCAAGCCAGGGAGAAACTGCGCCGCGAGACCGAAGAGCGCCAGCGCATCTTCGAGACCTCGCAGGATCTGATTCTGGTCACCGACGGCTTTGGCAATTTCGTGCAGGTCAGCCCCAGCGTGAAGGACATTCTCGGCTATAGCCCGGACGACATGATCGGGCACAGCGCGACCCAGTTCATTCACCCCGACGATCTCGACAAGACACGCAACGAGATGCGCGCGGCGCGGCGTGGTGCGGTCAAGCGCAGCTTCGAGGCGCGCTACTATCACGACGACGGTCACGAGGTCACGCTGAACTGGATGGGCACCTGGTCGGAGCCGGTGAAGCGCCATTTCTTCATCGGCCGCGACCTGACCGACAAGCAGGCCGCCGAGGCCCAATTTCGACAAGTCCAGAAGATGGACTCGATCGGCCAATTGACCGGCGGCGTCGCCCACGATTTCAACAACGTGCTGACCGTCATCACCGGCACGATCGGCATCCTGGCTGACGCCGTGGCCGACCGCCCCGAGCTCGCCGCCATCACCAAGCTGATCGACGATGCCGCCGAGCGCGGCGCGCAACTGACCAAGCACCTGCTCGCCTTTGCCCGCAAGCAGCCGCTGCAGCCGCGCGAGATCGACGTCAACGCGCTGACGCTCGAGGCCGCCAAGCTGCTGCATCCGACCCTCGGCGAGCAGATCACCATCATGCCGCAACTCACCGAGGATGCCTGGCCGGCACTGGTCGACCCCGGCCAGCTCTCGACCGCAATCCTCAATCTCGCGCTGAATGCGCGTGATGCCATGCCCAACGGCGGCACCCTGGTGCTGGAAACCCGCAACGTCTTCCTCGACGACGGCTACGCCAGCATGAATCCCGATGTCCTTGCCGGCAATTACGTGATGATCGCAATCAGCGACACCGGCACGGGCATTCCGCCCGAACTGATCGAGCGGGTGTTCGATCCCTTCTTCACGACCAAGGAAGTCGGCAAGGGCACCGGCCTCGGGCTCAGTATGGTGTTCGGCTTCGTCAAGCAGTCGGGCGGCCACATCAAGATTTACAGCGAGGAAGGCCACGGCACGAGCGTGAAGATCTACCTGCCACGCTCGAGCGGCGTGCAGGAGACCGAGTTCGAGGCGCTTCAGAACGTGCCCATCACCGGCGGCGACGAGAGAATCCTCATCGTTGAGGACGACGCGCTGGTGCGGCAGTACGTCATGACCCAGGTCAAGAGCCTCGGCTATACCGCGCTGGAAGCAGCCAACGCGGCCGAGGCCCTCGTTATCATCGACGCCGACGAGGACATCGACCTGCTCTTCACTGACGTCATCATGCCCGGCAACATGAACGGCCGGCAGCTCGCCGACGAGGCGGCACGGCGGCGCCCCGACCTGAAGACTCTGTTCACCTCGGGATACACCGAAAACGCCATCGTCCATCACGGCAGGCTCGATTCCGGCGTGCTGCTGCTGGCCAAGCCCTACCGCAAGTCCGAGCTCGCCAAGATGCTCAGGACGGCGCTGGCGAGTTGAGCCTTCGGCCTCGGTGCGCTATCGCTGACGGCTGCAGCGCATGGAGTGCCGGCCTTGAAAAATCTGCTCACCGATGTCGCCGGCGTCCGCGTCGGCCATGCCCATGATGCGAAGCTCGCTTCGGGCACGACCGCGATCATTTTCGACCAACCGGCGGTCGCTGCAATCGACGTGCGCGGCGGCGGCCCCGGCACGCGCGAGGACGCGTTGCTCGATCTTGCCAGCACGGTCGAGCGCGTCGACGCGATCGCGCTGTCCGGCGGCTCCGCCTTCGGCATCGAGGCCGGCGGCGGCGTCCAGGCCTGGCTCGCCGAACAGGGCCGCGGCTTCCGCATCCGCGAGGCGGTGATCCCGATCGTGCCGGGCGCGATCGTGTTCGACCTGCTCAATGGCGGCGACAAGAATTGGGGGCGCTTTGCGCCCTATCGCGACCTCGGCTACGCCGCGGCAGTGGCCGCTGGCGACGATTTCGCGCTGGGCAGCGTCGGTGCGGGCCTGGGGGCCACCACGGCGACCTTCAAGGGCGGGCTCGGCTCGGCTTCGGCCGTGCTGGCCAATGGCATCAAGGTCGCCGCAATCATCGTCGTCAACGCCGTCGGCAGCGCGACCGTCGGCGAAGAGCCGTGGTTCTGGGCGGCGCCGTTCGAAGACAATGGCGAGTTCGGCGGGCGCGGCCTGCCGCCCAAATTCACGCAGGACATGCTGGCGATGCGCATCAAGGGCGGCCCTGCCGCGAGCGCACGCGAAAACACCACGATCGGCCTCGTCGTTACCGATGCCACGCTGACCAAGGCGCAGGCCAAGCGGCTTGCGATGATCGCGCATACTGGATTCGCACGCGCGATCTATCCGGTGCATGCACCGACCGACGGAGATGTGCTGTTTGCGGCCGCGACCTGCGAGAAACCGGTCGAGCCGCTGGTCGGTCTCACCGAGCTCGGCACGGTCGCCGCCAACGTGGTTGCGCGTGCGATC
Organism: Bradyrhizobium cosmicum; assembly: GCF_007290395.2. Lineage (NCBI taxonomy): Bacteria > Pseudomonadati > Pseudomonadota > Alphaproteobacteria > Hyphomicrobiales > Nitrobacteraceae > Bradyrhizobium > Bradyrhizobium cosmicum. The sequence goes on along the minus strand of NZ_CP041656.2, from coordinate 2,751,621 downwards.
GCGCGCGGCGTCTACAACGCCACCGCTCTGCCATTCCCCGGCGCGCTACCTGCTTGGAAGGACAGGTTCGGCGGATGACAGCGGCGATGCTGAAACGTCAGACACTCATCGACATCGACGAGCCGGCAGCCGCGGAGGCGCCTTGCCCCTGCCCTCCTTGCCGCTGCATCAACTGCGCGAACAGATCATAGGCCGAATTGCCGGAGGAGCCGGAGGCGCCGGGGACCGTCGTCGACATCTTGAAGCCGTCGGCATAGGTGACGGTGGTGGTGGTCGAGCCGTCGGCGGCGGTCGTCGTGGTCGATGTCGACCCGCCGCTCGACGACGACGAGGAATCCGATCCATCGCCCGAACCGCTGGCTCCTTGCGCGTGGTGACCATGATGGCCGCTCTTCAGCGCCTTCGACATCTCGTCCAGGCTGACGCTACCGTCGGAGTTCGAATCCATTTTCGAGAAGACGTCGTCGGCCTTCGCGAGGTTGGTGCCCCCGGCTCCCAGCGCGTTCTCGAACTCGGATTTGGTGATCTTGCCGTCGCCGTCGCCATCGATCTGCGAGAACAGGTCCTTCAGCGACGCATCCCGACTGGTCGATGTCGAGGAGGTCGAGCTGGATGAGGTCGAGCTGGCGGTGCTGTTCGTGCTGGTGGACGACTGGCTCTGCGCGGCGAACAGCGCGTTCATCGTCTCCGGCGAGAGCTGTGGACCCTTGCTTGGGGTCAGCGAGCTCACGATGTTGCCGGGATTGTCGACCGCGAACGCGCTGGTCGTGCCTTGCCGGGCCCCGGTCTTCTGCGCCGAGTCGGCCTTCTGCGTCGACGATGACGATTCCGAGTTCGTCAGCGATTGGATCGCGTCGAGCGCGCTCGATACGGCACCAAGGGCGAGCAACATTGCACAACTCCAACCGATGCGGCACGCCGCAACCAATGTTCTGGCGGTGAAGTCAGCAAGCGTCGTGCCAGCGCGAAAAGCTCAATGAAATCCGCCTTCACTACGCCCCGGGCGGACCGGAAACACCGGCAATTCGTGCCGGGCGCGGCAGAAATTTCCGCCCACAGGAAGCTCACCGCCCCTGCATTGCCCGGCTGAGAGGCCCATGTTAGGCGAGCATCACCTTTCACGGCCGCCACGGGACACCGCGCCATGACCCAAGCCTTCGCCCCCCGCCCCCTGGCCATCGCGCCCTCGATCCTGGCCTCGGACTTCTCCAAGCTCGGCGAAGAGGTCCGGGCGGTGGACGCCGCCGGCGCCGACTGGATCCATCTCGACGTGATGGACGGGCATTTCGTTCCGAACATCTCCTACGGCCCCGACGTCATCAAGGCGATGCGCCCGCACACCAAGAAGATCTTCGACGCGCATCTGATGATCTCGCCCTGCGACCCCTATCTCGAGGCCTTTGCGAAAGCCGGCTGCGACCACATCACCGTGCATGCGGAGGCCGGTCCCCATCTGCACCGTTCGCTCCAGGCCATCCGCGCACTCGGCAAGAAGGCCGGCGTCTCGCTCAACCCGGGCACGCCGATCAGCGTGCTCGAATACGTCATCGACCTCGTCGACCTCGTGCTGGTGATGTCGGTCAATCCCGGCTTCGGCGGCCAGGCCTTCATCCCCTCCGCGATCGGCAAGATCCGTGACATCCGCGCGATGACCGCCGGGCGTCCGATCGACATCGAGGTCGATGGCGGTGTCGGCCCTGACGTCGCCGGCCCCCTCGCCGCGGCCGGTGCCAACGCGTTCGTCGCTGGTACTTCCGTGTTCAAGGGCGGCACGCAAGAGGCCTATAAGACCAACATCGCAGCGATCCGGAGCGCAGCGCTGGCGGCTCGCGGCGAAGCCATCTAAGCCGCGTCAGCCACGACACCAGCTCCCGCAGAACTGCGGCTCCTAAGGGAGTTGCGGCGCGCAATGCCTAAAATTGCAACTAAGGTCCGTACTCCTCCGGGCTTCCCTGATTCGCGCAAATCACCGTTAGTGATTCCTGCCTGTTTTCGCGGGAGCACATCATGACGACGACCCTGGTTTGGACTGGCGTGGCGTTGTGGATCGGTTTCAGTGCGTTTGTCGTGTTTGGCCCGTCGGCCGGACCGGTACAAGTCCCGGCCCGTTCGGCCCGTCACATCCGTCGCCATCGGATCTGACACCGTGCAGATCGTACTCGTGAAGCGTCAACCGAAGCGCCGGTGTCGCATCCCGCGACGTCCGCATCCGAGCCTCGATGATTTCTTCGGCCGGCTCGAACGCACCGAAGGCGAGATGCGCGACGACACCGGGGCCGAGACGGCAGACCTTGATTATCCGTTCCGGTCACCGCGCCAGCATTGAAATTCTTGATTGGACCAAGATTGATGAAACCGCACTGCCCGAACTGCCTGAAGGAAATGACCAAGACATCCGCGTCGCGCAACCTGTTCAACTGCGAGCCCTGCCGCGAGATCATCCAGTATTTCGGCGGCAGCGCGGATCACGGCGAGCCCGGTCCCCAGTTCTCCTGGCCCATCCGCCGCAAGCGCTCCGTCCAAACCGCCCACGCGGCCTGAGCTCCTCTCCGCAATCCGGATCGAGGCCTACCTGGCCTCTTCCGCATCCGCAGCCATCCGGGGCGGTCGCACCACGGTCACGGTGCAGGCCGATTCCGCGGCCACCTTGGCCGAAACGCTGCCGAGCAGCGTGCGCCGGAACGAGCTCTGCCGCGCGCCGATGATCACATGGTCGACCTGGTTGACCTCGGCGAACTCCAGCAGCGCCGAGGCGGGATCGACCGCTTCCAGCACATGAACCGACAGCCGGCTCTCGTCCAGCTTGAGCGGCGTCGCCCAATGCCTGAGCGCCACCAGGCGGTCGACATGCTTGTTGGAGCCCTGCTCGTCCAGCGTCCGGTCGACCGCAAGGCGATTGAGCTTCAGCACATTGACGCAGGCAAGCCGCGCCGACGGCAACGTGGCAAGGATGCGCTCGGTCGTCACGCGCAGCGCCTCGTTCAATTCGGGCGCGCCTTCCGCGGCGTCGAGCGCAACCGCGATGATCGGGCTGGAGGCGATCTGGGCGGCAACGTCGGATTTCGCACGCGGCGCCATGACGCCCTGGTTGAAGCGGCGCCGCCAGGCGACGCTCCAGGGATCGCGCTTCATCCGCTCCGAACGCGCGGTCAGCCTGACCTGGTCCGGATGGGCCAGATCGAAGGCGAGCTGGGACGCGGTGGGGTAGCGCCGGACCGGCTCGATCTCCAGACACCGCAGCACCACCTCCTGCAGCCAGGGTGGATAGTCGGCACGCAATTCGCGCGGCGGATGCGGATCGCGCCACAGCCTGCGCCGCATCGCGCGCAGCGTCTCGCCCTCGCCGAACGGCCGCTCGCCGGTCGTGAAGAAGTAGAGCAGCACGCCGAGCGAGAACAGATCGCTGCGCGGATCGTCGCGCACGCCGAGCAGCCGTTCCGGCGCCATATAGGGCGCGGTGCCGTAAGGCAGTCGGAATTCCTCCTGCAACAAATCCGGCAAATGGTTGTGGTGCGACAGGCCGTAGTCGATCAGCACGGCTTCGCCGCTATCACGGAACATGATGCTGCTCGGCTTGATGTCGTGATGGATCACGTTCTGCCGGTGCAGATCGGCCAGCGCGGCCGCGATCTTCGACACCAGCAGCCGCGCCTCCTCGTAAGGCAGCGGCAAATCCGGCAACCGCTTGTAGAGCGTGATGCCCGGAATGCGCTCGATCACGGCATAGGCCTGGTGCGCGAAATCGCCGGTACCGAAGCAGGCCGGGACATGCGGACCAGCGAGTCGGGGCAGGATCATCATCTCCATCTCGAAGGAGACGATCGCGGCGGGATCCTCGCCCTCCGAGACCCGCGGGATCTTCATCAGCAGCGGCACGTCGATGCCGGGATGGGTGACGGTCCACAGCGTCGCCATGCCGCCGGCATGGACGCATTCGCCGATGGTGTAGCCGTCGATCACCGCGCCTGATTTGACCAGAGGTTTGGGCATCGGTCTCTAGCGCCCCAGCGACAGGCGATCGGCCAGCCAAGGCGGCAGGCCATTCTCGCGAATCTTGTTCGCAGCGCTCGCGATGTCATAGGGCGCGCGGCAATAGGTGATCTCGCACGACTCCGTGTCGAACAGAACGAACGCCGCGGATGGATCGCCGTCGCGGGGCTGGCCGACCGAGCCCAGCACCGCCAGCCATTGCCGCCCGCGCAGGAGCTGCACGGGAACGTCGGTCTTCGGCACGAAGCTCGTCATCTTCGCCGTCACCGACATCGAATAGAGCGCGGGGCGATGGACGTGGCCGCAGAAGGTGACATGGGCGGGGGTCGAGATCAGGCTCTTGGCCGCGTCGGCGGTGGCACGGACATAGTGCCAGCGCGTCGGCTGTGAAGCCTCCGAGTGGACGTAAAGGCGCTCCTTCTCGTCCACAGTCATCGGCAGCTCGGCCAGAAAGCGCCGCTGCGCGACGTCGAGCCGCCCGCGGGTCCATTCGATCGCGATCTGCGCCTCGGCATTCATGGTCTCGGTCGTGGTGTTGACGGCTTCATCATGATTGCCGCGCACGGCGACGGCCCCCTGGGCCGCCAGCTCCATCGCGGTGTCCACGACCCATTCGGGATCCGCGCCATAGCCGACGAAATCGCCGAGCAGGACGAACCGCTCCGCGCCCTTCGCACGCGCCGCCTTCAGGCACGCCTCGAACGCCTGCCGGTTGCCGTGGATATCCGAGAAAACAGCGAGAAGCACGCGCCCTCCACCCTCAACTTCTTATTGGAAGCCGATAAGGCCAAATTGAGGGAGGTCAACAGGATGCGCCAGCACGGGAATGTTTACCAGCGCGGGCACCCCGCGATGGTGAAGAGGCTATTGCTCGTCCTTTGGCGGCATCCGGGGCGGCGGCAGTGGCGTGAACAGGGCGCCTTGCGCGCCGGCCGGCGGCGCAATGAATTCACCGGTCGAGGAATCGCCGCCGGTCGTCTCCACGATCGTCTTGGGCGTCACGTATTCCCGGACCATGTCGATCAGGCTGCCGTCACCGCCGCCGAAATCGGCCGCGCGCCCGCCTTGCGGATGCCCCAGCGCGATCTCGTTCTGCGCTGCGTGGGTCTTGTCGGCCAGCCTGTCTTCGTAGGGCATGCGGAAGGCCCGGGGGATGCCGCTCGGGCGATTGTCCTCGTCCAGCTGCTCGACCCAGAGATAGACCGAGCCGGGATCGCCCTCGAGCGAATGCGGCTCGACGATGCGCGCCTGGAGCAGCTTGAAGGACGTGGGCAGCCGGTCAGCGCTGGCCCAGCCGAGCAGCCCGCGCATTTCCGTGAAGCTGACGACATAGAAGGCGCTGGTCACGACCACCGCTACCGCCTTCAGCGACCAGTGCAGCCGCGCATAGACCAGCACGACCAGCAGCAGCGCGCCTATCGCGGCGTAGGCCACCGACAGCGTGAGGATGACCGTTTGCAGACTAGTCACGGCGCACCCTCGCAGCGTTCTTGCTCACACCGGTACTCGGATCGAGATCGGCGCCGTTGCGCCAGCTGCTACGGAACGTCTCCAGCAGCGATTTCGGCCGCTGGTCCACATTGACCACCTTGCCTTCGGCATCGAGTCGGAACCGCACCGCCGTCTTCTCGTGGCCGGTATGATCGAGCGTGAACTTGTTGTCGAAGACCACCTGCGCGGTCGGATTGAGCTTCTGCACCTTCACATTCGCCGTCACCGGCTCGCCGGTCGTTGCGGCGAAATGCGAGACGTTGACGGTGTATTCCCCGGGGACGATGCCGCGCACGGTGACGATCTCCTCGCGGATGGGCGAGGCGATCTTCTTGCCGTTGACCATGATGAAATCGTTGGCGCCGCCACGGTCGTCGCGGTCGAGCGTGAGGAAGCCGGCCTCGCGATGGCGATACCAGGCGATGTTGCCGGCGGGATCCTGCACGAACAGGTCGAGATCGTCGGGGTGGCTGTCTGGCCAGTCCAGCGTGATCATGAACTCCGCCTTGGAGTCGATCTTGCCTTCCTTGGCATCCGGCGAGACCGCGAGCAGCGCCAGGAAGAACAGGAACGCGATCACCTGGAGCGCCTTGAACAGCATCACGCCCAGCGGATCGAACGGCTCCTCGCGCGGATAGAGACCAAAGTCGTCCATCATGACGAGGTTCCAGCGCCTTTAGGTTCAACGCCTTTAGGTTCAACGCCTTGGCGCTCCAGCACCGGCGTCACATAGGTCTCGGTCAGCACCACCGCGTCCGAGAATACCCGCTGGGTCGCGGCATCCAGCATGTAGTACTGGATGCGGACCAGGATCGAGCCGACCAGGCCCGCCAGCGTCGTGTACATCGCGACCGCCATGCCGTCGCTCATCAGCCCCATCGACGAGCGCATCGCGACCTTGTCGGCGGCATCGAGCCCCGCGATCGGCGCCAGCATGATGATGAAGCCGACGATGGTGCCGAGCAATCCGAGCTTCATCAGCGTGTCCGAGACGAACGCGCCGAAACCGTTGGAGCCCCTCAGGCGGTCGGCGAGTGTCCTCAGCAGGAGCGTCTGGTCGACCCGCCGGTAGTCCTGCGCAGCGGCCTTGGTCACCAGGCTCTCGATGTGGTCACGCACCAGCCCGTGCGGCAGCGTCGCCGCGCTCGCATCCAGCGCCTTGCTGCCCCCGGGCGCCGCGAGCACCGCGCGGCAGCGTCGGGCCGCCGCGCCTTCACGGGCGATCGCCCGTGTGCGCAGGAAGCAGTGACCACAGGTCAGAACATAGAGCAGCGCGATCACGCTGGAGATGTAGGTGCGGTCCGAAGCCAGCATCAGACGGATCAGGCCGAACCGCCACAGCAGCACGACGGCGAAGACCGAAAGCCCGGTGAAGATCATCCAGAACAGCAGCGCGCTGCGCTCGGACGGGTCGGCAGCAGAGCCCGCGATCGGCCCAATCGTCATCGAACTCATGCTGCACTGCTCCTGGCTTGCAGGGACTGGCTTGCAAGGACTGACCTGCAACGCTTCCTCGCCGATTAGATCAAAGTCGCCGCGCCCCGTCCAAAGAGCCATGCCCAATCCGGCTTGGGAAATTTGCCCGACCTGCGATCCGGCCCGAACCCTGCAATTGGCAAGGCGCGGCGGCGTTGTTAGGCTGACCCTACCAAACGTTGAGGGTGATCGCATGCGCCTCGTGCTTCAGCTTGTCGCCCGTCTGCTTCTCATCGTCGCGCTCTGCCTTGGCGCGGCGACCGTGTGGGCCACGTTCGACGCCTACCGCAGTGTCGACCGGGCGACTGCCGCCTCGGCGCAGCGGGTCGCGCATGCGCTTCAAGCGCTGTACTGGCAGGAACTCCTGTTGCGCAGCAGCAGAGCGCGCGAGCATCTGTTGCCGGTTCCGGACTGGCGTACCCTCGATATGATGAAGCTGATCTCCCCCGGCGTGTGCGTCGAGTTCCAGCCGGCCGCGGCATTCGAAAAGCCGCTCTGCGGCCAGAGCCAGGGCATCGGCAAGACGCCACCGCGCTGGTTCGCCTCGATCGTGCCGACCTTCCTCGGCAGCCACGCCGAGGTCGTGCGCCCCGTCAGTCCGCGCGCCGCGGCGGCCGGCGCCGTCGTCGCGACACCGGATGCAGCAGCCGCGATCACGCTCGCCTGGGAGTACATCCTCAACGTGATCGACGTTGCGCTCTTGATGGCGGTGGCGATCGCGCTTCTGGCCTCGATTGCGATCGCGCATGCGCTGGCGCCGGCGCGCACCATCGTCACTGCGCTCCAGCGCATGGCGCGCGGCCATTACCGCACGAAGCTGCCGCGCTTCCGTTCGATGGAGCTTGCGATGATCGGCGGCGCCGTTAGCCAGCTCGGCGGCCGGTTGGAAGAAGCGACCGAGCAGCGCGCGGCGCTCACCCGGCGCCTGATCGAGATCCGCGACGACGAGCGCCGCGCGCTCGCCCGCGAGCTGCACGACGAGTTCGGGCAGAATCTCTCGGCCATCCTCGCCTTCGCCAACACCATCGAGACGGCGAGCGCGAAGGAAGGCAAGGATGAGGGCAAGGATATCGGCATCGCGCAGGACGCGCGCATGATCTCGCAAGCCACCCATCATCTGATGGCCTCGCTGCGCGATGCGCTCAAGCGCCTCCGCAATCCTCTGCCCGAGGAGCTCGGGCTCGAGGCCAGCCTCGTCAATCTCGTCGACAGCTGGCGTTCCCAGAGCACGGCGCGGCCGACGATCCAGCTCGATCTCAGGGGCGATCTCACCGACATCAGCGGCGCGGCTGCCACCACCGCCTATCGCATCGCCCAGGAATGCCTGACCAACGCGCTGCGCCACAGCTCGGCACGCGAGATTTCCTTGTGCGTCGAGCGGCGCGTGGGCGAGGACGATGCGCTTCTGATCCGCGTCGAGGATGACGGCGGCGGCGATGCGACCCGCGTTGCGCGGTCGGCCGGCTTCGGTCTCACCGGTATTCGCGAACGCGTGGCGGCCGCCGGCGGATCGCTGTCGATCCTGCCCGCCAGAGGCGGCCTGAGCGTCGCCGCCACCATTCCGCTCGCCGCATGAGGGCTCGATGAGCGAGGTTGCAACGACAGGCATCTCCGTGCTGCTGGTGGACGATCATCCAATCGTGCGGCAAGGCTACCGTCGCGTGCTGGAAAGCCAGGGGAACCTTCACGTCGTGGCGGAAGCCGACAACGCCGCGGATGCCTACACCGCCTTCAAGGCGCACGATCCCGACGTTGTCCTGCTGGATATCTCGATGCCCGGCGCGAGCGGGCTGGAGGCGATCCGCAACATCCGCGCGTGGTCCCCGCGGGCGCGGATTCTCGTCTTCACCATGCACAACGAGGCCGTGCTGGTGAAGGCCGCCTTCGGCGCCGGCGCCGCTGGCTTCGTCACCAAGAGCAGCGAACCGTCCGCGGTCGTTGCCGCGATCCGCAGCATCGCCCGGGGCGAACGTGCCATGAGCGACGACATCGCACATATCCTGGCCGAGGAGAGCCTGTCGCCGACCGGCTCAGTGCTGGATCAGTTGGGCGAGCGCGAGATCGAGATCCTGCGCCAGTTCGCCGGCGGGGCCACCACCGAACAGATCGCGGCGCATCTCAATCTCAGTGTGAAGACGGTGCAGAACTATCACTACCTGATCAAGACCAAGACCGGTGCGCGCACGGACGCACAGCTGGTGCGGCTGGCCGCGACGTGTGGACTGACGAGGATTTAGGAGAGGTTAAGGAAGTTTAGGCCTTCAACCCGCGCAGCAGCAGCGCCAAGGTCGCATCCACGCGTGCCTGCAGATCCGCGTCCTTCCACTCGTCGGCATGGCCCGGATGATGGAATCGGCTGGTCGCATCGAAGACAGCGCGCGCGGTTGCCTTGACGTCGTCCACGGCGAAGACGCCCTGCGTCACGCCGTCGGCCAGGATAGCCGCGATCTGGTCGATCATCGTGTCCTTGTGGCACTTCACGGCCGCACAGGCTTCCCGCGCCAGCGTCAGATAGGTGTCGAACATCTCGGGGTCGTCGAGCACGCGCGAACGCTTGGCGGCGAACAGCGTGCGAAGCCAGCGGTCGAGCCGCACCGGCGCGGGGCCCTGCTCCTCGGCGATCGCCAGCAACGGCGCGTCGATGCGGTCAAGCCAGCGTTTGGCAACGGCCTCGCGCAACGAAGCCTTGCTCGGGAAGTGGCGATAGACGCTGCCGTGGCTCACATCGAGCGCACGGGCAACGTCGACCACGGTGGCCTTGGCAAGCCCGTAGCGCCGCAGCACGTCCTCGGTGACTTCGAGGATCCGCTCCGGCGTCAAGATAACGGCTTCATTCATGCCAACACCATTTTCCCGTTGAGGGCTTGGTTACCCGGCGATGGGTGCTTTCCGAAGCGCCCGTGCCGGTCGTTCGGAAAGCTCTCGCCTTAATGAGGCAGTTTTGCAGCCTGCGCCGCTATCTGGCGCGCCACCAGCAAATTGAGCCAATGCCCAATCGTGCCGGTGAGATTGATGATTTCGGTCGTCATTGTCTTAAATCTCCATTCGTCCGCGGTCCCCACCCCAAAATTACGCCTTGGATCCGCAGTCGTTACGAACCTCGAGCTCCCCGGGAGGGATCACCACGGGACGCCCAATCGGAGCGTCCGGGAACGGATATACACGTCTCGCTGACAGATTTCAATATCTGTCAGTCAATGATCCGTGATTGACAGTGAATATTTGCAGGTGGACCCATCCTCTCTCGGAACCCTCCTGGGTGGCCGGGCCGGTGGAAAGCTCGGCGATCCCCCTCAGCGCGGCCCCAGACCGTTTGTTTCGCCCTGCTCGCTCTGCTAAATCACGGCGTAAAAAGCATTTTGGCGGGTCGCAGCCCTCTTGGGCCGCCCGCCCACCTATCTGGAGTCGTCCAATGATCCCCCGCTATACCCGTCCGGAAATGGCCTCGATCTGGGAGCCGCAGACCCGGTTCAAGATCTGGTTCGAGATCGAGGCGCATGCCGCGGATGCCCTCGCCGAGCTCGGGACGATCCCCAAGGAAGCCGCCAAGACGGTCTGGGCCAAGGCCAAAGACGCCACCTTCGACGTGGCCCGCATCGACGAGATCGAGCGCGAGACCAAGCACGACGTCATCGCCTTCCTGACCCACCTTGCCGAGATCGTCGGCCCCGAGGCGCGCTTCGTGCACCAGGGCATGACCTCCTCCGACGTGCTCGACACCTGCCTCAACGTCCAGCTCACCCGCGCCGCCGACCTGCTGCTCGCCGATCTCGACAAGGTGCTGGCGGCGCTGAAGAAGCGTGCCTTCGAGCACAAGATGACGCCGACCATCGGCCGGTCCCACGGCATCCACGCCGAGCCCGTCACCTTCGGCCTCAAGCTCGCCTATGCCTATGCCGAATTCTCGCGCGCCAAGCAGCGCCTGATCGCGGCGCGCAAGGAAGTGGCGACCTGCGCCATTTCCGGTGCCGTCGGCACCTTCGCGCAGATCGATCCGCGCGTCGAAGAGCACGTCGCCAAGGCGATGGGCCTCGTGCCCGAGCCGATCTCGACGCAGGTGATTCCGCGCGACCGTCACGCCATGTATTTCTCGACGCTGGGCGTGATCGCCTCGTCGGTCGAGCGCATCGCGGTGGAGATCCGCCACATGCAGCGCACCGAGGTGCTGGAGGCCGAAGAGTTCTTCTCCGAAGGGCAGAAGGGCTCGTCCTCGATGCCGCACAAGCGCAACCCGGTGCTGTCGGAAAACCTCACCGGCCTGTCGCGCATGGTGCGCGCCTATGTGACGCCGGCGCTGGAGAACGTGGTGCTCTGGCACGAGCGCGACATCTCGCACTCCTCCGCCGAGCGCATGATGGGTCCGGACGCGACCGTGACGCTCGACTTCGCGCTGGTGCGCCTCGCCGGCCTGATCGACAAGCTGCTGGTGTATCCCGCCAACATGCAGAAGAACCTCGACCGCCTCGGCGGCCTCGTACATTCGCAGCGGGTGCTGCTGGCGCTGACGCAGAAGGGCGCAAGCCGCGAGGACGCCTACAAGCTCGTGCAGCGTAACGCCATGCCGGTCTGGCGCGGCGAAGGCGACTTCCTTGTTCTGCTGAAGAAGGACGCCGAGGTGAAGAAATATCTCACCGACGCCGAGATCGAGGAGCAGTTCGACCTCAGCTATCACCTCAAGCACGTCGACACGATCTTCAAGCGCGTGTTCGGGGAAGCGTAGGGTCGTAGGGTGGGTTAGCCGAAGGCGTAACCCACCCTTCTTTCTCCGCTGAAACCAACGCGGTGGGTTACGCTACGCTAACTCACCCTACAAACTACGAACGACAACAAAAACGGATCCCCCCATGCCCATCGTCAACCGCGTTGCCGCCCTCTCCGACGAAATGGCCGCCTGGCGCCACGACTTCCACGAGAACCCCGAGCTACTTTACGAAGTCCACCGCACCGCCGGCATCGTCGCCGACAAGCTGCGCGAGTTCGGCTGCGACGAGGTGGTGACGGGCATCGGCCGCACCGGCGTCGTCGGCGTGATCCGCGGCCGCAAATCGGCCTCGGGCAAGACCATTGGACTGCGCGCCGACATGGACGCGCTGCCGATCATGGAGACATCGGGCGTCGCCTACGCCTCCAAGGTCCCCGGAAAGATGCACGCCTGCGGCCATGACGGCCACACCGCGATGCTGCTGGGCGCGGCAAAATATCTGTCCGAGACGCGCAATTTCGACGGCACCGCGATCATGATCTTCCAGCCGGCCGAGGAAGGCGGCGGCGGCGGCAAGGCCATGGTCGAGGACGGGCTGATGACGCGCTGGAACATCCAGGAGGTCTACGGCATGCACAACATGCCCGGCCTGCCCGAAGGCCATTTCGCCACCACGCCCGGCGCGATGCTCGCCTCCTCCGACAACATCCAGATCATCGTCCACGGCAAGGGTGGCCACGCCGGCGCCGGTCCGCACAAGTCCGTCGACAGCGTGCTGATCGGCTCGCAGATCGTGGGCGCGCTGCAATCGATCGTCGCGCGCAACGTCGATCCGCTGAAGTCCGCCGTCATCTCGATCACCCAGTTCCACTCCGGCACCGCCTTCAACATCATCCCCGAAAGGGCCGAGCTCGGCGGCACCGTGCGCACGCTCGATCCTGAGGTGCGCGATCTCGTCGAGCGCCGCATCGGGGAAGTCGCCGACAGCATCGCCCGCGCCTATGGCGGCTCGGCCGAGACCAAATACACGCGGATGTATCCGGTGACGATGAACCATGCGCGTGAGGCCGGCCTTGCCGCCGACGTCGCCCGCGACATCGTCGGCACCGACCGCGTCAACGACAAGTTCATTCCGATGATGGGCGCCGAAGACTTCTCCTTCATGCTGGAAGCGCGTCCCGGCGCGATGGTGCTGGTCGGCATGGGCGACGGCAACGAGTGCCACCACCCCGCCTATGTCTTCAACGACAACATCCTCGGCCACGGCGCATCGTTCTGGGCGCGGCTGGTCGAGACGCGGATGCCGGCGGGGTAGTCTGATCGAAGAGCGGGTTAGGCGATAGACTAACCCGATGCCTTCCGGTTTCAGGCCGCCCGAATCACCGCAAAGAAGTCTTCGACTTCGGAGCGGAGCGCATCGGTCTGGCCCGAAAGCTCCTGAGAGGCTGTCAACAGCTCGGATGCGGTGATGCCGGTCTCACTCGCGGCGTGGCTCACCCCACCGATGTTGCTGGACACATCGTGCGTCCCCTGCGCCGCCTCCTGGACGTTGCGCGCGATCTCGGCGGTTGCCACGCCCTGTTGTTCGACCGCGGCCGCAATCGCGGTAGCAATCTCATCGACGGACGAGATGGTTGCACCGATCTGGCGAATGACACCGACCGACTCCTTGGTCGCTTCCTGGATCGAGAGAATCTGCTGACCGATCTCGCCGGTCGCCTTCGCCGTCTGCTCCGCCAGCGCCTTGACCTCGGACGCGACCACCGCAAAGCCCCGGCCGGCCTCGCCGGCGCGCGCCGCCTCGATCGTCGCATTCAGCGCAAGGAGATTGGTCTGGGATGCGATCGTGTTGATCAACTCGACCACGTCGCCGATCCTCTGCGCCGCCTTGGCGAGACTTTCGATCGCGGCACCGGAACGGGCCGCCTGATCGACGGCCACGCCGGTCATTCTGGTCGATTCGGAAACCTGACGGCCGATCTCCTTGATCGAAGAGGTGAGCTGCTCGGTCGAAGCTGCCACGGCCTGGACATTGGTCGATGCTTCTTCCGAGCCGGCAGCCACCGCGCTCGATTGCCGGGTCGAGCGTTCCGCGCTTGCAGTGAGCGCGTTGGCGACGCCTTGCAGGCCGGCCGCCGAGCTCCCCAGTCTCTCCAGCACGATCTTCATTCGGCCATCGAAACCTCGAATGGCCGCGGCGATCGTCTCCTGCTGCTTCTGTCTTTCCGCCAGCATTGCCTCCTGATACGCGGAGATGGCAATGTCCATGTCCAGCATCACGGCGGTGTTGAGGGCGGCGAGCACGCTGGTCATCCGCGCCGGTGTCCATCGATATTTGCTGACGGCCAAGGCCACCAGCCGGCACAGGACGAAGTTGTAACCGCCGATATACCAACGCGGCTCCAGGCCGATCTTGTTGTGTATCAGCCCAATCATGCGCACGCCGTGCAGGTAGTCGCGATCGAACCGGCCGTTGAACAGGCGTGCCCAGTGCGAGCTTTGGGCCTTTTTCAGCCGCGGCATGTCGTCGCCGATCAAGGCTGCAAGCCGCGGCTCGCTCGACACATGCCGATAGAACCCGTCGAGGATATCCGGCAGCGCGTGCTCGACCGACGCCCAGAATCCGCGCAATAGCTCGCCGGTGTCCGCATCGATGCGCATGAAGCGCATGCGTCCGTCACGATCCTGACTGTCGTCATTTACCATCGGCGCGAGTGTCATGGAGAACGCCCTTTGCAATCCATCGGAGGCGAAACGCTGCAAACGAACAATCACGCGGCAAGCTCAATGCCGGGCAGTATCATCTCTCTCGGTTAAGTTTGACTGAGTGCAAATCAACGCGCGTTGGCGAGATTTGATGCAGATTAATAACGCACATCAACATCCCCGGAGTGAGTTTCGCCTCGAACGTGCGCCCCTCGCAAAGATCAATCGATCGGATGTTCTCCTCGCATCGTTCGGACAGTTTCCAAATTTCTGCCCTCCGAAATTTGCGACGAAAGAGCTGTTGACTATACAAAGGTGTTACGGATGATATTGGTTCGATAACATCCGGAGGATCCGCAACGATGCGGCAGCGCAGTGGCGACTTCAGCCAGATATGAAGGACATCTCGCCTTGTGCAACTTGCCCGAAGAGCGGCACGTCTGGATTCTGTGCTGCGATTTTTGAAAGCACGGTACCAGCGGAATCGACCGGCAAATCCGATTGGCAGCATCATCTCGTGGTCCCGGCCGGACGGCAGTTGCTGACCGCGAACCAGACCTCTCCCGACATCTATGTTTTCTGCGCCGGCTGGGGATTCCGCTTTCTTCAGATGCCCAACGGCCGGCGGCAAATACTCGGCTTCCTGCTGCCAGGTGACGTCCTCGTCGGCTCGCTGCTTCATGAGCGCCTGCACTTTTCGGTCAAGGCTCTGACAGCGATCCAGGTGAGCACGATGAAGCGGACAGAAGTCCAGGCACGCATCGCAATGAACGTGCACATCCTGTGGGCCGCAGCGGAGTGTTGTGCAAACGAGGTCAGGACGGCGGACGAGACGATTGCCGCACTTGGCCAGTTCTCGGCGGAGGAACGCATCGCCCATCTGTTCCTGCAGCTCATGAAGCGAATTGCGAGCCGCAACGTGATCCGCGACGAGCGCTACCGGGTCCCGCTCCGCCAACAGCATATCGCCGATGCCGTCGGGCTGACGCCGGTTCATGTCAGCCGCGTCCTCAGTACCTTCCGGGAACGCCGCCTCGCGGATCTGTCGAACGGCGTGCTCGAAGTATTCGATCTGCGTGAGCTGCAGCGGCTCGGTGCCTTGAGCTGAGCGGGCCTCACCCCCCTCCAACTGCTGCCGTTCGGCGGACCCGGCCTGGATCGTCCTGGATCACCGGCGCGCACATGAACTGACTATAGGGCACCGGGCGGCCGAACAGATATCCCTGCGCGAAATCAATTCCCATCGAACGAACGTCCTCGAACTGGGACTCGGTCTCTATTCCCTCGGCAGTGACGCTGATTCCCAACCCCTTCGCCAGCACGACCGCCGAGGCGATCACCGCCGCACATTCCCGCCTGGGCAGGCCTTGTATGAAGGACTTGTCGATCTTGATCTTGTCGAACGGAAAGTTCGTCAGATAGCTCGCCGACGAAAACCCCGTACCGAAATCGTCGAGCACGAGCGTAGCCCCCATCGCTTTCAGTCGCCGGAACGTCTGCAGCTGCTCGGATTGCTGCTCCAGCAGGACCGTTTCGGTGACTTCGATTTGCAGCCGCCGCGGGTTCAAGCCCGATCGAAGCAATGCCCGCATGACGACATCGAACAGATTGCCGCGCTTGAACTGGGTAGCGGACACATTGACCGCGAGCTGGACGCCGGGCGACCAGGACACCGCATCCAGGCACGCCCGTTGAATGATCCATTCGCTGAGGGGCTGGATGAGGCCCGTGCGCTCGGCAAGGGCGATGAACCGGTCCGGTGCGATGAGACCCTCGACGGGATGACGCCACCGCACCAGGGCCTCGGCGGTGTGGACCGCGCGGGTTTCGACATCGAGAATGGGCTGGTAGTGCAGTTCGAACTCTCGCGCAGAGATTGCGCGACGCAGGTCCGCCTCCAGGGCCTTTTCAGTCTTGACTGCCTCGAGCATCGCCGGCTGATAGAGGCGATGGCCGTCACGGCCCGCCGCCTTGACTTCATAAAGAGCCAGATCCGCCTTCTTCAAGAGATCGGCGGGGTTCGAGCCTTGCTCCGGACAGAGCACGATCCCGACGCTTGCACTGATATCGAGCCGATGGCCCTCGATCTCGAATGGCTCGGCAATGGTCTCGACTATTTGGCGACCGAGATGCAGGGCGGCCTCGCGCAGGTCGTGGCCTCCACGCCGGATCATCGCGAACTCATCGCCGCCCAATCGTGCAACGAGATCCAGGTCCGAAGCGAGCGACCGCAGCCGCAAGGCGACCGCCTTGAGCAGCTCGTCGCCGACATCGTGTCCGAACGTATCGTTGACGCGCTTGAACCCGTCGAGATCGATCAGATGAACGCTCAATCCGCTCGGCTGCACGTCGGACCCGAGGCCAATTCTCGCCTGATCGAACAGCGCGCACCGGTTCAGCAGGCCGGTCAGGGAATCGTGCGTGGCGGCGAATGACAGTTGCGCTTCGGCCTCCTTCCTCGCCGTGATGTCGACCCGGATGGCCATGTAGGCGACGGGCTTGCCGTCGGGGCCGAGTTGCGGCGTGATCACCGTATCCACCCAGTACAGCCTACCCGACTTGGCACGGTTGCACAGCTCGCCGCGCCAGACATGCCCGCTCGCCAGGCGGCGGTACATGTCGCGGAAGAGTTCCCGGGGATGGACGCCCGATTTCAGCAGACGATGATTTTGTCCGATGAGCTCGTCACGTGAATAGCCGCTGATCGCGCAGAAATTGTCATTGACGTAGTTGATGCCCCCCTTCACGTCCGTTATCGCGACGATCACGGCCTGATCGATGGCGTATTGCTTCTCGATCAGCTCTTGGATCGTTTCATTGGCGTGGATTTCGGCCAGCCGTTCGCTGGTGATATCCCGATGCACCTCGATCAGTCCGCCGCCGGCCATCGGATGTCGCGAGACCGAAATGAACCGGCCGTCGCGAAGCTCAAGGATCGACCGCGACGTCCTCACGACGCCGGCCTCGCCGATGGCGTCGATGTCCCCGTCCGGCGCGTCCTGCCCGGCCTTCCGGGTTTCGACAATTCGACGCAGCGGCGTTCCAGGTTCGACGTCCGCGCGCGTCAAACCATGGATGCTGGCAAATTGCTCGTTACTGGCGACGACCCGCAAATCCGGCGCGAACACGCAAATGCCAGCGGGTACGATCTCGATGGCGCGGTCGAGAACCGCCGCTGAATCGGGACGATCCACCAGTGCCACGATCCAGAGAAGCACGGCGCACAATAGCAGGACATACGTGACCAGCGTGCCCGTGCCGATCTGCAGGACGACCGCTGCCGCGACCAACAGCATCGCCCATCCGCCGGTTCTCTCTGAACGACTCAATGACTGCATCAGAAGCTCACTCCTCCGGCCCTGATGCGAACATCCTCCCGTCTAAGATGAACTTAAAATCGCGACATCCATGCCGAGCTTCGACCGCCAGCTTTGGTTGCGGTAAATGTTTGAATCGGCCGTTTGATCGGTGTTCTTAACCTGGATCAAGCCCCGGCAGCATGGGCGAAAACGCGATAGGCCTGGTCGCCATGGACGACGGCAACGGGCCCAGGCCAGATGACGCGGTTTCGGAGCGTTGGCCTGGCGATCAGTTGCAGACCTCGCCGGTGATTTTGAGGCTGCCGTTTGCATTTGGGACCGACCCGAGCCGGCAACCCTTTGCGACCGGCCTGCATCCGCCGTTGTTGCAGATGATCTGCCCGCTCGCTTGGGGAGCCGGCGCTGCCGCGTCGCTCCGCTTGCGGTCCTCGTCACGCCGCCGCGATTCCTCACGCGTCGCAACCGGCTTCTTCTCCTGGATCTTCTCGCACTCGTTGTCGTCGCCGACACGGTAGCCGGGCCGGCACGCGATCTTCACGCATTGATCGCCGTCGGCCTTGAAGCCGAAATTGCACACCAGCGGGCAGACCCGTCCCGGCTTCGCCTTCAGCGCATCGAGAGCATCGACGCTGGCGAGCTTCGCGTCAAACTGAGTGCCGGCATATTTGTTGAACAGCGTCAGCGAGCGCTGTGACGCGGCGCTCCAGTCACCGTCGGCAGCGGTGGACAGGCAGCCGACACGGCGCAGTTCGCTCTGCACGGATTTCGTCAGGTCAGCCGCGGACAAGGTGGATGTCGGCGCAGGTGAGAGGGCAGCGACTTTCTGATCTGCTGCAGGCATCTGCCGATCGGCTGTCGGCTTTGCAGCTTGCTCCACCTTCTCGGCAGCCTGCCTGGCGGCGAGCTCGGCCTTGGCCTTCTCGGCGGCCTGCTTCTCCGCCAAGGCTTTCGCAGCCGCCGCCTCGGCCACCTTGCGCTGCTGTTCGGCCGCCTCGGTCCTAGCCTGCTCGATCTGCTTCTGCTTCTCCGCCGCGATCCGCGCCTCTTCGGCCGCCCTGGCCGCCGCAGTCGCCTTGTCCTGCTCGGCCTTCTGCGCGCGCTCGGCGACGAGCCTCGCCTTTTCCTGTTCGGCCGCCTTCGCCCTTTGCTCGGCCGACGCACGCGTTTCCTCGGCGGCGATCTTGTTCAACTGGCCCTTGGCGAGGTTGGCATAAAAGCCGTCGGGATATTGCGCGAGGAACGCCTCCCAGCCATCGCGCGTGGCGAGTTGCAGCGCGAGCTCATAATCCCGACGGATGGCATCTTGCGGGTTGGCTTGCGGTCCCGTCACCGCGGGCTTGGCCGCAACCAGAGGCACGTCGTCGCCACCGAGCGAGCCGTAGACGAACGGCTCCTGCTTGTAGCCGGTCCGTTTGAGCACGTCGTCGCGCACGAAGCCGAACGCCTTGCGCAAATCGAGGCCCGGCTTAGGCAAATGCTCAGCGATCGCCGTGGCGAACGGGCTGTTGCGGGTGTCGCCGTCGGACGCGGTCGAACCCGCCTTCGCCGCGAAGGCAATCATTGTGTTGGGGCTGGTCGGCTCGACCTTGGCGAGCCCGCGACCGATCGCGCGCGAAGCCAGCGTGCGCTTCATCGTCTTGGCGAACGGGTTGTCGCGGCAGGCGTCGAGAATGATAAGGCGGAGCTGTTTGGCAGGCTCGACCGCGAATTGCACGCGCTCGACCGGAATGGTCTCGTCGAGAACGTCGCCATCGCTCTCGAGTGCTGCGTCGGTCGGGATGAGATAGTTGTTTCCGTCGAGCTCGATACCGTGGCCGGCATAATACACCACCGCCACATCTGCATCGCGCGTCCGGCCGGCAAATTCCCGCAATGCGCGCCGCATGTCGCTGGCATTGAGATCCAGCCTGACGTCGACGGCGTCGAAGCCGGCCAACTTGAACATGCCACCGACCAGGGTGGCGTCGTTGACGGGATTGCCGAGCTTGAGGGCGCTCTTGTAGGCGGAGTTGCCGATCACCAGCGCCACGCGCTTCTCGGCCTGGGCCGGTGCGCAGGAAAGCCAAATCGCAAATATGAATAAGGCAAATAGCCGAAGCGGAATCACATGTGTCCCCCGCGAATGCAATTCCATGAGTTTATGCAAAAGCTTACCCGATGCCAATTTTTCCCTATGTGACAATCCTCACACAAATGCGCGCCGGGACGTGGCGAAAGGTCACGCCACGTCAAGCCGAGTCACGACAAGCTTGGGCGCCAAGGCCTACCCCTGCACCACCTCGTGCCGCATCACGAACGGGTCGAGCAGCGTATGCACCTCGCCGGCGACGACCTCGCGCTGGTCCGCCGGCAGGCCCGCGAGCGTCACGGTGGCGATCGAGCCGTGGCTGCCGTGGGCGCCCACCCTGACCTTGCAGTCGATGCCGCGCGCGATGATGGGCGTCAGTACCTTGGTGAAGACGCGCTGGGCCGCGTCCCAGCGCAGCTGCGGCTTGAACACCTTGCCGACGCCGGTCACCGGCATCGGGTCGATCGGAATGACCTGGACCGGGACGGCGGCCCGCTCGGGCGTCCGCTCGCGCACCCAATTCTCGAGCTCACCGGGCTCGACCTTGGCGCCCGGCTTCAGCTGCACGTAGCCCACCGGTAGTTCGCCGGCATAGGCGTCGGGCTGACCGACCACGGCGGCGAAGCCGACCGCCGGGTGCTGGAACATGATCTCCTCGATCGGCGCCGGATCGATGTTGTGGCCGCCGCGGATCACGAGATCCTTGGCGCGGCCGGTGATCCAGAGATAGCCGTCGGCATCGAGCCGGCCGAGGTCGCCGGAATTGACCCAGACCTCGTCGACGAAGGCGCCCTTGTTGTGCTCGTCGTTGAGATAGCCGCCGAACACGCCCGGCCCCGCCATGATGACGACGCCGATCTCGTCCGGCTTGCAGTCGCGGATCAGCCGGCCGTCGGCATCGAGCTGCACGATGCGCACGCGCGCGTAAGGCATGGGAAGCCCGACCGAACCGAGCCTGATCGGCCGCGACGGATAGGCCAGCGTGTGCACGCTCGACGTCTCGGTCATGCCGTAGACCTCGACCACCGGCAGCTTGAGCTTCGCCTGGATCGCCGATCCGACCGCGACGGGGATCGCCGACCCGCCGCCGGCTGCATATTTCAGGCTGGAGATGTCGGCATTACCCAGCGGCACGCCAAGGGTTGCGGCCAGCACCGTCGGCACGCTCGACAACGCCTCCGGCTTATAGCGCTCGACGAGCCCCCAGATGTTCTTGACCGCATTGGGATTGCGCCAGCCGCTCGGCGAGAGCACGACCAGCGAGCCGCCGCTCGACAGCGTCGTGAGCACCTGCGTCAATGATCCGCCGACGTGGAACAGCGGCATGCCGTACAGCATGTTGGCGCCGGGCTTCGACTTCAGCAGCAGATTGAGCGCCCAGGCCTGATAAACCTGATTGGCGTGGGTGTGCCGCACCAGCTTCGGCGTGCCGGTGGTGCCGCCAGTGTGGAAATAGGCGGCGATGTCACTGCCCGAAATCTTGCGTCCGCTGACCAGCCGGTCGGACGGCTGCTGCCTGATCAAATCGTTGAAGGCAAAGACTCCCTGCGCCGGATCGCCGCCGCCGAACACCTGCACGATCGCCTTGAGATGCTTGAGCTGCGGGCGGATCTGCTCGACCTTCTGCCAGATGTCGGTGCCCGGCATCGGCCCGAGCGCCACCAGGATTTTTGTGTTCGCAGCTTCCAGGATCTCGGCGATCTGATGCGGCTCCAGCAGCGGATTGACGGGATTGGCGATGCCCGCGGCTTCCGCGCCGAACAGCGTCACGAAGGCGTCGGGCACCAACGGCAGCATGAAGCTGACGACATCGCCCTTTTCCACGCCGAGGGCGTGAAACATGTTGGCGGCTTGCGTCACGCGCGCGATGAAGTCGCGGTACGTGACCACCATGGGCGTATCGGCCGGGTCGGCATTCTGCAGGAACTGGATCGCCGCGCCATCGGGGTTGCGCTCGGCACCGAGCCTGATGGCATCATAGGTGCTCTCGGCCGCGACGCGTTTCGCGTAGGGGACCTGCTCGAAGGCCCGGACCTCTTCGTCCGTCAAAAGCTCCGGATAGTCGTTGCCGATAAGGCGATCGAGCGCGTGGATGCCCGCCATGGAATTCCGTCCTCCCTCAGATGCATTTCCCCGCCCCCTGTCTTTTGACATTTTGGTGTGGCGAGGCCTCGACCGATTGGCCGGTCAAGCCAGAGTACAATGATGGATGATTTGGCGTTCGTCCATGGCTGGCCGTGCACGAATCGAGAGGCGGCACGCGAGCACCGTCACTCTCGCGAGGCCTTCATCCGCCCGATCAGCAGATCGGCCACCAGCCTGCCCGACGGCGACATGTTGCGGCCGGCAAGCTGAACCAGTGTCACCTGCGTTGCTTCCAGCCGCTTGTCGCGCAGGGGGACGGCGACCAGCCGGCCCGCCTCGATCGAAGGCATTGCGGTATCGCGCGGCAGGAACGTCGCCAGATCCGTGCGCGCGGCCAGTGTCTGGGCAAAGGCCAGCGAGTTCGTCTCGTTGCAGATTTCGAGCCGCACCTTGGCATTGGCGCAGGCACGATCGATCTCCTGCCGGATGCCGAAGGATGGATCAGGCACCACGACGCGGAGGCCGGCCAGCTCCTTGACCGAGCAGCTGTCGCGATAGGCCAGCGAATGCTTCGGCGACACGATCAGGCACAGCGACTGGCGCATGCGCGCAAGCTCGATCAGCTCGCGGCGAGGTGCGCGTCCGAACACCAGCCCGAGATCGACCTCGTTGCGGCTGACCATCTCGGCCACCGCGCGCGAGCCCACCACGGTCATCGAGGTCGAAATGCCGGGATAGTTGGCGGACAGATCGATCACGAAATTGGACAGGAAGTTCGTGACCATACCTTCGACGGCCGCGAACTTGACCTGGCCGCGGCGCATCGTCTCGAATTCCTGCACCTTGACCCGGATGCCGTCGAGCTGGTGGCGGTTCTCGACTGCGTAGCGATAGAGCAACCGGCCTGCATCGGTCAGCATCATGCCGCGCGCCCCGCGTTCGAACAGCTTGACCGACAACTCCTCCTCGAGCGCCTGGACCTGCCGGCTGATGGCGCTCGGCGCGATCCGGAGCGCAGTCGCGGCCTGCTTGATCGAACCGCTTTCGGTCACTTCGCGAAAATATCGGATGGCAGCGGACTCGATCACAAGCGGGCCTTCCCTCATGAAACCAGCCAGCCGGCGCTGCCCAACGGGACGGCAGGCGGCTGGCTAGCGTTCTAATTATTCGATCTAAGACCTCTAATTTCAATGCTTTTATTCGAATGGTGGATTTGCCATGCTTGAACGCAGAGAGACCGCCATGGAGAATTCCTGAGATGAATCAGTCGTGGGTTGCTCGCCGCGTTCGTCGATCCTTTCCGTTGAGCGCCGCGGTGCTGGCGCTCGGAGCGCAACTGTCCGCCGCCTCCGCCGAGGACATCATCCGCTTCGGCGCGCCGCTGCCGATCACCGGCGCGCTGGCGCCCGAGGCAGTCAAGCAGCAACAGGGTTACGATCTCTGGGCCGAGCAGGCCAACAAGGCCGGCGGCATTTCGGTCGGCGGCAAGAAGTACAAGGTGCAGATCGTCTACACCGACTATCAGTCGAACACGCCGCGCGCCGTGCAGGCCACCGAGCAGATGATCAGCCAGGACAACGTCAACTTCATGTTCGGCGCTTTCGGTTCGGGCGCCGCGAAGGCGGCGAGCACGGTGTCCGAGAAGTACAAGGTGCCAACGCTGGCCGCGACCGCCTCGTCGTCGCAGGTCTACGACCAGGGTTACAAATACCTGTTCGGGACCTTCACGCCGAACGACACGCTCACCACGCCGCTGACCAAGATCATCAAGACCAAGGTCCCCGACGTGAAGAAGGTCGCGATCCTCGCCCGCAACGACTTGTTTCCGCTCGCGATCGCGCAGGAGATGGAGAAGTCGGCGAAGGCGGAAGGCTACGAGGTCGTCTATTCCGAGAAATATTCCATCGGCACGCTCGATCACTCCGCCGCCCTGTCGCAGATCAAGTCGCTGGCGCCGCAATGGATCTTCGTCACCGGCTACACCAACGACCTGCTGCTCGTGCGCAAGCAGATGGTCGACCAGCAGATGAAGGCGCCTGTCGTCACGATGATCGCGGGCCCCGCCTATCAGGAATTCATCGACGCACTGGGACCTGCGGCCGAGAACGTCTCCAGCGCCGCGTGGTGGCATCCGGCCGAGCAATATGACGGCAAGGACATCTTCGGCACGACCGCGAATTTCGTGAAGCTGTTCAAGGCCAAGTACAACAGCGAGCCCGATTACGGCCAGGCCTCCGCCGCGCTCTGCGGCGCACTGTTCCAGATCGCGATCGAAAAGGCCGGCTCGCTCGACCGCGACAAGGTGCGCGACGAACTCGCCAAGCTCGATGTCGTCACGTTCTTCGGTCCCGTGAAGTTCGGCGCCAACGGCCAGATCAACTCGCTCGATCCGCCGGTCTTCCAGATCCAGGGAGGCAAGCCCGTGGTGCTGTTTCCACAGGCCATCAAGCAGGGCGATCTGAAAATCGGCGTGAACTGAGCCGGCCCGCCGCTGATGCAAGCCGCCCAGATTCTTATCAACGCGCTCGTTCTGGGCTGCCTCTACGCCTGCATCGCGATCGGCTTTTCGCTGGTCTGGGGCGTGCTCAACGTCATCAACCTGATCCACGGCTCCTTCATCGTGCTCGGCGCCTACCTGGCGTTCGGGCTCTACAACGCCCTGCATATCCCGCCCTGGTACGCCGTCATCGTCGCGGCGCCCCTGTTCTTCGTGCTCGGCTATGTGCTGCAGCGCCTGGTCCTCAACCGCGTCATCACGGCGCCCGTGCTGGTGACGCTGACGCTGACGTTCGGCCTCGACCTGATCCTCAACAACGCGATGATCTATTTCTTCAAGGCCGATTATCGCAAGCTGACGCTGACGCCGTCGCTGGGGTCGGTCTCGATCTTCGATGTCGTCGTGCCGGTCGACCGCCTGATCGCGACCGCCGCGGCGCTCGCGCTGACCGGCCTGCTCTATCTGCTGCTGCGCCGTTCCAGGATCGGCCGTGCCATCGTCGCTGTCAGGCTCGACCGCGACGCCGCCGTGCTGATGGGTGTCAACGTCCCCTCGATCTACGCCATCGCCTTCGGCCTGGGGGCGGCGCTCGCGGGCTGCGCCGGCGTGCTGATGGCGCTGATCTTCCCGATCTCGCCGCTGACGTCGTCGGCCTATCTCGGCAAGGCCTTCGTGGTCTGCGTGCTCGGCGGACTCGGCAGCGTCTCCGGAGCGCTCGCCGGCGGATTGTTGCTGGCGCTGGTCGAGGGCGTTGGATCGACCTTCCTCGGCCCGTCGCATGCGACGACGCTGTCCTTCGTCCTGCTGATCGTCTTCCTGGTGCTTCGGCCGCAGGGCCTGGTCGGCCGGAAGGGCTTTGAATGACCCGGAGCAACATCGCACTGCTGGTCCTGATCGCGGCCGTCGCCGCGCTGCCGTTGTTCGGCGGCGCCTATGCGCTGCGGCTCGGCACCATCGCCTGCCTCTATGCGGTGCTGGCACTGTCCTGGAACGTCGTCGGCGGACTCGCCGGCTATCCATCCTTCGCGACAGCCGCGTTCTTCGGATACGGCGCCTATGCCGCCGGCGTCCTGCTCGGCCACGGATGGCCGCTATGGGCAGCGGTCGCATTTGCCACGCTGAGCGCATTTGTCGCCGCCGCGGCTCTCGGCGCCGTGCTGCTGCGTCTGCGCGGACATTATTTCGCCATCGCCAGCCTGTCGCTGGCCGAAGTGCTGCGCGAGCTCGTCAACAACGCCACCGATCTCACCGGCGGCGGCATGGGCCTCAACATCCCGCTCGCCTCCGGCGCTGGCATCATGGCGGAGGCAACGTTCTTCTTCTTCGCGATGTGGGGCGTGTTGCTGGCGACGGCGCTGATGGCGATCATCGTTGGCGGCTCCAAGCTCGGCTTCGCCCTCGCCTGCATCAGGCAGAACGAGACCGCCTCCAGCATGGTCGGGCTCAATACCACGCTCTACAAGGCCGCCGCCTTCGGCCTGTCGGCGTGCTTCGTCAGCGCGGCCGGCGGCATCTATGCCGCTTGGGTCCATTACATCGACCCGTCCGACGTGTTCGACGTGCTCTACTCGGTCAAGCCGATCGTCATGGCGCTGATGGGCGGCCTCGGCTCGCCGCTTGGCGTCGCCTGCGGCGCATTTCTCTACCTCGGCCTCGAAGAGGTCGTCTGGCGCAACTACATCCAGATCCATACCGGTGTGCTTGGCCTGCTCATCGTGCTCCTGCTGCTGTTCCTGCCGCATGGATTGAGCTCCCTGCGCCCCGATCGTCTCTGGCGGAGGGTGAAGCATGTCTGAGCTTCTTCGCCTCGAGCGCGTATCGCGCCACTTCTCGGGCCTGCAGGCGCTGCGCGATGTCACGTTGTCGGTCGCAAGAGGCGAAGTCCTCGGCCTGATCGGCCCGAACGGCGCCGGCAAGACCACGCTGGTGAACACGATCTGCGGCGTTACGCCCGCCAATTCCGGCACCGTGACCTTCGACGGCACCGACATCACGCGCATCAAGACCTATCAGGCCGCTCGCCTCGGCCTGTCGCGCACCTTTCAGATCGTGCAGCCCTTTTCCGAGTTCACCGCGCTCGACAATGTCGCGGCCGCCGCGCTGTTCTCGCAGCCGGGCGCCAGCCTGAAGGGAGCGCGCGAGGCGGCGCGCGCGCATCTTGCCTTCGTCGGGCTCGAGGCGCAGGCCTTACAGCCGGCCGCAACGCTCACGCTTGCGATGCGCAAGCGGCTCGAGCTCGCCAAGGCGCTCGCCATGAAACCGAAGCTGCTGTTCCTCGACGAGGTCAACGCCGGCCTCAACAGCGCGGAGGTCGAGCGCGCCACCAGGCTGATCCACGAGCTTGCAGCCGGCGGCATCACCATCGTGATGATCGAGCATCTCATGAAGGTCGTGCTCAACGTCTGCACCCGCATCGTGGTCCTGCACAACGGAACGCTCATCGCCGACGGCGCACCGCGCGAGGTGATCAGCAATCCGGCGGTGGTCGAAGCCTATCTCGGACAGAAATACGCGCAGCGGAACGCCGGCCATGGCTAGCTCGCTGATCCTGGAAACCAAGGGGCTGTGCGCGGGCTACGGCGAGATCCAGGTGCTCTGGGGCGTCGATATCGCTGTGCGCCGCGGCGAGATCACCGCGCTGATCGGCTCCAACGGTGCCGGCAAGTCCACCCTGATGCGCGTGCTCTCCGGGCTGCTCCCGATGTCCGCAGGCGAGTGCTTCTCGGAGGGCCGCGATCTCACCGGCGGAAGTGCCGCGGAGATCCTCGGCCACGGCATCGTGCACGTGCCGGAAGGGCGTCGTCTGTTCGGCGCCATGAGCGTCGAGGAAAACCTGCTGATGGGCGCCTATCTGCGCAGGGACGGACGGGCCGCGGTCGCGCGGGATCTCGACCAGGTCTACGCCACCTTCCCCCGGCTGCTCGAACGGCGCCGGCAGGCCGCCGCGACGCTCTCGGGCGGCGAGCAGCAGATGTGCGCCATCGGCCGCGGGCTGATGAGCGCGCCTCTCCTGCTGATGATCGACGAATTGTCGCTCGGGCTTTCGCCGCTGCTGGTCGAACAGCTGGTGGCCGCGCTCCGCGCCCTCAACGCCAAGGGCATGTCGATCCTGCTGGTCGAGCAGGACGTCACCACCGCGCTCGATCTTTGTCACCACGCCTTCGTCATGGACATGGGGCGCATCGTGCGCGAGGGATCGGGCTCCGAGCTGCTCGCCGATCCCATCGTGCGCGACGCCTATCTCGGCGTGCTCCAAGAATGAGCAAACCGATGAGCCAGCCAATGAGCGCGCGAACCCGTCGTTCCCTTCAGGTCAAAGAGGCATCATGATCAGCACCGTCGAAGCACCCAACAGCGGCTACCGTTTCATGCCGGGCGTCAGCCAGTATTCCTGCGGCATCGCCGCCCTGCCGGGCTTCTCGATCGAGCGCGTGCGTTTCGCCGAGCCGGTGCCGCTCAAGGCGGGCTTTGCGCGGATCGCCGACATGCTGAAACAGGCCGGCCGGCCGCTGACCGCGTTCGGCGCCTGCGAATTGCGATCGCCCGCGCCGTTCACCGAAGAAGGGTTCAAGGCCTTCAACGAGATCTACATCAAGACCCTGATCGAATGGGGCATCATGAAGGACGGCGTCAATCCGGTCGCGCGCAGCAATGTCTGTCCCGAGATCGCCCCGCCCGCTGAGCCGAGCTTTCACGCCTTCTCCTTCACCGTACCGGCCACGGATGCCGCACCATCCTTCGTCGTCGCCGGCAGCGGAGAATCCGTCGAAGGCAAGGCCAACTACCGCGACCACACGGTGCGGCTGGGCGACACCAGCCCTGAGGGCATGCTGGAAAAGGCAAAGTACGTGCTCGGCGAGATGGAGCGCCGGATGAGCGCCTTTGGCGGCAGCTGGCGCGACACCACCGGCGTCCAGGTCTATACCGTGCACGACATCCACCCCTTCCTCGCCAGCGAGTTGGGCCGGCGCGGCGCGGCGCGCCACGGCGTGACCTGGTACTTCAACCGGCCCCCGGTCGTCGGTCTCGACTACGAGATGGACTGCCGCTGTGTCCACAGCGAGCGCGTGATCTAGCGGTTACAGCGCGAGAATCCGGGCCGGCCCGTGCCAAGGCGGGCCGATTGAACCTCCTCACGCCGTTGCGGGACCAAGGACTGGCGGCAGAGTTGCCCGTCAGCGCCCTGCTGCGATACGCGAGGACACGATGCCCCTGCTCCTGCGGGACCGGATGACAAGACTGATTGCCGTGCTCGCCATGACGTCGGCGATCATGGCTGCGGCGATCGCCATGCCCCGCGCCGCGCTCGCCGCGGACAGCCAGTTCGACAAGGTGCGCGCCAGGATCGCGGCCTTCGTCGGCGACAAGATGGAGAAGCTGGGCGGCTCACGCATCGTCTACAAGGTGGATAGCGACGTGCTGCGCGAGAGCGTCGTCACGGATTTGCGCGACGAGGTCTACAAAACCCTGCGCGAGAGCAAGATCGCCTTCTCCGGGCTTGCGATCCGCGACGGCGGCGTCGAATTGAAGATCGCAGATGCCAAGGGCCGCGAACAGCTCGCACGCAAGCTCGCCTCGGCCGCGGAAGGACTGCCGTCGCATGCGCTCACCGTGACCGACGGCGGCGACGGGCTGGTCAGGCTCGCGCCGACCGATGCCGCATCCGCCGCACGGCTGCGCGATCTCGTCGAGGATTCCATCGCCATGATCGAGCAGCGTCTCAAGGATTCCGGCGTCAAGCTCGCCAGCGTCCAGCCTGACGGTGCGGACCGTATCCGCATCTTCGTGCCGGGCGAAATGGAGCCCGAGCGCATCACCGCGATCTTCGCCAGAAAGGTCAAGGTCAGCTTCCGCCTGGTTGACCTCTCGATGCCGGTCGAGCAGGCGCAATCCGGCACGCCGCCTCCTGGCAGCGACGTCCTGTTCGGCTTCAAGGACAAGCGCCCTTATCTGGTCGCCAGGGACGGCGCGCTCGATGGCGACGACGTCAGCTATGCGGGGCCGGGCTTTGCGAGTGCAGCGAATGAGCCGATCGCCTCGTTCCGCTTCAATGGCCGCGGCACGCGGCGCTTCGCCCACGTCACCGAGGAAAACATCGGAAAGCCCTTCGCCATCGTGCTCGACGATAAGGTGATCTCGGCTCCGGTGATCCGCGAGCCCATCACCGGGGGTTCCGGCCAAATCTCCGGCAATTTCACCCTGGAGGAGGCCAACAGCGTCGCCATGTTGCTGCGCGCCGGTGCGCTGCCGGGGCACCTCGGCCTTGTCGAGCAGCAGATCGTGCAGCCCGCCGCCAAGCCGTAGGGTCGAGACAAGGCCGGCCTGCGCCCTCGCCCGCGCCGCAAAGGTCCCACCGCGACGTCGAAGCCTGCGCCGGGTCCCGAATCACGGGCGCACCACGGCCATGCGCAACCAACGGGCAATTGCCGAAATCACCGATCAGGCTAAAATTTGCCTCTTGCGGCATGACGGCCGAAGGCTCCATTCAAGCGGTCGTCACTCGATTTCGGCTATACGATACCGACCAGGACTGAAGGCCTTACGCGAGGTTAGTACCATGCCGTCCGGCAGCGCAGACATTTCGTCGATCCTCGATCGCATTCTCGACGCGGCGACGGATAACCTCAGGATCGCGAAGATCCTGGTCCAGATGGGCCTCGATCCCGATAACGTCACCTACGACGCGATCTTCAATCGGATGCTGGAGATCTTCGTCCACAACATCACACTCGCCAATCTGTTCGCTACTGTCGGCGCCGGCTTCTTCGTCGCAACCCTGCTGATGCGGACGATGGTGCCGCTGCGCGTCGCCAACATGATCGGCTGCGCCTTCTTCGCCATATTCGGTGCACTCTCCGCCAACGTCGCGACGTTCCTGCTCTACCTCCTGATGCTCCCGATCAACGCGCTGCGGCTGCGGCAGATGCTCAAGCTGGTCAAGAAGGCCCGCCATGCCGCCGAAGGCGACATGTCGATCGAGTGGCTCAAGCCGTTCATGACCGAGCGCAAATATCGCCGCGGCGACACGCTGTTCAAGCTGGGCGATCCAGCCAAGGAGATGCTCCTCACGGTCACCGGTAAATTCCTGGTCAAGGAGATCAATGTCGAGATCGGGCCTGGAGCTCTCATGGGAGAACTCGGCTTCCTGACGCCGGATAACCGCCGCACCGGAACGATCCAGTGCATCGAAGACGGCCAGGTGCTGACGATCACCTATGACCGCCTGCTCGAGATCTACTTCCAGGATCCGCAGTTCGGCTATTATTTCCTGGTGCTGACCAGCCAGCGCCTGCTGCAGAACATCGATCGCTTGCAGAAGCAGCTGGCGACGGAGCGGGCGGCGACCACGAACAGGACTGCATAGACCGGGCGGCCGCTCAGCTCAGCAGCAGCGCCATGCCGGGATCACCCTTCTCCATCGCACGCCGATAGGCCGGGCGGGCACCGATGCGGCCGAGATATTTCACCACGTTCGGGCAGCGCGACAGATCGTAGGGCTGGAAGTAGCGCATCGTGGTGAGCGAGAAGCCCATCATGATGTCGGCGGTGGTGAAGGTGTCGCCGGCAAGATATTCGGCATCACGAACGCGCGCGTCGACCAGATCGAAGGCCCGGTCGACGCGTGTCCTGGTCGCGACCAGCATCGGATTGTCCTGAGCAAGCTTCAGCCGGTTCAGGATCATCAACCGGCCCATGCCGGCCTGCAGCGTGCCGTTGGCGAAGTGAAACCAGTACAGGAACTGCGCGAAACCAGGCTGGTCCGGGCCGAGCACGAGCCGGCCATTGCCGTATTTAACCAGGATGTAATCGACGATGGCGCCGGATTCGGCGAGCAGAAGATCGCCATCCGTGATCACGGGCGCCGCCCCGATCGGATGCAACGCCTTGTACTCGGCCGGCGCCAGCATGGTGACGGGATCGCGCGTGTAGCGCTTCAGCTCATAGGGGATTCCAAGCTCCTCACAGAGCCAGACGATGCGCTCGGATTGCGACTTGCCGAGATGGTGGACGGTGAGCATGGGAGGCTCCTGCAACTGCGAACCGGTCAGTCGTGGCGTCCTATCATACTCCGTCATCCGGAGAAGCTGTCCGCCATGCTCCTGTCATGGACGCGGCCCCCCCCCCGCCCGACGCCGTCCGCAGCGCGGCATCCCGGCTCACAGCGGGAACATGCGACCATCACCAAATTGAACCGTTTTTGATCGTCACCCAGCGGCCTCGCCGCAAAACCGCCCTAAAAACCGAATGGTAACCATGTCGGGCTAAGGTAGCGACGTGACCAATTCCCCGACCATCCTGGTGTTCGATTCCGGCCTTGGTGGACTCACGGTGCTGCGTGAGGTCGTGGCCGCGCGCCCGGACGCGCATTACGTCTATGTCGCCGACGACGCCTTCTTCCCCTACGGCCACCACAGCGAGGACGAGATCATCGCCCGCGTCGTGCCGCTGATGGGGGAGTTGATCGGCACGCATGACCCTGACCTCGCCGTCATCGCCTGCAACACGGCGTCCACCCTGGTCTTATCCCACTTACGCGCCGCTTATTCCCTGCCCTTTGTCGGCACGGTGCCGGCGATCAAGCCGGCCTGCGCACAGTCGAAGACCCGCCGCGTCTCCGTGCTCGGCACCAAGGGCACGGTGAAGCGTGAATATACCAAGGCGCTGATCCGCGATTTCGCGCAGGGCTGCGAGGTGACGCTGGTGGGCTCGCCCGAACTTGCCTCGCTCGCCGAACGCGAACTCGGCGGCCATCCGATCAGCGACGGCGACATCCTCGCCGAGTTCGCCCCGTGCTTCGTCGGCGATCCCGCGGATTCCAGTGCGCGCACCGACACGGTGGTGCTCGCCTGCACGCATTATCCGCTGCTGCTCGACCGGCTGAAGCGGCTGTCGCCCTGGCCGGTGGCGTGGATCGACCCGGCGCCCGCCATCGCCCGCCGCGTCTCGGACCTGCTCGGCCCACATCCTGGCGGCAAAGCCCAGTCGGGCGCCGAGATGATCTTCACCTCGAACCGCGCGCATGGCCTCAGCGCCACGCTGACGCCGTTCTTCGGCGGCCGCGCGCCGGCCTGACTTTGCGCCCCGACGGCGTACTGCTAGGCTTCGCCGTCGTCCTCCCCGCGCAGTTTATTCCAGGGTTCATTTCATGCCGGTCCCCGCAACGCCGCTCAACCGACTCCGCCAATTGTGGAGCGAGGGGCGCCCCGCCTTCGGTGCGATCGCGACCATCCCAAGCGTGCAGTTGGTCCAGATCATGGCGCGTTCGCTCGACTGGATCATCGTCGACCTCGAGCACGGGCCGATCGGGCTGACCGAAGCGCACGCCATGATCGCCGCCACCACGGGCACGCCATGCACGCCGCTGGTGCGGATTGCCGCGAACGAGCCGTGGCTTGCGAAAGCGCCGATGGACATCGGCGCCTTCGGCATCAACTTCCCGATGATCACCAATCGCGCCGACGCCGAGAAGGCGGTGCGTAGCGTGCGCTATCCGCCGCGCGGCGACCGTCTCTGGGGTCCCTTCCACGCGCCGTTCCGGTGGGGCCAGTCGATGCCGGACTACATGGCCAGCGCCGACGACGAGATGATCTGCATGATCACCATCGAGCATGTCGATGCCGTCAACCGCATCGACGAGATCATGGCAACGCCCGGCATCGACGTCGCGGTGATCGGCCCCGGCGATCTCGCCACCTCCATCAACAAGCGCGGACAGATGGACGATCCGGAATTGCTGGAGCTGGTCGCGCGCGCGGAAGCCGGCATCCTCAGAAGCGGCGTGCCGATCGGCGGCGTCGCCCGCACCGCCGATCAGGCCAACGCCCTGGTCGATCGCGGCTACCGTGCCATCGCGCTCGGCTTCGACTGGTCGCTGTTCCAGCGTGGCATCATGGCGGCGTTCGAGGGCATCAGGCGCTGAACAGGCCGATTGCCACCTTGCCGGGAACGGCGGCGCTGCTAGGGTCGGCCGTCCAGGGAGGAAACAAATGTTCAAAAAGACTTTGCTCGCTCTTGCCTTTACCGGTCTTGCCGTTACCGCGTTCGCCCAGCAGCCCGGCATCAAGCGCACCCCGCTGCAGAAGGTCGAATTTCCGGACGGCTACAACACCATCACCGCCATCGCGGAAGTCCCGGCAGGCGGTGCGGCCGGACGTCATACCCATCCGGGCATCGAGACTGGCTACGTGCTCGAAGGCGAACTCAATCTCCTGATCGACGGCCAGCCGGAAAAAACCCTGAAAGCCGGCGATTCCTACCAGATCCCCGCAGGCGTCGTGCATGACGCCAAAGCCCATGGCGATAAGGCTATGAAAGTGCTGGGAGTTTACGTCGTCGACAAGACCAAGCCACTGGCCTCGCCGGCGCCTTGATGCGGCGAACCGACCGGCCCCAAGCGGGTTGGTTTCATGCTAGAGCGAGCGGCGAGCGGGAACCCGCTCGCTGCACATCTTTTGATCAGCGGGAACCGAAAGACCCATGCGCGGGACGCCCAAGACCATTTCGCTGCCGCGCCGCCTGATTTGCGACCTCATGCGCGCGTCGATGGACGTGCCGTTCGTCTCGCTGTCCCGATCGCTCAATATTCGCCCCCTGCTGGAGGCCCGCGCCGCCGCCGTGGCCCCGGCCGGCTGGGCCGCGATGTTCGTCAAGGCCTTTGCCTTGGTCGCCAGGGACGAGCCGATCCTGCGCACGGTCTATGCCAAATGGCCCTGGCCTATGCTTTACGAGCTGCCCAAGAGCGTAGCGCTGGTGGCTATCGCCCGGGTCGAGGACGGCGAGGAGTGCGTGATGCCGCAGCGAATCGCGGCTCCGGAGGCCATGGCGCTGGCCGCGATCGATGCCGAGATCCGGCGCGCCAAGACGGCGCCGGTCGACGACGTGCCCATGTTCCGCAAGATCATGCGGGCGACCCGCCTGCCGCTGCCGCTGCGGCGCCTGTCCTGGGCCGTGGGGCTGAACTTCGGCCGGCAGCGCGGCAACTGGTTCGGCAGCTTCGCGGTGAGCTCGGTGGCCGCCTATGGCGGCGGCGAACTCCACCCCATCACACCCGGCCCGTTCATCGTGAGCTATGGGGTGGTCGAGGCCGACCAGAGCATCCATGTCGTGATCCGCTGGGACCACCGGGTCACCGACGCCGCCCCGATCGCCCGGGTCCTGACCCAGCTGGAACAGGTCCTGAACACTGAAATCACTGCCGAATTGCGGGCGGCCGGGTCCAAGCCGATTCGGGCGGTTGGGGCCTGATTCCGGCCTATTCACATTGACAGCGAACCCCAAACTCACCTAAAAGCCGCCTGCTCGCGGGCCGATTTCGGCCCGCGAAGCGTTTCGCGACCCGTGGTCCTGCCTCCTATGCTTTGGGGATCGGACCTGTCAGTGCCGGGCTAGCCCGTCACACAGGAGGGCGCGTTTCCTCAAACCATGTACCTGAAGAGGACGCGATGACTAAGCGCAGTGAGGCGAAGTACAAACTCGATCGCCGTATGGGCCAGAACATCTGGGGCCGCCCGAAGAGCCCCGTGAACCGCCGCGAATACGGCCCCGGCCAGCACGGCCAGCGCCGCAAGGGCAAGCTCTCGGACTTCGGCGTGCAGCTGCGTGCCAAGCAGAAGCTGAAGGGCTATTACGCCAACATTTCCGAGCGCCAATTCCATGGCATCTATGTCGAGGCGAGCCGCCTCAAGGGTGACACCGGCGAGAACCTGATCGGCCTGCTCGAGCGTCGTCTCGACGCGGTCGTGTACCGTGCCAAGTTCGTCTCGACGATCTTCGCCGCGCGCCAGTTCATCAACCACGGCCACATCAAGGTGAATGGCCGCAAGGTCAACATCTCGAGCTACCAGCTCAAGGTCGGCGACGTGATCGAGGTCAAGGAAGCCTCCAAGCAGCTCGCTCACGTCCTCGAGGCCAGTCAGCTTCCCGAGCGTGACACCCCCGACTATCTCGAAGTCGACCATGGCAAGATGACCGCGAAATACATCCGCATCCCCGCTCTCTCCGACGTGCCGTTCCCGGTACAGATGGAGCCTCATCTGGTCGTCGAATTCTATTCGCGCTAAAATCTGATGATCGAAAGGCCCCGGTTCGCCGGGGCCTTTTTTCTTGAGAGCCACGTCAGTGGCCGTCCCCGCCGATAGGAGGCGTCTCATGCTCTACACCCCTCCCCCGATCGATCCCAAGGCGCCGCCGGTGCGCATCAATCTGCTGTCGGACACGCAGACCAAGCCGACGGCTGCGATGCGCGAGGCGATGGCGCGTGCCGAGGTCGGCGACGAGCAGGTCGGCGACGATCCGACCGTCAATGCGCTGTGCGAACGCGTCGCCGAGCTGCTCGGCAAGGAGGCTGCGGTCTACATGCCGTCGGGCACGATGTGCAACGTCACCGCGACGCTGGTGCATTGCCGCCCCGGCGACGAGATCCTGGCGCATGAGAGCGCGCACATCATCGCCCGCGAAGGCGGCGCGCATGCCGCGATCGGCGGCTTTCAGGTGACGCAGTTGAAGGGCGCCGACGGCCAGTTCACGCCGGAGACGTTCCGCAAGGCGCTGCATCCGCGCACGCGCTATCAGCCGCCGCAGACCGTCGTCAGCGTCGAGCAGACCGCCAATATCGGCGGCGGCACGATCTGGAAGAAGGCGGCACTCGACGAGATCGTCGCCATCGCCAAGCAGCACGGCCTCGTCACCCACATGGACGGCGCGCGCCTGCTCAATGCCACGGTGGCGAGCGGCATCTCTCCGCGCGACATGACGGCGGGGTGGGATTCGGCCTGGATCGATTTCTCCAAGGGCCTCGGCGCCCCGATCGGCGGCGTGCTCGCAGGCTCGCGCGCCTTCATCGACGCGGTCTGGCAGTGGAAGCAGCGTCTCGGCGGTTCGATGCGGCAGGCCGGAATCTGCGCGGCCGCCTGCATCTACGCGCTCGACCATCACGTCGACCGTCTCGCCGATGATCACGCCAATGCGCGCGCGCTCGCCCGCGGTCTGTCGCAGATCGCAGGCATCGAGGTGCAGGAGCCCGAGACCAATCTCGTGTTCTTCAAGCCCGATGGCGCCGGCATCCCCGGCGACAAGATGGTCGCCGCACTGCGCCAGCGTGGCGTGACGCTCGCGATGATGGACGGCCGCATTCGTGCCTGCACCCATCTCGACGTCAATGCGGCCCAGGTTGAGGAAACGATCGGCTACATCAGAGAGATCGTTCGCGGAGCATGATCCTGTAGCCCGGATGGAGCGCAGCGAAATTCGGGGTTCTCGCGTCGCGGAAAGATATTCCCGGATTGCGCTGCGCTCCATCCCGGCTACGAAACGTCAGCGCCCCATCGCCTGATAGATCAGCGTCTTCAACGCCAGCTGAATCCGGCCGCGCTGCGACGGTGTCTGCACCATGAAGATCCCGAACACATCGTCTTCGGGATCGATGAAGAAGAAGGTGCCGCCGACGCCGTCCCAGCGATATTCGCCGAGCGGCCACGACGTGCCTGACGGCACCGAGGTGCGGACGGCGAAGCCGAGGCCGAAACCGGAACTCCCGCCCGGATAGTAATTCTGGTCGCGCGCGATCCCGGTCTCGGGGCCGACGTGGTCCGACGCCATCAGCGCGATGGTCTCGGGCTTGAGATAGCGCCGCCCCTCGTAGCTGCCGCCGTTCAACAGCATCTGCGTGAAGCGGGCATAGTCGCCGATTGTGCCGACCATGCCGGCGCCACCCGATTCCCATGCCACCGGCCGCCTGATATCGCGCAGCTGCGTCGTCGGATTGATGTTGCGGTCGGCCGGCATCGGCTCGGCGATACGCGGGAATTTGGCGGGATCGGCAACGAAGAACGCCGTCTCGGTCATGTGAAGCGGATCGAGCAGCCGCTCCTTCTCGAACTGCAGCAGCGTCTTTCCCGAGATCACCTCGACGACACGACCGAGCACGTCGGTTGAATGGCCGTAGTCCCACACCGTGCCGGGCTGCTCGACCAACGGCAGCGTGGCGACCTTCGCCACGAAATCGGCATTGCTGAGATCGCTGTCGAAGAGGTTAGCCGCGGCGTAGAGCTCTCGCACCGCGCCGCCGCCTTGATAGCCGTAGGGCAAACCCGCGGTATGGCGCAGCAGATCCCTGATCGTGACCGGACGCTCCAGCGGCTCCAGCACCAGCGCAACCTTGCCGTCCTCGGCCTTCTTCTCGACGCCGACCTTCATCCCGGCAAACGCCGGAATGTATTTCGCGACAGGATCGTCGAGCGAAAGCCTGCCCCCCTCGACCAGCATCATCGCCATGACTGACGTGATCGGCTTCGACATCGAGTAGAGGCGGAAGATCGTGTCCGCGCTCATCGAAATTTCAGTGACGACGTCGCGGACGCCGAACTGCTGGTAATAGACCGGCTTGCCGTGCTGCTGCAGCAGCAGAATCGCACCCGGGATCTTGCCAGTCGCAACCTCGTTCCGGATGTAGTCGGAGATTTTTGCCAGGCCTTCGGGCGAGAAACTGTGCGCTGCGCGTCCATCCGGACCCGCCGTCGCGCCCACGGCCCCGGACAGAAGGACGAGCGCCGCGATCAAAGCGCGGCGCCCGAACGCATCACTTCTCCATGGCTTCATAGACCAACTGCTTCAATGTCCGCTGCACGCGCTGGCGCTCGGTCGGGGTCTGCTCCAGCAGAACAAAGAACATGTCCTGCTTGGGGTCGATCACGAAATAGCAGCCGGAGGCGCCGTCCCACTTCAATTCGCCGAGATTGCCGGGCGGCGGCGGTTTGGCATTGCCGGGATCGGTGCGGACCGCGAGCCCGAGGCCGAAGCCAAAACCGTCCCCAGGAAAGTAGAAGTAATCACGATCGACGCCGGAACCCGGGCCGACCTGGTCGGTCACCATCAGCTTGAAGGTGTCGGGCTTGAGGATGGTCTTGCCGTCGAGGCTGCCGCCGTTGAGCAGCATCTGCGCAAAGCGCTCATAGTCCGCCATGGTCGTGACCATGCCGCCGCTGGCGAACTGGATCTTCTTGACGACGGTCGGATCGTTGATCCGGCCGACCCGGAAATCACTGTCGTTCGGCACCGGCTGCGCCAGGAGCTTCTGCTTCTCGGGGTCGGTGACGAAGAACCCGGTGTCGACCATGCCGAGCGGGCCCAACAGCTTCTCCCGCATGATGTCGATTAACGGCTTGCTGGTCGCGACCTCCATCACGCGCGCCAGGATGTCGGTGGAATGGCCGTATTGCCAGAGCGCGCCCGGCTGATTGTGCAGCGGCAGTTTCGCGATCCGCTCAGCAAACTCGGCAAGGTCGAAATCGCCGGCATAGATGTTGGCGTCGCGATAGGCCTTGCGCACCAAGCTGTCGCCATAGAAGCCATAGGTGACGCCGGACGTGTGGCGCATCAGGTCGAGCACGGTCATCGGCCGCGTGGGCGGCACGAGCTCGAGCGACTTGGTGCCGTCGTCGGCCTTCTTCTCGACGCCGACCTTCACATTGGCGAAGGACGGGATGTATTTCGAGACGGGATCATCCAGCTTGATCTTGCCGTCCTCGATCAACTGCACCGCGACGACGGACGTGATCGCCTTGCTCATCGAGAACAAGCGGAAGATCGTCTTGTCCGTGATCGGCGCCTTGCTCGCCACGTCCTGCACGCCGAACGCTTCGTGGTAGACCGGCTTGCCATGCTGCTTGATCAACACGGTTGCGCCGGCGATCTTGCCGGTCGCGACCTCGTTCTTGAAGAACTCGCTGATCCTCGAGAGCTTCTCCGGATTGAAATGCGCGCCGGCCGGAATCTCGTAGGTGCCCTCAGCGCGCGCGAGCGTGACCGCACCTAACGCGACCAGCGTGCCGCAGACGAACGAGCGCAGTCCAGACCGTGAAATCATAGCCCCTCCCCGGAACGTGGCGGGCGGAGTGTACTGACGGCGTCATCAGGCACAAGGGCCGCTGTGTCGCGCAAGCGCCTGGGCATGAAGCCTGGCGCTCGGCTCTGCAAAGCAGCAGAACACGACGCGAGCAACGGATGGCGCGGCCGGGAGCCCTTCAATCATCGTGTGAACGGCGATATCGGCTGCCCGGTCGGCGGGGAAACGGAAAACGCCGGTCGAAATCGCGGGGAATGCCACCGAGGTCAGTTCGTGCTCCCGGCACAGCTCCATCGAGCGGCGATAGCAGGAGGCCAGCAGATCGTCCTCGCCCAGCGTGCCGCCATTCCAGACCGGTCCGACGGTGTGGATCACATGCGCGGCCTTGAGCCGATAACCCTTGGTGATCCTGGCGTCGCCCGTTTTGCAGCCGTGGAGCGTACGGCATTCTGCCACCAGGTCCGGCCCGGCCGCCCGATGGATCGCGCCGTCAACGCCGCCCCCGCCAAGGAGCGACGTGTTGGCTGCGTTGACGATGGCATCAACGCTCAGTGTGGTGATGTCAGCAACGATGACCTCGAGCTGCGCGCCGCCGAACCGGCGCGTCAGCGCGGGCACGCATCAGGCCGCGACAGCGACGCCCTTCTCGGACAAGAGCTGCTGCAATTCGCCAGCCTGGAACATCTCGCGGACGATGTCGCAGCCGCCGACGAACTCGCCCTTCACGTAAAGCTGCGGGATGGTCGGCCAGTTCGAGAATTCCTTGATGCCGTTGCGCAGCTCGGCAGATTCCAGAACGTTGAGGCCTTTATAGCCGACGCCGATGTGGTCGAGGATCTGGACGACCTGGCCGGAGAAACCGCACTGCGGAAATTGCGGCGTACCCTTCATGAACAGAACCACGTCGTTCGACTTCACTTCGTTGGCGATGAATTCCTCGATGCTCATATCCATGTCCTTCTGGGGCGGAGCCCTAACCAATCACTCCGGGCCGGCTCAGCCGATTTAACCCGATACCTGCCTATATATGTAGCCCAAACCGTTGTGCATCCAAAGTAAAATGCCGGCGAACAGCCCCTCGGCAGCCGATCGTGAGGGCATGGGGCCCATTACATGATGGCACGAATATCATCACCGGGCAGGACTTTCATACCGTAACGGAGCCCCTATCTAGGACAAACCCCGGTTTTGGAACCGGGCAACGCGAACAACGTTCTCTTGTCCTGTCTGGAGAAAAACGTGACGAAACAAGCCTCCGCTACGGCCACCTCCCCGATTTCGTCACCGTCCTCCGCCCCGGGCAACCTCGCCCAGCGGCTGGAAGACGCATTTCTCACCGTCCGCAACGAGACCGAGCGGCGGGCCGCTCCCCTGTCGCCCGAGGACCAGCAGATCCAGTCCATGCCGGACGCAAGCCCGGCGAAATGGCACCGGGCGCACACCACCTGGTTCTGGGAGCAGTTCCTGCTCGGCGAGCACGCGCCCGGCTACCGGCCCTTCCATCCCGATTTCGCGTTCCTGTTCAATTCCTATTACGTCAGCGCCGGCCCGCGCCATGCACGGGGGCATCGCGGCGACATCACCCGGCCGAGTGCTGGCGAGGTCGGCGCCTATCGAAAATATGTCGACGCGGCTGTCGTCAAATTCTTCCGCGAGGCCGGCGAGGACAAGCTTCAGGCCTTGGCGCCGCGGGTCGAGGTCGGGCTCAACCACGAGCAGCAGCACCAGGAATTGATGTTCACCGACATCCTGCACGCCTTCGCACAAAATCCGGTCTCACCGGCTTACGATCCGAACTGGCGCTTTCCGGCCGCGACACGGACGGGCGAAAATTGGTTGTCTCTGAACGAAGGCATTCACACCGTCGGGCATGTCGATGACAGCTTCCATTTCGACAACGAGAAGCCGGCGCATCGCGCCTTGGTCGGCCCGGTCAAGATCGCCCGCAATCTCGTCACCAACGCCGAATGGCTCGCCTTCATGCGCGACGGCGGCTATGCGAAAGCGACCCTGTGGCTGATGGACGGCTTTGCTTCCGCCAGCAAGGAAGACTGGCAGGCTCCGGGCCATTGGCGCGAGGTCGACGGTCAATGGCAGGTGATGACACTGGCGGGGCTCAAGCCGATCGATCCCGACGCCCCGGTCTGCCACATCAGCTACTACGAGGCCGATGCGTTTGCGCGCTGGGCCGGAAAGCACCTGCCGACCGAGATGGAATGGGAGGTTGCGGCCCGCGCGGGCGCGCTCAACGATGCCTTCGGCATCGTCTGGCAGTGGACCCGTTCCTCCTATTCACCCTACCCCGGCTATCGCGCGGTCGAAGGCGCGCTCGGCGAATACAACGGCAAGTTCATGGTCAACCAGCTGGTGCTGCGCGGCTCCTCGCTCGCAACCCCGGAAGGGCACAGCCGTATCACCTATCGCAACTTCTTCTATCCGCACCACCGCTGGCAGTTCACGGGATTGCGGCTCGCCGATTACGAGTAAATTCACATCCGACGACAAATGCGCGCCGGACAGCGCGTTCAGGAGAGTATCATGAATGTGCACGCCAGCGCTTTGGCCGAAGCCCATCTTCCCGACGAGCAGACCACCGCCTTCGCCCGCGAAGCCATCGAGGACCTGTCGCAGCAGCCGAAAAAGCTGTCGCCGAAATATTTCTACGACGCGACCGGTTCGGAGCTGTTCGAGGCGATCACGCGCCTGCCGGAATATTATCCCACCCGCACCGAGCTATCGATCCTGAAGGAGCGTGGCAGCGAGATCGCGAAGATCATTCCGGAGCATGCGGCGCTGGTCGAGTTCGGCGCGGGCGCGACCACGAAGGTCCGCCTGCTGCTCAACCAGTGCAAGTTCGCGGCCTATGTGCCCGTCGACATCTCCGGCGATTTTTTGAAGGCGCAGGCCAACGGCCTGAAGCGGGACTTTCCGTCGCTCGGCATCTATCCGGTGGCAGCCGATTTCACCACCCCGTTCGAGCTGCCAAAGGCGGTCGCTTCAATGCCCAAGGTCGGCTTCTTCCCCGGCTCGACCATCGGCAATTTCGAGCCGGAGCAGGCCCAAGCTTTCCTAAAGAGCGCACGCGAGATTCTGGGTGCGGGAGCTCAGATGATCATCGGCGCCGACCTCGAGAAGGACGAGCGTGTGCTCCACGACGCCTACAACGATGCGGCTGGCGTCACCGCGCGCTTCAATCTCAATGTGCTGGTGCGCATCAACCGCGAGCTCGGCGGCAATTTCGATCTATCCGCCTTCACCCATCGCGCGATCTACAATCGCGAGCGGCACCGCATCGAGATGCACCTGATCAGCAAGAAGAACCAGACCGTGCGGCTGCTCGGCACCAGCTTCTCGTTCCGCCCGGGCGAGAGCATTCACACCGAGAACAGCTACAAATACAGCCTCGAGCGTTTTGCCGCGCTAGCGCAAGGTGCGGGCTGGAAGGTGCGCGAGAGCTGGACGGATGCCGCGAAGATGTTTTCGGTGCATGCGCTTGAGGTGGCGGAGTAACGCTCCAGCCGTCGCTTGCGGCCCATCCTTCGTGACGCCCGCTTCGCAGGCTCCTCAGGAGCGGAGTGCGCGGCAGCAGTTTCATTGACCACCGATGCCGCTTAGCCTCATCCTGAGGAGACCGCGGAGCGGTCGTCTCGAAGGACGAGGCGCTTGCTCAAGCACTACCGCCGGACGCGCTCTCGTGCGCCTCCTCCTCCGGCGCCGCCCCCAGCGACACCGATTCCCACACCGCGACCACGATCATGATCACGGTGGTCGCGACCGACAGCCAGAGCGGCGAGAGATCGGCGGCGAACCAACACAGCGCCAGCAACAAAATGATGCCGATGCCGTGCGAGAGCTGGAGGAAACCGCGAATCGCGTGCTTGAACAGGATGGTGCCGACCAGGAATACCAGCGGCCCGCCGATGGTGCTGACGATGGTCCTTACATCGGAATGCCCGGCTGGATGCTTCAACACCAGTTCGTCCGACACCGCGGTGAGGATGATGCCGGCGATGATCGGCATATGCAAATAGGTGTAGGCGAGCCGAGCGAGCCGGCCCGAATCCACGCTTTTCGAGATCAGTTCGGCGCCCGCCTCGGCACCTCTGTGGAAGTAGATCCACCACATCGCGATGCTGCCGATAAGCGCGGAGATAAACGCGATCATGTTCGCCGCATTCCACTCCAGCTCGGCAAAGGTCGCGCCATTGACGACGACGGCCTCGCCGAGCGCGATGATGACGAACAGCGAACAGCGTTCGGCCATATGGCCGCCTTCCACGCGCCAGGCCTCGACCGAGGAGAAGCCGAGCTTCGGGACCCAAAACCGCACCGCTGGCGCAATGTACTCCCAGCCAACCGCGACGATCCACAAAAACAGCCGCGTGTCGCCCTCGACGACACCGCCCGCAATCCACAGCACCGCAGATATGGAAAGCCAGACCAGGATACGGATCGCGTTGTGCCGAACCGCCGTCCGATGCCGCGGGGTTGCAAGCAGCCAGAACGCGGTACGTCCGACCTGCATCGTGGCGTAGGCGATCGCGAACCACAGGCCCCGCCCCTCGAACGCGGTCGGGATCGTCGTCGACAGCACGAGGCCGCCCAGCATCATCAGGAAGATCAGGATGCGGACCGGCGTCAGGTCGGGATCGAGCCAGTTGGTGACCCAGGCGGTGTAGACCCACACCCACCACACCGCGAGAAACAGCACCGTGACATGCACGGCGCCGAGCGGCGTGAAATGGTGCAGCAGCGTATGCGACACCTGCGTGACGGCGAAGACGAAGACGAGATCGAAGAACAGCTCGGCATTGGTGACGCGGCTGTGCTGGTTCGGCACGATGACGCGAAACATCGCGCCGCGCGGATTGTCCGCAGCCATCATCGAGCCCCCGTCCCGATCAGATCAGATGCAGTCGAATCAAGTACCGGGCACCCCGGTTTGCAGCGCCAGCGCATGCAGCACGCCGCCCATCTGGCCTTGCAGGGACCGGTAGACGATCTGGTGCTGCTGGACGCGAGACTTGCCGCGGAAGGATTCCGAGATCACGGTCGCGGCATAGTGGTCGCCATCGCCGGCGAGGTCACGGATCGTCACCTCGGCATCGGGGATTGCTGCCTTGATCATCGCCTCGATATCGTGGGCGTCCATGGGCATTCGGGCTGGCTCCTGTCTCGTCGTCCAATCGCTGCCGGGGTCCCGATCTGGAAAACCAAACTTGCCGGCAGGTCCAAACTTAGCGTGAACGGCCTTCTACGTCACGCCTTCCGGCACTATATCTCCCATCCCGTCAGGATAAAGGCACGACAAAGTGCCGCGCGCGGCAGATCGATCGAAAAGGCGTGAAATCATGAAGCTCCCAGGGCCCGACCACCCCATCACCATCACCCAGAACCCCCGCCGCGTCCGCGTCACGGCTGGCGACATCG
This sequence comes from Bradyrhizobium cosmicum, assembly GCF_007290395.2. Classification (NCBI taxonomy): domain Bacteria; kingdom Pseudomonadati; phylum Pseudomonadota; class Alphaproteobacteria; order Hyphomicrobiales; family Nitrobacteraceae; genus Bradyrhizobium; species Bradyrhizobium cosmicum. The sequence continues at coordinate 2,707,014 of NZ_CP041656.2, read as the reverse complement.
TGATCGCCGAGACCAGCAAGGCGCTGACCTTGAAAGAGGCCAAATACCCGGCGGTGCAATATGTGCCGCGGCAGGACGCCAACATGGAGTTGCTGGAGCGCACCGACCGCGTCACCCATTGCCCCTACAAGGGGGACGCGAGCTATTACAGCGTCAAGGCCGACGGCAAGACTCTGGACAACGCGATCTGGACCTACGAGACGCCCTTCCCCGCGATGACCGAGATTTCCGGTCACCTCGCCTTCTATCCGGACAAGGTGAAAATCGAGGAAGTGGGGTAGGCTCACGGGCGCTGTGACGCCGGGCCGATCATGAGGCCGCGTTCCCCCGGTCCGAACAAGGCACAAGATGCCACGCAAGGCCGCAAGACTGGTTGGGGTCTCGTTGCTGGGAGCGGCTGGCGTCCTCCTTGCGGTGGCCGCTGCCGGACTGGGGTTTCGCGCCTATCGCCAGCACCTTGCGATCGAAACCCTCGCGATCCGCTCGCCCAAGGGCGTCCAGGAGGGTGAGTTCGTCGATATCGGCGGCATCAGGCAATGGATTCAAATCCGCGGTGAGGATCGGGATAACCCGGTTCTCCTGTTTGTCCACGGGGGACCCGGAGGCACCACGTTGCCGATCTCGTCGGGTTGGCTGCCGTGGGAAAAGCATTTTACCGTTGTGCAGTGGGACCAGCGCGGCACCGGCCGCACCTATGGCGCGGCTGGTGGCGCGCTCGCGCCAACCATGACACTTGAGCGCATGACGCAGGATGGTGTCGAACTGGCCGAGTATCTGCGAGCGCATCTACGCAAGGAGAGGATAGTCCTGGTTGGGCATTCCTGGGGCTCGTTTTTGGGCATTCACATGGTGAAGCAACGCCCGGATCTGTTCTCTGCCTATGTCGGCGCAGGTCAGGTGGTTGGCAGGACGACATTCGAGAAGGCCTTCGAGCTCACGATCGGGCGCCTGCAAAGGCTTGCGGCAGCCACCAACAATCGCGAGGCCCTGGCGGAATTGGCGCCGATCGCTTCACAACCGACCCTCACCCCGGAAAATCGCCTGATTGCGGACAGATGGAGCAGCGCGCTGGGTCTGCCGCCCGCCGATGGTTTCCAAATTACAGGTCCCGTCCCACCGCTTTTCATGCCCGGGCTCTCGCTGCTCGATTTGTACAATTGGCGAAGAGGTGCGATCTTCTCGGCCAGGTATCTGACCGGACGAAAAGGGCCGATGTTTCAGAGCGACACGGCCTCGCTCGGGTTCGAATTTTCGATCCCGATGTTCTTCATCGAGGGCGAGGAGGACGGCGTGACGCCGGGCGAACCCGCCGAGCGCTATTTCAAAGAGATCACCGCCCCGCACAAGGAGTTTGTTTGGGTCAGCGGCGGCGACCATTTCATTCCGTTCGATCGCCCTGATCAGTTCTTGGCGGAGCTGGTGGCCCGCGTCATGCCCTTCGCACGCGACTGAGGGCCGGAGCAGCGCCCCTACGCCCTGAAGATCGTGAGCCCGAGTATCAGCAGCACCAGGAAGATCACGACGAAGACATAGAACAGGAAGCGGGCGATGTCGGCGGAAGCGGCCGAGATTCCGGTGAAGCCGAGCACGCCGGCCACGATCGAAACAAGTAAGAAGATCAGCGCCCATTTCAGGATCGTCATCGCCAACTCCGACTCAAGGCAGCACGCAGCGGCCGCTCAACCTATTCGGGAACATTAACTGCGGAGCGGGGAACTGGTTCCTCCCGGCCCGTCGCCGGTACCCTGACACAAACTGCGCTTGCTGAATCGGGTTCCGGGCGGCACAGTCGGACCGGGAAAGAAGCGCGACCGGGGCCGCCATGATCACGATGTCACATTCCGCGACGATCGGTGCGGAGGCGGACGCCGCGCCGAAGGCCAGGGCGCGCAATCTGTCGCTGGATCGAACCCGCACCTTCCTGACGCTGGTGGTGCTGCTGCATCACGCCGTCCTTCCCTACACCCATTTCGGTCACACCGATCCCGCATCCTGGATCGGTTTCGACGTCGTCGTGCTCGCCACCGACAGCTTCTTCATGGCGATGTTCTTCTTCCTGTCGGGACTGTTCACGTGGTCCGGCATCGCGCGCAAGGCGCCGCAGGTTTTCCTGCGCGACCGCCTGTTGCGGCTCGGCCTGCCGTTCGTCATCGCGGCCTTCACCGTCATTCCGCTCGCCTATTACGCGATCGCGCTGCGGGCCGATCCCGAACTGACCTTCGCTTCCTTCTGGTGGAAGACGATCACATCAGGCCCGTGGCCGAGCGGTCCGATCTGGTTCGTATGGGTGCTGCTGGCGTTCGACCTGACCGCAAGCCTGCTCTACCGGGTCTCGGCGCATCTGGTCGACCCGGTCAACCGCGTCTCGCTGCGCGGCTTCGACCAGCCGGCCGTGTTCTGGCTGCTGCTCGTCGTCGTCACCGCAATCGTCTACGTGCCGGCGCTGCTCTATTTCGGCGGCAGCAAATGGTTCGAGCTCGGGCCGTTCTCGGTGCAGGCGAGCCGCATCCTGCTCTACTTCGCGTATTTCTTCATCGGCGTCAGCGTTGGTGCTGCGAATTTCGACCGCGGCATCCTCAGCGCCGACGGGCAGCTGCCGAAGAGCCGCTGGACGTGGGTTATCGTGACGCCGATCCCCTATTGCCTGATGTGGGTGATGATCTACATCAAGCGCGAAATCCTCGGCAATCCCGACCCGCAGCCGCATTGGTATCAGGCGATCTACAGCACGTTCTTCGTGCTGTTCTCGGGCTCGATCCTGCTCGCGATCCTCGCCTTCTTCCTGCACCAGAAGTCGCCCGCGCCGAACCTGCTCGACCGCATGCAGGCGGATGCCTACGGCATGTTCCTGGTGCACTACCCGATTGCGCTGTGGATCCAGTACGCGCTGTTCGACTACGGATGGCCGGCGATCGTGAAGGCCGCAATCGGCTTCGTGCTCACGGTGATCCTGAGCTGGGGACTGACGGGGGCCTTGCGGAAAATTCCGGGCGCGTCACACGTGTTGTGAGGACGAGGTCTCTCCACTCGTCATTGCGCGAAGCGAAGCAATCCAGAGTCTCTCCGTCGAGACAGTCTGGATTGCTTCGTCGCTTCGTTCCTCGCAATGACGGAGTTCGCGGCAGCGCTTATGCCGCCTTGCCCCCCATATATTCCGGCAGCCAACGCTCGAACGACGTCCGCAGAGCATCGATCGCAACCGGCGCTTCGCCGGCGATCGCGATCGCATCGCCGCCGGTGGTGCCGATCCGCACGCAGGGCACCTCGCAGCCGCGCATCTTGGCGAGCACGAGACCTGCCTCCGCCTCCGGCACGGTGACGAGATAGCGCGCCTGATCCTCACCGAACCAATAGGCCTGCGAGACGAGCGAAGTCGGCGCCGCCAGCAGCCTGGCCCCGATGCCGCTCGCCATCGCCATCTCGGCCAGTGCGATCAAGAGGCCGCCGTCGGAGAGGTCGTGTACGGCGGTCGCGGTGCCCGCATGGATCATGCCGCGGACGCAGTCGCCGTTACGCTTCTCGGCGGCGAGATCGACCGGCGGCGGCGCGCCCTCCTCGCGACCGCAGATGTCGCGCAAATAGACGGATTGGCCGAGCCAGCCATGGGTCTCGCCGATCAGCAGGATCGCCTCGCCCTCGGCCTTGAAGGCGAGCGACGCCGACTTGGTGAAATCGTCGAGCAGGCCGACACCGCCGATCGAGGGCGTCGGCAGGATCGCGCGGCCGTTGGTCTCGTTGTAGAGCGAGACGTTGCCGGACACGACCGGGAAGTCGAGCGTTCGGCAGGCTTCCGAGATGCCCTTCAGGCAGCCGACGAACTGGCCCATGATCTCGGGCCGCTCGGGGTTGCCGAAATTGAGATTGTCGGTGATTGCGAGCGGCTTACCGCCGACCGCGGTTATGTTGCGCCAGGCTTCCGCCACGGCCTGCATGCCGCCCTGATAGGGATCGGCCTCGCAATAGCGCGGCGTGACGTCGACGGTCAGCGCCAGCCCCTTCGGCCCGTCCTGCACGCGCACGACGGCGGCATCGCCGCCCGGACGCTGCAAGGTGTTGCCGAGAATGACGTGGTCGTACTGCTCCCAGACCCAGCGCTTGCTGCACATGTCGGGCGTGCCGATCAGCTTCTCCAGCGCGGCACCGACGCCCATCGGCGCCGGCACCTCGCGTGCGTGCACGACCGGCAGCGCGGCGGAGGGAACATGCGGGCGGTCATAGAGCGGCGCCTCGTCGCCGAGCTCCTTGATCGGCAGGTCGGCCATGACGTCGCCGCCATGCTTGACCACGAAGCGCTTGCTCGGCGTGGTGTAGCCGACCACGGCGAAGTCGAGGCCCCACTTCTTGAAGATCGCCTCGGCTTCCTTTTCCTTCTCGGGCTTGAGCACCATCAGCATGCGCTCCTGGCTCTCCGAGAGCATCATCTCGTAGGCGCTCATGCCGGTCTCGCGGGTCGGCACCGAATCGAGATCGAGATCGACGCCGAGGTCGCCCTTGGCGCCCATCTCGACCGCCGAGCAGGTGAGGCCCGCCGCGCCCATGTCCTGGATCGCGATGACGCAGCCCTTCTCCATGATCTCGAGGCAGGCTTCCAGCAGCAGCTTCTCGGCGAAGGGATCGCCGACCTGCACGGTCGGGCGCTTCTCCTCGGACTTGTCGTCGAACTCGGCCGACGCCATCGAGGCGCCGTGGATGCCGTCGCGGCCGGTCTTGGAGCCGAGATAGACGATCGGCATGTTCACGCCGGAGGCGGCGGCATAGAAGATCTTGTCGGTATCGGCGAGGCCGACTGCCATCGCGTTGACGAGGATGTTGCCGTCATAGCGGGTGTGAAAACGCACCTGGCCGCCGACCGTCGGCACGCCGAAGGAATTGCCGTAGCCGCCGACGCCGGCGACCACGCCAGAGACGAGATGCCGGGTCCTGGCGTGCTCGGGGGCGCCGAAGCTCAGCGCATTGAGGCAGGCGATCGGACGCGCGCCCATGGTGAAGACGTCGCGCAAAATGCCGCCGACGCCGGTGGTCGCGCCCTGATAGGGCTCGATATAGCTCGGGTGGTTGTGGCTCTCCATCTTGAAGACCACCGCCTGGCCGTCGCCGATGTCGATCACGCCGGCGTTCTCGCCGGGGCCCTGGATCACCCAGGGCGCCTTGGTCGGCAGGCCCTTCAGATGGATGCGCGAGGATTTGTACGAGCAGTGCTCGTTCCACATCGCCGAGAAGATGCCGAGCTCGGTGAAGGTCGGCTCCCGCCCGATCAGCTTCAGGATGCGCTCATACTCGTCGGGCTTGAGCCCGTGGGCGGCAACCAGTTCGGGGGTGATCTTGGGTTCGTTCTTCATGGATTCGGGGCTTTCGGCGTGCTGTGGCCGTTCTTAGGAACATCGGGGGCCTACGAAAAGCCCTTTATCAAGCATTTTCCCGCTGTCCCACGTTTTGCAGGCGGGGTCGGCGGGAACAGGAATTGCAAGGCGCTGACGGATCGGATTTAAGGGCTAAAGACCCGTAATTGAAGGCCCATTTCCTTGCACGAATTGACCAAAGCGCCCCCGTCCCGCCGCCCCGACCTGCACATCGCCACCGAGGGCGAATTCAAAGGCTGGCGAACCTGGATTCGCGACAGTTTCGAGAGCCATATCGGCCCGTTCTGGCACAAGATCGAGGACGACGGCAGCGTCCGCAGCGCCTTCCGGGTCGAGAAAAAGCACCTCAACGGCTCCGGAAACGTCCATGGCGGCTGCTTCATGGCGTTTTCCGACTATTGCCTGTTCGCGATCGCCACCCACGAACTGGATGGGCCGGCGGTGACCACCAATTTCGCCTGCGATTTCCTCGACGCGGCACGCGAGGGCGAGCTGATCGAGTGTGTCGGCGAAGTATCCCGCGCCGGCGGCTCGATGATCTTCCTGCGCGGCAAGCTGACATCCGGCGGGCGGCCTCTGTTCACCTTCTCCGGCACGATCAAGCGGGTGAAGCGGAAGCCGGCCGTGCAGCCGAACGCATAGCTCGACACCTTCCCTTTTCGCGTCCCCTCGCCCAGAGTTGGGCCAAGCGCTATCGCGCCGGGGAGCAGAACCAAGGTGCCGCAGAGCACATCAAGGGCGGGCCGCACAGCGGCCTCCGTCGCATCGCCATTGCCATCCACGGCCGCCACCGGCGCGCGCAACTGGCGCGACTACGCGCTGCTGTTCGCGCTCGCCTGTTGCTGGAGCTCGACCTATCCGCTGGCCAAGCTCGCGCTTCCCACCATCCCGCCGATCACCTTCATCTCGGCGCGCTCGCTGATCGCCGCCGCCTTCCTGGTCGCGATCCTGTGGATGCGGGGCATCAGCCTGCCGACCGACGTGAAGGCCTGGAAGCTGTTCGCGGTCCAGCAGCTGATCAACTCGACGTTCCCGTTCCTGATCATCACCTGGTCGCAGCAATATGTGCCGGCGTCGAACACGGTGGTGCTGGCCTCGACGACGCCGATCTTCGCTTTCCTGATCACTTCGCTGATCACGCGGCACGAGCCGGCCACGCTGCTGAAGCTCGCGGGCGCGATCCTCGGCCTTGCCGGCACCATCGTCATCGTCGGCCTCGACGCGCTGCGCGGCTTCGGCAGCGAGATCATCGCGGAGATCGCGATCCTGCTCGCCACCATCTCCTTTGCCTGCGCGACGATCTTCGGCCTGCGGCTCTCCGACTACGACCCGATGGTGGTGGCGGCCGGCTCGCTGCTGTTCGGTGGCCTCGTGCTGCTGCCGCCCTCGCTGATCATCGACCAGCCCTGGACGCTGCACCCGACGCCGACGGCGATCGTCGCCACCATAGTGATGGGTATTGTCTCCAGCGCGCTGGGATTGATGCTGTTCTACATGTGCCTGGGACGGCTCGGTACGCTGACGACCAACGCGCAAGGCTACCTGCGCATTCCGATTGGCGTCGGCCTGTCCGTGCTGCTGCTCGGCGAGAGCGTGCCGTCGAACCTGGCGCTGGGGCTATTGCTGGTCATGGCCGGCGTCGCCGCGATGACGGTGCCGGCGGAACGGCTGAAGTGGCGTTCTCGCGCGTAGCCCGGATGGAGCGAAGCGCAATCCGGGAAAGTCTCTCGTGTAAAGTGCCGTCCCGGATTACGCTTGGGCTCCATCCGGGGGCACGGGTTGCTTCAGGGAGAAGGGCCATAACTCCTGGCAAACCAGTGCAACTGATCAAAGAAAGCGATCAGCCTAGCAAAGGCATCGCCTTCATTCACGATCCGATTCCACTGTCTCGCGATGACCTGCGTGTCGATATATCGAAACTCGATGGTCCCATCGAACCGGGGAGAGATCCTAAGATACGGCCCCTGCCAAAACGCACCTTCTGGGGTCTGCATCACACAAAGATCGTGCATGGACGTCTCGCCGAAAATTCCGGCAGCATAGCGCGACTCTTCAATCCGCTCGGCGAGTTGAAGCATCCCCTGTATCTGCATGCCTCGCTCAACCAGGTCCCGGTAGAATTCAGTGATTTCGTTCCAAGGCTTCGGCACGCCTGTCTCTTGAGCGCCTTCACTTCTGATCTTTGGCGTCGTCCGCCAGCAGCTTCCGGTATTTATCGACGTCGCGGGTCACGAGCTGCTGGAGCAGCTCCGGCGTGTGCTCATTGTCATCGGGCGCAACCGTCGACAACTCGGCAAAACGCTTCTTCACGGCGTCGGTCTCCACGGCCGTGCGCGCGGCGGCGTTCAGCTTCGCGATGACGGCCGGTGGCGTGCCCTTGGGCGCGAACAGGCCATTCCAGCCCTGCGCCTCGAATTCGGGAAGCCCCGCTTCCGCCGACGTCGGCAGGTCTGCCACCGTGGCGAGCCGCACGGTCGAGCCGACCACGAGTCCCCGCACCAGCTTCTCGTTGATCGACTGCGAGACGGAGGCAGCGGCATCGCAGACGCCGTCGATCTGGCCGCCGATCGCGTCGGTGAGCGCGGGCGCAGCGCCGCGATAGCCGATCAGCGTGGCGTCGATCCCCGCTGCCGTGACGAAGCTCTTGCAGATCAGGTAGTTCGACGAGCCGACGCCGGCATGGCCGAGATTGACCTTGCCCGGGTTGGCCTTGGCGTAGGCGATGAACTCTTTCAGGTCCTTCGCCGGAAAGTCCTTGCGCAGCGCGACGATGCCGAACGTCTTCGCCACCATTCCGATCGGCACGAAGGACTCGGGCGTGAAGGGGAGCTTCGGATAGATCGTGTAGGTCGCCGCATTCGTGCCGGCATTGCCGATCGCGATGGTGTAGCCGTCAGGCTCGGCGCGGGAGGCCCGCGCCAGCGCGGTCGATCCGCCGGCGCCGGCCACGTTCTCGATCACGATGGTCTGGCCGAGCGCGATGCCCATCTGCTCGGCGACCGTGCGCGCGATCACGTCCGAGGTGCCGCCTGCCGCGAACGGCACGATCATGGTCACGGGACGCTTGGGAAAGTCCTGCGCCAACGCAGCGGACGCAAACGCGACGACGGCAATGGCGGCCGAGAGCCGCTTCGCCACGAACCAGATCACGCGGCCTTTTCCAGATGCTGGACCAGGCCCGCGAACAGGCCGCGGCCGTCGGTGCAGCCCATGATGTCTTCGACATGGTTTTCGGGATGCGGCATCATGCCGAGCACGTTGCCCCTGTCGTTGACGAGACCGGCGATGGAATGCGCCGCGCCGTTGATGTTGTGGCTCTCGTCGACCGCGCCGTCGGCGGAGCAATAGCGATAGAGCACCCGCCCCTCGCCCTCGATCCGCTTGATGGTCTCCTCGTCCGCCTCGTAATTGCCTTCGCCGTGCGCGACCGGCACGCGGATCACCTGACCCGCATTGTAGCCGCGGGTGAACGGGGTGTCGGAGCGCTCGACGCGCAGATGCACGTCCTTGCAGATGAACTTCAGCCGCGCATTGCGCATCAGCACGCCTGGCAGCAGGCCGGACTCGCAGAGGATCTGGAAACCGTTGCAGACGCCGAGCACGAGGCCGCCCTTGGCCGCATAGTCCCGCACCGCATTCATCACGGGCGACCGCGCCGCAATCGCGCCACAGCGCAGATAGTCGCCGTAGGAGAAGCCGCCCGGCACCACCACGAGATCGGTGCCCGCCGGGAGCGACGTCTCGGCGTGCCAGACCATCGCGGGCTCGTGGCCCGAGATGAGTCTCAGAGCACGCGCCATGTCGCGTTCGCGATTGATCCCGGGAAATACGAGGATCGCGGCCTTCATCAGAGCAGTTCCACCCGATAGTTCTCGATCACGGTGTTCGCCAAGAGCTTGTCGGCGGCGTCCTTCAACGCCGCTTCCGCCTTGGCCTTGTCGGCGCCGGCGAGCTCGATGTCGAACACCTTGCCCTGCCGGACGCTGGCGACGCCGTCGACGCCGAGCGACTTCAGCGCGCCTTCGATCGCCTTGCCCTGCGGATCGAGGATGCCCGTTTTCAAGGTAACGGTGACACGTGCCTTCACGTTAGATCCCTCTTAGCTCTTCACCAGCACCGGGCCGGAGCCCGCCGGACGCTCGTTCTCCATGAGGATGCCGAGTCGCTTGGCGACTTCGGTATAGGCCTCCAGGAGGCCGCCGAGATCCCTGCGGAAGCGGTCCTTGTCGAGCTTCTCGTTCGACTTGATGTCCCACAGGCGGCAGCTATCCGGCGAGATCTCGTCGGCGACGATGATGCGCATCATCTCGTTCTCGAACAGCCGGCCGCACTCCATCTTGAAGTCGACGAGGCGGATGCCGATGCCGAGGAAGAGGCCGGTGAGGAAATCGTTGACGCGGATGGCGAGCGCCATGATGTCGTCGATCTCCTGGGGCGTCGCCCAGCCGAAGGCGGTGATGTGCTCTTCCGACACCATGGGGTCGTTGAGCTGGTCGTTCTTGTAGTAGAACTCGATGATCGAGCGGGGCAGCTGTGTGCCCTCCTCGATGCCGAGGCGCTGCGACAGCGAGCCGGCGGCGACGTTCCGCACCACCACCTCGAGCGGCACGATCTCGACCTCGCGAATCAGCTGCTCGCGCATGTTGAGGCGGCGGATGAAGTGGGTCGGCACCCCGATGTCGTTGAGGTGCTGAAACAGGTACTCCGAGATCCGGTTGTTGAGGACACCCTTGCCCTCGATCACCTGATGTTTTTTCGCATTGAACGCGGTGGCGTCATCCTTGAAGTGCTGGATCAGGGTACCGGGCTCCGGGCCTTCGTAAAGAACCTTTGCCTTGCCTTCATAAATGCGACGCCGACGGCTCATGGGGATGTACCGTGTTTTGTTGAAATCCATGTATTTGGTGTGCTCCGGTTACCAGGAATACGACCCACAGCGGAGCTGCCGTGAACGACCGGGACCCCATGGAAACAGAACGGGAACCAAGCCTTTAGGCAACCTATCCGATTGGCTGTCCCAGCACAATCGATCCGGCTCATTCGATGCCAACTTATACCGCCTTGCCTGCGGCTAACGGCCTGTTGTTTTGCCGATTCGTGCCCCCTATCTAGGCATGCGACGGCGCTCTCGCAACGAGGGCCCCGGGTCCAGTCAGCAGGGAATTGGAAAAGGCATGAGCACGTTGGACAAGCGCGAGGAAGGCTTCGAGAAGAAGTTCGCCCTCGACGAGGAGCAGAAATTCAAGGCGGAAGCCCGCCGCAACCGGCTGCTCGGGCTCTGGGCCGCCGAAAAGCTCGGAATCACCGGCGAGGCCGCCACGGCCTATGCCAAGGAAGTCGTTGCGGCCGATTTCGAGGAAGCCGGCGATGCCGACGTCCTGCGCAAGGTCATGGCCGATTTCGCCGCCAAGAACGTCGCCATCACCGAGCAGGCGATTCGCGCCAAGATGAGCGAGCTGATCGCAGTGGCGGCGGCCGAGGTCAAGGCGGGGAAGTAAGCGAGAAGGGATTGGCGAGTAGCGAATGAGAAACCTTGTTCGCTACTCGCTACTCGCAATTCGCCATTCGCGGCTTCACCCCTCCTTGAAGCCGTACTCGGGCACGTTGCCGCTGGCACCGTAATATTTGTACGGCAGGAACTTGCCGCTCATCGTGATCTTGACGCGGTCGCCCTTCGGGTTGGGCAGGCGCTCCATCACCATGTCGAAGTCGATCGCCGACATGATGCCGTCGCCGTACTCCTCCTCGATCAGCGCCTTCCAGGCCGGTCCGTTGACCATGACCAGTTCGTAGAATCGATAGATCAGCGGATCGGTCGGCGGCATGGGCATCCCGCGCATCGGCGTTTCGTTCAGCATCGAAACTTCCGACTTCGACAGGCCGAACAGCTCACCGGCGTTGGCCGCCTGCGGCTTCGTCAGCTTCATCTGGCCGAGAATCGCGCCGACGATCAGCACCTCGGAATAACCGCCGATCTGCTCGCAGATGTGTTTCCAGGTCCAGCCCTTCTCGCGCTTGATGTCGAGCAGCTTCTCGGTGAGGTCTTCGCGTTTCATGTCAGGTCTCCCTTCTTAAGCAGTCAATCCGGGACTGGTCCCGGGTGTCCAGGTCTGTCGTTGCTCTTCGCCGGTCGACGCGATCGTCAGCCCGGGCTTGCCGATATGCACCACCGGCACGTGGCGCGGATCGTGATCGGGCCTTTCGGTGGTGAACGTCTTGCTGCGCGTCACCAGGAAATCGATGATGTGGTTGCGCAGCGCGTAGTACAGCGGGTGGCGGTGTAGATCGGTACGGCCGCGATCCCTGGGCAAGGGATTTTCGACGACCTCCGCCAGCACCGCGCCGGGACCGTTGGTCATCAGGAAAATCTTGTCGGCGAGATAAATCGCCTCGTCGACGTCATGGGTGATCATGAACGCGGTCTGCCCGGTCTCGAGGCAAATGCGCCGCACCTCGTCCTGCAGCGTGCCGCGCGTCAGCGCGTCCAGCGCCGAGAACGGCTCGTCCATCAGCATCATCTTCGGCGTGATCGACAGCGCACGCGCGATGCCGACGCGCTGCTTCATGCCGCCTGACAGTTCCGAGGGGCGCTTGTGTTCCGAGCCTGTCAGGCCGACGAGGTCGATGAATTTCTGCGCATGCGCCTTGACCTTGGCGCGGTCCCATTTCGGCCATTTCGAGGTTACCGCGTAGGAAACATTGCCGAGCACGGTGCGCCAGGGCAGCAGCGCGTGGCTCTGGAAGATCACGGCCCGGTCGAGGCTGGTACCGGAGATCGCCTGCCCGTCGACGATGACGGCGCCTTCGCTCGGCGCATCGAGGCCGGCGAGGATGTTGAGCACCGTGGTCTTGCCGCAGCCGGAATGGCCGATCACGCAGCAGAACTCGCCGCGCGCCATCGACAGCCACAGATTCTCGAACACGGCCGTCGTGGCGCCATTGGCGCCCGGATAGCGTTTTGCTATGCCTTCGATCGAGACGAATTTGTCGGTCACAGCCCCTACTCCGGAAAGGTGACCATGCGCGTGAAGCGCGCGAGGATCTGGTCAAGCAGCATGCCGACGATCCCGATCAGCAGGATCGCGATGATCACGTTGGTGATCGAGAGGTTGTTCCACTCGTTCCAGACGAAATAGCCGATGCCGGTGCCGCCGACGAGCATCTCGGCGGCGACGATCACGAGCCAGGCGATCCCGATGGAGATGCGCATGCCGGTCAGGATCGTCGGCGCGGCCGCCGGCAGAATCACCGTGAAGGCGCGCCGGAGTGTGCCGACCTCCAGTGTGCGCGCGACGTTGATCCATTCCTTCCGCACGCTCGCCACGCCAAACACGGTGTTGAGCAGCATCGGCCAGATCGAGCAGATGAAGATGACGAAGATCGCCGAGATCGAAGAATCCTTGATAGTGTAAAGCGCCAGCGGCATCCAGGCCAGCGGCGAGATCGGCTTGAGCACCTGGATGAACGGATCGAGCGCCTTGCTGAGCAGCGGCGACATCCCGATCAGAAAGCCGAGCGGGATGGCGACGAGCACCGCGAGCAGATAGCCGAGCCCGACGCGCGCGATCGAATAGCCAAGCTGAATGCCGAGCCCCTTGTCGTTCGGCCCGTTGTCGTAGAACGGCCGCTTCAGATGCTCCCACAACTTTGCCCCGACATCGAGCGGCCCGGGCATCGCGGATTTGCCCTGCGTCGCGGTCAGACCCATCAGCTTGGCGTATTCCGGGCTCATCGTTGCGACCGGCGCGGTCGAACGCGTGGCGAGATGCCAGATGCCAAGGAACGCCGCGAGCAGCGCGATCGAGACGAGGCCGGCGCGGAGGCGGAGGGAGGGGGTGGTCATCTCCCTCTCCCCGCGTGCGGGGAGAGGGTTGGGGTGAGGGGGGCTCTCCGCAAGGGAGGTGACAGACGGACTCGCGGAGAGCCCCCCTCACCCGCCGCGCTACGCGCGTCGGCCTCTCCCCGCATGCGGGGAGAGGCGAAGAGAGCGCGGCTCGTGCTCACGACGCCTTCCTGATCTTGAAGCTCGCGACATAGTCCTCCGGCTTGGCCGGATCGAAATTCTTGCCCATCACCGTGAACGATTTGTACGCGCTCGCCGGCGGCGACAGGCCCATCTCGGTCATCAGCTTCTTCGTATCCGTCGCCAGATAGACCTGCTCGGCGACCGCCTTATAGTCGACGTCGCCCTTGATCTGGCCCCAGCGCTTCATCTGCGTCAGCATCCACACCGCGAAGGACTGCCAGGGGAACGGATCGAAATCGACGCGCTTGGCGTCGGTCTTCACGCCGCCGAGACCGTCGGCATAGGTGCCGGTCAACACCTGCTCCAGCACCGTCACGGGCGCGTTGATGTAGTTGGCCGGCGCGATGGCTTCCGCGATCTGCTTGCGGTTCTCGGCCTTGGATGCATAGGCGGTCGCATCGACGATGGCACGGGTCAGCGCGGCAAAGCTGTTCGGCGCGGTGGTGATGAACTCGCGGCTGGCGGCGAAGCTGCAGCAGGGATGGCCGTCCCAGATCTCCTTGGACAGCAGGTGCATGAAACCGACGCCGTCATAAATCGCGCGCTGGCAGATGTTGTCGGGCGCGAGGAAGCCGTCGATATTGTCGGCGCGCAGGTTCGCAACCATCTCCGGCGGCGGCACCGAGCGCAGCTGCACATCGGTGTCGGGATCGATCCCGTGCTCGGCGAGATAATAGCGCAGCAGGTAGTTGTGCATGGAATAGTCGAACGGGATCGCGAACTTCAGCCCCTTCCAGTCCTTTGGATCGCGCTTGTCCTTGTGCTTGTTCGCCAGCACGATGCCCTGCCCGTTGATGTTCTCGATCGCGGGCACGGCGAAGGGAATGGCGTTGGCCCCCAAGCCCAGCGAGATCGCGAGCGGCATCGGCGCCAGCATGTGGGCTGCGTCGTATTCCTTGTTGATGGTCTTGTCGCGGATCACGGCCCAGCCGGCGGTCTTGACCACTTCGACGTTGAGACCATGCTTGGCGTAGAAGCCCATCGGCGCCGCCATGATGATCGGGGTGGCGCAGGTGATCGGGATGAAGCCGACCTTGAGGTCCTTCTTCTCGGGCGTGCCGGTTTGAGCGAACACCTCGGTCGCCGTCTTGATCGGAAAGAATTGCGAGAGCGCGGCGAGCGCCGTGGACGCGCCCACCGATTTCAGGAAGGCGCGCCGCGCCACGTCCTGCGGAAACATCGCACGCATCACCGCGGAGGCGACGACGCCCTCGTAGCGCTTCTCCTCGCTCTCGACGGGCTCGCAGTGCAGCGCCGTGGCCTGCTCGTGCTCGGCCGCGGATTGGTGTTGGCCACAGGCACAGCCGGCTCGAAGCTTGCGATCGGGATCAAACGGATTGTCGAAAATGGACATCGGACCTCCTGCGCGTCATTGCAGCAGGAATTACGCAAGGAGCATGCCACCGCCTCAGGAGCGGCCAGTGCCCTGATGACGCAGCATTTTCCGCCGGGCTTGGCCATTACGAAAACTCGTGATATACGAAAATTCGTAATTAATTTACGAGATTTCGTAATGACGCCGACGCCAATACTCCCCCACGACGACGTCGCCCAGCCCCTCGATCCGCGCGTTGCAGCGTTCGAGGCATCGGTCGAGGCGACCCTCCTGGTCGATCCCTATGGAGACCAGATCGTCGATGCCAATCCGGCCGCCTGCGCCCTGCTCGGCTACGACCGCGCGCTGCTGCGCCAGACCAGCGCCAGCACCCTTCACGCCGGCGAACTTCCGGCCCTCACCGTGTTCACCCAGGCCGTGCTGCACAAGGGCGCCTACTGGACCACGTCGCTCAACCCGCGCCATGCCACCGGACAGACGCTCAGGCTCGAATATGCCGGCTGCGTCCTGCCCCATGACGGACGTACGCTGGTGCAGCTCACCCTCACCGATCTCGACGCCCGCCGCCGCCGCAATGTCGATGCCGCCGCCGAGGACCACATGCGCAGCGGCATCTCGACCTGGCAGCGGGTGGAGCGCGTCTTCCAGGATATCGAGCGCGAGAACCAGCTGATCCTGCGCGCGGCCGGCGAAGGCATCTATGGCGTCAATGCCGAGGGCAAGACCACCTTCGTGAACCCGGCGGCCGAGCGCATGCTCGGCTGGACCGCCGAGGAGCTGGTCGGCAAGGAGATCCACCCGATCGTCCACCACACCCATCACGACGGCAGCCACTATCCCGACCACGATTGCCCGATCTACGCGGCGTTCCGCGACGGCGCGGTGCACCAGGTCGACGGCGAGGTGTTCTGGCGCAAGGACGGCTCGCCGGCCTGGGTCGAGTACACCTCCACCCCGATCCGCGACCGCGGCGTGGTGGTCGGCGCCGTCGTGGTGTTTCGCGACGTCAGCCAGCGGCGCGAGGCCGACGAGAAGCTGCATGCAGCGCTCGCCGAAGTCGACCGCCTGCGCGAGCGGCTGGAGCTCGAAAACGCCTATCTCCAGGAAGAAATCCGCATCGAGACCAACCCGCGCGGCATCATCGGCCAAAGCGAGGCGATCCAGAAGACGCTGCGCCAGGTCAAGCTGGTGGCGCCGACCACGGCGGCGGTGATGATCACCGGCGAGTCCGGCACCGGCAAGGAGTTGATCGCGCGCGCCATCCACGAGGACTCCAGCCGCAGCGACCGGCCGCTGATCCGCGTCAACTGCGCCGCGATCCCGCGCGAATTGTTCGAGAGCGAGTTCTTCGGCCACGTCCGCGGCGCCTTCACCGGTGCGATGCGCGACCGCATCGGCCGCTTCGAGCTCGCCGACGGCGGCACGCTATTCCTCGACGAGGTCGGCGAGATCCCGCTCGAACTGCAGGGCAAGCTGCTGCGGGTGCTGCAGGAAGGCAATTTCGAGCGCGTCGGCGAGGAGCGCACGCGCGCGGTCGACGTCCGCGTCATCGCCGCGACCAATCGCGATCTCAAGCAGGAGGTGCAGCGCGGACGCTTCCGCGAGGACCTCTATTTCCGCCTCAACGTGTTTCCGATCGAGACCGTGCCCTTGCGCGAACGGCGCGAGGACATCCCCCTGCTGGCGCAACATTTTCTGACGCGCGAGAGCAAGGCGCTGAAATCGAATTTGCGCCTGTCGGAAGGCGATGCGCGGCGGCTGTCCCGCTACGACTGGCCCGGCAACGTCCGCGAATTGCAGAACGTGATCGAGCGCGCCGCGATCCTGTCGCAGAACGGCCGCTTGCGCATCGACCTGCCCGACCCTTCCGGCGCACAGCCCGTAACCAGCGCCGCGCGTCAGAAGGCCGACGCTCGCCCGGCCGTCATGACGTCAGCGGAGCTGCGCGATCACGAGCGCGCCAATATCCTGGCCGCGCTGGAGGCCTGCGCCGGAAAGGTGTTCGGCCCCGGCGGCGCGGCCGAAATGCTCGACATCAAGCCGACGACGCTGGCCTCGCGGATCAAGGCGCTGGGAATCGCGCCCCGTCCGCGAGCCTTCAGTTAGCGACGATCACGCCGCCTTGGTCGTCATCTCCGATGCAATCGGCAGTCCCTGCTCGATCGGCAGCGACGGATCGCGCGACCATTCGTTCCAGGAGCCGAAATACATCCGGACATCCTTCACGCCGGCATTCTTCAGCGCGAGGAAAGTGTTCGATGCGCGTGCGCCCTTGAAGCAGTAGAGATAGACCGGCGTGCTTGGCGTGATGCCGACGGTGGCGCATTCCGCCAAGATCTCGTCCTTGGACTTGAAGCGCGGACCTTCGGCGGTTGGCTTCATCATGCGATACCATTCCAGCCAGACGGCGCCGGGGATGCGGCCCTTGCGCGGGCAGAAGTCCTTGCCATACGGAGACGAACTGTCGCCGATCCACTCGTCGACGTCGCGCACGTCGAGGATGGCGATGCCGGGCTTGCCGACCGCGCCAAGCATGGTCTTGGCGTCGATCAGGATCTCGCCCGCTTCAGGCACGATCGCGAACGACGCCTTGGCCGGCGTCGGCACGTCCGTCGTCACCCGAAAGCCCGCGCCCGCCCAGGCGTCGAAGCCGCCATGCAGCACCTTCACCTTGGGATAGCCGAGCATGGTGAGCAGATAATAGCCGCGGCAGGACTGGCCGAAGCCGGAGTTCATTGACTGCTCGTAGATCACGGCCGTCTCTTTGCCGGAGAGGCCCGCGCCGCCGAACGCGTCCGCGAATTTCGTCTTCAGTTCGGCCATGCCCTCAGGCGTCGAGGTCGCGAGGAAGGTGAAAATCTCGTGCACGTTGACGGCATCAGGCAAATGCCCGGCGGCGTAGGCGTCGGGATTACGGGTGTCGATGACGACACACGGCTCTGTCTTCAAGAGATCGGCAAGTTCGACGGCAGTGATCAGGACGTCAGTCATGGCAGCCTCTCCGTTGAGGTTGAGGGGTCTTCGGGGGTGGACTCGTAAAGGTCAGGAATCGGCGAGCATCTTGCGCAACTGCTTGGTGGCGGGCGTGACGATCGCGACGAAATAAGCTTCGCGCAGGCGCCGCTGCGCGCGGTGGCTCTTGAGGTAGCCGCGCGCGCCACAATGCAGCATCGCCGCATGCGCCGCCGCGACGCTGGCCTCGCCGGCGCGCAGGCGTAGCGCGATCACCTTGCGCCAGTAGGTCTCCTCCTCGTTGTAGGGATCGCGCGCCAGCGCCATGGTTTCGCTCTCGAGCTCGGCGGCGAGCGCGCGGAAATCCACCGGCTGCTGCGGCAGATAGCGGTTGATGTGCCCGAGGGGCGCATCGACCTCGTCCATGACGTTGATGCAGTCCCTGATCAGCCCGAGCGCCATGCCGGCCTGGAGCAGAATGAAGCCGGCGCGGATCTTCTTGACGAAAGGCCCAGCCGGATCGGCGAGGATCAGATCGTCCGGGACGAAGACGTCGCGGAACTGCACGCCGTAGGTGCCGGTCCCGTCCATGGCGAGGAACGGCTTGCAGGGCGTCAGCGTGATTGCGGGATCGGAGCAATCGGCCAGGAACATGACCGTGCCGGGCGCGCCACTTGCGCTGCCCTGATCGTCCTCCCGCTCGAAGATCGTGCCGAAGTAATGGTCGGGACCGAGATTGGAGACCCAGGGCAGCGCGCCACGCACGACATAGCCGCCCTCGACCTTGCGCCCCTTCAGCTTGAGCTTCTCGATGCCGAAAAAGCTCTTCATGGGGTTGGAGAGCCCGGTGCCGCCGAGCACGCGGCCGGTCGAGAAGGCGTCTCCGAAGCGCTTTGCAAGCTTCATATTGGTCGAGTTGGCGGCGTACCAGACCAGCGTGTTCTGGCACCAGGCCATGAAGGCCGTGCCGCCGCAGACTTCGCCGATCGCCGCCATCGCCTGGATGGCACAGCGGAGATCCGCAGGACCTTCGTGCGGCACATGACTGCCCCAGGCGCCGACCTCGCCGAATTTGCGCAACACCTCGGCCGGATAGACCGAACCGTCGTCGATGCCGGCGGCGAGCGGCGCGAGTTGCTCGCGTGCAATCCGCGCCACCTCGTCGGCAATGGACGGTGCGGGCTGATCCAAAATGTCGGCCCGTGAGAAAGCCAGTGAACCCATGATCGTCTCCCGCACCTTGTCCTGTTGCCGTCAGCCTAGATGCCGACCTCGAGATTGACCGGGCGGGTGAAGGTGTTGGCCACTGGCGACCATTTCTTCACATGGGCGACCAGAGCGTTGATCTCGTCCTGCGAGATGCCCTCGCATTCCATGTCGACCTTGACGCGCACATCGGTAAATCCAACGGGCTTGTCCGACATGTCGCCGGTGCCCCAGACCGCGGTGATGTTGAGGTCGCCTTCGAGTTCGAGCTCGAGCTTGTTGACGATCCAGCCACGATGCACGGCGTTGGCATGCAGGCCGACCGCAAGGCAGGAGCCGAGCGCGGCGAGCGAAGCTTCCGACGGATTGGGCGCGGTGTCGTCGCCCAGAAGTCCCGGCGGCTCGTCGACGATGTAGGGCGGCAGGTTGCGGATGTAGTTGGCGTGGCGGAACTTGCCCTCCGCGACCGTCTTGCATTTCAAGGTCTTGATGACCTTCGGATTGGCCTTGCCGCTCGCAATCAGTTGCTCGAGGCCATTCTTGTCGATGGGCGCAAGGCACCCCGTCAGCACTGTCTTTTGAACGACGGCAGTCATCATATTCTCCCTGGCAGCCGTGGAAAACGGCAGGATACCGAACGGTCTGTTTCCTTGCATGGAGCGTGCCAGAGCAGGCCAAAAACAAAAGGCGAAGCATTGGAGCTGCTTAGCGATCCCTGCCCGCGGATTGATCAGCGGTCGCTTGCTCAATGGCGATGCAGACGGCCCGCCGCCTGCGAATCTTTTCAGCGCAGAACAGATGCGGCTTGCTGAGGCGACGCGGCTGCGGGTAAGTTTGGACTCATGGCCAAGCCCTCACTGAACAAGACATCATCAAAGAAGACATCCAATTCACCGCATTCCTTTGCAGGCGAAGACGAGTCCGCGCGCGGGCGCCTCTTGAGCGCCGCGACGCATCTGTTCTGCAAGAACGGCATTAACGCCACCGGCATCGACGCGATCATCGAGGAAGCCGGCACGGCGAAGACCACGCTCTACAAATTGTTCGGCTCCAAGACCAATCTCGTCAACGCGGTGCTGGAGAGCGAAGGCAAGCAGTGGCGCGAATGGTTCATCGGCGCCATGGAAGACGGCGGCGGCGACGCGCAGGCGAAACTGACGCGTATCTTTCCGGCGCTGAAGAGCTGGTTCGCGCAGGAGCGCTTCTACGGCTGCCCCTTCATCAACGCGGTCGGCGAGCACGACAAGGACGCCAAGCAGTTCCGCAACATCGCGTTGAAGCACAAGAAGATCGTGCTCGGCCACATCGAGAAGCTCGCCGGCGAGCTCGGCTCGAGCGAGCCTGCAGTGCTCGCGCATCAGCTCGGGCTGTTGATCGACGGCGCCATCGTCGCGGCGATGATCTCGCGCGATCCGGGCGTGGCGGATACGGCAGCGCTGACCGCCGGCCCGCTGCTCGGCCAATCCAGGGCGAAGAAGAAGCGCGCGGCGGATCAGCTTGAAGCGGTGTGAGGTCGTACTTCGTAGGGTGGGCAAAGGCGCGCAGCGCCGTGCCCACCAAATTTTCTCGGCCGCGTTGATCGAGATGGTGGGCACGCTCCGCTTTGCCAACCCTACAATATGCGTTTCATAAACCGCCCGATCGCCGCGAGCACCGGCTCCTGATCCCCCGCAAAGAACCAGTGATCACTGCCGTCGAGCTCGACGAACTCCGCACCTTTGATCCGGCTTGCGATATCGCGGCCGGCCGCGATCCGCACGGCCTTGTCGTCCCGCCGGTGCAGCACCAGCGTCGGCACGGCGATCTTCGGCAGAAGATGCCGCACGTCGGCGTCGCGAAACGCCTCCAGCACGGCGGAGATGCCGCCGGGGCTGGAGGCCGCGCGCAGCAGCCCGGCCCACCAGGCCCGCGCCTGCGGATCATTGGCCAGGCTCGGCGCAAACGCTTCGATCCCGACCGGGCCGCCCCATTGCGTGATGAGATGCTTGCTCCAGGCGTCATACTGGCTGGCGCGCAGCGCGTGCGGATAGTCCTGTGACCAGCAGCCCTTGGCCAGCGCGCCGAACAAGATGAGCCCGACCACGCGACGCGGCTCATCGACGGCAAATTTGATGCAGGCAGGCCCGCATTCGGATGCGCCGAACAGCACGACGCGGCGCGAATCCGCCGCCCGCAGCACCGTGCCGATATCCTGTGCGGTGACGTCGATGCCCGGGGCTGATCCGACCCGGTCGGACAGTCCGATGCCGCGACGATCGAAAACGACCAGGCGCCCAAGCTTCATCAATGACGCCAGAAACGCGCGGCTCGCGGGATGCTCCCAGGCGCGTTCCACATGTGAGACGAAACCGGGCATGACCAGGATGTCGAGCGGGTCGCTGCCATAGGTCTGATAGGCCAGATGAACGCCGGCGCCCTTGACATAGCGCGTCATCGGGGCGGCATGCGCCGCCGCCGCGGGGCTCATCAGCGCCTCCGTCTCGGCTTCCGGCGCCACCCCGAGCTCGTCCCGCAGTCGCCGCGTCAGTGCCGCATGCTGCCGTTCCGCCGCGCTTCTGTCGCCGGCGAGCAGCAGGCTGCGGATCAGGTGCCGGCCATACACTTCGCTGAGCGGATCGAGCTCGACCAGCCGGCCCGCATGCGCGGTCGCGGCAAAATGGTCGCCGGCGGCGTTCCTGTCCTGCACCAGACGCTCCAGCGCATGCATGAGCCGTCCTCGCAGCGCCTCCCGCCGGAAGAACGCCCAGTCCTCGAATTCGGAACAGCCATCCAGGGCGAAGCCGGCGAGGAAGTCGCCCCGATAGATCGCGCAGGCCTGCTCGAAGTCGCCAGCATCACAGGCGCTCTCGAACACATGTGAGTCGATCGTCAGTTCGACCGCCGGAGACCATCGCACACTGGCGCGGTCGGTCTCGAACACCGGCTGGCCCAGCGTCATCTCGACGCGGTGAAGCAGGCGCCGCAATCGCGCCAGGCCGGTCTCGCGGTCCGTCTCGGGCCACAGCAGCGTGGCAATGACGTCCCGTGCCACGGCGACCTTGGCCTCCGCGAGATAAACCAGCAGCGCAAGACCCTTGCGCAAGGCCAGCTTGATCGGGCGGCCGTCGGCATGGACCTCGGGGAACCCGAACGCCCCGAGCGAGAAAGCCGTCATCAAAATCCTCCCTCCCCTCGCTGCGTCCCCGGGGGACGTGCAGGGGACGGTCGAGCGGTAACATTCGGGCCAGATCGAGCCAGCTCGCCAGCGAGCGACTCATGCTCCTGCATGCGGCACCGCCTCATCAGGCACAATAGGAAAATCCATGGTCGCGCGCCTCGCAATCCTGCTCTACGCCATCGTGAGCTATGGCATCTTCACCGCTTCATTTCTCTATGCGCTCGGTTTCGTCGGCAACTATGTCGTGCCCAAGTCGATCGACACGCCGATCGACGTCGGTGCTGCCGCAAATCCGGGCGAGGCCATCGTCGTCAACCTGCTGCTGATGAGCCTGTTTGCAATCCAGCACAGCGTGATGGCGCGCGCATCCTTCAAACGATGGTTGACCCAATTCCTCCCACCCGCCTGCGAGCGCAGCACCTATGTGCTGCTCTCCAGCCTGATCCTCCTGCTGCTGTTCTGGCAGTGGCGCCCGATCCCGGCTCCGGTCTGGCAGGTCCACGGAATTGCGGCCTGGCTGCTGATCGGCGTCCACTGGCTCGGCTGGCTGATCGCGTTTGCCTCGACCCACATGATCGATCATTTCGACCTGTTCGGCCTGCGCCAGGCTTTCGTCGCGCTCCGCGGCACCGAGATGCCAGGTCAATCCTTCAAGACCCCGCTGCTTTACAAGATCGTGCGCCATCCGCTCATGCTGGGCTTCCTGCTCGCGTTCTGGGGCACGCCCGAGATGACCGCCGGCCATCTGCTGTTCGCCATCGCCAACACGGCCTACATCCTGGTCGCGCTGCAGTTCGAGGAACGGGACCTGATCGCCGCGTTCGGCGCGACCTACCAGGAGTATCGCCGGCGCGTTCCCATGCTGGTGCCGCGTCTGTTCGGTCGCCGCCGCAGCGACGAGCGCCCGTCGCCGCGGCCTGCCGGAGCGCCGCAATGAACGTTGTGCCATGCCGCACGCTCGCGGCCGCCCGAACGCCCGAACCGGAAGCCGCGGACGCCGCTGCATTCGCCGACACCCTCGATGGTCTCGACGCCAGCCTCTATCTCGTCGATGCGGACGGACGTCTCATTCACACCAATGCCGCCGGGCGGGCCATGCTGGATGCGTACAACGTCCTGCTGGAGATCCGCGGGCAACTGATGGCCTGCGATCCCATGGTCACGCATCGGTTGCGGCAGGCCTTCGCGGCGTGCGGCCGCGGCGATGCAGCCGCGGGCACCCGCGAAAGCGCCATCCCGATGGTCGGCGTGGACGGGGCGCGCCACATCGCCCACGTCTTGCCGCTGACGTCAGGCCCACGCCGACGTGCGGGGGCTGCCTACCGCGCCGTCGCCGCAGTGTTTGTCCGCAAGGTGGCGCTGACGATACCACCTCGCTCGGATGCGCTGCGCGACGCGTTCAGATTGACGCCGACCGAGCTGCGCGTGCTGCTCGCGATCGTCGAACTCGGCGGCATTCCCGAAGTGGCCGCGGCACTCGGCGTGGCCGCGACGACGGTCAGGACGCATGTCCGCCGCCTGTTTGAAAAGACCGGCACCGCGCGGCAGGCCGATTTCGTCAAGCTCGTCGCGGGATATGCGACGCCGCTGAGAGACATGGGAGAGTCATGATGAAAGCGGTTCTCTGCAAGTCGTTCACTGGCCCCAGCGATTTGCGCCTCGGCGAGATCGACGAGCCGAAGCCGGCCGCCGACGAGATTCTCATCGACGTCCATGCGGCCTCCGTGAGCTTCATGGACCAACTGATGGTCTCGGGCCTGTACCAGATGCGGCCGCCGACCCCCTTCGTGCCCGGGACGGAAGCGTCCGGAATCGTCGTCGCAATCGGCGACAAGGTCACGGCCTTCCGGCCCGGCGATCGCGTGGCCTGCAGCAGCTGGACCGGCGGCTACGCCGAACGGATGACAGCCAAGGCATCGAAGAGCGTGCTTCTGCCCGATGGCGTCGCGTTCGAAGCCGCGGCGACGGTGCTGCACAATTACGGCACGGCCTACTATGCGCTGGTCGAGCGGGCCCGGGCCAAACACGGCGAAACGCTGCTTGTCACCGGCGCTGCCGGCGGGGTGGGCCTCGCCGCCGTCGACCTCGGCCGCCATCTGGGCCTGCGCGTCATCGCCGGGGTCGGGTCCGACGACAAGGCCGCCCTGGTGCGCGACTACGGCGCCAGCGATGTCGTCAACTATCGCAGCGAGGATCTGCGCGACCGGATCAAGTCGATCACATCGGGAGACGGCATCGATATCGGCTTCGACAATGTCGGCGGTGCGATCTTCGAGCAGATCGCCCGACTGATGAAGTGGGGTGGACGGCTGATGCCGATCGGCTTCACCAGCGGCGAGGTTCCCTCGATCCCGATGAACCTGCCGCTCCTGAAGAATTATTCCATCATCGGCGTCTTCGTCGGCGCCTGGGCGGAAAAATTCTCCACGGAAGCCGCGCGCATGAACGATGCGCTGGTGCAGTTACTGGCTCAAGGAAAAATCCGCCCGCATATCGATCGCATCCTCCCCTTGGACGAGGCCACCGAAGCCATGCAAGCCGTCGCCAATCGCATGGTTCAGGGAAGAATTGTCCTCAAGATCAGATAAAGTGCGTGAGGCGACGACAGAAGAGGCAGTCAACCGTTGACCGAGATCATCATCGACAAGCGCTATTGCGGTCCCCCGAACTCCGGCAATGGCGGTTATGTCTGCGGCCGGCTCGCCCGGCATATTCCCGGGGCTGCGGAAGTGACGCTGCGCGCCCCGCCGCCGCTGGACACATCGCTCGATGCGATCGCGACCGGCGACGGCGCGTGGGAGCTTCGCGACGGCGCAAAGGTCGTCGCGACCGGGCGGGCGGCGGGCTTGGAGCTCGCGCGCGTGGAGACAGCCAGTTTCGAGGAAGCCTGCGCCGCCGAGCTATTGACGCCGGTGAAGCCGCACGAACATCCGCTGCCGACCTGTTTCGTCTGCGGCCCCGCGCGGGCCAAGGGCGACGGCCTGCGCATCTTCGCCGGACCGCTCGGACGTCATTCACGGAACGCCGTTCTCGCGGCGAGCTGGACACCCGATCCGACGCTGGCCGCCGACGACGGCCTCGTCGCCGACGAGTTTCTCTGGTCGGCGCTCGATTGCCCCACCGGCTATGCCTGCAACTACAACCAGGAAAGCGACGGCTTCGACAAGGCCCCACTCCTGCTGGGCCGGATGTCGGCCCGGATCGAGGCAAGGCCTCGTCCCGGCGAGCGCTGCATCATCACCGCCTGGTCCACCGGCCGCGACGGCCGCAAGCGCACCGCCGAGGCTGCTGCGCATGACGAGGGCGGCAGGCTGCTGGCGGTGGCAAGGGCGACATGGATAGAGGTCCAACGCGAGGTCCAGCTCGGGCGATAGTAGGGTGTATTAGCCCGCGGCTGCGCAAAGCGCAGTCCGCGAGCGTAATCCACCACCTCTCTGTCCGCCCGCCTAGCAAGGAGGTGGATTACGCTTCGCTAATCTACCCTACTGACGAAGCGCACAGCCGGCGCGACCGCGGGCATGTCGTGGCGAGCCCTCATCGAATTTACCTTCCATCAAGCACGGATCGCGATCAGGCGGGTCTGTAAAGGCGGCCTTAGCACCCCCTCGTCTTTGGTCATCCGCAAGAGAAGGGGATGCTCTGGGATGCGGTCCGAAGGCGGACGATACAGCTTGCCGCGCTGGCGATTGATGCGTTGGTTGACGGATGTCGGCCCCGACGTGCCGGGCGACATTCGCGCAGCCCTCATCTCCCAACTCTTCGGTGCGGTCCCGATCTTCGCGGGCGGCGCCATCAATTCGGTCGCGATCGCGGCGATCATCGCGTATCGGCTGCAGACCGGGCTGCTTGTCGCCTGGTTCGTGCTCGAACTGATGATTTGCCTTGCGCGCCTCGCGGTTCTGGTCGCGGCGCATCGCGCGATCCGGCTGCACCGGCCCACCCCGACCGATCTTCATCTCTTGCTCTCGATGGCCTGGAGTCTCAGCCTCGGACTGGGCGCTATCGCGAGCATCAGCAGCGGCGACTGGCTGGTCGCGATGCTCGCCTCGATGTCCACGGCGGCCATGATCGGCGGCATCTGCTTCCGCAATTTCGGCGCGCCACGATTTGCAGGACTCATGATGCTGATCAGCCTCGGCCCCGTCGCCGTGTACATCGCTCTTCTCGGCGAGCCGATGCTCTACATCATGATCTATCAGATCCCGATGTATCTCGCGGCAATGGCGGGCGCGGCCTTCCGGCTCAACAGGATGCTGATCACGACCATGCGGGCCGAGCGCGAGAACAGCCATCGCGCGCACCATGACGCGCTCACGGGTCTGCTGAACCGCGCGGGATTCATCGACGCGCTGGAGGCGAAGATCGCGCAATCCAGTCGTGAGGACCGCCCTGTTGCCCTGTTCTTCGTGGATCTCGACGAGTTCAAGCCGATCAACGACACGTTCGGACATGGAGCCGGCGATCGGGTGCTCAAGGGAGCCGCCGAGCGACTGCGCAAGGCAGTGCCGGAGAGCGCGGCAATTGCGCGGATGGGCGGCGACGAATTTGTCGCGCTCGTTGAAAACGTCACAGCCGAGCAGGCGCTGGCGATGGGACAACGCATCGTCGGCGAGATCGGGGCGCCCTATCAGCTCGATGGCGAGACCCGCGCCAGTGTTGGTGCGAGCGTGGGCATTGCGCTGTCACCGGATCATGGCTCCCAGGTGGCCGAGCTGCTTGCGGTGGCGGATGGAGCCCTCTACGAGGCGAAATCCAGCGGCAAGTCTCGCTGCTGCCTGGCTTCGATCGATCTGAACCTGACCGCGCTGCGCCGGCTTCAGGCCGGCAGCAAGCGCGCCACGAATGAGACCAGCGTCGCCGCCTGAGCTGCGTAGGGTGGATTAGCGAAGCGTAATCCACCACGTCTCAGTCCGCTCGGTTGGCAAAGAGGTGGATTACGCCTTCGGCTAATCCACCCTACGAAACCAACGTCTTGGAAAAGCCGGCCGCCAGATGATCGATCAGCGCGCGGACCGCCCGCGGCAGGCCTCGTCGGGTCGTGAAGACGAGATGCACCAGGCCGCGTTGACCGCGCCATTCCGAGAGCACATGGACGAGCTTACCTTGCCCGAGCGCCTCCCGGCAGAGGTGATCCGGCAACAGCGCAATACCGAGGCCGGCGACCGCCGCATCCCGCACCGCGCCAAAGTCACCGCAACCCATGCGTGGTTCGTGTTTGACGACGCGAGCGCGCCCGTCGTCCGTCTCCAGATGCCATTCGACCAGATTGTCCTCATCTGAAGTCGCCAGCGTCGGAAGCGCGTTCAAATCATCCAGGGTTCGCAGCCGGCTTGCCAATTGCGGGCTCGCGACCAGGATGCGCGTGGACGTCCCCAGCGACCGCATGGTGAGCGCCGCATCCCCGACAAGGACGGAACGAACGCGCAGAGCCACATCGATCCGCTCTTCAATCAGGTCGACCGGCCGGTCGATGGCGACGAGTTGCAGGCGAACCTTGGGATAGCGGATCAGGAAGTTCGACGTGAGCCCGAAGATTTCCGCGACCATGCCGGTCGGGCAACTGAAGCGAATGCGGCCATGGGGTTCGGCCTGCGCTTGCGTCACCAGCGCCTCGGCCTGTTCGGCTTCGGCCAGGATCGCACGACAGCGCTCGTAGAAGGCCTGCCCTACTTCGGTGACGCGAAAGCGGCGGCTCGATCGTTCGATGAGGCGCAGGCCCAGGCGCTCTTCCAGCCCGGCAATCCGCCGGCTGAGCTTTGACTTGGGCTCGCGCAAGGCCCGTCCGGCGGCAGCAAAGCCGCCGTGCCCGACCACCTCGGCGAAATAGGCAAAGTCGTTCAGATCAGTCTTCATCGTTCCTCATATAGAACGATGCGTACCATATTCGCCGTCTACTCGCATCATCGTTCTATAGGCATCTACGAGGGGCAACGGCGCTTCTGCCAAATGCTTCCAACGGAGACGGACGATGACTGACAGGTTCAACAACAAGGTCGTGGTGGTGACCGGCGGCACGAGCGGCATCGGCCTTGCGACCACCAAGGCTTTTGCGGCCGAGGGCGCTTCGGTGTTCATCACCGGCCGCCGCAAGGATGCACTCGACGCTGCGGTGAAATCGATCCGCGGCCGCGTGACCGGCGTGCAGGGCGATATGGCCAACCTTGCCGACATCGACCGGCTCTACGATGCCGTGCAGCAGAAGCACCAGCACATCGACGCGATCTTCGCCAATGCAGGCGGCGGCGAATTCGCACCGCTCGGCGCGATCACCGAGGAGCACTATCAGCGCACGTTCGACACCAACGTGAAGGGCGTCCTCTTCACCGTGCAGAAGGCACTGCCCTTGCTCCGCGACGGCGCCTCCATCGTGCTGAACGCATCGACCACGAGCATTTCGGGTACGCCGGCCTTCAGCGTCTATTCGGCAACCAAGGCCGCGGTGCGCAACTTCGCGCGCAACTGGATCCTCGACCTGAAGGACCGGCACATCCGCGTCAACGCCATCAGCCCCGGTGTCACCGAGACGCCCGGCCTAAATCATCTGTTTGGCGCCGGCGAGCAGGCGGAGGGCACCAAGAGCTATCTCGCGGGCCTGATCCCGGCCGGCCGCGTCGGACAGCCCGAGGAGATCGCCAAGGCCGTGCTGTTCCTGGCGTCGGACGAAGCAAGCTTCGTCAACGGCGTCGAACTCTTCGTCGACGGCGGCCAGGTGCAGATCTGACGCGCGAACTCAATTCGTAGGGTGGGCAAAGGCGCCAAGCGCCGTGCCCACCACCTCGATCAATCAGTCGAAACACGTGGGCACGCTTCGCTTTGCCCACCCTACGAGGCCAGTGGAATTTGGAGACAACTATGACCCAACTCAATACATCCGCGGATCGCATCCACGAGTTGCTCCGTCGCAACCTTCAGGAGGTTTTCGGCGAGGGCGACGCGAAGCGCCGCCGCGCCGCCATCGACGAGTTCTGGACCGAGAACGGCGCCCTGTACGCACCGCCAGGCATCATTGTCGGTCGCGACGCGATCGACAAGTTCGCCGGCGATCTGCGCGCCACGCATCCCCACTTCGTCTACACGCCGACAGGCGAGCCGCAGGCGCTTCACAACGCCGGGCGGCTGGCCTGGGGATCGGGTCCGCGCGGCGAAGCACCTGATTACACCGGGTGGGACGTCATCATCGCGGAGGACGGCAGGATCTCCGCGCTCTACGTGTTCCTCGACCCGCCCGGCAAGTGAATGCTGAATCGCAACTGGTGCGAAGGGTGGATTGGCGAAGCGTAATCCACCACCTCTCTCTCCGCTCGGATAGCAAGGAGGTGGATTGCGCCTTCGGCTAATCCACCTACGAGACCTACGAAGCTTGCTCGATCATCGCCTGCAATCTCACCAGTTGCGCCTCGAGATCCCGCTCCACGTCTGCCGCCAGGATCTCGATCACACGATAATCCCGTGCCTCGAGCCACGTCCGCCGGCCCGCGCGGTCCGCCGCGATCGTCTCGTTCTCGGCCGGGTTCACCAGCTCGATCGCGATCCGGTGCGGGAACGAGACGAAGTCCGGGATGTGGCGACCGACCGGGGTCTGGCGCTTGAAGCTTCCCGCGAAACGGCGATCGCGCGTGAGCGCCTGCCAGAGCAGGCGCTCGGCATCGGTCGGGTTGCGGCGGAGCAGGCGGGCGAGGCCACGCACGGTCGAGCCGCTGTCGGACACCCCGCCGCCCTGCCCGTGCTCGGCCAAGAGCGCGCGCAGGCGCGTGGCCTGCTCGCCGTCGAGCACGCCGCCCTTGGCCGGACCCTTGCGCCCCTCGGCAATCGCCATCACCACGCCGTGCAGGGTGTGCATGTCCTGCTTGGTCGGGTCCATGCGGGTGAAGATGTTGCGCAAATTCACCAGCATGGTGTCGCGCTTCTCGGCCGGGCGCAGGAACTCGACCTTGTCGAGCTCCCGGATCAGGTTCTCGAAGAAGGCCTGGATCTGGTGCTGCGAAGCGCGCTCGGAGCGCTCCGGCATGGCATGCGGCAGTTCGCCTGAGGTTGCCCGCTTGAACCATTCATAGCCGACCAGCAGCACCGCCTGGGCGAGGTTCAGCGAGGCAAAGCCCGGATTGACCGGAAAGGTGATGATGCGGTTGGAGAGCCCGACCTCCTCGTTAGTCAGGCCCCAGCGCTCGCGGCCGAACAGGATACCAGCCTTGCCTCCCGCCGCGACGTGGCCGGAGATTTCGGCGGCGGCGGCTTCCGGCCCGACCACCGGCTTGGCCTGGTCATGCGGGCGCGCGCTGGTCGCGAACAGCAGATCGAGATCGGCCACCGCCTCTTCGACCGTGCCAAACAATTCGACCTTTTCCAGAATATGGTCGGCGCCGGCCGCGGCGCGCTGGGCGGCGATGTTGGGCCAGCCGTCGCGCGGGTTGACGATGCGCAAGGCGCCGAGCGCAAAATTGCCCATGGCGCGCGCGGCCATGCCGATGTTTTCCCCGAGCTGCGGCTCGACCAGGATCACGATGGGACCGTCGAGGGAAAGGCCCGCCTTGCTCTTGTCAGTCCCCGACATCTCGTTTCGCTTTCACTGGGTTCTCAAGGCCTTGGCAGGGCGCTCTTCAGGAATTGATTCAAAGCCGGCCTTGGCCCCATCCTGGACCGACCGCCCGTTCGCCTGTCGTTTGCCTGTCCTGACGAAATTCTCAAGGGAAATAACGGGTTGGATTCGACTTTTGAATCTCGCTTGAAAGCTCAGCCCCGCCCTCGCGGCCGGGCCGTTACCCGCCCCCCATCTGAGGAAGCTGGATCGGCTAAAAGTGCATAATCACTTGGCTTTCGCCCGCCGCGCGGCGGTGCTAAGAGGCGGCGGATATTCAAATTGGCGCAGGTGGCGCCGTTCCCAAGAGGGCTTCCCCGATCATGGCAAAAATCAAGGTATCCAATCCCGTCGTCGAACTCGATGGCGACGAGATGACCCGGATCATCTGGCAGTACATCAAGGACAAGCTGATCAACCCGTTCCTTGACGTCGAGCTGCTCTATTTCGACCTGGGGATGGAGTACCGAGACCAGACCAACGATCAGGTCACCATCGACGCCGCCGAAGCCATCAAGAAGGTCGGCGTCGGCGTCAAGTGCGCCACCATCACTCCGGACGAGGCCCGGGTGAAGGAGTTCAACCTCAAGCAGATGTGGAAGTCGCCGAACGGCACCATCCGCAACATCCTCGGCGGCGTGATCTTCCGCGAGCCGATCATCTGCAAGAACGTGCCGCGCCTGGTTCCCGGCTGGACCAAGCCGATCATCATCGGCCGCCACGCCTATGGCGATCAGTACCGCGCCACCGACTTCAAATTCCCGGGCAAGGGCACCCTGTCGATGAAGTTCGTCGGCGAGGACGGCACCGTGATCGAGAAGGAAGTGTTCAAGGCCCCGGGCGCCGGCGTCGCCATGGAGATGTACAATCTCGACGACTCCATCATCGACTTCGCCCGCGCCTCGCTGAACTACGGCCTGCTGCGCAACTATCCGGTCTATCTGTCGACCAAGAACACCATCCTCAAGGTCTATGACGGCCGCTTCAAGGACATCTTCCAGGACATCTATGACCGCGAGTTCAAGAAGGAATTCGAGGCCAAGGGCCTGACCTACGAGCACCGCCTGATCGACGACATGGTGGCCTCGGCGCTGAAATGGTCCGGCGGCTATGTCTGGGCCTGCAAGAACTACGACGGTGACGTGCAGTCCGATACGGTCGCGCAGGGCTACGGCTCGCTCGGCCTGATGACCTCGGTGCTGCTGACCCCCGACGGCAAGACCGTCGAGGCCGAAGCCGCTCACGGCACCGTGACCCGCCACTACCGCGAGCACCAGAAGGGCAAGGAGACCTCGACCAACTCGATCGCGTCGATCTTCGCCTGGACCCGTGGCCTCGCCCACCGCGCCAAGCTCGACAACAATGTCGAGCTCGCCAAGTTCGCCAACACGCTGGAGAAGGTCTGCGTCGACACCGTCGAGGAAGGCTACATGACCAAGGACCTCGCGCTCCTGGTCGGCGCCGACCAGCGCTGGCTCTCGACCACCGGCTTCCTCGACAAGGTCGCGGATAACCTGGCAAAGGCGCTGGCGGCCTGACGGCCATCCGCAATTTCGCCCGACTGGGCCGGACATCATCACGGGCCGCGCGACAAGCGCGGCCCGTTTTCTTTTTTGGGAGCTTCGTGGAGACCACCATGTGGATCAAGCTTGCTGCCCCCACCCTGCTGCTCGCGGCTATGATCGGACCGGCGGCCGCCGCGGACCCGCTCCCTGACGCCATCGCAGCGCCGGACGAGTCCCTCGTGCTTAGCGTCCATGCCGAAGGCGCGCAGGTCTATGAGTGCAAGGCCGGCACCGACGGCAAGCTCGCCTGGGCCTTCCGTGAACCGATCGCGACGCTGCTGTCCGAAGGCAAGACCATCGGCCGACATTATGCGGGCCCGAATTGGGAGCTGGCCGACGGTAGCGCCGTGGTCGGCAAGGCCGTCGGCAACGCGCCGGGCGCCACCGCGGCCGACATCGCCTGGCTGAAGCTGGACGTCACCGCTCACCGCGGCAGCGGCGTCCTGACGCCCGTCACCACGGTCCAGCGCATCAACACCCACGGCGGCAAGCTCGACGGCGCCTGCGAGAAAGCCGGCGAGTTCAGGAGCGCGCCCTACTCCGCCGTCTACGTCTTCCTGAAGAAGGGCTGAGGCCTATGCTTTTCATGGTGATCGAACGCTTCAGGGATCGCGATCCCATTCCGGTCTACCGCCGCGTGCGCGACGAGGGCGTCAAGTTTCCGGACGGCCTCAAATATCTCGGCAGCTGGATCGAGCCAAATTTCGACCGCTGCTTCCAGCTGATGGAATGCGACGACGCCCGCCTGCTGCAGGAATGGGTTCTGAACTGCCAGGGCAAAGGCATGACCTTCGAGATCGTGCCTGTGGTGCCGAGCAAGGAGACGCGCGAGGTGGTCGCGCCGTTCCTCGACAGGCACTGACGGCTACTTGCCGCGGCGCCCGTCTTCCTGTTCGGCCTGTGCCAGTTCAGCCGGCGCAAGGTCGCCGGTGTCGGCGAGCCGCGCCTTGGCGGTGGTGTGGACGTGCTCGGCGAGCGTCGGCATGCGTTCGATCAGGGCGTGAAAATCGTGAGCATCCAGCACCAAGAGCCGCGTCTTGCGCGTCGCCGTCACGGTGCCGCTGCGCTTGGTCTTGTGCAGCAGCGCGATCTCGCCGAAGAAGGTGCCGTCGGCGAGCCGCACCTGCTGGCTCGGCAGCGCGATCTCGACCTCACCGGCGGTGATGAAGTACATCGACGAGGCGGCGTCGCCCCGCCGCACCAGGATCTCGTCCTGCTCGACGGTGCGCGCGCGGAGCAGCCGCATGATGTCGGCGATCTCCGCGGCCGACAGATGCGAGAACAGCGGCACCCGCGCCAGCATGCCCCAGGTCACGACGAAATCGCGCCGTTTCACCTCTTCGGCAAAGGCGGTCGAGATGATCGCGACCGGCAGCGCGATCATGGCGAAGCCGCTGACGATGGTGAAGACGGAGACGAATTTTCCGAGCGCCGTCACCGGCACGACGTCGCCATAGCCGACGGTGCCGAGCGTCACGATCGCCCACCACATCGCCTGCGGGATGGTGCCGAGCTTGTCCGGCTGCACGTCGCGCTCGATGGCGTAGAGCAGCGAGGCGAAGGTCAGCACCGCGCCGATCAGGATGACGATGCAGCCGATCAGCGCACGCCGCTCGGCGTGCACGGCGGCCAGCAGCGAGCGCATCGCCGGCGAGTATCGTATCAGCTTGAAGAACGGCAGCACGCCGAGGGCGGCCAGCGTCGCGTGCCGACCCGTCGCCAGCACGATCGCGGCGGGCAGGAACGCCAGCAGATCGATGATGCCGAGCGTCGAGAAGGCATAGCCGAGCCGGTCGGCGAGCGCCGAGGCCTTGCGTTGCGTGTGACCCGCCACCGTCCACAGCCGCGCGGCATATTCCAGCGCGAACACGATCACGGACAGGATCGTGATCCCCGAAAACAGCGCACCGAACTCCGCGTCGAGCTCCGGCACCGAGGCGAGGATCATCGCAGTCACGTTGAGCACGATGACGCCGATGATGAGCTGGATGAAGCGCGATCCGGCCGAATAGGCCAGCGGATCGTGCTCCAGCAATTCGTAGAGGCGATCCCTTAAGTTGGGATCGCGAAGCCCAATTCCTCGCGGAACGAGGCGCATGGCTGCCTAGGCGCCCGCTGCAATGGCTTTTTGGATCTCCGACAGGGCGTCGAGAGCCTTTGCTCCGTCAGGACCGCCCCCTTGCGCCATCTCGGCGCGGCCGCCGCCACCCTTTCCGCCGACGACCGGCACGCCGATCTTGACCAGGCTTGCGGCGTCGAAGCGGGCCGACAGATCCTTGGTCACGCCGACAACGAGGCTGGCCTTGCCGTCGGCCGTCGTATTCGCAACGGCGACGACACCCGACTTGATTTCGGCCTTGGCCTGGTCGACCAGCGACTTGAGCTCGTCGCTCGGCAATCCCGTGACGTGCAGCCTGTAGAACTTGACGTCACCGATCTCCACGACGTTGGACTGTCCGCCGTCGCCGGCGGACGCGCCGCCGCCCATCGCGAGCTTCTTGCGGGCGTCGGAGAGCTCGCGCTCGAGCTTCTTGCGCTCCTCCATCAGCGCGGTGATGCGCGCCGGGACGTCGTCGATCGAGGTGCGCAGTTCGTTGGCTGCCGTCTTCGCCAGCGCCATGGTCTCGTTGGCGTGCCTGCGTGCGTAATTGCCGGTCAGCGCCTCGATGCGGCGCACGCCGGAGGCCACCGCGCTCTCGCCGGTCAGCGTGATCAGGCCGATGTCGCCGGTGCGCCGCACATGGGTGCCGCCGCACAGTTCGACCGACCAGCCTAGCGCGTTGGCGCCGCGCTCGCGCGCGGTCCGGCCCATTGAGACGACCCGGACCTCGTCGCCGTATTTCTCGCCGAACAGTGCGCGGGCGCCCGCCTCACGCGCTTCATCGACGCCCATGACGCGGGTCGTGACCTCGTCGTTCTCCAGCACCACATCGTTGGCGATGTCCTCGACGCGGGCGAGCTCTTCCGCCGTGATGGGCTTGGGATGCACGAAGTCGAAGCGGAGACGGTCGGGTGCGACCATCGAGCCGCGCTGGGCGATGTGATCGCCGAGCACCTGGCGCAGCGCCTCGTGAATGAGATGCGTGGCCGAATGATGCGCGCGGATCGACGAGCGCCTGCCGTGATCGACCTCGAGCTGCAGCGCGGTGCCGAGCCTCAGTTCGCCGCTCTCCACGGTGCCGACATGGACGAAGAGATCGCCGAGCTTCTTCTGCGTGTCGGTGACGCGGAACCTGATGCCGCCCTCACCCGTCAGCACGCCGGTGTCGCCGACCTGGCCGCCGGATTCCGCGTAGAACGGCGTCTGGTTCAGCAGCAACGCACCAGGCTCGCCGGCCTTGAGGCTGGCAACTTCCTGGCCGTCCTTCACCAGCGCAGTCACCACGCCTTCGGCGCTCTCGGTCTCGTAGCCCAGGAATTCAGTGGCGCCGAGCTTCTCGCGCAGCGGGAACCAGATCGCCTCGGAAGCTGCCTCGCCCGAGCCCTTCCAGGACTCGCGCGCCTTGGCCTTCTGGCGCTCCATCGCGTCGGTGAACGAGGCCTGATCGACGCCGATGCCGCGCGATTTCAGCGCGTCCTGCGTCAGGTCGAGCGGGAAGCCATAGGTGTCGTACAGCGTGAAGGCGACGTCGCCGTCGAACATGTCGCCCTTCTTCAGGGACGCGCTCTTCTCGTCGAGGATGGCAAGGCCGCGGGTCAGCGTCTTGCGGAAGCGGGTCTCTTCCAGCCGCAGCGTTTCCTCGATCAAATTCTCCGCGCGCATCAGCTCGGGGTAGGCCTGGCCCATCTCGCGCACCAGCGCCCAGACCAGCCGGTGCATCAGCGGCTCTTTCGCGCCCAGCAGCTGCGCATGGCGCATCGCCCGGCGCATGATCCGGCGCAGCACATAGCCGCGGCCCTCGTTCGAGGGCAGCACGCCGTCGGAGACCAGGAAGGCCGAGGAGCGCAAATGGTCGGCGATGACGCGGAACGAGGCCATGGTCTGCTCATTCGGCCCGCTGCCGAGCGCGGACGACGTCGCGTCGATCAAATGACGGAACAAGTCGGTCTCGAACACGCTGTCGACGCCCTGCATGATGCTGGCCATGCGCTCGAGGCCCATGCCGGTGTCGATCGAGGGACGCGGCAGATCCACGCGCTCCTCCTTCGTCACCTGCTCATACTGCATGAACACGAGATTCCAGAACTCGAGGAAGCGGTCGCCGTCCTCTTCCGGCGAGCCCGGCGGTCCGCCCCAGATGTGATCGCCGCGGTCGATGAAGATCTCCGAGCACGGGCCGCACGGACCGGTGTCGCCCATCGCCCAGAAATTGTCCGAGGTCGGAATGCGGATGATGCGGTCGTCGGAGAAGCCCGCGATCTTCTTCCACAGATCAGCCGCCTCGTCGTCGGTGTGGTAGACGGTGACGAGCAGCTTGTCCTTCTTCAGTCCGTATTCCCTGGTGATCAGCGTCCAGGCGAGCTCGATCGCGCGTTCCTTGAAATAGTCGCCGAACGAGAAGTTGCCGAGCATCTCGAAGAAGGTGAGATGGCGCGCGGTATAGCCGACATTGTCGAGGTCGTTGTGCTTGCCGCCGGCGCGCACGCATTTCTGCGACGTGGTGGCGCGCTGATAGGGCCGCTTCTCGACGCCGGTGAAGACGTTCTTGAACTGCACCATGCCGGCATTGGTGAACATCAGTGTCGGATCGTTGCGCGGCACCAATGGCGAGGACGACACGATCTCGTGGCCGTTCTCGGCAAAGAAGTTCAGAAAGGTCGACCTGATCTCGTTGACGCCGCTCATGTTCATCCAATCGGGTGTGCTTGGACCCGCTGACTTGCCTTCCAAACCGCGAGTTTGGACTGATATCTGCGGGCCAGAGCGCTTTTAGACAAGGCCAGCTTCGCTGTCCAGAAACTGTGCAGACAGATCAGTGGGTTGCCGCCTCAGCGCAATCCCGTTGCAATCCCTTTGGAAAGGCGCAAAGCCTGCGTTGACAGGCTTGGCCGCCCTGTGGTCTGTACCCATCTGTATCGTACGGCCACGTCGGGAGAGACCGGCATTGGTGCCGGCGCCGAAGGAGCAACCGCCCCGGAAACTCTCAGGCAAAAGGACCGCGTGGCTTTGACGACATCTGGAAAGAGGCACTGGCGGGTTTAAGGCCCGGACAGCGTCCGCCGACGGGATAATACTCTCAGGCACAGCGACAGATGGGGCTTCGACTGGTGTCCACCGGGGAATCGTCCTCGGGGAACCGCCGAGG
The DNA here is from genome assembly GCF_007290395.2 of Bradyrhizobium cosmicum. NCBI lineage: Bacteria > Pseudomonadati > Pseudomonadota > Alphaproteobacteria > Hyphomicrobiales > Nitrobacteraceae > Bradyrhizobium > Bradyrhizobium cosmicum. Next base: position 2,669,591 of record NZ_CP041656.2, on the reverse strand, counting down.
GCCCCGTAATGCTTGCGCGCGACGACCAAGACTCCCTGAAAAGAACGCCCCTTCACGGGCTGCATCTATCCCTCGGCGGCAAGATGGTGCCGTTCGCGGGCTATGACATGCCGGTGCAGTACCCCGCGGGCGTGCTCAAAGAGCACCTGCAGACCCGCTCTTCCGCCGGCCTGTTCGACGTCTCCCACATGGGCCAGATCGCGCTCCGGCCGAAATCGGGCAAGGTCGAGGACGCCGCCCGCGCGCTGGAGCGGCTGGTGCCGCAGGATATCGTCGCGATTGCACCGGGCCGGCAGCGCTACGCCCAGTTCACCAATGAGGGCGGCGGCATCCTCGACGATCTCATGGTCGCCAATTTCGGTGACCACCTGTTCCTGGTCGTCAACGCCGCCTGCAAGGACGCCGACGAAGCGCATCTGCGCGCGAATCTCTCCGGCGACTGCATCATCGATTCGCTTGAAGACCGCGCGCTGGTCGCGTTGCAGGGCCCGAAGGCGGAATCGGTGCTGGCGAAATTATGTGCAGAGGCGCCATCCATGAAGTTCATGGACGCCGGCCCGCACAAGGTCGCCGGCCTCGACTGTTTCGTCTCGCGCTCCGGCTACACCGGCGAGGACGGATTCGAGATTTCGGTCCCCGCCGCCGATGCCGAGCGGCTTGCAAAGACCCTGCTGGAAAACCCCGACGTGATGCCGATCGGCTTGGGTGCCCGCGACAGCCTGCGGCTGGAAGCCGGGCTCTGCCTCTACGGCCACGACATCGACACGGACACCACCCCGGTCGAGGCCGCGCTGGAATGGTCGGTGCAGAAGAGCCGACGCCGCGGCGGCGCGCGCGCCGGCGGATTTCCGGGTGCGGAAAAGATCCTCGCTCATTTCGACAACGGCGCATCCCGCCGCCGTGTCGGCCTGCTGGCCCAGGGCCGCGCGCCGGTGCGCGAAGGCGCGCTGCTGTTCGCGACCAGCGCAGGCGGCGAGCCGATTGGAAAAGTGACATCGGGCGGCTTCGGCCCGAGCCTGAATGCGCCGGTCGCGATGGGCTACGTGCCCACTGCATCGAGCGCGCTCGGCACGCAAATCTTCGCCGAGGTGCGCGGCCAGCGCCTGGCCCTCACAGTCGCCGCGATGCCCTTCGTGAAAAACACCTACAAACGCTGAGGATCCGAGAATGACCACGACGCTGTACACCTCCGACCATGAATGGCTCGCCATCGACGGCGATGTCGCCACCGTCGGCATCACCGACTACGCGCAGTCGCAGCTCGGCGACGTCGTGTTCGTCGAACTGCCCAAGGTCGGCCGCGCGCTGAAGAAGGCGGAAGCTGCCGCCGTGGTGGAATCGGTCAAGGCCGCCTCCGACGTTTACGCGCCTGTGACCGGCGAAGTGCTCGAGGTGAATGACGCCCTCACCGCCGAGCCGGCCCTGGTCAATTCCGATGCGCAAAGCAAGGCCTGGTTCTTCAAGATCAGGATTGCCGACAAGGGCGAGCTCGGCGGCCTCATGGATGAAGCGGCGTACAAGGCCCATACGGCGTGAGATGGCGATGCGGATGCCCGCGATCGTCATGGCCGGGCTTGTCCCGGCCATCCACGGCCTTCGTGCGGCACCAAGAACGTGGATGCCCGGGACAAGCCCGGGCATGACGAGCTTTTGGCACGGACGTGCCAAGGCAAAATGATCGGCTCATGCGATTGCAGGGCATGACGGCAACGACAGATGACCTAAAGCGAGGACCCATGATGACCGCGCACCGCAAATCCAACGGCGACACCGCCACCTCCTTCGTCCGCCGCCACATCGGCCCTTCCGCGCGCGATGTCACCGCGATGCTGGAAACCGTCGGCGCCAAGACCGTCGACGCGTTGATGTCGGAGACGCTGCCGGCCTCGATCCGGCAGGCCGCCCCGCTCGATCTCGGCAAACCACTCAGCGAGACCGAGGCGATCGCGCACATGGGCGACCTCGCAAGAGAGAACCAGGTCTTCACCTCGCTGATCGGCCAAGGCTATTCCGGCACGATCTTGCCCACGGTGATCCAGCGCAACATCCTGGAAAATCCGGCCTGGTACACGGCCTACACGCCCTACCAGCCCGAGATCAGCCAGGGCCGGCTGGAGGCGCTGCTCAACTTCCAGAGCATGATCTGCGACCTCACCGGGCTCGACGTCGCCAATGCCTCGCTGCTGGACGAAGCCACCGCCGCCGCCGAAGCCATGGCGCTCGCCGAGCGCCACTCGCAGGTGAAAGCAAAAGCCTTCTTCGTCGACAAGGACGTGCATCCGCAGACGCTGGCCGTGATGCGCACCCGCGCGGAGCCGCTGGGCTGGACCCTGATCGTCGGCGATCCCCTCGCCGATCTCGACAAGGCCGACGTGCTCGGCGCGCTGCTGCAATATCCTGGAAGCTCGGGCGCGTTGCGCGACCTCCGGCCCGCGATCGCCGCGCTGAAGGCCAAGGGCGCACTCGCGATCGTCGCGGCCGATCTGCTGGCGCTGACGCTGCTCGCCTCGCCCGGCGAGCTCGGGGCCGACATCGCCATCGGCTCGGCGCAGCGCTTCGGCGTGCCGATGGGCTACGGCGGACCGCACGCGGCCTATATGGCGGTGCGTGATGCGCTGAAGCGCTCGCTGCCCGGCCGCATCGTCGGCCTCTCCGTGGACTCCCGCGGCGCGCCCGCCTATCGCCTCGCGCTGCAGACCCGCGAGCAGCACATCCGCCGCGAGAAGGCGACCTCCAACATCTGCACCGCGCAGGTGCTGCTCGCCGTGATCGCCTCGATGTATGCGGTCTATCACGGCCCCGAGGGCCTGACGCAGATCGCGCGCAATGTACATCGCCGTACCGCCGTGCTCGCCGCCGGCCTGCGCAAGCTCGGCTTTAAACCTGACAGCGAATCCTTCTTCGACACGATCAGCGTGGACGCCGGGGCAAAGCGCGCCGAGATCGTCGCGCGCGCCGCCGCCGAAAAGATCAATCTCGGCGTCGGTGAGACGCACTTGCGGATCGCGCTCGACGAGGCCACCACGCCCGCGACGGTCGAGGCGGTCTGGCGCGCCTTCGGCGGCACGCTTTCCTATGCCGAGATCGACGCGACCACGCGCGAGGTGCTGCCGGAGGCGCTGAAGCGCACCACCGCCTTCCTCACCCATCCGGTATTCCACGCGCATCGCTCGGAGACCGAGATGCTGCGCTACATGCGCAAGCTCAGTGATCGCGACCTCGCGCTCGACCGCGCCATGATCCCGCTCGGCTCTTGCACCATGAAGCTGAACGCGACCACCGAGATGATGCCGCTGACCTGGCCGGAATTCGGCAGCCTGCATCCGTTCGTCCCGCGCGAGCAAGCCAAGGGTTATCACGCGCTGTTCGCGCGGCTGGAAAAATGGCTGTGCGACATCACCGGTTATGACGCGATCTCGCTGCAGCCGAACTCCGGCGCGCAGGGCGAATATGCCGGCCTGCTTGCGATCCGCGGCTATCACGCCGCGCGTGGAGAGACTCACCGCAAGATCTGCCTGATCCCCTCCTCCGCCCACGGTACCAACCCGGCCTCGGCCGCGATGGCCGGCATGGACGTGGTGGTGGTCGCCTGCGAGAAGAACGGCGACGTCGACGTCAACGATCTCCGCGCCAAGGCGGAGCAACACTCGGCGAATCTGGCCGCGGTCATGATCACCTATCCCTCGACGCATGGCGTGTTCGAGGAGCACATCCGCGAGATCTGCGACATCGTCCACGGCCATGGCGGCCAGGTATATCTCGACGGCGCCAACCTGAATGCGCAGGTCGGCCTCAGCAGGCCCGGCGATTACGGCGCCGATGTCAGCCATCTCAACCTGCACAAGACCTTCTGCATCCCGCATGGCGGCGGCGGCCCCGGCATGGGCCCGATCGGCGTCAAGGCCCATCTTGCGCCCTTCCTGCCCGGCCACCCCTCAACGCAGGCGGACGCGCCGGTCGGTCCGGTCTCGGCCGCGCCGTTCGGCTCGGCGTCGATCCTGACCATCTCGTACATCTACATCCTGATGATGGGCGGCGACGGCCTGAAGCGCGCCACCGAAATCGCGATCCTCAACGCCAACTACATCGCAGCGCGCCTCGATCCGCACTTCCCGGTGCTCTACAAGAACGAGAAGGGCCGCGTCGCGCATGAGTGCATCGTCGATCCCCGTCCGCTGAAGGCGACGAGCGGCGTCACCGTCGACGACATCGCAAAACGCCTGATCGACTACGGCTTCCATGCGCCGACCATGAGCTTCCCGGTGCCGGGCACGCTGATGATCGAGCCGACCGAATCGGAATCCAGGGCGGAGCTGGACCGGTTCTGCGACGCCATGATCGCGATCCGCAAGGAGATCGCCGAGGTCGAGGCCGGCCGCTTCAAGATCGAAGCCTCGCCCTTGCGCCACGCCCCGCACACCGTGCACGACATCGCGGACGACGACTGGAGCCGCGCCTACACCCGCAGCGAAGGCTGCTTCCCCGCAGGCACCTCGCGCACCGACAAATACTGGAGCCCCGTGGGGCGCGTCGACAACGTCTATGGCGATCGCAATCTCGTGTGCTCGTGCCCGCCGGTCGGCGATTACGCGGAAGCCGCGGAGTAAAGGCTTCGTCGTTTCGTAGGGTGGGCAAAGCGAAGCGTGCCCACCACCTTCGTGCGCGTTGAAATATGGTGGGCACGGCGCTTGCGCGCCTTTGCCCACCCAACCGCTGTCACGCCGTCCGTTCTCACTCTGAGGGCCCGCCACAGGCGGGCGTCTCGAAGGATGGCCGCAAGCGAGCTTCCGCCACGTTTCGCCATATTCACTCGCGTAGCGGAGCAAGGGACAGTCTATGGCGCAATCAACGACCGGGTTTTGCGATCCCAACGCCAGAGCCGTTCGTTGGTCAGTTCGGTCCCGCCCCACCAGCGCTTGATTGGGTTGTGGCGCCACATATCGTCTTCCCGGGCGACAAGGGAACGTCCGAGATCAGTGAGCGTGACATTCCACGCGCTTCTGCCGAAGTAGCGATCCTCATTGTCGAACGCCGGATCGCCCAACAGAACGGGCGGTGCCGGATGCTCCGCCAGTTCGATCAAGGCATCTTGCGCGTCGCGTCCGTCGAACACATCGCGATACCACCTCGCTTCGGAGATGTATTCGGGGTCGGTGTGCCCTTCATTCACACAGCCAAGCATGTCCATTTCGGTGGCACCCAGACCCGTCACGCTGTCCGGAAGCTCTTCAAGAAGCGCGATCAACGCCGATCGAAGTCTCGGGAAGATCATCAGATCCGTCATCAATAGATCGAAACAGGATTTTGGCGTTTCAGCCCGATAGGCGCGCCAGGCGCGGCTTGCCGCCACCAGATGACTGTCGACGACCTTGAAGACCGGCAACTTCCATTTTGCGACGGACTCGGCGGCATAGTCCACAACACGGTCATCCGTGTGCACAAGGCTCAGCTTCGTCGTGATCTCCTTGTAGGGGCGAAGCAGGTCTAGCAGCCAGACGAGCGCGAACTGGTCACTCGGTTGGGGATCGACCCACACGTCGATCGAGTCGAATTTTTCGCACAGTTCGAACAAACCTATATCGCGCGTCCCGAAACCGTGCAGCCAGTCTCGACGAACATCATCAAGCCAGTGATCGCCCTGATTGCAGTGCTTTTCCGACCGCCGCTCCAGCCCCATCAAAAGCTGTTCGGCGGAAGGCAGCTTGCCGAACACGAAACGCGTGCAGAAGCCGAGCGCGATGTCCGCCAATCTGGTCTGCCGAAGCGTGGCTGCCGCAAGATGGTTGGTGGTCAGGATCAGATGCGACACGATCGCCTCTTAAAACTGGTACGCAATACAGGAACCTTTTCAGTCGTAAGCACGCATTAGGCAGGCGCGACCAGTGAGTGGCCTTGGCCGTCCCAGCGCCACAGCCGATCGTTGGTCAGGTGGGTGCCGCCCCACCAGCGGTCGATCGGGTTGTGACGGCCGAAATCCTCTGAGCCCGCCAGCACAGCCTTTCCAAAATCGGTGAGCGACAAGTGGGACTGCTTGTATCGGGCGTGACGAGAAGCATCGTTATGCATGTCGAGCGAGAATGGCCCCTCATCCAGCCCCGCGACGGCCGGCACTGGACATCGCGCGAGCCCATCCAGCAGCGCGCCGACTTCCCAGTAATCAAAAACGCGGCGCGCGTCGGGTGTGTCATGGCGAGGGAAGACGTTGAAGGGTTGTACGTTGCCGGGGGCTACCAACTCAAGCAACCGCGTCTCCGTGGCTCCGAGACCGGTGGTGACGTCCGGCAGCTCTTCCAGGAGATCCAGCAAGCATCGACCAAGCTGCGGCAGCATACTCAAATCGTCATTGAGGAGTTCGCTCACCGCCCGAGGCGTTGGCGCGCGATAGGCTCGCCGCGCGCGACTGGCCAGTTCGAGGTGATCCTGCGTCAACTTGACAGCTTGCTGGTCGAGCTCAGTAAGCCGCTGCGGATCGATATCGCCAACGGTGATGTCGAGACGACGCATCACCAACTCGGAAACCGCCACGCCTTCACTGCGACAATGGTCGAGCAGCCAGAGCAGGATCAATTGCGCATTTGGATCAGGCCCCATCCACAACTCGACAGTGTCACAGTCCGAGAATAGCTCGATGAGTCCGTGATCCTTCACCCCCGGTTCTTGGAGGTGCCATCGCGGCGTATCGTCCAGCCAATGAAGGCCGTGTGGCTGTGTCGTACGTGGGGCGAAGAATGTTTCAAGTTCTGCGCCGGATGGCAGCGGGCCCCACACAAGCCGCCGCTCGATCGCGAGCACGAGATCGCCGAGACCGGCTTGTTCAAGGGCGCCGGCAGCGGAGGAGTCTGTTGTCAGAACAAGCCGCGTCATCGCCGCACGCTTCAAGGCTTCGTCAAAACAGAGCCCCAGCGCCACAGCCGATCGTTGGTCAGGTGGGTGCCGCCCCACCAGCGATCGATCGAATTGTGGCCGCTGAAATCCTCCTGATGGGCCAGGACCGCTTTGCCGAACTCGGTCAACGACAACTCGCTGCGAAGGTAAGCGGCGTGGCGATCCCTGAAATTTTCCTGGGCTATTGCACGCAGTGCGTCGTCCAGCCCTGCCACCGCGGGCCTCGGACCGTGTGCCAATCCTTGAAGCAACCATCCTAACTCAAATTCCTGAAACACAAATGTGCGCCGGAGCGAGCGCAAGTGGAACAGGGCATTCGTGAGCTTAAATCCTCTTGCAATAAGCTCCAGAAACCGCATCTCGGTTGCACCAAGCCCGGTCGAAGGAGATGGGAGCTCTGCCAATAGCGCGAACAACCCCGGCCCCAACATTGGCAATGCACTGAGATCTTCGCGAAGGAGATTGGCGCATGGCTCAGGTGTCGGCGCGCAATAGGCCCGCCATGCGCTCTTCGCAGTCGCGAGTTCGCTGGCCGTGACCGCCACCACGGGAACGCGCGACGGCCCGAACTTCTTGTCCCTCAGTTCGAACAGATCGTCCGCCAACAGGCGCAATCGGAGCTTTTGCAGCAGTTCAGGCCGAGAATCCAGATAGTCGAGCAACCAAATCAGCTGCAATTGGTCGTCCGGGCTCGGTTCAAACCATAGTTCAATCTCGTCATAGCGTTTGCAAAAATCGGCAAAAGGCAAATTTCTGAGATCCTTGAAGGCGTCAGGCCAGACGTTCGCCCAATCCGACCAATGATCGCCCGGCTTGAGCGTCCCTGACTGCGCTCCGAAATAAGCTGCGAAATATTCCGGCGAAGGCAGCGGCCCCCACACGAAACGGAAAGCGAAGAAGACTGCAATCTCGGCCAGCCCCGATTTGGCGAGATCACTTCCGAACGAACTGGTCAAGATCAGACGCTTCATCGCACCACCTGATCACTCCAACGAAAAACGAAACGGGCCCCGAAGACGTCGGCAACTCAACGTCCTCAGCGCCCGCTCCTCGCGAAAAACTCTTCGCGTTAAGGGTTTACTCGTCCGCCGGCTCCTCGCCGTCGGCATCACGCTCGGGAGTGCCGGCGAGAATCTGCTCGGCGATCAGGCCGGAGTTCTGGCGGATCGCGGTCTCGATCTTGGCGGTCATGTCGGGGTTGGCCTTCAGGAACGCTTTCGAGTTCTCGCGGCCCTGGCCGAGGCGCTGGCTGTCATAGGAGAACCAGGCGCCGGATTTCTCGACGATGCCGGCCTTGACGCCGAGATCGAGAATCTCGCCCATCTTGGAGACGCCCTCGCCGTACATGATGTCGAATTCGACCTGCTTGAAGGGCGGCGCCAGCTTGTTCTTCACCACCTTGACGCGGGTGGTGTTGCCGACGACCTCGTCGCGCTCCTTGATCGCGCCGATGCGGCGGATATCGAGGCGGATCGAAGCGTAGAATTTCAGCGCGTTGCCGCCTGTCGTGGTTTCCGGCGAGCCGTACATCACACCGATCTTCATGCGGATCTGGTTGATGAAGATCACCATGGTGTTGGACTTGTTGATCGAGGCGGTCAGCTTGCGCAGCGCCTGGCTCATCAATCGCGCCTGAAGGCCCGGCAACGCGTCGCCCATCTCGCCCTCGAGCTCGGCCTTCGGCACCAGCGCCGCGACCGAATCGACCACCAGAACGTCCACCGCACCCGAGCGCACCAGCGTGTCGCAGATTTCCAGCGCCTGCTCGCCGGTGTCCGGCTGCGAGATCAGCAGCTCGTCGATGTTGACGCCCAGCTTGCGCGCATAGACCGGGTCGAGCGCGTGCTCGGCGTCGATGAAGGCACAGATCCCGCCCTTCTTCTGCGCCTCCGCCACCGTGTGCAGCGCCAGCGTGGTCTTGCCCGAGGATTCCGGCCCGTAGATTTCAACGACGCGCCCCTTCGGCAGGCCGCCGATCCCGAGCGCGATATCGAGCCCCAGCGAACCCGATGAGATCGCTTCGACATCCATCGAGCGATCGTTCTTTCCGAGCTTCATCACCGAGCCCTTGCCGAACTGGCGCTCGATCTGGGAGAGCGCGGCAGCCAGGGCTTTAGTCTTGTCCATGGAGGATCCTTCGACGATACGCAGGGCAGTGGTGGACATGGGTCGTGCTCCTTATGGCGGGGATTCGCTAGGGGGACAAACGGCTGGCGCGGCGGGTCGTCGACAAAAACAATGTACCCTATTTGTTCCGAGTTCGCAATATGTTCTTTTGCGGATAACGGCGCTGGTGGAATCAGCTGCTGGCGGCAGCGCTTGGGGAGATGGCGAAGTTCGAACTGAAGGAAAACGAATTCCGCCAGAAGGATCGCCGGGAGCGGGCCACAGAACTCCACCTTCCTCTCGACCCGATCAATATCCAATAGGGCTGCCGAGGAGCGGTCTGCTGGTATTTTGACACCTTCAGCCAGCCATTGACGGCGCAGCTAAATTCCTCGGCGACCTACTGTGCATGGGGTTGTTTTCGATGTTTCCGCGGCTGCGGTGGCGCGCGACCGCGCGGCATGGCAGTCCCACACGTTGCAACCATGCTGCGCCTACATCAGCGCCAGCAACCCGATGCCGATCACCAGCACCACAAAGCCAACCGCCGTCGCGGCGGCGAACGACCGCTCTACCTTGTCCATGATGCGACCCCGCTGCCGGCGCGCCACGTTTCCCCCATGGCTGCGCCTGACGGTGTGAAATCTCACCCGCGGCTGTGGCTCCAGTCGTGCGATCGGATGGCCAAATTGGGACGTGTGCGGGGCCAGTCTGCGGCCTCTCGGGCGCGGCTTTGAGTCGCCGTCAGGCACCCGTAAGCCTGCTCCCCTAATCTTCGCCCGCCCGGTGGACCAACATCGGGTCTCCATACCAGCCTGAGGACCCCGCTCTGCCCCGAGCGGGGTTTTTGGCTTGCGGCGCGGATTCGATCGGCCGGCCTGTCAGGCTGTCGTAAGCCGGGCAGGCTAGTGTTCTCTGGCTATGGTGTTGCAGCCCAGCACCTCAGCCTCCAATAACTCTCTCACCCGCTTGGCTCTCCCCAAGCGGGTTTTTTCATGCCTGCCGGCTGGCGCACGGCGCCCTCTCCTCTCGCGTCAGCCGCAGCGAGAAGGCGCGGATCGCGGGCGCCGCCAGCAGCACGATCGGCAGCATCGTGGCCCATGCGATCAGCCACGACACCATCCAGTGCCCGAGGAAGACCAGCGCGCTGCCTGCAGGCAGGCTGGCGATGCCCGCCGCGATCAGCGAGGTCAGGCCGGACTGGATGATGCCGAAGACGAAATGACTGTAGCGGCGGGGAATGCCGAGCATGACGCGCCCTTGTTGCTGACCGGCATCAGGTCAAGCAAGGCACGTGCCGCCGCTCGCATCGCAGGCGTCGGTCAGCGTCGCAGGTTGGTCACCGGCGCGCGCGGCATCGCCTCGGCGCAGCACGACAATCCCTCGAAACGCCAGAACGTGACGACGCTGCTCTCGCCGCACGCCTCGCAGACGAGCTCCTCGTCACCGAGCATGAACCGCCCGCGCCTGAACGTGGACGAGGAGGCCGGATGCCGGCAGCGAGGACAGGCCAGCGAGATATTCCGTGCACCCCAGCGCAGCACAATATGTCTCAGCCAGTTCACGCCGTCCTCATTCACGATGTCGCGCTCGCGCCGCCCGTCGGCAATAGCAGGAGCGTAAACGGATGACACGCAAAAGTGGAAAAGTGTCGACCACTCCTGCTCGCTTCGCACCACGCTGGAACCGGTGTGAACGCCGTAGGCCGTCCGTGGTTCTCCCACCCTGAACAGAGTTCCCGCGGCGGCGATGTCGCCTCGTGCGACTCCCGTGGCGCAGCCTCCGCAAGCCTGTCGCCTTTCGGAATCCAATTTCGTTTGTTTCGAACCACTCGCGATTTCCAGATTCCGATGACCTATCCATGGGTCACCGGCAGATTTCGCTTGTCGCGGAAATTTCGCTTGTCGCGGAAATATTGTGACAACATGTTTGCGATCATGGAAGTGAATCGTGGAGGTGACCATGAATCACAGGGGCGTTGAGTTCACCGTCGCCAAGACCGCCATACCGGGCATCTGGCAGTGGCAGTTCCGCATCGGTGAAGAGACCAAGACGGGCAAGACCGAGACGAAGATCGACCTGCTGGCGATCCGCCGTGTGCAGCTGCGCATCGATCGGGAGTTGCGGGCCATCGGTCAGAAGGCTTGACCCCGTAGAACCGGGATCGGCGGCGGCGTCGCCGGTCAAACGCCTAGTCCGCGCTGGGCAGTCGCCGCATGGTGAATTCGATCTCGCCGCCAGGCAGTTCGCGCCAAGCCTCGACCGCGCTCATATAACCCGCCTTGGGGTAGCGGGCGAAGAAGGCCTGCGCCCTCGCCCGCGCCGCCTCGCGCGGCAGGGTGAAAGTCTCGCGCAGATAACCGTCGCCGCGGCTTTCGCCCGGCTGGCCGCCCATCTTGCGCCGGCGCGCCATCCGCTCGGCGAGATCCCGCGGACGATCGACCATCCCGTACCTCCACTACGCAACACGCATTCAAGAATGTAGGGCGCGGACCGGACGAAGAGGAGTCCCGGCCGGAGGCGTCAACCGCCTCCGATCGGACGATACGATCAATTGGGGGTCGCGCCGGTTTTCTTCTTCGGCGCGCTGGTTGCAGCTGACGCCTTCGGTGCAGCCGACGGTTTCGGCGGATCGGAGCGCATGCCGCCCCAGGGATCGTTGGACGCCTTGGAATCCGGAATCTTCTTCAGCGTTTCCTTGTAGGCCCTGTCACGCTCGGCTTCCGCGGCCTTCTCTTCCGGCGTCTTGCTCGGGCCGTCCTGCAGCAAATTGAGATTGGGCATTTGCGCGTAGGCAGGACCCGCCAGCACGGCCAGCAGCACCGCCGCCATACGGAAAAGCTTCATCATGTACTCCTTAGGTCCATCAGGGGCGATCAACCGCGCCTGGTCGCCCCTGTCAAACGCCCGCCGAGGGCCGCATCCGCTGCACCATATCGGGCGAAGTCAGGCATTTTCAAGCCGACCGACCGGCGCAAGACCGGGTGACTTTGCCGCGGCAATCCGCGCAAGATGGCCGCAACATCCGGCAACACAGGGGAAACGACAGCCATGCCATCGCAGCCAGAAGCCGAGTTCGGCATCACCGAGGCCAGGCGCATCCTCGGCGAGGTCTTCGCGCCATGGGTCCAGGATCTCAACCTCACCGTCGAGCGCATCGAGCACGTGCAGCCGGCCGATATGCCGGACTGGCAGCCGAGCGCGCTGCTCCGCATGCCGTTTTCGGAACGCCTGTGCCGCAACGGCGGCGTGGTCTGCGGCCAGGCACTGATGGCGCTCGCCGACACCGCGATGGTGATCGCGAACCTCGCTGCCAATCGCGGCTACCGTCCGATGACCACGGTCGACCAGACCACGCATTTCATGCGCGCGGTCTCTTCCTCCGACGTGCTCGCCGACGCCCGCGTGGTGCGGCTCGGGCGCACCATGAGCTTCGGCCGCGTTACGCTGCTCTCCGCCAATGACAACAAGCCAGTTGCGATGGTGTCGAGCGCATTCGCGATGTTGCCGGGCTGAACATCATCCTAAAAAACGAGAGCCGCGCGAGCGCAAAGCGCACCGCGGCTCTCCATCACGATCGCATCGAAGCGAGAGACCGAAGCGCGATTGCATCCGCGCGTCGGGCCGCCTGAAGAATTACTTGCCCAGAATTTCGTCGGCCGCGGTGACGACGCTGACGGTCGGATTCTTTCCACAATAGGCACCGAACTTCTTGGCATTATCGATGAACACCTCGGTGTCGATGATCGCGTTGTCCTCGTCGCCCTTGTACCAGCCGTCCATCCAGGTCAGCACGACCGCGATGTTGTCTTCTCCGCTCTCGAGGAACTGCTTGCAGGTCATGGTCGAGAGGTCCCACTTGACGGCATGGGCGGGCATCGACGACAGCGAGAACGCTGCGGCGAACAGAAGCGAAAGCGTGGTCTTCATCAGTATCTCCATCGGCGCGGGACGCCATAAAAGAAAAGGCTTGCGGGGAAAGTCGGCGGAGTGACTCGCCGCTTCAACGTCGTAAACGAAGTCTGAAGCGCTGCGCAAGTAGCGCCAGTATTGAGTTTAGTTCAACGTAATTTCTATGCACTATTTCACAAACGTCATTATGGATTAACGCGAATGATCGAGAAGCGTGCAACGCAGCGGCACCGTGTTTTCAAGGGTGGAAAGATCATTTTTGAGAACAGCGGTATCGCGTGCACGGTGCGAAATATGTCGTCCAGCGGCGCGGCGATCGACCTCGAAGGCCCCGTCACATTGCCGCAATCGTTCACGCTGTCGATCGCGCGCGACAATTTCGTGCAAAATTGCCGTGCCGTTTGGCGCAGCGACAGACGCATCGGCCTCGCTTTCGTACAGTAGTACACACGGTGTGAATGCGCGTTCGCAACGCGCGCGCGATGCAGTGCTATGTTCGTCCGATACGACGTCGATGGCGTCAGCGAAGGCTCCCGATCACAAGCACGACGATCGCGAACGCGACTAGTGAGGCCTTCGCAAAAAATCGTCCGCCCGGACGATCGATCGTGCGCGACCACAATGACGGCCCCTCGCCCGGCCGCGCCAGACGAAACGCAACGACGCTGTCGCCGATCGAAGTGCCCGCCTCGGAATGGCCGCCGGCTCCGATCGCGACATATTGCTCGCCCTTCCAGAGATAGGTCATGGGATTGGCGACGCCGGGCACGGGCAGCCGGCCTTGCCACAGCTCCCTGCCGCTCCGCGCATCGAAGGCGCGCAGATAGGCGTCCATCGCACCGGTGAAGACGAGACCACCCGCGGTGACCGCGAGCCCGTTCACGAGCGGCGCGCCCCAGGGCAGCGGCACGCCGAGCGGCGCGAGGTCCTCGGTGGTCCCGACCGTCGCACGCCAGATGATCTTGCCGGCCTTCAGATCGACCGCGACCATCTCGCCCCAGGGCGGCTTGTTGCAGAGCAATCCGAGCGGCGACATCATCACCGCGCGCGATATCGCAAACGGCGCGCCGCGCTGCTGGCCGAAATCGTGGCCGGGCGGCGGATTGAATCCGGCGGCCTCGGCGCGCGGGATCAGCTTGATGAGATGAACGGCGCGGCCGGTGTTGGCGTAGAGAATCTGATTGAGCGGATCGAACGCAGCGCTGCCCCAGTTCACCCCGCCGCCCGTGAACGGAAATTCCATCGTGCCCTGCGTTGAGGGCGGCGTGAACAGCCCCTCGTTGCGCGCCCCCGCGAACTGCTCTTCGCAGGCGGTGCGGCGCAGCCCGGGCAGCAGCGAGAGCGCATCGTCGGTCGAGATCGTTTGCGACGTCAGGGCCGGCACATGCGTCGGAAACGGCTGCGTCGGCGACAGCCGTTCGCCTTCCGCGCCGCCCTGCGGCACCGCGCGCTCCTCGACCGGCCACACCGGCTTGCCGGTGTCCCGGTCGAGCACGAAGACAAAGCCCTGCTTGGTCGGCTGGATCACCACGTCGCGCTGGCCGTCACCGGTATCGAGGCGCGTCAGCGTCGGCTGCGCCGGCAGATCGTAATCCCAGACGTCGTGATGCACGGTCTGGAATGCCCACACGAGTTCGCCGGTCTCGATGCGCAGTGCGACCACCGAATTGGCGTGCTCGTTGTTGCCCGGCCGCTTGCCGCCCCAGAAGTCCGGCGACGGCGAGGATGTCGGCAGGAACACCAGCCCGCGCGCCACATCGACCGACATCGGCGCCCAGACATTGGCATGACCAGCCTCGATGCCGTCGCGCTTCAATGGCTCGAAGGTCCAGCGCGCCTGACCGTTGCGCGCATCGAACGCGCGCACCACGCCGTTCGGCGCGTCGACGCGGCGGTTGTCGCCGATCGCGGAGCCGACCACGATGACACCGCGGCCAACGGCCGGCGGTGAGGTGATCTGGAATTCGCCGGGCCATTCCAGTGCCGTGCCGATATCGAGCTTGATCTGCCCATTCTCGCCGAAGCCGGTACAGGGCGCACCGGTCCTCGCGTCGAGCGCGATCAGACGAACATCATTGGTACCCATGAAGATGCGCGATCGACAGGCGGCATTCGCAGGCGCCTCATCGTCGATCCAGTACGTCACGCCGCGGCAGACATAGCGATTGGCGGGACGTTGATTTGTGGCGATCTTCGGATCGAAGCGCCACTTCTGCACGCCGGTGCCGGGATCGAGTGCAATCACCTCGTTGAAGGGCGTGCAGAAGATCAGGCTGTCTTCGACGAAGAGTGGCGTCGCCTGGAATTTGGTTCTCCGCATCAACTCGGGCGGGCGGGCCGCAAGATCGCCGGTGTGAAATTCGAACGCCCGAACCAGATGACCGACATTGTCGGGCGTGATTTCCCGCAAGGGCGAAAAGCGCGAGCCGCCGGCATCGCCACCCCAGCTGTCCCAGGCCACGCACGGCCATGACGCAAGCAGGAGAAGCGCGAGGACAACGGCCGAACAGCACGGGCGGGTCGCCAACGCCCGCCTCGCCTATTTCGGTTTCTTGACGGGCTCGGCAGGACGCGCCCCGCTCCAAGGGTCGTACTTCTCCTTGGGCTCGGGAATGCGCTCGAGTGCGGCCTTGTAGGCCTTCTCGTCGACCCTGGGCTTGTTTTCCGCCTTGGGCGCGCCTTCGTTCGGCTGGCCTCTGCCTCGGCCCTGCGCCTGTACCGACACGACCGTCAGTGCCAGCAGTGCGGCCGCTATGACCAAAACTCTCATTGGCGCAATCCCCCTCGTCTGGGGTACAAACTAGCCTGCAATCCGGTAATAGCAAAGATCGCGGGGTCCCGTATCCGGGGCAAGACTGCCTTTTCAGCAAGACTGTCTTTTCAGCAAGACTTGCCTTCAGCAAATCTTGATCAGCCGGGACTTCGCCAGATCGCATTCTTGCCTATCTGTTGGCCCGCAGGGGACCTTCACGGATGTTGCGGATTGTTGCTCATGCGGCGCTGATCGCCGCCGCGCTGGCACTGGCGTCTTGTGGCTTTGCCGACAGCCGCGCGCCGGTTCCTGAGTTCATGCGCCTGAAGGAGGCCGAGCAGCAGCCGCCAGAACCGGCTCCCGATGTCAAACGCCTGGTGCGCGAGCAGATCGACGTGGTCTTCGTCACGACGTCTTATCCGCGTGAGGTACACGTCGCCCCGCCCCACCGAGAGGTGCGCGGACCGGGCTGGACGGCCTGCGTCCGCGCGCAGCTCACCTCCGCCACCGGCACCGCGCTCGGCACCCAGACCTACATCGTGACGATATCGGCCGGAAAGGTGGTCGATCGCCGTCGCGCGGAAGCAGACGACATCTGCGGGTCGGAGACCTACGAGCCGATCTGACGCCCTGTTCCGGGAAAAACATGCACCCAGCCGGGAACGATCGCCTCCTCGCATTCTTGTTACCGGCATAGGGCAGTTTCGGAGGAGGACATGATGAGGACGTTGACGATTGCACTGCTGGCCGGTGTTGGAGCTCTCGCTGCGGCGAGCGCCGCGAAGGCCGCCGATATCTACACGACCAGCGAATACACCAGTCCCGATCTCATTCAGCAGGTCCGGCTCGTATGCGATGACGCCGGCAATTGCTATCGGACGCGCGGCGGCGCGCGCGTGATCGTGCGCGATTCCTATAACACCATGCCGCGCGAGCGCTATTACGAACGCCGCAGCCATCGCGACTGGGACGATGGTCCGCGCGGCGGCGTCGGCATTCGCGCCCCCGGCGTCAGCGTGGGCGTCGGTGTCGGCGACCGCGGGTAATCGTTGAGTCCATGATGGGCAGGACCGGACGAGACAACTCGCCCGGTCCTGCCGTCTTGATCGAAGAACATCACCAACGTCAGGCGGCTTCCGATTGCTGCTGGAACTGCTCGTAAGCCACGATCGCATCCGCGGCATACATCAGCGACGGGCCGCCGCCCATGTAAACGACCATACCAAGCGCCTCCTCGACTTCTTCGCGCGTCGCGCCGAGCTTGACCAGCGCTTCGGTGTGAAAGCCGATGCAGCCGTCGCAATGCGCGGCGACACCGAGCGCAAGCGCGATCAGCTCCTTTGTCTTCTTGTCCAGCGCGCCGTCCCGCGTCGCGGCCTGCGCGAGCATCGCAAATCCCTTCATCGTGTCGGGAATGTCGCTCCGCAGCTTCTTCAGGTTGGCCGAGATATTCCTGGTGATATCAACGTAGTTCTTGTCCATCGGGCCCTCGCTAGCCGGGTTTGACTGTGGTCGAAGTCGCCTCGCGCGGCGCGCGCAGGGCGATATAGATCGCGGGAATCACCAGCACGGTGAGCAGCGTCGACGAGGCAAGCCCGAACAGCAGCGAGATCGCCAATCCCTGAAAGATCGGATCGAGCAGAATGGTCGCTGCGCCGATCATGGCCGCAAGTGCGGTCAGCAGGATGGGCTTGAAGCGGACCGCGCCGGCCTCCAGCACCACCTCGCGAAGCGACTTGCCGTCTCCGCCGCTGTGCCTGATGAAGTCGACCAGCAGGATCGAGTTGCGCACGATGATGCCGGCGAGCGCGATGAAGCCGATCATCGACGTCGCCGTGAACGGTGCAGCCAGCAGCCAATGCCCGACGAGGATGCCGATCAAGGTCAGCGGAATCGGCGTCAGGATGACGAGCGGCAAACGGAAGCTCTTGAACTGGGCGACGACCAGCACGTAGATGCCTAGGATGGCCGCGCCGAAGGCCGCGCCCATGTCGCGGAAGGTCACCCATGTGATTTCCCATTCGCCGTCCCACAACAGCGTCGGACGCGACTCATCGACCGGCTGCCCGTGTAGACTGATCGCCGGTTTCGGCAGATTGCCCCAATCATGGGCCTCGACGCGGTCCGCCACCGCAAGCATGCCGTACAGCGGCGCCTCGAAGCGCCCGGCAAGCTCGGCCATCACCATGTCGGCGAAACGCCCGTCACGGCGGAAGATCGTCGGCGAGCCCTCCTCCATCGTCGCTTTTACGACCTGGCCCAGTTCGACCACCGTCTTGCTGCCGGGCACCGTGTTGGCGGGCACCGGCGTCGAGGCCAGCGCCTCGCCCCAGACCAGGTCGCGCTTGGGCAGATGTACCGCGATCTCGATCGGGTTGCGGTCCTCGCCGCGATGCGAGTAGCCGATCGAGGTGCCGCCGAACAGCGCCTGTATGGTATCATAGACGTCGCGCTGCTCGACGCCGAAGAATTCGAGCCGGTCCTGGTCGATCGACAGCCGCAGCCGCGGCCGCTTCTCCCCGATCGAATCGTCGACATCGACGATGAACGGCACTTCCGCGAAGACCCCCTTGAGCTCGGCCGTGACCGCGCGGCGCGTGGCGGCATCGGGACCATAGACCTCGGCGAGCATCGTAGAAAGCACGGGCGGCCCAGGCGGCACTTCGACCACCTTGATGCTGGTGCCCTTGGGCGGATCGAGCGCCTTCAGCTTCTCGCGCAGCTCGAGCGCGATCTCATGGCTCGCACGCTTGCGTTCGCCACGCGCAGCCAGATTGACCTGCACTTCACCGAACTCAGGCCTCTCACGCAGGTAGTAATGCCGCACCAGGCCG
Source organism: Bradyrhizobium cosmicum (assembly GCF_007290395.2). Lineage (NCBI taxonomy): Bacteria > Pseudomonadati > Pseudomonadota > Alphaproteobacteria > Hyphomicrobiales > Nitrobacteraceae > Bradyrhizobium > Bradyrhizobium cosmicum. The sequence goes on along the minus strand of NZ_CP041656.2, from coordinate 2,651,102 downwards.
TTGAAATTGAAGGGAGCCGGTGTGCCGGCGTAGGATTGCAACGAGGTGACCTCCGGCAATTGCCGGGCGATCTCGGCCGCGCCGAACAAGGTGCGCTCGGTCGCCTCCAGGCTTGCGCCCTCCGGCAGGTCGACCATCACGGCGATCTCGGACTTGTTGTCGAACGGCAGAAGCTTGACGGTCACTGACTTGGTCGCAAACAGCGCCATCGACAACAGGGTCGCGATGCCGACGCCGAGCAGGAATATCCAGGCAGAACGCCGGCTGCGCACGATCGGCGTGGCAATGCGTCGGTAGAGCTGGCCCAGCCGTCCTTCATCATGCGCTGCATGCGCGGACGTCATTTCGCCCTTCGGCGCCAGCTTCATCATCAGCCACGGCGCGACCACCATGGCGACAAAGAAGGAAAACAGCATCGCCGCCGACGCGTTGGCGGGAATAGGCGCCATATAAGGGCCCATCAGCCCCGACACGAACAGCATCGGCAACAGCGCCGCGACCACGGTCAGCGTCGCGACGACGGTGGGATTGCCGACCTCCGCAACGGCCTCGATGGTCGCCTGCAGGCGCGGCCGGCCGTCGCGCATGGCCCAGTGCCGCGCTATGTTCTCGACGACGACGATGGCGTCGTCGACGAGGATGCCGATCGAGAAGATCAGCGCGAACAGGCTGACGCGATTGATGGTGTAGCCCATCAGGTTGGCGGCGAACATCGTCAGCAGGATCGTCGTCGGAATCACGACGAAGGTCACCAACGCTTCGCGCCAGCCGATCGCGATCGCGATCAGGACGACGATCGAGACGGTCGCGAGCCCGAGGTGGAACAGAAGTTCGTTGGCCTTTTCGTTGGCGGTCTCGCCATAGTCGCGGGTCACCGTTACCTGGACATCCTCGGGGATGAGACGCCCCTTCAATCCCTCCAGGCGGTGATTGATATCGGCAGACACAACCACCGCATTGGCGCCGGCGCGCTTGGCGAGTGCGAGGCTGACCGCGGGCACCCGGGCCCACTGCCCCTTCTCGTCCCGCGCATCATTCCAGACCCGGTGCTCGATCGTATTCGGACCGATGATGACGCTCGCCACGTCCTTGACGTAGACCGGCCGTCCGTCACGGGTCGAGATCAGGAGCAGGCCAATATCGGGAATGCCTGCGAGCGTCTGGCCTGCGGCGACATTGCGAACGATGCCGGCATCGCGAACCTGGCCGGCCAGGAACGAGCGATTGGCGTCCTTAACCTTGGCCACGAGCTGCTGCAGCGTGACGCCGAACAGCGACAACTTTTCCGGATCTGGCTCGACCCTGATCTGCTGCGCCGCGCCGCCGGAAATGTAGGTCAGTCCGATGCTGTCGACCTTCACGAGCTCCGAGCGCAGCTTGTCGGCAAGCTCGAACAGATCCTTGTCGGTCCAGCGTTCGGCGGCTTCCGGCTTCGGTGAAAGTGTCAAGACGGTCACAGCGACGTCATTGATGCCGCGGCCGACGATCGAGGGTTCGGGAATTCCAACCGGGATGCGATCGAGATTGGCTCGAATCTTCTCATGGACGCGGAGAATCGCGTCCTCTGCCTTGGTGCCCACCAGAAACCGCGCGGTGACCATCACCCGGTCGTCCTCGGTCTGACTGTAGACATGCTCGATGCCGTCGATGCCCTTGACGATTGCCTCGAGCGGCTTGGTGACGAGCTCGACCGCGTCGGGTCCGCGCAAGCCGTCGGCGTTGACGCGGATATCGACCATCGGGACGCTGATCTGCGGCTCCTCCTCGCGCGGAATCACGATGACCGCGATCAGGCCGACGACGAACGCTGCGATCAGAAACAGCGGCGTCAGCGGCGATGCGATCGTCGCCTTGGTGAGCCTCCCCGAGAATCCGAGATTCACGGCCGCACCAATTGGTCGCCGGCGCGAATGCCGGACAGGATCTCAAGTCCGTCGGGAAGCGCGGGCGTCGGCAATTCCGGACCGCGCTGCACCGGCACGTCGATCACCCCGCCGCCTTTCTGCAGCCGCACGTAGTCGATGCCGAACCGGGTCGTCACGTAGCCTGCCGGAACGATGAAAGCCGGCCGCGCGCCACCGGAGATCCACACCCGGAGCCGATCGCCGACGAAATATTCGCCGAGCCCTTCGACCGTCGCATCCGCGATGACCCGTCCTTCCTCGATCAGCGGATAGACCAGATCGACAACGCCCCACTTGGCGGCTTCGCCGCCAAGCTCCGCGCCGTCGACGCGAACCTTGTCGCCCGCCTTGAGACGGCGCGCATGGCGCTCCGGCACCCGCAAGCGCAATTTGAAGTTCTGTTGCGCGACCGTGACGATGGGATCACCTGGCAATACGACAGAACCAATCGTGATGAGCCTCTTCAGCACGCGTCCCTCTGTCGGTGCCAGCACCTGACCCTGGTTCAGCTGCTCGTTGATCACGGCACGCTCGGCGGTCTTGGCGCGCAGACCGTTCTCCGCCACGTTCAGCGCGGTCCGGGCCTCGTCGAGCTTGACGCGCGGAAGCGTGCCGCGCTCGACCAGACCTTCGATCCGGGTGAAATCGATCTGCGCCTGGTTTGCCTGCGCCTGCAGCGCCTCGATCTGCGCATCCAGAGACTTCATCTGCAGGCCGAGCTTCTCGTCGCCGATGGTGGCGATCGCCTGCCCTGCGGTCACGCGATCCCCCTCCTTGACGTGGAGCTGGACCACCGTTCCGCCTATGCGCCCGCGAGCCGGCACCACGCTGATGCTTTCGACAGTGGCAAAGACGGCCTTCTCGTCGGTGACGACGTGCCGCGCCACCGTCAAAGTTTCCGCCTTCGCAAGACTGGCCTGCAAGGTGGCGGCCGCGAGCGCGACCAGAATTCCCAAGGGTCGCATAAGGCTTATCCGCGTAAACATGGAACCGTCACACCGCCGCACGGTGCGCCTCCGTCATCTCATCGGTCTTACAGGGTGAGGCGTTGATCTCGCTCAAGGCGCCGCCACGCGATCACTCGTAACTTTCATTTCGTTCTTGCGGATTTCGGTGCGCAAAATACCTGATAGAGCGTCTTAAGCACCTCACGCGCCGGCTCGCTTGCGATCGAATAGAAGATTGTCTGCGCGTCCCGGCGGGCGGACACCAGGCCGTCCCTGCGAAGGAGCGCAAGATGCTGGGAGACCGTCGAATCCCGCAGGCTCAGGAATTCGGCGAGTTCACCGACCGATCGTTCGCCGTCGATCAGCTGACAAATGATCAAAAGCCGGTGCCGGCTCGATAGCGCCTTCAGCAACTCGCTCGCCTGATCGGCCGCTCGCTCCATGATCTCGCTATTTATTTTCATACTTGCGTATATACGCAACTACGAATATATCGTCAAGCACAGAACGGCCGGGACTGAACCGGCGATCATGCTCAACGGAGGTCCCCATGGCAGAAATCGTCGTAATCGGAGCCGGGCTTAGCGGAACGCTGATGGCCTATGAATTGCTACCACAGTTGCGAAAGGACGATCGCCTGAGCGTGATCTCGCAGGGCGCCGTCTATCACTTCGTTCCATCGAATCCCTGGGTAGCAATCGGTTGGCGCAAGCAAAACGAGATCGAGATTGATCTCGAAGGGATCATGAAGCGTAAGGGTATCCGCCTGCTGACACAGGGCGCCAAGCGCGTGCATCCGACCGAGAATCGCATCGATCTCGCCGACGGCACCTCGATCGACTACGACTACCTGGTCGTCGCAACAGGCCCTGAGCTTGCCTTTGACGAAATCCCGGGCCTGGGTCCGCAAGGCTACACGCAATCGATCTGTCACGTGGATCACGCCTCCCGTGCCAACGAAGCGTTTGAAAAGCTCGCTGCCAATCCGGGCCCTGTCGTGATCGGCGCGGTCCAGGGCGCCTCCTGCTTCGGGCCGGCCTACGAATTCCTCTTCATCCTGGAGACCGAGTTGCGCCGCCGCAGGCTGCGCGACAAGGTGCCGATGACCTTCGTCACGTCGGAGCCCTATATCGGCCATCTCGGGTTGGATGGCGTCGGCGACACCAAGAGCTTGCTCGAAGGTGAGATGCGAGAAAAGCACATCAAATGGATCACCAACGCACGCGTGGACGGCGTCGAGCCCGGCATGATGTCAGTGGAGGAACTCGCCGAGAACGGTACCGCTCACAAGGCGCACGAGCTGCCCTTTGCCTATTCGATGATGCTGCCCGCCTTTCGCGGTGTCGAGGCGGTGCGTGGCATCGAAAGGCTGACCAATCCGCGCGGCTTCGTGATCGTGGACAAACACCAGCGTAACCCGACCTATCAGAATGTATTCGCCGTCGGGGTTTGTGTGGCGATCGCGCCGGTCGGCGCGACGGCGGTGCCCGTCGGCGTGCCGAAGACCGGCTTCATGATCGAGTCCATGGTAACGGCGACTGCGATGAACATCGGCGCCTTGCTTCGCGGCAAGGAACCCGAGACGGAGCCGACGTTGAACGCGATCTGTCTTGCGGACTTTGGAGACTCCGGCGTCGCGTTCCTTGCGCAGCCGCAGATCCCGCCGCGAAACGTCAGCTGGTCGTCCAAGGGCGAGTGGGTTCATTATGCGAAGGTGGCCTTCGAGAAATACTTCATTCGCAAGATGCGGCGAGGCGAGAGCGAGCCGTTCTATGAACGATTCGTGCTCGACAGGCTGAACATCGCCAAGATCAGGGAGGTTCGAACTAGCACATGAGTGAGACATGCCAGATCGTCTGCGGGCATTGCGGGCGGACCAACCGCCTGCCCGTCGAACGCGCGCCGGAAGCCGCACGGTGCGGTGCATGCCACCAGGCTCTGTTCACCGGCCATCCGATCGAGGTCGACGCGGAAGGTTTTCAGCGTCACGTCGCGAACAGCGAAATCCCGGTCCTGGTCGATGTATGGGCACCGTGGTGCGGGCCCTGCCGCGCCATGGCGCCCATGTACGAGCGCGCTGCACGCGAGCTCGAGCCGAAGGTGCGGCTGCTGAAGCTCAACTCCGAAAATGCGCCAGGCCTCTCGTCGCGTCTCAACATCACGGGGATCCCCACTCTGCTGCTGATGCGTGGCGGCCGGGAGGTCGCCCGCCACGCCGGCGCGATGGATGCGCGCAGCATCGTCGCCTGGACCCAGGCTGGCCTGACAGGTTCTTAGGACCGTAACCCTTCAATAGGAGCATGCCATGAATATCGACAAAGCCGTTCTCGCCTTCGCAGGTTTCGTCGTCCTGCTCGGACTCGCACTGGGGACCTACGTGAATGCGTACTGGTACCTGCTGACGGCGTTCGCCGGGCTAAACATGTTGCAGGCCTCGTTCACGGGCTTCTGTCCCGCTGCGATCGTGTTCAAGAAGCTCGGCCTGCGCGGCGGCTGCGCGTTCTCGTGAGCCGGCGACAAGAAGCCCCCCAGTTCGACGGAGAGACCTCATGACCTATCACTTCTCGAAAACGGTCGACCTGCCGTTCGACGCAGCGGTAGCGGCCACGACCGAGGCGTTGAAGCACCATGGTTTCGGCGTGCTCACCCAAATCGACGTCAAGGACACCCTGAACAAGAAACTCGGGGTCGCGTTTCGGCCATATCTCATCCTCGGGGCATGCAATCCCAAGCTCGCCTATCAGGCGCTGACCCACGAGGACAAGATCGGCACGATGCTGCCCTGCAACGTCGTGGTTCAGCAGCGCGAGGGTGGCAAGGTCGAGATTTCGGCGGTGGATCCCGTCGCTTCGATGGCGGCGATCGAGAACCCGAAGCTCGGTGCCGTCGCCACTCAGGTTCGCGAGCTGCTGAAGCAAGTCGTCGCCGAGATTGCGTGAGACATCGCAAGGAATGCAGAGGCCGACCATGACCGACGATACCTTCATCGAGGGACCTCTCTACGAGAAACGGAAGAAGGTCTATCCGCAGTCCGTCCACGGCCCTTTCCGCCGCATCAAATGGGCGATCCTCTGCGTCACGCTCGGGACCTACTATCTTCTTCCGTTCTTGCGTTGGAACCGCGGGCCCGGCCAGCCGGACCAGGCGGTGCTGATCGACTTGCCGCATCGGCGCTTCTACTTCTTCTTCATCGAGCTGTGGCCGCAGGAGGTCTACTATTTCACCGGCCTGCTGATCATCGCCGCGATGACGCTGTTCCTGATGAATGCCGTCGCCGGCCGGCTGTGGTGCGGTTACATGTGTCCGCAGACGGTGTGGACCGACCTGTTCTACGCGGTCGAGCGATGGGTCGAGGGCGACCGGCGCGAGCGCATGCAGGGCGACAAGCGCTACTGGACGTTCGATCACATCCGGAAGGTCGCGCTGAAGCACTTTCTCTGGATCATGATCGCCTGGTGGACCGGTGGCGCCTGGGTGCTGTACTTCGCCGACGCGCCCTCGCTGGTGAAGGAACTCGCTACCTTCCAAGCCCCGTTCATCGCCTATCTGTGGATCGGCATCCTCACCGCCACGACCTATGTCTTTGCCGGTCACGCCCGCGAGCAGATGTGCATCTACATGTGTCCGTGGCCGCGCATCCAGGCGGCGCTGACCGACGAATGGGCGCTCAACGTCACCTATCGCCGCGACCGTGGCGAGCCGCGCATGTCGGTCAAGAAGGCGGATGCCGCCCGTGCGCACGGCGATCCCGCCGGTGACTGCGTCGATTGCCACCAATGCATCAACGTCTGTCCCACCGGCGTCGACATCCGGCATGGAATCCAGCTCGGCTGCATCCAGTGCGGCCTTTGCATCGACGCCTGCGACAACGTCATGGGCGAGATCGGCCGGCCCGCCGGCCTGATCGGCTACGACACCGACATCAACATGCAGCGCCGGCGCGAGGGCAAGGCGCCGATCTACCGCATCATCCGTCCGCGCACGCTGATCTATGCCGCAGCCATCGCCATTGTCGGCAGCATCATGCTCTACACGCTCGCCACGCGCGCGACGATGGACGTCAACGTGCTGCATGAGCGCAATCCCCTCTTCGTCCAGCTCTCGGATGGCGGGGTGCGCAACGACTACACCGTCCGCATACTCAACAAGGGCGCGCAGCGATCGTTTGCGCTCGAGGTCTCCGGACTGCCCGGCGCAATCAGTCGCGTCGCCGGTGTCGAAACCAGCCCCGGCGGCAAGCCGATCATCGAGGTCGGACAGGATCAGACCCGAGAAGTCAGGCTGTCGGTGCAGGTCGGCCCCAGCGACCTGCCAAAGACCTCACGTGACATCGACATTGCCATCATCGACACCGCCGGCGGCGGACGCGCAGGTGCCCGCGATCATTTCGTACCGGGCGACCAGTAGCACTCACAATCATTCACCCTCCGGCGGCAGGCGCCGGAGGGTGAATGAGACGTTAATACTACCGCTCGAATTAAAGCAGCGTCCCAACGGTATTTTCCAATCTTTGCGCTAAACATGGCCGTGCAACACGGGCCTGGCCCGCGTGAACGGGGACGACGGGACGTGGTCGATATCGCGCATGAGGCTGCGATCAATCCGGCAACGGCAAGAGATGCCGCGGCGGCGCGCGCGCTCGTCCCGCTCAGCTCCATCGACCCGAGCCAATGGCGCGCGCTGGCGCAGCGCGCGATCGAGCCGAACGGATATTACCTGCCCGCCTGGGAGCTCGCCGTCAGCGCCACCGCGCGTGGCCGCACGGATGCATCGGCGCTTGCCGCATTCGACGGATCTTCGTCGCGGCTGATCGGGCTGATGCCGGTGATCTCGCTGTGGCGCGCCTGCAGGATCCCCGTGCCCGCGCTGGTGAGCGCGCATCCCTATGGCACGCTCTGCAGCCCCCTCATCGACAGCGACGCCCCGATCGAGGCAGCCACGCGTCTGTTGCAGCAGGCGCGCGCCGCCGGAGCCCATGCGCTCGTTCTGAACGATGTCGCGCTTGACGGTGCGGCGATGAATGCGCTCAGCCAGGCTCTTGATCGCGACGGCCTGAAGCCGCGCGTGCTATCCTCCTACATCCGCGCCAGCCTCGATGCGACGCGGGATGGCGAGACTCTGCTCCGCGAGGCGCTCGGCGCCAGAAGAGTCAAGGAGCTCCGCCGTCAGCGCCATCGCCTCGAAGAGCACGGCCCCGTCCTGTTTGAGGTTGCGCGCAGGCCCGAGGAGATCGGATCCGCACTCGAAACATTCCTGCAGCTCGAAGCCAGCGGCTGGAAGGGCAAGCGTGGCACCGCGCTGATCCAGCATGCGGGCGATGCGACCTTCATCCGCCGCGCCGTCCCGGCACTCGCCGAGACCGCGCAATGCGAGATCGTGACCTTGCGCACGGGCACCACAGCGGTGGCTGCTGGAATCGTGCTGCGCCACCAGGACCGCGCCTTCTTCTTCAAGCTCGGCATCGACGAGCGCTTTGCGAAATATTCGCCGGGCGTACAGCTCACGCTCGAGCTCACCCGCCACCTCTGCGACGATCCCGCCATCGCCAGCGCGGATTCCACCGCGAGCGCCGATCACCCCATGATCAACCCGATCTGGCGCGGACGCTTTGCCATCGGTGACGTGCTGATTCCGCTACGGCGGAAAGATCCTGTCGTGGGCTTAATTCACGCGGCCCTGAGCGGCCTCAACGTCGTTCACGAAGCCGCGCGACGCGTGGTGCACCGGCTCCGTAAATAGACTACTCTGCCGCCTGCGCGTTGATCTCCGCCGAGACCTCGCGGATGGCGCGGGCGAGCAGGTTCGGGTCCTGCGCGCCGGACACCGCATACTTCTGCGCGAACACGTAAGTCGGCACGCCGGAGATGCCCTTCTCGGCGGCTTCCTGCGCGTCAGCCGAGACGCGCGCGACGTCCTCGTCGGTGGCGAGGCGCTTGCGCACGTCGTCGCCGTCGAGGCCGATATCCGCAGCGGCTTGCACCAGCACGTTGACGTCGGTCAGGTCGCCGCCGTCGCGGAAGTAGAGCTCCATCAGGCGCTGCTTCATCTCGGGTGCCTTGCCGATCGCTTCGGCCCAGAGGATCAGGCGGTGGCAATCGGTCGTGTTGGGCTGGCGCGCGACCAGCTCGGGCCGGTAGATGAGGCCCTCTTCGCTCGCCGCCCCGACCACGCGGCCGGCAATGCCCTTATAGGCCTCGACCGAGCCGAACTTCTGGGTGAGATACGCCTCGCGGCTGATGCCTTCGCGAGGCACCCAGGGATTGAGGAAGAAGGGACGGAAATTGAGCTTGACGGGAACGTCGGGCACGAGCGCCAGCGCGCTCTCGATCCGATGCTTGCCGATATAGCACCAAGGGCACACCACGTCGGAGACGACATCGATCTGGAGCGGTTTAAGGGTGCTCATTGGCGCCTCGTTCGGGTGGTGCGGTTTTGTCCGAAGATAAGCCGAACTCCGCCTGAGGCAAGGGTGCTAGCCCAGATTTGCGGCCATCTGCTTCAGCCGCTCGGCGGTGCGCTCATCCGCCGGAAAGAACGTCTCCAACGCAAGTTCGGACAGGGTGATATCGACCGGGGTTCCGAACACCATGGTGGTGGAAAAGAAACTAAGTATCTCACCGCCAAGACGGAGCTTGAAAGGGATCGCGACATTGTCGCTCGACAGCGGCGCCGAGCGCGCCGGGATGGGATAGCTCTTCAGATCGCTGTAGAGCTTGATCAGCTCCGAGTCCGCCGTCGCCTCGCATTGCCGGTGCAACCGCTCCAGCAGGTGTCCGCACCATTCCGCCAGATTGACCGTGCGCGGCGCCAGGGCCTCGGGATGAAACGCCAGCCGCAGCACGTTGACGGGCTGGCCGAGCAGACGCTGCGGAATGCCGTCGAGCAGCGGCGCCAGCATGCGGTTGGCGGCGACCAGATTCCAGTGCCGGTCATAGGCCAGCGCCGGATTGGGCTCATGAGCCCGAAGGACAAGGTCGATCGCCTGACGGGCTGATTTCAAAGCGGGATCCTCCAGCGGGCGTTGCGGAAAGGCCGGCGCGTAGCCAGCCGCGACCAGCAGCACGTTGCGTTCGCGCAAGGGCACGTCGAGGCGCTCGGCGAGCCTGAGCACCATGTCGCGCGAGGGTGCGGCGCGGCCGGTCTCGACGAAGCTTAAGTGCCGCGCGGAGATCTCCGCCTCGCCGGCGAGATCGAGCTGGCTCATGCGGCGGCGCTGCCGCCATTCACGCAAATGATCGCCGATATGAACCGGCTGGCTGTGTGCGGCGCGTGCCGTGGATGCATGTGCGGTCATGACAGAAAACCTAGCATGCGGATTTCACCCCTTCCATTACCCCCGAGGTAATCGAATTCGACCTCTGCCACGCGCATCTTCGGTCGCAACAGGAGATGACCATGATCGCGTTGCTGCTCTACCGGACCGTCGCAGACCAACTCGTCCCCTTGGCCATCGCGTTCGCCACCCGGATGCTGGCGCGCAGCCTCAACATGCCGGAGCCGCTGTTGCATTCGACCGGCGACTACGTCGTCGCGCGGGTCACGGCCTTCGAGCACAGTGTCGGCAGAAGTCTCTGCCCGCTCCGCCTCGCCCGCCTGCTTCGCGCCTGGTGGCGCGGACTGCATTGAGTCCCCCCCAAGTCCAACCAGCCATGGAGACCCACGATGATTGACGCATCCACCTTCCTGCGCCGCGCGCTCCTTGCCGACGCGATCTTCAGCGGCGTCGCCGCCCTCGGCTTTACTTTCGGCGCAGGCGCGTTCGCGACGCTGTTTAGTCTGCCTGAAGCGCTGCTGCGCGAGACCGGGCTGTTCCTGATCGCCTACACTGCGCTGGTCGGCTGGCTCGCCGCGCGCTCGGCAGTGCCGAGGCTGCTCGTGCTGCTGGTCGTGGTCGGCAATGCGGCCTGGACGGCCGGCAGCATTGTGCTGCTGCTTTCGGGCGCGGTGTCGCCGAACATTAGCGGCGAGCTGATGGTGGTCGCACAAGCGATCGCGACCGGCGTGTTCGCGGAGCTGCAATATGTGGGCTTGCGCAAAAGCGGCGGTGTCGTGACGGCGTGATCTTCCCGCGCCCCGGACGCGCCCCAACGCTCCTGGCATTGCGGCGCAGAGCCGGGAAGTCGGCGCGCCCGTTCACAACACTGTCATTGCGGCCTGTTGACCTGTTCGCCTCCCTCAACTGGGCCTCTCGCGCATGTTGTTGTACGGTCGGTGGAGCAATTGCCCCGCCGTCAGGAGGAATTGACATGACCAACGTCCTCTTCAACCGCCGCAAACTCCTCCTCGCCGCCGGCGGTTCCGTTGTCGCAGCCGGCGTCTCCGGGCTGCTGTTGCCCGCGCGCGCGGACGGCCTCACACCGACTGATTCGATGTCGGGCGGGTCGAACAACTACCGCAAGGGCGCGCCGATCGTGGACCGTATCGGAAAGGGCGGCTTCTGGATGAGCGGCACGGTGCGTCGCGCGGGCGACGGAACCCCGCTTGCCGGGCAGCGCATCCAGATCTGGGCGCACACGACCGAAGGGCAGGAGCACGAGCCGCAGAGCCATGGCGCCACGCTCACCGACAAGAACGGAGCGTTTCGGCTCGAGATGCCGCAGATCATTCCCGTCTTCGGCCAGCCGCACGGTCACCTCGCCTATGACAGCGGTGAATTCAAAACCGTCTTCCTGCGGCCGGTGATGCGCAGTGCAAGGGAAACGAGCCTGGAGGCCCACTTCGTCCTTCAGCCGGCCTGACCGAATTGGGAACACAGGAATGAGATTGGCGAAGGTGACCCTGATCTGGGCCGCCCTTGCAGCAGCCGTTGGCGTGCCGATCGCCGCGGCAGCGATGAGCCCGCTGCTCGCATGGCGCGGTCCGGTCTACATCCTGGCCGGGTTTGCAGGGATTGTTGCGCTGGGTCTCGTGCTCGTTCAGCCTCTGCTGATCGGCGGATATTTGCCGCCACTGTCGGCTTATCGCGGACGCCGCGCCCATCACTGGATCGGAGGCGCGCTGCTCGTGGCCGTGGTGGTCCATGTCGTCGGCCTCTGGTTCACCAGTCCGCCCGATATGATCGACGCCCTGACCTTCTCATCGCCGACGCCGTTCTCCCCCTTTGGCGTGATCGCGATGTGGGCCATCTTCGCTGTCGCGCTGCTGGCTGCCCTGCGCCGGCGACTGGGGCTGCGGCTGCGAACGTGGCGCATCGCTCACATCCCCCTCGCGATCGTCATCGTCATCGGCAGTGTCGTGCATTGCCTGCTGATCGAAGGAACGATGGAGACGGTGTCGAAGGCCGCGCTTTGCGCACTCGTCCTCGCGGCGGCGCTGAAGGTCGTGGCTGACCTTTGGGTGCGGAGAAAGCCACGACCATTGGCTGGAGAGAGCAGCTCACGACCGTGATTGTCGCTGCGATGCCCACTTTCGGCCAACAGGCAACACGGCAAACCGGGTCACCGGATCGGCAGAGTTTACGAAGGCTCGCCGTCATTGAGGACCGGACGGATTTCGTCGATATCGATCTCCCTTCCCTCCATGTCCCGGATCGACACCTCCTCGGACCCGGTTCGCATGTCGTCGTACAGCTTGAGCGCAGCGGGCAGCGACGGCGCGACGATCAGAAACGAGCCTGCTTTGACCTGATATGGCATCGGTAAAATATGCCTGCTCTTTTCAGCTTTGAATGTTTAAAAGTGCACATAGGCATCGGCCGCAGAAAATTTTGGAAAAGCCCGGAACCAATCGTTCCGACGCGCGTTGGCGTTCCGGCATATTGGGGGTCTCAGCCGTCAAGCTGAGCGATCATGTTGCTTGGGGCAACGAAAAATACCGACAATTCAGAAGGATGCAGGCGGGCGCATTTGCCACCGGAGTGTCGCCACTCTGAACGAGCGGCTGCGACGATGCGTAATCAAGGAGAACTATATAATGGCAGCGCAGCCAGGTAGTGACGTCGCGTCACTCGTGTCTCGAAACGAGAAGGCGATCCTTCCGGAATGGGTCGAACTGCAGAAGAAGGCCGGCATCCTTCATACTGGGCGCATTTCGGAAGCCGAACTGCTGTCGCAGTCCAAGAACTTCCTCCATTTGCTACACGAGGCATTGACGCAAGGCGGGACCGACACGTCCGCCGACGCTTACGAGCCGGCCAAATCCATGCTGGCCGACCTCTCGCGAACGCGCGCAATGCAGGGCTTCTCCCCCAGCGAAACCGCGACATTCGTCTTTTCCCTCAAGCAGCCGTTGTTCAACGCGCTCAATCGCGACGGAGCACTGTCCGCGGAGCGGATCGCGTCAATGGTCTGGACGTTGACCACGCTGCTCGACGAACTCGGATTGTTCACGCTGGAGATCTTCCAGCGAAGCCGCGAAGAGGTGATCGTTCGCCAGCAGCGCGAAATTGCCGAACTGTCGACCCCTGTGGTCAAGCTGTGGGAAGGCATTCTCGCCCTGCCCCTGATCGGTACGCTGGACAGCCAGCGCACACAGGTGGTGATGGAGAACCTGCTGCAGACGATCGTCGACGACGAGGCCGAGATCGCCATCATCGACATCACCGGCGTGCCGACGGTCGACACACTCACGGCTCAGCATCTCCTAAAGACGGTCGCGGCAGCGCGCCTGATGGGTGCCGATTGCCTGATCAGCGGCATCAGGCCCCAGATTGCCCAGACCATGGTGCATCTCGGCGTCGAGCTGAACGTCATTTCGAAGGCCTCGCTGGCCGACGCGTTCGCGGTCGCACTGCGGCAGACCGGGCGGACCATCGTCAAGGCGAAGCGCGTCGAAGGATACACGTTTGCGGACAAGAAGAGCGGCGGGCAGGACGCCTGACGATGGACCGCATCCCAATCCTCAAATTCGGCCACGCGCTTCTCGTCACCATTCAGGTCGACATGCACGACCGGCTTGCGACGGCGCTGGAGGAAGATCTGACCGCCAGGATCGTCACGCACAATGCCCGTGGTGTGCTGATCGACATTTCGGCGCTCGAAGTCGTCGACAGTTTCATCGGCCGCATGCTGGACAATATCGCCGCGGTTTCGCGCATCCTCGACGCCGACACGGTGGTCGTTGGAATGCGGCCTGCGGTGGCGATCACCCTGGTCGAGCTCGGCCTTTCATTGACTGGCGTGAAGACCGCGCTGAACGTCGAGCGCGGCATGGCCATGATCCACGACCGCCTCGCGGGGCGGAGGCTGACGATGCCGACGACGAAGACTGAGCGGGTCGGGATCAAGGTCTCGGACGACGTGGTACGGGTGAGGCAACTGACCCGGGCGCTCGCGGTTGAAGTCGGCCTCAGCCTGGTCGACCAGACCAAGATCGTCACGGCGTCCAGCGAGCTTGCGCGCAATACGCTCGACTATGGCGGGGGTGGCGAAGTGACCGCGGAGATCGTCGAGCAAGGCGGCCGCCGCGGCGTCCGCCTGACTTTCGACGACAAGGGCCCGGGCATCGCCGATATCGAGCAGGCCCTCAAGGACGGCTTCACGTCCGGCAAGGGCATGGGCCTCGGTCTCGGCGGCTCAAAGCGGTTGTGCAACGAATTTTCCATCGTCTCGGCGCCGGGCACAGGCACCAAAGTCACAATCGCACGTTGGAAATGATGATGAAATCCGTCGGCGTCAACGATCCAAGCGGCGTCGCGGAGGCAAGGCGGGCAGCTACCGATCTCGCACAGCGCCTGGGCTTCAACGAGACCGATAAGGGCAAGCTCGCCCTGGTCGCGACCGAACTTTCAACCAACCTCGTCAAGCACGGGTCGGGCGGGGAAATTCTGGTCGGAGCCTATGAGGACAGCGAAAGCCAGGGCATTGAGATCCTCGCGCTCGACAAGGGCGCCGGCATGAGCAATGTCGCCGCATGCCTGGAGGACGGGTATTCCAGTGCAGGCACCGCTGGCCGTGGCCTCGGCGCGGTGATACGGCAATCCCACTTCGTCGACATCGGCTCGTGGCCCGGCGTGGGGACGGCCGTGCTGGCACGCGTCGCACCCGGCGCTGCTCCATCCATCAAACCGCCGACCGTCCCGACCTGGGGCGGTGTGTCCGTTGCCAAGGCCGGCGAAGAAGTCTGCGGCGACGCCTTGAGCGTCTCCGATGCCGGAAAGGTCCGCACCCTGCTCGTGGTTGACGGCTTGGGGCATGGGCCGGAAGCGGCCGAAGCCGCGGTCGAGGCTGTCCGGCTATTCCATCGCTACAACGGAAACACGATCGCCAACCTGCTCGACTACATCCATGGCGGCTTGCGCTCGACGCGCGGGGCGGCGGTCTCGGTTGCGCGCTTCGATCCCGCCACAAAAAACATCAGCTTCTCCGGGATCGGCAATGTCGCGGGCGTCATCATCACCGCCGGCGAGACCAAGCGGATGGTGTCAATGGCCGGAACGGCGGGTTTCAATACGCGCAAGATCCGGACTTTCGACTACCCCTTCTCGCACGGTCTGATCGTCCTGCATTCCGACGGTCTGGCCTCGAGCTGGACGGTGGACCGCTATCCCAATCTTGCGGCCCTGCACCCGTCGCTGATCGCCGCGATTCTCTATCGCGATTTCACCCGGGTTCGCGACGACGCGACCGTGCTCGTGGGTAAATGGTGAAGCACATGCCGGCATCTGCCAAATTGTGGCCTATCGTCACCGTGCCGATCGAGAACGAGAGCGATGTCGTCGCAGTCCGGCAACGCGCTCATCGCGTCGCCGACATGCTGGGATTTGAACGGCAGGACCAGACCCGCATCGCCACCGCGGTCTCCGAGCTCGCACGCAACGCCTATGGCTATGCCGGTGGCGGGCGCGCCGAATTTGCGTTGGACGCCGGAACGGTTCCGCAGCGCTTCGCCGTCCGCATCTGCGACAACGGGCCGGGCATCGACAATCTCCAGCTCATCCTCGACGGGCAATACCGTTCGTCGAGCGGGATGGGCCTCGGTCTGATCGGCGCGCGCCGGCTGATGGACACGTTTAATATCGCGTCGACGCCGGGTCAGGGGACGATCGTCGAGGTCGGGCACAAGCTGCCGCCCCACATTGCGCCGTGGCCGCGCGCCAAGCTTACCGACGTGGTCAGCAGCCTGAAGAAGGAGACCTCGTCCGATCCGCTCGCAGCCCTGCGCGAGCAGAACCGCGAACTGATGCAGAACCTGGAAGAGCTGCGGCGCCGCGAAGAGGAAAGCCAGCAGCTCAACCAGGAGCTCGGCGATACCAACCGCGGCGTGGTGGCGCTCTACGCCGAGCTCGACGGCCGCGCCGAACAATTGCGGCAGGCCAGCGAACTCAAGACCCGCTTCCTGTCCAACATGAGCCACGAATTCAGAACACCGCTGAATTCGGTGCTGGCGCTGTCGCGCCTGCTGCTCGACCGCATCGACGGCGATTTGACGGCGGAACAGGAGCGACAGGTCGGCTACATCAGGCGGTCAGCGGAAAGCCTGCTCGATCTCGTCAACGACATGCTGGATCTCGCCAAGGTCGAGGCCGGCAAGGCCGAGATCAAGCCGGTGCGGTTCGCGGTCACGAGCCTGTTCGGGGCGCTGCGCGGCGCGCTGAAGCCGCTCCTGACCAGCACGGCCGTCGAGTTGCTGTTCGAATCCCCGAAGGAGCTGCAACCACTGTAC
The DNA here is from genome assembly GCF_007290395.2 of Bradyrhizobium cosmicum. NCBI lineage: Bacteria > Pseudomonadati > Pseudomonadota > Alphaproteobacteria > Hyphomicrobiales > Nitrobacteraceae > Bradyrhizobium > Bradyrhizobium cosmicum. Next base: position 2,634,649 of record NZ_CP041656.2, on the reverse strand, counting down.
ACCGATGAGGCAAAGGTGGCGCAGATCCTGCGCAACCTGATCTCGAACGCGTTGAAATTCACCGAAGAAGGCGAAGTGCGGGTGACCGCCCGCACCGGCGAAAACGGCGCGTGCATCATCTTCTCCGTCCGCGACACCGGCATTGGAATCGCGCCGGAGCATCACGAACGGATCTTCGAGGAATTCTCGCAAGTCGATACCAAGCTGCAGAGGAAGGTGAAAGGCACCGGCCTTGGGCTGCCCCTATCACGTTCGCTGGCGCGCCTGCTCGGCGGCGACCTCACCGTCGAGAGCAACCCGGGCCAGGGCTCGATCTTCTCGCTGAAGATTCCGGCCTCGCTCGGCGAGACGGACCGTGAGACGATGGCTCGCTCGACCGACGACAGCAAGAGCGTGCTGCTGATCGACGACGACGAGACTTTCCGTTACGTCATGCGCCAGATCGTCGGAAACGAGACCCGCTATGAGTTCATGGAGGCCGACGGCGGCGAAGAAGGCCTGCGGCTTGCCCGTGAGAAAAAGCCGGACGTCATCGTTCTCGACCTGCAAATGCCGGCGGTGGACGGCTTCACCGTGCTGCAGCAGCTGGCCGCCGACGACCGCACCAACGGCATCCCCGTCGTCGTCTCGACGTCGATGACGATCGACGGCCCGCTCCGGGCGCGGCTGCCCGAGCATGTGCGGCTGATCTCCAAGAACGCGATCTCCCGGGAGAGCGTAACCTCGTTCCTGCGCGACGCCGTCCAGGGTGTCTCATGAGCAACAGTGAAAAGACCGTGATCCTCAACGTGGACGACCTCGAATCGCAGCGCTACGTGAAGACACGCGATCTGCAGGCCGCCGGATTTGCCGTGATCGAGGCCCAGACCGGCGCGGAGGCGCTACGACTGATCGAGCAGCACATGCCCCCGCTCGTTCTCCTTGACGTTCAATTGCCGGACATCAACGGCTTCGAAGTCTGCTCCTTCATCAAGCAGAAATGGCCGCAAGTGATGGTGCTGCAAACGTCGGCCACTTTCACGGCGAGCGAACATCGCGTCATTGGATTGAACGCCGGCGCCGATTCCTATCTGGTGCAGCCAGCCGAGCCGCTCGAGCTCGCCGCCGCGATCAATGCGCTCCTGCGTGTCCGCCGCTCCGAGGACGCGTTGCGATCGCTGAATGCGACGCTCGACAAGCAGGTACAGGAGCGGACCGAGGAGCTGGAAAAGGCCAACCGAAAACTGCGCCAGGAAATTGCGCAACGCCAGAAGGCGGAGTCCGAGCTGTTGCAGGCCCAGAAAATGGAGGCCGTCGGCCAGTTGACCGGAGGGCTCGCGCACGATTTCAACAATCTGCTGACCGCCGTGGTGGGCAACCTTGATCTGATACGTGCCCGTACGACAGAACCACGCATCACGAGACTGGCGGAGAACGCGTTCAAGGCGGCCGAGCGCGGCTCGAAGCTGACGGCGCAATTGCTGGCTTTCTCGCGGACCCAGAAGCTCGCGACGCAGTCCGTCGACCTCAACCGCTTGATCCTGGACGCCTCCGATCTGCTCAGCCAGTCACTCGGGGCCAATATCGCGATCAAAACCGATCTCGATGCGGGCGCACCTTTCGTGGTCGCCGATTACAACCAGCTCGAAGTCAGCCTGCTCAATCTGGCGATCAACGCCAGAGATGCGATGCCGGACGGTGGAACATTGACGATCACGACGACCCCCAACGAGACCGACGATCGCAGGGTCACGCTGTCCGTGAAGGACACCGGGACGGGAATGCCGCCGGACGTGATCGCGCGCGCGTTCGATCCCTTCTTTACTACCAAGCCACCCGGCAAGGGAACGGGCCTTGGATTGTCGCAGGTCTACGGGCTGGTGCGGCAGATGGGCGGCGACGTCGACATCAAGAGCGAGGTCGGCCAGGGCACGTCGATCCAACTGTCGCTACGACGATCGATTGCCGGCACGGAGACGGCCGCCGCAGCGCAGGGCGCGGCCGAAAGCGGACACGCGGAACGTATCCTGGTCGTCGACGACGATCACGACGTCCGCGGGCTGATGACGAGTTTCCTGGCCGAGATCGGATACGTGGTGCACGAAGCGGACCATGGCAACGCGGCGCTTGCCATGCAGACGACGGTAAACCCGCAACTGATGATCATCGACTTTTCGATGCCGGGCACCAACGGCGCCGAGGTCGTCAAGGCGGCGCGGGTCGTGCAACCCGCCCTCCCCGTGCTGTTCGTCAGCGGCTATGCCGATTCCGCGGCTCTGGAAGCCGCGATGGGCTCCGCACCGTTTCTTCGCAAGCCGTTCCGGCCTGCCGAGCTCGCCTCCGCGGTCCGGATGGCGCTGGATTCAGTCAGCTCCAGCAAGCCGTGACCGGCGGAAGCTACGCCTTCGCCCGGCCGACCTTGCCGCCGAAATGCTTGCCGTTCAGCTTCTTCTTTTTCGAGAGCGCGCCCTTCGCGCCAGCCTTCAGCGCCTTACGCTCAGCGCGGGCCTTCACCTTGGCGCGTTCGGCGCGCGCCTCTGCGCGCAGCTTCTTGCGCTTCTTCTCGCACGAGTCGCACTTGCAGCCGATCGGCTTCAGATAGGCTTTGAAATAATCGGTGCCGTAATCGTAGTTGATCTCGTCGCCCGGCTCGATGTTCTTGATGGCGCGGATGAAAACCTTGCGCTCGCGCGGCCTAACGTCGGATTCGGCGTTGGGCCGGCAGGAATGGTTGATGTAGCGGGCGAGGTTCTTGCGCACCGAACCGTCGATGGTCCAGCGGTTGTTGAGCTCGAACAGATACTTGTTCTCGATCTCGTCATGCGCTGGGATCTTGGAGTCCAGGATCGGTCCGAAATAACGGATGATCCGGGTCCCCTTCTTGATCGGCATGGTGGCGAAGAGGCCAAGTCCGGTCTTGGAACGGCCGACACGATAGGATTTGCTGGAAGCGATGGCTGGCATGATCGAGAAAAATGAGGACGCAAACGAGGCCCGATGCCTCAAGCGAAGCCGCTCTTCTAGAACGATTCCTCGGCCCTGTCAGGTATATCCCGCCTCTGTTTGAACCTTGCCCACAATGAAGACGTCTGATGGTACGGAGTTCCCGCTGCATCAGGGCGTCATCATGGGGCGTATTGCGTTGATTTGCCTGGCCGGGCTGCTTGCCTGCTCGAACGCAGGTAATGCCGACGCCCAATCGCTGGGCAGCAGCACCTACACCTCCACCGCGCCAAAGGATTGCCGCCAGATCGGCAAACCCAGCGAGCTTGACGGCAGCACCACGCGGGTCTGCCCGGGCAAGGCCGGGCTCATGGTGCTGATCTCGGAGGACGATTTGCGCGAAATCGTCTCGGTCGGCCGCAATCGCAAGGCCGCGAGCGAGGAGCCGGCGGCGAAGGTCTGGTTCGGCCCGTTCAATTCGTCGGAGATCACCATCGAGTGGCGCGCGGCGGGTGGAAAGCCATTCGCGATCATCCAGCGCTGGCACATCGCCGACGGCACCGACCTCGACAAGCAGGGACGGCCGAACACCAAGGCCATGCTGGTCGTGACGCGGCTGCCGCCGGGCCCGGTCTGCCATGTTGCCTATGTCGACGCGACAGCCAATCCGAACGCCAATGAGCTTGCCCGCAACGCGGCTGACGAGGTCGCCCGCGGCTTCAACTGCGACAGGGACGAGGTAAAGATCATCGGCACCAGCGGCCGCGCGGTCCAGCTCGCGACGCGGCGCTAGGTCTTTGCCTTGGCGCGGTGGTAACGGGCCAACAGCCGCTCTCCCTGGGCGGCGATGCGCCGGGCCGCCGCCACCGTCTTCGGAACGGGTTCGCCCCAGGCGTGGGCCGACAAAGCGTACCGCGTCGGCCTCCCCCTGGCATCTACCAGCGGCGGCAGCTTCGCGCGGCCGTAGAAGCGCACTGCCCAGCTTCCCTTGCGCCGCATCTCCTGCGGCGTCATCTCGGAGTCACGCTTGGTGACACCCGGCTTTAGATGCGCGCCTTGCTCGCGTGCGAAGGCTTTGCGACCCGCGGCGGTCAGGCCGCCGCGCGGGTCCTTTTGCTTCGCCGATGTACCGCGTTTGCGTGCAGTCTTCTTGACGCCCTTCTTCACGGCCTTGGTCGAGGTTTTGCGCTTGCGCGCCTTCGCGGATTTCTTCGTTGCGGATTTCGCCTTGGTGTTTTTCTTCGCTGCCATGCGCATGTTGTCCACGAGATTCGGATAGCGGCGGCCGGCGCGGCGCGCGCGTGCCTTTGCCGCCGATTTCTGCGAGGGCGTAAGATGCTTTGACGCCTTGCCCGTGCGTTTGCGCGGGCTGGCGCGTTTCCAGGGCGCGCGGGGTGCTCTTGCCATGCGGCGTCAACGCCCGACGGTGGCAAGGGTTGCGTTCGGGCCGACCCATCAGGGGCCCGGCAGCTTCCCGCTCATGGGCGCCGTCAGCATTGCCTCGAACAGTCGTTCAGGCGTGGTGCCCTCGGGCAGGCGCCCCATGATGTCCTCGAGCCGTCCGTCGAGCAGCAGCATGGTGAAACCGTGCACCATCGACCAGGCGCGCGCGATCGCAGCGCCCTGGTTCAGCGTCAGCGAGTCCTCGCTGATCTGCTCCTGCCGCATCATGCCGATGGCGTTGGCAAGCCCGGCGAAGGAGGCCTCGGCCGCCTCGTGCAGCGACGGCCGGGAATAATCGAGGCGTTCGGTGCGGAACATGATGCCGTACATGCCGGGATGGGCCTGCGCATAGGCGACATAGGCTTTCGGCCGCGCCAGCGCGCGCTCCATCGGAGTGGTCGCGGCATCGCAGGAGGACGCCATCGCGGCGTTGAACTGGCGGAAGCCGACGGCGGCGAGCTCGCTGAGCAAGCCGGTGAGGTCGCCGAAATGATGGGTGGGTGCAGCGTGCGACACGCCCGCCTCGCGCGCCACCGCGCGCAAGGTCAGGCCGGAAAGCCCGTCGCGCTCCAGCACCCGCTCGGCCGCCTGCAGCAACGCCTCGCGCAGGGCGCCGTGATGATAAGGCGCCTCGGTCTTCGCGCTCGCGGTGCGGGGCGGCGCCGACGATGCCGAGGACGTTTTCTTCGAAGTGCGCGGGCGACGCGCCGTTTCTGACTTGGCCATGGACCCAGCTATATGACGCAATATTGACAGTGTAAAGATTTCGCTTGACCGGCGCCGCGATTGGCTCTATTTGATCTTTACGATGTAAAGATAAACGGAGGGATACGCCGTGCAGCCGGACGCCATCATCGAGCGCCGCAACAATCTCGGGCCGATTCCATTCGAGGCCGACGCGCCCTTCCTCAGGATCGTCGGCGAATTGCCGCGGGACCTGAACGGCACGCTGTATCGCAACGGCCCCAATCCGCAGTTCGACGCGCCCGGCGCGCACTGGTTCGTCGGCGACGGCATGCTGCACGCCTTCCATCTCGAAAACGGCCGCGCCAGCTATCGCAACCGCTGGGTCCGCACGCCAAAATGGCTGGCCGAGCATGATGCCGGCCGCGCGCTGTTCGGCGGCTTCGGCCGCAAGCTGCCGGATGCACCGCAAAACCTCACCGACGGCGGCGTCGCCAACACCAACATCATCTTCCATGCCGGCAAATTGCTCGCACTGGAAGAAGCGCACCTGCCGACCGAGATCGAGCCGGGCACGCTGGCAACGCGCGGCTATCACAATTATCAGGGCCGCGTCGCCGGCAGCTTTACCGCGCATCCGAAGACCGATCCCGCGACCGGCGAGCTCGTGTTCTTCGGCTACAACGCGGCGGGACCGCTGACGCCTTCCCTCTCCTGGGGATCGATCGATGTAACAGGCAAGGCGACGCGGTTCGAACGCTTCGAGGCGCCCTATGCCAGCATGGTCCACGACTTCATCGTCACCGAGAACCACGTGCTGTTTCCGATCCTCCCCATCACAGGCAGCATGGAGCGCGCCATGAGCGGACGGCCGCCTTATGCCTGGGAGCCGGACAAGGGCGCCTATGTCGGCGTGATGAAGCGCAACGGCGCAGCCAAGGACATCGTCTGGTTTCGCGCCGAGGCCTGCTACGTCTTCCACGTCATGAATGCGTGGGAGGACGATGGCCGCATCGTCGCCGACGTCATGCAGTTCGAGGAAGCGCCGCTGTTTCCGCATCCCGACGGCCGGCCGACCGATCCCGATAAATCGCGCGCGCGCCACTGCCGCTGGACGTTCGATCTCTCCGGCAATACCGACCGCTTCCAGCAGACGTATCTGGACGATCTCACCGGCGAATTCCCCCGCATCGACGACCGTCGCGCGGGGCTGAAGAACCATCACGGCTGGTACGCCTGCGCCAATCCGAAACTGCCGATGTTCGGCGCGCTGTCAGGCATCGTGCATGCCGACGGCAACGGCAGGCGGCTCGGCCAATATCTGCTGCCGGCCGGCGACACCATCTCCGAGCCGGTGTTCGTCGAGCGCGCGAGGGATGCGGCCGAAGGCGACGGCTGGCTGCTCGCGGTTGTCTGGCGCGCGCGGGAAAACCGCAGCGACCTTGCCGTATTCAACGCCACCGACGTCGAGGCGGGCCCCGTCGCGCTGGTGCAGCTCGGCCATCGCGTGCCCGACGGCTTTCACGGCAATTGGGTGGGGGCGGCGTAGCTCTCCCCTCGTCATTCCGGGGCGCGCGTTAGCGCGAAGCCGGAATCCATTTTGCCACACGTCTGACGCCCGATGGATTCTCCGATGCGCAATTGCGCATCAGAGCTCGACGCGTCGCGTCGCCCCGGAAGGACAGAAGAGGAGCCTCCCATGCACCTGCCCTCAATCACGGACTGCCTCGCCGCGCTCGCGTTCCGGACGAACCGGCTCCAGCGGAGCAGCCGGACCATTTTCAACGGCGGCATCCTGCTCGCCATTGGCCTCCTGATCGCCACCGGACTGCCGCTCCTGTCGCGCCTGCCCTGGGCGGAATTCGCCCAAGAGGCGTCCGACCAAGCCGTTGCCGCACTTCATCTTTTGGAGGTCACTTACGTCATTTTGACACTGTAAAGATTTCGCTTGACCCGCCGGACCGGCTCGACTATCGATCTTGACACCGTAAAGATTAGCCTGACCGAGGCCATCCATGGCGATTTTCCTGATCCTCGCGCCCTACGCCGCCTACTCTTTCCTGATGCTGGTGACGTCGGCCACTTCAAGCGTGTTCGCAGCCGCCGCGATCTGCCTCGCCACCATCGCGATCGACGTTGCGCGCGGCCGCTCCGTGAAGATCCTGGCCGCGGGCCCGGCGATCGTCTTCGCCGCCATCGGCCTCACCCTCGCGCTGGTCGATCCCGCGCTCGGCACGCTCGGCGTCAAGCTGTCGGTCGATATCGGAATCGTCGTGATCTCGCTCGGCTCGATGCTTGTTCGCCGTCCCTTCACGCTGCAATATGCGGTTGAAGCGGTCCCCGCCGAGACCGCGGCGATGCCCGGCTTCCTCACTGCCAACTACATCATCACCGGTGCCTGGACTGCGGCCGCGCTGTTGATGATGGCAGCGAACATCGTGCTGCTCTGCTTCCCCGGCCTGCCAGTCTGGTCGGGCCTTGCGGTCGCCTTCGCCGCCCGCAACAGTGCGATCTATTTCACGAAGTGGTATCCTGAATATTGCCAAATCAAGTACGGTAAGCTGGCCGGCGCACTGCCCACCCCTCACTGAACAGGATCGACGATGAAGGACGTATTCGCCCGCCTCGCTTCCGACTTCCTGTCGGCGATCATCTTCCTGATCATTTATCTCGTCACCGACAACGTCATCCTCGCGACATCGGTGGCGATTGCCGGTGCGATCGCCCAAGTGATCTATGCTCGCGTCAAGGGGCACCAGCTGAGCTTCATGACCTATGCGAGTCTCGGACTCGTCGTCGTGCTCGGGGCGGTTACGCTGTTGACCAATGATCCCCGCTTCATGCTGGCAAAGCCTGCGATCGCGCATTTTGCGATCGGGACCATCATGCTCAAGCGCGGCTGGATGCTGCGCTACATGCCGCCGATCGTGACGGAAACAGTCCCTGAATATGTAACGGCCGCGGGTTATGTATGGGCCGCGCTGATGTTCTTGATTGGCGCCGGCACGATCGTGGTTGCCTCGACCGGCGATCTGAAGCTGTGGGCATTCTATATCTCGGTCGTCGCAGGCGGCGCCAAGATCCTCGCCTTTGCCGTCCAGTACATCGTGCTCCGGCTCGTCGTCACCAGCCGCCGGCGTGCTGCGGCCCGCGCCTGATTGCCGCTCACGCGGGGTTAGGCAGCCGCGACAAGTTGCGCTATACGCTCGGCCCAGGACTGGCTGCGGATCGTCGTAGCCCGCCGGGATTTGTTCGGGAGACGGGAATGGCCGTGGACGGCAACTGGAATCTGACCATGACGACACCGATGGGCGAGCGCCAGGCGACGCTGACCCTGTCGAGCTCCGGCGGCACGCTGACGGGCACCCAGGGCGCCGATGGCAACTCCGCCGAGATCTTCGACGGCACCATCAGCGGCGACGCCGTCAACTGGAAAGTCTCGATCGACAAGCCGATGCCGCTGACGCTCGAGTTCATCGGAAAGGTCTCCGGCGACAGCATGAGCGGCGAAATGGGCATCGGCCCGATGGGCAGTTTCCCGTTCACCGGTACGAAGGCGTAAAGCCGCGTATCAGGCAACCATGCGCATTCTCCGTCTCATCGCGGCAACGCTCCTCTGCGTCGCGACACAAGCGGCCCATGCGGATGACACCGAACCGGCGTGGCGCGCAAGCGCGCTCGCCATGGTACCCGCAGGCTATGTCGCAGGCTCCGCCTACCGGACCGATGGCGCGACCGGCTACCTCGCACTTGATCCCGCCACGTCGAACGATCCAAAGACCCCGGCAAGCGTGTTCGCTGCGCGCCAGACGCTCGTCGTCACGCTCACACCGGATGCGACGCGCGCGATCTCGGCCGAGCTGAAGCCGCGCACCGGACCGGATCCTGACAACGACGACACCGATTTCGCCAAGCTGCATGCCGACCTTGCCGGTAAGCGCGCAAGCTTGCCTTCAGGCACCGAGCCCTGCGACCTCGGCGCCTGGTCCATCGACAAGGATCCTGATGGCCTCAACGTGCGCGCCGAGCCATCAACCAAGGCGCGCGTGCTCGGCACGCTGCCGCCGCCCTACCGGCTCAAGCTCGGCGGCGCCGAGAACACGCCCGACGGCGGCTGGCTCACCGAATTCCGCATCATCGGATTCAGAGACGGCTGGTTTCTGATCGAAGGCGCCAAGCCGCCGGGCAAGGATTACGAGGACGACAAACGATATCCACGCAGCGCGCCGAAACCCTATGCCGGCCGCGGTTGGGTCGCCTCCAACAAGGTCGGCGCCGCCTATGCCAACGGCGCGACCCGCATGGGCGGACTGTTTCAGGCGCCCTTCGTCGATGCCAAATGGATGCCCGCCCAGCGCGAGCTCGGCGGCCCGATCGACACGGACGGCGGCCCGAAGCGCATCTTCGCCTGCAGCGGCCTCTGGGGCCTGGTCGAGAGCCAGGACGGCGTCCGCGGCTGGTGGCGCGGTCTGTGCTCCAACCAGGTCACGAATTGCAGTTGAGGCCCTGAAGCTTCCGCATCGTCATGGCCGGGCTTGTCCCGGCCATCCACGTCTTGTTCGCGGCACCAAGAACGTGGATGCCCGGGACAAGCCCGGGCATGACGGTATTCTGTGGACGCATAGGCACAATCACCCACGCATAAGCGCGGTGTGAAATCTCAGCCCAAATTCAACTCCTTGAAGAAGTCGTTCCCCTTGTCGTCGATGATAATGAACGCCGGGAAGTCGACGACTTCGATGCGCCAGATCGCTTCCATGCCGAGCTCGGGATATTCGAGCACCTCGACCTTCTTGATGCAGTGCTCGGCGAGATTCGCCGCAGCACCGCCGATCGAACCGAGATAGAAACCGCCGTACTTCTTGCACGCCTCGCGCACGGCCGGCGCGCGGTTGCCCTTGGCCACCATCACCATCGAGCCGCCGGCGGCCTGGAATTGGTCGACGAAGGAATCCATGCGGCCGGCCGTGGTCGGGCCGAACGCGCCGGAGGCGTAGCCCTCGGGCGTCTTGGCGGGACCCGCGTAGTAGACCGGGTGGTTCTTGAAATAATCCGGCAGCGGCTCGCCCTTCTCAAGGCGCTCGCGCAGCTTGGCATGCGCGCTGTCGCGCGCGACGATCATGGTGCCGGTCATCGAGACCCGGGTCTTGATCGGAAACTTCGAGAACGTCGCCAGGATGTCCTTCATCGGCTGGTTGAGGTCGATCTTGACAACCTCGCCGCCGAGCGACTGCTCGACCTGCGGCAGATACTGCGCAGGGTTGTGCTCGAGCTCCTCGAGATAGACGCCGTCCTTGGTGATCTTGCCGAGCACCTGGCGATCGGCCGAGCAGGACACGCCAAGGCCGATCGGCAGCGAGGCGCCATGACGCGGCATGCGGATCACGCGCACGTCGTGGCAGAAATATTTGCCGCCGAATTGCGCGCCGACGCCGAGCGACTGCGTCATCTTGTGGATTTCCTGCTCCATCTCGACGTCGCGGAAGGCGTTGCCGTCGGGCGAGCCGTGGGTCGGCAGCGCATCGAGATAGCGGGCCGACGCCAGCTTCACCGTCTTCATGCAGAGCTCGGCCGAAGTGCCGCCGATCACGATGGCGAGGTGATAGGGCGGGCATGCCGCGGTGCCGAGGGTCAGGATCTTCTCCTTGAGGAAGGCGAGCAGCCGATCCTTGGTCAGCACCGAGGGCGTGGCCTGGAACAGGAAGCTTTTGTTGGCGCTGCCGCCGCCTTTCGCCATGAACATGAACTTGTAGGCGTCATCTCCCTCGGCGTAGATCTCGCACTGCGCCGGCATGTTGTTGGCGGTGTTCTTCTCCTCGTACATCGAGAGCGGCGCGACCTGCGAGTAGCGCAGGTTACGGCGCAGATACGCATCGCGCGCGCCTTCCGACAGCGCGGCCTCGTCGTCACCGTCGGTGATGACGTTGCAGCCCTTCTTGCCCATGATGATCGCGGTGCCGGTGTCCTGGCACATCGGGAGCACGCCGCCGGCAGCGATGTTGGCGTTCTTCAGAAAGTCCAGTGCCACGAACTTGTCGTTCGGGCTGGCCTCGCCGTCCTCCAGGATCGCGCGGAGCTGCTTCAGATGGCCGGGGCGCAGATAATGGTTGATGTCGCCGAAAGCCGCCTCAGACAGCGCCCGCAGCGCCTCGCGCGACACCACCAGCATGTCCCTGCCCAGGACCTTCTCGATCCGCACGCCCTCGGCCGTGATCTTCTTGTAGGGCGTCTCGTCCTTGCCCAGCGGGAACAGCGGGGTGTGCTTGTAGGGCGGAACGGGCTTGGACTGGTCGGGGAAAGCGGTGGGAGCGTTCATGGGGCGGATCTCGGGGTTTTGGAGCCCTCGCGGGCCTCTCAGCATGGAAGCGTTCTAAGCTTTTTTGCCGCAAAGGGAAGGCGCTACGGCGCGGCCAGGGCATCCCGATTCGGCGGCTGTCGGCGGCAAGCCGGGGCCATCATGATGCGTGGGAAGACCGAGGTGCCCCCCTTGCACTCCGCGTGCGACGACGGTTGAATGCGCGCCCTAAGGGGCTTTTCATCATGATTTTCAAACTGCACTTCCGCGGCGCGATCCTGGTCGCCGCCGCCATCACCGGACTTGTGACCCTCGCCTCACCCGCGCGCGCCGACCGCTGCGACGACAGCGCCAAGGAGCTGGCAAACCAGGTCGATCGCCTCAAGGTGAATTTCCGGGCAGCAAACGTCGTCTACCTGACGCACCCGCTCGCCAAGGAGCTGTCGGTAGCTTGCCGCGGCGATAAATATTCCATCGAGCTCTATGCCAAGGGCGATCGCAAGCCCAAGCCGGAGTTCTTTGCGCTGGTGGGCTCGATGGCGGCGATCGTCTTCACCGTGACCAAGGACGACACCACGACCGGCGCGACACGCTGCCTCAAGCGGATGGGACTGCTCCGCGGTGACAAGGTCGCCATGCGCTACCGGCGGCTCAATATGGAATGCACCCGCACCAAGACCGATGCGTCCATCGCGATTACGCGCGGCAAGGACGAATAGAAGCGCGCCTTCCACCGCACCAGATCCCTCGCATTTTAACGATTGGCTTGACGGAAGTTTCGCGCCTGGCAGCGCAAGGTCAATTGTTTCCATATGTGAGGATTTGTGGATGAGCGTTTCTACCGTTACGCCGCCGCCGATCGCGATCGTGGTCCCGAGCTACGACACGACCAAGCAGCAGGACGACCAGGCCAAGACCAAGGACAACGACCCGACCTACAAGCCGCCGCCGCCGGCGCCGCTGCCGCCGGGTCAGGGCACGCGGATCGATCAGCTCGCCTGATCGAGCGCGCCGAAGACGAAGCGCCCGATCCGGTCGATCGGGCCTTTCGCGCGTCCGGCCAGATCTTTGCCGGATGCGCCGTGAGCACGCATCACGCCTCTCTGCGATAAGCCGAGACCTCCCAGAAAAACGCGCGCGCTCCTCTAATCGGGCGACGCCACCGCGTGCGGCCCCCGCTAGACAGCGTCCGCACCCACGCAACGGGAGTCGCGACGATGTTCTGCAAGCCCCCCTGCCCAGACGAGCACGACCTCTCCCCCGTCCCCGACGATTCAAACGAGCGATCTGGTCCGGAGCGTTCACAGACGCTCGGGAGCCATGACGCGTTCGGGCGATTAATCGCGCCCGAAACGGCCGGTCCGGAACGGGGGCTGCCGCCAGCCTCTCTCCGGACCGGCTAGCCCATCTTGTTTTGACGCGTTTTCTTCATGCAAACCGGCATCCGCTTCGCTCGAAATCGCTCTAGCCGTCGAGCTCCCTGTAGCGGCGGAAGATGCCCTGCTCGTTGAACGGAATGCGGCGCTCGCTCGCAAGATAGGCCTTGATGTTCGGCCGCCCGGCGATCCGGTCGTGCAGGCCGACGAGGCCGGGGATGTCTGCCTCGAACGCCTTCATGCGCCTGGGGAAGGCGTAACGCAGCCCGGCGACGATCTGGAATAGCGAGAGATCGACATAGGTGAGCCTGCGTCCGGTGACATAGGCGCCGCCATTGTCGGTAAGGAGCTGCTCGAAATAGCCGAGATATTTCGGCACGCGCTCGCTCCAGAACTCGGCCGTGCGCTTCCTGGCCGCCGGCTTCTGGTCTTCGTAGTAGAGCGATGGTCCGAGCGGATGATGGGTGTCGTGGATCTCCAGCACGAGATCGGCGATGGTGAGCTGAAGCTGGTGCACCCAGAGCTTTCCCGCTTCCGTCTTCGGCGCGAGCCCGTGACGGCCGCCGAGATAAAGCAGAATGTTGGCGGTCTGACCGATGACAAGCTTGCCGGCTTTCAGGAACGGCGGCGCAAAGGGCGGCGTCCCCTTGTGCGCCTCCATCATCTTCATCATCGCGCCGGAGCCGCGCGGACCGCGCGCGACGTCCACGTAAGCCGCACCCGCCTCCTCCAGCGCCAGCCGCACATATTCGCCGCGGCCCTGTATCTCGGGCCAATAGTAGAGCTCGTATTTCATGGGAGGGGTCCGTGCATGTGGGGCGACCGGACCAATCTAACACGCGGCTGCCGGTTCCGTCAGGGTGGGGCTCCGTGACGAAGGAGAGAGCTCAAGCCACACAAACGAAAAGGGGCGCCGTGCCGAAGCACGACGCCCTTGTCTTCAATTCGAAGGCGATCAGTTGGTCTGCTGGATCGCCGACAATTCCCAAGCGCTGTTCGGACGGCGGGCGAAGGTCCAGACCTCCGTGGCCTCGCCCGGCTGCTCGCTGCCCTCGACGATCGCGCCGGTGTTGCGGTCGAGCGTCTTGTCGGTGAGAGCGAAGCGCAGCGCCACTGTGGCGTAGTCGGTCTCGCCTTCGCGCCAGGATTCCGCGAGATCGCCCTGCAACAGCTTCACATTCGTGACCTTGTTGACGACGTTGCGCGCCCGGTTCTTGCCGAGGTCCTGCTCGAAATAGGAGACCATCTCCGGCGTCGCGAGCGTGTGCAGCTTGGCCACGTCCTCGTTCGACCAGGCGGCCTGGACATCGCCGAGCAGGCGCTCGAACGCCTCGTAGTCGTCAGGCTTGATCTCGAGCGGCGCGTTGTTGGCGCCACCGAAGCCGAAGCTGCCAAGACCGCCGCCAAGGCCACCACCAGTGGCGCCGCCGCCAAGGCCGCTGCGATAGTTCGGCTGCGGACCCTGACCGGCGCTCGCATCAGCGTTGGCATAGGCCGCCTGCGGCGTGTGGCGGCGCTGCCACCAGGACATCGCCAGCCGCACCACGACCACCACCAGCACGATCTGGATGATCAGGCCGAGGATCGACGACAGGCCGCCGAGGCCGCCAAACAGGCCGCCGCCGAACAGCATGCCGAGCAGGCCGGCACCGAGGAAGCCGGCCGCGAGGCCGCCCATGAAGCCGCCGGCACGGCCGAACAGGCCGCCGCGCGCGGGCGCGGCTGCGGCCGAATTCATGCCTGCGCCCGGTTGGGTGTAGGTGCGGTTGAACTGCGAAGCCGAGCCCGGCGCGGTCGTTGTCGAGGGCGGCGCCGAATAGGTCCGCGAGCCGCGCGAACCTGACGACATGCCGCCACCGACCCGCGCGTCGGCGGACGAGATCGCCAGTGCAGTCGGCAGCGCAAGCGCCAGCACGACAGCGATCGTCTTGAAGAGATTGCGGGAGCGTTGCGAGAAATTCATGTTCGTTTCCCAAATCCCCGGCATGGGGACGTGCTCCTAAGATGGGCAGACTTCCCGAAAAAGGAAGCCGGTTTCGGAACGCATGGCTGCGGCCCTCAGTCGCGGGGATGCGGCAAAAGCCCATATTTGACGAGGGTTTGGCCAGACCTGCGGCGGAACTATGGTCGCGGGGTACCGGTCTTGGCCGGGATTTCCGCTTTCTCCCTCGTCCTGGCGAGCGAAGCTCCATCAAAGCCGTCACCGCGACTCAGCCTCACCCCTGCTTCACCATCGTCTCCTTCACCGCCGCCACGAGCTGGCTGAGCGTGAACGGTTTTGGCAGGAAGTCGAATTGCTGGCCTTCGGGCAGGCTCTTCTCGAAGGCGTCCTCGGCATAGCCGGAAACGAAGATGAACTTGATGTCGGGATTGGTTTCTCGCATCGCCTTGAGCAGCGTCGGGCCGTCCATCTCCGGCATCACGACGTCGGAGACGACGAGATCGATCGCGCCGCCCTGCTCCTCCAGCATCTCCATGGCCTCGACGCCGTTCTCGGCCTCGACCACGGTGTAGCCGCGCGAGCGCAGGCCGCGTGCGTTGAGCGCGCGCAGGCCCTCCTCGTCCTCGACCAGCAGGATGGTCCCCTGTCCGGTGAGATCTGTGCGCGGCTTCGCCTCCGCCGCGGGCGCAGCGTCCTTGGCGGCGCCATTGGTCGCGCTGGCCACAGCCGCTGGCTGCTCGACCTGCGCTTCGGGCTCGGCATGATGGCGCGGCAGGAAGATCTGGAACGAGGTGCCCTGCCCCGGCTCGGAATCGACGTAGATGAAACCACCGGTCTGCTTGACGATGCCGTAGACCGTTGAGAGTCCGAGGCCGGTGCCCTTGCCGACTTCCTTGGTCGAGAAGAACGGCTCGAATATCTTGTCGCGGATGTCGGCGGGAATGCCGGTGCCGGTATCGGCGACCTCGATCCGCACATAGTCCGCGGCCGGCATGCCCTTGTAGGCGAGCTTGGCCGCTTCTTCCGCGGTGACGTTGGCGGTGCGGATGATCAGCTTGCCGCCGTCGGGCATGGCATCGCGCGCGTTGACCGCGAGATTGACGATCACCTGTTCGAACTGGGAAACGTCGACCTTCACCGGCCAGAGGTCGCGGCCGTGGATGGTCTCCTGCTTGACCTTCTCGCCGATCAGCCGGCGCAGCAGCATCGCGAGGTCGGAGAGCGCATCGCCGAGATCGAGCACCTGCGGCCGCAGCGTCTGCCGCCGCGAGAACGCCAGCAGCTGCCGCACCAGCGTGGCGGCACGCGTCGCGTTCTGCTTGATCTGCATGATGTCCTGGAACGACGGATCGGTCGGCTTGTGCGCGTTCAGCAGGAAGTCGTTCGCCATCATGATGGCGGAGAGCACGTTGTTGAAGTCGTGGGCGATGCCGCCGGCGAGCTGGCCGACGGTCTCCATCTTCTGCGACTGGTTGATCTGGTTCTCCAGCGCGCGCCGCTCGGTGGTCTCGAGCATGTGCACGATGGCGGCTTCGGCGTCGTTCTCGGCCGAGTCGACCGGCGTGACGAAGAACTGGCCCCAGCGCTCCTTGGTCCCTTCGAGGGCGACCTCGACCGGCGCGATGTCGGCCTTGCCTTCTGCGGCCTGGTTGATGGCCGCAATCAGCAGATGACGGTCACGCGAACTGACCGCACGGAAGATCGACTTGCTGGCGCTGTCGAGCCCGAGCGCCTGCCCGAGCTTGGCATAGCGCGCATTGGCGCGCACGACGTTGCCGCCGCGGTCGACGGTCGCGATCGCCATCGGCGTGTGGTCGAAGAAGCGCATGAAGCGCACTTCGGCGGCGCGGTCCGGATCGCTGCGCTCGTCGCGGGCGCGGCTGATGACCAGCGTGCGCGACGGCCCCGGCGCCCCGTCGGCGCCGAAGGCGAGCTTGTGATACAGCCGCACCGGCATGGTCTTGCCGGTGCGCATGCGCAGGTCGATGTCGAAAACTTCCGTCTTCACCTCGCCCGGCACCGCCACGATGGACGTCAACAGCGAGGCGCCATCGCCCGAGACGATGTCGGTAAGCTTCAGCCCGCCCGAGCCGATCTCGGCCAGATCGTAGTCGAGCCAGTTCGCCAGCGTCGCGTTGACATAGGCGAGCTCCCCGGCCGGATTGACCGAGAAGAAGCCGCACGGCGCGTGGTCGAGATATTCGATCGCATGCTGGAGCTCCTGGAACACGTCCTCCTGGCGCTCGCGATCACGGGTGATGTCGGCAATCGACCACACCGCATAGCGCGTCTCGCGCTTTCCCGTGCCGAGCGGACGCACCCGCATGCGCAGCCAGCGGCCCTGGCTGCCGTCCTGGCCGGAGATGCGGACCTCCTCCTGCTGCCGCTTGCCTTCGCGAGCCGCCTTCAGCAGACGGAACACGGCTTCGGAGACGTCGGGGTTGCCGATGAAGACGCGCTCCACGGGACGCACGTCCTGCGGACCGGTGGCACCGGTCAGCGTCAGATAGGCCGCATTGGAATAGATTACGTGGCCGCGCGGGTCGGTCACCGCCAGCCCGTCGAAGGCGTGGTCGGCGATGCGGCCCATCACGGGATCGTCGAGATTGCGGTCGACGAAACGGATGATGCCGGCGGCGAAGGCGAACAGGTTGAACAGGCCGACCATCGCCAGCACGGCGAGGATGCCGAGAATGTAGGGCTGCGCCTGCACCCGCCCGAGCGTCATCAGCCCGACGGCGACCGCGACGAGGCCGGCCGCCACCAGCAGCACGAGCGCAATGCTGCCCGAGCGCGGCGACGGCTCGTGCGCCGCAACGGGCTCGCGTGGGAGGTCGTGGTCGGTCTCGGCAGTCATCTCAAGCTGGCACAGCCTGTCGGCAGAGAATCAACGCGCTACGCCGCGCGCAGGGTCCTCCCTGCCTGAATCGGACCCGCAGGCGCAAGGGCAGCAAGGGCGAAAGGTACGCTGATTCCCAGATTACAGCCATTTCCGGTACTTTTCGGGGGTTTTATCCGCGGCCGGCGCTGAATCCGCGCTTCAGCCGCATCACGTAACCGATGACCTCGGCGACCGCATGGTAGTGCTCGGTCGGGATTTCCTGGTCGATTTCGACGGTGGCGTAAAGCGCGCGGGCCAGCGGCACGTTCTCGACGATCGGAATGTCGTGCTCCCTCGCGATCTCCCGGATCTTGAAAGCGAGGTTGTCGACGCCCTTGGCGACGCAGATCGGCGCCGACATGCCGCGCTCGTAGGACAGCGCCACCGAATAGTGGGTCGGGTTGGTGATGATCACGGAAGCCTTGGGAACCGCCGCCATCATGCGCTTCTTGGAGCGTTGCTGGCGCAACTGCCTGAGCTTGCCCTTGATGTGCGGGTCGCCTTCGGACTGCTTGAACTCTTCCTTGATCTCCTGGAGCGACATCTTCTGCCGCTGGAACCAGCTGCGATACTGGAAAAAGTAGTCGCCGATGGCGACGATCGCGAGCGCGGCGACCACGGCACCGAGCAGATGGATGGTCATGCTGGTGGTGGCGCCCAGCAGGGCGGCCGGGTCGAGCTTGACCATCGCCTCCATGCGGTGCCGTTCCGGCCACAGGACGATGGTCATCACCACGCTGATCGCGGTCAGCTTCCCGATGCCTTTCAGGAAGTTTGCCGCCGCCTGCTTGCCGAAGATGCGGGCGAAGCCCGCGGCGGGCGAGATCTTGCTGAATTTGGGCTTGAGGGATTCCGCCGACCACACCAGCCGGTGCTGGAGCATGTTGCCGGCGATCGCCGCCAGCGCCAGCATCATCAGCGGCACGCCGACCGCCGCGAGCACCGCGAATTCGATCTGCTGCATCAACGCCAGCAGGGCCTTGCCGTCGGTCTTGATCATCCAGGAATTGGCGAGCAAGCCACGCATCGGCGTCAGCAGCCCGCTGCCGACCGATCCCGAGAAGGTCGAGACCACGAGCGTGCCGCCCGCGATCATGAACCAGGTGTTGATCTCCTGGCTCTTGGCGACGTCACCGCGTTCGAGCGCCTCTTCGAGACGCTTTTGTGTCGGGTCTTCTGTTTGGCTCTCTGGATCCTTGTCGTCCGACATCGATCACCTGTTGAGCGGCATCATCTGGTGCATGACACCGATGAAATAGTCGAGAAACGTGCCCATCATCGCGGTAAGCACCACGGCGAGCACCAGAAAGCCCGCGAAGATCGACAGCGGCACGCCGACGAAATAGACCTGCATCTGCGGCATCAGCCGCGCCAGCACGCCGAGCCCGATATTGAAGACGAGGCCGAACACCAGGAACGGCCCGGAAAGCTGCAGGCCGAGCAGAAACGCGGCCGCAAAGGCGCGCGTCGCCAGCGAAGCGACATCGCCGCTCGAAACGGTCTCGCCCGGCGAGAAGATCGCGTAGCTGTCGTTCAGTGCCGCGATCACCAGGTGATGGCTGTCGGTGGCAAATAACAGCGTGATGCCAAGCATGGTCAGGAAGTTGCCGACCAGCACCCCCTGCTGTCCCTGGGTCGGGTCGACCGAGGTGACGAAGCCGAGCCCCATCTGCTGCGCGATGACGGAACCTGCGACCTGAAGCGCCGACAGCGTCACGCGGGCGGTCGCGCCCAGCACGATGCCGATCACGATTTCATGCAGCATCAGGACCAGCAGCGGCGCCAGCGAGCCCATGTCGACCTGGTAGGCGCTCCGATGCAGCGGCAGGATGATCAGCGTGAGCAGCAGCGCGATCGACAGCTTGATTCGCGTCGGAATATTGGTCTCGCCCAGCCCCGGCAGCAGCATCACCATCGCGCCGACCCGGGCGAAGACGAGCATGAAGGCCGCGGCGAGCGCCGGCAGCAGCGAGACGTCGATGCGCATGACGGGCGCATTGTGCCTCAGCCGCCGATGATTCGCGACGAGATCCGCAGCATGTGAGAATGAAGTGCGTCGGCCATGAACGGCAGCGCCAACAGCATCGTGGCGAAGATGGCCAGGATTTTCGGCACGTAGATCAGCGTCTGCTCCTGGATCTGCGTCAGCGCCTGGAACAGCGACACGATGACGCCGACCACGAGGCCGACCACCATCAGCGGCGACGACACGATCACGATCGTCCAGATCGCATCACGCGCGACGTCGAGGGTTTCGGGTCCGGTCATTTTCTTTTTCTCACTGTGAATTGTTGGTCGTCATTCCGGGGCTCGCGAAGCGAGAGCCCGGAATCCATCGAGCCGCGGCGTTGGTCGCACCATGGATTCCGGGTTCGCGCTGCGCGCGCCCCGGAATGACAGCGCCCCCAAATCAGATCGGCATCTTCATGATGTCTTCATAGGCCGCGATCACGCGGTCGCGGACCGAGACCAGCGTGGATACGGCGACGTCAGTGTCGGCGACCGCCGTCACCACGTCCATCACGTTGGCCTTGCCGGCGGCCATCGCCACCGTCTGCGCGTCGGACTTTCTGCCGGACTCCATGACGCTGCCGACGGCGTCTTTCAGCAGCGACGCAAAGGATTGCCCGCTCGCTTCGCTGCCCTTGCCTGCACCGGCGCCGCTGTTTTCCAGCACGCGGGCGAGGTTGGCATAAGCATTGGCGGCGACTGTCGGTGATGCCATGGCTCATTGTCCTGTTCAGCTCTTGAGGATGTCGAGAGTGCGCTGGATCATCCGGCGCGTCGCACTGATGATGTTGAGGTTGGCCTCGTAGGACCGCTGCGCATCGCGCATGTCGGTCATCTCGACCACCGAGTTCACGTTGGGATATTTGACGTTGCCGGTGGCGTCCGCCGCCGGATTGTTCGGCTCGTATTTGACGCGGAAGTTGGACTGGTCGGGCTTGATCTTGCCCAGCGTCACCACCTGCGCATCCAGGGTCCGGTCGAGCGCGGAGGAGAAGGTCGGCACCTTGCGCCGGTAGGGATTGCCGCCTGCGGTCTGCGAGGTCGAATCCGCATTCGCGATGTTTTCCGAGATCACCCGCATGCGCCCGGCCTGCGCGCGCAGCCCGGAGGTCGCAATCGCCATCGAGCGGGCAAAGTCGCTGCTGTCATTCGCCATGGTCTACCTCTCCGGCCCTAGCCTTTACCGATCGCGGTCTTGAGCAGATGCAGGCTCTTCGAATAAAGCGAGGTCGCCGCCGCATAATCCATCTGGTTGCTGGCGGACTTCAGCATCTCCTCTTCGAGATTGACGGCATTGCCCGCGGGGCGTGTCTGAAAGCCCGCATTCTTGTTCTGGTCGAAGCCCGAAGCCGCGCCTGACGGGCTGATGTGGGAGCCGCTGGTGCGGGTGAGCGCCAGAGGGCCCATCGCGCCCGTAACCGCGCCCGCCTTGTCGAGCTTCGGCTCGACCAGGTCGCGCGGCCGGAATTGGGGCGTGTCGGAATTGGAGACGTTCTCGGACAGGACGCGCTGGCGCTCCTGGTGCCACTGCATCTTGGTGCGAAGCGCCGACAGCACCGGAAGGTCGTTGATGGACATCGTTGCGGCTCCTTCCGCCTCTTGCGGATCTGAGGTCCGAAGCTAGGCAGAATTTGCCGCGTGTATGGTTAACAGGTGGTTAAGGATGCGATCGACGCTTGCCATCGCGCGGAACACGCGTTTGCGCTCCCGTGATTCTACGCCCCGAAAAGCGGCATTAACCCAATCGCTTGGCCGGTCATGCACAGGCCAAGAAGTCGTTTTGGATCGAGCGATTCATGGGTTATTAAGAGTTGGGGACGGCAAAACTTGCCGTGGGACGTTAAGAAATCGCAGTTTGGGGCATCGCACGCCTGTGGTCGGCGCATCTGACCTTAGGCACGAGAAAAGCGCCATTTGTCGGGGACAAGTATGCAAGGCAGCCCTATCACGTTCATCGTCGCGTTCATCGTCGTTCTGGCGTTGATCGGCGTCGCTGCATGGCTGGTTCGCCGATTCGCCTCCAGCCGGCTCGGCGCCAACACCCAGCGCGGCAGGATGCCCCGGCTCGCCGTGATCGATGCCGCCGCGGTCGACGGCCGGCGCCGCCTGGTGCTGGTCCGGCGTGACAATGTCGAACACCTCTTGATGATCGGCGGCCCCACCGACATCGTCGTCGAGCCGAATATCGTGCGCGGCGCGCCCGGCCGCGACCAGCTTCCGCAGCGTCCCAACGCCGCCGAGCCGCCGCGTCTCGCGCCGATGCCCGACACCGGCGGCTGGGCCGACGAAGCGCCGCGGCCCGAGCTGCTCGATCATCCCGAGCCGCAGATGCCCGAGCCGCCGCCGCGGCCCGCACGTCCCTCCTTCGCCGACGAGGTGCGCCGGCCGGCGCCCGCTTTGGCCGAGCGCCGCAGCGAGCCGCCACTGGGCGGCTTTACGCACGAGCCGATCGCGCCGCGCCCTGAGCGCGAGCTGCGTCCTGAACCCGTACCGCCCCGCATCGCCCGCAACGAACCGCCGCTGATGCCGCGTCCGCCACGCCAGAGCGAGCCGGTGAAGGTGCCGCCGGTCCGCGCCGAACGCGCGCCCGCGCCGCCGCCGCCTCCTCCGCCCGTGCCGCAGGCTCCGTCCGTTCCGGCGCCGCCGGCCCTCGCCCCTGCGGCGCCATCGAGCGCCGAGCAGAATCTCGCCGAGATGGCGCAGCGGCTCGAAGCCGCACTGCGCCGTCCCGCCGGTGAGACGGTCGCGCCGCCGGTTGCACCCGAGCCGCCCGCCCCGCCGCCGCGCGTGGCGCGCAGTGAGCCGCCGACGCCACCGGCCCCGCCCGCAAAGCCGGCCGTGGAAAAGACCAGCTTTGAAAATCTCGAAGACGAGATGGCCTCGCTGCTCGGCCGTCCGAAGCCGTCTTCGTGAGGCTGCCGGCCCTCCCGCGTAGAGTTTTTCTTCTTTCTGTCCTGATCGGCGCGGCTTCGCTCGCGAGCCCTGCGCATGCGCAGGACATCAGCATCAATCTGGGCGGTCAGGGTGGCGGCGGCGTCACCGAGCGCGCGATCCAGCTCATCGCCCTGCTCACGGTGCTGTCGATCGCGCCGTCGATCCTGATCATGATGACGTCGTTCACGCGCATCGTGGTCGTGCTGTCGCTGCTGCGTACCGCGATGGGCACGGCGACCGCACCGCCGAACTCGGTGATCATCGCGCTCGCGATGTTCCTCACCTTCTTCGTGATGGGACCCGTCCTGCAGAAATCCTACGACGAGGGCATCCGCCCGCTCGTCGCCAACCAGATCAGCGTCGAGGACGCGCTGCAGCGCGCCTCCGTCCCTTTGCGCGGCTTCATGCAGAAGAACGTGCGCGAGAAGGACCTCAAGCTGTTCCTGGACCTGTCCCGCGAGCCGCCGCCGGCCACCCCCGACGACCTCGCGCTGCGCATCCTCGTCCCCGCCTTCATGATTTCGGAGCTGAAGCGCGCCTTCGAGATCGGCTTCCTGCTGTTCCTGCCCTTCCTGATCATCGACCTCGTCGTGGCCTCCGTGCTGATGTCGATGGGCATGATGATGCTGCCGCCGGCGACGATCTCGCTGCCGTTCAAGCTGATCTTCTTCGTGCTGGTCGACGGCTGGTCGCTGGTGGCGGGGAGCCTTGTGCAGAGTTACGGGGGATAGTACCGCAACTTCCGCTGTCATGCCCCGGCTTGACCGGAGCATCCAGTACCCCGCGGCCCATCGATCGATCACTTCCGTCTCGTAGTACTGGGTCGCCCGGTCAAGCCGGGCGACGACACCGAATGTGTGACACGAATCGCGTTACGTGGGGCAGACCTGCCCTACCCCTTCACGTCATACTGCTTGCTGAGGTGATCACCGATCTGCACCAGCATGGCGACACTTTCGGGAAAGCCCGGCTTGTCCCGCGTCGCCTGGTCCGCATCGGCACGGAATTCCCAGCTGTCACCGTCGCGGACGATCGAGATGGCGAGACCGTCAGGGCCATCGGAATGGACCTTCAATTCGGCCCGCGCCATGGCGACGAGTTCGGCTTCGGTCTTGGCAGGCTTGCTCATAACAACGCTCTCCCGGCATGAAGGGGCACAGGTTGCCGCCTGGCGCGGCACCTGTCGAGAGGTCCAGAGGTAGCAGGGTTCCTACCGCGTCATCTTGATCTGCCGCACGACGGGGATCGTGGGCAGCGAGCCGGTGTGGTCGGCCTCTTCCTTGGCCTGCGGCGAGCCCGGCGCGCGGGCGGTGGCGTCGGGGAAGCGCTGCTTCATCTCGCGCAGGAAGCCGTCGAGCGTGTCGACGCTGGCGGCGAGCTTGGCGATCTCGGCGAATTCGGCGCTCGAGGAAGCGGCCGGCTTGCTGGCGATGTCGAAGGCGAGACGGTCGGCGCTCTCGCTCATCAGCGGCGCGTACTTCTCGCGAAAGCGCGACAGGCCGATCGAATCGTCCGCGAGCGCATAGCCGACGGCGGCGCGGATGATGTCGCTCTTCTCCACCGCATTGAGCGGCTTGAAGTCGCGGAAGCGCTCGCCGTAATAGAGCTCGATCTGCTCGGCGGACTCGCGCCAGCGCCGCGCCGCCCAGAAGATGTCGGAGCGCAGGCGAAGCACCTCGCGCCCGGAGACGTTGGAGACGATGTCGAGCGCGAGGTCGTGACGGCCGACATCGCTCTGCGCCCGCGCCTCCAGCAGCAGGCGCTGCTGGCGCAGCTCGCCGGAGAGATCGCTGATGCGGCTCGCGCGCAGTGCCGCGATCGCCTTGTCCGGCCTGCGGTTGGCGAGATAGATCATGGACAGGCGTGCGGCGACCTGGGCGCGGGCGGCGCCTTCGAGACGATGGTCGACCTGGTATTGCAGAAGCTCGGCGGCCTGGTCGAGCAGGTCGATCGAGGCGAGACGGTCGGAGAGACGGCGGATCAGCTCGTCGCCGCGACGGCCGATCGGCGTCAACTCGCGAAACTCGTAGAACATCCCGAGCGCCTCGACCGCCGGCAGATCGTCGCCCTTGGGGCCCAGGAAGATCTGCGTGAACAGGTCGGAGGCAAGGTCCTGCGCCTGGCGCGAGGCCTCGGCGTTCGGCTGGAGCCTCGTCGCGGTGCGCGCCGCCGTGAGCGCGTCGCGATAGCGCCCGTTCTCCGCGTACATCTGGGACAGCAACTGGAGCGTCTTGACCTCGATCGAGTCGCCGCGCCAGGTCATCGACAGCGTCTCGAGCTCGCGCAGCGCGTCTTCCTTGCTGATCTCGTCGCGCTTCTGCCGCAATGCCACCTCGAGCTGCTTGGCCTCCGCCGCCGCCGCCCGGTCGTCGGAGGCGACCGCGAACTTGTAGTCGTCGAGCGCGTCCTTGTCGTGACCGAGCGCCTCGGCGAGCCGGCCGCGCAGCACCGCGAAGCCGGGCGCAGCCTCGGGCGGGATGCCGACCACCTCGATCTCGCTGCGGCGCTTGGAGGCGCCGGCATAGTCCTTGACCTCGAGCGAGGCGCGCATCGCGTCCATCGTCACGATGCGCTGGATGTCGAGCGGCAGCGAGGCGATGGCGAATTCGACGTTCTTGAACTTCTCGCGCGCATCGGCCCATTTGCCCTGGCGCGCATAGGCGAGCGCCTTCCAGAGCTGGGAATCATGGCTGTTGCCGATCACGGGATTGGCGAGGTCCTTCAGACCCTGCGCCGGCCGGCCGATCAGGATGCTCGCGATCGCATGCATGATCAGCGCGCCGCTCTCCTCCTTGTTGAGAGGATCGCTCAGCATCAGGTCGGTCACGGCCTTGGCTTCGTGATACATGGCGCGCGACATGTAGAACTGCGCGAGGTCGAGCCGCGGCAGCGAGCGCTGCGCCGGCTCGGCGGTGGCGGCCGCCAAGATCAGCTCGCCCTGCCGCGCGACGAAGTTTTCGGACTGGCCCTTGCGCCAGCCTTCCGGGCTGAAGATCGGCCGAACCGCGGTCGGCGCGCGGTCGGCGGAAATATCGACCGGCGACAGCGTCAGCCCGCCCTTCTTGCCGAGAATGACCTTGTCGGAACCGACCTCCACACCGACCTCGTCGGAGTTCGGCCGGATCGCAATGCCGTGCGCGGATTCCAGCAGCGAGAGATCGACGAGGTCCTGCCGCTTGATGAAGCCGCGGACCGGTCGCTGCGCGGTGACGACATAGAGCATGTCGCCGGCGTCGGGATCGGTCAGTTTATGCAACACGCCCGGATTGGCGAAGGGGATCGCGATGGTGGCGAGCGCGGGATCGGTGATGTTGCGCGACATCATCAGCGGCAACGGCGTCGCCTGGATCTTGTCGGCGAGCGTCAGCAGCCAGTTGGTCTCCTTGCCGACCTCCTCGCTCGTCAGCGAGTAGACCAGCGGCCGGGTGAGACGGATGCGCACCGCCTGCCCCTTGTCGAGCGGCATGCGGCTGACTTCGCCGATCATCGCACCGCCCCTGGTGCGGATCGCCTCGACGTCGATCGGCTTCGGCGAGTCGAACACCAGCCACACCGTGTCACCGCGGCGGAACGCCGCCGCGGGCGTTGCGACCTGAAGCGGGAACGTGACGCGCAAGCCGTCGCTGTCACGGCGCGCATCGACGCTGGCAATGGGCGGCGACGGCGCGGCCGGCGCCTCGGCAGTCGCAGGCTTGACGGGCGCGACCGCGGCTTCCGTTGCCGGCGCGGCCGGCTTCGGGGCTTCCTTGACGGCTTCCTTGGCGACTTCCTTGACCGTTGCCTTGACTGTTTCCTTGGGCGCTTCCGCAGCGGGCGGCGCTTCGACCACGGGAGCCGGCGCCGGCTTGGGTGCTTCCTTGAGTACTTCCTTGGGTGCTTCGCCGGGCGGCGCCGCGGCGGGTGCTTCCATCTTCGCCTCGGGCTTCACCTCGATCCTGGCTTCGCGGGCGATCGTCTCCGAGGTCGGCGGTGAGATCTCGCGCTGGGCCTCCCTCGGCTTCTCCGCCGCCGGCTTTTCCGGCGCCGGTGCACGAGCTTGGGCAGCAGGCTTCGCCTGCGCGAGCACGGATTCGGCGGTTGCGGCGGTCTTGCCCTTGTCCGGCTGGAAGGCGATGTCGACGACGTAGTTCTTCTCGTCGCGGAAGGAGTGCACGTCGGAATCACCGATCAGAGCGATCTCGACGCTGGTCTGGTCGACGTCGCCCTTCTGCTTGATCGAAGCGACGTTCGGGGGGCGGCGACGACGGCGTCCGCCAGATCGAAATTGAGGTTGGCGTTGAAGGCCAGCGTGAGCTTCTGCTCGTTGAGAACGGAGGACACACCGACGCCGTCGGGCATCTCGAACACGAAACGCACGAAGGTCGGCTGCACCGAAGCGCGAACGCGGATCGGCGGACGCTTCTTGCTCTCGACCGAGGCGCGCTGGGCGCGCAAGGCGCGCTCGGCCACGCGCGCGCGCTCGGCGAGTTCCTTGACCACGTCCATGGGCAGGCTCGGCGGCGGCCCCTTCCAGCCGTCCGGCAACAGATCGATGAAGGTGCGCTCGCCGGCATTCATGGTGTTGACGGTGACGCGCCGCGCCAGCGACAGCCGGATGGCACCGCCATCGGGATCGCGCCGGGCGGAATTGACGTAGTCGGGCGCGCCTTCCGGGACGCGGTCGACGGGAACGTCGACCGGCCGGTCGAAGCGGATGATGAGAATGGAGCCCGCCGTCGTGACCTCGGAGGGAACGTCCTCGCCAAGCTTGATGACCAGCCGGGCGAAGCCGCCCGCGGACGAGAAAATCGCCTCGCCCCGGACCGGGTCGGCCGCCCTGGCGGGCGCACTGAAGCCGATCAGCAGGCAGGCCGCCAGCGTGGCGGCCTTGCGGACATGGCGCGACGGCACCCGCGCCAAGGCGCGGGCTCGCGACACAAATCCGGCGGCAGCCTTCTGCGCCATTGGCGGCATTTCTTCCGGTTCGACGGTCCATGCCGGCACTGGCGCCGGCCCGTGCCGTCGATTGTAGGTTTTGCCAATTAAGGGCTTCTTAAGTATGAGCCCTCAGTTCGGTTTTTGCGTCGGCTTGCCGTCGATCTTGGGCAGATCGCCGGCCGAGGCCGATTGATCGCCGCCGCCATTGGCGCGGCGGGCCATCTCGACCGTCAGCCGCTCGGCGGCTTCCGGCGACATCAGGCCCATGATGTCCGACATCTTTCGCGGCGCGATGGCCGAGGCGATCTCGATCAGAACACCCATCTCGAGCCGGTCGAACACCCGCGCGGCGTCCTTGGGCTTCATGCCCTCATACATGGTCACGAGGCCCTTCATGCGCTGGGCTTCGGCGGCCTTCTGCTCGGCCTGGCCTGCGGAAATGCGGGATTCCACCGCCTTCATCTCGTCGACCTTGTTCTCGATGCGCTTTTCGGCCGACTTGAGCAGGCTCTCGCGAATGTCGATCTCGCGCTGGCGGGCCTCGATCTCCTGCCGGCGTGCCTGCAGCCGTTCCAGGATCGCGCGCTCCGAGGCCGAGATCTGCGGCTCATCGATTTTGATCGGGGTGCCCCCCTCCATCTTGGTCTCGGGAGCAGCGGGCTTCGGTGCCTCCTTCGGCGCGCCATGGGTCGAGCCGGTGATGTCGGGGTCTTCCCGTCCCGGAAAATTCAGATTCTCCTGCGCCCAGGATTTTTTGAGCTTGTTCGGCTGGTAGTCGAAGACATAGCCGCCATTGATCACGAGGCCCGCGACCTTGAGCGTGGTGAGGCCTGCGACGGCGACCAGGACGATCGGAATGACGCGGATGTTACGAAAGGACTTCATACCCTGACTTTATGCGGCAAGGCCGCCGTTGGATCGTCGGCGCTCGGAGAAGGCTTCGGCCGCGGCAGCCACCGCCTTCGCCGAGGATGGCTTGGCCACGGGTGCGGCAACCGTTTCCTGACCGGTCATGGGGCGCGCGGCGATCGCGATCTTGGACAGGCGCCGCACCACGTTGTCGGCTTCGCCGAGCTGCTTGTAGAGCTGGTCCGACATCTGTGTTGCCGCCGCGAGCTGGCTGCCGAGGTTCTCGTTGACGTCGCGCACCGCGAGCTTCAGCCCGCCGATCGCGCGCTCGGCGATCTCGGTCGCCGTGATCAGTTCACCGATGACCGCCTTCAGCGAATGCTCGTCCGCCTTCAGCCGCGTCAGCCGCTTGTTGAGCATGACGCAGTAGAAGATCGTCAGCATCAGCAGGATAGCCACCAGCGTCTCGATCGCCATTCCCAGGGAGTGGTTCATGGGGCCTCCATCATCTTGTTCTGCTCGTCGACCTTCTCGAACATGGCAAGTGTCGTACTTGGCTTGCGCAAGGGTTTCGTCACCCGAATCGCGACGCGATCGCCGACCCGGCCCATCCGCCCCTCGGTCAGGGTGACGTCGCCGCAGCGCACGGTCACGTTGGCATCCGCGCGCATGTCGAGCGGCAGGGTGTCGCCGACCTTGAGCCGCATCAGCTGCTTGAGCGGGATGTCGGCCTCGTAGAGCACGGCGTCGACCGAGATCTCGGCCTGGTTGATCTCGGTGGCGAAATGGCCCTCCCAGACCGTATCCCGGCCGAATTTCTCGCCCATGAACATCTGGAGCAGGACGCCCCGGATTGGCTCAATGGTCGCATAAGGCAGCAGCAGCTCGATATTGCCGCCGCGATCTTCCATGTCGATGCGCAGGCGCACCAGGATCGCGGCGTTGGCGGGGCGGCTGATCGCGGCGAAACGCGGATTGGTCTCGAGCCGGTCGATCGTGAAGGTCACCGGCGACAGCGGCCGGAACGCCTGCTCGGCGTCGGTCAGCACCACCTCGACCAGCCGCTTCACCAGTTCGGTCTCGATCGTGGTGTAGGGCCGGCCCTCGATGCGGAGCTGGCTCGAGCCGCGGCGGCCGCCGAGCAGCACGTCGATCATCGAATAGATCAGGCTGGAATCGACCACCGCCATGCCGAAGTTTTCCCACTCCTCGGCCTTGAACACCGTGAGCACGGCGGGCAGCGGGATCGAGTTCATGTAGTCGCCGAAGCGCACCGACGTGATGCGGTCGAGCGAGACTTCGACGTTGTCCGAGGTGAAATTGCGCAAGCTTGTCGTCAGCAACCGCACCAGGCGGTCGAAGACGATTTCGAGCATCGGCAGACGCTCGTAGGAGACCATCGCCGAATCGATGATCGCGCGAATGCCGGAATGATCGTCGAGCGTGACGTCGCCGACCGTGAAGCCGAGGAGGTTGTCGATCTCCTCCTGCGACAGCACCCGCTCGCCGGAGTTCTTGCCGGTGCCCAGATCGCGGCTGCCGTCCTCGACCATGGCCGCCCATTGCAGGGCCATGGTCTCGGATAGTTCGTTTTCGGCAGCAGCCTTCGCGGCCTCGGCGGGATCCTCGGAATCGAGCGAGGCCTCCCATTGGGCGGCAATTGCGTCCTGGTCTGGTTGGTCGGTGCCCGCCATGATCCCTAGCCCGCCATGCTCACTGGATCACGACTTCCTTGAACAGCACCGCGCTGACCTGGACCGGCGCGACCGCCGCGTTGACGCGCTTGGTCAGCTCTTCCTTGAGGCGGAAGATGCCGGCGGAACCGTTGAGGTCGGACGAGCGCAATTCGCGCACATAGGTCTGGAAGATGTCGGTGATGCGCGGCATCGTCGGCTTGATCGTCTCGATCTGCTTCTCTTCCTTCAGCTCCAGCACGACCTTCAGCTTCAGGTATTGCACGCGCTCACCGGGCGAGCCGGCAAGGTTGACCATGATGTCGGGCACCTCGACGAAGGCCGGCGGCTTCGGCGGGGGCGCCGCCTCGGCGTGATGCTCGTCCTCGCCATGGCGGAAGAACAGGAACCAGGTCGCAGCGCCGCCCCCGAGCAGGACGAGTGCGCCGACGATGATCAGGATCAGCTTGAACTTGCTCTTGGGGGCAGCGGCTTCCGCGCCTTCGGCGGCTGCGCCGCCTTCCGCTTCATTCTCTGCCATGGTCGATCAGGCTCGCTCATCTTAAACGGATCGAAAGAGCGAAGCCTCCTGGCAGACAATGACGCGATACAAATGCCCCAGCGCAATGCGCTCCTCTTGCTCGCAAACGCTACGGTAATAATGGTTAACGGAACCTTTCGATCGGGCCTGCACTAGGAAAAATCTGCCGGGCAAACATGGCTAACAGAACCTTTCTGCCGCCTTCCCGCGCCCTCGAAAAATCAACAAACCATTGAAATTTCAAAACTTCCCACGTTGGCACGGCTTTCGCTGAGACAGGGATGAGACCGGAGGGTTTGGGAGAACCTGACAGTCTCGATCACGGGGTCGGCCAAGGCGCTTGGGAGAGCGAGGTGGCGGCTCGCTCAGGGGAGATCTCCGATGCAGAACGCGCTTCTGATCGGCTTGTCACGGCAGATGACGTTGGAGCGGCAGATGGATGTCATCGCCAACAACGTTGCCAACGCCAACACCAACGGCTTCAAGGCCGACCATTCGCTGTTCGAGGAATTCCTCAATTCGAACGCGCGTGAGGACAATTTCATCGCCTCCGACCGCCGGGTCTCCTATGTGCAGGACCGCGGCACCTTCCGCGACGTCGGCCAGGGGCCGATGGAGCCGACCAACAATCCGCTCGACATGGCGATCGACGGCAACGCGTTTTTCGCTGTGCAGGCCGGCGGCGGCGAGCGCTACACCCGCGACGGCAAATTCTCGCTCAACAGCACCGGCCAGCTCGTCACCTCCGACGGCAACCTCGTGCTCGGCACCGGCGGCCCGATCACCTTCCAGCCGACCGACCACGACATCAACGTCGCCCCCGACGGCACCGTCACCGTGCTCGAGGGCACGGCCAGGACCGACTCGATCCGCGGCAAGATCCGCATGGCCTCGTTCGACGATCCGGCCAAGCTGACCAAGCTCGGCGCCAACCTCTATGACGCCGGCTCCGCCGTCATCCAGGCCGACGCCAAGTCCGTGGTCCGCCAGGGCTACATCGAGAAATCGAACGTCAACTCGGTCGGCGAGATGAGCCGCATGGTCGAAGTCATGCGCAGCTACACCGCCATCGCCAATCTGCTCCAGCAGCAGAGCGACCTCCACAAATCGGCGATCGAGAAGCTCGCCGACGTTCCGGCCTGATGTAAGGGATTACTGACATGCAAGCGCTCCACACCGCTGCGACCGGAATGGCGGCCCAGGAACTCAACGTCCAGGTCATCTCCAACAACATCGCCAACTTGCGCACCACCGGCTTCAAGAAGCAGACGGCGGCGTTCCAGGACCTGATCTACGAACACGTGCGCCGCGTCGGCGCACAGGCCTCGGACCAGGGCACCATCCTGCCCGTCGGCGTCGACGTCGGCGGCGGCGTCAAGACCGTCGGCACGCCGCGCAGCATGACGCAGGGCACCCTGTCGCAGACCGGCAACGACCTTGATCTCGCGATCTCGGGCGAAGGCTTCTTCAAGATCCTGATGCCCGACGGCACCTACCAGTACACCCGCGACGGCACCTTCCAGATGGACAATCAGGGCCGCATCGTCACGGCGCAGGGCAACCCTGTGCAGCCGACCATCACCATCCCGAACAACGCCTCTGGCATCGCGGTGAGCGAGCAGGGCCAGGTCTCGGTGACGCTGCCGGGCTCGTCGACCTCCTCGATCATCGGCCAGATCGGCGTGACCCGTTTCATCAACAAGGCCGGCCTGCAGCCGGTCGGCAGCAACCTGTTCACCGAAACGCCGGCCTCCGGCTCGCCGCAGGACGGCACGGCGAACTCCGAAGGCTACGGCAAGGTCACTCAGGGAAGCCTGGAGCAGGCCAATGTCGACGTCGTTTCGGAGATGAGCGATCTGATCGCCGCGCAGCGCGCCTATGAGATGAACGCCAAGGTCATCAGCGCCGCCGACCAGATGATGCAATCAACCACGGCGCTGTTCCGCTGAGGTCATGATGATGATCCGCACCACTCTTGCCACGATCTCCGTCCTCCTCGCGCTGGCGCTACCGGCGCGGGCCGCCGACGATTTCATCGCGGCGCCGACGCTGCGCGCCAGCGTCACCGTCACCTCGGACGTGGTGCGGGTCGGCGATCTCATCGACAATGCCGGCTCGGCCGCAATGATCCCGGTCTACCGCTCGCCCGATCTCGGCACCACCGGCGCACTGCCGGTCGCGCAGGTGCTGTCGGTGCTGCGCGGAAAACAGGTGATCGGCGTGATGACCGGCGACATCAAGGAAGTCCAGGTCACCCGCCTCGCCCGCACGCTCGTTCACAAGGACCTCGAAAACGCGGTCGCCTCGGCGCTGGAGCGCCGGTTCGGACTTGGGGACGCCGCCAACATCACCGTCACCTTCGACCGCGGCATCTCCGACATGCGGCTGGACGCTTCCAACAGCGGCGCGCTGCAGCCGGTCGCGACCCGCTACGACGCCCGCAGCGGCCGCTTCGACGTCGCCTTCGAGATCGTCAACGACAGCAATCCGACGCCGACCAAGCTGCGCTTCACCGGCAACGCGATCGAGACGGTGGAAGTGGCCGTGCTGGCGCGCGACATCGACCGCGCCGACATCCTGAAATCCTCCGACCTTGCGCTGGAGCGCCGGCCTAAGGCCGAGGTCGCCGGCGAGGCCGCCTCGCGCGACCGCGTCATCGGCATGCAGCTGCGCCGGCCGATGCGGGCGGGCACGCCGATCCGCGTCGCCGATATCGTCAAGCCCGACTTCGTGTCGCGCGACCAGAGCGTCACCGTGATCTACCAGGTTCCCGGGATCTACCTCACCACCCGCGGCAAGGCGCTCGAGAGCGGCGCCGAGGGCGACACCGTGAGCGTTCTCAATCTGCAGACCAAGCGCACGCTGACCGGGACCGTCACCGCCCGCGGCCAGATCACCGTCCAGGGCGCCAGCCAGTCCGCGCCGACGCCGGCTGCGGTCGAGCAGACCTCCTCGCTCAAGCGCGACGAAGCGCCCGCCCCCGTCGACACTGCTGCCCTGCTCCGGAACCTGGTCCAGGCCCCCGCGTCTCCGGCCCAGATCGCACAGGCCCAGATCCCGCAAGTTCGCGTCACGCAAGCTCCAGCCAAGTCAGAGTAAGTCATGTCCAGTTTCAGTTCGGCTTTCCGTCTTCGTCGCATAGCGATCTCTGCCCTGCTGCTGGCCACCTGCGCGCTGGCGAGCGGCTGCTCCTCGATCGACCGCCTGTCGCAGATCGGCGAGCAGCCGAAACTGTCGGCGATCGACAATCCGACGACGCAGCCCGGCTACAAGCCGGTGCAGATGCCGATGCCGAAGCCGGAAGTCGCCTCCTACAATCCGAACTCGCTGTGGCGCAACGGCAGCCGCGCCTTCTTCAAGGACCAGCGCGCCCACCAGATCGGCGACCTCCTGACCGTGACCGTGAACATCACCGACAAGGCCAACCTCTCCAACGAGACCCAGCGCAGCCGAACCGCCAAGGAAGATTCGGGAATTACCGACTTCATCGGCAGTCAGACCGTCACACAGCCGCTCAAGGTCCTGCCCGGTCGCCTTCTCACCACCGACTCGACGTCCTCCGCCGACGGCAAGGGTTCGGTCAATCGCACGGAAGCGTTGCAGACCAACGTCGCCGCGGTTGTCACCCAGGTGCTGCCGAACGGCAACCTCGTGGTCGAAGGTAAGCAGGAGATCCGCGTCAACTACGAGATCCGCGAGCTCGTGGTCGCCGGCATCGTCCGGCCCGAAGACATCCAGAGCGACAACACCATCGATTCCAGCAAGATCGCGCAAGCCCGCATCGCCTACGGCGGCCGCGGCCAGATCACGGACGTGCAGCAGCCGCGCTACGGCCAGCAAGTCATGGACGTTCTGCTGCCCTTCTAAGTCTCTCCCGAGCTCCCACATCGTGTTCGCGAACCTAGGCGCGAACGACGATGTACGACGCGGCCCTCGCTAGCTCCCCTGGCGAGGGCCGCATGTATTTTGGCGAAGGCGTTGCTCCGCGCTCGCAATGACGATGGAGTGAGTTTACGTAAACTCCGCCTCCACCACGCCCAGCCCGTCCAGCTCCATCCGCACCTTGTCGCCGGCCTTCAGCCACAGCGTCTTGACCAGGCTCCCGGTCAACACGAGCTGGCCGGCGTGCAGGCCCTTGCCCTCGGCGGCGAGATGGTTGGCGAGCCAGGCGAGCGCGTTGTGGGGATGGCCGAGCACGTCGGCGCCGGTGCCGTGGCTGACCTCCTCGCCGTTGACGATGGCGCGGCCCTTGACCGCCTTGAGGTCCGGCACCGATGAGCGCGGCACGGACGGCCCAAGCACGCAGCCGGCGGCGAAGAAGTCGTCGGCGATCAGCGTCGGCGCGCCCATCGTCTCCCACTTCACGTAGCGGTCGTCGACGATCTCGATCGCAGGATGATAGGCCTCGACGGCTTCGCCGACCCATTCGGCCGTGAACGGCGCCTCGCCGGCGGCAAGGTCGCGCTTCAGCCGCACCGCGATTTCGCATTCGACGCCGACGCGGACATAGTCGGCGGCCGCGAGCTTGACGCCGCTGTCGTGCACGCCCTTCTGGAACACGCCGCCGCCGCAGGGGTGCGGAATGCCGATATATTCCTGCATCACCGGGCTGGTGCAGCCGATCTTGTAGCCGACCAGCGGCCCGGCATGCGGCAGCAGCAGATCGTGCAGCGCGCGCTGGACTTCGTAGCCTTCGTCCTCGTCGGCGGGAGGAACCTCAAGCGCGGCAAGCGGCGCGTGGTTGCGCCGCGCCAGCGCGATCGCCTTTGCGGCTTTGAGAATATTGTCCATCGGCGCCGCCTCCCACGCAACACAATCGAGGACGGCACTTCAGCATTCCCGCCGGGGCGTGACAAGGACGGGGCGGCCTCACGCCTTGACGAGACCGAGCCGGATCAGGCTCTCGGCCGTCGCCAGGATCGCCTCTTCATTGGAGCGGGCCTGCCAGCCGAGCAGCGACCTTGCCTTGGCGCTGGTGGAATGCCTGACCTTGCCGAGCATCGGCACCACCGCACGCAGCAGCGGAATCCGGTTGGCGGCCAGCCGCACCAGCCAGTCCGGGGCCTGGAGCCGCGGAACCCGCCGCGCGGCCGGACCGAGTTCCCGCCGCAGCACCCTGGCGATGTCAAGGATCGACATCGCCTCGCCGGACACCGCGATGAAGCGCTCGCCTTTCGCCTCGGGCGCAATCATGGCCCGCAGATGCAGATCGGCGACGTCGCGCACGTCGACCACGCCGAAATAGACCCGCGGCACCGCCGGCATGGCACCGTCGAGCAGCGATTTGACGATCTCGATCGAGCCGGAGAAGTCTGGCCCCAGCACCGAACCGAAAATGCCAGCGGGATTGACCACCGACAGTTCCAGCCCGCCGCCCTCACGCGCGACGAAATCCCAGGCCGCCCGCTCGGCCAGCGTCTTGGACTTGATGTAGGGCTGCACGTCGGCGCCTTCGAGATTA
Organism: Bradyrhizobium cosmicum; assembly: GCF_007290395.2. NCBI lineage: Bacteria > Pseudomonadati > Pseudomonadota > Alphaproteobacteria > Hyphomicrobiales > Nitrobacteraceae > Bradyrhizobium > Bradyrhizobium cosmicum. The sequence goes on along the minus strand of NZ_CP041656.2, from coordinate 2,598,721 downwards.
GTCCAGTCGGTCTCGTCGAACGGCTTTTCGCGCGGCGAATGGCCATAGCCGATGGCGCCCAGCGAGGAGGTGATGACGACCCGCCTGACGCCGGCATCCCGCGCGGCACGCAACACCCGCAGCGTCCCGTCACGCGCCGGGATGATCATCTCGTTCTCCTCCTTGGGAACGCTGGTCGACAGGGGCGAGGCGACATGGAGCACGTAGTCGCAACCGGCAACCGCCTCGCGCCAGCCCGCGTCCCCGGTGAGGTCGGCGGTCAGGAAGGACAGGCTTTCCGGCGAAGTCACCCCACCCTCGCGCAGCATCGCCAACACGTCGTCCCTCCGGTCCGGCCGGCGCACCGTCGTCCGCACCGCGTGACCGGCGGCCAGAAGTTGCAGGACGACGTGGCTGCCGACGAAGCCGGACCCGCCGGTGACCAGAACGGTGCTCATTGCCAAATTCCCCTTCGCTGCGCGGCCAGGCGAATGGGTTCCGCCGGCCCTGCTCAAGGCCGCATCTGGTCACTATCTCCCGGGGGACAAGTAGAATGGATTTCGAGACCGGTATGGAAAACCTGACCAGCATTTGCGAGGGCGACTGCGATTGCAGCCCCGACCCCGCCCTACTCACCGACTTCAAGCGGGCGATCCACGCGCTCGGCGGCAAGTGGAAACTGGAGATCCTGTTCGCGCTGATGAACGGCGCAGTTCGCTTCGGCGCCTTGCGGCGATCGATTGGCGGCATCACCCAGCACATGCTGACCACGCAACTGCGCGAACTCGAGCAGGATGGCCTGGTGTCGCGCACCGTCTTCGCGGAGAAACCGCTGCGGGTGGAGTACGAGCTGACGGATGCGGCCTACGGCCTGCTGCCGGCGTTTAAGGAAATATTGAGCTGGTCCAGGCTTTATGGGGATGCGCGCCTCGTGGCGTCGCAGCAGGCCTGATTGCAGCGATGTGTGATGCTGCTGGATCGGTGTCTCAGCATCCGGGTCGATCCCGTTGATGCGACTCGCAAAAAGTCCCGCACCTGAAGTGAAGGCTTTTTCTCATCCGAACTCACGTGAGCTCGGAGGAGTCGAGTCTAGCCCATTGATCGCGATTCACTTTTCGCGATCATAGCCGCGCGTTGAAGCGCGGCGGCAAGCGACAGGCAATATGCTGATCACAGCGCGAAGCGGCGCCTTTCGTCCAAAAACAAAGAGCCGCATCGCTGCGGCTCGAACTCTATTCGTCGCGATAGACCTTCTCGCGTTTCTCGTGGCGCTCCTGCGCTTCCACCGAGAGCGTCGCGATGGGCCGGGCTTCGAGCCGCTTCAAAGAGATCGGCTCGCCGGTATCCTCGCAATAGCCGTAGGTGTTGTCCTCGATGCGCTGAAGCGCGGCGTCGATCTTGGCGATCAACTTGCGCTGGCGGTCGCGGGCGCGGAGTTCGATGGCGCGGTCGGTTTCGGACGATGCCCGATCGGCGAGATCGGGGTGGTTGACGTTCTCCTCCTGCAGCGCTTGCAGGGTGAGCTTGGACTCTTTGAGGATCTCATCCTTCCAGGCGAGGAGCTTCAAACGGAAGTACTCCTTCTGCCGGTCGTTCATGAAAGGCTCTTTTTCGGTCGGTCGGTAGTTTTTCAACTTTTCCAAGGGCGGCCTATCTTCTTAAGCAACGACTCGTGAACGGAACGACGTCCGTTGAGCCGGGGCTTATATAGCGACCTCCTGTGACAGACAATATTTCCTTAATCGCTGGGTTACCGCCCCCAAACCCTTGCACAGGAAGGTTTATCCTGGAGGGTCCGGAGGCGGCCAAAAGCCTAGTAACCGACCGTGAAACGCTGCCGCGCATGGGCCGGCCGCTCGATCTCGTCGGCGAGCGCGATGGCGTAGTCGGCGAAGCTGATCCAGCTCTTCCCGCTCGCATCTGCGAGAAGCTGGTCGGTCCCGAGCCGGAACTTACCGGTCCGCTCCCCCTCGATGAACAGGGCCGAAGGCGAGATGAAGGTCCAGTTCAGGTCCTTCTCCTGCCGCAGCAGGTCGAGGAATGCCCCGCCTTTTTCCGCTTCCGCCTTGTATTCGGCCGGAAAACCGGGGGTTGTAACCAATTTCACGCCCGGAGCGACTTCCAGGCTGCCGGCTCCGCCGACGACGAGGTAGCGGCCGACCTTGGATTCCTTTGCCGCGCCGATCAGCCTGAGCGGGTCGCTGGCCAGGAAGTGCACGGAACTCACGGCCGCGTCGTGTCCGGCCCACAGCTTGGCAAGGCCCGCCTGGTCGAGCACGTCGCCCTTGGTGGGCGTGACATTCGGCAGGGCCGCAATGTTCTCGGGGTTCCGGGCGATGGCCGTAACCGTGTGGCCACGACGGGCCAGTTCCTTGGTAATTTCCGACCCGGCCCGGCCGGAGGCGCCGGCGACTGCGATCTTCATGGAAGGCTTCCTTTGCTTCTGTGGTAACTAATGGTGACTAGATATCGCAAAGGATGCTGGTGTTAAGAGAGCACTTTGTGCTTACCTGCTTACACAGGAGTAACCGGCAAGCGGCCAACATGGATCGTGAGGACCCGACGATGAAGCCAGACGTCTATGCAGCGAACTGCCCCACACGCCAGATCCTCGATCGCGTCGGCGACAAATGGGCGGTGCTGATCCTGCTGCTGCTGCGCGAGGAGCCGATGCGCTTCAATCAGTTGCGCCGCACGATTGAAGGCATTTCGCAGAAGATGCTGAGCCAGGTTCTCAAATCACTCGAGCGCGACGGATTGATCAAGCGTCACGCCATCGCAACCGTTCCGGTGACGGTAGAATATTCGATCACGCAACTCGGCGTGACGCTCGCCGCCGCGGTCGATCCGCTGCGCGACTGGGCCGAGCAGAATTTGAAAGACGTGCTCGCTGCCCAGCGCCGTTACGACTCGCAGCTGAAGGATGTGGCGGCGTAGCGCAGACGCTACGCCTGCCCTGCCTTGGCGAGTTCGACCTCGACGCGCAGCTCGATCTCGGACAGCACGGAATCGAGACCGGGATCACCGGAGGACGATTTCAGATTCGTCGCGGCATCCCGCAGCCGCATCACCGTCGACGCGTCCAGATTGCCGGACAGCAGACCCATCTTGAGATCGTCGAGCACGTCGAGCGCGGTCCTGCCGCGGGCGACCGAGCGCTTGCGGCGCTCGACCGGATCCTCCTCGATGCCCTGCAGTGCGAGCAGCGCATCGATGTTGGCGGCGGCCTTCGGTGCGGCAGCGCTCCGCGTCTCCTGAGCCGACGAGGCGTCGGGCAGGACGAAGGTGCCGGAGCCCGTCCGCTTGGCCTGGCTGGCCGGCGTTCCAAGCGTTGTGCCGTTCGGTCCGTAGATGCGCATCGCAGCAATCCGGGTGATCGATGCGCCACATTCGCCGTCTTATGGTTAACGGCGCGTAAACAGCCCGGCAAAATCTGCCGAGGGGCGGCAGTTTCGCTCCTCAGAGAGAACGCCGGCTGACACCGGTCGAAACAGGTTTATTCAACCTATTCAATCGCCTACCCCGTTATCCCGTGTTGGCACAGCGCTCGCAAGGACAGCGTCAGACCAGCTCGTCATGGGAGTGTCAAGTTTGGTCCGAGATTTGAGGAGGCTTTCTCGGGAGCCTTGGGGAGCAGAGGATGCCAGGCGTTCGTTGGGTAAGGATTCTTGGGGTGGCTTGCGCCGCGCTGTCAGCGCTGGCGCTCTCGGTCGCGCCCGCAAGCGCGACGTCGCGCATCAAGGATCTCGCCAATATCGAGGGCGTGCGGCAGAACCAGCTCATCGGCTACGGCCTCGTCGTCGGCCTCAACGGCACCGGCGACACGCTCAACAACATCCCCTTCACGAAGCAGTCGCTGCAGGCGATGCTCGAGCGCATGGGCGTCAACATCCGCGGCGCCACCATCCGCACCGGCAACGTCGCAGCCGTGATGGTGACGGGCAATCTGCCGGCCTTCGCCACCCAGGGCACGCGCATGGATGTCACGGTTTCCGCGCTCGGCGACGCCAAGGATCTGCGCGGCGGCACGCTGCTGGTCACGCCGCTGCTCGGCGCCGACGGCAACGTCTACGCGGTCGCACAGGGCTCGGTCGCGATCTCCGGCTTCCAGGCCGAAGGTGAAGCGGCCAAGATCGTGCGCGGCGTCCCGACCGTGGGCCGCATCGTCAACGGCGCCATCATCGAGCGCGAGATCGAGTTCGCGCTTAATCGGCTGCCGACCGTCCGGCTGGCGCTGCGCAACGCCGATTTCACCACGGCCAAGCGGATCGCGGCCGCGATCAACGACTATCTCGGCCTCAAGACCGCCGAGCCGATCGACCCTTCGACGGTGCAGTTGTCGATCCCGCCGGACTTCAAGGGCAACGTCGTCGCCTTCCTCACCGAGATCGAGCAGCTCCAGGTCGATCCCGACCTCGCCGCCAAGATCATCATCGACGAGCGCAGCGGCATCATCGTGATGGGCCGCGACGTCCGCGTCGCCACCGTCGCGGTGGCGCAGGGCAACCTGACCGTCACCATCTCCGAGAGCCCGCAGGTCAGCCAGCCCAACCCGCTGTCACGCGGCCGTACCGTAGTCACGCCACGCACCGGCGTCAGCGTCACCGAGGACGGCAAGAAACTCGCCGTCGTCAAGGACGGCGTCTCGCTGCAACAGCTCGTCGACGGCCTCAACGGCCTCGGCATCGGCCCCCGCGACCTCATCAGCATCCTGCAGGCGATCAAGGCCGCCGGCGCGATCGAAGCCGACATCGAGGTGATGTGATGCAGACCGGCATGATCAATACCCCGCACGTCGCGACGTCCCCAGCGTTCTCCGTCGAGAGCCGTAACGGCCGCCCCGACTTCGAGCTCGCCGCCGCGCTGCAAAAAGTTCCGCCGAAGCAACAGGCGAAGGCGCAGAAGACCGCCACCGATTTCGAGGCGATGTTCCTCAACAGCATGTTCTCGCAGATGACCTCGGGCCTGAAGGGTGAAGGTCCGTTCGGCGACACGACGGGCACCGGCGTGTGGCGCTCGATGCTGACCGAGCAATATTCCAGGAACTTCGCCAAGGCCGGCGGCGTCGGCGTCGCAACCGAGGTCTACCGCACCCTCATCATGCAGCAGGCGAAAACCATCCGCACGGCATAAGGTCAAACGAGATGAACCACTTCAATGCCTCACGACAGCCGGTGCAAGCGCAGCGCCCGAACCCTGCTCCCGGCAATGCCGAAGGGCGCAAGGTCGCCGAGCAGTTGATGGACGCGATGAGCGCCTTGCTCGGACTGATCGAGCGCGAGACCGAGCTCGTTCGCGCCGGCAAGGTCCGGGAGGCGATGACCTTCGAGAGCAAGAAGCAGGAGCTGTCGCGGAACTATGTCAGTGCCGTCAGCGCATTGAAGGCGAACCAGCCCCAGCTCGCCAAATCCGCGCCCGAGCTGCTCTCGACGCTGCATCGGCACCACGATGCGTTCCGCGCGATGCTCCAGGTCAATCTCACCGTGCTCGCGACCGCACATGCGGTCTCCGAGAGCGTCGTGCGCGGCGTCAATGCCGAGATCCAGAAGCGCAACGTGCCGAACACCTATACGGCCGCGGGCCGCCGCGCCACGCCGGGCCCGCGCCACATCACCCCGCTCGCGGTCAGCCGCTCGCTCTGAGCGCACGCAAAAACCAGCGACAATTTTACGAAAAACCGCGCCGCGATCTCGCCGCGCGGTTAGGCACGTTTCCTTACCCGATGTTCAAACCTGGTGTTCCATGGTTGCGTATCGAGAGGGGTTGGGATTTGACTCACGTGAGGCCAGGAGGCTGCCATGAGTACAGATTTCAGCATCAGGCCGGTGGGGATACCGGCCCCCGTGCAGACCGTAACGACGTCGAATTCGGCGGCGAACGAGGCCGTGCAAACTGATTTGCCGGTGAGCCAGACGGTGGCCGCAAGCGATACCAGTGCGGCCGTGCGCAGTGATCTGCCGAAGAACGAGAACGTCTCGCGTCAGGTCGTGTTCGACCAGGCCGCCGCATCTTTCGTCTTTCAGGTGGTCAACGACAAGACCGACGCGGTGGTCAACCAGTTCCCCGACGAAGCGATGCTGCGCCGGCGGGCCTATTTCCATGCAGAGGATTTGAAGTCCCAGCCCTCGCGTCCGCTCAATACGGACGTCAGCGCCTGAGCATCAGGTGTCGAGCGTGGCTTGCGCGGTATCGAGATAGGTCGAGCCGGTCGCGGGATCGGTGACGACGTTCTTGACTTGCGCCTTGCCGACATCTGTCAGCGTGAACTTGGTATTCCCGAAGCGGAACGAACCGTCCTTGATCAGCACCTGCTGGTACTGTGACGTGCCTTCGCTCTGGTAGTGGACCTGCGCGCGGAAGCCGCTGACCTGCGAGACGTTCAACGAGAACTTCTTGCCGTCCGGATAGCTGCCGGTCCAGCTGCCCTGATAGAGCGATGAATCGACTGAAACATATTTCGATGAGCCCGATGTGCTCGACAGCACGTTCGACTTGTACGCGGTCGACAGGATGCTCATGATGTCGGCCATGACGGGTTTCCGTCAGGGACGACCGGACAGACCGGCGGCGATATTGCGGTTGATCTCGATCAGCGGACGGAAGTGATCGAACTGCGGGCTCATCTGGAGCGCCGCGGTCTGGCTCAACACGAACACGCTGATGTTGGCGATCTTCTGCCGGACGTCCAGCGGCTGCGGATTGTTGTCGCGCATCGCCTCGCTGAGGAAGATCGTCCAGAGCTTGCGGTTGAACATCAGCGCGTGTGTGGTCTGCTCGCTGAACGGGTCGGCGCTGTTGATCGCGTCCTGCAGCTTGTTGGCGGCCTTGAGCAGGGTCTGCGCCTCGACGTCGCGAGGAGATGCGGTGGTCGTTGCAACACGCGCGTAAGCCGAGGCAGCGGAATTCGACATCAATCACACCTTGGAGGTTACCTAGCCCGTTGAACGCGCTTAAGGATTTCTTTCCCGACCCTAGGCAGCACCGCTTAAGATTTGCTTACGTGTGTGCTTGGAAGGCACTCCGGATTATTACGGGGCTCGGAGCTCTTCTCAGCGCAATGCTAGATGCACACACGCACGCTGTAAACTTGCTTGGGATGATGCGTGTCGGTCTCAGCTAATCCTGCCTTAGCGATCTCCCTCAAAACAACGGCGGAGCATTAGCCCCGCCGCGACGTCTTAGCGATCTTGCGTTGGGAAATTAGCGCAGCAGCTGCAGCACGCTCTGCTGCGACTGGTTGGCGAGCGATAGCGCGGAGACCGCGATCGACTGGCGGGTCGACAGCGCCTGGCTGTTGGCCGCTTCCTCGTTGGTGTCGGCGAGCGTCAGGTTGGACGAGCCGGTCTGCAGCACGTTGATCAGGTTCTTGGAGAAGTCCTGACGCACCTGCACGATCGAGAGGTTCGAACCGAGCGCCGAGCCTTCCGAGCGCAGCGTGCTCGAGGCGGCATTCAGGCTCTGCAGCACCTTGTTGGTGGCGCCGTTGTCGATGAAGTCCGTGCCCGGGACGAGATTGCTGAGGCCGAGACCCGCCGCGTTGAAGACTACGCCGTTGATGCCGAGCGTCGAGCTGCCGGTCTCGTTGAACACCAGCTTCAGCGTGTCGCCGTTCAGCAGGTTGACGCCGTTAAAGGACGAGTCCTGAGACGTGGTGTCGATCTGCGCCAGGATGTTGTTGAACTGGCTGACCAGGCCGGAGCGTGCCGTCTGCGCGACCGGATCTTGAATCGGCGGCTGCGCGGTCGTGAAGGCCAGCACACCCGTGAGCGTGCCGCCAACCGCGCCGCCCGCTGCAGTTGAACCGAGGGTCGAAGAGGCGTACTCGTTGACCGTGGTCACCGTGAGCACGCCGTTGGCGTCGATCGTTGCCGTTAGGTGGTTGGCCTGAAGCTGCACATTGAGCTGATCCAGCGTCTTGACGGTCCCGTTGGTACCGTCACCGAAGGTAACATTCACCGGCGTTCCGCCGTTGAACGAGCTGAAGGTGAGCGTCTTGCCGCTGACGCCGCCGACGCCCGAGGTGCGCGCCGCGCTGAATGCCGTCGCCGTTCCTGTGTTGCCGCTGAGACCGAACGCGGACAGCGCGTTGCCGGTGCCGGTAATCGAGAGATCGGCGTTGATGCCGGTCGAAAGCGCCAGCTGACCGCTGGAATTCACAGACGATGGGATCTGGCCCGCGGTGGTCGAAAGAGTCGCGGCGCCAAGGAAGATGCTGGCGGTCTTCACGCCGGTGGCAAGGTCGATCGAGTTGAGCAGATCGGTCAACGTCGCGCTCTGGAGATAGACCGTCGAGTTGCCGTTGCCGTCGGTGACGATGTTGCCGTTGACGCCACCGGAGGTCACGCTCGTCGCCGATTGCGGCGTCTCGGCGTTCTTGAAGGTGATGGTGTGGCCGTCGATGTTCAGCGTCGAGCCATCCTTGACCAGGCTGCCGAGCGAACCCGCGGTGGTCTGCCGGTTGGCGCTGATGCTGGCATTGCCAGCGCCGGTCGCCGAGGTCAGGCCGAGCGCCTTCAGGAAGTCGGCCTTGCCCGTCACGTTCAGATCGGAACCGGTTGAGCTCTTCAGCGTAACGGCGCCCGCGGTAATCGACGATGGCGTCTGGACCGTACCAACAGTCGCGCCGCTCGTCGCGATCGTCGCTGCGCCTGCACTGATCGTCGCCGTCTTGACCCCGCTGGCAAGATCGACCGCGCTGAGGAGGTCGTCGACGGTGGCCGTGGGAGCAGCGGTTGTGCCCATGTAGATAATGGAATTGCCGTTGCCGTCCGTGGCGATGTGCCCGCTGGCGTTGAGACCCCAGCCAGTCGGTTGCGCGCTAGGAGCCGCGCCGGTTCGGAAGGTCACGGTTTTGCCGTTGACGGTAATCGAGTCGCCATCTGCCGGCGACGCTCCGAACGTGGTCGCGGGGGTCGCGCCGATCAGCGTATTGGTGCCGGCGAGGTTAGTGGTGGTGTCGGCTGCTTTGGCCACCGAGCCGGTCAGCGTGCCGGCAGTCGAACCGAGCGACGCGCCGAGCGATGCACCCGAGGTCACCGGGGTCACGCCGCCGGCCGCACCGGTATAAAGCACGTTGCTGTTGGCGGTCGCGCTCGCATAAGAGGTCGTGCCGCGCAGGTCCGCCGGGCTCGCACCCGGAATCGTGGTCGAGACGTTGGACTTGGTCGAGTAGCCGACCGTGGTCTGCAGCGCCTGGTTGGCGATCGATTTCGCGCTGTCGATCAGCTTCTGCAGCGAGGTGATGCCGGTGTTGGCGGCCTGGAGCACCTGGACACCGTTGTTGATGCCGTCGAGCAGGTTGCTGATGTCGCTCGCCCTGTTGTCCAACCCCTGTGCGGTGAAGAAGTTGGTGGGATTGTCGAGCGCCGTGTTGACCTTTTTGCCGGTCGACAGCCGCTCCTGCGTCGTGGCCAGCAAATCGGCCGTCGACTGCAGCGACAACAGGTTCTGGCGAACTGACGCCGAGAGAACGATGTTGGACATTGGCGAGACTTCCTCTTGAACCGGATACGAATCGGCCGCGCGGTTTGGAAAGCGGGCTTTTGTCCAGTCTTAGGGGCTGTCCTTTAAAGTATGGTTAACGGCGGTTTAAGGGATAGGGTTAATGGGGGGTTAGCACCCCCTTCCCCGGTTTGACACGGGCTCCGAGCCAATAAAAAAGCGGCGGGGCCGAAGCCCCGCCGCCGTGTTTTCTATCGTAATTTCAGACGCTTATTAGCGAAGCAGCTGGAGCACGCTCTGCTGCGAGGTGTTGGCCAGCGACAGCGCGGAGACCGCGATCGACTGGCGGGTCGACAGCGCCTGGCTGTTGGCCGCTTCGACGTTGGTGTCGGCCAGAGTCAGGTTCGATGAGCCGGTCTGCAGCACGTTGATCAGGTTCTTGTTGAAGTCCTGACGGATCTGCACGACCGAGAGGTTCGAACCGAGAGCCGAGGCTTCCGACCGCAGCGTGCTAGACGCCGAGTTCAAATTGGTCAGAACCCTGTTGGTGGCGGCGTTGTCGATGAAGTCGAGACCGACTGTCAGCGACGCCAGGCCCAGCCCCTTGGAGTTGTAGGTCACGCCGGTGATGTTGAGGCTGGACTTGCCGGTTTCGTCGAACACCAGCTTGAGCTGGTCGCCGTTCAGCAGGTTGACGCCGTTGAACGAGGAGTCCACCGAGGTCGTGTCGATCTGGTTCAGGATGTTGTTGTACTGCGATACCAGATTTGCACGGGACGACTGAGCCACCACGTCCTGGACCGGCGTGGAGGCGGTCGTGAACGTGAGCGCGCTGGTGATGGTGCCGCCGATCGCGCCGCCGGCTGTCGTCGAACCGATCGTCGAAGACGCGTAGTCGTTGGAGGCAGTGATGGTGAGCTGGCCGTTGGCGTCGATGGTCGCGGACAGGTTGTTGGCCTGGAGCTGCGAATTGAGCTGATCGAGCGTCTTGACCGTGCCGTTGGTGCCGTCGCCGAAGGTGACGTTGACCGCTGTACCGCTGTTAAAGGCAGTGAAGGTCAGGGTCTTGCCGGCAATGCCGCCGATGCCGGAGGTACGGGCCGCGGTGAAGGCCGAGGCCGTCCCGGTGTTACCGGCGAGACCGAACACCGACAGGGCATTGCCGGTGCCGGTGATCGACAGATCGGCGTTGACGCCGGTCGAGATCTTGAGCTGGCCGGAGGTGTTGATCGACGAGGCGGTCTGACCCGAGGCGGTCGCGAGCGTACCGCTGCCGCTGCCGTTGAGCGTGAAGGTCTGAACGCCCGTGGCGAAGTCGATCGCCTTCAGCACATCGGCGATCGTTCCGGACTGCAGATACACCGTCGAGTTGCCGTTGCCGTCGGTGACGACGTTGCCGGACACGCCCTGAGTGGCGGCCAGCGAAGCAGCGGACGGTGTCGGGGCGTCCTTGAAGGTGATGACATGGCCATCGACGTTCAGCGTCGAACCCGACGAGACGAGCGACGACACCGTCGTCGAGCTCGTGGTGCGGGCTGCCGTTGTCGTGACGCTGCCGGCACCGGTGGCGGAGGTCAGGCCAAGAGCCTTCAGGATGTCGGCCTTTCCGGTCAGGGTCAGATCGGAGCCAGTCGTGCTCTTCAACACGAGCGCGCCGCTGCCGTTGACCGTCGAGGGAGTCTGGCCCGCATTGCCGGTGAGGGTACCGGCAACATTGCTCTGCACCCCGCTCGCCAGATCGACCGCCGTCAGCACGTCGCCGATCGAGGCCTTCGTCGCGGAGCCGAGATAGATCGACACGTTGCCGCTGGCGTCCGTGTAGACGTTACCGGTCGTGACGCCGGCAGATGCGGCAACCTGGGTGAGACCTGTAGGAACCGTTGTCGGCTGGTCGCCCGCAACGAACGTGATAGTCTTGCCGTTGACGGTGAGCGTATCACCCGCCGCAACGCCGGCGTTGGCATCGCCCGCGGCTACGCCATTCAAGAGCTTGGCGGCAGTTGTTGCAGCGTTGATGACAGTTCCCGTGTCGGTTCCTGCAATGCCGCCCAGCGTCGCGCCGGACGTCGCGGCGGTCACGCCGCCTGCAGCACCGCTGTAGAGCACGTTGCTGTTCGCAACCGCGCTAGCGAAGCTCGTGGTGCCGCGCAGGTCGGCAGCCGTCGCACCGGAGATCGTGGTCGAGACGCTGGACTTGGAGGAATATCCGACGGTGGTCTGCAGCGCCTGGTTGGCGATCGACTTGGCGCTGTCGATCAGCTTCTGCAGCGAGGTCAGGCCGGTGTTGGCGGCCTGCAGAACCTGCACGCCGTTGGCGATGCCGTCGAGCAGATTGTTGATGTCGCTGGCGCGGTTGTCGAGCGACTGTGCGGTGAAAAAGTTGGTGGGATTGTCCAGGGCCGAATTGACGCTCTTGCCGGTCGACAGACGGTTCTGTGTGGTGGCGAGGAGGTCGGCGGTGGACTGGAGAGACAGCAGGTTCTGGCGAACCGACGCAGAGAGAACAATACCGGACATAACTCTTACCCTTCTGGTTTACGCGTCTTCGTTCGATCGCTTCGGATCGAGTGACGGGGACAGCGTGCCGCGACATGGCTAACAAAGGGTGAAATGAGACGAGCCGGCATAAGCGCCGGTACACCATAAGCCGGCGGGAGAAACGGGCACCCTCCGAAATCCGGCTGAATTTACTGGCGATTTTCCGTGCTTACGCTCCATTAACCATAACCGCGGGTTACTTTTCGGAAGCGTGATCGGGACTGGACGCAAACACGGACGAAAAAGAAAGCGGCGGGGCCGAAGCCCCGCCGCGATGTCTTGCTTAACGATGTCTTGCTTGCGATACCGTCCGCGACCTAGCGGAGCAGCTGCAGCACGCTCTGCTGCGACTGGTTGGCGAGCGACAGCGCTGAGACCGCGATCGACTGGCGGGTCGACAGCGCCTGGCTGTTGGCCGCTTCGACGTTGGTGTCGGCCAGCGTCAGGTTGGACGAACCGGTCTGCAGCACGTTGATCAGGTTCTTGTTGAAATCCTGACGTACCTGCACGATCGTGAGGTTCGAACCGAGTGCCGAGGCTTCCGAACGCAGCGTGCTGGACGCCGAATTCAGGTTGGTCAACACCTTGTTGGTCGCGGCGTTGTCGATGAAATCCGCTCCCTGAGTCAGCGCGGCGAGGCCCAGACCCTTGGAGTTGTAGGTCACGCCGGTGATGTTGAGGCTGGACTTGCCGGTTTCGTCGAACACCAGCTTAAGCTGGTCGCCGTTCAGCAGGTTGACGCCGTTGAACGAGGAGTCCTGAGAGGTCGAGTCGATCTGCAGGAGGATATTGTTGTACTGATTGACGAGGTTCGAGCGAGACGTCTGGGCAACGCTGTCAGCGACGGGGCTGGAGGCCGTCGAGAAGGTCAGCGAGGTCGTCAGCGTGCCGCCGATCGCACCACCTGCAACCGACGAACCAAGCGTCGAGGATGCGTAGTCGTTGGTGGTCGAGATCGTCAGCAGGCCGTTGGCGTCGATCGTCGCAGACAGGTTGTTGGCCTGCAGCTGCGTGTTGAGCTGATCGAGCGTCTTGACCGTGCCGTTGGTGCCGTCGCCGAAGGTGACGTTGACCGCCGAACCACCATTGAAGGAGGTGAAGGTCAAGGTCTTGCCGTTGATACCGCCGGTGCCGGAGGTACGAGCCGCGGTGAACGCCGAGGACGTGCCCGTGTTGCCGGCGAGACCGAGGGTCTGCAGCGCGTTGCCGGTGCCGGTGATCGACAGATCGGCATTGACGCCGGTCGAGATCTTGAGCTGGCCGGAGGCGTTGATCGACGAGGCAGTCTGGCCTGAGGCGGTTGCGAGCGTGCCGCCGCCGCTGCCGTTGAGCGCGAAGGTCTGAACGCCCGTGGCGAAGTCGACCGCCTTCAGAACGTCGGCGATCGTCGAGCTCTGCAGGTACACCGTCGAATTGCCGTTACCGTCGGTGACGACGTTACCGGACACGCCCTGGGTCGAACCCAGCGACGAAGCACCGGGCGTCGGACCGTCCTTGAAGGTGATGACATGGCCATCGACGTTCAGCGTCGAACCAGACGAGATGAACGACGACAACGTCGCCGCGCTCGTGGTGCGGGTCGCGGAGACGGTGACGTTGCCGGCACCGGTCGCGGTGGTCAGCTTGAGGGCCTTCAGGATGTCGGCCTTGCCGGTGACGCTCAGGTCGGCACCGGTCGAACTCTGCAGCACGAGCGCGCCGCCGCCGCTGACCGTCGAGGGGGTCTGGCCGGCGTTCGCCGTGAGAGTGCCCGCGACGTTGCTCTGCACGCCGCTGGCGAGGTCGACGGCGGTCAGCAGGTCACCCACCGAAGCCTTGGTGGTCGAGCCGAGGTAGACGGTGACGTTGCCGGTGGTGTCGGTATAGACGTTGCCAGTGGTCACGCCCGCAGAGGCCGCAACCTGGGTCAGGCCGGTCGGCGCCGTGGCCGGCTGGTCGCCCGCAGCAAACGTGACGGTCTTGCCGTTGACGGTGAGCGTGTCACCAGCCGCGATGCCGGCGTTGGCGTCACCCGCCGTGGCTGTGCCGTTGAGCAGGCTCGTCGCGGTCGTCGCCGCGTTGATCACCGTACCCGTGAAGGCGCCTGCAACGCCGCCCAGCGTGGTGCCGGAAGCAGCAGCGGTGGTGCCGCCCGCGGTGCCCTTGTACAGCACGTTGCTCAGCGCATCCGCGCTGGTGTAGGTAGTTGTGCCGCGCAGGTCCGAAGCCGTCGCACCAGAGATCGTGGTGGAGACGTTGGACTTCGAGGAATAACCGACCGTGGTCTGCAGTGCCTGGTTGGCGATCGACTTGGCGCTGTCGATCAGCTTCTGCAGCGAGGTGATGCCGGTGTTGGCGGCCTGCAGCACCTGCACGCCGTTGGCGATGCCGTCGAGCAGATTGTTGATGTCGCTGGCGCGGTTGTCGAGCGACTGTGCGGTGAAGAAGTTGGTGGGATTGTCCAGGGCCGAGTTGACGCTCTTGCCGGTCGACAAGCGGCTCTGCGTGGTGGCGAGAAGATCAGCGGTGGACTGGAGGGAGAGCAGGTTCTGACGAACCGAGGACGAGAGAACAATACCGGACATAAGCTGTTACCCTTCTGGTACGCAACGCAACAAACTTCGATTAGGATTAATCGATGCCGGGACGGTGAACTTAGGTGGCTAACAAAGCATGAAGTGCGTCGCGCCAGTCCTTGCGCGGATTCACCATAGCAGCTCACCAGGCCAGATCGCTCCCTTGTGTATCGCTATGATCGAATGATGCTTTTCCTTGCAGCGGCGGTGTGTTTGCTACTTGTCAACCATAACTCAGAGTCGGCAAACGGCCGCGTTTGGATGCATCGTCTTCATCATCGCGCGACATCCTCCGATACCGGCACAAAAAGAAAGCGGCGGGGCCGAAGCCCCGCCGCGATGTCTTGCTTAGCGATGTCTTGCTTGCGATACCGTCCGCGACCTAGCGGAGCAGCTGCAGCACGCTCTGCTGCGACTGGTTGGCGAGCGACAGCGCGGAGACCGCGATCGACTGGCGGGTCGACAGCGCCTGGCTGTTGGCCGCTTCGACGTTGGTGTCGGCCAGCGTCAGGTTGGACGAACCGGTCTGCAGTACGTTGATCAGGTTCTTGTTGAAGTCCTGACGCACCTGCACCACCGAGAGGTTCGAACCAAGGCTGGAGGCTTCCGAACGCAGCGTGCTGGACGCCGAGTTCAGGTTGGCCAGCACCTTGTTGGTCGCGGCGTTGTCGATAAAGTCCGAGCCGCTCACCAACGAGGCTAGGCCCAGACCCTTGGAGTTGTAGGTCACGCCGGTGATGTTGAGGCTGGACTTGCCGGTTTCGTCGAACACCAGCTTGAGCTGGTCGCCGTTCAGCAGGTTGACGCCGTTGAACGAGGAGTCCTGAGAGGTCGAGTCGATCTGGCTCAAGATGTTGTTGTACTGCGAAACCAGATTGGCACGCGTCGTCTGGGCAACGCTGTCAGCGACGGGGCTGGAGGCCGTCGAGAAGGTCAGCGAGGTCGTCAGCGTGCCGCCGATCGCACCACCTGCAGCCGACGAACCAAGCGTCGAGGATGCGTAGTCGTTGGTGGTCGAGATCGTCAGCAGGCCGTTGGCATCGATCGTCGCAGACAGGTTGTTGGCCTGCAGCTGCGTGTTGAGCTGATCGAGCGTCTTGACCGTGCCGTTGGTGCCGTCGCCGAAGGTGACGTTGACCGCCGAACCACCATTGAAGGAGGTGAAGGTCAAGGTCTTGCCGTTGATACCGCCGGTGCCGGAGGTACGAGCCGCGGTGAACGCCGAGGACGTGCCCGTGTTGCCGGCGAGACCGAGGGTCTGCAGCGCGTTGCCGGTGCCGGTGATCGACAGATCGGCATTGACGCCGGTCGAGATCTTGAGCTGGCCGGAGGCGTTGATCGACGAGGCAGTCTGGCCTGAGGCGGTTGCGAGCGTGCCGCCGCCGCTGCCGTTGAGCGCGAAGGTCTGAACGCCCGTGGCGAAGTCGACCGCCTTCAGAACGTCGGCGATCGTCGAGCTCTGCAGGTACACCGTCGAATTGCCGTTACCGTCGGTGACGACGTTACCGGACACGCCCTGGGTCGAACCCAGCGACGAAGCACCGGGCGTCGGACCGTCCTTGAAGGTGATGACATGGCCATCGACGTTCAGCGTCGAACCAGACGAGATGAACGACGACAACGTCGCCGCGCTCGTGGTGCGGGTCGCGGAGACGGTGACGTTGCCGGCACCGGTCGCGGTGGTCAGCTTGAGGGCCTTCAGGATGTCGGCCTTGCCGGTGACGCTCAGGTCGGCACCGGTCGAACTCTGCAGCACGAGCGCGCCGCCGCCGCTGACCGTCGAGGGGGTCTGGCCGGCGTTCGCCGTGAGAGTGCCCGCGACGTTGCTCTGCACGCCGCTGGCGAGGTCGACGGCGGTCAGCAGGTCACCCACCGAAGCCTTGGTGGTCGAGCCGAGGTAGACGGTGACGTTGCCGGTGGTGTCGGTATAGACGTTGCCAGTGGTCACGCCCGCAGAGGCCGCAACCTGGGTCAGGCCGGTCGGCGCCGTGGCCGGCTGGTCGCCCGCAGCAAACGTGACGGTCTTGCCGTTGACGGTGAGCGTGTCACCAGCCGCGATGCCGGCGTTGGCGTCACCCGCCGTGGCTGTGCCGTTGAGCAGGCTCGTCGCGGTCGTCGCCGCGTTGATCACCGTACCCGTGAAGGCGCCTGCAACGCCGCCCAGCGTGGTGCCGGAAGCAGCAGCGGTGGTGCCGCCCGCGGTGCCCTTGTACAGCACGTTGCTCAGCGCATCCGCGCTGGTGTAGGTAGTCGTGCCGCGCAGGTCCGAAGCCGTCGCACCAGAGATCGTGGTGGAGACGTTGGACTTAGTGGAATAACCGACCGTGGTCTGCAGTGCCTGGTTGGCGATCGACTTGGCGCTGTCGACGAGCTTCTGCAGCGAGGTGATGCCGGTGTTGGCGGCCTGCAGCACCTGCACGCCGTTACCGATATTGTCGAGCAGGTTGTTGATGTCGCTGGCGCGGTTGTCGAGCGACTGTGCGGTGAAGAAGTTGGTGGGATTGTCCAGGGCCGAGTTGACGCTCTTGCCCGTCGACAGACGGTTCTGCGTGGTGGCGAGAAGATCAGCGGTGGACTGGAGGGAGAGCAGGTTCTGACGAACCGATGCGGAGAGAACAATACCGGACATAAGCTGTTACCCTTCTGGTAAACGACGCTTACTGTTACGCGTCTGCATGGATCGAGAGTGACCCAGCGACCGGCGGACCGTGGCGCCGAGAATCTAACGAAGCATGAAATGAAACCGCCGCTTTTGCCGAGCCGCGGGATGATTCGGCAGGGCGAGCGCAGTCCGCCACCGCGCTACCGCTCGATTCAGCCATTGAAATGATTGGTGTTTTTCTCGAAAAAACCGGAGATTCACAACTCGTTAACTAGTCTTGATGGAGTATTGCGCCCTGATCCGCCGCAACACACGCTCGGTTACGAAAGCGTTGATGGAGAACTGGCATGGCCCTCAAGGTCGAGCTGAAACCGCACGAACGCATCATCGTCGGTAACTGCGTAATAACCAACACCGACCAGCGCGCGCGCCTTCTGATCGACGGCGAGAACGTGCCGATCCTGCGCGAGCGCGACATTCTCACGCCGGAGACCGCCGATACGGCGGCCAAGCTCGTCTATCTGGCGGTGCAGCTGATGTACATCTCGCCCGATCCGCAGAGCCAGCACGGCACCTACTTCAACCTGGTGCGCGACATCGTCACCGCCGTGCCGAGCGCATGGCCGATCATCGAGAGCATCAACAACAACATCATGAGCGGCGATCTCTACCGGGCTCTGAAGGACGCCCGCAAGCTGATCGCCTATGAAGACAAGCTGCGCGAGCAGTTCGAGTCGACCCATCCCAAGGACGGCGTCGCGGCTGACGTCAGCTCGGCCGCCTGAGCGCCTCGCACATCTGAAACGAAAACGCCCCGGACCAGGTCCGGGGCGTTTTTGTTTTCAACGTATCAGAACAAATCCTGAGGTCACTGCGCCGCGAGCGGCGGCGCTTCGACCTCGATCACCGCGCCGGCGTTGCGGCGTTCGCCGACCTCCAGCACCGCAGCCAAGAGCGCGTCGATGTCCCTCTCGTCGGTACGGTGATTGACGATGGCCGCGCGGATCGCGAACTTGCCGTCCAGCGTCGTGCTCGACGGCGCCGCGATGCCGGACTCCTGGACATCGGCGACGATCTCGCGGTTGACCGCATCGTCGGCTCGGTAGCGGAAGCAAACGATATTGAGGTTGACCGGCGCGAGCAGCTCCAGTCGCGGCTCGGCGAGAACGCGCGCCTCCAGATATTTCGCAAGCGCGCAGCTTCGCGCGATCACCGCGCCCAGCCGTTCGGTCCCGAACGTTTTCAATGTGAACCAGGTCTTCAGCGCGCGGAAGCCGCGCGACAGATCGGGACCGAGATCGCAGGGCCAGACCGCGCCGGTTGCAAGCCCTCTCGCCTCGCGGCTCAGATACGCCGCCGGCTGCGCGAAGGCCTGCCGATGCTGCTCGCCGTCGCGCACCAGCAGGAAGCCTGCATCGTAAGGCACCTGTCCCCATTTGTGGAAATCGAGTGCAATGGAATCGGCAAGCTCGATGCCGTCCAGCAATGATGCAAGCTCGGGCGAGAATATCGCAAGTGCACCAAAGGCGCCGTCGACGTGAAACCAAATCCCGTGCTCGCGGCACAGCTCCGCGATCGCCTTGAGATCGTCGATTGCGCCGATATCGACAGTGCCGGCGGAGGCGACCACCAGGAACGGCTTGAAGCCGACCGCGCGATCCGCCTCGATTTGCGCGCGCAGTGCGGCCACGTCGATGCGATGATCGGAATCGACATCGATCATGCGCAGCGCATCGGTGCCGAGCCCGGCAATGTCCATCGCCCTGGAGACACAGCCATGCGCGACCCGCGAGGTGTAAGCCGTGAGCAGCGCGCCATCGTTGCCGATGCCGTGCTGCCGCGCCAGCGCACCGAGCGCGGCTGTGCGAGCCACCAGCACGGCCATCAGATTGGCCATCGACGTGCCCGTGACGAAGATGCCGCTGGCGCTCTCCGGGAACGCGAACAGATCGCGCATCCAGGCGACGATCTGGCGCTCGACCTCGATAGGCATGTGGTCGCGCCCGCCGAGATTGGCGTTGAGGCCGGCTGCGAGCATTTCCGCGAGCATGCCGACAGCAGTCCCGCCGCCATGCACCCAGCCCATGAAGCCGGGATGAACGTTGCCGGTCGCATAGGGCGCAACATGCTCGGAGAATTCGCGATAGACATCGGCAAGATCGCTGGATTCGCGCGGCACGCCGGCCTTCATCGCCGCACGAACGTCATCGGGAATCGGCTGCCACACGGGACGCGCACGAACATTGGCGATACCGTCGATCGCATCGTCCAGCATGCGGTGGGCGAGCGCGCGAAATCCGCTCCAGTCCTGCGGATCGAGCGAGGTGTGCGTGACGGCGCTTTGCGCGTTGCGGATGATCTCGTTCATGCGGCCCTCCCCACGCCGTTCCTGGCGTGCCGCGACAGCATCGCCGTGAACGCGGCAAAGATCTTGTGCATCTGCGGCGGCTTGTACGGAAACACGGCGGGTGGATCCATGTTGTGCACGACGGCGGTGTTGTCCGCCTCGAACACCAGCAGCTCGCCGTTCTGGTTTTCGGCGCAATCGACGATGAAATAATCGAGACCAACGCGCCTGCTCATCTCGTCGAGCGCAGCTTTATGCCGTGCAGCGAAGGCGTGATCGAAGTCCTGCATCCAGATGGCTTCTTCTGCCCGCTTCTCCTCGCTGAACGCCATATACGCGTTGAGATACCAGATGTCCCAGCGATCGGCGATCGCCATGTGGCAGGCGTAAGGCTTGCCGTCGACCATGGTGAGACGGTACTTGCGGTAAAGCCCGTCCGGGCTCACATAGTCGACGAAGCGCGCGACGAAGAAGTCCTGCTCCTGCCGCTCCGCAAGATAAGCCTGCAGCGCCGCAGCGTCGTCGACCTTCGCGAGCCCGACGCCGGCATGCGTGCCGCGCGGCCGCACGATCATCGGAAAGCGCAGCTCCCCCGTGATGCTCTCGCAGCCGATCTTCCCTTCCGAAAGCTCAGACAATTGCGCGCGCGCCGCGTGGGCGGTCACGGGAATGTCCAGACCGGAGATGCCGGCCAGCAACCGGAACAGCTTGTCGCGATCGAGATTGCCGATGAGCTCGGGACGATTGAGCAGCGGCCGCGGCCAGCGTGGCGCGGCCCGTTCGATCACGGCGAGTGTCTCGCGGCACTCTTCGGAATCGGAGGCGACCACGATGGCGACGTCGTGATCGGGCAATGTCTCGGGAAGGCCGACGCCCTTGACCACATAAAGCGTCAGCAGCTCGATGTCGGAGCCTTCGAGCAGGAATTCGATCGGGGTGTTGCCGCCCATGTCGATATCGGCCGCGAGCGCGAGCACGCGCAGGCGGGGTTTCGGAACTGCGCATGGGGTCCGAAACAATTGATGGAAGGAGAGTACCTCGCTCTGGATCACGAGCCCCGCTTCTTTCTCACCAAGAAGCTGAGCAATCAGCGACAGATCCAGGCCTTCGCCCGCCTCGGCCGTTCCATCCGCGATCCGTGCGAGCAGATGCTCGCGGAGCGGATGCAGATCGCCGCCCTCGAAGGCGCGGCGCGTTAATTGCGCAAAGCCGATGCGATCGGAATAGTTCGGCGTGGTCACGCTGTCAGGCGCGGAAACAGGATGCAGCATCTTAGGCCTCGTCGAGCACAAAATTCCCCGGCGCAGCCGCGGCACGATCAAGCAGCAGTTCGATCTTCGTCGCGACATGGGCGATGCGATCGAGAATGTGCTGCAAATTGCGTTGCGCCTGCGCGGCGTCCGCCGACCAGGCTTCGGTGACCAGCCGTGCGCCGACACAGAGGCGCAATACGGCCTGCGGCGCCGCGTCCGGTTGCTCCAGCCGGACCGGCTGGCCGATCAGGCAACGCTGCGCGGCGACCTTCCGGTCCGCCACGCTGCCGCTGATCACCTCGCTCATATCCCGCGCCAGCGCCCGGTGAACGGCGACTGTCTCGGCGATAGAGACCGGCTTGCCATCGCGCTGCAGCGTGAAGGGAAAGATCGTGGCGTGCGCAAATTCCTCGTCGTCCGGACCGGTCGTCCGGGCCCCGGTCGAAACGCGGCGAAGCGATGGCGACAACGCAATCATGCTGTCGATGCCCGCGGCAAGCTCGCCCAGCACTCTCGCTCGAAAAGCCCCAGGCACGGCGTAGTAGCTGCCTATCTCCGCGAGCGCCGCCTCCCAGCGCAGCCATTGACCGAAATTCGGCCGGCGCTCGAAGCGCGAGCGCAATGCCGTCCAGTCCATCGGCCAATCGCAGCGGCCGGCGTAGTCGAACAAGCCCGGCGCGATCTCACCCACCCGATCGACGACGCGAGACAATCCCTTCGGAACCAGCAGCGCGCCACTGAAGGCGGGTCCGCCGAAGAACTTCGACCCCGTCATCAGCACCATGTAGCCGCGATCGAGATAGAGGCGCAGGCGCCGGCGCCCGAGTCGCGTCTGGCAGGCATCAACCACAATCTGCACCTGGCCATTCCAGCGCTTGGCAATCTCGTCGAGGCAGGCCTCGCTTGGGGCGCGCCAGCCGAGCTTTGACGAATCCATGATGTGCAACAAAACGCGCCGGCCTTGCGCGAGGCTGTCCTGGATAGCGCGCATGACAGCAGCATCCGGATCCCGGCGCATCGCCATGTCGGAGGCATCATCGAGCAAAGACACCGCGACGCTGTCGCCGGCAAGACCCGCGACCGGGCCATTCTTGCGCACGGCAAAGCCGCTGGCCGTCAGGGAGCTGAAATGGTGGCCGCGCGCGGTGTGGACCGTGCCGCTGCCGGTCTGGTCGGCGCCGACCACGATCGTCACTGGAGCTGCGCCGAGCACCGCGCGTGCCAGGAACAGCGCGTGGAGCTGGGAGTCCGTACCCGAAGGCGAGAACACGATGTCGACGCGCGCCGGGAGCTGGAGATGTCCGCGCAATTCCTCGCGCATGTCCTCGCAGCGCGCATCGAAGGCGACCTCGACCTCGTCGAACAGGCACTTGTGCATCAGCTCCTCGCGCGCCAGCGCGGCGCGGTCATAAGCCGATCGCGAGATCGTCGAGGCGGTCGACGAGGCGAAATTCCAGAGCTCCGGCTCCGGCGAGGCCGCACAGCCATAGGCGTTGAGGCGGCCGTTCGGATCGAGCGCCAGCCGCGGATCTCCGCCGGAGACGAGCAGCGTGTCCAGTGGCGTGAAGAGATCGCGCAGACGGTAGCGCGAGCCGTCGTCGGGCGTGCGCTCGGGGGCCGACAGACGGGATGCGCCGGCGCTCATCCCGGGAGGCTCACGCCGCATCGGCCACAGCCGCAGGCGCCGCTGCGAATTGCGAAGCGATGTCGCCGTGGAACACCGACGGCCCGACGTGATCGAGCGAGCTCTGGATGTCGGCCCATATCTCGCCACCCATGTCGGTCCAGCGTTTGCAGAAGGCGAAGTCCTCGGACAGATACGTGCCTGTCGCCGGGTCGATCATGCACTCGAACAGCGCGAAGCGGTTCTGGCTCGCCGCCAGCGTATCGTGCGAATGCTCGCGGAAGAATTGCAGGTTGGCGTAACCGGGGTGGCGACACATCGCCTCCAGCACGTGGCGGCGGATCATCAGGAAGCCGGTGCCGGCGTAGCGCACGCGGGTGAAGCCGTTGACCACCACGATGCGATCGGGGTCCTCGATCTCGAGCACGTAGTCGAGCGAGGCGGCCGGCACGTCATCCCGGCCGGACTGGATCGCCCGCTTCGCCTTGTCCCAGTTGACCCGCTTGATCGGATAGCAGCCGGCGACGACATCCGCGCCGCTCTCGATCAGCCGAAACACCTGCTCGGGCTTGAACCCGATGTCGGCGTCGATGAACAGGAAGTGCGTCGCGTTGGGATCGTCCAGGAACATCGCGGCCAGATTGGCCCGCGCCCGCGTGATCAGCGCGTCACCGTCGCGCATCAGCACCTTGAGCTCGAGATTGGACATGCCGTGCACGGCACGCTGCAGCGCGAAGATCGAGCTCGCATAAATGCTCGACACCTGCCCGCCGAAGCACGGCGTGGCCACCACCAGCTGCATCTTGTCCGACATTACGGCTCCGCCCCCGCTCTAATCCTCACCAAGAGGTAAAGAGGCATGGTTAACGGCGCCTTAATGCCGCCCTACAGGAACTTGACGAGCGAGAGCTGCGAGAGATTCGAGGTAACCTGGTAAGACGCCTGAAGCGCGTTCTGCAGCGCCAGGATCTCGCTGGCGACCTGGTCCGGCGAAGCCGACTCCGCCTGGTCGATGATGGACTGGAGCTGCGCCTTGGCCTGGGTCTGACGCGTGGAGGCGTCCTTCATCGTGCTCTGGGCCATCGCGATGTCGGTCTGGATGTCCTCGATGCGCTGCTCGCCGGGCTGCTTCGTTAGCGCCTGGGTCGTGCGCAGGCTCAGCGCCGCGACCTGGCCGCCGGCATATTGTCCGGTCGGCGAGGTCGAGAACGTCCCGAACACGGCGACCGCCTGCAATTGGCGACGGATCGCGTCCTCGTCGGCCTGCGCGCCATATTGCACCGTGATAGAATCGTCGACCCGCGCCACCGCGGTCGAGCGCGGCGAGCCGGGGCCGTCATTGCCGGTGTACCATTTCACGGTATTGGCCGAGCCGTTGACCAGCGTCGTCGCCGAGCTTGCCGGCGACGAGCCGACACGCAGCGGCGGCTGTGTGGCGGTGACCGGCGTCGAGCCGAAACCGAGCGAACCCAGCGCACCGGTATTCGAGGTCGTGATGCTCAGGCTTGCTGCATCGTCCGTGTTGATCGCGATAGAGCCGCCATGGATCGTCGACGGCTTCGAGGTGCCGGTGATCGCGTCGATCTTGCTCATCAGGGTCTGGATGCTGTCCCCGACATTGAGCTGGTTGCCGGTCGCGCCGGAATTGACGAAGGACAGCGTGGTCCCGTTGACGGTGATGGTGTCGCCGGCGACGAAGCCGGGCGAGATCGAGTCCGACGGGCTCGCGCCGGACAGTGCCGTCGCGCCCGTGATCGGCGCAGGCGTCGCCGCCTGGTTGTTGACGGACGCGCCGATCGCTGAGCTCGCGGTGTTGAAGAAATTGTCGCCCGCAGTGACGGCGGATGCCGCCACCAGCGAGGTGTTGGCGAGCTTCGTGATCGCGGTGTTCAGCGCCGTGTTGAGGTTAGTGGCGGTATTGTTAGGGTTGACCGGGACGCTCCCGTCGATCGCAAAGCTGCCGAGCGGCGTCGGCGTCGCCGACGATGCCGTCAGGTCGATCTGCTCGGTCGAGCCGTCCGGCAGCGTGAACTGGACGCTCAGCTTGTCGCCATTGCTCGGATTGATCCCGTTCAGATCGACCGAGAACGACACCGGCGAGCCGCTCGGGCCGGTCACGGTGGCTCCCGTCAGGGTCGAGGACACCGCCGCGATCTTGAGCCCGAACGGCGATCCGGCGACGTCCTCGGCCACCTGCACCGAGCTCGGCGTCGGCTGGGTCTGCACCAGCCGGCCCATGCCGTTGGCGCCGAGGTCGGCGGCCTGACGCTCCGCCATCACGGTCTTCAGGCCCGCCTGCGTCGTGGTGCCGTTGATGATGTCGCCGGCATTGGCGACCGACTGCGTGTTGAACGCCGTCCCGGAGAACAAATAGCGGTTGCCCGACTGCGTGTTGAGGACGCCGACCATCGAGCCGAATTGCGCCGCGGCGGTGTTCTGCGCGACGGTCTGTCCGTTGACGTTGAGATCCTGCGCGGAGGTGGCCGATCCGGTCTGCACCGTGTTGCGGATCGTCGTCAGCGACTGCAGTGCCGTGTTGGCGAGGTTGATGTTGACGTTGACGTTGGTGATCGTGTCGGTATAGGCGGCGATGTTGGCGAGTTGCGAGCGCCCGGCGATCGCAAAGCCCTCGTTGGTGCCCATGCCGGAATAGTTCTGCGACAGCTTGCCGGTCGAGAGCTGCGTCGACAGGTCGGTGAGCTGCTGGTTGATATTGCGGATCTGCGAGCCGAGAATCGACGAAGAGTAATTGATGCTGCTGATCGACATGGTTCAGGGCCCTGTACTGGTTACACTTGCGCCTGGAGCAACGTATTCATCATGCTCTGCACCACCGACATGACGTGGGCGTTGGCAGCATAGGCATTCTGGAGCTGGATCAGGTTCGACATCTCCGAGTCGAGGTTGACACTGGAGGTCGAGTTGAACTTCGCCTGGAGCGTCGAGACCACGACGCTCTGGCCCTGCTGGAGCTGGGTCGCCTGCGTCGCGGCATTGCCCTGAACGCTCAGAAACTGCTGTAGGTAGTTCGAGACGCTGCCGGTGAAGGGCTGGTTCGCCGAGCCGAGCCCGGTCTGCGGCGAATAGGAGAACACCGCATTGGTAAGCTGCGAATAGAGATAGTCCGAGCGCGTTGTGTCGCCCGTGGGCGTCACCGGCGAGGTGTTGTAGACCGACAGTCTGGTTGGATCGGTGACCAGCTGCGTGTTCACGGCGATGCGCCCGGCAAGGCCGGTCATCTGCGAGCCCGACGCCGTGATCGCGCCGGTGTAGAGCGCTTGCCCGCCATCGGTGAACAGCGGCAGTTGCGGATTGCCTGAGGTCAGCGACGAGATCGTCTTGGTCACCGAGGATGAATTGACCTTGGCAAGGCCGGTGCTGTCGTCGGTGATGCGCAGCGTCGTGGCCGTCGCCGGCGAAGGGGCGGCGGCGAATGTCAGATGCGCGCCTGACAGCGCGGTGTTGAGCGCGGAGGCGATCGCGCCCATGCCGCCGTTGAAGTTCACGCCAATCTGCATCGGGTTGGCGTTGGTGGCGTTCTGGAGCGGCAAGGCGGCCGGATCGGTCACGTTGACGAGCGTGATCTGGCGCTGGGTGTTGGTGGTCGTGTCGGTATAGCTGATGTTGACGGTGTTGCCCGGCTGCGCGCCGGCAAGATCGATGTCGAAACCGGCAGGCGGGCCGGAGACGGTGCTGCCGGCCGTGGTCTTGTCCGACAGCGCGCTCGACATCGTGGCGGCGAGCTGGTCGATCTGGTTCTGCGCCTGCACCAGCGTCTGGTCGCGCAGCTTCAGATCGGCCGCGATCTGCCCGGAGGACACCACGTTGTTGGCGACGACGTCGACCATCGAGCCGTTCGGAAGCTTGATGTTGAACGCGCCGACGCCGGACTTGGCCGGATCGATGTTGTATTGCGAGGTCGCCGTCAGGGCGCCGGCCGACGAGAACGAGAACTCCGAGGCGAGCCCCGCGCCGACGAGTTGGATGCCGGTGGTGGTGTAGATGTTGGCCTGGTTCGAACCGTCGGTGGTGACGCGGACGTCGACATATTTCGACAGCGTGTTGATGGCCTGGTCGCGCTGGTCCATCAGCGTCGCGGCGGACGGATCGTTTGACGAGAGGCCCTGGAGCTTGGTGTTGATGTCGGCGATCTGCTTCATCGCCAGGTTTGCCTGCTGCGCCGAATTGCCGAGGTCCTGCTCGACGTTGGAGCGCAGCGACTGGATGCCCTTGGTGGTGACGTTGAGCTGCTGCGCCAGCGTCTGCGCCGCGCCGACGGCAACCGTCTGCGCCGACGACGAGCCCGCGCTCGTCGACAGCGCCTGCAGCGCGGTGGTGAAATTGTTCAGCGCGGTTTCGAGCGTGCCGCTGTTGCCCGGCGTGCCATAGACATTCTGAAGCTGCTTCAGGATGCTGGCCATCTGGTCGGCATAGCCGCTGCCGCCGGTCTCGGTGCGCAGCTGGTTCAGCACATAAGTGTCGAGCTCCCGGCTGACGCCGGTCGTCATCACCGTCGAGCCGAAATCGCCGGTGGTGACCTCGATCTGGTTCGGCGTCTGGACGACGTAACCCGGCGTCTGCGAGTTGGCGACGTTCGATGAGACGATCGAGAGCGCGGCCTGGTTGGCACGCAGTCCGCTCATCGCACTGGCAAGGGCTGAACTCAAACCCATGTGTACTTACCCGCCTTTGGTTACGTCACGCGCCGGTCAGCGCAATACGTTGAGGAGGTCCTGCACCATCGAATTCGCCGTCGTGATCACCTTGGTGTTGGCCGAATAGGCCTGCTGGGTCACGATCAGCTTGGTGAACTCGTCGGCGATGTCGGTGTTCGAGCCTTCCAGCGACGAGCCGCTGATGCTGCCGGAGGCGCCGTCGATGGCGGTTCCCGACTGTTCGGTCGCGGCGTAAGCGCCGCCGTCCATCGCCTTCAGGTAGTTGGTGCCGTTGAAGTGCGACAGCGTCACCTGGGCGAGGTTGAGGTTCTGGCCGTTGGAGAACGTTCCGACCACGAGGCCGCTGTTGTTGACGGCGACCGAGCGGAGCTGACCGGCGGCGTAGCCGTTCTGCGTGATAGTGTTGATGGTCACCGCGCCGCTGGTGCTGGCATATTGCGTCAGCCCGCCCGTGGAGATGTTGAAGGCGACCGAGCCCAGCGATTGACCGCTGACGGAGACGTTGTTGATGGTGATGCCCGATCCGCTCGGCGAGGTCAGCGAGCCGTCGCTGCCAAAGGTGAAAGCCTGTCCGGTGTTGACCCAGCCGACCGTCGTGCCGGTCGCATCCGGATCGGTCTGGTAGAACATGTTCCAGGTGTCGGCATGCCCCGCACCCAGCGAGGCGCTATCGGTCTTGGCCCAGCGCAATTGCAGATTCACGGGCGTGCCGGCGGCGTTGTAGGCCGTGACCGCACCGCCGCTGATCGATTCCTTGGTGAAGGTCGAGATGTCGTTGCCGATCACGCCGCCGGTGCCGGCGGTGCCGCCGCCATTGCGGTTCTTGGTGATGGTCGAGGTGAAGCCGAGCGCGGCGAAGGCGGCGCTGTTGGAGCTGGACACCGACAGATTGGCTGCCGTGCCGGTGTTCAGCGTGATCACGCCGCCACTGCTGACCGACGATCCCGAGGCGCCGGCGAGAGCATCGATCTTGCCGAGCAGGGTCGTGACGTTATCGGTGATGTTGATCTGGTTCGGGCCAGACGCGCCCGAGGCCATGAAGGTCAGCGTCTGGCCGTCGACCGTGATGGTGTCACCGGCACCGAAGCCGGACGAAAGCACCTGGGCGCCGCCGGCCGTCGCGGAGCCGCTCAGCACCGTGGCGCCCGAGATCGCCGGCGAGGACAGGACGTTGCCGCCGCGCGTCACGCTGGTGATGCCAAGGGCCGTTGCTGCCGTGCCGCTGTTGACCGCCACGTCGGTGCCGGTGCCGCTCGATATCACGATGTTGCCGCTGGCGCTCAGCGACGCCGTGACGCCAGCGCCGCCGGCGGTCTGAATCGCGCCCAGGATGTCGGCAACCGTTGCCGTCGTGCCCGCGCCGAGACCGATCGTGGTGTTGCTGCCGGCCGTCGTGACCGTGGTGCCGGCATTGAAGGTGATCGTGTTGCCGTTGATCGTGAGCGTCTGGCCGCTCAGCGCGGTGAGGATGCTGGAGGCGAGATGCGTGCCCACGGAGTTGTCGAGGGACGTGGTGGTCGAGGCCACGGCCGAGGAGTTGTTCTGGAGTGCAGTCGTGCCCGTCGCCGTCGTCGATGAATAGGCAGAGCGGATATTGCCGGTGGCGGCTGCACCGGACGCCGTCGCGTTGGTGTAGGGCGCGGGCGGCGTGCCCACCGGCAACGGGTTGGCCGCGAAATCAGATGGGTTCAGGCCACCTTCCGCCAGCAGCGTGCCGCTCGCCGCCGTCGTGCTCGCCGAGGTGTTCGGCTGGGTCGGCAGGTTCGCCGCGTACTGGATCGAGGTGGTCGCCTGTGCCGGGATGAAGTTGTTCTGGAATTTCAGCACCGTCGACACGCTGCCGGTCGGGTTGCCGGTCTTGGAGTCGACCGCGACGCCCATCAGATAGTAGCCGGCGCCGTTGACCAGATTGCCGTTGGCATTGAGCTGGAAGTCGCCGCGACGGGTGTAGTAGGTGACGCCGCTGAACACCGGCACGTTGTCGACGGTGCCGGTCGCCTTCTGGATCGAGAAGAAGCCGTCGCCGGTGATCGCCATGTTGGTGGCGACGCTGGAGCCCGAGATGGTGCCTTGCGTTGTGATGGTGGCCTTGGCATTGGCCGTCACGCCACCTGCGACCTGCTTGCTCGGCGTGGAGGAGTCGGGGATGAGATCGACGAAGCTGGTGCCGATGCCCTTGTAACCGGTGGTGGATGAGTTCGCGATGTTGCCGGAAATGTTCTGAAGCGCGTAGGACTGCGCCTGCAGGCCACCCACCGAGGTGTTCATTGCATCGAAGATACCCATAACTTTGTCTCCAAATCCGATCTCGGCGGCCGGTCGACCAGGGCCGCAGTCGAAGGAGACAGTCGCAAGGGCTATGCCAATGCGGGTATTTTCATGAAATCAATGACTTAAACGGACGAGCCCCGGTCGAATGACCGGGTCACAATTGCCGGGGCGGCAACAATTGCCGGGCCCCAAATGCGTTTTCGAGCGAACTGACGACCGGTTCGCGTGACGAAAACGCGTCAAACAAGAAGCTACGTGGCGGAGGCTGCCGCAGGGTGGAAGACCAGCCCGAAACCGTCTATACAATAGCGCAAACCGGTCGGTTTCGGGCCGTCGTCGAAGACGTGGCCGAGATGGCCGCCGCAGCGACGGCAATGCACCTCGGTGCGAAGCATGCCGTAGGTGCGGTCCTCGGTCTTGCCGACATTGCCTTCGATCGGCTGGTAAAAGCTCGGCCAGCCGGTGCCGCTCTCGAACTTGGTGTCTGACGAAAACAGCGGCAGGTCGCAGCCGGCGCAGGCGAAGACGCCCTTGCGGTGTTCCTTCAGCAGCGGGCTGGAGCCCGGCCGTTCGGTGCCCTCCTTGCGGAGAATTTCATATTGCTGCGGCGTGAGCTGGGCGCGCCACTCGGCGTCCGTCTTCTCGATCTCGAATTTCTGCGCGGCCTTCTCGCCGGCCTCGGCAGGGGTTCCTCTCAGCCAGCGGAAGGCCGAAAGGCCGAACAGGCCGGCGACTGTCGTTAGCAGGATGCGGCGGTCAAACATCTCATTCTCCGTGCGCGGGGAGTCTCACGTCCTGAGATACGGGCTCTAACGGCCGACGTTACACTTCCGGGCGGAATTTTTCGCAGGATTATTGCGAGACGCCGCCGTCGTGCGAGGCGGGTTCCACCTCCGCGGCCGCAGGTTTCGGCGGCGGGGCCGGTCGCGGCCGGACGCCGGGAGGCGGACGGCGCGGACCGGTTCCGGCAGCCCGGTTGGCTTCGGCCAGCCGCGCCTCGCGCTCGCGGTCCTTGATCCTGGCACGCTCGCGGTAGCGGGCGAGCGAGCCCGCGGCGGCGGAACTCGCCCTGCCCCAGATCCCGACCAGCTGGCCCGCGACCCGCCCGGTCGCGCCCCCGGCCCAGACCAGCTCGAACGGCGAAAACAGCTTCCAGCGCTCGTCGCCCCACAGGATGCTGCGCGCGATCAGCTGTCCGGCCATCGCCGAGGTGTTCATGCCCTGCCGGCCGAACCCGCTCGCCACCCACAGGCCTTTGCGCAACTGGCCGATCTGCGGCATGCCGTGCACGGTCTGGCCGGTGGCGCCGCCGAACATATCGGTGATCTCGACAGGACCGAGCTCAGGGAAGATCGATCGGATCCGCCGCCTGACGCTGCCTGCAAAGCGCTGCGGCCGCGCCGCCCAGGTGGTCTCCGGGCTTTCCCACATCAGCCGGTCGCCCTCGACGATGCGGAAATGGTCGATGCCGTCGGAATCCATCACCGATCCCTTGAAGGCGATGATCTGGTGCAGACGCTCGCCGAGAGGCGCGGTGATGCCGGCATAGCGCCAGACCGGCAGCAGCGTCTCCGACAGGCGCCTCAGCGGCGCGCCGAGATGGATGTTGCCGGCCAGCACGATGTGCGTGGCGCGCAGTCGCGCCGAGGGCGTGACGATGCGCTTGCGGATGCCGGAATGATCGATGCTGACGACCGGCGTATCCTCGAAGATGCGGGCGCCTGCCCGCCGCGCCAGCGCCGCAAGGCCATGCACATATTTGCGGCCGTCGACCTGGAATGCCTGGGGATAGTAGACGCCGTGGAAGTAACGGTCGGTCTTGAGCGCCTCGCGGACCCGATCGACCTGCCAGCCTTCGACCTCGGTGTCGAAATCCTCGTGGAGCATCTGCAGCCGGCTGATCAGCCGGTCGCCGGCATCGACATTGGAGACCTCCAGCACCCCGTCGCTAGGCCCGATCCCCGGCATGTTCGCCTCGGTGGCGTTGGCCCGGACGAACTCGGCGCCCTCCTTCGACATCGCCCACAATTCGCGTGCGTCCTCGAAGCCGATGCGCTCGATCAGGTCGGTCAGCGGCAGCGCGAAGCCCGGCATCACGGTGCCGAGCTGGTTGCCGGAGGCGTTCCAGCCGATATGGCGGCCCTCCAGCACCGCGACGCTGGCCCCGAGCCGGGCCGCCTCCAGCGCGATCGAGAGCCCGGCGAGCCCAGCCCCGATGACGCAGATGTCGGCATCGAGATCGAACGACAGCCGCGCGCGGTCGCGAAAGCCGGCTTCTTCCTGGGCTACGCTTGTGAAAGTCTCGCTCATGTCGTTTTCTTAGAGCATGATCCGGAAAAGTGTGCAGCGGTTTTCCGAAAAGATCATGCTCCAAACGAAAAATTTAAGCGCGATGAGGATTTGTCCTAGTCTCGTCGCGCTTTAGAGGACCGTGCGGGCCGTTGTCACCTTGCCCTCAGCCGGCGCCTGTAGATGATCCATTTAACCTATCCTGGACTTGTAACGATTCGAGAATGCCATGCGCCGTTTGATGCTGCTGCGTCACGCCAAGACCGAGACCGACGCGCCGAGCGGTCGTGACCAGGATCGCCGCCTCGACGACCGCGGCCACAAGGACGCGGCCAGGATCGGCGACTGGATCGCCACCCATCCCCCCTTCCCCGATGCCGTGCTGGTGTCGCACGCCGTCCGTGCCAGGCAGACTTGGGACGCGGCCTGGGAGACGATGAAGGACCGCGTCGCGGCGCCGCAGGTCGAGGTCCTGCCGGAACTCTACGGCGCCGATCCCGCACAGATCCTTGAATCCATTCGCACCGCAACCGCCCCGGCCGACCCGAAGCAATTGCTTCTGATCGCCCACAATCCCGGCATGCACGAGGCCGCCTTGATGCTGATGGGCAGCGGCGATCCGGCTGGCGCCAAGGCGCTGGCCGACAACCTGCCCACCGCGGGGCTTGCGATCTTCGACTTTGACGTCAAGGATTGGAGCGACGTGGCCTACCGCCGCGGCAAGCTGGTGCTGTTCGTGAGCCCAAAGCTGCTTCGATAACGCGAGGCTGCTTCGATCGGGCTGATCGCGCGACGTGCCGGCGGGACGTCCTGACCGGAAGATTTGGAGGCGCAGATGTTCAAGTCCATTCTCGTGCCCATCGA
This sequence comes from Bradyrhizobium cosmicum, assembly GCF_007290395.2. Classification (NCBI taxonomy): domain Bacteria; kingdom Pseudomonadati; phylum Pseudomonadota; class Alphaproteobacteria; order Hyphomicrobiales; family Nitrobacteraceae; genus Bradyrhizobium; species Bradyrhizobium cosmicum. Next base: position 2,566,282 of record NZ_CP041656.2, on the reverse strand, counting down.
CCTCGCCGACACGGACCTCGCCAAGCCTGCGATCGCGACCGCGGCAACGCTGTCGCAGACCTGGAGCGGCGTGGTGCGCCTGCTCAACGTGCTGCCGATGACGCCGGTGATGCTGGCCGAATACGTACCTGCCGATTTCGACGAACAGCAGCGCCAGACCTCGGAAGAAGCCCTCGCCATCGTCGCGCGCGAATCCGGCATCGACCCTGCGCGCATCTCCAGCGTGGTGCGGCAGGGCGGCATCTATCACGAGATCCTCGAGGAAGCCGTGCACATGAAGGCCGATTTGATCGTGATGACCTCGCATCGGCCGGCGATGCGCACCTATTTCCTCGGCTCCAACGCCGGCCACGTCGTGCGCTACGCCAAATGTTCGGTGCTGGTGGTCAGGCACTAGCCAGAAACGAACTCCGCTCTCGTGCCCTGGACGCAGCGCAGCACCACCGGCGATGCGACGCATCGTTCGGTGTGACGCGCTGCAGAGCCGGGGCCCATGCATCGGCGAATACCGCGGCCTGTTGGGCCTAAGCTACAAGATATCGCGTTGCCCGGCGGGCAAAACACCCAAACCATCGGTCAATCCGCGCGCCCGAAATATTCGCCTTTACAGAATTTCGGAATAGGCGGATATTGCGCGCACTCCGGCCCAAGGAAGAGGGGCGTATCGCGATCGTCACGAACGCGGGCCGGACGGCGGTGGACGTGGGCCACACTGGTGCGACGGTGATCGCAGGGCGGGAAACCGTGAGCGAGGCACATCGCACGCACGACCGGTGTGATCTGCGTACGGCAAAATCGTGTGGTCCTGGCGCCCGCAGGCTGGCGTCAAGCGTTGCGGTGATGTGGCGGCCCGACCGGGCGCGCGCATCGTTAGCCGCAAGGCGACGGGGGCAAGAGTGCATCGCTCCCCGAGGAGAGTACGACATAAGCCGTCAAACCACTGCGCAGGGAAGGCCGGATGTTTTGGCTTCACCTGTATGCCGCTGTGCAGATTCTTGTTGCCACCTTTCGCACAGTGGACCGTGGGTGTCCGGCCGGCACCCGGTCTTCCCTGCGCCCTCTTTCATTTGAGGGTGATGCGACCAGCCAAAGCTCGGGCGAAACACGCCGCGAGAAGGCGAAGCTGTGTCTAACGCTTCAGCAAGCCGCAGGATGGGTAGCACTTGCCTATCACCGTCACCCCCGCGCAACGGCGTAGCCGTTGTCGCTGGAGGTGCTCGCCTCTTCGGCGAGCCTCGAAGGGCGACGGCCCGGCTGCATCTCGGCTGTTCATCCTTCGAGGCTCCCGGCGCGATGCTTGGCATCGCGCCACTCGCACCTCAGGATGACGGAATGGGCATCGTCGCTGCGGCGAGATTCTGGCTGCGCCCGCAATGCCGATGTGGAAACATTTTGCGTCACCACGCCCGGCCCCGCCGGGCGTCGCGACAGTCGCTTACAGATACCGCGTCAGCTCGGCCTTGAACTGGCCGTACACCGCGTCCTCGATCTGGCTGCGTGTGATCCCGATGTCGCGCAGGGCGCGGTCGTCGAGCTCGTTCAGCGTCTTGACCGCCGTGCGGTGCTCCAGACGATCGAACAGGGCATAGGCGGCGTTGACGAGCGTGCTGAAAAATCCGCTCGACGAGGCTGGGCGTAAACTCCGCCCGGCAGTTTGGGAAATCGTGGTCATGTTTCTTCTCCGGCCTGTGGTCTACGCGGCGAGGCGGATGCCGTTGGCGCAGACGCCTGAGCGCTTGCACCTCATTTGCCGTCGGATTGCTCTCGCTCTCCTCGGCTCAATCGCGGACCTTGATGGAACTTAAATGCTCCAGTACATTACTCGGAGCAAGTAAAACATTGCTCTCGGTGCAATAATGTCCAAGTTCGAGTACGTGAAGCTTGCCGATGCTATTGCCTCGGATATTTCTAACGGCACGTTAAGGCCGGGCGACCGGCTGCCGCCGCAGCGCAATTTTGCCTATGACCGTGGCATTGCGGTCTCGACCGCGAGCCGTGTTTATACGGAGTTGCTCCGCCGCGGCCTCGTCGTCGGCGAGGTCGGCCGCGGCACCTTCATCTCCGGCGACATCAGGCGCGAGGTCGAGGCGCTGAGCGAGCCGCGCGACGCGCGGATCGACTTCGAGGTCAATTACCCGCTGCTGCCGCAACAATGGGCGATGATCGCCAAGAGCCTGGCCGGGCTCGAGCGCGTCGACGCACTCGAATCCGCGCTGCGCGTCTCGACCAGCACCGGCACCAAGAGCGCGCGCAATGCGGCCGCCGCCTATCTCGCGCGCAAGGATTTTGCGCCGCAGGCCGAGCAGATCGTCTTCACCGCCAACGGCAAGCAATCGCTCGCGGCCGCGCTCGCGGCACTCGTCCCCACCGGCGGCCGCTGCGGCGTCGAGGCGCTGACCTACCCCTACGTCAAGAGCATCGCGGCGCGACTAGGCGTAACGCTCGTTCCGATTCCGATGGACGAATTCGGCGCGCGCCCCGATGCGATTCAGAAGGCGCATCGCGAAGCGCATCTGTCGGCGCTGTATCTGCAACCGATCATCCAGAACCCGCTCGGCGTCACCATGAACGCGACGCGGCGCGCCGACATCATGCGCGTTGCCGAGAAGCTCAATCTCACCATCATCGAGGACGCCGTCTATGGCTTCCTCGCCGACGACACGCCGTTGGCCGCGCTCGGGCCCGACCGCTGCATCGTGATCGACAGCCTGTCCAAGAAGGTCGCGCCCGGACTTGCGCTCGGCATCATGGTCGCGCCGCCGCACCTGCGCGAGAGCGTGATGGGCGCCGTCCGCACCGGCGGCTGGATCGCCTCGGGCCACGCGCTCGCCTCCGGGCAGCGGCTGATGGCTGACGGCACCGTCGCCGAGCTGACGCGGCTGAAGCGGATCGACGCCACGCGCCGCCAGCACACCGCGGCACGGCTGCTCGCCGGCTACCAGCTCGCGGCCGATCCGCGCTCCTATCATCTGTGGCTGACGCTGCCGCCGCACTGGCGCTCGCAGACCTTCGTCGCCGCGGCCGCCCGGCGCGGCATTGCACTGACGCCGTCCTCGACCTTCGCCATCGCGCATGGACACGCGCCGAACGCAGTGCGGCTCGCGCTCGCCCCGCCCTCGCCCGAGCAACTCGATTCCGGCCTGCGCACGCTCGTCTCGCTGCTCGGCACCAAGGAAGAGGATTTCGACTCGACGGAGTAGCGCTAAGGCAGCAAAGCCTTCGGCACGCGATCGAAGCTGTAGCTTTGCGGCTGGTTGCGCCGGACGAAGCCGCCGACCTGCCAGGTGAACAGCGCGGCAAAACCGAGGATGAACAGCGCGCCGGCGAACTCGCCGATCATGAGCGCGCGGATCAGCAGGCCCGTCATCGCCACCGCCAGCACAGCCAGGAACGCCAGCACCGCGGCGTAGGTGGTGCGGCCGAGGCCTGCCGTGAGTGTCGCACGGCTGCCGGCCTTCGCCATCCGCGCGTGCAGGGCGACGATGAAATCGCGAAATCCATTGTCCTGCGGCGCCACCAGCGCCGGGCTCTGCCAGCTCGTCGACAGGATCCTGATGCGGCCGCCACCGGCATGGCTGACATCGGCGCGAAAGCGGTGCTGCTGCATCGACACCGGGCGGAACGACAACCGGATCGCGCTGATCTCGTCATAGCGCCACAGGCCGGAGCGGCCGGAGATGTGCCAGGACAGCCCCTCGTCCGTCAGCTCGAAGCGATGCGCCGAGCCGATCAGCGACGCCTTGTAGGCGTAGCTCTCACCCGAAGGCACCTCAGCTTCCGAAACCTGCATCTCGACGATCAATCCCCTGCGCGCAATCCCGTACCGCAATCCCGTCCGCGATCCGCTTGCACGATCGCCCTCGCCCATCCTACAAGCAGGACATGGCTGAGACGACCTTTTTTCCGCGACGCCTGATTCTCGGCGCCGCCGTGATCTCCGGCGTGCTGCTCGCGCTCGCGGTGCACATGCTGGGCGCGCGCTACGGCCTCGACCTCGGCGGCCTCTGGCACTCCGACACGCATGAGTTCATTCCCGCGGGCGCGGCGATCGCCTGGTGGCTGATCGCCACGGTCGGTTTTTCCGGCGGCTATTTCACCGCGACGTTGATGCAGAGCGCCGCCGACGGCCAGATCCCGCAGCGCATGCGGCAGTTTCTGATCGCGGTCGGCGTGCTCCTGCTCGCGGGTGCGGGCCAAGTGGCCTCGGCGCCAAGCCCGATCCCGACCGTCTCCGGCGTGCTCGCCGGGCTGGCCGCGCTCTGCCTTGGCGCGGTGATGGCGTTCTGCGGCGCGCATTTCGCACTGCGCCGCGGCTGAACGCGAAAACGCCGCGCGAAGAACCGCGCGGCGTTTCAGGCAGCAGCTTCGCGTTAGCTGGCGGCGCGCAGATTCACCTTGCTCTCGGCGAGCGTGGTGAGTTTCTTGTCAGTCGCCTTCTCCTCCTCGAGCGTCTTGGCGAGCACGGCCGCGCAATCGGTGCGGCCAAGCTGCTTGGCCCAGGCGATCAGGCTGCCGTAACGGACGATCTCGTAATGCTCCGCTGCCTGCGCCGCGTTGATCAGCGCCGCGTCGAGCACCGCCTTGTCGGCGACTTCGCCGGCGGTCTCCTCGGCTTCCTCGATGATGCCGTCGATCGCCGGGCAGTCCACCGCCTTCACTTGCGTCCCGTGCATCTTGAACACTTCCTCGAGGCGCTTGACGTGCTGCTTGGTTTCCTCGAGGTGCGTCAAAAAGCCCTGCTTCAGCTGCGGATCGGTGGCCTTGTCCGCCATTTTCGGCAGCGCCTTGGTGAGCTGCTGTTCGGCGTAGTAGATGTCCTGCAACTGGTGCACGAACAAATCGTCCATGGTCTTGATGTCCTTGGTGAACAGTCCCATCGTTCCGATCCTTTCGGGTTTCGGGAACACGACGGCACCGGCTCACAAGAAAACCCGCCTATTCCGCCATGTTCGATTGCTGATGAGGCGCTAACCAGCGCACGGCACCGACGTTCCTAAAAGTCCGCAAGCTCTTGCGCTGGAACAATGCCGGTGATGATCGGATTTGCGATCATGGCAACTGACGGACGCACGGTGTGCCAGCATTCTCGCGACTCATATGCTTAACGCGCCGGATGTGAACCACATATGACAAAAGCGGTCGCCGAACGTAGAACCTATCCTTGTCAAGGGCTGCACAAGTCGCTGTTTTTGCCTTAAATGAGCTACATCATGCCTAGCGATCGACGCCCAGTTCGGGCACTGATCGTACCCGACCGGCCAATGTCTGGCCCGGTCGGTCTTGCCCCCCGCCGGGAGGATGAATGCACGGACTGCTGCCCGCGCTGAAACGCGGCTTCAAGAGATGGATTGGCTGGCGACGGCTCGGCATTGCCGCGAGCGTCTTCATCATCGCCTTCGCGGTCACCACGCTGGTGCGGACCCTCAAGGGGATCGATACCGGCGTCATCCTGACCGCGCTGACCGAAATCCCCCGCGCCAATATCGGGCTGGCGGCGCTCTGCGTCGTCTTCGCGTTTTGTACGCTGACCTTCTACGACTTTTTTGCACTGCGAACGATCGGCAAGAAGCACGTGCCCTATCGCATCGCAGCACTTTCCAGCTTCACGTCCTATTCGATCGGCCACAACATCGGCGCCACCGTGTTTACCGGCGGCGCGATCCGTTTCCGGATCTATTCGGATTACGGGCTGAACGCGATCGACGTTGCCAAGATCTGCTTCCTGTCCGGCCTGACCTTCTGGCTCGGTAACATCTTCGTGCTCTCGATCGGCATGGTCATTCATCCGGATGCGGCCACCTACATGGATCAGCTGCCGCCGTCGATCAACCGGCTGATCGGGTTCGGGGGCCTGGCCTCGATCGGCGCCTATCTAGCCTGGCTGTGCATGGGCGAGAAGCGCCGCGAGCTCGGCCAGAAGGGCTGGAAGGTGGTGCTGCCGTCGGCGCCGCTGACGCTGGTGCAGATCCTGATCGGCGTGGTCGATCTCGGCTTCTGCGCGCTGGCGATGTACCTGCTTGTGCCGGCCAATCCGCACATCGATTTCCTGTCGCTCTCCGTCGTCTTCATCCTGGCGACGCTGCTCGGCTTTGCCAGCCACGCCCCGGGCTCGCTCGGCGTGTTCGACGCCGCCATGCTGGTGGCGCTGCCCGAATTCGGCCGCGAGCAGTTGCTGGCGACCTTGCTGGTGTTCCGCATCCTCTATTTCGTGATCCCATTCGGTCTGGCCATCTCCATCATGGGCACGCGCGAGCTCTGGATGAACGTGGTCGAGCCCTGGCAGGAGCGACGGCGGCTGGCGGAGGCCTGCGCCCAGGCAAACCTGCCCAAGCAGGTGGCAGCGATGGAGCGCGAGCGGTCGCTGCGGCAGGCCAGCAAGCGTTAAGAGGCTGGACGGTCCAAACAAGGGTTGCAGGCGGCGGAGCAATCCTCTCTTATTTCCGCCTCAACTTTGCCGTTGAACACGCGGGCCATGATCCCTTTATCCTTTCGTACCCTCTCCGCAGGCGCTCTGCTGCTTGTCGGAATTCTGACGTCTTTGCCGCTCCAGCAAGCCGCCGCGCAGGACGCCGGCGCCATGCAGATCAATTGGGAGGTGCGCAACCGCTTTCGCCTCTTTCGCGAAGAGCGCGACTTCCTACTCCATGTCGAGAACGCGCGTAACCGCAGCATTCTTGCCGCCGAGCAGTCGCTGGAGCTGCAGAGCGAGGGCCGCGGCTGGGCCCGCAACATGGTCAACCGGCTCTGCATCGACCTGCAGGGCCGCGTCAACCAGCCCTGCACCCGCGACAACGTCAAAGAGAACTACATCACCCCGATCGACCATCCCGTCACGGTGCGGCTGACCGGCGCGGTGCCGGTCGGCGCCACCTGCGCCTGGTCGTTCGACGATGGCGACGGGCCACAACAATCGACCTTCGACTGCGCCGAGCCGATCAATCTGCGGGTCCGCTACGGCAAGCAGACGGTCGCGAGCGTGGACGTCTCCTCCGGCTCCGATCCGACCCAACGCGTCCAGACCGAGATCCAGGTTCGCGACATCTTCGTTGCCGGACTCGGGGACAGCATCGCCTCGGGCGAAGGCAATCCGGACCGGCCGCTGGCGCTGTCCGACGAAGGCTTCTGCTTCCGCTCCTATCTCGGCACCGCCGGTGCGCAGTACTACCGGCCGAGCCGCGCCGGCTACAAGGGCGGCCGCGCCTGCGAGGCGCCGGATACGCTCGCCAACTGGCAGCGCTACGGCGCGCTCTGGTTCAACTCGCCCTGCCACCGTTCGCTCTACAGCTACCAGGCCCGCACGGCGCTCGCGCTCGCGGTCCGCTACACCCACATCGCGGTGACCTTCCTGCCGCTCGCCTGCACCGGCGCCAGCATCAGCGATGGTCTGCTCGGATCGCAGCGTGCCCGCGAATGCCCGCCCGGCAAAACCGGCGTCTGCAACACCAGTGTGAACGCGCAGGTCGCCGAGCTGCGCGAAGCGCTCACCGCCGCGAAGAAGCGCCAGCCCGACCGCAACCTCGACCTCGTGCTGCTTTCGGTCGGCGCCAACGATGTCTATTTCTCCGGCCTCGTTGCCGACGTCATCGTCGAGACCGCGACCGAACGCGCTATTTTCCGCCGCTCCGGCGTGATGGCGAGCGTCGACGATTCCCGCGATGCGCTCGCGCGCGAACTGCCGCAGAATTTCGTCAAGCTGCGCGAGGCGTTGAAGCCGCTGGTCGGCGGCGACCTCTCGCGCGTGGTCTATGTCTCCTACGCAAACCCGGCGCTCGCCGACGGCGGCGTGCCGTGCCGCGGCGGCCGCGCCGGCTTCGACATCCATCCGTCCTTCAACGCCGACCCGCAGCGTATCGCTCGCGTCTCGACTTTCGTCGACACCGAGTTCCTGCCGCAGCTCAAGGGCCTCGCCACCTGCACGCGCGGCGCGCTGTGCCGCGATCCCGAAGCCGACCGCATGACCTTCGTCGATTCGCATCAGGCCGCGTTCGCCGATCACGGCTTCTGCGCCCATGCCGGCAACGATCCCGAATTCGACCGCACGTGCTTCGCCGAGAACGGCCAGAGCTTCAATCCGGATATCGTCAGCGCGGCGAGCCAGCCGATGCTGTGCGGTCGCGGCGCCTCCGAATATCGCGCCTACCTGCCCCGCGCCCGCTGGATCCGCGACGCCAATGACAGCTATTTCGCCGCGATGACCTATCCCCAGGGCCTGCCGGCCGCGAGCCAGCCGACCGACATCCACGACGCGACCTGGGGCGTGCTGTCAGCGGTCTATGGCGGCGCCGTGCATCCGAGCGCCGAGGGCCACGCCGCAATGGCGGATGCCACACTGCCGGCCGCGAGCGCGGTGCTCGGGCTCGACGCTGTGCCACCGGGCGTAACGCGCGGCCTGCTCTCGCCGCTGCTGCCGGGCGCGCAGCAGTAGCTGCGAACACCGTTGCTCCACGGAACGGCCGGGAGGTCAGCCGGAGATGAAATCGTGGTCGACGCCCCGGCTGCGCCAGTATCGCATCTGCAGGCGCGGCGCGATTTCCCAAGCGATCGTGACTGAGGCAATTGCACTCACGACGATCATGACCGGGATGTAAAACGAGGCATCATCACGAAGGGGACTGAGCAGGATCCCCAGCATGCCAGCACCAAACAGCACAGCCTGCGCCATCATGAACACCATGGTCGAAATTTGAAAACGAGCGGACATCTCAATCACCGTGCTGTTTCGACGTCAGGTAAATCCGGCGGGCAAAGAGATGTTCCGAGGCGCGGCAGAGCTGACCGCCGTCGCCATCCAGCGGCCGCTCCATCAATCCAAAAACGGCATCAATCGATACTCCCTTCAACTTTGACACCTTGCCGCGCGCGCCTCTAGGAGTCGTCGTGAGACATTCGAGTTCCAAGGAGGCCTGATGAGCGCAGTAGTGTCCGCAGCGGACGCGGCGACCGGCTCCTTCAACGGCACGCTCGTCTTTGTCGGCGCCAACGCGCTGGTGGCCGATTTCGCCTCTCTCGTGGTGGTCGGCAGGATCCAGCGGGTGGTGCTCAAACGTTCCTCCTGAGCGCTCCAAGTGATCGGAGCGGGACAGGCAACTCAACGGCGGCTCAAAAGCCGCCGTCTTTGTTTCGGGGATGATCGATGCTAGAAGTTCCGACGAAGCGCCTTATCCATCTAAGACATGCATCGATGTTCGACCTCAACCAGCTCCGCTGTTTCGTCACTGTGGCCGAAGAACTGCATTTCGGCCGCGCCGCTGCGCGGCTGAACATGACCCAGCCGCCGCTGTCGCGGCAGATCCAGGTGCTCGAGCACATCATCGATGCGCCGCTGCTGGAGCGGACCAGCCGCTCGGTGCGGCTGACGCCGGCCGGGCGCAGCTTCCTGCCGGAAGCACGCCGGATCCTGAAGCTTGCGGAGAGCGCTTCGCAGGTCGCCCGCCGCATCGCGCTCGGCAAGACCGGCTCGTTGAAGATCGGCTTTACGGCCGCCGCCGCCTACGGCTTCCTCCCCGAGTTGGTGGCGGCTTGCCGCGCCAAGCTGCCGGAGGTGGATTTTTCGCTGAAGGAGATGGTCTCGGGCGACCAGTTCGAGGCGCTCAGTTCCGGCCAGATCGACGCCGGCCTGCTTCGCCCGCCGATCGCGCGCCCCGAAGTGGCGAGCCGCCGCGTCGTCGCCGAACCCCTGCTCGCCGCGATCCCGAAGAAGCATCCACTGGCGAACGCCGAAAGCATCACCATCAAGGACTTCGACGACCAGCCCTTCGTGATGTATTCGCCCTATGAGAGCCGCTACTTCCACGATCTCCTGGTCGCGCTGTTCACCCGCGCCGACGTGTTGCCGCGCTACGTCCAGCATCTCAGCCAGATCCACTCGATCCTCGCCATGGTCCGCGCCGGCCTCGGCCTTGCCATCGTGCCGGCCGCGGCTGCCGGGCTGAAGATCTCCGACGTCCGCCTGCGTCCCCTGAAGCTGCGCACGCGCCTTCCGGTGGAGTTGTTCATGGTCTGGCGCCGCGACGACGAAAATCCGCTTCTGTCGGCACTGGTCAAAATCGCCGGTGAATTGTCCTGCGCGGACCCGATGGAAGATTGATGCTGATTTCGCATTGGTCGATATAGGCTTTGGCTTGGACGCGCATCGAACGGTCTCCTAAACCACGGCGCATGGACGCGCAGGCTTGCGTCCTCCACAACACTGGACAAGGGAGCCGCGCCCATGAGCAAGATGACCCCGCAGGAAATGGCCCAGAAGATCGGATCGGGCCTCCTGTCCTTCCCCGTCACACCATTCAAAGCGGACTATTCCTTCGACGAGGCGACCTACCGCGCCAACATGGACTGGCTGTGCGGCTATGATGTTGCAGGTCTGTTCGCCGCCGGCGGCACCGGTGAGTTCTTCTCGCTGACGGCGAGCGAAGTGCCGGAGATCGTCAAGATCGCCGTGGACGAGACCAAAGGCCGCGTGCCCGTGCTCGCCGGCACCGGCTACGGTACCGCCACCGCCCGCGAGATCGCTATTGGCGCAGAGAAGGCCGGCGCCGACGGCCTGTTGCTGCTGCCGCCCTATCTCACCCATTCGGAGCAGGACGGTCTTGCCGCCCATGTCGAGGCAGTCTGCGCCTCCGTGAAGATCGGCGTCATCGTCTACAACCGCGACAACGCCATCCTCCAGCCCGACACGCTCGCCCGGCTCGCCGAGCGCTGTCCGAACCTCGTCGGCTACAAGGACGGCATCGGCGACATCGAGCTGATGACCCGCGTCTACACCAAGCTCGGCGACCGCCTGACCTATATCGGCGGCCTGCCGACCGCGGAGACCTTCGCGCTGCCCTATCTCGACATGGGCGTGACGACCTACTCCTCGGCCGTGTTCAACTTCGTTCCGGAATTCGCCACCAACTTCTACGCCGCGGTGCGCAAGCGCGACCATGCGACCATCCACGCCGGGCTGAAGGACTTCATCCTGCCGCTGATCGCGATCCGCAACCGCAAGAAGGGTTATACGGTTTCGATCATCAAGGCCGGCATGAAGGTGATCGGCCGCGATTCCGGTCCGGTCCGCCCTCCGCTGACCGATCTCACCGAGCAGGAGATCGCGGAGCTGGCTGCGCTGGTGAAGAATCTGCCCGCCATTCGATCGTCACAACAGGCTGCAGAATAACAGACGACAACAGCGAGGAGCGTGCGATGGCCGAAACCAACATGTCTGGTGCACCGGTCGTTACGTCGATGCAGGTGATCCCGGTCGCCGGCCGTGACAGCATGCTCCTCAACCTCAGCGGCGCGCATGCGCCGTTCTTCACCCGCAACATCGTCATCCTAACCGACAATGCCGGTCACACCGGCGTCGGCGAGGTGCCGGGGGGCGAGAAGATCCGGCAGACGCTCCAGGACGCCCGAGATCTCGTGATCGGCAAGACCGTCGGCGCGATGAACAATATCCTCGCCGACGTCCGCACCGCCTTCGCCGACCGCGATGCCGCCGGCCGCGGCAAGCAGACGTTCGACCTGCGCGTGATGATCCACGCGGTCACGGGAATCGAATCCGCGCTGCTCGACCTGCTCGGCCAGCATCTCAATCTGCCCGTTGCCGCCCTGCTCGGCGAAGGCCAGCAGCGCAACAGCGTCGAGACGCTCGGCTATCTCTTCTTCGTCGGCGACCGCCGCAAGAGCAAACTCGACTACGTCAAGGGCGAGACCGGCAAGGCGGAATGGTTCAATCTCCGCCATCAGGAGGCGATGACGCCGGAAACCGTGGTGCGGCTCGCGGAAGCCACCCAGGATCACTACGGTTTCGCGGACTTCAAGCTCAAGGGCGGCGTCTTGCGCGGCGAGCAGGAGATCGAGGCCGCCACCGCGATCGCCAAGCGCTTTCCGAACGCGCGCGTCACGCTGGACCCGAACGGTGCCTGGTCGCTGGATGAGGCGATCCGGCTCTGCAAGGACGTGCACGGCATCCTCGCCTATGCCGAGGACCCCTGCGGCGCCGAGGCCGGCTTCTCCGGCCGCGAGATCATGGCCGAGTTTCGCCGCGCAACTGGCCTGCCGACCGCCAGCAACATGATCGCGACCGACTGGCGCCAGCTCTCCCATGCGCTGCGCTTGGGTGCGGTAGACATTCCGCTTGCCGATCCCCACTTCTGGACCATGCAGGGCTCGGTGCGCGTCGCCCAGACCTGCCGTGACAACGGCCTGACCTGGGGCTCCCACTCCAACAACCATTTTGACATTTCACTCGCGATGTTCACCCACGTTGGCGCCGCCGCCCCCGGCAAGGTCACGGCGATCGACACCCACTGGATCTGGCAGGACGGCCAGGCGCTGACGAAAGAGCCGCTCCGGATCAGGGGCGGCAAGATCGCGGTGCCGGAACGTCCGGGCCTCGGCATCGAGATCGACCGCGCGGCCGTCGAGGCCGCCCATGAGCTCTACAAACAGCATGGACTTGGCGCCCGTGATGACGCTATTGCCATGCAGGACTTGATCCCCGGCTGGACGTTTGACGACAAACGTCCCTGCCTCGTGCGCTAAGAAACTCTGGAGGAAGCTATGACTGCGATCCTGAAAAACTTCATCGGCGGCGAATGGGTCGATGGCTCCGGCGTCACCAGGAACATCAACCCCTCCAACACCAACGATCTGGTCGGCGAATACGCCAAGGCCGACAAGGCGCAGACCGAGAAGGCGATCGCGGCGGCCAAGGCCGCCTTTCCTGCCTGGGCGCAATCGACGCCCCAACAGCGCTATGACGCGCTGAACAAGGTCTCTCTCGAAATTCTCGCCCGCAAGGACGAACTCGGCCGCCTGCTGGCGCGCGAGGAAGGCAAGACGTTGCCGGAAGGCGTCGGCGAGGTCGCGCGTGCCGGCCAGATCTTCGCGTTCTTCGCCGGCGAGGCCCTGCGGCTGATCGGCGAAAAGGGCGCCTCCGTGCGTCCCGGTCTCGACGTCGAGCTCACGCGCGAGCCGGTCGGCGTCATCGGCATGATCACGCCCTGGAATTTCCCGATCGCGATCCCGGCCTGGAAGATCGCGCCGGCGCTCTGCTACGGCAATTCGGTGGTTTTCAAGCCGGCTGAGCTGGTGCCGGGCTCCGCGCATGCGCTGTCCGAGATCATCACCCGCTCCGGCATTCCCGCCGGTGTGTTCAATCTCCTGATCGGCTCCGGCTCCGTTGTCGGTCAGACCCTGCTCGAACATCCGGACGTCGCCGCGATCTCCTTCACCGGGTCGGTGCAGACCGGACGCAAGATCGCGCAGGCCTGCGTGCTGTCGAACCCGATGAAGAAGTTCCAGCTCGAGATGGGCGGCAAGAATCCGCTGGTCGTGCTCGACGACGCCGACCTGAAGACCGCCGTCGAGGTCGCCATCAACGGCTCCTATTTCTCCACGGGACAGCGCTGCACCGCCTCCTCGCGCCTGATCGTGACCGAAGGCATCCACGACCGCTTCGTCGCCGCGATGGCAGAACGGATGAAGGGCCTCTCGGTCGACGACGCGCTCAAGGCCGGCGTGCATATCGGCCCCGTCGTCGACCAGAGCCAGCTCGACCAGGACCTGCGCTACATCAAGATCGGCCAGGACGAGGGCGCCAAGCTCGCCTTCGGCGGCGAGCTTCTCAAGCGCGAGACGCCCGGCCACTACCTCCAGCCGGCGCTGTTCACCGAAGCCAACAACAACATGCGCATTGCTCGCGAGGAAATCTTCGGCCCCGTCGCAGCGGTCATCCGCGCCAAGAATTACGACGAAGCGCTGGCGATCTCCAACGACACCGAATTCGGCCTCGCCTCAGGCATCTGCACGTCGAGCCTGAAATACGCCTCGCACTACAAGCGCAACAGCGAGTCCGGGATGGTGATGGTCAATGTGCCGACCGCCGGCGTCGACTATCACGTCCCGTTCGGCGGCCGGAAGGGCTCAAGCTACGGCGCCCGCGAGCAGGGCTCCTATGCGCGCGAGTTCTACACGACGGTGAAGACGGCCTATACCTATCCGGGTTGATAGGCTGATATCGTAGGGTCGGTTAGCCCGCGGCTGCGCGAAGCGCAGTGCGCTCGCGTAACCCACCTCCTCTGCTTCCGCGGATAGAGCGCTTGGTGGGTTACGCTACGCTGACCCACCCTACACTTCGGAGTCCTTCCATGGACCAGGACGTCGCAGCGAAAGAGCAGCCCCGCTACATCAAGCTCAACGAGCGCGACAATGTCGCGATCGTGGTCAATGATTTCGGGCTTCCCGCCGGCTCGCGCTTCGCCAGCGGCCTGACACTGCGCGCCTTCGTGCCGCAAGGGCACAAGACGGCGCTGGTCGACATCGCGGAAGGCGCGCCGATCGTCCGCTATGGCGAGGTCATCGGCCACGCGCTGTCGCCGATCCTGGCCGGCGAATGGGTGGATGAGGCGCGCATCCGCATGCCGGAGGCCCCTGCCCTCGACAAGCTCGAAATCTCCACCGCCGTCCCCGCGCCGCTGCCGCCGCTCGAAGGTTTCACCTTCGAGGGCTTTCGCAACACCGACGGTTCGGTCGGCACCAAGAACATCCTCGGCATCTCCTCCTCCGTGCAATGCGTCAAGGGCACGATGGAATATGCGGTCAAGCGCATCCGCGCCGAACTGCTGCCGAATTACCCGAACGTCGACGACGTCGTGCCGCTGACGCACGCCTATGGCTGCGGCGTCGCCATCAATGCCCCCGATGCGGTGGTGCCGATCCGCACGCTGCAGAACATCGCGCTCAACCCGAATTTCGGCGGCGAGATTCTGGTCATTAGCTTGGGATGCGAAAAGCTCGCGCCGGAGCGGCTGGTGCCGGAAGGCGTCAGTGGCGCCATCGTGCGCATGCAGGACGAGGCTTTTGACGGCTTTGGCGCCATCGTCGACGCGATCATGACCCAGGCGGAAGCTCGCCTGAAAATCCTCGACAAGCGCACCCGCGAGACCTGTCCGGCCGCCGATCTCGTCATCGGCCTGCAGTGCGGCGGCAGCGATGCGTTTTCCGGCGTCACGGCCAACCCCGCCGTCGGCTTTGCCGCCGACCTGCTGGTGCGCGCCGGCGCCACCGTGATGTTCTCCGAGGTCACCGAGGTGCGCGACGCGATCCAGCTCCTCACCCGCCGCGCCATCAACGAGGACGTGGGCCGCGCGCTGGTGCGCGAGATGGCCTGGTACGATTCCTATCTCGCCCGCGGCGGCGCCGATCGCAGCGCCAACACCACGCCCGGCAACAAGAAGGGCGGCCTCGCCAACATCGTCGAGAAATCGTTGGGCTCGATCGTCAAGTCCGGCTCGAGCGCCATCACCGGCGTGCTCTCGCCCGGCGAAAAGGCTACGCAGAAGGGCATGCTGTTCGCGGCGACGCCCGCGTCAGACTTCATCTGCGGCACGCTCCAGCTCGCCTCCGGCATGACGCTGCAGGTGTTCACCACCGGCCGCGGCACGCCCTACGGCCTTGCCGCCGCGCCTGTCATCAAAGTGGCGACCCGCACCGAGCTCGCCCGCCGCTGGAAGGACCTGATCGACTTCGACGCGGGCCGCATCGCCACCGGCGAGAAAACCATCGAGGAAACCGGCTGGGACCTGTTCCGCCTGATCCTCGACGTCGCCAGCGGCCGGACCAAGCCGTGGTCGGACCGCTGGGGCATCCACAATGATCTCACGCTGTTCAACCCAGCGCCGGTGACCTGAGGGCAATAGATCTCCTCCACTCGATCTGCAGGCGGACTGACTGCCCCTCGCATGAAACCGTACGGAAACACTGGCGCGAAAAGCTTCCTGCCTGTTTCATCCCGTCGCATCATGCAATCAAATCGATCCGCAGGCGGCGGCCCAATGTTCGCACACGAGCGAACCTGATGCGGCATTGCCGCGACCAAACCTCCGATTGATATTTTCAACGGAGATTTTCCAATGCGTGTTCTCTCGATGATTGCCGTTGCCGGCGCCATGATTGCGAGCTCAGCCGGTGCATACGCCGGCGAGCTGCCCTCTTACGAAGTGAGGTCGTTTCCGATCTCGGCGACGCAAGTGCAGGTACTCGGCGGCGCCGGCGTCGAGGAGCAATCAACTGCTCCCGCGACGACCCTCGCCGGCATGCCTGCCTCGCCCGCCCAGCTCTCGGTGCTGTCGCCGCGGGTCAAGCGGCTTGCGAGCATGAGTTCGGAGAACGCGGCGCGCTGAGCGCCTTGTGTCGTTGCCGGGGCGCGCGTCGCCCCGGAGCGACCTCTACGTCATGCTGCCGGGCATGAAGCAGCGCACGCGGGGGTGGCCGTCGATGTAGTGTTTCCACACCATGGTGCGGCCGATCTTGTTCGGCTCGGTGATCACGGCTCCGTCGGGCACGACGACCCATTCGTCGTCGAGATGCACGCGGTAGCGGCCCTTGTCGGACTCCCAGTCGACATCGGCGACCACGTAGCCGTCAGCATCCGAGCAACATTGCCCGAATTCGCTGTGCAGGCTCTCGAACCAGGGCTTCAAGGGCGAGTTGGCATAACGTCCGTCATCGCGCGCAAGTGCCGATGTCGCCAGCAGCGTCATCAACCCCAGCAGCGCCGCCGCATACACTCTTCCAGATCTCATGTCGTCTTTCCGCGGATCGAGATTGTCATCGCGGGGGCGCGCATAGCCGCTCGCGCTCCGCGCGGTCGGAGATGCGCGGCGCCGGCGACTCGATCCCCCAGCTGCTTTGCGACAGCTATGCAAATCGGGCGCCAACGCGCATTCCGGGGAACTACTGGCGCCAAGCCTACCCTGGCCGGGGCGCGCAGGCCGCATGTGTGACGGGCCGGCGATTGGCTGCGATGTTTCGAAGGCTTTCCTTGTCGCGTCAGGACGTGTACGAAGCTGCCGCGGGCGCGGATCGCATCGTTTAACCGACTGTTTTGAATGGAAGAATTGGGTGTTGGCGTGACTGGCATCGGACCGTCGGCACTATGAGTGGTTCGAAAGACCTGCTTCCCAGCCAGCAGGACCCGACCGATTTGCCCGCAAACCAGGTGCAGTTTGCGCTGGTGATCTCGCGCATGCTCGAAACGGTGAAAGACGACGCGGAAGCCAGGCGGCAAATGGTCTACGATCTTGCCCGCTACAAGCTCCAGGAGCAGTTCACCTACGCCGACGCCAAGAACATCGACCAGATGAAGCGGGCCCTCGAGGTCGCGATCGAGGAGGTCGAGAAGTTCTCGCGTGACGAGGCGCCGCTGGAGCGCCTGCCGTCGCAGCAACTCACATCGTCAAAGGAGACAGGCGGTCTTCTGGTATCCGGCGAGGCGACCGTTTTGCGATCCGGGATCGGGATGTCCGGCAGCAAGCTGCCCGCGAATTCGGGCCCGCTTCTGCCGGTGATCAAGCGCACAGCGGCTATCCTGCTTGCGGTTGGCGCAGTCATCCTGATCGTCTCGCAGCGAGACAATATCGCCGCGCTGCGCCGGCTGATCTCGTCCCAGCCCCCGGAGATCGCACTGGTCGCGCCCAGGCCGGAGACGACGGTCACGGTCGCCAAGCCGGAAATGGTGCCCGCCGTCCCGCCGCCTCCAGCGCGCGTGCTGCCAACCGACTACGGCATCTACGCCCTGGTCGACGACAAGTCGCTGGCGGAGTTGAATGCGACCGGCGTGATGGCGCCGGACATGCGGATCGCGATTTCACCGGAGTTCAAGAAGCCCGACCGGCCGCATCTGCCGAACGGCCGCGTCAAGTTCATCGTGTTTCGCCGGGACGCCGCAAACGTGATTCCCGAGCGCGTCGAGGTTCGGGTCGTCGCGAAGATCGCGCGGGAGTTTTCGACCGACGCCGCAGGCAAGGCGCTGGGCGGCGGAGACGATGTCGCCGTCATCCGCAACTTAGCCTATCCGATCCGGGTATCGCCGATTCCGGGGAAACCCGAAATGTACGAGCTTCACACGGGCGATTCAGGGCTCGAGCTTGCACCGGGACATTACGTCCTGAGCCTGGGCTCGCAGGCCTATTATTTCCAGGTCGACGGCGAAATCACCGATCCCCGACAGTGCCTGGAGAAGGTCGTCGCGGGCAACGGCACGTTCTATGCGCCGTGCAAGAAGGCGCGGACTTACTGACGTTTCCCAAAACGGAAGCAGCTTACTGCTTCGGCGCCGGCGCCATCATCGCGCCGCCCTTCTTGGCCGCGGGCGCGGTCGCGGGCTTCGTCGTCGCGGCGGTCGCCTGCGCGGGAAGATATTTGGCGACGATGGCGGGATCGACCTGGGCGATGTTGGCGTCAGGCAGCCGCGTCCAGGTCTCGTCCTTGCCGAACAGCGAAATGCCGAGGAAGCCGCGCATGGTCAGCGTCTGGCCATCGGGGCTCACCGTCATCTTGGCCTTCCAGATGTTGCCGTCGCGCGGATTGACCACGTTGCCGCCGTCATACTTCAAGCCGTCACGCTTCATGTCGCGGATGAAGGAGAGGCCGAGCACCGGCGCGTTCTTGCGATCGTCGGTGCATTTGGCGCAGATCTCGTTCGGATCATCGCCCGGGCGCGGGAAGGTCTTTGCGATCACGCCTTCGAAGATGCCGTTGTGGTCGATGAAGAGAAACCATCCCACCGTCTTGCCGTCTTCGACCTTCTGCCACAGCCCCGCAGCCGTCGGCTGCTGTGCCTGCGCGGCTGCAGGCCACACCGCACCGAGCGACAGCGCGAGCGCGAGGAGCGAGAGCAGCCGAAAGCTGAAAAAGAGATTCCGCATTATGATCACCTTGCTGAGCCGCCACTGCAATGGCCGCAGACTACGGCGATTTCGCGAACGGTTCCAGCACCAGAAACATGGGGCATCGCATGTCGTTCCCGGTGCCGTCAGTTGACACCGAGCTTTTTTTGCAAGCTGGAGGACGAAGTCGTGTATTGGAACACGAGCCGCTTCTCCGGATAGACGTAGCGATGGGCTTTTTGCGACATCAGCGCGCCCTCGTGGAAGCCGCACAGGATCAGCTTGATCTTGCCCGGATAGGTGTTGATGTCGCCGATGGCGAAGATGCCCGGCACGTTGGTCTCGAACGCGGAGGTCTCGACCGGCACGAGATTGTTCTCCAGCGCAATGCCCCAGTTCGCGACCGGACCAAGCTTCATGGTCAGCCCGAAGAACGGCAGCATGGTATCGCAGGAAATCTCGGTCACGCTGTTGTCGTTGCCCTTGACGGTGGCGCCGGTCAGCCTGCCCTCGGCGCCTGAGAGCGCGGTGACCTGGCCGAGCCGCAGGTCCATCTTGCCGTCGGCGACCAGCGCGCGCATCTGCTCGACGCTGTGGGGCGCGGCACGAAAATCGTCGCGACGATGCAGCAGCGTGATGCGCTTGGCGATCGGATGCAGATTGAGCGTCCAGTCGAGCGCGGAATCGCCGCCGCCGACGACCAGCACGTTCTTGTCGCGGAAATTTTCCATCTTGCGTACGGCGTAGTGCACCGAGGTGCCTTCATAGGCCTCGATCCCCGGCACCGGCGGACGCTTCGGCTGGAACGAGCCGCCGCCGGCCGCGATCACCAGCACCTTGCATTCGAACACCTTGCCGGCGTCGGTGGTGCAGCGGAATCCGGGATCGCCGATCTTCTCCACCGTCTCGATCATCTCGCCGAGGTGGAAGGTCGGATGGAACGGCTTGATCTGTTCCATCAGCGCATCGGTGAGACCCTGGCCCGAAACCTGGGGAATGCCGGGAATGTCGTAGATCGGCTTTTCCGGATACAGCTCGGCGCACTGGCCGCCGACCTTGTCGAGGATGTCGACGAAATGTGCCTTCATGTCGAGAAGGCCAAGCTCGAAGGCGGCGAACAGACCGCAGGGGCCGGCGCCAACAATCAGCACATCGGTTTTGATCACGTCGCTCATGTCGTCTCTTTATCGGTTGGACGGCGCCCGGCGGGCAGAGGTGACCCTGCCTGTCTAGCCAACGGGGATGGATCAGGGAAGGCATAAAAGCGGTAGCGCCCCGCAGCCGCACCCACTTGCCGGGTCAGGATAACTGGGCTGTAACGGGATGCGATATGACGGAGATCAATCGGTGAACGCACCAAGCCGCCTCGATACGACGCCGCGCCTCGAGGACTTCCCTTTTCGCCTCGGTGACAATGTCCGCTTCGGCGACCTCGATCCGAACCAGCACGTCAACAACGCGGTCTACGCCACCTATTTCGAGACCGGCCGTGTCACGCTGATGAAGCTTCCCGAATACGGGCTGACCCCGCCGGGCCTTGCCTGGATCATGGTGCGGCTCGACATGCATTTCCGCGCCGAGCTGCATTGGCCCAACACGATCGAGCTTGGCCTCGGTGTGGTGAAGCTGGGACGGACGTCTGTGACCTTCGAGCAGGTCGTGTTCTCGAACGGGAAGTGCATCGCGTCAGCGACGTCGGTCGGCGTCCTGCTCGACGAGGCGACGCGCCGGCCCGCGGCGCTGACTGCGGAAGTGCTCGAGAAGCTCAGACCCTGGCACAAGCGCGGCATCGAGGTCGCGCCGCCGGGCACCTAACGAGCAAGAAGCTCAGGCCTGGCGTTCCGGCGTCGCTACGACGAGCCCGTCGAGCTCGTCGGAGACCTTGATCTGGCAGGACAGGCGCGAGTTCGGACGTACGTCGAAACCGAAGTCGAGCATGTCCTCTTCCATCGGCGTCGGGCTGCCGACCTTCTCGCGCCAGGCTTCATCGACATAGACATGGCAGGTTGCGCAGGCACAGGCGCCGCCGCATTCGGCCTCGATGCCGGGGATGCTGTTGCGGATGGCGGCTTCCATCACGGTTGCGCCGTTCTCGATTTCCACCGTACGGGTTTCGCCCTTGTGGTCGACAAAGTGAATTTTGGCCATGTGTGCTCGTGCTGCCGCGATCTGGGAGAAAGGAGGGTCCGGGCTGTCCTATAACGGGTCGATCAGGGCGGCGCCATAGCGTTTTCGAGCGAAGTGAATACCGTTTTGCGGGAAGAAAACGCGTCAAAACAAAAGACTAGAGCCACCGTCTATGTGGGATACCCGCCTAGTGCTTCAGGATCGCCTCGATGGCGGCGCGGACCTCGGCCACTGCCTCTTTCAGCGCGGCAAAGGCATCGGGCCGGTTGTGGCCGGTCCGGATCGCCGTCTCCAGGCTCGCGGCGGCATCCGCCACCGCAAAGGCGCCGATTCCGCGCGCGGATCCCTTGAGCTTGTGCGCGAGTGCGCCGGCCTCACCCGGCAACGCCGCCATGGCCGCGATCAGGCGGACCGCCTGCTCAGCGAACATCGCGAGCACTTCCTGCTCCAGCTCGGCATCGCCGAGCGTCATGCGGGAGAGGTGGTCGAGGTCGAGCGGGCTTTCGATGGGTGCAAGCGGGGGCGAAGGCATCCAGTCCATCCGTTGCAGTTCAGGCGTCATGGCGCAGGCCCCGGCATCACGCGATGATCCGCCGGTCCGGCGGTCAGGTTCCCTCCACCCAAGCACGAAAATGGTTAACGAAATGTTTGGGCCGCTTTACCTAATTCTGCCGGCTTATTGACGAAAAGTTGCCGCAATCCCACGAGTCCGGTGGAGAATTTCATTTATTGCTAAGGCGTTACGGCGCGATCCTGTTAACGATGATTAAGATTGTCTTAATCGCAGGCATTTCATTCGCGACGCTCTGCCAATAGGATGTTGCGGAAATTGGCGGACAAGCCGTCCGGGTGGGGACGGCTCGGAAATCCGCAAAAGCGGCATGATCCGGTCTGTGGGCTTGCGTAGCGGGGCTCGCGGGGGACGCGTACAAGTAACGAGGGCTCGGACTGAACATGGCAAACACTCCGAAAAAGGCCAAGGACCCCACAGAAGTTGCGCTTTCTGCGATCCAGGAAGCCCTGAACATCAGCGACACGGCGGCCGATACCAGCCGCAGCGCATCGATGCGCAACGAAGCGGCGCCGTCCATGGCGCCCCCGTCTCCCCCGATGTTCGACGAGCCGACCTTCGAACCGCGCCCCGCCGCCAACGAGCGTGCCGTGTTCGATCCGATCGAAGAACCGCGTTCGTCGCGCCGCGCCGCCAACGACGATCGCGCGACCATCGGCCAGCTCCTGCAGACGCTGCAGACGGGACGCCCGTCCCGCAACATCTACACGGGCGCGACGATCTTCACCGTCATCTGGCTCGCGGCGTGCGCCGCGCTGACCGTCGGCTTCCTGCCCTCGATCCAGGCCGCGATGGGCCAGAGCGGCGGCGTCCTGGCCATTGCCGGCCTCGTCACGATGTTCTTCGCGCCGGTCATGCTGTTCTTCTTCCTGGCGAGCCTCGTCTGGCGCGGCCAGCAAATGAGTGCCGTCGCGCAGGCGATGGCGCAGGTCGCGATCCGCTTCTCCGAACCGGAAGGCTCGGCCTCCGATTCTATGGTCACCGTCGGTCAGGCCATCCGCCGCGAGGTCGCGGCGATGGGTGACGGCATCGAGCGCGCCATTGCGCGCGCCGGCGAGCTCGAGACGCTGGTCGCCAATGAGGTCGCGGCGCTGGAGCGCGCCTATTCCGACAACGAAGTTCGCATCCGCGCCCTGCTCCAGGACATCGCGCACCAGCGTGACAACCTGGTCGGCCAGGCCGAGCAGGTCCGCAGCGCCATCTCCGGCGTGCAGATCGATCTGCGCCACGACATCGCGCTGATCTCGGACGCGATCGCCTCGCGCGTCGACGAGGTCGCCAAGTCCATCACCGGCGCGCTGGAAGAGCGCGGCGCCCACATCACCGGCGCGCTGAGCAACGCCGGCGACAACATGATCCTGGCGCTCGGCGAGCGCGGCGGCGACCTGCTCGACCGCCTCGAGGAAGCCAGCAACGAGACCACGCGCGCCGTGCTCGACGCCAGCGAGCGGCTGACCACCAGCCTCAACTTCAAGACCGGCCACGTCCACGACGAGTTCGTCGATCTCGCCGACCGTGTCCACGAGATGCTGAACGAGCGCATCGACCGCATCACGGGCGAGTTCGAGCAGCGCTCCGCCGCGATCGTCGACGGCATCTCCGAGCGCACCGAGCAGGTGCACGACAGCCTGAAGAACTCGTCGGACTCGCTGCTCCTCGAGCTCGAGCTGCGCTCCAACGACCTCTCCGCCAAGATCGACGACGCCGGCAACCGCCTCGCCGGCCACATCATGACCTCCGGCGACAAGGCGAGCGAGGCGCTCGACGCCACCGTCAACACCCTCGTCGCCAAGGTCGTCAGCCAGACCGAGACCGCGCACGACTCGCTGTCGCTGCAGATGAGCGCGTTCGACGAACTGGTAAGGAACCAGGGCACCGAGCTGGTCGAGAAGTTCGCCCGCGACAGCGGCACGCTGGGCGCCCTGATCACGCGCCACATCTCCGAGTTCGACCGCACCGTGAAGACGTTCGGCGGCGAGATCGTCGATCGCATGGGCCAGCGCACGCAGGACATCCATGAGTCGCTGAAGAGCTATGTCGACAATTTCGACACCCGATTCACCGCGAATGGCGGCGCGATCACGGCCGTGCTCGACCAGCGCCTGGTGCAGTTCGAGACCACGATCGGCGAACGCGTCTCCAACCTCGACGCCTCGCTGAACGGCAAGATCGCCAGCCTCGACGGCACGATCGAAGGCCACATCAAGACCTTCGACGAGCAGCTCGGCGGCCGCGTCGCCGCGCTCGAGGAATCGTTCGACACCCGCGCCCGGTCCGTCACCGAGACCATCGACGGGCGTCTCAACACGCTCGCGACGTCGCTGACCGACGGCGCCACGCAGGCGATCCAGTCGATCGACACGCGCCTCACCCACCTCACGACGACGCTCACGGGTGGCGCTTCGCAGGCGCTCGAGTCCATCGACTCCCGTCTCACCAACCTGACGACGACATTGACCGATGGCGCCTCGCAGACGATCCAGACGATCGATACTCGGCTGACCCATCTCACGACCACCCTCACCGGCAGTGCGTCGCAGGCGCTCGAGTCCATCGACTCTCGCCTGACCTATCTGTCGACCGCGGTGACGAATGGCGCCTCTCAGGCGGTGCAGTCGATCGACACGCGCCTCACGCTACTGACCTCGACGCTCACGGACGGCACCGCGCAGGCGATCGAGGCGGTCGACCGCCGCATCACCGGCGTCACCGAGATCATCGACGGCCGCAGCATGCACCTGACCGACACGGTCACGGCGCGTTTCCAGGACATCCACCAGGCCATCGAGACCAAGGTCGGCTCGGTCGCCAACGACATCGACGTGCGCGTGGCGCAGTTCGAGGACCTGCTCGGCTCGCGCGTCGAGGCCGTCGCCGGCCGCATCGAAAGCAGCGGCCGCCAGGCCAGCGAGGACATGATGTCCCGCGCCGAGATGATCTCGACCGCGATTCGCTCGCATGTCGAGGACGCCGAGCGCTCGCTCACCAACCTCGTCGTCAACACCAGCGAGACGATCCAGACCGGTGCGCGCACCGCCCAGCAGTCGCTGATGACGGTCTCCTCCGACGTCAACGCCCAGCTCAAGATGACCTCCTCCGAGGTCGAGCGCGCGCTGACCGCGGTCGGCACCGGTGCCGCGAACTCGATCCTGACCAGCGCCCGCGAAGCGCAGTCGACGCTGGTCGCCGCCTCCGGCGATGTCTCGAACCAGATCAAATCGCTGTCGGCCGACGTCGAACGCACGCTGTCGGCAGCGGGCTCGGCGACCGCCGCCTCGATCCTGGCTGGCGCCCGCGAGGTGCAGACCACGCTCGTCACGGCGTCCTCGGACGCGGCCAACCACGTCAAGACGCTCACCGCGGACGTGCAGCGCTCGCTGTCGCTGGCCGGCACCACCACGGCGGAATCGATCACCGCCGGCGCCCGCGATGCGCAGAGCGCGCTGATCGCGACCTCGAGCGAGACCGCCAACCAGATCAAGGCCCTCTCCTCCGACGTGCAGCGCTCGCTCTCGATGGCGGGCACTGCGACGGCCGAGATCATCACGACCGGCGCCCGCGAAGCGCAGAACACGCTGGTCACGGCGTCCTCGGATGCGGCGAGCCAGGTCAAGTCGCTCGCGGCCGAAGTGCATCGTTCGCTCTCGCAGGTCGGCCAGTCGACCGCCGAGACGATCACCACCAGCGCCCGCGACGCCCAGAGCACCCTTCTCGCTGTCTCCGCAGAACAGACCGGTCAGGTCCGTTCGCTTGCGGCCGAGATGCAGCGCGCGCTGGCGACGGCCGGCGGCGCCACTATCGAGGCCCTCACCAGCGGCGTGCGCGAGGCCCAGGGTACGCTGATCTCCGCCTCGACGGACGCGGCGAGCCAGATCAAGTCGCTGACGACGGATATCGAGCGGACGCTGACCGCGGTCGGCGCCGATACCGCTTCGACGATCCTCAACAGCGCGCGTGAGGCGCAGACCTCGCTGACCTCGACGTCGGCCGATGCCGCGAGCCAGATCCGCACGATCTCGACCGAGATCGAGCGCGCGCTCAGCACGGCCACGACGAATGCGACCAACGACATCCAGACCAGCGCGCTCAACGCCCAGAACGCGCTGATCAACGCCTCCAACGAGGCGAGCTCGCGGGTCAAGTCGAGCTCGGCCGACGTCGAGCGCTCGGTGCTCGCCGCCAGCAGCAGCTTCGGCCAGGCCATGACCGGCAAGACCGACGAGATCGTCACCTATGTGCAGCAGCAGGCCGACCGCCTGTCGAACATGATCGACGCCAAGCGCGGCTCGCTCGTGGACGCGATCGGCTCGAAGACCAGCCAGCTCACGCTCGACATCGACCGCGTCACCTCCGACGCGCTGAAGTCGATCGAGACCCGCGGCCACGCGTTCTCGCAGACCATGATGGGCAACGGCTCGGAAGTCGCCCGCACCATCAACGCGGCGAGCGAGATGGCCACCGGCGCGGTCAGCAAGTCGCTCAAGGACCTCGAGCAGGCATCGCGCTCGGCGATCGACCAGTCGCGCCAGGTCTCGATCGCGGCGGTCACCGAGATGCAGGAGACCAGCAAGATCCTGCGCACCGACACGGTCGCCCTGTTCGAGCGTCTGCGCGAAGGCAACATCCTCCTCCAGGAGGTGCTGACCGGTGCGCACGACAACCTCAACTCGCTCGAGCGAGCGCTGGTGACGCGTGTCGCCGACTTCGTCTCGGCGATGAACGACGTCACCTCGCGCAATGGAGCCGCGACGCAGAACCTGGAAGACCAGCTCAACGTCTTCAACACGAAGACCACGCGGGCGCTCCAGGACCTCGGCGAGCTCTCGACCCAATTCGACGCGCACGGCAAGGCGCTCGTCGAAGCCGCCCAGGTCGTGGAGCAGAGCAACAAGAACACCACCGCCTCGCTCGCCGAACGCAAGGCGGCGCTGGAATCGCTCGTCACCACGATCGACCTGCGCACGACCGACCTCGACCAGCGGCTGTCGCGCTTCACCGGCCTGCTCGATGAATCGCTGGCCGCCGCCGAAGAGCGCGCTCGCGACATCGCCCGCGTCGTCGCGGAGACCGCCGGCGCAGGTTCGGCCGCGATCACCCGCCAGTTCGAGGCGGTGCGCGCGGCGTCCGAGGAAGAGCACCGCCAGACCATCGAGTCCATGCACGACATCTACCGCCAGACCACCGACGAGGCGGATGCGATGTTCAAGCAGTCCGCCGAGAAGTTCGGCAACCTCGTCTCCAGCATGAAGCTGATGGCGCACGAGATGCACAACGAGCTCGAAGCGACCCGCAACGAGCTGCGCCGCGGCGTGCTCGAGATGCCGCAGGAGGCCGCCGAGAGCACCGCGCAGATGCGCAAGGTGATCGTCGACCAGATCGAGGCCCTCGCCGAGCTCAACCGCATCGTGGCCCAGCATGGCCGCGGCCTCGACGTCTCCACGGCGGGCCGCGCATCTGTCGCCGTCCAGCGCCAGGAAGAGCCGATGATGGCAACGGCGGGCGGTCGCGGTGCCGAGACGCGCGTGCGCGACACCGGCAGCGCCTCGACGCTGCCGCCGCCGGATCTCGGCATGCCAGCCTCCTCGCGGCGCACCGAAGCGCCGCCGGTCGCGCCCGCCGGCAACGACCAGGGTCGCGACGGCTGGCTGTCGGACCTGCTGAACCGCACTGACGCCAACCAGGGTGCGCCCACGGGGCGTGAAGCTCCGCGCGGCCGCCAGGCTGCACCGTCGCCACAGCCGCAGGCTGCGCAGAGCAGCGGCAATCCGCTGGAATCGCTGTCGCTCGACATCGGCCGACTGATGGACCGCAACCTCGCGGCCGAGATGTGGGACCGCTACCAGCGCGGCGAGAACAAGGCCTTCACCAAACGCCTGTACACGCCGGCCGGCCAGAAGGCCTTCGACGAGGTCGCCCGCAAGTACCGCGCCGACCGCAACTTCAAGGGCACGGTCGATCGCTACGTCGCCGAGTTCGAGCGCCTGCTCGACGAAGTCGCCCGCGACGGCCGCGGCCCGCAGGAGCTGCGCAACCATCTGACCTCGGAAACGGGTCTGGTCTACACGCTGCTCGCGCATGCGGCGGGCCGGCTGGGGTAAGGCGCGGCTAGCGATAGCGAATAAGGAAACGGAGGTCTCACGGCCTCCGTTTTTGTTTGAGAAAGATCGTAGCCCGCACGCAGCACGAATTGCGGCGCCTCCCCCAAGCACCGTCCTTGTGAGGAACTCTTGCGACGAAGCGATCCAGACTGTCCCCCGTGGAGAGAGTCTGGATTGCTTCGCTGCGCTCGCAATGACGAGTGGAAAGATACGCGGACGAAACGCCTACTGCCGCCTGCGCTCTGGCGCCGCCGGCCTCGGCGGCTCGGACGGTGGCGGCGGAGCGGCGGCTGGTGCGCTGTTGCTGGCGCCGAACAACACGCGGGTCGGGTTGCGGTCGAAATTGTTCACGGCACGGCTGATGTCACCGAGGGTGCGGCGGCCGTCGGTCATCAGGGCACCGGAGCGCTTGTCGAAATCGTCGGCGAGTTCGCGGATCGACTTCACCGCCTGGAACAGCTCGCCGCCGTCCTTGCCGCCGGCCAGCGTGTTGAGGCCGAGCATGAGGCTGTCGGCCTTGAGCACGACGCCGTCGACCTTGGCCATCACGCCGTCGATCTTCTCGGAGTTGCGGGCGAGAGAGTTGGTGAAGGTCTCGAGGTTCTTGAGCGAGTTCTTCACCGATTCCTGGTTGTCGGCGACGATCTTGTTGATGTTCTGCAGCGTGCCGCGGATCGCCTCGGTGACGTCCTGGAGCTTGTTGGGATCGGCCGTCAGCGTCGGGATGCCGTCCTCGTCGAGCGGCGGCGGGGGAGCCGCCTCCTCGCCGCCCTTGAGCGAGATTGCAGCCACGCCCGTCAGGCCCTGAAATTCGAGGCCGACCAGGGTGTCCTTGCGGATCGGGGCGTTATTCTCGACCATGGCGAGTGCGACAACCCGCCGCGGGTTGTCCAGCTTAACCGAGACCACCTCGCCCACCCGGATACCGTTGAAGTTGACGC
The DNA here is from genome assembly GCF_007290395.2 of Bradyrhizobium cosmicum. Lineage (NCBI taxonomy): Bacteria > Pseudomonadati > Pseudomonadota > Alphaproteobacteria > Hyphomicrobiales > Nitrobacteraceae > Bradyrhizobium > Bradyrhizobium cosmicum. The sequence goes on along the minus strand of NZ_CP041656.2, from coordinate 2,537,892 downwards.
TGCCGCCGTTGCGCAGGCCCGCTGCCGGGCCCTCGAACACGACCCGCAAGGGGCTGCGCTGCTTGGTGGTGTGCAGCGACTGGAACCACAGCACGAAGCCGATCGCCGCGGCGATCACCGCCAGCGTGAACGATCCGATCAGTACGTAATTCGCCCGCGTTTCCATCAGCTACTCCGGCACCTCAGCCCATCACCGCGCGAGCGCGCTTGCCATGGAAATATTGCCTCAGCCAGGGATGCTGCGAGGCCTGCATGTCGGCCATCGACCCTGCCGCAATGATCTTACCGTTCCCTAAAACGGCGATGCGGTCACATGCTGTGTAAAGGCTGTCGAGGTCGTGCGTTACCATGAAAACGGTCAGCCCCAAAGTTCGTTGCAGCGTCCGCACCAGTTCGTCGAAGTCGCCGGCGCCGATCGGATCGAGGCCCGAGGTCGGCTCGTCCAGGAACACGAGGTCCGGATCGAGCGACAGCGCACGTGCGAGCGCGACGCGCTTGATCATGCCGCCGGATAGTTCCGAGGGAAAACGGTCGGCGACCTCGGGCTTGAGGCCGACCATGGTCAGCTTGGCCATGGTGATCTCGTCCATCAGCCGCTGCGAGACGCGCAAGTATTCGCGCATCGGAAACTGGATGTTCTGCCGCACGGTCAGCGAAGAGAACAGCGCGCCTTGCTGGAACAGCACGCCCCAGCGACGCTCGACTTGGCGGCGCTGCGATGTGTTGGAGGAATCGAGGTCGACGCCGAACACCTCGATGCTGCCGGCAATCTTCGGCACGAGGCCGATGATGGTGCGCGTCAGCACCGACTTGCCCGCACCGGAAGGGCCGACGAAGCCGAGGATCTCGCCGCGCTTGACGTCGAGATTGAGGCCGTCGAGCACGCGCGTCGCGCCGAACTGCACGGTGATGTCGCGGACGCGGATGATGGGATTCTCGGGAGGCATCTCTACATCCCGATCGCGGCGAAGAAGATGGCGAACACGCCGTCCATGACGATGACGAAGAAGATGCCTTTCACGACGGACGACGTCGTGTGCTGCCCGAGCGATTCCGCGCTGCCCTGCACGGCCAGTCCCTCGACGCAGGCAACGATGCCGATCACGGCGGCCATGACCGGCGCCTTGACGATGCCGACGATGAAATGATCGATCGAGATGGCGTCGCGGAGCCGCAGCAGGAACGCCTCGGGCTGAACGCCGCCGTAGAGCCAGGCGACGAGACCGCCGCCATAGAGCGCGGCCATCGCGCCGAGGAACGCCAGGATCGGCAGCGCCAGCACCAGGGCCAGCATGCGCGGCAGCACCAGCACCTCGATCGGGTCGAAACCCATGGTGCGCAGCGCGTCGATCTCCTCGCGCATCTTCATCGAGCCGAGCTCGGCCGTGTAGGCGCTGCCCGAGCGGCCCGCGACCATGATGGCGACCAGCAGCACGCCGATCTCGCGGAGCACCAGTACGCCGAGCATGTCGACGACGAAGAGATCGGCGCCGAAGCGGCGGAAATGGAAGATGCCTTGTTGCGCGATGATGCAACCGATCAGGAAGGTGATCAGTACCACGATCGGGACGGCACGCCAGCAGACCTGCTCGAGGTGATGCACCGTCGAGGTCAGGCGGAACGAACCAGGGTGGATCAGGGTGCGCGCACCGGCGGCCAGCACCGCGCCGAGCATGTCGATCAGGCCCGCCACGGTCCCGCCGACGCCGGCCACGGCGCGGCCGATCTGCTCGAGCATGCCGGTGATGGTGATGTTGCTGCGGTCGATGACGGGCGTCGCCCGGACCCGGCGCACCTCGTCGACCAGGCTCGAATAATTGGCGGAGAGACCCGCGATCTGCGCCTCGACGGCGCCCTGGGTCAGGCTGCGGCGCAACCGCTCGATCAGCCAGGCGCCGAACGTATCGAGCTTGGCGACCTCGGAGACGTCGATGAAGATATTCTGCGAACCGCCGGCAAGCTTCTCCGCGTCGGCTACCATCCGCTCCAGGACCGGCGCGAAACTCGCGGTCCAGGTTCCGGTGGCGCAGAGGGCCAGCGCGTTGCCTTTCGCAATCCGTTCCAGCTTCGGATCGCCCGTCAAGATGTCCGCTCCCGTGCCGGGGCGGAGAAAATCAGATGGTTGCACACACGCCCTTACCCAGAGAAGCTATCCCCAACTGGTTAATGTTAGTTGCTACACGTAACTAGCAGGTTCAGATTTCGCCAGAGTTCAAAATGACTTCCAGCAAAGTTCCGGCACTCCGGGTGCGAATCGAGCGCTTTCCCATCGCCGGCAGTTTCACCATCAGCCGGGGCGCCAAGACAGAAGCCGTCACTGTTGTGGCCGAAGTGAGCCGGAACGGCCTCGTCGGCCGCGGCGAATGCGTGCCCTATCCCCGCTATGGCGAGACGCCGGAGGCGACCCTCGCGGCGATCGAGGCCATGCAGGCGACCCTGGCAGGCGGTATCACCCGACAGGCTCTGCAAGCGGCCATGCCGCCAGGCGCGGCCCGTAACGCGCTGGACTGCGCCCTGATCGATCTTGAGGCCAAGGCGGCCGGCCTGCGGGCCTGGAACCTGCTGGACCGCCCGATTCCGGGCGAGCGCACCACCGCCTACACGATCTCGCTAGGCACGCCCGAGGCCATGGCGGCGGCGACCGCCAAGGCGGCGCACCGGCCGCTGCTAAAGATCAAGCTCGGCGGCGACGGCGATCCGGAGCGGATCGCGGCGGTCCGCAACGCCGCCCCCGAATCCGAGCTGATCGTGGATGCCAACGAGGCCTGGACCGAGGCCAATCTGGAACAGAACCTCGCCGCCTGCGACGCCGTCGGCGTCACCCTCGTTGAGCAGCCGTTACCGGCAGGCAAGGACGACGCGCTGGCACGGATCAGGCGGCCGCTGGTGGTCTGCGCCGACGAGAGCGTGCACGATCGCCAGTCGCTGGCACCCTTGCGCGAACGCTACGACGCCGTGAACATCAAGCTCGACAAGACCGGCGGCCTCACCGAAGCGCTGGCGATGGCCGATGCGGCCCAGGCGCTCGGTTTCGAGATCATGATCGGCTGCATGGTCGCGACATCGTTGTCGATGGCCCCCGCCATGCTGGTGACGCCGCAGGCGCGCTTCGTCGATCTCGACGGCCCGCTGCTGCTGGCGCGCGATCGCGATCACGCGCTGCGCTACGACGACAGCCTGGTCTATCCGCCCGATGCTTCGCTGTGGGGATGAGCGTTCAGCCGGTGCCGCGCCAACCAGATCACAAGCGCGCCGGAAGCGGCCATCGCGGCCATGACGTAATAGAGGCCATCGCCGATGCGGGCGTAGATCGCGCCTGAGGCGATCGAGGTCGCCGCGCCGAGCAGCCCGTTGCATGCGGCGTAGTAGCCCTGCCCCCGCGCGATCTGATGCGACGGCACGCGCTGCACCAGCAGGCTCATGGTGCCGACGATGGTCATGCCGAAGGTGAGGCCATGGCCGAGCTGCACGATCGCGAGCAGCGCGAGCGGCGGTTCGTTGGCGGTGACGATCCAGCGCAGCACGGCGCTCAGCCCGCCGATCGCGATCAGCGTGGACGGATGCAGCGAGAAGCGCGGCGACAGCGCAAACACGACGATCTCGGCGATCACGCCCAGCGTCCACAGTCCCGCGATGGTCAGCCCGCCGAGACCATGGAGCTGCCAGTTGATGGCCGAAAACGTGTAGTAAGCGACGTGGCTGCCCTGGATCAGCGCGGCCGAGGCGATCACCGCCCAGAAACCGGCGTCGCGCAGCAGCGTCTTGCCGGCCGGCATCTCCGTCGTCCTGCGCCTGGCATCGTCGAGCGGCTGAAGCAGCAGGCTGGCCGCGACCGCGACGACGGCCCATGCCACGATGACCCAGATCAGATCGCGCGCCGCGATGTGGTCGACGAGATAACCGCAGGCGAGCGAGCCGGCGGCGAACGCCGCCGAGCCCCACAGCCTCAAGGGTCCGTAATCGAGCCCGTAGCGAGCGACGCCGCGTAGCGCATAGGCGTCGGTGAGCGGCATCGTGGGCGTCCACATCATGCAGGTCAGCGCATAGATCAGGAACAGCGCCAATGGTTGCTGCTGCAACCCGACGACCGTAAACCCGATCGCCGTTGCAAGCACCGACAGCATCATGGCGCTGCGAATCGCCTGTCGCTTTTCGGCAAAGGCGGTGACCTGCGGCAGCGTGGTGAAGCGCGTGATCGCGGGCAGCGCGTTGATGAGGCCGATCCAGGAGGCGTCGATGCCGATCGCCTTCAGCCAGACCGGGAAGAACGGCAGATGCGTGCCTGACACCGCGAACACGGCCGAGTAGAACAGGGCGAGGCTCACGGCGAATCGCCGCTTCACGGATGCAGCGATGGGGATTTGTGATTCGGGCGGCATCAAACCAATTGCGATTCGGTCGATATCGTGGTGATCGTTACAGTAACGCGCAGTGATTTGCGCGACGAGATTGACATGGCCAACGAAGCATTCGCCCTCTCGCCTATGTCTGCCCGCGCGGCCGAGCCGAACGAGCAGGATTACGACGCGATCCGCGAAGCCTTCCTGGAGACGGCGCGCGGCCGCTGGTTCCTCGGCGAATACGCCAAGCGCAACCGCAATGCGGACACCCGCATGGTGCTTGATGCGGTCGCGAAAATCGAAGAAACCCTTGCGGCACAGCGACAACCTGTCGTCGAGGACCGCCTGCCCGCAGCGCTGGTCGAGATCCGCCGCGCGGTCCACGAGGCAGAGACGGCTGCGATCGCGGCGTTCGATCCCGCGGTGATGGAGGCCAGCCTCGCCGCGATCCCGCGCGGCGTGCGCATCATCAAGGAGATTTCCTGGCGCTGGCGCGAGATCGGCGCCGACGGGCGAATCTGCGACCTCATCGATTCGCAGCTCGCCTCGATCGAAGCCGCCTCCGCGCAGATTTCGACGATCGACCCCCGCGTCGAGCTCAAGGCCGCATTCGATCTGCTCAGGGATCGGGTCGGACAGCTTGATGCGGACGGCGACACAGCGCCGCAAGCGGCCGCAGCACGTCCCGCCCCGGTGCAGGAAGCGCCTGTGACTCCGGCTGCGCCTGTCGAGGCCGCGCCTGCCGCGATGGCGAGCGAAGCACCCGTGGCTTTTACGGAGACGCCTCAGCATATCGACGAGGCTTCGAGGCCGGAAGCAGCCGACACTGCTGAAGCGTTCGCGATCGCCGAGCAGGCCGTGGACGCCCCTTTGGACGCCGCCGTGGCGTCGGCGATCGTCGCCGAGAGCGAGGTTGCATTCGACAGCGCCGCGCTCGAGGAGCCGGCCCCCGAGCCCGCCGCCTTCGCGCAAGCAACCGACGCGTTCGCGCTCGATGCCGCTGCGGAGGCGGAGGACGAGGCCGTGCTCGAGGCCATCGCGCTGGAGATGGCCGCGCCCGATCCCGAGTTCGACGAGATCATCGAACCGGTCGAGATGGCAGCGGCCGTTCCGGAGCCGGTGGTTGCAGAAGTTGCTGCGCCGGTCGCAGCGGAGCTTGCAGAACCGATCGCGCCGGAGCCCGTCGCCGCACCGATCGTGGAGCAGCCCATAGAGGAAGCGCCGATCGCGATGGAATCGCTGGCGCGCCTCACCAACGCCATCGCGGAGGCCGCGGCCGAAGTGATGGAGCAGCCGGCCATGCCGATGGCAGCCTCGGCAACATTCGGAGCATCGCTGGGCGCGACGCTGCCGATGCCCTCGCCCTTGTCCGAATCCTTGCCCGAGCCCTCGCTCGGCGCCAGCATCCTCGCCAGCGGCATGTTGCAGAAGCCCCGCGCGGCCAACGATCCGCTCGCGCCGATCCGCCGCATGACCCAGGCCGAGAAGATCGCGTTCTTCTCGTAAAGCGGCGTTGCGCACTCGCTCTCGTGTCCCGGACGCGCTGCAACGCCCTCAGCGTTGCTGCGCAGAGCCGGGACCCAGCGGGCGGCGAATTTCTCTGCAGTATGGGCCCCGGCTGAGCAGCGCATCGCTGAGGAAGCGCTGCGCTGCGTCCGGGGCACGAGGCCGATATACGGCGCTGGCTTTCGCTTCACCGTACCGACGGTGCGATCAGCCCGTCACCCGCAATTCCACACCGCGCCGATCGGCGTCCGCGTCCAGCACGGGCCGAAGCTGCCGCCATTGTAGCGGCCGCCGCCGAAGCCGGGACGGCCGAAATAGCGCCACTCGCCATCCCAGCCGTAATATTGCGGAACCGGATCGATGTACCAGTGGCGGCGGTCGCTGCGCGACATGCGGCGCATCGCCTCCTTCTGCTTGTAGAGCGGAATGCTGTTGCTCAGCGGCTGGCGATAGCCCGGCAGGAAGCCGTAGCCATGAAAGGCCTGCTTGGGGCGTTTCTGGATTGACGCAGCGGGCGCGACGGCCGGCAGCAGCGACAGGACGACGGCAACGAATAGACACATAAGGCGCGACATGGATCGACCATAAACAGGCAGATACGAGAAGGCCACTCAAATTCAGGTGCGAGCCCTTTTGCCGCTTCGACTCATCGGCCTCTGTCGATAAGCTTGCAGAAAACCACCCTGCATGTCCGGAACAACGAATGCCTGAACCCCCGCACATCGGCGCTTTCGCCATCGTTCCCAGCAACGATCTCGCGGCCGCGCTTCCGTTCTGGGAGCGGCTCGGTTTTGCGAGCGCGGGCGGCGACGCTGGCTACGTCATCATGAGGGGCTGGGGATGCGAGGTGCATCTGACGCAAGCCGGTGACGGCCCGTGGCAGGTGCCGGAGCACAATCCGTTTGGCATCTTCATTCGCACCCCCGATGTCGAGGCCATCGCCGCGCGCGTAGACGATATGATCATCCGGCCCGGCGGCGTGCTGCGCCACCGCGAATGGGGGATGTATGAGGTCGGAATCAACGGTCCCGACGGTCTTCTCGTCCGCATCGGCTGGCCGTCCGCGCTGATGACGGCCTCTAGCTGATGACGCCCTTGCGGATCAGGAAGCAACCGTAACCCCTGCTGTCACCGACCTGCACGACGCCAAACCCCACCGCAGCAGCGCGATAGAAATCCGGGCGCGCGAGCTTGCCGGGAGTGACAGAGCGACCGGCAGCGCGTTCGATCTCCGCGAGCACCGCGCGCTGCACGTCGGGCACGCGCTCGGGATCGTCGACCGGCATCATCACGCGCACCGGATCGGGATCGAAATCGTCGAGCGGGTAGACCGACATGATGGCGCGGATCGCGGTCTCCATGCTGATGCCCGGCAGCTGGATCAGGCGCTGCGATGTCGTGCTCTGCGCGATGCGCGTCGCCGGGTGATTGGCGTCGACGAAAACGAGATCGTCGCCATGGCCCATCGAGGCCAGCAGCCACAGTAGATCGGGCGTGAGGATCGGATCGATCGATTTCAGCATGTGACGGCATTCCCTCGAGGGCGTTCGTTGGCCGGCGACAACCGGCCATTCACCATAGCAGGTTCCAGGCGTGATTCAGATCACGCAGCCGCTCATGGTGACCGCGATCACGGACCATGCGCTCGAACGCGGCCTAGCTTGCTTGCAACCAATCTCGCATCGAGATCAGTGCCAGAGGAGCACGCCATGTTCCGCCTAAAGCCCTTCCTGATGACGGCCAGCCTGCTGGGAAGCCTGTTCGGCTTCGCCTGCGGTCCTGCCTCCGCGCAAGTCGCTCCGGTCCAGCCTGCCCCCGCCGCGCTGCAAGGCCCGGAGCAGCGCGTGGCGCTGGTGATCGGCAACTCCAACTACCAGAACGCGCCGCAGCTCTCCAATCCCGACAATGACGCGCAGTCGATGGCGCAGTTCCTGAACTCCGCCGGTTTCGAAGTGGTCGCCGCGACCGATCTCGGCCAGAACGACATGCTTCGCGTGGTCCAGGATTTTTCGGCCAAGGTGTCCGCGCGCGGCCCGAACACGGTGGCGATGGTCTACTACGCCGGTCACGGCGTGCAGCTCGCCGGCGAGAATTACCTGGTTCCCGTCGACGCCAAGGTCTCGAACCCGACCGAGCTCGTCAACAACTCGGTGCGTCTGGTCGACGTGATGTCGACGCTGGAGACGATCCCGAGCCGGATGCGCATCGTCATCCTCGACGCCTGCCGCAACAATCCGTTCCCTGACGTCAACGACGCCGGGCGCGGCCTCGCCATCGTCGACGCGCCGAACGGTTCGATCGTCGGCTATTCGACCGCGCCGGGCGCCGAGGCGCAGGACGGCACCGGCGGCCACAGCCCCTACACGCAGGCCTTCCTGAACGTCGCGCGCGAACCCAACGTGCCGATCGAGCAGCTGTTCAAGCGGGTGCGCCTTCAGGTGAACCAGACCACGCTCGGCGCGCAGATCCCGTGGGAGAGCTCGTCGCTGACGTCCGACTTCACCTTCTTCGGCGACACCGCGGTTGCCGCCGCGCGCGCGCCGGTGAATGCGCCGGTGGTGCAGATGGCCTCCAACCTGCCGAGCCGCTCGACGCGCCAGGCCTATGACTACGTCGTGTCCGAGGGTCGCCCCGAATACTATCAGGAGTTCATCCAGATGTATCCGCACGACCCGCTGTGCGACCACGTCCGCTGGCTGCTCAACAACCTCCAGCTCACGCAGGCTTGGCACAAGGCGGTGCTCGCGAACTCGCCGCTCGGCTACAAGAGCTTCTACGAAAGCTACGGCAACACCCCCTATGCGCAAGTCGCGTTGAAGCTCGAAGCCCAGCCGAAGCAGATCCCGTTGATGCAGGCGACCAAGTTCCTGGCGCCGCAGAGCATCACCCCGACCTTCAAGATCGGCAATCTCGGCCAGCCGAAGTACCTGCCGCAGCAGGGTAATGGTGGCGGCCAGATCATCGGCAACCTGCCGGTGGTGCAGAAACCCGGCGACAATAACGGCATCGGCAAGCTCGGCAATGGTGGCCAGATCGTCAACCTGCCCTCCGGCAACAACCAGCAGAACGGCACGCCATTGCAGACCCCGGGCAAGATCGTCACCCTGCCCGCGCCGACCAACACGACCAACACCAAGGGCGGCATCGGCAAGATCGTGACGCTGCCTGCGACCAACAACACGCAGAATGGCGGCAGCAACAATGCCGGCACTACGAGCGGCACTCCTGGCAAGATCGTGAGTATGCCGGTGAATGTCGGCAAGGGCGGCCCAACCGTCGATCCGAAGCCGGTCAACGTCCAGACGCAGAACCACCCGATCCGCGTCAACAACGGCGCGAGGATCGACAACAACCCGGTCAACAAGGTGCAGGTTCAGAACAACCAGCAGAACACCCGCCCGCAGCTCAACACGACCAATCGGATCGTCAACAATGGCGGCAACAACTTCCGCCAGTCGATGAACCAGTCGCAGGGCAATAACGGCGGCGGCAACAATCGCCGGAGCTTCATGCACTGATCGCTTGAAGGCGCACGATAAAGGGGCAGAGCGGCGACGCTCTGCCCCTTCTTCATGTCAAAATCTCAGAAGATCAGGCCACCAGCTCGGAAAACAAATCCGCATCGACATTGCCGCCGGACAGCACGATGACGACGTTCTTGCCGGCCACGTCGAGACGTCCCGCAAGCAGCGCGGCAAGGCCCACCGCGCCGCCGGGCTCGACCACGAGCTTCAGCTCGCGATAGGCGAACGCCACCGCCGCGCCGACTTCCTTGTCCGAGGCGGTCACGCCGCGCGCAAGCAGCTTGCTGTTGATCGCAAACGTCATCTCGCCGGGGATCAGCGCCATCAGCGCATCGCAGATGGTGCGGCCCGCGGGCGCATGCGGCTCGCGATGGCCTGCGGTCAGCGACAGTCCGTGATCGTCGAACGCCTCGGGCTCGGCCACCACGATTTCGGCCAGTGGATAGCGCGCCTTCACCGCCGTTGCGACGCCTGCGATCAGGCCGCCGCCGGAGGCCGGTGCCACCACGATGTCGGGGCTGAGGCCGAGCGCCGCCATGTCTTCCGCGATCTCGCGGCCGGCGGTGCCCTGCCCTGCGATCACGAACGGATCGTCATAGGGCCTAACCAGCGTCGCGCCGCGCTTCTCGGCGATCCCGCGCGAGATCGCTTCGCGGTCGTCATTGTAGCGGTCGTACAGCACGACCTCGGCGCCATAGGACTTGGTGCGCTCGCGCTTCGACAGCGGCGCGTCCGCGGGCATCACGATGGTGGCTTGCATATCGAGGATCTTCGCCGCCGCCGCCACGCCCTGGGCGTGGTTGCCGGAGGAGAACGCGACGACACCGCCGGCGCGCTGGTCCTGCGGGATCGAGGCGACCTTGTTGAAGGCGCCGCGGAACTTGAAGGAGCCGGTGCGCTGGAGCATCTCCGGCTTCAGGAAGACCTTGGCGCCGACGCGCTCGTTGAGCACGGGAAAGGACAGCAGCGGGGTGCGGATGGCAAAAGGCGCAATCACGCGCGCTGCGGCATCGATGTCAGCAGAGCTGACCGGAAGGGGCTGTTCTGTCATCAGCAATTTGTATCTCGGCCAATGACGGCTGGGAAGACACCTCCGCGAGAGGAATTTGTCCCTCAGGCGACGAAGCGTGGCTGTTCCGCGTCGTTTCGGCCGGGCAGCACCGCGCCCACCGCCTTGATGCTGTCGACAAAGGCCCTCGCCGACGCCTCCCAGGTGTAGTCGGCGGCGAACTCCACGCAGTCTTGCCGGGAGATGTCGAGCGCGGCGAAGCAGGCATTGCGCAGATCGTGATCCAGCGCCCCGACCGGCGCATCGCCGATCACGTCGCGGGGGCCTTTCACCGGGAAGGCAGCCACCGGCAGGCCGCTGGCGAGCGCTTCCAGCAGAACCAGGCCGAAGGTGTCGGTCTTGCTCGGGAACACGAACACGTCGGCCGCAGCATAGATATCCGCCAGTTCCTCGCCGTGCTTTTGCCCGAGGAAGATCGCATCCGGATAGGCTTCCTCCAGCGCCACGCGCGCCGGGCCGTCGCCGACGACCACCTTGGTGCCGGGCAGGTCGAGATCGAGGAACGCCTCGAGATTCTTCTCGACCGAGACGCGGCCGACCGAGAGGAACACCGGTGCCGGGAGGCAGAGATCGATGGCGCGAGGATGGAACAAATGAGTGTCGACGCCGCGCGGCCAGAGCACGACGTTGGCAAAGCCGCGCTCGCCAAGCTCGCGGGCGAGCGCCGGCGTTGCCGCCATCACCGCCCGGCTGGGCGCATGGAATCGGCGCAGCGCGCGCCAGATCAGGGATTCCGGAACCGGCACCCGGGCGCGGATATATTCGGGGAAACGCGTATGGAAGCTGGTCGTGAACGGCAGCTTGCGCTGGCGGCAATAGCGGCGGACCATCAGGCCGATCGGCCCTTCGGTCGCGATATGGATGCTGTCGGGGCGCGCCTCCTCGATCAGCTCTACGATCCTGGCCGGCCGCGGCATCGCGAGCCGCACATCGCGATAGCTCGGCATCGCGAACGTGCGGAACGATTGCGGCGTCAGGAACGTGAATTCGACGCAGAGCGCCTCGGCCGCATCAGCAAGCTTGGTCAGCGTCCGAACCACACCGTTGACTTGCGGGTGCCAGGCGTCGGTCGCGACCAGGATGCGCATCAGGCGGCCTCCGTCATGCAGCTCTGGCTGCCACCTGCGGAACGGCCGCAGGCTTTTGCGCGTGATCCGCCCAGGTGATGATCTCGAAATGACCGTCGTCGTGCTCGACCAGCGCGGTGCAGCTCTCGACCCAGTCGCCGCAATTCATGTAGCGGATGCCGGCCTCGTCGCGGATGACGGCGTAGTGGATGTGGCCGCAGATCACCCCGTCGGCGTCGTGGCGGCGCGCTTCGGCCGCGAGCGCCTGCTCGAACGCGCCAATGTAGTTGACGGCGTTCTTGACCTTCTGCTTGGCCCATTGCGACAGCGACCAATAGGGCACCTTGAACATGCGCCGGAAGAAATTGACGAAGCGATTCATCTGGATCGCGAAGTCGTAGGCCTTGTCGCCGAGATGGGCGAGCCAGCGCGCGTTCTGCACCACGAGGTCGAAGATGTCGCCGTGGATGACGAGGTAGCGCTTGCCGTCCGGGCCGGTGTGGACGGTGTTCTCGACCACGTCGATGCCGCCGAAATGCGTGCCGTAATAGTTGCGCAGAAATTCGTCGTGATTGCCGGGGATGTAGATGATCTTGGCGCCCTTGCGCGCCTTGCGCAGCAGCTTCTGGACGAGGTCGTTATGCGATTGCGGCCAGTGCCAGCTCGATTTCAGCGCCCAACCATCGACGATGTCGCCGACGAGATAGATCGTATCGGCGTCGTGGTAGCGCAGGAAGTCCAGCAGAAGGTCGGCCTGAGAACCGCGGGCTCCGAGATGAACATCGGAGATGAACAAGGTGCGAAAGCGCCTTTCAGGGCTCTCGTCACTCATATCGTAACTTCCCATGCGACATGCCTGTAACAATATCCCGTGACAGGGGGATGACCATTGAACCTCTGAGGCACCCTCGGATACGAATCAAACCTCGCCTCGCCCGTCCTGCGAATATCAGTCGCATGCGACAATCAGGCGACATGAAGCGGCAATGATTGTCCGCAAGAGCTCGGGAGACGCGGCCTCGGTGGTTAACGGCGGTAGCCGCCGCACCGCGCGCAGCCGACGTCAGTAAAACTTGTGGAAATGGTGGACCGGTCCGTGGCCGTGACCGACGCTGAAGCGATCGGCGGCCGCAATCGCCGCGCTGATCCAGGCCTTGGCGTTGCGCACGGCGCGCTCGAGATCCTCGCCTCTGGCAAGCCCCGCCGCGACCGCCGAGGACAGTGAGCATCCCGTGCCATGGGTGTTTCGGGTCGCGACGCGCGGCGCGGCGAGCGCGATCGTCGCCTCCGCATCAACGAGATAGTCGATGCTCTCGGCGCCCTCGCCGTGCCCGCCCTTGATCAGCACCGCGCGACAGCCGAGCGCGAGCAGGCGGCGCCCCTGGCTCTCGATCCCGGCCTCGCTTGTCGCAATCGGCTCGTCGAGCAGAGCCGCGGCTTCCGGCAGGTTGGGCGTGATCACCGAGGCAAGCGGCATCAGCTTCGTGCGCAGCGCTTCCACGGCCTCCGACGCCAGCAGGCGGTCGCCGGAGGTTGCGACCATCACGGGATCGAGCACGATGTGGCGGGGAGTCCAGCGCGACAGCGCGGCCGCGATCGCGTCGATGCTGGTGGCCTGCGCCACCATGCCGATCTTCACCGCGCCGACCTCGAGATCGGAGAACACCGCATCGATCTGCGCGGCGACGAACTCCGCCGGCACGGCGTGAATGCCGGTCACGCCCCGCGTATTCTGCGCCGTCAGCGCCGTGATGGCGGAGGCGCCATAGACGCCGAGCGCGGCAAAGGTCTTCAGGTCGGCCTGGATGCCGGCGCCGCCGCTCGAATCGGAGCCGGCGATGGTGAGCGCCACGGGCGTCGTCATGAGGCGAATTTCCGATGTTTCAGGGCCATGATCCACACCTAGCGCGCGGACCCCGGGGCAGCAAGTTCGCCTGCGCCCGGGGGCAGCAAGTTCGCTTGCTAAATCCGGCCGGTTTTGGCCTATTAGCGGCCAGATACGCCTTCGGAGTGACTGCAATGGTTCCTTTCTTCGTCCAGATCAAATGCAAGCTCGGCCAGTCCTATACGGTCGCCAATGCGCTCGCCGAAGCCGAGATCGCCTCCGAAATCTACTCCACGGCCGGCCATTACGACCTGCTGGTGAAGTTCTACGTCGACAACGACACCGACATTGGTCACTTCATCAACGAGAAGGTGCAGGTGCTGCCTGGCATTCAGGACACGCTCACCATCATCACCTTCAAGGCTTTTGGCGCCAAGTGACCCGGAATTCACGCCGGGCGCAGGTTGCGCCTCCGCTCGCCTGTGCTAGCGTCCAGCCACTGGAAATGAACCGAGTACCGAGCAAGTCATGGCTCTCACCACGTCGGTGCCGCTGCTGATCAGCCAGCAATTTGATAGTGAAGTGGTGCTCGCCAACTATCAGAACGGCGTCTATTACAACCTCGACGGCAGCGCCGCGCAAATCTGGCTCGGCCTGAATGTCAACCGAACGGTTGAGGAAATTGCCGGCGCCCTCGCCGCAGCGACCGGCGGCGATGTGCCCTCCATCACACGACAGGTGCAGGCTTTCGTCGACAGCATGCTGGCGGAAGGCCTCATCGCCGAGGGCACCCCCGAGGCGCGTAGCGAGACCTCCATGGAGACTTGGTCGCCGGTCCTGGCGGGCGCATTCGTCGCCCCGGAATTCCAGCGCTTCGACAATCTGCGGGAGCTGTTGCTGATGGATCCCGTGCACGACGCCGGCGAGCAGGGCTGGCCGCTGCGCGAGACCAATGAAAGCTAGCGGCTTCATCCGGCGGGAGATCGCGAAGATCTTCGCCAGGACATCGGAGCCGGTCGAGGCGCACGCGCGCTGCGGCCCGTTCGGCTTGCGCCTCGGATTTGCATCACAGGAATTGGCCGGCATGTTCCTGCCGGCCTACATCCAGAGCACGTCGGGCCATATCGATCTCGACCTGCGCTTCATCACCGCTGATCATCACGATCTCTCCGCGCTGGTGCCGGACGCCGCCGAGAAGCCGCGCCTCTTGATCGAGGACGGCGTCTATTCGGTGTGGCAGCCCGCCGTCATTCCCGTGCTGTACGCGGTCGACCTTGCGGCAAGGCGCGGCATCGCCTGGCTGCCGAAGGGCGAGGCGCCGCCCTGGATTCGCAGCCGTCCCGCGATCTCGCTGATCCATGCGATGATGCACGAGACGCCCTGGTGCGCGGTCCATGCCGCGGCCGTGGGCGGCGACGCGGGCTTCACGCTGCTCGCCGGCGAAGGCCACAGCGGCAAGACCACCGCGGCGCTGGCCTGCGCCAAGGCCGGCTGGCTTTACGCGGGCGACGACTTCGTTGCGGTCAACAGCGCGACCGGCGAGATCGAGCCGCTGTTCTGCTCGGCGCGGCTGCGCCCTGCCCTGATCGATACGTTTCAAGACTTCATCGGCAAGACCACGGCGGTCTCCGACTTCAACGGCGAGCCGCGCCATGAGCTCAGCCTCGCCGATCTCGGTGACCGCATCGGCGGCGGCAGATTGCGCGCGACCTTCATCCCCCGCCGGCGCGGCGCAGCGATGCCCGAATTCACCCCGGCCAGGCCGTCGGATGCGTTTCGTGCGCTGCTGCCGACCACGGCCTACGAACTGCCGGGATGGCCGAACGAAATTGCCGACAAGGTCGCGAAGATCGCTGGCCTTGGGCCGGTGTTCTTCGCCGACACCGGCACCGCGCCGATGGAGATTCCCCCGGCGTTCGGCCGCCAGCTCGACCAGCTCTGAGGCCGCATGCGCGTCTCCGTCGTCATCGCCGCCTACAACGCGCAAGACTACATCGCCGAGGCGATCGAGAGCGTGCTCGGCCAGACGGTCCCGCCCGACGAGGTCATCGTCATCGACGATGGATCCACCGACGGCACGCGCGGCGTTCTCGACCGCTTCGGCGGCCGCATCGTCGCGCTCACGCAAGGAAACAGCGGCCAGGCCGTCGCCGTCAACAAGGGCCTCGCGCTGGCGCGCGGTGAGCTGATCGGCTTCTGCGATGCGGACGATCTCTGGACGGCGCGCAAGCAGGAGCTCCAATTGGCGCGGCTCGAACGCGATGGCGAGCTCGACGCCGTCTTCGGCAAGGTGCAGCAATTCCTCAGCCCCGACGTGCCGGAGCAGCAGCGCGCGCGCCTCACTCCGGCCGTCGAGATCATGCCCGGCGAGCTGAAGCAATGCATGCTGATCCGGCGCGCCGCCTTGATGCGGATCGGCGCGTTCGACCAGACGCTGCCCGCGACCTTCTTCATCGCCTGGCTCGGCCGCGCCAAGCAGGGCGGGCTCAAAACCGCGCATGTCGACGACATCGTCGTCCGCCGCCGGCTGCATCCCGGCAATGGCGGCCGCCTCCATACGGAAGCTCAAAATCTCCAGACGCTGATGGCGCTGCGCAAGGCCATCAAGGCGCAGCGCCCGCCGGAGTGAACACCGGCACGCCGTTGACCGACACCGATTTCACGAACAATCCGAGCAGGCGGTGGTCGATCGAATGGCCGATGTCCATCGGGCGACGCATGTCCCGCATCCGCAGCGCGACGACGATCTTGCGCTTGTCCTTGCCGACGATGTTCGCCTTCAGGGCGACCCTGAACGGCATCGGATCCTTGCGCCCGGTGGTGACCTGCAGCACCTCGCCGCCGGCATAGGCGGCGAAGCGAAAGCGCTCCGTGCCCGGCGGCAGGAACGGGATCACCGCGAGCTCGACGTCGGCGAACCCCTGCGATTGTCCGTCGACCGGCACGCCGATGACCGCGAACTGCTGATCGGTCCAGCGTCCCTCGTCCTCCGGAATCGAGAACCCCTGCCCGAACCAGACGTCCTTGCCTTGCAGAGGATGTGGCACGCGCGCCGCCCGCTGCCAGACCCGCTTCAGAATCGCATCCCGAAACAGGGGAAAATGCACGGCACTGGCATCGAACGCCGCGGCGGCAGCGCCCGGCAGCCTCAGCCAATCCCTGCCCCGGAACGGGCCCTTGAACTGCGCGCGCAGGGCCGCGAAGAAGGCGACCCAGAAGTGCTGCCATTGCGAGCGCTGCGCTCGCGGTACCGCGCGAATGGCGATCTCGACGGACTTCCCGGGCGGGCTGTAGCGCCACAACTCATCGACCAGACCGTCCGGCACGAGCTCCGGCATCTCGCGCGCGACGACGTCGAGCAATTGCGCCGCGAACAGGCTGCCATCGTAGCGCGTCACGATCGAACGGAAACGATCCCAGTCGACCTTGCCGCCGGCGCTCTCCAGAACATGCACGACCTCGAGTGCCCGGGAGACCATCTCGCTCTGATCGGCCGGCTCCGGGCGCATCGCCGCGATCGCCAGATGCTCGGCAAGCCCGGGGATCAGCACCTCGTGCGTCAGCAGCGTCGCCGTCTCGGCGGTGCTGAACAGCTCCTCGGTCAGGCTCTCGTCCTCGAGCCAGAACAGCGCGCGCCAATGCAGGTCGATGGACCGGCTGAAACCGGCCCGCGACATCGCGACCGCGTGGATGTCGCGGTCGAAATCGGATTCCAAGAACAGCTCGACCTTCATGCCTTGGCTGCGGAACGAGGCCTGCCGCAGCACGTCGATGGCACGTTTCGCCTGGGTGCGTCGGACCAGGAGATCGTAATCTCCGGTCATGCGCTTGGCCATGTAGCTCTCGTCTCGCGCGAACAAGGCCCCGCCCTTGATCAGCAGCGAGGCGATGCCGGCTTGCTCCAGCGCCGCGCTGGCCGCGACGACGTCGCGGACCCGCGTCGCGTTCGACAGCCAGACATGCTTGACGACGCCGCGCATCCGCCTGGTGTCGGCGTCGGTAATTCCGGCCTTGTCGGCGGTGGCAACCAGCAGCGGCATGGTCCGGTAGACGACCTCGTCGGCCGCATCGAGCGGTTCTGACGCGCGCCAGGCCTGGTAGGCGTCGATTGCGGTCTGTCCCTGTCCGAGCGCGGCCCGGAACAGCATCAGAAAGCGCGGCTTCAGCGCGGCGGACAGCTTGGATGTCATCTCAACCGAACGGTTGAGATGCGAGGCCGGCTTCGTTCGGGCCCGTCGAAACCACGCGTCGAAACGATCAGCCGCACACGCGAAAGAACTCGACACCTCATCGTCACGTACTTCCAGTTCTCAACCGAGAGCAAAGGATGCGGGCGCGATCACCAAGTGTCAATCGGGCAAGGCCTGCGTCAGGCGCCGCCCTCCTTGCGTTTCGGCCGCGGCGGACCGTCCACCGGCGGCAGCGATTTGAGGTAGTCCGCCATCGCTGCAAGGTCCTCATCCGACAATTGCGACGTGTTCTTGATCACACGCGTCATCGCGCCGCCGACGCTGTCACCGTCGGGCAATTCGCCGTTCCTGAGGAAATAGGCAAGATCCTTCGCGCTCCACTCGCCGAGGCGTTTTTGGGTGATGTTGGGCACCCAGCCCTCGCCTTCGGGATTGGGCCCGCCGGCAAAACGCTCGCCCGAGATGATGCCGCCGAGCGCATTGCGCGGACTGTGGCACTCGGCGCAATGACCAAAGCTGTTGACGAGATAGGCGCCCCGATTCCATTGCGACGACTTCGTGCCGTCGGCGACGAACGGCTTGCCGTCCATGAACAGAAATTTCCAGATGCCGACATTGCGCCTGATGTTGAACGGAAAGCTCACGTCGTGGTCACGCACTTTGCCTGCAACGGCCGGCAGCGTCTTCAGATAGGCGAAGAGGTCGAGAACGTCTTCGCGCCTCGCGTGCTGATAGGAGGTGTAGGGAAACGCCGGAAAATAATGCTGTCCGCCAGGGGAGACCCCGTGCATCACCGCGTTGACAAAATCCGTGTCGGTCCACTTGCCGATGCCGTCAGTCGGATCGGAGGAGATGTTGGGTGCGTAGAACGTTCCGAACGGCGACTTGATCGCGACACCGCCCCCGAGCCTGGTGCGGTCGGGCTGGTCGGGGACGGCATGGCACGAGGCACAGCCGCCGGCGTTGAAGATGATCTCGCCGTTGGCGAGATTGGGCTTATAGGCGGGCGCGGCGCCGATAACCGCCACCACGGGCGCGCTCAGCCACGAATAGACGCCGGCGGCAGCGACCGCAGCCAGCAGCGCCGCCATAATTGTTCGTTGCAACATTCAGTCCATCCACGCGTTGAAACGAACTTATGGCCGATGTCCGCGCGGCTCCAGCCACGAAGAATTTAGCCCGCCTCACGCGGAAACGGGAATAAACTGAAACGGCCACTGTTGGGAAGTTTGACCGTCCAACGAGGTCACAGGGAGAATGTCATGAACAAGACCGTCATCGCCATGGTCGCGCTCGGCGCCGCTGCTTTTGCGGGGGCCGCCAGCGCCGAGAAGCTGAAAGCTACGCTCGACGGCAAGTCCGAGGTGCCGGCCACCACCAGCAGCGGCACCGGAACCGCCGATCTGGACTATGACGCCGCCAGCAAGAAGCTGTCCTGGAAGCTCAGCTATTCCGGCCTGTCCGGCCCTGCCACGGCCGCCCACTTCCACGGGCCGGCCGAGGCCGGCAAGAACGCCGGCGTCGCGGTCGCGATCCCGAACGCGACGTCCAGCCCGGCCGAGGGCTCGGCGACGCTGACCGACGCGCAGGCCGCCGATCTGCTCGCCGGCAAGCTCTACATCAACATCCACACCGCGGCCAATCCGGGCGGCGAGATCCGCGGTCAGGTGACGAAGTAAGCGACAACGCCGCTTCGTCGAGGAAAGGCCGGATGCACGAGGGAGCGTCCGGCCTTTTCGTTTCCAGCCAGACTGACGTTAAACGTCTCAGGCGGAACGCTTCCGCACCGCGACCTGATGGCTCTTGAGAATTACTTCGGCATCGCCATGCCAGGCCAGGAAGGTGTCCACGGCGGGCGCGACGCGTTCGGCGTCGGGACTGTCCGGCATCCAGGTGTAGTCGTCCATCAGCATCACGCCGCCCTCGCGCAGCAGGCGCCAGGCCCCGAGGCAGTCGATCATCACGTCGTCACGCTGATGGCTGCCGTCGACATAGATGAAATCGAACACCGCGTTCTCCTCGCGCAAGCTGCCGAGCGCCTTGATCGAGGTACCCACCATCTTGCGTAGGCGCGGGCCATAAGCGGCAAGGTTGCGGTCGAAGCGCCCGGCATCGTCCTCACGGAAGAGGTCGACGCAGGTGAGATGCGCGCGCGCGAAGAACTCGAGCCAAAACAGCGCGGATCGCCCCTCCTTGGAGCCGATCTCAAGCACCCGGGTCGTCGTATCGCGGATATCCCCAAACAGCGTGCTCCAGATCATCGTGCGGCCGGCCACAAAATCACGCCGAAACTCCTTGCCCGCAAAGATGTGGGCGTAGGGATCCTGGGCCCGCGCCAGCTCGACAACCCGCGCGCGAAGCTGCGCCAGCCGGGCGGAGGGATCGTTCATGAAAGCCCCAAGCTTGAAAGCCCAAAGCCTGGCTGCGCGGCGTCGATCATCGTGCCACCGGTCTGCATTATTGCTCCCTCCGCGACAGATTACCTCACCAGGACATCTGCCGAAAGTCCGCCTTGGGTCGGTAATTCCGACCGGGGCTAGGCGGCGTTCAGCGCCTGAGCGAGATCGGCGATCAGATCCGACGGATGCTCGATGCCGATCGACAGCCGGATGGTGGAATCGAGCACGCCGATTTTCTGACGGATGTCGGCGGGAACGCCGGAATGGGTCATGGTGGCGGGCAGGCTCGCAAGCGACTCCGTTCCGCCAAGGCTCACCGCCAGCTTGAGGATTTGCAGCGCGTCGAGGAATTTCACGGCCGCCGCCTTGCCGCCGGCGATGTCGAACGAGAACGTCGATCCCGCCCCAAGGCATTGCCGTGCGAACACGCGCCCCGCGGGCGAGGCCTCCGCGTGATGACCGAGGTAGTGGACCTTGGCCACCTTGGGGTGGTCGCGCAGATAGTCCGCCACGAGACGCGCATTGGTATCGGCCTTTTCCATGCGCAGGCTCAGCGTTTCGAGCGACCGGTTGATCATCCAGCAGGAATGCGGATCGAGCTGGGTGCCGATGGCACCGCGGAGCTGCTTGATGCCCTTCATGATGGCCTTCGTACCGAGCGCGGCGCCCGCGATCAGGTCCGAATGTCCGCCGACATATTTGGTCAGCGAATACAGCGAAATGTCCGCGCCGTGCTCGATCGGCCGCTGAAACACGGGACCGAGCAGCGTATTGTCGCAGGCGATGATCGGCGTGTGTCCCTGGCTCTTGCCGATCGCATCGGCGACGCGGCGGATCATCGCGATATCGACCAGACCATTGGTCGGGTTTGCCGGCGTTTCGATCAGGATCATCGAGACCCGGCCCTTGCGCATTGCCTCCTCCGCGGCATGACTGACCGCCGCTTCATCAATGCCATCGGCGAATCCGACGGCGCCGATCGACAGACGCGCCAGCGTGTTCGTCAGCAGGGTTTCCGTCCCGCCATAAAGCGGCTGAGAATGCAGGATGACGTCACCGGGGCGGACGAACGCCAAAATCGTGGTCGAGATCGCCGCCATGCCGGATCCGAACAGAACACAGCTTTCGGTGCGCTCGTAGATCGCGAGCCTGTCCTCCACGATCTCACTGTTGGGGTGATTGAAGCGCGAATAGACCAGGCCCGCGCCCATGCCTTCCGGCGGCTCGCGCCGGCCGGAGACGAAATCGAAAAAGTCCTGGCCGTCATCGGCCGTTTTGAACACGAAGGTCGAGGTCAGGAACACCGGGGGTTTGATGGCGCCTTCCGACAGTTGCGGATCATAGCCATAGGTCAGCATCAGTGTTTCCGGATGCAGCATATGGTTGCCGATGTGGGTCTTCGACGGGAACGGTTTGACCATGGCCTGTCTCGCTGTCTTGAGGTGCCCGCCACGTGTCGGAACTCCTGACATCATGAGGCAGTCAGGCGCGAGATGCACCGGCATCCATCAGATCGCATCAACGCGGCGGCTGACGTGAAGATAACTGCTCCAACGGCGATCCGTCAGGTCTTGCGAGCAGAATTCCTGTTGAGTTGCGCGCAGATGTTCCGGCTGATGCCCAAGTCAGCAAAAAAGGCGGCTGCTTTCGCAACCGCCCCTTGCGTGATCCCGGTAGCCCGTTCCCTCAGCCGTTCTTCACCCGGAACGTCTCATGGCAGCCGCCGCATTCCTTGCCGACCGCGGGAAAACTCGCCTTGAGCGAGTCCAGATCCTTGATCTTGCCCTTGGCCTCAGCGACGACCTTGGCGAAGCTTGCGACCTTGGCGTCGAAGCCGGCCTTGTCCTCCCAGACCTTCGGCGAGGCGCTGTAGTCGCCGTCGAGCTTCACGCCCTTGGCGCTGGCCGGAAACAGGTTCGGCAGCTTCTTGGCGGTATCCTCGAACTGCGCCAGGGCGCTGTCCACGGTGGCCTGGTCGTAGGGCTTCTCGCCCTTGACCATCGCCGACACCGCGCCGGCGTTCTTGCCGTTGCCCTTCATGAGGGCCTGGGCCTCCTTGACGGAGTCCTGCTGCGCCCACACCGCGCCCATGCCGAGCAGCAGCGCGCCCCCGACAACCAAAACTCGCTTCATTCGCAAAATCCCTTTCCCTAAGACAGGATCGTGCTGACCCCTCAATGGGCCAACACCGTTTGGCAGACTTCATTCCATCCCAAGTGCGACGATAAATCGTCGCACTTGGGATTATTTGGTCGAGCTTGGGCTTACAGGCTGTGACGGCGATGGTGCTCGTTGATCGCGATCCACACCCGCTCCGGCGTTGCCGGCATGTCGATGTGGTCGATCTTGTATTCGCGCCAGAGCCCGTCGACGATGGCGTTGACGATGGCCGGACAGGAGCCGATCGCGCCCGCTTCGCCCGCCCCCTTCACGCCCATCGGATTGGTCGTGCAGGGGATGTTGTTGGTCTCGAACACGAAGTCCGGACCATCCGCCGCGCGCGGCAGCGCGTAGTCCATGTAGGTCGCGGTGATGAGCTGGCCGTCGCCCGCGCCATAGACCACCTGCTCCATCAAGGCCTGGCCGATGCCCTGCATGGCACCGCCATGCACCTGCCCCGCCAGCAGCAGCGGATTGAGCGTCTTGCCGAAATCGTCGACGATCACGTAGTTGACGATCTTGATGATGCCGGTGGCCGGATCGATCTCGACTTCCGCGACGTGTGTGCCGTTGGGATAGGTGCCGTCGGCGCTGGCGAAGGTCGCGCTCGCGTTCAGTTTCGACGGGTCGGCGCCGGGCCGCTTGGCAAGATCGGCGAACGAAATCGAACGGTCGGTGCCGGCGATGCGCACGATGCCGTCGGTGATCTCGAGGTCGCCGGCGCTGGCTTCCAGCGCCTGCGCCGCGATGTCCTTGAGCTTCTGGCCGAGCTCGCGCGTGGCGCGCTCGACACTGACTCCCCCAGAGGGAATCGAGGCCGAGCCGCCAGTGCCGAGGCCCGTTGCGATCATGGCGGTGTCACCCTGATGGACGTGCACGCGCTCGGGCGCAACACCGAACTGCTCCGCGACGATCTGCGCATAGGCGGTCTGGTGGCCCTGCCCGCTCGACTGCGTGCCGATCAGGACGGTGATGTCGCCGTTCGGATCCATCCGAACATTGGCGGTCTCCTCGCCCATGGTGCCGCAGACCTCGACATAGCTCGCAAGACCGATGCCGCGGATCAGGCCGTGCTTCTTGGCCGCCTTGGCGCGCTTGGGAAACTCCTTCCACTCGGCGATCTCCATCGCGCGCTTCAGATGCGCGGCGAAGTCGCCGGAATCGTAGACCTTGCCGGTCGCGGTCTTGTACGGCAGCGCCTTCGGCGGAATGAAATTCTTGCGGCGAATGGCGTCCGGCGTCATGTCGAGTTTTCGCGCGCAGGCGTCTACGAGCCGCTCGATCACATAGGCCGCCTCGGGCCGGCCCGCACCGCGATAGGCATCGACCGGCACACTGTTGGTGAAGACGGTCCGCACCCGGCAGTGGAAGGCCTGGATGTCGTACAGGCCCGGCAGCATGCCGGCGCCGCCATGCGGGATGTAGGGTCCGAAGGTCGAGAGGTAAGCGCCCATGTCACCCATCAGGTCGCAATCCATCGCGAGGAATTTGCCGTCCTCGGTCAGCGCCATCCTGGCGGTGGTGACGTTGTCGCGGCCCTGCGCGTCGCCCATGAAATGCTCGGTGCGGTCGGCCGCCCATTTCACCGTTTTCTTCAGTTGCTTTGCCGCGACCGCGAGCAGAGCGTATTCGCGATAGGGAAACAGCTTCGTGCCGAACCCGCCGCCGACATCGGGGCAGATCACCCGCATCTTGTCGGTCGGGATCTTGAGCACGTTCTGGCAGAGGATATCGCGCAGCCGGTGGCTGCCCTGGCTGCCGATCGTCAGCGTCAGATGATCATTCTTGGCGTCGTATTCGCAGACCGCGGCCCGCGTCTCCATGAAGCTTGCGACCACGCGCGGATTGACGATGGCGATTTCGGCAACCGTATGCGCCTTGGCGAAGGCGGCTTCGGTCGCCTTCTTGTCGCCGATCGAAACATCGAACAGCACATTGCCCGGCTTGTCGGGCCAAACCTGCGGCGCGCCTTTCTTCACAGCGTGGACGAGGCCGGTCACCGCCGGCAGCGTCGTCCACTTGACTTCGATCGCCTCGATCGCGTCGCGGGCCTGGTCGATGGTCTCGGCGACGACGAAGGCGATGGAGTCGCCGACATGACGCACCTCGTCCTTGGCGAGAATGGGGTAAGGCGGGCCTTTGAACGGCTCGGTTTCGAGATTGAACAGGCAGGGCAGATCGCCGAGATCCTTGACGTCATCGGCGGTCAGGATGAGCGCAACGCCGGGCAGCGTGCGGGCGCGGCTCGCATCGATGGTGAACCTGGCATGCGCGTGCGGCGAGCGCAGCATCAGGCAGCGGAGCGCGGCCTGCGGCGCATAGTCGTCGGTATAGCGGCCCTTGCCGCGGATGAGCGCGTCATCCTCCTTGCGCAGCACGCTTTGGCCAACGCCGAACTTGATGGGAGCCGCCATTGTATTGTCCCGTCCTATGGTTGTTTTGCCGGCATATTGCCGTGGAAAAACTGGCAAGGCAAACGGGTTTAGCCATGCACATGGGTCGCAGGCCGGGGAACGCGCCGCGCCCCCTCCCTTGTGGATACAGAATTGCGCCGCAAACAAGACCTCATCCTGAGCAGCCCGCCAAAAGGCGGGCGGCTCGAAGGATCGGCCGCGAAGAACACCCCGCCAGGCTCACTTACATCCCGCCACGGCTCCAAATATCCGCGGCGCGATCTCTCAACGCGTCGATCGCGCGTTCAGGCGTGATGTAGTCGATCTCGCCACGCGTCAGACCGATATCTCTCAGCCCCCTGTCACTCAGGTCCTGCAACGCAACTCCAGGGCTCTGGCGTTGCTCGCGAAGCGCGCTCCAGGATCGTCTGAGGAAACTCAAGATGCTTCGCGTCGGCGCCCTCTTGGGTCCGGCAGCATCCTTTTTCGACAGGGCGTCGTCCAGCGCGGCAGCGGACGCCTTGAGACGTGCTGCCAAGGCCTGGTCGACCGCGCTCTTCGCCGACGCGATGGAGAGGGTGAGGCCGCGCCGAGCGGCATCGTCCCCAATCCCGGATGAAATGTTCGTCAGTTGAGGTGGCATCGCACGCTCCTGCTGTTGTGCCGGCAGGGAGCGTGGCCAAACAAAAGGCCCCGTCCGATGCCGGCGGGGCCTGGTGGAAAAGATGTCGTCGTCGAATTGCTAGCGCACGACTCCTCCCACGGCCCAGCCGAAGCGGGTCATGTGGTTGCAGTTGAGTTTGCGCGACGATTTAATCATGACGGGCGAATAGCACGGCGAGCGTGCAAAATCAAGAGATGTGCGAAGATCGGCCACATCCTGGAAGCGAGCAGATCGCTTTTCGCCTAACCACGCACCAGCGAGACTAGCCAGCTTCGGCCGAACAAGATGAGGATCGCGAGCGCGTAGACGATTGTGCCCCCGACTGCCAGCAGGACCAGTGTCAATTCATCGCGAAAGTGCATCAAGGCCAGCGACGCAGCGCTAATGCGCGCGATCAGCCAGAAGCTCACAGCTAGGACGAATCCTGTCAGCAGGAATTTCGCGAGCGACAGCAGCCAGGCGCGATCCAGTACGAGAAACCCGCGCCGCACGGCGAAGAACAGCACCATCAGCAGATTGGTCCAGACGCCGACGGCGGTGGCCAGCGCCAGGCCGATCTGGGCGAGCGACCCCATCAGAGCGACCTTGAGCGCGACGTTGACGGCGATGCCGGTCAGGGACGCCCGCACCGGCGTTGCGGTATCCTTGCGGGCGTAGAAGGTCGCGACCGCGCTGCGGATCAGCACGAAGGGAATCAGGCCGATGGCATAGGCCGCGAGCGTCGCACCTGCGGCAGCCGCGTCGGCCTTCGAGAACGCGCCGCGGGCGAACAGTGCGCGCATGATCTCGTCGGGCACGGTGAGGAAGGCCGCCACGAACGGGATCGAGAACAGCAGCGTGAAATCGAAGGCGCGGCGCTGCGCCTTCATCGCACCGTCATGATCGTTGGCCGTGATCCGCCGCGACATCTCCGGCAGCAGCACCGTGCCGATGGCGATGCCGATGACGCCGATCGGCAGTTGATTGAGGCGGTCGGCGTAATAGAGCGCCGACAGCGCACCCGCGGGCAGGAAGGTCGCGATGATGGTGTCGGCGAACAGCGCGACCTGCGTGCCCATCGAGCCCAGCGTCGCCGGTCCCAACGCCTTGAAGAAGCCGCGGATGTCTTCGTCGAGCTTGAGCGGCGCGAAGCGCGGCAGGCCGCCATGGCGGGCGAGGTCACCCGCGAGCAGAAAATATTGCAGGAAGCCTGAGATCAGCACGCCCCAGGCCGCGGCGTGACCCGCAGTCGGAAACCAGGCGGCCAGCGCCAGCGTCATCATCATCGCGACGTTGAGGAAGATCGAGGCGGCGGCTGCGCTGGCAAAGCGCTGCATCACGTTGAGCATGCCGCCGTACAGCGTCACCAGCGTGATCAGCAGCAGATAGGGAAAGGTGATCCGGGTCAGCTCGATCGCGAGCTTGCGCTGCTCGGCATCCTCGGAAAAGCCCGGCGCCAGAATGCTCATGGCCTGCGGCATGAACAGCCAGGCCACGATCAGCAGCACGACTTGCGAGGCCAGCAGCAGCGTGAAGATGCGGTCGGCGAACAGTTTTGCCGCCCCCTCGCCCTTCTCGCCATGGACATGGGCATACGCCGGCACCCAGGCGGCGTTGAAGGCGCCTTCGGCAAAGATCGCGCGGAAATGGTTGGGCAGCCGCAGCGCCACGAAAAAGGCGTCGGCCACGGGACCGGCGCCGAGAATCGCCGCGAGCATGATGTCGCGGGCAAATCCCGTCAGCCGCGAGAGCAGCGTGTAACCACCAACCGTGAAGATGCGTCCGAGCATGCGTCTGTTTTAGAGCATGGCGAGATCAGGTCTAGGTGCAAACCACGAGGAAGGTTGCCCCCTCTCTCCCGCCTGCGGGAGAGAGGGGCAAAGATCAGCCCGCGATCGCGCCGCGCACGGCGGCGATGATTCGCTCCTGATCGGCTTCGGTCAAATAGGCGTGCATCGGCAGGCTGATGACGTCCTGCGACAGGCTCTCGCAAGCAGGCAGGCCGCCGTCGGCGACCGGATATTGCTTGTAGGCGGTCTGCTGGTGCATCGACTTGCCGTAATAGATCGCGGTCGGCACGCCCTGGGCCTTCAGCGCGGCGGCGAAGCCGTCGCGGTCGATCCCCTCGGGCAGGCGGATGGTGTATTGCGCCCAGACCGAGGTATTGCCCGGCGCCAGACGCGGCACGGCCACCACGTTCGACAGCCCCCGCGCATAGCGCTCCGCGACCTTGTTGCGGGCGGCGATCTCGTCGTCGAAGATCGTCAGCTTCTCGAGCAGGATCGCGGCCTGCATGGTGTCGAGCCGGCCGGTCAGGCCGAGGCGGACGTTGTCGTATTTGTCGACGCCCTGCCCGTGCACGCGGATGCTGCGCAGCGTCGCGGCGAGTTCGTCGTCGTCGGTGAAGATCGCGCCGCCGTCGCCGAAGCAGCCGAGCGGTTTTGCGGGGAAAAAGCTGGTCGTGGTGGCGAGCCCGAAGGTGCCGAGCTTGCGGCCCTTGTAGCTGGCGCCGAAACCCTGCGCGGCGTCGTCGAGCACGAACAGGCCCTCGGCCCTGGCGATCTCGGCGATGGCATCGTGATCGGCAGGCTGTCCGAACAGGTCGACGGGAATGACCGCAACAGGCCGCAGGCCGGCCTTCCGCGCGGTCGCGATGCCACGCTTCAGCGATTCCGGGCTCATGTTGAAGGTGGCTTCGTCGACGTCGACGTAAACGGGCGTCGCTCCGGTCCGGGCCGCCGGCGAGGCGGTCGCGATGAAGGTGAAGGACGGACACAGCACGGCATCGCCGGGGCCGACATTCTTTGCCATCAGCACCATCAGAAGCGCATCGGTGCCGCTGGCGCAGGCGATGACGTGCTTGGCGCCGCAATAGGCCGCGAGCTGCTTCTCGAGCTCGGCGACTTCAGGGCCGTTGACGAACTGGCAGTGGTCGAGCACGCGCTTGACGGCGGCATCGAGCGAGGCGCCGAGCCGACGGCGCTGCGAGCTGACATCGATGAAGGGAATGGGATCGAAACGCAGATGCTGGTTCATGGCCTGGTCCTTGGCGCCTTCTCGCGTGGTCGACATGGAAAGGGATCAGCCGACAACGCGGCGCGGGCCCTTGCGTGCAGCCGAATTGGCTGCGGGGCGCGAGGGCGTTTCCAGGCACTGCGTGGCGATCTCGAGACTGGCAACGCCCTCGTCGCCGGTCACCGCCGGCGTCTCGCCGTGGCGCACGGCCCTGAGGAACGCGATCAACTCGGCACGCAGCGGCTCGTCATGGCCGACCGGCAGATGCCGCATCGAATAGCTGCCGTCGGGCTTGAAGCCGAAGCACTCGGTGACCTGGCGCGTCAAGAGATCGCCCATCACGTATTTGCCGCGGGTCGCGACCGTGACGCTACGCGCCTTGAACGGCGTCAGCCAATTGGTGTTGATGTGGGCGAGAACGCCGTTGGCGGTGCGGAACTGCAGCAGCGCGATGTCCTCGCGCTCAGCGATCGCGCTCGACAATTGCGGCTGCACCTCGACGATATCGGATTCGGTGAACCAGCGGATCAAATCGATGTCGTGCACGGCGAGGTCGATGACGACGCCGACATTGGACATGCGCGGCGGGAACGGGCCGACGCGCGTGATCGCGATCGACAGGATGTCCTCGCCCGCGATCGCCTGCTTGACGGCGGCGACGGCGGGATTGAAGCGCTCGACGTGGCCTACCATCAGCGTCACGCCGGCCTTTTGCGCAGCGGTGACGATCTCGCGGCCTTCCGCGACCGTGGAGGCGATCGGCTTCTCGACCAGCACGTGGATGTTCCTGGCGATGCAGGCGAGCGCGACCTCGTGATGCAGATGGGTCGGCGCGGCAATGGTGACGGCATCGACGCCGGCGGCGAGGAGCTGGTCGAGCGTCTCGAAGCCCTGGCAGTTGGCAAGCTCGGTGGTGCGCGTCAGGTGCGCCGGCGAGGGATCGACCACGCCAACGAGATTGACGCCCGGAAGACCCGCAAGCACGCGCGCGTGGTTGCTGCCCATCACGCCCGCGCCAATGACGCCGACGCGCAAGCCGGCCTTTGCCGGTGCAGAAACTTTGGAACTCATCTGAGCAAACCCCGATTCACCGCAAATCCCCGCGCCGCTTCTAGCACGGGCGCCACATTTGTGGCGAATGCCGGCCTGACTGACCGGACACGATTTGATTCAAAAAGTTACACGTTCCCCAGGCCTTAAGTGGCTGAAAGATACCCCTGTTTCGGCCCAGGTCGTGCTTCGGAGTGTGCTGGTTACGACCTTTGATAGTCGTCTTCAATCCGTATGATGTCGTCTTCCCCGAGATAGCTTCCGGTCTGGACCTCGATGAGTTCCAGCATGATCTTGCCGGGATTCTCCATCCGGTGGACCGCGCCCATCGGAATGTAGATCGACTCGTTCTCGTGCACCGTCTTGACCGTCTCGTTGACCGTGACCCGGGCCGCGCCGCGGACCACGATCCAGTGCTCGGCACGATGATGGTGCTTCTGCAGCGACAGCCGCCCACCAGGCTTGACCACGATGCGCTTGACCTGATGGCGTTCGCCATTGTCGACGGACTGGTAGCTGCCCCAGGGCCGGTGCACCTTAAGATGCTCTTCAGTGACCTTCGGTGCGACCGTCTTGAGCTTGGTCACGAGACGCTTGAGGCCGTTGGCATCCTTCTGGCGCGAGACCAGCACGGCATCGGCGGTTGCGACCACTATGAGATCGTCGACGCCTTCGAGCGCGACCAGCGCGGAATCGGTGGTGACGTTGCAGTTGCGGGAGTCTTCGAACACCGCAGCGCCATGCGAGGCGTTGCCTTGTGCGTCCTTGTCCGACAGCTCCCACACTGCGTGCCAGGATCCGACGTCGGACCAGCCGCAGGCCACCGGCACGACCGCCGCGCGCGAGGTCTTCTCCATCACCGCGTAGTCGATCGAGATCGCCTTTGCCGCGCCAAACGCCTGCGGCTCCAGCGTCACGAAGCCGAGATCACGGCCAGCGTTGGCGACCGCATTGGAAACCGCCTCCACGCTTCCCGCATCGACCTTGCGGTATTCGTCGAGGAGGAGCGTGGCCGGGAACATGAAGTTGCCGCTGTTCCACAGATAGCCCGAATTGACGTAGTCGGCGGCCTTCACCGCGTCCGGCTTCTCGACGAAGCGCGCGACCGCATGCACCGTGCCTGAGATCACCTCGCCGGGGCTGATATAGCCGTATTCGGTCGCCGGCCGTTCCGGCTTGACGCCGAAGGTGACAATGCGCCCGGCGCTCGCGGCGGTGAGACCCTCGCGGCACGCCGCGACGAAAGCGGCGTTGTCCTGCACCACGTGGTCTGCGGCAAGCGCGAGCACGATGGCGTCACTGGCGCGGTTCTGCGCGAACAGCGCCCCTGCGGCGATCGCGGGGCCGGAATCGCGGCGCATCGGCTCGAGGATTACGTCGGCCTCGATGCCGATCTCGGCGAGTTGCTCCAGCACCATGAAGCGGTAGGACGCATTGGTGATGATAACAGGACGATCGAACAGCGAGGCATCCGAGACGCGCAGCAGCGTGTCCTGGAAGGTCGAGCGCGCGCCGAACAGCGGCAGGAATTGCTTGGGGCGCACCTCGCGCGAAGCCGGCCACAGCCGCGTGCCGGCACCGCCGCACATGATCAGGGGGATAATGCGTTTGTCCATCGTCATTTCAAACCTTGAAGTAGTCCCGATACCAGGTGACAAAATTACCAACCCCGTGCGCGATCGGCGTTGACGGCGCAAAGCCGGTGTCGCGCATCAGATCCTCGACATCCGCGAACGTTTCCAAGACGTCTCCCGGCTGCATCGGCAGCAATTCTTTGATTGCCGTCCGACCCAGCTCCTGCTCCAGAAGTCCGACGACATGCATCAGCTCTTCCGGGTGGTGATTACCGACATTGTAGACCTTAGACGGCGCATTTGCGGCAGCCGGGTCATCCGCGGGCACCCGATCGACCAGCTTGGATACTACACGGGTGACGTCGTCAATATAGGTGAAGTCGCGGCGCATCCGGCCATGGTTAAAGAGCCGGATCGGCTTGCCCGCCATGATGGCATTCGCGAACAGAAACAGGGCCATATCGGGCCGTCCCCACGGGCCATAGATGGTGAAGAAGCGCAAAGCAGTGACCGGCAGCCGGTAGAGATGGCTGTAGGACTGCGCCATCACCTCGTTCGCCTTCTTGGTCGCGGCGTAGAAACTCACGGGATGGTCGGTCCGATCCTGCACGGCAAATGGCAGTTTAGTGTTGGCGCCATAAACGGAGGATGACGAGGCGTAGACGAGATGACGACAGCCGTTGCGGCGGCAGCCCTCCAGCACGTTGAGAAAGCCCTGGAGATTGGAATCGGCATAAGCCTGCGGCTGCTCGATCGAGTAGCGCACGCCGGCCTGGGCCGCGAGATGCACGACCTCAGTGAATCCGTGCCGCGCGAACAGCGCGGCGATCGCCTCGCGGTCGGCGAGATCGGCCTTGACGAACGAAAAGCGGGAATCGTCGCGCAACAGTTCCAGCCGGTCCCGTTTCAGCGCGGGATCGTAATAGCTGTTGAGATTGTCCAGCCCGACGACGGTCCGGCCTTCGGCGAGCAGCTGCCGGGCGACGTGAAAGCCGATGAAGCCGGCCGCACCCGTGACCAAAATCGCCTGATCCGTCATCCTGTTCCCGAGGGCCTCCAAACCCGATCCTGCGCCCGCGGCGCCTGTTTAGCCGCCGCATCGAGGGGGGCACAATAGCCCGCGGCCCGTCATATCGGCGGTTCATGACCGCTCCTCGACACCGCTATTGCAAGATCGACGCCAAAACCATACCAAAGCGGCCTAATTCGGCGCCTCGCGTCGGGTTGCCTCAAATCTTCGCAAACCCTGTTCATGCGGGCGAGATGCGCCGAATCCTGCTGTCGACGGCCAAAATCCTGATTTCCGGCGCGCTGCTCTATCTGGCGCTGCGCAAGGTCGATCTGTCCGAGCTGTTCTCGCGCTTCACAGCGACCAGCCTGTTCTGGATCGCCATGGCGATCGCGGTCACGTTCCTGCAAATCTTCGTCGGCGTGTTGCGCTGGCGCGAGATCAGCGCCGAATGCGGCGCGCCGCTCGAGCTTTCCCGCGCCATGCGCTACAACGTGATCGGCGCGTTCTTCAACCAGACCCTGCCGTCCGCGATCGGCGGCGATGCGGTCCGGCTCTGGCTGGTCGCGCGCGCCGGCGCCGGATGGCGCGCGGCCACCTACTCCATCTTCGTCGATCGCGCGATCGGCCTCGTCGCGCTCGCGATTCTCATCGTCGCGAGCCTGCCCTGGAGCTACGAGCTGATCACCGATCCGCACGGACGCTCGGCACTGCTGCTGGTGGACTTCGCCGCGCTCGCGGGCGGCCTCGGCTTCCTGGTCTTCGGCGCGCTGAAATGGCCGTGGCTGAAGACCTGGTGGGCCACCCATCACATCCACGCCTGCGCCGTGATCGCCAACCGCGTGATCTTCGACGCAAGGCGCGGCCCCGTCATCGCGATCCTGTCGTTGCTCGTTCACGTGCTCGCGGTCGTCATCGGCTGGTGCGTGGTGCAGTCGATCGCGGCGCCGGTCAGCTTTGGCCAGATCTTCCAGCTGCTTCCGCCGGTCATGCTGATCACCCTGATGCCGATCTCGATCGCCGGCTGGGGCGTGCGCGAGGCGACCATGGGCCTGGCCTTCGGCTTCGCCGGGCTCGCACCCAACGAAGGCGTCAACATCTCGCTGCTGTTCGGCGCGGTCTCCTTCATCGTCGGCGCGGTCGGCGGCCTGGTCTGGATCCTCAGCGCGGAGAAAGCCGCGCAGGGCTCGGCGCCGCTCGGAGTGCCGGAGTGAACCCGGCCAGCGACGCTGTCGCCATCGTGCCGTCGCTGCTTGCCGTTGCGATCGCCGCGCTGATCTCGGCCGTCGTCACCTGGAGCAGCCGTCCCCTGCTCCAGCGTTACGCGCTGGCGCGGCCCAACGCGCGATCCTCGCATCGCATCCCGACCCCGCAGGGCGCCGGCATCGCGGTGATATCAGCGACGCTGCTGGTCGCATCCGTCTGGGGGGCCTGGGCCAACGCCGCGATCCCTCCGGCGCTGGTCATCGCGACGATCGTGATCGCGCTGGTCGGATTCGCCGACGACATCGTGTCGCTGCCGGTGCTGGTGCGGCTCCTGCTGCAAGCAGCCTGCGTCGGCGCGGTCGTGTTCGCCGCGCCCGAGACCGCGCGCATCGTGCCAGCGCTGCCGCTGGTGCTGGAGCGCGGCCTCATCCTGCTCGCCGGCATCTGGTTCGTGAACCTCGTCAATTTCATGGACGGGCTCGACCTGATGACGGTGGCGGAAGTGGTGCCGGTCACCGCGGCGCTGCTGCTGCTCGGGTGGCTCGGGGACTTGTCATGGCCGGCGGTGCTGAT
This sequence comes from Bradyrhizobium cosmicum, assembly GCF_007290395.2. Lineage (NCBI taxonomy): Bacteria > Pseudomonadati > Pseudomonadota > Alphaproteobacteria > Hyphomicrobiales > Nitrobacteraceae > Bradyrhizobium > Bradyrhizobium cosmicum. Next base: position 2,504,349 of record NZ_CP041656.2, on the reverse strand, counting down.
CGCCACGGCGCTGTGCGGCGCCATGCTCGGCTTTGTGCCGTTCAACAAGCCGCTCGCGAAGGTTTTCTTGGGCGATGTCGGCAGCCTGCCGATCGGCCTCCTGCTCGGCTGGTGCCTGCTGGAGCTGGCCTGGCACGGACAGCCCGCCGCGGCGCTGCTGCTGCCCGGCTACTACCTCGTGGATGCCACCATCACGCTGTTTCGCCGCATCCTCAGGCGCGAGCAGTTCTGGTCGGCGCATCGCTCGCATTTCTATCAGCGCGCCACCGACAACGGCTTCACGGTCCCGCGCGTGATCGGCGAGGTGTTCGCGCTCAATCTATGGCTGGCGATGCTTGCCATCGTCACCGTTCGCGCGGGCTCGACGGCGATCACGATCGTCGCGGTGCTCGCCGGCGCGTCCGCGATCAGCTTCGTGCTGCGACGGTTCTCGCGCCCTCAGGCGTCCTGAACCGACAGCGCGAGCCGCAGGCCTTCATCGAGAGAGACCTGCGGCTGCCACCCCGTCGCAATCGCCTTGGAGATGTTGAGCTCCAGCGAGCCGATCAGGCTGTCATGGGTGTCCTGCCGGCCCATCACGCTCAGCAGCGTGCTGAGCAGGTTCGGCGGCATGCCGAATAGCCGCGAGTTCTTGCCGGCCGCCTTCGCCAGCCGCTCGATGAACTCAGGCGTCGAGACCTGCTCCCTGTCGGCCACCAGAAAGATCTCGAAATTGCTCGCCGTGTCGGGATGAGCGAGCCGGCGCGCGATGAACGAGGAGAGGTTCTGCACGGCGAGGAAGGCCCGCTGATTGTGGATCGCGCCAAAGGGCAGCGGCAGCCCGAGGCTCACCGCGCGCGTCAGCAGCGCGAAATTGCCCTTGGCGCCTGCGCCGTAGACCAGCGGCGGCCGGATCACCGAGATATTCATGTCGCTGTCGCGCGCCAGCGTCTTCAGTCCCGCCTCGGCTGCCGCCTTGGACATGCCGTAGAGGCCGCGCGGCGTCAGGATGTCGTCCTCGCTGAACGGTGCGCGGCCTTCATTGCTGCGGCCGTGCACCAGGACGGTGCTGACGAATATGAACTGGCGCACGCCGGCCGTCGCCGCGGAGCGCGCCAGATGCAGCGTGCCGGCGATGTTGACGTTTCGGTAGAGCTGGACCGCGTGCTCCTCGTGCTTGTGATGCACGCGCGCGGCGAGATGGACGACGGCCTCGACGCCCTCGAGCGCGGCGCTCCAATCCGTCTCCGGGCCGATCGATTCGATCACGACCTCGTCGTCGAGGCCTTCCGGACTGCGAACCGCACGGCGCACCGACCATCCCTCGCGCGCCAGCGCAGGCGCGACGTGACGGCCGACGAAGCCGCTCGCTCCCGTCACCAGCACGACCGGTTTGCGCTCGCTCATCGCCGCTCCGAAAGGTTCGGGTTGCGCAACAATTCGTCGATCAGGCCGGCATAGGCGTCCATCGCCACGGTCCGGTCGTATCGCGCGGCCGCCTTCACCGCGCGTGCCGCGATCGCACCGTCGTCGGAACGGGCCGCCGCACGAATCGCGTCTGCGAGCTGATCGGCGCGGCCCGGCGTCACGACAGCGCCGAGCCCGTTCTCCACCACGGTCAAGGCCGCCTCGGCGTCTGGCTCGGAGACCAGCAGCACGGGACGGCCGACCGCCAGCAGATTGTAGAACCGGCTCGGCACCGACACCCCCGCCACGTCCTTCCGGTACGGAATGATCCAGAGATTGGCCGCCGCCAGGAACGCCTCGAGCTCGGCATCCGCGACGCGCGGCACGAAGGAGACATTGGAGAGGTTTGCTGCGGCCTGCAACTGCTTCAGCCGCTCGAAGCCGATGCCCCAGCCGGACAGCAGGAAGTGGATGTCCGGCTCGTCCTCGAGAAGACGCGCCGCCTCGAACACGATCTCCGGATCATGGGTGAAGCCGAGATTGCCCGACAGGCCGACGACGAAACGCCCAGGGATGGCCTTGCGGAACGGATTGTCCGGTGACAGCGGACGCGGACCAGGCACGAGCGTCGCCCAGTTCGGAATGAAACGGATCTTGCTGGGCGTCATGCCCGAGTAGCTCAGCAGCGGCCCCTCGGCGTCGCGGCCGATGGTGATGACGGCGTCGAGCGCGCGGAACATGAGGCTGTTGGCGGCACGCATCGTCCTCGTCACGATCGAACCCGGCTTCAGGAGGCCCGCCATCACCAGCACGTCGGGAAAGAGGTCGTGCAGGATCAGCGCCGAGCGCGCGCCCTTGAGCCATGCCGCCGCGGCAACGGCATAAGGCAGCATGAACGGCGCGGTGACGGTGAGCACGACGTCCCCCGCCTTGAGCTCCCGGACCAGCGCGATGAACGTGCGCGCCGCGAACAGCAGCTCGGAGGCGCCGCGCCGCACCAGCGCTGCCTTTCCCGCCATCCGGTTCCTGATCGCAACGACGCGCGGCTTGCCCGGACCGGTGTGCGAGGCCGGCAGTGCACCAGGCCAGCCCGACAGCACGACGACCTCGTGCCGCTCGGCAAGACGACAGGCGATCTCGGCCATGATCGCGGCGGTCGTGCTGGTATCCGGCGGATAGTGCTGGCTCGCGACGACGATCTTGCCAGCGATCTTGTCTTGGGACTGCATGGTCAGGCCGCGGTCGACCCGAATTCCGGAACCGCGTCCTTCAGGATGGTCCTGATCGTGGCCCGATCGTCGCGCGCGATCGCCTGCTCCAGCGCGACGATCCACTTGCGCAGAGTCTGCATCGGCGGCTCGTTCGGCTGCGCGGCCATGATCCCGGCGACGCCTATCTCGCGGGTCGGCTCCTCGGAGGCGAACAGGATCTCGTGCAGGCGCTCGCCCGGCCGCATGCCCGTGAACACGATCTCGATATCGTAGCCGGGCTGCAGGCCCGAGAGGCGGATCATGCGCTCGGCAAGGTCGACGATCTTCACGGGCTGGCCCATGTTGAGCACGTAGACCGAGACGTCCGGACGCTGCGTACCGAGCGCGTGCGTCGCCGCCGTGATGACGAGGTCGCAGGCCTCGCGGATCGTCATGAAGTAGCGGACCATGTCGGGATGCGTCACCGTCACGGGGCCGCCGGCCTCGATCTGGGCCTTGAACTTCGGCACCACCGAACCGTTCGACGCCAGCACATTGCCGAATCGCACCGAGATCAGCCGCATTGCCGGCCTGGCGCCACCGCTCGCTGCCGCGAGGTCATGATCGAGCGCCTGGCAGTACATCTCGGCGAAACGCTTGGTGAGGCCGAGCATCGAGACCGGCTCAATCGCCTTGTCGGTCGAGATCATCACCATGGCTTCGGCGCCGGCGTTGTGCGCTGCATCGGCCACGTTGATCGAGCCGAAGATGTTGGTCTTGACGCCCTCACTCCAGTCGCGCTCGAGGATCGGCACATGCTTGAGCGCGGCGGCATGGAACACGATGTCCGGCTTGAACTCGGCCATCAGGCGCATGATGCGTTCGCGGTCGCGGATGTCGGCGATCCGCCCTTCGATCGCGGCCGCGGCGCCCTGCGCGGCGAGCGCTTCCGTGACGGCGTAGAGGGCCGGCTCGGAATTTTCCACGATCAGCAGGCGCGCGGCGCCAAACGCGACGACGCGCTCGCAGATCTCGGAGCCGATCGAGCCGCCGCCGCCGGTGACGATCACCGCCTTGCCCCTGATCAGGGCTTCGAGGCGCGCATAGTCGATCTTCTCGCTCGGCCGCAGCAGGAGGTCCTCGACCGCGACGGCTGTGAGGCGCGGCGTGTCACCGCTCTCGAGCGAGGGCATGCGGTTGACGATCACCCCGAGCTTGCGCGCCCGCATCAGGATCGATTCCGGACGCGCGTCCGGCTCGAACGCCGACGGCGTCATGACGAGGCGCGCGATCGGCTTGTTGCGCTTGGCGAAGTCGGCGATGACGTCTTCGATATCATCGATGTCGCCCAGCACCGGCACGTTGCGGATGAGCTGGCCGCGATCCGAGCTCGACGGCGACAGCATGCCGACCGGCCAGATGCGCTTGATCGCACCGCTCTCGATGCCGCGGAGCAGCACCTCGGCGTCCGCGGCGCGGCCGATCAGCAGCGTCGGCGCGGCATCTTCGGTCCGCGCATGACGCCGCACCCGTGTATAGCGGAAGTAGCGGTAGGTCATGCGCAACGCGCTGAGCAGGCTGATCTCGAGGAACCAGTAGAGGACGATGGTCACCTTGCCGAGGAAGAAGGCGCCGCGAACGTTAGGGGCGACGAAGACGTAATCGAGCACGAGCAGCGCGACCGTCAGCACGCTCGCGACGCGGATGATGTTCAGCGCGTCCGGCAGCGAGATGAAGCGCCATTTCGTCGTGGTCAGGTTGAAGACGAAAAACACGACCACGCTGAACGCGAGGAAGTAGGGCAGGATCTGGAACAGCAGCGGCAGGCGGTCGTAGAAGCCCTCGCCGCCCTCGAAGCGGATATAGAAGGCGGCAAACAGCGCCGCCGTGGTCGCCAGGAGGTCGTGGAGCGCAATCAAGAAATTACGCAAGGTGAGATGCGAGAGACGCGTCATCCGCCGACCGATGAAAATCCAGTTAGGTGCAACCTGACCGCGCTGATAGCCCATCTCGGCAAGAACCGCCAGCACAAGACGCCGGCCCGAGACCTGCGGCAAAGGACTTTCCGGCACAGGACTCTCAACATGGACTTGCCGGCCGCTCAGGAACCCGATTCGGGTTTCGCCGACGCCCGCTGCGCCCGGATCACCATGCCCCCGGCGACGCCGACGCCGATGACGTACATCCAGCCCTCGTGGAAATCGAACAGGTGGGAGTTGAACAGCGAGGTGAAGACGTTCTGGACCACGACCAGCAGGCCGATCCACTCGGCAAAGCCGTCGCCGCGAAACAGCAGGAAATGACTGATCCAGATCGCGTAGAGAACGAAGACGCCGATAACGCCCCACTGCACCGCGACGTGCAGCGTCTGGTTATGCGGATTCGGAAACACCCTGACGCCTTGAACCCATGAGGGGTCTTTGGAGGCCCGCTCGAATAGTCCCTGCGAGGAGCCGGTGCCGTGGCCCATAAGCGGAGCCTGCACGAAGAACTTGATCGAGTGCCGCCAATATTCGAGACGCTCCCCCATGGACGTCGGGACGTTCTCCTGCATGTAAAGCCGATAGTCCCGCGAAAACGTGTCGGCAGTCTTCCGCAATTGCGGCGAGGCCTGCCAGGCGATGGCGGCGCCCGCGATCAACACCGCGGAGATGATGGCGATGCTGCGCCAGCTCAAATGAAGCAGCGCGAACACGGCAATCATGATGGGCACGGTGACGAGCGCGGTGCGCGAGACCACCACGAAGGCCATGTTGACCAGGAAGCTCAGCGCCAGCGCCACGAGCAAGCCTGCGAGCCAGTAGCGCTTCTCGCGCAGCAGCTGCAGCACGGGATACGCGAGCGCGATCGCGCACAAAGTGAATTCCTGGCTCTGGTCGATGTAGTTCTTGACGAAGATGCCGCGTTCGAGGGGGTCATAGGGCCTCAGCGACAGGCCGGGATAGAAGGCGACCAGCCACGACATCACCGACAGCAGTGCGCAGGACACCAGGAAGGTGATGTAGATCCAGTGTCCCCGCGTCGAACGTTCGAAGTGATAGAGCAGGACGGGCAGCACGAGCAGCTTGACGGTCGGACCGACGGCATAGAGGCGCGCGCCCCAGGCCGCGTCCGACCACAGCGTCCCCAGCAATGCCAGCAGGAACAGCGCGATCGGCGCCGCGCAGATCGGGCGCTTCAGCGATTGCAGGAATGCCCTGACATCGAGAAACGGCACCATGCAGACCAGGAACGCAGCGTTGAAGATCGCCACGAGCGAGGTCGACCAGGGCAGCGAAGCCACGGTAAGGATCGCGAACAGATCGACCGTCTCGCTCCAGGCTGCCGGACTGCGCAGGCGCCGCCGCAGCATCTGGGCGGTGGTCTCGCTGGCAAGCGTCGTCACTTGGTCCGTCACTTGCCGCCGCCCCGCGCGCGATGGACCAGCGCGGTGGTGCTGAAGCCCTGGAGGATGTCGACCAGAACCACCGTTCCGCCCGCGGCCTCGACGACCTCGTGGCCGACCACCTGCTCGCGGGTGTAGTCACCGCCCTTCACCAGCGCGCTCGGCTTGATCCGGGTGATCAGCTCGATCGGCGTGTCCTCCTCGAAGATGACGACGAGATCGACGGCCTCTAACGCCGCCAGCACTTCCGCGCGCGCACGCTCGTCCTGCACGGGTCGCTCCGCCCCCTTCAGCCGGCGCACCGAGGCGTCGCTGTTGAGGCCGACGATCAGGCGATCGCAGGCGCCGCGCGCCGCGGTCAGCACCTTGACGTGGCCGGGATGCAGGATGTCGAAACAACCATTGGTGAAGCCGACGCGCAGGCCCTGCCGCCTCCATTCCGCGAGTTGTGCGTCGAGCGTATCAGGCTCCAGCACGATCTTCTCCTCGGCCGCCAGATAGGCATGCGGCAGGATCTTCCGCCGCAACTCGGCTGCGCTCACGCTGGCGGTGCCCTGCTTGCCGACCGCGACGGCGGCCGCGGCACTCGCCATGCGCAGGGCACTATCCCAGTCCGCGCCCGCGGCAAGCGAGACCGCGAGCGCGGCTGCGACGGTATCGCCGGCACCGGAGACGTCGCGCACCTTGACGGGAAAGGCCGGAACATGAACGGCATCTCCGCTGCGCGGCACCAGCGTCATGCCCTGCTCGCCTTGCGTGACCAGGATCGCCTCGCAATCGGCGAGCCGCATCACGTCCTCGCTGGCATCGACGATGCTCTGCACGGTGTCGGCACGGCTGCGCGTCGCCTCCGAAAATTCCTTGCGGTTGGGCGTGAGCAGTGTGGCGCCCCGATAGATCGCCCAGTTCAGGCTCTTGGGATCGACGATCACGGACTTGCCGGATTTTCGCGCGGCATCGATCGTGTGCCGGATCACCCGCGCGGTCAGCACGCCCTTGGCGTAGTCGGACAGCAGCACGATGTCGGCACGCGCGATCTGGGGCAGGATCGCCTCGATCAGCTTCGTCTCGACGTCGTCGGAGGCAGGCACAGCCTGCTCCCAATCCGCGCGCAGCATGTGCGTGGAGAAATGCTCGGACACGAAACGGACCTTGCGCGTGGTCGGCCGCGACGGATCGCACACCAGCACGCTTTCGATGCCGTCCTGCTCACCCAGCGCGTCCCTGAGCTGCCTGCCGGCATCGTCCTCGCCGACGAGGCCGACGAAGATGCAGCGCGCGCCGAGAGCGGCGATATTGCGCGCGACATTGCCGGCGCCGCCGATATGGATCTCGCTGCGCTGGGCCACGATGACCGGCGTCGGCGCTTCCGGCGAAATCCTGGACACCTCGCCATAGACGAATTCGTCCAGCATGATGTCGCCGATGCAGAGCACCGTGCGATCGGAGATGGCCTGCGCGAGGGCGTCGAAATCGAGAATGGGCGTCGGCATGATCCTTGAGCCTTAGATCCTGGAGCCTCAGCGGAAGCGGTCGGGCCGGTCGAGATAATCCCCGACATAGGCTTTCACCGCATCCTCGAGCGTCGTGAAGCCGCCATTATAGCCGGCGTGGTGAAGGCGATCGACCTTGCTCTGGGTGAAGTATTGATAGCTGCCGCGGATGCTCTCGGGCATGTCGACATATTCGATGTTCGGCCTGGTGCCCAGCGCCGCATAGGCAGCCAGCATCAGGTCCTTGAAGCTGCGCGCCTTGCCGGTGCCGACATTGAAGAGCCCGGACACCGACGGGCTCGCCAGCAGCCACATCATCACGCGCACGACGTCGTCGACATAGATGAAATCGCGGCGCTGATCGCCGTCGACGATGCCCTCGCGATGCGACTTGAACAGCTGCACGACGCGGCCCGCTTTGACGTCGTCGAAGCGGCGCGCGAGCACGCTCATCATCGTACCCTTGTGGTACTCGTTGGGGCCGAACACGTTGAAGAACTTCAGGCCTGCCCATTGCGGCGGGAGCGGATCGCCGTTCACAGCACGCCCGGCGACCGCGAGATCGAACAGATGCTTGCTCCAGCCGTAGAGATTCATCGGCCGCAGCTGCTTCAGGGCAGGCAGAGAGGCGTCGTCGTCAAAGCCGGCCTCGCCGTCGCCGTAAGTCGCCGCCGACGAGGCGTAGATGAGCCGCACGGCATTCGCCGTGCACCAGTCCAGCAGGCGCATGGAGAGGCGGAAATTGGTCTCGATCACGAGATCGCCGTCGGTCGCGGTGGTCTCGGAAATCGCCCCGAGATGGATCACGGCGTCGAGCTTGCGGCCCTTCAGCCAGTCGAACAGCTCGGCCGGCGGGAGGATATCCACAAGCTGGCGCTTGGCGAGGTTTCGCCACTTGCCCTCGCTGCCGAGCAGGTCGCAGACCACGACGTCGCTGCGGCCGGCCTCGTTCAGCGCGGCGACGACATTCGATCCGATAAAACCGGCCCCGCCGGTCACCAGCAACATTCCAACGTCCCTGCCCGATTTTTGCGACCCGTTTCTGCCCTAGCGCATGATCCGGCAAAGTGTAAGCGGTTTTGGGATTGGGCTGCGGCCGGCTTTACCTGCCGGCCCGGAGCGGCTACCGAACCGGTATATCCCAGCACACCTTGGCCCCGTCAATCAATGAACAATGATTCGCAGTTTAGTGGAGCAGCAGATCCGAGCGACACCCGCCCGATCCTGATCGTCCCCTATATGTGGATCGGCGATTTCGTCCGGAATCACACCGTGGTGCGGGTCCTGAAGGAGCGCTGGCCCAACCGGCCGGTTGATCTCTTGACCACCTCCCTGTGCGCCCCGCTGGTCGATTACATGCCCGGCGTGCGGCAGGGGATCGTCTGGGACCTGCCGCGCGGCCGGCTGGCCGTCGGCCGCCAGCTCGGCCTGGCCAAGCTCCTGCGCGAGCGGAAGTACGGCACCGCCCTGGTGCTGCCGCGGACCTGGAAGGCCGCCATCGCGCCGGCACTGGCCGGAATCCCCGAGCGGGTCGGCTTCGTCGGCGAGTTCAGGTTCGGCCTGCTCAACCGCTGGCGCTGGGGCGAGAAGAAGCTGCCCCGCTTCATCGACAAGAACGCCGCGCTGGCCCAGCCCGACGGCTCGCCCCTGCCCCCGGAATGGCCGGTGCCGCAATTGCAGGTCCCGGCCGAGGATATCGTCCGCTGGCGGCAAGCCAACGGCCTCAGCGCCGGCGCCGCCGTGGCGCTCGCCCCCGGCTCCGTCGGTGCGTCAAAGCGCTGGACCTATTATCCAGAGGCCGCCCGCCTGCTGGTCGAGCGCGGGCTGGACGTCTGGGTGGTCGGCGGCCCCGGCGAGAAGGGACTTGCCCAGGAGATCGTCGCCGCGGGCGGCCGCGGGACCGCTGGCGGCCCAAGGGTCCGGGACCTCACCGGCACGGATCTGCGCAACGGCGTCCTCGCCATGGCCGCGGCCGGCGTCGCGATCTGCAACGATTCCGGCCTGATGCACATCGCAGCTGCGCTCGGCACGCCGACCATGGGCATCTTCGGCCCGACCAGCCCCTATCTCTGGGCTCCCCTCAACGGCCTCGCCGCGACCGTGGTGCAGGATAAGAGCGTGCTGTCCTGCCAGCCCTGCCAGAGCACGATCTGCAAGATGAACGACCACAGGTGCATGCGCGACATCGCGGCCGTGGAGGTGGTGGGGATTGCGGAGCGGGTGCTGAGGGAGACGGGGGCACGCGTGACGACGCGCGACACCTAGTTCAACACTCGCCGGAAACCACCCTGCGTCAGCCCGGGTGGTTTCCGGTCGATCCTCAGTGATGGGTCTTTTGGCGCGCCGGAGGCAACAGCACGGTATCGATCACGTGGATCACGCCGTTCGACGCCTCGATATCCGGCTGAATGACACGCGCATCGTTGACCTTCACACCGAAGGTGCCATCGACGCTCACCGGCTGGCCCTGGACGGTCGCGACCTGGAGCGACTTGCCCGCCACATCAGCCGCCTTCACGCGGCCCGGAATGACGTGATATTTCAAAATGGCCGCGAGCTTGGTCTTGTTCTTGAGCAGCGACTCGACCGTTCCCGGCGGCAGCTTGGCGAAAGCCGCATCGTTCGGCGCGAACACCGTGAACGGGCCCTTGCCCTTCAGCGTGTGAACGAGGCCCGCGGCCTTGACGGCGGTGACGAGCGTCGTAAACGAGCCGGCAGAAACAGCGGTGTCCACGATATCCGCGGCGCGCGCCATCGAGGGGCCGAGCAAGCCAGCCAGCATGGCGGCTCCGGCCACGAACGAACGTATTGCAGGCGTCATCATTTTCTCCGAGTTGCTGTGATTGAGTCTCAACCGATGTGACGGATGCGCACGAGATCTCGCATCCACCGTGCGATCAGATGCGATCGACATTGACGAAACGGAGCCTCGCGGCGGCTGGATCACCTGCCTGTTCGAAAATCCTGCGGCGCAGTGCCGCGCTCAATCCTCGACCATGGCCATGAACTCCTGACGCGAGATCGGATTGTCGCGAAAGCAGCCAAGCATGCAGCTGGTCACCATGTCGGAACCGATTTTCTGCACCCCGCGGCTCGACATGCAGTGGTGATTGGCCTTGAGGATGACGCCGACGCCCTTAGGCTTCAGAGCTTTCTGCACTGCCGACGCAATTTCAGACGTCATGCGCTCCTGGATCTGGAATCGCTTGGCGTAGACCTGCACCACGCGCGCGAGCTTCGAGATGCCGACGACACGGCCATCCGGCACATAGGCGACCCAGGCGCGGCCGATGATGGGCGCGATATGATGCTCGCAATGGCTTTCGAACGAGATACCGCGCAGGATCACCATCTCCTCGTAGCTGCCGGTCTCGTCGAAGGTCCTGTCGAGGATCTGAATCGGATCCTGCTCATAGCCCGCGAAATATTCCTCGAACGCACGCGCGGCCCGCGCCGGCGTGTCCAGCAAGCCGGGCCGATCCGGATCATCACCCGCCCATCGGATGATGGTCCGAAATGCGGCTTCGGCTTCTTCACGGCTCGGCCGCTGCAGCCGATTGGGAGCAATTCCGGTATCCACAGTCACGCCATCAAACCTTTCGCGTTATCCGCCGCCACGATGCAACCGCCTCCATGACGAACGACACCGGATAACGCGCGGCGCGTGCTCTTGGATCACCGCTTACCCCGCGGGACGCATCAACTCAGGGTCTTGATCACGAAGTCCTTGAGGCGCTGCGCCGGCCTGGGGAGACGGTCGCGCTCCAGGATCGCGATCTCGGTATCCTTCAGGTCAGGCATCGGCTTTCCGTCCACGACATGCAGATCCGGGGGGACCATGTCCTTGGGAAGCACCGTGACGCCAAGCCGGGCGCGCACGGCCGCTAGCGTCCCCGCCAGCGAACCGCAGGTATAGGCGACCCGCCAGGACCGCTTGGCGCGATCGAGCGCTTCGGTCGCCCGCTTCCTGTAGACGCAGGGTTTGGGCGATACCGCCAGCGGCAAGACTCCCTGCCTGAGATCGAGCCCGCCCGTCACCCAGACCAGCGGCTCACGCCAGACGCGGGTGCCGGGGATCTCGATGGATCGTTCACGCTTGATCAGGGCGAGGTCGAACGCGCCCTTCCGGAAGCGCTCGATGAGATTCATCGTCAGATCGCAGGTGACCTCGAGATCGACCTGCGGATAGGCCTGGGCGAAACGCGCAAGCACGTCGGGAAGATGGCGGGTCGCGAAATCCTCGGGAGCCCCGAGCCGAACCAGCCCGCGCATCGCCGGCTCCTGGATGCGCGACACCATCTCGTCGTTCAGATCGAGCATGCGCCGCGCATAGTCGAAGAACGTCTCGCCTTCGGCGGTGAGCGCAACCGATTGCGGCGAACGCTCCAGCAGCTTGCCGCCGATCTGCTCCTCCAGCCGGCGGATCTGCAGCGAGATCGTGGACTGCTGGACGCCGAGCGCCTGGGCGGCCCGCGTGAAGTTTCCGAGCGACACGATGGTGACGAAGGACCTGACCAGGTCGATGTCCAGATTGACGCGCGTGCGCGGCATCATCATTACCTTTCTCAATGATGATGCTTAATACTATCAATTTCAACAAAGGACAGCCCAAAGCTATCAGACCGCCATTCATCGAAATGAGTCTTGGGGGTCCCGTGCTGGCGCTCGCCGTTCAGAATCTTGTCTCGCCTCCGGTGCTGTTCTTCGGCATGGGTCTTGGGGCTTCGCTTGGCCGGTCCGACCTGTCGGTGCCCGAGGCGATCGCGCGTTTTCTCTCGCTATATCTGCTGATCTCGATCGGCTTTCGGGGCGGCGCCGAGGTCGCCCACCAGGGCTTGACGCTGACGCTCGTCGCAACGATCGCCGCCGGAATTGCCTTGTCCGGCGGCTTGCCCTTCGTCGCCTACGCCTTCCTGCGCAACGTCGCCGGCCTCGACCATATCAACGCCGCAGCGGTGGCCGGACATTACGGGTCGATCTCGGCCGTGACCTTCGTCGCCGTCACGGGCGCCCTGACCCAGCTCGCCCTGCCCTTCGACGGCTACATGATCGCCGTGGCGGCCGCGATGGAAACGCCGGCGATCTTCTCCGCGCTCTTCATCGCGCGGACCGGGCGAGGCCGGACCGAGGGAGAGATGCCAAAGGATTTCCTGCGGGAGATTGCACTCAACGGCTCGATCGTCGCCCTGCTCGGCGCCTTCGCGGTCGGCTGCATTACGGGCGAACGCGGCATGACATCGCTCAAGCCCTTCCTGCTCGACGCGTTCGCAGGCTTCCTGTGCATCTTCCTGCTGGACATGGGACTGATCGCCGGCCGGGGTCTCCGGGACGGCTGGAGATCGCTGTCCGTCCCCGTCGCTGCCTTTGCCTGGGTCATGCCGCTGGTCAGCGCCGCGCTGGCGGCGGCCCTGGCGTGGCTGATCGGATTGCGGGCCGGCAGCATGGCCGTGTTGATGACGCTCGGCGCATCCGCCTCCTACATCGCCGTGCCGGCCGCGATGCGGCTGGCGCTGCCTGCGGCCAATCCCGCGATCGCGCTCACACTCTCGCTCGGTCTGACGTTTCCGTTCAACCTCACGGTCGGCATCCCCCTCTACATCGCCGCCGCACAGATGATCGCAGAATGAGGACAGCATGCAGATGTTTGCCAAGAAGCGCGTCGAAATCCTGATCGAGCGGGCCCTGCTGAAGCGCCTGACGGACGAGCTGGTGTCGGCCGGCGTCAGCGGATTTTCCGTCGTGCCCCTCGCCGCGGGACGCGGCCAGGCCGGGCAATGGGACTCGGACGGCCAGATCGGAGACGCCGCCGGCATGTTCGCGCTGTGGTGCATCGTCGATCCCGGCCGCCTCGACGGCCTGCTGGAGGCCGTCTTCGCGATCGTCTCCCGGCAGGTGGGACTGGTCTCGGTCAGCGACGTGGAGGTGGTGCGGCCGGAGCGTTTCTGAGCGGAATGTGCCCTGAGAACAGAAATGAGTCAGCTTAATCCAAGAGTGAGTCGGACGATCGTCGCGCTGCCGATGGTCGCTAGCGTTGAATGTCCGGTTCTGTTCGAGAGTCGACCTGGAGCCGAAGTCGTATTTTGACCCGATTGGAGGAGCGATCAAGTGACGAGACCATTTGAGCTTAGTTTGGCCAGACTGAGAAATGTCGTAGCCAACGTTGTGACCGATGACCGTCCTGATGAAGAAGGCTCGGCAGGGATCGTTGTGAATTTTCTGATGGCACCGTACTGAAGTTCTTCTATTGGCGCCTAATCCAAGACGGACGCGCGAGATTGAGCAGCTTCGATCATCAGAAAAAATACGGCCTACCTGCACCAATCAATGCGAAGGAACGGATAACCGACAATAAGCCGAAGAACTGACGGCGTAGCATTTCAAAGCAGGGTAGTGGCGCTTCCGAACAAGGTCAGCTTGTGGCCCCGAGCGGCGGTTGAAAAATGTCTGCTATTCCGCCGCTGTCGGTAGACAAGCGGACATCCGGTGTTCGGGCGGAAGATGACGCGATTGACCAAAGGGGGTACTGCCCAACTTCATTCGCCGAATTTTTCGACGTTTGTATTGCACGAGCGCAACGATCGTTGCGCAACAGATTGTGTTGCTCGCGAAGGTCAGTGCCATGGCCGTGTCGGCGACGATTCGCGCAGCATAGACGGCCGTGATGCCGTTCGACACGGTAAACAGCAACCAGGTCGCGGACGACACCGCGGCAGCGTCCTTCTGCCTAAGAAGAACCGAGATTTGCGGCAGGTAGGCTAGCAGCCGGAACGCGTTGGCGACAGCGAACGCAACAAAGATGATGTTTTCCGGACAATTCATGGCGAAAGTCCCTTGGACGAGCGATTGATGTCGAGAAATGTGCGTCACTCGGCCGAGCGCAGGCCGAGCCTTGTAATTACCTCGATCCAGCGCGTGGCTTCCTTGTCCCGGAGTGATTGCAGCTCTGCGGGATCCGTTCCCATAACCTCACTGCCGGCGCGATCGAGGCCACCCCGCGCATTCGGATCGCTCGCGAGGGCATCGCGCACGACCTTCGCCAGTCTCTCTGCGCGCGATTCCGGAAAACTGGCCGGCGCGATCATGCCCGACCAGCCGAAGAACGGCTCAAACTTGGGGTTGAGATCGTGCAGCGTCGGCACGTCGGGAAGCGCGGTGAGTCGTGTTGAGCCGGTCTGCGCCACCGCGAGCAACCGCCCTGCAGCCACATGCTCCGATGCTGCGGCTGCAATGTTGAACATCAGCTGGCAGCGGCCGGCGACCAGATCCAGCGTCGCCTGCGGAAAGCCGCGATAGGGCACGTGGACGATGTCGACGCCAAGCTGGGCTTTCAGTTCCTCCATGGCGAGATGTGTAACGGTGCCCGGACCGATCGAGGCGTAGGACAGGCTGCCGGGATGCGCGCGCGCATGATCGATGACGTCGGCAAACTGCTTTCCTGCGAAACTGCCGGGATGAACCGTCAGGACAAAGGGCGAGCGGTTGAGCAGGCTGATCGGCCGGAAGTCCGTGGCTGGATCGTAGGCAAGCGCCGGGTTCAGCGCCTTCGCGGTCGTTGTCGGGCCGCCGAGCACGATACCGATCGTATGATCGTCGGTGGCTCGGGCCACCGCGGCGGCGGCCGTGATGCCGCCACCGCCCGGCATGTTCTCGACAATGAAAGGTTGACCGAAGGCGGCGGCAAGGTGTGGCGCAAGGCCTCGCGCCATCGGGTCTGAACCGGAACCGGCTGGCTGGCCCAGCAGCACTCGGACTGCCTGCGTCGGCCACCCAATCTGTGCTGATGCGGATTTCGCCATCATCGGCATGGCGCACAGCGACGCGAGAGCTTGCCGGCGCGAGATGGCCATACGCGCATGGGAACCCTGAGTTTTCGGATGCATGGAATGACCTCGTTTGTTTTCATGGCTTGAGCATCCCACGCTTCGATCCGCTCGTCCTGACAACCCCCTGAAAGTGTGCTGAAATTGCAGCCATGTCAGAAACTCCGCCAAGCCGGACCGCCGACGCCCGTTCGTCCTTGCGGCAAGCCATTGGATTCGATGGGTTTGTTATCGAGCCCGCAAGAGGCCGCTTGCTCGGTCGTGAAGGTGACGAGATTCCGCTGCGGCCCAAGGCGCTCGAACTCCTGATCGCACTGACGGCGTCCGAGGGACGTCCGCTCGACAAGGCCGAGTTGCTGGATCGCATCTGGGGAGACGTTCACGTCACCGAGGACAGCCTGTTCCAAGCCGTGAAGGACGCGCGCCGTGCCCTCGACGATCGCAAAGGGCGATTGCTTCGCTATCTGCCGCGGCGTGGCTATCTCCTCGACTGCACGCTGACCACGGCGCCTCAAGTTACCCCCGCGGCCGAACCTGCGCTTCGGACCGATCGGCCGTCGATCGCTGTGTTGCCGTTTCGGGTGCTCGGCACGGGCATATCGGCCTATGTAGCCGCTGGTCTAGTGGAGGAGATATCGATCGCGCTGTCGCGGTTTCGCTGGCTGTTCGTGCTCGCCAATGCGTCGGCAGTCGCCATCGCGGCGCAGCGCGCGGATATGGCGGATAGTTCAGCGGTCGCGCGCGATCTCGGCATCGGATATCTGGTCGACGGCTCGCTCGACCAGACCGAGGCAGGCATCGTTGTCCGATGCCGACTGGTCGAGACGACGTCAGGCAGGCAGGTCTGGCAGGAGCGCTTCACCAGCCAGTCCGACGGCATCCTGCGCCTTTACGAAATGATCACGTCGTCGATCGCGGCGGCGATCGAACCGCGCCTGCTGCGGGCGGAAGTCGAACGCGTCTTGCGCCGGGGCACCGCGGATCTCGGTGCGTTCGACTATTATCTACGTGCGCTGCCTGGCTATTATTCGCGGACGCCCGGAGGCAATGCCGAAGCCGTCACGCTGCTGGAAGCGGCGCTCGCGCGCGATCCGCATTTCACGTTGGCAACAGCGTTGCTTGGACGCTGCGTCGCTACCAGCGTGTGGCTTGGCACCGAGCCCGATTACGCGGCCGGCGCTGCGCGCGCATTGGCGTTAGCACGGGCCGCGCTCAATATCGATCGAAGTGATCCGCAGGTGCTCGCGCTCAGCGGCCATCTGCTCGCGGTGGTCGGCGGAGAACATGCCGAAGGCGGCGCGCTCCTGGATCTTTCCCTGCAGATCAATCCCAATAGCGCTGAAGCCTGGCGGCTGGGTGGTTGGGTGTCGGCGTGGAACGGCGACACCGAGCGCGCGCTGCAGCGGCTGGCCGAAGCCGAACGGCTGGATCCGCTCTCACCCCTGCAGTCGGATGTCCACTCGGCGCGCAGCGTGGCTTTGCTGGTGGGCCGCCGCTTCGGTGAAGCGGTCGAGGCCGCGCGCCGTTCGATCGCCACGACACCTGAGGCGACCGCTCCTCGCCGTTTCCTCGTCGCCGCGCTCTGGCACGCCGGCGAGCGCGACGAAGCGAAATCGGAGTGCGCGTCCCTGATAAAGCGCCAGCCTAACTCATCGCTGAAGCGATCGCGCACTCTTCAATCGTTCAGGTATCCCTGGATGCTCGACCTACTGATTGATGGATTGCGTGGCGCAGGAATTCCGGAGTGACGGCGGCGAACGGCCACTGCCGACATAATCATCAAAGTCCACAAATCGCCCATTGCCGAAGTGGCTAGCCGCATCATTAAAGGTCCGCTCACCGAGGCATGGCAGACCCGATTTGCTCACGTTGAGTTCTTCGCATTTTGACCCAGAGCGGACGTTAAATTTACAGCGATCGAATGTCCGTTACTGGCGCGTCCTCAACTTTGGACGGCGTCGAGTAGTGCTGGCTCCACTTTGCCGCCGCGCGAAGTCGACGAAGGCCTTGAACGCGGCGGTCGGGTTGCGTCGGCTCGGATAATAGAGACTCAGCGGCGACAGTATGGGCGTCCAATCCTCGAGCACGGGCACAAGGCGGCCTGCCTCGATGTCGTCTCGTACGTCGGATTCCATTGCCAGGGCCAAACCGGCGGACGCGAGGACAGCGGTGCGTGCGAGACTCGCTTCGTCGAGGGTGATGGCGCCCTGGACGTCGATATGGACCGATTGTCCATTCTTCTCGAATGGCCAGCGATGGATCGCGCCATTAGGGAGCCGGACGCGGAGACAAGTATGCTCGGTGAGGTCCTGGGGAGTCCGGGGCGTCCCATGCGCTTTCAGATAGCTAGGCGTGCCGACCACAACATTGCGCCGCCGTCCCCCCAATGGGAGTGCGATCATGTCGGCCGGCACGAGGTCGGTGCTACGGACGCCGAGGTCGAAGCCGCCCGCGACGATGTCGACCAGGCGACCTTCTGTCACGATGTCGATGTGGACCAGAGGGTGAGCGCGCAGGAACGGCAGGACGAGCCAAGAGAAGATTTCGCGGGCCGCTGTTGGAAAGGCGTTGATGCGAAGCGTGCCTGAAGGCGTGGCCTGTCGCGAGCGCGCGAAATCCATCGCCGCATGAATGTCTCGCACGGCAGGCGCGACCTGCGCGACGAATTGCTGACCTGCCTCTGTCAAGGAAACGCTCCGCGTCGTCCGGTTGAAAAGCCTTACGCCGAGCGTGCGCTCCAACTTTCCGACCGCATTACTGAGCGCGGTCGTTGAGACCCCGAGCTCGATCGCCGCCGTTCGGAACTTCCCTCGGCGGGCAACCATGAGGACGGCATCCAATTCGCTCAGGCTGCTCTGCAAAATTATCCCGATTTTCGTGATGAAACGTCCCGAATTGTCCTGATTATCGCGCCAGATGTCCATCGCTATCTTGGCTGGCAAGCGCACTTGCAGCCGCTCCAGGCTGCGACCGCAACAAACAGGACAAAGACAATGACGCTCGAACTTCCACCTCCGATTGCCGCGTACGTGGCCGCGAACGCCCGTCTCGATGTAGACGGGATGCTCAGCCCCTTCACGCGCGACGCGGTTCTTTTTGCTGATGGGGGCCGTCACGAGGGTCACGCCGGGATGCGGGCCTTGTTCGAAGAAGCGGTGATCCCGGTCAGGGCGATCTTCACGCCGGATGCCGTTCGCCACGAGAAGGGTCAGGTCGTAGTCGAAGGCCCTGCCCATGGCGACTTCAAGGGCAGCCCGATCCGCTTCACCTACCGCTTCACCCTCGTGAACGACGCCATCAAAGCCTTGGAGATCACGGCATGACCATCAAGGCTGATCCTACAGAGTTCGCGGGCAAGCGCGTGCTCATCAGCGGCGGCAGCAAAGGTCTGGGCCGCGCCACCGTCGACCGCTTTCTGGCCGGCGGCGCCCGGGTGATCACCGCCGCCCGCGGAGCGATGGAGCCTGTCGACGGCGTCGAGTTCGTCCAGGCGGACCTGACAACTTCCGAGGGTGGGCAAGCACTGGCCAAGGCGGCGCTCGAACGCATGGGCGGGGTCGACATCCTAGCCCACGTCATCGGGGGTTCGTCCACACCAGGCGGCGGCTTTGTCGCTCTGACGGACGAGAACTGGCTCTCCGAACTGAACCTGAACCTTCTGGCCACGGTCCGCCTTGATCGTCTCCTGGTTCCGCAGATGATCGAGCGGGGCGCGGGCGCGGTGGTGCACGTCGCCTCCATCCAGTCGGTCCTGCCTCTGCCCGAGGCGACTACGGCCTACGCCGCCGCAAAGGCCGCGCTCAGAACCTACAGCAAGTCGATCTCCAAGGAGCTGGGACCGAAGGGCGTGCGGGTCAACGTTGTCTCTCCCGGCTGGATCATGACCGAGTCCTCCGTCGAACTGTTGAAGCGTCTGCAGATCGTCAATGGCGGCACGATCGAGCAGGCACGGCAAGTCGTCCTGAACAGTCTGGGCGGAATTTCCATCGGGCGTGCGGCCGAACCATATGAAGTCGCCGACGTCATCGCCTACTTGGCCTCGGATCGTGCCGCCTCGATCCACGGCGCCGAGTTTGTTATCGACGGCGGCACCATCCCGACCGTCTGATCAAAGGCACTGGTTCACGCTCGGCCGAGCCGGCCTGGCGTGGACAGACGCATGGCGTGGCCTGATTGTCTCAACCTTTGCTCTTCGGCCTCAGTGCGGCCGTCCGCAGTTGGCCCCCCTCGGACTCTTCGCTCGAGCCGGATGTCCGGTTTAGGCAGAAAGCTGCCGCCCCTCCGGCACTCGAAATTCGATTGCTTCGGGTGCCCGGGACTCGAGGTTGATTAGAATCTGACACGAGATCCGCTTGATGGGCCTGCTTGAAAGCATCGAGGTTCCTATCTCCGCGGACTCGCGATTCGCTTTGAGACACACGAGACACTCGCGGCGCCGCGTCTCATGCCGCCGTCGGCTCGCCGCGCCGCCTGTGGATCTGGAGATAGTTGGTGTTGCACGAGCGGGTCGTATGCCAGCGCATGGTGATCGGAGCGAGCTCCAGACCGCAGGTCTCGATGACGGAGAATCCGAGCGGAGCGAGCGTGCCTGCGATCTCGTCCGGCCGCATGAAGCGCCGCCAGTCGTGCGTGCCGCGGGGCAGCCAGCCCAGCACACATTCAGCCCCGACGATCGCCTTCACGAACGACACCAGCGTGCGGTTCAACGTGCCGATGACGAGTAGCCCGCCGGGCGCAACCAGGCTGGCGGTCGCAGCCAGAAAGCGATCGGTGTCGGCGACGTGCTCGACGACTTCGAGCGACAGCACGATGTCGAACTGCCGCCGTTCGGCGACCATCTCCTCGGGAACGGCCTGCCGATAGACGACGGGCAAACCGGTCTGGTCCGCGTGGACGGTTGCCACGCGGACGTTGCGCTCGGCGGCGTCGATGCCGAGCGCGAGCGCGCCGAGACGCGCCATCGGCTCCGTCACCAGACCGCCGCCGCAACCGACGTCGAGCAGGGTCAATCCGTCGAGGGGCCGCTCCCGCCTGGGGTCACGCAGCATCAGCGCGGGGAGCCGGTTGCGGAGGTGCGCGACGCGCGACGCATTGAAGCCGTGAACCAGCTTCATGCGGCCGTCGGGATTCCACCAATCCTCGGCGAGAGCCTCGAATCGCGCGATCTCGTCGGGATCGACGCTCGGCGCGAGACCGGTCTTCATGTCCTTGCGCAGCATGGTCAGCCTTCCTGGCGAGCAGTTCGTCGCCCGTCACCGCGACACCGTTCGGAACAGAATTTCACGCCTGGCCAATCCCGCGCCCATTTCCGCCGCCAGGCGAATGGCCGCTTGCAAACGGCGCATATCTTGGTCGGTAGGTCCGCTTTGCGTCGCATCTTCGGCATGGGAGGCTAGCCAAGAGAGGAAGAGAAGCCCGCCGGCGCGGCTGGTGCGAGCACCGGCGTGTTGCCCGCACGGATCGAGCTTTCTCTCCCTGAACGACGCCGCATGGTTTTTGGATCATGCCGCCTGGCCCTTCGCCGCACCGCTTGTGATCCGAGGCCGGCCTGTGGTCGTTTCCTCCCCGTGGCGCTGCTATCGTGCGCGACGATCGGCGCGTCCGAGGCAGATGATCCAAGCCAGATGATCAAGACAATTGCAGCCTGGATCGGCAGTTATGCGGATCACCCGGACCCTCGTTCTGCGCTGGCCGGCAAGATCGCGCTCGTGGTGGCCTCCAACCAGCCGTTCTATCCGCTCTATCTGCATTGGATCGTGGGGACGGCCGCCTGGCCGGCCTGGCTCAGCCTGCTGTCGACCCCTTTCTTCCTGGCCGTCCCCGCACTGGCAAGAAGGCATTCGTTCGCGGGCCGCGCGCTGCTGCCACTGGTCGGCGTCGGCAACACCGTCTTCTGCGTCAAGCTGTTCGGCGCCGCGTCGGGCGTCGAGCTGTTCCTGCTTCCCTGTGCGCTGCTCGGCACCGTCCTGTTCAGACCTGACGAGCGCCTGAAGTCTGCGATCGTCGTCGCGTTGCCCTTCATCGCCTATCTCTTCGTCGACGCCCATCTCGGCGAGCCCGTGATGATGACGTCGGAGTATGCGAGGCTCGTCGCCTTGAACGGGATGAGCGTGGCAGCCCTGATCGCGCTGATCGGCCTGCTCTGCTCGACGCAGCTGGCGACGCGAGAGGTATGAGATCGTGACAATTGTGATCACCGGCGCGAGGCAGCATGTCGACATCTCTGACTGACGATCATGAGAGCGGGCCGCGGCGCGCACTCGTTCCCATCGCTGCAGTATGGCTCGGCGGATTGGGCCTGGTACCGTTCGTCGGGCTCTCGATCGCCTCGCGGGCCATCGAGGGCGACTTGAAGACGGCCGCGCTCCACGGACTACTGGCCTACGGCGCCGTGATCCTGTCGTTCCTCGGCGGCATCCATTGGGGCGCCGCGATGGTCCAGTCGATCTCGCGGACGGATCACGGTATCGATTCTGTCCGGCTCGGCATCAGTGTCATTCCCTCGCTCGTCGGCTGGACGTCGCTGCTGATCGATCCCCGATATGGACTCGCCCTATTGGCGGTCGGCTTCGCCGCGAACCTGCTGCTGGATATCCGGTCCACGCGTCAAGGCTTGGTCCCGCCATGGTATCGCGTGCTTCGCCAGCCGCTGACGATGATCGTCATCATCGCCCTGATCGTGGCGGAGTTCGGCCGGTGAGACACCTTCGTTTCGCCGGAACTGACGATTGTTGCGATGATGAAAGATTAGCGCTGTTTTGCCCGACGGGTCAATCAATTTTCGTATAATCAGAAAATTTCCGTCGCGACCTCGCAAGTCATTGATACCGCTGTGACCGGCTACTGTGCATGGGGTTGTTTTCGCGGCTTCTTGTTTTTCGGTGAAGGCGCTCAGAGCAGCGGCCGATAGACCTCGCCGATCCGCGCCGCCTCAGCATCCAGGCTGAACTTTGCCAGCACCCGCGCCCGCCCGCGCTCGCCCATCGCCGTGGCAGCCTGCACGTCGCGCATCAGCGGCTCCAGCGCCGCAGCCAGCGCCTCGGCATCGCCCGTCGGGATCAGGACGCCGGTGACCCCGTCCTCGACCACGAGCTCAGCCGCACCGGCGCGCGCGGCGACCAGTGCACTGCCCGCCGCCATCGCCTCGATCAGCGTCAGGCCAAAGCCCTCGTTGCGCGAGGTGAAGGCGTAGATCGTCAGCCGCTGATACCAGCGCTGCACCTGTTCGATCGGCAACTCGCCGGTGATGACAATGCGCGCCTGCAGGCCTGCTGCTTCGATGCGCCTCCTCAGGTCGTTCGCAAAAGCAGTTTGCTCCGGCGTGACCTGACCGACGATGACCGCGGTGAAATCCGAATAGCGCGGCAGCAACCGGCACATCGCATCGACGAACACATCCGTGCCCTTCTGCGCACGCACGCGGCCGAAGCAGCCGATCGCGTAGCGGCCGGGCAGCGCGGCCTCCGCGAACGCCGCGGCGCGGTCGACCGGCGGCGCGTAGATGTCGGTGTCGACGCCATGCGGGATCACCGTCGCCTTCACCTTCAGGAACGATGCCGAAATGTCGGAGGTCGCGATGATCGCGTCCATTTGCCGGATCAGCCAGCGCGTGATCCAGCTGTGATGCCGCTGCGCCGCCGAGGTGAACACCAGCTTGAGCGGCCAACCGAGCGCGCGCAGCACGACACCCGCGATCATCTCGTTGTTGCGCCGCGCATGCCAGATCAGCGGCGCCTTGCGGCCCCACAGTTTCAGGAGACCGGCGCCGCCGAGCCGCGCGATCCCCTCCGGCGCGTCGGAACCGAACCACGCGGCGCGATACAGCCTGGCCAGCCGCGGCGCCACCATCCGGTTGGTCGCGGTGACCCCGGAATAGCGCCTGTGCAGATTTGGCACGATCACTTGCAGATCGCCGGGGGAATTCGCCACGTCATGCTCCGTTTCGAAAAGTCCCTATACGCAACATTAAGCATAGTGACCAGTTCAGGGCTGCCGAAACCCCCTCTTCACCGCGCAAACGTTAACGTGGCGCATTGATCGAAGACGGGTGAGACCATGACTGTGCTAGTCACCGGCGGCGCCGGCTATATCGGAAGTCACACGGTTCTCGCGCTGGCGGAAGCCGGCGAGGACGTGGTCGTGATCGACGATCTCTCCACCGGCTTTTCCGCTTATCTCCCCGAAGGCGTGCCGCTGTTCATCGGCGATGCTTGCGACGAGAACCTGCTCGAGGGCGTGATCGCCCAGCATAACATCGAGAGCATCATCCATTTCGCGGGCTCGGTGGTCGTGCCGGAATCGATGCGCGATCCGCTCGGCTATTACCGCAACAACTTCATGACCGCGCGCAATTTGCTCAACGTCGCGGTCAAGCGCGGCATCAGCCGCTTCATCTTCTCCTCGACCGCCGCCGTCTACGGCAATCCGGACCAGGTGCCGGTGCCCGAGCACGCCCCGACGCGGCCGCTGTCGCCCTACGGCTCGTCGAAGCTGATGACCGAGATCATGCTGCACGACGTCGCCGCCGCCTACGGCATGCAATACGTGACCTTGCGCTATTTCAACGTTGCGGGCGCCGACCCGCAGGCGCGCATTGGCCTCGCCACCGTCGGCGCCACGCATCTGCTGAAGATCGCGGTGGAAGCCGCGACCGGCCAGCGCGCCAAGATCGACGTGTTCGGCACCGACTATCCGACCCCGGACGGCAGTTGCATCCGCGACTTCATCCACGTCACCGACCTGTCGCAGGCGCATCGCTCGGCGCTGGCCTATTTGCGCAATGGCGGCGCCTCGACGACGCTGAATTGCGGCTATGGCCGCGGCTATTCGGTGCTGGAGACCATCGACGCGGTGCGCCGGGTTTCGGGCCGCAGCTTCGCCGTGCAATACGCCCCGCGCCGGCCCGGCGACATCATGACCATGGTGGCCGACACCAGCCGCATCCGCGGCCTGCTCGACTGGCGGCCGCAATACGACGACCTCGAGACCATCGCCGCGCACGCCCTGGCGTGGGAGGAGAAGCTGTTCCGCGAGCGCCATGGCGAGCTCCGCCACGCTGCATCGGCCTAGATTCCATCCGGGCGCAAGCCCTTAATTGGGCTTGAAAAACCCCGCTCGAGCGGGCACAGAGGCCATTCGATCCCTGACGCGCGGGCAGCTTTGCCGCTGCGCCGTCAATGGAAAGCGGATGGCCCAGTTTCCAAAGAAAATCACCGACGATCCCTATGCGGCGATGGTCCTCGTTCGCCGCCTGGTCACGGAACAGGGAGTCGTCTACTGGCGGCGCTATCTCGTCGCCTTCGCGCTGATGGCGCTTGCCGCCGGATCGACCGCGGGCGCAACCTACGTGCTGGGCCAGGTCATCAACCAGGCCTATGTCGACAAGAACATCCCGGGCATCGCGATGTTCTCAGGCATCACGGTGATCCTGCTCTTCATCAAGGGCGTGGCGACCTACGGCCACATGGTGATCCTGACCAAGATCTCCAACGCCATCCTCGCCACCAACCAGCGCCAGCTGTTCGCCAAGCTGATGCGCGAGAGCGTCGGCTTCTTCTCTGAACGGCATTCCTCTGAATTTCTGGCGCGGCTGACGGCCGGCGCAAAATCGATCACCGACGTCCTCAACATGCTGGTCAACGCCATCGGGCGCGACCTCATGATGCTGCTCGCCATGGTCGGCGTGATGGTCTGGCAGGACCCCGTGATGTCGTTCATCGGCCTCGTTGTGGTGCCGCCGGCAATGCTGGTGCTGCGCAAGCTGGTCAAGCGCATCAAGGGTCTCGCCTTCAACCAGTTCACCGGCACCGCCGACATCATGGAGACGATGCAGGAATCGCTGCAGGGCATCCGCACCGTTAAGGCGTTCACGCTAGAAGAAACCATGCAGAAGCGCATCGACGAGAACATCGCGATCGTCGAGCGCAACGCCAACAAGATGGCCCGCGTCGCCAACCGCTCGAACCCGCTGATGGAAATGCTCGGCGGCTTCGCGGTCGCCGGCTGCCTGCTCTATGGCGGCTACAGCGTGGTCGCGCTCAACGCCACCCCGGGCGCGTTCTTCTCCTTCATGACGGCTTTCCTGATGGCGACCGAGCCGGCCAAGCGGCTGGCGCGGCTCAACATCGATTTGAACAGCCAGCTCGTCGGCGCGCGCATGCTGCTCGAAGTCGTCGACAGCCCGGCCAGCGAGCAGTCCGACGACGACAAGCCGGCACTGAAACTGTCCGACGCGAAGATCGAAATGCGCGACGTCAGCTTCTCGTATCGCGCCAATGAGACCGTGCTCAACCGCATGAGCTTCGTTGCGGAGCCCGGCAAGGTTACAGCGCTGGTCGGCCCGTCCGGTGGCGGCAAGTCGACCGTGCTGGCGCTGCTGTTGCGGTTTTACGAGGTGACGCAAGGCGACATCGTGATCGACGGCCAGTCGATCGGCGCCGTCTCGCGCAAGTCGCTGCGGGCGCAGACCGCCTATGTCGGCCAGGACGTCTATCTGTTCCGCGACACCATCCGCAACAACATCGCCTTCGGCAAACCGGGCGCGACCGAGAACGAAATCATCGACGCCGCCAAGGCGGCCTGCGCGCATGATTTCATCATGGGCTTCCCGCTCGGCTACGACACGCCGGTCGGCGAGCACGGCACCCAGGTGTCAGGCGGTCAGCGCCAGCGCATCGCGGTGGCGCGCGCGCTGCTCAAGAACGCGCCGATCATCCTCCTGGACGAGGCCACCGCCGCACTCGATTCGGAGTCCGAGCGGCAGGTGCAGGAAGCGATCGAGCATCTCTGCCAGAACCGCACCACCATCGTGATCGCGCACCGCCTGCACACCATCATGCACGCAGATAGCATCCTGGTGGTCGAGGGCGGCGAGATCGTCGAGCAGGGCCGGCATGATGATCTGCTGCGCCGCTCGGGCCGCTATGCCTCCTTCTTCCGCCTGCAGCATCACGACGCCGGCGCTCTGGCGCCGATCAGCGCAACCGCATAGAGTCCCTTATCAACCTCAAGAGCAGCGAGACCGCTTTTCATGAACGCCGCCTCCTACGTCATTCCGCTTCCGCCCCAGGCTTCGCTCCCCGTCGTCGGCGAGAGCGGCCGTTTTCCGGTGCGCCGCATCTGGTGTGTCGGCCGCAACTATCTCGAGCACATCCGAGAGATGGGCAATGACGAGCGCGCGCCGCCGTTCTTCTTCGCCAAGCACGCCGACATGCTGGTGCCCGACGGCGCCACCATTCCCTATCCGCCGCTGACCAAGGACCTGCATCACGAGGTCGAGCTGATCGTCGCGCTGAAGAGCGGCGGCCTCAATATCCCCGCCGACAAGGCGCTCGACCATGTCTACGGCTACGCCGTCGGCATCGACCTCACCCGCCGCGACCTCCAGATCGCCTCGCGCAAGAAGGAGCGTCCCTGGGAAATCGGCAAGTCGTTCGACGGCTCCGCACCCGCCTCCGCGCTGCAGCCGGCCTCGAAGATCGGCCATCCCTCCAAGGGCAGGATCTGGCTGACCGTCAACGGCAAGGAAGCCCAGACCGGCGACCTCGAGCAGATGATCTGGAACGTGCCGGAGACGATCTGGCAGCTCTCGCAGCAGGTGAAGCTCGCTGCCGGCGACATCATCATGACGGGCACGCCGGCCGGCGTGTCGCAGCTCCAGCCCGGCGACAAGCTCGAATGCGGCGTCGACGGCGTCGGCACGCTGAAGGTGAGCATCGGCCAGCCGGAATAGGCTGCGCGGCATCTCGAAATCAAAGGCCCCGGATGTGTCCGGGGCCTTTTGATTCAGATCGCCTTTACCAGGCCTTCACAGGCCGGTTGGCATGGCTTGCCTGCGGCACACCGCGGTTGAGCGACATGTGGGAATGCACACACATCCAGCCATCGTCATGTCTTGAGAACACCATCGTCGCCCGCCCCGGACGCGGAAACGCGCTGCCATCGGGATGATAACCGGTGCTCGTCCACGGCGCGATCACGGTCGCCATCGTGCCGTCGGGGGATGCCAGAACCGCGGTCTGATCGAGCACGAAGCGGAAGTCGGTCGTCTTCGGCCAGACGTTGTCCCATTGCGAAGTGACCCATTGATCGAGCCCGGGAATGACATCGTTATGCGTGCCGAAGGCCAGCACGTCCGGATGAAAGAGTGGCCTCGCCGAAGCATAATCGACCTCGCGGACATAGCCCGCGAAGGTCTCCAGCCACTGACGGAAGAACTGCGCGATCTCCGTAGTCGCTGTCGGCAAGGGGGCCATTCGCACCTGCTTCACCGCAACGCCGACATCACGATGAGGCCGAGGATCAGCGCGGTCAGCGAGTATTTCAGCGTGTAGTAGACGTTGCGGTTCCACTCCTTGACCTTGCGGCTGCCGAGGTGGATCTCGTAGAGCTTGCCGAACACCTTGTTGAGCACGCCGACATGCTCGCCATCGACGTTCTGGGTTGCCGACGCCTTGACGATGTGATGGCTGACCCATCGGTTGATCGCGGTCATGAAGCCATACTTCATCGGGCGCTCGACATCGCAGAACAGGATGATGCGGTTGACGTCGGTCGCATTCTCGGCGCTGTGGATGAAGGTCTCGTCGAACATGAAGGCCTCGCCGTCGCGCCAGACGCATTCGACGCCGTCGACCAGGATGCGGCACTTGTTCGAGTTCGGCGTGACGAGGCCGAGGTGGTAGCGCAGCGAACCTGCGAAGGGATCGCGGTGCGCGCCGAGCTTGCCGCCCGGCGGCAGCATCGCGAACATCGCACCGTGCACACTCGGGATCGACTTCAGCAGCTCCACCGTCTTCGGGCACAGCGTGTTCGCCGACGGCAGGAAGTCGTCATACCATTTCAGGTAAAACCGCTTCCAGCCGCTCTTGAAGAACGAATAGAAACCCCAATCGTTGTTCTTGGCGGCGGCGCGGATGAACCCTTCGTCGAAGAGCCGCACGGCCTCGTCGCGGATGGTCTCCCAGTTCTCGCTGAGGGGCTTCAGCTCGGGAAACTGCTCGACCGGGATCACCGGCTCGTTCGGGACGGCCGAGCCGGCATACATCAGTACATTGTAGGGGGCGAGATAGGTCGAGTGATCGCCAAGCTGGCGCGCAAAGCGCAGCCGCTGCTTGCCGCGGAAGTGAATGTAGATCGTCGACGCCACAAGCACATAGAGAATGACAAGTTGCGGCGCAAAAAGCTGTTTCAACATTTCCCCAAGTTCCCAACTGACCCAGCCGGGAACGTGATCTACCCCGGCCCGTCCGAACCGGCAAGATATTCACCGCTGGGTTGCAATCACGCTGGGGAGAGCGGCAATACGGAACCTGGACTAAGAGCCGGCCGAAACGAGCCGAATCACGCCCGGGACAGCGCCTGCAGACCCTTGAAGGTCAGGCGTTTGGGATCCGTGACGCCGGCCAGATAGAGCCGGCGGATGAAGGCGATGACGGCGTCGCGGTCGCAATCGGTCAACGCGACGACGGCGTCGACCGCGATCTTCTGGGCTTCCATTGGGCTCACCTCGGCCTTGCGAGTAACCCGGCCGAGACAGGCTAGGACTCACCGGTTAATCCGGCGTTAACCGTTCGGGCAGCATGGCCGATTCAGCCCGGTGCCCGTATACGCAAAACAACGCATTGCCTAAGGTGCTGCGGCTCACCGCGCTGCCATGCTCTTCCTGAGCTGCGCAAATTGCTTCTTCAGCCGCGGTACGGCGAAGTCGGTGAAGGCACGTACCTTGGGCACCGAGAGCCTGCCCTGCGGGCAGATCAAATGCGCAGGCATCTCCGGATCCTCATCACCGGCCAGGACGATCTCGAGCTCGCCGCGCGCGACCTGCTCCGCCACCTGATAGGAATACATCCGCGCCACCCCGCGCCCGGCCACGGCCGAGGCCACCGCCGCATAGGTGCTGTTGACGAGGAGGCGCGGAGTAAACTGCACCGTCCGGACCGCCGACGAGCCGGCCTGCGGCACGAAGGTCCAGGAGTTCGGAAGATGCGCCATTGCCACGATCTGATGCTTGGCAAGATCGCCGGGCTCGGTGATGCGCGGGTGCTGCTTGAGATAGCGCGGCGCCGCCACGACGACGCGGTTGATCTCGCCGACCCGCATCGCCACCATCGCTGAATCCGCGAGAGGCCCGATGCGGAGCGCGACATCGACGCCTTCCTCGATCAGGTTGACCGCACGGTCGAACAGCAGGAGCTTTGCCGACACCGTCGGAAAGGCATCGAGAAACGCATCGAGGATCGGCCGCAGCACCATCTCGCCGGACACCACAGGGGCGGTGATCGTGAGCAGGCCGCGCGGCGCCGTGCGCGGTCCGGCGGCAATGTCGTCGGCCTCCTCCAGCTCCGCGAGCACGCGGCGGCAGATCGCGAGATAGCGCTCGCCCTCCTCGCTCAGCTTGATCGCTCGCGTCGTCCGGTGCAGCAGCTCGGCACCGACCCGCTCTTCCAGGAAGGCGATGGCGCGGCTGACCGCTGCCGGTGAGCGGCCAAGCTTGCGCCCCGCGGCCGCGAGGCTTCCCTCGTCCACCGCGAGGACGAACACATTCATCGCATCCAGACGGTCCATGCCTTCCCGCCGTCCCATCAAATTCCGGTGACAAGCTAGGCGTTCATCCCCGCCACGACAACCGCCAAGCGCCGGTCCGGCATTCGTTCGCGCCACGTAACAGTGTCTGCCGGACAACGTGTATTCGCAGCCGGGCCGCCTGGGCGTACCTCACCTGGCAAGCCAGCTGCTGCTGGCCCAGGTTCTGAAAGCCAACAACAGGAGCCCGTCATGGGTATCGAACAGAAGGTCGCCATCATCACCGGTGCATCGCAGGGCATCGGCGCCGCCCTGGTCCAGGGTTTTCGTAATCGCAACTATCGCGTCGTCGCAACGGCGCGCTCCATCAAACCGTCGGGCGACGACGATGTTCTCGCCGTACCCGGCGATATCTCGGATCGCGCCACCGCCGCGCGCGTGGTCTCACAGGCCGTTGCCCGCTTCGGCCGGGTCGACACGCTGGTCAACAATGCCGGCATCTTCGTCGCAAAGCCGTTCACGCAGTACACGGCCGAAGACTATGCGGCGGTGATGGGGACCAATGTCGCGGGCTTCTTCAACATCACGCAGCTCGCCATCGCCGAGATGGAGAAGCAGGGTTCTGGCCACGTCGTCCAGATCACCACCACTCTGGTCGAGCAGGCGAACTCGAACGTGCCCTCGGTGCTGGCCTCGCTGAGCAAGGGCGGACTGAGCGCCGCGACCAGATCGCTCGCAATCGAATATGCCAAGCGCGGCATCCGCGTCAACGCGGTGTCCCTCGGCATCATCAAGTCGCCGATGCATCCGGTCGAGACGCATGCCCAGCTCAGCGCGCTGCACCCGGTCGGCCATATGGGCGAGATGTCCGACATCGTCGATGCCGTGCTCTATCTCGAGGGTGCCTCCTTCGTCACCGGCGAGATCCTGCACGTCGACGGCGGCCAGAGCGCCGGCCACTGAGTCGAGGAGAAACACGATGCCCATCGTCACCATTCAGGTGACCCGCGAGGGAACGACGCCGGGGGCGGCGTCGCTCACCGCGGAGGAAAAGGCCGCACTGATCAAGGGATCAAGCCAGCTCCTGCTCGACGTCCTCGGCAAACCGCTCGATTCCACCTTCGTGGTGATCGAGGAAGTCGACCCGGACAATTGGGGCTGGGGCGGCCTGCCCGTCCCGGAATTCCGGCGCCGCCGAGCCGCCCAGACCTGATGATCCGCGCGCCCTCGCGCGCAGGAGGATGAGATGACCAACGCAGATACGAAGCAACGCATCGAGACCCGGCTGCACCCGCAGCCGGGATCAGACTCGCGGTCAACTTCACAAAGAACCTGGCGATATGCCGTGGCGGGATTGTCCGCATCGCTGGTTGGCCTTGGCCTCGCGCGCTTTTCCTATACCCCGCTGATCCCGGCCCTGATCGCGGCAAAATGGTTCAGCGCATCCGACGTGGTCTATCTCGGTGCGGCGAACCTTGCCGGCTATCTCGCCGGTGCGCTCGCGGCGCGGGCTGCAGCTTCGCGCGTCGGCGCGGTCCCTGCGCTGCGCGCGATGATGCTGCTGGCGACCCTCTCCTTCTTCGCCAGCTCGACCCCGATATCGTTCAGCTGGTTCTTCGCCTGGCGCTTTCTCTCAGGTCTCACCGGCGGCATCATCATGGTGCTGGCGGCTTCCGTCATTCTGCCGCACACCTCGCCCGCGCGGCGCGGCATCGTCGGCGGCGTGATCTTTGCCGGCGTCGGGCTTGGCGTCGCAGCATCGGGCACGTTGGTGCCACTCTTGCTGCAACAGGGCCTGCAGCAGAGCTGGTATGGCCTCGGCGCGCTCTCGGCCGTCCTCACGCTCGCGAGCTGGTGGAACTGGCCTGCTGACGCCAAGGGCCATGCCGCTCCTTCGCATCCGACGAAGCCCCATCGAGCCTCGCCCGCCGCTCGTGCGTTGCTGGTCCAGTACGGTCTCAACGCGGTCGCCTTGGTACCGCCCATGGTCTTCATCGTCGATTTCGTCGCGCGCGGCCTTGGCCAAGGAATTGCCGCGGGATCGTACTACTGGGTGCTGTACGGCCTCGGCGCGATCGTCGGTCCGCTCGTCACCGGCCATCTCGGTGACCGGTCCGGGTTTGGACCGGCATTGCGCGCTGCCTTCCTGATCGAGGCGGCCGCTGTGCTGCTGCCGACCGTCAGCACGGCATCGGTTTCGCTGATCGTATCGAGTGTTGTGGTCGGCGGCTTCACGCCGGGGATCGTGCCACTGGTGCTCGGGCGCATCCACGAGCTGGTGCCGCATTCGGCCGAACAGCAGCGCGTGACATGGAGTCACGCCACTACGAGCTTTGCGCTGTTCCAGGCGGCAGCGGCCTACGGCTTCTCGTGGATCTTTGCGCAGACCGGCGGCGACTATCTGGTTCTGTTCGGACTCGGCGGCGCGGCCGCAGTGCTGGCACTCGCGATCGATCTTGCCCTCGCGCTCAACAAGCGCAAGGCATAGAAGCAGCCGGCGGCGTGATCAGGAATATTGCATCACGCCGTCGTCGATCCGGCCGAAGCGCAGGGAGACGATGTCGAGGGCGTAGTTCTGGTACAGCCGCCACGGCTGCTTCGAGCCCTGCTTCGGCATCTTTGCGACCGAACGCTGTACATAGCCCGAGGTGAAATCGAGCGACGGCTGCGCGGTGATTTCCGGGTCGTCATTGTGCGGCATGCACTGGCGGAAATTGTGCCGGTCCATGTAGTTGATGAGACGGCAGACATATTCACAGGTGAGGTCGCATTTCAGCGTCCACGACGCGTTGGTGTAGCCGAACGCCGACGCCATGTTCGGCACGTCGGCATACATCATGCCCTTGTAGGTCAGCGTGTTGGCGAAATCGACGGCGCGGCCGTCGACGCTCACCTCGAGTCCGCCGACGACCTGGAGTACCAGTCCGGTCGCGGTCACGATGATGTCGGCGGCGAGCTCGCTGCCATCCTTCAGGCGGATGCCGTCACGGGTGAAGGTCTCGATCTCACTGGTGACGACCGAAGCGCGCTGCTCACGGATCGCCTTGAACAAATCGCCATCCGGCACGAGGCAGAGCCGCTGATCCCAGGGATTGTAGCGCGGCGTGAAATGGGTCGCGACGTCGTAGTCGGGGCCGAGCGCCATCTGGACGCCCTTGAGGACCAGCTCCTTGACCTTCGCAGGCCGGCGCCGGCTGAGCTGGAAGAAGAACATCCCCCACATCACGTTGCGCCAGCGGATCAGATGATAGGCGAGCCGCGCCGGCAGGTTGCGGCGAAGCTTGTTGGCGACGGGATCCAGCGCCGGACGCGACACCACGTAGGTCGGCGAGCGCTGCAGCATGGTGACCTGCGCCGCCTTCTTGGCAAGCTCGGGCACCAGCGTCACCGCGGTCGCGCCCGAGCCGATCACGACGACACGCTTGCCCGCATAGTCGATGTCGTCGGTCCATTTCTGCGGATGCACGATGCGGCCGGCGAAATCCGCCACGCCCTTGAACTCCGGCGTATAGCCCGCCTCGTATTTGTAATAGCCCGAGCACATGAACAGGAAATTGCAGGTGAGACGCACGAGCTCGGTCGCACCCTCGCCTGTCGTGCGCTCGGCCTCGACAGTCCAGCGTGCGTCCGGCGTCGACCACGCGGCGCGCTTGACGCGATGACGGTAGCGGATGCGCTTGTCGATACCGTTCTCGGTGGCTGTCTCGCGCACGTAGTTCAGGATCTGCGGCCCATCGGCGATCGCCTTGGGATCGGTCCACGGCTTGAAGGAGTAGCCGAGCGTGAACATGTCGCTGTCGGAGCGGATGCCGGGATAGCGGAACAGGTCCCAGGTCCCGCCGATGCAGTCGCGCCCCTCGAGGATGACATAGCTTTTGCTCGGGCACTTACTCTGAAGATGATAGCCCGCGCCGATGCCGGACAGGCCGGCACCGACGATCAGGACGTCGAAATGTTCTTTGGTTTCCATTGTGGCGTTCTCCCTCCACAGAGGATGGGCGGCGCCGGGCCGAATTGCAACCGTCAGGTGATGGTCGCGGCGTAGACACAGGCGGTGTCGAAGTACTCATGAAATTCGACCGCCTTGCCGTCCTTGAAGCGCCAGAAATCGACCTTCGGTGTCTCAGCGACCTTTCCGGTCTTCTTGTTGGTCCACGCGCATTTGCCGCGCACGACGACGGCGTCACCCTCCGCGACGTACTCGTTCATCGTGTAGTACTGCATGCTCCAGTCGGCCAACAGGCCGTCGAAATAGCCACGTAGCTCGCTGCGATCGTCATAGCTCTTGGCGAAGGGTACCGCCGGAGCTCCGCGCGGGATCGAATCAAACTTGATCTGCGGGCCGATGACATTGTCGAACCAATGGTCGACGCTTTGACCCTTGCTGTCGCTCCACCGGCGATAGGCTTCCTTCAACAATTGAACGTTGGCTTCGCTGGACATCGCATTCCCTCCATATGCATTTTGACAATGAAAGTGGGAAAGGCGGCCGCCCGCTCCAGAAGTGGCAGGCTTGTTTTGGCTCTACCTGGAAGCGTAACACAGAGAATGGCGACAAAAAAAGCCCCGGATCGCTCCGGGGCTTTTCTGTCGCAACTGAAGGCGATCTCAGTACCGATAATGATCCGACTTGAACGGGCCTTCCTGCTTCACGCCGATATAGTCGGCCTGGTCCTTGCGCAGCTCGGTGAGCTTGACGCCGATCTTGGCAAGATGCAGCCGGGCCACCTTCTCGTCCAGCGACTTCGGCAGCACGTAGACTTCCTTCTTGTACTTGCCGTCCTTGTTGTTGGCGAACAGCTCGATCTGCGCCAGCGTCTGGTTGGTGAAGGAGGCCGACATCACGAAGGACGGATGACCCATCGCGTTGCCGAGGTTCACGAGGCGGCCCTCCGACAGCATGATGATGCGGTGCTTGTCGGGGAACTCGATCTCGTCGACCTGCGGCTTGATGTTGGTCCACTTCAGGTTACGCAGACCCGCGATCTGGATCTCGTTGTCGAAGTGGCCGATGTTGCAGACGATGGCGCGATCCTTCATCGCGCGCATGTGCTCGATGGTGATGATGTCCTTGTTGCCGGTCGCGGTGACGAAGATGTCGGCGCGCGGTGCGGCGTCTTCCATCGTCACGACCTCGTAGCCCTCCATCGCCGCCTGCAGCGCGCAGATCGGATCGATTTCGGAGACCATGACGCGGCAGCCGGCCTGGCGCAGCGAAGCCGCCGACCCCTTGCCGACGTCGCCGAAGCCGGCGACCATCGCGACCTTGCCCGACATCATCACGTCGGTGCCGCGGCGGATGCCGTCGACCAGCGATTCACGGCAGCCATAGAGATTGTCGAACTTCGACTTGGTGACGCTGTCATTGACGTTGATGGCGGGCCACAGCAGCGTGCCGGCCTTCTGCATGTCATAGAGACGATGCACGCCCGTGGTGGTCTCTTCGGAAACGCCCTTGATGCTCTTGGCGATCGCGGCGAAGTAGCCCTTCGGCTTTTCCTTGAGCTGCTTCTTGAGCAGCGCGAAGAACACTTCCTCTTCTTCCGAGCCGGGCTTGTCCAGGAACGCCGCGTCGCCGTTCTCGGCACGCAGACCGAGATGGACGTACATGGTGGCATCGCCGCCGTCGTCGAGGATCATGTTCGGATGACCGCCGCCGTGCCAGTCGAACAGCTTGGCGGTGTAGTCCCAGTACTCGGTCAGCGTCTCGCCCTTGACGGCGAAGACGGGAATGCCGGCGGCCGCGATCGCAGCTGCAGCGTGATCCTGCGTCGAATAGATGTTGCAGGAGACCCAGCGGATGTCGGCGCCGAGCGCTGCCAGCGTCTCGATCAGCACCCCGGTCTGGATCGTCATGTGGAGCGAGCCGGCGATGCGCGCGCCCTTCAGCGGCTGCTTCGGGCCGTACTCCTCGCGGGTGGCCATCAGGCCGGGCATCTCGGTCTCGGCGAGCGAGAGCTCCTTGCGGCCGAAATCGGCGAGCGAAATGTCCTTGACGATGTAATCGGTGAAGCCGGGCTTCGCGTTCATAGCGGAGATCCTGTTGTTGAATTGGTCATTCCGGGGCTCCCCAGACAGGCGAGCCCGGAATCTCGACATGATGGATAAGGATTCCGGGAACGCTCGCTCGCGCGAGCGCCCCGGAATGACACGAACAAACTAGAGCGAGCGCTTGAGCGGCTCGACCAGATCGGTCTTCTCCCAGGAGAAGCCGCCCTCGTTGTCGGGGGTGCGGCCGAAATGACCATAGGCCGAGGTGCGCGCGTAGATCGGGCGGTTGAGGTCGAGATGGCTGCGGATGCCGCGGGGCGTCAGATCCATCGCCTGCGCCGCCGCCTTCTCGAGCTGGTCCTCCGACACCTTACCGGTGCCGTGGGTGTCGATGTAGATCGACAGCGGACGCGCCACGCCGATGGCGTAAGCGAGCTGG
The DNA here is from genome assembly GCF_007290395.2 of Bradyrhizobium cosmicum. Lineage (NCBI taxonomy): Bacteria > Pseudomonadati > Pseudomonadota > Alphaproteobacteria > Hyphomicrobiales > Nitrobacteraceae > Bradyrhizobium > Bradyrhizobium cosmicum. The sequence continues at coordinate 2,468,122 of NZ_CP041656.2, read as the reverse complement.
AGCGTGCAGCGGTCGGCAAGACCAGCGGCGACGATGTTCTTGGCGACGTAGCGCGCGGCGTACGCCGCCGAACGGTCGACCTTGGTCGGATCCTTGCCGGAGAACGCGCCGCCGCCGTGCGGCGCCGCACCACCATAGGTGTCGACGATGATCTTGCGGCCGGTCAGGCCGGTGTCGCCGTCGGGACCGCCGATGTAGAACTTGCCGGTCGGATTGATGTGCCAGATCGTCTTCGGCGTGATCCAGTCCTTCGGCAGCGCCTCGCGCACATAGGGCTCGACGATGTCGCGGATCTGCTTGGACGAGATGTCCTCGACCAGATGCTGGTGCGACACCACGATCTCGCGCACGCCGACCGGCTTGCCGTTCTCGTACTGCACGGTGACCTGGCTCTTGGAGTCCGGACCCAGCACCTTCTCGCGGCCGGAGTGGCGCGCTTCCGAGATGAGGCGCAGAATCTTGTGGGCGTAGAAGATCGGCGCCGGCATCAGGTCGGGCGTCTCGTTGGTGGCGTAGCCGAACATGATGCCCTGGTCGCCCGCGCCCTCTTCCTTGACCTCGCCCGGCTGAAGCGCATCGACGCCCTGCGCGATGTCGGCCGACTGGGGATGCAGCAGGATCTCGATGTCGGCGGTCTTCCAATGGAAGCCTTCCTGCTCGTAGCCGATGTCCTTGATCGCGGCGCGCACGACGCCTTCGATCTGTTCGTTGGTGACGGACTTCGGGCCGCGGGTCTCGCCCGCGATCACCACCTTGTTGGTGGTCGCAAGCGTCTCGCAGGCGGCGCGAATATCCCAGGGATCGATGCCGGCTTTCGGCCCTTCGCGATAGAACAGATCGACGATTTCATCGGAGATCCGGTCACAAACCTTGTCGGGATGCCCCTCGGACACGGACTCGCTGGTGAAGAGATAGGACGCGCGCATCAGTAACCCCTTGTTCCGCCTAAGCCGGCGGGCGTTTGCGATGTTTAGCCTTGGATTGTGTCAATCACGCCGTCGCGAGATGACGTAGGATTCGTCGAGAAACCAGAGCCCGTTGTACTTTCGCAGCACGTCCCTGGCGGCATCCAGAGCGCGGCCGTTTTGAGTCATATCTGCCAACCGGTCGTCCTCAATCTGGGCGACATAGACCGCCGCATTCCACGCTGCAAAGGCCGTCGAAGTTCCGATCGTGCCGGTGACCTCGTTGGGCAGAGCCTCCATATCATACCTGAAGATCGAGCGGTTGTCCGCGTAAACATTAAAATTCAGGTCGCGTCCCAACGATCCGAGTTCGTATTTCACGGCGCGCAATAGCTCATGGCGGCTCACCGCGAAAGGATTTTCTCCGGGCCAGATTGCCTGGATCATTTCCATGCCCGGATCCTGGCCATGGGAGTGAATTCCGATGAGCCGGCCACCCGGCCGCAACGCCCGCGCCAGAGGTGCAATGATCCGCTTTGCCCTGAAATTGACCGAGGACAACGCGCGATAGGGCTGGGATGCGATGACGAGGTCGAAATTGGCCTCGGCTTGGCCCGGCCGTGGAATGGTCGAATCCAGCAGGAACCGCTGGTCCTCGCGGTAGAGCACCAGCACGACCGGCCGCTCGTACAGCGGCATGCCCGTACGCGGGCTGATGGCCGCGCGCCAGTTCTGCTCCAGAAACGGCTTCAGCTCGGCAATCTGCGTCTCGAAGTCGCCCGATGAGGCTCCCCTGAGCGGCACATCGTGCCACACGGTGGCGGCTGCGGCCGCAGGTGAGTTCGGCGTCAGCCAGGGCGCTTCCGCATAGTGCATATTGGTGAAGACGAACACCGAGGCCGGATGCTCGAACAGCCGGTCCGGGACCTTGTCCAGCGTGAGCCGGACATCTTCCAGGCTGAGTTCCTTGCCGGCGACGTAGAATGGCATGTGAGGAAAGCGCTGATGCATCGAGCGCAGCACGCGCGCGAGCACCGAGCCGTCGCCGACGCCGGCGTCGAACACACGCAACGCCGGCGGCCGAGGATGGATGCTGGCGAGTTCGAGCGCCACGCGTTCCGCGACCACCCGCTTCTCGCTGCAGGTGTGGACGAACAACAGGTATTTCTGCCGGTTCTCGAAGAAGCGGAAATTGCTGCGCGGATCGCGCTTTTCCGGCGGCACCTGAAGCCCCCGCGGCGGCGGCAGGCCGCCGGTCGATGCGGCGATGTAGGCCTGGATCCGCTCCAGCGTATCGACCGTGATGCGCTTTCCCTCGCGCAGCCGATGCACCAGCTTCCCATCGTTCACCGCGCGCCGGCCAAACGTCGACTCAGCCATGTCCGCCCCGCGGCAGAACTCGGTGATTTGGCTGAGGATTTCGTCGTTTTTCATCAGTGGGAATTCGGTGGGCAGAGGCGTTGGGCCCCGCCATTTAGCAAACTCTGCCCACTGATGGAATACCCTCGGCTTGCTTTACCCCAGCTCCGATGACGGGAGCGTGAACCCCGGCGCGCCGCCGGACAACAAACAAGCGCCTCTCCTCCTACGGGATAACTGCAATGCGTCGCCTGCTCCTCGCGCTCTGCCTGCTCGCCGCAACCATGTGGTCGGCACCCGCTGTTGCGCAGGCGCGCAGCCAGCTCGGCCCGCTCTGCACCACCGACACCACACCGGCGGACCAGATGATCGACGCCTGCAGCAAGATCGTCGCGCTGAAGGTGTTCAAAGGTGAGCAACTCGCGACGATCCATTTCTGGCGCGCGGTCGGCTGGAACAAGAAAGGCGACTATTCGAAAGCCATCGCTGACGCCACCGAGGCGATCCGTCTCCGGCCGAGCCAGGCGGCTTACAACCTCAGGGGATCGGCCTATTACGACAAGGGCGAGTACGAGATCGCGATCGCCGATTTCGACGATGCATTGAAGCTCGGACCTCCGAGCGGCACCATCTTCCACAACCGCGGCAACGCCTGGCGCGGCAAGGGCGACTTCACCAGAGCGATCGCCGACTACGATGCCGCGATCAAGCTGGAGCCGAACTCGGCGTTCTCGTTTCAGAACCGCGGCATTGCCATGGAGGCGCTCGGCGATCTCGACGGGGCTCTGGCCGACATCAACCAGGCGATCCGGCTCGACCCGACACTGCCGCAGCCGCTGATCAACCGCACCGCGATCTGGCGCATCCGCGGCGATCTCGATCGCGCCATCGCCGATGGCAGCGAGGCGATCCGGCTTGCGAAGGAAAGGCCCCCCGTCAACATCATGACGCCGCCGAACAGCGTGTTGATTTCCGGCTACATCCACCGCGCGCTGGCCTATGAGACGAAGGGTGACTACGCGCATGCGCGCGATGACTACAAGGCGACGCTGGCGATCGCGGCGTCCGATGCCGGCAGCAAAGCCAACCAGGCCACCGCAAAGGTGCGGCTGTCGCTGGTGACGGAGGCGCCTGCCCCGATCCCGCGCGATGCGCCGTCACCAACGACGCAGCCGCCTCAACAGCAGACCGGCATGGCGCCATCACCCTCACCTGCCTCGGGGATGCCTGGCAAGCGCATGGCGCTGGTGATCGGCAACGGCGCCTATGCGCATGTGAAGGCGCTGCCCAATCCGGCCAACGACGCGCGCGCCGTCGCCAGGAGCTTGCGCGATATCGGCTTCACGGTCTCGGAGGGCATCGATCTCGACCGCGCGTCCATGCAGAAGGTGACGCGCGACTTCCTGCGCGAGGCGGCACGGGCGCAGGTCGCGGTTGTCTACTATGCGGGTCACGGCGTGCAGGTCGACGGCCGCAACTATCTCATTCCGGTCGATGTCGAGCTGAAGGCCGGCAGCAGCATGACTGAAACGATGCTCGACATGGATACCATCATGGCCGGCCTAGACGACCAGGTTCGTACCAACATTCTGATCTTCGATGCATGCCGCAACAATCCGATGGCGCAGCAGGTAGCAAGCGCCGGCGGCAATCGCGCCATCGAGGTCGCCTCGGGCCTCGCAGCGCCAACCAGCCTGGGTGCGGGTGCGACGTTGGGTGCAGGCACGCTGATCGCCTTCGCCACCGCGCCGGGCCAGGTCGCGCTCGACGGTGAAGGCGCCAACTCGCCGTTCTCCGCCGCCCTCTCCCGCCATCTCGGCACGCCCGGACTTGAAGTGCAGCAGATGCTCACGCGGGTGCGGGCCGAGGTAGTCTCGGGCACGAAGAGCAAGCAGGTGCCGTGGTCGAACTCGTCGCTGCTGGGCGAGGTCTATCTGGCGGCAAAGTGAGGATTGAGGGCGCCATCAAAGGTCAGCAGCGCGGCGCTGCTATCCATACACTCGGTGTCATCGCCCGGCCTTAACCGGGCGATCCAGTACGCCGAGACGTCGACGATTCACCGAGAAGCTGCGGCCTACTGCATTCCCCGCTTTCGCGGGGAATGACAGCAGCCACGTTGCAAACTCAGTTGCCCCACACTTCCTTCGCGATCTCGACCGCGAGGCTGAGCTTGGCCCACTGCTCTTCCTCGGAGAGGACGTTGCCCTCTTCGGTCGACGCAAAGCCGCATTGCGGCGACAGCGCGAGCTGCTCCAGCGGCGCGAACTTGGCGGCTTCCTCGAGGCGGCGCTTGATGTCATCCTTTTTCTCGAGCTCGCCGAACTTCGAGGTGATGACACCGACCACGACGATCTTGTTGCCCTTTGGCAGGAAGCGCAGCGGCTCGAAGCCGCCAGCGCGGTCGCTGTCGTATTCGAGGAAATAGCCGTCGTAATTGGTGCCGGCGAGCATGGTCTCGGCCACGGGTTCGTAGCCGCCCGAAGAAATCCAGGTCGAACGGAAATTGCCGCGGCAGACATGCGTCGTCACCACCATGTCAGCAGGCTTCTCGGCCAGAGCGTAGTTGATGACGCGCGCATAGATCTGCTGGAGGCCGTCCGGATTGTCGCCGCGCTCGCGCGCCTTCTGCAACTCGTCGGTCGAACAGAGATAGGCCCAGACGGTGTCGTCGAACTGAAGATAGCGGCAGCCGGCGTCGTAGAACGCCTTGACGGCCTTGCGGTAGGTTTTGCCCAGATCCTCGTAGAAGGCGTCGAGATCGGGATAGACGTCCTTGGAAATCGCCTTGCGGCCGCCGCGGAAGTGCAACACCGCCGGCGAGGGGATCGTCATCTTGGCGGTGACGTGGGCCTGGTCCGCGCACTTCTTCAGGAAGCGGAAGTGATCGAGCATCGGATGGTCGTCGGGGAAGTCGAGCTTACCGATCACACGCACTGCGTCATGACGGGTCTGCACGCCCGCGAACTGGATGCCGGAATCGGGGTGGAACAGCTCGCAACCTGTGAGCTTGGCCAGAAAGTCGAAATGCCACCAGGAGCGGCGGAATTCGCCGTCGGTCGCAAGCTTCAGGCCGACCGAAGCCTGCTTGTGAACGACCTTCTCGATCTCCATGTCCTCGATCTTGCGCAGATCGTCGGCCGAGATCTCGCCCTTCTCCAACCTGGCGCGGGCCTCCTTGATCTTGGCGGGGCGCAGGAGGCTGCCGACCTCGTCGGCGCGGAAGGGGGCTCTGGTTCGCTGCATTTCTTGTTTCTCCCGAAATTTCAGTCGGCGCAGGTTGTATTCCCTTTCCCCGCTTGCGGGGAGAGGGTTGGGGTGAGGGGGAGTCTCCGCGGGAACGGTGACAGTTTGGACTCGTGGAGAGTCCCCCTCACCCGATTGCATCTTTGATGCAATCCGGCCTCTCCCCGCAAGCGGGGAGAGGCGAAGATTAGTGGGCCGCCGCCCCTGCGACACCGAGGTGGCGCTCCAGGACCGACGGGTCGGCCTTCAGCGCGGCGCTCGGGGCATCGTGGACGATCGTTCCGCGCTCCAATATCACAACACGGTCGGCGAGCCCCAGAATCTTTTGGGCATTCTGCTCGACGATGATGGAGCAGATGCCCCCTGCCCGGGTGATCGCGCCGATCGCCTTCAGAAGCTCCTCGACGATGATGGGGGCCAGGCCCTCGGTCGGCTCGTCCAGCAGCAGGACCTTCGGGTTGAGGGTCAGCGCGCGGCCGATCGCCAGCATCTGCTGCTCGCCGCCGGATAGCTGGTTGCCGAAATTGCTCCGCCGCTCCTTCAGCCGCGGGAACATCTCGTAGACCTTCTCGACCGTCCAGGGACCGGGCTGCGCGACCGCGGTCATGTTCTCTTCCACCGTGAGCGAGCGGAAGATATTGCGCTCCTGCGGCACCCAGCCGATACCGGCGCGGGCGCGCTGGTCGGGTCGCAAGGTGGTGACGTCGATGCCGGCGAGCACGACGGTACCGGAGAAGCGACGGGTGACGCCGACGATGGAGTTGATCAGCGTGGTCTTGCCGGTGCCGTTGCGTCCCAGCAGCGCCAGCACCTGCCCTTCGGCGAGGCGCAGCGACATGTTGGGTAGCACCACCGCCTCGCCGTAGCCGGCACGAAGCGAGTCGAGCACGAGCAGGTCAGACATTAACCACCTCCTCGCCGAGGTAGACGGCCTTGACCTGCGGATCGCGCGCGACCTGGTCCGGCGGACCTTCCGTAAGCAGCCCACCCGAGACCAGCACCGAGATGCGGTCGGCGAACGAGAAGACGAGATCCATGTCGTGCTCAATCAGCAGCACCGTGACGTCGCGCGGCAGACTGCCTACGACGGCGAGAATGTCGTGGCGCTCGCTCTCGGGCACGCCGGCCGCGGGCTCGTCGAGCAAAAGCACGCGCGGCTTGGCCGCGATCGCGACCGCGATCTCGAGCAGGCGCTGCTTGCCGTAAGGCAGCGTCACGGTCTCCTCGTTCATGACGTCGAGCAGATGGAAGCGCGTCAGGAGGTCGGCGATCTCGCCATTGACGTCGCCGCGCGTGCCCATCCGCCGCCACCAGTCGCCGCCATGGCCGAGGCGCTCGGAGACGGCAAGGCCGATGGTCTCCAGCGGGGTGAGGTCGGGATAGAGCTGGTTGATCTGGAAGGTGCGCGACAGGCCGCGCAGAACGCGCTTGTGCACGGGCAGATCCGTGATGTCCTGGCCTTCGAGCAGGATACGGCCGGAATTCGGCTTGAGCACACCGGTGAGCTGATTGATGACCGTGGTCTTGCCGGCGCCGTTCGGGCCGATCAGCGCGTGGCGGGCGCCCTGCTCGATCTTCAAGGAGAGATCGCGGGTGACGCGGAGGCCGCCGAACTGCTTTTCGAGATTCCTGGTTTCGAGCGCGATGGTCATGCGTCGCGCTCCGGCAGTGCGACGTCAGCCTTGCGCCCGGCAAACTGCCTGATTATCAGGTTAGGCACGTACAGCACCCAGCGATGCAGGCGCTGACGGCCGACCAGCACGATCACGACCAGCACGAGGCCGATCCAGAACTGCCAGTATTGCGGGGTGATCGTGGAGAACAATTCCTGGAGCATGCGGAAGATCACCGCGCCGATCAGCCCGCCATAGAGATAGCCGGTGCCGCCGATGACGAGCACCAGCATGAGGTCGGCCGAGCGCTCGAAGGCGAACACGTCTAGCGAGGCGATCGCGGTGGTCTGGGTGAACAACGCCCCCGCGATGCCGGCATAGAACGCCGCGAGCGTGTAGATCGCGATCAGGCGGCGATTGACTGGAATGCCGATTGCGGCGGCGCGCAGCGGATTGTTCTTGATCGCGCGCAGCGACAGGCCGAACGGCGAGTGCACGACGCGGCGCGCGAACAGGAACAGCACGAACAGCACGGCCAACGAATAGAAGAAGCCGGTCTTGCCGAACATGTCGAACGGAAGCTGGCCGAAGATCGGCTGCATCTCGATGCCTTGCAGCCCGTCGGTGCCGCCGGTGATCTTGGAGAAGCGCTCCGCGAGTGCCTCCAGCAGCAGCGCGATGCCGAGCGTCACCATCAGGCGGGTCAGGTCGACGCCGCGGATCACCAGGAAGCTGGTGGCGAAGCCGAGCACCATCGCGGCAAGGCCTGCGACGACCAGCGCGATCACGGGCTCGTTGATGATGCCGTGAAGCGCGAGCAGCCCCGCGGCATAGGCGCCGACGCCGAAAAAGGCGGCATGGCCAAGCGAGACGATGCCGGCATAGCCGAGGATCAGATCGAGCGACATCGCGAACAGCGCCAGCCGCACGATGTCCGTCATGATCAGATAGCGAGTGGGAAACAGGAAGCCGCAGGCCAGCACGACGACCCAGAAGGCTGCCTCGCCGTAGTGCCAGCGCGCATGGCGCTGAGCGTGATAGCCGACGTCGGACGAAGCGCTCATCGGCGAACTCAACGCGCGGCCGTGCGGCCGAACAGGCCGTTCGGGCGCCAGATCAGGATCACGATCATCATGGTGTAGATCACGAAGGGACCCATCTTCGGCACGTAATACTTGCCGGCGACGTCGCCGATGCCGAGCAGGAGCGAGGCCAGGAACGGGCCGGTGATCGAGGAGGAGCCGCCGACCGTGACCACGATCAGGAAGTAGATCATGAATTTCAGCGGGAAGTACGGATCGAGGCCGAGGATCTCGGCGCTCAGCGCGCCGCCCAGGCCGGCAAGGCCACAGCCGAATGCGAACGTGAAGGCGAACACTTGCGGCACGTTGATGCCAAGGCCGCTCGCGGCGCGTGGATCGTCGACCGCGGCACGCAGGCGGCTGCCGAAGCGGGTCTTGGCCAGCACCATCTGAAGACCGATGGTGAGCAGGCCGCAGATCACGATGATCATCAGCCGGTAGCGGCCGATGCCGACGCCGAACAGGTCGAACTGGCCCTGTAGCGCGGCCGGCAAATTGATGAAGACCCGCGAGGAACCCTGGATGTAATCGACCGCTGCGACCGACATGAAGGTCAAGCCAATGGTGAACAGCACCTGGTCGAGATGGCTGCGCCCGTAGAGGTGGCGGTAGAGCGTGCGCTCCAGCAGGATACCGATCGCCGCCGAAGAGACAAAGGCGAGCGGCAGCGCGGCGAAGAACGGCCAGCCCATTCGGTTGACCAGCACCATGCAAACATAGCCGCCGGCCATGGCGAAGGCGCCATGGGCGAGGTTGACGAAGTTCATCAGGCCGAGCGTGACCGCGAGCCCGCAAGCGAGCACGAACAGGAGCATGCCGTAGGCAACGCCATCGAACAGGTTGGTGAGGATCGAGGTCATCGAGGGTAGACTGGTCCTGGTAACACTCGTCATTCCGGGGCAGCGCACGGCGCTGAGCCCGGAATCCGTTTCAACAATTTCGAGATCCCCGATGCGTGCCAAGCGCGCCCGGGGATGACGCGCTTTCGCGCGTCACTTCTTGGTCTTGCCGAGATCCTTGACGGCCTCGAAGGTCGCGAACTCGACGTTGTAGAGTTCGCCGTCGACCTTCTCGACCTTGCGGATGTAGATGTTCTGCACGATGTCGCGGGTCTCGGGATCGATCGAGATCGGGCCGCGGGGGCTTTCCCACTTCTGGCCCTTCATGGCTTCGACCAGCTTGGTGCCGTCGGTGTCGCCCCCCGTCTTCTTCAGCGCTTCGTAGATCAGGTGGATGCCATCATAGCCGCTCACCGCCATGAAGCCCGGACGGTTGCCGTAGGCCTTCTTGTAGGCCGCGACGAAATCCTTGTTCATCTGCGAGGGATGCGCCGCAGAATAGAGATGCGCAGTGACCGTGCCGAGCACGGCGTCACCCATGTTGTTGAGCAGGTCGTCGTCGGTGACGTCGCCCGGCCCGATCACCTTGATGCCGGCCTTGTCGAGGCCGCGCTCGGCATATTGCTTCATGAAGTTGCCGCCCTGGCCTGCAGGCACGAACACGAAGATCGCGTCGGGCTTGGCGTCCTTCATGCGCTGGAGGAACGGCGCGAAATCGGGGTTGGCGAGCGGCGTCTTGACCTCCTCGACCACCTCGCCGCCGCCGGCGGTGAAGTGCTCCTTGAAGAAGTTGAGCGCGTCATTGCCCGGCGCATAGTCAGAGGTCAGCGTCGCGACCTTCTTGATGCCGTTCTTGACCGCCCAGTCGCCGATGATGGTCGACGACTGCGCCAGCGTGAAGCTGGTGCGCACGATATAGGGCGAGCGCTCGGTGATGATGGAGGTGCCGGCCGCCATCACGACTTCCGGGATCTTGGCCTGCGTCGCGAGCGGCGCGGCGGCAAGCGCAGCCGGCGTCACGCCGAAGCCGGCGATGAAATGGACCTTGTCGTTGACGATCAGCTCCTGCGCGGCGGTCTTGGTCTTGTCGGGAATCGCAGCATCGTCCTTGAGAATGATCTCGACCTTCTTGCCGGCGACGGTGTCGCCCTTCTGCTGCATGTAGAGCTTGATCGCGTTCTCGATCTGCTTGCCGGTCGAGGCCTGGCCGCCGGTCATCGGCAGGATCAGGCCGACCTTGACGCTGTCCTCGGCCTTTACAGGCGCGATGGCCGCGAGGCCGGCGATGGCTGCCATCGCAGCCCAGGAAAACTGTTTGCGTTCGAACATCAGACGATCCCTCCCCTTAATTCCTTATCTCTTGCGCGCCGGACCGAGTGCCCGATCCTTGGCATCATCTTAGCTCACGCGCGAGTGATGTCGCGCGCCACATGGCGTCTTCCGCGCCCTCATTGTCAATCGGACGTTTGGCGACCATTCGGCGCAAGCCGAGCGTTCCGATCGCGACGGCGGGGCGCAGTGTGCGGTTACGCCGGAGTAACCCGAGCTCCGATCCGGGCCGCGCCAATTTGTACGATTGTACAAATCAAATGGACCTGTCAACGAAAAAGCCCCGTCACCGACCAAGCCCAGTGTCGGAGCCGGGTCGTAGTCTAGAAACGCGACCGGCCGGGTGGATGGAGGATTTCGTCTTTCTTTTGCAGGATTCGGACATCGGCAGAGTCGGGGCCAACCGCAAATACGGTATTTTATTACCTATCTCGAATAAGTCTATTTTACCTTGTTGAAGGCTACTCTCCCGGCGCCGGACTGACTGGCGTCCAATGACCGAACTCGTGCTCACACAATGCCCAAGCCCTTCCGCCCCCTTCTCGTTCTCGCAGTGCTCGCCGCGGGGCTGTGCGGCTGCGGCACCGTCAACGAGAAGCTCTCCGCGGGCATGGGCGACTACGTCCCGCAATGGGCCGGTGGTCTGCCCGCCGACGCACCGCCGCGGGCGGGCACGCCGCAATACGATGCCTACATGAAAGAGCGCGAGCGCAAGCGGCTTATGCCGGCGGCGGACCGCGAGAAAGAAGAGCAGGCCCAGAAAGGCGCGACGGGGTCCACGTCGGCCGGCGCAGTGCGCTGAGGCAGTGCGCTGCCTCGCCCCGCAACCGGGGAGAGGTGAAGACACATCAATCCATAAACACCACCGTCTTGCGGCCATTAAGAATGACGCGGTCATCCAGATGATAGCGGATCGCGCGGGCGAGCACACGGCGCTCGATGTCGCGGCCCTTGCGCACGAGGTCCTCGGGCGTGTCGCGATGGCTGATACGCTCGACGTCCTGGTCGATGATCGGACCCTCGTCGAGATCGCGCGTGACGTAATGCGCGGTGGCGCCGATCAGCTTGACGCCGCGCTCATGGGCCTGGTGATAGGGCTTTGCACCCTTGAAGCCCGGCAGGAACGAGTGGTGGATGTTGATGCAACGCCCCGACAGCTTTGCCGAGAGATCGTCCGACAGGATCTGCATGTAGCGGGCGAGCACGACGAGATCGGTCCCGGTCCTGGCGACGAGATCGAGAATCTGCCCCTCCTGCTCGCGCTTGGTCTCCTTGGTAACGGGCAGATAATGGAACGGGATGCTGCCGAAATCGAGTCCATCATAGACGTCACGCGGATGGTTGGAGACGATCGCGGCCAGCGTCATCGGCAACTCGCCCGTGCGCCAGCGATAGAGGATGTCGACCAGGCAATGGTCGGACTTCGACACCAGCAGCATCACCTTGCGATGCGCGGCGCGGTCCCGCATCTGCCACTCCATGCCGAAGCGCTCGGCGATCGCGGCAAATCCGGTCTGGAGCGCGGATAGTTCCACGGCGAGATCGGCCGCGGTGAACACCACGCGCATGAAGAATTTCTTGGTCTCGGTGTCGTCGAACTGCTGGGCGTCGAGAATGTTCTGCCCGTTATGGGCCAGGAAGGTCGACACCGCCGAGACGATGCCGGGGCGATCCGGACAGGACAGGGTCAGGACGTATTGATGATCGGGCATGGTCTTCCAAGAAATGGCTCTTGACGAAGGTTTGCGCAGTGGCTCGCGAAACACCGCGATTTGCGCTCTGCTCTATCACCGACCGCGCCCTTGCGCCAATCCCAAGACTTGATCCTGACACTTGCTTCACCGTAGTGCGTAGGGTCAGGATGAACGGACCATTGCGATGACTGACCGGAGACGCCCATGGCCGACCGTTTGAACGGCACCCGCATCCTGATCCTGGAAACGCGCGAGGAAGCGCAGTTTTCGAAGCTGCTGGCCGAGCAAGGCGCCGATGTCGTGCAATGCCCGATGTTCACCATCCACGACGCGCCGGATCCCGCCCCGGTCGAGGCCTGGATCCGCCGCGCCATCGACAAGCCCTTCGACGATCTCGTGCTCTTGACCGGCGAAGGCCTGCGGCGGATCATGAAACTCGCCGTCGCCCGCGGACTCGACCAGCCGCTGGTGACGGCCCTCGCCAAGTCGCGAAAGTTCACCCGGGGGCCGAAGCCCGGCAAGGCGCTGCGCGAGGTCGGCCTCGAGGCGCAGCAGACCACGGAGAAGCCGACCACCGAGGGCGTGATCGAGATGCTGGGCAAGCTCGAGCTGAAGGGACGGCGCCTCGGCCTCCAGCTCTATCCGGACAAGGACCACGGCGCGTTGACCGGCGCGCTGGCCGCGCAGGGCGCCGATGTCGATAGCGTGCTGCCCTATGTCTACGATTCCAAGGCCGCCGACGCCAACATCATCACCGCCATCGACGACATGGCCGAGGGGCGAATCGACTCCATCGCGCTGACCAATCTCGGCCAGGTCCGCCGGCTGATCGAGGCCGCGAAGGCGCATGGCAGCGAGGCGAAGCTGCGCGCTGGTCTGGAGCGGACACTGATCGCCTCGGTAGGACCGGCAGTGTCAGGCGAACTCGCCGCGCACGGCCTGCGCACCGACGTTTCGCCGGCGGACGAAGCCTATTTCATGCGCCCGCTGATCTCTGCCATGGCAGCGGCGCTGGCGGAACGGAAGCCGAGAACCACGGCAAGGTAGACGCGGAGCGCAAGGGCGGCCTGCGGCAGCTCCAATTGACACGACCATCACCGGCGATACGTTGCCGACGGACACAAGAAACAACCGGGGCAAGGGAATCGCCGTGATACGAGTCATCGCGCTGTGAGCGCAGCCGCACGGCCCTCGGCGCTCGCGCCATTCCGCATCCGCAACTATCGTTTCCAGTGGCCTTCCGACCTGCTCACCTCCTGGGCGTTCGAGATCGAGACGCTGGTGCTCGGCTGGTACATCCTGGTCGAGACCGGCTCCGTGCTGCTGCTCACCGTGCTGGGGTCGCTTCAGTATGTCGGGACACTCGTCGCACCGGTGCTCGGCATGATCGGCGATCGCATGGGTCATCGCGATCTCCTGGTCGTGCTGCGCCTCACCTATACGGTGCTCGCCTCGACCATCATGGTACTGGCGCTGACAGGCCACCTCGGGCCGCTCAAGGTCATGATCATCGTGACGATCATGGGCCTGATCCGCTCCTCCGATCTCGGCCTTCGCAGCGCATTGCTCGCCGGCATCATGCCGGCCGAGCTGCTGGTCGGCGCGATCAGCCTGTCACGCACGACCCAGGACAGCGCCCGCATTGCCGGAGCGCTGACGGGAGCCGGCCTCTTCGCCGTGCTCGGCATCGGACTGGTCTATGCGGCGGTCGCCGGCCTCTATCTGTTGGCCGCGGTTCTCATGGTCTGCCTGACCCGGCCGAAGAGGTCCGTTGTTACGACCGATCTGCCTGCAAACAGCCGCGCTGTTTCAAGATTGCTGGACGAGCTGAAGGAAGGAATGATCTACGCCTGGAATGGCCCGGCAATGGGCGCTGCGCTGTCTGTCGCCTTTCTGGCCAATCTCACCGCATTTCCGTTCACCAGCGGACTATTGCCCTACATCGCGCGCGACATCTTTCACACCGACCAGACCGGCCTTGGTTATCTCTCGGCAAGCTTCGCCGTCGGCTCGCTGATCGGCTCCATCACGCTCAGCCTGGTCGGCGGACTGCGCATTGCCCGGCTCCTGATCGGCGCGACGCTGGCCTGGTACGCCATGCTGCTGGTGTTCGTCGAGACCAGGACCATGCCTGTGGCGATGGCCTGCCTCGTGCTGGCCGGCATCGCCCAGAGCATGTCGATGATCTCGGCCGCGGTGATCCTGATGCGCACGGCGAGCGCGCATCTGCGCGGCCGCGTCATGGGTGTGCGCATGATGGTGATCTACGGCCTGCCGCCGGGCCTGCTCGCGGCCGGCAGCCTGATCGACATCATCGGCTATTCCGCGACGGGTTCGCTCTATGCCGCCGTGGGCTTCATCGCGATGCTGGCGATCGCGATCCGCTGGCGCGCCGACCTCTGGCCGGTCCACGCGCCGGCCAACGCGCGTTAGGGCGTGCCCGCATAAATCGGGAATCCGTTTGACGTCCGCTATGCCCTTAGAGCGCTGGCTCAGGAGTTGAAGATTTTGTCGCGGGTGGGCTCCATCATGACGAGGAAGAGCACGATGAATAATGCCACCGCAATAGGGTAAGCGAAGATCAGCAGAACCGATGCCAACATGACTTCGCCGCGCGCTCCAAAGAAGAATGGAGCCAGTTCGAGCGGCATGACGACGCCGAAGCCTGAGCTAATTCCACCAATGACGGCCACCACAACGCACGTTGCAACCTTCTTCAAGAACAGGGCGAGTACGAAACAAATGAGTGCGATGGCGATGAGCGCCCCTTCCGTCTGGTGCATCAATTGAACTGGCCAACCAGACTGTTGATTACCGAGGGAGGCAAACACGAACATCATGAGAACCATGCCTAACCTGACTCAACGGGCAGCCTTCGTACGATAAACCGCTTTCTAGATGATTGCACGCCCTGGTTGATGATTGGTGCACGTGCGCGAGAACCTGACGCGAAGTGCGCGACGGAGCCCCTTACGCAGACGAAAGCGAACTTCGCGGATGGTCAGTTCAGGGTCATAAGCAGCACGCGTAGGATAGGTTGAGCCCTTGCGAAACCCATCATGCTTCGTCAGCGGCGAACGGATTGATGGGTTTCGCTGGCGCTCTACCCATCTTACGCACTACGCTCCGATCTCGGCGATGGCCTCCGCGCTTGCGGAGCGGAAACCACCGGCAGCCCCGGGTTGATCCGACCTGCCTTGCCACTTACCGAAGCGGCGGCGGGAATGGAGGCGGCGGCGGGTACGGGGGCGGAGGCGGCAACGGACGGCGCCACCGTCGACGCGGCGGAGGTGGCGGAGGTGGCGGAGGTGGTAGCGGCCGTCTCATGCCCGGCGGAGGAGGAGGACCGGGTGGAGGCGGAGGAAAGGGCTGCGCCTCAGCACCAGCCTGACTCATGACGAGAGTTGCCGCGCCGGCAAAAAGCGCAAACACGCCGCGTCGCGTGAAATGTTCCACCATTCTGTTGGGCTCCTCATTGCCTCGCAACACAATTTGCGCGATGTGCAATGTAAGCACGCCCATTGTAACCTAACATTTCCGTTTGATTTCCGTTTGTAACTCAGCGCTGGCGGACGCCCGTAAATCCTAGTCCCCATACCCGCGCAGCTTCTCCACATCGAGGATGGTGACGCCGCCATATTCGAGCCGCAGCAGGCCTTCCTTCTCCAGCTGGTTCAGCGCGCGATTGGCGTTCTGGCGGGACATGCCGGAAAGCGCGCCGATCTCCTCCTGGGTGATCTCCAGATGCGCGGTCGATTCCGGGTAGAGGATCGGGTTGAACAGTGAGGCGATGCTGCGCGCGAGGCGCGCGGTGGCATCCAGCGTGCGGTTGACCTCGAGCATGCCGATGAACTGCCCGAGCCGCTCGTTGAGCTGGCGCACCAGGAAGCGGTTGAAGCCGACGCTGTTCTCGAACAGCCACATGAAGGCGCTGCGTTCCATCAGCGCGACACGGCTGCTCCGCAGCGCGACCACGTCGTAGCGGCGCGGCTCGTTCTTCAGCACGCTGCCCTCGCCGAACCAGGCCCCTGCCGTGAGGCCGGCAAGGCTGGTCTCCTTGCCGTCGCGCGAGACCCCGCCCATCCGGGCGAGGCCAAAGACCATGCCGGCCCAATAGTCGAACGTGTCGCCGCGCATGAACACGGTCTCTCCGGTGCCATAGGACCGCTCCGTGATGCCAGCGCGAGCGACCTCGATCTCAGCCTGCGTGAGCTCACGCGACCAGGCGGCAACGCGCTTCAGTTGATCCTCTGAAATCATGATCCCGAAGCCAGCCGCACCGTTTCGTCACCCAAGTGTTCTGCTGCACCGCAACAAGATCATTTCGACCACCATCCGACGAAAGACGAAGGCCGCGGCCACCCGAAAAACTTTGTCGCAGAATTGTCAGCCGGGAGACATTTCAAAATAGCGCTTTCCCCTATTGAGGGCCACCTCGGGCGATGCGGCTTTTGATCCCAAGCGGGAATGAGAGCCGCGCGGCTTTCCGCGGAGACCATCTGCTGCATGGCCTCACCGGCACGGCCGTACTAGGATCGCCCGGAAGGAACCGACGAAGAGCGCCGCTGAACGCGCCATCACCGGGAGGGATTTGTTTGGTGGCTACCAGTCTTGAAGTGCGCGGCGTGTCCTTGCGATTCGGCGGCGTCCGGGCGCTGACCGATGTCAGCTTCGCCATCAGGGACGGCGAGCTGTTCTCGATCATCGGCCCCAACGGCGCCGGCAAGACCTCGATCGTGAATTGTATTTCCGGTCGCTACAAGCCGACCGAAGGCCAGCTGTTCTACGGTGATCGCGATATCACCAGCCTGACGCCGAACGCCCGCGCCTCGCTCGGCATCGGCCGCACCTTCCAGAACCTCGCGCTGTTCCACCACATGAGCGTGCTCGACAACGTCATGGTCGGCCGCCATCACCTGCTGAAGAACAATTTCCTCACCGGCTCGCTGTACTGGCTCACCGGCGCGCGCAAGGAAGAGCTCGAGCATCGCCGCAAGGTCGAGGAGATCATCGACTTCCTCGACCTCCAATCCGTGCGGAAGGCGCCAGCCGGGACCCTCTCCTACGGCTTGCGCAAGCGCGTGGAGCTGGCCCGCGCCATGGCGCTGGAGCCGCGCCTCATCCTGCTCGACGAGCCGATGGCCGGCATGAACTTCGAGGAGAAGGAGGACATGGCCCGCTACATCGTCGACCTCAACGAGGAGTTCGGGATGACGGTGGTGATGATCGAACATGACATGGGCGTGGTGATGGACATCTCCCACCGCGTCATGGTGCTGGATTTCGGCCGCAAGATCGCCGAGGGCGACCCGGCCGCGGTGCTCGCCGATCCCCACGTCAAGCGCGCCTATCTCGGCGAAGAGGACGAGGTGCTGGTCGATCCCGACGATGCTCCGCCGGCGCAGGAGAGCGCGGCATGATGGATTATGCGGGCCGCGTCGCGCAGGCCGACACCTATCCGAAGATGCTCCGGCTCAACGCGAGGGAGCACGGCAACGAGATCGCACTGCGCGAGAAGGATCTCGGGCTGTGGCGCCCGTTCACCTGGAACGATTATCAGACGCGCGTTCGCGACTTCGCGCTCGGCCTCGTCGAATTGGGCCTGGGACGCGGGGATGTCATCGGCATCATCGGCGACAACCGGCCGGACTGGGTCGCTGCGGAAATCGCCACCCATGCGATTGGTGGCTTGAGCCTCGGGCTCTACCGTGACGTGCTCGACGAGGAGGCTTCGTACCTGCTCAACTATGGCGAAGCCCGGCTCGTCTTCGCCGAGGACGAGGAGCAGGTCGACAAGCTGCTGGTGCTGGCCGAACGTGCGCCTGATCTGAAGCACATCATCTATTCCGACCCGCGGGGGATGCGGAAGTATGACGATCCCAGGCTGATGTCGGCGGAGAAATTCGCCGAGCTCGGCCGCGCCCGCGCCGCACGCGAACCGGAGCTCTACGACAGGCTCGTGGATGCCACCAAAGGCGAGGACGTCGCGATCCTCTGCACGACGTCGGGCACCACATCGCATCCAAAACTTGCGATGCTCGCCGCCGGCCGCGTGCTCGGCCATTGCGCGACCTATCTCGCCTTCGATCCGAAGGGACCGGACGACGAGTACGTCTCGGTGCTGCCGCTGCCCTGGATCATGGAGCAGGTCTATGTGCTCGGCAAAGGCCTGCTCTGCCGGATGAAGATCAACTTCGTCGAAGAGCCCGAGACGATGATGAACGACCTGCGCGAGATCGCGCCGACATTCGTGCTGTTTGCACCGCGCGTCTGGGAATCCATCGCCGCCGACGTCCGCGCCAGGGTGATGGACGCAACGCCCTTCAAGCAGCGGCTGTTCGACATCGGCATGAAGGCTGGCCTCGCCGCGCTCGCAGAGGGCAAGCGTTCGGGCTTGGCCGACGCGATTCTGTTCCGCGCGCTGCGCGACCGGCTCGGCTTCACCCGCCTGCGTTCGGCCGCCACCGGCGGCGCGGCGCTCGGGCCCGAGACGTTCAAGTTCTTCCAGGCCATGGGCGTGCCGCTGCGCACGCTCTACGGCCAGACCGAGCTGTTGGGCGCCTACACGCTGCATCCCGAGGGCAAGGTCGATCCTGACACCACGGGCGTGCCGATGGCCGACAGCGTCGAGATCCGCATCGACAATGCCGACGTCCATGGCGTCGGCGAAATCGTGGTGCGGCATCCCAACATGTTCCTGGGTTACTACAAGAACCCCGAGGCCAGCGTCGCCGACGTCAAGGACGGCTGGATGCTGTCGGGCGATGCCGGCTATTTCAACGCCAACCGCCAGCTCGTCGTCATCGACCGCATCAAGGACCTCGCCGAGACCTCGCGCGGCGAGCGCTTCTCGCCGCAGTTCATCGAGAACAAGCTGAAATTCTCACCGTACATCGCGGAGGCCGTGGTGCTGGGCGCCGGTCGCGACGCGCTCGCGGCAATGATCTGCATCCGCTACTCCATCATCTCGAAATGGGCGGAAAAGAACCGCCTTTCCTTCACAACCTACAGCGACCTCGCCTCGCGACCCGAGGTCTACGCGCTGCTCAAGAAGGAAGTCGAGACCGTCAACGCGACGCTGCCGCCGGCGCAACGCATCTCGCGCTTCCTGCTACTGTACAAGGAACTGGACGCCGACGACGGCGAGCTCACCCGCACCCGAAAGGTGCGCCGCAGCGTCATCAACGAGAAATACGAAGGCATCATCGACGCGATCTACCGCGGCGATGCCGACATTCCCGTCGACACCGTGATCCGCTTCCAGGACGGCACCACGCAGCGCGTCCGCACCACGCTGCGCGTGGTGGATCTGGGCGGGCATGGGCACATGGCGGAGGCTGCGGAGTGAGGCAGGTGATCACCGCGCACGCCGCCGCCCTTCGCCTCTCCCCGCTCGCGGGGACGCGATCCCATATGCATCCCGTCATTGCGAGCGTAGCGAAGCAATCCAGAGCCTCTCCGCGGAAAGATGCTGGATTGCTTCGCTGCGCTCGCAATGACGATGTGGGTGCATCAGGAGACCACACATGAACACCGCCTTCCTCATCCAGCTCCTGGTCAACGGCCTCGTGGTCGGCACGCTCTATGGCGTGGTCGCGATGTCGTTCGTGCTGATCTACAAGGCGACCCAGGTCGTCAATTTCGCGCAAGGTGAGTTGCTGCTGGTCGGCGCCTGGGTGTGCTGGGCGCTGCTCGCCAAATACCAGGTGCCGTTCTGGATCGGCATGCCGATGACGCTGGTGTTCATGTTCGTGTTCGGCATCGCGATCCAGGTGCTGATCCTGCGGCCGATGATCGGCGAGCCCATCATATCCGTGATCATGGTGACGATCGGCCTCTCGACCGTGCTGCAGGCGACGCTGAAATGGATGTTCGGCGTCAACCCGCAGCCGTTCCCGCGGGTGTTCGAGAGCCAGTCGGTCAGCCTGTTCGGGCTCCAGATCCAGACCGTCTATGTCATGAGCCTCGTGGTCTCGGTCGCCATGATGATCGGCATGGCCTGGTTCTTTCGGGCCTCGAAGTACGGCCTTGCGATGCGCGCCACCGCGTTCAACCAGCAGGTGGCGCAATCGCTCGGCATTTCCGTGAAAAGCGTCTTTGCGATGGCCTGGGCGATCTCGGCGACGGTGTCGGCTGTCGCAGGCGTGGTCGTTGCCGTGGTGAACGGCGTGTCCTCGGGCCTCGCCGCCTACGGCATCAAGGTGTTTCCGGCGGCGATCCTCGGCGGACTCGACTCCGTCGGCGGCGCCGTGCTCGGCGGCATCATCATCGGGCTCCTGGAAAACATCGCTCAATATGTCGACAGCGAGTATCTGCACTGGGGCAATCTCTACGAGGTCGCGCCGTTCTACGTCCTCATCATCGTGCTGATGATCAAGCCTTACGGCCTGTTCGGCACCCACGACATCGAGCGGATCTGATCCCATGGCCGGCCCTGCCCTCATTCCTGCTGGTGATTTCCGCACCTCTTATGCGGCCGACACCACGATCTTCCCGACCACGACCAGCCGCAACTTTGCGATTCTCGGCGTGCTGCTGCTCTGCTTCGCACCGCAACTTCTCGCCGGCTATTGGCTCAGCATCCTGATTCAGATCGGCATCTTCTCGATCGCGGCGCTGGGGCTGAACATCCTGGTCGGCTTCACCGGCCAGATCTCGATCGGGCATGCCGCCTTCTTCCTGCTGGGCGCCTTCACCTCGGCCTATATTTCCAACAACGCGCACATCCCGGTGTTCTTCGCGATCCCGCTCGCGGGCGTCATCACCGCACTGGTCGGGCTGATATTCGGTATCCCGGCGGCGCGGCTGAAGGGGCTCTACCTCGTGATTGCCACGCTCGCCGCGCAATACATCCTGCTCGACTTTTTCTCCCGCGCCGAGTGGTTCACCGGCGGCTCGGTGCCGGCCAGCGCCAATCCGTTCTCGATCTTCGGCTACACGCTGCGCGGCGACCGCCAGTATTTCTACGTCGTGCTGGCCTACGTGGTCGCGAGCTACATCCTCGTCACCAATCTGATGCGCACCCGCGACGGCCGCGCGCTGGTGGCGATCCGCGACCATTATCTCTCGGCGGAGATCATGGGCATCAACCTCACCAAGTATCGCACGCTGTCGTTCGGGCTGGCCGCCTTCTTTGCCGGCATCGCCGGCGCGCTGTATGCGCACTACCAGTTGGTGGTGTCGCAGGAAGGTTTCGGCATCGAGCGCTCGATCCTGTTCCTCGCCATGATCATCATTGGCGGCACCGGCTCGATCATGGGCACGCTGATGGGCACCGCTTTCGTGGTGCTGTTGCCTGAAACGATGGAATTCCTCAGCGGCTACCTGAAGGGCGGCGCGATCGACAAGGCGCTGTCGCTCAACAACAACCTCACCTTCCTGCGCGAGATCGCGATCGGGGTAATCATCATCGCCTTCCTGATGTTCGAGCCCGACGGGCTCGCGCATCGCTGGCGACAGATCAAGGCATACTGGAAGCTCTACCCGTTCTCGCACTGAGCGCGGCAACTTCGCTTAAGAACCATAAAAGGAGGAACGAACCGATGAAGACCAAGTCCCTTTTGAGCACCGCGTCGCTCGCCCTTGTCATCGCTGCCTTTTCCGCGGGGGCACAGGCGCAGATCGCGGTTGGCCACCTTGAGGATCGCTCGGGCGGCACCTCCGACGTCGGCACCCCCTACGGCCAGGCCGTCGCCGACACGTTCGCCTGGGTCAACAAGAACGGCGGCGTCGGCGGCAAGCAGCTCAATGTCGACACCAACGACTACGGCTACCAGGTGCCGCGCGCGATCGCGCTCTACAAGAAGTGGTCGGCGCCGGACTCCAAGGTCGCGGCGATCATGGGCTGGGGCACCGCCGACACCGAGGCGCTGACGGGCTTCCTCGCGCAGGACAAGATCCCGGATCTCTCCGGCTCCTACGCCGCGGCCCTCACCGATCCCGAAGGCATCAGCGGCAAGGCCAAGCCCGCGCCCTATAATTTCTTCTACGGCCCGAGCTACTCGGACTCGCTGCGCGCGATGCTGATCTGGGCGGCCGAGGACTGGAAGGCCAAGGGCAAGTCCGGCAAGCCGAAATTCGTCCACATGGGCGCCAACCACCCCTATCCGAACGCGCCGAAGGCTGCCGGCGAAGCCATGGCGACCGAGCTCGGCTTCGAGGTGCTGCCGCCGCTGGTGTTCGCGCTCGCGCCGGGTGACTACAGCGCGCAGTGCCTGAGCCTGAAATCCTCGGGCGCAAACTATGCCTATCTCGGCAACACCGCGGCCTCCAACATCTCGGTGATGAAGGCCTGCAAGACCGCCGGCGCCGAGGTGCAATTCCTCGGCAACGTCTGGGGCATGGACGAGAACGCCGCCAAGACGGCCGGCGATGCGGCCAATGGCGTGATCTTCCCGCTGCGCACCGCGGTGAGCTGGGGCGGCGACGCGCCCGGCATGAAGACGGTGATGGAAATCTCCAAGATGTCCGACCCCACCGGCAAAGTGTATCGCCCGGTGCACTACATCGCGGCGGTCTGCTCGGCGCTCTACATGAAGGAGGCGCTCGACTGGGCCGCCAAGAACGGCGGCGCCACCGGCGAGAACGTCCGCAAGGGATTCTATCAGAAGAAGGATTGGGTCCCGGCCGGCATGGAAGGCGTCTGCAATCCCTCGACCTGGACCGACAAGGACCATCGCGGCACGCTGAAGGTCGACCTCTATCGCACCAAGATATCAGGTGCGACGGACGGCGACCTCAACGACCTCATGGCCAAGGGCGCGATCAAGCTCGAAAAGGTCAAGACCGTCGAGCTGCCGCGCAAGCCGGAATTGCTGGGCTGGTAAAGGCAATCTCAGACGTCATGGCCGGGCTTGTCCCGGCCATCCACGTCTGACTGTTCGGCACGAAGTACGTGGATGCCCGGGACAAGCCCGGGCATGACGACAGCAGCAGATTGGCGGCATACCCAATGACCGAAATCGTCGAAGCGACCCGCCCCTCCCCGACCGCCGTCCCCGCGCCGCCGCTCCTCAGCGTGCGCAACATCGAGGTCGTCTATGACGACGTCATTCTGGTGCTGCGCGGGCTCAGCCTCGACGTGCCCAAGGGCGCGATCGTGGCGCTGCTCGGAGCCAACGGCGCCGGCAAATCGACGACGCTGAAGGCGATCTCGGGGCTGCTCAAGACCGAGGACGGCGAGGTCACGCGTGGCGAAATCTTGTTCGAAGGCGAGCGGATCAATGGCATCGACCCCGATAAGATCGTCCGCCGCGGCATCTTCCAGGTGATGGAGGGCCGGCGCATCGTCTCCGACATGACGTCGCTGGAGAACCTCAAGCTCGGCGCCTTCACCCGCCGGGACCGCGAAGTCGATTCCGATCTCGACATGGTCTTCAATTATTTCCCGCGTCTGAAGGAGCGTACCGGCCTGGCCGGCTATCTCTCCGGCGGCGAACAGCAAATGCTCGCGATCGGCCGCGCACTGATGGCGCGGCCGAAGATGATCCTGATGGACGAGCCGTCGATGGGCCTGTCACCGCTGCTGGTGAAAGAGGTGTTCTCGATCATCCAGAAAATCAACCGCGACCTCGGCGTCACCATCCTGCTGGTCGAGCAGAACGCCCGCGCCGCACTGTCGGTGGCGAGCCACGGCTACATCATGGAGCAAGGCAAGGTCGTGCTCGACGGCACCGCGGACGAATTGCGCGACAACGAGGACGTCAAGGAATTCTATCTCGGCGGTGCCGGTGACCAGCGCAAGAGTTTCAAGAACCTCAAGAGCTTCAAGCGGCGCAAGCGCTGGCTGTGACATGGCGTTTTCGAGCGAAGTGGTAACCGGTTCGCGTGAAGAAAAACGCGTCAAAAATGAATCTAACCCAGCACCTGCTCCGCTTCCGTGACTGCGCAGAGAACATGATAGAACGACGACGCAGGAATGGTGTCGACCAGCGATTTGCCGTCGCGATCGAACTGGTCGTACCAGCCGCCCCGCACGGGATGGCTGAGATAATGCCGTTCGAGCCGCACCAGCGCCGCGCGCGCCTCGTCCGCCGCGCCCGCCTCGCCGGATTCGGCCTGCGCGATCCACGCCTTTGCCATCTCGGTCTGCGGCCACAGCCGGCGCGTGCTGCGGCGGATATTGCCGGCAGCATCGCCCTCGTCGACGAGGCAGCCGGTCGCCTCGTCGCGATAGCGCAGCGCGGTCGCCAGCAGTTCGGCACGGCGTTGCCCTGTCGGGCAACCGGTGATGCGTTCAAACCCCTTCAGAAGCCAGACCCATTCTGCCTGATGGCCGGGCTCGACGCTGACCGGCTCGATCTTGGACCAGTCCTCCTCGAAATACTCCGTCAGGATGCGTTTCTGCTTGTCGTAGAGATTGGCGAGAAACAGCGCGAAGAACTCGCCGGCACGGTTCTGGAACGAAAAATCGTGGGTTGCGTCGAAACACGCGATCATCGCCTCGAACAGATGCATATGCGGATTCTGCCGGCGCGGCAGCGACACCGGCAAGCCTTCGTGGACGCCGCCATGCGGCGAACGCAGATGGCCGTCGAGGAAGCCGAGCAGCGCGTCGATCTCGGCGCGAATCTGCGCATCCTTGTCGAGCGTATAAACCGTCGCGAGCGCAAACAGGATGAAGGCGTGATCATAGGCATCGCGCCGGCCGTCCAGGACCGCGCCATCCGGCGTCAGCCGGTGAACATAGCCGGGCCGGCCGTCGGGCGCCTTCGCCTTTGCCAGCAGATGCTCCAACCCCTTCAGCGCGATGCCCCGCCCCTCAGGGTCCCAGCCCATCTGCGCCGCCTTGGCGTAGCAGTAGATTTGCCGGGCCTGCACGAGCACCCGCCGCGGCGCGGCCACGTCAGCCGTGCCGTCACGGTGCAGACGGTCGACAAAGCCGCCGGCCGCACCATCCCAGCCGACGGACGACCACAGCGGCAGCGCCTCGTCGATCATGCGGCGCTTCAGGCGCGCGACGACGTCCGCGGCCTCACCCGTCGCAACGATCCGATCATCCGCCATCGCGTCCCCTTCAAGCCCCGCCACTGGCCGTCTGTACCCATGCCGGTGGCGGCGTGCAACGGATGCCAACCCGGAAAGACCAGCCATGACCGCCCATTACGACGCCCTTGAGACGCGCGATCAGGCCGTGCGCGAGGCCGAGCTGTTTTCCCGCCTGCCGGGGGTGCTGCGCAGCGCAATGACTGCACCGGCCTATGCGGAGCGGCTCAAGGGTCTCGATCCGGCCTCAGTGACCTCCAGGGCGGCGCTGGCGGGCCTGCCTGTGCTGCGCAAGTCGGAACTGCCGGCCCTGCACAAGGCCTCCACGCCGTTCGGTGGCTTCGTGGCGGCAGCACCCGGATCGTTCGCCCGCCTCTTCACCTCCCCCGGCCCGATCTTCGAGCCGGAGGGGCGGCAGGCCGACCCCTGGCGCGGCGCGCGGGCCCTTTTCGCGGCGGGCTTCCGTCCCGACGACGTCGTGCTCAACACCTTCAGCTACCATCTTACCCCCGGCGGATTCATCTTCGACGCGTCCGCGCGGGCACTTGGCTGCGCGGTGATCCCTGCGGGCCCCGGCAATACCGAGCAGCAATTCGAGCTGATCGAGGCCTACCGTCCGGTCGGCTATAGCGGCACGCCCGACTTCCTGAAGATCCTGCTCGATGCCGCCGCGAGCACCGGCCGCGACGTCTCCTCGATCAAGCGCGCGCTGGTCTCGGGGGCGGCCTTTCCGCCCTCGCTGCAGGCCGAGATCAGGGCACGTGGCATCGATGCCTATCAGGCCTTTGGCACCGCCGATCTCGGCCTCATCGCCTTCGAGACCGCGGCGCGCGACGGCATGGTCGTCAACGAGGATCTGATCATGGAGATCGTCAAGCCCGGCACGGGCGATCCCGTTGCGGAAGGCGATGTCGGCGAGATCGTCGTCACCTCGCTCGACCCGCATCATCCCTGGATCCGCCTTGCGCTCGGCGACCTCACCGCGGCACTGCCGGGCCCCAGCCAATGCGGCCGTACCAACATGCGCATCAGGGGCTGGATGGGCCGCGCCGATCAGACCACCAAGGTCAAGGGCATGTTCGTCCGTCCCGAGCAGATCGCCGAGATCGGCAAGCGCCACTCCGCGCTCGGCCGCCTGCGCCTCGTCGTCACGCGCCAGGGCGAGGCCGATGCGATGACGTTGAAAGCGGAAGCCGCGGCCACAAGCGATGCTCTGCGCGAGGAGATCGCCGGCACCTTGCGCGCGGTAACCAAGCTCGGCGGCAATGTCGAGCTGGTCAGCCCGGGGGCGCTCCCGAACGACGGCAAGGTGATCGCGGACGAGCGGTAAGACCGCTTGCTATTCGGTCGACTGACGGTACGCCGCATAGGCGCGCTTCAAGCCATCATGAAGCGAAGTCTTTGCGCGCCAGCCGAGCTTCTCGAGGCGGCTGACGTCGAGCAGCTTGCGCGGGGTGCCGTCGGGGCGCGAGCTGTCGAAAGCGATCTCGCCGTTGTAACCGACGATTTCGGCCACGACACGCGCGAACTCGGCGATGGTGATGTCCTCGCCGGTGCCGATGTTGATCAGCTCCGCGCTGGAATAGGTCTTCATCAGGTGCACGCAGGCGTCCGCCATGTCGTCGACATAGAGGAATTCGCGCCGCGGCGTGCCGGTGCCCCAGACCACGACGCTCTCGGCACCCGCGATCTTCGCCTCGTGGAAGCGGCGGATCAGGGCGGCGACCACGTGGCTGAGTTCGGGATGATAATTGTCGCCAGGGCCGTAGAGATTGGTCGGCATCACGCTGATGAAGTCGCACCCGTACTGACTGCGATAGGCCTCCGCCATCTTGATACCGGCGATCTTGGCGATCGCGTAGGGCTCGTTGGTCGGCTCGAGCGGGCCTGATAGCACCGAGTCCTCGCGCAGGGGCTGCGCCGCCAGCTTCGGATAGATGCAGGACGAGCCCAAAAACATCAGCTTCTCGGCGCCGCTCTGATGCGCGGCCTGGATCACGTTGGCCGCGATCGCGATGTTCTCATAGATGAACTCGGCGCGCAGCGTGTTGTTGGCGACGATACCGCCGACCTTGGCGGCGGCGAGAAACACGACCTGCGGCCGCACGCGTCCGAACCAGTCGAACACGGCGGCCTGGTTGCAGAGATCGAGCTCGCGCCGGTCCGCCGTCACGAGCTTGACGTCCTCCCGCGCCAGCCGGCGTGCGATCGCGCTGCCGACCATGCCGCGATGGCCGGCGACGTAGACGCTCCTGCCCTTCAGCTCAAACGGTGCGCTTGCCACTGGCCGCGTCCCGCTTTGCCTCGGCCAGATCGCTCGCCATCATCTCCTGGACGAGCTCGGCAAACGTCCGCTTCGGCTTCCAGCCGAGCACATCGCGTGCCTTGCTGGCATCGCCGACGAGAAGATCGACCTCGGTGGGGCGGAAATAGGTCGGATCGATTTTCACGACCGTCTTGCCGCTGTTCGTATCGATGCCGGTCTCCTCGACGCCCTTGCCGCGCCATTCGATGCGGCGCCCGACCTGCGCGAACGACAGCTCGACCATCTCGCGCACCGAACGCGTCTCGCCGGTGGCGAGCACGAAATCGTCGGGCTTGTCGGCCTGCAGGATCAAATGCATGCCCTCGACATAATCCTTGGCATGGCCCCAATCGCGCTTGGCTTCGAGATTGCCGAGATAGAGCGTGTTTTCCAGGCCGACCTCGATGCGGGCGACGCTGCGGGTGATCTTGCGGGTGACGAAGGTCTCGCCCCGGATCGGGCTCTCGTGGTTGAACAGGATGCCGTTGGCCGCGAACATGCCGTAGGCTTCGCGGTAGTTCACCGTGATCCAGTAGCCGTAGAGCTTTGCGACCCCGTAAGGCGAGCGCGGATAGAACGGCGTGGTCTCCTTCTGCGGGATCTCCTGCACGAGGCCATAGAGCTCGGAGGTCGAGGCCTGGTAGAACCGCGTCTCCTTCTCCATGCCGAGGATGCGGACCGCTTCCAGCAGCCGCAGCACGCCGATCGCGTCAGCGTTGGCGGTGTATTCCGGACTCTCGAAGCTGACGGCGACGTGGCTCTGGGCGGCGAGATTGTAGATCTCGGTCGGCCTGATCTGCTGCACCAAGCGGATCAGATTGGTCGAGTCCGTCATGTCGCCGTAATGCATCAGGAACGGCACGTCGCCGAGATGCGGGTCCTGATAGAGATGATCGACGCGCGCGGTGTTGAACGAGGACGAGCGCCGCTTGATGCCGTGCACGACGTAGCCGAGCGACAGCAGATATTCGGCCAGATA
This sequence comes from Bradyrhizobium cosmicum, assembly GCF_007290395.2. NCBI lineage: Bacteria > Pseudomonadati > Pseudomonadota > Alphaproteobacteria > Hyphomicrobiales > Nitrobacteraceae > Bradyrhizobium > Bradyrhizobium cosmicum. The sequence continues at coordinate 2,439,790 of NZ_CP041656.2, read as the reverse complement.
GGCGCCGTCCTGCCCGGTCACGCCGGTGATCAGAGCAACCCGTTCAGTCATGGCCAAACCTTGTTCCCGTGGCAATTGAATGGATGGATGCACACCAGGCGCCGGGCGAAGCGCATCCCGGACTTCTTCTTGGATATATCGTCCCCCGGGTCAACCCCGGGGAACAGCCCGGAGACCGGCAGATCAGGCGCGGAGGACCAATTGGATCCGGAACACAATCGTGATATTGGCGGCCGGGGAGACCGGGCTGCTTCCGAGGCTTGCCCGCCCCCATAGAGAACGCAATTCCGAGCCCACATGTCCCGAGATCGAGAGAGCACGGCGATCGACCAGGTGCTGCGCCCTGCCGTTTTCCTAGACCGGGATGGCATCCTGAACGTCGACAGCGATTACCTGTTCGAGATCGACAAATTCCGCTGGATCGACGGCGCCATCGAGGCCGTGAAGGCGATCAACGATGCCGGCTATTTCGCCTTCGTCATCACCAACCAGTCCGGCGTAGCGAGGGGATTCTATCAGGAAGCCGACATCCATCGTCTGCACGGTTGGATGGCGGCTCAGTTGGCGGCCCACGATGCGCGGATCGATGCCTTTGAATATTGCCCGTTTCACCCGGACGGATCGGTCGCCTCCTACCGACGCAACAGCGATCGCCGCAAACCGGAGCCCGGCATGATCGTGGACCTCCTGGAAAAGTTTCCCGTCGACGCCGGCAGGAGCTTCGTGGTCGGCGACCGGCCGTCGGACATCGAGGCAGCGCGCGCTGCCGGAATGCCCGGCCATCTCTTTGCGGGTGGAAACCTGCGGGATTTCATCCTGCCGCTGCTGGCACGCGGTTAGTTTCGTGAAGACGGCTCCCAACTTCATCCTCGCGACGGAGTTTTATCCGCCGGATTCGAGCACGACGGCGACCTATCTCGGCGCGATCGCAAACGCAATTGCACTCGACATGCCCACCGTCGTCCTGTCGGGAACATCCTGCTCCGCAAGACCGGCAGCGACCGGCGGCAACACGCCCGAAATCATCGAGATCGCAAACTGGAAGCCGCCCAAGCACGCGCTCGCAAGACGTCTGGTCGCAAGCTCGGTACTGGCGATGCGATTGTTCTGGGCCGTCTACCGGCGCGCGAAGCCGGGCGACGTCGTCATGTCGGTCACGAGCCCCTTCACCCTGCCCTACGCGATCACGCTTGCCGCAAGACTGCGGCGCGCCAGGACGGCACTCCTGATTTACGATCTCTATCCGGAGGCTCTGATCGCCGCCGGCGTCGCCCGGCAGACCTCCCTCGTCGCACGTGCCCTGCGCCTCGCCAATGGCTGGCTCTTCAGGTCCCTGGACGCGATCTTCGTCATCGGCCGAGACGTGCCTCCGCTGCTGCTGCGCTACCCGCGCGTGCATGCAGACAACATCCATTTCGTGCCGAACTGGACACTGCTTCCGATCGGCTACCGCGCACCGGGTGCCGGAAATCACCTCAGGCAAGACCATCCGTCGCAATTCCTTGCCGGTCTCTGCGGCAATCTCGGCTTCACGCACGCACCTCGCACGGTGTTCGAGGCCGCGCGGCTGTTGCAGCACGAGAAGAGCGTACATTTCGTGCTCTCCGGCTGGGGGGTCGGCTGGGACGAGCTGAAGGCGCTTCAAGCCGCGCAAAATCTGGAGAACGTCACCCTGCTGGAGCCCGTGCCCGAGGATCAGCTCGCCGAATTCCTCGCGGCGGCGGATGCCTGGATCATCCCCTACCGGCGCAACGTCGCCGGTGTCTCGATTCCAAGCCGCCTCTATAACTTTCTCGCCGTTGGGCGGGCCGTCATCGTCGCAACGGAGGCGAATTCAGAGGCCGGGCTTGCGGTCGCCGAAGAAGACATCGGCTGGGTCGTGCCTCCGGAGGAGGCCGGCAGGCTGGCGCAAGCGATATCCGAGGCCGCATCCGATCGCGCTGCCACGCTTCAACGAGGCCAGCAGGCTGCGGTCGCCGCGCTGAAATACACCGAGCAGGCCTCAACGCTGCGCTACCGGGACATCGTGCGGCGCTTGTGCGAGGACGACCGCTAGAAATTCCTGATCAGACGAATGACCTCGTCCTGCTGCTCGCGCGTGATCTCCGCGAACATCGGGAGGGAGAGGATCTTGTTCTGATCGTCGAACGCCCTCGGGAATTGTTCGGAGCGATGCGCGAACCGCGCATAGGCGGGAAGCAGCGGCAGCGCCGTCGGGTAATTGATTGCGGTCTGCACCCCGTTCTCGCCGAGATACGATGCGAGCGCATCGCGCTTGTTATGCTTGATCGTATAGAGATGATAGACGTGGGTGCGGTCTGGCGCGACACGAGGCACCTCAACGCCATCGAGCTGGTTAAGACCGGCATCGTAGACCGCAGCGGCATCCTGCCGAGCCTTGGTCCAGGCCTTCAAATGCTTCAGCTTGGCCGAGAGGATCGCCGCCTGCATCCCGTCCAGCCGGCTGTTGATGCCCTCGATCAGATGCTTGTGCTTCACGAGGCCGCCGTGACGGGCGAGCATGGTCATATGTTCGGCCAACGCCGCGTCGTCGGTCACGACCGCGCCGGCATCGCCGAATGCTCCGAGATTCTTGCCGGGATAGAATGAATAGGTCGCGGCCGCGCCGAAGGTTCCGACCGGCTGATCCTTGTATCGTGCCAGATGCGCCTGGGCACAGTCCTCGACGACCCAGAGGCCGTGCCTGCGCGCGATCGCCATGATGGCGTCCATGTCCGCGGGCTGGCCGTACAGATGCACCGGAATGATCCCGACGGTCCGCGGCGTGATCGCCGCCTCGATTGCCGCGGGATCGATCGTGAAGGTCTCACCGTCGGTATCGCAGAACACGACTGTCGCGCCCGCATGCGTGATCATCGCGGATGTCGATATCCAGGAATGCGCGGTCGTAATGACCTCGTCCCCCGGCTTGACCTTGAGCGCCGCCATAGCAAGGTAGAGCGCATCGGTGCCATTCGCGCAGGACACGCAGTGCTTGACGCTTGCCGCCTCGGCGAACTCCCGTTCGAAGGCGTCGACATACGGCCCACGGATGAACGCGCTGTCGCGAATGACCGCAGCGATCGCGCCGTCGATCTCATCCTTGATCGACTGATATTGCAGCCCGAGATCCGCGTAAGGTACCGGCATGAATGCTATTCCCTAGATCTTGCCCTTGAGGCGGCGGGCGGGATTTCCGGCGTAGCTGCCGGGCTCGGTGATATCTTTCGTGACCACGGAGCCGGCTCCGATCACGACATCGTCGGCGATGGATACCGGCATGATGGTGGCATTCGAGCCGATCGAAACCCGATTTCCGATCTTCGTCGCGCGCCACAATTCACGGCGCCCGCGCGCCGGCCCACCGGTGGAAAACGTATCGTTGATGAACATCACGCCATGTCCGACGAAACAATCCTCGCCGATCGACACCAGTTCGCAGATGAAGGCATGCGATTGCACGCGGGTTCGCGCACCGACGTTTGCCCCGGCCTGTATCTCGGTGAACGGGCCGACGAAGCAGTCGTCGCCGATCTCGCAGCCGTAGAGATTGCAGGGCTCCACCAGTTTGACACGCGCGCCAAATTTGACGTCGCGCACGGCGACCTGGTGCACCTGCGGCGTACCGCTCACGAGATCACACCGAGCTTGCTCCGCCGCGGCTCGAAGCGAAGCGCGACTTCCTGCCCCGTCTCGATCGACTCGTAGAGGGCGGAGATCAGTTCGAGGCTCTTGCGACCTTGCAGGCCATCGACCAGTGCGGCGCTCTGATGCAACAGGCAGTCGACGACGTGCTGATAGTAGGCCTGATGCCCGAAGCCGTAGACGTTGGGTGGATTGACCGAGAACTTCTCGACGACGACCTTGTCGCTCGGCAACTCGTCGACGAAATTCCAGTGCCTGATCTGGTTGACCGCGAAGCCCGCGATCTCGACCGTGCCCTTCTCGCCAAGGATCGAAAGAGACCCCTCGAGATCTTTCGGACGAACCGCCGTGGTCGCCTCGATGATACCGAGCGCGCCATTGCGGAATTTCAACGTCGCCACCGCGGTGTCTTCGGTCTCGACCTTCACCAGGGCCGTCGCTGCCCGGGCGTGCACGCTCACCACGTCCCCGAAGAACCATTCCAGCATGTCAATGTGGTGGCTGGCCTGATTGGTCAGCACGCCGCCGTCATAGGCCCAGGTGCCGCGCCATGCGTCCTGATCGTAATATGCCTGATCTCGGCACCAGCGCACGCGCACGGTGCCAAGTACGAGGCGGCCAAACCTGCCGGCGTCCAGCGCCTCGCGCGCCTTGACGACCGGAACGTTGAAGCGATTCTGCTTGACGACAAACAGCTTCACGCCCGCCTCGTCGCAAGCGCGGATCATGTCATCGGCGTCCTGCAACCGGAGCGCCATCGGCTTTTCGACGACGACATGCTTTCCCGCGCGGGCGCACGCGATGGCGTGCTGCGGGTGCATGCCGCTCGGCGTCAGAACCGCCACAGCATCGATGTCCGTGCGCGCGAGCATCTCGTTCAGGTCCTCATAGGCAGGAACCCCGAACTTCGCCGCCAACGCATCGGCGCGAGGTTTGACGTTGTCGCAAACGGCGACCAGGCTCGCCCGATCGATGTGATTGCCGCCCAGGAGTTCCGCGTGGCGTTTCGCGATGCGCCCGCAGCCCAGCAAGCCGAATCTGATCATCCAATCACCCTCGCGTGGCCCGCCATACCGAGCATTCAACAAAGCCCTGAAGTTACAGCCTATATTCGAAAATTTCCTTGTTGATCAAGCCAATAATGCGCTCGTCCGGTGCCGTCGTGACCTCGGACCACGGCACGTTTGAGATGCTCTTACCGCCGTTCAAGATGCGGCGAAAGTTCGATCGGTTCCGTCGCGCTCAGTCCACCAGCATGACCCGAAAACAACATCCACGACCGATCATGGGCCAGACCCGAGGTCTGTGGCCACGTGCTGTCTTCCGTGTTACGCAGCGCGCACCAGCGTACGGGATAGTAACCTCGCCAATGAAAATCACCGACGTTTCGGTATCGTCCTCCGGCTTTCGATACTGGCTACCCAGTCTCGTCGTTTGTCACGTGATAACTTCTTGTATCTCTTTGATTTTCGTTGCCGAATACTATCGACGCCTGCTGCCCCTGGCCGAGAACAGCGTTTCTCACGTCTTGGGCGCCGCGGTGACGGCCGCTCCATTTGCGCTGTTGTCGATCTTTTTCATGATTCGCCCCTTCAATTTCGGCTACGCGCTTGGCTTCTACCTTTTCACGCTGATCCTGGACTACCTCTGGCTTCTGGAGCTCTCGACTTTTCAGTATGATCACCGCACAGCAGCGATATCCGCCTTTGCTTCGGGGCTCGCGTTTCTCGTTCCCGCACTGCTGTTGAACTGTCCGGCACGTCGCCCGAAACTCGAATTGACAGGCGGGCAATTCCTTGTGTTCTTGTTCGCCATTCTGGCGGTAGCGGGCGTCGTCCTGGCCATCGGAGCGTCCTACAATCGTCAATTCGTCAGCCCGCTCGATATCTACGAATATCGCGACCAGATCGTGCTTCCGAAGCCCCTACTGTACGCCGTCGGGATCGTCTGTGGCGCTCTCCTGCCGTTTGCATATGCCGGCTTTGTCCAGCTAAGAAGATACGGATATGCAGCGCTGTGCTTGTTGATTTTGGGGCTCTTTTATCCCGTCACGCTGACTAAACTTGCACTGCTCGCGCCGGCCTGGCTGTTGTTCCTCACCGCGCTGTCGATCTACTTCGAGGCCCGTGTTGCGATCATTCTCTCACTGTTGCTGCCCGTCCTCGCGGGGGTGCTGCTGGCCCTGCTGCACAAGCTCGGCCCCCTGCCAGAATACCCGTTCTTGGTGTATTTCGGAACGGTCAATTTTCGAATGATCGGAATGCCCGCAAGTGCGCTCGATTTCTACAATGACTTCTTTTCGAGCCACGAACTCACCCGCTTCTGCCAGATCGGGCTGGTGAAGCAGCTCTTGTCGTGCCCATACGAAGAACAGCTCTCCGTCTACATGCAGGAAAGCTATCACCTCGGCTACTTCAATGCCTCGCTGTTCGCGACCGAGGGTATTGCCTCGGTGGGCCCTCTGCTTGCTCCCGTCTCGGCCCTCGCATGCGGACTCGTCATCAGCCTTGCAAGCCGGGCGTCCGCTGGACTGCCCGAACGTTTTGTTCTGCTGTCGAGCGGACTGCAGCTCCACATTTTTCTGAACGTCCCCTTCACCGTCGCGCTGGTCACCAACGGCGCCGCCGTCCTGTTTTTACTATGGTACGTGACACCGAGCGCAGCATTTCCAGACGCAAGGTCCACGACCCTCCAGGGTCATACTGATGAAATTCTCCGATAACTTCGAGAAACTGTCGCGCAAGACAATCACACCTGCACTTTTTACCATTCACACGATCTGTTGCTGCATCTCGTTCGTCATTGTCTTGCAGGTGTATGGGTATCTGCACCTTTTCACCTGGAGCAGCAGCCGCATTTCCGAAGCGGCACTTCTCTCAGTTCCGATTGCAGCGCTTGCGATCGCCATGATCTTCGCAAGTTTCAGCTTCGGCTACCTTCTCTCATTCTACCTGTACACCGTGACGCTCGGCTACCTCTGGCTTACTCCCTTTTCTCAACTCGACTACGACCACAGATTTCCAGTGATTTCGGCTATCGCTTCCACGGCAACATTTCTTGCCCCGATGCTCTTTCTAAAATGGCCAATCAAGATCAAGCCTGCTGGCTCGACAAGAAGCCTTCGCTGGCTCGTTGCCGCCATCATCGCGGCGACGCTGGCGATCATCGCGACGGGTTTCCTCTACAACTTCAAGTTAATCTGGCTTTCGGAGATTTATCAGTTCCGTGACGAGTTGAAGTTTCCGATTCTCCTCCAATACACCATGGGAATCGCGTTGGGGGCCTTGCTGCCATTTGCCTTTGCATGTTGCGTTGAGATGCGAGCGCACATGCTGGCGGCAACAGTGCTGCTTCTCTGCGTCGCCTTCTATCCCGTGACTCTCACAAAGACGGCCCTGTTCGCGCCGGTTTGGCTTTGCTTCCTTCTGCTTGTCTCGACCTATCTTGAAGCCAGGATCGCGGTGGTCGCGTCGTTGCTCGGACCAATCGCGGTTGGTCTTGTCCTTGCGGCGCTGTGCCGCGAAGGCCTGATCTCCGAGTCGCTCTTTTTGAACTATTTTGGAACGATCAATTTCCGAATGATCGCTTTTCCGTCGGTCGCGATCGACGTCTACAATGATTTCTTTTCTCGGCACGAGACGACGCATTTCTGCCAGATCTCCCTGATGAAATATTTGATGGCCTGCTCCTACGATGAGCAGCCTGCGCTCATCATCGCCAGGAACTATCCGGTCGGAAATATGAACGCCTCCCTGCTCGCAACTGAGGGGATCGCCTCGGTGGGGAGCGCGCTAGCACCAGCAAGCGCATTTTTGGCCGGCCTGATCCTGTCGGTTGGAAATCTGACGTCCGAAGGGCTTCCACCCCGATTTGTCATCCTGTCGAGCGGAATAGTGACGCAAGCTTTCCTCAATGTGCCGCTGTCCATCATGATGGTCACGAACGGCGCCGCTCTTTTGTTTCTCTTGTGGTACGTCATGCCTCGGCAGCCATTTGCAGTGGCTTCCGAAACGGGCCTCAAAGCAAGAGTCTGAGCTCCATGCGCGTGCTTGTCCTGAATGCCGACTATCCTCGTTTTCTGTCGTGGCTATACGGCCGCCATCCCGGATTGGAGACGGCCGGCTACGCGGAACAAATGGCCGCGCGTAACGCGAGCCTGTTCGGTGTGGCGGACTTTTATTCACGCAGTTTCGCGGCGCTGGGTCACCCGGCCGCCGACGTTCACGTCAACAATCTTTGGCTGCAATCGGCATGGGCCGGTGAGCATGGCATGACACTCGACACCGGCGCCGATCTCGGCGCGAGCCGAAAGCAGCGATTGCCGGGATGGCTCCAGCGTACCATCGCACCGTTGAAACCGGCCTTGCGGCCGTTGGCCCGACGTCTGGGTTTGAGTCCACGGCTGAGCGAGCAAGCCGAACGGATTCTGCTCGCCCAGATCGAGGAGTTCAAGCCGGACCTCGTCCTCAACCAGGATGTCTTTTATGTAACCACCGACCTGGTGCGGCGCATCAGGGACATGGGCGTGCGGGTCGTCATCGGACAGGTCGGCATCGAGCCCACCAAGGGAGAAGATTGGGGCGCCTACGACCTGATGCTGTCGCAGTTGCCCCGGGTTGTCCGGGCATTTCGAGCCGCCGATGTTCGTGCAGAGGTCTCTCACCTTGCGTTCGATACGGCCGTCCTGGACGCGCTGCCTGCTCCGCCTCCCCCGGATGTCGACGTCTCGTTTGTTGGTTCGGTATCCGAAGATCACCGGGAGCGGATTGCGCTTCTGGAGTTCATTGCGAAGCGTCATGATCTCAAGCTATGGGGCAATATTTCAAGCTCGCTTCCGGCGACCTCACCGCTCCGGCAATGTTTTCAAGGCGAAGTGTGGGGCTCGGAGATGTACCAGGTTCTCAGGCGGTCGCGGATCAACCTGAACTCGCATATCGACATCGCCGGCGATGAAGCAGGAAACATGCGGTTGTTCGAAGCCACCGGCGTCGGCGCTTTTCTTCTGACGGACTTCAAACAGAACTTGCATACTCTTTTTGAACCGGATCGAGACGTTGTTGCCTGGCGGTCCCCCAAGGACTGTTCGGCAGCGATCGGGCGTTATCTCAGAGACGACAAATCGCGCGCGGCGATCGCCGCAAACGGACAGAAGCGGACGTTGGCAGATCACACATTTCGCAGTCGCGTGCAGGATATTTTGCAGCTTGTTCAGTAGGCGCGGCGAACTTCGAAAAACCCGGCGTTACCCTTGACGATTCCGGGGAAAATGGCCAAAGTTGCCGCGAAATAGCGCTAAGGCGTTGTAATACAATCCGAATTCTGGAAAAGCCCTGATGGAACACGTCGAACATGTCCGATTCGGCGACCAGCTCTACGCGATCATCGTGCGCGCTTCGTTTCGCGAGTCGGGCATCCACTTCTTCTCGACACCGGAATTGTCGCAGCAACTCGCCTTCATGAGCCATCCTCAGGGCAAGAGCATCGCGCCGCATCGTCACAACAAGGTGACGCGCGAGGTGCACTACACGCAGGAGGTTCTCTTCATCCAGAAGGGAAAACTTCAAGTCGACTTCTACACGGTGGGCGAAGAATACCTCGAGAGCCGCTTGCTCGGTTCTGGCGACGTCATCCTGCTCTGCAGCGGCGCGCACGGGTTTCGCGTCATCGAGCCGGTCGAAATGCTCGAGATCAAGCAAGGCCCCTACTCCGGCGAGAACGACAAGACGAGATTTGAGGAGGCAGCCGCCTCGGAGATACGGATCAAGGGTCCAGGCCTGTGACCTCATTCATTCCCGTCAACACGCCCCTGCTGGATGGAAACGAGGCCGAATATCTCGACGAATGCGTCCGCACCGGCTGGATTTCCTCCGAGGGCCCATTCATCAAGCGCTTCGAAACGGAGATGGCGCGGGTCGCGGGACGGCGCCACGGCGTTGCCGTGACCAATGGTTCTGTCGCGCTCGACATTGCCGTCCACGCTCTCGGACTCGAGCCGGGCGCTGAAGTCATCATTCCGACTTTCACGATCATCAGTTGCGCCGCTGCCGTGGTCCGAGCCGGCCTCGTCCCGGTGGGGGTGGATTGCGATCCTGGCACCTGGAACATGACCGTCGAGGGCGTGGAAGCTGCTATCACACCGCGCACGCGCGCGATCATGCTGGTCCACATCTATGGCCTGCCTGTCGATCTCGATCCGATCCTGACGCTGGCCCGCAAGCACGACCTGAAGATCGTCGAGGACGCTGCGGAGATGCACGGCCAGACCTATCGCGGCGCGCCCTGCGGCAGCTTCGGCGATGTCTCGACCTTCAGTTTCTATCCCAACAAGCACGTCACGACCGGCGAAGGGGGCATGATCCTCACCGACGACGACGCGCTGTCCCATCGCCTGCAAAGCCTTCGCAATCTCTGCTTCCAGCCGCAACAGCGCTTCGTTCATGAAGAGCTGGGATGGAATGCGCGCATGACCAATTTGCAGGCCGCGCTCGGGGTCGCACAGATCGAGCAGCTGCCGCGCACTGTCGAGCTCAAGCGCAAGCTGGGCAGACTGTACGACGAGCACCTCGAGGGCGTAGCCGGCATCCGCCGTCCCGTTGCCCGCACCAACTACGCCGACAACATCTACTGGGTCTATGCGATCGTCCTCGACGACGACGTCCCGTTCGATGCCAAGGAGGCAATGCGGCGCCTGGCCGAGAAGGGCATCGGCACGCGGCCGTTCTTCTGGTGCATGCACGAGCAGCCGGTGCTGCGCCGGATGGGATACATGCTGGACGAGGCCCACCCACACGCCGAGCGCATCGCCCGCCGGGGCTTCTATCTGCCGAGCGGCCTTGCATTGACCGAAGCGGAGATAGCCCGCTCGGCGCAGGCCCTGAAGGAGATTCTGGCGTGACGGTCTTCGCGGAATACGCGCCCTGGTACGACCTGCTGTACGAAGACAAGAGCTACGCTTCGGAGGTGGATTTCGTGGAGAGGCGCCTGCGCGACCACGGCATTGCATCCGGCAGGGTGCTCGACCTCGGCTGCGGCACCGGGCTGCATGCGATCGAATTCGCACGGCGCGGCTGGAGCGTGGCCGGCATCGATCTCAGCCATGAAATGATCGCACGCGCCAAGTCCAGGGCCGAGCAGGCGGGGCATGACATTCCCTTCCGCCAAGGCGACGCCTGCGACGCCGGACCGGAGCAGGGCTTCGACGCGGTAGTGTCGCTGTTCCATGTGGCGAGCTACCAGAACGACCGCGAAAGGCTCGAGCAATTGTTCAGGACCGCTCACGCGGCACTGAAGCCGGGCGGCATATTCTTCTTCGACTATTGGTACGGCGGAGCCGTGCTCGCACAGGGCGTCGAGACCCGCGTCAAGGAGATCGAACGCCATCCGCTGCGGCTGACCCGGATCGCGCAATCCGAGCACGACGAACTCAACGCGACGGTCTTCGTGAACTACACCCTCTTCTGCGAGGACATCGATCGCGCCACGATCCTGCGCGTCGACGAAACACACCGCATGCGCTACTGGTTTCCGTTCGAGATCGAAGCCTCGCTCCAGGCCAGCGGATTCCAACCCGACGGGAGTTACGCCTGGCTGTCGCAGGCCGCGCCGAACTCTAAGACCTGGGCGGCCTACTCGATCGCCAGAAAGAGACCCTCGCCGTGAGACCGTTGCGACTGGCCGTGATGCTGGAGCAAGCCCTTGAGGTCGGCGGGGGATTTCAGCAACCGCTGAACGATGTGCTCTGGCTTCGCGACTGGGCGACGAAGTCCGGCAACGAAGTCGTAGTGTACTCACCTTATCCGCAGACCCAGCGCATCCTGAAGGAGTTCGGCATCGAGGCACGGCTGCTGAAGTTCAGCGTCCTCGATCATGCCTTCCTGTTTCTCAAATATTGCGGTCCATTCGATCTCGTGCAGATCGGATTGAAACTGAAGTCCCCATTCGAACGCGCCCTGGTCCGAGACGGGATCGACGTCGTGCATTTCACCTCGACGTCGAAGCGGCACCTTCTGCTCTATCAGCTTCCCTTCGTCATCACGATCTTCGACGGCTGCCATCGCGATGCGCCGGAATTTCCGGAAGTGCGCACGTTCGGCGAGTTCGAGCGGCGCGAGATCCTGTTCGGACTCGGAAGCAAGAAGGCGATTCTGGTGGTGGTCAATGCGCCCGAACTGGTCGAGGATCTGTCCCGGCGCTACGCCGTAGAGAGATCGCGCATGGTGCAGATCCCGTTCTCGCCTTCGATCTATGTTGCCTCATCGGCCGACGACTCCAAAGCCAGCGACGAAGCCGTCCTGGGAAAATACCGCCTGGAGCGGGACTACCTGTTCTATCCGGCGCAGTTCTGGCTTCACAAGAACCACGTCACACTTCTGGCCGCGCTGGCCAGGCTGCGTGACCAGGGCCGGATCGAGCGGCTGGTACTGTGCGGATCGGACCGCGGCGAACGCGACAAGATCGAAGCTTCGATCGCGGACTATGGCCTTGCAGACCAGGTCTCGATCCTCGGCTTCGTGGAATCCTCCGAACTCGGCGCCCTGTATCGCGGCGCCGCCGCGCTGGTCATGCCCAGCTACTTCGGCCCAACCAACCTGCCACCGCTGGAGGCCTGGGCAGTCGGAACGCCCGTCATCTATCCCCAAGCGTTCAAAACACAAGCCGGCGACGCCGCCATCCTGTTCGACTATGACGATCCGGCTTCGCTCGCCGACGCAATCCTCAACCTTCGGACCGAGGGGACCCGCGAGCGTCTGCGCGAAGCTGGTGAACAGCGATTGCAGCAGCTAGCCAGGGAGACGGAGCTCGGCCGGGATCAATTCGCCGCACAGATGGCACGGCTGAAGCATCGCCTCGCGCTCATTCCTCGTTGAGCGTCTTCAATGTGGAATATTCTGAATTAGCCTGTTGCGTAACGCGCGGCTCGTCAGTGGCGAGGCAATCAGCGCGATGCCGGCGAGCCAAATGCAGCATTGCAGCACCAGATGGACGAAGCCGGTTCCGGGCACGATGTAGCGCGCCGCCGCCCCCATCGCCAATCCCGCCCCGACAACCGCCAGCATCATTCCGAATAGAAGCGCGGCGTGTCGGAGCGGGCTCTTGAGGGTCTGCACGAGTAACACCGAGAACAGGATGCCGAGCTGAGCCAGAATGTCTCCCGACGTCAGGCTGATGGCGGCGCCCAGTGGACCGAGAGCCGGGATCAGGAACAAGGCAAGCCCGAAGAAGATCGCGATCTGCAGCGACTTGGTCCAGAGCAGCAGCGTGCCCCTGTTGCTGTAGCTTGCGTAGCTCATGGCGAAGGTCGCCGGCGTGACCAGGCAAGTTCCGCCAATCAGCACGATTGCAAGCGTGGCGTCGTATGGAATGTTGCCCGTGGTCCAAAGCTCGAAGAATTCTCGCCAGAAGGACAACAGCCCACCTGTGATCAGGCTGACCGTGAAGGTCACCACGAACAGGCCCTTGGCATACAGGGCGCGCAGGCTGTCGCGCGCACCCACGGCATGATCGTGCCCAAGCTCGGCCGCGATCGGCAGAGAGAACTGATAGCACAGGCCACGCAGGAAATTCGAAACAGTTCTCGTGAGAACCCATTGGGCGATCGCGGCCCGATCGGACACCAAAGCGCCGACGAGCAGGACGGACAGGTAGGACATTCCGACTTCGGCAAAATTCATGATCCCGAAAGGAAACGCACCGGCGAATTGAGCCTTCGTCCATGCCCACGAAACGCGCCGTGGATACCTGCTGAGGAAAGGAAAGTGCAGCTTCAGGTCCGAAAACAGGATGAATGCGGAGACGCCGACCTGACCGAGGACGAAGGCCAGAGCCATCATTAGAAGATCGCCCGTCAGAAACACCGCAATCACCTGCGCGATCTGGCCGAGCCCTGTTCCCCACGCCTGCACGGCGACGACGCGGCCATACAAGCCACGGGCTCGGAACAGCGAACTGGCAAGGTTGACTGGCAGCGTGGTGGCGAGGCCAAGCGTCACGATTGCGAACGCCAGGTCGAACTTCGGCTCATTGCGAAATCCGAGGACATCAGCAGGATTTACTAGCATCAGCAGAATGCCGATGAGGCAGACGAGGCCCGCGACGACGCCGATGAAAAGCAGGAGGATGCCGGCGAAGTAGCTGCGGGTCCGGCGATCGCAATCCCCCCGTGACTTGAACGAGAGAAAGCGGTTCAAGCTCCACGCATGAAGACCGGGATCGGCGGCCTGCACCAGGCTCCCGGCGGCAAAGATCGTGAGCCACGCCGACAGCGTCTCATGCCCCAAATACCGCAAAAAGAACGGAATGAGAACAATCTGCTGCGTCAGCGCTAGCAGAACGATCATCGAATTCGCCGACCATCCCCCCAGGATGCGGCGCCCGCGGTCTGAGCCGGACTCGGTCACGTCAGACACGGGCGAAGTGGTTCGATCCGCCGGAAACGGCACATCTGGCCAATCACTGTCCCGCTCCGAATATGCCGCTGTTCCATCGCCAACTAAGCCTTAGTATTCCGCTCGTCCGTGCACAAGCGACGAGATACCTGGTTCCGGCTTGGACGCCGGTACGGAATTGGCTAGTGACATCCGTGCCATAGAGAGGGCTGAACGTTGTCGAACATCGTTGCGCGAGCGGGCCATCGGGACATAACGCCGCGCGACCGCCCGGTCCGGCTTGCGGGTTATCCGGGCAGGACCAATCCCTGCTCCGACATTCTCGACCCTATCGAAGTCGGAGCGGTGCTGTTCGAGGACCCAGGCCGCCGGATCCTCCTTCTCTCCTTCGACCTGCTGCAGGTCGGCTCCGAGCTGCAAGACCTCATCGTCAGCAAGCTCGAGAAGCGCGGCTTCGTCCGTGACGAGATCGTTCTGCAGGCCTCCCACACGCACAGCGCTCCCGCGACGGACAAAGCGTGCGCGCCACTGGGAATCCCGGACGAGCGATTCGTTGCCGAGCTTGCCGATGCCGTGGACGATCTCATAGGGCAACTTCAGGGGCAAGAGCCCGTGCCAGTCGTGTTCGAAATCTCCGAGGGAAGGCTCCGGCATTCGATCAACCGCCGGCGTTACTGGCCGTTTCCGACCATCGGCAGGATGCACGGTTTCAACCTTACCAGCATTGCCTTCTCGCCGAATCCAAAGGGTCCGAAGAACGAACTTGCGACAGTCCTCCTCGTGCGGGACACTAGGGACGATCGGCCCATTGCAATGGTCTGGCACTACACCTGCCACCCGACGGCTGTTGTCCCGACCGACGCGATCAGCGCCGACTTTCCCGGCAAGGTTCGCGAACGGCTTCGCCGCAGGCTCGGCGCCATTCCGTGCCTGTTCCTGACGGGATTCTGCGGGAACATCAGGCCACATATCGTGCCGTCACCGCGGCCTGTTGCCTTGCGCGAACGATTCCAGCGATTGGTGCGAATTGTATTCTTCGGAAATCTCTTTCCGTCCGTGTCGCTGGAGGATTGGCGTCGCTGGAGCGACAGCCTCGCGAGCGAGCTGGACGCGATCGCGCAGCAGTCTGCGACGAGAAAGTTCAGTCCGAGGGAGTTACGAATCGGTTCGGCCAGCGTTCCGCTGAGCAGGTTCTTTCGAGGCACTGCGCCACCCAAGCCCCTCTGCGTCCAAGTGATCGGCTTCGATGATGCGCTCGAGATCGTCGCCATCTCAGCTGAACCGTCGGTTGAATGGGAAGCCGCGATCGGGGAAGCCGTGCCCAAACCGCCGGAATGTATCCGCCTTTACGCGGGTTATCTGGGATCGCTTTGCGGATATCTCCCAACCAAGGCGCAAATTCCCGAGGGTGGCTATGAAGTGGAAGGCTTTCAGTCGCTGTTCGGATTTGCCGGCCAATTCGATGCCGGCCAGATCGGCCCCGCAGTGTTGTCCTGCGTGCGGCGGGCATTCCAAGCAGCCCGCATCGGTCTTCACCGCGCCGAGTAGGCTGTTTCCAACGATCGAAACCGGCTTCTAGATGGGAACAAATTCGCGCGAAGCCCCTTCGCTCTCGATCAGTTCGACAACGACGAACTCTTTGGTGAGAAAAAACTGCACTGGGGCGCCTGCGAAAGCTATCGCGGGCTTCGCCGTGCCGGTCGGCGTTGCGCCTTGCGCGCGGAAATATTGTGCGGCATCCGCCAAATTCCTGACCCGGTAGGCGACCTGATTGATCACGCCCCTGCCCGACGCCGCGATCTTTGCGACCGGAGAATTGTCTCCAAGCGGCGCGATGAGCTCGAAGATTACACCGCTCGCGTCGCGCAGGAACTGGACCGAGACGCCGAGCATCTGGTCGTCATAGATTTGCGTGGCCGAGACGATCGGCAGCAGGGAG
Organism: Bradyrhizobium cosmicum; assembly: GCF_007290395.2. NCBI lineage: Bacteria > Pseudomonadati > Pseudomonadota > Alphaproteobacteria > Hyphomicrobiales > Nitrobacteraceae > Bradyrhizobium > Bradyrhizobium cosmicum. Next base: position 2,423,821 of record NZ_CP041656.2, on the reverse strand, counting down.
CAGACATTTCCGAACCCGGATTTGAGATCCCGCACGACCATGCCGAGATGGTCGAAGGTCAATTCGGGGCGGGCGGAAGACGCCATCAGTTCGGTCTTGCAATGATGCAGGCAGAGATCGTCAGCTTGTGCTTCCGCGCCTGCTCCATCGTGTGGTTTGTCATCGGAAAGAATTCCGCGCGTTCAATCTCGAAGCCTGCCGCGCGGACCGCGTCGACGGCATCCTCCGGCGAGCGCAACAGATAGAGATGATCCGGCGCGGGGCTGTTGATCGGGACATTTACGAACAGCCGACCTGCCGGCTTGAGCAGCGATCGCAACTTGACCAGGGCCCCCTTCGGATCTTCGAGATGCTCGAGAACCTCTGAGAAGGTGAGGCAATCGAATTTCGCGCTGTCGTCGGGAACCGCGTATAGATCCTGCAGGACAAGCTCGGGCTTCTTGCCCGACATGCCCATGATCGTCAGCGCATCCCAGGTCTGGCCGATGCTCGCCTTGCTGACATCCCAGCCCTTCACACTGCCCGATCTCTCGTCCTTGAGAGCCTGATAGAGCAGCAGTCCGTGCCCCGGACCGATTTCCAGATAGTCGTAGCCGGCAGGCGCCTGCTTCAGGAACACATTGCGATAGAACTGATAGCACGCCGTATGGTTCGACCAGTAAATCTGGGTCAGCAGCAGGCCATCCATGTACCTGCCCATATATTCGGTGTTGCCGTAGACCAGGCGATTGGCTTCCTCGAAGGTCGTGAGCCGGTATCGTCCGTGGCGCCGGAAGAAGATCTCCTCCTCCCGAACGATCTTGCAGATGAAGTCGTAGCCGTCGCAGATTTCGCCGAGTCGCGGACCCGCGATCTGCCGAATCTGGCTGGCGAGCTCCTCGAGCGTCGCGAAATCTTCCGCAGAAGCGCGCGAGAACCGCGACTCCAGGAATGCGCGATGCGCAGGCGTTCTCTCATACTGGGTCCGCATCAGCGCAGCGAGCTGCGGAAAACGCTGTTCGTCGATCAGACTTGACGCCGCCGTGCTCAAAATCCGTCTCCTTCAGTGCGCGCCAACGGCATCGCGAATGCGGATGGGCGGCTTCTTGTCCCGATAAGCGTCCACGGAGAGCTCCCATGCGGTCTCCCCGCCGGGACGCTCGCCAGTCAATTCGAATCCCAAATTGCGATAGTGATCCGCGACCATCATGTTCTTCTTGGTCGGGATGTAGACGCCGCGCACGAAGCCTTTACCCAGATCCCGCGCACGCGCGACGAGCCAATCCAGTGTCGCCTCCGGAACGCCGCGTCCGAGGACGCGGCACGACATCAACCACGTGTCGATCTCGATCGCATCTGCACCGATGTCCGCGATGACGACACCAATCATGCCGTTGTCGCCAAAGACGTCACTGAGCCGCATCTGCAAGGTGATGCGGCGCGGATCGGCCTCGGCCGCCGCAACATCGGCTTCCGAATAGCGCCTTGTCGTCAGGTTGAACTGGTTGGACTTTGCGATCAATTGCGCAATCCGCTTCCGCCCGATCGCGTCGAACGGATTCACGAGCAATTCCATGTCGAGCGACTGGAGATAGTCCTCCTGTCGGGCGAACGATTTCAGCTGGGCCGCGCGCCTGGCGTCCGCCCGGTAATACGACGCCCGGTCACGATCCTCCACGGTGAACCCTGTCGTCTCGAAGTAACAAGCCGATTGAAAGACCGGAATCCACTCCGTCACATCCTTGGGGAGCTCCGGCACGGCGACCTGAGGCAGGGCAAAGCGAATTTGCGCTCGCTCCGCGGGATTGTCGTCCAGGAAGACGAAGCTGTCGAGGCCGAGACTGAGAATGTCCGACAGCGCCTGCAGGTTGGCTGCCTTGTCGGTCCAGTTGATCTGGAAGACGGCGATGTCCTCCTCGGCGAGGACCATCTCCGGGTGCGTGCGAAACGCATCCAGGGCGACGCTCTCCTCGTTCTTGGAGGAAACGCAGAGCACGATGCCGCGGTCGCGCAATTCCTTCGCCATGGCCTGAAGCGCGCAATGGGCTTCCCCGACAGGACTGCCGGGGCCGAGCAGCAAATTCTCCTTGCCGTCATCGCCGACGATCCCACCCCACATGGTGTTGTCCAGATCGAGCACGAGGACCCGGCGCGACTTGCCGAACTTCAGAGCGACCAGCCTGACCAGATGCTCCGCATATAGCGGCGCATTCTCCGGCGCGAATGGATACTTGGCCAGCGCCCAGTGCCGCGCGGAGTTCCAATTGTCCTGGCCGATCCTTTCGGACAGCATCGCAACGTCCAGCAGGAGGTCGCCGCTGGATCTGACGAAATCGGAGAGTCCTGCATTGACCCGGCCGACGAGGTCCGCGTGCGACCCGGGTATCAGCCGATCGACATGCAGCCTGACATGGCCAGGATCCAAAGTTAAGGTCTGAAAGACAACCGGCTTCTTGAACGACGACCGGACGCTCTCACGGATTGCACGGAGGCGATCCACCGCCCGGCTTGCAATGGCAGCCGCGGCCTCGGCATTCCCGGCCGCAGGCCGAAGGCCGAAGGCATGCACGTCCATCGCAAGGACCACGATGTCAGGATTGAAGGAGACGATGCTGTCATAATCGCGCACCAGCAAGACCTCGGGATCTTCGTATTCCGAGATCATGACATCGACACGCATACCGTGCCGGAGCCCGGTTCCGATCAGCGTTTCCTTCAGATGCCGCGCCGTCGAGTTCGAGAGCAGCAACACACGAACCGCCTGCAGACCGGTGGGCTGGCCATCTGGCAACTGAATTCCGGCCAAGCGTGTCGCGAGGCGGCGGAGGCCGCCTGCATCCCATTCACATTGCGCCAGGCGAACCAGATCAGCGATGTTGCTTCCGCCGAGGCTGCGGCTGAGCTCGATGTCGCTTGTCGTGGGCTGCGGCAGCCACCTCATCATCGGCTTGGTCACGACAGGCTCGCTCGTACTTAGAAAAACTGACCAGCGTCAGGCTGCGATCATCGAGATCAGATCGGCTACCGAGCGAATGCTCTCGATCTGCGCAGCTTCGAACTCGCGATCGAACTCTCTTTCGACCGCAGCGACGATACGAATCGTCGCAAGGCTATCCCATCCGTCCACGTCGTCGGGCGTCGATTGCGGCGAAATCTGCAAATTCGGGAGATCGAGTTCCTCCCGGAAAATTGCCTGCAATCGGCTGATGACGTCTGCGTGCTTATCCACTGATCAAGCCCTTCGCGGTTGAGAAACGCCTTCATATACTCCGGCCGACGCCGCTTCAACCGAAGTTTTCTCTTCTGATTTCAAGGCGATACGTTAGGCCATCAGGCGCCTATACCAAGGCATCCTGTACATGTTGATACCACGCCGGCCGAGGGAAACGCCTGTCATGATCGCGTCGCGCGCCGGAATTGACCACATCCACAAGTTCGATAGGCGAAATTCGATGTATTGATCGCGGGGATAATGCCGGCCGAGCCACGCGGCGTCGAAGGCCCCGTTACGGTTGAGATAGGTATGCGTCCCCTCATCGCCCTCGCGCGTACGCCACCGATACGTCGTGGACCCGTGAAAAATCGCGGCAAAGTCCGGATTCTCGTGGCGAAGGATGCTTTCGACGGCATGCAATGGTGTCAGGGTCGCCAGAAACCTCCCCACTCCCAGCCCGACACATAGAGCATCGGCCTCCATCAGTCTCTGATAGGGAGATTCGGGATCCCACGGGGTCTCCGTCAGCTGGTGGTCCTTGACGAGGAACTCCGCACGAGGCCCCAATGCAATGACGGAGGACGAGTTGTGAATGCTGCGCTTGACGCCACGGTAGCGCCTGAACGTTTCAGCGATCAGCCCGGTGGACACAGGTTCTCTGTGGATTTCCAGAATCTTGCACTCGTCGACTTTCAAGGGAATGGCGGACATCACCAAGGTTCCTTCGGGACCGATCAGGTCGAGAAGCAAATCGATGACGGACGACGGTTTTCCCGGAAAGTTGTAAAACTCGTTCCAGGAAGACTGGACCCAGACTGTCGCGCCGGCCTTGACCCCCAATTTCTCGAAGGCCGATCGCAATTGCGGAGCCGAGATCGGCTCCTTGAACATCCTTTTTTCGAAGGCAAGCCGGCGAAGCCGGACGTAAGAGCGCAGATCCGCGCGGCCCAGCAGGCGCCGAAGAGCGGAGATCGCGAATTGTCGAATTGAGGCTGACATCTCGTTGCGGTAGCAGCTCTTTGGGTCCTGGCACGCGGATCGTGAGGTATCAGGCCGCCCGGACGATGTCGACATCATCCTGATATTCCAGATTATATCAAATTACAGGCCATCATCGCCCTTCCGGCGCGGGGGGCCGGCGTTCTGCCGTTTGATTCGAATTTCACGTTGCAGTAGCAGACTGGTACGCGGGATGCAGAACAGCTAGAAGCTCCAGGTCCACTATCCCGCATGCTTGAGGCTCTGTCTTCTCATGCAGCCCCTTCGCCAAGGAAGACGATTGTGAAGACAATCAGCGTCATCACGCCCTGCTACAACGAAGAGCTGAATGTCAGGGATTGCTATGAGGCGATCCGAAAGATCTTCGACGATGATCTGAAGGGTTATCAGCGCGAGCACATCTTCTGTGACAACGCCTCCGACGACCGCACCGTCGAGATTTTGCGCGAGATCGCCGCGAGCGATCCCTCGGTCAAGGTCATCGTCAACGCACGCAACTTCGGACCGCTGCGCAATACCTATAACGGGGTGATGGCGAGCAGGGGCGACGCCGTTCTCCTGTTCATGCCGGCCGACCTTCAGGATCCGCCCGAACTCCTTCCCCAGTTCGTCAAGCTGTGGGAAGCCGGCAACGAGATCGTTTACGGCATCCGCGCCCTGCGGGAAGAAGGCCGTCTGATGCGCGGGCTCCGCAACGCCTACTATCGCTTGCTCACCAGATTTTCCGAACTCAAAGTGCCTCCGGGCGTCGGCGACTTCCAACTCGTCGACAGGCGCGTCGTCGAGGCCATGCGCCTGGTCCGTGACGCCTATCCGTTCATGCGCATGATGACGTTCGAATGCGGTGGACGCATGGTCGGCGTGCCCTACACATGGCGCGAGCGCAAGAAAGGGTTTTCGAAGAACCGCGCCGGCGCGCTGATCGATCAGGGCATCAACGGGCTCGTGTCCTTCACCACGGCACCGGTTCGCTTCGGCCTGTTCGCGGGCTTTCTGATCTCGGCCGTGAGCATCGCATACGCAATCGTCAATTTCATCATCGGCCTGGTGCTCTATCAGAAGCTTGCCGAGCCAGGCATTCTCACGCTGATCGTCGCAATGTTCTTCTTCGGCGGCGTGCAGTTGTTCTTCATGGGCATGATCGGCGAATACGTGCTCGCGATCTACGGACAGGTGCGCGAGAAGCCCGTGGTGTTCGAGCGCGAGCGCGTCAATTTCGGACCTCCGCCGCCTTCGGGAGCGTAGTGCTCCGGGTTCCGGTTTTTGACGCGTCTTCTCAACGCAAACCGGCACACACGTCGCTCGAACGCGCTCTGGTCGCCTCAGCGCTTCGCCAGCGACTGCTCGATCCGAGCGACGATCGCCTGAACCGACAGGCCGGCGGCATCGAGCAACGCCTCGCGCGAACCTGCGCTCGACGTCTTGCCTCCCTGCTCGGGAATGCCGATCCCTGCAACCGGCGGTCGCTGCGCATCGCCGGCGTACGCACCCGCCACCAGGCTGAACAGACCACCACGCAGGATATGCTCTTCGAGCGTCACGATAAGAGAGGCGTCACGCACGGCGTCGCGGATCGCGGCCTCGTCGAGCGGCTTCAGGCAGGAAACACTCATCACGCCAACTTCCCTGCCGCGCCCGCCAAGCTCGCCGGCCGCCTCCAGCGCGCGCGAGGCGATCGGTCCGGACGCGAGGATGACGACCTCCCGTCCCTCACGGAGGACCCGCGGCTTGCGCGGGTCGGTCACGACGGCCCCGAGATTGGGCTCCCCCTGCCGGCTGAGCCGCAGATAGGACGGCTTGCCGCTTCCCGCGATCAGGCGCGTCGCGGCGCGCACCTCCATGGGATCGCAGGGCACGAACACCTCGATGCCCGGCAGCATCGACATGATGCCTGCATCTTCCAGCGCGTGGTGAGTGTAGCCCTGGCTGCCATAGGCGTAGCCGGCCCCCACCGCCACGACCTTGACGTCGGCGCCGTGATAGCAGACGTCGTTGCGAAGCTGCTCGAGGCAGCGCAGCGTCGGGAAGTTGCCGATCGAGTAGATGAAGACCGTCTTGCCCGACAACGCGATTCCAGCGGCCATGCCCGCCATGTTCTGCTCGGCGACGCCGACGTTGATGAAGCGACCGGGGAATTTCGCCGCAAAGGGCTCCAGCACGGAATAGCCGAGATCGCCGCAGAGCAGCCAGATATCGGGGTTTTCGCTCGCGGCCTGCGACAGGCTCTCGATGAATGTGGTCCTCATGCCCCGACCTCGGCCAGCGCCTGCGCGAGCAGTTCATCGGACGGCGAACGGTAATGCCATTCGAGCTTGTTCTCCATGAAGCTCACGCCCTTGCCCTTTACGGTGTGGGCAATCACCACGGTCGGCCGGCCAGATGGAGCCGGCACGGCGCCCAGCGCGCGCTCGAGCGCGATGACATCGTGGCCGTCGATCTCTTCGACATGCCAGCCGAACGCCTTCCATTTGTCGGCGAACGGATCCAGGTTCAGCACCTCGGCAACCGTGCCGAAGCTCTGGATCTTGTTGAAATCGACGATGACGCAAAGATTGGAAAGATTGTGGTGGGGCGCAAACAGGATGCCCTCCCAATTGGAGCCCTCGTCGCATTCACCGTCGCTGAGCAGGCAGAATACGCGGCTGCCGGCACCCGCGGAGCGTGCCGCGAGTGCCATGCCGATCGCGATCGGCAGGCCATGACCGAGTGAGCCGGTCGAGACCTCGACGCCGGGAACCGCATGGCTGACGTGCCCGGTGAAGATCGATCCGTCACGGCAATAGGTGTCGAGTTCGGCCAGCGAAAAGAAACCGCATTCGGCGAGCGTGGCGTACATGATCGCCGTGGCGTGGCCCTTGCTGAGCACGAAGCGGTCGCGGCCCGGACTTTGCGGCTCGGCGGGATCGAGGCGCAGGATTCGCGTGTACAGTACCGCCAGGATGTCCGCCATCGAGAGGCAGCCGCCGATATGCGAGGCCTTGGCGGCATGCACCATGCGCAGTGCCTGCGCGCGGATACGGCGCGCGAACTCTTTCGGCTCAGGAAGGTTTGGTCGTGTCATGCCAGTTTACCGTTTCGCGTAGTCCTTCGTCCAACGACACTTCGGGCTTCCAGCCCAACGCGAGCATGCGCGAAACGTCAGCGGCCAGGATCATAACCTGATCGGGCCGGTAGGCCAACTCGCCGAACCCCAGGGTTGCGCCGGGGTCGACGAGATCACGCAGCTTGGTCACCGTCTCGCGCAGCGGCGGCGCCTCCGGGCTGCCGACGTTGAAGATGCCGCTCGCAGCCGCTTGCGTGATCGCGAGCCGGAAGGCCGCGGCCGCATCGCGCGCGTGCAAAAAACCCCAGCGCTGCTCACAGGCCGTCAGAGCCATATGTTGTCCTGAGCGCAGGTTCCGGATCATGCTCGGGATCAGCCAGTAATCCGCATCCTTCGGACCGTACGTCGAGAAGATCCGCAGCCATGCCGCACGCAGTCCCCGCTCCTCGCACAAGCGCATCGCCATTGATCCGGCCGCGAGCTTGGCCATGCCGTAAAGCGTCGTCGGCCGTGGTAGGTCGTCCTCGCGGATCGCCCTATCATAGGGGCCGTATTCGGCTTGCGATCCGGCACCGACGAAGATCTTGGACCCAGCCTGGGCGGCGAGCTCGACAAGTCCGACTGTATCGGCGACGTTCGCTGCCTGCACCGGGCTGTTGCGGTCGCTGCCAGCAACGCCGCGCCAGGCCATGTGCACGACCGCCTCCGGCGCAAAGGCCCCCAGAGCGCCGTGCAGCCCCTCCAGGTGCTCCAGGGCGCCCGGAATAACGTGCAAGCGGCCATGGGCTTCCCCGAGACGCCAGGAGGCGCTGTCCGGCCGCAACAGGACGGCCACCTCATGCCCCCCCGCCAGCAGGTCTGCAACGAGATAGGAGCCCAGAAAACCGCTCGCGCCGGTGACAAAAACACGCATGGCCCCGGGTAGATCAGCCACCCGGGTCCGTCAATGTCCCGCCTCGGGAACACGCACCGGCCCGGAGACGTATTTCCGCCCCTGCCGGGCCCTATCCGAACTTGATTATCCGGCCCATGCAGCTAAACGGGGGGCCAGAACCGACGTTTGACGACACAGGGGTAGACGCATGAGCGACTTCAGGCTGGCCATGATTTCCGCGGGCTTCGAGCACGGCGGAAACGTCACCCACCGGCACTTCGATGGCCATCCCGACCTGCTCGTCTATCCCTTCGAATCGCAGCTCGGCAATCGCAACTTCAACGACTTCCTCGCCTCCGTCGAGCGCGTTCAGTACCGCTATCCCGAATTTCCTGAAGGGCTGACGGCGGTCGAACTCTACGAGCAGATGATCGACGAGGAGCTGAAGACGTTCCTACGCAAGCGCAACGGCTCCAAGTTCCGCGACGCCGATTGCGTCATGGACGAGAAGAAGCGCGTCGCCGAATTTGCGCGGATCGTCGGTGAGCCGCCGATCTTCCGCCGCCAAGTGGTCGAAGCCTACTTCCGCTCGACCTTCGCGGCCTGGGAGAACTATTACACCAAGCCGCGCCCCGGCATGGTCCACGTCGGCTACTCGCCCGCCATCGGTATCGACGCCGACCGCATGGTGCGCGACTTCCCGAACATCCGCATCCTGCACATCGTCCGCAATCCGTTCTCGGCCTATCGCGACACCAAGCGCCGTCCCTTCCCGCAGCCGCTGTCAAAATACCTGATTACCTGGAACATCTATCACTCGACCGTCGAGATGTTCGCCAAGATGTATCCGGACAACGTGCGCATCTTCCGCTACGAGGACCTCGTAGAGGACAAGCGCAAGTTCATGACGGAAGCCGCCGGCTTCATAGGCGTGCCGTTCGCCGACAGCATGCTCTATCCGAGCTGGAACGGCGTCGAGATCAAGGACTCCATCGCGCCCTGGGGAACCGTGCTCAAGAGCACCAAGGACTACAACCAGGCCGTGATCCAGGAGCTCTCGGCCGAGGAGCGCAAGCAGATCGCGCAGGGCACCGCGGCGCTGGCCCGCCATTTCGGCTACGACCAGATCGACTATCTGGGCCCGCTCTATCGTGCTGGGTAAGATCGGGTTCTTCGAAACCGACGACCGTCCCGACATCGCCGCCGATCGCGCGCGCGTCTTGCCCGCGCTGCGGCAACAGCTGCAATCATCTGGCCGCGCCGTCAGCGTGACGCCGGCGCTCGGCGGCACGCTCGGTGTCTGCTTCGATGCGGAGATTGCGGGCGAGAAGCGGTTTCTGAAGACACATCTTCCAGGCGCAGACGCCCGCGCGAGCCTTGCGAAGGAAGCGGACGTGCTTGTGCGGCTCTATGGTAGTACCATCGTGCTCGACCGCTTCGACGTCCGGCTCGCGGATGGAACGGCTCGGCTCTGCCTGCTGATGCCGGCGCTGCTGCCGCTGGCCGGCCCGATGCAGCCCGCCGAGGCGGCCGCAATCGCGGGCGAATGCAGCGAACGCCTCGGCGATTGGCGGCCGGACCATCTTCCGTCGTTCCAACTCTATTTGGCCTCCGCCGCTCGCGCGCTGGAGACGCTTTCGGATCGCAACTTGATCGAGCAGGCCACCGCGGCTGAAACGCGCGGGCTCATCGCACGGCTCGAAGAACGCTTCCCAAAGCTGCCCGCAGCGCTCTGCCACGGCGATTTTGGGCCGAAGAACATCATGCTTGCGGGCACCGAGCTACGCGTCATCGACTGGGAGGACGCGTTCGACGGCATCGCCGGCTACGACTATCTGTACTGGCTGACCTTCATGGAAAACCGGGCGTTCCTGCCAACGGCGGCCTTTGGCCGGACCGGTCTGGCGCCGGATATAGAGCGTGCCATCCTCGCGCTCGTCGTCCTGCTCAAATCCTACCTGGCGGTGCGCTCGGGTGCGTATCTGAAGCACGCGGTACCCCCGCAGGCACGCATCGCCGAGATTCTGGAACTATCGCGCTGATCACGCTGCCTGGGTGGCGCCGACGACCTGGTCGAGTTGATCTAGCGAGAATTTGCGCAGGTCCCGGCCATCGCGCAGGGCCTTGTACCAGTCGACCGTGAGCCGCAGGCCCTGTGCCAGATCGAGCCGCGGCGTCCAGCCGAGTTCGTTGCGCGCCTTCCCGCAGTCGAGCCTGAGATAGGCGGCTTCGTGGGGATGCGGGCCGGCATCGGCGGTCCAGCGCGCGCCGTCCCCCCACAGCGCGATCAGACGATCGACCACGGTCCCGACCGGCACTTCGCTCGCGGCATCGGGCCCGAAATTCCAGCCTCCGGTGAAACGTTCATCGCCCGCCAGCCGCTCGACCAGCTCGAGATAACCGAGCACCGGGTCGAGCGCGTGCTGCCAGGGCCGCACCGAATTGGGATTGCGGATGCGCAGCGCCTCGCCCGCCAGGAACGCCTGCATCGCGTCCGGCACCAGGCGGTCGCGCGCGAAATCGCCGCCGCCGAAAACGTTGCCGGCGCGCGCGCTAGCGACGCGGGCTGCTCCCTTCTGGTTGAAGAAGCTGTGGCGATAGGAATGCGTCACGAGCTCGGCGCAGGCCTTGCTGTTGCTGTAGGGATCGTCGCCGCCGAGACGGTCGCCTTCGCGAAAGGCCGTCCCTGTGCCATTGTTTTCGTAGCACTTGTCGCTGGTGACATTCAGGATCACCTGCACGCAAGCCAGCGGCCGGGCCGCTTCCAGCACATGTACCGTGCCCATGACGTTGGTTGCGAAGGTCTCGACCGGCTCCTCATAGGACGGGCGCACCAGCGCTTGCGCCGCCATGTGGATGACGATGTCGGGCTCGGCCTCCGCCATCGCGGCGCGCAAGGCGGAGAGATCGCGGATGTCGGCCACGCGATGCTTGATGTCGTCTGCGACACGCGCCGTCACGAACAGCGCAGATTGGTGCGTCGGCGGCAGTGCATAGCCGTAGACGCTGGCCCCGAGGCGCCGCAGCAGAAGCGAGGCCCATGCGCCCTTGAAGCCGGTATGCCCGGTCAGGAAGACCTTCTTGCCGCGCCAGAACGCAGGGTCCGTCACCAGACCCTCCATTTGGCGCGTTTGCCCGCCCATTCGGCCTCGAGGAAGTTGCGATCGCGCAGCGAGTCCATCGGGTGCCAAAAGCCGGGATGCACATAGGCGCGCAGATCGTCGCCGCGCACCAGTTGCTCCATCGGCTCGCGCTCCCAGATCGTCTTGTCGTCCGCGATGAGATCACCGACCGACGGCGACAGCAGGAAGAAGCCGCCATTGATCCAGCCGCCGTCGTCGTTCGGCTTCTCCTCGAAATTGACGACCCGGTCGCCCTCGATCGCCACCGCGCCGAATCGTTTTGCCGGCCGGACCACCGAGACGGTGGCCCTGCGGCCATGCGCCTTGTGGAAGGCGATCTCGGCACCGAGATCGATGTCGGCGACGCCGTCGCCATAGGTCAGCGCGAAGAACGGCTCGTCCGCGACGTAAGGCAGCACCCGCTTCAGCCGGCCGCCGGTCTGCGTTTCCTCGCCGGTGTCAACTAGCGTGACTCGCCAGGGCTCCGCAGTTTCGCGATGTACTTCCATCCGGTTCTCGGCGAGATGGAACGTCACGTCGGACATGTGCAGGAAGTAGTTCGCGAAGTACTCCTTGATCATGTAGCCCTTGTAGCCGAGGCAGATCACGAAATCATTGAAGCCGTAGTGGCTGTAGATCTTCATGATGTGCCACAAGATGGGCCGGCCGCCGATCTCGACCATCGGCTTCGGCCGCGTGCTGGTCTCCTCGGCGATCCGAGTACCCAAGCCTCCTGCGAGGATTACGACTTTCATTGGAATCCTGCCGAAGTCCGAGAAAATTACTTCCAGTTGAGCACTGGTTACTTCAGGGCCTCTAGGCCGTCAATTGGGAAGCCAGGGCGGGTAACGCGCCAGAATCCGCCCTGCTGGCGATTTCCGACGAGTTTGCCTCTGTCGCGGAGTCGACAGTTGACGGTCGACATCGGTATGGTCCGGCTGAAATCGATCCCCGCCGCCACGCACAGACCTGGTCATGCCGAAAAAGCCCTGCACCGCACTAACTCTGTTGTTTGCGAGCGTCCTCGCAGGATTGCTCATTCTGCAGTTCGGCACCTTCATCGACCACGCAACGCCGTCGCTCATCGACGACCACGACATCCTTTATCCGCTGGGCGACAAGTCGACCGCAACCCTACAGGAAATATGGACCGACCTGAAGAACACCGACGAGTATCAGGAACTGGCGACCAAGGGAGCAGCAACCCGGTTTCGTCCTGCCTTCTATGTGTTCAAGTCGATCCAGACCTATCTGTTTGGGAGCAACATTCGCCTTTGGTACATTGCCAATTTCCTGCTGTACCTCAGCACGACGACGCTGATCTTCTCCCTTGTCCTCCGGACTTTTGGCATTCCAAGCGCACTGCTGTTTGCCGCGTTCTATCTCGGCCATAAATCGTGGGCTGACATCTTTCCGAGACTTGGTCCCGTCGAGATCGAATGCATCATGGTCGGAACCCCTCTGATCTGGCTGCTCTGGCGCTGGATCGAAACCGGACGAACCTCCGCCCTTTACCTTGCGATACCGACAGCCCTGCTGTTCGGAGCCATGAAGGAAGCCGACTCGCCTCTAATGATCGCGATCGGGGGGTTGCTGGTGGCTTGCGGCTTCCTGAGCGGCATGAAGCGGATGGTCGCGGCTGGAGCGGCTCTGCTCGTTACCGGCGCGATCGTGTTCGTGGTCATGCTGCTCATCACGGCCGGCGCAGCGAGTTCCGGCATGGTGTCTCCGTGGGGCCCTCTACAGTCGTATTGGCATCATCGAAGGCACGACTCGCTCGCTTGGCTCGTTCTGATTCCGATTCCCGTTCTGGCCGCGGTCACGTACGTTCGCGGGTTCGACCAACTGAAGATCAGCCGGGGCGAGCTAGCAGCTCTCGTGCTCGCATCTGTGTCAGTCGAGATCCTGAGACTGACCCTCTACTACATCAGCCATTCGATGACCTATGACGGGGCTAACGACGCCATCGGCATGCGGTACGGCTACCCGCTGGCCTTGATGCAGGCTCTCGTCGCAGCCATCGTGTTTGGCAGGCTCGCGAAAGCAGGCGACCGGACGATCGCGCCACGAACGGGAGGCATCGCCATCGCCTGCTGCCTCGCGGTCCTCATCATCAACAAGGGCCTGTTCTCGCCCAATGTGCTCAAGAGCCGGGACTGGTGGCTTCAGTTCAATACAGACACGGACAATGCGGTGAGCGAAGCCGCGAGGCTGCTCCTTGAAGCGCGCAAGGCGGACAAGAACCCGGTGCTGATCGCATCGGGCCCCGTCCTGGAATGGGAGCCCAAGCTCTCTCTCATCATGTTCTTGAAGCGAAGGATGCCTGACACGGTTGTGTACTTCGATCCGGGCGAAAAATCCGTGAACCCCGAATACTATGGAAAACTGTCGGTCAAATGGGGCGGCACACCAATGTCACCGGAACTCCGCGCCTCGCTACCCGCGCGAGGTTGCGTGAACGTTCACGTGGACGATCGTGAATATGCAAATCCGGATTGTAAGGTTTTGAACATCACGACGATTGCCAACCGCCCAGCTCCATAGGGCCGTTTCCGTTCTGTTGAAATCGGAAAGAGGCTGCATCACCGATTTCGTACGCGGCTGGACCGATTTGCCTCCTGTGCCTATGCAAGGAAATGCCAGTCGCTTGCCAGAGGGGCAGCCGCTGCCGGACCGGTGGTCCCATCGTGATTGAGATCCTGATGAAAGCGGCTTTCCGCCTGAGCGAGCGTCGAGCTCGTGCCAGAAATCACGCCCGTGTCACTGAGATAGTTGCCGCTGCTATCGGTGTTCCAGATGATGAACTGATTTGACGCGCCAGCCTGCCAAGCAAGCTCGTATCCATTCGCAGTCTGTTCGGCGCCGACCGGAGTCCAGACTCCGAACTGTCCGGCCGTTACGGGGGAGCCAACGTATTTCAGCTCGGGCCCCGAGCCGCCAGCAACGGGATTGAAGTAGAAATTGCTGCCGTTCTGGACGAGGCTCGTGCTGCCCGCCGCTTCGATCGTCTGGACCGAGGTGACAACGCCGATCGTCCCGTCTCCGTTGAGATCCTGATGAAGGCTGCTCTCCGCCTGCTCCAGCGTCGCGCTGGTATCCGAGAGCACGCCTGTGTCGCTGCGATAATTGCCGCTGCTGTCGGTATTCCAGATGATGAACTGATTTGACACGCCAGCCTGCCAGGCAACCATGTATCCGTTCGACGTCTGCTCCGCGCCGACCGGCTTCCAGACGCCGAACTGCCCAGCCACCACTGGCGAACCGCCGTAGCTCAGCTCCTGCCCGGAACCGCCTCCAACAGGGTTCATGAAAAAATTCGAGCCGGTCTGGGTCAGGCTCGTGCTGCCAAACGATTCAATGGCCGCGATCGCTGCGGCGAAACCAACGGTCCCATCCCCGTTGAGATCCTGATGGAAACTACTCTCCGCCTGCTCCAGCGTGGCGCTGGTGCCTGACACCGCTCCGACGTGGTCTCGATAGTTGCCGTTGCTATCGGTGTGCCAGATGATGAACTGATCGGCTCCGGACGTTTTCCATGCAACATCATATCCACTCGCGGTCTGCTCCGCGCCGATCGGCGTCCAACCTCCGAACTGCCCGGCCACGATCGGCGAGCCGCCATAGGTCAGTGCCAAACCAGAGCCACCACCCACGGGCTTCATGTAAAAATTGCTGCCCGACTGGATCAGGCTCGTGCTGCCGGACGATTCGATGGTCAATGCCGCTATGCCGATGGTCCCATCCCCGTTCAGATCTTGATGGAGGCTGCTTTCCGCTTGCTCGAGCGCAACGCTAGCCCCTGACACCACACCGGAATCATTTTGATAGTTTCCATTACCGTCAGTGTGCCAGATGATAAACTGGCTGTTGCCGGACGCTTTCCAAGCAATGTCATAACCGTTCGCGGTCTGCTCCGCGGCAACCGGCGTCCAGACCCCGAACTGCCCGGCCACGACCGGCGTGCCACCGTATTTCAAGCCTACGCCCGCGCCACCGCCCACCGGGGACATATAGAAGTTGCTCCCGCTTTGAAGTAGACTCGTGGTGCCGATCGCCTCGATTGATACAGGCGGATTTGCGAGGAAATTGCTCGAGACGACGCCGTCTGCGAATTGGAAGCTCTCAACACCTGAAACCGTGTCGGCGCCGTCAGGTGAGCCCGTGCGCTGGTCGACTATGGTGAAGGTCTGCGTCGCAGAATTGTAGGAAACGGCGTAGCTTGCCTTATTGCCCGAATACACCGCGATGTCGGTGCCCGATCCACCCGCGATGGTGTCGTTGCCGCCGCCACCGGTGATTGTATCATTGCCGGAGCCGCCATTCAGCACATTGGCAATGGCGTTGCCCAAGATGGTGTCGTTGCCGGATCCACCCATGGCATTATCGATGTAGGAGCGCACGTCGTTGTTATAAAGATAGGCGTTGTAGACGTTGCCCGACGCATAATGGCCGTTGCCGAGATTGGCCAGCTGAACGGAGGAGAACAACGACACTGCACCGGGATTGAGATTGATGCTCAGATTCGTCGTGTAGTTCGACAGGTCGTAGGTGTCGACGCCGCCGCCGTCCCAGACCGTCTCGTAAATGCGGTTGGCGGAGCCGCCGGCGCCGCCGCCCGGCGCCGGCTGCCCCACGCCGTTGATGAACTCCTGCCCCGTCGTCGGGCTCCAGGTGTAGACGGTGGTGCCGCTCTGGGTCGTGAAGTTCGCCCCGTACAGTGTTTGCAGCGCAAGGATATCGTTGGCCATGTAGGTCTGCGGATATCCGTAAGCCTCGTTGGTGTAGCCGGTCGAGGTCGAAGCGCCGACATAGCTGCGATAGCTCATGACGGTGTATTCACTGTCGTCGTGTGCGCTCGGCACCGCGACATTGGCGGGACCGCCCGTCTCCTGGCTGTGCTTGAGGCCGAGAGCGTGGCCGAGTTCGTGCAGCGCGGTCGTGAAATAGTAGTTGCCGAGCTTGGCCAGCGAGTAATTATACTGCGTTCCGAACCATACATCGCCGCCGGCCGCATAGTCGCCGGGGTAATAGGCGTAGGAGGTGGGATTGGCCGACGGCGACTGCGCGATCATGACGTTCGCGCTGCCGGTCCCGTTGTACTGGAAGCTGGCGTTGGTGTAGCCGAGGATCAGTGCGATCGCGTAGTTGATGGCCGACTGCATCTGGCTCGGCGCCGAGGCGAAGCCCGAAGTGGTCGGCTCGTTGTCCCCGCCGCTGTACGGATTGATGTAGTCGCTGGGCGAATCGGGGAAGCTGTAGCTGATCGTGCCGGACCATTTGACGCCTGACAGCAGGCCGTCGATATCGGCGTTGTTGGTGGCACTGACGGAAACTGAAATGGCCAAAGGTCTCTCCGGAACACCGCGTCGCGCACGCGACTCGGGGTGCGCAGACGGATGATTCTAGCTTGAGAGTGATACGTTTGGTTAAATTTGGGCAGCCATACCGGACTATTGGCTCAACGAGCCGTTAGGCGATAAATCCCGTATTCGCACGGACTATCAGCGGTCTCGGTTTGGCTGAATCTGGATTCACGAATAAAATCAAGCCCTCGATCTGCTTGGCATGGCCCTGTACGGGCCTCCTCGTAGTTTTCTCGTTGGCCCTATACGGCGCGCGGGAACACGATGATTTCTGTTTTGCCTACCAGAACGTCCGCGACGGCTTCATACAGACCGTTCTCTCGTTCTCCGACGGCTGCTCGGGGCGCATCGTGCCCCTTCTAATCGTTCAAATTCCCGCTGCAATCACGAGCCGCCGACAGCAGCATTTTGCCGTCATACGCCGCGACGCTCATCGCATTCGCGAGCTTGTTTGTCACGGGATTGGCTTTCGGCATGGCTTGAATGTGCCCGAACGTCCGCGGCCTGGCGTCGCTCGCGCGGATGCTTGGGCTTCCTGCCGCAACTTCCGGAGCAACGCCAAGTCTGCATGATCTTCTCAACTTGTTGCCCTGACTCGCCTGCTAACGTAACAGAGCATCCTTGGAAACCATCCATATTGATCGATCAGCGACAGTGCGCAGTAGTGCCGACCAAGGGGTATAATCGGTCGCCCCGCCATTGCGACAAAGCATGACGAGACGAGATTGCCCTTACCCCAACACGAAATAAAGTATCGCGCGGACATCGACGGGCTTCGAGCAATATCGGTCTCGGCCGTCATTGCCTTTCATCTCAAGATCGGACTGCCGGGAGGCTTTACTGGCGTCGATGTATTTTTCGTGATTTCCGGATTTCTCATCGGTCAAATCGTATATTTCGACGTAGCAAAAGGCCAGTTCTCGCTATCCGGTTTTTATGAGCGTCGCGCCAGGCGTATTCTGCCAGCTCTCCTCGTAACAATTGCCGCCAGTTGGTTTATTGCCAATCGGCAGCTTTACGCATTCGAGATGGCCGATTTCTCGAAATCGGCGGTCGCTTCGATTCTATTTGCGGCAAACCTCTACTTCTATTGGGCCAGCGGGTATTTCGCACCGGCGGCCGAGACTATTCCGCTGCTTCACTTGTGGTCTCTGGGCGTGGAAGAGCAATTCTATTTGCTGTTTCCGCCGATTGTCGTCGTATTAGGACGCTACTCGCCACGAATCATGTTTGCGGCACTTGGCGTGATGTGCCTTGCTTCACTGATTGCAGCACAAACCTTGATTTCTGGGCACCCTGAGGCAGCCTTTTATCTTCCAATAAGTCGGGCCTTCGAGATATTGCTTGGGGCTCTTGTTGCTCATCCCCTTTTCCCCCGCTCATACAGCCGCACAGCATGCGGGCTCTCCGCAACCCTGGGCGCCGCGTGCCTGCTCTTTTCGCTCGTCGCTTTCACGAGGGACACCCCCTTTCCAGGGGTGACCGCAATGTTGCCTTGCGCTGGCGCTGCGATGATCTTGTGGGCCGGCCAGTCGAGCTCGACCCCGATATCTCGGCTACTTGCCTGGCAGCCGCTGGTCTACATCGGAAAGCTCTCCTATTCGCTCTATCTCATCCATTGGCCCGTCATCGTCTTCGGCAAGTTGCTTTTCCCGAATCTCTCGCATTCGCTCTTCGCAGTTTCAGCTATTTCGGTAACTTTCGTTCTGGCGACCAACAGTTTTTGGTTCATTGAGACGCCACTGAGGCGAGGGCCTCTCACCAAGCGACACTGCTTGTCTAAGGCCGCTGCAGCAATGTTGCTTATCGGACTATTGCCGGCATGGACCCTGGCAAAGCAGAAAGCTCCGGCGTCCGCAGACCCCAACATCAACCGCATATTGAGTTTTAACTATTACAATCCCCGAACGCGTTTTCTCGCTCGAGAATGCTTTCTCGACCCGGACCAAACATTCAGGGACTACCTAATTGACAAATGCATCCCGCCATCCATCAGCACCGGCGCGATGCTCTGGGGTGACAGCCATGCCGCTCACCTCTACTACGGACTGCGAGCCGAAATGCAAAAGGCCGCGATTCCTTTTGGCATGTTAGCGTCATCGGCCTGCCCCCCAGTCATTGATCTCGAGGTTGAACTACGACCAAAATGCAAGGACGTGAACAGGGAGACTCTGACTCTTCTGCTCCGTCTCAAACCTCGCTTTGTCGTGCTCTCGGCTGCATGGCGGATGAATAGTGAAATTGCCTCGCGACTGGAAGCAACTGTGCGTCAACTTGTGCAGGCCGGAATCAAAGTCACTATTGTTACTGAAAGCCCCGCTTTCACTAACCGTGCACCCAACATCGCCGCCGCTCTGCTCCAATCCGGCAAACTTCCGTTGGCAACCGAGGCCGAGACCAATATCGCGGACTTGAAGGCTACCGATGCGGTCCTATCCGCCCATTTCGGCACTTCTGCAGAAGTAACTCTTCTGTCTCCGTTCGAGACATTCTGTTCGGAAAAAGGGTGCCCTCTGCTGGGGCACGATGGCGTCCCGCTTTACTTTGACCATTCGCACCTCACGGAGGCTGGATCAGCGATCTACGCGAAAGCGCTCGTTGCGGCTGTGCTGGAGCCGACGCTCAAGCGTTGAACCCGCGATACGGAATCAGCATGGGCCTCTCTCAACGATCGGCGCGTACAGTTTCACAGCGCTGCCGTCGACGGGATGGGCGAGGTTGTCGACGAGCGAACGTGAGGCGAAATCGAGCCCAAGGCCTTTCCACTCTTCTGTCTTCAGCGAGTGAACGCTCGTGCCCATAATCAACCATGCTCGCCGGAGGCGTTCCGGGCCTACCATCTTCAGATATTCGCCCGCGAGGCGATGAGAAGACGGATAGCCGGCAAAAATCCAAGGGAAGACCGGCATACGGCCACCAATCGCGAAGACTGCGCCTGGGACTTCGCCGCTAAGATCGATGGCAAGATCGTCCCGGCAAAAGCCGCGGCTCGCAACGTCCCTTTGCAAGGTTTGAACGAATTCACGGGTACGCTCGTCGAGCTTCAGTGCGCCCCGCGGACCGATCTCGGTTGAAATGGTCTGGCGGTCAACGGAAGTTGCCAGCCGATAGGGCGACGCCAAACCCGCAGCCGTCGCGCGGTACGCAAGGTAGATGCCCAAGAACGCAACGATCGTCGGGCCGAACGAGCGCGGGAGTACCAGGACGGTAGCCATCACCAGCACCATCAACGACAAGCCTGGAAAAAGTGCCACCTGAAAGCACACCCTTCCGGCGCTTCCCAGAGTCGCGGCCCACGGAATGAGACCGATCAGGGCGAGAAGCGCGATCCACTTGAGGCTCGCGTCACGCCGACAAGCGATTGAGAGCATCGCGAAACCGCCCCCGCCAAGCACTGAGAAAACATGGCAGTTGCTCGGATCAAACCGTCGCTGCAGGAGCGACAATCCGAGGAGGACAATTGCAGAAAAAGCAACCAACGCTCCATATTTGCCGATAGCGGGTCTCTCGTAGAGGCGAGCAAGCATGCAGACGAGCAACAAGACCCCGCTCACCCACCAGATCCAACCTTCGGTGAAGAAGTCGAGGAGCTGATCGCGCATCGAAAAGGGATTCGGATGGGAGCCGCCGAAAACTGTCAAATAGCCATTGATCTGACGAACTATCGTCTTAAGGGGAAGGCTCGCGGCCAGCGCTGCAACGAGGCCGAAGCCGAACAGCACCGTGCGACCAAGCTGCGCCAGTCGGCTCCGATAGTCAGCAAATGCACATAGCACGCCCGCGATATAGATTGCACAATAAGACGCGACGTTGAGAGGCCTGGTAAATAGTGCGATGGCGATTGCAAGAGCGACAATGAACGCAGAGACCGTAGGACGCGACTGCAGGAGGATCAATCCCAAGGCCAAAATCCAGCCGGCGACAAGGACGAGCCAGTTATAGGACGGCGTAGGCAACCAGTACGTATAGTAGAAGAACGGCGCGAGCAAAGCCACGCCAACGATCAGAATCGCATCGGGTTCGCGCCAGGAAAGTCTTAGTCTTTCTAAGACAGCCCAGCCCAGAGAAGCTCCCAGGCCCGCAAGAATCACCGCACCCAGGCGATTGAACGCTGAGACTGACTCGCCGGCAAGCAAATACAACGGGCGTATGGCGTAACTAAATAGCCCCAGGACAAATTCATATTCCGTGGGCCTTTGGGCCAACATGAGGTAGAACGCCTCGTCGGTAAAATCGAAGCCCCTGTCCATCTTCAGGATCAGGCTGGTAGCCAAAACGGCAGACAAAGCGAACAGCATTAGCGCGACAATCAGGCGGGACCGATAGATTGAAACGTCGAGATTCCGGGCGGCAGGCATTCGTTGTTTAAATCCTGAAGGTCGATATACGTCGAGCCCTACTCCAATTGACGACGTTGCTGGAATATGACATGGCGGCGAGATGGGATGGTTACGCTTCTTACTGGCGTCTCTTGTTGTCGCCTATCACTGCCAGATCCATCGTTTGTACCAGACGATCGGCGGGCTCGCCGCGGTCGAGGCGTTCTTTTTTGTCAGCGGGTTCTACATGGCGGCCGCCTATCCGCGATATCGAGGGCGATTCCCGGCGCTGATGTTTTGGCTGAGCCGATACTTAAGATTACTTCCATTTTACGCGACCGTTCTTTTCCTGACGTGGTTGTGTTGGTACGGCGGCCTACCCACAAATGCGACCTCGATCTTTAATGCATTCAGCGTGGATGACGCTCCTTGGCTCGCCAACATTACGTTGCTCGGGCAGGATCTGATCGCAATCAATGAGCGCGCGAACCTTCTGCTTCCGGTTCGCCAGTCATGGTCGATCAGCGCGGAATTGGTGTTCTATGCACTCACTCCATTTTTTCTGAAGCGCCGCAATTGGCAACTCATCGCCATTGCCTGTCTGTCTTTCGCCGTAAAAGCATATTTTACGATTTCCGGAGACTGGAGAAGCGCCTATTTTCCGTTTTATTCGCAAGTCGGCTATTTCATCCTGGGAATCATGCTGTTCAGGCTGCGCGACAGATTAACCTGGCAGAGATCGGCGGCATTTCCCCTTCTGGTACTGACTTCAATCTACCTTTGCGTCAGCCATTTTGCGGCGTTTGAACTCAACGGCGTTCTGGCCAACGCGGCCATGATTTTGGCTATCGCGATCGCCATGCCAACGGCCTTCGAGCATTCCAATCAGCGAGTCGCGAACTTCCTAGGTGACGTTTCGTACGGGGTTTACCTGGTGCACGTTCTGATAATCGAAGTGCTGATATCGCTGGGCTGGTTTTCTTACGGCGGGAGTTCGCAATCCTCAAGCAGCATCATATGGATGTTCGTTCTGGTGCTGTCACTCTCAACGATCGTCGCCGCGCTCTTTGAGGTCGCAATTCAAGATCCAATCGACCGCTGGCGTCGGCAAAGATTTTATGGCGTTCCGGCACCTCAAACCGACATTAAAAAGTAAAAACCACCGTAGCCCAGCCCCAATCGATTCGACTAAGCGAGGGATGGTGTCGCACCCTTTATAATAGATATTGGCGTTTGGCGTAACCGAGGAGCAGTATGAGCGCTCAGTTCATTGCCGCCCGCATCCAGAACGGCATCGAGGCAAAGCTGAGTGGTCGGCTCGCTCTCGCTGCTGAAACAGGGATTAGTTAGCACCTGAAAACGGAACTGATGAAAAGAACCCCGTTCTCAGCCGGTCTGATCGTTGCTCTGGCGGTGCTCGCCGGGCCGGACCATCTATCCATCGGAGAACTGCCTGTCATGGTCGGAAAAGCCAATGCAGACAACGGCGGCAAGGCGGGTCGCACGCCCGTAATGCCCTTGGCTCGCGATCCCTCTACCGCGGTGGCGGAGGAATATAACGCCGCCCGCCGGACGGGAACGCGGGACGCGTACGAGCTCTTCATTGCGCGACACAGCGACGACCCGCTAGCCGAGCAGGCACGCGCCGAGTTGAAGCGCCTGTCGCGCTGACCCCTTCGCGCACCGCAGCAAATCGCCCAAGCACTGCATTTCGACAGACGGCATCCGCGTGGACCCAGACTTGCCGCCTGATGTTTCGGCACTATGGTGGCTTCGCAATCTGTCCCGGAGCCTTTCACTATGCCCTTTCCGCATGCCTCGGAAGCCCTGTCGCGCTTCACCGTGCTTGATCTGACCCGTGTCCGGTCCGGGCCCACCTGCGTGCGGCAGCTGGCGGACTGGGGCGCCACCGTCATCAAGATCGACGCTCTGACCGAGGATTCCGGCGGCGAGCAGCCGGGCGGGCCGCGGCACGGCTCCGATTTCCAGAATTTGCACCGCAACAAGCGGGCGATGACGCTCAATCTGAAGGACGAGCGCGGGCTCGCCGTGTTCAAGCGCCTTGCCGCCAAGGCCGACGTCGTGGTCGAGAATTTCCGGCCCGACGTGAAGAAGAAGCTCGGCATCGACTATGAGAGCCTGCGCGAGATCAACCCGCGCATCGTCTATGGCAGTATCTCCGGCTTCGGCCAGGACGGCCCCTATCACAAGCGGCCGGGCTTCGATCAGATCGCGCAGGGCATGGGCGGGCTGATGTCGATCACCGGCGCGCCGGGCGAAGGGCCGATGCGGGTCGGCATCCCCGTTGCTGACCTCACCGCCGGCCTGTTCTGCGCCATGGGCATCCTCACCGCGCTACTGGAGCGCGAGGTCTCCGGCAAGGGCCAGTGGGTGCAGACCTCGCTGCTGCAGGCGCAAATCTTCATGCTCGACTTCCAGGCCGCGCGCTGGCTGATGGAGAAGGAAGTGGCAAAACAGGCCGGCAACAACCACCCGACCAGCATCCCGACCGGCGTATTCAAGACCTCGGACGGCTACATCAACATTGCCACGACAGGCGGACGGATCTGGGAGCGCTGCGCGCAGGCGATCGGCGCGCCGGAGCTCTACAGCCATCCCGATTATGCGACGGCACCGGCCCGCTCCAAGAATCGTGACGCGCTCAACGCCAAGATCGAGGAGCGCACCCTGACCAAGTCGACCGAGACCTGGGTCAAGGAATTCAACGATGCGGGCGTGCCCTGTGGGCCGATCTATGCCATCGACCAGATGTTCGATGACGCGCAGGTCAGGCATCTCGGCATCGCGCAGGACGTGCCGAACGATGAGGGCCGCCACATCCGTCTGGTCGGTCAACCCGTAACGCTGTCGCGCACGCCGAGCAAAATGGTGGCGCGGCCGCCGGAATTCGGCGAGCAGACCGACGAAGTGCTGAAGGAATTCGGTTTCGGCGCGGACGAGATCGCCAAGCTCAGGGAGGCCAAGGTAGTGTGAGCACCCTCGCTAGACCTTGCCAATGAAAAAGCCCGGCGCTCGCGCCGGGCTTTTCGACCCAGGCCTCAGCGCCGCCGCTCAGGTGCCGCCGAAGCGGTAATTCACGCCGAAGCGCAGGATGTTGTCGGTGACGTGCGAGCGATAGCCGACGACCAGCGGCGCACCGCTGAGTGCGATCACGGGCGTTGCAAGCGAGCCCGAGACGGTTCCGAGATCGACATAGAGATATTCGAGCCTGGCGCTCCAATTGTCTGAGAACGCACCTTCGATGCCGGCGCCTGCGCTCCAGCCGACCTTGGTCGTGCTGCTGCTGAAGCTTGCCGTAACAGGCGTGAACGTTCCGCCGTCGGCACCCGGGGTACCGCCGACATTGATCGCATTCACGCTGCCCGAAGTGGAGACACGGCCGTAAGCCAGACCGCCGGTCCCGTAGAACAGCACGCGCGGCGTCACGGCGACGCCGAGCCGGCCACGGACGGTGCCGAACCAGTCGAGCTTCTGGGTGAGATTGAATGCGACCGGCAGCGCGGGATCGAACGTGTTGTCGCCGCGATGGCCCGGCGTACAGACGCCGTCCTGCAAACCGGCCGGCGCGCCGGCGCACAGCGCGTCGATACTGCCCTTCTGGCCGCTGCCCTGGAAATCAGCCTCCAGGCCGACGACGAACATGTCGCGCTGCCAGTTGAAGCCGATCTGCCCGCCGCCGGTGAGGCCATCGAGATTGAACGTGCCTGCGCTTGAGCTCAGCAGCGCGCCCCCTTCACTGTCGATGAAGTCCGCCGTCGTCGCTGAGCGGCCCCAGCCATAGCCGATGTTGAGACCAGCATAGAAGCCACTCCAATTGTAACCGGGATCGACGGCCACTGGCGGCGCCTTGGTGTAGATGCGCGGCACCGCCATATCGGCGGCGAAGGCACGCGGTATGATCAGCATTCCGATCGCAGCCGCAACCAGCATGGTTCGTGTCATCAGTTCTTCCCTCGGTAAGCGGCGTTGCGCCGGCTCGCGCAATGCGCGGACGATTCAGTGCCGCGACACTAGGAAAGCGCGCATCGCTCCGCGTCCTGCGTTCGAAGGTCAGCGGTTTGGAGGACACAGGTAGCCGACCGCGCGCGGAAGACACGCGCGCACCATCCGGGCGATCGCAAAATCGCTGCTATTTCAGCGCCTTTCGATGATCGGGATAAGTTCTGCGGACTGGCGTCATAGCCTCGAGAGCCGCTCGATGCGGACTACTTCGCGGTCCAACAAGTAAAAATCACGCCGTGGATGTGGCACGATCGCAACAAACGGGTCGCGCTGCCCGGCCGACGGCTGCTGCACGATTTGCAGGACTCAGGACAGAAACGACAAAGCCCGGCGCGAGCCGGGCCTTGCTTCTTGTTGACGCCTCTATTGGTCTTAGTACTTGGCAACCACCGGGCCGGAGAACTGGTAGTTGACGCCGGCGCGCAGGATGTGGTCGGTGAAGTGCGACGACACGTTAGCGCCGATCGTGGAGGCCGGCGCGAGTGTGAACGGACCGGACCCGAAGCGGCCGAGATCCATGTAGAGATATTCGAGCTTGGCGCTCCAGTTCTGGGTGATCTTGCCTTCGACGCCTGCGCCAACGGTCCAGCCGGCGCGCGTCGTCGAGTTCGATCCGACCGAGGCAACTGCGACACCGGCGGGCGTGAAGCCGGTCATGGTGCCGGTGGTCTTGATCTCACCAAAGGCCAGACCGCCCGTGCCGTAGAACAGCACCTTCGGGGTTGCCAGGATGCCGACGCGACCGCGGACCGTGCCGAACCACTGAAGATGCTGATCGATCGTCAGCGTGGTGGCGCTCCCGAGGCCAGCCGGTGCGAACGTCAAACCGGGAAGGCACGGACCTCCGGCAATAGAGGTGATGCCGCAGACATAACCCGCGCTGCCCTTTTCGCCCGACCATTGCAGGTCGCCCTCGATACCGAACACCCAGTTGGTGCTCTGCCAGTTGTAGCCGGCCTGGCCGCCCGCGACGCCGCCGTTCATGTCGAATGAGGCACTGGTGACGGAGCCGGCGGGAGGCACAATCGGAGCGCCGGTTGCCGTGTTGAAGTAGGAGACGTCGCTACGCGACCGCCCCCAGCTGTAGCCGCCATTGGCACCGACGTAGAAGCCGGTCCAGCTCCAGACCGGATCAACCATGACCGGTGCCTTTACGTAGGGTCTCGCCGCCAGATCTGCAGCCAGTGCGCCCGTCGCGAACAGCGACATCGCCGCTGCCATTCCAATCACGATCCGCTTCATCGCAGTCCCCTTCACACAAATTCGTGACCCAAATATACCCCAGCACCTGCCCAACAGCTGTGCCGCGTCCGCAACATCTTGAACCAATTAAGCCTTGGGTAGTGTCGCGATCGGACTACGACCGAAATTCCATCCCATTGATTTCAAAAGTTTTTATTCCGCAACACTAACGTGATGTCGCTCTGGTCCGCTGCGTCCATCCGACGCGGCCCAGCAGCCCGTCGACCACCGGCCAAAACAGCAGCAGAATCGCCAGCGTCGTGATCGAGCCGACCAAGCCATTCGACCAGAACACCTTGAGGTCGCCACCCGAGCCGATCATCGAGAGGCGGAAGGCATCCTCGGCACGGTTGCCGAGCACGAGCGCCAGGGTGAACGGCGCCAGGGGAATGCCGATCTTCTTGAAGACGTAGCCGACGACACCGAAGCCCAGCATGAGCCAGATGTCGAACATCGCGTTCTGGATCGCATAGGCGCCGATCGCGCAGGACACCACGATCATCGGCGCCACCGCCGCGAACGGCACGCGCAGGATCGAGGCGAAGATCGGCACCGTCGTCAGCACCAGCACGAGGCCGACGACGTTGCCGAGATACATCGAGGCGATCAGCCCCCAGACGAAATCCTTGTGCTCGACAAACAGCAGCGGGCCCGGATTGAGTCCCCACACCATCAGGCCGCCAAGCAGGATAGCGGCGGTGCCGGAGCCGGGGATGCCGAGCGCCAGCATCGGCAGCAGCGCCGCGGTGCCGGAGGCATGCGCGGCTGTTTCCGGCGCGAACACGCCCTCGATGCGGCCCTTGCCAAAGCTCTCAGGATCCTTCGAAAAGCGCTTGGCAAGATTGTATCCCATGAAGGACGCCGCGATCGCGCCGCCCGGGGTGATGCCGAGCCAGCAGCCGATGAACGAGGAGCGCAGCAGCGTCACCCAGTATTTCGGCAGGTCCTTCCAGACGCTTAGCACGACGCGGAGCGAGATGCTCGCCGCATGCCCTCGCAACGCCAGCCGCTCCTCCATCGTCAGCAAGATCTCGCTGATGCCGAACAGGCCGATGACGGCGACGAGGAAGTTGATGCCCCGCAGCAGTTCCGACGACCCGAAGGTCATGCGCAGATTGCCCGACACCGTGTCCATGCCGATACCCGCGAGCAGGAGCCCGAGCGACATCGAGATGACCGTCTTGTGCTTGGCCTCGCGCCCGAGACCGACGAAGGAGCAGAAGGTCAACAGATACACCGCAAAGAACTCGGGCGGGCCGAACTTCAGCGCAAAGGACGAGATCATCGGCGCAAGGAAGGTGATCAGCAGCACCGCGACCAGCGAGCCGATGAAGGAGGACGTGAAGGCCGCAGTCAGCGCCTCCGCCGCCCTGCCCTGCTGCGCCATCGGATAGCCATCGAAGGTCGTTGCGACCGACCAGGCCTCACCGGGAATGTTGAACAGGATCGAGGTGATCGCGCCGCCGAACAGTGCCCCCCAGTAGATGCAGGACAGCATCACGATCGCCGAGGTCGGATCCATCGTGAAGGTGAGCGGCAGCAGGATCGCAACGCCGTTGGGGCCGCCGAGGCCTGGCAGCACACCGACGAAGACGCCGAGCACCAGCCCGACCATCATCAGCACCAGTGTCTTCCACGTCAGCAGGACGGCGAAGCCGTGAAGCAGGAGACCGAAAGCTTCCATCGCGGGCCCGCCTAGTGGCCGAAGGCCGCTTCGAGCGGCCCTTTCGGCATGATGACGTCGAAGGCGATGTCGAAGGTGACGAACATGATCGCCGTGAACACGAAGGCGGTGAGCAGCGACTTCCAAAGCGCGATCTTGCCGATCGCGCGCATGAAGCTCGCAATCAGCAGGAAGCTCGCGACATAGAGGCCGAGGAACTGCGTCACCAGGCAGAACAGCAGCGTCGGCACGAACACGGCCATCACACGGCGCGCCTGCGCGCGCGTGACGAAGGTCTCGGCCGCCTTGCGGTGCGCGACCAGCGCCGCGATCAGGCCATAGAGGCTGCCGCCGCCGAGGATCGCGGAGAGATAGAACGGGAAATAGCCGGGCTCGGGCCCGGTCGAATCCCAGGACGCGCCTGAGCGCCAATTGTCGTAGCCGAGCGTCGCGGCCAACGCGAGCAAGAGGATGCAGACGAATATCTCGATCGTGCCTGAGCTGACGACCGAGGGCGAGTCCTCTTCAGGCGCGGTCGGATCGTCGACGACGATTTCAAGATCGGTTTGGGACATGAGCTGCCAAATCAAATTCGCTGTCATCATCCGCGAAGGCGGATGATCCAGTACACCGTGCAGAACCCGTCTTTTCGTCGAGCCCTGTGCAATACTGGATGCCCCGCCTTCGCGGGGCATGACGTGGAGGATGTGATTACTTCGCGACGAATCCGGCTTCCGTCATCAGCGACTTGTTGACGGCATCGTCCTCTTCGAGGAATTGCACCATGTCCTTGCCGGTGAGGAAGATCGGCTTCAGCGCCTGCTTTTCCATGTAGTCCTTGTACTCGGCAGTCTGCGTCACCTTGTGGAACAGATCGACATAGAATGCCTGCTGCTCCGGCGTCACCTTGCCGGGCAGGAACATCGCGCGCAGCATCAGATACTGGACGTCGACGCCCTCCTCCTTGCAGGTCGGGATGTCGGCCCAGGACTGCGTGTCCGTCACCTTGCTGGTATAGGAGATCCGCTCCTTGTCGAACACGCACAGCGGCCGCACCTGGCCGGCGCGCCAGACTTCGAGATTCTCGGACGGATTGTTGACGTTGGATTCGGTGTGGTTGCCGACAAGCTGGGTCGCGGCTTCGCCGCCGGACTTGTAGGGCAGATAGGAGAATTTCGCGCCGGTCTTCTGCTCGAGGAAAACGGTCAGCACGTGATCCTCGCGCTTGGAGCCAGTGCCGCCCATCTTGAACGGCGCGCCCGCCGCCTTGGCCGCCGCGACAAATTCCTTCACGGTCTTGGGACCCGCGCTGTTGTCCCACAGC
Source organism: Bradyrhizobium cosmicum (assembly GCF_007290395.2). Taxonomy (NCBI): domain Bacteria; kingdom Pseudomonadati; phylum Pseudomonadota; class Alphaproteobacteria; order Hyphomicrobiales; family Nitrobacteraceae; genus Bradyrhizobium; species Bradyrhizobium cosmicum. Next base: position 2,394,656 of record NZ_CP041656.2, on the reverse strand, counting down.
ACGAACTGGTCGAGCGCGATCACCGAGACCGGGGTCAGCTCGCGCCAGTTGAACGGGATCTTCGCCGACAGCGGCAGCATGTAGATCAGCGAATAGGCGATCAGCACCTTGTTCGGATCGCCCTCGCTGGACTTCATGTACATCAGCGCTTCCGCACCCGACGCCCCGCCTTTGAGCGAGACGACGATCGGTTGCTTCATCAAATTGTTCTTCTGGATCGCGGCCTGCATCATCCGCGCCATCTGGTCGGAGGCGCCACCCGCGCCCGCCGCCACCACGATCTCGACCGGTTTGGTCGGCTCCCAAGCGGCAAAGGCCGGCGTACCGCAGAGCGCGGCGGCCAGCGTGATCGCGGCCTTCATTCCATGTCTCACGCGCGTCTTCCCTATTTTTCGCCTATGTTCTTGTTTGGATCAGCAATTCACGAGTCAGGCGAATTGCATTGTGCGGGCGAATGCCGGCCAGTTCAAGCCGGGCCGGCACCGCTTCGCTTATGACTTTGGAATGAGACCGATTGCAAGCACGCCGGCCGGAGCTTGAGCTGGAAATAGAGAGCATCATCGGGAAACTGTCTGCTCTTTGGCTGCTGCGGATAACCTGTCACAGCTTTATGGGACACATCCGAGGGGCCGCCGGAAGGATCGGCTTAGATTGGAGCCGACATAATCACGTCGCTTCCGTGAAGAGCATGATTCTCGTAGAAATTGTCAGATATGATATGCCCCACTTAAATCAGGACCGCGTTCAAGGGAAACTCAAGGCAATCCAAAGCGGCTTGGCCTTCGCTCTTGTAGTATTCATAGTCGTTCTCGCGAGCCTCATGATCGCGCCGGGCGCGGACGGGCTGTTAGGTGCATATCTCGCAACTTTGATGTTTGCCATCGCCTATAACGATGCCCGCTACTACCTCATTCCAAACGAGCTGACCGCCGCGGCTTTCGGACTTGCTTTGCTGCGTGTTGGAGTAACCGTGCCCAATGCAAGTGCATCATCCATGCTCTGGGTGGTCTTCTGCCCCGTAGCGGTAGCTCTGCCGTTGGTGCTTCTGACGTTATTCTATCGTCGTTGGCGAGGCCGGGAGGGATTGGGGCTTGGGGGCGTCAAACTTGCCGCGGTTGCCGGTGCTTGCTCGAACTCCCGACAGCGGCCGCGGTGATCGAGTTGGCAGCGCTTTCAGCGATTGCCGTCTATATCGCAGATGCTGCGATGCGGAGGCGGCCGCTACGGGCGACGGCATTCCTGCCGTTCGGACTCTTCATGGCGCCGGCTATCTGGATCGGCTGGCTGAGCGAACGATTGCTTTTGCGTTGGGGCTATGCCTGGCTCGGATGACCTCGCTGAGGCTGCGAGGTTATCCCCTTGTTTCGCGAGCCTGTGTCGGTGATGGGACGCGGAGATTCCGTCGCGCGCTACTTGCCCTTCCAGTTCGGCGTGCGCTTGTTGAGGAAAGCGTCCATGCCCTCGCGGAAATCTTCGCTCATATAGGCCTTGAGGATCAGGTCCTCGCCTTCCTCGCGCGACAGCGTGCGGCGGATACGGCGCACCGCTTCCTTGGTCGCTTCCAGCGTGAGGGGCGCATGGCTCGCGACCAGCTTTGCGGTTTCGTCCGCACGGCGCTGCAGCGTCTCGACGTCGGGCACGATCTCGGTAAGCAGGCCGAGCGCGAGCGCCTCGGGGGCCTCGACCAGGCGTGCCTTGAAGATCATATCCTTGGTGCGGGCGGGACCGACCAGCGAGACGATGCGGCTGATGTTCGACATCGACAGGCAATTGCCGAGCGTCCGCGCGATCGGAAAGCCGATGCGCGTCGTCTCGGTGCCGATGCGGAGATCGCAGCAGGCCGCAATGCCGGCACCCCCGCCGGTGCAGGCGCCGGCGATCGCTGCGATCACGGGTACGCGGCACTGCTCGAGCGTGCCGAGCACGCGGTCGATACGGGCCTCGTAGTCGAGCGCATCCTGCGCGGTCTTGAAGGCGCGAAACTGCGAGATGTCGGTGCCGGAGGCGAACGCCTTGTCGCCGGCGCCGGTGAGGATCAGCGCCTTGATCGAGCGGTCGGCGTTGATCTCGGTGCAGATCTCCGCCATGCGGTCATACATGGCGAAGGTCATGGCGTTGCGCGCCTGGGGGCGGTTGAAGGTGATCCGCGCGATACCGTCCGTGACGGAGTAGAGCAGGTCTTCGTTGGTCGTCGTCGGTGCGTTCATCGCGCGCTCACTTTCCAAGCTAGTTCAGGCCACCTGAGCCCTTAAGCGACCTGGGCCTTGGCCATCGGCACCACGTCGCGTCCCTTCAGGACGTCCATGGCCGCCAGAACGCCACCGCTCCGGTGCGGGATCTTTGCAAGATCGAGGCCCATCTCGACGCCGGCGAGCGTCCCCATCAGCATCAGATCGTTGAAATGGCCGATATGTCCGATGCGGAATACCTTGCCCTTGACCTTGTTCAGGCCGGTGCCGAGCGACATGTCGAAGTTTTCCAGCACCACCTTGCGGAAGGCGTCGGCGTCGTGTCCGTCAGGCACCCGCACGCCGGTCAGCGCCGGCGAGTGCGCCGCGGGATCGGAGCACTGCGTCTCCAGGCCCCAGACCTTGACCGCAGCGCGCGTCGCGGCGCTGTGCCGCTTGTGACGGGTCCAGACGTTCTCCAGCCCCTCCTCTTCCAGCATCTTGACTGCTTCGCGCAGGCCGTAGAGCAGGTTGGTCGCGGGCGTATAGGGGAAGGTACCGAGCTTGTTGAAGTTGATGACCTCCTGCCAGTCCCAATAGGAGCGCATGCCGGGATTGGCTTTCGCCGCCGCGAGCGCCTTCTCCGAGACGGCGTTGAAGCTGAGGCCCGGCGGCAGCATCAGGCCCTTCTGCGAGCCGGCGACCGAGACGTCGACGCCCCAGGCATCATGCTCGTATTCCATCGAGCCGAGGCCGGAGATGGTGTCGACCATCAGCAGCGCCGGATGCTTGACGCGGTCGAGCAGCTTGCGCACCTCCAGCGGCGGTGTCACGCAGCCGGTCGAGGTTTCGTTGTGCACGACGCAGACCGCCTTGATCGCGTGCTGCTTGTCGGCAGTCAGGCGTTTCTCGATCTCGGCGAGGTCGGCGCCATGGCGCCAGTCGCTCGGGATGAAGTCGACGTCGATCTTGAACTTTTCGGCGATGCCGCGCCACAGCACGGCGAACTGGCCGGTCTCGCACATCACGACCTTGTCGCCGGGCGCGAATACATTGACCATCGCCGCTTCCCAGGCACCGGTCCCGGACGAAGGGAAGATGATCACGGGCTGCTTGGTGCGGAACACCCGCTGCATCGCGGCCAGCACGCCGAAACCGAGCTCGGCGAACTCCGGACCGCGATGGTCCAGCGTCGGCATGTCCATCGCCCGCAGCACGCGGTCGGGCACATTGGTCGGTCCTGGAATCTGTAGGAAATGCCTTCCAGTATGCACGGTCATCGGCGTCCTTCCCGGTCTTGAATCTGTCTTTGAGCCTGTCTTGGCTTGCCTCTGTCGGCCTCGATCGCGAGGCCCTAGCGAGCCGCTCGCATATCATTATTCGCCGGGCTTGTCCCCCGCCCGGCGGGGTCCGTCAATGCACAAGAAGCAGAGCTCGCCTTGCCAAGGCGCGCGCCGGTAGGCAAGACGGGGGCGACGAACAGGCGAGAGTTGACCATGGCGGCTGAAGTGGCCGGAAAATCACAGGAATCGGCCAGAATGGACGGCCTGGCGGCGCGTTTGGCCCGGGAGATTACGGGCGACGTCCTGTTCGACCCGTTCAGCCGCGGCCGCTACGCCACCGACGCTTCGTTCTACCAGATCGTGCCGGCAGGCGTGGTGGTGCCGCGCAGCATGGACGAAGCGCTGCGGGCACTGGCGATCGCCCGCGACGAGGGACTGAAGGTGACCCCGCGCGGCGGCGGCACCTCGCAATGCGGCCAGACCGTCAATGACGGCCTGGTGGTGGACCTCTCGAAGCACCTCACCCGCATCCTGTCGCTCGACGTCGAAAGCCGCACCTGCGTGGTCGAGCCCGGCATCGTTCTCGACGACCTCAATCGCCAGCTCAAAAAGCACGGACTGTGGTTTCCGGTCGACGTGTCCACGGCCTCGCGCGCCACCATTGGCGGCATGGCCGGCAACAATTCCTGCGGCGGCCGCAGCCTGCGCTACGGCACCATGCGCGACAACACGCTGTCGATGGAGGCGGCCCTGGCCGACGGCACGCTCAGCCGCTTCGGCGAGGTGTCGCGCGATCTCTCCGAGATCGACGCAAGCGACAGCGCACGGGCCCTGTTCCGCGACATGCTCGATCTCGGCACGCGCGAAGCCGATGAAATCAAAGCGCGCTTCCCGAGCGTGCAGCGCCGAGTCGGCGGCTACAATCTCGATGCGCTGGTGCCTCGCAACGCGCCCAACAACATGGCGCATCTGCTGGTCGGCTCCGAAGGCACCCTGGCCTTCACTACCAAGGTCGAGCTGAAGCTGTGGCCCGTCATCCGCAACAAGGCGCTCGGCGTTTGCCACTTCGGCAGTTTCTATGAGGCGATGGACGCGGCCCAGCACCTCGTCAAGCTGAAGCCGATCGCGGTCGAACTGGTCGACCGCACCATGCTCGCGCTGGGCCGTGATATAGCGATGTTCCGTCCCATCATCTCCGCCGCCATCAAGGGCGATCCGGATGCCGTGCTGGTGGTGGAGTTCGCGGAAGAAGACCATGCCGACAATCTCTTGCGCCTCAAGCAGCTCGGCGAGCTGATGGGCGATCTCGGCTTCGGCTGGAGCAACGACAAGCGCAAATGGGGCGGCGTGGTGGAGATCACCGAGCCCGCGCTTCAGGGCGGCATTGCCGATTTCCGCGCCGCGGGCCTCAACGTCGTGATGTCGATGAAGCAGGAGGGCAAGCCGGTCTCCTTCGTCGAGGATTGCGCCGTGCCGCTGCCCCATCTCGCCGACTACACCGCGCGGCTAAACGAGGTGTTTGCGAAGCACGGCACCAGCGGCACGATGTATGCGCACGCCTCCGAGGGCTGCCTGCACGTGCGTCCGGTTCTGAACCTGAAGCTGGAGAAGGACGTCAAGGCGATGCGCGCCATTGCCGAAGAAGCCTTCGCGATGGTGCGCGAGTACAAGGGCTCGCATTCCGGCGAGCATGGCGACGGCCTGGTGCGCTCGGAATTCCACGAAGCCATGTTCGGCGAACGTCTCGTCGACGACTTCAGGGAAGTGAAGCAGCGCTTCGATCCCGACGGCGTTCTCAATCCCGGCAAGATCGTCGATGCGCCCAAAATGGACGACCGCTCGTTGTTCCGCTTCAAGCCCGGCTATCGCGTCACTGACCTGAAGACGAAACTCGACTGGTCCGCCTATCCCGGCGCCGGCGGCGGCTTCCAGGGCGCGGTCGAGATGTGCAACAACAACGGCGCCTGCCGCAAGCTCGAGGGCGGCGTGATGTGTCCGTCCTATCGCGCGACGCGCAACGAGAAGGATGTCACGCGCGGCCGCGCCAACACGCTGCGGCTCGCGATCTCCGGCCAGCTCGGCGCGGGCGCACTCTCCTCCGACGAGATGATGGAGACGCTGAAACTCTGCGTCTCCTGCAAGGCCTGCCGCCACGAATGCCCAACTGGCGTCGACATGGCCAAGATGAAGATCGAGGTGCTGGCGGCACGCGCCGCCTCACACGGCCTGACATTGCGCGACCGGCTGGTCGGCTACCTCCCCCGCTATGCCGGCCTTGCGTCGCGCTTTGCGCCGCTGGCGAATTTCCGCAACCGCAGCCCGCTGCTGCGAAAGCTGCTCGAACGCTTCGCCGGCATCAGCGCGCGCCGCGCCCTGCCCGCCTTCCGCAGCGACGTGTTCGTGCCGCCGGCCGCCAGCGTCGGTCCACAGACCGGCCGCGAGGTCGTGCTGTTCGCCGACACCTTCAACCGCATCTACGAGCGAGAAAATCTCGACGCCGCGCTGCGCGTGCTCACGGCCGGCGGCTATCGCGTTCATATGCCGAAGCCCGCGACCGGCAGCCGCCCACTCTGCTGCGGCCGCACCTTTCTCTCAGCCGGCCTCGTCGACGAAGCCAAATCCGAGCTCGATCGTCTGGTGGCCGCCTTCGCTCCATTTGCCACACGCGGCGTGCCGATCGTCGGCCTCGAGCCGAGCTGTCTCCTGACGCTGCGCGACGAGCTCGCCTCGCTGCGCAAGGACGACGCCGCCAGGGCCGTCGGCGCCCATGCGCTGACCTTCGAGGAGTTTCTGGTGCGCGAGGCCGAGGCCGGCCGATTGCAGCTGCCGCTCGGCTCCATCGCCGACAAGGCCGTGGTGCACGGCCATTGCCATCAAAAATCCTTCGGCGCCTTCAAGCCGGTCGAGCAGGTGCTGCGCCTCGTCCCTGGCCTTGAGGTCGAGACCATCGAGTCGAGCTGCTGCGGCATGGCCGGCGCCTTCGGCTATGGCGCGGACACCTACGACGCCTCGATCAAGATGGCCGAGCTGTCGCTGCTCCCCGCCGTTCGGCGTGCGGATCTGGCAACGCTTGTCGTCGCCGACGGCACTTCCTGCCGGCACCAGATCCACGATGGCACAGAGCGCGAGGCCCTTCACGTCGCGCGCGTGCTGGCGATGAGCCTCGATCGCGCCGAAACAAATTCCACGACCAACCCTGCTGCAAAGGAACCCAGCCATGGCTGATCTCACGCTCGACACCGCCCGCAAGATCCTCGACGCCGCCTTCGCGAAATCCACCGAGCTGAAGCTCAAGCCGCTGGTCGTCACCATTCTCGACGCGCGCGGTGTGCTCAAGCTCGCCGCCGCCCAAGACGGCACCAGCCTGATGCGTGCGGAGATTGCGCACGGCAAGGCCTATGGCGCGCTCGCCATGGGCATGGGCTCGCGCGCGCTGTTCCAGCGTGCGCAGGAGCAGGCTTATTTCATCGACGCCGTGAACACGATTGCGAAAGGCGCGCTGGTGCCGGTTCCGGGCGGCGTGCTGATCATGGACGGCACCACGCTGCTCGGCGCCGTCGGCGTCTCCGGCGACACCTCCGACAATGACGAGGCCTGCGCGGTGGCAGGCATCCAGGCCGCGGGACTGAAGGCCAACGCGGGCTAGGGATGACGGTGGGGCGGGTCAGCTTTGGGCTCTTCAAAACCAAAACTGCGAAAACAACCCCATGCACAGTAGACGGGGCCGTCCGCCAGACGCGACTCACGGATTCGGAAAATCAGTTGACGCGTCGGGCAAAACAGGACCATATTGGCATCATCGGGAAGTGCTGTCGGGTGGGTTAGGCTTGCGGCCGCGCGAAGCGCAGTCCGCATGGCGTAACCCGCCTCGTTGTTCCCGCAGCAGCAGACAGTGGTGGGTTACGCCGATGCGGTTTGCGCATCTGCAGGGCCGACCACCCGACGAACTGCGCGCACCAAGCTCCCCTCACCGCCCCGTCCAGATCGGCTTGCGCTTTTCGCCGAACGCCTTCAGCCCCTCTTTCGCATCCTCGGTCATCGCGAGCAGCGCGATCTGGCTTTCGGTGTAGGCGATGCTCTCGTCGAACGACATCGCGGCGATGGCGCGCATGGCGTATTTGCCGCGGCGGATCGCAGTCGGGGATTTGTCGACGATGCGGCCGATCAGCCAGTCGATCTTCGCATCCAGCCCGGCGGCGGGCACGACGTAGTTGAGCAGGCCCGCAGCTTGCGCGGCCTTGGCATCGAACGGCTCGCCGGTGAGCGCCCATTCGTTGACGAGCCGCGGCGGCGCGATGCGCTGCAACAGGCTCAGCACCTGCATCGGGAACACGCCGACCTTCACCTCCGGCAGGCCGAAGACGATGTGGTCCGCCGCAATCGCCATGTCGGTCATGCAGAGCAGGCCCATGCCGCCGGCCATGCAGACGCCCCCGACCCGCGCAATCGCCGGTTTCGTGGCGTTCTGTGACAAACGTAACAGATCGGCATAGTCGACATTTGGTTTGGAATGATCCATCGCGAAAGCGGCGCCGGAATTCTGCAAATCGGCGCCCGCGCAGAACGCCTTGTCGCCCGCACCGGTCAGCACGATGACGCGGACGTCCTTGTCGTCATGCGCGTCGCGATAGCCTTTGGTGATGCCGGCGATCACGTCGCCGTTCAACGCGTTGCGTTTCTCGGGCCGGTTGATGGTGATCCAGAACGCCTGCCCGCGCTTCTCGGTGATAACGGCTGTGGTGTCGGTCATGGCGTGCTCGCCTCCTTGCTCCCGTTTTGCAGCATTTGCGGCAGGTGGGGCGGCAGGCGCAAGGGCAATTTACAGCGCTGTGTCACCATAGCGTGTGGGCGCAACTTGGCTTGCCGATTGAATTATGAACTGCGGCGACTATCCTGACTGGAGATTTGATCACCAATGAGCCAATTCATGCGCGCCGCCGTCGTGTTGCTGCTGGCAGGGTTGATCGTCGCAAGCGGCGGAGCCGCAAGCCACGCGGCCGACGCGACCAAGCTTGCGCTCGTGATCGGCAACGCAAAATATCCTGACAACGAGTTCGTGCTCAGCGACGCCGCCAACGACGCCCAGGCCGTCGCCGAGGAACTGAAGCGCGACGGGTTCGTCGTCGACCGACAGAGCAACCTCACGGCCGACGCCATGCGGCAGGCGCTGGATCGCTTCTATGCCCGGATCGAACGCGGCGCCGTCGCGCTGATCTTTTTCGATGGCTTCGGCATCCAATCCAACCGGCAGACCTATCTGCTGCCGGTCGACGCGCAGATCTGGACCGAGCCGGACGTGTCGCGCGACGGCTTCAGCCTCGACGCCATTCTCGCCGAGATGAACACGCGCGGCGCCGCGATCAAGATCGCGCTGATCGACGCTTCCCGCGGCAATCCGTTCGAACGAAGATTTCGTCGCTACTCTGCAGGCCTCGCACCGGCGATCGCGCCTGGCAATTCGCTGATCCTGTATTCTGCCGCACTTGGCGCGGTCGTGGCAAACAGCAAGACCGATCGCAGCCTGTTCGTCGCCGAGCTGCTGCGCGAGATGCGCGCGCCAAACATCAGCGCCGAGCAGGCATTGACCAACACCAAGAACGGCGTGGTCGCCGCCACCAACAGGGAGCAGGTGCCGTGGCTGTCGTCCTCGCTGACGACGGACTTCTCGTTCGCGGGTCTGGTGGCGGGGCCGCCGGACACCAAGGGCACCGATCCGGCGCCGACGAAACCCGATTCGCAGAAGCAGGTCTGCGAGGTGCCGCAAGCAGAGCCTGCCCCAAGCGCCGACGACCTCGCCAAAGACCCCGTTATCGCCGATCTCACCCGTAAGATCGCGGCCAACACCAACGATGCCGTCTCTCGCTACAAGCGCGGGCAGGTCTATGCGATCAAACGCGCTTACGCGCTCGCCATGCAGGATTTCGACGTGGTGATCCGCCGCGACCCCAGGGATGCCGAAGCCCTCAACAACCGCTGCTGGACGCGGGCTGCCACCGGCGATCTGCAAGGTGCCCTCGCCGATTGCAATCTGGCGCTCCAGAGCAATCCCGGATTGAGCGATGCGTTCGACAGTCGCGGGCTGGTCAACCTCAAGCTCGGGCGCACCGCCGAGGCGGTCAAGGACTACACCGATGCGATCCAGCGCAACCCGCGCTCGTCATCCTCGCTGTTCGGCCGCGGTATCGCCACCCGCAGGAGCGGCGGCGACGGCGCCACTGATATCGCGCAGGCGAAATCCATGAATCCCAACATCGCGAAGGAATTCGCCGGCTACGGGGTGACGGAGTGCACACCCTGAACGGTCGCAGCCTTCCTGATCCAGACCTTGTTGTCGTGGAACGCAGCCCCGCCGATCGGCGCGATGGTGTCCGCGCCCGTCAGCATGTTGATGCCGCGGCCACCGAGATGATTCTTGTTCGGATGAACCGACTCCGCGATCAGCACACCGCGCCGCACGCCCTCGAACAGGGTTGCGATCAAGGTGGTCTCGCCGCGGGTATTGCCGAGCGTCACGGCGTCGCCATTGGCGATGTCGAGGGAAGCTGCATCGAGCGGATGGATCATCACGCTCGCCTTGCCCTCGCGCGCCTGCGATGACGGCGTCTCGTTGAAGGTGGTGTTGAGAAAGCTGCGCGAGGGGCTGGTCGCAAGCCGGAATGGATGAGCCTGGTCGGCGTGCTCGATCACCGCCCAATGATCCGGCAGCGACGGCATCTTGTCGAAGTCGCCCATCGTCTGGCCGAACGGCGGATGCGCCCAATCGGCCTTGAAGTGGAATTTCTTGTCGGCATGGGCAAAGCCGTCGAGATAATGCGAGGTGCGAAAATCCGGCTGCAGGTCGCGCCAGAGGTCGGCCTCGAGGCCGGCGATGTCGCCATGGCTGCTGAGCTTCAGCGTCGCGTCGATTAATTCGCGCGGCGTCATCTCGAAGCCCGGATGCTTCGCGCCGAGCCGCGGCGCCAGCGCCTGCAAGACCTCGTGGTTGGAGCGGCATTCGCCGGGCGGGTCGATCAGCTTCGGCCCCACCGAGATGTGCTGGTGACCGCCGCCATAATAGAGATCGTCATGCTCCATGAACATGGTCGCCGGTAGCACGATGTCGGCCATCGCAGCCGTCTCGGTCATGAACTGCTCGTGCACCGCGACGAACAGATCCTCGCGCGCAAACCCCTGCCGGACCAGTGCCTGCTCCGGCGCCACCGTCATCGGGTTGGTGTTCTGGATCAGCATCGCCTTGACCGGCCCCTTGCCGAGCAGCGCCTCGGCATCGCCGGTGAGGATGCGGCCGATCTGCGACTGGTCCAGTGCACGAGTGGTCTTGTCGATGGCGTCGTGGGCTTCGATGATGGATTCGTTGAAGTGCCACAGCGCGAAATTGTTGAAGAAGGCGCCGCCGCCTTCATATTGCCAGGCGCCGGTCACCGCGGGAATGCAGAGCGCCGCATGCATCTGCATCGCGCCGTTGCGCGAGCGGGTGAAGCCGTAGCCGAGGCGGAAGAAGGTCCGCTCGGTTTCGCCGACCAGCTTCGCGAAGGCCTCGATCTCGGAGACCGGCACGCCGCAGATGGCGGAGGCCCATTCGGGCGTGCGCGTCTTCAGATGCGCTTCGAGTTCATCAGGGCAATCCGTGTATTTGTCCATGTAGGCGCGGTCGGCATGACCGTCGCGAAACAGCACGTGCATGACGCCGCAGGCGAAGGCACCGTCGGTGCCGGGGCGCAGGATGATCTTGATGTCCGCCTGCTTCATGGTCTCGTTGTCGTAGATGTCGATCGCGGCGATCTTGGCGCCACGCTCCTTCCGCGCCCGCGCCGCATGCGTCATCACGTTGACCTGGGTGTTGACGGGATTGGTGCCCCAGATCACCACGAGGTCGGAGACCGCCATCTCGCGCGGATCGACGCCGGCGATCTTGCCGGTACCGATCGCAAAGCCGATGCGCCCGACATTGGCGCAGATGGTCTGGTAGAAGCGCGAATATTTCTTCACATGCGTGAGGCGGTTGAGGCCGTCTCGCATCACCAGCCCCATCGTGCCGGCATAGTAATAGGGCCAGATCGATTCCGCGCCGAACTCGCGTTCGGCCTGGTTGAAGCGGTGGCCGATCTCGTCCAGCGCCTCGTCCCACGAGATGCGCGCAAACTGCCCGGAACCCTTCGGCCCGGTGCGGCGCATCGGGTGCATCAGCCGCTCGGGATGATGGATGCGCTCGGCGTAGCGGGCGACCTTGGCGCAGACGACGCCGGCCGTGTAGGTCTGCTTTTTCGAACCACGGACGCGTCCGATGCTGCGGCCTTCGACCACCTCGACATCGAGGGCGCAGGCCGACGGGCAATCATGCGGGCAGGTCGAATGGCGGATTTCGATCTTGGCGTGCTGGTTCATGCCCCAGTTGGTAACACCAAAATACCGGCCAGCCGAGCGCATTTTGCCGGCAATGCCCGTGCGATTTGCTCAAACCGCACGCGCCGCCGGTTCCTGCCGCGGCCGCGAAAGACGGCGCTATCACACCGAAAACAGCCTGATATTCCCGGCACAATCGACATTGTGAGGCGTCGACAGCCGGCTTGCCCTGCCGCTACAGTGCCGGCCAAAAGAACGACATCAGGGAGGTGGGCATGATAGCCCGACAATTCATGCTGGCGCTGGCCGCCGGCCTGCTCGCCGCATTTTCAGCAGCCCCCTCATGCGCTCAGGATTATCCCAGCCACGCGGTCCGCATCGTCGTCCCGTTCGGCGCCGGCGGGCCAGCCGATGTCGCAGCCCGGCTGATCGGCAATGCGCTGCAGGAGAGCTTTGGCCAGCCCTTCGTGATCGAGAATCGCACCGGCGCGGGCGGCGTCATCGGCACGGTCGAAGCGGCGAAATCGCCGCCCGACGGCTACACGCTGCTGATGATGTCCAACACCCAGACCGCGAACGAATCGCTGCTGACGCCGGACAAGCGCAAATACGAGCTGATGCGCGACCTCGCGCCGATCGCGCCGGTGAACGCTTCCGACCTCGTCATCGTGCTGAACCCGCAAGTTCCGGCAAAGACGCTGCAGGAGTTCGTCGCACTCGCCAAATCGCAGCCGGGCAAGCTGAACTATGCCTCCTCCGGCCAGGGCACGCCCTATCACATGGCCGGCGAGTTGTTCAAAGCGATAGCCGGTATCGACCTCGTCCACGTCCCCTACCGCAACAGCGGCGAGGCGCGCAGCGGCGTGATCGGCGGACAGGTGCAGATGATGATCGACGCCGTGCCTGCGATGGCGCCGAACATCGGCGAGAACCAGGTCCGCGCCCTCGCGACCACCGGCAAGCAGCGCTCGGCGGTGCTGCCGAACGTGCCGACCGCTGACGAAGCGGGCGTGCCCGGCTATGAAGCCACGATCTGGCTTGGCCTGATGGCGCCGGCCGGCACACCAAAACCCGTGATCGACAAGCTCTATGCCGCCGTGAACGCGATGGTGAAGCGGCCGGATATCGTCAAGCTCTGGACCGAGCAAGGCGCCGTCCCCATGTCAATGACGCCCGAGCAGTTCGACAAATTCCTGCGCGGCGACATCGAGAAATGGGCCGATGTCGTCAAGAAGTTCGACAAGTCCTGAGATCGTAGAGCAATGCCCACCATTCAGTTCCAGCTCAACGGCGCGGCGATCGCCGTGGATACCGATCCGGATCACGCCCTGCTCGATGTGTTGCGCGGTCGGCTCGGCATCACCGGTCCGCATTTCGGCTGCGGCGCCGGTGAGTGCGGGGCTTGTCATGTCATGGTCGACGACCGCGCAATGACCTCCTGCGACATGCCGATGTGGTCGGTTGCGGACAAGGACGTCGTTACGGTGGAGGGGCTCGGCACAGCGGAGCGCCCGCATCCGCTGCAACGCGCCTTCATCGCCGAACAAGCGATGCAATGCGGCTATTGCGTCTCCGGAATCCTGATCAGCGCGGCGGCGCTGCTGAAGCGCAATCCGTCACCGACGGAGGCTGAGGTCAGAACCGCGCTCGATCGCAATCTGTGCCGGTGCGGATCGCACAATCGCATGGTCCGCGCCGTGTTGCGGGCGGCCTCGGAGATGGCCGCCCGATGACGTCCCCTCCCCCGAAATTGCCGGTCAGCCTCGCGGCCAATCCGCGACTATCGTCCTGGGTGCGGTTCACCGATGAAGGCCGTGTCGCGATTTCGCCCGGCAAGGTCGAGATCGGCCAGGGCATCGTCACCGCGCTGGCCCAGATCGCGGCCGACGAGCTCGACGTCGATATCTCCAGGGTCGAAATGATCCGCGCCTCTACGGCAGCAAGCCCGAACGAAGGCGTTACCTCCGGCAGCCTGTCGATCCAGCAATCCGGCCGCGCGCTGCGCCACGCCTGCGCCGACGTGCGCCAGCGCTTTCTCGCCGCGGCGTCGGAACGTCTCGGCGTCGATGCATCGCTGCTCAACATCGATGACGGCACGATTTCGGGTCCCGGCAATGTCAGGACCAGCTATTGGGAACTGACCGGCGATGTCTCGCTCGACCACGACGCCACCCCGGGCGCGATAGCGAAGAGCGCCGCCACGCGCGCCGTGACTGGACATTCGGTTCCGCGCGTCGATATTCCCGACAAGGTGTTCGCGCGGCCGCGGTTCATTCATGACGCCTCTCTGCCAGGCCTGCTGCACGGACGTGTGCTGCGACCGGATCTCTCAGGCGCGCAGCTGATCGCGCTCGACGAAGAGGCCGCGCGTGCTGTTCCCGGCCTCGTTGCAATCGTCCGCGACGGCGGCTTTGCCGGCGTCATCGCCGACAGCGAGGCGGCGGCAGAGGCCGCACTCACGGCCTTACGCAAGGGCGCGGCATGGTCGGCCGGCGAACCGCTTCCTGATGAAGATCATCTGGCAGACCTCCTGAGGAGCCAGCCGGTCGAGACGACCGTCATCGACACCAGAACAGCGGCATCGACCAAGAAGGCCGCGCGCACCCTCCGCCGGCAATACACCCGCCCCTACATCGCGCATGCCTCGATCGCACCGTCCTGTGCCATAGCGCAATGGGATGGCGAGCGTGTCCATGTCTGGACGCACAGCCAGGGCGTCTATTTGCTGCGCGCCGATCTCGCGATCGTGCTCAAGCTGCCGGCCGAAAGCATCGTCGTCGAACACATGGAGGGGGCCGGTTGCTACGGTCACAATGCGGCCGACGACGTTGCGCTCGATGCCGTGCTGCTGGCGAAGGCAGCCGGCGGCCGTCCTGTGAGAGTCCTGTGGTCGCGCCACGACGAGATGGCCCATGCGCCGTTTGGCGCGGCCATGGCCATCGAGATCGAGGCCGATCTCGATGCAGACAACGAGATCATCGGCTGGCGCCATGATATCTGGAGCAACGGCCATGCGGCGCGGCCGGGTCGCGCGGCGCAACCGGCGCTGCTCGCGGCGACAGAGATCGAAAACCCCTACCCGCGCATGGTTTCGACCAACCCGCCCGCGGCCAATGGCGGCGGCGGCGATCGCAACTCCGTTCCGCTCTATGACCTCCCAGCCTGGACCATCACCAGCCACCGGCTGCTGACGATGCCGGTGCGTACCTCGGCGCTGCGAACCCTCGGCGCGCAGGGCAATGTGTTCGCCATCGAATCGCTGCTCGACGAGATCGCCGAACTGCGCGGCGAAGACCCGGTCGCGTTTCGCCTGCGGCACCTCAACGACGAGCGGGCGCGCGATGTCGTCCGCGCAGCGGCGCGGCGGGCGCAATGGAAGCCGCAGAAACAACCCGGCGTCGGCCACGGCGTCGGCTTCGCCCGCTACAAGAACACAGGGGCCTTTTGTGCCGCGATCGCCGAGATCGAGGGCACCGACGACATCCGCGTGAAGCGGCTGACGCTTGCGGTCGACGTCGGCGAAGCCATCAATCCGGACGGCGTCGTCAACCAGATCGAGGGCGGCGCGATCCAGGCGACGAGCTGGGTCCTGAAGGAACGTGTCCGCTTCGACCAGACGCACATCACCTCCACCTCTTGGACGGACTATCCGATCCTGACCTTCAGCGAGGTACCGGCCGTGGATGTCGAGATCATCCAGCGGCCGGAGATCGAGCCGGTCGGTGCCGGCGAAGCCGCCCACGGCCCGGTGACGGCTGCGATCGCGAATGCGGTGTTCGATTGCCTCGGCGTTCGCGTACGCGACCTGCCAATCACGCGCGACAGGATCATCGCAGCCATGGAGCTTGCATCGTGACGATAGTGACCATTTTGAGCGGCGGCGCGGCGCAAGCCCTGGTTCGCGGGCTCACCGAAGCCTTCAAGGCACAGACCGGTCTCGGTATCGACGGCGAGTTCGGCGCGGTCGGCATGATGGCTGACAAGCTGCGCGCGAGTGCGCCGGCAGATCTCGTTATCCTGACGCAGTCTCTCCTCGCCAAGCTTGACGAGGAGAAGCTCGTCGTCCCCTCCTCGATCGCGGATATCGGCCGGGTCGAGACCGCGCTGGCGGTCCGCAGCCGGGATCCCAAGGTGACGGTGAAAACCGAGGCCGATTTGCGCGACGTGCTGCGCAGCGCTGATGCTATCTACGTTCCCGACACCAAGGCCTCGACGGCCGGGCAGCACGTCGCAAGGGTGCTGGACCAGCTCGGCATCGCATATGAGGTCGCCTCGCGCCTCAAGATATTTCCGAACGGCGCGACCGCGATGCGGGAGCTTGCGACCTCCACCGCGCAGAAGCCGATCGGATGCACGCAGGCGACCGAAATCATCGCGACCGACGGCATCACGCTATCAGGGTCGCTGCCGCCGGGATGCGAGCTCGTGACGATGTACACGGCCGGCGTGACCACACGGGCCATGCATCCCAAAGGGGCCGCCGCGCTGGTCGCACTGCTGGCTGGCGCAGATCACAAGGCATTGCGCCAGCGCGTGGGCTTTGCCGGCTAGAAGCGAGCTCTATTTGTGCAATTGGGTGAGGCCGGTCGGCGGGCCGTCGACAGCGGTCCAGCCGCCATCGACGAACAGCGTGCTGCCGCTGACATAACTCGCGGCATCCGACGCGAGATAGGCGACGGCAGTGGCGACCTCGTCGGCGCTGCTCCAGCGGTTGAACACGGTGTGGCCGGCGTAGAGATTGTAGATGTCCGGCCGCTGCTTGAACGGGCCGGTCAGCGCGGTCTCGGCGATGCTCGGCGCGATCGCGTTGACACGCACGCCAGCGTGGCCGACCTCGGAGGCAAAGCCCTTCACCAGCAGCCCGATCGCCGCCTTGGTCGAACCGTAGACGCCAAGGCCGGGCTCGATGGTCACTGCGCGCACCGAGGAGCAGGCAACGATGCTGCCGCCCTTCTGCGCAACCATGATGCGGCCGAAGGCCTGGAAGAACCAGACCGTTCCCTTGACGTTGAGGTTGAGGACCCGGTCGAGATCCTCCTCGGTGTAGTCGAGGATGGTCTTGCGGATGTTGAGCCCGGGCGTCGTCACGGCGATGTCGAGCCGCGGGAATTTCTGCATCACGGTTTTCGCCAGCGCATTGACGTCCGCAGCGCTCGCGGCGTCACAAGCAGCCGCTTCGGCCCAACCGCCCCCGTCGCGAATGCCCGAGGCGGTGGCTTCCGCCCCGTCAAGCGCCCGATCGGCGCAGACGACACGGGCGCCGAGCCCGGCCAGCGCCTCGGCGGACGATTTGCCGATGCCCGATGCGGCGCCGAGCACGACGGCCGTCTTGCCGGTGAGATCGAAGAGCTTGCGGTAGTCAGTCACGGGCAGATTCTCCTGTTGCTGCTAGCCCTTGTAGCCCATCAGCAAGCGCGGCAGCCACAGCGAGAATGCGGGGACGTAGGTCACGAACATCAGAGCTGCGATCAGGGCGGCGTAGAATGGCAGGATGGTGCGCATCACCGCGCCCACCGAGATGCCGCCGATGGCGCAGCCCACGAATTGCGTCGTTCCGACCGGCGGGGTGTTCAGCCCGAGGGCGCAGTTGATCAGCATCAGCATGCCGAACTGCACGGGGTCCATGCCCGCCTTCATCGCGATCGGCAGGAAGATCGGCGTGCAGATCAGTATCGTCGCCGCCATGTCCATGAAGGTGCCGAGCACGAACAGGATGACGTTGATGAGCAGGAAGATGATCCAGGGCTGCGAGGACACCTTGCTCATCACGTCGCCGGCGAAGTCGGCCACCTCGTAGAGCCCCATAAGATACTGGAACATGGTGGAGACGCCGATCAGCAGCAACACGACGCCCGTCGTCTTCACGGCCTTGGCTGCGGCCCGCAGGAAGTTCGGCAAGGTCATGGTGCGGTAGATGAAGAAGGTCAGCAGGATCGTGTAGGTGACCGCGACAGCTGCGGATTCCGTAGCCGTGAAGACACCGGACAGGATGCCCGCCAGGATGATGCCGACGATCAGGAGGCCGGGCAGCGCAGCCGCGAACGAGCGGAACACCTCGGCCCAGCCCGGGAACTTGCCTGAGGGATAGCCGCGCTTCACCGCGACCGCGTAGGCGGCCACCAGCATGCACACCATCAGCACGAGCGCAGGCAGGAGGCCGGCGGCGATCAGCGCGCCGATCGAGACCTTGCCACCGGCGGCAAGCGCGTAGATGATCATGTTGTGGCTGGTCGGCATCAGCGCGCCCACCAGAGAGGCGTGGGTTGTGACGTTGACGGCGTAGTCGGTGTCGAACCCTTCCTTTTTCATCATCGGGATCATCACAGCGCCCATCGCCGACACGTCGGCGACCGGCGAGCCGGAGACTCCGCCGAACAGCGTGCAGGCGACCACGTTGGACATGCCGAGCCCGCCGCGGATGTGTCCGACGAGATTCTTGGCGAGTTGCACGATCTTGTCGGCGACGCCGCCATGCAGCATCAGCTCACCACTGAAGACGAAGAACGGGATGGCGAGAAACGAGAAGATGTTCATCCCCGACATCATCTGCTGGAAGATGACGGCGACCGGCAGGCCTTCGTAGAGGATAGTGCAGATGGCCGAGAGGCCGATCGCGAAGGCGACGGGGACGCCGAGGATGAGGAAGCCGAAGAAGGAGGCGCCGAGAATGATCAATTCCATGAGGGGATCACCTCTTCGCCGCGCAGCAGAGCGATGATGTGCTCGATGGAGAACGAGACGATCAGGATGCCGGAAGCGATCAGCGGCACGTAGCGGATCACCTCGGGCAGACCGAGATTGGGTATCTTCACGGTTCCGACCGAGGCCCCGAGGATCCAGCCATTGTAAGCCATCGCAACGCCGAACAAGGCCACCAGAACGTGGATCAGAAGCTCGATTTTCTCCCGCACGTGATCCGGCAGCATCACGAGCAGACTGTCCATTCCGATGTGCCCGGCATCACGCACACCGACGGCGGCACCGATCAGCGTGACATACAGGATCAGAACCAGCGCCAGGTTCTCCGTCCAGGTCGGGCTGGAGTTGAGCACGTACCGTCCGAACACCTGGTAGAACACGATGGTGACGATGACGAGCAGGCCTGTCACCGACAGATACATGCCGAAGCGAGCGACGGGAGCATTGATCCGCGAAAGCAATCCGGTCGACGGCCGCCCCGCGACCTCCTGCTCGTGGCTTGCGACATGCGGGTCTGTCATTCCGGCGGCTCCTTGCGAGGGTCCGGTGCCACCAATCGGCGGCGCCGGACCCGGCGTTGCGGTCTTACTTCGTGTCCTGAATACGCTTGACGAGGCCCTTCAGCTTCTCGTCACCGGCAAACTTGTCGTAGACCGGCTTCATCGCGTCGACGAATTCCGCCTTGTTGGCGATCGTGACGACCTGGACGCCGGCCGCCTCGACGGTCTTGCGGGAGGCCTGCTCGCGCTCGTCCCAGAGCTTGCGCATGACCGGCACCGACTCCTTGGCCGCCTTGCGGACCATCGCCTGGTCCTCCTTGCTCAGCGTGTCCCAGACCTTTTTGGACATCACGAGAACTTCGGGCGCGAGCGAGTGCTCGGTCACGTTGTAGAACTTGGCCGCCTCGAAGTGACGCGACGACTCGTAGGACGGCCAGTTGTTCTCGGCAGCATCCACCAGGCCGGTCTTGAGGGCGGTGTAGACCTCGCCATACGGCATCGGCGTCGGATTGGCCCCGAGGCTCTGGATCATGCCGACCCAGAGGTCGGATTGCTGAACGCGGATCTTCAGCCCCTTGAGGTCCGCAAGCGACTTCACCGGCGCCTTGACCGTGTAGATAGACCGCGCGCCGCTGTCGTAATAGGCAAGGCCGACCAACCCTGCGGGCTCCATGGCCGCCAGGATCTCGTCGCCGATCGGCCCGTCAAGCACCGTGCGCATATGCTGCGTGTCGCGGAAGATGAAGGGCAGGCACAGCGCGATGGTTTCAGGCACGAAATTGTTCAACGGCGATGCGTTGATGCGCATCATGTCGAGCGCGCCGATCTTGAGCTGCTCGATGGTGTCCTTCTCGGAGCCCAGGGCGCCGTTGGGAAACACCTTCACGCCGAGCTTGCCGCCGCTCGCCGTCGCGAGCTGCTTGCCCATGAACTTGACGGCCTCGACGGTCGGATAGTCGGCGGGATGGATGTCGGCGGAACGGAAATCGCGCGCGGTCGCAAGCGGTGCCGAGACCGCCAGCACAACGGCCGCGACGATACCAATGAGCGTCTTCATCTGGGCTTTCCTCCTGATTTGATTATGTCGTTGTCGGGCAGGTGCTAGGGGCCGCCTTGGGTCGCTCTACTTCAGGTGTAAAGTCAAGCGCTACGAACGCATCACCTTGGTGGGATTGCGCGACGGTGTCGAGCAGATTTGGCTGGTTGACGACAGAGCGCAGGTCGATGCCGCGCCTCGGCGGCGAGTGCCGGCATCCTGCAATCCCGCCTCGCCATCGGACAGTGCCGGATGCGAGATAACGATGCTCGTCGTATCCATGGACGTTCCTCTCGCTTTGTACTCGACCGCTATTGGCTGCGGCTCGGAAGTTCGGATGAGACGGGCGTCTCATCCGTTCGCGAGCGCACTGCGTCAGCGCGATATCGCCAATGTCGTCCCTAGGGCGGGCGGCATGCCGAGTCCAAGCCAAATCCGGCATCGATCAATGCCGGAGTTGCATCGATCAGTCGGGCGACGGGCCGGGACGGCGATCGGCCAATGATCGACGCTTTTCCGAAATCGCTCTCACAGGCGTGTCTTGACGTCGCCGATGCCGGCCCCTCAAGATGTCCGAAACATCGGACCATATCGAGGACATGCCCATGCCGCGGAAGCTGATCGATATTTCCGTGCCGCTCCGAAACGACGTGACGGCCGATCCGCCGGGCAACCACCCGACGATCCAGTATATCGACCACCAGCAGGGACTGCCGCGGATGCTGCAGTTTTTCGAGGGCCTCAAGGCCGAGGATCTGCCGGATGGCCAGGGCTGGGCGGTCGAACAGGTCTCGCTGTCCACCCATAACGGCACGCATCTCGACGCGCCCTGGCACTTCCACCCGACCATGAACCGCGGCGAGCGGTCATGGACCATCGACGAGGTGCCGCTGGAATGGTGCTTTCAGCCTGGCGTGAAGCTCGACTTCCGGCATCTGCCGGATGGATACGTAGCGACCGCCGACGACGTCGAAAGAGAGCTCGAGCGCATCGGGCACACGCTGTCGCCGCTCGAGATCGTGGTGGTCAACACCAGCGCCGGCGCAAAATTCGGCCAGGCCGGTTACGTCAATTCCGGCTGCGGCATGGGCTATGAGGCCACCATGTACCTGCTCGAGCGCGGCGTGCGTCTGACCGGCACCGACGGCTGGAGCTGGGACGCGCCGTTCGTCCATACCGCAAAGAAATATGCCGAGACAAAAGATGCCGGCCTGATCTGGGAAGGCCACAAGACGGGTCGGCACATCGGCTATTGCCATCTCGAGAAGTTGCACAATCTCGACCAGCTGCCTTCGACCGGATTCACGGTCTCATGCTTCCCCGTGAAGATCGAACGCGCCTCCGCCGGCTGGACCCGCGCGGTTGCCATCATCGACAGTTAGGCCCGCGCCGTCAGCTGCCGTCCAGGCCGCTTTCGACGAGTTCGCGCAGCGCCTCGGTATCGAGCACGACGATGGCACCATGCTCGAGACGAACCCAGCTGCGTCCGGCCCAGGCGCGCAATTGCTTGTTGATGCTCTCGCGCGTCATCCCGACCATCTCGCTGATCTCCTGCTGCGTGATGGTGAGCGTGCCGCTGCCGGAGTCGAACTTGCGCTCTTCGGTGAGACCGAGCAGCGCGCTTGCGAGCCGGCCGGGAAGATTTTGCAGGATCACCTGTTCGACCTGCTGGCTGGTCCAGCGCAGGCGCGCGCAGAGCAGCTCGATGAATTTCATCGCCAGCGCCGGCTGGCTCTTAACGAACGGCAGGAAGTCGCGGCGGTCGATGATGTAGAGTTCGCAATTGGTGTTGGCCGTCGCGTCGGCCGAGCGCGGCGCCCCGTCGAGAACCGCGATCTCGCCAAATATCTCTCCGGGACCGATCAGATTGAGAATGGCATTCCGCCCATCGGGCGATGAAGAGGATATCTTCACTGTTCCCGTGATCACCGCGAACAAATTGTTGCCAGGATCGCCCTTGGCGGCAATCGTCGCACCGCGCTTCACCGTGGTGTGCTTGGCGTAGCGGCAAAGCTGGTCGAGAGCCTCCGGTTCCAGATCCGCAAAGATCGGATGCTTGCGCAGGACCGATAGTTTGTTGCCCGCCGCTTGTCGGGGATCGCCGGTCTTGTCCTGAGGCACGCCGCTGGGCTCCTAAGACTGCGAGGCACTGGAGTTCCTGCGTAGTCAGTGTTGCCCGGCTTTTCAACCGGAAAGCATGCGCGCTGTTTTAGGCAAATGCGGCGAAAATGCCACGGCCGGTCACCAAGCCGGCACCCGAAGGATGCGCCAATGCGGCCCAGTTGATGCAGAGTTGCAGCCAGCGCACGTCGTATTGCGTCGAGGCGCTGCCGCAGGCCGCGAGCCAACCAGGCAAGCCCCGCTAGGCCGCTGCAAAACGCAATCGTGATCTCAGGAGTTTCGGCGCTTGGCGCTCGAGTCGAGCCGGCCTGCGCTGGTTTGGCGGTCCGCCCAAGCCAGAACCGCGCCAAATGCGACAAAGATAGCTACGACTACGATACTCATCAGCAACGCGTCCGTCGGCATGATGCCCTCCCCTGGCTGTTTTGGGCATTATTGGCAGCATGCGGCGGGCGTCATTGATCAGGATCAAAAACCGGAGGACGCGCGTCAGGATCGAGGGTCAGGCCGCCGCCAGCGCCTCGACGCGAGCCGGATCGAGCAGGCTGATGCCGCCATGAATGATCTCGATCACCCCATCGCGCTCCAGCTTGGTGAAGGTGCGACTGACGGTTTCGATGGTCAGGCCGAGGTAATCGGCGATGTCCTGCCGACTCATCGGAAGTGGAACCATGTCGGACGATCCCTTGAGCGAGACCAGCCGCTCACGCCAGCCGAGTAGAAAGGTCGCGACCTTCTCTTCCGCCGAGCGTCGGCCGAGCAGAACCATGTGGTCGCGAGCCTGGCTCAACTCGCGGATGGCGAGCTCGTTGATCCGCCGCAGGAGATGCGGTCGGCCCTCGATGAAACGTCCGAAGGGCGCCTTCGCGAACTGGCACACGGTCACGGTGCCGATCGCATCGGCTGAAAAGTTGTGGCGGCCGGAAATATTCATCCCCAGGAAATCGCCTGACAACGCGAACCCGACGATCTGCCGCCGGCCGTCGGGCAGCAGCTTGTAGAGCCGCATGACACCTTCGAGAAGATTGTAAAACGAGGTCGTGATGTCCTCCTCGGAGAACACGGTTTCGCCCGAGCTGAATTGGACGCGACGCCCCAGATGCTCGAATTCCCGGAGTTCGGCTGGGTCCAGCGACGAACAAACCGCGAAATCGCGGACCGCACAATCGCTACAGAAATGCCCATTTGGCTCGATTGTCACCCCGGACCCCTTCATCACCGCTCCAAGCTCCGGCCGCCCCGCATCAGGCCGGGTCCACCGCGCGGCTGCATTTTACCGCACTGCGCCAAAGGCGGTTGACTCAGATCAATTTTGGCGGACATCCCCGCCTTATTCTGCTTCCAGAGTTCAAGGGGATACCTTCCATGCTGCCAAGCGCGTTCCGCCACGGCCTGATCGGGCTGCTTCTGATCACGCCTGCCCTGGCAGCCCCGACCGCCGAACAACGCGGCAAGGCCTTCGCACGGGCCAATTGCGCTCGCTGCCACGCGATCGACCGTACGTCGAAGAGCCCCCTCAAGATCGCACCGCCGCTGCGGACCCTGCACCAGCGTTATCCGGTCGAAGCCCTCGAAGAGGCGCTGGCTGAAGGCATCAACACCGGCCACGCCGACATGCCGGTGTTCGAGCTCAGTCCGGACCAGATCCACGATCTGCTGGCCTACCTGAAGACCCTGGAATAGCCGGCGTCACACTGCCTGCACCGTCCAGCCGATCAACTCCTTGGCGATACGGGCGAAGGCCGCGTCGAAGGCTGCGACTGCCGCAGCCGGCTCGAGCTTGTCGAGCTTCTCGCTGGCCTCGACGGGGCGCGACGCGATGACCTTGCCGCTCTTGTCGATGATCCGCGCAGTTAGTCCGATCTCGACCCTTGGTTCGCCGTCGGTGGCAATGCGGAAGCGCCTGATGTCGATCAGGAGCTGGTAGTCCGCTTGCCCGAGATCGGTCGTGCGCAAGGGAGCGTGGGCGATGTCGTAGTTCTCAAAACTGTCGATCAGCCGCGCCTGCACCAGCTTGGGAATGCTGTCGGCCCAGACGAAATCTGCAAAGCCGGGATTGTCGCCGACCGGCGCAAACAGCATGCGCTGGGTCTGGAGCATCGCGACCGCGGTCGGCTCGGGAATGGCCAGCGACGCCGAGAGCGTCTTGCCGGCCGGTCCAAGGTTCTGCGGCGTGCGCAGATCATAAGTGACCTTCTGCGCCGGCGTCCCGCCGCCGGTCATTTTCTCGAGGCCCGCCAGAATACTGTCGAGCTTGCCGGTGTTGCGCGCGAGCCCGTCCGAAAACGTCCTGAAATTGGCGATAGTGTCCTTGAGTGGGCCGGAATTGTCCTGCAGCACGGAATCGACCCGCCGCAGCGCGTCTCGCGCGGCCTGCGTCATGCTCTGGCCCGCGCCGGCCTCGGCGATCAAGACCGGGGGCTCGCCGGATCTGGCGACGATCGTGCCGCCCTCCAGCGTGACCACGGGCACGCCGGTCAGCCCCTGGAAATCGAGCCCGACCTTGGTGTCGGTGCGCACCGGCGTCGACGAGGCAACCGAGACCGTCGCATTGACGAAGCGCGGATTGTCGGACGCAAGGCCAAGCTGCGTCACCTCGCCGACGCGGATGCCGTTGAACAGTACGCCCGCGCCGACCAGCAGGCCCGGGACCGGCCCCTGGAACTGCACATGATAGTTCGTGCGCGGCCCGATGCCGCCGGTGTTGTTCAGCCAATAGACGAAGCCGAACACCGCGAGGATCGCAGCCAGCACGAAGGTGCCGATCAGCACGTAGGGAGCGCGGGTTTCCATGTCTCATCTCATCTCGTGTTGCAGCATCTGCGAGCGCTTGCCGTGGAAATAGGCGCGCACCCAGGGATGCTCGGATTGCAGCAGTTCGCGCATCGGGCCGATCGCGACGATCTTGCCGTCAGCGAGCGCCGCGACGCGGTCACAGACCGTGGTCAGGCTCGCAAGGTCATGGGTCACCATGAATACGGTGAGGCCCAAAGTCTTCTGCAGCGTCTTGATCAGCGCGTCGAAATCGCCGGCGGCGATCGGATCGAGGCCGGAGGTCGGCTCGTCCAGGAACAGGATCGGCGGATCGAGCGCGAGGGCGCGCGCCAGAGCGACACGCTTGGTCATGCCGCCGGAGAGCTCTGCCGGATATTTGTCGGCGTCCTGCGGACGCAGCCCGACCATTTCGAGCTTGGCGATCGCGATCTCGTCCATCAGTTCCTGTGACAGGACGAGATTTTCGCGCAGCGGAAACTGGACGTTCTGGCGAACCGTCAGCGAGGAAAACAGCGCACCCTGCTGGAACAGGATGCCCCATGTCGTCGCAGCGTCCTGCGTACGGTCGCCGACGGGATGTCCCATCACCTCGATGGTCCCGCTTCGGCGCGGGATGAGGCCGATGATGGTGCGCATCAACACCGACTTGCCGCCACCCGACGCACCCACCAGCCCGAGGATCTCGCCCCTGCGGACGTCGAGCGACAGATGATCGAGCACTGTCTGGCGGCCGAAGCCAACCACGAGGTCACGGACTCGGATCGCGCATAGGTCCTGCGATTGGTCCATCGTCACATTCCGATCGAGGCAAAGAAGATCGCGAACAGACCGTCTAGCACGATCACCAGGAAGATCGACTTCACCACCGACGTCGTGGTCTGCCGCCCCAGCGATTCGGCGCTACCCTTTACGCGCAAGCCCTCGCTACACGCGACGATCCCGATCACCAGCGCCATGAACGGCGCCTTCAGGATGCCCACCTCGAAATGAGTGACAGAGATAGCCTCATGCAGCCGCGCGATGTAGATCGCCGGCCCCATGTCGCCATAGAACTGCGCGACCAGGCCGCCGCCATAGAGCGCAGCGATCGATCCGATGAAGGCCAGGATCGGCAGCGCGATAACAAGAGCCGCAACCCGCGGCAGGATCAGCACGTGGACTGGGTCGAGACCCATGGTCGAGAGCGCGTCGATCTCCTCGCGCATCTTCATCGAGCCGAGCTCGGCAGTGTAGGCGCTGCCTGAACGGCCGGCGACCATAATGGCGACGATCAGCACGCCGAGCTCGCGCAGCACGAGGATGCCGACCATGTCGACCGTGTAGGACTCGGCGCCGAACCTGCGGAAATGGAAGAATCCCTGCTGGGCGATGATGGCGCCGATCAGGAAGGTGATCAGCGCCACAATGGGGATGGCCTGCCAGCCGATGCGGTAGAGCTGATAGACCAGCGACGTCAGCCGCAACGATCGCGGGTGGCGCAACACGCCGATCACGGCCATGAACAATGCGCCGAGCATTTGAAGGAAGATCGTAATGTCTTCGCGCGCACCGACCGTGGCCTTGCCGAGGTCGTACAGCCTGAGCGAAATCGGATTGGGCGCGGCCGTCGGCGCCGGCGTATGGCGATTGACCTGACGCACCTCGTCCAAAAGACCGCTGAAATGATCGGCAACTCCGACGAACTCCGCCGACCTGCCGGAAGACGCGGCCCTGCGCGACAGCTTCTCCAGGACCCAGGCGCCAAGCGTGTCCAGCGCGCTGACGCCCGACATGTCCAGCGTCACGGCTCTGAATCGATCCACATCCGCCCCGACCGAGCGGGACAGCGTCTCAAGCGCCGACACATTGGCGGCGGTCCACGGCCCTTCCGGGCGCAATTTCAGCACGTCGCCGGAGGGCGTCGCCAGCAACAGCGGTTGGGAATTCACGCTTCCACCTCATCGGGACAATCCGTCCCCATTCAGACGGCACTTCTAGGCCAGCATGTGGCGACCGGTTTGACCTGTCTCAAGACCAGGACATCGCGCGCCCCCTTGACGCAAATCAAGCGCGGCTGCGCTGGCGGCCCTAGGTTCGTTTCCAGTTAACGGAGGCACCTTATTCATGTTTGACAGCGACAGGATGAGCGAAGAATTGCGAACCCTCAAGGTGGATGTTACCCGCCTTCTGAGCACTGCCGGCGAGGAGATATTCGACAGCTCGAAGGACAGGGCCGAGGCCTTGGCCGATCAGATCAGGGCGGCGCTCGCCGAGCTCGGCGAGACCGTCAACGACGAGCAGGAGCAGCTCCAGGGCATCATTGCGGACCGCCCGATCACGTCGCTCGCATCGGCTTTCGCGCTCGGCGTGGTCGTCGGCTTCATGCTGAGGAGACACTAGGTGAATACGGAGAATGTCGTCAAACATCTGCGCGTGCTGTGGCGTACCGACAGGATCATCGCGGACATCAGGTTGCGCCACCTGCTGGTCGGCCTTGGCCTGCGTGCCTTTGCAGCCCTGATCGCAGCATTCGGCCTCCTGATGCTGGAACTGTCGGCCTATTTCGCGCTGGTCCAGATCTGGAGCGCGATAGTCGCGGCAGCCATCCTCGGCGCCGTCAATTTTGCCATCGCGGGGATTCTCTTCATCATCGCCGGCCGTTCTCCGTCCGGCCGCGACATTGAACTGGCCAACGAAATTCACGGCGCATCCATCGAGGCGCTGCAGCTCGAGGCGCGCGCACTGCAGGTTCAAGTGTCCGGCGCCGTCCACCATCCGCTCAGCACGATCGTGCCTGTGTTGCTGCCGCTGATCGCGATCATCATCAAGAGCCTGCGGAAGACAGCCAAGGATCCCGCAGCGGCAACATCACGCGAAGCCCACTCATAGCCCAGGCTAGCCGAGGTGCTCAGAGCTTGAGCCGGACGTCGCAGATATCGGGTTCGCTCGGGTCCGGCTTGACTTCGAAGCCGAGCTGCCGGCACATCTCGAGCATCACGGTGTTCTCCTTGAGCACGTCACCGGATATGACCTTCAGCCCTTCAGACCTCGCGTAGTCGATGATCAACTGCATCAAGGCCCAACCGAGCCCCCTGCCCTTGAGGTCCGACCGCAGCAGGATGGCATATTCGCCGCTCTCATAGATCGAGTCGGAATGAAGCCGGACTACGCCGACCATTTCGCCTGTGGCCTGGTCGAACGCGATGAAGGCCATCGCGCGCGCATAGTCCAGTTGGGTCAGACGCGCGATGAACTCGTGGGTGAACTCCTTCATCGGCGCAAAGAAGCGCAGGCGGAGGTCGTGCGGCGTGACGTGACGCAGGAATTCGTGAATGGTCGGCTCGTCCTCGGGGCGCAAGGGCCGCACCAGGATGCGCCAGTCGTCCTTGAGCTTGAGGCGACGCTCCCATTGCGACGGATAGGCCCGAACGGCGAAATTGGCCGGGCCGGAGCCTGCAAACTTCCGTTGCGGCGGCCCGACCGCAACGCGAGCATCGACCGCCGTCACGCCGGTTTCGTCCGCCAGCAGCGGGTTGATATCGAATTCGCGGATTTCGGGAATGTCCGCCGCCATCTGGGCGAGCTTGACCAGCACCATGGCGACAGCATCCTGCTTGACGGCGGGCACGTCCCGGTAGGCCTTCAGCAGCCGGGACACGCGCGTGCGTTCGATGAGGTCGCGGGCGAGCTGCAAATCGAGCGGCGGCAGCGCGAGCGCCTTGTCGTTGATGATTTCCACCGCCGTGCCACCCCGGCCGAACACAACGACGGTGCCGAAGGTCGGATCGTCGGCAAGACCCAGGATCAGCTCCCGCGCTTTCGCCTTGACGACCATCGCCTGCACGATGACGCCTTCAATGCGGGCTTCCGGGCGCAGCTTCCTCGCCCGGGCGAGAATGTCGGAGGCAGCGGCACGCACCGCATCCGGCGTTGTCAGATTGAGCACGACGCCGCCGACATCGGATTTGTGGACGATGTCGCGCGACATGATCTTGAGCACGACGGTCGAGCCTTGCGCGAATATCTCGTTCGCGTAGGCCACCGCCTGCTCGACGTCCGTCGCAGCATATGTCGGCACCATCGCGATGTCGTAGGCTTCGAGCAGGTCCTTGATTTCGACAGGCTCGAGCCATTTGCGGCCATCGGCGATCGCCGCGGCGACGATCTGCCGGGCAGCTTTGGCGTCGGGCACGAATGTATCGGGCATCGCGGGCGGCACCTGACTGAGTTCCTCCACGACTTCGCGATGCCCCACCAGGTACATGAAGCCGCGCACCGCGTCGTCTTCGGTCGGATAGTTGGGAATGCCGGCGCTGGACAGCGACGCGATGATCTCCTGATCGGCTCCGACCCAGGCCGCCAGAACCGGCTTTGCCCATCGACGCTGCTGCTCACGATACTTGCCGACGCGCTCCGTCACGGTCGTTGCGATGTCGGCAGCAGAGGCGATCGCGGTCTGAACATTGAGGACGAGAATCGCGTCATTGTCCGGATCGGCGAGCAACACGTCGAGCGCCGCCGCATAGCGCGACGCATCGGCGTCACCGACGATGTCGACGGGATTGGCACCGGACCAGGTCGCGGGCAGCACCTCGTCGAGCTTCTTGCGCGCATCTGCCGATATGGATGCAGGAATTCCGCCAAGCTCGACCAGCCGATCGATGGCGAGAACGCCGATACCGCCGCCATTGGTCAGGATCGCGAGACGCTTTCCCGCCGGCGATTCGACGCGGCCGAGCGTCTCGGCGCAATCGAACAGCTCACGCAGATCCGATACCCGAAGGACGCCGGCGCGACGGAACGCCGCGTCATAGACGGCATCGGCGCCTGCGAGCGCTCCGGTATGGGTTGCAGCCGCCTTTGCACCCTGCGCCATGCGGCCGGACTTGACCACGACCACGGGTTTGACACGTGCAGCGGCACGCGCGGCCGACATGAACTTTCGCGCGTCCTTGATGGCTTCGATATAGAGCAGGATCGCGCGGGTCTTGTGATCCATCGCAAAGTAATCGAGCAGGTCCGCAATATCGACATCGATCTGATCGCCGATCGAGACGATGCCGGAGAAGCCGACACCGCGCTGTGCAGCCCAATCGACCATGCCGGCGGCGATCGCGCCGGACTGCGAGACCAGCGCGAGATTTCCTGCGCCGGGCATGTGCGCGGCAAAACTCGCGTTGAGGCTCACGCCGGGCATCATGATGCCGAGGCAGTTCGGGCCGATCAGGCGCATGCCGTATTTGCGGGCCGCGGCGATGGCGGCCTCTTGCAGGGATCCCGGCCCCTCGCCGAGTCCGGCCGAGACGATCAGCGCACCCGCCGAACCAAGACGGCCAGCCTGGTCGATGATGCCGGGAACCTCTTGCACCGGCGCGGTGACGACAACGAGCTCGGGCACGAAGTCCAGCTTGTCCAGGCTCTTTACCGCGGCGATGCCGCCGATCTCCGCATGGCGCGGATTGACGAGGCCGAACTTTCCCTTGAATTCGGCCTTGCGGATGTTCTCCAGAACGGCGCGCCCCACAGAAGCCGGACGGGCGCTCGCCCCGACGAGCGCGACCGAACGTGGCGATAGCAGATTCTTCAGGCGATAGGTGGACATGAAATTAAATGCACCCGGTCGGTGCGGATTCCGCTCGTTGAGGATCAGGCCGAAAGCTGGCGACGCGCCTAGTGCGAGATCATAACCCAGCACGGTGGCTGGCCAATGACAGTCTTTGTCACACCTCCCCAAACGATCTCGTTGAATCGCGAATGATGGTAGGCGCCCATGATGATGGCATCAATAGCATGGGAATTCGCCCAGCTTCCGAGCACTTTACCGATCGAGCTGCCACCGCCCTTCGCCGTTTCGAACGAGGCGTGGACCCCGTGTTCCCTCAGATGGTCGACGAGCGCAGTTCCGGATTGCACTATTGGGTCGGTCTTGTCGTCAGCGACCGTAATCACCCGAACGGATGCCGCAGCCTGAAGAATGGGCAGCGCATCGCCAACCGCCCGCGCGGCACGGGCGGAGTGATCCCAGGCGATCATGACATTCTCGAATTCGGGACGTAACGCGTCCACATGCTGCTCCGGACAGAGCAAGAGCGGCCGTCCGGATTCGAACAGGAGCGTCTCTATGATGTGCTCCGTTCGGCTGTCATGCGGCTTCACGGGGACCAGCGTCAGATCGCTGAAGCGCGCATGCTCGGCCAAGACCGACGCGATCTGGTCCGCCGGCACTTTACCCGACCGAGTTTGGGCGCGGATGTTGGTGCGGGAGGCTGCAAGGGTGAATGCATTCAGGAGTTGCTGCATGTCGCCCACCTCGGGCGCGCTCGCCACGGCGGATTCCCGATCGGCCGGAAGCACCACCTGCGGACGCACGAATACATCGTCCTCCAGCGCGAGCGCCGTGATCCTGGCGCCGAGATCGGCTGCCACAGCGACGCATTTCTCGATCGCTGCGAGAGCCCGCCCCTGGGGTTGGCCGACCAGCGGCAGAAAGACGTCCTTGATGGGCATCGGGATTCTCCTTGACCATCAGGATAGGCCGGCTCCCGTTGCGACGCTTGATCCTCGTCAAGCCGTTGACTCGATGCGGTCAGCCGGCGCCGCGCGTTGACCGAAGTCAAGGACTGGCCACTCAGCCGTTCTATGGATAATCGTGTCGGAGCGGTTCGCCTCGGAGAGACTTATGCGTGCGATGGTGTTGCCGTCTCCACGAGCGCGGCTCCGCATGGAGGAGCGGCCCGATCCGGTGCCCGGCGAGGGGCAGATCCGGGTGAAGATCACCGCTTGCGGGGTCTGCCGGACCGATCTTCACCTCATCGACGCCGAGCTCCCTGATATTCGCTATCCGATCGTGCCCGGCCACGAGATCATTGGCCGGGTTGATCTCGTCGGTCCCAATGTTGCGACACATGCGGCCGGCGACCGGGTCGGCATTCCCTGGCTCGGTTTCACCTGCGGACACTGTCGATTCTGCCGGGAAGGCATGGAAAACCTGTGTGACAGCCCGATGTTCACCGGCTACACGCGTGACGGCGGCTACGCGACCCACACCATCGCCGATGCACGTTATGCATTCCCGCTCGGCGAGGCCGGCAATGACGTGGAGATGGCTCCTCTGCTGTGCGCAGGGCTGATCGGCTGGCGCTCGCTGGTGCTGGCCGGACCTGCGGAGAGGTTAGGCCTCTACGGTTTCGGCGCCGCCGGCCACATCATCGCGCAAATCGCGGTCTGGCAGGGGCGATCCGTTTATGCATTCACGCGCCGCGGTGACGGCGCAGCACAAGGTCTTGCCCGACGTCTCGGCGCTGCCTGGGCGGGAGCTTCTGACGAAATGCCCGACGAACCGCTCGACGCCGCCATCATCTACGCACCGGCCGGCGAGCTGGTACCCGCCGCGCTGCGCGCCGTGCGCAAAGGCGGTCGCGTCGTGTGCGCCGGCATCCACATGACCGACATTCCGAGTTTTCAGTATGATCTGCTCTGGGAGGAGCGGCAGCTGGTCTCGGTCGCCAATCTGACCCGGCAGGATGGCCTCGATTTTCTCAAGATCGCTCCGCAAGCCGGCGTGCGCACCGAGACGACGGCATTTCCGCTCGACCAGGCCAACGAGGTTCTGAGCATGCTGCGCGGTGGCCGGATTCTCGGCGCAGCCGTGCTGACGCCCTGAGTGCTTCGATGACGGATGACACTGCGGCACAGGAACGGATTTTCCAGGCCCTCGCGGGACACGCCGGTGTCACGCGGATCGACACGCATGGCGCCTCGGTATTCCTGGACGGCGATCGCGCGCTGAAGATCAAGCGCGCCGTCAAGTTTCCATTCCTCGATTATTCGACGCTCGACAAGCGCAAGGCGGCCTGCGAGGAAGAGATCAGGATCAACCGGCCGCTCGCGCCGCAAATCTATCACCGTATCGTGGCGATTACGGAGGAGCCGGATGGATCGGTCAAGATCGACGGCCGCGGACGGCCGATCGAGTATGCGGTCGACATGTCGCGCTTCGATGAGAACCGGACGCTGGACCATTTGGCGAAGGCTGGCCCGCTGGGCGCCGAGCTGGCGCTCGCCATCGCCGATGCGATCGCATCATCGCATGCCAGGGCGACCGTTGCCGACGGCGCGGCGTGGATCGGCTCCATTCCTGCCCTGATCGACGGCAATGGCACCGGCCTGCGCAACGGCGATCATCTTGAAGCGACAGCCATCGAACAGCTCGGCAAAGCCTCCCATCTGGCCTTCCTGAACCTCCGTGCCACGCTGGAGCAACGCGCGCTCCACGGCTTCGTGCGGCGCTGTCACGGCGATCTGCATCTTGCCAATATCGTGCTGATCGACCGCCAGCCCGTCCTGTTCGACGCGATCGAATTCGATGCGCAGATGGCAACCGTGGACGTGCTCTACGATCTCGCGTTCACCCTGATGGATCTGCTGCGCTACGATCAGGCAGACGCAGCCAATGCGGTCCTCAACCAGTATCTGGTCAACGCAACCGTCGAGACCCTCGACGCCCTGGCCGCGCTGCCGCTGTTCATGTCCATCCGCGCGTCGATCCGCGCGCAGGTGGCGCTGGCGAGGCTGAACCGGCCCAATGCCGACCGTCCCGAAATTCTCAACGAGGCGCGCCGCTATTTCGAGCTCGCCCGAACCTTGATTCATCCGCCCGCCCCTCGCCTGATCGCGGTTGGCGGACTGTCGGGCACCGGCAAGTCCGTGCTCGCCCGCGCGCTGGCCCCCACCATAGCGCCGCAACCGGGCGCCGTCGTGCTGCGCAGCGACGTCATTCGCAAGCAACTGTTTCAAGTGGGGCACACCGACCGGTTGCCCCCCTCGACGTACCGGCCTGACGTGACAGCGCGCGTGTACGAGATGCTGATACAGCGCGCCCGGCAGGTGCTGGCGCAAGGCCATTCCGTCATCGTCGATGCTGTATTTGCACGCGAATCCGAACGGGACGATTTGGCCGCGCTGGCGCGCGCACGCGGTGTACCGCTCAACGGACTATTCCTGGTCGCAGACCTCGCGACCCGACAGGCCCGGATCGGCGGCCGCCGGGGCGACGCATCCGACGCCACGCAAGAGGTTGCCGCGCGGCAAGAGCACTATAATATCGGCCATGTCGGTTGGGCCATCATCGATGCATCCGGGACACCAGGGCAAACGCTCCAGAACTGCCGGGACGCGATCGCCGAGGGCAGGTAAGGCAATCTGAGTGACGCGGACAAGGAAGTCGGGACCCACCACGCGCTCGACAGCGACCGCCCGCGTCAAACCGGCGGTGCGCCGTAATGCCCTGCCCGGCCGCCTCAGCCCCGGCATGGCCTGCGACACCGCGTTCCGGATCATCGCCCGCCGTCATCTCGATGCCGTCCTGGCCCAGCACGACGGCACCTGCCGCGGCGATCAGGAAGCGCTGCATCAGATCCGCATTGCGCTGACGCATCTGCGTACCGCCATCCGCTTCTTCTCGCCGATGGTCGATGACACACGACGACCGGCGGTCTGGGCCGGACTGAAATGGCTGAACAGCCAGCTCGGCATGGTGCGGGACCTCGACGTGGCGATCGAACGCGTCGTCGCCGAGAGTGGTGAGGAGCTGGCCGTGATCGCCGAGCTGCGGCACTGGGACGAGAAGCGCGCCGAGAGCCATCGCCTGTTGGCGCGCGCGCTGCGCTCTGCGCGCTATCGGCGCCTGGTCGAGCAGACCTCGGCCTGGATCGAAAGCGGTCCCTGGTCGACCCGGCGCAGCAAGGAGGCCATCAGATTGCGGCGCCGGACGCTAGCCGACCACGCGACGGCGCAACTCACCGCATGGGAAACGACGCTGCTCAAGAAGGCGCGGAAGCTTCGCAAGCTCGACGTCGAGAAGCGGCACAAACTGCGGCTTCTCAACAAGCGGCTGACCTATTCGATCGAGTCGCTTGGCGACCTGTTCGCCGATGAATCGTTGGTGAAGCAGAAGTCGATCCTCAAGCAATTGCGCAAGGCGCAAAAGTCTCTCGGACAGTTGAACGACGACGCGCGCGGGCAGATCCTGGCCGCATCATTGAACGAGGCCATCCCCGGGGCGGGCATTCGCTTCCTCGACCGCAAGCGGGAGAAGAAGCTGCTGCGAACCGCCTCGGAAGCCTATCGAAAGCTGGACAAAGCCAAGCCGTTCCGCTCTTCGGACCTTGCGCCGACTGCGGAGCCCGAGGACTAGGTGTGGACGTAGTCTCCGGGCGCGTCGGGCAGGCCGGAGCCGTCCCCCAGCCCAATCTGCGGTGGATCACAGGGCTCGCCCGAGCGGGCGGCGAGCCATTTGCTCCATTCCGGCCACCACGATCCCTCGACATGTGGCGCCAGCTTCAGCCATTCATCGGGACCGACATAGGGCGCATCCGCGGCCTTGGTCATCACCTGATAGCTGTGACCGGGTTCCTCCGGAGCCGCGACGACACCGGCATTGTGACCGCCGCTGGTCAACAGGAACGTCACGTCGGCGTCGACCTGATAGTGAAGCTTGTAGACGGATCGCCACGGCGCCACATGATCGGAGAGCGTGCCGACCACGAACATCGGCGCATGGATATCGGAAAGCGAGATGTTCCTGTCATCGACGCGATAATGGCCTTCGGCCAGATCATTGTCGAGGAACAGCTTGCGCAGATATTCCGAGTGCATGCGATAAGGCAGTCGCGTGGCGTCGGCATTCCAGGCCATCAGGTCGCTCGGCGACGACGCCTCTCCCATCAGATAGTCGTGCGACAGCCGTGACCAGATCAGATCGTTGGATCGCAGCAGCGCAAACGCGCCGGCCATCTGTGTCGTATCGAGATAACCGCGCTTCCACATCATGTCTTCGAGGAACGCAACCTGGCTCTCGTTGATGAAGAGCGTCAGCTCACCGGCCTCGGTGAAATCCGTCTGCGCGGCGAGCAGCGAGATGGTGCCCAATCGCATGTCGCCGTCGCGTGCCATCGCCGCGGCGGCGATCGACAGCAACGTGCCGCCCAGACAATAGCCGAGCGCATGGATTGCCCGGCCAGGCACGATCCGGCCGATCGTGTCCAGCGCAGCCATGACGCCTGACTTGCGATAGTCATCGAAGGCAACATCCCTATCCTTGGCATCCGGGTTGCGCCATGATATGGCGAACACGGTGAAGCCCTGACCGGTGAGATAGCGCACCAACGAATTATGCGGCGATAGATCGAGGATGTAGTACTTCATGATCCAGGCCGGCACGATCAGGATCGGCTCGGGCCGCACCTGCGCGGTCGTCGGATAATACTGAATCAGTTCGATCAGCTCGTTGCGGTAGACGACCTTTCCGGGCGACGCCGCGACCGTCTTGCCGACCACGAATTGTCCGTCGCCAGCCGGTTTCGCGCCGGAGAGCATGCGCATCAAATCGTTACACCAATTCTGCAAACCGAAGACGAAGTTCTCGCCGCCGCTCTGAAAGGCCTTTTCGAGCACTTCCGGATTTGTCGCCGCGAAGTTCGACGGCGCGAATATGTCGAGCATCTGGCGTGTCGCGAATTCGACGACGGCTTCATTCGCAGGCGCAACGCCGCGCACTCCAGTCGCGGCATCGTGCCACCAGCGCTCTCCGAGCAGGAAGGCCTGCGCCATCAGGTTGAACGGCGCGGTCTCCCACTGCGGTTCCCTGAAGCGGCGATCGCGTCGCTGCGGCTGGATGACCGACCATGGCTTCCGATCCGGCGACGTCGCGTGCAGCGCGGCCTCCACGAACCGCCCGGTGTCGCGAACGGCGTTCTTGATGATCTCCGTTTGCCGCTGCGGCGCTGCGGCGAGATGCGAACTCCAATCGAGCCAGGCAAGCGACAGGGCTACCGGCGAAATTCCGCCCGTGAACTGCGCCAGCATGGCGTGAAATGCGCGGTCGAGCGGGTATGGTTCTGGCGCTGACGGCGGTTGCGTCGTCGGCTTTTCGGCCGGAGGAGCGACGCTCGCGACAGGATTGACGGAGGGCTCTTCAGCCGGTTGATCGGCTCGTGGGACAAGCTGCACGACGCTCATGGCTGAATATTCCTGCGCGCTTTACGGTTTCGGGCTTTCCTAGGATATGGCGGCTCGCTTCAGGTGCCGTTGAGCTGCATCAACTTCGCCCGCCAATCACGATTGCTTCATCGCTTGGCCGGCTTCACCCTGCTTGACCTGGGTCAAAACGGACCTCGATGCGTGAATTAGGCTCCCTTCCATCGAAATTCGTCGATTTTTGCGGAGTCACTCATGCGCGCCCACCAAATCATGACCCGATCGGTCATCTCGGTTGCCCCCGATACCAGTATCGTCGAGGCGGCAAATATCATGCTGAAGAGGCACATTAGCGGCCTCACCGTGGTCGACGATAGTGGCAAGCTGGTCGGCGTCGTCTCGGAAGGGGACTTCATCCGCCGCAGCGAGATCGGCACCGGCCGCAAACGGGGGCGCTGGCTGCGGTTCATCCTCGGGCCCGGCAAGTCCGCCAGCGATTTCGTGCACGAGCACGGCCGCAAGGTCTCGGAAGTGATGACCGCCAAACCAGTCACCATCACCGAGGATACCGCGCTTGCGGAGATCGTCGATCTCATGGAGCGGAACAACGTGAAGCGCCTGCCGGTGGTGCGCGGCGACAAGGTGGTCGGGATCGTCTCCCGCGCCAACCTGCTGCAGGCGGTCGCTGGCCTCGCCCGCGAGGTGCCGGATCCGACCGCCAACGACGATCACATTCGCGGCCGCATCATCGAGACGATGGAGAAGAACGACTGGTGCCCGTTCGGGCTGAACGTCATCGTCCGCGACGGCATCGTTCATCTCAGCGGCGTGATCACCGAGGAACGCACGCGGCAGGCCGCGGTCGTCGCGGCGGAGAACGTGGAAGGCGTGAAGAAGGTGCACGACCATCTGTGCTGGGTCGACACCATGTCGGGCGTCTATCTGAACTCGCCTGAGGACGACGATCTCGCCAAGGCGGGCTGAGCTTGACTCAGTTGGGAATGACGGCGGTGGCCTCGATCTCGACGCGCGCCGTCTTCTCGACCAGGCGCACGACCTGAAGCAGCGCCATCGCGGGATAGTGCGCACCGAAGATGGCTCGGTAGACCCTGCCCAGCTCCTTCAGGTTCGCCAGATATTCGTCCATGTCGACGACATACCAGGTCAGACGAACGAGGTGCTCGGGCCGGGCACCGGCCTCGGCCAGAATCGCGGCGATGTTGCTCAGGGTCTGGCGCACCTGCGCGACGAAGCCATCCGCGAGACGCTCTTCGGCGTCCCAGCCGATCACACCGCCGGTGACGACGATGCGCCCTTCAGCCACCATTCCGTTGGCATAGCCCTTCGGCACAGGCCAGCCGGAAGGCTGAAGCACCTGCGCTCCAGAACGAATGCCATCTTCGGCTGCGGTCGGCAGCACCGCAAGCTGCGGGCCTTTCGGCGTCGTCACGGACAATTCTCGATCCTTTTCATTCTGCCGCGACGCCCGATGACGTCACGGCGGCCTGCGCCAGTTGCCGCAGGGCGAAGCGTTTCAATTTGCCGGTCTCTGTCTTGGGTAGCTGCGTCACGAACTCGATCGCGCGCGGATATTTGTACGGCGCGATCTCGCGTTTGACATAGTCCTGCAACTCGGCCGCCAGCTGAGCATCCGGCGTCACCCCAGGCGCGGCAATGACGTAGGCCTTCACGATCATTCCGCGCGCCTCGTCCGGTGCTCCAACCACGCCGCACTCGATGACGGAGGGATGCGTCAGCAGCGCCGACTCGACATCCGTTCCTGCGATGTTGTAGCCGGCCGATACGATCATGTCGTCGGAGCGCGACTGATACCAGAAATAACCGTCGCTATCCATCAGATAGGTGTCGCCGGTGATATTCCAGCCGTTCTGGACGTATTTACGCTGACGATCGTCGGCGAGATAGCGACAGCCAGTCGGCCCACGCACGGCCAGACGGCCCATCTTGCCCGGCGGCATGTCGTCACCGGCGTCATCGACGATCTTGGCCTCGTAGCCCGGCACCGGCTTGCCGGTCGCGCCCGGCCTGATCTCATCTTCGGTCGCACTGATGAAGATGTGCAGCATCTCGGTCGAGCCGATGCCGTCCATCAGCTTGATGCCGGTGGCCTTGAGCCAGGCATCGAAGGTCGGCTTGGGAAGGGTCTCGCCGGCAGAGACGCATTTGCGCAGCGAGGAAATGTCGCGGCCCGGAAGCTTGCCGATCATGGCGCGGTATGCGGTCGGCGCCGTAAAGCAGACCGTGGTCTTGTAGTGCTCGATCGCATTCAGGATGTCGTCCGGGGTCGTCTTCTCCAGCACGACGAAGGAGGCGCCTATGTGCATCGGGAACAGCACACCACCGAAGCCGAAGGTGAACGCGAGTGGCGCCGACCCGACGAAGCGATCCGTCTGTTCCGCGCGCAAGATGTTGCGCGCATAACCGTCGCAGACTGCCAGCATGTCGCGGTGAAAATGCATGGTGCCTTTGGGATCGCCCGTCGTGCCCGACGTGAAGGCGATCAGGCAGATGTCGTCGGAGGCGGTATCGACAGCTGTGAACTCAGGGCTTGCGTCGGCGATCAAGGCCTCGAGCGAGTCAGCGGCGCCATTGCCCCAATAGACCACGCGCTGGAGCCCGGGCGCCGAGGCCTTCGCCTTCTCCATCTCATCGGAAAGTTTGCCATCGCAGAGCGCGAGCGTGATTTCCGCCTTCTGGATCGGATAGGACAGCTCCTTGGCACGCAAGAGCGGCATCGTCGCAACGCAAATGCCCCCTGCCTTGATCACCGCAAGATAGGTCGCGACCATCATCGGATTATTGGCGGAGCGCAGCAGCACGCGGCCGCCGGTCACGAGACCCAGCTTGCCGACCAGCACGTTCGCGATGCGGTTCACGAGCGCCTGCAGTTCGCGATAGGTGTAGCTGACGGCGGGACTCATGACGCAGGGCGCATCGCCACGGCCCTCTTCGACCCAACGGTCGAGGAAATAGCTGACGCAATTCAGCCGCGACGGATATTGCAGCTCCGGCCGCGTGAAGATGAACTCGGGCCAAAACTCCCGCGGCGGCAGGTGCTGCCGCGCGAACGTATCGACATGGGCCGTCGCGGCGTTGCCGTCATGCGAGCCCGAGACTTGAACCTTCGCGGCGTTGGCCATCGCACGCTCCTTTGCGCATGGAAAGCACCCGGCAGCACTATCTGGGAAACATTTTAGGCTTAAAGCAATTCGGCGCAATAGTGGATTTTGGGCATCCCATGCAATTTCCTGCGGCAAAGTGGGATTAGCGGCCCCGCCCGTCGGGGGCTCAGGAGCGGCGGCGTGCAGCCGATTTCTGCGCCGACGCCTTTGTCTTGGCGAGGAGCCTCATCAGCTCGCGCACATCCTTCGGCGTCAGGTCGGCGAACAGATCGGCGATCCAGGTCTCGTGCTCGGCAGCCATCCTGCGGAACTCGGCGCGGCCGAGTTTTGTGAGACGGATCACCTGGACCCGGCGGTCCGTCTCCGAGGTCCGCCGGTCGAGATGGCCGGATTCGACGAGCCGCTCGACGAGGCCGGTAACGTTGCCGTTCGACACCATCATGCGCTTGGAGACGTCGGACAGCGTCATGCCGTCCGGTGCCTTGTCGAGCTGCGCCATCAGATCGAAGCGGGGCAACGTGACATCGAAGCGCTGTCGCAGCCGGCCGCGCACTTCGCCTTCGATCAGGGTCGTGCAGGTGAGCAGCCGCAGCCATAACCGAAGCTCCTCGGCATGGTCCTCCGGCGTCTCGACGGCTTTGGTCTCGGAATCGAGCATCTTGATGCATTCACGCACGGCCGGCATTGGCGCCGGCACGGATTCCCCAACATTTTGAGCTTCAAATAAATCCGCAGCGACCGCAAGCCTAAAGCTGCAACAATCGACCGCACGCCAATTTCTTTAAGCTTCAAGCAATTGGCGCGGCGCTTGCATGAACGTCGCCTGCGATGGCGCGACGTCGCGGCCTTGCTTGCCGCGGCAGCCATCATCGGCATAAGCTTGGATCGGAGCACGCGGCTTGCGACGCAAGCCCTGATGTCACGGGGGATGGATCATGAAGACGCAATTGACCTTGACCGCAGCGGCCTTGTTGCTTGGCACCGCGATCAGCCCTGCCCTTGCCCAGGAAAAGATCAAGCTGGGCGTGATCGTGACCCTGTCGGGACCTGCAGCCGCGCTTGGCCAGCAGGTTCGCGACGGCTTTGCGCTAGGCGTGAAGGACCTTGGCAGCAAGATGGGCGGCCGCGATGTCGAGGTCGTCGTCGTCGACGATGAGCTCAAGCCGGACGCGGCTGTGACCAAGGTCAAGGGGCTGCTCGAACGCGACAAGGTCGACTTCGTGGTCGGCCCGATCTTTTCCAACATTCTCCAGGCCATCCATCGGCCCGTCACGGAATCCAAGACCTTCCTGATCAGCCCCAATGCCGGGCCGTCGACTTTTGCGGGCAAGGACTGCAACCCGTTCTTCTATGTGACATCATATCAGAACGACCAGGTGCACGAGATCCTCGGCAAGGTGGCGCAGGATCGCGGTTACAAGCGCATGTATCTGATGGTGCCGAACTATCAGGCCGGAAAGGATTCAGTGGCCGGCTTCAAGCTCGACTACAAGGGCGAGATCGTCGAAGAGTCCTACATGCCGCTGAACACGCTGGACTTCCAGCCGGAGCTTTCCAAGATTTCCTCGCAGAAGCCCGATGCACTCTTCACGTTCATGCCCGGCGGCCTGGGCGTCAATCTGGTCAAGCAGTACAAGCAGGCCGGTCTTGCCGACAGCATTCCGGTGCTCTCGGCGTTCACGGTGGATGAATCCACGCTGCCGGCGCAGCAGGATGCCGCGGTCGGCATGTTCGGCGGCGCGAACTGGGCGCCCAATCTCGACAATCCCCAGAACAAGAAATTCGTTGCCGCCTACGAGGCCGCCTATAACGTCGTGCCCGGCACCTACGCCTTCCAGGCCTATGACGCCGCAATGCTGATCGACAGCGCCATCAAGGCCGTGAAGGGCGACCTCTCGAACAAGGATGCGGTCGCGGCCGCCTTGAAGAAAGCCGACTTCACCTCGCTGCGCGGCGCCTTCAAGTTCAACACCAACGGTTATCCGATCCAGGATTTCTATCTGACCAAGGTCGCCAAACGTCCGGACGGCAAGTTCCAGACCGAGATCGTTCAGAAAGTGTTTGAGAATTACGGCGACCGCTACGCCAAGGACTGCAAGGCGGCGAACTGAGGCTGCGCGTCGCGTTAAAGGGAGAACTGCATGAAAAGTGAAATCACCGGCATCACGCGGGCCAACGAGGGTATCCAGGGCATTTCCTGGAACATCCTCGGCCAGACCTATGTGCCGAAGAGCAACACCGAACACAGCTTCTCCTGGCACGCCACCTTGCCACCGGGCACGTTCGTGCCGCCGCACATCCATCCCGATCAGGATGAATATCTCTACATGCTGGAGGGCAAGCTCGATTTCATGCTTGGCAATTCCGAGTCGCAGGCGACCCCAGGCGATCTGATCCGCCTCGGCATGGGCGTGCCGCACGGCATCTTCAACAAGTCGGAGCAGACCGCGAAAGTGCTGTTCTGGGTGTCGCCAACCAAGAAGCTGTTCGACCTGTTCTGGGGCCTTCACAATATGAAGGAACAGAAGCCGGAGGACGTGGTGGCGCTGGCCGCCGAGTTCAACATCCACTTCCTGCCGCCGCCTCCTGGCGGCTAGCAGCGGGTTTAAGCGCGCACTGCCGCGAGGCCCGGCACGGCGGCGAAGCCGGCCTTGGTCGCGTAGCCGCGCACGATCGCCTCACGCTGGGAATAGCTCAGCACGTTGTCGACATTGTCGAAGCCGTCGGGCGCAAGCTGCTCGACGGCGTCGATGACGCCCTCAGGGCCGCCGCGCCGATTGGAGCGAACGATGTCGGCGGTCATCGGCAGGCGTTTCTTCTCGTATTCCATCAGTGCCTGGCGCGGGTGCTCGGCACGCACCAACGCATCGGCAAGGCAGCGTGCATCGAGGATTGCCTGCGAGGCGCCGTTCGAGCCGACCGGATACATGGGATGCGCGGCATCGCCGAGCAGCGTGACGCGCCCGGACGACCAATAGGGCAAGGGATCCCGGTCGCAGGTCGGATACTCGTAGAATTCGGGCGTCGCCGAGATCAGACTCTTCACGTCGATGTAGGGCACCGAAAAGCGCGCGACATGCGGCATCAACTCCTCCCGCCGGCCCGGCCGCGACCAGTCCTCTTTCCGCGGCGGCGGCGCATTGCCCTCACCGACCTTGACCAGCACCGCCCAGTTGGTGAGGCGGCTCGCGGGGCTGGATCCTTCCGCGATCGGATAGATCACCACCTTGGCGTTGAGGCCACCGGCCACGATCATCGACTTGCCAGTGAGGAACAGCGGCCAGTCGCGCGCACCGCGCCACAGCATCAGGCCGTTCCAGCACGGCGGCCCCTCATTGGGGAACAGCGTGTCACGGACACGCGAATGGATGCCGTCAGCACCGATCAAAATATCGCCGCGCGCGGTGTGGACATGCGCGCCGGCACGATCGAAGAAATAGGCGGTGACACCGCCCTCGTCCTGCGTGAAGGCGCCGAGCCGACAACCGGTGTGAATTGCCTCCGGCCCGAGCCGCTCCTCGACGGCCCGATGGATGACGCCCTGAAGCCTGCCGCGATGGATCGAGAATTGCGGCACGTCGTGGCCGGCGTCGACTCCACGAGCTTCGCGCCAGACCTCCTGGCCATGGCGGTTGAGATAGTAGAGCTGGTCGGTGCGGACCGCGACGTCGTCAAGCTTCTGAAGCAGGCCGAGGCTAGCAAGCTCGCGCATTGCATGGGGCAGCGTGTTGATGCCCACGCCAAGTTCGCGAATGGTGTCCGATTGCTCGAAAATTTCACAACCGATGCCACGAGCCCGCAGCATCAGCGCCGTGGTGAGACCACCGATACCGCCACCGACGATAATCGCCTTCATCGCCCTCAACTCCACTCAAAACACGCCAGGCAATGGGTTAACGTCGCACGGCCGGTCACTCCGCCGCAAGCGGCTTTGTCGCCTCCGCCTTGAGCTCGGCCCGCGTCTTGGGCTTAGCCTTAATTCTCAGCTCCTCGA
Organism: Bradyrhizobium cosmicum; assembly: GCF_007290395.2. Taxonomy (NCBI): domain Bacteria; kingdom Pseudomonadati; phylum Pseudomonadota; class Alphaproteobacteria; order Hyphomicrobiales; family Nitrobacteraceae; genus Bradyrhizobium; species Bradyrhizobium cosmicum. Next base: position 2,350,639 of record NZ_CP041656.2, on the reverse strand, counting down.
GATCCAGCCTGTCGCGCACGCTGTTGCGGAAAATCTGCTCTTTTCCAGGCAGATATTGCGGCGGGCAGAACGCTCCGTCCGCTCCGTACCAGGCCGCCGCCTTCATGGTGAAGAAAGGGTCGACAAGATGCGGCCGCCCGAGCGCAACGAGGTCCGCCCGACCGGCGGCTAAAATGGTATTAGCCTGATCCGCGGTCGTAATGTTGCCGACACACATGGTGGCGACGCGCGCCTCGTTGCGGACCTGGTCGGAGAACGGCGTCTGGAACATGCGCCCATAGATCGGCTGTGCATCGCGGACGGTCTGGCCGGTCGAGACATCGACGAGATCGACACCGGCCTCCGCAAAGGCGCGCGCGATCGCGACAGCATCGTCGCCGGTGATGCCGCCGTCCGCCCAATCGGTCGCGGAAATACGGACCGACATCGGCTTGTGCTTCGGCCACACCGCGCGAAGCACCTCGAAGACCTCAAGCGGAAATCGCAGACGGTTGGCGAGCGAGCCGCCGTAGTCATCGGAGCGCGTGTTCGTCAACGGCGAGATGAAGCTCGCAAGCAGATAACCGTGGGCACAGTGAAGTTCGAGCATATCGAATCCACAGCGCTCGCCGCGCTCCGCTGCCGCGACGAACGAATCTCTCACTGCGTTCATGCCGGCCCGATCAAGCTCGCGCGGCACCTGGCTGTCAGGAAAATAGGGCAGCGGCGACGCCGAGAACACCTCCCAGCCCCCCTCGTCGAGGGGCCGGTCGATACCATCCCACATCAGCTTGGTCGCCCCCTTGCGGCCGGCATGCCCCAATTGCAGGCAAATCTTCGAAGCCGAGTTGGCGTGGACGAAATCCACGACGCGGCGCCACGCGGCCTCCTGCTCGTCGTTCCACAGCCCGGCGCAACCGGGCGTGATCCGGGCGTCGCGGCTGACGCAGGTCATTTCCGTGAAGATCAGGCCGGCGCCGCCGATCGCGCGCGAGCCGTAATGGACCAGATGGAAGTCAGTCGGCACGCCCTCCTTCGCGGAATACATGCACATCGGCGACACCACCGCGCGATTGGAGATCTCCATCTCACGCAAGCGAAACGGCTGGAACAGCGGCACCACCGGCTTGTCGGTGTTGACGTCGAAGCCATTGCTGCGAACCTGCCTGGCAAACGACTTCTCGACCTCCGCCACGAAATCCGGAGCGCGGAGTTTCAGATTGTCGTAGGTGATCGCCTTCGAGCGCGTCATCACGCCGAATGCGAACTGAACGGGATCAAACTCCCAGAAGCGGTCGACGTGCTCGAACCAGACCAGCGAGACGTCGGCGGCATGCTGCGTCTTCTCGACCTCCTCGCGCCTTCCGTGCTCGTAGACCTCCAACGCGGCCTGAATGCTGGGCTCTCTCTCCATCGCCTCAGCCAGCGCGATCGCATCTTCCATCGCCAGCTTGGTGCCGGAACCGATCGAGAAATGGGCGCTCGCCTTGGCATCGCCGAGCAGCACCATGTTGTCCTTGACCCAGCGCTTGCTGCGGATCATCGGGAAATTGCGCCACATCGAGCGGTTGGTGAGCAGCTTATGCCCGTCGAGGAACCAGCCGAAGATGTCGGCCATGCGTGCGGCGGACTGGGTCTCGTTGAGCCCCGTCAGCCCCGCGCGCTCGAACGTCTCCGGATCAGTCTCGAAAATCCAGGTCGAGTGCCCGGCCTCGTACTGATAGGCGTGGGCGATGAACGGGCCCCACTCTGTCTCCTGGAAGATGAAAGTGAAGGCATCGAGCGACCTGGTCGAGCCCATCCAGGCGAACTTGTTGGAGCGGAGATCGACCTCGGGCTGGAAATGATCGACATATTTCTCGCGAAAACGGCTGTTGATGCCGTCTGCGATCAGAACGAGATCGGCATCGGCGAAGCGGGATTCGTCCTCGATATCCACCTCGAAATGCAAGACGACGCCGAGCTCGCGCGCGCGCTCCTGGAGGATCAGGAGCAACTTCTGCCGCGAGCAGCCACAAAAACCGTTACCACCGACCCGATGGACGGTGCCGCGGAAATGCACGGCGATGTCGTCCCAGTACGCGAACTCCTGGGTGATGCGGCGATAGCTCGGAAGATCGTGTTTCTCGAAATTGTCGAGCGTCGCGTCGGAGAACACGACGCCGAAACCGAACGTGTCGTCGGCACGGTTGCGCTCATATACGGTGATATCAGCGCTCGGGCGCTGCTTCTTGAGCAGGATCGCTGCGTAGAGACCCGCAGGTCCACCACCGATAATCGCGACTTTCATGGGAGCCTCGCCAATTGACCCGGCGAAATTATTTTAACCCTAAAATAATCTCGCGCAAGTCCCCGTCACCGGCCTCCCCCAGGAATGGCCCGCCGGCTCAGTCGCCCCTGAAGACCGGCTTGACCTTGTTGGCGAAAGCTTCGAAGGCGCGCTCGAAATCGGCCGTCGTCATGCACAGCGCTTGTGCAACGGCCTCCGCCTCGATCGCCTCTTCCACCGACATCGCCCATTCCATGGCCAGCATGCGCTTGGTCATGGTGTTGCCGAAGGTCGGGCCGTCCGCGACCTGTTTGGCCAGCAGTTGCGCCTGCGGCAGCACCTGCTCAGGCGTGACGATGCGGCTGAAGAAGCCCCAGCGCTCCCCCTCCTCCGCGGTCATGAACCGGCCGGTGTAGAGCAGTTCGGAAGCGCGGGACTGTCCGATGATCCGCGGCAGGATCGCGCAGGCACCCATGTCGCAGCCGCCGAGACCGACCTTGTTGAATAGGAACGCCACCTTGGCTCCGCTCGCCGCGAGGCGCATGTCCGATGCCATGGCAATGATGGCGCCGGCGCCAGCGCAAATGCCCTCGACCGCGGCGACGATCGGCTGCGGGCAAGCCCGCATCGCCTTGACGAGGTCACCGGTCATCCGCGTGAACGCCGTCAGCCCCTTAGTATCCATCTTCACGAGCGGGCCGATGATCTCGAACACATCGCCGCCGGACGAGAAATTGCCGCCGGCACCGGTGATGACGAGAGTCTTGACCGCGTCGTCGAACGCGCAGGCGCGGAAGAAATCCGTCAGTTCCCGGTAGCTCTCGAAAGTCAGCGGATTCTTGCGCTCGGGACGGTTGAGCGTCACGGTGGCAACACCATCGACAACGGCCAGCAGGAAGTGCTGCGGCGAATAGTCCGCCAGCGGCAAGGTCACGGGATTGGCTGGTCTGCTCATGCGATCTCCTTAAGCTTCCTAGTTCTGCTTGCGGCACACGCTAGATTTCACCACCGGCCACGGCAATTGCCTGCCCGGTGATCGCGCCAGCGCTCATGCCGCACAACCAAAGAACCGCGTCTGCAACCTCCTGAGGCGTGATCAGCCGTCCCTGCGGATTGTGCTTGGCCAGTTCGGCGATTGCCTGCTCGCGGGTTCGTCCCGTCTTCTTCATGATGTTTTCGATGCTGCCGGCGACAAGATCAGTATCGGTAAAGCCGGGACACACCGCATTCACGGTCACATTACTCCCCGCCATTTCCAGGGCTAACGAACGCACCAGACCGACCACGGCGTGTTTTGCAGCGCTGTACGCGCTGACATAGGCATAGCCCTTCAGGCCCGCGGTCGACGCGACTGCGACGATGCGACCATAGGGGCGGTCCTTCATCTCCGGCAACACAGCATGGACGGCATGGACCACGCCCATGAAATTGACGTCCATCATGCGCGCAAACAGTGCGCTATCCGATTTTGAGAACGGCGCGGATTCGGCACTGCCGGCGTTGGCGACCAGGATATCGATCGGCTTTCGCGCATGCGCTTCGGCCACCGCTGCCTTCAGCGCAGCTTCATCCGAGACGTCGGCGACGGCTGCAAAGTGCGCGGCGCCCGCATTGACCGCCTCTTCGAGAGTTGCGGCATTCCGCCCAAGCACCGTAACCGTGGCGCCAGCTCCAGCCAAAGCCCCTGCAATCGCACGACCGATGCCGCGGCCCCCACCAGTCACTAGTGCGTGCGGCGAATGCGGCAATCCGGACATGCGCTGACTCCCCGACGCGGCTGCGCGTCTGTGCTTCGGATATATTTTAATCTTCAAGCTTTTGCAACGAAGCGTCCTCTCGACCCCGGCAAACAGACAGCGGGGGAAGACCGGCCTGAAAATTGCTTTAAGTATAAAATTATCTCTTCCCATCGCCCGCAGGCCTGTTAGCATCCCCGGGCCGAGCAAAAGGATGTCGCGTGTCGCAGCCTGCGCCAATGATAACAAAGGACGGACGCTTCGCCTATGAAGCTGCGGGCGAGCCGAGCGCGATACCTCTGATTTTCCTGCATGGCATCGGCGGCGCAGCGCGGGCCTGGCGGCAGCAGCTTGCCACATTCGGTAACCGCTTCCGCGCAATCGCATGGGACATGCCGGGCTATGGCGGATCTGCACCGCTCACCCGCGTGAGCATCGCTGCGCTGGCCGATGCCCTTCAGCAATTCATCGAGCAAATCGGCGCGGCGAAACCTATTCTGGTGGGCCATTCGATCGGCGGCATGATCGTTCAGAAGTGGCTGGTGCAATCGCCGGGACTTGCACGGGCGGTCGTGCTGGCACAGACCAGCCCAGCCTTTGGCAAAGCCGACGGCGACTGGCAGAAATCGTTCATCGCTGCACGGCTCGGGCCGCTCGATCGCGGGGAGACGATGCAGTCGCTGGCCCCTTCCCTGGTGAAGGAGCTCGTCGGTGACAATCCCGATCCGAAGGGGATGGAGCTTGCGCGCGAGTGCATGGCAGCCGTGCCGGAGGCGAGCTATCGCGCCATGATGCTCGCCTTGATCGGATTCGATCAGCGCAGCACGCTCAAGGACATTTCCGCGCCGACGCTGCTTCTGTCCGGCTCCAAGGACAACAATGCGCCTGCGCCGATGATGGCGAAGACGGCGACCTACATTCCTTCGGCTGAATATGTCGAGCTCGCTGGCGTCGGCCATCTCGCCAACCTCGAACGTCCCGATGCCTTTGACGAGGCTCTCGGCCGATTCGTGAACTCCATCGCGACCAAAGCGTAAGGTGACTGCGCAATGACCATGCAAGTCAGCAAGACTATCGGCACGACCGACAAGGTCGCGCTGGATGCACCGATCTTCGATCCCGTCGCATTCCGCTTGAATGACGAGCAGGCCGGCATCATCACGCGCGCACGAGAGATCGGTCAGAGCGTGTTCGCGGGTCGCGCAGCCACCTACGATCGCGAGGCGGTCTTCCCGAGCGAGAACTATCGCGACCTGCATCGCGTCGGTCTGCTTGGAATTGCCGTCCCCAAGAAACATGGCGGCCTTGGCGCGGACTACCAGACTTACGCGTTAGCGGCCGCCGAGATCGGCCGGTATTGCGGCGCGACCGCGCTCACCTGGAACATGCATGTCTGTTCGACACTGTGGTCGGGCCCGCTCGCCGATGATCTCGACATGGACGCTGAGACCCGCGCCGAGCACGAGCGGCGGCGGGCCGTCCACTACAAGCGCATCGTCGAGGACGGCGCGATCTATTCGCAACCCTTTTCGGAGGGCGGCGCTGCCGCCGCAGGTGGCGTTGCCTTCGGCACGGAAGCAAAGCCGGTCGCGGGCGGCTGGATCGTCAACGGGAAGAAGATCTTTGCATCGCTGTCCGGCCATGCTGACTATTACGGCGTGCTCTGCACCGAGATCGAGGAAGGCGAGAAGGCCTCGCGCCGCAACACCCTCTACCTCGCCATCTCGGCGAAATCGAAAGGTGTCTCTGTCGTCGGGGACTGGGATCCGCTCGGTATGCGCGGAACGGTCTCCCGGACACTTCTGTTCAAGGACGTGTTCGTACCGGAGGATTCTGCGCTGATGCCGCGCGGCGTCTATTTTCAGGCCGCGATGCGTTGGCCGCACATGTTCCTGACGCTGTCGCCGACCTATATGGGCCTTGCGCAAGCCGCCTACGATTTCACCGTGCGTTATCTACGTGGCGAGGTGCCGGGAATGCCGCCGGTCAAGCGCCGGATGTATCCGACCAAGCAGATTGCGGTCGCACAGATGCAGATCAAGCTGGAGCAGATCAAGGCAATCTGGTTCCAGGCTGTCACTGAAGCCTGTGCCAGTCCGAGCAAGGAGCAGGTGCTGCGCGCCTATGCCGCGCAATACTCGGTGATGGAGGGTGCCAACGAGTTGGCGGCGCTCGCGATCCGCACTTGTGGCGGTCAGGCCATGCTTCGGTCGCTGCCGCTCGAGCGCATCTATCGCGACAGCCGCTGCGGCTCGCTGATGCTGCCCTGGACGGCGGAGCTATGCCTCGACCGGATCGGCCGCGAGGCGCTGTACGAGGCCGGCGAAACGGACGACTGACAGTGGATCTCTGTAGTCTGATCGATCGCAACGCGGCCTTCGCGCCAGATAAGACGGCCATTTCCTTCGAGGGGGAACGGCTAAGCTACGGCGAATTCGCAGCACGCATCGGGCGGACTGCCACGGCTTTGAAGGAGGAGTTCGGCGTCGGCCGAGGCGACCGCGTCGCGATCCTGAGTTTGAACCGGCCGGACTATCTGGTCCTACTCTACGCATGCGCACGACTCGGCGCGATGCTGGTGCCGCTGAACTGGCGGCTCGCCGTCGCCGAGCAACTCTTCATTCTCACCGATGCGGGCGCCAAGGTGCTGGTGCTCGAGCAGGCATTCGAGGGCGTTTTTCTTGGGCTTGCACCGGGAACGGCCGTCATCGGGTTCGATTTCACGCCACCTCATGGCACGACATTCGAAGCTTTGCTGGCTCGCAGCGAAGGCAATGGTCGCAACCCGCATACCGATCTCTCCTGCCCGCTGCTCATCGTGTACACTTCAGGAACGACAGGACGGCCGAAAGGCGCGGTGCTGCGCCAGGAGGCCTTGTTCTGGAATGGCGTCATGAGCCAGCACATGCACAACATGACGTCCGACGATCACGTGCTGACGGTATTGCCGTTCTTCCATGTCGGCGGCCTCAACATCCAGACTACGCCGGCGCTTCAGCTGGGCGCGACCGTCACGATCCACGCTCGGTTCACACCGGACACCGCGCTCGCAGCCATCGAGCGAGAGAGGCCAACACTGACCGTGATGGTCCCGGCGATCATTCAGGCCGTGAGCGAGCATCCCGCCTGGGCTACCGCCGATCTGTCGTCGCTAAGGGCCGTCGCCACCGGCTCGACCATTGTGCCGCCGCACCTGATCGATCGTATCGCCTCGCGCGGAGTGCCGGTGCTTCAGGTGTACGGCTCGACGGAAACGTGCCCCATTGCCGTTTACACCCGGCTTGGCGGCGATCTTTCGCGCGCGGGATCAACCGGACTTGCCGGCCTGTGCTGCGAGGCGAAGGTGGTCGATCAGGCCGGTACTGAAGTGCAAGCGGGCACGCCGGGCGAGATTGCGTTGCGTGGCCCTAACGTGTTCTTTGAATATTGGGGCAACGCGGATGCAACGCGCGATGCGCTGCACGACGGCTGGTATCGTACCGGCGATATCGGCTTGTGCGACGCGGACGGCTATTTCTGGGTCCGCGATCGCAAGAAAAACATGATCATTTCCGGGGGAGAAAACGTCTACCCGGCCGAGGTCGAACGCGTGCTGCTCGAGCATCCCGATGTCAGCGAGTGCGCCGTGATCGGCAGGCCGGATCCGCGCTGGGACGAGGTGCCGATCGCCTATGTGATCCGGCGATCCGGGTGCAAACTCGAGGCAGACGAACTGAGAGCACATCTTCAGGTCCAGCTCGCCCGTTACAAGATTCCGCGCGACATCGTCTTCGTAACCGACCTACCGCGCACCGCGCTGGGAAAGGTCCAGCATTTCCTGCTGAAGCAACTTGATGCGCAGGCGCGCGCGCAAGGAGAAGCATCTTGAAGATTGCTGTTCTGGGTGGGGGAAACGGCTCTTTCGCCGCCGCGGGCGATTTCGCGCTGTCGGGACATCAGGTCCGGCTCTGGCGCCGCGATGCAGAGGCGGTCGCTGCACATCGCGCCGCCGGCTCGCGCATCCTGGTGAAGGACCACAACGGCCGTCACGACGTCAAACTGGCGCTGGTGACGACAGATATCGCCGAGGCCATCGGCGGTACCGAACTGATCCTGTGCCCCGCCCCCGCTTTCGCACAGCCGGATATCGCTCGCCTGCTTGCTCCGCATCTGCAGGACGGCCAGGTCGTGTTTCTGCCGCCGGCAACATTCGGCTCGATGATCTTCGCACAAGCTGCGCGGGATGCCGGCAATCGCGCCAAAGTGAGCTTTGCGGAGACTGGCACATTGCCCTGGCTGACGCGCAAGCACGGGCCATTCGAGGTCGCGATCACGATCCGTGCCAAACGATTGCCGGTCGGCGTGTTTCCGCTTGATCTGGCACCGCACGCGCTCAAGGTGATCGGATACGCGTTTCCGGATGCGATCGAGCCGTGTGGAGACGCGCTGTCCGGGGCACTGATGAACGCGGGCCCCATCATCCATCCGCCGCTGATCGTGATGAACGCAGGGCCGATCGAACATTTCGAGCGGTGGGACATTCACAAGGAAGGAACGCAAGCCGCGGTCCGGCGGGTTACCGATGCGCTTGACGCCGAGCGGATCACAGTGCGCGAGGCGCTTGGATATGGCGCGCCGCATTTTCCGCTCGCTCACCACTACGCCAAGGAAGGCGAGATCTGGATGTATGGCCGCGGTTCGCATGACCGACTGACCGATTCCGGCGATTGGCGCGAACGCATCGTGCTGACCGAGCATCGCTATATGCGCGAGGATCTGCGGCTGGGGCTTTCGCTGCTGGTATCCATCGCTGGCCTGGCAGGGGCGGCCACGCCGCTGGCGAAAGCCTTTCTGGCCATCGGCGGCGCGGTCTGCGGAGAGGATTTTGCGCGAGGGGGGCGGACGCTTGAGACGATGGGGCTAGGCAATCTCGGCAGGACCGAATTGCAGGCGCTTCTTCGCACGGGGTTTTAGCCGATGACCACTCGCGCCAACATTGCCTGTCTCGGGGCCGGCCGCATGGGACGCGGCATTGCCGTCGCGTTCGCTTACGCAGGCCACCGGGTCACCATGATCGACGTCAAGGCCCGCTCCGCCGAAGACTTCTCCAAGCTGGAGGCGGACGCGCTCGGCGAAGTCAGGAAGACATTTGCCAGCCTATCGAAGCTTGGCCTGCTGGCCGAGGCCGATGTCGACCCGCTCATAGCGCGTGTTTCGGTCGTGCCCGCCGCACAAAGCAGTGCGGTGCTGTCCGAGACCGGAATGGTCTTCGAGGGCGTTCCGGAGGTCGTCGAGCTCAAACGGGAGGTGTTGGGGGCAGCTTCAAAGCAGGTCGGACCGGACACGATCATCGCATCGACGACGTCGACCATCCTCGTCGACGATTTGTCCGGCGTGATCGAATATCCCCGCCGCTTTCTCAACGTGCACTGGCTCAACCCGGCCTATCTGATCCCGCTGGTGGAAGTTTCGCCCGGCAAAGCTACCGACCCTGCCATCATCGACGAAGTCAAGGCACTGCTCGAAGGCATCGGCAAGGTGCCGGTGGTCTGCGCCGCGACGCCAGGCTTCATCGTTCCGCGCATCCAGGCACTGGCGATGAACGAGGCCGCACGCATGGTCGAGGAAGGCGTTGCCAGCGCCGAGGAGATCGACAAGGCGATCCGCTATGGCTTCGGCTTCCGCTACGCCGTGCTTGGACTGCTCGAATTCATCGACTGGGGCGGCGGCGACATCCTGTATTACGCCAGCCGCTATCTCGAAGGCGCGCTCGGCAGCGACCGCTACCGGGCGCCCGACGTCATTTCGCGAAACATGCAGGAAGGGCGGATCGGCCTACGAACGGGCTCCGGCTTTCTTGACTATTCCGGCCTCGACGTCGACGCCTATCGGGCAAAGCGGCTTCAGGCCATGGTCGACCTGCTCCGTCACTTCGACCTGGCTCGCCCGCCCGTGCTCGATCGCGGCTAGCCGAAGACATCCTGAAGCACGCCTTCGCGAACGACCGCGACACCATCGAGTTCGATAGTCGTTCCCATCATCGGCAAGTCGAAATGGCCGGCCGTATAGCGGCCGGCGAATTCGTTCGCGCCGGTCGAGAACAGGAAGTTGCCGGAAACGGCACGAATTTCGGTACCGTTGGTGTCGCGCTGATCGTACATCGACAGCGCCTCGTAGCGAGCTCCGGGGTTCATGCCGAACCCAACATGTGACACCGCATAGGCCTCACGGTCGCCCCAGGCGGCGAGATAAGCGCGCATCATCGCGGCATCCGTCCCCTCGCCTTCCAACTCGACGACATAATCGTCCTTCAACGTCATCTTCACCGGCGAGGTCAGGTAGCGCTTGAAGGTCAGGTTGATGTCACCGGGCGCCATCACCAGCGTGCCATTGATCGTCTTGCTCTTGGGAAAGCTGACGACGATGCCGCCCGGCCAGTGCGCCAGTGTGCCGGGCTTGTCAGTCCAGCCCCACACGCCGACCGTCGAAGCTCCAACCATATCGACGTCGAGCGCGGTGCCGGCCTTCGAAGTAACCCGCATACGCTTGGTTCCTCGCAGCATCTTCGCCGCGGCACGAACGCGTTTCTCAAGCGCGGAATCCGGGACCATCCGCTCCAGCGCCTCGGGATGCTCGTTGGAGATCACCAGGATCCGCGCACCGGCCTTGAGAATTTCAGGGGTCTCCACCGCATGCATCAGCCCCTCGATAGTGCAATCCACCACGAAACCGGCCTGCTGAAGCGCGGTGATGACCGGGCCGAGCCGCTGGATCGCCTCGCTTGCTCCCGTCGAGCGAACCGGCACGATATTCCGGTTACGCGGTGTCGGCATCACCACGTGAAACGGCCGCGCCCCCATCCGCAGCAGAGCAAGCTCTGCCAGATGCACATTCAGCGCGCGCGATTGTGTCTCCGAGAGGATCGCGGCAGTATCGCCGGCCTTGACGGCACAACGCTCAAAGATCTCGCAAAATGCGTCGATCCATTTGGCCTCGATGCGATCCGCTAGCATGCTTCACTCCCGGTCTTCTGGTTTTTTATCAGTCAAATTACGCTTCGGGGAAGCCCCGCAAGAGGTACGATCGCAGGACGCCCAACAAGCCGTTCAGGATCAACCCAAGGAGCGAGATTGTAATCAGCGGCACGAACATGTCGACGGCCTGAAAGGTCCGGGCCGCTGTCACCAGCACATGGCCAAGCCCATCCGTCGATGTGATCATCTCGGCCAGAAACACCACGATGCAGGAAATGACAAGTCCGATCCGGCAGCCGGTCAGGATCGACGGCATCGCCGCCGGCAGCACCACCTTGAACAGAATTTCATAGCGCGGCGTTCCTGCCGCCATAGCCGACCAGATCAGCTTTTGCTCGACAGTGGACGCGCCGTAATAGGTAGACAGCAAGATCGGAAAGAGAGCGTCCGCCGCCACCAGGGTGATCTTTGATCCATGGCCAAAGCCCAGCAGCAGCAGTAGCGCCGGATAGAGCGCGACCTTGGGTAGCGGCGCCAATACGCGCACGATCGGCCGTACCACGGCATTGATGGCGGGATTGGCGGCAGCCGCAATACCGATGCTAACGCCAAGCACGACAGCGATCGCGAACCCGGCAAACAGCCGGATCAGGGTCGCCGCGATCTCCTGCTGAAACGTCCAGGTCACGAGTTGCTGGAGCAGCCGGCTGAAGACGAATCCCGGCGGCGGCAGCAAGACCGCAGGCGCAAAGCCAAATGACACGAGGCCTTGCCACACCGCGATCACGAGCACGATCGGTGCAACTCCGAGAAGGACAGTTGATGGGAGCACGCGTGAGGTCATGAGAAGCTCAGCGGAATGTCGAACTGAGGCTCAGACCAGCGCACAAGCCGTGCGCGGACCCGCTCGAAGATCGCATCGAGGCAGATTCCCATCGCCCCCACGATGATGATCATGGCAAATACGGTGTCGTATTGACCCATGTCGAGCGCGTTGAACAGGATGTTGCCAGCGCCGGACTGGCGGGCGATCATCTCGCTGGTGATCATTGTGATCAACGCCAGCACGAGCCCCGTGCGGCATCCGGTCAGGATCTCCGGCAGTGCAGCGGGCAGCACGATCCGGACCAGACGTTGCAGCGATGAGAGCCCCATCGCAGCGCCCGACCACATCATCTTCTCTTCGACCGCCTTGGCACCTTCAAAGCTATGATAGATCACCGGAAGACTGACGCCGAGAAAGATCACCAGCGTCTTCGTGATGTCGCCGACCCCCAGCCAAAGCATGATGATCGGCATCAGGGCTGCCTTCGGGACCGGGTAGATCACCATCAGGAGCGGATTGAAGAAAGCTGCCACCGCCCGGCTACGGCCCATCAACAAGCCGAGCGGAATCGAGACCAGCACCGCCACACCGAATCCCATTGCCATGCGACGGAGCGAGGCCAGGATGTTGATCAAGGCCTCCTTGTCGCCAAGGATGTCGGGAATCGCCCAAAGCGCCTCGAGCGCGGTCGGAAAGCTGTCGTTCTTCAGCGCGAGCGATGCGACCTGCCACATCGCCAGCAGGCCGATGCAAGCAAACACCGGGGCGGCCCGTCTGGCCAAAGCAGCCGGCGATGTCATAACGCCGATCCGCTCTCGTCGACCTCGTCGAACATGCGCTCGATATCGACGACATATTTCTGGTAGCGCGGATCGAGCAACAACTCGTTGCGGCGGCGCGGTCGCGGCAGGTCGATGTCGATGACCTGCCGGATGCGGCCGGGAGATTTCGACATCATCACGACCTTGTCCGACAGGAAGACGGCTTCATCGACCGAATGAGTGACGAACAGCACCGTTTTGCGGTCACGCTCCCAGATGTTCAGAAGATCATTCTGCAGGCGTGTCCGGGTGTGCGCGTCCAGAGCACCGAACGGTTCGTCCATCAACAGGACTTCGGGATGGTACGCGAGCGTCCGGGCGAGTGCCACGCGCTGCTTCATGCCGCCTGACAGCTCCTTCGGATAGAAATTCTCGTAACCCTTGAGGCCGACCATCTCAATCAGGGCTCGGCTCTGCGCTTCCGCCTCCGTGGCCCGCACACCTTGCTGGCGCGGACCATACATCACGTTCCCCAATACGGTCTTCCACGGAAACAGTGCGAACTCCTGGAATACCGGCCCGCGATCCGGCCCCGGTCCCGTAATCGTTTGTCCCTTCATCTTCGCCGCGCCGCTTGTCGGGCTAACGAAGCCACCGACGATGTAAAGCAGTGTCGACTTGCCGCAGCCGGACGGCCCGAGGATGGAGACGAAGGCTCCCTCTTCGATCGCCAACGAGATGTCCGATAGCGCCAGATGATCCTTGCGCGCCGAGGTCTGAAAAACCTGCGAGACGCGGTCGATCTCGATGATCTTGGAAGCCGGCAGTTGTGACGTCACCGGTTTCACCCATTCGCTCGATCTCGAAGGCATTACCTTCATCCCGCTTCTCACTTCGCTTGCGCGCAACAACCGTGTTGTTACCCCTGCTGAATGTCCTCCTTCAGCGGCTTGAGCTTAGCAAGAAACCTGCCAGACGAGCGGTTGTTTTCGCAGGGGTGCGACGCATCATTCGAACCATGGCCAATCTGCCGGACCTTCGTGTGTGACGGCTCCACCGGGCGCCTGACCAACAAGCCGCGCATATTTCGCGAGCGCACCTGCGCGGTGCCGTGGCGGCCGCGGCTTCCAATCACGTCGTCGCGCCGAGAGTTCCTGCTCGTCGACCAGCATATCCATCCGCCGGTTTGCGGCATCGATCCGAATGCTGTCGCCGTCGCGGACAAGCGCCAACGGACCGCCAACAAATGCTTCGGGAGACACGTAGCCGATACACATGCCGCGGGTCGCGCCGGAGAACCGGCCATCGGTGATCAGCGCCACTTTTTCGCCCATGCCCTGCCCGTAGATCAGCGCGGTGACGCCGAGCATCTCGCGCATGCCTGGGCCTCCGACGGGACCTTCGTTGCGGATGATGAGAACCTCACCCGCCTTATAATTGCGGTCACGAACCGCTTTGACACACGCCTCCTCGTCCTCGAAGACGCGCGCAATGCCCTCGAAAAACTGGCTCTTCAAACCCGCGACCTTGATCACGGCACCGTCCGGACAGAGGTTGCCCTTCAGAACCGCTACGCCGCCATCAGGCATGATCGGCGCACGGGAGGTGTAAACGACCTCACCATCGGGCGTGTTGGCCGTCCCATATTCTTCGGCAAGCGTGCGGCCTGTAATGGTGATGCAATGACCGTCGATATGACCGCTCTGGATCAGCTCGCGGATCACCACCGCAGCGCCGCCGATGTCGTAGACGTCCTTCGCCGTGTACTTGCCCCCGGGTCGTAGATTTCCAATCAGCGGCGTTCTGGCGAAAACCTCGCCGACATCATCGATCGTGAATGCAATACCAGCCTCGTTCGCGATCGCCGGCAAATGCAGCGCAGCGTTGGTCGAACCGCCCGTTGCAGCAACGATCGCCGCGCCATTCTCCAGAGATTTCCGCGTCACGATGTCGCGCGGTAACGGTCCGCCACGCTCCAGCATCTCCATCACCAGTCTCCCGGCGCGGCGCGAAATCTGGGCGCGCTCGGCATAGACGCCGGGCACCATCGAGACATTGGGAATGGTGAGACCCATCGCCTCCGACACCATCCCCATCGTGTTCGCGGTGAATTGCCCGGCGCATGCGCCGATGGACGGCAGGCAGGCGCGCTCGATCCGCTCGAGCGTAGCGCTGTCGATCTCTCCGGTCATGAAGCTGCCGACGGCCTCGTAGGAGTCGAGCACCGTCAGGGTACGACCGTCCACGCGACCGGGCAGCGAACTGCCACCGTAGAGGAAAATGGACGGCACGTTGCAGCGAACCATCCCCATCATTACCCCCGGCAGCGTCTTGTCGCATCCGCCGTATCCGATCAGCGCGTCGTAAGCGAGACCGTGGACAACGGCTTCGATCGAGTCGGCGATCAGCTCACGCGAAAACAGCGAAAACTTCATCCCCTCGTGATTCATGCTGATGCCGTCGGAAACCGACACGGTCGAAAATTCGCGCGGCGTACCGCCCGCCTCCTCGATCCCCGTCTTGGCCGCCACTACCTGGAAGTCATGGGTCATATTGCAGGGCGTCTGCTCGCCCTTCATGCTGACGACGCCCACCATCGGCTTGGCAATCGCCGCGTCGTCAAGCCCCATTGCGCGCATGAAAGCGCGGTGCGGAGCCCGGTCGAGGCCGTCTGTCGTTATCCGTGATCGCAACTTCTTCATACGTGCATCTTCTGCGTGCAACGTCCCGATTACCCGGAACGCCGCGATCTCCCTGCTCGGATAGTTGTGTCGGGCTGCCTACTCAAGCGGCGCGACGATCGTCGGATGCTTGAACTGTGCGGCGTCCAGCTTCGGCAGCATTCCCGTCTCTGCGTAGATGTCCAGCATCTTCTGGATCGCGGGAAAGTTCGGCGCGGCGCCTGGATCGCGACCGAAATCGTTGTCCTTAAGCAGGTAAGTCTCAAGAACCGGAATGGGCGCCTTCAAAACTTCATTGACGACCTTCAAGGTCTCTTCGCGGTTCGCCAGCGCCTTCTTCATGCCTGACGTAATGTCGCGGACATAAGCCTTCACCAGATCCGGATTCTTGTCGACGAAATCGGCCCGACAGGCTTCCAGGATGTGTACGATGTTCGGCATGGCCTGCGACAGCGAGAACAGCTTCTTTGTGCCGCCTTTCGCCTCCGCGCGCGCGGCAAACGGCTGGTTCATGTTGACCGCATCGACACGGCCCTGGCGCAACGCATCTTCGGAGACGGCAAAACCGACCTCGACCAGCTTGATATCCTTGGCCGGATCGACGCCATTCTGCTTGAGAAGCAGGTTGAACGGACCTTGCGTGCCACCGCCGATCACGGAAATGCCGACGGTCTTGCCCTTGAGATCGGCAATCGTCTTGATTGGCGAGTCATTCATCACAGCCCAGTAGACCGAAAAACCGCCGGGCTTTTCGAAGACGTGCTGCGCCACGATGTAGGCCTTGAGATTGCCGCCAACCACGCCGTTGGCGAGCGAGAGCGGCGCCTGCGTCGCGCAATCGAGCGCACCGGCTGCCAAAGCCTGCGTCATCGGCGCCGTGCCCTGAAACTGGGTCCATTCGATGTTGTAGGCTTTGCCTATATTAGGAAATTCGGCCGGGCGACGCATCATCCAGTACTTGGACTCCTCAGCCGGGATCGTCCAGCCGACGCGGATCGTCTGCTGCGCCCATGACGGGCCTGCGCCCGCGCTCACGGCCGCTGCCGCCCCCAAAGCCAGAATCCACTTCGAAACGGTTCGCATCGTGCCCACTCCGCTGCTCCGGCGCCAACCCGGCGCCACCCAACCCGGCCGGTTCAAACTGTTTCATGGTTCAAACAATCAGGCAAGCCATGCGAACCAAGCGGTTTCGCCGTCCGGTCTGCAATGTATGGTGAAGCCGCGTCGCGCTGCGACAGAAGGAGGCAACCTATGGCTGATGCGAGCAAGGCAAACCCGCCAGGCGTCGAGAGGCTCGGCTATCTTGGCCTTGGGCTGATGGGCGCACCCATGACCCGGCGCCTGCTCAAGGCCGGCTATCAAGTCAGCGTATGGAATCGCTCGGAAGGCAAGCTGGCTCCGCTCGTCGCGGAGGGCGCCAGGCGCGCCATCACGCCACGCGACGTGCTGGCCAACTCGGACATTGTGTTCATGTGCGTGACGGACGCGACCGCCGTTGAGGAAGTGATTTTCGGGGCCGACGGCCTTGCAGCGGCTCCTGGCGCAAGCAAGCTCGTAGTCGACTTCTCATCGATCCACCCTGACGCCGCGCGCGATCTTGCTGCGCGGCTGAAGGCTGCGAATGGCGCCGGCCTGATCGATGCACCGGTGTCCGGCGGCACCAAGGGCGCCGAAGAAGGTACGCTTGCAATCATGGCAGGCGGAGATGCCGGCGACATCCAGAGGGTGCGGCCGTATGTGCTAGCCATGGCACGCAGGTTCACCCACATGGGTCCGACGGGCGCCGGCCAGACCACAAAGCTCTGCAATCAGGTGATCGTCGGATGCGCGATGGCTGTCCTGGCGGAAGCAACACGCCTTGCCGTGAACGCGGGAATTGACGCCAACCGATTGCCCGAAGCCCTCTCGGGCGGCTTCGCCGATTCCATTCCACTTCAGCTGTTTGTGCCCCGCATGGCTCAAGGCATTCACTCACCGCCACTCGGTCACATCGCCACCATGCTCAAAGACCTCGACACGGTCGCCGACGTTGCGCAGGCGACGTCGACTCCCGTGCCGATGGCAGCGTTGGCCGGGCAGATCTTCAGGCTGGCCAAGGCTGCGCGGGGAGCCGATGCAGACGCGTTGGAGATCTACAAGCTCTCAGCAGCGGAGCGTTGAGCCATCCGGGGTATACGGAAGCGCACTACGGTGACTTCCCGCGTTGGTCGTCGGACAGGAACCGGCCATACGTTCCGCGCGCAAACAGCAGCGGCTCCCCGGAGTTGTAGGCATAGGCCTCGACCGCGCCGAGAAAGATCACGTGATCGCCGCCATAGTAGCGATTGACGGACCGGCACTGAAAATTGGCGACACTCTCGGCGAGCACCGGAGCGTTTCCGAGGCCCGGCGTCCAATCCACCCCGGCGAACTTGTCCTCGGTCGATTTGGCAAACTTGTTCGCGAGCGCCTGCTGCGAATTGCCGAGCACATGGACGGTGAAGTGACTGGCGTTCTGAAACACAGCCAGGCTCGAGGAATAGATTCCGAGGCTCCAGAGCACCAGAGGCGGATTCAGTGAGACCGACGCAAACGAATTGCAGGTGATGCCATAGGGCTTTCCATCGGCGGCCGTGGCAGTGATAATCGTAACGCCTGTTCCGTAAGTTCCTAGCGCGTTGCGAAAATCCCGGGGATCGATCGGTGAACTGTCACTCGCGAGTTCATTGGCTGGGTCGGGAACGGCAGGCTGCTTCGGCAGGTCATTCATCGGCCGGCCTCACAGCGTGAGATTCTCGGACGGCAGGCCCAGAGCCACCCGTCCGTAATTAGTTCCGGCCGCATCGAAGTTGAACGCAAGATGCGAGTTGATCGCGTGCGCATCGCGGAATTGCCGCTGCAACACCCCCGTCGTGAACAGGCCGCGCGCCCCGCTCGCGGCAAACAGCATCGAGACCGCATCCGTGCACAGGTTCACGGAGAAAGCTCCATCGCGCCGATATCTGGTCTTGGTCGCCATGTCAGGAATACGACCTCGCCTTGCATCTTCCATGGCGTTGATGCAGGCCGAACGCATGATCAGGCGCGCAGCGTCGATCTTGGCCGAAGCTTCGGCGATCTTGATCTGGGTGCTTTGAAAGTCGCTCAGTTTGGCACGGTTGTAGGTCGAAATGCGATGACGCGCGACCTCCGCGTAATCGTCGAGGCATGCTTGCGCGTTCCCGAGTGCGACACCCGACAGGACGTAGGGAAACAGCGAAAACACGGGCAGAGTATACGACGGATTGGGATTGACCCTGCTGCCAGGCGTCGGACCGCCGGCAAGCTCGCCGACAGCGACCGTCATATGGTCTGGTACAAAGGCGTCCCTGACCTCGACGTCGCAGGACCCGGTGCCGCGCAGTCCCGTAACATTCCAGGTATCAAGCACCTTGTAGTCGCCCTTCGACAGCAGGAAGATTCGATACTCGATGCCGTCCGCCTCGTCGTCGGAATAGACGACACTTGCAAGCATGTTCCATTCGCAGGACGCAACGCCCGACGAGAACGGCCAGCTGCCGTGCAACCGGTATCCGCCCTCCATCCTCGTCGCGCGTCCGGCGGGAAAAATGAACGATGACGCAATCAGCGCGTCCGGATCGCGGCCCCAGACCAGATCCTGCGCCCTCTGCTCGAACATGCCGAGCATCCACTGATGGCTCGCCAGATTGGCGAGATTCCAGGCCACCGACGCGTCCGCCCGCCCGAGCAGCTCAGCACAGTCGACAAGGGCGACATAGTCGAGCTCGGCGCCGCCAATGCGTGCCGGCTGGAGCATCCGGAACAGACCAGCGTCGTGGAGATCCCTTTCGGTTTCCGGCGGAAGATGCCGCAGCTCCTCTGTCCGCACCGCCCGCTCTCGCAGCCGCGGTGCGAGCGCCCTGGCCTTGGCAATCATTGCCGCATAGGCCTGTCCACCGGCTTCCGACCCGGTGTGTTGACCCATACTCGGCTCCTGACCAGGCACCATCCGTGTCCCTCACGTTCACACATTTATGCGGCGGGACCTTCGCCAAATCAAGCTGGGCACTGTCAACAGGACAATTGCCTGGCCTTAAGCCGGTGTCGATGGCTTGCCTGATCCAAAGACGCCTTTTTGGGTGAACTCCAGGATCCGACGCGCGTCGTAGCCGAGCGTATCACGCAAGACATCTTCGGTATGCTCGCCTAACAAGGGAGCGGCGACGGGATCAATCGCGCCGGTCAGGCTCATACTGATCGGCGGCTCGATATTGGGGACCCACTCTGCTGTACGATGCGGAATTCGGCTCAGGCGATGGCGCTCGCGGGCCTCGGGCGCATTGAAACCCTCCTCAACCGTCCGGAGATAGCCGACCGGAATATTGGCCAGCTTCATCTTCGCCATCCAGTTCTCGAGGGTATCGCTGGCGAAGACCTCCGCGATGGCTGCCCGCAGGAGCTCCTTGTTCTCGGAGCGCGCTTTTCGCGTGGCGAACTGCGGACCGTCGATCAGATCGGGCCGGTTCAGCACCTCGACCACCAGCCGGCGAAAAAGCCGGTCGTTCGCGCAGGCTATGTAAAGCGGTCCGTCGGAAGCCTCATAGACGCCAACGGAGGGAGACCCGCTCGGCGAATTGCCAAACCGGCCAGGGTTCTCGCCGTTGATCAGGTAGGCCATGCCGTAGAAGCCGGTCATCCCCATGGCGATGTCGAACAGGGCGACCTCGACATGCTGACCGCGGCCGAGCCGATCCCGCGCCAATAGCGCCAGCAGAATGGCATTGCAGGCAGACATCCCCGTGGCCATGTCGACGATGGGCGGGCCGGTCCGAACGGCGGGCCCGTCGGCAAACCCGTTGAGCGACATGAAGCCGCTTTCGGCCTGCGTAATCGGATCAAAGCCGGGTCGCGAAGCAAACGGTCCAGAGCGCCCGTAGGCCGAGATCGAGCAATAGACCAGCCGAGGATTGAGCGGCGCGACAGCCTCATAGTCGAGACCGAATTTCTTCATGACCCCACTGGAAAAATTCTCCACGACCACGTCGGCTTTGCGGATCAGGTCCAACGCGATCTCGCGGGCCTCCGGCACAGTCAGGTCCAGCGCAATGCCGCGCTTGTTGCGGTTGAGACTCAGATAGGCCGCGCTTTCGCCGCCAATTTCGGCGTGCTCATAGGCGCGCGTGTCGTCGCCACCGTCAGGATTCTCGATCTTGATGACACGCGCGCCAAAATCGGCAAGCGTCTGAGTGCAGGCCGGCCCCGCCACGACGCGCGTAAAATCGACGACCAGCAGACCATCCAGCGCGGTTGGCGCGCCCTTCGCCCGCGACGAACGTTCCGGCAATTGAGGCTTGGTGGGCATCGGTAGCGCTCCCTTACATCGGCTTATGGCCGCCGAATTTCCTGCAGGAGCAAACTTAAAGCCCGGCGCCGCCGACTTCGCAAGTGCTTCGGCCACATCGCTTCAATACGCAAAGGGGCCCGGCAGCCGCTAAGCTGCCGGGCCCCTGAACGTTCCGGGCGTACAATAGCCGCCTGCGTCTCCCGCCGACCGCTCTACGGCGCGATAGTGGCGTTCCGCATCCCGGGAAACCATTGCGCTAATTGCTCAGCAAAGCCACTTCCGCCAATAGAGCGTATGTGACCAGGCCCAGGGCATTTCGGGTTCGTAGAGCCGATAACCGGCCTGGATGAAATTATTGGCGGATACCGGATTGTCCGTCGTGTCAGAAACGATGCTATCCCATCCGCTACGCCGCCCCCGCGCCTCGATTGCCCGCATCAGCCTGCGCTGAAGTCCCCGCCCCCAGTGCCGTTGCAAGACCCCGACTCTGCAGAAATATGCGCTGTTGCGCGCATGCGTTGACGGCACAACGCCGGCGAAGGCGACCGCCTCGTCATTGTGATAGGCGAGCCACCACGCCCCGATCTCGAATTGCGGCAACGAAGCGCTATCAAAGAAAGTCAGCCGATGCAGTTCGCCAAGGACCTCCGCACTCTCATCATCGTCCGCATCGACAATACTAATTCTATACATTTGAACAGCTCATCCGCAGGAATAGTCCTGAGCGCGGGCAATCGCGCTCCTTCGCTGCCAAGTTTCACTTGCCCAGCACGACCTTGACGCCGAGCCAAACGGCCCCCATCAGGCCGGCCGCGATCACCGTAATCACGGCCTTGAATGTGTAGCTCTGCGCCTGCTCCACGCTCTTTCGCCACCGCCGCAAGTGCTGGAAATCGGCCCTCAGCTCCTTCCGGTCGTCATCTTCGATTCCAAGAGAAGCAAGCACCGATGCGACCGCTTTCAATACGATCGCGTCGATGCTCTTCTGCTGGTGCCTCTGCTGCTCAGCCAGCGTCCCGGCGACGATGGCCCGGATTTCGTTGTCTTGCATATTCACCGCTTGATGATCCTCGCGACATTCTCGAACCCACGTTTGGCGAAGTAGAACGAGACGACGAGATTTGCGGTGATCGCCGCGAAGCCCGCCAGCGCATCAGTGGTGCCGAAGCCGAGAACCTTGTCCCAAACCAGCAGCTTGGCAAAATAGATCGTGACGCAGTAGCCGATCAGTTTATCCGGCTCGTACCAGTGCCCGAGCTCGGCGATCCTGTATTGCATGACGGCTTTTGTTTCAGCCGTCTGCGACGCGATCTCGCCTGCCGCGAGATCCGCCGCGATCCCGGCATCGACATTTTCAGCCTTCAGTTTCGCGCTGTAGGCATCGATCAGGGCCTTGACGACAGGGCCGCCGAGAAACGAGATGAGCGTCATCCACATTGATCTTTTCTCCGAAGGGTTCGCAGGCGCGCGATGATCGTCACCACGGAAATCACCAGCATGATACGCCCCGTTGTCTTGACGTCGCCAATCGCGGAGCTGATCTGATCCTTGACACCGGGATCGCCCAGCGCGTCGGCGAGGTCGTCGACGATCGAAGCCAGCGCACCGGCAAACGCGATGCAATAGCTCCAGGCGATAGTCACCGAGTGCAGGCAGACCGCCTTGAGTCTTGCGAGCATCACGATTTGGCTCGCAGGGCAGCAAGCTTCGCCTCAAGCGATTTGATCAGCGTATCTGTGCCGGTCACGAGGCGGAGGACCGGGTCCTTGCAAAACCAGCCGGCGACACAGCCGGCAGCAAAGAGAGTGATGTCGAGGATCGTCAGCATGTTCACTTCCTTCCAATAATCGCTCTGACCAGATTGACCACGAACGCGCCGATCGAGCCCTTGGACGGGTACGTCAGTGAAGGCTTCCCCGGATCGCCGGCAACCGGACTTTGCGCGATGTTCGCTGCGGCAAAGCCAATTCCGGGATCGAGCTCCATGAGAGCGATCATGAGCGCCGCGCATCCCAGTTGCGGATCGACCTTGCCGGGATCGTAAACGCCATCCCGCACGTACTTCCCGGCGCGGTATTGGTTGGTGCCGGCCCAGAGATAAGGCGAAGGCACACCGCGCGCGGCGTAACCGATGCCGTTGTAGGTCTCGAGCGCCGTCAGCGCCGCGGCAACCGACCAGTCCTTGTGACGGGCAAGGAAGGGCGGACACTTCACGAGCGCGTCGATCGCAGCCGCCTCCCACGAGACGAACGGACCGCGTCCAGCCGGCACATGAACCGAGACGCGGTCCCAGGGGTCGCCCTGGGCCAGGGACGCCCGCCAGTCCTGGGAAGATTCCCGCTCGTGAATGACCGCGATCGCCGCCCAGAGGACGCCGGTCTCTCGGGCCACGGCCTGGTAGCGCTGCCTTGCCTTGTAAAGACGCAAAGCAGCTTTGGCGGCCTCGGCCTTGCGGGTCGGCCGGGCATTCGCCCAGCGCTTCGCATTCGCCGCAGAAAGGGCGTTCAGGTCTACCATGGGTTGACTCGGTTGGGGGTTGTAGTAGTAGCCTCAAGTCATGCTCGAGGATGTTCATTTCTTTGTTCGCTGCCTGCGCTACAGGCTGAGAACCGAAAGCTTGCAGCTCAAGACCCTTCTCAGCTTGCAGCTGACTGGCGCCACCGTCCTAGACGTTGGGGCCAATAAAGGAATTTACTCGTACTGGCTCGCTAAAGCTGTTGGCCCTGACGGTCGCGTTCTTGCGATCGAGCCTCAACCCGAGATGGCCGAGTACATTCATCAGCGCCACCTCGGACCAAATGTTGAGATTGTCAATCTTGCTCTATCTGACGCTGACGGTGTCTCCGAGTTGTCTAGAAAGCGCCCCGGGGATGGAAGCGCTTCGCTCTCCAGAAACATTGGCGATTCGATACCCGTGAAGCTCGCGAGGCTAGACGATATTGGACCGATCTCGAATTTGAAGTTCATCAAGTGCGACGTAGAGGGTCACGAGCTTAAAGTTTTCCGTGGCGGAGAACGTATGATTCGTAGGTTCTCTCCGGTTATCCAGTTTGAAAGCACACCCGGAGAAATTCCTCCATTGCTCGAGTTCTTCAGCAGTCTCGGCTATTTCGGCATCATGTTTCTTGGGACGGCTTACGCACGGATAGAGGACATCTCAAAGGTTCCTCATCCTAAGTTTGGATTGAGTGGGCATCGAGACTTCATCTTTTTTCCGGAAGCCGCTATTGGATCGATCATTCCGCGAGATCACGATATGATGCTGTGGTGGAAGACTGCTAAATAATCCGCAAAAGCTTGTTGGCGATGATCGTAGGCTGTGTATTGTTATGAGCATTGCCGCTGCCCACTGCAACGTTGTTGATCGTGATCCCTGTCGTCGCGGCCCCCGTGTTTTGCGTGGAATAGGTTGCAAATGGCGTATTGCCGCCAGAGGCCGGCTTCTGCTCACCAAATTCCGCCCGCTGATACGAGTGCATGTGTCCAGGATCGGTCAGTGTGTTCGGATGCGTATGTGAGGCCAGTTGTGCTGTCGTTAGCGCATGACTCTCAGCGCCACCCGTCCCACCAAGATTGGTTGACGTTCCGCCGAAATAGGACGACGTCAGGCGGCCTGCAGCAGCCCCGCCCATGTCATCCTTGCCGGCAATGACCCGTCCGCGGAGATCTGGGACATTGAACGTCGTCGACCCGTCACCGGTACCATACGCTGTGCCGAACATCGAGAAAAGCGTCGAATACGCCGTGCGCGAGACAGCTTGTCCGTAAGCGAGCACGAACGAGCTGTTCGGCGCCGTCGTGCCGAAGAAATCGATGCAGGAGCCAATTGGGACATTGTAGGGGTTGTTGAAGAATCCCGCCAAATAGAACGCGGCATCACTATTGTTGTAGAGCGCCGCATAGGGCGTTCCCTGGATGATCGTACCCGCTGGCAGTTCGACCGAGGGCGCAGACCGAAGCGGTTTTGCACCGAGACTATCGACGTTGATCGTCACCGTCGCCCCATTGGTCGTATGCGGCGTGAACGCGACGACCTGGCCATTCAACTGCGCAAGCGACTGAAAGACCTGATAGGTGTTGACCGCATAGGCTGTACTAGTTCCGGTCGTCACGATCGCGCCGGCGACGTCGTCGCGGTGCTTTGCGATCGCCGCCATCATGGCCCGCGCCGAGTCGTTGACACTGGCGGGGGACTGTCCCTCCGCCCAGTTGATCGTCGAATCCGCCGTGGCGTCCGCCGAGGCCGTCTGAGACCATTTATAGAGAGTCATCCTGTATCCTTGATGTGAGCCGCGGCGCCGTGGTCGCCGTGGCGTGTTTCGAGGGAGTCGCTGCTGCCGGCCGTCAGTCCGGCGCTTTAGCCGCTTTGCCGCAGAGCTCGATGTACTGTGCGCAGCGACAGGACGGTGCCCGGGCCGTGAGAAGGTTGCGGATCACGCCTGCGGGGACACCGGGGCTCTCGCTCGCGATTTCGGCCACGCGCGCATCGATGATGCCGTCGATCTCCGCACTCAGTTCCTCGATCCGATCTTCAAGTCTCGACGGGCGATGCTGCTTCATTGCCATTGGTCCCTACGTCCTTCATTTGGGCTTCGAATGCCGCCAGCTTCTGGCGGACGGATGCGGCCTCGTTTTGCGCGCGCCGGAGCGCCCGCTCCCGCTGAGCATCGTGCGAGGCCAGGTGAACCTGGATGTCGTGAGGTAACGCAGCGAACCGCCGCTTGAACTGCGCCGGCCAGGA
This sequence comes from Bradyrhizobium cosmicum, assembly GCF_007290395.2. Lineage (NCBI taxonomy): Bacteria > Pseudomonadati > Pseudomonadota > Alphaproteobacteria > Hyphomicrobiales > Nitrobacteraceae > Bradyrhizobium > Bradyrhizobium cosmicum. The sequence continues at coordinate 2,325,370 of NZ_CP041656.2, read as the reverse complement.
CCGCGGCGGCGAGATCGCAGCAATTACGCTCATCGCGTCTGCCGCCGGGCCGCCGAGGGTCGGGTCGGCCAGGCCGAGCGCAGTGTGCATCCGCGATATCTCCTGCATGGCCGGCCAAAGCCGGCTCATGCCGAGCGACGCACAGTCGGTCGCAAAGCGCGCCACAGACGCGGGTGTCGCCGGACATGCGGTCACGCCGTTCAATTCGCACCATTTGACGAACAACGGCGCATCGCGCAATCGGGCCTGCGCAAGCGCCGTGAGCAACGGATGAGTCATCGCTTCGCGTTGCGCAGCGCCTCATGGAGGCTGCCCATGCGCCGGCGCAGATCCACCAGTTGGACGCGCTTTCGCAAGCTGTGAGGGCTCGAATCGATGTCGGTCAGCGTCCGCGCCCTTGACGCTCGCTTGGACGTTTCCTTGGATATTTCCTTGGACATTTCCCTGGATGTCCCCCCGGACGTCGTCCGTCGCGCGGGCAAACGGACGGGCTCCTGCACGCATTCGCTTTCGATGTCTTCGCTCAAGCAAACATCTCCCACAGCACGATTGCAATCAGGCCCGCGAGCGCGAGCGATATCAGATAGGCGGTCATCGTCTCCCTCCCAAAAAAGCAAATGCGCGGCAGATCGCGCGGCGACGCACGATCGTTTCGGGCGCGAACCCTATCTCCGTTGCTCCGGAGACCGCAGCGGCGCGAGCAACGGGCTCAGCGCCGCGGGCCGGCACGTTCGCGCGTGCACGGCCAGCAATGGTACGGACGGCGGCGCGCCGATCGGCGCTCCATGAACGCGTTTCAACGAGGCGTGGCCGCAATGCGCGCCCGCCGTCCGATTCCCGAAAGGACATGAAAAAACCCGCGGCGGCTGCGAGCCGCGCGGGCGTTACGAACTTTTCGATGATGCCACTATGCCAGTGTTTTGCCCGACGTGTCAAACTCTGTGCCGAGCAAGATCATTCGTCACTGCGACATCGCAGTGTGTCGGCAGTCACGCAAGCGACGAGAGAATTGCCTTAGCATCGCTTCCGATCACGGCATCGACCGTGCGCAACGCGTCTCTTCAGAAAGACACGCGGCAGGACTTCACCGATGCGCCTCCCTTCACTCTTGCTCTCGCTCCTGATCACGATCACCCCGGCTGTCGGCGCGGAGACCGCGGCGCCGGATTTCTCCGGCGCCTGGAAGCGCGACTGCGCGAAGAACTATGGCCTGAAGATCTGGCGCAACGACGACTACCAGTTCTCGGTCGCCTTCTGCGGCCCCGGCGGTTGCGGCAGCCCGGCGTTGATGGCTCACACGCCGATCGCCGGCGATCCGAAGTTCAAGGTCGTGTCGGACTCCGAGATCGGCCTGCGCCGCGTGGACGCCGCCGACGCCTGGCTGATCTACCACCGCTGCTCGCGCGATCCGGACTCGTGGATCGACGAGAGCAAAGCCAAAGGTTTTCGCGAGGCCAGCTCCGATCCGAAGCCGAAATGAAAAAGCCCGCTGGCGGATTGCTCCGCGCGGGCTGGCCAGATTTTCGATGATGCCATTCTGCCAGTGTTTTGCCCGACGTGTCAACGAAGCCGCGCTCGCTGTCCGGTCCACATCAGGAGCGTGGAAAGACTCGGCTCAAGATCCGAATGCTCTGGGGATTGGCACGTGCAGGCTCGCCGACCGTGCCGCCCCCCTGCGTCTTTCCAGTCTCAGGTTCATACGCAAAGGCCTCCTGCATCCATCGCGGCCAGCCCGTCGACTGCTGCTCAGGCTTTGGTGACAATGCGGTCACAGGCTTTGCGACGGTTGTTCGCTTCCCAACACTCATCGCAACTCCTCCTCTTGCCACGAGATCGATTGCGATGCCTGCGAGAGCTCGGATATCTCGATTTGATTGACGGCGGGTGACGGATTATCCGGATGCACGATCACGCGCTCGATCCGATGCAGCAATTCCATTGGGCCGTGATCGGTAGCCAATGGCTGCACCGGCCCGCCCCACCCCCGATCGAGAATGGCGTTTGCAGCGGCCACCCGCGCAAAGGCATTCGCGGTCTCTCTCAGCATGATGGCTGAAAGCACGTTGATCGCGCTCTCCGTCCTGCTTCTCGCCAAGTCCTGAATTGCAAGGAGTGTTGGAGCCCTAAAATGTTCGCTGTTGGGTTGCTCCGCGACCGGCTGATAGAACCGCATCTCTCTCTTTAGCCTAGCCATTTCCAAATCCTTTCCAGATATGCATTTGCGTCTTACGAAATGAAACGCCCGCAGCGGATTACTCCGAGCGGGGCTGAAAACGAACTTTTCGAGGGGGGCGTCTGTCGGTTTTTCTCGATGTCAAAAAAACAACGCGCGGGCTATGTGAAATCATCTTGGAGACCGGTATGGGACCAGAAGCGGTCGTTAGTCGATCGAGCCGAGTGTATCTGCTATGGGCCGATACTGTTGAAAAAGTCCTTTGTGGCGCGCATGCCAAATTTCTAAATGCTGCTGGTGCGCTCAACGCCGTAGGACGCGAGAGACTACGTCAATCCTTGCGGGATCGCTGTGTGATTTTCCTGGTCTCGTGGCAACGGCCTTTATTGCCAAGACTGATCCGAGCGAGATTCTTGCTGTCTCTCTACTTTCGACTTTTTCAACAGTATCGGAAGGAGAATAGTACTTCTGTCAAGATCGTCGAGATCACGCTCGCAAAGCGCGCTGACGCTCCGACCCAAAAAACAATTTCCAAAAGATTGGCTGTATGATTAGATGCAATCTTTAATTGAATGGATTGGAGGCGCTAGTGCCATCACTAACCGACGAGCAATTGCAGGAAGTCAGCGCTTTGCTCGCTGAGAAAGCTGCCGTTCAACTGAACGAATTTAAGGCGCTTTTGGCGGACAAGGCCGCAGATCAATTGCAGGAGATGAAGATTCTTCTTGCTGATAAGGCCGCGTCGCTGACAACGCTTTCGGCTGGGCAGCGGGCTGAGATCGACGCCCTTTACGAGGTCAAGGCAAAAGCAGTCAACTTGTCTCCAGCCCAAAAATGGGAGGTCGGTTTAATCGTTGCTACGCTACTAGGTGGCTCGATTGCGCTTTTCGGAACAGCCGGCGTTTTCTTTGTGAAAAGCGCAGCCGAGACAATTGCTAACAGGGTAGCTGTAGACACCAAACAAGATCTCGTTGCTGGGATTCTAAAGGGCGACCCAGCATTCAAGCAGGACATTTCAGCGAAGATTAGTCCAATTCCGAAGAATGCCATTGCAGCCTTCGATGTTTCGACAGGCTGCCCGGACGGATGGAGCGAATACGCTAATGGGCGAGGTCGAACCATTGTTGGAGCTGGCCAGGGCAGCGGACTTACTGCCCGCGCGTACCAAGCGATTGGAGGCAGTGAGCAGTTGCGTTTGTCGATCGACCAACTGCCGCCTCACAATTTCACAGCAAAGGTGCCCTTCTTCTTAAACCCAGCTGGTGATCGCTATGATGCTGGCGGCCGAAACTATCCGGTCGTTCAACCGGGTGGTTCAGTTGTGGCAGAAACAAACACCCTAGGTAAAGGTGATCCAATAGATACGATGCCACCCTATGTGGTGCTCTTTTATTGCAAGAAGGATTAATCGCTCCCAAGAACTTGCAGACGCCACGTGGTGTTCTTTCGTTGAAAGCAACGAAGGTCAGCTATCAAGGCTAGCCCCGAGACTACTCTCCTGTGGGAAGGCGGTCCGTAGTGCGTAGCCAGCGGGGCCTTCAGCTCTGGGGCAGACCTGGCCTCAAGCACAAACTACGAAACCGTCCGCTGAATCCCCAACAGGTACATCAAGCGTTCGGACAAAATAAAACCCGCCTCGGATGTCTCCGTGCGAGCTGAACCAACTCTTTTCGATGGTGACATTCTGCCAGTGTTTTGCCCGACGTGTCAACTTCACCTGCCGCGGTCCAAGCGCCGATAGCAACCAGGTCGCGCCGACTGCATTATACGCCTATGGCAGACAACAGAGATATTCGCAGCGGCGCTTACGACCCGGTCAGTAAAAGCGGCTTGCCGCAACCGGACCAGGTCAAGGATAAATCGACCGCTCACGAGAAGGGTCAATGGGGTGCGGACGTCAGGGCCGACGCGCTGCCGGGCACGGAGCCCGTCTTGCCTGATGGACTTCGAAAGCCCCGCACGAGCCCGTTGAACCCGAGAACCGGCCGCCGAAAAGCGGATTAGCAAACGTCACCGCGCGCTGGAACCAACCGGCTGAAGCCCGCTTGAATCGCGGTTCTGTGTGGAGTTGCTTATGCGTCGATCTCGGTGGGTCCCCTCTCTGGTGCCAAGTGACGAACCCAGCGTCTATCTTGTTGCGGACGATTTCGGTCGAGCAGGCCGGGCCTGGCGCGAGGCCGACCTTGAAACGACGGACCTCGAAACCGTCATTAACGATCTGATCGCTGGAGAATATCGCAGGCCGATCAAGGTGATTGCCTTCAACACCTCTGAACGTTGGTCCGAAGACGTCTCCGAGGATGTGGCGCGCGAAATCCAGCATCGCTGTAACCTGCAACTGAGCGATGTGCCGTCGCATCTGCAGGAATTCGTCGATCGCTACGCCGCGCAGGACTTGCGACAGTTCAGCTTGCGCTTGGTTTGAGCCCGCTACTTGTCTCGTCAGACTTAAACGGCCCCGGCGCGCTGTAGGGGCACTTCGCGCGGGGCCGCCATTTCAGCCGGCTATCGGCGGGATGGCCGGCATACATCAACTTACGCCGGCAACGGACGTTCCTAACTCTTCTTTTTTGCGCGGCCCAATCGGCTCTCGATCTTCTTCCGGCTATTGCCGACCTTCTTCACCGTCTTTTTAACAGCCGAAGCTGAGCGACGCGTCTTCTTGGCCTCGTAGCTGACCTCGTATTTCTGACCGCCTGCAACGCGCGCGCGATCCTGCTTACGCCCCCGAGCGGTTTGCTTCTTTGCCTTGGTAGCCATCATGCATCTCCTCTTTGCATTTCTGAAACGCGAGAGGATTCAATCGGTTCCTTTCTTCGCTCGACGCACCGGATTCGCTGGAACGAATCGGACGCCTGGGATTCGAATCAAGGTATTGGGTGTGCGAGGATGTCAGTGGCGTTGCAGCGTAAGTCGCGGGTGATTGGGAAGAAGGCGCCCCTGCCCGGCTTCATAGAACCAGCCCTTGCATCGGCGATCGACCGCGTGCCTTCAGGAGAGCGTTGGATTCACGAAATCAAGTTCGACGGCTATCGAGTCCAGCTTCACTTGGCAAACGAAGCTGTCACCATCTTCACGCGGCGCGGCTACGATTGGACGAAACGCTTCAAGAAGATTGCCGCCGATGGCTGGCATATCAAGGCGGGCTCGGCCATCATCGATGGTGAGATCGTTGTACCTGCCGCAGACGGCACGACCGATTTCTCAGTTTTGCAGAACGAACTCAAAGGTGACTCCTCGAAGATCGTCCTTGTCGCGTTCGACCTGCTCTACCTCAATGGAAGAGACATTCGCAGCCAGCCTCTGATAGAGCGCAAAGCAGAACTGAGAAAGATCATTTCCGGCACCCAAGTGCAGTTCAGTGAAAGCTTTGAAATTGACGGCCACGAGATGTTCGCACACGCTTGCAAGATCGGACTGGAGGGCGTGGTCTCCAAAGTTCGCGAGAGCGCGTATGGCAGCGGCCGGGGCAATAACTGGGTCAAGAAGACTTGCGCCCAACGCGAGACACTCACCATTGCGGGCTTCTCGCTCGACGAGGGCAGATGGGACGGCATGTATCTCGCCCGCCGCAACGGCGATGATCTGATCTATGCCGGCAAGGTCGATCACGGCTTTGACAAGACGTCGGCGGCCGAACTGCAGAAGCGGTTGAAGCCACTCATTCGCAAGACCCAACCTTACGCCAAGCGCATCGCGCACAAGGGCATATGGGTCGAGCCGAAACTGCTCGCGGAGATCGAGTACCGCGCGAAATCTGCGGCGGGCAAGGTACGACATCCGTTTTTCAAGGGATTGAGGGAAGATCTGTAGCGGTTGCTTTGAGCCCAGGCCTCCAGTGGCCGGCGGTCCGATGCCATCAGTTGTCCACACCCACGACCGGCAGTAGCTGAGTGCAATGCCCGCCCACTAGGGATCGATAATTTGCCAACGCGTTCGCACGTCGCTTTATGGGCGCATGGGGACCAAATCGCGGGAAGTCATCTGGAGCGGCCAGATCATGGGCGCGAAGATTCGTGCCAAGCACGCTCGTGAAGAAGCCACGAGAGCTGTGCGCGATGCGGATCGTGCCGAGGCTGAAGCGTGGTCGGTCCGGATGGAGGGCTACGGGGGTCCGTCACAGCCGTCTCCAACCATCGGCCAATGCCTGAACGGCGGCATGGGCTGGCTCGAGGTCGAGTGCAACAGGTGCAAGACGCGCGCAAGCCTGCCGCTCGACGCGATCCGCCGTCCGCGCGATACACCGATCTGGAAGCTGGAAGCTTCCCTTAAATGCCGGTCATGCCGCAAAGGTCGCTATGCGCCGCCGGTCCACATGATCAAGCTCACCGAGACGCAGAGCATCACGCGATACAAGTGGGTTCATCCCAGCGAAGAACGTTAGGATCGATAAGGCCTCAACTTCAAACAGGCGGGCTATGTGCAATCTCTATTCGATCACGACCAATCAGGCAGCCATCGCGGAGCTCTTCCGCGTCGTCCGTCGCTACGAAGGCAACTTGGCCCCGATGCCTGGTGTGTTCCCGGACTACCCCGCACCGGTCATCCGCGATGCCGGCAACGGCGAGCGAGAGATGGTGATGATGCGGTGGGGCATGCCGCCGCCGCCGCGCACCGGTGGCCCGCCCGTTACCAACATCCGCAACACCGCCTCGCCGCACTGGCGAGCCTGGCTCAAGCCGGAGCATCGTTGTCTCGTCCCAGCCAACAGTTTTGCCGAATACGCACCGGAGCCGAACCCCGAGACGAAGAAGAAAGACGTCGTGTGGTTTGCACTCGCGGAGTCCCGACCGCTGTTCGCGTTCGCCGGCATCTGGACTACGTTCAATGGTGATCGCGGTACGAAGTCAAAGCCCGTGCCCGGCCCGCATCAGGTCTATGGGTTTCTGACGACGATGCCGAATGCAGTTGTCGAGCCGATCCATCCGAAGGCGATGCCGGTGATCCTTGTTACAGCTGAAGAGCATGACGTTTGGCTACGCGCCTCATGGGACGAAGTGAAGGCGCTGCAGCGGCCTCTGCCCGACGGCGCCCTCGAAATAGTAAAGCGCGGCTCATCCAAAGAAGACCAAATCTCCTAACTCATCATCCACAGTTGGTCTTTTGGGTGCTGAGCTTGAAATCGGGTTGGATAACTAGATATTTGATCTTTACGATCAGATGGCTCGTGATGCGGGAGACATTTCATGCCTGAAGCAAAAGAATGGCGCGCAGTATTTACTGATTTTGGACCGGACGTTGGTGAGCCTTCCGAAGAGGCAATCCTCAAGGGGGTTTCATTTGATTCATTGGGCGAAGCGATTGATGCGACCGCCAGTGCTCCCGCGGGTAGCTATTCATGGATTTACGGGAGCGAAGGCGTGGTCTTCTTTCCCAACCAGATTAAGCCATTGAGAAAGCTTAGATATAAGCCCGTAGGTCATTAGCCAGCTTAGATCGTCTAATGGAGCAACACCACATGTTAGAAGCGGTGATGCTCGCCACTGATGCGACAAGTGGTCGTGCTGCTGGGCAGCACTCACTTCGATTCGCTACATTTCAACTCGCGGGCTTAGCGCGGCAAAAGCCGTTAGCCGGCGCGGGAGGAAAGCGACCTCCCACAAGACATTGATCTTAATGATTTAATTCTCCCATCCCACCTATCTTTTTATAGAAACACATAACCGGTTGCAAGTTGTGAGCGATTGGTGGTAGTTTGCGCTCATGAGTTCGACACTTAGCCAACCAGATGGTTACGCCACCCGCCTTGAGGCACAGGGGAAAGCCCTAGAAGCCGAGCAGGAGAGCTTGGCCGTGCGCATTGAGAAGTGGCGATCGGCCGTAGAGCACTACGCCGAGCATCTACGCGAACAGGGACTGCCGGTACCAGCGTTCGTGAAGCTCAACGAAGCGAACTCAGATAGGCAGAAGCGTCAGGTTACGCCCGAGACATACGATCCTTTGACGCGCGTCGTGAAGATCGCGGCTCCAAGGATCGGGGGCAAGCGAAAGGAAGTCTTGGTATTTATTGCGAAAGCGACAAAGGCCGGGCGATCGGTCTCTTCCCGTGAAATAGTTGACTACGGGAACTACCCTCTTCAGCGCGTCATGAATGTCCTGATGACTGACAAGAAGCGCGGCTACCTCACATCTATAAACGGCGTGACAAACACCGGTCCTGGGAGGGCATACCAATATCAGATGACGATGAAAGGCTTCGACTTTCTGCGTCAAGCCGGAGTCGACATCAACGAGTAAGGGCCATGACCCTGTGGCGGGGTCATGGCCCTCATTAATCCGCGGTCGGCGGTTCCGATCAGTGCAGCCCCGGTGTAGGACCCGGAGAAAGAAGAGGTGCTCAGTGCGGTTTGTCGACCGAGTGAGAATACGACCCTAGAGTGGAGGTTCTTCCCGGCGTAGCTCAGTGGAGAGAGCACCCGTCTGCTAAACGGGAGGTCACGGGTCCGAACCCCGTCGCCGGGGCCTACCTCAAAATATGATAGATCTATTGATTCAGCAACATTTTTTCTATCACTAACCTACTGGAACAACATAGTGCGGACCGGCGTTGGTTCTTGCCTAAGATGGTCCAACAACATGAACCTTGGCCTGAGCTGAAGAGCTCCCTCGTAGGAATAGGAATGTCAGCCCTTCCGTCCTGTGGCTCACGTAACTAACCATAAGAGGGAAACCAAAGACCATTAACGTTGCCACCAGCGCCCTCGCCCTGATGAAGCAAAACTAGCCCAGACCATTTCTTCAATCGCTGGCGAATGCACCGGCAGACTGACCCCCGTGTCGAATTCCCGATGCCACAAAAAAACCCGCAGCGGATAACTCCGTGCGGGTCGACTTACTCGATGTTGCCATTATGCAGGTGTTTTGCCCGACGAGTCAAACTTCTATTCGAGCGACGATGCGGTGCGCGGCTGACGGCGCCGGGAGACAACAACAAGCAAGCATTCGGGGCGGTCTTCAAAAGAGATCGCCCCGGCTGCCCCCTCGATCGACCTCACTCCTCCGCCAGCTTGCGTTCGATATACGCATCCACCGTCTCGGCGAACGAGCGCTGCACGCCGACCGCAAAACCGTGCTGGTCGAGCGCATCGCGCTGGAGCACGCGCAGGCCGCGCCCGCGGGCGCTTACGGGTGCAGTGTTGAGGTATTGATCGATCGCGCCCTTGGCGAGCGGGATGGCCTTCGGATCGCCCCTAGCGATCAGGAGCCGCAGCAGGCTCTGGCATTCGGCCAAACCGGGCATGGGGGCCGCCTTCAGCGCTGCTGCGATTTCGGCTTCGGACGCCTGACCGGCTGGGTGTGGGTGCCGAACAGCGCCAGCAGAAACGCGACTTCTTCCTTCGAACCGATCTGGATCATGATGATCTCCTTTTCGCTTGGTTGGTCGAGGCCAGTGGGCGAGGCGTTCAGGACAATCGGGTTTCAGGATTGTTTCAGGCGTGTTTCGTCGGCGACCGTGAGAGGCCTTCTGCTGCGATGCCATGCCCCTTCTGACCTGGTTGGTTGAGCTCGGGTTGACGGGATGGCTCAAATGCACCGAACCGGATTCGGCGGAATGAAATCTCTCCGCGCCACGCTGGCACAGATCCCCTGCGAGGTCGCACGGGCGAGATGGAGAGACGTCGATGTACTACGTCGCCGCCGCATTGCTGGTGCTGTCGGGGCTGTTCTATTCCGCGAGCCATCACGAACTCGGACAGTTCGGCGCGAACGTGTGCAGCTATGGCAGCGCGTTCTGCGACAGTCCGGTGGTCGTCTTCACCGGCGCGGCGCTGGCCGCGGCCTGGGGCATGTTCGTCAGTATCAAGTAGCGGTGGCCGTTCCGGCGCCACCGAAGCCGTCACACGCCCAGCTCCTTGCGGACGGTCGCGGCCGAGTTGCCGACCTTGTCGACGGCCTTCTGCAACTCCTCCTTCGACACCCCGAGCGCGTGGGTCCAGTACTTGACCTCGAAGGCCTCATGCATGTTGATCTTGCTGCGGTCGGGCTGCTCGCGCTTCGTCAGATTGTCCATCGGCCAATTCCCTCGCTTCCTCAGACGGGAAACGTCGTCACCGGCAGGCCGTTCCCCAGCGGGCTCCGGCAATTGCTTGAGCATGTCATGGCGTTCGATACAATCCTAACGTGCGCTTCGCAACAGCATCGCGCATAACCGAACGGGCGTGCGAGCAGCCGCGACCGCCATTCCGGCTGACGCTGGACACACGCAACAAAAAGCCCCCGACGGGCGGCGGCGCGGGCATCGACGATTTCTGTGATGATACAACTCTACAGGTGTTTTGCCCGACGTGTCAACGAACGCCGGACCAACCGCTCTCGCAGGGCGGAATTTGATTTGTCGACTAGACCGGCGACAGTGCCGCCGAGATCTGCGAGGCGATGACGAAGGCAGCGAACACGGCCGGCACGCTGATGAATCGCAAGAACTGGTCTATCGAAAGCATCTGTCCCCCCCAAGACATGCTGCAACAACAAAAAACCCTCGCCCGCCGCGCTACTCCACCCCTTGCGCGACGCGCTGATCGGCCGTCAGAAACCGATCGGAAATAGCGGCCCCGCTCATCGTGAGCACCGCCAGGAACGAAATCATGGCCAGAAATTTCATGACCGGAAGATCGATCCCGATTGTGGCCAAAAATGTAAGAGACTGGCGCGATTTCGGGACGATCCCGGGAATGATCATGACTATCCACATCGGATTCCACGGAGTTTTCCTGCAAACCAGGGCCGGACGATACTTGCTGCCGCCTGGGCGGGCTTCACGGTAATCGGTCGTTAGCCTAACAATTGTGGCTGAGTTCGGGCTTGTGATCCGGGCCTCAAAAAAGCAACGCCCGGCCGGGCGACAGGGAGCGATATGACCCAATCCTCAAAAGCAACAAGTCTTGAAATCCTCGCCTGCGACGCTGGCTGGAGAAACTACCACTTCGTGAAGCTGACGACGGAGGACGGCATCGTCGGCTGGAGCGAGTTCGACGAAGGCTTTGGCTCGCCCGGCGTCGGCGCCGCGATCCAGCGCCTGTCGGCTCGCGTGATCGGGCAAAACGTATTCCAGCACGAGCGAATTTACGCTGAGCTGTTCGCGGCCACACGTCCCGCCGCAGGCGGCGTTGTGGCGCAAGCGCTGGGCGCGATCGAGAACGCGCTGCTCGATGCCAAGGCGAAGTCTCTTGGCGTGCCCTGCTACGAGCTGCTTGGTGGTAAGATCCGCGACCGTGTCCGGGTCTACTGGTCGCACTGCGCAACCTGGCGGATCAATCACCCCTCCTGGTACCAGCCGCCGATCGAGAACCTCGATGGCGTCAAGGCGATGGGACGCGAGGTGCGCGAGAAGAAATTCACCGCGCTCAAGACCAACATCTTCTCCTATGACGACGGCAAGCCGACCGGCTGGCGGCCGGGTTTCGGCTCGCCCTTCGCGCCCGAGATCAATGTGGACCGGAAGATCCTGCACGACCTGCGGATGCATCTTGAGGCCATCCGTGACGGCGCAGGCCCCGATGTCGACATCCTGCTCGATTGCAACTTCAACGCCAAGACCGAAGGCTATCTGAAGATCCTGCGCACCATCGCAGACCTCGACATGTTCTGGATCGAGATCGACAGTTTCAATCCGCAGGCGCTCGGCTACATCCGCAGGCAAAGCCCGCATCCGATTTCGTCCTGCGAAACACTGTTGGGCCTGCGCGAATTCCTGCCCTATTTCAACGAGCAGGCGATGGATGTCGCGATCGTCGACACGCCCTGGAACGGTGTCTGGCAGTCGATGAAGATCGCAGCCGCGGCAGAGGCGTTCGAGGTCAATGTCGCGCCGCATAATTTCTACGGCCATCTGTGTTCGATGATGAACGCGCATTTCTGCGCCTCTGTGCCGAACCTGCGGATCATGGAGATCGACATCGACCGCCTCGCCTGGGACCACGAACTCTTTACGCACGAGCCGGAGATTCAGAATGGGCACCTGATCATCCCCGACCGTCCCGGCTGGGGTACCGAGCCGAACGAGGAGGCGCTCCGCGCACATCCGCCAAAGACAAGCGGCGGTCTTCTCAACTACGGCCGCAAGAGCTGAGGCGTATTACGGCGTCACGGGATTGACGGTCGAAGACGTCTTCGGCCCCGGCCGTTCCGGCTCGACCGCCGATCTCGGTTCGGTCGGAAGCACCTTGGCGCCTGCAGCGTGGGCAGCCTCGCCCGTATTGGCGTACATTGCGACATGGGCTGGCTGCGTCTTGGCCTTGTTCCAGGGCCCGTGATCGACGATCAACATCGCGGCAATCGTCAAGCCGGCCACAATCAACGCAATTACGCCGGGATGGCGAAGCGCCGAGGACATCGAGTTTGCGAAGCGGTCAGTTGCCATCGAAGGAATCCGTATCTTTGCCACTCGCAGGTCAATTCAAACACCTCCCGCGAGTTCCGCCGTTCCATCAAGCAAGTTGCGAGCCAGTGGGCGGAACTCGAAAGCCTTCGCGCATTCACTTTTTGCAATCCAGCCGCGCATCGCCGACAACCCCCGTCGGTGTGCGCTCGAGCCAGGCGCGAGCAATCAGTATCGCAGTGCGTCAGATCGCGTCGTCACTCGCCCGGGGCGATCGCGTTACTGGGCGTCGGACGGTCGGTGATCTGCTGTCCGAACAAGCTGCCGATCAGTTCGACTGCAGTGCGCGCGGTGCGACCGCGCTCATCGAGAAAAGGATTGAGTTCGACGATGTCGACCGATCCCACCGCGCCGGAATCGTGCAGCAATTCCATGATTAGATGCGCCTCGCGATAAGTCGCGCCTCCCGGTACCGTGGTGCCGACGCCGGGGGCCACACTAGGGTCGAGAAAGTCGACATCGAAGCTGACATGCAGGACGCCGTTGCGCGCGTTGACGCGTTCGATGACGCGGCGGATCAGAACGGCGACGCCGAACTCGTCGATTTGGCGCATGTCGATAACCCTGATCCGGCGCGTGCGCATCAACTCCTTTTCGAGCTTGTCGATCGAACGCGCCCCGAACAGATCGAGCCTGTCAGGATCGATCGAGGCACGCGGATCATCGCCGAGCAATCCGTCGAGCCCGGGCTCGCCGCACAGGAACGCCGCGGACATGCCGTGCATGTTGGCCGTGATCGTCGTCTCCGGCGTATTGTAATCGGCATGCGCATCGAGCCAGAGCACGAACAGCTCTCGACCGCGCTCCTGCCAGTGCCGAGCCATCGCATTTACCGATCCCATCGACAACGAGTGATCGCCGCCGAGGAAGATCGGCAGCGCGCCGGTCTTGGCGATCTCATAGCCTCTGCGGCTTAGCACGCGCGTCCAGCGCTGGATTTCGCGGTAGTGATTGGCTTTCCCAGGCGGCCGGTCGGAAAGATCCCGGACCTCGGAGACCGAAAGATCACCGTAGTCGACGACCTCGAAATCGAGGCCCTCCAGAAGCGTCGTAAGACCGGCGGTGCGTAGCGCCGCGGGGCCCATCAAGGTGCCGCGTTGCGAAGCACCCATGTCGATAGGCGCGCCGAGCAAGGCGATGCGCCGGGCTCGATCCGTCACGATCCGATCGGTCACGGCAATCTCCTAAGATCAGCAAGGCTGTGCCAGCCTAGCAGAGATTCGCATCCGTCGTTTCGCGGGGATGTTTCTGCTGGAACAAATTTCCGCACGCCGCATTCTCTCTGCAAGGCCGGCACCCGCCGTTCATAACGGCGCCTGTCGCGGATAGCCAAAGGTCTTCGGGCCCGCTGTTCAAAACTAGCGCTCGCGCGGATAGCCAAAGGTGCCGGCCTTGTTCATATACCAGAAGCGGAGTTCACGAACTTGAGCACGGAAATTCCGCAGCCCACTCCGCAGCCCGGCATGGCTGAACGAGCCATCGACGCCGCATCCGACGTATCCCACACGATCGGCGAGGTTGCTGGAGGCGTTCGCGCGGCTGTCGATCGCCTGACCACCGTGATCGATGAGGCGCGAAAACCCGGCCGACCGCTATCGACGGTCGCGGCGATTACGCGCGAAGCGCCGCTGGCCAGCCTGTTCGTCGCTTTCCTGTTGGGTGTGGCGGTCGCGCGCCGGCGCTGAGCGAGCAGAATCAAGGCGGCTCAGGCCGCGCTGATTGCGTCGAGTTCGGACGCCAGAAACTGTGTCTCGAACGCCTTAGCCGGCATCGGACGACCGAAGAAATAACCCTGCCCTTCCTCGCATCCCATGCTGACCAGGAAGTCAGCCGTGGCGCGATTCTCGATGCCTTCGGCCACGACCGTAAGCCCGAGCTGTTTGCTAAGACCGATGGTCGAGCCGACAATCGCGGCGTCGTCGGAATCTGCAAGCAGATCGAGCACGAACGACCGGTCGATCTTGAGCCCGTCCAGCGGAAACTTCTTCAGGTAGCTCAGGCTGGCATAGCCGGTGCCGAAATCATCGAACAGGACGCGGACGCCGAGTTGCTGGATCCGCTTGAACATGTCGAGCACACGACTTTCGTCGTGCAGCAGGATGTCTTCTGTGACCTCGAGTTCGAGCAGTGACGGCGTGAGCCCCGTCACTTCGAGCTGTGCCGCTACCGTATGCGCGAGATCGCCGGAATGAAGCTGCGACGGCGACAGATTGATCGCGACGCGCACGCCGTTGCCGGACATTTCCCACGCACGCGCCTGACGGCAGGCGGTCTCCATCACCCAATTCGCGAGGCGCTCGGACAGTGCGGAGGTATTGACCACCGGCATGAACTCTCCGGGCGACACGTAGCCGCGCTCCGGATGCCGCCAACGGATGAGCGCTTCCGCCCCGACCAGGCCGCCGTCGACCAGACGGACCTGGGGTTGGTAGAATAGTTCGAACTCGCCGCGATCCGCAGCGAGCGCCAATTCACTCTCCAGAGTCAGCCGGTTCTCCAGAGCCTGCCTGATCGCACTCTCGAAGATCACATGGCTGCCGCGCCGTGTGGTCTTGGCGCGGCTCAGCGCGAGATGGCCGTTGCTCAGGAGATCGTCGGCGCTGCGTCCCCCGTCGGGATAAACGGCGACGCCGATGCTGATCCTGACGCGGTGCTGCCGTGTGCCCGTTACGAGCGGCGCTTCGAACGCATGCGCGATCCGTTCCGCGAACTCCGCAATCCGCTCGCCTGTCTCGGCGCAATCAAGGGCGATGGCGAATTCATCGCCGCTGAGCCGGGCGACGATCGCCTGACCATCGACTTCGGTCCGAAGACGTTCGGCGACGGCCCGTAGCACGAGGTCGCCGGCCGAATGTCCAAGCATGTCGTTGATCTGCTGGAAGCCGTCGAGACCGAGCACGAGCAGCGCGACGTCGGAGCGTCGTCGTTCCGCCGCGGCGATCAGATTGGCGAGACCCGCATGCAGCATGTTGCGGTTGGCAAGGCCCGTCAATGCATCATGTTCGGCGAGATACCTGACGCGTTCGGCCTCGCGCTTGCGAACCGAGATATCGCGCAGGATCGCTCCGTACTGGAACCCTTCAGTTCCTTGCCAGCCCGAGAAGCTTGCCTCGACCGGAAATGTCTCACCGTTCTTGCGACGCCCCTCGAATTCGACGACGACGGCGCCACCGGGGACCAACAGCGCCTGGCGCGCAGCATCGCGCATGGCAAACGGCCTCGCGCCACCGGCCGCGGGCACTGCGCAGAGAGTCTCGAACGGACGCCCAATCATTTCTGTCGGCATATAACCGAAAATCGCGCTGGCGCCGGGATTCCACACCGTGATCCGGTGTTCCTCGTCGGTGCAGACCAGACCATCGCCGAGTGACATCGCAATGCGATGAAAGCGGCTCTCGCCAATCCGCCCCAACAGGCTGCGGAAGTCGATCTCGTCGAGCGCGATCGCCGTCAGATAGGCGATGACCGCGATGTGAAACAGCGACGTGTCGATGATCAGCGGCCACCTTGCCTGCACAAAGGTCGCGATGAGTTCGATACTCGCGCCCGCAGCAACCAGGATCGCGACACGGATGCCCGGTGCAAAACGACGCCACGAATGCATCATCAGCAGACAGATCAGGCCCAGGCCGGCGATCATGCCGACGTCAGAGGTCCAATGCAGCATTCGATTTTGGAGGATCGATTCCGCCGCCAGAGCCTGGAGGACGGGACCCGAGATGATCTTGCCGTTTGGAACGCTGAACCGGTCGCCCAGCTCGAGCGCCGTGGCACCAACGATGATCTTCTTGTCTCTCAGTTTGTCCAGGGCTGCGGTATCGCCGCGCAACACGTCAAAATAGGAGACACTCGGGATGGTGGCCACCCGAATGCCGAAATCGATCAGGAAGGGCGGCCGCCGATTGGCGTCCTGCCCGGCCAGCACGACGGCCATCGACGGCATCACGGCATCACCGAGCTTCTCGGCGACCGGATAGCGGCGGACAAGCCCGTCGGATTCGACTGTGACATTGACGACGGCCGGCCACGACTGGTTGCCGAACGGCTTGAGGGGGCGATTGACGTGAGCCGGGCCACCATTCGGCGTCGGCTGCTTGAAGGACGGCAGGATCGTCGAGCCCCCGACTTCGCGAAGCGCCTTGACGAACGCCTCGTCGGAGGCCGGATCCGAAGGCGTGCTGAAATCCACGTCGAAGGCTACGTCCCGCGCGCCCGCCGCGTCCAGCCTGTGCAACAGCTCGGCGTGCAGCCGGCGTGACCAAGGCCACACCCCGATCTGGTCGATTGACGGCGCATCGATGGCCACCACGACAACATTGCCGCCGGCGGCACGTGATTGCCAGGTGAACCGCAGATCGGTGAGCGCATTGCGAAGCGAAGCGTGCCATCCCGTGGACAGCACGACCGCCAGTGCGATCACGACGAGAATATGCGGCCGATAACGTTTCACTCTGCTCCCCTGCACTCGCGTCGCTTACCGCCGGGTGCTCCCCCTAGACAACGGCGCGGCCCTAGTGATGGCCCCTACCCCAGCCCCACCACCAGCCGTAGTGGTGGCCATTGTTGCCATTTCCGTTGTTGCCGTTATTTCCGTTTCCACCGTTGCCATTATTGCCGGTGCCGCTGCTTCCGTTGCCGGTCGCACCGGTCCCGCTGCTGCCACTTCCCGAGCTTCCGCTGGACACATTGCTGGTTGAACCGGCAGTGGTCGCAACAGTGGTCGTCACGCTTGAAGACGCCGACGTGGCACTGGCTGGCGAGGCGCCGCTGCTTAGGGCCACTGCCGTTACGTTGGAGCTATTGGAGGCTGTGGTCGTCGTGCTCGTCGCGCTATCGCTCCACACCGTAGCGGTGGCGGCGCTGGCGTTCGTATTGCGCACCCGACCAGACGCGACGGCGCCATGGGCGAGCCCATGCGTGACCTTGTGGACGTTCAGCTTGACCTCCCCGAGCGAGCTGGAGATGCGCACCACGCCGGCCTTGGGCACCTGGCCTCCGGCCGCTTGATGCGATCGCGTCGGCACGCCGGCCGCCTTGGTTCCCTTGTCGATCGGGCCGAGCGCATGGATCGCGTGGCCGTTGGCCGCATTGCGCGGCGCAGGCAGGCCCGATTTCGGAACGGGCACGCGCTCGATCGTCGAAGCGCGCGGCTTCCCGTGCTCGATCGGATTGAACGTCCCGGCACCGCTCAGGCTGAGGCCGGGCTTGCCGTGCTCAAAAGCGGTCGCCGCCTGTCCCGGCATGACCTGCGCGATCTGTCCAGTCTTGAAGTCGGAGACTTCGACCTGGCCGCGGACCACGCCGACTTTAGTGCTGACCGCACCCACGGTGACGCTGAACTGCGTTCCCTTGACCACGGCGGCGAGATAGGGCGTCTCGACCTCGAAATGCTTGACGTTACGCTTCTCGACCTCGAGCAAAATCGAACCGGCCTGCTGGATGATGGTGGTCGAGAGCCCCTCCTTCTTCTCGGCCGGCAAGCCGACCACCGAGTTCGGAGAGATCAGGATCGTTTCCTCGCCGCGGACGAGCAGCACCCGGCCGTTGCGTCCGGTGCGAATGGTATTGCCCGGTTTGAGCGTCTCTTCCTGGTTCACGGATACGGGCTGCGCGCCTTCGGTTGCGACCCAGACCTCGCCTGAGGCCTTGCTCACCGACCAGACGTCATCGTCGGCCGCGGAAGCAGCGGAAGCCGCGCCCAGCACCAGTACAGCCATCAAGGCGCGCAGCAGTCCAACTTTGCAGAACATGACGATCCTAAGTCCGCCTAACAGCCGGACATGAGGCGTATCCGAAATCACTCAAGATCCGATTAGCCGGAAGCGGCAATTCGAACGGCCGCATTAACCTTTCATTGACCATAAAAACTTAAGAGAAATCATGCGGCTAACGTCTCCTTACCGTCCCTTGGGCACCTCTCCGTCGAACTACGGAGAACGGCCTGCGCAGGGCGTAGCCGGGCGGAATTTGGTTGCTGCACTGGTGCTGCTCGCACCTACGTTCGGGGGCATTCCGCAGGCTCTCGCGCAACAGGCGAACCAGCCGGGTTTCGATCCGCGTCAGCCCGAGAAATACTTTGAGAACCAATCCGAGCAGGAAACGCTGAACCGTCCTCCGGTCAAGCTGCCGGCGGTCGGCCAGCCCGACACCGGCGGCGACACCAAGCCGCAATTCGTGCTGCGCAGCGTCACTGTCAGCGGCGCTCATGCCGTCTCGCGCGACCGCATCGCCGCGGCCTATCAGCCCTATCTCGGCAAGAAGGTCTCGCAGGCGGACCTCGCCGCGATTGCCGGCGCGATCAGCGATCTTTACCGCGCCGACGGCTTTCATTTGAGCCGGGCGATCGTGCCCCCACAGGACATTGGGGACGGCCGCGTCCGGATCCAGGTGATCGAAGGCGCGATTGTGCAGGTCGAGCTGAAAGGCGACGGCGCCGAGCAGTTCGGCGTGCGGCCGGTGCTCGGGCCCGTTCTGGCCGAGCAGCCCTCGCGTCTGGCAACGCTCGAACGCCAACTCTTTCTCGTCAACGGCAGGCCGGGCGTCCGCATCACCGACTCTGCACTGGAAGAGATTGGCGGCACCACCGGCCGCTTCCGCCTCGTCGTCTCCTTGAAGACCTGGCACGTGTTCTCGTCCTTCGGTCTGGACAATCTCGGCTCGTCCTCGGTCGGCCCCTGGCAGACCTATGCAACCGGCGCGTTCAACTCCTACCTCACGCCGGGCGACACGCTGGCGGTCAACCTGTCGACCATCGCCAACGATCCTCGCGAGCTCGGCTTTGCACGATTGTCCTATGACGCGCCCGTCGGCGTCGATGGCGTGCGTCTTGGAGCTTCCATCCTCTACAGCGCGGTGCGGCCCGGCGATGCCCGCCGCCTCGACAGCGATATCACCACGACCGAAGCTTTCGAGGTGCGCGCCAGCACCGTGCCCTTCATGTCGCAATCCTCGGGGCTGACGCTCACCGTCGCCGGGACCTTCAGCAACGTGTCCGAGCACGACATCTACGGTCCCTGGTACAACGACCACATCAGGACCGCGAGCCTGACCGCAGACTACCGGCTCCAGGATCGCTTCGGCGGCACCAATTTCGCGACGCTGACCTATCGCCAGGGGCTCGACATCTTCGGCGCCTCGAATTTCGACGACGATCTGCTGTCGCGCGATGGCGCCTCCTCGAATTTCTCGGTGCTGAACGTCTGGTTCACGCGCTACCAGACACTCAACGACGCCTGGTCGCTCAAACTCTCGGCCGCGAGCCAGACCGCATCGCGGCCGCTGTTCACCTCGCAGCAATTCTATCTCGGCGGCGCGGCTTTTGGCCGAGGCTATGGTGCGGCCGAGATCAGCGGCGACAATGGCCTCGCCGGCTCGATCGAGCTGCGCTTCGATCAGAAGCTCAATTTCCGATACTGGACCGGCTATCAGCTCTACGCCTTCGGCGACGCTGGCGCTGTCTGGAACGACGGGTACCGTCTGAGCGACGGCCTGTCGCTGACCTCCGCGGGAGCCGGCGTGCGGTTCTTCCTGCCGGACGAACTCCAGCTTGGTCTCGGCGTGGCCGTCCCCTTGAGCTATCGGGCGCCGGACAACGAGCGCCGCAGCCCTCGCTTCCTCTTCACGTTGTCGAGCGCGTTCCGGCTATGTCCCGAGCGCGGCAGGGGCGGCTGTCTCTAGCCACGCGGCCCTGGCCGCTGCAGCCCCTGATGCGCCGCATTTGCGGCCTTGCGCACAGACTTGCCGAAATTTAATCCCCTAACCTGCTCACGATCGCTCGATTGGGGAGCTTCCAATGACCATGTTCAGCCTAAAGTGATTGAGACGGGACCATGAAAAGGGTGTTTGCAATCCTGGCTTTTCTCTGCGTCCTCGGCGTCGGCCAGTATTTTGTCGTCAGCCGGTTCGCGATCCGCCATGAGATTTTGACTCTGTTCGATGCCTCGCGGCAGCGCCCGATCTCGGTCGAAATCGCGGTGCGGCGCGACTACGAGACCAAGGCCAATCTCGGCCTGTGGAAGCTGCCGCTCGCCATCATCAGCAACGGCAACACCGTCAAGGCCACCGAGTATTCCTTTCTCGCCAACGTGCTCGCTGCGCGCGGCTATCTGGTTGCCAGCATCCAGCAGGACCTGCCGAGCGACCCGCCATTGATGACCCATGTCGGCCAGCAATATGTCGGCCGGCGCGAAGTCTATATCCGCTGCGAGGCCAACATCCTTTTCACCCTGGCCGAATTGAAGAAGCGACAGGAGAACGCCGATTACGACCACGTCACCCTCGTCGGTCATTCCAATGGCGGCGACGTCTCCATGTATGTCGCCCATCAGCATCCGGGGTTGGTGTCGAAGGTGATCACGCTCGACAATTTGCGGGTCCCCTTCGTGATCAGCGACAATATGAAGATCCTGTCGTTTCGCTCCAAGGACCCGCATTTCCAGACCGATCCCGGCGTGCTGCCGACGCCGGAAGAGGCCAAGGCGCGCGGTATCGATATCGTCCACACCGGTGCGCAGCACACCGAGATGAGCGATCGCGGTCCCGATGCGGTCAAGGAGAAGATCCAGGCGACGCTCGACCGCTTCCTGCGTGACAGCGCCAGCAGCGCACTCGCGCCGGCCGATACGAAAAGCCCCATGATCATGAACCCCGGCGATTATTAGCCCGGAACGCTTTGCGGCAGATCAAGGAGGCTCCGGACCTGCTACGATAAACAGGGCTTTGCAAGCTCCCGGAGAGAGACGTGTCGCAGTATATTGAACGCCTTGATATGAAAAGTCTTGGCCTGCCTGCGGCAAGGACGCCGGGATTCGCGCGGCATCTCTATCGTTCGACCCGCAGGCTGCTGCGATCGATTATCGCCCGCATCGATCTGTCGCAGTTTCCGGGGT
Source organism: Bradyrhizobium cosmicum (assembly GCF_007290395.2). NCBI lineage: Bacteria > Pseudomonadati > Pseudomonadota > Alphaproteobacteria > Hyphomicrobiales > Nitrobacteraceae > Bradyrhizobium > Bradyrhizobium cosmicum. The sequence continues at coordinate 2,303,931 of NZ_CP041656.2, read as the reverse complement.
CGTGCTGCGGGTGAGCCCCGCAGTCGCAAGCCAATACATGAGGGATGCCGATGCGTCAGCATTTGAGACGAATTTGCCTGTGGCTTACCGTGGCCTCGAGCTTCGGCATGTCGTCCGCCCTCGCCGCCGACGCTGATCACGGCGCCGATCTCGCCAAACGCTGGTGCGCAAGCTGCCATGTCGTGGCGAACGGCCAAGCCACGGCGAGCGCCGACGTTCCTTCTTTTGCGTCGGTTGCACGCAAGCCGGATTTCAGTCCGGAGAGGCTCGCCTTCTTCCTACTCGATCCGCATCCGAAGATGCCGAATTTTCCCTTGAGCCGCACCGAAGCTGGCGACATCGCAGCCTACATCGGATCACTGCGTTAGCAGCGTGCCGATCAGTGGCGACACATGCCCCAAATGCAAATCCCTGCCGGAGGACCGACAGGGATCAGCAGAAAGGATGATGGACGGCGAATGAAGCCCATTCGGTGGCCCATCATGGACCTGCGCTAGCATCGAAGTGCGGATCTCCACGCCACGCAAGATCAATTTGTGGGCACACGCCGTCAGCACCGGAAATCAGGGCTTCCCCTTGCCGGGCTGCATCAAACTGCCGGTCATCTGGCGCATGTGGTCCCCCGCGCTGGTGAACTGGCTGCGCAGGAAGTCGGACTGGATTCGCATCGCTTCCTGAATGTCGGTGGCATGCACTAGCTTGCGCGCGTGCTCGAAAGCCGACTTCATGTTCTGCTCGGTAAAGGCAAGCGCCTGCTTCGAGACCTCGGTGCCCGCCCCGGGAACCGACGTCATCGACTTGGTCGCGGCGTCAAAAAACATGCCGAATGCCTTTTCCGCCTGGTCTATTGTCTTCTCGGCCAGGTCGCGCAGTTCGGCTGGGACTTCGAGTTTCGGTTCGATCATGGTCGCACTCCTCCCCTTTTCCAACTGAATACCACACTTGCGGGATTTCGTTCCAGCGGTCAGCCGCGAGGATATCCGGGGACAAGCTTTGCCCGGCGGCCGGATCTGGCAGGAAAACAAGGCAGAAGGCGTAAGGCCTGGGTGGCGGCCGTGTCAGAACAGGGGATGCTCGGGAAGCGATTCTTCGCTGGCGAGGTCTTCGACGAGCTTGATGACCTCGAAACGCTGTCGCGGCGCGAGCTTCAGGAACGCGCGAAGCAGGCGCAGACTTTCGACCGTGCCGCTTGCAGGGGCGCCGAGCTTAAGGTGCAGTTCGGCCGCGAAATTGAGGTTCTTCATCTCGCACCTATGACAAGCATCGGTCTTCCTGATCAGACATCTGGTCCGTCTCTAAGCCGACCACCATGACCGGCCGCCCTGGTGCGAACGAACATCTCGGTCGGATACCCTGCGGGCCACCACGTTGAACTACATCTCCAGAAGGACAGGCTGAACCGAACAGGTTGTAACTATGTCAAGGAACAACCCTTCCGGCAAGCCCAAGCCGTCGCTGAAGCGATGCTTCATCTGCATCGCACTACGGCAATTCCGGATAACAGGAATATGGACTGCCGTCACCCGCCTGCGTCAAGAAGCGGCATCACCCAAGCTTAAAGCCTCGATCACTGTCAATCGGCACAGCGTTTCGGCGTGTTTCCGCTGTGAACGGAGATCGGCAAACGCAGATTAAAGTTTCTTCAGAGTATACACGTAATTGTTGAGTTCGGCCTCGGCGGTTGTGCCGTCGATAAAGTGAACGTCCATCGCGCAGCCGGTCTCTCCAGGGTCCTGATCCGGGCGCCGGAGTTGATCGCTCCCGATATGTTTCCGCCCGGTGAACCGATGTTCGAGGTCGAACGACCAAGCGGTTGCGACACGGCCACGCAGACCACGGGCGCCATGGCTGACGGACTCTTCGATACGGGCGCACCTCAGCACCAAAGGACGACGGCATGCTTTCTCGCTCTGATCTCATCAAGGGCGCCGCGGTCGCGCTTCTCACCTTCTCGATACAAGGCGCATGGGCGCAGGAGACAAAGATGAACCTGTTCAAGATCGTCACGATCAAGGACGAAATCGTCGTCGGACTGTCGGCAGAGGAGCTTAAGGCGCTCGGCGGCAACGATGCGAGCGCGGTTGCTCACGCGCTCGCCCAGAAGGGCGATCTCACGGTCTGGCAATACAACGTGCATCGCGGCCCGAACGGCGAAATGCAGCAGGCGCCGACCGCCAAGATCGGGCTCTTGGCCAACGCCTCACTCCGTGTCGAGCCTTATACGACGCCTTACCAGATCGTGCCGCACCCGTAAGCGGCGAATCGGCGCGCCGGCGGCCGGGACCGCTGGCGCGCCGCCATCATCGGCGCCGCTGCCCGCGCTGAGTCATCCCCTCCATTGCAAAACCGTAGACTTGCGCCAGCCGGTCAAGGCATTCGCGAAAACGGCGCGCAAAATAGTCGTTCCAGCGCTGGGTCCGGACCGCGCGGCGCTCCCCGATCTGGTCCATGGTCAGCCCAAGCACCAACACGTCGTGCACCAGCGCAGCGCCGTCGGTGCCGAGTTCGCGCTCGACCCGGTTCAGGCGCAGCACCGCCTGCCGCTGGCTCTCGGTGACAGGCTCGCGCGAGCGCGCGCCATCGACATACTCGCGGGTCGGGTCCACCGCCTGGGGCCCGCGCTCCGCCGTCTCCCAATCGTTCTGGAAGGCGCGTCCGCCGCGATATTGCGCCTCGTCGATCTGGTGATGCGCGTGCAGCCGCCCGAGCGGATCGCCGCGGACCGACCGGATCGCCACGATCTTCTCGCCGGGATCGAGCGCCAGCGGATTATCGACCTCGACCGCCGCCACCTCCGCATTGAACGGGACCTCGCGCGACCGCCGGTCGTAGATCTCAGCCAATCTGTAGGACTTATTGCGTCGGGCACGTGCCACTCGGATACTCCTTGCAAAATTCACGATTGGGGGATTGACGATTGAACGGGTGGCAGCCTCCTCAGGCCGCCGAGACCAGCCTCAGCACGAGGGGACCGGTGGCACGGGCAGCCGCAGTTCCAGATTTGCGGGTCAGGCCGGCATGCGGCGTGCAATAGCTGGAGCCCGGCTGGCGCGGATGGCCGCAAAACGCGATCTCCTCCCCGTCCTTGTCGCCGCCATAGGGGTAACGGCAGTCGCCCGGCGCGAGTTTGACCAGAGGGATCAGGCGCGGCTGGACGCCGACGCAGCGCAACTTGACCGGCGCGGCAGGCTTCATGACGGACTTCGGCGGAGAGTTCAGGTTTGGCAACGCCGATTGCCGCGGCGAAAGTGGACAGGCCAGCCCCGGTAAAGCCGGCACGATCGACGGGCTCGGCATCCGTGCCGGCGCAATGAGCCCCAGCCGCTTGGCACGGCCGATCACCGCGCCGCGCGAGTAAGCCGTTCCAAATCTTGCGTTAATCTCCCGTCCTATCTCCGCATAGGACATCCCCTTGAGAAAATAGTCGCGAAGCGCGTCGGAATGCTCCGACGACCAATGGCCCGGTTCCATGCTGCTGTCCTGTGATACGCCTCCACGGCCGGCACGACCGGGCGGCGAAACACACATTCCGGTATTCCGAATAACAAGTCAAGCGATAATTCTGATATTCATAATTGCATCAATTCCGAATTTCGGATTACAAGAGGCAGAACGACGAGCAATCGAGGGAATCAGCATGTTGGACGTTGCGATGATCGAGCGGGGCCTGGAGAAGACGGGCAAGAGCAAGGGCGGCTTGGCTGCGGCCATGGGCGTGCGGCCAGGCGCGGTGTCGGAGATCCTCGGCGGCGAGCGACTGGTCAAGGCGTCGGAAATCATTCCGATTATGGAATATCTCGAGCTCAACCTCGCGCCAATCATGGGCCGGGTCGGCGCCGGCGCCGTGATCGAGCCAGATTATGAACAGGTTCCTCCGGAAGGTCTCGGCGATATCGCGCTGCCCTTCCCGATCATGGAAGAGACCGTCGCCTTCGAGATCGTGGGCGATTCGATGCTGCCCAAATACGAGAGCGGCGACGTGATCGTGGTCTACAAGGACCAGCGCCATCCGCTGTCGAGTTTCTACGGTGAAGAGGCCGTGGTTCGCCTCAAGACCGGCGAGCGCTATTTGAAGACCATCGAGCGGGGCAAGTCCCCCTCCGTCGTCAATCTCACCAGCTTCAACGCCAAGCCGATCGTCGGCGTGAAGCTCGAGTGGGTGGGCGAGATCTGCCTGTCCATGCCCAAGGGCCAACTGGAGCGGCTGCGCGCCAAATCGGCCCGCCCCCGCAAGAAGGGCAAATAAGCGCCCGATTTCCGATTTCTGGAAATTGCCTTGACTCAATTCTGTTTTTCGGAAATACTCTGCTGCACCTCGACCATTGAGGCGCGGCAGAGTGGCTTTCATGCAGTATTTCGTTGTGATGATCGACTACGGACGGCGCGGCCGCGAAGCAGTCGTCGACCCCGAAGTCACACGACGCCAAGTGATTTCCCGCGTCGCCTCGGGTGAATATCGGAACATCTCGTTCATTCACGAGATCGCCGAAAATTCGGTCGAAGACGTGACTGAGGCCATCCTGACCGAGGCCGCCCTGCCCCAAGACCTCCCGCAAGTCCCGCCTGAAGAGATCGACATCCAGGCCATCCGCCTCGATCACGCCCGCGACCTGCGCAAGCACGAGCGGACGTGACGCAGGCCTTACCGACCTGCGCCACTCGCCAGCCGCGGATCAAACCGTGAGGACGGTCGAGCCCGTGGTCTTGCGCGCAGCGAGATCGGCGTGCGCTTTGGCTGCGTCCTTCAGCGGATAGGTCTGGTGGACCTCGATCTTGACTGCGCCGGACTTGACGACATCAAACAACTCGTTCGCCATCGCGACCAGGGCCTCGCGCTTGGCGGCGTAGGTGAACAAGGTCGGCCGGGTGACGTAGAGCGACCCCTTCTGCGCGAGCAGGCCGAGATTGAGCGGCTCGACGGCGCCGGAGGACGCGCCAAATAGCGCGGCGACGCCGAGCGGCGCGAGACAGTCCAGTGACTTCAGGAACGTGTCCTTGCCGACGGAATCATAGACCACCGGCACTTTCTTGCCGCCCGTGATCTCGTCCACGCGCTTCACGAAATCCTCACGCGTGTAGATGATGACATGGTCGCAGCCATGCGCCTTGGCAAGCTTGGCCTTCTCGTCGCTGCTGACCGTGCCGATCACAGTCGCGCCGAGATGCTTGGCCCACTGGCTCAGGATAAGGCCGACGCCACCGGCCGCAGCGTGGAGCAGGATGGTATCCCCGGCCTTCACCCGGTAGGTCTGCCGGATCAAATATTGCGTGGTGAGGCCCTTGAGCATCATTGCCGCCGCAGTCTTGTCATCGACACCGTCAGGCAGCTTCAGGAGTCGATCGGCGGGGATCAGCCGCGCCTCGGAGTAGGCTCCGAGGGGTGAAGCCCCATAGGCGACGCGATCGCCGGGCTTCAGGTCGGCAACGCCGGGCCCGACTTCCTCGACAATGCCCGCCGCCTCGCTGCCGAGGCCGCTCGGCAATTGCACCGGATACACACCGGACCGATTGTAGATGTCGACGAAGTTGAGACCGACGGCCGTGTGGCGAATGCGTGCCTCGCCTGGCCCGGGCTTGCCGACACTGACTTCCTCCCAGACGAGGACTTCAGGACCGCCGGTCTTGTGAAAACGAATGGCATGCGTCATGAGCGTTGCTCCCTCATCGTTGCAGGATGGTCAAAAAACCTGATCGGCCGGAGAAATAGGCATTTGGTCCGCCCGTTACAGTACAGAGACGTAACAAGAATGTCACAGCGAACGACAAACGCCCGCCGTTCCACCTCTGTTCGAAAGAGTTGATGACGGCATCGGTGCGACCGGCAGTAGTTTTTGCGCGGGGTTTGGTGGTCGCCTGCGAAGGAGAGCCGAGATGCCCGCTTATGTACAGCATCATCAGGACATCGAAATCGCGCCTGTGATTTGCCCGACGTGCATGGGGTTCCTGCCGATGTATGTTCGCGATGTCGAACCGCATTGGACCCTGGCCAAGATCGACTTCATCTATGAATGCGCCGATTGCGGCGGCGAGGTCCGACAGACCATCCGCAAGCCGGAGCTGCTGCGGCACTGACTGCGATCGGCGAACCACTCAACTATTTGCGTTAAGCGGAAAAAACGCCGCTCACGCGGGTCTGGTCATTCCCAAACGAGGCTTGTTCTTTGCCGTGAACGCAGGCAGAACAAGCCCCAAGCAAGACCTTTGGGAGCGCCAATTCGTGGCTGAACAGAAGCCCTCGACAGCGATCGAGGCAGTGGAGAGCGGCCTCGCCGCGCAGGGCTACATCGCCAGCCGGCAGATCGCGACCGCGGTCTACTTGTCGCAACAGATCGAGAAGCCGATCCTGGTCGAAGGCCCTGCTGGCGTCGGCAAGACCGAGCTTGCGAAGGCGATTGCCGCCTGGCGCGGCATGAAGATGATCCGGTTGCAGTGCTACGAAGGCCTCGACGAGGCCAAGGCGCTCTACGAGTGGAAATACGCCAAGCAGCTTCTCTACACCCAGATCCTGAAGGACAAGCTCGGCGAAGTGCTCGGCGGCGCGCAAACTCTGCACGCAGCGCTCGCCCAGCTTCATGATTTCGGCGACGTGTTCTTTTCCAAGGAGTTCGTCGAGCCGCGGCCCCTGCTGCAGGCGCTGGAGCAGCCGGGCGGCTGCGTGCTGCTGATCGACGAAATCGACAAGTCGGACGCCGAATTCGAATCGCTGCTGCTGGAGATCCTGTCCGACTTCCAGGTCACGATCCCCGAGCTCGGCACCGTCTCGGCGATCACGCCGCCCACCGTGATCCTGACCTCGAACAGCGAACGTGACCTCGGCGACGCCCTGAAGCGGCGCTGCCTGCATCTGCATATCGGCTTCCCCGAGCAGCGGCTGGAGGAACGTATCGTCGAGAGCCGCGTGCCCGGCATTTCGCAGACGCTGCGCCGGCAGATGGTCGGCTTCATCCACGAAATCCGCTCACTCGATCTGAAGAAGCTGCCCTCTGTCAGCGAGACCATCGACTGGGCACGCGTGCTGGTGTTGTTGCAAGCTTCCGAGCTCGACACCGAGATCGTCAAGGACACGCTCAATGTGCTCCTGAAATACGAGGCTGACATCGAGGCGGCTCAGCCCCAGATTACGACCTTCATTGCCAAGGCAGCACGATCCAACGTCTTCGGTTGACGCCGATGCGCGAGAACATCCATCGCTTCTTCCGGGCGGCGCGCGGCGCCGGCGTCCACGTCTCGCCCGCCGAAAGCATCGATGCGATGCGCGCGGTCGCGCAGGTCGGCGTGTCCGATCGCGCCATCCTGCGCGACGCCCTGCTCCTGACGCTCGCCAAATCGCAGGACGAGAAGCTCGCGCTCGGCGACTGCTTCGATCTGTTCTTCAGCCAGCCGGAGCCGCGGCAGGATCAGTCTGAGCCCGACACCGCGGATGCTTCGCCGGATGCGGATCCGGCGCCGCCTTCGGGCGCGACCAGTGAGGCCGGCGAAGGCCAACCGCCCGAAGGATTGGGCCCGCTGGCGCAGATGCTGCTGTCACAGGATCGCAATGCCGTTGCGGCCGCCATCGCCGGCGCTTCAGGCGCAGCCTCCCTGTCCGATATCCGTTATTCCACCCAGCGCGGCATCTTTTCCAGCCGCATTCTCGACGCCATGGGCCTTCAGCGCCTGCGCGACGATCTCGACGAACTGACGGCGACCAATCCCGCACTGGCAGAGCGCCTGCGCGACGCGCTCGATGCCCTGCGCGAGGCGGTGCGCGACACGGTCTCACAGGGACTAGCACTCTATGCCCGCGAGGAAGCCGAGAACCTCCGCAACGAAATCCTGCGCAACGCGCCGCTCGCCCGCATCGAGCGGCGCCAGGTCGCCGAGATGCGCGCCCTCATCCGCCAGATCGCGCGGCGCCTGCGCGAGCGCTATTCGAAGCCGCGCAAGCGCCAGCGCCGCGGCCATCTCGACGTCCGCCGCACGATCCGCCGCAACGCAGCCTGGGGCAGCGTGCCCTTCCTCACGGCATGGAAGCGCAAGCATCGCGACCGGCCGAGGATCGTGGCAATCTGCGACGTCTCCGGCTCGGTCGCGCAGGTCTCTGACTTCTTCCTGCTCCTGATTCACTCGCTGCACGAGGTGGTCGACGACGTCCACTCCTTCGCTTTCTCCTCGCACCTGATCGAGGTCAGCGAGATCCTGGAGAAGAAGTCGCCGGAAGAGGCGATGGCCGAGATCATGTCCAAGGTCGGCTTCGGCTCGTCGGACTACGGCTCCTCTCTGGTCGATTTCGAGAAGGAGTTCATGAGCACACTGACGCCGCAGACCACGGTGATCGTGCTCGGCGATGCCCGCAGCAACAATCTCGATCCGCGCGCCGACATCCTCCGCCGCATTTCCGAGCGGTCGAAGCGGCTGGTCTGGCTCAATCCCGAAGGACGGCTCGCCTGGGGCTTTGGCGATTCCGAGATGCCGCGCTATGCGACCTTTTGCACCGTCGTGCGCCAATGTGCCACCGCGCAGCAGCTCGAGCGCGCGGTATCCGATATCGTGGCGACTTATCAGTAAAGCGTGATAGGTTCCGGCATCAGGCAGCGTTTAGCTCAGCCTGCGCGAGATTGCACTCGCGAAAGTGATAGGCGATTTCATCGAGCGCGCGCTGCTCCCATTCCTGGGCCTGCGCAAGCCAGAACATTCGACGCTCCGAATCCCGCGCGGCGCGTTCACGGCACAGAAATTCCTGACTGCGAATTTCAATCAGCCTTTTCATGCACTCACACTCCTGTCGTGTGAAGCCATTCTCCGCAGGTCAGCCTAGCAGAGTCCCGAACGTCGCGCCTCATCATTGCTGGGCCTATCACGACGCAGAATGGGACAGCAACACTTCCCATGCACCGCGGCAACTGCAGCGCAACATCAACTTTCGATCATCAATAAGTTATCTGCGTCTGTGACGATATTTGCATCTGAGCGATCTTAACTCTTGTGACGCAACGATGCGCGGCAATTTGTGAAGAGACGTTCCAGAGAGCTCACCGGATTCCGGACTCATTGTCGTCGCAAGGTCTTCATGCTGCGCCGCTAACAGGGGCGCGCGAACGGCACCATCGCTTGAGGCAACATGAGCAACGACGTCGACTTCGATCTTTCGCCGGACCAGTGGGAAGCGCTGCGCAGACTTCGCAATCCGGTATCGAACGGCCGCCACTCGAAAGCCTATCTCATTGAAGGACTGGTCAAGCTCGGCCTCGTCGTCGTCAGCGATGGCGTGCCGACGATGACGCCGACGGGCCGCAAGGTGCTGGTGCGTGGATCGTGCCGGCTACTGGATCTCGTTGCATGATGAGATTGTCCATGCGCAACGGGTCTGCACGATCGCGTGGATGAAAACCCCTTGCGCCACTGAAGACCCGTCGCGCTGGTTGCCTCAACCGGCCAGCGTAACGACCAAAGGTCCGTTTCTGGTTGCGATGACGGTGTGTTCGTACTGAACGGTAGGCGCCTCGGGGTTGCTGTACAGCGTCCATGGATCATCGCCATCCTCGGCCCACTCCGCACCAAAGGACAGGAATGGTTCGACGGTAAACACCAGGCCATCGCTCATGATGCGACGCTCGGAGGGATCAGGCCAAGTTGCGATCTCCGTCGGCTCCTCATGGAGCGACAACCCGACGCCGTGACTGGCGAGATTCTTGACGAGCGTATAGCCATTCTTCCGCGCAAAGGTCCCGATGGCCTGACCGATGCCGGCAATCGGCCTGCCGGCTCCAACCTGCCGCAGGCCCGTCCACATCGCCCGCCGACCATCCCTGCAAAGACGTTCGATCGAACGGGCCACGGGTGGAACGGCGAACGAGGCCCCCGTATCCGCGAAGAAGCCATTCTTCTCGGCCGAAACGTCGATGTTGACGAGGTCACCACGCTCGATCCGTCGGGCACTTGGGATGCCATGAGCGACCTCCTCGTTGACGCTGATGCATGTGGCTCCAGGGAAGTCGTAGGCGAGCTCCGGCGCCGAACGTGCCCCGGAGGCCTCCAGGAGTTTTCGTCCGAACTGGTCGAGTTCAGAGGTGGTCATGCCCGGTTCGAGAGCCTTGCCCATCGCCTCGAGGGTATTGGCGACGATGCGCCCGACCTCTTTCAGGCGGACGAGATCTTCCTCATTCGAGATTGTCATATCGAGCCTATCCGAAAAACCGGGACATAACGCCTCCCGTGCCAACTTACAAATGGGAAGCCGCGCAGCAAAATCCCTGGTTCTTGCGACATCCTGCATGCATTCCGAAATTGCCGCGACAATCTGGCACGTTAGTTGCTCCTTTTTGACAATCGAGACGTCGTCAGAAACGGGGAGCTATCATGTCAAGCATTGCCGCGGCACCCGCCGCCGAGCCAAAGCCGCTTTACACCTCGCTGTTCGTCCAGGTTCTTGCCGCTCTGATCCTCGGCATCATCCTCGGCATGGTTGTCCCCGACTTTGCCATCGGCCTGAAAATCCTCAGCGACGCCTTCCTGAAGCTGATCTCGATGATCGTGGCACCCATCGTGTTCTGCGTTGTCGTGCATGGCATTGCCGGCGCCGGCGACCTCAAGAAGGTCGGCCGGGTCGGCGTCAAGGCGTTGATTTATTTCGAGGTGATGACCACGGTGGCTCTCGTGGTAGGTCTCATCCTGGCCTACCTGTTCGGCCCCGGCCATGGCATGAACATCGATCCCTCGACGCTCGACGCAAAGGCGCTCAATACCTATGCCGACAACGCCCACAAGCTCCAGGGCGGCGGCATCGGCTCCTTCCTGCTCAACGTCATCCCGACCACCTCGTTCGATGCGCTGTCGCGCAATGACGTGCTCCAGGTGCTGTTCTTCGCGGTCCTGTTCGGCGTCGGCCTCGCACTGGTCGGCGGCGAGAAGGGCAAGCTCGTCACCTCGATCATCGACGCCGCCTCCACCGTGCTGTTCCGCGTCATGGGGCTCATTGTTAGGATTGCTCCACTGGGCGTGCTCGGCGCGGTCGCCTACACCGTCGGAAAATATGGTGTCGGCTCGCTCAAGCAGCTCGTCTCGCTGGTGGCGCTGTTCTACGTCTCGGTCGGCATCTTCGTGCTCGGCGTGCTCGGCGGCGTGATGGCGCTGGCCGGAATCAACATCCTCAAATTCCTTTCCTACCTGCGCGAGGAGCTGACCATCGTGCTCGCAACCGCCTCCTCCGACGCCGTGCTGCCCCAGATCATGAAGAAGCTGGAACGGATGGGCGTGAAGGATTCCGTCGTCGGGCTCGTCATCCCGACCGGCTACTCCTTCAACCTCGATGCCTTCTCCATCTACCTCACGCTGGCCGTCGTCTTCATCGCGCAGGCCACCAACACGCCGCTGTCCTTCGGCGACCTCCTGCTGGTGCTCGGGGTATCCCTGATCACGTCAAAGGGCGCGCATGGCGTTCCGGGCTCGGCGATTGTGATCCTGGCGGCGACGCTGAACGCGGTGCCGAGCATTCCCGCGATCGGCCTCGTTCTGGTGCTCTCGGTCGACTGGTTCATCGGCATGGCCCGCGCGGTCGGCAACCTCACCGGCAATTGCGTGGCGACGGTGGTGGTCGCGGCCTGGGAAGGCGACCTCGACCGCGAAAAAGCGGCCAAGGTGCTCGACGGCGGCGAGTTGGTGGACGTGACCGCGGGTTAGCGTCCGCCGCTCAGTCATTTTAATGGAGGAGCGGCACTCCGTACGCCCTCCTCCACACGGACAGGAAACGCGGAAACCACGAGTGCGCCACGGCGCCCTTGTAGGCCCAGGTGCGATACTTCAGCCCCTGCTCCGAAATCAGCTCCTGATATCCGCCGTGGACCTCGGTCGCGGTGCGAATGTCTTTCAATATCCCTTGGGCGCAGGCCCGGTAGGTATTGCTTCCCGAAAACTCGCCGTAGTCGAGCATGCGATCCGCGAACTCCACGTTGAACGTCGGCCAGGAAGAGCGGCCCTGATAGGCCGGAGCCGCAATCTTGTGGATCATCTTGTTCCGCGGATTTTCCGCGGACACCAGGAAGTGGAACGTGCTGGGGATGCGGAAGCGCGGCTCCGCAATGATCAGATCCGTCGTGGCCGCGAACAGCGCACGCTCGCTTGCATCGCTCATATCCCAGAAGCCGCGATGCACGCTGACGAAATCCAGCGCGACCAATGACACCGGCGAGCCCGCCGGACCATCGAGGCAGTGCCTGATATAGCCGTCCTTGCCGAACAGGCGGAGCAGGTCCCTCTTGTACTGCGCGAGGTCGCGACCGAGCAACCGCTTCAGTTCGCTCTCGTTGACGACTCCGAGCTGTAAGCCCCACACGAACGTCGTGTAGACGCAGGCATTGGTGACGAAACGTCGGCGCTCCGCACGCGTGTCGGTCGCCGCAGAACGGGGCGCGCGGGCGTCGCAAAGCAGATATCTGGCGCCGTCCTTGTCGAACGGCTCCAGCTCGCTTGCGAGCTTCAGAATCGCCCGCTTCAGATCACCGCCGTATTCGGCCAGCAACAAGCGGCCGGCATGCGCGCATTGTGACATCGCCAGATAGGACGACGCCCTCTCCTCGGCGGAGATCATCTGCTGGAGACCGGCCAGAATGCCGAGCAGCGTGTCCGACGGGCGCGAGAAATAATTCACGCCGAGATATCGGCCGCGTCCCGCCGGGACGATGGTAGTCGTGACGACGCCGGCGCGAACCGCCTCTAGCAAAAGGCGAACGCTCTTTTCGAGCAGGCGCGCCCGCCGGACCGCGTCCTGCGAATCCATGATGGTCTCGGGGTCGAGGACATCAGGATAGAACCAGGCGAAGTCACGCGGGTAATAGGCGGAGGCATGCGGCGCGCCTGTGACGAGGAAAGCCTCGGTCACCGAAAAGGCGCTGTCCATCGAGTGCCGGTAGAGGTCCTCGATGGCCGAAAACGAATGATGCGACTTTCGCAGGAATCGGTCGCCGAGGAAATTGACCGCCTGAAGGGCGTTGGCGACAAAGGTCGCTGCCGCGCCTTGATAAAATCGGTTCTCGCGATGTGACGGCAAGGAAATATCGCTGTTCATATCCGCCTGGTCTTTGGCGATTCCGGCGCTCGCCGGTCACCATTTCAAGCATGACTGATTCGTGTCTCGCCCCGATGACATCAGGTAAGCGGCAGTCAGTTCGTTCCGGCACGATCCTCCCGCGGCCTGAAATTCTCGATCACACGCAGCAGCACGCGCGCGCCAGAATCGGCATCCACAAGCTCGACATGCTCGTCCGGATGATGGCTGATGCCGCCGCGGCAGCGGACGAAAATCATGCCGACATCGGCGATGTCGATCATGGCCATGCCGTCGTGCCCTGCTCCGCTCGGCAGCTCGAACACGGAGAGGCCTTCCCGGGCAATCGCTCGCGCGATCTGCTCCTTCAGCCAGGGCGCGCAGGGCGCGGTGCGGTTCTCGTGGGTGACGTCGAGTTGGAGCGCCAGATGCCGGCGCCTGGCGATGGCCTCGATCTGGCGGACGATGTCCGCGACCGCGCGCTTGCGATGCATGTCGGTCGGCGCGCGCATGTCGATGGTGAACGACACCTCGCCTGGAATGACATTCGTCGCGCCGGGACTCGCCTGGATGTAACCGACGGTACCGACCAGCCCGCTCTCGTCGGTGCGGCAAAACTCCTCGATGACGCCGATGCACTCGGCTGCGCCGGCGAGCGCGTCCCGGCGCAGCGCCATCGGCACGGTGCCGGCGTGACCGGCCATGCCGGTCAGCCGTGCGGCAAGCCGTGTCGCGCCTGCGATGGCGGTGACGACGCCGACGGGCAAGTTCTGGGCTTCCAGCACCGGCCCCTGCTCGATGTGCAGTTCCAGATAGGCAAGCAGCTCGCGCCGGGCCCGCGCGGCCGCGCCGATGTGATCCGGGTCGAGGCCAAACGTGACGAGCGCATCGCGCATCGCCACACCGTCGCGGTCCCGTGTGTTCAGGACGCTCTCGTCAAAGGTGCCGGCGACCGCACGGCTCCCGAGCAGGGTCGACGCGAAACGTACCCCCTCCTCATCGGCGAAGCCGACGACCTCGACCGCAAACGGCAGGCGCTTGCCGCGGCGATTGAGATCCGCGACGCAAGAGATCGCCGTGATCACGCCGAGCGGCCCATCCCATTTGCCCGCATCGCGCACGGTGTCGTAGTGCGAGCCGAGCATCAGGCACGGCGCACCTGGCCGCTCGCCCTCGTAGCGGCCGCAGACATTGCCGATCGCATCGAGATGCGCGTCCATGCCAGCCTCGCGCATCCAGATCAGTATGAGGTCGGCGGCCTTGCGCAGCTCCTTGCTGAGATAGATGCGGGTGAGCTTTTCGGGGTCTTCCGAGATCGCGCCGAGCTCGTTGATCCGACGCACGATCTCCTTGCCGAGCGATGCATGCTGAACGGCGTTGGCGGCACCCATCTCGGCGAGCTTTCCATCTCTTGAGACCGCGGCAGCAGGCGGTCCTGGCGATAATCGATACAAGTTCGGTGCCAGCAGACATGACGCCGCGGCCCCGTTCGGGCAAGCGCGTGGTTAGCATGAATGCGCCGTTGGACCGACCATCCAGGGTGGGTCATGCACACGCGGGGCGCGCTAGGAATGCTTAACTCAATTGCATACAACGACGTAATATTGCTCGAAATTTAATCTGCTGATTTCCTCATCAGGACTCTTGATCGAGATATATACATTATATTTCAATTAGTTATTTGAATCTGCATCTATTGTGACCTCTGGCACAAAGCTTGCGACAACCTCTCCAAGGCGCCGCCAGGCCGGCGGCGGCCGCGAGATCAAGGCGGTGCATCCGCCAAGGGGAGCAAGCAATGGATTTCGGCAGGATTTCACGACGTCATGTGTTGCAGGGCGGCGCGGCCCTCACCCTCGGAGCGGCGGCAGGCGTGCGCCCGGCCTTCGCGGCCGACACCACCATCGGCTTCATCTATGTCGGCTCGCGCGACGACTATGGCTACAACCAGGCGCATGCGCAGGGCGCGGCGGCGTTGAAGAAGATTGCCGGCCTCAAGGTCGTTGAGGAGGAGAAGGTGCCGGAGACCGACGCGGTCGAGAAGACGATCGAGTCCATGATCAACCTCGACGGCGCGTCCCTGCTCTTCCCGACCTCGTTCGGCTACTATAACCCGCACATGATCAAGATGGCCAACAAGTACCCGAAGCTGCGCTTCGAGCACTGCGGCGGCCTCTGGAGCGACAAGGACCCGAAGAACGCCGGCAGCTATTTCGGTTACATCGACGAAGCCCAGTACATCTCCGGCATCGTTGCCGGCTACACCTCCAAGAGCGGCAAGCTCGGCTTCGTCGCGGCAAAGCCGATCCCGCAGGTGCTGCGCAACATCAACGCCTTTGCGCTCGGCGCCAGACTCGCCAACCCGAAGGCCACCACGCAGGTGATCTTCACCGGCGACTGGTCGATGCCGGTCAAGGAAGCCGAGGCCACCAACAGCCTGATCGACCAGGGCGTGGACGTGCTCACCTGCCACGTCGACGGCCCGAAGACCATGGTTGAGAACGCCGCGCGCCGCGGCGCCTTCGTCTGCGGCTATCACGTCAACCAGTCGCCGCTCGCGCCGAAGGCCTATCTCACCGGCGCCGAGTGGAATTGGGAGGCGCTCTATCCGAAGTTCGTCAAGATGATCGCTGCTGGCGAGAGCATCCCGAACTTCTATCGCGGCGGCCTCAAGGAAGAGATCGTCAAGACCTCACCCTATGGCGAAGCGGTGTCCGCGGAGGCGCGCAAGCATGCCGACGACGTCAAGGCCAAGTTCCTCTCCGCTGATGGCTACGCCATCTTCAAGGGCGGGCTGGTCGACAACAAGGGCAAGACGGTGATCCCCGCCGGTACCGATCGCGGCCAGAAGGATCCTGAGCTGGAGAAGATGGACTACCTGGTGGAGGGCGTGATCGGAGCGACTTCGTGACATCGGAAGCAGCGGATTCTGCCGAAACGGCCGGGACAATTGCCCCGGCCGCCGACCCCGGCTTTCTCCAACGCCACGGTGGCACGATCGAGTATGTCCTGATCCCGGGCGCGGCACTCGCCGGTGCGCTCGTGGTCTTCGGCATCTTCGTCGCGATGTTCGGCAAGAATCCGCTCGACCTCTATTTCTACATGTACTACGGCGCCTTCGGCACCTGGTTCTCTTGGCAGAACACGCTGACGCGCGCTGCCCCCCTGATCCTCACCGCGCTCTGCACGGCACTGCCGGCACAGCTCGGCATGGTCATCATCGGCGGCGAAGGCGCGCTGCTGATCGGCGCACTGTCAGCAACCAGCGCCGCGCTGTTGCTTCAGGGCATGCCGCCGCTCGTCGTGCAGATCGCCATGGTCATCGCCGGCGTGATCGGCGGCGGCCTCTGGATCATGCTGTCTGGCGCGCTACGGCAGTTTCGCGGCGTCAACGAAACCATTTCGAGCCTCCTGCTCGTCTACATCGCGCTCGCGATCCTCAACCATCTCGTCGAGGGCGCGATGCGCGACCCCGCCAGCCTCAACAAGCCGTCGACCCGAGAGATCGGCGCCGCCAACATGATCGGCTCCATCCCCGGCACCGACGTGCATTGGGGCCTCGTCTTCGGCCTGATCGCCGCGATCGCCGCCTACATCCTGATCTATCACACCGTCTTCGGCTTCGCCGCGCGCGTCGCCGGCGGCAACATCCGCGCGGCGAAGATCGTCGGCCTCGGCGTCAGCAAGCTCATTCTCACGATCTGCTTCCTCGCCGGCGGCGCCGCGGGCCTCGCCGGCATGGTCGAGGTCGCCGCCGTTCAGGGGCGCACCAACGCCAACCTCGCAGCGGGCTACGGCTTCACCGGAATCCTGGTCGCCTTCCTCGCGCGACAAAATCCGCTCGCGATCATTCCCGTCGCGATCCTGCTCGGCGGCATCAGCGCCAGTGGCGGCCTGTTGCAGCGCCGTCTGGGACTACCTGACGCATCGGTGCTCGTGCTGCAGGGCATCATCTTCGTCTTCGTGCTGGCCAGCGATGCGCTCTACGGCCGTATCGGCTTCCTGAAAGGCAAGTCCTGATGGCAGACGGATCGATCGGACTCTGGACCGTCCCGCTCGCTGTGCTCGGCGGTGCCATTCGTGTCTCGACACCCTTTCTGTTCGTAAGCCTGGGGGAATGCATCACCGAGCGCTCTGGCCGCATCAATCTGGGCCTCGAAGGCACGCTGGTGATGGGCGCGATGAGCGCCTACGGCATCTCCTACGTGACCGGCTCGCCCTGGCTCGGCGTGCTCGCCGCCGGCATCACTGGCGCACTGCTGGGCGCGCTTCACGCCGGCATCTGCTCGCTGCCGCGCGTCAACGACGTCGCGGTCGGCATCGCGCTGATGCTGTTCGGCACCGGCCTCGCCTTCTATCTCGGCAAGCCCTTGATCGAGCCCACCGCGCCGCGACTGCCTGCAATCGATTTCGGCTGGTGGAGCGACATCCCGCAGGTGCGCGCCGCGCTGCGGGTCAACGTCCTGTTCCTGATCGGCGTCGTGCTGGCGCCGATCCTGTATTGGGCCTTCCGCACCACGCGCTGGGGCCTGCTGATCCGTACCGCCGGCGAAAGCTCGGACGCCGCGCGCGCGATGGGACATTCCGTGCTCCTGATCCGCCTGCGTGCGACCATGGTCGGCGGCTTCCTCGCCGGCATCGGCGGCTCCTTCCTGTCACTGTTTTATCCCGGAAGCTGGAACGAGGGCCTGTCGTCGGGCCAGGGCATTACGGCGGTGGCGCTGGTGATCTTCGCGCGCTGGGATCCCCTGCTCTGCCTGTGGGCTTCGCTCGCCTTTGGCGGCGCCGCAGCGCTGGGACCGGCGCTGCAGTCGGTCGGCGTAACCTCCGGCTATCACCTCTTCAACGCCGCGCCCTACATCCTGACGCTGGCGATCATGATCATCACCTGCTCGCCGAAGCGGACGCTGACCGGCGCACCCGCCGAACTATCGATCACCCGGTAAACACGCACGAGGTCGTCCATGCCCGAGCGCACCATCAAGTCCGAGCCCTATGCCTGGCCCTACAACGGCGACCTTCGCCCTGAAAATACCGCGCTCATCATCATCGACATGCAGACCGATTTCTGCGGCGTCGGAGGCTATGTCGACAAGATGGGCTATGACCTCTCGCTGACGCGGGCGCCAATCGAACCGATCAGGAGGCTGCTAGCCGCCATGCGCGCCAAGGGCTTTCACATCATCCATACCCGCGAAGGCCACCGCCCAGACCTGTCCGATCTTCCCGCCAACAAGCGCTGGCGCTCGCGCCAGATCGGCGCCGGCATCGGCGATCCCGGCCCCTGTGGCCGCATCCTGGTGCGCGGGGAGCCCGGCTGGGACATCATCCCAGAGCTAGCGCCACTGCCGGGCGAGCCCATCATCGACAAGCCCGGCAAGGGCTCGTTCTGCGCCACCGATCTCGAACTGATCCTGCGCGTGCGTGGCATTGAGAACATCGTCCTCACAGGCATCACCACCGACGTCTGCGTCCACACCACCATGCGCGAGGCCAACGACCGCGGCTTCGAATGTGTGCTGCTGCACGATTGCTGCGGCGCGACCGACAAAAGCAACCACGAGCACGCGCTGAAGATGATCAAGATGCAGGGCGGCGTGTTCGGCGCGGTCTCGACCTCGGATGCCTTCATCGGAGCGATTTCGTGATCATCGGCGAAACGCCCCCACCATCCGGCGCCTTCGGCGTCGACGCCATCGCCATGACCATGCGCTTCGGCGACTTCCTGGCGCTCGACAATGTCGAGCTGAAGGTGCGCCCCGGCTCGTTCCACGCGCTGCTCGGCGAAAACGGCGCCGGCAAGTCGACCCTCGTCAAATGCATCATGGGCTATTATCACGCGACCGAGGGCGACATCATCGTCGGCGGCCGCCAGCAGGCCATCGCCAATCCCAAGGACGCCCACGCTCTCGGGCTCGGCATGGTCTACCAGCACTTTACGCTGGTGCCGGCGATGACGGTTGCGGAAAACCTCGTGCTGGCGCGCGACGATGTGCCGGCCGTGGTGAACTGGCCCAGGGAAATGAAGGAGCTCGAGGCGTTCCTCGCCCTTATGCCCTTCAAGGTGCCGCTCTCCGCAAAAGTCTCCGATATCTCCGCCGGCGAACGGCAGAAGTGCGAAATCCTCAAGCAGCTCTACCTGAAGCGCCGCTTCCTGATTCTGGACGAGCCGACCTCGGTGCTGACACCGGCGGAAGCCGACGAGGTGCTCGGCATGCTTCGCGACATGGTCGTCAGGGACGAGCTCACGATCCTGATGATCACACACAAATTCCGCGAGGTCATGGCCTTCGCCGACGACGTCACGATCCTGCGCCGTGGAAAGCTCGCAGGTGCCGGCAAGGTCGCCGAGCTGACGCCCGACGCAATGGCGCGCACCATGATCGGCGCCGAGCAACTGACGGTACAGCCGCCGCGCACCGGTGAAGCCGGCCAGGCCCGGCTGGAGCTGGCAAAGGTCCGCGCCCTCGACGATGCGGGTGCCATGGCCGTACACGACGTTTCGCTGACCGTGCGTGCCGGCGAGATCGTCGGCATCGCCGGCGTCTCCGGCAACGGCCAGCGCCAGCTCGTCGAGGTGCTCGCCGGCCAACGCGCGGCCGAGGGCGGTGAGATCCGCGTTGCGGGCGATCCCTATCGGGCCGGCCGCGAGGAGATGCGGCGCCACAGGATGTCGCTCCTGCCCGAAGAGCCGCTGAAGAACGCCTGCGTCGGCAGCATGAGCGTCGCCGATAACATCGCCTTCCGCGAATTCGACCGTGCGCCCTTCGCCAGCGGCGGCTGGTGGCTCAACCGCGGCGCCTTCCGGGAGGATGCGAAAAAGAAGATCGGCCAGTACAAGATCAAGACCCGCACGCCCGATACGCCGATCTCTGCACTCTCAGGCGGCAACGTCCAGCGCGCCGTGCTCGCCCGTGAGCTTGCAGGCGACGTCGAGGTGCTGATCGCAGCCAATCCCTGCTTCGGCCTCGATTTCGCGGCGGTGGCGCAGATCCACGCCGAGATCATGGCCGCGCGCAACCGCGGCGCAGCCGTGCTGCTCGTCAGCGAAGACCTCGACGAATTGCTCGAACTGTCAGATCGTCTGGTGGTGATGTTCCACGGCGAATTCGTGTATGAAGCACGAACCAGCGAGGCTGACCTCACCGAGGTCGGCCGACACATGGCGGGGCACTGACCGCGGAGGATCGATGGACGACGCATTAGCGCGGGACGAGCACTTCTTGCGTTTGTCCTTCACGGTCGCCCGCCGTTCTCTCATCCATGGCAACCATCCGTTCGGCTGCATCGTCGTCGATGCCGACGGCAAGGTACTGATCGAGACCGAGAACGGCTACATGCCGGATCGCGACGGAACCGCGCATGCCGAGCGCCTCGCGGCAACGCAGGCCTGCCGCACGCTCAGCCGCGAGGTGTTGGCGAAGGCCACGCTCTATTCCTCCGCAGAGCCCTGCGCGATGTGCGCCGGCGCGATCTACTGGGCCGGCATCGGCCGCGTGGTCTACGGCCTCAGCGAACACCGCCTGCGCGGCGTCACCGGCAACCATCCGGAGAACCCGACACTCGATCTACCCTGCCGCCAGGTCTTCGCCAGCGGGCAACGACCGACCGAGGTGATAGGTCCGCTGCTCGAGGACGAAGCCGCGGCACCGCACGACGGCGTGTGGGCGAGGTAGGCGCCCCACGCCTCACGTGTCGGAATGCAAGATGGCGCCGCGGAGGTTTGGCGCGGCGCCATCTTCGTTCACCTGACAATCGTCAGGTGATCAGAACTTCACGGTGACACCAGAGTAAAGCGACGACTCGGTGCAGGCTCCGCTCGGCCGGGTGACCCCGCCCACCGTCGCAGAGCAGGCGACCGAGGGTGCATTGTGATCGAGGCCGAATTTGTTCTGCCAGTAGCGATAAGCGACCCAGACGTCAACGAAGTGAGAGTACTTGTCACCCCAGACGGCCTTAGAGGCATCGAACGTCAAGCGGATCGGCTCCGAGTTCAACTCGACGGCGGTGTTGTAGACGTTGTTCGCTGGGCTGTACGGAAGCGGTTCGGTATCCGTGCCCTTCTTGCCGTACCATCCAGCACGACCGCTAATCGAGAAGTACTGCATGTTCTGGGGCAGGAAACCGAGATCCATGTAGTAATTGATCTCGACGGCCCAGGTTGGCTTGTACGACGTGTTGCCGTCCTGCAGGCAGCTCACGCCGGGAGTGCCCGGACCGAACAGGCCACACTGGCTGAACGAGTTGTGGTTGTAGAATTCCCAGTACACGAGGGGAGCGACGTTGATATAGCCCTTGTAGGGCAGGTCGAATGCGAACTGCAGGCCGGCGACGACGTCACGCTTGGCTGCACCGAAATACCTGTTTTCGGTGTTGGCATCCATGCCAACCTCGAACGAGATATTGTGCAGCGGCCCCATGGTGAAGGCCTTGGTGTTGAAGATTTCGTTCCAGCCGAACGTCGAGCGGAACAAGCCGTAGATTTCCGTCGCACCGGCGCAGGTTGCTGGAGCCCCGGTGATCAGCACTCCGGCATTCGTGCAGGGGCCGGCGGGATCGTTGTGATCCGACTTGAACATCGAGATCGTGAAGAAGTTGGTGCCGTAGCCCCAGAGGTCGAAGTGGGTGAACGAGTAGACCTGTTTGGTCGTCTTGCTGTTGACCGTGCCATCCGGCTTGAGCGACCACATGCCCGGCTGAGAGGCATTGAAGATGTATGAGTAAGTGACCCGATTGTCGATCACCAGGAAGAACGGAAGATCGGCCGCCTTCTTCGCTGCCTTGACCGGCAGATCCGCCGCCTGAGCCAAGCCCGAGGTGGCGAGCGTAGCAAGTGACAGCGCGGCGGCTGCAATTGCCTTGAATCGAAACGACATCCTGAATACCCCCAAGTTGGACACGTAAAAATGAACGCTCCTTGGGTGCGACACTTGCGCCGATCTTTCGGAGTGAGAAGCCTCAACTTCTTTCAAGGCATGCCGCTTGTTTCGGCAGGCGGCGACGTTTCACCGCAGGATTTTGAGAGTCTTCTTGCTTCGCTGTTGCGTGCCGGTAGCAAAGCGATGGCAGTTATTCCCGGACATTTCTGTTTGATTTCGTTTACCTTTTGAGTTGACCGGACGACGCGGACACAATCGACGATGGCGATCGCTGCCTCGATCAGGAATTGCATACGCGTGCTGACGTGATTTTGTTCAGCTACACGTCAAGCCTGCACAGTGGGTTCTGATTTGGCTTAAACCGTCACAATTTTGCAACAGGCGTTGCGTGCGCGAGGAGACAGCAAGGGCGCTCAAGGAGACGATCATCAGCCGACAAGAGCCGCAGCCTCGCAACACCGCTCGCTTGCCGAAGCGTTGAGCAAGGGATGACGCTTTTTCACACCTTACGCGGCGGTTCAAACTGGCCCAGTATTGAGGCACTTCACCCCATGCAAGCGCATCAGCGAATGTTAGATCCGACGCCTAACGGCCTGCATTCCGGCGAGTCACCGCTGCTTCAAACGCTCGGGCTCACCAAGCGCTATGGCGATTTCCTCGCCAACGATTCCATCGATATCGACATCTGGCCAAGCGAAATTCACGCCCTGCTCGGCGAGAACGGCGCCGGCAAGTCGACCTTGGTCAAGGCGATCTATGGACTGATCCAGCCCAGCGCCGGCGAGATTCGCTGGCAGGGCGAGCGGATCGTGCTGTCAGGCCCGTCGGAAGCCCGCAGCCGCGGCATCGGCATGGTGTTCCAGCATTTCTCGCTGTTCGACAATCTCACCGTCGCCGAGAACGTCGCACTCGGCCTCGACGGCAAGGAGTCCTTCAAGGACATGTCGGCGCGGCTGGAGCAGGTGTCGAAGACCTATGGCCTGCCGCTCGATCCCAGACGCGAGGTCTGGCAACTCTCCGTCGGCGAACGCCAGCGCATCGAGATCGTCCGCGCGCTGATGCAGGACCCAAAATTCCTGATCCTGGACGAGCCGACCGCCGTCCTGACGCCGCAGGAAGCTGACCAGCTCTTCATCGTGCTGGAGCGGCTCAAGGCGGAAGGTCGGGCCATCCTCTACATCAGCCACAAGCTCGAGGAGGTGAAGCGGCTCTGCGACACCGCAACGATCCTGCGCGGCGGCAGGAAGGTCGACACCTGCAATCCGAGGCTCGAGACCGCCGCCTCGCTCGCGCGCATGATGGTCGGCGGCGAGATCAAGGAAGTGAAGGCCGCGTCCGGCCGGAAGACCACCGTGCCCCGGCTCGTCGTCAACGATCTCTCGCTTGCGCCAGCCGAGGCGCACGGTGTCCGGCTCGAGCACATCTCGTTCGAACTGAAGGGCGGCGAGATCCTCGGCATCGCCGGCGTCGCCGGCAACGGCCAGGACGAATTGTTCGCTGCGCTATCAGGCGAGCGGCTCTCGAAGGACCCGGGCACCGTGGTGATCGAGGGCATCGCAGCCGGCCATCTCTCGATCACGCAGCGGCGCAAGCTTGGGGCCGCCTTCGTGCCCGAGGAACGGCTCGGCCACGGCACCGCGCCGCGCATGAAGCTGTCGGAGAACGCGCTGCTGACCGGGCACGCGGCCAGCGGCATGGTCAATCACGGCTTCATCGACACCGCGGCCACGCTGAAGACCGTCGACCGTGCGACCGAAACCTTTGACGTCCGCAAGGCCAAGCGCGATCCGGAAGCCGCATCCCTCTCTGGCGGCAATCTGCAAAAATTCATCGTCGGTCGCGAGATCCTGCGCAACCCCGCGGTGCTGGTGGTGAGCCAGCCAACCTGGGGCGTCGATGCGGGCGCTGCCGCCGTCATCCGCCAGGCGCTGCTCGATCTCGCCACCGCAGGCGCCGCCGTCCTCGTGACCAGCCAGGATCTCGACGAGCTCGCGGAGATCGCCGACCGCATCGCCGTGATGTTTCACGGCCATCTGTCCGCTCCGCTCGCCACGAGCGAAGCGAGCCGCGAAAAGCTCGGCCTTCTCATGGGCGGCAGCAGCCTCGACCCGAAGGAGGCCGCGCATGCAGTTGGTGCTTGAGAAACGCGCCGAACGCTCCAACACGATCGCGCTGGTCTCGCCGCTGATCGCGATCGGCCTCACCATCGCCACCATGGTCATCTTGTTCGCGATCCTCGGCAAGAATCCGCTGCTCGCCCTGCACGCCTATTTCATCGCACCGCTCACCGACAGCTATTCGCTGCAGGAGATCGCGGTGAAGGCGACGCCGCTGGTGATGATCGCGATCGGGCTGTCGCTCTGCTATCTCGCCAATGCCTGGAACATCGGCGCCGAGGGGCAATTCCTGATCGGTGCGGTCGCCGGAAGCTGGATCGCGGTGAAGACGCAGGGCACCGACGCCGGCGCCTGGGTGCTGCCGGTGATGTTCGTGCTCGCAGCCGCCGCAGGCGCGCTCTACGCGTTGATCCCGGCGATCTGCAAGGTGAAGTTCGGTGCCAGCGAGATCCTGACCAGCCTGATGCTGGTCTATGTCGCCGACCTCTTCCTCGACTATCTCGTCCGTGGCCCCTGGCGCGACCCGCAGGGCTTCAATTTTCCGACCACGGCCGAGTTCGATCCCGTTGCAACGGTGCCGCTGCTGATCGAAGGCGGCCGGCTGCATCTCGGCTCGATCATCGCCCTGATCGTCGTTGCCGCAGCAGCGATCCTGCTTGGGCGAACCATCAAGGGGTTCGAGATCCGCGTGGTCGGCGCTGCACCTCGCGCCGCGCGGTTCGGCGGCTTCAATGCCAATCAGTTGATCATCCTGACCTTCGCTGTCTCCGGCGCGCTCGCGGGCCTAGCAGGTATCATCGAGGTCGCAGGGCCGGTGGGGCACCTCCAGCCCGGCATTTCGCCGGGCTATGGCTTTACCGCAATCATCGTTGCCTTTCTCGGGCGTTTGAACCCGCTTGGAATACTGATTGCTGGCCTTTTCCTCGCACTGACCTTCATCGGCGGCGAGCAGGCGCAGATTGCAATGAAAATCCCGTTGGACGTCACCAAGGTCTTTCAGGGCATCCTGCTGTTCTACGTGCTCGCCTGCGACTCCCTCATTCTCTACCGCTTCAAGCTGGTGCTTCCGAACCGACAGGTGGCCCGTGGAACTGGTTGAAGCCATCATCCTGGCGGTGCTCGCCGCCTCGACGCCGCTGCTGATCGCGGCGACCGGCGAGCTCGTGACCGAACGCTCCGGCGTGCTCAATCTCGGCGTCGAGGGCATGATGATCGTCGGCGCGGCCTGCGGTTTTGCCGGCGCCTGGCTGACCGGCTCGATCTTCATCGGCGCGCTGTTCGGCGTCGTCGCGGGCACGCTGATGTCGCTGATCTTCGCGCTGATGGCACTGGGGCTTGCCGTCAACCAGGTGGCAACGGGTCTCGCGCTGACCATTCTCGGCGTCGGACTCTCCGGCCTGATCGGCGCTGGCTTCGTCGGCGAGCGCATCACACCGGCGGTGCACCTCTACATACCCGGCCTCACCGATATCCCGCTGATGGGCCGCGTGTTGTTCGGCGAGGACGCGTTCGTCTACTTCTCCGTCGCGCTCGTCGCCAGCGTCTGGTGGTTTCTGTACCGCACGCGGCCAGGCCTGATCCTGCGCGCCTGCGGCGACAACCATGTCTCGGCGCATGCGCTCGGCTATCCCGTGCTGCGCATCCGCACCTTCGCCGTGATGTTCGGCGGCGCCTGCGCCGGCCTCGCCGGCGCGTACCTGCCGCTTGCCTATACGCCGTTCTTCATTCCCGGCATGACCGCGGGCCGCGGTTGGATCGCGTTGGCGCTGGTCGTGTTCTCGTCGTGGCGCCCGGGCCGGCTCGTGGTCGGCGCTTATCTGTTCGGCGCGGTGACGATCCTGCAACTGCACGCGCAAGGCTGGGGCGTCGGCATTCCCTCGCAATTCATGTCGGCGCTGCCTTACCTCGCGACCGTCATCGTGCTGGTCCTGCTGTCCCGTGCGCGCACCGGCGGATCGACCGCGCCGGCCGCGCTCGGCACCGTGTTCGTGCCTGATCGCTGAGTTTCATTTCCGCGACGGGCGCGATGGGGCGCGCACGTTGCGGATCGTGGCTTTCCCCGACGATCTGGAGATTGATGATGAGGAAATCACTTCGTGCGCTGGCTGCCGGACTCTTGCTTGCCGGAAGCGTCGGTGCAGCCTCCGCCGCCGACAAGCTGAAGGTCGGCTTCATTTACCTCGGCCCGGTCGGCGACCTCGGCTGGACCTACCAGCACGAACAGGGACGCCTGGCGCTGGTGAAGGAGTTGGGCGACAAGATCGAGACCACCACGCTCGAGAACGTTCCCGAAGGTCCCGACGCCGAGCGCGCCATCGAGCAACTCGTCCGCGCCGGAAACAAGCTGATCTTCACCACGTCGTTCGGCTACATGGACCCGACGCTGAAGGTCGCCAAGAAATATCCGAACGTACATTTCGAGCACGCCACCGGCTACAAGCGTAACCCGAACATGTCGACCTACTCGGCCAAATGGTATCAGGGCCGTTACATCCAGGGCCTGATTGCGGCCAAGATGTCGAAGTCCGGCGTGCTTGGCTATATCGGCTCGTTCCCGATTCCGGAGGTCGTCTCCGGCATCAACGCGACGATGCTGGCGGCGCAGACCATCAACCCGAACATCAAGGTCAAGATCATCTGGGCCAATACCTGGTTCGACCCGGGCAAGGAAGCCGACGCCGCCAAGGCGCTGATCGACCAGGGCGCCGACGTGATCATGCAGCACACGGATTCGCCGGCGGCCATGCAGATCGCCAGCGAGCGCGGCAAGCTCGCCTTCGGCCAGGATTCCGAGATGATCAAGTTCGGGCCGAAGACCCAGCTAACCTCGATCCTCGACACCTGGGGCCCCTACTACGTCGAACGCGTCAAGGCCGAACTCGCCGGCACCTGGAAGTCCGAGGACACCTGGGGCGGTCTCGACAGCCACATGTTCGCGATGGCGCCGTATACCAACATGCCTGACGACGTGAAGAAGATGGCCGAGGATGCCCAGGCCGCCATCACCTCGGGCAAGCTGCACCCGTTCAAGTGCCCGGTCGTTGGGCAGGACGGCAAGGAGGTCGAGTGCAAGGGCGGCGCCAATCTCGCCGACGGCCAGATTCTCGGTATGAATTTCTACGTCAAAGGCATCGACGACAAGTTGCCGGGCAAGTAGCACGCTTCTTGCATTGACTAAATCACCTGCTCCTCCCGGAGGAGGTTTGGAGGGGGTGGCCAGAAGCACCCGGCACTTGTGGTCGCCCCCTCCTTCTATTTCTTCCGAATTATCCCGCCTGCATCGCCCGCGCCGCGGAACTGTGGCGGCGGATCAGGTCGGTGACATCGAGGCCCGGGATCGCCCCGTCGATCACGGCCCATTTCCCCGCCACCATCACCCGGTCGGCCCGATGCGCCCCGCACAGCACCAGCGCGGCCAAGGGATCGCCATGGCCGGAGAAACGCAGCTCGTCGAGCTTGAACAGCGCGAGATCGGCGGCCTTGCCGACGGCGATCTCGCCGAGCTCCGGCCGGCCGACGCAGGCCGCCGAGCCCTTTGTGGCCCAGCGCAGCGCGTCCTTGTGGCTGACCTTGCTCACCCCGTAGCGCACCCGCTGCAGCAGGAACGCGGCACGCACCTCCTGCATCAAATTCGATCCGTCGTTTGAGGCCGACCCGTCGACACCGAGCCCGATACTAACGCCGGCCTCCTCCATCTCGCACACCGGACAGCAGCCCGATGCCAGGATCTGATTGCTGCACGCGCAATGACTGATGGTCGTCTTCGCCTGGCCGAGCCGTTTCATTTCGTCGGCGTTGAAAAATATGCCGTGAGCGAGCCAGGTCCGCGCGTTGAGCCAGCCGCACTGCTCGAGATAGTCGAGCGGACGGCAGCCATACATCTGCTGGCAGAATTTGTTCTCGTCCTCGGTCTCGGCGAGATGGGTATGCAGGCGCACGTCGAGCTTGCCGGCAAGCTCGGCGGTGGAACGCATCAGCGACGTCGTCACCGAGAACGGCGAGCAAGGCGCCAGCGCTATCTGCACCATCGCATCCGCACCGCGCTGATGATGCTTTGCGACCACGCGGGCGCTGTCGGCGAGGATCGTGTCCTCGTCCTGCACGACGCTGTCAGGCGGCAAGCCGCCGTCGCGCTGCGACAGATTCATCGAGCCGCGCGTCAGCAGCACGCGGACACCGAGCCGTTTTGCAACATCGACTTCGATATCGACAGATTCCTCGAGCCCCGAAGGGAATACGTAATGATGATCCGTCGTCGTGGTGCAGCCCGAGAGCAGCAGTTCGGACATCGCAACGGTGACGCCAAGCTCCAGCCGCTCCGGCGTCAGCTTCGCCCACACCGGATAGAGCGCCTGTAGCCAGGGAAACAGCTCGCGATCCATCGCCGCCGGCAGCGCGCGCGTCAGCGTCTGGTAGAAGTGATGATGGGTGTTGATCAGGCCCGGCAGCACGACATGCGCGCCTGCGTCGAACATCGCGACATTCGCCGTCTCGGGCGTGCCGCCGGCCGGCACCAGCTCGACGATCCGGCCCTCCTTCACCACGATCCCGCGCTCGGCACCGTCGGCGAGGATCGCGAGGGGGTCCTTGATCCAGATCGGCTTTGCGTCGCTCATGATCCGCTTCTCCTCACATCCACTGACGTCAGGCTTGCCAGGCAGACGCCAGCCCGATCACCTCTATGCTACGACTTGTTTGTTGCGACTTGGCTCCGGTCTTGCAAGACTCATCTGTACGATTCACCGGGCGGAAGCTTTTTTGGCACAGCCATGGATTTGAATACCATCACGACGGTGACCCATCCGCAAACGCGCGCGCAGCTGCCTGCCTGGACGGCAGGTGATGCTTGGCTCGCAGGCGGCACCTGGCTGTTCTCGGAGCCACAGGTCCATCTGAGGCGGCTGATCGATCTCACTGATCTGAAATGGCCGGCGCTGACGATCACGGATAACGATCTCTCGATCGCCGCCACCTGCACCGTCGCGCAACTGGATGGCTTCGCCTGCCCGCCCGACTGGCTCGCAGCGCCGCTGATCGGACAATGTTGCCGGGCCTTTCTCGCCTCGTTCAAGATCTGGAAGACGGCGACCATCGGCGGCAATCTCTGCATGTCGCTGCCGGCGGGACCGATGATCTCGCTCACATCCGCGCTCGACGGCGTCTGCACCGTCTGGAAGGCCGGCGGAGGCGAACAGAAGATTCCCGTCGTCGACTTCGTCACCGGCAACCAGCGCAACCAGTTGAAGCCCGGCGACCTGATTAGGCAGATCGATATCCCGATTGCCGCACTGAAGCGCCGCACGGCGTTTCGCCAGATTTCGCTGGCACCGGTCGGCCGCTCGGCGGCGCTCGTGATCGGAAGCCTCGATGCCGACGGCACGCTGGCGCTGACGGTGACGGCTTCGACGGTGCGGCCGATCCGGCTCGCCTTGCCCAAGCTGCCTGACGCCAGCGCACTTCGTGACGCGATCGCGCAGCAGATCACCGATGACCTCTACCATACCGACATCCACGGCAAGCCGCTCTGGCGCAAGCACATGACGCTGCGGCTTGCCGAGGAAATTCGTGGCGAACTCCTGGGGGCAACCCCGTCATGAGTCTGGAGGTCAACGGCATACTGTTTCCGCAGGAGCCGCGCGCAGGGCAATGCCTGCGCACGTTCCTGCGTGAACTCGGCCATTTCGGCGTCAAGAAGGGCTGCGATGCCGGCGATTGCGGCGCCTGCACCGTGCTGCTCGACGGCGAGCCCGTGCATAGCTGCCTGATCCCCGCCTTCCGTGCCGACGGCCGCACCGTCACCACGATCGAGGGCCTTGGCAGCGACCACGGCGCGCATCCGATGCAGCAGGCCTTCCTCGACGCGCAGGGATTCCAGTGCGGCTTCTGCACGGCCGGCATGATCCTGACCTGTGCCTCGCTGAACCAGGCCCAGCGCACCGACCTCGGAACGGCGCTGAAGGGCAACATCTGTCGCTGCACCGGCTATCGCGCGATCGAGGATGCGATCCTCGGCAAGACCAATGTCGAGGAGCGCGTCGAGCCCGGCGCAGCGTTCGGCCGTAGCCTGCCGGCACCCGCCGGCCCCGAAATCGTGCGCGGCCAAGCGCGCTACACGTTCGACACGCAAGTCGACGGCCTGCTGCACATCAAGCTGCTCCGCTCGCCGCACGCCCACGCGAGGATCGTCGCGATCGACAAGTCGGACGCCCTTCGCGTTCCCGGCGTGCACGCCGTACTGACGCACGAGGATGCGCCGTCGATCCTGATCTCGACTGCGCGGCATGAGAAGGACTGGATGGATCCTGAGGACACCCGGATCCTCGACGACGTCGTTCGCTTCATCGGCCAGAAGGTCGCCGCGGTCGTTGCCGAGAGCGAAGCCGCTGCCGAGGAGGCGTGCCGGCGGATCAAGGTCGACTACGAGATTTTGCCGGCGCTGATCGATCCGGAGCAGGCGATGGCGCCGGGCGCACCGATCATCCATCCAGACCGCACCACGGACAATCGTGTTGCCGATGCCCGGCGTAACCTCGTCGCGGAGACGCATGGCGAGTACGGCGATGTGGCGGCTGCGCTCGCCACGTCCGCGGTCACCTACGAGGCCACCTTCCACAGTCATCGCGTCCAGCATGCCGCGCTGGAGACCCATGGCGGCCTCGCCTGGCTCGATGACGATGGCGTGCTCAACGTCCGCACCTCGACGCAGGTCCCGTTCCTGACCCGGCGGGCGCTGTCCGATATCTTCGAGCTTCCCATGGACAAGGTCCGCGTGTTCTGCGAGCGCGTCGGCGGAGGTTTCGGCGGCAAGCAGGAGATGTTCGTCGAGGACATCCTGGCGCTTGCCGCGCTCAGGACCGGGCGGCCGGTGAAGCTGGAGCTGACCCGCGAGGAGCAGTTCATCGCGACATCGACGCGGCACCCGATGCGGGTCAACATCAAGGCCGGCGCCGATGCCGACGGCAAGCTCACCGCGCTCCAGCTCGACGTGCTCTCCAACACCGGCGCCTACGGCAATCACGCCGGCCCTGTGATGTTCCACGCGCTGTCGGAATCCATCGCGGTCTATAATTGCCCGAACAAGCGGGTCGACGGCTTCGCCGTCTACACCAACACGGTGCCGTCGGGCGCGTTTCGCGGCTACGGCCTGCCGCAGACGCTGATCGCGGTCGAAGCGGCGATCGACGAGCTGGCCAGGCAGCTCGGCATCAGTCCCTACGACATGCGCCGGCGCAACATCGTCAAGCCAGGCGATCCCATGCTGTCGCCGCCGCCGTCGGAATTTCACGACGTGCTCTATGGCTCCTATGGACTTGACCAGTGCCTCGACCTCGTCGAGCGCGCGATGCAGGCGGATGGCTCGCCCCCGGACCTGTCGCCGGAATGGCTGATCGGCGACGGTGTCGCGCTGACCATGATCGACACCGTGCCGCCGGCCGGTCATTTCGCGGATGCGACGATCGCGCTCAACAACGATGGCGGCTTCGACCTAACCGTCGGCACCGCCGAGTTCGGTAACGGCACCAGCACTGTGCACCGGCAGAT
The DNA here is from genome assembly GCF_007290395.2 of Bradyrhizobium cosmicum. NCBI lineage: Bacteria > Pseudomonadati > Pseudomonadota > Alphaproteobacteria > Hyphomicrobiales > Nitrobacteraceae > Bradyrhizobium > Bradyrhizobium cosmicum. Next base: position 2,272,372 of record NZ_CP041656.2, on the reverse strand, counting down.
CGCGGCGACGACGCTTGCGACCACCGTCGACCGCATCCGTTTGCGCCAGTCCGACACCGTCCATGGCGGCCATGACACCGGCGCCTATGGCAGCGCCGGCACCTTCGTCGCCGGCAAGGCGACGCATGAAGCGGCCATGCAGCTTGCGACCGAGCTGAAGGCGGCGGCCGCCGGCGCCTGGCTCTGCGACGCCGCGAGCTGCCTGCTCGACGACGAGGCGGTCGTCAGCGGCGTGCGGCGGATGTCGTTTGCGGAGCTCGCGAAGCTTGCGCGCGAACGCGGCCAGCCGTTCGCAGCGCACGGCAATTCCGGCGGCACGCCGCGCTCGGTCGGCTTCAACGTGCAGGGCTTTCGTGTCGCCGTGAACAAGGGCACCGGCGAGCTCAGGATTCTCCGCAGCGTGCAGGCGGCCGACGCCGGAATCGTCGCCAACCCCATGCAGTGCCGCGGCCAGGTCGAGGGTGGCGTCGCGCAGGCGCTTGGCGCTGCGCTCTACGAGGAGATGGTGATCGACGCTGATGGGCGCGTCACCAATCCGAAGTTCCGCGACTATCACCTGCCCTCCTTCGCCGACGTGCCGCGCACGGAGGTCTTCTTCGCCGAGACGTCCGACACGATCGGACCGCTCGGCGCCAAGTCGATGAGCGAGAGCCCGTACAATCCGGTCGCCGCCGCACTCGGCAACGCGATCGCGGACGCCACCGGCATCCGCTTCACGGCGCCGCCCTTCAAGCCAGACCGGCTGTTTCCAGCGCTGTACGAGAAGTTCCGTAGTTAGCTGCCGCGATAGGTCGAATAGCTCCATGGCGTGACCAGCAGCGGCACGTGGTAGTGGTTTTCCGGCTCGCTGACTGCAAAGCGCAATGGGATCTCGTCAAGAAACGGCGGATCCGACAGCGGCACGTTGCGCCCGGCGTAGTATCCGGCGACACTGAAGCGGAGCTCGTAGCGGCCGATCGGCAGCGGTCGTCCGCCGATCAGCGGCTGGTCGGTGCGACCATCCGCATTCGTCACGGCGCGCGCGATCACGCGACTCTCGCCGAGATTTGCAAGCTCGATGAGCTCGATCGGAATGCCGGGTGCAGGCTTGCCGGCGTGATTGTCCAGCACATGGGTCGAGAGCCGGCCGTGCACCTTCAGTCTGTCGTCTGCGACGACGAGCTGATCGAGCCGCAGCGCGGAGATGCGGCCGATCTCCTCGATCGCGCGCCGCGTCTCGGTCTTGGCGATATTGCGCAGCCGCGTCTCGAAGTCGTTCAGCACCGAATCCTTGGTGTGACGGCGCACGCAGACGATATAGGGGATGCCGAACTTGTCGCGATAGGCGTTGTTGACGCGCTCGAACGCGGCGTATTCGGCGTCCGACAGCCGGTCGAGGCCGGCGCTGTTCTGCTCCTCGGTCGATTCCGCCGTGAGACCTGCCGCGCGCTGGGTCTTGTTGGCGAGATCGGGATGCGCCCGGATGAGCGCTAGTTGCACATCCGGTTCGGCGCTCTGGATCGCGCCCACCAGCGCGGCGTGCAGCTCGTTGATGCCGTCGAACGGCCGCTTCCCGGCGAGCTGCTCGGCGATCCACGGTGAATATTCGACGACGTTGGCCAGCGCGGCGACGAAGTCGGCCTTGCTTGCAGCGTTGAGATCGGCGAGCGAAATCGGCGGCATGGTCCTCATCCGATCTCGAACGCATCGGCGGCGAGATGCGCATGCTTGTCGTGCCAGTGCTGCGCGATCTGAAGCCGCGTCGGCACCCAGACACGCTCGTGCTTGCCGATATAGTCGAGGAAGCGGATCAGCCCCGCGGCGCGGCCGGGACGTCCGGCGAGACGACAGTGCAGGCCAACCGACATCATCTTCGGTGCGGTCTCACCCTCGACATAGAGCACGTCGAAGGCGTCCTTCAGATAGGTGAAGAATTGCTCGCCTTCGGCAAAGCCCTGCGGGTTGATGAAGCGCATGTCGTTGGCGTCAAGCGTGTAGGGAATGACGAGTTGCTTGCCGCCGGTGCCCTTGATCCAATACGGCAGGTCGTCGGCATAGGAGTCGCAGAGATAGAGGAAGCCGCCCTCCTCCATCAGGAGGCGGTTGGTGTTGATCGAGGAGCGCCCGGTGTACCAGCCGAGCGGCCGCGAACCGGTCGCCTCGATGTGGACGCGGATCGACTCCGCGATCTCGGCGCGCTCCTGCGCCTCGGTCATGTCCTTGTGCTCGATCCATTTCAGGCTGTGGCTTGCGATGTCCCAGCCGGACTCCTTCATCGCCGCGACGATCTCGGGATTGCGCTTCAACGCGGTTGCGACGCCGAACACGGTGGTCGGCCATTTGCGTTCGCCGAACATCCGCCACAGCCGCCAGAAGCCGGCGCGCGAGCCATATTCGAACATCGACTCGATATTGGCGTGGCGCTGGCCCGGCCAGGGCTGCGCGCCGAGCACGTCGGACAGAAACGCCTCCGAGGCGGGATCGCCGTGCAGAATGTTGTTCTCGCCGCCCTCCTCGAAATTGACGACGAACTGCACCGCGACCCGCGCATCCCCGGGCCATTGCGGATGCGGCGGGTTGCGGCCGTAACCGCGGAGATCGCGCGGGTAGCGGGCGCCAGTCACTCAGACTTCCTCGAAGCGGATCGGCAGGGCGCCCTTCCACAGCACGCTCTTGCCGAGCGTTGCCAGATTCTCCAGCCCCGAGGTCAGCGTGATGAAATGGTTGCCGGCGAGCTGGCCCATCTTGCTCGCGAAATGCACGCCGCCATAGGCCATCAGGATCTCGGTCTCGCTGATGCCGCCGGGATAGAGGATGATCTGGCCGGGCGCGGGATAGCTGGTGTGGTTCTCGTAGCCGACGCCGAAATCGAGGTCGCCGAGCGGCATCCAGACGCCCTCGCCGCTCCAGCGCACATGGATGATGTGACTTTCGAACGGCAGCGCCTTGCGGAAGGCCGCGACGGTCTTGGGCGCGAGCTGCTCCTCGAAGCGGGCATCGAAGGTGAAATCACCGGCGCGGATAACGAGTTTGCTCATCTCATCTCTCTGGATCGGGGCCAAAACCCCACGGGGAATTTGCAAGCAAAGAGCATTCCAGAGGGCTTCGCGCAAGTGGCGCGGCAAGTCACCTCACGTCACCTGCGGTCGTAGGACCAGCCGAATATGCCGCTCCGGCGCGCCTCCGGCTCGGGCTCGGCGGCAGGCTGCGGCGCCTCCTTCAGTTCCGCCTGCGGCGGTGGCAGCGGCGGCGCCGGCAGGTTCTCGCATTTCATGGAATAGACCAGCTTGCCGTCCGCGGTCCGCCCGATCGGGGCGCAGGGGTCCGGATGCGCCGCCGAGGATTTTGGCGCGAGCTTGACCTGCGCCATGGCCGGCGATGCGATCAGGAGCAGGATCAGCAGATATTTCGACATCGTTGTCGCCTAAGGCCTCAATTGCACCCATTGAACCGGATTGCGCCGGTCAAGTCCATCGGGCCTGTTCGAGCGATTGGCGAATATTTAGCCGAGGCAAAAAAGCGCCAAGCCTAGGGATGCACCGTCGCGATGCAGCTGGGCCGTCGCCCTTCGAGGGCCGCTGAAGAAGCGGCCGCCTCCAGCGACAACCGCTTCGCGGTTGCGCGGGGGTGACGGTGATGAAGTGGCGCACACTCTCTCAACATCGTCATTGCGAGCGCAGCGAAGCAATCCAGAATCCCTCCGCGGAAAGACGCTGGATTGCTTCGCTGCGCTCGCAATGACGGGGTATGAGGCAATGGCGTCGCTCTTTCGGTTCGCCCTTTGAATTTCAGACACGGCTTGGCGTTCTCGCGGCTGAATTCGCCCGAGCTTTGCTTCTTCTCTATACCCTCCAATCCAAGAGGGCGCAGGGAAGACCGGGTGCCGACAGGCACCCGCGGTCCGCTGCGCGAAGATGTAGCGCAAAAGAACCGCACAGCAGCATACAGGTGTCGCCGATCACTCGGCCTTCCCTGCGCGATGGTCGGACGGCTTATGCCGTGCTCTCCCGGGAGCCGAACTTTCCTTCTGGCCTCCCTCGCCCGCGAATTGACGATGCCGTCCACCCGGTTGGGCTCGCGCACATCTCCGCAAAGGCTTGACCGTAGCAACGACGGCCAGGACCACACGGTTTTGCCGTACGCAGCTCATCCGGCTTCGCCAGGAGGCTTCGCCGGACCTCGGCGCCGCTCGTCCGCACGAAGCCTCGGGCTCACAGGGACTACCCGCCCTGCCCGCGCCTCTCGCGCACGACGCTGCCGCGTCCACCGCTGGCCCGGCTCGCAACTCGTGACGACGTACGATCGCCCCTCAAGGATGAGCCGGGATGGGCAACACATACGCCGTTTCCGAAATTCGGTAAAGTGGAATATTTTTGCCAGGAGGACTTGACTGGGCGGCGAAACAGGGCGGCGGCGGGAGAGGCCCGCATCCAAAGACAACAAAAAGGGGGCACTGCAAGCACTGCCCCCTTTGCAAAATCCGGAATGATGTCCGCAGGCCTGCAAAGACAACTTCCGCACCCGGCCGCGGCGAATCCGCCGCCTAATACGGCTGATAGTAGTAGCGCTGGCCGTAGTACGGACCGCCGCCGTAATAGCCCGGGCCGCCATAGTAAGGACGCGGACCGTAATAGTAGTTGTTCTCGTAGTAATCACGGCGCCGCTGCTCGGCGATGACACCCCCGATGATGCCCGCCGCCGCGCCCATGAAGGCAAGGCCTGCAGCATTTGAGCCGCGACGATAGGCGCGGTGGCGACGGGCGGCGCTGAAGTCTGTCGCCGCGGAGGCGTTCGAGCTTGCGGCAACCGGAGTCGCAGGCGAACGCGATGCCGCATTCGAAGGTGACAGCGAGGCGACAACAAGGGCGAGGCTTGCGAACGCGGCCAGCGCGGCGTTGCGGCCAACCTTCGAATTTACCGGTCTATTGCTCATCCTACCGTCCTCTGTTCTCGCGCAAAAAGATAAATGTAAACGCCGGATAACGCGCGAACCGCTGAAATGTTCACGACCGCGGCGATCCGCCACGTTTGAACGATTGTAAACCGAACTTTCAGATCGAGCTTGCGCCATCCAACCTGAGCGGATAATGAACAGCCGCGCCGTTTTTCGGTGCCGTAAGCGTTTACGTGAACCAACGCATCAACCGACGTCGTCGGGATCGATGCACTTTCAAGGTTCACCGTGACTGACGCGTACTTTTTCTCAAGAGAAATCAGATGATTGCGGTTCGCAAACTGCCGGCGCGCTACGCGCCGATCGTGATGCCATTTGTGCTGTCCATCCTCATGACGGCCGTGGTGTCGGTCATTTCCACGCTTCGGAGCCTCGGCGCAACGCCGGCATTCCTGGCGACCTGGCCGGGCGCCTGGGCGCTGTCATGGCTTGTCGCCTTTCCAACCCTGCTGATGGTGCTGCCACTGGTCCGTCGGATCGTCGCCTGCGTCGTCGCGTCCCCGTCTCAGCCAAGACGATAGCGCGCGGGGACGGCGGCGCCGTTCGCGCTTCAGGACAGCGCCCCCAGCACGCCGCGCGTCGCCTTGTCGATCTCCTCGACATAGCGGCGGCGCGCGAAGGTCTCGGTGAGGAAGCCGACGACCTTGCGGCTGTCGGTGGAATCGACCACCGCCAGCATCTCGGCTTCCGCCTCGTCGAACACCGCCATCGCCGACTTCACGTTCATCTCCGGGATCAGCACGATCTCGGTCAGGCGGGCCAGCTCGATCACTTGGATGTCGTCGGCGATGCTGTCGAGATCGCCGGAGAACAAGTCGGGCAGCAGGACTAGACCGACATATTCGTCGGCATTGTTGACGATCACGATTCCGGGCCGCGAGCCCAGCGCGAATTCGCGGCGGACCGCGGCGATCGTCGTGGTCGACGGCACCTTGCCGACGTCGGAGCGCATCAATCGCTCGACGGTGAGGTTACGCAGCCAGCCGACGTCGTTGGCGCTGCGGATGGTCTCGCCGCGCAGATGCAGGCGCCAGGTCGAGAAGGAATGGCCGAACATGAAGCGGACGCAGATCGAGGTGACGATGCAGCCGGCCAGCACCACGGCGGTGACGTCGACATTGCGGGTCATCTCAAGCACGAGGAACGACATGGTCAGGGGGCCGCCGACAATGGCTACGCCGAGCGTCGCCATGCCGGTCAGCATCGCGACCAGCGGATCGATCACGAATTCGGGGCTGATCAGCAACAGCACCGCGGCAAAGAACTTTCCGATCAGGCTGCCGACGAACAACGAGGCGAAGAACAGACCGCCGCGGAAACCCGAGGCCAGAGAGATCAGGCAGGCCGTCACCTTCAGGGCGATGATCAGCGCAATCAGGCCGATCGTCATGTCGTTAAACAGATCGAGCACCATGGCGCCATGCCCGGCCGCCAGCACCTGCGGCGTCAAAATCGCAAAGCCGCCGACGACGAGGCCCCCGACCGCTGGGCGCAGCCAGACCGGCAGCCAGGCGAACAGGCGTTCGAACATCGAGGACGACCGCATCACGGCGATGCCGACGCCGCTGGTGACGAGCGCGAGCCCGATCAGCGCCAGATATTGCTCGACGCCGACGGCGCTGACCTTGGGTATCTCCAGAGAATATGGCGCGCCGCCGAGCCATTGCGCGGTCAAGGCGCCGGCGAGCGAGGCGGCCAGGATCGGCGCCGCGCTGCCGACCGAATAGACGCCGACGATCAACTCGCAGGCGTAGAAGGCGCCGGTGATCGGCGCACCGAAGGCTGCGGCGATCGCGGCGGCTGCGCCACAGCCGACGATCAGGCGCAAATCGTTGCGGCGCAGATTGAAGAACTTGCCGAACAGCGAGGCGATGCCCGAGCCGATCTGGGTATAGCCGGCCTCGAGGCCGACCGAGGCACCGCAACCGTTGGAGATCAGCGTCTGGCTCGACACCACCACGCTGTCGCGCATCGACAGATTGCCACCGCGCAACGCGTTGGCTTCGATCGGGTCGACCGCGTTCGATATCTTCAGCCGCCGCCGCCACCATTCCATGATTCCGAGCGAGAGACCGCCGAGCGCGGGCGCAATCATCGCCGCCCAGGGACTCACATGGGCGTTGGCCGACAGGCGCACGTCGATGGGAATGCCGTAGATCACCATGTGGGCGATCTGCGCGATCTCGGCCATCAGCGTCACGATGGCGCCGGCCAGCGTGCCAATCACGAGCGCCAGCGGGATCAGGTAGAACTCGTTGCTGCGCAGAAGCGCGCGCAGCCGAACCATGACGCGGTTCGATCCCTTGCCGTCAACGAAATGCCTGAGGCGCACCAACACCGTCTGCCCGTCCTACCCTTCCGACAGTCCGTAGCCGGCCATGCGCTGGCGGACCCGTTCGATCTCGTCACTGGGAAGCAGCGGCGGCGTCCCGATCTGGAGACAGCCATGATATTGCCGCGCCAGCGTCTCGACCTCGACGGCGAGCCACATCGCCTTGTCGAGCGTCCTGCCGATCGCGATCATGCCGTGGTGGTCGAGCAGGCAGGCGAGCCGCCCCTCCAACGCCCGCACCGCGTGCCCGGACAGTTCCGCCGTGCCGAAGGTCGCGTAGGGCGCGCAGCGGATGCTGTCGCCGCCGGCAGCGGCGATCATGTAGTGCACGGGCGGGATGTCCATGCCCATGATCGCCAGGATGGTGCAATAGGTCGGATGGGCATGGACGACGGCGTCGACGTCGGCGCGCGACTGCAGGATGTCGCGATGGAAGCGCCATTCGCTCGACGGCTTCTGACCGGGCGCATGCTCGCCGTCCATCGCCATGAACACGATCTGGTCGGGCGTCATGGCCTCATAGGGCACGCTCGTGGGCGTGACCAGGAGCCCGTCCGCATGTCGGACGCTGATATTGCCAGAGGTGCCCTGGTTGATGCCAAGCGCATTCATGCGGCGGCAAGCGTCGATGATGGCCTGTCTCTTTGCGAGCTCGTCCGCTGTCATCGACATCCCGGTTTCACCTCGACTTACTGGCGATGGGCGATTGCCAGACGGGGAGTACGTCAAAGCAATATGGCAGCGCAAGCGAAAGCGGCCCGGATCGGCGGCCGTCTTGCCGGCGGCCCCATCAAGCCTCGAAATAGACCGTCAAATCAACCGATTACCGGGCCATCACAAATCTAGGACAGGCTGGCCCGAACGGCCGCGATACCGTTGATCACGAACTGCACCGAATAGGCCGCGAGCAGCATGCCGAGCACACGCGAGAGCACGGCATTGCCGGTCCGCCCGAGGCTGCGCGCGATCAGATGAGCCGAGACGAAGCAGAGCATGCAGAGCAGGCAGACGGAGACGACGACCGCGATGATGATCGCGAGCCTCGACCCATAGACGGCATCGCCCGTCAGCAGCAGCGTAGTCGCGATCGCGCCGGGGCCGGCCATCATGGGGATGGCCAGCGGGAATACCGCGACGTCGGAGGCATGCTCCGCGGTGGCCTTGTCGGCCTCGCGCGCCTCCCGATGCGGACGGTCGCCGAAGATCATCTGGTAGGACACGCCGAACAGCAGTAGCCCGCCGGCGATCTGGAAGGCGGGGATGCCGATCCCGAGCTGGCGGAGCAGCCAGTTTCCGGCCAGCGCGATCACCACCAGGATCGACGCCGCGATCAGCGGCGCACGCCATGCGACGGTGCGCTTGACCGCGTCCGGCATGCCCCCGGTCGCGGCCAGGAAGGCCGGCGCGAGGCCGACGGGATCAATTACCAGCAGGAGCGTCACGAAAGCGGACAGGGCGAAGTCGAGCATGCGGATGGGTCTCAGGCGAAATGTGGCGCCATCCATAATGGCTCGCGGAGACCTTCGCGAGGAACAATTGCCCTCGCAGAGTCTTGATCGCGCGTGGATTGAGGATGGGAACGCATTCCCGTTCTCCTCAAGAGGAGGATTTATGGCTAAGCAAGCAAAGAAACGTGCGAACGCGAAAAAGACCGCGGCGCGACGTCCGCGTCAGGCGCCCAAGATGCTGAGCGACCTGTTCCTGGAGACGCTGAAGGACATCTATTACGCCGAAAACAAGATCATCAAGACGCTGCCCAAGATGGCCAAGGCCGCCCATTCGAAGGACCTTGCGGCGGCCTTCAACAAGCATCTGCGCGAGACGCAGGGCCAAGTCAAACGTCTCGACCAGATCTTCAAGATGCTGGGCAAGCCCGCGCGCGGCAAGCCTTGCGAAGCCATCAACGGCATCACCGACGAGGGCGCCGAGATCATGAAGGATTTCAAGAACGCCCCTGCCCTCGACGCCGGCCTGCTCGCGGCCGCGCAAGCCGTCGAACACTACGAGATCTCCCGCTATGGCACGCTGCGCACCTGGGCCGAGGAGCTCGGCATGCCGGACGCGGCCAAGCTGCTCCAGGCGACGCTGGACGAGGAGGAGGCGACCGACCTGTCGCTGACCGAGCTTGCCACCTCCGTCATCAACCTCGAAGCGGAAGAGGAATTCCGCGCCGCCGCCTGATACGGCCGCTGCGCCCAACTGTTGCCTTCGACGCCGCGGAACATCTCCGCGGCGTCGATGCGTCTGATTGCAAGGGCCTCTTCCGGTTCGAGAGGCAGGCATGCTCCGAACGCGCGATGCTGGAATTCCGGGGAACCGTCCCCATATCCTTGTTTTCCAACCGCAGCGCCTTCCCCCGAGTCTTGCCATGCAACCCAAAAATCCTCTCAACTGGATGCTGTCCGAAGCCCTGGACCAGCTGACCCGCGCCGAACGGCTGCGCCAGCAGTTCGGCCGCCAGGACGCCTGCTGGGAGCCGCCGATCGACGTGCTCGAGACCGAGCATGAACTCTTGATCCTGGTGGCGCTTCCCGGCGTCAATCCGGACAATGTCGAGACGGTCATCCATGACGGCGTGCTCGTTGTCTCCGGCCAGCGCACGCTTCCGCCGGAGCTTCGCAACGCCCGCATCCACCGGCTCGAGCTGCCGCAGGGGCGTTTCGAGCGTCGCATTGCATTGCCCCTCGGCCGCTACGCCATCAGCCGCTTCGTGATGGACGGCTGCGTCGCACTGCGCCTCGCCAAATCCTGAGGTCGATCATGGCCACCGAACAGATGAACAATTCACAGAGCAATTCCACCGAGTCCGACGTGAAGATCCCCGAAGACGCACTGATTATCATCCCGGTGCGCGAGATGGTGCTGTTCCCTGGCGCCATCGCGCCGATCGCGATCGCGCGGCCGAAGTCGGTCGCCGCCGCGCAGCAGGCGCTGCGCGAGCAGCGGCCGATCGGCATCGTGCTGCAGCGCAGCCCGGAAACCGAGGAGCCCGGGGCGGACGATCTCTACCGGGTCGCGACCATCGCCAACATCGTGCGCTATATCACCGCGCCCGACGGCACCCATCACATCGTCTGCCAGGGCGTGCAGCGCGCGCGCATCCTCGACTTCCTGCCGGGGACGCCGTTCCTGGCGGCACGCTTCCAGCAGATTCCGGAGCCGACCACGAGCTCGCCCGAGATCGAGGCGCGCGCGCTGAACCTGCAACGTCTGGCGATCGAGGCGATCGAGCTGCTGCCGCAGGCGCCGCCCGAGCTGGTCGCGATGTTCCAGAGCACCACCGCGCCCGGCGCGCTGGCGGATCTGGCGACGTCATTCATGGACATCAAGCCGCAGGACAAGCAGGAGGTGCTGGAAACCATCGACCTCACCCTGCGCGTCGAGAAGGTGTCGAAGCATCTGGCCGAACGGCTGGAGGTGCTGCGCATCAGCAACGAGATCGGCCAGAAGACCCGCGCCAGCTTCGACGAGCGGCAGCGCGAGGCGATCCTGCGCGAGCAGATGGCAACCATCCAGCGCCAGCTGGGCGAAGGCGACGGCAAGGCGGCCGAGGTCGCCGAGCTGACGGCTGCCATCACCAAGGCCAACATGCCGCCTGAGGCGGACGCGCATGCCAGGAAGGAGCTGCGCCGCTACGAGCGCATGCCGGAGGCCGCCGGCGAAGCCGGCATGGTCCGCACCTACCTCGACTGGCTGATCGACCTGCCCTGGGCGCTGCCCGCGGAGAAGCCGATCGACATCAAGGAGGCGCGCCGCATCCTGGATGCTGATCATTTCGGCCTGGAGAAGATCAAGACCCGGATCATCGAATATCTGGCGGTGCGCAAGCTCGCCCCGCAGGGCAAGGCGCCAATCCTGTGCTTCGTCGGGCCGCCCGGCGTCGGCAAGACCTCGCTCGGCCAATCCATCGCCCGCGCGATGGATCGCCCCTTCGTGCGCGTCAGCCTCGGCGGCGTGCACGACGAGGCCGAGATCCGCGGTCACCGGCGCACCTATATTGGCGCGCTGCCCGGCAACATCATCCAGGGCATCAAGAAGGCGGGTGCACGCAACTGCGTCATGATGCTGGACGAGATCGACAAGATGGGCCGCGGCGTGCAGGGCGACCCCTCCGCCGCCATGCTGGAGGTGCTCGACCCCGAGCAGAACGGGACGTTCCGGGACAATTACCTGGCCGTGCCCTTCGACCTGTCGCGGGTCGTGTTCATCGCCACGGCCAACATGCTGGACCAGATTCCGGGTCCGCTGCTGGACCGCATGGAGCTGATCAGCCTCGCCGGTTACACCGAGGACGAGAAGCTGGAGATCGCGAAGCGCTACCTGGTGCGGCGGCAGCTGGAGGCCAACGGCCTGACGGCCGAGCAGGCCGAGATCACGCCGGAGGCGCTGAAGCTGGTCGTCAAGGGTTACACCCGCGAGGCCGGCGTGCGTAATCTCGAGCGTGAGATCGGCAAGGTGTTCCGGCATGCCGCGGTGCAGGTCGCCGAAGGCTCGGCTGCGAAGGTCGTGGTGACGCCGAAGGACATCGCCACCGTGCTCGGCCAGCCGCGCTTCGAAGGCGAGATCGCGCAGCGCACCAGCATTCCAGGCGTGGCCACCGGCCTTGCCTGGACGCCGGTCGGCGGCGACATCCTGTTCATCGAGGCCTCGCGCGTGCCCGGCCGCGGCGGCATGATCCTGACCGGCCAGCTCGGCGAGGTTATGCGCGAGAGCGTGCAGGCCGCACTGACGCTGGTGAAGAGCAAGGCGCCGCAGCTCGGCATCGATCCCCAGGTGTTCGAGAAGAGCGACATCCACGTTCACGTCCCGGCGGGTGCGACCCCGAAGGACGGACCGAGCGCGGGCGTTGCGATGTTTACGGCGCTGACGTCACTGCTCACCAATCGCACGGTGCGCAGCGACACCGCGATGACCGGCGAGATCTCGCTGCGCGGCCTGGTGCTGCCGGTCGGCGGCATCAAGGAGAAGGTGGTGGCTGCGGCCGCGGCCGGATTGAAGCGGGTGATGCTGCCGGCGCGCAACAAGCGGGACTACGACGACATCCCGCAGAGCGCGCGGGATAACCTCGAATTCATCTGGCTGGAGCGCGTCGACGAAGCCATCGCCGCAGCGCTCGAGCCGGTCGAGGCCCAAGTCGATGCGAAGGTCGAAGCGGCGGAGTGAATGCGATGAAGAAACTGCTGGAAAGAGCGAAGAGATCGCGCAAGGCGCAGCGGCTGCGCCAGCTGCTCGATCGTGCCATCGACGGGGCTCGCGGTGCGCTCGCGGGACCCGAGCCCCGGCTGCAGCCGGTCCCGGTCCGGGCCAAGCGCCGCAAGGGCTGAACCCCTCCGCTTCAGCCCTTGCGGTTGTCGAATGTATAAAAGGCCCCCTCCTGCGAGGGGGCCTTTGCGTTATCAGGCCACAGCGTCCTTGGCGGCCTTGACCGGGCGGGCGCGGACGATCTTCCGGGCCGGCTTGGCCTTGAACATCATCTCTTCACCCGTGAACGGGTTGGTGCCCTTGCGTGCCTTGGTCGCAGGCTTCTTGACGACGACGAACTTGGCGAAGCCCGGCACCAGGAACAGGCCGTTCTTCTTGAGCTCCTTGTGACCGACCTCGGTCAGCGTCTCCATGACGTTCTTGACGTCGCGCTTGGAAAGCTCGGTGGCGGTCGCAATCTTTTCGATCAACTGCGATTTGGAAAGTTGGGCTGGCATCGTGTCTCCTCTGATTCGTTGCCGGTTGCATATTAGACCAACCGGCGAAGGCCTATAGCCTTCTGCACAGTTTTGTCGCGGTTTTACGGGCTTTTTTGGCCCCCTGTGGCAAAAAACCCTGCTTTTTAGCTGCTTCCTGAGCGGGAGAAGCCTCGGGCAGCGGATTTTGCCTTGTTTCAAAGGCCCGCACGCAGCCTTGCTAAAGCTGATTCGCTGCTTTCGACAAGCGACGACCGGCCTCTTTGCGGAGGCCGGTCGCGATTCACCCTGAAAAATAAGGCTAGATACGCTCGATGATGATGGCTGGCGCCATGCCTCCCGCGGCGCACATGGTGACGAGACCGCGCTTGAGGTCACGGCGCTCGAGCTCGTCGAGCACGGTGCCGATCAGGATCGAGCCGGTCGCGCCGATGGGATGGCCGAGCGCGATCGAGCCGCCGTTGACGTTGACCTTGGCGCGATCGAGCTTGAGATCTCGGATATATTTTTCCGCAACCACGGCAAACGCCTCGTTGATCTCGAACAAGTCGATGTCGTCGACGGTGAGGCCCGCCTTTGCCAGCACCTTGCGCGTCGCCGGCACCGGCGCGTTCAGCATCAAGGTCGGCGAGTCCCCCATGTTCGCCATCGCCACCACGCGGGCGCGGGCTTTGAGGCCATGCGCCCTGGCGTAAGCCGGCGAAGCGAGCAGGATCGCGGCGGCACCGTCGACGACGCCGGACGAATTGCCGGCATGGTGCATGAAGTCGATGTCGAGGTCAGGATATTTCTGCAGGATCAGGCCGCGATAGGTCGTGCCCTTGTCGTCGAGCGCGTGATCGGCGATCGCGGGGAATGCAGGCTTGAGCGCGCTGAGGCCCTCCATCGTGGTCTGCGGCCGCGGATATTCTTCATGGTCGAGCGCGAGGCTGCCGTCCTCGCGATACACGGGAACGAGACTCTTCTTGAAATGGCCGCCGGCAATCGCGAGGCCTGCGCGCTTCTGGCTTTCGAGACCGAGCGCGTCGACGTCTCGTCGCGTGATGCCCTCCAGCGTCGCGATCGCATCGGCGCAGACGCCCTGATGCGACTGCGGATGCCGCGCGCGCAGACGCAGATTGCCGCCGTCCATCATCATCGGACCGCCGCCGCGCCGCCCCTCCATCGACATCATCTCGCAGCCGCCGGCGATGACGAGGTCTTCGGCGCCCGCCATGATCGAGCTTGCAGCCATGTTGACGCTGGTGATGCCGGAGCCGCAGAAGCGATCGAGCGTCACGGCGCTCGCGCGCACGTCGTAGCCGGCATCGAGCGCCGACATGCGGCCGAGGTCGCCGCTTTGCGTCGCGACCTGCGCGCTGCAGCCCCAGACGATGTCGTCGACGTCGGCGGTGTCGATGCCGGTGCGATCGGCGAGCGCACGCAGCACGGTCGCGCCGAGCTGCTGCGGATGAATACCCGAGAGTGCTCCCTTGCCGGCCTTGCCGACACCCCGCGGCGTGCGGCAGGCATCGATGATGAGTGCATCGGTCATTGGCGTTGTCCTCTTGTTATCGGTGTTGGGAGGCGTTGTGAATCAGGGGAAAGGCTGAGTCAATCTGCTGCGCCGGGCACCCTCTCTGCAAAAAGGCGAAAAACAACCCCATGCAAAGTAGAAGCGCCACGTCCGGGTGCGGCGCGGTGATACCGGCGAAGTGATTGGCCAGTCAGGCTAAACTGAAGCAGTCGCGCAATCTTGCGTCACCTCGCCCCGCGTGCGGGAAAAGGCCGGATTTTTACGCGCGGCGGAAAATCCAGGATGGGAAAGACAGCTACGCCCCCGCCGCGTTCTTCGCGATGACGTTGCGATAGAAGCTGGCGCTGAGTTTCGGGGTGCGGACCTGGGTGTCGAAATTGACGTGATAGAGCCCGAACCGCTTGCTGAGCCCGAACACCCATTCAAAATTGTCCATCAGGCTCCAGAGGAAATAGCCGCGCACCGGCACGCCTTCGGCGGTGGCGCGCTGGAGCTGGGCGAGATAGTTGCGCAGATACATGATGCGATCGGTGTCGTAGATCTTGCCGTCGGGCGTCACGACGTCGTCGCTGGAGGTGCCGTTCTCGGTGATGTAGATCGCATCGGTCTTCCAGATCTTTGCAGCCAGCTTCGGCACCCAGTAGATCGTCTCCGGCGCGATGCGGAGCCAGTCCGAGCTCATGTGCGGGAAGGATTTCGGGATCGGCAGCGGCATGAAGCCCGCGCCCTGGTCGGATGGCACCACATAGTTCTGCGGCGCGTAGATGTTGAGGCCAAGGAAGTCGACCGGCGATCCGATGATCTTCAGCTCGGCGTCGGTGTATTTCGGCGCATCGGCGCCCGCATATTTCAGGAAGGCGTCGGTATATTTGCCCGTCATGATGACGTTGAGATAGCCGGCATTCATCTCGCGCAGCGCGATCTCGGCGGCGCGGACGTGCTCGGGCGTGTCGATCGCGGGGACGCAGACGTCGATGTTCTCGGCCGGTCCCACCCTGGTGCCGCGGCGGCCGTGCGCCCGCACCGCCTGCACCGCGAGGCCGTGCGCGAGCGCGCTGTTGTGCCTGATCTGGTTGACTTCCGCTTGCGGCAAGGTCACGCCCGGCGCATCGATGCCGAGGCCATAGCCGAACTGTACGAAGCGGCCGCTCTCGTTCAGCGTGAACACGTTCTTGACGCGATCGGTCAGGTGTTTGGCGACATAGCCGGCATAGTCGCCGAAGATCTTGCAGGTCTCGGTCGAGCGCCAGCCGCCGAAGCGGTCCTGCAGCGATTGCGGCAGGTCCCAGTGATACAGCGTCATCCACGGCTCGATGCCGTTCTTCAGGAGTTCGTCGACGAGGCGATTGTAGAAATCGATTCCCTTGGGGTTCGGCTTGCCGTCGCCGTCCGGAAACACCCGCGGCCAGGCCACCGAGAAGCGATAGGCCTTGCAACCGAGATCCTTGATGAGCGCGATATCTTCCTTGTAGCGATGATAGTGCTCGTTGGCGCGGTCGCCGGTCGAGCTATCCTCGATCTTGCCGGGGATACGGACGAACTTGTCCCAGATCGAGGCCCCTCGCCCGTCCTCGTTGACCGCACCCTCGACCTGATAGGACGAGGTCGCGGTGCCCCAGAGAAATCCGGCCGGAAAGCCGCCGCTGCCGCCGCGGAGCGCCGCGGCCGGCTTGGCGCCAGCCCCCTCCAGAGGGCTTGCGATTCCGGCTGCGGACAATCCCGCGATTTTCGCGAGCTGGCGACGCGAGACCTTGGCCGACATTGATACTGCTCCAAACAGGTTCGTTGGGGCGGCACAATGGCGGGTCGGGGGCGGTTTGAGAAGCGGGCGGGCGCGGGATGAGGATGCAGAATTGCGCAGCCCGGGGCGCGACATCTGGATGCAGGCGACCCGGCGGATTGCCCCGGGCGCCCGCGATCAGCGCGAGCGCTTCGGCAGCTTTGGAAGCTTGTTGGGATTGAACGCCGGGACCGGCGCGATTCGGTCAGGTGCGGACGAGGGCTGCTCGGTCAGAATGAGCGTTCCGTGGAGGACTATTCCCGGCGCCTGTTCTGCTGTCGCCGTGTACGTCGCGATCTTGCCGGCGGACGTCCCCTCGATGTCCAGCGTGAGCTCGTCATGGACGCCGAAGATCGTTGCACGCCCATCGGTGTGACGCTTCGTCGACACCGTCGCGGTGAAGCGATCGCCGTCGACCCGGCATGAGCCGTGATACGTCATCAGGCTGTCGCGGCCCCAGATCTGGCCGTCTGCGAGATGAACGATGCCGGTGCCCTGGTCGAATGGCGTCTTGTACCACGCCGCGTAGGTGCCGTCCTTCAGCATGGGAGCAGTCTCCCCCTGTATTGCGCATTCCCCCGCAGATCATCCGCATGATGGACGCTAAGAAAGCGTTAATCACACAGCCCGTGCCAATCCGGCTGGTCCCTTCGCAAGCCGGCTTCAAGATCTTCGATGATGATGTGAAGCAGACCTACAGCCAGCGGATCCGTGACCTCCCGCTCCAAACGCCGATAGCGCGCGATCTGGAACTCCTGCTCTCTCACCTGGTGCTCTGTCATCAGACGGACCCTCCGGCGAACCGACGCGCAGACAGCCAAGCAGTTTCGTTACAATTTTAGGATCATTTGCGATGGTTTCCGATCGGTTAAGAAGATCGGGCGTCAACATTTGGCTTGGAAAAGCGAAGTTGAACCCGGATGGGGTCTTGCCATTGGTGAAAAAGGCGACATCACACAACACCGCTGCGGCGTCCACTACGGACTTGCGCTTTCCGCAAAGTGCTTCCGGAAAAACGCTACGATATCGGCGTGGAAACTCCGATGGAAATCGACGCGGTCGAAACCCGGCGCATCGGTGCATGCGGCCGGATTTACCTGCGCTTCCTTCGGGGTGCAGGTAGCAAGGAAAGAGAAGTGTCTGGCGTTTGCCACGAAGTGATAGTCAGGCGCCACTAGCCCCTCTTTGATGGCGACCGCACAGCATCCAGATAGACCGTCAGCATTCTGTGCTGGATCTGAACTCCACAGTTGCACCGGAGTCGCTATTCTCTTCAGATTCTTCTCGGCGAAGACAAATGCAGGATAAGGATCAACGATAATTGCTGCCTTGACGCGTGGATCAGGCGTGATCGGTTGACCGGGCGCATCGCCGTTTTCAAGTTGCTTACAGGCCAACAGGCTCGACGTCGCGCAATTGGGCAGCCCCTTTCGCAAATCGGGATTGCCGCCGATGACAGCAAGACCTGTGTAGCCGCCAAACGAGAAGCCGTAGAGACCAATACGCTGAGCGTTAATGCGTGACGCATCCGGCCAGTCATCGAGCATATAGTCGATCAGCCGATTTATATCGGCCGGACGCTCGACGAGCACTGAAAGGCTGTCAGTACGGCTGGTATCGCGCCAAGTGTCACCGGGATGATTGAGCGCAGCGACGACAAAACCGGCATCCGCCAGCGCCGCCGCCGTGTCATGGTGACCGCCGAACCATCCTCTCCTGCCGTGCGAGATCACGATGAGTGGAAGTTTCTCGCCTGTCACCGGGCATCCGGGCACGGCGAAGAAAATGGCTCCACGTGCATCCATCTCTTGTGGGGGCTCCGCGCATGGCGTCCAGACCAGGAGCCTGATCGCCGGCCCCGCCGCCCCCGCTGGAATGTCGAAATTTTTGACCCCCGCGGCGTTCGCCGCTGTTAGCCAAAGGAGAAAACTGATGGCGAACGCGAACCTGACGCTACACATCATCTGCTCTGGTGGCCCGAGATCCTTCGCAATAACCAAGTTTGAACAAGCTAATATGTTGTCTTCGGGGCGACGTTCTCTCAAATCATGATTGGTGCGGTCTCCGTCTTCACGGCACGTCGCCGGTCCTGCGACTCCCGCCGATGCTGTGCGGCTTGTTGAGGAAGAATTCGCGATTGCCGAGCGCCGCTTCCGCGTATTGGTCGATCGCGACCTGGATGGCCTCGATGTGCATCCGGCACCAGCCCTCGTAGCAGGACAGGCGCCGCGCATGATCGAGAGCCTTGAGGAATTCCGGCGGCTCCTTCATGTCGGAGAAGTAGGTCGGCATCTCTCCCTTCATGCCCGTGCCACCTCTCGCGGCGGCACGAGGCGGCGCTTCTCGACATGGACGCGCGGCGGCGTCGGCCGCCGCCGGGGAATGAACAGGCTGGCGACGACGATCGGGTCGGTATCGCCGAGGGCGGCCCGCTCCTGGACGAGCCCGCTCATCACCATGCGCATCTTCATGACCTCCCCGGCCACGAAAGTGCAGTCCTCGTCCCGGTTGATCTGTTCATGCATGATGGCTTCAGCCTCGCGCATGCTGACGCGTAATGCTCTGATGATCCTGCGGATTTCATTGATGCGGTTGTCCATGGCTCGCTCCCTGGCTGGACCTCCAGCATAAGAACAAATCATGAACAATGAGTCAATCGGCTTTAGGTAGAACGGGAGCGCCCTGCCACCGCGCCACAGGCCCGGCGAAAGATGATCAGCTTCGCCGCGACGGGTTCAGAACGTCACCCGCATCCCCGCATAAAACGCCCTCGGCCTGGCCGGGCTGAGCGAGCGCGGGTCGTTGAAGTCGGCGCCGGTGGTGAAGTTGGGCAAGGCTTCGCGGTCGAAGAACTGTCCGTAGGTCGCGTAGCGCTTGTCGAAGACGTTGTCGACGCGGCCATAAAGCTGGACGTTCTTCGCCACCTGATACGAGGTGTGCAGATTGAACACGGCATAGCCCGGCAGCTTCGCATACTGGTTGGATTCGTCGCCGACGAAGTACTGGCTGGACACGTAGAGGGCGTTGCCGCCGACCTTCCAGACATCGGTGACGGCATAGTCGATGCCGAGCTTGATCCGGTGACGCGGGATCGCGGGGATCTGGTTGCCGGGCGAGACCTGGATGTTGCCGTCGCCATCGGCGAACGGGCTGTTCGAGCCGATGGTCAAGGCGTCGAGGAAGCGCGCGTCGACGAAGGCGTAGCTCGCCTGGAATTGCAGCGTCGGCGACTTGATGTTGACCTCCGCCTCCAGCCCCTGCCGCCGGGTCCGGCCGACATTGGAGAAATAGCCAAAGCCGGTGCGGTCGGGAACGGGGATGGCGACGATATCGTCGTAGTTGGTGGCGCGGAAGCCGCCGATCTTCCACCCGAGCGAGCCGATGTTCAGCTCCTTTGTGCCGCGAAAGCCGGCCTCGACGGTCTTGGAGACGACCTGCTTCAGCGGCGGGTCGGAGACGAGAAACGCCGCGATGAGACAGGGACGGGCTGGATCGGAGCAGCCGAGCTCGAGCGGCGTCGGCACCCGGTTGGCCTCGGAATAGCCGGCATAGGCGGTGAGCTCCGGCGTGATCTTGTAGGTGCCGCCGATCACCGGATTGAAGCGGGTGAAGGTGTGATCGCCGTTGAGATCGGCGCCGAGCTGATCCTCCAGGCTGATGCGCGCGACGTTGAAGCGGCCGCCGCCCGTGACGGCGAAGGCGTCCGTGACGTTGAACGTGTCCATCGCGTACAGGCCGTTGTACTGATTGACGGTGCGCAGCGAGACGGGACCAGCAATGGTTTGCGGTGAGCCAGTCGGCCCCAGGAAGATGCCGCTGCCGCTGACGACGTAGTTTTCCCCCATCGTGCCGATTTCGGCGGTGGCGTTGTAGCGCGTGACACTGGCGTCATAGGTCGCGCCCATCACGAAGCGGTTGTCGTGGCCAAACAATTGATCGGTGTTGGTGGCCTGCCCCGACACGCCGAAGGTGGTCGACCGTATCGAGCTGCGGTCGATCTCGCCGAGGATCGTTCCCGATGGGAAAGGGTTGGCGATCGGCAGGCCATTCACGCCGTTTGCGACCGTGGCGCCATCGCCAAAGCAGAGAAGACCGAGGAGTCCCGGATCGGTGCACTCCTGAGCATCGGTCGGATTGCCGTCGACGAGCTTCTGCTCGTACCGGCGCACATGGGCGGTGCCTTCGAGCGTCCAGGTCGGCGTCGCCTCCGCCTTTCCGGTCAGGTTGAGATAGCCGACGCGATTGCTCGTGGTCTGCGGTGTCGTGTAGGTCGCACCCCAGTAGTTGTCGAGCAGCTCGGCCGGGACGGTGGCGCTGGCGCCAAAATCGTTCTTGGCGAGGCCCATATTGGCGTGGAATTCGCTGTCACCGGCCTTGTAGCCGACATCGCCGTAGAAGCGCCGCACGGTCGATTGGGAAAAATTGCGGAAGCCGTTGTCGCGCAGGCCTTCGAGCGCGGCATAGACGCCATAGTTCTTGTCGACCTGCTTGCCCCATTGCGCCGAGCCCTGGATGCGGCCGAACGAGCCGCCCATGACGTCGAGTTCGGCGCCCTGATAGGTAAAGCCGTCCTTCATCTGCAGGTTGATGGCGCCGCCCAGCGCGTTGAGGCCGAAGGCGGGATTGTTGGTGACCAGCGTCACCGACCGGATCGCGGCGGTGGGGATGAGGTCCCAGTTGACGGCGTCGGAGAAGGCCTCGTTGATGCGGACACCGTTCTGGTACACCGCGAGGCCTTGCGGCGTGCCGGTCACCGGCGAGGCGACGAAGCCGCGGAATTCGACATCCGGCTGGAACGGATTGCCGGTGACTTCGGTGATGTTGATGCCCGCGATGTTGTCGCGCAGCGCGTCGGTGACGTTCAGCGAGCCGGTGCGCTTGATCTGGTTGGCGTCGACGGCGTTGATGGCCGACGGGACCTTGTCGACTTCCAAGCCGCGGCCGGTGCCCGGCGAGGTCGGATAGACATACATGCGTGTTTTCGGAGCTGCAGACGCCGGCGCTCCAATGCGTGCGACCGGTCGCGACGGCGCAGGACGCCTCGCAGCCGGCGGCGCGGTAATCTCGATCGCCGGCAGATTCTGGACGTTGGTCTGCTCGTCCTGCGCGGCTACGACCGGGCCCGCGATGATCACCCCCGACACCAGCCCCGTCGACACCGAGGCCATCAACAAACGACGCGTGACCCAAAGACGATTGCCCATCCCTGCCTTCCCATCCGTGACCACCGGCTGTTCTGATGTTCGCCGTTTGGTTGAGACGAGTGTATTCGGCAGCAAAGCACGCGCCAGCCACAAAAGGTCGGGCGATATCCGCACCCGTTTTCCCGACCAAATCGGGAATTCTTCCCGATCACATCGGGCACGATCACGCCGCCGCCGTCGGAACCAGCGCTTCCACGGTCAAGCCGCCTTCGCCGGAGATGACGTTGAGCGTGCCGCCCAGCGCCAGAATGCGCTCGCGCATGCCGACGAGGCCGAAGCCGAGCTTCTGTCCCGGCTCCATGCCGCGGCCATTGTCGCTGACCCGGACACGGGCGCAGCCGCGGCCAAGCTGGTCGACCGGTTCGATCACGACATTGATCGAGGTCGCGCCGGCGTGGCGGAACGCGTTGGTGAGCGCCTCCTGCACGATGCGGTAGATGGTGAGGTCGGCCGTCTCGCCGGTGACGCCAAGCGCCGGCGAGATCGTGGTCTCGATCGCGACGTCGGGATGCGACTCCCGCCACAACCGCGACAGCGATTCCAGCGCCTGCCCCAGGCCGAGTTCGGCAAGGCCGACGGGCCTGAGCCGCTCCAGCACGCGGCGGGTAAATTGCTGCAGCGCGTTGATCTGCTCCAGCATGGCGCTGCCATGTTTTCGCACGGCGTCCGCATTTGGGACGCGTCCATCCGCCTGCTTCGCCAGCGCGCTGGCGTGCGCCCGGAGCGAGAACAGATACGGCCCGAATTCGTCGTGGAGTTCGCGCGCGATCTCCTTGCGCTCGACGTCCTGGAGCGACACCGCTCGCTCGGCGAGGCGCCGCTTGTCCTCGACTGCCTCGCCGAGCGTTGCCGCAAGATGGTTGAGCCTGGTACAGATTGCGGCCAGCTCCGGCGCGCCGCCCGGCGCGACGCGCGCCTGATAGTGTCCGTCTTCGAGTTCGACCATCATTTGCGCCAGTGAGCGGAGCGGAGCGAGCGCGCGGCCGACCACATTCATCATCACCAGGAACAGCGCGAGCGCGATCACGGAGCCGACCTCGAGCTGGGTTAGGATGCCGTCCCAGATCTCGGCGATCTCGTCATTCGGATGCGAGGTGATCACCAGCGCGCCCGGCTTGCCGTGGATCGACACCGGAACGCTCACCGCGGTCTGCTCCGGGTGAACCAGGCTGACGAACCAGGCCGGCGGCCCGCGCGCGTCGTCATCGGCATCGGGTCGCGGCGGCGTCAGCGGGTTCCCGCCGGCATCCTTGAGCGCAATGCTGACATGGCGCAGCCGGCTGAGATCGCGCGCGATCTGGGTCAACCGCGCATCCGGATCGGGCGCTTCGTTGAGATCC
The DNA here is from genome assembly GCF_007290395.2 of Bradyrhizobium cosmicum. Classification (NCBI taxonomy): domain Bacteria; kingdom Pseudomonadati; phylum Pseudomonadota; class Alphaproteobacteria; order Hyphomicrobiales; family Nitrobacteraceae; genus Bradyrhizobium; species Bradyrhizobium cosmicum. The sequence continues at coordinate 2,249,589 of NZ_CP041656.2, read as the reverse complement.
GCCACGATCATCTCGATGAACTCGCGCGCGAGCCGGATCACGCTCTGGTCCTCGGCCTGCACGCGGGGACCTGCTTCCGCGACCTGGCGGCCGATATTGACGGCGAGCCCCAGGGCCAGCAAAAGCGCCAGCAGCAGGTTGATACGCGCGCGCAAGGATAGATTTTGCCACATTGGTGCCGCCAGTCCCTCGCGAAGGTTGGCCCGCACCCGTCCGATGACGTTGACAGAGGCGAAGCGCCCGATATCTAATCGAAAGCGTACAGCAATCCCGGCCGGGTTGCATGACCCGACATGAGACACGTGTGTCCGTCTCGTTCGGGACCTCATGCGGCGCAAAACAGGCCGAAGCTGTCACGGGGAACGCCTATGCGCATTCTGATCGTCGACGATCATCCCATCGTCGCCTCCGGCTGCCGAGCCGTGCTGGCCGACGAGGGCGAGATCGAGATTTTGGAGGCAGCCGACGCCGAGGACGGCGAAGGAGTCTTCATCGTCGAGCGCCCCGACCTCTGCATCATCGACATCAACCTGCCGACCGTCTCCGGATTCGAGCTGGCGCGCCGCATCCTGGAGCGTGCGCCCGAGGCCCGCATCATCATGTTCAGCATGAACGACGATCCGGCGTTCGCCGCGCGCGCGATCGAGTGCGGCGCCAAGGGCTACGTCTCCAAGACCGGCGACCCCGACGATCTCGTCGAGGCAATCCGCGCCGTCGGCGGCGGCGGCACTTATCTGCCCAGTGCCATCGCGCGCAGCATCGCGTTTGCGGGGCCCACGCTGGCGCAAAGCCCGCTGTCGAAACTGAACGCGCGCGAGATGGAGATTTTGCGGCTGCTCAGCGCCGGAAAGAGCCTGTCCGAGATCGCCTGGCTGGTGCAATCGTCCTACAAGACCGTCGCCAACACCTCCTCGATCATGCGACAGAAGCTCGGCGTGAAGACGTCGGTCGAGCTGGTGCGATTGGCGATCGACAGCGGCGTCGCCTGACCAGACACGCCGGCACAAATTCGGTCACACAAGCGTTGCAATCCTGATGTGGTTTGACGCCACGGAGCATTTCGGCATGACGATCCAGACTGTCTCGACCAACACATCCTATGGCGGCGTGCAGGGCGTCTATCGCCATGCCAGCCAGGCGACCGGAACCGACATGGTGTTCTCGGTCTATGTGCCCCCGCATGCGGCCGGCGCCAAGCTTCCCGTGGTCTGGTACCTCTCCGGCCTCACCTGCACGCATGCCAACGTCACCGAAAAGGGCGAATTCCGCAAGGCCTGCGCCGGGCTCGGCCTGATCTTCGTCGCGCCCGACACCTCACCGCGCGGGCCCGACGTCCCCGGTGATGCCAACAATGCCTATGATTTCGGCTTGGGCGCCGGCTTCTATGTCGATGCGACGCAGGAGCCGTTCGCACGCAATTACCGCATGTGGAGCTACGTCACCGACGAATTGCCAAAACTCGTCGCCGAGAATTTCCCGGTCGATGCCAAGCGGCAATCGGTGATGGGTCATTCGATGGGCGGCCACGGCGCGCTGACGGTCGCGCTGCGCAATCCGCACCGCTATCGTGCCGCAAGCGCCTTCGCGCCGATCGTGGCGCCCTCGCAGGTGCCGTGGGGAATCAAGGCGCTGACCGGCTATCTCGGGCCGAACAAGGACAGCTGGCGCAACCATGACACGGTGGCGCTGATCGAGGACGGTGCGAAGTATTCAGGCTTCCTGGTCGATGTCGGCGATGCCGACAATTTCCTGAAGGAACAGTTGCGCCCCGAACTGCTGGAGGCCGCCTGCAGCAGGGCCAGTATCCCGCTGACGCTGCGGCGCCAGCCGGGCTACGACCACAGCTATTATTTCATCTCGACCTTCATGGGCGATCATCTGCACTGGCACGCGGAGAGATTGAAGGGGTAGTGGCGCGGCTCTCTCGCTCCCCTCTCCCCGATCTTACGGGGAGAGGCGAAGACCTCACGGCTTGCCGTAATTCGGCGCCAGCAACCGGTTGCGGATCAGGTAGCTCATGGTGCGCGACCAGGCTTCATCGGTGTTGCCGCGCATGTCGGCGCTGGCGGCGGTGATCATGGCGCCGGTCTTCACGTCGCGCAGGTAGACGTTGAGGTTGATGATCAGGTTCGAGACCTTCTGCACCATGCCGGTGATCTCGAGATCCGCGCCCAATTCTCCCGCAAGCTTGAGGTCGCAGCCGCCGCAGGCCTGCAAGTTCGCGTGACGGGCGGCATCCCTGACCGGCGCGATGTCGAGCAGCTGGAACCGGCCTGAGTCAGCCAGCGCCTTGCGCAATTGCTCGCCGATAAGCACGAGCCGCGCCTCCTCCGGCTTGGAGCCGTAGAACTCGCCGGGCAGGCTGGTGTCGATCAGCTCGAAATCGAACACGGCGAGCTTTGGCGGATCGGCGAGCGCGGCCGAGCCAGTCAACAGCAAAGCTGCGAAACATATCAGCGCTCGCATGATCGTGATTCCCGGCGTGGCACGCGTGAGGACGAAATGCGGGGTTGCATGCCCTGACAAATCGGTCATGCTTCAGCAGAAACAATTCTCCACCGGCGGTCAAGCCGGGGAGCCTACGGAGGAAGCATGATCCGATGGTTGCTCGGCCTGATTGGCTGGAGTCTTGCCGCGACGAGCGTGTTCGCGGCGGAGCCTGTCCAGATCGGCGTCGGCTATCTCGGTGTCGCCGGCGCCAGATCGACGCTGTCGCTGGTCGAACAGCCCGCGGACAATGACGGCGTCGCCGGCGCGCGCCTCGCGATCGAGGACAACAACACCACAGGAAAGTTCCTGGGCCAGCGGTTTACGCTGGAGGAGCGCCGCATCAAGGAGGGCGAGGATGCGGTGCAGGCCGCAACCGATCTCGGCGCGCGCAACGGCTTCGTCATCGCCGACCTGCCGGCGGATGCGCTGCTGAAGGTCTCGGACGCCCTGCGCGACCGCGGCACGCTGCTGTTCAACGCGGGCGCTATCGACGAGCGGCTGCGAGAGGCCGATTGCCGCGCCAACGTCATCCATACGGCGCCGACGCGCGCGATGCTGGCGGATGCGCTCGGGCAGTATCTGGTGTGGAAGCAGTGGAAGCGCTGGTTGCTGGTGGTCGGCTCGCACGACGAAGACAAGCTGTTTGCGGATGCGCTGAGGCGCACCGCAACGCGGTTCGGCGCCAAGATCGTGCAGGAGAAGAGCTTCGAGGACAAGGGCGGCGCGCGGCGCACGGACAGCGGCGTGACGCTGATCCAGCGCCAGATGCCGGTGTTCACGCAAGGCGCGCCCGCCTACGACGTGCTGGTCGCGGCCGACGAGAGCGAAGTGTTCGGCGCCTATCTGCCCTACCGCACCTGGGATCCGCGGCCCGTCGCGGGCTCAGCCGGCCTTGTGCCGCGCAGTTGGGACGCATCGCAGGATCAGTGGGGGGCGATCCAGATGCAGAACCGCTTCATCAAGCTCAATTCACGGCGCATGACCGCGCTCGACATGCAGGCCTGGACGGCGGTGCGCATGATCGGTGAAGCGACCTCGCGCACCAATTCCGGCGACGTCAGGAAAGTCACCGATTTCATCAAGGGCCCGGATTTCTCGGTCGCCGCCTTCAAGGGCACGAAGCTGACGCTGCGCGACTGGAACCTGCAATTGCGCCAGCCGATCCTGCTGGTGGACGGCCGCATGGTGGTGTCGGTGTCGCCGCAGGAGGGGTTCCTGCACCAGGTCTCCGAGCTTGACACGCTTGGCTATGATCGCCCGGAGAGCAAATGCAAGTTGAAGTGAGGACGCAGATGTTGCGCATGTGGCGTGTTGGGCTTCTCTCCGGACTGGCGCTGGCCGCGGCGCCCGCGCATGCCTTCATCGCCTATGTCTCGAACGAGAAGAGCAACACGGTGTCGGTGATCGACACCGAGAGCTGGACGGTGACGAAGACGATCAAGGTCGGCCAGCGCCCGCGCGGCATCGACTTCACCCGCGACGGCAAGTTCGTGATGGTCGCGGTCGGCGACGACGACACCATCCAGGTGATCGACGCGAAGACCCAGGCCGTGGTGGACAGCCTGCCCTCCGGCCCCGACCCCGAGCTCTTCGCCCAGGATGCCGCCGGAAAGGTTCTCTACGTCGCCAACGAGAACGACAACACGGTGACCGTGATCGACCTGGAGAAGCGCACCCGCCTCGGCGACATCCAGGTCGGCGTCGAGCCCGAAGGCATGACCATCAGCCCCGACGGCAAGATTCTGATCAACACGTCCGAAACGACCAACATGGCGCATTTCATCGACACTTCGTCGCGCCAGATCGTCGCCAACGTGCTGGTCGACGCGCGACCGCGCTTTGCCGAGTTCAAGCACGACGCCTCCGAAGTGTGGGTGTCCTCGGAGATCGGCGGCACTGTCTCGATCATCGACCCGGTGAAGCACGAGGTGATCGGCAAGGTCAGTTTCGAGATTCCGGGGTTGAGGAAAGAGGCAATCCAGCCGGTCGGCATCGGCATGACTAGGGACGACAAGACCGCCTTCGTGGCGCTCGGCCCCGCCAACCGCGTCGCGGTGGTCGACGTCGCCACGCGCAAGGTGACGAAATATCTGCTGGTGGGACAGCGCGTCTGGCACATGGCGTTCACGCCGGACGAGAAATATCTGCTCACCACCAATGGCGTGTCGAACGACGTCTCCGTCATCGACGTCGCCGCGCAGAAGGTGATCAAGACCATTCAGGTGGGCGAACTGCCCTGGGGCATCGCGATCGCGCCATGACCAGCCCCGCTCCCATCGCCGAACCACGCGAGGCACTGAGGCCGGATCCTGCGGCGATGCCGGCGCTGTCGATCGACGGCGTCAGCCATGCCTACGGCCCGCGCCGGGCGCTGATGGACGTGTCCTTCGACGTGCAGCCTGCGAGCTTCACCGCGCTGCTCGGCCTCAACGGCGCCGGCAAGAGCACGCTGTTCTCGCTGATCACGCGGCTGTTCGGCATCCAGACCGGCCGCGTCTCCATCTTCGGTCACGACGTCAGCAAGAATCCCGGCGAGGCGCTGCGGCTGCTCGGGGTCGTGTTCCAGCCGCGCACGCTCGATCTCGACCTGTCGCTGACGCAGAACCTCCTCTATCACGCCGCGCTGCACGGCATCAGCCGCCGCGAGGCCGCCGCGCGCAGCGCCGAATTGCTCGAGCGCATCGGGCTCGCCGATCGCGCTGGCAGCAAGGTGCGTGATCTCTCCGGCGGCCAGATGCGGCGGCTGGAGATCGCCCGGGCGCTGCTGCACCGGCCGCGATTGCTGCTGCTGGACGAGCCGACCGTCGGCCTCGACGTCAAGGCGCGCGCCGACATCATCAGCCATGTCCGCCAGCTCGTCACCGAGCAAGGCATCGGCGTGCTCTGGGCCACGCATCTGTTCGACGAGATCATGGCCGGCGACGATCTCGTGGTGCTGCACCAGGGCAAGGTGCTGGCGCGGGGGCCGATGAACCGGGTCATCGCGGAGGCCGGCGCGCAGGACGTCAACAGCGCCTTCATGCGCCTGACCGGCGCGCAGACGATGCCGGGAGGCGGCGCATGAGCAGCATCACCACGCGCGATGCGCCGCGCGGCTTCACGGCCTCGGAATACATGACTTGTCTCACCGGCATCGTCTGGCGCGAAGGCCTGCGCTTCCTGCATCAGCGCGAGCGCTTCGTCTCCGCGCTGGTGCGGCCGCTGGTGTGGCTGTTCATCTTCGCCGCCGGCTTCCGCCAGGTGCTCGGCATCTCCATCATCCCGCCTTACGAGACCTACATCCTCTACGAGGTCTATATCGCGCCGGGGCTGATGGCGATGATCCAGCTGTTCAACGGCATGCAATCCTCGCTCTCGATGGTCTACGACCGCGAGATGGGCAACATGCGCACGCTGCTGGTGAGCCCGCTGCCGCGCGGCTTCCTGCTGTTCTGCAAGCTGCTCGCGGGCACCGCGGTGTCGCTGCTCCAGGTCTATGCGTTCCTCTTGATTGCCTGGTTCTGGGACATCACCCCGCCGCCGTCTGGCTATCTCACCGTGCTGCCGGCGCTGATCCTGTCCGGATTGATGCTCGGCTCGCTCGGCATGCTGATCTCCTCCGGCATCAAGCAGCTCGAGAACTTCGCCGGCGTGATGAACTTCGTGATCTTCCCGATGTTCTTCGCCTCCTCCGCGCTCTACCCGCTCTGGCGGGTGCAGGAGGGCAGCCCCTACCTCTATTATCTCTGCGAGGCCAATCCGTTCACCCATGCTGTCGAGCTGATACGTTTTGCATTCTACGGACAGGTCAACTGGATCTCGCTGGCGGTGGTGTCGGGCTGCACAATCGTCTTCATGATCGGGGCGATCTATGCCTATGATCCCTCGCGCGGGCTCGCGCGTCGGGGGCCTGCGGGAGGCGAAGGATGATTGTTCGGATCTCGGCCCTGGCCGCACTGGCACTCGCAGTTGCGGGCACGCCCGCGCGCGCGGCCGATCCGCGCTATCCCAACTGGCCCTGTACGCAAGCAAAAGTGCCGGAGATCTCGCTCGCCGCCGTTTGGGCTGGCCCTCCGCTCGACGACGCCGAGATCAAGTGGAAGGACGACGCCAAGATCACCGCCCTCGTCTCGAAGCTGTCGGCACGCAAGACGCCGATGGACGAGGCCGAGAAGTCGGCGAAGGAATTTCTGACAGGGTCCGCCGCTGACAAGACTGCCAATGCCAAGCTCTTGTTCGCCGGGTTGTTCGATACGCTGAACGCCCAGCGCTCCCAGGTGATGAACGGGCTCGAACGCGTCAGCAGCAAGCAGCGTGAAGCCGCCGACAAGATTCGCGAGGAAGCGATCCAGCTCCAGACCCTCCAGAGCGCAACGCCGCGCGACGACGCCAAGGTCGAGTCGCTCAGCAACGACCTGATCTGGAAGACACGCATCTTCGAGGACCGCAGCAAGGTGGTGCGGTTCGTCTGCGAGGTTCCAACCGCGATCGACCAGCGCCTGTTCGCGCTCGGGCGCGTCATCCAACAGGAACTGGAATAACGTCAGACCTGCTGACGGCTTCAAGTTCCCCGCGATCAACGCGATCGTTAACCTTGCAGCACGTTCGCGGGAACCAATTCACGCCCGGATGTCTTGTCCAGGTTGATCTCGAATGCCGGGAGGCCTCGATGGGAACCACGAAATTCATCCTCGCTGGCGCAGCGGTCATCAGCATGCTCGCATCCAGCGCCTTCGCCGACGACATGACCGGATTGGTCACGCGGATCGATCGGCTCAGCAGCACGATCTCGATCCAGGAGACGCAAAAGGGCACCGTTGGCGCCAGTGCAGGCGGCGCCGGCGCAGTGCAACAGTACAAGGCCAAGGATGCCGCGATGCTCGACTCCGTCCATGCCGGCGACCGGGTGACGTACTCGGCGACCGACAATAACGGCACCGGAACCCTGACGAAGTTGCAGAAGCAATAACGCCTACTGATCGGGGCGCGGCTCCGGCTGCGCCTCCTCGGTGGGGAGCTTCGCCCGCTCCCAGCCATCGGTGCCATCGGGATACCAGGCGATGTCTGAATAGCCGTAGGCCATCGCGCGCCTGGCCGCATTCCACGACATCCAGCAGTCGGCCAGGCAATAGATCACGAGCAACGCGGCCTTGTCGCCGCGTGACGCGTGCGCAAGGCCTCGGCGAAAATAGTCGTCCATCGCAGGCGGCAACGTACCGTAGCCGGTATCCGGCAGCCAGAGACTGCCCGGAATGTTTTTCCGCGGCATGTCGCGCCAGACGGTGCCTTCAGGAAGGTTCTTCGGCTTCGGCGGACGCGGCAGCACGTCGATGAAGGCGCCGCCCTTCGCGCGCCAGATCGCTTCGGCCTCCGCCGTCGTCAGCACGCGTGCGCCCGCAAGCGTCGCCGGCACCGGCGCGCGGTAATTGTCGGTGCGATAGCTCTCGGGCTCGAACGGCTCCTGCTGCTGCGCGAATGCCGGCCCCGCCAGCGTGGCGGCGACGAGCACAGCGGCAAGATACCGTTTCATGGCACCTTCTTGGCCGTCTCCGCACCGAGCGGCCGGTCGCTCTCGTCCAGCAACGGCACGCCGAACTCGACCAGGATCTTGTTGATCTCGCCCTGGTTCTCCTGGATCACCTTGTTCAACTGCCGCTTCCAGTTCTGATCGGCCGGACGCACACCCATGCCGATGCGGTAGACCAGCTTCGGTCCGGAGGACTCCTTCACCAGCGGCGTGACGTGCAGCGAGCCGGCCTTCTTCGCATAGAAACCGGCCATCGGCCCCCACAGCACACCGGCATCGATCTTGCCGGCCACGAGGTCGTCGATCATCGCCTGCGCCGAATTGTCGAAGCGCGTGTCGATCATCAGCGGATAGGGTTTTGCATCGCCCATCAGGCCGGCCAACGCCATGTTGGTCGCCGGCGGTGTGCCGGCGACGATGCCGACATGCTTGCCCTTCAACTTCGCATCCTCGAGCGTGTCGACCTCCTCGAGCCCGCTGCCGGCCTTGGCGACCAGCGCGTAGGACGTGCGGTAGTAGGGATTGGTGCCCTGCACGAGGTCGTCGCCCTGCGGGAAGCCCATGATGACGTCGCAGCGATGCGCGCCCAGCGTCATACGCACGAAGCCGGTGGCCTGCGGAAAGAAGACGTAGTCGAGCTTCTTGCCGAGCTTGCCTGCAAGAAACTCGGCGAGCTTGTTTTCAAACCCCTCGCCCTTTTCATTGGAAAACGGCAGATTGCGCGGATCGGCGCAGACGCGCAAAACATTCGGGTCGACCAACTCGAACGAGAGATCGCCGCTGTCCTTGGTCTGCGCCATGGCGACATCGCCGAGCGCGCAGGACGCAACCAGGACCAACAGTGAAAACAACCAGCGACGATGTCGCCCGGCCTCCGTCATCGCGCTTCCTCCATCCTTTGCTCGAATGCTATCCATGCAACGCAGGATGCACCATGCTCTGCCAAACTTTGTTGGCTTGTCGTGCTGCAGTGCAGCGCGGCGATCCCTTGAACTGAGGCGAAAAAATGTCTCGCATCGCTCTCGTGATCGCAGCCTCGGCCCTGCTGGGTCTCTCGACGGTAGCACGCGTCACGGCGGCCGAATTGCCTGTGAGCGAAGTCGCACCGGGAATCTTCGTACACTCCGGGACCATCGCGCTGATGACGCGCGAGAATGAGGGCGACATCGCCAATGTCGGCTTCATCGTCGGCGAGGACGCAGTCGCCGTGATCGACACCGGCGGCAGTTTTCGCGAGGGCCAAGCGCTGCTGGCGGCGGTGCGGGCGCGCACGAACAAGCCGATCCGCTACGTCATCAACACCCACGGCCATCCCGACCATGTCTTCGGCAACGCGGCCTTCGTTGCGGACGGAACAAGCTTCGTCGGCAACGGCAGGCTGCCGCAGGCGCTGGCGACGCGCGGGCCCTATTATCTCGACAATTTCAGACGCATCATGGGCGGCGCGCTGATCGATCCCGTGAAGATCGTACCGCCCACAATACTCGTCAAGGACACGATGACGCTCGATCTCGGATCGCGCCGCCTGACTTTGCGGAGCTGGCCGGCCGGCCACAGCGACAATGACCTGACCGTGCTCGACGAGACGAGCAAGACGCTGTTCGCGGGCGACCTGGTTTTTCTCCGCCACATTCCGGTGATGGACGGCAGCATTCGCGGCTGGCTCGGCACGCTCGGGGAACTCGAGACAATTCCGGCACTACGCGTGGTCCCAGGTCACGGCCCTGTGAGCGACTGGCCTGCCGCGCTCGCCGACGAACGGCGTTATCTCACCACGCTGCTGGCGGACGTGCGGGCGTCGAACAAGACGGGCGAGCCGATCCGGACCGCGGCGGACAAGGCGGCCGCGACGGAACGGCCGCATTGGCAGCTGTTCGACGACTACAACGCCCGCAACGCAACCGCAGCATTTTCAGAAATTGAATGGGAGTAGCGAACGCGCTACGCTGGGCGGAGATCAGCTTCGCTGACTCCGGGGATCATGACCATGCCGGGATGCACACGCCGCCTGCCCCTGATCGCCGCCCTGCTCGGCATCGCCTTCGCTGTGCCCGCGCAGGCTGAAGAGGCCTACGATCCCTGGCCGGGGCTGGTGCAGGATATTTTCAACAACCGCCCGATCAACGACGGCGCCGATGTCATCGGCATCGAGATGCCCTATCGCGCCGAGGATGCGGCCATCGTGCCCGTGACCCTGCGCAGCAAGCTCTCGCCCGCAGACAGCCGCCGCATCCGCTCGATCACGCTGGTGATCGACCGCAACCCGGCACCGATGGCGGCGAAGTTCGAGCTTGGCGCGGATGCCAACGTCACCGAAATCTCCACGCGCGTGCGCGTCAACAACTACACCGACGTCCATGCGGTGGCCGAACTCACCGACGGCCAGCTCTATGTCTCGAAAGTCTATGTGAAGGCCTCGGGCGGCTGCTCGGCACCGGCAGCAAAGAATGCCGAGGAAGCCAACAACCGGCTCGGCCAGATGCGCTACCGGCAATTCGCGCGCGAGCAGGTCCCGGCGAGCCGAATCCGCGAGGCGCAGATCATGATCGGCCATCCCAACAATTCCGGCCTGCAGATGGACCAGGTCACGCAGCTCTATATTCCCGCCTTCTTCGTCAGCCAGCTGAAGCTGACGCAGGACGACAGCCCCGTGCTGTCGATGGAAGGCGGTATCTCGATCTCGGAAGATCCCAATCTGCGCTTCACCTATGTCTCTAACGGCGCCAAGCGTATTCGCGCGGAGGCAAAGGACACCGACGGGCACGTGTTCCGCAACGAATGGGACGTGGAGAAGCCGGGGACTTAAGTCTCTCCCTCAGTCGTCATGGCCGGGCTTGTTCCGGCCATCCACGAACTTCGAGCTCACCGTAAGAACGTGGATGCCCGGGACGAGCCCGGGCATGACGAATACGTCAGACATACACCGCTCAAAAACACCTCACCTCGGCTTCCGCCTGCGCACGCCGCAAATCGTTCACCGCCGAGTTCGCCTGCTCCGAGGTGCGGAACTGGACGCCGAGATTGCCGCGAACCTGGGCCATGCTGAGCGCGGTTTCGGCGGTGACATATCGTTCATAAGAAACGATCGAAGCCACCACGTCGATCGAGCAGGAGCATTGCTCGATCGACTGCCGCGACTCGCCGTTGGCCTTCATGCAGCCATAGACATATTCCGCGCGCGCCGACGTCGGATAGTCATTGGCCTCCTCGGCCCGCGCCGCGCCGGCGGTCGCAGCCCACACGGCCAATGCGGCGACAATCGGTCGTAGCTGTCCCGCTAAATTCATCCGCGTCCTCCCACAGGTTGCGACGAAAGCTATGCTATGCGTATTGTCCTGAAAAGCACTCCTTCGAGGAAACGGCTCACAAGGTGATGAGAGTTCTCAGTTTGAGAGCGCCTGGACGAATTTTGGCGCTCGCGATGACGCTGACGCTGTCGTTGGCCGCACCCGGCCACGCCGCGGATACGATCCGCCTTGCAGTGCAGAAAACCGGAACATTCTCCTGGGAGCTGGCCGCGATCCGTGCAGGCGGCCTCGACAGGGAGGCTGATCTTTCGCTGGACGTCACCGAACTCGCCAGCCCCGAAGCCGGCAAGATCGCGCTGCGCGCCGGCAGTGCCGACATCATCCTGTCCGACTGGCTGTGGGTGTCGCGCGAGCGCGCGCTCGGCGCCAGGCTGACCTTCTATCCCCATTCCAGCGCGCTCGGCGCGGTGATGGTGCCGGCGACTTCTCCGATCAAGACGCTGGCCGATCTGAAGGGCCGCAAGCTCGGCGTCGGCGGCGGCCCCATCGACAAGAGCTGGCTGCTGCTGCAGGCCCGGATGAAGCAGGACGGCATCGACATGAAGTCCGATGCGAGCATTGTCTATGGCGCGCCGCCTTTGATCGCCGCCAAGGCGCTCGACGGCGAGATGGATGCGAGCCTGAACTTCTGGAATTTCTGCGCGCAGCTGGAGGCCAAGGGTTTTCGCCGCCTCGCCGGCATCGAGGATATCCTGCCGAAGCTGGGCGCCAAGGGCGCGGTCTCCGCGGTCGGCTATGTCTTCGACGAGAATTGGGCGGCGAGCCATCGCGATGCCGTCGCACGCTTCATCGCGATGACCCGCAAGGCCAAGCAGCTGCTGATCAGCTCTGATGCCGCGTGGGACAGAATCGCGCCGCTGACCGGCAGCAGCGATGCCACCCTGCTCAGGACCTACCGCCAGCGCTATCGCGACGGCATTCCGCGCCGGAGCATCAACGACGAGGAGGCCGACGCGCGCGTGCTCTATCGCGTGCTGGCCGAGGTCGGCGGCCGTGACCTCGTCGGCCCCGCGGCCGAACTCGATCCCGGCACCTTCTATCACGCAGCCCCCGGAGATTGAGGTGCTGCGTCTTCTCTCGTTTGCCCTGTTGCTCGCGATCTGGTGGACCGCCGCCCTGTTCGTCGGCGGCGCGAAACTGCCCTCCCCGCCGGCCGTGCTGGAGGTGATGATCGCGGAGGCATCGAGCGGCGCGCTGTTCCTGCATCTCGGCGCGACGCTGGCGCGCGTCATTCTCGCCTTCGTGCTGGCGATGTCGCTCGGCAGCGCGATCGGCTATCTCATGGGGCGAGTGAAGCTCGCCGACCGGCTCGGCGATCCCTGGCTGATCCTGCTCTTGAACCTGCCGGCACTGGTCGTGATCGTGCTCGCCTATATCTGGGCCGGTCTGACCGAAGCGGCCGCGATCGCGGCGATTGCCATCAACAAGCTGCCAACCGCCATCGTCACCCTGCGCGAAGGCACGCGCACGCTCGACCGTTCGCTGGACGAGATGGCGACCGTGTTCGCAATGCCGCGCTGGCGCGCGTTCCGCCATGTCGTGCTGCCGCAACTGGCCCCCTATATCGCGGCCTCCGCCCGCTCCGGGCTGTCGCTGGTGTGGAAGATCGTGCTGGTCGCCGAACTGCTGGGACGGCCGAACGGGGTCGGCTTCGAGATCGGCGTCGCCTTCCAGCTGTTCGACACGCCGCGGCTGCTGGCCTATTCGCTGACCTTCGCCGCCGTCGTGCTCGTGATCGAAACCTTGCTGGTTCAGCCGTTCGAAGCCCGCGCAACCCGGTGGCGGCCCCGTGCGGCTTGAGGTCGAGATCACCGGCAAGACGTTCAACAATGCCGCGGGCGAAACCCACGAGGTGCTGGCGCCGGTCAAGTTCGCGCTCCAATCCGGCGAGGTCGGCGTGCTGATCGGCCCCTCGGGTTGCGGCAAGAGTACGATGCTGCGCATCATCCTCGGGCTCGACCGCGATTTCGCCGGGCATATCGCGCGGCCGCCGGAGGCGCGGATCGGCATGGTGTTCCAGGAGCCGCGGCTGCTGCCCTGGCGCTCGGTCGAGCAGAATGTGCGGCTGGCTGCGCCCGACGTCACCGACGCCAAGCTGTCGGAGCTGTTCAGGATTCTCGAGCTGGAGGCGCATCGCAGCCACTTTCCCGGCGAATTGTCGCTGGGCCTGGCCCGCCGCGTCGCACTTGCCCGCGCTTTTGCGGTCGAGCCCGATCTGCTCGTGCTCGACGAGCCCCTCGCCTCGCTCGACGACGCGCTCGCCGGCCGGCTGCGTGACGAGATCGCGACGCTGGTCGCAAGCCGCCCGGTGATGACGCTGCTCGTCACCCACAGCCTCGATGATGCGATCCGGCTCGGCGACCGGCTGTTTGTCCTGTCGCCGCGGCCGGCGCGTATCGTGCAGGAGGTGCCGATCGGCATTCCGCGCGCCAAGCGTACCGAGGCGGAGCTCGCAAGGATCAGGTCAGAGCTTGCGGCGGTGCAGCTTGAATCGAAATGAAAACTCGTGATCAACTGGATCAAAGGGATTGTCGAGGGAGGTTCACCATGCGGCGTACGCTGATTGCGGTCGGCATCCTGTTGGTTGCGATGCCGGGCGCGGCGCTCGCGCAGGCCAAGGGCAAGGGCATCCGGCTCTGGAACCTGACGACGGAGACGATCTCCGGCTTCCAGCTCTCTCCCGCCGGCAAGACCGACTGGGGTCCGAACCAGTGCCTGAACGACAAGGACAAGGAGGTCGACCACGACGAGCGGCTGCGCATCACCGGCGTCGAGCCCGGCCGCTACGACGCCAGGGTCAGCTATCCCAATTCACGGCAGTGCGTCGTTCGCGACATCGAGATCAGGGCGGACGCGGTGTTCTCGATCTCCGACAAGGATCTGAAGGACTGCACGAAGTAGCGAAGTCGCCTCACGCCTTGTCGTTCGGGTGCGGATATTCGCAGCGCCAGCGCACCGCCTGCCACTTCGGATGGTCGCCGACCCATTGCGCGATATAGGGCGGCGCTGCCATGGCGCATTGCGTCGGCGACCCCGCAAAGTTGAACACCAGGTGCTGCTCCTCGCAGGTCGCAGGCGAGAGCACCGCACACACGGTCACCACCAGGTCAATCGGGTTCATGCCGGGATCCTCTCGCGGGACGGGACGGAGTTTAGCACAAAGGGATACGTCCGGAGGAGCGGGAAGTTTCAAAAACGCCGCAGCCTGTCATGGCCGGGCTTGTCCCGGCCATCCACGCCTTTGCTCACGGAACGAAGAACGTGGATGCCCGGGACAAGCCCGGGCATGACGATCTTCTGCGCTAGAAATTCACCCCAAATATCAACCGCGCCTGGTGCCGCTCGAAATTGACGAGGTCGAGATTGCCGGCCGATCCGGCCGGGCGGCCCCAGGCCTGCATGCTCCAGCTCATGGTGAGCCGTGATCGGTCGGAGAGCTGGACGTAAGCGGTCGGCCCCACGAACAGCGCCTGCCCTGCGAACTCGCCGAGACCGATGCCCTCGTATTGCCGGAAATAGCGCATCTCGCCGCCGAGCAGCACATTGGGGCGGACGCGCACCAGACCGGCGAAGGCGGCGCCGATGGTCGAGCTCTTCTCGGAGACTCCCGCGACCTCGAAGCGCGCCCATTCCGGCTGATAGATCAGGTTGAGCGCGCCGATGGCGAAATTCGGGATCAGTTCGCGGTCGAAGGCGAGAGTGAAATCGGTGCCGTACATCCGCCCTTTTCCGCCAGATGTTTCGTCGATGCGATCGCCATGGAGGTCGGCGGCGACGGTCAAACCGAACGGCGCACGCTCGCGGTCGAGCAGGCGATAGCGCAAATCGAGCGAGGCGCCCTGGAAATTGAACTGGCGGCGATCGCCGATATCAGGGACGCCGGTGATGTCGTGCAGCGTGGCCGTGCCGCCAAGCTCGATGCGGAAGTTCGGCAGCGGGACGACCTCGATTTCGACCTCCTGCGCGAGGGCGCGATAGGTGCCGCTCCCCTTGCCGAATCGCCCTGTCGTCTCAGTCTGGAATTCGCGCTCGCCGGGATTTCCGACATCGGTGCCGATCATGAAGCCGAAGATGTGCTCGGTATCGAAGCCCTCTTCGGCGCGGACACATGCCGGTGCAAGCGCGAGCGTGCATGCTACCGCCGTCCAGATTGTGTGGGCTCCAACGCGCATCATGAACACTACCACGGCTTCAATGGCGTTCGCCACCGAAGCCGCGGCAGGTTCGTCAGTCTTACTTGCGCGCAGCGCAGGCGTACATGTTGATTTCCATGCCGACCGGCACTTCCACGATCTTCGGAGCTTTCCAGGCCATTCGGGTCTCCCAAGGATATTGGGCGCGACAATCGCGCCGGGCGAAACCTAGGGCTGCCTCACGTGCAGCGCAAGTTGGAATCGAACCGCTGATACAGCGAACTGTCGCAATGCGCTTGCGAATTTCCCTCTCGGGCAAACCGCCTTCGCTCCCAGTCAAGCGCGGTTGCTCTCAGCGCAACAATCGCAGAAGCGCGCGGCCGGCGCGCGAGTTCAGCTCCTTCGCATCCAGCGTTCCGTCCTTGTCGGGATTCGCCGCGTTGAAGCGCTGCTCCACAACGGACAGGTATTCGTCGAGCGTGAGTGTGCCGTCGCGATCGGGATCCGCGGCGGCGAGTTCTTTCGCCGTTAACCGTCCGCGCAACTCGCGTGCGTCCAGCGTTCCGTCGTGATCGGGATCGAGCCTGGCGAACAACGCGGCCGCTGCCTTCTTGACCTCGGCAAGATCGAGCGTGCCGTCATTGTCGGTATCGAACATCTTCACCGCACCGCCGGAGGCCGACCAGGCCGGACCGGACAGCACCGCGATCGTGAGCGCAAGCGCAATTGAGCGACGCGATATCATTTTGATCTCCCTGACCATGAGCCCCGAACATGACCCGCTCAACATAAGTCCGCAAGCAGGTGCATCGCATCAATCTTCGCACGATGGAAATTGATGCAGCGCATTCGCGCAAGACGAGCAAATTCACGCGAAGATTGCCGCGTGCGCCCTGGCATCTGGCGTCCAACAAATCGGCAGCGCGCGTTCGACTTTCGTATTGACGGGTTTTGCATTCGGGCGGAGTGTTGCACCCGCAGCGTCAAAAGGCGCGCATATTGGGAGGAACGGATGAAACGCTTTGCGATGGCCGCGAGCCTCGTCATGCTTGCATCGACGTGTGCCAACGCCCAGACCACCGAGCAGTTGGTCAAGGGTGCGACCGATACATCGAATGTTCTCAACTACGGGATGGGCTACAATCTCCAGCGCTTCTCGACCCTGAACCAGATCAACAAGGACACCGTCAAGAACCTCGTCCCGGTCTGGAACTACAGCTTCAATGACGATCGCAGCGAGGAATCACAACCGCTGGTGTACCAGGGCGTGATCTATGTGACGTCGCACAACGCCACGATGGCGGTGGACGCCAAGACCGGCAAGCAGATCTGGAAATCCAAGGTCGAGTATCCCGCCGAGACGCCGCGCATCGTCTGCTGCGGCATCATCAATCGCGGCGCCGCCCTCTACGACGGCAAGGTGTTCCGCACGACGCTGGATGCCAACGTGATCGCGCTCGATGCCAAGAACGGCAAGGAGCTGTGGCGGCAGAAGGCCGCCGACATCAAGGAAGGTTATTCGATGACGGTGGCCCCGCTGGTCGCCGACGGTGTCGTCATCACCGGCATCTCCGGCGCCGAGTTCGGCACCCGCGGCTTCATCGACGGCTGGGATCCGGCAACGGGCAAGCATCTGTGGCGTACCCATTCGATCCCCTCCCCCGACGAGCCCGGCGGCGACACCTGGAAAGGCGACACCTGGAAGCTCGGCGGCGGCTCGACCTGGATCACGGGTTCCTATGACCCCGAGCTCAACACGGTCTATTGGGGCATCGGCAATCCCGGCCCGTTCAACTCGGCGGTGCGTCCCGGCGACAACCTCTACACCTGCTCCGTGCTGGCGATGGATCCCAAGACCGGCAAGATCAAGTGGCACTACCAGTTCTCGCCGAACAATCCGTTCGACTATGACAGCGTGGCCGAGATGGTTCTCGCCGACATGAATGTCGAGGGCAAGCCGACCAAGGTGCTGATGGACGCCAACCGCAACGGCTTCTTCTACGTGCTCGACCGCACCAACGGAAAGCTGCTCGCAGCCAATCCCTACGTGAAGGTGAACTGGGCGACCGGCATCGACATGAAGACGGGCCGCCCGATCGAGACCGACGTGAGCAAGGACGCGCGCGAGGGCAAGAAGGTCACGGTCTATCCGTCGATCCTCGGCGGCAAGAACTGGGAGCCGATGTCGTTCAATCCGCAGACGGGTCTCGCCTACGCCAACACGCTCGCCTTCGGCGGCCGGTACAAGACCGAGCCTGTCACCTTCAAGCAGGGCGAATGGTATCTCGGCATGGACCTCACCGATCTCTGGGAGTGGGGTGACGGCCCGCGCGGTCATCTCAAGGCGATTGATCCCATGACGGGCAAGTCGAAGTGGGAAGCGCCGAGCGACATCCCGCGCTTCTCGGGCGTGCTGTCGACCGCGGGCGGCGTCGTGTTCTCGGGCGCTCTGACCGGCGAGTTCGAGGCCTTCGACGCCGACACCGGCAAGAAGCTCTGGCAGTTCCAGACCGGCTCCGGCATCGAGGGACAGCCGGTGACGTGGCAGCAGGACGGCGTGCAGTATGTCGCGGTCACCTCTGGCTATGGCGGCGTCTACTCGCTGTTCTCCGGCGACGAGCGGCTTGCCAACGTGCCGCCCGGCGGCTCGCTGTGGGTCTTCGCGGTGAAGCAATAGCCACGGCACGATGCAGAAAGAGGCCTCTCTCAAGACGGTGACGATCATCGCCACCGTCGCGGTGCTGACGGTCGCGCTTGCGGCGACCGTTAGTGCCGCGGACGATTCAACCGGCAATCCCGTGCAGGCGCAGATCGACCACGGCAAGTCGACCTATGCCGAGAAATGCTCGCACTGCCACGGCCCCAACATGATGAACCCCGGCACCATCACGCCGGACCTGCGCGCCTTCCCCGACGACAAGACCCGCTTCGTCACCACGGTGAAGAACGGCAAGAACAACAAGATGCCGCCCTGGGGCGACATTCTCAGCGATGACGAGATCGGGAATCTCTGGGCGTTCATCTCGAGCCGGAGGAAGCCATGAAGCACTGGCTCGCCGCATGGGGCATGGCCGCGATCCTCGCAGCGGCGGCGACGGCCGTCCGTGCTGCCGACGATCCGCTCAAGATCTGCCTCGACGAGGATCGGCCACCGCTCTCGGTGCATCAAAAAGGCCGGCCGGACTCCGGCTTCGACGTCTTGCTGGCGCAGGCGATCGCGGAGCGGATGGGGCGGCCGCTGAAAATCCAGTGGTTCGAAAGCAGACTGGACGAGGATTCGAGCCCGCAGCTCGAAGCCAATGCGCTGTTGTCCGACGGGCGCTGTTCTCTGGTCGGCGGCTACGCGTTGACGACGGATTCCCTGGTCAAGCCCGGCATGAAGACGGCGCGCCTGCCGGACTTCGCCGGCGCGACGCGCGACGACCGGCGGCGCCGCATCGCGCTCGGCTTGCTCGCGCCGAGCCAACCTTACGTCTATTCGCCGATGACGGTGGTGCTCGGGCCGAAGGCGCAGGGGCGCAAGATCGGCGGCATCGGCGATCTCGCCGGCCTTCGCCTCGTGATCGAGAGCGGATCGCTGGGCGACGCCATCCTGATGACGTTCGACAAGGGACGACTGATCGACAGCATCACCCATCTCGTACCCGGCCGCGACGACCTGCTCGGCGCGCTGGCCCGCGGTGATCATGACGCGACGCTGATCGATCTCGGCCGCTTCGACGCCCATCGTGCCGCGCATCCCGACACCGCGATCACACCTTCCGGCTACTACTACCCGATCGGCGCCAATCGCGGCTATGTGGGGCTCGCCAGCGATACCGCCCTGATGGAGGCCACCAACAAGGCGCTGACAGCGCTCGCTGCCGAGGGCAAGATCGCCGAATTCGGCAAGCAGGCCGGCCTGACCTACCTGCCGCCGCGCGAGCCCGTGATCCTCGGCGATGTCTGGATGAAGATCATTCAGCAGTGATGCTCCGCAGAGCCGGCAACGCAATTCGCTGGTGTGTGGGCCCCGGCTCCGCAGCGCACCGCTGAAGTAGCGCTGCGCGTATGACGCGAAAGGTGCAATCGTCCGGATGACGCACGATTGCGGACGGCGCCGCCATTCGAATGCGCCAATGTGTCTCGCCTCCCGCCCATGGCAGCGCCAGCCTGATGCAGTACCTTCCGCGGAAATCAGGAGGGAATCATGTCCGCAAACTTCAATCGCCGCCACTTCATCGCCGCCGGTACCAGTGCACTCGCGATGCCTTTCGTTGCGCGCGGCGCCTCGGCGCAAGCCGCATCCCAGGGGACTTGGCCCTCACGGCAGATTCGCATGATTTGCAGCTATCCCGCCGGGGGACAGACCGATCTGCTCGCACGCGCCTATGGTGAATTCATCTCCAAGCAGATCGGCAAGACGGTCGTCGTCGAGAACAAGCCCGGGGCCTCCGGTGCGATCGGCACGGCGGAGGTCGCCCGCGCCGAGCCCGACGGCCACACCATGCTGTGCTCGATCTCGACCACCTACATCATGAACCGCGTGGTCATGAAGAATCCCGGCTACGACATGGACAAGGATTTGACGCTCGTCAGCGTCATTCCGGGCGCAGGCCTCCTGCTGATCGCGAACCCCAAGACCGGCGTCAAGACCCTGGAGGATTTCGTCGCCTTCGCCCGCAAGAGCGGCAAGGTGAATTTCGGCACCTACAGCGCGGGCTCCGCTCCGCACATCACGATCAACGAGCTCAACAAGCAATACGGGCTCAATATCGAGCCGGTCCACTACCGCGGCGAAGCTCCGATGTGGACGGGCATGCTGGAAGGTACGCTCGACGCCGCGATGGGCAGCTACACGGCGGCACAATCCGTCCTGCAAAGCGACCGCGGCACCGTGTTCGCGGTGCATTCGAAGAAGGTCGATGCGATCCCCGCCATCAAGACCCTCCCCGAGCAGGGTGCGACGTCGAAATTCTTCACCGTGAGCGGCTTCTCCGGCTGGGCGGTCCCGAAGGCGACGCCGCAAACGGTCGTCGACCGCTTGGCCGAGCTCTGCGTCGCCGCCAACAGCGATCCGAAGGTGAAGGAGGTTCTGGCAACCTTCGTGCTCGAGCCGGCGGTCGGCTTCAAGGAGACCAACGCCCTGTATCAGCGCGAGCTGCCGATCTGGATCGAGAGCGCGAAGTCGCTCGGCCTCGAGCCGGCCTGAACTTTCGCGCACGGCGCGGCGGGTCATCTTCCGCTGCGCCGCACGGCATCCGACCAAAGCCTAGTGTCGGAAGCGCAATTGCAGGCTATGATTGCGCGATGCCGCCGGAACACTTCACCGGCGCGGAGAAAAGAGGCAGCTCGCATGACGCCGGATCCGCTGGCCGTTGCCGCCATGATCATCCTGCTCTTTCCGATGGGCTATTTCACGCTGGCCTCGCCAGCCTTCCTGCTGGTGAAGCTCGACATCAAGCCGGTCGCCCAGCTGCTGCGCGGAATGTTCAACGCCCATTTCCTGGTGATGGGCGTAGCCGGGATCATCGGGACGGCGGCTTTCCTCCTCGCCGGCCGGCTGCTCTTCGCTGCAATCGTCGGCCTTCTGGCGGCTCTGACCATCGTCGGACGCCCCCGATTCATGCAGCGGATGGACGATCAGCTCAGCGCCGGGGATGCCGGCGACGCCGATGCCGCGCGTCGGCTACGCCGACTGCATTGGACCGGCATGCTTGGAAATGCGTTCCTGCTTGCCGGTCTGCTGGCCAGCATTCCCTATATTTCCACGACCGCGTGAGCGGCATTCTCGCGCGGGTGGACCGAAAGCCCTGCCCGCCTAATGCTCGTTCGCGACGGCCGCGCCCTGCTGTGCCTTGTGGATCGAGGATGGCACCACGCCGAAATATTTCCGGAACACGCGGCTGAAATGCGATGAGCTGGAGAAACCCCAGGAGAACGCGACGTCGGTGATGGTCTTGCCGCCGTGAGCTTCGAGCTCCTGGCGGCAGTTCTGCAGGCGCGCCTGCCAGATGTAATCGCTCACCGTGGTGCCGCGCTCGGAAAACAGCATGTGCAGATAGCGCTTGGAGCAGCCGAGCTCGGCGGAGATCTGGTCGATGCACAGATCCGGATCGCGCAGATGCTCGCGGATGAAGAACTGCGCGCGCACATACATCGCCTCGGGCCCGACACGATCGAACCCCGTGTCCGCTTCGCGCAGCGGCAGCAGCAGCAGGTCGATCAGCGAATCGGCAACGCCGACCGCGCTGTTCGCCGAGAGCTTGGCCGCCTCGTCGAAGGTGGCGTGGACGAAATCATGGGCGATCCGCCCCGTACCCGTCTTCGCCGACAGCTTGCAGGCCGGCATTCGCTGCGACGGGAACCCGCGGTCGCGCAGCAGCGACTTCGGAACGATCACGACGTCGTGGCGGGTGAAGGCGGGGCTGATGATCGAATGCGGGCAGGAGACATCGTAAGCGATGATGTCGCCCGGGTTGATTTCGATGTGGCGCCCTTCCTGCTCGAAATAGGACACGCCGTAGGTCTGGAAGTGGATCTTGATGTACGGGTGTTCATTGGCCTTGGCGCGCGCAAGTGTGTGGGCGATGCGGTGCTGGCTGACCTCGATCTGGCAGAGCTTGAGACGCGAGACTGAAGTGTAGTCGATGCGGCCTTCGAGCGAGGACGCCTCCAGCGGATCGACGTCGAAATGCCCGCACAGACTGGTCAGCCCGTCGATCCAGCTCTGGATCTGCCGCTTCGGCGTCAGTCCTGTCGTCGAGAGCGTGTGAATTGTGTCGGACATTAATCCAGCCACTGGTGTTACCCGGGATTCGACGCGAATCGCGACCAGCGCTGCGGAGCCCTGACCCTTGATTGCGTGACGTTTACCTCAAATTTGGGCGATCTTTGGAACGAGCGCCATCGTTCCCTTGCCACCCTTGAAAGTTAATCCTCCGCCTTAGTTGCAGCGTCGTCAAGGGGAACCTGAGCGTTGAGTGCGGTCGCGCAGTCGCGCAGAAGCCGCTGAATTCGCTACTGCAAAATCAAAATGTTCGCCTCCGTGCGCTGTCAAGCAAACCCGCTTCTCTCTTGGGCAAGTTTCCCGATGGCGAAGTCGTTACGGATTGCAGCAGGAACAATAAGAACGGGCCGCTCCTGCACGCGGACCCGTAGCTCTCATCCCGAGGAGGAAACAGCACAGCATCGGTTCTGGTCCCCAATCTTGACCGCCCTGCACGAGCAGACGCCGGACAACAAGCCCGGTGATTAAGCAATGCTTCGGAAACAATAAACGAGATCAAACGGAGGAATGACTATGCGCAAGGTGCTACTGGCGACCTTTCTTGGCTCCGCGGCGGCTCTCGCCGTCGGCAGCGCGTCAGCCAATGACGAGCTGAACAAGATGTCGCAGAACCCGAAAGACTGGGTGATGCCGGCGGGCGACTATGCCAACACCCGCTATTCCAAGCTAAATCAGATCAACGCACAGAATGTCGGCAAGCTTCAGGTCGCCTGGACCTTCTCGACCGGCGTGCTGCGCGGCCATGAAGGCGGCCCGCTGATCGTCGGCAACATGATGTACGTCCACACGCCGTTCCCGAACAAGGTCTACGCTATTGACCTTTCGAACGAGAACAAGATCGTCTGGAGGTATGAGCCCAAGCAGGACCCGAACGTCATCCCCGTGATGTGCTGCGACACCGTGAATCGCGGCGTTGCCTATGGTGACGGCAAGATCTTCCTGCACCAGGCCGACACGACCCTGGTCGCACTCGATGCCAAGACCGGTCAGGTTGCATGGACCGCCAAGAATGGCGATCCCGGCAAGGGCGAGACCGGCACCTCGGCGCCGCTCGTCGTCAAGGACAAGGTGCTGATCGGCATCTCGGGCGGTGAGTTCGGCGTTCAGGCCCATATGTCCGCCTACGACATCAAGACCGGCAAGCTGGCCTGGCGCGGATACTCCGAAGGACCGGACAACCAGCTTCTGGTCGATGCCGAGAAGACCACCGCGCTCGGCAAGCCGATCGGGAAGGACTCCAGCCTCAAGACCTGGCAAGGCGACCAGTGGAAGATCGGCGGCGGCGCCACCTGGGGCTGGATCTCCTACGATCCCGAGCTGAACCTCGTCTATTACGGGTCGGGCAATCCCTCGACCTGGAATCCAAAGCAACGTCCGGGCGACAACAAGTGGTCGATGACGATCTGGGCACGTAATCCGGATACGGGCGTGGCCAAGTGGGTCTATCAGATGACGCCCCATGACGAGTGGGATTATGACGGCGTGAACGAGATGATCCTCTCGGACCAGTCGATCAACGGCCAGCCGCGCAAGCTGCTGACCCATTTCGACCGCAACGGCCTCGCCTACACGATGGACCGCGCGACCGGTGAACTGCTGGTCGCCGAGAAGTACGACCCGAAGGTGAACTGGACCTCTGGCGTCGACATGGACAAGAACTCGCCGACCTACGGCCGTCCGAAGGTGCTTGACACAGCTTCGACCGACAAGGCGGGTGAGGACGTCAACGTGAAGGGCATCTGCCCGGCCGCGCTCGGCACCAAGGACGAGCAGCCGGCAGCCTACTCGCCGGACACGCAGCTGTTCTATGTTCCGACCAACCACGTCTGCATGGACTACGAGCCGTTCAAGGTGAGCTACACCGCGGGCCAGCCCTATGTGGGTGCGACGCTCTCGATGTATCCGCCGGCGGGTGAGACCCATATGGGCAACTTCATCGCCTGGGACGGCAAGACCGGCAAGATCGTCTGGTCGAACAAGGAGCAGTTCTCGGTCTGGTCGGGTGCGCTCGCAACCGCCGGCGGCGTGGTGTTCTACGGCACGCTCGAAGGCTATCTGAAGGCGGTCGATGCCAAGTCCGGCAAGGAGCTCTACAAGTTCAAGACTCCCTCCGGCATCATCGGCAACGTCACGACCTATGAGAACGGCGGCAAGCAGTATGTCGCAGTGCTCTCGGGCGTCGGCGGCTGGGCCGGCATCGGCCTGGCGGCAGGCCTGACCGATCCGACCGCCGGTCTCGGCGCAGTCGGCGGCTACGCAGCCCTCAGCAACTACACGGCTCTCGGCGGTACGCTGACCGTGTTCTCGCTGCCGGCCAATTAGCCCCAGCCCGCATCGTCCCGGCGCGTGGATCAACTCCACGCGCCGGCTCGTCTCCACCGGATGCCGTCGAGGACAAACTCTTGCGTAAAATTTGCTCTGTCATTGCTGCGATGATCTTCGTTGCCTCGGGGGGAATTGCTGTTGCGGAAGGTCCGGGCGATCCGACCGCCGTGAAGAAGGAAGACGACGGAAAATGGCTCGATAAGGAAGGAAACCCGACCTACAAGATTTCGGCCGACGGCAGCGTGGACTGGTTCACCTATTCCGGATACCGCCGCTATCACTCCGACTGCCACGTCTGCCATGGCCCCGACGGCATGGGATCCACCTACGCGCCGGCGCTCAAGGACTCGGTGAAGACCATGAGCTATGGCGACTTTCTCGGCGTGGTTGCCTCCGGCCGCAAGAACATCTCGACCGCGCAGGAGAATGTCATGCCGGCGTTCGGCGACAACCCGAACGTCGCCTGCTACATGGACGATCTCTACGTC
The DNA here is from genome assembly GCF_007290395.2 of Bradyrhizobium cosmicum. Classification (NCBI taxonomy): domain Bacteria; kingdom Pseudomonadati; phylum Pseudomonadota; class Alphaproteobacteria; order Hyphomicrobiales; family Nitrobacteraceae; genus Bradyrhizobium; species Bradyrhizobium cosmicum. Next base: position 2,224,570 of record NZ_CP041656.2, on the reverse strand, counting down.
TATCTCCGCGCCCGCTCGACCGAAGCCTGGGGCCGGCAGCGTCCCGCCAAGAAGGACGAGAAGACTGCGAGCTACACCAAGGCGGAAGACGCCTGCATGGGCCATAAATGAACGTTGCAAGGGCTGCCAAGACTACTTCTTGGCGTCCCATGAGAATCTGAGGAGTTACCGATGAAGACACGTGCCGCCGTCGCTTTCGAAGCCAAGAAACCGCTCGAGATCGTCGAACTCGATCTGGAAGGGCCGAAGGCCGGCGAAGTGCTGGTCGAGATCAAGGCGACGGGCATCTGCCATACCGACGCCTACACGCTCGACGGCTTCGACAGCGAGGGAATTTTCCCGTCGATCCTGGGCCATGAGGGTGCAGGCATCATCCGCGAGATCGGACCGGGCGTCACCTCGGTCAAGCCGGGCGACCACGTCATCCCGCTCTACACCCCGGAATGCCGGCAGTGTAAAAGCTGCCTGAGCCAGAAGACCAATCTCTGCACCGCGATCCGCGCGACGCAAGGCAAGGGCGTGATGCCCGACGGCACCAGCCGCTTCTCTTACAAGGGCAAGCCGGTCTACCACTATATGGGCTGCTCGACCTTCTCGAACTTCACCGTGCTGCCGGAGATCGCGGTCGCCAAGATCCGTGAGGACGCGCCGTTCGACAAGAGCTGCTACATCGGCTGCGGCGTCACCACCGGCGTCGGCGCCGTGGTCAACACGGCCAAGGTCGAGCCGGGCTCCAACGTGGTCGTGTTCGGCCTCGGCGGCATCGGCCTCAACGTGATCCAGGGCGCCAAGATGGCCGGCGCCGACAAGATCATCGGCGTCGACATCAACGACTCCAAGGAGGATTGGGGCCGCCGGTTCGGCATGACCGAGTTCGTCAACCCCAAGAAGATCACCGGCGACATCGTCCAGCATCTCGTCGGCCTCACCGACGGCGGTGCCGACTACACCTTCGACTGCACCGGCAACACCACCGTGATGCGCCAGGCGCTGGAAGCCTGCCATCGCGGCTGGGGCACCTCGATCATCATCGGCGTCGCCGAATCCGGCAAGGAGATCGCCACCCGTCCGTTCCAGCTCGTCACCGGGCGTAACTGGCGCGGCACGGCCTTCGGCGGCGCACGTGGCCGCACCGACGTGCCGAAGATCGTCGACTGGTACATGAACGGAAAGATCCAGATCGATCCGATGATCACCCACGTGCTCAAGCTCGAAGAGATCAACAAGGGTTTTGACCTCATGCACGAGGGCAAATCCATTCGTTCCGTCGTCGTGTACTAGCTCGAAAGCGTCACCCCCAAGGAGGATCGACCCATGACTGTTGCACTCCACCCCTCGATCGACAACGGCCTCAAACAAGGCACCGGCCATTTTGCCGGCGGCACGCTCGCCTGCAAATGCAAGGACCACCAGGTCAAGGTCGCGGTGAAGGGCGACGTCGCCCACAACCACGCCTGCGGCTGCACCAAGTGCTGGAAGCCGCAGGGCGCGACGTTCTCCGTCGTCGCCGTCGTGCCGCGCCAGAACGTCAGCGTGCTCGAAAACGGCGACAAGCTTGAGATCGTCGACGCGTCCGCGGTGATCCAGCGCCACGCCTGCAAGGCCTGCGGCACGCATATGTTCGGCCGCATCGAGAACAAGAACCACCCGTTCTACGGCCTCGACTTCATCCACCCCGAACTGTTCCAGGAACAGGGATCGCAGGCGCCGCAATTTGCCGCCTTCGTCTCCTCCGTGATCGAATCGGGCGTGAAGCCGGAACAGATGGCCGGCATCCGCGCACGGCTGAAGGAGATCGGGCTCGAGCCCTATGACTGCCTGTCGCCGGCCCTGATGGACGCGATCGCAACCCACGTGGCGAAAGCCAAAGCCGCGTAACCAAGGCGGCCTGAACAAGGCCGCCGGACCACAGTCCTTGCCCCGTCCACTCGCTGGCCCCCCAGCGAGCCGGATGGGGCCAGTCTCGGGGCGACCGCGGCGATGCCGCCGCCTCTCTGCGTATGAGGGCCATGAGCTCCTCAGTCCTGGTCTCTGAATGACTGCGCAGTGCCGCCCGCTTCCTGCTTGAAGTCCGCGCCCCTGCGCTTCTCCCTCCCTCGACTGAGGCATCCTGCTTCGTCCGCGCGGTCATCCTGCCGGACGAAGCTTTTTTAAGTGCGCTCCTTTCGCAAACGCACAGCGCAACCCACCGGCGCGCGACGTGACGGCGCGCCCTGCTTTTGACAAACCTGCGTTGCAGTCTTTTCCCGTTAAGAACACTCGGCTGTGAATGCTAGGCCTGTGCGATCTCTGTTACGGTCGCGCCGTCACGATGCCGCGCGAAGTTCAATCAAACAAGAACAACACGGGAGAGGTATCGAGCACATCCGGACATCACGATTCGCATTCCTGCCTCCTGCCGGGATCTGCCCGCGCGGGACAACCGGCCCGAATGCGGCGACGACGCAACATTGCGCCGACGGACGTCGGCAATGTCAGAATCAACAAGCTTATGAAGAGCGAGGGACGATCATGATCAAGGTGAAGATCAACGGCCAGGAACAGAGCTGGGACGGCGACCCGGATCTCCCGCTACTCTGGTTCCTGCGTGACGAGGCCGGCCTGACCGGTACCAAATATGGCTGCGGCCAGGCCCTGTGCGGCGCCTGCACGGTCATCGTCGACAAGGAAGCCGTGCGCTCCTGCGTCACGTCGATCAACGACGTCGCCGGGCGCGAGGTAACCACGATCGAGGGCCTGCATCCGAACGGCGATCATCCCGTCCAGAAGGCCTGGCGGCAGGTCAACGTCCCCCAATGCGGCTTCTGCCAGGCCGGCCAGATCATGCAGGCTGCCTCGCTGCTGATGGAGAACCCCAAGCCGTCGCACGACCAGATCCGCGAGGCGATGGCCGGCAATATCTGCCGCTGCGGCTGCTATCAGCGCATCGAGAACGCGGTCCATCTCGCATCGACGGGAGTGTGACATGAATTTCATCGACAACCCCAGGAAGCTTCGTGGCTTCGAAAAGAACATCCGCGTCGAGAAGGTTTCGCGCCGCAACATCCTGAAGGGACTCGGCATCACCGGCGGCTTCGTGCTCGCCGCGCCCGTGATGTCCCGCCAGGCCTTTGCCTATGAGACCGGCGCCGGCAAGATGCCGCATGGCGTCGTGGTCGATCCGCGCGTGTTCGTCGCGGTTGCGCCCGACGGCACCGTCACCATCCTCGCGCACCGCGCGGAGATGGGCACCGGCGTGCGCACCAGCCTGCCGCTGATCGTGGCCGAGGAGATGGAAGCCGACTGGTCGAAGGTCAAGGTGCAGCAGGCCCATGGCGACGAGGTCAAGTTCGGCAATCAGGACACCGACGGCTCGCGCAGCACGCGGCATTATCTGATCCCGATGCGCCAGATCGGCGCCTCGGCCCGCACCATGCTGGAGCAGGCCGCGGCCAAGCGCTGGAACGTGCCGGCGACCGAGGTGAAGGCCGTCAATCACGAGGTCGTCCACAGCGCGAGCGGGCGCAAGCTCGGCTTCGGCGAGTTGGCTGCCGATGCCGCCAAGGAATCGGTGCCGGCTATCGAAGGCCTCAAGCTGAAGGACCCCAAGGATTTCCGCTATCTCGGCAAGGGCCAGGTCGGCATCGTCGATCTCCACGACATCACCACCGGCAAGGCGCGCTACGGCGCCGACGTGCGGCTGGCAGGCATGAAATACGCAGTGATCGCCCGCCCGCCGGTGACCGGCGGCAAGCTGGTCTCGTTCGATCCCGACGCGGCGCTGAAGGTGCCCGGCGTCGAGAAGGTGATGAAAGTTCAAGGCTGGCCGTGGCCGTCGAAATTCCAGCCGCTCGGCGGCGTCGCCGTGATCGCACGCAACACCGGCGCGGCGATCAAGGGCCGCGACGCACTGAAGCTGGTCTGGGACGACGGCGCCAACGGCAAATACGACTCGGTCGCCTATCGCAAGGAGCTCGAGGAGGCCTCGCGCAAGCCCGGCCTCGTCGTGCGTGCCGAGGGCGACGCGGACGCTGCGCTGAAGAGCGCCGACAAGGTCGTCGTCGGTGAATACTACCTGCCACACCTCGCCCATGTCAGCATGGAGCCGCCGGTGGCGGTCGCCGACGTCAAGGGCGACAAGGCGGAGATCTGGGCGCCGGTGCAGAGCCCCGGCGGCACGCGCGAAGACGTCGCCAAGACGCTCGGTATTCCCGAGGGCAATGTCACCGTCAACGTGACGCTGCTCGGCGGTGGCTTCGGCCGCAAGTCGAAATGCGACTTCGCGCTCGAAGCCGCACTGCTATCGAAGGAACTCGGAGCGCCCGTGAAGGTGCAGTGGACGCGTGAGGACGACCTCCACCACGACTTCCTGCACACCGTCTCGGTCGAACGGATCGAGGCGGGGCTCGACAAGAGCGGCAAGGTGATCGCCTGGCGTCACCGCAGCGTGGCGCCCACCATCGCGTCGACGTTCGCAGCGGGCGCCAAGCACGCGGCGCCGTTCGAGCTCGGCATGGGCCTCGTCGACATGCCGTTCGAGATCGCCAACATCTCCTGCGAGAACCCGGAAGCTGCGGCGTTCACCCGAATCGGCTGGTTCCGCTCCGTCTCGAACATCCCGCGCGCCTTCGCGGTGCAGTCGATGGTCGGCGAGATCGCGGCTGCGACCGGCCGCGACCAGAAGGAGACGCTGCTCGCGCTGATCGGCAGCCCGCGCATCGTCAAGCCCGCCGTCAAGGACATGTGGAACTACGGCGAGCCCACCGACAGCTACCCGATCGATACCGCGCGCCTGCGCAAGGTGGTCGAGCTGGTCGCCGAGAAGGGCGAATGGGGCCGTCAGGTGCCCAAGGGCCACGGCCTTGGCATTGCCGTGCACCGCAGCTTCGTCAGCTACATCGCGACCATTGTCGAGGTCTCCGTCGACGACAAGGGCAAGCTGAGTGTGCCGCGGGTCGACACCGCGATCGACTGCGGCACCTATGTCAACCCCGAGCGCATCGCTTCGCAAATCGAGGGCGCGGCGATCATGGGGTTGAGCCTGGCCAAATACGGAGCGGTCACCTTCAAGGACGGCAAGGTGGAACAGAAGAACTTTGACGACTTCCAGGTCGTCAGGATGGACGAATCTCCTGGGGTGACCAACGTCTACATCGTGCCACCCGGACCCGACACGCCGCCGAGCGGCGTCGGCGAGCCCGGCGTGCCGCCCTTCGCACCCGCACTGATGAATGCGATCTTCGCCGCGACGGGCAAACGTATCCGCAATCTTCCGCTCGGCAAGCAATTGGAGGCTTAGCGCGGGAACATAAGGCGGCTCCGCGCCGTTTCCATCGATCTGACAGGAGCAGATCGATGACCAACATCTCAAGGGCGCTCGCAGTCTCTTTGCTGTCGGGCGCCTTTTTCATGACGACCACAGGCGCGTTCGCGCAGAGCAGCACGACCCCGCCGACCACGGCCACGCGTCCCACCGCGCCGGAGCAGAACTCGCTGCCCAACGCAACCGCTCCGCCCGCCTCGACCACCCAGACCACCGGGCAGAGCAGCACCGACCCCAAGATTCAGGAGATGAACCAGAAGGAAAAGGACAAGGTGGATCGCCAGGGGAAGTAGTAGTTTCGCGTCTGCCCATCGTGCCCTCGCCCCTTGCGGGAGAGGGCAGCGACGCTGGTGGCGACAAACTCGCTTGGGTAAGGGGTTTGTCTCCGCGAGCGCTCGTCGCAATGTGTGTACGCGGATAGGACCCCTCATCCGGCGCGCGCCACCTTCTCCTTCTCCCGCAAGGGGAGAAGGAAGACAGCAAAATGCGGCGGACGTTGCCGTCCGCCGCATTTGCCCCCAGAGGCTCCGCTTCTTTCGATCCGCCTGCGGAGCTTATTTCTTCAGCGCGAACACCCAGACGACGCCGCCTTGCGGCACGTTCGCCTCGATGCCAATGTTATTGGTCACGAGTGCATCCTGGATGCGCTGCGCGTCGACGCCCCAGCCCGACTGGATCGCGATATACTGGGTGCCGTCGATCTCATAGGACACCGGCATGCCCATGATGCCGGAGTTGGTCTTCTGCTCCCACAACAGCTCGCCGGTCTTGGCGTTGAAGGCGCGGAAGTTGCGATCGTTGGTGCCGCCGACGAAGACGAGGTCGCCCGCCGTCGCCGTCACCGAACCGAACAACTGGGATTTCGGGAAGTTGTGCTGCCACACCTTCTTCCCCGTGGCGGGATCCCAGGCCTGGAGCTCGCCGAAATGATCCGCCCCCGGCTTGGTCTTCAGGCCGATGTCTTCCGGCTTGGTGCCGAGCCAGAGCTCGCCCGCCTTGAGCGGAACCTTCTCGCCCGTGAAGCCGCCGCAGAAATTCTCGTTGGCAGGCACGTAGACGAGGCCGGTCTTCTGGCTATAGGCCGCCGACGGCCAATCCTTGCCGCCCCACAGCGACGGGCAGAACTCGACCCGCTTGCCGATGACCGGCTTGTGCGCGGGATCGACGATCGGCTTGCCGGTCTCGTCGATGCCCTTCCAGACGTCGGTCGCGACGAACGGCCATCCGGCGACGTAATTGATCTTGGTCGGGGTGCGCTCCAGCACCCAGAAGATCGCATCGCGGCCGGGATGGATCAGGCTCTTGATGGTGCGGCCATCGCGTTGCAGGTCGATCAGCATGGGTGCATCGACCTCGTCCCAGTCCCAGGAATCGTTCTGGTGGTACTGGTGATAGGTTTTGATCTTGCCGTTGTTCGGATCAAGCGCGAGCACCGACGAGGTGTAAAGATTATCGCCCGGATGCGTCTCGCCCGGCCACGGCGCGGCGTTACCGACGCCCCAATAGATCGTCTTGGTATCCTTGTCGTAATTGCCGGTCATCCAGGCAGAACCGCCGCCGGTCTTCCAATCGTCGCCCTGCCAGGTGTCGTGACCGGGCTCGCCCTCGCCGGGAATGGTGAAGGTGCGCCACAGCTCCTTGCCGTCCTTGGCGTCGAACGCGGCGACGTAGCCGCGCACGCCGAGCTCACCACCGGAGCCACCGACGATGACCTTGCCCTCGATAATCAGCGGCATCAGGGTCATATACTGACCCTTCCTGTAGTCCTGCACCTTGGTGTCCCACAGGACTTTGCCGGTCTTGGCGTCGAGCGCGACAACGTGGTCGTCGGTGGTGGCGAGATAGAGCTTGTCCTCCCACAGGCCAACGCCACGATTGGTTGGATGCAACTGGAACAGATCGTCGGGGAGCTGCCGCTTGTAGCGCCAATATTCGTCGCCGGTCCTGGCGTCGATCGCGATCACCTGTCCCATCGGGGTCGTCACGAACATCACGCCGTTGTTGACGAGCGGCGGTGCCTCGTGGCCCTCGACCACGCCGGTGGCAAACGTCCAGACCGGGGTGAGATTCTTCACGTTCGACGTGTTGATCTGGTCGAGCGGGCTGTAGCCCTGCCCGTCATACGTGCGCCGATAGAGCATCCAGTTGCTGGGTTCCGGATTTTCCAGGCGCTGCTGGGTCACCGGAGAATAATTCTCGATCGGGCCGGCGAACGCGGCGGTCGAAACGAGACAGGTGAAGGCGACGAAGCCGGACAGGTACCATTGCTTCCTGGTGACCGACGTTTGCTTGGACGTTTTCATGGACGTTCCCCTTTTTCATCCGTTTGAATTCTTGTTTTGAATTGTTATTTTGAATTCGTATCGTTCGTCCCGTCGTCCGCCCCTCGGCGGATGCGGCCTCTCGTGACGCGGGCATGTCCCGCACCGTCCGTCATCCTGGCTGCACGCCTCCCACCTTTCCGACGAAGTTACCGGCGACGCTGAGCGAGCCGTCGGCGAGCGCAATCGGCAGGGCGGCGAGCCGCCGCGGCGCCGGCCCGAACACGACCTGCGCGCTCGCACGGGGATCGTATTCGGAGTTGTGGCACATGCACTTGAACACCTCCTTGTCGCCGACGTCGCTCTTGACCCAAGCGGTGACAGGACAGCCGGCATGCGAACAGATCGCCGAATAGGCGAGGATGCCGTCGACGGCCCGCGCACGGGTTTGCTCGTCGAGCTCGGCGGGATCGAGACGGATGATCAGGATCTCGTTGAGGCGAGAGGCGTTGCGTACCACCGATGTGCTCGGATCCTTCGGCCAGGCATGCACCGGCGGTCCGCCCCTCGGGATGTCAGCGGAGGTGATCAGCCTTCCTTCCTGCTCACCTTCGGAGAAGACCAGCTGGTCGCCCTTCTTCGGACGCTCGTCGGAGCCGGGCGGATCCTCGCCCGCGCGAGCCTGCACGGAACAACCGAGGCACACGGTGGTCGCGAGCGCCCCAAGCAGCAGCGTTCGCCGCGTCTGCTCCGCACTTGCGTCGATGTCAGGCTCCGCGGTGCTCTCGGAGGATGAGGAGGTGATGCTGAATGATGCGCGCGACATGCCCGCTAGCAGGCGCTGGAACTCTGCCGAAATGAAGGCGGAGAATTGGCGCCGCAGTGCATCAATATGGCTTTGCTCGCGTTGATTGAACGCGAGTGAACGCATTCAAACGCGTTTTCGCAAATTCTACGTCGTACCGCGCGAGCGGCATGATGATTTTGCAGACCAGATCGACGATGTCGGAATTGGTGCGGCGCGCTGCCGATCACGCAATGCAACTTCGAAGCGATACATTGCACACTTCGCAGGCAGGCTCGTCGTCAGGACCTCAGCACGTGACGCGGCGCGGCGATACGGCCGGCAATCGTCGCCGATGCCATCTCAAAACTGTCGGCGATGCGCCGCGCCTTGTCGATGAACAGCGCGGCTGCCGGGGGCGGGCAAACCTCGCGCGCGGTCTGTTCGAACAGATCGAGCCAGCTGTCGAAATGATCGCCGATGAGGCTCAGCGGCATATGCGCCCGCATCGGCGAGCCATGATAGCGGCCGCTCATCAGGACGACCGACGACCAGAAATCCCGGAGCTTGGCGAGATGCTCGTCCCAGTTCTGCACGATCGCGAACACCGGTCCCAGCAGCGCATCCTCGCGCACGCGTCCGTAGAAGCGGGTGACGAGTTCCCCGATCATCTCTTCGGTAATCCCGGTGCGCTCGATCGCATCCTGGGTCAGCAGGTTCCGCCGTGCGACCGCAGCTTCGCGCTCGGCCTTCAGTCGATCCGACATATCCTTCGTTTTCCGTTCCGTTGGTCCCGCCAGCCGCCCGTTCGACATTGTCAGGCCAATTGCGAGCGGCGTCTTTGTCGCAGCGCAAATGCGGGAATCAGGCGGCGGACGCTGAACGCCCGCCGCTGGCGCATCGATCAGGCGCCGTAAGTGTAAAAGCCCTGCCCGGTCTTGCGGCCGAGATGGCCGGCATCGACCATTTCCCTGAGCAAGGGGGCCGGGCGGTATTTGGGGTCGTTGAAGCCTTTGTAAAAGACCTCCATCACCGACAGCATGGTGTCGAGGCCGACCAGATCGGCGAGTGCCAGCGGCCCGATCGGATGGTTGCAGCCGAGCTTCATGCCGGCGTCGATCTCCTCGGCGGTCGCGATGCCTTCCTGCAGCGCGAAGATCGCCTCGTTGATCATCGGGCAGAGGATGCGGTTGACGGCAAAGCCCGGACTGTTCTTCGCGGTGATCGCCACCTTGCCGACGCGCTGGGCGAAATCGAGCGCCTTGGCATGGGTATCGTCGGAGGTCTGCAAGCCGCGGATCAGCTCGAGCAGCGCCATTACCGGCACCGGGTTGAAGAAGTGCATGCCGATGAAGCGGTCGGGACGATCAGTTGCGGCTGCGAGCTTGGTAATCGAGATCGACGAGGTATTGGTCGCGAGCAGCGTGCGCGGCGACAGAGTGGCGCAGAGGTCCTTCAGGATCTTGACCTTGAGCTCCTCGTTCTCGGTCGCGGCCTCGATGACGAGATCACAACTGGCAAGCTTCGCCCGGTCGGTGGTGCCGGTGATGCGCTTGAGCGTGGCGTCGCGGTCGGCCGCCGACATCTTCTCCTTCTTGACCAGCCGCTCAAGGCTGCCGCCGACGGTGGCGAGGCCGCGGTTCACCGCCGCATCGGAAATGTCGACCATCACGACCGAAAGACCGGCCGCCGCGCAGATCTGCGCGATGCCGTTCCCCATGGTCCCTGCCCCGATGATGCCAACCGTCTGGATCATTGCCTCAAATCCTTCTCATCCTGCGGCCCGTGCCAGCCGGCCAGGCGCCATTTTCCTGCATCAGGATCTAGCACCGCCACCGGGCTGGTGCGACCTGATCCTGCTCCTTTCCTTAAAGCATCCGAGGCTGGAATAAAGCCGCAAACGGCACGATTTGAGGGCCTCGCAGCCTGTTTGGCCCGAGCGATGTGCCGCATGCGCCCCCAATGAAGCCCCAAGGCTGTGGGGAGCTCCCGGCTCAATCCGCCGGGGCGGCTTGCGGCCCTCCCCGCGTCATCCGAGGCGAAGCACCTTGCCCGGATTCATGATGTTCTTGGGATCGAGCGCCCGCTTGATCGTCCGCATGATGTCGAGCTCGGTCCTGGAACGATAGTGCGAGAGCTCGTCGAGCTTCTCGATGCCGATGCCGTGCTCCGCCGAGATCGAGCCGTCCATGGAGGTGATGAGGTCGTTGACGGCCCGGGTGATCGCCGCGGAATACTGGCCGAGGGCGACGCGATCCATGCGCTTCGGACCCATGAAGGAGAAGTGGACATTGCCGTCCCCGATATGGCCGAGCGGATAGGGACGGATCGTCGGCAGGATGTCGAGCGCCGCCTTGAGGCCCTTGTCGATGAACTCGGGAATCCGGGAGACCGCGACCGACACGTCGTAGCTCAAGCCCGGCCCCTCGGCACGCGATGCCTCGGCCACGCTCTCGCGAATGCGCCACATGTTGCGCGACTGCGCCTCGGTTTGCGCGATCACCGCATCCAGCACCCGGCCGGCTTCAAGCTGGTCGGCCAGAAACTGCTCCATCAGCTCCGACATGCCCGCGCCGCCGTCCTCGCGCGGCCGAGCCGACGACCATTCCAGAAGCAGATACCACTCGGTCTCCGCCTTGAGGGGGTCCTGGGTGCCGGGAATGTGGCGCAGCACCATGTCGGTGCAGGCGCGGCTCATCAGCTCGCAGGAGCCGACATTGTCGTCGGACGCCGCGTGCGCCTCCGACAGGAGCTCGATCGCGGCGCTGGGATCACGGATCGCGAGCCATGCCGTGCAGACGTCTTTCGGCGCGGGCCAGAGCTTCAGCACCGCCCTGGTGATGATACCGAGCGTGCCCTCGGCGCCCATGAACAGGTGCTTGAGATCGTAGCCAGTGTTGTCCTTCTTGAGTGCGCGCAGGCCGTTCCAGACCTCGCCATTGGCAAGCACGACCTCGAGACCCAGCACCAGATTTCGCGCATTGCCATAGCGCAGCACCTGCACCCCGCCGGCATTGGTGGACAGATTGCCGCCGATCATGCACGAGCCCTGGGCGCCGAGGCTGAGCGGAAGGAAGCGATCATGGCGCGCGGCGGCGTCCTGAAGCGTCTGGAGGATGCAGCCTGCTTCCACCGTCATGGCATAGCCGACGGGATCGACACTCAGCACCTGGTTCATGCGACCGAGCGACAGCACGATGCCGCAGTGCGTGGGCCACGGCGTGGCGCCGCCCATCAAGCCGGTGTTGCCACCCTGCGGCACGATTGCAATGCCGTTGTCGTGGCAGAGCCTGACGACAGCGGAGACCTCCGCGGTGCTCGCCGGTCGCACGACCGCCGCGGCCTGCCCCGCCAACTCGCCGCGCCAATCGGTCACGAAAGGCTGCTTGTCCTGCTCGTCCAGGATCAGGCCCTTGTCGCCCACGATGGCCCGCAAGCGATCGACGATGGCTGGCGTCACGGGCGCGGTCGGAATCGAGGGAGCGATGGGAAGGGCTGCACCCGGCATGTATTCCTCTCTTTGCGGCTCTTCTGCGCGGCCTGAGGCGCGCCGGCCTTCGTTGTTGTTTTAAGTCCTGGACGTTTGCGCGATGAGCCTAGCATGAAGGTCACGCGTGCGGGAACGTCCCCCGCTGCGACGCTTGTGCAGACCTGCCGCGACGGCCCGTCGGGAAGCGCACTTCCGCCGCCGCCCGGCGTGCCCTACTGTGCCGCCATCAACCTGGATTGGAGATCATGAACCGCTTCTGGAGTCCGGTCGTCCATACGCTGTCGCCCTACGTCCCCGGCGAGCAGCCGAAGCAGGACGGCATCGTCAAGCTCAATACCAACGAGAACCCCTATCCGCCCTCGCCGCACGTGCTGGCGGCGATCGCCTCGGCCGCGGAACGGCTGCGCCTCTATCCCGATCCGCACGCCACACGCCTGCGCGAGGCGATTGCGGCCGGCTGCGACGTCGCGCCCGAGCAGGTGTTCGTTGGCAACGGCTCGGACGAGGTTCTGGCGCACACCTTCCAGGCCCTTCTGAAGCACGACAGGCCGCTGCTGTTTCCCGACGTCACTTACAGCTTCTATCCCGTCTATTGCCGGCTCTATGGCATCGTGCATGAGGAAGTGCCGCTCGATGCCGCGATGAGGATCGCGCTCGGCGACTACCGGCGTCCCTCGAGCGCCATCCTTCTCTGCAATCCGAACGCGCCCACCGGGGTCGCCCTTCCGCGCGAGGCGATCGCATCCCTGCTCGCCGAAAACCCGGATCGGCTGGTGGTGGTGGACGAAGCCTATGTCGATTTCGGCGCTGAGAGCGCCGTGCCGCTCGTCGCGCACCACGACAATCTGCTCGTCATCCAGACCTTCTCGAAGTCGCGCTCGCTCGCCGGCCTGCGGGTTGGCTTTGCGATCGGCCAGCGGCCACTGATCGAGGCGCTGGAGCGGGTGAAGGACAGCTTCAACTCCTATCCCGTCGATTGCCTCGCCATCGCCGGCGCCGTCGCTGCCATCGAGGACGACGCGTGGTTCCAGAAGACCCGCGCCCGCATCATCGCGAGCCGCGAAATCCTGGCTCGCGATCTCGAACAGCTCGGCTTCGAGGTGCTGCCGTCGCTCGCGAACTTCGTCTTCGCGCGCCATCGGAGCCGGAGCGGAGCCGATCTCGCCGCGGCGCTGCGCGAGCGCGGCGTTCTGGTCCGGCATTTCCGAAAACCGCGCATCGACGACTTCCTGCGCGTCACGGTCGGAACGGAGGAGGAGTGCGGGCGGCTGGTCGAGGTGTTGCGCGGATTGATCTGATCCGAAGACTTTAGAAGCCGCGCCGCCGCGGGAACTTTGCGCATTTCAAGGACGTTGGAACTGGTGACCAGGCGCCTCGTGGCCCCGGCGCCAATTCGACGGAGTTTCGCGATCTTTTCCGATGACCAAGACATCGACCATGGCGACCTCAGAAGTTCGACGACGCCATGGCTTACCAGCGGCGGCCCCGAAATTCGTCCCGTGGCAGGGAGCTTCGCATGTGATGTCCTGGTCGTGGGCGCGGGGATCACCGGCGCCATGGTCGCCGAAAGCTTCACGCGCCGCGGGCATGAAGTCGTCATCATCGACCGGGAAACGCCGGGACATGGCAGCACGGGCGCGAGCACCGCGATGCTGCTGTGGGAAATCGATCGTTCACTGTCCGAGCTCACACAGGCTTACGGTTTCGAACGCGCGGCGCGCTGCTACAACGCTAGCCTCCGGGCCGTCCAGGGCTTGCTGGCGTTGACGCGCCACTATCGCATCCCATGCCATATCAGGGATCGGCTGTCGCTCTACCTTGCGGTCGATGACAGCGGCAAATCCCTGAGAGAAGAGTCCGACCTGCGAGCGCGCGCCAACTTGCCCGGCGTGTTTCTCGACCATGCGTCCCTGCTCCGCCGGTTCGAGATTGCGCGCGCCGGTGCGATCCTGTCACCGCTTGTTGCTGATGCCGATCCGGTTGAGCTCACTCATGAGCTTCTGAAAGTTTCCATCGGACGCGGGGCTTCGATCCGGCAAGCCGACGCGACGGCTTTCGAAAGCGCCGGTGCCAAGGTCATCGTCGGGCTCCATGGCGGCTACGAGATCGAGGCCAACCGCGTGGTGCTGTGTACAGGTTACGTCATGCCCAGCATCGTGCGTCCGACCATCCAGCGCCCCACCTCCAGTTGGGCGATCGCCACACAGCCTCAGCCCCAGAACCTCTGGCCGGAAGACGTGCTGATCTGGGAGGCGAGCCACGACTATCATTATGCCCGCAGCACAGCCGACGGCCGGATCATCTTCGGCGGCGAGGATGATGATTCCGCGATCGAACCGCAGGCGCGCGAGGCGCTCACGCCCGCCAAGCGCGAACGCCTGAGGCAACAGCTTCGGGCGCTGTGGCCGCGGTCCTCCGACAGAATCGACTATTGCTGGTCGGGGGCGTTCGACACGACGCAGGACGGCTTGCCGTTGATCGGCCCGGTCCCCGGACAGAAGAATATCTTCGCCGCCTACGGCTATGGCGGCAACGGCATCACATTCAGCTATCTTGCGGCCGAACTGCTCGCGACCTTCTGCTCCGGAGGCAACTCTCCGTTGCTTGACGATTTTGCCATCGATCGTACCGCGTAAGGCTTCGATCGATCAAAGCGTTCCGCAGCTGGAACTCCTGATGCCCCTGCCCGCTTATAAGGCAAGGCTGCATCTGAGGAACCGCGATGGACACGGCGACGCTCGAACCAAAGGTGCAGAAGCGCGCCACCTTCCGCCTGCGGAATTTCTTTTCCACGCTCGGGCCGGGGTTGATCACCGGAGCCTCGGACGACGATCCCTCGGGGATTGGCACCTATAGCCAGGCCGGCGCACAACTCGGCTTCGGCATCGGCTGGACGATGCTGCTGACCTATCCGCTGATGACGGCGATCCAGGAGATCTCGGCGCGGATCGGGCGGGTAACGGGTCATGGCATCGCCGGCAATGTCTGCCGCAATTTCGGTCCTGCCTATGTCTGGGGCCTCGTGGTTCTGCTGTTCGCCGCCAACACGATCAACATCGCGGCCGATCTCGGCGCGATGGCGGACGCCCTCAAGGTGCTGATCGGCGGTCCGGGCATCCTCTATGTCGTGACCTTCGGCGCCGTCTCGGTGCTCGCCCAGATCTTCTTCGACTACAACCGCTACGTCGCAGTGCTGAAATGGCTGACGCTCAGCCTGTTCGCCTATGTCATTGCCCTTGCCGTCGTGAAGGTCCCCTGGACCGAGGCATTGAAGGGCGTACTCATTCCGCACGTCAGCTGGAACGCCGAATTCCTCACCACGCTCGTCGCCATCCTCGGTACGACGATCTCGCCCTACCTCTTTATCTGGCAGTCTTCGCAAGAGGCCGAGGAGCAACGGATCGACGACAACAAGACCCCGCTGAAGAAAGACACCTCGACAGCGGAGGCGGAATTCCGCCGCATCCGGCTCGACACGCTGATCGGGATGGCATTCTCGAATCTCATCGCACTCTCGATCATCATCACCACGGCCGCGACTTTGCACGCACAAGGCAAGACCGACATCCAGAGCTCAGCCCAGGCCGCGGAAGCGCTGAAGCCGATCGCCGGGCCCTTTGCAGAGCTCATCTTCGCGCTCGGCATCATCGGGACGGGCCTGCTGGCAATTCCCGTGCTCGCCGGCTCGACCGCCTACGCCATCGGCGAAGGCCGCCGCTGGAAGGTCGGGCTGTCCCGCAAACCCAAGGAGGCCATCGCCTTCTACACGGTACTCGGCCTCTCCGGCCTTTGCGGCATCGGTTTGAATTTTACGCCGATCGACCCCATCAAGGCGCTGTACTGGAGCGCGGTCGTCAACGGCGTGCTGGCGGCACCGGTCATGGTGATCCTGATGCTGCTGGTGCGGCGACCGAAGGTGATGGGCGATCTCGTGGTCACCGGCCCGCTGTACTGGCTCGGCTGGGCTGCGACGATCGCGATGGCCTTCTGCATCGTCGGCATGGTCGCCACCATGTTCATGGGCGCATCCTAGAATTTCAGCTCGCCGCTGTCGCCGTCCCCATTCTTGTCGTCTTCCGGATGAATCGAGTTCCCAAATCGCTCCTGCCGGGTATTCTGTGACTGTCGGCAAGACTCGCAAGGGATGATCCGTGAAGCGACTTCGCAGCCTCGATAACGACCTCCCGGAGGCCTGCCGTCCGACGCCCAAGCGTCGGGCCGGATGAACGACTTCGCCCGATCCATTGCCGCAGCCTTCCGGCTGATCGGCGACGCCGATTCCGAGCTGCTGGGCATCGTCGCATTGTCGGTGCGCGTCAGCCTGACGGCCAGCATCGTTGCGCTGCTGATCGGCGCGCCGATCGGGGCCTTGCTTGCGATCAACCGTTTCCGCGGGCAGCAGGTCATCATCGTGCTGACCAACGCCCTGCTCGGCCTTCCCCCTGTCGTGGTCGGGCTCGCGCTCTATCTCGTGCTGTCGCGGTCCGGCCCGCTCGGGGCGGCCGGCCTGTTGTTCACACCGGCGGCCATGATGATCGCGCAAACTCTGCTGGCGACGCCGATCGTGGTGGCGCTGGTACACCGGCCGGCGAGCCTGCTATGGGCGGAGTATGGCGACCTCGCGCGGATCGACGGGCTCTCCGCCTTGCGCAGCATCGCGCTGCTGTTCGCCCTCGGCCGGACCTCGCTGCTGACGGCCTTTCTCGCGGCGTTCGGGCGCGCGATCGCCGAGGTCGGCGCCATCATGATCGTCGGCGGCAACATCCGCGGCTTCACGCGCACGATGACGACCGCGATCGCGCTGGAAACCAGCAAGGGCGACCTGCCGCTGGCGCTCGGGCTCGGCCTGATCCTGCTGGCGCTCAGCGTCGCCGTGTCGACCGTGGCCTTCCTGCTAGTGGGACGCGTTGGGGAAAAATAGCTGCTCGCCGCCGACCTTGTAGCCCGCGATCGCGTCCTGCCCCTTCGGCGAGACCAGCCAGTCGATGAAGGCCTGCCCCTCCTTCGCCTTCACGTTTGAATGCTTGGCGGGGTTCACCAGCATGACGCCGTACTGGTTGAACAGCCGCTTGTCGCCCTCGGTCAGGATGGCGAGTTCGCCGCGATTTTTGAACGACAGCCAGGTGCCGCGATCCGACAGAAGATAGGCGTTCGACGACGAAGCCATGTTCAGCGCGGGGCCCATGCCCTGCCCGATCTCGCGATACCAGCTATCTTTGCCGGCTGCGATGTCGACACCCGCCTCCTTCCACAATCGCAGCTCCGCCGCATGTGTTCCGGACTTGTCGCCGCGCGAGATGAATGGCGCCTTCACCTGCGCAATCCTGCGCAGCGCCTCCGCGACGTCCTTGTGGCCTGCGATCTTCGCGGGATCGCTCTTCGGCCCGACGATAACGAAGTCGTTGTACATGACGTCGAAACGCTTCACGCCCTGCCCCTCGGACATGAATTTGTCTTCCGCCGGCCTGTCATGGACGAACACCACGTCGGCATCGCCGCGCCGCCCGATGTCGAGCGCCTGCCCGGTGCCGACGGCGACGACCTTGACCTCGATGCCCTCGGCCTTCGAGAACAGCGGCAGCAGATAGCCGAACAGTCCCGACTGCTCCGTCGACGTCGTCGACGCCACGGTGATGGTGCGGTCCTGCGCGAACGCGATGGTGGACCAGAGCAGAACCGCTCCAATGGCCGCTATTTTTCTCATGGATCGTCCTCCCCTCGGCTCCGCTCGCACTGATGCATCCTGAATGAAGCATATTAGTTCGCCCGCGTCGCGAACGCTGTGCAGATGTTCTGCAATTGGTCCCATCCACATTGACAGCGATGTGACGGCCGGGGCAGTTTTTCGCATTGCTGACGAATCAGCGATTGCCTCACGCCGAGTACCTCTTGGATAACTCCCTGTGCTTTCGAGACTGATATCGTTGCTGCGCCGCATTCCCGCGGTGAAATGGGCGTTCACCCGGCTTCGGCCTTTGCCGCACAGCGGCAGCATCGACGTCGCCTCGAGTGCCGCAACCGATTCCACCGCTGCCGACATCGCAGAAGCAACGCCGGCTCTCGACAGCATCGTCGCCGAGCCGTTGCAGTGCGACGGCGAGACGGTGGCCGTCGAGGAGGTTTCGGTCTCGACGGTCGAGCGCGAGCCCGTTGATGCTCCCGAGCTCGCCAACGATGATCCGGCCGTGGAACTGCCGGCGAACGGTGAACCTGCCGCCGACGAAGAGGCACCGGCACCGCCTGCCGAGACCGAGAGCGAGCCGTTCGATGCTGCTGAGCCCGTCATCAGCAGCCAACCATCGTTCGAAGCCCCGATCGAGGTCGAGCCCGTCGCCGCAGATGAGGTATCAATCTCGTCGGTCGACGTCGCGATCGCTGCGGTTGATGCTCCTGCTCCCATCGTCAACGATGAACCCTGCTCGGGAGTCGTCGTGGATGTTGAACCGATCGTCGTAGCGGACGCCTGTGTTGCTACCACCGTTGGCGAAGTCTCGACGCCGGCTATCGCTGAGGACAGCATCGAGGCCGATCCCTCCACAAGCGTCGCGGCCGAGATCGAGCCGATCTCCATCAACCCTCCCGCGCCGGTTACCGCACTGACCGCGGAGGCCCCTCCGAGCGCCATCACGCCTGTCGCGCCGGAACCGGTCCTCGTGCCCCCAGCCCCGAAGATCTCCAGCGCGCCGAAGGCGCGCGCCAGGATCGCGGACCCCGTCGATCGCGCCACGCTGATCCGGCAGCGCTGGGCGGAGACCGGGATCAGGATGTGGAATCCGCGGCTTCACGGCACCGGCGATGCCACACTGAACATCCAGGGGCGCGTCGAACTGCTGCCGCCTGCGCCCGGCGAAACCATGCCGCGCTACGACAAGCTGGAATTCAGGGTGCTGGGCGGGCAGATCGTCTGCGAGGGCATCATCGTCGAGGCCCCTGCGTATGCGGGCCAGCGGAGTTTCACGCGGCTCGCCGAGCCCGAAAAGACCGACCGGGTCCGCGAACCGGTGCGGGAACGCCAGGCCGTTCTCGCCTGACATTGTTTTCCTGCGGCGACACCACCATGTGCTAGCTGATATCCTGACCATGGGAGATCGCATGCCCGCAAAAGTGTTGCCATTGATCGCGATCGCCGCCCTCTGCGTCTCGCAGGGAGCCTTTGCCGCCTCCGGCAAGCGGCACCACACCTATGTGACCGATCCGGCTGCGCCCTACAAAGCCGACCGGCTTTCCTCCTCGCGCGGCGAGACGATCCTCGACACGCCCGGCCAGACCACC
Source organism: Bradyrhizobium cosmicum (assembly GCF_007290395.2). Lineage (NCBI taxonomy): Bacteria > Pseudomonadati > Pseudomonadota > Alphaproteobacteria > Hyphomicrobiales > Nitrobacteraceae > Bradyrhizobium > Bradyrhizobium cosmicum. Next base: position 2,205,461 of record NZ_CP041656.2, on the reverse strand, counting down.
GTCCTGACGCGGCAGGTGCTCGACGACATGAACGCGAGAAGTCTGCGGGATGCCATGCGCTCGACCGCCGGCGTGACGATCGGGCGTTAGGCGTCCAGCGCCGCTTGTTGTCAGGGAATCGGATAGCCCTTCCAGACCCACTCCAGTGCCGACGGCAGTGTTTGCGCGATGGTCGGCCGGTCAACGTGCTTGGCGTTGCGCACGAACAGGAACTGGTAGTGGTAGCCCCTCTCCGCCAGCACCTTCGCCGTCAGCGCGTTCGACAAGGTCCAGTCGTGCATGCCGTCGGGAATGGTGGGATTCGGATAGAACAGGTCCTGGTCGCCGCCGAAGAACCAGAAGCGGATCGGTTTCACCGGCGCAGCGGCGATCAGCGGCACACCGGGCGGCTCGGCCGGCGTCAGCACGCCGGCCTTCGAGATGAGATTGGGTCCGGCCGGCCCCGTCCACGCGCTGTGATATTCCCAGGCGCCGCCGCGCAGCGACGGATCATGCGGCCATTGCTGGTTGACCATCGTTGGCGAGAAGGCCAGCACGCGGCGATAGAGATCAGGATAGAACCACGCCATGGTGAAGGCGGCCACGCCGCTCGAGCTCAGCCCCATGGTCGCTCGCCCGTCGGGATCCTTGGTCAGCTTGACGTCGGCATTCGCCTCGACAAGCGGCAGCACCTCGCGCTCGACGAACTGCGCGTAGGCGCCTGACACCGCGTCATATTCGCGGCCGCGCTGGCTGCCCTGCGCGTCCTGCCCGCCATTGCCGATCTGGATCGCGATCATCGGCGGCACACGGCGCTGCGCGATGAGATTATCGAGCGTGGTGGCGAGGTCCTTGTAGGCGTTGGAGCCGCCGTCGCCGATCACGATGAACGGCGCTTCGGTCCCGCGCACATATTGCGCAGGCACGTAGACGTCGATCGTACGCGACCAGATTCCGGGGTGGCTTGTGGTGACGATCATGTGCGACTTGTCGTCCGGCGCGGTCACGGTGGTCATGATCGAGGAATTGGTGCAGCCGGCAACGTCGTCACGGATCAGGCCTGGATTGTAGATCGTGCTCTGTTTCGACGAGAGCGTGAACGACTTCGTCGTGCCGCGCGGCACGCCCTCCTTCGCGATCGTCTCCGGCGCTGGGTTGTGGGTCGGGCCGATGATGAAATTGCCTTCGGCTCCCGGTGGCGGCAGCGTTCCGTCTGGCAACTCGGTCGCACGCGGATAGTTGGCGCTGAGAGGATCGCGCGTCGGCGGCGAGGTCTTGAAATCAAGCCCTGTCGTGTCGATGAAGAACGGCGCCGCCCTGTCGGTGGTGTTGGCGCCGGGCGGCACGGCCATGTTCTGGGTGACGCAGGCCGGCTGGGCCAGGGCTATCGAACCGCAGGAAACGAGGCAAATCAGCGTCCCCGCGAGGACGGTCCATGAATCGGTCATTTCAGCTCCCGGTACCGACGAGTCTTTCTGGCCCGTCTTGCCGCAAAGTATGACGGGATGCCCGCACGCGGTCAAACGACGAGGGCCGCGCTGCAACGATGGCCGCCATGCTCAAACCGGGCGGCGACCGCTATTCCGCGCATGCCGTGAAAATTTGATGGCACGAGGCCGTTGCTGCCGCACCGTCCACCACGTAGCTTGCGCACCGGCCGCCGCGCGAAAGCCGTCCGGTCAGAATGACAAGAACACTCCGGGAGGCAACCTATGAAGAAGCTCACGGCCGCGCTGTGTGCGCTGGCATTTTTCGCAACCGGCGCGCAGGCGCAGACGGTCAAGGATTTCATTGCGGCGGTCACCAAGAAATGGACTACGCCGTTCGAGCCGTTCCAGCTGATCGACAACATCTATTATGTCGGCACCGACGGCATCGCCGTCTACGTCATCAAGACCTCGCAAGGCCTGATCCTGATGGACACGGCGCTTCCACAGTCGACCGGCATGATCAAGGACAACATCACGAAGCTCGGCCTGAAGGTGGCCGACATCAAGATCATCCTCAATACGCACGCGCATTTCGATCACACCGGCGGCTTCGCCGAGGTCAAGAAGGAGACCGGCGCGCAGCTCATCGCCGGCGAGCGCGACAAGCCGCTGCTCGAAGGCGGCTACTATCCCGGCGACGAGAAGAACGAGGATCTCGCCTTCCCCGCGGTCAAGGTCGATCGCACCGTGAAGGAAGGCGACAAGGTCACGCTTGGCGACACCACGCTGACGGCGCACGCCACTCCCGGCCACTCGCCGGGCTGCACGAGCTGGGAGATGACCGTCAAGGACGGCGGCCAGGACCGCCAGGTGCTGTTCTTTTGCAGCGGCACGGTGGCGCTGAACCGGCTGGTCGGCCAGCCAACCCATGCCGGCATCGTCGACGACTACCGCGCGACCTATGCCAAGGTGAAGGCGATGAAGATCGACGTCCTGCTTGGACCGCATCCCGAGGTCTACGGCATGCAGGCCAAGCGCGCGGCAATGAAGGACGGCGCACCGAACCCGTTCGTCAAGCCCGGCGAGCTCGCGACCTACGCGACCAGCCTGTCGGAGGACTTCGACAAGCAGCTCGCCAAGCAGACAGCGGCGCTAGAGAAGAAATAGTTTACTCTCTCTGCTGCAAGGCCGCCTGTCGCCTCTCCCTGAACGGGAGGCGATAGGCGCGACGGCCGTCAGCCTGGCCGCGCGGCAATACGCTGCACCGCTCCGTCACGTGCATGGTTAGCACGTCGTAGCTACGGTGATTATCGGCAACTGGTGCCCGAGACGGTACGCCTCGGCCGCCGGATATCCTTAACATGGCCTCACCAATGCACGCGGCCGGAAAATCCGCGGTAGCGTGCAACCTGTGCAGGCTCCTCCCGCGAAGCCCGCCTAACGCGACCTTTACTCCCGCCAGGCAAGATCGCCGATGTTTTGAAGGGATCCGGGGCTCGTATTGCAATGCCTGTCGTCGATTTGAAGTCTCACATTGCCGCCGCGGTGCGTCTGTTTCGCGTTCCCGCCGACAACCCGGACCTGACGCGCGCGCAGTTCAACGCCTTCTCCAAGCAGATCCCGCTGCTCTACTTCATCCTCATGAGCAACACGATCGCGGTCGCCTACACCTATGTGAACGTGGCGCCGGACTGGCTGACGATCATCGTCCCCTCCGTGCTGACCGTGCTCGCCGCGCTTCGAACCTTCTGGTGGCTGCGCCAGCGCCACCTCGTGCGCAGCGATGCCGACATCCTGCGCAACCTGCGCTCCACCAACTGGATGACGCTACCGATCGGCGCCGGCTTCACCGCATGGTCGTTCGCGCTCTACCCTTATGGCGATCCCTTCGCCAAGAGCCAGGTCGCCTTCTACATGGCGGTGACCGTGATCGGCTGCATCTTCTCGCTGATGCATCTGCGCTCGGCGGCGCTGATCGTCACCCTGGTCGTCGACGTGCCCTATGTGCTGTTCTTCTGGGCGACGGGGGAGCCGACGCTGAAGGCGATCGCGGTCAACAACCTCCTCGTGTCCGGCGCGATGGTGACGGTGCTGTTCATCTACTATCGCGACTTCGCCGACCTCGTCGCCAGCCGCAAGTCGCTGCTGGCGCAGCAGGCCGCGACACAGGCGCTCTCGGACGAGAATTTCCGCCTCGCCAATCTGGATTCGCTCACCGAGCTGCCGAACCGCCGCCGTTTCTTCGCCGAGCTATCGAGCGCCTTCGCTGACGCCGAGCGCAGAAAGGTTCGCGTCGCGGTCGGGATCATCGACCTCGACGGCTTCAAGCCCATCAATGACAATTACGGGCACTCGGTCGGCGACCGCGTCCTGATCGAGGCGGGCTGTCGTATCCGCGAGGTCTGCGAGGGCTTTGGTCCGCAGCGGGTAGAGTTCGCCCGGCTCGGCGGCGACGAGTTCGGTCTCGTCGTGTGCGGCGACCCCGATGATTCGGACCTGACGCGGCTCGGCGAACGCATCGGCGACCATGTCAAGCTCCCTTACCAGCTCGATACTGCCCATACCGGCCTGTCCTGCTCGATCGGCTTCGCGCTGTTTCCTCAATCGGCAACGACGGCAGAGGCGCTGTACGAGTGCGCCGACTATTCGCTCTATCACGCCAAGCGCCATCTGCGCGGCCGCACCGTGATCTTCTCGAGCGAGCTCGAAGCCGAGATCCGCAGCCGCGGCGTAATCGAGACTTTGCTGCGGACCGCTGATTTCAACACCGAGATGGACCTCGTGTTTCAACCGATCGTGGACGCCATGAGCGAGCATACCGCCGGCTTCGAAGTCCTGGCACGCTGGCGCAGCCCCCGCCTCGGCCTGGTCTCGCCGGCCGACTTCATTCCGGCCGCCGAGCGCATTGGCCTGATCCGACCACTGACGCAGGCGCTGCTCGGGCGCGCGCTGGCGACTGCCAGGACCTGGCCCGACGAGATCCGACTGTCGTTCAATCTCTCCGCCCACGACGTCTGCGCGGCCGAGGGCATCCTGCCGCTGATCTCCATCATCGAGAAAAGCGGCGTGCCGCCCCGCCGGATCGATTTCGAGATCACCGAGACCGCCGTGACCTTCGATTTCGCGCGTGCGCAGCAATCGATCGCGACACTGAAGGCCATGGGCTGCGGCATTTCGCTGGACGATTTCGGGACTGGCTATTCCTCGCTGAGCCACGTGCACCGGCTGCCGCTCGACAAGATCAAGGTCGACCGCAGCTTCGTCGCGGACATCAACGAAAATCCGGTGAGCCACAAGATCATCAAGTCCCTCGCGGGCCTGTGCGACGACATGGAGATTGCCTGCGTCGTCGAGGGCGTCGAGACCCGCGCCCAGCTCGACAGCCTGCGCCGGCTCGGATGCGACTTCATCCAGGGCTATTATTTCGCAAGGCCCATGCCGGGCGACGCGATTGGCGACTATCTCGCGAACGAACGGCAGCGGCTCGACCACGCCGGTGCCAAGGTCGTGGCTTGAGACCCCTCACACCGCGCAGTAGCGCTCCTGGATGTCCTTGTCGGCCAGCAGCGCGGCGGCGCTGCTCTCATGCACCACTTCGCCCTGATCGATGATCACGGCACGGTCGGCGAGCCGCAGCGCCCATTCGACGTTCTGCTCGACCAGCAGCAGCGTCTTGCCTTCGTCGCGCAGGCGGCGGAACAGCACGCCCATCTCCTCGACCAGGACAGGCATGATGCCTTCCGAGGGCTCGTCGAGCAGGATCATTCTTGGCTTGGCGATCAACGCGCGGGCGATCGCCAGCATCTGCTGCTCGCCTCCCGACAGCGTGACGCCGTCCTGATCAAGGCGCTCCCTGAGGCGTGGGAAGGTCTCGGCAATCTCGTCGATCGCGGCGCGCTCCTCGATATCGCTTCCGGCCGCGACGAGGCCGAGACGAAGGTTCTCGCGCACGGAGAGTCCGGGAACGATGCGGCGCTCCTCCGGCACGTATGCCAGACCGAGATGAAAACGCTGATGGGCGCGGAGCGACAGCAGCTCCCTGCCAGCAAAGCGCACGCGACCCGTGGTCTTCGGCATCAGACCCATCATGGCCCGCAGGGTCGTGGTCTTGCCGGCGCCGTTGCGGCCGACGAGAGCGACCACTTCGCCCGGATTCACGTGCAGGGAGATGCCGTGGAGGATGTGACTCGCGCCGTACCAGGCGTGGAGATCATTGATTTCGAGCAGCGCGGTCTCAGCCATAGCCTTCACTCTGTCCGAGGTAGACCCGGCGGACTTCCGGGTTGCTCCTGATCTCGTCGGGCGCGCCGTCGGCCAGCAGCCGGCCGTGGTGCAGCACCACGACGCGCTTGGACAGGCCCAGCACCATCTTCATCTTGTGCTCGACGAGGAGGACGGTGCGCTTCTCGGCCAGACGTTCGAGCAACGCGACCATGTCCTTGGTCTCTTCAGGCCCCATGCCCGCGGTCGGCTCGTCCAGCAACAGTAGCTCGGGCTCGGAGACCAGCGCGATCGCGATCTCCAGCGCACGCTGCTGGCCGTGCGACAGGAACTTTGCAAGTTCGCCGCGCCTGGAGAGCAGCCCGACGGCGTCGAGCGCAGCATCGGCGCGCGCATTCAGCTCGGTCAGCCGGGCGCGGTTGCGCCAGATGTCGTAGCTCACGGTCAGCGCCTGCGCCGCGACGCGGACGTTCTCGTGCACGGACAGGTCCGGGAAGATGTTGGTGATCTGATAGGACCGTGAGATGCCCTGATGCACGAAACGGTGCTGCGGCAAGCCGCTCAGCTCGTGTCCCCTGAAGTGCAGCTTGCCCGATGTTGGGGTCAACGCGCCGGAGAGGATGTTGAAGAACGTGCTCTTGCCGGCGCCGTTCGGCCCGATGATCGAAGTGAGCTGCCCCGCGGCAAAGGACACCGTGATGCCCTCGAGCGCTGTGAATCCGCCAAAGCGCTTGCCGATCCCCTCGACGCGAAGCAGTTCGCCGTTCATGGCCGCGCCTTTCCGATGCCCAGGGCGTCGAGCATCGTGCCCCAGATGCCCTTGGGCAGGAACAGCACGAACAGGACGAAGATCGCGCCGACGAAGATCTGCCAATGCGGCGTCCAGAGCGAGATGACGTCCTCGAGGATCAGGAAGCTCGCCGCCCCAACGAAGGGCCCGAAGAAGCTACGCGCGCCGCCGAGCAGCACCATCATCACGATCATGCCGGAGGTCTGGTAGTGCAGGAGGTCCAGCGGCACGATCGACAGATGCAGCGCCAGCATGCAGCCGCCGAGCGAAGAGATCGCGCCCGACAGCATGAACACGATCAGCTTGCTGCGTTCGACGTCATAGCCGCAGGCCCGCGCCCGCTGCTCGTTCTCGCGGATCGCCTCGATCACGGCGCCGAACGGCGAATTCAGGATGCGGGACTGGAACCACATCGCCAGCGCCGCGAAGGCCATCAGCACGTAATATTTGTTGACGGGGTCGAGGAAGTTGACCTGAAAGCCGAAGAGACTGATGCGGTCGACCGTGAATCCGCGCAGGCCGTTCTCGCCGCCGGTGAAGGAGGAGGCCTGCAGCGCGACGTAATAGACCAGCTGCGCCAGCGCCAGCGTCACCATGGAGAAATAGATGCCCCGGGTGCGAGTCGAGACCATGCCGATCGCGGCGGCGAGGCAGGTGCTGAGAAGGACGGCGATCGGTACCGCGGCAAACCAGGGCATGCCGTAGCGGCCGATTGCAATGCCGGTGAAGTAGGCGCCCGCGCCGAAGAACGCCGCCTGGCCGAACGACAGCAGCCCGGTGTAGCCGAACAGCAGATTGTAGCCCATCACCACGACACCGTAGATCAGGACGTTGACGGCGAGCGCCTGCGACGGCAGTAGCCAGGGCAGCACGGCCAGCACCGCAATCGACAGCAGCACGCGCTGCTCGAGGAGCCAGGTGAGCCCGCTGGACCCCGGTTTGGCGACCGCTTCGCCGCTCGATGGTGACGTCACGCGGTCCTCCCTCTCACGCCGAACAGGCCCTCCGGACGGATCAGCAGCACCACCGCCATCAGCGCGAACATCACGATGGTCGCCATTTCAGGGGCGAACAGCGCGACCAGGCTGATGGAAATGCCGACCATCAGGCCGGCCACGACCGCGCCGACGATCGAGCCGAGGCCGCCGATCACGGTCACCACGAAAGCCTCCGCCAGCACCAGCGAGCCCATCTCCGGATTGACGCTGCGCATGGGCCCCGCGAGCACGCCGCCCAGCGCGGCCAACCCGACCCCCAGCCCGAAGATCGCAAGCCAGACCCGTCCGATATCGACACCGAGCACCTGCATGATGGTGGGATCGCGAGCGCCGGCGCGCACGATCAGGCCGACGCGGGTCTTCTCCAGCGTGAGCCAGAGCGCCAGCAACACCACGGCGACCAGCGCGATGACGAACAACCGGTAGCGCGGGAAGAAGCCGATGCCGAGATCAAGCACGCCGACCAGCTGCGGCGGCGTCGGAAACGGAATACCGTCGCTGCCGAACACGATGCGCACGCCCTCGACCAGGATGTAGCTGAGGCCGAAGGTGAGCAGCAACGGATCGTCGATCGAGCGTCCATAGAGCCTGCGGATCAGGACGAATTCGATCAGCATGCCGAAGGCGCCGATCAAGATGGGCGCGAGCAGCAACCCCCACCAGAAGCTTCCGGTGAGCGATGCCAGATACAGCCCCGCATAGGCCCCGATCATGAACAGCGCGCCATGGGCGAAATTGACCACCCCCAGCATGCCGAACACGATCGTCAGTCCAAGCGCAGTGATCACCAGGACCGCGCCAAGCGCGATCCCGGAGAGAAGCTGCATGATGATCAGCGACAGGTCCATGGTAACAAGCTTCAGGTCGCGTGGCCGAGCTCGCTGCAGCTGCGCAGCATGTCGTCGGAACCTGCGTCATTGGCCAGGATCGCGAACAGATCGTTGTCGTTGGCCATGGCAGACTTCTTCTTGGATTCCAGTACCAGCACCGACTGCACCGACTGATGGTCGCATTTGCGGTAATGCTGAGGCCCCTTGGTCAAATCATATTGCAACTTCTCCAGGGCATCGACGACCTTGTCTGTGTCGGTGCCGCCGGCGGCCTGCATCGCAGCCAGCAACGATCCGACGCCGGAATAGCCATAGGCGCCGTAGTCGGTCGGGATCGCGCCGCCATTGGCGGCCTTGAACGCCGCGTTGAAGCTGGCAGCCGACTTGCTCTGCGTCTCCAGGCCCCAGAAATAGTTGGAGCCGCCGACGACGCCCTCGAACACGTCGGGGCCGACCGCAAGGCGCTGGTTGTGCAGGATGACGGGCACGACGATCTTCATCTGCTGCTTGACGCCGAAATCCACCGCCTGCTTGATCGCGTTGGCCTGGTCGCGGCCGAAATTGGAAATGCAGAGCACGTCAGGCCGCAACGACATCAGGCGCGGCATGAAGGTGGAATAGTCGGCCGCACCGAACGGATGCAGGATCTCGCCGACGGTCTCGGCGCCGATTGCGGTCTGCGCGCGCTTGAAGCCACGCAGCATCTCGTGGCCATAGGCATAGTCGGCGACGAGATGGGCGACCTTCATGCCCTTCTTCAGGGTCTGGCGCGCCACGGCAGCGGTCGTCATGTGCGGATTGAGCGCCTCGTGGAAGGTGTACTTGCTGAAATCCTTGGCCTCGTTAATGGTGTCGGACTGGCTGATCGAGACGTAGATCACGCCGCGGGCGCGCGTGACTTCGTTGACCGCAAGCTGCACGGCGCTGGAGAGCGCGCCGACTACGGCATGAACCTTGTCCTTCTCGATCAACTCGAGGGTACGGGTCGCGGCTTCGCCCGCGTTGAGCTTGTCGTCCCGCACCAGGAGCTCGACCTTGCGGCCACCGACGCCGCCCTTGTCATTGACGAGCTTGACGGCGAGCTCGGCGCACTTGACCTGATCGCGCGCTTCAGCAGCGAATGGGCCGGTGAGCGGCGTCGGAAAGCCGATGCGGATCGTCTCGTCCGCGGCACGGCCGAGGCGAGGCATGGTGAGCAGGGCCGCACCGGCCGACAAGCCGGCGAGCGCGGTGCGGCGGGTGATCTTCGAAGTCGAACCGGATTTGGGCATGAATTCCTCCAATGGTCTTTTTTCTAGAAACGCTTCAGGGCTTTCAGGACTTTTGTCGGCGTGATCGGAATCGAATTGATCGTCGCATCGAACGGCACGAGCGCGTCGTTGACGGCGTTGAGCACACAGGCGGACGCAGCCGCCGTGCCGGCCTCGCCAACCCCCTTGGCGCCGAGCTCAGTGTCTGCGGTCGGCGTCTCGACATGGCCGATGACGATGTCGGGCATCTCCATCGGCATCGGCACGAGGTAGTCGGCCAGCGAGCCGTTCACGAGCTGGCCGGTCTCGCTGTAGCGGCACTCCTCGAACAGCGCCGCGCCCAGCCCCTGCACGATGCCGCCGCGCAACTGCTCGTCCACCAGCATCGGATTGATGACGCGGCCGCAATCCTCGACGATGAAGTGCTTCAGCACCTTGATGAAGCCGGTCTCGACATCGACCTCCAGCGAGCAGCCCTGGATGCCGTTGGTGAAGGCGAAAGGATAGCCCTGCGGGGCGAAATGATGGCTGACGGTGAGCTGCGCCTGCGTGCCAGGCGGCAGCGTATCGGAGCGGAAATAGGCGATACGCGCGATCTCGGAGATCGGCATGCGCTGGTTCCGCGTCACCGCATCGACGACTTCGCCGTCGATGATGTCGAGCGACGACGGCTGCTCCTGGAGGATCAGCGCGGCGATCTCCAGAATGTTGCGCTTGAGCGCGCGCGTGGCCTGCAGCGCGGTCTCGCCGCCGATGCCGGCACCGCGGCAGGCCCAGGTCGCGCCGCCATGCGGAGTCACCTCGGTATCCCCCGTGATGACCTTGACATGCTCCTGCGCGACGCCGAGCTGGTCGGCCACGATCTGGCTGATGATGGCCTCGGTGCCCTGCCCCTGCTCGGTGACCGAGATCAGGCAGCGCACCTCGCCCGACGGCGTCAGGCTGAGGATCGCGCCGTCCTGCGAGGAGATGCGCGCGCCGCCGACGCCATAGAACGCCGGGCTGGGATTGGTGATCTCGACAAAGGCCGCGATGCCGATGCCACGGTGGATCCCACGCTTGCGCAACTCCGCCTGCTCGGCACGCAGCGTGTCATAGTCCATCATCTCGTGCAGGCGCTTCAGGCAGACCTGATGCGACAGCGCCTCGAAGCGGTAGCCGGTCGGCGAGGTCTGCGGATAGGCGTCGTCGGCGATCACGTTCCGCGCACGGATCGCGAAGGGATCGAGGCCTAGTTTCGCCGCGGCCATGTCGACCAGCCGCTCGGTGACGGCGCAGGCGATGGGATGTCCAACGGCGCGGTACTGGCTGGTCTGGACCTTGTTCTGGAAGATCACCTCGAGCGCGGCGCGATAGTTCTTGAAGCGATAGGGCGCGCCCATCAGGCGGATCACCTGGTTGCCCTCGACCACGCTGGTGCGCGGATAGGTCGAGAACGCGCCGATCGCAGTCAGGTCCACGACGTCCATCGCCAGGATCTCGCCCTTGGCATCGAGCGCCATGCGGGCATGGACGCGATGGTCGCGCGCGTGAATGTCGGAGACGAAGGACTCGATGCGGTCGGCGACGTATTTGACGGGACGGCCGAGCAGGATCGAGAGCCCGACCACCGCCATGTCCTCGTGATAGACATGCAGCTTCATCCCGAAGGAGCCGCCGATATCGGTCGCGATGACGCGAACGCGCGCTTCCGGGATGCCATAGTGGCGCGAATAGAGGTCCTGGAATTGATAGGGCGTCTGTGTGGCGTGATGCACCGTGAGCGCGCCGACGGCGGGATCATAATCAGCGACGATCGCGCGCGGCTCCAGCGTCACCGCGGTATGGCGGCCAAAGGAGAGCTCCTCCTCCACCACGTGGGCGGCATGCGCAAAGGCCTCGTCGACCGCGCCACTGTCCAGCTGGCTGCGGAAGCAGACATTATTGACGCTATCGGGATTGACCAGCGGTCCGCCAGGGTCTCGCGCGCCGTCGATGTCGACAACGAGAGGCAACTCCTCGTAGTCGATCTCAATCAATTCCAGAGCGTCTTCCGCGATCGCCCGGCTGTCGGCGACGACGGCGACCACCGCCTGCCCGGCCCAGACCACGCGATCCAGCGGCAGCGGCAATTGCGGTGCCGAGGTCATCCCCTTGAAATGATCGAGCGTGCCGATCCAGGGTGTGCAGATCTTTGCGAGATCAGCGCCGACGGCGACGAGATGCACACCCTCGAGGGCGCCCGCCTGCTCGACATTGATGGCAACGATCTTCGCATGCGCATAGGGGCTGCGCAGGAAGGCGGCATATAGCATGCGCGGCAGCCGGATGTCGCTGATATAGCGCCCGCGCCCGGCGAGGAGCCGCTTCGCGTTGGGCCGCGGCACGGAGCGGCCAATGTAGGAATTCGGCCGATCGAGCGAGGTCAGCGGCGCACTCATGTAGCGCCTCCCTCTTCGCTGCGTGCCTTGGCGACTGCATCGATGGCGTCGATAATTGCCTCATAGCCGGTGCAGCGGCAGTAATTGCCCGACAGCGCGTCGCGGATCTCTTCGCGGCTCGGCCGCGCGATTTGCGTCAGCAGCTCATGGGCGTTGACCAGCATGCCCGGCGTGCAGAAGCCGCATTGCAGCGCGTTACGGCGATGGAATTCGGCCTGGAGATCGGCGATCGCCCCGCTCTCGGTAAGGCCCTCGATCGTGTCGATCTTCGCGCCATCGGCCTGCACCGCGAACATCAGGCAGGCGTGCACGGCCCGGCCGTCGAGCTGCACCAGACAGGCGCCGCAGGCGCCCATCTCGCAGCCGGCATGCGTGCCCGTCAGTTCGAGCGCGTTGCGCAGGCAATCGACCAGCGTCTCCCGAGGCGCGACCTCGCACGCGACCTTGCGGCCATTGACGATGAAGCGGACGCGCACAGTCTCGTCCACATCATCCAGAAGAGTTTCGTCAGAGCCGTTCATGCGCCCTCACCAAGACGCCCGAGCAGGCGGCCGAGCAGCACGCGTGCGAGATGCAGCCGCATGGCGGGCGGCACTTCATCGCTGTCGGGCGGCGCGAGATCGCCTTCGAGCGCGGCCTGCGCGGCGGCGATACGAACCGGATCAAGGCTGGCGCCGATCAGGGTTGCCTCGGTCCCCTTCACCCGCGTCGGCGTATTGCCGACCGAGAAGAAGGAGATGCGGATATCGTCGATGCGATCGCCGGCGCAAGTCGCGAGTATGCCGCATCCGACCAGCGCATAGTCGCCGCGCCGCCGCGCCAGTTCGTCGAACGCAAAGCGCTGGTCCGCCCTGAACAGGGGGACATGGATCGCGGTGACCAATTCGCCGGGCTGCAACGCGGTCTCGAACAGGTCGATGAAGAAGTCGTCGGCCTTGACGCGCCGGTGGCCTGCGGGGCCCGCGATCTCGATCTCGGCATCGATCGCCAGCGTCATCGCGGGAAATTCGGACGCGGGATCGGCGAGCGCAACGCTGCCGCCGAACGTGCCGCGGTTGCGGATCGCGGGATGGGCGACGAACGGCGCGGCAGCTGCAAGCAGCGGCGCGAATTCCGCGATCAGCGGCTCGCTCAGCATCTCGCAATGGCGCGTCAGCGCGCCGATGCGCAGATAGCTGCCTTCGCGCCTGACGCCGCGCAGCGCGTCGATGTGGGTAATGTCGATCAGAAGCCGCGGTGCCTGCAACCGTAGCGACAGGGCCGGCACCAGGCTCTGGCCGCCGGCAATGAAACGCGCATCGTCGCCGGCGCGCGCATGAGCGTCGAGCGCCTGGTCGATCGTCGCCGCACGAAAATAGCTGAAAGCCCTCGCCTTCACTGCCGTTTCCTCGATATCCATCGGCTCATCAGCCGGGATGCCAGATTTGTAACCATCTGGTCTCAAAATCCTGACACGGCGCCAGGGGGCGGTCAACAGGAAATGACCATTTGGTCACAAATGCGCCTTGAGCTATGAAGGCAGCCAGACGTTCGATTCAGCGACGAAATGGCCCGAAAACCGCACAAACCAGCGAAGCGACCGGTCCGGAAGCGGACCCAGACCGGCAAGTCCGCGCCAAAGCGCCGCAACATGCGCGCCGCCGACCGCGAGCGCGCGATCATGGATGAGGCGATCCGCTTCTTTGCCGAGCGCGGCTTCGAGGGCCAGACTCGCGAGCTCGCCAAGCGCATGGGCATCACGCATTCGGCGATCTATCGCCACTTCCCCAGCAAGGAAGCGCTGATCGAGCGCGTCTACCAGGAGGTCTATCTCAGCCGCTGGTCGCCCGATTGGGGTCCGATGATCCGCGACCGTTCGCAATCGCTGGAGGCGCGGCTGACACGCTTCTATCTCGATTACGTCGAGCGCGTGTTCGAGTACAATTGGGTGCGGATCTTCGTCTTCTCCGGCATGAAGTCTTTCGGCATCACCGGCCGCTATCTCGACATCGTCCGCCGCGAGATCATCGAGCCGGCGGCAGCCGAGCTGCGCCACGATCTGAAGCTCCCGGACGCGAAGGCCCATCCGCTGAGCGAGCGCGAGACCGAGCTGTTCTGGGGCCTGCACGGCCGCATCTTCTATCTCGCCATTCGCAAATTCATCTACGAGACGCCGATCCCGTCCGATCTTGATGCGATCGTCCGCGACGCCGTCCAGACCTTCATGGACGGCGCGAAGATGACGATGCCGAACCTGCTGGAGAGCGGCTAGCTATTTCGCCAGGCTCGGCAGATCGAGCCTCTTGTCGTGGGCGCAATCGATCGCGGTCTCATAGCCCGCATCCGCATGGCGCATTACGCCGCTAGCGGGATCGTTCCAGAGCACGCGCTCGATCCGCTTTGCCGCCTCAGGCGTGCCGTCCGCAACGATCACCATGCCTGCATGCTGCGAATAGCCGATGCCGACGCCGCCGCCATGGTGCAGCGACACCCAGGTCGCGCCGCTGGCGCAATTGAGCAGCGCGTTGAGCAACGGCCAGTCGGAGACGGCATCCGATCCGTCCTTCATCGCCTCGGTTTCGCGGTTGGGACTCGCCACCGAGCCGCTGTCGAGATGGTCGCGGCCGATCACGATCGGCGCCTTGAGCTCGCCGCTCGCCACCATCTCGTTGAAGGCAAGGCCGAGGCGATGACGATCGCCAAGACCGACCCAGCAGATCCGCGCCGGCAGGCCCTGGAACTTGATGCGCTCCCTGGCCATGTCGAGCCAATTGTGCAGATGCTTGTCGTCGGGCATCAGCTCCTTGACCTTGGCGTCGGTCCTGAAGATGTCCTCGGGATCGCCCGACAGCGCGGCCCAGCGGAATGGCCCGACGCCGCGGCAGAACAGCGGGCGGATATAGGCGGGTACGAAGCCGGGGAAATCGAAAGCGTTCTTCAGGCCCATGTCCTGCGCCATCTGGCGGATGTTGTTGCCGTAATCGAGCGTCGGAATGCCCTGCGCATGGAAATCGAGCATGGCCTGGACGTGCTCGACCATCGACATCTTCGATGCGCGCTCCACGGCCTTCGGATCGGAGGCGCGCTTGGCTTCCCAATCAGCCAGCGTCCAGCCCTTCGGCAAATAGCCGTTGATCGGATCATGCGCGCTGGTCTGGTCGGTGACGATGTCGGGCTTGACGCCCCGGCGCACCAGTTCCGGGAAAATCTCGGCAGCATTGCCGAGCAGGCCGACCGAGACCGGCTTTTTCGTCTTCGCGGCCTCCGCCATGATTGCAAGCGCCTCATCGAGCGTTGCGGCCTGACGATCAAGATAGCCTGTACGCAAGCGCATCTCGATGCGGCTCGGCTGGCACTCGACCGCGAGCATCGACGCCCCCGCCATCGTCGCCGCCAGCGGCTGCGCGCCGCCCATGCCGCCAAGACCGGCGGTAAGAATCCATTTGCCGGCGAGGCTGCCGCCATAGTGACGACGGCCGACCTCGACAAACGTTTCGTAGGTGCCCTGCACGATGCCCTGGCTGCCGATATAGATCCACGAGCCCGCGGTCATCTGCCCGTACATCATCAGGCCCTTGCGATCGAGCTCGTTGAAATGATCGAGCGTCGCCCAATGCGGCACGATGTTGGAGTTCGCGATCAGCACACGGGGCGCGTCCGCATGGGTGCGGAACACGCCCACCGGCTTGCCGGACTGGACCAGTAACGTCTGGTCGCCTTCGAGATCGCGCAGCGCAGCAACGATCCGGTCAAAACTCTCCCAGTCGCGCGCGGCGCGGCCAATGCCGCCATAGACGACGAGCTCACTCGGGCGCTCCGCCACATCGGGATCGAGATTGTTCATGAGCATGCGCAAGGGCGCTTCCGTCAGCCAGCTCTTGGCGCTGATCTCGCTACCGCGCGGCGAGCGGATGGTGCGGTCGTTGTCCAGTCGGCGGTTCATGAGGACCTCTTGGGCGAGTCTTGTTCAGTCGAGTTTTGGAAACGGATCGGATGATAGCGCAGCGATCGCCGCGGCCGGCAGTGCGTCAGCCTCGATCAACGCGGCAGCTCTAGCGAGATCGCCTGCCATGTAGCGGTCGGCGCCGAGCGCGGGCACCTCCTTGCGCAGCGCGGCGATGACGGCGACGAGCGGCGCGCTGGTCGCATGCGGAGCGCGCAGCGTGATGCCTTGCGCGGCGACGAGAAGCTCGATCCCCAAAATGGCGGCGAGATTGTCGGCCATATCGGACAAGCGTCGCGCGGCATGCGCGGCCATCGAGACGTGATCTTCCTGGTTGGCGCTGGTCGGCGTCGAATCGATCGAGCAGGCGGCCGCACGCTGCTTGTTCTCGGCGTAGAGCGCGGCCGCCGTCACCTCGGCGATCATGAAGCCGGAGTTGATGCCGGGATCGGGCGTCAGGAACGGCGGCAAGCCGAAATTGAGCGCGGGATCGACCAGCGTCGCGATGCGCCGCTCGCTGATCGCGCCGATCTCCGACAACGCCAGTGCAATAGAGTCAGCAGCAAAGGCCACCGGCTCGGCGTGGAAATTGCCGCCGGAGACGATCTCGCCGGTCTCGACCAGCACCAGCGGATTGTCGGTGACCGCATTGGCTTCAACGACGAGCGTGCGTGCGGCCTGCGTGATCAGATCGAGCGCCGCCCCCGTGACCTGCGGCTGGCAGCGCAGGCAATAAGGATCCTGCACGCGCTCGTCGCCTTCGAGATGCGACAGGCGGATATCGCTGCCGTCGAGCAATGCCATCAACGTTGCGGCCGCGGCGATCTGCCCGGGATGACCGCGCAGCGCCTGGATTTCGGGACGGAACGGCGCCGTCGATGCCATCGCTGCATCCACCGACAGCGCGCCAGTCACGAGGGCGGCGCGAGTCAGGCCAAATGCACGCAGCACGCCGGAGATCGCGTAGGCGGTCGAAAACTGCGTGCCGTTGATCAGCGCGAGCCCTTCCTTGGGACCAAGCGTCAGCGGCAGGAGGCCGGCGGCGGCGAGCGCCTCGTGGCCGGGCACGATCCTGCCGCCGACGATCGCCTGCCCCTCTCCGATCATCACAGCCGTCATGTGCGCGAGCGGCGCGAGATCGCCGGATGCGCCGACCGATCCCTGCTGCGGCACCAGCGGATAGACACCGCGCCCGAGCATGGCCTGCAGCTGTTCGACCACCTCGCGGCGTACGCCGGAAGCCCCACGCCCGAGCGATACGATCTTCAGCGCCATCATCAGCCGGATGATCGGCTCCGGCGTCGCCGCACCGACGCCGCAGCAATGCGAGACGATGAGGTTACGCTGGAGCAGCGCGGTCTGGTCAGGCGGAATGCGCTTTGACGCCAGCTTTCCGAAGCCGGTGTTGATGCCATAGACAGGAAGGCTAGCTTGCGCGGCCTTCGCGACGATCTCGGCTGCGGCGTCGACGCGCGGCCAGAACGATGGATCGAGAACGACAGGGGCGCCCTCCAGCACGCACGCGAGATCGTCGAGGCTGACCGTTCCCGGCTTGACGACGATCGCAGCACCCCGCTCCTTCACTGTCCCCTCCACACTCGCCGGTGCAGCGGATTGAAGCCGATGCGGTAAACGAGTTCCGCCGGCCGCTCGATGTCCCAGATTGCGAGGTCGCACCATTTACCGGCTTCCAGCGTGCCGGTCTCAGCGAGCACGCCGAGCGCCCGCGCGCCTTCGCGGGTGACGCCCGCAAGGCATTCGGCCACATTCATCCGGAACAGCGTCGCCCCCATGTTCATTGCCAGCAGCAGCGACGTCAGCGGGGAGCTGCCGGGATTGCAGTCGGTCGCGAGCGCCATGTGGACGCCGTGCTTGCGAAACGCTTCCACAGGCGGCTTCTGCGTCTCGCGAATGAAGTAGAACGCGCCGGGCAGCAGCACGGCCACCGTTCCAGCCGTCGCCATCGCGGCGGCGTCGGTCTCGTCGGTGTGTTCGAGATGATCGGCAGATAGTGCGGAGAATTTTGCGGCGAGCGCCGCGCCGCCGAGGTTCGACAATTGATCCGCGTGAAGCTTGACCGGCAGTCCAAGCGCCGTTGCGGCCTGGAACACGCGCGCGGTCTGCTCACCGGAAAATGCGATGCCTTCCATGAAGGCATCGACGGCATCGGCAAGGCCGGCCTTTGCAACCGCCGGCAGCATCTCGTTGCAGACGAGATCGATGTAGCGATCCTTGTCGCCATCGGCTTCCACAGGCAGCGCATGCGCGCCAAGAAAGGACGTGCGGATCGCAACCGGCCGCTGACGGCCGAGACTGCGCGCGGCCGCGAGCTGACGGATCTCGGTCTCGGTCTCGAGGCCATAGCCGGACTTGATCTCGATCGTGGTGGCGCCCTCGCCGATCAGCGCATCGAGCCGCGGCAGCGCCTGTGCGACAAGCTCGGCCTCGCTCGCCTTGCGCGTCGCGGTAACCGTCGAGACGATGCCGCCGCCGGCGCGGGCGATCTCCTCGTAGCTCGCGCCCTTCAGGCGCAGCTCGAACTCGTGCGCGCGGTTGCCGCCATAGACGAGATGAGTATGGCAATCGACGAGCCCCGGCGTGATCCAGCGCCCCTCGCAATCGACGCGCTTGATCGCGTCCGCATCAACAGGGAAATCCGCCGCGGCACCCGCATAGACGATGTGGCCGCCACGTATGGCGATCACGCCATGCTCGATCTCGCCGAGATCGGGGCGGTCGGCCCGCATCGTGGCGAGCCGGGCGTTGTGCCAGATCCGATCAAAGCGCTCTGCCATGAAGGTCCCCCTTCGCCTGGGATGCTTGACTTATATGTCTAGACATATAATCGTGGGGCGGTTCTGTCCAGCCGGCGTGTAAGCATGACCCGACTGCATTTTGCCTCCGCGCTCCTGCCCTCGGGCTGGGCCAATGACGTGCAGGTGGTGATCACCGCCGGCGCGATCGCGGAGGTGACGCCGGACGTTGCGCCGGCCGCCGGCGACGAGCGCCACGGAGTAGCGCTGCCGGGACTTGCGAGCCTGCATAGCCACGCCTTCCAGCGCGGCATGGCGGGTCTTGCTGAGCTGCGCGGCGACTCCACCGATACGTTCTGGACCTGGCGCGAGACGATGTACCGCTTCGCGCTGGCGATGACGCCGGATGACGTGACTGCCGTTGCGACGCTGCTATATGTCGAGATGCTGGAACAGGGGTTTACCCGCGTCGGCGAATTCCATTACCTGCATCACGATCGCGACGGCTCGCATTACGCCGACATCGGCGAGATGGCGGCGCGCATCGCACAGGCTGCCGAAGCTTCAAGCATTGCCCTGACGCTGCTGCCGAGTTTTTATGCGCATGGCTCGTTCGGAGGCGCCGCCCCGCATGACGGCCAGCGTCGTTTCATCTGCTCCGTCGATCAATTCGCCGAACTCATGAGCGCCTCGCGCAAGGCGATCGCATCATTGCCGGGCGCCAATATCGGCATCGCGCCGCACAGCCTTCGCGCGGTGACGCCGGATGAGCTCGCAGCAATCATTACGCTCGCCGATGGCGGGCCGGTGCATATCCACGCGGCCGAGCAGGTGAAGGAAGTCGAGGATTGCCTGGCCTGGTCGGGCCGACGTCCGGTGCAATGGCTGCTGGAGCACGCGCCTCTCGATCGGCGCTGGTGCCTCATTCACGCCACCCACACGACCGAGGCGGAAGTCGCTGCGTTCGCGAAGACCGGTGCGGTGGCGGGCCTCTGCCCCATCACGGAAGCGAGCCTTGGCGACGGCGTCTTTCCGGCGCGCGAATTCCTCGCCGCCGAAGGCGGGTTCGGCGTCGGCACCGATTCCAACGTGCTGGTCGGCGCAGCCGACGAGTTGCGCCAGCTTGAATATGGCCAGCGGCTCAAGCATCGCGAGCGCAACGTTCTCTCCGGCGGCGCGGGGCGCTCGACCGGGCGCACGCTGTTCGACTACGCGCTCGCGGGCGGTGCACGAGCGCTGGCGCAGCCGACCGTCGGCCTCACGCCGGGAGCGCGCGCCGATATCGTCACGCTCGACATTTCGCATCCATCACTGGCGGGGCGCTCGCGCGACGCCGTCATCGACGGCTGGATCTTTGCCGCCGGCGGCGGCGTGATCGATTGCGTCTGGGCGGGCGGCGACAAGGTCGTCGAAGGCGGCCGGCACAGATTGCGGCAAGCTGCGCGCGAACGCTTCAACGCATCGGTGCGGAGGCTCGTCGCATGAGCCTCGCGACCGATGCCGCCGACCAGCCGACGCTCTACAAGCGCATCCGCGCCGACATCGAGAAGCGGATCCTGACTGGCGAGTGGCCGCCCGGTCACCGCATTCCGTTCGAGCACGAGCTGGTCGCGCGCTATGGCTGCTCGCGCATGACGGTGAACAAGGCGCTGTCGGAGCTAGCACAGGCCGATCTGATCGAGCGACGTCGTCGTGCCGGCTCCTTCGTGCGTCGTCCGCAACATCAGTCGGCAGTGCTGAAGATCGCGGACATGCGCGCAGAGATCATCTCGCTCGGCCGCAGCTATGGCTACGAACTGATGCACCGCAAGCTGCGCACGGCGACGGCCGCTGACCGTGAGCGTCTTGGCGTGAAGAAGGCCGGCAAGGTGGTCGCGATCGCCTGCCGCCATAGCGCCGACAACGTGCCGTTTGCCGTCGAGGACAGGCTGATCGATCTGTCATCCGTGCCGGATGCCGCGACCGCGGATTTCTCGCGAGAGCCTCCCGGCACCTGGCTGCTTCATCATGTCCCATGGACAGAAGCCGAGCATACGATCAGCGCGATCGTTGCGGATGATCGCACCGCGGAAGCGCTCGACATCGCCGTCGGCGCCCCCTGTCTGGTGATCGACCGCTACACTTGGCGCAGCGCGCGCACCATCACCGCGGTGCGACTGCTCTATCCCGGTGACTCTCACCGCCTTGTCGCCCGATTCAAGGGAGGCTGAGAGGACGATGTCGGCACAAATCGTGCAACGCTTCGGGCAACGGTCCGTATGGACCGGCAATGATCAACAGGACGTCAATCCATCGATCGGCAAGAGGACGACAATCATGCGTAATTCAAAAGTTTTTGCGACAATCATTGCTCTTGCGGCCTCCACTCCGGTGCTCGCCGACGACGTCAAGGTCGGCATCGGCATCTCCGGATGGACCGGCTTCGCGCCGCTGACGCTGGCAAAGGAGGCCGGCATCTTCAAGAAGAACGGCCTCGACGTGACGATCAAGAAGATCCCGCAGAAGGATCGCCATCTCGCGATCGCCTCCGGCGACATCCAGTGCGCGGCTACCACGGTCGAGACCTGGATCTCCTGGAACGCCAATGGCGTTGCCACCAAGCAGATCTTTCAGCTCGACAAGAGCTTCGGCGCCGACGGCATGGCGGTGCGCAACGACGTCGCCGCGATCAAGGATCTGAAGGGCAAGACGGTCGCAGCCTCCGCGCCCGGCACGTCGCCGTACTTTGCGCTGGCCTGGATGCTCAAGAAGAACGGTCTCACCACGAAGGACGTCACCATCGTGAACCTCGAGCCGGCCGCCGCCGCACAGGCCTTCGTGTCCGGCCAGAACGACGCCGCGATGACCTATGAACCGTATCTGTCGACCGTGCGCGCCGCGCCCGATAAGGGCAAGATCATCGCCACGACGCTGGACTACCCGATCGTGATGGACACGTTCGGCTGCACGCCGAAATTCCTCAGCGAGAATCCGAAGGCCGCACAGGCGCTCGCCAACAGCTATTTCGAGGCGCTCGACATGATCGCCAAGGACCAGGCCAAAGCCTACGAGATCATGGGCGCCGACGTGAAGCAGACCGGCGAGCAGTTCGGCAACTCCGCAAAGTACCTGCGCTGGCAGGACAAGGCGGCGAACCAGAAATTCTTCGCCGGCGACTTCCTGACCTTCAACAAGGAGGCCGCCGAGCTCCTGCTCGAGATCGGCATCATCAAGGCCGCGCCGAAGGTCGAGGACCTCTACGACGCCAGCTACATCAAGTAACCTCCTCAACAGACATATGCCGGTCCCGTCTTGCGGCGGGGCCGGCAAGCCTGTTCCCCTCCCGGATAGATCGTTTGATGCGTCCCCTGGATCCCGTGACGTCGAAGCAGCGCGTGGTTTACGGCCTTGCGTTCTTCGTGCTGTTCGTTGCCCTGTGGTCGTGGGCGACCTTCGGCGGCCATGTGTCGAAAGTGTTCCTCGCCAATCCGCTGACCATGGTGCAGGAAGGATACGACCTGCTGGCGAAGCAGGGGTTCGTGTACGACATCGGCATGACGATCTGGCGCGTCGTCGGCGGCTTTGCGCTCGCCGCCATCATCGCGGTGCCGTTCGGCGTGCTGATGGGCGCCTACAAGCCGGTCGAGGCGTTCCTCGAACCCTTCGTCTCCTTCGCGCGCTATCTGCCCGCCTCGGCCTTCATTCCGCTTTTGATCCTGTGGGCCGGCATTGGCGAGCTGCAAAAGCTGCTCGTCATCTTCATCGGCTCGGTATTCCAGATCATCCTGATGATCGCCGTGACCGTGGGTGCGACACGGCGCGATCTGGTCGAGGCGGCCTATACGCTCGGGGCCAGCAACCGCGGCATCATCCGCCGCGTGCTGCTGCCCTCCTCCGCGCCCGAGATCGCCGAGATCCTTCGGCTGGTGCTGGGCTGGGCCTGGACCTATGTCATCGTCGCAGAGCTGATCGGCTCGTCCTCGGGCATCGGCCACATGATCACCGACAGCCAGGCGCTGCTCAACACCGGCCAGATCATCTTCGGCATCATCGTGATCGGGCTGATCGGCCTTATCTCGGACTTCCTGTTCAAGGCGTTCAACGCCTGGCTGTTTCCGTGGAAGCTCGCATGACCACGCTGAAGATCGAGCAGGTCTCGCGAACCTTCCCCGCCCGCCACGGCAACGCGCCGACCCGGGCGCTGGAGCCGACCGACCTCACCATCGGCAACAACGACTTCGTCACCATCCTCGGCCCCTCCGGCTGCGGCAAGTCCACGCTGCTTCGCATCGTTGCCGGCCTCGACCGCCCAACCAGCGGACGCGTGGTGCTCGATGGCCGCGAGGTGACCGGCCCGGGCGCCGATCGCGGCATGGTGTTCCAATCCTACACGCTGTTTCCCTGGCTGACGGTGCGCGAGAACATCGCGTTCGGCCTGCGCGAGCGCGGCGTTTCCGAGGCGGAGCGTAACAAGATCGCCGACGCGTTCATCCGCCAGGTCGGCCTGTCCGGCTTCGAAAACCATTGGCCCAAGCAGCTCTCCGGCGGCATGCAGCAGCGCACCGCGATCGCGCGTGCGCTCGCCAACGATCCGAAGATCCTGCTGCTCGACGAGCCCTTCGGCGCGCTCGACAACCAGACGCGTGCGCTCATGCAGGAGATGCTGCTGGGGATCTGGGAACGCGACCAGAAGACCGTGCTGTTCGTCACCCACGACATTGAGGAAGCGATCTTCCTCGGCAGCCGCGTCATCGTGATGAGCGCGCGTCCCGGGCGGATCAAGGCCGACATTGTGATCGACCTGCCGCATCCGCGCTCCTACAAGATCAAGACCACGCCCGAATTCGTCCAACTGAAGGAACGGCTGGTCGAGGAAATCCGCACCGAGGCGCTGAAGGTTGCCGAGCATGCCTGACACCAAATCACTCGCCGACGGCCAGCGCGTGCTCGCCGACCTCAATGCACTCCGTGCCATCGGCGCCTACGAGACGGGCGTGCACAAGCCGACCTTCTCCGAGCCGCACAAGCGCTCGCTGGACTGGCTGGTGCAGAAGCTCCCCGAGGCCGGCCTCGGCGCAGAGATCGACGGCATCGGCAATGTTCTCGGCACGAGCAGCAAATCCGGACCGAAGCTGCTGGCGGGATCGCATCTGGAGAGCCAGAACTACGCCGGCTGGCTCGACGGCCCGCTCGGCGTCGTCTACGCGCTCGAAGCCGCCCGCGTCCTCAACGCCGATCCCTCGTTCAAGGGCGCGGTCGAGGTCGCCGCCTGGTGCGATGAGGAAGGTCATTTCGGCAGCTTTCTCGGTTCGCGCTCCTATGTCGGTCAAGTGACCGAAGCCGAGATCGACGCCGCGCGCGACCGCACCAACGGCCGCACCATGCGCGATGCGCTCGCCGACATGGGTCTCGCCGGACGTGCGCGAATCGCCGTCGAGAAGGGACGGCATATCGGGTATCTCGAGGCGCACATCGAGCAAGGTGATACGCTCGAGAGCGGCAAGCTCGCGATCGGGGTCGTAACCTCGATCGTCGGCATCTGGCAGTATCGCATCAATTTCGTCGGCGAGCAGAACCACGCCGGCACCACCCGCATGGCCGTGCGGAAGGATGCCGGGCTGGCGCTGGCCAAGTTCTGCGTGGCGATCGACCAGCGTTTCCCCGCCGCCTGCGGGCCGCGCACGGTCTGGACCACCGGCCGCATTACGCTCGATCCGGGCGCGCCGAGCATCATTCCGGGCGGGGCCGAAATGCTGTTCCAGATCCGCGACGACGATCCGTCCGTCATCGCACGGCTGGAGGACCTGTTGCGGATGATGGCGGACGAGGCCAGCGCGAAGGGCCCTTGCGCCGTCACTGTGACGAAGCTGCGCACCGGTGCTCCTGCCATGATGGACGCCGGCTTCCAGGACGCAATCGAAGCCGCGAGCAAGGCCATGGCTGACGGACGATCGATCAGGATGCCGAGCGGCGCCGGCCACGATGCGCAGATGCTTGCGACCGTGATGCCGGCAGCCATGCTGTTCGTGCCGTCGATCGGCGGCATCAGCCACCATTGGACCGAGAACACTGCCGACGCCGACATCGTCACCGGCGCGCAGGTGTTCGTCGATGCCTGCCGGCGGATGCTGAATGGCTAGAACGACGTCCCGCCGCCGAACCTGAACTCCTGAACCGTGTCGTATTTGCCCTTCGACAGCGGCACGGCGTAGTCGAAGCGCAGCGGGCCGAACGGCGAGGCCCAGATCAGGCCGACGCCGACCGACGACCGCACGACGTTGCCGTCGTCATATTGCAAGCCGCAGGTCGGGCAGGCCTTGGTGTTGACTTCGCCGGTGGCCGACCACGACGTCGGCCCCTGATAACCCCAGAGTGAGCCGGCATCGGCGTAGACGGCGCCCTTCAACCCGACCTCCTTGGGCAGGAACCAGAACGGCATCTGCAACTCCATGGAGGCGCCCCAGTACTTCGTGCCGCCGAGCGCATCGCCCGTGGCGCCGTAGTTGAGGTAGGTGATGTCGCGCGGACCGATGCCGTTGGAGGCGAAGCCTCGCACGAGGTTCGGGCCCATCTGGAAATGGTCGAGCATACGCAGATCGTTGTTGCCGATCTTGTTGAGGATGCCGCCCTGAAGATGAATCACGTTGACGATGTCGGAGACGAGCGGGGTGTAGTACTTGGTGTCGATCACCGTCTTCAGGTACGTGACGTCTCCACCCACCCCAGCGAAATCCTGCCTGAAGTCGACCAGCAGACCGCCAGTGGGATTCTTGTTGTTGTCGAGCGTGTTGTAGTTCAGCGTGTAGCCGAGCGCCGAGGTCCAGGTCGCGCCGTTCGCCAGCTCCTTCCGGACCGGCAGGCTCGACTCGCCGTCGCCGTAGCAGCCGTAGCCATAGACGCCTGAGCTCGTCGCGTTGGTCGGATCCACACCGCCGAGAACGTTCTTGATGTAGGAAGGCGTCGGGTTGAAGGCCAGCGAGGTGTTGGCCGCGTTGTTGTTACAGTTGTTGTAGGCGCTGGCGAGCGTAATGCTCTGCTGATACAGCGAATAGCGGAGCTGCAGCGAGAGATCCTCACGCAGCGCGAAGCCGAGGCGCGGGGAGAAGCCCAGCGTCGTCACGCCATAGCTCGTATAGCTGTTCGATTTCTGCTCCTTCCAATAAGTGTCGAATCCAAGCGCCAGCCGGTAGTCGAGCAGATAGGGCTCGACGAACGACAGCGATACGCCGCGCGAATACTGCCCGTAACTGACCGACGCCTTGGCATAGAGCCCCTTGCCGAGCAGGTTGCGCTCGGAGACCGAGACTTCGGCCAGTGCGCCGTCGCTCGTGGAGTAGCCGCCCGAGATCGAGAAGTCGCCGGTCGACTTCTCTTCGAGGTCGACGATCAGGATCACGCGGTCGCTGGAAGAGCCGGGCTCCGTGACGATCTTGACGCTCTTGAAGTAGTCGAGGTTCTTCAGCCGGCGCTCGGCACGGTCGACCAGCGCACGGTTGTAGGCGTCGCCCTCGGAGATGTCGAATTCGCGCCGGATCACGTAGTCCCGGGTCCGCGTGTTGCCGCGAAGGTTGATGCGCTCGATGTAAGTGCGCGGGCCCTCGTCGACGTTGAACACCACGGAGACCGTGTGCGCCTCGAAGTTGCGGTCACCACCCGGCCGCACCAGGGCGAACGCATAACCGCGGCGCGACGCCTCGATCTGCATCTCTTCGGTCGACTTCTCAACCGATTCCACGTTGTAGAGCGAGCCGACACTGACGCGCGACAGGCTTCGCAGCGAGTTCGCGTCAAAATTGGCAATGCTGGAGCGGAAGTCGACGGTGCCGACGCGGTACTGCGAGCCTTCCTCGATCTTGAAGGTGACGTTGAAGCCCTTCTTCTCCGGATCGTATTCAGTCAGCGCGGCCACGACCTGGACGTCGGCGAAGCCGTTCTTGAGATAGAAGCGGCGGATCAGGTCGCGATCGGCCTCGACGCGATCGGGATCGTAGATATCGTTGCTGGCGAGGAAGCTGAGCAGGTTGCTCTCATGCGTCTTGATGACGTCGCGCAGGCGCGCGGCCGAGTAGGCGCCGTTGCCGATGAACTCGACCGACTTGACCGCGGTCTTGGCGCCCTCCTCGACCGTGAAGATCAGGTCGACACGGTTGTTCGGCTGTTCGATGATTTCGGGCGTGACGCGCACGTCGTAGCGGCCTGAACGCCGGTAGATCTCGGCGATGCGCAGCGTGTCGGACTGCACCAGCGCCCGCGAGAAGGTTCCGCGCGGCTTGGACTGGATCTCGGCCGAGAGCTGCTCGTCCTTGATCTTCTTGTTGCCCTCGAAGGCGACGCGACCGATCACGGCGTTCTCGACCACCGACACCACGACGCGGCCGCCGGCCTGATTGATCTTCACATCCTGAAACAGGCCGGTACCGATCAGCGCCTTCAGACCGTCGTCGATCGTGGGCTGATCGAGGCGCCCACCGGGACCGGGCCTGAAGTAGGAGCGAACCGTCTCGGCCTCCACGCGGCGGTTACCCTCGACCACGATCGTCTCCGCGACTTGCGCGGCCGCCGGCTGCGGCAGCAGCACGACGGGAATTGAACTCGCAATCGACATACCGCTCATCGCCACCGCGATCAGCCAGGCCCGCAAAACCGACATTCCACACCTCAAGAGCACGCACCTGCTCTGAAACGAAACGGCTGTGGCCGCGGTGTGGCTTTGAGATTGCTGTACTGTTTCCGGTCGTTGAATTTGATTGGCCGATCAGCCGCGTGGGCGGAGCGGCCAGACCGGCCGCACAAAGCTTCAGCGTCGCGTGGCCAGACCAGGCAGCCATCGCACGCGCGCCGCCTATCCTGGCGCGCAGCAACATCGCGCAACGCGCGAATTCTTTACAGGCGCGCGGGCCGGTGCGAGAGGCCACCACATCAGGAACTCGCACCGGGTATTCGCCGATGAGCACGATTGTCATGACCAGAACGGTGTTGCTTGCCTTCCTCGCCTCGACCTTCGCCGCTGATGCCGCAACCTCCGGCAAGCGGGAGCGGCCGCGGGCGACACCGAATGCCGTTTACGACTACGGCCCGCGCGGCCCCAACCGGACCTACCAATCGGGCCCGCGCACCCGCCTCTATGTGAGCAAGCGGTCGTGGCTGGATGGCGGCACCGAGGTGCTGCCCGGCGAACGCAAGTTCACCGACTACGCCTTCCCGCCCGGCACCTCGTTCGCGCGTGGCAACAACAACCGGCCGCTGGACCGCCAGCCACTCTACCCCGACTCGGATCTCGGCGGATTTGCGCAGAGAATTCCGATTTCGTGGTGAGCGGGCCTTCTGGCGCGCACTCCTCGTCATTGCGAGCGCAGCGAAGCAATCCAGAATCCCTCCGCGGAAAGACTCTGGATTGCTTCGCTGCGCTCGCAATGACGGAGTATGAGGCGACAGCTCGCTCTCCAATTACCGCTGTCGTTCCCCGCGAAGGCGGGGAATCCAGTACGCCGCGGCCGCTCGGTTGAACCACAACTGTCTCGGAGTACTGGATCGTCCGGTCGAGCCGGACGATGACAGTGAGTGTGTGGTTGCAGACACGCCTTCTCATTCTCGCGGCGCGTTTCGCCCGAGCTTTGCTTCTTCTCTATACCCTCCAATCCAAGAGGGCGCAGGGAAGACCGGGTGCCGACAGGCACCCGCGGTCCGCTGCGCGAAGATGTAGCGCAAAAGAACCGCACAGCAGCATACAGGTGTCGCCGATCACTCGGCCTTCCCTGCGCGATGGTCGGACGGCTTATGCCGTGCTCTCCCGGGAGCCGAACTTTCCTTCTGGCCTCCCTCGCTCCCGCGAATTGACGATGCTGTCCGCCCGGTTGGGCTCGCACACACCTCCGCGGCAGCTTGACCGTAGCAACGACGGCCAGGACCACACGGTTTTGCCGTACGCACGGCCCGCCATTTCGCCGCAGTTTTCCCGGCCTTGTCGACGGAGCCGGAAACTTGCCGACGAGACGAACCTGACAGCGCCGCTCGTCCGCACGCGGCCGCGAGCTCACAGGGACTACCCGCCCTGCCCGCACCTCTCATGCCGACGCTGCCGCGTCCACCGCAAGCCCGGCTCGCAACTCGTGACGACGTACGATCGCCCCTCAAGGATGAGCCGGGATGGGCGACACATACGCCGTTTCCGAATTTCGGTAAAGTGGAATCTTTTCGCCGGAAAGGCTTGACAGGCCGGCGAAACAGGGCCGATGTCCTGCCCGGCATGCAGCTTGGCGCCGACGTCGAGACGCCCGGCAACATCTGTTTACATCCAGCAACATTTCACCTGCTGAAAGGCCACGATCGCTGGGCTAATCCATGCCTCGCCCCGCCTCTCGGTGGCCGAGAACGCCGCTCCCCCTGCGGGCGAGGCCAATGGATTTCAGCCGATTTGATGCCGTCACACTCGTTCGTTAATCCCGTGCCATCCGCAAAGGAGAACCATCGTCCAACGCCAGTCCTGTTGCGCAACGCCCTGCCGCGCGCCGGAGCGGCCTGCCTCGCGCTGATGCTGGCCGGCTGCGCGGTTGGTCCGGATTACGCCGGGCCGCCCAGGCTCGATATGCCTGCGCACTGGAGCGCCAAATCGGCGTCCAGGCGGCAGACCGGCACGCTTGATCGCTGGTGGCTGCGCCTGCGCGATCCCCTGCTCAACCGGCTGATCGAACAGGCCGTCGAGGCCAACCCCGATGTTGCCAAAGCCAAGGCGGCCGTGCGCGAGGCGCGAGCAACGGTCCAGCAGACCAGCGCGGGCCTGTTCCCCTCCGTCAGCGGCACCGCATCAGTGACCGACAACAAGGCCAGTTCGGGCTCTGCCTCGGCCGTCGTCGACAGCGCGCCCTACACGCTGCACCAGGGAAGTTTCGATTCCAGCTGGGAGCTCGACCTGTTCGGCGGCACGCAGCGGAACATCGAGGCAGCGGTGCGCGGCGCGCAATCGGCCGAGGAGGACTTGCGCGACAGCCTGGTCACGCTGATCGGCGACGTCGCGGCCTATTACGTGGAGGCGCGCGGCTATCAGGCCCGGATCGCGCTGGCGCAGCGGACGTCTGTCTCGCAGCGCGACACCGAAAAGCTGACCCGCAGCAAATACGATGCCGGCAGCGGCAACGCAGTCGATCTCGCCAAGGCGACGGCGCAAGCCGCCAGCACCGAGGCGAATGTTCCGACCTATCAGGCCGCGCTCGCCGCCGACATTCATCGACTCGGCATCCTGCTCGGTCGCCCCCCCGACGGCGTCGCCTCATCGATGGCGCGGTCCGCGCCCGTGCCGGCTCCGCGCATGCCGCTGCCGACGGGACTGCCTGCCGATCTCCTGATGAGCCGTCCTGATGTCGCCAGCGCCGAACGCAAGCTGGCCCAGGCGACCGCCAAGATCGGCGCGGCCGAGGCGGATCGCTATCCGGCGGTGTCGTTGACCGGCTCGGTCGGCACCTCGGCGCTACGTGCCGGCGACCTCGCCAAATATTCCAGCGTGAGCTGGTCGGTCGGCCCATCGGTCACCGTGCCCGTGTTCGACGCCGGCAAGCGCCTTGCGACGGTCAGGATCGCGGAGGCACAACGCGACCAGGCGTTCGCGACGTTCCACTCGACCCTGCTCACCGCGTTCGAGGACGTCGAGAACGCCCTGGTGTCGTTGTCGCAGGAGCGGGTGCGCGCGACCAAGCTGACGGAGGCGGCGAAGAACTACCGCGAGGCGGCAAAGCTGTCGCGATCGCTGTTCGAGACCGGCAGCGCCAGCTTCATCGACGTGCTGGACGCCGAACGCTCGCTCTATTCGGCCGAGGATTCGCTGATCCAGAGCAAGGTGTCGGCGGCCAAGGATTACATCGCGCTGGCAAAGGCGCTCGGCGGCGGTTGGACCGATCCGGTCGACGTCTCGACGCCGATCATCATCGACACCAATACGGGACCGCATTCGCGGGAGGCGCTGAAGTGACCGGGATCATCACCGTCAAGCGCGTGAAGATCGGCGCTGCAATCATCGCGGTGGTCGTGATCGGCGCGGTCGCGGCCACGCGTTTCACGGGGACGTCGAGCAAGTCGCAATCCTATATCACGGCGCCTGTCACGGTCAGCGATCTGCGCGAGGAAGTGCTCGCCAGCGGAACACTCAAGCCGGCGCGGCTGACCGCGGTCGGTGCGCAGGTATCGGGCCGGATCACCGCGCTCAACGTGCGCGTTGGCGACACGGTCAAGGCCGGCGACGTCATCGCCCAGATCGACCCCATCACCAAGCAGAACGATCTGCGCAGCTCGGAGGCCTCGCTCAAGAACTATCGCGCGCAGAAGACCGAGAAGGAGGCCGCGCTGGTGCTGGCCGAAGCGAACCTGGCACGCCAGCAGGCGACATTGGCGCAGCACGCGACGTCCCGCAGCGATTTCGACAGCGCGGATTCGACCGTGCGCCAGACCCGCGCCCAGATCGCCGCGCTGGACGCCCTGATCGTGGGCGCCGAGGCCAGCGTGGAGACCGCCAGGGTCAATCTCGACTACACCCGCATCACCGCGCCGATCGACGGGACAGTGCTCGCCACGGTGGTTCAGGAGGGGCAGACGGTCAACGCGGTGCAGTCCGCGCCGACCATCGTCGTGCTCGGCCAGCTCGAGACGATGACGGTGCGGGCGGAGATCTCCGAGGCCGACATCGTCAAGGTCAAGCCGGGTCAATCGCTCTACTTCACCATCCTCGGCGACCAGGACCATCGTTATGAGGCCCGGCTGGATCAGATCGAGCCGGCGCCCGAATCGATCAAGACGGACGCCAGCTTCTCCTCGACCACCACGTCCAGCTCAAGCTCGAGCTCGTCGAGCTCGACCAGTACGGCGATCTACTACATCGGCGTCTTCAACGTCCCCAACAAGGACTATGCGCTGCGGACCTACATGACCGCCGAGGTGCACATCATCACGGGCGAGGCCAGGCGCGTGAAGGTCATTCCGGCGCTGGCGGTGATGCGGAAGTCGGACGGACGCAGCACGGTGCGAACGCTCACCGCGTCCGGCGACGTCAGCGAACGCGAGGTCAAGACCGGCCTCAACGATCGCACCACCGTGGAGATCAAGTCAGGCCTCGACGAGGGCGAGCGCGTCGTCACCGGAGAGGCGAGCGAGCAGACCGCATCGCGCGGCATGCAAGGCGGCGGTCCGCCCGGAGGGGGAGGTCCCTGACATGATCGCTCAGTTGGCCGATCCGATCATCGCGCTCGAGAATGTCCGGCGGGAGTTCGCGGCCGGCGACACACGCGTGGTTGCGC
This sequence comes from Bradyrhizobium cosmicum, assembly GCF_007290395.2. Lineage (NCBI taxonomy): Bacteria > Pseudomonadati > Pseudomonadota > Alphaproteobacteria > Hyphomicrobiales > Nitrobacteraceae > Bradyrhizobium > Bradyrhizobium cosmicum. The sequence continues at coordinate 2,173,609 of NZ_CP041656.2, read as the reverse complement.
TCGACGACGTCTCGCTGAGCATCCAGCCCGGCGAGATGGTCGCGATCATCGGCTCGTCGGGATCTGGCAAATCGACTCTGCTCAACATCCTCGGCTGCCTCGACCGCCCGACATCCGGCACCTATCGCGTCGCCGGCAAGAACGTTTCAGAGCTCGACGCCGATGCGCTGGCGGCGCTGCGCCGCGAGCATTTCGGCTTCATCTTCCAGCGCTATCATCTGCTCGGAGACCTTTCCGCCGCCGCCAATGTCGAGATTCCCGCCGTCTATGCCGGCATCAACGCGCGCGAGCGCCGAACCCGCGCGAACGAACTGCTCGAACGACTTGGCGTGGCGACCCGAAGCGGCCATCGCCCGAACCAGCTCTCCGGCGGCCAGCAGCAGCGCGTCTCTATCGCGCGAGCCCTGATCAACGGCGCCGAGGTGATCTTGGCGGACGAGCCGACCGGCGCCCTCGATCGGCGCAGCGGCGAGGAGGTCCTGAAGATCCTGAAGGAGCTGCATCGCGAGGGACGTACGATCATCATCGTCACTCATGATGCCGATGTCGCCGCACGGGCCGAGCGCATCATCGAATTGCGGGACGGCAGAATCGCCTCCGATCGCCGCACTGAAACTGCCGCCACGGCGGAACCTTCCGCCAGGGCCTCCCGATCCGCACGGGACAGCAGTGTCGGCTGGTTCAGCGCGATGGGACGCCTGAGGGAAGCATCGCGCATGGCGTTGGCCGCAATGGCCGCGCACCGGTTGCGCGCGTTCCTGACCATGCTCGGCATCATCATCGGCATCGCCGCGGTGTCGTCCGTCGTCGCGCTCGGCAACGCCTCCCAGCGCAAGGTGCTGTCCGATATCTCCAACCTCGGCACCAACACGATCGAGGTATTCCCGGGCAAGGATTTCGGCGATGCCCGCGCCAGCAAGATCAAGACGCTGGTGGTCGACGATGCCCGCGCGCTCGACCGGCAGAGCTTCATTGCCGGGGTCACGCCGACGGTCTCGACCAGCACGACGGTCCGCTATCGCGGCAACGAATCCAACGTGCTGGTCAACGGCGTCGGCGAGAGCTATTTCCAGGTGAAGGGGGCCAAGCTCGCGAAGGGCCGCCTGTTCGATGCCGACGCCGTCCGCAACATCGAGCGGCAGGCCGTCATCGACGACAACACCCGCAAGACCTTCTTCTCCGACGACCAGACCTCGGGGATCGGCCGCGTGATCTGGCTCGGCAAGGTGCCCTGCCGCATCGTCGGCGTGATCGCCCAGCAGCAGGGCGGATTCGGCTCGAACCAGAACCTCTCGGTCTACCTGCCCTACACCACCGTGCAGGCCCAGTTCACCGGCGACCGCGCGCTGCGCAGCGTCCTGCTCCGGATCAGCGACGAGGTCTCGACCACGCTGGCGCAGGACGCAGTCACCACGCTGCTGACACAGCGGCACAACACCAGGGACTTCGTCATCCTCAACACCGACGATATCCGCCGGACCATTACCAGCACCACGCAGACGCTCGCCTTCCTCGTGGCGGCGATCGCCGTCATCTCGCTGGTCGTCGGCGGCATCGGCGTTATGAACATCATGCTGGTGTCCGTGTCCGAGCGGATCAGCGAGATCGGCGTCCGCATGGCGGTCGGCGCCCGGCGCAGCGACATCCTCCAGCAGTTCCTGGTGGAGGCGACCCTGATCTCGTCGATCGGCGGCATCGCCGGCATCCTGATCGCGATCCTGCTCGGCGTCATCATCAACATCGCGGTGCCGGGGTTCCAGGTTAGCTATTCCATGTTCTCGATCGGCGCGGCGTTCCTGACCTCGACCGGGATCGGGGTCGCCTTCGGCTTTTTCCCCGCCCGCCGCGCCGCCTTCCTCGACCCCGTAGTGGCCTTGAGCCGTGACTGACCGTAGGATTGCACCATGACCGTAGTTCTTCGGACGAGACAATCGCCCGCAAATGGATCAACGATCGGCACCCCCGATGCGATTTCAGTCATGACAAACAGCACACAGACGGTCCTGGTCATCGAAGACGACCAGCAGACCCGCGACCTCATCGCGCGTTATCTGCGCGAGCATTCGTTTTCGGTTGGCGCGGTCACGAACGGCAAGGAGATGGACCGCTATCTGTCGCACAACCGGGTCGACCTGATCGTGCTCGACCTGATGCTGCCCGGCGAGGACGGCCTCAGCCTGTGCCGGCGGCTGCGTGCAGGTTCATCGACCCCGATCATCATTCTCACCGCAAAGGGCGAGGACCTCGACCGGATCCTCGGCCTCGAAATGGGTGCCGACGACTATCTGCCAAAGCCGTTCAACCCGCGCGAGCTTCTCGCCAGAATCAACGCCGTGCTGCGCCGGCAGTCGAGCGGACTCGTGGCCGGATCTGCTGCAACGCGCCTGACGTTCCAGGGTTGGATGGTCGATCTCCGGATGCGCGAATTGCGCGACCCTGAAGGCGCGCAGGTGCCGCTGACCAGCGCCGAGTTCGACCTGCTGCAGGCCTTCTGCGAAAGGGCCGGCCGTATTCTCACCCGCGACAGCCTTCTCAACATGACGCGCGGCCGTCCGGGCGGCGGTTTTGGCCGCAGCATCGACGTGCTGGTCAGTCGGCTGCGCCGCAAGCTCGACCGGACCGAAGGCACATCCGTGATCCGGACAGTCCGCACCGGCGGCTACATCTTCACGCCGGTGGTGAAGGAAGCATGAGCCGCGCCCGGGATATCGTCGCACTGTTCAGCTTCAGGCGGATCAGCGGCCAGATCGCGGCCCTGATCCTGGTCTCGCTGATCCTGATCCATGTGCTGATCGCCGGATACTTCCTGCTCAACCGGCCGCAACTGTTGGCGGACAGACCTCTTGAGCAGTTCGAATTGATCACGCGGATCATCGCCAATACGCCGGAGGCGGAGCGTGCCACCGTCCTGGACAGCATCAGCCGCACCTATCCGGAACTGAAGCTACAATTGCGGGACAACGTCTCCAGCTCCAGTGTGCCGCTGCCGGAGCGGACGCCTCTGAACATCCCGACGCCGCCCGGCGGCAAGATCGATCTCATTCGCGGATCCGCGCCCGAGGACAATCGCGTCTGGTACTACCTCGCCGGCGACGACGTGCTCGAGGCCACGATCGGATCGCCGAAGATGCCGGCCTTCGTCAGCGGCCTCTGGACCTCGACGCTGCTGTTCCTGGTGGCGAGCATGACGCTGCTGGGCATCTGGGCCGGCCGCGCGCTCTCCTCGCCCTTGTCGGGCTTCGCGCGGGCGGCGGAAAACTTCAGCCTGAACCGGTCGTCGGCGCCGCTGCCCGAAAACGGCCCCGAGGAGATCAGGTCCGCGGCCCGGGCGCTCAACCGGATGCGCGAACGTATCACCACGCTGATGAACGACAGGACGCGCATGCTCGCGGCCATCAGCCACGACCTGCGCACCCCGATCACGCGGCTGCGGCTGCGCTCCGAATATATCGAGGATCCGGCGCAGCGCCTGCAGACCGTGCGCGACCTCGACCAGATGCAGTCGATGCTGGAATCGGTGCTGTCGCTGCTGCGCAACGAGAGCCCCGTCAAGCCGACACTGGTGGACGTCGCCGCGCTGCTGCAGATGGTCTGCGAGCAGTTCTCGGATTCCGGATATGCCGTGACCTATACCGGCCCCGACAGGGCCGCCTTCGTGCTGCGGCCAGACGAGATCATCCGCGCGGTGACAAACCTGGTCCAGAACGCAACGCGGTTCGGAACCCGGGTCGATGTCGCACTGTCGATATCGGGGGACCAGCTTGTCATCGACGTCTCCGACGACGGACCTGGCATTCCCGATGACAGGAAGGCGGCGATGCTGGAGCCGTTCGTGCGGGGAGAAGAGGCGCGCACCATGGACGAGACGGCGGGATTTGGCCTTGGTCTGTCAATCGCGCAGGCGATCGTGACCGCGCATGACGGAACGCTCGTGCTGCTCGACAACGCGCCAAAGGGCCTGCGCGTCCGCTTGCAGTTCGCCGCGACCAGCGACGGCCCACGCGCGCCCCGGACATAAAGTCGCGGCAATCGCAGGGCTAGTCGAACGCCCGCCCCTGCTTCCTCCGGAGTTCCCATGCATTCCGCCGACCGGCCGGCGACGCGCCTTGCGACTCGGCTCGCCTTCCTCGTCGCGGGCTTCGGCATCGCGTGCTGGGCGCCGCTGGTGCCGTTCGCGAAGACGCGGCTCGGCGTGGACGACGGCGTGCTCGGGCTGCTGCTGCTCAGCCTCGGCATCGGCTCTGTCGTCGCGATGCTCATGACCGGCGTGATGAGCGCGCGCTACGGCAGCAAGCCGATCATCATCGCGGGCGGGCTCGGTCTGGCGCTGGTGCTGCCGCTGCTGGCTGTCGCGAGCACGCCGGCCACGCTGGCGCTCGCGCTGCTCGCCTTCGGCGCGGCGCTCGGCTCGATCGACGTCGCCATGAACATCCATGCGGTCGAGGTGGAGCGCGACGCGGGCCGTCCGCTGATGTCCGGTTTCCATGCCCTGTTCAGCATCGGCGGCTTCGCCGGATCGGCGCTGATGACCGCGCTGCTGTCACTGCAAACAGGCGCGCTCGCCTCTACGCTGACCTGCTCGGTCCTGATGCTGATCGCGATGCTGATCAGCTGGCCGCGCCTGCTTTCCTCGGTGCAGGTCCAGGACGGGCCGTTGTTCGTGCTGCCGCATGGCTCGGTGCTGCTGCTGGCGCTGCTGGGCGCCATCACCTTCCTCGTCGAAGGCGCGATGCTCGACTGGAGTGCGCTGCTCGTGATCGGCGCGGGCCTCGTCTCCGAGACGCAGGGCGGGATCGGCTACATCGTGTTCTCGATCGCGATGACGGTGGGGCGGCTCGGCGGCGACGCCGTCGTCGCGCGCATCGGGGACCGCGCGACATTGATCTGGGGCAGCCTCATTGCGATCGCGGGTTTCGTGTTGCTGCTCACGGCGCCCGTAGCCGCGGTCGCCGTCGCGGGCTTCCTGCTGATCGGGCTCGGCGCCTCGAATCTCGTGCCGGTGCTGTTCCGCCGGGCGGCGAGGCAAAAGGTGATGCCGACAGGGCTCGCCGTCGCGGCGATCACGACCGCGGGCTATGCCGGCATCCTGGTCGGTCCTGCCGGTGTCGGCTTCGTCGCACGTCTCGGCGGACTGCCGATGGCATTCTGGCTGCTTGCTGCACTGATGGGTCTCGTCACGCTGTCGGCCCGCATCGTCACGCGCCGGCGCGCCTGAGCCAGTCTCACAATTTGCTCAGCCCGATTGACTTGATCACGGGCGCCAGGCTCGCCGTCGTCGCCTCGACGATGCGCTGGAATTTGTCGGGACTCGAATCGCTGTCGGGCTCCAGGCCCTGGGCGCGATAGCCCGCCAGAAGCGCCGGATCGGACATGGCCAGCCGCGTCGCCTGCGCGATCCGGTCGATGATCGCATCGTCGGTGCGCCTTGGTGCGAAGATGCCGAACCATCCCTCATAGCGAAGATCCGGCATGCCGGATTCGACGGCGGTCGGAATCTCCGGCGCACCGCTGAGCCGCTTCTCGGTGGTGACCGCCAGCAGCCTGACTTTGCCAGCCTCGCCGAGCTCCTTCAATTGAACGGACATCACGCCGATGATGAGCGATATCTGGCCGCTGACGAGGTCGTTGGCGGCCTGCGACATCCCGCGATAAGGCACATGGACGATGTCCAACGCACCCGCCTGCTGCTTGAAGCTTTCGCCGACCAGATGGTTGCCGGTGGCGATGCCGGGCGTCCCGTAGGAGAGCTTCCCCGGATTGGCCTTGGCATAGGCGATCAACTCGCGCAGGTCTGTGACCGGCAGCGACGGATGCACGGCGAAAACCAGCGCGGTGCTGATCAAGCGGTAGATGGCGCGGAAATCGTCGACGGAATAGCCGGGATTGGCCGTGGTCAGGGGAATGATGACCTGCGTGGAGCCGTTGCCGAGCAGCAGCGAGTAGCCGTCGGGCGCCTCGCGTGCGACCGCAGCGGTCCCGATCGCGCCGCCGGCACCGCCGATATAGTCGACGAAGGTCGGCCCGAGCAGCGACGACATCTTGTCCACCCAGGGACGCCCGATCTGGTCCCCCGCTCCGCCGGCCCCGTACGGATGCACAAGGCGAATGGGGCGGGACGGATAATCGGCACCATGTGCGCTACGCGACAGTCCTGCCAGCGCCGCCGCGCCCGATAAGGCATGGACGAACTGCCGGCGCGAGAGAGAAGGCATCATCGAGCTCCGGACGTCGGCGGTCATTGTCGAGGCGGTCACGCGAGGCTAACCCATTCCGTTTCAAGCATTATTTCGACGGATCGGCCGACCCAAGCGATGCGCGCAGGGCTGTCAGCCCTGCCCACTGCTTTCCGCCGGTTTACTGTACGCCTCGTTCTGATAGACCAGAAAGTAATACCTTTGGACTCCCGTTGCGGGGGCAATGGCGCGTGCCAGACCATCACGAAGATCCGGCCATTTCCTTTGGGCCATTTCGACTGTTTCCGAAGTCCCGGCTCTTGGAGAAGGAGGGCTCGCCGCTCCATGTCGGCGGCCGCGCGCTCGACATTCTCATCTTCCTCGCCGAGCGCCCCGGCGAAGTGGTCGACAAGCGCGAGCTGGTCAAGCGCATCTGGGCCGACGTCAATGTCGACGAGGGCAGCCTGCGCTTTCATGTCGCAGCTTTGCGCAAGGTTCTGGGCGATACCGGCAAATCGGCCCGCTATGTCGTCAACGTGCCCGGACGCGGCTATTGCTTTGTCGCCTCGTTGGCTCAGCCGGCCGCGGCCGTCGCGCAGCCGACCGTCGACATCCTGCCGCCCCGCTCCCTCCCCGCACAGCTCGCGAAGATGGTCGGGCGGGAGGAGATCGTCGAAAAGATATCGAACGGGCTGTCGCTGCATCGCTTCATGACCGTGGTCGGGCCGGGCGGCATCGGCAAGACCGCCGTCGCCGTCACCGTCGGGCATCGCCGTTCCCAGGATTTCGGCGGGCGCGTCTTCTTCGTCGACTTCGGTCCGCTCAGAGATGCCAGCCACGTCACCACCACCATCGCCTCCGCGCTCGGACTGACCATCAGCGCGGAAGATCCGACGCCGGCCCTGCTGACATTTCTGAAGAGCGGCCCGACCCTGGTGATCTTCGACAGTTGCGAGCATGTGCTGGACGCGCTGGCGCCGCTGGTCGAGCGTATCGTCCGCGATGCGCCGCAGCTTCGCGTGCTCGCGACCAGCCGGGAGTCGTTCCGGAGCGAGGGCGAGCGCATCTTCCGGCTGTTCCCGCTGGACTGCCCGCCCGAGCGCGAGGGCCTGGATGCCGCCGAGGTGCTCGCCTATCCCGCGGCCCAACTGTTCGTCGAGCGCATCGCACAGAGCTCGGGTCCGTTCCAGCTCAGCGCGGAGGAAGCGCCGCTCGTCGCCAGCATCTGCCGGCGCCTCGACGGCATCGCGCTCGCCATCGAGCTTGCGGCAGGCCGCGTCAACGCCTACGGCATCGCCGGAACAGCATCCTTGCTCGACAGCCGTTTCTCGCTGCAATGGCGAGGGCGACGCACCGCCGTGCCGCGTCACCAGACGCTCGCCGCAGCGCTCGACTGGAGCTATGATCTGCTGTCTCCCGCCGAGAGCGCCACCCTGCGGCGCCTTTCGGTGTTCGCCGGACCCTTCGCACCGGAAGCGGCTGCCACGATCGCGGCCGGCGACGGGCTCAGCACAGCGGAAACGCTCGAGGGGATCGATAGCCTGGTCGCCAAATCGCTGATCGCGCCGTCAGGCTCGCGGACGCTGCGCTATCGCCTGCTCGACACCACGCGCACCTACGCACACGCAAAGCTCAACGAACTCGGCGAAACCAGGCAGGTCGCGCGGCGCCATGCGGAGCATTTTCGGGAGTTCTTCGCGCGCGCCGACGCCGACACGTCGACGCCGCTGCCCGAATGGCTCGGCATCTACGGCGCGGAGCTGGACAATGTGCGGGCGGCGCTGGACTGGGCCTTCGCGCCCGACGGCGACACGGCGCTTGGAATCAGGCTGACGGTTGCCGCGGTCACGTTGTGGGTCCGCCTCTCCTTGTTCGCCGAATGCCGCGAGCGCACCCGGACGGCGCTCGCCGCGCTCGGCGACACCGGCGACGACCGGACCCGCATGCAACTGCTGTCGGCACTCGGCTGGTCGCTGATGTATGGCGAGGGCCGCGCCCGTGAGGCGCGCCCGATCCTCGAGACGACATTTGAACTGGCGGAAAAGCTCGACGACAAGGACTTTCGCCTGCGCGCGCTCTGGGGCCTATCGATCGACCAGTTCAACAACGGACAATTCGGCAAGGCACGAGCTCTGGCCGAGCGCTTTGCCGGCGCCGCCGCGAACTCGCCTGATAGCACCGACGTCATGCTGAGCGACCGGCTGATGGCCGTGGCGCTGCACTATCTCGGCGACCAGAACGACGCGCGCGTTCGGATTGACCGCGTGAACGCCTCGCTGCATGTGCTCGCGGAGAAGCCGAAAATCTTCCCGCTGGACTTGAGAATATCGACGCAATATTTCCGCGCCCGCATCCTGTGGCTGCAGGGCCAGGCCGACCAGGCCCAGGCGCTCGCCGCCAGAAACATCGAGGAAGGCCGCGCCAACGGCCACGCGCTGACTTTCAGCAGCGTGCTCGGACAGGCCGCCTGCCCGATCGCGTTCTGGGCCGGCGACTTCGACGCCGCGGAACGCCACGGCGCCGAGTTGCTCGAACACACCGAGCGCCACGCCATCCGGCTGTGGGGTCTGTGGGCGCGGGCCTTCAACGCCGCAGTCATGGCCAGGCGCGGCGATCTCGCGACCGGCCTGCCGCTGCTACGCGAAGAGCTCAATCGCGCCGGCGATGCACGCTTCCTGCCGCGCTTCCTCCCCCTGCTCGGCGAGCTGGCCGCGTGCTCCGGAGAGGCCGACCAGATCGACCGTGGCCTCGACGTGATCGAGGACGTGCTGACCCGCTGCAACGACAGGCAGGAGCTCTGGTATCTGCCGGAGCTGATCCGGATCAAGGGCGAGTTGATGCTGAGGGGCGCGCGGCATGCAGGCGAGGCCGAAGCGCATTTTCGCGAAGCCATGGCCATTGCTGCACAGCAGGGCGCGCGCTTCTGGGAGCTGCGCTGCGCCACCAGCCTCGCGCGGCTGATGAGCGGGGCTGGTCAGAATGCAGAGGCCCTGGCGATTCTGGAACGCACATGCGCCCCGTTTACCGAGGATGCAGACATCGCCGATATCCGCAGCGCGCGGGCCTTGATCGAGCAGCTCCGGACCTGACGGATCTGCCGGCGACGTTTCATCCAACCCGCGGAATGAATCCTGGCACGCCCGTCTCCACGACCGAATTGAACCGGATGTTGGTCGTGATCTTATCGCGCATCTCCCGCATGGCGTCATCAGGCAGCGTCGAGATATCGAAATTCTCCTGGATACGTCGAGGATTGGTCGAAGTCGTCAGAAAAGCCGTGCCACGCTGAACGGCCCATGCCAGCGCAATCTGGGCCGGAGTCTTGTTCAGGCGTTCCGCGATGGACGTGATGACAGGGTCGGCCAGCAGGTTCGGTTTCATCGCGTGTCCCAGCGCGGCAAACGCCTGCAGGACAATTCCGTGCTCACGGCAGAAGTCGACCAACTCCCATTCAGGAAGATACGGATGCGATTCGATCTGCACCATGGCAGGCCTGATCCGCGCGACCGCAACGATTTCGCGCAGCTTCTCCAGGGTAATGTCCGACAAGCCGATCGACTTGCAGTGCCCCTCGTCGACGAGGCGCTCCATCGCGCCCCAAGTCTCAGCCAGCGTAACCCCGCGATCATAGACAACCCGACCGCGCTCATCTCTCGGGTCCTGCTCGTCTCCGGGTTGAAAGTGTGGATGATGTAGCAGTCGATATCGTCGACTTGCAGCCGCCGGCGGCTCGCATCGAAGGCAGGCTTGACCCGATCCGGCCGGTGATTGGTGTTCCATAGCTTCGTCGTCACGAACAGGTCCCGGCGCTGAAGTGTTCCCGCCTTGAACACTTCCTGCACCGCATCGCCGACTGCCTCTTCATTGCGGTAGCGCTCGGCACAATCGAGATGGCGAAATCCCGCCTCCAATGCAGCCTTGGTGGCCTGCCCGGTCACGAGCGGATCCGGAATGAGCGTGCCAAATCCCACAGCGGGGATTGCCCCGGACGCATGTGTAGAAATCCTGGTGAAGCGAAGCGAATCCGTCGTCATGCTGGTGCTCCTTTGTTTGACCTCGGCTCCCCCACAGGGAGGGACGAGGTGATTGAACCTTGACGATACGGCGCTATGTCGCGGCTCGACGGCTTCAACCCGCGGGACGCGGCTTGCGGAGAAAGAAGACGAGCGGGATCACGACGAGCATCGCGAACATCAGGATCTCGAACTGATCGATGACCGCCACCGTGGCCGCCTGGCGCGTGACCATGCCGTTGAGCGCGGCAAGCTCCGGCTTGCCGATCGAACCTCCCATGTAAGCCGCGACGCGGTACGGGGTGAGATTCTTGGCCAGTGCGACATGCACGGCTTGCGTATTGGCGTAGAAGAACAGCTGGACCACCGCAATGCCGATGGTGCTGCCGTAAAGCCGCGACAGGTTGATCAGCGCGCTGCCTTCCGGGCGAAGCTTCGGATCGAGCGTGCCGAAAGCGGCCCTGGCGAGCGCCGGCAACAACATGCCGATACCGGCCCCCTGCAAGAGGCCCGCCTCCACCACCGGCCGCCAATCCATCGCCGGTGAATAACCCAGCATCAGCCAGTTGGCGTAGACGACCAACGTCATTCCACCAATGAGAAATGGCCGATAGTCGACCTGCGCCGGAACCAGGCTCGTCAGCACCAACGCTCCCACCAGCGCGATGCCGCGCGGAATGGTCATGTAGCCGGTGGTGTCGACCGGGTAGTTGAGCAATTCCTCCAGCATCGGGGACGTCAATGCGAGTGTCGGCAAGAGGACGAAGCCGAGCGCGAAGGAGATCACCGTCGACAGCACGAGATTGCGATCCCTGAACAACGCCGTGCGGAGGAAATGTTCTTTTCTCGTCATGACATGGACGACGAAGAGATAGAATCCCACGACCGAGGCAATTGCTTCGACCCAGATCTCCGTCGAGGCGAACCATTCGAGGCGTTCGCCGCGATCGAGCAGCATTTGCAGCCCGATCATTCCGACGGAGAACGTCGTCAGACCGAAGAAGTCGAAGGTCTGGCTCCGCTCCACCCGCTTCTCGCTCAGTTGCCGGGCGATCGTCAGGAAGACGAAACCTGCCATCGGCAGGCTGAAGTAGAAGATCGATGGCCAACCATAATACTCGCTGAGCCAGCCACCTATCGCGGGGCCGCTGCTGATGCCGAGCAGCGAGCAGACGGTCCATGCCAGGCTGACGCGCGCATGTCGCGGCGGCGTTGTCACCTCGAGCAGAATCGCGAGCGAAAGCGGCGCAAGCGGCCCGCTTGCCAATCCCTGAAGGATGCGCGCCAGCACGAACTGGATCGACGTCATCGCCACCGTGTTGAGGGCGAGACCCACCACGAAGATCATAACGGCGTATTGATAGACCACCTTCCGCCCATAGCGTCCCGCCAGCCATTGCGTGATCGACATGGTCACGGCGCTCGCGGCGATATACGAGGAAAACACCCAGCCGACCTCGTCATTGGCCATCGAGAGGCTCGCCTGAATGTGGGGCAGCGCCGCATTCGGTATCGAAATGTTGACGGCCTGCATATAGGTCGCCATGAGCGCAGCCACGGTGAGCGCTTGATGACCACGCGGTGCGGCGACAGATGGGAGCGGCGTACTCATTTGCCCTCCGTCGCGAGCGCGGGCTGGAGCAGATGCGGCCAAGTGCGGCGATAACCGGTATCGACCCGCGCCGTGACGCTGATGCCAGAGAATAGCGGCCGGCTTGGGTCGAGATCGTCCAGTTCGAGGCGCACCGGCAGGCGCTGCACGACCTTGACCCAGTTTCCGGTCGCATTTTCGGGCGGCAAGAGCGAGAAGTCCGACCCGGTGCCCGGACTCATGCTAACGATATGCGCCTTGAACTTGCGATCCGGATAGGCATCGACGTCGATCATCGCCTCCTGACCCGGGCGCATATGGGTCAAACCGGTCTCGCGGAAGTTAGCTTCAATCCAGATATGCCGGCTCGACATCAGTGAGAACGTCGCTGTACCGGCATTGACGAAACCACCGATCTGCAGATCATCCACCTTCGTCACGATCCCGTCCTCGGGCGCAGTCACGGTGGCATAGGAGAGATCGAGCCGCGCACGGTCGAACTGGGCCCGTGCCGCGCGAACGGTCGGATGGCGATCGACATCAATATCGGCATCGCCATTGAGGGCGACGATCGTATTCGCGATCTGCTGTTCGATCGAGCCGATGCGGTGGCGCGCAATCTTCATGTTCGTCTCGGCCCGCTCATAGACCGCGCGCGGCGTGAAGTCGGACGCGACCAGCATCTTCTTGCGGTCGAACTCACGTTCGTCAAAGGCAGCCGATTCCCTGGCCGATTGCAGTTCGGCCTGCTGCTGACGGTAGGTCGCCTTGAGCGAGTCGATCTGAAGGCGCGCGCTGCCGAGCCGCGCTTCCGCCTGATCGACTGCAATCTGGTAAGGCTCCGGATCGATCCGGAACAGGACCTGGCCCTGCCGAACGCGCTGATTGTCCCGAACGGCGATTTCGACGGCCTGACCGGAAACCCGGGCGTTGATCGTCACCTTGGCGGCGCGGACGAACGCGTCGTCGGTCGAAACGTACTGCTCCTCGGCGAGATGCATGGAGGCTCCGACCGCAGCCACGATCATCGGGACCGCAAGCATTAGGGGCCGTCGCAACCGTCCCCCCAGCTCCGATCCGGGCAACGGCCCGGCTGCTTCGCTCCTGCGGAAGCTTCTGCGATCGCCCCACCAGCCGGCGATTGGCGCGAAATTGAAACGCATCGGAAGGCCTCTATCTTCTTTACTAACGCTCGTTACAAATATTGTACTCGGATGCGGTGATCAAGATGGCGCCCATTGATTTTTATAACGATCCATACAAATATATGTGCGGAACATGGCAACCAGGGTTCTCACGATATGGCACGGAAAAAGAACGAAACGAGCCCCGCACGCCGGGGACGGCCGCCCGCCTACGACGCGGACACGGCCCTCAAGCGGGCAACCGAGACCTTCTGGAAGACCGGCTATTCCGGAACGTCCCTCGACAAGGTGGCGGAAGCGACCGGCATGAGTCCCCCGAGCCTCTACGCGGTCTTCGGCAACAAGCACGCGCTCTATCTCGAAGCGCTCGCACGCTATTGGGAGATCAGCCTGACCGCAACGCGCGAGGCGCTCGCGGGAGACCGTCCCCTGGACGAGGCGCTGATGCTCGCCTACGACGCGGCTCTGTCGATCTATTTCTCGGGCAAGGGACACGCGCGCGGCTGCTTCGTGGTCGGGACCGCAGTCACGGAAACTGCGGAAGATGCAGCGATCAGGAAGAGCGTGGCGACGGGGCTTCGCGCGATCGACGCCGATTTCGAGGCGCGGTTTCGGCTCGCGCAGGACAAAGGCGAGTTGAAGCGCGATGCTGATCCCGCGACGCTCGCCATCCTGGCGTCGGCCACGATGCATACGATCGCGATCCGCGCCAGGGCCGGCGCGTCCCGCGCCGAGTTGAAGGAAGTCGCCCGGAAGGCGGTGAATGTGATCTGCGGATGACGAGCGATTCACCGGGCGGCCACGCGTTCTCGAGACTGGACAACTCTTGCCGGACGCGAAGAGGACATTTCGTACATGCTGCTCCCCGCGCTCCGGTGAAAAGTTGACGAACGCCTCCGAACCGAGCCCAGGCGCTTTCGAGCGCCGTCGGCCCGACGATGACAGCATCGCAGGTTGATCGATGATCTCGGAGGCTTCGATGGCAACTCCGCGCCCGGCGGCAGTATGCCTTTGCCTCAATCAGGCCCGCGCTGGGGTCTATCCGCCTGCGGCCGCCGCCGCGCGGCGCGGCAGCTTCCAGTCGGGCCGGATGAAGTGGCACGTGTAGCCGTCAGGATAACGCTCGAGATAATCCTGATGCTCGGGCTCGGCTTCCCAGAACTCGGCAGCGGGCGCGACTTCAGTCACCACCTTGCCGGGCCACAGGCCGGACGCCTCGACGTCGGCGATGGTGTCCTCCGCGATCCGCTTCTGTTCGTCGCTGGTATAGAAGATGGCCGAGCGGTAGCTCGTGCCGAGATCGTTGCCCTGGCGGTTCAGCGTGCTCGGATCATGGATCTGGAAGAAGAACTCCAGCATGGTCCGGAAGCTGGTCTTGGCCGGATCGAAGATGATCTCGATCGCTTCGGCGTGGCCTTCGTGATTGCGATAGGTGGCGTTCTTCACGTGCCCGCCGGTGTAACCGACCCGCGTCGAGATCACGCCGGGCTGCCTGCGGATGAGATCCTGCATGCCCCAGAAACAGCCTCCGGCCAACACTGCGCGCTCTGTCGTCATCTGATGCTCCATTCGTTTGGTCGAGATATTCAGCGCTGCTCTGCGGTTGCATGCAAGCGTGGATCGTCATGCTCATCATGATAGTCGAGGCCGAGCGGACCGATCGCGGAAACCTGCGTGACGTATTCGCCGGATTTCGCCCAGTGAAAGTGCCAGGTCTCGCCGGGCAGGACAATGACGCTACCCGGCGGATAGGCCTTGACCTTGTCGCCGTCAAAACTCTCGCCGAGCCCGATATAAAACACACCTGACATGACCGTGTAGATGCGGTCTTCCGGATGCTCGTGCGGCATCAGCCTGGTGCCGCCGGGCACCTTCACCCGGACCACATAGGGTCCGGGCTCGGCGGGATGGCCGACCATCACGGCCAGCCGCGCGCCCGGCGGAAATGCCGGGAAAGGCTGCCATGCGATCTCCTCGGGCAATATCGCCCTGAACCTGTCTTCATCCGGCTGATGTTGGCGAGGCAAACCTTGACGAGGCATGGCAGCATTCCCCTTTGTCGGTCAGCCCAGCTTGGCGTCCAGCGTGATCGCGGCGTTGAGCACTTTCGACACCGGACAGTTCTTCTCAGCCTCGCCGGCAATCTTGGCAAAACCCGCATCGTCGAGGTTCGGCACCTTGGCACGCAAGGTCAGGGCGGATTTGCTGATCTTGAAACCCTTGCCTTCGGGCTCGAGTGTCACAGCCGCCTCGGTGGAGAGCTCGTCCGGCGTGAAACCGGCCATCTGGAGGCCGAAGGCCAGTGCCATCGTAAAGCAACCGGCATGGGCCGCCGCGATCAACTCCTCGGGATTGGTGCCCTTCTCGTTCTCGAAACGGGTTTTGAACGAATAGGGCGTCCCGGCAAGCACACCGGATTCGCTCGACAAATGGCCGGTGCCATCGCGACCGGTGCCCTTCCAGACTGCTGTTGCCTTGCGGATCATCTTAATTCTCCTTGTTTGATTTCAGCACCGGCGCTCGGTACCGCGGGAAAACGACATTGGCACGACCGGCTGCTACTGTTCCAACCGGCCGAACGCCGCAGCAGTTCCGTCAAGTCCCGTTCCGATGAAATCGGAACAAGACTTGAGTCTTCTTTGAGGCGTTTTCTTCACGCGAACCGGCATCCACTTCGCTCCAAGGCTTTAGGACCCAATCTGTCCGACGTGGAATCCCAGCCGGTTCTCGACGTCACCGGCGCGGTGGAAGCCGCGCGCCATCAGCGCCTTGAGGCGGGTCTGGCTTGCGGGGCGGCCGAGCGCGGCCAGGAAAGCGTCCCATTCCGGCTTGATCTCGTCATCCGGCGGCAGGCTGGCGACGTCGACGAGGCGCTTGGTCTCGGCGATCGCCTCCTTGTCGAACGAGGCAATGCGCATCGCGAGCGCCTCGACGAAGCCGTCGAGCTCGGCATCCGGCATCGACCGGTTCACATAGCCGTAGCGCTCGGCGAGATCGCCGTGGATGTCGTCGGCGCCGAGCAGCACTTCGAGCGCGCGACCGCGGCCCATCAAACGCGGCAACCGCGCCATCGGGCCGCCGCCGGGCACAAGGCCGGCACCGACCTCCCATTGCGACAGGATCGCCTTCTCACGGCTGGCAAATCGCATGTCGCTCGCAAGCGCAAGCTCGCTGCCGACACCGGTTGCGCGGCCCCGGATCGAAGCGATGGAGACGACAGGCGCGCGGCTGAGGCGCACCAGCATATCAGGCAGCGCCTGCAGGCCGGTCGGCCCCGGTGGAATGCTCAGCGAGTCCTCCAGCGGCGCGAGGAAGTCGTAATGGGTGATGAAGAAGCCTTCGACGGCGCTGTCGAACACGACGACCTTCACCTGCGGATCGGTCTCGATCGCGGTGATGACGTCATTGAGGAGGGGAAGCTGCCTCGGACCAAAGATGTTGACCGGCGGCATGTCAAAGGTGACACGCCAGTAGGTCGGCAGCAAGCGTTCCAGGCGAATCTCGTCGGTCGTGAAGGCGCGTTCGGGGCGATTCATGATTGGCTCCTGATGTAGGGGAAATGAAGGGACGCGCGGCACCGCGTATCCATGCCGGTTTCAGATCGATTGGCGCAGTGGGCGGAATGCGGTGCGCATTTCCGCGGTGAACAGCGCGGGCTGCTCCCAGGCAGCGAAGTGGCCGCCCTTGTCGAGGCGGTTGTAGTGCATCAGCTTCGGATAAGCCTTCTCAGCCCAGCTCCGCGGCGCGGCATAGATCTCGTCCGGGAAGACACTGACGGCGACCGGGATCTTGATGTGCTTGGGTTCGAAGAACACCAGCTTGTTCTCCCAGTAGAGCCGCGCCGACGACACCGCTGTGTTGGTGAGCCAATAAAGCGTGACGTTGTCGATCACATCGTCCCGCGACAGCCCCTCCGTCTTGCCGTCGAAGACGCGCGCAATCATCGCGGCGCTGCGCGCGTCGTGATCGAGCATCCAGGACGCGAGGCCGGACGGCGAGTCCACGAGACCGTAGAGCGTCTGCGGCCGGTTCGACATCTCGATCGCATAGCCAAGGCCGTGCTTGTAGAAATCATCGAGCTGATCGTAGGCAACGCGCTCGTCGGCCGAGAGGTTCGCCGGCCGCGATCCGCCGGGCTGGAGCGCCCTGGCGATATCGTCGGGGACGGTGGCGGGCATGTTGGTGTGAATGCCGAGCAATTCCGGCGGCGCGATCACCGCCATCTGCTCGGTGACGGCATTGCCCCAATCGCCGCCCTGCGCGACGTAGCGGCTGTAGCCGAGGCGCTTCATCAGCACGATCCAGGCGCGCGCGATGCGCTGCGGATCCCAGCCGAGCGCCGTCGGCTTGCCGGAAAAACCGTGACCGGGGAGCGAGGGGATCACGAGATCGAAGGCGTCCGCCGCCTTCGCGCCATGCGCGGTCGGATCGGTGAGCGGGCCGACGATCTTCATCTGCTCGATGATCGAACCCGGCCAGCCATGCGTGACGATCATCGGCAGCGCATTCTGGTGCCTGGAACGGACGTGAATGAAGTGGATGTCGATGCCGTCGATCTCGGTGACGAATTGCGGCAGCGCGTTGAGCCGCGCTTCCATCTTGCGCCAGTCATAGTCGTTCTGCCAATAGCGCACGAGCTGCTGCACCGTCTTCAACTGAATACCCTGCGACTGGTCTGCGACGATCTCGCGATCCGGCCAGCGCGTTGCCGCGAGGCGGCGGCGCAGATCGAGCAGATCTTCCTCGGGCACACTGACATGGAACGGGCGGATCGCGCCGCTGGCTGCTGCCTCTGCCCGATGCAGCGGCAGCAGGCTCGCGACGCCGGCGGCAACCGCGGTCATCGCGGCCTGGCTCAACAGTTGACGGCGGTCGGGGTTCAGAACGTCGGTACGTGCTTGCGTGGTCATGCTGGATCTCCCTGGCTTTGATCGGTGATGCCGACCGATTTCAAATCAACGCGTCGTTTCCTCATGCAGGGAGATT
This sequence comes from Bradyrhizobium cosmicum, assembly GCF_007290395.2. Classification (NCBI taxonomy): domain Bacteria; kingdom Pseudomonadati; phylum Pseudomonadota; class Alphaproteobacteria; order Hyphomicrobiales; family Nitrobacteraceae; genus Bradyrhizobium; species Bradyrhizobium cosmicum. The sequence goes on along the minus strand of NZ_CP041656.2, from coordinate 2,155,701 downwards.
GGCGCAGGCACCGACGGTTTGCTCGTTATGCATTGTTAGGGTGCGTTAACCGTTGCGAGTCTGCGCGATGCAACAATGCAGGCAATGGTGAAAACGCACGCGATCCGATGCGACACGGCGCGCAACGACCATGTCATTGCGCGCCGTGTCAGCCCAAGTCGAAAGATGCGTTCGCTGCCGCTCAGGACGGCAACGGCTGCCCCGCCTGCTCGCGAACGATGTAGTCGGCGTACCAATCCGCCCAGTTCTCGTCGTGTCCGCCTATCCGTTTCTCATGCTCGCCATGCGCCGCCGCCGCGCGGCGCATGGCTGCGGCCAGATCGGTCGTTGACGCGAAGTTCGTGCTGCCGCCCTCGATGCGTCCCGGCAGTCGCGTGGTGATCTCCTGGAGCAGCCAGCCGTTGCCGTCGGGATCGCTGAATGACGCAAACGAACCATAGCTGCCGCGCTTCAGATCAACACCGCTGACCCGGAGGCTGCCGGACAGATACGGCTCGTCAGGCCCGGCGTGAACGTCACCGCCACCGTGGAAGGGGCCGCTGACCTCAATGCCGCGATCGAGCAGATCTTTTCGGGCCAGCTCCAGATCGGACACGATCAGGTACAGCCCGCGCGCCGAACCCGGCGCCGCCGCAGTGACGTTCCTGCCGAAGATCACCGAACAGGCCGAGCCCGGCGGCGTGAACTGGATCACACGCCATTCGTCGCCCGAGGCAAAATCGGCGTCCAGTCGCCAGCCGAGGCGCGTGTAGAACGCCTTGGCGCGGTCGACATCCGACACCGGGATGACGACGACTTCGAGCTTGAGATCAACGCTATGCTGTTTGGAAGGCTTAGCCGCAGTGTCGCGGTCGATGTCTGTCGTGGCCATGTCGAACTCCCTGATGTGAAGCGCGGGCTCGGGCCGATCCCGCTGTCTACACGATCACCTTCATGCAGACCGGGGAAGATTGCTCGTTATGGGATGTTATGGCTCGTTAGCGATTGCGAGCAGAAGCGGTCTTCAAGCGGCGGCCGGCATCACGATGGTCACCCGCGTGCCGCCTTGCCCGGCTTCGCCTTGCAACCGTGCGTGGATGCTGCGGGCGAGCCCTTCGAGGATGCGGCTGCCAGTGCCCTGAAGCGGACCGGTCGCGCCGATCCCGTTGTCGGCCACCGTGCAGAACCAGGCGTCATCATGATTGGCGACCTCGATGCGGATCAGTGCACCATTCCTGGTCGGGAAAGCGTGCTTTGCCGCATTGGTGACCAGCTCTGTCAGCATCAGCGCGAGCCGATGACGTTGCGACGCCGACAGCGTGCCGCTTTCGATCGCAGCTTCACAGCGGATGCCCGCCGGCTCCAGCACCGCGTCCGAGAGCGCTGCGCACAGGTTTTCGAAGAAGGCTTCGACATCCACGGCGGACACATCGTCGCTGTCGGACAAAAGCTGATAGAGCCTGCCGAAGGCGACCAGGCGCCGCTCGAAGCGGTCTACCGCGATCGACACGTCCCTGGCGCCGGCCCGCGTGAAATCGCGGCGGACTGACGCACCCAGCAGCGTCAGCGTGTTCTTCATCCGATGGTGGGATTCCCGTAACACGAGTTCCCAATCACGCGACTGTTCATCGAGACTGGCGAGATACTGGGATCGCACGACGTCGTCGTTGGGCCTGGAGCCGATGGCGGACATGATAGCCTCCCCGTTGAACGTAGGACCTAAGTCGAAGGCTATAGTGGATCCACCGCGCGTGTTTTGCTCGTTAGACGTTGCAAGATTTTGTTATGATCGGCTGCAGCGCAATTTGGCGGCGTGACCGTGGTCTCGACGGTCAGCCAAGCTGACAAATTGTCTCACCGGCTCCGTAAGCCGCTCGCGTTTAAGCAAAATTTATGACGGTTATTGCCGGGGCGGTCGGCCGGTTGCCGCGCGATTTCGCCACTTTCGGCCAGTTTACTCCCGACCTCGTTCTGGTAGATCAATCGACAGACACTAGCCCTTCCACCTGGAATCATTGGCGCGTGCCGGACACTCACGATCAGGATTCGGCCATTTCCTTCGGGCCATTCCGGCTGCTGCCAAAGTCGCGCCTGCTCGAGAAGGACGGCGCTCCGCTTCACCTCGGCGGCCGCGCGCTCGATATCCTCATTTTTCTTGCCGAGCACGCCGGCGAGGTCATCGACAAGCGAGAGTTGATCAAACGCGTCTGGGCCGACGTGACGGTCGACGAAGGCAGCCTGCGGTTCCACATCACGACACTGCGCAAGGCCTTGGGGGATGCCGGCGAAGGCTCCCGCTACGTCGTCAACGTCCCCGGGCGCGGCTATTGCCTGGCGGCTCCGCTGCTTCGGACGGAATCGGCGGGGAAAGGGACGAGCCCGCCTGTCCCGGCCCCGCGTTCACTCCCTTCGCCGCTCGCGAAGATGATCGGACGGGACGATGCGGTTGCCAGGATTCGCGCCGAGCTGGCCCAGCATCGCTTCGTCACAATCGTCGGCCCCGGCGGCATCGGCAAGACCTCGGTCGCCCTCGCCGTCGCGCATGGCGAGCTCCAGGCCTTCGACGGCCACGTGAATTTCGTCGACTTCGGCGCGCTGACGGATACAAGGCTGATTCCCGGCACCATCGCGGCCACGCTCGGGCTGACCGTCAATTCAGACGACCCGATGCCGGGCCTGCTGACGGTGCTGCGCAGCCGGCGAACTTTGCTCGTCTTCGACAGTTGCGAGCACATCCTCGACGAGCTCGCGCCATTGGCCGAGCGCATCGTCCAGGAGGCCCCCGAGCTGCATATTCTCGCCACCAGCCGCGAGTCCTTTCGCTCCGAGGGCGAGCGCGTCCACCGGCTGTTTCCGCTGGATTGTCCGCCTCAGGGGGACGGGCTCAGCATTGCCGATATCCTTGCCTATCCCGCAAGCCAGCTATTCGTCGAACGCATTGCCGAGAGTTTGGGCGAATTCGAGCTGAGTGAAGAGGACGCGCCGCTCGTTGGCGAGATCTGCCGGCGGCTGGACGGGATCGCGCTCGCGATCGAGCTCGCGGCCGGCCGCGTGGACGCCTACGGCATTGCCGGGACCGCCTCGCTGCTCGACAGCCGCTTCTCGCTGCTGTGGCGCGGGCGGCGAACCGCGATCCCGCGGCACCAGACCCTGAGCGCGGCGCTCGCCTGGAGCTACGATCTGCTGCCGGCCGCGGAGAGCGCAACGCTGCGCGGATTGTCGGTGTTCGTCGGGCCGTTCACGCTGGAGGCGTCGCTTGCCGTTGCATCCAGCCAGGGCATCAGCGAGCCCGAGGCGGTCGAGGCAATCTCGAATCTGCTCTCCAAATCCCTGATCGCGACCTCGCCAGCGGAGCGTCGGCTGCGCTACCGCCTGCTCGACACCACGCGCGCCTTCGCCGGCAACAAGCTCGTCGAGCACGGCGAAGTGCCCCGCGTGGCACGGGCGCACGCCAACTACTTCCGCGACGTCCTGCGCGACATTGCGCTGAAATCCTCGGGCATGCAGACCGCGGGCGGCTTCCTTCCCTATGCCGACCACCTGCCCAATGTCCGGGCCGCACTGACCTGGAGCTTTTCGGACGGCGGCGACCGGTCGATCGGCGTGGACCTTGCAGCCTCGGCGGCGCAGTTCTTCCTCGAGCTGACATTGCTGACGGAATGCTATCGCTGGACGCAGCAGGCATTGACGTCCCTCGATACGAGCGCAATCGACAGCCGTCAGGAGATGACGCTGCAGGCCGCGCTCGGCGTCTCCGTGATGTTCACGCAGGGCAATACCGAAGCGGTCCGTGCTGCGTTCACGCGCAGCCTCCAGCTCGCGCAGGAGCTCGAGGATCTGCACTGGCAGCTCTGGCTGCTGCGCGGATTGCACATCTACCTGACCAGGGTCGGCGACTTTCACGGTGCGCTCGGGACCGGTACGCAGGGCGAGAGCGTCGCGCGCAAGCTGAACGACCCCGCCGCCGCGCTGAACGTCGAATGGATGCTGGGCGTCGCGCATCATCTGATCGGCAACCAGGACAAGGCCGTGCAGTTCTGCGAGAGCGCGATGGTGCATAATCCCGGCTCGCAGCGGCTGAATATCGGCCATCTCGGCTATGACGACCGCATCGTCGCGCTGGTGGCGCTGGCGCGCGGTCTCTGGCTCACCGGCCGGCCCGATCGCGCGGTCGAGGCGGCGAGATACACGGTGCGCGAGGCCGAACTGCTCGAACAGCCGCTCACCCTCGGCATCTCCCTGATCTGGACGATCTATGTGTTCCTGTGGGTCGGCGACTGGGCCAATGCGGAAATCCTGATCGAGCGGCTGATCGATCATTCGGCGCGGCACTTCCTCGGCCCCTACCACGCCGTCGGCATCGGCCAGAAAGGCGAGCTGCTGCTTCGCCGTGGCGATATCGCCGGCGGGATCGAGCACCTTCGCCGCGGTCAGGCAACGCTGTACGCAACGCGGCACCGGATCATGACGACGGTGTTCGCGACCGCGCTCGCGGAGGGTCTCGCGGCGCAGAACCAGCCCGATGAGGCCTTGCGCACGATCGACGAGGCCATCGCGGAGGTTCCCGATCACGGCGAATCCTTCGACATGCCGGAGATGCTCAGGGTCAGGGGCGACATCCTGGCCCGGTCGGGCAAGGCGGCGGCGGCCGAGAGCTGCTTGCAGACATCGCTCGATCTGTCACGCCGGCAGTGCGCGCTCGGCTGGGAATTGCGCGGCGCCATCAGCCTCGGCCGGGTCTGGCGCGAGGCCGGAAAAGCCGGCGACGCACGCGCCCTGCTCGCCCCGCTCGTCGCGCGATACCAGGAAGGCCTCCAGACCCGCGATCTGGTCGCCGCCAAAGAGCTGCTTGGCGCGCTGAATTGACAGTATCTTCAACGGGATACCGCCAGAATCCCCGCTCGCAACTCCTAACAACTTCTAACACGCCAAGCCGCATCCGCCCCGCCATGGTGGTTGCAATTCATGGTGGATATGGCGGGACATGGCGCTGCTTGACGACGTAATTGATGCCAGCGGCGGAATCGCCCGCTGGAATAGCTTGAGCCGGTTCACGCTCCACCTCTCCGTTGCCGGAACGCTGTTTTCCAGCGCCGGACATGCCAGCGAATTCAAGGATGTGACCGCGGAAGGTTCGACCCGCACGCAGTCAGTCCGCTTCACCGGCATTACGGGCGGCGAACATTCCGGCTCCTTTCAACCCGACGCGATCACCATCGAAAGCCCGGAGGGCGAAGTGTTGCGGAGCTGGCGCGATCCGAGCCTTGCGTTTCCTGAGGCCGGCTCTGCGTCGCTGGCGGACGAACTGCACCTCGTCTTCTTCTGTGGCGTCGCGATCTGGAGTTATCTGACCAATCCATTCCTGCTCGCCCACCCCGATGTGGTGGTGGAGGAACTGGCGCCGTGGCGCGAGAACGCGGAAACATGGCGACGGCTGCGGGCGCAGTTCCCGCCGAGCGTGATCACGCTCGCGCCCGAGCAGATCTTCTATTTCGACGAGAACGGCCTGCAACGGCGGACCGATCACGATCTCTTCGGGATGAAGGTCGCGCATTACTCCTGGGCGCATGACAGTTTCGGCGGCATCGTCGTGCCGACACTTCGACGTGCGCAAACGCTGCGGCCTGACGGAACCGTGATTGCAAAACCCGTGCTGATGGATGTCGAGATCTTCGACGCCGTCTTCGAGTAGCGACGACGCGGCAGGCGCGGACGCCGGATAACGCTCCCTCCCAACGCCTAACAATACATAACGAGCTAACAGCCGGCCTCGAGCGCAGATTGGGCTCGCGGGCAACGAACCACGTTCGATGCTCGCCAAGGCCGGCGCACCTCCATGACACCGGAGTGCGCTATCGCAGCGAACGTACTCAAAGGAGGAACAGTCATGAAAGTATTGATGGTTATCACCTCGCACGACCAGCTTGGCAACACTGGACGCAAGACCGGGTTCTGGCTCGAAGAGCTTGCCGCCCCCTACTACGTCTTCAAGGATTCGGGCGCGGCGATCACGCTGGCTTCGCCGAAGGGCGGCCGTCCGCCGCTCGATCCCAAGAGCAACGAGCCCGAATTCCGCACCGACCTGACGCTGCGCTTCGAGGCGGACGCCGCCGCGGAAGCCCAGCTCGACAAGACGGTTCGCCTCGACGGCGTCAAGCAGGAAGACTTCGACACCGTGTTCTATCCTGGCGGCCATGGCCCGATGTGGGACCTCGCCGAGGACAAGGACTCAGTCAAGCTGATCGAATCGTTCCTCGCCGCCGGCAAGACGATCGCGGTGGTGTGTCACTCGACCGGCGCGCTGCGCCACGTCAAGACGCCGGACGGCAAGCCTGTGGTCGAGGGCAAGGAAGTGACCGGCTTCACCAACGGCGAGGAAGAGGACGTGGGCCTGACCAAGGTCGTGCCCTTCCTTGTCGAGAACGAGATGCTGAAGCTCGGCGCCGTGTTCTCGAAAACAGCGAACTGGGGCGTGCACGTCGTCAAAGACGGCCTGTTGATCACAGGCCAGAACCCTCACTCGTCAGGGCCGGCCGCCGAGGCTCTGCTCGCTGCCCTCAAGGGCCAGCCGCTGGCGCGCGCTTCGTAGTTTCGGATGCGGCCAGATTTCGAGAGGCGCCCAGCGCGGCGGCGCCTCTCGACGCGACACGCCCACAAGGGAGCGATGACATGAACATTCCAGCCACCCTCGCCCTCTCCGCCGCATTGACCTGCACCACCGTGCAGGCTTCGGCAGAAGATCTGCGATCGAGCCGGCGCTCGATCAGCTATCACACCATCGATATCAAGGGCCTTGAGATCTTCTATCGCGAGGCTGGACCTGCCGACGCGCCGACCGTGCTGCTGCTGCACGGCTTTCCCTCCTCGTCGCGGATGTGGGAGCCATTGCTGCCGCTGCTTGCCGACAAATATCACTTGATCGCGCCTGATTATCCCGGCTTTGGCAACAGCAGCGCGCCGCCACCGTCCGACTTTACCTACACGTTCGACAGCATCGCCGGCGTGATGGGCGAACTCACCAACAGGCTCGGCCTCACCAACTACATCCTGTTCATGCAGGACTATGGCGGGCCGGTCGGCTTCCGCATGGCGCTGGCGCATCCCGAGCGCGTACGCGCCATCGTGATCCAGAATGCCGTCTCGCATGAGCAGGGCCTGAGCCCGCTCTGGGCCGCCCGCAGGAAATACTGGGCGGATCCGGCAAACGAACTCGAAGCACTCAAGGCCAACTTCACTTCCCTGGAGGCAACGCGCCAGCGGCATCTCGGCTCAAGCCCGCGCCCGGAGCGCTACGACCCCGACACCTGGAACGACGAATATTCATTCCTGACGCGTCCCGGCCAGCCCGAAATTCAGACCACACTGTTCCTGGATTACCGGACCAACGTCGCCTCCTATCCGAAGTGGCAGGACTGGCTCCGCAAGACACGGCCGCCGACGCTGGTGGTCTGGGGCAAGTACGACCCGTCCTTCACTGTGGCGGGCGCTTCAGCCTACCGCGACGATGTCCCGGAAGCCGAGGTTCACATTCTCGAAGCCGGTCACTTCGCGCTCGACGAAGCGACCGATGAAATCGCCGCGCGCGTCCGCGACTTCCTTGGGCGGCTGGACGGGCACAACGACTGAACAACGATCTGCGCAATGCTACGACCACAGGAGACTGACATGTCCGACACCGTCAATCGTGAACGCCGCCGCTTCTTCTCTGGCGCGGCAATAACTCTTGCAGCGACCCAGCTTCCGCTGAGCACGGCGGCTGATGCCAAGCCGGCGAAAACCGCCGCGATCATCAAGCCGGGAGCCAACACTTCGTTCGCGTCCCTGAAGCAGATCGACGCCGGCCTGCTCAACGTCGGTTATGCCGAGGCAGGTCCCGCCGACGGCCCACCCGTAATCCTGCTGCACGGCTGGCCGTACGACATCTACGCCTTCGTCGATGTCGCGCCGCTGCTCGCTGCGGCCGGCCATCGCGTGATCATTCCCTATCTGCGCGGCTACGGCAGCACGCGCCTCCTGTCCGACGCAACGATGCGGAACGGGCAGCCGGCGGCGATCGCCGCGGACATCGTTGCGCTGATGGACGCACTCAGGATCGACAAGGCCACGATCGCCGGCTTCGACTGGGGCGCAAGGACCGCCAACGTCATTGCAGCGCTGCGGCCAGAGCGGGTCAAGGCGATGGTCTCTGTAAGCGGCTATCTGATCGGTAGCCAGCAGGCCGGCAAGATGCCGCTGCCGCCGAAGGCCGAGCTGCAATGGTGGTACCAGTTTTACTTCGCGACCGAGCGCGGCCAAGAAGGCTACGACAAGTACCGCCATGATTTCTCGAAGTTGATCTGGCAGCTCGCCTCGCCGCAATGGCACTTCGACGACGCCACTTTCGATCGCAGCGCCAGGGCGTTCGACAATCCGGACCATGTCGCGATCGTAATCCATAATTATCGCTGGCGGCTCGGTCTTGCCGAAGGCGAAGCAAGATATGCCGACGACGAGGCGCGGCTGGCGCAGGCGCCCGTCATCACGGTGCCCACCATCACCATGGAGGGTGACGCCAACGGGGCGCCGCACCCCGAGCCGTCCGCCTACGCCAAGAAGTTCACCGGACGCTGTTCGCACCGGACCATCAAGGGCGGCATCGGACACAATCTGCCGCAGGAGGCGCCGAAGGCCTTTGCCGACGCGGTGCTCGACGTCATGGCAGAGGCTTAGCGGCGGGCCAGCCAACGGCCTTTAACAACGCTTAACGGGCGATCGTTTGCGCGCGGCGGTATCTCCATTGGGGCAACACCACCGATGCGAGAGGGAATGGCCGGATGATTCCGCTGCTGGCGAATGCGATCGAGGCCCATGGCGGCCTCGGTCGATGGAATGCTCATCAGCGGCTCACCGCCACGATCGTGACGGGAGGCGATCTCTGGGCGCTGAAGGGCGTCGACCAGGACCAGGCGCCGCGGACGATGCGGATCGAGCTACAGCGCGAGCGGGCATCGATCGAGCCGTTCGTCAAGCCGGGCCAGCGCGCCGAGTTCAGCCCCGAGCGGATCGCCATCGTCGCCGCGGACGGACGGATCGTCGCAATGCGCAACAATCCACGCGCCGCGTTTGCGCGCCACGACATGCGGACACATTGGGACCTGCTGCATCGCGCCTATTTCAACGCCTACGCACTGTGGACCTACGTGACGACGCCTTTCCTGCTCGCCTTGGACGGGTTCGAGGTCCGCGAGATCGAACCGTGGCGCGAGGGCACCGAAGTCTGGCGCGGATTGCGCGCGACGTTCCCGGCCATGATCGCAAGCCATGGCCGCGAGCAGGACTTATATTTTGGCCCCGACATGCTGATCCGCCGGCACGACTACAGGGTCGAGATCGCTGGCAATTTTCCGGTGGCGCAATATGTGTCCGAGCCCGTCAGTGTTGACGGCTTCAGGCTGCCGACGCGCCGGCGTGTCTATTTACGCGGAGACGACCTGATGCCGCTGCGCGATGAGCTGATGGTGTCGATCGATCTTTCAGATTTTCGATTTGACTGAGCCGGCTCATACAGACGGCTCCTCGAGCATGAGCCGCGCCGCCTTCAGGTCGGCTGTCTCGAATCCTTCCGTGAAGCGCGCATAGGTCGCGGCGAGATCCCTGAGCGGGTTGCTGGCGCCGCGCTGACGTCGAAGCGCTGCAAGCGACATCTCGGTCCGCAGTCGCCAGGACAATGCGCCCTGCTTCTCCGCCAGCGCGAGTGACGAAGCAAAACTCGATTCGGCGGCATCGAAATCGCCGGTGAGCGTCTCGATGTCGCCGCGCCTGCGGAGCAGCTCCGGCATGTCAAAACCGCCGCCACCCTGCTCGACGCGCGCGATGGTCTCGTGCAGGACATCGAGGCCTTCCGCCACGCGTCCCAGCGCGGTCAGTCCCAGCGAAAGGTCCGCAGCGAACGCTGAAGCGTAGAGCTCGTAGCGATCCGCGTGCAGGCGCGGCAGCGCGCTCCGCAGCAAGTCGATGCCGCCGGCCACCTCGCCGCGGGCAATCATGATCTGCGCGCGAAAGCCGGTCGCGACGGCCTCGTAAGGCGCAAGCCCATGCACGTTTGCATGCGTCGCGAGGCGCCCCGTCATGGTCTCGACGGCGGCCCAGTCGCCGGTCCAGCCGAACACCGAGGACGACCAGCATAAAGCGATGCAATGCATCACGACGTCGCGCGGCGCGGCGGCGCCGACCAGCGGGCGGACGCAGTCGAGCGCCCGGTCGGGAAGTCCGCGCAGCCATAATACGCGCGCGAGTGGAATCTGCGGCGTGCGCGCATAGGCGAAATGCCCGGGTTGCGTCCCACGCAGCGCGGCATCGTCACGCACGCCTTCGTCAAGATGGGCCTGCGCCTCGGCCTGGTCTCCGGCGAGATGATAGGATACGCCGAGCAATGCCTTGCTGCCGGCAATGCCCGCGGTATCGCCGATCTGGCGCGCGATGCGCTCGGCTTGAAGCGCGGTCGGCACCAGATGCCGGTAGTCGCCGGTGCGGCGATAGAACATGTTCAGCCGCGACAGCAGCCTGAACGCATTGGCGTGATCGGAAAGTGCTTCTGCGATCTCCAGCCCGCGACGGAGCGCCGCCTCGGCCTGCTCGCTGTTGCGCTCCGTGAACATGAAGGTGTGACCGAGCGTCGATTGCAGCTCAAGCTCCCATCGACCACCCTGATTGGCGTCATCGAGCACGGCAAGCGCACGGCCGGACCAGATCCGCGCCTCGTTGAGCAGGTTGAGCTCGACGAACAGCCTTACGGCACTGCCGGCAAGCGGAACACGCAAGGTGGTGCCGTCCTCGCCGGCATAACTCCATTCCAGCGCCGCGCGGGCATCGGCGAGCAGGCTCGCGCGCTCCGGCAGGCGGGCGGCCGGGTCACCGCCCTGCCCGGCCATGCCAGCTTCGAGTGTGCGTTGAATATAGGCTGCGTGACGACGTGCGATCGCGTCCGCCTCGCCACCGTCGGCCAACTTCTGCATGGCGTAGGCGCGCGTGGCGTCCAGCAGGCGATAGCGCCGCGAGGCGCCATCAGGCTGCGCTGACACCAGCGATTTGGCCACCAGTTGCTCCAGAGCATCGACGACACGGTCAGCCGGTGCGCCATCGTCTGTCGCAACCGCGATCGCGCCCTTGAGCGTGAAGGGGCCCGCGAAGACGGCAAGCCGCTGAAACACCGTGCGTTCGCTCTCGCCGATCAGGCCGAAGCTCCAGTCGAGCGTGGCGCCCAACGTCTGCTGCCGCGGCGGTGCCGTCCGCCGTCCGCGCCATTCGAGCTTGAGCCTGGAGTCGAGCAGCGCGGCCATCTCGCGCAATCCGTAGACGCCGACGCGGACGGCGGCGAGTTCGATCGCGAGCGCAATGCCGTCGAGCTTGCCGCAGATTTCGGCGAGAACCTCGGCATCCTCATCCGTGATATCGCCGCGATGACCCGCGGCGGCGGCGCGATCGACGAACAGGCGTACGGCCGGATAGTCCAGCACCTCATCGGCGCTGAGGCGTGCGCCTTGTGGCGGGCCCGGCAGCGGAACCAGCTCAAAAATCTGCTCGCCCTCCACCAGCAGCGACTCGCGGCTGGTGGCGAGGATCGCGATAGCGGGCGCCTCGCGATAGATGTTCTCCGCCAGACGCGCGACCTCGTCGATGACGTGCTCGCAACTGTCGAAGATCAGAAGCAGCCGCCGCCCGCGCAGGAAATTGATGATGCTGCCTGAGGGATCGTCGTGATGCACGACGAGGCCGAGAGCGGCGGCAACCGTGCTCGAGACCAGCGCAGCGTCCTTCAGCGGACCGAATTCAAGGAAATGAATGTTGCCCTCGAAAGCCTGCCACATCTCGTGGGCGAGCGCGGTCGCAACGGTGGTCTTGCCGATTCCGCCCGGCCCGCGCAGCGTGACGAAGCGGTCGGCGAGCAGACGGGCCGACAACTCCGGCAGCACGTCGTCGCGACCGATCATCCGGTCCAGCCTGTGCGGCAAGGCTGCAGCAGGGACCGTTCTTTCAGGTGCACGCGACGCGGGTGCCGGAGCCGCGTTGCGCTCGCCACGTTGCACGGGCGCGACGAAGCAATAGCCCCGGCTCGGAACGTTGGTGATGTAGCGGGCTCCGTCCCTGCCGTCGCCAAGCACCTTGCGCAGCTCCGCGACATGGACGCGCAGGCTGATCTCCTCGACGGCGAGGCCCGACCACGCGTAGCTCAGGATCTCGTTCTTCGGCACCACTTCGCCGGCGCGGCTGACGAGCAGGCGCAGGATATCCATCGCGCGGCTGCCGAGCTTGACCGGAACACCGTCCTTTTCGAGCAGCCGCGACCGCAAGGAAAACGGTCCAAACGAGACGATATCGAGATCAGGGCTCGCTCCGGCGCCATTGCCAGGGGAGCTATGTCCCGAGAGCTCGGTCACTTCTGACACATCCTGATGACCACTTCATTCAAATGCGTGGCGACTATAGTCGCCATCGATGCGCGGTCCAGCAGGGGAACGGCCGCCCTCACATAGGCGCATCAATCGCCATGTGATCCATTGCAGCGTCCTCACACTGCGCCAATCAGCGCAAATAGTTGAAAAGCTACGCAAAATCAAACGCTCTGCGGCGGGCTGTCACACCATCTGCGTTCGCACAAAATCTAACACCTCCTAATCACCACTAACGGGCTTCTTGTCCGGCTCACGCCTATCCTCTGACCATGGACAGCATGGGTCAAAAGCAATCGCCGGTCGCCGCCAGCGGCCACGAAGAGAGGGGACAAGCGATGTTCAACGACTTGCAAGTGGCGCATGCCTGGATTGAACTTCCGGCTCGGCGGAATCGCGAGGTCTCGCACAAGACGTACCAGATCCCCCGGGAGAGACGATGGCGCGAGGTCAACCACCACCCGGGGGCGGACATCACGATCTCTCACTGGGAGGAGTCCCGAGACACTTCGTCGCATGAGGCGACAACGCCTGAAAACCGCTATTTCGTCGGCATCGCCATGAAGACCACGCGCGCGAAGCTCACCCGAGACCGTCAGATCATCTACGACGGCACGATGCCGGCAGGTACGCTGTATGTCAGCGCACCGTCGAAGCCCCTCCGCGTCCAGTTCCAGGGCCCCTGCGCTTTCCTGCACGTCCACATTCCCGCGGATCATTTCGCAGCGCCTGCTGCGGAAGCATTGAATGACCTCGTCTTGCTGCGCGATCCGCTCGCCGCCGAGCTCGCGAAAGCGCTGATCGAGCATGGCGACGCCACGGACCACGAATTCGCGCGCTGCGTCGGCCAGACTCTTGCGATGCATCTCACCCGGCTCGAGCCGCCGCGCGCCAAGGTCAATGCCTTGCCGAAATGGCGGCTGCGGCGCGTCGAGCAATACATCGGAGATCATTTCGACCGCTGCATCAGCCTGTCCGAGCTCGCCAACGTCGCGGGCCTCTCCAGGATGCACTTTGCGGCACAATTCCGCGCCGCGACCGGCTATCGTCCGCGCGAATACCTGCTCAATCACCGCATCGAGCATGCCAAGCGGATGCTCGCGACGACCGGGCGGCCCTTGGCCGAAATCGCACTCGCCGTCGGCTTCAGCACCCAGGCGCATTTTTCCACCGTGTTCAAGCGCATCAGCGGCCAGTCCCCGGCGCGCTGGCGCCTCGCCAGCAAGAACGAACGGCCGGCCACGGACGTTGCGCCGCGACGGCGTCCCGTTTCGGACAACGACTGGATGGCCGGCGCAGCCGCGTAGCTCACCTGCTTGGGCGCAAGTGCCCCCACTTGCGTCGGCTCGAGCCCTGCTCCTCCCGGGCCTGCGAGCCTCTTGGGGCCGCCCTGCACCCACACAGGACGGCCCCTTTTTCTTTCTTTCATCGCGACGCGCGGCGTTACGCGTGCGGGCCGGTGCGGCCGGACTCGTACAGGAACCAGATGCGTCGCTCGGACTCGTCGATCCAGTTCTCGATCAGGCTTGCGGTGGCGACATCGCCATATTCGTCGCAGAGTTCGTGCACGCGCCGCATCTCCCGCGTCAGTTGCTGGTTGTCGCTGCGCAGCTCCGCCAGCATGTCCTGAGGGTCGACGTAGTCCGCATCGTTGTCGAGGATGCGCTGCTCGCGCGCGATTTGGCCGATCGAACGCAGCGTCGTGCCGCCGATCTTGCGCGCGCGCTCGGCGATGTCGTCGGTCATCGCGAAGATCTGATCGGCCTGTTCGTCCAGCAGCAGATGATAGTCGCGGAAATGGCTGCCGGACATGTGCCAGTGGAAGTTCTTGGTCTTCAGATAGAGCGCGAAGACGTCGGCGAGCAGTGCGCGCAGCGCGGCGGGAATGTCCCGGTTCGCATTGGCGCCGAGATCGGTCGGGCTCTGGAGGTCTGCCTTGGTCATGTTCAGTGTCCTTTGATGAGGTCACGAAGCCTTAGCAGTGCGGCGCGGTGGGGTTCTTTCGCCTTGCGAAGAGGATTTCGAATTCGCACGAGAGCGGAGTATACGGCGCCGTCCCTCTCCATCGTCGTTGCGAGCGCAGCGAAGCAATCCAGCATCCCTCCGCGGAAAGACTCTGGATTGCTTCGCTGCGCTCGCAATGACAGGAGAAAGTGGACGCTCCCCTACACCGGTCGAACGCCCGGATCGGCGGCAGATTCCCGGTGAATTTCTCCACCTCGACCGTCGTCAATTGCCCGGTGCAGCCCTGCGCGAAGGACGAGGTGCCGAGGTCGCGGGTCAGCACGTTCGGATTGCCGTGGACGCAGAGCGGCGCGTCATCCTCGGGGTCCATCGGGTCGTACCACGCGCCGGTCGGAAGCTGCACCACGCCGGCCGCGATGCCGTCCGTGACGTGAACCGCGGCAAGGCAGGCGCCACGCCCGTTGAACAGGCGGATGATGTCGCCGTCCTTGATGCCGCGCGCATCGGCATCAATCGGATTCATGCGCGCGACCTCGCGGCCGCGATGTTTGGCGGCGAGCGAATGGCCGCCGAAATCGAGCTGGCTGTGCAGGCGCGTCACCGGCTGGTTGGCGACGAGGAAGCACGGCGCGCCGGGCGTTGGCATATCGGTCTTGTCGAGCCAGACCGGATGACCGGGACAATCGGCATCGCCATGGCTTGCGATCTTCGCGGAAAAGATCTCGATGCGACCGCTCGGCGTCGGCAGCGCATGGTTGACCGGATCATCGCGGAAAGAGCGCAGCCGGCCGCCGTCGTCGGGCTGTTGCGGCACGACCAGGCTGCCGCGCTGCCAGAACTGTTCGAAGCTTGGGGCTTCGAGCCCGCGCGCTTGGAGCGAGGCGCGGGTCGGCTCGTAGAGATGTTCGAGCCACTCCCTCGACGTGCGGCCCTCGGTGAAGGGCTCGCGCGCACCGAGACGTTCGGCGAGATCGGCAAAGATCTCGTAGTCGTCGCGCGAAAGCCCGAACGGCTCGGCGATCCGGTGCATCGCGACCATGAGAGGGTCGTTGCTGGAATAGCCGATGTCCTCGCGCTCCAGCGTCATGGTCGAGGGCAGCACGATGTCGGCGTGCCGCGCCGTCGCGGTCCAGGCGAGCTCGTGCACCACGAACGTGTCCACTTTCGCAAACGCCTTGCGCAGGCGGTTGATGTCCTGGTGGTGGTGGAAGGGATTGCCGCCGGCCCAATAGACCAGACGGATGTCCGGATAGGTGCGCGTCTCGCCGTTGTAGCGATAGGTGCTGCCGGGATTGAGCAGCATGTCGGCGATGCGCGCCACCGGAATGAAGTTGCGCACGCCGTTGCGGCCCTGCCCCAGCGTCGGCCCAGGTACGTCGTTGACGCGGCGGCCATAATAGCCGATCGCTCCGAGCGAGTAGCCATAGCCGCCGCCGGGCAGGCCGATCTGGCCGAGCGCTGCCGCCAGCACCATGCCCATCCACACCGGCTGCTCGCCATGTTCGGCGCGCTGGAGCGAATGGGAGACGGTGATGAGCGCGCGCTTTCCGGCGAGACGGCGCGCGAGCGTGCGGATCGTGTCCGCCTCGACGCCGGAGATCGCGGCGGCCCATTCGGCGCTCTTCGGCTGCCCGTCGCTCTCGCCGGTGAGATAGCGCAGGAAGACGGGCCAGCCCTCGGTATAGCGATCGAGGAAGGCCTGGTCCTGCAGGTTCTCTGCAACCAGCGTGTGAACGATGCCGAGCATCAGCGCGGTGTCGGTGCTGGGCACGCAGGTCATCCATTCGGCACCGGCCTCGATGGGCAGGTCTTCACGCAAAGGACTGACCAGGATGAATTCGCAGCCGCGCCGGCGTGCGGCTGCCATCGCACCGCGCTCGACATGCTTGCTGATCGAGCCGCCGGCCACCATCGAGTTCTTCAACGCCATGCCGCCGAACGCCAGCACGATCTCGGTGTCGGCAGCGATCTGCTCCCAGGTGACGTTGCGCTTGGTGATGTCCTCGTAGCCCGCCAGGATCTGCGGCAGCAGCACCGAGGAGGCGCCGGACGAGTAGGAGTTCACCGAACGCACATAGCCGCCCATCGCGATGTTGAGGAAGCGATGCACCTGGCTCTGCGCATGATGGAAACGGCCCGCGCTCGACCAGCCATAGGAACCGCCGAACACGGCACCGGGCCCGCGGGTGTCGCGGATGCGGCCGAGCTCGTCGCCGAGCAGGTCGAGCGCCTTTTCCCAGCTGACCGGGACGAATTCGTCGCGGCCGCGGCGATCGTCCGGACCGGGACCGCGCTCGAGCCAGCCGCGCCGAATCGCCGGCTGGGCAATGCGCGCCTGGTGGCGGAGCGCACCGGGAAAATTGTCGATGATGCCGTTCGGATCGGGATCGCCCGCATAGGCCCTGACCTCGAGCCCGGCTTCGCCCTGACGCGCGGAAAACACGCCCCAATGCGAGGTGTGCGGCTTGAAGCCGTCCGACAAGTCGAGGCCGGGGTCGGGGAAGCCAATCGTATCGTCCATCGTCTGATCCTGTTCCAGTCCGAGGCTGGCCGTTTTCATGGTGCTCGGGTGGCAATATACCGATCCACATCCCCATGTCATCGCGGCGAGGTTCACGCAAACGCTGGGCTCCCGTGCGTCGTGCGATCAACGCGGCCCGCCGGTTCCCTATTGGCATCGCCGGTGTTACAGCAAGCGGAGCGGGCCCATGCCCCCAGGAACATCGGACTCACCATGATCAAGCGCGCCTTGCCCTACGAAGGACTTCTCCACGAAGTGGTCGAGCATGACGGTGTGCTCTACATCGGCGGAATCGTCCCCGAAGACACCAGCCTCGACATGTCGGGCCAGGCAAACGACGTCCTCGGACAGCTGTCACGTCTGCTGGAGACTCTCGGCTCCGATCTCGCCCACGTCCTGCAGGTGACGATCTACATGACCAACCTGAAGGAGAAGGCGGAGTTCAACGCGGCCTGGAAGGCACATTTCACGGCAGCCCATCTGCCGGCACGCGCCGCAATCGGCGTCGCCGATCTCGGGCCCGGCGTCAAACTTGAGATGACGGCCACCGCTGCTCGCATTCGCTAGCCGATTTCCTGCCGGACCTTGGCCGCCGCGTCGCACATTGCTTTCAGCTTCCCGAACGCGGTTGCGCGCGGCATGTATTTCATGCCGCAGTCGGGTGCGACAACCAGACGGTCCGGTGAGACGTATTTGAGCCCGTTGCGGATGCGGTCGGCCACGGTGTCCACGCTCTCGACGGAGGGATCGCCGAGGTCGAGCACGCCGAGCATGATCTTCTTCGACGACAGATCCCTGAGCACGCCAAGGTCGAGCTTCGGCTGCGCCGCCTCGATCGAAATCTGGTCGGCAATGGTGTCGTCGAGCTCGGCGAGGAACGAATAGCCAGCCGGCTTGTTCGAGCCCGGCACGACCGCCGCATAACCGAAGCACAGATGCACGACGGTCGGCACGGTGATGCCCTTCAGGGCGCGGTTGATCGCCTTGACGGCGTAGCGCTTGGCCAGATCCGGATTGTTGCGCACCCAGGGCTCGTCGAGCTGGATCACGTCCGCGCCAGCCTTTTGCAGGTCGAGCGCCTCGGCGTTGACGGCCTCGGCGAGCGCCATCGCGAGCTCTTCGTCGTCCTTGTAGAACTCGTTCTTGGCCTGCTGGCTCATCGTGAACGGGCCCGGCAGCGTGATTTTCGCGGCGCGATCGGTATTTTCGCGCAGGAACTGCATGTCGTGCAGCTCCACCGGTCCCTTTCGCTTCACGGGACCAACGACGCGAGGCACCGGGGTCTGGGTGTTGCCGGTGCGCGCCACGATCATCGCGGGATTGTCGCCGTCGATGCCGTCGAGCGCGGTCGCGAAGCGGTTGGAGTAGCTCTCGCGACGGATCTCGCCATCCGTCACGATGTCGATGCCCGCGCGCTCCATGTCGCGGATCGCGACGATGGTCGCATCGTCCTGCGCTTCCTCTAGATGCTCCGCCGGCAGCCGCCACATGTCGTGCAGGCGGGTGCGCGGCACCACCTTCGACAGCATGGCGCGATTCACCAGCCACTCCGGCTGCGGATAGCTCCCGACCACCGTGGTCGGGAGGATGTGCTTTGGCATCGGCATGGGAGTTCTCCTTCTTGTTATTGTTGAGCGCGCGCTGTTCAGGCCGCGCGTCCCTCGTCCTTCACCGGGTTGCGCAGAACGCCGATGCCGGAAATCTCGATCTCCACGACGTCGCCGCCCTTCATCCACAGCGGCGGCGTGCGATAGGCGCCGACTCCGCCGGTCGTGCCGGTGACGATGACGTCGCCCGGAACGAGCTCGGTGAAGGTCGAGCAATAGGCGATCAGGGCCTGGACGTCGAAGACGAGATCGGAGATCGGCGCCTTCTGCACCTCGACGCCGTTGAGCCGTGTGATCAAGGTCTGCTTGGTGACGTCGGTCAGTTCGTCGGTCGTGACCATCCAGGGCCCGAAACCGCCGGTGCCGGCAAAGTTCTTGCCCGGCGCGAATTGCGAGGTGTGGCGCTGCCAGTCGCGGATACTGCCGTCGTTGTAGCAGGCATAGCCGGCGACATGGCCGAGCGCGGCTTCGCGCGAGATCCGGCGGCCGGCCTTGCCGATGATGACGGCCATTTCGCCCTCGTAGTCGAAACGCTCGGATTCCAGCGGCCGGATCATCGGCTGACCATGGCCGACCTGGCTGTTGGCGAAACGGGTGAAGATCATCGGATGCGCCGGCGTCGGATGGCCGCTCTCGGCCAGATGCGTGGCGTAGTTGACACCGATGCAGAAGATCTTGTCGGGATCGGGTATGGTCGGCAGCAGCGTGACATCCTGCAGCGCGTAGTCGGGCTTTTCACCGGCGAGCTTCTTCAGTTCGTCGAGCGATCCCTTCGCAAGCAGTGCCTTCAGCGTCGGATAGGCCTTCAAGCGCTTGCCGGCATCGATGACGCCCTTGTCGGTGACGATGCCGTAGCTCGCGGTGCCGGCGGTCGTGAAGCTCGCAACTTTCATCAGTCAAACACTCTCTTCGATGGTGGAAACATAGTCGGTGATCGGAAGCACAATCTCGCCGCCGCGGACCGGAACGCATTGCGGCGGGAAATCCTGACGGAAGCGGGCGCCGGCCGCTGCCGCGCGGTCGAGGAAGCGCTCCAGATGGTCCATCGCACCGGTCGGCAGATCGTGCAGGACCATCAGCGTCCAGGGCTGCTGGCTGCACTGGTCGAGCGCGCGCTCGGTCCAGCCATCGGGATCGTCCCAGTCACGAGGAATGGAATTCCAGAGCACGCAACTGTGCTTGTTGCGGGTGAGATAATCGACGACGGAGCGCTTCAGCAGCCGTGTATCCAGATTGCCGCCGCCCCCAAACGGCCGGAACCAGCGCTGCGGATGCGCGAGGTCGCCGATCGCGTCCTGGGTGCGACCGATCTCCTTCTCGGCTGTCCTGCGATCCGGCTGCTCGCCGAGCGGAATGCTGTGCGTAAAGGTGTGATTGCCGATCCAGTGGCCCTCACCGTGCGCACGCACCACAAGGCTGCGCCGCGCGGGATCGGCGAGCTTCTCGCCGATGACGAAGAATGTCGCCTTGATGCCGCGCTCGGCAAGGACGTCGAGCACGCGCGGCGTCACATCGGGATCGGGGCCGTTGTCGAATGTCAGTGTCAGATCGTACACGCCAATACCTCAGGTCGCCGGCTGCATCGCGTTCACCGCGATCTCGTCATTGGCCTGGCCTGCGCGGGTGCCGGTCTGCCAGATCGCCGCCTTGCGCTCGATCCCCCGGATCGCCGCGTTGAAGGCGATGGCGAGGAACAGCACGAGCAGCACGCCCGCGAACACGTGCGGACTGTCCAGGATGGTACGGTAGCGCGAGATCAGATAGCCGATGCCGGCCGATGAGATCAGCATCTCCGAGACGACGACGCCGACGATGACAAGCGCGCCGCCGACGCGCAGGCCAGACAGCACCGTCGGGATCGCCGCGGGGATGATGACGCGGACCAGCCGCTGGCTCAGCGTGGCGCCCATGCTGCGCGCGGCGAGCAGGAGCTGCGGGTCGATGGTCTGGATGCCGGCGGCGGTGGCGAGCATGGTCGGCAGGAAGCCGTAGATCGAGGCAAACGCGATCTTGGATTCCGAGCCGATGCCGAGCCACACCGTGAAGACGGGATAGAGGATCACCAGCGGCACAGCATAGAGGCTCGATACCATCGGCATGATCAGGACGCGCGGGCGCGGCAGGCTGCCGACGATGGCGCCGAACAGGATGCCGCCGCCGCAGGCGAACGCCATGGAGACCACCACCTCGTACAGCGTCACCGCGAGCGCGTGACCGTATTCGGCGGCGTCGGTCCATCCGGCGATCAGTGTTGACGACAGCGACGGCAGGAACAGTTCGGGAATGAGACCGGTGCGCGGCAACAGCTCCCACAGCGCGATCAGGCCGACCACGATCAGATATCGCAGGGTCTTCGCACTGATCCTGGTACTCGTCCTTGCGCTCATCTCCGCCTCATGCCGTTTTGCGGATGTGCCGCCAGATGCGGTCGCGCAGGCTCCCGAAGGCATCGCCGCTCAGCATCTCGTAGGTGCGGGGCCGCGGCAGCTGGACCTGGAGATGATCGACGATGCGGCCGGGCCGCGCCGACATCACGATGACCTCGTCGGCGAGATAGACCGCTTCGGTGAGGCTGTGCGTGACGAACACGACGGTCTTGCCGGTCGCAGCCCAAATCCGCAGCAGCTCGTCGCCCATGGTCATGCGCGTCTGCTCGTCGAGCGCGGCGAACGGTTCGTCCATCAGCAGCACCGGCGGGTCCTGCACCAGTCCGCGCGCGATGGAGACGCGCTGCTTCATGCCGCCTGACAGCTCATGCGGATGGCGCCTGCCGAAGCCGTCAAGGCCGACCAGCTTCAGCGCATCCTGCGCCTTGGCCCGCCGCTCCGCCTTCGGCACACCGCGCAGCGCCAGCGGGAACTCGACATTGTCCTCGGCCGTCAGCCACGGAAACAGGCTGGCTTCCTGGAACACGACGCCGACCCTGTCAGGATCGGGCTGCAGGATCGGCGCGCCGCTGATGGTGATGGTGCCCGAGGTCTGCTGGCGCAGCCCCGCCATCATCATCAGAAGGGTCGACTTGCCGCAGCCGCTCGGGCCGACCAACACGACGAAGCGGCCGGGTTTGACCTCCAGCGAGACGTCCTCCAGCGCGACGACGTCCTGCGACCTGGTCTTGAAGACCTGGCCGACATTCTTCACCTCGATCGCGCCGGCGCGCGCGGGAGGCTTTAGCGGGGTCACGTTCGCCAATGGCTGCATCGCGTTTCCACCCATCTGACAAGTTCGTTGAAGGTCATGGCGATCGCCGCAACCATCACGACGCCGGCGAGAAGCTGCTTCATCTGGAAATTCTCGCCCCAGGTCGCGATCTGGTGGCCGATGCCGTCGCGCGAGGCGTACATCTCGGCGAGGATCACGCCGGTGAGGTTGAAGATCATGGAGATCCGCAAGGCCTCGAGCAGCACCGGCAGCATGCTCGGCAGATAGACCCGGAACGCGGTCTGCCATGGCGTTGCGCCATAGGAGCGCGCCACCGTCAGATGCTCGACCTTGACCGATTCCACCGCCGTGGTGGTCGACATGATCACGATGAAGATCGTCGAGAAGAAGCCGAAGCCAACCTTCTGGGCGAAGCCGACGCCGAACACCAGGATGAACATCGGCAGGAAGATCGATTTCGGGATGCTGAAGGCGAAGAACAGCAGCGGCTTGGCGACATCCGCGAAGTAGCGGTTCTCCGCGACCAGGAAGCCGATCACCGCGCCGAAGGGCACCGCCAGCGCGAACGCGGCCAGCACCTCGGTCGCCGTCACCATCAGGTCCTTCCGCACGGCCGCGCGCTGCAAGAGGTCGCCGAGCGTCGCAAACGTATCGGACGCCGACGGCAGGAGGCGCGGATTGACGATGCCGGTACGCGACAACACTTCCCACAGCGCCAGGACCGCGATGATGATCGCGATCCGCGCAAGGTTGATGAGGAGCGAGCTCTGCATCGCAGCTACTTGGTCGGGACCGGCTTGAACTTCGCCGAGATCACATCCTCGACCGGCACGATGTCCTTGAGTCCGCCGAGCTTGGCGAGGTCGAGCGAAAGCTGCACCGCGGCGTTCACGTTGGGCGCACCCATGTCGCCGCTGGTTTCGAGCTTCATGATGGTGTTGTCGTATTCGAGGGCGGCGATCTCAGGCGGCATCTCGTAGATTTCGGCGATCAGCTTGACTGTGGCGTCACGGTTGGCGCGCATGAACGCGACCGCGCCATAGAGGGCATTCACCGCCTTCTGCACCAGTTGCGGCTTGGCGTCGGCGAATTTATCGAGCACGATCCAGCCCGCGGTCAGGTTCGGCGGAACCGCGGTCGCGTAATCGAGGATGGTCTTGGCCTCGCCGGACTTCGCGATCTGGAAGCTCAGCGGCGAATAGACCACGGCTGCCTCGACGTTACCGGCCAGCAGGTTGGGCACCAGGCCGCCGCCGCCGACGGGGACGCGGGTGAAGTCGATCTTCTTGTCCTGGATGGTCCACAGCGCGAGCAGGTCCGAGCCGGAGCCGGCTGCGGTGATCGCGACCTTCTTGCCGTTGAGGTCCTTGACCTCGAGCGTCGACTTGGTCGGGACCATCAACTGCCAGCCGAAATTGCCCATCGCGGCATTGGCCACGATCCGCGACATCACACCCTTCTTGCGTCCGGCGGAGACCAGCGACGGCGGATCGAGGATGATGTCGGCCGCGCCCGCCGCCATGCCTTCGAACGTCTCGGCGCCGCTGCGGTAGATCGTCAGCTCGGCCTGGATGCCTTCCTTCTCGAACAGTTTCTGCCGCACCGCCGTCTCGGCGATGGTCGTTGGCCAATAGGTCTTCGTGGGCAGCCCGACGCGGATGGTGTCGGCGGCGCTCGCAGGGCCCGCAAGAATAGCGGCGGCAACGAACGTCATGAACGCGTGACGGCGATTGATCTTCATGGTTTCCTCCCGGTCTTTCTTTTTTTGTGCCGAATTTCTTGGGATCGTCAGGTCGCGCGGCTCACCTCCGCGATGCGAGAGGCGGCGAGCTCGACGAACTCTTTGGTGATACCGAAGTGCTTTGACAAGGCGCGAACTGCCGCATCCGTATCGCGCTTGATCACGGCGGCGACGATGGCCTTGTGTTCGGCCTCGACATCGCGCGGCTTGCCGCCGACCTCGCGGCGGATCGAGAGCCTGCGATACCGCTCGCTCTGCTCATGCAGCACGTCGCGGAAGCCGAGCAGCCATGGCGAACCGCAGGCGTTGACCAGCGCACGATGGAAAATGCGATGTCGGACCACCCATTCCTCGTAATGCACGGTGGGATCGTCGGGATAGCGATAGGGAACGGCCTTCAGGTCCGTCCAGGCGGATTTCACCGACGCAAGCCAAGCATCGTCACCCCGCTCGATCGACCGGCGGAGCGCAAGGCCCTCGATGTCGATCCGCGTCTGCGTCACGTCGGCAAGATCGGCCAGCGAAACGGGGCTCACCCGGAAGCCACGCTGGTCGGACGCCTGCACGAGGCCGTCGGCAACCAGCCGCGACAGCGCCTCGCGCACGGCTGCAAGGCTTACCGAGAACTGTTTGGCGAGGCCCGCGATATGCAGCTTCTGACCCGGCAGCAGCCGCGTCGCCAGAATATCGGCACGGAGGCGCTCATGCAGCGCCGACGTCAGGCTGCGCGGACCATCCCCGGGGCCTCCGGACAACTGGAACTGAAGCGGACCCATGGTCAGATGATTGCAAGGGAGGGCACAGCGGTCAATAGAAAATCGAAAATCGATTTTTTCTAGTCTAGGTTACGCTGCGTCCTTCTCAGCGTCCTACGAATGAGCAGCGCCGGACGGCGGGACGTCGAGGCGTACGGCAACGCCATCCAGGTTCGGGCTCGGCGCCGGATAACGTTTCATCACCAACGGATCGTGGCCGGGAACGATGTGATCCTCGTCCGGCGCCGCAGCACGCAGCTTGTCGAACCCGACCAGCATGTCGCCGACATGAAACGCCGTCGTGAACGGACGCTCGCTCGTCATGTTCTCGTAGAAATGACTGACGTCGGACGCGAGCACGACCGGACCGCGCCGCGTGTTGACGCGCACGAACTGAAGGCCGGCGGAATGCCCGCCGGCCGCGTGCACCGTCAATCCAGGGGCGATCTCGGCATCGCCATCGTAGAACAGCACCCGGCGCGCATAGTTCAGCCGCACGATCCCGCAGACGTCCTCGACCTCGAAGGAATGCGACAATCGCAGATAGTGCATATAGCGCCCGGTGGCATAGGCGAGCTCGCGCTCCTGGAGATGAAACCGCGCGCTCGGAAACCGGTCGAAATTGCCGGCGTGGTCATAATGCAGATGCGTGAGGATCACGTCCTTGACGTCGGCGATGTCGACATCGAACGCGGCAAGCGTCTCCACCGGGCAGCGCAGGAAAGTTCGCCTGCGCTGCCGTGCGATTTCGGCGTTGAACCCGGTGTCGATGACGAAGGTGCGGCCGCCGCCCCGCGCCAGCCACATGAAATAGTCCATCGGCATCGGCCCGTCATGCGGGTCGCCGCCGATGAAGTGCTCGCTCCGCTGCGCATCACGCGTGGCGTAGCGGATGGCGAAGAGCTCGTAGTCCGGGTCAGCCATGGGTCGCGCTCAGGAGCCTGCCGCATCGACCTCGTTGAACGCCTCGCGCGCGTTGCGGAAGGCATCGATGCCGGCGGGTACGCCGCAATAGACCGCGACCTGGAGCAGGATCTCCTTGATCTCCTCCTTGGTCAGCCCGTTCTTCAGGGCACCCTTCACGTGCAGCTTCAGCTCGTGCGGACGGTTCAGCGCGCCGAGCATCGCCAGGTTGACGATCGAACGCGTGCGCCGGTCGACGCCGGGCCGCGTCCACAGCGCGCCCCAGCAGAACTCGGTGGACCACTCCGCCATCGTGCGCGTGAACTCGTCGGCGCCGGCAATGGACTTGTTGACATAGTCTTCGCCGAGCACCTCTTTGCGAACCTTGAGGCCCTTTTCGAACAGTTCGGTCTTGCTCATGATCGTCCCTTTCAAGTCTTGAGAGAGTCTAGTTGGAAGAAGTGAGGCTCGTCGCCGGTGGCGGGCGCAACGATTTCAGGAGATTGCCGACGTCATCGGCCGCGTCGAGCCGCCAGACTGCATCGATGACCCGGTCCGCATCCCAGTCGCTTCGACCGGTTCGCACGCCCTCGCGCAGCTTGGCTTCAAGGTCGCGATCTCCGAGCGGGGCAGCCTGGCTGCCGCGCGGCGAGACGACGGTCTCGGTGAGAATTTCACCGGACGACAGACGCAAAATGACGCACGCAGCGCCGTCGGGCATCTGAGCATCGAGCTCCGCCCTCACCTTCTGCCGCAGCTGCGCGATATCGGGCCGGACCACGGTCTCATGCGAGAATTCAGGCACGCCGGCTGCACCCAGCAACAGCCCGCAGGCCACGCAGTGATGGATGCTGACGCGCGCATCGCGCTCGTTGTTGACCGGACGATCGCCGCGCGCCAGCAGCAGCGCCGAGCCCTGCACCGTCACCGATTCGATCTGATCGACCTGCCGGCCGATGCGTTCGCGCAGCATAAGGCAGGCGTCGATGACCGAATGGAACACGATGCCGGCGGGATAGGGCTTGTAGGTGTTCTTCGCGATCTCCCAGGTCCTGCCGAGGCCGTCGAGGAGACGGGCGAGATCTGGCTCGTCTCCCATGGTGTGGGCCCAGCCGAGCGGACCTTCGATGGCACGCGGCGCGGCCTCGTAACCCTGCTGCGACAGCAGCGCCGCGAACAAGCCGTTGCGCGCCGCGTTGCCGACGCTGACATTCTTGGCGGCGCTCGGCAGGTTCTCGACATTGCCGGCCGACTGGCTCGCCGCAAGACCGATCGCGTTCGCAATCCCGTCCGCCGGCAGCCCCAGCAATTTCGCGCACGCCGCCGCCGCGCCGAAAATTCCGCAGGTCGAGGTGATGTGCCAGCCGCGCGCGTAATGGCGCGGCGAGACTGAATTGCCGATGCGACACTCGACGTCCACGCCGAGGGTGAAGGCCGTCAGCACCTCGCGCCCGGACAGCTTGCCCCTCTCCGCGAGCGCCAATATCGGCGCCGCCACCGGTGCAGCCGGATGAATGATGGTCTCGGGATGGGTGTCGTCGAAATCGAGCAGATTCGCCGAGACGGCATTGAGAAACGAGGCGCACAACGCGTCCATCGGCTGCGAATGACCGATCACCGTGGATGTCGCGGCCCCGCTGAACGGCGACAGCGTCCGCATCGCAGCCATGACCACGGGATCGCGCGCGGAGCCGAGCGCGGTCGCAAAGAAATTGAGGATGGATCGCCGCGCCTCGAGGCTCTGCGCCGCGACGTCCGCCCATGACGATGCCGCGACGAACTCGGCGAGCGTCCTGCTCACGCCTGGAATCGGGGCTTGTCGAACCTGGTCTTGCGGCACGCGGGGCGTCTTCCTCGTTTTCCCGGACCTTATGCCGATCCGCGGCAAACTGTCGACCCCAAATGTTATGCTTGACAGCTTGTCTGACAATCATAACAATCCGGCCCGTTGGCGCGGACCCCGCGGCGGCGACGACGGCGGCCGATGAGGTCGGCCGGCGAAAACGTTCGACCAGACGATATCGACCACAAGATCAAGAAGGCGCGCCCAGCACGGGATCGCGCAACAGGGAGTAGACGATGGCGGGAGAGATTCTCGGCGTAATCGGCACGGGTCGCATGGGCGGCCCCATGGCGGGGCGATTGATCGACGCGGGCTATTCGCTCGTCGTCTATGACACGCAGGCTGAAGCGGCCGAGGCGCTGGTCAAGCGCGGCGCTCAGCTCGGCAAGTCGCCGGCCGACGTCGCCTCGCGCGCCGATATCGTGCTCGCCAGCCTGCCGACTCCCGACATCGTCAAGGCCGTCACGCTCGGCCAGGACGGCATCAGCAGCGGCACCCGCGCCAAGATCGTGATCGATCTGTCGACCTCGGGTCCGGGCGCTGCGAAGTTCGTCGCGGAAGGCCTGAAAGCCAAAGGCATGACGCTGGTCGATGCGCCCGTGAGCGGCGGCATCAAGGGCGCCATCAACGGCACGCTGGCCGTGATGGTGTCGTGCCCGCAGGCGACCTACGAGACCGTGCAACCGATCCTGAAGAATTTCGGCAAGCTGTTCTACACCGGCGACAAGCCCGGCGTGGCGCAGACCGCCAAGCTCGCCAACAATCTGATGGCGGCCGCAGCGCTCGTCATCACGTCGGAGGCGGTCGCGATGGGTGTCAAGGGCGGCGTCAACGCAAAGGTGCTGATCGACATCATCAACGCCAGCAGCGGCCGCAACAGCGCCTCGGAAGACAAGTTTCCCCGCGCGGTGCTGCCCGGGACCTTCGATTTCGGCTTCACCACCGGCCTGTCCTACAAGGATGTCCGGCTCTGCGTGGACGAGGCCGAAGCCATGGGCGTGCCGATGGTCTGCGGCGCGGTGGTGCGGCAGATGCTCGCGATCACCAATGCCAAATACGGTGCGGCGTCCGACTTCACCTCGATCGCCAAGGTGCTCGAGGAGTGGGCCGGCGTCGAGATGCGCGGCTAAGCGCACCAACGTTCAGGGAGAGCGATTGCGATGACGATCGACCCGACCGGATCAGGCAAGGTATCGCTTGCGCGCCAGATGGCGCGGAGCGTGCTTGCACGCGATCTCGGAGATTTCGGGCCGGAGGTCGTCGCGAAAGCAAAGCTCTGCCTGCTCGACTTCCTGTCCTGCGCCTTCGAGGCTGGCCATCACCCGTGGAGCCGTCAGGCGGTCGCGATCGCACAGGCCGGCGGCGGCATCTCAATCATCGGGACTTCGCAGCACTCCTCAGCGGCCGACGCCGCCTTCGCCAATGCCGTGATGGGACACGGCCTGGTGCGGGAAGACATGCATGCCGCCAGCATCGCGCATCATGGCGTCGTGATCTGGCCGACGCTGCTCGCGCTGTCGGGGCAGACGCCGCTGCACGGAACGAAGCTGCTGGCTGCCGCCATCATCGGCTATGAGACCGGCGCGCGGATCGGCCGCGCGCTCCTGACCTCCGATCTCGCGCGGCTTTATCGTCCGACCGGCCTGGTGGCGCCGCTGGGCGCGGCGCTGGCGGGAAGTTTTGCGCTCGGCCTTTCCGAGGACCAAGCAACCAGTGCCATCGCCATCGCGGCCAACACGTCCAGCGGTCTGAACGAATGGCCGCATGCCGGCGGCTCCGATATGTATTTCCATCCGGGCTTTGCGGCCAGCAACGCGATCAAGGCCATCGGCCTTGCCGCAGCCGGCGCCTTCGGCTCGGAAACGATCATCGAAGGCGAAGCCGGCCTGTTCGCCGCCTACCGCCGCCAAGCCGCGCCCGACAGCATCACGCTCTTCCCCGACGGAGAGAGCGAGATCATGGCCGTCTACAACAAGCCGGTCCCGGCCTGTAATTTCGCGCAGACCGCCGCTCAGGCGGCGCTCCGCGTCTCGCACGAGCTTGCCGGCGCCGAGGAGATCGACCGCGTCGACATTCGCGCGCCTGATGCTGCCGTTCGCTATCCCGGCTGCGACTCCATGGGGCCCTACCGCAACGCGCTCCAGGCCAAGATGAGCATTCCCTTCAGCGTCGCGGCGACGCTGGCGCGGGGCGAGATCGCGGAAGAGAACTATGCCGGACTGGATGATGCCGACATCCTCCGCCTGGTTTCGGTCACCGATCTCAAGGCAGACGCCGGCTTCACCGCCGCCTTCCCGGGCAGGCAGGGCGCGGAAGTGACCGTGCATCTGCGCGGCGGCCGGACGATCCGGCATGCCTTGCCCGATGTCATCGCCGCAACGCCGGCGGATATTCGCGCGCGCTTTCGCGCTGCCGCAGCGAAAGCCCTCGGCGAGGACCGCGCGCATCGGCTCGAGCAACTCATCGACGATTGCGAACAGCTCGGCGACGCCGGCGTGATCGCAGCACAATGCCGTCTGGACGTACCGGAACGGGTTTTACGATCGGCATCATAAGAAGTGCCGGAGAGTAACGGGGGAAACATGGTCGACTTCGAGACCAGTCTAGCATCGTCAGCAGCCGGCGATCGCCGGCAAACCGGCGCGACCACCGCGTGGAGGCGGGGCTGATGGAAGGATTTCTGCAAGCGCTCGCCGCGGGCCTGCTGATCGGCGCCGTCTACGGCCTCATGTGCGTCGGGCTCGGCCTGATCTTCGGCGTCATGCGCGTCATCAACTTCGCGCACGGCGATTTCATGATGCTCGGCATGTATGCCGCCTTCTATCTCTTCACCGCCGCCGGCATCCAGACCCTGTTCGGCAACACGGTGGGCCCGTTCGTGGCCATCCTGCTCGCCGGCCCCGTGCTCGCCGTGTTCGGCTATTTCGTCCACCTGGCGCTGATCTCGCGCGTCTCGGGCACGCGCACCGCCGCGCTGGAAGGCGACGGTCACTACGCCCAGCTCATCCTGACGCTCGGCATCGCGCTGATCCTGCAGAATGGCGGCCTCATCGTGTTCGGATCGGTGCTGGCCTCGATCCGCACGCCGCTGTCGAGCTCGGCGTGGGAGCTCGTTCCCTTTCTCGACATCAGCATCTTCCTCAACAAGGCGCGCAGCATCGACGTGATCGTGTCGCTCGCGATCATGGTTCTGCTTTCGCTCCTGATCACGCGCACGCGGATCGGCAAGTCGCTGCGCGCTGCGGCGGACAATCCGACCGCCGCGACCTATATGGGCATCGACGTCGACCGCGCGCACCGCACCGCCTTCGCGCTCGGCTGCGGCATCACCGCGATTGCCGGCGGCCTGCTTGCCACCAACTATCCGTTCCATCCCTTCGTGGGGCTCGAATACGTCATCGTGATGTATGCCGGCGTCGTGCTCGGTGGCATGGGCAGCATCATCGGCGCGTTCTGGGGCGGCATGACGATCGGCCTCGTCCAGCAGATGTCGACGCTGATCCTGCCGACGCAGTTGCAGAACGCCGCGATCTTCGCCGTTTTCCTCCTCATCATCTTCTTCCGCCCGCAAGGTTTCTTCGGGCGCATGGTCGAGAGGACGTGACCATGCTCCGGATGCGTTCGTTCCTGCCTCCCCTGCTCTTCACGCTCGCCTATGCCGGGATCTCGCTCGGTGTCACCAACTCCTACTACCAGCTCATCCTGACGCTGGTGCCGGTGTGGGCGGTGTTCGGGCTGTCCTGGAATCTGCTCAGCGGCTACACTGGGCTGATCTCGTTCGGCCATGCGGCTTTCTTCGGGATCGGCGCCTATGCGACCGCGCTCGGGCAGATCTATTTCGACATCTCGCCGTGGCTGCTGATCCCGGTTGCCGCCATGCTCGGCGGCATCGCCGGGCTCCTGATCGGCTTTCCGACCTTCCGCCTGCAGGGGCACTACTTCGCGCTGGCCATGCTCGCCTACCCGCTCGCCATTCTCTACGTGTTCGAGTGGCTCGGCTTCCAGGAGGTGACGCTTCCGATCAAGCGCGACGCGCCGATCGCCTACATGCAGTTCAGCGATCCGCACATCTACACGCTGCTGGGGCTCGCCATCATGCTGGCCACGATCGTGCTGACGCAGATCATCGAACGCTCACGCTTCGGCATGGCGCTGCTCGCAATCAAGCAGAACGAGGCCGCGGCCGAAGCGGCAGGGATCAACACCCTGGCCTGGAAGCTGCGCGCGATCATTCTGAGCGGCGCAATCGCCGCTGCCATCGGCGGGTTCTACGCGCAGGTGCTGCTGGTCGTCACCCCGGCATCCGTGTTCGGCATGCTGGTGTCGGCGCAGGCGCTCACGGTCGCGATGTTCGGCGGCGTCGGCACGGTCTGGGGGCCGGTCATCGGCTCGGTGATCCTGATCCCGCTCGCCGAAATCCTGCACGCCGAGGCCGGCGCGCGCATCCCCGGCATCCAGGGCGTGATCTTCGGCTTTGCCATCGTTTGCGTCATCCTGGTCGCTCCGGAAGGCTTGTTCTGGAAACTGCGCGATCTCCTGCGCAAGCGTAATGCGTCCACAGCGACGACCGGCGCCACTCCGGAAACGATCGCAGTCAGCGTCACCCCCCTCAAGCCGGACGCACGGCAGCGCGCCGCGACCGGTGAAGTGGTTCTGGAGGTCCGCAATCTCTCGCGCTCCTTCGGCGGCCTCAAGGCCGTGCAGGACGTCAGCTTCAAGCTGCACAAGAACGAGATCCTCGGCATCATCGGACCCAACGGCGCGGGCAAGACCACGCTGTTCAATCTCCTCAACGGCTTTCTGAAGCCGAGCCAGGGTGAGGTGCTGATCGACGGCCGCAACATGTCCGGCCAGCGGCCGCACGTGATCTGCGAGGCCGGCATCGGCCGCACCTTCCAGGTGATGCGGCCGTTCCTGCGCATGTCGATCCTCGACAACGTCGTGGTCGGCGCCTATGTCCGCGCCCGCACCGACGCGGAGGCCCGCAAGCTTGCCGCCGACGCGGTCGCCCGGGTCGGGCTCTCCGCCGTCGCCGACCGTGTCGCCGGCGAGCTCTCGACCAAGGAGCTGCGACTGATGGAGCTGGCGCGCGCCATCGCCGGCCAGCCAAGCATCCTGCTGCTCGACGAGACACTGGCGGGCCTCGGCCACGGCGAGGCGGACGAGGTCGTCGCCGTGATCCAGCAGTTGGCGCGCGACGGAATGACCATTGCCATCATCGAACACACGATGCAGGCGATGGTTCGTCTGGTCGACAGTTTCCTCGTGCTCGACCACGGCGCCGTCATCACCGAGGGGCTTCCGGAAGTGGTGACGCATGACAGCCGCGTGATCGAAGCCTATCTCGGCAAGAAGTGGGTGGCCCATGCTCCGCATTGAGGGATTGCGCGCGGGCTACTCCGCAAAGCCCGTCCTGAACGACGTGTCGATCAACGTCGGCGCAGGCCAGTTCGTCGCGATCGTCGGCCCCAACGGCGCCGGTAAGACCACGCTGTTCAAGACGATCTCCGGCATCGTGAAGCCGAGCGGCGGGAGAATCACGTTCGACGGCGTCGACCTTCTCGCGGTGCCGCCGCCGCAACGTGCCCATCTCGGCATCGCCCATGTCCCGGAAGGACGCCAGGTCTTCCCGTCGCTGACCGTGATGGAGAACCTGGAAATGGGCGCGATGACCGAGAGCGGCCGGCGCGACTGGCAAGCCAATATCGAACGCATCTTCGAATGGCTGCCGGTGCTAAAGGAGCGCCGCAACCAGTTCGCCGGCACCATGTCCGGCGGCCAGCAGCAGATGCTCGCGATCGGCCGCGGCCTCGCCTCCTCGCCAAAGCTCCTGATGCTGGACGAGCCGTCGATGGGCCTCGCGCCGTCGACCGCGGATTTCATCTTCGAGCGGCTGATCGACATCCGGCGGCAGTCCGGCCTGACCATGCTGCTGGTCGAGCAGCGCGTGGCGGAAGCGCTGGAGTCCGCCGATCACGGTTATGTCCTCGAAGCCGGACATGTCGTGCTCGAAGGCAACAACGACACGCTGCGCGCCGACGACCGGGTGCGCAAAGCCTATCTCGGCATGTGACCAATAAAAACAAAGACCAGGGAGACAACAAAATGAACAAGACATCGAAGGGCAGGATATCGAACGGACTGACGCGCCGTACCGTGCTGTCCGGCGCAGCTGCCGTCGGCCTTGCCGGCGTGGCACGCGCGCAGACACCGGCCGAGGTAAAGGTCGGACTGATCGTGCCGCTGTCGGGCATCTACACGCGCCCCGGCCAGGTCATGAAGATGGGCGCCGAGATGGGCATCGAGCACATCAACGCACAGGGCGGCATCAAGGCGCTCGGCGGCGCCAAGCTGAAGCTGGTGGTGATCGACTGCGGCGACACCACCGAGAAGGCCAAGAACGCGGCGCAGCGCATGGTGGCGCAGGAGCCCGATCTCGTCGCCGCCACCGGCTCCTATCTCTCATCCTTCACGCTCGCGGTCACCGAGGTGACCGAACGCGCCGAATTGCCGATGCTGACGCTGTCCTATTCGGACCTGCTGACCGACCGAGGTTTCAAATACATCTTCCAGACCGCCGCGACCGCGAGCCGCCAGTCCGAGCTTGGTCTGCCGACGCTGATGAAGCTCGCCGAAAAGGCCTCCGGCAAGCGGCCGAAGACCGTGGCGATGCTGATGGACAACACCGCGACCTCGGTCGCCACTGCCAAGGCGCTCAAGGAGAGGCTATTCGCGCAGGAAGGTCTCCAGCTCGTCGTCGAGGAAGTCTGGACCCCGCCGCTGTCGGATGCGACGCCGCTGATCCAGAAGGTGCGCTCCGCCAAGCCCGACCTGCTGCTGTTCATGCCCAACGCAGTGTCGGACGCCAAGCTCGGCCTGGAGAAGATCAGCGAGTTCGGCCTCGGCCAGGGCAAGATCCCGACCGTGTCCTTCAGCATCACCATTGCGGAGCCCGACATGCTCCAGAGCGTGAGCCCCGAGATCGTGCAGGGCATCATGACCATCGTCGCCAGTTGGGGCGCGAAGGGCCACGAGGCCCTGATCGCCGAGCTCAAGGCCAAGTACAAGGAGCCCTGGGCGACGCAGAACGTCATCTCGACCTATGGCGACATGTGGGTGATGAAGGAAGCGCTGGAGAAGGCCGGCAAGGCCGACCGCAATGCGGTCGCGCAGGCGCTTCGGACGCTGGATGCCGGAGATTCGAAATACTATCCCGGCGGTCAGCTCAAATTCGACGAGAAGGGCCGTCGCGTCGGCGCCGGCGTCGTCATCGTGCAATGGCAATCGGGCGTGCCTGTCACCGTTTATCCGCCCGAACTCGCGCAGGCAGAACCGTTCTGGCCGAAGAAGCCGTAAGCGCCGCGCGACTTTTCAGGGAGGAGAATTGTCATGACTGCAAAGAACAAGTTTACGATCTCAAGACGAACGTTGCTGGCCGGCGCCTCCGGCACGCTGATCGCATCCCGCGCCGCATGGGCGCAGCAGCCCGCCGAGGTGAAGGTCGGCCTGCTGGTCCCGATCTCCGGGCTCTACGCCCGCCCGGGAACGGTGATGCGCGAGGGCGCCGAAATGGCGGTGGATCACATCAACGCGCAAGGCGGGATCAAGGCACTCGGCGGCGCCAAGCTGAAGCTGGTGGTGCTGGATTCCGGCGACACTACGGAGAAGGCCAAGAACGCCGCACAGCGCATGGTCGCGCAGGAAACCGATCTGGTTGCCGCCAGCGGCGCTTATCTGTCCTCGTTCACGCTCGCGGTGACTGAAGTCACCGAGCGCGCCAACCTGCCAATGCTCACCCTCTCCTACTCCGACCTCATCACCGAGCGCGGATTCAAATACGTGTTCCAGACCGCGGCCACCGCGGGCTCGCAGGCGAAGCAGGCATTGCCCCAGCTCATCAAGCTGGCAGAGACGGCCTCGGGCAAGCGGCCGAAGACGGTCGCGATCCTGACCGACAACACCGGCGCCTCGATCGCCTCCGCCAAGGCCATGCGCGAAGGCCTGCTGGCGGAGAACCAGTTGCAGCTGGTCGTCGACGAGACATTCACGCCGCCGCTGGCGGATGCGACGTCGCTGGTGCAGAAGATCCGCTCGGCCAAGCCCGATCTGCTGTTCTTCCTGCCGACGGTGATCTCCGACGCAAAACTGCTGCTCGAGAAGATGAACGAGTTCGGCCTCGGCCAGGGCAAGGTGCCCACCATCTCCTTCGGCATCGCGATCGCCGAGCCGGACATGCTTCAGACCGTGAGCCCCGAACTGCTCCAGGGCGTGCTGACCTGCGTCGCCAGCTGGGGCGCCAAGGGCCACGAGGCGCTGATCGCCGAATTGAAGACCCGCTACAAGGAGCCGTGGATGACGCAGAACGCGATCTCCACCTATGGCGACATGTGGGTGATCAAGGACGCGCTGGAGAAGGCCGGCAAGGCCGACCGCGTCGCCGTCGGCGAGGCGCTGCGCACCATGGATGGCGGCCCTTCGAAATACTATCCGCTGGGCGAGATCAAGTTCGACGAGAAGGGCCGCCGCGTCGGCGCCGGCATGACCATCGTGCAGTGGCAGGCCGGCGTGCCGGTGACGGTGTTCCCGCCCGAGCTCGCGCTGGCAAAGCCGTTCTGGCCGAAAAACTGACAAGAAACGGAGCATAACATGGACAAGGCGACTTACGACCGCGGTCTTGAAATCCGCAAGAGCGTGCTCGGCAACGAGTTCGTCGACAAGGCGATCGCATCCGCGGACGATTTCAATCGTCCGATGCAGGACCTCACCACCGAGTATTGCTGGGGTTACGTCTGGGGGCGCGAAGGCCTGACGCGCAAGACCCGCAGCTTCCTCAATCTGGCAATGCTCTGTGCGCTCAATCGCCCGCACGAGCTGAAGACCCATGTCCGCGGCGCGCTCGCCAACGGCGCGACCAAGGAGGAAATCCGCGAGGTCTTCATGCAGGTCGCGATCTATTGCGGCGTACCTGCCGGCGTCGATGCGTTCCGGAACGCGAAGGACGTCTTCGCCGAGCTCGACAAGAAGTAAAGACGCGTGACTGCGATGAAGGGCAAATGGGCACTCGTGACCGGCGCGACCGCGGGCCTTGGCTTTGCCGTCGCTGAAGGGCTGGCCGGCGCGGGCGCCAGCATCGTCCTTCACGATCTCGTTGCGCCGAAGCAGGCCGCGGATGATCTCCGCGCCCGCTTCGGCGTCGAGGTGATCACCGCGGGCGTCGATCTGTCCCAGCGCGATGCGATCGAGGCCATGATGGCCGACCTGCTCGATCGCTGCGGCGCCATCGACATCCTCGTCAACAACGCGGTCGTCAGGCACTTCGCCGCGATCGAACAGTTTCCGCCCGAGCGCTGGGAGCAGGCGCTGGCCGTAAACCTCTCCGCGCCGTTCCACCTCATTCGCCTGGCGCTGCCGGCAATGAAGCAGCGCGGCTGGGGCCGGATCATCAACATGGGCTCGATTTATTCGAGCCGCGCGGTCGAGGACCGCATCGACTACGTCACCACCAAGACGGCGATCCTGGGCATGACCCGCGCGGTGGCGATCGAGACGGCGCGCAGCGGCATCACCTGCAATACGCTATGCCCCGGCACGCTGCCGACGCCCGCCATCCTCAACAAGATCGCTACCATGGCAACGAACAGCAGCCGTGCTGTCGAGGACGTGACCCGCGAATATCTCGGCGAGCGTCAGCCGACACAGCGCTTCATCGAGATGAATGCCGTCGCCGCCATGGTCGTCTTTCTCTGCGGCACGGCCGCAAACGACATCACCGGGGCCAGCCTGCCGATCGACGGCGGCTGGTCGGTCGCGTGAGAGCATTGGAATGGGAGTGTTGCGATGACTGAACAATCGGGCCAGACCGCCGTGCTGACGGGTGCCGCCGGCGGCATGGGACGCGCCATCACCAAGGCGCTGCTGGAGAGTGGCCGCCGTGTCGTGCTGGTCGACCGCGACGCCAAGGCGCTTCAGGAACTGGCGGCGACGGCAGGCAATGCCGTGTTTCCGATCCAGCTCGACATCAGCGACGCAAAGGCCGTGGATCGCCTGCCGGACGCCGTTCCGGCCCAGTTCAAGCCGGTCGATATCCTGATCAACAACGCCGGCCACGACATCGGCGGGCGAACGCGGTTCGATGCCGGCTCGGCCGACGACTGGTCCAACATCATCCAGACCAATCTGATCGGCCTGATGCGCGTGACCCGCGCGATCCTCCCCGACATGGTTCGGCGCAATGTCGGCCATGTCGTCAACATCAGCTCGATCAACGCGGTCCGCATTGTCCCGGATATGGCCGCCTACAGCACCAGCAAGGCTGGCGTGCACATGTTCACCGAGACCCTGCGGGGCGAACTGGCGGAGACCGCGATCCGGGTCACCGAGCTCCAGCCCGGCCTGACCAGGACCAACATCATCCTGACCCGCTACCGCGGAGACAAGCAGAAGGAACGGGACTATTTCGACCAGTTCAAGCTGGCGCTCGAACCTGCCGATATTGCCCGGTCGATCGTCTTCGCCCTCGACCAGCCCGCCCACGTTCAAATTGCCGAAATGATGATTCTACCTGTAAACCGGTACTGACTTTTCCCAACCAGGATCCGGACATGGAAAGACGTAGCGAATTGCAGTCGACGCTCCGCATCGAGGACGTCCCGACCGTCCGGGCGATGGTCGCGCAAAAGCTGCGCGAGGCGATCATGTCCGGAACGCTGAAACCGGGCCAGCGCCTGGTCGAGCGCGAGCTTTGCGAGATGATGGGCGTCAGCCGCCCCTCGATCCGCGAAGCGCTCCGTGCCCTCGAGGCAGACGGACTGATCAACATGGTGCCGCATCGCGGCCCCGTGGTCTCCACGATCAGCCTCGAGGAGGCTCGCCAGCTCTACGCGGCGCGCGCGGTCCTCGAAGGATTCGCCGGCCGCGAATGCGCCAGGCTCCACGACCCCGAGGTGGCGCGCCGGATCGGGGAAGCCCTGACCCGGCTGAAGGCTGCCGCGGCCAGGCAGGACCTGGTCGGGTGTCTCGAAGCCAAGACCGATTTCTACGGCGCGCTGATCGGCGGCTGCCGCAATGCCTTCATCGAGCGGATGCTGAGGCCTTTGCACGACCGGATTCAACTGTTGCGGATCACGTCGATGTCGCAACCGAAGCGGATCAACAAGAGCTTGCGTGAGGTCACCGCGATCTGGCGCGCGATCCAGAGCGGCGATGCAGACCTCGCCGAACGTTGCTGTGTCGATCACATCAACGCGGCCGCGGTGGCTGCGCTCGACATGATCGAAAAATCGTCGGCGGCCAAGGAGGCGGCGCCTACCGACGACTAACAAGAACTGCCGCCAGGGAGTGTTCGATGAGGTTTGTTGTACGATCGCTGGTCCTGTTTTTCCTGCTCTATCCCTGCGGCACCGCAATCGCGGACGACTACCCCTCCCGGCCGGTCACGATGATCGTGCCCTTCTCCGCCGGCGGCCCCGGCGACGTCATTGCGCGCATTCTCGGCAACGCCATGAGCGCGACGCTGAAGCAGTCCATGGTCATCGAGAATGTCGTCGGCGCCGGCGGCACGCTCGGCACCAACCGCGTCGCCAAGGCCGCGCCCGACGGCTATACGCTGCTGCTGATGCATGTCGGCCAGGCCACTGCACCCGCGCTCTACGCCAAGCTGCCGTTCGACCCCGTCGGCGACTTTGCCCCGATCGGGCTGGTCACGGATGTCCCGATGCTTCTCGTGACGCGGCCGAATTTTCCAGCCAAGAATCTCAGCGAACTGATCGCGCATATCCGCAACAACGGCGACAAGACCACCTTCGGCAATGTCGGTCTCGGCTCGGCCTCGCAGCTCTGCGGCCTGATGCTGATGAGC
The DNA here is from genome assembly GCF_007290395.2 of Bradyrhizobium cosmicum. NCBI lineage: Bacteria > Pseudomonadati > Pseudomonadota > Alphaproteobacteria > Hyphomicrobiales > Nitrobacteraceae > Bradyrhizobium > Bradyrhizobium cosmicum. The sequence continues at coordinate 2,116,940 of NZ_CP041656.2, read as the reverse complement.
ACCACCGATACGAAACTCACGCCGATCTACTACAAGGGCGGCGGGCCGGCGCTGAACGACGTCATTGCCGGTCATATCGACGTCTATTGCGATCCCGCGACGGGACCGACGCCCTATATCCAATCCGGCACCATCAAGGGCTATGCCATCACCAGCAAGGCACGTGTCGCGACGCTGCCTGATGTGCCGACCTCGGCGGAGGCTGGCGTTCCCGAATTCGACGTGACGACCTGGTATGGTCTCTACGCACCGCGCGGCACGCCGAAGCCCGTGATCGACCATCTCGTGGGCGCGCTCCAGACCGCGCTGAAGGATCCCGCCCTGATCAGCCGCTTTGCCGAGCTCAGCATGGCGCCGGTCGAGCCCGACCGCGCAACCCCGCAAGCCCTCGAAGCCTTCCTGAAGTCCGAGATCGGCAAATGGGGACGGATCATCAAGGCCGCCGGAATCGAACCACAGTGAGTGAGGACGGCCGCACCGGCGGCTGTTGCTCATGTCTCGTCCTCCCGTCTATATGGTCTCACCCATCACCGTCTTCGCGGCCCCCACATTCCGCCCAGGCGGAGGTCGACCGGAGTATCTGCATCGATGACTGACCGAGCCGAGACCATTGCCGCGAAGATCGAGGCCTTCATCCGCACCGAGGTGATCCCCTATGAGAAGGATCCGCGGACGGGTCCGCATGGTCCGAGCGACGAACTCGTGCAGGAATTGCGCGCCAAAGCGCGCAAGGCCGGTGTTCTGACGCCGCACATTCTGCCGGATGGATCTCATCTGACGCAACGCGAGACCGCGACGGCCTTGATCAAATCCGGCCTGTCGCCGCTCGGACCGCTGGCGTGCAACACCATGGCGCCCGACGAGGGCAACATGTACCTGCTCGGCAAGGTCGGAACCGCCGAGCAGAAGGCGCGCTTCCTGGAGCCCCTGGTGTCGGGCAAGGCGCGTTCGGCGTTCTTCATGACCGAGCCGGCGGATGAGGGCGGCGCGGGATCTGACCCGTCGATGATGCAGACCACATGCAGGCTCGACGGCAATCACTGGGTCATCAACGGACGGAAGAAGTTCATCACCGGGGCTGAAGGCGCTAAAGTCGGCATCGTCATGGCGAAGTCGGCCGACGGCGCCTGCATGTTCCTGGTCGATCTGCCTGATGCCGCGATCCGCACGCTGCGCGTGCTGGATACGATCGACAGTTCGATGCCCGGCGGGCATGCCGAGATCGAAATCGAGAATCTTCGCGTCTCCGCCGACCAGATGCTCGGCGCGTCCGGCGAAGGCTTCAAATATGCGCAGATCCGCCTCAGTCCCGCGCGCTTGTCGCACTGCATGCGCTGGCTGGGTCTGGCAATCCGCGCCAACGAGATCGCCACTGACTATGCCTGCCGCCGTCACGCGTTCGGAAAACCGCTGGTCGACCACGAAGGCGTCGGCTTCATGCTGGCGGAGAACCTGATCGATCTCAAGCAGTCGGAGCTGATGATCGACTGGTGCGCCGGCGTGCTCGACACCGGCTCGCTCGGGACGACCGAGAGTTCCATGGCCAAGGTTGCCGTGTCGGAAGCCTTGATGCGCGTCGCCGATCGCTGCGTCCAGGTGATGGGAGGCACCGGCGTTTCGACCGAAACGATCGTCGAGCAGGCTTTCCGCGAGATCCGCGCCTTCCGCATCTATGATGGTCCAACGGAAGTCCACAAATGGTCGCTGGCCAAGAAAATCAAGCGCGACTGGAAAGCCGGACAGCATTGAGCGGCTGGCGTTGCGGCGCCCTCACCTCGTGCTCTTCAGCCGATCCGCCATGCGCTCGGCGATGGCGACCGTGGTCAGATGAGTGTTGGCGCGCGGGACCTCCGGCATGATCGAAGCATCGATCACCCGTAATCCCGTGCATCCGATCAGCCGGCACTCGTGATCGACGACCGAACGCGCATCGTCCTCCGCACCCATGCGGCAGGTGCCGCTGGCGTGCTGGGCGTCGCTGCACTCGGCGAACAGCCAGTCATCCAGCTCTGCGTCGCCAAGCGCTTCGTCTATCGAGCGTCCGCTGGCGCCGTAGTCGACGCGGTGAGCGATATCGGTCACCGCAGGCTGCAGGCAGATATCACGCAGACGGCGAACGCCATCGCGCAGGCGCGCCAAATCGCGAGAATCGGACAGCATGCGCTCCTCGACGGCCGGATCGACCTCGGGGTCCGTCGTCGTGATGCGGACGTGGCCCTGGCTGAAGGCCTGATAGACGGAGACGGCGATGCGTCCCAGCGTGACTTCCGCCATCGATTGCTGCGAGCGGGCAAGATTGCCGGCGATCATGATCATGTCGTTGTCGCCGGCATCTGCAAGGCCAGATGAATAGCGCAGGCAGCAATTGGTGTGCCGGTGCATCAGCGTATTGACCTGGCTGCCGTCGCGCAAATGCAGCAATGCGTTGACGATGGGGTGGTCGAGCAGGTTCTCGCCCACCGGCAAATTCGCGCGGATCGGGATGCCGAGCCTCTCCAGCAGGGCGGCAGGCCCGATGCCGGAGCGCTGCAGGATGGCCGGCGAATGGATGGCGCCGGCGCAGAGGATAACCTCACGCGTCGCGCGAGGCGTGTAGGATTGGCCGTTCACGCGGACCAGGACGCCGCTGGCGTGCAGCCGGTTGCCTTCAAAGGTGATGGTGTCGACCAGGGCATGACCGACGATGTCGAGGTTGGCCCGACCGCGCGCCGGCTCCAGGTAGCCGTCATTGGTGGAGATCCGCAGCCCGCCCTCGCTGTTGATGGCATAAGGCGAGACGCCGGTACCATCAGGCGCGTTGTGATCTTCGCACCAGCCATAGCCGAGGCTGAGTGCCGACGAGCGCAGTGCCCGGTCGACATTGCCCCAATCCGGGATCGGAGCCCGATACACCGGGATCGGACCGCGATCGCCGTGATAGGGTGCGTCCGGGAAATTCTTGTCGGTTTCGAGCTTGCGGAAATAAGGCAGCATCTCGTCCCACGACCAGCCGGTGCAGCCCGCGGCCGCCCAGCGGTCAAAGTCGTCGGGAACAGCGCGGATCGCGATCTGACCATTAATCGTCGAACTGCCGCCCATGGCGCGGCCACGCCAGAGCAGCAGCGGCTGCTGCCGCTCGGTGCGTCGCGCCAGCAGCTTTGGCCAGCGGAAGTCGTCATCGCCGATGGCGCGCATCGGGTTCGGAATCCGAATGTGCTCCGGCGTGGTCGCGGTTCGCAGATCCTGCCCCGCCTCCAGCAGCAGCACACGGTGACCGGGGTCTTCGCTGAGGCGCGCCGCCAGCGTCGCTCCGGCGGAACCTCCGCCGATGATGATCGTGTCGTATTCCTGTTCAATCACGTCTGGTCACATCCCTTGATCGCTATCGACGGTCAGTTGCCAGCTATGTGGCGCAACGTGATCCGCGTCAACTCGGATGGACGTCCAAGCCGCAGCGCAAAGCCTGGCCACAGCGCGGTGCCATTGTTCACGTAGAGCGTCATCCCGCCGACATCGTAACGGCCCGAGACGAAGCCGGCGTTTTCGCGTGCAGCCAATCGATCGATTCCCCAGATCAGCCCTCCGTGCGTATGCCCCGACAGTTGCAGTGCCACGCCGAGTTTGGCGGCGTGCCGCGCGTCGCTCGGCTGGTGGTCGAGCAGGATGACAGGGCCGTCGCTGGGGACGCCTTGCAGGACCGCGCCAAGGTCGCGTACGGGATGCGTACCGCGGCGCGACGCCCGGTCGGTGATGCCCGCGAGGACCAGCTTGCCGCCGTTTCGCTCGATGACGATATGCCTGTTTTCGAGCGACAGCAGGCCCAACGTCGCGAAGTGCGCCATCCAGCCGTCGTAGCCGAAGATGTATTCGTGATTGCCCGAGATCACGAAGACGCCATCAGGCGCGTTCAAATCCCGCAACGGCTCGATGTCGGTGCGTCGCGCATCGGGCGTTCCGTCGATCAGATCTCCCGTGATCGCGATCAGGTCAACGCCGAGCTTGTTCGATCGCTCGACGACGGTGCGTGCCCAGGACGCGGGAAACAACCGGCTGATGTGAAGATCGGTCAGTTGCAAAATGGTGTAACCGTCGAATTGCCGCGGAAGTCCGGCGATCCCGATTTCGATGTCTTTCAGCGGCGGAATCCGCATGGCCTGATGAACGCCGATCGCGGCCGCGACGGCGGCCAACCCAGCCAGTCCGTAGCGGACGTCGTCGGGCGCGCTCACGACGCCACCATTGAAGGGGATTCCGAGCAGAAGTCCCACATCGAGCGCCAGTTGCAGCAACGCCAGCAGAACGATTGCGCCGAACGCCCAATTGAAGAGGGCAACCACCGGTCGTGGAAACTCGGGGGAAAACACCGAGCCCGACGAGAGCTTGCTCCACCGGTGAAACTGCAATGCGACCAACGCGAGCGCGGCCGCCACGATCTTGGCCCAGAGCGGCAAATCCATCGGCCATAGGAAGCGGGTCAGGATCAGCAGATAGATCAGGCCGAATATGAGTTGGGGAATCGGTCCTCTCCGCAGGAGATTGGTATGCCGCGGCCCCTCTAGACGCTTCTTCTCGCGATCGGGGATCGGACAGCGACAATCATCTATTGACCGCCGCGCATTTGCAACGGGGTTCCATTGCCGCAGGCTCGGCTGAAGAACATCTATTCAGTGCTCTCCATGGCAAGTGACGCCAGCGACGTCCCGGCGAAAGGGACGTGCGGCCGACTTGCCGACATCACCGAGGATTACTGAGGATTCCTGCCGTGCGCTTCGTCCGATCTCTTCGTTTCTTCGCCGCGTCCGTTTTGACCGTATCGTTGCTGATGAGCGCGAGCGGCGCGAGTGCCGGTGCCTGGCCAAGCCGGACGATCAAGCTGGTCGTGCCGTTTCCTCCTGGCGGCGCCGCGGACACCGTTGCCCGCGTTTACGCCGACAAGCTGAGCGAAGCGCTCAAGCAGCCGGTCGTGATCGAGAACAAGGCCGGCGCAGGCACCGCAATTGCAGCCGAAGCCGTCGCCAGCGCGGATCCCGATGGCTATACGTTGTCGCTGGCTCCCGCCGGCCAGCTCACCATCCTGCCGCACATCAACAAGGAGATCAGGTACGATCCCTTCAAGAGCTTCGCGCCGGTCTCGAACCTGGCGACGGTCCCCTACGTGCTGGCAGCCAGCCCGGACACGCCGGTCTCCACCGCCAGGGAACTCGTCGCCGCGGCGAACAAGGATCCCGGCAGGCTGACCTATTCGTCCTGCGGTCCCGGGACGCTGTGCCATCTGAGCGGCGAGCTATTCCAGCGCCAAACCGGAACGAAGCTGCTGCACGTGCCGTTCAAGGGCAGCGCCCCGGCGGTGAATGCCCTGTTGGGCAACGTCGTCAATCTGTCGTTCGACACCCTCACCGTGCTCGCGCCGCAGATCCGCGACGGCAAGGTGAAAGGCCTCCTCGTCACCAGCCGCGAGCGGTCGCCGCAGCTTCCCGACGTCCCCACCGCTGCCGAAGCCGGCGTGTCGGACTTCGTCGTCGATTCCTGGTTCGGCCTGGTCGCGCCCGCAGGTACGCCGGCTGAAATCGTCCAGCGCTTGAATGCCGAGATCGTCCGCATCGGAGCCGAGCCCGATGTTCGTGCTCGGTTGGAGGCTCAGGGACTGCTTGTAACCACCTCAACGCCCGAGGGCTTCACCGACACCATCAAGGCCGACTACGGCCGCTGGGGCAAGGTCATCAGAGATTCGGGCGTCGAAGTCTTTTGAAGTCCGTTGTGACGCCACAGTACGAACCCAGGCAAAGACGCAGGCATCGGTGCGTCTTTGCGGCGCACTCGGCTTCTTCCTTGCCGTCGCGAACACTGGAGGCATTGGTCGCGCCGCAGACGATCTCCACACCGCCCAATCGAACGTGACCCAACGCATCCGTGGGATCGAGCTCGAACTTGGCGTACAGCTTTTCCATAGGTCGAAGCGGGGCGTGACCCTCACGTCGATGGGAAGCCGGCTTCTGCCTTATGCCGAGCGGATCCGCGATCTGCTGCAGGAGGCGCAGCGCGCGTGAAAGACGAGATCGCACCAGGCGCTGGCCGCAGGCGTAGCGGCCGATCGCTCCGAGTGTCGAATTTTATCTAGCGTCTTTCGGACTGATAAGCTTTGTCGGTTTTCCTTATCAGTCCACGAACTGACTCCGTTTGTGGTCGCCAGCTGATTCCACTTGCGACCAAAGCTTATTAGCCCGGGCAATACGGCCTTGTTCAGCCCTGTCGGCGACGGGCTGGAAGCATCCATGCGTTCGGATACAGGGGTGTCTGTCAAACCATTTTGATATCGCACGCTTTTTCGGGCGATGCCGGGCGACATCTACGGCCCTCGCCACGTCACCTTGCGGGGATGGAATGCGCTGTTGCTAGTCCAAAAGCGGAAATCGCCGCGTCCGGAAGCGTGTAAAACGTGCCTACCTCAACGAGATCGTGACCTGGCTGATATTGGCCGCAAGTTCGAGCCCTGCTTTCGGGCCTTGCAGCACGATGGTGATGCCCTTCTCGTTGCGGAGATGGACGCCGTTGAGGCCGCCGACGAGCGCAAAGCCGCCGCCGACGGAGCTGTAGGTGCCGGCGAAGTCACCGACCTCGCGGATATCGGAGGCCCAGCCGTCGAGGCGACCGATCGTAGCGCCGGCCGTGATGCCGAAGCTCAGGCCGGTGATCCTGAATGGGTAGGTCTTGCCGCGATAGGTCAGCACGCCACGGCCGGCGCCGCCGCCGAGCAGGAGGCCGGCCTTGACGATCTTGACCCGGACGTGGCCGGCCGCTTGCGCGAAGGACGGCGTCACCGGCGAGGCGAGCCCGAGGGCCAGCAGGAGGACCGCAAGCAGGCGGAGCCCGCGCCCGCGCCGTTCAGGGTTTTGCCGCATCGACCTTCTTCCAGGTCTCGTCGGGATCGAACAGCGTGGTGCGCTCGGCGATGAACTCGGTGCGCTTGCCGAGATCCTTCTGGTAGACGGTACCGGCATGATTGACCAGGAAGGTCATCACGCCGGAATTGCCGTATTCGGCAGGCCAGGCGATCAGCGCGAAGCCGCCAATCATCTTGCCCTTGACGACATAGTTGAGCGCACCGCCCGGCGCATCCCGGCCCTGCCCCTTGAGGATGCGGAAGTAGTAGCCGTGATAAGGCGCGGGCCCGACATCACCTGATTTGTAGCCCTCCTTCGAGGCTTCGGCCGCGAGCGCCCCGAGCGGACTCGGATCGCTGTCGTCGCGCCAGAACAGCCCGTCTTTTTTGCCGGGCGACGAGACGATACGCTGGGCGTAGACACCGGCGCCTTCACCGCGGTCCTTGTCGGCATATTCGTTTTGCGCGTCGACATAGGCGAGCGCGGTCTGGATCGCGTCGAGCTCGTTGCGGCCGATGCGGCGGCGAAGCACCTCGATGCGTCCCTCGGCGGTGTCGAACTCCCAGCCAGTCCTGGTGTTGACCAGCGGAATCGGGAACGGGAAGTCATCCGGCCCCAGCATGAGGGTCGCGGTCTTGTTGCCCTCCGCCTTGATGCCATGCCTGGCGTCGTACATCGAGGTGAAGCGCGCGCGGATATCGTTGTCGGCGACCTCGTCCCCCGACGAGACGATGTCCTCAGCGGCCCTGCCGAGCACTTTCAGGATGTCGGCGGGTCCGCTCTTGACGGCGGCGGCCAGCGCGGCTGCCGCATCCTCCGGCGACTTGTAGGACTGCTGCGCGTAGGACGGATTTGGCAGTACCAGCGTCAGCAGGCCGAGCAGAGCCGCATGCCGAAGCCATTTCGGTCCGTTCATGGCATCACCTCCGCAGGGATCTTCGCACCGCCAGCGAGCCAGTCGCGGTAGGTCCGGAATGTCAGTCCAAGCTTCTCGTAATGGACGCGCAGATAACCGTCGCCGCCGAGGGTCACGGCACCAGGCATCACCTGCTCGACCTCCTGCGCCATCACGCCGACATAGACTTTCTCGCTCCCGATGTAGCTGAAGCGGTAGTAGCCGAGACCACTGGCGAGATGGCCGAGCAGGACAATGTCGTGCTTCAGCGCGATATCGGAGCGCCGGCCACCGCCGCCGCCACCACGGAAGCCACCACCACCACCGCCACGCGCGGCCATTCCGCCACCGCCGCCGCGCCCGGCGAAACTCGGCCCACCACCGCCCCCCCGCGGCATGCTTGCCATGCTCGATCGTCCGCGGGCGGATGCCGCGGCCGCCGCCCGGCCCGAGGAGACGTTCATCGCGCCGCCACGATTGCCGCCACCAGCGCGGTTGCCTGCGCCTCCGCCGGCCCGGTTCGCAGCCTTGGCCCGGTCGCCGCCGCCCTTGGCGCGATCACCACTGCCCTTGGCGCGATCGCCGGCACCAGCACGATCGCCACCACCCGGTCGATCGCGCGTCCCTGCGCTGGGACGATTGCCTGCACCCGGACGATCTCCGCGATTGCCGGCGCGATCGCCAGCTCCGCCGCGATCACCAGGTCCGCCACGATCACCCGCGCGATCGCCAGCTCGATCTCCCGGGCCGCCCTGATTGGGACGCAGCACCTGGTTGCCGTCACGCCCGCGGAAATCCATGCGGTCCGAGGCCCCCGCGCGGACGTTGTTGTTGCCGAAGCGCTGCTGGACGCTGGTGTTGTTGTAGCGCACGCCCTGGCGATGCGCCGGATTGTGCTGCCAGCCGTTGTTGATGTTGGTGGTGCGATGATTGACGTAGACGTTGCGACTGCCCCAGTTGCAGCCGCCGCCCCAGTAGTTGCCCCAGCGTCCGATCGCCCAGGCCGTGCCGAAGGCGATACCGGCTGCGACCACGCCCGCGCCGATATAGGAGGGATAGCCCCAATAATACGGCGGATATTCCGCATAAGGCCACGTGCCGTAGACGGTGGCGGGATCGTAATAGGGCACGTACATCGTCGAGGGGTCGGCCTGCTGGATCACGATGGCCTGCTTGCCTTCCTGGCTCTGCACGCTGACCTTCTGCTGCTTGGTGGTGACGAGCTTCTTGTTGTCATAGGCCTTGCTGCGCAGACGCTGGATCGCATCCATCACGTCAGGCTGCTGGGCCAGAAAGGCATCACCGAGTTTCTGGGTCCATTCGAGCTTGTCGCTCATCATGGTGAGGACATCGGCCGTGCTTGCGAGCGCCTTGATGCTGTCGTCCCAGCCCTGCTTGTCGACTTCGGTCTTGAGCGCATCGCCCTTCAGGGTCTTGCGCTCCTTCAGAAAGCGGTCAGCCTGAACCACCTCGAGCGGATAGGTCGAGGCCGCCAAGACATTGGCCAGCAGTTCGTCGGGATAGAGCGCGATCGGCGCGACCAGCGCTTCGAGCTGCGCCGGCTTCAAGAGCTCGGCAGTCGGAGCCGGTGGAGTTACGGACTGCGCCTGAGTGCCCGGGCTCGCCGGCGCGGCGGTCTGCGCCGGCGCCGCGACCGGAAGCGCCAACATCAGCGCAAGCGCCATCAGGGTCGTCTTGCCGCAGCGAAACATCACACCCTCCATCGGACTTTGCGTCGGCGAGAATCCGGCCGGTGCGAGGGGGTTTGTTGATCGAGATCAAGGAACGGCAGCTTCGCCCGATTGTTGCGGCGCGAGAGTGCCATGATCGAGCGTGATGTCGGCCGCTATCCGATGATCGGATACCTGATCGTGAAAAGCGCGCCGCCCGACGGCTGGTTCTCGGCAACAATCGTTCCGTGATGGGCCTCGACAATGGTCCTGACGATGGCAAGTCCCATACCCATACCCTGCGGCTTGGTCGTGAAAAACGGCTTGAAGACGTTGGCAAGGTCGCCAGCCGCAATCCCGGAACCGGTATCGGCGATCTTGATCTCGGCCTGATTGCCCACGCGCGATGTCGATACGCTCACCTCGCGCCTCTGCGTGTCGGCATCGGAAACCGCATCCATCGCGTTGATGATCACGTTGAGCACGACCTGCTGGAGCTGTACGGGATCACCCTTGACGCGAAGATCGCTCAGGATGGGCAGATAGATCAACATAGTGCGCCGCCCGTGGGCAACCGCGGCCACGAGGTCGATCGCTTCCCGTACCGTGTTATTCAGTTCGATGTCCTTGATCTCGAACGGCGACTTCCTCAGGACACTGCGCAGCCGGCGGATCACCTCGCTCGCGCGCTGGTCGTCACGTCGGATGTCAGCCAGAATCAGACGGATCTCGTCGATGTCGGGCGAAGCGCCACTGAGCATGAGCTCGGCCGTCTCGGTGTTGGTCAGGATCGACCCCAGCGGCTGATTGAGCTCATGCGCGATCGAGGTCGTCAGTTCGCCGACGGCCGAATAGCGGTTGGCGTGAGCGAGCTCGGCCAGACGTTGGCGCGATTCGACCTCGGCGACCCGTCGGCGTTGACGCTCGTGGAGCAAGCCGCTGATCAGGCCGGCCTGCACCAGAATGATCGCGGCGATCAGCACGATCTCCCGGTGGTAGACCTCCCACATCGTCGGCGTCCGAAATACGACTTCACTGTCGGCAGGCAGACTGCTTTCGCTGATGCCCCAGCGCTGCAATTCCCGCCAATCGTATCGCGGCGGTCCGAACTCGATCGTTTCGTATTTGATGCTGGCCGGCTTTTCGCCGCCAAGGATGCGCGTGACGGCATCGACAGTCCTCCGGCTGGTCTCGCCGGTCAATTGCATCGGGCCACCGACGGTGCCGTCACCGAAGAAGGCCTCCTGATAGGAAAAGATCGGGGCGCTGGCGACCGCGCGCAGCCTGCGCAGCGCGAGGTCGCCTTCGTGAACAATGCCGGCTGCATCGACCGACATCAGGCCCCAGAACAGCACGGTATCGGACGGAAGCTTCGCGGCGTGCTTGAGGATCTCCTCGAACGGCAGGTCCGAATACCAGACGAACTCGACGCGATCGCTCAGCGGCTTCAGCTCCCGCTTCACCTCGTCGATCCAGAATTTCTCCAGCGGCGAGGCGCCGATCACCATGCCGACGGTCTTGGTGTCCGGCCTCACGCGCAGAATATTGCTGAACGCGGCCATGAAATCATTGCGGACCGCGACGACGACGTCGTTGTCAGTGAGATCGTCCCGCTTGAGCAGCCGCTGCTCGACCACGGTCAACACCATGGGCGTATCGGGAAAGAGCTTTGCGCGGTATCGCTGCACGAACCGCGCGGCAGGCGCGCCGATGCTCAGTACGATGTCGGGCGGCGCGCCCTGGTAGAGCGAGTCCAGGTAGTCCACGAAGGGCGCTTCCGGGCCCGGATTGTTGAAGCGTGCGGAGAGCAAGGTGTGCTCCTGGATATCGAGCGGCCAGGGCGATTGGCGCTCGAGCCCGGCCTTGATGCTCCGCGCATATTCGCTCCAGGGCCGAAATTCGCGGCCGAAGGAATGCAGCATCAGCACGCGCTTGAGCTCGCCGCGCGGGTCGCGCTCGACCGCGTCAGCGGGACCGGAAAGGATGCAGGCGGCGAGCAAAAGGCCAAGGCCCAGCCACGCGGCCGCAAGCGGCCACGTCTTCACCGACGCAATGAACATGCGCCCGCTCATCCTCGTCCCCCGACGGCTCTCTTCGGCCGCTTCGAGGCGCAATCCTAGCGGGGGCTGCGCCATTGTGACAGCCCTGAGGACGTCGTTAGGGGCCGTTAATGACCGCTCAGCACCAGCGTCTGAATGGGCAGCAGCAGCGCCTGGATGCGTAGCAGCAGCGCGTGGACCAGACCGACTCCGTCGACGACGTGCAGCGCGATCTTTCGGCTGGTCGGCGTGTCCCTGGCAGCGATCTCCTCGTGATTGCTGGTATAGGCGTTGACAATACAGCTTGACCCCGGTGTCACGCCCTCGAGGCCACCCTTGTAGAGCGGCTCCAGGAACACCAGAATGGTGCCGGGCCGCACCGCGTTCTGCGCCTCGAGCAGTTGCTCGCCGGAACGGAACTGGCCGGCCGCGATGTAGTCCTGCACCGTCGTGATCACCATCGGAATGATGACCCACGGCTTCGAGATGCAGGTCGCCTCCGCCACCATCCCGGTCTTCATCACCTGCGCCTCGATCTGACCGAAGCCAGCCTGAAGGACGGATCGGCCGGCTTCCGCCGGAATCAGGATACCCGCCGGCCGCATCAACTGGTTGACGACGTCGCCGGGACGGACAAGGAACTGCTCGACGCGCCCGTCAATGCCGGCGCGAACCTGTGTCTTGTCGAGATCGACCTGAGCTTGATCAAGCACCGCCTCGGCACTCGCCTTCTGCGCCGGAAGAGAGGTCGAGACCTGTAACGCCGCCGACTGCCGCGCGGCGGTCACGGCATCGATCCCGGACTGACGCTGATCGACCAGCACCTGCAACTTCTCGATGTCGCGCTGCGGCACGATGCCGGGATTGCGGCGCTGCAAATCGATCTTGACGTCGAGCTCGTCCTTGGCCTGCTGGTAATTTGCCTTCGCTTCGCCAATCTGCGCCTCGGCCTTGACCACGTCGGCCTGGGCCGACTGCATGGTGGCATCCACCTCGGCGATCTTGCGCCTGGCGGTCTCGACCGCAGCCTGTTGCTTCGAGGCGTCGAGCGTGAACAGGACGTCGCCCTTCTTCACCTCCGCGCTGAATCCGACCTTGACTTCTGCTACGCGGCCGGAGCCCTCGGGCAGGATCGGCACGGTACGGAAATAGAGCGTCGCGTTCGACGTCGTTGGATGGAAATAGAAGATCATGGTGATCAGGGAGACCGTCAGCATGAGGCAGCCGGTAATGCCCCAGCGCAGCTCATACCAGATCGAGAAGAAAGTGATCTCCTTGCCAAAGCGCTTGCCCTGGACGTAGCGGCGGTAGAGATAGTCTGGCAGGATCGTCAGCAGCGAGCAGAACATCAGCTCAAACATGGCTGTGCTCCTTCTCCTTGGCAGGCCCCGGCTCGTCCGTCGGCGGCGGCGCATCACCGCCCGCGGGCAGCGGGCTGGTCGCCGCCGCGTCGCCGTCTTCGGGCGTCGCATCAGCGATCTTCTCGACGGAATCGGCGATGCTGCGTAGCGGGCCGCCGAAGTCGGGAATGTCGATCATGGCCAGCAGCAGACCTGCGATCCAGAAGATGTGCATGTGCGTGAAAAGCGAGATCAGGCCGAGCACGGCGACGAACTCGAATTGAAGCTTCTGCGATTTGTGCGCCATGCGCTCGGGCAGACTGTGCAGCTTCCAGTACAGCGTGCCGACCCAGAGCACGGTGCCGATGAGGAAGATCCCCATCACCACCATCAGCGTATCGATCCCGCTTCCGGGCGCCAGATAGAACGGCAGGTGATGCGGCGCCATTGGATGAAGCTGTTCGCTCAAGCGTCTCTCCCCATCACGGGCGCAGCCGGTGCTGCGTTGCTGCGCGACTGTGGTCAGGTGGATCGCGGCTTTGCTTGATTTGGATCAAGGGAATGCCCCCGGCCCCGCCTAGCCTTCGGGAAACGCGCAGTCCAGAGATGGGAGCCGTCAGCCATGCCCGGCATCGATAATCTGATCCCCAGCGCCACGCAGCTCCGGAAAGAGTCCGCGCTCAAGGAGGCCGAAAAGGCCGATGAGTATGTGCGCCTGGCCGCCGCCGCCGACGCCGAGAAGCGCGCGCTGATCGAGCGGCTGAGCAAGCCCTCCGGCAAGAGCGAGGAGGAGAAGATCAAGCTCGCCGCGACCATCATTCAGCGCGCCGTGCGAAACGGCCTCACCGAGGTCATGGTCTATCGCTTTCCCAATTCGCTCTGCACCGACAAGGGGCGCGCCATCAACCAGATGGAAAAGGGCTGGGAGGCCACGCTGACCGGAATACCGAAGGAAATCTTCCAGCTCTGGACTGACTATCTGAAGCCGCGCGGCTATCGCATAGCCTATCAAGTGATCGATTTCCCGGGCGGCGTGCCCGGCGATATCGGCGTGACCATCTCGTGGGACGAGTGATTGCCGACGGACGCAACGGTGAATGGACGAGCATGGCCAGGAACGCGTCTGCAGAAAAGATGAAGCGGAAGGACTACGAGAAGGAGCTCCAGAAGCTCCAGGTCGAGCTGTGTCATCTCCAGGAGTGGGTCAAGGCCCACAAGCTCAAGGTGATCATCATCTTCGAGGGGCGCGATGCCGCCGGCAAGGGCGGCACCATCAAGGCATTGACCGAAAAAGTGAGCCCGCGGGTCTTCCGCGTCTGCGCCCTGCCCGCACCATCGGACCGGCAGAAATCCCAGCTGTTCCTGCAACGCTACATCGAGCAATTCCCGGCCGGCGGCGAAATCGTGATCTTCGACCGCAGCTGGTACAACCGCGCGGGCGTCGAATATGTCATGGGCTTCTGCTCGCCGGCCGACCACGAGCGCTTCCTGGAATTGTGCCCGCTGGTCGAGAAATTCGCCGTCGACGCAGGCATCATCCTGATCAAGCTGTGGCTCGAGGTCGGGATGGAGGAACAGGAACTCCGCTTCAGAGCGCGGATCGAGGATCCGCTGCGGCAATGGAAGCTCAGCCCGATGGACACCGAGTCGTTCGGGCGCTGGTACGACTACTCGCGCGCCCGCGACATGATGTTCGAGGCCACAGATACCAAGCATGCGCCATGGCGGCTGATCCGTTCCGACGACAAGCGGCGCGCGCGACTCAATGTCATTGCGCACATCCTCAAGACCATCCCCTTCAAGACGATCGCGCGGCCCAAGGTCAAAATGCCGAAGCGCTCCAGCAAGGGACGCTACGACGATCAGGCCAGCCTGCGCAGGATGAAGTTCGTCGAGGAGCGATATTAGGTCTCATCAGGCCCGCCGGGAGCGCGGGCCTGATGAACTCAGCGTTCATTTCAGGCGGATCGTCACGCCACCGACCGCGGCCGACACCTCCGCGCCGACCTTCGGGCCACTGAGCTGCAGGATGACGCCATTGCCGTTCTGCAACTGGACGGCGCCGGCACCTGCCGCAACGGCACCACCCGCCCCGCCGGCTGCATAGGATCCTTCGATCGACTGCGGCCCCTTCAGATTGAGAGCGCGGCCGACCAGCTTGGTCGTCGATGCGCCAATCGTAAAGCCGACGCTCATGCCTGAGACCGTGAAGGGATATTTGTGGCCGCGGTAGAGCAGAACACCCTCCCCGCCGCCCACGCCGACGATGAATCCGCCCTTGGTGAAGACGACGGCCACCTGGCCGGTGTCGGCGCGCGAGGACGTACTGAAGCCGGTCACGGCTGCAAGCGAAGCCGCCAGGGCCGCTCCGATGGTCAATCTTCTCATGGCGTTGTCCCCTCTGTTTATTGTGCCAGCAGCATGGCGAAGTAGCCGAAGATCGTGAGCAGGATGCCCGAGACGGCATAACCGACCGGGAATCCGATCCAGGGCACGGAGCTCTGGATTTCGACCGCGGCCTCGCGGCACGGGCCGGAATGCGACCGCGCACCGGCAACGCCCCCCATCAGCACGGCCGGGTTGATCTTGAAGATGTGGAAGCCGATCGCCCAGACGATGAACGGCGGGATCGTGCAGGCGATGAAGCCGACGATGAAGATCTTCAGCGCAATGGCTCCGGTGAGTTGCGACAGCAGTCCGGCGCCGGCATTGACGCCGACGATGGCGACGAAGACGACGAGGCCGAGATCCTCGAGCACGTTGCGGGCGGCATTCGGCGTGTTGCCGAAGAACCGCAGACGCGACACGATCGAGGATACGATCACGCCCGACAGCAACAGCCCGCCGGCGTTGCCGAGGCCGACCCTGGCGCCGAACGCGGGGAAGTCGACCATGCCGATCAGGAAGCCGAGGATCATGCCGACAGCGAGCGTCAGCAGGTCGGTCGACGTGTTGGTCCGCGCAATGCGGCCCCACATCTCGCCGAGCTCGTTGACAGCTCCTTTGAGGCCGACCACGGAGACGATGTCCATCCGCTCCAGCTTGGTCTTGAGACCAGCCGGGATCTGCACGCCGCCACGTTCGACCTTGGTCACCTGCAACTGGCCGGCGATCGCGGTATCGCGGAAGGACTCGAAGGTGCGCCCCACGATCTCCTTATTAGTTACAAGGATATCGGCCTGGTCCATGGGAATGCCAAGCGTCTTGTGGTCAGCGACTTCGGGGCCGATCAGGCCCATCTTGTCGGTGAGATGCTCGGTCGAGCCGCCGAGCGCAACGATGTCGCCTCTTTGCAGCACGAGGTCGGGATCGGCGCCTTGCGGCTCACCGCTACGTCCGACATTGACGATGCGGTATTCCGGATTCATCGCGCGGAACTTGCCGATGGTCGTGCCGATCTGTGCCGGATTTTCCAGCCGGTAGGCGCGCAGGCCGAACTGGCGATAGCCAGTCAGGCCGCCACCCTCAAGATCCTTCACGCCGAACTCCTGCTCGTACGCTCGGGCAGCGGCCTTGGCATCGACGCCCCACCAGCGCGGCAGATATTTGCAGATCAGGATGATGCCGACGGTGCCCCAGATGTAGGTGATGCCATAGGACAGCGCGATCATGCCCGAGGCCTGCTCGGGCTTCATGCCTTCCGGCAGCTTGACGACGCCCGACGTGATCGCCTGCTCGGCCGACCCGATCGCCGCCGACATGGTCTGCGAGCCCGCCAGCATGCCGCCGGCGGCACCAACCGGCAGATCGAATAGCTTCGCGCCGAGCACGACCAGCCCGAGGCCGAGCACGCTCGACACCAGCGCCAGGATGCAGAACTTCAGACCATCGCCCTTCAGGCTGTTGATGAAGGACGGACCGACACGCAGGCCCACGCCGTACATGAAGAGATAGTAGAACAGGCTCTTGGCGAAATTGTTCAGCTCGAGCTTCACGCCATAGGTCGATGCCCATACCGACAGGCCCGCACCGACCACGATGGCGCCGGCGACCATACCGAGGCCATAACCCTTGATGCTGGCCCGGCCGATATAGACGGCGAGGCCGACGACGAAGAACAGCAGCAGATACGGGTTCTGCTGCAGGAACGTGAAAAAGCCCTGCATGTTCGTCCCCTCTCGCCTTATGACGCGGCCTTGAGCTTCGGTTGAGCACCCGGCTTGGGCCGCCCGAGCTTCGCCAGGGCTTCGGCGCGCACGAGCTTCAGCCCCTCCTTGGCGTCGTATCCGTGGATCTCTTTCACATCGAGCTTGCGCATGAAGTCGATGGTTTCCTGGGTGATGACCTGGCCGGGCACCATGATCGGGAAGCCAGGCGGATACGGGATCACGAAATTGGCAGAGACGAGCTCAGGCCCAGCCTTCAGCCGCCGGTCGATCTCGGGATCGCCAAGGCGGATGTGTTCGCAACCCGCCACGTCATAGGCCGCGTAGAAGCCGGTGCGGATGTCGCCCTCGTTGGTCTTGGCACCGGCATCGCCGCGGAAGCTCGGGTGGAAATGCGAGAAGTTCGGCAGGTCGGGGACGTCCTTCATCAAGCTCGTCACCCGCGCTTCAAAGGTTTTCTTCGCGTTGGCGCCGCCTTGCGACAGCCCGCGATCGACTTCACCCGCAATTTCGGCGAGCACGCGGATCAGATGGGCAACGTCGCTGCGGGTGTTGTTGATGTTGGATTGGAGCAGGACCGAATTGCGCGAGGTCTTGTTGACCTGGATGTTGTAGTCGTTGGCCAGGATCCCCTTGAACTGGGTGCCGTCGTAGCCCGCCGTGCCGCAGACCAGCGTCATCCGGCTCGGATCGAGGCAGAACTCGTCCTCGTCGAGGCTCTTGAGCGTATTGGCCCAGTTCACGCCGGCCGCGAGATAATCGGTGAAGCCGCTCTGGCGATATTGCGCCGGCACCATGGCATCGGCGCCGAGGACGCGGAAATATTTCGAGATCAGAGGATTGGAGTTGACCGCGTGGCGAATTGCGAGCGCGATCTCCATGGCGTTGGCGACGAGCCCATAGCCTTCCAGCTCCATCTGGCGTCGTGAGACGTCGAGACTGGCGATCAGCTGCTGGTTCGGGCTGGTGGAGGCGTGCGTAAACACGGCCTCCTTGAACTGCTGCTCGACCGTGTGGAAGTCGACGTCCTTGACCGACAGCATGGAGCCCTGCCGGATCGCCGACATCGATTTGTGGGTCGAGTTGGTCTGATAGACGCGCAGACGGATCTGGCGCGGATCGGGCATCAGCCGGGTCTTGAGGAGCAATTCGTCGGTCGGGTTCTTGCCCAGCTCAGCCTGCTGCTTCTCGTAGGCTGCGACCGACTTGGGATCGTGCATCCAGGCCTCGATCTCGTTGGCGGCGCCCATCGCGGTCCGCCGCCGCAGGAACGGCGAGAAGCGCGCGAAGCCGAACCAGGCCTCGTCCCACAGGAAGATCAGGTCCGGCTTGATCGCGAGACATTCCTCCATGACCCGGCGGGTGTTGTAGATGTGGCCGTCAAAGGTGCAGTTGGTGAGATCGACCATCTTGACGCGGTCGAGCCGGCCGTCGGCCTTGGCGCCAAGCAGCGCCTGCTTGATCGTCTTCAGCGGCACCGCGCCATACATCGAATATTCCGTCATCGGAAAGGCTTCGACATAGAGCGGCTGGGCGCCGGCGAGCACCATGCCGTAATGATGCGATTTGTGGCAGTTGCGATCGACGATCGCGATGTCGCCGGGCGCGAGCAGCGCCTGCACCGCCATCTTGTTCGAGGTCGAGGTGCCGTTGGTGACGAAGAAGACACGATCGGCACCGAGCGCCCTCGCCGCCTTGTCCTGCGCCTTCTTGATGTTCCCGGTCGGCTCCAGCAGGCTGTCGAGCCCGCCGGTGGTGGCGCTGCTCTCGGCCAGGAACAGGTTCAGGCCGTAGAATTCGCCCATGTCACGGATCCAGTCCGACTTGAAGACGGACTTGCCGCGGGCGATCGGCAGCGCGTGGAACGTCCCGATCGGACGCTGGGCATATTTCTTGAGATTGTCGAAGAAGGGCGTGTCGTAGCGATCCTGTACGCCTTCGAGGATCGACAGATGCAGCTCCAGCAGGTCCTCGACCGAATAGAAGATGCGGCGAGCGACATTGGCCTCGGGATTGCCGGCCATCTCCTCCACATTGCGATTGGACATCAGATAGAGGTCGAGCTCCGGGCGAACCTTCTTGATGATGTGGGCGAGCCGCAGCGCAGAGGCATCGGATTCGTCATTCAATCCGGCCGACGACGTCATCGTACGCAGCACGGGTGCATCATGGCGGGAACGCAGCACAAAACCTTCGTTGATGACGACGGCGGCGAGATTGGGATTGAGGATGGTGGCGCAGAATGCGTCCTCGAGGCTGCCGACGATCACCGGCTCGTAGATGAACTGATCGACCGGCCGCCGCAGCTTGCGCCATTCGGCGGCGAGCGCCGGCCAGCTCCCGCCGGAGAGGCCCGTGACGATCAGAGTCTCGAAATAAGGACGACGCGCGGTGTGCTGCCCGAACATTTGAGGCACCAGATCTGGTGCCTCACCACTGCCTTCATCGTTCACGTTCCAGTCGCCGGCGTGCTGGCGGAAAGACCGCGTGGTCAGTGCATGCGCAATCCGCGTGGCGAGGGCCAGTGACCCTGCCGCATCGCCGGCCGACGCAGCCTCGCGCAGGGCCGCCATCAATTGCAGGCCGGGATAGCCGTGATATTCCTCCGTGACGGACAAATCGGCGAGCGCGGCGTCATATTTCGCGCGGTCCCCGCCCCGGTCCCACAGCTTTGCGGCCTCCACCAGGTCGCGCCAGTCATCAGCTCGCCCTCCGGGCCCGGAAAAGAACTGATCGATGCGCTTCTGAGCGGGCTTCGTATCCTTGGACATATGTCTCTCCCGATCCCCGTCCGCCGATGGCATGGCTGATTGGCGGATCGTGGGTGGGGTACCGGGCGCTCCATTGATCCAAGTCAACGGTCGGGTGCATTCTGATCAGGCCGACGCCGACCGGTTGGTCGGGTCGGGATGATGTTCCCCGAGCACGCTATCGAGTGACCGCAGCCACTGGCCGCTGTCGGTCTTCTCCGCCAATCCCTCCGCCCGCAGCAGATCGCGCAACTGCGCGTGCGCGCCGACGATGCAGAGCGTGATCCGGCGCGAAGCAAGCTCGTCATGGAGATCATGCAGCATGCGCGCGCCGGCAAGATCGATATAGGGCGACGCCGACAGATCGCAGGCAACGAGACGGACATCCGCCGATGTCCGGAGCGAAGCCAGCACCGTATCGAGAATCGTCTCGGCATTGATGTAGAGCAGCGAGGCTTCGGGACGGAATGCAATGACACCGGCGAGCGGCTCGACATCCTTATGCCTCGCGCTGTCGGAATAGCGGCCGGTCCCTGGCAGACGACCCAGGAATGCTACGTTCGGCTTCGAGGCCCGCGCCAGCAGCAGCAAGATCGAGGCGATCGAGGCGAGCAGAATGCCCTGGAGGATGCCCAGCAGCAGCACCGACACAAGCGCGATCGCGGCCGCGTAGAAATCGATCCGGCTGACCTGCCACATCCGCATCAGCGCCCGGATATCGACCAGCCTGTAGACCGCGGCAAAGACGACGGCTGCGAGCACCGCTTTGGGCAAATTGGTCAACAGTCCCGTAAAGAACAGCAGGGACAGCCCAAGCGCTGCGGAGCAGATCACCAGGGCCAGCGGTGTCCGTGCGCCGGCGCTGTCGTTGACCGCCGATTGCGACAGGCCACCGGCGACGGGGTAGCCGTGACCCAAAGCGGCAGCCAGGTTTGCGGCGCCCAGTCCCAGGAACTCCTGGCGCACATCGAGCCGATAGCCATGCTTCGCAGCAAAGCTGCGGGCCGCGGAAACGCCTTCGATATAGGCCAGCAGCACGCAACCGGCCGCGAGCGGAAACAGCTCGTCGAACTCCAGGAGACCGAAGGTCGGGATGCCCAGCACCGGCAACCCCTCCGGTATCTTCCCGGTAACGGGCACACCCATCGCCGGCAGCCCGAGGATCGTTGCCACCGCGATGGCCAGCGCCACGGTTGCGATGCCGACCGGCTTGCCCGGCAGCCACCGTTCCCCGATCAGGAGCAACACCAATGCAGCCGCTCCCATCGCCAGAACCAGTGGTGCGGTATCGCCGAGTTGCCCGATCAGCTTGAACGCGCGCTCGAAGAAATTGTGGCCGCCGCCGGCAACCCCGAGCAGGCTCGGCAACTGGCTCATGATGATGGTGAGGCCCGCGCCGGCCTTGAACCCGACCAGGATGCTGTCGCTGACGAGCCGCACGAGCACGCTGAGCTTGAACAGCCAGGCGATGCAGCACAGCACCGCCACCGCGAAGGCCGCAAGGCTTGCGATTTGCGCATAGCGATCGGCATCGCCGCCGGCGAGCGCGCCGACGGTCGCGGCGATCATCAGCGAGATCGCCGAGGTGGGACCGATCGCGAGTTGCCGGGACGCGCCGAGCAATGCGTAACCGATCCCGCCCAGCATGTAGCCGTAGACGCCGACCTGCGGCGGCAGGCCGGCGAGCGCCGCATAGGCCAGCGAAACCGGAATGGCGTAGGCTGCGAGCGTGATGCCGGCCACCGCGTCGGATGCCAGCCATTCGCGCCGATAGGCCGAGAGCCAGCCGACAGGTGGAAAGAACCGCGTCCAGCTCTGTTCGGACGGAGGATTCATTGCTCTCCCTCCTGACGGGCAACTTCGCAACGCAAGAGCACGATCACAAGTGCAACCACGGGAATTCCGAGCGCGAGATCTGGAATGCTCTTGGTGGCGAAGGCTCCGACCGCGGCGCCAAGGCCAAACACCGCACACAAGGCGGCGAAGATGCCCGACCGGCGCAACGTTTCCGGCGGCGCTCCTCCGGACACGACTAAGAAGACGCTCTCGATCGCTTGGCGCAAATTGCCGGTCGCCATCACGGTGTTGCAGACGACCCCCTCGACCTTGGTGAAGATCGCGGTCTGCATGGCCGCAACGCAGGAAATGCCGAGCGTGCCGGCGAGATCCGGCAGGCGATTGTGCAGGATCCCGATCGCGATCAGCAGCAGAATCTCGATCAGGGTGCTGATCGTGCAGGCCCGCTCGCCGGTCGCGCGCCGCAGCCAAGCCGCAATCACGATCCCGAAGGAAAAGGCCAGCAGAGACGGCACAAAGTGAAGTGCCCTGGTCCAGTCGCCGGCGGTCGCATAGACCCAGAGGAAGATCAAATTGGCGGTCTGGGCATTGGCCATCACACCGTGGATGATCCAGGTGTAGGCATCGATATATCCTCCCGCAAAGGCAAGCAGCAGCACGGTCTCGACCGTTTCGTCGCGACGGACCGCGCCGGCAGCGACGTCAAGGCTACTCATGACGGCAATGCCGGCTGTCGCAGGATGTCCATCACGTCATAGGCGCAACCCTGTCCGTACCAACGCTTGATCTGGATCAAGCAATCTCCTCTCGCCACCAATCAAATCGCGGCAGCGCGCCGGGGGACATGAGACCATGGGCACCGTCAGGTCGATCATCACCACCGCACCGGAGATCTTCCTGCTGCTGGCGATTGCGATCGGCACTGTCCTCGGCCGCCTCAAGATCAGCGGCTTCTCGATTGGCACCACGGCCTGCATCCTGATCGTCTCGGTCCTGATCGGACAGCTCGGCAGCTTCGCCTTCCCACCGATTCTCCGTGCGATCCTGTTCAGCCTCTTCGTCTTCACGATCGGCTACCGCTCAGGGCCCGAGTTCTTTGCGTCCCTGAGCGTCCGAACCCTGGCGCAGGTGGTCCTGGCGCTGGTGATCGGCAGTACAGGCCTCGTGCTCGTGCTCATCTTTGCCCATATGTTCAAGCTCGATACCGGGACAGCCGCCGGGCTTACCGCCGGCGCGCTGACACAGTCTTCTGTGATTGGCACCGCATCGGGCGCGCTGGCGCAGCTTGGCCTTCCTGCCGAAATGTTGAAGCAGCAGGAAGCCAATATCGCCGCCGGCTATGCCGTGACCTATGTGCTCGGCTACATCCTGACCTTGCTGTTCGTGCCGTTCGTTGCGCCGCGGCTGATGGGGATCGATCTGAAGGCGGAAGCAGCGAAGCTGGAGGCGGAGTTAGCCGGCGGCACGCCGGCAAAGGCGGACAATCTGTCCTATCGCAAGTTCCAGGCGCGTGCCTATCGCGTCTCGGCGGCCGCGGGCCGCACGGTCGAGGCCATCGAGGCGGAGATCGGCGGCCGCACCGTCATTGAGCGGATCGTCCGAGATGGCGCCGACATCCCGCCGAACCGCGCCTCCATCCTCGAAGCCGGTGACGATGTCGTCCTGACCGGCCCGACCGCGGCGATCGTCGACGCCGAGCCCGTCATCGGCCCGGAGGTCGACTCTGACGAGTTGTTGCGCAGCCTCCCCGGCAACGTGATCGAGGTGCTCGTGGAGAACCGCAGGCTGCACGGCCGCTCGATCAGGGACGTCGCCGAGATCGTCGGTGATGGCGCGCGCGGCGTCTTCCTGCGTTCCCTCACGCGGATGAGCCGGGAGGTCCCGCTCGGCCCCGAGACGCGCGTCTATCTCGGCGATGTCATGACGCTGGTCGGCAGCACCGGCAATATCGCGCGCGCGACAAAGCAAGTCGGTCACGCCCTCAACACCAGCGACCGCACCGACATCGCGTTCCTCACCATCGGCGTCGCCGCAGGTCTTCTGGCCGGCCTTGTCAGCTTCAAGGTCGGTACGGTCGCGCTGACTCTGGGCGGCGGCGGTGGTGCGCTGATCGCGGGCCTCGTCTGTGGCTGGCTGCGTTCCCGCAATCCCGCCATGGGTGCACTGCCGCCGGCGGCACAGCAAACCCTGAGCGATCTCGGGCTCGGCGGCTTCATCGCGGCCGTCGGGCTCGGCAACGGGCTCGCTGCGTGGTCGGCGATCCAGGCCCATGGCCTGCTGCTGGTCGGTATGGGTGTCGTGGTCACACTGGTTCCGCTGACGGTCGGAACGCTGGTCGCCTTCTATCTGCTGCGCATGAATCCGGTCGTGACCTGCGGTGCGCTGGCCGGCGCCATGACTGTGGATGCCGCCGTCACCGGTGCCTGCGACGTCGCCGAGAGCAAGACCCCGGTGCTGGGTGTTGCCGTGCCCTACGCGGTCGGCAACGTCGTGTTGACGGTGCTCGGACCGATCGTCGTCGCTGCGACCTCCTCAGGCTGAAGGAACATGCGATGCGCCGGATCCTGGCAATGATCCTCGCGACAGTCCTGCTGCTTCTCGCCGCGTTCGAGGCGCCTGCACGCGCCGAGGATGACGTCCGCATCCAGGAGGAGATCTGGGCGCTCCCGTTGCCGCTGCCGATGTTTGCTTATCTGGTCCGCCCCGTCGGTGATGGCCCCTTCCCGCTGGTGATCATGAACCACGGGGTATCGCTCAATCCGACCGACCGCAGCTTCTTCCCGCTGGTGGAATTCCGCGATGCCGCAAAGTGGTTCGCCAGACGCGGCTATCTGGTGGTCGCACCGGTCGGCAGCGGCTATGGCGCGGCGGCGATCGACATTCCCGAGCGCGGTATCTACGGCCCGTTCTTTTCGAAGGTCGGCAAGTGCGCCAATCCCAATTTCCACGATGCGGGTCTTGCCGTCGCGCAGGTCGATCTCTGGATCATCGACTACATGGCGGCCGAGAGACGCATCATCCCGAAGGACGTAATCGTGGTCGGCCAGTCCGCCGGCGGCTGGGCTTCGATCGCATTATCGAGTGTGAATCCGCCGCAGGTGAAAGCCATCATCACGTTCGCCGCCGGTCGCGGCGGGCGGGTCGGCGGCAAGCCGAACAACAACTGCGCGCCCGACAAACTGGTCGAGGCTACCGCCGATTTCGGCCGGACCGCGCGCGTGCCGATGCTGTGGATCTACATCGAGAACGATACGTTCTTCGGCCCGGAGCTGTCGAAGCGCATGCATGCGGCATTCACGGCCGCCGGCGGCCGGGCCGAATATCATCTGATGCCGCCGTTCGGCAACGAAGGGCATTTCTTCATCGGCTCGCCGGATGCAATTCCGCTCTGGTCGCCGCTGGTGACGAAATTTCTGGACGCGCAAAGATAGAGCCCGGTGACGGAGATGCGACCATGCCCAGCGCCCGCCGCGACTGTATCGCAGCCCTTCCATTCGCCCTCATCGCCACGATCCCAGCGTTATCTTGTCTCGCTGCGCAAGCCGATAAACCTGCCGAAGTCATGACAAGGGGTCAGCGCGACGCGAAGGACA
This sequence comes from Bradyrhizobium cosmicum, assembly GCF_007290395.2. Classification (NCBI taxonomy): domain Bacteria; kingdom Pseudomonadati; phylum Pseudomonadota; class Alphaproteobacteria; order Hyphomicrobiales; family Nitrobacteraceae; genus Bradyrhizobium; species Bradyrhizobium cosmicum. The sequence continues at coordinate 2,091,890 of NZ_CP041656.2, read as the reverse complement.
TCACCTACGGCGATTGGCAGAAACTCTGCTTCAAGGCGGGTGGCGCGCCCATGCTCTGCCGAACCTCGATATCAGGCAAGTTCCCGACCGGCCAGATGGCCGTGCGCATCGACCTGATCGAGCGAGAGGGCGCTGCGGCGCGACTGCAGCTCTTCGTGCCCGTCGGGATGTACCTGCAACGGCCGGCCAAGCTGACCGTCGATCGGGGCAGTCCCGTCCGCCTGCCCTACAGCTGGTGCCTGACCAATGCCTGCATTGCCGCAGACGTCGCACCGGCAGCGATCGTCAAGCAGATGGAGTCAGGCAAGACGCTGGTCCTGGAGACCGTCGACTCCAACCTGCTTGCATTGACGACATCGGTGCCGCTGGCCGAGTTCGCGTCCGTCCGCAAGGGTGCACCGGCCAGGACGCTGGAGCAATATGTCGATGAATGAGCGGCTCACACAGGGCACGCGACTGCAGCGCGCCAGCTAATCGCCGTTCGGATCGAGCATGCCAAGCCGCTCCGCGATCGAAACCAGCTCCGCGAGCGATTCAACCTGCATCTTCTCCATGACCTGGTGGCGGTGCGCTTTGATGGTGCGTTCGGTCGTTCCGAGCTCGTGGCCGATCTGCTTGTTGATCTTGCCGCGCACGATGAAATCGAACACCTGTCGCTCGCGCTGTGTCAGCGAGGCGATGTTTGTGCGGAACGCCTCGAGCCTGCCGCGCTGCCCGCGTGCCGCGTGCTGCCGCGCGAGCGCGCGCTCGATTGCGTCGAGCAAGACCTCCGACGAAACCGGCTTGGTCAGAAAATCCTCGGCACCCGCCTTGATCGCCCGCACCGTGGTCGCTGTGTCGGCATGCCCGGTCAGAAAAATGATCGGCAGTGTCGAGCCCGAGGCGATCAGATGGCTCTGCAACTCGGGACCACTCAGGCCGGGGATCTGCACGTCGAGCAGAATGCATCCAGGCTGATCGTTACATGGCGGGCCGTCCAGCAGATCCTGCGCCGATGCGTAGGTCGCTACGTCATAGCCGGCGAGCTTCAGCCGGCGCTCGATCGCCGTCCGGAACGATGCGTCGTCATCGACCACGTGGACAAGGCCCGGCACCCCTTCACCTCTCGCTCAGAGTTCAACGATGGCTGCCGAATGACCGAAACGGTACTCCGTAAAGTAGTCCTAAAATCGAAACGACGCTTGCAAACGACACGCCTCCCGAAGGCTTGTCCGGGCAAAGATCGCTCAACGTGTCCATTGGTACAATGATCCTTAGGACAATGGAATGGAATACCGCTTTGGTCATAAATCAACCCCGGCGGGAGTTAGATAGCGCGGCGCATCCGCTGTGAGATTTCTGTTCGACAGACCAATTCGGCGTTCAGCTGAGGAGTTGGCCTATGTTCGTTCGTACCACCACGGATTCCGCACAGCGCCCAAATTCTCTCCGCGACCTCGGCATGACCAGCCAATCGAACCCGCTCGTCAGCCTGAGCGAATTCTCCTATAAGAAAGGCACCGAAGTCTACGGCGAGAAAGAGCCCGCCGAATACGTCTATCAGGTCAAATATGGTGCGGTGCGAAGCTACAAGCTGCTCTCCGATGGCCGCAGGCAGATCGGCGCCTTTCACCTGCGCGGCGATATCTTCGGGCTGGAGAACGGCAGCGAGCACCGGTTCACGGCGGAGGCGATCGTCGACACCACGGTCCGTCTCGTCAAGCGGCAGAGCCTTGAATTGGTAGCCGAAAGCGACGCCGCGGTCGCCAAGAACCTGCTCAGCATGACCACGAACAACCTCCAGCACGCGGAAGATCATATGCTGCTGCTCGGCCGCAAGACATCGCTGGAACGGGTCGCGGCGTTCCTGCTCGAGATGGACAAGCGATTGACCGCCGCGGGCGTCATGGCATTGCCGATGTCGCGGCGCGATATCGCTGACTATCTGGGCCTGACGCTGGAGACGGTCTCCCGCGCCCTGTCACGGCTGCACGAGCTCGGCGTCATCGGCTTCATCGGCAACACCCAGCGCCAGATCGTGCTGCTGGATCGGCACGAGCTCGCGGTGCTCGACCGGCCGGCCTGAGGCATCCCATCGTCGGTGTGCCTGCCTGCGCGGGATCATTTCCCCCCCGACACCTCGGTCATTCCGAGGTGATCGAGCGTCTTGCGCAGGACCTCGAACAGGATCGCGGCCGACCAACCGAACAACAGGACGCCGTTCATCGCGGTGAGCGGGCCGATGAGCCGCCATTCCCGCACTGGCGTGATATCGCCATAGCCGAGCGTGGTGTAGTTGACGAAGGCGAAATAAAGCAGACCGCTGTCGGCCGCGGCGGCCTGAACAACGCCATACGCCCCTGCCCACACCAGGACCTCCAGCGTGTGCGCGATCTGCAGCACCGCGGCGGTCGCGACCATCACACCCATCAGGTGCAGCCCCGGCCGCCCGGTCGGACGCAGACCGGCCGTGCGGGCAATCGAGACGGCGACGACGGTTACGAGCGCGTGGATGCCGATGTTGATCGCGCTGACCAGGGCGCCAACGAAATACTGCATCAGCATGAGGGTCGTCCTGTTCTCTCTTCTATCGCGGCCGACTGCCGGACCCATCCTGGTCGCGACCGATCCACGCGGCAGCTAGTTCCCAGGCGACTGACAGGATGATCGGCCCAATAAAAAGGCCGATGATTCCGTGCGCAAGTGTCCCGCCGATGACCCCGAGCAGGATCACCAGCGTCGGTGTGGTCAGCCCGCGTCCCATCACCAATGGCTTCAGGATATTATCGAGAAGACCGACGACGCCGAGGAAGACCGTCAGGAGCAGCGCCGTCGGCACGTCCTTGTCCATCCAGATCCAGACCAGCACGGGAATGAAGACGATGGCCGCGCCGATCTGCACGATCGAAAGCAACAGGACGACGATCGCGAGCAGACCCGCGCTCGGAACGCCCGCCAGCTTCAGCCCGATGCCGGCTAGCAGCGCCTGGATGATCGCCACGCCGATCACGCCTTGCGACACCGCCCGAATGGTCGCACCTGCCAGTCCGAGAAAGTGCTCGCTCTGCTCGGGCACGATGCGAGACAAAAATCCACGAACCGCGGCAACGAGCTGCGGCCCATACGGAAACAGGAAGCCGGCGATGAGGACCGACACCAGGAACTGAAGCGTGCCGACGCCGGCGCTGCCGGCAAACGACAGCATCACGCCTGCAAGCGGCTTCAGATATGGCGCCACCTCGCGCAGCACGGCGCGGATATTGGTGTAAGCCAGATTCCAGAAATCGTGGAGCTGGGGGCCGATCAGCGGCCAACTCTTGATCTGCTCGGGGGCGGCCTGGAGCGCGAGATCACCGGATCCGATCTGGCTCGCAAGGTCCCTGACGCCTTCGACCGCGCTCAGCCCGAGCCATGCCGCGGGCCCGAGAACGATGCCGAGCGTGATCAGGGTGAGAATGGCAGCGGCGATCCGCGGGCGCCCCCCGAGGCGTTTGGCGAGCCAGCCGAACGCCGGATAGAACGCCACCGCAAGCACCGCACTCCAGGTCAGGATCGGCACGAACGGTCTGATGATGATGAAGGTCCAGACGATCAACAGCGCCAGCAGCGCCAACCGGATCAAAAGCTGGACAATGCCTTCGGCGCTGAAGAGATCGCGAGGAAGCTTCAAGGCTCGACGCTCATGAATCGTAAAGTGGCGCGCCTAGACAGCGTCGGCCTCCAGCCGTGGGCTTGATCCAGGTCAAGCGGTCGCGGAGATTCTGCCGCAGCTGCAGTGGTGATCAGGCCAAACCGGCGGGCGGTGAGGTAACTAAGGGCCTCGACCGTAAGCTACCAACCGTAGCTAGCAATATTCGCGCTCGGGAAAGCACAAAATACGTCACGATTTCAAACGCTAAGGGTCCATGAGTTGGAGGAGCGGTGATCCCCCAGAATGTTCGGCCGCGCCTTCAGCACCCGCAACCCCGGTCGGTCGATTTTGCGAGCTGTGGCTTCGCTTCTCGAAGAGCTGGCAGGGCTCACGCCTCTCGATAAGTGCCTTCGTTGCGCGGGACCAGGACTGCCCGTTAGAGCAATCGGAAGTCATATCGCGCGATTGTCTGGCCGTTGAAAGTTTCCGACGATGCACAGGGGTCACTTCGGCTCGGCCTTGGCCAGGAACACCGCGGGCAATGCTATCAGGGGAGGCAGTAGAAAACACCAGGTCCCAAACCCCGCATAGAGACAGGCGCCGCCGGCACATCCCAGTGCGAAGGCGACCACACTCGCAGCCATCTTGCCAAGGCGCGGTCGGGCTATGGTCAACACGGAGGCTGGCGCACCGCGCAGGACGTCGGCGACGTCGATCATGATCTGGGTCGTTGTCCCGGTCATGAGCGTGCTGGGAGGTTCCGTGCTCATATGAATGCGATGGGCGGCGTTCTGGATGGCCATGGCGGCGACCAGGATCATTCCCGTAAGGATTGCTTGCCAGCTATCGCCTTGCGCGAACGGACCGAAATGAACGGCACACGCTCCCCCCGCTGCCAGCAGCGCGGTCTTGATGATGAGCATCGACCGGAAAATCGGCAGGCCTAACCTCGGCAGCAGGAAGCTGAACATCCGCGTGGTCACGACAACCAGGCAGAACACGGGAAGCGCGAGCAGCTTTGCCAAACCGCCTGATGTTCCGTTGACCATGGCCGCACCAAACGTCACGAAATTGCCTGTGACATGCGCCGTAAAGAGACCCTGAAGCGCAAGGAAGCCGGCGGTATCGACGAAACCGGCATTCAGGCTCATTAAAAGCGGAAGCGCGAGGATGTTGCGTGGCATGTCACCAACCGTATTGAAGCTGAACGCCGAGATAGTTGCTGGTGTGCCCGCCAGCACGGATGATCGTATCACCGACGTCGAAATGCACCGCTTCGATGGCGCCCGTCAGGTGATCGCTGAACGCGTAGTCGATACGAAGCTGACCGTAGGCCCCGGTCCAGTTGCTGCCCGTCCCGGCGGTACCGGCGATCGGCACGTTCGGCTGGACGTAGATAGCGTCGGCCGTCGTTTCCCGCCATTGCAGGCCGATCGCAGCCATCACCTTCAGACGGTCCGCCGGACTTAGTGTGATGGAGGGTTTGAGATGAACGATGTTCGCGTAGCCGGTATAACCGGCCAGCGTGAAATAATAGCCATTCGGGAACAGCGGATTGAACGTTCCCAGCGTTCCGTCTCCGGAGTGATGGTCGCCCGATGCAGCGTCGAACTGGAGGCCGATGCGCGGCAGCCAGGGAACACCGGTCAACGTGTATCCAATCCGCGTGCCGACGGCCCAGGCACGGATATCCTTCGCCCCCACCTGGCCCGCCTGCCCCATGGCCTCGAGATCCCAGTCGAACTGTTGGGATTTTCCCGCGAATCTCGCATCCAGAATGTGACGGCTTTCGTCACCCACCGCGTCGAGATATCTGGCGCCCTTCCGCTCGTACAGCGAGTAATAGCCCGACAGCTCGTTGTCACCCATGACCTTCCGTTCGACCCTGAGCGTGCTGAAGCGGAAATTGTCGTTCGAGGTGTCGTCGAAAGGGCGAACGTCGAAGTACTGGACGGGGCGGCTGACGAAGCCGATGAAGCGCCAGACGCCGGTTTCCCAGTCGGCCCAGATCGCATCAAATGACTGTCTGACGTTGGGTCCATCCCGCGACGATACGAAGCGCTGCAGGTCGAAAGCGAAGTCCTGCCGTCCGATGCGCGCCTTCAGGGTCCCGCCCGAGAACGTGTTGACGTACTCGAGGAAGGCGAGACGAAGATCGGCGCGGTCCTGGTCGACCGGAGAGATGCTCAGCTTGTCGAAGGCTCGATCGTCCTCGAGTTGAACGAAGGCGCGCCAGTTCTCGTTGAAGTGAATGTCGGCGTGGACCTGCAAACGCTGGATGAGATAGCTGTCCGAGGACGTGTTGCCGGTGCCGAACGCCGATGAGCCATTGGTCTCGAATCGTTCACGCAGCGTGGCGCCCAGCGAGACGTAGCTTTTCGGATCGGTGGCCCAAAGCGGGATGTATTTGAGCGCGTCGAACGGTTCGGTCCGCAACCTCGGATCAGCAAGGACCGACCAGTCCTCGGCCCAGCGGTTCGCCTGGATCGCGGGCCTCTTGGCGACCGCAACGTCCCCGTCTTCCGCTCGCGCCAACCCGACGCCGGCGCCAAGTGTCGCAAGCGTCAGGACGATCCAGAAGTTGCGCATATCGCCCCGTGCCAGCATCGGCGGACGTCACCTCATTTGCCGTCCGACCGCGATGCACTCTTCGGGCCAAGCGCATGGATCTCGGCGACATACCCGCCGGGGAACATGACAAAAGCTGCGGAGCGGCCGCTCGAGGCGTAGGATTCGACTAGCACCGTTGCACCGGCGTCCTTTGCCTTGCCGAGAGTCGAGGCGAGGTCGGCCACTTCATAACCTGTCGTCTCCCGACCGTAGGGATAGGGCAGATGACCGTCGGTGACCAGGACAACCATCTTCCCGAACGGGGACTCGATCCGGATGCGCCTGTAGGTCGCATCGGGTCTTCCGATCTCGACACCAGGCGCCTTCGTCTCGTCCGAGAGGACCTTCCCGCGGGAGAATGCAAGAAAACTCCGGATAAAAGCGGCGGCCCTGTCGGGCGAAACGTATACGCGATTTTCCGGAATCCGCTCGAAGGGAGCATAGTCGGGTTTCGTCGTATGCCAGTAGAGCTGGAGATTGACCCCGCCGGGCCACTGGACCACGGCATCGCGCCCGATGGGATCCGGGAAGGTCGACACGATTACGTCAGCGCCCGCACCGCGCGCCGCCTTGATTGCCTCGTCCATGTCCGCAACCAGATAGCCGTTGCGTTCGGCGCCAAACGGATACGGGATCGGCGTCTTGAAGCCGAACAGCGAGACGGTGCCGACCGGCGTCTGCAACAGCTGCGACGTGCTGCTGCTCGGCGTCGGCGTAACTGTCGCCACCACCTGCTTGGTGCTCTTGCCGCCGAAGGTCGCCAGAAAGCTCGACACGAACTTGTCCACATCCTCCGGCGCCACGTAGACGTGCGTCGTGTCGTATTGGGGCGCGACGGCGATCCCCGTCTCTCTGGACTTCGTTGCTTCCTTTGCCGAGACCGGCGTTATCGCAGCAACGGCCGCGGCGAACGCCAGCAGCGTGAAAATCCTTGTCGATTTCATCGAGAAACTCCTTGGACGGTCTGAGATCGCACCACGTGGCCAGAACAAGGGCGCGCCTCGCCGGACACGATAGATACGACGATGAGCCCCCCGATCAAGCCGAGGTGTTCGAAGAAGGCATTCGTGGCCATGAACCTCTCATGGCCACCCATGGTCCAGAAAGCGTTTGCGGTGAGCATCGCGACGAACGTCAGGACGCCGAGCCCGCCGACCCCCAGCCACACGAAACGATTCACGACGACCAGAAGAGACCCGCCGAGTTCGACCACGATCGCGGCGGCCGCCCACAGCCAGCCCGGATACAGGCCGAAGTGTTCCTGCTCAGCCACCGCGCCCGCGAAATCGAGCAGTTTGGTCAAGCCGCCGAGCAGATAAGCCGAGACCAGGGCCAGCCTGGCCGCATGCCACAGCAGCGGCCAGCGCAGGATCGCCGAGATCCAGTTCGGTGTCGCTGCGTCAGGCATGTCAGACCGCCCAGCAGGCGCATCCCAGCGCCCCCCAAAAGCTTCGCAGGTCTGAAACCGGCAACCGGCTCGACCAGGCCGTCGCGTGATCGTGTCCGTGGACGCCGCAGGAATTGGCGCAGCCGCACATCTGCATGGCCTTCATGGCCAGATTTGTTTCCTTCGCCTTTGCCTTGTCGTCGGCCCAGGCCGCGTACCCGCCGAAGCGACGGACCGGTGACCAGTCCGGCATGGCGGGCGGCGGCGTGACGCTCTCCAGCCTGGAGAAGTCTCCAACGCCATAGACGATCCTGCCTCCGACCATGGTGAGTAGCGAGGTCGTATCGGCGATCTCGGCCTCGCTACAGGAGAAGTAGTCGCGATCGGGGACGATGAGGTCGGCGAGCTGGCCGACCTGGATCCGGCCCTTGTTACCCTCTTCGTTCGAGAACCACGTCACGTTCTCGGTCCACATCCGCAGCGCCGTCTCGCGATCCAGACAATTGCGCTGGGGCGTAATCCGCAATCCGCCGACGGTCCGGCCGGTGACGAGCCAGGACAAAGAGACCCACGGATTGTAGGAAGCCACGCGCGTCGCGTCGGTCCCGGCCGACACCTTGACACCCTTGTCGATGATCTTCTTGACCGGCGGCGTGGCCTCGGCGGCTCCCGCCCCGTAGCGTTCGACGAAGTATTCGCCTTGATAGGCCATCCGGTGCTGCACGGCGATGCCGCCGCCGAGCGCCGCGATGCGATCGATCGACTGGTCCGAAATCGTCTCGGCGTGATCGAAGAACCAGTGCAAGCCTGCCAGCGGCATGTCCTGGTCGACCCGCTCGAACACGTCCAGCGCCCGTGAGATCGTCTCGTCGTAGGTCGCGTGAAGCCGCCACGGCCATTTGTTCTGAACGAGGACGCGAACGACCTCCTCAAGCTCGCCTTCCATCTCCGCAGGCATGTCCGGACGCGCGACCCGGAAGTCCTCGAAATCAGCTGCCGAGAACACCAGCATCTCGCCGGCACCGTTGTGCCGGAAATAGTCGTCGCCCTGCTTGTACTTCGAGGTTTTCGTCCAGTTCAGGAAGTCCTCCTTCTCGCCCTTGGGCTTCTGGGTGAAAAGGTTGTAGGCCAGCCGTATCGTCAGGAGGCCTTCGTCGCTCAACTTCTGGATGACCGCGTAGTCGTCGGGATAGTTCTGGAATCCGCCGCCGGCGTCGATCGCGCCGGTGACGCCGAGCCGGTTCAGTTCGCGCATGAAATGACGCGTCGAATTGACCTGATAGTCGAAGGGAAGTTTCGGCCCCTTGGCGAGGGTCGCATAGAGAATGTTGGCATTGGGCTTTGCGAGCAGCAGGCCGGTCGGATTGCCCATGGCATCGCGCGTGATCTCGCCCCCCGGCGGTTCCGGCGTATCCTTGGCATAGCCGACGGCGCGCAGAGCCGCGCCGTTGAGAATGGCGCGATCGTACAGATGCAACAGGAAGACCGGCGTATCCGGCGCGACGGCATTGAGCTCGTCGATGGTCGGAAGCCGCTTCTCGACGAACTGGTGCTCGGTGAACCCGCCGACCACCCTCACCCATTGCGGCGGCGGCGTGACGGCGACCTGGCGCTTCAACATGTCCATCGCATCCGCGAGCGAGCGCACGCCGTCCCAGCGGAGCTCCATGTTGAAGTTCAGGCCACCGCGAATGATGTGGAGGTGATTGTCGATCAGACCGGGCAGCACCCGCCGCCCTCTCAGATCGACGATCCTGGTCGAGGGACCGGCGAGCTTCATCACGTCGTGATCGTGTCCGACGGCGACGAAGCGTCCGCCAGCGATCGCGACTGCCGAAGCCGTCGGGTTCGAGCGATCGAGCGTCGTGAACAGACCACGATGCAGGATGATATCGGGGGCGATGCTCATAAATGTTTCTCCACGCCGTCCACCGAGGCGGCATTTTTCGATTGGCCGTTTTGACGACCGGGCAGCATGCCGAACATGTGCGGAGCGCACTTGGCTTGCTCCCACGCCGAGGCCAGTCCGTGTCCGGACAGCAGCTGTCGGGCCACCGGAACGATCTGCTCACCGGCGAGGATACCGAGAAGCCCGACCAGCGCGACCAGCGGAGGCGCGGGCGAGCGCACGTTGAGAAGGCTGTAGATGACGCCGACCAAAAGGCCGGCGCCAAGCGACAACAGATAGATTTTCATCACGGCGATCCGCGATTGGAGGAGGTCAGCCGGCTTTCGTGCCCCCTTCGGAGGCGTGCTCGCCGAGTGCCCATTTCGAGAAGCGGATCTGGATTCCGTAGGGCGAATGCGCGCGTTGAATGTCCATCATTCCTTCGTAGGTCTCGCTGCGCGCCCAGTCCTGCTGAAGCTCGTAGGCGTATTGCGACGAGGTGATGGGGACCGCCCCTGCCTGGATGGCGCGCTCCATGGCGCGGTTGTGTGCTTCGAGCGAAAGGTCGCCGCAGGCATCGGCGGCAATGTAGATCTCGTAACCTTCCTTGAGCATGTCCAAGGTCGGAAAGATCACGCAAGCCTCGGTCCAGAGACCGGCAATCACGAACTTCTTGCGGCCGGTGGCAGCCACAGCCTTGCGGAAGTTCGCATCGAGCCACGAATTCATCGACGTGCGGTCGATGATATCGTGCTTCGGAAACAGCTCGGCGACCTCCGGCATGAAAGGTCCGGAAAACGAATCCCGCGCCACCGTGGTCAGCACGGTCGGGATTTTGAAGAGCTTGGCGGCCTTTGCCAGGATCTGGACGTTGTTAACCGTGACCAGGCGGTCATGCGATTGAACGCCCTGGAACATGGCCGGCTGATAGTCGATCAGTGCGATCGCGCTGTTGCCAGGGGTGAGCATATCGAGTTTCGACATCGAGAAATTCTCCTTGCGATCGGCATGAGCGATCGAGCGAAAGGGGATGGACGGGCGGCTGCATCGTGAACCCTGAACGCCGGCCAACGCTTGGACGATTTCGTCGCCGCTTGGATTTCGGCACGATGATCACTCAGGTGCGGCGAATTGCCGGGCGCAGGTCCGCCGTGCCGGTCGGAGATCGCCAGCTTGTCCAAACGACGCGCAGATCGTGCAAGCCAAGCTCCTTCTCATCCGCAACCTTGCACGCGAACCACGGCGGCTCCGCGAGTTTCGCCTGTGACAGAATCGTGGCGCGCAGCCGGTCGAGGAAATCATCCAGAACTGGTGGCGGCAGTGCATGACGGGTAGTGCCAAGGCGCACTATGATGGAGACGTCGCCTTCTCGCAGACCGACTTCACCGAGGATTTGAAGAAGATCGAGCTTCCCGTCCTGGTGATGCATGGCGACGACGATCAGATCGTCCCGTACGCGGATTCCGAACCACTTCGTGCCAAGCTTCTGAAGAGCAGTACGCTAAAGACAAGGGCTTTCCGCACGGAATGCCGACGACGCAGGCCGAAACAATCAACGCCGATCTTCTCGCCTTCATCAAGGGCTGAAGGCGGCGAGGCGAGATGCTCCTTCGGGTGACGGCGCCGCGGCTTCGTTTTGCGCTGCACCGTCACCCGAAAATCCCGCGGCCATCGCGGCGGGCGAGTTCTCCCACATGAGATCCAGCCCGCCGCGTTTACCGGCCGGAGTTTCAGGTCTGCGCCGCCGTGACGCTCACCGCGTCAAGAACGACATCGGCGACTGCCGCCGGCATCGACAGCAAGGAGAGATGGCTGGCCTTGAGTTCAGTGGTCTTGGCGTTCATCCTGACCGCGAACTGCCGCTGAAGCTCGATGCTGACGACGCGATCCTCGGCGGAAACGATGTACCAGTTCGGACGGGTCGACCAGGCCGCTTCGGTGATCTTTTCGCCAAACGTTGTCGCCGACAGCGGGGGCTGAAGGACGGCCAGCATGCGCGCTTCGTCCGCCGGCAAATCCTGTCCGACATCATTGATCCATCCATCGACGCTCAATTTGAGGTAGCCGGAGCCATCGTCGATGATCTGGGCCAGCCCCGGCGGCGGCGGATACGATCCCACGAGATCGCCGACCGATTCGCCGACCTTCGGCGCAAAGGCCGCGACATACACCAGGGCCTTCACTTTCGGATCGTTTCCCGCCTGGGTGATCACGGCGCCGCCCCAGCTATGGCCGACGAGAACCACCGGTCCAGCGATCGCGTTCAGCGCGCGGTTCGTCGCGGCAACATCGTCGGCGAGCGAACTCGTGGGATTCTGGACCGCCACCACCGGAATATTCTTCTTGAGCAGATATGGGATGACGAGCCGCCAGCTCGAACCGTCCGCCCACGCGCCGTGGACAAGGACAACAGTCGGTGGGGCGGACTTATTCATGATGTCGAGCTCCTTTGATTGAGCTCGCACCGTAGGCCCAACGCCAGGCCGGTTCTTGTGACCTTGGACGACGTCTAGGATTTTCTTGCTGTTGGAGCGGGCCGTCTTTCAGCCATCCGCAACCCCTTACGAGGAGAACGCCACAAGCCGAGGCCCGCGGCGCCGGTTGCTCAGCCCTCGGAGCGGGCCCTTCGCCAGGCTCCGGGGCTGGCCCCCACATTGCGGGAAAACACCCTGGTGAAGTAGCTCTGGTCGCCAAAGCCGCAAATGAGCGCAATGTCCGCCAGCGGAAGCTTCGTGCTCAACATCAGGCGCTTCGCCTCATCGATGCGAAGCTGGGACAGGAATTCGTGCGGGGCAACGCCCGTGCTGCGCCGGAACGATCTGGCGAAGTGGCTCGGCGTCAACTTGCATTCCGTGGCGACGTCGGCAATCGTCAGATTGCTGGCGAGACGCGCTCGCATGATTTCCTTCGCGCGACGCTCCTGCCAGGGAGCAAGGCCACCACCCGCAGCTTTCTCCTGCGACCGCATTCCGCCGTAGGTCTGGGCGAAATGGGCCAGGACACTCAACCCGATCTGATCGACGAAGAGCTGGTTGCTCGTCGGATCCTGCTCCACGGCGCTGAGCAGAACGCTGGACAGGGTCGAGAGGAAGGGATCACGCTGATCCCTGCTCCATTTGAGCGTCGAGATCGGCTTGGCGCCGTGCTCTCTGGCGAACTCGTCGAGGGCCGTCTGGGGCACGTAGTACTGGACGGCATCGAACGGGCCCTTGAACTCACATTGGGGGTTGTCCATCAGGTTGATAACGCTGACGCTCCCCGCACCGAAAGCGCCCGAATATCTCGGCCGTCCCGCGAGCCAGCAGGAATGCCGTTCGAGGTCGCCCAGCTGGTGCAAAATGCTGTAGGCCGGCTCGGAAGGAATCGGCGCGGTTCGCTCCCGAATGAATTGGGAGCAGGTCAGCCGGGTCATCGCCAGGGCCAATTGCCCTTCGCGCTTGACGCTCAGCAGGCAGTCACCCTCCATTCCCAGGTGCTGGCTGAGGCGACGCCCATAGAAGCCGGCCGCCGTGCTATCAGACTCTTCCATCATCGGGGGTGTTCAAAGCTATCCATCGTCGGATACGCGGCCATCGTGAGTCCGAAGGACCACGTGCAGCTCACGTCCACCGCATCGATTTTCCTCATAGAGCGATAGTCGTCCTTGTTCAAGTCACCGTCCCGACGACGATGTGTCGGCGGGAAATTCGATCGCAAAAGGAAACGATGGCACAGGATAGGTGACATTTGGCGGACTTGATAATCCGCTCCAGTTCCATCTTATCTGTGAAACGATTTCATAGATGGATGCGCGATGGATAATCGCATCGGCGAAATGCAGGTTTTCCTCCGGGTGGTCGAAGCCAAGAGCTATTCGGAGGCGGCCCGTCGACTGTTGATGACGCCGTCCACCGTCAGCAAGCTCATCGGGAGGATCGAGGCACGGCTCGGCGTCAGGCTGTTCGAGCGCTCGACGCGGCGGCTGGCGCTGACATCCGAAGGGCAGACATACCACGACAAGAGCGTTGCGCTGCTGGCCGAGCTCGATGGCATCGAACGCGGAATCTCTCAGGGCGCAGCGGCCGCGGGCGGAACGATCCGGGTCAACACCACGATTGCCTTTGGCATTCTCGGCCTTGAGCCCCTGCTCCCCGCCTTCTGGCAAGCTCACCCGGAGATCGTGGTCGACATCTCGCTCTCCGACGAAATCGTCGATATGTACCTCGACCGGACCGATGTAGCCTTCCGCGTCGGTCCCTTGCAGGCCTCCGCAATGGTCGCCCGGCGCATCGGGGTCGTCAAACGAAGGATCGTCGCATCTCCAGACTACATAAATCGCCTGGGTGAGCCGAAGAGGGTTCAGGACCTTTCACGTCACAATTGCTTGGGATTCAATTTCCGACGCTCTGCCCCGGTCTGGCCCCTGAAGGAGAGCGGGCGAATTGTCGACCGCGCGATCAGCGGCTCGCTGCTTGCAAACAACGCACAGAGCCTGCGGCGAATGGCAATCGCGGGCATTGGCCTCGCAAGGCTCGCCGATTATCACGTTCGCGACGACATATCGGCTGGCCACCTGGTCGAAGTGCTCGAGGGCACGGCAGGCGACGAAGAGCAAATACACGCGCTCTATCACGGCGGACCGCGGCTGCCCTTTCGCGTGAGAGCATTCCTTGACTTCATGTGCCCGCGACTGACCGATTTCATGGACGGTCGGGCTCGCAACGGTCGACAGGCAGTTCAAGCGAGCGGAGGCAGGATCGCCGCCAATTCGGCGCGACGCTCTTCGAGAAAAGAGGGAAGCTGAAGTTGCTGGCCTAACCTCTCCGGCGCCTCGTCGACCGCGAAACCCGGGCCGTCGGTCGCGATCTCGAAAAGCACGCCGCAAGGCGCGCGAAAGCCGACTGCATTCAGGTAGGTTCGCTCGATGGGTTCGCTCACCACGATGCCGTACACCGACCGGAGTTTTTCGACCATCTCCGATCGATGATCGAGATTGCTCGCGCGAAAGGCGACGTGCCGGATGGTGCCACCGCCAAGGCGCCCCCGCGATGACTTTCCGATCATGCGCAAGGTGATGGTCCCGCCCGGGCCGTCGTGAGCCACGAAGCGCATGGCGCCGTTTCGCTGAGAGACCAGCTGGAAATCGAAAACCTTCTGAAGGATGTCGATGGTCTCGTCCTCCTCGCGGACGCTCAGCGTGACACTATGAAGACCACGTAGCGCACGATCGGCCGTCGAGTCTTGGCCGGTTCGCGCTGGTTGCTTTTCCCACGCCTCGACCAACGACAGCGCCGTGCCATCGGGATCGGAAAAGCAGAGCATGCGCTCGCCGAACGGCGACACGTCCAATCGATTGGGGACCCCTGAGGAGTTGAGCCGATCCACCCATCCATCGAGCGAATCCGGAGCGACGCGGAAGGCGGTCTGGACGACCTCGCCGACGCCGCTGAGCCCCGGCGTCACACAATTCCAGGCGAGCGTGCTGATTACGGCACCCGGATTGCCGACGTCGTCGCCGTAGTAGACGTGGTAACTGCCGGGATCGTCATAGCAGACGGTCTTCTTGACCCGCTTGAGCCCCAGCACACCCGCGTAGAAGTCGGCGGCGCGGTGTACATCGCCGATGATCGCTGTGACGTGATGAAGTCCCCGTGCGTTCACGCAATTGCTGCCTAATCCTTGGTCCCGAGGCCGTCCGTTCGGAGCACCATCTCCGCGCGCGGGTCCTCGTTCTCCCTTCGGTTGCTACTCGTTTCGAACAGACAATCCCGAACATCGCCGCGCGTCTTGGACTTTCTCCCGATCCTGGAACCGCCGCCAGGGTAAAATTCGGCACCTGACCGGGCGTTCCCGCAGCTGCAGCGATGCAATCGTGCAAAATGCCGTGAAAACCTGCAATCAGTTACCTCCGACTTGACGAAGGATCGCGCCCGAAAACCTCGCACCCAGGGCATGAGATCGGTGACCACCATTCGTCGGGCAACCTGCCGAGCAAACGGCATCCGCCAGTTCTATCTGGAGGCCGGGGCCGGCCCCCCGGTCGTGCTACTGCACGGCTTCCCGGAAACCAGCTTCGCCTGGCGTTTCCAGATACCGGCGCTTGCCGCCCACTACCGGGTGATCGCGCCGGACCTGCGCGGATACGGCGAGACCGACAAGCCGCCGAACGGCTACGACAAGCGGACGATGGCCAACGACATCGTCGAGCTGTTGAAGACACTCGGCGTGGAGCGCGTGGCACTGATCGGACACGATCGCGGCGCGCGGGTCGCGACCCGCCTGGTCAAGGACCACCCGGATCTGGTCGATCGTCTCGTCGTCATGGACAACGTTCCGACACGCATCGTGGCGCGCGAGATGAACGCGAAAGTCGCCCGCGAATACTGGTTCTTCATGTTCCACCAGATCCCCGACCTGCCGGAAGCACTGATCGCGGGACGCGAGGACATCTGGCTTCGTCACTTCTTCTCCGACTGGTGCCACGACCCAATGACGATCTCCGGCGAGGCGTTCGAGACCTACGTAAGATCCTACAGCGCGCCTGGCGCCGTACGGGGCGCGATGGCCGACTATCGCGCCGGCGCAGAAGACATCGCGCAGGATCTCGAGGACGCCGAGCAGAAGATCCGGTGCCCCGTGCTTTCCCTTTGGGGTGAAGACTTCGGCGCTGTCGGCCGCCTCTTCGACATGAAAGCGGTCTGGAGCGAGATGGCAGAAAACCTCTCGGTCGCCCCGATCGAACGTTGCGGCCATCTTCCGCAGGAAGAACAGCCGGGACGGGTCAACGAGCTTCTTCTCGATTTTCTAAAGGGATGGAAGGGTTGAGAGTCGGAAGGCAACTTTCCGACCGTGCGGCGGAAGTCGAACAGAGGTCTTGAACCCAAGGGAGCGAAGATGAACTCGATCTACACCGGCACGACCTTGGCCCTCGTAGCTCAGGCGTTCGGGGGCCAGGCAAGCGCTGCCGCTCCCCAGGTTCGGACGCAGGCGCCGGGCTTCTATCGGATGATGTTGGGGAGGAAAAATGTGTAGTTTCGTGCGCCCTGCCCGGACAGCACTGGCCCACTCCGCCGAAAATGACTCCGAGCGGAAGTTCAAACGTCGATCCTGCTCAGCTCGGCGCAGATGCTCTTATTCGTCTCGTCGCACCCGCCCCACTTCATGGCCCGTCGTCGATGCGATCTCGTACATACTTATCGGCGCCGCCGCACAGGCGGCGAAAGCGGGGGCACGTCGCGCTGCCAGATGGTCCCATTGTCAAACTGGATGAGCATCCCGTCAGGTGAATAGACCGCGCTTTGATTGAACGCATCGATCCAGATCCGGTTTGCCGGAGAGTACCAGTCGGGCCAGGCACGGGACGGCACGCCTGCTTCGGTCAACAGGTTGAGTTCAGTCCCATTCTGCGTGACGTAAGCCGGCAAGTCTCCGCGACACATCTGAACGCATTTGTAGACCCCTGTGAGATTGGCCGGCTGTGCCAAAGCACCAGTCGTCGCAAAAGTCGCGGCGACGCATATAACGATCGATAAATGCTTCATATAATCTTCTCCTGAAAAGACGGAGCCGGGGATACCCGGCTCGCCAAGCTACCGACAGACCCATACTCCATTCACCAGGACGCGGGCGCAGGCGGGTGCCACAACTGCCGCTGCGCCCGCCGCGGCGGCAGCGCCGCCCACGACTGCGCGGCGCGTCGTCCGACGCGCAACGCCTGCAGCACTCACAGGAGTTGCGGGACGCCCTACCCGAGCCTCGGCCCGGTCGATCGAAACGGAGTAGCCGCCTTCGCGCGACCACTGCACAGAGGTTGCTGTTGCACAAACTACGACCGCAGCAATCAACCAAGATCTTGCGCTGATGCACTTCATGATGAGCCTCCTTGAATGTATGCGTCGGCTATTTCTTACTTCTGCTCTTGCTGGCGCCTCTCAATCCGGACGGGTTCGGTAGCGAGTTCGCTATTTCCTCCATCTGGATACAGGTGAGAAGATCAACATAGCTCTGAGCTCCGGCCGAGGTGGCCTCGCCCTCGCAGCGGTCACGAAGGGAAGGAGCGGTCCCCTGCCATATCG
This sequence comes from Bradyrhizobium cosmicum, assembly GCF_007290395.2. Classification (NCBI taxonomy): domain Bacteria; kingdom Pseudomonadati; phylum Pseudomonadota; class Alphaproteobacteria; order Hyphomicrobiales; family Nitrobacteraceae; genus Bradyrhizobium; species Bradyrhizobium cosmicum. The sequence continues at coordinate 2,074,341 of NZ_CP041656.2, read as the reverse complement.
CCTGGAGCTGCTGCTGTGCGGTTGTTTCATCGCGCATACAGTCGGCGAGGCTTTGGGCTTCGCTCAGCCCCATCGCTTTATCGATGGCCGTCGTGGCCTGGCACAGCGCCTCCACTTTCAATTCGGGCATGCGATCAGCGACCGGTATGGACGAATTGCTTCCGAGCAGCGCGAGCGACAACAGAGCGGCCTTCATCTGCTAAATCCCTTCTAGAACTGCGCAGGTTGGAAAGGCGGAGCAGGCCAATCCGTCCTGACGTTGTTCGGGTTTCTCCGGTCAAACAAATCCTGCCGAAGCACCGTGCTCCTGGCGGGAGGCAGCTCACCCACTCGGGCATTGGTCTGAGCCGCAGGGGGCGTCGTTGTCACGCGCCTGCTCGCGGCGGGGACAGCAGTCACCACGACCGCGTTAAGAATGCAGGTTAGAACAAGCAATCGCGCGATCATCATCTGACTCCGGCGTCTCGCACCCCGCAATTGGATGCTGTCAGCGAGCCACGCGGCTTCGCGCCGCGCGTTGATGCAAATCAATTTCCGCGTTTCGGAGAAAGCGGCGCGCGTGACGCATAAGCCGCCGCCAACAAGTCGTTCTGTCGAACCAACTCAATCACTTGGCGGAAACGATCGAGCCGCGATCGCCGTAGGTCAGCGGTGCTTACAGTATTAAGACGGTCATACATTGCCAACACAGCGCGCATATTGAGGCCGACAATCCTGCTCTGCGCGAGATCACCACGTCAGAACTCATTATCGCTGTTGGCGTCCTAGATATCGTGCCGTCTTCTTCGGCGAACGTCACTTCGCCTGCTGCGGCTTGCCGGAGCCCCTACTTCGTGATCATCCGCTTCGGCGGCGCGGTCGGCGTTGGCGCCGCCGGCGAGATGACAAACGTCACCCATGCATTCCACCCGTCAGGCCGGTTCTCCGCGGCGAATTCCTTGTAAGCCTTGAAGTTGAGGTAGCCCTGCATGTCACCGACCGGGAAGATGAACCCGACCTGCGGGCCGACGCCCGCGACCTGCGAGCGGAAGCAGCCGACGCGATCGCCGGAGCCGCTATCGCAGCCGAGCTGCTTGTAGACGTAGCCCACCAGACCGACCTGGACCTGCTTGCTCAGGAATTGAGAAGCGCCCCAGTCGAAGTGCATATCGACGCCGCTCTGATACTGCGTGTCAGGATTCGTGAAATTGTAGGTAAAGCCGAGCACACCGGAGAGCTCATGTCCGGTCTGTGGATTGAAATAGGTGTAGCCGCCGCCCGCATCGATCGTCCCATGCCCGATCCCGATATTGGCGAGGCGCGTGGACTGGTAGGCACCGACAGGGATGTCACCCATGACGTAGGCCATGTAATTGTTGACGCCAGCGTTCCAGCGCATTGCGAATTGAGGGATCAGATCACCGAAGCCGGTGACGGAGTCGCTGATGGAATCAAAGCGCGAGAACGGAATCGAGCCGCCCGGTGTCGAAAGTGAGCCCGTCACCAATCCGTTAAGCGAGGTCGCATTTGCGCCGTAGATCCCGATCAGGCTGGCAGATGCCTGACCACCGAGAACCGGCGTTGCAAAAACGTAGGTCGCATTCAGCAGGCCGAGATCCACGTTCGCATTGACGTTTGCGTTCAAGGTCGCTGTCAAGTTCACGGGAATGCGGCCGATCTGAATCTCGCGGGCGCGCGCCACGTCCGCACCGGCAGATACTGAAGTATGATAATAGATTGATGCGGCCGACCAGCCGGGCTGCTGAGGTGTGGCCGCGAGGCTACCGAATGTGCCCGGAATCCAGAAGCTGATGCCACTCTCATCTGCCTGGGCAATCGTCGGTACTGATGCAACGGCCGCAAATGCAATGGCGGCAAGCGCTTTGGTCATTCTCATGGCAATCCCCTGCAAAGACCACGAGCCACGGCGCAGAATGAGCGCCGAGTATGATGCAAACAATATGACAGGGCATCCTGCGCCGGGCGATAGCCGTCACGACGTCAGGAACAATTGGCAACCGAATGTAGCAAACGGAGCACAGTACACTACTATAGTGCCACTTTGATGGCTTACGCTTCCGGGATTATACGGCAACAACGCCCCCCCGGGATGCAATGCTCGTGTCTCCTTTGACCGAGATAGAGGGAGGCCACGTCGCCCAGGGTCGCACTTCATGAATCGGGGGACGCCGTTGAACGTCCGCTATGCCCCTAACAGGGGGACATCGCGGGACTTCTGCGCTCGATCGATCAGCGGCATTGGATTGGTTCGGGGGCTTGACTTGGATCAAGGAGGCCATGTCCGCTCATGCGAGCGTTGACCATTCGTCTCGGGAGCAGACCATGTTCACAAAACGCCAACTTCTTCGCGGCAGCGCGGCAGTTGCCATTGCTGCAGCGGGATCCAAGTCTACTCCGATATTGGCTCAGGTAAATCAGCCCAGCTTCTTCGCTGCGAAAGACATCGCCGAAGAAGGCTTCATTTACGGTTTGCCTATCGTGATGAATTACGCGGTCATGTATGAATATGCTATCGACCGCTCCTCAAGCCAGTATAAGGCGCCCTTCAATCAGATCCACAATGAGGCGAGAGTCTTCACCTACAAGGATACGGCTGTCATCACTCCCAACAGCGATACGCCCTATTCCATGCTCTTCATGGATTTGCGGGCCGAGCCGATTGTTCTTGCCGTTCCGGCGGTCGATCCGAAGCGCTACTATTCGGTCATGCTGTGCGATGCCAACTGCTACAATTACGGATATATCGGCAGCCGTGCCACGGGAAGCGAGCCCGGCGACTACATGGTCGTTGGCCCTAACTGGCAAGGCGAAACGCCGCGCGGCATCAAGAAGGTTTTCCGGTCCACCACCCAGTTCTCGGCCGCAGCCTATCGCACTCAACTGTTCGGCCCGGACGACATCGAAAACGTCGCGAAAGTTCAGTCCGGTTACAAGGTGCAGCCGCTCTCCAAGTACCTGAACCAGCCGCCACCGCCGCCTGCGCCGGAAATCAAATTCCCGAAGATCAACAAGGAATTGGTGAAGACGAATTTCTTCGAGTACCTCGATTTTGCCCTCCAGTTCGCCCCGGCCGAGCCGGTCGAAACAGAGGTTCGCGCAAAGCTCGCACGCATTGGCGTCGGACCCGGGAAGACCTTCGACTTCAAAACCCTCTCCTTGAAGCAGAAGGCAGAAATTGCCTTGGGCATGAAGGAGGGAGAGCGCAAGGTCGATGAGTATCTCGCCAAAGCCGGCACGGACGTGGACGGTTGGCGCGTCGCTTCGTACTTTGGCGATAGCGCCTTCTACAACGGCAACTGGCTGCTCCGCGCCGCTGGTGCCAAGGGTGGGATCTACGGCAACGATGCAGTTGAGGCGACATATCCGATGACGCGCGTTGACAGCGAAGGGAGGACGCTCGATGGCAGCAAACATGCCTACACCCTCACCTTTGCCGCAGGTCAGCTACCGCCGGTCAATGCATTCTGGTCGGTGACGATGTATGATAGCAAAACCCAGCTATTGATCAAAAACCCGATCGATCGCTATCTGGTCAATTCGCCGATGCTGGCCAACCTGAAGAAGAATGCAGACGGATCGCTGACCATCTACATCCAGAACAAATCACCCGGTCCTGATAAGGAATCTAACTGGTTGCCTGCTCCGAATGGTCCGATCTATCTGGCCATGCGGCTGTACTGGCCGAGGTCGGAGCCACCTTCGATCCTCCCGGTGGGCAAAGGAACTTGGCGGCCTCCCGGCGTGAAGCGGATCTCCTAGAGCCGCTTTCGGTAAAACGCGGTGCTCTGACCAAGCTGAACATTTCCGCTCGACGAGACAGGACGCCTCGCACGTGATCATGCGAGAAACAAAAGCAATCCCCGCCGCCGTTTAGGGAAGTGCCTCCTTGTTTCTCGTCCTTCCGGAGGCGATTGCCAGCCGCATCCATAGGGCCACACGGCCCGCGCACAGCCCACATCCAGGTCACGACGATCGCTCTGCTCGAGACGATCGCTCTTGATCGCAAGCTGATGGTCCGCAGAAGGTCTCCGCCAGGATGCGAACGATATTGCTGCAACCAAGGTGACCGCGAGCGCGGCGCCGGCGACAGGATGATTGAGCTTGTGAGCGAGCATGGTGTGTCGCGGTCGATCCCAGGCAAGATCATGAATGCTTATTTGCAAGCTTGAGACCCACGGAATTCTTCCCGTTGATTTCGCTCAAGGTCCCGTTGTTCAGCTCGGTCGGCGCAGCGTTGCTGCCGTTCAACGTGACGGCATGTCACAGATGCGGACCAGTGCGACGCCGGGTGCGATCAATCGCGCGGGTTGATCTACGTCAACGTCGCACTTTGCATTCCCCTCAAGAATGACAAATGCTTGCGCAATTGCGCGCACCTCTCGGGAGGGCTTGCAATGAATTCTCGTGCAACTGTTTCCATACTGTTTTTGACATCAGCGATATCCGGTCCGGCGTTTGGACAGCAAGCGCAACCGACCACGCCGCCACTGGGCTCTCCGGCCGCGACCATCACCATTCCGGGCGACCAGCTTCCACCGCCGCCGCAGAAATTCGGCGGCAAGATCGAGCGCGACGCGACGAAATCGACGCCCTTTTGGCCTGCGCGTGTCGTTCCTCCCAAAGGCGCGCCGAACGTTCTTCTGATCATCACCGACGATTCCGGCTACGGCGTGCCGTCGACGTTCGGCGGAGTGATCCCGACCCCGGCGCTCGATCGGATCGCGAAGGACGGCCTGCGCTACACCAACTTCCATTCGACGGCGCTGTGTTCGCCGACCCGTGCGGCTCTGATCACCGGCCGCAATCATCATTCGGCCGGCTACGGCGTCGTTGCCGAACAGGCGACCGGCTATCCGGGCTACGACAGCGTCATCGCCAAAGACAAGGCCACGATCGGCCGCATATTGAAGGACAATGGCTACCACACCGCGTGGTTCGGCAAGAACCACAATACTCCGGAATACCAGGCCAGCCAGGCCGGTCCGTTCGATCAGTGGCCGACCGGCATGGGCTTTGAATATTTCTACGGCTTCATGGGCGGCGACACCAATCAGTGGGAGCCAGGCAATCTCGTCCGCAATACCACGGCGATCTATCCCTATGTCGGCAAGCCCGGCTGGAATTTGATGACAGCGATGGCCGATGAGGCAATCGACTACGTCAACCGCATCAATGCTCTCTCGCCGGACCAGCCCTTCCTGATCAAGTTCGCGCCGGGCGCCACCCACGCGCCGCATCATCCGACGAAGGAATGGGTCCAGAAGATCAGCGAGATGAAGCTGTTCGACGACGGCTGGAACAAGCTGCGCGATACGATCTTCGCCAACCAGAAGAAGCTCGGCGTCATCCCCCAGGACGCCAAGCTGACGCCGTGGCCGAAAGACCTGATCAAGGAGTGGGACCAGCTCAACGCCGACGAAAAGAAGCTCTTCATCCGGCAGGTCGAAATCTTCGCTGCCTTTGTCGCCTACGCCGACAACGAGATCGGCCGCGTGATCCAGGCGATCGACGACCTCGGCAAGCTCGACAACACCCTGGTCATCTACATCAACGGCGACAATGGAACAAGCGCCGAAGGCCAACCAAACGGCACGCCGAACGAAGTCGCGATGTTCAACGGAGCCAATCCTGGGGTTGAGGAGCAGCTGAAGTATTTTTATGACGCTTGGGGCACCGACCGCACCTACAACCACATGTCGATCGGCTGGGCCTGGGCGTTCGACACGCCATTCTCCTGGACCAAGCAGATCGTTTCGCACTTCGGCGGCACCCGCCAGGGCATGGCGATCTCCTGGCCGAAGGGCATCACAGACAAGGGGGGGATTCGTAATCAATTCCACCATGTCATCGACGTCGTGCCGACGATTCTCGAAGCCGCCCAAATCAAGCAGCCCGATATGGTGGATGGAATCAAGCAGAGCCCGATCGAGGGTGTCAGCATGATGTATACCTTCGGCAACGCGAACGCACCCTCGACGCACAAGACCCAGTACTTCGAGATGTTCGCCGATCGCGCGATCTACGACGACGGCTGGATCGCCAGCACCAAGGTACTGCGGCCGCCGTGGGTGACGGGTGGTATCAAGCTGCCGGACCCGGCCGATTATCCGTGGGAGCTCTACGATCTCAAGAACGACTGGACGCAGTATGAGGATGTCGCGGCCAAGAATCCTGTCAAGCTGAAGGAGATGCAGGATTTGTTTTGGAAGGAGGCGCAGAAATATCAGGTCCTGCCACTGGATTCCTCGGTCGCTGGCCGGCTGGTCATACCACGGCCGAGTCTCAGTGCCGGCCGCACTTCTTTCACCTGGACGCGGCCACTCACGGGCACGCCGAACGGTGACGCGCCGAGCGTCCTCAACGCCTCCTATAGCTTCAAGATCGATGTCGAGATTCCGCAAAGTGGCGCCGAAGGCATGCTGATCACCCAAGGCGGACGTTTCGGCGGATACGGCTTCTATATCCTCACGAACAAGCCGGTGTTCACGTGGAACCTGGTCGACCTCAAGCGCTTGCGCTGGGAGGGACCCGAGCTGACGCCGGGCAAGCATGTAATCGAGTTCGATTTCAAGTATGACGGCCTCGGCGCGGGAACGATGGCCTTTGGCGACTATAGCGGTATCGGCCGCGGCGGCACCGGAGTCCTCAAAGTCGACGGCAATGCAGTCGCGACAGAGACCATGGAGCACACGCTTCCCTTCATCCTGCAGTGGGATGAGGCGCTGGACATCGGGTCTGACACCGGCACGCCTGTCGACGACAACGACTACAGCACGCCGTTCACCTTCACCGGCACGCTCAACAAGATCACGCTAAATATCGACCGGCCGAAATTGAGCCCGGAAGACATCAAGCGTCTTGAAGCAGCGGCAAGGGCCGCTGGCGATGGGCCATCCGCCGATGCCAGCAAATCCGCGGCCGAGGCCGCTGCGCCGCAGGTCTCGGGCGATATCGGCCTCAGCCTGCTGCAAAAGGTCGAGCTGCGCCTTGATAAGCGCGAGGGCTGTCGCAAGCAAGCGCAGGCTCGAGATCTCGGAATTGTTGAAAGACTTCAATTCGTCCGTGACTGCATGAAGTGAGGCCGATCCGACCATTGTCGCGGGTGCGGGGTTCGTCCCCCGCACCCGCTCGAGGGAGAAGGGCAAACGTCATGTGCAGACCGATAGCTTCGATGTTGCTGGTCGCCGCCGCTGCATTCTTTTGTGCACCCGTCAAGGCGCAGCAAGCAACCGCGATCAAAGACGAAACGCAGCAGGGGATGCTGGCCGCGCAGATCCGCACGCAGGGATTTACCTGCGACAAGCCACTTGGAGCGCGCAAGGACCAAAAGCTCTCCAAGCCTGACTACGCTGTCTGGGTTCTGAAATGCAGCAATGCCAATTACCGGGTCAGCCGCGCGCCGGACATGGCCGCGAAAGTCGAACCGCTGCGATAGCGCAGGCTACGCACCTTTTGGGAGGGGTTGTAATGATTTCTCGTGCGATTGTTTCCCTACTGTTTTTGACATCAGCGATAGCCGGTCCGGCGTTTGCACAGCAAGCGCAACCAACCACGCCGCCGCTCGGCTCCCCGGCCGCGACCATCACCATTCCGGGTGACCAGCTTCCACCGGCGCCGCCGAAATTCGGCGGGACAATAACGGAAGACGCCAAGACCTCGAAGCCTTGGTGGCCGCCGACCGTCGTGCCACCAAAAGGCGCGCCGAACGTGCTGCTGATCATGACGGACGACTCGGGCTTCGGTGTACCGAGTACCTTCGGCGGCGTGATCCCAACGCCGACGCTCGACCGCGTCGCCAAGAACGGGCTGCGCTACACTCAGTTCCACTCGACGGCGCTTTGCTCACCGACGCGAGCGGCGCTGATCACCGGTCGCAATCATCACTCGGTCGGCTTCGGCCAGATCAGCGAATTGGCGACAGGCTATCCGGGCTATGACTCGGTCATCGGCCCCGAGAACGCGACCATCGGAAGGATTCTGTCGGACAACGGCTATGCCACGTCGTGGTTCGGCAAGAACCACAACACGCCCTCTTACCTGTACAGCGCGGCCGGTCCGTTCGACCAATGGCCAAGCGGGATGGGCTTCCAGTATTTCTATGGCTTTATGGGCGGCGAGTCAGATCAGTGGACTCCGTACCTGTTCCGCGACCACACCCCCGTGTATCCATGGGTCGGCAGGAAGGACTACAACCTCGTCACCGACATGGCGGACGACGCGATCCGCTACATGAAGGAACTCGACGCCGCGGCACCCGACAAGCCGTTCTTCGTCTACTACGTGCCTGGCGCGACCCATGACCCGCACCAGCCTACCAAGGAATGGATCGACAAGATCAGCAAGAAGCACCTGTTTGACGAGGGCTGGGAGAAACTGCGCGAGCAGATCTTCGCCAACCAGAAGCGCCTCGGCGTGATCCCCGCAAATACGCAGCTCACACCCTGGCCGGATGTCCTGCCGAAGTGGGATTCGCTCTCCGACGTGAAGAAGAAGATCGTCATTCGCGAGGCCGACGTGTTCGCGGCCTACACCGCATACGTAGACAACGAGATTGGCCGGGTGATCCGGGCGGTCGAAGATATGGGCAAGCTCGACAACACGTTGATCATCTATATCAACGGCGACAACGGTACGAGCTCGGAAGGCTCGATGATGGGCACGCCAAACTGGCTTACGGTCGCTAATGGCGTGCTCGATTTGCCAGAGGTCGAGTATCTCCGATATTACGAATCCTGGGGTTCGGACCAGACCTATCCCCACATGGCAGTGCCGTGGGCATGGGCGTTCGACACGCCCTTCAAGTGGACCAAGCAGATCGCGTCACATTTCGGTGGGACGCGGCAGGGCATGGCCATTTCATGGCCTGGCCACATCAACGATGCCGGCGGCATACGCACCCAATTTCACCACGTGATCGACATCGTACCCACGATCCTCGACGCGGCTGGGATCAAGGCGCCCGACATGGTCGACGGCATCAAGCAGAAGCCCATCGAGGGCGTGAGCATGGCGTACACGTTCGACAAGGCAAATGCCGACGCACCGTCGAAGCGCACGACCCAGTACTTCGAGATGTTCGCCAATCGCGGCATCTACCATGAAGGCTGGTATGCAGCGACCACGCCGCCCGAGCCGCCGTGGCTCGTCGGCACGAAGGCGCTGCCGCCGATCGAACAGTACAAGTGGGAGCTCTACAACATCGCCGAGGACTTCTCGCAGGCGAACGACGTTGCAGCGAAGAATCCCGAGAAGCTCGAGGAACTGCAGGCGGTATTCGTGGCGGAGGCGAAAAAGTACCAAGTCTTCCCGCTGGATAATTCGGTGCTCCCGCGACTTCTCACGCCGCGGCCCAGTGGGACGGCAGGGCGAACGGAGTTCACCTATGTTGGTGAGAACGCCGACATTCCGATTGCCAATGCTCCCAGCCTTCTGAACAGGAACTACACGATCACAGCGGAGATCACTGTACCAAGTGGTGGTGCCGAAGGCATGATCGCTACAATGGGCGGGAGGTTCGGCGGCTATGGCCTTTACCTGCTCAAGGGGAAACCGGTCTTCGTCTACAATCTTCTCAATCTCAAGCGTTATCGCTGGGAAGGCGGTGTTGGAGCCGAAGACTGGCTGGGCCAGTCGCTCAGTCCGGGCAAGCACAAGATCGCGTTCGACTTCAAATACGATGGGCCCGGACTCGGGAAAGGCGGCACCGGTGTCCTTTCGGTCGACGGTCGAGTGCTGTCGCAACAGAAGATGGAACACACGATTCCATTCATGATGGCGATCGATGAATCCATGGACGTTGGGCTTGATACCCGCACCGCGGTCGACGATAGCTATACGCTGCCATTCCGATTCACCGGCACGATCGACAAGTTGACCTTCAACATCAAGCCAGAACAGTTGGCTGAGGAGGATCGCAAAGCCATACAGAAGGCCGTGACCAAAGCAAACGACTAGCCTTGGTCATTCACAGCAGAACAGCGGGGAGCGAACGCTCCCCGCTCCCAAGATCGAAATGTTTTAGGCTTCGCGTCGGGGACCATCGCTCATCTGCCATCTGCGTCATCTGCAATGGCCTCGCCCCTACCACGGGCTTGCGCCGAAAGATGGACGTTTCGAGCTTAGCTCAAATAGGTAGGGTCGAGCGGCGCGCTAGTAAAAAGGGAGATCGACCATGGATTCATCTGCTGGACAGGAAAGCATTTCGATTCATCGCCGCGACCTGATCACGACCGCATTCGGCGCAGGCCTCGGCACCGTATTCGCGCCGACCAACAGCCAAGCCGCAGGCCCCCTTCTGCGGGCACTGGGCGACCTGAAGGGCGACGTTGAGGAAGAGCTGGCGTACGTTCTCGCGCTTGAGTGCTATGTCTACGGCTTTCCGCTTGTCATGATGGATGCAACCCGAGCGGTGATGACGGCCGCCTCGAAATCCGAGCAATACAAGGCGCCCATCAACCAGTTCGGCAGGATGCGGACCTACGTCGATCCGGATTTCAAGGATTGCGTCCGCATCAGCGTCAACTCTCTCTGGGCGTTTTCGTTCATCGACCTGGACAAGGAGCCTTTCGTCTATTCGCAGCCCGATACCCAAGGGCGCTACATCGTCATGCAGGCGCTCAACATGTGGACCGACGATTTCGCCTCGGCGGGCAGTCGGACGACGGGGACTCGCGCCGGAGATTTCCTCATCGTTGGCCCCAAATGGAACGGTGTTGCGCCCAACGGCATCAAGCAGACGTTCCGCTCGACAACCCGCTACGCCTCGGTGTTGGTCCAGATCGCATGCAACAGCTCAACGGAGTTTGCTGCGGTCAACAAGCTGCAGGATCAGTTGCAATTGACGCCGCTCAGCGCCTGGGGCAAGCCCTACACGCCGCCGTCAGATGTGCCGATCGACACCAGTGTCGATACAACGGCAACGCCGTACGATCAGGTCCGGCTCATGACCGGCGAGATGTTCTTCAAGCGCCTCGCCGCTGCGTTGAAGGACAACCCGCCCTACCCTGACGACGCCAAGACTATCGACAAGCTCAAGCGTATCGGGATCGAGGTCGGCAAGGACTTTGAACCTTCCGAGCTCGATCCGGCCATTCTGCGTGGAATCAACCGGGCGCCGGCCGAGGTCTGGTACAAGCTGGAAACGGGCCCCTACACTGCGCCGACCGTGAACGGCTGGCAGGGCGCGCTCAATATCGGCCGCTTCGGCACTGACTACACCACGCGGGCATTTATCGCCTGGTTTGGATTGGGCGCGTTGACGTCGGATGATGCGGTCTATCCAACCGCCTTTGTCGACGGCGACGGCAACGTTCTGGACGGCGCGGCGAAATACGTTCTCCATCTGGAGAAGGACGAGATATTCCCCTCCGAAAGCGGGATATGGTCAGTCTCGCCCTATCGCGAGAATTTCTATGTTCGAAACACGATCAATCGCTACGGGATAACTTCGGCGATGCCGATCAAATACAATCCGGACGGCTCGCTCGATATCTACATCCAGGCGCAATCACCAGGCGCGGACAAGGAAGCGAATTGGCTTCCGTGTCCACCAAGCTTGCCGTTCAATCTCAGCGTCAGGGTCTATCAACCCAAGACCGCCCTAAAGGACGGCACATTCATGATCCCGCCTGTTCGGCGCGTCCGGAGCAGCTGAGGAGCCTCGAAGGATCGGGCGAAGAAATGGAGAACGTGATTCAGCTGGTGCCGGTAACGCCTTCAATCGACCAACTGGCCCGGATCATCGGTAACGTGGCGGCTCCGGCTTTTCTGCTGGGAGCCGTTGCGTCCTTCATTTCGGTCCTTGTTTCCCGCATCAACCGGGTCGTCGACCGGGCCCAGTTTCTTCACGGCATCACCGATGACGATGTCTCCAAGGCTTTCCTCAAGGGCGATATACCCCGGCTGCGGTACCGGGCATCGCTTCTGAATAGATCGCTATTCTGCTCCATCCTCTCTGCGATCCTCACCGCCCTCATCATCATCGTTGCCTTCATCAGCGCGCTATTCAATGTCGCCCACGAATATGGCGTTGCGCTTCTGTTCATGGCCGCGCTGTTGACGTTCTGCGCTTCGCTCGTCGACCTCGCCCGCGAAACCCGAATTGCCCTTCACGACAACGACCTGCGCATGTAAATCTGCTTGGGCAGCACGCGATGGGTGACCGAACGTGACGAAGGGTCGGAAGAGCCGCAGGCACCAGAAGGGCCCCATGAAGGCCCGACCTGAACAAGACCGTTCGGCTCCCGCTCAACGCCCCGCGCCAACATTCCGCTTGCGAACTGCCGCTCTGCTGGCAATCGGATCGGGTGCGCTATTCTTTCTGGTCGCAAGCGGGCCGTCCTGGCTCAAGACGTCCGACATCTCGTCTAAACCGACCCGTGAGGCAGAGCTTAGCTTTATCGGCAGCCGGGCGTGCAGCGGCTGCCACCAGGCGGAGACAAGGCTGTGGCAAAGCTCGCAACATCGCCATGCCATGGATCACGCGACCGACACGTCGGTCCGCGGCGACTTCAACGGCGCGACTTATGACTACGCAGGCACGCGCTCGCGCTTCTTCCGCAAGGACCAGAAGTTTCTGGTTGAAACAGACGGTCCGGACGGCAAGCTTGCGACGTTCGAAGTCAAATACACTTTCGGTGTCGATCCCTTGCAGCAATATCTGGTCGAATTTCCAGATGGTCGCATCCAGGCCCTGTCGATTGCCTGGGACACGCGGCCGAAGGATCAGGGCGGCCAGCGCTGGTTTCACCTCTATCCCGATGCCGCCGTCACCAGCAACGATGCTCTGCACTGGACCAGACTCAATCAGAACTGGAATTTCATGTGCGCCGAGTGCCACTCGACGGACGTGCACAAGAATTACGACGTGGCGAAGGATCGGTTTGCCACCAGCTTCTCCGAAATCAGCGTCGGCTGCGAGGCCTGCCACGGCGCAGGCTCGCGACATATTGCATGGGCGAACCAGAAGCCTGGAGCCCGCGGCCCGGACAACGGCCTGCTTGTCCGATTCGACGAACGCTCGGGCATCACCTGGCCAGCCGATGCCGGAACCATGGCTCCGAAGCGTAGCGCGCCTCCGGCAACGTTGCGCAAGGAAGTCGAAACCTGCGGGCGCTGCCATGCGCGACGTGGACAGCTCTCCGAAGACTGGGTGCCCGGCAGGTCCCTGTCGGAGACGCATCGGGTGTCGCTGCTCGATCGCCAACGCTTCCATGCCGACGGCCAGATGCGCGACGACGAGGAGGCCTACAACTACGCCTCGTTCAAGCAGAGCAATATGTTTGCCAAAGGTGTCACCTGCAGCGACTGCCACGATCCGCATAGCGCAGCGCTCAAGGCGCCCGGCGATGGCGTCTGTGCGCAATGCCACGCGCCGGCCAAGTATGAGTCTACCGCGCATCGGCAGCACGCCAATCTGTCGCCGCCGCCAGGTTGCTCTTCCTGCCACATGCCTGAACGTCGCTACATGGTCGTCGATCGCCGGCACGATCACGGCTTCCGCATCCCCCGCCCCGATCTCTCGGTGCAGCTTGGCACACCGAATGCCTGCAACGACTGCCACCGCGACAAGCCCGCCGCGTGGGCGGTACAGCAGATCGAAACCTGGTTCGGTCCGGAGAGCCATGGTTTTCAGACCTATGCAGGGGCATTTCATGCGGCATGGAGCGAGACGGCCGATGCACAGGCTCTCCTTGCAGCCGTCGTCGGCTCAAGCGGCACCCCCGGAATTGTCCGCGCCAGCGCGTTGGCCGAGCTGCCCGCGCCCGACGCCGACCTGATCCGCCGCGCTCTCTCCATCCCCGATCCGCTCGTGAGGCTGGGCGCGCTCGATGCGCTGGAGGGAATTCCACCCGACCAGCTCTGGACGCTTGCATCTCCCCAATTGACGGACCCGGTGCTCGGCGTGCGCATCCGCACCGCCGAGCTTCTTGCATCCGTTCCGCCATCGCGACAACCGACAGCCGATCGCAGCAAGTTCACGCAAGCCGCCGCCGAATTCGTGGCCGCGCAAAAATTGAATGCAGATCGTCCGGACGCCCGGACTGCGCTCGGTAACTTCCTTGCACGACAGGCAAGCGCCGCTGAGGCCGAGGCCGAATATCGGGCAGCCCTCAGGCTTGACCCATCGTTCTCGCCGGCCGCCATCAATCTTTCCGATCTCTACCGGCAAACGGGGCGCGACGAAGATGGCGAGCGAGTCCTTCGCGCAGCCCTATCCTACTCGGGGCAGAATGCCTCACTTCACCACGCGCTCGGCCTCGTGCTCGTGCGGGAAAAGCGCGCCGGCGAGGCGCTCGATGAATTGCGTCAAGCAGCAGAGCTGGACCCCGGTCAACCCCGCTATGCCTACGTCTATGCCGTGGGGCTGAACTCCTCTGGCCGCCGCGACGGCGCTCTTGCCGTTCTACGAAACAGCTTGCAAGCGCATCCCAATGATCGTGACACTCTTTCTGCGGCACTCGCGCTAAGCCGTGAAAAAGGAGATCTCGCATCCGCCTTGGGCTATGCTGAGCAACTCTCGCGCTTGATGCCGGGCAATCGCGAGATTGAAGATCTGGTCAAGCAGCTCAAGCAATAGAGGGCTGCGATGAAGATCTGCGGCGCGGCTAGACTAATTTCGGTCGCTCTGAGAACGGCCGACAGCCCCGCTTGATGTCCGCTGGATTGAATCTGAGATCCATGGTCTGTTCCTCTTCGCTCGAAGGGAACAAAATAAGCACAAGAACGCAAGGCCAAGAAGAATTTCGACGCATACCGACTCTGCGTGGCGATGAGGCAGCGATTTGCCCTCGGGAGGATAGCTCACTAGGAGCGTGACCCGCAGCTTGTCGAACAGTTTAAGCGAAGGCGACGTCTTGCCACGCTCGATCGATAGTTCGCAGCCGCATTCATTCCGCAACGCGGCTGCGAGTCCGACGACGGCAATTTGGATCATTCAATCGAATGACGCGGGCTAGTTCACGCCGGGCGCGACGAAAGACTTCGCAGTTCTCGACAACGAATGCGGATTCCGCCCTGGCGCCCAGCGTGCCCGCTTTCGCTACGCCAGCGCGATATCGAGCCAGCCGAGATCATTGACCGTAATACGGTCGCCGGCGTTGACCACCACCGTGGTGGTTTCCGCTTCAACGATCGCAGGTCCCTCGATTGCATGTCCTGTCTTCAGCGTGTCCACCGCATAGACCGACACCTCGCGCCATGTCCCGAAATACGCCATGCGCTTGCCTGAAGGGACGCAGGCCGAGGTCGTGGCGGCACCACGCGGCACGCTCGCACCTTGCGGGATGATACCGACCGCGGCGACGCGCGCATTCACGAACACGACTTCCTGATCCGGCGATGCATATGTGTATAGCTCCTCATGGCGGCGATGGAAACGCTGCTCAATACGATCGACGATATCGTCGGAATTCCAATCGAGATCGGTTAGCGGAACGTCGATCTCGAAAATCTGCTCGCCATAGCGCATTTCGGCCGAGCGCTCGAGCACGACCTTGCCGCCGAACCACGACGTCAATCGACCGGCGGCCTGCTGTTCGAGGTCGGCAAAGATCGTTCTGACTTCTTCCGGTGTGATGCGCGATCCAGCGCTGTAATAAGTACTGCTGACTTCGTA
This sequence comes from Bradyrhizobium cosmicum, assembly GCF_007290395.2. NCBI lineage: Bacteria > Pseudomonadati > Pseudomonadota > Alphaproteobacteria > Hyphomicrobiales > Nitrobacteraceae > Bradyrhizobium > Bradyrhizobium cosmicum. The sequence continues at coordinate 2,058,725 of NZ_CP041656.2, read as the reverse complement.
ACGCAGATCGCTTGTCAGCATGCCCCAAGCCGACAACACCGATGCCGCAGTCGGCACAATGATGCGCTTGATCTCCAGTTCGCGCGCCACTTCGGCAGCGTGCAGGCCGGCGGCACCGCCGAAGCTCAACATCGCATAGCGGCGCGGATCGACACCGCGGCGCAAGGTCATCAGGCGGATACCATCGGCCATACGCAGATTGACCATGCGATAGATGCCTGCGGCCGCTTCATCACGCGACAGTTCGAGCGATGCGGCGAGACGATCGACGGCCGCCTCAGACGCCGCGCGATCCAATGGCCGCCGACCTCCCATGAATGCCGCAGCGTCTAGATAGCCGAGAATGACATTGGCATCGGTCACCGTCGCCTCGCTTCCGCCATTGCCGTAGCATGCGGGTCCGGGAACAGATCCGGCGCTTTCCGGCCCAACCCGGAGTGTACCTCCGACATCGAGTGACGCAATCGAGCCGCCACCGGCAGCGATACTGGCAATGTCGAGACTTCGCAACGCAATGCGCTGATCGGCAAGTCCCCCATCGGCCGAAAGCGATGCCCGGCCTGCGGTGATCAACGAAATGTCGGTGCTGGTACCCCCCATGTCGAACGGCACGAGATCGGGAATGCCGAGCAGATCGGCGCAGCGGCGGCAACCGGAAATGCCACCGGCCGGACCGGAGAGCACCGTGCCTGCGGCCAGCCGCGCGGCCTCCTCGACCGGCGCCATTCCGCCATGGGACAGAATGACGAACAGGCCACTGGCGAGGCCAGCCTCTTTCAGTCGCATATCCAGATTGTTGAGATAGTGCCGTACCGCTGGGCGGACATAGGCATTGACGATGGTGGTCGAGACGCGCTCGTATTCCTTGATCTGTGGCAACACGTCGCTAGACCGGGAAATGCTGACATCGGGCAGCTCCCGCTGCAGACGCTCTACTGCTGCGATCTCGTGAACTGGATTGCGGTAGGCATGCAGAAAGCACACCGCAACCGATGTCGCCCCTGAGGCGCGGATCGCGGCAATCGCTTCGCCGAGCGAGTCTTGATCGAGCGGGATCAGCACCTCGCCATCCGGCTTGATGCGCTCGCGCACACCAAACCGCAACTCTCGCGGTACCAGGGGCTCGGGCGGCGCCATACGAAGATTGTATCGATCACCCTTGAGACCCTCGCGCATCTCGATCACATCGCGATGCCCCCGCGTCGTCAGTAGTGCGACCTTCGCGCCCTTGCGCTCCAGGAGCGCATTGGTCGCGACCGTCGTGCCATGCACCAGGCGGTCGGTCCGCCCGAGCATGTCGGCACGAGACAGACCGAGCCGGCGCGCGAGCTCCTCAAGCCCGGTCATGACTCCGACCGACTGATCAGACGGCGTCGAAGGCGACTTCGCGAATACAGTGCGCCCTTCGCGATCGATCGCAACCAGGTCGGTAAAGGTGCCGCCGACATCAACTCCAATCGTATACATCTCAAGAACCCTGCCTGGTCGTGACAACACCGGTCGTAAGGCCCTGCAGCAGATCGCGCGCGCGGGCGTCCTGTGCACGCTGCTCCGCCGGGCCCCATCCACCACCGCCGGCCGAGCGAATTTCAAAGCAGTCACCGGGCAGCACCTCGATGCCCACCTCCTTGGTACGGAGCACGCGCGGCGCGCGGTTCTTTGAGATCAGCACGTAGTGATGCGGCTTGCCGTCGCTACCGCCCAGCATGCCGCAGGCGCCGTGCCGGGTGCCGTCGCCCGCGGTGTTGGCGCGCGCGGGCTTCTCCGTCTCCATCACCAAGTCGAGCGAAACACCGAGGCCACCGCGATACTTGCCATCACCGCCGGAGTCCGCACGGAATTCGTGGTGACGGAAATGCAACGGAAAGCGCGCCTCGGCCACTTCGATGCTGCCGAACTTGATGCCGCCCACCGTGTGCCACTCGCCGATCGACGACCATCCATCGCCCCCCGACGATGCTCCGCCGCCGGGCCGCGCCTGGAACATGTGCCAGATGAAGCCGCGGCCGGTGCGCGGGTCCTCGCCCTGGATGGCAATACGAAAGCGCCGGCTCCAGCCCGCCATGGCCCGCTCCGGACAGGAGCCCGACAGGGCCTTGACGATGGCCTCGACGATCTCATTAGAGGGATGGCTGGTACACATGGTCACTGGCAGGCCCGGATCGGCCCAGACGATGGTACCCTGCTTCGCAACCACCTTGAGCGGCCGCAGGGCACCTGCGTTCTTGGGAATGTCGGCGTCGATCAGATAGGCGAACGCCATCACGACCGCGGCTTGCATGTTGGCGTGCGAGGAATTCACGAAGCTCGTTGTCTGCGGATCAGATCCCGATAGATCGACCTCGATATCGCTGCCCTGCTTGGTGACCTTCGCGGCGATCCTGATATCGCTACGGCCATGGCCGTCATCGTCGAGGAACGCCTCGCCGTAGAACACGCCGTCCTTCCAGGTCGACAGCACCGCGCGCGTCTGCCGTTCCGCGGTATCGAGAATCGTCTCGACCGCCGCCTCCACCGTCGCTCCGCCGAATTCGGTGAAGAGGCGCTTCATGCGGCGTTCGCCGAGATGCGCAGCGCCGACCATGGCAGCCAGATCGCCGCGGAAATCGCGCGGGTTGCGCACGTTGAGCGCCAGCATGTCGAGCAGATCGTCGCGCAGCCTGCCGGCCTCGTAGAGCCGGATCGGCGGCACGCGCAGGCCTTCCTGCCAGATATCTGTCGCGCCCGGGTTGTAGCCGCCGTGCGTGGCGCCGCCGATATCGCTCTGATGCGCGCGCACGATGGTCCAGTAAAGCCGCCGTGCGCCGTCGAAGACCGGCACGAAGGCAGTGAGATCGGGCAGATGACTGCCGCCGTGATAGGGATCGTTGAGAAGCAGGACGTCGCCCGGCTTGACGTCCTTGAAGCGTTGCTCGACGGCGAGAGTCGCCCATGACAGCGCCCCGACATGTACTGGGATGTGATCGGCCTGCGCGATCAACCGCCCCTGGACGTCGCAGATGCCGAGCGAGAAGTCACGGCTGGAATTCAGGATCTGCGAGTAGGACGTGCGCAGCATCGCTTCTCCCATCTCGTTCACGATCGAACTGAGACGATGCTGCACAACGGAACGGGTGATGGGGTCAGTCTTCGAGGTCATCGCGAGCCTCCTTTTCGGGATGAGGAAATCCGCGCCGGGCCCATCTGAGCGCCGGCCGGAACAGTCATCGACGTGAAACGATCCGGTCAGCCGAGCGCGGCGACCTCTTGCAACGATGCGCCTGCCGCGGCGACGATGGCGTCGATATCCGCATCGGCCATCGGCAGCGACAGCGCCATCAGGCCGTAATTGGCCGCGAAGATTCCGCGATTGAGCAGGCCGGCGTTGAACACGGCCTGCCGCTTCGCTTCGGCCTCGGTCAAATAGGCCGAGCGATAATCACGGATCCGGCGATCGGTGAAATGGATCTTCAACAGCGAGCCGAGGCCTACCGTGCCGCCGGGAACGCCGGTCTTGCGAAACGCCGCATCTATTCCGTCGCGCACCGCCTGGCCGATCGTGTCGAGACGCGCGAAGGCTGCCTTATCGAGCAGTTCCATGGCCGCCAGTCCCGCGCGCATGGTGACCGGGTTGGCCGAGAACGTGCCGCCATGCGGCAATGCCGGCTTGCCCGGTGATGGATCGAACACCGACATGAATTGTTTGCCACCGGCGATTGCGCCGACCGGGAAGCCGCCGCCGATGATCTTGCCGAGCGTGGTGAGATCCGGATCGATGCCCCACAGGCCTTGCGCGCCATGATAGCCGAGCCGAAACGTGATGACTTCATCGAAGATGAGCAGCGCACCGACCTCGCGGGTCACCTCACGCAACGCCTCCAGGTAGGCCCTGTCGGCCGGCACCAGGCCAGCCCGGTTCGGCATCGGATCGACGAGAACGCATGCGAGCTCCGGACCATGTTCGCGGATCAGGCTCACCGCCGCTTCGAGATCGTTGAAGGGAATGGTCACGACATCGGCAAGCACGTTCTGCGGCGTCCCCTTGGCATAGGCGACCGAGACCGGTGCGTTGCCGCCCCACGCCGACGGCGTCGGATCGAGACTGACCTCGGCATAGTCGTAGGAGCCGTGATAGGCGCCCTCGCATTTCGCGATCTTCGGACGGCCGGTATAGGCACGCGCAGCCTTCAGCGCCATCATCACGGCTTCGGTACCGGAATTGGCGAAGCGAACCTGCTCGACCGACGGCAGCCGGCCCACGAGGAGCTCGGCGAGATCAACCTCGGATTCCGTCGGCATGCCGAACGCGGACCCGAGCGCGAGCTGCTTGGTGGCCGCCTCGATCAAGGTAGGATGCGCGTGACCATGGATCAGCGAGGTGAAGTTGTTGATGCAGTCGATGTACTCGTTTCCGTCGACGTCCCATATGCGGCAACCCGAGCCACGCGCCGCGTAGATCGGGAACGGTTTCATGAATACTGTCGTACGGGTGTTTCCACCCGGCAGGCTGTTCAATGCGCGCGCGTAAAGTTCGCGCGATTGCGGATGAGATTCGGGATACATGTTGCCTCCTCGCTCCGGGTCTAGCGGCCCAGATAAGCTTCGCGCACGCGCGCATTGTGTTTGAGTTCGCTCGCCGGCCCGTCGAGCACGATGCGGCCGGTCTCCAGCACGTAGGCGCGATCGGCCACCGACAGCGCCAGCACGGTGTTCTGCTCGACGACGAGAATCGTCAGACCGGTCTTGCTGATCACCCTGACACGCTCGTAGACTTCCTCGGCGAGCCGTGGCGCCAGGCCGAGCGAGGGCTCGTCGAGCAGCAGCAGCTTCGGCCGCGCCATCAACGCCCGCCCGATGGCCAGCATCTGCTGCTCTCCGCCGGACAGCGACCAGCCGAGCTGCTTGCGCCGCTCCTTCAGCCTGGGAAACAGCTCGAACACGCGATCGAGATCGGCCATGATGGATTGCCCCCAGCGACGCCAACTCACGGTGGCAAGCGTCAGGTTCTCCTCCACCGACAGACCTGGAAAGATCCGTCGTCCCTCCGGAGCCTGCGAAATCCCCTTCGCCACCCTGCGATCCGTGGACCAGCCGCCGATAGGTGCGCCTTCGAACCTGATGTCGCCTGACGACACCCGGTTGAGGCCGGAGATCGTATGCAGCAGCGTGGTCTTGCCGGCACCGTTGGCGCCTATCAGCGCGACCGTTTCGCCGGCATCGACCCTCAACGTCACGCCCTGCAGCGCAACGATGTCGCCATGCGCGACCGCGAGCTCGTCACACGCCAGCATGGACATATCCTTCGCCCAGATAGGCCGACAGCACGGCGGGGTCCGCCTGGATCTCGGCCGGCGTTCCCTCGGCAATCCTGCAGCCGAAATTGAGGACGAAGATGCGCTCGGCAAGCCGCATGACCATGCCCATATTGTGCTCGATCAGCACGATGGCGAGCCCGTGGGTAGCGCGCAGTGCCGTCAACCGCTCGATCAGCTGGTCGACCTCACCGGAATTCAGGCCCGCGGCCGGCTCGTCCAGCAGCAGGACATGCGGCCGGCAAGCCAGCGCACGGGCAAGCTCCACCATGCGGCGACGGCCATAGGAGAGCGAATCGATCGCGTCGAAGGCCACGTCGGCGAGTCCCATCTGCTCGATGATTTCCATCGCAGCGTCGCGAAGACCGGCCTCGTTCAGGCCGCGGCGGATCGCCGCGCCGGTCATGACGTTTTCCAGGACGTTCAGCCGCGCAAAGACACGCCCGTGCTGGAACGTGCGACCGAGCCCGGCGCGGATGCGCCTGTTGGTGGCCATGCGCGTGATGGTTTGGCCGTCGAGAACGACCTGGCCCTCGTCCGGCAAGACCAGGCCGGTCAGCACGTTCAGCAGTGTCGATTTGCCGGCACCGTTCGGTCCGATCACCGCGACGAACTGCCCTTTCGCAACGGTCAGATCGACATCGTCCAGCGCAGCGAGACCGCCATAGCGTTTGTGAATACTGCGCGCCTCCAACACGTTCATGACGTCATCTCCGGTACGCCAACCGATGTTGATGGTGCCGTCTTGCGTGAGCGGGGACGCATGCGCCGGCCGAGACCGACCAGGCCGGTCGGCAGGAACACCAGGATGCAGAGCATCAGCAGGCCGAAGAAGAGAAGGTAAGCGGTGCCGAGGAAGCGCAGCCACTCGGGCAGGAAGGTGAGCAGGATCGCGCCGAGGATCGCTCCCACGATGGTGCCCTCCCCACCGACGATCAGCATCGCGAGATACGTGATGGAATGCGCATAGGTGAAGTCCTCCGGCGCCACGAAGCGTACATGCAGGGCGAACAGGCAGCCTGCGACGGCGGCGCAGATCGCCGACAGCACGAAGGCCGTGATCTTCACGCGCGTGACGTCGATCCCGATCATTTCGGACGCGATCTCGTCGTCGCGCACCGCCATCATCTCGCGGCCATGGCGCGACGCGTGCAGCATCGCCGCGAGCGCGGCGACCACCGCAAGCGTCACGAGTGCGACGCACAGGAACCGGTGTTCGCCGGAAAGCGCCAGCGAGCCGATGGCCAGTTCCGGAATTCGCGCGATGCCGTTGGTGCCGCCCGTCAGCCCGATCCAGTTCGACGTCACGATATAGAACGAGACGTTGAGACCCAGCGTGGCCAGCGCGAGGTAGTGGCCACGCAGGCGCAGCAGAGGATAGCCGATCAGGGCCGCGAGCGCCGCGGTTGTCGCGATCGCGGCCGGCATTGCCAGCCACGGCGACCAGCCCCAGGCTGTGGTCAGGATCGCCAGCCCATACGCACCCATGCCGACAAACGCTGCGTGGCCCAGCGAGATCAGACCGGCATAACCGAACGCGAAATTCAGGCCGATGACGGCGACCGCCGAGATCGCCGAGAGATTGAACAGCCGGAGGTAATATTCCGGCAGAACGCTGGCGATGAGGCCGCCAAGCACGAGGATCGCTGCAGCGATCGCCAATGGAGCGCGCATCGCCATCGCGATCAACCCCGATCCTGGATCTTTTCGCCGAACACGCCCTGCGGACGCACGAGCAGGAAGAGGATCATGATGCCGAACGAGATCAGATCCTTGTAGGCGGATGACACATAGGACGCACCGAGCACCTCGCTGAGACCAACGAACAGCCCGCCGACGATCGCACCCGGCAGGCTGCCGAAGCCTCCGATGATGGTCGCCGCAAAGGCCTTCAGGGCGATCGGGTCACCCATATTGACGTCCGCGAACCACATCGGCCCGAGCATGAGGCCGGCGACACCGGCGAGAACGGCGGCAAGCACCCACGACAGGGCCAGCAGCCGGTTGACCTTGAGACCCATCAGCTTGGCGGCCTGAAGGTCCTGCGCCACGGCCCGCATGCCGATGCCGACGGAGGTGCGATTGAACAGCACCCAGAGTCCCGCAACCATGAGGGTGGTGACGCCGACCACGCCCAAAGCATGGGTCGAGATGATGGCGCCACCCAGATTGACCACCCGGTCCTCCAGGGGAGACGGCAGGCGGAACGGCCACGATCCGAACGACAGCAGCGCCGCATTCTGCATGATGATGCCGACGGCGACGGTGCCAATGATGATCGTAACGATCGACCCGCGCCGCAGCGGCAGATAGACGGTGATGAAGAACAATGCTCCGAACAGCGCCATGATCGCAAGCGCAGCGCCATAGGCGACGGACCATGGCAATTGGGCATTGATCAGCGTCACGACACCGGCAAAGGTTCCGAACATCACGAACTGGCCGGCCGCGAAATTCACGACGCCGGTTGCGGAGTAGACGATGACGAAGCCGATCGCCGCCAGCGCATAAACGCTTCCGATCGCCAGTCCGTTGACCAGAAGCTGAATGAAATCCGCCATGATACCCCTGCTCGCTCGCACCTCGCGGCCGTGCTGGCCGGCCGCGAGGCCAATCCGTCCGATGTGATCAGTTGAGAGTGACCGGCTGCACCAACTCGAGCGTCTTGGTGCCGGCCTTCGCCTTCACGACAGCAAGATCGCGCACGCCATTGCCCTTGGCATCGTAGGAGTAGACGTGACCGATACCCTGCCAGCCATTGACCGCCGCCAGCCATTCCCGCAACGCCTTGGCGTCCGTACCGACCTTGCGCATGCCTTCCGCCATCAGGAACGCACCGTCGTAGTAGGCAAGGCCATACGGATCGGGATCAATGCCGAACTTCGCCTTGAAACGCTCGACGTAATCCTTCATCCGGCCGCCGACGCTCGCGTCCATGAACGCATCCGTGACGCCCCAAACGCCTTCGAGATCGGCGGGCGACAGCAACTGCAGGGCGGCCGGCACCAGCGCCGCCGATGACGTAACCAGCGGCATCTTGAAGCCCAGCACCTTGGCCTGGCGCAGCACCAGTGCGCCGTCCTGCGGATAGTTGAAGATCAGGATCGTATCGGCGCCCTTGCTGCGGAGGCTGAGCAACTGCGCCGAGAAGTCCTTGTCGTTCTGGCCATAGGCTTCCATGCCGACGACCGGAATACCTGCGGCTTCGAGGCGCTTGGCGGCGGTCTGGGCCCCTCCCTGGCCGAAATCGTTCTGGATGTAGAGAATGCCCGGCTTCTTCGCCTTGATGACGTCGACCGCAGCCTTGACCATGCCCTCTGCGGACACGCTGTCGGCCGGCCGGATCCGGAACATCCATTCATTGCCGCCATCGGCCACGGCATCGGCGCCGCCGGCATACATGGCGGGCACCTGCACCTTCTTGAGCTCCGGCGCAACCGCGAGATTCTGCGTCGAATAGCTCGACAGAAAGAAGAACGACGGCTTGGTTTCCTGAGCCAGCTTGACGAAGGCGTTCACGGCGGTGCCGTTCGACGCCTGGGTATCCTCGAACACGATCTTGATCGGGCGGCCGTTGATGCCGCCGGCCTTGTTGATGTCCTCTTCGGCCATCGTCAGTGAGTTCTGGTACTGCTTGCCGGTCAGCGACAGCGGCCCCGTCATCGGAACGGTCGCGCCGATCAGGACAGGCTCCGCCTGTTGCCCATGCGCAGCCCCGGTAAGCGACAGCATCGTCGCCGCAATCATCGAACCTAGAAAGTCCTTCCGCGTGAACCCCACGTCGCCACTCCTCTACAACACCAATGCCGCGTCAGCGAACTGATCGGATCTGACCACTTGACAATCGTTCCGTTTTCCGGAACGATATTCCGAATATTGAAACGGTAAACGGCAAGCCGCCGCCGAGTCAAGCCGTACAAATTGGCGCAGGCCGCCCAGGAACTGGTCAACTTCGATGACAACAGACGACGTTTCTCCCGGCCCGCTCGCGCGCTACATCGACGTGCTGGAGGTCGTCGCTGCATTTTCCGGCACGATCACGCTGGCGGACGTTTCGGCCATGCTCGATCTGCCGAAAACCACCGCACACCGATTGCTGAAGGGATTGGTCCGTGCCGGCATGGCGTCGGAGGGAGAGGCAGGACGGACCTACCATGTGGGCGAACGCCTCACCCGCCTGCTTCACGCCGGCGCGGACGACGGATGGTATGCATCACTCGCCGGACCACATTTGCTGTCCCTGACCGAAGCCAGCACGGAGACGTGCTACCTCGCGCGACTGGTCGGAAAGCGCGTAGTGGTCGCCGTTTCGCATTCGCCCGACGTGCGTTGGCGCGGCTATGTGCAGCCCGGCATCGAGATGCCGGTCAATGCCGCGGCGACGGGCAAGGCCATCATGGCCTTCCAGAGCAAGGCATTGATAGACGCGGCCCTGTCCGAGGATTTGCCCAAGCCGACAGTCCATTCGCATACCAGCCGAAAATGGATCGAGCAGGAATATGCCAAGGTTCGCAAGCTCGGCTACGCGACTTGCATCGGCGAGATCGACGAGGGTCTCGCCGCCATCGCCGTGCCGGTGAGATTGCCGGACGGCGCCGTGCTGCATTCGGTCGGCATGACCGGACCGCTGGAGCGAATTATGAACAAGCAGTTGCCCACGCGAATTGCGGCGCTGAATGCCACCGCGGCGACCTTGGCAAAGGCTTTGTCACTCGGCACGAGCATGCGAGCTCGAAACCTGCCCTGATCGTGAGATCTGATGTTTACATTGGAAGCGGCTCTACCGGGCGGCATTCGAGTCGCCAAGGCCTCCGCCGAGACCAGTGGTGCAGACCACAATGCCGAGCGTGAACTCGCCGAACGGCCGCCAAAAACACCGTTTGAAAAACCGTTTTAGTCCGGCCTTCTCAATCGGTTTCTCGCGCTAAGGTCTCGATTTAGGTGGTGGGCGCACCAGGGCTCGAACCTGGGACCCGCTGATTAAGAGTCAGCTGCTCTACCAACTGAGCTATGCGCCCGAAAGGCGGTCAAAGCCTTGCGAGGTCGGTCGTTTAGCAAAGCGATCCGGGGATGGCAAGCGATGCGGTAAAGGTTTTTCCAAAGTCCCCAGAAAGCGAAAAGCCGCTGGATTCCAGCGGCTTCGCCGAGGTCAATGCGGTTGATCCCCCGCAAAATCCCCGAGGGCTCAGAGCCGGCCCTCGTGGTCCCGGTCCGGACCGCCGTCCCGGTCGAAGCGATCGCCATGGAAACGGTCCATGCCGCGCTCCATCATGCGATCCATGCCCCGTTCCATGAATTGGCGGGGCGGGCCGTCCTCACCGCCGCCGAACGGGCCGCGGTGGCGGGTCAGCGCGGCGAGGCGCCGCTTCTGGCCGTCGTCCAGCGTCTTGTAGAGGGGATCGGCGGCATCGGCGATCTTCTTCAGCGCCGTGGAGGTGGCGCCCATGTCGTCGGCGCGCTGGCGCAGGCGGGCGACCGGATCCTCCGGCTTGTCGGCATCACCGGGGCCGGCATTCATCCGCGCGTTGGCGCGGTCGATGCGCAGCTTGGCGAAGTCGCGCACGGCAGCCTCGACCGGCGGCCACAGCTTCTCCTGGTCGGCATTGAGCTTCAGGCCGGCGTGGACGGCGGCGATCCGCGCGTCGACGAAGGCGGCGCGATCCTCCGGGTTCATGCGCATGTGGCGCATGTGCTCGTGCATCCACGGGCGATGGTATTGAGCATAGACCGCGCCCGAGCCGGCGATGCTGAGCACGGCGATGGCGGCGATGGTGAACTTCCTCATGCGAACTCTCCTCTGGAAGGATGCCGCGAAGATGGGCGCCGCACGGCTGACACGCAACTTACAACTTGGACAGAGAGGGCATCCTTACCAAGATGTAACCCCTGATCTTACCGCCAGTCGCAATCAGAAATCACTCGCAACAAAAAGGGCTTCCGCGCCCGGCACGGAAGCCCTTTCATTCAGCGTTCGTCGAGATTGGCTGATCGCGCTCCCAAGTTGGGTCGCGCTCTCAATTGGTGCTCTTGGCTTCCTTCTGGAACTCGTCGATCAGCGGCTGGCCGACGCGGCCTGCGGCGTCCTTGTAGACCGGCTCCATCGCCTTGCGCATCGCCTCGTCCTGCTCCGGCGTGAGCTTGATGATCTCGCTCTTGCCGCTCTTCCTGATCTCGGCGAGCGCGTCGTCGTTTTCCTTCTGCGACTGCGTGTTGTTGAAGTCGGTCGCTTCCTTCATCGCCTTCGACAGCTGGTCGCGGATGTCGGCCGGCAGATCGTCCCAGAACTTCTTGTTCACGATCACGACGTAGCCGATGTAGCCGTGGTTGGTCTCGGTGATGTACTTCTGCACCTCGTGCATCTTCTGGGTGTAGATGTTCGACCAGGTGTTCTCCTGGCCGTCGACGACGCCGGTCTGCAGCGCCTGGTAGACTTCGCCGAACGCCATTACCTGCGGCAGCGAACCGAGCGCCTTGAACTGGGCCTGGAGCACGCGCGAGGACTGGATGCGGAACTTGACGCCCTGGTAGTCGGCGGGCGCGACCAGCTTCTTGTTGGCGCTCATCTGCTTGAAGCCGTTGTCCCAATAGGCAAGGCCGGTGATGCCCTTGGAGTCCAGCAGCTTGAGCAGCCGGAGGCCGAGCGGGCCTTCCGTCACCTTCCGCAGCGTCTTCAGGTCGGGAAGGATATAGGGCAGATCGAACACCTCGAATTCGCGGATGCCGAGCGGGCCGAACTTGGAGTTGGACGGCGCCAACATCTGCACGCTGCCGAGCTGAAGCGCCTCGAGCTCTTCCTTGTCCTTGTAGAGCGTCGAGTTCGGGTAGATTTCGACCTTGACCTTGCCGCCGGTGTACTTCTCGGCGAGCTCCTTGAATTTTTCCGACGCCTTGCCCTTCGGCGTGTCGGTGGCCACCACATGGCTGAACTTGATGATGATCGGCGCCTGGGCCGATGCCGGCCCGGTCAATGCCAGAGCCGCAACCGATGCCGCAGCCAAAATGAGTTTCCGCATGCTTCCTCCTAAACGTCCTTGTGGGGCCGGAGCGCCGGCCTCAAGACTTTAAGTCAAGACTTGAAGGCAGCTTTATAGGGAAGCAGACTGAGGCGCCATTGCCCCTTAGCAGGGGTCTCCTTGCAAAAATGCGGTATCCGGACAGGAAATCCCCGCGAGTCCGGCCAACGAAAAACGCGGCGCCTGAGGCGCCGCGTTTGACCGATGAGCCGTGAGATCGCGCGCGTCAGCTCGCCGCCGCCGACGTCGTCACCGTATCGCGCTGGCGCTTCATGACGATCTTGTTGAGCGCGCCGAGATAGGCCTTGGCCGAGGCCACCAGCGTATCCGGATCCGCCGCGCGTGCGGTCATCGCGCGCCCCTCATGAGAGAGGCGGACCGAGACTTCGGCCTGCGCGTCGGTGCCTTGGGTCACGGCGTGGACCTGGTACAACTCGAGCTTGGCCTCATGCGGCACCAGGCGCTTGATGCAGTTGAACACCGCATCGACCGGACCATTGCCCTCGGCCTCCTCGATCTTGATCTGGCCGTCGACGTCGAGCTTCATGGTCGCGCGCTGCGGGCCATGGGTGCCGGCGATCACGGTCAGCGAGGTCAGCTTGATGCGGTCGTGCGACGCCGCCATCTCCTCGTCGACCAGCGCCTCGATGTCTTCGTCGTAGATGTCCTTCTTGCGATCGGCGAGCGCCTTCATCCGCGTGAACGCATCTTCCAGCTGGTTCGGGCCGAGCTTGTAGCCCATCTCTTCCAGCTTGTGCACGAAGGCGTGGCGGCCGGAATGCTTGCCCAGCACCAGCGAAGACTGCTTCAGGCCGACCATCTCGGGCCGCATGATCTCGTAGGTGGAGGCGTCCTTCAGCACGCCGTCCTGATGGATGCCGCTCTCATGCGCGAAGGCGTTCCGGCCGACGATCGCCTTGTTGTACTGGACGGGAAACGAGGTCGCCGCCGACACCACTTTCGAGGCGCGGGTGAGCTGCGTGGTGTCGATCTTGTTCCAGTACGGGAATTTGTCGTTGCGGACGTTGATCGCCATCACGACCTCTTCGAGCGCGGCGTTGCCGGCGCGCTCGCCGATGCCGTTGATGGTGCACTCGACCTGGCGTGCGCCGCCGATGATGCCGGCCAGCGAGTTCGCAACCGCCATGCCGAGATCGTTATGGCAGTGCACGGAGAATACCGCCTTGTCCGAGTTCGGCACGCGCTCGATCAGCGTCTTCATGAAGTGGGTGTATTCCTCCGGCACCGTGTAGCCGACGGTATCGGGAATGTTCACCGTGGTGGCGCCGGCCTTGATGACGGCTTCCACGATGCGGCACAGATAGTCCATCTCGCTGCGGGTGCCGTCCTCGGCCGACCATTCGACGTCGTCGATCTGGTTGCGGGCGCGCGCGACCATCGCGACCGAGGTCTCGAGCACCTGCTCCGGGGTTTTGTTCAGCTTCACCCGCATGTGCAGCGGCGAGGTGGCGATCACGGTGTGGACGCGGCCGCGCTTGGCAAATTTCACCGCTTCGGCGCAGCGGTCGATATCGGCCGGGTGCGCGCGCGACAGGCCGGCGATGACGGCGTTCTTGGAGCGGCGGGCGATCTCGCTGACCGCCTGGAAGTCGCCCTCGGAGGTGATCGGGAAGCCGGCTTCGATGACGTCGACGCCCATATCGTCCAGCATCTCGGCGACCTCGAGCTTCTCCTCGAAGGTCATGGTGGCGCCGGGGCATTGCTCGCCGTCGCGCAGCGTGGTGTCGAAAATGATGACGCGGTCCTTCTCGGACTTGTTCACGGTGGCCATTGTCAGATTTCCTTTTGAGCTTTCGCGCCGTTCATTGGTCTGGGCGCTTGAGGTGTCCGGTGATCTCGACCAACCCCTGAGCGCCCAGGCGCGTCGCGCCCAGCCGGCCCTCAGGGGCAGCTAAGAAGAAGCCCGCCAATCAGGAGGGTGGACAGCCGCGCGGCCGGGATCGTGGCGGCGGCCAGAGCCACCTCCCCCGAAATCCCATCGATTTGGCCGCGAATCAGCATTGCCAGACCCTTTTGAGCCCTCAAATCCTCGGTCAAAACCGTTGACGGTTGGTTGCCGGGAGGCTCGGTGCACCGTTTCTAGACGAGAAACAGGAGCAACTGCAACGCCAAAAGATGGTCAGGGGAGCTGACCCGGTTGCGGGTCGAGGCTTCCCTGGACGCGCCGATGGCGTCGCGGCGACGCGACCGCAACAAGGCAGGACCGGCCCCTAAAAGTCGTCGCGCGCAAAATTCCGAATTTCGGTAAACTGGAATACCTTGGGTGCGACGGACCCAGCGCTCGCTTGTTCGCCGCTCGAGGATTTACTATCCCGCGCGGCGGGCGCGGGCTCGGTTTTCCCAGCGGTCCAGCATCTGGCCGAGTTCGCCGGTCGCCGGAGGCACAGCCGCGTTGGTGTTCGCAGCCTCGTTGGTGTTGGCGGGCGCAGCGGCGCGGAGCCAGCCCGGCTCGGTATAGTCGCGCCAGCGGCGCGCCTGCGCGCGTCGTTTGCGGGAGATGAGATCGCGGGTGACATAGCCGGCGGCGAACGCGATGGCGAGCGCTATGACCAGTGCAACAACGGCTAACACGGCGAACTCCGGGTAATGCTCCGGAGACGTTCTGCCATCATCGCGCGCGAGGTCAAGGCTTGACACGCCCTAAAAACCATTCCGGCTTACTCCCAAGGCCCGACCGGCAAGCTCCGAACGACGAGGCCGGGACGGATTGTCGCTTGTGCCCTTGCCTCGCCGCAATGTGGCCGCGTTCCAGCCTCTACCGGCCTAGCATCGCGTAGAGGATGCGAACCTGCCTCTCGCAACCGGGCGCAGACCAGACTAACCTTCGCACCGCTCGGCCGGATCAACCGGCCAGCGAAAGAACCGGGAGGACGCGATGACACGCCAGCAGGCTCGTGACCACGAGCAGCGTGACCAGGATGCTGCGCTTTCACGACGAACACTTGTCCGGGGACTTGCGCTCGGCGCCGCCGCCACGATGGCCGGCCCCGCGCTGGCCCAGACCGGACCCGCCGCCCCGCCGACGACGATCACCACCCCGCCGCGCGATTTCGGTCCGGGCGGTGCACCGACCACTTATTTCTGGGATCCCGACATCATCGCGGTCGATCCGTCCTTCAACGATCTGGCGCAGCCCAACACCGCGATCAAGCGGCTGCACACCGGTCTACTGTGGGCCGAAGGCCCGGCCTGGAGTGCGCAAGGCCGCTATCTGCTTTGGAGCGACATTCCCAACAACCGGCAGATGCGCTGGACCGAGGACGACGGCCGCGTCAGCGTGTTCCGTTCGCCCTCCAACAACTCCAACGGCAACTCGTTCGACTTCCAGGGCCGTCAGCTTTCCTGCGAACATCTGACCCGGCGGGTGACGCGCTACGAGCACGACGGCACCGCGACGGTGCTGGCCGAATCCTATCAGGGCAAGCGGCTGAATTCGCCGAACGACATCGCCGCGCACCCCGACGGCAGCTACTGGTTCACCGATCCGCCCTATGGCGGCCAGCTTTACGAGGGCGAGCCCGACGTCGCGGGTGGCCCGAGCAATGCCGGCGGCAAGCTCAATCCGCGGATCGGCCAGCCGGCCGGCTTCGTGCCGGGCAAGCGCGAACTGCCGACCAACTGCTATCGCATCGACCCCAGTGGGCGCATCGATCTCGTCGTCACCGAGGAGCAGGTGCCCGACCCGAACGGCCTGTGCTTCTCGCCCGACTACAAAAAGCTCTACATCGCCTCGACCGGCAAGGGCCCCGGCGACACCGGGCCCGGCGGCAAGGGCGAGATCTTCGTGTTCGACGTCGGCACGGACAACAAGCTGTCTGGCCTCAAGAAGTTCAGCGACTGCGTGATCGACGGCGTGAAGTGCGGGCCCGACGGCCTGCGCTGCGACGTCAACGGCAATGTCTGGGCCTCCAGCAATGCCGGCCGCGCCGTCGGTTATAGTGGGGTGACGGTGTGGTCGCCGGAGGGCAAGCTGCTCGGCCGCATCCGCCTGCCGGAAGTCTGCGGCAACATCTGCTTCGGCGGCCCCAAGCGCAACCGCCTGTTCTTGGCCGCGAGCCAGTCGCTCTACGCCGTGTACACGGCGACGCAAGGCGCAGGGCCGGGCTGAGGCGGCGCAGGCCCGATCGCGACACGGCATCGGCGTGACTCGCCGGCGCCGTTTTCTTGAGGGTCTCCTCGTGCGCCATGCAATGGTAACAACAGCGGCATGCCCTGGAACGAGGCCATTTGAGCTAGGGTGGTTCTTCAGCAAGTATCTCGGTCAGGAAGCGGACCATGCGCGTCGTGATCTGCGGTGGCGGCGTGATCGGCGCCTGCACGGCGTATTTTCTCTGCCGCCACGGGGGCGATGTTGTCGTCGTGGAACGTGTCGAGGCGGCTGCCGCCGCGTCCGGTAAGGCCGGCGGCTTCCTGGCGCGCGACTGGTGCGCCGGCACGCCGCTCGACGCGCTGGCGCGGCGCAGCTTTGCGCTTCATGCGCAACTGCCGGAAGAGATCGGAGGCGATTGGGGCTACCGCCCGATGACAGCCCATAGCGGCTTTGTCGCGGCCGATGACGATCCGCGCCGGGATGCACCGACCGCGCTCGGCTGGCTCAGCAAGGGCGTTGTGCTGGAGCAACGGATCGGCACGAAGGAGACCACTGCGATCGTTCATCCTTACAAGTTCACGTCAGCCGTGATGAACGCGGCGCTCGCGCAAGGCGCCGAGCTTCGCGTTGGATGTGTCACCGGCATCAGGCGCGATGCGGATGGGACGACCGTAAAGGGCGTGGAGGTCGGCAAAAGCGTCATCGAGGCGGACGCCATCGTGATCGCCATGGGGCCGTGGTCGCTGCTCGCCGCGCAATGGGTGAACCTACCCGCTATCAATGGCCAGCTTGGTTCGAGCATCGTTTACGACACAGGTACGGAGGTGTCGGCCGACGCGCTATTCCTCGAGTCGGATTTCCACGGCACGTCGGTGCCGATCGAGGTTTTTCCGCGTGCGGACGGCACCACATATGTCACCGCGGTTTTAGGAAACACCTCGTTCCCCACTGATCCGGCGGCCGTTGATCCCGAACCGTACGGGTCCAAAGTCGTTCAAATGGTATCCGAGCGGCTATCGCCACTATTTCGGCCCGAGAACATCATCGCGTGGCAGTCCTGCTTCCGCCCGCGGACAGAGGACGGCCTTCCGCTGATCGGTCGAGTACCAAACCATGGAGGTGTCTATATTGCGACCGGACACGATGTCTGGGGCATCCTCAATGCGCCCGCGACCGGCGAGGCTCTGGCACAACTGATCGTCATGGGCGCAACGCGTGGGGTCGACCTCACGCCATTCGATCCCGCGCGGCTCAGCCCAATGGATGCAGTGCTGCAAGCGCGCTGATTGCTCTTTCGGCAACACGGTCACCGCACCCGCATACGGCAAGCCTCGCCCACGCGTGGGCACCTGGGGCGCCTTCGTCTTGTGCAGAACGCAGCTGACATGCTGGCACGAAGGACCCTTCCTGCGATCTTGCCGTTAAGCTCCCGCCGGAACCGCGGTCTGCGGTGCGGCATGCGCCTCACGGATATTTTGCCGTGCGGGCCTGGAGGAGCAAGATGGATAATCGACCAACCCGACCGGACGGGCCGACACGGGACGACGGCTTCGTTCGGGTGCGCGGCGCGCGGGAGCACAACCTCAGAAACGTCGATGTCACGATTCCGCGCAACGCCCTCGTCGTGTTCACGGGCGTGTCCGGCTCCGGAAAGTCCTCGCTCGCCTTCGGAACGATCTACGCCGAGGCGCAGCGGCGGTATCTGGAATCGGTGTCGCCCTACGCGCGGCGCCTCTTCCACCAGATGCAGATCCCCGAAGTCGACGACATCGAAGGCCTGCCACCCGCCGTTGCGCTCCAGCAGCAGCGCGGCGCGCCGACGACGCGGTCGTCCGTCGGCAGCGTGACAACCATATCCAACCTGATCAGGATGCTATATTCCCGGGCCGGCGACTATCCGCGGGGGCAACCGATGCTCTACGCGGAGTCGTTCTCGCCGAACACGCCGGAGGGTGCCTGCCCGACCTGCCACGGGATCGGCAGGATGCTCGACGTCACTGAGAAATCTATGGTGCCTGACGACAGCAAGACGATCCGCGAGCGCGCCGTCGCGGCCTGGCCGAGTGCCTGGCAGGGACAGAACCTCCGGGACATCCTGACGACCCTGGGCTACGACGTCGACAAGCCCTGGCGGGAGCTACCCAGGAAGGATCGTGACTGGATCCTGTTCACGGACGAGCAGCCGACCGTGCCGGTCTATGCCGGCTACGACGCGGCCGAAGTCAAACGGGCCCTGCGCCGCAAGGAGGAGCCGAGCTATCAGGGCACCTTCACCGGTGCCAGGCGCTACGTGATGCAGACCTACGCCAAGTCCGAGAGCGCGATGATGAAGCGCCGCGTCGCGCAATTCCTGATCACCCGCGACTGCCCCACATGCCATGGCAACCGGCTGAAGCCCGAGGCGCTCAAGGTGAAGTTCGCGGGGCTCAATATCGCCGAGATGTCGCATCTGCCGCTCAAGCAATTGCAGGATCTGATCCAGCCGTTCGCAAAAGCCTCGGCGGACAAGTCGGAGAAGACTGTCGTTGCCCGGCGCATCTGCGAGGACCTGTCGGCGCGCCTCGCCGTCCTGCTCGACCTTGGCCTTGGCTATCTCGCCTGCGAGCGCAGCACGCCGACGCTGTCACCGGGTGAACTGCAACGCTTGCGGCTGGCAACGCAGGTCCGCTCCAACCTGTTCGGCGTCGTCTACGTGCTCGACGAGCCCTCCGCCGGCCTGCATCCCGCCGACACCGAAGCGCTGCTGCGGGCGCTAGACAGACTCAAGCACGCCGGAAATTCGATCTTCGTGGTCGAACACGAGATCGAGGTCATAAAACATGCCGACTGGCTGGTGGACGTCGGGCCCGACGCCGGCGAAAGCGGCGGACTCATTCTCTATAGCGGGCCGCCTGCGGGGCTCGGCGAGATCGAGCAATCGCGAACCGCCCGCTATCTCTCACATCCAAGAGAGCCGTTGCCGACGATCCATCGCGAGCCGATGGGGCATCTAAAGATCAGAGGTGTGACCCGCAACAATCTTCGCGGCCTCGACGTCGACATCCCGCTGGGCGTGCTCGCCAGCGTCACCGGCGTGTCGGGCTCCGGCAAGTCGAGCCTGATCAGCCAATTCCTCGTCGATGCCGTGGCCGGCCATCTCGGCCACACGCTCGCCGCTGATACCGACGACGACAGCCTTGCGCCCGCGATCGCGACATTGGGCGGCAAGATCGTCGCCGGCCTCGACGAGGTCGATCGCCTCGTCGTGGTGGATCAGAAGGCGATCGGCCGCACCCCGCGATCCAACCTTGCGACCTACACCGGCTTGTTCGACCATGTGCGAAAATTGTTCGCGGCGACGCCCCAGGCGAAATCTCGCCGCTACGACGCCGGACGCTTCTCGTTCAATGTCGCAAAAGGCCGATGCAGCACCTGCGAGGGCGAGGGCTTCGTCAGCGTCGAGCTTCTGTTCCTGCCCAGCGTCTATGCGCCCTGCCCGACCTGCAAGGGTGCTCGCTACAACGACAAGACGCTCGAAGTGAAAATCCGCGGCCGATCGATCGCGGACGTGCTGTCCATGCGCGTCGACGAGGCCTTCGATTTCTTCCGCGACGATTCCTCGCTGAACCGGTCGCTCTCGGTCGTCCGTGAGGTCGGCCTCGGCTATATCCGCCTCGGTCAATCCGCCACCGAACTGTCCGGTGGCGAGGCCCAGCGGATCAAGCTGGCGACCGAGCTCATGCGTCCGCAGCGGGGGCACACGCTGTATGTGCTGGACGAGCCGACCACGGGTCTTCATCCGCAGGACGTCGAACGGCTGATCGCCCAGCTCGAGCGGATCGTGGATGCCGGCAACAGCGTCGTCGTGGTCGAGCATGACATGGACGTCGTCTCTCACAGCGATTGGATCATCGATCTCGGCCCCGGCGCCGGCGACGAGGGTGGCCGTATCGTCGCATCGGGAACGCCACATCAAGTCGCCGGGGCCGGCGGGAAGACAGCGCGCTATCTTGCGCGCCGCTTGAAACAGTAACCGCCCGCTATTTCATGACTCATCTCGCAATTGCGTTCTGCGCCGGGAGGACAGAGCCAGACTTTAGCGATGTTGACTTTCCGCCGGCCCGCTCCCCATACTTCGCAAAAAAATAACCGGACGATCAACAGACGGTTTTGAGGGAGGATAGGATGCCGACTTCACGCAGGCAGCTGCTGAAGAGCTCGGCGGCTGCCGCCGCTGCACTCAGCCTCGATTGGACACGGGCCCAGGCCCAAGCCGAGACATTGCGCATCGGCCTGATCTACGACCTCACCGGCCCCTTCGCCGCCGGCGGCTCGGTCGCCTCCTCGGTTGGCGCGCAGATCGCCATCGACCTCGTCAACGAGAAGGGCGGCATCGGCGGCAAGACCAAAATTGTCCCTGTCGCCGCGGACTCGCAGAGCAAGGCCGACGTCGCCATCAACGAGGCCGAGCGGCTGATCAACCAGGAAAAGATCGACATCATCAACGGCGTCTATTCCAGCGCGCATGCGGTGCCGATGGCGGCGAAGGTCGAGCAGCAGAAGAAGATCCTCTGGATCACGACCGCGGTCTCGACCGCCGTGTTCAAGGACAAGAACCTGCAATACGTGTTTCGCGCGCAGATCCATTCCGACCAATATGGCCAGGCCTTTGCCGGCTTCATCGCCGAACACGCAAAGACAAAACTCGGCATGGAGCCGGGCGAGGTCAAGGTCGCGCTGATCCACGAGGACGGCCCCTATGGCGTCGGCGTCGCCGCGGCCGACGAAGCCTATGCCAAGCAGGCCGGCATCCAGGTGGTGATGCGCGAGGGTTATTCGGCGTCCGCGCCCGACCTCTCGGTGCTCGTGACCAAGCTCAAGCGGGCCAAGGTCGATGTGATCTCGCATGCCGGCTACAACCCCGATATCACCCTGTTCCTGCGCCAGGCGCGCGAGAGCGGATTGCGCTTCAAGATGTTGTTCGGCGCCGGCGCCGGCTACAGCCAGCTCGACAAGCTGCGCGCCACCTTCGGCCCCGACATCGACAATTTCTGCAACATCGATCCGGTGCCGGCGCAGCTGCTCGATCCGGCCAAGCTCGCGCCGGGCATCGGCGACCTCACCAAGACCATGGTCTCGCGCTACCAGGCCAAGACCGGCGCCACCGACGTGCCGCCGCACTGCTCGATGGGTTTCAACCAGACCTGGCTGCTGCTCAACAACGTGCTGCCGGTCGCCAGGGAGAAGTACGGCAGCTTCGAGCCCGAGGCGATTCGCAAGGCCGCACTCGACGTCGACATTCCCGCCGGCGGCACCATCCAGGGCTATGGCGTCAAGTTCTTCCCGCCGGGCACGCCGATGTCCGGCCAGAACGAGCGCTCGACCCCGGTGGTGATGCAGAACGCCGGCGAGCACATCTCGGTGGTGTGGCCGACCAACATCCGCACACAGGACCCGGTGTTTCCGCTGCCGAAGGGATCGACTTACGGGGCGTGATGGCCGAACGCGTCACAGCGCGCTTGCTTACCCTCCGGTGGAGGGTAAGTCGCCGTCCCTGCAGAGCCGGCGCCAATCGCGTTGCAGCCGGATTTACACTTGCATCCTCCGGTAAGCCTTTTCACGCTGTGGTTGGAACTTCGACCACGAAGGAGCGCGCGCAGGTTGCGGGACGAAGTCTGATTGAAACAAAAGCCTTCTACAGTGTGATCTAGATGATCAGCCCTGCTGCATTTTCGGGCGTACAAGCCGATCAGCCAGTGGATCGCCAGCGTCGGTAAAGGGGCTCGTATGATGAGCCGCCCAGCGGGGATCGGAATTTTCACAACGTGAATTCCAACGATGGGGGTGCCAATGCCCGCCATATTCGAATTGCTCTACAAGGAATTCTGCCGCGCCCGCCTTGCTGAAATGCGCAAGCAGCTTCTGCTCACGGGCAAACATCCTGAGCTGTTCCAGCAGGCCGACGATGCATGCGATCCGGAGCGTGCTGGCGACATGGACCCCCGCGACGAAGCAGAGTTGAAGCGCGTCAGGTAGTTGGGTCTCCTCGCGGCAGCCGCATTTTGGAAAGGCGGCACTTTTTCAGGAGGCAACATTGAATACGCCCGAATTCTATACGGCATCGATTGCCTGCCTCTCGTGCATGACCATTGCTGTCATGATAGCCGTCGGGGCCTGGTAGGCAGAAGCTCGCTAAAGCACCACCCGCCGTCCCTCCTCCGCCGCCCAATAGCCGGCGTAGTTCACCTTGATCGTCTCATAGGCCAGCGCGAGGTCGGACAGCGGTTGCCGCCCGGTCGCGGCGCATTCCATGAAATCCTGGATCTCCTGCAGATAGCCGCGCGTCCATTCCTCCTCGAGGCAGACATATTGCCATCCGGTCTTGCGGTCGACCTTCTCGGTGATGTAGACGCCGGCGAGTTTCTCCTCGCTGGTCTGGTAGCTCATCAGATGCGTGTTTGGGGTGATGTTGGCGAATAGCGAGCCGCCGGACGTATAGGTCTCGATCAGATTGCGCACGCCACCCATGATCATGTCGCCGGAAAACACGGTCGCCTTGGTGCCGTCCGAGAAAGTCGCGCTGAGCGTGCCCCAATCCTCGACGTCGACCGGATTGGCCTTGATGTAGCTGCGCTCTTCAGGCTTCAGGCAGGCGGTGACGTTACCGACATCCCCGGTGACGCTGGCGACGCGGATGGTCTCGCCGCGCGCCCTCGCCTCGACCTGCTTGAGATAGAGCACCGCCGAGAGCGGATGGCAGCCCATGCGGATCAGCGAGCCGCCCCCGGTCATCGCCCATTGCGCCGCATGCGCCGCGTGCGAGCCGGAATGGCTCTCCTCGCCCTTCATGAACAGGATCTTGTCCTTCGTCGCCTTGATGATCTCCGCGGTCTTGGTCACCGCGGGCGCGTAGATCCAGTCCTCGGCATACATGAAGAGTTGTCCGGTGCGTTCGATCGCGGCGCGGGTGGCGTCCATCTCTTCCAGCACGCGCTCATACATCAACGCCTTCGGCACGTGCTTGCCGATTGGCTGCCGGTCACCCTCACGGCCGAAATAGCCCGCGAACGGCTTCTCGCAGATCACATGCTTGCCGGCCTGCATGGCTGCGACGATCATTCCGGCGTGGAGGTTGGGCGGCGTGCAGATGTCGATGACGTCGAGCTCGCGGTCCGCGATCAGCTCGACAAGACTGCGATAGACGCGCGGAATTCCGTGATGGCTTGCGAACGCGACGACACGATCACCGCGCGCGGCAACCGCCGCGACTTCGACGTCAACGCCATAGACGCGCCGGAACGCATACATGTGCAGCTCCGACACGAAGCCGCAGCCGACGAGTCCCACCCGAATCCTAGCCATAGCACCCCTCACCCATGCATTGGGCGGCACTATAGCGTGACGGCAGTCCTATTCCACCGAGACCCGCACCACGCCAGCGCTCATCATGCCGAGTGCACGGGCGGCCGGCACGGACAGATCGACGATGCGCCCTCGGATGAAGGGGCCGCGATCATTGACGCGGCACTGGATCGTGCGACCGCTCCAGGACACCGTGAGCACGCTGCGGAACGGGCGCGTGCGGTGAGCGCAGGTCAGCTCGCCTTTGCCGGCCTTTCCATATCCGTAATATGAGGCAAGCCCGCTCTCAGCGTTGGCAACGGAGATGAATGCGAGAGATGAAGTCGTAAGACAGGCCAATAATGTGGTTTGCGCTCGCAAGGCACCGCTCCCGGTTCGCCCTGCCCCGCCAGAAAACGTCTCTCTGTTCCCCAGAGTTCCAGGAACTGCCGGGCGCTCCCCCCGCAGTTCCATCACTCATTGTTACGGCTTTGGATATCGGTAGCGGCAACACACCGCCGCACTTTCGCGGCTCTGGCGCCGACTGATCTGTTGATCCTGATCAATGGTCTCGAGGTCCAGCCATGGGCTGATGACCTCTCATTCTGAAACGACGGGAGGTCAGCATGACATATCGCAAGCCGACAATGCTGCTACTGGCTGCATTGATAGCCGGCCTTGGACTATCAGGTTCATTTGAGTGGTCGCCGACCGAAGGATTCGCGGTGTCGGTCAGCAGCGCAGATGCCAGGGTCGGACGTCCCCTGACACCTGTCAGCGTGGCCGGCGTTGCGCGTCGCACCACACGACGTGCGGTCGTAGGCGGCGCAGCCGTTGGCGCGGCGGCAGTCGGCACCGGATGCGTTCGCGTGCTTATTAACGGAACCTATGTCTGTCGATGACGGATGAGGCCGAAACTTACCTGAGCAGACAGATTGCCGCCGTGTCGGGTTGCCAGGCCCGACACGGCCGAAAGCGCCTCAGCGCTTGTGGAACACCAGCGTCCGCACTTCGATGCTCTCGCGCGGCGCAGCGTCCGCCGGTGTGGTCGGATCGACGAAGGCCGTGTGCGGCCCAAACCGTGTGCGGCCGTCGGTTGCGGAATCGTAGCACTTGAGCAGCAGCGCCTCGTCCGGTGTCATCTCGGGGAAATAGAACCAGCGGTGGTTCGGATTGTATTTCACCGAATAGGTCTCGCCGCGACGGTTGGGATAGATCAGGTCGGAGGCAACGAGATCATCGGGCGCAACACTGGTGCCGTCAGCCATCGCGAGCGGTGAATCGCGCAACGGTCCGCGGATCGGCCGCCACAGATTGATCACCTGCACGCGGCCCTTCAGCAGCTCCTCGGCCTCGTCAGGCAGATGCTCGCGCACGCGGTTGGCGCCGGAGACGGCGGTCTGGTCGACATGGACGCGCGTCGCGGGCTGCCGCGGGCCGCCGTCGCGGATATCAGCGGCGCCCTCGACACGCTTGCGCACCGTGTGATCGAAGATGAAGACGCGGTCGGCCTTCAGCGTCGCGCGCAGGAACGCCTCGACCGCGGGATAATAGGCCGCCCTCACCTCCGCGTCGTCATAGAAGTTCTTGACCCGCGTCGGATGGCGCACCAGCGCAAAGCCCTCGCGGTCGAGCGAGATGTTGTTGGCGATCAACCGCGCATCGAAGATCGGCACCTGATGCGGCTCCGGCAGCGACGTGCTCTTGGGCTCGCCCGGCGGCGGATCGAACGCATAAGTGCGTGGCTTGCCCGAAACGGGCGCGAGATAGTTGAGTTCGGCGGTGACGAAGGGAAGCGATTCGATTTTTGTTTCTTGCAGGCCCATGGCCGGTCTCCCGATGAGGTCGTTCGTTTGATTTTTGCGGGGGAACAGCGTGGTGCAAGAGGTGCGAGGCAAATAGCAATGCGGGTGTTGTCGGGAGTGGCGAATGCAGAAGGAATGTTTCGAGAATGGAGATCGCGCTGGAACGTGATCTCCGCGCTTCACGGATGCTTGAGCACTCGCGAGGTCTCGTGCCCCGGACGCAGCGCATCACGAAGTGGTGCACGGCTGAGCCGGGGCCCATCTAACCGAGAGCATTCCGTGTGACATGGGTCCCGGCTCTGCGCAGCAGCGTTGCGCGCTGCAGCGCGTCCGGGACACGCCGTCATTACAATCCCGCCTTCGCAATCGCATCCGCAAACGAACGATCCACGATCTCCGCCGCATCGAGCTTCTGCTTAATCAGGCCCCAGCGGAAATAGAGGTCGATCGTGCTCTGCTCATCCGCAACCACGCCGTCGTCGATCGGCGCAATACGAATTTTTGCGCGCGACAGCCAGCTCAGCGGAACGGCCGTCGGGATGTTCATCAGCTTGCCCCAGGTTGCGGCATAGCTGTCGACATTGCTCAGCGACCAGGCTCGCGCCGCGGTCAGGCGCCGGATGAAGTCTGTCAGCTCGGCGCGCTTGTCGCGGATGGCATCGGGTCGCGCTACCTGAAAGCTCAGGCCCGGTGTCAGGCCTTCCGAGCTGATGACGCGGCGCGATTTGAACAGCACCTCTTCCTGGCTGACATAGGGCTCCCAGGTCGACCAGGCATCGACAGACCCTTGCGTGTAGGCGATCTTGGCATCGGACGGCGCGAGGAAAGCGATCTGCATGTCGCTCGCGCTCCAGCCGTTCTTCTCGAGTGCCGCCAGGATCAGCTGATGGCCGATCGAACCGCGGCCGGTCGCGATTTTCTTAGCCCGCAAATCGGCGAAACTCCTGATCGGCGAATTCTCCGGCACGAGGATCGCGAGCCCTTCACGCGTCTGGCGGATCGCAGCGATCGCCTTCACCGGCGCGCCGGAGGCGGCGGCGAAGGTGAACGGCGCATCGCCCACGAGCCCGGTCTCGATCGCGCCGGCGCTGAGCGCCTCGAGCAATGGCGCGGCCGCCGGAAACTCCTTCCACTCGATCTTGTACGGCACGTCCTTGAGCACGCCGGCCGCTTCCATCACGGCCTGCGCATTGCCCTTCTGGTCGCCGACCCGGAGCGTTGTCTGCGCTGCCGCGAGTTCAACAGAACCGAACAGCAGCGCGCCGGCCAGCATCAGGCGGATCATTCCGCAGCCTCGCCGCGAACGGCCTGACGCTTGGCGACCAGCTCGCGCGTCAGCGGGATCAGCTCGCGACCGTACTCGATGGCGTCGATCAGGGGATCGAAGCCGCGGATCAGGAAGTGGCTGATGCCGAGTTCGTAATAGTCGCCGAAGACCTCCGCGACCTGCTCGGGCGTACCGACCAGCGCGGTGGTGTTGCTGTTGGCGCCGGTGAGCTTGGCGATCTCGGTCCACAGCCGCTTGTCGATGCGGCTGCCCTGGTCGGCGAGCGCGAGCAGGCGGCGCGCGCCGGCGGTAGCATGGCCGTCGGCAGGCTTGCGATAGCCGGTCTTGTCCTGCAGCGCGGTGGCGCGGGCCAGGATCTCCTCCGCCTTCTCCCAGGCCTGCTTTTCGGTCGGCGCGATGATCGGGCGCACCGAGAGGCTGAAGCGCGGCGTCGGCCGGCCCTGCCGGATCGCGGCGTTGTGGACGCGGGAGGTGATGTCCCGCACCTGCGCGTAGGATTCGCCCCACAGCGCGAAGGTGTCGGCGTGCCGGCCGGCAGCATCGATGGCCGCATCCGAGGCGCCGCCGAAATAGATGCGGATGCCTTCGGGACGATACGGCTTCACCTGCGAGAAGCCGTTCTCGACCTGATAGTACTTGCCCTTGTAGGTGAACGGCTTGTCGCTGGTCCATTCCAGACGGACCACGTCCAGAAACTCGGACGTACGCGCATAGCGCTCGTCCTTGTCGTCCAGCGTGTTGCCGTCCTGCCGCAGCTCGGTGGCGTTGCCGCCGGTGATGACGTGCAGCGCGACCCTGCCGCGGGAAAACTGGTCGAGCACGGCGAACTGGCGCGCCAGCAGCGTCGGCGCCGTGAAGCCCGGCCGCTGCGCGATCAGCACGTTGAGGCGGGAGGTCGCGTTGAGGACGTGCTGGGCGACCTGGAGGCTGTCCGGCGTGGTCGAATGAAACGCCAGCAGCGCGCGATCGAAGCCGGCGTTCTCGTGCGCCTTTGCCACCGTCTCGATGTGGGTGGGGTCGAGGATAGGACCATCCCGAACGATGGTTTCCGACGAATTGTTGTTGCTGATGAAGCCGATGAACTCGATCGACATGATCGTCTCCCTGATGATGACCTAAATTCCGAGCGCCGCGCGGCCGAGACCGGTGCGCGTGGCATCGTCCTGCGGCGTGTGCACGCGGCCGCACAGCACGTCGCGATAGTGCCGCTCCAGCGGATTGGTGCGGGACAGGCCGTGATTGCCGGTGAGCGACAGCGCATCCTCGACCACGGCGACGGCGTTGTTGGTCACCGTGAGCTTGATGGCGTTGGATTCGCCGGTGGAGGGATCGACCCCGTCGTCGAAATCGCGGGCGAAGGTCTCGATCAGCCGCGCATTGACCGCGAGCCTGGCCTCGATGGCACCGAGGATCTCCTGCGCGCGCGGCAGGGTTGCCAGCGGCGCGCCAAGGCTGGCGGGCACGCGTTGGTTCAGGAACGAGATCAGCCAGTCGCGCGCGGCACGGGCGATGCCGTCATAGATCGCGGCGACGAACACCGTGTGGACCGTCGCCTGCGCAATGTCGGGCGCACGCCACTCCTGCGGCTTGCGGACATCGACCTCGGCGTCGAGCGGGATCACGACGTCGTCGAAGGTGACGTCATGGCTGCCGCTGGCGCGCAGGCCGTGATGATCCCAGGTCTCGACGATGCGGGTGCCCGGCAGGCCCGCCGGCACCAGGAACAGTCCGACGCGGGGCTCGGCCTCGTCCGTGCGCGCCCAGACCAGATACCATTTCAGGATCGGCGAGCCCGTCGAATAGATCTTGTGACCGGTCAGGCGCCAGCCGGTCTCGGTGCGCCGCGCGATCGTCGCCGGCAGGCCCCCGCGCGATGGCGAGCCGAGTTCAGGCTCGACGCGCAGCGCGTTGACCAGCGCGACGCCTTCAACCGTCTCGCGCGCGAGCTTGCGTGCCAGCTTCGCCGGCCAGGTCGGGCTTCGCCCCATCACCAGATGGTTGATGTAGTGCATCGCCAGCACCAGCGCCGTCGATGGATCGGCCTTGCCGATGATGCCGATCACCCGCGCGGCATAGCGTGCGCCGGCGCCGGCCCCGCCATGAACGGCCGGCACCGTCAGCGACAGCAGGCCCGCCTCGGACAACTCGCGAAAGTTCTCGAAGGCAAAGCTGCCGGTTCGGTCGTGTTCGGCCGCACGCGCGGCAAAGCCTTCGGCCAGCGCCTCGGCGCGCGCGATGTAGTCGGGCTCGCTACGGGCGGCGAGCCCTTTGGCTACGGACGTCACCATGTGGCATCCAATCCCAACAGGCCGAGAATCTGGCGGCGAAGATCGGCCAGATAGGGATCGCCGCGATGGCGCGGATAGGGACGATCGACGCGGATGTCGGCCTTCACGCGCGCCGGACGATCGCTGAAGACGATGACGCGGTTGGCGAGCACCAGCGCTTCCTCGGCATCATGCGTCACCAGCAGCGTGGTAAAGCCCTTGCGCTGCCAGAGCGAGACGAGCTCGGCCTGCATGGTGATGCGGGTGAGCGAGTCCAGTTTTCCCAGCGGCTCGTCGAGGATGAGGATCTTGGGATCGTTGACCAGTGCCCGCGCCAGTGCGACACGCTGCGCCATGCCGCCGGAGAGCTGATGCGGATAGGCGTTGCGGAACGACGACAGCCCGACGAGATCGAGCGCGGCATCGACGCGGTGCCGCTGGCTCTTGAGTATGCCCTGCGCTTCCAGCCCCAGCGCGACGTTGTCCCAGACCGAACGCCAGGGAAACAGCGTCGGATCCTGGAACACGACGACGCGCGAGGGATGCGGCCGGGTGATGCGCGCCTCGTCCTCGCGCAACGTTCCGGCCTTGGGCTTGTCCAGGCCGGCGACGAGCCGCAGCAAGGTCGACTTGCCGCAGCCGGACGGGCCGAGCAGCGCGACGAATTCACCCGGCTCGACCGAGAGGCTGACGTCGCTGAGAACAGGCAGCTCGGCGCCGTCGATGTCGAAGGCGTGGCTGACCTGCTCGATGTCGAGCGCGGCGCCGGCGGCGGGATGCGTGGCGATCTCGGCCAGTGCGGCTGCTGCTACCATTTCACGGTTCCCTTCTGCCAGACCAGCAGGCGGTCGCGGACCGAAAACAGCAGCGTGATCGCGCCGGAGCAGAGCAGCGACATCACGATCAGCGCCGCATACATGTTGGCGTAGGCCGCCCAGCCCTGCGCCCATTGCAGGTACCAGCCGAGACCGGCCTTGACCCCGATCATCTCGGCGACGACGAGCACGGCGAAGGACGAGCCGAGGCCCATGAACAGGCCGACGAAGACGTGCGGCAGTGCGGCGGGGATCGCCACCTTCAGCACCAGGAACGACGGCTTGGCGCCAAGCGTGCGCGCGACGTCGCAATAGGCGTTGCTGACGCTCGCCACGCCCGACCAGGTCAGCACCGTGACCGGGAAGCCGGTCGCCAGTGCGATCAGGAAGGTCGAGGCGCTCCAGCTCGACGGGAACGTGAAGAAGGCGATCGGCAGCCAGGCCGTCGCCGGCAGCGGGCCGATGAAGCGCAGCACCGGATGCACCCAATAGCCGACCGCGCGCGACCAGCCGATCGAAACGCCGGTGAGGAAGCCGACCGTCGCGCCGATCAGATAGCCGCCGAGCTGAAGCTTGACCGAGGCAAAGACGCTGTCGAGCAGCTTTGGCAGATCGTCGGTATAGACCTCGATGATCGACTGCGGCGGCGGAAAGAACGGCAGCGGCAGCCACGCAAACTTCGCGGTGGCGAGCTCCCACAGCGTCAGCAATGCACCGAGCGCCACGAGCCATGGCGCGCGCTGGCGCAGACCACGGCCTGCCGAACCGAGATAGTCGGCGCCGACGGTTCCGAATAAGGCGATCGCAGCGATGACGAAGGCGGCGATGCCGAGCGAATGCGTGCGCGACCAGTCGCCGACATCCTCCCACCACAGGCAGGACAGGCCGAAGGCGATCCAGACGACGCTGGCGAGCACGCCAACTCCGGAGTCCCGGAGCCAACCCGCAAGCCATGGCGCGCGCGAAAGGCGCGGTGCGCCGGACGCGAGACCGTCAGACAGCGAATACGTCGACATAGATGCGCTCCGCGAATTTGGCCGTATCGGTGCTCTGCTTGAAGACCTGCACGCTCTTGAGATCGTCGGCATAGGACTTGAGCTCGCGCTTCAGCACCTCGCCGACGGGATGATGATGGTGGGTGTGGTAGCGCACCATGCCCTCGATGTCGGCGATGGTCGCCGCCTTGGGCGCGTAGGGCTGGAACGCCTTCGCCGCGACGGACGGATTCTGCGACGTGAACATGGCGGCGTCGAGCAGCGCCTGCGTGAGCGCACGCGCGACCTGCGGCTCCTCGCGCACGAGGCTGCCGCGCAGGCCGACGATGCAGCAGCTCTTGTCGCGATATTCGCCGTCGAGATTGGAAGCGACTTCCTTGTACTGGGTATCCTTCAGCCAGAGATAGGCGAGCGGATCGGAGGCCAGGAAGGCCTGCACCTCGCCCTTCTGGACCGCGACGTCGAGCAGATTGCCCGGATAGGCGCGCCAGTCGACATCCTTGATGGGATCGATACCGAGCTTGGAGAGCTGGATCGAGAAGAAGTTCTTGTCGGGACCGCCGAGATCGCCGACCGCGACGATCTTGCCCTTGAGATCGGCGAGCTTGTCGACGCCGGAATTGGTGCGGGTCAGCACGCGCATGCAGCCGCCATGGGTGCCGGCAGCGATCTTGACGTCAAAGCCCTGCTCCAGCGGCTTCAGCCAGCGCAGTGCCATGCCGAGGCCGGCGTCGCTCTTGCCGGTGGCGATCGCCTCGAGCAGTTGATCGGTCGAACCGGAATAGTTGATGAGCTCGACGTCGAGATTCTGCTTCTGGAAGAAGCCGTGCTCGATGGCGACGGGAAGCGGCGTGAGGCAGACCGCGCCGGCATTCCACGACAATTTCAGCTTGCGCGGCGCGCCGGTGAGCGCGGGGCCGCCCGCCGCCGTGCGGCACAGCGGAAATTCCGAGAGGTCGACGCCCGGCGCGATCGCCTGCGGCGCAAATGCCTGCGCGCCCAGCGCGCCGAGCGGCGCGGCAAAGGCCGCGGCAAGCCCCGCCTGAAGCAGATGGCGACGGTCGAGATGTGACCCACCGCGTTTGTTGCCGTTGCTCATCAGTCCCCACTCCTGCGCTGGAACAGCTCCGCCATTGGCGCAACGCTTCGCGTTGCGCATGTTCCGTTCGGAGCTGCGTTGAAAGAATATTTTCCGCCGGCGCTCACCGCGCCACCCTTGATGCGATGCGCAAATCATGCGGCGCGCCCGCCGCATCGTCAATGAAATGGAATTTCGAATGTGACGCGAAGCGGGGTCATTCTCTCCATCAGCGCATGCGGGAACGATGAAACGATTTCCGCTGATGCATCATGCTGCAAAGCTGCGCCGCGACTCCCTCTTTGCATCAAGAGTCGCGCCATGATGCGCAGGCACACGCCGCGTTCTCAAAACAGGACGTTCTCTGAAACGTCCTTGCCGATCGCGCACGCAATACGGTCGGCCATTTCATTGACTGCAGAGTGCGCGATCATAGACTTGATCGTCCGCTGCATCGTTCGCTCACGCGTCGTGAGCCAGACAACAAGTCAGATCACATGAGCATCAATTCCCACGACCATCCCATCACCCGCCGGCTCGCCGCATCGCTGCTCGCCGCCGCCATCACGCTGTCGACCGCTGCAGCCTCCTTCGCTGCCGACGCCGTCGTGCTGCGCGTCGGCGACCAGAAAGGCGGCAACCGCTCGCTGCTCGAAATCTCCGGCTACGCGAAGGACCTGCCCTACAGGATCGAATGGTCGGAATTTCCGGCGGCTGCTCCGATCCTGGAAGCTCTCAACGCCGGTGCGCTCGACGTCGGCTATACCGGCGATCTCTCGTTCCTCTCGGTTTACGCGGCCGGAGCGTCGATCAAGGCGATCGGCGGCACCAAGTCGGATGCAAAGACGCAGGCGATTCTCGTGCGCCAGGATTCGCCGATCAAGTCGGCCGCCGATCTCAAGGGCAAACGTCTCGCCGGCACGCGCGGCGGCTGGGGCCAGTTCCTGATCGACGCGACGCTGGAGAAAGCGCAGATCAGACTGGAAGACGCGACCTTCGCTCCGCTCGGCCCGGTCGATGCCAAGGTCGCGCTGGTGGCCGGCTCGATCGACGCCTGGGCGGTGTGGGAGCCCTACATCTCGTTCGCGACGCTGAAGGACAAGGCCCGCGTGATCGCGGACGGTGAAGGCCTGACGCCGACCATCACCTTCATCGTCGCGACCGACAATGCCATCGCCACCAAGCGCGCGGCGGTGCAAGATTTGTTGCAAAGGCTGAACAAGGCACGGCTGTGGTCGCTCGATCACATCAGTGAATACGCCAGGAGCACGGCCGAGCTGACCAAGCTGCCGGAAGACGTGCTGCTGTCGGCCTACACCGCACAGCGCACCAGCCCGATCGTGATCGACGAGAAAGTCGTGAAGGAAGTGCAGGAAGCGTCCGACCGCGCGACGCGTTACGGCATCCTGCCGAAGACGCTCGACGTCAGCAAAGCCGTCGACCGCAGCTTCACCGCTGCGGCCGCGGGATCGAACTAGCGCGGAGCGGCGGGATGTACAGGCCTTGCCTCAAGGCCGGCCCGCTACATCTCGCCGCGATCGTGCTCACGCATTTTGCCTGCATGAGCCTGATCGTGTGGCTCTCGCTCTAGCTCGGCAACACCGTCACCAATATCCGCGATGATAGGCCCGGTACGGCCGGTAGTAGCCGTAGCGAGGGCCGTAATAGGGGCGATAGACCCGATAACCGTAGTAGCGGGGACGCGCGTAGTACGGAGCATAACCATAGCTCGGCCCATAGCCGTAATAAGCCGGCGCATAACCATAGCCATAGCCCGGCCCATAACCATAGCCGCCGTAATACGGGCCGCCGCCATAGTAACCATAAGGCGCGCTGCTGGCGATGGCCCCGCCGATGATCGCGCCGGCGAGGAGGCCTCCGCCGCCCCATCCCCAACCCCGCCCGCGCCAATGCACCTGCGTGACATCGTCGCCGACGGCGGCCTTCATGGTCGCGACGTTGGTCGGCAGCGGGGCGGCCACCGCCTGCTCGATTTGGCCGGCCATCACCGCGCTCGCCAGCGAACAGGCAATTGCCGTTGTCCAGAACCTCATCATCTTGCTCCCTGTCTGACGTTTGACTTGAAAAAGCATCGCAGGGCCATGATCGGGCATCCTTGCGCCAAATCAAAGCCTCCGAAAGTCAAAGCCGCCCATTGCGTGCGGCGCACAAAGAGAGCCAATTACGTTTCAAATCACGCTTGCCTCAATTGTGGTCAAGCAGCCCCTCACGCTTCCCGGATGTGACACCGGCACGACGAAGCCCGGGGGCAGCGCGACCACGACAAAGCATTAAGCTTCCCGTGCGTTCGCAACCAACAAGCACCTTCCCGATTTACTATTCGTATCGTTACTATCGGTTCCAATGGTGCGCGGCCGGGGCGTCTCGTGAAGGCCTTGGCTTACGCCGGAATTTGGCTTGCGCCAGAGTGTGGGAGGATGAACATGAGTGCCGCCGGAAATGAGCCGCTCGCCCGCCAGGCCCTTGCCTTCGTCCTGGCTGGCGGCCGCGGCAGTCGGCTGCTGGAGCTGACCGACCGGCGCGCCAAGCCCGCGGTCTATTTCGGTGGCAAGTCCCGCATCATCGATTTTGCGCTGTCGAACGCGGTGAACTCAGGCATCCGCCGTATCGCGGTCGCGACACAATACAAGGCGCACAGTCTGATCCGGCATCTCCAGATGGGCTGGAACTTCTTCCGCCCCGAGCGCAACGAGAGCTTCGACATCCTGCCGGCAAGCCAGCGCGTGTCGGAGAACATGTGGTATGTCGGCACGGCCGATGCCATCTACCAGAACATCGATATCATCGAGGCGCATGCCTGCCGCTTCATCGTGGTGCTCGCCGGCGACCACATCTACAAGATGGACTACGAGGTGATGTTGCGGCAGCACGTCGAGAGCGGCGCCGACGTCACGGTGGGCTGCCTCGAGATGCCGCGTGCGGAATCCTCCGGTTTCGGCATCATGCATATCGACGAGAACGGCTGGATCCAGGAGTTCCTCGAGAAGCCCACCGATCCGCCGCCGATGCCGGGCAAGCCCGACGTCTCGCTCGCCAGCATGGGCATCTACGTGTTCGACGCGAAATTTCTGTTCGACGAGCTGAAGCGCGACGCCGAGGATCCGAACTCGAACCACGATTTCGGCAAGGACATCATTCCCTACATCGTCAAGAACGGCCGGGCCATCGCTCACCAGTTCTCGACCTCCTGCGTGCGGACCGGGACCGAACCGCGCTCCTACTGGCGCGACGTCGGAACGGTCGACGCCTATTGGGCCGCGAATATCGACCTCACCGACGTCGTTCCGGAACTCGATTTGTTCGACCGCGCCTGGCCGATCTGGTCCTATTCGGAGATCACGCCGCCCGCCAAATTCGTCCATGACGAGGAGAGCCGGCGCGGTTACGCCGTGAGCTCGCTGGTCTCCGGCGGCTGCATCATTTCCGGCGCATCGCTGCGTCGCTCGCTGCTGTTCACCGGCGTGCGCATCAATTCCTACGGCAATGTCGAGAACGCGGTCATCATGCCCTACGTCAACGTCGGCCGCGGTGCGCGGCTGAAGAACGTCGTGATCGACCGCGGCGTCGAGATCCCCGAGGGGCTCGTCGTCGGGGAGGATCCCGAACTCGACGCAAAGCGCTTCCGCACCACCGAGCAGGGCATCTCGCTCATCACCCAGCCGATGATCGACAGGCTCAATACATGACGCCTGTTCGCGTCCTCGCGGTCGCCTCCGAAGTCTACCCCATCGTCAAGACCGGCGGCCTCGCGGATGTCGCCGGCGCGCTGCCGCTGGCGCTGAAGGCGCACGGCGTCGAGATGCGCACGCTGATGCCGGGCTATCCCGACGTGATGCGCCGGCTTGCCGGCGCCGACGAAATCCGGCGCTGGCCGGATTATTTCGGCGGACCGGGACGCCTGCTCGCCGGCTCGCATGACGGGCTCGATCTGTTCGTGCTTGATGTGCCGCATCTCTATGCGCGGCCGGGCAATCCCTACGTCACCCCGGAAGGCACCGACTGGCCCGACAACGGCCTGCGCTTCGCCGCGCTGTCGCGGATCGCGGCCGATATCGGCCATGGCCTCGTGCCTGCCTTCGTGCCCGACATCGTGCACGCCCACGACTGGCAGGCCGGGCTCGCGCCGGCCTATCTGCACTATGACGGTCGCCCGCGCCCCGGCACCGTGATGACCATTCACAACATGGCCTATCAAGGCAAGTTCGACCGCGATCTGGCAAGCGCGATCGGCCTGCCCCGGGATGCCACGTTCGATGTCCACGGCCTCGAATATTTCGGCGGCATCAGCTTCCTCAAGGCAGGACTGCAACTCGCCGATCGCATCACCACGGTATCGCCGACCTACGCGCGGGAGATCCAGAGCGACGAAGGCGGCATGGGATTCGGCGGGCTGCTGCGCGAGCGCGCCGGTGTGCTGAGCGGCATCCTCAATGGCATCGACACCGAGGTGTGGAATCCGCAAACCGATCCGCACATCGCCTACCGCTTCGGCACGAACGACCTGACGTTCCGGGCCGCGAACAAGGCCGTGCTTCAGCAGCAGTTCAATCTCGATTGCTCGGACGAGGCGCCGCTGCTCGGCGTCATCAGCCGCCTGTCCTGGCAGAAGGGTCTGGACCTTCTGCTCGAGACCGTTCCCACGATCCTGGGAGAAGGCATGCAGCTCGCCCTGCTCGGCAGCGGCGACCGCGATCTGCAGGATCGCTATCAGGCCGTCGCCCGTGCCAACCCCGGGCGGATCGGAGTCGTGATCGGCTATGACGAAATCCTGGCGCATCTGATCCAGGCCGGCTCGGACGCGCTCATCGTGCCGTCGCGCTTCGAGCCGTGCGGCCTAACCCAGCTCTGCGCGCTGCGTTATGCGGCCGTGCCGATCGTGTCCCGTGTCGGCGGTCTCGAAGACACCATCATCGATATCGGCGAGGCCGACGCATCGGACCGGGACGCCACCGGTTTCAAGTTCACCCCCGTCACCGCGGATGCTCTCTCCGGCGCGCTGCGCAAGGCCAACGCCGCCTTCCGCAACAAGGGGGCCTGGCGCCGGCTGCAATTGAGCGGCCTTGCCACCGACGTCTCCTGGCGCAACCGCGCCGGCGACTATGCCGCGCTCTATCGCGATCTCATCGCGCGACGGGGCTGAGGCTGTCGAATCCATGTTATAAAGCCGGCATGGACCCATTCGCGATCAAGCTGATCGGCTTTGCCGCCGCCACCTGCACCACCATCGCCTACGCGCCGCAGGCCATCAAGGTGTGGAAGACCCGCTCGGCGCGCGACATCTCGCTCGGCATGTTCCTGATCATGGTGCTGGGCCTCGCGCTGTGGCTGATCTACGGCCTGCTCAGCGGCGACGCGCCGCTGGTCGCCGCCAACGCCATCACCATGCTGCTCGCCGGCGGGATCCTGTTCATGAAGCTGAAATACGGGTGAGGCTTTCTTCGCCTCTCCCCGCGTGCGGGGAGAGGCCGGAATGCGCGCTGTAGGCGCGGATTCCGGGTGAGGGGGACTCTCCGCGAATCCGACTCTCACCTTCCTCGCGGAGACTCCCCCTCACCCCAACCCTCTCAGCGCGAGCGAAGCTCGTCGCGGCCCCGCAAGCGGGGAGAGGCGAAGAACGATCGTCACCCAAACACATACGACGCCATCGCCACATTCGCGACCTCGTCGACGAAGACGCGTTTACCAACATCGCTGCCGGCGGCACCGGCGGCCACCATCAGCGGCAGCAGATGGTCCTCGCGCGGATGCGCAAGACGCGCGCTCGGCGCTTTCTCCCAGTCGACCAGCATCGCGTTGCGCCGCGCCGCATCCGGATTGCTGATCGCCTCGTTCAGATAGGCCTCGAAATCATACGAGACGGGTTTTGACTCCGCCCGTCCGAAGCCGCGCATGTTGTGATAGGTGAGCCCGCTGCCGACGATCAGGATGCCCTCGTTGCGCAGCGACGCGATCGCCTGCCCGACCTTGATGTGCTCGGCCGCATCGTAACTCGACTTCAGCGACAGCAGCACGATCGGCATGTCGGCGTTCGGATACATCAGGCCGAGCGGCACGAAGGTGCCGTGATCGAAACCCTGGTTGGCATCCTCACGACAATCGAGGCCCACACCCATGAGCAGCGCCTTCACTATAGCTGCGAGCTCGGGCTTGCCCGGCGCCGGATATTTGAGGTGATAGGTATGCTCGGGGAAACCGTAATAGTCGTACACCATCGGCGGATGCGCCGAGGTCGACACCGTGAAGGCCTCGGCCTCCCAATGGCCGGTGATGACGAGCACAGCCTTGGGCTTCTCGGGGAGAAGCTGCGGCAGCCGGCCGAACTCCGCGGCGGTCCTGGCATATTGCACGCGCCGATCCTCCATGAACGGCCAGGGACCGCCGCCATGCGACAAGAAGAGAGTCGGTAATCGGGTCATGGCTGCAGGCTCGCTTCAAGGACGACATGCGCGTGGTGCAACCACGCGATCGGCGGGAGCATAGGCAACCCGGCATGGTTAGCAAGTCGTTAACGATTTGCCGCCCACAATCCGGCCATGGCCGAAGGAGTCGGCCTGAAGACAAGCGAGACGTGAGATGAAGAAGTTTGCGCTGGGGGACGTCGTCAACAGTGACAAGGGCCGCCGCGGCGTCGTTCGCGCCGCCTACAGGTCCCGGGAA
This sequence comes from Bradyrhizobium cosmicum, assembly GCF_007290395.2. Classification (NCBI taxonomy): domain Bacteria; kingdom Pseudomonadati; phylum Pseudomonadota; class Alphaproteobacteria; order Hyphomicrobiales; family Nitrobacteraceae; genus Bradyrhizobium; species Bradyrhizobium cosmicum. The sequence continues at coordinate 2,020,064 of NZ_CP041656.2, read as the reverse complement.
GGCCAGCAGTTCTATGCCGTCGAGAAGGACGGCGCGATCGACCATCTGGAAGAAGACCGGCTGAGCCTGGCGCCGCGCGTCGAGCTCGCGGCTTAAGTCCAACTCATTTTCTGCTCCCACCTGCGAGCCGGTCGAGACGCTCCGACCAGGGGTCGTCTCCGCTCGCGATGCCATCGTTCGTGACCAGCAGCAGCCGATCGCGGTCTGCGGCCCTGTCCCAACGCGGCAGGTCCGGACCGTTCGGATCGCCCGTCCGCGCGAAATTGGTCCAGTAGGCGCGCATGCGGCGTGCGACCTCGCGATCGCCTCGCGAGAGCAGGCCCGCACCGGGCACGCCTTCCACGCCAAAGATGAACTGCAACTCGCGCCCGTGCCCTTCGTCGGGATTTTTCCGCCGGGCCTCGGGCACGTAGGCGAAGCGATAGCGAAAGACGGCTGCGCCGGTTGCGGCATGCAGGCGAGCCAGCAGTCGCGCCGGCTCGGAAAACACCTTGTCCGTGTAGAACCTCGCCGCGAGGTCCGAAGGACTGGCAAGGCCCGGATAGAGCCTGCGCAGCTCGTCGATACTCTCGCCCGAAGACGCCAGCGCCGCCTTGATGTCGAGCTCGCCGTCAAAGCCGGTCTCATCGTCGTTCGAGCCAATGATCACAGGAATCCGGCTTTCGTGTCCGGCCGCAAAGCCGGCGGCAACGTCCGCGGTCACCAGACGTCCATCGATCGCCGGGGCGACGCTGCGCGGCGATTCGTCGAGCAGACGGTTTTCGGCAGCAAGGAGCCGCGACGTCTCGACGGCGCGCAAGTCGGCGGGCTCCCCAAGCATGGCGACGAAGTGCCGCCCCATAGCCTCCGCCTCCTGCGCCGGGCGCAGCCGCGCACGACCGGGTATCGATTGCAGAATGGCTTTCTGAAACAGATCGCGCGACTGCGCACACAGCATCAGCAGCGCGATCGACGTGGCGCCGGCGCCGCTGCCGAACAGGGTGACGTTGCCGGGATCGCCCCCAAAGGCCGCGATGTTGTCATGCACCCATTGCAGCGCCGCGATCTGGTCCATCAGGCCGTAATTGCCGGAGCCGCCATCCGACAGCGCCGGATCGGCAAGCCAGCCAAGCACGCCGAGGCGATAGTTCACGGTGACCACGATGAGCCCGGCCTGCGCCAGCTTGGCGCCGTCGAACACCGGATCGTTCGCCGTGCCTCTGACGAAGGCGCCGCCATGGATGAACACCATCACCGGCAGCGGGCCGTCGACCCCGAAGGGACGGAACACATTCAGCGTAAGGCAATCCTCGCTGGCGCCCGGCAGCGACGGCTGAAGACACGGCGCGCCATACTCGTAGGCGGTGCGCATCTCCGAGTTCTCGGCCGTCGGCTGCGGCGGACGCCAGCGCAACGCGCCGACCGGCGGAGCGGCGTAGGCCAGTCCCTTGAAGGACGCCACCTCGCCCTCGACCGCGCCGAGCATCTGGCCTTCACGCGTCAATGCGAATGGAAACTGCCCGACCGCCTGCGCGACGGCCGCACCGTCACCGCAGAGCAGGGAGAAGGCCGCAAGGAATGCAAACAGCGACCGCATCCTGGGAGATCCCGATGCGCGGAAAGGTTCCCGAGCAGGTTACGTCCGCGGACCGAGGCGAGGCAAGCGCTCCCGCAGACCTAGCCGCCCTTGCCGATGATCTCCGCCAGCGCGCGGCGCGCGACGATGCCGAGTTCGCCGAGGGTGGAGCGGCCGGACTGCGCCGCTTCGATCAGCCGCTCGGCAATGAATCTGCGGCTGTCATGATCGCCGCCGTGCGGCAGCTGGCGGCACGTCTCCTCCAGGACGACGTCCATGTTCGCTTTGGTTCGCTCACTCAACTCTGTCATGACGCCCGGGCACGCGTGGCTTGTAGCCGCAAGCATACACAGACCGATGTGGTCTGATTAGACCGGACTATCACGGCGTTGTGCATCGCACTGCGTGTATCGCCGCAACCTTCGCGCGGTCACGATCGCGCCGCAAACGACTACCGAAGATTGCACCTGCTCTGATGACAAGCCGAGCCTGCAGCGCTAGCCTGCCGGCAAAACAAAAGCACGGGAGGAATGCCATGTCTGACGCAATGGTCGCCGCACGTGAGTCCAGCACGGCGAATGGAACAGCCCAACAGGTCGACGTCGCCGTGGTCGGCGCCGGATTTTCCGGCCTCTATCTTCTGCATCGCCTGCGCAAGGCCGGGTTCACCGCGGTCGCGCTAGATGAGGCCGGCGATGTCGGCGGCACGTGGTACTGGAACCGTTATCCGGGCGCGCGCTGCGATATCCAGACCATCGACTACAGCTACACTTTCGATCCGGAACTCGACACGGCATGGACCTGGTCGGAGAAATACGCGGCCCAGCCCGAGATCCTGCGCTATCTCGGCTTCGTCGCCGACCGCTACGATTTGCGCCGCGACATCCGCTTCAAGACCAAGGTGACCGAAGCCAGATGGGACGAGAAGACCGAGCGCTGGCAGCTCATCACCGACAACGGCCCGCCGGTCTCCTGCCGCCATTACATCATGGCCACGGGTTGCCTCTCCGCGCCAAAGCCGCCGGAAATCGACGGCGTCAAGGATTTCAAGGGCGAGGTCTATTTCACCGGCCGCTGGCCGCATGACGGCGTCAATCTGGCGGGGAAACGGGTCGCCGTGATTGGCACAGGCTCGTCGGCGATCCAGTCGATCCCGCTGATCGCCGAGCAGGCCGCGCATCTCACCGTGTTCCAGCGCACGCCGAATTTCGCGCTGCCCGCGCATAACGGCCCGCCCCCTGCCGATCGCAAGGAGCTGTTCGAGAGCGACCGCGCCGCCTATCGCGAGCAGGCGCGACAATCGATGGCCGGCGTGCCCTATCCGCAGCAGACGGTCGTGAGCTGGCAATTGAGCGATGCCGAGCGTCGTGAGCGGTTCGAGCGCGCCTGGGCCGCCGGCGACCTCGTCCACATCCTGACGCAGCTCTGGGCCGACCAGGCGGTCGATGTCGACGGCAACAGGATCGTCCAGGACCTGATCCGCGAGAAGATCCGCGCTGCCGTCAAGGATCCCGAGACTGCTGCGGCGCTGATGCCGGACGACCATCCGTTCGGCGCCAAGCGTCCCTGCCTCGACACCAACTACTACGCCACCTACAACCGGCCGAACGTCACGCTGGTCAATCTGCGGCAGGAGCCGATCAAGGCGATCACCGCGAGCGGCATCACGACGGCCAGGCGCAACGTCGACGTCGACATCATCGTGTTCGCCACCGGCTTCGACGCCATGACCGGCGCGATCCGCGCCGTGCATCCGATCACGGGACGCGGCGGCAGGTCGCTCACCGACGTCTGGGCGCAGGGGCCGCAGACCTATCTCGGGCTCACGGTCGAGGGCTTCCCGAACTTCTTCATGATCACCGGCCCCGGCAGCCCGTCGGTGCTGTCGAACATGGCGGTGTCGATCGAGCAGCACGTCGACTGGGTCGTCGATCGCCTTGCCGCACTGCGCGACGCCGGCTTCACCACGATCGAGCCGACCGCGACGGCGCAGGCCGGCTGGAACAGGCACATGGCCGACTGCTCGATGGTGACGCTGCACCGGCTCGCCAACACCTGGTACACGGGCGCCAACGTGCCCGGCAAGGTGCAGGGGCTGATGCCCTACACCGGCGGCGTCGGTCCCTATCGCAGCATCTGCGACGAGGTCACCAGCCGTGGCATGCTCGGCTTCAGGCTGACAGGCCCGAACGTCGCCGCGCAATGCAATGACGGCGAAATCGTGCGTCTGCAGCCTGATGTGCGGCTGGTGCTGAACCTGCTCGCGTCGCTGAACCTGCCGCCGATCGAGTCGATGGGTGCGCAAGGCGCGTGTGCCTTCGTCAATGAGTTCAACAAGGGCCGTCCCGCCGGACGGCCGATCGGCGAGATCGTCGACGGCACGCTGCCGGGCCCCGACGGACCGCTGCCCTATCGCGTCTACAAGCCTGCGATATCAGGACCGCATCCGGTCGTGGTCTATTTCCACGGCGGCGGCTGGGTGCTCGGCGACGAGCAGTCGGACGAGCCGTTCTGCCGCGACATGGTGCGGCGGACCGGCATGATGTTCGTCAGCGTCGGCTATCGTCACGCGCCGGAGCATCGTTTCCCGGCGGCGGCCGAGGACGGCTATGCGGCGACGCGCTGGATCGCCGAGCATGCCACCGAGCTCGGCGGCAAGCCGGGCCCGGTGCTGGTCGCCGGCTGGAGCGCAGGCGGCAACGTCGCCGCCGTCACCTGTCAGCTCGCGCGCGACCGCGGCGGGCCGCAGATCGCGGGCCAGTTGCTGGTGTGCCCCGTCACCGACTGCAGCTTCGATCGTCCCTCCTACAACGACAATGCGACCGGCTATTTCCTGACGCGTTCGCTGATGTACTGGTTCTGGGATCTGTACTGCTCGCCGGCCGACCGCACCGATCCGCGCGCCTCGCCGCTGCGCGGCAAGGTCTCGGGCCTGCCGCCCGCTTTCGTGGTCACCAGCGAGTTCGATCCGCTACGCGACGAGGGCATCGCCTATGCCGAGGCCATGGCCGCCGCGGGCGTCCCGGTCGAGCAGCTCAAGGCGCGCGGTCATTTCCACTCGTCCTTTGCGATGGTGGACGTGGTGATCACCGGCGTGCCGGGCCGAGTGCAGATGGCGCAAGCCTTGCGGCGCTTCGCCGGGCTTCCGCCGGAGATCAGTCGCGATGACGAGTACAGCCAGGGTCAACCCAGCCCGGGGCACAGAATCGCGGCGGCCGCGAGCTGAGGACGAACAGGCTGCCGGGAACCTTTTCCCGGCAGCCGCGTTAGGCGCTCGTGGCATTGAGATGCAATGAGGTTGTGAGCCCCGGCTCGTGAGTGTGCGTGCTGGGGTTCTTTTTGCGTGAGGCGTTGCGATGGGTAACATGGTGACGGATTCAAAGGTCGATTTCGGTGCGCTCGCGGTCCTGCATAAATGGCCGTCGCTAGCGAACCAGCGCCAGCCGGACCGGGAGCCCTACCAGGTCAGCCAGGGCACGCTCGACCAGTGCATCTCGGCCTTCATGGAAAAGCCGGCGACGACCAGGCATCTCTATGAAATCCACACCGCGGCGCAGCCGCCTCTGGTCACGGACATCCTCTCATCAGAGCACGTCACCGAGCTATCGCGATTAAGAGAATTTCTCTGACAGCGTGGCCGGACGCTGGGTGCGCACAGGCGACAAGCTTCTCACCTGCTTTCCGACTTCGGCTGGAACCTTCGTCAGGTTCTTCCCGTTAACCGGGATCGGAAGCCAAAGCGTGAGTGTCTGAGATGCTTGGAGCTGGCGTGCCAACCCCGGTCGTGCCCTATGGCGCAGACCAGACCCTGTTCGTGGTGATTGATCGCCTCGGCAAGGCCAACGAAATTCGCATCGAGCGCAGCGATCTCGAAGCCACGATCGGTGAGCTCGTCGCCGGCTGCTTCAACGATCCGATCAAGGTGATCTCGTTCAACACGCTCGAGCACTGGACCAGGGATATCTCGACCGATGTCGCGGGCGAGATCCGGGCGCGTTGCGACATCGACGGCGTGGCCCTGCCCGACTACCTCAGCGATTTCGTCCAGAACCACACCTGATCGCGCGTCGTTCGCCATAAAGCGCAGGCAACAAAAAAGCGCCGCTTCCGCGGCGCTTTTCGTGTGGCAACACTATCGTTTGGGCATGATCTTATCGGGAAACCGCTTAACGCTTTTCCGGATCATGCTCTAGTGATGCCAGAACAATGCCAGCAGCAGAACGATCGGCAGCGGCACACCAAGCATCCAAAGCAAAGCACCTTTTCCAAAGCCCATGACTTCCTCCTCTTCAATCATATTCATGACGCAGAAAAAGGAGAGAAGTTCCGCGCCTGGAAGCGAGGGGGAATGCACTCAGAGCATGGTTCTTACGGAACTTTCATGCGCGACGGGGGCTGCCGGCGATGAGCTCGATCTCGCGGCGGCGCTCGCCGGCAAAGCTCAGGAGTCTCTCGATAGTCAGCGTATCCGTGATCCGTTTGGCGAGCCGCTCGGCGCGCGCGGCCTGATCTTCGAGATACTGGATCGTGTTCAAACGCCGCCTCCCCCAAGAGCCCAAATCGTTCGGGCATCCATGGTGCGACAGGGCGGCTAACAGGCGGTTAAGCGCGCCGTCTCGATGACCATGACGATCGAATTATTGCACGACGTCGAGCCGGACATTGGTGATGCCCTTGTCCATCATGCCGAGCGCCTCGGCTGCGGACGGCGAGATGTCGACGACGCGTCCGCGAACATAGGGCCCGCGATCGTTGACCCTGACGGTCACGAAACGGCCGGAGGAAACGTCGGTGACGCGCAGCTTCGTGCCGAACGGCAGTGTCGGATGCGCGGCGGTCAATTCGTTCTTGTCGAACCTCTCGCCACTCGCGGTCTCCGTGTCCGAATAGAAGCTGGCGACACCGTGCGACACGCCTTGCTTGGCGTCACCGTCAGGCACCCGCACCCGGCTGATCGGCCGCGGGTGCAGCGCCGCCACCCGGTGCGGCCGCTCGACGGCGGCCTGACGGTTGGTGCCGGCAAGATCGGCCTTCTGGCGGCCGACCGGTGATTGCGCGCAGGCGGCGAGCGACGCCGCAGCGGTGACCGCGAGCAGCAACCGGCTCGAGGTTGCCAGCGAACTCCGGGCAGTTTCGGCACGTGCAAAGCGAGACATGATGCGCCCTCCGAACACGCCTCAAGTTTCGGTGGGCAATCAGGGCAGAACCTTGGCTGAAGAACAGCAGGGCTGAGGCCAAGGCCAGAGCCAAGCCGTTTCGCGCCGCCTGTGACGATTCCACCACAGTGACGTGTCCCGAATCGAGACAGATAGCCGCCTACAAAGCTGCCGTGCCGTCTTGCTGGGGAAGGATGAGTCGCTCAACCAGGAGCCGGCGAGCTCCTGGGGACTGTCTTGTTACGCCGCCGCAGTCCGGTATGTCTGACGGCCTAGTATTTCGGCTCGTACATCTGCGACTGGACCAGGCCCTTCACGTCGTTGGGCGCGGGTCCGTCCGCCAGCCCGCGCTGGAAGGCCACGTCTGCGACGGCGGCGGCGATGCGAACCGAAACCTCGCGGATGCGCGGGAGCGCCGGATAGAGGCTTCCCTGCGCGAGATCCTCCTTGCCGACGCAATCGGCGAGCGTATGGGCGGCGGCCATGAACATCTCGTCCGTCACCAGCCGCGAGCGGCTCGCGATGACGCCGAGGCCGACGCCGGGGAAGATGTAGGAGTTGTTGCCTTGGCGCGGCACGAAGGTGCGTCCGTTGAGCTTCACGGGGTCATAGGGGCTGCCGCAGGCGAACAGCGCGCGGCCCTCGGTGTAGCGGTAGGCATCCTCCGCCGAGCATTCGGCCTTCGAGGTCGGGTTGGAGAGCGCGAACACGATCGGCTGCTCGTTGAGCGCGGCCATCGTCTTCAGCACCTCGGGCGTGAAGGCGCCGCCGACCGCGGCGACGCCGATGATCGCCGTCGGCTTCAGCGTCTTGATCGCGGTGAGGAAGTCGGCGATCGGCGCCTGGTCGGAATGGGCATAGCGGAGCTTGTGGCCATGGAGGCCTTCGCGACTGCCGACGACGAGGCCGCGGGAATCCACCAGCCAGTTGCGCCGAAGCGCTTCCGCCTCGGAGAGCCCCTCGGCCATCATGGCGGAAACGACGAGATCGGCGATGCCGGTCGCGGCCTCGCCCGCGCCGAGGAACAGGATGCGCTGGTCCTTCAGCTTGCCGCCGTTGACGCGCAGCGCCGAGAACAGGCCTGCGAGCGCCACCGCCGCGGTGCCCTGGATGTCGTCGTTGAAGACGCAGGCATCGTCGCGGTACTTGTGCAGCAGCTTGAATGCCGAGTGATTGGCGAAATCCTCGAACTGGATCAGCACGCCCGGGAACGTCTTTCGCGCGGCCACCATGAATTCGTCGACGAAGCTGTCATACGCCTCGCCGGTGAGCCGCCGCTGGCGCAAGCCGAGATAATAGGGATCGCTCAGCAGCTCTTCGTTGTTGGTGCCGACGTCGAGCACGATCGGCAGGCATTGCTCGGGATGCACGCCGGCGCAGGCCGAATAGAGCGAGAGCTTTCCGACCGGAATGCCCATGCCGTTGGCGCCGAGATCACCAAGCCCAAGGATGCGCTCGCCGTCGGTGACGACGATGAGCTTTGCGGGATTGGGCCAGTTCTTCAGAATGTCCGCGATCTGGCCGCGATCGCGCGAGGAGATGAACATGCCTCGCGGACGCTGGTAGATCAGGCCAAATTTCTGGCAGGCAAGCCCGACCGTCGGCGTGTAGATGATCGGCTGGATCTCGTCGATATTGTCGACCACGACGCGGAAGAACAGCGCCTCGTTGCGGTCATGCAGTGCGTTCAGCGCGACGAATTTCTCGAGGTCCGTCGGCAACATGCGCAGGTTGGTGAGCACGCGCTCGACCTGCGTCTCCATCGTCAGCACACAAGGCGGCAGCAGGCCGCGCAAGCCCAGCGCGGCGCGCTCAGCTTCCGTGAAGGCGGTGCCCTTGTTGAGCAGGGGATCGCGCAGCAGCGTCATGCCGTGCGCGGTGTCGGATGATGTCGGATGGGCACTGACCCGAGCAGGTCTATTCACGAATTCCCCCAGGGAGCTTCTCATTGAACCGCTGGCATTGTCGGCCAGTGGTCCCCTTATATCAAGGATGCAGCCTCTCGGGCATTGATTGTGATCTCGCACCGCAGCGAGAATGGCGCGCGAGAAAAGGTTAACGGCGAAATCGCTGGCTCCCCATGGTGAGAGGGCGAGAGCAGAGTCCGCTCTCTCCTCGTCATTCCGGGGCGCGCGTCAGCGCGAGCCCGGAATCCATTGCACGGCGGTCTCTGCAGCCCGATGGATTCCGGGCTCGCGACTTCGTCGCGCCCCGGAATGACGAGAGAGCTTTGCATTCTGCGGGCGTGAGAGAGTGTGGTGCGACAGCACTATTCCGGCTTGATATCCGCAGCCTTCACGATCGGCCACCACTTTTCAGTCTCGGCTTTCTGGAAAGCTCCGAGCGCCGCGGGCGTTTGCTGGTCCGGCGGCGGTATCTCCTGCCCCAATTCGCCGAAGCGCGCCTTGACGGCGGGATCGGCAAGCACGGTGACGATCGCCGCGTTGAGCTTCGTGACGATGTCCTTGGGCGTATTCTTCGGTGCCCAGATGCCGTGCCAATAGGAAATATAAAGCCCGGGCAGCCCCGCCTCGTCCACGGTCGGCACGTCGGGCGCGGAGGCCAGCCGTGTCGGCGAGGTCACCGCGAATGCCTTGATCGCGCCGTTCTTGTATTGCGGCAGCGAGTTCGAGGCCTGGTCGAACATGATGTCGATCTGGCCCGCGACGAGATCGATCATGGCGGGCCCCGCGCCGCGATAAGGCACGAACTGGAAGTCGGTGCCGGTCTTCTCCTTGAAGAAGACGCCGGCGACATGCGCGCCGGTGCCGGCCCCGGCCGTGCCCGCGGTCGCCTTGCCGGGGTTGGCCTTCAGCCAGGCGATCATCTCCTTCAGACTGTTGGCCTCGAGCGACTTCCGGCCGACGATGAGCTGCGTACCCATCGCGATCGTCGCGACCGGCTCGAAATCGGCCAGCACGTCATAGGGCAGCTTGAAGATCGCGCCGTTCAGCACATGCGTGCCCCAATGGCCGATCGTGATCGTCGTGCCATCAGGCGTCGCACGCGCGACACGGGCGCCGGCGATGGTGCCGGAGGCGCCGGCCACATTCTCGACCACGATCGTGGTGTGCAACTCGGCCGCGATCCGTTCCGACAGGATCCGAGCCAACGTATCGGTGGGCCCACCTGCCGAAAACGGCACCACGAGGGTGATGGGGCGCGACGGAAATGGCTGGGCTCCCGCCGATGCAGTCCATACGCATCCGAGCAACGCGCAAATGACGATCACATGGCCGCGCAATCCGGCCCACAGCCCCCGCATTCGCCTCTCCCTACCCTTTTTGTCGCCCGCATGTCGTCAGCAGGCTGGAAGTGGAGTGAACGATGTGGGGTGCGCGGAGGCAAGCGGTAAGTTTACCGGGCCGCTATCCGGCCGCGCGCCGCGGCGTCATACTGGCGGCATGATCGGCGGGCGGCGCGATCTGCATCAGGATAGTCTGAACCGGAGATGCGACCTCGATGCCGCTCTGCTGGAAGCGCAGCTTCATGCGGCGGTTGAACTCGCGCTGGACCGGCCAGCGGCCGGCCTCGGTGCAGCGGATCTGACCGACGATCGACACCATGGCGCCGTCGACCTTGTCGATGCCCCACAGATCGAGGTCACCGCGGATCAGGGCCCGGAATTCAGGCTCGCGGCGCATCTCCTCGACGATGTCCTTGAGGATCTGGCCGGCGCGGTCGGTATCCTCCTTGTAGGCGACGTTGACGCTGACGGACGCGTTGCCGGCGCCGCGGCTGGCGTTGGTGATGGTCGTGACCGCGCTGAACGGCACGATGTGTACGGCGCCGTCGCCGGCGCGCAGGCGAATGGTGCGGATCGAAACATTCTCGACGACGCCTGACAGCCCCGAGACGCTGACGCTATCGCCGACCTGCACCGTGTTCTCCAGCAGCAGGAACAGGCCAGTGATGAGATCCTGCACCAGCTTCTGCGAACCGAAGCCGATGGCGATGCCGACGATGCCGGCGCCCGCCAGCAGCGGGGCGACATTGACCCCGATCTCGCTCAGCGCGGTCAGTCCGACGACGGTGGCAATCAGGCACAGCAGCGCCGTCCGCAGCATCGGCTGGAACGTGCGCAGGCGCGCGGCGCGGGCATAGTGGCCGTCCCGCGACAGCGTATTGATCTGGCGGTCCAGCAGCGCATTGCTGGCCTCCCAGATTGCCGCGGCGATGAACACGGCGATGCCGATCGTCGCCACGGCCGAGATCAGCCGGCTGCCGATCTGACCGCCATAGAACCAGACGATGGCGTCGACGCCCCAGACCTCGAGCACCGCCACGAAGCCGATGAAGGCGATCACGCCGGAGACGATCCTGCGCAGCAGCGGCAAATAGCGGTTGGCGCGGATCTCGAGACCCGGAAAACGCTGCAGGATCTCCGGCTTGATGCGGAAGCCGCGATCGATCAGGCTCAGCGTCACCATGATGGCGACGCGGGTGATCAGCACCACAGCGATCGTGCCGACGAAATATTGCAGCAGCAGCGAATAGCCATTGCGGATGTTGAGGGCCCAGACCGCCCACAGCGCGATGTCGAGCGCGATGGCGGGATAGTGCCAGCCGGCGGCGATGCGATTGCGGAGCCGGGCCGTAATGCCCTGCCGGTCGGCCGGCGCGCGGATCGCCTCGGCGACCTGACGGCGGCATTGCAGGATGATGACGACGACGAACAGATGCACCACCAGCATCACCATGCGCAGCAGCGCAGCGTAGCCGGCGCGGTGCAGGCCGAGCAGCAGCGCCACATTGGCAAACGCAATGCCGGAGACGCCGACGCCGACGATGCGACGCGCCCAGATCTCGATATAGGCAGCCGTTTCCGGGCGAACTGGAAACAGGCCGTAAGGTCCGGCCAGCGCACGGACGATACATATGAGCCCGCGCGAGAACGCATAGGCGTTGACCACTGCGAGGATGACGAGGCGGACGATGCCGGCATCGCCGATCTCCGTTCCAAGCAGCGCCGTGGCCACACCGACGAAGACGAGCACGGGAAGCAGTTCGAGCACGAGCCGGCCGAGCACGAAGGGCAGCCGCAGCAGCAATTGCCACGCGCGCGCCAGGCTGACGCGGCGCCGGTGCTGTTCGGGCTGGGCGGCGACGCCGGACGCGGATGCCGGCGGGTCGCCGACGGCGAGCGCCTGCACTGGCACGTGCACGGTCTGCGGCACGCGCGCTTCGAGGAAGATGACGGGTCGACGGATCAGCCGGAAGATCACCCACTCCGCCGCGAGGGCGCAACCGAACACCAGCGCAAGCTTCCAGGCGATCTCGATCAGGAGGTTGTAGGCGGCCGGATCATTGGCGGTGCGGACGATCCAGTAATAGAACGCCGGAAAATGCGTGAGCGTGCGCGCGACATCCGCGACCTCTCGCGAAATCTCTCCGATCTCTTCGGACACGGTGAGCAGAAGCTGCGCACCGAGGCCGTCGGCCGCGAGCGGAATTGGCGATTTCTGCTCAGGCGCGGGCTGCTGCGGACCGGACGCAGTCGCGATCGCGCGCAACGTGTCGATCATTTGCGCGCGCTTCTTGTCGTCCTGGAGGGTCTCCAGCGCGCGTTTGGCTTCGTCAGGCGACAGTGCGGCCGCGCTGCCGGCAACGGGCGCAGCCGGTTCGGCACGAGCCGGGCAGAGAGACAGGATGGCGAGGAAGAGCGCCGTGAAGAGCGCGGAGGCAAGCTTGTGCGACACGAGGATTCCCTGAAACAATAGATGCGCCACGGCGGAATCGTCACCGCCGAAGCGCATGCGTCATGTCGGATGGACGCTATTCGCCCGCGCCCTGTGTCGGAAGTTTGCCGCTGAGGCGACCATCTCTTGGCATTTGCCGCAATGCAGGATCGGGAACCACGACTCTGGCAGTGACATGCGCGTGTTGAGATGCGACGTGCAAGAAGCTCTCCCGTCATTCCGGGGCTTGGACCCGGAATGACGATGGAGAGGAGGAGGAGGAGAGATGCGGATATCAGGACATTCGCGCCGGCGGGTCCGTCAGGGCGCCCGACGCGATCAGCGGCCTGCAAAACGCACAGCGCCGGGCAGGCAGGGGCCATGCCACACTGATGCAGCCCACTAGACCTTTACCCGGCGTGCCGTTCGCGGTTTCTGCCGCTATGCGATAGTCCGAACGAGCTCCATCGCACTTAACGCGGCTGGATTTGCGGAGGTGGAGTCATAGACCTCCCCTTGCTCTGGATGTGGACGTTGCGCGTCGCGTATTCGCGACCAAGCTAATGGTCCTCCTGTGACACAAAACTGTCAAGCGGGATCGATGCTTCAGGCATCACATTTGGATGCGCGAGTTCCTCGGCGGCTACGCACAGCAGCATGAATTATCCCGCTGCGACGCCCCTGCGACTCAATGCAGCGGAATAAACTCTTCCCGGCAGCGTTTGTGATGACGAGGATATTCGCCTCTCCTCTCCCGCTCTCGATCATTTCCAGAAAGCCAGACATGAAGAAATCGATTTGCCTGACCGCACTTGTCGCGCTCGTCGCCGGACTTGGGCCTGCCACGGCGCAATCCCCGCCGCAAACCTCGACCAGGAAGGTCGACGGCACCGAAAACGTCTACGTCTTTCGCTATGGCGGCCATCAGTCGATGTTCGTCGTGACGCCGCAGGGCGTGATCGCGACCGATCCGATCTCCTATTTGCGTCCCGCCAAGCCCTATATCGACGCGATCAAGGCTGTCACCGACAAGCCGATCAAATACGTGATCTACAGCCATCATCATTACGACCACATCGCCGGCGGCCAGCCGTTCAAGGATCTCGGCGCCACCTTCGTCGCCCACCGGCGGACCAAGGAACGCCTGCTCGAATTGAAGAAGCAGAATTCGCTGCTCGCCGACGTCGTGATGCCGGACCAGGTGGTCGACGACAAGAAGGCCATCACGCTCGGCGGCACCACGCTGGAGCTGAACTATGTCGGCCGCAACCATTCCGACAACTCGCTGGTGATGCGGCTGCCGAAGGAGAAGATCGTCTTCGTCGTCGACTTCGCCCCGATCGAATCCGTGCAGTTCCGCAACATTCCCGACAACGCCTCGCCACTGGAATACATCGCCTCACTGAAGAAGCTCGCCTCGCTCGACTGGGAGCGGATGATCCCCGGCCATCCCTATGCCGGCGGCCGCTTCGGGACCAAGAAGGACATCGAGGACGACGTCGCCTACATGGAGGAGCTCTCAGCAGAGGTGAAGAAGGCGGCCGATGCCGGCAAGTGCTTCGACACCGCGATGAAGGAAGTGAAGCTGCCGAAATACGAGAAGTGGGCGAACTACGAGGCCAGCCTTCCCGCCAATGTCGAGCGCTTCTGCTACTGGTGGGGCCGCGGATACTGAGGGGCGGGGTTGCGCTGAAATAGCGGGGTGGGCAAAGGCGCGTTTTCGCGCGCCGTGCCCGCCACCCCTATCGTCATGAAAATTGGTGGGCACGCTTACGCTTTGCCCACCCTACGGCATCCGTGATCTGGCTGCTATGGATGCGACAAGCGGCACGTCGCAATGATGACACCATACCCCTGTTTTGCCCGACGAGTCAAACGAAATTCCAAAAATCCGAATCCCCATCCACGATAACGGCCAAGCCCTTGATTTCATTATCACCGGCTACTGTGCATGGGGTTGTTTTCGCTTTTGTTCATTTTGCCCGCTTCTTCCCCTCCTCCTTTTCCAGCGCCTTGCGGATTTCCTTGAACTCCTCCAGCGAGGACTTGTCGGCGCGGGGGAAGCGCAGGTCGAGCTTGTCGAGCGCCGCGACGATCGCAGAGCCGATCACGACACGCGCGAACCATTTGTGATCGGCGGGCACGACATACCAGGGCGCATGGGCCGTCGCGGTGTGGCGGACGATGTCCTGATAGACCGCCTGGTAGCGCGGCCACAGCGCGCGCTCCTTGATGTCGCCCATGGAGAACTTCCATTGCTTGGCCGGCACCTCCAGCCGCTCGAGAAAGCGCTGCCGCTGCTCCTCCCTGGAGACGTTGAGGAAGAACTTCAGGACGATAGTGCCGTTGCGCGCCAGGTAGCGCTCGAAAGCCGTGATGTCCTCGAATCGCTCCCGCCAGATGTTCTTGGTGATGAGCTTGGGCGGCAGCTGCTCCTTGGCAAGGATGTCCGGATGCACGCGCGTGACCAGGCATTCCTCATAGTGTGAGCGATTGAAGATGCCGATATGGCCGCGCGCGGGCAGCGCAACCACGTGACGCCAGAGGAAGTCATGGTCGAGCTCGTGACTGGTGGGCTGCTTGAATGCATGGACGTCGCAGCCTTGCGGGTTGATGCCTTCGAACAGCGCCTTGATGGCACTGTCCTTGCCGGCGGCGTCCATGCCCTGGAAGATCAGGAGCAGCGACCAGCGGTCCTGGGCGTAGAGTTTCTCCTGGAAATCGGCGAGGCGACCCTTGTTGGCCTCCAGGATGTCCTGCGCCTTCTCCTTGTCGAGATCGCCCTTCTCGTTGGTCTTGTGGTCCTTGAGGTGAAACTTGCCCGACCCGTCGTAGCGAAACGGCGTGATGTAGCGGTCAAGCTCCTGGGCGAGCGATTTGGACGGCTTCTTGTTCATGAGCGCGGGGAACCTTGCGTTGCGGCTTCAGTCGGTCGAGCACGCTACCAAGGATACCCTTGGGAAGGAATATGATGAAAAGGACGAGCAGCACGCCGTAGACGAGATTGTCCCAGCCGACCGCCTTGGTGCCGAAGCCGATCCGCAGGGTTTCCGCCAGCAGGATGGTGATGACGGCACCGAAGGTCGGACCGAGCGACACGAACAGTCCGCCGACGATCGCAGCGAACACCATCTGGAGCGACACCGCGATGCCGCTGACGGTGTCGGGCGTGATGAACATCTGGTACTGGCAATAGACCGCGCCCGCCAGCGCCGTCATCACCGCGCTGAGCAGCGTGATCTTCAGCTTCTCGGCGGTGACATCGACGCCGGCCGCGGCAGCGGCGTCCTCGTCCTCCGAGATCGCCTCCAGCGCGTAGCGCGCCATGCTGCGGTCGACCCAGTGCCAGACCACGATGCCGAGCAGCCAGACCCCGAGCGCGATCAGGTACCAGGTGATCTTGTCGTCGAACTGCAGCGCCAGCAGCTTGTTGCCCGAGGCCCGGTTCGGCGTATAGCCGAGCGAGCCGCCGGTGTAGTCGCGCGTGGCCGTGATGACCTGGAGCACGATGCCGGACAGCGCCAGTGTCACCAGCACGAAATAATGCCCGGTGATGCGGAAGCGGAAGCAGGGATAACCGACGATCAGCGCCAGCACGCCGGCCGCGGCCATGCCGATGGGAATGCCGATCCAGGGCGACCAGCCGAGATGATTCCACAGCAGCGCAGTGACGTAGGCGCCGATCCCCATGAAGCCGCCATGGCCGAGCGAGACCAGGCCAAACCGCCCCATCATCGACCACGACGTATAGGCGAACGACCAGATCAGGATCAGCACCAGGATGTGCAGATGATAGGGATCGCGGTAGACGAAGGGCAGCGCAACCAGCGCCGCCAGCCCGACCGCCCATGCTGCAAGCCGCCCCTGCCCCGTCATCGCCGCCTCGCAAGCAGGCCCGCGGGCCGGATGAACATCATGACGATGAAGAAGGCGAAGGCCAGCACATAGCCCCATTCGAGATCTGAGAACAGGCCGCCGAGCGAGATGATCTCGGCAAACACGAAGGCGGCGATGAAGCCGCCGATGAAATTGCCGAGCCCGCCGAGCACGCAGATCAAGAAGGTGATCGGCCCGAACGAGAGGCCGACGAAGGGATGCACGTCATATTGCAGCACGAGCAGGCAGGCGGCGAGCCCGGCCAGCCCACCGCCGATCGCGGACGTGATGAGATAGATCCGCCTGGTGTCGACGCCCATCAGCGCCATGATCTGCCGGTCCTGCGAGATGGCGCGGATCGCGGTGCCGGTGAAGGTCCGGGTCATGAACAGGTAGACCGCGACCATGCCGACCAGCGCCGCCAGGAACGAGAGCAGCCGGGCGTAACTGAAATTCATCTCGCCGAAGGCGAGCACCGGCAGGCGGATGCCGAGATTGCGAAAGTCGATGCCGAAGGCGACGGTGGCAAAGCTCTGGAGCACGAACAGCACGCCGCCGGTCGCGAGCAGCTGGTTGATCGGCGGCGCCGTGAGCAGCGGTGCGATCACGAGATAATGCAGCGCCGCGCCGAGGATCGCGACCAGCAGAATCGTGAGTGGTGCGGCGACGAAATAGCTGAGGCCATAGACCTGCACCAGGAAATACATCGCGTACATGCCGATCATCACGAGCTCAGCGTAGCAGATCCAGGTCACGTCGATGACGCCGAAGATCAGATTGAGCCCGAGCGCGAGCAGCGCCAGCACGCCGCCGAGCAGGATGCCGTTGATCACGGCCTCCAGCAGGTAGATGTCGAATACGTCCAGGATCGCCTGCATGAACCTCACACCCCGAGATAAGCTTCCTTGACCGTGTCGCTCGCCAGCATCTCGGCCGACGTGCCCGAGGAGCGGATCGTGCCGGCCTCGATCAGATAGGCGCGATCGACCACGCGCAGCACCTGCTGCACGTTCTGCTCGACGATCAGCACCGTCAGCCCGCTGGCACGGATCCGCTTCACCAGTTCGAACACCTGCTGCACCACGACGGGCGCAAGTCCGGCCGACGGCTCGTCGAGCAGCAGGAGTTTCGGATTGGACATCAGCGCGCGGCCGATCGCGCACATCTGCTGCTCGCCGCCGGACATGGTGCCGGCCATCTGGTGGCGGCGCTCCTTCAGGCGCGGAAACAGGTCGAACACGACCTCCAGCCGCTCGGCGTAGTGGCCGCGCGCCTCCTTCATGAAGGCGCCCATCTTGAGATTGTCGTCGACCGAAAGCTGCGGAAACAGCCGCCGGTTCTCCGGCACATGCGCGATGCCGAGGCTGACGATCTTGTGCGGCGGCGTCGCCACGACGTCGACACCCTCCATCCTGATCGACCCGCGCGAGGGCCGGATCAGGCCGGAGATGACACGCATCAGGGTGGTCTTGCCGGCACCGTTGGGACCGATGACGCCGACGGCCTCGCCGGCCCTGACGTCGAGACTGACGTCGAACAGCGCCTGGAAGGTGCCATAGCCGGCATTGACGCCTCGGAGCTCCAGCATCACTGCACTCCCGCGCGACGCCGCGCCGCGGCCGCTGCGGCCTGCGTGGTCTCGGCATCGGTGCCGAGATAGACCTCGATCACGCGCGGATCGCCGGCGACCGCGCTCGGCAATCCCTCCGAGATCTTCTCGCCGTGATCGAGCACCATGACGCGATCGACGACGCGCATCAGCACGCCCATGATGTGCTCGACCCAGATGATGGTGATGCCGAGCTCGTCGCGAATGTTGCGCAGCATGTCGGCCGCCTGCCCCATCTCGGCCTCGTCGAGGCCGCCGAGGCTCTCGTCGGCGAGCAGAAGCTTTGGCGCAGTGGCGAGGGCCTTCGCCAGTTCGAGCTTCTTCAGGCCCGCCGCCCCCAGACCATCGACGCTGGCGTGACGATCGGTCGGCAGGCCCACCATCGCAAGCGAACGCTCGGCCGCCTCTTCCGCCTTGATACGGCTGTGGCGGCCTTGCCCGTAGAAACCCGCGAGCGCGACATTCTCGAAGATCGTCAAACGGCGGAACGGCCGCGGAATCTGGAAAGTGCGCCCGACACCGCAGTTGATGATCCGGTGCGGCGCGAGGCCTGCGATCTCACGCCCGTCGAACAGGATCGAGCCTGCGGTCGGCGCCAGCGTGCCGGAGAGCATGTTGAAGATCGTGCTCTTGCCCGAACCGTTGGGCCCGATCAGGCCGAGGATCTCGCCCTGATCGACCCTGAACGACACGTTGTTGACAGCGGTGAAGCCACCGAAGCGCTTCACCAGCCCGCTGACTTCCAGCACCGCCCTGCTCCGCCGCTACTGGTTGCTGTAGGTGGTGCCCTTCGGCAGCGGCAGCACGGCCTCGCGCTGCGCCTGACTCTTGGGCCACACCACGGAGGACTTGTCGTCGATGTACTGGATCACGACCGGGAATGACCGCTCGTTCTGCCCGGCCATCGGCGTGCCCTCGCCGTAGAACTTCACGCCGAAGCCGAGCATGGTGCCGCCTTCAGGGATGTCGGTGTCGAGCGCAGCCTTGCGCAGCGCGTCGGGATCGACGCCGCCATACTTCTTGATCGCGCGCGGCAGCACATCGGCCATGAAGACGTAGGTATTGGACGCGCCGATGCCGACATGGGCCGAGCGGATGGCAACACCCGGCCGGATCTTGTCGAATTCCTCGCCGACCATCTTGATTACGGCCGGGAGTTTCGGGTCCATGGTCTTCTGGTTGGCGAGCCAGATCGAGATCGGATCGGTGTTGAAGATGTAGGTGGCGTCAGCGCCCATGCCCTCCTTCAGCTTCTCGTAAACGCCGTAGCCCGCGCCATGCCCCATCAGCGCGCCGAACCTCAGACCCTGCTCGCGGGCCTGACGCAGCAGCAGGGTGATGTCCGGATTGTAGCCGGTGTGGAAAATGACATCGGGTTTTGCGCGCTTCAGCTTGGTCACGAGCGCCGACAGATCCGGCGCGGTGGCCGAATAGCCTTCCTTCATCACGACGTTGAAGCCCGCCTTCTTTGCACCGGCCTCGTTGCCCCTAGAGACGTCGACGCCATAGGCGCCATCCTCGTGGATGATAGCGACGCGCAGGTCCTTCGGTTCCTTGTCGAACTTCGCCTTGGCGTTCTGCGCGATGAAATCCATCGTCATCATGCCGAACTGGTCGCCGCTCGCTTGCGGGCGGAAGACGTATTTGTAGCCCTTGTCGTTGAATACGGCCGACGAGATGCAGGTCGTCATCCACATGAACTTCTTGAGCTGCTCGACGCGGGCCGCCACCGGAACGCATTGCGCCGAGGAGAAAAAGCCGAGCACCATGTCGACCTTCTCCTGTTCGAGCAGACGAACGGATTCGTTGATGGCGATGTCGGGCTTGCTCTGCGCGTCGGCGTAGACCGCCTCGATCTTGTAGCCTTCGACGCCGGTCTTGGCGAAATGGTCGAGGATGATTTTTGCGCCGATATAGCCGAGCTCAGAGCCGCCGCCTGCGAGAGGCCCGGTCAGGTCGAAAACAACGCCGATCTTGATCTTCTTCTCCTGAGCCTCGGCCGAAGCCATCAAGCCCGTCGCGGCAAACGCGACCAACAGCCCACGTACCAAGCGGGCAGCCATGCGCAGACGCATCAAAACCTCCCTGGACGATTGTGCATTGCATTCTTTTTGCTTTTGCTTTTTGCCCATCACATGGGCTGAGCGCAGCGATGTCAAGCCTCGCGCGTCAGCGCGAAGCGAACTGCTGCTTGATAAAGGCCGTGACAAATCGCGGCATGGTCGGCGTCAGATCGCTCATCCCGCGCACAAGATGAATGGCCGACAGCTCGGGCTCGGCCTCGCGCGCGAGATTGGCCTCGATCCGGACCCGGGCGGCCTCGCCCGGCATATGCAAGTTGAGCACCTGCATCATTGCAATCGACGGCCCGGTGACGACACAGTGCCATCCAGGCTCGGCCTGATAATCGCCTTCTGTCAGGCCGGTCTCCTCGCCGAGCTCGCGCACGACGCTGCCGGGAATGTCGAGTGCACCATCCCTGACGTCGTCGAGGTCGGGCGTGCCAGAAGGGAAATAGATGCGCCCTGCATTGGCGGTGTGCTGCGCCATCTCGCCCATGATGAAGGCGCCGTCGGAGGCGCGCAGCGCGCCCATGCCGAAGCCGTTGAACACCGCCTTGTCGGGAAACCCCCAGTCGCGCCAGGCGAGGAAGCTCGCAAAGTCGGTTTCGAAATAGGTCGCGGCAAGATGGCCGTCCGTGAAGACCGCGTCGCGCCCGAGCAGGACGCGGCCGTTCCAGATCTTGGGCCGCTCGCGCTGCTTCTCGGCGAAATGCGCCGCGATCTCGGCGCGCCGCTCCTCGGCGAACGGCCAGACGATCGGCCGCACCGCGAGATCAAGTGTCGTGACGCGATGAATGACCAAAGATGTCATGACGCCGGCCTACCGAGCGATAGCGTCAGCTATTTGGCGCTCCCCGTGGTCTTCTTGGCCTGCTCGACATACTTGTTGGTAAAGGTCTTGCTGACGTCGATCTTGGCGTTGGCCACCTCCGGCGAGCCGACGCTGAACACCGAGAGCACGGCGTCCGCGCCCTTCGGGTCCATCTTGCCGGTCTCGGAGAACATCGGGATCGTGTTCTTCAGCGCCGCGAGATAGAGGTCCTTGTTCTTGCCGACCGTCTCCTCAGGCATCTTCGCCATGATCTCCTCGGGCGAGTGCGAGTGAATCCAGGCGAGCGTGGCGAGGATCGCGTCGGTGAGCGCCTGCGTCTCCTTCTCGTGCTTGGCAACCCATGCCGCGGTCGAATACAGCGCGCCGCCCGGATATTCGCCGCCGAACGTCTCGAGCGTGTCCTTCTGAGTGCGGGTGTCGCTGAGGATCCGCAGATCCTTGTGGCTGCCCTGGAGCACGGTGACGGAGGGGTCGAGCATCACGGCCGCATCGATCTGGCCCTGCTCCATCGCGGCAACCGCGGTGGCACCTAAGCCGACGCCGATCACGGCGGTGCCGGCGGGATCGAGCCCGTTCTTCTTCAGCTGGTATTTGAGGAAGAAATCGGTGGAGGAGCCGGGCGCGCTGACGCCCACCTTCTTGCCGGCAAGATCCTTGATAGACTTGATCTCATTCGTGTGCGCGGGCGACACCACCAACACGAGGCCGGGATAGCGGTCATAGACCACGAAGGCCTGAAGCTCCTGCTTCTTGGCGGCGAGATTGACGCAGTGGTCGAAATAACCGGAGACCACGTCGGCGCTGCCGCCGAGAACGGCCTTCAGCGCGTCCGAGCCGCCCTTGAGGTCCACCAGCTCGACATTGAGGCCGGCCTTGTCGTATTCGCCGAGCTGCTTGGCCAGCACCGTCGGCAGATAGCACAGGCAGGAGCCGCCGCCGATTGCGATGGTCACCTTGCTTTGCGCCGCGGCAAATCCTGTGGTGAGCGTCAGCGCGAGCAGCGCGCCGGCGAGCCTGGCAATCGTGTTCTTCATTGGTTTCCTCCGTTCGGCTGGCGGCACCATAGAGCAGCCGGACTGGCTTGAGAAGCACTGCCTAAGTGCACTGGTCATCGGCCTTTCGGCGCAATAGCATCAGCCCACAACAACAATTCTTGATGGGGAGGATCAACCATGAATCGCCTTGCAATCGGGCTATCGATCGCCGCCGCCTTTGCCGCCGGGTGCGGCGCCAACCAGCTGCTCCGCCCGGCCCTGGCCGCGGAAAACGTCACGGCGCAGATCATCCATACCGGCGAGATGGAGGGCGACGCGCTCGGGCCCGCCAACAACGTCGGCTACCGCTCAAAAATGTTCGCGAGCGCCGACGGCGCCACCATCTCGATCCAGGTCGGCAATGTGCCCAAGCACATGCATCCCAACACCAACGAGATCCAGTACATCCTGGACGGGACCGGCACGATCTGGCTCGGCGATAAGGAAGTGACGGTGAAGCCGGGCGACCTCGTCATCATCCCCAAGGGCACGCCGCATGGCGGCACCAAGCCGATCAGCGGCCAGGTCAAGGCGATCGCGATCAAGACGCCGCCGCAGGCGCCGGACGATACCAAGCTGCTGGATTGAGACGCACTCCGTCAAGGCGGGGCGAATGTTCGGGCTCGCGCCGCTGCGCGGGCCCGCTTCGTGAATTCCGGCGCTAGATCGGGCGCGCCTGCTTCCGGATTTCGTTCGCGATCGGCTTGAGGGTCTCCCCCGGAAGCTGGCCGACCAGCGTGTAACCCATGCCGCCATCCGCCCACACGAAGCCCGCGACATCGCCGGTCGATTGCGGCATCATCGGCGTATCCAGATTGCGGTTGCTCATCGGACGCGTCAGCACGACGAGGCGGTCACCGCGATCGTCATCGTACATGAACATTGCGGCCGGGCCATGGGACGTCGCAACCAGGCGCCCCCCCATCAGCCTGTAGCCCGAGACAGCGAGGTCCGGCACCTTCACCGGCTGCTTCAGTCGGCTGGAGACCCATCGCGTGAGCTCCGCACTCTCGGAGGCGCGTATCTCGACCGGCCGCACCCGGTCCGGTGCGTAGACGCCATAGGAATAGGCCGCCTCCTGTGCCAGCGCAGACAGTCCGTTCGAGCCTTCCTGCAACACGCTGCGCATGGTCCACCCGCCGAGACCGCCGAGACCGAGGAGCAACATCGCAGCGATCGCTCCCCACGTTCGCAAGGGACGCCGCTTTCGGCTCTCGATGATGCGCGACAAGTTCAATTCTGCCGGCAGCGGCTCATCGGCGATCGACGCAAGCGCGCCGCGCAATTGCTCACGCTGGGCAACGAAGCTCGCAACGCGTGCGGCAACATCCGGATGATCGTCCAGATAGGATGCGACCTCCGCGCGACGCTCGGGCTCGAGCGCCTGGTCCACATAGGCGTGGAGATCATCCTCGGTGATCGGCCGCTGGTTCATTTCACGCTCCGCAAAGCCACGACATTTCCCGTCGCAACGCCATCCATCTCCTGTTGCAGTCTCTCCCGCGCACGCGACAGGCGAGACATCACGGTCCCGATCGGGATGTTCAGCACGTCCGCGGCATCCGCGTAAGAGAGATCCTCGACTGCAACCAGTAACAAGACGGCCCGCTGCTCCTCCGGGAGTTTCGCAAGCTTGCCCAGGACGTCCTGATAGATCAGCCTGTGCTCCTGCTCCGCCGCGCTGACCAGTTCCCGCTCGCCTGCATCGTCGATCGGCATGTGCCTGCCCCGCGCTGTCGCCTGGCGAAACTGAGTGACAGCCAGGTTGTGAAGAATGGTGAACAGCCAGGCGCGGACACTGCCGTCGCGCCGCTGGTGCCAGCGGCTGACGGCGCGCTCCAGGCAGTCTTGAACCAGATCGTCGGCGGCCGCGCGTTCGCGCATGAGCGCGCGCGCATAGCGGCGAAGCGCGGGGATCAGCGGCTCGACCTGAACCAGCATGTCCTTCATGAAACGCTCCGCCACCTCTCCATTGCCGTTCGAACCGCCGTCATTGAGCCTCGATCTGGACGGCCTCGCCCGGCATCGCCGCGTCGCCGGATGCTATCACCAGATAGCGCCTTGCGGCCGCGGCAGACTGGTCGACGATCTGCCGGATCGGACCAGCCGCGTTGACGATAGCGGATCCGGCCGGATTGGTCATGAAAGCTGCCAGCGGCTGCAATGGTCCGCCCCCGTCACTGCGTTCCGCAAATGCCAGCACATATTTCTGCTTGGGCTGAAGTCCCGTCACCGAAGCCTGCAGGATCTGGATCAGGCCCTGATCGAACAGTGAGACGCTGGTCGGCGCCGTGCCGTGCTTTGTGCCGTCTTTCGACGCGAGTGCCAGATGAGCGACCTGGCCGGCCACGCCGAGCGCCTGCAGATTCTGGCGGTCATCCGGGTCAGGCGCAGCATTCGGAACATAGACTATCGCCTGCGGCGCCTGGCCGATCGGAACGTTCCCGATCACCTTGTTGGTTGCCGTATCGATCGCCGCAAGCGCGTCGGCGTTTTCCAGCCCCACATAGATGCGGGTGCCGTCACCGGACGGCCACACGCCGTGCGGCAGATTGCCGACGGGGATCGCGGCAACCTGCGAGAAGTCGTCGGTGCGGAACACCTTCACTTCGTTCAGACCACCGATGGTGACATAGGCGAATGTTCCCTTGGCGGTGTGCGCGAAGTTGACGTGATTGGTAATCGGCCCGGTGTCGATCGTCCTGATCGCGTTGAACGGAGGTCTCGCGTTGAACACCTGTGTCCGGCCGACGTCCTTCAGTGTGAACCACACCTGGTTTCCATCCGGCGTCGCCGCGATGTTCGGACAGAATGGGCTCTCCTGCTTCACCTTGGCGATGATCCTGTGCTCGGCCACCGAGACGACGTCGGTCTCGGGATTGAAGGACGAGCAGATGTAGCCGTACTTGCCGTCGGGCGAGAAAATCTGCATGCCCGGGCCGTTCGGCGTCGTGATGCGGGTTGTCTCCTTGAAGCTGATCGGATCGATGACGGAGATGTAGTTTTCGCCGCGGACGGTAACCCATACCTCCTTGCCGTCAGGCGTAAAGAACGCCTCGTGTGGCGACCGCCCGACATAGGTCACTTGCTTGACCGCGTTGGTTGCGGTGTCGATGAAACTGACTGAATTCGAGCCGATCGACACCACGGCGAGCGTCTTGTGATCGGGCGAGAAGCCCATGCCGTGCACGAGCACCTGCCCCTTGTAGAGCGGGCTGAAATTGCCGGGCTGCGGGTCGCCCAGCCGGATGACGCCAAGCAGTTTGTTATCCACGGGGTCTGTCACCGAGACCGTATTCGAGAATTGTTCCGCAGCGTAGACGCGGTCGTGGTGGCTGATCGGAACATCCGGGGCGGACAGCGCGCCCGGCGCCTGCCCTGCCCAAGCGAGAGACCCCGTCGCAAGCATCGTCGCGGCCAGGAAAATGCTCTTCATCATATTGCTTCGAAATGTCGTCATCTGCGGCTCCTACTTCTTCATTCCAGCGGACATGTCCATCTGCATCCCCGGATGGTGATGAACGGCTGCGATGGGAACAGATGGCGATTGCGTCGGAGCAGGCGTGGTGTCGGTCGCCGACTCGCCGATCGCGAGCTTCATGGCGGCGATCTCCTGCATCTGCTCGACAATGATCTCCTGCGCGATGCGCCTTAGCTGCTCATTCTTGCCATAACGCAGCTCGATCACCGCCATGTCGATCGCACCCTGATGGTGCGGGCTCATCATCGCGACAAAGTCGCGATCGATGTCGCCAGTCGGTTTGGCCGCCATGTCATTCATCATCTTGGTCATCGCGGCATCGTTCTCTTCCAGGAATGCACGCTCCTCCGCGCTTGGCGCGGCTGGAGGGCTGGCCGGATGGGACTCATGCGCGAACACGAGCGGAGGGAGCGCGAACGCGACCAGAATGCGCGCGGCAAGAAACGCCGTGCCAAGGCCGGGCCTGGGCCATCGGCCTGCGAGCGCCGCTACCGCGCGGCGAAACTGTGAGGGGGGCATCCTGAACTCCCATGCAGGTGGTTGCATGGGGGTTTGACGCGTGGGCGCGCGTTCTATTCCGGCCGGTCGATCACATAAACGTCAGCAGTCAGGCGCGGCGGCCTACCTAGCCGCGCCCGTCCACGGTCGGCCGCCACACCAGCAGGCGTCGCTCCACCAGCGTAACCCCATAGTCGATCAGGATGACAAAGGCCGATAGCACGAACATGCCGGCGAACACGCCGGCGACGTCGAACACACCTTCGGCCTGCTGAATGAGGTAGCCGAGCCCGGCCGCCGATCCCAGATATTCGCCGACGACCGCGCCGACCACGGCGAAGCCGACCGAAGTATGCAGCGAGGAGAACATCCAGGACAGTGCCGACGGCCAATAGACGTGCCGCATCAGCTGCCGCTCGCTCATGCCCAGCATGCGTCCGTTGTCGAGCACGGTGCGGCTGACCTCTTTCACACCCTGATAGACGTTGAAGAACACGATGAAGAACACCAGCGTCACGCCGAGCGCGACCTTCGACCAGATGCCGAGGCCGAGCCAAAGCGCGAAGATCGGCGCCAGCACGACGCGCGGCAACGCGTTCACCATCTTGACGTAGGGGTCGAACACCGCGGCGACGAGCGGCTGGCGAGCGAACCAGAACCCGACCAGCACACCGCCGGCCGATCCAATCACGAAGGCCAGGATTGATTCCGTCAGCGTGATGCCGAGATGCTTCCAGATCACGCCGGACGAGAACCACTTGACGATCTGGGCGAGGACGTCGACCGGATTGGAGAAGAAGAACGGCGGCAGCAGGATCTTGCCGAACACCGGCACGGTCGACAGCAACTGCCACAGCGCGATGCAGACCACGGCGACAAGGACTTGAAGCGCAAGCAGCGTGACGCGCGACATCAGACCGCCTCCGCCGCCTGGGTGGACTGCGCGTAGCCCTTCATCACCTCGTCTTTGAGCACGTTCCAGATCTCGCGGTGGAGCGCGTGGAACTCCTTGTCGATCCGCACCTCGAAAATGTCGCGCGGGCGCTGCAAGCTGACGCGCCAGTCGCCGATGATGCGCGAGGAAGGCCCCGCCGACATGATCACGACACGGTCGGCGAGCGCGATCGCCTCTTCGAGATCGTGGGTGACGAACAGCACCGCCTTGCGGTCGGCATTCCAGAGGTCGAGCAGCAGATTGCCCATCACCTGGCGGGTCTGAGCATCGAGCGGCCCGAACGGCTCGTCCATCAAGAGGATTTTGGGATCGCGGATCAAGACCTGCGCCAGCGCCACGCGCTTGCGCTGGCCGCCGGAGAGCATGTGTGGATAACGATTGGCGAAAGCGCCGAGGCCGACGGCTGTGAGCCATTTCTGCGCGCGCTGAACCGCCTCGGCACGCGGCGCCCCCATGATGTCGAGCCCAATGGCGACATTGTCGAGCGCGGTCTTCCACGGGAACAAGGCATCGGCCTGGAACAGGTAGCCGGCATCCCGGTTCAGCCCCGAGAGCGGCCGGTCGAATATCCTGACGCTGCCCGCCGCCGGCGTCAGCAGTCCGGCCGCGACGTTGAGCAGCGTGGATTTTCCGCATCCGGTCGGGCCGACAATGGCGACGAACTCGCCCTGGGCGACCACCAGATGCGCCTTCTCCACCGCCGTATAGATCCGTCCGTCCCCGAGCCGGAACGCGACCTTGGCATCTTCCAGCGCCACCGCTGTGGGCGTCGTCATGTATTCCCTCCGAACTTGGCCCGATGCCTTAGCCGCTCGCGCGGCCAAGTTCAATCAAGCCGCCAAGCGTGCTACGCATGGGCCTCGTCATCCCCTCCCTCGGTGGGCGGGTCAGCGAAGTGAGCTCCCGCCCGATGCCGTCCAGGACGATGATTGGCTACTCCCATGTCAGCAAGAGCTTCGGTCACCTCAAGGCCGTCGACGATGCGTCGCTCGACATCGCCGAGGGCGAGTTTTTGGCTGTTGTCGGTGGTTCGGGATCTGGCAAGACCACACTGCTGCGGCTCGCCAACCGGCTGATTGAGGCTGACGGCGGCACCATCACGGTCGAGGGCGAGGAGGTGCGGAATGTCGACCCTGTCGCGCTGCGGCGGCGAATTGGCTACGTCTTCCAGAGCGGTGGACTGTTCCCGCATTTGAGCGTTGCGGACAATATCGGGATTACGCCAAAGCTGCTGGGCGTAGCGACGGCGGAGATCGACGCCCGAATCGACGAGTTGCTGGCGCTCGTGCAACTCGACCGAACCGCGCATCGCGACAGGCTGCCCGAAGCACTCTCGGGCGGTCAGCGGCAGCGCGTCGGCGTGGCACGGGCGCTCGCGGCAAAACCACGCATCGTGCTGATGGACGAGCCGTTCGGCGCGCTCGATCCCCTCACCCGTGATGCGCTGGGCGACGATTATCGGGCCCTGCATCGCAGCCTCGGGCTGACCACGGTGATGATTACGCATGACATGACGGAGGCGATCCTGCTCGCCGACCGCATCGCGGTGATGCGCGGCGGAAGGATGCTCGCGCAGGGCACGCCGGTGGAGCTCTCGAAAAGCGACGACGCCTATGTGCTGGAGCTGCTGCGCACGCCGCGGCGCCAGGTCGAGCGGCTGAACGCGCTGCTCCCGCAGAGCGGTGCGGCATGAGCCTCCTCTCCGATCCGCGTTGGGGCGAGGCGCTGTCGCATTTGCCCGACTATCTCGGCAACCATGTGAGGGTGAGCCTCGCCGCGCTGGCGCTTGGCCTCACCGTCAGCCTGCCGCTGGCGATCCTGACCCGCAACCGTCCGGCGCCGCGGAGCATCCTGCTCGCGCTTGCCAGCATCGTGCAGACAGTACCGGGACTGGCGCTGCTCGCGCTGTTCTATCCGCTGCTGCTCGCAGCGGCTTCGCTGACACTCGCCTGGTTCGGCGTCTCCTTCTCCGCCTTCGGATTCCTGCCGGCGGTGCTGGCGCTGGCGCTCTATTCGATGCTGCCGGTGCTGCGCAACGGCATCACCGGGCTGAACGGCATCGATCCCGCGCTGATCGAAGCCGCGGAAGGAGTCGGCATGACCGCGCGGCAGTCGCTCGTGATGGTCGAGCTACCGCTGGCGCTGCCGGTGATGATGGCGGGCATCCGCACCGCCGCGGTGTGGGTGATCGGCACTGCGACGCTGTCGACGCCGATCGGGCAAACCAGCCTCGGCAACTACATCTTTGCGGGATTGCAGACCCAGAACTGGGTGTTCGTGCTGTTCGGCTGCTTTACATCGGCCGCGCTCGCGCTCGCCGTGGATCAACTGCTCGGACTGATCGAGAGTGGCCTGCGCCGCCGCAGCCGCTTGCGCAGCGGGCTCGGCGCCGCCGGGATCGCGGCGCTGGTCGCAGCGACCCTGGTGCCCTCGATGGGCCGCTCGTCATCAGGCTATGTGGTCGGTGCCAAGACATTTGCCGAGCAATATGTGCTCTCGGCCTTGCTCAGGGATCGTCTCCAGGCCGCCGGCCTGCCCTCCACTGCGAGATCGGGTCTTGGCTCGAGCGTGATCTTCGAGGCGTTGAAGGCAGGAGATATCGACCTCTATGTCGACTATTCCGGCACGCTCTGGGCCAACCAGCTTCACCGCACGGACATCAAGCCGCGTGCGGAATTATTGGCGGAACTGAAGACGGCGCTCACCAAGGACAACGTCACCCTGCTCGGCGAGCTCGGCTTCGAGAATGCCTATGCGCTGGTGATGCCGAAGACGCGCGCCGAAGCACTCGACATCCGTACCATCGCCGATCTCGCGGCGCATGCTCCGAAGCTGTCGATTGCCGGCGACTACGAGTTCTTCTCGCGCCCCGAATGGGCGGCGCTGCAAAAGGCCTATGGCCTTTCGTTCCGCGCCCAGCGTCAGATGCAGCCGGACTTCATGTATGCGGCAGTCGCCAGCGGCGAGGTCGACGTGATCGCCGGCTACACCAGCGACGGCCTGATCGCGAAATACGATCTCACGGCGCTGGACGATCCCAGGCACGCGATCCCGCCCTATGATGCCATCCTGCTGCTGGCGCCGAAACGCGCCGGCGACGAACGGCTCAAGACGGCGCTCACTCCGCTGCTCGGCAAGATCGACATCGCCACGATGCGCGAGGCCAATTTGCGTGCCGCCGGCAACGATGCGAATTCCTCACCGGATGCGGTGGCGAAGTGGCTGTGGGAGAAGGTGGGCAAGCGGTAGGCCGGCTACAGTCCCCGGATCATCCCTGCGTCGATCAGCAGCCGGTTGAGCCGTCGCGCCTCCGCGCCGTCCTTGCAGCCGTAGAAGATGCCTTTGCAGCGGAGCATGATCTCCTTCTGCTCGGCGAAGGACGGATCGAGCGGAATGCCGGCGGCTTCCTGGATCACCAGCGGCAGATAGGGACCGTCGACCGTGTCCATCACGGCCTCGCTCTTCACCGGCTCGAAATTGACGGCGTCGATCGCGTAGTAGGTCGCATAGAGGCGCGGATCGTAAGCATCGAGCTTCTTGCCGAGAGCGCCCTCGTCGAGCCCGGGCTCGAGGATAGCCGGCGCGAACTCGGGCTGATGATCGCCATAGCGCACGATCAGGAAGGGTTCTCCCGGAAAATTCTTTTTCAGGCCGGCCAGGAAGGCCTTGTACTGCTCTGCGCTCATCGCCTGCCGGCGCAGATATTCGTCGATCGACGGCACGTTGCCCGGCGCGCGCCAGTTCGGCAGCAGGTCCGGGCGGAAGCGCGTCTCCCAGGGGAAATGATTGGCGCCGAGATAGATGAAGGTGAACAGCGGCTTGTTTGGCGGCTGCTGCCCCATCAACTTGAGGGCCTTGTCGTAGAAGAAGCTGTCAGGCTCGACATCCTTCGCGCCAAGATCCTTGGAGTCGAGAAAACGTTCGACGCCGGTCGTCATCTGAAAGCTGCGCGCAGCCATGAAGCCGCCATAGGCGGGATAGAGCGACAGGGTGTCGTAGCCGCAGCGCCGTAGCGCCAGCGGCAGGCCGCGCTCGACGCGGCCAGTCGCGATGCGCGTCACGAAATAAGCGAAGCGGCCGAACGAGCGCGACGACAGCCCGGCGAGCACGTTGTATTCGGTGAACCAGCTCGGGCCGCCATTGCTCTCGGCCAGGAACGCGCGCTGCTTGCCATCCCAGGATTTGAAATGATTGCCATATCCGGCCGGCACCTTGATGCCCTGGGCGGCGCGGATGTCGAAGCTCGATTCATCATGGATCATGATGATGTTCGGCCGGCGGCCGGCGGGATGGCAGGCATCGACCAGCGGCATGTTGAGCCGTTCGTCGGTCGCGGCGGCCGATTCCATGAAGCCGTATTGCGCAAAGTCGGAGACCGCGCTGACGCCGGAGCGGAAGAATTTCGAGAGATAGCCGTCGTCGTAATAGCCGCGCCAGGCCTCGTCGGGGTGGTAAAGCGAATAGCCGACCAGTGCGGCAAGACAGGCGAGCTTGCACGCGAGCGCCGGCAGCCTGCGGATGCGGAACGGATCGAGCCACCACAGCGCATACATCAGCGGCAACGTGACGAGACCGGCCAGGATCACCGACCAGCGCAGATTCGGGAAGATCGTGAACAGGAACGCGACGGTGTCGCGGTCGATCATCATCAGATCGATGAAGTTGACCGTCATCTGCACGACGTCGTGCTTGAGCCGCGACAGCAGCACCAGCACCACGACCATGGTCAGCGACAGCGCGCCCGACAATGCGGGCCGCCGCAGCAGCGTGATCCAGAGGAAGTTGAGGATACCCCAGGCGAGCGCGAAGGACAGCCGCGAGCCGAAATCCGTCTCGGTCTCGTACATCAGGCCGAGCGCCGCCAGATGTGGTGCGGCAACCGCAAGCAGCCGCCAGATTCCGAGCGCGGCGACGCTCGCCAGCACGGCGGTGGCAGCGGAAGGACCTGGATTGGGCGCGGACGCCATCGACGACACGCAACTGCTGGTCCGGCGCGATGAATACCCAGCCGTCGGGCCAGCCTGCGGCGTTCGGCGCAGCCGGAAGCCTGCACCGTGTCATAAAACTGTAATTGAACGGTCACCGACAAGCAACGCGTGTCGCGGTCCGACCTTCGCTTAATGTTAGTGGACGACGAACGGCCGCGCGGCACCGGCCGGGCGGCCCTGGGCGAACCGGCAACCTTGATTCCCCCAGTGGTGCCGTTGGGGCCGATCGCGGCCCATCCGCGCGGACGGACGGCCGTGGCGCGCTGAACGTCGATCAACCCTGCGGCAGCAGCCCCAGCCGCTTGGCGATGATGCGGTCGAGCGTCCGCTTCGGCAGCACGGCACCAATCAGATGGCGCATGCGGTCGGGTGTGATCTGGTAGCGGACCTTGGGATTTGGGCTGGTCAGCGCCTCGAACACGATTTCGGCGATACGCTCGGCCGGCAGGCCGTTCGCACCGAGATCCATCATGAACGCCATGACCTTGTTGAGTGCCGGCAGATAGGGCGAATTCCGGTAGACGGAGAGATCGATCTGCTCGGCCTTGCTCCAGATCGGCGTCCTCACCGCCCCGGGGGCGACGATGATGACGTCGATGCCAAACAGCATCAGCTCGCGGCGCATGCTCTCCGACAGCCCCTCGATGGCGTGCTTGGAGGTGCTGTAAGGCGCCGACAGCGGATTCGCGTTGTTGCCCGCCACCGAGCTGATCATGACGATCCGTCCCTTCGGCCCCTTCAGTGACGGGTCGGCGCCGAGCAGCGGCCCAAAAGCCTGCGTCGCAATCACCGGGCCGATGACGTTGATGTCCATCTGGCGGCGGAAGTCGTCGGCCGACAATTCGAGCACGGGGCTTGCGACCGCGATGCCGGCATTGTTGACGAGACCCGCCAGCGTCTCGCCGCCCAGCACAGCGCGGACCTCGCGCGCCGCCGCCAGCACGGCAGCCTCATCGGTAACGTCGAACAGAAGCGGCGTGAAGTTCGTGCCGAACTCACCCTTGAGCCGGTCGGCATCGGCCTGCTTGCGGACACTGCCGAAGACGCGATAGCCGCGCCCGATCAGGAATTTCGCAATGGCCCAGCCAATGCCCGTGGACGCGCCGGTGACGACGACAGATCTCATGGTCGTTCCCCCTCAAGTTTCCCCAGGTGATCATGTAGGAGAGACGCCGTGTCGTGCAATGCTACCCGTTTCTCAGGCTGCGCACCGACGACATTTCTTGGCTGGCCGTTCTGCCGCGGGGGGCTGCAAGCAAGTGTTGGTTCTCAGGATAAGGCGGCACGCGAACCTCGCGCGACCAGACCGTTCTGATGCTGAGAACGCGGATGAAGAGCCTGGGCTTCGACTCTGAAGACGCTGACGTTTCGGAGCCGGGGAGTTTACGGGAAATTCCGAGAAACGACGCGAGGTCAAGAATGTGGTTTAAGTGTCAGTTCTTGCTGCTCGGAGAGCACTTCAACTCGCGAAGAACTTGAATGAAGCAGCAATGCTTCGCGCGAGATGAAAAGAGCGAGACCGCTGTTCGCGATCCCGCTCAGATATAGTCGCGAAGGTTTAAGATTTGGTTTGGCGAGCCAAGCTTGTGTTCTGCTCTCCTGTCCCGGCGATGCAGCGCACCACTTGCGTGGTGCGCTGCGCGTCGGGGAGCGCAAAGCTCAGTTCTTGCTCTTGTCGACCAGCGCGCCCTTCTTGATCCAGGGCATCATGTCGCGCAGCTTGGCGCCGACTTCCTCGATCGGGTGCGCGGCGAGCTTGGCGCGGGTTGCCTTGAACGAGGTCTGGTTGACCTTGTTCTCCAGCATCCAGTCGCGGGCGAACTTGCCGCCCTGGATGTCGGCGAGAACGCGCTTCATCTCGGCCTTGGTCTCGGCGGTGACGATGCGCGGGCCGGTGACATATTCGCCATACTCGGCGGTGTTGGAGATCGAGTAGTTCATGTTGGCGATGCCGCCTTCATAGATCAGGTCAACGATCAGCTTCACCTCGTGCAGGCACTCGAAATAGGCCATCTCCGGCGCATAGCCGGCTTCGACCAGGGTCTCGTAGCCGCCCTTGATCAGTTCGACCAGGCCGCCGCAGAGCACAACCTGCTCACCGAACAGATCGGTCTCGCACTCTTCCTTGAAGGTGGTTTCGATGATGCCGGCGCGGCCGCCGCCGACGGCGGAAGCGTAGGACAGGCCAAGGTCATGGGCGTTGCCCGAGACGTCCTTGGCGATCGCGATCAGGCAGGGCACGCCGCCGCCGCGCTGATACTCCGAACGCACGGTGTGGCCGGGGCCCTTCGGCGCGATCATCAGCACGTCGAGGTCGGCACGGGGATCGAGCAGGTTGAAGTGGACGTTGAGACCGTGCGCGAAGACGAGCGCTGCGCCCTTCTTCATGTTGTCGTGCAGGTGCTCGCGGTAGATGTCGCCCTGGAGCTCGTCCGGGGTCAGCATCATGACGAGGTCGCCCCATTTGGCGGCTTCGGCGACTTCCATCACCTTGAAGCCGGCGGCTTCGGCCTTCTTGACCGACCCTGAGTCCTTGCGCAGCGCGATGGCGACGTCCTTGACGCCGGAGTCCTTCAGGTTGAGCGCATGGGCGTGGCCCTGGCTGCCATAGCCGACGATGACGACCTTCTTGCCCTTGATCAGGTTTAGGTCGGCGTCGCGATCGTAATAAACACGCATGGTCGTTTCCTCGTTCAGATGGCCAGAATCGGCCGTTGGTCAGGTCTCGGACGGTGAAATTTGCGGATTTCGGGGGCTGTCTAGAGCATTTTCAGCCCCCTGGGAAACCCGTTTCTGCATGGAAAACTGCGGCATCATGCATCCATGAAGATGGGGTAGAGCGACGCCCGCAGCAGGATCGCCATCAGCATATTGAAGGCCCGCACCGGCCGCTCGGAGGTCAGGACCGGCCGCAGTGCGGTGTCCAAGAAGGCCCGGACCACGGTCGAGGCCGTGCCCGCCAGCAGGCTGACCAGTGTCTGGAGGAACCGGCCGTCCCCCTCGCCCGCCTTGGCCGGGCATGATGGAGGCAACGAGCAGCAACTGGGTCATGCTCGCCTCACGCCGTCTTTGGCAGCGGCTGCGGGCGCCGCGCCAGCACCATCACGGCGATGCCGCCGACCACGGTCAGCATGCCGGCGAACCGCAGCGGCCCGAATCGCTCGCCGAATACGATGCTGGAGGCGGCCGAGCCGACGAACGGCACCAGCAACGCGAACGGCACCACCTGGGCAGCGGGATAATCGCGCAACAGCCGGCCCCACAGCCAATAGGCGATGCTGGTGGAGAGGGCGCCGATTACCAGCAGGCAGACGAGGCCCGTCGGCGACATGTGGATCAGCGAATGCCACGTCGGCGCCGGCCCGTTGACGAGCAGCGCCAGCGCGAACAGCGGCACTGCGGTGGCAAGGCAAAGCCAGGCAAACAGATCGAACATCGGCACGCCGCGGGCGCCGCGCAACAGAACGTTGCCGACGGCAAAGCTCACGGGAGCAATCATCAGCACAGCGAAAGCGCCGATGCTGAAATCATATCCGACGGTGCCGCAGATCATCAGCAGACCCGCCGCTGCGATGACGACGCCGAGCGTCTGCACCGGCGTCGTCCGCTCGCCGAATGCGATCGCCGCAAAGCCAATGGTGAACAGCGCCTGGCTCTGCACGACGACCGAGGTCAGGCCCACCGGCACACCATGGGCGATGCCATAGGCCTGACTCAGGAACTGGCCGAGGAACAGCGTGAAGCTGATTGCGATCAGAAGCGACCAGGCAATCTTGGGCTTGCGGATGAACAGGCACGGCACTGCGGCGATGGCGAAGCGCATCGCCGTCATCAGCTCCGGCGAAAATTCGTCGAGCGCGATCCGGCTCGCCACGAAGGCAAGCCCCCAGATGATCGCCACCATGAGGGCGATGAGGACGTCGGCCGGCTTCATCGTTGTTTCCGGTTCTGCTCTGTCGTGCAGCCCTGCTTGTTGTTCCGCTCTAGCCCCTGCGCGCTGGCCATTACGTCGAAGGATTGGGTTTGCGCAGCAGATAAGTGCCGTGCATCGGCGCGTGGTAGTCGGCCGAGACCAGCGTGAAGCCGACGTCGGTCAGCATCCGCTCCATTACCCAGCCGAAGGTGGAATATTCGTCGCGCATATGCGTCACCACGCTCTCGCGCG
This sequence comes from Bradyrhizobium cosmicum, assembly GCF_007290395.2. NCBI lineage: Bacteria > Pseudomonadati > Pseudomonadota > Alphaproteobacteria > Hyphomicrobiales > Nitrobacteraceae > Bradyrhizobium > Bradyrhizobium cosmicum. The sequence continues at coordinate 1,984,174 of NZ_CP041656.2, read as the reverse complement.
AGAAATCGTGGTTCTTGATCTGGCAGTCGGCCCATTGCTCGACGTCGCGTTCGACGGCATCCGGCATCGACGCGTAGACGATGTCGCGAAGATAGAAGGTCGCACCCGGCTTCAGCGCGCGATAGATCCGCGCCATCGCCACAGCCTTCCAGAAATCCGGCAGGTGATGCAGCGTGAACTCGCTGACGATCAGATCGTAGGATTCCGGCTGGTAGGCGAAGCTGAGCAGGCCCGCCGACTGCGTCGAGACCTTGGCCTTGCGGTCCCGCGCGTAGATTTCCGCCAGCGCCAGCATCGCCGGCGAGATGTCGATGGCGTCGACCTGCGCACCCATCAGCGAGGCTTCCGTCGCCAGCACGCCGTTGCCGCAGCCGATATCGGCAATCCGCCAGCCCCGCTGGACGCCCAACATTTTCAGCGCGGCGCGCGCACGCAGATCGGCATCGTCGTGGGAGTCGTAAATCGACGCCACCGTGGGCCCGATGCCCATCCGGTTCCGCTCGTTATAGTACCAGTCGCGCGCCAGCATGGTTCACATCCCTTCAGGCCCGCGACCGATCGCGGCCACGCCGGTGCGCGAGACCTCGACAAGGCCGAGCGGACGCATCAGGTCGATAAACTGGTTGATCTTGTCGGTATTGCCTGTGATCTCGAACACGAAGCTTTCGGTGGTGGCGTCGATCACGCGGGCGCGGAACGCGTCCCCCAGCCTGAGCGCCTCGACGCGGTGCTCGCCCTGCCCGCGCACCTTCACCATCGCCAGCTCGCGCTCGATCGAGCGCTTGGTCAACGTCATGTCGACGACGCGGTAGACCGGAATCATGCGATCGAGCTGATGCTTGATCTGCTCGATCACCATCGGCGTGCCCGTGGTGACGATGGTGATACGCGACAGATGTTTCTGGCTCTCGGTCTCGGAGACCGTGAGGCTCTCGATGTTGTAGCCGCGCCCCGAGAACAGGCCGATGACGCGCGCGAGCACGCCCGGCTCGTTCTGCACGAGCACCGAAAGCGTATGCGTCTCGTTGGGATCGTGGCGCTCTTCGATGAAGTAGGCGGATGCGGGCTGGTTCATTGTCGTCCCCTCTATTCTCGTCGTTACGCCGTCGCTGGCGTGTCCATTCCGACCCAACTGCGGAACAGATCGAAATCGATATTGCCACCGGACAGCACGAGACCGACGCGTTTGCCCGACAGTTTTGCCTTTTCCTGAAGGGCCGCGGCGAGCGCGGCTGCGCCGGCGCCTTCGGCGAGGTTATGCGTATCGGTCCAGTAGGCGCGGATCGCCGCGGCCACTTCATCATCGGTGACCTGCACGATGCGCGCAGCGCCCTTCCGGATCAACGCGACGGCTTCCGCGTCGGGAAAGCGCGTTGCCATGCCGTCGGCCAGCGTATTGCTGGTCTCGGTTGTCACGACGTGGCCTGCCGCGAACGACAGTGCGTAGGACGGCGCTTCGGTCGACTGCACGCCGACGATCTCGGTCTTCAGGCCGAGCAGATCGCGGACCAGAATGCAGGCGCTGATGCCCGAGCCCTGCCCGATCGGAACGTAGAGGACGTCGAGATCAGGCGCCGCGCGGAACAACTCCAGCGCGTAGGTCGCCACCCCCAGAACGAGGTCGGGGTGGAACGACGGCACCATGTGCAAGCCGTCGAACTGCGCACGGCGCCCGGCCTCCTCCCGCGCCAGCTGGAAATCGTCGCCATGCTCGACCAGATCGGCGCCGAATGCACGCATGGCATGATTCTTCTCGGCCGAATTGCCTTTGGGCACATAGATCACCGCGGGCACGCCGTGACGCCGCGCCGCGAAGGCAAGACTCTGGCCGTGATTGCCGCGGGTGGCCGAGATGATGCCCGGCACATTCGGCCGCTCGCGTTTCAGCCGATCGAGGTACACGATGCCGCCACGCACCTTGAACGCCCCGGTCGGCGTGTGGTTCTCATGCTTGACGACGACGTGCGTCCCCAAGCGCTGGCCAAGCAACGGCCAGGTGTGCGCCGGCGTCGGCTGCATGGCGGTGCCGACCATCTCGTGGGCGCTTTCCAGCTCCTTGAGATCAAACACTTCGAAACCTCACACCAGCGCCTTGCCGCCGGCGAACGCCTTGGCGGTGGCCTCGTCGTTGGCCTGCTCCGGCAACAGCATCTCGTTGTGCGCCTTGCCGGATGGGATCATCGGGAAGCAGTTTTCGAGCGCGGCGACACGGCAGTCGAACAGCACCGGACGCTTGACCGAGATCATCTCCTGGATCGCGCCGTCGAGATCCGAAGGCTTGTGCACCTGGAAGCCGACGCCGCCATATGCCTCCGCGAGCTTGACGAAATCCGGCAGCGCCTCCGAGTAAGAATGCGACAGGCGGTTGCCGTGGAGCAATTGCTGCCACTGCCGCACCATGCCCATGTACTGGTTGTTCAGGATGAAGATCTTGATCGGCAGCTCGTACTGGACCGCCGTCGACATCTCCTGGATCGTCATCTGCACCGAGGCGTCGCCCGCGATGTCGATGACGAGGCTGTCCGGATGGGCCACCTGCACGCCGACCGCGGCCGGCAGGCCGTAGCCCATGGTGCCGAGACCGCCCGACGTCATCCAGCGGTGCGGCTCCTCGAAGCCGAAGAACTGCGCCGCCCACATCTGGTGCTGGCCGACCTCGGTCGTGATGTAGGTATCCTTGCCGCGCGTCGCCTCGAACAAGCTCTGGATCGCGTGCTGCGGCAGGATGACGTCGTTGCTCTTCTTGTAATAGAGCGAGTTGCGGGCGCGCCATTGCGCGATCTGCTGCCACCACCCCTTGATGTCGGGCTTCTTCGCCTCCGCCTTGAACACCTGGAGGATGTCGCCGAGGATATTGCCGCAGTCGCCGATGATCGGCACGTCGACGCGGATGTTCTTGTTGATCGAGGACGGATCGATATCGATATGGATCTTCTTCGAGCCCGGCGAGAACGCATCGACGCGTCCGGTGATGCGGTCGTCGAAGCGCGCGCCGACGCACAGCATGACGTCGCAATCATGCATTGTCATGTTGGCTTCGTAGGTGCCGTGCATGCCGAGCATGCCGAGCCAGTTCTTGCCCGACGCGGGATACGCGCCCAGACCCATCAGCGTCGAGGTGATCGGGAAGCCGGTGACCTCGACCAGTTCGCGCAGCAGCTTGGTCGCTTCGGGGCCGGAATTGATCACGCCGCCGCCGCTGTAGATCACGGGACGTTTGGCATTAGCGAGCAGCGAGACCGCCTTGCGGATCTGCGTCGCATCGCCCTTCACGCGCGGGGCGTAGGAGCGGTGCACGTCGGACTTGCGCGGCGGATGATAAGTGCCGGTCGCGAACTGCACGTCCTTCGGCACGTCGACCAGCACCGGACCCGGACGGCCGGTGGTCGCGACGTAGAAGGCCTCGTGCAGGACCTTGGCGAGATCGTTGACGTCGCGCACCAGCCAATTGTGCTTGGTGCAGGGGCGCGTGATGCCGACCGTGTCGCATTCCTGGAACGCGTCGTTGCCGATCAGGTGCGTCGGCACCTGGCCCGAGATGCAGACCAGCGGGATCGAGTCCATCAGCGCGTCGGTCAGCGGCGTCACCATGTTGGTGGCGCCGGGGCCGGAGGTCACCAGCGCAACGCCCGGCTTGCCAGTCGAGCGCGCATAGCCCTCGGCGGCATGGCCCGCGCCCTGCTCGTGGCGGACCAGGATGTGCTGGACCTCGCTCTGCTGGAAGATCTCGTCATAGATCGGAAGCACCGCGCCGCCGGGATAGCCGAAAATGTCGGTCACGCCGTGGTCGATGAGCGCGCGGACGATCATCGCGGCGCCGGTCATCTGGTTCGGATCGTGGCTCTTGTCGGTCATTGGCTTGCTCCGGATGCGCTGTTGTCAGCGGCTTCGTTCGTGTCTGGTTCGGGAAATAAAAAAGGCCCCGAAGAGGGACCCATGCACACCGCCTGTCATGTGGATGGCAGCTAGCCACCCCCGGCGGTGTGCCTGGGTACGACGGCGATAAGGAGTTTGGTAATAATGTTACGCATTGCAGGCGCTCGGCTTCCCAAAGGTTGCGCGAAACATAGCGGCCAAAGCCCGGATGTCAAGGCGATGCGGCCGTCCCTGCGCGATTTTGGCAGTCTAGCGGTGTTCCCGGGGTTCGGCGAGAGGTAAATGCAGGAACCCCGGCACAAAAGCGCGTCAACCGGGATCCCGGGGTGCGCTTACGTCCGCCGCTAGCCGCCCCCTCGCCTCCTCCGGTTTCACCCACTCGAATTCGGGCAATTGGTGCCGGAACCAGGTGAATTGCCGCTTGGCGTAGTGGCGGGTGTCGGCCCGGCCGATCGCAGCGGCGTCCTCCAGGCTGAGCTCCCCGCGCAGATGCCGGATCAGGGCCGGCACGCCATGGGCCTTCATGGCCGGCAACAGAGGATCGAGATGCCGGGCGGCAAGCCGTGCGACCTCATTCAGCGCGCCCGCACCTAACATGGCGTCAAAGCGGGCATCGATGCGGGCATAGAGCTCGTCGCGCTCGGGGGCGAGAAACACGGCGCGAAAACTGTCCTTGGGCAACAGCGGCGGCTGGCCCTCCTGGTGCCAATCGAGCAGCGAGCGGCCGGTCGCTTCGATCACCTCGAGCGCGCGTGCGATGCGCGTGCGGTCGCGCAGATTCAATCGCTCGGCCGCCCGTGGGTCGCGAATTGCAAGTTCCGCATGTAGCGCCTCGACGCCGTTCCGCTCCAGCCGCGCCCGAACGTCCTCGCGTACTTCCGCGGGGATTGGCGGCACCACGGAAAGCCCCGCCGTCAGCGCCTTGAAATAGAGCCCGGTGCCGCCGATGAAGATTGGCAGCCGGCCTTCGGCTTGCGCCGCTTCGAGCGCCTTCGCCGCGTCGCTCACCCAGGCGCCGGCCGAGAAGTTCACGGCCGCATCGACATGGCCATAGAGATGATGGGGCACGAGCGCTTCGTCGGCCGGCGTGGGACGCGCCGTGATGATGCGGAGGTCACGATAGACCTGCATGGAATCGGCATTGATGATGGCGCCACCCGCGCTGAGGGCAAGTTCAAGCGCCAGCGCCGACTTGCCGCTGGCGGTCGGGCCTGCGATAAGCACGGCCTTGCCAATAGGCCTTCTGCCGACTTGCCCCTCGCTCACGAAAACCTCAAATGTCCCTCGTCGCCACGCTGATCTGCAATCCCGATAGTCCCGCGCTCGACAGCACCATCGTCGACGGCGCCCGCACTGTGCTGCCCCAGGCGCTACCCGCGCACTGGCTGTTCGACGGGGTTGCGGTCGACATCCCCTTCGGCGCCGACAGTAACCTCGAAGGCGACCGTCACGCCATCGAACAGCGGCTCCGCGAGCTTCGCGGCGACCTGCCGATCGACATCGTGGTGCAGCCAGTCGGCTTCCGGCGCAAGAAGCTTTTTCTCGCCGACATGGATTCCACCATGATCGGCCAGGAATGCATCGACGAGCTGGCCGATTTCGCCGGTTTGAAGGCGCATGTGGCCGCCATCACCGAACGCGCGATGCGCGGCGAGATCGAGTTCGAGCCGGCGCTACGCGAACGCGTTGCGCTGCTGAAGGACCTTCCCGCCAGCGTCGTCGACAAGGTGCTGGCCGAACGCATCACGCTGACGCCGGGCGGCCGCGAACTGGTCGCGACCATGCGCGCCCACGGCGCCTATACCTGTCTCGTCTCCGGCGGCTTCACGCTGTTCACGACCGCGGTCGCCGCCAGGATCGGGTTTCAGGAGAACCGCGCCAACGAACTCGTCGTGCGCGACGGCAAGTTCACCGGCGAAGTGAAGGAGCCGATCCTGGGCCGCGCGGCGAAGTTGGCGACGCTGGTGGATTTGATGGAATCGTTCGATCTGGACGACATCGACTCGGTCGTCGTCGGCGACGGTGCCAATGATCTCGCCATGATCCAGGCCGCGGGGCTGGGCGTGGCGTACCACGCCAAGCCGGCGGTGGCGGCTGCGGCCGCGGCGCGGATCGATCATGGCGATCTCACCGCGCTGCTGTATGCGCAGGGGTATCGGCGCGACGAGTTCGTGGAGGACTGACTCATTCGTCGTTCCGGGGTGGTGCGAAGCACCAGACCCGGAAGCTCGAGATTCCGGGTTCGATGCTTCGCATCGCCCCGGAATGACGGATGAAGTTACTGCACGCTCAGCGCCACGAAGCGCAGCTCGCCGTCGGCATTCGAGACCAGCAGCAGCACCGACTTCTTGCCGTCCTTCTTGAGCTGGTCGACGCGCTTCTGGATGTCGGCCCCGCTCGATACCGCCTCCTGCGCCACCTCGACGATGACGTCGCCGGCGGAAAGCCGCTTCTCGGCGGCGTCGGAATTGGCGTCGACACTCGTGACGACCACGCCCTTGACGCTGTCCTTGATCTTGTAGCGCGTGCGCAGATCCTTGTTCAGCGCGGCGAGATCGAGACCGAGCGCCTTTTGCGTCACCGGCTTCTCGGGCGCGGGCTCATCGGTCTTCACCGCGGCCTGCACCTTGTCGGGATCCTGCAAGCGGCCCAGCGTGACCTTCTTGGTCTCCTCCTGGCCCTTGCGGATGACGATGACGTCGACCTCCTTGCCGACCGCGGTATCGGCGACGACGCGGGAAAGGTCCTTCGGGTCCTTGACGTCCTTGCCGTCGAACTTGACGACGACGTCGCCCGGCTCGATGCCGGCGGGCTTGGCCGGGCCCTTGTCGTCCACGCCGGCAACCAGCGCGCCGCGCGGCGGCTTGATGTTGAGGCTCTCGGCGATCTCGTCGGTGACGCTCTGGATGCGCACGCCCAGCCAGCCGCGGCGCAGCTCGCCGAACTGACGGAGCTGGTCGACGACACCAGCGACCGTCTTCGACGGCACGGCGAAGCCGATGCCGATCGAGCCGCCGGAGGGCGAGATGATCAGTGTATTGACGCCAATGACGTCGCCATCGAGGTTGAACAGCGGACCGCCGGAATTGCCGCGGTTGATGGAGGCGTCGGTCTGAATGTAACTGTCGTAGGGACCTGAGGAGATGTCACGGTTCTTGGCCGAGACGATGCCGGCGGTCACCGTGCCGCCGAGGCTGAAGGGATTGCCGATCGCGACCACCCATTCGCCGAGGCGCAGCTTGTCGGAGTCGCCGAACTTCACCGACACCAGCGGCTTCGGCGGCTTGAACTTCAGCACGGCAAGGTCGGTCTTCTTGTCGACGCCGACCAGCTCGGCCTTGATCTTGGTGCCGTCGTTGAGGATGACGTTGATCTCGTCGGCATCCGCGATGACATGGTTGTTCGTGACGACGACGCCCGATGTGTCGATGATGAAGCCGCTTCCGAGCGAATTGGTCTTGCGTGGCGGGCCGTTGTCGCCGCCCTTGCTGCCGCCGCCGGGACCCTTGCGGTTCTTGAAGAAGTCATCGAAGAACTCCTCGAACGGCGAGCCGGGCGGCAGTTGCGGCATGGCGTTGCTACCGCCGCCGCCCTTTGCCTCGACGGTCTGCGAGGTCGAGATGTTGACGACCGCGTCGATCACCTTCTCGGCGACGTCGGCGATGCCCTCCGGTCCGCGCGCCTGAGCCGGCGTACCAAACGCGCTGAATGCACTGACGGCGAGCGCGGCCAGCCCTAAGCGCAACCGGGTCGGGGCAATGGTGGCAGCGGTCATAGGGTTCTCCAGAGAAAAGGATTCGGCTCCAAGCCTTCGACTTGAAGCCTTCGACTTCAAGACTGCGCTCGAACCGGGGGACGGCGCAAGCACGGAGCTTAACGGGCCTCAAGACCCGGACAATACGGCGAAAACCGGCCGCTCGCCTTCACTTTGGCGTTGGCGGGACGGTTAAATCGGGCGCCGCATCACCCAGATCAGGACCAGGCCGGCCACGGCCGAACCGATCCCGACCGCCCGCAGGATATTGTCCGGCGTGGCGATGGCGCTCTTCATGGCCTTGCGCATCCAGGCCGGACTTGCCGCAAACATCAAGCCTTCGAGCACGAACAGGATGCCTAGGCCGATGAGGAAGTCGGCGAACGCAATGGACCTCATCGGATGGGAACCTCCCGTTATGCTGTTCTTGTCTGGACGAAGGGGCGGCAGACCTGCCGCCCCTTGTCAGGCTTATGGCTTGGCAGGCGCCGCGGCGGGCATCCTGCCGGACGGGTTACCAAAGAACCGGAAGAAATCCGAGTCCGGACGGAGCAGGAAGCGGGTATCGCTGGACTTCAACCCAGTCTCATAGGCCGCCATCGACCGGTAGAAGGCAAAGAAGTCGGCGTCCTTGCCGTAGGCTTCCGCAAACAGGCGGTTGCGCTCGGCATCGCCGACACCGCGAGTCTGCTCGGCCTGTGACCTCGCTTCCGCCTCGATCACGGTCGCCTCGCGGTCGGCCTTGGAGCGGATTTCCTGTGCCTTCTGGCCACCCTGCGCGCGGAACTCGGCAGCCTCGCGCTCGCGTTCCGTCTTCATGCGCTGGTAGACCGCCTGGCTGTTCTGCTCCGGCAGATCGGCGCGCCGGATCCGGACGTCGACGACCTGGATGCCGTAGCCGTCGGCCTCGCGGTCGAGTTGGTCACGGATGCGCTGCATCAGCTTCTCGCGGTCGTCGCGCACCACGTTGATGAAGGTGACCTCGCCGAGCACGCGGCGCAGCGCCGCGTTCAGGAGCGTGGTGAGCTGGATGTTGGCGGCCTGGATCGAACCGATGCTCTGGTAGAAGCGCAACGCGTCCTTGATGCGGTAGCGCGCAAAGGCATCGACCACGAGCCGCTTCTGGTCGGATGCGATCGCTTCCTGCGACGGATTTTCCAGATCGAGGATCCGCTTGTCGATGTTGATCACCGAATTCCACGGCGCCTTGAAATGCAGACCGGGGTCGGTGACGACGTCGACGGGGCGGCCGAACTGCAGCACGATGGTCTGCTCGGTCTGCTGCACCGTGAACAGCGACATGTAGCCGACGATCACGACGAGCAGGAGCCCGAGCAGCGTGACCATACCTGTGACCGGAGACCTCATCGGGTACCTCCGCTCGATTGCTGACCGGTGGTAGGCGGCCGCTTCGTCGTCAGTTCGCCCAGCGGCAGATAGGGCACGACGCCCTGGCCCGAGGGGCCGCCGTCATAGACGAGCTTGTCCGCGCCGCCGAGCACGCGCTCCATCGTCTCCAGATAGATTCGTTCACGCGTCACGTCGGGCGCCTTCTTGTATTCCTCGTAAACCTTCAGGAAGCGCGAGCTCTGGCCCTTGGCCTCGGCGACCGTTTGCTCCCTGTAGCCTTCCGCGGCCTGCAGGATCTGCGCAGCACGTCCGCGTGCCTGCGGCACCACCTGGTTGGCGTAGGTCTGCGCCTCGTTCTGCAACTGCTCGAGGTTGGCGCGCGCGGCCTGAACGTCGCGGAACGCGTCGATCACCTGCGCCGGCGGATCGACCTTCTGCATCTGCACCTGGCTGATGACGATGCCGGCGCCGTAGCTGTCCAGGGTCTTCTGGATCAACTCCTGCACGCCCTGTTCTGTGACGTTGCGTGCGCCCGTCAGGATCGGCTGGATCTGCGAACGGCCGATGACTTCGCGCATCGCGCTCTCGGAGACCGCCTTCACGGTGCCTTCGGGATTCTGGATGTTGAAGAGGAAGTCGCCGACGCCGTCCGGCTTGATGCGCCAGAGCACGGTGAAGTCGACATCGACGATGTTCTCGTCGCCAGTCAGCATCAGACTCTCTTCCGGCACGTCACGGATGGAACGGCCGCGCCGCGCCGGATCGTCGATCAGCGTCATGCCGATCGAGATGGTCGAGACGCGCAGCGCCTTCGGCAGCAGCACGGTCTCGATCGGATAGGGCAGATGATAATTCAGGCCGGGCTGCACGGTGCGGACGTGCTTGCCGAAGCGCAGCACGACGCCGAGCTCTTCGGACTGCACCCGGAAGAAGCCCGACAGCAGCCAGAATGCGATGATGAGCAGGATGATCAGCGTGATGCCGATGCCGGAGAAATAACCGCCGGGCATGATCTGCTGGAGGCGATCCTGGCTGCGCCGCAGAAGGTCTTCCAGATCCGGCGGCCTCGGCCCGACGGGTTGCGGGCCTGTGCCCCATGGTCCCTTCGGACCCGAGCCCCATGGGCCACCGCCCTGATTCTTCCACGGCATTCGACGTTCTCCTCGGCAGACCGGGACTAGAACTCATCCGGTCCGCATTGTCCGGTCCGGCTTTATAGGGGACCGGCAGGTCCCTTACAACGCAGCCCTCGCCGTCCTTCGAGCTAAGCTCGGGGCCGGAAAAGTCAATGTTAACATTGGCAAATGCGGTTAATGGGAGGCCCGCCGACGATATGTCACATAGGAGAAGTCGGCGCTGTCCTCGGGTCCGGCAGAATGACGAATGCGCCCGACCTCATCCCATTCCGCCCTGTCGATGTCGAAATACGTGTCGCCGTCGGGCCGCGCATGCACTTCGGTGATTTCGAGGCGGTCGGCGCGATCGAGCCATTGGCGATAGATCTCAGCGCCGCCGATCACTGCGATCTCGGCGACCGAACGCCGCAGGGCATCGCCAAGCGCAACCGCGCCCGCATCCGCGGACGATGTCGTGACGACGGCGCCGGCGGCGCGATAAGCCGGATCGCGCGTGATCACGATGTTGGTGCGGTTGGGCAGCGGACGCCGCAGGGATTCGAAGGTCTTGCGGCCCATGATTATGGGCTTGCCGATCGTGAGCGCCTTGAAGCGCGCCATGTCGGATTTCAATCGCCACGGGATCGCGTTGCCGGCGCCGATGACGCCGTTCTCCGCGACCGCCACCACGAAGACGATCTCCATCAGATCGCGCTCCCGGCGAGGCGCGTCAACGCAGGACCAGTGACGCGGCACAGCGTCCAGTCGTCCATCATGACGGCGCCGAGCGATTTGTAGAACGCGATCGACGGCGCGTTCCAGTCGAGCACCGCCCATTGCAAACGCGACCAGCCGTTGTCGACGCATTCCTTCGCGAGATAGACCAGCAGCTCCTTGCCGAGCCCCCTGCCCCGGTGGGATGGCCGCACGTAGAGATCTTCGAGATAGATGCCGTGGCGGCCGCTGAAGGTGGAGAAATTGACGAACCAGACGGCAAAGCCGACCGGCTCGCCGTTCCACTCGGCGATGGCGCAATGGAGTTGCGGTCTCTCGCCGAACAACGCATCGCCGATCATCGCCTCGGTCGCGTCGACCTCGTGCGAGAGCTTTTCGTATTCAGCGAGCTCGCGGATGAAGGCGAGAACGAGTCCGGCTTCGCCCGGGCGAACGCGGCGGATGTTGAGCGACATCTGCGTCAGACCGCAACTTCCGCCTTGATGTGAGGATGCGGATCGTAGCCGACGAGCTCGAAATCCTCAAAGCGGAAGGAGAAGATGTCCTTCACATCGGGGTTGACCCGCATCACCGGCAGCGCACGCGGCGCGCGGGTGAGCTGAAGCTTCGCCTGCTCCAGATGGTTGGAATAGAGATGGGCGTCGCCGAACGAATGCACGAAGTCGCCAGGCTTCAGACCCGTGACCTGCGCAACCATCATGGTGAGCAGCGCATAGGAGGCGATGTTGAAGGGCACGCCGAGGAAGACGTCGGCGGAGCGCTGGTAGAGCTGGCACGACAGCTTGCCGTTGGCGACGTAGAACTGAAACAGGCAGTGGCACGGCGGCAGCGCCATCTTGTCGACTTCGGCCGGATTCCAGGCCGAGACGATCAGGCGGCGCGAGTCCGGGTTGCGCTTGATCATGTCGACCACGTTCGTGATCTGATCGATGCTGCGTCCGTCCGGCGCGGGCCAGGAGCGCCATTGATGGCCATAGACCGGGCCGAGATCGCCGTTTGCGTCCGCCCACTCGTCCCAGATGGTGACGCCGTTGTCGCGCAGATATTTGATGTTGGTGTCGCCCTTCAGGAACCACAACAGCTCATGCACGATCGCCTTTAACGGCAGCCGCTTGGTGGTCAGCATCGGGAAGCCGGCGGACAGATTGAAGCGCATCTGATGGCCGAATATCGATAGCGTCCCGGTACCGGTCCGGTCGGTCTTCTCGGCGCCGTCTGATAGAATCCGCTCGAGCAGGTCCTGATACTGGTGCATGTGCCATAGAGCCTTTGGGGAGGCGGCGAACTTAACGGCCACCTCCGCGCTGCGACAGCATCGATTCGCTGCCTGCATCGATTATACCCGGAAAAATGAGTGTTTCCTGCGCAAACGACAAGGGGCGGAACCCGCGTCCCGCCCCTTGGCTATCGGCTTGATCCTGCTTGCTAACTTGCCGGCTTGAGCACCGGTGTCCACTTCGCGATCTCGTTCTTGACGAGGGTGGCGAGCGCTTCCGGCGTCCGTTCCGCGGGGGCCGGGATGACACTCCCGAGTTCGAGCAGGCGTTTCTTCACGGTGTCGTCGTCGAGCGCCTTGATCGCCGCGGCGTTCAGGCTTGCAACGATCGCGGGTGAAGTTCCCTTCGGCGCGAACATCGCGTTCCAGGCCTGGGCCTGGAACGCCGGCAGGCCGGCTTCCGCCGTGGTCGGAACGTTGGGCAGCGACGGATTGCGCTCCGCCGTTGCGATCGCATAGCCCTTGATGGTGCCGGCGTTGATCTGCGGCACCGCGTTGACGATCTGGTCGCACATGTAGTCGACCTGCCCGGCCACCAGCGCGTTCATCGCAGGGCCGGTGCCGTTGAAGGGCACGCCGACCGGCTTGATGTCGAGGATGGCGTGCAGCAGTTCGCAGGACACGTGCGAGACCGAGCCGATTCCGGCATGCGCCGCGTTCACCTTTTCGGCGTTGGCCTTCACGTAGGTCACGAACTCCTTGAGGTCCTTCGGCGGAAAGTCCTTGCGCGCCAGGATCAGGATCGGCGTGCCCGCGAGCAGCGCGATCGGCTCGAAGTCCTTTTCGGGATGATAGGCGAGCTTCGGATAGAGCGGCACCGACGCCGCATGTGTGCCCATATGCCCGGTGATGAGCGTATAGCCGTCATTGGCCGCCCGCGCGGCGCGCGTGGTCGCGGTCGTGCCGCCCGCGCCGACGACGTTCTCGATGATGATGCTCTGCCCGAGCGTCTGCGCCATATGCGAGGAGACGATCCGCGAGATCACGTCGGTCGGACCGCCGGCGGCGAACGGCACGATCATGGTGATGCCGCGCGTCGGATAGGTCTGCGCCTCTGCCGGTGCGACAAAGGAACACAGCGACGCCAGCACTGCTGCATATGCGCCCGCAGCAAGCGTGCGAATGGAAGTCATCTCGATCCCCCCGGACACGAAAAAAAATGCCGGCCAAAAAGGCCGGCATTTTCATTTCACGAAGACATCACACAAGTCGATTCGACTTCCGAATGCGGCGCGCCGACGCAGGCGCGCTCAGTTCTCGGATTCGGTGAACACCTCGTCGCGCTTGGAACGCAACGCGGGCAGCACCGTGAGCACCAGAAGAAAGGCCGCGATCCCCAGCAGCACCGCCGACAGCGGACGCGTCAGGAACACGCTCCAGTCGCCGCGCGAGATCAGCAGCGCGCGGCGCAGATTCTCTTCCATCAGCGGCCCCAGCACCATGCCGAGCAGCAGTGGAGCCGGCTCGAAATCGTGCTTGATCAGCCAGTAGCCGACCAGACCGAACACGCCTGCGAGAATGACGTCCACCGGCGCGTTGTTCACCGAGTAGATGCCGATCGCGCAGAAGATCACGATCGAGGGGAACATCAGCCGGTAAGGCACGCGCAACAGTCGCACCCAGATTCCGACCAGCGGCAGGTTGATGATGATCAGCATCAGGTTGCCGATCCACATCGAGGCGATCATGCCCCAGACGAGGTCGGGCTGCTTCTGCATCACCTGTGGGCCCGGCACGATGCCGTGAATGGTCATCGCACCGACCATCAGCGCCATCACCGCGTTCGGCGGGATGCCGAGCGTCAGCAGGGGAATGAAGGACGTCTGCGCCGCCGCGTTGTTGGCGCTTTCCGGCCCCGCCACGCCCTCGATTGCGCCGCGGCCGAACCGCGACGGGTCCCTGGCGAGCTTCTTCTCGAGCGTGTAGGCCGCAAACGACGCGATCACCGCGCCGCCGCCCGGCAGAATGCCGAGGATAGAACCGAGCGCGGTGCCGCGCAGGATCGCGGGCGCCGAGTCCTTCAGGTCCTTCCTGGTCGGCATCAGGCCGGTGATCTTCTGCTGCACGAGATCGCGATTCATCTCGGCGCCGGCGTCGAGATTGCGGATGATCTCGGCAAAGCCGAACACGCCCATCGCCACCGTCGCGAAGCCGAGACCGTCGGCAAGCTCCGGAATGTTGAAGGCCATGCGCGAAGCACCGGTCTCGATGTCCGAGCCGACCATCGACAAGAGCAGGCCGAACACGATCATCGCGATCGCCTTCAGCACCGAGCCCTTGGCCAGCACCACCGCAAAGATCAGGCCGAGCACCATCAGCGAGAAATATTCGGCCGGGCCGAACGCCAGCGCCAGCTTGGTGAGCGGCGCGCCGAGAACGGCAATGAGCACGGTCGCAACGCAGCCGGCGAAGAACGAGCCGATCGCCGCGATCGCCAGTGCCGGACCTGCACGGCCCTGCTTGGCCATCTGGTGACCGTCGATGGCGGTGACGACCGATGTCGCCTCACCAGGTATGTTGACCAGGATCGACGTGGTCGAGCCGCCATACTGGGCGCCATAATAGATGCCGGCGAGCATGATCAGCGCGCCGACCGGCGGCAGACCAAAAGTGATCGGCAGCAGCATCGCGACCGTGGCGATGGTGCCGATGCCCGGGAGAACACCGACCAGCGTGCCGACGAGGGCACCGATCAGGCACATCAGGAGGTTGATCGGGGAGAACGCGACGGCGAAGCCGTGAGCGAGGTTGGCAAAGAGATCCATTACGCCCTCACTGAATCAGGAAACGCGGGAACATCGGCATCGGCAGCCCGAGCACGTAAGGGAACAGCAGCGCGCAGCCGAGCGTCAGGCAGGCACCGACGATCACGGCCTCCAGCCAGCGCGTCTCGTGCGATCCCGTCGCCGCGATCATGAAGCTGGCAAAGGCCGAAACCACGACGCCGAGCGGCCGGATCGCCAGCGCGAAGAAGACGATCGCCGCCATCACGAACAGCGGCCCACGCCAGGAATAATGCGCCATCGACGGTCCGTCGGTCAGCAGTCCCGTCAACGCGATGGCGGCGCCAAGCGCCACGAGCAGCCCGCCGAACATCCGGGGCGCCGTGCCCGCGCCGAAGGAGAAGCCGCGCATCCCCTGCAGATCGCTGGAGGCCCACAGCGCGAACAAGGCGAGCGCCATCAGAACGATCCCGCCGACATAGTCCTGCGCCGACCGGATGGTCATGAACAGGGTGACGATCGCCACGGCAAGTATCGGATAGGAATAGATCAGGGCCAGCAGCACATCGGATGACGCCTTCTTGGTATCACCGCCGATCGATCCGATCAGCACCGCGGGGGCGCCCGCGACCAGCGCGGTAGCGTGGCTGATCAGGACGGTGGCCGGGCCGCGTCCCGTGCCCCACCCGAAAATCGTCCCGATTGACCAGATGAATTCGAAAACCTGCGGCGCTACGGCCAGCAGACAAAAGCTGATCGCCACCGAGGTGTTTCGGGTGGCTGTCGCTGAGTGGCCCATCGTATCGGCCATGCATGTCTCCTCCGCGACTCTTAAGTCACGAGCGCTGTTGTTCTAATCGGCTTGGAAGTTGATCCCCTTGCCCGGACCACTGCCTAGCGATTTTCATCACACAATGCCAGCAAAACCCAACAGCCCCCCGGCGAGCAAAAGCCATAGTGGATTGATGCGCGAGACCGAGGCGATCACTGCAACCGTCGCGGTCAGAAGCAGTGCAGCAATGGTGCGATCGGTCGACTGGGCCAGGATCAGGGCGCTCGCCGCCATCAATCCGATCGAGAGCGGAACCAGTGCAGCCTGAATCAGCCCGGGCCAGCGTGATCGGCTCGGCCGGTTCAGGAGACGGCTGACATAATAGGCAAGCAGCGCCGTCGGCAGGCACATCGCCAGCGTTGCCGCCAGCGCTCCGGGGATGCCGGCGACGGCATAGCCGATTAACGTAACGATAAGCACGTTTGGACCTGGCGAGAGTTGCGCGATCGCGTAGGCGTCGGCGAACTGCTTCTCGGTCATCCAGTGGTGCACGTCGACCGCGATGCGGTGCATCTCGGGGACGGCTGCCGCAGCGCCGCCGACCGCGAACAGCGACATCAAACCAAAGGTGGAGATCAGCGCCCAGATCGGATTCTGGTTGTTCATGCTGCTACCTTCCGCCGCATCAGGAAGGTCACGCCGATACTGACGGGGACCGCGACCAGCAGCACCGCCTGAAGCGGCAGGCGGAGCACGCCGATGGCGGCGAATACGCCGGTCATCAGGATGAGCGCGACGACATCCATTCGCCTGAACAGCGGCGTCATCATGCGGAAGACCACCGCGATCAAGAGGCCGACCGCCGCGCAGGAGATGCCCGCGAGGATGCGGCGCAAGACGTCCACGTCGCCGAACCGGGCATAGGCGATGGCGAGCACGGTCATGATCAGCGTCGGTGGCAGCAACAGCCCGGTAAAGGCGGCAACCCCGCCGGCAATCCCGCGCAGCCGCGACCCGAACACCATCGACAGATTGACGATGTTGGGCCCGGGCAGGAAATGGCAGAGCGCAAAGGTCTCGTTGAACTCGTCCGCCGTCATCCAGCGATGCTGATCGACGATGGCGTGCCGGGCAAACACCAGGACCCCGCCGAAACCGGCCAGCGACATCCGGGCAAAGGCCAGGAACAGTGCCGGCAAGCCAGGTGGTGGGGCTGGGATGGCGGGGATACCCAGCTCTTGAGCGGCCGATGCTGAATCCGTGGACATGTCAGGAGCTTAGAACGCGGACGGCTGCAGGGCCAAGATCAGACCGAGGACCGTGCGGAACCTATCCAAAGGGAACCTCGCCAAGGCTGCTCGAAACACCTGTCATTTGAAACCTTTGCCCCCTATATTGGGGGTGCCGGTTCGCCGGCTATGGAAATAAACGGTCGTCGCAATAAACCATTCGGACCCGGGGGCGGTACCCGGCGCCTCCACCAAAGCCCACCGATCTTCGGGCTTCAGCCTGCCGCAAGGCGGGTTTTGGCGGGGGCGAAATAGGATCGACGAGGGCGTAAAGGGCGAACTTTTTCCCGGTATTGTTCCGCCGTTATCGGGCTATGCAATAGTTGCCAACGACAACTTTGCTCCGGTTGCTCAGGCTGCGTAACGCAGTTTGAAAGACCATTCTGAAGTCCTAACGGGTTAAGCTCCGTTAGGCGGGGTTCGGAGGCACCTGGCAACAGAAGCCTCCACTTACCTTTTAATTCATTCCCGGCGGGGACTCCTGCTGACCCGTCAGGCGCGGTACTATTGCGGCTTGGCGAGTCGGGCCGGCAGGGCCCAGCTCCTGGAATGCAACAGGACCACCATGGCGACCGATCATATCCGATACGATGTGCTGGCCCGCGACGCGCTGCGCGGCGTGCTGCGGAAGGTACTGACCGATGCCGCGGCCCATGGGCTTCCGGGCGAGCATCATTTCTTCATCACCTTCGTATCGAAGGCCGACGGCGTGAAGATCTCGCCGCGACTGCTCGCACAGTACCCGGAAGAGATGACGATCATTCTTCAGCACCAGTTCTGGGACCTGACCGTGCTCGAGGACCGCTTCGAGGTCGGCTTGTCCTTCGGCGGCATTCCGGAGCGGCTGATCGTGCCGTTCAGCGCCATCAAGAGCTTTCTCGACCCGTCCGTGAAATTCGGCCTCCAGTTCGACACCTCCGACGTCGCCGAAGTGGCGCCCGAGACATTGCCGGCCGCTCCCGCGCCGTCGGCCGTGGCGGTGCCCGCAACTGCGACCGATCCCGCTGACAGCACGGAAGAGCCGCCGGCCCCGAGCCAGGGCGGCGCCGAGGTCGTGCGGCTCGATCGTTTCCGCAAGAAATGATCTAGGTTGGGCGCGAGGCCGTCGCGCCCGGCCAAACTGCCTATATAGAAGAGCACATCAACAGGCCGTGGCGTTTCGCGCGGCAGAATGGATGTGCTCATGGCCAAAGCTGCCCGCTCCAATCCGACCAACTCGAAGACCGCCCGCCCCGCCACCCGCATCGAGACCGACAGCTTTGGTCCGATCGAGGTCCCCGCCGATCGCTATTGGGGGGCGCAGACCGAGCGCTCGCGCCAGAATTTCCGCATCGGCATCGACCGCATGCCGATCTCGCTCGTGCACGCGCTCGGCATCGTCAAGCTCGCCGCCGCACAGTCGAACCTCGAGCTCGGCCTGCTCGACCAGCGCCGCGCCAACGCCATCATCCGCGCCGCCCGCGAGGTGATCGAGGGCAAGCTGGACGACCATTTTCCGCTCGTGGTGTGGCAGACCGGCTCGGGCACGCAGAGCAACATGAACCTCAACGAAGTGATCGCCAACCGCGCCAACGAGTTGCTCGGCGGCGAGCTCGGCGCCAAGAAGCCGGTGCATCCCAACGATCACGTCAACATGAGCCAGTCGTCGAACGACTCGTTCCCGACCGCCATGCATATCGCGGCCGCAAGCCGCATCCATGCCGATCTCGTCCCTGCCCTTGGCGAGCTGCTCCGCGCGCTGCGCAAGAAGGAGAAAGAGTTCGCCAAGATCGTCAAGATCGGCCGCACCCACACCCAGGACGCGACGCCCCTGACGCTCGGCCAGGAGTTCTCCGGCTATGCCGCGCAGGTCGAAAGCGGCATCGCCCGGCTCAAGGTCGCGGTGAAGGAGCTCTATCCGCTGGCGCAGGGCGGCACCGCCGTCGGCACCGGCCTCAATTCGAGCCCTCGCTTTGCAAAACTGTTCGCAAAGCACGCTGCCGGGATCACGAAGCTCCCCTTCACCAGCGCTGCCAACAAATTCGAGGCGCTGGCCTCGAACGACGCCTATGTGCTGGCGCACGGCGCCATCAACTCGGTCGCGACAGGCCTGTTCAAGATCGCCAACGACATCCGCCTGCTCGGATCGGGCCCGCGTTCGGGCCTCGGCGAGTTGATCCTGCCGGAGAACGAGCCGGGCTCCTCGATCATGCCGGGCAAGGTCAACCCGACGCAGTGCGAGGCAATGACCATGGTGTGCTGCCAGGTGTTCGGCAACCACACCGCCATCACGGTCGCCGGCAGCCAGGGCCATTTCGAGCTCAACGTCTACAAGCCCGTGCTGGCCTACAACATGCTGCACTCGATCCGCCTGATGGCCGATGCCGCACGCTCCTTCACCGAGCATTGCGTCAGCGGCATCCGCGCCGACGAGAAGCGCATCAAGGAGCTGATGCAGCGCTCGCTGATGCTGGTGACGGCGCTCGCCCCCAAGATCGGCTACGACAACGCCGCCAAGGTGGCCAAGACCGCGCATGCCAACGGGACCACGCTGAAGGAGGAGGCGCTCCGTCTCGGCTTGGTCTCCGCAGAGGAGTTCGACCGCCTGGTGCAGCCGGAGAAAATGACGCGGCCCGGGTGAACTCCGAATTCCGATAGCCATCCGTAATGATACGGAGCCCCGGGGCACACAAATGTGAGGCCTGGGGGGTAGGATTTGATTACCGTCAATGTCGCGGCGGGACGGCGTGCTACGCAGGTCCATCCGCCCTTGACGGGGCGAAATTCATCGTTTGATGGCCCGAGGGGCCGATTGACGAGGACAAGCGAATGGCGATCAAGTCTTGTGGGGCGCAACGCGGCGCCTTGTTTCTGGAAGTTTCATCCTGCCTGAAGAGGAGCGGATGATGGAGACGCGGCATGGGGAACGTCATCAACCTGAATCGTTTCAGGAAGCGCGCCGAACGGGAAACCTCGGCGAAGCAGGCGGACGCCAATCGGGCGAAGTTCGGCCGCACCAAGGCGGAGCGGTCGGCGGAGGAGACCCGCGCGGACAGGGCGAAGGAGCACCTGGACCAGCATCAGATCGATCGCGAGGAGCAGCCATGAAATCGCCCGTCGTGAAACGGTCGATCGTCGTCGCAGGCCACAAGACCAGCGTCAGCCTGGAAGAGGCATTCTGGAACGGCATGAAGGAGATCTCGGGCCTGCGCAACATGACGCTGTCCGAGCTCGTCGGCGAAATCGACGGCAACCGCCAGCAGGGCAACCTGTCCTCGGCGATCCGCCTGTTCGTGCTCGACTACTTCAAGAGCCGCGCCATGGCCGCCATCCAGCCGGAAAAGGTCCCGGCCCAGTAGCCGCCGGGGCGTTTTCCCGCAGCACCCCGCCGTCTGCACTTTAAAATCACTCTAAGGTGCGGCCTCGGCGCGCGAAGCGAGCTTGACCTCAATGCCCTGCATTGAAAATACAGGGCATGACCGACAGCAATGATACGCGTTCGCAAATGCCGCTGGGCCTGGCCCAGCGCGGCTATACCGGTGTCATTCAGCACCTCTCCGCTGGGGATGCGGGTTCGGCCCTCTCCGACATCGAGCTGGAGAGCCGCCTGATCGAGCTCGGCTTCGTCGAGGGGGCCCGGGTCGAGGTCCTGCACGAGGGGCTGGTCGGGCGCGACCCGATTGCCGTGCGGGTCGACAACATCACGATCGCGGTCCGCCGTCGTGAAGCCATGGCCATCATCGTCGCCTGACGCGACCGGATATTTGATTCCATGGAACTGCCCCTGCTGCATCTCGCCCTGGTCGGCACGCCAAACAGCGGCAAGACGTCGCTGTTCAATGCCCTGACCGGCAGCCGGCAAAAGGTCGCGAACTATCCGGGCGTCACCGTCGAGCGCAAGGAAGGCTTCTTCGTCACGCCGCTCGGACGCCAGGTCTCCGTGGTCGACCTGCCCGGCACCTATTCGCTGCGCGGCCGCAGCCCGGACGAGGAGATCACCCGCGACTTCGTGCTCGGCAAGGCCAGCGGCGAGACGGTGCCCGACCTCGTGCTGTGCGTGGCGGACTCCACCAATCTGCGCCTGACCATCCGCCTGCTGCTGGAGCTCAAGCGCACCGGCCGGCCGATGATCCTGGTGCTCAACATGTTCGACATCGCCGCCCGCCGCGGCGTCACTGTCGACGTCGAGCGGCTCGCCAGGGAGCTCGGCGTGCCCGTGGTCACCTCGATCGCGGTGCGCAAGGGCGGCACGGCCGACCTGCTGGCGCTGACCGACGAGATCGCGGCAAAGCTCGCCGCCGAGCCGCAGGAGAACAGCTGGCGCGCGCTCAGCGTCGCCGAACTGCGCGCCACCCAGCGCGAGGCCGACCGCATCATCGCCGATTGCGTCAGCCTGCCAAGCCGGCCCGACACATGGACCGCGCGGATCGACGCCGTGGTGCTGCACCCCGTCGGCGGGCTGATCGTGCTCGCGCTGATCCTGTTCGTGATGTTCCAGGCGGTGTTCGCCTGGGCGCAGCCGCTGATGGAGCTGCTCAACTCCGGCTTCGATGCGCTCGGCGAACTGGTGCACGCTACCCTGCCCGCCGGCCTGCTGCAGAGCTTCCTGCAGAACGGCGTCATCTCGGGCGTCGGCAGCGTCATCGTGTTCCTGCCGCAGATCATCATCATCTTCCTGTTCATCCTGCTGCTGGAAGATTTCGGCTACATGGCGCGCGCCGCGTTCCTGATGGACCGCATCATGGGCGGCGCCGGCCTGCACGGCCGCGCCTTCATTCCGCTGCTGTCGAGCTTTGCCTGCGCCATTCCCGGCATCATGGCGACGCGCGTGATCGACAACAAGCGCGACCGGCTGACCACGATCCTGATCGCGCCGCTGATGACCTGCTCGGCGCGCATTCCGGTCTACACGCTGATCATCTCCGCCTTCATTCCGGCGAAGGAGATCTGGGGCTTCATCAACCTCCAGGGCCTCGTGATGTTCGGCCTCTACGCCGCGGGCATCACCAGCGCGCTTGCCGTCTCGTTCCTGATCAAGTTCTTCATGCTGCGCGACTATGCGCCGGCGCCGTTCATGCTGGAGCTGCCGGACTACAAGATGCCGCGGCTGAAATCGATCGCGATCGGCGTCTACACGCGGGCCAAGATGTTCCTTTACCGCGCCGGCACCACGATCTTCTCGATGATGGTGCTGATCTGGTTCCTGGCCTCGTTCCCGCAGCCCCCGGCGGGCGCGACCGAGCCGGCCATCGACTTCAGCCTCGCCGCCATCATCGGCAAGGCGCTCGAGCCGCTGCTCGCACCCGTGGGCTTCAACTGGCAGATCGCGGTGGCGCTGATCCCGGGCATGGCGGCGCGCGAGGTCGCGGTCGCCGCTCTCGGCACCGTCTATGCGATCGAGGGCGGCAAGGAAGCGGCCGAGCAGATCGGACAGGTGCTGGCGACGAAATGGTCGCTCGCCACCGCGCTGTCGATGCTGGCCTGGTACATCTTCGCCCCGCAATGCGCCTCGACGCTGGCGGTGATCCGCCGCGAGACCGGAAGCTGGACCTGGATGGCGGTGACGTTCGGCTACATGCTGGTGCTGGCCTATGCGGCGAGCTTCCTGACATACAATGTCGCAGTGGCGCTCGGGGCGGGGTAAAGCTCCTCCGAACCAAAGACCTCCAAAACAACCCCATGCACAGTAGATGGGGGTTGTGAAATCAATGGCTTACGTGCGTGCGAAAATCACCCGACCTTAGCTCGGATGGAGCGCAGCTCGCAGGATGGGTTTCGCCACGCACCCACCATGAGACTTCGGAAAATCCGTTGACCCGTCGGGCAAAACAGGTGCATGATAGCATCATCCCGAAATCAGCAACGACACCGCTTCTCCCCTCACGAGCTCCGTAGCGCCTGCTCGTGCGCGACGGCCTGCTCCAGCGAATTGAGCAGGTTCTGCACATCCGCGATGTCCTGCGCGCGACCGAGGAAGACGACGGGATAGACCATCGCGTCCTGGGCCAGATAGCGGCGCTTGTCGATCAGCATCTGCCGCAATTTCTGCAGGTTTTCGAGCGGATCGCCGATCGTCACGTCACCGAAATCATCGGTGGGCTTGGCGTAGCCGGACGTATCGGCCAGCGTATCGTATTGTTCGGGAGCAGGCGGTTTCTGAAACATGGGTGACCCTTTCGTCGAAGTTGGATGGCGTCAGGCGAGGCCGCGCGACGGAGCGTTCACTGCGTTCATGTCCGGCATGTCGAAGCGCATGTTGGGAATATCGGCGCTCAGCAAGGGGCGGAGCGCGGGATCGCTGAAGAAGATATCGTTCCTGGGATCGAGCCGTCCCTCGGTGATCCCTTCGGCGAACTTCTGGGTGAAGTGCACGAGGGGACGGATCTTCGCTTCCCACGCAGTGAGAGCATCCGACAATGATCCCTTCAGGAGATCGCTCGACCCAAGCGAATAGGCCGTCATCATCGCCGAGTTCGCGCCCTGCCCCAGCGCCGGCGTCATGCCGTGCGCGGCGTCGCCGACCAGAACGCATTTGCCGTAGTGCCAGGCCGGCGGGAAGACGGAATGATATTCGTCGTAGTGACCGGCCGTGCCGACGCGGTCGATATAGCGGCCGAGCGTCGGGAAGGTCTCCTTCCAGAGCTCCGGATCGATCGGCATCTTCAATGCATCGGAATCCGAGAGCAGCCCCACCAGGATCATGTACATGGTCTGTGACGAGCACGGCAGAAGCCCGATGCGTCGTCCGCCGGGATCGTTGTACTCGATGGCGACGCGGTCGTTGCCGTCAGGGAAATCGCCCGGATGGATCGGGATCAGCAGGCGGATCGCACCCTTGCGGTGCTTGCCGAGGGGAAGCACGCCCGCCACCGATTTTCTCACGACCGACTGGATGCCGTCGGCGGCGACGACGAGGTCGGCCTCGAGCCGGCGCCCGCCGTCCAGATGAAGCACACCGTCACGCTCGGCGCCGATGACTCGCGAGCCGACCTCGATGGTCACGCCCGCCTTGACGGCCGCTTCAGCCAGAGGATCGACCAGCGCCTGCCGCTGGAACATCACGATTCGGCCGCCCGTTGCGGCAAACGGCTCGTACTCATGCGTCGTCTGGCCGGTGCTCAGCCGGATGATCCACTTGTTGAGTTGATGTCCCCGCGTCTTGATGACGTCGCCAAGCCCCATGGCTTCGAGGACGCGCAACCCGTTTTCGAAGATCGGCAGTCCATTGCCACCGGCGCGCAAGGCGTCGCTACGCTCGTGCAATCTGACGGACCAACCGTTCCGGGCAAGCTGGATGCTCGCGACAAGGCCCGCGATGCCGCCACCTGCGATCTCAGCCGAGGGCATCAGTGGATCCCTCCGAGCGCATCGTGCCATATCTGCGGGAGCGAGCCCGACGCACCTTCGAGCGGATCGAACACAGGAACGGCGACGCGCCTGCTGCGTTCGACCATGCGCGCATATTCGTCGACATAGCCGAGCCTGAAGTCGTGAATGGCGTGGCCGAGCGGAAACGCACCCGTCAGGCGCAGATCTTCGGTGATCGACTCGCCGAAATGCCCGACCCCCGCAGGGATCACGACGAAGTCGCCCTTCGTCATGGTGACGGATACGCCCTCCGGCCCGCCGAAACGGCCGACCAGTGTGCCGCGGGTCACCGCGATCAATTCATGCGTGTCGCTGTGAAAATGATGCCGCGGATACATGCCAAACGAGCTGTGCCAGTCCGTCGGCCATTCGTTCCTGCGGAATAGGTCCTCGATATCGAGGGGCCGCATGTCGAAGGCTTGGCGATAGATCAGGACCGGCAGGCGCGAATTCGGGATGCGCCCGTTACCCTTCAACACATGTGTTTCGATCTTCATTGGTGGATTTCTCCCAAAGCATTCGCGCGCCGTTCGCGCCTTGCGGCAAGTCCGTTGCTGGATCGACAGGCTCGACCGCATTCCGTTTCGAACGGGACCGGTCGCGTCGTTCAGGTGGGATTGCGCATCGTGAGACCCTCGAGAAAGATATCGATACCATCGGCGTAAACCTGTTCGATCGTGCGCTCGTAGAACGACGTGCGACCGGCCACGGCAAGATACGCATTGCCCATCCACTGCCCCCACAGGGAGAGCGTCGCGGCCCGCGCGTCGATCGGCCTCGCTTCACCGCGCGCGATTCCAAGCTTGATCGCTTCCTCGATCGCGAGAATGCCGTCGTTCAGCCGCGAGCTGATCTTCGCGGCGGCCTCGGCGGGCAACGTTTCCTTGCGGCCGGGCATGAAGAAGAACGACAGCGTCGTGAAGTATTCGGGGTGGACACGGAAGAAGTTCATATAGCCGGTGGCCATCCGAAACAGATTGTTGCGAACCGAGTCGTTTCGGTCGAACGAGGTGGTCAGCACCGTGATCATCTCGTCGAGGTCGCGGAACAGCAGTTCTTCGTACACTTCCTGCTTGCTCTTGAAGTACAGGTAGATCGTCGCTCGCGAGATGCCCGCGACATCGGCGATATCGTCGATCGTCACCGACGCGTAATCGCCGGCAAGAAAGATCGTCTTCGCGGCGTCGAGAATCTCGGCGCGCCTCCGCACGATGCGCTTCGAGCGACGTCGTTCCTTGACCGCTTCCGGGTCGTGTTTGCCGTCAGATTCCAAGATAGGCACGCCTCAATCCATCATCCCGCAGAAGGGTGGCGCCAAGCCCATGCATGGCGCCCCTGCCGCTTTCCAGCACATAAGCGTAGTCGGCCGTCTCGAGCACGTGGACGACCTGTTGCTCCACGATCAGAATCGGGACGCCCTGATCCCGGATCACTTTCACCAGCCTGAAGACTTCCTCGACCAGCATCGGTGCGAGACCGAGGGTCGGTTCGTCCAGCATCAGCAGGCGCGGACAGGACATCAGTCCCCGCCCAATCGCACACATCTGCTGCTCGCCGCCCGACAGGGTCCCGGCAAGCTGGTCGCGGCGTTCGGCCAGGCGCGGCAGGAGGTCGAAGATGAATTCGAGCTGCTGCCTGCGCCGGCCGCGTGCCGCCTTGCCATAGGCGCCGATTTCCAGATTCTCCAGCACGCTCGTGAAGGGAAACAGCCGCCGTCCCTCCGGCACGTGAATGAGACCAAGCTCGACGACCTTGTGCGGCGGCAGCCGCGAAATGTCCTTGCCGTCGAGCTCGATGCGCCCGCTGCGGTTCTTCACCAGCGCAGATATCGCCGAGAGCGTCGTGGTCTTGCCGGCACCATTGCTGCCCACCAGTCCGACGATCTGCTTCTCGCCGACATCGAACGAGAGCTGCTCGACGGCCTGCACGTCTCCGAAGCGAACACTGAGATCACGGACACGCAGCATCGGTCAGGTCCCCGCTGCCGCGAAATTGGCGCCGAGATACGCCGACAGGACGACCGGATTGCGCGTGATCTCCTGGGGCGTCCCCGTCGCGATCGGCTCGCCGTTCTGGAGAACCAGGATGTGATCGGAGAGCTGCATGACCGCACTCATGTGATGCTCGATGACCACGACGGCTATTCCCCGCTCCTTGAGCCGCTGGATGAAGCCGATCATCCGCTTCACCTCGATCGGAATGAGACCGCCCATGACCTCGTCGAGCAGAAGCGCGCGAGGACCAGTCGCGAGCACCTTGGCCATCTCCAGGCGCTTGCGATCGCCGATCGGCAGTTGTCCGGCGGAGACGTCGCAAAGGGCGGACATGTCGAGGTCGCTCAGCACCTGGCGGGCGACGTCGCGCGCCATCTCGATCGACCGCGCCCGAAGCATCGCTCCCATCACCACATTATCGAGCACGCTCAGGCCGCGAAAGGGTTGCACGATCTGAAACGTCCGCGCCAGACCGACCCGGCACCTACGCTCGGGCGACATGCCGCCGAGATCGCCGTCGTCCAGCGACACCGAGCCGGCGTCCGGCGTGATGAATCCGGTCAGCAGGTTGAAGACTGTCGTCTTGCCTGCCCCGTTCGGGCCGATGATCGACAATATCTCACCCGGGCGCGCGGTGAAGCTGACGTTCTTGACCGCGGTCAAGCCGCCGAACCGCTTGGTCAGGCCCGTTGCGGTCAGGACCGCCATGCCAGCCTCCGTTTCAGGAACGCGTGGGTCGACGGTCCGATGCCCGTCGGGGCGGCAAGCAGCACCAAAATCACGATGACGGCGTAGGCGAGTTGCGTCAGGCCGGAGATCTGGTCACCGAGGTAGACCTGCATGACGACGGATACGACCGACACCAGCAGTGCGCCGACAATTGGACCATAGGCCGTGCCGAGCCCTCCGAGGATCGCCATCAGTGCGAAATTGAGCGACAGGTTCAGACCCATGACACTGTCGGGGTCGATATAGAGATAGTACTGCGCGTGCAGCGTTCCGCAGATGCTGACGAGGCCGGCGGACAGCGCGAACACGCCGATGCGCAACGGCAAGGTACGAATGCCCAGCGCACGTGCGGCGTCGTGGTTCTCCCGGAAGGCCACCAGCGCGTAACCGACCTTGCTCGCGGCGATGACCCGCGTGATGACGTAGAAGAGAACGACGAGGCCGAGCGCGAGATAAGTGTAGACCAGCTTCTTGGCGAAGATCAGATTTTCGGGGCTTGGCCGCAGCGGAATCGCGAGGCCCGACGATCCGCCGGTGACGTCCCGCAGATTGATGGCGCTGATGTGAACGACGGCACCGAAGGCAAGAGTCGACATCACGAAGAACGAGCCCTTCAGCCGCATCGTGACGGCGCCAAGCAGCACCGCAAGCACCGCACTGAGAAGGGCGCCCAGCCACATGCCGATGAGCGGACTGATCCCGGCCTTCAGGAACAGGATGGTCGAGACATAGGCGCCGATGCCGTAGAAGGCCGCATGTCCGAGCGACAGCTGGCCCGCATAGCCTCCGCTCAGGTTCCAGGCGAGCGATGCCGCGGCGCCGAGGAACGCGAGCGTGACGGCCGCGACGACGAACGCGTCGGAGAATATCAATGGCAGCGCGGCCAGGACGACAAATCCGGCAATCGGCAACCCAAGACGAAGCGCGGAAGAGTTTTTCATCAGGTGACGTCCATCACTTCTGCGCCCTTCCGACCGAAGAGACCGTTGGGACGCACGGCAAGGACGATCATGAACAGCACGAAATAGACGAGCTGCTTCAACTCTCCGCCGGCGAAATATCCGGTGAACGACTCCACCAGGCCGATCAGCAAACCCGCCGTCACCGCGCCGGCGATGCTGCCCATGCCGCCGAGGACGACGATGACGAAGGAGATCAGGATCATGTCGGCCCCGGTGTAGGGATTCACCGGAAACAGCGGCGAGAGAAGGATGCCCGCCGCCCCCACCAGCGCACAGCCGAGCGCAAATGTGACCGCATAGACCCGGTCGACATTGATGCCGACCAAACGGGCCGACCGGCGGTCCTGCGCCGTCGCGCGGATCGCGCTTCCGACATAGGTATATTTCAGGAACGCCGCCAAGCCCCCCGCCAGGGCCAGCGCCACGACGAAGACTGCAACGCGCAGCCAGGACACATACAGGGGACCGATCTGAAAGGCCGCCGTCGCATAAGGCGTCCTGACCGTGCGGAAGTCGGACGTGAACAGCGACAGCAGGAGATTTTGCAGAAACAGGGACAGGGCGAAGGTCACGAACACCTGCACCACATGAGGGGCTTCGAGCGTCGGGCGGATCAGCAAGCGCTCGGTGAGGAGACCGAGGCCGAACATCAGCGGTACGACGGCGACGCTGGCGACGAACGGATCGATTCCGACGCGCTGGAACATGAAATAGGTCAAGTACATCGCGATCGTCAGATACTCACCATGGGCAAAGTTCACGACGCGCAGGACGCCGAAGACCAGCGTCAGGCCGACGCTGATCAGCGCGTATACGCCGCCGATGAACAGGCCCGACAGCGCGAGCTGGACAATGATATCCATGGTTCTGGTCCGCTCGAATCCGACCGGCCTTACCGTGCATTCCAGGCGGGCAGCGGCACCATGATGGCGTCGCGGACCTTGTTGGCCTGCGGATAGACCGAGACCATCTTCTCGCCCTGCCACTGGATGACGCTACCGACGGCGCGCTGGTTCTGGCCCTTGTCGTCGAACTTCAGGCCCCAGCCGTTGATATACGATCCGACGGGAACGTCGGCCTTGAGCGAGGCCTCGCGGAGATCGGCGGCATTGTCGGACGCCGCCTTCGCAAGAATATCCCGGGCCAGCGCGATGCCCACGACAAACCCCAGCGATTCCTGGACGGCCGGCGCCACCTTGTATTTTGCCTCGTAGCGCTTGACGAATTCATCGCGGTCCGCGCGCGCCTCGGCGGAGAGAGAGTTGACGTTGGCTTCGAGCGGGAACGACGACGAGAAGATGCCGTTGACGTCCTTGCCGATGGCCTCGGCCAGCGACAGCGTCGAGTGGCCCGCACTGGTCCCCACGAACGCCCTGGGGCCGTAGTTCATCTCCTTCATCTGCCGCTGCAGCAGGATGGCGTCGTTGATGAACTGGGTCGCGATGATCACGTCGGGGTCGAGCGAGCGCAGCTTCAGCACCAGTGGCGACAAATCGGTGGACTTGGCGGAATAGAGCTCGCGTAGTCCGATCTTGATGCCGAGCTTCTCGGCCTGGTCGATGGCGGCCTTGGAGACGTCGACACCGAACGCCGAATCTTCGGCAATGACGGCGACCTTGAGGTTCTTCGGCTCGATCTTCAGCATCGGCGCGATCACTTCGGCGGCGTAGAGCGGAGCAGGCTGTCCGAGTCCTGCCGCGCTGAGGCCCATGCGAAACACGCTCTTGAAGTCACGTTCCGTGTAGTTGTTGGCGACCGCCATGCCTTCCCAGTAGAACGCGCCGTTGCGCTCCGCTTCCTGGCTCGCCACCATGCCGACGGCGCTGGTCGAGCTGCCGGTGAAGATGCGCACGCCTTCACGCGATGCAAGACGATTGGTCTCGCTGATGGCGGCTTGCGGGCTGTTCCCATCGCCCTTGAACAGCTGGATCTTGCGGCCCTTGATGCCGCCGCGGTCGTTCACCAGATCGATCGCCGCTTCGACGCCTTGGAAATTCTGATTGCCGAAGACGGAATTGCCGCCAGTCAGCGGAAAGATGCCGCCGATCTTGATCGGCTCTTCCGCGAAGGCCACGCGAGATGACAGAACCGCCGGCGCTGCCGCGAGAAGGCCGAGAACCGTTCGGCGCGAAGCGTAATGCTTGGACTTAGACATTGCCTACCCCCTTATGAAGCCGCGATCGGCGCAGCCGAAATTCCCGGCCTGCGTGGTGATGAAATATCCGCGCGCGTATCTGCCCCGGCGGGCACGGATCGAAGCGATGGCGAGATGCGTTGAAATCCGGAGGATGATCGCTCCCCTGGCCTGGGATCCCTGCAAAAGTTCTCTTGTCCCGCCCACCGGCCAGATTCGAGTTCCACGAGCCCTGTTTTTCCTGCGCAAGTCACGAGTAACCATCCATTTATTGGATGAATTTGACTTATAGTTCATAAATCAGACGCGTAAACAATAATTGTCTAATTTTTATGGTGACGAGCTGTCGCACCTTCGCGACCGGCGGCTCTCGCCTGCGCGTTGATCTCGTCCGTGTCAGGAAATGCTGCATCACACCGCGCCCCCGAGACACCGATGACGGGCTCAAGCGAAACGCGAATGATCACGACGAAGACGTCGCGCTCGACTGCATCAGAGGGCGAGATGCGCGCGCGCCGTCAGCGCTGGTCGCCGCGTCCGTCGTCCGGATCGCTCTCCGGCTCCGGGATCAGCACGGCGGGTTCGTCATAGCCTTTGCGGCTGCTGTAAAACACCAGCGCCATCAAGCCGACGCCGACGACCAGGGAGAACACGACGCCGAGCACCAGCGCGACATAGCCCGACGCCGGCACGCTGGTATCGGTGCTGGTCCAGCCGAGATAGCCGAGAACGCACGCCGCGACGAGCATCGCGCAGAGCACCGCAATGACAGTCCATCTGGCGAGCCTGCCGCCTTGCGGCACGGATGATGCCGGCTGTCCGTCAGTGCTGTTCATGGAGCTCTCCTCAGGCGGCCGTCGCGTCACGCTCACGGTGCGGTGGCCTTGGTCGCGATCGCATGCAGGGCCCCGGTCATCGCAGTCACGGCAACCTTGGCCGGCTCACCGACACCATGACGCCCGGCGAGATAGGCGGGGTCGTTGTAGCTGAGCCAGGTTACGCCTTGCTCGTCCTGCCAGACCAGCGCCTTCAACGGCAAGTCGATGCCGACAGTCTGCGCTTGCTGCATCAACGGCGTTCCGCCCTTGGCGTTGCCGAAGATGATGAGATCGGTCGGCCGCAAGGCGAGGCCGACAGCGCTGGCACCCGCGGCATGATCGACATGGGCAAACACCGTGAGGCCCTTGGACTTCACTTCGGCTTCCAGCCGTTTCATCGTATCTTCCGGCCCGAAACTGCTCTTGATGGTGATGAGTCCGTCTGCGGCCATCGCCTGTGTCTCCCATGAACATGTCGCTGCAATCACAGCGAGGATTTTGATCAGCACCGAAAGCTTCATGCCCCGCTCGCTCACTTCTTGCGGAACAGCTTCGCCGGGTCGAATTCCGGCTGCGGAATGAAGCCGTCGCGATTGGGCATCCTGATTCTCGGCAAGGACTCCCTGTCGACCTTCCCGTCGGCGGGAATGATGCCGTTGAGACTGAGGATGTAGGCGGTGACGGCGTAGGTCTCGTCGATGCTGAGCGAGCCCGGCGTCGGATACGGCATCGCGCGATGAATGTAGTCGTACAAGGTCGTCGCATAGGGCCAGAAACTGCCGACGGTCTTGACCGGCATGCTGGATGCGAGCGTGCCCTGACCACCGGCGAGACGATCCTTGATGCCGCCCTGGCCGTTCTCGCCGTGACAGACCGCGCAATTGTCGGAAAAGACCTGCTTTCCCTGCACGGCCGTGCCGCTGCCGTCTGGCAGGCCCTTGCCGTCGGGCCCGACGTCGATGTCCCACAGCTTGATCTCCTCCAGCGTCGCTGGTCGCCCGAAATCGAAAGCCAGCGCGGGCGCAGCGAGCAGGCCGGCGACGAACAGGCCCGTGAGAAACAACTTGCTATGCGAGGACATTGCGGACCCTCCCGGCCTCGTCGATGCTCCAGGTCTGCTGGGCGTTGTAGTGGAACAGCGCATTGGTCCCCATCGCGGCGATGAAGGACTGCCGGTCCGGTTGAACATTGCCCTGATCGTCAGTCGAGCGGCTCACGATTTTGGTCGGCTTGCCGTCCCAGACCCAGTCCATCTGGAAGCGCACCTGCGCCTTGGACAGCACCGGCTGGCTCAATTGCGCCTGCTTCCATGTCCTGGCGCCGTCGGTCGAGATCTCGACCTTAGCGATCCTGCCGTGGCCGCTCCAGGCCAGACCCGAGATGCGGTTGTCGCCCGGCTGGATCTGCATCATGCCCGAGGGCTGGGTGATGACGGAGTTGGTCTCCATCCGCAACTGGAACTGCCGCGCCTTGCCGTCCGCAAGCAGTTGCGTGTAGCGCGCCGTCTCCCAGCGCGTCATCCAGGGCGCGTTGCCGAACTTGAGGCGGCGCAGCCACTTGATGTTTAGGTTGCCCTCGAATCCCGGCATCACCAGCCGCATCGGAAAGCCATGCGCGGGCCGCAGCGGCTCACCGTTCTGCCCATAGGCGACGAAAGCCTCGTTCATGATCTCGTCGGTGAGGGGAATGCTGCGATCGACGCCCGCGCCGTCGCCGCCTTCTGCCAGCATCCAGTTCGAGCCCTTGTCCTTGCTGACGAGGTCGATCAGGAATTTGAGCGGCACGCCAGTCCATTCATTGGTGCTGACGAGGCCATGCGTGTTCTGCACCGTGAGATCGGGATCGGCCTTCTTCCAGTTCTCCCATCCGTTGCCGGTGCATTCGATGAAGACCACGCGCGTGATCGACGGCATGCGCTTGAGATCGTCGACGCTGAAGACCAGCGGCTTGCGAACCATGCCATGGATGAGAAGCCGGTGCTGCGCGGGATCGATATCGGGCACGCCGGAATGGCTGCGCTCGTAATGCAGATCGGTCGGCGTGATGTTGCCCACCAGCTTCTGGTGCGGAGTCTTGGAATTGATGGCATCGCCGGGATCGACGTTGCGCTTTCCCGGAGTGGCCTCGGGAATGCGGTCGATCCTGGCGAAACGGGAACGGTCGCTGTGCGCACTAAGATCAGCGCCGGGCCCGCGATCGGGAACATCGGCCAGCGTCTCGGCGCCGGCCGCCTCGGTCGCAACCGCGCCAAGAATGCCTGCCGAGAGGCTTCCCACGAAGCCACGGCGCGACAGGTTCGCAGGCCGCGGCAACAATTCGACTGGCGCCTTGAACGTCATATCATCTCCCGTTGATATCGTGCTTTTCTGGAAATCGCGGTCGTTTTCCTGCCTCGACATTTAGCGGACGCCGCGCGAATTGCTCGTTAGGTTGTGTTAGAACTCATGAGGAGCCACCGGACGTGCGGTTGCGCCCGGTTGACCCGTCGTGCAAAACACGGGCACAATGACCTCAGCGCCATCAAGATCGCGATCAGAGCGACTGCCTGCCTCCATGGACCACTTCGGCACGACGAGCCTGACCGCCGAGAGGCTGAACGAAAGCCACCTCGCCGACCTGGTCGCGCTCCACCTCGATCCGGAAGTCTCTCGCTATCTCGGCGGCGTGCGGGCACCCGAGGTCACGACGACCTATCTCGCGACCAACATGGCGCATTGGGATCAGCATGGTTTTGGGCTGTGGGTGCTGCGAACGAAAGACGGCACTTTCGCCGGACGGGCCGGCATCCGGCATATCCTCGTGGACGACATCGACGAGATCGAGATCGCCTATGCCTTCAAGCGCGAGTTCTGGGGCCGGGGATTAGCGAGCGAGGTCGCAATCGCGCTGACGGACATCGGGCTGTCGCACCACGAACTGCCGTCCCTCATCGGCCTCGTCTATGTCGATAACGGCGCATCCCGCCGCGTGCTGGAGAAGGCGAATTACACCCTCGAGAAAAGCACGATGCGTCATGGCGAGGACGTGGTGATCTATCGCATCCGGAGACGAGAGGCGTAGGTCTTTAGGACGGGCTGGACTGATGTCGAATGAATTCTGATGCGGATAACATCGTCGGACTGTATCGCCGGCACGCGGCCGCCTGGTTGCGCCAGCGGGGCCGGCATCTGACGGAGCGCAAGTGGTTCGACCGGTTTGTCGCGCTTCTGCCTGCCAAGCCGAAAGTGCTCGATATCGGTTGCGGCCCCGGCGAGCCGATCGTGCGCTATTTGCTCGAAACGGGGTGTGCCGTCACGGGGATCGATGCCGCTCCCGAAATGATCGACATCGCAAAAGGCTATTTTCCCGACGCGACCTGGCTCGTTTCGGACATGCGCTCACTGACCTTGAACGCGACGTTCGACGGCTTGCTCGCCTGGAACAGCTTCTTCCATCTGAGCCCTGAGGACCAGCGCCGGATGTTTCCGGTCTTCCGGCGGCATGCCGCTGCAGGCGCAGCGCTGATGTTCACCAGCGGCCCATCTTTTGGGGAAGCCATCGGGAGCTTCGAGGGCGAGGCGCTCTATCATGCCAGTCTTGACGCGACCGAGTACCGCCAATTGCTCGACAGCAACGGTTTTGACGTCGTCGATCATGTGGTCGAGGACCCCGAATGCGGGCGGCTCACCGTCTGGCTCGGACGGTTGCGGCGGTGAGCGGCAACAGAGCGATCAGCCAGTGCGCAACCGCATGACCGATTGCGGCAACGACGCCAGAAACAGCACCGAGCAAACAGCGAGCAGGACGATGTCCTTGAACAGGAATTCGCCGGTCAAATTCCACGCCATGGGATCGGATGAAAGGCTCCATTTGACGACGCCCGGTGTCGTGAAGAAGAACGACCACGTGACCGCGAAGGTCACCATGCCCATCAGTGAGCCCAGCGCCGACAAGACCGGGCTGTATGCACCCGCCGCCAGCAGCGCCGCAATCAAGAACTCGGCAACACCGAGAAAATAGGCCTCTCCTCTCAAGCCGAATATCGACAGCCAGGAGACGAACGGACTGTTGCTGATGAACTGAGCGATGCCCTGTGCGGATTGCAAAGTGAACTTCTGCATTCCAAACGAGATGAAGATGATCACCATGACCCAGCGGAGTATGGCGAGCGGACGATAAGAACCGCCGCCATTCTCGGCGACGTTGAAGCCTCTCATAGGATGTGTCTCCCTGATTGCACGTGCAATTGTTGGCGAACGAAATGTTCGCTACGGGCTGTACGTAAGGGAGGGTTGGTCGTTACGTGGGGGGCGATGGCTCCACCGATCACAGTTGCGTGCAACGCGCGTGTTTGCGCCGCGATCGCGACGCAGATCGATTGTAGGCACGACTCAAATGAGCCCTGCCGGCCTTACGGAATCCTACCTGAAATAGCCCAGCACGAGATCGGTATCCGAACTGCCGGCGACGGTGCCGTTCAGCTCGGCGTCGATGACGCGGCGGCAGGCTTCGATCGCGGCGTGGTCGCCGAGATCGTTGGCGGCTTCGAGCACCAGCCAGGCGACATCGACCGTGGCCTTCTCCGGAGCCGACCCGCTCGTCTCGGCGGTGAGGCTTTTGGACTTGCGAACCGCGGTGCCGAATTGAGGCAACATTGCAAATACTCCCCTTCGAATTCCGGGATGATGCTCAGTGCACCTGTTGGAGTTCGGGCTGACGGCCCGCGTCGGCACCCGCCGTCTTGCGGGACTGGTAGAATTTCAAGACGCTGCGCGAGGTCTCAATCTTGAGCCGGCCGAACTCCCGCTCGCTGTCGTGGAGCTCGCGCGCCGTGATCAGATGATCCTTGGCGCCGAGGAACAGCAGCGACATCGTCGTATCCCACGAGAAATCGAGCGCCTTGCACAGCACCAGAATCATCTCGCGGTTGCGGTCCATCATCGCGCGCTCGATCACGTCGACGGGCAGCGACGACAACAGCGACAGGCCGATCTGCACCTCGTCGAAACGGTGCTGGCGCGCATAATTCGAGATCGAATCCTGGTTGAGGTTGCCCTGCCGGTACTGCGTCGTCACCACGCGCTTGGCGACGAAATAGCTGCGCGAGGACGGACCGAACTTGGATTGCAGATCGCCCGTGACCTCGGTCACCGAGCTCTGGATCTGCGACATCATCTCGGGGCGCTCGCTCTCGAGCCGGCGGCGGACGTCTTCCGACGCCTTGGAGATGAGCTGCTGGAAGACGTGACGCGGCACGTCCTTGCGCAGGCCGAGCTGCTCGGCGAGGATCGAATCGCCCTCGGCACGCCTGACCATGTGAAGCAGGCCCGAGCCTGAAAAGCGCGCGCCCTCGTTCCTGGCGACGGAGGTCACGACCTCCTGGTCGCCGCGCTTGACCAGCACGTCGGTAACGGCCTCGCCGATTGACTTTCGCTGGGCGATCGCCAGCAGGTGGGACTGGCCCTTGGTCAGGGCGCTCTCGACCAGCATCTTCTCGTCGATACGATTGGAGTCGCGCAGCACGGGACCGGCGACATCGATCTCGTCGTCGAGGGCGAGCTTGGCGATGACGTTGAGCGGGGCGTGATCACAGCCCGCCATCAGTTCGGAGAGCTGCGCCCGCGCGGCAACCTCGATCTCGTCGGCGAGACGCCCGATGACCTCGCCGAACGTGCTGATCTCGTTTTCGCTGTAGCGGCCGGTGATCAGGATGTCGGTCGCATGCCACAACGCCTTCACCCGGCTCTCATCGGTGCCGCGCGCGATCGCGTCGTCCAGATCCTGTAGAAGCGATTTCGCCCCGTTCATGTCGTTCACCCCAGTTCTTCCCAGTTCTTGGCGAGCCCATCCTGCTTGTGCTGGCAGGATGCCGAATTCCTATGGGAACAAACACTACGGAACAAACGCTGGGATCCGGTAAAGTCGGCAGATCAGTTTTGCTGACGAGAATTCATTCAAATGCGAGGGAATGGGTTTACCGGCGGGTAAGCGTAGGCAACGGCACGGGAGGCGTGCTCCCTCTCCCGCCTGCCGATGAAGCTGGAGGCCCTGACGCCTCCCCGGCGTCATGGCCGGGCGCGTCCCGGCCATCCACGCCTCACCGCACGCGCCTAAGAACGTGGATGCCCGGGACAAGCCCGGGCATGACGACCTATTTGCCTTACGGATTCTGTGGCGTCAGGACCAGCGGCGGTTTCGGCTTGGGCTTTGCCGGCGGCGGGCCGGGGGCAGGCCTCACCTCGATCGGGGGTGGCAGCGGCGCGACCTGGCTTGCCAGCGGCGGATTCGTCAGCGGAGGGTTTGTGATTGAAGGACTTGCGATTGAAGGACTTGTAATTGAAGGACTTGGCGCGGCGGGGGCTGCTTGCGGCGCCTTCGGCGTCGGCGCGGCTTTGGGCTTCGGCGGGGCGCGACGCGGATCGCGGCCTGGCAGCGGCACGTCGGTCAGCGACGGCTCCGGCGCGGGGTCCGGCGAGACCAGCGTCGGCAGCGCGGCGGTCGCCGGCGGCGGCTCGCCGCGCTCGATCGCATCCAGCCGGCGGGTCTCGCGATCGATCGTGCGCACCGCAAGCCATGACGACAGCGGCGACAGATCGACGGTGCGGCTCAGCCTGTCGGGGGGACCCGCCGCGAATAGCTGGATCTCCGGCGGAGCGCCGGACAGCCCGGTCATGATCGGCGTCAGGCTGGCACGGATGTCGGCCTGGTCGGCGGGAATGTCGTAGCCGCCGGACACGATGGCGCGGGCATTCTTCGCCTCGAGCGGTGTCGCACCGACGCGCAGGCGTCCGTCGCGGATCGTGAACGGGATCTGTGCCGAGGCGACCGCGATCGGCGCGGCGGCAAGCGCGGGCTCCACCAGTTGCCGCAGTCGGTTGTCGTCGGCGACCTGGCCGCCGTCGCTGGCGCGGATGGCGATCTCGAAAGCACGCGGATTGAGGCCGGCGATCTCGGCGGACTCCAGCGTCACCGTGCCGTTGCCGGCGAGTGCGCCGGTCAATGCCGCAACGCTGCGGCCCTGGCTCGTCAACGCCATCTGGATCGAGGCGCGTCCCTTGGGCAGCGCGAGATCGCGGTAACGCAGCGTCGTCGCATCGACATTGCTGAGATCGATGCGCGTATTCAGCGCGAGGCCGTTGGCGCCATTCCGCGCGTCAAGGCTTGCCGACATCTCGCCGCCGCCGATGCCGCCCTTGAGCGCATCGAGCGCGAGCGACTGGCCGTCGCTCCGGATAATCCCACCGACAGGGCGCAGCTCGATGCCGCCTGGCAGCGTCCCGCGCAACGCCTGGAATGCGACGCGGCCGCGCCAACCGCCGAGAAGCCCGGGACTCAACGCCTCGCCGGCATCATGTCCGGCAGCGCCAATCGCCATCGCGAGCGCCGGCATCAGGTCGAGCGTGTCGAGGCCGACTTCGCCGTCAACGCCCTTCTCCTGATCCAGCGTTACCGACAGATGACCGCGCAGATGAGAGCCGGCCGCGCTGCTGTCGAGATCGTCGAAGGTCAGGCGGTTGCCTGACAGCCCGACGCGCGAGGACAGGCTGACATTCCGGGTCGATTTGTCGGTCGGGCTGGTGCCGAACAACGGCGCCAGATTGGCGTTGCGCACGCGCAGGTTCACGCTGGCCTTTGGCTCCGGCGCGGACAGATCGACGCTGCCTTGCGCATCCGCATCCAGGCCGCCGCCGCCGCCGAGCTTCGCGGTCAATTGCAGCGGCCGGCGCCAGGCGCCGGTGACCTTGCCTTCGAACTGCGAGGCACCCTCGCCTGCGGCCACCACCCGATCGAGCCCGAGCAGCGCCAGCAATGCACCGGCCTGCGGTGTCGAGGCTTTCGACTCCAGCGTGAAGTCGCTGTTGCGCAAGCGGTCGATGTCGATGCCGTCGACGGCAGCGGCTGGCGTTTGCGCGACCAGCGTCGCGGTGGCCTTGAGCTGCGGCGCGTCGAGGTCGAGCACGGCGCGGGCGTCGCTGCGATCGGCATGCTCCGCATTCCTGTCGAGGCTGAGGTCGAACTTCAGGCGGGTCGCGCCGGGCAGCGGAGGGAGGGTATCGAAGCGTGCGCGCACCGCAGGCGCAAACGGCTCGAGCAGCGCGGTGAGCTCGCGCAGCGAACCGGCGGAGGATTTCAGCGCGAGCCTGCCGGTGGCCTTGACGCGGTCGAAGCCGCCGCTCGCCTCGGTGGTCACGCCGCTGGCCTGGCCGAAGCGCAACTGCTCCAGCGACAGCGCCGCCGGGCCGTAGCCGAGCTTTGCCGTGAACGGCCGCAGCTCCTGGCCCGCGGAGATCGCGCGGCCGACATCGAGCGACAGCTTTGCCTCCTCCGGCCATTCGCCTTGCGGGCCGCCGAGCGCACGGACAAAGCTCGCGGCGGCGTCGAGATCCAGACGGTCGGCCTTGAGCTCGGCGTCGATCCGCGAGCCTCTGCTTGCGCCGGTCTGGACGAAGGCGATGCGGCCCTCGACCGCGCCGCCTTCGATATCGGCCTTCAGCTTGTCGATGGCGAGATGGTTGGCGGCGATCGTCACGTCGCCCGCAAGCCGCAGCGGCCGCGTGCTGCGGCGGTTGACCTCGCTGCGGCCCTGGAGCCACGCCACCAGCGTATCCGGGTCGGCCGACTCCACGCTGAGACGGCCGCTGAAACTGTCGGCGCCGGGCGTGGCGCCGTTGAGCGACAGCTGCGTCATGCCGGGCGCGCGCAGCTCGAGCCGCTGGAAGGTCCAGGACCGGCCGTCGGTCTGAAGCTCCGTCGTGATGTTCTGGAGCGGACGGCCACCGAGCATGATTTGGTCGGAGTTGAACTCGATCTGCGCCGGGATCGGCGCCTGCGGGATCGCGGCGAGGCCCGCGCGCAGCGCCGGCAGGATCCGCAGCGGCTCGGCATCGCCCTTGCCGGCGAGCTTGTCGGCGTCGACCTGGCGCGCCGACAGCACCGCGCGCAGCAGCGGCGAGGCGCCGAACCTGAGATCGCCGACGCCGCCGACTTTCAACGCGTTGTCATCCGCGCCGAAGCTCACATCGACCTGATCGAACTTGGCCCCGGCCGGATCGGCCTTGAGCTTTGTCGTGAGCTTCCACGGCGTCGGCCCCGCCTCACCCGCCTTCCTGGTCGCCGGCACGGCGAGCGTCAGCGCCCCGTCGAATTTCGGCAGGCGGTTGTCGAAGGCGAGCACGCCTTCGACATCGGCGAGGATGGCGCGCTCGCCGGGATCGATGTTGAGGTGGAGACGGGTGGCGCTGCCGTCGGCGCTCGGGCCGGAAGAGACGCGAAACGGGTAGCGGACCCCGGCGGCGGTGAATCGACCGTCGCCGCGCACCGAGCCCGCCAGCGAGCGCACGTCGCCGGAGAAGGCGATGTCGTTGAGCTCCAGCGTCGAGCGGCTGGCGGCGTCGTGCAGGGCGATGCGGCCGGTGAGGTTGAGCCGTTCGATGGCCAGCGAGGCCAGATTGAAGGTGCCGCTCGCGGTGGACGGCAGATCGACCCGGCCCCTGGCGTCGAGGCCGAGATCCACCGCCATGCCGTTGACGGTCAGCTCGGTGGCGCGCCACTCGCCGCGCATCAGGGAGCTGAGGCTGAACTCGACGTCGAGCTTGTCGGCGCGCAGGCGGCCGAGATCGTTGTTGCCGCCGAAGGTAACCGCGCGCAGCCGCAGGGTCGGCGCCGGCAACAGCCGCGCGTCGAGCTCGCCCGCCACCCGCACCGGCACGCCGATGATCCGGCCGGCCTCCGCTTCGAACTGGGGCCTGAACTGGTTCCAGTCGATGTAGTAAGGCCCGATCAGCGCTGCGAGCAGCGCCAAGATGAAGGCAATCGCCAGTCCGAGCAGCGTCGTCTGCACGGGTCTCCCCTCGGCCAAACCGTGACCCGGGCCAAACCTTGACCTGGAAGGTTTCAGGCGCGCCGGAACAGCCCCTTATATATGGGGAAGTGTGGCGAAGTCACAGCGACTGTTGCGCGCGGAGGTTAACGGCCCCGGCCTACCAGCTGGCGGGGAGCTCCGTCAGGCCGCGCAGCACGAAGGTCGACCGCCATTTGGGGTTCTCGACGTCGTCGATGCGCAGATCGGGCAGGCGCCGCAGCAGCGTCGCAATGGCGATCTCGGCCTCGATGCGCGCTAATTGGGCACCCAGGCAGAAATGGATGCCGCCTCCGAATGACAGCGGCCTGACGTTCTGCCTGAGGACGTCGAGCCTGTCGGGGTGATCGGGGTAGACCGCGGGATCCCGGTTGGCCGAGCCCAGCAGGCAAAGCACGGTCTCGCCCTTCGGGATTTTCTTGCCGCCGAGATCGTCGATGTCCTCCAGCGCGACGCGGCCGGTCATCTGCACCGAGGAATCGTAGCGCAGGAACTCCTCGATGGCACTGACCATCAGTTCCGGCCGCGCCTTCAGCAGCGCGAGCTGGTCCGGATTGCGGTGGAGCGCCAGGGAGCCGTTGCCGATCAGGTTGACGGTGGTCTCGTGGCCGGCGCCGAACAGCAGGATGATGTTGGCGGTCAGCTCTTCGTTGCTGAGCTTGTTGCCGTCTTCCTCGGCCTGCACCAGTTGGGTGATGAGGTCGTCCCCGGGAGTCTTGCGGCGCAGCTCGAACAGCTGCTGGAAGTACATCTGCGCCATCATGTTGCCGGCGTTGCCCTTGGCGATCTCCTCCTTCGAGAGCGGCACGGGATCGAGCAGCCGGCCGCCGTCGCGCGAGCTCTTGTAAAAGACCTCGCGATGATCCTCGGGGATGCCGAGCATGTCGCAGATGATGGTCACGGGCAGGCGGAAGGCGAAATCCTCGATCAGGTCCATGTGGCCGCGATCGATCACGGCATCGATGGCCTGATCGACGATCTCCTGGATGCGCGGTCGCATGTCCTCGACCCGGCGCGCCGTGAAAGCTTTGACGACGAGGCCGCGGAGGCGGGTATGGTCGGGCGGATCGGCCTGCAGCATCCAGTGGCTCATGCTGCGGAACACCGGCTCGTCCATGATGGCCGGGCTGTAGCGGCGCTTGGAGCGCTCGACGAAGTCCTTGCCGAAGCGCCTGTCGCGCATCACGAGGCTGACGTCGGCATGGCGGCTGGCGACGAACTGGCCGAACGGCGTCACATGGATCGGATCGAGCGTGCGCAGCCGGTCGTAGTGCGGATAGGGATCGCGGATGAAGTCCGGCGCCAGCGGGTTGAACAGCGGATCGCCGCCTGCGGGTTGCGCTTGCTCGTTCATGGTGACCTCACATCGGTTGCCGCATGACACGAATACGCCGGCCGCCCCCGATGCCCGCGTAACCATCCCTGAAATTATCAACACGATACATTGTTGTATCGAGTTGCATTCTGCCCTAGCCTGCGCCGATGTCAAGGGTGAGAACCAGACCGACACGGGACGACACACGCGACAGACTGTTCGAGGCCGCGGCGCACGTGTTCGAGGCCGACGGCATCGGCGGCGCCAGCATCGAGGCGATCGCGGCCGCCGCGGGGTTCACCCGCGGCGCGTTCTATTCGAATTTCAGGAGCAAGGACGAGTTGATCATCGCCATGCTCGAAGACCATGTCGAGCAGTCGATCCGGCGCAACATGGACATCCTGGCGCAGCACGACAATCTCGACGATTTCATCGCGGCGCTGAAGGCGATGGACCGAACCAGGCAGGACCCGCTCGGCCGCTCGCCCCTGCTCCACATGGAGATGATCCTGTTCGTCGCGCGCGCCGAGAAGCGTCGCCCGGAACTCGCAAAACGCCTGCGCGCCCGGCGCAAGCTGATTGCCGACATCGTCGAGGCGACGTTGAAGGGCAACGGCAAGAACGGCTCGCTGAACCCGCCCTGGATGGCCTCCGTCGTGCTGGCGCTGGAAGACGGCTTTCGGCTGCACCGGCTGATCGATCCGGAGACCACGCCGGCGGACAGCTTTCTGCGCGCGATCACGGATTTGCGGCGGAGGACGGGGCTGGCGGCGGAGTGAACGGCACCTGAAGCTTCAGGTCAACGCACTCGCAGCAGCCGGCAGATTGCGACGATGCGAGAGCACCAGCAGCGTCATCACAAGAGCCAAATTCAGAACACCGGCCGCAGAGCCGATCGCGAAAGCCGTCGTATAGCTGCCGGTCAGATCGAACGTCGCGGCGCCCTGATATCCGCCGAATGCGTGGCCGATCCAGGCAAAGGCCAGGATGATTCCCATCAGCGCTCCGCGGCGCGCGGGCGGAGTCAGAGCCCGCGCAGAGACCAGCACGCTGGTCATGACCCCGGCGTAAGCGAACCCGTACACGATGGAGAAGATCAAGAACCCGCGAAACGATGCGAATTGCGTGAATGCCAGGACTCCGGCGGTCTGGAGCGACGACGCCACCGCCCACGATGAAAGCGGGCCGATCATGTCGCACAGCTTTCCGTATGCGATCCGGCCGACGATGGCGGCAAGCAGCATGGCGAGCATGACGCCGCCCGCATCGGTCGCGGGGATGCAGAGGCCCTGAATCATCGGCATCAGGTGCATGAGTGGGACCGCCATACAGGCGCAGCAGAAGAAGACCGCGACACTGAGGATGGGAACGGCGACGCTCGGTCGGATCTGAGGGATCTGTGCTGCTGCACCGCTGGCGGTGGCCGCCGGCGCGTCGCGCATGAACGCAGCCAATGGCAGCAGCGTCACAAGGATCGCCGTTCCCAATGCGATCATCGCGCCGCGCCAGCCGAAGCGCTCGATGAGATAGGCGGAGAGGAAGGGCACACCACCCTGGCCAACGGCCTGCCCTGCGGCGGCGACCCCGATGGCGAGGCCGGCTGACGTCGGGAACCAGTTTCCTACCGTCGCAAAGATCGGGGCGAAGAGCGCGCCTCCACTGAGTGCTCCGGCCAGAAAGAAGATTACATAAAGCTGCCAGGGCGCATCGGCATAGGCGGTCAGGAGCAGACAGGCGCCCATGACGGCCACTGCGATCAGACAGATCGGCCTGATGCCAAGACGGTCGGAGACGAATCCCATGATCACGCTTCCGGCCGCGATACCGAGCAGTCCGAAGCTGTTGATCGCGGCTATTTCAGAGCGGCCCCAACCTTCGGCCGCCTCCATTGCGACAAAAAACGCCGTGAGACCGTTGACCAGGGTGCCCATGATCATCGCGAGCATCAGCGCCGCGGATCCCGTCGTGTACCAGGCGCGATATCGCAACATCTGACGAGCTTTCTGCCTCATGGGTCCGGTTTCGCGCAATGATGACACGCGCGCGGCAGAAGACTTTGAGAAAACCTTGATTTGTCGCTGAGGCGCCCCTGATAATTGCTTCCCGGGCGCGGCCGGACCAAGTCCTCCAATCGGCGAATGTCCGCTGCCGGGGGATCGGGCAGAGCGTGGCCGAACGCCTACTTGATCGCCGCATCGATCGTCGCCAGACTATGCCGGGCTTTTCGGAGATCGGCGTGCAACTCAAGCACCTTCAATATCTGGTCACTTTGGCGAAAGAGCGGCATTTCGGCCGTGCGGCGAGTGCCCTGGCGATCAGCCAGTCTGCGCTTTCGCAGGCTATCCAGCATCTCGAAA
The DNA here is from genome assembly GCF_007290395.2 of Bradyrhizobium cosmicum. Taxonomy (NCBI): domain Bacteria; kingdom Pseudomonadati; phylum Pseudomonadota; class Alphaproteobacteria; order Hyphomicrobiales; family Nitrobacteraceae; genus Bradyrhizobium; species Bradyrhizobium cosmicum. The sequence continues at coordinate 1,939,790 of NZ_CP041656.2, read as the reverse complement.
AGCATTTCAGCACGCCCATCGTGCTCCGGCACCAGAGCGGATTTCAGGGGTTCACGCGGGAGGGAGAGGCAATCCTCAGCTGGGCGAGGCAATCGCTTGCCGACCATGACCGGCTGCTGAACGCGAGCCAGCACGACAACGACACCGAATTGAAGGGCAGCCTGCGCCTCGCTCTGTCGCCGGTCGCGATGTCGATCACGTCGCTGCTGACGGCGCCGTTCGCCGAACGCTATCCGGGCATCACGATCTCCGTACTCTGCAAGACGATGCCGGAGATCGAACGCGGCCTGAAGGAGTTCGAATACGACGTGGGCGTGACCTATCTCGACGGGATCACCCTCGGCGGCCTGAGACCCTACACGCTCTACGACGAAAATTATTATCTGCTGGTCCCGAAGGATCACTTCCTGAGCGACAGGACATCGATCGACTGGGCCGAGGTCGGCGAGCTGCCGCTATGTCTGCTCAGCCCGAACCTGCACAACAGGATCATCATCGACCGGATCTTTTCGAGCGTCGGCGTCACGCCAAAGGCTGTGATCGAGACCAATTGCAGCCTGGGATTGTTCGCCCACATGCGGACCGGCAATTGGCTGACCATCGTGCCACATTCCTATTTCTACCTGCTCGGCGACTGGCTGTTCATCCGCTCCATCCCGATCGTCAATCCCGCGACCACCGCGACGATCGGTCTCGTAATTCACGAGCGTGACCCGATCTCGCCGAACGTCCGGGCGTTCGTCGAGGTCGCGCAAGAGGCACTGATCGGAAAGCAGCTCGACCGCTACCGAACCTGACCGATTGTCGCAGGTCTTCCCGGCCGGCGAGCCGTCGGCTGATAAGCAAAATTGACCGCGTCATAAGGCGTTTGTGCCCAACAAAGCCGCCCGGCCAGTGAACTATTTGGACTTGAGAGTCCGCCTCCGTTCCCTCGATAAGGACGCATCTTCAATGGAAAAGGAAGCGTCGCGATGCGGACCTACCCCAAGTTCAAAGTCGCGGCCATGCATGCGAGCCCGGTCTTCCTCGACACTGCGAAGACCGTGGACAAGGCCTGCTCCCTGATCGAGGAGGCTGCCAGCAACGGCGCCAGCATGGTCGTGTTCCCCGAGGCGTTCATTCCGTGCTTCCCGATCTGGCACTCGCTGCGGGCTCCGGGCTTCAACCACGACTATTTCCGCCGTCTCGCGGCTGCGGCCGTGCACGTCCCGGGCCCCGAAGTGCGTCGTCTCGCCGAGCTTGCCAAGCGACGCGAAATCGTGATCTCGATGGGGATCAACGAGGGTACGACGGCCAGCATCGGCTGCCTCTGGAACACGAACATCCTGATCGGAAGCGACGGCCGGCTGCTCAATCACCATCGCAAGATCGTTCCGACCTACATGGAGAAGCTCACCTGGGCGAACGGCGATGGCGCGGGCCTGCGCGTCGTCGACACGCCGCTTGGACGTATCGGTGCGCTCATCTGCGCGGAGAACTGCAACCCGCTGGCCCGTCATGCGCTGATGGCGCAAGGCGAGCAAGTTCACATCGCGACCTATCCCTCGACATGGCTGAACGGCGGTAACATGAGCCTTGCGGAAGGCGTGCGCATCCGCACCGAGGCCCATTGCACCGAGGCCAAGGTATTCACGATCGCCGCCTCGATGTTCCTCACGGAGACCGCGAAGGACATCCTCGCGGAAGGCGACAAGGAGCTCCGCGCCAGAATGGATGCGGGCGAACGCAACCCGACCATGATCATGGGGCCGAGCGCCGAGCTGAAGGCTCCGGTGCTAAGGGACGAGGAAGGCATTCTCTACGCCGATATCGATATCAACGATTGCATCGTGCAGAAGCAATTCCACGACCTCGCCGGCTACATGAACCGCTTCGACATCTTCAACCTGACGGTCGATCGCTCCACCAACGATCCCGTGACGTTCGCGCCTGCCCGCGGCCGGCGCGAGCATCTGGACCTCGATCTCACCGAGGATCCGGCGGGTGCCTGGTCGCGCGCGCCCCAAGCGGCGGAATGAAGACGTCCGGACCGCCGCGCGGCGACTAGGCAATGGATAGGCCTGTGATTAACGCTCGAATCGATGGAATTTTCGTCGGCCGCTCTGCGCCGCTGGGCAAGGGCAGTGTGCCCAGTGCGTTCGTGAAGACGCGCGTGTCCGGCGCAATCGAAGCAGGCGTTTCGGGCTTCACCGGCGACGAACAGGCAGACCTGCGGGTTCACGGCGGCCCTGACATGGCGATCTACGCCTATGCGCTGTCGCACTACCGGGATTGGACGACAGAATTTCCGGAGCATGCCGGGCTCTGGGATGCGGGAGCATTGGGCGAAAATCTCGCGATGGACGGCTGGGAAGAGACCAACGTCTGTATCGGCGATATCGTTCAGATCGGCCAGACGCTGCTTCAGGTCACGCGCCCCCGGAAACCGTGCTTCAAGCTCGCATTGCGATTCAACGATCTGCGTTTGCCGCGCCGGCTGGTCGAGGCCGGCCGGTGCGGATGGTACTATCGCGTCCTGAAGAGCGGTTCGATCGCCACAGGCGATGACGCAATCCTGGTGCGCCGGCTGTATCCGGACTGGAGCATCCGCCGCGTCAACGACCTGAGCATCGCCCCGGACGCCGACCTCGCCGATTTGCGCGAGCTCGCGGGCTTGCCGGAGCTTGCCGGCAACTGGCGCGCCCAGGTCCAGGCGGCAGCCCTTGCGAGGGAAGCCGTGGCCAAGCAGAACGCGTTCCGGGAGTTCACCGTCGTCGGGGTCCGGGACGAGACAGCGCAGATCCGCTCGTTCGAACTCGCTCCCGCCGACGGCAACGGAACTCCCGTTGCGGTGCCCGGCCAGCATCTCGTCGTTCGCAGCGGACAGAGCACATCGCGGCCCTATTCGATCTCCGCCATTGCCGCAACAGTTCTTCAGATCAGCGTGAAGCGCGAGACCGGCGGCTTCTCGGAATGGCTGCATGACTCCGTCAAGGCCGGCGACCGGCTCAGCGTGCTCGGCCCGCGCGGCTCGTTCAGGCTGGACACATCGAGCGATGCGCCGCTTGTCCTGATCTCAGCAGGTGTCGGCATTACGCCCGTTATGGCGATGCTGCAGGCAGCGACGACCAACAATGGAGCGAGAATCGTCCCGGCCAGCGTGTCGTTCGTCCATTGCACCAGGAACTCCCATCACCAGGCGTTCAAGACGCCATTGTCCGACATCGGCGCGAGGCATCCCTCGGTCCGGTTTCACACGCGCTTCAGCCGGCCGCTGGCGACCGATCGGATCGGTGTCACGCATGATAGCGTCGGCCGGATCGACAAGGACCTGATCCGCAAGATCGTCGCTCCGCTCGGCGCGTGCAATGTCTATGTCTGCGGCCCCCTCGCCTTCATGTCCGACGTTTCCAGCTGGATCAACGACATCGGGGCGCCCGGTATTCGCGTGATGACTGAGGTTTTCGGGCCTGCGGCTGGAAAAACGCCGGCCGCAGGACCGCCAAAAAGGCCCCGGCATTCGCGCGTCGTGTTCGCACGGTCGGAACGATCCTTGCAGATGAACAGCATCGGCTCGCTGCTCGAACTGGCGGAAGCGGAAAACGTGCCTGTGAATAGCGACTGCCGTTCCGGTGTCTGCGGCGCCTGCGTTGCAAAGGTGATCTCCGGCGAGGTCGGTTACGAATTCGAGCCGGTCGCCGCGCTGGCCGAAGGAGAAGCGCTTCTATGCTGTGGTTTTCCTCTCACCGAAGACCTCGTTCTCGATCTCTAGGTCGCGCGGCCATCAATGACGCGCGCGATGCCGGCCGGATTTCTGCTTGTCAAGGGATGCACCATGAACCTGAACATCACACGACGTCATGCGACCGCAATGCTGATCGCCGCGCTCGGAAGCGGCCTTCGCTCCGCTCACGCCGACGATCCTGCGCCGCTGCGCATTGTTCATGATCTGCCGATCGCGTGGCTGCCGCTTTACGTCGCCTACGAGCGCAAGCTGTGGCAGGCCGAAGGCATCGCACCGACCACCATCCCGTCACCCCACGGAACTGCAACCCTCATCTCGGTCTCGGGCGGCGCTGCGGATATCGGCGTGTCGACCGAGATGTCGGTCTGCGTCGGGGCCTTCAGCAAGACGCCGGTCAAGATCATCGCGGCGTTCAATCAGGTCGAGAACATGGAGCTCGTCTGCTCGACCGCGATCAAGACCCCGGCAGATCTGAAGGGGAAGCGGATCGCGGTGGTTCAGGCGAACCCGTCGCAATATTACTTCTCGTTGCTGCTGAAGAAATACAATCTCGGTCCGTCCGATCTTTCCATCGTGCGGCTGGGCCCGGCGGAAATGATGTCGGCCCTGAGCGGCGGCTCGATCGACGGCTTCGTCTGGCAGGAGCCGTTTCTGACCCAGGCGACCAAGCTCCCAGGGAACAAATTCCACCGCCTCAGCGAGCCCGGCCTCAACAAGATCTTCGCCTCGATCATCGTCAACGAAAAGACCTTGCAGGAACGGCGACCTGCCCTGGTGAAGGCGCTGAGGGCGCTGGACCAGGCCTGCGCCTTCATTCGCGGGAATGGCGAGGAAGCGGTGCGCATCGGGGCGCAGTTCTCGCAGATGGATGCGGCGGTCGCAGCCGATGCGATCGGCCGCATGCAGATCGGCCTGTCGCTGGACCCGCAAGTGATGATCGCCAAGATGACCGATGAGGCCAACTGGGCGCTTGCCGAAGGCATCGCGCGGCCGGGCTCCCCCATACCCGACTACGCCAGTTATCTCGATCCCACCGTGCTGGCCGACGCGAGGCGATCATGATTGGGCAAGCGCTCCAGAGACAGGGCTTCGTCCCGATTCCCGATTTCATCAACGTCGATTCCGTCTCGTTCCGGTTCGACGCAAGGCAATTGGCGCTGGGCAACGTCAAGCTGACGATTCCGCTCGGCCAGTTCGTCTGCCTGCTGGGCCCGAGCGGATGCGGCAAGACCACGCTGCTCAACCTGATCGCCGGCTTTCTGGCGCCGACCGACGGCTATGTCTTCGTCAACGGCAAGGTGGTGGACGGCCCCGGCCCCGATCGCGGCATGGTGTTCCAGGACTACTCGCTGTTTCCCTGGCTCACGGTGCTCAAGAATATCGAGTTCGGTCCCGATATCGCCGGCATGCGCGCGTCCGCACGCCGCGAGCGCGCCATGCACTATCTCGATCTGGTCAATCTCGGACATATTGCCGACAGCTATCCGACGCAATTGTCGGGCGGCATGAAGCAACGCGTCGCGATCGCCCGCGCCCTCGCAGCCGGGCCGAAAGTGCTGCTGATGGACGAGCCTTTCGCCGCACTCGACGCCATGACGCGAAGCAAGCTCCAGCTCGAACTGATCCGCATCCACGAGCTCGAGCGGCCCACGATCCTGTTCGTAACGCACAATATCGACGAGGCGATCAGGCTCGCCGACCGCGTCCTCGTGATGTCACCCAACCCGGGCCGCGTCGTGTCCGACGTGACGATTGATATGGAGAAGCCTCGTGCTCGCACCTCCGTCGAGTTCTCTCGCCTCTACGACCGTTTCGAAGCCGAAATCGGTCTTGAGAGTTCCTAGGATCAGGATGGACACCAGGCGGGTCAGAAGCGCCGTCATCAGCGTCCTCGGCATCGGCGGCTTCTTCCTGCTCTGGCATCTGATCGCCGTCAGCGGCCTGGTCGACCGGGTCATGCTGCCCTCGCCTGCCGAGGTGTTCTGGTCTGCCTTGGCCATCGCCAGGACCGGGGAGCTGCAGGACCACATCCGCGCCAGCATCTTCCGGATGGCGCTCGGCTACGCCGCCGGATCGAGCCTCGGGATTCTCATGGGCGTCCTGCTCGGCCGCAGCACGTTCCTGGAATCGCTGGTCGGGCCCATCCTCCAGATGGCGCGCGCGATCCCTCCGCTCGCGCTGGTGCCGCTGATCATCTTCTGGTTCGGCGTCAACGAGGGAGCCAAGATATCCCTGATCGGATGGGCGACATTCTTTCCGGTCTGGATCAACACGCTGCTCGGTGTGAAAGGCGTCAATCCGTTGTTCATTCGCGCAGGGCAAAGCCTAGGCGCGCGACGCGCCACGCTGCTGCTGAAAGTCGTCATTCCCGCGGCGCTCGCGCCGATATTCTCGGGAATGCGGGTGGCCCTGTCGATGTCGTTCACGGTGCTGGTGGCCGCGGAATTGGCCGGGGCGCTCGCCGGCCTCGGCTACCTGATCCAGATGTCGGCGCTGTCGTTCCGCGTCGATACCATCTTCGTCGGCGTCGTCGTGCTCGCCATCCTTGGCTTCATCGCCGATACGCTCTTCGTGCAGTTGCTGTATCGGCTGTTCCCCTGGTATCGCAGCGAGCAGACCGGGAAATAGCCGCCATGCATCGGCCTCAGGCCGACCGCTTCACCTCGTCGCGCCCCGCCGTCCCCATATCCAGCCGCGCCAGCATCGCCCTCGCCTGCTCGGCGCAATGCTCGATCAGCCAGCGCTCGAACGCGACGGGGGGAAGCGCGGGGGCGTAGAGGAAACCCTGGACGACGTCGCAGCCGAGCTCGGCCAGCACCTTGCGCTGACCTTCCGTCTCGACGCCTTCGGCGACGACGGTCATGCCGAGGCCTTGGCCGACGCGCACCACGGCGGTGGCGATCGCAACGGCGCCGGCGTCACGCTCGATGTCGCGCATGAAACTGCGGTCGATCTTGAGCTCGCGGATCGGCAGATGGGCGAGCCGGCTGAGGCTGGAATAGCCGGTGCCGAAATCGTCAACGGACAGGCCGACGCCGAGCGCGCGGATCGCATGCATCGTCTCCAGCGCGGCGGCGCCGTCCTGCATGAAGGTGCCTTCGGTAATCTCGAGCATCAGCGCGTCCGGGGGCAGCGCGTTTTCGGCGAGGATGTCCTTGAGCCGCGCGGCGAGCGTGACGTTGCGGAAATTGATCGGCGACAGGTTCACCGACACGCTGTGGATGTTGAGCCCGGCAGAGCGCCAGCTCGCCATCTGGCGGCAGGCCTCGCGCACCGACCAAAGGCCGATCTGCTCGATCAGGCCGCACTCCTCGGCGAGCGGGATGAATTTTGCCGGCGAGACATCGCCGAGCGCGGCATCGTGCCAGCGCGCCAGCGCCTCGACGCCGTGGATCGCGCCGTCGCAGCTGCGGATCTGCGGCTGGTAGTTCAGCGTCAGCGCGCCCTCGGCGACGGCGCGGCGGAGCGCCGCGATCAGCGCCAGCCGCTGCTCGGCGAGCCCGTTCATCTCGGCGCTGAAGATGCGATGTGTCGAACGCCCCGCCTGCTTGGCCATGTACATGGCGGCATCGGCCTGCTGCATCAGCGTGTCGATGTCGGTGGCATGATCTGGATAGAGGCTGATGCCGATGCTGGCCGACATCGGCATCAGCTTCGATCCGAGCCGTAAAGGTGCGGCGAGCGCCTCCATGATCCCGGCCGCGACGCGCTCGGCGCTCTCGGCGTTACGCTGCGGCAGCAGGATGACGAATTCGTCGCCGCCGAGCCGGCCCAGCATGTCCTCGGGACCGATATGCTCGCGCAGGCGCTGCGCCAGCTGGACCAGCAACTCGTCGCCGGCGGCGTGACCGAGCGTGTCGTTGACGTCCTTGAAATGGTCGACGTCGAGGAAGGCCAGCGCGACATGGCTGCCGTTCGGACAGGCATCGATCGCCGTGGTGATCAGGTGCCGCAGCTGCGCGCGGTTCGGCAGGCCGGTGAGGATGTCGTGATAGGCGAGCCGCGCGATCTCGGCGCGCGCCTCCTTGCGCTCGATCGCGAAGGCGCCGAGGTTGACGCAGGCCTCGACGATGCGCCGGTGCCAGTTGCTCGGCGCACGCGGCTCGCGGAAATAGAAGGCGAAGGTGGCGATGACCCGGCCGTCCTTGGCCTTGATCGGCGTCGACCAGCAGGCGCGTAGACCAACCCCAAGTGGACCAGCCTTGTAAGGCTGCCAGCGTGGATCGGTGTCGAGATCGGTCGCCAGCACCGGTATGCCGTAGAAGGCGGCAGTGCCGCAGGAGCCGACATTGGGGCCGATCGCAACGCCGTCCAGTGCGCGGGAATAGTCTTCGGGCAGGCTGGGGCCACCGAGCGGATGGATCAGTCCGGCGGAATCGATATGGAGCAGCGAGCAGACGACGTCGGGCGCGATCTCCTCGACCCGGCGGCACAGCCGGTCGGCGATCTCGGCGATCGGAATTTCATCAGCGAGCGCGCTCATGATGAGCTGCTGGAGCGAATGCAGCTGCCGCGTTTCGGTGATGTCCTCGATCAGCGCAAAGATGTGTCTGGCGCGGCCCTTCTTGTCGCGGAAGGCGTCGATCCTGGCACAGACCCAGATCTCCTCGCCGTCCTTGTTGTAGACCAGCGTCTCCACCTTGCCGCGGCGACCGCCGTCGATCAGGCGTTTGAAGAGCTTGGCGATGGCCGTGCGGTTGGTATGGCACCCGGCGATGAGCTCTCCCGCACGCCGCCCCTCCGCTTCCTCGCTGGTATAGCCGAACAGCGCCGTGAAAGACGCGTTGACGTAGCGGATGTTCTGCTCGGTATCGGTGATGATCACCGCGCGGTTGGTCTGGTCCGAGACCGCGTTGAGAAGCCCGATCCTGACGCGGCGCTCGGCTTCAGCGGTGACGTCGCGCGCGAACAGGATGTGATGGGTCGCACCGCCGACGGTCGTGGACGACAGCGACACCGACGCCCTGATCCGGCTGCCGTCGGGCCGCACGAGGCTGATCTCGTCGCGGAAATCCGCGACCGGATCGGCCTGAAGGAATGCGAGGCCGAGGACGCCTGCGTCGCGGCCGAGCACCTCGGCGCGCGCAAGCTTCCATATCCTCTCGGCGCTCGCATTGAAATGCGTGATGCGGCGTGCGTCATCGACGACGACGATACCATCGTCGGCGCATTCGAGCGCAGCGCGCAGCACATCCGGAATTTCGGTCACTGGGTAATCGGAAGCAAACATCGGTAGACCCGGCAGCATCGGGAAGAAGCGGCAATCGCTCCGACGCTAACGGTCCGATGGTGTCCAAGACGTTTTTGCAACCGGGTTACGCCCTGCCAAGACGCGACATGCTTAACATTCCGCGAAAGAAGCGAAGGTATTTTGATGCACGCGAGACCTAGTCAGCTCCGGCTTTGAGCGTGTGCAGCCGGCCGGCCACGGCCCGCACCTTGCGGGGCGAGGCCTGCCAGATCGACAGCGCCGACAAGCCGCTCACGACCATCGCGATGACGAAGGCGAGCGTGTAATCGCCGGTGCGATCATAGAGGAAGCCGGTCAGCCAGGGCCCGGCCGCGCCGCCGGCCAGCGCCGCCAGCATGATCGTGCCGAAGATGCTGCCCTGGTGCTTGCCCTGAAAGATCTCGAACACCACCGCGCCCATGATCGAGGTGAGCCCGTAGCCGAGCGCGCCCTGCGTGAGCACCATCAGATAGACGAGCCAGAGCGAGGGGTGATACTTCAGCGCCATCAGCGCCGCGAAGCAGATGACAAAACCCGCGCAGCTGATCGCCCACACCCACTCCCGTCCGATCCGGTCGGAGACATGGCCCAGCACGATCTGGCCGGGAATGCCGAGCAGGCTGACGGTGCCGAGCGCCCACACCGCAACATTTGGGCTGAAGCCGATGTCGAGCAGGAATTTGGTCTGGTGCACCTGCACCGCGTACCAGATATACAGGCCGCAGAAATAACCGAGCGCGATCCACCAGAACCGCGCCGTCGCAACCGCCCGCCTCAGCGTCCAGTCGGTACCGACCCAGACGGGATCGACGATGTTGGAAACCGGCTTTGCCGCACCTGCCGAAGGCGCGGCGTCGCCGTCGGGTTGAAGGCCGATGTCCTCCGGCCGCCTGTGCAGGAACAGATTGATCGGCGCCAGCACGACCAGGATGAGCAGGCCCATCGCGGTACAGGCGGTACGCCAGCCGGTCTGCTCGATCATGTGCTGCACCCATGGCAGCAATGTCACCGAGCCGATGCCGACGCCGGCAAAGGCGATGCCGATGGCAAAGCCGCGCTTGCGGATGAACCAGTTCGGCAGGAACAGCGACTGGCCGGAATAGCCGAGACAAACGCTGCCCGCGCCGACCATGACGCCGATGGTCACGTAGAGATGCCAGGGCGCGCTGGTGAGCGGGGCGAGCAGCAGTCCGCCGGCCATCAGCACCACGCCGAGCTCCATCACCGCGCGCGGCCCGGCGCGATCCATCAGGCGGCCGATCAACGGGCTGACGATGCCCGACACCACGAAACCAAAGGAAAAGGCGCCCGCGGTGACGCCGCGCTCCCAGCCGAACTCGGAAATGATGGGAGGAAAGAACAATGAAAAGGCGGTGCGCGCGTTGACCCCGATGGCCATGGTGACGAACGTCACGGCGACCACGACCCAGCCGTAGAAGAACGGAAGACGCATGATGTGATTGTTTCATCCCTAGATGGTGCTAACGACCATCCGGAGCCGCCCGGGTCAAGTGATTTTCGTGGCCGCGTTTGGGCGGGATGCTCAGGCCGCGTCGCGCTGCGATCGCCGGGCGGGAGCGTCGAACGCGATCTGGTCGACCGGCTGCGGACGCCCGAACAGATAGCCTTGGGCGAAATTGACGCCGAGTGCCGTCAGCCGCTCGAACTCCTCGGCTGTCTCGACGCCTTCGGCGGTCACCGACATGTCCAGCCCGCGCGCCAGCGTCACGATCGAGGAGATGATGGCGGAGCTGCGCGGTTGATGCGTGAGACTGCGGATGAACGACTTGTCGATCTTGATCTTGTCGAACGGGAACGCGGTGAGATAGCTCAGCGACGAATAGCCGGTGCCGAAATCGTCGAGCGCAAGCTCGATGCCGATATGCTTCAGCCGCTCCATGAAGGCGTGGTTCTCGACGCCGCGTTCCAGCAGCACCGATTCCGTGATCTCGATCTCCAGCCGCTGCGGCGGCAGGCCGGAATCGGCCAGTGCCGCGCAGATCGTCTCGAACAGCTCGGCTTCCTTGAACTGGATCGGCGACAGGTTCACGGCGACCATCAGATCGGACGGCCAGGCGGCGGCGTCCGCGCAGGCGCGTCGCAGCACGAACTCGCCGAGCGGCACGATCAGCCCGGTCTCCTCCGCAAGCGCGATGAACTGGTCCGGCGGGATCAGGCCCCGGCTCGGATGCCGCCAGCGCACCAGCGCCTCGAAGCCGCGACGACCGCCGCTGGCGACGTCCACGAACGGCTGATAGTGCACCTCCAGCTGGCACAGCGCGATGGCGTCGCGCAAATCCCCTTCCAGCGTGTTGCGCGCCTCGAGCTCGGCCGACATCACCTCGTCGTAGACGGTGAAACAGTTGCGGCCGGCCGATTTCGAGCGATAGAGCGCAAGATCCGCCTTCTTCAGCAGTTGCTCCTGGTCGCTGCCGTGGTCCGGCGCGATCGCGATGCCGATGCTGGTCCCAATCTCGACGCGATGGCCGGGCAGCAGGAACGGCTCGGCCACAAGCTTGGCGATCCGCGCCGCGAGCTCGGTCGCGCTGCCGCGCTGATTCTCGCAGGCTTCCTGGATGATGGCGAACTCGTCGCCTCCGAGCCGCGCCAGCACGGCGGTGGCGCGCAGCGCGGATTTCAGGCGCAACGCCACCTGGCGCAGCAGCGCATCCCCGGCGCCGTGACCGAGGGAGTCGTTGACGTTCTTGAAGCGGTCGAGATCGAGCATCAGGATCGAGAACGGCAGGCCCTTCACGCTCAACTGGCTGTTCATCATGTCGAGCCGGGCGAGGAAGAACGCACGGTTCGGCAGCCCGGTCAGGACGTCGGTCTGCGCGAGCTCGAGCACGCGCCGGTTCGCCAGCGACAGCCGGCGCGAATTGCGGCTTGCCAGCATGAGATAGGTTGCAAGCGACAACGTGAGCAGCATGCCGACGATGATGACGGCAACGGCGCGGTCGTAGACCGTCTCCAGCGAACCGCCGGCCGCGGGCACCGCGCGCACCTGCCAATCGGCGTCCCCGATCCTGAGAATGCCGGACCAGTGCCGGCCTTGCGCGACGTCGCGCATCGACTGGGGAGCGGAGGCCGAGGACGCGAAATCCGGCAGCGCATGCGCCATGCTGACGATCCGCCCGGTGAAGGGCGGATAGATGTTCACGCTGACCGCCGGGCTCGCTCCTGTCGTCACGCGAATCGATTGCATCAGCAGCGGCAGGTCGAACACCCCGACGACGTAGCCCGCGAGATTGCGGCGCCGGTCCGCGATGGTCTCGCGCGAGGTTCCCTTGGCATAGACGGGGACGCCGACGATGACGTTGGGCAAGCGGCTGCTTTCGCGCGGCTCGTAGAGTCGCCCACGGATTGCGGTAATCCGGTCGCTGTCGCGCGCGCGCTCGAGTGCCACGCGGCGTTCGGGAATGCTCGCATAGTCCATGCCGTAGACCGGTGAGGTCTTCGGCTGCGTCGAGTAGAAGATCGGGAAATATTCGTCGCCCTGCGGCGCCGGTGCAAAGTCGTCGCCTTGCAGCGACTTGATGCGATAGCCGGACACCCCGTCCGTGATCGCAGCGGCTTCGTATTCGGCGCGCTCCTTGCGGTTGACGCGCGGCAGCCAGGCGACGCGCAGCATGCCGGGATGGCGCTCGAACAGGCGCGTGCTGAAGGTCTCGAATTCGCTGCGGGTGATCTCCTCGTTGGTCGATTCGAACAGCGTACGCAGCGCGACGAGCCTGCTGATGTACTCGCCCATGCCGTTCTGCATGACGATTGCTTCGGTTTCGGCCGCGTTCTCGAACTCGATCTTGTTGACCCGATCTTCCCATCGCGCCACGGCGGCCGCGCCCGCGATCGAGAACAGCAGGCCGACGCCAGCCGCGACGAGCGCAGGGCGATAGAGTCCGAGCAACGGCGAGGCACGCCACCACGCCGCTACACCCTTCCGATCCTGATCCTTCTGATCGTGATCGCCCATCGTGATCCGCACGTTCCCCTTGGCCCGGCCGGCCGAACTTCTGGTTGAGATGCCGCAACTGCTATCGGTCAAGGATCGCGGTTAAGAACTGCAAAATTTCGGAACCCGGCCGCCTCACAATGCGCGGCTTAGTTAACGATTGACCCACAAGTTGCGTCAGTCTGGCAGCAACTTGCCGGTCTTCCCCGGAGTTCTACGGGCCATCGTTGCCGGGCGGATTAGCGGCCTGTTCAGCGCGCAGAGCTATCCTTTCCGCAATTCGTCCTGCATCTGGCCGGCGCCCGCATGACACGATCGCGACCCGCGACCTACCTCGCCTTGATCCTCGCACTGCTCGCCCTGTCGCCGCCCTCCGCGAAAAGCGACGAGGCCGGCGTCAGCGACGACGCGATCCTGTTCGGCCAGGCCGCCGCCCTCGAAGGCCCCTCCGCGGTGCTCGGGCAGCGCCTGCGGCAAGGCATCGTCACGGCGTTCACCGAGATCAACGCCAAGGGCGGCGTCCACGGTCGCAGGCTTCAGCTGATCAGCCGCGACGACGGCTACGACCCCGACCGCTCGGTGGCGCAGACGCTGCGGCTGATCGACGAGGACAAGGTGTTCGCGCTGATCGGCGCGGTCGGCACCCCGACTGCGATGGCGACGATTCCGATCACCAGCGCGAGGAACGTCCCTTTCATCGGCCCGTTCAGCGGCGCCGAATTCCTGCGTGACCTCGAACTGCCGAACGTCGTGAACATCCGCGCGAGCTACGACGCCGAAGCCGAATCGTTCATCAAGCACCTGACCGAGGATCGTGGCTTCACCCGGATCGGCATCTTCTACCAGGACGATTCCTTCGGTCGCGACGTTCTCGCCAGCGTCAAGCGCGCGCTTGCGATGCGCAATCTCGAGCTTGCGGCCGAAGGCACTTATGAGCGCAACACGCGCGCGGTCGGTTCGGCCTGGCGCATGATCAAGCGGGCCGACCCCGAGGCCGTCGTCATGGTCGGGACCTACGGTCCCTGCGCGGAGTTCATCAAGCTCGCGCACCGCAGCGGCTCCCATCCAACCTTCGCCAACATCTCCTTCGTCGGCGCCACCGCGCTTGCCGGGGAACTCGGGTCCGATGGCGAAGGCGTGGTCGTTGCGCAAGTGGTGCCGTTTCCCTGGGATCGTTCGCTCAAGCTCGTCAGCGACTACCAGGCGGCGCAGAAGGCGCTCGACCCGACGCTGACACCGGACTTCGTGTCGCTCGAGGGCTATCTATCCGGACGCCTCGCGGCGTCTGCGCTGGAAAAGACCGGACCGAAACCGACGCGGGTAAGCCTCTTGCGTACCATCAACGATATCGGCCGCTTCGACATCAGCGGCAGCATCGTCACCGTCGGCGTTCGCGCGATCGACGCGCCGCCGAAAGTGTTCCTGACGGTGATCCAGAAGGACGGCACGTTCAAGGCGGTCGATCGGCTCTAGGGCGTGTACACATAGATGGCTGGAAGTCTGCTTCCGGGAGCACAGCAGACCAATTGTGCTCAACCTGAGTTCTTCGCATTTTGACCCAAAGCGGCCCACCAGCATCTAGTCAGGGGGCGGGTGCAGCTTATGCCAATTTGCACGAGCGGTTTCCGCTGATCCGCCGCGCCGTACTTCATCTTCTCTAAAAACTCTCCAATACCGATAGGTGCAATATAGCCCGCACAGCCAAAGGAAAGCGAAAAGCAGAACAAGGGCACTAATAAAGCTCTTCGCGAACTCGATTGGATCGAGAGCCTTCACCACGAAAATCAAGGCGAGACATACAGCTCCAGCAACCGTAAAGCCGCGCACTCGAAGCCGCCAAAATCGGACGCCCTCTGAAACAGTCATCCCTCTTCCTTCAGGGTACGTACGCTCTCGCGCTCAATGACTCTGCGGCTTTCGTCTTCCATCCGGGGACGACTGAGATGTCTCGTGAGCCGTCCTTCAGCGCCCCATCCGCGCCGCCTCGCAATCGGGGCCAACAGCAGGCAGGCCAAGTTTAAAGCAATCAGCGCGATCAGTAGATAGAGGCCGTAAAACACGAAAATGCAGGACGCGCCGCCGACGATAAGGAAGAGCAGCACGGTGGGCGGGATTTTGATGCGAAACATGCTCACCATGGTAGCACAACGTCGCCTAGGTTCGCGCCCGCCCACGAACAAGGTTTGCAGACCGTTTAAGTACGCTGTTGGCCCCTGAACCGAAGCTCGATTGAGCGCGCGTCATGTCGGCTGTCAGGGGGTAGACCCGACGCTGATCCAACTTCGCATCCACTGCTGCTTACGACCCAAAGAAAACACTGCCCCGCTTGGAGGGCCTGTTGGCTCGCGCGCGCGACTAGAACGGTTCAGTCTTTCGAGCGCAGCCCCGTTTCGATGCGTTGAATCAGCTGCGGCCGCAAGGAAGGCACCACGTCGCCGAGGACGACGAAGGTGCGGACGATGGGCAAATACGGCTCCATGGCCGCCGCAAGCTCCGCGAACGACATGCCGGACAGCCGCGCGTATTCGGATTGCGCCGCCGCATTGGTCGCGCGCGGACGCTCCGGATTGTCAGCTATTTCCGGGGCGAGTTCGGAAAGGATGACATGCAAGAAACCAAGATCGAGGGCGGCCGGCGCGCGCATCGCGAAAGTCCAGTCGACGAGCTTTGGGCCTTCCGCCGTCATGATCACGTTGCCGGGGCTAAGGTCGCAATGGCAAAGCCCGTTACCGATCGGCAGGTGATCAATCAGGGCGAGGATATCCGCGGCGATGCGCTTCGGGACCTTGCCGTCGTCGTGCTGCAACTCGGTCTCCATATAGTCGCGCATGGAAGGCATCTCAGGCGGCGCGGATGTCTTATGAAGAGACATGGCCAGAGCCGCGACGATTGCGCCCGCCTGTCCGAACGTGACCGTGCCGGTCCGCGAGAGATGCAACAGGGTTGGTCCGTCAAGACGCTCCAGCACGATGCCGAAGCGCCCGTCCAGCGTCAACTCGCCGAACACCTCCGGCACCGGAAGACCGGCAGCGAAGACAGCGCCGATCATGCGCATTTCATGCCGACCGAACTCACGAGAGACGCCGGCCTTGAACAGCTTCACCACTTGACCGGGCGCCCAAGCATAGGCTTCCGAGAAGGCACCTTCACCAATCTTTTCCCCCAGGGGTCCCTGCATGCCCGTTCTCCGCCGTGCAGAGGAAACACCAGCGGCGAGCAAAAAGGAACCCCTTCCGTCGCGGCGTCGCTTCGTCCTACGCTAAATGGTCGTAGTCCGGTTGTGGCCCTGATTCCGTCAGTTCAAACTTGACTGGTCGGCCGGTCTTCTTCTGCCGGACGGTCGCGCGGTCGGCCGAATACCCGCTCGGCGCAAGGTCTTCAACTTTCAAGGCTACGACGTCGCAGCCGCGCAGCTTGCTATCGATGGCGACGTTGAACATTGCCAGATCGCGCGTTCGGCCTTCGACCTGCAGCTTGGTTCGGATTGACCAAACGTGCTTTGGACGGAACGGCGGTTTTGCGCCGACGATCTTCCCCTTGTTCCAAGGAGCGTGCTTCGAGACGGCAGGGACAGTATTTCGAACAATGGTCATGTTGACCTCCTCAGCTAGTGAGGCTGGTCATTTCTTCAGTCCGGAGCCCTTCCAATCCGGCGTCCGCATTGGGCCGGAGCGTCTCGCAACGTGCCTATGAAGACGTCTTACTCTCGTTGCGATCCGACGAGCAGAGCGCGGTAGTCGTCTCCGACGAGGGTGAACATCTTGCGCTGCGTCAGGTCTTGGTCAATTTGATCGCCGCCCGCCGCCTTCCTGCAAGCTATCCCTTTCGCGATTTCGTCGAAGCCGGAGGTGTTATGTCTTACTCAGTCGATCTTGGAGATCTCTTTCGGCTTATGGCTGGACAAGTTGCTGACATTTTGAAGGGTAAGAAACCGAGTGTACCAGCCAACTAAATTTGAATTGGTCATCAATGCGAAGACTGCCAAAGCCCTCAGCCCCGACCTATCACCATCCTTCCTTGCTCGCGCAGATCAGGTAATAGATTAGCGCCTCTTATTTGTATTTGACCGCGAAGCGAATGGGCGACGTCTCCTGTTGGCGCGAATGCGAAGTCTGTGCAGCGTCCCGGGTGATCGGCTCATAAGGTAACCGGAAACAGCCGACCAGCACTCCGAGGGGCGCTCATGACCCGAAGCAGCCATTGTTCGGTTCGAGGAAATCGGTCAACGCGGCATCAATGCTTCGACAGGAAATCCAACATGACCTTATTAAAGACGTCAGCATTCTGTCTCTGCATACCGTGCCCTGCATTTGGTATAACCACCGTTGCAGGAAACTCCCGACACTTGCGCATTTCATTGTAAAAAAATTCGAATTTCTTTGGACTCTTGTCCCCCGTCATGAACAGCACTGGAAAATCAAATTTCGTGACGTCGGCGCATGCGCTGATCGGGCGGTCTTTGTCCCCCAAAGCCGTGTAAATATTTGCCAGAAACATCTGCTTCGTTGGTTCGGGAAACTTTTGCCATGTGCCAGGGCCATTCAACATATCAACGAACACCTCCGCAGCGTTGGCTGGTTCTCCTGCTTCCAGGTTTTTCTGGAGGGTCCCAATCACCTTTTTTGTGAAATCTCCGGCTGCTTTGCCCTCGGCAGTCTCAGGCACCAACATCTCGATGCTGGCATCCGGCAGCACCAGTGTTCGAATGAGGTCGGCGTGCGATTTCGCTACCTCGACTGCAACCGCGCCTCCCCGCGAATGCCCGACGAGGTGCACCTTCCCGAGGTTCAATCTCTTGATCAGCGCAGCAACATCCTGAGCGTGCTGTTCGACCGAAAAGTCGGTGCCAGCGCCGTCCCAGCGTTCCGGGTAAAAGTGCCTTAGACTAACCGCGACCACTCTGTAGGATGCGCTGAAAACTCTGAATTGGACGTCCCAAATGCGGTAATCGGCCGTTGACCCGTGCACCAGAACGATCGACGTACCCTCGCCCGCGTCCCGGTAATCCATGGGATATCCGTTGATTGCTTCCCATTTCAGTTCCGGGGGAATCGGCCAGTTGGGCTTGACCTCTTGTGCCCACAGCTGTGCGCTCGTGCACACGGCAAATAAAAACGACACCACGCCGCGCCGCATTTCAAATCCCTCCTCAGGCAGTTCTCCGAGAGGATCAGGCTTGCCGCAAGCATAGTTATCCTAAAGGCGCATGGTAGCAAGCTATGAACCCAAGGGCGCATAGCTTTCTTGACTCAACAGAGTCCGTTCATGGCCCGTAGCGGACCTCCCGGCATGTCTGCTTTTGGACCGCTACCGGGGCACAAACGGACATTAGGCGCCGGCCCGCTTTCTCGATTATGAGTGCACGCCCGCTCTAGGGCCGCCGCGTCCAGCGCTCGGCGTTGACGGCGCCCTGCGGGACCTCGCCTTTGACGATCGCCTCGACCTGCCGCACCGTTTCCAGTGACTGGTATTCGATCGCCTGCGGCGTGAGACCGCCGACATGCGGCGTTGAGATAACGTTGGGCAGCTTTGCCAGCTCCGGGGTCGGCATCTGATCGGGCGCGCGGCCGACATCCATGGCGGCGCCTGCGATGCGGCCTTCGCGCAGCGCGCGTGCCAGCGCCGCCTCGTCGACGAGATTGCCGCGCGAGAGATTGACGAACACGGCATGCGTCTGCATGCGCGCCAGCGCCGCCTCGCCGATCATATTCTCGGTCTGCTCGTTGGCAATGGCGAGGCAGACGACATAGTCGGACGCAGCGAGAAGCTCGTCGAGACCGACCTGCCGGATGGCGCCGTCGCTGACATCAGCGAAGGGATCGCAGACCAGCACCTCCATGCGCATCACCTTGGCAATCTCGGCGAGATAGCGCCCGATGCTGCCGTAGCCGATGATCCCGATCCGGCTGCCGGCGAGCTGGCGGCCCATCCGCGCCTCGGGCTTGCGGCCGGCCTGGTAGTCGGCCGTCGCCCGCGATACACCGCGGGAAAGATCGACCATGAAGCCGACCGCGAGCTCGGCAACGGCCTGCACGAAACCGGGCCCGGCGCGGGTCACCAGCACGCCGGCTTGCGAGGCCGCTTCGACATCGACGTTGCGGATGTCGACGGCGCAGCGAACGAAGGCACGCAGGCGCGGCAGCTGCGCGAAGATCTCGCCGCGCCCTTCGGTCATGCGGTCGGCGACGATGATGTCGACGTCTTTCGCCGCGCGCACGAGGCTGGCCGCGTCCAGGGTGTCATCGCTCTCGTGCAGGATCACGTCGGCGGCCGCGCGCAGGCCGGTCAGACTGCGGTCGCCATAGTAATTGCGACGCATTTCCGGCGTATGGGCGAGCACGACTTTCACGACGGAACTCCTTCAATAGCCGAACGCCCGCGGCAGCGCGGTCGAGAGCCATGGCACGAAGGCAATGACGAGCAGGCAGAGGAACAGCAGGCCGAGATAGCCCATGATCGGCTTCACCGTCTGCTCGATCGGCACATTGCCGATCAGGCAGGCGCCATAGAGCCCGAGCCCGAGCGGCGGGGCAAACAGGCCGATGCCCATCGCGATGACCAGCACGACGCCGAAATGGAGGGGATCGACGCCGAGCTGTACCGCGACCGGCAGCAGCAGCGGCCCGAAGATGATGAGCGCGGCGGCGCCTTCCAGCACCGAGCCCATCACGATCAGCACGGCGATGGCGAGCAGGATGAACAGCCAGACGCCCGAGGTCTTGGACAAGCCGAGCATGAAATCGCCGACCGCGTGCGGCACCTGCTGCAAGGTCAGCGTGAACGCCAGCGACTGGGCTGCGGCGACGATGAACAGCACGAGCCCGGAGCGTGTCGCCGCCTGCACGAAACTGTGTGCTGCCGACTTGAAGCCGAGTTCGCGGAACACCACGCTGCCGACGATCAACGCATAGGCCACCGCGAAGGCGGAGATTTCCGTGGCCGTGGCAAAGCCGCTCTTGAAGCCGAAGAAGATCATGAAGATCAGGCCGAACGAGGCGATCGCACCGCTCCACAGACCCGACACCGGCATCTGCGGCGCGACGTCCTCGGCTTCAGCCGGCTGCTTGCCGAAGATGATGGACACCGCGATCAGCACAGCTGCCATCAGCGCCGCCGGCAGCAGGCCGGCGACGAACAGGCCGCCGATCGACAGGTTCGCGACGAAGCCGAGGATGATCAGGTTGATGCAGGGCGGGATGGTCTCCGCCATCACCGCGGACGCCGCGAGCAGCGCCACCGCGCTGCCCGGATTCTGCCTTGAGCGGCGTGCGGCCGGAATCAGCACGGAGCCGACCGCGGCGACGTCGGCCATCTTCGAGCCTGATATGCCAGAGAACAGCACCATCGAGGCGACCATCACGACGTTGAGGCCGCCGCGCATACGGCCGACCCCGCGTTGCAGCAGCTCGATCAGGCGCACAGACATGCCGTTGGCTTCCATGAGGTAGCCGACGAGGATGAAGAAGGGAATCGCGAGCAGCACGAAATTATCGATGCCGCGCGCCATCTGCTGAGCGAAGATGACGCCGGGCAGCGCGCCTTCGACCCAGATGAAGATCAGCGCGGCCAGCGCCAGCGCAAAGCCGATCGGCAGCCCGCCGAACAGGGTCGCGAAGAAGCCGATCAGCATCAGCGTACCCGCCGACGGCACCGATGACGGCGACAGATAATCCCAGGCGAGATAGAGGCCGGCGACGATGACGACAGCGATGAGACCCCTGACGATGTCAGGAAGCGGCCTTGCGCAGAGCTGGTCGATCGCGAACACCGTCATGAACAGCGCGCCGGCGCCCATCGGGTAGAAGGTCAGCTCCAACGGCAGACCCGAGCCGGTGGTCTGGCCCGCAGTCAGCGAACCCAGCTTGATGGCGTTATAGGCGACATAGCCCGAGATCAGCACGACCAGCACCGCGCTCGCAGCATCGACCAGCGTCCGGAAGCGCAGCGGCAGCAGGTCGCGAAAGAACGAGACGCCGACATTCTCGCCGCGCGCGAGCGCGCTGGCCGCGCCGAAGAAGGCGGAGCCGACCATCAGGCCACGCGCGACGTCATCGGACCATTCGACCGGTGCATTGAAGAAGAAGCGCAGCAACACCGAGCCGCAGACCACGACGAGATCGGCGGCCAGCAGGACGGCCGCGATCGCGTCACTCAGGCGAAGCAAAAGGGTAACGCCCCCGTGGCGCTCGCCCGAGAGAGACATTGCGCCGGTTATCGCCATCTCAGGCCTGTGTCGCGCGGATGATGTCGATGACGGCCTTGGAGTCCGGCCGCGCCTTGATGAAATTCTCGTGCTGCGGCGCCACGCGCTTCTTGAACGCCTCGCGATCGCATTCGGCGACCGTCACGCCCTTCTCGGTCAGGGCCGCCAGTGCCTCCTTCTCGACCGCAAGCCCGTGGGCGCGCGTGTCGGCCGCGGCCTTCTTCGCGGCATCGAGGAAGCCGTCACGCAGCTTCGGGTCCATGCGGTTGTAGGTCATGTCGCTGAAGTAGATCGCGAGCGGCGAGAAATTGTGCTGAGTCAGCGCGTAGAACTTTGCGGTCTCGAAGAACTTGCTGGCGAGGATGGTCGGCGGATCGTGCTCCAGGCCATCAAGCACGCCGGCCTGCAGCGCCGTGTAGATCTCGCCGAACGCCAGCGGCGTGGCGGCGGCGCCCATCAGCCGCAGGCATTCCGTGATGACGGGATTGGGCAGGGTCCGGATCTTGAGGCCGGCGAGGTCTTCCGGCGTCTTTACCGGCTTCTTCGCGAAGACGCTGCGCGAGCCGAAATTATAGGCCCAGGCGATGATGCGGATGTTGCTGCCCTTGAGCAGCGCGTCCTCGATCGGCTTGGCGGCGCCGGACTCGAACGCCTTGGTCTGCTGCGGAAAGCTCGAGAACAGGAAGCCGAGGTCGAAGGTGCCGACCAGCGGCGTCAGATTGGCCGAGATCGAGGAGCCCGACACCATGAGATCGATGACGCCGAGCTTCACCGAATTGATGACGTCGATTTCCTGGCCGAGCTGGTTGTCGGGGAAGAAGGCGACCTCGACCTGCTCGCCGAGCCCGTTTCCCTTCAGATTCTTGACGAGGTTGTCGTAGTAGACGCGGCCATTGGCGAATTTGGGATCGTTCGGCAGCGAGGAGGAGCATTTCAGCTTCAGCGTCGCGGCTTCGGCGCGGCCGATGATGGCGGGAGAGAGCACGAGGCCGGCGGTCACCGCCGTCGACGACTTGATGAACGTGCGACGGTTGACGGGCACGATGGTCATGCTTCTCTCCCCAGTCATTTTTGTTTACGGCCGCGATCGTTGTCGCGACCTGTTGCCGCGGACTGTATGGCCAAAGCGACGGAGCAGGCAAGGAGCAGACAAGGGACGCGCCCGGCCAGCACAGGGCCGCGCGCGGCGACCATCCACAAGGCACGTGCGCAGCGGAACGGTCGCGTTTTTCCGGGATTCTCGCTGCGTATCGGCCTGCAGCCTCGCTGTGCGAATGGGCATGCTTGCACGCAGCAGTCGACATCGATCCAATTGGCGCATGGATCAATGCGCGATTCACATGGATGGCCTGCGAACGATGCTGCGCCGGCTCTGGCAGACACCCTGCCCCATTTTGCCGCACGCTCACCGTGATCCAGTGCACAGACAGACTCTCAACGGCGACCTAGAAGAAGTGATATCCTCGCCTTATTGCCGATGAAGGTGACACCATGCGCCGTCCATTTCTTTCCAATTTGGCCCTTGCATCAGGCCTTCTTGCCCTCGCACAGCTGATGACGCCGACGGAGGCCGCCGCCGAGGCGCGGCTCGCACTCGTAATCGGCCAATCGGCGTATCGCACCGTTCCGGAACTGCCCAACGCCGCCAACGACGCCAAGGGCATGACGGAGCTGCTCGGCAATGCCGGCTTTACCGTCACCACGGCATCCAATCTGGTGCAGAACGACATGCGCCAGGCGATCTCCGATTTCGCCGGCAAGGTCAGCGCCAGCGGCGCCGACACCGTCGCGCTGGTGTTCTATGCCGGCCACGGCCTGCAGATCGACGGCGAGAATTATCTGGTTCCGGTCGATCTCGATCCCAAGCGCGAAGCCGACATTCCGCTTCAAGGCGTGCGGCTGAACGACCTGCTCAACACGCTCGGCGCACTGCCGACGCGGGCGCGCATCTTCATGCTCGATGCCTGCCGCAACAATCCGTTCCCGGCGCTCAGCGGCGCCGGACATGGACTTGCGATCGTCGACACCAAGGCGGGCGCGCCCGGCTCGTTCATTTCCTATTCGACCTCGCCCGGCGCGGAAGCGGAGGACGGGTCCGGCGCCGACAGCCCGTACACCACCGCGGCGCTCTCGGTCGCGCGGCAGCCGAACCTGCCGATCGAGGAAGTGTTCAAGCGCATCCGCGTCGCCGTGGCGCAATCGACCGACGGGCGGCAGATCCCCTGGGAAAGCTCCTCGCTGACGACCGACTTCAAGTTCTTCGGCGAGAGCAGCGGCAGCACGCCCGCACTTCCGGGCGCGTCGTCGATGGCACTCGCCAGCGGCACGCGCAGCGTCGCGGACTGGCGCAAGGATCTGCAGGGCAAGGACGCCAAGGCCGCCTATGAGCTCGTGATCGCCGACGACACGGTCGAGGCGTATCAAGCCTATGTCGAGCTCTATGCACAGGCCTCGTTCACGCCGCGCCTGCGCACGATCCTGGAGCGCCGGCGCCAGATGCTGGCGTGGGAGCGCGCCACCGCGATCAACACCCGTGCCTCGTTCGAGGCCTATCTCAACAATTGGGACAACAGCGATCTGGCCGCGACCGCGCGCAGGCTGCTGCTCCGCGTACAGAACCGCAATTATGCCGTGCCGGTTGCGGCCGCGGCGACACCCGCGCCGGTCGCGGTCGCGATGGCTCCGACCTGCCCCTGCTCGACGCCGACGCCTCCGGCAACCCCGGCGAACCCGGCGGTGGCGCCCGTCATCAAGAAGCGCGTCGACGACACGCCGCCGAAGCGCAAGGTGGTCGAGACACCGCCGAAGCCGCGCCGGCCGCCGCCGCCCGACGAAGTGGTCGTCTACGAACGCGCCCCGCCTCCGCCACCGCCCGTAGGTGTCGGCATCGGGATTGGAATCGGCCGCGGCGGCTACGGCGGGGGCGGTTACGGAGGTGGCGGCTACGGCGGTCCGGTACGCGGCGACAATTATCGCAGCAGGTATTGAGGCCACTTCCGCGATACGGAGGACAGATTTGTCCTCCGTCATTGCGAGCGTAGCGAAGCAATCCAGACTCTTTCCGCGGATGCATTCTGGATTGCTTCGCTACGCTCGCAATGACAACGGAAAGGCCGCCGCCCCGGGACACGCGCTCCATCCGAAAATGCTGTAGTGTGATCGGCCGAGACACGCTTTCCGGGGACCTCGATGCCGCACGACTCTCGCGCCAGGAGCTCCTGGCCGCTCTTCCGGTCGCTCGCGTCCTATTCCCTGCCCGGCGACCTCCTGGCGGGATTGACGCTGGCGGCGATCGCGATCCCCGAGCAGATGGCCACCGCGCGGCTCGGCGGCTTCGCGCCGCAGATCGGCTTCTTCGCCTTCATGGCGGGCTCGCTCGGCTTTGCACTGCTCGGCGGCAACCGCTTCCTGTCATGCGGCGCCGATTCCACGATCACGCCGATCTTTGCCGGCGGGCTTGCAGCGCTCGCCGCGACAGGCTCGCCGGACTATCAGGGCCTTGCGATCGCGCTTGCGCTGATGGTCGGCGCGATGATGCTGGCCGGCGGCGCCTTCCGCCTCGGCGGCATCGCCAACCTGTTGTCGGTGCCGGTCATGGTCGGCTTCCTCGCCGGCATCTCCGTCCACATCATCGTCTCGCAATTGCCGGGCGTGCTGGGACTTCAATCGCCTGATGGCCCGACGCTCGATCGCATCGTCGTGCTCGCCGGCCAACTCGGCCGTGCCAATCCGTTCACGCTGTGCATCGGTTTCGGTGTGCTGGCCGTGGTCTTCGTCTCCGAGACGATCAGCGCCAAGATTCCCGGCGCGCTGATCGGGCTCGTGGCCGCGACGCTCGCCGCGATCGCACTTGGCATCGATAGCAGGGGCATCAGCGTCGTCGGCACGGTGCCGGGCACGCTGCCGCGGCCGACCCTGCCCGACCTCGCGCCGGAGCAGTGGGTTCGCCTGGTGCCGCTCGCCTTCGTGATCACTGTGGTGGTGATGGTGCAGACCGCGGCCACGACGCGGTCGTTCCCGTCCGATCCCGACACGCCCGCCGATGTCGACCGGGATTTCCTCGGCGCGGGCGCCGGCAGCTTGCTCTCAGGCCTGTTCGGCGCGTTTCCGGTCAATGCCAGCCCGCCGCGGACGGGGATCGTCGCCGAGACCGGCGGACAATCGCAGCTCGCCGGCCTTGCGGCGGCGGGAATCGTGCTGGCGCTGCTCGCGTTCGGAACCGGACTTCTGCAGCACGTCCCTGACGCGGCGCTCGGCGGCATCCTGCTGTTCGTGGCGCTGCGGATCGTCCGGATCAAGCAGATCGTCACGATCTATCGCCAGTCCCCAAGCGAATTCCTGCTGATCGTCGCTACCGCCGCGCTGATCATCATCCTGCCGATCCAGCAGGGCGCGTTCCTCGGCATCATGCTGTCGCTGCTGCACGGCATCTGGAGCACGACGCGCGCGCGGCTCGTCAAGTTCGAGCGCGTGCCGGGCACCACGATCTGGTGGCCGGCGCATCCGCACATCACCGGCGAGCGCATCGACGGCGTCGCGGTGATCGGGCTGCAAGCGCCGCTCTCGTTCCTCAACGCCCCCGGTTTCCGCAGCGACGTGAACGAGGTTCTCACGACATCGACGCCGCAACTGCTGGTGCTCGAGGCAAGCGGCATGGTCGAGATCGATTTCACCGCCGCGCAGATCCTGCTCGAAATCTTCAAGGCGTGCAGCGAACAGGGGGTCACGGTGGCGCTGGCGCGGCTGGAATCGGTGCGCGCACAGGACGCGTTCGAACGCTTCAGACTGTTCGACGCCCTGCCCCGCGAGCACGTCTTCCACAGCGTGGACGAGGCCGTACACAAGCTGGCGAAATAGCAGTTGGGTCACACAGGCAGAGCCGCGTACTCGCTGTAACCTCTCCCGCTTGCGGGAGAGGTCGGCGCGGAGCGCCGGGTGAGGGCTTTCTCCTCTAGGGGATTGTCCCATTGCGGAGACACCCTCTCCCCAACCCTCCCCCGCACGCGGGGGAGGGAGCGCGCCGTCCTCGCGGCAACCTTCACTGCATCAGCGTCGGATGATCCCGCTGCACCGTCTCGCGGATCCAGCTGGCATGGATCGCGCGGAACAGGATCTGCGCGGTCTTGAGGTCGTTCGCCGCCATGCAGAGATCGACGATGCGGCGGACCGCGTCGTCGCGCATCAATCCATCCGAAATCTTCATTGCGATTTCCATCGCGACCTTGGCCGCGCGCTCGTAGCGCTCGCTGTCGCTCTCGTCGTTGCGCCCAGAGCCTGCCGCGCTCGCAGCAGCAGCGTCACAGATCGCGCGGATGCGCTCGGCAGCCTCGATATCGCCTAGCGAGCCTTCGATCGCCTCATCCCAGATGTCTTGTCGCGTCTTTCGCGCGAACCAGCGCATTGCCCGCTCCGTTTGATGGAGCGAGCATAAACGGCGGTCAGCCTGCGCGCTACGCCTCCGGCACGATCTTGCCGGGGTTAAAGATGTTCTGTGGATCGAGCGCCTTCTTCAACGCGCGCATGGCGTCGATCGCCTCGGGACCGAGTTCCGCCTTGAGATATTTCTGCTTGCCCTGGCCGATGCCGTGCTCGCCGGTGCAAGTGCCGTCCATCGCCTGCGCGCGCTCGACCAGGCGATGCATGAATTCCTCGCCGCGCGCCATCTCGTCGGCATCGTTGGTGTCGCAGACCAGCGAGCAATGGAAATTACCGTCGCCGACGTGGCCGACGATCGGCGACAACAGATTGAGACGCTTGAGGTCTTCCTCGGTCTCGCCGACGCAATCGGCAAGCCGCGAGATCGGCACGCAGACGTCGGTTGCGACCACGCCGATGCTGTCGCCGGGGCGGAGCGCCTTCACGGACCAATAGGCATCGTGCCGCGCCTGCCACAGCTTAGTGCGGTCCTCGGGCTTGGTGGTCCAGGAGAAGTCGCCACCACCGCAATCTTTCGCAATCTCGCCGAAGGCCTTGGACTGCTCGGCAACCTCGATCTCGCTGCCGTGGAATTCCATCAGGAGCAGCGGCGTCTCCGGCAGCGTCAGCTTCGAATAGGCGTTGCAGGCCTTCACCTGCGCGGCATTGAGCAGCTCGATGCGCGCCACGGGAATGCCGGTCTGGATCGCCAGGATCACGGCCTGACACGCCCCGTGCACGGTCTCGAAAGACACCGCGCCGGCGGCAATCGTCTCGGGAATGCCGCGCAGGCGGATGGTCAGCTCCGAGATGATGCCGAGCGTGCCTTCGGCGCCGACGAACAGATGCGTCAGGTCATAGCCGGCGGAGGATTTCTTGGCACGCGTGCCGGTCGTGATGATCTCGCCGTCGCCGCGCACGACCTTGAGCGCCAGCACGCTGTCGCGCATGGTGCCATAGCGCACCGCATTGGTGCCGGAGGCGCGGGTCGAGGCCATGCCGCCAAGCGAAGCATCCGCGCCGGGATCGATCGGGAAGAACAGGCCCTGGTCGCGCAGATGCTCGTTGAGCGCCTTGCGGGTGACGCCGGGCTGGATCACGCAGTCGAGGTCCTCGGCGTGCACGGCCAGCACCTTGTTCATGTCGCGCAGGTCGATAGAGATACCGCCGGCCGGCGCGTTGACCTGGCCCTCCAGCGAGGTGCCGGTGCCGAAGGCAATGACCGGCACACCGTTCCTGGCGCAGATCCGTACCACGTCCTGGATGTCGGCGGTCTCCTGCGCCATCACCACGCCATCGGGCGGCTGGTTGGGGATCCACGTGGTGGTATGGCCGTGCTGCTCGCGGACGGCCTGCGAGGTGATCAGGCGGTTTCCGAAGCGTGCGGCAAGCTGCTCCAGCGCGCTCGCGAGGGCTTTCGGCTCCGGCCGCGGCGGATTATTGGTGATGGTGGTACCCACGGAAATTCCTCCGACAGAAGAACCGTGGCAAAGGACATAAAACCGGTCAAGTCAAGCGACCGGACGCATAGCTGGAAGGAAACCTGCCCGTGACTACCACTGCGCCAACAGCCGAGCCATTCCGCGCCTCGATCATGCAGATCGAGCCGCAATGGATCGACTATAACGGCCATCTCAACATGGCCTATTACAACGTGATGTTCGACCGGGCGATCGACCAGATGTGGCTACAGCTCGGCATCGGGCCGGGCTACATGAAGGAGCGAGGCGGATCGACCTTCACTGCCGAATGCCATGTGCGGTATTTGCGCGAGATCCATCTCGGCGATCCCGTGCAGGTCTCGGTCTGGCTGCTGGAGGCCGACGACAAGCGGCTGCACACATTCCAGCAGCTACGACACGCGACCGAAGGATGGCTGTCGGCCACCTCGGAAAACATGTCGCTCCACATCGACATGGGCTCGCGCAAGGTGGCGCCGTTTCCACCCGATATCAGCGCCCGCATCCAGACCGTCGTCGCGACCCACAGTGCCGTGCCGCGGCCCGAGGGCATCGGCCGAAACGTGGCGATGCCCTCGAAGCGGTAGTGCTGATCATGCACCAATCATAACGTCGCTAGATCCTGCTACGGCCGCGGGCCAGGCCGACCACGGCCGAGACCAGGAACAGGACGATCGCGATGAAGAAGATGATCTTGGCGATTTCGATCGACGCGCCGGCGATGCCGCCAAAGCCCAGAATACCGGCGATCAGTGCGATAACCAGAAACGTCACAACCCAGCTCAGCATGGCAGAACCTCTGTTTCGATGACTGTCTGCGATCGGCGCGGCTGAGGCGCCTCACTTGCCCAAACAATCTCCAAAGCGGAACATTGGTTCCCGCCCGTTCCCGCCGGAAATTCGCCCGTCCAGGAGGAACAAATCGCCCCGCCGCGCACGTGGAAAACCCCGCCTCGGCGCCCCATATAGGGATCAATCCCTGTTATGAAGGCTCCCTTCCGCCACCCCGCGGTGCCATCGTGGGGCCAATGATTCGCATGACCGAGCCAAGCAAGATCACCTCCGAGAGCGTCCCCGACCACCAGCCAGCGGCCGGCGGCATCGCCGCGCGTGCGCGCGCCTCGGTGGGCCCGAAATATCTGGCGGGGCTCAATCCCGAGCAGCGCGACGCCGTGGAGACCCTGGACGGCCCGGTCCTGGTGCTTGCCGGCGCCGGCACCGGCAAGACCCGCGTGCTGACCACGCGCATCGCCCACATCCTGAGCCAGGGCCGCGCCCGCCCCGCCGAGATTCTGTCGGTGACCTTCACCAACAAGGCCGCGCGCGAGATGAAGCACCGGCTCGGCCAGATGCTCGGCCACGCCGTCGAAGGCATGCCGTGGCTCGGCACCTTCCATTCCATCGGCGGCCGTATCCTGCGCACCCATGCCGAGCTGGCGCAGCTCAAGTCCAATTTCACCGTGCTCGACACCGATGATCAGGTCCGGCTGCTGAAGCAGCTGCTGCAGGCCGACAACATCGACGACAAGCGCTGGCCGGCGCGCATGCTGGCCGGCCTGATCGACGGCTGGAAGAACCGCGGCCTGACGCCGTCGCAGGTGCCCCCAGGCGAAGCCGCCGTGTTCGCCAACGGCAAGGGCGGCAAGCTCTATGCGAGCTACCAGGAGCGCTTGAAGATTTTGAACGCCGCCGATTTCGGCGACCTGCTGCTCGAAGACATCCGGATCTTCCGCGAGCACCCGGATATTCTCAGGCAGTACCAGCAGCGCTTCAAATACATCCTGGTCGACGAGTATCAGGACACGAACGTCGCGCAATATCTGTGGCTGCGGCTGCTGTCGCAGGCCCCTTCTCTCACATCTCCCCGCGTGCGGGGAGAGGTCGCATCGCAAGGCGATGCCGGTGAGGGGGACTCTCCGAGCGCCGCGCTTGTGGAGACTTCCCCGCTGCCCACAAGCGAGGCGAAGGAGAAGTCACCCCACATCAAGAACATTTGCTGCGTCGGCGACGACGACCAGTCGATCTATGGCTGGCGCGGCGCGGAGGTCGACAACATCCTGCGCTTCGAGCACGATTTCCCCGGCGCCAAGGTGATCCGCCTCGAGCGCAACTACCGCTCGACCGGCCATATCCTCGCCGCCGCCTCGCATCTGATCGCGCACAACGAAGGCCGGCTTGGCAAGACGCTGCGCACCGAGGACCAGGACGGCGAGAAGGTCACGGTCACGGGCTCCTGGGATTCCGAAGAGGAAGCCCGCGGCATCGGCGAGGAGATCGAGCAGATCCAGCGCAAGGGCGAGAAGCTGAACGAGATCGCCATTCTCGTGCGCGCCTCCTACCAGATGCGCGAGTTCGAAGACCGCTTCGTCACGCTCGGCCTGCCCTACCGCGTCATCGGCGGCCCGCGCTTCTATGAGCGCGCCGAAATCCGCGACGCGCTGGCTTATCTGCGCGTCATCAATTCGCCCGCCGACGATCTCGCCTTCGAGCGCATCGTCAACGTGCCCAAGCGCGGCCTTGGCGATGCGACCGTGCAGATGCTGCACGACCATGCCCGCAAGCGGCGCATCCCGCTGTTCGAAGCGGCGCGCGCCGTGGTCGACACCGACGAATTGAAACCGAAGGCGCGCGGAAGTCTGCGCGAGGTTGTCGCCCAGTTCGACCGCTGGCGCGCCCAGCGCGAAGTCACCGCGCATACGGACCTCGCCCAGATCGTGCTCGACGAGAGCGGCTATACCGAGATGTGGCAGAAGGACCGTTCGGCGGACGCCGCGGGCCGGCTGGAGAACCTCAAGGAGCTGGTGCGCTCGATGGAGGAGTTCGAGAACCTGCAGGGGTTCTTGGAGCACATCTCGCTGGTGATGGACCGCGACAGCGGCGCCGACGAAGACGCGGTGTCGCTGATGACGCTGCATTCGGCCAAGGGGCTCGAATTCGACAACGTGTTCCTGCCGGGCTGGGAGGAAGGCCTGTTCCCGAGCCAGCGCACGCTGGACGAACAGGGCCGCGCCGGCCTGGAAGAAGAGCGTCGGCTCGGCCATGTCGGCCTGACCCGCGCCCGCCGCCGCGCCATGATCTATTTCGCGACCAACCGGCGCATCCACGGCACCTGGTCGACCACGATCCCGTCGCGCTTCCTCGACGAACTGCCGGCCGCCAATGTCGAGATCACGGAATCCAAGGGCGGCTCGGCCTGGGGTGGCACCGGCGGCTACGGCGCCTCCCGCTTCGACGACATGGAGGCATTCGGCTCGACCTATTCGACCCCGGGCTGGCAGCGCGCACAGGCCAACCGCAACCGGGGTGGCGGCCGCAATGGCGGCGGCGGAAGTGGCGGCTTCGAGGAACAGACGTCGTCGTTCACATCCTCCGCGTCACCCGGGCCCGATTTCGGCAGCTTCTCCTCGCGCCGCCGCGGGCCGATGACGATCGAGGGCGAGCTGGTGGCCAAATCCACCGGCACGACCTCGGAATTCTCGCTCGCCGACCGCGTCTTCCACCAGAAGTTCGGCTACGGCCGCGTCACCAAGGTCGACGGCAACAAGCTCACCATCGCCTTCGACAAGGCCGGCGAGAAGAAGGTCGTGGACAGCTTCGTGCAGCCGGCGTGAGGCCTGCGTGGCTCACTACATCGCCATCATCGAGAACGCCGGTCCAGATGAGGCCGTTGGCGTCTGGTTTCCGGACCTGCCCGGCTGCATTTCCGGCGGCGACGACGTCGATGAAGCCATGGAGAATGCGCCCGAGGCGCTCGCGTTCTATGCACAGGAACTGGTCGAGGACGGCCGCCAGCTTCCGCCGCCGCGGACCTTGGACGAGCTCAAGGCCGACCCTGCCGTGGCCGAGGACCTGGCGAAACATACCGTGGCCCTGATCGAATGGCCGCCCCTCACCGAGGGCACGGAGTGAGGACCGTTCGCCGCACGGGTCGAACTCTCGACAGTTCTGGTCCGAACGCCTCTTGACCATCGCGAACTTCCCCGTATCAGATGCGCCCATGGTCCGGGGCTCCATCACACTGATCTTGCTGGCATTGGGGATGCCGTCGCTTGCGGCGGCGGAGACCATGAGCTTTGGCGATTCGATCGGGCTCTTGGCCAAGAGCTGCGGCGCGGAGATCGTCGCCAATTGCCGCGGCGTCAATCCGGACTCGACCCGACTGAAAGAGTGCCTGTCGCGCAACCGCGACGTGCTGTCCCAGCAATGCCAGAGCGACTATCTCGGCGCCTTCGACGCCATCCAGAAGCGTGTCGCCGCCCGTGTCACGGTCGCGAACGCCTGCCAGCGCGAGATCGTCAAGGTCTGCAACGGTTCGACCAAGGAGACCAGCAAGTCGATCCCCTGCCTGGTCTCGACCCCCAAGGGCATCAGCAACAACTGCCTGAAGGCCGTCGACGACGCGGGGTATCGGTGATGCAAGCGAACAGGCTGTTCACCGCCGGACCCGTCATCGCGCTCTGTATCAGTCTTGGCCTCGCACTGCTCGCGGGCGCGGCAGGCGCGCAAACCGCGGCGCCGACCCGCGACGACATCGTCGGCAAGCTCAACCATTTCGAAGAGGCCGCCGAGGTCGACCTTCCCGCGCTGAAGCAGCAGGTGATGGAGCGGGCCAAAGCGAGGATCAAGAACGACCCCGGTCCGGTGAACCGGCCGCTGATCGCGCCCGATCTGGCCAAGCTGCCGACCTTCAATGCTGCGATCCAGTTCGACGCCGACACGCCGATCATCCAGCCGGCCTCCTACCAGACCGTTGGCCGCATCGCGGACGCGCTGGTTCACTCCTCGCTGCTGCCCTACACGTTCCTGATCGTCGGCCACGTCGAATCCAATGCGAAGACGCGCGAGGCCAATGCGATCCTGAGCCAGCGCCGCGCCGATGCGATCCGTGACGTCCTGGTGAACACGTTCAAGATATCGACCAAGCGGCTGCATCCGATCGGCCTCGGCGAGGAGCAGTTTCTCGACCGGGCCAGGCCGACCTCGGCCGTCAACAGCCAGTTGCAAATCGCAACCTATGCCAAGCTGCCGGAGGAGACACCCGCGCATCCGGCGGCGCCTGCGCCTGCGGCGAAAAAGCCCGCCAAGAAGCGCTGAGCGGGCCCGGCTTGGGCTGACGGAACCCGTTGAAGTTCTTTCATTTTGTGACCTGTCTCACAGCGCGAAAGCACGGTCTTGCGCGACAATAGTGCCGGTTTGTGCACTGCCCGGTCCGGTGCTATAGCCATTCTTCGTTGTCCCCGACCGCAATGCACGAGACCGAGATGGGTGGCTATTTTCAGCGCCAACTTGCTGTTTATGTTGAGTACCATCGCGATCCCCGGAACACGGCGATGCATGTGATCGGCATCCTCCTGCTCTTCACCGGCGCCGTGCTGCCGCTGACGCTCGTGCATGTTCCGGTCTTCGGGATCGAGGTCAGTCTGGCGGTGATCCTGGCGCTGCCGGTTCTCGTCTATTGGCTGCTGCTGGACACGGCGTTGGGGATCGGCATTCTGGCCGTCTCCGTCGTGCTGTTTTCGATCGCGACGACCATTTCGTCGCAGGCCAGCACCGCATTGATGTGGGCGATTTTCGCCGCGCTGGTCGGACTCGGCGTCGCCGCGCAGACCATCGGCCACAAGGTTTTTGAGGGGCGCGAAGCCTCATTGTTCACATTTCCGTCGCATCTGTTGCTTGGGCCGATGTTTGTCATGGCGAAATTGTTCATTGCGCTGGGTTTCCGCCGTGACCTTGCCGCGATTCTGGCGCCTCTTCCGACCAATTCCCTTTCAACCCGATAATTCTAGAAGCGAAACAGCAACCTTCTGCATGGCTCTCGTACTGGTTACCGGTGGCAGTGGTTTCATCGGACATCACCTCGTAGAAGCGCTCCGCGCCCGTGGGCAGCGGGTGCGTGTTCTCGATGTCCGGCCCCCGGCCGCGGCAAACACGGACGTTGAACATGTCCAAGGCTCGGTGCTGGATGGTGCCGCGGTGGATGCTGCGATCGCAGGCGTCGATCAGGTCTATCACCTCGCCGGCCTGCCGGGCATGTGGGTCGCCAACAAGCAGGACTTTCACGACGTCAATTGCCGCGGAACCGAGATCGTGCTCGCGGCCGCAATGAAACGCGGCGTGTCGCGCTTCCTGCATTGCTCGACGGAATCGATCCTGTTTCCCTATTGCGACCTCAAGGGCGTTCCTGCCGAAGAGGCGCTGCAGCCGGCCGATGCGATGCCAGGCGCCTATACGCGCTCGAAATCGCTCGCCGAGCATTGCGCCGCGAAGGCCGCGGCCGCCGGCTTCCCGCTCGTGATCGGCACGCCGACCATGCCGATCGGCGCCGCCGACCACAATCTGACGCCGCCGACCGCGATGCTCTGGTACTTCCTCCAGAAGAAGGTGCAGCCGCATCTCAACTTCCTGGTCAACCTCGTCGATGTCCGCGACGTCGCGATGGGCCTCGTGCTGACGATGGAACGCGGCCGCATCGGCCAGCGCTATATCCTCGGCGGCGACTGCGTCCCTCTCGGCAACATCCTGCGGATGATGTCGGCGATGAGCGGACGTCGGCAGTATCCGGTCGTCGTGCCCGGCAGGATCGCCGAGCTCTCCGCGATCATGCTCGAATACATCTCCGACAATCTCACGCACCGGCCGCCCAACGGCACCGCGGAGGGCGTTCGCATCGCGCTGGCCGCGAGCGATCTTTCGATCGACAAGGCCCGCAACGAGCTCGGCTATGCGCCGCGCCCGATCGAGCCGGTGCTGCGCGAAACCATCACCCATCTGCTCGCCCGCGGCGGCGAAGCACCCTCCGGCGCCATCGAGCATCACGCGCTGTCCTCGCGCGCGAGCTGACCGCTCCGCCCAACGCAAAGAACATTTCGGCATGTCCTTCGATTTCAGCAAGCTTCTCTCCGTCGCCTGGGGCGGCTGGACCACGGCCTGGCCGACCGAACTGCTGGCTCTGATCTGGCTCGCCTTTCTCATCAGCTGGGTGGGCGCCTCGTTCTGGCAGGGCCGGACTAAGAAGCAGGTTATGACGCTGGAGTCGCAGCGCTATAGCCTGCCGATCCTGATCGGCGGCATCCTGTACACCCCATGGGTTGCGGAGCTCCTGGGCTGGAAGCCCCTCTGGGTGCTCGGCAACGGCGGCATCTATGTCGCCGCGGTGCTCTCGATCGCCGGCATCGCCTTCGCCTGGTGGGGCCGGCTGCATCTCGGAAAGTTCTGGTCCAACACCATCACCCACAAGGAAGACCACCGCGTCATCGACACCGGCCCCTACGGCATCGTGCGTCACCCGATCTACACCGGGTTGATCTTCGGCATGCTCGTCACCGGGGTAGCGATCGGCCTGGTCACGACGATCCTCGGTGCGATCCTGATCTCGCTCGGCATGTGGCAGAAGGGCCGGATGGAAGAGGTGTTCCTGTCCAAGGAGCTCGGCGAGGACGCCTACGGCGCCTATTGCCGCCGCGTGCCGATGATCATCCCGTTCCTGTCGCCGCGGTAAGGGCCTAGCAGCTCTGCGTTCTCGTATCCCGGTTCGCTGGGATCAGGAACCGCCTCTCCTCGAGCCCGTTACTCCCGACACCTGCATTGATCGCAGAGCATCTAGCCATGTCGGACGCCTACGATTATTTCCGCGAACATGCGATTGCCGCAGCCCGCAAGGCGCGCGGGTTGCCGCCCGGCCGGACGAAGCAGAAGCAGCGGACCGTGGCGCGGGTCTATCACCTGCTTGCGCGAGAGGCCGCGCTAGCACCGAACGTCCATCACATGGACGACTTTCGCGCGGCACGACGGCTGGAGCGGCAGATCAGCCGCTGATTTCTCCATGCAAATTTGGTCGGCAGCCATTCCGACGGAATAAGCCCTGCTGGTGCACCGCACAGGTTGACGTCTGCCCCGGCAACCAGTTGGATGCGCCCGCAATCGGGGGCTCATCATGACCTTTTCCAGCATCTTTGCGCAGTTCGTCGCCTTCGTCGGCGGCATCGCGCTGCAATGGCGGAAGCTCTCGGGCGCCGCGCCGGCGCCCGCATGGGGCCAGGCCCCCGCCATTCCCCAAGCGAAGCCGCAAGGCGCGCTGCCCACATTGAAGATGCCGACGGCACGGGGCTGGAGCGAGGGACAGAAGCCGACCGCAGCGCCCGGGCTCAAGGTCAATGCGTTCGCAACCGGCCTCGACCATCCGCGCTGGATCGAGGTGCTGCCAAATGGTGATGTGCTGATCGCCGAAGCGACGCAGATCGCGGGGCCCCCACGGTCCGTGTTTCATTACGCGATGCAGGCGACGATGCGGCGCGCCGCGGCGCTCGGTGTTTCCGCCAACCGCATCACGCTGCTGCGCGACAAGGACGGCGACGGCGTCGCCGAGCATCGCGGCGCCTTCATGGAGAATCTCAGCCAGCCGTTCGGCATGGCGCTGGTCGGCGACACCTTCTATGTCGGTAACACCGACGGCGTGATGGCCTTCCCTTATGTCGCCAATGCCGACCGCATCATCGCGCCGGGAAAACGGCTCACCAATTTCAAGCCGAGCGGCCACTGGACGCGCAGCCTGCTCGCGAGCCCCGACGGCAAGAAGCTCTATGCCGGTGTCGGCTCGCTCAGCAACATTGCCGAGATGGGCATGGAGGTCGAGGAAGGCCGCGCCGCGGTCTACGAGCTCGACCTCGTTGCCGGCACGCATCGCATCTTCGGCGCCGGCCTGCGCAATCCCGTTGGATTGGCCTGGGAGCCGAACACGAACGTGCTCTGGACCGTCGTCAACGAACGCGACGGTCTCGGAGACGAGACGCCGCCGGACTACCTGACCTCGGTGCGCGACGGCGGCTTCTATGGCTGGCCGTACTGCTACTGGGGCAAGACCGTCGACGATCGCGTGCCGCAGGATCCGGCGATGGTTGCCAAGGCCCTCACGCCGGACTACGCGCTCGGCGGCCACACCGCATCGCTTGGCCTGTGCTGGATGCCGGCGGGCACCCTGCCCGGCTTCCCCGACGGCATGGTGATCGGCCAGCACGGCTCGTGGAATCGCAGCACATTGTCCGGTTACAAGCTGGTGTTTATCCCGTTCGAGAACGGAAAGCCCTCCGGTCCCGGCCGCGACATCCTGTCGGGCTTCCTCGCGCCGGACGAGAAGGAATCCTACGGCCGCCCGGTCGGCGTCGTGATCGGCCCCGACAAGAAGTCCCTGCTGATGGCCGACGACGTCGGCAACGTGATCTGGCGCGTCACGGGCGCCTGAAACTTTACGTCCCCACACACAGCGTGGCGCGCTGCTTGCGGAGCAGCGCGATCACGGACAGCGCGGTGATGATCCCGGTCTTGGGATTTTCGGACGGGATGTTCTCGATGCCCATCGAGAACCGCGCCGAATCCGCTTCGACCTCGATGCGATGAACATTGCGCGTTACAGTGGGGTCCGCCCAAACCTGGATCTGGGTGCGATCGGGCCCGATGCCCGCCAGCGACAGCGCAACTGCGACATTGACGTTGGCCGGAAAGCCCTTCGCCGCTTCGCGCGCGCTACCCTCAAACAGTTTCAGAGGCTCGCGCAGATTGTCGATGTCGATCTTGTTCTCGACGATGAACGGAGCTCCCTTCAGGCCGTCGATCGGCTTGCGCGTGACCATCTTCACGGAATGAATGGTGCCGACCGCGGCGGCGTTGACCGCATCGAGCCCGATCAGCGCGCCGGTCGGCACGATGATGCGGCCGCCATTGGCGCGGGCAAGATCGACGAGATCGAAATTGTCGAGCAGTCCGCCGACGCTGACGACGACCGCGGCCCTGCCGCGTTTCACTGCCGGCTCGACGATCGCGCGGAGCTGACTGCTCGGCGCGCACTCGACCACGATATCGGCGGCATCGCCGAGCTGGTCGATCGGCATGATCTGCGGCGGGCTGCGCAGGCTCGCGATGAAGGCCTGATGCTTTGCGGGATCGCGTACGGCGACAGCCGACAGCGTCAGCCCTTCGATGCCCTGATCGAGCGCGGTCGCCATCTTGGTGCCGATCGAGCCCAGTCCGGCAATGGCCACCCGCAATTCGCTCGAAGCTTTCTGATCCGTCATCACCTTCCACCTTCTGTCCAGGCCAGTGTCATAGCTGCTCAGGCCTCGCGCGCATAGCTGCGCAGGCGCGCTTCGAGCACCGCCAGCATCGCGTCGCGGGCGGGATCGCGCGAGCCGCGCAGCCAGGCCGCCGCCAGCGGCAACCGGCCGACGGGGCCGCTCTGCTTCGGCCGGAGCGGCACGAAGCGCACGCCAGACACCGCCATCCGGGTCGTCCAGCGCGGCACGATCGCGACGCCGAGCTTCGTGGCCACCAGATGAATGATGGTCTGCTTCTCGTCGGCGACCTGCACGATGCGCGGCGTGAGCCCGGCCTGTTCGAACAATTTGATGGTGAGGCCGTGGCTGTGCGGCCGCGAACGGCGATCCGGCACCAGCATCGCCTCTTCGGCGATCTCCGTCAGCGTGACCGACTTGCGTCCGGCGAGCGCGTGGCGCTGCGGGAACGCCACGATCGCCGTTTCCTGCAGCAGATCGCGGAATTCGAGCCGCTTGTCGGCATTGTCGGGCGGGCGGACGAAGGCGAGATCGAGGGCACCGGTCAGGATCTTCGGCAGCAGCCGCACCGTTTTGTCCTCGAGGAGCTGCACTGCGATCTCCGGATGCCTGTCGCGGAAATCGCGCAGCAATGGCGGCAACAGCCCGGCCGCCGCGCTGTCGATGGCGCCGATCCGCAGCCGCCGCGCGGTGCCGGCGCGCGAGCGGTTGCGCAGATTGCTCTCGACCGCCTCGACCTTGGCGAGGATGGCGCGTGCGTCGCGCAGCAGCGTCGTGCCGTCTTCCGTGAGCGACACCGCCCGCGTCGTCCGCGCGAACAGCCGGGTGCCCAGATCTTCCTCGAGCAGCCTGATCTGGCGCCCCAGTGCGGAGGGCAGCATCTTGAGCTGCTGCGCCGCATGGCCGAAATGCAGCTGCTCGGCCGCCGCCACGAAGCATCGCAACTGATGCAATTCCATCCAATATCCTCTCGCCTCGCCCCGGAGGATTATATCATTTTTTTGTATAAACCAGCGCCAATTGAGTCCACCTCGCAACCTGGCCTAAGCTCGCTGCACACAATCCCCCGCGCACAGATCGCGCCCGCCGAACCCGTCCCGCAATCGCACTGACATCTCTACGGAGCATCTTCATGCGCACCCATTCGATCGCAGCGATTCCCGCCGACGGCATCGGCCCCGAGGTCATCTCGGCCGGAGTGCGCGTGCTGGAGGCGCTGGCCAAACGCAGCGGCGACATCGCCTTCACCGTCAAGACGTTCGACTGGGGCTCGGACTATTACAGGAAGCACGGCGTGATGATGCCGGCGGACGGCCTCGCGGAATTGAAGAAATTCGACGCGATCTATTTCGGCGCGGTCGGCGCGCCTGATGTCCCCGACCACATCACGCTGTGGGGCCTGCGCCTGCCGATCTGCCAGGGCTTTGACCAATACGCCAATGTACGGCCGACCAAGATCCTGCCAGGCGTCGCCTCGCCTTTGCGCAATGTCGGCGTCGGTGACCTCGACTGGGTGATCGTGCGCGAGAACTCGGAAGGCGAATATGCCGGCATGGGCGGCCGGGCGCACAGGGGGCTCCCCGAGGAGGTCGGCACCGAGGTCGCGGTGTTCACCCGCGTCGGCGTCACGCGGATCATGCGCTATGCGTTCAGGCTTGCGCAATCGCGTCCGCGCAAGTTCTTGACCGTGGTGACCAAGTCGAACGCGCAGCGTCACGGCATGGTGATGTGGGACGAGATCGCCGCCGAGGTCGCGGCCGAATTCCCCGACGTGACCTGGGACAAGATGCTGGTCGATGCCATGACGGTGCGCATGACGCTGCACCCGAAGAGCCTCGACACCATCGTCGCGACCAACCTCCACGCCGACATCCTCTCGGATCTCGCCGGCGCTCTTGCGGGCAGCCTCGGCGTCGCGCCCACCGGCAACATCGATCCGGAACGCCGCTTCCCCTCGATGTTCGAGCCGATCCACGGCTCGGCCTTCGACATCACCGGCAAGGGCATCGCCAACCCGGTCGCGACGTTCTGGACCGGCGCGCAGATGCTGGAGCATCTCGGCGAGAAGGAGGCGGCGGGCCGGCTGATGGCGGCGGTCGAACGCGTCTGCGCGGCCGGCGTGCTGACGCCCGACGTCGGCGGCAAGGCGACGACGAAGGAAGTGACGGACGCCGTGATCGAGGCGATCCACGGCTCGAACGTCTGAGCGACACAACAAAGGACGCGCCGCGACGAGGATAAGCTTGAACGCAACCCCTCTGCGTCGCGTGATATCGGCATCACTTGAACGAAGGCCGCCGTGACGCGGCAGCCCTCGTTCGCGGCATCGTTCAAGCCGCCTTCACTTCGATCTTCTTGGCAGGCTTCTGCGCCTCCGCCGTCTTCGGCAATGTCACCCTGAGCACGCCGTTCTTGAATGCTGCTTCGATCTTGCCGGCATCGACGCCATCGGGCAGCTCGAAATAGCGCTCGAAC
This sequence comes from Bradyrhizobium cosmicum, assembly GCF_007290395.2. Lineage (NCBI taxonomy): Bacteria > Pseudomonadati > Pseudomonadota > Alphaproteobacteria > Hyphomicrobiales > Nitrobacteraceae > Bradyrhizobium > Bradyrhizobium cosmicum. The sequence continues at coordinate 1,899,267 of NZ_CP041656.2, read as the reverse complement.
GAACCATAGCGCCGCTCCGAGACGTAATAGTCCTTCTGTTTCTCCTCCCTCTCTTCCTTCTTTTCGCCCTTGATGGTCAGGGCACCGTTGGCGACATTCACCTCGATGTCCTTCTCGTCCATGCCGGGCAGTTCGGCCGTGATCTCATAGGCCTTGTCGCTCTCGGACACGTCGACGGCCGGCACGGCCGCGAACTGCTTCGCCATATTCCTCTCGATGCCGGCGAGCGAGCGGAGAGGCCGGCGCCAGAAATCATCGCCGGAGAAATCTTCGAACAGTCGGTCGACTTCCTTGCGCAGCGCCTCAAGCGGCCTCCAAGCGTCCTGCGCTGGAACCGGTGCGAGCGTTTTCCTGGTGACGGGGAGTTTGGTTTCATTGGCCATGATCTCTCTCCTTTGAGGTAAGACCTGCAACGGAGCCACGCTGCGCCGGTATGTACGACGCGGCATTGACCCTTATCAAAGTGTCCGGATTGGCAGTGCTCCTGGGCTTGTCGCCGGGATCCGTAGGGCACTGAAATTTTTCTGCCCTCCCCTCTTGAAACCAAAACGGTGTTTTTTTATTTTTTTCGTTGCCGCCGAGAGGTGGCGTTCCCGGCGCCTGACGGGTCGGGAAAGACTGAGACGGGCACCGGTCGTGTCCGGTGCCGCTCGTATCCATTTTGCTCCTTGGAGGATCTGGCTATGCGCACTTACGACTTCTCTCCCCTTTGGCGTTCGACCATTGGTTTCGATCGCCTCTTCGACCTCGTGGAGACGGCACAGCGTGCCGGCGAGGACAACTATCCTCCCTACAACATCGAACGCGTCAGCGAGGATCGCTACCAGATTTCGCTCGCGATCGCGGGCTTTTCACCCGACGAGATCTCGGTGACGGCCGAGCAGAACGCGGTGATCGTCGAGGGCAACAAGGCGGAGAAGACCGAACGCGAATATCTGTACCGGGGCATTTCCGCGCGGCCCTTCAAGCGGCAATTCAACCTTGCCGACTATGTTCAGGTACAGAGTGCCGCGTTCGAGAACGGCCTGCTCAGGATCGAGCTGATCCGGGAAATTCCAGAAGCCATGAAGCCGCGGCGAATTGCCATCAAGGGTGCGCCGTCCGGCACCGTGCACCAACTCGAAGGCAAGGCCGCCTGAACTTCTTTCGTCGGAAGCCTGGTGATCCCACCCGCTCGTCGGGTGGGATCGACCACGGCCTTCGATCGCACCCCCGAATGCAAATCAGAGGTTTTATCGAAAGGAGAAGGAGGACCTCTCATGATCGATCATGCTGACAACATCATCGACCTGAAAGCGATCTTGCACCCCGGCTCCGTCTACGATCATCCGCGCGACGTCGTCACGGATCCGGTTTTGTCGACCGGCGAGAAGCGGGCGATCCTGGCATCCTGGGCCTCGGACGCAGCCAGCGTCGCATCAAACCCGGCGCTGAGAGAACTCCCCGGCTCGGGCCGAGCCGTCACCATCGACGAGATTCTCGAAGCGCTCGCCACGCTCGATCCCCATCCGAAGGGGCCTCCGGGTGGCAAACCGGTCCGCACGCGATCCGTCTCGCGAACCGGCCTCGCAGCCTAGGCAACACGCGCTCCGGGACCACGATGATGATTGATGACGAACTGGCCTTGTTGCGCGCGCACCGCAACAACATCGGCCGATACCAGCGTTTGCTCAAGACCGAGCTGACGGAATTCGAGCGGCGGTTCATTGAGCGACGGCTGTCGGAAGAGCGCTCCGCGATCGAAAGGCTTTCAGCCTCCACCTTTCCGCTCGTCTTCAAAACTCCGAACAGGACGATCGAGAACGCAACCGCGCTTCTGACAGCAAGCGGCCAGGGCTGACGGACATGTCCGACGACCTCCCGACCTTCGAAGTGTTTCTGAAGAAGTGCGGCCGAAGGACGTGGCGGTGGCGTGTCTGCACGACGGAAGGACGCCTCGTCATGCACGGGTCCGGAAATGGCCGGCCCGCTGCGAAATATGCGGCTGAAAGGGCATTGTTTCAAATGCTTCTGGCCGCGCCCTATCGACCGGCGAGCCAGGCTTCCGCCCTGGCTCGCTCCAGCCTGGCGACTGCTGCATCAACAAGATGGCTGCCGCGGCACCGATTGCGTAAATGAGACGACAAGGCACGGATGGTGTCCGGCGTCGGGCAATGCCCGGGCCGACCATCTGCCCTTCTGACCGCCTACCGCCGGCCCGGCGCGGGCGCCGCCATCGCGGCCACCGGTTCGGGCGGCGTCAGATGGCGCGGGACGATGATGGTTTGGCCGGGGGTGAGCGGCGCGTTCTCCGCCAGTGAATTGCTCTGGGCGAGCGTCCACAGCGGCACGCGATTGGCGGCTGCGATGCTCGCCATGGTGTCGCCGGCGCGCACGGGGAGCCGCACGCCGCTGTCCCACAGCTCGACCAGCGTATTCCCGGGCACGAGGTAGCGCAGCGGCACGGCATCGGCCTGGGTTTGCACGGGGATGCGCGGCAACTGCGTCACCATGTCGACGATCTGGCGATGGATGTCGTCCGACTTCTCGATGTTGATGTGCGAGACGCGGCTGTTCTCCTTGAGGTCGTAGCTCGCGTAGTGGCCGCGAAAGCCGGGCACGGCCACGACGTCGCCGCCACCGAGCACGCTGTCGGACAGGAAGATGTTGATGAAGCGCTCGACGTTGAGCGGTACGTCGCCGGTTGCATGCGCGGGATCGATGGCGATGACGAGGCTGATCGGGATGTTCTCCTTGGCCGCCATCTCGGAGATGACGATCGAGCACAGACCGCCCATGGAGTGGCCGATCAGCACGATCGGCGCCGGGCTCTCCTTGTAGCTGGCGATGGCACGATCGCCGATCCATCGGCAGATGGTGAATTCGTAGACGTTGGCCGAGAAGCCCGCCTGCGTCAGCTTTTCTTCGAGCCGGTCCATGCCGGTCGAGAAGATCGGCCCCATGGCGCCGCGGAACAGGTAGATCTTCGGCGGCGGCAGAGGCTCGATCGGAGCGGGAGGTGGCGGCGCGGCGGTCGCAACCGCTGCGCGCTTCGACTTGGCCGGTGAGGCAGCGGCCAGGCCGGGGCCCAGGGCGAGCAGCGCAACTGCTGCCAGCACGACAATTCGCCTTGGATCAAGCATCAGTCCAGCAGTCCCACCACGAGAGGCAGAGGCCTCCCCCGGGCGCTTAGTGACCACCGATTGGGTGGAATTTGGGGCACGGAACCCGGTTCGGGATGCCCGTGGGGCCAGAGGATGCTTCTGGTCGCGCCGGAAGCGCGGCATCAGTTAAAAGGAACCCATGGTTCGGCTTCGCAGGCGTCGGAAATCACCGAACTCTGGATTCCCTTATAGCTGTCATCGTCGAAAAAGACCGAATAGGCGGTGCGTCCGCCCGCTGACGGACCGCGCTGCCTCAGGCAGACGAAATACGATCCCGGACCGTGGTCGGAATGGCGGACGGCGGATGTCTCCAGCCCTCCGGTCAGCTTGATTTCGGCGGCCGCTTTCGTCACGCCTTCTTTCACTGCCTTGGCGCTGGGCGGCCGTGGAGGATGATAGACGGGCGGGAGATTTGCGCTCGACGCGCAGCCCGCCAGCAAGAGCGCCAAGGCTGCGGAAAAGGCTGCGGGCAAGGCCGCTGTGCTCGATGCGCGCCTCATCCCTGGGTCAGAAAGAGATAGAGGCAGCCTGCGACCGTGGGCAGAAACGCAACCATCGCCGTCATCCAGAAACCGGGTTCGAGCAGCGCCTCCTGGGCATCCGTCTCGTCGGTGACACGCCGATCCGAATTTGCCCGGCTCCACGCCTCATCGGCCGTGAACAGGGGAGCGCTGGCCGCGTTCGCACGCGCTACGCTTTGGCACAGAGGGCGAGTTGGCACTTGGGTCTGCGTTCGTTGGGTCGGCATGTAGTTGACTCGGGTCGGCTACGAAGTTGTCGGGATCGGACGCAACGAACTCATCCGCGATCATTGCGTGAGCGACTGCTCTGAATTCGGCTGGGGCGCCGGGGACGGGTTGTCGGTCGAACTCTCCTTGGCGCCCGAATCCGTCCAGGCCGGCGGCAAGCCGAGCCCCTGCCCCGCGAAACCGGTGATGCCCGGAAACCGTCCGAACGCTTCGCAGGCGACATATCTGGGCGCACCGCCGAACCGCACGGGAATGCTGTCCATCGGAGGCAGCGCAGGAATGCCGCCGAACGGCGATTCTCCTGTCGTGACCAGCTTGGCGAAGTCGGCGCCGAAATCGGCCGCGAGATCGTACGCATCGCCCTCGTTGGCAACCCGCGGAGAATTCGTGATGGAGTTGGCGTTGCGCGCCCAGACCATCGCCGCCTTCTGAAATCCGGCGAAGTCGCGCGCTTCCGCCTCGACCGACAGACCGCCGAGCCCGACCGGAAGCCGTGGCACAGGAACAGGCACGCCAGGAAGCGCGACAGTCTTGGCAATCGACAGCGCTTTCGATGCACCCGAGGCGGTCGGGTTGGTCGGCGTCGCATGCGTCACTGTCGCCTGCACGGTAAGGTCGGCTTCGTCATCGGAGGCAACGATGCGGAAGCGCTCGCTCAAGCGCAGACACAGCTCGCGGCTGATCGCGTTGGCAACCAGGCGCCGCTCCTTTTCATTAAAGGGAACGTCGGTGCGTGCGGGAAAGACGGTCGATGCGATCCGGATCGTTTTCGCCGCCAGCACGTCCTTCTTGTTCACGCGGATCTGCGATCGCGTCACCAGACCGTTCGCGTCAGACATCCGGTCGTAGCTCCTGAGCGAGCCTGCGCGTTCGAGCGGCGCGGCTGCGCAGCCACCGAGAGCCAGCGCGACACTCATCAGGGCCGTCCGTGGAAAGCGCATGGTCCCATTCCCGCATCGGCCGACTTATTAGATCGATCTCTCTAATAATTATTGTCACGCACCGCAACATCCGTCAATATAAATAGATGGAACTCTCTAATTTTGATTTTATCGTGGCGAATCGTCGTGCTAAGCGAGGCGGAGTGTGAATGGAGGTGTCCGGTTGAGGAAAGTCGACCCCGTCAAGCATGAGCAGAAGCGCGGCGAGATCCTCGGCGCGGCGATCCGTTGCTTCACCAGGGACGGCTTCCGCGGCGCCAGCACGACCGACATCTGCCATGAGGCCGGGATCAGTCCGGGGCACCTCTATCACTACTTTCCAAGCAAGGTGGCGATCGTCGAGGCGATGATCGATCTGGGTCTCGCCCATGCAGCGGAGCGGTTCGAAAAGATTCTCGCCGCCCCCGACGTGATCAAAGCGCTGCTCGCCGATATCGAGGAAACCAGCCTGCGGTTTCGTCCCGCGCAGATCCTCAGTCTGGATGGCCTCGCGGAGGCCGCCCGCAATCCGGAATTCGCTGAGATCATCGAGCGCCACACCGAGGCGGTCCGCCGCATGTGGAGCGACTTCCTGCGGAAGGCGCAGAGCCAGGGACGGGTCGATCAAGAACTGGATCCGGACGCGACGGCGGACATCCTGATCGCGATCATCGACGGATCCCGCGCAATGCCGATCCGCAATCCGAAGCTGGATATCAAGCGGAGCGTGGCGCATCTGGAGACGATGCTCGTCCGCTTCCTCAGTCCGCCCGATGCGCAGGGTGCAGCGATCAAGCCGCGCCCCCAGAGGACTGGTCGCGCCCTCAAGCTGGTCAGAAAGCGATAAGAGGCCGACTTGCTACGGAGACGACGGAATGCCGTCGGATTATTGCTGGCCCTTGAGCCGGCTGCGGTGCGCGGCCTGTTTGGCACGGTTGCCGCAGACCGCCATGATGCACCATCGCCGCGCCCGCCTGCGCGTGTGGTCGACGAACAGCATCGTGCAGTTATGACCCTCGCACTGCTTCACGTCGGTGAAGTCTTCCTCGCAGACGAACTTTGCCAGCGCCTCACCGACCGGCAGCAGCATAGCTTGCGGCGTTCGCCAGCGCCGCTTCGTTCGCAGCGACAACGCGCCGCCGCGATGCCCCGACTCGATCCGGCTGAAGGCTTCGTCGCGCTCCAACAGACTGTTCAGCGGACCGAGCTCCTTCAGCGACGCCGCCGTGAGCGGCCGGCCGGCATGCTTGCGCACGAATTTCCTGAACCACTCACGCAAGGCCCGGGCCTCGTCCGCGACCTTGTCCAGTTCGCCTGGCGTCGCGCGCGCCTTCAGCGCGTGTAGTTCATCCGGCGGCACCAGCCTCGCCTGGGCCAGCCAGTCGATCAGGCCATCGCCATCGTTGATCCAGTCGACCGGCGTATCGTCCGGGGTCGCGACCGAATTCAGGAAATCGAGGCCGAGCGAGTCGGCGATGAACATCGCGGGCGGGCGGTCCATGAGCGGTCCTCGGTAGGCGGCATTGGCTAAGTAACCTGTAAAATGGCTATTGACAAGTTACGAACGCAAAACGTAACCTCTATATTAGCTTTTAACAGGTTACTACGGAGAACCTCCATGGCCCCCAACTACCGCACCGCCGACGTCGATGGCTTCAAGGTGTTCTATCGCGAGGCCGGCCGCACCGGGGCACCGAAACTTCTCCTACTGCACGGCTTCCCGAGTGCAGGTCATATGTTCCGCGACCTCATCCCGCTGCTCGCAGACAGATTTCACATCGTGGCACCTGACCTTCCCGGCTTTGGGCAATCCGACATGCCCTCGCGCGAAGCGTTCCGCTACAGCTTCGACAACGTCGCACACGTGATCGAGCGCTTCACCGAAGTCATCGGCTTCGATCGCTTCGCGGTCTACGTCTTCGACTACGGCGCGCCGACCGGCTTCCGGCTCGCGCTCAACCATCCCGAGCGGATCACGGCCATCATCTCGCAGAACGGCAACGCCTATGAGGACGGCCTCAGCGATGGCTGGACTCCGATCAAGGCTTATTGGCAGGACCCCTCGCCCGCCAACCGTGACACGTTGCGTGCTTTCCTCACACCGGAAGCGACGCGCTGGCAGTACACGCACGGCGTTCCCGATACGACCCTGGTGTCGCCGGACGGCCAAAACCTCGACAATTTCTATCTCGCACGCCCGGGCGCGGACGACGTGCAACTCGATTTGATGGGCGACTACAAGAGCAACGTGGCGCTGTATCCGTCATTTCAGAGCTATTTCCGCACGCACAAGCCGCGCTTCCTAGCGGTCTGGGGCAAGAACGATCCGTTTTTCATTCCACCTGGCGCCGAAGCGTTCAAGCGCGACAATCCCAACGCCGTGGTGCAGTTCTTCGACACCGGCCATTTCGCATTGGAGACGCATGCGAGCGAGATCGCGGCCAGCATCCGCGCCTTCCTGACGTAGCGGAAGCTGTCCGCCGCGCTACGCCGCCAACCTCTGCTGCTCGCGAAACGCGACGATCGCCATGTGCACGAGATGCAGCTTGCCCTTCACCGCTGGCGATATGTCGAACGGATAGGCATCGTTCATCCCAAGCGAGCGGTTGAGCTCGTTGAGGCCGCGGGACAGCGGGCTCCACAACGCCAGCAGCGCCTCGAAGTCGCTCTCCAGATAGGGATCCGTCAGGGTCTGCCGGGCGCGCTCGTCGAGGGACAACGGCAGACCCGCCAGCGAGTCCAGCGTCGACAGGATATGGAGAAAATGCGCAAACGTCTCCGCCCAATCCTCCCAGGGGTGGGAGGTGGCGTATTCGCTGATGAAGCCGCTCCGGTCGTATGAACGATCGGTGCGGCCGTAGTAGCTGCTGATCGCCGCTTGATAGTCCTGCGTCTCGTCACCGAAGATCAGCTTGAACGGCGCCTGGAATGTCGTGCTGTTGACCAGCAGGTCCCAGTAGAAATGGCCGATCTCGTGCCGGAAATGCCCGAGCAATGTGCGGTACGGCTCCCGGAACGCCACGCGGCGGGCCTCGCGCTCGACATCGTCGGCTTCCGCGAGGTTGAGCGTGATCACGCCCGACAGATGCCCCGTCAGGATCGGATTGATCTCGTCGGAGAGAATGTCGAATGCCACACGGTCGCCGCTGCGGGAGACCAGCGGCAGTCCGAGGCGACGAAGATCATAGAGAAGACGGCGCTTGGCTTCCTCGACTCGCCGCCAGAGCATGACGTTCCTGGTGCTACCGAGATGCGGGATGGTGCGCGTGAGGCGACAGGAGTCGCAGTACCAATCCGCGCCCTTGACGCACCAATTGCAGCCGATGATCTCGCGGTTACGGCAGGACTGATTGAATGCGAGTTTGGTCAGGTTGATGCTCGACGGATCGAACACCAACTGGGTGCCGCAGTTCGTGCACGCGGTGTGCTCGAACGAGACCGGCTGCCGGCACGACGGACACTGGAATAGCTTCACGTGCTCTGGTCCCAAACATACGGCACGCCGGACAACCGGCTCGTCACTTCGGCGAAAACTTGCGACCGTCGCTCTTGCCGGCGAGCAGCGCACGCTGCATCCGCAGTGCCTGCTGCCTCAACAAGCCTGCTCGCTTCGCGCTTAAGCGATTTAGTCGTAAGCGGGGCTTGTCGGCCGGCGCACTCTCGCCGACCGGCACGGCAGACCAGCATCGCTCGGGCTGAACCGACATCGGTCCGGCATTTCGTTTCTGAGCCATGATGCAACAACACCGGATCGAACACCAGGTTCCTCCGGCCTCCCTCAGGGAACCTTTGCCAATTTATCCCGTTGGCACCTCGATCAACGGTTGAGGAGGACCAAGATGAATAAACTCGCTTTGGCATGTGCTCTCGCGGTTGCGGCCGCTACCGCCGCGCATGCAGCAACGACCACGGTGAAATCTGCGCCGGCGGAAAGCTGGACGGTGACCAACTACTACAAGCAGGCCGTCTACGATCCCAAGGAAAGCAAGATCGGCGACATCGACGACGTACTCGTCGACAAGTCCGGCAAGATCACCGGCCTCGTCCTCGGCGTCGGCGGTTTCCTGGGCGCTGGTGAAAAGGACGTCATCATTCCCTTCAGCGCGGTCAAGACCGCCAAGAAGAACGACAAATGGTGGCTGACGATTGACGAGACCAAGGACACGCTCAAGGAGGCCCCGGGCTTCAAGTACGACAAGGCGAGCACGACTTGGGTGCCCGAGAAGAAATAAGGCGTTCAGGCCGACATTTGCAGGGCTCGCCGCGATTGCGGCGGGCCCTTTGCATATTCGGCGCTCACGTCTTGACGGCTGAAAAGACAACGACGCCGCCGACCATGAGGTCGACGGCGTCGTGAACAGATTGGATCTTGCAGGCTAGTGCTTCAGTTCCTGGCGGGTGCCGTCGCCGCTGCCGACCGCGCCTGACGCGGCGCGCCGGGTTCGGCGACCGGGGTTGCCGGTGCGCGCGAGCGCATGATCGCGGCGTCGATTTCGGCGATGACGCGGCGCTGGATCGCCTCGTTCTTGTCGATCGAGATATGACCGACGCCGGTGCCGCGCACGTCGACATTGTCGAGCTTGCCGCGGAAACCGTCGGCGGCCCTCACCGGCTCGCCCGGGCCGTCACCGATGTAGATGTTGATGTAGCGTTCCGCACCGGTCGTGAGCTTGGTCTTGAATACGGAATCGAGGCCGATCGCGAGCTTCACGGGAACGCCGAGTTGCTTGAGCTTGGCGATCATGTCCGGCAGCGCTGTGGCACCCGAGGAGTGTCCGACCAGCACGATGGTCTTGAGCCGGCCGGCCCTGTAATTGGCCGCGGCCTCATCGGCGAGCGAGGACCACGACACGAAGTTCGCGACGGTCACCGGGATGCCCTGCGCCTGGAGCCGGGAGCCGATCGTGTCGAGCCCGAGCGAGAAGATGTTGAGCACGCCCCGGAGCAGGTAGACATGCGTCGTGGCGGCGGCCTGGCTTGGCGCGGCCCTGGCGGGGGTTGGGTTGATGGCAACAGCTGACAGCAGCAGCAGGCAGATCGCCCACACGCGGATGGCGGACAACTGGCTGGCGCCGGCGGTGTGACGGCCGTTCGGTCTCATCGATCTTTTCCCTGGGGACACTACGCTTTGCGATTGGCCGGAATCGTAGCCATGGCCTGCTCGCAGACGCAACAAAGAGCCGCGTGAACCGCAATCTTAGCAGCAGGCCGTGACCATCGCGCAACACTTGCCCGAAACCAGCCACCGAACGGCCTGTTTTGAGACCATTTTTCTCCCGGCAATTGCGGCCGGGCAAGTGCATTCCTATTTCAGGGCTCCGCTGACCACCCTCCCGGGACGGTTCCAGCCTCCCTCCCCAATCTGCCGGCCATCATGTCTTCCATCATCTCCGTCGCCAATTTGTCGAAGACCTATGGGTCCGGCTTCAAGGCGCTCAAGAACGTCAATCTCGATATCAAGCCAGGCGAGATCTTTGCGCTGCTCGGCCCGAACGGCGCCGGCAAGACCACGCTGATCTCGATCATCTGCGGCATCGCCAATCCGAGCGAGGGCCGTGTCCTCGTGGGCGGCGAGGACATCCGGACCTCCTACCGCAAGGCGCGCTCGCTGATCGGGCTGGTGCCGCAGGAATTGCACACCGATGCGTTCGAGAGTGTATGGGCGACCGTGAGCTTCTCCCGGGGGCTGTTCGGCAAGCCGAAGAACCCTGCGCACATCGAGAAGGTGCTGAAAGACCTCTCGCTCTGGGACAAGAAGGACAACAAGATCATCACGCTTTCCGGCGGCATGAAGCGCCGCGTGATGATCGCGAAAGCGCTGTCGCACGAGCCGCAGATCCTGTTCCTGGACGAGCCCACCGCCGGCGTCGACGTCGAGCTGCGCAAGGGCATGTGGGAGGTGGTGCGCACGCTGCAGCAATCCGGCGTCACCATCATCCTGACCACGCACTACATCGAGGAAGCCGAGGAGATGGCTGACCGCATCGGCATCATCAACAAGGGCGAGATCGTGCTGGTCGAGGATAAGGCGACCTTGATGGAGAAGCTCGGCAAGAAGCGGCTGACGCTGCATCTGCAGAACAGGATCACCTCGCTCCCCGACAGCCTTGCCCATTACGAGCTCGACCTCAGCGAGAATGGCGCGATGCTGGTCTACGACTACGACACCAAGGGCGATCGCACCGGCATCACCAGCCTGCTCAGCGACCTGCGCAACGCCGGCATCCGCTTCAACGATCTCGACACGACGCAATCGTCGCTCGAGGACATCTTCGTCGACCTCGTGAGGACGTCATGAACTATCGCGCAGTCCGCGCCATCTATCTGTTCGAAATGGCACGCACCTGGCGCACGGTGCTGCAAAGCATCGTCTCGCCGGTCGTCTCGACCTCGCTGTATTTCGTGGTGTTCGGCGCCGCGATCGGCTCGCGCATTAGCCAGGTCGAGGGCGTCAGCTACGGCACCTTCATCGTGCCGGGCCTGATCATGCTCTCGGTGCTGACGCAGAGCATCGCCAACGCGTCCTTCGGCATCTATTTCCCGAAGTTCACCGGCACGATCTACGAGATCCTGTCGGCGCCGATTTCCTATGTCGAGATCGTGCTGGGCTATGTCGGCGCCGCCGCGACAAAGTCGATCATTCTCGGGCTTATCATCCTCGCCACGGCCGGCTTGTTCGTGCCGCTGCACATACATCACCCGGTCTGGATGCTGACCTTCCTGGTGCTGACGGCGGTGACGTTCAGCCTGTTCGGCTTCGTCATCGGCATCTGGGCCGACGGGTTCGAAAAGCTCCAGATGATCCCGATGCTGGTGGTGACGCCGCTGACATTCCTAGGCGGCAGCTTCTATTCCATCGACATGCTGCCGCCGACCTGGCGCACGGTGGCGCTGCTCAACCCGGTCGTCTACCTGATCTCCGGCTTCCGCTGGAGCTTCTACGAGATCGCGGATGTCAGCGTCGCCGTCAGCATCGGCATGACGCTGACGTTCCTGGTGATTTGCCTCGCCGTGATCTGGTGGATTTTCCGAACAGGGTACCGTTTGAAGAATTGAGCTGTCATTCCGGGTGCGCGTAGCGCGTGCCCGGATGACGACGGTGGACGTCACCTGTAGCAGTGGAAGCGATTGTGGCCGTCATAATAGCCGCGGCAGCGGCGATGGCCGCGATGGGGAATGCCAAACACGCCCTCGACCGCGCCCACGGCACCGCCTACGCCAGCGCCGACGACGCCTCCGACCGCGCCACCCACCGGGCCGGCGATGCGGTTGCCTTCATAGGAGCCTTCCTGGGCGCCCCGCACGATACCCTGGGCGTGACCGGGCTGAGGCAGGCACGAAAGGCCGAGCAGGATGGCGGCGCCTGCGAAGAGCAGGCGGGCAGAACGACCGGCCGGCAACGAAGCGGCGGCGACACGAACTCTGTTCATTGGATTTCCTAAGGGTGAGCCGGCCGCGATGGCCGCTGGCCGAGAGATCAGCGCTGCACTAACGCAGATGCGGCCAATTGGTTGCGTCTTCATGACAAATTGGCGCCATCATGAACGGGTCCGCTCGCGAAAATGTCAGCAGGGCCGCGGCCTGCGCGGCACAAAGCGGCCTTGCTTACGCCCGGCATCACGTTAACGATGGCTGAGCAGGCCGCTGGAACGAATGCCGGATTGCAGGCATATTGCACGCCGGGGACGGAGAGCCGCGGCGCCTAGCGTGAACAGGCCGGAGGCCAGAATCCAAATGCGTTTCCAGATGCGTTCTTATTTCATCGCTTTTGCATCATTGATGCTTTTGAGCGCCGGCACGGCGCAGGCCAAGGTCGAGATTACCGTCGACAAAGACAATCAGCAGATGACCGTCGCCGTCGACGGCGTCGCGCGCTATCGCTGGCCGGTGTCGACCGGCATCCCCTCGCGCGAAACGCCGAACGGCGCGTTCCGCACCTTCCGCATGGAAGAGGATCACTACTCCAAGGAGTTCGACGACGCGCCGATGCCGCACGCGATCTTCTTCACCAAGGTCGGGCACGCCATCCACGGCACCGACTCGGTCGGCCGGCTCGGCTCGCCCGCCTCGCACGGCTGCGTGCGGCTGTCGCGCCAGAACGCCTCGACGCTCTATGCGCTGGTGCAGCAGCAGGGCGTGCTCAACACCACGGTGACCCTGACCGGCTCGGCGCAGGTGGCGCTCGCCCGCAATCCGCGCGGCCGAACCAACAACGCGGTCGCCCGTGCGCCGCAGCCGGCCGAGGAGCAGTACGCCACGTCGGGAGATCCGGTGAATCTGGCGCCGCCGACGCAGCCCGCCCGCCGCTACATGCCGCAGGACGACAACTACATCTATCCGGCCGACGGCAGCGACACCGGCGCGCGCTATCCGGCGCCGCGCGGCAACCGCCCGCTCTATGACGCGCAGGTCTATCAGCAGCAGCCGCAGCAATATTACAACCAGGGCTACGGCCAGCAGGGCTCCTATTATCAGCCTCAGCCGCGGCAGGTTTATCAGCCGCGCGGCTATTACTACCAGAACTGAGGCAATTGAGCGCGATCAGCGTCAACCGCCCTCGCCCACCAGCACGAACGGCGCCCACACGGCAGGATCGGCGTTGCGCGACGACGACCGGTCGGCAATCAAGGCTTTCATCGACCGGCGCAGCGCTTCGGCACGGCCGATGCCGGGATGCGCTGTGAGCTCGGAGAAGGCGCCCGTGGTCAACCGCACCGCCGCATCGGAATCGACCGGCCAATGCGAGACGAGAAGCGCCCGCGCGCCGGCGTAGAAGAACGCGCGCGCAAGGCCGGACAGGCCCTCGGCGCCAGGCTTGTCGCCGGCTGCCGTGTTGCACGCCGAAAGCACCGCCCAGTCCGCATCCAGCTTGAGTTTTGCGATGCGGCTTGCCGTGAGCAGGCCGTCATCGTCGCTGGTCGGCTTGTCCGGCAATGTCAGCACGAGCGCGGGCTCGCTGAGGCCGCTGACCTCGCCGGCAACGAGGCCGTGAGTGGCGAAATCGATGACACGGTATTGATCGAGCGGCAGCGTGCTGACGCTGGTCACGGTCGCGGCTGAGCCGAGCTTGACGTCGTCCTGCGGCGAGGCGCCGAGCGCACGCGCCACGGCCTGGAGCTCGCCCGCGGTTTCCGGCAGCGAAGGCAGCCCCGTGCGCAGGCGCTCGATATCAACGGAAGTGCCGTCATAGTAGCTCTGGTATGGCTGCACGTTGCGTCCCGCGCGCTTGTCGCTCGGCAAACGCCGCAACACCGGATCGCCAAATCCGATGAACGGCTTCTGCGCGCGTGAGTCCCTGGCAAGGCTGCGCAGCGCGCGCAGGCTCGGCACCGATGGCAACACCGTGATGGCGCGCTCATTGAGCAGCCATGCCGCCTGTCGAAAGCGGTCGGCAGACGCCGTGTCGGGCTTCTTGGTCACCAGCACATGAAACGGCAGGCTGGTGAGCGCACCGGCCGGGACGACCAGCAGTTTTGGCTTGCCGGCGATGTCGGCCGATATCGGGCCGAACAGCGCATTGTAGAGTTCGAAGGACGCATCGAGGTCGAATGACGATTGGACTGCCTCGGGATTGGCGAGCCCGAGCCGGAGATGAGCAACACGGTCGCCGATCTCGCGGCTGCCGAGCGCAATCTGACGCAGCGCGCTTGCCTCACGGGTCACCGCCAAGGCGTAGGTCTTGTCACCGCGCACGATGAACGCCACCAGAGTCTCGTCGGGCTTCAGCAGCCCCTGCGTTTGCGCGATGGACAGCGGTTGCGGATTGGACAATTCAGCATAGGCCGGAAAGCTACGGTCGAGCTGGGCCGAGACGTCTTCGAGCAATTTACGCGTTTGCGCCGTCTGCGCGCGCAGGCTGGCGATCAGTGCGTCGTTGCGCTTGCCGTCCGCCTGCCCGAGTTCGGAGGTGACCCGCTTGTCGAGCGTTTCGAGGCTGGTTTTCAGATCCTGCTGCCGCCTCACCAGTCCGGCGATCGCATCGTTGCCGGCGCCGAACCGGGCCGCCATCTGCGACAGCGCGGCACCCGCGCTGGTCTCGTGCGCGCGCTGAGCGGCGCCGAAGGCCTCGTCCTTTGCGGCATTGTCGGGCTTGCCGTCGGAGACGCGCCAGATCGCATCGATCAGCCAGGGATCGATCTCGGGAAAACGGACGAACTGCGTATTCTTCTCGGCGTTCAGCGCGGCTGCAGCGAGCCGTAGCCGCGCCAGGGCATCCGGCCACTTACCCTCGCGGCGGTCGGCGTCGGCCAGGTTGATCATCGTGGCGATGGAATCGTGATGCCGTGGCCCGAGCCTGTCCTGCGCGATCGCAAGCGCGCGACCAAGCCGGCTGCGTGCATCGATCATGTTGCCAGTCTTGAGGTCGAGAAGCGCGATGCTGCGCAGGTCCTTGACGAGTTGCGGATGCGTGCCGCCGAGCACGCGCTCGTCGATCTCCAGGCAGCGCACCAGATATGGCCGGGCCTCATCCATGCGGCCAGCGTCCATCAGGGCCTGTCCGAGCGAGCCCGCCGCCAGTGCAGTCGGGCCGCTGCCTTCCCCGAACTTGCGCTCCATGGCGGTCAGCGAGCGCCGGTAGAGATCGAGCGCCTGCGCATTGCGTCCCAGATCCCCGTAGCTGTTCGCGAGATTGTTCAGGGCACGACCGGCGTCCGGGCTCTCCGGGCCGAACGCCTTTTCGTAGATCGCGAGCACCCGCTCCTGGAGGCCTGCGGCCGCATCGTGCTTTCCTTGCGCCGAGTAGACGTTGGCGAGGTTGTTCAGCCCGATCGCGGTCGTCGGGTGATTGGGACCGTAGAGCCTCTCGTAGACCTGAAGGGTCTGCTGATAGAGCTTTCGGCCTCGGCATGGCGCGCCTCGTGTTTGAGCACGGTGGCGAGATTACCCATTGTGGCCGCGACATTCGGATGCGCGTCGCCGTTTCGTGCTCGCGTGATGGCAAGCGCCCGCCGCATCGCCGCCTCGGCATCGGGCAGTCGACCGGCGTCCAGATAGAGGTTGCCGAGATCGTTGAGCATCTTGTCGTAGTTCGGCGTGGTCTCGGCATTCTTGCCAAAACTGCGATCGAGCAGCTCGATCCCCTGCTTCAGCAGTCGCTCGCCGTCGTCGAAGCGCCCGAGCAGTCCGTAGACATCTCCAAGATCGTCCATCGCGGAAGCGACATCCAGGGGCGGCGCGTTGGCAGCTTGCAAGGCCGAGAGCGCCCGTTCGAGATAGCCGGCCGCTTCCTTGAAGTTCTCGTTGTCGCGCGCTAGCCCGCCGAGCGCCGACAGCGTCCCGGCAAGCCTGCCGTCGTTGGCGCCAAAAGCACTGGTGCCGAGCGCAAGCGCCCGCTCGGCGACCGCGGTCGCCTCCGCCCGGCGCTCGAGCATGCCGAGCGATCCGACCAGGATGTTCGAAGTGCGTAGCGTGGAGGCGACGTCGTTGTTGCGCAGCTTGATGGCGAGCGCTGCGTTGAGCTTGTCGACGGCTTCCGGGAAGCGGCCGAGATCGTGGAGGAACATGCCCTCGTTGTGCAGCACGCCGGCATAGTTCATGTTGTCGGCGCCCTGCCGGCGGCGCACCAGATTTTCCAGCTTCTGGGCAGCAGCCAGCCCCTCGGCCCAGTGGCCGGCCTGCGTTGCCGCGTTCATCTGAGCGACCAGCGAATCAAAATCGTTGCCGCGCTGGGTGAAAGCCGGCCCGGACAACAGGGCCATGACCAGAAATGCGACAAACAAGCGGGCGCGGTTCATGCGAAAATCCCGTCACGCGCGTCAAATGGCAATCCGCGGAAGATACGGGCAGGCACCGCAGCTGTCGACAACAGGAAAATGCGCCGGCTTGGGAATGAATTGAGGCAGGAAAGCCTTTAGAATGGGCCCGGCGCGCAGAATGCGTTTTAATGCCGTGCTTTCCACCGCCTCTCGGACTGTGATGACATCACGTGCAGCGATAATACTGACCGCGCTCTCGGTTCTGGTTGCGGGAGATGCCATGGGATCCGACCTGGCCTTTGACCTTGAGGCGCATCGCGGCGGGCGGGCGCTGCTGCCGGAAAACACCCTGCCTGCTTTTGCCAACGCGTTGACAATGGGCGTGGACACGCTGGAGCTTGACGTCGGCATCACCGCCGACGGCGAGGTGATCGTGTCGCATGAGCGTGGTCTCAACCCCGATCTCGCGCGAGATCGAAACGGCGGCTACATCGCTGCGCCAGGGACGCCATTCATCAAGCTTCGGCTTGAAGACGTCAGGACCTATGACGTCGGCCAGATCCGGCCGGACAGTTCTTACGCGAAACAATTCCCCGACCAACGCGCAATGCCGGGAACGCGCATTCCCACCCTCGGCGAGCTGTTCGCGCTGGTGCGCAAGTCCGGCAACACCCGCGTGCGCTTCAACATCGAGACCAAGATAAATCCGAAGCACCCCGACGAGGCGCTCGATCCGCAGGCTTTTGTCGCAAGACTGCTCGGGTTGATCGAGGCCGAGGGATTTTCCGATCGCGTCATGATCCAGTCGTTCGACTGGCGGACCCTGCGTCTGGTCCAGCAGCAGGCGCCCAAGATTGCGACCGTGTACCTGACGCTCCAGCGCGGCTCCGCGCCGACCATCGCGCTCGACAAGGCCACCAGCTGGACGGCAGGCTTCAGTCCGGCCGATCACGGTGGCTCGCTGCCGCGGACGATCAAGGCTGCGGGCGGCGCGATCTGGTCGCCCTATCTTGGCGATGTCACGGAGGCGCTGATCACCGAGGCCCACACGCTCGGACTGCGCGTCGTGGTGTGGACGGTCAACAAGCGCGACGACATGGCGCGCATGATCGAGCTCGGCGTCGACGGCATCATCTCGGACCAGCCGGACCTGCTGCGGCAGGTCGCGGGCGAGAAGGGCATTGCGTTGCCGGCGGGGACGCCGGTGGAGCCGTAAGCCTCAGTCTCGTGTCCCGGATGCAGCGCACCGCTGAAGAAGCGCTACGCTGCGGCCGGGGCATGAGAGATCGAAACGCCCTACTCTCCATCCCTCAAACGCCGATACAGCGCGCCGAGTATGTTGGAATAATCGTCGGTCCAGACCCGCACCCTGTCGTCGGCTTCGGTCAGCTCCCATGATTTGGATGAAACGAGCTTGCCGACATCTTCCTCTTCGCGCGCCGAGATGACGACGTCGGTCGAGAAGATGTAATCGGAATCGCGCCCGGAATCCTCGTTGAAGACCCAGCTCTTCAGATCGTTGGCATCGGCGATGCCGACCACGACAGTCTCGAGATCGAGGTGCCGGTTGGAGACGTGCATCACCACGGCGCCGTGCGGGGCGAGCTTGTCCTTGTAGATCTTCATCGCCTCTTCGGTGGCGAGATGGATCGGGATCGCATCCGACGAATAGGCATCGACGATGATCAGGTCATAGACACCGTCGGGCTCCTTCGCGAAGGTGAGGCGGGCATCGCCAATCACCGGCTTCAGGCCCGGCATGCAACTCGATATGTAGCGGAAGTTCTTCGGGTCACTGGCCGCGTCGACCATGGACTGGTCGATCTCGAAGAATTTCCAGTCCTCACCCGGTTCGGCCGCGCAGGCGAGCGTACCCGATCCGACGCCGATCGCAGCCACCTTCAGCGGTACGCCCTTGCGCTCGCGGATGGCCGTGATGGCCTGCCCGATACCGCCGTCCTTGTGATAATAGGTGATCGGCTCGGGCCGGCCGGTAACAGGCGTGCCGTCATTGTTGCGGAAGCGCTCGGCGCCGTGAATGGTGGTGCCGTGCATCAGCACGTGGAAATAGCCGCCGGGCGTCACCACGATCTTGTGCACGCCGAAGAAGCTGCGCACCGTCGTGACGCGGCCCTCGTCCGCGGGATAGACGCGGATCAACGCCAGCGCGAGCGCCACGGTGGCAAATATCTTCCAGCGACCGGCATTGAGCGCGAGCGCCAGCAAGGCGGCGAGAACACCGACGGCACCGGCCACCCAGACGCGGTGATCCTCGAACCAAGTCGAGAGGCCGCCCGTCATGGTGGACGGCACGACGAGCGCCACCGCGAGCGCTGCGAGCGCCAGCCAGTACCATTTGACGATGCCCGCCAGCCGCTCGTTCGCGGGCGGCCGGCACAGCGCGGCGAGCGCGACCAGGATGGGATATTCGGCGATCCACGAGAAAGTGAACGGCGCCACCAGGCCCGCGAACAGCCCACCGACCATGCCGCCGAACGACAGCGCGACATAGAATCCTGTGAGATATCTGGCCGCCGGCCGGGTCCGCGCCAGCTCGCCATGGCAGGCCATGGCGATGACGAAGAAGCAGAGCTGGTGACCGCCGAGCGTGAGCAGCAGGTTCTGCTCGCCGCCGAACGCCAGCAGGACAACGACGCCCGCGATCGCGACCGGCTGCAGCATCAGCATCCATTTGTGCGGCAAGAGCGGCCGCGACTGGAACACCACCACCCAGGTCAACAGATACAGCGACAGCGGCAGCACCCACAGCAGCGGCGCGGCCGCGACGTCGGTCGAGATGTGTGCGGTCACGGCGATGAGCAGGCCGGACGGCGCCGCGGCCAGGAAAATCCAGCGCAGCCGCGTCAACAGGCTTGGAGCGGGCGCATCGACGTCCGCGGTTTGCGCATCGACGATCGCGAGCTTCGGCGAGCGCAGCAGAAGCGCGCCGCAGGCGGCGATCAGGAGGATCAGGACGCCATAGCCGCCGGTCCAGAGCCGGTTCTGCGTGTGCAGCGTGAAGATCGGCTCCAGCAGGAACGGATAGGACAACAGCGCGAGGAAGCTGCCGATGTTGGAGGAGGCATAGAGGAAATAGGGATCGTGCCCGGCGGGATGGCCGGTGCGGACGAACCAGGCCTGCAGCAGCGGATTGTTGGCGGCGAGTGCGAAGAACGGCAGTCCGATCGAGACCACGAACAGTCCGAGCAGCCAGAACGCATAACCCGACGCCGGCGGCTCGCCGTAAGCAGAGGCGATGCCGAGCGGCAGGGTCACGAAGGCCAGCACCAGAAGCAGGAGATGCACCACCACCGGGATGACGCGATTCCTGGTCTGCATCAGCAGATGCGCATAGGCATAGCCGGCCAGCAGCAGCGACTGGAAGAACACCATCGCCACCGACCACACCGCCGGCGAGCCGCCGAGCCGCGGCAGCACCATCTTCGTGAACAGCGGCTGCACCGAGAACAGCAGCAGCGCACTGACGAAGATCGCAGCGGTGTAGACCGTCAGCAGCAGCCGGTTGCGCGACGACGACGGCTGCTCCGTGGCGGCGGGTTGCACGATCGAATCCATGGAAGCTCCGGCAAGCAATTCCCCGGCGGGCGCCGGACGCGCGCGCAATGGAGCACAAGGCGCCCGAACGGGCAATAAAGGGGCTCGTGATGTTGCAGCAACGATTGCTTGATATAGAGATGTCATTCCGGGATGGTCCGAAGGACCAGACCACAGGTGCGCAATTGCGCACCGGGGAATCTCGAGGTTCCGGGTTCGATGCTTCGCATCGCCCCGGAATGACGCCAGGGAGATCATGAGCGAAACCGACGTCGTCATCATCGGTGCCGGCCACAACGGCCTCACCTGCGCGGCCTATCTCGCCATGGCGGGCCTGCGCGTGCGCGTGGTCGAGCGCCGCCAGGTGGTCGGCGGGGCGGCCGTGACGGAGGAGTTTCATCCGGGCTTCCGCAACTCGGTGGCGGCCTACACCGTGAGCCTTCTCAATCCGCAGGTGATCCGCGACCTCGGGCTGGCCAAGCAGGGCCTGCGAATCGTCGAGCGGCGCGCGCAGAATTTCCTGCCCGCCCCCGACGGCAGCTATCTCCTCACCGGCGAGGGGCGGACGAAGGCCTCCATCGCGCGGCTGAGCCCCCATGACGCCGTCGCGCTCGACGGGTTCTCGCGCGAGTTGGAAGACATCGCCGACGTGCTCAGGCAATTCGTGCTGCGCGCGCCGCCCAACCTGCTGGCGGGCATCGGCACGGCTGCGATCCGCGAGGCCGTGAACGCGCTCCAGAGTGCCAACATCCTGCGCGGGCTCACGCTGGAGCAGAGCCGCAGCCTGCTCGATCTCTTCACCCGCTCGGCCGGCGAGATGCTGGACGAGCGTTTCGAGCACGATCTGGTCAAGGCGCTGTTCGGCTTCGATGCGATCGTCGGCAACTACGCCAGCCCCTACGCCGCCGGCTCGGCCTATGTGATGCTGCATCACGCCTTCGGCGAGGTGAACGGCAAGAAGGGCGTCTGGGGTCATGCCATCGGCGGCATGGGTGCGATCACACAGGCGATGGCGCGCGCTGCAGGCGAGCGGGGCGTCGTGATCGACACCGGTGCCGGCGTGCGCGAGGTGATCGTCGAGCGCGACCGCGCCGTGGGCGTCGTCCTGGAGAACGGCGAGACGATCCGCGCGAAATATGTCGCGGCCAACGTCAATCCCAAGCTGCTTTATACGCGGCTGATCGCGGCCGACGCGCTGCCCGCCGACTTCTTAGCCCGCATCCGCAATTGGAAGAACGGCTCCGGCACCTTCCGCATGAACGTGGCGCTGGACCGCCTGCCCTCCTTCACGGCGCTGGCGGGCGACGGCGATCATCTCTCCTCCGGCATCATCCTGGCCCCTGATCTCGGCTACATGGACCGCGCCTGGCTCGATGCGCGCGCACAGGGCTGGAGCCGCGAGCCGGTCGTCGAGATGCTGATCCCCTCGACGCTCGATGACACGCTGGCGCCCGAAGGCAAGCATGTCGCGAGCCTGTTCTGCCAGCACGTCGCGCCGGAGTTGCCGGACGGCAGGTCCTGGGACGACCATCGCGACGAGGTCGCCGATCTCATGATCGCGACGGTGGACAAATACGCGCCGGGCTTTGCCGGCAGTGTGCTTGGCCGCCAGGTTCTCTCGCCGCTCGATCTCGAACGGCAGTTCGGACTGTTGGGCGGCGACATCTTCCACGGCGCGCTGTCGCTGAACCAGTTGTTCTCGGCGCGGCCGATGCTGGGCCATGCCGATTATCGCGGGCCGCTGAAGGGCCTGTACCATTGCGGCTCCGGTGCCCATCCCGGCGGCGGCGTCACCGGCGCCCCCGGCCACAACGCCGCGCAGGCGATCTTGAAGGATCACCGCGGCCTGTTCGGAAGCCGTGGATAACGGCGTGGACAGGCTGTGGAGAAGCCTGTCACTAACATGGAGAAAAGGCTCACGAGGACCCTTCACAGCCAGCCCAAAAGGCTGTGGAGAAGGCTGGTAAATCCCTGCGGACAACCCTGTGGATTAGCGGTGTGAAGGATAGCGGCAAGGGGAGGGGAACTAAGAGATGAAAGACGCGTGGATTCCAATTATTGGCGCGGCAGCCGTGGCGATTATTTCGCTAGGGGCTGCCGTTTACCTTCGCTCATCAAAGCAAGCGGGTGAGATCGGTGCCCGGTGGAATCAGGCCGCCGCGATCATCGTCGGTGCGGCCGTCGCGATTTTGGCTACTCGTCTTGGGAACCTTGACTGGTATTTCGCGATTCCCTTAGGGGCTCTCGCTTTTGGCGCTATTCGCCTCCCGGCTTACGTGCGCCACGGCAAGAATGCGAGTAGCGATCAAAATCGCAAAGAAATTTCAAACTGAGACACTACCGGAGCTCCAGATGCGACTTCGCCCGCAAGGAAATCGCTTTCCTTTGCGGGCGCGCGCCAAAATAGCTGCTATGAAGAAATGCTTCCTGCTGGGATCAGGAAACCGGGATCAGTTGCCCAACTTGGTGCTGATCGAACCGAACTTCTCGTTCATGCTGGTGCCCAGGCTGTTCACCACGGTGATGATCGCCAGCGCGATGCCGGCTGCGATCAGGCCGTACTCGATCGCGGTTGCACCGGACTCGTCCGACCAGAACTTCTGAACCATGCTCTTCAAGACTCGCCTCCATTTCAATTTTCAAGCCGTGTTGGCTGGATCCAACAGCCGAAAATCTACGGAGTACAACCTACGGTCAGGTTAACCCGGGAACCACAAGTTGTGCGGAAATTTGGATACAAAAGTTCCAAAAATTGAGATCAACGGAATTCTGAATGCAGCCTTCGCCCACTCATCGCGCCAGCTTTTCAATCGGCACCGAGGCCGCGGCCAAGCGCGTCGTCGACGTGCTCACCGAAGTCTTTTTCGAGGGCGACGCGGCGGTTGCCGCGTTCGAGCAGCCGGACGGACGCTGGGACGTCACGCTGCATTTCGCCGAAGCGCCGGACCAGGCGTTGCTGCGTGAACTCATTGCAACTTCGGCAGGAAACGACATTGCCGAGACGCTTCTGTTCGACACCATCGAGGCCAAGGACTGGGTCAAGGCGAGCCTCGAAGACCTCGTCCCGGTGCCGGCGGGGCGCTTCGTCGTGCACGGCAGCCACGATCGCGACCGCGTGGCGCCGAACAAGCTCGCCATCGAGATCGAAGCGGCGCTTGCCTTCGGCACCGGGCACCACGGCACCACCCGCGGCTGTTTACTGTTGCTTGACCATGTCCTGAAAAGCGCCCGGCCCGCACGCGTCCTCGACCTCGGTACCGGGACAGGCGTGCTGGGAATAGCGGCGGCGAAGGCGCTGCATCGCGCCGTGCTCGCCTCCGACATCGACCCGCCTTCGGTACGGGTCGCGGCCGAGAACGCGGTGCTGAACGAAGCTGGCAATCTGGTCCGGGTAATCCGCGCCACCGGCTTCGCCGCGCCGGATTTTGCCAGATGCGGCCCGTTCGACCTGGTGCTGGCCAACATCCTTGCCAATCCGTTACGGCAATTGGCAGGTCCGATGGCGCGGCACCTCGCCCCCGGCGCCCGCGTCATCCTCTCCGGTCTGCTGACCCACCAGGCCCCCGCCGTGATCGCCGCCCACCGCGCGCGCGGCCTCGTGCCGCTGCGGCACCTGCGGATCGAGGGATGGAGCAGTCTGCTGCTGAGGAAGGTGGGGTAATTCTACTCCGCCGGCTTGTCGTCCCGTTGCACTGCGCGCTCGCCTTGCAACGCGCGCCTGGCGCGGCGCTCGGCGAAACGGTCGATCACCTGGCTGATGAGGCCGCGCGGCTTCTTCGGTGTCGTGGCGGCCGGTGCGCGGCGGACCGGCGGCGAAATCTTCTCAAACGTGAACGCTGGCATCGTGTGTCCCCTCGCCGTTGAGATGAACCACTTGCTCGAATTTCCCTGTTATCCGGACGAAGCGCAACTGCTGCATCCTGTACTCCACTCAATTCGAATGGAACTTTTTCAAGCACAGTCCGTGCCAGATACGACCTCAATTGCGTCTACATTGCGGACTGATCCCCATGATCCTAAACTGAGTCCATCATGTTCGAAGCGCACTTCCAGACTTTCGAGGAGCCCGAGGCCGGCGTCGCACTGACGGCGCGCCTGGCAGCGCTCCGCGAAGAACTCGCCCGCCGCAAGCTGACCGGCTTCGTCATTCCGCGCGCCGACCAGCAGCAGAACGAATATGTGCCGCCCTCGGAAGAGCGGCTGGCCTGGCTGAGCGGTTTTACGGGCTCGGCGGGATTGGCGGTGGTGCTGATCCATGAAGCCGCGGTCTTCGTCGACGGCCGCTATACGATTCAGGCCGGCAAGCAGGTGGACGCAAGGGTCTGGGCGGTGGAATCGCTGATCGATCCGCCGCCGGAAAGCTGGGTCTCGGCGCACCTGAAGGCCGGCGACCGCCTCGGATTTGATCCATGGCTGCACACTTTTGCGGCAGCCGAGCGCCTTGCCGCCGCCTGCGCCAAGGCCGGCGCCGAACTGGTCGCGGTCGACAGCAATCCAGTCGATGCGATCTGGCAGGACCGGCCGCAGCCGCCGCTCGCTCCCGTCGCCGTGCATAGCCTGCAGAATGCCGGCGTCGCCGAGGCCGAGAAGCTCACGCAGATCAGAAGCGAAATCGCCAGGCTCGGTGTCGATGCGCTGGTGCTGTCCGACAGCCATGCCGTGGCCTGGACCTTCAACATCCGCGGCGCCGACGTCGCGCACACGCCGCTGCCGCTGTCCTACGCGCTGGTGCCCAAGGACGGCCGCCCCACCATCTTCATCGACCACCGCAAGCTTTCGAACCTGACGCGCGATCACCTCGAACAATCCGCCGACGTGCGCGAGCCCGATGCGATGGCGCCGACGCTGATGGCGCTGGCCAAGAGCGGCGCGGCGATCGCGCTCGACAATGCCACCGCGGCCGACGCCCTCAGCCGGCTGATCGCGGGCGCCGGCGGCAAGCCGGTCCGCGGCAACGATCCGATTGCGCTGCTCAAGGCCGTCAAGAACGCGACCGAGATCAAGGGCACGCAGACGGCGCACCGGCGCGACGCGATCGCGCTGGCGCGCTTCCTCGCCTTCATCGACAAGGAGGCGGCAAGCGGCAAGCTCACCGAGATCGACGCGGTCGAGGCGCTGGAGACGTTCCGCCGCGACACCGGCGCACTGAAGGACGTGTCGTTCCCGACCATCTCCGGCACCGGCCCGAATGGCGCCATCGTGCACTACCGCGTCACCCGCAAAAGCAACCGGCGGATCGTGCCCGGCGATTTGCTGTTGATCGATTCCGGCGCGCAGTATGAAGACGGCACCACCGACGTCACCCGCACCATGGCCGTGGGCGAGACCACGGCCGAGATGCGCGACCGTTTCACCCGCGTGCTGCGCGGCCATATCGCGATAGCGCGCGCCATCTTCCCCGACGGCACCACCGGCGCGCAGCTCGACACGCTGGCGCGGCAATATCTGTGGGCCGCCGGCGTCGATTTCGAGCACGGCACTGGCCACGGCGTCGGCAGCTATCTCTCGGTTCACGAGGGGCCGGCGCGGATCTCGAAGCTCGGCACCACGCCGCTGAAGCGCGGCATGATCCTTTCCAACGAGCCCGGCTATTACAAGACCGACGGTTTCGGCATCCGCATCGAGAACCTCGAGCTGGTGGTTGAAGCCGAGATCAAGGGCGCCGAGAAGCCGATGAACGCGTTCGAGACGCTGACGCTGGCGCCGATCGACCGCCGGCTGATCGATGTCACGATGCTGGGCAAGGACGAACTCGACTGGCTGAACGCCTACCACGCCCGCGTGCGGGCCGAGGTGCGGCCGGCGCTGGACGAGGCGACCAGGGCCTGGCTCGATCAGGCCACGGCGGAGCTGAAGCCTTAGCGCGCATGGCGCTACGCGATTTGCGCAAGGCTGTTTCCTCACACTGGTTGTCATGCCCCGCGAAGGCGGGACATCCCGTATTCCAGAGACGGAAGACGTATGCGGAGAGGCCGCGGCGTACTGGATTCCCCGCCTTCGCGGGGAATGACACCGTCGTTGTCGCACAAACATCGCGCCCAATCGGTCGCCATCGTGCCCTCATCATAACCGTCCCGGAATCCGTATAGCCGCATTCCGAAACGCCGATATCCGTCTTGCGCGAGCAAGCTACAGTCCGATTCGGATTTCGACGAAACGGACACGCATGCACGGCATGATCAGCAAACCGCCGGAAACGGCGAAAAACATCGCGACCTCGCGCGTGGTGTTGCTGCTGCTGGTCGTCATGACCGGCATCGCGCCGATTTCGCTCTACATGCTGGTTCCGGCGCTGCCGGTGCTGGCGACCAATTTCGGCAGCGACATCTCGATCGCGCAGATGACCGTGTCGCTCTACATGGTCGGCATCGCGCTGTCGCAGCTGATCATGGGGCCTCTGTCGGACAGGTTCGGGCGGCGCCCGGTGCTGCTGGGCGGCCTCGCATTGATGGTGGCAGCCAGCGTCGGCTGCATCTTCGCGCAAACCCTGCCGCAACTGATCGCCGCGCGCTTCTTCCAGGCGCTGGGCGGCGCCGCCGGCATGGTGGTGAGCCGCGCGATCATCCGCGACATCTACGAGCGCGACCGCGTCGCCTCCATGATCAGCCTCGTGGTCGCCGCGCTGATGATCGGGCAGATGGTCTCCCCGCTGACCGGCGGCCTGATCGAGACCGCATTCGGCTGGCGCGCGATCTTCTACGCCATCACCATTGCCGCGATCATCGTCGCCATCGGCATCGCGGTCGCGCTGCCGGAGACGCGCCGCACCCGCGCGGCCGGCAGCGGCTTTCGCGGCGACGTCGGCATGCTGATCCGCAACCGCGCCTTCGTCGGCTATGTCATGTGCCAGGTGCTGGCCTCGCAGATCATCTTCACCTTTGCCGGCGGCGGTCCCTACGTCGTGGTGACGCAGATGGGGCGGACCAGCGCCGAATACGGCGCGTGGTTCGCGACGACAGGTTTCGCCTACCTCGTCGGGAACCTGCTCTGCGTGCGCTTCGCGCCCAGGCACTCGCTCGAGAAGCTGATCTGGCTCGGGCTCGGATTGCAGCTCTGCGGCAGCCTGCTGAACCTGCTCTGGAGCTTTACGGGGTGGAACGAAGCGCCCGCCTGGCTGTTCGGCACGCAGATGATCGTGATGGCCGGCAATGCCTTCGTGATGGCGAACTCGGCCGCCGGCGCGATCAGCATCCGCCCCGAAGCCGCCGGCACTGCGTCAGGCGCGATGGGCTTTCTCCAGCAGGGCATCGGCGCGCTGATGTCGCAGTTCGGCGCCTATCTCGGCGGCCACTCCGCCACCACGCTGCCGCTCACGTCCGCCGTGCTGGCGATCTCGCTGCTCTGCGCCTGCATGATGATCTTCGTCGTGCCGCGGCGGGAGGTGGTGGTAAGCGAGGAGCTGATCGAACGGGCGGAAGAGGAAGAGGGCGGGATGATGTAGGGGCGGCGCGTCCTCTCCCCGTCATTGCGAGCGCAGCGAAGCAATCCAGACCGTCACCGTGGGTCTGGATTGCTTCGTCGCTTCGCTCCTCGCAATGACGCCGAGAGCCCCTCACTCCCCGATCAGCGTCAGCCACTCGTCCTCGGTCAACACCTTGACGCCGTGCTTGTTGGCCTCAGCGAGCTTCGAACCTGCACCAGGTCCTGCGACGACGAGATCGGTCTTCTTGGAGACCGATCCCGAGACCTTCGCGCCGAGCCGCTCTGCGGTCGCCTTGGCCTCGTCGCGTGTCATCTTTTCCAGCGAGCCCGTGAATACCACGGTCTTGCCGGCGACGGCCGAGTTGCTCTTCGGCTTCTCGGCGTCGACGATCTCGACCTCCCTGGTCAGCCGCTCGACGATGCCGCGGTTGTGGCTCTCGCCGAAATAGTCCGCGATGCTCTTGATCACGGTCTCGCCGATCTGGTCGAGCGCGTCCATCTCCGCCATCGCCTCCTCGTCGCCCTTGGCGACCTTGAGGCAGGCGTCGTGGAAGGCATTCCAGGAGCCGTAGCCGCGCGCCAGCGCCAGCGCCGTGGTCTCGCCGACATGGCGCATGCCGAGCGCGTAGACGAAGCGCTCCAGCGCGATCCTGCGGCGGCTCTCGATGGCGCCGAACAGATTGCGCACCGAGGTCTCGCCGTAGCCCTCGATCTCCTCCAGCTTGAGCTTCGAATTGCGCTTCTCGAGCGTGAAGATATCGGCGGGCTCGTTGACCCATCCTTCGTCGAAGAAATACTGCAGCTGCTTCTCTCCGAGACCGTCGATGTCGAAGGCGCGCCGCGACACGAACAGCTTGAGATGCTCGATCTTCTGATAGGGGCAGGCGAACTCGCCGGTGCAGCGGGCGCGGGATTCTTCCTCGCCGGCGGCCGTCGCCCCGCGCACGACGTCGGTGTGCAGCGGGCACGGGCACTTCTTCGGGAAGTGATACTCCCTGGCGCTCTTCGGCCGCTTGTCGAGGACGACGTCGACGATTTGCGGAATGACGTCGCCGGCACGCTGGATCACGACGGTGTCGCCGATCCGGATGTCGCGGCCCTCGCGCAACACCTCGCCCTTGTTGCCGACGCCCTTGATGTAGTCCTCGTTGTGCAGCGTGACGTTCTGCACGATCACGCCGCCGACGCCGACGGGCTCGAGCTTGCCCACCGGCGTGAACGAGCCGGTGCGGCCGACCTGGATCTCGATGTCACGCAGCACCGTCATGGCGCGCTCGGCCGGGAATTTATGCGCGATGGCCCAGCGCGGCGTGCGCGAGACGAAACCGAGCCGCTCCTGCCAGTCGATGCGGTCGACCTTGTAGACCACGCCGTCGATGTCGTAGTAGAGCTTCGCGCGCTCTTCCTCGATGCTCTGATGGAACGCGATCAGCTCCTCGACCGAATGGCACAGCTTCGTCAGCGGATTGGTCCTGAAGCCGCAACGCTCGAACCAGTGGATCATGCCGCTTTGCGTCTCCTCCGGCATCGCGCTCATCTCGCCCCAGGCGTAGGCGAAGAACCCGAGCGGGCGCGAGGCCGTGATGGTCGGATCCTTCTGCCGGAGCGAGCCAGCGGCCGAGTTGCGCGGATTGGCAAAGATCGTGCTGCCTTCGGCCTTCTGTCGCTCGTTGAGCGCAAGGAACGCCTTCTTGGTCATGTAGACCTCGCCGCGCACCTCGCAGACATCAGGAACGTTGCGTCCCTTCAGCTTCTGCGGCACGTCCTCGAGCGTGCGAATGTTGGCGGTGACATCCTCGCCCTCCGAACCGTCGCCGCGCGTCGCCGCGGTGACGAGTTCGCCGCCCTCGTAGCGCAGCGACATCGAAAGGCCGTCGATCTTCGGCTCCGCGGAGAAGTCGACCTTGTCGTCGTCGAGCTTCAGGAAGCGCACGATGCGCCCGACGAAGTCGCGCACGTCCTCCTCGGCAAAGGCATTGTCGAGCGACAGCATGGGAGCGGAATGCCGCACCTTCCTGAAACGCCCCGACGGCGCCGCGCCGACCTTCTGCGAGGGTGATTCCGCGCTGACGAATTCCGGGAAGCGCTTCTCGATCGCGTTGAAGCGCTGGCGCAACGCGTCGTATTCCGCGTCGGTGACGGTGGGCGCGTCCTCCTGATAATAGCGTTCGTTGTGACCCTCGATCTCGAGCGCCAGCCGCATATGCTCGACCTTGGCTTGCGCCTTGGTGAGGTCGGCGACGTCACGGAGCGGTTTTGATTTTGCTGCTCTTGCCATGGTGCTTGGATACGACGGAGCGGGCGGGAGGGTAAAGACGTTACAGTTTGGTGCCCCGGACGCAGCGCAGCGCGGAGCGTTACGCTGCTGAGCCGGGGTCCATTGGGCGAAAAGCCTGGGTCCCGACTCGCGCTTCGCGCGTCCGGGACATGAAGTCTAGCTTGCCGCCTTGAGCAACCGGTCCGCGGCCGCCCTCGCCTCGGCGGTGATCTCGGCGCCGGCGAGCATGCGGGCGATCTCTTCGCGGCGGTGGTCGGCGGCCAGTGTGTTGACGCGGGTGGCGACGCGCTTGCCCTTGTCCAGCGCGTCCTTCGAGATCAGCAAATGCTGGTCGGCACGGGCGGCAACCTGAGGGGCATGGGTGACGGCCATCACCTGCACCTTGCCGGCCAGCCGCGCCAGCCGGGCGCCGATGGCATCCGCGACCGCGCCGCCGACGCCGGTGTCGATTTCGTCGAAGACGAGCGTCGGCGCCGAGCCGCGGTCGGACAACACGACCTTGAGCGCCAGCAGGAAGCGCGAGAGCTCGCCGCCGGAGGCGACCTTCATCATCGGACCCGGCTTGGTGCCCGGATTGGTCTGCACCCAGAACTCGACGCGGTCGAAACCCTGCGGGCCCGGCGCCGCCTCGTCGGTCGCGACCTGGGTCATGAACCTGGCGCGGTCGAGCTTGAGCGGCGCGAGTTCGGCATTGACGGCCTTGTTGAGCTTCTCGGCCGACTTCTGCCGCGCCAGCGACAGCTTCTTGGCGGCGGCCGCATAGCGGCCATCTGCCTCGATCGCGGCCTGCTCCAGCTTCTTCAACCGCGAGGCGCCGGCATCGATCAGCACGACATCGGCGGCGTATTTGGCGGCAAGCGCGGCAAGCCCATCGACCGGCGTCGAATATTTGCGCGAGGCGGCGCGCAAGCTGAACAGCCGCTCCTCGATGCGCTCGAGCTCGGACGGATCGAAATCGGTCGCGGCGAGCGCGGCCTGGAGATGCTGGTCGGCTTCCTCCAGCGCGTTGATCGCGATGTCGATCGCCTTCACCGCGGGCTCGACCAGCGCCGGCGAATTGACGCCGCGGCGCTCCAGCCGGCGGACGGCGGCCGCGAGGGCCGCAACCGGCGAGTTGTGGCCGCCGACGACCTCCTGCGCCTCGCGCAGGTCGGAGGCGATCTTCTCGCCCTGCATCATGGTGGTGCGGCGGGACGCCAGCGAGGTCTCCTCGCCATCCTTGGGCGCGAGCTGCTTCAGCTCGTCGGAGGCGTGGCGCAGATAGTCCGCCTCGCGCGCGGCGCGCTCCATGCCGGCGCGATGCTCTTCCAGCGCGGTGTTGGCGGTGCGGCGCGCATCCCAGAGCGATTCGACGGCAGCAACGTCCTTTTCGAGCCCGGCAAAGGCATCCAGCAGGCGGCGGTGGGTGGCGGCATCGACCAGCGCGCGCTCGTCGTGCTGGCCGTGGATCTCGACCAGAGCGGTGCCGACCGCCTTCAGCGTCTGCACGCTGATCGACTGGTCGTTGATGAAGGCGCGGGTGCGGCCGTCGGCGAGCTGCACCCGGCGGAGAATCATCTCACCGGTGTCATCGAGGCCGTTCTCGGCCAGAATCGTCGTCGCGGGGTGATTCTTGGGGATATCGAACACGGCAGTGACCTGCCCCTGCTCCGCGCCGTGGCGCACGAGTCCGGCGTCGCCACGGCCGCCGAGCGCCAGCGCAAAGGCATCGAGCAGGATGGATTTGCCCGCACCGGTCTCGCCGGTCAAAACCGCAAGTCCGGTGGCGAATTCGATATCGAGCCGTTCGATCAGGACGATGTCACGGATCGACAGACGCGCCAGCATGGAATCAAATTTCCTAGCCGAGACCAATCTTCTTGAAGGTCCGGCTTATCCAGGACCCCTGATTCTCGCTCGGTTCGAGACCGCCGGATTTTACAAGATTATAGGCGTCCTTGTACCAGCGGCTGTCAGGAAAATTGTGCCCAAGCACGGCGGCCGCCGTCTGCGCCTCGCCGACGATGCCGATCGCCATATAGGCCTCGGTCAGCCGGAACAGCGCTTCCTCGACGTGGCGGGTGGTCTGGTACTGCGTCACGACGGCCTTGTAGCGGTTGATCGCCGCCGTGTAGTCGCGCTTCTGCATGTAGTAGCGGCCGACGTTCATTTCCTTGCCGGCGAGCTGGTCGCGCGCGCCTTCGATCTTGGCCTTGGCCGAGGTCGCATATTCGGACGTCGGATATTTGCGCACCACCTCTTCGAGCGCGGCGATCGCTTTCTCGGTGCGGGCCTGGTCGCGGCTGATGTCCGGGATCTGGTCGTAATGCGAGGCGGCGATCAGGTATTGCGCATAGGCCGCGTCCGGGCTGCCGGGATGCAGCGTGACGTAGCGGGTCGCGGCGCCGATGCAGCCGTCGAAGTCGCCGCCCTGGTAAGACGCGTAGGCCGACATCAGCAGCGATTTGCGGGCCCAGTCGGAATAAGGATGCTGGCGGTCGACCTCTTCGAACTTCTTGTTCGCCGCCTTCATGTCCTTCTTCTCGTTCATGAGGTACAGGCCCTCATTGTAGATCTTGTCGGCGGGCTCCTCGACGAAGGTGTCGTCCTTGGCGGTGAACTTGTCCCAGAGCGAGCCGGTGCCGCAGCCGGCCAGCGGCAGCGCGAGCACGACAAAGATGGCGGCCTGAAGCAGCCCACGGGCTCGCGAGGAGACCGACAGATATCCGCGCGTCATACGCTGTGCCGACATGAGTTTAAGCCCTGACGCCCTGTGGTGCGGTGCTCGCCTGCCCATGACCCCGTCATGGGCGCGAAATGTAACCGTGGTGCCTGCCATGCGACCACGCCGCTGTAACCGAAAAACGATCTCTAACCAACCGGATAGGCAGGCATTTCGCCCGGATTAAGGCGAACGCGCCGCAATCCTAGCCGATCATCGTTACCAGGAGTTTCCCGGGTTAATTCCGCAGCCGTGCCGGGGGCAGCGGATGCCGGGACAGCAGAGCTGTCAGGACACGTCCGGGCCGTAGGCCGCAGCGATCCGGCCGCCGACGATGCTGCGACCGGTTTCGGCCACGGGACGCGTGGTGCGGCGGGCTGCCTCGCCCTCAACCACCCGCCAGGCGGTACGATCGGCGAGCAGCGCGGTCAGCACAGCATGGTTGAGCTTGTGGCCGCCACGGCGCGAGCGGTAGGCGCCAAGCAGCGGCAGGCCGGCCAGCGCGAGGTCGCCGATCACGTCCAGCACCTTGTGGCGAACGCATTCGTCGGCGTAGCGCAGGCCCTCGGTGTTGAGCAGCCGCTCGTCGTCGAACACGACGGTGTTGTCGAAGGAGGCGCCGAGGGCGTAACCCGCGCTCCACAGCCGCGCGACGTCGCACATCAGTCCAAACGTCCGGGCGCGGCCGACTTCGCGGCGGAAGCGTTCCGGGCTCAGGTCGATATCGTAGCTCTGCTGGCCGATCACGGGATTGGTGAAGTCGATCTCGACCTCGGCGCGGAACCCATTGGCATAAGGCCGGATCTCGCCGAAGGAGTCGCCGATCTTGACCGAGACCGGCTTCAAAACCTGAATGAAACGGCGCTGCGCCGGCTGATTGACGATGCCCGCCTGGTCGATCGCCGCAACAAAGGCAGCGGCGCTGCCGTCCATGATCGGCACTTCCGGGCCGTCGATCTCGATGGTGGCGTTGTCGACGCCCATGCCACGCAGCGCAGCGAGCACATGCTCGGCGGTGGACACCAGCGGACCGCTGCGATCACCGAGGACGGTGGCAAAATCGGTCGCGATCACCTGATCGGCGGTCGCCTGGACTTCGCGGTCACTTCCCTCAAGGCCGGTGCGGACAAAAATAAAACCTGCGTCAACAGGTGCAGGTCCCAGCGTGAGGGTGACGGGAAGACCGGAATGAACGCCGACGCCGGCCACGGTGGCTTGCGCACGAAGCGTTGTTTGCCGGCTAAATTTCATCAGGAACCCGCCCCACTACGACCCACTGCGACTTATACTGAACCCGACTGATCGAGATCGACCGTCCGAATCTCAGTATCCCCAAGTCACGGCAAACCATAATCACTGCCTCAAACAGCGCCAACTCACGCTTTTTTACCGATTGTTACCCCAAACCTGCCGTATTCGCGCCAAGGCTTAACCAAATTGCGCCGAGTTTCGGGGCCGATATCAGCAGCTTTACTGAACCACCGAACCAGTAATTAATGATTTAAAATCAGTTGCTTGAGCGCGCCATCCGGATATTTGCGAGACCAAAGGAAAGGTCCCGGCAAGCTTCCCGCCGGGACCTTTTTTCGTCTGCCTTATTGTAACAATCCTCAGGTCGCCTGACGCCGCAGGAAGGCCGGGATATCAAGATGGTCGTCGCCCTGTGGCGCCGGCGCAACAGGCGCCGGGCGGCCATGCATGTCCAGGCCCTGCGGCGCGGGACGACGGGCATACTCTGATACCGGCTCGGTGGCTGCGATCTGCTGCGCCACGCTCTTCTGCGGCCGGCGATCGGGCAGCGGCGGCATCGCGGGACCGGCGGTGCGGGCAGCGATCGGCGCCTCGCTCTCCTCGTCGCGGCGGCCGAGGCCGACATTGGCGAGGCGCTGGAGCAGCGACAGGCGGCTCTTCTGCGGGGTCTCTTCTTCAACCTCGCCGCGGGCCTGACGAAGCTCGGCCTGGGCCGGCATCGGCAGTTCCTCGATCCGCGGCATCCGCGGCGTACGCATCGGCGCACGCTCGGCCTGCGGCGGAATGAAGGTTTCTGGCGTCATCGGCTCATGCATGGCCATCGGCGCCTGCTCGGGCTCCGGGAACAGCGTCGGCTTCTGCGCAATCGGGCGCACGGTGACGTCGCCATAGGTCTGCATCGGCGCGGGCGCCTGCGGAACGTCCGCAACCGCGGCGGCGATCGCCGCGAGCGCCGCACGCTCGACATTCGGACGCGGCGCAACAGGCGCGGACGTGGCGGCCGGGATTTGACCTTCCAGTTTCTGGGCACGCTCGGCCAGCCGCTGGTTGTCGGCGCGGAGCCGCGCGGTCAGGTCGGCAAGACGGCTCTCGGCGGCAACCGCCGGAGCTGCGGGAGCCTGCTGCACCTGCGGCGCCGCCGCGTTCGCAACCGGAGCGCTGGTGGCCTGGCTGTTGCGGGCGATCGCAGCCTGCTCGATGCCGGTGGCAACGACCGAGACGCGGATCAGGCCGTCGAGCGCTTCGTCGAAGGTTGCGCCGACGATGATGTTGGCATCCTGGTCGACTTCCTCGCGGATGCGGGTCGCGGCTTCATCGACCTCGAACAGCGTGAGGTCCTTGCCGCCGGTGATGGAGATGAGGAGGCCCTTGGCGCCCTTCATCGAGCTGTCATCGATCAGCGGGTTGGCGATCGCAGCTTCAGCGGCGGTCAGCGCGCGCTTGTCGCCGGACGCCTCGCCCGTCCCCATCATCGCCTTGCCCATTTCCTTCATCACCGCTCTCACGTCGGCGAAGTCGAGGTTGATCAGGCCTTCCTTGACCATCAGGTCGGTGATGCAGGCAACGCCGGAGTACAGCACCTGGTCGGCCATCGCGAAGGCGTCGGCGAAGGTGGTCTTCTCGTTGGCGACCCGGAACAGGTTCTGGTTCGGGATGATCAGGAGCGTATCGACGACCTTGTGAAGCTCGCTGATGCCGGCTTCAGCGGTGCGCATGCGGCGCTGGCCTTCGAAGTGGAAGGGCTTGGTCACGACACCGACGGTGAGGATGCCCATCTCGCGCGCGATCTTGGCGATGACGGGAGCAGCACCTGTACCGGTGCCGCCGCCCATGCCGGCGGTGACGAATACCATGTTGGCGCCGGAGAGATGGTCGCGGAGTTCGTCCATCACCTCTTCGGCCGCGGCCGCGCCGACCACCGGCTGCGAGCCTGCGCCAAGGCCCTGCGTTGCCGCCGTGCCCATCTGCACGATGCGCTGCGCCTTCGACATCGTCAGCGCCTGCGCGTCGGTGTTGGCGACCACGAAGTCGACGCCCTGCAGGCCCGCCGTGATCATGTTGTTGACGGCGTTGCCACCGGCGCCGCCGACGCCGAACACGGTGATCCGGGGCTTCAGTTCGTGAATATCAGGAACATTGATGCTGATGGTCATGTTTGCCTCTCGATCACGCGCGCGTGGGTTCGCCCCGGCCGGCGGCCGCGGGAGTTGATGAAAGTCGGGAATTGCGGAAATCGGTCATCAGAAGCCCTCGCGTAGCCATCGTCCGACCTTTCCGAAATAACCGCCGGTCCCTGTCCTGACCTGCTGCCGCGTATGCCGCGGTTCGACATGTTCCTGGTGAACATATTGCGGGTAGACAAGGAGACCGGCCGGCACCGCGAACGCGGCGTTCTTCGCCTCGTTGGGCAGCCGACCAAAACCGAGCGGACGTCCGACCCGCACGGGCCGGCCGAGAATTTGCGTGCCGAGTTCGACGAGGCCGGTGAGCTGGGAGGCGCCGCCCGAGAGCACGACGCGGCCGTTCGGCTCTGAGGCGAAGGGCGAATCCTTCAGCTTGTCCCGAACCATTTCGAAGACTTCCTCGGCACGGTGCTTGACGATATTGGCGATGGTCGCGCGGGAGACGATCTGTGGCAGATCCTGCTCGTCACCGGCTGTCGGTACAGACATCAGCTCACGCGAGTCCGATCCGCCGGTGATGACGGTCCCGTATAACGTCTTGATTCGCTCGGCATCGGCAATGGTCGCCGAGAGTCCGCGCGCGAGATCCATCGTGATGTGTTGCCCGCCGACCGCAAAACCCGCCGCGTGCACGAAACGGCCGCCGGCATAGACCGCGATGGTGGTGGTGCCTGCGCCCATCTCGACGACGGCGGCGCCGAGATCGGCCTCGTCGTCGGTCAGCACTGACAGGCCGGCCACATAGGGGCTCGCCGCCATGGCTTCGACGTTGATGTGGCAGCGTTCCACCGCCAGCATCAGATTCCGCGCCACGGTGGCGTCGCAGGTGACGACGTTCATGTCGACGCCGAACTGGTGGGCGACCATGCCGCGGGGATCGCGGATGCCCTTGACGCCATCGAGCGTGTAGCCGACCGGCAGTGCGTGCAGCACGGTGCGGCCTTCGCCGGTGGCGTGGCGCATGCCGGTGGAGGTGACGCGGCTGACGTCGGCCGGCGTCACGGCGCCGCCGCGAATGTCGGCCGCGGCTTCGACCAGCTGGCCGGAGAGCCGGCCACCGGACACCGACAGCAGCACGGAATCGACCCGCACCTTGGCCATTTTCTCAGCAAGTCCAACGGCCTGGCGGACCCCCTGCTCGCATTCGGCAAGATCCACCACCGCGCCGGCCTTCATGCCGCGCGACTGGATCTGGCTGTAGCCGATCAGTTCAACCGCATGGGTGCGGCCGCGCAACGCGTCGCTCGGCGCCGACGGCTTCAGCCGCGCGATCATGCAGGCGATCTTGCTGGTGCCGATGTCGAGACAGGCGACCAGGCCGCCGCGCTTGTGCGGCATCTGGCGTGTCTTCGGCGTCTGGGTGCGATCAAGACCGGTCATGCAGCGTCCCCGGCCTTTTTCTTCTTCTTGTCCTTGAACAGATCTTCGCGCGCCTTGGCGGCGTCGTCGGACAGCTGCACCACCAGGCGATCCGGCAGGCGCATGTCGACGGCGACGATGTCGCGCGAGAACAGCCTGTCCTCCTTGTCGAGCCTGGACAGCATCGCGAGCGCGTTGCCGACGTCCTGCTCGGGCAGGCGGATATCGAGACCGTCCTTGAGCCTCAGGTTCCAGCGCCGCTCGCCGACATAGATCGCGGCCTTGGTCACCGAATTGACCTGCGGATAGCGCGCCAGCAGAGCCAGGAAATCGCGTGCCTGCGTGTCGGCTCCCTTGCCGACCACGAGCGGCAGCGACAGGAACCGGCGCGACACATATGGTTCGAGCACGGCGCCGTCATCGGCGATGACGGAGAGCCGGCCGGCCTCCTGCCACAGCGCAAACGCCTGACGCTCGGTGATGTCGATCATCAGCCGGCCCGGATAGAGCTTCAGCACGGTCGCATCAGCGATCCAGGGATTGGCCTTGAGCTTGTCGCGCACGGCGTCGGCGTCGAGGAACAGCAGCGAGGAACGGCCGCTGACGCCGCCGACCGCGAGGATCTCGTCCTGGCTGAGCTGCTTGCGGCCGTTGATCACGACGGAGGTGATGCGGAAGCCCGCGGAATTGGCCATCGCGTTGCGGGCATCGCTGACCGCCGTGATGAAATCCTGAAGATGACCGCCCTTGACGATGCCGAAGCCGCAGCTTCCCAGCAGCAGCAGCACGGTCATGGTGATCCCGACCCGGCGCGGCGCATAGCGCTCGACCAGCGCAACCAGCCGCGGCGGCTGCTCGCGCTCGACCACGGGCCTGGCTTTGGTGCTGGACCTGCTCTTGGCTCGGGCGGCAGCGCGGTCACGCTTGGAGTCGAGCTTCTCCTGAACCCACTCGCGCAGAAGCACGACCGCTCCGATAGCGGCCGCTTTCAGGTCAGCTTGGGGCCTCAGCGATCTGAAGAACGACCGGGTGAGGCTTCCTGCTCCATCCATTGCACGAGCTCGTCAACAGTTTCCCCGCGACACCGCGCGGATCCTGGCGAACATGACGTCTCGAACTTGCCGGGCCGGGTACTGGTCTTCAGCAGAAGAAGCCTCTCCCGTTCAAAGCGTTCGCTGGAGGTGACATCACCCGAAACAGCTCACGCGCCGGCAGCCAAAACGCCATATGCGCCGCCAGCGTTAACCTTCGGATGTCCTGGTAAACAAAAGGTAAAGTTCGTTAACGCGGGATGCTTTTTGCTGAAGCCAGTGAGGTATTTATGCCGCAATGTCCGGCATTTTACCGGATTTGGACCCCAAACCGGGTCGTTTCGCCGGTTTGGCCGTTAACCAGTCCTAACTATTTACGCACGCCGCGCACGGCGAGGTCGACCAGGCCGCGCAGGAAGTCGACGAACTCGATGCCCTCGGCTTTCAGCGCCTTGGGGTAGAGCGAGGACTTGGTCAGCCCCGGCAGCGTGTTGGTCTCGAGATAGACCAGCCCCTTGTCCGAGACGATGAAGTCCGAGCGGGAATAGCCGGTACAGGACATCGCCCGGTGCACCAGCATCGCCTGGTCCTTCAGCGCGGCGGTGATCTCGGGGGCGAAACGGCCGGGGCAGATCTCCTGGGTCGACTTCAGGAGATATTTTGCCGCGTAGTCGAAATTGCCCTCGCCCGGAATGATCTCGATCGGCGGCAGCGAGACGATCGAGCCATCGGGGCGCTCCAGCACGCCGCAGGTCGCCTCGACGCCGGCGATGTAGGGCTCGATCACATAGTCTTCGTGCTTGGCCGCATTGCGGACGGCGACGAGGTCCTGCCTGGCGTTGACGAAGATCAGTCCGTAGCTCGATCCGTCGCGTGCCGGCTTTGCGATCAGCCGGCCATATTCGGCGAAGGCCTCGTCGATCTCGTCCAGCGCGACGTTTGCCGGCGGGGTCACGCCGCCAAGCGCGGCGAAACGCTTGGCCGCGACTTTGTCGAAGGCAAGATGCGAGGAGGCCGAGCCCGAGCCGGTGAAGGGTACGCCGCGCGTCTCGCACATCACCTGCAATTCGCCGTTCTCCGCCCGTCCACCATGCAGGCCGAGCACCAGCACGCGGCCTTCGGCCTTGGCCTGGTCGAGCGCCTGCGCCAGCGGAATGCCCGATGTGCCCGGCTTGAACTCGTCCTCGAAGGGACGGGCATGGTCGAGCAGCTGCTTCGACTGCACCACATGCACCTTGTCCTCGACGTCCCACCACCACAGATCGGCCTCGGGCAGCGCCTGATGCAGAGCCTGGGCCGAGGCGACCGAAACCAGACGTTCGCGGTTGGTGCCGCCGAAGAGGATGGTGATGCGCATGTTCTCTCGTCGCTTGTCCAGGTTAGCCGTGAATTCCGATCCGCTTGATTTCCCAGTGTAGCTCAATTCCCGAATTTGCCTTCACCCGTTCGCGCACGGTCTCGCCGAGCGTCTCGATATCCTGCGCAGTGGCATCGCCCGTGTTGATCAGGAAATTGCAGTGCATCTCCGAGACCTGCGCGCCGCCGACGCGCAGGCCGCGGCAGCCGGCGGCATCGACCAGCTTCCAGGCGGAATGGCCCGGCGGATTCTTGAAGGTCGAGCCGCCGGTCTTTTCACGGATCGGCTGCGCGGTCTCGCGATGGGCCTGTACCTCCGCCATGCGCGCGCGGATCGTCTCGGCATCCCTGATCTGCCCACGAAAGCGCGCAGACGTGAAGATGATGGAGGGATCGACGCCGCTGTTGCGGTAGACGAATTTCATGTCGGCGTTGGAGAAGATTTGTTTCGTACCATCACGACCGACGCCTCGCGCCTCGATCAGCACGTCCTTGGTCTCGCCGCCATTGGCACCCGCATTCATGCGCAGCGCGCCGCCAATCGTGCCGGGAATGCCGAAATAGAATTCGAGCCCGCCGATATTGGCGGATGCGGCGACTTCCGCCACACGCTTGTCGAGCGCGGCAGCGCCCGCCGTGACGACCGCGCCGCTTGCGCTCGCCTCGCCAAAGGCGCGCGGCGCGAGACGGATCACCACGCCCGCAATGCCGCCGTCGCGCACGATCAGGTTGGAGCCGACGCCGACGACATGAACGGGGATGTCGTGCGCAAGGTGTGCGAGGAAATAGGCGAGATCGTCCTCGTCCGCGGGCGTGAACAGCACCTGCGCGGGACCGCCGACGCGAAACCAGGTCAGCTCGGCAAGCGACTGGTTCGCGAGCAGTCGGCCGCGGAGATCAGGCATCGCGGCTTTGAGAGCGGGCGTGATGTCGGGAAAGGTCATCGTGCGTCGACCGACATGCGACCTGGGTTCAGACTGCGCCGTGTGAAGTTGTCCGCCAGCGCCCTGGGCTTACCCCTCTCCCCAACCCTCCCCCGCAAGGGGGGAGGGAGCCTGACCAGCGTGCTCACCCCGCCGAGCGTCGCAGCTGCGCCCTGGTCTTTTGCGAGAGTCAGGGGCGCACCGGTGGAAGGGTTCCCTCCCCCCTTGCGGGCGAGGGTTAGGGAGAGGGGTGGCCACACGGGCGGTGATCGACGATGACGCGACATCCGCTCCCTACCCCAGCGCCTTCAATTCGCCGGGCAAGGCATACGCCCACTGCGTGATGTTGCCGGCACCGAGGCACACGACGAGATCGCCCGACTTGGTGAGTCCCTTGACGATACCCGCGAGCTCCGACGCGGCGGGCAGCGGCACCACCTCGCGATGGCCGTGCGCGCGCAGGCCCGCGACGAAATGATCGCGGTCGACGCCGTCGATCGGCGTTTCGCCGGCGGCATAGACGTCGGCGACAACAACTGCATCGGCGTCGTTGAAGCAGGTGCAGAATTCCTCGAACAGCGATTGCAGACGGGTGTAGCGATGCGGCTGCACCACGGCGATCACCTTGCCGTCATAGGAATCACGCGCCGCCTTCAGCACGGCCGCGATCTCGACGGGGTGATGGCCGTAATCGTCGATCACGGTGATGCCGTTCCACTCGCCGGTCTTGGTGAAGCGGCGCTTGACGCCGCCGAATCCCGCCATGGCGCTGCGGATCTTGTCGTCGGAGACACCGAGCGCGTGCGCGACCGCAATCGCCGCCGTCGCGTTCGAGGCGTTGTGACGGCCGGGCATCGGCAGCGAGATGTCGGCAATCTCATGCACGGTGCCGGCCTTGCGATCGCGGATGACGACCTTGAATTTCGAACCGCCGCCACCCGCAATCAGATCGACCAGCCGCGCATCGGCCTGCGGATTCTCGCCGTAGGTGATGATGCGGCGATCCTCGATCTTGCCGACGAGGCTCTGCACCACGGGGTGATCGATGCACATCACGGCAAAGCCGTAAAACGGCAGGTTCTCGACGAAGTGGCGGAAGGCGTCCTGCACGGCCTCGAAGGTTTTGAAGTGGTCGAGATGTTCGGGGTCGACATTGGTGACGATCGCGACATCGGTCGGCAGCTTGAGAAACGTGCCATCGCTCTCGTCGGCCTCGACCACCATCCAGTCACCGGCGCCGAGGCGAGCGTTCGAGCCATAGGCGTTGATGATGCCGCCGTTGATGACGGTGGGATCGAGCCCGCCGGCATCGAGCAGCGTTGCGACCATCGTGGTCGTCGTGGTCTTGCCGTGCGTGCCGGCGATGGCGACGCAGCTCTTCAGCCGCATCAGCTCGGCCAGCATCTCGGCGCGGCGCACCACGGGGATGCGCCGTTCGCGCGCCGCCATCAGTTCCGGATTGTCGCGCTTGATCGCGGAGGACACCACGACGACCTCGGCACCGTCGACATTCTCGGCCTTGTGGCCGACCGAGACCTTGGCGCCCGCCTTGCGCAGACGGTCGAGATTGTAATTATCGGAGGCATCCGAGCCCTGAACGGCATAGCCGAGATTGACCAGCACCTCGGCGATGCCGCTCATGCCGATCCCGCCGATCCCGACGAAGTGGATGGGTCCGATCTCGCGCGGCAGTCTCATGCTCTATCCCGTCGTTCCGTCGTCATGCCGGGCTTGTCCCGGCCATCCACGAATCCTTACCACTTCTTGCAAGACGTGGATGGCCGGGACAAGCCCGGCCATGACGGCAAAAGTAGGAAATTTGGCCGGTTTCGCGTCAGATTCCCGCGACTTTGACCACCAGATCGGCCAGCCGCTCGGCGGCATCGAGCCGGCCTGCCCCTTTCGCCGCGGCAGCCATGGCCGCGAGACGCGCGGGCTCGGCGGCAAAGCCGGAGATCTCGGCGGCGAGACGGTCGGAGGTGAACTCGGTCTGCGGAATCCGGATGGCGCCGTCGACCTTGGCCAGCACGCCGGCATTGGCGAACTGGTCCTGGTCGATCGCACCCGGCAACGGCACCAGGATCGAGGGCCGGCCGATTGCGGCAAGTTCGGCGACCGTACCGGCGCCGGAGCGCGACACTACCAGATGGTTGGACGCGAGCCGCGCCGGCAGATCGGTGAAGAACGGCGCGAGCTCGGCATTGATCTTGAGCTTGTCGTAGACGGCGCGCACGCGGGTCATGTCCTCGTCCCGGACCTGCTGGGTGAGGACGAGCCGGCTCCACAA
This sequence comes from Bradyrhizobium cosmicum, assembly GCF_007290395.2. Lineage (NCBI taxonomy): Bacteria > Pseudomonadati > Pseudomonadota > Alphaproteobacteria > Hyphomicrobiales > Nitrobacteraceae > Bradyrhizobium > Bradyrhizobium cosmicum. The sequence continues at coordinate 1,856,413 of NZ_CP041656.2, read as the reverse complement.
CGAAGACTCGAGCCGTTCGATGGCGCCCGGTACGATGTCGGCCATGATGCGCGCGCCTTGGCTGCCGCCGACGACGAGCAGGCGCAGCGGGCCATTCACTTCGGGTTCCGCATACGGCACCGCTGCCGCGGCGAGGACTGCCGGGCGCATCGGTGTGCCGACCGTCGTCGTCTTGCCTGATAGTGCGGGATCGCGATCGAGCACGCCGGGCAACGATGTCGCGATGGCGCGGACGCGTTTCGACAGAAACCGGTTGGCGCGGCCAAGCACGGCGTTGGCGTCATGGATGATGCCGGGCACGCCGGCGAATTTTGCCGCGACCAGCGGCGGCAGCGTCGGATAGCCGCCGAAGCCGACGACGGCCGCAGGCTTCAATCGCTTGATCAAGTTGTAGGCGGACAGCGTGCCGGTGGCGAGCGTGAGGCCCGCATAAGCGATCTGCAACGGATTGCGGCCGCGCGCGGTCTCGCTCGCGACCACATCGATCATGTCCTTCGTGAACAGCCCGCTATAGCGCAGTGCGCGCTCATCCGTGACGAGGCGGACGCGAAAGCCGCGCCGGATCAATTCGACGCCGAGCGCCTCGGCCGGAAACAGATGACCGCCGGTGCCGCCCGCGGCGAGAAGAATCAAGGGGGAGGTGTCCATGGAGAGGCCTTTTACAAGGTCTTTCCCGTCATTGCGAGCAAAGCGAAGCAATCCAGAATGCCCACGCGGGGGCAGCCTGGATTGCTTCGTCGCTTCGCTCCTCGCAATGACGGCTTAAGCGTAGCTCCGCATGGCCTCGGCGTGGCCGCTGGCCTCGACCTCGGTGCGCGGGCGCAGCCGCGTCAGGGCCAGCATCATGCCGACGCCATAGGCCAGCGACACGATCGAGGAGCCGCCATAGGAGATGAACGGCAGCGTCATGCCCTTGGCCGGAATGAGCTGGAGGTTGACCGACATGTTGATGGCGGCCTGCACCCCGAACAGGATCGCAAGGCCGGACGCGGCGAAGCGCGAGAACATGTCCTCATTGGCATAGGCGCGCGATAGCGTGCGCAGGACGACGAAGGCGAACAGCGCCAGCATGGCGAGGCACAGGATGATGCCGAACTCTTCGGCGGCGACCGCGAACACGAAATCGGTGTGGCTATCCGGCAGGCTGCGTTTTGCAATTCCCTCGCCCGGTCCGAGCCCGAACCAGCCGCCGTTGTAGAAAGCCTCCATGGCCGTATCGACCTGGAATGTGTCGCCGGAGGCCGGATTCATGAAGCGCTTGATGCGGCCCGCAACGTGCGGAACGAACAGATAGGCGCTGAACAGGCCGGCAGCGCCAAGGCCGGCGAGCCCGAACACCCAGATCATGCGCATGCCCGCGATGAAGAACAGCGAGCCCCACACCATCAGGATCAGCATGGTCTGGCCGAAATCCGGCTCCATCACCAGCAGCGAGACCAGCATCAACAGCAGCACCAGCGCCATCGAGGTCGCCGGCATCTCCGGCCGCCTGGTCGATTCCGCAAACAGCCATGCGGCGATCACGACGAACGACGGCTTGGCGATTTCGGAGGCCTGGATGTTGAGGCCGAGCAGCGTGATCCAGCGCCGCGAGCCCTTCACTTCGGGCCCGATGGCGAGCGTCAGCACGATCAGGATGATGCTGGCCGCGAAGATGATCAGCGCGCTGCGGCGGATCGCGCGCGGCGACAGGAAGGATACCCCGAGCAGCACCATGAAGGACGGCGCCAGGAACATCACGTGCCGGCTGAAGAAGTGGAAGGGATCGAGGCCGATGCGGGTCGCGACCGGCGGGCTCGCCGCCAGCGACAGAATCACGCCGGTCAGCATCAACACCAGGATCGCGCCGAACAGCGGCTTGTCGACAGTCCACCACCACTCGGAAAAGGGGGTGCGTTCTTCACGGGAGAGCATGGGCGGCCGCTTTCGGACGGAGGTCAGCCCATTGGTCGCCGAGGTTGGTTACCGGGGGGTTAAGGGGACGGATCAAGTTGTGGAGAGTCTCGTGCCCCGGACGCAGCGCAGCGCCCTTGCGATGGGCTGCAGAGCCGGGGCCCGGCGGCTTTCTGGGTCCCGACTCTGCGCAGTAGCGTTACACGCTGCAGCGCGTCCGGGACACGAGAGGCCCTACACCACCGGCTTCACGCCCTGCAGCGCCTGCACCAGTTCGCGGAACTTGGTACCGCGGATCTCGAAGTTGCGGTACTGGTCGAAGGAGGCGCAGGCGGGCGACAGCAGCACGACCGCGTCGGTGAGGCCTGAGGCTTCCGCATCGCGCGCGGCGTGCTCGACGGCGACGTCCAGCGTCTGGCTGATCTCATGAGCGACCGAGCCGAGCGTGCCGGAAAATTCCTGCGCAGCCTCGCCGATCAGATAGGCCTTGCGGATACGGGGAAAGAAGCCCGACAGACTGGTGATGCCGCCCGCCTTCGGCTTGCCGCCGGCAATCCAGAAGATCTCCGAAAAGGACGACAGCGCATGCGCGGTGGCATCCGCATTGGTACCCTTGGAGTCGTTGACGAACAGCACATTGCCGCGGCGGCCGACCTGCTCCATGCGGTGCGCCAGGCCGGGAAAGCTGCGCAGGCCGCTCTGCAAGACGTCCGGACTGATGCCCATCGCGAGCGCGGCAGCGGCAGCGCAGGCCGCATTCTGTGCGTTGTGCTGGCCGCGCAGCGAGCCGATGCCGCCAAGCTTTGCGACCTCGCTGCGCGCGCCGCCCGCGGTGCGCACGATGGTGCCGTGCTCGACATGAATGCCGGTGGCCAGCGGATTCTTGACGGAGATGCGCACCACGTTCTTGCCGGCACGATCGAGCCGGTCGGCGATGTCGCGGCAAAAGCCGTCGTCGACGCCGACGATCGCGGTGCCGCCGGCCTGCACGCCCGCAACCAGCCGCTCCTTCACCGCGGCGTAGTGGGCGATGGTGCCATGACGGTCGATGTGGTCTTCGCTGACGTTCAGCAAGATGCCGACGGAGGGATCGAGCGAGGGCGTCAGGTCGATCTGGTAGGACGACATCTCGATGACGTGGACGCGGCCCATCCGCGGCGGCTCCAGCGACAGGATCGCGGTGCCGATATTGCCGCCCATCTGGGTGTCGTAACCCGCGACCTTGGTGAGATGCGCGATCAGCGCCGTCGTGGTCGACTTGCCGTTGGTGCCTGTGATGGCGACGAACGGCGCATCCGGCGCATGCCGGCGCCGCTCGCGGCAGAAAAGCTCGATGTCGCCGATCACCTCGACGCCCGCTTCGCGCGCCTTCAGCACGCTCCAGTGCGGCACCGGATGGGTCAGGGGCACGCCCGGCGCGAGCACGAGGGCTGCGAAATTCGCCCAGGAGACCTTGCGCAGATCGGCGGTGATGAAGCCCGCCTGCGCCGCCTTGGCGACGTTCTCGGCATTGTCGTCGGCTGCGATCACCTCGGCGCCGCCCGCCTTCAGCGCGTGGCAGGAGGCGAGCCCCGAGCCGCCGAGACCGAACACCGCGACCGTCTTGCCGGCGAAGGAGGTGACGGGGATCATGGTGTGACCGTCAACGCAGCTTCAGGGTGGAGAGGCCGGCGAGCGCCAGCATCACCGAGATGATCCAGAAGCGGATCACGATCTGCGGCTCGGTCCAGCCGAGCTGCTCGAAATGGTGATGGATCGGCGCCATGCGGAAGATGCGCTTGCCCGTCAGCTTGAACGACACCACCTGCACGATGACGGAAACCGCCTCCAGCACGAACAGGCCGCCGATCACCGCGAGCACGATCTCGTGCTTCACCGCGACCGCGATCGCCCCCAGCATGCCGCCGAGCGCGAGCGAGCCGGTGTCGCCCATGAAGATCGAGGCCGGCGGCGCGTTGAACCAGAGGAAGCCGAGGCCGGCCCCGAGCAGCGCGCCGCAGAGCACCGCGAGCTCGCCGGTACCGGCGACATATTTGATCTGGAGATAGTCGGCGAACACCGCGTTGCCGGCGAGATAAGCGATCATCGCAAAACTCGCGGTCGCGATCATCACGGGCACGATGGCGAGGCCGTCGAGACCGTCGGTGAGGTTCACCGCGTTGCCGGCACCGACGATGACGAAAGCGCCGAACACGACGAAGAACCAGCCGAAATGCAGCACCGTGTCCTTCAGGAAGGGAATCGTCAGCGCGGTCGACGCGGGATCGCGGTTCAGGCGCACCAGCGCATAACAGGCCACCAGCGCGATCGCCGCCTCGATGAGCAGGCGAAGCTTGCTGCCGAACCCGCTCGTGGTCTGCTTGGTCACCTTGAGGTAGTCGTCATAGAAGCCGACGAAGCCGAAGCCGAGCGTCACCGCCAGCACGATCCAGACATAGGGGTTGAGCGGATTGGCCCACAGCACCGTGCCGACCGTGAGGCCGGACAGGATCATCAGCCCGCCCATGGTGGGCGTGCCTTTCTTGGCGAGATGCGATTGCGGACCGTCGGCCCGGATCGGCTGGCCCTTGCCCTGGCGGAGACGCAGATGGTCGATGATCCAGGGCCCGAACAGGAACACGAACAGTGCCCCGGTGACGACGGCGCCGCCGGTGCGGAAGGTGATGTAGCGGAAGACGTTCAGGAAGGTGCGAACGGCACCGAAGCCCGGAAATGTGTTGGAAAGCTCGATCAGCCAGTAAAACATTCAGACGGTCCTATGGCGCCTTTGCACGCGGCCTTGGCCTCGATCTTGGCCTTGTCACCGCGCGTCACGCGCATTCGCTGGTCTTCATCATGGGGTCGGGCGACCCTTGGAAAACGGACGGCTTCGCGCCGCAAGGAGGGATTCGGGAACAGCGCCTTCCAAGCAGTTTACGCCTTTGTCTGCAAGGCGGCCACCAGCCCCGGCACAAACTTGTTGACCCAGAACATCTTCTTGCTGCCCTTGACAACCACGACATCGCCCGCCTTCAGCAGATTTGCCACCTCGGCCGGCTTCAGCGTCGCGGGATCGTCGTGCCAGCCGAGGCCCTTGCCCGCCGGCAGGACGTCGTAGAGATGACGCATCAGGGGGCCGACGCAGTAGACGCCGTCGATGCCGTCGAGATGGCTGGCGAGGCCAGTGTGATAGTTTGGCGCGTCATCGCCCAGTTCCAGCATGTCGCCGAGCACCGCAATACGGCGGCCGCCGGTGACGTTGCGCGCCTGCAGGCTCTGCAGCGCAGCCGCCACGCTGGCGGGATTGCCGTTGAAGCTGTCGTCGATCACGGTGACGCCGCCGACCGCCTGCTCGACGCCGCGGCCGGTCATGATGCCGACCCGATCGAGCTTGATCGCCAGCGTCGATGCGTCGAGGTTCGCGGCGCGGATCGAGGCGAGCGCGGCCAGCGCATTCTGGACCCGGTGCGGCGCGCCCGGCGTCAGGCTGAAGGCGATCTCCTTCTTGCCGATCATGGCCACGACCTGCCAGCTCTCGCCATGCGGCGCGTGCGCGACCTCATGCACCTCGGCATGCTCGCCGAAGCGCACGACCTTGCCCTTCCATTCGGACGCCTTGAGCCCGGCGGGCAGCACCAGCACGCCGTCCTCGGGCAGGCCGAACGCGATCGACACCTTCTCGCGCCGGATGGCTTCGAGCGAGCCGAGCTTTTCCAGATGCACCGGCTGTACGTTGACGACGAGCGCGACGGTCGGTCGCGTCAATTCGCTGAGCCGCGCGATCTCGCCGACCTGGTTCATCCCCATCTCGACGACCCAGAGGCTGGCATCGGGCCGCGCATTGCACAGCGTCAGCGGCACGCCCCAGAAATTGTTGAAGCTCGACGGGCTGGCATAGGCGCCCGGATAAGCCGCCAGGAATTCCTTGGTGCTGGTCTTGCCGGCACTCCCGGTGAGGCCGATCACCGGTCCGTGGAAGCGCGCGCGTGCCGCGCGCGCGAGAGCCCAGAGGCCGTCGATCAGCGTGTCCTCGACGATGATCTGCGGAATCCGGATGCCCGCGATCTGACGCGGCACGATCATCGCGACCGCGCCGGAGGCTTCCGCCTTGTCCGCAAACTCCCAGCCATCACGGGCGCTCGCGAAGGCCGAGATGAAGCCGCCGCTCGGCGTGCCTGATAGCGCGACGAACAGGCTGCCCGGCTTCACCAGGCGGCTGTCCTGCGTGACGAAGTCGATCGGCGTGTCCGGAAATGACCCGGCAACGCCCAGCGCGCGCGCCACTTCGGCAACCGTCCATAGTGGCCCGCTCATGCAACCCTCGACGCTAATGCGGCGGCGACCGCCTCGTGATCACTGAAAGGCAGCACCTCGCCGCCCACGATCTGCCCGGTCTCGTGGCCCTTGCCGGCGATGAGCAGCGCATCGCCGTCTTCCAGTTCCTCGATCGCGGTGCGGATCGCCGCGGCACGGTCGCCGATCTCGCGGGCGCCCTTTGCTGTCGCGAGGATCTCGGCACGAATGACTTCCGGCTTCTCGCTGCGCGGATTGTCATCGGTGACGATGATTCCGTCGGCGTTCTCCGCCGCGATCTCGCCCATGATCGGACGCTTGCCGGCATCACGGTCGCCGCCGGCGCCGAACACGACGACCAGCCTGCGCCGCGCGTAGGGCCGCAGTGCCTGCAACGCCTTCGCCAGCGCATCGGGCTTGTGCGCGTAGTCGACAAAGATCGGCGCGCCGTTGCGCTCGCCAACGCGTTCGAGCCGACCCTTGGCACCTTCGAGGTGTTCGAGGCTCGCGAACACGTCGGCCGCATCGCTGCCGGTGCCGATGGCAAGGCCGGCCGACACCAGCGCATTCTCGATCTGGAATTCGCCGACCAGCGGCAGCCGGATCGCATGACGTCTGCCGCAATGCTCGAGTGCAAGCACTTGCGAAAAACCTTCGACCGTGGCGCCGCCAAGGCGGATGCCCTCGCCTGCCCCATCACCGTTGCGGCCGACCGCCAACACGCGCAGGCCGCGCGACGTCGCCGCCTCGATCGCTTCGGCCGAGCAATCATGATCGGCCGAGATTACGGCCGCGCCACCGGGCGGAACCAGCTCGCGGAACAGACGAAGCTTCGCCGCAAGGTAATGCGCGACGGTCGGGTGGTAGTCCATGTGGTCGCGCGAGAGGTTGGTGAAGCCGCCGGCCGAGATGCGCACGCCGTCGAGGCGGTACTGATCTAGCCCGTGCGATGACGCCTCGAACGCAAGATGCGTCACGCCCTCGCGCGCGATCTCGTCGAGCTGCCGGTGCAGTGCGATCGGATCCGGCGTCGTCAGCGAGCCGTAAACCGTGCGCTTCGGCGAGACGAGACCGATGGTGCCGATGCTGGCGGAGGCGTGCCCCAACCGCTCCCAGATCTGGCGCGTGAATGCGGCGACCGAGGTCTTGCCGCTGGTGCCGGTCACCGCGGCAATGGTCGCGGGCTGCGCGGGGAAGAATCTGGCTGCGGCCAGGGCCAGCGCGCGGCGCGGATTGGCGGCCTCAATGAACGGCACCTTGCTCGCCCCCGGCCCATGGTCGCCGACCACCGCCACCGCGCCTGCGGCAATCGCGGCATCGATGAAGCGCGCGCCGTCGGTCTTGCTGCCCGCGAGCGCGAAGAAGAGATCGCCCGGCTTGACCACGCGGCTGTCGAGCGCGACGCCAGTCACCTCGAGCGCCGAGACAGCGGGCTCGATCGCGGCATCATTGCCCAGAACGTCCTTGCTGAGTAGGTCGCGCAGCTTCATGGTCTTCCAGTCGACATGCCGTGCCGGAAAGCCGAATCTCGGAAAAGCCCCGACTCATCGGCGGCAACGGCTTACCCAGTTGATTACTGGGTTGTCCTGGATGCTGCAAGAATAAGGCGCTCGGACGGCGGCAGGTCGAACCGCGGCTCGACGCCCAGAAGCGGCGCGATCCGCTCGATCACCTTGCCGCCGGTCGGCACCGCGTTCCAGCCCGAGGTGATGAAACCCTTCGTTTCAGGAATCGCCTGCGGCTCGTCCAGCATGATCAGGATCTGATATTTCGGATCGTCGCAGGGCATGATCGCGGTGAAGGAGTTGAGCACCCGCTTCTTGGCATAGCGGCCGTTGATGACCTTCTCGGACGTGCCGGTCTTGCCGCCGACATAGTAGCCCTTGACGTCGGCGGTCTTGGCGGTCCCGATTTCGGCATTGAGCCGCATCAGGAACCGCATCTTGTCGCTGGTCTCCGTCTTGACGACGCGCTTGGCCATCGCCGCTGCTTCAGCTTCGGTGCGCTTCATGAAGGTCGGTGGAATCAGATAGCCGCCGTTCACGAGCGCGTTGATGCCCATCACCGCCTGGAGCGGCGCCACCGACATGCCCTGGCCGAACGCAATGGTGACCGTGTTCAGCTCGCCCCAGCGTCGCGGCACAAGCGGAGCCGCGCTCTCCGGCAGCTCGGTGCGCAGCCGCGTCAGCTGGCCCATCTTGGCGAGGAACGCCTTGTGCGCCTCGACACCCTGGCTGAGCGCGATCCGCGCCGCGCCGATGTTGGACGAGAAGGTGAACACTTCCTTGGTGTTGATGAACCGTCCGAGCGGATGGCTGTCGTGGATGGTGAACTTGCCGTAGTGCAGGTTTCCGCGCGCATCCCACGACGAGTTCAGATTGATCTTGCCGGAGTCGAGCGCCATGGCGAGCGTGAACGCCTTGAAGGTCGAGCCCATTTCGTAGACGCCGGTGGTCAGGCGGTTGATGCGGTCGGGATCGTGCGCTTCCTTGGGATTGTTGGGATCGAAATCGGGAAGCGAGACCATCGCAACGATCTCGCCGGTCTTGACGTTGGAGACGATGCCGGACGCCGCCTTGGCGTGGAACTTCTCCTTGGCCTTCAGCAATTCGTCGCGCAGCGCGTGCTCAACGCGCAGATCGACCGAGAGTTCGATCGGCTTCTGCAGCCGGTCGGTGGCGAAGCCGGCGCGATGGAGATCTGCGAGCCCTTGATTGTCGAGCCACTTCTCGAGCCCGGCGATGCCCTGGTTGTCGATGTTGACCAGACCGATGAGGTGGGCGACCTCGTTGCCGGTCGGGTAGACGCGCTTGTTCTCACGCAGGAACCCGATGCCGGGAATGCCGAGCTTGTGGATGTCCTGCTGCTGCTTCGGCGTGATCTCGCGCTTCAGCCAGACGAAGCCCTTGCGCGTTTTCAAGCGGTCGCGCACTTCGGCCTCGTCCAGATCGGGCACGGTGGCGGTCAGAAGCTCGATCGCCTCGTCCTTGTCGATGATGCGGCGCGGCTCGCCGAACAGGCTCGACGCCTTGACGTCGGTGGCGAGAATCGCACCGTTGCGGTCGACGATGTCGGGCCGCGCGGTCGCGACCACTTCCTGCGCCGCGGCACGCCGCGCGCTGTGGGCGTCGGCGCCGATCGCGAACATCACGAGCCGGCCCCCGATCAGAACATAGACCGAGGTGAAGGCCAGCATCGCAAGCCCGATGCGCGCCCGCGCCTTCGCGGCGCGGTCGACATTGCGCCCGTAGAGCAGGCTGCGGATCAGCCGCTGCCCCCAGGGTTCGGTCGGCTTTCCTGTCGGTTTGGCCGGGGTCGGCGCGCTCATTGCTTGTCCTCGGGCTGAGGCACGGAGCCCGTCACGGTGTCAGGGTCGCTCGCAGCTTCGATGGTGTTGAGCATGGCGCCGATCGGGTCGGGCTCGCCCGGCCTGAACATCCGCGGCGGACGCTCCGGCAGGTTCTTCAGCGAGTCATATTGCGTGCCGTTGACCGGCTTGAGCGGCAGATGCCGCTCCGACAGGCCTTGCAGGCGCAGGGGCGCATCGAGCTTGGCCCATTCCGAGCGCAGCGATGCGATCGCATCGCGCTGCTCGCGGATCTCCGCATGCAGCCGCAGCACCTTCTCGGTGCGGGCCGTCGAATCCATCTTGATCCGGTAGACATAGGCCGCCGCGAAGATCAGCGCGCCGATGACGAGGAGGTGGATGAAGCGCATGGGCTAGCCTCCCCTCAACACGTCGGAGAGCTTTGGCCAGGACGATTGCTCGCCATCGTCATGCGCGGGCGCAGCGGTACGCTCGGCAGCGCGCAGCTTGGCCGAACGCGCGCGCGGGTTATGCGCGACTTCCTGTTCGCCGGCGACCACCGGCCGCCGGGTCAGAAGCTGGAAACTCGGCGCGGTTTGCGCCACTTCCGGCAGATGCCGGGAGCCGCCGCCGGTCTTGCTGCGCTCGGCGAGGAAATTCTTGACGATGCGGTCTTCCAGCGAATGGAACGAGACCACCACGAGCCGGCCACCCGGCCTGAGCATACGCTCGGCAGCAGCCAGCGCGGCCTGAAGCTCTTCGAGCTCTTCGTTGACGAAGATGCGCAGAGCCTGGAACGTCCGCGTCGCCGGATGAATGTCGCCTGGCTTGGAGCGCCCCACCCGGCCGACGAGATCGGCGAGCGCGCGCGTGGTCGTGAACGGCGTTTCCTGCCGGTCCGCCACGACGGCACGGGCGATGCGGCGCGAATGCCGCTCCTCGCCGAAGAGATAGATGATATCGGCAAGATCGGCTTCGGAGGCGCGGGCAACAACGTCCGCGGCGGTGGGCCCCGTCTGCCCCATTCGCATGTCGAGCGGACCATCGAGGCGGAACGAGAAGCCGCGACCGGCCTGGTCGAGCTGCATCGAGGACACCCCGACATCCATCACCACGCCGTCGACGGCTTCGACGCCTTGCGCCGCGCAGACCTCGGCGAGATTGGAGAAGCGGTCCTCGACCAGCGTCAGCCGGCCCGCGGAGCCCTCGACCAGCTCGGCGCCGCCCGCGATCGCCGTGCGGTCACGATCGATCGCGATCACGCGGGTTCCAGGCACGGCGAGAATGGCGCGGCTGTAGCCGCCGGCGCCGAAGGTGGCGTCGATATAGAGTCCGCCCTCGCGCGGCGCGAGATGGTCGATCGCCTCGCGGCCGAGAACGGGGATGTGCGGAACCGAGCTCATGCGCCAGGCCCGCCGAGCGTCCATGCAAGATCTGGGGCGAGCGAGCCCATTACGCCTCGAATAATTCCGCGTCGCGGCGGTTCCACGACACAACCCCTGTGCAGCACCGTATCCGGGCCCGGTCGCCCGGAGCGGCAAACCCAGTGTTCCCAGTGGAATTTGTCGGGCAGCCATGGGATTTCGAGCCAAAATACGCTTTGGCCGCCTCCGGACGCGGGTCGGCTCTTCATCCCTCAGTAACGGCCCTTAGCGTTAAGAAAGCGTTGATCGGCTGGTTACAAGTCGAAAAGGTGAAGCGGCGGTGATGCCTCATCCACACACCCGCCCCAAATGCATCCGTTAACCGCGCCGCGCGATTGCGCCCAAGGGACGGTAAAGGAATAGTAAAGAGAAGGGCTTGGCCCACTCTCCCATTCCGACTTGAGCTGTCTATGTCGTCCGGTTCGTCCACACCGTCTGGGTCTGATTCGAAGCGTCAACGCGTTCTCCCGGTTCCCAAGGCCGCGGCGAACATGCGGACGTTCGACCCGGATTCCTCGATCGTCTCCGACATCATCCCCTCGCCCAACCATGGCGAGCGCAACAAGGGACGGCAGGCGGACATGATCGTGCTGCACTACACCGGCATGCCCGATGTCGAGGGCGCGCTGGCGCGGCTGTGCACGGCGGGCACCGAAGTGTCGGCACATTACGTCGTGCTTGAGGACGGCCGCATCGTGCAATGCGTGCCCGAGGCCAGGCGCGCCTGGCATGCCGGCGTCTCGTCCTGGGCCGGCGAGGACGACATCAACTCCTGCTCGATCGGCATCGAGATTGTCAATCGCGGCCACGACTGGGGCTATCCGGAGTTTCCGCTGCGCCAGATCGCCGCCGTGATCGCGCTGTGTCGCGGCATCATGCTTCGCCGCAAGGTGCCGGCGCACCGGGTGCTCGGCCATTCCGACGTCGCGCCCGCGCGCAAGAAGGACCCCGGCGAAAAATTCCCATGGCATTCGCTGGCGAATTCAGGCGTCGGCCACTGGGTAACGCCCGCGCCCGTCGTGCGCGGCGAGAGCCTGATGCTGGGCACTATCAGCGACGAGGTGCTGAGCCTGCAGCAGGCGCTGGCCAGATACGGATATGGCGTGCCGCTGACCGGCAAATACGACGCGGCGACGATGGAAGTCGTCACCGCATTTCAACGCCACTTCCGCCCCGCACGGCTGGACGGCGTCGCGGATCATTCGACGCTGTCGACATTGCAGGCGTTGCTGGCGAGCTTGCCGGCGGATACGACGGCGATCGCGTCGAAATAGCAGACGTCTTCGAGAATGTGACCTCTTGCTCCGTCATGCCCGGGCTTGTCCCGGGCACCCACGTCGTTGTCTCCGCGCGCGACGAACGTGGATGGCCGGGACAAGCCCGGCCATGACGGAAACTCAATCCATCTCCCGCATCCTTCGCGCATACAGCCGACGCAGCGGCTCCAGCTGCGTCGCCTTTGTCGCCGCAACATACGCCTCGCGCGCGTCCTGCTTCCGACCCAACCTTCGCAACAGATCCGCGCGCACCGCGGGCAACAGCTCATAGCCATTCAGCCCGCCGCGCGCGGCGATCGCATCGACGAGATCGAGCGCGCGCGCAGGCCCGTCGACCATCGAGACGGCCGCTGCGTGATTGAGCTCGATCACCGGCGACGGGTTGATGCGCAGCAGCACCTCGTAAAGCCCGGCGATCTGCGGCCAGTCGGTCTCATCAAAACTCGGCGCGCGCGCATGCAGCGCGGCGATCGCGGCCTGCACGGCATAGGCTTGCGGCCGGCCGGGCGTGCGAAGCGCATCATCGACCATACGCAAGCCGTCCTCGATCTGCGCGCGGTCCCAGAGCGTACGGTCCTGTTCCTCCAGCAGCACGATATCGCCGGCCGAATTCGCGCGCCCGGCGCGTCGCGCATCGTGCAGCAGCATCAGGGCCAGCAGGCCCTTGATGCCGGCACGGTCGGGCATCAGCCGATCGAGCAAGCGGCCGAGCCGGATCGCCTCGGCCGCGAGATCGAGCCGCATCAGATCCGCGCCCGAGGTTGCGACATAGCCTTCGGTGAAGACCAGATAGACCACGGCAAGCACGCCATCGAGCCGCGGCGCCAGCGCGTCGCGTTCGGGCACTTCATAGGGGATACCGGCGAGCCTGATCTTCTGCTTGGCGCGGACGAGCCGCTGCGCCATCGCCTCCTCACTGACGAGAAAGGCGCGCGCGACCTGCGCAGTCGAGAGCCCGCAGATGGTCCGCAGCGTCAGTGCGACCTGAACCTCGGGCGAGAACGCAGGATGGCAGCAGGTGAAGATCAGGCGCAGTATGTCGTCGTCGAGCATCGCCGGCGGCTCGTCGGCGGCTTGCGCGTTCAGCTCGAGCTCGTGCACGAGCAGCTGCTGCTTGCCGCGGAAGACGGTCTGGCGGCGAATCCGATCGATTGCCTTGTGCCTGGCGACATTGACCAGCCAGGCGCGCGGATTGTCAGGCAGTTCGCACGCCGTCCAGCGCTCCAGCGCAACGGCAAAGGCGTCCTGCAGCGCGTCCTCGGCGAGATCGAAATCACCGACGAGGCGGATCAGCGTGGCCAGCGCCCGCCCTGCCTCGTCGCGGAATATGTTGTCGATCTCGCCCAGGTTCATGCGTCGATGTACGGCTGGGCCGTCACTTGTCGTAGACCCAGATCGGCCGCACCTCGATCGACCCGATACGCGCGCTCGGAATGCGCGCGGCAATCTCGATCGCGGCGTTCAGGTCCTTGGCCTCGACCAGATAGTAGCCGCCGAGTTGCTCGCGCGTCTCCGCGAACGGGCCGTCGATCGTGAGCGTCTTGCCGTCGCGCACGCGCACGGTGGTCGCGGTCGTGGTCGGCTGCAAGCGGTCGCCGGCCTTGAAATTGCCGCTCTGGACGATGCCTTGCGTGAAGGCCTGGTATTCAGCCAGCATCTTCTGGCTCGTCGCCGCGTCGTTCTTCGCGTACTCGACCTCGTTCTGGTAGATCATCAGCAGATACTGCATCGCTTAACTCCCGTTGTTCGGCTGTGTCGCCGACATCCAGTCGAACGAGCCAGACTCCAAACGACATCTTCAGGATAAATTATTCCGGGCAGACCGTGCGCGGCGATCTCAGCTTGACGAAACCGTCATAAATGCCCATGCCTGCGCCCGTCAGTCGGCCGGACGGCCGCTCCGGCAACGGTCGAAAGGCCGCCGGGGAGGAAAGTCCGGGCTCCCTTGACATACGGTGCCGGATAACGTCCGGCGGGGGCAACCCCAGGGAAAGTGCCACAGAGAACGAACCGCCCGCCGTCGCCCCTTCGGGGCTATGGCGCGACAAGCCCGCAAGGCTCGCCGCGCCGAAGCTGCGCAAGCAGCGTAGGCGGGTAAGGGTGAAAAGGTGCGGTAAGAGCGCACCGCGGCTCCGGCAACGGAGCCGGCATGGTAAACCCCACCGGGAGCAAAACCGAATAGGGACGGCATAGCGGGCTGTTCGCGCAAGCGATAACGCCGCGGGGCGATGTCAGGCCCGCCGTCCGGGTAGGTTGCTCGAGGCCATGTGCAAACATGGTCCCAGAGGAATGGCCGTCACGTATCGTGCGCGCAAGCGGACGGTGCCTTACAGAACCCGGCTTACAGGCCGGCTGATATTCTAAAGCGTTTTCGAGCGAAGTGGTTTTCCGGTTCGCGTGAAGAAAACGCGGCTTGCGAAAGTGACGAGGGGTTCGATGCTGACAGCATCGGACCCCTCACCATTTCAAGCCACCGCCGTCATTACGGGGCTCGCGAAGCGAGAGCCCGGAATCCATAGGGCTGCAGGAAAGGTGGAAAAATGGATTCCGGGTTCGTGCTGCGCACGCCCCGGAATGACAGCGACGGACTAAGCCGCGCGCGTGTCCGCCTTCACGAAGACCGGTGCAAACTGACCTGCGTCGCGCCGCAGCTTGGCCGCCTCGAAGCCGTGCATGCCGATCTGCCATTGCAGGCCGACGATGGCGCCCTTGGTCGGCTGCAGCAGCGCGAGCGACGCAAACAGCGTCACCGGCAGCCACACCGCCAGTTGCAGCCAGATCGCCGGAGCATAGGCGGTCTCGACCGCGAGGATCGCCGGCACCACGAGGTGGCCGACCACGACCATCACGAGATAGGCCGGAAAATCATCGGCGCGCTGGTGGAACAGCTCCTCGCCGCAGTGGTCGCAGCTGTCGGCCACCTTCAGGAAACGGCCGAACATATGGCCTTCGCCGCAGTTCGGACACTTGCCCAAAAATCCGCGCCACATCGCCTTCGTAAGAGAAACTGAACCGGTTGCCATGACAGCACCTCTTCCTTTTCGGTAATCCATACAATAATATCTTGCATCCATACATTCAAAGGACATGGACCTGAATTGCATGGACTGGACCCCTACAATCTCGGAGCTATCAGGGCCGCGCTACCAGCGCATCGTCGATGCCATGGAAGCCGACATTGCCTCCGGCCGGCTGGTGCGCGGCCAGCAACTGCCGACCCAGCGCGCCCTCGCAAAAGCGCTCGACATCGATTTGACCACCGTGACACGCGCCTACACCGAGGCGCGGCGCCGCGGAATTCTGGAGGCCCGCGTCGGACAGGGCTCGTTCGTGTCGGAGACCAGCGCGCGCCGCGCAGTCGACCTGCCGCATCCCGTCGCGATCGACCTCTCGATGAACGTGCCGCCGCATCCGCTCGAGGCGCAGCTCGACGAACGCATCATCGCCGGGATGGAAGCCATCCGCGCGCAATCGGGCCTGACGGCGCATCTCAACTACCAGCCGCCCGGAGGCAGCGCGCACGAGCGCGAGGTCGCGGCGCGCTGGATGCGTGCGCGCGTTCCGCACGCGCACGCCGACAGGCTCGTGATCTTTCCCGGCACGCAGACGATCCTGTTCAACCTGCTCGCTGATCTCGCCCGGCCCGGCGACGTCGTGCTGACGGAGGCGCTGACCTTCCCGGGCATCAAGGCCGCCGCCGCGCGGCTCGGCGTCAAGTTGGTCGGCGTCGCGATGGACGACGGCGGCATCTTGCCGGATGCACTAGCGCGAGCTTGCCGCACGCATAGCCCTAAGGCCGTCTACTTGATCCCGACGCTGCATAATCCAACCACCGCGACGCTGTCCGCCGAGCGCCGCAGCGCCATCGCAAGGATTATCAGCGATGCCGATACGATTCTGATTGAGGACGACGCCTACGGACTGCTCGATCGTTCAGCCTCACCGATCGCCAACCTCATTCCGGAGCGGACCTATCTCGCGACCACGCTGTCAAAATGCATCGCGCCGGCCCTGCGGGTCGCCTATCTCGTGACGCCCGACAGCGCCGCGCAGCAGGAGATGCGCAGCTATTTGCAGGCCACCGTGCAGATGCCGGCACCGCTGATGGTCGCACTGGTCACGCATTGGATCGAGACCGGCATTGCCGATCGCATCATCACGGCCATACGCAACGAGGCGATCGGCCGCCAGCAGCTCGCGCAGCGCGCACTGAAGGGCGTTCAGTTCCTGGCCAAGCCTGCGGCCCACCATCTGTGGCTGCGTCTGCCGGAGGGTCGTCCCGACGTCGCGGCTCATCTGCTACGGAATGGGCTGGCCGTCGTCGCGGGCGACGCCTTCACCGTGGACGGAACGGCGCCACATGCAGCACGCGTTTCGCTCGGCGCCGCGCGCAACAGGGCGGAATTGACGGAAGCCCTGCGCATCCTCGTCGGCGCGCTGCATAGGCCCGCCGATACCAGGCAGATCGTCTAGATCAATGGTGATGACGGCGATGGCGGGAGCGAACGACCGGCGCGACGCCTGACGGATAGGCCGCGTAGGCCTCGCTCGGCGTCACCGTCTCGCCACGGGCCGCGCGCCCGGCAGGCGTCAGCTGACCGCCATTGAGCACGTCGCGGTCGGGATGGGCGGCCTGATAGGCCGCAGGCTCGGAAAACTGCGCCTGCGCCATTGTCGGCATCAACGCCGCCGCCGATAGCAGCGCAGCCGCGACGGCGGTCTTCGTGCGGGTCATGGTTCTTCTCCATCATCTGGTTCGGGGGACAGGCGAAACGCATGATGGCGTCGGGCGGCCCCCGCTTGAAGTACGACCACCATGTAGGCCCGTCTTCCGCGAACGCCCGTCTCTGGGGATCACGCTCGCGTGCGGTTTTGAAATTGACCTCCAAGGCCGCAGCCGTGCTATGCGGACAGTCGCGATCAACAGTTCGGGATCGCCCATTGCGACAAGGACGATCTGTTGGAAACGAGCACCTACGCGCTGCTGCTGTTCGGCGCCTTGGCCGGCGGCTTCGTCTCGGGCCTCGCAGGCTTCGGCACGGCGCTGATGGCGCTTGGCATCTGGCTCTACGTCCTGCCGCCATCGCTGGCGGTGCCGCTGGTGCTGATCTGCTCGGTGATCGCGCAGACCTCGACGCTGCCGTCGATGTGGAAGAGTTTCGATCTCTCGCTGGTTTGGCCGTTCCTGATCGGAGGACTGATCGGCGTTCCGCTTGGGACCATGATGGTCGCCTCCGCCGATCCGAAGGTGTTCAAGCTGAGCGTCGGCATCCTGCTGCTGATCTTTTCGAGCGCGCTCTATCTGAACAAGAAGCCGCTTGCCATCAAGTTCGGCGGCCGGATCGCGGACGGCGCGATCGGCTTTGCCGGCGGTATTCTTGGCGGCCTTGCCGGACTGTCGGGACCGCTGCCGATCCTCTGGGCCAACATCCGCGGCTGGAACAAGCATGAGCGGCGCGGCATCTTCCAGCTGTTCAATTTCACGGTGCTCGCGACCGCGCTGATCGTGCAGACCGCGTCAGGCCTCGTCGCGTTCAAGGTGGTCTGGCTCGCGCTGATCGCCTTTCCGGGCACGCTGATCGGCGCATGGACCGGCGCGCGCGTCTACCACGCGCTGAGTGACAAGCATTTTGGCGATGTCGTGCTCGGCCTGCTGTTCCTGTCGGGCCTCGGCCTCGTCTGGAACAGCTTCAACAGTTTCGCACCCCACTGACGAGTGTTCGCCGGTCGAGCCGCATCCCCCGATCGGAGGATGCGGCGAGCCGGAAACATTCTTATTGATTCCGGCTCAGAAGCTCAAGGTGGCGGCACCGCCCTTGATCAATTCGTGCATCACGCTCGCACCGGAAATGACAACGCCATCCAGCAGGTCCTCTTGCGCGTAACCGCGGCTCTTGACGCAGGGCGTGCAGGCCCAGAGCTTGCCGCCCCTGTTCATGAAATCGCGCAGCATGGCGGCGAGCCCATCGAGCGGCTTGACCTGCGTGAGATCGGCGGCGCCGTGCCGCACGATGTCGACACCGGCACTGGTCAGGAAGATCGAGACCTTCAGGCCGGCCGTCATCCCGCCGAGCGCGATGGTTACGCCAACCGACGACAATTCGTGGTCGATGCCATGCGTGATGACGACGACCAGATCACGTGCCTCATTGTTCAAGTTGCCTACCTCTTCAATCGTTTTGCGAGGTTTCATCCTATGTCTCTGTGGATCGGCCGAACATGACCAGGACCCCGCAAGTCTTGCCCGAAACGCCGGCTGACCTTCTCTCCGAGGTGCTGGGCAGCATGCATCTTGCCGGCACCGTGCTGTTCCGCGCCGAGTTTCGCGAGCCCTGGGCGATCACGACGCCGCAAGCATGTCAGCTTGCCAGGCTGTTGCCGCTGCGCACCGAGCGGATCATCCCCTTCCACATCATCGCATCGGGCGGCTGCACGATGGAGCTGGACGGGCTCGCGCCGGTGCGGTTGAACGAGGGCGACGTCATCGTGCTTCCCTACGGCGACAGTCATCGACTCCGCGGGCGCGAGCCGATCGTACCCATGCAGGTCGGCGGCCTGCTGCCGCGCCCGCCGTGGACGGACATTGTCGTCCTCGAGCATGGCGGCGCCGGTCCCAGCACGAGGATCATCTGCGGATTTCTTCAGTGCGACGAACTGCTCTGTCACCCCGTGCTGCGTCATTTGCCCGTATTGCTGCACGTCAGTCCGGAAGGCCCCGCCGACGAATGGCTGGCCAGCACGATCCGGCACACCGCCGCGGAAGCAAGCACGCCGCGGCCGGGCTCGCGCAGTCTGCTGCATCGTCTGGCGGAGTTGATGTTCGTCGAGATCCTGCGCAACCACATTCAAGGGCTGCCCGCGAACGAAATCGGCTGGTTCGCCGCCATCAACGACCCGATCGCCGGCGCGGGCCTGCGGCACCTGCATGCCATGCCGCTCCACGACTGGACGGTCGATAGCCTGGCGCGCCGGATCGGGGTCTCGCGCACCGTGCTGGCCGAGCGCTTCAAGCACTTTCTCGATCAGCCGCCGATGCAATACCTGGTTCACTGGCGTTTGCGGCTGGCCGCTCACGCCCTGACCTCAGGGGCGACGCCGATCAAGTCGATCGCCTGCCAGACCGGCTACGAATCGGAAGCGGCGTTCAGCCGGGCCTTCAAGCGTCACTTCGGGGTGCCGCCGGGAGTCTGGCGCAGACGGGGGCCTTCGAGCCCGTCGGTCGCCGCGGCCGCCCCGCCGCGCTTTCCGCCAAGCGCCATGCCGCCGGCGACGCCGACGCCGAGCACGTAGATCCAGCCCGACGTGAAATCGAACAGATGCGTGTTCAATAGCGAGGACAGCATGTTCTGCACGACCACCAGCAAGCCGATCCAGCAGGCCAGCCCGTCGCCGCGAAACATCAGCAGATGCGAAAACCACAGCGCATAAAGGATCAGCACGCCGACGGCGCCCCACTGCACGGCAACGCTGAGCGTCTGGTTGTGCGGGTTGCTGACGATCTCGCCCCGCAGCGGATCGACGTGCGCATCGACGGCGACGCTCGCGAACAGGCCGCGGATCGACCCAGTGCCGTGACCGATCAGCGGCGCGTCCGCGACGAACCCCAGGGACTTCCGCCAATATTCCAGCCGCGAGCCCATCCCGCTGACCTTCCTGTCCTGCATGCTCATCTCGTAGTCGCCCCGGAATTTCGCGATCGTCGCGCGCAGGGGCGGCGAGACGGTCCAGAGCAGGACGGCCGCCAGCAACATTGCGCCGGCGGCGATCAGCGCCGTGCGGCGGCGCAGATGCAGCAGCGCGAACGCCATGAGCAGGAGCGGCAGCGTGACCAGTGCCGTGCGCGAGACCACCACGAACATCATGTTGGCGAGGAACCCGACCGCAAGCAGCGCGAACAGCGCGGCGATCCGAACGCGGCCCTGCCGGAACAGCATCACGGCAGGATAAAGCACCGCGATGGCACAGAGCGCGAACTCCTGGCTCTGGTCGATATAGTTGCGCACGGCGATCCCGCTCTCGACCTTGTAGGGTCCACGCGACAGATAGAGTTTGAGCGAGAGGCCGGGGTCGAGCGCGACGACGAAGGAGTAGAGCATCAGCAGCGCGCAGGACGCCAGGAACGCCGAGAACACCCAATTGCCGTAGGGCCAGCGCTCGAACTGGTAGATCAGGAGCGGGATCACCAACAGCTTTGCCGCCGGCGCGAGGGCATGGATTCGCTCCGGCCAGGGCGCATCCGACCAGAGCGTACCGAGAGCGGCGAGCGCGACCAGCGCGATCGGCAGCAGGCAGACCGGGCGAAGCAGCGAGCGCGGAAACGCGCGGAGATCGAGAAAGGCAAAGGCGATCAGCCAGGGGATCAGCGCAAATGTCAGCCCCGTCGTGCTCCACGGCAGCAGCAGCGCGATCAGCGCGACGAAGCGGGCCGGCGTGCGGTAGCGCGCCGCCCAGATTGCCGCGAGCCAGGACACCGGCTTCTGCTCGTTCGTCGCTCCGTTCATTCAGCCCTTCTGCCACCCATCCCCACGGCGCGGCAAGTTAGCCGGAGCCGCGGGGATGGAACAAGCCGTCGTCACGCGGGCTCACGGAGCGGCGCGGCCGGCTCGACGACCAATGGCTCCACAGCCGTCTCCTGCGGCGACAATGCAAGGCGCTTGTCGAACTCGCGGCGCAGCGACCAGACACTCAGGGCGGCCTGCAGCGTTGTCGTTGCGATCGACAAATACCATACGTGCTCCATCCGGAAGCCTGGCCACGTCGAGAGCCAGATCGACGGCAGGGAATACGTGAGGACCCGCGTTGCCGAGGTCCACAACACCGGCTTGGTATTGCCGAGCCCCTGGAACATGCTGGAGCAGGTGAAGATCAGCCCCTGCGCCACCATGTTGAGCGAGACGATCCGCAGAAACAGCGAGGCGACCGCCATGGTCTCCCGATCGTTCGAGAAGCCGGCCAGCAGCAGACCCGGCGCGAGCTGCGCGGGGATCAGCAGAGCGACCATCACGGCGGTGGCGATAAGCGCGGCCTTGACGAAGGTCTCCCGCACCCGCACGCCATTGCCGGCGCCGAAGTTCTGGCCGGCAATCGGCCCTGCGGCGAGGGCGACGGCGAGCGCCGGCATCTGGATCAGGCCAAGGACACGCATCCCGATGCCAAATCCGGCCTGCGCCGCCGGGCCGAAAACGCTCAGCACGTAATAGCCCACTGCCACGATGATGAAGACCATCACGAACTCGCCGCCCGCGGGCAGGCCGACATTGAGGATTCTCTTCCACTGCCGAAGCTGCGGACGCCATTGCGCGGCATGGAAAGCGACGTAACGCTCCAGCCTGAGGAAATACCCGAGCAGCATCAGCACGCCGATGAACACGGCGATCGAGCTGGCAAGGCCCGCACCGGCGACGCCGAGCGCATACCCGGTGCCCCAGCCCGAAATCAGCACCGGCGCCAGCGCGATGTTGATCGCTACGGCCAGCGCCTGCACCAGCATGCTCGGACGCACGATGCCGGTCGCCCGCAACGCGGACGCCATCACCTGCGAGGCGAATTGCAGAGCCAGCGCGGGCATGAACCAGAGCAGATAGACGGTTCCGGCCTCGACCGTGGCTTCGTCGGCCGCTACCGCGCGCATATAGGGGCGCGACAGCGCAAAACCCGCGACCAGGGTCAGCAGCCCGAACAGCACCGACAGGGCGACCGACTGGTTGAAGATCAGATTGGCATCGCTGCGGTCCTTGCGCCCCACGGCATGCGCCATCAGCGCCACCGTGCCGACGCCGAGCACCTGCATCAGGGCGTTGACGAGAAAGCCGGCATTGCCGGCCGCGGCGACGCCTGCGACCGCCGCATCGCCCAGCCCCGAAACGAAGTACAAATCGACCAGCTGGCAGATCATGATCGTGACCATGCCGGCCATGATCGGGGGCGACATCTGCAGGATATGGCTCACGATGGAGTCGCGTGTCAGGTCCTTCATCTCATTCCATTTCCGGCGAGGTCGCGACGGGACTTTCGTCCCGCCGCCCGCGCCTCATTCCGCCGCTACGATGCGTCCGAGCTCCACGACCTGGCGCTCGAACAGGCCGCGATAGAGTCCCCCTGGCTTGCCCGCGAGCATGGCATGGGTGCCCTGCTCGACGATCTCGCCGCGGTCGAACACCAGGATCCGGTCGAGGCTGCGCACCGTCGACAGCCGGTGCGCGATCACGATCGAGGTGCGGCCCTTCATCAGCCGCTCCATCGCCTGCTGGATCAGCGCCTCCGATTCCGAATCGAGACTCGAGGTTGCCTCGTCCAGGATCAGCACCGGCGCGTCCGCCAGGAAGGCACGCGCCAGCGCGACGCGCTGCCGTTCGCCGCCCGACAGCTTCACCCCGCGCTCGCCAACCAGGGTGCCGTAGCCCTTCGGCAGGCGCAGGATGAAGTCGTGCGCGTTTGCCAGCCGCGCCGCCTGCTCGATCGCCTCGAGGCTGGCGCCGGGCCGGCCGTAAGCGATGTTCTCGGCGAGCGTCCGGTGGAACAGGATCGGGTCCTGCTGCACGATCGCGATCTGGCTGCGCAGCGATTGCTGCGTCGCCAGCGCGATGTCCTGCCCGTCGATCAGCACGCGGCCGCCGGAGACGTCGTAGAGCCGCTGCACCAGCTTGACGAAGGTCGTCTTGCCGGAGCCGGAGCGGCCGACGAGGCCAACCCGTTCGCCGGCGCGGATCGTCAGCGACAGCCCGTCGTAGAGCGGCGCGCGATGGCCGCCATAGTGGAACGTGACGTCGTCGAACACGATCTGGCCGCCCTCGATGACGATCGGCCGCGCGTCGGCCGCATCGGCAATGCCGATCGGCTCGTCATGAATCGACACCAGCTCCTCCATGTCGTTGACCGAGCGCTGGAGGTTGTTGAAGTGCATGCCGACGTCGCGCAGATAGGCGTGAATGACGTAATAGCTCGTCAGCACGTAAGTGACGTCGCCGGGCGAAGCGTGCCCGGACATCCACAGCAGCACCGCCCCGCCGATCACGGACCCCCGCAGGCATAACAGCATCGAGAGCTGCGCCATGGCGGTGTAGTTGTAGCGAAACCACGTCCGCCGCACCCGCACGCGCCAGCGATTGATGACGTGCGCGAGCCGCGAATCCTCGCGCATTTCGGCACCGAAGGATTTCACCACGGCGTTGCAGGTCAGCGCATCCGCCAGCGTGCCGCCGACCTTGGTGTCCCAGGCATTGGAGATTCGCGCAGCCGGCGCGATGTATCGCGTCGAGAACAGCACCGTCATCGTGACATAGGCCAGCGCGCCGAGCGCGATCACCGCGCCAAGCGAGGCCCAATGCGCGCCGAGCAGGATCACCGACCCGATCAGCACGATCAGCGAAGGCAGCAGCGCCAGCAGGATGGTGTCGTTGAGCAGGTCGAGCGCCCACATGCCGCGCGTGATCTTGCGCACGGTGGAGCCGGCGAACGAGTTGGCGTGCCAGTCGGTCGAGAAGCGCTGCACGCGCACGAATGCGTCCTGCGCAACCTCGGACATGATCTTCAGCGTGAACGGCACGATCGCCTGCAGGCCTGCCAGCCGCAGCACCATCGACGCCGCGCCCAGCGCCACGATGGCGCCGAACGCGACCAGTGCCGCGTGGCGCGCATCCGGATCGGACGGACCGTGCGTCAGCGCGTCGATCAAATGTCCGGAGAACACCGGCATGAACAGGTCGGCGGCGGTCGCCCCCAACACGCTGCCGACGATGACGAGCGTGCGCCCCGGCTGCTTCAGCCAGTGCCGGAACACGAAAGGCAGCACCACGCGTATCGCCGCGGGCTTTTTTGACAGAGCGGTCATGGCATCATCCGGCCGCTTTTGGCGCGGGCCGGCTCCATCGATGGACACAGGCCGGCCACGAGGGCCGAAACGGCGTCACTTGAGACTGATTTTGACTTGGGAAGCGGAGCGATCGGGACTTGGAGCCCAATCGAAGCTGGCGGAAAGGACCTCTAGGAGGTCGAGCAGATACCGAGCCAGAACATCATCGAGCGCGGGCGGACGATCTGCGAATGCGACGAAATCATGCAAATCTCCTCTCGGTTCGAATGAATGAGGTGCGCTTTATAGATGTGTCGTTTTCGGTTTGCAACGGGGCCGGCGCAAGATCACGGACGAGTGTTGCAATTTGGTCCGCTCCTTCGAACGGAGGACCTCGCAAAGCGCCGCTGTCATTCCCCGCGAAGGCGGGGAATCCAGTAGGCCGGGGCTTCTCGGTTCTGATCGCGCTGTCTCGGCGTACTGGGTCGCCCGGTCAAGCCGGGCGACGACACCGATCGTGTCGCCTCAATGCGCGTCGCCGCCGCCGGTCAGCGACGCCGGCTTGTTCAGCAGCGTGACCAGGAGGCTGAGGCCGAGATAAAACACCGTGAGCACGAAGAACGCATCGCCAAAGCCCATCACCACGGCCTGGCGGTGCACGATCTGGCTGAGCTGCTTCATCGCCATCAGCGAGGCATCGCCGAGACCCTGGAACTTCTGCTGCAGCATGGTCAGGGTTTCGGTCGCGGTCGTATTGCCCCAGGTGACGCGCTCCTGGAGGCGGGTGATGTGCAGATCAGTACGGTCGTTGAGCACGGTGTTGATGACGGCCAGGCCCACGGCGCCGCCGAGATTGCGCATCAGGTTAAAGAGGCCGCTCGCGTTCTTCACCCTGTCCGGCGCCAGCGTGCCGAGCGCGATATTGTTGGTCGGGACCATCGCGAACATCATGCCGACGCCGCGCAGGATCTGCGGGATCAGCAGCTCGTAGAAATCGTAGTCCCGGGTGATCCATGTCATCTGGTAGGAGCCGATCGCGAACACGATCAGCCCGAACGCGATCATGTAGCGCATGTCGACCTTCACCATCAGCCGGCCGACCAGCGGCGCGATCAGGAACATGGTGATGCCGGAGACGAACATGGTCTCGCCGATCATCAGCGCGCTGTAGCCGCGCACCTCGGCGAGGTAGCGCGGATAGATGTAGGTCAGGCCGTAGAGACCGATGCCGATGCAGAACTGCAGCACGCAGCCGATCGCAAAATTGCGATTGGAGAAGGTGCGCAAATTCACGATCGGCTCGGCCGCCGTGAACACGCGCCAGAAGAAGGCGATCGCCGAGATCGCGCAGATCCAGGCGCAGATCGCAACGGACGTATCCTGCATCCACGCATGGAGCGGACCTTCCTCCAGCACGTATTCCAGCGTGCCGAGGAAGCCGGCCATGAACGTCAGGCCCCACCAGTCGAAACGGTCGAGCAGTTCGAAATGCGGCTCGTCGAAATCAACGAGCGCCAGCACGCCGATGGTGATGCCGATGCCGGGCACGACGTTGATGAAGAACAGCCAGTTCCACGACATCAGGTCGGTGATGTAGCCGCCGACCGTCGGCCCGATGGTCGGCGCGAGCGTCGCAACGAGGCCGATGATGGGACCTACGATATGGAATTTGGAGCGCGGGAACACGGTATAGGCCGAGGCGAACACCGTCGGGATCATGCCGGCGCCCAGGAAGCCCTGCAGCGCGCGCCAGAGGATCATCTCCTCGATAGTGGTGGCAAAGCCGCAAAGCAGGCTCGAAACCGTGAAGCCGGCCGCCGAGATCGCGAACAACAACCGGGTGCCGAAAGCGCGCGACAGGAATCCCGACAGCGGGATCGCGATGACTTCGGCGATCAGATAGGCGGTCTGGACCCAGGCGACTTCGCTGGAGCTGGCCGACAGTCCGGCCTGGATTTCGCTGAGGGATGCCGAGACGATCTGGATGTCCAGGATCGACATGAACATCCCGAACACCATGATGATGAAGGCGAACAGCCGCTTCGGCGCGATGCGCTCCGAAGCGGGGTTCGCCATCATGTCAGGCGAGGCGGTGGTGGCGGTGGCCATTGTTCAGCTCGGGTTAGAGCACGCTGCGGATTGGATGCACCTCTCCCGCAAGCGGGAGAGGTCGGCGCGAAGCGCCGGGTGAGGGTTCTTTCCGCTTGGGGATTGTCCCAATGCGGAGACACCCTCTCCCGCAAGCGGGAGAGGGTGCGCACCTGCATTCGACGCGGCGGCGCGGCTCATGTCACAGCGCTTATTGCGGATGGACCATGGTGGGATCGTCGAGATCAATCTCGCTGTCTGCGTCGGCTGCGCCCTTGTTGGTGTCGACCGTCGCATAGACCGACATGCCCGCACGCAGCAGGTTCTGCCTGGCGACCGATTTCGGCACGCGGATGCGGACCGGCACGCGCTGCACGATCTTGGTGAAGTTGCCGGTGGCGTTGTCGGGCGGCAGCAGCGTGAACACCGAGCCCGAGCCCGCCGCGATGCTGTCGACGACGCCGGAGAACTTGCGCATGCCGTAGGCATCGACCTTGATCGTCACGGGCTGACCGGGACGGATGCGCTTCAACTGCGTTTCCTTGAAGTTGGCGTCGATATAGACATTGTCGAGCGGCACGACATTGCCGAGCCGCTGACCGACAGCGACGAAGTCGCCGGCACTGACGAGACGGTTGGAGAAGACACCGTCGACCGGCGCACGCACGGCGGTGAAGGCAAGATCGCGCTCGGCCTTGGCGAGCGAGGTCTTGAGCTCGGCGAGCTGCGCCTGCGCTTCGGCCTGCTGTGCCTTGGCGACATCGACATTGCTGACGGCGACATCGTAAGCGGCCTGCGCGGCCTTGACCGCGGCGGCGCCCTGGTCGCGTCCGGCTTCCGAAGTTTCGAACACCGCCCGCGAGGCAAAGCCCTTGCTGTTCAGTGCCTGCTGGCGCTCATAATCGAGGTCTGCGCGCTTGAGGCCCGCCTCAGCCGAGACCAGCTGCGCCTTGGCCTGCGCGACCTGGCTGTCGAGCGCGGCGACCTGTCGGCCGATGCGATCGATGGTGGCCTGCTGGGTCGCGATCTTCGTCGTGGCGGCATCGACGGCGATCTTGTAGTCGCCGTCGTCGATGCGCAGGACGATGTCGCCCGCGCGCACCGACGTGTTGTCGCCGGCGAGGATCGAGGAGATGTGGCCGGCGACACGCGCGCCCAGCATGGTGTTGTTGGCGCGGACATAGGCGTCGTCGGTCGAGACATAGAAGCGGCCGACCAGCGTGTAATAGCCGGCATAGCCGGCTGCCGCGAGCGCCAGCACGAGGCCGATGCCCATCATGACGAATTTGCGCTTGCCGGACTTGCCGGCGGCAGGCGCGCCGGGCGCGGCTGCATCGGGGGCCGGCTTGTCGGTCACGGGCTTCTCCGGCGCCTCGCCGCGGCGCTTGGCTTCCTCGGCCACATGAGAGCGCAACTGCTCGGCAAGCGCGGCGGACTTTCCGGTTGTCACGTCACTGCCCGCCTGCTCCGCCGTCGTCTCCACCGCTTCCTGGCGAAGAACGCGCGCAGCCTGGTCTCTCGATACGGCCATAAAGGCCTCCCCAAAAATAGCGCGATCAAGGACGGCCGTTATGCGGCCGGTTTCCCTCTCGCCTATCCCAAATACCATTGACCGAACGGTTCGGTCAATATAGATAATATACCCGAGCGGACCGTACTGGCCCGAATCCTTTATTTGGGTTTCATGGTTTGGGCCCGATCCAAAACCTTCCGAGACGCTGAACCAATGGTTGTAGCCGGCCGCGAACATCTGCACGTCCTCCAAGAGGAGGACAGCTCCAAGCGCCGCCAGATCCTGGACGGGGCCCGCAAGGTGTTCATGGATCTCGGTTTTGACGGCGCCAGCATGGGCGAGATCGCGCGCGCGGCCGCCGTCTCCAAGGGTACGCTCTACGTCTACTTCGCCGACAAATGCGCGCTGTTCGAAGCCATCCTCGAACAGGAGGCGCTCGATTACGGCCAGGTCGCTTTCAATTTCGACCACGCTCGCGATGCCGAGACGACGCTGACGGATTTTGGCCGGGCCTACATCCACCTGCTCTGCCGGCCCGGCGGCGGATCGGCGATCCGCACCGTCATGGCGATTGCGGAGCGCATGCCTGACGTCGGCCGCCGCTATTATGGACGCGTGCTGGACAAGACCATCAACCGTCTGTCGGACTATCTCAAAGCCCATGTTGCCTCCGGCGATCTCACCATCGACGATTGCGATCTGGCGGCCTCGCAGTTCATGGAACTGTGCAAGGCCTCGCTCTTCCTGCCTTTCGTGTTCCAGGCCGCGCCCGCGCCGTCGGAGGAGCGCATGACCGAAGTGGTGGACAGCGCGACGCGGATGTTCCTGGCGGCGTATCGGCCGAAGTAGCGACAAGCCGGCCGTGCGTTGCAGGCCATTCGGGCGACGCTATATTTGGGCTCATGTCCCGTGATCTTCGCCCGCCCGTCGATATCCTCCACTACGAGATCGTTCAGGAACAGGCCTCCGCGCTTGGACGGATGGGCCGCACGCTCGAACAGGCGCTCACACGCTTGCGCGAGTTCGACGCCGCCCATGCGCTCCCGGAGGTGCCGGCCTCCATGCAGGCGGCGAGGCGCAAGCTGGTAATGGAAGCAGGGCAAGCGCTCTGGATGTTGGTGGTGCAACGGGAGTCATCCGGCCTCCGCGACAGCCGCCACATCATGCGGACCTACAACGTCCCGGCCGAGGTGCAGCGTTGCATGGGGCTGGTCCCCGCACCGTCGAAGCCGACCTCGACATGACTTTGCGCAGCAGCCTGCGCCAGGGCTTGTACCCATAAATCGGGAATGCCGTCTGACGCCTGCTATGCCCCGATAGCGGCGCGAAAGCGAAACGTCGCAGGACTTCCGCCTTGGGGTCAGAAGCGGGCATCGCGAGCGACGGTGTGATATAGCCAATGCACGCTAGCCTCTGGGAAAAAGAAGATGCCACGCCCCCTCACCCCCAAAGAGCGTGATTTGGTTGCTTTTATTCTAGGTCAGCATTCACCCTTGCAGGGACATTTTGGCCTCGTAGAGGACATGAACGACGGTGGGATGGGTAGCCTTCTCTTCGCCGGTGCCGCAGACCGGCGTCTTGGCCGATGTATTGGCGAAGCCGAATTTGACGATGCCGATGGAGTGCTAGTATCGGTCGCCTTGAACCTCGATCAGCGCGACGAGCTGTTTGAACTTGATCTTTGGAAAGTCGACTTTTCGCCACTACAAAGGATCCCCGCCATAGGTGATGTCCGACCTCCACGCGGGTCGGCACAGAAGCTCAGATAGCCCGACTTGAAGCCGCTCGAACTGGCTCGGCTAGGGGTCATAAGCAGTCGATGCCGACCAAGCGGGGCAACTTCTGCTTGGCCCTCGGAATCTGACGTCTATAAGTACAAGCCCTAGTCCGTCACCTGCCTCCTCAGCGCCGTGAGATCGTTGACCACCATCTTGGTCGGACCGGTCGCGATGATGCCGTCGTCCTGGAGGCGATTGAGGATCAGGCTGATCGACTGCCGCGTCGCGCCGATCATGCGCGCGAGATTGGCCTGCGTCACGCGGCCGAGCGAGATCGGGCCGCTCTCGTCCTGCGCCGCGTTCTCGCACAGCTTGACCAGAAGCAGCACCAGCCGTTCGGCCGCCTTTTGCCCCGCCAGCGTCTGCGCCAGCATCGAATAGGTCTCGCCCTTGAAGCCCAGGCATTCGATCAGTGCGACCGCAAACGACGGCGACTGCGCGATCAGCGTGCGGATCGCATCCTGGTCGAGATGCAGGGCCTCGACGCGCCCAAGCGCGCGGGCCGACCAGCTGTGGCGGTGATCGCCGAGAATGTAGGGAGCTCCGACGAAATCGCCGGCCTCCCAGGTCGCCAGCATCAGCTCGCGCCCCTGCGTGCCCGCATGGGTGCTTTCGACGACCCCGTTCAGGATGATGTGGATGCCGTCCGCGGGCTCGCCTTCCCGCAATAGATATTCGCGGTTCTGGTAGGTGGCCAGCCTGCCGGTGCGCATCACCAGGTCCAGATCGGGCTTGTCCAGCGCCTTCAGCACGTAACGTCCGGTCCCGGCCCTTCGCAGCTCGGCGCACGGCTCACCTGGATCGGCCACCTCATGCGCATGACTGCGCTCCACCATCGGTCTCCCTTCGAGTGACGGCTCGAAGGCTAGGAGTTCCCGGATCGGATTGCAACGCGCCGCGAAAGCTCAAGGCCGGGCCGCCGCTCCTGTGAATGCGCAGGCCAGGTCGGTGAGCAGGCGCTCCCGCCCGGCCGGCGCCAGAAAGGTGACGCCGTAGGGCACGCCGGCCCCGGTCACCGCATTCGGCACCGCGATGGCGGCGAGCCCGAGCGGATTGGCGTAGTTGGTATAGTAGCCGTTGTTGAAATTCGCCGTCAGCGGATCACGCGCAACATCAGCGATGCTGAGGATGGTGCCGACCGTCGGAACAACCAGCGCGTCGTGCCTCTCCCAGAACGCGCGAAGCGAACGCTGGACGTCCTTCACCTCATAAAGAGCGCGGTAGGTATCAGCGGCCGTGAACTTCCGGCTGCCAATGACGAGATTGCGCACGATCCTGACGCCGGCATCGGGATTGGCATCGAGGAAGGCGCCGACCGAGACATCCCGCTCGGCCAGGAACGGCCCGAAGAACATCAGATCGTTGATCGAGGTGAACGGCGAGAAATCGACCGGCGTGACCGGCAGATCGAGCCGACGCAGCCTGTGAAGCGCATCGCCGAACAGCCGCTCCGTCTCTACGTTGCCGAAGAATTTGAGCTGATCGAGGAGCGGCGTCGCGATCTTCAGCGGGCGCGCCGGCGACGCCTGCTCCGTCCAGCCGGCAAAATCGACCGGCGAAAAGCAGTCCTCTGGATCGTGCCGCGCCAGCACGCGATAGATGTCGTAGGCATCGTCCGGCTGCTGCGTATAGAGCGATATGGTATCGAAGCTCCGGCACGCATAGACCATGCCGCGCTGGCTGAAGGCCCCGGGCGCGGGCTTGAACCCGGTGACGCCGCAATAGGACGCCGGCACCCTGCCCGATCCGCCGGTGTCGGTGCCGAACGCAAAGGACGACGTCCCGGTCGCGACCGACACCGCCGCGCCTGAGCTGGAGCCGCCGGGAATATAATCGGGATTGTGCGGGTTGCGCGCGATGCCGTAGGGCGAGCGCACACCGACGAGCCCGGTCGCGAACTGGTCCATGTTGGTCTTGCCGACATAGATCGCGCCGGCGGCGATGGCGTCGGCCACCACGGGACTCGTATCCTTTGCGACATAGGCAAATTCCGGACAGGCCGACGTGGTCTGCTCGCCCGCGACGTCGATGCAGTCCTTGACCGAGAACACGAGGCCATAGAGCGGCAGCGCGTCGATCTCGCCGATCCGCGCCTCGAGCGCGCGGGCGGCGGCGATGACGCTCTCGGGTTTCGCCGTCGAGATCCAGACGCCGCTCTGGTCGGCGGCGTTCAGGCGGGACAACACATGCGCAGCCACGTCGGATGGCCTGAGCACGCCACCGCGGTAGGCGGCACGAAGGTGCCGGGGGGAGATATCCATGTCGGTCACATGCTTGCGGGAACGGGAGGTGCCGGCGAGGCAAGCCCGCCGGCAGCCGGCCTCAACGGCCGACCACTTTCTCCAGATAGACAGGCTGGATGAAGGCTTCGAAGTCGGCGCGCGGCAGCAACCTCGGCAACCGCTCCTGCTTCACCAGGAAGTCCGCAGTCGAGATCAGCGTATCGACGAACTTGCCCTTCTTCGCGGATGTGCCGAGATATTCCTCCGTAAGCTGCTTGCTGCACGGAACCATGCCGGTGCCCTTCATCATCCGTGTCGCGTCGGGAAGAGGAAGCGACAGCTCCTCCGCGATGATCTCGGCCGTCTTCTCCGGGTTCTTCAGCCAGAAATCGATCCCCTCGCACTCGGCCTTGATAAACTTCTCGACATAGGACGGATATTTCTCCGCGAACGCGTTCATGACGACGCCGATATCCCAGGTCGGATAGCCGCGCTTGGTCATCTCGCCCGAGGTAATGAGGATCTTGCCGCCGTTCTTGACGGCCTTGTCGAGGTTGGGCTCCCAGAACCAGGCGGCATCGATGTCGCCGCGAAGCCATGCCGCCGCGATGTCCGACGGAGCGAGGTCCAGTATCTTCAGCGAGGCAGGATCGACGCCCTCGTCCTTCAGGGCCTGCAGCAGCAGATAATGTGTCGTCGATCCGAACGGCGCGGCGACCGTCTTGCCCTTGAGGTCTTTGAGAGACGTAATGTTCTTGTCGGTGCGGACCACCAGCGACTCGACGTAGTCGAGCAGGTTGATCACCAGAATGCCCTTGATCGGCAGCGCCCGGGTCGCGCCGATCGCGGTCGGCGGATTGCCGAGGCCGCCGAAGTCGACGTCGTTGCCGGCGATCGCCCGCAGCATGTCGCCGCCGCCACCGACCTTGACATATTTGATGTCGACGCCCGGCATCTCCTTGGCGAGCAGGCCGAGATGCTTGGTGACGAGCTGCGCGTTCACGAGGTTCAGATAGCCGACGGTCACCTTCGCCGGCTTGTCCTCGGCACGCGCCATCGCCGTGAGCGCAAGCGTGGAAACAACAAGGGTCGCAATCAATCTCTTCATCATATCGGTCTCTCCTCGGTCAGGATCAGGTTCGGGCCCACGGCATCAGAAGTCTTGCGATGCCGCGCATCATGAGGTCGAGCACGACGCCGGTGAGGCCGAGCACGATCAGGCCCATGATGACGACGTCGGACAGCAGGAATTTCGCGGCGTCCCAGATCATCCAGCCGATGCCGGCTGAAGCCGCGACGATCTCGGCGGCGACGAGAACGGTGTAGGTGAACCCCAGCGAGATGCGCATGCCGGCGAGGATCAAGGGTCCCGCCGCGGGCAGATAGACATGGAACAATAGATGGCGCCTGTTTGCACCGAGCGACTGCGCGGCGCGCACATAGACGGGATCGACGCTGGCGACAGCCTGGATCGTCGAGATCACGATGCCCGGCAGGCCGGCGAGGAACAGCAGCGACAGTTTCGAGCTCTCGCCGATACCGAGCCACATCACCAGCAGCGTGTAGAGCCCGAGCGGCGGCAGCGGCCGGTAGAACTCGATCAGCGGATTGAGCAGCGCGCGCGCATTGCGCGACACGCCCATGAGAACGCCGAGCGGAATGCCGACGAGACAGGCCAGCGCGAACGCGGTGAGGATGCGATAGAGGCTGGCACCGAGATGCTGGAGCAGCGTCGCGCCCTGATATCCCCTGGTCATGGTCTTGACGAACGCGGCCCACACCGCCTGCGGCTTCGGCAGGAACAGCTCGTTGGCCCAGCCCATCTCCGTCACGATGGCCCATGCCGCCAGCAGCATGGCGACGGTGAGCGTCGAGAGCAGCATCGATCGCGAGACCTTTGGCAGCCGCAGGCTGCCCCGTCGCGTGCGATCGGCCGGGATCGGAAGGGCCATGGGGCTTGCCTCGGCGCTCATGCGCGCACGCCCAGAATCTGCATGATGGTCAGCGCGTAGATCCGCGTCGCCATCACCGACTTGGTGATCGAGATGTTCTCGTTGTCGACCGCCCATCCGTCCTCGCCGGGACCGAAGGTCACGGCATTGATGCCGGCCTCGCGAAAACGGATGGTGTCGTTGAAGGCGTTCTTGCGGTTGACGCCGGGCTCGCGGCCCATCATGCGCTTGTAGACGTCGCGCAGGGAGCGGCACGGCTCTTCCTCGACCGGCACCGGCTCGGTCGCATTGACGAACAGCGAGCCGGGCACCTGGCGCACCCCGACCTTGACGTCGTTGACGCCCGCGAACGTCTGCTGCCCGAGCCGCTCGATGTCGGAGATCACGCTGCCAAGCGTCATGCCCGGGACGATGCCGACCACCGCGAGCGTGATGGTGCAGGCATCCGGCGAGAACTGCATCTCGCCGGGCAGGCCGCCGCGGATGCGCACCACCGAGCAGCAGGGCGGCGTGTGTCCCATGAACGTGCTCGGCACGTGCGTGAACGCCATCTCCTTCAGCTTCGGCAGCAGCTTGGCCGCCTCCATGATGGCGTTGACGCTGATGTCGGGGCGCCAGATATGCGACTTGATGCCCTCGACCGTGACCTCGACCAGGCAGTGTCCGGAATTGGCCACCGAGAGGTTCATGCCCCAGTCCTTGCCGACATCGCCCCACGCGGTCGGCTCGGCGGTGATCTCGTAGTCGGCGGTGAGGCCGACCTTGTTCAGCATGTAGATCGAGCCCTCGGTGCCGTTGCGCTCCTCGTCGACGGTGTAGCAGCACATCAAGGTGCCATCGAATGTCACGCCTTCTTCGACCAGCACCTGCACCGCGAGCAGCGACGCCGCGAGATTGCCGCGCGTGTCGGAGGTGCCGCGCGCGTAGAGCAGGTCGCCGTGACGCGTCGCCTTGAACGGATCAAAATCCGTCATGTGCCACTTGTGGGGCTCGACGGCCGGATAGGTGTCGAGATGATCGTTGAGGATCAGCGACGGCGCGCCCTCCCGCCCCTTCAAGACGCCGAGCACGTTCGGCCGGTGCGGCTGCGCGCTGTGTTTTGTCACTTCCATGCCGAGAGCTTCGAGCTTGCCCGCGACCAGCATGGAGATGGCTTCCTCCTCGGCTGGCGGCAGATCGGGATCGAGCGGATTGCCGGAGCGCGGCTGTCCGGTGCGGATCAGCTCCGATGCCAGCTCAAGCCAGCGCGCCTCCGTGATGCGCGACAGCACGCGCTGCTCGAGATCGGAGGTAGGCGGGGTGACGGACATCTGCATGACGGGTTCCGATGGCTCACAGCGCCGGCCGCGCCGCTTCGTTGCAGCAGTCTCATTGCAGCGACTGTGCCAACCGCCGTCGAACCCCGTCAGGTTGCGATTAGCGGCGACAATTCAATGCCTTGGAGGAAAATCCCGGCTGCGCAAATTTTTGCGCGCAAGATTTGCATTGCCGAAGACGCAGCGCTCGCTGCCTGCGGCCGGCCTCGCAATCGCGGGCCATCCGTCACATCAGGAGGCGATCTCTTCCATTCTGCACCACGCGTGCAGGATGCTCCTGTCCTGCCTTGCAAGCGCAAAGCAATGACCCCCTCCGGCCGGCTGATCGTGGACGCGATTGATCGGATGCCCGGCATAGTGGCAAAGCAGCAGCGTGCCGACGGCACCGTGGCCGACGAAGAGAACATCGCCGTGACGATCTCGCGCCAGCACCGCCTCGACCTCGCGCACGATGCGCGCCTGCGCGTCCACCGCGCGCTCCCAGCCGCGGACGCTCAGATGCGGCTCTGCGAAGAACCGGTCGGCGACCTGCTCGAACTCGGCCGGCTTCAGGAAGCCGGTCGCCGAACGGTCGTTCTCATGCATGGCCGCGCGAATTTCGATCATGATCCCGAGTGGGCCTGCAATGATCCCCGCGGTCTCCACCGCCTTGCGCTCGCCGCTGGAGATGATCTGCGTGGTGTTCGCAAGCCAGGGCGCCTGCGCCAATGTCTCGGTCCGCGCGCGTCCGACCGGGCTCAGGCCCCATTGCGGCACGGGCACATCGGGGTCGATCTGCACCTGCGGATGGGTGAGATAGCGGACGATGCGGGCGGTCATCTCAATCGTCCGCGTACTCGTCCTCTTCCTGCTTGCGCGTCGTGCTCTTGCGCGAGCCGAGCGAGCCGGTGACATAGGGATCACGCCGGCCGGCGTAAGGGTTGCGCTGCTGGGCCCGCCCGGCGACCTCTTCGCCGGAGACGGCGGCGGGCTGACAGATCAGGCGGCGGCTGGCGCGGCGCATCAGGTCCACGTGGATGTGATCGTAGTGGTAGACGTTGGAGCCGGGCGCGAGCACCGTGGTGAAATGCACGCACGCGCCGGACTGCACGTCGCGCAGGAAGCCCTGTTCTTCCGGCACGCCGCGCCAGCCATCCTTCACGGTGACGCGGCGGCCATCGGCGAGCACGAAGGCGGCGATATCGAGCGCATTGCCGAAGGCATGCTCGGAGATGTGGGCGCGCGAGTTGCCGTTCATGCCGCGGCATGAATAGGCGGAGATCTGCTTGATCTCGGCGACGCGGACGCCGAACCAGCGCATCGCCGAGGGCTGCACGGTGTCGGCGAGCCAGCGGTCGAGTTCGGACACGATCGGACAGGCCAGCGTCGCGGTCGGCTTGATTGCCACCGGGCCGACGGCGGTGACGGGATTGCCCTGTGCAGGGCCGAGACGCGGCAACGGTTGCTGCGCCGGCGGCTGCGAATAGGGCGCCGCCGATCGCACCGGATAGCTCGGCGAATTCATGTAGCGCGCGGCGCCCGCAGCATCGGTGCCCTCGGGCGGCAGGTCGATCTCGTCTTCCTGGGGCGCCACGCCGGGTGCGTTCAGCGACACCGGGCCCGATGGCGCGCCATAGCCGGAGGGCTGGCGCACCGCGCTCTCGGGATAGTTCGAGCGTTGCGGATAGTTTTGGCTCTGCGGATAATTCGAGCGCGGCTGCGTCACCGGCCAGCGCGGCTGGTTGCCGACGCTCCCCGGCGGACGCAATTCTTCATCGGCAAAGCCGTAGCTGCTGGAGCCTTCACCGAGGGCGGCAACCTTCAGCGGATACTCGGCGCCACACATGCCGGGTCCGGAGATCGGCTCGATGCGGACGATATCAGGGCTTTCCTTGACCGCGCCGGACTTCAGACAAGCGGCTTCGGCCTCGGCCCGCCACGGTTCGCGCTCGGCCTGGAAAAAGCCGCGTCCGCAACCCGCAAGCGAAACAAGGACGATGGAGCCGACGAGATACAAACGAACTCCGCGCGTCATGCACGCACGTTGGGTGAATTTACTTAAAGACTCTTCAACATGTTGATTTCACCGTTCTTTAACCATAGCGGGCCGCGCGCGCCCGAATGCCCCCGGCGCCGCGCGACAGCAAGGCTGACTTTTTCGGAAAGAGACTCTCTGTTAACCATAAGTCGCGCGTAGGGCGGTGCGCGTGGGGGCAAGCCCAGGAGCAGCGTCATGACGTTCGCCGGGAGACTGAGCGTTGTCACCGCGTATCTCGCCATGGCTTTTGTCGGCGCCATCGTGCTCGGCATGATCTAGCAACGACGATCGACCAGATCACCCCACAGGCTGCGCGGATCTACGACCGCGCTCCACTCCATTGCCGTGAGGTCGTCATCAACTGCTCCCGGTGCTCCTCGACCCGCGTCCAGTCGTTGCCGGTGCACCAGAAGTAGCCGAGCGCACAGGCTTCGACGCGAAGTTTGCCGGAGGCCGTCAACGTCATCCTGCCGTAATAGGTGCTGCCGCTGGAGCGGCTGTAGATGCTGCCGGTCCAGACGTCGTGCGTCTTCGGCTTCATGTTGACGAGCACGCTCTCGCCCCGGTTCGATGCTTCGGTGAGCACGAAACCACACAGCGCGGGGCCGCAGCGTTCGATGCGAACCGTGCCCTTGGCACCAGTGCTCTCCCATTCGCCGAGCGGCGAATAGGCCGGCTCCTCGTCGCCGCGCTGTGCGATCGTCGTGCCCTGCTTGATCTCGGGTTGCGGGGCAACGACCGGCGGCTCCAGACGCGGCGGGGCGAGCGCAACAGTCTTCGGTGCATCGAGGCGCGGCAGATCCACCCGCGGAGGAGCAGGCGGCGCGACGGGCTGCGAGTTCGTGGCGGCAAGGACGGGGGCCGGCGGAGCTGGTGGCGGAACCACGACAACAACTGGCGCCGGCCTGATCGGAGCGATCGGCTGCGGCGCCTGCACGACCGGTGCAGGCGCAGGCACCGGTGCCGTCCCGGCATCCTCCGTCGTCCGCAGGCTGCGGCCGTAAATCGAAACACAGGAACTGGACCGGCAATTGCGGGGCGCCTCGACTTGGAACCGGTGGCCGCCGATCGAGAAGGCGTAGGAACCGGCCTGCGCCGCGGGCGCACTCGCCGCCAGTGCGATCACCATGCCAAGCGAAGCCACAAGCCGCGTCATCGACCCCTCCCCTCCGTGTCGCGACGAGATTACCCGGGATGCACGGCGGCCGAATGTGCGCCGCCTCACGCAGGGACGACAGCCTCCCGTGACGTCCATCACGGAAGGCGCGGCCGGCCGGGCGTAGGGTCGAACCACGCTTCATCCACCGGCGACACCAGTCCATACCGGGACCACGCCATATCAGGAGGTTGTCATGAACAAGCTCACCATCGCCGCCACCGCGCTCTTCCTGGCTTCGACCGCCGCAGCCCATGCCGGCAATACGATCTCGTTCCAGATCGAAGGCCAGCACATCCGCATCGAGACGCCGCGCAACTGCGCCTCGCTCAATTGCGTCACCATCGTCGCGCCGGGCCTGTCCGACAAGCCGATCAAGCTGAACAACATCAACCTCAAGGGCCTCGGCGGCTCCAAGGACGATGACATCGACACCACGCCGGCTCCGGCGACCACGACCGCGCAGCCCGCCCCGGCTCCCGTGCAGCAGGCACCGGTGCAGGCGACCGCGCCCGCCGCGCCTGCGGTTGCTCCCGCTGCCCCGGCGGCGACGGTTGCCGCCGCTCCGTCCGTTGACACGACGACACAGCCTGCGCCCGCTCCCGTCGCGGTTGCTCCCGCGCCGGCTCCGGTTGCCGCCGCGCCCGTGGCGGTTGCCAACACGCCGATCGGCATCTGGGCGACCGAAGAGAACAAGGGCAATGTCCGCGTCGAGCAGTGCGGAGCCAACCTTTGCGGCTACGCCGAGAAGACCAACGAACGCATCCTGATCAACATGAAGCCCGAGGGCTCGAAGTGGAGCGGCCGCATCCATGATCCCGACTCCGGCCGCAACTACGACTCGACGATCGCGATGAAGGGCCCGAACACGATGCGTGTGCAGGGTTGCGCCTTCGGCGGCATGTTCTGCGGCGGCCAGACCTGGAAGCGCGTGAGCTGAGGCGAAGGTGTCATCCCGGGCGATGCCAAGCATCGACTCGGGATCTAGCACGACAACTTGAAAACGCCATGTCCTTCGCCGGACGTGGCGTTTGAACATTCACCCCTCCCGTGCGACACATGTTCATCCGCCATTCAGCTGACCCCGGCTGATATCGACGGATCTCGCCTCGCGTTCTCACCGGGACATCCTCGTGACTTCATTGGTGGCTTGGCGCCGCTTCGTGTTTGCGCTCGTGCTGCTGGCATTGCCGCCGGCCGGCGCGCGCGTGGCACTCGCGGCCGAAGCGATCGAGCTTGCACAGGCCCAGCCGCAAGCACAACCGGCGCCCGCCCCCTCGCCGGCGCCGTCGGCTTCGCCGGCACCGGCCACCGACGCGCAACCCGCCGCCGTAGAGCCGATCGGCAATGTCGCGACCGTGACGGGGATCGCGACCGTGATCCGCGACAAGAACTCGTATCCGCTGCGCGTGCGCGACGACATCTATCTCAACGACGTCGTGCAGACCTCGTCGAACTCCTCGCTCGGCATCACCTTCAACGACGCCACCACGTTCAACCTCTCCGCCGGCGCGAAGATCACCATCGACACTTACGTCTACGAGGACGGCGGCAAGCAGAACGCAGGCGTCTTCGATATCGGCAAGGGCACGGTCGCGTTCGTCGCGGCGGCGGTGGCCAGGACCGGCGACATGAAGATCACCACGCCGACGGCAACACTCGGCATCCGCGGCACCACCGGTGTCGTCGACGTGCCCGAAGGCGCAGCCGCCAACCGCACCAGCAACGTCAACATCAAGCTCTACCCCGACGCGGACGGGCGGGTCGGTCACATCGACGTCGACGACCGCACCAGCGGCACGCGGCTCGGCGCGCTGACGCAGGCATCGAGCGGCTTTGCGATCCGGCCCGGCGCCGGCATGCGCTTCGCGGCCGTGCCGATCACGATCCCCGCACAGCAGATCGCGCGCGACCGCGGCTTCGTCAGCCAAGTGCATCTGGCGCAGAGCACGGGCCGGCAGATCGTCACCGAGCAGCGCGACTTCCGCCGCGCCAATCCGGCCGCGAGCCCGCGCATCCCGCGGCCGTTCCAGCCGCCGCAACAGCAACAATTGCGCCCGAGCCCAACCCCGGGCCAACAGCCGCAGCGGCCGAACGGCCAGCCCGGTCAGAACAATCGCCCGGGTCAGCAGCAACCGGGCGCACCGGGACGCCAAGGCGCGCAGCCCCCGCAGCGGCAGGGCCAAGGACAAGGCGGCGCGGTGCAGTCGGGTGGCCCGCGCGCGGGCCAGGGGCAGCAGCAACAAGGCCAGCAGCAAGGTGCGGGACGTCCAACAGGCCGGCCGCGAGCCGGGCAAGGCACCCAGCCTAACGGCGCGCCGCAAGCCCAGCCGCAGCGCGGCGGCCAGATTCCAACGGGGCCCGGGGGAGTCGTGCCTTCGCAGCCGCAAGCACCGCACACCGGATTGCAGCCCGGCCAACCGGCACTGCCGCCTGCGGCTCAAGCGCCCGGCCTGCAGCGCCCTGGCGGATTGCAGCAGCGCCTCCCCGCCGCGCAACGCCCCGCACCCCCGCGCAAACCGGCGCCGGCTCCGAAGGAGAAGGAGCGGCGGTGACCGTCAACGCGGCGGCCGCGTTCGCCCGGTAGTGCTGGAGAAGCACCACTCTCTCCTCCGTCATTGCGAGCGCAGCGAAGCAATCCAGAGTCCCTCCATGGAAAGATTCTGGATTGCTTCGCTACGCTCGCAATGACGGCTTGGAGGGAGCTTGCGCTCTCAAGCGGCGTGAAAAAATCTCACGCCTCGCCGCGCAGCCAGGCCTTCACCTTCTGCAGCAAACCATGCCGCAGCTCATCGACGGAATCGGCTTCGGCCGGTGTCAGCGACTGCAAGGCCGTATCGATGTCGTCGGCTGCGAGCGGCGGTGTCGGCTCGGACGACGACACCAGCCCCGCCGCCGCGAGCGCGATTGGGCCGATCTGCGTCAGGAACACGCGCTCATATTCGCGCGACAACCGCGCGAGCGCATCGTCCAGCGTCAGCCAGTCCACCGCCTTGATGTCGTTCATCAGCTTGCGGACGGGGCCGCCCTCGGCCTCCATACGCCAGAAATGCACGACCTTGGAGCGCCCGCCCGACTGATAGACGAGCGTGCCGAGGAATTCGTGGATGGCGACCTCATGGCCGGTCTCTTCCAGCACCTCGCGGTGCGCGGCCTGCTTCGGCGTCTCGCCGTCGTCGAGCTTGCCCTTGGGCAGGACCCATTCGTTGCGTTTGCGCTGGCGCACCACCGCGATCAGCGGCGGCTCGCCACGCCGCAGCACAATACCACCCGCCGCCATCACCGGCGCCCGCGCCATCACCAGATCCGTGTCGTCGATTCGTCCCCGCAGACGATATAGGCGGCGGGGACGGCCG
The DNA here is from genome assembly GCF_007290395.2 of Bradyrhizobium cosmicum. Classification (NCBI taxonomy): domain Bacteria; kingdom Pseudomonadati; phylum Pseudomonadota; class Alphaproteobacteria; order Hyphomicrobiales; family Nitrobacteraceae; genus Bradyrhizobium; species Bradyrhizobium cosmicum. The sequence goes on along the minus strand of NZ_CP041656.2, from coordinate 1,815,051 downwards.
ATTGAAGGCTAGTTTTTTCTCAGCAGCGCTTGACCGGCGCGGATGCGGGTGCCTTCGGCGATGCCGTCGCAGAACGAAAAATCGCCGGGCGCAAGAATGATGATGGTCGAGCCGTGCTCGAACCAGCCGAGCTCCTCGCCTTTGCTCACGTTGACATCGCACGGGAAGTTGACCGGCCCCCGGGTCTGCGCGTTCAGCACCATGTCGAGGAAGTGCAGTCGGATGCTCGCGACCAGGATCGCAGCGACCGGCACCAGCGTCACGGCCTCGCCGCTCGACAGATGCGTGCGGATCACCGCGCGCTCGTTCTTGCAGAACAGGCGCTCGACGCGCTTCAGCGCGATCGGGTTGACGTTCCAGACGTCGCCATGGATCAGCGTGACGCGCTCGATATGCGCGTCAAAGGGCGCATGGAAGCGGTGATACATGCTCGAAGTCAGCCGCAGCGTGACGAAGCTTCCGTTGCGGTGCTGGTCGACCAGCGCGGAATCACCGAGCAGATCGAGCAGCGAATAGGGCGCGCCCTTGACCTGGAACAGCTCGGTGTCCGCGATCCGGCCATGGGCGCCGACGATGCCGTCGGAAGGGCTGGCGACGACGGAAGGATCGGGATCGAACGGCCGCAGGCCCGGCTTGAGCTCCCGGGTGAAGCAGTCGTGCAGGCTCTTGAAATGGGTCTTTCGCGCCTCCGACAGATCGAGGTCGGAGAACAGCTTCCACAGCGCGATCGAGCCGTCCCGAATGAGCGGGTTCTCGATCTTCGAGAACCAGCCCATGAAGCGGGTCAGCGCGGCGCGGGGGATGCGGTTGGTCAACAGGAAGTTGAGGTCTTCCTGCTGGGTGAAAGAGGCGATGAGGGTTTTGACTGTCATGAATCTGTCAGCTCGCAGTATTAGCGCTTGTTGTCATGGAAACGACACTCCCGATTCTCTCATTTTCCGTGGCCGCCGCAGCGTCCGCTGCCGCCGTCCTTCCGAAGATCAAAGCGCGGGTCGAATTGTCCCGCGCCAAGCACCGCTCGCTCGCCGGCCACTCCAAGATGTCGCGCCGGGTGGCCAAGCTGCTCCCGTTCTACGAATTCGAAGGCGACGACTACTTTGCCTGTGACGGCGCGCCGGCGGACATCGCGGCCCGGCGTAAGGACGGCTTCTTCCGCCTCGCCAAGTTCTACGCCGAGCGCTACCCCAGGGGCCGCGCGATGACGAAGGAAGCGGCGGAAAGGATCTCCGACCTGCGCTTCACCGAGACCTACCGCGTGCCGTTCCAGTTCTCGCGTCTGGTCCGCGAGCATCTGGGCACCTCGACCTTCATGGAATCGTCGAGCGGCGTCACCGTCACGGATGTCGACGGCAACACCTCCTACGACCTCACGGGGTCCTACGGCGTCAACATCTTCGGCAACGACTTCTACAAGGAGTGCATCGAGGGCGCCGAGAAGCGGGCGCACGCGCTCGGCCCGGTGCTCGGCCCTTACCATCCTTCCATCCTCGATAACGTGACAAGGCTCTGCCAGATCTCTGGCCTCGACGAAGTCTCGTTCCACATGTCCGGCACCGAAGCCGTGATGCAGGCCGTGCGGCTCGCGCGCTACCACACCAGGCGCTCGCATCTCGTCCGCTTTGCGGGGGCCTATCACGGCTGGTGGGGCGACGTGCAGCCCGGTGTCGGCAATCCTATCCCTGCGCACGAGACCTACACCCTCGCCGAGATGTCCGAGAAGACCCTGCATGTGCTGCGCACGCGCAAGGACATCGCCTGCGTGCTGGTCAATCCGCTGCAGGGCCTGCATCCCAACGGCAACGCCCCCGGCGATTCCTCGCTGGTCGACAGTTCCCGCGGCGGAAATTTCGATCGCGCTGGCTACACCGAATGGCTGAAGAAGTTGCGCGACGTCTGCACCGAGCGCGGCATCGTGCTGATCTTCGACGAAGTCTTCGTCGGCTTCCGCCTCGCCGCCGGCGGCGCCCAGGAATACTTTGGCGTCAAGGCCGACATGGTGACCTACGGCAAGAGCCTCGCCGGCGGCCTGCCGGTCGGCGTGGTCTGCGGCAAGAAGGAACTGATGCGCCGCTTCAATGACGACCGTCCCGCCGACATCTGCTTCGCCCGCGGCACCTTTAACTCGCATCCCTACGTCATGACGGCGATGGACGAGTTCCTGAGCCGGCTCGCCAGCCCGAATTTCCGCGCCATCTATGACGGGCTGGACGCGACCTGGAACGGCCGCGCGCAGAAGCTCAACCAGATGATGACGGAAGCCGGCCTGCCGGTGCGGTTCGCGAACTTCTCGTCGATCTGGACGGTGAAGTACGACACGCCGTCCCGCTACAACTGGATGCTGCAATACTACCTGCGCGCCGAAGGCCTGTCCTTGAGCTGGGTCGGCACCGGCCGGCTGATCTTCAGCCTGAACTACACCGACGCCGATTTCAGCGAAGTTGCCGACCGCTTCGTCCGCGCCGCCACGAAGATGAAGGCCGACGGCTTCTGGTGGCACGACGGCGTGCTCACCAACAAGCAGATCAAGCGGCAGATCTTGAAAGAGATGCTGGCCAAGCGCTTCGGGCGCTGAGGCTTCGTCACACTTAGCCCCGATCTCCGCGCGCCCTTCTCCCTCGCCCCGCTTGCGGGGAGAGGGTTGGGGTGAGGGGGACTCTCCGCGAACGCGGTGAGAGTTGTTGAGCAGCCCGCTAGCAGCGCCCCCGCGGAGAGCCCCCCTCACCCGAATTTGCGCTAGGCGCAAATTCGACCTCTCCCCGCGCGCGGGGAGAGGTGAAAGAGACACCGCCTTCGCGGCCCCCAAGACGTGGATGCCCGGCACGAGGCCGGGCATGACGCAACCATCAGACATCGGAGTGTTGTATGTACGCGGCGCGCTCAGGCGTGCTGCTCTTCGAGCGTGGGCTCGTCGATGAAGCCCAGCGTGTGCTCGGGGTTGAGATGCAGGCCGGGATCCATCAGCTCGCCGCGCATCAGCGCCAGCGGCGCATTGCGGTAGAGCATCAAATCGTGGAAGGGGTCGGTCAGGATCTTGGTCATCCAGACGAGGCCGGTCTCGACGTCGCGGATGAAGAACAGATGCACGGTGCGGAACAGAAGACCGCCGCCGCCCACCACGAGCCAGATCTTGGCAACCTGCCGCATGAAGTCGGTCGCGCTGGCCCAGGGCGTGAACAGGCCGAACAGCGTGGGATCGACGAACAGCACCAGCGGCGACAGCGCCCAGATCGACATCAGCACGACCTTGCGCTGAAGGTTGTAGCCGACCTTGATCTCTTCCTTGTGCTCGTGCGTGGCCTGGTTGATGTGGTCGTAGCCGTGCGGCTCGAAGAAGAAATGACCGGCCTGGCGCGAGGTCATCGAGACCAGCCAGCCCACCAGCCCGGAGACCACCGGATCGATGAAAAGCCAGACATAGGCGAACAGAAAGCTCAGCGCGCTGACGAAGTGCAGGCTCTGATTGATACGGCTGTGGTGATAGTAGCGATGGTCGTCCCAGCGCTGGATCCGCAGCTGCTCGAGATAATTCTTGATCATGCTCTCCCCCAAAATGCTTTCGGGTACGGGATTACAGGGATTCGATGTAGGCCGTATGACATCATCATTTTGTCATATGACGATGTGCAGCGGCGCGATGACGCACGGATTACTCTCTCCCCTCATCCTGAGGAGCGCGCTCTTGCGCGCGTCTCGAAGGATGAAGGCCGAGGTGCAGCAGCACGGGCCTTCATGGTTCTCCGAGCGACGCGAAGCATCGTCCAGGAGACGGCGCTTCGCGCCTCCTCACCATGAGGAGCAACGACGACGCTAGGCCGCCTTGGTGACGTCGACCTTGCGGAAGCGCACCAGCGAGAAGTGGCCGAGCGGCGGAATCAGGCGGCGCTCGGCGAGCTCGATGCCCTTCGCACCGGCGAGCCACTTCGCATAACGCGACCAGGCGAACTCGGCGGTGCGGAAGCCGAGCGGACGCACCACCGGCTGGAGCTTCTGCTCGATGAAGCGGCGGACGCCGGCATCGGCGCTGACGCGGGTCAGGATGATCAGCTCGCCGCCGGGGCGCAGCACGCGAGCGAATTCGTCGAGCGCGACTTCCGGATTCGGCACGGCGGTGACGACGTATTGGGCCATCACGACGTCGAAGGAATCATCGGGGAATTCGAGCTTCTCGGCGTCCATCACCGCAAGGCCCTCGACGTTCTTCAGCTTGCCCTCGGTGACGCGCTGGCGCGCCTTGTCCAGCATCGCTTCCGAGATGTCGGTACCGAAGATGCGCAGGTTCGGCGCGTAGAGCGGCAGCGAGATGCCGGTGCCGACGCCGACCTCGAGCACGCGGCCGCCGATCTTGTTGGTGGCCGCGATCGCCGCCTGCCGGCCCTTGGCGAACACGCCGCCGAACACCAGGTCGTAGACCGGCGCCCAGCGGTCATAGGCCTGCTCGACGGTGCCGCGGGTGAGGTCGAGCTGCTGGGTGCCGTCAAGGTTCATGATCTTAGCCATCGATGTGGTTCTCGCTGTGGTTCAAGACGTATGGGATCAACCGCGCACTGGCCGCCGCGCCATGCGAGGCGAGGCACGCAGGACGCGGCTGGGCTGGAGTGAGGTGAGGTTGCCGACGAACTGGCGCGCGCTGTTCTCCCAAGACCGCTCCAGCGCGAAGTTGCGGCAGGTCTCGCGCGACATGGTGAGCGCGCGCAGGCAGGCCGCGCGCAGATCGTGGTCGATCGCGCCGATCGGGTGATCGGCGATGACGTCCTTGGGTCCGGTGACCGGAAACGCCGCAACGGGCGTGCCGCAGGCAAGCGCCTCGAGCTGCACCACGCCGAACGTGTCGGTCAGGCTCGGGAAGACGAAGACGTCGGCGACGGCGAGATGCGACGTGAGATCCGCGCCCTTCTTCTCGCCGAGGAAGACGACGTCCGGATATTTCTTTTCGAGCGCAGCTTTCTGCGGACCGTCGCCGACGACGACCTTGGTGCCGGGCAGATCGAGCGAGAGGAACGCTTCGAGATTTTTCTCCACCGCCACGCGCCCCATGGTCATGAAGATCGGACCCGGCAGGTCGAGCTTGGCGGGATGATCGGGATGGAACAGCTCGGTGTTGACGCCGCGCGTCCAGAATCCCAGCCGCTTGAAGCCGCGCTCGGAGAGCTCCTGCCGCAGCGAGGGCGTCGCCACCATCGTCATCGCGGCAGCATCGTGGAAGTGGCGCAGCACGGCATAGCCGACGCTCGCGGGGATGCCGGTCCGCACCGAGACGTATTCCGGAAAGCGCGTCGTATAGGAGGTGGTGAAGGCGAGGCGGTTGCGACGGCAATAGGCGCGCGCGGCCCAGCCGATCGGACCCTCGGTCGCGATGTGGAGCGCGTCCGGCGCGGCCTTCTCGATCCGCCGCGCGATCTCCTTTCCGCTCGGCAGCGCGATGCGCAGGCCCGGATAGGTCGGCAGCGGCCACGACGGAAAGCCTTCCGGGGTCAGGAAGTCGATCTCGACGTCGAGGGCCTTGGCCGCGTTCGCCAGCGAGGTCAGCGTCCGCACCACGCCGTTGACCTGCGGATGCCAGGCGTCAGTCGCGATTAATACCCGCATCGGAAAATCCCGAGAGTTTGATGATTCTCGGCTTAGGACCATCAACGAAGGATATTTCAGGCGTGTGACGTCACAGAAGTGTCGGCCGGTTGTTTTGTTCGTTAACGGACCCCTGCGGCCACGAAACTGTCATGAAACAATCCTTTCCGCGACGAAACTGTTTTCGCTTCTCCGCGCAAACGTCCCGAAACGTTTTGCCGTTAGTGATCTAGGCAACAGAGCACCGGACATGGTGCCGCGGTGGCCGAGACCACCAATCAAACAGGGGCGATCACATGTTCAATCTGGATAGTTTCAAGACATTTTCGCGCGCCGCAGCTGTTGGCGCAGTTGCGATCTCCGCAATCGCGTTCGCCGGATCGGCCAAGGCCGCGCCGGTGCAGATTTTCCCGTTCTTCCAGCCGCTGCCGCCGATCGCCGCGCCACAACCGTTCCAGCCATATCAGCCCTATCAGGCGCCGACGTACCAGACCGAACCGTCCGAGGATCAGGACGTGGTCGAGACGCCGGCCCGTTTCCGCCGCCAGACCGTTGCCTACGCGACGCGTGAAGCGCCGGGCACCATCATCATCGATACGCCCAACACCTATCTCTATTACGTGCTCGGAGGCGGCCAGGCCCTGCGCTACGGCATCGGCGTCGGGCGCGACGGTTTCACCTGGTCCGGCGTGCAGTCGGTGACCCGGAAGGCCGAGTGGCCGGCCTGGACCCCGCCGGCGGAAATGATCGCCCGCCAGCCCTATCTGCCCCGCCACATGGCCGGCGGCCCCGGCAATCCGTTAGGGGCCCGCGCCATGTATCTCGGCGGCACCATCTACCGCATCCACGGCACCAATGCCCCCGAGACCATCGGCAAGCGCGTCTCGTCCGGCTGCATCCGCCTGACCAACGACGACGTCACCGACCTCTATTCCCGCGTCAACGTCGGCACCAAGGTGATCGTGCTGCCGATGACGGAGCGCAGAGCGGATCTCGGCGCCGCGACGCGGTAACGCGACAGGACATTGTGACGCAAAACGGCCTCGGAACTCACCGGGGCCGGTTTCGTTTGCTCTCGTCATCCCGACGCGCGCTGGTTGCAGCGCGATCCCCGATGGAGGCGCAGATGCAATCACACTCGCAGACATCGCCAGGCATATGGCTGCGCGCGATCGCAGGCGCCGGAGCATTGACGCTGCTCCTCTCCGCGCCCGCCTCGCTCGCGCAGCAGCCGGCGAGCGACGAGGGCGCCCAACAGGCCTTCAACAATTCCTGCCGCACCTGTCACTCGGTGAAGGAGGGCGACAACCGCCTCGGCCCCAACCTCCACAACATCGTCGGCCGCAAGGCCGGCGCGCTGCCGGACTACAACTACTCGCCCTCGATGAAAGAGGCCGGCTTCGTCTGGGACCAGGACAAGCTCACGCGCTTCATGGTCAAGCCGGACGAAATCGTGTCCGGCAACAAGATGCAGCCCTATGGCGGCATCTCGGCGGATGAAGCGGCGAAGGTGGCTGCATATCTACAGGCGGCGGGCGGCTCGCAATAGCGGCCCCTTCGCTCCGCAATGAGCCTCAACCACGCCGCCGAATGAACCGCGCTCATCAGCAGATACATCGGCACCATCCCGCCGAGCGAAAACCCACGCTCGGCGGCGCACAGCATGTCCGTCTGACCGCTGCCGATCACGGTCGTCAACACGGCCATGATCGCGAAGGCCGGGCTGGCTGCGAGGCCGAGCCATCTGGCAAGGCTGGCGGGATTAGTCACGTCCTTCCGCGGCCTCCCGACGGAACGCCTTCTCGCCGGCGTCCGAGATCTCCACCCATGTCTGGTCGGGCGCCGCACCCGCGTAGCTGTCGTGCCAGTTCCACCATTTATAGGTCGGCGTCTGCGGATAGCCTTTCGGCGAATCCTCCCAGACCTCCTGGCGGCCGAGCGGGGTGATGTCGAGATAGTTCCAGGTGCCGCCCATCTGCTCGTCGCCGCGGCTCTTGACGAAATAGGTGCGGAAGATGCGTGTGCCGTCGCGGAAGAACACGTTGGTGCCGTGCCATTCATCGACACCGAAATCGGCGTCGAAACTGTCGGTGATGGTGACCCACGGCATGGTCCAGCCCATTCGCTGCTTCAGCCTGATGATGTCGGCCTGCGGCGCGCGCGAGGCGAACACCAGCGTGGTGTCGCGCGCGTTCAAATGAGCGACATGGGCGACCTGGTCGGCCACCATGGAGCAGCCGCGACAGGCGTGATCGGGCCAGCCGAACACGCCGGGCTCGAAGAAGGCGCGGTAGACGATCAGCTGCCGCCGGCCCTGGAACAGATCGGCCAGACTGACCTTGCCGCCGGGCCCCTCGAACGCATAGGTTTTGGCGACTGCCATCCACGGCATGCGCCGGCGCTCGGCGGCGAGCGCATCGCGGGCACGGGTATGCGCCTTTTCCTTCACGAGCAGTTGCTGACGGGCGGCCTCCCAGTCCTGCGGCGACACCACCGGCGGTGTCTGCATGGCGGTCTGTCCGTTCGTCCCTGCGTTGTCTATTGATGTCATCATGGCTCTCCAAACCTCTCGGCTGACGTCCTGCCAACGATTTCTGGCACCAACCGGTTGCGCGGTGGGAGTAACAAGTGTGGCGGGATTTGAATGGAGTCGCTGATCACCGCTGCCGCGCGTGCGCTCGAGGCCGGCGATCCGCTCGGCGCGCTGAACCGCGTTGCGCTGCGCAACGACGCGCCGTCGCTGGCGCTGCGTGGCATCGCGATGGCGCAGCTCGGCGATCTTCCGAGGGCGAAGACGCTGCTGCGGAGCGCCGCGCGCGCCTTCGGTCCACGCGAGGCGGTGGCGCGCGCCAGATGCGTCGTGGCCGAAGCCGAGATCGCGCTGGTCTCGCGCGACCTGAGCTGGCCGGCGAAGACACTCGCGGCGGCGCGGGCCACGCTCGAACAGCACGGCGATCTCGCCAACGCGGCGCATGCCGGCCACATCGAGGCGCGCCGCCTCCTCCTTGTCGGGCGCCTCGACGAGGCCGAGCGCACGCTGGCCGAGCTGGTCACCTGCCCGCTTCCGCCGGCGTCGCAAGTCGTGCGCGAGCTCGTGCGCGCGGGCATCGCAATCAGACGCCTCAAGACGAAAGATGCGCGCGCAGCGCTTGGCCGCGCGGCGCGCGCCGCACGGCAGGCCGGCATCCCCGCGCTCGAAGCCGAAGTCGAAAGCACAAGGCTCGTTCTCGACACGCCCGCCGCGCGCTTGATCGCGCGCGGCGAGGCACGGCCGCTACGGCTCGAACAGGTCGAGGAGCTGGCGGCCTCCGGGGCACTCGTCGTGGACACGTTCCACAACGCCGTTCGCCAGCGAAGCACCGTCGTCTCGCTCGGCACGCGGCCGGTGCTGTTCGCACTCGCCCGCATCCTCGCGCAGGCATGGCCGGCGGATGTCTCGCGCGAGGCGCTGATGTCAGGGGCGTTTCAGGCCAGGCACGTCGATGACTCCCATCGCGCGCGCCTGCGGGTCGAGATCGGCCGCCTCCGCGCCAAGCTCAGGCCACTCGCCGATGTCAGCGCGACCAGGCAAGGCTTTGCGCTGGCACCGCGCAAGACGCGAGACGTGTTCGTGCTGGCACGGCCGGTCGAGGAGAAGCACGCCAGCGTCCTCGCCTTTCTCTCCGATGGCGAGCCGTGGTCGAGCTCGGCGCTCGCGTTGGCACTCGGCAGCAGCGCGCGCACGGTGCAGCGGGCGCTCGACGAGCTGGCACGCGCGAACAAGGTGCAATCGTTCGGACAGGGCCGCGCGCGGCGCTGGATGACCCCGCCCGTCCCCGGTTTCCCGACAGGCTTGTTACTCCCCGGACCGCTGCTGAAGACGTAAGATAAGTGCACATCACAGGGACCAGGCACATGAAACGTTCAGCCGCCGAGATCGTCAGGGAGTACGGGCCGTTTGCCGGCGTCGAGGCCGTGCATGGCGTCACCTATGACGGCACCCATCTCTGGTTCGCGTCCGGCGACAGACTGAACGCGGTCGATCCGGACAGCGGCAGGATCGCGCGCTCCATCGACGTCGCCGCGCATGCGGGAACGGCGTTCGACGGTCGTCATCTGTTCCAGATCGCCGAGGACCGCATCCAGAAGATCGATGCGGCGACCGGCAAGGTGCTCTCCACGATTCCGGCGCCGGGCGGCGGTGGCGATTCCGGATTGGCCTGGGCCGAGGGTTCGCTCTGGGTCGGTCAATATCGCGAGCGCAAGATCCACCAGGTCGATCCCGAAACGGGAAACATTCTCCGCACCATCGAAAGCAGGCGCTTCGTCACCGGCGTGACCTGGGTCGACGGCGAACTCTGGCACGGCACCTGGGAGGGCGAGGAAAGCGATGTCCGCCGGATCGACCCTGAGACCGGCAAGGTGCTCGAGCAGCTCGACCTGCCCGCCGGCACGATGGTGTCAGGATTGGAATCCGACGGCGCCGACCGCTTGTTCTGCGGCGGCGGCAGTCGCGGGAATGTGAGAGCGGTCCGCCGTCCGCGGCGCGGCTGACCCGCGCTAACCCGCCGCAACGCGCGTTCGCAGCCGTTAACCTGTTCGCCGCAATTCCACCCCATCGGTGCGCTCTAGCGCCCTCCTTGCCTGCCCTGTAGACTTCGCCCGGGCGGCCTGGGGGAGTGATGCGACTCGCGTTGAATCTGAAGACTGTTCTGATCGCCGTGGCTGTGCTCGCGGTGTCGTTCTTCGTCAGCCTGAAGGCGATGGACTGGCTGGCGCCGCGCGCGACGAATTCGGCGCCGCCGGTCGCGCAATTGCCGCCACTGCCCCCGGCTGCGAAGAGTTCGATCGTGGTCGCACCGGTCGCGATCGCGCTGTCGGCGATCCGCGAACAGGCGGAGAAAGCAGCGCCGCGCAATTTCGCCGGCAAGGCCGACAATCCGATCTCGCAGATCCTGGAGAATGCCGACATCGGCTGGTCCGCCGTGCGCGGGCCGATGGCAGCTGCCGGCGACAAGGACGTGCTGACGATCTCGACGCCGCTCAACGGCAAGCTGAACGTCACGGGCTCGCTGTCGTCGAAAGCCACCGGCGCGCTCGGCGACGCGCTCGGCAGCGTGCTCGGCGGCGACGCCGCGAAACGGATCGGCGCGATCAACATCAAGAACTTGAACGCCAGCGCCGAGATCAGGGGCAACGTCATCGTCACCTCGCGCCCGAAGCTCGCGGCGAACTGGCATCTCGAGCCCAATCTCGGGGCGCAGGTCAATCTCGGCGACACCAACCTCAACGTCTCCGGCGCCAAGGTCAACGTGCCGGCGCAGGTGAAGCCGCTGATCGACAAGAATGTCGGCGAGCAGATCAACATCGTCTCCGAGCGCATCCGCAACGATCCCTCGCTGCGTGAGAATGCGAAGCTGCAATGGGCCAAGGCCTGCCGCTCGATCGCGCTGCAGGGCTCCGGCGCCTCCGCCGCGCTGCCGCCGCTCTGGCTGGAGATGAAGCCGGTCCGCGCCATCGCGGCGCAGCCGCGCGTCGACGCGCAGAACGTGACGCTGCTGCTCGGCCTCGAGCTCGAGACGCGCGTGACCTCGACACCGACCAAGCCGGACTGCCCGTTCCCCGACAAGATTTCGATCGTGCCGCCGACCGGCACCGGCGTGAACATCGGCGTGCCGATCGACGTCCCCTTCACCGAGATCAACAAGCTGATCGCGGCACAGATGGTCGGCCACACCTATCCCGAGGACGGCTCCGGCCCGGTCGACGTCACCGTGAAGAGCGTCAACGTGGTCCCGTCGGGCGAGCGTCTGCTGATCTCGCTGCTGGTGCGCGCGAAGGAAAAGAAGAGCTGGCTCGGCCTTGGCGCTGAAGCCACCGTGCACATCTGGGGCCGGCCGATGCTCGACCAGGCACAGCAGACGCTGCGGCTTGCTGACATCCAGCTTGCGGTGGAATCCGAGGCGGCCTTCGGCCTCTTGGGCGCCGCCGCGCGCGCCGTGGTGCCGCAGCTCCAGCAGACGCTGGTGCAGAAGGCGACGCTCGACCTGAAGCCGATTGCCGCCAACGCCCGCGAAAAGATCGCAGCCGCGATCGCCGACTATCAGAAGAGCGAGGACGGCCTCAAGGTCGATGCGAAGATCGACAGCCTGACGCTCGCCGACATTGCCTTCGATTCCAAGACGCTGCGCGTGGTCGCCGAAGCCGGCGGCACGCTGAATGTGTTTGTGACGAAGCTGTCGGGGATGTAGCGCGCCCTCACCCGCCGGGCCGGCGCGGTCGCTTGCACCGCTGGCATTCTCGCGCGAGGATGCTAAGCTGTCTTTCGCAACCTCGGACGAGGTCCGGACGACACTATAGCTGATCACGCGAGGACAACATGGACGCCGGCATGGTCACGCCTTCGCCGGCACTGGTACGGTTTTCCGGCATTCAGAAGACCTATGATGGCGAGCACCTCGTGGTGAAGAACCTCGATCTCGACATCAGGAAGGGCGAGTTCATCACCCTGCTCGGCCCATCGGGCTCGGGCAAGACGACCACGCTGATGATGCTGGCTGGCTTCGAGGTTCCGACCCAGGGCGAGATCTACCTCGCGGAACGGCCGATCAGGAACGTGCCGCCGCACAAGCGCGACATCGGCATGGTGTTCCAGAACTATGCCTTGTTCCCGCACCTGACGATCGCGGAGAACATCGCCTTCCCGCTGTCCGTTCGCAACACGAGCAAGGCCGAAGTGCAGGAGCGCGTCAGCGCGGCGTTGCGGATGATCAAGATGGAAACCCTGGCGCACCGGCGCCCCGGGCAGCTGTCCGGCGGTCAGCAGCAGCGCGTGGCGCTGGCCCGCGCGCTGGTTTTCAATCCGCAACTCGTGCTGATGGACGAGCCCCTTGGCGCCCTCGACAAACGCCTGCGGGAGCAGATGCAGCTGGAGATCAAGCAACTGCACGAGACGATGGGCATCACGATCGTCTATGTCACCCACGATCAGAGCGAAGCGCTCACCATGTCGGACCGCATCGCCGTGTTCAACGACGGCGTCGTGCAGCAGATCGACAGGCCGGACGCGCTGTATGAGCATCCGGTGAACAGCTTCGTCGCCCACTTCATCGGCGAGAACAACGTGCTGGCCGGAACCGTCGAGACGGTCGACAACCAATTTTGTCGCGTCGCGTTGGCCGCTGGCGGCACCGTTACTGCACGGGCGGTCAATGTCTCGGCCGCGGGCGCATCGACCTCGCTGTCGGTACGGCCGGAGCGGATCGCCATCATCCCCGACAGCGTCTCCAGCGATGGACCGAACCGGCTGCCGGCCAAGGTGCGAAACACCATCTATCTCGGCGACCACGCGCTTGCCGTGCTCGATGTCGCCGGCAACGGGGAGTTCATGGTCAAGCTTCAGCCGGGGGCGCATGGCGAATTGAGACATGGCGAGAACGTGTTCATCACCTTTCGTCCCGAGGACTGCCTGGCCCTCGACCCAGTCTGATCCGCACCGGCATCGATCAAGTTCAACGCAACGCATATGAAGAAGGAACCAAGACCATGCTGAAGCGCAAGACTGGCAGGATTGCTTTGGGATTCGCCGCGGCGTTCGTCGCCAGCGCGGCACTGGCCAATGTCGCGCAGGCGCGTGACCTGACCGTCGTCTCGTGGGGCGGCGCGTATCAGGATGCCCAGAAGAAGGTCTATTTCGAGCCGTTCAAGAAGGCAGCCGGTATTGCGATGAACGACGAGTCCTGGGACGGCGGTGTCGGCGTGTTGCGCGCCAAGGTGCAGGGTGGCGCCGCCACCTGGGACGTCGTTCAGGTCGAGAGCGACGAACTCGCGGTCGGCTGTGAAGAGGGCCTGTACGAGAAGCTGGATTATTCCAGGATCGGAGGCGAGGCCGCCTATATCCCGCCGTCGGTCAACCCCTGCGGCGTCGGTGCCATCCTCTATGATTTCGTGCTCGGCTACGACAAGGACAAGCTGAAGCAGGCCCCGGGCGGCTGGGCCGATTTCTTCGACACCAAGAAGATTCCGGGCAAGCGCGCCCTGCGTCAGGGCCCGAAGACCACGCTGGAGATCGCCCTCATGGCCGACGGCGTCGCGCCGAAGGACGTCTACAAGGTGCTGGCGACCGACGAGGGCATCGAGCGCGCGTTCAAGAAGCTAGACACCATCAAGGGCGACATCGTCTGGTGGAAGGCCGGCGCCCAGCCGCCGCAATTGCTCGCCTCCGGTGAGGTGGTGATGACGTCCGTCTACAATGGCCGCATCGACACCGCGAACAAGAACGACAAGAAGAATTTCGGCATGGTGTGGGACGGCGCGCTCTTCACGCTCGACAGCTGGGTCATCCTGAAGGGCAGCCCGAACAAGGACGCCGCCTACAAGTTCCTCGACTTCGCGGGCAAGGCGGAGAACCAGTCAAAACTGTCGGAAAACATCGCCTACGGCACCTCGAACAAGGACGCAGCCGCCAAGCTGCAGCCAGCCGTCCTGAAAGACCTGCCGACCGCGCCTGACAACATCAAGAACGCGGTCGAGATCAACGTGGCCTTCTGGCTCGAGAACATCGATCGGCTGACCGAGCGCTTCAACAAATGGGCCGCGAAATAACGCGCGATCGAACTGGCGTGCGGTGCGCATTGAAGGCAGTTTCGTTGCGGCCATCCTTCGAGACGCCCGCCTTTGGCGGGCTCCTCAGGATGAGGTTTGAGTCTGTGGCAGCGACGACAGGCACTCGTGTCGGAGAGCCTCATCCTGAGGAGACCGCGAAGCGGTCGTCTCGAAGGACGAAGCGCTTGCTCAGGCCCCTCCACAAGGCCATTGCGATTGCCCCACTCGAAATGGGGATGAGTCAATGAGACGCATCTCATGACAGCAGCGTCCCTCACCGGCGCCGATGCCAAGCCCGAGGTGTCGCTCAGGCGGCGCCTGAAGCAGGCTGAACGCGCGCGCCAGCTCAAGGCGTTCGCGCTCGTTGGGCCGCTTCTCGTCTTCCTGCTCTTCACCTTCGCGGGCCCGATCGCCGGCATGCTGTGGCGCGCGGTTGACGACCGCGAGGTGCGTCAGGTTCTGCCTCGGACGGTCGCGGCTCTCGCGGACTGGGACGGCAGGGACCTGCCGGACGAAAAGGCCTACGCGGCGCTGGCAAGCGACATCATGGCAGCGCGTGCCGCCGGCACCCTCGCCATCGCGGCCAAGCGGCTCAACTACGCAACGAACGGCTTTCGTACGATCCTGACCGGCACGGCACGCAATCTGAAGGCGGCGCCCGAGCCCGGCACGGCCAGGGAGACGCTCGGCAGGATCAACCCGGCCTGGCGCGAGCGCACCACCTGGACGACGATCAAGGACGCCGGCGGCCCGGTGACCGGCTTCTACCTGCTCGCGGCGCTCGACCTGACGCGGAACGTGGACGGCGCGATCGTCTCGGCCTCGCCGGATCAGGCCATCTACCGCGACGTCTTCGCCCGCACCTTCCTCATCAGCCTCAGCGTCACGGCCCTGTGCCTGATCCTCGGCTTCCCGGTCGCTTACTTGCTGGCGACGCTGCCGCCCGGCCGGTCAAATCTGTTGATGATCTTCGTCCTGCTGCCGTTCTGGACATCGCTTCTGGTCCGCACCTGCGCCTGGATCGTGCTGTTGCAGAGCCAGGGTGTCGTGAACGACAGCCTGCACTGGCTTGGCATCATCGACGCACCGCTGCGGCTGATCTACAACCGCTTCGGTGTCTGCGTGGCGATGACCCACGTTCTCCTGCCGTTCATGATCCTGCCGCTGTACAGCAGCATGAAAGCGATCTCGCCCGCCTATATGCGTGCCGCCGCCTCGCTCGGTGCGCCTCCGGTCACCGCCTTCCTGCGGATCTACCTGCCGCAAACCCTGCCCGGCATCGGCGCGGGAAGCCTGCTCGTCTTCATCCTGGCGCTCGGCTACTACATCACGCCCGCACTCGTCGGCGGCGCCGCCGATCAGATGATCAGCTATTTCATCGCGCTCTACACGACGGAGACAGCCAACTGGGGACTCGCATCGGCGCTGGGTGCGGTGCTGCTGCTGGCCACTCTTCTCCTCGCTCTCGTCTACGGCAAGCTGGTGCAGGGACAGCAGGTCACGGGAGGCATGAAGAATTGAGCAATCATTCTTCGCTCCGCACGCCCAGCCAGCGCATCGCGTGGACCGCGACCATCGTCATCTCCACGCTGGTGTTCATCTTCCTGATCGCGCCGATCCTCGCGATCATGCCGCTGTCCTTCAGCTCGGGCTCGTACCTCGCCTATCCGCTGCCCGGCCTCTCCTTGCGCTGGTACGACGATTTCATCAATTCGCCGCGCTGGATGAATTCGCTGAAGAACAGCATGATCATCGGCGTCGCCGCGACGCTGCTGTCGATGCTGCTTGGCACGCTGGCCGCGCTGGGGCTGGCGCAGTGGAAGAGCCGGTTCAAGCCGCTCGTGCTGGCTTTCGTGCTGTCGCCTGTCGTCGTGCCCGGCGTCATCACCGCCGTCGGCCTCTATTTCTTCTTCGCGCCGATTGGCCTCACCGGCAGTTATCTCGGCCTGATCCTGGCCCACACCGCGCTGGCGACGCCCTTTGTGGTGATCACGGTCGGCGCGACGCTGCAAAGCTTCGACACCAATCTGGCACGCGCCGCGGCCTCGCTCGGCGCCTCGCCGCTTCAGGCGTTCCGCCGCGTGATCCTACCGCTGATCCTGCCTGGCCTCGCGTCGGGTGCGCTGTTCGCCTTCGCGACCAGCTTCGATGAGGTGGTGATCGTGCTGTTCATGGCAGGTCCCGAGCAGCGCACCCTGCCCCGCGAGATGTTCAGCGGCATCCGCGAGAACATCAGCCCGACCATCACGGCAGCAGCGGTGATCTTGACGACGGTATCCGTCATCCTCCTCGCCACCCTGGAAGGCCTGCGCCGGCGCAACGAACGGCTCAAGGGCAGCGAAGGCTGAGCAGCGGTCTATCTTCCCCCTCTCCCCGCTTGCGGGGAGAGGGTTGGGGTGAGGGGGAGTCTCCGCAAGGACGGCAACAGTTAGACTCGCGGAGAGTCCCCTCACCCGCATCGCTACTTCGTTGCGCTGCGGCCTCTCCCCGCAAGCGGGGAGAGGCGACGGAAACACCGCAGCGCCCTGCTTATTTCTCCACCCCCTCACGCATCTTTGGCTTAGCTGCCGCGACCGATTGTCGCTAGAACTGCCCCAGCAACAACGCCCCAACAACAACACACAGGGAGAAACACATGCAAAAACTCATCGCCGCGGTTGCGGCAGGCCTCGCTCTCGCCGCCTCGTTAGGCGCCGCGCAGGCGCAGATCTCCGACGATGTCGTCAAGATCGGCGTGCTCACGGATATGTCGAGCCTCTATGCGGACGCGACCGGCAAGGGTTCTCTCGCTGCCGTCGAGATGGCGGTCGCCGATCACGGCGCCAAGGTCGCGGGCAAGCCCGTGCAGGTGGTCGCCGCCGACCACCAGAACAAACCCGACGTCGGCGTCAACATTGCCCGCAACTGGTACGACAACGACAAGGTCGACGCGATCTTCGATGTTCCGACATCCTCGGTCGCGCTGCCGGTCTCGGCGCTGACGCGCGAGAAGAACAAGATCAATATCAATTCCGGCGGCGGTTCCTCCGACATCACGGGCGCGCAATGCTCGCCCAATACCGTGCACTGGACCTACGATACCTACGCGCTATCGAACGTCGCAGGCAAGGCGATGGTGAAGCGCGGCGAGGACACCTGGTTCTTCGTCACCGCCGACTACGCTTTCGGCATGGCGCTGCAGCGCGACGCCGCCAACGTGGTCAAGGAAAGCGGCGGCAAGGTGCTCGGCGAGGTCCGCCATCCGCTCAATTCGTCGGACTTCTCCTCCTTCCTGCTGCAGGCCCAGGCCTCCAAGGCCAAGGTGGTCGCGCTCGCCAATGCCGGCGGCGACACCACCAACGCGCTGAAGCAGGCGTCCGAGTTCGGCCTGACGCAGGGCGGCCAGAAGATGATCGCGCTGCTGCAGGAGATCACCGACACCCACTCGCTCGGCATCAAGGCGACGCAGGGCCTGATCGTCACCGACGCGTTCTACTGGGACATGAACGAGGAGACGCGCGCCTTCTCGAAGCGCTTCAACGACAAGGTCGGGCACATGCCGACCATGATCCAGGCCGGGCTCTATTCGGCTACCATGCATTATCTCAAGGCGATCGAAGCCATCAAGACCGACGAAGCACCGAAGGTGATGGAGCAGATGCGCGCCACGCCGGTGAACGACTTCTTCGCCAAGAACGGCAAGATCCGCATCGACGGCCGCATGGTCCACGACATGTATCTGTTCGAGGTCAAGAAGCCCGAAGAGTCGAAAGGCGAGTGGGACCTCTACAAGCTGATCGCCACCGTCCCCGGCGACGAAGCCTTCCGTCCGCTCGACAAGGGCGGCTGCCCGCTAGTGAAGTAGAGGGTCCTCTTCCTCTTCCCGATTGCACCGCCGATTCCTCATCCTGAGGAGCTTGCGAAGCAAGTTTCTCGAAGGATGAAGGCCCGGCCGGTGGCCTCGCCCTTTCGAGACGCGCGCAAGAGGCGCGCTCCTAAGGGTGAGGGTCACATTCCGCAATGATGATGGAAAACAGACACGACAGCGAGCCCGGAGAAAACCGGGCGCGCCTCGTTTAAACATTTAGAAGTGCGTTACTCCGAGTACTTGAACTCGGGCATGTTCTTCAGCTCGTCCTTGCTCGCGTTGAACACGGCATGGTCCGGATACCACTTCGACGTAGACGAGGTGGTCGTCGCGGTCGTCGTCGTGGTGGTCTTCTCGGTGCCGGTCGCAGCGCCCGTCGTGGTGGTCGCCGCGGGCTTGGCGCCCGTGCCGGTGTAGGCGACGGCCTCGTTGACGAACTTCAGCTTCTCATAGGGCACGGCGACGAGATGCTCGCCCAGGCCGAGGAAGCCGCCGACGCCGATCACGGCGATCTTGATGTCACCGTTCTTGTCCATCAGCAGGTCGTTGATCGAGCCGATGTTCTCGTTGGCGTCGTTGTAGACCTTCAGGCCGTCCATCTTGGACGTGCGCCACTGGCCGGAGGCCGTCGTGGTCGTCGTTGTCGCGGTGGCCGCGGGCGCCGCCTTGTCGGTGGTGACGGTCGGCGACTGGGCAAACGCAACGGTCGCAAGCAACGCGGTGCCGGCAAGACCGGCGGCGATCGATTTCATCAACATGGTTGTCCTCTCCTTCAGCAAAAAACTTGTGCGGAGAGAACAGCGCTGAGCACCTGCAGTTCCAGAGTTGCGGCAATTTCGTCGCGCGATCATGGCGCTGCATCGCGACGAAGTTCCTGAGTGACGGAGGAACGTTCCGGATGCACGGTTCCCCGCCGGCGATGATGCGCCCTGGTAAGAAGCATCATCGCGGCGAGGACCGCGCCGACCCGCGTCGCTCAGGTCAGCTCTTGTAGTCGATCAGAAGTGCGGAGAGGTCCGAGCTACTGGACGCGCTGCCGTTGGCGCCATAGGACGAGCTCGACGATTGCGACTGCTGCAGCGCCTGAAGGAACTGCTGGAGGATCTCCGCCGTGGTGGAGGCGGTCGAGGTGGTGCTGGTCGAGTCCGTGGACGACGACGAATCCGAAGAGCTGTCGTCCGACGGCGGCGGACCGGGCGGTGGTCCGCCCGCACCACCGGCGCCGCCGGGTCCGTTCGCGAAGGCGGACTGAAATACGTTCTTCAACGCGTCAGCCTGGTCCGAGGTCAGCGTACCGTTCGACACCTCGTTGGAGATGAGGTCGTCGATCTTCGACTTCATATCGTCCTTGGAGGGACGCGTGCCGCTCGACTGGTCGCTCGACCGGCTCTGCTGGAGCGCCGTGTCGATGTCTGTCAGCGCGGTGGAGAGCGCAGACTGGTCCGACGACGAGATCGTGCCGGCGGAGACTTCCGATTGCAATTCCTGCTGCAGCCGCTGCAATGGCGACTGGTAGTTACCGGCGGACGCCGCCGAAATCGAGGTCATGATGGCTCCGTGGTTCTTGCGGGTTTCCTGTGTGGCGTCACCACGGTATGGTTAACGGCCTTAACGAGACCTTGCCGCACCACTGCCGAGCTGTTGCCGGGTGTTGCACCCGGTCATCCGGAAACATACCGAAACAAAAATCTTCGCCTTTTGGCCCGAATCTTGGACAAACAAAGCGCATGGCCAATCCCTCTCCCAACATCCTGGTTGTCGAAGACGACCGCGAAACCCGGACGTTGATTGCGAAGTACCTGCGCAACAACGCCTGCAACGTCACCGCCGTGAGCGATGGCCGCGAGATGTCGCGCGCCATGGCGGATCATCGCGTCGACCTCATCATCCTCGACGTCATGCTGCCCGGCGAGGACGGCCTGAGCCTGTGCCGTAAGGTGCGCTCGGAGACACAGACGCCGATCATCATGCTGACCGCGCGCGGCGAGGACGTCGATCGCATCGTCGGCCTCGAGATGGGCGCGGACGACTATCTGTCAAAGCCCTTCAACCCGCGCGAGCTGCTCGCGCGCATCAACGCGGTGCTGCGCCGCCAGGCCGCTGCACAGGCGGCGAGCTCGATCGAGGGCGCAAGCACGCTCGCCTTCGAGGGCTGGCGCATCGATCTGCGGCTGCGCGAGCTGCGCAATCCGGAGGGCGCACGCGTCGCGGTGACCAGCGCCGAGTTCGACCTGCTCAGGACGTTCTGCGAGCGGCCCGGCCGCGTGCTGTCGCGCGACAGCCTGCTCGACCTCACCCAGGGACGTAACACCGGCTCGTTCGAACGATCCATCGACGTGCTGGTCAGCCGCATCCGCCGCAAGATCGAACCGAATCCCGCCGATCCCACCATCATCAAGACGGTTCGCTCCGGCGGTTATCTCTTTACGCCCAGAACGGAAGCAGTTACGACGCCCCTCGGCAATTGACAGGGCGTGCGACGATGAGGCCGTTCGGGTTCTTCCACCTCAAGGGCATCGGCGGGCAGATCGCCGCGCTGGTGCTGGCCTCGACCGTCGCGCTGCATCTCGTCGTCACCACCGCCTTCCTGATCAGCCGTCCGGACCGCCCGGACACGCCGCCGGACGGCGCGCCCCAATTGATGGATGCCGCGCTGCTGCTCGGTTCGGCCAAGCCTGACGACCGCCCTCGCCTGATCGCGGATCTCGCGCGCGCCTTCCCCAAGCTCAGCATCGAGGCGCACGCGCCGGGCACGGCGACGGTGGTCGAGGACAGCGAAAGCCAGCACCTGCACGGGCTCCGCCGCCATCTCGGCCGTGGTTACAAGGTGGTGCAGCTCGCGCCCGAGGGCGGCGCCCATCGCATCGGCGTGGAATTGCCTGACGGCACCATGATCGCGGGCCATGTCGAGAGCGGCCCGCGTCCCTGGTTCTGGGGCGCGCCGTGGCTGCTGACGCTGATGACCGCCTTCATCTGCATCAGCGTGCTCGGCCTGTGGGCGGCGCGCGCGCTGGCTACGCCATTGTCGTCCTTTGCCCAGGCGGCCGAGAATTTCAGCCTCGACGGCACCTCCGAGCCCCTGCCCGAGCGTGGCCCGGAGGAGATCCGCTCGGTCGCGCGCGCGCTCAACCGCATGCATGAGCGGATCGGTCGGCTGATGTCGGATCGCACGCGAATGCTGGCGGCGATCAGCCATGATCTGCGCACGCCGATCACGCGGCTGCGCCTGCGCGCCGAGTTCATCGAGGACGAGGGCCATCGCAAGCGCATGCTGATCGATCTCGACCAGATGCGCTCGATGCTGGAATCCGTGCTCTCGCTGCTGCGCAACGACCGCAAGATCGAGGCGGTGACGCTTGTCGACATCGCCAGCACGCTGCAACTGATCGCCGACCAGTTCGGCGACATGGGTCATGTCGTGCATTATGACGGGCCGGCTTCGGCGACAGCCGCCGGGCGTCCCGACGATCTGCATCGCGGCGTCACCAACCTGGTCGAAAACGCGGTGCGCTTCGGCGCCGAGGTGACGATCCGCCTCGACGTATCGGGCACCAGGCTCGTCATCGACGTCGAGGACGACGGCCCCGGCATCTCGGACGCGCGCAAGCAGGAGATGCTGGAGCCGTTCGTGCGCGGCGACGACGCGCGCACGATGGACGATTCCACCGGCTTCGGCCTCGGGCTGTCGATCGCGCACGCGATCGCGCTCGCCCATGGCGGCGAGCTGTCGCTGCACGATCGCGTGCCGCACGGGCTGATCGTGCGCATGCAATTGCCGATCTGGCAGCAGCCGCGGCTGGCGGCGTAGGTTCCCGCGCACGCAGGTTCCGCTTCGCCACATCATCGCCGTCTTCGGCCGCCTTAAGAGTCTGGGCGCAGGTCACGGGACCTCGAGGATATCTGATGAAAATTTTACGCATCGCCGCGCTGCTCGCGGCCGGACTGACCTTGCCGCAGGCCGCATTCGCAGGCGAAGCCGAATATGCCGAGATGGTCGCGACCCACGCGCGCGCCAACGGCGTGCCGGAAGCGCTGGTGCATCGCGTCATCATGCGCGAGAGCCGCTACCAGCCCGGTCTCGTCGGCCACGGCGGCACCATCGGCCTGATGCAGATCAAGCTCGCGACCGCCCGCGGGCTCGGCTACACCGGCGATGCCGCGGGCCTGCGCGATCCCAACACCAACCTCACCTACGCGGTCAAATACCTCGCCGGCGCCTATCGCGCCGCCAATGGCGACCACACCCGGGCCGTGCGTTATTTCGCGGGCGGCTATTACTACGCCGCAAAACGACAACGTCAGGAGATGGTTCAGCAGGCCAGCGCCGACACCAGCTCCCAGACCTGGCTGGAGCCGAACGGCAACCCGCAGCCGATGTTCGGCACCCCGCCGCACCGGAAGCTCGCCCAGCGCGTCCGCAACGCCCGGGCGCAGGTTCCCGGCAACATGCGTTGACACCAGCCGTCACAAGCCTACATTAGAGCCGTTCCGAGGGGTGCTCCGAGGAGGAGCTGAGATACCGCTAAATGGGCAAAGCTTGCAAATCGGCAGGCCTTCCCAGGACCGCGGTGACCCTTTGAACCTGATCCGGGTCATGCCGGCGAAGGGACAGGGATGTTGCAGACGACCAAGCGACCGGATTCCCCGGTATCCATCATCGGCGCAGGCATTGCCGGCGCCTGGCAGGCCCTGTTGTTCGCGCAGGCCGGCCATCCCGTCACGCTGCACGAGCGCGGCGACGCCGCCATGGCCGATTCCACCAGCCATTGGGCCGGCGGCATGCTCGCGCCCTGGTGCGAGGCGGAGGTCGCCGAACCCGTCATCTCCCGGCTCGGCCAGCGCTCGCTCGACATCTGGCGGCGCGAGCTGCCCGACACGCCCTTCAACGGCTCGCTCGTCGTCGCCCATCCGCGCGAGCGCAACGATTTCGAGCGCTTCGCGGGGATGACCGAGGGCCATCGCCGGCTCGATGCAGCTGGCCTTGCCGAGCTCGAGCCGTCGCTGGAGGGCCGCTTCCGCGATGCGCTGTTCTTTCCCAGCGAAGGCCATGTCGAGCCGCGCCGCGTGCTGCCGAAGCTGCACGAGCGCATCATCGCGGCCGGCGGCACCATCAAGTTCGGCAGCGACGTGTCCGCGAAGGAGCTCGCAGAACTTGATCCTAAAGGCATCGTGATCGACTGCCGCGGCCTTTCCGCACGCGACGAGCAGAAGGAGCTGCGCGGCGTCAAGGGCGAGATGATCCTGATCGAAACCAGCGAGGTGCAGCTGGCCCGCCCGGTGCGGCTGATCCATCCGCGCTGGCCGCTTTACGTGATCCCGCGCGAGGCCGGCCTGTTCATGCTCGGCGCGACCTCGATCGAGGCCGAGGACACTGGCGTCAGCGTTCGCTCGGCGCTGGAGCTGCTCGGCGCCGCCTATACGGTGCATCCGGCGTTCGGCGAGGCGAGGATCGTCGAATTCGGCTCGGGCCTGCGCCCCGCCTTTCCCGACAATCTCCCGCGCATCGGCATTCGCGGCGGCCAGATCAGCGTCAACGGCCTCTACCGCCACGGCTTCCTGATCGCACCGGCGCTCGCCGAGCTGACGCTGCAATACGTCCAGCGCGGCCAGATCGACAACGAGGTGATGCAATGCGCGTGATCGTGAATGGCGAGCAGCGCGAGGTGAGTTCCGCCAGCGTCGACGCGCTGCTGTCGGAGCTCGACTACGAAGGCACCCATTTCGCCATCGCGCTGAATTACGACGTCGTGCCGAAGAGCCGCTGGGCTGAGACCAGCCTGAAAGCCGGCGACGAGATCGAGATCATCACACCGCGGCAGGGAGGGTGAGCATGAACGACGCTGTCGCCTTTCTTCACCTCGCCCCGCTTGCGGGGAGAGGTCGAAATTCGCGCCTGCGCGAATTTCGGGTGAGGGGGACTCTCCACGAGTCCAACTCTCACCGCCTCCGCGGAGGCTCCCCCTCACCCCAACCCTCTCCCCGCAAGCGGGGCGAGGGAGCAGACCGCGATCCGCGGAGACACTGATGGTCAATTTCTACGGCAAAACCTTCGCCTCCCGTCTCCTCATCGGCAGCGCGCTCTATCCCTCACCCGCAATCATGCAGGCGGCGATCCGCGCCTCGGGCTCGAACATCGTCACGGTGTCGCTGCGGCGCGAATCCGCCGGTGGCAAGACCGGCGATGCGTTCTGGAACCTGATCCGCGAACTCGACGTCGCCGTGCTGCCGAACACCGCCGGCTGCCGCACCGTGCGCGAAGCCGTCACCACCGCCAAGCTCGCGCGCGAGCTGTTCGGCACGAACTGGATCAAGCTCGAAGTGATCGCCGACAACGACACGCTGCAGCCCGACGTCGTCGGCCTGGTCGAAGCCGCCGCCATCCTGATCAAGGACGGCTTCGAGGTGTTCCCCTATTGCACCGAGGATCTCTCGGTCGCCAATCGTCTGGTCGATGCCGGCTGCAAGGTGGTGATGCCGTGGGCTGCTCCCATCGGCAGCGCGAAAGGCATCACCAACCGCGACGCGCTCAAGCTGCTGCGCGAGCGGCTGCCCGACATCACGCTGGTGGTCGACGCCGGCCTCGGCGCACCGAGCCACGCGGCGCAGGCGCTGGAGCTCGGCTACGACGCCGTGCTGCTCAACACCGCGATCGCAAAGGCCGCCGATCCCGTCGCGATGGCGAATGCCTTCCGCCTCGGCATTGAGGCCGGCCGCACCGCTTATGAAGCCGGGCTGATGAACGCCCGCGACTTCGCTTCCCCCTCCACCCCTGTCGTTGGGACCCCGTTCTGGCATGCCGTATCCTGATCGCTTTTATCCCGTCGTCGACAGCCTTGCCTGGGTCGAGCGCCTGACCAAGCTCGGCGTCGGCACCATTCAGCTACGCGCCAAGGACCTCGACGACTCCCAGGCCCTGCAGCTCGTCACCGACGCGCTCGCCATCACGAATGGCACGCAGGCCAGGCTCGTCGTCAACGACTATTGGCGCGCGGCGATCGTCGCCGGCGCAAAATATCTGCATCTCGGCCAGGAGGATCTGGCCGAGGCCGACCTCGAGGCTATCCGCGAGGCGGGCCTCTCGCTCGGCATCTCCACCCATGACGACGCCGAGCTTGAAACCGCGCTCGCGGCCAAGCCCGATTATGTCGCGCTCGGCCCGATCTTCTTCACCACCTTGAAGTCGATGCGCTTCGAACCGCAGGGCATTCCGAAGATCACGGACTGGAAGAAGCGCATCGGCAGCATCCCGCTGGTTGCGATCGGCGGCATCAAGTTCGAGCACGCCGCGGAGATCTTTGCGGCCGGCGCGGATTCCATCGCCGTGGTGTCCGACGTGACGCAGAACGCCGACCCGGATGCGCGGGTGCGGCAGTGGCTCGGCCTTTCAGCGGAGGCCGCGTGATGCATGTCCGCCCCTATTCGACCCGTCACCCTGAGGTGGCCGCGCAAGCGGCCCTCGAAGGGCGACGGCCCGGCTCGTCCATCCTTCGAGGCTCGCTCCGCGAGCACCTCAGGATGACGAGATCAAACATTGCACAACAGAATTAACCCGGAGGATTCCCATGAACATCCGCTCCAATCCTGAGAAAACCGTCCCCGCCGTCACCACCGGCCCGCTGCCGTCCTCGCGAAAGATCTTCGCCTCGCCCGACGCTGCGCCCGAGCTGCGTGTGCCCCTGCGCGAGATCATCCTCTCCGAAGGCGCCGGCGAGCCGAACCTGCCGGTGTACGACACCTCCGGCCCCTACACCGATCCGTCCGTGACCATCGACGTCAACGCCGGCCTGCCGCGCGGTCGCAAGGCCTGGGTGCTGGAGCGCGGCGGCGTCGAGGAGTATCAGGGCCGGCAGATCAAGCCGGAGGACAATGGCAGCGTCTCCGCCGACAAGGCCGCGCGCGCGTTCAGCGCCTATCACCAGCCGCTGCGCGGCCTCGACGGCCACAAGATCACCCAGCTCGAATTTGCCCGCGCCGGCATCATCACCAAGGAGATGATCTACGTCGCCGCCCGCGAAAATCTCGGCCGCAAGCAGCAGCTCGAGCGCGCGGAAGCAGCCCTCGCCGACGGCGAAAGCTTCGGCGCATCGGTCCCCGCCTTCATCACCCCGGAATTCGTGCGAGCTGAGATCGCGCGCGGCCGCGCCATCATCCCCTGCAACATCAACCACTCAGAACTCGAGCCGATGATCATCGGCCGCAACTTCCTCACCAAGATCAACGCCAATATCGGCAACTCCGCCGTGACCTCGTCGGTCGAGGAGGAGGTCGAGAAGATGGTGTGGGCGATCCGCTGGGGCGCCGACACCGTGATGGACCTCTCGACGGGCCGCAACATCCACACCACCCGCGAATGGATCCTGCGCAATTCGCCGGTGCCGATCGGCACCGTGCCGATCTACCAGGCGCTGGAAAAGTGCGACGGCGATCCGGTCAAGCTGACCTGGGAGCTCTACAAGGACACGCTGATCGAGCAGTGCGAGCAGGGCGTCGACTATTTCACCATCCACGCCGGCGTGCGCCTGCAATACATCCACCTCACCGCCAGCCGCGTCACCGGCATCGTCAGCCGCGGCGGCTCGATCATGGCGAAGTGGTGCCTGGCGCATCACAAGGAAAGCTTCCTCTACACCCACTTCGACGAGATCTGCGACCTCATGCGCAAGTATGACGTCTCGTTCTCGCTCGGCGACGGCCTGCGCCCGGGCTCGATCGCCGACGCCAACGACCGCGCGCAGTTCGCGGAGCTCGAGACGCTCGGTGAGCTGACCAAGATCGCGTGGGACAAGGGCTGCCAGGTCATGATCGAAGGCCCCGGCCACGTGCCGATGCACAAGATCAAGATCAACATGGACAAGCAGCTCAAGGAGTGCGGCGAAGCGCCGTTCTACACGCTCGGGCCCCTGACCACCGACATCGCGCCGGGCTACGACCACATCACGTCAGGCATCGGTGCCGCCATGATCGGCTGGTTCGGCTGCGCCATGCTCTGCTACGTCACCCCGAAGGAGCATCTCGGCCTGCCCGACCGCAACGACGTCAAGGTCGGCGTCATCACCTACAAGATCGCCGCCCACGCCAGCGATCTCGCCAAGGGCCACCCCGCCGCGCAGCTGCGCGACGACGCCCTCTCCCGCGCCCGTTTCGACTTCCGCTGGAGCGACCAGTTCAACCTCGGCCTCGATCCCGAGACCGCGAAAAACTTCCACGACGAGACGCTGCCGAAGGAAGCCCACAAGGTCGCCCATTTCTGCTCGATGTGCGGCCCGAAATTCTGCTCGATGAAGATCACGCAGGACGTGCGGGATTATGCGGCGACGCTGAACGACCCGAACAGCATCGGCATGTCGCTGAGCGGCACGGCCGAAGACGGCATGAAGCAGATGAGCGCGAAGTTCAAGGAGATGGGCGAGAGCTTGTATCTGGATGCGGAGAAGGTGAAGGAGAGCAATCGGGTGTTGTGAGGAACTGCTCCGCACCCCATAACCGCATCGTGGATGCGTAAGAGGCCGGGCGAAAGCCCGGCCTCTTTTTTTTTGGCACGACGTCAATCAAACATGACGCTGGAAAGCATGCCCCCTTTTTAATAGGCTCGGGCTCATAAGCTGCGCCGATCTTGGTACTCTTGCTCTGTGAGGTCCTCCGGATCTCGATCTCCAATACCAAGTGACCAACTAGCTCTCTGGATAACCGGATCATTTTGGCGACCGCCCAGGAACCACCAGGATCTGAATTCCGGATTATCGTAGATTGACAGCACGTCGCCGTTTTCAAAAACAAGATCGAGCTGCTCCTTGCTCACGATCGACGTTTCGACAATCTTCGTTCGTAGAATGCGATCAACATTCAAGGACTTATGATTGCCATAGATTTCGTAAGAGAAATTAACCGCACCATCGGAGGATCGGAACGAGAAGCGGTCCGCGACATTCAACAAGGCATGCTCGTCCTCAAACCAAAACATGATGTGATACTTGTCGATCGTCACCTGATAGAGTTCCCATCCTATGATGGGACCAAAATCAAAGCGCTCGCTAAATCCAATTGCCATTCCTATCGTCTTCCTGTTTTATCGCCGGTAGGCAAAGCTGCATAAGCGTAGCGAGGTCTGGTCTCTTTGTCGTCCCACATATCGCTCCGCTCACGCGGGCTACACGTGGATCATTGACATTGCCCGGTCCCACCCCCCACCACCTCCCCGACCAGCTCCGTCCCAACCTCCGCCTAATCTTCGTCGGCACCGCCGCCTCGACGCGCTCGGCCGAGCTCGGGCACTACTACGCCCATCCCGGCAACCGCTTCTGGCGCGCGATCCATGAGGCCGGGATCACGCCGCGGCGCTATCTGCCGGGCGAGTTCGCGTCGCTGATCGAGCTCGGGATCGGCTTCACCGATCTCTCCAAGTCGGGCGCCGGGATGGATCACCAGATCGCGGCGGAGACGATCGACGTATCAGGCTTCAGGGCCAAGATCGAAACCTATCGGCCGCAGGCGGTTGCGTTCACGAGCAAGAAGGCGGCGAGCTTGTTCTATGGCAGGCCGTCCAACGCGATTGCGCTGGGGCGGCAGCCGCGCGACGAAAGCTTGCCGGAGATCTTCGTGCTGCCCTCGCCGTCCGGTGCCGCGTCCGGGCATTGGACGCTGGAGCCGTGGCGCGAGCTTGCGATGTGGATCAACGGCGCATCAATGAACTGATGTCGCCGGGACGCCTCAACCTGTCGGCGTGCCCGCGTTGAGAAGTTGGGACAAAGCCGTCACGAGTTGCGCGGGGGCGAATGGCTTGGCCAGCAGAATGCTGCCGGGTACGCCCTTCGAGGGCCACTCGTCGCCTGCGGCGCCGGTCATGTAGATGATCGGAAATGCAGCATCGATTTCCCGCCCGACGCGGGCAATGTCCCAGCCGTCGACGGGGCCGCTCAGGTTGATGTCGGTTACGAGGGCGCGGTAATCGTTGGTTTCGCCCTTGAGCAAGGCGATGGCTTCCTCGCCCGAGCTCACGATCACGGTGCCAAATCCGCCGTCGGCCAGTGCTTCTTCAACCAGCCCGCGAATGAGCGGATCGTCCTCGACGACCAAAATCTTCGGTAGCCCTTGCCCCTGCTGCACGGATGTTCACCTTGGCTTGCCGCCAAGTGATGTTGACGACATGAAATGAATGTCGCAGGGGCGAAAACGTTCCGCGCCAATGTGAAAAAGTGAACTTAAGGATGAGGTTGCGGGGAGCCGATCGCGAAGGGCGGCGCGATCTCACACGCATGGCGGGCAAAGCGCCTGATGTTCTGCTTTGCAGCATTGTCCCGGAATAGGAACTTTGACGGGCAGGCACAATTGACGCCGACAACGTAATGGAGGCGACAATGAACGGTTTGATTTATCTGGTTGGCTTGGTGGTGGTGATCCTGGCTGTGCTGTCCTTCTTCGGCTTGCGCTGAGCAAGGATGATGGAAATGTCCATGGAAGCCCTTCCCTCGGCGCCGCGCGCCGATGTCGAGGCGTACCGCGCCGATCGCGGTTCGCGCTATCTGCAATGGTCTCCGATCCTGCTCGGCGCGTTCGCGGCCACCGCGCTGTCGTTCGTCATGGTGACGTTCGGCGCAAGCGTCGGGCTCGGGGTCACCTCCGCTGCGCCGACCTGGCGCGACGCCTCCGCGGCGCTGTGGATCCTGTCCGGCATCTATCTCATCCTCCAGGCGATCCTCAGCTTCGGCCTGGGCGGCTATATCGCCGGCTGGGTTCGCACGCCGGCCGCTCCGGGCGGTCCGGTCGAGCACACCGAGCAGGCGGACGGCCTGCATGGTCTGGCAGTCTGGGCGCTGGCGGTGGTGATGGGCGCGATCCTGGCGACGCTGCTCGGCGCGGCGACCCTGTCGCGCACGCCAACCGGCGCCACGTCGGCGCGCACCAGTGCCGCCGAGCCGCTGCTCAGCTACGAGCTCGACCGTCTCTACCGTGCCGGGCGCCGCGCGCCCACGGTCGACCTCAGTTCGGAACGCGCTGAAGCCGGCCGCATCCTGCTGACGACGTCGGGCCATGACGGTCTCAGCGCGGATGACCGGACCTATTTGATCCAGCAGGTCGTCGGCACCACCGGCCTTGCGCCGGCTGACGCGGAACGCCGCGTTGATACCGTCATCGCCAACGCCAAGACGGCGATCGCGCGGTCGCGGCGAAGCACGATCATCCTGGCGTTCTCGGTGGCCACGGCTGTTCTGCTCGGCGCCATCGCGGCCTGGGCTGCGGCGTGTGCCGGTGGCCGCCATCGCGACGGCGCACCTTTGCCGGAGTGGATGGCCCATTCGAATGCGCTGGACCGGCGTCGCACCGCCGTGCTGCCGTAACGGATTGTAGGGTCGGCAAAAGCCTACTCTGAGCTCTCGTGTCCCGGGCAAGCGCAGCGCAGACCCGGGACCCAGACGCTCCGATGCGCGCTCGGCATGGGCCCCGGCTCTGCAGCGCACCACGTCGCGAAGAGCGACGCGCTGCGTTGCGTCCGGGGCACCGTCACTCATCCCCCCGCATACGCCTTGTCCAGATCCGCAATCACGATCTTCTTCATCCCCATCATCGCCTGCATGACGCGGTTCGCCCTGGTGCGATCGGGGTCGCCTAGGTAGCGGGAAAGCGCTGACGGGATCACCTGCCAGGACAGGCCGAACTTGTCCTTGAGCCAGCCGCATCTGGACTCTTCGCCGCCGTCTGCGGTGAGCCTCACCCAGAAATAGTCGACCTCGGCTTGCGTCTCGACGCTGATGAAGAACGACACCGCCTCGTTGAACTTGTATTGCGGCCCACCATTGAGCGCGTTGAAGCGCTGGCCTTCGAGCTCGAACACCGCCATGAAGTCGCTGACGGTCTCAACTTTAGCGTTGGGAAACACCGATTTGTAGAAGGCGACGGCCTGCGGCAAATTGTTGTCGAACCAGAGAAACGGCGTGATTGACGGCATGAAATGGCATCCTTTCGCCCGGGACCGGGTGGGCAATACCCGCATTGTCGCTCCAAGGACGAGTGGCGGAACGATGGCCCGACACGGGCGCAGGATTCTTTGCGTCGGCCCCTGTCGGAACCCGGGCCGGTCATTCGTTCCTTGACTGCAATGCCGATCACCCGGAGTTCCTCCAATCCCCCCACCATCACCGCCTTCGAATCCTCACCCGACCGCGGCCGGGGGCAGGCGCGCGACATGCGCCTGCGGTGGGCGCTGGAGGAGGTCGGCCAGCCCTACGACGTTCGGCTCGTGTCGTTCGCGGCGATGAAGCAGCCGACGCACCTGGCGCTGCATCCGTTCGGGCAGATCCCGACCTATGAGGACCGCGACCTCGCCTTGTTCGAATCCGGCGCGATCGTGCTGCATCTCGCCGAGCGCCATGATGGGCTGCTGCCGCGCGAGGCCAACGCGCGGGCACGCGCGATCGCGTGGATGTTTGCCGCGCTGAACACGCTGGAGCAGCCGATCGTCGAGCTCGGAATGGCGATGCTGTTCGAGCGCGACAGGAGCTGGTACGCGGAGCGGCTGCCGATGTTGCAGGATCGCGTCCGTGTCAGGCTCGGCGAATTGTCCCGCCGCCTCGGCGGTGCCGACTGGCTCGACGGCGCGTTCAGCGCCGGCGACCTGATGATGGTGACGGTGCTGCGGCGGTTGAGCGCGTCGGGGCTGCTGGACGAGTATCCCGATCTCGCCGCCTATGTCGCCCGCGGCGAAGCACGTCCGGCGTTCAAGCGTGCGTTCGCTGCGCAGCTGGCGGTGTTCAGGGCTGCATCGCCTCACTGAAACCGGTACGTCACCCCGAACGTCGCCAGATGCGCGCGCATCGCGACATCATACGTGTTCGCGGATGGATCGTGGTCAGCCCTTCCGCTCGACCGCGCCACGGTGAAGCCGGCCTTGCCGTAGTCGGCGTAGCGATATTCGGCGCGCGCCAGCCAGTTGCCCCACAGCACGGTCTCGAGGCCGCCACCGAGCGTCCACCCGGTCTTCGTGGTGGACTGGCTGATGATCGCCGGCGACAGTGCGAAGAAGCCGGTGCAGGGGCCGCTGGTGCAGGTCGAGGTCAGCTCGAAATTCTGCCAGGCCACGCCGCCGGTGGCGTAGAGCATGGTGTGCGGATTGACGAGATAGCCGCCGCGCAGCCGCAACGACGCGTCCCACCGGTTGCGGATCGACAGGCTTTCGCCGGGCGACTGGGAGTCCGCGAGGAAGATGGTGGTGAAGCCTTCGCGCGTGGTGGTGCGATCGGCGAAGCCAAGATCGCCCTCGACGCCCGCTGTCCATTGCGAGGCAAGCTGCCAGAGATAGCCGGCATAGGGGCTGGCTCGGAACGCGACGTTGTCCATCGGGCGGTTGTTGGCGCGGTCCTCGAGAACATCATCCGTGAAGCCTCCAACCGATTCCGATGTTGCCGTGAGATCGGTGCGCGTGGCGCGCGCACCGAGGCCAAGGCCGACATAGGCGCCCGTCCAGGACGGCAGTATCGCGGCCTGTGCCTGCAACGGATGCGAACGGCCGCCGGTGACGGGCTCGCCGAATCTGTAAGCGAGTCCGACGGTGGCCGTGTGGGTCCGCAGCCTGGTGTTGAAATTGTCGATCGTGAGCGCGGGCCCTGCGCCGCTCTGCGTGCGCGCGATCGCCATCGGCGCGGTGCCGAAATCGGCGTAGCGATATTCGCCGCGCAGCAGCCAGTTGCCCCACAGCGCGGTCTCGACGCCGGCACCCAGCGTCCAGCCGGTCTTCGTCACCGCGTTCGTGACCGTGGTCGGCGTGGCATCGTTGCAGGTCGCGCCGACGCAGACCGACGTGACGTCGAAATGCTGCCAGGCGAGGCCGCCGGTGGCATAGACCAGCGTCGCCGGCGTCAGCAGATAGCCGGCGCGGCCGCGCAGGCTCGCATCCCACGTGGTCTTCACCGAAAGGCTGTCGACCGCGAACGTGGACGAGCCGGCCCGCGGCGAGGCGCGAAATCCCGGCAGTGCCGTGGTCTGGTCACCGAAGCCGATATCGCCTTCAATGCCGACGACCCAACTGGGAGCGACCTGCCAGCTGTAACCGGCATAGGGATTGACGCGAAAGCCGGTGCCGTCGAACGGCTGGGTGAGGACCCCGCGGCTGATATCACGCGGCACGCCGTCTTCCAGCACCGACGTGGTGGTGAGGTCGGCGCTGGTCGATCGAAAGCCGAGGCCGAGGCCGGCATAGAATCCGGTCCACGACGACGCCATCAACGGCGGCGCCTTCACGAACGGTTTTGGCGCGAGGTCCGCGGCCTGCGCCGGTGCGGCGAGCGCCAACCCGGCCAGAAGCGCACCGCCGCAAAGCCATCCCGGCATGTTTCGGCAGGTCGATGAACGTCGCATGTCGGGCCCCGGTGCAAAACTTCTGCCCGAAGCCGTAGTCCAATTGGGTGATGTTCAGCGTCATGCGATCGAATGACATCTCGCCGAATGCGCGCGACTGTTGCAAGCGCGTCACGGCGACGGCACTCTGATGGAGAGATCGGTAGGGCGGGTTAGCTCTGAAGACGCGCGAAGCGCATCTGCAGAGCGTAACCCACCCTGCAGACCGCGTCCTATCGCATCGTGATCGCAAGTCCGCTCAGATCCGCATTCGCCATCAGGCCGGTCTGGGTGCCCGACAGTTCGAGCACCGCGCCCTTCTGGTTGCTCAGCACGATGGCGCGGGCGCCGCGGCCGATCGCAAGGCCCGCACCTGCGGCGCCGTAGACGCCGGCGACATCGGAGGGACGGTTGATGTTGGAGACGCGGCCGCGCAGCACGGTCTTGGAACCGCCGAAAACGAGACCGTAATCGAGCCCGCCGGTCGAGAGCGCATAGGAGCGGCCGCGGAAGTTCAGCGTGCCGGAGCCGCCGGAACCGCCGATGATCCAGCCCGCCTTGTAGATCGTCAGCACCACGGTGCCGCTGTCGGCCAGCGCCGACGTCGTGAGGCCGGCAAGCGCGGCTATGGCGACCAGCGCGGCGCGTAACGAGGAAGCGATCTTCATGGCAGTCTCCGGGGGCTATTTTTCAAGGAGGGATCGAATCAGACGCAGCGAATCTATCCGATGGATGAGGGCGGCAACATGATGGAGGGACGCTTCCGCAAGGACGGTAGCGGCTGGACCCGCAGAAGGTCCCCATTCTCCGTCATTGCGAGCGCAGCGAAGCAATCCAGAATCTTTCCGCGGAAACAGTCTGGATTGCTTCGCGGAGCCTGTCATCGGGCCGCGCTTTGCGCGGCCCCGGTGGCTCGCAATAACGGGGTGGATGGATTCCGGCCCCTGCTGCCAGCGGCCGCACGCGGGGAAAGGCGAACCACTACCCTCGCCGCCACCATCCCCACCATGCCATTGTGCCCCTGTTTTGCCCGACGGAGCAAGCAAGAAATTCGACCTTACCGAATTCTAGAATACCTCAATGATTCCGGTCCGCTCCCTACTGTGCATGGGGTTGTTTTCGCGTTTCCTGTTGGAGCAGGCCCGGCCTGTCGCTACGCTATGACATTCCATCCCGTCCGAGGTGATCCCATGACGATCCAGCATTTCGCGCCCCCGCCGCACGTCAAGGCGCCGCCGCTGTCCTTTGCCACGCGCGTCGGCGACCTTCTGTTCGTCTCCGGCATTCCCGGCTTCGACGCCAACGGTGCGCTGCCCGACGGCTTCGAGGCGCAGTTCGCCAATGTCGCCGTCAACATCAGGCGCGTGCTGGACGAGGCCGGCGCGACCTTTCGCGATCTCGCCAAGGTCAACGTGCTGCTGACCCGCGCCTCCGACGTCGCCGCCATGAACGCGCTCTATGCCGGCGCCTTCGGCCCGCCGCCCTACCCCGCGCGCACGACCTGCGTGGTGCACGCGCTGCCCGATCCGAAGATGCTGATCGAGATCGAGGCAGTGGCGTCGCTGGCGAAGTGATCCACGCCTCGCCCGTGTGTCTTGCAGGGCACGCGACCCAACCAATTGGGCGCGCCGGTCTGACATATCCGTGAAACGGTCGCTCCCCGGCTTGCAAAGGACCGGCTTTTACCGCACGAATTTTCGAGGCCTACTTCCCCATCAGGAGATATTTCATGCGTCGCGTTCTCGCCCTCTGTGCCTTTGCCGGCATCGCCAGTTCCGTGCTTGCCATGCCCGCATCCGCAGCGCCCGGCTATTACGTGATCCGCTGGGACAACACCGGCATCTGCCAGGTTTGGAACGAGGAGCTGAAGTACAAGCCGTTCCAGTGGGGCGCGTCGACCTACAAGGTCGTCAGCAAGCCGCTGCCGACCTTCACGGCCGCCTCCGACCTGCAGATCAAGCTGCGCGCGGAGCGCCGCTGCACGCTCTGAGCGTCGCGCGACGAGACGGATTTTGAGGGCGGGTCGCGCAAGCGATCCGCCTTTCTTCTTTGTGGCGCGCGGCCCTCGTTTTCCAGCCGGTATCCCGCATGTCCGGCCCACGCGGTTTGAACCTCACCCGCAGGCGGAACTACTCACACCTTGTCCGGGGCGCCCCGTCCCAAAGCGTCCCGCACCACCCCTCCCCTCATTGTCGGGAGGCGCATCACAACTTTCATTTGAGGAGCTGATCATGCGTCGTATTTCCGTGCTGTGTGCTGCCGCCGGTCTTGCCATTGCGGCCTTCGCCGCCACCAGCCCGGCCGAAGCCGGCTATCATCTGATCCGCTGGCAGAATGGCGGCTTCTGCCAGATCTGGGACGAGAGCATCCCGACCACGCCGTGGCCCTCCGACTACACCCGCGTCAGTGCGACCGTGCCGACCTTCCTCGACGCGCTGGTGCTGAAGGACCACGCGTTGAAGGACGGCCACTGCTCCTGGTAAAATTCGATCGGCGGACGACAAGGGCCAGGCAAGGATGCGATGCGAGCATCCTTGCCTGCTCGCGTTTCCATCCAGTCCCTGTGGGGTCAATCGATGCGCACGCTCACGACGGCTGCAGCCGTCTTCACTGTATCGCTCGCACTCGTCTCGGCAGCACCGGCGCAGGCCCCGGAATCCATCCGCGTGATCTCGCCGATCTTCGGCCAGCTCGTCAGCTTTTCGATGCCGTCAAACTTCGTCGCGGTGTTCGAGAACACCAAGGGCGGTCACTACATCCGCGAGGCCGTGCTGAAGGGCGAGACGCCCGAGCGCTGGACCCAGATGATCACCGTCACCGGCGAGAAGGGCATGACGCTGACGCCGGGTAGCTCACCCGAGAAATTCGCAGGCTCGATCGCCGGCGGCTTCAAATCGGCCTGCCCCGACAGCTTTGCGGCAAGACCTTTCGGTGTCCTGAAATTCGGCCGCTTCGAAGGGTTCGGCGCCGTGATCGGCTGCGGCCGCGTCGACAGCGGCCCGACCCGGCACAGCGAGACCGCGCTGCTGATCACGCTGAAGGGCGCGAGCGACTACTACACCATCCAGTGGGCGGAACGCGGCCCCGAGACTGACGAGCCGCCCGTCAACGACGACCTCTGGCAAGCGCGCCTGCGTGAGCTCAGCCCGATCGATCTCTGCCCGATCGTCGCGGGAGAAGCCGCGCCCTATCCAAGCTGCGTCAGCAAGAGCTGAGTGCGCTTCAGGCCTCCTTGTAGGCGCCGGGGTGGATGAGAATGTCGCGCGCGGCGGCGAGGTCGATGAAGGCCTGCGCGTTGCCGCCCTGGTCGGGATGCGTGCTCTTGGCCGCGCGTCGATAGGCCTGGTTGATGTCCTCGCAGGTGAGCTGCACGGCGAGCGGCAGGCCGAGCATCCTGCGGGCGCGATCCTCGCTGGACAGTTTCTTCGGCATGGCGTTGCGGCGGCCGAAGCGCGGCGCGGTGAGATCATGGACGACGTCGAGGAC
Source organism: Bradyrhizobium cosmicum (assembly GCF_007290395.2). Classification (NCBI taxonomy): domain Bacteria; kingdom Pseudomonadati; phylum Pseudomonadota; class Alphaproteobacteria; order Hyphomicrobiales; family Nitrobacteraceae; genus Bradyrhizobium; species Bradyrhizobium cosmicum. Next base: position 1,778,243 of record NZ_CP041656.2, on the reverse strand, counting down.
CACGCCGACGCGGCGCCGGGCCGCCAGCGTGACGCTGTGATCGTCATTGTCGACGGCCTGGCGCAGCACAGGAAGCGCCTGCTCGGCCGCCAGCCGCAGCGTGACATCCGTGCTCATGCGCGCGATCTCGGCCACGAGCCGGCCCGCCTCGGCCCAATCGCCCGATTGCGCCGACCGCAGGCGCTCGAGCGCCAGTTTCCAGGATTCAAGCCGTTCCATCATGCGCGCAACGTTTAGCAATGAAGATCAGTATGCCAAGGCGGCCGTTTCCGACCCCTTAATTTCGAGTTAGCCTTTCATGAAACTTAGAAACGAATCCGGGAGGAAATCGTCATGGCACTGCTCGCAAACCACATCGCCGTCGTCACGGGCGCCGGCTCCGGCATCGGCCGGGCGATCGCCGCCGGCTACGCCCGCGAGGGCGCGCAAGTGGTGCTGCTCGACGTCAACGCCGACACCGTGGCGGAAGCCGCCCAGGAGATCCGCAAGGCCGGCGGCAAGGCCGAAAGCTTCGCACTCGACGTGACCAGGCGCGAGGATTGCTTCGCGCTGGCCAAGCAAATCGCGGACAAGGTCGGGCAGGTCTCGATCCTCGTCAACAATGCCGGCATCACCCGCCGCAACGCCTTCACCGCCGAGACCGAGACGGTGGCGAAGGACTGGAACGACATCATCTCGCTCAATCTCAACGGCGTCTTCAACGTGACGCAGGCATTCCTTGGCCCGCTGCGAGCAGCCAAGGGCCGCATCGTCAATATCGGCTCGATCCAGTCCTTCGTGCACCTGCGCACGCCGAGCTCGGCGGCGTATACGACGTCGAAGCATGGCGTGCTCGGCTTCACCAAGGCGCTCGCGGCCGAGCTCGGCAAGGACGGCGTGCGCGTCAACGCGATCGGGCCCGGCTTCATCGAGACCAACATCAACGCCAATGTGCGCGCAACCAATCCGGCGCTGGTGCAGGCCTTCGTCGATCACACCCCGCTGGCGCGCACCGGCAAGCCCGAGGACATCGTCGGACCCGCGATCTTCCTGGCCTCGGACCAGTCGGCCTATGTCACGGGCACGATCCTGATGGTCGATGGCGGATACCGGACGGTGTGACACGCGCCGGCGAATTTGCGGGGCGAGATCGGCCCGCATCGCTATGCACCTCGTGCCAATCGCGGCGCCTTCGCGGCATTCCCGAGGTCATCTTGTGCGATGACCCGCAATTAACCTTTCGTTAACCAAACCCGCCCACCGTAGATCTACGGCTTGGGGGTCGTTTGTTCTCGATCCGCTTCCAACGATGGAAGCGGGCGTTGATCGGGGAGTATCTTGATGACCACTGTTCATGTCGCCGCGTCAGGGCCGGGCGCGCAATTCCTCAGCCCCAACCAGATCGTTCCGCTGCTGATCGGCGCGACCGTCGACGAGGTCGAGCGCGAGCTCGTGCTCCAGACTCTGGCACGCTGCGACGGCAATCGCACCCGCGCGTCACGCGTGCTCGGCCTGTCGGTGCGCACGCTGCGCAACAAGATCAGGATCTATGCGGCCTCCGGCATCAACGTGCCTGCGTATCACGACTAGCACGCGACCAGGCAACGTAGAGCGGAATGCCGGCGAGACCTGCAAGCGAGATGATCGCGACCGCTGCCGCGATCATCTCGATGGCGCGGAGCATGAACGCCATCATGACGGCCCATGCCGGCTGCGGCTCCTCGGCGAACGCGACCGGCACGACATCGGGCACGAGCAGATGAGCAAGGCCGAGCGACGCCGCAAGGATGGCTGCCGACAGGCAGAAGAGTTTCCACGCCGCGCGCATCGGTCTCTCCCAGTAAATTTGTCGCCGCGTATCATTCAGTGACACGGCGCTTCCGGAGGCCGATTGATGTTGATCAAGCGCGCCGCGATGCGCGGGCGGAATTGCTGCTGTCGTCAAACGCCGCTAAGTAGTTTGCTTCCGGTCAAGGGAGCATGGCGTGGCAGACGAACAGAAAAGGCAGGGACCTCAGGGACCGCGCGGGCGGCAGGGCGAGCCGGGACGGCCTGGACCGCAGGGGCATCCGGGCAAGCGGGGGCCGGACGGCTTGCGTGGCAAGCCGGGGCCGCAAGGCAAGCCCGGCGCAGCCGGAAAGGCCGGCCCGCAAGGCAAGCCTGGCCTGCCGGGCAAGGCCGGCGAAGCCGGTGCGCCGGGACCGGTCGGGCCGCAAGGGCCGGCGGGGCCGCAGGGCCCGCGCGGCGAGGCCGGGCCGCCCGGCCAGCTACCGTCGATCGAGCAGGTGCTTCCTTGGCTGGAGCAACTCTTCGACGCCTGGGACGAACGCCGCCGCCAGCGCGAGCGTGAAGCCGCCGAGCGCGAAGCGCTGGAAGCCGCGGTGCTGGAACCCGACGACACGTTCGTCGACGACGAGAGCGACGACGGCGAAGGCGAGGGCGACGAGCACCGGAAGAAGAAGAAAAAGAAGAAGCACGGCCACAAGGACTAGCGGTCACGCCTACCTCGCCTGATCCTCCCGTCGGGGCAGCATGCCCATGCGCTCGAACTGCCAGCGCATGGCGCGGTACCAGAGATAGCCGACCGCTGCGCCGCATAGCGCGAGGATCGCGACGTTCGCGCTGCTGAACGAGCCGCTCCACCACATCATCCATGCGGTCCACAGCAGCGTGAAAACGACGGCACCTGCTTTGAGGGGAATAAGAGGGCGGCTCATGATCGTGCTCCGGGCTGTCAAAACCCCGGCGGACATCATCGCAAGTTCATACGCCCCATACCGTGAGCCAGATCACGGAACGGCCGGTTGAGACCGGACTACCCGAACCGCAACCGCGAACGTTCCCTCGCCTTGTCCGCCTCGACCTCGCGATCCCGCGCCGGCGCATGCGTATGCAGCGAGGTCAGGAGCTTTCGCGCGGCCTCCGAGACCTCGGCCACTGCGCGGTCGAAGGCTTCCTCATTGGCTTGCGACGGCTTGTTGAAGCCGGACAGTTTGCGCACGAATTGCAGCGCGCTTGCGTGGAACTCGTCTTCCGTCGCCGGCGGCTCGAAATTGAACAGCGTCTTGATATTGCGGCACATGCAGCCACTCCCGTTGTTTCCCTTTAAGACGATTGGCGGAGCCAAAATTCTACATCGGTCCGGACAGTTCTGCTAAGGTTCCCGCAACGCGGCCCCCCCCTATGAGCCGCACGGGGAGAGAAACATGAGAGCCTCTTGCGTGGCGCTGTCCGCCATCCTTCTGTCCATCGCGATGCCCGCCGTGGCCGCCGACTATCCGGCGCCGAAACAGGGCGACTGGGTCGCCAAAGATTTCAAGTTCCACACCGGTGAGACCATGCCGGAATTGAAACTGCACTACACCACCGTTGGCGAGCCCAATGGCGAGCCAGTGCTGGTGCTGCACGGCACCGGCGGCTCCGGCGCGAGCATGCTTTCGCCCGCCTTCGCAGGCGAACTGTTCGGCACCGGCCAGCCACTCGATGCGTCCAAATATTACATCATCATCCCCGATGCGATCGGCCACGGCAAATCGTCAAAGCCGTCGGACGGCATGAAGACGAGCTTCCCGAAATACAATTACGACGACATGGTCGAGGCGCAGCATCGCCTCGTGACGGAAGGCCTCGGCGTCAAGCATTTGCGGCTCGTGATCGGCAATTCGATGGGCGGCATGCAAACCTGGCTGTGGGGCGAGAAATATCCGCAGGCAATGGACGCACTGGTGCCGATGGCCTCGCAACCGACCGAGATGGCGTCGCGCAACTGGATGATGCGGCGGATCATGCTCGACACCATCCGCAACGATCCAGATTACAATGGCGGCAATTACACCAGCCAGCCGCGTATGATGAAATACGCCATCACCGCCTACGGCATCGCCAGCATCGGCGGAACGCTGGCCTACCAGTCGCAAGCGCCGACGGCGGCCCGGGCCGACAAGATCGTCGACGAGCGGCTGTCGACGCCGATCACAGCGGATGCGAATGACTTCGTCTATCAGTGGGAGTCCTCGCACGACTACAATGCCGCCGAGAAGCTGGAGAAGATCGAAGCGTCGCTGCTGCTGATCAATTCCGCCGATGACGAGCGCAACCCGCCCGAGACCGGCCTCACGGACGCCGCGATGAAGCGGGTCAAGAACGGCAAGGTGTATCTCATCCCCGCAAGCACCGAGACGCGCGGTCACGGCACAACCGGCAATGCAAAGTTCTACAGCGAGGAGGTGCGGCAATTTCTGCAAAACGCACCGCAACAAACGTTTGAATCCGTGCGCCGCTGATTTTGCATCGCATCAACCGCCACCGAAGCCGCATATTATTTGAGCATGCATTGAACTGACAGCTCGGGCTTAATTGCGTCAACGATACGAATCGGCGCGCGACGGAGGATCGCATGCACAGGCTTGCGCTGTGCGTTTGGCTTGCAGCAATGATGGCGCTGACGAGCGCCGCGTTCGCGTTCGACAATGGCCAATACGACCATGTTCCGCCCGACATCCGCGCCTGGTTCAAGAGCGTGATCGCGCCGAACGGCGTGCCCTGCTGCGATGTCTCCGACGGCCATCGCACCGAATACGATGTGCGGGGCGGCGCTTATTGGGTACCGATCGAAGGACAATGGATGGAGGTGCCCGAGCGCGCCATCATCCGCGACCGCGGCAATCCGGTCGGTCAGGCCGTGGTGTGGTACGTCCATCACCGCGGCGCGATCATCATCAGCTGCTTCGTGCCGGCGGACGCCGTCTGAGTTCGCGCGTGCGATGGCGCCTCGGTGCCGCGCGTGCTAGTTCGGCTGATGGCCTCAGCTCCTGCAAGCGATCTGACACGCACGGTAATGCGCTGCGTGCTTGCTGCATTTTACCTGACGGCGGGCATCGCGCACCTCTGGGTTCCGGAGAAGCTGCTCGCGATCACGCCGTCCTGGGTTCCGTTCGCGACGCAGGTCGTCCTCATCACCGGGGCCTGCGAGATCGCAGGCGCAATCGCGCTGGTGACCAGGCCGCTGCGCTGGTGGGCAGGCGTCGCATTCGCGCTCTATGCACTTTGCGTATGGCCGGCGAACATCAAGCACGCCCTGGAGGGCATCGACCTTCCGCCTCTCCCCAATAGCTGGCTCTATCACGGGCCGCGGCTGGCGCTTCAGCCGGTCCTGATCTGGTGGGCGCTGTACTGCACCGGCGTGATCGACTGGCCGTGGCGGCGCAAGCAAGGGGGTAGCGCTCCGATCGGGGACTGATATCCTCGCCCCCTCAATCAAGGAGACCTTCGTGACTGATCTTTGCGCCGAAGACCTCGCCACCATCTATGCGAAGCCAACCCCTCGCGTGATTGCGAAAGCGCGTCCTGCGATCGATACGCATGCGAGGAAATTCATCGAGATGTCGCCGTTCTGCGTGCTCGCGACATCGGGCACCGACGGCAGCGTCGATGCCTCGCCGCGCGGCGGCGGCATTGGCTTTGTCCATGTGGCCGGCCCCAACCAGCTGCTGATGCCCGACCGCGCCGGCAACAACCGGATCGACAGTTTTCGCAACGTCGTCGAAGGCTCCGGCTTCGTACATCTGTTGTTCTTCGTGCCGGGGATCGACGAGACGCTGCGCGTCGGCGGACGTGGCACGCTGTCGGCCGATCCGGATCTGCTCGCCTCGATGGTCGAATTCGGCAAGCCGCCGCGCGCGGTGCTGAGCGTTGCCGTCAGTGAGGTCTATTTCCACTGCGGCAAGGCGCTGATGCGCTCGAAACTGTGGGCGCCTGAGAAGGTGCAACGCTCGGTGATGCCGAGCATCACCGAGGTGATCCACGAGCAAACCGGTCTTGGTGAGCCGCAGAGCCAGGACGTCGTGGAAGCACTGTACAAGACGCAGCTGTAGTGGCGCGGCGATAGTGGTGTCGTCCCGGACAAGCGAAGTGCGAACGGGACCGGTAGCCACAAGGAGCGGTTTGACGAAGACTCGGAGGTGCCGCCTCGCACCACACTTCTCCCTGGGATTATCGGTCCCGGCTCCCGTGCGCAATTGCGCACTAGGCCGGGACGACATGGGAGTGTGTGGCGACGTCAGTGCTTAGTGCCCCTCGCCCTCGAGCCCGCCGACGTGCTTCTGGGTGTAGAGTTCGAGGCCGATGCGGCCGATCAGATCGAGCTGGGTTTCGAGGAAGTCGATGTGGTGCTCCTCGTCGCTCATGAGCTTCTCGAACAGGTCACGCGTGACGTAGTCCTTGGCGCTGTTGCAATAGCCAGCCGCCTCCTGGTAGAGCGCCCGCGCGCTCATCTCAGCCGCGAGATCGCACTCGATGATCTCCTTGACGTTCTGTCCGATGCGCAGGGGATCGAGCACCTGCATGTTCGGGAAACCGTCAAAGAACAGGATCCGCTCGGTAAGCTTGTCGGCGTGCTCCATCTCCTCGATGGATTCCTTGCGCCAGACCTTGGCCATATCCCGCAGGCCCCAATTGTCGAGAAAGCGGTAGTGCAGCCAGTACTGGTTGATCGCAGTCAGCTCGTGACGCAGCGCCTTGTTGAGGTAGTCGATGACTTTTGCGTCGCCCTGCATGATGCACTCCAAATATGCCGGTAAATCGGCTTGCGCCGAATTTAGAACGTTTCTAAGTCAGTTTGCTGGTCAGGGCAACCAGCTACGAGGACGCAGTCGGGGAAAAGCTCGGATATGCAAGATTTTCAGCAGGCCGCGAGGGCGAACTGGGCGGGCTCAGCAATCTCGTCATTGGCGGCCACGGTGTGGTTGTGCGGGCAGCCCGAACAGCAGGACTTGGCACAGGGGCCGAGCGCTTCGTCGATGATGGTCTTGATCGTCCGCGCACAGCGACCGCATTCGGCGCTGCAGCCGAGGCATCCATAGACCTGCTTGGCATGCCGCACAGCGTCGTCGGACTCGGCGACGGCGGCGCGGATGTCGTCATCGCTCAGCACGTTACAGGAACAAACGATCATGGAAGCGGCAGGCCCTTCGGTGATGCGCCATCATCGATATTTAAGCGGCCGTCCGGATGCAAAAGGAAAAACTGGTATTTGAAGCTATTCCAAACTGGCCGGGAAACAGCCTAGAACGGCTCTAAAATAGGGAGTTGCGCTGGATCAAGATTGCGGCAGACCTAGTCGCCGCCACCGCCTCCACCACCATCGCCGCCGCCTCCGCAATCCCCGCCACTGCCGCCGCTATCGCTCGTGGAGCAGCTTCCAGCGTCGCTTGAGCTCCCCGAGCCGCCGCTGGAAAACCAGCTCCCCAGGGAGAAGCTGTCGCTGGTTCCCGAATAGCTGTCGCCGCCTCCCCCATCGCCTCCGGTCGCAGCGCGCGAGCGCCGGCCGCGGTTCTGGATATGGGTGAACCAGCCGAAGCCGATCGCAAAGACGATCCCGGCAGCAATCAGAGTATTCATCAGCGCGTCGCCCATCATCGCCTCCCTGGCGGGGCTCGATTCAGAACGATTGGTCGCCGCCGCCCAAGGGGCCGTTCATTGATCATTCAAACGAAGTATGGAACTCTGGTTCCCAAACAGTTCCCGTGCGTGAAAGGTCAAGCAATGAAGAGATCCCTCCTGGCAGTTGCCGCTGTCGTCACCTTGGCCCTGACGGCCGGAACACCGGCCCATGCTCAGCGCGGTGTCGCTGCCGGCGTGGCCGCCGGCATCATCGGCGGCGCCATTGTCGGCGGCGCGTTGGCCTCCCCGTATTATTACGGACCCGGTCCCGGCTACGCCTATGGTCCGGGCTATGGCCCCGGTTACTACCCGCCCCGCTACTACGCACCGAGTCCGGGCTATGTCGCCGACGACTATTACGGCGGCGGCTGTGTCTGGCAGAAGCAGCGCTTCTGGGACGGCTATGCCTGGCGCATCCGCCGCGTCCGCGTCTGTGGCTGAGGCGCCGCGAAACGGTTCACTGCGACTGATTCATTTGAGCCGGTTCACGACGGAGGCGCCGTTCATCTCCGGGCCTGAAAAAGACCGCTTTTTCTCATCACAGCTCTGCGTGCGTTTACTGCGGGTTGACCATTTGCGCGCTTCCTAGCTGCAAGGCCAATTCCATCAGAGTCTGCGTGAACCTTTGAACCCCGGGTGCTCCTAACAAGGAGCGTCCATCTCTCAGGAGAGCCAAGAGTATGAAGAAGACTTTAGTTGCCGCCCTCACGGTTGCGATGGTCGCCGGTTCGCTGGTGACCGCCACGCCGTCCGCCCAGGCCCATGACGGCGTGGGCGTCGGCATTGCTGCCGGCCTCCTCGGCGGCGCGATCATCGGCGGCGCCATCGCGTCGAGCCGTCCCGCCTATGGCGGCCCCGTCTATGTGGCCGAGCCCGGCCCGCCGCCCCCGCCCTGCTACTGGCAGCGCCAGCGTTATTGGGATGGCTACGGCTGGGTGATCCGCCCGGTTCGCGTTTGCTACTGATCTGATCGCTCGGCGCTCATGAGCGCCGCGATCGAAGCCCGGCCGAGACCATCGGCCGGGCTTTTTGTTTTGATCCGGCGCTATCGCGCCGCCTGGATCGAACGCAGCACCTCTTCGCTCGGCCAGCAATCGACCTTGAGGCCTGCCGACTTCTGATAGGCGCCGAGGGCAGCGCGCGTCTGCATCCCGGCCTTGCCGTCGATCTTGTCCTTGTAGAGCCCAACGCGGGTGAGCCCGCGCTGCATGGTCTCGACATCCCTGGTGCGCAACTGCTTCGAGGCCGCCCACGATGTGGCGAACGGCAACGGACTGGTCATGCGATCGCTGAGATGGCCGACGAACAGCACGTAGAGGTCGGAGAAATTGTATTCCTTGATGACGAAGTAGTTCTTCGTAGTCAGGAACGCCGGACCGTAGATGCCTTCAGGCTGGAGCAGCGAGGCCGGTTGCGCCTGCTCGGCGGCGCTGAGCTTTTGTCCGCGCACCGGCACGAAGCCTTCCCGCAGCCACTGGCTGATCGGCTTGGTCACCTCTGGCACGCCGGCGGTGCAGTCGACCTTCGCCGGCGCCTGCACCTCGTAGGCCCAGCGCACGCCGGTCTGCCAGCCCTTGTTGACGAGCTGCTGCGCGGCGGACGCCAGCGCATCCGGCACCGAATGCCAGATGTCGATGCGGCCATCGCGATCGAAGTCGACGCCGTGCTTGTAATATTCGGACGGCAGGAACTGGGTGAGCCCGGTGGCGCCCGCCCAGGACGACCGCATATCCTTGCGCGTCACCACGCCGTCGCCGAGGATTTTCAGCGAGAGGATGAACTCGTTGCGATAGGTATCCTTGCGCCGGCCGACATAGGCCTGCGTCGCCAGCACGCGGACCAGATCATAAGGCAGCGTGTAGCGACCATAGTCGGTCTCGCGTCCCCAGATCGCGAGCATCACTGTGGCCGGCACGCCGGAGCTTTTCTCGATCTCGGTCAGCGAGGTGCGATATTTCTGCAGCAACCGCTGCCCCTCGCCGGCGAGCCGCGCGATCGAGGCTTCCTTGACGTAGTCGGCAGGCACCTGCACGAACTCGGCCTGCGAGGGCGCGCCGGTCACGGGGCGTCCGGGCAGGATCAGATCGGGCAGCTTGTAGTCCGGCTCGAGCCCGCGCGTCTCTCGATCGAATATCGCACGCGAGACGCCAGCGGCCTGCGCTTCCGGCCAGAGCGAGGCGATGAACTGCGTGAAGGCGGCATCGGCGGCGCGGGCGGACGACCAGCCGCAGGTAACGACAATCACCGCAGCGATGAGCGCCCGCCGCATCATGCCGGCATCACCGCGTCAGCTTCTTGTACTTCACGCGGTGCGGAATGATGCTGTCCTGGCCGAGCCGGCGCATCTTGTCCTTCTCGTAGTCCTGGAAGTTGCCCTCGAACCATTCGACATGGCTGTCGCCTTCGAAGGCCAGGATGTGGGTCGCGATGCGGTCGAGGAACCAGCGGTCATGGCTGATGATCACGGCGCAGCCGGCGAAGTCCTCCAGCGCCTCTTCGAGCGCGCGCAGCGTGTCGACGTCGAGATCGTTGGTCGGTTCGTCGAGCAGCAGCACATTGGAGCCGGACTTCAGCATCTTAGCGAGATGCACGCGGTTGCGTTCACCGCCGGAGAGCGCGCCGACCTTCTTCTGCTGGTCGGCCCCCTTGAAGTTGAACGCCGAGCAATAGCCGCGCGAGTTGACTTCCTTCTTGCCGAGCAGGATCAACTCGTTGCCGCCGGAGATCTCCTCCCACACATTCTTGTTGCCGTCGAGCGCATCGCGAGACTGGTCGACATAGCCGAGATGCACGGTCTCGCCGACCGTGATGGTGCCCTTGTCCGGCTGCTCCTGCTTGGTGATCATCCTGAACAGCGTGGTCTTGCCGGCGCCGTTCGGGCCGATCACGCCGACGATGGCGCCGGGCGGCAGCTTGAAGGTGAGATCGTCGATCAGCAGGCGATCGCCAAAACCTTTGCTGATGCCGTCGAAATCGACGACGTTGGCGCCGAGCCGCTCCGCCACGGGAATGATGATCTGCGCGGTCTGGGTCTGTTTCTCGCTCGCCTGCTTGAGCAGATCCTCGTAGCGCTGGTAGCGCGCCTTGGACTTGGCCTGACGTGCCTTCGGCGACGAGGCCACCCATTCCTGCTCGCGCGCCAGCGTCTTCTGGTGCGCTGCGTCCTCGCGGCCTTCCTGCTCCAGCCGCTTCTGCTTCTGAACCAGCCAGGACGAATAATTGCCCTCGTAAGGAATGCCCTTGCCGCGGTCGAGCTCGAGAATCCAGCTCGTGACGTTGTCGAGGAAGTAGCGATCGTGGGTGACGATCAGGATCGCGCCGGGATAGTTGCGCAAGTGGCCTTCCAGCCACGACACCGACTCGGCGTCGAGATGGTTGGTCGGTTCGTCGAGCAGCAACAGTTCGGGCTGGTCGAGCAGCAGCTTGCACAGCGCGACGCGACGGCGCTCACCGCCGGAGAGTTTCGTGACGTCGGCATCGTCGGGCGGGCAGCGTAGCGCGTCCATGGCCTGGTCGACCTTGCTGTCGAGATCCCAGAGGCCCTGGGCCTCGATCTCGTCCTGCAGCTTGGTCATCTCGTCGGCGGTCTCCTCGGAATAGTTCATCGCCAGCTCGTTGTAGCGATCGAGGATGGCCTTCTGCTTGGCGACGCCCAGCATGACGTTCTCGCGCACGGAAAGCTTGGCGTCGAGCTGCGGTTCCTGTTCGAGATAGCCGACACGGGCGCCCTGGGCGACCCAGGCCTCGCCGTTATACTCCTTGTCGAGGCCGGCCATGATCTTGAGCAGCGTCGACTTGCCCGAGCCGTTGACGCCGAGCACGCCGATCTTGGCGTCGGGGTAAAACGACAAATGGATGTTATCGAGCACCTTCCGGGTCGGGTAGCTCTTGGTCAGGCCCTGCATGAAATAGATGAACTGGCGCGCCATCGGTCCCGTGAAACCTTCAATTTGAGGAGATTTGCTTAGCCAGCGATGTAGCGATCCCGCCCCCAAAGGGCAATGTTTTCCCTCCGTTCACCACGGATGAATACTGGATCGACACCATCCGGACCCCCGATCGGGACAATTGAAACCTTCTTTTAATAAATCAGGCCAAAGCTCGGTTTTCGCGCGGAAACAGCGCCGCCCGCTCAGAACGAACGGGAGCAAAGCGAGGTCCGTCATGGCTCTGGTCGAAACCAACTCACTACCCGTTCCGGCAGAGGCCGGCAGCAGCTCCGCGCTCGTCTCGGAGATCAAGGGATTCTGGAAGCGCTTCTTCGCCACTGCCTTCAATCCCTACCGGCCCGAGCTACACTACATGCGCGGCCCCGGCCCCGCCTGGCGCGCCAAGCACGGCATGGATGCGCCGGTCCGGCTGAAGCGCCGCGACCTCTGAGCCCTTCTCTCCTGTCGAATTTTTGAAGACGCGAGCGGCTTGCGCGCAAGTGTGATTGCGCGCAACCATGGCCCAGTTCCGACGATGGCGCCCCCGCCTGGCGCCGTCAGCTCTCGCCATGGATGAACGCTGATGACGCGGCTGCGCTGTGCAATTCTCGACGACTATTTCGACCTCGCCCTCAACGTCGCCGACTGGCCGAAACTGTCCGACCGCGTCGATGTCACCGTGTTCAGCCATCCCTTCGCCTCCGAGCAGGCCGCCGCCAGCGCCCTGGCTGATTTCGAGATCGTCTGCGCGATGCGCGAGCGCACGGCATTCCCCAAGAGCCTGTTCGAGAGCCTGCCGAAGCTGAAGCTGCTGCTGACGTCAGGCATGCGCAACGCCTCGATCGACATGGAGGCCGCGAAGGCACGTCACGTCGCCGTCGGCGGCACGCAATATTCGCGCGATCCGACCGCCCCGCTCACCATGGGCCTGATCCTCGAACTGACTCGCGGCATCGGCCGCGAGAATGCGCGCATGCATGCGGGCGAGCCCTGGCAGACTTTTGCCGGTGTCGAGATCGAGGGCCTGACGCTCGGCGTCGTCGGGCTCGGCAAGCTCGGCAGCAAGATGGCAGGCATCGCGAAAGCCTTCGGCATGAACGTGATCGCCTGGAGCCCGAACCTGACGCCGGACAAGTGCAAGGAGGCCGGGGTCGGCTACGCCACCAAGGAGGAGCTGTTCGCCAAGGCCGACATCGTCACCATCCATGTGGTGCTGAGCGAGCGCTCGCGCGGACTGGTGGGAGCTGCGGACCTGGCACGGATGAAGCCGACAGCCTTCCTCGTCAACACCGCGCGCGGTCCGATCGTGGACGAGCAGGCGCTGCTCGAGGCCTTGCAGCAGCGGAAGATCGCGGGCGCCGGCATCGACGTGTTTTCGGTTGAGCCGCTGCCGGTCGACCATCCGTTCCGCAAGCTCGACAACCTCGTGCTGACGCCGCATCTCGGCTACGCCACCGAGGATGGCTTGCGCATCCATTACGGCCAGATGGTCGAGGCGATCGACGCCTTCACCAAGGGCGGCGAGCTGCCGCGCAAGCTGGCCTGAAACGAAGAAGGGCGCGCCACCGGCACGCCCTTTCGCAATCTGGGTTTTCGCGAAGCCCTCAGCGCACGGTGACCGGCGCGGGCAGCGGCGGCACCACGGTCGGCTGGGTGCCCGGGACGGGGCCAGCCTGGGCGGCCATCGGAGCCGGACCGGCGGCACCGGGCACGGGGGCCGCGGACGCAGTTGCCGTTCCCGGCGGCGGGCCACCCGGCATCACCACCACGCGGGTGCCGACCTTGGTGCGCTCGAACAGATCCGAGACGTCGTCGTTCAGCATGCCGATGCAGCCGGAGGAGACGAACTTGCCGATCGTCGAGGGCTGGTTGGTGCCGTGAATGCGGTACACGGTCGAGCCGAGATACATCGCGCGGGCGCCGAGTGGATTGCCGGGGCCACCAGCCATGAAGCGCGGCAGATAGGGCTGGCGCTCGATCATCTCTGTCGGCGGATGCCAATCCGGCCACTCGGCCTTGCGGGTGATCTTCTGCACGCCGGTCCAGGTGAAGCCGTCGCGGCCGACGCGGACGCCGTAGCGGATCGCGCGGCCGTTGCCGAGCACGTAGTAGAGATAGGTGTTCGGGGTATCGACGATGATCGTTCCGGCCGGCTCCTTGGTCGCAAGCGAGACTTCCTGACGGCGCAGGTTCGGCGGCAATTGCGCCGGTGCGGCATCGGGCTGCTCCTCGGGCGGCAGCGAGGCGATCGCCATCGGGCGGCCGTCGGCGCCGACGGGCGGCTGCCCTGGCTGAACCGTTCCGGTCGCGGCGGGACCACCGACCGCCTCCGGCGGACGCAGGCCGTCCCTGCCGGGGGCCTGCTGAGCCGGACGATCGGCATAAATCACCGCAGGCGGGCCGGCGGGGCGGCCGTAACGGGGATCATCGGGTGACATCACGGGGCCCTGTGCCGGTGCCGCCGAATAAACCGGCGGAGCACCAGCCGGGCGGCCATAACGCGGATCATCCGGGGACATCACCGGACCCTGCGGCGGGGCGGCCGAATAGACCGGTGGAGCGCCGGCCGGACGGCCGTAGCGCGGATCGTCGACCGGACCGGGCGGCGGCAGCGACGCCTGCGGCATTGCGTCGTCCTCGTCTTCCAGCGCGTCGAAATTCGGGGTGCGGTCGCCGGGGCGATATTCGGCCGGAGCGCCATAGCTCGGCGCCTGCTGGACCGGATAGCTCTGGGCCTGTGCGAGCGAGGTTCCCGCCGCAGCGACTGTTGCGGCAGCGCATATCGTCAGAAAATGTTTGATCATCATCGCTCTTGTATAGTCCCCGGGCCCATCCGGACCGTTAACGGCCAGATGACCGAAGATAGCGGCACATTCAAGACATGACAGGCCCATTTGCGCCCGATTTTCCGATTTGTGATCCCCTGAGCACCGTTGCCCCGTTGCATCACGGGGTGGAAATCAGCGCATGCCGTAGATCGCCGGAGTCCGCAGCCCCGTTTTTTAAGGAGCGGCCCGGAATCGTTGCGGTATGTTCGAATCAGCCTGATTCGCCGTCGCTTTGAGCTCCGATTCCGCACGGCGAACGCGGCAATCAGTACCGTCACCGCGTTCATATGGCTCATGGGTCCCGGCCGCCACCCGCCGGGGCGGAAATTCGTAACCCTTCGATGCTTCCCGGCTTTCGCTTCCTGTTTGCCGCGATCCTGCTGTCAACCTCCATCCTGGTGTTCGGCCTAGGGGCCGCCGCGCTGCTGCGGGCGAGCCATGAGCAGTATGTCAGCAACCCCTCCTGGCGGAACGGCCCGCAGGAGCAGGTCTTTGCGCAGGCCCCAGAGCCGGCCACACCGGTGCTCGCGGCCCTTCGCGCCGAGCCTGATGTCGTCGAGCCCGCACCGTCGGTGCGCGACCAGATCCCGACCATCGGGCTGCCGGCGAATGAGCCCGAGCAGGTCGCCGCAGCCACGACCGAGGCTGCCGCGCAGCCACCGCTCGCCGAGGCCGCCACTCCGATCGCCGAGCCGGCCAAGGCCGACGCCCCGACGGACGCCGCGGCGCCAGCGCCCGCCGACACGCTCACGCCGGCCGACACCACGGCGTCCATGCCCGAGGCCAGGCCCGCCTCGACCGAGATGACGACCGCCGCGGCACCGCCCGCGCCCGATACGTCGCCGGCCAAATTCGCCGCGCTGAACGATCCCGCGACCACGGCCTGGAAGGATCCGCCCGCGAAGGCCAAGGCCGACACCAGCACGCCGGACGCCAAGGCGACCAAGCGCAAGGCGAAGTCCAAGAAGCGCCATCGCATCGTCCGGCGACCGCCGCCTCAGCAGCTGCAGCAGCAGCTCGATCCGTTCGGACAGCAGACCTTCGCGACGACGACGGCGACGCGCACCCGTCAGTAGGATTACGCCGGCCCGGTCGCGATCGGCGGGCCTTTTTCCTGGCCCCATTCCGACCACGAGCCGTCGTAGAGAGCGGTGTCGGTCATGCCGAGGCGATAGAGCGCGAGCGTCAGCACGCCGGCGGAGACGCCGGAGCCGCAGCTGGTCACGATGGGCGCATCGAGCTTGACGCCGGCATTGGTGAAGGCGGCGCGCAGATCGTCCAGCGGCTTCATCGTGCCGGTCGCAGCATCGAACAAGAGATTGTAAGGCACGTTGCGAGCGCCGGGGATGTGGCCGGAGCGGATGCCCGCGCGCGGCTCGGGCGCGCGGCCCTCGAAACGGTCGGCGGCGCGCGCGTCGATCACCTGCTCGGCGCGGCTTTCGACGTTGGCGATCAGTTGCTGCATGCTGCGCACGCGCTTTGAATCGTAGCTCGCCTTGAAGCTCGCGGGCTTCGGCTTCACCTCGCCGCTCTCGACGGGACGTCCCTCGGCGCGCCACTTCTTCAGACCGCCATTGAGGATGCGCACGTTGCTGTGGCCGAAGGCCAGGAACATCCACCACGCGCGAGGCGCGGCGACCCAGCCGCCGGCATCGTAGAGCACGACCGTGTCGGCATTGGAGATGCCGAGATTGCCGACGTCACGGCCGAACTGCTCGGCGCTCGGATACATGTGCGGCAGCGGGTTGGAATGATCCGACACCGCATCGACGTCGAAGAACGCCGCGCCCGGCAGATGCGCGGCGAGATAATCGTCCTTCGGCAGCGGCAGCACACCCGGCAGCTTGAAGCTGGCGTCGAGCACCTTGACGTTGGCGTCGTTGATGTGGGCGGCGAGCCATTCGGTGGAGACGAGGGGGTCGGTGGCGGTCATGGGCATGCTCCGGCAATTGTCTCAGTCGTCATGGCCGGGCTTGTCCCGGCCATCCACGTTCTTCGTTACGGCTAAGACGTGGATGCCCGGGACAAGCCCGGGCATGACGCGTGGTGATAGCTTTCGTCCAATCTAAGCTTTCTTCTTCGGCTCCCACTGCTCCGTCGGGCCGCCGGCATCGCGCCAAGCGGCATAGCCGCCTGCGATGTGGGCGACGGGCTTCAAGCCCATGTCCTTTGCGGTCTTGGCCGCGAGCGCGGAGCGCAGGCCGCCGGCGCAGTGGAACACGAACTTCTTGTCTTCCTGGAAGATCGGCTTTGCGTACGGGCTCTGCGGATCGATCCAGAATTCGAGCATGCCGCGGGTGCAGGCGAATGCGCCGGGGATGCGGCCGTCGCGCTCGATCTCGCGGGGATCGCGAATGTCGACGATGACGACGTCGCCGTTCTTGGAGATCTCGATGGCCTCCTTGGCATTGAGCGTCTCGATCTCGGCATTGGCCTCGTCGATCAGCGCCTTGATGCCGCGGGTGATGTTTTGGGGCATGGGTCTTCCCTTCTCTTTCGTCATTCCGGGGCGATGCGCAGCATCGAGCCCGGAATCCATTTGTCGACGAACATTGCGGCCCGATGGATTCCGGGTTCACGCTACGCGCGCCCCGGAATGACGAGAAGCTAGTGCGTCAATTCCTTCATCGCACCTTCGAGACCCTCGATCGTGATCGGGAACATGCGATTGGCGAAAATACGTTTGATGATCGTGGTCGATTCCGAATAGTCCCAGTGCTTCTGGGCGACCGGATTGAGCCACACCGCATGCGGATAGGTGCGGATGATGCGGTCGAGCCAGACCGAGCCGGGCTCCTCGTTGACATGCTCGACCGAGCCGCCGGGCACCATGATCTCGTAAGGGCTCATCGAGGCGTCGCCGACGAACACGATCTTGTAGTCGTGCGGATATTTGTGCAGCACGTCCCAGGTCGGGGTGCGGTCGGTGAAGCGGCGCTTGTTCTGCTTCCATACGCCTTCATAGAGGCAGTTGTGGAAGTAGAAATACTCCATGTGCTTGAACTCGCTCTTCGCCGCCGAGAACAGCTCCTCGACCTGCTCGATATGCGCGTCCATCGAGCCTCCGATGTCGAAGAACACCAGCAGCTTGACCGCATTGCGCCGCTCGGGCCGCATGTGCACGTCGAGGTAGCCGTGATTGGCGGTCTCGCGAATGGTGGTGTCGAGATCGAGTTCGTCGGGCGCGCCGGTGCGCGCGAACTTGCGCAGGCGGCGCAGCGCCACCTTGATGTTGCGGATGCCGAGTTCGACATTGCCGTCGAGGTCCTTGAACTCGCGCTTGTCCCACACCTTCACGGCGCGGTTGTTGCGGTTCTTGTCCTGGCCGATGCGGACGCCTTCGGGATTGTAGCCGTGGGCGCCGAACGGCGAGGTGCCGGCCGTGCCGATCCACTTCGAGCCGCCCTGGTGACGGCCTTTCTGCTCCTCGAGGCGCTTCTTCAACGTCTCCATGAGCTTGTCCCAGCCCATGGCCTCGATCTGCTTCTTCTCTTCCTCGGACAGGTACTTCTCGGCGAGCTTCTTCAGCCACTCCTCGGGGATCTCGGCCTTCTCCATGGCGTCGAGCAGGCTTTCCAGCCCCTTGAACACCGTGCCGAAGACCCGGTCGAACTTGTCGAGATTGCGCTCGTCCTTCACCAGCGAGGTGCGGGACAGATAGTAGAAATTCTCGACCGAGTAGTCCGCGAGGTCAGCGTCGAGCGCCTCCATCAGCGTGAGGTATTCGCGCAGCGTCACGGGGACCTGCGCATCGCGCAGAGACGTAAAGAATTGCAGAAACATGGGTGACAGATTGCCCGTCGGGGGGCCGACGTCAAGGGGCGGAAGCCGCCGCCGGGTGCTGGACCGGGAGGCTTTTTGCTCTAGAATTAGCTGCTTCACGGGGTTGTTTTGGGGACGTTTGTAATGGGAATTCTCGCAGCGCTCATCATCGGCGCGATCGCAGGCTGGCTTGCCGGCAAGATTGTCCATGGGGCGGGATTTGGGCTGGTAGGCAACATCGTGGTCGGCATCATCGGTGCCCTCGTTGCGAGCTATGTGCTGCCTCAGCTGCACATCGGGCTCGCCACCGGCACGGTCGGCGCCATCGTGGACGCCACGATCGGCGCGGTGATTGTGCTTGTCATCCTTTCGCTGATAAAACGGGTCTGAAAGCCTGACCGAACCAGGAACGGCCGCCATGCGCGGCCGTTCCCATGTCGCGACCAGGGCCGAACCTGGGACGACGACCAACAAGGACGCGCGATGAAATTTACCGGCACCAAGGACTATGTTGCGACCGACGATCTCAAGGTCGCCGTCAATGCCTCGATCGTGCTGGAGCGCCCGCTGCTCATCAAGGGCGAGCCCGGCACCGGCAAGACGGTGCTGGCGGAAGAAGTGGCGAAGGCGCTGAACGCGCCGCTGCTGACCTGGCACATCAAGTCCACCACCAAGGCGCAGCAGGGCCTCTACGAATACGACGCGGTGTCGCGCCTGCGCGACAGCCAGCTCGGCGATGCCAGGGTCTCGGACATCAGGAATTACATCAAGCGCGGCAAGCTGTGGGAGGCCTTCGCCGCCGAGCAGCGCCCGGTGCTCCTGATCGACGAGATCGACAAGGCCGACATCGAATTCCCGAACGATCTGCTGCTCGAGCTCGACCGCATGGAATTCCATGTCTACGAGACCGGCGAAACGATCAAGGCGAAGCAGCGCCCGATCATGATGATCACCTCCAACAACGAGAAGGAGCTGCCTGACGCGTTCCTGCGCCGCTGCTTCTTCCACTACATCAAGTTTCCCGACGCCGACACGATGGGCCGCATCGTCGACGTCCACTTCCCCGGCATCAAGAAGCGCCTCGTCGAGGAAGCACTGCGGATCTTCTTCGAGGTCCGCGAGGTGCCCGGCCTGAAGAAGAAGCCGTCGACGTCGGAGCTTTTGGACTGGCTGAAGCTGCTGCTCAACGAAGACATGAGTGTCGAGCAACTGCGCGAGCGCGATCCGCGCAAGCTGATCCCGCCGCTGCACGGCGCGCTGCTGAAGAACGAGCAGGACGTGCATCTGTTCGAGCGGCTGGCGTTCTTGAGCCGAAGGGAAGTGTGAGTTCGCTGCTATCAGTCCCGTCATCCTGAGGTGCGAGTGGCGCGATGCACAGCATCGCGCCGGGAGCCTCGAAGGATGCACGGCCAAGATGCAGCCGGGCCGTCGCCCTTCGAGGGCCGCTGAAGAAGCGGCCACCTCAGGGTGACGGTGAGAGATTTTGAGCACGCTGCCTCCACGTCGTCATTGCGAGCGCAGCGAAGCAATCCAGAATTCCTCCGCGGTGACAGTCTGGATTGCTTCGTCGCAAGGGCTCCTCGCAATGACGGAGCAAGGGGCAGCGTCGCCTTCTCCCATTCTCGTCTGAAATCGCAGACACACCTTCGCGTCCTCGCGGCGCGTTTCGCCCGAGCTTTGCTCTCTCCATCGCCCCAAGCAAAGAGGGCGCAGGGAAGGCCGGGTGCCGGCTTGGCACCCACGGTCTGCTGCGCGAAATGTAGCGCAAAGAGACCGCACAGCAGCATACAGGTGTCGCCGATCACACGGCCTTCCCTGCGCGATGGTCGGACGGCTTATGCCGTGCTCTCCCGGGAGCCGAACTTTCCTTCTGGCCTCCCTCACCCCGCGAATTGACAATGCCGTCCGCCCGGTTGGGCTCGCGCACATCTCCGCAAAGGCTTGACCGTAGCAACGACGGCCAGGACCACACGGTTTTGCCGTACGCGCTCAGCGCCGTCCGTCTGCACGCGGCCGCGGACTCACAGGGACTACCCGCCCTGCCCGCTACCGATCGTGCCAACGCTGCCGCGTCCACCGCAACCCGGCCCGCGCTTCGAACGACTCGCGAACCGCCCCTCTTCGTCGGGCCGGGCTGCGTGGATATATGCCGCAATTCCGAATTTCGGTAAAGTGGAATATTTTTGCGGGGAGGGGTTGACGGGGTGCAGGGTGTTTTGCCCGACGGGACGCGTCAACCCAATTCCAGGTCTCACGACGCCTTGCGCTTCACCGCCTTGCGCAAGGTCTCGTCGATCCGCGATTGCCAGCCCGGTCCGGTCGATTTGAAATGCTCGACCACTTCCGGGCTGAGGCGGAGGGAGACGAGCTTCTTTGTCGGCGCCTTGTTCGGCCCCCGGCCCTTGCGGATAGATGCACTGAGATCAGGGAAGACTTCAGAGAAGGGCCGCGCCTTGGCGAAATCGGCCTTGGTCAGCTCCGGATTATCGCTGACCGCGCGCAGGTCCTTCTTTGTATAGTTCGACTTCTTCCTAGCGTTCGGCATAGAGTTTCCTTTCGCTGCGGCTTGCCGGTCGCATGCTGATGATGCTGACGCCTTCGCGTCCCAGCCGGGCGAATACGACGACGATGACGCCACGGATACTCGCGCCGACCGCGATCCAGCGCTTGCTGTTGCTTTGTGACGGAATGACCAGCGCGGTGTCGAAGAAGGCTTCGTCGAGATCGGCAAAATCCAGCCCATGCTTGTCGAGGTTGGCGAGCCGCTTCGGTTCATCCCAGACGATTTTCATTATTTTTAATGTAGCTACGATTTAGGTGGCCGTCAATATCTTGTAGCTACAGAATAAGAAACCTCAGGGCGGGGTGGGTGAGCATCACCCACCCGACGAAACCTCACGCCACCGCAGCGTCCGGGATGCGCGCGGCTTCCATCGGGGTCTTGCCGCGGATGAGGTCCGAGGCGCGGTCGGCGATCATCATGGTGGAGGCGTTGAGGTTCGCCGAGATCATGCGCGGCATGACCGACGCATCGATGACGCGGAGGCCTTCGAGACCGTGGACGCGGAGCTGGTCGTCGACCACCGCCCAGCTCGAATCCGCCGGGCCCATGCGGCAGGTGCAGCCGGGGTGGAAGGTGGTGGTGCCGCGTTCGGTGGCGGCGGCGAGGAATTCGTCATCGGTGTTGATGTTGGGGCCCGGGAAATCCTCATAGGCGTAATAGGGCGACAGCGGTGCGCTCTTCAGCAGGCGCCGCGCGAGCTTCATGCCGCCGACGATGACGCGGCGGTCGAGCTCGGCGTCGAGATAGTTGGTCTGGATGATCGGCGGGGCGAACGGATCATTGGAGCGGATGCGGACATAGCCGCGGCTCTCGGGGCGCTGCTGCCAGGAGGCGACCGTCATGCCGGGCTCGTCCTCGAGCTGGCCCTGCACGCCTTCCTTGTAGCTCGCCGGCGTGAAGGTGAGCTGCAAATCGGAGCTGTCGGCGCTCTCGCCCGAATGCCAGAAGCAATAGACCATGGTCGGCGACAGCGAGAGCAAGCCGCGGCGCGCGGTCGCCCATTTCAGCGCCTCGATCCACAGCGAGACGCCGCGGCGGAGCTCGTTGATGGTCTTGATGTCCTTGACGCGCGCTACCGTTCGCGGGGCGTAGTGATCTTGCAGGCCCTCACCAACAGGCAGGGCGTGACGCACCTGGATGCCGTGCGCGCCGAGCAGATCGGGCGAGCCGATGCCGGAGAGCTGCAGCAACTGCGGCGAATTATAGGTACCGCCGGACAGGATCACTTCCTTGTTGGCGCGCACTTCCACCGAGGTGCCGCCGCGGCCGCCCTTGATGTAGCGCACGCCGACGGCGCGCTTGCCCTCGAAGATGATCTCGGTCGCGTGCGCGTGCGTGTGCACATGCACGTTGGGCCGCTTCATCGCGGGCTTGAGGAAGGCCGTCGAGCCGGACACACGCAGGCCCTTGTCGATGGTGCGCTGGCAGTAGGAGACGCCCTCCTGCTTCGCACCGTTGTAGTCGGGGTTGCGCGGGATGCCGAGGCTCACCGCACCTTCCATGAAGGCCTCGCAGAGCGGATCGCGCCACTCCATCGTCGTGACCGTGAGCTTGCCGTCACGCCCGCGAAACGTGTTGTCGCCCTCGCCGACCCGCTTCTCCAGCCGCTTGAAGTAAGGCAGCACGTCGGCATAGCCCCAGCCGCGATTGCCCATCTGCGCCCAGGTGTCGAAATCCATCCGCTGGCCGCGATTGTAGATGTGACCGTTGATCGAGGACGAGCCGCCGAGCGTCTTGCCGCGCGGCGCATAAATGCTGCGCCCGCCGGTCCAGGGCCCCGGCTCCTGCTGGTAGGCCCAGTTGATGCTCTTCATGTGGAAGGTCTTGATGAAGCCCGCCGGCAGATGGATGTAGGGATGCCAGTCGCTCGGCCCCGCCTCCAGCACGCAGACGCTGGTCGAGGGATCTTCGCTCAGCCGGCTGGTGAGCACGCAACCCGCTGACCCCGCGCCGACGATCACATAATCAAATCTGTCCATGGTGCCTCGGCCGCCGCTCAGCGCGGCTTTTCGTTGAGCTGATAATTCAAATGCGTTCGCACCGTCGGCCATTCGGCCGCGGTGATGCTGTAGACCACGGTGTCGCGCAGCGTGCCGTTCGGAGCGACCTGGTGGCTGCGCAGGATGCCGTCCTGCTTGGCGCCCAGGCGCTCGATCGCATTGCGGCTCTGGTGGTTGAAGAAGTGGGTGCGGAATTCCACCGCGATGCAGTCCAGGGTCTCGAAGGCATGGGTGAGCAGCAGCAGCTTGCACTGCGTGTTGAGCGGACCGCGCTGCGCGCTCTTGCCGTACCAGGTCGAGCCGATCTCGACGCGCCGGTTGGCGGCATCGATGTTCATGTAGGTGGTCTGTCCCACGATCTTGCCGCCGGCGTCGAACACCGTGAACGGCAGCATCGAGCCCGCGGCCTGCAGGCCCAGACGGCGGTCGATCTCCTTGGCCACGTTCTCCGGCGTCGGGATCAGGGTGTACCAGATCTTGTAGATCTCGCCGTCCTTCACGGCCTCCACCAGCCCCTCGCGGTGCTGCTGCGACAGCGGCTCGAGACGGGCGTGCTGTCCACGCAGGGTGATGGGATCAGGCCAGGGCATTTGGGACTCTCTCTTGTGTCATTGCGAGGAGCGAAGCGACGAAGCAATCCAGATTGTCCCCGCGGGCGCATTCCTGGCTTGCTTCGCTTCGCTCGCAATGACGGTAACTAGCACCATTCACTTGTTTAGGAAATTGAGAGGCAAGCCGCCGCGCGGCCAGTCCATGGCGATCAGCTCACCCTTGCCCGACAGCGTGATGTAGGCGGTCTTCAGCCCGGGGCCGCCGAAGGCGATGTTGGTGGTGACGCGGTCGCCGGTCGGGATCTGCTCGACCAGCGTCCCGTCAGGCGCGATCACCGAGATGCAGCCGGAGACAAGGGTAGCGACGCAGACATTGCCGTTTGCTTCCACCGCGAGCGAGTCGAACATCTGGTAGCCGCCAAGGCCGCAGATCGGCTTGCCGCGCTCGCCGCGATAGATCACGTCGCGCGGCTTGAGCGTGCCGGGCGCGGAGAGCTCATAGGCCCAGAGCCGCCCCGTCGGGGTCTCCGCGATGTAGACGGTGTTCTCGTCCGGCGACAGCCCGATACCGTTCGCCGGCAAGATGCCGTGCACGACCTCGACGATCTCCTTCATGCCGGGCTTGAGGTAATACATGCCGCCGACATCCATCTCGCGGGCGCGACGCTTGCCGAGATCGGAGAACCAGAGGCCGCCGTGCTTGTCGAACACCAGATCGTTCGGCCCGCGCAGATCGTGCTCGCCGCATTTGGTCACGACGGTCTCGACCTTGCCGGTCTGCAGGTCGACGCGCTGGATCGAGCCGCCGAGATAATCGTCGGGCTGCGGGCCCGGCATGATCATGTTGCGGGTCGGAATCCAGGAGAAGCCGCCATTGTTGCAGAGGTAGATCTTGCCGTCGGGGCCGAGGGCTGCGCCGTTCGGGCCGCCCGGCACCTTGGCGACGATCTCCTTGCGGCCGTCAGGATAGATTCGGGTCAGGCGCTGGCCGCGGATTTCGACCAGCACCACAGAGCCGTCCGGCATCACCACGGGGCCTTCTGGAAACTCGAGGTCGGTGGCGAGAACACGAACGTTGGACATGAAGACCCTCCCGGCTGCTTGTTATGGCTTGCGCGGGATGTCCGGCACGGGCCCGCACGCAAGATTTGCCTGCGGTTATGACAAAACAGGTTCGCCTTGCCAAGCAAGCGAGCAGGTATGCCAGCGTTGCGCCACCCTACCCTTTCACCGAAAGCGCGACTACACTCGCTGAAACCGCTCACGAGAAAGAGGAACCGCGTCATGGAGATCACCGATGTGCGGGCGCACCAGATCCGCATTCCCTACGACGCCGGTGTCGCTAGCTTTCGCCAGGGCGCGTCCGCAATCTCCGCGCTCGACATGGTGCTGGTCGAGGTCACGACCGATGCCGGACTGACGGGCTGGGGGGATGCCTTCGCCTACGTCTGCCCCCGCACCACGCGCAGCGCCGTCGATGAAATGATCGCGCCGCAAGCCCGCGGGCTGAAGGTGCCTGACGCCGCCGGCATTCCCGCGACCATGGAGCAGATCCAGCGCAATCTGCACCTGTTCGGCCGCTACGGCATCACCATGTTCGCGATCTCCGGCCTCGACATCGCGCTGTGGGACCTGGCTGCGAAGATCGAGGGCGTACCGCTGCATCGCCTGCTTGGCGAGACCAGACGTTCGAATATTCCCGCCTATGCGAGCCTGCTGCGGATCGGATCACCGGAGAACATCGCCGGCGAATGCAGAAAGGCCATGGCGCTCGGCTATGGCGCGATCAAGCTGCATGAGACCACGACACCCGCGATATTTGCCGCACGCGAGGCGATCGGCCCCAATATTCCGCTGATGGTCGACATGAATTGTCCGCTGACCGGCGAGCAGGCGATCGCGTTCGCCAAAGCGTGCAAGGACGCACAGCCGATGTTTCTGGAGGAGCCGGTCTGGCCGCCGGAAGATTTTACTGCGCTCGCCGAGGTCCGCAGCAAGGGCGGGCTCGGCATCGCCGCAGGCGAGAACGCATGCACGGAATATCAATTCCGCCAGATGATGGACGCGGGGGCGGTGAGCCACGCCCAACCGTCGGTCATCAAGGTCGGCGGTATCACGGAGTTTCTGAAGGTTGCATCGCTTGCCGATCGGCTCGGTGTCAAAATCGTCCCGCATTCCCCGTATTTCGGCCCCGGCCTGCTTGCGACACTTCATCTGCTGGCGGGGCGGGACGACGGGCTTGTCGAGATGTTCTATCTCAAGCGCGAAGCCTGTCTCTGGGGCGGCCGGGCCGATGTCGATGCCACCGGCCATGTCGCGGTGCCGACAGGACCAGGGCTCGGGTACGAGCCCGATCGCGGCGTGATGGAGCGCTATCGCGTCGCGTGATAGCCGCGCCTATTTTGCCGCATCCTTCGGCGGCGGGGCGTCCTGCTTCTTCTTCAGATCCTCCACGATTTTCGCCTGCGCGGTCTGGAGATCGCTCAGGGTCTTCTGCAAGCCCGCGACACTCGTCTTCAATGCGTCGATCTGGCGATTAGCGGCATCCAGCTTCTGCTGATGATCGAGGCTGAGCTTGCCGATCGTCTTCTGGAGGAAATCGACGTTGCTCTGCAGGCAGCTCGTGCGCCGCTCCATCGTCTTCTCGACGGTGCATATCTCGATGCCGGGCACGTCCTGCGCGATCGCCAGCGTGGCGGGCAGCAACATCACGACACAAACGCCGGCGCTTTGAAGCAGCATGCAGGTTCCTCTCCCAAATCGATCACGGCAATGTGCGCTTTTTGCGCGCCGTCGCCGGAGGCTACCACACTCGTACCGCATTCTCGCGTTGAGCTTGGCTCGTCCCCGTTGGATGATCCTTGGCAGATGATCCTTGGGACGGGGAGCAGTGAACCGTGCGCGGAGGAAGTGGGCGCTCTTTCCGCGACTTTGATTAGGGGAGATTTTTGCGATGGCTACGCGCGACAGACGTCTGGCGGAATTCGATGGCGCGGGAGAACCGCCACCTGGCCTGCCGGTCGAGGTGCTGTGCGAGGATCACAGCGGAACGTATCAACTGCCGTTCGCCTGCCGTTATGTCGAGGGCCGCTGGCAGAACCACGCGGCCGGCGTCGCGGTGGAAGCCACCGTCATCGGCTGGCGCGTCCCGCGGGTGAAGCATTCGGGCGCCGCCTGACGGCCGCTTCTGTTCCAAAATGCAACGGGGCCGCGCGCCGCCTTAACCTTCGGAACGCGGCCCGAACGAATCACGTCCGAATCAGCCGAATCGCCCTGTTCCCGGTTGTTCACGGCTAGATGTCGCAACGAGGCCGCGCGCGTATACAACATCTGCGCGTACGGAGGCGGGCCGGCCCCGACGAACGGCGCCAAACGTTAACGACTTCAGGGATATGGCCGCCCGGTGCGGCGGCTCAGACCCCGCCACGGAAACAGGCAGGGCGGCGCCCGGCCTGCCTAATATTCGACCTCGAGCTCCTCGATCTCGGCCGGCTCGTCCTTGGCTGCAGCGATCCATTCCTTCATCTCGGGCATCGCCATGATGGTGTCGGCATAGGCCTTCAGCTTTGGCTCGAGCTTGACGTCATAGGTGACGAAGCGCGTCACCACGGGCGCGTACATCGCATCCGCCATGGTGCGCTTTTCGCCGAACAGGAACGGGCCGCCGGACTTCTCCAGGCAATCGCGCCAGATGAACCAGACGCGGTCGATGTCGGCCTGCGCGCGCGACCAGATCTTGAAGCCGGGGAAGTGCCCCTTCAGATTGACCGGCAGCGAGGCGCGCAGCGTGGTGAAGCCGGAATGGATTTCGCCGCAGATCGAGCGGCAATGGGCGCGCTGGACGCGGTCCGCGGGCAACAGCCCGGCATCCGGCATCGCCTCGTTGAGATATTCGCCGATCGCCAGCGTATCCCAGACCGTGGCGCCGTCGTGCCGCAGGCACGGCACCAGGATGGACGACGACAGCAGCAGGATCTCGGCACGCGCCGATGCGTCGTCCGGCGCGGTTACGATCTCCTCGAAATCGAGCCCGGAAAATTTCGTCAGCAGCCAGCCACGCAGCGACCAGGACGAGTAGTTCTTGCTGCTGATGGTCAGTGTCGCCTTCGCCATATGGCCCTTCCCTCACGCCTGATACTGGCACCCTGCCCGGCTCGCGGCGTGCCCATGCTCTGTGCTTCCCGCGAATAGAGCAGCAAGCGACGTGCCAGTTTTCCGGGCGATTTGACTCTTGTTTGGCTTCGATATTGCATAGCAGCACGGGACAAACGGGCGCTTCAGAATGATGTCGATGAATTATCAGGCGTTTCAGAACCACATGGATTTGACGGCGCCGTTTCGTGCGGGAGCCTCGTCCGCGCTCAAATTCCTCCATCTGGTGCCGCAGGGGACGTCAGATCAGGTGTTTGGCCGGCTCTCGGCCGCGCTGGAGATGATCTCGCGCTCCGCCCTCACCTATCACCGCCCGGCCTACGGCATCGACAGCGTCATGGTCGGCAACCGCGAAGTCGCGGTCACCGAAGAGATCGCCTACGCCACCCCGTTCGGTTCGCTGCTGCATTTCAAGAAGGAAGGCGTCGGCGAGCAGCCGCGCATGCTGCTGGTGGCGCCGATGTCCGGCCATTTCGCGACGCTGCTGCGCGGCACCGCGAAGACGCTGCTGCAGGACCACGACGTCTATATCACCGACTGGCACAATCCGCGCGACATCCCGCGCAGCGAGGGCCGCTTCGGGCTCGAAGACTACACCGAGCACCTGATCGACTTCCTGGGCCAGCTCGGCCCGCGCCCGCACATGGTCGCGATCTGCCAGCCTTCGGTCTCGGCGCTCGCGGCCGCCGCGATCATGTGCGAGAGCAATCATCCCTCGCGCCCGGCGACGCTGACGCTGATGGCGGGCCCGATCGACACCCGCATCCAGCCGACCAGGGTCAACGAATTCGCCAAGAGCAGGCCGATCGAGTGGTTCGAGCAGAACCTGATCAACTACGTGCCGGTGCAGTGCCGCGGCGCGCTGCGTAAGGTCTATCCGGGCTTCGTGCAGCTCACCGCGTTCGTCTCGATGAACCTCGAGCGTCACATCAAGCAGCACATGGATCTCGCCAACCACATCGCCAAGGGCGAGAAGGAGAAGGCCGCGACGATCAAGACCTTCTACGACGAATATTTCGCGGTGATGGACCTGCCGGCCGAGTTCTACATCGAGACCGTGCGCGACGTGTTCCAGGAGCATCTGTTGCCGCAGGGTAAGCTGATGCACCGCGGACGTCCCGTCGACACCAAGGCCGTCAGCCGCATGGGCCTGATGACGGTGGAAGGTGAGAAGGACGACATCTGCTCGATCGGCCAGACGCTCGCGGCACAGGACCTCTGCACCAGCGTGCGCGCCTATCGCCGCGTCCATCACATGCAGGCCGGCGTCGGCCATTACGGCGTGTTCTCGGGCAAGCGCTGGAACAACGAGATCTATCCGCTGCTGCGGGATTTCGTTCACGTGAATTCGTGATGGCGCCGCTCGTCGCGCCTCAGGCCGACCACTCCTCGCCCCAGACCTGGACGACGTGGCCGGGCGACACTTCCCGATATTGCCGCACCGGCGGCTGATAGTCCGGTGCGCGCACCGGGCTTCTGATCTCGTCGTTCGCGACCCCGCGCTTGGTGGCGCGGCGCGAGGGATCAGGCACCGGCACGGCGGCCATCAGCTTCTTGGTGTAAGGATGCTGCGGATTGCCGAACACGGCCGCACGCGGGCCGGTCTCGACGATCTCGCCGAGATACATCACCGCGACGCGATGGCTCATGCGTTCGACCACCGCGATGTCGTGGGAGATGAAGAGATAGGCGAGGCCCATGCTGGCCTGAAGGTCGAGCATGAGATTGACGACCTGCGCCTTGACCGAGACGTCGAGCGCGGAGACCGCTTCGTCCGCGACGATGAGCTTCGGTCCGAGCGCGAGCGCCCTAGCGATGCAGATGCGCTGGCGCTGGCCGCCGGAGAATTCGTGCGGGAAGCGCGCGGCCATGTCGGCGGTGAGACCCACACGCACCAGCAGGTCGGCGACCTTGTCACGCGCCTGCGACGCCGTGGCGAGCCCGTTGGCGAGCAAGGGCGCTGCGATCGCCGTCCCCACCGACATGCGCGGATTGAGGCTCGCGAACGGATCCTGGAACACGATCTGCATCTGCTTGCGATAATCGCGCAAGGTGCGACCGGTCATGGCGAGCACATCCTGGCCGTCAATCAGAACCGTCCCGCTGTCCGGTTCGATCAGCTTGAGGATGGAGCGGCCCGTGGTCGACTTGCCGCAGCCGGATTCTCCGACAAGCGCCAGCGTCTCGCCGGCGCGCAAGGTGAAGGAGATGTTCTCGACCGCGTGCACCCGGCCCGAGACTTTTCCGAACAATCCCGAGCGGATCGGAAAGCGCGTGGTGAGATTGGCAACTTCGAGCAGCGGCCGTTCGGCGATCGAGACCGTATCCGGTGTCTCGGTCGGCTCGTCCGATGTCCCCGTCACCTTGTCGACGATCGGAAACCGCATCGGCCGCGAATGTCCACCCATCGAGCCGAGGCGCGGCACGGCCGCGAGCAGCGAGCGCGTGTAGGGATGCGAGGGCGCCGCGAAGATGCGCGCGGTCGCGTCGGTCTCCACCGCCTGCCCGCCATACATCACCACGGTCCGATCGGCGATCTCGGCGACCACGCCCATGTCGTGGGTGATGAAGAGGATCGCCATGCCTTCCTCCTGCTGAAGCTCCTTCAGCAGTTCCAGGATCTGGGCCTGGATGGTGACGTCGAGCGCCGTGGTCGGCTCGTCCGCGATCAGAAGCTTCGGCTTGCAGGCCAGCGCCATCGCGATCATCACGCGCTGGCGCATGCCGCCGGAAAAACGATGCGGATGCTCGTGAAAGCGCGACTTCGCCGCGGGGATGCGGACACGATCGAGCAGACGAATGGTCTCCGCCTCCGCCGCCGCCCTCGACAGGCCGCGATGCTGGATCAGCGCTTCGGCGATCTGGAAGCCGATGGTGAGCACCGGATTGAGGCTCGTCATCGGCTCCTGGAAGATCATGGCGACGTCGTTACCGCGGATGCCCGTCATATCCACGTCCGGCAACGCCAGCAGGTCGCGGCCAGAGAGCATGACACGCCCCTCGACGCGGCCGATGTCCTTCGGAATGAGCCGCATGATCGAGAGCGCCGTCACACTTTTGCCGGAGCCAGACTCTCCGACGATGGCCACGGTCTCCCCGGCAGCGACGTCGAACGAAACGTTGCGGACGACCGGAATCCATCGCCGCTCGATCATGAAGGAGGTGACGAGGCCGGAGACGGACAGCACGGGTGCCTGTGCGTTGGCAACGACTCCGTCAGATGTGCCTGCGGCGATACTCATGCAAAGACCTTAGTGCATACCCCAGCTGAGGTGCGCTCCCGCCCCCGCTTGCGGGGGAGGGTTGGGGAGAGGGTGCTTCCACAAGCGAGGACCCCCAAGAGGAGAGAGCCTTCTCCCGGCGCTACGCGCCGACCTGTCCCGCAAGCGGGAGAGGTGAATTGAGCCCCTGGCCGCACCGATGTCATCATCATCCCGCCCTCAGTAACCACGGCTGCGATCGACGCGCCCGGGCAATTCCTCGCCGCGACGGTGGCGTGCGATCACGTCGAGCACGTAGTCGACGGCCGTGTCCGGCGTGGTCATGCTGGCGTTGTGCGGCGTCAGCAGGATGCGCGGATGGCCCCAGAACGGATGGCCCGCCGGTAGTGGTTCGGGATCGGTGACGTCGAGCACCGCGCCCGACAGCGCACCACTGTCGAGCGCCGCGAGGAAATCGGCTTCGACGAGATGCGGGCCGCGCCCGACATTGACCAGCGAAGCACCGCGCGGCAGGCGCGCGAACAGATCCGCGTTCAGGATGCCGCGCGTCTCGTCGGTCAGCGGCAGCAGGCAGACCAGGATGTCGGCCTGCGCGAGGAATTCCGGCAAGGCGTCCGCGCCCGCATAGCAAGTGACGCCCTTGATCTCGCGAGGCGAACGGTTCCAGCCGAGCAGCGGAAACTCGAACGCCCTGAGGCGCTCGAGCGCGGCTTGGCCGAGTTGGCCGAGCCCCATCACACCAACGCGCCGCCGCTTCGCCGGCGTGATCCGGATCTCGCGCCAGACCTGCTCCTTCTGCTGGGTCATGAAGTGCAGGAGATCACGATGCAGGGCGAGCACGGACATGGTGACGTATTCCACCATGGTCTCGGCGATACCCGGCTCCAGCATGCGCACGAGCGGAATGTGCGTCGGAACCTTCGTGGCATCGAACTGGTCGACGCCTGCTCCGACCGAGAACACCAGCTCGAGATTGGGAAACGTCGTCGCGATATCATCCGGCGGCACCCACGCCACGAGATAACGGATTTCGGAGGGATCGCCGATGTCGGGCCAGAGCCGGAACGGCAGCTCGGGCGCACGCTCGGCGAAGAAGGTCGCCCACTCCGCGCCGCGAACCATGTTGGCCTTGTAGAGAACCGACATACCGCCCTCAGAACGGGCTGACCGGCGCGAGCCGGCGGCCGTCGATCATGCGCTTGTGGCTGTAAGGCTCGGGATCGACCAGCGGCGTCGAGCCGGTGACGATATCGGCGGCGAGCTTGCCGGCGGCGGGACCGATGCCGAAACCATGGCCGGAGAAGCCGGTCGCGAGGAAGAATCCGGGGAGCGCGTCGACCGGCGAGATCACCGGAATGGTGTCGGGCGTGCAGTCGATGGTGCCGCCCCACGCTTCGGCGATCTCGATGTCCTTCAATTCAGGGTTTGCCTTGATCAGCGCGGCCAGCGCCGAATTGACCAGCGACATGTCGGGGGCGGGATCGCGCACGCGCTCGGTCTCGAATGGCGACGGCTTGTCGAGGCTCCAGCTGGTGCCCCGCACGATCTGGTCGAAGAACGACTTGCCGAACGACATCTTCAAACCATTGCGGCGATGCAGATAGGTCGGCCAGAACGTCCGTGCATAGCGAAACAGGTCGGGCGACAGCTCGACGGTGCCGCGGTTGCGCAGCGCCAGCGTAAAACCACCATCGAGACGGCGGCGGATGCAGTAGAAATCGGTGCCGAGCGCGCCCGAGGTGATCTCCGGTCCCGGCGTGGTCCGGCACGCGGTGGCGTTGACGAGGCCGATCGGCAACTCGATGCCATGGCGCCGGCAGAACAGCGACGACCACGCACCGCCCGACAGCAGTACGGACTGGGTACGAATGGTGCCCTTCTCGGTGACGACCGCGCTGACGCGCCCGCCTGATGTCTCCAGCCCGCGCGCGGCGCAGCCCTGGTGGATGGTGACGCCGTGCTTTCGCGCGGCGGTCGCGAGCGCGGGCACCGCCATCGACGGCTCGGCGCGCCCGTCGCTCGGCGTATGCAGGCCGCCGACCCATTCGTCGATATTGCCGGGCATGCGCTCGGCGACCTCGGCCGGCGTCAGGACGGTGGAATGAACCTGCTCCTCGCGCGCCATCGCCGCCCAGCGCTCCCAGCTCGCGAGCTCGTCCTTGCTCTTGGTCAGGAACAGCACGCCGGTACGGCGGAAGCCGGCATCGACACCGGCGTCGTTCTGCATGTCCTCCCACAGCCGCAGCGCCTCGCGCGCCAGCGGAATTTCCTCGCGCGCGCGCCCCTGCTGGCGGCACCAGCCCCAGTTGCGGCTGGACTGCTCGCCGCCGACATGGCCCTTCTCGATCAGCGCGACGGACTGGCCCTTCTTCGCCAGATGATAGGCCGCGGAGACACCGATCACGCCGCCGCCGATGACGACGACATCCACCTGCGCCGGCAGGCGTTCATCGCTGTTGATACGGTTGAGCGGCGGGGACATGGGACACTCCTTAACGTCAGTCTGGACTTCAATTCGATCGAGTTCTGGCTCGTCACGAGTTTGCCGATCATGGGATGTTCATGCGCGGATCGAGCGCGTCGCGCAGGCCGTCGCCGAGGAAGTTGAAACTCGTCACCGCCAGCGTGATGGCGAGGCCCGGCGCGATCGCGAGCCACGGCGCGCTGGTGAGATAGATCTGCGCATTGTTGAGCATGTTGCCCCAGCTCGCGGCCGGCGGCTGGATGCCGTAACCGAGATAGCTGACATAGGATTCGAGCAGGATCGCCTTCGCAACATTCAACGTCGCCGCGACCACGATCGGCGCGATAGCATTCGGCACGAGCTCGCGGAACATGATGCGCAGGTTCGACGAGCCGAAGGCAAGTGCGGCGACCGCGAATTCGCGCTCGCGCAGCGAGCGGACCTGGGCTTCGACGACGCGCGCAACCGCCATCCAGGCGGTGGCCGCGATCAGCACGGTCGTGGTGACGAGGCCAGGCTCGGTGAGCGCCGCCAGCGCGAGCAGCAGAAAGATCGTCGGGAAACACAATACGGCATCGACCAGACGCATCAGGACCGCGCCGACCACGCCGCCATAGAAGCCGGCGAAGGCGCCGACGGCGATGCCCACCGCCATCGCGATCACCATCGCGACGATACCGATCGAGAGCGACACGCGCCCGCCCATCATCAGCCGCGCCAGCACGTCGCGGCCAAGCTCGTCCGTGCCGAGGATATGCGCGCCCGACAGCGGCGGCGCGAACCGCTTCATGATGTCGATATAGGTGTCGTCGAACGGCAGCAGATAGGGGCCGAGCGCCGAGCCGAGGAGAAGCACCAGAATGATCACCGCCCCGGCGAGCGCGAGCCGATGCCGGCGGAATCGCCGCCAGGCGGCTTGGCCGGGCGCCGGCGGAACGGTGGAGAGGGCCGCGGAGGTCATCGCCTAGCCCACCCGGATGCGCGGATCGACGACGGCATAGAGGATGTCGGCGAGCAGGGAGCCGATCAGCACCATGGTCGCCGAGAACATCAGGATGCCCATCACCACGGGATAATCGCGATACCCGATGGAATCGAGGAACAGCCGCCCCATGCCGGGCCAGGTGAACACGGTTTCGGCAACCAGCGCGCCGCCGAGCAGCGTCGGAAACTGCAGGCCGCCCACCGTGATCATCGGCAGCAGCGCGTTGCGCAGCGCATGCACGGTGAGGATGCGCCATTCCGGCATGCCCTTGGCACGCGCAGTGCGGATATAATCCTGGTTGATGACCTCGAGCATGGAGGAGCGCATGAAGCGGCCCCACATCGCGGTCTCGACCAGCGCCAGCACCAGCGCCGGCGCGATCAGATGATGCAGGAGGTCGAGGAAGGATCCATCGCCGACGGTCTGCCGGTTACCCGCCGGCAGCCAGCCCAGCTTCACCGAAAAGATATAAATGGTGACGAGGCCGAACCAGAACGTCGGGATCGAGAGCGCGACCATGGCGCCGACGGTGGCGAGCGTGTCGAACAGCGAATACCTTCGCAGCGCACCGAGTATGCCGATCCAGCAACCGAGCAGCACAGCGACGATGGTCGCGGTCGCCATCAGCTCCAGGGTAGCGCCGAGATGCGACGAGATCACCGACAGCACCGGCTCACCGTCGCGATAGGATTTGCCCCAATCGCCTCTCAGCATGCGGCCGAACCAGTCGAGATACTGGACCGGAAGCGGGCGATCGAGGCCAAGCTGCCTGGTGACGCGATCGAGATCCTCCTGCGTCATCTGCCCGGATACCGCGAACTGGGAGAGCGGACCACCTGGCGCCAGATGCAGGATGGCGAAGCCGATCGCGGAGACGATCACGAGCAGCATGATCGCCTGCGCTAGGCGATTGGCGACATAACGGGCCATCTCAGGCGATCCAGCCTGCCCGAGACATCAGGCCCAGTACCATTCGCGCATGTTCCAACAATTGATGGAGGTGTTGATGTTGGGACGGAAGCCCTGCAGCCCTTCCTTCACGCCCTCGGCAATGAAGCCCTGGAACAGCGGCAGGATCGCCAGATCATTGCGGATGAGTTTTTGCAGCTCGCCATAGGTGGTCTTGCGTTGCGTCAGATCGAACTGCTTGGCGCCCTCGGCAAGAAGACGGTCGGCCTCGGCGCTCTTGTACTGATAGGTATTGTAGCCGCGGCCACCCTTGGCGGGCGTCGCGCCTGAGCCGAAGCGCGGCGTCACGTCGGGGTCGCTGCCCAGCATGAAGTTTACGCTGACCAGCACCGAATTGAATTTCGACTGCTGCCAGAAGTCGCCCCAGATCACGGCCGCCGGCATGTTGTTGACGCGCATTGCCGCGCCGATCGCGCGCCAGTCCTGGATCAGCAGCTGCTGGGTTTGCTCGCGCACGGCATTGCCCGATGTCGTCGAATTGGTGAACTCGAGCTTCACGCCGCCTTTTTCACGCACACCGCTGGAGCCGCGAACCCATCCGGCGGCATCAAGCAGCGCGTTGGCTTTGGCCGGATCGTATTTGTGTTGCGGAAGGCCTTGCTGGAACGACCAGGCCTGCTGCGGCACGAAGCTTTCGGTCAGACTCGGCAGGCCGTAGTTCAGCGCATCGATAATCGCCTGCTTGTTGATGGCGAAATACAGCGCCTCGCGCACCGTGCGGTCGGCGAGCGGCCCGAATTCCAGATTGGGCGCGATATGCTCGACCGAGGACGTCGAGGAAACGAAGATCTTGCGCCCCTTCAGCGTCTTCGCCTCCTGCACGAAGTTCGGCAGAATGCCTTGCAGACCGGTGTAATCGACCTGGCCGGTGCGGAACTGCGTGTAGAGAACGGTGAGGTCCGGGATGTATTTAAAGACCACGCGTTCGAGGTAGGGTCCCTTGCCGTGATAGGCGGTATTCGCATTCAACTGGATGTGGTCGCCCGGCACGCGCTCACCCCAGCGGAACGGCCCGGTCCCGACCGGCGCGTTGTGGAACGGCGAGGCGTTCGGATCGGTCACCTTCTCCAGAATGTGCTTGGGCACGATGAAGGTCAGCGCAGCCAGGATCGACATGTAGGGCGAATAGGCAGCTTCCATCCGCCAATGGATCTCGTCGGGGGCGACAACCTTGATGTCCTTGACGAGGCTGTGGCCGACGCGGCTGCGCGCACGAAAATCCGGATTGTTGATCAGCTCGAGCGAGAACTTGACGTCCTCGGCCGTGAACGGCGTGCCGTCGTGCCACTTCACGTCGCTGCGCAGCTTGATCTTCCAGGTCAGGCCGTCGGCCGACAGGCCGCCATTCTCGATCGTAGGGACTTCGCGGGCGAGGTCAGGAACGAACTTACCGTCGGGCTCGATGAACCAGAGCGGCGAGAACACCTGCCACCAGATGCCCTGGTCGACCTCGATGCCGGGCATCAGCGGATGAAAGACGGTCGGCTCCTGCGACAGCGCGGCAATCACTTGCCCGCGCGGCTTGTCCGGCGGATTTGAGGGACGCTCGGTCTGCGCGAACGCGTTGCCTGAAAGGCTCCATCCTGCCGCGGCGCCGGCGCCGAGCTGGAAGAATTGTCGGCGATTCGGAATGCCGAGATGCAGTGCTCCAACGCCGAACCTGCCGGTGTCGACTGCCATGACCACTCTCCGTTGTCGCACGCGGCACCTTCTCCCGCGCCCCGAAATCCCGGCAAAGGGACAGGAGTGGGCTTTAGTGCTTCTAAATTTTTCCGTCAAAAGTTCATCACGACTAAATACAGCTGTCAATCACATTGCTAGGATGCGCAACGTTTTCACTCCGACTGAAGCCCCGACCGGCACGGTCTTGGGCTGCGGCAATGCATGGGAGAGCGACATGGATGGTCGCGGCGATACCAACCGTCCGAAGGACGCCCCAACGATCGAGGCCGACGATGCGGTCGACCAGCGCCTCGGCGAAACCGTGCGGCTGCTGCGCCAGCGCGCCGGCCTTTCGATCCAGGACGTCGCCACCAAGACCGGCCTCTCCAACGGCATGATCAGCCAGCTCGAACGTGCACGCGCCATGCCATCGATCCGCACCCTGCGCCTGCTCAGCATCGCGCTCGAGGTGCCGATCTCCTACTTCTTCGAGACCAGCGATCCCAGCGACGTGCAGCGCTACATCGTGCGCAAGAACGCCAGGCGCCTGCTGCGGCTCACCGCCAGCGGCGTCGTCAAGGAGGCGCTGACCCCGGAAGACAAGGGCCAACTCGAACTCTACGAGTTGACACTCAATCCGGGAGCGTCCTCCGGCACCGACTTCCTCCAGCACACCGGCGAGAAGGCCGGCTACATCCTGTCCGGCAGCCTGCGGCTGTGGCTCGACAACCAGGCCCATGTGCTGGAAGCGGGCGACAGCTTTCGTTTTCCGAGCATCGTGCCGCACATGTTCGACAACCCGACCCAGCAGCCTTCGCGCGTGATCTGGGTGACGACGTTGCGGCAGACCGATTCGCCGGCAGGCTAGCCGCAACCTTCCTAGAGTACCGCAAATTGACCCTCGACGCAGCCGCGCCGAGTCTGTAGCTCACATCATGCCGGACTCTTCGACAGGCCGGCCGCGATCCGCGGCTGCCGTCTTTGGTGTGAGACCATGAAACTCAGGGGGCTTCTGACACTCGCGATGGCCGCGCAGGTCATCGTGACCGCTGTGGCTCTCCTCGCCTCCTATGCCGTGACCGGCGCCGGCTTCGGCGTGCCAGAGATCATCGCCCTGCTCGCAAGCGGCGCCGTCGCGGTGCTGCTCGCGCGGCTCTGCGCGCGCAAGATTGAGACGTCGCAGCAAAAACAGGCCGCGGCGCAACTTGCCGAGCAGGCGCAGGCCAGCGCGCAAATGACCCAAGCCGTGATCAAGACCGCGCTCGATGCCTTCGTTCAGACCGACGCGAACGGCATCGTCCTGGAGTGGAGCTTTCAGGCCGAGGCACTGACCGGATGGACGCGGCAGGAGGCACTCGGCACTGACGCCGTCGACCTGCTCGTCGCCGAGCCGCTCCGCGACGGCTTTCGGCAACGGATGATGCGGTTGCTGCCGGAGCTGTCGAATACGCCGATCGGCATCCGCTTCGAAGCAACCCTGCTGCACCGGGAAGGCGACGAGATCCTGATCGAGGCGTCGAGCACCGCGCTTCAGATTGGCGGGCGCACCGTCATCAACAATTTCGTCAAGGACGTCACCCAGAAGCGCGCCGCCGAGGAGCAGTTGATCCAGGCGCAGAAGATGGAGGCGGTCGGGCAACTCACCGGCGGCATCGCGCACGAATTCAACAACATGCTCACGGTGATCACGGGCACGATCGAGATCCTCGCCGACGCCGTGAAGGACAACCCGCCGCTTGCGACCATCACCAAGCTGATCAGCGAGGCCGCAGACCGCGGCGCCGCGCTGACGTCGAGCCTGCTCTCCTTTGCGCGCAAGCAGGCGCTGCAGCCGGCCGAGATCGACGTCAACGACCTGCTGGAGGAGCTCGCAAAGCTGCTGCTGGCAACCTTCGACAAGAAGATCGAGATCGTGACCAGGCTCGACGGCAATATCTGGCTGGCCTACGCCGACCGCGGCCAATTGAGCTCGGCCCTGCTCAACCTTGCGATCAACGCCCGCGATGCGATGCTGGACGGCGGCAGGCTGACGCTGACGACGCGTAACGTCGTGTTCGGCGTGCGCGAGGCCGTCGCGGTCGGTGCCGGCTATGCCGGCGACTATGTCGAGATCGAGATCACCGATACCGGCACCGGCATTCCGCAGGCGATCCTCGAGCGGATCTTCGATCCGTTCTTTTCGACCAAGGATGTCGGCAAGGGCACCGGGCTCGGCCTCAGCATGGTGTTCGGTTTCGTCAAACAGTCCGGCGGCGGCATCAAGGTCAACTCCGCAGAAGGCACCGGCACGACATTCACGATCTATTTGCCGAAGGCGGAGACCAGCACGCTCCGCCCGGCCGGTTACGACGAGCGCAAGGTCGTGGGCGGGACGGAAACCATCCTCTGCGTCGAGGACGACCGCGACGTCCGTCAATTCGTCACGGTCCAGCTCGAAAGCCTCGGCTACAAGGTCATCCCCGCCGCCGACGCGGCCGAGGCGCTTGCCATCGCGGGCGCAGGCACGCCGTTCGACCTGCTCTTTACCGATATCGTGATGGCCGGCGCCTTGAATGGACGGGAGCTCGCCGACGAGATGGTGGCCAAGCGCCCCTCCTTGAGAGTCTTGTTCACGTCCGGCTATGCCCACGACGCCCCGCATGGACCGGGACATACCACCATGGGCGCGCCGCTGCTGCCAAAGCCCTACCGCAAGGCGGAGCTCGCGCGCATGCTGCGCCGCTCTCTCGACACCGCGGTCGATGCCGCCGGCGATCCGATCCCGACGCCCTATTCGGTTCAGGCCGACGTCGAAGGCTTCTTGCGCAAGAAATCTTCCGATCGCGACCGGCGTTAACGCGCGTCTGACGGATGGACTCCGCCGCTCCGCTGGGCAAAACTCCGCGCCAGCAAGAATTCCATTGGAGGCGAGCCATGACTGCACTCGAAAAGGGCATTACCGCGAACGGCACGGGTTATGGCGGCAAGAGCTGGAACATTCTCGGCCAGGTCTATTTCCCCAAGGCCGTCACCGACTCCACCTTCGCGTTCGAGACCAACAGCGATCCCGGCCAGTTCGTGCCGGTGCACGTCCATCCGACCCAGGACGAATTCATCCTGGTGCAGGAAGGCACGCTCGACCTCAAACTCGACGGCGTGTGGGTCAAGGCCCATGCCGGCGACCTCGTGCGCCTGCCGCGCGGCATACCGCACGGCTATTTCAACAAGTCCGACAAGCCTGCCCGCGCGCTGTTCTGGGTCTCGCCGATGCAGAAGCTGGAGGCGCTGTTCACCCAACTCGACAATCTAACCGACCCCGCCGAGGTCGTGCGCATCTCCGCCCTGCACGAGGTCGACTTCCTGCCACCGGAGGCCAACGACTAGGTTACGATCTCCCGACGAACGAATCGTTCGGAGGGAGCCGGCCATGTGTGCACGCCGTCATGCCATCGCAACTCTTGCGGCGCTTGGGCTGATTTTCTCGGCTGTTGCCGTGAGCCGGGCACAAACGCTCACGGCAAGGCAATCGGAGGCGGTTGCGGCCTACGAGCGCGCGCTCAGCGATTTCAAATCCATCCTCGCCGAGCGGCGCAAGCAGATCGAGGCGAAAGAGCCGCTGCCGAAACTGCCGGGCCAGGCGATCTATCTCGCCCGCGTCGCCGTGATCAGCAGCTACAAAGACCTCACCGACGCCATGCCGTCGCGGATCGGGCGGCCCAACAAGTTCGAGATCCCTCCGGCCTATTTCGATGCCGACATCGAACCGCTGATCGACGAATACGGCAAGCTGTTCGATATCATGGAGGCGCCGCCGGCCAACGCGCAGAACTCGGCGACACCGTTCAAGGACGTCGTCGATCTCGCGGTCGCGATCGCGCGTGCCAAGGGGCTTGCGCCTGACCACGCCGAAGCCGCGGGCCGGATCAGTCTCGGGCTTTTCTTCGCGGAAACCAACGGCAAGCAGAATGTCCGCAACGGCCGCTCGAACACCTATATGGGCAGCTTCCAGACCGGCCCCTCCGAAGACCGCAACGGCCGCAGGAAGTGGGAGGCGATCAAATCAGAGATCGCGGCGGCCGATCCCGCGCTCGGCGCACGCGACGACAGGGAAGAGGCGCGCGCCCGCGGCACCGACCACCGCTTCAACCACTGGACCAACGTGCGCGACGGCCTGATGAACGCGCATGCGGATATCTTCCGGGAGATCCCGGGAATCGTGAAGACGCTGCCCGACCCGATCGACCAGATGAAACTGTTCGAGCTGATCCAGATCGTGCCGACCCCGACGCGGACCGCGCTCAAATCGGGCGACCTGCTGAACTACCGGGTGTCCAGTCCCACGATCATGAAGCACCTGCGCAACAACAGCATCTTCGCGTTCGGACAGGCCGACCGGGCGCGCAGCTCGGCCAGCTTCCCCGAGATCCTCGCCGCGATGTGGCTGTTCAATCGCAAGTTCGAGCGGGCAATGGCGAAATATGCCGAGATCAAGCCGCGCTGACGGCGGCCCTACTCGGTGCGGATCGGCGTGTCCTTCAGCCCGTTGTTGTCATAAGCCTTGCGTAGCGTGCCGTTCGTCGTCGCCTCCGTCATGAACTTCGTGACGAACGCCAGCGACTGGTTGTGGCCGAGCGGGACGGCGATGGCCGTCACCGTTTTCTTGAAGGTCTCGTCCAGCACCTTGGTGCCCGGAATCTTCTGCGCCATCTTGTTGAGCTGGTCGCGCGACAGCGCGAAGGCGTCGATCTCGCCGCTCTTCAGCAAGCCGAAGATCTCGTCATAAGTCTGATAGCCCGTGACTTTCGCATTCTTCAGATGCGCGATCGCGCCGCGCATCGTGGTGGTGGCGTTGACGGCCGCGACCTTGACGCCGGGCTGGTCGAGCGTGGCGAAGTTGGTGATGCTAGAGCCGGGCTTGACGATATAGGTGGCGTCGGCGACCTCGTAGATCGGGCCGAACATCATTTTGGTCTCGCGCTCGGGATCCCTGGGCAGCCAGGTGACGTCCCACGTCCCCTTGCCGGCCGCGTCGGTGATCTGCCCGGAATTCTGGTGCACGACATATTCGACTGGTACGCCGAGCTGCGCGGCCATCTCCTTGCCGAGATCGACGGGAACGCCGGCATAGCCGGCTTCGGTCTTGGTCGACCAGAACGCGCCGCCCGCCGGGCTGATCGCGATCGCGACCCGCAGCTTGCCGGTCGGCGCGATCTCGTCTTTCAGGCCGTCGGCTAGCGCGGGCATGGCAACCGCCGCTGCGAGTACGAGGCCGACGAAGGCCGATTGGAGAGTCGTGAGCATGTCATGTTCTCCTCACCTTTTCTTCTTGTCTTCTATCTTGCGGCCTTTGACGCAATACTGGTCGATCGTGCGCGCGATGAAAAGCTGTTTGTCATGACAAACTCGTCAAAGGGCACAGCGCCGTTTGCAGTGCAAGGTCTGTGACTGCCATGGCTATGGTGTTCCACAGCGGTTCATTTGTTGGTAGCCTGCTAGACTGACAGACTGCAATCGGGGGCCCCTGAATGACGCGCGCGAATCCCGCATCTCTCGCACATCGCAATGGAGAGTGGAGACAGATCGGGCGGGCGCTGACCGCCTTGGCTGCCGTGGCCGTGCTCGCGGGCTGCGAAGACAAGAACACCTTCGTCGCGCCGCCCCCGCCCAAGGTGGACGTCGCGACGCCGGTGCAGCGTGCGGTGACGCGCTATGTCGAGGCCACCGGCAACACCGCGCCGATCAAGAATGTCGACCTGGTGGCGCGCGTGCAGGGCTTCCTGCAGTCGATCGATTACCAGGACGGCACCTTCGTCAAGCAGGGCACCCAGCTGTTCACGATCGAGCCCGAGACCTACAAGCTGAAGCTCGAGCAGGCGCAGGCGGCGGAAGCCGGCGCACAGGCCTCGCTCCGGCAGGCGGAAGCCGACTTCAAGCGACAGAGCGATCTGGTGCAGCGCCAGGCGGTGTCACAGGCCACCCTCGACAGCTCGACGTCGACCCGCGACAACGCGCAGGCCAATCTCCAGCAAGCCCAGGCCAACACGAAGCTCGCGGAGGTCAATTACGGCTACACCAAGGTGAGCGCGCCGTTCGACGGCGTCGTCAGCGCGCACATGGTCTCGGTCGGCGAGCTCGTCGGCGTCTCCTCGCCGACCCAGCTCGCGACCATCGTCGCGATGGACCCGATCTATGTGAACTTCACCATCAACGAGCAGGACGTGCTGCGCATCCGCGCCGAGGCGGTCCGGCGCGGGCTCACCACCGCGGACCTCAAGCAATTCCCGATTCAGGTCGGCCTCCAGACCGAGAGCGGCTATCCGCACGAAGGCCACCTCGACTATGTCTCCCCGACCATCAATCAGTCGACCGGCACGCTGGCGGTGCGCGGCCTCGTGCCCAACGACAAGCGGGTGCTGCTGCCCGGCTATTTCGTCCGCGTCCGCGTGCCCTTCAGCCAGGAGAAGGACTCCCTCCTCGTCCCCGACACCGCGCTCGGCAGCGACCAGGGCGGCCGCTATCTGCTCGTCGTCAACGGCGACAATGTCGTCGAGCAGCGCAAGGTGCAGATCGGTCCCCTCGATAACGGGCTGCGCGTGATCGAGAGCGGCCTGAAGCCGGACGACCGCGTGGTGATCGCCGGGCTGCTGCGGGTGATCCCGGGCCAGAAGATCGACCCGCAAGCAACGAAGATCAGCCAGCCGCAAGCGTCTGCCAAGTAGGAGCGGCCGGTCATGATCTCAAAATTCTTCATCGAGCGGCCGGTCCTCTCGAACGTCATCGCGCTCCTGATGATCCTGATCGGCGGCGTCGCGCTGTTCAATCTGGCGATCGCGCAATATCCCGACGTGGTGCCGCCGACGGTGCAGGTCACCACACGTTACCCCGGCGCCAGCGCCAAGACCGTGATCGACACGGTGGCGCTGCCGATCGAGCAACAGGTCAACGGCGTCGAGGACATGCTCTACATGCAGTCCTACAGCGCCTCCGACGGCACCTACACGCTGACCGTGACCTTCAAGATCGGCACCGACCTGAACTTCGCGCAGGTGCTGGTGCAGAACCGCGTCTCCAGCGCGCTGTCGCAATTGCCGCAATCGGTGCAGAACCAGGGCGTCACCGTCCAGAAGAGGTCGACCTCGATCCTGCTGTTCGTGACGCTGACCTCTCCGGACTCCCGGTTCGACAGCCTTTACCTGAGCAACTACGCCACCATCAACATCCGCGATGAGCTGTCGCGTTTGCCCGGCGTTGGCAACGTCACGGTGTTTGGCGCCGGGCAATATTCGATGCGGGTATGGCTCGATCCGAACAAGCTGCAGGTACGCGGATTGGTGCCACAGGACGTCATCCAGGCGATCCAGCAGCAGAGCCAGCAGGTGTCCGCCGGGCAGGTCGGCGCGCCGCCGACGCCGCCGGGCCAGGCATTCCAGTACACGCTCAACGTCAATGGCCGGCTCGACGACACCAGCCAATTCGAGAACATCATCGTCAAGACCGGCACCAGCGGCGACGTCACGCGCGTGCGCGATGTCGGCTGGGTCGAACTGGGCGCGCAGACCTACAGCCAGATATTCTCGCTGAACAAGCAGCCCTCCGTCGGCATCGGCGTATTCCAGTCGCCCGGCGCCAACGCGCTCCAGGTCGAGCAGGCCGTCGAGAAGAAGATGGTGGAGCTCGCCAAGCGATTCCCGGAAGGCATCAAGTACGACACGCCGTTCGACACCACCAAATTCGTCGAGGCCTCGGTGCACGAGGTCTACATGACGCTGATCGAGGCCGGCCTCTTGGTGCTGGTCGTGATCCTGGTG
Source organism: Bradyrhizobium cosmicum (assembly GCF_007290395.2). NCBI lineage: Bacteria > Pseudomonadati > Pseudomonadota > Alphaproteobacteria > Hyphomicrobiales > Nitrobacteraceae > Bradyrhizobium > Bradyrhizobium cosmicum. Next base: position 1,733,951 of record NZ_CP041656.2, on the reverse strand, counting down.
TTCCTGCAGGACTGGCGCGCGATGCTGGTGCCGGCGACCACCGTGCCCGTCACCATCATCGGTGCCTTCGCCGCGATGGCGGCGCTCGGCTTCACCATCAACATGTCGACGCTGTTTGCGATCGTGCTGGCGATCGGCATCGTGGTCGACGACGCCATCGTCGTGGTCGAAGGCGCAGCCCACAATATCGAGCAGGGCATGAACGGCCACGACGCCGCGATCAAGGCGATGGACCAGCTGTTCGCGCCGATCGTCGGCATCACGCTGGTGCTGATATCGGTGTTCCTGCCGGCCTCGTTTCTCGCCGGTCTCACCGGGCGCATCTATTCGCAATTCGCGCTGGTGATCGCGGCAACCGCGCTTCTGTCCGCCATCAACGCAGCGACCCTGAAGCCGACGCAATGCGCGCTGTGGCTGCGGCCGACGGTGCCGCCGGAGCAGCGCAACTTCTTCTATCGCGGCTTCAACAACGTCTATAACCGGGTCGAGCACGGCTACACGCGGCTGATCACCTTCCTGTGCGGACATGCCACGGTGTCGGTCGCGGCCGCGCTGGTGCTGATCGTCATCGGCGGCTACGGCCTGTCGCGGGTGCCGACCGGCTTCCTGCCGATCGAGGACCAGGGCTATCTGATCGCCGCCATTCAATTGCCCGATGGCGCCTCGCTGGAGCGAACCCAGAAGGTGCTCGACCGTGCCAGCGAGATCATCAAGGAGACACCGGGCGTCCAGCAGGTCATCACCATCGCCGGCATCTCCGCGCTCGACAGCAGCGCCAGCCTCGCCAATGCCGGCGTCGCCTACATCATCCTGAAGGACTGGGAGGCCCGCAAAGGCCCCGGCGAGGATCTGCGTTCGCTGGTGTACGGGCTGAACGACAAGCTCGCCGTCATCATGGAGGCCCGCACCATCGTGCTGCCGCCGCCGCCGATCCAGGGCATCGGCAACGCCGCCGGCTTCTCGATGCAGGTCGAGCTGCGCGACGGCAACAGCGATTTCGCCAAGCTGCAGGCGATCACCGGCGCGGTGGTCAGCAACGGCCAGAGCCAGAGCGCGCTCCAGCGCGTGCAGTCCTCGTTCCGTTCCTCGGTGCCGCAGTTCAACGTCGAAATCGACCGCATCAAGACCCAGACGCTGCACGTCACCACCGATCAGGTGTTCTCGGCGCTGTCGACCTATCTCGGCTCGTCCTATGTCAACCAGTTCAACAAGTTCGGTCGCGTCTTCCAGGTCTACACGCAAGCCGATCCGGCCTTCCGCGTAACCGAGCGCGACATCGCCAACATGATGGTGCGCAACTCGAACGGCGACATGATCCCGATCGGCACCGTCGCCACGATCACGCCGGCCACCGGCCCGTCGCTGATCAGCCTCTACAATCTCTATCCGTCCTCGACCGTGATCGGCCTGCCGGCGCAGGGCTATTCGTCCGGCCAGTCGCTGAAGCTGATGGAGGAGATCGCGGACAAGACGCTGCCGCCGGGCACCGGCTACGAATGGACCGCGATGTCCTATCAGGAGAAGGCGGTCTCGAGCCAGATCTACTGGGTGTTCGGTCTCGCCATGCTGCTGGTCTATCTCGTGCTCGCCGGCCAGTATGAAAGCTGGTACGCGCCGATCTCGGTGATCCTGGCGGTGCCGCTGTCGCTGATCGGGCCGACGCTGGTCCTCAACGGGCTCAAGATCGACAACAACCTCTATTGCCAGATCGGCCTGATCCTGCTGATCGCGCTGTCGGCCAAGAACGCCATCCTGATCGTCGAGGTCGGGCTCGAGCTGCACGGCCGCGACGGCAAGCCCGTGCTGGAAGCCGCCATCGAGGCGGCGCGCGCCCGCTTCCGCCCGATCCTGATGACGTCGTTCGCCTTCATCCTCGGCGTGGTGCCGCTGGTGCTCGCGACCGGCGCCGGCGCCAGCGCGCGCAAGTCGATCGGCATCACCGTGTTCTCGGGCATGCTGGCCTCGACCTGCCTCGCGGTGCTGTTCGTGCCGGCCTTCTTCGTGGTGGTGCAGCGGTTCGAGAACTGGCGCGCGTCGAAGAAGGCGCCGAAGGCGCAGCCGGTGGCGGAGGTGAAGCCGTAGAGGGGCAGTCTCGACAGAGTCGCGAAAACAACCCCATGCACAGTAGAGACGGGTTGAAAAGGCTGGGAAAATTTCGGCCTTGCCGAAATCACTTGCGCCGTCGGGCAAAACAGGGGCAGAATGGCATCATCGGCGGCATGCGCAGGGTACCTCCTCATCCCCATCATTGCCGTATCCTCCGTCATTGCGAGCGCAGCGAAGCAATCCAGAGTCCCTCCGCGGAAGGACTCTGGATTGCTTCGTCGCAAGGGCTCCTCGCAATGACGAGTGGAGAAAGGCGCGCCTCACTCCCCTCACACCGCCTGCGGCGTCCGGATCTCGCGCGGCAGGATGATCGCGGCGGCGATCGCCAGCAGGCAGAGCGCGGCGAAGGCGTGCAGCATGGTGACGAAGCCGCCTTGTTCATACAACCACGCGACCAGCCCGACCGAAGCGCCGGCCGCGGTGAAGCCGATGAAATAGCGCACCGCATAGGCGCGCGAGCGCCATTCCTCGCTGGTGTACTTGCCGACCATGGCGTCGTTCACCGTGACCTGACCGAACGCGCCCATGACGATGCCGATCGAGACCAGGATCAGCGGCAGATTGGACAGGCTTGCGGCGAGATAGAGGAAGGGTGCCAGCATGAACGACAGCGGCAGCGCCACCGTTTTCAGCGAATAGCGGTCGAGGAGCCGGCCGATCGTGTACTGCGTCATCGCGCCGAACACGTAGACGCAGGCCGCGATGATTCCGAGCAGCGCCGGGCTTTTGGTGAGGTCCGCGAGCCGCTCGGCAAACAGCTTCGGCAGTGCCACGGTGACGGCGTTGAACGTGGTGGAGATCGCGATCACGACGATCAGGAGCGCGAGGATCACGCGCCACATGTCCTGTTTGGCGACGCGCGCCTGCGCTGCCGCCTGCTTCGAACCCTTGCGGTCCTCGTGCACGACCATCATCGCAAAAGCGATACCGATCAGGATCGTGACCACTCCGGGAACGATGAAGGCAAAGCGCCAGCCGAGATACTGCCCGATCACGCCGGTGACCAGCGCCGAGGAGGCCACGCCGAGATTGCCCCAGACGCCGTTGATCCCCATCTCGCGGCCGAGCCGGTCGGCATAGGACACGATCATCGCGGTGCCGACGGGATGGTAGATCGAGGCGAAGATGCCGATCGCGAACAGCGCGGCGCCGAGCTCAGCCGGCGTCCGCACGAAGCCGACCGAGATCATGGACAGGCCGATGCCGACGAAGAAGATCAGCATCATGTGGCGGCGGCTCCAGCGATCCCCGAGCCAGCCGGTGAGCAGCGAGCCCGCGCCGAAGGCAATGAAGCCCGGCGTCGCGTAGGGAAGCAGTTCCGAATAGGCCATGCCGAGCGCCGGCCCCATGATGATCACGGCGGCGGCAAAGATCAGCATCGCATAATGGTCGATGAAATGGCCTGCGTTGACGAAACTGATGACCTGGCTGGGGCTGTTCATACGAATCCTCTCCTGCTCGAAAATGAGTTATATGTCTGAGCCATGACGGGATGCGGCCAATGACTGTCTTGGAAACGCCAATTTTGGAAACGCCAATCCTCCGGGAGGTCCGGGGCAACCATCGCTCGACCGCGGGCGTGCATCTGGTCGCGCGGGACTATCCGAGGGGTCTGCGGCTCGCCCCGCACATGCACCGCGAGGCCCAGCTGGTCTATGCGGCCCGCGGCACCATGCAGGTGACGACGCCCGGGGGACGCTGGCTGGTGCCGCCGGACCGCGCGGTCTGGGTCCCGGCCCATCTCGAGCACGCCATCGACGTGCTCGCCGACATCGAGATGCGCACGCTGTATTTCGACCTGCCCTGGCTGACGCGCGAGCAGCGCAACGAGAGCCTCGCCAAGGAATTCGTGGTGCGGGTGTCGCCGCTGCTGCACCAGGCGATCCTCGCGCTGTTCGACGCCCGCAACACGCAAGAGCGCACCGAGCTGCTGGTGCGGCTGGTGATGCTGGAACTGCACCAGGCCGAGGATTCCGCCACGTTCGTGCCGCTGCCGCGCGAGCCGCGCTGCCGGCGCGCGGCGATGATCGTGCTGGACGATCCCACCGGCCTGCACGACATCGACACCCTGGCGCGCGAGGTCGGAACCTCCGCACGGACTCTGTCGCGATTGTTCTCGACGCAGACGCAGCTGAGCTTCAAGAGCTGGTGCCAGCGCGCCAGAATTGCGGCCGCGATCCAGCGCCTGTCCACCGATGCCGGCGTATCGGTCAAGCAGCTCGCGACCCAGCTCGGCTATGCCAGCGTGCCGGCGTTCTCGGCCGCGTTCCGTCAGGTGACGGGGCGGACGCCGACGGAGTTTGCGGGGAAGGGATGAGGCGCAGAGGCGAGCAGCCTACCTACTCAACACCGATTCTTCTGGAAGTCCTGCCTTGCGCAAGCCCTCGGCGATGCGAACTCGCTGTGCAAGACAGGTCGGATGATCCGTCGGCGAACTGGCATGGAATTGGGCGACGCTGAAGTTCGGAGCGAGCGTGAGCCCCGCCTGTACACAGGCCCGTGCTTCCTTGATCTGACCCAGATGCGCCTGCCCGGCGGCGAGGTAGAAATACATAAACGGCGCAATATTCCTGTTGGTCTCGATCGATCGCTTGAACCAGTGAACGGCAGCCTCATCGGCGCCGAGATATGATTGCGCAACGCCCGCCGTATTCATCCAGGAGGAAGCCTTGTTGTCGCGAGGAGAGAGCCGGAATGCTTCCATGACGTGGGCTTCGGTCTCTTCGGCTCGACCGAGATTGTTTTTACCGAGCCCAATCCACGCATGGGCCGTGGCCAGATTCCGGTCCAGCACCAACGCCCGCTCACATTCGGCAATGCCCAAGGCGGCGCGTTTTGTGAAGATCTGGACGACGCCCATCAGGCAATGCGCCCTCGCGTGATTGGGCGTCTGGGCAAGTATCCTCGTCAAGAGCGCTTCGACCACTCGCAGAGGCGCCGTCCTGTCAATCAGCATGGAGGTAGCCCGCATTGCATCGACAGAGGCTATGCCCACCATCGCCTCGACGTTCGCTGCATCCAGGCGGAGCGCCTGTTCGAAGAACGGGCGCGCCTGCGACAGGCTTGTGGGATCCGTTCCGCGATTCATATACGCCATGCCCTGGAAATACAGGTCCATGGAATCCGGATGGGGCGCCCGCGCCGCGCGCCGCGCCTCCACCATGACCAGCTCGGTCCCGAGTTGATTGGCAAGACGGGCACCGATCTCGTCCTGCATGTCGAAGAGGTCGACGATCTGCTTGTCGAAACGATCGCCCCACAAGTGATTGCCGGTCTCGGCATCGATGAGCTGGACGTTGATGCGCATCCGACTTCCAGCCCGCTGCACCGAACCCTCGAGCACATAGCGAACGCCGAGTTCGCGGCCGAGCTGCTTCAGATCGACATGCGTACCCCTGTAGGTGAAGGCGGTGTTGCGGCCGATCACGAAGATGCCGGCCATTCGCGACAGATCCGTGGTCAGGCTCTCGGTCACGCCGTCGACAAAATACTCCTGCGCGGGATCTGGGCTCAGATTGGCGAAGGGAAGAACCACAAGCGACGGCTTGCCTGTGGCGGGTCTCGGCAAGACGGCGACAGTTGCAGTCGTCGGCATTTCGCGCACCTCCGCGACGAAGCGGATGCCCTTGCGCGGAAAGGTCTTGATCAGGCGCTGCGCGTCTCCGGAATCTCCGATCGCCTTGCGCGCAACATTAAGTCGCGTGGTCAGGGCGACGTCGGAGACGGCGCGGCCATGCCAAATGGTACGGATCAGGTCATCCTTGCTGACGACGCGCTCGCGGTTGCCGATCAGATAGCCGAGCAGGTCGAAGACCTGTGGCGCGATGGCGATCGCATCCGCTCCGCGGCGCAGTTCGCGCCGCTCGGTGTCGAGAGAAAAATTTTCAAACAGATAGCGCAAGCCAATTCCCTGCGGCCATTCTGTTCAACAATAAGCTGTCGGTAAGGAAAATGTAAGCCGGCGACCAAGCCTGTCGGCGCCCCGACGTGGTACATCCAAAAGTAGAGCCCGCGCGGAAACGTGGGCCTGGTCAGGGAGAAGGCGATGATCACGCGTCGTGATGTGTTGTCGACAGCCGCTGCAGCATTCGCCACTTATCCTGCGCCGCGCGCGCTCGCACAGCCGCTCTCAAAAACCGTGCACATTCTGACAGGCTTCACGCCCGGGTTCCAGGACGCCATGGCGCGGCTCGTGGCCGGACAGATGAGCGGCTATGCGGAAACCATCGTGGTCGAGAGCCGCCCGGGCGCGGGCGGTCGCATCGCCGTCGAGGCGGTGAAGAATGCCGATGCCGACGGATCGACCATGCTGTTCTCGCCGCTCGGCTTCATGATGTTCTTTCCGCACGTCTACAGGACGCTGAGATACCAGCCGCGTGACTTCACACCGGTGTCGACCGTTGCCTCGACCCCGGCATTGCTGACGGTCGGCCCGAAGGTACCGGCCGACGTCAAGACGCTGGCGGACTTCGTTGCCTGGTGCCGCGCCAATCCTAAGCTCGCCACGTTCGGCACGCCGGGCGCCGGAACCACGCTGCATTTTCTCGGTACGATGCTGGGCCGCAGCGCGGGCTTCGATTTTCTTCACATACCCTATCAGGGCGGTGGCGCGATTCAGGATCTGGTCAAGGACGTGATTGCAGCGACCGTCATGCCGATCGGCAGCTCGCTCGGGCTTGTCCAGTCTGGAGATATTCGCGCGCTGGCGACCACCGGACCGCGCCGCTGCCAGTTCATTCCGGAGGTACCGACGATGCGGGAAGCCGGATACCCGTCGCTCGAGGACCTCACATGGTTTGCATTTTTCGTTCCGGCGAAGACACCAGCACCGATTGTCGATAAGCTCAATGCCGCGATCCAGGCGGCCGTGCGCACCGACGAGGTCAGGGCCGGCATGGCAAAGCTGGCCGTCGAGCCCGATGCGATCGCGATGGAGGACTGCGCCCGGCTGATCGCATCGGAATCCGACCGGTGGAGGGCGATCGTGCAGGAAACGGGGTTCGTCCCGACCGATTGACGGGAGGCAACACATGAGCGGGCCAGCATCCGTGCTCGACCTGGTGCAGTCGCATCGCGTCACCGCGGTGATCTATACTGCGGCGAAGCTCAATCTCGCTGAGGCTATCGGAGATGAGGCGAAATCGGTCACTGAGCTTGCCCTGCTGGTGTCCGCGGACGAAAGTGCGCTGCGCAGACTGCTCGTTGGTTTGACGACACTTGGCCTTTGCAGGCAGCTAGACCGGGATCGGTTTGCCATGACCGACCTCGGCCGGCAACTCGGCGAGACCGCCGACCCGTCCTTCAAGGACTGGGTTCTCTTTGAGGGCGAGATGCTCGTGCAATCCTGGAGCGGACTGGCCGATTCGGTTCGCACTGGAAAGACCGGGACACAGTTGCGCGGAGAAGGCGATGACCGCTATGCCGCCTCAGGCAATGCGCCGGAAGCAAATCGCCGGTTCAACGCTGCGATGGTCTGCCTCACGCGGTCCATCGTTCCAAAGATCGTCGCAACCCACGACTTCGCAGCCGCGCGCCTCGTCATGGATCTCGGCGGCGGCACCGGCGAATTGATCGGCGCCGTACTCCAGCATAACCCTCATCTTGGGGGCGTCGTCCTGGATCTCGCGCGTTGCGAGACAGATGCGCGCACGCATTTCGATCGGCTCGGTATCGCCGGCCGCTGCCAATTCGTCGCCGGGAGCTTCTTTGAAGACGTCCCCAGCGGCGCCGACACGATCGTGATGAAGAGCATTCTCCATAATTGGAATGACGACCGTTGCCTGGTCATCCTGCGAAATTGCCGGGACGCGCTGCCGCCGGGCGGGACGCTGATCGTGATCGAGCGGATTATGCCGGAGCTTGCCACGACGGAACCGGAGGATCGCTCCTGCGTCATGAGCGACCTCAACATGCTGCGCGGACCCGGCGGCTGCGAGCGGACGGAAGCCGAGTATCGCACGCTGGTGGGCTCGGCCGGCTTCGCTTTCGTCCGGACGACCAGTATCGGCTCATTCAGCCTGGTCCAGTTCAGGCAATAGGTCAATTGCTGCCATTGGCGACGCGGCGCGAGGCGCGATGTACGGCCCGGCTTCGGGACATAACAGCATTCTCGAAACGCACGGCCCAGCTCAAGTTGCCAAATTCCCCTGCATGATTGTGATCGGCTTCCGCCCAAATCACGTGTAAACTTCCCGCATCGCACAACCCGGTTTCGAAAGGCCCCGATGGCGAACGCCTTCTTCTCCGACCTGCTCGCCACCATCTCCGAGCGCGGCCGCACGCTGCTTCGGCGCGGCGATGGCGCGGACATCAAACAGGACGCCGACGGGCTGATCGAGCTCTGCGGCGCGCTGCTGTCGGGCCGGGGCGAAGCCTCCGGCACCGCGCTTGCGCGTGAGGTGCTGGATATCTACCAGGAGCTGGATGCGGCAGGACGCCGCGCCTTTTTCGATGGCCTCGTGCGTGATTTCGGACCGGACCGGGAACGCCTGTCAAAGGCCATCGAGAAGTGGCGCGCCAAGCCCAGCGACGAAGACGCAAGCGCGCTGCATTTCGCCTCGGAGCCGCGGCGGCAGGAACTGATCCGCCGCCTCAACCGTGCGCCGGGCGGCACCGGCGATCTCGTCAACATGCGGGCCGATCTGCTCGGCATGATGAAGGGCCATGCCGACCTTGCCGCGCTCGATCGCGACGTCTCGCATCTGCTGTCTTCGTGGTTCAACAGGGGGTTTCTCGTGCTGCGCCGGATTGACTGGTCGACCCCGGCCAACATCCTCGAAAAGATCATCCGCTACGAAGCCGTGCACGAGATCAGCGACTGGGACGATTTGCGCCGCCGCCTCGATCCGGTCGATCGCCGCTGCTACGCCTTCTTCCATCCCGCGATGGTGGACGAGCCCCTGATCTTCGTCGAGGTGGCACTGACCGAGACGATTCCGGGCGCGATTCAACCCCTGCTCGCGGTCGACCGCCAGCATCTGCCGATCGCGCGCGCCCGCACCGCCGTGTTCTATTCGATCTCCAACACCCAGCGCGGCCTGGGGGGCATCTCGTTCGGCAGCTTCCTGATCAAGCAGGTGGTCGAGGAGCTGCGCCGCGAATTGCCGAAGCTCGACACCTTCGTGACGCTGTCACCGGTGCCGGGATTCATGCAGTGGGTGAAGCAGGACAAGGATTTGCCGCTGACGGACGAGGACCGCGAGGTGCTGAAGCGCCTCGACGATCCCAAATGGTTCGAGAACCCCGAGACGACCACGCTGCTGCGCGCCGTGATCGAGCCGCTCGCCGCGCATTACTTCCTGAAGGCGCGCACGCCGAAGGGCCGGCTGATCGATTCCGTCGCGCGTTTCCATCTCGGCAACGGCGCCCGGCTCGAGCGCATCAACTGGCTCGGCGACCTCTCGCCGAAGGGCCTGCGCGAATCCGCCGGCGTGATGGTCAACTACCTCTATCGCCTCGACGACATCGAGAAGAACCACGAAGCCTACGCCAATGACGGCGAGGTCGTGGCGTCGAGCGCAGTGAAGAAGCTGCTGAAGGGCGAAGGACGCCGGCTGCTGGACATGCGGCTGTCGTAGCTGCGCGCTCAATTGTCGTCCCGGACAGGCGAAGCGCAGATCCGGGACCCATAGCCACAGGATCAGGTTTGACGACGACTCGGAGTTGCCAGCTGGCGCCGACGACTCCTCCCTGGGGTTATGGGTCCCCGCTTTCGCGGGGACGACACCGTTATTGGCGTGGCCACCGCGCCTCACAACGGCAATGAGCCGCCTACTTCTTATCCCTGAAATACGGCTCCACCGGGCCATGCACCTTGATGGTCAGCGGGTTGCCGTGACGATCCTTGGCGTTGCCGGCGGTGACGCGGACCCAGCCTTCGCTGATGCAGTATTCCTCGACATTGGTTTTCTCGACGCCCTTGAAGCGGATGCCGACGTCGCGGGAGAGAATATCCGCGTTGTAATAGGGGCTGTTCGGATCGACCGAGAGGCGGTCCGGAAATTCGTCGCTCATGATTGTCTCGCTCATAACAGGGTCTCGATTTGCTGCCGCAATCCTTCAGGCCGGGCGGTCGGCGCATAGCGCGCGATCACCTTGCCGGCACGGTCCACCAGGAATTTGGTGAAATTCCATTTGATGGAGGCGCCCAGCAGTCCGGATTGCTGGCGTTTCAGATACTCGTACAAGGGGTGCGCGTTGGCGCCGTTGACGTCGATCTTCTCGAACAGGGGAAAGGTGACGTCGTAATGGGTCGAGCAGAATTCCTGGATCTCACCCGCCTGCCCCGGCTCCTGCGCACCGAACTGGTTGCAGGGAAAGCCAAGCACGGAAAAGCCGCGCGGCGAGAGGTCGCGATAGAGATCCTCGAGCCCGCGATATTGCGGCGTGAAGCCGCATTTGCTCGCGGTGTTGACGATCAGCAGCACCTGCCCTTCGAAACGCTTCAGGGCAACCTCCTCGCCGGCAAGCGAGTTGGCCTTGAAGTCGTAGATGACAGACATCGTCAACCCACGGGATCGATCGGCGACGGCGGCACGCCGCCCGCCTCGATCGCTTCGCCCGCGAGCAGACACAAATCCTCGCGATAGCGGCCGGAGACGATGTGCACGCCGACCGGCGCCTTGCCGACAAGGCCGGTGGAGACCACGAGGCCCGGCAGCCCCATGAACGGGGTCGCGATCTGCGGCATCTGCGCTTCCCAGACTCGCTTGAAGGACTCCTCGTCCTTACGGTCGAGATGATCGGGGAACGGCAGCTCGCCGGAGACCGGCGTCAGCACGACAGCGTATTTTTCGAAGAACAGCATCCAGTCGCGGGTCAGCGTGGCGCGGCGGGTCAGGGCCTGCGCGTAGTTAGCCTGGTCCATCGGCGTGACCTTGGCGCGATTGCCGCGCAGGCAGGCCAGCGCACCGGGATCGCCTTCGCGCTCGGCCATCTCCAGCTGCGCCTCGTAACCGTCACCGAGCCAGAGCTTGATCTGCCACTGGACGGCTTCGCGCATCGACGGCGTGTTTTCGATCGTCTCGACGGTCCAGCCCGCGCGCTCCAGCCGCTTGCCGGCATCGATCACCGCCGCCTTCACCTCCGGCGTGGTGGCGAGCCCGTCTGGATTGAGGCAGAGCGCGGCACGCTTCGGTCGCGCGGGGCCTTCCAGCGGTGCCGGCACGTACCAGGGGTCGCGGATGTCGCGGGCCGACATCGCGGCGAGCGAAATCCTGACGTCGTTGACGGTGCGCGCCAAGGGTCCCGAGACCGCCATGATCTGCGGCCCGATCGGACGCTCCGGCAGCGCCGGATTGAAGGCGGGGATGCGGCCCAGCGTCGGGCGCAGGCCGTGCACGCCGCAGGCATAGGCGGGATAGCGGATCGAGCCGGCGATGTCGGTGCCGTGGGCGATATGGCCGATGCCCGCCGCGACCGCCGAACCGGCGCCGCCGGACGAGCCGCCCGGCGTCAGCGAGGCGTCGCGGGGATTCTTGGTGTCGCCATGGACGAGGTTGGTGGTGAACCAGCGATAGGAGAAGGCCGGGCAATTGGTGCGGCCCAGCAGAACCGCGCCCGCTTTCCGGAAATTGGCGACCACCGGATTGTCCTCGCGCGCGATCAGGTCGCGCTGGAGTTTCAGGCCATTGGTGGTGGCAAAGCCCTCCTGGTCGACATTGGCCTTGATGGTGACGGGAACGCCGGCGAGCACGCCGGGGTCCTCGCCCCGCGCGATCGCGGCATCGACGGCGTCGGCCTGCTTGAGCACGTCCTCGGGCCGGTGGTCGATCACCGCATTGAGCTGGGGATTGACCGCATCGAGCCGGGCGAGGCCGGCCTTGGCTGCCTCCCTGGCGGACACTTTCCTGGCTTTGACGAGGGTGGCGAGGTCGGCGGCCGACAGGCGCCAGAGATCTTGCATGGCTTGCTCCGTTTAACCGGCGTCTTTTAGCGCCGGGAACGCGGCAAAGCCATGTGGATTTCGCAGGGGCGAAGGGGCTAAGGGCCCGGATTGCCACATTTCCCGTCATTGCGAGGAGCGAAGCAACGAAGCAATCCAAACTGCCTCCGTGGAGACACAGTCTGGATTGCTTCGCTTCGCTCGCAATGACGAACGGAGAGAGTGGCAGGCCTCGCTACCGGCTAATGCCTTGTCGCGGACTGGTCGGGAACGTCCAGCAGGGCCTCGGTGAAGGGGAATTCCAGCACGATTTCGCCCTCGACGTCGGTGACTTCGATGACCGCCTCCATGAGCGCCGGCTGGGTCCCCTCGGATTTCAGCACCTCCAGGATCATCTGGCGGGCGACCTCCCAGGCACGATCGGGGTTGCGCAGATCCTCGCCTTCGGGATCCACGATCAACTCGTCGCCAATGCGGGTGTTGAAGAAATATTTGGGCATCACGGAGATCCAGCTAGACTCGCCTGTACCGGATTGAAAGCTGCACTGCACTCACAAGTGCTTTATCAGGACAGCGTTCACGACCGAATGCGCCACGCGCAAGGCAGCGTCACCGGAACCGATGTTCCAACATGATTTTCGCGGCGCAACATGGCCCTCTTCGGGAAAATTTCACTGGCGAACTTTTGTGCTCGCATTACTTTAACCCATGGGCGGATACGTCCGAGTTCGCGAAATGGAGAGCTGATATGGCCTGGAAAGCCCCGAAGATCGTCGAAGTGCCCTGTGGCATGGAAATCAACATGTATGTGAGCGCCACCCGCAAGTAAGCGGCTGGTGAGTTCGCGTTCTGCGCAGGTGGATCTTTCAGTCACGATGCATGTCCGGACGACAGGATTTGTGTCGGCGTGAGATCCACCTCGCGACATTGCCTCCAGGAGACGTAACATGCTTCGCGTCGTCGTCCTGGGCGCCGGGGCTGGCGGCGGAGTCCCGCAATGGAATTGCGGCTGCGAGGGCTGCCGGGCGGCCCGAGCCAACGGCCATGAGCTTTACCGAACCCAGGCCTCGGTCGCCTTCAGCGGCGACGGTGAGCACTGGTTCCTGATCAACGCCTCGCCCGACCTTCGCCAGCAATTGAACGCCACGCCGCAGCTGCACCCCAAGGCGGGCGCCCTGCGACACACGCCTGTTGCAGGCGTGATCCTGACCAACAGCGAAGTGGATGCGGTGGCGGGCCTGCTGTCGATGCGCGAGGGCTCGCCCTTCACGATCTATGCGCATGAGAAAGGGCTGGCGATCCTGGCGAGCAACAGCATCTTCAACGTGCTGAACGAGAAGAACGTCAAACGGCAGCCGATCGATATCCGCGAGCCGTTCGAGCCGCGACTGCCGGACGGCGCGCGCTCGGGGCTGGAGGTGCTGGCTTTCGCGGTGCCGGGCAAATCCGCCTGGTATCTCGAAGGCAAGGCGCATCCCGGCGGCGAAAGCGGCGACGGCGATACGCTGGGGCTGAAGATCACCGACAAGACCAGCGGCAAGTTCTTCTACTTCATCGCCGCCTGCGCCGAGGTGACCGACGCGCTGAAGGCCGAGATCGACGGCGCCGCGCTGGTGTTCTTCGACGGCACGGTCTGGCAGGACGACGAGATGATCCGGGCCGGGCTCGGCCACAAGACCGGCAAGAGCATGGGCCACGTCGCGATGTCCGGCGACGACGGCGCGATCGCGCGGCTGGCCGACCTCACTCTCGACAGGAAGATGTTTCTGCATATCAATAACTCGAACCCGGCGCTGCTGCCCACGTCACCCGAGCGCAAGGCCACCGAGGCGGCGGGCTGGCAGATACCCGCCGACGGAACGGAGATTGTGCTGTGAATGCCGCGTCACTGACTGGAATGACTGCACTCTCGATCGGCAAGGACATCAGGCTCAATTCGGCCGAGGAGCTGGAGGCGGCGCTGCGCCACATCGGCGCGACCCGCTATCACAGCCTGCACCCGTTTCATAAGCTGCTGCACGGCGGCAAACTGAACAAGGGCCAGGTGCAGGCCTGGGCGCTGAACCGCTACTATTACCAGAGCACGATCCCGATCAAGGACGCGGTGGTGATCTCGCGCTTCCGCGACCGCGCCACGCGGCTGGAATGGCGGCACCGGATCGAGGACCATGACGGCGATGTCGGCAGCGAGGGCGGCATCGAGCGCTGGCTGAAGCTGACCGACGGCCTCGGCCTCGACACGGCTTACGTGGAATCCACCGAGGGCATCCTGCCGGCGACGCGCTTCGCGGTGGAAGCCTATGTCCATTATTGCCGCGAGAAGTCGCCGCTGGAGGCGATCGCCTCGTCGCTGACCGAATTGTTCGCGCCCAGCATCCACGAGGAGCGCATTGCCGGCATGCTGCAGCATTACGACTTCGTCAACCCTGACATCATGAGCTACTTCAAGCGCCGCCTGACCCAGGCGCCGCGCGACGCCAATTTCGCGCTCGACTATGTCAGGACCCATGCGACGACGCCGGAGCAGCGCGCGTCGGTCTGCAATGCGCTGATCTTCAAGACCAACGTGCTGTGGGTGCAGCTCGACGCGCTCTATTACGCCTATGTCGAGGGCAACATTCCGCCGGGCGCGTTCGTGCCCAAAGCGGGTTGAAGAGGAACGGAAATGGCCGGGCCGCGTCATATCAGCGTCAGCGAGGCAAGCCGCCCCGTGCTGCCGCGGCACGCCAAGCTGAAATATGACGAGACGCGCAAGGTCTGGGTGATCCTGGCGCCCGAGCGGGTGCTGGCCCCGGACGAGATCGCGGTCGAGGTCTTGCAGCTCTGCAACGGCGAGCGCAGCGTCGGCGACGTCTCCGACCAGCTGGCGGCGAAATACGCCGCGCCGCGCGAGGCGATCCTCGCCGACGTCATCGTCATGCTGCAGGACCTCGCCGACAAGGGCTTTCTGACCGAGGCCCGGGAGAAGACATCATGAGCGATGTGCTCGGCCATCCCGCCATTCCACCCGACACCAGCGACAGCCTCGCGGTGCTGGAGAAGGGCCGCTCGACGGCGGAGACGTTTGGCATTCCGCTCGCGGTGCTGCTCGAGATCACCCATCGCTGCCCGCTGCAATGCCCGTATTGCTCCAACCCCGTGGAGCTCGATCGCTCCGGCAAGGAACTGACCACCGACGAATGGAAGAAGGTGCTGAGCGAGCTCGCCGAGATCGGCGTGCTGCAGGTGCATTTCTCCGGCGGCGAGCCGACGGCGCGGAAAGACCTCGTCGAGCTGGTCAAGCATGCGACCGACGTCGGCCTCTACACCAACCTGATCACCTCGGCCGTGCTGCTGACGCGCGAGCGGCTGAGCGAACTTGCCGATGCCGGGCTCTGCCATGTGCAGATCAGCTTCCAGGGCGTCGAGGAAGGCCTCGCCGACCGCGTCGCCGGCTACAGAGGCGGCCACCGCAAGAAGTTAGAGGTGGCAAGATGGACGCGCGAGCTCGATTTGCCGCTCACCGTGAACGCGGTGATGCACCGGCAGAATTTGCACCAGCTCCCCGACATCATCCAGATGTCTGTCGATCTGGACGCCGACCGGCTCGAGGTCGCCAACGTGCAATATTACGGCTGGGCGCTGAAGAACCGCGCCGCGCTGATGCCGACGGTGGCGCAGCTCGACGAATGCACTGAAATCGTCGAGGAGGCGCGCGAGCGGCTCAAGGGCCGGCTGTCGATCGACTACGTCGTGCCGGATTACTACGCGCTGCGGCCGAAGAAGTGCATGGGCGGCTGGGGCCGGCAGTTCTTCAACATCTCGCCCGCCGGCAAGGTGCTGCCGTGCCACGCCGCCGAGAGCATCACCGGGCTCGACTTCGAGTCGGTGCGCTCGAACCATTCGATCGCCTGGATCTGGCAGAACTCGGAGGCCTTCAACCGCTATCGCGGCACCGGCTGGATGAAGGAGCCGTGCAAGAGTTGCGAATTCCGCGAGATCGATTTCGGCGGCTGCCGCTGCCAGGCCTTCGCGCTGACCGGCGATGCCGCCAACACCGACCCCGCCTGCGCGCTGTCGCCGCTGCACGAGACCATCTTCAAGCAGGCCGAGCGTGAGGCCGAGGGCGAGACCAACCGCTTCCTCTATCGCAATTTCGCCGGCGGCACTCTGGAATCCGGCGATGATGCCTGACGCCGATGCGGCCGCATCCGCCAAACGTGCCGATCCCTTTGCACCGCTGACCTCCGAGATGATCGATGTCGGCGACGGCCACGAGCTCTATGTCGAGAGCGTCGGCCGCGCCGACGGAATCCCCGCCGTTTACCTGCACGGTGGCCCCGGCAGCGGCTGCCAGCCCGATCATCGCCGGCTGTTCGATCCCGAGCGCATGCATGCGGTGCTGTTCGACCAGCGCGGCTGCGGCCGCAGCCGTCCCAAGGGATCGCGCACGCACAACACCACCGCGCATCTGATCGCGGACATGGAGACGATCCGCGAGAAATTCGGCATCGCGCGCTGGATGGTGGTCGGCGGCTCCTGGGGCGCGACGTTGGCGCTGGCTTATGCAGAGGCGCATCCCGAGCGCGTCTCCGGCATCGCGCTGCGCGCGACGTTCCTGGGCACCCGAGCAGAAGTCGAGACGGCTTTCACCTCGCGCCTGTCGCAATTCTATCCTGCGCTCTACGAGGATTTTCTGAGCGTGCTGCCGCCCGAGCAGCGCGAGCGGCCGGTGGAAGCCTACTATCGTCGCATCCTCGATGCCGATCCGTCCGTCCACGGCCCGGCGTCGCGCGCCTGGCACGATACCGAACGCGCCTTGTCCGAGCATAAGCCGGCCAGGACGCGGATCGACCTCGCCTCGCTGAACGTCTGGCGCACATTGCCGGCGACGCCGTTCATGGAGGCGCATTATTTCGTGCACGACAGCTTCATGAGCGAGAACCAGTTGTTGCGGAACGCCGGTCAGCTCGCCGGCATTCCCGGCATCATCGTGCAGGGCCGCTACGATCTGTTGTGCCCACCCGAGACATCGCAGGCGCTCGCGAAAGTTTGGCCGGGTTCCGAGGTCAGGATCGTGGAAGAGGCCGGACATTCGCTCTATGATGCCGGCGTGCGGGACGCGGTCATGAAGTCGATCGCGGAGCTCGCGTCGAAGGCCGCGCGCTAATTTGCGAAAAAAGGACAACAAGAAAATGCCGCTCGCCGGGAAAGGCATGCTGCTGACGTCGATGAACATCGACAAAGCGAATGAGCCCGATTTCAACCGCTGGTACGATCGCGAGCATCTGGAAGAGCGCGTGGCGATCGAGGGTTTTCTGGAGGCGCGGCGCTATGTCGCGCACGCCGCCGATCCCAAATATCTCTCGCTGTATTCGACCGCGACGCTCGACGTGCTCGACAGTCCCGCCTATCGGACGCGGCTCGCCAATCAGACCGAATGGTCGCGGCGAACCATGGCGCATTTCAAGAACATGCTGCGCGTCGTCGCGCGCATCACCATCAGCAAGGGCAGCGGTCGCGGCGCCGCGCTCGGCCTGGTGCGGCTGCGGCCGACAGCGGACAATGCAGGCGCATGGCGTGATGCACTGCAAGAAAAGCTGGCGCCCGAGACGCACGAGGGCATCATCTCGATGCATCTGCTCGAGAGCGAGCCGGAATTATCCGGCGCAACGGCGGATATTCCGGCAACGCGCAACGAAGGCGCACGCGACTGGTTCGTGCTGATCGACGGCACGCATGTCGGCGCCGTCTCTGCCGTGATCGCCGAACGCTTCACCGGCCCGGCTGCAGCGCCCTTTCCGCTTCCCATCTCCGTCGGCACCTACAGCCTGATGTGGGACCTGGCGAAGAGCGACATCGCGCACAGGTGAGGCCTTCATCTGCAGCGCAGCATATTGCACCGCCGCATCGGTGGGCGCGGCGCGTTAATGCTGTGCGCGCGCAGCTCACATGAAAGCGGGTCATCGCGAAAATTTGCCGTTGTACTTCGGAACGGTTCTAATAAGCTAACCCAATGACGTCATTCAGAAACCAGATCGACGCGCATTAAGCGTCCGACAAGCTCAAGAAAAGGCCGCGGGGTCCTTGAGCCTGCGCGGACAGGGTAGGAATGAAACCGACCGATATTGCGGCCCCCGACTACTTTCACAAAGTGGTCGATTGCCAATGGGCCTGTCCTGCGCACACACCGGTTCCCGAATACATCCGACTGATCGCGCAAGGCCGCTACAGCGACGCCTACATGATCAATTGGAAGTCGAACGTGTTTCCCGGAATCCTGGGACGCACCTGCGATCGTCCGTGCGAGCCGGCGTGCCGCCGCGGACGCGTCGAGGAGACGCCGGTCGCGATCTGCCGCCTCAAGCGCGTCGCCGCTGATTTCAAGGACGACATCACGCAGCGCCTGCCGCGCCCTTCCGCGAAGAACGGCAAGCGCGTCGCCTTCGTCGGCGGTGGCCCGGCCTCGCTGACGGTGGCGCGCGATCTCGCGCCGCTCGGCTATCACTGCACGGTGTTCGACGGCGACCCCGAAGCCGGCGGCATGATGCGGACGCAGATCCCGAAATTCCGCCTGCCTAACTCCGTCATCGACGAGGAGACCGGCTACATCCTGGGTCTCGGCGTCGACTTCAAGGGCGGTCACCGCATCGAGAGCATGAAGGCGCTGCTCGCGGAGAAGTATGACGCGATCTTCGTTGGCTCCGGCGCGCCGCGCGGACGCGAGCTCGACATTCCGGGCCGGAAAGAGGCGGCCGGCAACATCCACATCGGCATCGACTGGCTGTCGTCAGTGTCGTTCGGCCACACCGACAAGATCGGCAAGCGCGTCATCGTGCTCGGCGGCGGCAACACCGCGATGGATTGCTGCCGCACCGCGCGCAGGCTCGGCGGCGAAGACGTCAAGGTGATCGTGCGCTCCGGCTTCGAGGAGATGAAGGCCTCGCCGTGGGAGAAGGAAGACGCGCTCCACGAGGATATTCCGATCCTCAACTTCCTCGTCCCCGTTGCCTTCGTTCACGACAATGGCAAGCTCACCGGCATCACCTTCCAGAAAGTGAAGGCCGAATACGATGCCAAGGGCAAGCGTAACCTCGTGCCGTCGGGCGAGCCGGACCAGACCATCGCATGCGACGACGTGCTGGTCGCGGTCGGCCAGGAGAACGCCTTCCCCTGGATCGAGCGCGACTGCGGCATCGAGTTCGACAAGTGGAATATGCCGAAGGTCGACCCGAAGACCTTCGTCTCGACCAATCCGAAGGTGTTCTTCGGCGGCGACGCCGCGTTCGGCCCCAAAAATATCATCTGGGCGGTGGCGCAAGGCCATGACGCCGCGCTGTCGATCCATAAGCTGCTCTCGGGAGAGGACATCACCGAGCGGCCGCTGCCGGAGGTGCAAATCTCCTCGCAGAAGATGGGCATCCATGAATGGAGCTATGACAACGACATCTCCAACGACAAGCGCTTCAAGGTGCCGCATCGCGACAAGGTGATCGCGCTGAAGGACATCCGCACCGAGGTCGAGCTCGGCTACGACGTCAAGCTCGCGCTCGGGGAGGCCGAGCGCTGCCTGAACTGCGACGTCCAGACCGTGTTCTCGACCTCGCTCTGCATCGAGTGCGACGCCTGCGTCGACATCTGCCCGATGGACTGCATCACCTTCACCAACAACGGTGAAGAAGCCGATCTGCGCCAGCGGCTGAAGGCGCCGTCGCTGCATCCGGACCAGGACCTTTACGTCTCCAGTGACCTCAAGACCGGGCGCGTCATGGTCAAGGACGAGGATGTCTGCCTGCATTGCGGGCTGTGCGCCGAGCGTTGTCCCACCGGAGCCTGGGACATGCAGAAATATCTCATCGAAATGACTCACGCAGGTTCGACATGTCCGACAAAAAGCCGCTCAGCAGCGTAAACGACTTCGTCGTCCGTTTCGCCAACGTCAACGGCTCGGGCTCGGCCAGTGCCAACGAGATGTTCGCGCGCGCGATCCTGCGCCATGGCGTACCGGTGAGCCCCCGCAACATCTTCCCCTCCAACATCCAGGGCCTGCCGACCTGGTACGAGGTGCGGGTGACGGAAGACGGCCATCTCGGCGCCCGCGGCGGCGTCGACATGATGGTGGCGATGAACCCGCAGACCTGGGACAAGGACGTCGCCGGCATCGAGCCCGGCGGCTATCTGTTCTACGATTCCACCAAGCCGATGCCGTCGACCAAATTCCGCGACGACATCACCGTGATTGGCGTACCCCTCACCGCGATCACCAACTCGACCTACACCGATCCGCGCCAGCGCCAGCTGTTCAAGAACATCATCTATTTGGGCGCGCTCTCGGCGCTGCTGGACATGGACCCGAAGCTGATCGAGCAGCTGATCGGCGAGCAGTACAAGGGCAAGGAGAAGCTCTTGTCCTCCAACGTTCACGCGCTGCATCTCGGCCGCGACTGGGCGCTGCAGAATTTGAAATGCCCGATCGGGCTGCGGGTGAAGAAGTCCGACAAGGTCGGCGACCGCATCTTCATCGAGGGCAACAGCGCGGCTGCGCTCGGCGCCGTCTATGGCGGCGCCACGGTGTGCGCCTGGTATCCGATCACGCCGTCATCGTCGGTGGCGGAGGCTTTCACCGCCCATTGCAAGAAGTACCGGCACGACCCCGAGACCGGCAAGGCGAAATACGCGATCGTGCAAGGCGAGGACGAACTGGCTTCCATCGGCATCGTCATTGGCGCCTCCTGGAACGGCGCGCGCGCGTTCACCGCCACCTCCGGCCCCGGCATCTCGCTGATGACCGAGTTCATCGGCCTGTCGTACTTCGCCGAGATCCCGGCGGTGATCATGAACATCCAGCGCGCCGGCCCCTCCACGGGCATGCCGACCCGGACCCAGCAATGCGACATCATCGCCTGCGCCTATGCCTCGCACGGCGACACCAAGCATGTGCTGCTGTTCCCGGAGGATCCGGCTGAAGCCTTCGAGTTCGCGGCAGCGGCTTTCGATCTGGCCGAGCGGTTGCAGACCACGATCTTCCTGATGCTCGACCTCGACATCGGCATGAACCACCGGCTCTGCCGTCCGCTGAAATGGGACGATTCCAAGCAGTATGACCGCGGCAAGGTGATGACCGCGGAGATGCTGGAACAGGGCCGCGACTTCGGCCGCTATCTCGACGTCGATGGCGACGGCATCCCCTACCGCACCTATCCCGGCACGCATCCGACCAAGGGCTCCTATTTCACCCGCGGCACGTCGCGTGATCGCTACGCGCGCTACTCCGAGGAAGGCTCGGTCTATGCCGACAACATGCAGCGTCTCGTCCGCAAGTTCGAGACTGCGCAGGATCTGGTGCCACGGCCGCTGCAGGCTAACGCGGAACGGCCGACCAAATATGGCGTGATCTATTTCGGCTCGACCTCGCCGGCGATGGACGAGGCGATCGGATTGCTGGAGGCGCGCGGACATCAACTCGACCGCCTGCGCATCCGCGCCTTCCCGTTCCATTCGAGCGTGGCGAGCTTCCTCGCCGAGCACGACTTCGTCTACGTGGTCGAGCAGAACCGCGACAGCCAGCTGCGCCAGCTCATCGTCAACGAGAACGGCATCGACCCCGTGCGCCTCGTGCCGATAGTGCATTACGACGGCACCCCGATCACCGCCCGCTTCATCGCAAAAGCCATTGGCGACCACCAGGATCACCTCAAGGTGACCCCGCTCCGCAAGGCCGTGTCATGACCTATATCGCCAAGCCGAAATTCCATCATCCGGGCCTCAAGAAGAACGAGCTCGGCTACACCCACCGCGACTACGAGGGCAAGATCTCGACGCTGTGCGCCGGCTGCGGCCACGATTCGATCACGGCCTCGATCATCGAGGCCTGCTACGAGCTGTCGATCGAGCCGCACCGGGTGGCGAAGATCTCCGGCATCGGCTGCTCGTCGAAGACGCCGGACTACTTCCTCGGCAACTCGCACGGCTTCAACACCGTCCACGGCCGCATGCCAAGCGTGCTGACCGGCGCCAACCTCGCCAACCGCGACTTGATCTATCTCGGCGTTTCCGGCGACGGCGATTCCGCCTCGATCGGCTTCGGCCAGTTCGCGCATTCGATCCGGCGCGGCGTCAACATGACCTATATCGTCGAGAACAACGGCGTCTACGGCCTGACCAAGGGCCAATTCTCGGCGACTGCCGACCGCGGCTCGAAGTCCAAGAAGGGCGTCACCAACACCGACAACGCCATCGACCTCGTCGCGATCGCCCTGCAGCTGGGTGCGACCTTCGTGGCGCGCTCGTTCTCCGGCGACAAGACCCAGCTGGTGCCGCTGATCGCAGCCGCGATCGGCCACAAGGGCGCGTCCTTCATCGACGTCATCAGCCCCTGCATCGCCTTCAACAACCACGCCGGTTCGACCAAGAGTTTCGATTATGTCCGCGAGCACAACGATGCTGTGAACCGGCTCGATGTGCTGGTCGGCCGCGATCCGATCGCGGTCGACTATGCGCCGGGCACGGTGCAGGTGGTCGAGCAGCATGACGGCAGCAAGATCGCGCTGCGCAAGATCGACGCCGACTACGATCCGCACGATCGGCTGGGGGCCCAGGCCTTCCTCGCAAAACATGCAGCGAAAGGCCAGATCGTCACCGGCCTGCTCTACGTCGATCCCGACGCGGACGATCTGCACGCCCATCTTAACACGGTCGAGACGCCGCTCAACACGCTGGAAGCGGACACGCTATGCCCGGGCTCGGCGGCGCTGGACAAGCTCAACGCCAGCCTGCGCTGATCATCTGCCCCGCTGAGACGGCTGCCTGACGCGCACGGTGATCTTGTCCGACACGACAGGCGGTTCGAACGGATAGTGCTTGGCGTCGCCCAGCACCAGTTGAAGGGTGTGGGTCCCGGGCGGAAGCTCGAGCAGCGTTTCGGTCTGCCCTGCCCCGAAATGCAGATGCGACTTGTCCTGCGGGATCGGCTCCTTCGGATCGATCGGGTCGTTGACATCGATCAGCAGATGATGGTGGCCGGCATTCTGGTAATCGTCGCCGGCATGGGTCACGCCCATGTTGCGCAAGCCGAACCGGACCAGGAATCCGCCGCGCACTTTCTGCCCATCATACGGGGTGATGAAATAGAGCTTTGCGTCCTTTGGCGCCGTCTTGCCCTGCGGATGGGCGACGCCCGGGAGCAATGCAAGCGCCGCCGAGAGCGCAACGCAGCGAAGGATCTGCATCAGATCGACTCCATCACTCAGGGACTGAGCGCGACACGAAACCCATGCGTCGGGTAGCGAACATTGGTATCGTAGCCGTCGCGGTTGGACGGTCGCACATATCTCGAATCGTTTTTCCAAGAGCCCGAGCGCAGCACGTGCGAGCTGCAATCGCCGCCACTCCACGCCGAGCCGTCAGTGGGCGCCCCCTGATAGGTCTTGTGCCAGCAGTCCTCGACCCATTGATCGACGCCGCCGCCCATGTCGTGGAGGCCAAACGGATTGGGCTTGAAGCTTCCCACTTTTACCGGCTGCTCGGACGCGGCAGCGCCGCAGTCCTTGCACCCGGCCATGCCCGGCTGGAGCTTGTCGCCCCACCAATATTTGGTCGACGTTCCACCGCGCGCGGCATATTCCCATTCGGCCTCGCTGGGGAGCCGGTAAGCTCTCTTCGTCGCCTTCGCGAGATAGGCGACATATTGCTGAGCGTCGGTCCAGCTGACATTGGTGACCGGCGCGTCATCGTTGCCGATGGCCGCGAAGCCGCACTCTTTTGCAGCCGCGCACTCGTTCCACTCCTGCACCGTCACCGGATATTTGCCGATCGAGAACGGCTTGACCGTGACCTGGTGAACCGGCCGTTCGGTCGGATCGTCATTGCTTCCCATCGCGAAGCTGCCGCCGCGGATGGCGATCAATTCGGGTTCACGGAGCGGCGTTGCCGAGGGACTGGACACCGGTGCAGGCGGAGGTGACGAGGCAAGCGAGGGCGATGGCTGCGGCGTCTGCACGGCCGCTTCGCGCGGCGAAGGCTCCGGGCTCGGGGACGCGACCGGAGACACGGCTGGCGCAGCGGCCTGCTGGCCGACCCTGCCCGGCTGCGCGAGCAAATACCAGAGCACGCCCGCGGCAATCATCATCACGGTGATACTTAGGAGAACGAGCAGAACGTTCTCGCGACGGCCGCGCGTCTTGCCGACCGCATCCGCGTCGGGCAGGACGCGATAGACACGGACGGGATCGGTGATGTTCTTGACCTTGCGATCCCCGAGCGATTCATAACCGCACACCACCTTGTGCTTGATCTGTTCGTAGATCGCGCCCGAGATGTAGACCTGACCGGGCTCGGCGATGCCCTCGATGCGTGAGGCGATGTTGACGCCATCGCCGTAGACATCGTCCGGTTCGACGATGACATCACCGAGATTGACGCCAATCCGGTATTCGATCCGAGTATCCTTCGGAAGCGAGGCATTGCGGCCGACAAGATTTTGCTGGATGACGATGCTGCATCGAACAGCCTCGACAGGGCTGTCGAAAATGGCAATGAAGCCGTCGCCCGTCGTCTTCACCAGACTTCCGTGGTGTTCGACGATGCTGGGTTGGATGAGATCCCGCTCGATCCGCTTGACGCG
The DNA here is from genome assembly GCF_007290395.2 of Bradyrhizobium cosmicum. Lineage (NCBI taxonomy): Bacteria > Pseudomonadati > Pseudomonadota > Alphaproteobacteria > Hyphomicrobiales > Nitrobacteraceae > Bradyrhizobium > Bradyrhizobium cosmicum. The sequence continues at coordinate 1,709,361 of NZ_CP041656.2, read as the reverse complement.
GACATGCGTGCCTTCCTCATCGACCTGCATCAAGCGGCTGTAGGACGCGATATCGCCGACAATAATGGCTGCGAGACGACGCGGCATCACGCCATGCGGCGGCGGCTCGTCCTGATTTCCAGATTTGAAGTTGCGAATTTCGCCCATTGCGGCGTACTCCACCAACTTGCAAGTGGCGAGATTAACCTACGACGTCGAGAGGCGATTGTCTGTGAAGGCTATCACATTGACGGACCGGGACAAATGTCTAAGCAAATCGCAATATCGGGTTCCAGAGAGCGAAGGCCGCACGGAGCTTGAACCTTCCCGGTCCTAGCAGCGACTAAATCTTCTCGCGAAACCTGGACTCTACCCTGCGATCGCGTTGTCCACGTAGCTGGAACATCGGCCCGGCACTGCCGGGAGATTCCGCGCCGCTTTAGCCGACAGGCACCGGCTCGGCCTCGGGCTCGGGCTCCGGTACGGCGTCGTCAGAATGGGCAGGTCGTCCGGCGCCCCAATATTGCTTGCAGATCTCGAGCAATGTTCCGACGTCCATGGTCAGGCCGCCGGCATTGACGACCACGCCATCGGCGCCGAGCGCCTTGCTCATCAATGCGCGCGTCAGAAATCCTCCGGCAAATCGCTTGGCGACAAGCGGATCGACCTTGAGCACGACGCACTTCTGCGCGCGCTGGTCCCAGATCTGTATCTTCCGCACGGCGCTCCAGGCGATGGTCTCGTCGGCGAGTCTGGTGTCGCGAATGCCGACACGGTTGATGAAGACCACCGGCGCCCTGGCGGTGGCCAGCCTCCAGAGCATCCTGCAGGTGGCAAGGCCGAAAAACACCGCGCCGATATAGCAGGCGGCGAGCTCGAACGTGGTGACGCCCTTGCCTTCCTGCCAGGTGAAGGCGAGCCCGGCACAGAGCAGCGTCAGCAGCAGGCAGGCGCCGAAGATCATCAGCAGCCGTCCCCGGGAATAGCCGATCGTGACGTGGGGCAAGTTCTGACTTACGGACATGTTCGACCGCCACCAGTCTTTTGCAACAACCTGGGGTTTAGGAACGCCCCTCCTTCTAAGGTGTTAAGGCTGGAACCTTGCGCGAGGCTCCCCACGGGAGTGCGAAGCATTCGCACGTGAACGCGCTGCGCCCGGCTTGCGACTAACTGCCAGTCGACCCCGCTGTCCCGATGCGGGCCGTTCACGCGCCCGGTGCGACCATGAAAGCTGCCCTCATCCTTCCATTCGTCCTTGCTGCATTCGTCGGCGCCGCCCGGGCCGGCGACGGCGACGACATCCGCGAGGCGGGCAAGACCGAGGCGGACAGCTTCGATGCGCGAATGTATGCCGGGGCGCCCGGCAGCAAGGCCTATGCCTGCTTCGTCCGCCGCTACGATGCCGAGCACCTGGCGCGACATCCGAAGCAGAAGGTCGCCGCCGTGAAGCTGCTGGTTTCGGCCGAACTCGACAGGGAGGACAAGCAGGTGCACAATTCCTTCCGGCTCGGCTTCAGATATCGCCATCGCTCCGGCGATTTCGACTCCAGCGGCTGGTGCAGCCATGTCGTGTTCACAAAAGACGGCAACGAGGTGCGGCTCGGCTGCGGCGTCGATTGCGAGGGCGGCGGCATCGGCGTCGCGCTTTCGAAGGACGACAAATCGGCGATCGTGCGGCTCGAGCGGGTCAGGGTCTGGCAGAACAACAAGCCGGATGACGAAGCCGAGCAATCGCTGGTCGCCGGCGCCGACGACGGGATTTTCCGCCTCGACCGCACCGGCATCGGCGAGTGCGCCTCGCTGGTGACCGACCGCGAGGAACTCGCCGCGCTCCGCCACAAATGATATGTCTCCGGCGAAGTCAGGCTTAATCGAGGAGATCGCCATGAACCGCCGGAACATCCTGTGGAGCGCCTTGTCTGCCTTCGGCACGGCGTTCGGCGTCTCGCGTGCCCAGGCCGCAACGGAAGCCGGCGCGGGCAGCAAGCTCAGAGTGGTCTATCACCTCAGCGACGCCGAGAAGGTCAATTTCGTGCTCGGCAACATCCAGAACCACATCGACGGCGTCGGCGGACCCGAGCATGTGACGATCGCGCTGGTGATCCATGGGCCGGCGCTGAAGGCGTTTCACTCGGCACAGGCCAACCCCGATATCAGCAAGCGCGTCGGCGATTTCTCCAGGGACGGCGTCGAGCTCGCCGCCTGCGGCAACACGATGAAGGCGCAGAATGTCACGCTGACGGATCTGCTGCCCGGCTTCGTCAGCGCGGAGCAAGGCGGCGTGGTCCGTTTGGCCGAGCTGCAGTCGCAGGGCTATCTGTATCTGCGGCCGTAGGGTTTGCCGCGAAGGCGATGCCACATTCGCCGTCATTGCGAGCGAAGCGAAGCGATCCAGAATCTCTCCGCGGAGAATTCTGGATTGCTTCGTCGCAAGCGCTTCTCGAGAGATATCGCTCTTGACTTACCCATAACCACACGGTTATGAATTAATCCATAACTTACAGGTTATGGATCACCAATGCCCGCCGCTCCCGACCTTCTGTTCCGGACGCTCGCCGACCCAACCCGGCGGGCGATCTTCGAGCGGCTGTGCCGCGAGGGGGAGCAGACGGTCGGGGCGCTGACGGCGCGATCGGGCGTTTCCCAGCCGGCGGTGTCGAAGCATCTTGGCGCGCTGAAGCAGGCCGGTCTCGTCCGCGACCGCCACGAGGGACGGCAAACCCACTACAGCGCGCAGCCCGGTGCGCTCAATCCGCTGATCGACTGGACCAGCCAGATGGCCGGGTTCTGGCAGAACCGGCTCGATGCGCTCGACGATCTCCTGAAGAGGATGGACCAATGACAGAAGCCGCAGCCGAGATGCGCTCCGTGGTGATCGAGCGCGAATTTGCCGCCCCGGCGGAGCGGATCTGGCGCGCGCTGACGCAGCCGCATCTGATCGAGGAATGGCTGATGAAGAACGACTTCAAGCCCTCGGTCGGTCATCGCTTCAACCTTCGCGGCGAATGGGGCGGCGTGCTGGACTGCGAGGTGCTCGCCATCGAGCCGCAGCGCATGCTCGCCTACACCTGGAACTTCTCGCATGCGGACGCGGCCTTCGATCTGAAGAGCGTGGTGACCTTCACGCTCACCCCGACGGGCGCGGGCACTCACCTGCGCGTCGAGCAAGCCGGCTTCAGCCCGACACAGAAGCAGGCCTATGGCGGCGCACATGCCGGCTGGAAGCAATTTCTCGCCAAGCTGGACGAGGTGCTGGCGCGGGTTGAGTAGCCACGCCACCAGCACAGATCAATTCTCAAGGGAGGTCCCAATGAACTCGAACATGCGGATTCGGCAGATCCATCGCTGGCTGTCGATCGCGTTCACGATCGCCGTCATCGCCAACATCGTCGCCATGATTCAGCAAATCCAGGCCGCATGGATCGGCTTCCTCGCGCTTGTGCCGCTGATCCCGCTGTTGATCACCGGGCTATATCTGTTCGCGCTGACCCATCTCAGCCGACGCAGCAACGCGTGAACGAGGCGACCATGAAAAAAGCTGTCACGGCAAAGACAAGCAGCCCGACGAAAGCTGACAGTGCTTCGCCGTCCAAGATGATCGACGGCAGGATCAAGGAGCTCGGCGACTGGCGCGGCGAGATGCTCGAGCGAATCCGTGCCCTGATCAAGGAGGCCGACCCTGATGTCACCGAGGAATGGAAGTGGCGCGGCGTTCCCGTGTGGGAGCACGACGGCATCATCTGCACCGGCGAGACCTACAAGGCGGTGGTGAAGATGACGTTTGCGAAGGGTGCAGCGCTGGATGACCCGTCCGGCCTGTTCAATTCCAGCCTTGAGGGAAACGTGCGGCGCGCGATCGATTTTCACGAGGGTGCGAAGATCAATGAGAAGGCGTTGATGGCGCTGATCCGCGCGGCGGTCGAGCTGAATGCGTCGAAGAAGAAGCCGGCCAAGAAGCCGGTTTAGAGCATCCTTGGTGAAGGCCAGCGCATGCGCCTCGTGCTTCGAGACGATCGCTTCCAGCGGTCTCCTCAGGATGAGGCCAAGCAGCATCTCGATTCGTGGAAATTGCAACCACGCACTCCCCCCTCATCCTGAGGGCCCGCCAAAGGCGGGCGTCTCGAAGGATGGGCTGCGGGCGAGCTATCCGCCACGTCGGTGCGACAGGAGCAGCCAGCCCCCTCAGGCCGCCGCGGTGACCGGGCGCGGGCTTACGACATATTCGCGCAGCACCTTGTCGTTGGCGTCGACCTCGATCAGCGAGACGTCGTAGGTCCAGAGATCGGCGAGGTGCTGGAGCACCCGCTTGGCGTCGGTCTCGTTGAGCTGCGCGCCCTTGATGACGTGGTGGTGCAGGATCAGCCGGCGGTCGCCGGAGAGATCGACGTCGACCACCTCGATGTTGGCGTCGATGTAGCCGACATCGTGCTGCCGCGCCAGCTCACGCCGCACGCGGCGGAAGCCGCGCTCATCATGGATCGCATCGACCCTAATGCCCGCACGCTCCTCGGGATCGTCGTGCAGATGGAACATGCGGAGCTGCCGCATCAGCTTCGGGCTCAGGAACTGGGCGATGAAGCTTTCGTCGCGGTAGTTGGCCCAGACGTCGCGCAGCACGCCCATCACGTCGTTCTTGCCGGCGATATCGGGGAACCATTCCCGATCCTCGTCTTCCGGCCTGGTGACGATGCGCTCGATGTCCTGCATCATGGCGAAGCCCAGCGCATAGGGATTGAAGCCCGAGAAGCGCCGATCATCGAATTCGGGCTGGAACACCACGTTGGTGTGCGATTGCAGGAATTCGAGGAAATTGCCGTCGGTGATGCGGCCAGTCTGGTGCAGCTTGGTCATGATGCGGTAGTGGACGTAGGTCGCGGTGCCCTCGTTCATGACCTTGGTCTGGCTCTGCGGATAGAAATATTGCGCGATGTGGCGCACGATGCGCAGCAGTTCGCGCTGCCAGGGAGCCAGCCGCGGCGCGCTCTTCTCCAGGAAATAGAGCAGGTTTTCCTGCGGCAGGCCGAGCAGCTTGCGGCGGCGCTCGAGGCTGAGCGTGGACTTGCTCTTGGCGGCGCCCTTGGGGACCGTCCGCCAGAGATCGTTGAAGACCTCCTCCTCGTGCTGACGGCGCCGCCCCGCCCGCTTCTCCTCGGCGCGCAGGTCGAGCTTCTTCTTGCCGGGATAGCGGTCGATGCCGTGCGACATCAGCGCATGCGCAGCGTCCAGCGTGCGCTCGACCTCGGTGCGGCCGTAGCGCTCCTCGCATTGCATGACGTAGGTCTTGGCGAAATCGAGATAGTCCAGGATGCCGTCGGCGTCGGTCCACTGCTTGAACAGATAGTTGTTCTTGAAGAAGTGGTTGTGGCCGAAGGCGGCATGCGCGATCACCAGCGTCTGCATTGTCGCCGTGTTCTCCTCCATCAGATAGGAGATGCAGGGCGAAGAGTTGATCACGATCTCATAGGCGAGGCCCATCAGGCCCTTGCGGTAGGAGGCCTCGTGATAGGCGAACTGCTTGCCGAAGGACCAGTGCTTGTAGAACAGCGGCATGCCGACCGAGGAGTAGGCATCCAGCATCTGCTCGGCGGTGATGACCTCGATCTGGTTCGGATAGACGTCGAGCCCGAGATCGTTCTTCGCCACCTCCTCGCAGGCATCGGTGATGCGCTGCAAGGTGTGAAAATCCCAATCCGCGCCTTCGAACAATCTTTCCGTCATGGAGCAGCTTTCTCCTGGGCAGTTTCGCGGCGCTGGAACAGATCGTGGAACACCGGGAAGATCTCGCTGCGCTCGCTGACCTTGCGCATCGAGAGCGGTGCGCCGCCGTTGCGCAGGCGCTCGTAGAGAGTCCAGAGCGAGGAGTCGGAGAGATCGAAGGCGCTGCCGCCCGATTCCCCGACCTCGAGATAGGCGAAGAACTGGCAGACCGGCAGGATCTTGTCGGTCAGCAGCATGCCGGTGAGCTCGCCGTCGGAATAGGAATTGTCGCCGTCGGAGGCTTGCGCGGCGTAGATGTTCCAGTCCGCCGGGCTGAAGCGCTCGCGCACGATCTCGTGCATCGCCTGCAGCGCGCTGGAGACCAGCGTGCCACCCGAGGCCGGGCCGTAGAAGAAGGTCTGCTCGTCCACCTCCTCGGCGCGGTCGGTGTGGCGGATGAAGACGATCTCGACATGCTTGTAGCGGCGCTTCAGGAACACGTAGAGCAGCATGTAGAATCGCTTGGCGAGATCCTTCATGTGCTCGGACATCGAGCCCGAGACGTCCATCAGGCAGAACATCACGGCCTGCGCGACGGGCTTGGGCACCGTCTCGAAGCGCCGATAGCGGATGTCGATCGGATCGATGAACGGAATCCGCTTCGACTTCGCCTTCAGCTTTTCGAGCTGGGCGAGCATCAGCAAGCGCTCGTCCTCGTCCGTGCAATCGGCGATTGCCGCTTCCAGCTCCTCGATCTCGTCCTTACTGGGGCGCTTGAGCGCGATACGACGCGCCATCGCGCGCCGCACGGTCCGACTCACCGAGATGTTGGAGGGCGAGCCCGATGTGGTGTAGCCGGCGCGCTGGATACCTTCGCTCTCGGTCTGCGCGATCTTGCGTTTGGCCAGATCCGGCAGCTCGAGATCGTCGAGGAAGAGATCGACGAACTCGTCGCGGCTGAGCACAAAGCGGAAGGCATCCTCGCTGTCGCCTTCGCCAGGGCCGGAATCCTTGGCGCTGCCCTGGCCGGAGCGCTGGAGATAGTCCCCCTCGACGAACTTCTTGTTGCCGGGCAGCACCATGTCGCGCGTCCCGCCTTCACGGCGGAACCGCGGCTCGTGCATGCCGTCGAGCGGGATCGTGACCTCACCACCCTCCAGGACGTCCTTGATGTCGCGTTCCTGCGAGGTCTTCTTGACGGCGCCCTGCACCAGGGATTTGGCCCGACGCAAGAACCGCTGGCGGTTCTCAAGACTCTTGCCGCCTGGATTCAGGCGCCTGTCAATGATGTGAATGGCCACTTTCTCATCCGCCTCAACCGGCTTGCTTCACGCGCATATACCATTCGACCAGCCGGCGAACCTGACGCTCGGTGTAGCCGCGCTCCACCATGCGTGCCACGAACTCGCCGTGCTTCTTCTCCGTCTCGCCGTCCTTCTTGGATCCGAACGAGATGACCGGAAGCAGGTCCTCGACTTGAGAGAATATCCGCTTTTCGATCACATCGCGAATCTTCTCGTAGGAGGTCCAGGTCGGATTCTTGCCGCCGTTCTGGGCGCGCGACCGTAACGAGAATTTGACCACCTCGTTGCGGAAGTCCTTGGGGTTGGCGATGCCCGCCGGCTTCTCGATTTTCGTCAGTTCCTGGTTCAAGAGTTCGCGATCGAGCAGCTGGCCGGTGTCGGGATCCTTGAAGTCCTGGTCTTCGATCCAGGCATCGGCGTAGTCGACGTAGCGGTCGAACAGGTTCTGGCCGTAATCCGAGTAGGATTCGAGATAGGCCTTCTGGATCTCGTGACCGATGAACTCGGCATAACGCGGGGCCAGATCCGCCTTGATGAATTCGAGGTAGCGCTTCTCGACTTCCTCGGGCAGCTGCTCACGCTTGATTGACTGCTCCAGCGCGTACATCAGATGCACGGCGTCGGCGGCGACTTCCTGCGGATCGTGGTTGAAGGTCGCAGCCAGGATCTTGAAGGCAAAGCGGGTGGAGACGCCGTCCATGCCCTCGTCGACGCCGGCGGCATCGCGATATTCCTGGACGCTGCGCGCCTTCGGATCGGATTCCTTCAGGCTCTCGCCGTCGTAAACCCGCATCTTGGCATAGATCGTGGAATTCTCGTGCTTGCGCAGCCGCGACATCACCGAGAACCGCGCCAGCGTCTCCAGCGTCGAGGGCGCGCATGGCGCGGCCGCGAGCTCGGAGCCCTGAATCAGCTTCTCGTAGATCTTCTGCTCTTCCGTGATCCGCAGGCAGTAAGGCACCTTGATCACGCAGATGCGGTCGATGAAGGCCTCGTTGTTCTTGTTCGACTTGAAGCTCGCCCACTCGGCTTCGTTCGAATGCGCGAGGATGACGCCGGTGAACGGGATCGCACCGATATTCTCGGTGCCGATGTAGTTGCCTTCCTGCGTCGCCGTGAGCAGCGGATGCAGCATCTTGATCGGCGCCTTGAACATTTCGACGAACTCGAGCACGCCCTGGTTGGCGCGGTTGAGGCCGCCGGAATAGCTGTAGGCGTCGGGATCGTTCTGGGCGTAGGTCTCGAGCTTGCGGATATCGACCTTGCCGACCAGCGAGGAGATGTCCTGGTTGTTCTCGTCACCGGGCTCGGTCTTGGCGATGCCGATCTGGCGCAGCCGCGACGGCTGGATTTTTGCGACTCTGAACTGGGAAATGTCGCCGCCGAAAGCCTCCAGCCGCTTGTAGCACCACGGGCTCATCAGGCCGGTGAGGCGCCGGCGCGGAATGCCGTATTTCTCTTCCAGCATCGGGCCGAGCTGATCGGGATCGAACAGGCTGAGCGGACTCTCGAACACGGGCGAGAGTTCGTCGCCGGCTTTCAGCACGTAGATCGGATGCACTTCCATCAGCGACTTCAGCCGCTCGGCGAGCGAGGATTTGCCGCCACCGACCGGACCGAGCAGATAGAGAATCTGCTTGCGCTCCTCTAGGCCCTGCGCTGCGTGACGGAAGAACCCGACGATGCGCTCGATGGTTTCTTCCATGCCGTAGAAGCCGGCGAAGGCCGGATAGGTGCGGATCGTGCGGTTCAAAAAAATACGGCCAAGGCGTGGGTCCTTGGCCGTGTCAATCGTTTGGGGCTCGCCGATCGCCGCTAGTAATCGCTCGGCCGCATTGGCGTATTTCATGGGATCGCTTCGACACGATTCCAGATATTCCGCCATCGACATGTCGTGCTGGCTTCTCGCCTCGAACGACCGAGCGAAAGCGTTGAACAAAGAATCGTTGTACATGATCCCTCTCCGCGTGAGTTCCGCTACACAACTGAACTAAAGCAGCGACGACTGGACCGTTCCGTAGCGCCACTCTCGAATCAGCGTGAGCACATGACGATCATTGGACACCCGGGTGCCAACTCCACGCAACGCACAACGTAGGCACTCATTGAGTTACGAACAGGCACATGCCTGTTATTTGTGCGAATCTGCGTCTATCATCGCTCATTTCCAAGAAATGTCACTCGCTCGCAACATCCGGGCATTACCGGGGGACGAGTCCATCCGGCACTGCAGCATAGAGCAGTCCGCGCGCGGCAATCTTATGTCGCTGGTACGGCGAAGCCACGAATGCCGTCGCGGGTGCCGCGTTCATCTTCCTGCTGCAATGCGGTGCGTGGGTTGCTGGCAGCATGACAATCGCGGCAGGCCCTCAGCAATGTGTCAAAATCGGTCACCAACCCATCCAGGCGGATGACGATACGATCGTTGTGCGCGCGGCGAGCCGAGGTGCGGATGGTGCAGAGCTGCCGCTGCAAGGCCGGCGTCGGCGTCAGCACGATCATCTTGTGCCCGCGGCATTCGTCAGCCGAAATCTCCGCGATCGAGTCCCACAGCAGAAATTCATTGCCGACGCGGAGGTCGCGGATGCCGTAGGGGGTGACGATCACCACCGGCCCCCGCTCGGCGGGCAACATCCAGATCAGCCGGCAGGTCATCAGGCCGAACACCACGACGCCGGCATAGCCGGCCATCGTGTCGTAGCCGCCGAGGCCGTCCCACCAGTCAAAGGCAAGAGCCGCACTGAGCAGGGTCATCGCGAAACCCGCCGCGACCAGCAGCCGCAGCTGGGTCGTACATGGACTGATTTCGAGATCGTGGAACGCGTCGATGCAAACGGCCGATCCGACCGCTTGCGGGCTGTCGGCGACGGAGAGCGCCAGACCGTCACGTTGTGCGTGCATGCTTTCCCCCAGCATGGCCATTCGCGACCAAGTCACGACGTACCAGGCGGATCGGAATCCGCCGATGATACTCCGCAGAGCCACTGGTCCAAGTGACGAAAGCCAACGAGACCAGCGGCCGGCGTTACGCAACGGGACCTCGGCCGGTCCTCCCGGCCAACGACTTTTTACGCAACACACGCTTCGCGATCTGGATCGCCATCATCGCCGCGGAGTTACACTGAGAGTATGACGCTGATACCCTTGATTAGTTCCCTCCCGGGAGCATGTAAGCTAGAGGATAGCGCGTCAGGACCGGCGCGGAAACCCCTCGCCCGCAGGCTTGGAGATAAATAAGCATCATGAATCCCGTCAAAGAACTGGAAAAGCACGGACAAGCCGTCTGGCTGGACTTCCTGGCCCGTGGTTTCATCGCCAAGGGCGATTTGAAGCGGCTGATCGACACCGACGGCGTCAAGGGCGTCACCTCCAACCCCTCGATCTTCGAGAAGGCGATCGGCAGCTCGGACGAATACGACGCCCCGATCGGCAAGGCGCTCAAGCGCGGCGACCGGACCGTCGCCGATCTGTTCGAGGCCGTCGCGGTCGAGGACATCCAGAACGCCGCCGACGTGCTGCGCCCGGTCTACGACCGGCTCAAGGGCGGCGACGGCTATGTCAGCCTGGAGGTCTCGCCTTACCTCGCGATGGACACCGCCGGCACGGTCGCCGAGGCGCGGCGGCTCTGGAAGGACGTGGGTCGCAAGAACCTGATGGTGAAGGTGCCGGCGACGTCGGAAGGTCTGCCGGCGATCGAAACACTGATCGGCGACGGCATCAGCATCAACATCACGCTACTGTTCTCGAAGGCGGTCTACCTTGAGGTCGCCGAGGCCTATCTCGCCGGTCTCGAAAAATACGTCGCCGGCGGCGGCAACCCCTCGCATGTCGCAAGCGTGGCGAGCTTCTTCGTCAGCCGCATCGACTCGGTCGTCGACAAGCAGCTCGACGAGAAGATCGCGCGCGCCAACGATCCATCCGAGAAGGAACGCCTCGCCGCGCTGAAGGGCAAGGTCGCGATCGCCAACGCCAAGGTCGCCTACCAGGACTACAAGCGCCTGTTTTCAGGCCCGCGCTGGGACAAGCTCGCCGCCAAGGGCGCGAGGCCGCAGCGCATGCTGTGGGCATCCACCGGCACCAAGAACAAGGATTACCGCGACACGCTCTATGTCGAAGAACTGATCGGCCCCGACACCATCAACACCGTGCCGCCCGCGACGCTCGATGCGTTTCGCGACCACGGCAAGCCGCGCGACAGCCTCGAGGAGAATGTCGAGGATGCCTATCGCGTGCTGGAAGAGCTGGAGCGTTCAGGTGTTTCGCTCGATGCCATCACCGAAGAACTCGTCAAGGACGGCGTGAAGCAGTTTGCGGATGCCGCTGACAAGCTCTACGGCGCGGTCGCGCACAAACGCGCCACCGTGCTTGGACCCGCGATAGACCGCCAACAGCTCTCGCTCGGCGACGGGCTCGGCAAGGCCGTGGCCAAAAGCACCGAGGAATGGCGCGGGTCCGCCAAGATCCGCAGGCTGTGGCAGCGCGACAAATCGGTCTGGACCGGCACCGACGAGGACAAATGGCTCGGCTGGCTCGACAGCGCCGCCAAGGCCGACGTCGCCGACTACGAGGATTACGCAAACCGCGTGAAGGGCCAGAAATTCTCCGATGCCGTCGTGCTCGGCATGGGCGGCTCGAGCCTCGGGCCCGAGGTGCTGGCCGAGACCTTTGCGAAGAAGGTCGGCTTCCCGAAGCTGCACGTGCTCGACTCCACCGACCCTGCGCAGGTGCGGGCGATGGAAGCGAAGATCGACATCGCCAATACCGTGTTCATCGTGTCCAGCAAGTCCGGCGGCACCACCGAGCCGAACGCGATGAAAGACTATTTCCATGAGCGCGTCACGCAGGCCCTCGGCCCGAAGGCCAAGACCGGCTTCCGCTTCATCGCGGTGACCGACCCCGGCTCGTCGCTGGAGAAGGCGGCCAAGAGCCTCAACTACGCCCGCATCTTCCATGGCGAGCCGTCGATCGGCGGACGCTATTCGGTGCTGTCGCCGTTCGGCCTGGTGCCAGCGGCAACCGCCGGCATCGACGTCAAGACTCTGGTCAAGCATGCGCTGGCGATGGCCCGCTCCTGCGGGCCTGACGTGCCGCCCAGTGAGAACCCCGGCGTGCAGCTCGGCCTCGCCATGGGCCTTGCCGGCCTCGAAGGCCGCGACAAGGTGACGATCCTGTCGTCGAAGAAGATCGCCGATTTCGGCGCCTGGGCTGAGCAGCTCATCGCCGAATCGACCGGCAAGGAAGGCAAGGGCCTGATCCCGATCGCCGACGAGCCGCTGGGCGAGCCTTCGGTCTACGGCAACGACCGCTTCTTCATCGACATCCGCACCGAGGGCGAAGCGGACGCCGCACACGACTCGCAGCTTGCCGCGATCGAAGCGGCCGGCCATCCCGTGGTGCGCATCGTGATGAAGTCGATCGACCATCTCGGCCAGGAATTCTTCCGCTTCGAGATGGCGACGGCGGTGGCCGGCAGCATCCTCGGCATCAACCCGTTCGACCAGCCGGATGTGGAAGCCGCCAAGATCAAGACCCGCGAGCTGACCACGGCGTACGAGAAGACCGGCGTGCTCCCCGCGGAGCAACCGGTGGTCAGCACGGACGAAGCCGATCTCTACACCGACGAGGCCAACGCCACGGCGCTGCGCGCCGCCGGCGCCAACGGCGACCTCACCTCCTGGCTGAAGGCGCATCTCTCCCGCTCCAATCATGGCGACTATGTCGCCCTGCTCGGCTACATCGCCCGCGACAAGGCGACAATCGACGCGTTGCAGGCGATGCGGCTAGAAGTGCGCGAGAAGCGTCACGTCGCAACCTGCGCCGAGTTCGGCCCGCGCTTCCTGCACTCCACCGGCCAGGCCTACAAGGGTGGACCCGACAGCGGGGTGTTCCTGCAGATCACGGCCGACGATGCCAAGGATCTTGCCGTGCCGGGCCAGAAGGCCAGCTTCGGCGTGATCAAGGCAGCGCAAGCGCGCGGCGATTTCGACGTGCTCACCGAGCGCGGCCGGCGGGCCCTTCGGGTGCACCTCAAGGGCGGACTCAAGAAGGGTCTCGCTGCGCTCAATGCGGCGCTCAACGACGCGCTGAACTAAGGGAATCTTTCAAATGCAACTCGGCATGATCGGCCTCGGCCGGATGGGCGGCAACATCGTTCGCCGGCTGATGCGCCACGGACATTCGACCGTGGTCTACGACAAGGACGCCAAGGCCGTCGCCGGCCTTGCCGCGGACGGCGCGGTGGGTTCGGCGACGCTCGAAGAATTCATCTCAAAGCTGGAGCGGCCGCGCACGGCCTGGGTGATGCTGCCTGCGGGCCACATCACCGAGACCACGATCGACACGATCGCAGGCGTGATGCAGGACGGCGACGTCATCATCGACGGCGGCAACACCTTCTGGCAGGACGACGTCCGCCGCGGCAAGGCACTGAAGGCTCGCGGCATCCACTATGTCGACGTCGGCACGTCCGGCGGCGTCTGGGGTCTCGATCGCGGCTATTGCATGATGATCGGCGGCGAGAAGCAGGTGGTCGACCGGCTCGATCCGATCTTCGCTGCGCTGGCCCCCGGCGCCGGCGACATTCCGCGCACGGAGGGACGCGACGGACGCGATCCCCGCATCGAGCAGGGCTACATCCACGCCGGCCCCGTGGGCGCCGGCCACTTCGTCAAGATGATCCACAACGGCATCGAATACGGCCTGATGCAGGCCTATGCCGAAGGGTTCGACATCCTCAAGAACGCCAATATCGAGGCGTTGCCTGCGGATCACCGCTACGATTTCGACCTTGCCGATATCGCCGAAGTGTGGCGGCGCGGCAGCGTGATCCCGTCCTGGCTGCTCGACCTCACCTCGACCGCGCTCGCCGACAGCCCGGCGCTTGCGGAGTATTCCGGCTTCGTCGAGGATTCCGGCGAGGGACGCTGGACCGTGAATGCGGCGATCGACGAGGCCGTGCCGGCGGAAGTCCTGACCGCGGCGCTCTACACACGTTTCCGTTCCCGTCGGGAACACACCTTCGCCGAAAAAATTCTCTCCGCGATGCGTGCGGGCTTCGGCGGCCACAAGGAGCCGAAGCAGCCGGGCGCTTCGAAACCCAAATAAGCGTAACAAAGCGAAGGCCAATCGTTCGTGACAAAAGACCCGCAGCCAAAGCCCAAGCCGGAAAATTGCGCCTTCGTCATTTTCGGTGTCACCGGTGATCTCACTCACCGCCTCGTAATGCCATCGCTCTACAACCTCGCCGCAGAAGACCTGTTGCCGGAAAAATTCTGCGTCGTAGGCGTGGCCCGCAAGGGCCAATCGGACGGCGAGTTGCGCGACAGCCTGATGAAGGGCCTGCGCGAGTTCGCAACGAGGCCGGTTGACGATGTCGTCGCCAAGCAGCTGCTGCAATGCGTGACCTTCGTCGAGGCCGACCCGAAGGACCCGCCGTCGTTCGATCGCCTGCGCGAGCATCTCGATACGCTCGAGTGCTCGCAGGGTACGGGGGGCAACCGGCTGTATTATCTCGCAACGCCGCCGGCCGCGTTCGCTCCGACCGCGCGCGAACTCGGCCGCACCGGCCTGATGAAGGAGAACGGGGCCTGGCGGCGGCTGGTGATCGAAAAGCCGTTCGGGACCGACCTCGCCTCGGCGCGGGCGCTGAACGCCGAGTTGCTGAACATCATGACCGAGCACCAGATCTACCGGATCGATCACTATCTCGGCAAGGAAACGGTGCAGAACATCCTGGTGCTGCGCTTTGCCAACGGCATGTTCGAGCCGATCTGGAATCGCAACCATATCGACCACATCCAGATCACGGTGGAGGAGAAGCTCGGCGTCGGCCATCGCGGCGGCTTCTACGACGCCACCGGTGCGCTGCGCGACATGGTGCCGAACCATCTGTTCCAGCTGATGTCGCTGGTCGCGATGGAGCCGCCGACGCGTTTCGACGCGCACTCCGTGCGCTCCGAAAAGGCCGATGTGCTCTCGGCGATCCAGCAGCCCAGCCGGGAAGAAGCGCTGAGAAATTCAGTGCGCGCGCAATATCTCGCCGGCCAGATCGGCGACGACGTCATCCCGGACTATCGCAAGACCGAGGAGGTCAAGCCCGGCAGCACCACCGAGACCTTTGTCGCACTGAAACTCATGATCGACAATTGGCGCTGGGCCGGCGTGCCCTTCTACTTGCGCACCGGCAAGGCGCTCGGCCACAAGCGCACGGAAGTGGCGATCAAATTCAAGCAGGCGCCGCTGTCGATGTTTTCGGGCACGGACATCGACCGCCTGTCGCAGAATTTCCTGACCATCGGCATCGCGCCGACCGAGACCATCGAGCTGCAGTTCAACGCCAAGATTCCGGGCCCGAGCATCACCATCGACGGCGTCGAGATGAAGTTCCGCTATGGCGATTATTTCCGGGCCGATCCCTCGACCGGCTACGAGACGCTGATCTATGACTGCATGATCGGCGACAACATCCTGTTCCAGCGCGCTGACGGCGTCGAGGCCGGATGGCAGGCGGTGCAGCCGTTCCTGGACGCCTGGAAGAGTGAAGGCACCAACGGCATCGAGACCTATGAAGCCGGCAGCGACGGCCCGAAATGCGCCGACGAATTGCTGCGGCGCGACGGGCGAAGCTGGCGGAAATTTTCGTGATGGCAACGGCCGGCCAGCCGAAGCTGATCGTCGCGGCCGACGCCGAAGCGCTGGCGCAGGCCGCAGCCGAGCGTGTGATAGCGCGGATCGCGGCCAATCCCGGACGAATCGCGATCTGCCTCACCGGCGGCTCCAGCCCGAAGAAGCTCTATCAGTTGCTCGGCAGCGATACCTGGCGCGACAGGATCCCGTGGGACCGCGTGCACTGGTTCATCGGCGACGAGCGTTTCGTGGCCGAGAGCGATCCCCTCAACAACATGGCGGTCGCCCGGGCGATCTTTCTCGATCGCAGCGCGCCGCCCGGCCATATCCACCCGATTCCGACCACGGCTGAAAATCCGGATCAAAGCGCGCAAGCCTATGCGCGCGAGCTGCAAGCCTTCTATGGCGCTGAAAGCCTCGATCCGGCACGACCGCTGTTCGACATGGTTTTGATGGGCGCAGGCCCGGACGGCCACACCGCCTCGCTGTTTCCCGGCTTCCCCGAAATCGAGGAGACCGAACGCTGGGTCGTCGGCGTCCCCAAGGCCAATGTCGCCCCGTTCGTGCCGCGGGTCTCGCTCACCCTGCCCGCTTTGGCCTCCTGTCGCGAAATGCTGTTCGAGATTGCCGGGCACGACAAGCAGCCGATCTTGACGCGCTTGCTCAATAGCGAGAGGTTGCCGGCCTTACGCGCGCGCTCGATTGGCGAGACCGTCTGGCTGGTCGACCAGGCCGCGCTTCCGGAGGGAATTCGTGGGCCGCGCTGAAGCACCTTGTGCATTGATCGTGATGGGCGTGTCGGGTTCGGGCAAGAGCACGGTTGCGGAAGCGCTGGGCGAGCGGCTCGGCTGGCGGTTCGAGGACGGCGACAGCTTTCACCCCGCCAGCAATGTCGAGAAGATGCGGGCCGGCCATCCCCTCACCGACGAGGACCGATGGCCGTGGCTCAACGCCATCGCCGACGAGATCGCACGGGTCTGCGACAGAGGTGAGCACGTCATCATCGCCTGCTCGGCACTGAAGCATACCTATCGGGACGTGCTGCTGCGCGGACGCGACGATGTCCGCTTCGTCTTCCTCAAGGGCACCAAGGAGCTGATTGCCGAACGGCTTGCGCACCGCAAAGGCCATTTCATGCCGACCGGGCTGCTGACCAGCCAGTTCGACACGCTGGAGCCGCCAGAGGCGAGCGAGCACGTCATCACCGTCTCGATCGACGAATCCGTCGAGGCGATCGTGGACGGCGTGGTGCGGCAATTGAAGCTGAGCGCGGCGAAGCGCTGAGGCCGAAAAACCCGGAAGGTCCTGCCATGACGAAAATCTCACTGGTCGTCTCCGACGTCGACGGCACGCTGCTGACCAAGGACAAGATTCTGACCGACCGCGCGAGAGGCGCGGTGCAGCGGCTGCACCAGGCCGGCATCGGCTTCACCATCACCTCCAGCCGTCCCGCGATCGGCATGCGCTTCCTGATCGAGCCGCTGGCGCTGTGGCTGCCGGTCGGCCCGTTCAACGGCTCTTCGATCGTCGATCCCGAGATGAACCCGGTCGAGCAGCATCTGATTCCCGCGAGCGCGGCCGAGCGGTCCCTGCAGATCCTGCGCGAATTCGGCGCCGACATCTGGCTCTTCACCACCGACCAATGGCTGATCGACAACGCCAGCGGCAAATATGTGCCCCACGAGCAGCACACGATCCGCTCCGAACCGACCATCGTAACGGACTTCTCGCCGTATCTCGCCAGTGCCTGCAAGATCGTCGGCGCCAGCGCCGATGCCGCCGGGCTCGAGGCTTGCGAGAAGGCGATGCAGGAGGCGCTCGGAGCTGAGGCCACTGCAGTTCGTTCGCAGACCTATTATCTCGACATCACCCCGCCCGGCTTCGACAAGGGCACGTTCGTGCAGGCGATGGCCAGGCGCCTGGGGATTGCGACCGACGCGGTTGCCACCATCGGCGACATGCAGAACGACCTCGCGATGTTCCGCGTCAGCGGCACCTCGATCGCCATGGGCAACGCCACCGACAGCGTCAAGGACCAGGCTACGCATGTGACGGCGAGCAATGAGCAGGATGGTTTTGCCGAGGCGATGGAGATGATCCTGAAGCGGAATGGGGCCGCTTGAGTCACTGCTTCGACCGCTGCACCGCCGGCTTGTCGCACTCCTGCCTTGCCGCCGACAGATTGTGTGCGGTGTTGATCAGCGCGATGTGGGTCAGGGCCTGCGGGAAATTGCCGGTCTGACGGCGCGCGCCTGAATCATATTCCTCTGCGAGGAGCCCTACATCGTTCGCGATGCCGACGACGCGATCGAGCAATACTTGCGCCTTGTCGAGACTGCCGGCCAGCACGTGGGCATCGGCAAGCCACAGGCTGCAGGCGAGGAACGCGCCCTCGATCGGCTGCTGCTCGTCGGAGACCTCGCGTGGATCGTGGCGCAAGACAAAACCGTCGCGCATCAGGTGTCTTTCGACGGCAGCGATGGTGCCGCGGATGCGTGGGTCTTGCGCCGGCAGGAAGCCGACCGCTGGCAGCAGTAGCACGCTGGCATCGAGCAGCTTCGAGCCGTAGGACTCGACGAAGGCATTCTCCTCCGCGTCAAATCCCTTGTTGCAGACGTCGCGGTGAATGGCCTCGCGCAAAGCGCGCCAGTGCAGCAGCGGCGCCCTGAAGCCAAAGGTTTCGGCGCTCTTGATGCCGCGATCGAAGGCGACCCAGGTCATGACCTTGGAGAAGACATAGTGCCGCGGCTGGCCGCGCCGCTCCCAGATGCCGTGGTCGGGCTGGTCCCAGACTTCGGCGAGATGATCGAGCACGGCGCATTCCAGCGCCCAGGTCACCTCGTCGTCGAGCTTGAGCTTGGCCATGCGCGACTGGTGGAATGCGTCGATCAGCTCGCCATAGACGTCGAGCTGGAGCTGCGCATGCGCGGCATTGCCGACGCGCACCGGCTGGGCGCCCTCATAGCCTTCGAGCCAGCCGGCCTCCCATTCCAGCAGGCGCCGCTGGCCCCAGATGCCGTACATGATCTGCATGTTCGCCGGCGCGCCGGCCGCCGCGCGCAGCAGCCAATTGTGCCAGGCCAGGGCTTCCTCGGTATAGCCCGAGTTCATCAACGCCAGCAGCGTGAAGGTGGCATCGCGCAGCCAGCAGAAGCGGTAATCCCAGTTCCTGGCCCCGCCGAGCTTTTCCGGCAGGGACGTTGTCGGCGCGGCGACGATGCCGCCGGTCGGGGCAAAGGTCAGCGCTTTCAGCGTGATCAGCGAGCGCAGGATGAGATCGTGATATTCACCGTCCCGCGTGCAGCGGCTGCACCATTCCTGCCAGAATTTCTCGGTCTCCTGGAGCGCGATCTCGGGATCGATCGCTTCGGGCGGATCGAGATGCGAGGGGCCGTAGGTTAGCACGAACGGCACGGTCTCACCCGCCTTCACCTCGAAGTCAGCGACCGTGGTCAGATCCTCGCCGCGGGTCTTCACCGGCGTGCGCAGCACCGTCATGTCCTGGCCGGCGACCGCCAGCAGGGAATGGTCGATCCGCCGCACCCAGGGAATGCCCACGCCGAAGCCGAAGCGGATGACAAGCTCCATCCGCATCTTGACCGTGCCGCTGACGCCGCGCACCAGCCGGACGATGTCGGAGGCCTTGCCGCGCGGCGGCATGAAGTCGATCAGCGCGACGGTGCCGCTGTTCGTTTCAAAGCGCGTCTCGAGGATCAGGCTGTTGCCGAGGTAGCGGCGTGAGATCGCTGTGATGTCCTCGCCCGGCGCGATCAGCCAGCGGCCGTTCTTGTGCGTGCCGAGGATCGCGGCAAAGCAGGCGTCGGAATCGAAGGCGGGCCAGCACAGCCAGTCGATCGAGCCGTTGCGCCCGACCAGCGCCGCGGTCTCGCAATCGCCGATCAGTGCATAGTCTTCGATCTTCTGAGACAATGTCTTGCGAGCCTAAAAATCCCGGAGGGTCAACTTCCGCCGATGAGGGAACGTTCCCGCGTCGCCGCCTTCAAAGCCGCGAGATCGACCTTCGCGGCGATCTTGTCGAGCGCGACAGGCAGGCGCTGGCGCCAGTTCGGATGCTCGTCGATCGTGCCGGGAATATTGGGCTGGTCGAGCACGCCGAGCAGATCCTCCAGCGATACCGCCAACAGCCGCGACGGCGTGCGCGACAGGAAGGCGAGCACCGAATAGAGGTCGTTGGCGGTGATGCCGTTCTGGCGCAGGATCTCGTCGAGCATGCCAAGAGCATCCCACCGCGCCTGCTCGCTCTCGCCGGGATCGAGTCCGAGCGAGAGCTTAACCTTGAGGTCGCTGAAGGAACGCCAGCCCGCATAGGTGCAGAGGTCGTGCGTGTTCAGCGTCACCAGCGCGTTGGGCCGGTAGAAGTCGGAGTTGCGGAAATGTCCGGCTTCGTCGCGCTCGAACATCATGACCAGGTAGGACCAGATGCCGAAATCCTGCATGGTCTCGCGGAAACCTTCCGGGACGGTGCCGAGATCCTCGCCGATCACGATACATTTGTGCGCCACGCTTTCGCGGGCGATGGCACCGAGCAGCGCCTCGAACGGCATCTGCACATAGGCGCCGTTGTCGGGCTTGAAGCCGCGCGGCACCAGATAAAGCCGCTTCAGCCCCAAGACGTGATCGATCCGGATGGCGCCGGCATGGCGCATCGAGGCCGCCAGCATGTCGGCGAACGGCACGAAGGACTGCGCCTCCAGGCCGCCGGCATTGAAGCCGGCGAGACCCCAGTCCTGACCGGCGGTGTTGAGCACGTCGGGCGGCGCGCCGACCGCAAGATGCCGCGAGATCGCGACCTGCTCATTCCAGGCATCGAAGCCGTTGGACTGCACGCCGACGGCAACGTCGAGATATAGCCCGACCCGCATGCCGAGCTGGCTGGCAAGCGCCTTGGCGGCGTGCAATTGGCTGTCGGCCGTCCACTGCACGAATTCGACGAACTCGACTTCCTCCTTGTCCGGACCATCGCGCAACTCAGCGCATTTGGTGTCGTCCGGCTGTTGCCATTCCGCCGGCCATTCCCACCACGGCGACACGAAACGATGGCGCAGCACCTCGAAGCAGGCGAAGCGGGACAACAGCGGCGCGCGATCAGCGCGAAAAGCGTCGAAATCGTTGCGGCGAACACCGCTCGCCTTTGTCACGAAAGCGTCAAAGGCGGCACGCAAGGCCCGCCATTTCAGCGCCGCCATGTCGGCATAGGGGACGCGGTCCCCCTCGCGCAGCCGCGCGGCGGTCGCCGCGGCATCCGGCACGAGGTCTGCCGAGAATTCAGGAATGGCCTCGACGTCGATATAGAGCGGATTGAGAAACAGCCGGCTGTTCGGCGAATAGGGGCTGCAATCGGCCGGATGGTTGTCGAACAGGACATGCAGCGGATTGAGTCCGACGCCGTCGGCGCCGAGTTGCTTGGCCAGCCGGACCAGACCGGCCAGATCGGTGAAATCGCCGATGCCCCAGTTGCGGTCCGAGCGGATGCTGTAAAGCTGAACGGCGAGCAGCCAGCCGCGGTCGAAATCGCCCCCGAAGGCACGCTCGGGCGCCACGATCATAGGCACGTCTTCCGTGGCACCTTCGGCATCGGTCAGCGTCAGACGGTGATAGCCGAGCGGCAGGTCGGCCGGCCAGGCGATCACGGGCTCGCGTGTCTCGCCCTGCGCGATCAGATTGCCGTTGCCGGTGATCGTCCATTTGAGCGGCGGCGCGCCAATGGCCGCGAGCTCGGTGCGCGAATGCCTGAGGGCACGCACCACCACCGGCCCCTGGACGAAGCGATAAACCCGCTTCTCCGGCAAGGCATCGAGGATGGATTTGAGGGCCACGGGATCGGTGACCCGCAGCTTTCCGAGGGCATCGACGAATTCGGACTGAACGCCCTTGATCTGGGCTTGAGCTAAAAGATCCATTCGGCACGCAGCTTGCAGGCCATTATCTGACCGGGGGGAAGGATTTTGTGAGGTCGCGGAAGAGGTTAGTTTGGGTCAACTCGCAAACCGCGCCTGCCGTTCCCAGGGGAACCAATGACACACAAGCGGCTTTCTATATAGGTATCAAGCGTAGGTTCCCGGCAAGGGAAACGGGCTCCTGCTTTCTTGTCAATGGCATCACCGTGAACAAGACAATTCAAACTGTCGAGAGCGCCGCAGCGGGCAGCGCTTTCCTCATCGAAGACATCTATCCGTCGATCGACGGCGGCCGCTTTGCCGTAAAGCGGATCGCTGCCGAACCGGTCGAGGTCTGGGCCGACATCTACCGAGACGGCGACGCCGTGATCGTCGCGGCGCTGATCTGGCGCCCGGAGCAGGAGCGTGAATGGCGGAGCGAGCCGATGATCCCTCACGGCAATGACCGCTGGTCCGGCGCGTTCACACCCGTTGAGCCCGGCCGATATATCTACGCCATCGAAGCCTGGACCGATGAATTCGCCACCTGGTCGCACAGCGTCGCGCGCAAGCAGCAGACCGGTGCGGATGTCAGCCTCGATGCGATCGAGGGCGCCGGCCTCTTGAC
This sequence comes from Bradyrhizobium cosmicum, assembly GCF_007290395.2. NCBI lineage: Bacteria > Pseudomonadati > Pseudomonadota > Alphaproteobacteria > Hyphomicrobiales > Nitrobacteraceae > Bradyrhizobium > Bradyrhizobium cosmicum. Next base: position 1,687,231 of record NZ_CP041656.2, on the reverse strand, counting down.
CAAGGCGCATGGCGCGCGTCAGGACGCCGCGGCCGTCATCGTCAGGCAATGCGAGGATTTTCTTCAAACTGGTGAGGTCGCGCCGCTGCTCGCGACCGAGCTCGGCGCAGCCATGGCCGAGAGTCAGTCGCGCCCCGACCTGACCCGCTCGCAAAACTTTCCGCTGATCGTCGACCGCGACAGGGCCCGCTTTGGCGCCTGGTATCAGATGATGCCGCGCAGCCAGAGCCGCATTCCCGGCCAGCACGGCACGCTGCGCGACTGCATCGCGCGCGTGCCCGAGATCGCCGCGATGGGCTTTGACGTGCTCTACTTCACGCCGATCCACCCGATCGGCACGACTCGTCGCAAGGGCCGCAACAATGCGCCGGTGGCCAGCGAAGGCGATCCGGGGTCGCCCTATGCGATCGGCTCGGCTGAAGGCGGGCACGATGCGCTGCATCCGGAGCTCGGTACCATCGAGGATTTCCGCGCGCTGGTGGCGACCTGTCTCGAATACGGCCTCGAGCTCGCACTCGATTTCGCCGTGCAGTGCTCGCCGAATCACCCCTGGCTGACGCAGCATCCGGAATGGTTCAAGTGGCGGCCGGACCGCTCGGTGCGGACGGCGGAGGGCCCCTATTCGGATATCGTCATTCCCGATTTTGCATCCGTCGATCGAGCCGGGCTGTGGAATGCGTTTCGCGACGCCATGCTGTTCTGGATCGACCATGGTGTGACCATCTTCGCCATCGTCAATCACGACACCGCGCCGCTTCCGTTCTGGGACTGGCTGATCACCGACATCCGCCGCCGGCATCCCGAGGTCATCCTGTTCTCCAAGACGTTCGCACGTCCCAAGCTGATGAAGGGCCTCGCCAAGCTCGGCTTTGCGCAGTCGTTTAGCTATTTCCCCTGGCGCACCGCGAAGTGGGAGCTGGAGCAACATCTCGGCGAGCTGACGCGCTATCCCGAGCGGGATTTCTATCGCCCGAACCTGTTCGTCAACACGCCTGACCTGCTGCCCTATCATCTCCAGAGCGGCGAAGCCTGGACGTTCAAGTCGCGTGTCGCGCTGGCGGCGACGCTTTCGGGCAATTACGGCATCTACAGTGGCTTCGAGCTGCTGGAGCACGAGGCGTTACCCGGCAGCGAAGAATATCAGGACTCCGAGAAGTACCAGATCAGGCAGCGCGACTGGGACAAGCCGGGCAATATCAAGGCCTACATCACGGAGATGAACCGCATCCGCAACGACAACGCCGCGCTTCAGCAGACTGCGAACCTGCGCTTCCTTGCTGTCGAAGACGGCGAAACGATCGCGTTCGCCAAGGAGGCGGTCGATCCGGCCAATACCGTCGTCGCGGTCATCGCGCTCTCGCGCCATGGGCGCGAATTCTGGCTGCCGCTCGGCGACCTCACCATCGACGCCGGCGGCGAGCGCCGCCCCGTCAGCGCACTCGAAAATCTCCTGACAGGCGAACAGTCCCGCATCGAATGGGGCGGGATCAAATTGCGTATCGATCCCGACCGCGATCCGGCGCTCCTGTTCCGCTGCCTGGCGTAAGGATCACGCCATGAATGTATTGTCTTCCGTCGACACCAAGAAGGCTGAGGCTGCCGAAATCGTGGATGAGCTGTGGTACAAGGACGCCATCATCTACCAGCTCCACGTCAAGGCTTTTGCCGACAGCAACAATGACGGCATCGGCGATTTCGCCGGCCTGACCGAGAAGCTGCCCTATCTGCAGGAGCTCGGCGTCACCGCGCTGTGGCTGCTGCCGTTCTACCCCTCGCCCGGCCGCGACGACGGCTACGACATCGGCGACTATGGCTCGGTCAATCCCGATTTCGGGACCATGAAGGACTTCAAGCGCTTCATCCAGGAAGCGCAGAAGCGCGGCCTGCGCGTCATCACCGAGCTCGTCGTCAACCACACCTCGGACCAGCACAACTGGTTCAAGCGCGCGCGCCGCAGCCCGGCAGGCTCGAGCGCCCGCAACTGGTATGTCTGGAGCGACACCGACCAGAAATACCAGGGCACGCGGATCATCTTCACCGACACGGAAAAGTCGAACTGGACCTGGGATCACGAGGCCGGCGCGTTCTATTGGCACCGCTTCTTCTCGCATCAGCCGGATCTCAATTTCGACAATCCGCGCGTCGTCAGCGCGCTGATCCAGGTGATGAAGCGCTGGCTGGACGCCGGCGTCGACGGCTTCCGGCTGGATGCCATTCCCTATCTCTGTGAGCGCGAAGGCACCTCGAACGAGAACCTGCCGGAGACGCACGCGATCATCAAGCGGCTGCGCCAGGAACTGGATTCCTACTCGAAGGGCAAGCTGTTGCTCGCCGAGGCCAACCAATGGCCGGAGGACGTGCAGGAATATTTCGGCCGTGGCGACGAGTGCCACATGGCCTATCACTTCCCGCTGATGCCGCGCATCTACATGGCGATCGCGCAGGAGGACCGTTTCCCGATCACGGACATCCTGCGCCAGACGCCGGACATTCCGGCGAGCTGCCAATGGGCGCTGTTCCTGCGCAACCATGACGAGCTGACGCTGGAGATGGTGACCGACGTCGAGCGCGACTATCTCTGGACCACCTATGCCAACGATCCGCGCGCCCGCATCAATGTCGGCATCCGCCGGCGCCTTGCGCCGCTGATGGACAATGACCGGCGCAAGATCGAGCTGATGAACTCGCTGCTGCTGTCCTTCCCCGGCACGCCGATCATCTATTACGGCGACGAGATCGGGATGGGCGACAACATCTATCTCGGCGACCGCAACGGCGTGCGCACGCCGATGCAATGGAGCCCGGACCGCAACGGCGGCTTCTCCCGCTGCGACCCGGCCCGCCTCTATGCGCCGCTGATCATGGATCCCGTCTACGGCTATGAATCGGTCAACGTGGAAGCACAGTCGCGCAGCCTGTCCTCGCTGCTGAGCGCCACCAAGCGGCTGATCTCGGTGCGCAAGTCCACGCTCGCCTTCGGCCGCGGCACCATGACCTTCATCCGCCCCGCCAACCGCTCCGTGCTGGCCTATGTCCGGCAATATCGCGACGAGGTGATCCTCTGCGTCGCCAACCTCTCGCGCGCGGCGCAGGCGACCGAGCTTGACCTGTCGCCGTGGAAGGACCGCATCCCGCAGGAGATGCTCGGCCGCACGCGCTTCCCGCCGATCGGCGAATTGCCCTACATGATCACGCTCGGCCCCTACGGATTCTACTGGTTCCAGCTCCAGGAGCGCGACAAGTCCGAACCGGTGACGCCGCGCGCGGTACCGGAGTTCGAGACCCTGGTGGTGCCGGTGAATTCGACCTGGGTGTCGCTGGCGCGCGAGCGCGGCGTGTTCGAGCACGAGGTGTTGCCGGGATTCTTGTCGCGGACGCGCTGGTATCCCGAGCACAATCCCAAGCATATCAAGCCGACGCTGCTCTCGGCGGTGCCGTTCTGCGACATCGGCGACAACCGGCCCTGGATCGCGTTCTTCGAGACGGCGCAGCATGACGTCACGACGCGCTACGTACTGCCGATGCAGATCGAATGGGTGCGCTTCGACCGCGAACGCTTCAACCCGAAGGCGCTCGCCGCCGTGCGCCAGGGCGCGCGCGAGGGCACGCTGCTCGACGTCGCGACCGACCAGATCTTCATCGGCCTGTTCCTGCGCAATCTGTCGCAGAACCTGGTGGTGGAAGAGAACAATCTGCGGCTGGAGTTCAAGGCCACCAGCCGGTTCGCCGATTACACCATCAAGGAGCCCGAGCGCATCCGCGCGATCGAGCAATCGAACAGCACGGCGCTGGTCGACAACCAGTACGTTGCCAAGCTCTATCGCAAGCTCGACAGCGGCATCAGTCCCGAGATCGAGATCGGCCGTTACCTCACCGAGGTCGCCCGCTTTGCCAACACGCCTGCGCTGCTCGGCAGTGTCGAGCTGGTCGACGACGACAGCCGCAGCGCGCTCGGCGTGCTGCATGCCTATGTCGAGAACCAGGGCGACGGCTGGGCCGTCACCGCCGGCTATCTCGACCGCTATATCGACGAGCAGCGGGTGCTGCCGCCGGGCGAGATGCCGCGCGAGACCCAGGAGCAGGCGCCCTATCTGCACTTCATGGCGCAGATCGGCCGGCGGCTCGCCGAGCTGCACGTCGCTCTGGCCGCCGCAAAGCCCGACGATCTCGCACCGGAGCCGACCGGCCCCAATCAAGTCAAGCGCTGGACCGCGGACCTCAAGGCCCGCGCCGAGCGGGTTTTCGAGCGACTCGCCGACAGCCGCGTCGCCGGCCACGAGGGCGAGCGGCCGTTGATCGACCGGCTCGCCGCAATGCGCGCGACGCTGCCGGACCAGCTGAATGCGCTCTTGCCATCGGACATCGGCGGGTTGAACATTCGTCATCATGGCGACTTCCGCCTCGGGCAAACTCTGATCGTGAAGGACGATATCTTCATCATCGACTTCGACGGCGATCCGCGTCTGCCTTTGGCCGACAAGCGGCGCAAGCTGCCTGCCGCGCGCGACGTCGCTGGCCTGATCCGCTCGATTGATCTTTCGGTTAACGCTGCGCTCAGCCGTGCGCTCTCGGGCGGCGGCGACGAGCAGGGCCGGCTCGCGGCAGCGCTCGGCGAATGGCGAGAACGCGCCACCGCGACCTTCCTGTCGGCCTATCGCGAGGCTATGACCGACCGGCGGCTGTGGCCGCAAGACCGCCAATCCGCGGATGGCCTGTTAAGGTTTTTCCTGCTTGATCGAGCCTTCGACGAAGTAGAGTACGAGTTGTCCCACCGGCCGGAGGGGCTCCATGCGCCGCTGACCGGCCTGCTTCGCATCCTGTCCCGTGCCGAGAGCGAAGCCCATGCCTAAACTACCCGCCGAGGCCTACGCGATCATCGAGGGTCGCCACTCCGATCCCTTCCATTATCTTGGGTTGCATCCCGAGGGCGACACGAGCGTGGTGCGTGCCTTCCTGCCGGAGGCCTCGAACGTCGAAGCGGTCGGCGAGCATGGCGAGGTTGCGCAACTCGATCGCGTCCACGACGCCGGCCTGTTCATCGGCGCCCTGCCCAACGGTTCGAAGCGCTACCAGCTCCGCGCCAGGTTCGGCGACAAATTCGTCGAGCTCGAGGATGCCTACCGCTTTCCGCCGATCCTGACCGACTTCGATCTCTATCTGCTCGGCGAAGGCACTCATCAGCGCCTCTATGACAAGCTCGGCGCGCATCCGATGACGCTCGACAGCGTCGAGGGCATCGGCTTCGTGGTGCTGGCACCGAATGCGCGGCGCGTGTCCGTGGTCGGCGATTTCAATTTCTGGGACGCGCGGCGCCATCCGATGCGGGTGCGCGGCAACGGCTATTGGGAATTGTTCATCCCGCACGCCAAGGCCGGCGACCACTACAAGTTCGACATCATCGGACCGCACGGCCATCAGCTTCCGCAGAAATCCGATCCGATGGCGTTCGCGAGCGAGGTCCGCCCGAAGACCGCCTCCATCGTGTTCGACGAGGCCCATCTGCCGCGTCCACGTCCGGCGCCCGATGGCATCAACGCGCTGTCTGCGCCGATGTCGATCTACGAGGTCCATCTCGGCTCATGGCGGCGCAAGAACGGCGGCGAATGGCTGACCTATCGCGAACTCGCCGAACAATTGCCGGCCTATGCCCGCGACATGGGGTTCACCCATCTGGAATTCCTGCCGGTCAGCGAGCATCCGTTCGACGGCTCCTGGGGTTATCAGCCGACCGGCCTCTATGCGCCGACCAGTCGCTTCGGCACGCCGGAGGATTTCGCCGCGCTGGTCGATGCCTGTCACCGCGAGGGCGTCGGCGTGCTGCTCGACTGGGTGCCCGGCCATTTCCCGGATGATCCGCACGGGCTCGGCTGCTTTGACGGCACCTCGCTCTACGAGCACGCCAACCCGCTGCAGGGCCGCCATCTCGACTGGGGCACGCTGATCTACAATTACGGCCGCACCGAAGTGACGAACTTCCTGGTGTCGAATGCGCTGTTCTGGCTGGAGCGCTACGCCATTGACGGCCTGCGCGTCGACGCCGTGGCATCCATGCTCTATCTCGACTACAGCCGCCCCCCCGGTGGCTGGATCCCGAACCAGTATGGCGGCCGCGAAAACATCGAGGCGATCGCGTTCCTGCGCCGCGTCAACACCGAGCTGTTCGCGCGCTTCCCGCAGGCCACCACCGCGGCGGAAGAATCCACCTCGTGGCCGCAGGTCTCGCGCCCGGTCGAATTCGGCGGCCTCGGCTTCGGCTACAAGTGGAACATGGGCTGGATGCACGACACGCTGAATTACATCAGCAAGGATCCGATCCACCGCAAGCATCATCACGGCGACATCCTGTTCGGCCTGCACTACGCCTTCTCGGAAAATTTCATCCTGCCGCTGTCGCATGACGAGGTCGTGCACGGCAAGCGATCGATCCTCGGCCGCATGCCCGGCGACGAATGGCAGCGCTTTGCGAATCTGCGCGCCTATTACAGCTTCATGTTCGGCCATCCCGGCAAGAAGCTGCTGTTCATGGGCAACGAGATCGCGCAGGGCCGCGAATGGAATCACGACCAGTCGCTCGACTGGCACCTTCTCGAATACAAGAATCACTCCGGCATTCAGTCGCTGATCCGCGATCTCAACCGGCTCTATCGCGCCGTGCCGGCCCTGCACCAGATGGATTGCGACCAGGCCGGCTTCGAATGGCTGATCACCGATGATGCCAACCGCAACGTGTTCGCCTGGCTGCGCAAGGGGATCGACGCGCATGCACGCTGCCTCGTCATCGTCAACTTCTCGCCCAACGTCTACCGCAACTACCGCGTCCCCGTTCCGTTGGCGGGTAAGTGGAAAGAAGTGTTCAATTCGGACTCCGCCCATTATGGCGGCACCAATGTCGGGAACATCGGCGAAGTTCATGCCGTTGACGGCAAGGCGCCCGAGCTCCGCCTCACCATTCCGCCTCTCGCCGCGATCTTCCTCGTTCCGGAAAGCTGACCGATGCGCCTGACTGCTGGATCGCCCGCACGCCTCGGTGCAAGCTGGGACGGACGTGGCACCAATTTCGCGCTGTTCTCCGCGAATGCGCAGAAGGTCGAGCTATGCCTGTTCGACGGCCAGGGCCGGCGCGAGCTTGAGCGCATCGAGCTGCCCGAACGCACCGAGGACGTCTGGCACGGCTATCTCAACGACGTTTCGCCGGGCCAGCTCTACGGCTATCGCGTGCACGGCCCCTACGAGCCCGAGCATGGCCACCGCTTCAACGCCAACAAGCTGCTGCTCGACCCCTATGCCAAGCGGCTCGCGGGCCGGCTGGTCTGGAGCGACGCGCATTTCGCCTACCGCACCGGAAGCCCGCGCGAGGATTTGTCGTTCGACCGGCGCGACAACGCGCGCGGCATGCCGAAGGGCGTCGTCGTCGACGAGACTTTCAACTGGGGCCGCCGCGAGATCCGGCCCAATATCCCCTGGGAAGACACCATCATTTACGAGGCCCACGTCAAGGGCCTGACGCAGAAGCGCGACGACGTACCGCCGAATTTGCGCGGCACTTATGGCGGACTGTCGTCACCGGCGATGATCGAGCATCTGAAGAAGCTCGGTGTCACCACGATCGAGCTCCTGCCTATCCACGCCTTCGTCGACGATCGCATTCTGGTCGAGAAGAAGCTCGCCAATTATTGGGGCTACAACACGCTGTCCTTCTTTGCGCCCGAGGCGCGCTACGCCCAGGACAACGCGCTCGACTCCTTTCGCACCACGGTCGCGCGCCTGCACGATGCCGGCATCGAGGTGATGCTCGACGTCGTCTACAACCACACCGCCGAGGGCAATCACCTCGGCCCGACGCTGTGCTACCGCGGCATCGACAACGCCTCCTATTACTGGCTCAACCGCGACAACCCGCGCTATTACGACGACTTCACCGGCTGCGGATCGTCGGTGAACCTCACTCATCCGCGCGTGCTGCAGATGGTGATGGATTCGCTGCGCTACTGGGTCGAGGTCTGCCATGTCGACGGCTTCCGCTTCGACCTCGCCACGACGCTCGCGCGCGGACCGAACGGCTATGATCGCGGCATCTCGTTCCTGACCGCGATCCGGCAGGATCCGGTGCTGGCGACCGTCAAGCTCGTTGCCGAGCCCTGGGATCTCGGCCTCGGCGGCTACCAGGTCGGCGCATTCCCTTCGCAATGGTCGGAATGGAACGACCGCTATCGCAGCGCGATGCGGCGCTACTGGAGCGGCGAAGGCAGCCTGATCGGCGACATCTCCAGCCGCATGACGGCATCGTCCGATCTGTTCAACCATGACGGACGGCGGCCGCGCGCCAGCATCAACCACATCACGGTGCACGACGGTTTCACGCTCGCCGATCTCTTCAGCTACAACGAGAAGCACAACGAAGCCAACGGCGAGGACAATCGCGACGGCTCCAGCGACAACCACAGCAACAATTGCGGTGTCGAAGGCCCGACCGACGATCCCCAGATCATCGGGTTGCGCCGGCAGCTTCGCAAGAACGTGCTGGCCTGCCTGATGCTGGCGCAGGGCATTCCGCTGATCCTCGCCGGCGACGAGGTCGGCAATTCGCAATCCGGTAACAACAACGCCTATTGCCAGGACAACGAGGTCGGCTGGGTCGGCTGGGACAATCTCGGCAAGGAAGGCGACGACATGGTCGATTTCGTTGCCGGTCTTGCCGACATCCGCCGCCGCTTCTCGCAGCTTCGCAGCCATCGCTGGCTCGACGGCCGCCCCAAGGATGGCATCTCCTACGGTGCGCTGTGGCTGACGCCCGCCGGTGACGAGATGACGGAGAACGATTGGAAATTCCCGGAGGGGCGGTTCCTCTCATACGTGATGGGGCCGATGGAACCGGGAAGCGCCGCGATATTTATCGTACTGAACGCCGCCCCTGAAGAGATCGCATTCAAATTGCCGAAACTGACCGAATACAAGAGCTGGCAGCAGATCCTGAACACGACCGACGCCAAGCTGAACAGCGTTGATTTCCTGCCCGGAAGCGACAGCAAAGCGCCGCCGCGTTCCGTGCTCGCTTTCGCGGGGGCGCTATGAGGCCATCCTTCGGGGCGAGGCCGACGAAGGACGGCGTGTCGTTCCGGCTGTGGGCACCGGACGCACGGCGCGTCGATCTGCTGCTCGACAGGCGGCACGCGATGCAGCGCCGGCAGGACGGCTGGTATGTCGCCGACATCGCGGGCCTGCCGGTCAACAGCTCCTACAAGTTCAGGATCGACGACGATATAGACGTGCCCGATCCGGCATCGGCGTTCCAGCCCGACGACGTGTCCGGTCCGAGCGAGGTGATCGATCACGATGCTTTCTCGTGGCGCGCTGGGGATTGGCGCGGCCGGCCCTGGGAAGAGACGGTACTGATCGAAACCCATGTCGGCACCTTCACGCCGGAAGGCACCTATCGCTCCATGATCGACAAGCTTGATCATCTCGTCGCAACCGGCATTACCGCGCTGGAATTGATGCCGCTGGCCGATTTCGCCGGCCGCCGCGGCTGGGGCTATGACGGCGTGCTGTGGTATGCGCCCGACAGCGCCTATGGCCGCCCTGAAGAGCTCAAGACGTTGATCGACGAAGCGCACCTGCGCGGGCTGATGGTGTTTCTCGACGTCGTCTACAATCATTTCGGACCCGAAGGAAACTATCTCGGCCGCTATGCACCGACCTTCTTCACCGATGCACACACGCCCTGGGGCAGCGCGATCGACTATCGCGTGCCGCAGGTCCGCGCCTTCGCGATCGAGAACGCACTGTCCTGGCTGACCGACTACCGCTTCGACGGCCTCAGGCTGGATGCCGCCAATCACATCCTGGCCCTTCCCGGCGAGCAATCGATGCTGCACGACCTCAGCGTCGCCGTCGGCGAACTTGCCAAGGCAACGGGACGCCACGTCCATCTCGTGCTGGAGAATGGCGACAATCGCGCCGCCCTTCTCGACGCCGCTCAGGATCCGCCGAACGGGAAGTACCGAGCGCAGTGGAACGATGACTACCATCACGCCTGGCATGTGATGCTGACCGGCGAGCTCGCCGGCTATTACGCAGACTACCAGACGCCGCGCATGGATCTCGCCCGCGCGCTGGCTTCAGGCTTCGTCTATCAGGGCGAGATCTCGGAATTCTGGGGCAAGAAGCCGCGCGGTGAGGCGAGCGGCGAACTGCCTCCGGCGACCTTCGTCAACTTCCTGCAAAACCACGACCAGATCGGCAATCGGCCGCTGGGCGAGCGGCTGGAGAGCCTGGCTTCGCCGCGGCAGATCGACGCCGCGCTCGCGGTGACGCTGCTTGCGCCGATGGTGCCGATGCTGTTTCAGGGCGAGGAGTGGGGCTCCAAGGCGCCCTTCCCGTTCTTCTGCGATTTCCAGGGCGGCCTTGCCGATGCCGTGCGCAAGGGGCGCAGGCAGGAATACGACTGGGCCTATGAGAAATACGGCGACGAGGTCCCAGACCCGCTCGACCCCGCGACGCTGCAATCAGCCGTGCTCGACTGGGCCGGCCGTACCCCGGAGCAGGATGCGCGACTCGCGCTGGTGCGCGATCTTCTCGCACTTCGCCGCAAGGAGATCGCACCGCGGCTGAGAGGCGCCACCTTCGGCGACGCCGCAGCGGCGGATAGCGGCCTGTTGACCGCGCATTGGCGTATGGCGGACGGCGCGACGCTGCGCCTCGTCGCCAATCTGTCGGACAACGAGATCACGTATTCGAGCAACGACGCAGGCACACCGATCTGGGGCGACGCGAGCGGCGACCGGCTTCCGCCGTGGTCGGTGCTCTGGCGTCTCGGAGGCTAGCATGCCTCCCGCCATTCCTCTTGCGACCTACCGGCTTCAGCTCACCGCGGATTTCGACTTCAACAAGGCGGCCGCGGTGGTGCCGTATCTCAAGGCGCTCGGGATCACGCATCTCTACACCTCGCCGGTGATGAAGGCCCGCAAGGGCTCGACGCATGGCTACGACACCGTCGATCACAGCCAGTTCAATCCCGAACTCGGCGGCGAGGCTGGCTTCGCGCGGCTGAGCGACGCGCTGAGGCAGCACGATCTTGGCCTCGTCATCGATTTCGTGCCGAACCATGTCGGCGTGCACTTTGCCGATAATCCCTGGTGGCTCGACGTGCTGGAATGGGGCCAGGCCTCGCCGCATGCGGTCTCCTTCGACATCGACTGGGATCTGCTGCCCTACCGCGCCCGCGGCGGCGTGCTGCTGCCGATCCTCGGCGCCTCCTATGGCGAGGCGCTGGAGCGCGGCGACATCGAGCTGCGCTACGATCCCGGCGAAGGCAGCTTTTCCGCCTGGTATTTCGAGCATCGCCTGCCGATCGCGCCGGAGCGCTATGGCGAATTGCTGCGGGTGATCGTGAAGGAGGCCGATGCCGCCGAGACGGAAGCCGGCAAGCGGATGATCGCACTTGCCACGCGCTATACCGGGCTGCGCCGGCCTAACCGCAAGGAGGCGCCCGGCTTCAAGACCGAGTTGAAGGAGATCGCAGGCAGCGCCGACCTCATCGCGCAGGGCCTTGGCGCCTATCGCGCGGCCAAGGATCGACCGGCACAGACCTTGACGCTGCACCATCTGCTGGAGCGCCAGCACTACAAGCTCGGGCACTGGCGGCTCGCTTCCAGCGACATCAACTATCGCCGCTTCTTCGACGTCAACGGTCTCGCAGGCCTGCGCGTCGAGGACGCAAGCACGTTCGCCGCGACACACCGGCTGGTAAAGCAGCTCGTCGCCGACGGCAGGCTGCAGGGCATTCGTCTCGACCACATCGACGGCCTGCGCGATCCCGCGCAATATTGCCAGCGGTTGCGCCGTCTGGTGCGCGATGCGCAGGGCAACGCAAAGCCGTTCTACACGGTGATCGAAAAAATCCTGTGCGAGCACGAGCGCCTGCCGCACTTCGCCGGCGTTCAGGGCACCACCGGCTACGAGTGGATGAACGTCATCACCCAGGTCCTGGTCGACGCCAAGGGGCTGGAGGCGCTGGACGAGACCTGGCGGCAGATCAGCAACCGTCCGCCACAGCTCGCGCCCTATGTGAAGGACGCCAAGCGCCGCGTGCTGGAGACATTGCTGACCAGCGAATTCACCGTGCTGACGCGCCTGCTCGCCCGCATCGCCAACGGACACTACTCGACCCGCGATTTCTCAGCCGACAGCCTGCGGCAGGCGCTCGAACTCTATGTGCTGCATTTCCCGGTCTACCGCACCTACCTGACGCACAGCGACCCGACCGCCCTCGATCGCAAGCTGATCGACGACACCATCGAGCGGGCCCGCGCGGAATGGTTCGCCGCCGACGACGGCATTTTCGACTTCCTGCGCGATGCCCTGACCATGGACCTGCTCAAGCCCGGCCGCCCCGCGCACAGTGCCCTGCGCGTGCGCCGCTTCGCCCTGAAAGTGCAGCAGTTCACCGGGCCGATGATGGCGAAGTCACTGGAGGACACTGCATTCTACCAGTTCCACCGGCTGCTCGCGTTGAACGAGGTCGGCGGCGATCCCGCGAGCACCGGTCTCTCCATTCCCGCCTTCCATCAGGCCATGCAGGCCCGCGCCAGGGAATGGCCGCAAGGGATGACGGCGACCGCGACCCACGACACCAAGCGCGGCGAGGACGCCCGAGCGCGGATCGCGGCGCTCAGCGAGATCCCCGGCGAGTGGACCAGCGCAGTCTCACGCTGGAAGGTACTGAACGCGCCGCACCTGGCGCTCGACGGCAAGCTGCGCGCACCATCGGCAACGTTCGAATACATGCTCTACCAGACCCTGCTCGGGGCCTGGCCGCTCGAAGAGCCGGCCGATGCCGGCTTCGTCGAGCGCATCCAGGCTTATGCGCTCAAGGCCGCGCGCGAGGGCAAGGAAGAGACGAGCTGGCTCAATCCGCATGAAGCCTATGAGAACGGCGTCAACAGCTTCATCGCTAAGATCCTCGATCCTGCATTGTCAGGTGAATTCCTTGAATCGCTGCAGACGCTGGCCCGCCGCGTCGCACTGCTCGGCGCATTGAACTCGCTGAGCCAGCTCACCCTCAAGGCGACATTGCCTGGTGTTCCCGACTTCTATCAGGGCACCGAATACTGGGACCTGTCGCTGGTCGACCCGGACAACCGCCGCCCGGTGGACTTTGCCGCGCGGCACGCAGCGCTGCCGCAGGACGCCCCGGATTGGCACGGCTTGGTCCAGCATTGGCCGGACGGCCGGCTCAAGCTGGTCTGGACGCGACACCTGCTCAAGCTGCGCAATGAGCTCGCCGATGTCTTCGCCGAGGGCGACTACCAGCCTCTGGAAGTGCGCGGCGCGCACGCCGACCATGTCATTGCCTTTGCCCGCCGCCATGGCCGGACTGCGGCGATCGTCGTGGTTGGACGCCAGTTCGCGCCATTCACGCAGGCGGGCCGGGAATGGCCGGCGCCGGACGTTTTCGACGCAATTGTCGACGTCACCGGTTACACCGCGGGGGGACTTGCGGGCAACGAACTGCCGCTGGCACAGGCCTTCCGCGAATTTCCTGCCGCTGTCATCGAGGCCCGCGCAGCGAGCGCCGTCAGGCCTGCCCGGCAGCGCCAGCGCGCCTGACGCCTATTTTCCATCGTCCTTGGTCAGCAGCAGCTGACCGCGCTTGCGGATGGTGGCCTGCGCCATCTCGGCAAAGCGCTGCAGCAGCCACGGCAGCACCACCTGCACCTTGACGTGGTCGTCGGCGACGTCGACCTGACCGGACGCGATCTGGCCCATCGCGCGAATGCGAAAATTCATGGTGTCGCCGGCCCAGCGCTCCTCTTCGACCTGCATCACGGGAATGCTCGCGGCAGCGCGGCCGAGCCCGGTCTTGAGCCGACGCCCCGCCTCTTCGCGGCCGAGGCGATGCGGAATGGAGACGACTAGCGGTGCTGACATGATCCCTGCCCGTATTGACTGAACACTCACCTAGTTATGTCGGCCGCAAAGGTTCCATACGCCAAGCGCCTGCGGTCGTGTTTCATAAACGGAACTTTCAAACCTGCGGCAAGTTGCCCTCGGCACAACGGACAGAGGTGCCCCTTTCAGGAGAAAGGGGCCGGAGGAGATTCGCATGTCTATCGGTACAATCATTCTGATTATCCTGGTCATCGCCCTGCTCGGCGGCTTCAGCGGCATCGGCGGCGGCCCGTTCTACGGCACCGGCTATTATGGCGGCGGCGGCCTCGGACTCGTCATCGTCATCCTGCTGATCCTGCTGTTGCTCGGACGGATCTAACGGCGGACGGCGTAGGGCGGATTAGCGCGCAGCGCATCTGCAGGGCGTAACCCACCTCTTTAGTTTCCGCGGAGACAGACAGGGTGGGTTACGCCTTCGGCTAACCCACCCTACTTCTTTTTCCCCGCCAGCTTCTTCATCGCCGACTTGATCGACGCGGCCGCATCGTCATAGCCATCCCACGCCTTCGAGCGCGCCAGCAAGCCCGGCACGGTTCGCACCGTATAGCGCTTCGGATCGAGATCGCTCTTCACCTGTGCCCAGGTCACCGGCATCGAGACCGTCGCGCCATCCCGAGCACGCGGAGACAGCGGTCCAACCGCTGTCGACATCCGATCGTTGCGCAGATAGTCCAAAAAGATCTTCCCGTTGCGCAGCTTCTTGGACATGTTGAGCAGATAGCGCTCGGGCTCGTCATCCGCCATCCACTGGCAGACGCCTTGTGCGAAAGCCTTGGCTTCCTTCCAGCTGACCCTGTCGCGCACGCCGTGGAGCAACGGCACCACCACGTGTAGCCCCTTGCCGCCGGTGGTCTTGCAGAAACTCTCCATCCCCAGATCGGTCAAGCGCTGCCGCATCTCCTTGGCGGCATCGACGACATCGGCGAAATCCACATCCGGCGCTGGATCGAGATCGAACACCAGCCGGCCGGGCGTGTCGTAAGCATTCGGCGCGCAATTCCAGGGATGCAGCTCGAGGCCGCCGATCTGTGCGACCGCCGCGAGCCCCTCGACGCGGTCGATCTGCAAATAGGGCTTGCGGTCGCCCGAGACCTTGGCGAGTTCGAGCAGGTTCGAGCTGCCCGGCATGGCGTGGCGCTGGAAGAATTTTTCGCCGCCGATGCCGTCGGGCGCGCGCAGGATCGAGCAGGGGCGGCCTTTCAGATGCTCGATCATCCAGGCGCCGACCGCCTCGAAATAGCGGGCGAGATCGAGCTTTGACACGCCCTCCCCGTCGCCGGCGTCCGGCCACAACTCCTTGTCTGGCTTGGAAATCACGACGCCCATGACTTCGGCGCTGCCACTCGGCTTCGACGGCTTGGCCGCCTTCGCCGGAACGCGCCTTTTCGCGGAGGGCTTGGCAAGGGCGATATCGGCAGGCGCTTCCGCCTCGACCTCCTCGGCCGGCTTGTCCTGCCGCAGGCCCTTGAACGCGGCCTGGCGGATATTGCCATCGGCGGTGAAGCCGGCGAACTCGATCTCGGCGACGAGCTCGGGCTTGAGCCAATGCACGTCGCGGGTCTTCTTCGGCGCATTCTTGCCGCCGAACGGACTCTTGCTTGCCGCCGCCTCCTTCAGGAACGGCATGATGCGCTTGACCTTGTCGGCGCCAAAGCCGGTGCCGACCATGCCGACAAAGGCGAGGTGATCGCCGCGATGCACGCCGGCCATCAGCGAGCGGAATTTTCCAGCCGTGGTTTTCCAGCCGCCGATCACGACCTCATGTCCGGCGCGGCATTTTGCCTTGGTCCAGCTCTCGGTGCGGCCGGAACGATACGGCGCATCCAGCTTCTTCGACACGATGCCTTCGAGCTCGAGCTTGCAGGCCGATTGCAGCACCGCATCGCCGCCGCTCTCGAAATGCTCGACAAAGCGGATCTGGCTCGCTTTCTTCTTGGGTGCCTCCAGCAACTTCTTGAGGCGGGTCTTGCGCTCGCTGAGCGGGAGCCGGCGGCAATCGAGGCCCTCGGCGAACAGCAGGTCGAAGGCGAAGAAGATCAGCTCTTCGGTCTTGCCATCCGACAGCGCGGCCTGGAGCGAGGAGAAATTCGGTGAGCCGTTATGGTCGAGCGCGACGATCTCACCGTCGATCATCGCGTCCGGCAACGTGGCGGCTTCCTTCGCGATCGCGGCAAACTTGTCGGTCCAGTCGAGCCCTTTGCGCGTCCTCAGAGTGGCCTTGCCATCCTCGATCCGGAGCTGCACGCGGTACCCGTCGAACTTGATCTCGTGGCACCAGCCATCTCCCGACGGTGGGCGTTCAACCAACGTGCAGAGCTGCGGCGCGACGAAGTCCGGCATCTCCGAGACCTCCTTGGCAGTCGACGCAGTCATGGCCTTTTTCTTGGCCGCCTTGGAGATCTTCAGTGCCGCGCGGGGCGCCGCTTTGACGGTACGCCCTTTGGTTTCCTCCGCGCGGTTCGACTGCCAGACCGCATCGGCCTTGGTCGTGGCGCCCTTCGCCAGCATGAACGGCTTTGGCGCGCGGCCCTTCCCCTTGGCGATCTCCGCCATCGCGCGGCCGGACGCCACCGACTTGTCCTCGCTGAGAATGTCCTCGCTCTCACTGGCGAACTCGTCGCGGTGCTTGATCAGAAGCCAGTTGGTGCGCTTGCCACCGGTGCGGTCGTTGCGCATCCGCACCAGCACCCAGCTTCCGTGCAATTTGTCGCCGTGCAGCGTGAACTTCAGATCACCCTTCTTGAAGCCGGCTTCGGGATCCTCGCAGTCCCAGGTGCCACGGTCCCACAGCATCACAGTGCCGCCGCCATACTGTCCTTCCGGGATGGTCCCTTCGAAATCGCCATAGTCGAGCGGATGGTCCTCGACCTCCACCGCCAGCCGCTTGTCGTGCGGATCGAGCGAGGGCCCCTTCGTCACCGCCCATGACTTGAAGACGCCGTCGAATTCCAGCCGCAGATCGTAGTGCAGCCGGGTCGCATCGTGCTTCTGGATGACAAAACGCCGCTGCTTTGACGGCCTGACCGCGGTCTCTCCGGAGGGCTCCGGCGTCTGCTCGAAATCGCGCTTCTGTCGATAGGTGGATAGCTTTCTCAGCACGACCGAACCCGCTTTTGTCTTAGACGTTTGAGCCTATCACGGCGAAAGTCCCGCCCGGAACCAAAACCCCACAGCCCGGTTGGAGTTCCTGAAAAGCCTTGAAATCACTGGAGAATGCAATGGCCCCCCGCGCCTATTGGAAAGGGACGCTGAAGCTGTCCCTCGTCAGTTGCCCCGTCGTGCTCTACCCCGCCACGACCTCGGCCGAGAAGACGCGGTTTCACATGATCAACCGCGAGACCGGCAACCGGCTGAAGCAGCAGATGGTGGATTCCGAGACCGGCGATATCGTCGAGAGCGACCAGAAGGGTCGCGGCTACGAGCTACGCAAGGGTAAATATGTCGAGATCGAGCCGGAAGAACTCGAGGCGGTGCAGATTGAGAGCAACCACACCATCGACATCGAAAGCTTCGTGCCGAGCGAGGAGATCGACCAGCGCTATCTCAACCACCCCTACTATATCGCGCCCGAGGGCAAGGCTGCGATCGATGCTTTCGCCGTGATCCGTGACGCCATGAAGGACGAGGGCCGCGTGGCGCTCGCCAAGATCGTGCTCACCAACCGTGAGCACATCATCGCGATCGAGCCGCTCGGCAAGGGCCTGCTCGGCACTACGCTGCGCTTTCCCTATGAACTGCGCGACGAAGGCGAGTTTTTCGACGACATCAAGACGCCGAAGATCACCAAGGACATGGTCGAGCTCGCCGGTCACATCCTGCAGACCAAAGCCGCGCATTTCGACCCCGGGAAATTCAAGGACGAGTACGAGACCGCGCTGAAGGCGCTGGTGAAGCGCAAGGCCAGCGGCAAGGCCATCGAGCTGCCGGAGCGCGAAGAAAAGCCGAGCAACGTCGTCAGCCTGATGGATGCGCTGAAGCAGAGCCTGAAGGGGAGCGGGAAGAAGACCGCGGCGAAGTCGCATGGGCGCCGTACCACCGGCGGGCGGCGAGCGGCCAAGAAGACGCAGCGTTCGACAGCGCGGCAGAGGAAGGCGAGCTAGCTCGTCATTCCGGGGCGATGCGAAGCATCGAGCCCGGAATCCATCATGCCAAGCGTGACGGTCGGAAAAATGGATTCCGGGTTCGCGCTGACGCGCGCCCCAGAATGACAGCAGGGCCTAATCCCCTGCCTTCAGCCGATACCCGATCCCCGTTTCGGTCAGCACATATTGCGGCCGTTCCGGATCGGCTTCGATCTTCTGGCGGAGCTGGCGGACATAGACGCGCAGATATTGCGCGTCGGTCAGCTCGTCCCAGAGCTCCTTGAGCAGGAAGCGGTGGGTCAGCACCTTGCCGGCGTGCTGGACCAGCACACGAAGCAGGTCGTATTCCTTCGGCGACAGCTTGATGTCGCGCTCGCCGACCTTGACGATGCGGCGGACGAGATCGACGGAGAGATCGCCGGTGCGGAATACCGGGCGTTCGCCCTGCACCTGAAGCTGGTGCCGCAGCGCGGCGCGCAGGCGGGCCAGCAGCTCGTCCATGCCGAACGGCTTCGTCAGATAATCGTCGGCGCCGAGATCGAGCGCCTGCACCTTGCCGGCCTCGTCGCCGCGGCTCGACAGCACCACGATCGGTACGCTTTCGTTGCGCGCGCGTATCGTGCGCAGCAGCTCATGGCCCTGAACGTCGGGCAGGCCGAGATCGAGAATGATCAGCGCGGGGGCCTCAGCAAGCTTTTCCAGCGCGACCTTCCCGCTCGGCGCCTCCAGGATCTCGTAGCCCTGCGTCGTCAGCCCCATCCGCAGCAGCTTGCGGATCGGCGGCTCGTCGTCGATGACCAGAACCTTGATCGGGGCAGCGCTCATGCGGCAGTATCCAATGCTCGGGTCTGTGCCGGGATCGGCAGACGGATGGTGAGAACGGCGCCGCTGCGGTCGCTGCGGTTGGCAGCCGAGATCGTGCCGTGCATCGCCTCGACGAAGCCGCGGGAGATGGCGAGCCCAAGCCCGGTGCCGGGCCGAACATGATCGCCCTTCTGCGCGCGATAGAACTTGTCGAACACGCTCTCGAGCTCGTCAGGCGGAATGCCGCCGCCCTCGTCGGCAACCTGGAGCACCACATGGTCCCGCTCACGCCAGCTGCGGATCGCGATCGTGGTGTCAACTGGCGAATATTTCGCGGCATTGTCGAGCAGATTGAACAGCACCTGCTCGAACAGCACGGCATCGAGCTGGAGCATCGGCAGGTCGGCGGCCAGCACCAGCTCGACCCTGTGTGCGGTGAGGATCTTGGCTGCCCGCCGGAGCGCGCTGCCGACGATCTCGCTGAGATCATGCAGCGCCGTGTTGGGAACGATGGCGCCGGATTCGAGCTTTGTCATATCGAGCAGATTGGCAATGAAGCGGTTGAGCCGCTCGGATTCGTCGATGACCGTGGCGAGCAGATCGCGCTTCTCGGTATCGGACAGCGCGCCGGCGAGATCGCGCATGGTCGAGGCGGCGCCCAACACGGAGGCAAGCGGCGTCTTCAGGTCATGCGAGATCGACGTCAGCAGCGCCGAACGGAGCCGCTCGGATTCGACGGTGCGCTTGACGCGGTCCATGTCCTCGACCAGCAACACCCGCTCGATTGCCAGCGCGCCCTGGTCGACCAGCGCGTCGAGCAGCCGACGCTGGTCCGGCGTCAGCAGCGGACCCGTGCGGTCGTTGTCAATGCCGATGACGCCGATCGGGCCACGCCCGGTGCGCATCGGCAGGAACAGCCGTTTGGCCCCCGGCAACGTGTCCGATCCCCGGCCCGCGGGACGATCGTTGCTCCACGCCCAGTTTGCGGCGGCCAGATCGGCCTGGTCGAGCTCATCCTCCGGCGGATAGCCGGATTTGACCGTGAGCAGGCCGTCCTCGGGCAACAGCAGCACCACGCGAACCTTCAACATCAGCGCGGCCTGATAGGCGGTCGCCCACAACACGTCGTCGAGCGTGGCGGTGCCCGCAAGCTTGCGGCTGAACGCATAGAGCTGCTCGGTGGTGCGGATGCGGCCGATCGCAGTGTCGGCCTGGATCCTCACGCGCCCCGCAAGATTCGACACCAGCATCGCGATCAACATGAAGAAGAAGAACGCGGCGACGTTGGTCGGATCGGTGATGGTGAAAGTGTAGACCGGCGGCAGGAAGAAGAAATTATAGGCGAGCGACGACACCAGGCTCGCAAGCAGCGACGGCCACAGCCCATAGCGCACCGCGACCGTCACCACCGCGGTCAGGAAAACCAAATCGACATTCTCGACGCCGAACCGCGGCTTGATGACGACCGCCGCCGCAAGGCCGAGCACGGTGATGCCGAGCGCCTTGAGATAGGGCAGCGCATCGAACGGCTCCGACCGCGCGGCGGTCTGCACGGTCGGCTTCGACGGCGACTGCTCGGCGAGCTCGTCGCCGGGGATGACGTGAACGCTGATATTGCCGGCCCGGCGGACGAGATCATGCACGACCGAACCGCGCGTCAGTTCGAACCAGCGCGAACGCGTCGACTTCCCGATCACGATCTGGGTGACGTTGTTGCCTTGCGCAAAACTGATGACGTCGTCGGCGATGCGGCGGCCGACGGCGGGAATGGTCAGCGCCTCGCCGCCGAGCGCTTCGGCGAGCCGCAGCGTATCGGCGAGACGGTCACGCTGCTCGTCTGAAAGCTGAAGCGAGCGCCGCGTCTCGATCGAGATCGCGGTGAACGGCGCATGCAACCGGTCGGCGAGCCGCTTGGTGTAACGCACGAGGCTTGCCGCGCGCGGATCCTCGCTGACACAGACCAGGATGCGCTCGCCCGCGGCCCAGGGACCGGCGATGGCGTTCGCCTGCATGTGGGTGAGCAATTGCTCATCGACCCGCTCGGCCGTTCGCCGCAACGCCAGCTCGCGCAGCGCAGTGAGATTGCCCGGCGAGAAATAGTGCTCCAAAGCCCGCTCGGCTTGCCGGGACACATAGACCTTGCCCTCCTTCAACCGCTGGATCAGATCGTCCGGCGTGAGGTCGATCAGCTCGATCGCGTCCGCACGGTCGAACACCGAATCCGGCACGGTTTCGCGCACCCGCACATGGGTGATCTGGGCGACGACGTCGTTCAGGCTCTCGATGTGCTGGATGTTGACGGCGGTGTAGACGTCGATGCCGTGGGAGAGCAGTTCCTCGACGTCGAGATAGCGCTTCGGATGGCGGCTGCCGGCCGCGTTGGTGTGGGCGAGTTCGTCGACCAGCGCAATTTTCGGCCGCCGCGCGATCACGGCGTCGAGGTCCATCTCCTCGACGATCTGGCCGCGGTACTCGAGCCTCTGGCGCGGGATCACTTCCAGCCCGCGCACCAGCGCCTCGGTCTCGGCCCGGCCGTGGGTCTCGACGAAGCCGACCACGACATCGATGCCCGCCTTTCGCTTGGCATGGGCGCTTTGCAGCATCTCGTAGGTCTTGCCGACACCGGGGGCGGCGCCGACGAAGATCTTCAGCTTGCCGCTCGCACTCTCCTCCCGGCGCGCGGCTTCCAGCAGCGCCTCGGGAGACGGACGTTGTTCGGGATCGCGGCGCTCCTGGACCATCAGGCGAATATAATCATCCGGACGTCGCGAGCCTAGACCGCTACTTCGCGGCGATACGGTCGAGCGCGAGATTCAGCGCCAACACGTTAACCCTGGGCTCGCCCAGCAAGCCGAGGAAACGGCCCTGGACGTTGGAGGCCACAAGCTGCTTCACTGCATCTTCCGGCATATTCCGGGCCTTGGCGATGCGCGGCACCTGGAATTGGGCGGCGGCGGGCGAGATATCCGGATCGAGGCCGCTGGCCGAGGTCGTGACGAGGTCGACCGGGACGGCGGCGTTCGGGTTCTCCGCCTTCAGCTTGTCCACGTCCTCCTTCAGCCGGTCGGCCAGCGCCTTGCTTGTCGGACCGAGGTTGGAGCCACCCGAATTGGCGGCGTTGTAGGGCGCCGACACCGTCTTGGTCGAATCATTCGGGTCCGGCGCCAGCGTCGCCGAGAGGCGGCCGTGGAAATATTTGTCGTCCTTGAACTCCTGACCGATCAGGGCGGAGCCGATCACCTTACCGTCTTTCTCGATCAGGCTTCCGTTCGCCTGTGCGGGGAAGATCGCGCCGGCGATGGCGGTCATTGCAAGTGGATAGGCCAGTCCCGTGATGGCGGTGAGCACCAGCAACAGAACGATGGCGGGACGGATTTCTCTAAGCATGTTAGGCTTCCTTTAGGCCAGGTGCAGAGCGACGACGACGAGGTCGATCGCCTTGATGCCGACGAAGGGAATGACGATGCCGCCGAGGCCGTAGATCAGCAGGTTACGGCGCAGCAATGCACCGGCACCGACGGCACGGTAGGCGACGCCCTTCAGCGCCAGCGGAATCAGCCCGATGATGATCAGCGCGTTGAAGATGATCGCCGACAGGATGGCGCTTTGCGGGCTCGACAGGTTCATGACGTTGAGCACGTTGAGCTGGGGGTAGAACGCCAGGAACATTGCGGGGATGATCGCAAAGTACTTTGCGACGTCGTTGGCGATCGAGAAGGTCGTCAGCGCGCCGCGCGTCATCAGCAGCTGCTTGCCGATCTCGACCACCTCGATCAGCTTGGTCGGGTTGGAATCGAGGTCGACCATGTTGCCGGCCTCGCGGGCGGCCTGGGTGCCGGTGTTCATGGCGACGCCCACGTCGGCCTGCGCGAGCGCCGGCGCGTCGTTGGTGCCGTCGCCGCACATCGCCACAAGCTTACCCTTGGCCTGCTCGTCGCGAATCAGCTTGAGCTTGTCCTCGGGCGTTGCCTGCGCCAGGAAATCATCCACGCCGGCCTCCGCCGCGATCGCGGCCGCCGTCATCGGGTTGTCGCCGGTGATCATGACGGTGCGGATACCCATGCGGCGCAGCTCGGCGAAGCGCTCGCGAATCCCGCCCTTGACGATGTCCTTGAGCTGGATGACGCCGAGCAGCTTGCCGTCCTTCGCGACCGCAAGTGGCGTTCCGCCGGCCTTGGCGATCTCGTCGGCGATGGTCTGCACCTCGCGGCCGACGTCGGACAACGCCGTGGACTGGAGGGCACGGGCGGTGTTGCCGGAGGCAACCGCCAGCGTCGCACCGCCACCGATATAGCTGAGCATGGCATCGACCGCACCCTTGCGCACCGACGAGCCGCCGGCATCGACGCCGCTCATGCGGGTTTGCGCCGTGAACGGGATGAAGGTGGCGCCAAGCTCGGCCATGTCGCGGCCGCGGATGCCATACTTCTCCTTCGCCAGCACGACGATGGAGCGCCCTTCCGGCGTCTCGTCGGCGAGCGAGGCAAGCTGGGCTGCATCCGCCAGCTCCTGCTCGGTGACACCGCGCACGGGACGGAACGCGGTTGCTTGCCGGTTGCCGAGGGTGATGGTGCCGGTCTTGTCCAGCAGCAGTGTATCGACGTCGCCGGCGGCTTCCACCGCGCGGCCGGACATCGCCAGCACGTTGAAGCGCACCAGGCGATCCATGCCGGCGATGCCGATGGCAGAGAGCAGCGCACCGATCGTGGTCGGGATCAGCGTCACGAACAGCGCGACCAGCACGATCACCGAGATCGAGCCGCCGGCATAGGCGGCATAGCTTGGAATCGTGACGGTGGCGAACACGAAGATGATGGTGAGGCCAGCCAGCAGGATGTTGAGCGCGATCTCGTTCGGCGTCTTCGCACGCTCGGCGCCCTCGACCAGCTTGATCATGCGATCGATGAAGGTCGAGCCCTGCGCCGCTGTGATACGAACGCGGATCCAGTCGGACAGCACCTGGGTGCCGCCGGTCACGGCCGAACGGTCGCCGCCGGACTCGCGAATGACGGGAGCGGATTCGCCGGTGATGGCGGCCTCGTTGACCGAGGCGACGCCCTCGATCACTTCGCCATCGGAGGGGATGGTATCGCCGGCCTCGACCAGCACGATGTCGCCGACCTTCAGGCTTGTGCCCGGCACCAGCTTGAAGGGCTGGCCCGCACCGGTCAGCAGCTTGGCCTGGCTCTCGGTGCGGGTCTTGCGTAGCGATTCCGCCTGCGCCTTGCCACGGCCCTCGGCGACCGCTTCGGCGAAATTGGCGAACAGGACGGTAAACCACAGCCAGATGATGATCTGGAAGGTAAAGCCGAGGTTCTCACCACCTGTGACGAGGTCGCGCAGGAAGATCACGGTGGTGAGCGCCGCCACGATCTCGACCACGAACATCACGGGGTTCTTGATCATCAGCCGCGGATCGAGCTTGGTGAAGGACGCGCCGATCGCGGGGACCACGATCTTCGGATCCAGCATCGCCGAAACCGCCGTGCGCTTGTTGGTTTTGAGGACAGATTCCATGGACGTAACTCCGAAAGAGCTCGATCAGAAGACGTTGCCGGCGTTCATCGCGAGGTGCTCGACGATGGGGCCGAGCGCGAGCGCCGGGAAGAAGGTGAGACCGCCGATGATCAGGATCACGCCGACGACGAGGCCGACGAACAGCCCGCCGGTGGTCGGGAACGTGCCCGCCGACGGAGGGATCGATTTCTTGGCCGCCAGCGAGCCAGCGATCGCCATCGCCGGGATGATCATGAAGAAGCGGCCGACGAACATCGCGCTGGCGAGCGTGAGGTTGTAGAAGAGCGTGTTGCCGGTGAGGCCCGCGAAGGCCGAGCCATTGTTGCCGGTCGCCGAAGTAAAGGCGTAGAGCACCTCGGTGAAGCCATGCGGCCCGGCATTCGCCATCGATGCCACCGCCGCCGGATAGACTACGCCGACCGCGGTCCAGCCGAGATACATCAGCGGCAGCACCAGGATCGCGAGCATCGCCATCTTGACCTCGCGCGCCTCGATCTTCTTGCCGACATATTCCGGCGTGCGTCCGACCATCAGGCCGGCGACGAAGATCGCGAGCACGACGAACAGCAGCATGCCGTAGAGGCCGGCGCCGACGCCGCCGATGATGATTTCGCCGAGCTGCATGTTGATCAGCGGAATCATGCCGCCGAGCGCGGTGAAACTGTCATGCATCGCGTTGACCGCGCCGCACGAGGCGGCTGTGGTGATCACGGCGAACAGCGAGGACGCGACGATGCCGAAGCGGACCTCCTTGCCCTCCATGTTTCCGCCGGTGAGGCCGAGCGCGTGCATCGTCGCGGTGCCGTTGGCTTCCGCCCAATATGTGATGGTGACGCCGGCGACGAACAGCACGCCCATCACGGCGAGGATCGCCCAGCCCTGGCGCTGGTTGCCGACCATCCGGCCAAACACGTTGGTCAGCGCGGCGCCTAGCGTGAAGATCGACAGCATCTGCACGAAGTTCGACAGCGCGGTCGGGTTCTCGAAGGGATGCGCGGCGTTGGCGTTGAAGAAGCCGCCGCCATTGGTGCCCAGCATCTTGATCGCGACCTGCGAGGCAACCGGGCCGACCGCGATGGTCTGCTTGGCGCCTTCCAGCGTCGTGGCTTCGACGTAGTCGCCAAGCGTCTGAGGCATGCCCTGTGAAATCAGGAACAGCGCGTAGACGACGCAGATCGGCAGCAGCACGTAAAGCGTGGTGCGGGTGACGTCGACCCAGAAATTTCCGACCGTGCGCATCGAGGCGCGCGAGAAGCCGCGGATCAGCGCCACCGCGAGCGCAATACCGGTTGCCGCCGACAGGAAATTCTGGTGCGTCAGGCCGACCATCTGCACGAGATAGGAGATCGTGCTTTCGCCGCCGTAGTTCTGCCAGTTGGTGTTGGTGATGAAGGAGATCGCTGTGTTGAAGGAGAGGTCCTCCGCGACTGCTCCCTGGCCTGCCGGATTGAAGGGCAGCACAGCCTGGAGACGCATCACACCGTAGATGATGAGGAAGCCGCCGACGTGAAACAGCAGCATGGCGACCGTATAGGTCACCCAATGCTGCTCGCGCTTCTCGTCGACGCCGGAGAACCAGTAGATGCCGGCCTCGATAGGCCGCAGCACCGGCGAGAGGAACGTCCGCTCGCCGTTGAAGACGCGCGTCATGTACCAGCCGAGCGGCTTTGTGAGCGCGACGATGATCGCGCAGAAAAGAATGATCTGGAGCCAACCGATCATAGTCATGGCATTAACCCTTCAGGCTTTGTGTCCGGCGCAGCAGCGGCAGGAGCACCGTCAGCAGGCAGGCGACGAGCACGGCGTCCGCCAGCAGCAATTCGAGAATCAGCAGCACGATCAGAACCGCTCGGGCCGCAGCAGCGCGTAGGTGAGGTAGACCAGCAGAGCGAGCGAGACGGCGCCGGCAAGCGAATAGTCGAAGATCATGGCACGCTCCTCACAACCGTTCGCAGGCATAAGTGTAGCCGATCGCGAGCGCGAAGAAGCCGAAGCCCAGCGCCAGCATCAGAATGTCCATCATGGAAGAACTCCTCGTTGCGCTCTGTCTTGGACGCAACCATGTCTCTGTTCCCGGCGGAGAACTTGCGATGGATCAAGCGCAAGGCAGGTCTCGCGGCTCCCAGCCGGAACTTCACCGTGCTCAAGTGCCACCACGAACATAGGTTTTCGAGATGAGGGCTATGGCGAAGATATAGGAATCTCATAAGGGCTGGGGTGATCGAACGGCGCTGGTGCAACGACCTCCGCTGTCGTCCCGGACACGCGAAGCGCAGATCCGGGATCCATAACCAAGGGGAGACGTTTGGCGAGGACTCGGAGTGACCTGATTTGGGCGGCAGCTACAGCCTGTGGTTATGCGTCCCCGCGTTCGCGGGGATGACAGCGGAGAATGAGGCGACTGCGCCCTTCACCCTTCCCCTGCCCCATTTATGAAATCCCTATATCTCCCGCCCCGTCCCCATCTCGCTTTCAAATGCCCTCCCAGCCATCTTGGAGAGGCCGGCCGACTGACCGACGCCAAATCCAGGAGGTCTGACATGACCGCCGCTCTCCGACGCCTTTCCCCGCCTTCTCTCAGCCAGCAGCTCCGTGCCGCACCGGCGATGACCAGGCCGTTGATACTCGACATCATCGACAACGCCTGCCGGCGCTTCCCTTCGCTCGGGCAGAGCGAACGGACCGTGCGCGTCATGCGCCTGGTCGATGCCGAGGCGTGGGCCGATGCCGCGCTGGCGCTGATCGAGCTCGAGCTGCCGATGTGGCAGGTCCGCCGCATCGCCTATGACGAGGGTGAGTGGCACTGCGCGCTCTCGCGCGAACGCGAATTGCCGGACTGGCTGGACGCCGCGGTCGAAGCCCGCCACGCCGACCTGGCGCTCGCTCTGCTGTCCGCTTTCGTCGAAGTTCAGGCCTTGGCCGAGGAGGCGTCGCGGCCGAGCGTCCCCACGGTGCGTCCTGCCCCGGACTCGTTCTACGAGCCCGTCGGCTGCGAGAATTTCCGCTAGTTTCGGACAGGTTCGTGCCTTGCCGCAATCTTCGGACATGTCGCCGGCCCTGAGCCCGTCACGGGTGATCGCACGCTTTGCCGTCCGCATTGTGCTTCTCTCTGCCTTTGCCGCGTTCGGCAGCATCGGCTTCGGACGCAGCCTCAAGGCGCTGCTCTGGATGTCGATCATCCTGTGTGCGGCTGTCGCCCTTCTCAGGCGCGAGGCGCCGTTCGGCGCCGTCCTCAACCATTGGGACGAATGCGCCGCGTTCGGCGCGCTGTTCGCACTGGTTCATGTCGTCGACGAGCTGACCTGATCGCCGGCCTTTATGACGCGCTTATGAGATCGCCGCGCGGCCTCACTCGAAATCATATCTGCTTGAAACGATATTGATCGAACGGTTGCGGGACATGCGCCCGCCACCTCTGTCAATCGGAAGGAATACGTCCGTGAAACTCGTCGAACCTCCCTCGTGCAGCTCGCCCTCGACCATCGTCTTCATCGGCCGCAACCACAGGGGCCAATGGGTCGCCCAGGAACAGAATGGCCTCTATGGCGGCCTGTTCGTCAGCCGCGCCCAGGCCGTCAAATATGCGCTGTTCGAAAACGGGCAGCACCCTGAAACCATCGTCGAGCTGCCGCGCGAGATCGAGCTCGACATGGGCAAGAGCCCCAGCAGCAACAGCGTACGTCGCGCCGCCTGAGCCGGCGCATACAGACGAAAAGCCATGTTCACTCCTCCCTCAGCCTGGTTCACCGGCTTCATCCCGGACATGCCGACCCCGTTCGATGCGGCGGACGCGATCGATCTCAAGGCGTTTGCCGCCCTTTGCGAGCGACAGGTCGCGGCGGGCGTTCCCGCGCTCGTGGTCTGCGAGACGGCCGGCGAAGCGCCGACGCTCTCGCCGGCCGAGCAGGAGCTGATCATCCGCACCGCGGTCGATGTCGCTCGCGGCCGTGTGCGGGTCATCGCCGGCGCGGTCACGAACGCAACCAGCCATGCCATCGAGCTCGCGCGGCGGGCAGAGGCAGCCGGCGCCGACGCCGTGATGGCGGTGGTGCCAGCGTACAACAAGCCGATGCAGGAGGGGATGCTCGCGCATTTTCGGGCGATCGCCGGCTCGATCGACTTGCCCGTGATCCTGCACGACATTCCCTCCCGCACGCTGCGCCCGCTCGCCGACGAGACGCTTCTGCGCCTCGTCGAGTCCCGCCAGTTCGTCGGCCTGTGCGACGGCAGCGGCGACATAACCCGTCCGATGCGTATGAGTCGGCGCCTGCCGGCCGGCTTTCGCTTCCTATCCGGCGACGACACCACCGCGTTCGGCTTCATCGCCAGCGGCGGCGACGGGGCGATCTCCGAGGTCGCCAACATCGCTCCGGATCTGTGCCGTACGATCTTCTCGCAGGTCAGGCAGGGTCGGCTGCAATCGGCACGCTACCTGCACAAGCGCCTGATCCCGCTGATCGCGTGCCTCGCCAAAGAAAGCCCGGCCGCGCTCAAATACGCATTGAGCGTGCTTGGCTTGATCTCGCACGTCACGAGGCTGCCGATTGTCCCGTTGGACGCAGCCGCGCAGAGGGAGGTGGTACGGGCCTTCGCCGCGATCGCCGACGAGGAGCTGATCGACAGTGTCGGCGCCTGACGCGTCGCGGAGTGTCGGGGTATTTCATGCTGCAATCGGTCAAGGAATCTCACAGGCTGCTTCGCGCCTGGCAGCTGGCGCTGCTGCGCTTTGCCGTGACGCTGGATGAGTCCGACAGGCTCAATGCAGCGGCGCTCGCGGCGGAGCTCGATCGCCCCAGTGGCCAGCGTGACCCCGATGGCTCGCTCCACTTCTTCCGGCGAACCAGCTCGCAACTCTGCGCGGCCATCAGCGGGCAGCTTCAAGACGCGGATGCGATCCTCGACTGCTTCTGCAAGCAGATCGGGGAACCACGGCTAACGCTGGCCTTTGCCGCAGCGATCGGGATGACGCATCCCGATCCCGGGCCGGCCCAGCCGATGCGGCGCCCTGATCTCTTCAGCGGCCTGCCGGCACGACGGTCCGCATCATTATGATATTCCTATAAGGGCGCGGCGGCGCCCATCTCGCAATCCTACGCAACGATGGACATCATGGGTGGCAGATTGGAGCGGCTGTCTTGCCGCGCCGCTGACGAGGACCTCCAAAATGTCGATTCTGACACATGGCTTTGACCGACCTTTCGACGCAGCCGAGCGCCCGGCGCGGTTTTCGGCGGCGCGCAAGGCCCAGCTCAAGCGCGTCGGGCTTCAAGCGCTGGCCCTGCTCTCGATGGGCAGCGTGCTCACCGCGCTGATCGCACTGAAGACCGCCATTTATGTCTGGCACCTCCACGCCTGAGGGCATGGGAGACCATCATGACCTTGCAGATGTGTGAAGACGCCGCCATGGCCGCGATCGCCCTGCAGGCAGGGCGTCGCCGGCCTGAGGCCCAGCAGGCGCCGATTGGGACGCCGCTCGGGCCGATCGACCCCGATGTCGTGAGCGCTGCCATTCCCGCCTTTTTCATCGGGCGCAACCGCTCCGGTCTCTGGGTGGCGCGCGAAGCCCATGGGCGCGTCGGCGGTCTGTTCCTGTTCAGGAGCTCTGCGATCGATTTCGCCAACCGCCAGAGCAAGCCGGAGCGATGCGCCCTGGTGTTCCCAACCGGGACGTTCGAGCTCGACATCGAGAACCGCGGCAATCCGCTGATCGTGCTGGCAGAGGGAACGAGGCGGCTCCTTGCACGCATGACCACAAGAGGGCGGCCATGATCGAGCTCAAGATCGCCATCCTGGTTGCATTGATGACCGCATTGCTGCTCGGCATGCGCATCACCGCGGCCTCGGACAAATAGCATGCAGCTCCTCAAGGGGAATCTGGAGCAGGCTGTCACCACGACGATCCTGGTCATGACGCTGAGCCTGATCTGGGGCGCGATCCTGACACTCGTGATCACGCTCCTCGCACGCGGGCTTGGGGTTTAGCGCCTCTCGGTTTCCGCCTCGATCAGCCGCGCCAGTTCCGTCGCCGTGACCTCGATCGGCCTGCGACTGCGCTCGACGCGGGCCTGGATCAGCGCTCCCTGCAGCGCGGAAGTGCAGAGCACGGCAAGCGAGTCCGCCCGCGGGCGCGCAAACCCATCAGCAATGAGCTTCTCACGGAGGATCGATATTCGCGCCGCATAGGCCTTGCGGCCGGCCTCGGACACCGCGCGCTCGCGCGGCGCCAGTTCCAGCAGCACGGTCGTGATCGGGCAGCCGTTACGAAAGCCGGAGCCCTGCATCCACCCCGCCAGCAGCCTCGCATGGGCGCGCAGCAGATCGCCAGCCGAGCTGCAATCCTCCGCGAGCTTGGCCACGGTTTCCGCGACGCGGCGACCGGCCTCTTCGACCGCAGCCACCGCGATCGAGGACTTTCCGTCCGGAAAGTAATGGTAGAGCGAGCCCTTGGGCGCGCCACTGACATCCACGATGTCGTTCAGGCCGGTGCGGGCAAATCCCTGGCGGCGGAACAGCATCACCGCAGCGTTGATGATGGGCTGGCGGTGTTTCGGCACGGCCGGCATGGTGTTCTCCTCTGGCCCAAAATTATATTGATTGGTCTACATCAGCCTCCGACAGTCAAGTCACGACAACGGAAGGGAGAGCAAGATGTCCAATGGCGTGACTTACGAGCTGAGGGACGGCGTCGCACGGATCGTGCTCGACGACGGCAAGGTCAATGTGATGTCGACGGCCCTGCTGGGCGCAATCGGCGCGGCCTTCGACCGCGCCGAAACCGAGGCCGAGATCATTGTGCTCCGCTCGGCTCGGCCGGGCATCTTTTCCGCCGGCTTCGATCTGAAGGTGTTCGCCTCGGGCGATGCCGCCAAGAGCCTCGACATGGTGCGGGCCGGCGCTGAACTGGCGTTGCGGTTGATGTCGTTTCCGCATCCGACCATCGGCGTGATGGAGGGACACGCCTATCCGATGGGAACGTTCCTGCTGCTCGCCTGCGACGTCAGGCTGGCGGCGCGCGGTCCGCATCGCATGGGACTGAACGAGGTCGCGATCGGCATCGCGCCGCCGAGCTTTGCCATCGAGCTCGCGCGCAGCCGCGTGCACCCGGCCTGGCTCAGCCGTACTGCGACGCTGGGCGAGATGTACGAGCCCGAGCAGGCACTGACCGCCGGCTTTCTCGACCACCTGGTCGCGCCGGAAGCGATCGAAGGCAGCCTCGGCGAAATCATCGCGGGCTTGCGCGCCATTCACAAGCCGTCACACACCACTGCAAAGAAGCGCCTGCGCCAGCCCGCCATCGATGCCATGCGCGCAGCGATCGAGCGGGAGCTGACGATGGCTGCCTACGAGGCGAGCAGCCGGGCCCGCAGGGCGGTCGCGATGCCCGCTTGAGGCCGATGATCTCCCACTGAAAAAATCCGGCCGATCTGGCGAAATTTCGCGGAACCGTGTAGATCGGTTTCATGAGCATCAGCAGCGTCAACGTCGTCGCCCATCCCCTGGTCCAGCACAAGCTTTCCCTGATGCGGGAGAAGGATCGCTCGACCAAGAGCTTTCGCGAGATCCTGAACGAGATCGGGATGCTGCTGGGCTACGAGGTGACGCGCGACCTGCCGCTGGAGCTGGTCGGGATCGAGACGCCGATCGCGCCGATGCAGGCCCCGAAGATCGCCGGCAAGAAGCTCACGCTGGCGCCGATCCTGCGCGCCGGCGTCGGCTTCCTCGACGGCATGCTGGCGTTGATGCCGTCGGCGCGCATCGCCCATATCGGGCTCTATCGCGACCCCGACACATTGCAGGCCGTGGAATATTACTTCAAGGCGCCGCAGGATCTGTCCGACCGCACCGTGATCCTGATGGACCCGATGCTGGCGACCGGCAACTCGGCCTGCGCCGGTGCCACCCTGCTCAAGGCGCGCGGCGCCCGCGACATCCGCTTCGTCTGCCTGCTCGCTGCGCCCGAAGGCATCGCCCAGTTCCAGAGCGAGCATCCCGACGTGCCGGTCTGGACCGCCGCGATCGACGAGCGGCTCAACGACCACGGCTACATCGTGCCGGGCCTGGGCGATGCCGGCGACCGGATGTTCGGCACCAAGTAGACAGGTTTGCGCGATCGGGTTACTCCGGTTGGCATGAGCGCCAATGAATCTTCACTGCAATCGCTGATCGCCACCGAGACCGCCGCCGATCCCGCCTTCGTCTTCGACGGCGCGCCCGTCTCGCGCGCGGAGTTCTCTGCCAAGGTCGAGCAGACGGCGGCCTGGCTTGCGGCCCAGGGCGTCGGCCGGGGCGACGCCGTCGCGGTCTGGCTGGTCAACCGGGTCGAATGGATCGCGCTGCTGTTCGCGGCCGCGCGCCTCGGCGCAGTCATTGCCGCCGTCAACACCCGCTACCGCAGCGCGGAGGTTGCGCATCTGCTCAAAGTCTCCGGCGCCAGGCTGATGGTGGTCGAGGCCGCGTTCCGCTCGATCGATTTTGCCGCCATTCTCGCCGATATCGCCAGGGACGAGGTGCCCGCGCTGCAAGGGCTCGCGGTGGTCGGCGCGGATGCGATCCCCGCGCAATGGCCGTGCGTCCGCTTCAACGCCTTCGAGACTTATCCGCCTGCTCCGCTTGCGCAGAACGACGTCGACCTGCCGGTGCTGCTCTACACCACGTCAGGCACGACCAAGGGACCAAAACTCGTCGCCCACTCGCAGCAGACGCTGGCCATGCACGCCGCCTCCGTCGCCAAAGCGCTCAAGCTCGATCCGCAGCGCCATTCGCTGCTGGCGATGCTGCCGTTCTGCGGCACGTTCGGCATGACCAGCCTGCTCGGCTTCATCGCAGCCGGCGCGACCGTGCATGTGCTCGATGCGTTCGAAGCTGCGCCGGCGCTCCAAATTCTCAGCAAGCACAAGATCACGCACTCGTTCGGCTCGGACGAGATGTTCCGAGCATCCTCTCGCTCACCGATGCGCCGCGCCCCTTCCCGCATCTCGAAATCTGCGGCTACGCCGCGTTTCAGCCCGGCTGGCGCGAGTTGGCCGCGGAGGCCGAGGCTCGCGGCATGCCGCTGTACGGCCTCTACGGTTCGAGCGAGGTGCAGGCGCTGTTCTCGATCGCCCGCCCCGGTGACGCTTTCGCCGACCGCATCGAAGGCGGCGGCTGGCCGATGTCGTCCGAAGCGAAGGTGCGCGTGCGCGACATGGAGACCGGCGAGCTGGCCGCGCACGGCGTCTCCGGCGAGATCGAGATCAGCGCGCCCTCGTGCTTTCTCGGCTACTTCAACAACCTTGAAGCCACGCGCGAGGCGATCACCACCGACGGCTTCTTCCGCACCGGGGACATCGGCCGGCTACGCGGCGACGGCGCCTTCGTCTACGAGACCCGTGCGGGCGATGCGATGCGGCTCGGCGGCTTCCTGGTTGCGCCGGGCGAGATCGAGGACGAGCTCAAATCCTGCAGCGGCGTCGCTGACGCGCAGGTCGTCGCGGTCGATCTGAAGGGCCAGGCGCGTTGCGTCGCCTTCGTCATCGCGCACCAAGGGCAGCTGGAGCAGGCGACGCTGACCGCGCGGCTGCGCGAGCGGCTTGCCGGCTACAAGGTGCCGGCGCGCATCTATGTCGTCGACACCTTCCCGGTCACCGACAGCGCCAACGGCGTCAAGATCCAGCGCGCCCGGCTTCGCGCCATGGCCATGGACCGCATCGCAGCCGAATGAGCCCAGCCTATTTCAGGTAGCTCGCCAGGTTCATGCTCAGGATCTTGCCGAGCGCCGAATAGGACGCGGTCAGTTGCGACTCGTAGGTCGAGAGCTGCGCCGTAATCGCGGCGACGTCGACGCTGGTGAGGTCGCTCGACAACGTCTCGGCATAGCTCTTGTAGTCGGTTTGGCGGGCGCTCGCCGTCTCGATCGAGGATGCTGCGTTGGAGAGCTTTGCCTGGACCGCCGCGGTGTCGTCGAGAGCCGTACCGGCGAGATCAAGCGCGCTGGAGATGTCCGAGGACGACAGCGAGGTGCTGTTGGCCACGAACTTTAGAACGCGCATCACCTCCTCGAACGCCGAATTGTCGGCCGTGACGCCATAGGACACGGTCTGGTCGGCTGCGACACGCACCGAAGCTATCTCGTCATCTCCCCCGTAGTAGCCGGTGTCCGCCGTAGTGAGCGACCCCGCTCCCGACGAAAAGCTCGAGAGGTCGACCGGCGCAG
Organism: Bradyrhizobium cosmicum; assembly: GCF_007290395.2. Classification (NCBI taxonomy): domain Bacteria; kingdom Pseudomonadati; phylum Pseudomonadota; class Alphaproteobacteria; order Hyphomicrobiales; family Nitrobacteraceae; genus Bradyrhizobium; species Bradyrhizobium cosmicum. Next base: position 1,652,686 of record NZ_CP041656.2, on the reverse strand, counting down.
TGTCCGTCTTGCCGCCGCCAAAGACATATTGGCCGTCATATTGCGTGTTCATGAGCGAGCCCATCTCCTCCAGCATCTGCTGGGCGGAGCTGATCACCGAGTTTGTCTCGGTCGAGCTTCCGGTCGAGGCGGCACTGAGCTGGGAACGGAGTTGGGTGAGAATGTCGGTCATCGAGCCGACAGCCGAATACATCACCTGGACCTTGCTGTCCGCGAGGGTCGCGGCATCGATGTAGGATTGCGCGCGCGTCACCGAGACCTGGAGGTTGACGACATGCTGCGCGTCCGAGCCATAGCCGCCATAATCGGTCGAGATCAGGCCCGACGATTCCTGGGTCTGCTTTTCGGCCATGACCGACTGCACGCGCAGCGCGTCCGCGATCATCTTGTTCGACTGCGCGAAGGTCGCGACCCGCATCGCCACCATGGCCCCACTCTCCTCTTATGTCGACTGCACGGCGGAGAGCAGCGCCGAATACATGGAGTTGATGGCCTCGATCAGCGCGGAAGCCGCCGAATATTTGTTCTGGAGCGTGCTGAGCTTCGCCGACTCCTCGTCGAGATTGACGCCGGATTGCGACGACAGCGAGTCCGCATAAGTCGATTGCGCGGTCTCCTTGGCGGTGTAGTTCGTCGACGCCTGCGACGATTTGCTCGCGACATCGGACACGATCGTCGAGGCGTAGTCGGCGAGAGAACCAGTCGTAGCGGCGAGCCCGCCAGTGGAGGAAAACGTCCGGGATTCCGTCAGAGCGTCGTAGAAGGCGTTGACGACCGTGGCTGACCCCGACGACAGCACCGTGCCGCCGACCGTCAGGCTCGACGAGGAGTCCAGGGTCGCGAGTTGAAGCTCGCTGGTCCCGGTCAGGATCTTGCTGTTGACCGCGATGTCCGACGCACCCGTCCCCGTCACCAGATCGTTGAGACCGAAATAGTCCGAAAATCCATCGCCGGAGCTCCCCACTGCGCTCGTCATCTCGTTGATGGCGACGCCATTGCCGGAGCCGGTAGCGGTGATCAAGAGATGGCCATCCGAATCGACCGATGCGGAAAGTCCGGAGATGCCGTTGATCGCGGTGACGAGGTCGCCGACCGTAGCATAGGACGACAGATCGAGATCGCCGTAGGAGACGAGATTGCCGCTCTGGTCGGTGGCGGCGATGCGCACCGTGCCGGTGGCGGAGAGCGCCGTGCTGCTGGTGACAGCGGTCGTACCCGTCAGGCTCGTCGGCGCCGGCACCGCAGAGGCGCCGTTCGAGATGCCGTTCATCGCGGAGGCGAGCTGCTGCGCCAGCTGGTCGAGCTGGGACTGCGCCGCGGGCAGGGTCTTGTCCCTCAGCGTCACCAGCGCGCCGATATCACCGCCTGATATCTGCGAGGTGATGTCGACCCCGTTGACCTCTATTGCACTGAAGCCGCTCGACGAGGAGCCGGCGGCATAGGTCGTCGACGCCGTTACGCTGGCCGCGGCTGTATAGCTGATCGTGTGCGCGGAACTATCGACCAGCGCCTGACCGGATGTCGTATAGATCTGGAGATCGCCGTTCGACGCCGTGAAGTAGCTGATGTTCATCTTGGAGGCGATGTCCTGGAGGGCCGTATTGCGCTGGTCCTCCAGGTCTGCGGTCGACTGGCCGGCCGCCGCCGTCTGCTTGATCGCCGCGTTCAGATCAGCGATCTCTTGCAGGTTCGAATTGACGTCGTCGATCGACGACGAGATGTCCTGGTCGGCATCGCTGCGGAGTTTCTGGATTCCGCTCGACGTCTCCCGCAACTGGCTCGCGACGTCATCGAGCGCGCTGATGACGTTGGATTGCAGCGAGGCGCTGCTCGGCGTACTCGCCAGCGACGACAGCGCCGATTCCAGCGAGGCGATGCTGTTTGCTAGCGAGGTTCCCGTGGAGCTCCCGTCGGTGCTGCTGGTCGAGCCGTAGAGCTTCTCAAGCGAAGTCAGATAGGTGTTGGTCGTATCGGCCGAACCGAGGTCGGAGGTCGCTCCGATCAGCGACTTCAACAGCAGCTTGTCGACCGTCGAGGTGATGCCGCTCACGGTGACGCCGGTGCCGACACCGTTGGTGACACTGCTCGACTGGCTCGCGGTCTTCGCGGTGTAGCCCGTCGTGTCGGCATTCGAGATGTTCGACGACGTCACGCTGATCTGCACGGACGTCGCCGACAGCCCGCTGAAGGCGATCGATCGTGCGATATTGAGTGACACGGCGGGACCCTCGACTCGTCAGGCGCTGCGGCTGGTGCCGCTGGAGACGGAACGCGTGGCAATCCGGCCGGAGGCGCCATAGGGCGACACCGCCGCGATCTGCTCGCGGATCGCCTGCATGACGGCCTCGATCCGGCGATTGCTGGCATCGATCGCCGCGCGCAGCCGCACCAGATTTTCGTCCATGGCCGCGCGCAGCTCCAGGATCCGCTCCAAGAGCTGCTCGCGCAGGATACGATCCGGGACATGCAGGCTGGTTGTGCCCGCGGCGCATTCGGCAACGGTCCGCTCGAACACCTCGGCCAGGCGGTTCTTCTCGTCGACCTGCTTCAGACGTGAGGCCGGCAGGCCCTTGGCGAGTTCCACATTCTCCTCAGCGACAAGCGCGGTCAACGTGTCGATCAGCGTGATCAGAGACTTGATCCGAACGTCGCCGTTCGCGCTGTTCGTCCTGGTGGCTTGGCTCTTGGCTTGAGCTACTGTCATGATCATCGCCTTCTTCTAATTATGCCGTTTGCCGCGGCCGGACTGCGCATTGCGCAAATAGGCGCCGATCGCGTTTGTTCTGACGGTGGCCTGCCTGATCTCGTCCTCGACTTCGCCACGCTGTTCCAACAGGCCGCGCCGGGTCGCTTCGACGTCGTCGATCAGCGCAAGCAGCTGCTTGCGGTCGCTCCCCTTGACGGTCTCGGCTCGCGTCAGCAGCCGGCGCAACCGGCGCAACAGCACTTCTCCGGCCTCCCTGGCTTCTTCGCTCCGCATAGCTCACCTCATCGCCGAGATCAGCGTGTCGTACATCTTGTTGACAGTGGAGATGACCTGGGACGCCGCCGAATAGGCCTGCTGCGCCGAGATCATGCTCGAGAACTGGCTGCTGGTGTCGGTGGTCGAGGACTCGAGCTCACTGCCGAAGATCGTGCCCGCGCCGTTCTCGCCGGATCCCTGCAGCGCGGCATTGCCCGACGTCACCGTCGCCGAATAGATACCGTCGCTGGAGGCAGAGAGCCCGTTGGGAGCGGCAAAGGTCGCCACCGCGATCTTGTAGATCGCGATGGTCTGGCCGTTGGAATAGGTAGCGTTGACCAGGCCGTCATCGCCGATCGCGATGCTGGACAGTTTGCCGTAGGACAGGCCGTCGGAATCGATGCTGGTGACGTTCACGGACGGCGTGGTCTCGCCGGAGGCATATTGGGTCAGCCCGTCGGTCTTGCCGACGGTGCCGAGATCCATGGTGACGGTGCTGCTGGCTGCGCCATCGGTCCAGCCTGTGATCGAGACGGTCGCCGGGCTGGGGCTGGTGCTGGCGAGCGAACCGTCGCTGTTGAAGGTGATGTCGATGGAGCCCGAGGCCGTGCCCGTCGCGGTGGTGGTATCCGAGGTCGAGGTTGGGTTGGCGAAGCTCGCGTTCCAGGTGTTGGTTCCGGTTTTCGTCCAGGTGATCTGCATCGAGTTGGCGGCACCGAGCGAATCGTAGACCGTCATCGAGCTGGTATAGGCATCGCCGGTCGCCGCATCCGACGGCAAATTGGCCGCGACCGTGGTCTTGGTGGTCGCACTGCCGCTGGTCGATGCGACCTGGGTGTTGATAGCCTCGAGATTGCTCGCCGACTCACTGCCGACGACGTTGCCATCGGCGTCGGTGCGCCATCCCTCGAGATAATAACCGTTGTTCTGGAGATAGCCGGCATTGTCGGTCGTGAAGGCACCGTTGCGGGTGTAGGCGACGGTGCCGCCCGACGTGGCGCTGGTTACCACGAAAAAGCCGGAGCCCTGGATCGCGACGTCGGTGGCGTTGGAGGTCGCAGCCAGCAGGCCCTGCTGGGTGATGTTGGCGCGGCCCGAGACGGTGACGCCACCCGAGGCATAGGAAGTCGTGTTGCTCGACGCCGTGACGAGCGCGTCGAACATTCCGGACGTCGTCTTGTAGGCGGTCGTGTCGGAATTGGCGATGTTGTCGCTGATCATCGACAGAGACTGACTCTGCGCACTGAGCGCCGAGATCGCCGAGGATAATGCGCCGCTGAGACTCATGATAAAACTCCGGAGGAAATCAGGATGTGACGCCGATGATGTTGGCGGCGCTGACGGAAACGCCGTTCACGGTCAACGAGGGTGTCGAGGTCGAGGTGTCGATGCCGGTTACCGTGCCGGTGACGGTCGTGTAGTTCAGGACCGAATTTCCGGAGGAGTTCGTCGCGGTCACCGAGATCGTGTACTGACCGCCGTCGGAGAGCTGATTGCCGCTGGAATCCTTGCCGTCCCAGGTAAAGCTGTTCGATCCGGCATTCCCGGTCCCGGTCCCGGTCCACACTGTGTTGCCGGAGGCGTCCTTGACGCTGATCGAGACATCCGAGGCGGCCGACGACAGCGAGTAACCGAACGTCGCCGAGCCATTGCTCAACGTCGATGTGTCCGTCTTCGCCTCGACGGTGTGGCCGATGTAGTTCACGGAATTCAGCGTCACCAGGCTCGAGAACGAACTCGCAAGCGAATTGAGGTTGGTGTTGATCGACTGCTGCGAGGTAAAATTCGCGTAGGAGGTGAGCTGATTGACGAGGTCGGTGGTCGAGGTCGCATCCAGCGGATTCTGGTTCTGGAGCTCACTGACGAGCAGGCTCAGGAAATCGCTGGATGTCAGCGTCGAATTGGACGACGTGCTCGACGACGACGTCGTCGTTGTCGTCGCGGTCGACGCAGAACTCGTTGCGGAAACGGTCATCAGAAGCTCCGGCTTTCCTGCGCTCCCGGCGACTGCGTGTCGATCGGCGGCGCTTGAAATCTGTGTGCTGATGAAACGGGTGGCCGCGTGGATTCAGGCGCGGATTCACGCGCGCGAAAGCGTCATTCGACACGGCAAAATCTGCCGCGTGTGTGCGTTAGAAGAGCGATGATGTCAGGCTAGCTTGCAGCCAAGAAGCCTCGCCCGCTCTCCTATCGCGACGAAACAATTGCATGTGAGATGAGTGTTTGGGGCGCTGACGCTTCCACAACGTCATGGCCGGGCTTGACCCGGCCATCCACGACTTGCCGCGAGAACGTGGATGCCCGGGTCAAGCCCGGGCATGACGACCTCTCTTGGCCAGCGAGCTATTTTTTGCCGCAACCGCAGGGTCGTGAAAAGAGACTTCGGAAAGCGCTCAGCTCTCTGCCGTCTCGCCTTCGGTGCGCGGCTCGGCCGTATCGCTCTTCATCTTCATTGCCGTTGCGACGATGCGGTCGGCGAGGCCCGCTGGCGCGCGCACAGCAGGCGCGGCAAGCGCAAGTCGCAAGGCGCGCGCCTCTTCCAGCACGGCCTGCGCTGCTGGCGATTGCGCAAGCAGCTCTTCTGCGGGCAAGCGCCGACCGTCGGGCCAGAGGGAGACATCCTCGCCCAGCCGATTGATCAATTCCTCAAACTCGGTGACGTCCATCGCCCCGCCGATCCCGCCTCGATCTGGCCGTCATAAAGCATTGCGGGCGAGGCGGAAACCGGATTTCAGCGGATTCGGGCGCCAAAAAGCGCCCGTGGCACGACGGAAATCGGCGAAAATGACCGGTCCCGACGCCGCTCCTCGCCTTGCGAAGCAACAGGCCGCCTCAGCCCGTCCGGGCCGAATCGGCCTTGCTGCCCCGCAACGTGGCATCAACGGACTCCCACGCCTCCCGCAACTCGGTCAGCCCGGCGATGATCCGCCGAAAGCTCTCGCGGGCATGCGGCCGGCCGTAGGCCTTGAGGCTCGCCAGAATCAGGACGTTGTAGGTCTGGAACATCCGTTCCGCCACCGCCCCACCCTTGGCGAAATCGAGATTGTGGCTCAGCCCGCGCAGGATCGCCGTCGCCTTCATCAGGTGCTCGTGTCCCTCCTCGAAGCGCCGTCCCTCCTGGGCGTTCAGCGACTTCTGGAGGGAGGTGATCGCCCCGCCAAGCAGCATCGAGACCGCCTTGAGCGGCGGCACGCTCGTTGCCGCTCCCCGATAGGCCTGGTTGGCCATGTACGCCATCGGATTATGCATCATCAGTTACTCGAGCTGGAATTGAGCAGGGCCTTGAGATAGTTGAGCGTGCTATTGGCGCTCTCGATCGCCGCCTGGTACTTCGCGTATTGCGTCTCGAGCTGCGACTGCAGCGTCGACGCTGCGCTGTTGATGTCGTCGACCTTCTGCTGGAGCTCATCGTCGCGGGTCGTTAGACTGGTAATCTGCGTTTGCAGCACGCCGCTCGACGACGAGTAGTCCTTTGCGAGCCGATAGAGCTGCGTTGCAATGCCCGAGGTCGACGTCACCGCGATCGACTGCGAGGTCGAGCCGCTATAGGTGAAGGCCATGCCAGCGTAGATCGAGCCGGAAGCGCCGATAATCGTAGTGCCGCTGACCGTGAACAGCGACGAGTCGCCGCCGACCGACGCCGACGTGAGGTTGCCGTCGGAATCGACCGCCAGATCAAGGGTGAAAGATTGCGGCGACGTTCCGGTATTGACGACGCTGAGCTGGCTCGACGACGTCGTCGTCTGCGCCGACAACAGCTTGGTCACGCCGCTCAGATTCGTGCTCAGGATATCCGACAGCGTGCTGGTATCCAGTTCGAGTTCATTGCTCTCGTTGAAGGACAGGCCGAGATCGGCCATGGTCAGGCCGCCCACAGTCGAGTTCAGTGCATTCTGAAGAGCATCCATGATGTTGCGCATCGTTCCGTCGCCGAACAGCACCGCGCTCGAATCCGCGGTGCCGTCGGTTGCGGTTTTCTGCTGTGCGATCACCTCGTCGCGAAAGGCGTTGTAATTGGTGACGAACGTCTCCAGCGTCGACTGGATCTGGCTGGTGTCGGTCTCGATGCTGATGCTCAGTGTCGCTCCGTCCGGCGTCACCTGGAGCAGGCTGAAGGTGACCCCGCTCAGGACGTCCGTGATGTCGTTGGTGTCGCGGGTCATCGCGATGCCGTCGAGCGTGAATTCGGCGGCCTGCGCCGCCTGGAGCTCGTCGGTGAAGCTCCCCGAACTGTCGGTCACCCCGAGCTTGTTGAGAATATCGTCCCCTGACGTGCTCGAATAGGTGATGTCGGCGGCATCCTCCGTGCCCGTCAGCACCATCTGGAACGAGGTGCTGGAGACCTGCACGATCGAGGCCTGGACATTGGTCGTCGAGGTCTGGGCATTGATGGTATCGACGATGTCCTGAAGCGACATCGTGCTGGTGATGGTGACATCGGACGTGCTGCCGCCCTCCAGGCCAATGGAAAACGTGCCGGAATATCCGAGTTCGTCGGTCTGACTGGATTGCGACGCGCCGGAAACCTTTTGCGCGGTGGCCAGCTGGCTGATCGTCAGCGTGTGGTCGCCGATCGCCGCCCCGCTCTTGAGCGTCATGGACAGCGCCGACGACGCGCTCACGTCGCCGGTGGAACTGATGCTCGCCGCGCGCGTCGCAAACGCGCTGGTGGACAGCGAATTGACCACCGCCGTGGAAAGCGACGCCAGGCCCGAAGATAGCGTCTTCAGATCGCTTTGCAGCGTCTGATAGGCCGATATCTTGGCTTCATTGTTCGTGATCGTGGTCGAGATCGTGTCCGCCTGCGCGGTCTTCGCGTCGACGGCGGACTGGATCAGCGCCGTCCAATCGATGCTGCTCGAATTGGTGGTGCCGCTCGTCGTGACCGACACGCCCGAGGAAGTCGTGCTTGTGCTGCTGGTGCTGGAGCTGACGCTGGCCACTTTGCTTGGTTGTCCCCGACAGAGAGGATCGGGCCGGCATCATGCCGGCCCGGTCAGTTGATCATCAGCCCAGGAGTTTGAGGAGGTACTGCGGCATCTGATTGGCGGCGGCCAGCGCCGAGACGGCAGCCTGGGTCTTCACCTCGGCCGAAGACAGCTTGGACTGCTCGGCCGCGATATCCACGTCCTTGATCGCCGAGTTCGCCGACTGGAGATTCTGCGTCTGGGTCGAGATCGAGTCCGACGAGAAATTGAACCGCGATTCCTGGGCGCCGATCGAGGCGCGCGCGGCGGAGACCGTGTCGATCGCGGTATCGAGGGCGTCGAGCGCCGAGGTCGCGCCGGACTGGGTGCTGACGTCGAGCGAGGTGACCGCGAGAGACGATGCCGTCAGGCTGGTCAGCTTGATATCGATGGTGTCGGAGCCGTCCGAGCCCACCAGCACGGACACGCCGGACGAGAACACGCTGGAACCGTCGAGCAGGCTCTGGCTGGAATAGCGGGTGCCGGTCGCGATCGAGTCGATTTCGGAGTTGAGCTGCGAGAATTCCGACTGGATGTAGGCGCGGCTCGAATCGGTCGTGGTGCCCGAGGCGGATTCGGAGGCCAGCGACTTCATGCGCGCGAGAATGTCGGAGATGTTCGAGGCGCCGCCGTCAGCGGTCTGCAGGATCGCGGTCGCCTGCGAAGCGTTGGTGGCGGCCTGCTGCAACGTGGTCACGTCCGAGGAAATGCGGGTGGAGATCGCAAGGCCGGCGGCGTCGTCGGATGCCGAGGTGATGCGCGAACCGCTCGACAGCTTCGAGAGCGAGCTGCTCTCCTGCGCGGAGTTGATGTTGAGATAGCGGACCGCGGCGTTGGCGGCCGTATTGGTATTGATGGCGGGCATTGGAAGCTCCTGTGCTGATGGGCAAGCGTGCCGCATCGTTGAAATCGACTTACGACGACGCGGACCGCAGCCCCGTCCGTTCGCTCAAACGACGGAGTGCAAGCAGATCAGGCGCGAAAATTTCTGCGCGGCGAATTTTATGGTTAGCAATCGGTAAACGCGGTGCGGATGTCGCGTTCGTGTTTTCGCAGCAACTGCCGAAGCTGCTGACGTCCGCGCTTGAGCAGCGACTCGACGGCCGCCACCGTGGTGTCCATCACCTGGGCGATCTCGCCGTTGCTCATGTTCTCATGGTACGAAAAGATCACCGCGATGCGCTGCTGCTCGGGCAGGCGCTGCATCGCAAGCTCCAGCATACCGTTCAACTCGTTGCGCTCGATGATCTCGACGGCGCCGGGCTGACCGTCGGCAACCTCGGGCACGGTATCGACGTTTTCGTTACGCGGCTTGCGACGCAGGTCGATGCAGCGGTTGGAGATGACCCGGTAGAGCCAGGTCGAGAATTTCGCGCGGCCATGCTGCCAGCGGCCGCGATGGCTCCAGATCTTGAGCATGGTGTCCTGCACCACGTCTTCGGCATCCGCCGCGTTGCCGACGATGCGCAGCGCAATCGCGTAAGCGCGGTCGATGTGACGCTCGACCAGCATACGGAATGCGACTTCGTCGCCGATGGCGAGCCTGTCGATAAGCTCGCTGTCCTCGTCATAGACGACATCGTCCGCGACCGGCGCGCTGTCCGGTGCGAGCGGCACCGACGGCGCTACCTGGACGATCGCATCATCAGGCATTGCCGTCGTGATCTCGGCCTCGGCGGGAGCCCAGACATCAGCAGCGTAACTCATCCCGCAACCTCCAACCCGCAACGCCGGCGGCGCACATGCCACACGGCTTCCAGGCGTTGAACGCGACACCAAAACAATCCAGGCGGATAATTTTTGTTATTTTTCAAGATGTTAGCCGGTCACTTTTGCCGGGTGTGGGGCAATAATTGCCGACTGCGCGATGGTCTTTCGCATCAAGCCTGCAATCTTCGCATCGTCTCGCGTCATGGCTGATCATCCATCCTGAACAGATGTACTCGTGAGAAAACGCTGACATTACGCGGCACTAGGTGATCGGGCGCGACACGCGCGTAGCACGCGAGGAAGCGATTGTTTCCGGGTGTGAACGAACGCGAGACGATCTCTGCACCCGGCAATTTTTTCCGAATCACCTTTTCGAACCTAGCTGTTTTTTTGAATCTGTCAGTCACGACGAACGCGATTTTGAATCGTGCGTGAACTTTTTTCGCATCGATCGCGCCTGACACCGCGTGCGCGCACGTTAATCGTCAGGGTGGACGGGGAATTGTCGCATGAAGATCGCAACGGCGGGGCTCGAGCCCCGCGCGCACATTGTTTCTGCCTGGTCATTCGATGTTTTCGATACGTTTCTGCTTCGCGCCTGCACGACGCCCGATGGCGTATTTGAAAGGACTTGCGAGCTTTCAGGCATTTCACGAATTTTGCCGAATGTTTCCGCGAGCTTCGTTCAGCATCGCATTCAGGCCGAATCGCGTGCACGCCGGACCGCGAAGGAGAAGCGCGGTACGAGCGAAGTTCATATCGGCGAAATCTATTCCTATTTTCCGTTCAAGCTGTTCGGTCTCTCGCGAGATGGCTTGAACGAGCTGATCGAATCGGAATTCGCCGCCGAGCTGGAGCTGTGTCGCGCCAATCCCGACATGATCAGGCAATATCTGGACATGAAGCGCGCCGGCCATCGCGTCGGCTTCATCTCCGACACGTATTGGAACTCCGGTCGACTGGCGCGGCTGCTGCGGGCCTGCCGTCCGGGACTGACGTGGGACTTCCTCTATGCGTCCTGCGATCATGGCAGCAGCAAGAGCGAGGCGCTGTTTGCGACCTATCTGTCGGAGCAAGGCATCGATGCCGCCGCTTCCTTTCACGTCGGCGACAACGAGAAGGCCGATATCGGGGGCGCGCGGCGGCATGGCATTCGCCCGCGCTACTATCCGCAGGCAACGGCACAGCTCGCCTCCAGGCTTCAGCGCGAGACCGCGCTGTTCGAGCTGCTGTGCGCGGGAGCGCCGTCACGGCTCGATCACGGCTCACGCACATTGCGGCGGATGGTCGCCACACGCAGCGCCGAGAAATCTCCTGCCTTCCATTTGGGTCTTACCATCCTCGGCCCGGCCATGACCGCCTTCGACGCCTTCGTGGCGCGGCGCTGCGAGGACGTTGCAGGGCCCGGCCGCAGGGTCGCGCTCGGCTTTCTCGGGCGCGACGGATTTCTGTCGCACCGGATCTGGCAGGAGCTGCACAGTGACACGGCGGCCTATCTCGAGATCAACCGCCGCGTCAGCCTGATCGCCTCGGCCGACACCATGCAGCCGCTGGTCGACCTCCTCAGCAAGGTCTTCAGGATCGACGCGCCGACCTTCGGCGATGTGGTGAAGCTCATGCCGCCGAAGGTCGCGGCGTTCTTCGCCGGCTTTCCCGGCGGTATCGCCTCCGGGGAAGAGCTCGCCGAGGCGCTTCCCGGCCTGATGGATCCCGACGAAATCGTGGAGCTCGCCGCAGGCCTGCGGGCCCGGCTGCTCGCCTATCTGCGCCAGGCCATCCCCGGCTTCGACGACTGCACCGACCTCGTGCTCGCCGATCTCGGCTATTCCGGCAGCGTGCAGAAGGCGTTGCGGCGCATCTTCGACCTCGAAGGCATCAAAATCCGCCTGCACGGCGCCTACCTGATGTCGCTCGACGACGCCTTCGACGACATCGCCGAGCGCGACAGCGCGGAGGGCTTCGTCTCCGACCTCGTCGTCACCCCCCATATCAAGCGCATGCTGATCCGCAACGTCGCGGTGCTGGAGCAGATCTGCTGCTCACCCGATGGTTCAGTGCGGGATTACGATGGCGGCGTGGCGCTGCGCGAGATCAATCCGCGGCCTGCAAGCCAGATTGCGTTGGCCGCCGAGATCCAGACCGGCGCCCTTGCCTTTGCGGAGAGCGCCGACGACGTTGCGCTCGACCATGGCCTCGATCCCTATGCGGCGACCGATGTCGCTTCACGATGGTGTGCGGCGACGCTGGCCCGGCTTCTGCTGCTGCCCGACAAGGACGAACTCGCTCTGCTCGGCGGATTGAAGCATGATGTCAATCTCGGCACGCACGCGCTGGCGCCGATGCTCGACGGCGAATTCGTCCGCCGTCAGGTCACGGCGCGCGGCCTCTCTGCCGCCTGTGCATCGGTCGCGCCACCAATGTGGCTGGCGGGCAGCTTTGCCCTGATGTCTCCGTCCCACGCCTATCTCTATACGTTGTTCGGCGCCAACCGCCTGCCAGCCGACGTCTTCGAGGAGAGTCCCTCCGGCACCGTCCAGGTCGGGCTGTTTCGCGGCGATGGCGAGGCCAGGCTCGAAACGGTGAGCGTCCATCGCACCGGCCTCGGCGAGCTGCGCGTCCGCATTCCGCTCTCGCGCACCATGGGCATCACCATGATCGCGCTGCCGCTGCCGAAATTCGCCGCCGAAGGCCTCCTGCATGGCGTGACCATCCAGACCGCCGAACTCGTCCGCGATGCGGCCGAGCGTCAGGACGTGATCGGCATCGCGGCGGAAAGCCTGGTCTATGCCGGAATTCAGAGGAATGGCGACCATTATCGCACCGAGAGCGAGGACGGCTGCCTGCTGATCCCGGTCGCCAAGATGACTGAAGATATCGCGATCTACTCCGTCGCAATCACGCCGCTCGGCTCCAGCCCCAAATAGTGCGCCTGATCGCCCGGCCCGGATCGTTCAAGTCCTGGGATGGGACCGGGGGTACGAAATTGACGGGCAGGACGCACGAAAACCTGGATCGGCTGCTGCAATCCGGCGGCATCAGGCTTGGACGAGCCCAGCGCGACCGCCTGGACTGGCTGGCCGGACAGTGCGGCGCGCCGACGTTCGACGATGTCTCAGACACCGGGCGAAAAGGCGTCATCATCCTGAGGGAACCGCCGAGTGGCGCGGCGGCCGAGCTGTTCTACCGTTCGCTCTCGCCCGGCTGTGCCGTCGTCATTCCAACGAGCGAGAATCCGGGCTTCGACTTCCTCAAGTCCAAGCTGACCGAGTTCGGCACCGTCGGCCCATGCGGCGCTGACGGCCCGCATGAGCTGTGGTGGGGCGGCATCGGTTGGTCGAAGTTCCTCACCGCGGCTGATACCTGCACCGTTCGCCCGCGAATCGTCTCCTGCTACCCGCGGGGCGGCGACGCGACCGCAGCCTCTTCGCTCCGAAACTCGCTCGAGCGACTTGCCCTTGCCTGCCACATCGAGCCGATCGACGCAGAGTTCAGCGACCGTGTCCTCTGCTTCGAGAAGGCCGAGTTCATCGTGCGGATGTGGAACAAGTACCGCGAGCCGCTGCTGTTCGTCGAAGCCGGCGCCATGCTGCGCGAGGCCCCGCTGCTGCCGTCGTTCCTCGGCTGCGATGTCGCGCTCCACAAATGGAACCGCTGGGAGATGTCGGCACGTACCCTCTATCTCGGCCGCACCGAACGCGCCGAGATGCTGTTGCGCGCCTGGCAACAGCTCGCAGCGTCCTATCCGACGATCTGGGAAGGTTATCTGCTCGACCAGGCCTGGAGCCTGACGTCCTCGCAGGTGCCGCTCGACACGGTGTGGCTGCCGCGGTCCTATCATGCGCTGAAGGGCGACCTCGGCGCGATGCGCGCCACGGTTCTGCATGACCAGCAAACGACGACGCTGGAGCTCGGGCCGGATCCGGCCTTTGCCGGCATCGTTCGCGCGGCCCGTCGCGCCGGCCGGAGCAGCGCCCGTGATGCCTTCATGGTGATGACCTCGAATGCCCAAACTGCGAACGGCGTGGCCGTGATCCTGCGCGACATCGCAGCCAGCGACGCCGGCGCGGTGGCCGCCACCGTGGAAGCCCTGACCGGCGCCTATACCGCCAATTGCGGCGGCTACGGTCGGCTCGAACTGTCGCTCTGCGCCTGGCAGGACGATGTCGGCGCCGCACGCGATGCCGCGGCCCTGGCGCGCTACCGCATCCTGGAGATCGCGCCGGGACAGCGCATCGCCAATGATTTCTTCGCTCACCAGGCCGCCGACGACGCAGTCATGACCGCCCGCCATCTCTTTCCCTGACGGACACGCAAGATGCTCAAGACCATCATCCTCCTCACCGACACCGTGCAACAGCAGCAGCCGCTGGCCAATCTGCTCCGCGAGCACAATCGCGAGCTCGCTTTCTGTTCGGCACTGCGTGCCCAGGATCTCTGCGCCATCGTGCCGGAGGTGCTGAGCGAAGCGCGGCTGGTGTCCTTTGCCGCCGATGTCGCCGTCCCCGAAAAGCTCCTGCTCCGGCTCGGCTATGGCGCCTACAAATTCTACGCCTTGCCGATGCAATATCCGGGTCTGCCGCCGGCACCCGACGAGAGCGATGACGATCCGCGCTGCTATTCCGTCATCGCACAATCGATGACGATCTGGCCCGATTTCAAGAAAGTGGTCGGCCTGGAAACCGTGACGATCCCGGACGGCACCGTACCCGCCGAGCGCGAGCGCCTGGTGTTCTCGCGCCTTGCGCATCTGTTCTGGCAGATGTCGGGCATGATCGCCGGCGAGGCCACGGATCTCCCGGGGATCATCGGGTCCGGCGAAAGCCAGCGGCCGACGCTCGCGATGATGAACTGAGTTATCGCGCAGAACGTCTCAGCTGCTCCGACAGGGCATCGCGATGCTCGGGCGCGGCTATCGCGATCATGCGGCGCGCACGCTCGACAAGACCGCAGCCGCGCAGCTCGGCGACGCCCCATTCGGTCACGATGGCATCGACATCGGCACGCGGCGTCGTCACGGTCTCGACATGCGTGACGATCCGGCTCGTGCCGTCGGACGCGGTTGCCGGCAGCCCGATGATCGCCCGGCCTCCGCGCGATGCATTGGCTCCGCGTACGAAATCGAGCTGCCCGCCGATCGCCCCGATGGTCACGCCATTCAGCGTCTCGGAATTCACGCTGCCATCGAGCCCGACCTGAAGCGCCGAGTTGATCGCGACTAGCCGCTTGACCCGCGCCAGCACGTTCTGGCCGTGCGTGTAGGACGTCGGCCGCACCGCCACAGCCTTGTTCTCGTGCACGAAGCGGTAAAGCCGCTGCGTGCCGATCATCTGGTTGGTGATGGTGATGCCGGCATCGATCTCCTTCTCCGTATTCGTCACCGCGCCGCGCTCGATCAGCTCGACGACAGCGTCGTTGATCAGGCCGGAATGGATGCCCAGATTGCGCACGTGGGACAGCGAAGAGAGGATCGCGTCAGGAATGCGCCCCACGCCGAACTGGAGTGTGCTGCCATCCGCAATCAGATCCGCAGCATGCACGGCGATGCGCCGCGAGACATCGTCGAGCGGCGGCGATGCCAATTCGACCGGCGGACGGCCGGCCGGCACGCGCACATGGACCGGCACGTCCTCGGGCCATTCCGCGCCGAACGTAAAGGGCGCATCCGGATTGATCTCGGCGACGACGAGGCGCGCGCCGCGCGCGGCATCGATGACATAGTCGTTGGAGAGGCTGGCGCTGAGCCGTCCCCCGGCTTCCGCAAGCTGCACGAGGACGACATCCGCCTTGTGGCGTCCCGCAGCGAAGTCGGCACAGAAGGCGCTGTAATTGCTCGGGATCACTTCGAGCCGGCCCGCTTTCGCAAGCCGCCGCGTATTGCCGATCACGCCGTAGCTCAGAAACGACACGTTCGCCGCGCTCGTGGCCGAAAACGTCTCCGAGAACACCGGGCCGACCATCATGCGAAAGGGTGGAAGCTGTGCTGCCTGCGCCATCAGAGCTTCGGTCAGGGTGACGGGCTCCGCCGTCGCCTGCCCGCACACGACGAGATCGCCTTCGCGGATCAGGCCGGAGAAGTCGATCGGCGCCTCCCCCGACATCGCCGCCTCAATCCATCGGCGCGAGGCGCGCGGAAGATTCGCCGAGCAGCGTGCGCAGCTCCGTCTTCACGATCTTGCCATAGCTGTTCTTCGGCAGTTCGCTGGTGAGGTAGTAGTGCTTCGGCCGCTTGAAGCGGGCGATCCAGGCGTTGCACATCTGGTCGAGCTCGTCGCGCGTGACTGCCCGGCCCGCGACGGGAACGACGATCGCCACGACCTCCTCACCCCAATCCGGATGCAGCCGCCCGATCACCGAGACCTCGGCGACGGCGTCATGCCGGAGCAGTACCTCCTCGACCTCCCGCGGATAGATGTTGGTGCCGCCGGAGATGATGACGTCCTTGGAGCGATCTTTCAGCGTCAGGAACCCGTTCGCATCGAACGCACCCATGTCGCCGGTGTAGAGCCAGCCGCCGCGCAGCGTACTCGCGGTCGCATCCGGGTTCTGCCAATAGCCAGGCATCACGGTATCGCCCCGCACGACGATCTCGCCGATCTCGTCAGGTGCAACGTCCCGCCCCGCTTCGTCCACGGTTCGCACCTGCACGACGCTCTGCGCGATGCCGACAGAAGCAAGGCGCTCCTCGTATTGCGGATGTCCGGCATCGACATGCATGGACTTCGGCAGGTATGTGATGGTCATCGGCGTCTCGCCCTGACCGTAGATCTGCACGAGCTTCGGTCCGAACACGGCCAGCGCGGCCTTGCAATCGGCGACATACATCGGGCCGCCGCCATAGATGATGGTCTTGAGCCCCGGCGCGCTCTCGCCCGCCGCTTCCGCAGCGACCGTCAAGCGCCGCACCATGGTCGGCGCGGCGAAGAAGGAGATGCCGTTTCGCCTCGCCGTCAGTTCCAAAATCTCGTCCGGTTCGAAGCGGCCGCTCTCGGGAATGATCTGCGCGCCCATGCCGATCACATGCGGCACCATGTAGAGGCCCGAGCCGTGCGACATCGGCGCGGCATGGAGCAGCGCCTCTCCCGGGGCGACCGGATTGATCTCCGCGAGATAGTTCAGCGACATCGCAAGCAGATTGCGATGGCTCAGCACCGCCCCCTTGGGCCGGCCAGTGGTGCCGCTGGTGTAGAAGATCCAGGCGGGATCAGTGATCCCGACATCGGCGATGGCGATGCCTTCAGTCTTTTCCAGGCGGCGATGCTCGGCCGAGCCGATTTCGACGGTGCGCGGCTTGACTGCCGCGATCGACAACGCTTCTGACGCAACGTTCGCCATATCCTCGGTCAAGAAGACGACCGCCGCGCCAGAATTGTCGAGAATGAACGCGACCTCGCGTGGGTGCAGCTTCGCGTTGATGGGAACGGCCACAAGCCCGGCGTGCCAGCAGGCATAGAGGCAGGCGACATAATCGGGCACGTTCTTCATCAGCAAGGCGACCCGGTCGCCCCTGGTCAAACCAAAGCGCTGCTGCAACGACGCGGCCAGCGAGGCCACCGTCGCGGCGAGCCGGCCGTAATCGGCAACCGGCGTCAGCCCCTTGAACAGCGTCGGCGCGGACGCATCCGCCTTGGCGGCGCGCAGGAGATGGTGAGCGAGGTTCATGGCGATCCTGCCAGATGGTCCACGCGCGAAGCCTAGTACGACTTCGCCAGTCCAAGCACCTTTTCCGCGATGAAGCTGAGCGCCAGTTGCGGGCTGACCGGCGCGATGCGCGGGATCAGACTTTCACGCAAATAACGTTCGACGTGAAACTCCTTGGCATAGCCGAAGCCGCCATGAGTCATGACCGACTGCTCGCAAGCCTGGTAGCCGGCTTCCCCCGCGAGATATTTTGCAGCGTTGGCTGCGGCCCCGCACGGCATGCCCTTGTCATACTGCCAGGCCGCCGACATCACCATCAGCCAGGCGGCTTCCAGCTCGACCCAGTTCACCGCGAGCGGATGCTGGATGCCCTGGTTCTTGCCGATCGGACGGTTGAACACAACGCGTGTCTTGGCGTATTCGCTTGCGCGCGACAGCGCGACCTTGCCGAGACCGACCGCTTCCGCCGCGATCAGAATCCGCTCGGGGTTCATGCCTTCGAGGATGTACTGAAAACCCTTGCCCTCTTCGCCGATGCGATCCTCCATCGGGATCTCGAAGTCTTCGAAGAACAGCTCGTTGGAATCGACGATCTTGCGGCCCATTTTCTCGATCTCGTGGACCTTGATCTTCTTGCGGTCGAAATCCGTATAGAACAGGCTGAGGCCGTGGGTGGGTGAGCGCACCTCCTCCAGCGGCGTGGTGCGCGCCAGCAGCAAGATCTTGTGCGCGACCTGCGCAGTGGAGATCCACACCTTCTGGCCGTTGACGATGTAGCGGTCGTTCTTGGCCACCGCACGGGTCTTGAGCTGCGTGGTGTTGAGGCCGGTGTTGGGCTCGGTGACGGCGAAGCACGCCTTCTCGCGGCCCTCGACCATCGGAGGAAGCATGCGCTTGCGCTGCTCCTCGGAGCCGAACACCACGACGGGATTGAGTCCAAACACGTTGATGTGCACCGCGGAGGCGCCGGACATGCCGGCACCGGATTCCGCGATGGTGCGCATCATGATGGCGGCCTCGGTGATGCCGAGGCCGGAGCCGCCATATTCCTCCGGCACGCAGATGCCGAGCCAGCCGGCATCGGCCATGGCCTTGTGGAAGTCGTGCGGGAAGCCGCCGTCATGGTCCTTCTTGAGCCAATAGGCGTCGGGAAAGTCCTCGCAGACTTTGGCGATGGCGTCGCGAATCGCTTCCTGCTGGTCGGTGAGCGCGAAATCCATGTGCTTGATCTCCTTATTGGGAGCCGCGAGAGCTCCGATCCTAGCGCCCCATCTGCGAGGGCAGCCAGAGAATGATCGATGGAAACGCCACCAGGATCGCGATCGCGATCAGGTGCGCGATGAAGTGCGGGAAGGTGCCGTGGAACACTTCGGCGACCGGCCGCTTGGCATAGCGGGCGACGATGAAGCAGTTCAGCCCGACCGGCGGCGTGATCATGCCGACCTCGGCGGTGACGATCTTGATGACGCCGAACCAGATCGGGTCGAAGCCGAGCGTCTTGATCAGCGGCAGCACGATCGGCACGGTCAGCACCAGGATCGCGATCTGATCCATGAACGAGCCGAGCACGATATAGCCGAACAGGATCAGCGCGATGATGACCCAGCGCGAGGTCGGCAAGGATCCGACCCAGGCGACGAGGTCCTGCGTAACATGCGTGAGCGTGAAGAAGTAACCGAAGATCGAGGCGCCTACGAGGATGGTCGCGATCATGCAGGTACCATGACAGGCGCTGAGCAGCGCGCGGTAGAGAGTAGCCGGGGTTACCCTGCGCTTGGCGATGGCCAGCAACAGTGCCCCCGCAGCCCCCAACGCCGAGGCTTCGGTCGGCGTCGCAATGCCGAGATAGATGGTTCCGGTGACGAGCGAGAACAGCAGCACCATCGGGCCGACCTGCCACAGCAGCGAGAATTTCTCGCGCCAGGAGACCGGTTCGACGCGCGGGGCCCTCAAAGGATCTTGCCAGACCAAAAATGAGATCGTCGCCATGATGGTCGCGGTCACGAGCACCGCCGGAAGAATGCCGCCGATCAACAATTGCCCGATGTTGACTTCCGCAAGCAGACCAAAGATTACCAGCGCCACGCTTGGCGGAATCAGCATGGCGAGCGTGCCCGAGATGGCGACGACGCCGGCGGCCATCTTCGGCTCATAGCCCTGCTTGATCATCGCAGGAAGGCTCGTCGACGACAGCGTCGCCGCAGATGCCGTGGAGGTGCCACAGATCGCACCGAAACCGGCGCCGGCCAGAGCGGTCGCCATGCCGAGCCCGCCGGGAACACGACCGATCCACGCCGATGCCGTCTTGAACATATCGTCGGCGACGCCGGACAGCAGGACAAGCTCCGCCATCAGCAGGAACATCGGAATCGTGATTAGCTCGTAAGACGAGACCGTCGAGAGCGGTGCCGTCTGGAGAATGCCGAACAGTGTTCCCGTGCCGCCGACCATCAGAAGGCCGACCGAGCCGGCGAAGCCCATGGCGAAGCCGACCGGCGTTCCGATCGCGAGCAGCAAAAACAGCAGGCCGAGTACGAGAATGAGTGTCATTTCAGGCTGCTCTTATTCGAAGCTGCGGGTTTCGTCGGTCAGAGGCGGCAATGGAAACAGATCGCGCCCAGAGGCGAGACTGAGCACATTGCCCACGAGTTGCAGCGCCAGCCGAAGCACCAGCACGCCGCAGCCGAACGGGACCAGCGCCGCGGAAATCCACGTCGGCCACGGAATAGCGCCGGCGAGCACGTCGTGCTGCTCGTAGTTCTCCAACGCACGCTCGAACCCGACCTTCGAGATCAGGATGAAGACGAACAGCCCCGTGAGCGCGGTAATGATCTCCGACAGACGCCGCTTGGCTGGCGACGCGCGCGACAGCAGGATGTCGACACCGACATGCGCATGCACACGCAAGGTATCCGACAGCGTCAGGAAGAACACGCCGGCCATCAGATAAAGGCCGATCAGGTCGTAGGTGAACGAGAGCGGACTATTCAGGAGGTAGCGCATGAAAACGTCGGCCACCACCAGCGCCATGATCGCGAACAGAGAGATGGCCGCGATCACCGTGAGCGCGCGTTCCAGCACGCCGAGAACATCTGTTGCCCGCTTGATCACCTCTAGTGCCCCCTTGCCGTATCGGATCGAGTTATTTGGCGAGTTACTTGGCACCGCCGGCGGCGAGCAGGCCTTCGAACTCCTTCAGCGCGGCGGATGCCTGCTTGCCGCGGCTGTCGAGACCAGCCGCCCATTCCTGACTGACGCCCTTCAGCTTGTCCTTCATCTCGGCGCGCGTGGCATCCGGCAGCGGATCGAAGCTGACGCCCTGGTCTTTGAGATGCTTCGTGGTGACTTCGCCTTCCTTGTCGACGTCGGCGCAGGCCTTCGGCGTGATCGCCTCCGAGGCTTCGTTCATGGCCTTCTTCACATCGTCGGGCAGCTTGTCCCAGACCGACTGGTTGATGGAATAGGCAACGATGAAGCTGCCGAAGCTGACGCCTTCGGTGGCGTGCTTGACCAGCTTGTCGAGACCGTAGGACACGACGCTGTCCAGCGGGAACAGCAGGCCATCCATCGTGCCGCGCGACAGCGACTCATAGGCATCGGGCGCGGCCATGCGCACCGGCACGGCGTTGAGCGCACGCAGCGTCAGGTCCTGCGCGCCGCCCGTGGTGCGCAGCTTCAGGCCCTGCATGTCCTTGATGGTTTCCACTTTCGACTTGACGGTCCACACCTGATAGGGCGGCAGTACCACGGCCATCAGCAGCTTGATCTTGTTCGGCGCGTATTCCTGCTTGGACAGAATGCCTTCGCGCGCGGTCTTCCAGTAGGCGAGCGTGCCCTGGCAGCTGGTCGCGAATGCACCCGGCAATTGCGCAACTTCCGACAACGGCATCTTGTCGGAGACATAGGACGGCCCGATGTAGCCGATGTCGACCACGCCGGACTGCGTCAGCCGGAGCATGTCCGCCGCCTTGCCGATCTGCTGGTTCGGATAATAGGTGAAGGTCACAGCACCGTTGGTGCGCTTGGTGACGTCGTCCATCCACGGCTTGAGCATCAGGCGGACGAGATAGTGGCCGGCGGGGAAGCTATCGGCGACCTTCAGCTCCAGCGCCTGCGCCGGAAGCGTCGAGACCGGCAGCGAAAGAGCGAGCGCTGCGGCGGCCCAGATCAGGTTCTTCTTCATTTCATTCTCCTTGACGCGTCCCCACGCCGAAGGCGGCAGCGACCCGCTGCAACACCGTCCGGCTCTCACTCCACTTCTTGCTTGAGTAAAATGTACATATATGTGAATTTATCTGTCAAGGATATGAATTACGCATAGGCCCATGCGCCGTAGCCGTAGCCCTCATAATTGACACGCAGCTTTTATGAATTCTAACTCCATGCATATGAATTCATTTAACGAGGCTTTATGGGACCGCTCGCCGGCTTCTCCATTCTCGACCTGACCTCGGTACTGATGGGCCCTTACGGCACTCAGGTGCTGGCGGACATGGGCGCCGAAATCATCAAGGTAGAAAGCCCCGAGGGCGACATCGTTCGCCAGATCGGTCCCGGCCGCACGCCCGGCATGGGCGGGATGTTCCACAATGCCAACCGCGGCAAGCGCAGCATCGTGCTCGATCTCAAGAAGCCGGAGGGGCGCGACGCGCTGCTGCGGTTGGCCAAGCGCGCCAACGCGCTCGTCTACAATGTGCGCCCGCAGGCGATGGCGCGGCTCGGCCTCGACTACGAGACGCTTCGCTCGGTCAATCCCGCGCTCCTCTATGTCGGAGCCTTCGGCTACGGCCAGTCCGGCCCTTATGCCGCAAAGCCCGCTTACGATGATCTGATCCAGGGCGCGGCCACCATCCCCACGCTGCTCGCAGCTGCCGGCGACGGCACGCCCCGCTACGTGCCCGTCACCATCGCCGACCGCATCGTCGGCCTGATGATGGTCAACGCGATCATGGGCGGACTGATGCACCAGCAACGCACCGGCATCGGGCAGCGCATCGACGTGCCGATGTTCGAGTCCATGACGGAGTTCGTCATGGTCGATCATCTCGGCGGACTGACCTACGACCCGCCGCTCGACCATGGCGGCTATGCCCGCCTGCTCTCGCGCTATCGAAAACCCTACAAGACCAGCGACGGCTATCTCTGCGTCCTCATCTACAACGACAAGCACTGGCGCAGCTTCTTCGAGGCGATCGGACGCTTGGAGTTCCTGCAGCAGCCGCGCTTCGCCAACCACGCGGCGCGTACCAAACACATCGACGAGATCTACGAGGAGATCGGCCAGATCTTCGTCACGCGCACCACCGCGCAATGGCGCGAGCTGCTGGAGCAAGCCGACATCCCCGTGATGCCGATGCACACGCTGGAGACGATCCTCGAGGACCCGCACCTCAAGGCGATCGACTTCTTCAGGACGGTGGATCACCCCGTGGAAGGCCGCATCCGCCAGATGCGCGTGCCCTCGACCTGGAGCGTGACCCAGCCGGAACCGGCCGGCCCAGCGCCCACGCTCGGCCAGCACGGCCGCGACATTTTGCACGAGGCCGGCTTCTCTCCGGACGAGATCGAACATCTCGCAGAGCAAAAGGCAGTTCACCTGGCCGCACCGCCCTAACGGCAGCGCGGGCCAAAATCGCAGAACACAGGGAGGAAACCGCGATGGCCGGACTTTATTTCGAGGACTTTTCCGTGGGCCAGGAATTCAGGCATCCGCTGACCCGGACCGTCACGGAGATGGACAACACCATGTTTAGCCTGCTGACGCTCAACCCGCAGCCGCTGCATATCGACGCGCATTTCTCCGAAAAGACCGAGTTCGGCCAGCGCATTTTCAACAGCCTTTACACCCTGGGCATCATGATCGGCATGACGGTCTATGATACCACCATGGGAACCACCGTCGCCAATCTCGGCATGACCGACGTGACTTTTCCGAAACCGGTCTTCCATGGCGACACCTTGCGGGCGACGACGAAGGTGCTTTCGTTGAGGGAATCCAAATCGCGCCCGAAAGCGGGCATCGTCGAGTTCGAGCACCACGCCTTGAACCAGAACGACGAGATCGTCGGCAAATGCCGCCGCATGGCGATGATGCACAAGAGGCCGGTCTGATGCGTTCGATGCTGTTCGTGCCGGGGGATTCCCCGCGCAAATTCGAGAAGGCGAGCGAAGGCAATGCCGACGCGCTGATCATCGATCTCGAGGATTCCGTCGTCACCGAGAAGAAGCCGGAGGCGCGCGGGTTGACACTGGCGATGCTGAAAGGCCGCAGCAAGTCGCATCATCTCTATGTCCGCGTCAACGCGCTCGACACCGGTATGACGCTGACCGATCTCGCCGCGGTGATGCCGGGCAAGCCCGACGGCATCGTATTGCCGAAGTCGCAAGGCGGCGATGACGTGCGGCAGGTTGCCACCTGGCTCGAGGCTTTGGAGGCTGCGGCCGGCATCACCATCGGTGCGACGCGCATCGTCTGCGTCGCGACGGAGACCGCCAGCTCAATCTTCGGCCTTGGCAGCTACAAGGGCTGCTCCCCTCGCCTCGCTGGCCTGATGTGGGGCGCGGAGGATCTTTCGGCTTCGCTCGGCGCCACCGAAAAAGCGTCGGCCGGCGTGTTCCACAGCCCCTATCGCCTCGCGCGCGATCTCTGCCTGATGGCGGCGGCTGCGGCGGAAGTCGCACCGATCGACACGGTTTATACCGACATCGACAACCTCACAGGGCTCGAGCAGGAGACGCGCGCGGCACGGCGCGACGGGTTTTCGGCGAAGGCACTGATCCATCCCAAACATGTCGACGTCGTCAACGCGGCGTTCGCGCCGACCGAAGCCGAACGCACATGGGCGGAGAAGGTGATCGCGGCGTTTGCGGGCAACCCGAACTCAGGCACGCTGCGTCTCGACGGACAGATGATCGACAAGCCTCATCTTCGCGCCGCGAAGAAGATTCTCGGCCAGAACTAGATCGGGACACCACCCCACCATGATCGTTCGCCAAGCCGCCAATGTACTGGAGATCATGGAATTCTTCGCGCAAACGAGGAAGCCGGCGACGCTTGCCGAGATCGCCGATCATTTCGGCTGGCCGCGCTCGTCGACCTTCAACCTGCTCGCGACGCTGTCGGAGAAGGGCTATCTCTATGAGCCGCGACCGCGCGCCGGCTTCTATCCGACGCCGCGGTGGCTTGCGATGGCACGGATGATCTCGGAGGTCGAGCCGCTGCCGCCGTGGACGCATCAGTTGATTGCCGATCTCTCGGCCGAGACCGGCGAGACCGCCTCGATCGTGGCGCCGGCCGGCGTGATGGCGGTGTTCATCGACGTCGTCGAGTCCCAGGCCGCAATCCGCTATTTCGCTACCATCGGCCACCGTGTGCCGATCCACGCCACCGCCAGCGGCCGCGCGCTGCTGCTGCAATATTCGCCGGAAGAACGCGACTCCGTCTATCGCAAGATCGAATTCAAGCAGTACGGCCCCTCGACGCCGATCAGCATCGAGGCGGTCGAGACCGAGCTGCGCAACTCGATCGCGCGCGGTTATTGCCAGAGCTTTGCCGACTACAGCCGCGACCTCGCCGGTGCAGCGATCCCGCTGCCGATCGGCGATCGCAGACTTTCCGTCGTCGTCGCCGGACCGGAGTTTCGCATCGGGCCGAAGATTGCGGAGGTTGCGGCGCTGATCGCGAGAACGGTGGACCGATTGCGGCCGAAAGCGGCGGCGTAAGCGACGGTGACAGTGCGCTCCCTCTCCCCGCAAACGGGGAGAGGCTAAAAACGTAGCCGCTATACGATCTTGATCGACATATCCGGCAGGCCCTCGAGCTTGCAGAGCAGGACGTCGCCCTTCACCACCGGGCCGACATTTTCCGGCGTGCCGGAATAGATGATGTCGCCGGCCTTCAGCTCGAACGCTTCCGACAGCTTTGCGATCTGCTCGGCGACGCTCCAGATCATCTTGCTGAGATCCGAGCTCTGCTTCACGGCCCCGTTGATCGCGAGCGAAATGGCACCCTTCTCGAAATGGCCGGTTTTGCTCGCCGGGTGGATCGGACCGATCACCGCGGCATGATCAAAGCTCTTGCCGATCTCCCACGGCTTCTTCTCCGCGGCCATGCCGTTCTGGAGGTCGCGCCTGGTCATGTCGAGGCCGAGCGCGTAGCCGTAGACGTGGTCGAGCGCCTTGTCGGCCGGGATATTGGAGCCGCCGGATTTCAGCGCGGCGACCAGCTCGACCTCGTGGTGATAGTTCTTGGTGAGCGACGGATAGGGATGATCGGCGACTTCGCCGACCGCGACGTTCTGGATCGCATCTGTCGGCTTCTGGAAGAAGAACGGCGGCTCGCGGTTCGGATCCGAACCGCGCTCGATCGCGTGCGCGGCGTAGTTGCGGCCGATGCAGTAGATGCGGCGGACCTGGAACACCTGGGTCTCGCCGACGATCGGGATCGAAACCATCGGCACCGGGAAGATCGGCCGCGGTGCCGCCTGCGCCGCGGCCGGCGCCACCTCCGTGAGGCTCGCTGCGGTCATCGCCGCTGCAGCTGTGAGCACGCTGCGTCGCGTGGTCGTTGTCATGGCTTCACTCCCTGATATTTGCCGTTTCTTGTCGAACGGTAGTCATAGAGCCAAACGACGGGCGGGCCAATGACCCGCCCTGTACGTCTTAAGTCGCGACGCGATCGAAGAACGCGCGAACCTTCTGCGCACAGGCGTCCGGATCCGTCGCAGCCACGTGATAGGAATCCCCGGGCAGCACTTCCAGCTTCGAGCCCGGAATCCTCTCCTGCCATGCCTTCACGGAGGCGACGTCGCCGAGGCCCGAGCCGGTGGTGGTGATCACCAGCGTCGGACGTTTGATCGACGGAAGCTCACCGGTGACATCGACCGTCGGCACCATTTGCAGAAACGCTTCCAGCGTCGAGGCCTTGGTCTTCGACATCAGCTTGATCCACCAGTCCAGCGCTGCCGGCGGCAGCGACGAGCCGAGCCGGCCGGCCGTGGTCTCGCGCACCCACGGCTCGACGCCCTGCTCACGGATCTGCTTGCGCCAGGTCGGTGCCCGCTCGTTGAACGAGGTTAGCGAGGCCGGCGCGCCGACTGCGGCGACAGCGATCACGCGATCCGGGTGCTTGGCCGTGAGGTGCATCGCCAGCGTGCCGCCAATCTTGCCACCGACCAGGAAGACACGGTCGAGCTTCAGCGCATCCAGCATGCGGATGATGTCATCGCCGAGACCGGCGAAGCGATAGGCGTAGTCGCCCTGCATCGGCGTCGAATCGCCATAGCCGCGCAAATCGGGGCGCACCACCAGATGATGCGTGGCGAAGTACGGCACCCAGCGCCGGAACGCCTCGCCGCTTTCGGCGAGGCCGTGCAGCATCACGACCGGCGGCTTGGTGTCCCAGGGCAACAGATAATCGTCGATGCGAACCGCAAGCTCGCAATCGTCGCTGACACCGATCTTCCGCAGTCCGCTAGCCATCAGATACACCTCGTTCCACCGCCATCGACATTGATGCAGGTACCAGTAATGAAGGATGCGCGGTCTGAACAGAGGAACGCGACGATGCCGGACACCTCGTGCGGTTGCCCGACGCGACCGAGCGGAACCGAGGCGATGGCCGCGGCATTGGTCGCGCCCTGATCCTGCCCCGCGATCGCCGCGCCCTGGGAGATGAGACTGTCCCAGCGGTCGGTCTGCACGGGGCCCGGATTGACGCCGGTCACTAGCACGTTGTCCGGCGCGCATTCCTCGGCCAGCGCCAGCGTGAAGTTCAGCAACGCCGCGTTGACCGCGCCGCCCGCCATGTAGGCCGCGCGCGGCTGATGCCCGCTGCGGCCGATGATGTTGATCACGCGGCCCCAGCGCCGGTCGCGCATCTCCGGCAGCACGTTGCGCGCGCAGCGCATGTAGCCGAGCAGCTTCAGCTCGATCGACTTGGCCCAGGTCGCGTCCGGCGTCTCCGCGATCCGGCCCATCGGCGACGCGCCGGCGTTGTTGACGAGGATGTCGATGCGACCGAAGGCTTCGCGCGCGGTCGCCATGGCGCGGGCGATGTCGTCGGGCTTGGTCATATCGCCGGCACAGGCGATCACACGCCGGCCCGTGTCCCGCGACATTTCCGTGGCTGCCGCGGCAAGCCGCGCGGCGTCGCGCGCGACGACGACGACATGCGCCTGCTCGCGCGCGAGCTCGGCGGCAATGGCCCGGCCGATGCCGATGCTGCCGCCGGTGACGACGGCAACCTTGCCGCCCAGATTGAGATCCATGAAGCGGCCCTAATCCACTGTCGCGCCGGAGGCCTTGACGAGCTTGCCCCACTTTGTGGTTTCGTCGGTCATGAATTGCCCGAAGGCGTCGCCGACAACTGTGCCGGGCTCCGCACCAAGCTCGGCAAGCCGCTTCTTCACGTCGGGCATCTTCAGGATGACCTCAAGCTCACTGCTGAGCTTCGCAAGTGCCGGCTGGGGCGTCTTCGCCGGCGCCACCAATCCGAACCAGGACGAAGCCTCGAAGCCGGGAATGGTTTCCGCGACTGTCGGCACGTCGGGCAAGGCGTCGGCACGCTTTGCGCTGGCGACCGCGATCGCGTTGATGGCCTTGCCCTGAACCTGCGGCAGCACCGCGGGCATGTTGTCGAACATGAACGGGATCTGCCCCGCAAGCAGGTCGTTCATCGCCGGCGCCGCGCCGCGATAGGGCACGTGGACGATATCCACGCCGGCCATGCTCTTGAGCAGCTCGCCGGCGAGATGATTGGTCGAACCGATGCCGGACGAGCCGAAGTTCAGCGAACCCGGCTTGGCCTTGGCCAGCACGATCAACTCGCCGACGTTCTTGGCCTGCACTGACGGATTGACGACCAGCACGATCGGCACCGAGGCGATCAGCGCCACCGGCGCAAAGGCCTTGGCCGGATCGAACGGCAGCTTCTTGTAAAGGGAGCCGTTGATGGTCAGCGGCGGCGGCGCGGTCAGCAGCAAGGTGTAGCCGTCGGCCTCGGCGCTCGCGACCGTCTCCGCGCCGAGATTGCCGCCGGCGCCGCCGCGGTTCTCCACCAGGAAGGTCTGACCGTTCCGTTCGGTCAGCTTCTGCGCGACGATCCGGGCGATGATGTCGTTGGACCCGCCGGCCGGGAACGGCACGATGATCTTGACGGGGCGGGAGGGGTAATCCTGCGCTAGAGCCGCGCCGGAAAACAGAACGGCCGCGCAGGCGGCCAGAAAGGTGCGTCGCATAACCCCGCGCATGGGCACTTCCTTGATGTTTGTCTTGTTGTTGATTGCATCATCACGCCGTCAGCATTGGCCTCAACTCTCCGGTATCGTCAAGCCGCTCAAGATCGCCGATCTGCGCGATCGGCCTCTCGATCTTGCACCGCCCTGCATTGATGCGGTCAGGTCTCGCGTCTTCTCGGACACGCCTTCGTTCTCGGTTAGTATCCTGGGAACGCGGAACGCCGAAAATCTGTAAAAATGGCTGAACCGGTGGCTATTCCTGCGTCACGCCTACGACCACCGCCGCTAGCATGGAACTTGCATAAATTCTGGGCGACATGGACGCCGCATGAACCTCATCAGTCTCGATATCCGCATGCTCCGGTCGCTGATCTCGGTGGTCGAGACCGGCAGCATCACCGAGACCGCGCGACGGCTGGGCCGCACCCAGCCGGCGATCACGCTGCAATTGCAGCGGCTGGAGGAGCTCACCGGCAAGCAATTGTTCGAGCATGCCGGCCGAAGGCTGATGCTGACCGAGGACGGCACCACGGTCCTCACCTACGCCAAATCCATCCTGCGGTTGCATGATGAGCTGATTTCGCAGCTTGCGTCGCAGGAGATCGAGGGCCAGGTCGTGCTCGGCACGCCCGATCTCTACGCGGCCTTCATGCTGCCGTCGATCCTCAGCGTGTTCCGGAAATCGTTCCCGCGCATCCAGGTCGAGCTCAACTGCGCGCTGTCGACGCCGCTCGTCGGGCTCGTCAAGCGCGGCGACGTCGATATTGCGCTCGTCACCCGCATGAACGATTTCACCGGCGGCCAGGTGGTGCGGCGCGAGCAACTGGTCTGGATGACCGGCGAGCAATCCGCCGCGCATCAGGAACGCCCGATCCCGCTCGCGCTATTGCCGCCCGGCAACATCTATCGCGACTACGCGATCGATACGCTGGAGCGCGCGAACCTGCGCTGGCGTATTGCCTGCGTCAGCGAGAGCGTCGGCGGGCTGCAGGCCGCAGCCTTCGCCGGCATGGCCGTGACCGTCCTTGGCCGCAGCGCGCTGGTGCCGGCGATGCGCGAGGTCGGCCCCAATGAGGGCCTGCCGCCGCTGCCGAAGGTCGAGCTGCTGCTCTACAAATCCAGCGGCGCCACCTCGAAGGCCGCAACCGCGCTGCACGATTATCTCGCGCATTACCTCCGTCTCGACGAGGAGCTCAGCGGCCGCGGCGCGCCGATCGACCTCGGCTAGGCTCGAAGGATCGAAAACAACCCCATGCACAGTAGAACGGACCTTGATTGCAAAGGGCTTTTTCCACGCGCCCGCGCTCTCCCCTTCGACTAGCGCAACGCCACCTGCGGCCAGAACTTCGACCAGGGCTGGGCCTGCTCGAACGCGGCAGCGATGCGGAAGATGGTGGGCTCGTCGAGCCACGGCGCAATGATCTGGAGACCGATCGGAAGGCCGTCGCGATCGAAGCCGCAAGGCAGCGTCGCCGCCGGAAGGCCGGCGAGGTTGATCGGCCAGGTGAAGGGCGACCAGCCGAGGTGCGGATCGACCTTGTTGCCGTCGATCGTGTCCACGCCGATCCGGCCGGCCTCGAATGCTGTCACCGCGACCGTCGGCGTCACCAGCGCATCGACGCGCTCGAACAGTTTGACGAATGCGCTGCGCGCCTGGCCGCGCCGGTAACCGGCCTCGACATAATCCGTACCGCTGTAGTTGCGGCCGGCGGTGACCACGTCGCGATAGTCGGGCTCGGAGCTGGCGAGATCGGCCGTGGTCTTGCTCGCGACGGCCGCCGCCTGCTCGGTGAAGGCAATCGGCTTCAGCGTATGCTCCAGAATGCGGGGATCGAGGCCCGGACCATCCATGGTGACCTCTGCACCGCAGGTGTCGAGAATGGCGAGCGCCTTGCCGAACGCCGCAAGCACGTCGGGGCTCACCGCGGCGTAGCCGAGATCGGCGCTGGCGCCGATGCGAAGGCCGTTCAACGGCGCGGCGTTGGTATCGAAGCGGCGCGGCGACACCGGCAGGCTGGCGGGATCGCGCAGATCATAGGCAGCGATGATCTCCAGCGTCAGCGCGGCATCCGCGACAGTGCGCGTGATCGGCCCGGTGTGTGCGAGCGAGGCCCAGGACGGCGGCGAAAAACCGGGCGAGCGCGGCACCAGGCCGAACGTCGGCTTCAGCCCGAACACGCCGCAGAAGGACGCGGGAACACGGATCGAGCCGACGCCGTCGGTGCCGATGGCGATCGGCCCACAGCCGGCCGCAACGCCCGCAGCCGCACCGC
Source organism: Bradyrhizobium cosmicum (assembly GCF_007290395.2). NCBI lineage: Bacteria > Pseudomonadati > Pseudomonadota > Alphaproteobacteria > Hyphomicrobiales > Nitrobacteraceae > Bradyrhizobium > Bradyrhizobium cosmicum. Next base: position 1,621,899 of record NZ_CP041656.2, on the reverse strand, counting down.
CGCTCGATCCGCCGCTGGTACGACCCTGATGCCAGGGATTGCGCGTGGTGCCGGTGACGGGGCTGTCAGCCGTCAGCTTGTAGCCAGACTCGCAGGTCGTGGTCTTGCAGGTGATGATCGCGCCGGCCGCCTTCAGCGCCGACACGACAGCGGCATCGGCTTCGGGCACGAACGCCCTGTTCATCGGCGAACCGCCATAGGCCGGCACGCCGGCGACGAACACGAGATCCTTGATCGTGACAGGCACGCCTGCGAGCGACCCCTTGGCCTCGCCCGCCTTCATCTCCCTGGTGACGCGATCGGCCTCCGCCCGCGCCTGCTCGTACATCGGCGTCACCACCGCGTTGCAGGCCTCGTTCGTCGCCTGAAGCGCAACGATGGTGTCGTCGACGACATCGCGCGGTGTGAACGCCTTGCGCCGGTAGCCGGCCATGATCTCGGTTGCAGAAAGCGCGCCGAGGCCAGTCGGCGCCGGCGGAAAGGCCGTTCGGCCGGAACCATCAGTCATCATCAAACCTAAAGAGCTAGCTGAGTGCCGCGTCGATGGCGCGCTTGGCCATGACGGTGACGAGATGCGCGCGGTAGTCGGCTTCGGCGTGGATATCGGAGGTAAGACCCTCCGTGTCGATCCTGATCACCGCGACCGCGGATGGATCGAAATTCTCCGACAGCGCCGCCTCCATCGGCGGCACCCGGAACACGCCTGGCCCCGCGCCGGTCACGGCGACGCGGACCTCATCGGCGAATTTCGCGACGAACACGCCGACCAGCGCATAGCGCGACGCCGGCGCCTTGAATTTCGCGTATCCCGCCTTGAGCGGCACCGGAAACCGGATTGCGGTGATGATCTCCCCGGGCTCGAGCGCGGTCTCGAACAGTCCGAGGAAGAACTTGTCGGCTGCGATCTCGCGCGTGCTGGTGACGATGGTGGCGCCAAGACCGAGCACGCCGGCCGGATAGTCCGCGGCCGGATCGTTGTTGGCAACCGAGCCGCCGATGGTGCCCCGGCTGCGCACGGCGGGATCGCCGATCATGGACGCCAACGCGGCCAGCCCGGGGATCCTGGTCTGGACCAGCTTCGAGGCGGCGACCACCGCATGCGGCGTCATTGCACCGATGGTGATGGTGGCGCCTTCATCTGTGATGCCATTGAGGTTTGGCAGCTTTGAAAGGTCGACCAGCGCGACCGGACTGGCCAGCCGCTGCTTCAGAGTCGGGATCAGCGTCATGCCGCCGGCGACGAGCTTGCTGTCCTCGATCGAAATCAGAAGCTTGGCCGCGTCGGGGATTTCACTCGGCTGGTGATAGGCAAACGATTTCATGGTGTCCTCCCTATTCCGCCGCCACCGGCAGCGACGCGTTTTGCAGCAGGCGCCAGATCCGGTTCGGCGTCGCCGGCATGTCGACATGGGTGACGCCGAGATGCGAGAGCGCATCGACCACCGCGTTGATGACGGCGGCGGGCGAGCCGATGGTGCCGACCTCGCCACAGCCTTTCACGCCCATCGGGGTGTGCGTGCACAGCGTGGAATGGGTCGCGACCTTCATCATCGGCATGTGGTCCGCACGCGGCATGCAATAATCCATCAGCGAACCCGACATGAGCTGGCCAGAGCCCTCGTCATAGACCGCGTTCTCAAACAGCGCCTGACCGACACCCTGCACGATACCGCCGTGCAACTGGCCCTCCACGATCATCGGATTGATGACCGTGCCAACGTCATCGACGGCCGTGTAATTGACCAGCGTCACCGTGCCGGTTTCCGGATCGACCTCGACCTCGGCGATGTGGCAGCCACCAGGATAGGTGAAGTTGACCGGATCGTAATAGGCCTGCTCCTCAAGCCCCGGCTCCAACACCTCGAGCGGATAGTTATGCGGGACGTAGGCGGCGCCCGCGATTTCCTCGAACGACTTCATGCGATCCGTGCCCGCGACCGAGAAGTTTCCGGCCTCGAACTGGATGTCGACTTCGGCCGCCTCGAGCAGATGGGCGGCGATCTTCTTGCCCTTTGCGATCACCTTGTCCGTCGCCTTCGACAGCGCGGCACCACCGACCACCAGCGAGCGCGAACCATACGTGCCCATGCCGAACTGCACGCGGTCGGTGTCGCCGAACACGATGTCGACATTTTCAAAGGACACGCCGAGCTTCTCCGAGACGATCTGCGCGAACGTCGTCTCATGGCCCTGACCGTGATTGTGGGTGCCGATCATGACCGTCACCTGGCCGGTCGGATGCACGCGCACCGTGGCGCTTTCATAGAGGCCGCCCCGGGCGCCCAGCCGCCCCGCGAAACGCGACGGCGCGAGGCCGCAGGCTTCGACATAGGTCGAATAGCCGAGCCCGCGAAATTTGCCCTTGCTGGCCGAAGCCGCCTTGCGCACGCCGAAATTCTTGACGTCGGCCGCAACCAGCGCGCCGTCGAGGCACCCCATCGGATCGCCCGAATCGTACTGCACCAGCACCGGCGTCTGGTACGGATAGGCTTCCTTCGGGATCATGTTGCGGCGACGGATCTCGACGCGGTCGATGCCCATCTCGCTGGCCGCGACGTCGACCATGCGCTCCAGCACGAAGGTCGCCTCCGGCCGACCCGCGCCGCGATAGGCATCGACAGGCACGGTGTTGGTGAACACGACCTTCACATTGCAGTAGATCGCGGGCGTGGTGTAGACGCCGCCGAGCAGCGGCGCGTAGAGGTTGGTCGGGATGTTCGGCCCGAACGTCGAGAGATAGCCGCCCATATTGGCGAGCGTGTTGACGCGAAAGGCGAGAAACTTTCCGGTCTCGTCGAGCGCGAGCTCAGCCTCGGTGACATGATCGCGGCCATGGCGATCCGAGACATAGCCCTCCGAGCGGCTCGCCACCCATTTGATCGGCCGCTTGACGCGCTTGGCCGCCCAGGTGATCACGGCCTCCTCGCCGTAGTGGAACTGCTTGACGCCAAAGCCGCCGCCGACATCGGGCGCAACCACGCGCAGCTTGTGCTGCGGGATGTTCAGCACCAGCGCCCCCATCAGGAAGCGCACGACGTGGGGGAACTGGCTTGTGGTCCAGAGCGTGAAGCGATCCGTGCCTGGCTCGTATTCCGCAATCGCTGCGCGCGGCTCCATCGGGTTGCCGATCAGGCGATTGTTGACGAGGCTCAGCTTGGCGACATGCGCGGCCTTGCGGAACGCGGCCTCGACCGCGGCCTTGTCGCCAAGCTCCCAGTCGCAGCAGATGTTGTTCGGCACGTCGTCGAACAATTGCGGTGCGCCGGGCCGGACAGCCTCAAGCACGCCGACCACCGACGGCAGCACCTCGTAATCGACGGCCAGCAACTCGGCCGCCGCATTTGCCTGCTCCGGCGTCTCCGCGATGACGAACGCCACCATGTCGCCAACGAAGCGCACCTTGCCCTGCGCCAGCATCGGGAACGGCGGCTCCTTCATCGGCACGCCCTTGGCATCCGAGATGCCCCAGCCGCAGGGCAACCCGCCAAGGCCATCAGCCTTGACGTCGTCACCGGTCAGGACCGCGATGACACCAGGCGATGCCAACGCCGCGCTCTTGTCGACGCCGCGCAACACCGCGTGCCCGTGCGGCGAACGCACGAATACGCCTGCGGTCATGCCGGGGCGCTTGATGTCGGAGACGTAATTGCCGCGGCCGGTCAGGAAGCGCTGGTCCTCCTTGCGCTTCGGTGAGGCACCGATGCCGATCACATTGTTCATGGTCACTCTCCCTTGGCGGCGTTCATGGCGGCAGCGCCGGCCAAGACCGAGACGACGATGTTCTGGTAGCCGGTACAGCGGCAGATATTGCCTTCGAGGCCGTGACGGACGTCGGCCTCCGTCAGGTCCGGCTTCTCAGCGGCGAGCGCGACCGCGGTCATCAACATGCCGGGTGTGCAGAAGCCGCATTGCAGACCGTGATGCTCACGGAACGCCTCCTGCATCGGATGCATCTGGTTCGAACCGGGCGCGCCCTGCAGGCCTTCGATGGTGAGCAGCGTCGCGCCGTCGAGCGCGGGTGCGAGCAGCGTGCAGCTCTTCACGGGAAGACCGTCCAGATGCACCACGCAGGCGCCGCACTGGCTGGTATCGCATCCGATATGCGTGCCGGTGAGGTTGAGCTGCTCGCGCAGCAGCTCGGCGACGATCGTCGCCGGCTCGACATCGACAGTGGTTGGCCGGCCGTTGAGTGTAAAGGATATCTGCACGGTCATACTCCTGTGCGCGACGGGTCTTAGGCGAGAGGCAACGCGCTGCCGGTAGCCCATGTGGCCATCACGACATCGCCGACGGTGAATGGATCTGCAAAGAAAGTTTTTTCCGGCACATAGGCCACGAACTCGTCGTCCGGCACGGTGTCGAGCATGACCTTGACGAAGTAGCCCTGGTATTCGATCGCGAGCACGCGGCTCGGCAGCGAGGTCGTGTAGCCCGGCGGCAACTCCTTGCCTGGACGCACCAGCGCAACATCGTCGCGGCGGACGGCAATGTCGACCTTGTCACCGACGCTGACATTCGCGCGCGCCTGCAGCGGCACTTCGATGCCGGAGGGAGCGGCCTGCGCGAGCGTGAAGCTCGCGCCGTTGACCTTTTCAACCCGTCCCGACAGCACGTTCTGGCCGCCCATGAATTCGGCGACGTAGCGATCGTGCGGATGGGCGTAGACATCGCGCGCAGCGCCCGCCTGCTTGATCTTGCCTTGCTCCATCACCACCACGAGGTCGGCCAGCGCGATCGCCTCGAGCTGGGTGTGGGTGACATGGATGAAAGTGATACCGAGCTCCTGCTGCATCCGGCGGAGCTCCTGGCGCATCTGGACGCGGAGCTGCTCGTCGAGCGCCGACAGCGGCTCGTCGAGCAGCAGCACCCGCGGCTCGGTGATCGCGGCCCGTGCCAGCGCCACGCGCTGCTGCTGGCCGCCGGACAGCTGCGCCGGCAGCCGGTCGGCGAATTGCGTCAGCCGGACCTTCTCGATCATGGCATCGGCCGCCCGCAACCGGTCGGCCTTGGACATGCCGCGCACGCGTAGCGCGAAGGCGATATTGTCGCGCACGGTGAGATGCGGGAACAGCGCGTACGACTGGAACATCATCGCGGTCCGGCGCTGCACTGGCGCGAGCCCGACGACGTTCTGGCCGCCGATCACGATCTCGCCCGCAGTGGGGTCCTCATGGCCGGCGATCATGCGCAGGATCGTGGTCTTGCCGCAGCCGGAGGGGCCGATGAAGCAGCAATAGGCGCCGTCGGCGATCTTCAAATTGACGCCGTCGACCACATTGGTGATGCCGTCAAAGCTCTTGCAGACGCCTGCCAGTTCGATATCGCCGCGATCGCTCTTCATAATTCCAGCTCAGCCCTTTGCACTGCTGCCGCGCTTCTTCTGGATCAGCACGATGCTGCCCAGGCTCGCGCCGATCACGACGAAGGAGACAATGGTCGTCACCGTGCCGAGCGCGTAGAGCGACGGCGAGGTGACATTCAGCGTCATGCTCCAGATTTCGAGCGGTAGCGTGTTCAGCGAGCCCGCCGTCTGCAGGCTGCGCGCGAATTCGTCATAGGATAGCGTGAACCCGAACAGCGCGACCGCGACGAGGCCGGGCGCGAGCACCGGGATCATGACCAACCAGATCGACTGCCAGCGGCTGGCACCGAGATCATAGGCCGCCTCCTCCCAGACGTGGTTGAAGCGCGACATCACCGCGAACATCACCAGCACGCCGAACGGAAGCGTCCAGGACAGCTGGGCGCCGAGTGCCGAGGTGTACCAGCTCGCATTGAGCCCGAGCGCCTGGAACAGAAGTCCCGTCCCGAGACCGAGCACGAGGCCGGGTGCCACCAAGCTGCCAATCATCATGTAGAAGACGAAAGTGTCGCCGCGAAATCGTTTGCGGAAACCGAGACCGGCCAGGAACGAGACCACCACGGTGATGACAGTGACGATGACAGCGAGCTTGATCGAACGGTCGAACGAGCCCTTGACGTCGCCGGTCCGCACTTGCGTGAAGAGGTCGACGAACCAGTGCAGCGAGTGGCCCTTCATCGGGAACACCAGGCCGCCGCGGATGTCCTGGAACGACAGGACGTAGATGCAGAACATCGGGCCGTAGAGCGCGATGACGTAGAGGCCGAACAGCGTCGCCAGCACGTAGAACGTCCAGGGACGTCCACCCTTGCTCGGCGCGATCGCCTTGGTCGTCGCAGGCGCGACCGTTTCGGGCATGTCGGCAGCCACCGCGCTCATCGCGTGATCTCCTGCCGGATATCGACGGTGCGCAGGATCAGCGACACGATCGCGACCAGCACCAGCGTCAGCAACACGGCGCTAGCGGCGGCGGTCGGATATTGCAGCACGCCGACGTCCTCGTAGAAGGCGCTGACCACCGAGGCCGAGCCGCCGCCGGACATCACCTTAACCACGAAGAAATCGCCCATCACGATCGAGACCACGAAGATGGTGCCGAGCGCGATGCCGCTCTTGGACATCGGCACCACGACCAGGCGCATGATATCGAAACGGCTGGCGCCGGCGTCGATCGCAGCCTCGATCAGCTTCTTGTCGATCCGGGCCATCGAGTTGAAGATCGGCACGATCATGAAGATCGTGAGCTGGTGCACATAGGCGATGACGACCGCGAGATCAGAGAACAACAGCACTTCGAGCGGCTGACGGATCACGCCCGTTCCCAGCAGCGCCTGGTTGATCAGGCCTTCCTTGCCAAGCAGCGGAATCCAGGAAATCATCCGGATGATGTTGGAGGTCCAGAACGGCACGGTGCACAGCAGGAACAGGCCGATCGCGAGCAGCTGGTTACGGACGTGGAACACCAGGAAGTAGGCGACGAAGAAGCCGATGATCAGGGTGAAGACCCAGGTCAACACGGTGAACTTGATGGTCGCCAGATACAGCTTCAGCGTCAGCGCCGAATGCAGCACATCGACGTAGCTCGCCAGCGTGAAGTCGGGCGTCAGTCCGCCAAAGCCGTCAGTGGTGAAGAAGCTCGCCGCCAGCACGACCAGGATCGGCGCCACGAAGAACGGCACGAGCACCAGCACCAGCGGCGAGACATAGAGCCAGCCGGTGAGATTGGCGCGTGGTGGAGTTTGAGCTGGACTTGGCTGCATATCGGCAAACGCCTCGAAGTCGGTCTTCTCGCACCGGCGCGTGACGGCGCCGGTGCTTCGCAACGTCAGGGAAAGCAGGTTTCACGCCACCTTGAAGTCGTTCCAGCGCTTGTTCATGTAGGCGGCTTCGTCCATCAGCGTGTTCCAGCACGAGATGTTCTTGACGCGATCGAGGAACGAACCGCCGTCGCGCTTGGTGCCGGCCTTCTCCATCGGCACGCCGTAGGGATCGTTGATCACCGCAGGCGCCGGCTTGCCGTCGTACCAGAAATCCCACTCCGCAGCGGTGAGGAATTTCTTGGCCGTCGACGGCACCGGACTGTAGTAGCCGTAGCGGCCGACGAAGCCGCCCTGCCAGCCAGACAGATACCAATTGAGATATTCGTAGGCGGCATCCAGCTTCTTGCCGGAGAGGTGCTTCATCAGGCCCATGCCGTTGCACCAGCCGCGATAGCCTTCCTTGCCGTTCTTGACGTTGACCGGCGCGTAGACGCAGGGGATTTCCTTCACGCGCACCGCCGCAACCGCGGGCGACCACATCGACTGGATCACCACTTCGCCTGCGGCCATCAACTGCACCGACTGGTCGAAGGTGGTCCAGGTCGCGCGGAACTGGCCCTGCTTCTTCAGCTCGATCAGCTTGTTGCAGGTGAAGTCGATCTCCTCCTTGGTCATGTTGCCCTTGTTGCCGTACTTGATCAGGCCGGCGCTCTCGAAGCAGAGCGCAGCGTCCATGATGCCGATCGCGGGCACGTCGAGGATCGCGGCCTTGCCCTTGAACTTCGGATCGATCAGATCCTTCCACTCGGTCACTTCATGGCCGACGAGGTCGGGCCGATAGCCGATGGAGTCGGCGTTGTAGACCTGCGGCAGGAAGGTCGCCCATTCGGTGACGCCGTCGTGCAGATCGGTGGAGTCGGGCTTGGATATGTACATCGCTTCATAGGGCGAGATGCCCTGGCGCGGGATCTTGTGGCCGTCGATCTCGCCCTTGGTGAAGATCGGCAGGATGTTGTCGAACTCCTTGATCTTCTTGACTTCGATGCCCTGGATGACGGAGCGCTTGGCGGCGAGCTTGGCCTGCCAGCCCTCGAGGTCGGCGATGTCGACCGTATTAGGCTGGCTTATGAAGCGGTTGATGGCGGCGGAGGTGTCGAGGTTCTGCATCGTCACCTTGAAGCCGAGATCCTTGGCCGCCTGGTCACCGATCGCCTTCACCACCGAGTAGGAGACGCCGACATGGCGCAGCTCGATATCCTTGATCTCCTGCGCCCAGATGGTCGGGAAACCGCGGATCGCATCCGATCCGACAGCTGCGCCCGCAACGGCTGCCGCACCCTTCAACAGCGTGCGCCGGCTCAATTTTTTCGTCGTCGTCACTTTCGTTCCCGCCGGATCGAAAGTGGACGTCCCCTTAGCCCCATCAGACATGGCAACCCTCGTTGGTTACGATGAACGTTCGCCCCGGTCGCCATTGACCGGCTGCGATGTGATCAATTGCCCGCGAGGCTAGGGGCGAGATTTTGCGAAGTAAAATTGGAAGTAAAAATCCGCCGTATAAACGCGGCTAATGGTTCGCGGCGCTGCATTCGGTTTTGGCAGCAACGCATAAGAAGGCGTCAGAACGTGTATGCAAGGCGGCGCGCAGGCCCGCGCAGGCCCACTCACGCGGCAGGCGTGATCAAGATCATGATGCGGATTGCCGCAAGCTTGTGCGCGGCGCGCGCCCGCGACGAAGCAGCGCGCCCTTCCGATCTCAGGATTTCAGCGCGGCGTGCGCCGTCTCCGGCGCCTTCAGCGTCGCGATGATCGTGATGATCGAGAGCGCGATGATGTAGACCGACACAGGCCAGTACGAACCGGCCCATGCCAGCAGCGCGGTTGCGATCAGCGGCGAGAAGCCGCCGCTCAGCGCGGCCGCGACATTGGCGCCCAGCGATGCGCCGCTATAGCGCACCTGGGTGCGGAACAGTTCCGGCATGAACGCCGCCTTCGGCCCGAACAGCAGCGCATGCGTCAGCGTCATCGTGACGACCAGCGCGAAAATGATCAGCGCCGGTTCTTTTGTATCGAGGAACCAGAACAGCGGAAACGCCAGCGCCACTGAGAACACGCCGCCGGCGAGATACAGCGCCTTGCGTCCGAAGATGTCGGAGAGCCAGCCGGCGAGCGGCAGCGTCGCGAACTCGACGAGCGCGGCATAGACCACCGCATCCAGGATCACCTGGCGCGGCAGGCCCAGCTTGGTCGTGGCATAGACCACGGTGAAAACGGTGAGGAGATAGGCAAGCCCCACTTCCGACACCGTGATGCCGATCGCGAGCAGGAAGCTGCGCCAGTCGCGGCGGAGCACCTCCAGCGCCGGCTGCGCCAGCACTTCCCTGCGCTCGACCACTTCCTTGAAATGCGGCGTCTCCGCGAGCTTCAGCCGCACGATGAAGCCGACGCCGACGAGCAGGATGCTGATCAGGAACGGCACACGCCAGCCCCAGCTCAGGAAATCCGCCTCGGGCAATTTCGTCATGAGCGCGAAGATGCCCGTCGACGCGGCGACGCCGACCGGAAAGCCGATCTGCACCAGGCTGCCGTAGAAGCCGCGCCGGTTGCCGGAGTGCTCGATCACCATGACCACCGCGCCGCTCCATTCGCCGCCAAGCCCGATGCCCTGGACGAAGCGCAGCACGATGAGCAGGATCGGCGCCCAGACGCCGATCTGGCTGTAGGTCGGCAGGCAGCCGATCAGGAAGGTGCCGAGCCCCATCGCGATCATGGTCGCGACCAGCATCTTCTTGCGGCCGAGCCGGTCGCCGTAATGCCCGATGATCGCGCCGCCGATCGGCCGCGCGACGAAGCCGACGGCATAGGTGGAGAACGCCGCCAGCGTGCCGACGAAAGGATCGAAGCTCGGGAAGAACAGCTTGTTCAGCACCAGCGCGGCCGCCGTGCCGTAGATCAGGAAATCGTACCATTCGATCGCGGTGCCGAGCGCGCTCGCCCACACCACATGCGCCGTCGCCGATTTCTCCGCGCTTGCGGAGACGCCCGTTGCTGCCGTCATTCCCTGTGCCCCAAAAGATTCCGGATGCATCATGGATAATCGTCATGACGGTTGCAATCTGTGGAGGTGTTGTCTCTCACAGGAGAACTCCACGAGATTTGGCGCCCCGCCGCTTCGACACCCGTCATTGCGAGGAGCACTTGCGACGAAGCAATCCAGACTGCCTCGGTAGAGACAGTCTGGATTGCTTCGCTGCGCTCGCAATGACGGTGCTGGGACGGTTGCGCCCCGCATCCTCGGATCGCAAGGGAGGAACGCTCCCTTTCGCATTATTCGCCATTGACAAACTCATTCGCCAATATCTAATTTACCGTCAGAACAACCGGCCGCCCCGAGCGGCCCATAAAAGAGAGGGAACGACAATGAGAGGGCTTCTGGCCTGCGCCATGTTCGCGGCCATGACTTCGGCTGCAATGACTTCAGCCGCGACCGCGCAAGTGTCCGACGACGCTGTGCGGATCGGCGTGCTGACGGATCTGTCGAGCTGGGGTCGCGACAACAGCGGGCCGGGCTCGGTCGAGGCCGCCAAGATGGCGGTGGAGGAATTCGGGCCGACCGTGCTGGGCAAGCCGATCGAGATCATCAGCGCCGACCACCAGATGAAGACCGACGTCGGCGTGCAGATTGCCCGCGGCTGGTTCGACAACGGCAAGGTCGACGCGGTCGTCGACATCCCCAATTCCGGCATCGCGATCGCCATCCACAACATGGTGCGCGAGCGCAACAAGATTGCGCTGCTCTCCGGCCCCGGCGCGAGCTCGCTGACCGACGAGCTGTGCAGCCCGAACACCGTGCACTTCACCTACGACACCTATGCCCTGTCAAAGGTGACCGCCTCCGCCGTGATCAAGGAAGGCGGCAAGTCCTGGTACTTCATCACCGCGGACTATGCCTTCGGCCAGCAGCTCGAGAAGGACGCCACGCGCTTCATCAACGAGATGGGCGGCAAGGTGCTCGGCGGCGTGAAGCATCCGACCAACACGGCTGACTTCTCCTCCTTCGCACTGCAGGCGCAGAGCTCGAAATCCGACGTCGTCGCCTTCGCCAATGCCGGCCAGGACACCGATAACGCGATCAAGCAGTCCGGCGAGTTCGGTCTCGTCCAGGGCGGCCAGAAGCTGGTCGGCCTCTTGATGTTCGACACCGACGTGCACGCGATCGGCCTGAAGGCCGCGCAGGGCACCTACATGACCACGGCGTCGTACTGGAACATGGACGAGGCGACGCGCGCCTGGTCGAAGAAGTTCTACGAGCGCACCAAGGTGATGCCGACCATGATCCAGACCGGCGTCTACGGCTCGGTGCTGCATTATCTCAAGGGCATCAAGGCCGCCGGCACCGACGATCCCGCCAAGGTGATGGCCAAGATGCGCGAGCTGCCGATCGAGGACGTCTTCGTCCATGGCGGACGCTTGCGCGAAGACGGCCGCGTCATCCGCGACATGTATCTGGCCAAGGTGAAGACGCCCGAGCAGTCCAAGGAGCCCTGGGATTATCTTGAGATCGTCAAGACCGTGAAGGGCGAGGACGCCTTCCGCCCGGTCTCCGAATCCAAATGTCCGCTGCTGAAGAAGTGAGGTTGACATGACCGGCAACGCGCACGACGCAAGCGAAACATACGAGTGCGACGTGCTCGTGGCCGGATCGGGCTGCTCCGGCATGTCGGCCGCGATCACCGCGCGCTATCGCGGCCTCGACGTGCTGATCGTCGAGAAGGAGCCGCGCTTCGGCGGCACCACCGCGCGCTCCGGCGGCTGGCTGTGGATTCCCGGCACCTCGCTGGCGAAGGCCTACGGCATCGAGGAAGGGCCCGAGCAGGCCCGCACCTATCTGCGCCACGAAGCCGGCAACAATTTCGACGCCGCGCGGGTCGACGCATTCCTGAGTGCCGGCCCCGAGGCGGTGGATTTCTTCACCAGCAAGACCGCGCTGCGCTTCGACATGCCGCTGGTGTTTCCGGACTATCACGCCGAAGCACCCGGCGGCACACAGGGCGGCCGCTCCATGGTGACGCGGCCGTTCGACGGCCGCGAGCTCGGCGATCAGATCAAGACGCTCGGCATGCCGCTGCCCGAGCTCACCGTGTTCGGCATGATGCTCGGAAGTGGCAAGGAGATCATCCACTTCATGCGCGTGACGAAGTCGCTGAATTCGGCGGTCTATGTCGCCAAGCGGCTGTCGCGCCATTTGATGGATGTGCTGCGCTATGGCCGCGGCATGACGCTCACCAACGGCAACGCGCTGGCGGGACGCCTCGCCAAATCCGCCCAGGACCTGAAGATTCCGATGTGGCTGTCCTCGCCCGTGCGCGAGCTGACGGTCGAGAACGGCGCAGTGACCGGCGCGATCGTATCGCGCGAAGGCCGTGAGGTCCGCATCCGTGCGCGCGCGGGCGTCGTGCTCGCCTGCGGCGGCTTTCCGCATGATGTCGAGCGGCGCAAGAAGATGTTTCCACACGCACCGACCGGCGTTGAGCATTTCTCCCCGGGACCGACCGGCAATACCGGCGACGGCCTGCGCCTGGCGGAGAGCGCCGGCGGACACGTCGAGAATCGGCTGCCGAACGCGGCGGCGTGGGTGCCGGTGTCGCTGACCACGCGCAAGGACGGTTCAAAGGGCGTGATGCCGCATTTCATCGACCGCGCCAAACCGGGCGTGATCGCGGTGATGCGCGACGGCAAGCGCTTTGCCAATGAGGGCAATTCCTACCACGACTTCGTCCAGGCCATGATCAAGGCCGCAAAGCCCGGCGAGGAGATCGCGGCCTATCTCGTCTGCGATCACAAGACGCTGCGCAAATATGGCCTAGGCTGCGTGCCGCCGTTCCCGATGCCGCTAGGTCATCACCTCGATACCGGCTACCTCATGCGCGGCGACACGCTGGAGGCGCTGGCGGCGAAGGCCGGCATCGATGCGACGGCATTCACCGAGACCGTCAAACAGTTCAACGCGACCGCGCCGCTGGGACACGACGCCGCCTTCGGCAAGGGCTCGAAGGCCTACAACCGCTACCAGGGCGACGCCATGCACGGTCCGAATCCCTGCATCGCGCCGCTGGAGAACGGCCCGTTCTACGCCATCAAGATGGTGATCGGCGATCTCGGCACCTATGCCGGCATCGTCACCGACGAGAATGCGCGCGCGCTGGACGCCGAGGGCCGGGTGATTCCCGGGCTCTATGCCGCCGGCAACGACATGGCGAGCATCATGGGCGGCAATTATCCCGGGGCCGGCATCACGCTTGGGCCGGCGCTGACCTTCGGCTACATTGCCGGCCGTCATCTCGCCGACAGCGCCGCCAAGCGCGACGCGGCGTAAGCCAGCCCACGCCAGGAGGCGCATGAAGAGAGAGAGCCGCGGCATCCAGTCGATCGAGGTCGGCGGAGAATTGCTCCGCGCGCTCGCCAGGAGCGGCGAGCCGATGATGCTGCGCGATCTCGCCCGCGAGGCCGGCATGACACCGGCCAAGGCACATCCTTATCTCGCCAGCTTCTCCCGCATCGGGCTGATCGAGCAGGACGAGACCACCGGCCGCTACGAGATCGGCGTGCTGGCGCTGGAGCTCGGCCTGATCAGCCTGCGCCGGCTCTCAGGCGTGCGCATCGCGCAGCCCAAGATCGCCGCGCTCGCGAGCCAGATCGGACATGCGGTCTCGCTGGCAGTCTGGGGCACGCATGGCCCGACCGTGGTACAGCTGGAGGAGCCCGGCCAGCCCATGCACATCGTGATGCGCGCCGGCTCGGTGATGGCGTTGCTGGAGACCGCGACCGGCCGCGCCTTCGCGGCCTTCCTGCCGGAGAAGACGATCAACGCCGCACTCGAAAGCGGCCTCGATCGCCAGGGCGTCGGCTACAATCCGAAGCGCGCGGTGAAAGGCGCGAAAGTCGCCGAGATGCTGGCCGAGGTCCGCAAGCACGGCCTCGCCCGCGCGCTCGGCGATCCCCTGCCTGGCGTCAACGCATTCTCCGCGCCTGTGTTCGACCATGCCGGCCATGTCGCGCTGGTGATCACCGCGATGGGACCGGAAGGCACGTTCGACGCCCGCTGGGACAGCCCGATCGCCCATGCCCTGCGCGACTGCGCCGGCGGCATCTCGAAGCGGCTCGGCTACGGCATGACGATCGCGGCGGAGTGATTGCCGCCAGGGTCGATTGCGCGGTGCGCGACCTCTCCCGCAAGCGGGAGAGGTGAGAGAGCAGCACTGCGCGGCTACAGCGGCGACACCCTCACCTCTTCCGCGGAGATCGATCCGCTGTCGACGACGAGCGCGATCGCACCGCCGGTCAGCGGCAGATCGCCACTATCGTGCACGCTGAACAGCTTCTTGCCGTCCACATAGGCTTCGATGCCGGTGCCGGCCACACGCAGCTCGACCTTGTATTTGCGATCGAGCTCCCAGGCGAACCGCTCGCCGGCCAGCACGATCTCGTCGTGCACGCGCTTGACCAGCCGCACGCGCCCGCCCTCGGCGCGATCGAACATCAGGGCATAATAGCGCTCACGTCCCTGCACGCGCGCGGCGAGGCCCCAGGCGTTCGCCAGCAGCGGCATGATCTCCGAGGTCACCCGATAATCCTTCCAGTCGCGCGTGCCCTGCGCGACGAAACCAAGCCCATCGCCATTGGTGGCGCGCAGGCCTTCCCACCGGGTCTGGAACTGGCTGACATTGTTGACCCAGGCGTGCTTCCACATTGTGCTGAGATTGTCGTCCGGCCGCTTCAGCACGGTGTCGGCCGCGCCGCTCCAGGTGAGGTAGTCTAGATAGAGCGTGCCATCGACGCCTAGAGGATCCTGCGTCACGATCTCGACGCCGATCTCGAAGATCGGATAGGCGCCTGTCTCCGGTACCTGCCAGCTCAGCACGGCCTCGCAGCCGCCCGCGAGGTCCTGCGCATCGCCATAGATATGGACCAGTTCGTCGCGCTCGTCATAGACGCTCGCGAAGAGGCGCACTGCGACGGTGCCGCTGTCCGTTTCCGACTCCAACCGGCACTCGACGCGCTGCCCGGAATACAGCGTCGGGCAGGACACCAGCTGATAGGTTGGCATCGTGAACACCTCCTTGTCGAAGAAGGTGGGGCTGGCGACGCGTGCGACGCGGCCGGGCGCGAGGCGGCGGAAGTCGATCGCAAGGCTGCGCGCGCCATTGCGGCTGTGACCGGTGACGTTGCTGAGTTGCACCTCGTGCAGGCGGGCCGGCGCTCCGCCCTTGGCATGGAAGCCCTGCAGGCTGCCCGGAAAATTGAAGTTGAAACGCGCGCCATTCTTGGCGACGGCCAGGGCGGGCGCGCCCGCGAGCATCAGTCCCGCTGCGACCAGCGACTGCGTCTCGATCACAGCATCGGTGATCGCGGCCCCGCCGTCGGCGGTCGAGACGTACATGCGGTCGGCGATCGGCGTGCGGAAATCCGGTCCGGCGTCGAGGCCGGCCAATCCAGTGCGGATGCCGAACAGGCAGCCGACGTTGCCGGCGTTGCAGTCCGTATCCCAGCCGGCCGTGTTGGCGATCCGCATCGCTTCCTGAAAGCTGTTCTCGCCATAGAGCGCAGCCAGAATGATCAGCGCGTGGTTGGGGACGACATGGCAGTTGCCGAGGAATTTGTCGTAGCCATAGCGCCCGGCGATCAGCGCACGGGTGCGCTCCCAGTCATTGCTGTTGTCGCCGGCATGCCAGTCGCGAACGTCGTTGACGACGCGCCGGATCAGCGAATCCTTCGGCACGAAACCGAGGCCGACGTCGATCAGCTTCTGCACGTCACGCTCGACGAAGGCTTGCGCTTCCATCGCCGCAAGCAGCTTTGCGGCATGCACGGATTCGCCGTCGTGGCTGACGCGCCCGGCCTGCTCGGCGAGATAGGCGGCCTGCTCGGGATTGCCCGGGCTCACCATCGCCCAGCCGTCGATGAAGATCTGCGCGCCGATCTGCTCGGCCACCGTGGTGCCGTTCAGCTCGATCGAACCGCTCTGCGGCGCGGGAATGCCGGACTTCAGCCGAAGATAGGCGGTGTGCTCGGTGGAGTTGCCGATGCCGCCCCACCACAGGATGGCACGCTCCTCGACGATATAATTCAGCCAGGCTTGCCCGATCTGCTTCGAGGTGAGCCGCTTGGGATAGCCGTTGTCCGCCAGTGCGCGCGGAAACGCAAACGTGCCGGAGACGTCGTCGTCGGTGACGACGAGATGATGCGAGCGCAAGGCGACGTCGCGGCGTTCGTTGACATAGTAGTTGATCGGCCCGAGCTCCTTCATGATGCGCTCATAGGTCCAGCCCTCGAAAGGCCGGCCGAGATAGACGCCGATGATCTTGCCGAGCACGCCGGCATAGACGCGCTCCGCGTAGTCATGAGGAATAGCCGTCACCTGTTTACTCCCATATCCAATTTTTGGCTCGCCGGTCAGACCGATGAGCGCTTCATGATCTCGAATTTCAGCTCATGGCTCCTGCCCGGCGCCTCGAGCCCGCCCGGCTGCAACCGCTTGACCAACGTCTCCGCGGCGAGCGCGCCGAGATCAAACTCCGGCTGCCGTACCGTGGTGAGCCCGAGCAGTTTTGCGACCGGGATGTCATCGAAGCCGGCGATTGCGATGTCATTCGGAATTGACAGACCGGCGCTACGTGCCGCCTCCATCGCGCCAAGCGCCAGCACGTCGCTCGCACCGAACACGGCAGTCGGGCGATAGCCCTTTCGTTCGAGCAGACGTCTCATCGCACGCGCACCTGATTCTTCAGAGTATGCGCTGTCGGTGATGAAATCGGGCGATAGCCCAGCCTCCCGCATCACCGCGCTGTAACCCTGTGCGCGCCGCTGACTCGGACCGAATTCGGCCTGGATCATGGCGATGCGCCGATGCCCGCGCGCGATCAAAAACCGAGTCATCTCGGCGGCGGCTTCCGCGTTGTCGATATAGACGCTGTCGATCGCGAGCGGCCCGTCCGGCTTGTGCTGGCTTTCCAGCCGCACCAGCGGAATGCCCTTGCGTGCGAGCACGGCGAGCTGCGGCACGCGCAGATGAAAGAACGTCGCGACGACGCCGTCGGCGCGTCCTTGCAACAGCCAGTCGATCGCGCGTGCTTCGCCGTCCGGCCGGCCATCGGTATCGAAGATCAGGACGTCATAGCCGGCTGGCGCCGCGACCGTCTGCAGCCCGCGTACAAGGCCCGGATAGAACGGGTTGGTGATGTCGGGGATGACGCACGCAAAGGTCATGGTCCGCGCGCTGCGCAGCATGCGCGCCGGATGGTTCGGCTGGTAGCCGAGCTCCTGCGCGACCTTGAGGATGCGCGTGCGTGTCTCGGGCGGGACGGACGGCGTCTCCGTCTTGTTAAGGACGAGCGACACCGCAGCCTGCGAAACGCCGGCCGCGAGCGCGATATCCTTCTGCGTGGGGCGGGCCGGCGCAGGTCTGGCGGCCCTCTTCCCCCGCGTCGTCCTCGTTGTTGACGTCGCCATCCGGCCTAGTTATACGTATTACTAAGGGAAAATCAACAATCGTCACCTGTACCGAGGAAACCGAGGTTCATCGCCATGACCATGACCCGACGCCAGCTTGTTGCCTCCATTCCCGCCGCAGCCCTTGCGGCAGGCCTGCCGCGCGGCGCCCTCGCCGAGGAGGGGCGCAAGGTCGTGACGTTCTGGTTCGGCCAGGCGAACTCGGATGGTCAGGCCGCGCTACGCAACGATCTGGTCGAGGCCTTCAACGCCTCGCAGGACAAATATCTGCTTCAGCTCGAGGTGAAGGGCGCCGCCGTCAATAATCTGCTGAAGGTCGCCCTCGTCGCCGGCAACGGTCCGGACATCGTGCAGACTGCCGGTCCCGCCTATCTCACCGCGATCGCGAATGCCGGGCAGGTTCTGCCCCTCGACGATTTCGCCGAGAAGTACAAATGGAAGGATCGCTTCCTCGCGCCGCTGCTCAACACCAGCGTCTACGGCGGCAAGCTCTACGCGCTGCCGCGCGACTACGAGTCGATGCACCTGTTCTACAACAAGGAGTTGTTCAAGCAGCACGGCTGGAAGCTGCCGACCAACCGGCAGGAGATGGAAGAGGTCGCCGACGCCGCGCTTGCCAAGGGGATCATCCCCTTCGGCGCCGGCAATGCCGACTGGAAGGGCGTGAACGAGTGGCTGATGACGGTGTTCTTCAACAACGTCGCCGGCCCCGATAATGTCCGCAAGGCGCTCGCCGGCGAATTGCCCTGGACCGCGCCGCCCTTTGTCGAAGCCGTCGAGCTGTCAAAGGCCTGGTACAACAAGGGCTATTTCGGCAAGAACTACTTCTCGCTGACGATCGAGCAGAGTTTCCTCCAGGTCGTCAACGCCAAGGCGGCGATGGCGTTCAGCGGCACCTGGTCGTTCGGTACAAAATCCTACGGCATGTCGAAGCCCGACACGGTGATGGACGTGATGCCGACGCCGACGCTTGGATCGGCCTTCACGGGATCGCTGGTGCACTTGGCCTGCGGCGCGACGCTGTCGATCGCAAAGACGTCGCAGAATGCGGAAGGCGCCGCCGCCGTGTTCGAGTTCATGCTGACGCGCAAGTTCTACGAGACCATGAACCGCGACTGGCCCGGCAAATGGGCCCTGCCGGTCAAGGACCTGCCGCCGGACATGCTCAAGGGCATCGGCTATCCGCTGTTCGAGAAGACCATCGCCAATCTGCACGAAGCCTTCAGCAGGGGGCAGTACGGCTTCACCACCTGGACGTTCTGGCCGGGTGCGACCAACTCCTACCTGATCGAGGGCATCGAGCAGGTCTGGCTCAACAAGATCACGCCGGACGCTTATCTTACCCGGATGCAGACGCTGTTCAGCCAGGAAGCGAAGGAAGGCAAGGTTCCGCCGCTGCCGCCGCGGACGGCCTGACCTCAAGATGTGGCTGTTCGCGCTTCCGGCGCTGCTGATCAATATCTGCATCATCCTGGTGCCCGCCGTGCTGACATTCACGGCGGCGTTCTTCATGTGGGATGGTGTCGGCAAGCCGGCGTGGGCAGGCCTCGCCAATTTCCAGAACATGTTCGCCGATCCCGTGTTCTGGTCCGCGCTGACCAATAATTTCATCTGGACGGCGATCTTTCTCACCGTGCCGGTCTGCCTTGCCCTGGTGATGGCCGCGGCACTGCTGATGGCGCCGAAGGCACGCATCGTCGTGCAGTCCATCATCTTCCTGCCGCGCATCATCGCGGTTGCAGTTACGGGGCGCATCTTCCAGGGCATGATCTTCAGCCCTGCCACCGGCATCGTCGCCTGGTTGAACGAGCGCGGCTTTTCGATCTCCGATCCCCTCGCCGACCCCGATCGTTCGCTCTATGCGGTCGCGGCCGTCGACATCTGGCACTGGTGGGGCTTTCTCGCGGTCGTGTTCCTGTCGGCGATGCGGCAGATCAGCGTCGACCAGATCGAAGCGGCGCGGCTCGACGGCGCGGGCTTCCTTGCGCTGTTCCGCTACGTGTTGATTCCGGGCATTCGCCCGACGCTCACACTCATGCTGATCCTGACCGTGATCTGGTCGTTCCAGGTGTTCGAGTTCATCTTCATCGTCACCCGCGGCGGCCCGGCCTATGGCAGCGAAGTGCTGGCGACGTTTGCCTATCGTCACGCCTTCTTCGAGGGCGACGTTGGCCAGGCCGCTGCCGCCGCCTGCGTCATGAGTTTGTTCGGCCTCTGCGCGACCGCTGTCTATCTCTGGCTCCAGATCACCGACGACGCGCAATCGACATGATCGGGGATCGCTGGAGCAGGACATTCAGCCTCGGGCTGATCGGCGTCGCATCGTTCAGCTCGCTGCTGCCGATCGCGCTTGCCGTGATCAACGCGCTGAAGACGACGACCGAGATCGGCAGCAATCCGCTGGCGCTGCCGACCCAGTTGCACTGGGAGAATTTTTCCTCTGCCTGGCGCAACGCCCAGCTAGGCCCGAGCCTGCTGCACAGTGCCGAGGTCGCGATCCTTACCATTGTCATGGTCTGCGTCACCGCGACGCCCTGCGCCTATGTGCTGGCGCGGCAGAGGGGCAAGGTCTGGCGCTTCATCACCTTCTACTTCATGGCCACGATCACCGTGCCCGTGCAGCTCTACCTCTATCCGCTCTATTTCATGTTCGCCAAGCTCGGCCTGGTCAATTCGATCCCCGCCGTGGCGCTGATCTACACCGCGATGTTCTCGCCGTTCGCGATTTTCCTGCTGCGCACCTATGCGCTGGCGATTCCCGTCGCGCTCGAGGAAGCAGCGCAAGTCGATGGCGCAAAACCGTGGCAGATATTCTGGTACGTGATCCTCCCGATGATGCGGCCGGGACTGTTGACAGTCGCGATCATCGTCGGCCTGAACGCCTGGAACGAGTTCGTCATCGCCGTGACGTTCCTCCAGAACGACAGCAACGTCACGGCGATCGTGCGCTTCTACAATCTGACCGGCCAGTACTCGACCGACTGGGGCGAGATGCTGTCTGCCGCCGTCATCATCGTGCTGCCGATCGTCGTGATCTTCGTCCTGCTCCAGCGCCAGTTCATCGACGGCATGACGTCGGGCGCGGTGAAGTCCTAAAGCGTTTTCGAGCGAAGTGGGTACCGGTTCGCGTGAAGAAAACACGTCAAAACAAAGAGCCCTACTTGTCCTTCACCGGCACCGTGTAGTTCAGGATCAGGCGGCCGCCATCGGGATAAATGGTCTGCCCGGTGATGTAGGACGCATCGTCACTGGCAAGGAAGGCGACGACCGAGGCAACCTCGCTCGGCTCTCCGCCACGGCCGGCCGGCGTCCGCGACATCACGGTTTTGCGGGCATCTTCCGAGGTGTAGATCGAGGATGCCACCATATCGGTCAGGATCGTGCCCGGCCCGACCGCGACGACGCGGATGTTGTGCGGGGCAAGCGCGACCGCGGCGACCGAGGTCAGCTGCTTCATGCCGCCCTTCGACATGGCGTAGGTCGCCAGCGCCGGGATCGCCAGCAGCGCGTTGACCGAGGACATGTTGATGATGACGCCCCCGCCGCCCTGCGCGATCATCTGCCTGGCCGCCGCCTGGACGCCGAAGAACGCGCCCTTCAGGTTGATGCCGATGATTTCGTCGAATTCCTCTTCGGAGATCTCCAGGATGTCCCGGTTGCGGGCGACGCCGGCATTGTTGACCATGATGTCGAGCCGGCCGAATTCCTTCACGGCGGTTGCGACGAGCTGGTCCACGTCGGCGCGCCTGGCGACATTGCCGACCACGGTACGCAGGGCGTCCGGCCGCCCGAGTTCGGCGGCCGTTGCAGCCAGACCGTCGGCATCGACATCGGAGATGACGACCTTTACGCCGTCATCGAGGAATCGCTTTGCACAGGCCTTGCCGATGCCACGCGCCGCGCCGGTGATGGCGGCGACCTTGCCGGATAGTTTCATGGGTCTCACTCCAGAAGTGCTGCTCGGGCGGCCATCCCGGATCAGACTCCGGTTCAGGCCGCCGCAAAGCCGAGATGAGCACGGAACCGGTTCTTGATAAAGACGGCATCGCGCGAGGGCAGCGAACGCGGCGGATTTTCCGCTAGAACCTTGATGACAAAGAGCCGCGGCCCATCGGCCGGTCCTGCGATCTCGGTCGCGAGACGTTTCACTTCCTCGATCGTCCGCGCGGTGCCGGTTGCGGCAAAGCCGCAAGCAACCGCGATCGCCGTGAGATCGACGCCACGACCGGTGTGGCTCGCCTGCATCCCGGTCTCGCCAAAGTGCTGGTTGTCGATCACGACGATGTCGAGATTGCGGGGACGCGCGACGCCGATGGTGGCAAGGCCGCCAAGGCCCATCAGTTGCTCGCCGTCACCGGTCAGGGCCAGCACGCGCTTGCCCGGCTGCGCCTGGGCCAGGCCGAGGCCGATCAGCGCGCCGCCGCCCATGGCGCCCCAGAGATAGAAATTGCCGTCGTGGTCGCCGACGGAATGAAGGTCATAGGTGGGCGAGCCCAGGCCGGAGACGACCAGCGTATCCTTGCGGTTCTTCAGGAGAGCCGCAACGGCGGCACGGCGATCGAGTTGAGAGGCATTAGACATCGACATCACCATTTCTTCTTTCCGATCAGGCGTTGCCCGATCAGGACCGCGATCTGCTGGTCTGAATCGTAGGCGAGCGCCGCGGCCGCTTCGACCGTCTCGACCAGATCCTCCGCCGTCTCCGCACGCATCACTTTCAAGCCGATCGCCTCCAGCGAGGGCTGCGTCGCCCGGCTCATCGGCACCTGCCAGGGATTGAACTCGGCCCATTCGCCGCGCATCGTCACCAGCATCAGGAGCGGAAAGCGGCCGATCGCCGACAGCGACAGCATGTTGATGCAATTGCCAACCCCGCTCGACTGCATCAGCAGCACGCTGCGCTGGCCGCCGAGCCAGGCGCCCGCGGCAATCGCGATGCCCTCCTCTTCGGTCGTCAGCACGTTGGTGGTGACGTCGCGGTCGGCCGAGAACAGGCGGATGAGCTGGCTATGGCCGGCATCGGGGACGTAGGACATCTGCCCGACGTCCGCGGCCTTCAGGATGCGATAGAGCTCGGATGGCCAGTCGTCGCCGGCGCGCGTTTCGGGATTGGGCTTAGGGCTGTGCACCGCTTGTCTCCTTGAATTTCGAGCAACATGCTAGCGATTATTCCGCGCGATGGCTCTGACCGTCTGGCACGATCAGGTATTGACGGATTGTATAGCCGCTCCCCCTTCGAAGCGCGGCACTGGGATATTCGGGAGCGTGATCAGGCAATCTCGAAAGAAATACTGCTCCGCATCCGCGACATTCAGGCCGTGGATTGAGACGATCGTTTGCACACAACGTTCGTCCATTTAGGAGCCTGACATGCCCGACGAGATTCTGCGCGACAAGATGCTTTCCAACTCTGCCTTCAGTCATATCATCAGGGTGCCGATCGAGAAGGTGAATATTGCCGATTGGTTGGCTTATCTGCCGGAGGCGGAATACCTGCGTTGCTGCCCTCCCGATCATATCTCATGCGGCTACACAACCACGGAGGGCGGCACACCGATGTCGATTAATGTGGAGATGATCGGCAAGACGCTCATGATACAACACTACGTCGCCGAGACCTTCACGCCGCCGCTTTGCCGGATGGTGTCCACCTCCGACGCATTCACCCCGAACGGAAGGACGCGCGTCCAGGTGATATGGACATTGTCGGTAAAGCGGATCGATGCCCAGAGCTGCGAGTACACCAACAGCGTAATCGCACACCCCACCACCGATTTCATGGACTTCATCGGCCGGAACGGCATCAGCTTCGAGGACGCAGCGGCTGGAAGGCAGCGCGACGGTGGTGATCACAATCGCCGCGAAACACCTCTCTTCGCAGAGAGCATCGCGCGCGCGGCCTTGAGGAGCCAAAAACTCGCGTCGTAGCTCTCTGGAGCCATTGAAGACAGCTGTGGCGCTATTTCTCATCCGGCGCCACGGCCGGGATTCGCTTTGGTTAATTCGCCGCAGACCTCGCCGCGGCCGGCATGTAGATCTGCGCGTAGCCTTCCTTGATCGCGGACGTGATGCGATCGAGGCGGCGATCGATGTGCTTCTCCAGCACCGAGACGCAGGCCTCTTCGTTCCGCGCCTTCAGCCCTTCGATCACGGCGCGGTGCTCGGCTTGGGTGTTGGAGCGGTTGATGCTGTCCATGTCGATCCAACGCACGAAGCGGATGCGGGCGTTGACGTTGCGCAGCACGCGCAGCATCTCGGCATTGTTCGACATCGCCATCAGCCGCTCGTGAAAGGTCTCGTCCAGCTCGACCAGCTCGACCGAAGAACGTTCGCCGGGATCGGGGCCGGTGGCTTCGAGAAACTTCAGCAGCGCGTCGATATCCTCGTCCTTCGCGCGCTTGATGGCGAGGCGGATCGAGGCGACCTCGATCGATTTGCGCAGCTCGTAGAGGTCGAAGATCTCGTGCGCGTCGAGCTCGCGGCAGAAGAAACCCTTGCCCGGCGTGAAGCGCAGGAAACCTTCGGTGTTGAGACGGTTGAGCGCTTCGCGCAGAGGCGTGCGGCTGACGCCAAGGCGTTTTGCCAGCTCGCCCTCGTTGAGCCGTTCGCCCGGCTTGAACTCATAGCTCACGGCCATCGCCTTGAGCTGTTCATAGACGCGATCGACGATACTATCGGAAGCCAGTTCCACGTTGCTCTTCATCTGCTGCATTCATGCCCGAACACAGCCTAATATACCGGGGCTGTGCCGACGATTGCAATGCAAACGACGACAGAGGTTGTGAAGAGGGACGACAGCCAAAATCAGGCGAAGGCGCGCGGGCGCAGTCCAGCATGAAACCAGGTGATCATGGAATAGATGTCGTAGACGGGCAACCCGACTTCGGCCTGCAAGGCTGCCGCATAAGGCGGCATGTTGGTGCATTCGAGGACAATGGCGCCGACATCAGGGTTTTTGGCGACAAGCTGCTTGCCGGCCTCGACCACGTCGCGCTCGGCCTGGGCGACGTCCATGTCGTCCTTCTCGGCCTTGATCAGGACGCGGAAAAACTCCTTGCCATGCTCGGTGCCGACCAGCGGCGTATCGAGCGGCACGCCGGCACCTTCGAGATGGGCCGGCGTCAAGGTCGACCCCGACACCGTGACGAGGCCGACGCGCTTGCCCGGCGGCAAGGTCGCCTGCACCCACGGCACCTGCATCAGCGATGAGGTCGCGACGGGAACGCCGACGGCGGCCGCGATCTCCTTCTGGAACAGCGAGAGGAAGCCGCAATTGGTGGTGATGGCCTCGGCGCCCAGCCGCACCAGATCCTTCGCCGCATCGATGAAGTCGGGCAGCAGACCGGCGGCGCCCTTCAGCACCACCTTCTCCGGCGATGCGCCGCTCACGACGCGATAGAGCACGGGGAATGGCCAGGTCGTGCCGTTGCCCATGTCGCCGGGAATGCGGGGGAAGCGCGCTTCCAGCATCAGGATGCCAAGCGGCGCGCCGTAGATGGCCTTGCCGCCACGGGCGATGCGGGAAGATGCATTGGCTGATGTGGTCATGGTGCGATCTCAGAGGAAGCGGGTAGGCGCGAACGGCGCGAGCGAAATTTCGGGCTGCTTGCCGCTCAGAAGCTGGGCGACGAGACGGCCGGTGCGGGCCGAGCCGACCAGGCCGATATGGCCGTGGCCGAAGGCGTAGACGATATCGCGCGAGGCGCGCGCATGGCCGATGCAGGGCAATCCGTCCGGCATGCTCGGCCGATGGCCGAACCAGGTCTTGATGCGCGAGGCCGGAATGTCCTTTGGCAGTTTCGGGAACATGCTGAGAAGATGATTGCGCAATATCTCGGCGCGCTTCCAGTTCGGCGCGGCCTCGAGGCCGGCAATCTCGACCGTGCCGGCGGCGCGCAGGCCCTTGTCGGTCCAGTTCACCACCATCTTGGCATCCGACGCCATCATCGAGCTGCGCGGCCCGGACTCAGGGTTCTCGATCATGACGTGATAGCCGCGCTCGGTCTCGAGCGGCAGCGGATCGCCGACCGACGCGGTGAGCCGCTTTGAATGCGCGCCGGCGGCGACGACGGCGGCTTCGCAGGGAATCTCGCCGATCTCGGTGATGACGGCGACGAGCCTGTTGCCGGAAAGCTTAAGCCCGGTTGCCTTGGCGCGCACGAGTTTCACACCGTTCGCCAGCGCATGATTGGCGAGCGCCGCGACATAAGCGCCGGGATCGCGGCAGCGCCCGGCTTCCTCCACCACCACGCCAAAGGTGTAGCGCGGATGCAGATCGGGCTCACGCTGACGCATCTCGTCGGCGTTGAGCTCCAGCCATTCGACGCCGACCTTCTTGCGCAGGCGCCAGCCGAGGTCGTTGTCGAAATTGCCGCGCGACGGGAACACATGCATCACGCCGTTGCGCTCGACCAGCTCGGGAACGCCGGCCTCTTCCGCAAGCTTCCGATGCAGCAGCGGCGCGTCCTTCAGGAGATCGCGCAGCGCGAAAGCCGTCTTCTCGACGCGGGCCTCAGTCCAGCCCGAGAGCAGGTACTTGACCAGCCAGGGCAGCGCCTTCGGCAGGTAAGACCAGCGGATCGCCAGCGGCCCGAGCGGGTCCATCAGATAGCCCGGCACCTTCTTCCAGATGCCCGGCTCGGCCGGCGGGATCACCGAATGCGAGGAGAGCCAGCCGGCGTTGCCGTAGCTTGCCGCCTGTTCGCCACCGGGCTCACCGGGATCGATCAGCGTGACGCGATGCCCCTCGCGCAGCGCCTCGATGGCGCTGACCACGCCGACCGCGCCGGCTCCGATGATGGCGACGTGGCGGCCCTCCGGCATCGCTTACGCCTTCACCGCCGGCGTGAAATCCTTGCCGACCGAGATCGCGCGCGGATCGATGATGCAATGGAGGATCGACGGCTTGCCCGAGGCGAGCGCACGTTCGAACGCCGGCGCGAACTCCTCGGTACGCTCGACGCGCTCGCCATGACCGCCGAACGCCTTGGCATACATCGCGAAGTCGGGGTTCTTGAGCTGGGTGCCGACCACGCGGCCAGGATAGTCGCGCTCCTGGTGCATGCGGATGGTGCCGTATTGCGAATTGTCGACGACGATGACGACCAGCGGCACGTCGTATTGCACAGCGGTCGCGAACTCCTGGCCGTTCATCAGGAAGCAGCCGTCGCCGGCAAACGCGATGACGGTGCGATCCGGAAATTGCCGCTTGGCGAGCACCGCCGCCGGCACGCCATAGCCCATCGAGCCCGAGGTCGGCGCAAGCTGCGAGGCAAAGCTGTGGAAGCGGTGATGGCGATGGATCCAGCCGGCGTAGTTGCCGGCGCCGTTGCAGACGATCGCGTCCTTCGGCAGGCGATCGCGCAGCCACGTCATGACCTGGCCATACTGGAACGTGCCCGGCAATTCGCGCGCCTTGTCGGTCCAGGCGAGATAATCGGCATGCGCCTTGGCGGCCTCGCCCTTCCAGGCAACCGCGCCTGAAGGCTTCAACGCCTCGACGGCGGCGGCGAACGCGGCAGGCGTCGCCTGGATCGCCAGCTCCGGCTGATAGACGCGGCCGAGCTCTTCCGAGCCCGGATGCACATGGATCAGCTTCTGCTTCGGCGTCGGAATGTCGAGCAGCGTGTAGGACGAGGACGGCATCTCCGACATGCGGCCGCCGATGAGAAGAATGACATCGGCGTTGTCGATGCGCGCCTTCAGGCCCGGGCTCGGCCCGATGCCGAGATCGCCGGCATAATGCGAATGGTCGGCGTCGATCAGCGACGCCCGGCGGAACGAGGTCGCGACCGGCAGGTCGAAGCGCTCGGCGAAGCGCGCGATGCTCTTCGTGGCCTCATCGGTCCAGCGCGAGCCGCCGAGGATGACGAGCGGCGCCTTGGCGCTGGCGAGCATCGCACCGACGCGCTCGACATCGGAAGGCGCCGGCCAGCTCACCGCCGGCTCGATACGCATGGCATCGGCGACGGCCGCGGTCTCGGTCAGCATGTTCTCCGGCAGCGCGATCACGACCGGACCAGGACGGCCCTGCATGGCGACGCGGAAGGCGCGCGCGACCAGCTCCGGGATGCGATCGGGACGATCGATCTCGACCGCCCATTTCGCCATGGTGCCGAACACCGCCTTGTAGTCGAGCTCCTGGAACGCCTCGCGCTCGCGCATGCCGGTGTCGACCTGGCCGACGAACAGGATCATCGGGGTCGAATCCTGCATCGCGATGTGGACGCCATGGCTGGCATTGGTGGCGCCGGGGCCGCGGGTGACGAAGCAGACACCGGGGCGACCGGTGAGCTTGCCATAGGCTTCCGCCATCATCGCGGCGCCGCCTTCGGCGCGGCAGATCACGACGTCGATCGGGCTGTCATGCAGCGCATCGAGCGCCGCCAGATAGCTTTCGCCGGGCACGCAGGTGACGCGGTCGACGCCCTGGGCGACCAGCTGATCGATCAGGATCTGGCCCCCGGTGCGGGTGTTACGAATGGTCATGACAGCTCCCTGCAGGCTTTGGCGATGCGCATCACGGCTTCGCGCAAGTTTTGTTCCGAGGTGGCGTAGGACAGGCGGAAATAAGGTGCAAGGCCGAAACAGCTGCCCGGCACCACGGCCACGTCATGCCTCTCCAGCAGGAAGCGGCAGAACGCGGCATCGCTGTCGATCGTGACGCCGTCCGGCGTGAGGCGGCCGATCAGGCCGGCGCAGCTCGCATAGGTGTAGAACGCGCCTTCCGGCCGGCGGCAGGTGACGCCGTCGATCGCGTTGAGCGCGTCGACCACGATGTCGCGGCGGCGCTGGAATGCGGCGCGGCGTTCGACCAGAAGATCCTGCGGCCCGGTCAGCGCGGCAATCGCGGCGGCCTGGCTCACCGAGCAGGGATTGGTCGTGCTCTGGCTCTGCACCACGGCCATCGCCGCGATCAATTCGCGCGGGCCGCCGCCATAGCCGACGCGCCAGCCGGTCATGGCATAGGCCTTGGAGACACCATTCACCGTCAGCGTGCGCGACTTCAGGCTCGGCTCGAGCGCCGCTGCGGTCACGAACGGCATGCCGTCATAGATCAGATGCTCGTAGATATCGTCGGCGATGAGCCAGACATGCGGATGGCGCTTGAGCACGTCCAGGATCGGACGCAGCTGCGGCGCGGAGTAGGCTGCACCGGTCGGGTTCGACGGCGAGTTCAGCAGCAGCCAGCGCGTCTTCGGCGTGATCGCGCGTTCGAGGTCGGCCGCATCGAGGCGAAAGCCGTTGTCCTCGCGGCAGAGCACGTCCACCGGCGTGCCGTCGGCGATCCGCACCATGTCGGCATAGCTGGTCCAATAGGGCGCTGCGAGGATGACCTCATCGCCGGAGCTGAGCGTCGCCATGAAGACGTTGTGGATCACCTGCTTGGCGCCGGCGCCGGCCGTGATCTCATCGGCGGCGTAGACGAGATCGTTCTCGCGCCGGAATTTCTGCGCGATGGCCGCCTTCAATTCCGGCGTGCCGTCCAGAATGGTGTATTTGGTCTGGCCGGCGCGAATGGCGCGCATCGCGGCGTCCTTGACATGGTCAGGCGTATCGAAATCGGGCTCGCCCGCGCCGAGCACGATCACCGGCCGTCCCTCGCGCTTGAGCCGTTGCGCGACCGCGCCGATCTTGAGGATCTCGGAGACGCCGATCGCGCCGATGCGCCGGGCGGGACGGAAGCTCGATGCGGAAGCCTGGACTGTCACGGCCGAGCCTTTTTATTTGCGCGCGGCGATCGCGATCACTTCGATGAGGAAGGCGGGATCGGCGAGCTCGACCTTGCCGCAGGCGCGCGTCGGCGCGTTGCCCGGCACGACCCAGGCATCATAGACCGCGTTCATGGCGTCGAAATCGTCCATCGTCTTGAGCCAGACCTGCACGCTGAGCAGGCGCGACTTGTCGGTGCCGGCGCGCGCCAGCATGTCGTCAACCTTCGCCAGCGCCTCTTTGGTCTGCTGGGTGATGTCGGCAGTCTTGGTATCAGCGACTTGTCCGGCGAGAAAAACGAGATCGCCGAACACGGAGGCGCGGCTGCGGCGGGCGTTCTGGTCGATACGGGTGATATCCGACATGGGATGTCCTCTTACTTGCCGGTGGCAATGATGCGGCGGCAGTGATCGAGCGCAGCACCAATGAGATTGTCGCTCGCCTCGGGCGTGCGGAAGGCCGAATGCGCCGACAGCGTCACGTTCGGCAGCTTGGTCACGGGGTGACCCGCGGGCAGCGGCTCGACGGTGAAGACGTCGAGGCCGGCGTGGCCGATATGACCCGAGCGCAGCGCGTCGAGCATCGCATCCTCGTCGACGACCGCACCCCGCGCGGTATTGATCAGGATGCTGCCCTTGCGCATCTGCGCGATGCGCTCGCGCGACAAAAAGCCTTTGGTCTCGTCGGTGAGCAGCAGATGCAGCGAGACGACGTGGCTGTCGGCCAGCAGCTTCTCCAGCGGAACGAATTCGACTCCGGGATGCGTCTTCGGCGTCCTGTTCCAGGCGATCACCTTCATGCCGCAGCCCGCCGCCATGCGCGCGGCTTCCGCCGCGATGCCGCCGAAGCCGATCAGGCCGAGCGTCTTCCCGGTGAGTTGCATCGCGTCACGGCGCAGCCAGTTGCCCTCGCGCATGCCGCGATCCATCTCGCCGAAATTTCGGGCGGAGGCCCACATCAGCGCAATCGCGCATTCGGCGACCGCCGTGTCGCCATAGCCCTTGATGGTGTGGACGGCGATGCCCCGCTCAGCAAGCTCTTCCGGATTCATGTAGCTGCGCGCGCCGGTGCCGAGGAAGACGACATGCTTCAGCTTCGCGCACGTCTCGGCGATCGCTGATGGCAGCGCGGTGTGGTCGACGATCATGATCTCGGCATCGCCAAGCAGGCCAGGCAGATCGTCGGGCTTGATGGAGGGGTTGCGATTGATGCTGACCGGCAGCTTCTGCGAGGCCAGCAATTTGTCGGTCACCGCCGCTAGGGTCTCATTCGCATCGACGAATAGGGCGCGCACAGGCCTCTCCTTCAGGTCACTTCCGTATTGCGTTCAGTCTTGTATTCAGAATTGAATGCTATTTACAATCCCCCGGCTTGGCGAATTTTGCGCAATCCTGCCAGGATATTGGGCTCACCTCTGCCTTGCCGCACAAATGGACAGCAAATCGAAATACCGTATTGCATTTTATCCTGAATACAGAAATAGTCCAGAGGCCGGACACGATCCGACCCAAATTCCAGGAGGCAACAAGCCATGAATCGCAGGGATGCACTCACCACCGTCGCGCTGGCAGGCGCCGCGATGGCCGCCGCGAGCAGCGCAGCCAAGGCCGACACCGCACCGACCTCCACGCTCGACCGCATCAAGAAGAATGGCGTGCTGCGCGTTTCCGTCATCGTGGGCCAGGAGCCCTACTTCCATAAGGATCTCGCCACCGGCACGTGGTCGGGCGCCTGCATCGACATGGCCAACGACATCGCGAGCAAGCTCGGGGCCAAGGTCGAGACGCTGGAATCGACCTGGGGCAACCAGATCCTCGACCTGCAGGCCGACAAGGTCGACCTCGCCTTTGCCGTGAACCCGACCCCGGAGCGCGCCCTCGTCATCGACTTCTCGACGCCGATCCTGGTGCACTCCTTCACTGTCATCACCAAGAAGGGCTTTGCCAAGCCGCAGACCTGGGCCGAGCTGAACAAGCCCGAGGTCAAGATCGCCGTCGACATCGGGTCCACGCACGAGACGATCGCACGCCGCTACTGCCCGAAGGCGACCATCCTCGGCTTCAAGAACCGCGACGAGGCAATCCTTGCCGTCGCCACCGGCCGCGCCGACTGCAACGTCTCGCTGGCGGTGCTCTCGGTCTCGACCCTGAAGAAGAATCCGAACCTCGGCGATCTCGCGATCCCGCGCCCGCTGCTGACGCTGCCGACCAACATGGGCATCCGCGCCGAGAGCGACCGCCGCTACAAGGATTTCCTCAGCGCCTGGGCCGACTACAACCGCGCGATGGGCCAAACCCGCGAATGGATGCTGAAGGGCTTCCAGGCGGTCGGGCTCACCCCCGACGATCTCCCGCCAGAAGTGCAGTTCTGACGGCTATCCGACGATGTATGTCTGGGAGTTCGCGGCGCTCAAGCCGTATTGGGGCCTGATCTGGCAAGGGCTCCTGGTCACCTTGTTCTACACGGTGACCACGGTGGTCGCGGGCCTCACGATCGGACTGGTCGTCGGCATCCTGCGCACGACGGCACCGCGCTGGGTTTCGGTGCCGCTGCGTCTCTACATCGAAATCTTCCGCTGTACGCCGCTGCTCGTGCAGCTGATCTGGATGTATTACGCCCTGCCCGTCCTGATCGGCGTCGACATGTCGCCGGCAATGGCCTGCTTCCTCGCGCTGTCGCTCTATGCCGGCTCGTTCTACGCCGAGATTTTCCGCGGCGGCATAGAAGCAGTCGATGTCGGTCAATGGGAGGCCGGACGCGCCATCGGCATGCGACGCGGCAAGATCTTCCGCCGCATCGTGCTGCCGCAGGCAACGCAGGTGATGATTCCCTCCTTCATCAACCAGACCATCATGCAGTTGAAGAACACCTCGCTGGTGTCCGTGGTGGCGGTCGGCGACCTGCTGTATCAGGGCACTGTCATCACCGCATCGAGCTACAAGCCGCTCGAGGTCTACACCACGATCGCCATCCTCTATTTCGTCGTGCTGTTCCCGCTGACCCTGGTCGCCGACCGGATCGAGCTCAGGATGGGAGCACACCGATGAGGGCCCTGATCGCGGACAACATCCACAAGGCATTCGGCGACCACGAGGTGCTCAAGGGCGTCTCGCTCTCGGTCGCGCGCGGCGAAGTCGTCACCCTGATCGGCGCCTCCGGCTCCGGCAAGTCAACTTTCCTGCGCTGCCTGAACCTGCTGGAAATGCCGCAACAGGGCGAGCTTGCGATTGGATCACACAGGTTTGCGTTCGGCAAAGGCCCTCGCGCGCCAAAGGACGCGCAACTTGCGCAATTGCGCGAACATGTCGGCATGGTGTTCCAGCACTTCAATCTGTTCCCGCACATGTCGGTGCTCGCCAATGTCACCGAAGGGCCCGTGCAGGTGAAAGGCATGGCGCGCGCCGACGCCGACGCGCTCGGCCGCGACCTGCTCGCCAAGGTCGGCCTCGCCGACAAGGCCGATGCCTTTCCGAGCCGGCTCTCCGGCGGCCAGAAGCAGCGCGTCGCGATCGCCCGCGCGCTGGCGATGAAGCCCGAGGTGATGCTGTTCGACGAGCCGACCTCGGCGCTCGATCCCGAACTCGTCGGTGAAGTGCTCGCCGTCATCCGCAGCCTCGCCGCCGAAGGCATGACCATGGTGCTGGTCACGCACGAGATGGCCTTCGCGGCCGACGTCTCCACCCGCGTCGGTTTCATGAACGACGGCATCATGGCCGAGATCGGCACGCCGGAAGAGACCATCCGCCAGCCGCGCAGCGACCGGCTGAAGGCGTTCCTGGCCCGGTTTCACGAGACGCATTAGGGCCGTTCGCGCTACCGCACGGTCAGCCGGCTACAAGCGGACGATATCGCCCAGACTGGTGGCAAACATCACCGGCCCACGCCGGCTGCTGGAAAATGCCGCGGCGCTCAGCGGGCCGCCAAAACATGCGCCGGTGTCCAGATTCAATCGATTGGCCCGCAGATCGGGGCGCCCGGATCTCACCGGCGTATGCCCGTGCACGACGAGCAGCCCGTGATCGTCGGCGGACGAGAGGAAGGGCTCCCTGATCCAGAGCAGATCCTCCTGCGACTGAAGAGACAGCGGCACGCCGGGACGAATGCCGGCATGGACGAACAGGCGATGCCGGTCCTTGTGCACCAACGGAAGCCGTCGAAGCCATGCCAGGTGCTCGGCAGGCAAATCGCTGGGATCATCGGCGCCGTAGCTGTCGAGGGTCCGCTCGCCGCCATTCCCCCACCAGCTCATCAGATCGCGATCCGCGCGATGCCTGCCCGCAGCGCGGACCAGCATCTCCTCATGATTGCCGCGCAGGCAGATGAAACGTCCCTCCTGATCCGACTGCCGGCGGATCAGGAAGTCGATGACCCCACGACTGTCGGGACCTCTGTCGATGTAATCACCGACAAGGATGAACCGCGCGTCCTCGTCCGGGCACGCCAATTCGCACACGGCGAGCAGCGTGAGCAGTTCGTCAAGACAGCCGTGAATATCGCCGACGGCAAAGGTCAGTGAATGCGCCAGAGCTCACTCCTAACCCGCGAACTGCCGCAGCAACGCCCTGAACTCCTCGAGCTTGAGCATACACGCATCATGCATTCCATAGCCCGCGAAGCTCGCCGTGAAGAAGCGAAGGTCGAAATGCTCGGACTCTTCGATCTCGTTGACGATATTCAACAGCCTTCTGCTGCGCGGGTTGTGGTTCGCCAGCAGGAAGACCACCTCAGGCTTGCCGGAAACGACGGCCCGGCCATATTTCTTGTGCGGCGTGAAATCGACCAGCTCCAGCTTCATCAACTGGTCGAACTGATCCTCGATCGTCTTGTTCAGGCTTTCGCGCTTGACGGAGTCGCCCAGGATCTTGCCGAGATCCTCGATGTGCTTTGCGATACCGGCGGCCCCGTCATAGGAACCCGTGCCATACTTCATCTCGATGAGGACCGGCGTGCAGCGGGTCTCGTCCTTGCGCTGGTTACTCGGCCATTTGAGTCCGACCATGTCGAGCCGCGCGCTGTGATCGCGATCGGCAAACTCAATGTCCGTGATGAAATACTCCGTGTCGTTCGACAGGACCGACCTGTTGTTCTCCCACGCGGCGAGTTGCTGAAACTCGCGCTCGGATTTGCGCGTCTCCGCAAAATGGAAGTTCATGGCTTCCTTGAGCCTCGGCAACGCCGTGACCCAGTTCGAACAATCAGCCGGAGTTTGAATAGCGCCGGCAGGCAGACCGAGGTCCTTTCCCCTGGCGTAGTTCAGGTCGAACTTCGCAGAGTACCCGCTAGCCTGCTCCGAAATGTGCAGAATGCTTCCGCCGCGATAGTAGACGTTGATGTAGTGACCGCGAAGCGCCAGCATCAGCGTGTCGTCGCTTTGGATCTTCTTCGTCAGTTCGGACAGCAGTCCTCCGTCCTGTAGATCCCCGATGAATTTGCTGGAGATTGCACTTCCCATTTATTACTCCCCTTCGCGGTCTCAAAAACAATTGCCTTAGACATCCCACCACTCGCCGTCCGCGCGGCGGGTGACGTTGTCGAAATAGTCGGAGAATCGTTCGCCGTGGAACGTGTGGATGGGCACGAGCCGACCCGGATTGAGCGCGCTCGCCAGCCGTTTGAGGTCGACAATGCTGGCGTGTCCCGACGTGTGGATGACTTCGAGCTGGATTCCACGCTCCAGCAGTTCAACCTTGAGTTTCGCACCGGGGCCGGCCTGCAGATATCCGTCCCATTGCGACCAGATCGCTCTCGCGTTGTCCCATAAATGACCCAGGTCGAGATCGCGCGCCATTGCGGGCCGAAACAGCATGACAGCCTTGTCGGCGATCTCCGCGATATGCTCGCGAAAGATGCGCGCCGACTTGTAGGGTTCGAGAAGGTCGAAGCGCTGGTTCCTGGCTATGTGGCGCCGTTGGTATTCCGGAACGTAAACGGACAGGTTCGGCCAACCGATAGCGGGGAGATTCGGATTGCCGGTGGCCCTCAGGATCTCCATCGCATAGAGATCAAGCAGTAGCGTCCGTCCCGTCCGCTTGCAGGCCCGGTAGATGCTGACCAGCCGGTCAATGTTCTGCGCCGATGCCGAGATCAATACCAATCCCGGCCGGCCGAAGCTCTCGGCCAGCCTGGCCTCGATTGCATCTTCGTTCTCGAAACGGTCGTGCTCGTTCAACCGGCCAAGGCTCGAGCCTTCCATCAGCATCGTGTCGATGCGTTCGGGCGGCTTGCTCACCAATCGCTCGAACAACGCGGCCTTTCGACCGTGAGCGCGGATATCGCCGCTGTAGAACAGATGACGCCCACAAGCCTCGATCTGGAGGGCGTAAGCGTCATAGGCCGAATGGTCGACGAGAAACGGCGTGATGCGGAAGGGACCGATCTGCAGGACAGTCCGGTCGCTGAGGTGCTGCGAGACGCTCGGGACGAAGGAGTTCGGTACGAATGGGGCGGCCGCGCTCAAGATGCGCGCCGTTGCCGCTCCCATGACCACTTGAATCCCCGGCCTGCACACCGGCAGCAATCCCCAGTGATCGCCATGTCCGTGCGAGATGACGATCGCGTTCAGGCCCGGATGGTCGCCGCGCAGCCCTTCCACGTCAGGCAGCAGAGCGTCCGAGACGTCGGCGGCGGCGAGAGGCAAGCCCAAATCCAGCAGTATCCTTTGGCCGCCTGCTTCCAGCTCGATGCAGGACCCGCCAATTTGTTGAGCGCCGCGGTGTATCCGCGCGCGGAAAGCGCCCGACGATTCACTTTGCATCTGCGGTCCCTGAATCTGGCCTAGCGACGCGGCCGCAGATGAAATTGGCTCTCGCGCCTCTCCCGCTGACCCGGCGCGTGCCGATCGAAGCCCCGTTCGGGAGAATTGGAGTTGTCGTGGTCGTTCAGGGGTCCAGGATTCATTGGGCAACAACTCCGAGATTGGCAATCATCTCTCTATATTCAAACGAGGGCCCGAGAAATTGCGCCTTTAGACCAAAAAAACTCCCGCGTTGCCCTCACGCAACACTTCGAAGCTCCAGTCTGGCTTCCTCGAACTCAGATTCATAGGCAATCGTTGGCCAAGCAGCATCATTTGCCCGCCCGCTGCACCCAGCCCGTCGCAATCGCGCTCGCCCAGGTCAGCATACCCTTGGCTCGCGCCAGGCCGGCCATGGCCGTGGTGTCATACGGCACGTACCGCATCGTCGCGGACCAGCCTCCTCCCGCACGATCCAGAATCGCGTAGCACGCATGCGGCGTGCCGACCTCGACCACGTAGGGCACAGGCAGCTTCCCGTCGTAGCCGGGCAATCCCACGCTGCCGGGATTGACGACCAGCCGGCCATCCCTCAGCCGCACCACGCGCGGAATGTGCGTGTGGGCGCACAGGATGATCTCGGCGTTGATCCCCTCCGCGCCAGCCTCGATGGAATCAATTCCGCTCGGATGCGCGCAGCCGTCGTCGGCGATGTGGTCGAGCCAGAATGCGGCATCATCGCCTGGCGATCCGTGGCACAGGAACACCCGCTCTCGATATGTCAGCGTGGACGGCATGCTGGCCATCCAGTCGAAGTGCCTGCGCTCGAGCTCGCGGAAATCGCTGCGGGTCGAACCACCGGCCTGCCAGAGCTCCACGAGGATTCGATCCTGATCGCCCCTGATTGACGGGAGGCCCCGCTCCATCAGCAGGTCCGCGGTTCGGGCCGCCTCGAGCGGGCCGCTGACATGGTCACCCAGGTTCACGATGTCAGTGATTCCGAGCACAGCGATATCCGCAAGAACCGCTTCAAGCGCCGGACGATTTCCGTGAACGTCCGCGATGGCAGCAAATCTCATATGGCCCACCCCATTCGGAACGGCCGATCGGTTTCGCTATGCGGGAGAATGCAGGACTGACACGTCTTTTCAGTCGGGTCTCTTTAGCTGCATTTGGTAAAGCGCCCGCAAGCTGAGGATCAAATCGGCGCTGGCGGAAAGAATACACAATCGAAGTGGCCGATCAAGCGACGCCGTACGACCTGTCGCGGCAATGCCGGCGTGACCTCGGGAAAATAACGCGCTACGCTTCCCGGACAAGAACAAGAGGAAACGCCAATCGTGTACGACTACATCATCGTGGGCGGCGGCTCGGCGGGGTCGGTGCTGGCCCACCGGCTCTCCGCGAAGAGCGCCAACAAGGTCCTGCTGTGCGAGGCTGGACAGGATACGCCGCCGGGCAACGAGCCAGCGGAGATCAGGGACAGCTATCCGGGCACCGCCTATTTCGACCCGCGCTTCCACTGGACCGAGCTCAAGGTCACGACCCAGGTCGTCAGCCACAACAATCCGCACGAAAGCCGTCCTCCCTTACGCAAATACGAGCAGGCGCGCGTGCTGGGCGGCGGCTCGTCGATCAACGGCCAGATGGCCAACCGCGGCGCGCCGACCGACTATGACGAATGGGACGCGCGCGGCGCCGAGGGGTGGACGTGGAACGACGTGCTGCCCTTCTTCAAGAAGGTCGAGCGCGATCTCGATTTCGACGGGCCGTATCACGGCAAGGACGGCCGAATTCCGGTACGCAGAATTCCGCGCGAGCACTGGACACGGCATTCGCAGGCTTTTGCCGAAGCCTTCCAGCAGGCCGGCCACCAATTCCTGCCGGACCAGAACGGAGAATTCGTCGACGGCTTCTTTCCGGTCACGCACTCCAACCAGGCCGAGCAGCGCGTCTCGGCCGCAATGGGCTATCTCGACCGCGACACGCGCAAGCGCACCAACCTCACGATCTCTACCAACACGCAAGTTCGAGAATTGCTGTTCGAAGGCACGCAATGCGTCGGCGTGAAGGCCATCGTGGACGGTCGCGAGCAGGAATTCCGGGGACGCGAGATCATCCTCTCCAGCGGCGCGATTCATTCACCGGCGCATCTGCTGCGTGCCGGCATCGGCCCGGTCGGCCACCTCAAGGATATGGGCATTCCCGTACGGATGGGGCTGCAAGGCGTCGGCCAGCGCCTGATGGATCATCCCTCGATCTCGCTGTCGTCCTTTGTCCGCCGCGGCGCGCGCATGAACGAGCATACCAGGCGCCACATGCAACTCGGCCTGCGCTACTCGTCGGAGCTGCCGGGCGTGCCCAGGGGCGACATGTTCGTCGTCCTGCTCAGCAAGTCGGCCTGGCACGCGGTGGGGGAGCAGATCGGCTCTCTGCTCACCTTCGTCAACAAGACCTATTCCGAGACCGGACAGGTCAAGCTCGCCTCGCGTGATCCCGCGGCCGAGCCGATCGTCGAGTTCAATTTGCTGTCCGACCGGCGCGACCTCGATCGCCTGATGAGCGGCTTCCGCAAGATGGCGGCGGTGCAGATGAGCGACGTGGTCAAGGCGGTGACGGACAAGCCGTTCCCCGCCTCCTATACCGACCGCGTGCGCAAGATCGGCGTGGTCAACAACACCAACAGGATCCTGACGAAGATCGCCGCGACCCTGATGGACGGACCGGCGGCGCTGCGTCACTACATGATCGACAATTTCGTGGTCGAGGGCTTTACCTTCGACGACGTCATCAACGACGATGAGGCGCTGGAAGCCTTCGTGCGCAAGGCGACCATCGGCGTGTGGCATGCCTCGTGCTCGTGCCGCATGGGCCGCGCCGACGATCCGATGGCGGTGGTCGACAACCAGGGCCGCGTCAAGGGCATCCAGGGCCTGCGCGTCGTCGATGCCTCGATCTTCCCGGTGGTGCCATGCGCCAACACCAATTTTCCGGTGCTGATGTCGGCGGAAAAGATCGCGGCAGCGATGATGCAGTGAACGCGAACAACGGCCGGGCGGATGGTGGATTCAATGGAATCCACCGCCCGCCCGGCACGTGAGGACAACGACGGCTAAACAAGCGCGATCATCCAGTGTGCGCTACGCGAGACAAATGCAGAGGCCTATACGGACAATATCCCCAAAAGGGTCGACCACAGCTTCAGTCCGGGTGCCGTTCTGGAAATGGCCATGCCAACATTGCAAGCTCTATGACGCGGCGAAGCTCGCTTACTGTCGCGCCAGCCTGCGGTAGATTCATGATTGCATGCAACACACCGAGGTAGTGCCACGCCAAT
This sequence comes from Bradyrhizobium cosmicum, assembly GCF_007290395.2. Taxonomy (NCBI): domain Bacteria; kingdom Pseudomonadati; phylum Pseudomonadota; class Alphaproteobacteria; order Hyphomicrobiales; family Nitrobacteraceae; genus Bradyrhizobium; species Bradyrhizobium cosmicum. The sequence goes on along the minus strand of NZ_CP041656.2, from coordinate 1,582,486 downwards.
CCGTCGACGTCAGCCGTCGACGCCAATTCTCCATTTGCGACCGCCTCGCGTAGGATGCCGTCGAGGACCGCGCGTTGCCGCCTAAGCCCTCGCCGCGCGACCGACTGCCCTCCTGGAGGCAGGTCGATCATCTCAGCGCACGACCGGGCCAGCATGCATCCAGCGGGGCGAGCCGTCCTGCCTTCTCTGGACAGGAATTCGTGCAACAGCGCCTCGAGTTGCTGGCGCTTCGTATCGCCTCGAACGGAGTTCATCCGCCGCACGACGCGCTCGACATAAGTCGAAAGGACTTCCTCGAACAGACCGTCCTTGTCTCGAAATCGCTTGTACAGGCTGGACCGCGACAGACCCATCGCCGTTGCCAGTTGATCGATCGATGAGGCCGAATAGCCGTGCCGCCAAAACACATCCATCGCGGAATTGATCACGGCATCGTCATCGAATTGGGGTTTCCCGCTCATCGTCTTCCCGCTTGACATATTGGAACGATCGTTCCAAGTATCTTGAACCGATCGTTCCAGGATACGAAAGGTTATCCGGATGTTCAACCCCTCCAAGCGTAGCGCCGGCCGTCCACGCATTGCGGTCGCGGGAGCCACAGGTCGCGTGGGCTCCGCCTTGATTTCGAAACTGGTCACCGAACCGGTCGAGGTTGTGGCGTTGACCCGCACGTCGGACGCTGAACGTCTGCCCTCCGGAGTTTCCCTTGCGACCGTGGACTTCGATGCGCGATCGACTTTGGACAATGCGATGCGCGGGGTTGACCGTCTGTTCCTCGCCCACGGCACGTCGCCCCGGCAAGTCGCCAACGAAATTGCGTTGATCGACGCAGCCGTGGCTGAAGGTGTAAGCCACATCGTTAAATTGTCCGTGTTGGGACCACCGTCTCGGCTGCATCCATTCGACTGGCATGCGCAGATTGAGGCGCATCTTGCGACCTGCGACATAGGCTTCACGGTTTTGCGGCCATCGAGTTTCGTCGATATCCTGGCGCGGGCTGGCGCTCCGGTTGCCAATGACACATGGGGCGGAGCAGCGGGCGATGGGTTGGTCAATTTGATTGACACACGCGATGTGGCAGACTCGGCTTTCGCCGCCCTTCTCGACGACGCGCATGTCACTTCTCAGCGCGCCTATCATCTGACCGGGCCAAAAGCGGTAAGCATGCCTGAGATAGCAAACGAGCTCTCTGGATTGCTTGGACGCGTGGTCACATATCAGCATCGAAGCCCTGCGCAGCAGCGTGAGAAGCTGCTCGCGTCGGGGCTTAACGAATTTGTCGCCGACCTGCTGCTCGGTCTGGACCGCCTTTTCTACGAATCGGTGCTCGCAGAAACCACATCAACTGTTCGCTCGTTGACGGGCCATGCTCCGCGCCCTGTGACCGACTGGCTAAGCGACAACATCTCGGCATTTCAAAAATAGCTGGGTCGCCAACCGCTACACGTTCGGCGTGCTGTTCGATCGCGACCTCGGCGAGCCCAGGTTGTTGGCCAGGAGTCGGACGCGGATGGAGCCCCCTCACCCACCCTTCTTCTGCCGCGCGCCCGCCGCGAGCACCAGCATGAACGACGCCGCCGTCATCAGCGTCGAGATCGCCGCGATCGTCGGATCGATCTCGTCGCGAAGGGCGGTGAACATGCGCTTTGTGAGCGGCTGATACTGGCCGCCGGAAATGAACAGCGCGACGATGGTCTCGTCCATCGCCGAGATGAAGGCGAAGATGCCGCCGGCGACCACGCTGGACTTGATCTGCGGCAGCGTCACCGCGAAGAAACTGCGCAGGCGGTTCATGCCGAGGCTGCGCGCCACCATCTCTTGCGCGGGGTCGAAGCTCTGCAGGCCCGCGAGCACCGAGATGACGACATAGGGCAATCCCAGCATCACGTTCGCCAGCACGAGGCCCGGCAGGGTCGCGACCAGGCCGACCTTGGCATAGACGAAGAAGATGCCGACCGCGGTGATGATGATCGGGACCACCAGCGGCAGCAGCAGCGCCATGTGGATGACGCGCATGATCCGCAGCCTGGACTGGCTGATGGCATAGGCTGCCGCGACGCCACACGGCGTCGCGATCACGACGGTCAGCAACGCGATCGTCAGCGTCACCCGCGTCGCCTGCATCCAGGCTGGATTGGCGAAATATTCCTGATACCAGCGCGTCGAGAACGACGGCGGCGGGAAGGTCAGAAAGCGCGCGCTGGAGAACGAGATCGGCGCGATGATCAGCACGGGCAGGATCAGATAGAGCAGCACCAGCGCGCTGATCACGTAGAGGGCAATCCGTGCGGGCGAGATGCGCGTCATTTCTGCCCCAGGATGCGATCGAGCGAGATGAAGCGGCTGACGGCAAAGAAGATCGCGAGCACGCTCAGGAGCAGCACGACGGCAACGGCGCTCGCGGCGCCGAACTGGTTGTAAAGCTCGACATTGCGGCTCACCAGCATCGACACCATGACGGTGCGGCCACCGCCGAGCAGCTCCGGTGTGATGTAGAAGCCGAGACAGAGCACGAACACCATGGTGCAGCCCGCGAGCACGCCCGGCAGCGACAGCGGCAGGAAGACGCGGACGAAGGTCAGTGACGGGCTCGCCCCCAGGCTGGCGCCGGCCTGCATCAGATCGCCGGGGATCTTCTGCATGGTGGCGTAGAGCGGCAGCACCATGAACGGCAAAAGGATGTGCACGGTCGCCACCACGGTGCCGAAGGTGTTGTGGACCAGCGCGAGCGGCTCGGAGATCACATCGAGATAACGCAAGAACTGGTTGATCACCCCGGTGCGCTGGAGCAGCGCCAGCCAGGCATAGGCCCGCACCAGCACGCTGGTCCAGAACGGCAGCACGACCAGCGACAGGATGAGGATGCTCCACCCTTTCGGCACGGAGTTGGCGAGGTAGGCCACGGGATAGCCGAGCAGCAGCGCGATTCCCGTGACCGCAAGGCTGATCTCGAAAGTGAGCGCGAAGCTGCGCCAGTAGATGTCCTCGGTGAAGACGCGGCGATAGTTCTCCAGCGTGAAACCGTCGTGGTAGATCGACTGCCAGGCGAGCCAACCGACCGGCAGCACGATCAGAGCCAGGATCACCAGCAGCGCCGGCGACACCAATGCCAGCATCAGCGCATGCTCGCGGCGCTGATGCTTTTGCGATGAATCGGGCACGGAAGTCGTCAACGCTGCCTCGCTTCGCTTACTTCTGCATGAACGATGCCCAGCGCTTCTCGGCGGCTTCGCCCGCGGGCGAGGACCACCAGGCGTAGGACATCAGCGCCTGCTTGGCCGCATTGGACGGCTCGCTTGGCAATTGCGCGGCGCGCTCGGGCTTGATCACGCTGGTCTCGAACGCCTTGGGGTTGCCCGGGCCGTAGTCGATGTGGAGCGGCAGGTTCGCCTGGTGCACGGGATCGACGGCTTCGTTGAGGAATTTCACGGCCGTCTCGAGATTCGGCGCGCCTTTGAGAATGCACAGCGAGGTACTCTGCAGGATGCCCTGGTTGTAGGTGAAAGCGACCTTGGCGCCCTCCTTGGCCACGGCGCTGACGCGGCCGTTCCAGGCCATCTCCATGTCGACCTCGCCGTCATTGAGCAGCTGTGCCGATTGCGCGCCCGAGGTCCACCACACCGTGATGTTCGGCTTGATCTCTTCGAGCTTCTTGAAGGCGCGGTCGACATCGAGCGGATACAGCTTGTCGGGTGCGACGCCGTCGGCCATCAGCGCCGCCTCGAGCGTGGCGATCGGGTGATTGCGCAGCGCGCGGCGGCCGGGGAATTTTTTCACGTCCCAGAAATCGATCCAGCTGTTCGGCGCGTCCTTCGGGAACGTCTTCTGGCTGAAAGCCAGCACGCTGGAATAGAACTCGTAAGAGATCGAATAGGGGCTGCGATACGCCTCGGGCATCGCCGCCGCGTTCGGGATCTTCGAGAAGTCGAGCTTTTCGATCAGCCCCTGCTCGCCGCCGCGCAGGCAATAGCCGGTGGGGGTGTCGACGACGTCCCAGATCGGCTTGCCGCTGCCGACCTGGGTCTTGATCGCGGGCCAGGCGTCCGGAATGGAATCCTGGTTGATGGTGATGCCGAGCTTCTTGGCGGAAGGATCGAGGATCGCAACCGTCTGCGCCTGCTGATAGGCGCCGCCCTGCGAAACGAAGGTGATCTGCTCGGCAGCGTTCGCCGCGGTGCCGCTGAGCACAATGGCGCCCAACACCGCATAACCATATCCAAGATTTCGCTTCATCGTCATCCTCGCCTCCTCTGTCGCCACAAAAATCTCACTGACCGATCGCATCGAGAAACTGGTACCAGCCGGCAACCATGCGCACGGCGGGCTCGCGCAACGGATAGAACGGGATCGTCTTCATGCGTCGCGCGTCGAGCAGCCCGACATCGGGCATCTCGCCGCGCACGAAAGCGGCGAGATAGCGGCCCATCAGGCTGGACATCGCAACGCCGGCGCCGTTGTAGCCAACCGAGAACAGCGTGCGGTCGTCGAGCCGGCCGATATGCGGCACCGAGTCCAGCGTCATCGCGACGAGGCCCGACCATCTGTAGGCGAGCGGGACGTCGGCCAGATCAGGGAAGATGCCGACCATCGCCTTGCGCAGGGCGTCGAAGGCAGCTTCCGAATCCTGCCTGCCGAAGGCGCCGCGGCCACCGAAGATCACGCGATTGTCGACCATGCGGAACCAGCGCATCATGCGCTTGGTCTCGGTGTAGGTGCGCCCGGTCGGCATCAGCCTTCCCGCGAGATTGCGCGGCAGTTGCTCGGTCGCGACCATGGCGCTGCGGAACGGGATCAGCGTGCGCTGCAGATGCGAGGTCGCACCGGTGAGATCGGAATAGCTGTTGGTGGCGATGATCGCTTGCTTGGCGCGCACCATGCCTTGCGGCGTCTCGACGACGACGCCGTCCTTCTCGCGCCGGAGCTTGAGCACCGGCGACTCCTGGAAAATCGGCACGCCGCGGCGCGCGACGCCATCGGCGAGGCCGCGCAGATAGTTCAGCGGATGGATGCCGCCGGAGCCGGGATTGAGCACGCCGCCGACGAAGATGTCGGAGCCGGTTTCGTCGCGCACGCCGTGCTTGTCGAGGATGCGGACCTCGGCAGAGCCCATCTCGCGCGTCATCCAGTTGGCTTCGTCGATCGCGGCCTTCAGCGTCGTCTCGTTGTGCGCGGCCTTGACCTGGCCGGTGCGCGTCAGGTTCGCGCTGGTGATGCCGAATTCGGAGACCAGCTCCTCGACCATATCGGCCGACTCATGCGCGATCTCGTACATGCGCCTGGCCATGGCGCGGCCATGCGCAGCGTCGATTTCGCGGAACGACAGACGGAATTTTGCGGTGATCACCCCGCCATTGCGGCCGCTGGCGCCCCAGCCGGGACGGTTGGCCTCCAGCACGATTGGCGCGAGGCCGTCCTTCGCAATGTGGTGCGCGGCGGACAGGCCGGTATAGCCTGCACCGATGATCACCACATCCGCCTGATGCTCGCCCGACAGCACGGGAAAGTCGCGCGCCGGCTCCGCCGTGGCTTCCCACAGCGAGTTGACCGATGGCATCGCGTTCCAGTCCCGTGTCATGCCCGCGCTCACGGACTTACGCCGCCGGGCCGATGGCGGCGTCGGCGAGCGCCTTCAGCGTCGGGAAGTGGAAGTCGGGCTTGGTCAGCGCCTCCACGGCGGGCGTGCCGCCGAAGCCGGCGATACCCTGGCGTCGCTCGATCCAGCACACTTTGTAGCCGAGCTTCCGCGCGATCCCGATGTCGTGGTACTGGCTCTGCGCGACGTGCAAGATATCGGATTGCTTGTAGCCGAAGGCGGACTGGCGCCCCTTGTTGTAGGCGAAGAATTCCGGATTCGGCTTGGCAACGCCGGTGTCGTCCGCGCAGACGGTGTCGTCGAAGGGATTTCCGAGCGCGTGCGCGTAAGCTGACAGCGCAACGCGATCGGCATTGGTCATCGCCACCAGGCGGAACTTCGTGCGCAGCCGCTTCAGCGCTTCGGCCGAATCCGCGAACGGGGCCCAGCGCAGCACCGAGAGCTGGAAGGCGTCGCAGGACGCGTCGTCGGACGGCAATCCGAGCTCCTTGGCGAGATGGCGATAGACGTGGAACATCGCCTCGCTGGAGCGCTCGTAGTGCTGGTCGCGGCCGCGCTTGTAGGGCTCGAAGATCTGATCGTCGCTAAGCTCGGCCGGCGTCTTGCCCGAGATCCTGCGCACCGCGGAAAGCACGCCGGCCTCGAAATCGATCAAGGTGCCGACGACGTCGAAAGTGAGAACCTTGAAATTGCTGAACGCGGCTTGGGTCGACATGTTGGCTTCTTCTCTCAGTTGAACAAGGCTTGAATTCAGTCCACTCTCTTCAGTCCACTCTCGGCACCACGATGGTGTCCTCGGGGTGAAGGGTGACGGTGAGGCTGCCGCCGAGCGGCGGGATGCGACTGTAGGCCTGGTGATAGGCCGGCTGGCGCAGGCTGAGCGCATCGCCGCCTTCGAGCGCCAGGAAGATGCGCAGGCTCTCGCCCTGGTAGACGATGTCGGTGACCGTGCCGGTCAGGCGGTTGCAGCCGGCCTCCTGCGCGCCGTCGTCGATCAGCAGCTTTTCGCTGTGCACGGCAAGCATCAAGGCGTCGCCATCGGGAATGGCGCGGGCGCTGCGCAGCAGGGCATTGCCGAGCGCGACGCTGCAGGCATCGACACGGCGGACCGGCAACATCGTGGCTTCGCCGATGAAGCTGGCGACAAAGGAATCGGCTGGATGATCGTGCAGCCGCTCGGGCTCGTCGATCTGGATCAGGCGGCCGTCCTTCATCACCGCGACGCGGTCGCTCATGGTCAGCGCCTCGCGCTGGTCGTGGGTGACGTAAATGATGGTGGCGCCGATGCGCCGGTGCAGCGCGCGCAGCTCGATCTGCATGGATTCGCGCAGCTGCTTGTCGAGCGCCGAGAGCGGCTCGTCCATCAGGATCAGGCGCGGCTCGAAGATCATGGCGCGCGCCAGCGCCACGCGCTGCCGCTGGCCGCCGGAGAGCTGCGCGATGCCGCGCTCTTCATAGCCGGAAAGGCCCACCATGCTGAGCGCGGCGCGCACCTTGTCCGGCCAACTCGCCTTCGGCAGGCGCCGCGCGCGCAACGGAAAGGCGACATTCTCGCCGACGCTCATATGCGGGAACAGCGCGTAGTTCTGGAACACGACGCCGATGTCGCGCTTGTGCGGCGGCATCCAGGTGACGTCGCGGCCGCCGAACAGGATCGTTCCACTCGACGGCAGGATGAAGCCGCCGAGAATGCCGAGCAGCGTGGTCTTGCCGGAGCCGGAGGGGCCGAGCAGCGAGACGAACTCACCAGCGCCGACATTGAGGGAAACGTCGTCGAGGGCGCGAACGGCGCCGTAGGCCTTGCTGGCCGACCTGATCTCGACGCTCTCCGCTCGCTTATCCAACGATCGACCTCGCCCGTGTCCTTATCCGGCGTGCCTCACTGCGCGCCATAAGCCTGCTTTATAGACAGAGATTTGGAGCAATCACGGTTCAGCGTGCGCTGCACCAAATGTTCTCACAAACACCCTGTCTTTAGGCTGTGATGTCAATGACAACAGACTTGGCAGAATCCGGCAATTGCCAAATTGTTACGGGCCTCATAACATGACGTTATGCCTGAGCTCCGCCGGATGCTTCCCTCCAGTAACGCTCTCTTCGTCTTCGACGCAGCGGCGCGCAACGGTAGCTTCACCGCGGCCGCCGCCGAACTGAACGTCACGCAGCCCGCGGTGAGCCGGATGCTCGGACAATTCGAGGAGCATCTCGGCGTGCGCCTGTTCGATCGCAAAGCGGGCCGCGCGGTGCTCACCGAGGAAGGCGAGCTGCTCTATCGCCGCGTGCTCGAAGGCTTCCGCAGCATCGAGAGTGGCCTCGTCGAGATCGAGCGGCGGCGCAAGGGCACCGAGACGGTGACGCTGTCAGTCTCCTCCGCCTTCACCACGCACTGGCTGATGCCGCGCATCGACAAGCTGCAGCGGCAGTTTCCGCAAGTTGATCTGCGCTTCCAGCTCATCTCCGGCGCATTGCGCGGCCCGGTGGAGAATGTCGACCTCGGCATGCGTTTTCGCGATCGCGACGAACCGTCGTCGGGCGGCACGCTGGTGATGAAGGAAGTGACGTTGCCGATGTGCAGCCCCGGCTACCTCGGCGAGACCGATCCCGCCGAGGGCAACACCATCATTCGTCTCGCCGAGACCCCGGGCGACTGGGCCGCGGATTACGCCTCGCTGCTCACCGGGCGCCGCGGCGCGGCCAAGGCGCTGAGCTTCACCGATTATGCGGTCGTGGTGCAGGCCGCGCTACTCGGCCAGGGCATCGCGCTCGGCTGGCTGACCGTGACCTCGCACTGGCTGCTGACCGGCGCACTGGTGCCGGCGTCAGAGACGCTCACCACCACGCGCCGCATCTGCGAATTCCTACCGCCACGCAACCGCGTGATGCGCCCCATCGCCGCCGAGATCCGCGACTGGATCATCACGCAGATGCAAAGCGAGATCGCCGCGATCGACCGGCTCTACCCGAAGCTCGGCGCGATGGCGGCGTGTTATTAAGTAGCGAGTGAACTTCATGAGAGGTCGTCATGCCCGGGCCTGTCCCGGGCATCCACGTTCTTTGTGCCGCAGGGCAAGACGTGGATGGCCGGGACAAGCCCGGCCATGACGCTGTGGCAGCTTCGGCACCCTCACCGATGCTCAATCGCCCGGATCGCGCCGCGCAGTTCGGCAAGGCCGCGCAGGCGGCCGATCGCGGTGTAGCCGGGATTGGTGCGCTTGGTGGCGGCGAGATCGTCGAGCATGCGGTGGCCGTGGTCGGGGCGGAACACGATTTGCTTGTCGGGCGAACGCCGCGCGTTCTCCTTCAAGAGCGCCTTGAGCACCGCCACCATGTCGACATCGCCGTCGAGATGGTCGGATTCGTAGAACGACAGGCCGTCCGCCTCGCGCTTGGTCGCGCGCAGATGGGCAAAGGCGATGCGCGGGCCGAAGCGCTCCGCCATCGCGGGCAGATTGTTCTCAGGCCGCACGCCGAGCGAGCCCGTGCACAGGCAAATGCCGTTGGCCTTCGACGGCACGGCGTCGAACAGCGCCTGATAATCGTCGGCGCTGGAGGCGATGCGCGGCAGACCGAACAACGGGCGCGGCGGATCGTCGGGATGCAGCGTCAGGGACACGCCGAACTGCTCGGCCACCGGCGTCACGCGCGCCAGGAACTCGGCGAGATGCTGCCGCAGTATCCTTGGCGTGATGTCGCGGTAGGTTTCCAACCGGTCGCGGAATTGCGGGATCGTCATTGGCTCGGTGGTCGAGCCCGGCAACGCGCTGGCGATCACCATGATGAGGTAGTCGATGTCCGCCTGGCTCATCTTCTCGAACAGGGCCTTCGCGCGGGCCTGCTGCTCGGGCGAGTATTCCTGTGCGGCGGCGGGCCGCTTGAGGATGTGCAGCTCGAACGCGGCAAAGCGGTCCTGGTCGAAGCGCATGGCACGGGCGCCGTTCGGAAGCTCCCATTCCAGATCGGTGCGGCACCAGTCCACCACCGGCATGAAATTGTAGCAGATGATCTTGATGCCTGAGGCGGCCACCGCCTCCAGGCTCGCGATCCACGCCTCGATCGACTGCGTTGCCTTGCCACCCAGGCGCTTGACGTCGTCGGGAATCGGAATCGATTCCACCACCGACCAGGTCAATTGCGAGCGGCCGGGCTGGCCGTTCTCGATGAAGTTCTTGCGTTCCTCGACCGCCTTGCGCGTCCAGGCCTCGCCGATCGGCACCTGATGCAGCGCCGAGACGATATCGGTCGCACCGGCCTGCCTGACATCGTCGAGCGAGACCGGATCATCGGGCCCGTACCAGCGCCATCCCTCGAGCATCATCACAACTCTCCCGGATCAGTTCGCGGTCAGCACGACCTTGACGCTCTGCGAACGGTCGAGCGCCAGTCGCAGCGCGTCCGGCGCCGTGGACAGCGGCCGTTCGGCGGTGACCAACGAGAGCACGTCGACGCTGCCGGCGCCGATCAGCTCCACCGCGGTCATGAACTCGAACCCGAAGCGGAACGAACCGCGCAGATCGATCTCCTTCGCCATCACCGCATTGGCCGGCACCGGAATCTGGCCGCCCGGCAGATTGCCGATCTGCACCACAATGCCGCCGCGCCTGACAATCCCGATCGCACTCGCAAGGCCCGCGGCCGTGCCCGAAACTTCGAACGCGATGTCGTAAGGCCGCGAGGCTGCCTGCGCCTTCAAACCTTCCTCGCCAGCGGAGACGTTCTCGACATGCGTTGCGCCGAGCTTGGTCGCAAAGGCGAGCGGCGCCGGCGCGATATCGGCCACCGTGATGTCGGCCATGCCGGCGCGGTGCGCGGCGAGCATGGTCAGAAGCCCGATCGGGCCAGCGCCGAAGATGATGCCGCGCTTGCCTTCGATGTTGCCGGCGCGCGCGACCGCGTGCAGGCAGACCGCCAGCGGCTCGGCCAGCGCCGCGGCCTGATAGGACACATGGTCCGGGATCTTCACGCACTGCGCCGGGACCGCGTCGAAGTAATTGGCGAAGCCACCCTGCATGTGCGGCGTCTTCGAGGCCGAGCCCATGAAGTAGATGTTCTCGCAGAGGTTCGGCCGGCCTTCTCGGCAGGCGACGCAATGGCCGCACCAGCGCGAGGGGTTGATGGCGACGCGGTCGCCGACTTTCAGGTTCGCTGCGGAGCCCGAGATCTCCACGACTTCACCTGATATCTCGTGGCCGAGCACCAGTGGCGACTTCACCACGAAGTCGCCGGTGCGGGCATGACGGAAGTAATGCATGTCCGAACCACAGATGCCGCCGGCACCGAAGCGGATGCGCACCATGCCGTCGGCGAGCTTGGCGAGCGGATGCTCGATCATGCGGAGATCTTCGGGGCCGAACAGGGTTGCGGCGAGAGCGGTGGAGGTCATTTGGAGAGTCCCATGTATTTCGGCAGCCAGAGGGTGAGTTCAGGGATGTAGGTGATCGCGATCAGCGCGACCATCAGCGGCACCAGCCAGGGTAGGATTGCGACCGTCGTGCGCTCGACCGAGAGCTTGGCCACGCGGGCGAGCACGAACAGCACCATCCCAAGCGGCGGATGCAGCAGGCCGATCATCAGGTTCAGCGTCATGATCAGACCGAAATGAATCGGGTCGATGCCGAGCTTGAGCACGATCGGGAGCAGGATCGGCACCAGAATGGTGATCGCCGCCGTGGTATCGATGAAGCAACCGACGAACAGGATCAGGACGTTGGCGAGCGCCAGGAACACCCATTTGTTGTGGGTGATGCTGAGCATCCAGTCCGAGAGCAGCTGGGCTGCCTGCGATACCGTCAGCAGCCAGGCGAAGATCGAGGCAGCCGTGACGATGAACAGCACCGAGGCCGTCGTCTCGATGGTGTCGAAGGTCGCCTTCGCCACCGTCTTCAGCGTCATGGTGCGGTAGCGGACGAGGCCGAGGAACAGCGACCAGATCACGGCGGCAACGGCGGCCTCCGTCGGCGTGAACCAGCCCAGCGTCATGCCGCCGATCAGGATCACCGGCGCCATCAGCGCCATCACGGCGGAGAAGTCGAAGTACCAGTCGATCGCGAGCAGCGTGCCGAGGCCGATGACCACCGCCATGTTGACCGACATGCCCGCCAGCACCATCAGCCAGATCGCCATCGGGAACGCCAGCACGATGACGATCTCGAGGCCGGCCGAGCCGAGCTGCGGCCAGGAGAACGGCGTGTCGCTGCCCCATTTGTTCTTGCGGGCGAAATAAGTCACGGTCCCCATCATCAGCAGCGTCATGACGATGCCTGGGATGACGCCGGCCAGGAACAGTGCGCCGATCGATACGTTCGCCATCATGCCGTAGATCACGAAGGGCAGCGAAGGGGGAATGATGGGGCCGAGCGTCGCCGAGGCCGCGGTGACGCCGACGGAAAACTCCGTGGAGTAGCCGTGGTCCTTCATCGCCTTGATCTCGATGGTGCCGAGGCCGGCGGCATCCGCGATCGCGGTGCCGGACATGCCGGAGAAGATCACCGAGCCGATGATGTTGACGTGGCCAAGGCCGCCGCGCATCCAGCCGACCAGCGCGACCGCGAATTTGTAGATGCGGCCGGTGACGCCGGCGATGTTCATGAGATTGCCGGCGAGGATGAAGAACGGCACGGCGAGCAGCGGAAAGCTCTCGACGCCGGCGATCATTCGCTGCGCCAGCGTGACGTCTGGCGTCACGCCGCTGACCAGAATGTAGAGCAGCGACGACGCGGCCATGGCAATCGCCACGGGAACGCCGAGCAGCATCAGGACGAGGAAGCCTCCAAGCAACAGCAGCATGACTTTATCCTTCAAAACCGTCGTAGGCGCCGGGACGTTCGAGGATCGAGTAGCCCTGTCGCAGATGTTGAACCGCCACCTGCACCGATCGCGCGAACATCAGCACGAAGCCGGCCAGCACGGCGTAGTAGACGTAGTCCTTGGGCAGATTGATCGTCGTCATCGACTCGTCGCCGATGATCTGGATGTAGACCCACACCAGCTTGATGGCGTAGCCGAAGAAGGCGATCCGGATCAGGTCGATCACGGTCGAGAGCACCCGCGCCGCGAGGTGCGGCAGATAGCGATAGATCAGATCGACCTGGATGTGCCGCGACAGCCGCACGCACATCGAGGAGCCGATGAAGACCACGCCGATCAGGCAGTAGGTCGCGATCTCCTCGGTCCAGGCGTAGCTGTCGTTGAGCACGTAGCGGGTGAAGAACTGGAGGAAGACGGCAAGCGCCATCACCCAGAAAATCGCCAGCGCCACCCAGTCCTCGAAGGCGTAGACCCCGAGATCGACTTTCGGCGCCGACTCCTCCTCGAAGGTATGGGCAATCTCGTCCGCAGTGATCTGCCGGTGCGTTTCGGCGGTGGACATGGGGGACTCCTCGGGACCTGAACGTCGTTCCGGGATGGTGCGCTAGCACCAGACCCGGAACCTCGAGATTCCGGGCTCGGCTCTTCGAGCCGCCCCGGAATGACGACTACGTTGTCACTTGACCGCCTGGATGCGTTCCCAGTCGGCCTTGCGATAGCCGAAGGTCTCGAACGGAACGTTCTTCAGCACGATGTCGCGGAACTCGTTCTTGTCGACCTCGGTCACGGTCAGGCCCTTTTCCTTGAAGAAGGCGACGAGCTTGGCCTCGTTCTGCTTGATCTCCGCGGTCGCCTTGGCGGCGGCTTCCTGCGCGACGTCGGTGAATATCTTCTTGTCCTCGTCGCTGAGCTTCTTCCAGAGCGCACCCGCGACCACCGTGTTGAGGTGGTCGACGATGTGTCCGGTCAGCACGATGTGCTTCTGCACCTCGTAGAACTTCTTGGCCTCGATCGTGGTCAGCGGGTTCTCCTGCGCCTCGACGGTGCCGTTCTGGAGCGCGAGATAGACTTCGGCGAAGGCGATCGGCGCGGTGTTGGCGCCGCAGGCGCGCGGCATCGCAAGGTATGCCGGCACGTCGGGCACGCGCATCTTCAGGCCCTTGAGGTCGGCGCAGGTCTTGATCGGCTTGTTCGACGAGGTCTGGCGCACGCCGTAATAGGTCACGGCGACGATGTGGTGGCCGCTCTTGTCCTCGTAGCCCTTGGCAAGTTCCTTGAAGATGTCGCTCTTGGTGTAGGCGAGGAGATGGTCGGAGTCGCGGAAGGTGTAGGGGTAATAGGTCACGCCGATCGGCGGAAAGCTCTTGGCCGCGAAGCTCGAGCCGGAGATGATGATGTCGACCGACCCGAGCGAGAGGCCCTGGTTGATGTCGGCTTCCTTGCCGAGCTGCGAGGCCGGATAGACGTCGACCGTGTAGCGCCCGTTGGTGCGCTTGCCGATCTCCTGTGCGGCCCAGACCGAGGCGCTGTGGAACGGCTCCGAGGTCTCGTAGACATGGGCCCATTTGAGCTTGGTCTGTGCCATGCCGGGATTGGCCGTTGCAAACATCGCCGCGACCGAAGTCGCCAGCACCATCGTCATCTTCTTCAACACTGACTTATCCTCCACTGACTAAAGTCTGCTTCTTGTTCGCCCGCCCCGAAGCGGAAACGGGCCGCCCAATCTCATCGTTGCCGCGCGCTGCCGCCCTTGGTCTGCGTCTTCGGCGCGCGTTCTGGCTTTGCTGATTTTGCCGGCTTTGCCTGATTTTCCGCCGTCCGGACTCGCCCCGCAGGCGATCCCGCGGCGCTCTCGGCGCCGAAATTCTGCGCGAAACGCTCCTGGGAGCACACCAGATGAGCGCGCATGGCATCGCGCGCGGCGTCCGGATCATGCGCCGCGATGGCGTCGCGCACGGCGCGATGCTCGTCGAGCGCGGTACGCCACGTGCCCGGGCTCTCGAAATAATGCGCAAGCTGCGCGAAATACGGATTGAGACGCTGGTCGAACAGCTCGCCGACCACGCGCACCAGAACCGCATTGCCGAGGCTTCCGGCGATCGCAACGTGAAACGCACGGTCATGGACCATCGAGGCTTCGCCGGGATGCGCGACATTCTCCATCGCGTCGAGGGCGGCGTCGATGCGGGCGACATCGTCCTTCGTCGCCACGCGTGCGGCCTGCTCGGCAATGGCGCTTTCGAGAAATTCGCGGGCTCGCAGCAGCTCGAACGGGCCTTCGATGACCGCGGCGGCAGGCACGGCCATCGCCGGGGCAGCAGGCTCGATCACGTAGATGCCCGAACCGACGCGGATACGGACGCGGCCCTCGACTTCGAGCGCGATCAGGGCTTCGCGCACCGTCGGCCGCGACACCTTGAGCTGCTCGGCGAGCTCGCGCTCGGTCGGCAAGCGGCTGCCGACCGCGTACTCGCCGCTGTCGATCAGGCTTCGCAATTGATCGGCGACCTGGCGATAGAGCCGTCTCGCCTCCACAGCTTCCAGCGGCACGCTGGTCCTCCCCGATGGAGCGCACCGGGTTCACCCCGGCGGCCCGCCAATTTTGGAAAATTGGTCTTACCAATTGACCGGAGCATTGACCGAGGATGGAGGCCATGTCAAGCAGCGGCCAAAGCAACAGGGAGAGACGACCATGCGGCTCGGCCGCGCCCAACTCGACCGGCTGCCGCCGGCCATCCGCCGTCCCGCCTATGACCGGTCGCGCGTCACGCCCGGCATCGTGCATCTCGGTCTCGGCGCGTTTCATCGCGCCCATCAGGCCGTCGTCATGGACGATTGCCTCGCCGCCGGCAGCATGTCCTGGGGCATCGTCGGCGCGAGCCTGCGCAGTCCGGAGACGCGCGACGCCCTCGCCCCGCAGGATCATCTTTATACGGTCGCGATACGTGCCGCCGAAGGCACCGAGCACCGCGTCGTCGGCGCGCTGCTCGACAGCAGCGTCGCGCGCGAGAAGCCGGCCGCGCTGGTCGAACGCATGGCCGACCCCGCCATTCGCATCGTCTCGCTGACGGTCACCGAGAAGGGCTATTGCCACACACCGCAGACCGGCGATCTCGACGAGCGGCATCCTGATGTCGTGCACGATCTCAACAATCTCGACGCGCCGCGCTCGGCGCCCGGCTTCATCGTGGCCGCGTTGGCGCGCCGGCGGGCGCAGGGACTGGCGCCGTTCACCGTGCTGTGCTGCGACAACCTCGCCGCCAACGGCCACACCGTGCAGCGGATCGTGACGCAGTTCGCGGCGCTTCGCTCCAGGGACCTCGGCAAGTGGATCGCTGATGGCACGGCCTTCCCCTCGACCATGGTCGACCGCATCGTGCCGGAAACAACCGATGCCGACCGCGACGCGGTGTCGTCCGCGCTCGGCCTGCGCGACGCCTGGCCCGTGATGACCGAGCCGTTCACGCAATGGGTCATCGAGGATCGTTTTACGGCGGGCCGGCCCGATCTCGCCGCAGCCGGCGTCGAACTCGTCACCGACGTCAAGCCGTTCGAACTGATGAAGCTGCGGCTGCTCAATGCCAGCCATTCCGCGCTGGCCTATCTCGGCTATCTCGCCGGATACGAGACCATCGCCGACACCATGGTCGATCCGCATTTCGCACGCCTCGCCGCGCAGGTGATGGAAGAGGCCGCGGTGACGCTGACGATGCCATCAGGCACTGATCTTTCCGCCTATCGCGCCTCGCTACTGAAACGCTTCGCCAATCCGGCGCTGCATCACCGCACCTGGCAGATCGCGATGGATGGCTCGCAGAAGCTGCCGCAGCGCCTGCTCGGCGCGATGCAGGATCGCCTTGCCAAAAACCTGCCGATCGCAACGCATGCGCTCGCGGTCGCCGGCTGGATGCGCTACGTCACCGCGCTCGACGAGCAGGGCCGCGCCATCGACGTGCGCGATCCGCTCGCCGGCGAGTTCGCGGCGCTGGCGCGCGAAGCAGGCCCCGTCGCTGAACGACTGGCGCCGGCACTGCTCGGCGTCGAAAAAGTATTCGGACCACTGGGCGCCGAGCCGCGCCTGCGCGAGGCCGTCACCACGGCGCTCGGCCAGCTCTATGCAAAGGGTGCGCGGCAGGCGGTGGAGGCGCTCGTCTCGGCGTGACTACAAAGCAGGCAGCCATGCTGCACTGCGGTCAAAACGAACGCAAAATCGAACGGAAGTCGCGCTTGATTTTTGCCTGTCATTGCCTCACCCGGGAGCCATGGCAAACGACAGCAAGGTCATCGCCGCGAACGCGGCCTTCTACGCCGCCTTTTCGAGGGGCGACTTCGACGGCATGGAACAGATGTGGGCCGATGACGACGCCATTTCCTGCATCCATCCCGGCTGGCCGGCGATCATCGGCCGCGCCACCGTGATCGGAAGCTGGCGCGATATCCTGCAAAATCCGGAGCGACCGCAGATCGTTTGTGCCGAACCGCAGGCCATCGTCGACGGCGACAGCGCCCGTGTGCTCTGCATCGAGATCGTCGACGGCACCGCCTTGGCCGCCGCGAACCATTTTCGCCGCGTCGGCGACGGCTGGCGCCTGGTTCACCATCAATCGAGCCCGATTGCGCAGATTGTCGAGCAGGCAGAGGACGATAGAACAAGTCACCGCGTCCATTGACCGCGCCAGGTCCTGCGGCACGTTCTACTGTGCATGGGGTTGTTTTTCGCTTTTTGTCTGGAGCGCGAGTTCTGACAGATCATTCAGCACCACTTGCGCCCCGCTGAAATCATCGTCCCGGAAGAACATGCTGCGGGTGATGAGCACCGGAATATTCGCGCCTGAGGCCGCGATCAGGCCATTGGCGGAATCCTCGATCGCGATGCAGTCTGGTGCATCCAGCTTCAGCCGCGCCAGGACTTCGAGATAGACGTCCGGCGCCGGCTTCTTGTGGCGGACATCATCGCCGGCAACGATCGCATCAAAATCCGCGGCCCAGTGGCTCCCCAGCGCCCGCGCCAGCAGCGCATCGATATTGCCGTGCGACGTCGTGGTCGCAATCGCAAGCCGCTGGCCGCGCGCCTTCGCGGCTGTGAGGAGATCCATCACGCCCGGCCGCAACGGGCAGCAGCCGGTCTTGATCAGCTCGGCATAATGCGCGGTCTTGACGCGATGGAGCGCGGCGATGTCCGCGTCCGACAATGGCAAGGCGATCCGCAGCCTGCCCTGGTAGGCGCGGATGCGCTCCTTGCCGCCGGTGACCCGCAGCAGCTCCCTGTAGATCGCACGGTCCCAGTGCCAATCGAGGCCGCGGCGGATGAACGCTTCGTTGAAGGCCTGCCGATGCAGTTCCTCGGTTTCCGCAAGAGTGCCGTCGACATCGAAGACCAGCGCAGCGGCGCGCCGGATCAGCTCTGCGGCGCCCGGTCGCGCGATGGTGGCCGTTCCTCCCGGCATGGTCGACGCCTCCCTCGTGACGTGCGACCATCGCCCGGGACGGCGAGCGAGTGAAATCGCAATATCTTTTGCCGGACCCAAAAATCCCTTATGAGCGGGCGACGCGATGGTGCGGTCGGAACCTTCATCGGCACGGGAGACGCATGCGGCTCTTCATCCTCGGCCGTGGCTATAGCGCCCGGCACTTCGTTCGCAAGTACGGCGACAGCTTCGCGCATGTCGCCGGCACGGTGCGCGATCCCGCCAGGCGGGACGATCTCTCCGGCCTCGAACTGCATGCCGTTTCCGGCGAACCGACCCGCGAGACGGTCGGGCTTGTCCGCAACGCCGATGTCCTTCTCGTCTCGATCCCACCCGGCAGCTCCGGCGACCGCGCCATCCCGGCGTTCAGCGACGTTCTGACGACCGGCCGCCGCAAGGTCATCTATCTCTCGACCATCGGCGTCTATGGCGATCACGCCGGCGGATGGGTCGACGAGAGCACGCCGCCCCAGGCCGCTCTCGACCGCACGCGGATGCGGCTGACGGCCGAGCAGGCCTGGACCGACACGACGCGTGGCGATGCCGCGATCCTGCGGCTCGCGGGCATCTACGGCCCCGGCCGCAACGCGCTAGCGACGCTGCGCGCCGGCACGGCCCGGCGCATCATCAAGCCCGGCCAGGTCTTCAACCGCATCCATGTCGACGACATCGCAAGCGCGATCATGGCCGCGATACGCCATCAGGGCGGCGGCACGTGGAACGTCTGCGACGATGAGCCAGCGCCGCCCCAGGACGTGATCACCTACGCCGCGAGACTCATCGACATCGCCCCGCCGGAAGAAGAAGCGTTCGCGACGGCCGAGATGTCGGCAATGGCGCGCAGCTTCTATTCCAGCAGCGCCCGCGTCTCCAACGCGAAATTGAAGAACGAGCTCGGCGTCACGCTCGACTACCCGACCTATCGGCACGGTCTCGACGCGTTATTGCGCGCCGGAGAGTGACGATAGGGTTCCGGCATCTCCGGCGCGTCCCAGACATGCCCTGCCCGCGCTTGACTTCGTTCCGGCGCAGACGTGATCTAGGCATCGCGCGAGCCACTCGCATAACGAGCTCGCCTTGGGAGGACGCAATGAACAAGACGATCGTCATGATCGCGGCGGCGGCTGCCGCCATCACGTTCGGGACAGCGCGCGCCGCGCCGCTGCCCGAAATCACCCCCGACGAGGCCGGTTTCTCGAAGCAGGGTCTCACCCGGCTCGACGATTTCTTCGCCCGCGAGATCGCCGCCAAGCGCGTTCCCGGCGCGGTCGTCGCGGTGGCGCGCGACGGCAAGCTCGTCCACTACAAGGCCTACGGCATGCTCGATCCGGACAAGGGCACACCGATGCCCGTCGACGCGATCTTCGCACTGGCCTCGATGACCAAGCCGATGGCGGCAGTTGCCGGCCTCACTCTGATGGAGAAAGGCCGGCTGCCTCTCCAGGCCAAGCTCTCCGACTACTATCCGGGCTTCGCCGACATGAAGGTCGGCGTGACCCAGGCTGACGGTTCGCTCAGGCTCGAGCCGCAGGCCTCGCCGATCTTCATCCACGATCTCTACCGGCATACGTCCGGATTGATGTATGGCGGTCGCCCGGACAGCTCCAGCCCGGTGGCGCGGCAATATCCCGACGGCATTTCGCCCGCTGTGGACGGCGACACTCAGGCTTTCATCGACCGCATCACGAAACTGCCGCTGGCGCATCAGCCGTCGACCGAGTTCGAGTACGGTTTTTCGATCGACGTGCTCGGAGCCGTGGTCGAGAAGGTGAGCGAGCAGAAGCTCGGCGAGTATCTCGCCGCCAATGTCTGGCAGCCTCTCGGAATGAAGGACGCCACCTTCCATCCCACCGACGCGCAGCGGCCGCGGCTCGCCCGCCCGTTTGCCAACGATCCGCTGACCGGCAAGCCGCAAGCCATCAAGCTGCTGGACACGCCGACCAAATTCGATTGCGGCGGCGCCTGTTCGTTTGCGACGGTCGGCGACTACATCCGCTTCGGGCAGATGCTGCTCGACGGCGGCGAGCTCGACGGCCAGCGCATCCTCTCGCCGAAGACCGTGCATCACATGACGACCAACCACCTTGGTCCCGAGATCTAGAACAACGTGGCAACCATCGAGCCGCATCGCGCCGGCTTCGGCTTCGGGCTGTCGGTCGCGGTCCGCACCAGCGAAGGCCTGTCGTCAGTTCCCGGCAATCCGGGCGAGTTCACCTGGAATGGTGCGTTCGGAACGCAGTTCTTCTGCGATCCAAAGGAACGTCTCGTGGTGGTGGTGGGAACCGCGGCGCCGGGCGAGCTGCGCAAATACTATCGCGAACAGGTCCAGGACATCGTCTACGGCGCGATGGTGAAGTGAGAGTCGCGCCCTGAAATGAAGAGGGCGGCCGCTCGGGCCGCCCTGCGAAATCCGGCGTCAGCTCAGGACGCCGTACTTCTTGAACCAGGCCTCCGCCTGCTTCCAGGCATCTTCCGCCGCATCCTTGCGGTAGCTGCCGCGGTAGTCGGCATGGAAGCCGTGCGGCGCGTCCGGATAGATCTTGAACTCGGCCGTCTTCTTGTTCTCCGCGAGCGCCGCTTTCATCTGCTCGACCTGGGCGACGGGAATGCCGGTGTCGGCGCCACCATAGAGGCCGAGGACCGGGGCCTTCATTTCCGGAGCCAGTTGCATCGGGCTCTTCGGCCACAGCGGATTGGCGGGGTCGGCCACCGTGCCATAGAAGGCGACGCCCGCCTTGAGCGCGCCGCTATGGGCGGCATATTCCCAGACGGTGCGCCCGCCGCGGCAGAAGCCGATGATGCCGAGCCTGGCGGTGTCGCCGCCTTGCGATCCTGCCCAGGCCGCGGTCGCGTCGAGGTCGGACAGCAGCTCGGCGTCCGGCTTGGCATTGACGACCGGCAGCAGATCCTTGATCTCACTGACTTTGGTGAGGTCGACGCCCTTGCGGAAGTAATAGTCGGGTGCGATCGCGAATGCCCCGAGCTTGGCCAGGCGCCGCGTCACGTCCTTGATGTATTCGTGCAGGCCGAAGATCTCCATCGCCACGATGATCACGGGCGCCTTGGTGTTGCCGGCCGGGCGGGCGAAGTAGACGGGCATCTCTTCGGAGCCGACCTTGATCTTGGCCTCGCCAGCCTGGAGGCCGCTGGTGTCGGTCGCGATCGCCTCGGCGCGGACCGGCCCGGCCGCGAGCGTGTAGCCGGCGGCAACGGCCGCGGTGGCGCTCATGAATCCGCGGCGCGAGACCGGGGCGACTTTCGTCAGCCCGACGACGTCGGATGTCATGGTGGTTTCAATGCTCATCGGTCTATCCTTCCTGATGCCTGGCCCTGTTCCTTCAGGCGACGCATTCGCCAATAATTGCAGGCCAAACGCAAATCACCAGCCTGCGAGCGCATGCCCTGACGATCGAGGCAAGCCAGAGCCGGTCGGCGAACGACGATCTGAAGCCCGTTGCCGACGGGCGGTGCGATACCCGGATCGGTGAGGCATGTCGGTCCTCATTGCCTGGACCGATCATGCTTTGGATTTAACCGTCCAGGCACATCGCAGCGCAACATCCATTAACCGAAAATGGCGGTTCTCCCGTCGTCATTCTCGTAACTCGAGTTGCGGGCACCTCACTCGTCCGCGCGGTTTGAAACATCATGCAGCAACAAATGGGCTCCGCAGTGGCTGCTACGACACATCATGTTGCTCGGATACCGCGCGCTATCGAAATCTGGCGCACGTCCCCCGGTCATTTGACTGAAATTTTCAGAAGAGTTGAGCCGTCCAATTTACTCGAACTTTCTTTGTGACGCTCTAGTTCCACATCCGAACCTTTGATCTCCAGAACGGAGAAGCGTCTTCCAAGCGCGGCCAGTCGTCCCGTTTCGAGTGAAGCATCGCTCGACAGCTTCATTCTCGCCCGCCCGGATTGCACGACCAAAGACCCAATTGAATATGGCTTTATCCGGTCCGGACTTGAGATGATTTTGGCTCGCGAATCGATTGAATTATTGGGGCAGATGGCCCGCATCCTGTGGTTCGAAGGCACCAAGCACGGCCTGCGCGACCGCGAATGGATGGCCCTGCGCTTCCTCTCCCGCGCCAACCGTTTCTCGCGGACGCCCTCGGCGCTCGCGAGCTATGTCGGCACCACACGCGGCACCGCCTCTTTCATCATCGGCGAACTCGAACGGCTCGGATATGTCGAGCGCAAGCGCTCCGCCACGGACAAGCGCTCGGTGTTGCTCAGCGTCACGCAACAGGGCAAGAAGTTCCTGATGCGCGACCCCGTCAACGTGCTCGTCGAGGCGATCGCCGTTCTCGACGACGATGGCAAGATCCGCTTTCGCGACACGCTCCGGCACGTGTTGGATCAGTCGGACGCGGCGGAGCAACGGCACCATACCGACGTTTGCAAGCGATGCATCTTCCTGCGTGAAGATCGTACCGCTGCGGACGGCAAGGCGACGGTCGAGTTCAGTTGCCGCCTGTTCCGCGCACCGATCGCGGAGCCCGAAATCGACCTGCTATGCACCAGCTTCGAGCATCACCGCCAGTAGAAGGCTCCGCTCGTCAGGGCCCTGCCTTGCGTGACGAGTAGATGACGCCGCCGCTGGCTTCCACCACCAGACGGCCGTTCTCGCTCCTGATCTCCTCGATGCGGCCAAGGCCGGGCACCTGCTGTCCCAACACGGCCTCTATGACGCCGTTCGGACTTTGGAGGATCGCAATCCCCTCATAGGCCTGGCGAACCGACCAGCCCTTGATCACCTTGCGCGGCGCCGTCATGCGCTCGGACGGAGCCACCGAACCGGTGATCTCGGGCGCGGTGACCGAGGCCATCACTGGCATCGGCTGCTGCGGTTGTGAGGCCACGGGCGTCGGAGCCTGGGCCTGCGCCTGCGCGAGCTTGTCGAGCTTCACCGTCGAGGACGAGCTCACTCGTTCGATACGATCCAGGTTCTCGGCGAAACGGCCAAACCGGTCGTTGGTCGCCTTGCTCGATTGATCGACCGCGGTGCGCAGTCCGTCGAGATTTTCGGACACGCCCGACACTTGCTTGCGCAGTTGCGCGACGGTCTCGCGCAGATTCCTTATCTCCGTATTGGCCGCGACGTTGTTCTGGGCGGGTTGCATGGTGAGATACGCGATCACGCCGGTGCACGCGCAGACAACGAGAACAGCGGCCACCGCCAATGTCGCGAGCGGCGCGACCCAAGTCGGACGGGGCGGCGGCGGCTTGGCCACGATCGTCGCGGGCTTCAGCACGACCGGCGCAGGCTTGGGTATCGCCATCTTGTCGAGGCGCGCCTTGGCACGAATACGCTTCAGACCCTCGAGCGCTTCCTTCGCCAGGGTTTCATCGCTCGCCGCAGCCGACGCTCGCTTCGAGCTCGCAGCAGGCTTGGTCGCTCGCGCCGCAGTGTCCTTGTTGTCGCGCGCTTCCGGACCCGGCTTCGCTGCCGCGGAAACATCAGCGGTCTCGCCGGGACGAGCTTGTCCATCGGACAACATATGAAAATGCTCCGTTCGGTTCGGTCTATCGAACAGTGAAGCTAGTTGCCGAAGCTTGCCTGAAACGTGCGCAACGAAAACCTTTCATCACGCGCAACGCGACGCGACATGAGTCCAATGCGTCATGCACGTGGTGATAGTGCGACTCGAAAGACACACACTCGCCAAGATTTCGCCAAGCTGTAGTCGCTACTCCGTACATGAGTCGAATTGTCGCATGTGGATAAACAGACTCGATCGTCAATTCGGGGTTGAAAACCCCTCCATGCACGTCACCCGCGGCACAACGCAAAATGGCTGTGATTATACGGAGATGCGGAACTTTACGACCGTCAAAGTGCAAAACTAGTTCAGATTTGAAATCAACTGATGCGATTGAATATACAAAGAAACAACCCGAAACGAATCAACAGCATCAAACACACATAGCAATCGCTTTGTTGCGCGTGCTTGATCGGAAATCGGCAATTGTTACGGTCCTACTCAAGTGATTCTCGCCAGTTGGCGAGGGGATCGGCAGAGTTCAGTAGCGTTCGAATAAGCAACTTGGCGCAACTGTTCTAGGTCGCTGTCTCAATCCGCTCCGCGAGGTGATCCGTAAGACCCCCGCCGAGCCTCACAGTAAGCGTTCAGTATCGAGTCGAAGTAGCAGGCCTGCGCACGCAGGCACTGAATGCGTAGGGCTGCCCGCGAATATCGAAGCCACAATATCGGTGCGCGGGAATGGAATGTCGTCAAACAGCATCGTTGCCGAGCCGGGGCATCACAACAACCAGCCGGCCGCAACAAGTGCGAAACAGGGGCGAAGACTGATGTATATTATCGTTGATGATCGCGAGAGCGTCACGAACAGCTACGTTGCAGGGCTTGTTCGCGAAGGCGTATCGTCGATCGGATTCTCCTCCGGAGAATTCTGGGAATGGCTGCAATCTGCGAGTGAATCGGATCTGGCAGCGGTCGACGCCTTCCTCCTCGGGGATTGCGATTCCCGCGGAAGCCTGCCGAGGGCGATGCGCAAGCGCTCTTCGGCCCCCATCATCGCCATGAGCAGCCAGAAAATGCTCAAAAACACGCTTGAGCTGTTCGAATCGGGCGTCGACGATGTCGTGCACGTGCCGATTCACCTGCGCGAGATCCTCGCCCGAACGGCCGCGATCGCGCGCCGCCGGGTGGGAGAGCTACCGAGGCCCTGCGAGACCAGGATCCAGGTCTTCTTCAACGGACGTGACCCCGAGATCGCGGGCCACGCCCTCACCCTGCCCCGCCGCGAACTGCGCATTCTCGAATATATGGTCAGCAACCACGGCAAGTGGATCACCAAGACCCAGATCTTCAACGCGGTCTACGGCATCTTCGAGTCGACCTTCGACGAGAGCGTGATCGAGAGCCACGTCAGCAAGCTGCGCAAGAAACTCCGCGACCGCCTCGGCTTCGATGCGATCGTGGCCCGACGCTACGTCGGATACCGCATCAACATCCCGGCTGGCGAGACCATCGACGTGCCGATGCAGGACCTCGACGAAGTCGGCCTGCTCCTGAACAGGGCGCATGCCGCCCCGGCGGCGTACCCGGCCGGAAACTGACGCGGCGGGACACCGACACGAACTGACGACAACGGCCTCTGCGGAGTACCCTTCGCAGAGGCCGTTGCACGTTCAGCGGCGGACACGGCAAAACACGGCTACCGCCCCGTCGCGGCAGCCGCCATGGCTCCAGAGACTCGTCCTGACGCGTCTTGAAGCGAACCGGTATCCGCCTCGCTCGAAGCGCTTCAGGGCTTCTGCTGGAATTCTTCCTTCGAAACGTAGTTGAAGTCCTCGATCAGAACGTCCTGGACGACGTCGGCCTGCATCCGCTCGTTCACGCGCTGCTTGATGGCAGTCGTGAGGATGGAGAGGTCGTAGCGGGCGAGCTTCCTGAAATCGAGACGATCGTCAGCATAGATCCTGCGGAAGGCCTCGTCGACGACGAACGGTTCCGGCGGAACGCTGAGCTGGTGCATGGTCCGCGCCTCGACGGTGTAGACGAAGCGCGCCACGATATAACCCTGCACACCGCCGCCCTCGACCATGGGCACGCTCAGCGCGCGTGTTTTCTGGTACTGAAGTCCGTCGAGAAATTCGTCCTTTGCCGGCATAAGGGTGCCGTTTTCCTTCCAATAGGCCACGCCATAGCTCGTGCCCGCGGTGAGGATGCATACCCAGAGCCCGGCCAGCACGAGTCTGATCATTTTCCGTCCTGCGTTGTACGGCCCGTGTAGGTACCGTCCGATTCGGCGTCCTTGATCGCCCTGACGATGATGGTCGCGACCTCGCGCACCGCATCGTAGTGCATTTCGAGGATGGAACGATTTCGCTCGAGCTTCTCGCGCAGCCGCTGTATCTCCTCGGTAATCTCGACCTCGCTGCCGAGATGCATCCGCGCCCGCATCAGGCGGACGAATTCGAGCATGCTGCGGCTCTTCCGCGCGCTGAAATCGTCGAAATCGACCTTCTTGCCCGTCGCGAGCGCGGCCGTCTCCTCCTCGACGATGCTCTCGAGCCGGCGGATCGCCGCCAGCAGGCCGCGCATCTCGTCGGATCTGGTCCCGTCGGCGACATCGATCTCCGCCTCGTTGCCGACATTCGGCAGCAGCACGGGCAACAACGCATCACTCGATGCGGCCTCCGTCGTCATCGCCTCGGTATCCCCGACCAGCTGCTCCATCACCACAGCCGCCGCGCCTTCTTGTGCCTGCATTGAAAATTCACCCCTCAACTTCTGTCGCCCATTTCCGGATCATGATCCGACCTTGCCCGTAACGTCCGGACCCGCCGGATGCGCAGCGGCGAGCTGCTTGGCAATGCCGATGCCCTTGCCCTTCGCGAGCTGAGCACCAAGCTGTTCCGCCAGCATCGACTTCCAGACGCCGCCGGCCGTGCCCTTGCCGAAGACCTCCTCCGATTCCTTCGGCAGCATGGTCTCGACGAAGGTCTGCAGGATGAACGCCTCGAACTTCCGGTACACCTCTCCGGACGCCGGTGCCTTGATCACCTGCACGGGCGGCCCGTTGACCGCACCCGACTGCGCTTCGGCAACCTTCGCCGCGGCTTGATCGCCGGTCGCTGCCTTGGCTTTACCGACCTCGGCATCCATCGTGGCGGCGAAATCGGTGTCGGCTGATTTCAGCGCATCGAGCTTCGCAGTCGCTGCGCGCTGCGTCACGGGATCGGCGGCATCGAGGACGTCGAGGACGAGGTCGGGCGTCGCTGTCACGATCATGTCTTTTTCCGGTTGGCTGGCCGCAGCGTCCACTCGCGCACGGCAGGGCTTATTCCCGTCATCTCCTCGAGCGAGCGCTTCTCCGCGTCGCGAAGCTTGTCGGCGAGCGCCGCCTTCGCGACCTGCTCGAGCTGTTTCACACGACGGCTCTCCGAGCGGACCTGGTCGAGCTGCTGCGATGCCTGCGCCTGAACCGCGCGCGCACCAACGCTCGTCCTGTTCAGGCGGCGTGCGATCGATTCGCTCGACGAGCCCGCCGGCGGACTCCCTTCGTTCAGCGTACCGACCAGCCATTCCTGCTCGTCCTGCAAGCTGCGCTCCTGCTGCCGCAATTGCGCCAGCTGCCACTCGGACAGCCGGAGCTGGAGCTTCACGAGCGAGACCATTCGGCCGAGCTTGTCCGCGCGCGACGTCATGGCCGTCACTCCGCCAGCCACGACGAGACGCCGAGCATGAATTGCGTCAATAGCTCGTCGCTGGTGAGGTAGAGCAGCAGGAATCCACCAAACAGCACGAAGGGCACCGAGATGAAATAGACCGGAATTGCCGGCGTCAGCTTGTTGATCAGGCCGACCGCCAGGTTGACGATGACCGAGTAGACGATGAAGGGGCTGGTGATGCGCAGCGTCAGAACGAACGCCTCCGACAGGCGACTGACGAGCAGATCGAGAGCCATGCTTCCGCCGAGCCTGCTGCCTGGATGCCAGACGTCGTAGGAGTTCATCAGCCCCCGCAGAATCTGCCAATGCTGGTCGGTGATGAAGAACAGGGTGGTGACGGACGCCATGATCAGCGGCACCAGGGCCGGCGCCGGATCGGTGTCGCCGACCGGCGTGCCCGGGATGTTGCTCAGCCCGATCGCGCTTGCCATCACGGTCGCCATGGTCTGGAGCGCGAGGAAGAACACACGCCCGCCAAGCCCGATGACGCTACCGACCACGATTTCGGAGAAGATCAGGAGCGCAAGCGTCAGCGGCGCGGCGTTGTCCGTGAGAGGCTTCAGGATTGCGATCAGGATCGGCGTCAGCGCGAACGTCGTGACGAGCGCGACGAACAGGCGGATCTGGGCCGGAACGTTGACGCTGGAATAGCCGGGCACCAGCATCAGGCAGGCGCCGATGCGACAGAACACGATGAACGTCACCAGCACGCTGTCGGCAAGGCCGCTGATCACGATATCGCTCCGAGAGCTCTGATCTCGGCGCTGCGCGCGACCTCGACATGCGACAGGATCGGCAAGGTCGGGAACACCCGCTCCAGGATCATCCGGACATAGGGGCGGGCTTCGGGCGTCACCGCCAGAACCACACTGGTGCCGTTCTCGGTAAACTTGCGGATCGCAGCACTGGCCTCGGTCGCGAACTGTTCGATCAGGCGCGGATCGGCGTCGAATTCGACGACGTCGCCCTTGGCGTCGCGCTTCAAGCTCTGGTGGAACGCCAGGTCCCAGCGGTTGCCGAGACGGATGACGTTCAGCACGCCGTTCTCGGAGAGATCGCCGCAGATCTGCTGCGCAAGACGCGTCCGCACATGCTCTGCGACCTGCTCGGAGCGCCGCACATGGGGCGCGATCTCGGCAATGGCCTCGAGGATCAGATGAAGGTTGCGGATCGACACGCGTTCGGCCAGCAAGATCTTCAGGATCGCCAGCAGGCCGGAATAGGAGATCTGCGAAGGGCAGAGATCCTCGATCAGGCGCTTGTATTCGGGATCGAGCCGGTCGAGCAGCCCGCGCATGTCCTTGTAGGACAATAGCTGCGAGAGGTTCGCCCTGATCACTTCGCTGAGATGCGTGAGCAGCACCGACAGGTTGTCGACCGGCTTGCAGCCCTGACGCTTGACTTCGTCGGTGAAGGCCTCCGCGACCCAAAGCGCCTTCATGCCGAAGGCGGGCTCGATCACCTCTTCGCCCGGCACGTCGGGCTTGCCGTCCTTGTCGACGAGCACCAGCACTTCGCCCAGCCGCAGTTCACCATGGGCGATGCGCGTGTCGTGGATCCGGATCTGATATCCCTTGGGATCCATCGACAGATTATCGGTCAGCTTGATCTCGGGAATGACAAAGCCGTACTGCTTGGCGAACTTCTTGCGGATCTTGCTGACCCGGTGCGCAAGCTCGTTGCGCGAGCCCAGGAGATGGACGGAAAGATGACCGCCGAGCGCCAGTTCGATCTCCGCGGTCTTGAGCGATTCCTTGACCGATTCCTTTGCATCGGCCTGGGCGCGCTCGTCGGCCTTGCGCGCATGCTCCTTCTTCTCCCGCGCCGCCTGCCGCCTCGGCAGCGAGTAACCGACGAAGGCCATGACGCCGCCCAGCAGCACGAACGGCGCCATCGGCAGCCCCGGCATCAAGGCGAGCACGAACATCATCAACGACGCCGCCGACACCGCGCGAGGATAGCCGCCGAGCTGCCGCAGTACGGCCTGCTCCGCCGAACCCCTGGTGCCGCCCTTGGAGACCAGAAGGCCCGCCGACAGCGACACGATCAGTGCCGGCATCTGCGTTACGAGACCGTCGCCGACGGAGAGTTTGGTGTAGACGTCGGCGGCGCGCGACAGCGTCAGACCGTGATGCGTGACGCCGATGATGATGCCGCCGAAGATGTTGATCGCGGTGATGATCAGGCCGGCGATGGCATCGCCACGGACGAATTTCGAGGCACCGTCCATCGCGCCGAAAAAGGAGCTTTCCTCTTCGAGCTCGCGACGCCGACGCTGGGCTTCCTTGTCGTCGATCAGGCCCGCGGACAGGTCCGCGTCGATCGCCATCTGCTTGCCGGGAATGGCATCCAGGGTGAAGCGGGCGCCGACTTCGGCGATACGCGTCGCACCCTTGGTGATCACGACGAAGTTCACCGTGACCAGGATCGCGAAGATGATCAGACCGATGACGAAGTCGCCGCCCATGACGAACTTCGAGAAGCCGGCGACGACATGGCCCGCGGCGGTTTCCCCCTCCCCGCCGCGCGACAGGATCAGACGTGTCGTCGCCACGTTGAGCGCCAGACGCAGGATCGTTGCGATCAGCAGCACGGTCGGAAAGGCGGAGAAATCGAGCGGCCGCTGAATCCACAACGCGACCATCAGGATCAGCGCCGAAAGCGCGATCGAGATCGCGAGGCCGAGATCGATCAGGATCGGCGGTATGGGCAGGAACAAGATCGTGAGCATGGCCACGATCCCGCCGGCGAAAAAGGCATCCGCCCCGAAGCGGCGCGGGCTTGGCAGGCTAGCAGCTAACGTATCGGCCATGGTTCACCGGCAGAGGGTCCGGCCCGCAATCTGCCGTGCAAAGCTTACGCGAGGGTGGTGGCCGATGACCCCCTGGGATCAGAAGCCGCGCTCGATATGCGAATAGACCATCTCGGTGAAGGTCGAGAGATGCGCACCGATGAAGGAGCCGGAGATGGCCACGACCACGAGAATGACGATGATCTTCGGGACGAAGGTCAGCGTCACCTCCTGAATTTGGGTAAGGGCCTGGATCAGCGCAATGAGGGTGCCGACCAGCATCGCCGCTCCGACCGCGGGGCCGGAGGCGACGATGATGGTCCAGATCGCAGCCTGGACGATGTCGAGGGCGTCCCTCTCGTTCATGACTGGCTGATCGTGAGCCCGGGCCCGACCGCCACCTTCGTGCCGTCCTGGAGGGTCGCGACGGAGCCGTCACTGTTGATGGAGATCGAAACGACCTTGCCGGAGAAGGTTTTCCCGGTCGAGTCGGTGAAGCTGACCGTCTTTCCGATCAGCCCGTCGGCCTGCGACAGCGATTGCGACGACAGCAGCGCATCCAGCTTGGTATTGGTCTGCATCGCCTGCTCGACCGTCGAGAGTTGGGCGAACTGGCTCATATATTGCGACGTATCCATCGGATTGGTCGGATCCTGATTCTTCATCTCGGCGACGAGGAGCTGAAGAAACGTATTGTAATCGACGGTGTTGCTCGCCGTGGTCGTGGTGGAGCCGGTCGAACTGGACTTGTTGGTGCTATCGGTTGCGCTGGTGACGTTCATATTGCCTCTCCGCTGTCAGGCAGCCTCGAATGGGGTTTCGGTGGTGGCACGGGCCAGATCGGCCAGGATTGCCTCCTCAACCGGAAACAGCGCCCGGATTCGCTTGAGCGCGTCGAAATACCGGGTCGTCTTGACCAGCTCGTCGATCGCGGCGAGCCCGTCCAGCATCTCGCGGCTCTCGCAAACCGCAAGCAGCGCCGCATGATGTTCGCCATAGAGCGCGGCCGCGGCGACGACGTCCGTCGGATTCATCAGCATGAGCTGGACGATGAAGTAGAGCTGCCGCAGCGCCGTGGTAGCGTCCGAGGCCTGCATGACCTGCCCTTCGAGCAGGAACATCACGTCGTTGACGAGCTCGACGGAGACCTTGCGGTCCACGCGCAACACCGCGCCGTTGATGTAGATGCGTTCGCCGGCCCGCAGGGATATCTTCATTAAAGCGCGTCTCGGATCAGGCGGTTGATTTCGATCAGCTGCACCACGTCGTTCGACCTCTCCTCGCGAAGCCGGTCGGCTTCCTTGACCACCCACAGGCCAATCGAGATGATGTCGGCGCGCAGCTTCTCCGGAAGCCCATTCTCCGGATGTGCGAGATCTTCGATGAAGATCGTCCACAGCCGCCGCACGTAGAGCAGGCTCTCGACCAGGTCCTCGAAGCTGAAGCGCCCCTTCTGGAGCCGCTCGAGCCGGTCGATGCCGAGGCTGAGCGCCTGCCGCTCGCGGCCCCGCGCCTCATAGCCGCTATCGTCGACGACCGATCCATAGGCTTCAAACGTCATCAGAACCACTCTGCGCAGGAGACCGAACAACACGACAAAGGTTACGAGCCTTACGAATGGAGCCGAGGCTCAGAGATAGTTGACGAGGCTGATCTGCTGGAGCTGCGAGGTGAGTGCG
This sequence comes from Bradyrhizobium cosmicum, assembly GCF_007290395.2. Lineage (NCBI taxonomy): Bacteria > Pseudomonadati > Pseudomonadota > Alphaproteobacteria > Hyphomicrobiales > Nitrobacteraceae > Bradyrhizobium > Bradyrhizobium cosmicum. The sequence continues at coordinate 1,550,944 of NZ_CP041656.2, read as the reverse complement.
AGCGCCGTCTTGATCTGGGTCTGCAGGGTATTGACCCGGACCGAGGCCTCGGTCGGGTCGACCGCCTCCATCTTGACGATCTGATTGTTCAGAATGTCCTGCTGAACCTTGAGCTTTTCGGTCGCGCCGGTGACCCGCTGCTGGACCGTGCCGACGCTGCCGCCGAGCGTGGCGAGGTCGGTGATGGCGTTGCCGACCAGGCCGATGGCCTTGTCCACGACGACCTGGAACGTCGCCTGGTCCAGGTTCACGTTCCCGAGATCGGCCATCATGGTGTACGCCTCGGCGAGCTTGCGGAAGCCGGTCTGGTTGGCGCTCACGGAGGTATCGGCGATCTCCGTCGTGGAGATGCGGCTCTGCATGACCTGGTCGGTGGCCGTTGACCAATTGGTGTTCCAGGCCGGGCTCGCGAATTCGGCATCAAACGTGGTGTCGAGGAAGGTCTGCATCTGGGCCGGCGTGATGGTGCTCACGGCCGGCGACGACTGCGAAAAGCCGAATGCCGCGAGGAAATCCGCATCGACCTGATTTTTGCTGGCCGAGCCCGCGGTGTAGGCCGTGATCGGCGTGTTCTGCGTGTTGATGCCCGAAAAGAGATACGAGCCGTTATAGGAGACGTTCAGCGCGCCGATCAGATCCTGGAGATTGGAGGACGCAGGCGGCAGGATGATCCGCCCGCCGCCGTCGGTACTGCGGGCCGCGATCAGGTCCTTGAGGAAATCCGTTGCGGTCGAGCCGAGCTGGGTGATGCGACTCTGCGTGATGTCCAGGCGTCCGGAGACCAGCTCGTTGGTATCGACGAGCTGATCGGCGAAGCTCAGGTCCGCCCTCAGCGTGACGTCGCTTCCCGTCGTGGCGCCAAGCTGGAGGCCGACATCGGCGAAGCGGCCGGTGGTGGCTTCCTTCGAGGCCTTGGCCAACGCAGCCTGATTGTTCGTTATCGAGGACCTCAACGACGAGGACAGCATCAAGGTCGAGATGTAGTTGGCGCTCATCATGACTTAGTTCCCCACGGCAGCCAGCAGGCTCTGCAACATCTGGTCGACCGTCGAGATGATCTTCGACGACGCCGAGTAGGTACGCTCGACCTGGAGCATCAAGGACATCTCGTCGTCCATGTTGACGCCGCTGACGTTAGACAGCGCCGCGTTGCTGCGGTCGAGCAGCGTGTTCTGGTAGGTGGCGCTATCGTCCGCGGCCTTGCGCTGGTTTTCGATCCAGCTCGTCGACGACGCCGCGAAGTCGATCAAGCTGCCGCTCGGCTTGCCTTGCGTGGTTGCATCGAACGGCTGCGATGCGTCCATACCGCCGATGAGCTGCTGAAGCCGCGTCGAGTAGCCGCCGCTGCCGGCAGTGTTGTATTGGTATGCCACGTTGCCGCTGATCGCGCCGTCGCGCAGGAGATTGGGGTTGCCGCCCTGCGCCGGATCGACCGACGCGGCGACACTGATCAGGCCGGCGAGGCCGACCGAGACGGTGGCGCTCGCGGGCATCGCCGGCGCACCCGGATAGGTGAAAAGGCCGGGCACGTCCGGCAACGCCGAGGCGGTCTGGTCGACCTCCTTGAAGGTTTCGACCAGACCGCGCGCGATTTCGTCGAGCTGGCTCTGATACGTCACCGTGGCGTTGTCGCGCAGCTCGGCGAGACCCGCGAGCTTGCCGGCCTTGATCGGCATCACGGAATTGGCGCCGGTAACCGGGACACCGTCGATATAGACGGCGTTGCCGGTGGTCCCGGGCGAGTAGATGTTGGTCGCAGCGAAGCTGACCGAGCGGGCCTGCTTGTCGAACAGCACGACGCCGCTGTCGGTATAGAGCGCCGCGTCGCCGTTGGCGCGGAGCGTCATCGAGACGCCAACCTCCTGCGACAGCTTCGAGACGATGGTGTCCCGCTGGTCGAGATAATCGGTGACGTCGTCACCGGTGATCGTTCCCTTCACGATCGCGGTGTTGACCTTGTCGAACTGGGTGAGCAGCTGATTGATATTCGCGACCGAGGTCGCCATGTCGGCGTCCGCGCCCTCGCGCACCGTCTGCACGGTCTTGGTAGCCTGGTTGAGCGCCGTCGCCATGTCCTTGGCGGAGGTGACCGCCGCCTGCGCTAGCGTGGTGTTGTCAGGGGCGTTGGCATATTGCTGAAGCGCCTGCTTCAGCTTGTTGAGCTGGGCGGTCGGCGATTGTCCGGTTTCGGGATCGTCCACGGTCGAGGCGGATATCGTCTGAAGACCGTTCAGGATCGCATCCTGCTTGGCGGACGCAGACGTCGCGATCAAGACGTTGTTGTAGAGACCGGAGCTCGCGGCGCGCTGGATCGCCGCCACGTAGACGCCGGCCCCGGGAAGATTGTCCAGCACCGCGATCTTGCGCGAATAGCCGGCAGCGCTGGCGCCGGCGATGTTGCGCGAGATGGTCGACGACTGGATGCCCGACGCCATGAGCGACGCGCGAGCGGAGTCGAGAGCAGCGGTGAGGGACATGATCTACTCTTGAGCGGGATGAACGTTGAGGGATTCAGCGCTTCAGGTTGACGACAACGTCGAGCAGGTCGGCGCCGGTCTGGAACGATTTCGAGTTGGCGGTGAAGCCGCGCTGCGCCTCGATCATCCCGGTGAGTTCGTCCGCGAGGTCGACGTTGGAATCTTCCAGCGAGCCGGACTGAATCGTGCCGAGCCCGCCAGTGCCGGCATTTCCGGCCTGCGCATTGCCCGAGTTCTGGTTGGTCGAATAGACGTTACCCGGCTCGGGCGTCAGATTGTCGGGGCTCGCGACATCGGCGAGCATGAGCGTATACAGAGTCAGTTGCTGCCCGTTCTTGAGAACGGCGGTCACGTGGCCCGCATCGTCAACGTCGACCTTGTCGATGGCGGAAGGCGTGCTGCCGTTGACGGTCGCCTTGAAGCTGAAATCGGTACCGACCTGCGTCATGTTCGACAGGTCCATGGTCAACGCCGCACCGCCGGGGACGTTCACGGTGAGGCCCGTCGGGCTCGCCGCAGCCAGCGCGCCTTTTCCGGCCGCCGTGGTGTCGAAGGTGAAAGTGGTGGCGGGGGCAAGCGAGGTGCCCGTCGCGGAGTCATAAACCTGGACCTGCCACGTATCCAGACCCGCCGCAGTCGCGGTGTGGGACATGTAGACGTCGAGCGTCACGGCCTGGCCGATATTGTTGTAGGCCACGATCGAGCTCTTTGATGAATATGCGCCTGGGCCGGGCGGACCGGCAATGACGGCCGCTTTCGGGTCGAGGTTGCCGGTCGTGAGCGTCCCCGCCGTCGACGGCACGGGCACCTGCGAAACCTGGGCGATGTTGACGATCTGCATTCCCGCCAGACTGTTCTGCGAGAAATTGGTCACCAGGCCCGGCTGACCGAGAAGGTAGTAGCCGGCAGCATTGACCAGATTGCCCTGACTGTCAGGCACGAACGAGCCGGCGCGCGTCAGGTACTGCTGTGTGTTGGTTGCGTTCGATACCACGAAGAAGCCGTTGCCCTGAACGGAGAGGTCCGTGCTCGACGTGGTGAACTGCGTATGCCCGGCGTCGCTGATGGCGTAGCGGACGGTCGTCTCGACAGCGCCGGAATCGTAATTGCCCGAGCCGCTCTTCAGGATGAGCGAGGAGAATTCGGTCGAAGCCCGCTTGTAGCCGGTGGTGTTGACGTTCGCGATGTTGTCCGAGACCGTCGACAGCTTGTTGGACTGCGCGGCCATCCCGGAAACGCCGGTGCGCATAATGCCGTAGAGGCTCATCGAGAGGGCTCCTTTGGAAGGTTGTAGTTACAATGAGGGTTCTTGCTTGCGCGGGGCTGATGGTTCGGAACCATGCACAACTTCATGTGGTCACGTCGTTTTCGGCTGACAGAACGAGCGCGCCTTGTCGGTCCAGGCGCCGAATCCGCTCGAGACGAGATGCGCAACGATGTGGCAGACGTAGCGCTTCTGCGCTGGCTGGTTGTTCGGGCCTGCGTTGTAGCGGGCGACCGCCATGGTCCAGCTTCCCTCGCGCTGCTTGAGCTCTTTCAGGAAGCGCGCGGCATATTCCACGTTCTTGGCGGGATCGAACATCGCCCGCACCGACGCGAACTTGTCGCCGTGATAATAGTGGTTGATCTGCATGCAGCCGAGATCGATCAGCTTGATCCCCTTGCTCCGCATCGACTCGAAATTCGCGATCGCGTCGTTCATGTCCTTGGCGAACACGGTCTGGCCGTCGGCACCGAGCGCATAGGGATAGAGCGCACCGCGCCGCCCGGTCTCGGTGAGGCCGACGGCATAGAGAATGCCGAGCGGAATCCCGTGCTGCTGGGACGCGCGCGCCATCTCGCGCTCGCAGGGGCGTGCATTGTCGGTCGCCGCTGCCGCAGCGCCCACGTTACAGATAAACAGGGCCGCGACGAATCTGCGGGCCCACGTCCTGGTCATGACGCGTCTCCTGGTTGGACTGGGGCTCCTGCCGGGCCTGCCTCGCACCGCCGTCCGATCGGCCGGACGAATTGCTCGCGCCGTCGAACGAGCCTTGCGACTGTGACGACGGGTGCTGCTGGCCCGCGAGCTGCGGCTGCGACTGCCCGGAACCGCTCTGGAATCCGTCCCGCGAACCGTGCTGGACCGGCGCGACGTCGGCGACATAGCCCGCGGAGTGCATGAGATCGCGGATCGAGTCGCGCTGCTGGTCCAGCATCAGGCTGGTGTCCTTGCGCTCGGCCGCGAGGTGGACGGAAACCTCCGAGCCCACCAGGCGAAGGCGCACGGTGACATTTCCGAGCGACGGCGGCTCAAGATTGATGGTCAGGATCTTGAGCGGCTCAGACGCGTTGGTCTGCGACGTGGCGAGATCTGCAGCGGCCGACGCCGTCGGCGCGGACGATTCCTTGAGCTCGGTGACGACCGCGTTGGCGATCTGCTGCGTGGGACCGAACTGCGCCGGCGGCAGATGGGTTTCCTGCTGGACCACGGTGACCTTGGTCGTCTCGGGCAAGGTCTCCCGTGCCGAGGCTTTGACAGCGCGCTCGACATTGGCGGTAACGGCCTCGAAGCCCTGCGTCGCGGGCATTGCTCTTGACGACGCTTCGTTGCCCGGCAGGACGGTTGCCGGCGCCTGCGCAGCCGCGGTCGATGGGCGCGCACCCGGCGCGAAATCGGCGGTAGCAACCTTCGCCATGCCTGTTGCCTGAACCTCACGCGTCGGCGTCGACGAGGGTGCGTCGCGCGCGGGCGCGTCTTTCCTGTCGGCGCCGATCGATTGCGTCTGCGGCTTCGCTACCGGTACGGTGGCCAGCTCCTGGCCGACAATCGCCGGAATGCCCGACCTGTTCGAAACGTCCGCCTTCGGGGCGGAGTCGACCGCACCTGGCGTTTGCGACGTTTCGTCGACCTTCTGGACGGATGATTTGTGAGCGGACTTGGGCTCGTCGGCGGTCTCGGTGCGCTCGTTCACCGTCTCGTCGTTCGTCTTGTCCTTCCCGGTCGGGTGCGCCAGGCGTGTCCGCAAGGATGCCGCCTTCACGCCCGTGTCGCCGCCGTCGTCTTTCAGCGCCCGCTTCGCGAGGTTCGAGACGGTGTGGAGCAGATCGTTGAACGACGAATCCGACGACTTCGCTCCGGCGTTCTTGCCGGATCGCGACGTGCCGCGAATATTGAGGCTTTCGGCCAGCCCCGAAAAGACCTGTCCCGAGGTTCCACTGAGCTTCGTCATGGACGGCGATCCTTGGTGAGGCGTTCGAGGTCGCCCAGCTGCTTCTGCGCGCGGGCGAGTGTCGCGGTCGACGACGCGAGATCGAGACGCGCCGGCGTGACCGGAGGTTTGTCGGCTGCGGCGGCGGGCCCACCCGCGAACGGTTTGCGCACGTCGAGCGCGAGCTGGACCGTTGCATTCAGCAGAGGAATGTCGCGCTCGGGCAGCTTCGACCGGTCGAGCGCCTTCAGCTCGGCGAGACCACCGTCGTACTCGTCGGTAAGCACCCGCGCGACCCCGCGGAAGAAATGCGCACGCTCGCGATCCGCGGAAGCATCGGCGCTGAGCACCAGCGCGCGCTCGCCGGCAAGCTCGGTCACGGCCAGCCGTCCACGCAGCATCGCGCTGCGCGCGATCGCGAAATAGAGCTTGAGGCGGCTGGCGCGGTCGATCTGCTCCAGCAGGGTGACGATCCGCGCAAAGCGGCGCTCGTCGAGCGCGAGGCTCGATTGCGTCAGGCCCGAGGAAAAGCGCTGCCAGAAGTCCCCGGCATAGACCGAGTTGCGGTAATGGCGGATATAGGCCAGCGTCAGGAACTCGAACTTGTCGAAATCCTCGGCCTGCCCGACCAGCAGGATCTCGCGCCGCAGTGCCGCCTCCTCCACCAGCGTACCCGGCAACAGCAGGCGCGCATCGTCCAGGCGCTCGATCGCGAGCGTTGCCTCGGAGCGTGCGAACAGCGCGCCCTGGACCAGCGCGACCTGTCCGCCTAGTCCCGACGGAAGTGTGCGCGGCTTGACGCCCTTGAGCAGCTCGCGCGCCTCATCCTGGCGGCCCTCGACATAGGCGAGCGCACCATTGAACAGCCGCTCGTCAACGTTCGGCTTAGGCAGCTTGCGGACCAGCTGCGGTCCGCCGCCGCTGAGCAAATAGATCACCACGGCCTGGCCGTTCTGCGCATTGGTCCATACGCTGGTGTCGGCAGCGAGAAATTTCTCACCGATCTGCCGGATCAGCGCGACGTGGCCGCTATGTGCCGCCATGTCGCCATTGGCGATGCCGTCCTGCACCGCCTGCAATGTGCGTACGAGCTCATATGGCTCGCCCGAGCCCGGCGCCGGGGCCGATGCCGGATCAGCGAGTGCACGGATTGCCGTGAGCGGCAGCAGCAACAGCAGTGCGGCGCGGCCGAGCAGCCTGATCAAGGGCGCTTCTCCCGGATCAGGATTTCAATCCGGCGATTCTGCGCGGCGGCCGGATCGTTTTGCAGTTTCGGTCGCCGATCGGCGTAACCTTCGACATGCTCGATCCGCTGTGCATCGACGCCGGAGCGGACCAGCATGTAATAGGCCATCTGCGCGCGGGCGGTCGACAGCCGCCAATTGTCGTAATTTTCCGACTTGTACTGCCGATTATCGGTGTGGCCGCGGACGATGATCATGCCGGGACGCTTCGTCAGCAGCGGCCCGATCTTGTCGATCACGCGGATGAGTTCGGGCCGCGGTTCGGCCGAGCCGACCGCGAACATGCCGAAGCTCGCGTCGTCGGTCAGGCTGATCAGAAGACCTTCCTCGACCTGACGGACCTCGGCCACCGGTCCCGCGCCGGCCTTGATGTCCGACAGTGCATCCGCGATCGCAGACTGAAGCTGCTTGACGGTCGGCTGCTCGGTCTGCGCGGAGTCGCGCTGTTCGGACTCCTTCGCCGCATCGCCGGGACGCGACGGCGCGGCGGCATTGGCCTGGGCACCGGCTTGAGCGCCGGGCTGCGCGTTCGCCTGGACACTGCCGTCGCGTTGAGCCTGCGACGGCGCAGGTCCCGGTGGCAGCAGGGGCGACAGGTTTGCTGACGACGCATCGGCGTTCTGAGCCACGCTTCCGCCGGCATCCTCCTGCCTGGCGCGGCGAGCCTGCGGCTCGCCCTGCCCCGTTCCGGACGCGTTGTCGCGCGCGGAAGCGTTCGGCTTTGGCTCGCTGTCGACGAAACGGTCCGCGTCCTTGGACGTCTGCGGCGCCAGCTTCCAATAGCCGGGATCGAACGGGTCGCGATAGGCATCGCCTCCCTTGAGGCCTTCCTCTTCGGCAGAGGTCAGCGCGCCGGCGCGACGCTGGCCCGAAGCCTGGTTCGCGCTGTTGGCGATCTCCGCAAGGGTCGCATAGGGATCGCGGAAGAGGATCTTCTCTTCGTAGGACGCCGGCTTCTCGGCCGTCGGGGAATCGCCGCGACGCTCCTCGTTCGGCCCGGCCGGCTGGCGCTTGCCATCCTGCCCTTCGGTCGTGGACGGCTCCTTCTTGGTGAGATCCTTGAGGCCCTTCGGCGCGGGCGCATTCTCCGCGAGCTTGATCGGATTGAAATAGCTCGCAACCACCTGCTTCTGGTCCTGGTTGAGCGCATTCAACAGCCACATGACCAGGAAGAACGCCATCATCGCGGTCATGAAGTCCGCATAGGCGATCTTCCAGACGCCGCCGTGATGCGGCTCCTCGGCGAAGGCGCTACGCCGGCGAATGATCACCAGCTCTTGCTTGACCTCATTCATGGCGGGCTACCGGCGCGCCTCGTTCAGGCGTTCGCTCCAGGCCGAAATCTGCGTCTCGATCACGGTCTGGTCGGCCACGACCCGAACCTCGAACGTCTCGGCGGCCTCATACTGGATGCCCGTTCGCCTGCTGGCCTCGAGTTGCGTCCGCACCAGGTCGAGCAGTTCGCCCGGACCGGTGACCTTGAACACCGGCACCGGCGAATTGCCGGTCAGAGCCGCAATCTGTTCGACCAGCGATTCGATCGCCTTGTCGCGGACCGCCTCAGCGAGGAAGGGCAGCAAGATCCGCGCGACGGAGCTCGCGATGTTGGTCTCGATTTCGCGGCAGGCCGCCTCGAACCCGTTGACGATCGCGACCGCCTGTTGGTCGGACCATTTGGAACGCTCCTCGCCGAGCCGGATCGCGCTGCGGACGCGCTCCTCGGCGACCCTGGAATCGCCTTCCGCGATGCCGGCGGCATGGCCGCGACGATAGGCATCTTCGAGAAGGTTGGCCGACGGAGCTTCCGCCTCCGGCGCTGGAGGTTGCGCCTGAGCCTGACGTTGCGGCTGGGCCTGAGGCTGCGGCGGGGGCTCACGCCGGACCTCCTTCGGCCTTGTCAGCACGTCCTGGACCTTCGGCGGCGGAGGCGGTGGCGCCTTGGCCCGGCCGTTGGCGTCGAACTGCGTCAGAAGTTTTCCGATAGCCGCGTTCATGCCGCCTCCTCGCGTCGCATCCAGTCTTTAAGGATCGCTGCCGCCTGAGCCTGATCGAGCCGGACAATCTGCTCCAGCCGCTTCTGCGGTGTTCGTTGCATCTTACCTTCAAGGTCTTCCACGAGGTTGAGCTCGGGGTCCTGACTGTCGCCCAAGGCGAGGGCCGCCGCAGCTTCGAGCTCCGCGGCCTCGGCCGCCTCGGTCTGCTCCTGCTGGGCACGGTGGGTGAGGATGCCATTGACCGCGGGACGCAGGCCGAACCAGACCAGCATCGACGCAACCGCCAGGATGGTCACAGCGTTGATGACGCTGCCGAGCTGCTTGTTGATCATCTCGACGAAGCTGATCGGCGGCACCGGCGCCAGTTCGCGCGAGCCCTCGATGAAGTCGACGGCCGTCACCTGGATCTGGTCGCCACGCGTCTTGTCCAGCCCCCCGGCGGTCGCCGCAAGCTGGCTGATCTCGGCGAGCTTGCTGTCGACGATGGCCTGGTTGCTCTTGTCGCCGAGATCGGCGACGAGCCGGGCTCGATTGACCAGGACGGCGATGAAGAGCTTCTTGACGGAATAGCCATCGCTTACCGTCGTCGTGGTCTTGGATGAGACTTCGAAGTTGGTGACGTCCTCGCGCCGGGTCTTGTCCTCGCTGGAATTCTTGGTGCCGCCCGAGTTCACCTGCTGATCAGGAAGATTTTGTTGCACCGTGGTCGGCGTCGAGCGATCCGCGTTCTGTGACTTCTCGTTTTCGCGGACGTTGCGGACCGAGCGCTCGGCGCGACTCTCCGGGTCGTAGACGGTCTCGTTCGTCTGCCGCTTGTCGGTCGAGAGCTGCGATGCGACGCTCACCTCGAAATTGTCGAGGCCCAGATACGGCGTCAGCGCCTTACGGATGTTCTCCTGCACCATGCCGCCGACCGTCTTCTGAAGGCTTGCCATCTTGGTGGGAGCGGCAGTGGCTTCGTCCTCCTCGGCGAGCAGCATCGAACCATCGGCATCCAACACCGTCACCTTGTCTTTGCTCATGCCCGGAATGGCCGCGGCAACGAGGTGGCGGATCGACTGAGCCGTTCGCGCCTCGATCGCACCGTCAGTGCGCAGCACGACCGACGCCGAAGGGGGTTGCTGCGTCGCGCGGAACGAGCCCCGCACCGGCAGCACGATATGGACCCGCGCCGCCTTCACGCCCTTCATCAGCTGCACCGTACGCGCGATCTCGCCTTCGAGCGCGCGGAGCTTGGTGACCTCCTGCATGAACGACGTAAGGCCGAGCGAACCGATCTTGTCGAACAGCTCGTAGCCGGAATTGGCGCTGGTCGGCAGCCCCTTTTCGGCCAGCAGCATCCGCGCCTGCATGGTCTGGCTCGGGCGCACCGAGACTGCATCGCCGGCTGTATTGACGTCGAAGCTGATGTTCTGCTCGCGCAACGCCGCGCCCATACGCGTCACGTCTTCGCGGCTGAGGCCCGTGTAAAGCGTTTCGAACTCGGGCCGGCTCAGGTAATAGGCGCCGCCGACCACGGTGACGAGGACGGCAAAGCCGATCAGACCCAAGGCCATCAGGCGTCGCGGCCCAAGCTCCAGCAGATTGTTGAGCAGTTGCTGTACCTGCGCGCGACTGAGCATATGACCTCGTACCAATGCGAACGTATGCGACACTCCGCTGCCAACCTTGTCTGAAGGTTGTGCGCAAACGCGAATGTGTCGGTTCGCAGGCGAGGCGTTGTAATTTTACAAGAATCCCAGGTGACGCAGTGGGTCCGGCGGCAACACCCGGACGCGCAAGCGCGGGGCAGCCGATCGGCGGCGGCGTGTCGGATGAGGCATGGCGTCAGGGGATCGGGTACGGGCACGTCATGTGCCGTCACAGCCGCCGGTCACGGCGGGACCGTGCTCCCGAGGGAGCACGGTCGTTGTCAAAGCCGGCGCTTACTTGAACAGCGAGAGGATGCTCTGGCTGTTCTGGTTGGCAATCGAGAGCGCCTGCACGCCGAGTTGCTGCTGGGTTTGCAGCGCCTGAAGGCGGGTGGATTCCGCGTTCATGTCGGCGTCGACGAGCTGACCGACACCGCGGTCTACCGAGTCCATCAAGGTCTTGACGAACTCCGTGTTGGTCGAGAGGCGGTTCTTGACTGCACCGAGATCGGCAGCGGCCGAGGCCACGGAGTTGAGCGCAGTGGTGACCTGCGCGATGTAGCCGTCGAGCGTGGTCTGGTCAGCGGCCGAATCGGTCAATGCGCTGATGTTGATCGTGTTGATCGACGCGGTGCCGCTCACCTTGTCCAGGATGCCGGTCTGGGTCGAGGTGTAGAGCGAGTAGTTGGCGATCGTCAGGGTGATGGAGCCGATGGTGGGCGTGCCGCCGACGCGCGAGAACGACGACACCAGGTTGAAGGTCGCCGGCGTCGCCGCCGTTGCGCTCAGCCAGTTCACACCGTTGAAGGTTGCCGCGTCGGCGGTCCCCTTCATCTGCTGCTGGATCTGGGTGATGTCGGCCTGGATCTTGGTGCGGTCGATGCCTGCGGTCTTGGCTTCGACCAGCAGTGCCTGGAGCTTGGTCAGCCCCCCGGTCTGGTCGCCGACAACCGCGGTTAGAGCGGTATATTCGGTGTCGACGGTCGCAGCCGACAAACCGAGCGAGTCGGAGACGGCGGAGAGCGCGGCGTTGTCGGCACGCATCGAGGTCGCAATCGACCAATAAGCGGCATTGTCCGAAGCGGTCGAGACGCGCTGGCCGGTCGAAATCCGGTTCTGCGTGGTCGCGAGCTGCGAGCTGACGTTGCGGAGGGTCTGCAGCGCGGTCATTGCAGAAGAGTTGGTGAGCAGACTGGAGCTCATTTTTTGACGTCCCCTTGAAACAGATTGAATTGATTTTGGGACATACCGGACTTGCACCGGTACGACAGGGCGGCCTCATGCCTTTGGGCGGCGGAAAAAGCAGGCCCAACGTGTCGTACCGCGACAATAACGCACGTAGGCTGTGCGAGGCTTGCGGCTCTGTGACCTGACCGCAACAGAAAGGGCCGGGGCAAGCTCATGGCTCGACCCGCGCACACCAGACCAAAAGGAAAGGGCCGCGCTTCGCGAGAAGCGCGGCCCTCCCAAGGCTAGTGAGGGCTTAGCGGAACAGCGAGAGGATGCTCTGGCTGTTCTGGTTGGCGATCGAGAGTGCCTGGACGCCGAGCTGCTGCTGGGTCTGGAGAGCCTGAAGGCGGGTGGATTCCGCGTTCATGTCGGCGTCGACGAGCTGACCGACACCACGATCCACCGAGTCCATCAGGGTCTTGACGAACTCCGTGTTGGTCGAGATGCGGTTCTTGACGGCGCCGAGATCGGCGGCGGCCGAGGCCACCGAGTTGATCGCAGTCGTGACCTGCGCGATGTAGCCATCGAGCGTGGTCATGTCGGCGGTCGAGTCGGTCAGCGCGGAGATGCTGATCGTGTCGATCGAGGCGGTGCCGCTTACCTTGTCCAGGATGCCGGTCTGGGTCGAGGTGTACAGCGAGTAGTTGGCGATCGTCAGGGTGATCGAGCCGATCGTCGGCGTGCCACCGACGCGCGAGAACGACGACACCAGGTTGAAGGTCGCCGGCGTGGTCGCCGTCGCGCTCAACCAGTTCACGCCGTTGAAGGTCGCCGCATTCGCGGTGCCCTTCATCTGCTGCTGGATCTGGGTGATGTCCGCCTGGATCTTGGTGCGGTCTATACCGGCCGTCTTGGCCTCGACCAGCAGCGCCTGCAGCTTGGTCAGACCACCGGTCTGGTCACCGACAACCGCGGTCAGAGCGGTATATTCGGTGTCGACGGTCGCAGCCGACAGACCGAGCGAGTCGGAGACGGCGGAGAGCGCGGCGTTGTCGGCGCGCATCGACGTCGCGATCGACCAGTAGGCCGCGTTGTCCGAAGCAGTCGACACGCGCATACCGGTCGAGATCCGGTTCTGCGTGGTGGCAAGCTGCGAGCTGACGTTGCGGAGGGTCTGCAGCGCGGTCATTGCAGACGAGTTGGTGAGAAGGCTAGAACCCATTTTTGATGTCCCTTTGAAAGTAGATTTGAATTTGGGGACATACCGGGCTTGCACCGGTACGACAGGGCGGCGTCATGCCTTTGGGCTGCGCGAATGCGGTTAGGCCCAACCCGTCGTAGCGAGCAGGCTAGCGCACGAAGCTTGTGCGAGGCTTGTGGCCCTGTGGCCCAGCCGCAACAGGACAGCCGAAGTCACGGCGTGCGCGCCGCGCCACGCCAACGAAAGGGCCGCGCTTCGCGAGAAGCGCGGCCCTCCTCAGTTCGTTTCCGGGCTTAGCGGAACAGCGACAGGATGCTCTGGCTGCTGTTGTTGGCGATCGAGAGTGCCTGCACGCCGAGCTGCTGCTGGACCTGGAGGGCCGCCAGGCGGGTGGACTCCTGGTTCATGTCGGCGTCGACGAGCTGGCCGATACCGCGATCAACCGAATCCATCAGCGACTTCACGAAGTCCGTGTTGGTCGAGATACGGTTCTTGACGGCGCCGAGGTCGGCGGCGGCCGCGGCGACCGAGTTGATCGCAGTCGTGACCTGCGCGATGTAGCCGTCAAGCGTGGTCTGGTCGGCCGCCGAGTCGGTCAGCGCGCTGATGCTGATCGTGTCGACCGACGCGGCGCCGCTCACCTTGTCCAGAATACCGCCCTGGGTGCTGGTGTAGAGCGAGTAGTTGGCGACGGTCAGGCTGATCGAGCCGGTGGTCGGCGTGCCGCCGACGCGGGAGAACGACGACACCAGGTTCACCGTCGTCGGCGTGGTGGCGGTCGTGCTCAGCCAGTTCACACCGTTGAAGGTCGCCGCAGAAGCGGTCGCCTTCATCTGCTGCTGGATCTGGGTGACGTCAGCCTGGATCTTGGTGCGATCGATACCGGCGGTCTTGGCCTGCACCAGCAGGGACTGGAGCTTGGTCAGGCCGGAGCTGCTGTCGCCGACAACCGTGGTCAGAGCGGTGTATTCGGTGTCGACGGTCGCGGCCGACAGACCGAGCGAGTCGGAGACGGCGGAGAGCGCGGCGTTGTCGGCGCGCATCGAGGTTGCGATCGACCAGTAGGCGGCGTTGTCCGAAGCGGTCGAAACACGCTGGCCGGTCGAGATGCGGTTCTGCGTGGTGGAGAGCTGCGAGCTGACAGACCGCAGGGTCTGGAGCGCGGTCATGGCGGTCGAGTTCGTAAGCAGGCTTGACATTGCGAATGTCCCTTTATGTACGCGTTACATTTTCACGAGGGGACATACCGGGCTTTCACCGGTACGGAGGGGCGGCATCATGCCTTTGGACTGATGTGGGTGGGGTCCAACCCGCCGTGCCGCATTGCTAGCACGTCGAATCTTGCGCGCGGATTAAGATCGGATTGAATTACGCTGTAATATCAGATGGTTAACATTACCCAACGCTAACCATGCCGCGGTACTTCCCGCTAACCATAAGCGGCCGGCCGGCCGTCGATCCTACGAGAACGACCGCACCAGGCCCGAGGCGAGCAGATTCCAGCCGTCGATCAGCACGAAGAACAACATCTTGAACGGCAGCGCGAGGATCGTCGGCGGCATCATCATCATGCCCATCGACATCGTCAACGTGGCCACGATCATGTCGATCACGAGGAACGGCAGCATGATCAAGAACCCGATCTCGAACGAGCGCCTGAGCTCGGAGATCATGAAGGCCGGAATGATGACGCGCAGATCGATGCGCTTGTCGTCGAACTTCTTGCGAAAGCTCTCTGCGGCCAGTGACTCGAAGGTCTGGAGATCCTTGTCGCGAACGTGAGCCAGCATGAAATCGCGGAACGGATCGGTGATCTTCACGTAAGCCTCTTCCTCCGAGATCTCGTTCTTCATCAGAGGCTGGACGCCGGTTTCCCAGGCGCGATCGAAGGTCGGAGCCATCACGTAGAAGGTCATGAACAGCGCAAGGCTGATCAGCACGAGATTGGCCGGCGTGGTTTGCAAGCCGAGACCGGAGCGCAGGAACGACAGCGCCACCGCAAATCGCGTGAAGCTCGTCACCATGATGAGCAGACCCGGCGCCACCGACAGCACCGTGATCAGCGCCATCAGCTGGATGATGCGGCCGCTGGTCGAGCCGTTTCCGGGCGGCAGCAGCGAGTTGAGGTCCGGAATCTGGGCGAGCGCCACTTCGGGCAGGACGACCAGAATCAACGCGAGCAGCAGGACTTTCACTCTCACTGAATCACCAACGTCTCAATGATCAATTCGCGGACCTTGCCCGACGAGCGGATGTTGGCGCGTTCGGCGAGGTCGTCGCGCAGATGCTGCAGCCCGCGCGATCCCTCGAACTGGCCGACCGTCGCCGAGCGCAGATAGGTCACGATGTCCTCGCTGATGTGGGCGGCCAGGATGCCTGCGTCCTCGTCACTCATGCTGTCGGTCACCATGGAAGCTTCGACACGGGCCCAGTTGTTGGCCGGCGCGGCAAGATTGGTCACGATCGGGGACAGCTTCCTCAGCCGCGCGCTGCCGGCGTAGCTCGAGGCAAGGGGCGGCGGTGTGGCGGTCTTCTTCGCGTCCGCGACGCGCTCGGCAGCCGCAAACAGATGCAGGCCGGCAAGCGCACCCGCGCCGATCGCGACGAGGGTCAGCGCCAGAATGGCCGCAATCAGGCGCATCACGTCCCCTGCCCTCGCGAAGCGGCCCGACGGCTGCGAATCTCAGAATGGTGCGACGGCGTCATAGATCCGATGTCCCCATCCAGGCTGCTGCACGTCAGACAGATTTCCGTGACCGCCGTAGGAGACGCGCGCCTCGGCGATCTTCTCGTAGGAGATCGTGTTGGTGCGCGAGATATCGCGCGGACGCACGATGCCGCCGACATTGAGCACGCGCATCTCCGTGTTGACCTTGAATTCCTGCGACCCGCTGATCATCATATTGCCGTTCGGCAAGACGTCGGTGACAATTGCGGCGATCGACAGCTTGATGTCCTCGGTGCGATCGATCTGGCCGTTACCCTTAATCTGGGTATTGGTGCTGAGATTGGCGCTGGTCGAGCCCTTGTCCTGCCATCCGGCGACGTCCATCAGCCAGTCGAGGCCGAACTTGACCTGCGAATCGCGCGAACGGCCGGTCTTGTTGTCCAGCTTGGCCTTGTCCTGCATCGAGATGATCACCGTCACGACGTCGCCGGTGCGCCGGGCCCGGGGGTCGCGGTACAGATCGGTGCCGTCGTCCCAGGTCGAACGGTAGCTGACAGGCGAGCGAAGCCGTGGCGTCACCGGGATCGGATCGGCCTGCGTCCTCAGCCCGCTGCCGACCGGCGACAGGCGCGGACCGGTCAGGACCTCCGCGGGATCGCCGACGCATCCGGCAAGCATCACGAGCGACAGGATGAGGATGAGATGTTTCATCTACTTGGTCTTTCCGTCATCCACGCGACGCATTCCGCCGAGCAGATCGGCAAGGTGCGCCGCGCGCGCCGTCTCCATCTCGTTGAAGATCGCGCTCGAACTCCTCGGGCTGAGCTTGGCGAGCACGGCCGCAGCGGTCTCGTCCGCCATGCCGGCGATCTGGGTCGCCGCGGCGTCCGGCTTCATGCGCGAATAGATCTCGACGACCTGCGCCTCGGCCTTTTTCAGGAAATCGTCGCGCAGCGCCATCCACTTCTCGTATTCGGCGCGTTTGGCCTCGACCTCGGCGATCCGTTCGCGCAGCAGGGTCTCGGCCTTTTCCAGCTCCTTGAGCTGCCATGCCAGTCTCGCATCGACGGCGGGGTCGGCGACGTTGCTGCAGAACAGGGCAACGTCGCTGTCCGCGGGTGCAGCCGCCTGCGCCGGTGCGGGCTTCGGCGGGACCGTGACGCTGCCGGGCTTGGCCGTGCGCACAGGCGCGGCTGCGGACGCTGGGGCCTGTGCACGCGTTTCGGACGCCGGCACCGCGCCGGTGATCGCAGGTCCGGAGTCTTCAGCCGCCCACGCCGTCGCCCGGATCGACGCGTTGTCACCTGGTACCGGCGTGACCGGCGAGGACGGCTTTTGCGGTCCAGCCGCGCGGGCACGCGCGAAGGACAGCAGGTTGAGCGGCTTGGTCGGCTTGGCCTCGTCCAGTGCGAGCACGGGCGAAGCGCTCGCGAGCGCGGAGACCGCGATCAGGAGGAGGAGTTTGGCTTTGTGATCCAGCTTCAGCATCGGGCCGCGTGCGATTCTCGGTCGAGACCTCAGCATTGAGCGACCAAGCTTGCTCGACGCTTGTGCATCATTGCACGATGACGTCGGCCTGGAGTGCGCCGGCCGTCTTGATCGCCTGGAGGATCGCGATGATGCCTGATGGCTTCAGGCCGATCTGGTTCAGTCCACGCACCAGGCGCTGGAGATCGACGCCGCTCAGAATCGCTACCTGCGATCCGGCCTCGTTGGCTTCGACGATGGTCTGGGGCACGACCACAGTCTGGCCCTGCGAGAACGGCGCCGGCTGCGACACCACGGGAAGCTCGGTGACACGAACCGTCAGATTGCCGTGCGTCACGGCAACGGTCGATATGCGCACGTCACGCCCGATCACCACCGTGCCGGTGCGCTCGTTGATCACCACCCGCGCCGGCGTGTCCGGCTCGACCGTCAGCTCGCCGATTTCAGCCAGAAAACGGACCGGGCCGATATGGCGCGGCTTCGACAGCACGATGGTGCGGAAATCGCGTTCGAACGCAATCTGGGCGCGATAGCGGCCGCCGGCGAAGCGATTGATGGCATCGAGGATACGCGTCGCGGTGACGAAATCGGGGTTCTTGAGCTCCAGCACCAGGAACTCCATCTCGTGGAGGCTTCCCTGTACCTCGCGCTCGACCAGCGCACCGTTCGGGATGCGCCCCGCGGTCGGCGTACCCTGGCTGACGTTCTGAGCCTGGCCGCCGACGCTGTAGCCGGCGACCGTGACCGCGCCCTGCGCCACCGCGTAGACCGCTCCGTCTGCCGCGCGCAACGAGGTCATCACCAGCGTGCCGCCGAGCAGCGAGGTCGCATCGCCAAGGGACGACACGGTCACGTCCATGCGCTCACCCGCCCCGATCGAGGGCTGCAGGTCCGCAGTCACCATCACGGCCGCGACGTTGCGCGTACGCAGTGTGGTCGGACGCGGGGGATTGTTGGTGCTCGTGGTCTCGTTCCTGACGTTGATGCCCATGTTCTCGAGCATCGACTGAAGGGACTGCTCCGTGAACGGGGCGTTACGGAGCGTGTCGCCGGTGCCATTCAGGCCGATGACGAGGCCGTAGCCCACAATCTGGTTTTCACGCAGTCCTTTGATGTCCGCGATGTCCTTGATACGGACTGCGGCCTGGGCGCTGGCGGCGAAGACGAGGAGGACGAGCGCGAGCAGGACTCTGGTCATGATCCGTCCACGACCTTGATGGTGCCGTCCGGCTGGACGACGCCCCTGATGATCACGCCTGTGTCCGTGTTTCGGATCGGGATGAGCGCGCCGGGCGCGCCCGACTGCATGGCCGAGCCGTAGGTCACGATCGACAGGCCGCTATCCTCGACCACGACCTTGACCATGGCACCGCGCGCGACAGTCCAGGGATCCTCCACCGAATTGCTCGGGATCGGCTGGCCCGGCAGCAGCGTGCGCCGTGCCATGCGTCCGACCAGGACCTGGCGTCCTTCGATGAACATGGCAACGCCAAGCACGTTCGGCGCGAAGGCGCGTTCCGTGATCATGTCGTCCCGGATCAGCTCACCGGCGCGGATCGAAACGGCCGGCACGGGAAGCCGCTTCTCCTCGGCCGCGGCGAGGCGCGCCGAGACCAGAACCAGCAGCACGGCGGCCAATCCGCGCACCATCAAGCCCACCCTGTTCAACATCGAGACACCGGAACTAGCGCATGCCCTTCGAGACCGTCTGGGCCATTTCATCCGAGGCCTGGATGACCTTGGCGTTCATTTCGTAGGCGCGCTGCGCCGAGATCAACTCGGTGATTTCCTTGACCGGATCGACGTTCGAGGCTTCGAGATATTTCTGGTTGATCTTGCCGTAACCGGAATCGCCCGGGAGTCCGACGACTGGCGTGCCCGACGCCGTGGTCTCGCGATAGAGATTGCTGCCGAGCGGCTCGAGGCCCGCCTCGTTGGCAAAATTGGCGAGGTTGAGCTGGCCGATCTGCCGCGCATTGATTTCGGTGTCCAGCTTGGCGAACACCTGTCCGGTCTGGTTGACCGTAACCTCGACGGTTCCCTGCGGCACCGTGATGGCGGGATCCAGCAGATAGCCGTCGATCGTGACGAGTTGGCCGTTCGCGTTGGTGTTGAACGAACCCGCGCGGGTGTATTGCACTTCGTTGTTCGGGCCGAGCACTTGAAACCAGCCCCGGCCGTTGATGGCCATGTCGTAAGGGTTTCCGGTCTGCGTCAGCGCGCCCTGAATGTGAAGCTTGCGGATGGCCGCCGACTTGACGCCAAGTCCGAGATTGGCGCCCTCCGGAATCGGCGACGAGCCGTTGACGTTCGTGACGCCCTGCATGCGATCCATCTGATAGAACAGATCGGTGAACTCCGCGCGAGCCCGCTTGTACGACGTCGAGTTGATGTTTGCGATGTTGTTCGCAATAACTTCGATGTTGGTCTGCTGGGCATTCATGCCCGTGGCCGCAATGGCGAGCGATTTCACAGTGTCATTCCTTCAGGTCAAATCGACATACGAACGACTTCTTGGTAGGCCTGCACTACCTTGTCGCGAACCGCGACCGCCGTCTGCAAGGCCTGCTCGGCCGACATCAGCGCCTCCACGACGCGACGCGTCGATTCCTTGCCCTGCATCGCCGAGATTGACGCCGCTTCGCCCGCCTTCAGCGTTCCGATCGCGTCCGTCGTCACCTGCTTCATCACCGATTCGAATCCGACGTCGTCGGTGGACTGGATCGCGGTCGGCGCGGCGGGCGCGATGGCCTGCGCTTCGGTTGCACGGGACGCCGCCTGACCTGCGGAAATCGCCGTGGATGAAATTGCTTCAAGCATTGTCAGCTCCTCAGCAGGTCGATGGTCATGCCCAGCATCGACCTCACCTGTTTCACGACCTGTAGATTGGCTTCATAGGACCGGTTGACTTCCCGCATGTCGGCCATCTCGATCATCATGTTGACGTTCGGCAGCTTGACGTAGCCGGCCTTGTCGGCGGCGGGATGCCCCGGATCGTACTCGACGCGGTACGGCGTGGTATCGACGCCGATCTCCTTGACTTTCGCGAGCTGCGCGCCCGAGGCGCGATCCAGCGCGGCGTCGAACGTGATGGTCTTGCGTTGATAAGGGTCGGCGCCGGCTGTACGCCCCGTCGACGTCGCGTTGGCGAGGTTTTCCGAGACGATGCGCATGCGCGTCGATTGCGATTCGAGCCCGGAGCTCGCGACCGTCAATGACGCTTGCAGGGAGTCCAGCATTTCAATTCACCTCAGCTCTTCGCGCTCGACAGCAGCATGCGGTGAAACGACCGCACGACCGCCGCGTTCATCGAGTAGTCACGACTGACGTCGCTACCCTTGATCAACTCCTGCTCGAGACTGACCGAGTTGCCGGAGTGAACCACTTCCCAGCTGTCTTTCTTCGCGGTCTTCCGCGTGTCGGTCTCGGCAGCAGACAATTGCATGTGCGAGGGAGACGTCGTCGCAAGCCTGACCGGCGTGTTGTCGAGCACCTTGTTGAAAGGCTCGACGTCGCGCGCCTTGAAGCCCGGCGTATTGGCGTTGGCAACGTTGGTGGCAATGGTCGACTGGCGGAGCTCGAGATACCGCGCCTGCGACGATGCGAGTTCGAAGAGATATAGCGGTCCCACGACAGCCCCATTCTGGTCCATTGGTAGAGAAGCTTAGGGGCGCAAGCTTTCGTCAGGCTGATGGAGCGGACGCAGTCCTCGGAAATCTACTGAACGTTCTCGGGCCGCGGCGCCTGCTTGGACTGAAGGAAATAGATGAGCTCGGCGACGGGCCGGAAGAATTCCGCGGGAATCACCTGATCGACCTGCACCGCTTCATAGAGCGCGCGCGCGAGCGCCTTGTTCTCGATCACCGGGATCCGGTTTTTCTCGGCGACCTCGCGGATCTTCAGCGCGATCACGTCCATGCCCTTGGCGACGACGACCGGCGCCGCGTTTTCCTCGCGCTTGTAGCGCAGCGCGATCGCAAAGTGTGTCGGGTTTGCGATCACCAGCGTCGCGCGCGAGGCGGAGGCGATCATCCGCTGGCGCGAACGATCGCGCGCGAGCGAGCGCAGGCGCGCCTTGACCATCGGATCGCCTTCCGCCTGCTTGTGCTCGTCCTTGATCTCCTGCTTGGTCATGCGCAGCTCGCGCCGCCAGTGGAAGCGCGCCCAAGCAAGATCGATCGCGACCAGGACGATCGTCGCGATGCAGATTGCCGAGACGATCCGCATCGCGATGTTGAGAATCATTTCCGGAAGCGCGACCGGGTCGGTATACATCGCCTCAAACGCCCTTGCTTCGGACGAGCGGAGGACGAACGCGACGACGACGGTCACCGAAGCGAGCTTGAACAGCGACTTCCCGAATTCGACCCATCCCTGCGTTCCGAACAGCCGCTTCCAGCCGCTGACCGGAGAGATTCGCGAAGGATCCGGCATGATGCGCTGGAGCACCAGGCTGGGCGCGTTCTGCAGCAGCGACGCTGCCAGCCCGAATGCGACCAGGACGACGACGAGGGGAATCAGGAATCGAAACGCCTCGAGCCCCACCACCGTGAGGATGTTCTGCGCGTCCGCCCCGTTGTTGAGGGGGAAGCCGTCGGGATCGTCGAGAAGGTTCTTCAGCGTCGGCGTCAGTTGTTGCACGCCATTGCTGATCAGGAACATCTGAATCACCATCAGCGCCGCCATCGACGCGAAGATGGACGCCTCCCGAGAGACCGGGATTTTGCCCTCGTCGAGCGCATCGCGGACTTTCTTCTCGGTCGGCTCTTCTGTTTTGCTCTCCTGGTCGGATTCTGCCATGCCGGTTCAGCGGTCAGCGGAAGACCAGCTCATCCTCCTGCTCGGGGTTGAGCTCGATTTCGCCCTTTTCCGCCAAGTCGAGCGCGAGGTCGGTGATGACACGCCGCGCCTCCAGCACGTCGCG
Organism: Bradyrhizobium cosmicum; assembly: GCF_007290395.2. Taxonomy (NCBI): domain Bacteria; kingdom Pseudomonadati; phylum Pseudomonadota; class Alphaproteobacteria; order Hyphomicrobiales; family Nitrobacteraceae; genus Bradyrhizobium; species Bradyrhizobium cosmicum. Next base: position 1,528,956 of record NZ_CP041656.2, on the reverse strand, counting down.
CTGGTTCGACGGTTCGCCGATGGCGAGTTCGTGCTCGACGACGCGACGGACGCGGGAGGCGACCGAGGACAGGATCAGTTCGCGGAAGTGCTTGTCGGTCCCCTTCAGCGCGACGACGATACGATCGGTCGGCACCTGATCGAAGATCATGGTGCGTGCCTTCGGCGTCAGGTGGATCACGTCGTCGAAGGTGAACAGCAGTTCCTTGAGAACTTCGGCCGATTTCGGCCGCTTCTCCGAGAGGCTCTTCAGCATGTCCTCGATGTGGCCGCGCTCCATCTTGTTGATGATGTCGGCGACGCGGGCATAGGTGTCCGCGCCGAGATTGCGGGCGAAATTCAGCGTCAGGTCTTCGTGCAGCGTCTTCTCGAGCACCTTCATCGCATCGTCGACGATCGGCTTGAGGCTGAGCACGCGCCGCATCAGCTCGTTGCGCAGGCTCGACGGCAGCTGGCTCATCACCTTGGCCGCGCAGGCCGGCTTGACCTTGGACAGGATGAGCGCCGCGGTCTGCGGATGCTCCTTGGAAAGGTAGGTCGCGAGCGAATTTTCCGACACCGACGAGACGCGATCCCACACCGACCGGCTCGAATTGCCGAGCAGGTCCGACATGATCGCCGAGACCTGGTCGGCCGGAAGCACGTCGCCGAGCACGGCCTCGAGCCCGCCGATCGTACCGAGGATGTTGGCGCCCATCGAGAACTGCTGGGCGAACTCCTCGACGATCCCCTCCAGCTCCTGTGCCGTGATCGGCCGCAGCTCGGCTGCGGCCTTGGTGACGATGCGGATATCCTGCGGTTCGAACTGCTGAAGCACGCTCGCGGCCGCCTGACGGCCCATGGCCAGCAGGAGCGCCGCGACCTTGTCCGTTCCGCGCAACGTGGCAACGCCTCGCTGCTTGATGGGAGCGATGCCGACCTGTGCCGCCATGGTCAGGTATCACCCTGCCCCAGAGGCCCGACGATCTCGGTGAGCGAAACTCCGAAGCGGGAATTGTCCTCTTCGACCACGACCACCTCGCCGCGGGCAACCACTCGCCCGTTGACCACGACGTCAACGGGCTCTCCGACCCGGTGATCCAGCGGCACCACGGCGCCGCGGCCCAGCTTCATCAGGTTCGCCACCGGAATGGTGGCCGAACCGAGCACCACCTGCATGGTGACGGGAATGCGCAGGATTGCATCGACGTTTGCGAACTTGCCGGTCTCCTCCGCGGTGCGCGCGGCAATTTCCGCCAACCGCTCCAGCGGAGACGTTTCGGCATCTCCGGTTGCAGATGCAGCTTCATAGTCGAAGGATTGCGCCATTTGGTCTCGCCTCTTGGTATTTCCGGTCCCGGTGCGTCTCAGCGCCCCGGTCGTGCGTGTTCGATCTGTCTCGGTTTCAATGCTTGTTCGCTTCAGGACCGCTCGCGGTCGCGGCGGATTGGAGCCCGCTCCGCGCATCCAGCGCGGCGATCGCCTCGTGGGCCTGATCGATCTTCGTGCTCAGCACGTTGGCGAGCCGGCCCAGATTTGCAGTCGAATCGTGCGCCGCGGTGATGACCGTATCGAAGGCGCCCGCCGTCTCGTGGACGATGGTCGAGAACTCGCCCTGGTAACTGCGCAGCCGTGCCAATTCGCGGTGCATCTTCGTCACCCTCATGCTGGTGAAGGCCAGCGCAATCAGCAGCACGGCATCAACGAGATAGGATATCATCGACGAACTCCCGCTTCTGGTCGACGGGATCCGCCACCTGCATGGCGTAATAGCCATCAAGCTGGCCGATCTGACACCAGAATAGCACCTGGTTGTTGCTCTCGAGCCGCGCCAGCGTGCGCGGCGTGGCTTCGAGCTCGATCACTTGTCCGACATGGAACTTCACGACGTCGTCGAGGGATATCATCTTCTCGTCGAGCACCGCGCTCAGAGTGACCTCGGTCCGTTGAACCTCGCTCTCCATCTGCTCGCGCCAGCGCGGATCGGCTGCACGGCCATCGCTGACGACGACGTGTGCGAGCTTCTGCCTGAGCGGATTGAGCGCGGAATGCGGGATAATGAGGAACATCTGGCCGCCGCGATAGAGCGCCTGCAGCATGATGTTCGCGCAGATCGACATGTTGCCGCTGCGGCCGATCGCGAGCGATGCCATGGCGGTCTCGACCCGCTCGACGCGAAAGGTGACGTTGGACGTGCCGGCGAAGGCGGATTGCAGCGCCTTGGCGAACCGTTCGAACAGCGCCTGGACCAGGCGGATCTCGATGTTCGAGAATGTGCGCTCGACATCGAGCGGCGGCTCTGCTCCGTCGGATCCGAACATCGCCTCGACCATCGTGAACACGAAATCGCGGTCGAGCATGATGATGATGCGGGAGTCCCACTGCTCGGCATAGAGCACGGCCGCGACCGCGTTGGCCTCGTAGTCCTTGATGATGTCGCCGACGCGATCATTGGTGATGCCGTTGACGGAGAAGTAGCAGGGCGTTCCGGCGATGGGCTGAAGACTGTCGGTGCAGGATGCCGCCATGCGATCGAAGATCACATTGAGCATTGGCATGCGCTCGATTGAGATGCCGGCCGCATCCAGCAGGTAGTTCGGCAGCTGCTTCCGCTGATCGACGTCGACGTTTTCCATCATCATGCGCGGGCCGCCTTCGGTTCAGCATCGGTCACGACGGCCTTCGGACCCGCAATCGTCTCGTTTTCAACGACGTCGATTGAGGGGCGCTCGTTGCTCGAGATCATCTTGCGGCCATGCTCGACCGCGATCTGCGGCATGGCGCCGTTCATGAAGGCCAGCAGCGTCTGTTTGACGATGATGTAGGGCCGGCAGCGCTTCTCGCGCGTCATCTTGATCTTGATTGCGAAGGGCGAAATGATGCCGTAGGACAGGAAGATGCCGGCGAAGGTGCCGACAAGCGCCGCACCGATGAAGCCGCCGAGCAACTTCGGCGACTGGTCGAGCGCGCCCATCGCCTTGATGACGCCGAGCACCGCGGCGACGATGCCGAGCGCCGGCAGCGCTTCGGACACCGTCACCAGCGAATGGTAGGGCGCCAGCTTGCTCTTCACGATGGTATGGATCTCCTCGTCCATCAGCGCTTCGATTTCGTGCGTGCGCGCGTTGCCCATGATGATGAGGCGGACATAGTCGCAGATGAACTGGAGCAGCGAGGGGTCGCCGAGCACGCTCGGGAACGCCTTGAAGATCTCGGAGGACGCGGGGTCGTCGATATGCGCCTCGACCTCGTTGCGGCCCTTGCCCCGCAGCTCGCGCATCAGGGCGTGGAGGGCTCCCAGCAGGTCGAGATAATAGCGCTCGCCCGGCACGGCACCGGTGACGGCCTGGACGCAAGCAAGCCCGGTATCAACGACCGTCTTCCATGGATTGGCCATGATGAAGGTGCCGGCCGCGGTCCCCATGATGATCACGAATTCCCACGGCTGCATCAGCACGCCGAGATGCCCGCCCATGGCGGCAAATCCGCCAAGCAGCGCCGCTACCGTGATGACAACCCCCACGAAACTGCCCAACGCGCCGCTCCATCGCCGATCCCATCGGGAATACCTATTCGGCGACGCTTGCGCGAGGCTGGTTTGCCGCTCGTCAGCTTCGCGCAAGCAATTCACGGCAGCTTGGGATGGTGTCGCAAGTGCGGCCGGAGAGGCGCGGGTCATGCTATCCACCATCGCGGACTACACCAGACTGACCAAGGACATGGGCAAGTCGCTGACGCAGGTCGCGACGCAGCCGGATGTCAGCCGCGAGACGGATTACTTCCTGAGCCATATCGGCAACGTGAAGACCGTCGACGATTTCCTGAAGGACTATCGCCTCTATTCCTACGCGATGAAGGCCTATGGCCTCAGCGACATGAGCTATGCCAAGGCGTTCATGCGCAAGGTTTTGACCGAGGGCGTCTCGGACAAGGATGCCTTCGCCAACAAGCTGTCCGACACCCGCTACCGGCAGTTCGCCGCCGCCTTCAATTTCGCCGCTCTCGGCGACAAGGCGACCCAGGCGACCGCGGCGACGACCGGCACGGCGACCCAATACGTCACGCAGACGATGGAGGAGAAGGCCGGCGACCAGAACGAGGGTCTGCGGCTGGCGCTCTATTTCACCCGCAAGGCCTCCACCATCACCACCGCCTATCAGATCCTCGCCGACAAGGCGCTGACCCAGGTGGTCCAGACCGCAATGGGTTGGTCGTCGACGATCAGCTCGTCCGACATCGATGCCCAGGCCAAGATGATCACGAAGAAGATCGATCTCACCGATTTCCAGGACCCGGCCAAGGTCGACAAATTCGTGCAGCGCTTTGCGGCGATGTGGGACGCGACCCAGGCCCAGAGCGACACCTCGACCAACCCCGCGCTGGTCCTGATTGCCGGCGCGTCGTCGACGTCGGGCAGCCTGGACACCGACATGCTCACGAAGCTTCAGTCCATCCGGCTCGGAAAGTAACTCATGCAATCGGCTCTCTATGTGGGATTGTCGGCGCAGGTCGCCCTCGAAAAGCGCCTCCAGACGATCGCCAACAACGTCGCCAACGTCAACACGTCGGCATTCCGCACCGACGTGGTGAAGTTCGAGACCGTCCTGTCCAAGGCGGGCGCGAACCCGGTCGCCTTCTCCTCGCCCGGCGACAACATCATTTCGCGCGAAGTCGGCAGCATTACCGAGAGCGGCAACCCGCTCGACGTCGCCGTGGTCGGACAGGGCTGGATCGCCTTCGCCGGCCCGAACGGCACCGTCTATACGCGCGACGGCCGCCTCCAGATCGCTCCCAACGGCGATCTTCAGACGGTGTCCGGCTTCCCCGTCATCGATTCCGGGGGCGCGCAGATCACGCTCGACCCGAACGGCGGACCGGTCGCGATCGCGCGCAGCGGCGCGATCACCCAGGACAACAACGAGATCGGCTCCATCGGGCTATTCAACATTCCCGCGGACGCCAATCTCGAGCGTTACGGCAATTCCGGCGTCACGCCGGACCGGCCCGCGACCGCCATCGCCGACTTCTCCCGCGACGGCTTCAAGCAGGGCTATGTCGAGGGCTCCGGCGCCAATCCGATGATGGAATTGACGAAGCTGATCGCAGCCTCGCGCGCCTTCGACGGCACCAATTCGATGATCGAGGGCACCGAGAGCTCGCTCCAGAATGCAATCCGGACGCTGGGCGAGCCGGGCAAATAGACTTGCGAGTAAAGTGCGCCTCGCGCGCAATGAGGGTGGACGGTTTCCTTGAACGCTCTTCGGCAACTCGAGTGGGCGCTGCTGGAGCTTCAGCAGAGCACTCCCCTGGCAAGCGTCAGCGGCGCGATCTCCGAGATCGCGCCGACGCATTTCCGCGTTTCCGGCCTGTCGCGCTTCGTCAGGCTCGGTGAACTGATCGGCGTCAACTCCGGCGGCAATTCCGGCGGCAAGCCCCAGATCGGCGAAGTGATCAGGATCGACAGCGAGGGCATCGTCGCCAAGCCGTTCGACCGGCAATTTGCCGGCGGCCTCGGCTCGGGCGCCTACCGGATGCCGCCCCTGTCCTTCGCGCCCGATCCGAGCTGGAAGGGCCGCGTCATCAACGCGCTCGGCGCGCCGCTGGACGGACAGGGTCCCCTCACGCCCGGGTCCCGGCCAGTGTCGGCGGAGGCCGAGGCGCCATCGGCGATGAAGCGCGCACGCGTCCACAAGCCGCTGCGGACCGGCGTACGCGTCATCGACCTGTTTGCCCCGATCTGCGCCGGCCAGCGCGTCGGCATCTTTGCCGGTTCCGGAGTCGGCAAATCGACGCTGCTGGCGATGCTGGCGCGCAGCCAGGGCTTCGACACCGTCGTGCTGGCGCTCGTCGGCGAGCGCGGCCGCGAGGTACGCGAATTCATCGAGGACGTGCTCGGGGCCAACCGCAGCCGCGCCATCACCATCGTATCGACGGGAGATGAAAGCCCGATGATGCGGCGGCTGGCGCCGAAGACTGCCATGGCGGTTGCCGAATATTTCCGCGACCGGGGCGAATCGGTCCTGCTCGTGGTCGATTCGATCACCCGCTTCGCCCACGCCGCTCGCGAGGTCGCGCTCGCCGCCGGCGAGCCTGCGGTCGCGCGCGGCTATGCGCCGACGGTCTTCACCGACCTGCCGCGCCTTCTGGAGCGCGCCGGGCCAGGCGAAGAGGGATCCGGGACAATCACCGGCATTTTCTCCGTGCTGGTCGACGGCGACGACCACAACGAGCCGATCGCGGACACCATCCGCAGTACTCTCGATGGCCACATCGTGCTCTCCCGGCACATCGCCGACCAGGCGCGCTATCCGGCCGTGGACGTCCTGGCCTCGGTCTCCCGCCTCGCCCACAACGTCTGGGACCCCGAGGAGCGCGAATTGGTGAGCAAGCTGCGCACCATGATGTCCAAATACGAGGACACGCGCGACCTTCGGCTGATGGGCGGATATCAGGCGGGGCGTGATTCGGGGCTCGACCAGGCCGTCGATCTGGTTCCGCGAATCTACAGCGCGATGCGGCAGGACGCCTCGGCGCCGCCCAGCGCCGATCCATTCCGAGAACTCCGGGACATGCTCAAGGGCGACTAGCCGGACGGGGCGGCGGCGCGGTCCCGGCCCGTGGTCGCAGCCCTGCGGACTATCGCGACAGCTGACCACGCGCGCCGCCACGCATCCTATGCCTGCGCGCCCATCGCGGTCGGCCGTGTCCCACCACCGGCGCATCAACCGCTCGGTGGATATCGCGCGGCCAGGTCGCATGCGGTCGAACCGACCCATTCCGCCGCGGTTGCGGTGACAACCGTGACGTGTAATCCTAACGAGTTCCCTTGGCGATTCCCGGAAGGATCGCGGAAGTTGTGGATGACGCGCCGATGAGCGCCATCGTCATGCACAAGCTTCCATCAGTTTGCATCAGCGTCGGACAGCAACGTGCCGTGCAATCAAGCCGTCGCACAATTGCGTGCAAACAGCTTGTTCCGCTGCATATTGCGATCACCATCATGTGTCCCGAAGAGCGCGATTGTCTTGAACGTTACACTCGTCTGCAGCGACATCCAGTCTCGGAGAGCGTCTCTACTTGATTTTGTTGAGAAGCTCATTCATCGTTTCGACGGTACATAAGAAACGTCTGCGTGTGACTTGAACTCAGGGGCTTCGGGTGAACAACTCCGATCTATCGTCCGATCGTGATGGCAACTCGGGCTTTCGTTCGACGACGCAACGATTGGCATGCCAACGGCGGCATCGCTTTTCGCCCCGCACCTTGCAATGCCGATCAGTCCAGGCCGGATGCCGAGCAGTCCGTGCTTTCGCGCGAGTATCGGGCACGGCGAACGCGTCGGGCATTGCGGGTGGTAGGGCTTCTCGCGAAAGATTCGTGCACAACGGCGGAAGGCGACTTCGGGGCGCCGCAGACGTGATTCCCGGGGCGAGGTAGGAATTCATGCCGTTGGCACGTGAAGCTGTCGAACTGCTGGTTCAGGCGGCGAGAGCTTGGTATTTCGAAGGCAACCAGCATGGACTGCGCGACCGGGAATGGATGGCGTTGCGTTTTCTCGGCCGCGCCAACAGATTCTCGCGCACCCCCTCGGCACTTGCCGGCTTCATCGGCGCGACCAGGGCGACGGCATCGCAGATCGTGAAGACGCTGGAGGGCAAGTCCTTCCTGGTACGAAAGCCATCGCACGAGGACAAGCGCTCCGTGGTGCTCCACGTCACCGCGCAAGGCGAGAAATGCCTCAGCCAGCACGACCCGATCAACCACGTGGTGAACGCAGTCACGGCGCTCGGAACCGACGAGTGCGTCAGGCTCCGCGACTCGCTCCGCGAGATCCTCAACCACCTCGACACGGCACACCAGCGACTCGATGCCAGCATGTGCCGCGATTGCATGTTTCTCGCCGAACGCAGTCCAGCTACTGGCAAGGCACGCTCTACCGCGGAATTCATGTGCCGACTGTATCGCGCGCCGGTCTCGCTCGAGGAGACCGAACTGCTTTGCACGAGCTTCGAGCGCACCCGCGACCGCCCGAAGATCGAGGGGCATCTCGACCGCGCGCGTGTGGCGGGCCAGGGCTAGAGCGAATATCCGCGCCGTGACGGAATGCAGCAACCTCCGCGCGGAGGGCAACGCCAGAGCTTGCGCAAAATTTCACGACGATATCGTGCCTTGAAACGCGCATGAGCGTCCGCGTTCTCATCGTCGTTGCTGTGCAAGTTGCGAGCGCAATGACGGAGCAAAGTGCACCTCGCCCGCTCACTCTCGCGTCCCTGACAAGCTGCAACGCGCATGGCGCGTTGAAGACGCGCGTGAACGCGCTTATGGCGTTGCAGCGCTGCGTTCGGTGCACTGAGGCGGAGTGGGTCGCGCACTCTCTCAACATCGGCAATGACGGAGCTTGGGGCCACGGCTGCGTCTCCAAGTGCCATTGTCATTCCCCCCACCGGGTCTCGTCTTCGGCGAGCCCGATGACAGGCCGGCGGGACATCCAGTATGCCGCGGCCGCTCGGTTGAACCACAACTGTCTCGGAGTACTGGATCGTCCGGTCGAGCCAGACGATGACAGTGAGTGTGTGGTTGCAGACACGCCTTGGCGTTCTCGCGGCTGAATTCGCCCGAGCTTTGCTCGATCTCTCCACCCTCCAATCCAAGAGGGCGCAGGGAAGACCGGGTGCCGACTGGCACCCGCGGTCCGCTGCGCGAAGATGTAGCGCAAAAGAACCGCACAGCAGCATACAGGTGTCGCCGATCACTCGGCCTTCCCTGCGCGATGGTCGGACGGCTTATGCCGTGCTCTCCCGGGAGCCGAACTTTCCTTCTGGCCTCCCTCGCCCCGCGAATTGACGATGCCGTCCACCCGGTTGGGCTCGCGCACATCTCCGCAAAGGCTTGACCGTAGCAACGACGGCCAGGACCACACGGTTTTGCCGTACGCAGCTCATCCGGCTTCGCCAAGAGGCTTCGCCGGACTTCGGCGCCGCTCGTCCGCACGTGGCCGCGGGCTCACAGGGACGACCCGCCCTGCCCGCACCTCTCGCGCACGACGCTGCCGCGTCCACCGCAGGCCCGGCTCGCAACTCGTGACGACGTACGATCGCCCCTCAAGGATGAGCCGGGATGGGCGACACATACGTCATTTCCGAATTTCGGTAAAGCGGAATATTTTCGGATTGACCGAGAGTTTGGGTGTTTTGCCCGTCGGGCAGCGCAAGGTCTTGTAGCGCTCCATCCGGTCCCCGAATCTTCAGCCAACACAAAAAAACACCCGGCGGTTTCCCGCCGGGTGTTCGATTCCGGTCTTGCGACAGGTGTTACCAGTTGCGCTGAGCGCGGAGGAGCAGGGTGATGCTGTCCTGATCCTTCAGCTCGTACACGGCAGCCGGCTTGGCGGTCGCGCCGGATCCGGTGTAGCCGACGGTGCCGGCATACTTCTGGTCGAGGTGCGTCCAGTTGAGGTCGGCCGAGAACGTCAGGTTCTTGACCGGGGTCCAGCGGGTGATCAGGCCGATCTGGCCGATGGCGAAGTCCGGGTTACACGAGGTAACGCCAGCCTGAGCCACACCCGTGACGAACACGCCGCCGACGCCGCAAAGTGCGTTCTTGGCGAGCGAGCCGTACTGAGCCTGAGCGTAGGCACCGTACAGCGCGGTGTTCCAGTAGGGATCCCAGTTGTGGGTGTAAGCACCGCGGAAGCCCCAGGTCTTGACGGTCTCCTGCGAGCTGCCCGTGATGTACACGGTGTCCGGAGCATTGGCGAAGCCGACGCTCTGGTAGGCAACGCCCGAGCTGCCGAACATCGAGTAGGAGCTGCCCGCCAGGTTCTGGAAGTTGTAGCGGGTGGCACCATCGGTGTAGACGGCCGACACGTTGATCACGTCACCCGCGCCGGTCGGGATGTTCTTGATCGAGAGAGCGAGCTGAACCGCCCAACCCCACTTGTCGTCGGGGTGGCCAGTGGCTTCGTTCGCACCGTAGTAGGCAACGTGGTTGTCATGCGCGGCAACCGACGCCTGGAAGAGACCCCAAGCCTGGTCGACACGAACCATACCAACGAGGTTCGGCGAGCGCGTGCCGCCGATCGCGTTGGTGCCGTAGGTGCCACCGATCATGCCACCAGCGGTCGCGCCGGTGAGGTTCTGGTTGCCAGCCTGATAATAGGCCGAGGTATCTTCAGCCGAGAAGGCTGCCGTCACGCCCTGACCGAAATCAGCGGTATAGGTGAACTGGGTGACGCCAGTGACCGTGCCGCTGCCGCCGACGAGACCGTCGAAGTTGTTGCCGGGATAGTTGGTCCAGGGCGCGTCGAACTGCGACACGGCCTTACCCATCGTGAAGCCAGCGAACTGGATGAAGGCGTAGTACACGCCGAGCGAACCGGCCGAGGTGTTGCCGTCGGTGCCGTTGATCGAAGAACCAACCAGCGCCGGGGTCGCACCCGAGGTGTTGAGGCCGAGCGAGCCGGTGTAGACGGTGCCGCCGGTGGCGGAGCCCGCACCCTGATAACCGCCGGAGGTCCAGGAGAACACGCCGTCGAAGAAGGTACGGACGACGCCGTATTCGGTCGCGGTGCGCGTGTCGATGTTGAGGTCTTCACGAGCGCGCATGGTGTAGTAGTTGCTCAGACGGTTGTGCGCACCGGCCGGGGAGCCGTTGGCAGGACCGTAGGAGCTGTTGGTGCCCAGCGCGACTTCAGCGCGGAGGTAGCCGCCCAGCTTGATGCAGGTGTCGGTGCCCGGGATGTAGTAGAATCCGGCGCCGTACAGCGAGCAGATCTTCACGTATTCGACCGCTTTGGCCTTCACGGGAAGATCGGCTGCGAACGCACCGGAGGCGGCCATCAGGCCGGCTGCCGAGCCGAGAAGAAGCGTCTTCGTAAACTTCATTTAGTAAACCTCCAGGTCGGTTCAGGGGGCTCGGCTCCTCGTCGGAGGCCGCTTTACCCACTTCAATTTCCGTTCAATTCAGGCCCGTACTGAAAGTCCGGACTGAAACGACAGTGAGGTGCCCCCCCTCCGTCGTGGCTTCACGTATAGTTTATAAAAACAATCGCCTCAATTCATTGATTTAATGAAGCGTAACTTCCGGGGGAGATGTTGCTCGAGGGCAACAGGGAGGCCCGCAACGACCGATAAGACTGTGACCTAAAAGTAAAAAGCCCTCAGGGGGCATCCCGAGGGCTTTCTTGGAGGTCTCACATTACTGGCTCATTGAGACGGTCAAGAGCAGCAAAGATTGAGTGGGACGAGGCATAATTTAATTAATTGATTTTTGCAAGCACTAAACAATCAGGCCGTTTCCGTCGCGCGGTATCCGCTACTATCGTCGGTGCGCGAGACCCGAGACGCCTCCCAGATATCCCATTAAAAGAATGATCCAGGGGAAACGGGGGGAGCCACATGATCGAGAAAAAACTCGACAGGGCGATTACGGACTTCATCTGGAATGTCGTCGAGATTCACTCTCAGATGGAGAACATCCACACCAGCTGGGCCGCACTGCTGGGCATTACCGAACCGCAATGGCTGATCCTGATGGCCATCACCGAGCTGGACCATGGCGGAGGCGTCGCCGGCATCGATATCGCAAACAAGCTGCGGGTCCACCCGGCCTTCGTCACCAACCAGACCAAGGCCCTCGAGAAAGCCGGCTTCCTGTCGCGGCGGCCGGGCGCAGACGACGCGCGCTTCGTCCTGATGTCGCTGACGGCAAAGGCGACGGCGGAGATCGAGAAACTGTCCAAGCGAAAGCTCGCCTTGAACTCGACCATGTTCAACGAGTTCGACGAGAAGACCCTGGCCGACCTTAACGTTGCGCTCGCAACCATTGCCAAGAATGCCCGGCTGGCCGCCCGTTTGCTGGCCATCGACATTTCCTGATCTGCTGACGCGGGGGCGCAGGCTGCGGAAGGTGCCCGGCCTGCATGGTTCGAGAAACCGTCGCTTCGAAGCATGGGCCGCAGGCAAGCTATATGCGCTGGCCCCACCGATTAAAGGTAAGTCACGGGATCAAGCTCGCGGACGGTTCCAAGCTTGCTGGCGAGCCATTCGAAAATGACATCGTCCACGGCGACGAAGTTCTCGACCTCCCCCAGCGGGTGCGGGATGCAGTTCGGCACGACGGTCGAGCAATCGGCTTCGGCCTGCCGATAGAAGGCTTGCAGCTCGAGAGCATCCTCCTCCGTAACCATCGAACGAGTCCCTGCGATCACGAGCAGCGGGCAAGGGATTCGGCGCGACGGCAATGACGAACCCGCCGGGGTTTCGTCACGAACGCCCGGCTCAACGCCGGTCATCCAGCGCAGCGATGCGCGGCGCATGATCGGCGCCACGATGCCGCCGTCGCACACGGCGGCAGCCGTCCTGCGATCCAGCAAGGCAAGGCCGGACGCATGACTGGCGGCTGCCCCTTCGCCATAGACCGCGATCCGCCGCGAATCGACGTCCGGGCGAGCCTCCAGATAGTCCAGCCAGCATCGAAGAACATGCTCCGGCTTGGCCGGGCGGCGAACGGACGAATGGCCGGCATCAACGAGCAGGAGCGACATGTTCCGGCGGCGAGAGGCCGGCAACAGCCTGCTCATCATCGAGCCGAGGGTGACGTCCTCGTCACTGACGCAGATCACCGCAGGCGCGGAAGGCCCATCACGGAACGCCGGCAGAAAGTAGCCGACAAGCGAGCCTTGATCGAACCCGTCGATCTCCACGCGCTCGATCGCCGGACCGGAGTCCTCCTCGAGGCCTTTCAGGTTGATTCCGACCTTGTCTGCGAGGTCGGTACTCGCGGGGTCTCCGGGACAGGACACGTTTCTCGCGACTTCAAGAGCCGTCAGCGAGCACAGCCACGCTTCCCGCGCCACCTGAATGGAGCCGCCTGCCCGCGCGGATTCGGCGAACGCCCGGTACTCGTCCGCGATCCTCGACCAGTCCGAAACCCACAGATTCCTGTGCGACTCGCGCACGAGCTCGGCGACGGACAGACCTTCGAAAAATTCGGATGCGCGTTTCCGCAAATCTGAAAGGCTACGACCGGCGCCGTCGCAGGAGCCGTGAGGCCAATGATCACCTTCCATTTCAGTCCCCGAACGGCGAGGTCGCAGACCCCGCGTTCGATCCACCTTCTGGCGTAACGAGATCAGGTCCAACGATCGCCCCATCTTCGCCTTGCTCGGCGAAGGCATTGCGCGAAACGGTCTGTATTGCAAACGAGCCGGCTTCGTTTGAAACCCCAGGCCGACTCAATTCAATCGTCACGTCCCCGCTCCGTTGCTGATCCACAGTCATTCATACGCACACTCTGCCACTTTTGCGTCGGCGGCTTTGTAGTTTTTTGTTGCGGTTGACGACTAAAAAATACGTCATTTGCCGGCGGATGAGGCATCCTTGTGTAGGCCGCCATTGTGAATGCACGATACTGCAAAGGGTGCGGCGGATCGCCGCTTCATCGATGCGGACTGTCGATCTGGCGAGAAAAGATCGCGAAGCGAATCCTCGGTGCCCCTCATCCGTCCGCGCGGAACGGGACGATGTACGATAGCACCTCTCAGTGCGCCCGAATGAGATAAATCCGAATTTCTGCCAACCGGAAGCGTCTGTGCACGCAGGGCCGTGGCATGGGTGGAGAGCAGCGAAATCAGGGCTCCCGCCACCCTTATGGACCCCCCTCGTCACGCTCTGTTCCATCCGCGTCACGGAATATTTGGACGCTTCGTTGTATGCATTATCCCAGTTGCCATCCAGGGGCAGTTCGCTTTAGATGCCAGCAATTCGCCCCTGGATGACGGCCGGGGCCCAAAAAAAATCAGCACAATTTCTCAAAGGGACGAAACATGGCGCGCAACATCCTGATTCTCGGGGCTTCCTACGGCTCGCTGCTGGGCACGAAGCTCCTGATGGCGGGGCACAACGTGACCCTGGTGTGCCGCGCCAAGACCGCGGAGCTGATCAATCGCGATGGTACCGAGGTGCGCATCAAGTTGCGCGACGAAGCCGTACACCGCGCCATCTTCTCGCGCGACCTGCCCGGCAAGCTCGACGCCGTGACGCCGGTCGATGTCGACCTGTCCCGTTACGACATGGTCGGCCTTGCGATGCAGGAGCCGCAATACACCAACCACACGGTCCGCGTTCTCATGATCAAGATCGCCGCGGCGAAGCTGCCGTGCCTGTCGATCATGAACATGCCGCCACTGCCCTATCTGAAGCGAATCCCGTCGCTCGCAGGCATGGACCTCGAAGAGGCCTACACCAATGCGCAGGTGTGGGAGCGGTTCGAGCCGGGGCTGGTGACGCTGTGCTCGCCCGACCCGCAGGCCTTCCGTCCGCCGGAGGAGGCCGCGAACGTGCTCCATGTCGGCCTGCCCACCAACTTCAAGGCATCGGTATTCGCCGACGAGAAGCACAACAAGGTGCTGCGCGAGTTCGAATCCGATATCGACGCGGTGACGCTCGACGGCCACGACGTGCCGGTGAAGCTGAAAGTTTTCGACTCGCTGTTCGTGCCGCTGGCGAAATGGTCGATGCTCCTCACCGGCAACTACCGCTGCATCACGCCGCACGAGCCGCAATCGATCCGCGACGCCGTGCACGGCGATCTCAAGCGCTCGCAGACGATCTACGAGCATGTCGACGCGATCGCCCGGCGGCTCGGCGCCGACCCGCAGGACCAGGTGCCGTTCGCCAAATACGCCAAGGCAGCCGAGAGCCTGCTCAAGCCGTCATCGGCCGCACGCGCGGTCGCGAGCGGCGCGCCCTTCATCGAGCGCGTCGACCTCCTGGTGAAGCTGATCTCGCATCAGCTCGGCGTGCCCAATGCCGAGATCGATCGCACCGTCGAGACCGTGGACCTGAAGCTGAACGAGAAGATCGTGCAAGGCGGATCGGGCGCGCAGTAGCGCGCAATTCCTGCTTCTGTCGAACAGCTTTGGCGCTCACGCGCTGAGGAATGACTGAATCCAGATCAGGCCGGTGACCGCGACCAGCGTCACCGCGCCGATCCGCGTCACGATCTCGGGATGCCCGAGCCGGCGCGCGCCGCGGCCGAGTGTTGCGCCCAATGCCAGCCACGCCGCCCCGGCCGTGAGGATCTGAAGCGCGATCACTCCAAGCCACGGCAGCAGTTCGAGCGGCCCGACCTGGAGCGGCAGGAGCAGGAAGGCGAAGACCAGCGCCTTCGGGTTCAGCAGGGTCGTCAGCAGTACCTGGCCGAACGTCACCGCAGCACCGTCACGCATCTCGCGTGTATTGACGCGCCAGAGCATGACGGCGAGGCACAGGATGTAGATCGTCACCGCGACGCGGAGCACGACGGCAGCAAACGGAATATCGCTGACGATGGGACCGAGCGCCGTCCGCAGCAGCACAATCGACAGCAGATAGCCACACAGCTCCGCCGCTAGCAGGTGAAGCGAGCGCGCGACGCCGATGCCTGCACCCGATGTCGCGAGCAAGGTGTTGGTCGGCCCAGGCACTGCCAGCAGGAAATAGGTCGCCGCGAAGAAAGTGAGAAAACTCATACGATCAGATAGCGAGCTCCTTGCCGGCCGCCTTTGATCTGTGTCATGCGACGAGGCCGCAGACAGTTCCCGGTGTGACACGCAAGCAACGCGCCATGCGTTGCTCTTCCGCTCGCGCTCCGATCACGCGAACGTGTCGCGCGCGCGCGACTGCTGCGCTCCATCGCAAATATCACGACTGCGTGAGACAGATGCATGCTGCTCGTCATATCTCGACGCGAGGCAACGTGAAAACGGCGTGTTCGCGCGCGAATTGAACAGGGCGCGCGTGACTGAGCTTCGTCGCGGGCGAGAATCAAGTCTCACGCCTCGCGCGTGATCCCGCATTTGCGCAAGCGCCGCATGCGTGCGTGGCAGGCTCGTTGTCTTGCCTCCCGGAAACGCGCGAGCAACATGCGCTTACGAAATTGTCTCTCGACGCAACGTGATCGGGATGCCCTTCCGCGGCGGATGAGTTCCAGAGCCGAAGCTCGACAGCCAGCAAAAACACCGAAGCCCTAGACCGACAAACAAGAACAAGAACAAGAATGGACCAGGCGATGCTGAGCGTCGTCCGCGCGGTAGAGGCAGGCGCGACGACGATGAAGGGCGTGATCGACGCCACCGGACTGTCCCGTCTCAAGATCGAGCGTGCGCTGAGCTCACTGGAGAAGCAGAAGCTGCTGGTCCGCGACGGCCAGGGTTTTCGCGCGACCGGCCTGCCGAAGACGGCGCCCAATAAGAGGCAATGCGGATCGTGCAACGCCTGCTGCGATGTTCTGGAGGTGGCCGCCGTCGACAAGCCGGTGAACCAGCTCTGCCAGCATTGGAAGACGGGCACCGGTTGCACCATCTACGATCGCCGTCCGCAGATGTGCAGGTCGTTCGTCTGCGCCTGGCTGCAGGGCCATCTCGACGACGAGTGGTTTCCAGCGAAATCGGGCATCATCGTGCATTTCAGCCAGGACGCGGTCAACGTCACCGTCGACGATCATTGCCCCGACCGCTGGCGCGAGGAGCCGTATTTCAGCAAGCTCGCCGAATGGTCGCTGAACGGGATCAGGCGAATCGGCAACCGCGGCTACGCGACCCTCGTCGTATCAGGCGCCAACAGGTTCATGCTGCTCGGACGGACCGTCGTTCCAGAGCCGACGCTGTTCGGCACCGCGTTCCTGCCGTTCACGGCCGACACGTTCCGGTTCTGGAAGGCGACGTCGCGGGACCATCTGCAGCGGCTGCACGAGCGCATCGCCGAGATCGAACGGATCAGGCAGGAGTTCGGGTCCTGCGTCATCCCCGGGAACGAGGACGACGATCCGCAAGCGCCCTATCGGCCCGCACTTCTGCGGCTGTCTGGTCACGTTTGAACGCCACCGTGGGCAACGCGTCCTGATTCGCGCTGTTGTGCTCGACGCGCCCCGGCCGGGTTGATAAGCCCCTGTCCGCGAATGATGGGGCCTTGAGTCGGGACATGACGGTTGCGATCGAGATGGGGCAGACCACGGCGGGCGCCGTGGCAGCCATGGACCTCGAGGAACTGCTGGCGACCCGCCTCCTGGTGCAGGGCAATTCGGGCTCCGGAAAATCGCATCTGCTGCGGCGGCTGATGGAGCAGAGCGCGCCCTGGGTGCAGCAGGCCATCATCGATCCCGAAGGCGATTTCGTCACGCTGGCCGAGCGTTTCGGCCATCTGGTGATCGAGGCCGAGGATCACACCGAGCGCGGCCTTCAGGTCGCCGGCGAGCGCGCCCGGCTGCATCGCGTCTCCACCGTGCTCAATCTCGAGGGTCTCGACGCCGAGAACCAGATGCGGCGCGCGGCGGCCTTCCTCGGCGGCCTGTTCGACGTCGACCGCGACCATTGGTATCCGATGCTGGTGGTGGTGGACGAGGCGCAGCTGTTCGCGCCGGCCGTCGCAGGCGAAGTGTCGGACGAAGCGCGAAAGCTGTCGCTCGGCGCGATGACCAATCTGATGTGCCGCGGCCGCAAGCGCGGGCTCGCCGGCATCATCGCGACCCAGCGCCTCGCCAAGCTCGCCAAGAACGTCGCGGCGGAAGCCTCCAACTTCCTGATGGGCCGCACCTTCCTCGACATCGACATGGCGCGCGCCGCCGACCTGCTCGGCATGGAGCGGCGGCAGGCGGAAGCGTTTCGCGATCTCGAGCGCGGACAATTCATGGCGCTGGGACCTGCACTGTCGCGCCGTCCGCTGCGTCTGAATATCGGCCCGACCGACACCCATGCGCGCAACTCGACGCCGCGGCTGATGCCGCTGCCGGAGGCACTCGAGGACATGCGCGCCGTGATCCTGGCCGCGCCGCCGCCCGATGCCAGCCGGCCGCAGCGCCGGCCCGCGCCTGATCTGCTCGAACAGCTCCGCGCCGCGAAGGCGGCCGCGCCGGAGATCGAGCCCGCGGTGGTCGAAGTGCCTGTGAGTGCCGAGGAGCTCGCGGAACGGCGCGAGCGGGTGGATCGGACGCTCCGTGCGGTGCTCGCCGAGCCCGATGCCGGCTTCCGCGCCGTCGGCGTGCTCTATCAGGAGTTCGTGGTCCGCTGCCGCATCGAGGGTCTCGGCTCCGCGGTGCCCGACCTCACCGAATTCCGCCGCATGCTGACACGCGCGCGCGCCGGGCTCGGCGCCGAGCATGCCGAGGACGACGCCTGGCAGGACGTCTCGCTGCGCGCCTCGATCCTGCCCGACGACATGCAGGGCGTGTTCATGATGATCGCGCGCGCGGCGAAGGAAGGCTGGCCCTGCCCCGGCGACGCCGCGATCGCCCGCGCCTACGGCTCGCACTCGCTGCGCCGGGCGCAGCGTTTGCTCGGCTACATGGAGGAGCAGGGGCTGATCGTCTGCCAGCTCGACGGCGCAGGCCGCAGGTTCGTCACGCTGGTGGAGCTCGCCTGGGCCACGGCGCCGGGCGATCCCAATGGCGACGATCTGCCGGCGGAGCCCGCCCAAAGCACCGCGTCGGCCTAGAACACTCCGGCCACCGTCAGGCGGAACGTCAGCGGCTCGACTGGGTGCAGCACGGTGTCCATCACGCCGTTCTGGCAGACCGATGCCGGCGCGACGCCGCCGGTGCAGAGATTGTACAGCGTGTCGGTCTTGAGCAGCGAACCGTAGGCATAGGTAATCTGGTTCGCCTGCGTGTTGAAGAGATTGAGCACGTCGAGCTGGATGCGCCAGCCGTTGTCGATCCGATAGCCGAGGCGGCCGTTGAAGATGCTGGTCGCGGACGAGCGGAACGCATTGTCTTCCGTCAGCGGGCTCGACGCCAGATAGCGCCAGCGCAAGGATCCGAACCAGCCGGTCTTCTCGCCGAGCGTGACGCCCGCCGAGGCCACCATCGCCGGCGCGTTCGGAACGTAATTGCCGGGCGCATTGCCTAGCTGCGCCTCCGGATAGCCGGCCAGCGAGGCGTAGACTTCGGCCTGCTCGCTGTCGGTGCCGCGAAAGCGCGCATGCGTCATGGCGAGATCGGCGTCGATGTCGATCCACGATCGCGGGCGATAATGGCTGGACCATTCGAAACCATAGCGGCGGCTGGCGCGGGTCGCCGAGGTGTCGCCGGCATCACCTGAGAACAGGATCTCGGAATCCTGGTCGAGGATGAACAGGCTGAGCGAGCTGTCGAGGCCGGGAACAATTTTGCTGCGGACGCCGACCTCCGCGCCACGCGTGCGTACCAGCAGCGGCGACGGTGTCAGCCTTGTAGAGGGATCGCTCGGGTCTTCCGTCGTGGTCGCGCCGCGGGCGTCATTGGAATGCATGCCATAGCCGGCGCCGAGAAAGAACTCGGTCTGGTTGAAGGGTCCGAGCACCATCCGGAATTTCGGGCTGCCGAGCGCGGCGTCGGCACGGCCGGAATTGCCGGCGTTGAACAGCGAGGTGACATCGGCGGCGTAGTAGTCGCCGCGCAAGCCGATCGTGGTCCTGAGCCAGTCGGTCCAGCGTACGGTGTTTTCGGCATAGAGGCCGACGCTGCCCTCGCCGACCTTGTCGCTGCGGATGTTGGCGAGAAAGTCGCGCTGGAACATGTTTGTCAACGCGAGATCGATCGCGTCGTAGCGCGATTGCAGGCCGATCGTGGTCTGCATCGGGAGCCCTGCGAGCGAGCCGTTCAGCGTGCGCGAGATGTTGGCACCGAGCATCAGGCGGTCGTCGTGCTGGTGAAACTGATCACCGAACACGGGATCGCTGAGATAATAGGTAAAATTGTTGAAGAGATCGAGCTGGCTCTTCACGACATAGGCGTTGGCCTTCCACGAGCCGAGATCGTCGCTCTGCGCGACGCGGGCCGAGAGCGCGAAGCGGTTGGTGGTGCCGCCATCGCTCGGATCTTCCGAGCCGAAGCGATTCAAGAATCCACCGGTGATGGCGCGCTGCGGCACCTGGTCGGTGGAATTCCACCTGTTTGCATAGGCCATGCCGGTGACTGAAACGCCATCGGTCGCAGTGCCCTGGCTGTAGCGTACGAGGCCGTTGAGCTTGCGCACCTTGTCCGGATTGTCCCAGGAGCCGTTATAGGTGCCGAGCTCGCCGGCGACGAGCAGCGAGCCATCGCCGACTTTCGCGGAGTCCATGCCGAGCAGGCGGCGATAGCCGAAGCTGCCCGCGGTCACCTGCGCGAGGCCCCTGGTGCGGTCGATCAAGCCAATATGCACGCTGCCGACGGAGGCGAAGTCGCCCTCGTCGGCGAAATACGGTCCCTTGCGTACGTCGATCGCGGCGACGGTTTCCGGAATCAGCCAGTTCAGGTCGGCATAGCCCTGGCCGTGCGCGTGGGTCCGCATGTTGACGGGGACGTCGTCGACCGTGATCGCGAGATCGGTGCCGTGATCGAGATTATAGCCGCGCAGAAAATACTGGTTGGCTTTGCCCTCGCCGGAATGCTGGGTCACGATCAGCCCCGGCACGGCTTCGAGCGCCTCGCCCGGCCGGGTGAAGGGGCGCGCGTTGACCGCCTCGCCGGAGACGGTGAGCTCGCTCGCCATGCCCGGCGCGCCTTTCGCGCCGGAGGCGACACTGGCGACATCCGCCCGCAGCGTTGATGCCGGCTGAGCGACGCTGCTGCCGGCCGCCGCCGGCTTGCCGGCGCGGCGCGGCACAGGCGGCCTCTTGTGACGCGGCGTCTCGCCGCCGATGACCTGGATCGGGGGCAGCTCGCGCGAGGCACTGCCGCTCTGCGCCAAGGCCTTGCCGCAATCCGCGAGAAGGACGAAGGCCGGGAGTGCCGTCAGCGCGCCGCAGCGACGACCGAGATCAGGCGGCCTCGGTCGCATCGCCGCATTCCAGGACTCTTGGCGCGGCGCGGTGCCGATCGCCTGCAAACACACGGCGATAGAGCATGACCGAGACGAGCCAGGCGACAACGAACAGCGCAATCACGGCGAAGCCTACATTCGCAAGCGACTCGTTCAGGTGATCGACCAGCGTCCACACGCCGCCGGACAGGCCGAGGCGATCCGCGATCAGGCCAAGCGCCTCGATGCCGCCGATCAACAGCGCCACCGCGACGGAGGCGCCGGTGATGGTGAGGTTGTACCAGAGCTTGCGCATGGGATCGACGAAGGCCCAGCGATAGGCACTGACCATCAGCGCGGAATCGGCAGTGTCGACCAGCGCCATGCCGGCGGCGAACAGCGCGGGAAAGACCAGGATATCGGCAAACGATGCACCGCGCGCGGCTTCACCGGCGGAGATGCTGAGCAGGCCGATCTCGGTCGCGGTATCGAAGCCGAGCCCGAACAGGAATCCCAGCGGATACATGTGCTGCGGCTTTGTCACCAGGCGGAACATTGGGCCGAGCAGCCGTGCGAGCACGCCGCGGCTGGCGAGCAGCGCCTCGAGGCCTTCGGCGTCATGAACGCCCTGCTCGCGCGCGAGGCGAAACGTCCGCCACAGGCTGACGAAGATGACGAGATTGATGGCCGCGATCATCAGCAGGAACAGCGCCGACACCGAGGTGCCGATGAAGCCGCCGATTTCCCTCAGCAGGCTGTCGCCGCCGAGACTCACCACGCCCAGCGCCAGCAGCATGGTCGCGACCACGACCACGGTGGAATGCCCGAGCGCGAAATAAAGGCCAACGCTGCGCGGCGCGCCGCCCGCCTGCATCAGCTTGCGCACCACATTGTCGATGGCGGCGATGTGGTCGGCATCGACGGCGTGGCGCAGGCCGAACACCCAGGCGAGCAGCGCTGTCGCCGTCACCGTGGGCCGGTCACCGAACGCAGCGAAGGCCCATATCCACGCTGCGATATTGGCGGCGATGAGCCCGCCGAACAGCAGCACCAAACCGGGCTCAACCGCCCGCAAGGACAATTTCGACATCATTCCGTCCGCCGCACGCTCCATCGCACCAGTGGTATGATCTTTTCATAGAATGATCACACTGGCTAGTCCCGAAGGGAGACGTCAGCGCACTGCCTTACGCCGCTTCAGAGCCGCCGAGATAGGCGTCGCGGATGCGAGGGTCGTCCTTCAACGCGCGCGCCGGTCCGGAGAGCACGATCTTGCCGGTCTGGAGCACATAGGCCTCGTGCGCGATCTCGAGCGCGAGGCTGGCGTTCTGCTCGACCATGAAGACCGAGACGCCTTCCTGGTTGATGGTGCGGATCAGCTCCAGCACGCGATCGACGTAGAGCGGCGACAGGCCCATGGTCGGCTCGTCCATCACGATCATCCGGGGACGGCTCATCAGCGCGCGCGCCATCGCGACCATCTGCTGTTCGCCGCCGGAGAGCGAGCCAGCGCGCTGCGACAGCCGCTGGCCGAGCTTGGGAAACAGTCCGAGCATCTTGTCGAGATCCTGCGCGATCGCCTCGCGGTCGTTGCGCACGAAGGCGCCCATCAGGATGTTTTCACGCACGCTCATGTCGGCGAAGAGGCGCCGCGCCTCGGGCACCGAGGCGATGCCATGCCGGACGATCTGCGGCGTGGTCAGCCCCAGCAGCGATGCGCCATCGAACGTCACGTCACCGGATCGCGGCTTCACGAGGCCGAGGATGATCTTCATCGTCGTGGACTTGCCGCTGGCGTTGCCGCCGAGCAGGCAGACGATGTGGCCGCGGCCGACCGTGATCGACAGGTCGAAATGAACCTGGGCCTGGCCGTAGAAGGTATTCACGTTGGACAGCGCCAGCAGCGGTTCGGATGCGCCCGTCGTCATGCCGCACTCTCCTGCTCTCCCGAGCCCGACAGGCCGTGGCCGAGATAAGCCTCGATCACCTTGGGATCGACACGCACCTGTTCGCCCGGGCCTTCCGCGATCTTCTTGCCCTCGTCCATGACGATGACGCGGTCGGACAGGCGCATCACCATCTCCAGCTTGTGCTCGATCAGGAGAATGGTCAGGCCTTCCGCCTTCAGCTCGGCGACCAGGCCCTGCATCTCCGTTGTCTCGGTCGGGTTCATGCCGGCGGTCGGCTCGTCCAGCAACAGCAGGCGCGGCTTCAGCGCCAGCGCACGCGCGATCTCGACGCGGCGGCGGTTGGCGTAGGAGAGGCTGTAGGCCGGCTGGTCGATCCGCGGCAGCAGCCGCTCGCCGAAGCGCGCGAGAATGACCTTCACCTCCTCGCGCAGCCGCTCTTCTTCCGCCCTGACACTGGCGGGACGCAGCAGCGCCAAGCCCAGCTCAAGCAGCGGGCCGATCAGCGGCACCGCCGGCTTCACCGCGCTCAGCCGCGTATGCGCGCCGATCAAAACGTTGTCCATCACGCTGAGATTGCCGAAGACTCGGCCGAGCTGGAAGGTGCGCGCGATCCCTCCGGCCGCAAGCCGTTCCGGCGACAGACCCGTGATGTCCTGGCCTTCGAAGCGGACCTCGCCAGCGTCAGGCCGGTCGAGCCCGGTGACGAGATTGAACAGCGTGGTCTTGCCGGCGCCGTTCGGGCCGATGATGCTGACGAGCTGACCCTTCGCGAGATCGAGATCAATCGCATTGACGGCGGTGAGGCCGCCGAAGCGGCGCGTCAGCCCGCGCAGGGACAGCATGGTCGTGTGCTGCTCCGCCATCACATCGTCCCCAACAGGCCCTGCGGCCTGAACCGCACCAGCAGCAACAGCACGATTCCGTAGATCAGGATGCGGTACTCCGCCGCGATCCGGAACACTTCCGGCAGGCCGACCAGTGCCACCGATCCGACGATCGCACCGACGACGTTGCCGAGACCGCCGAGGATCACCACCGTCAGCGCCAGGATGGATTGCTGCGTGTTGAACGTCTCGTGGTTGATGTAGGAATAGAGATGCGCGGCGACGCCGCCGCTGACGCCGGCGGCGAACCCGCCGAAGATGAAGGCCAGCGACTTGTAGCGGTTCAGGCTGAGGCCATAGGCGCGCGCGGCGATATCGTCGTCGCGAATGGCGCGGAAGCTGCGGCCAAGATGCGAGCCGAGCAGTCGCCCCTGCAGCAGCGCCAGCACGACCATCACCACGAAGCTGAACCAGTAGATCGACGTCGGGCTGACCAGCTCATGGCCGAACAGCGACAGCGGCGGGATGCCGGAGATGCCGATCGGGCCGCGGGTGACGCTCTCCCAGTTCAGGATCACCAGCGACACGATCTCGCCGATGGCGAGCGTTGCGATCGACACATAGTGCCCGCGCAGGCGGAAAGACGGCGAGATCAGCGCCGTACCGAGCGCGGCGCTCATCAGGCCGCCGCCGATGACGGCGAGGCCGACCGGGACGGCGAAGGTGAGCGACAGCAGCGCGGACGTATAGGCGCCGATTGCGAGCAGCGCGGCGTGACCGAGCGAGACCTGGCCGATCGTGCCCGCCACCAGCGTCAGACTGAGCGCGAGCATGCCGAGCAGCCAGGCGTTGATCAGGGTCTGGAGCACGTAGAAGGACACCGGGAACAGCGGCAGGATCGCGAACGCGGCGGCCGCCACCAGCAACGCCCAGCGCGGAATCCGCACGGGACGGCTCGGCGCGATGAAGGTGCCGGTGAGCGGCTCGGGCGGCGCCTGCCGTGCGCTCGCGAACAATCCGTTCGGGCGCAGTACGAGAACGAGCACGAGCAGCAGGAACGCGAACAGATTGCGATAGCTGGTGCCGAACACGGCGACGCCGTAACTCTCCACCAGTCCCAGCAGCAGGCTGCCGATGACCGCGCCGGGCACGTTGCCCGCACCGCCGGCCACTTCGGCGACGACGCCCTTGAGCGTCGCTTGCAGGCTCATCGCGGTGTCGATCTGGTTGTAGTACATGCCGACCAGCAGGCCGGAGACGCCGCCGAGCGCCGCCGCGATGCCGAACACGGCCTGATTGACACGGTTGACGTCGACGCCCATCTGCATCGCCGCATCGCGGTCCTGCGCGGTGGCGCGCACGGCCCAACCGAGCTTGCTGTAGCGCAGGAACACGAACAGCAGAATCGCGCTGGTGAGGCCGACACCGGCGATCAACAGATCGAGCGGGCCAATCGTCCCGCCTC
This sequence comes from Bradyrhizobium cosmicum, assembly GCF_007290395.2. NCBI lineage: Bacteria > Pseudomonadati > Pseudomonadota > Alphaproteobacteria > Hyphomicrobiales > Nitrobacteraceae > Bradyrhizobium > Bradyrhizobium cosmicum. The sequence continues at coordinate 1,504,042 of NZ_CP041656.2, read as the reverse complement.
CGACCTGGAAGCGCACGTCGGGCAACTGGCTCGGCAGCGCGCGCGGATTGGGCGAGAAGGTCAGCATCACCAGCTGATCGAGCACGAAGCTGATGCCGATGGTCGCGAGCAGCGGCGCGATGCGCACGGAGTTCTGCAGCGGACGCAGGCCGAACCGCTCGATGATCAGCCCAACCAGCGCGGCGGCTACCGCCACGACAATGATGGTGAGCGGCAGCGGCGTATGGAGCTGCACCACCGCGACCCAGCCGATATAGGCGCCGACGAGATAGATCGACCCTTGCGCAAAGTTGATCAGCCGGCTGACGCCGAAGATCAGCGCAAGCCCGACCGCAACCAGGGCGTAGACGTTACCAACGATCAGCCCGTTGATCGTATAGTCGAGCCAGGAAGACAAGCGATGGTCTCCGCGTGAAAAGAAAAGCGGCCGAAGTGGCCGCTCCCGCCGTCATGTCAGGTTGGCTTGCCGTCCCACAGCGCGAACTGGCCCTTGCGCACGACGAGCTCGGCGTTCATGGCACCCTTGACGCGGCGGCTCTCGACGTCGAACGTCGCCGTCCCGAAGATGACGCTCGAGACATCCTTCACTTTCGCGAAGGCGTCGCGGATGGCGCGGCGATCGGTGCCGCCGATCTTCACCACGGCGGCTGCCATGTTCATGGCATCGTAGGCATAGGCATTGAAGGCGTCGGGCTCGATCCCGTTGTATTTCTTTTTGAAACCCGCGATGAATTTCTGCACCTCGGGCCGCGGGTCTTCCGGAAAGTAGCGCGTGCCGACATGGACGTCCTCGACGGCGTCACCGCCGAGTTCCAGGAACTTCGGCGAATAGACCGAGCTTGCGGCACAGATGACCTGCTTCAAGCCGACCTGGCGGGCCTGACGCGCGATCAGCGCGCCGTCGGAATAATAGGAGATCAGGATCAATCCATCCGGACTGGAGTCGCGGACGCGCACCAGCGTGGAACGGAAATCACGCTCTTCCGCGATGTAGCCTTCGGTAACAGCGATCTCGGCGCCGTACTCCTTCGCGGCCTTGACGAAATAGTCGCGGCTGGTGCGGCCCCAATCGGTGTTGAGGTGCAGCACCGCCAGCTTCTTCAGACCAAGACGCTTCACGGCATAGGCCGCCAGCAGCGGCTGCTCGTCGGCCTGGCTCACGGACGTGCTCCACATGAAGTCGCCGCCCTTGGTGAAATCAGGGTGCGAATTGGTGAAGCCGAACTGCACCAGCCCCGCCCGCTGATAGATCGGGGAAGCCGCCATCGAGGCCGGGCTGGAGAAGTCGCCGAGCTCCATGACGATGCGGGGGTCGGAGACGAATTTCTGGGCGATCGCCACCGACTGGCGCGGGTCGCTCTGGCTGTCCTCGAAATTGTAGGCGAGCTTGCGGCCGTTGATGCCGCCGGCGGCGAGGATCTCGTCGAGCGCGAGATCGAAGCCCTGCTTCCACTGCGTGCCGTATTGCGCGTTCGGCCCGGTCAAGGGACCGCTGACGCCAAGCAGGATCGGCTCGGAGGTATCAGCGAAGGCGCCGCGCGAAAAGGCCGCTCCTGCCATCATGACGGCAAGCGAGCCCTTGACCAGGGTACGACGATCGATGTTGCTCATGCTCGGCTCCATCCGTTCCATGTTGAAACAAGCAGCAATTTCCATGCCGCCGGGGTCTGCCTATTTCGAGGGCTCGCCGAGCGACAGCATCAGCCGGTTCGCCCAGTTGAAGAACGACGCGCCGTTGATGACGTCGACGATCTCGGCATCGTCGAGACCGGCGCGGCGCAACTCCTCGATATTGTCGGGGCCGAACGCGATCGGCGTTGCGGCCAGTGCGACCGACGCCTTGACGACGGCGTTCCAGCGCTCGCCGAGATCGACGCCGACGCCCTCGTCGAGCAGGCGCTGCACGTCGTCGCGGCGCTTGGAATAGGTGCTGGCGAAGCGCGCATGCACGGAGGCACAATAGATGCAGCCGTTGTAGCGCGAGGTCGCGGCGGCCGCGAGCTCGCGCTCGGCGCGCGGCAGGCCGTCGGCGACGTTGTAGAAGATGTCCTTGTCGGTCTTGGTGCGGGCTTCCAGCACCTCGGGATCGCGCACCAGCAGGCGGAAATATTCAGACTTGGCGCGGGAGCGATCGACGAGACCGGCGAAATGCCGCTCGGTCAGCTCGGCCTCCGGCAGCGGGTCGATCCACGACACCCAGCCGAGCTCGTCCTGGGTGAAGACGACGGGCGGATTGGCGGTGTTTGCAGCGCTCATGATTGCGGTCTCCTTACGCGCCGGCCGCAGCGTTGGCGGTGCGCCCAAGCGAGGCACCGAGCACACGCAGGCCCGTGACGACGCGCACCTGGAACGACAGGAACGCAACGAGTTGAGAGAACGTGACGATGCCGGTTTCCGACCATCCGGCGGTCAGCAACGCCTTCATGTCGGCGGCCGCCGCATCGCGCGGGCGGAATACCAGCAGGTGCGCATGTTCCAGCGCCGCGGCGAGCCGCGCGCCAAGCACCGGCTTCCGATCCGCGCTGACACGGTAGATCAAGCCGGTCTTGTCCTCGGCCGACAACGGGCCGGCCGGATACGCGCCGTACGGGCCCGATGTCTTGCCGCGCGCGATCTCGGCCTTGATCGCCTCGAGCAGCGCCGCTCCGTCCGCCGTCGCCGCGAGCTTCTCGCGATAGAAGGCCGCGACGGGAGACTCGCCATGGAGGCCGATCACGAAGGCTGCGACGGCGGCACGCTCAACAAGCGAAAAATCGCCGGCGTCGATCGGCTCGAACAGCGACAGATAGCTCTTCTGCGCGTTGTCGCGCGCCTGAATGCGCTTCGCGCGGATGGCATCCAGAGCCGAGCCCGGCTCGATCCCGGCCAGCGTGTCGATGATATCTTTCGTACTCATCATTGAGCCTCGTGTCACGCCATCACATTCATTTTGACTAACCCGCCAGGGCGACGTCAGCGGCAGCCGTCCGGGTCCAACCCAGCGCCGGCGCGACCTTCTCCGCGACCAGCTCGATCGAGCGCAGGACATAAGGATGCGGCGCGTCGACCGAATGCACCTGGAAAACGAGATCGGTCACGCGCTCCAGCGTCGCATCGGCCCGGAGCGAGGCGATGACATGGTCGGCGTCGCCGACATGGGTGTCGAACGCGGTGATCATCTCCTGCAGCGTCTCGCCCGGCGGGAGGTGTCCGCCCTTCATGAATTGCGGCAGCGCGCGCCGCAGACCGATATCCGCGAGGCGCATCGCCTCGGCATGGTCGTCGGCGACGAATACGCTGCGCGAAGCCATGATGCGGGGCTCGCATCCCGGCGGCAGCGCTGCGAGATAGGCGTCGATCACCGGATTCTGGATCTCGGCGAGCGTGGCCTTTGGCGCCTCTTTCGTGCGAGGCTGAGTGCGTGACAGCAGCAGGCCGTCGCCGGCCTTGCCGGCACGCGCGCCGCCGGCGACCGAGAAGGTCGCCTGCCAGATCCGCTTGTCCAGTTCGGGCCGCTGCGGATAGATCGTGTCACCTCCGGCAAGCGGCTTGCCGACCAGCGCGGTGCGAACGACCTCGAGGTTGCGTGCGAAGATCTCGTTACGCTGGGCGCTGTCGAGGCCAAACGCGGCAAAGGCCGCCGGATTGCCGCCGGTGCCGACGCCGAGTTCGAAGCGGCCATTGCACATGAGATCGAGCACCGCGGCGTCCTCCGCCACCCGCACCGCATTCTCCATCGGCAGCGTCACGATGCCAGTGCCGAGGCGGATGCGCGAGGTCTTCGCCGCGACATAGCCGAGGAAAGTGAAGGGCGACGGCAATCCGCCCTCGCGCTCATGAAAATGGTGCTGCGCGATCCACGCGGAATCGAGGCCCGCCTGCTCGGCGCGCACGATCTGCTCGGCCGCAAAACGATATCGCTCGGCGGGCGGCGCCTCGTCGAGCAGCCGCGTGAAAAATCCAAGTCTCTTCAGCTTTGCGAACCGTTTCATGCGACCCCTGTCGGGCGAGGATTGCCGGGCCCCCGATGATGTCGATTACCGCCGCTCCACACAAGCGGGCTTTGCGCAGGGCTCGTACGCAGGGCTGCTCGTTCGGTTCGCCCTGTACTGGCCCCTGGTTGGGCAGACTGCCTACCAGCTCGGCAGTACCGCGCCCTTGAACTTGGTCAGGACGAACTCCCTGACCTCCGGCGTGTGATAGCTGTCGACGAGGATCTTGACCCAGGGCTTGTCCTTGTCGGCGGTGCGAATGGCGATGAGGTTGACGTAGGGGCCCTTCGGATCCTCGCGCAGGATCGGATCCTTGACCGGATCGAGCCCCGCCTGGGTTGCATAATTGGTGTTGATCGCGGCGGCGTCGACATCATCAAGCGCGCGCGGCGCCTGCGCCGCATCGACCTCGACGAACTTCAGCTTCCTGGAATTCTCGGTGACGTCGAGCACCGTCGGCTTGAAGCCGACACCGTCCTTGAGCTTGATCACGCCCTTGTCGCGGAGCAGCAGCAGCACGCGTCCGCCATTGGTCGGATCGTTCGGGATCGAGACCTTGCCGCCCTCGGGGATGTCGGCGAAGGCCTTGTGCTTCTTCGAATAGACGCCGATCGGGAAGTTGACGGTCAGGCCGACGGCCTCGATCTTGTAGCCACGGTCGGCCTTCTGATTGTCCAAATAAGGCTGGTTCTGGAACGAATTGGCCTGGATCTCGCCGGCATCGAGCGCGGCGTTCGGCACGACGTAGTCGGAGAATTCGATGAGCTGGATGTCGAGGCCCTGCCTGGCCGCGATCGGCTTCACGGCTTCGAAGATCTGGGCATGCGGACCCGGCGTCACGCCGATCTTGATGGTCTCGGCTGCGGCTGCGGCCGACCAGGCGGCGAGCACGGATGCGAGGATCAGAGCGGAGCGAAACGACATCTTGGTCTCCATGGGTCTGCAGCAATGATTGGAACCGTATTCGCTTCTCCGCAGGGTGAAATCAATGAAATGGAAATTCATATTGGCTGCCCGCGGCGAGCGACACTTTCTCCATTCGGCGCCAAACATGAAACGAATTCGCGGCCGCCAAGGCGCACTCCAAATCCGCGCTCGAAAGGCGTGCTCCGCAAACGTGAGGCGCATCACGGCAAGACGGCTTCCGGCACGCGAGACTAGCGGCAGGTCCAGCACGGAGTTCAGCCATGATCGCCCTCGCAGCCTCCAGGCTCGCAAACCGCAACCGCCTCGAATGTCTTGCGCTCTACGCGCTACTCCAGGGCGTTCCGTTCTATTCCGGCATCGCGCTGATGATGATGCTGATCAACGCGTCGGAATTCGCCGACCAGCGCTATGGCGCAGCCATTTTCATTGCGATGACATCGACCCTCCATGCCCTGGTGAATCCGTGGCTCGGGCCAAAGTTTCCGCACTTCTTCAGGCACAGCCATGAGCCGCTGTTCGCCGATCCGGCGCTGTCCTTCACCGAGAAGGTTTCGCGCTGGCTGGCGCAGCCGAAGACAGCGCTGCAATTGCTGACCAACTTGCTGCTGCTGTCGCTGCTGGCGGTCGGCGTTGCCAGCATCCGGTGATGCTCGATCTCGCACGGCTCATCTGTGGCAATTTCCCGACTGCTGCAATGAAACTCCGGCCGGAGCAACATCGCGAAACTTGAAGCCTTTGCGCGGGGCGGGTTAGCTTCCTGTCGCGGCCTTAGAACTTCCCCAAGTTCACCGAGTTCGCACTGGATCGCCGTTCGAACGTTTCGGACGGCGATCCAGCACCGGCTTCGCTGCACAACGACGGTTCCGTCGTCCTGAGGCGCGAGTGGCGTGATGCAGATGCATTGCGATGCGAGCCTCGAAGGATGAACGGCCTGGATGCAGCCGGGCCGTCGCCCTTCGAGGCTTGCTGTGGCTGCGCCGCAGCGCGCGCACCTCGGAGTGACGGTGATAGAGCTGCACGCCCCTGCGGCGTTTCACCGCAAGAACTCCCTTCAAACTCGGCAATCCTGTCTTTGACTCGACACGGCCCGACGTCCTTGGATTAGTATGCACGGTACTTGCATGCTGGTGACGACTTTTCTTTGAGAAGGTGGAGGTCATCCGATGGACGAGAACGACATTCGCGGCCTGGTCGCGGGAGTGAAGCAGGGGACGCTGTCGCGACGCTCGTTCATCCGGACACTGGCTGCAGTGGGAATCACGGCGCCAATCGCGAGTCAGATCCTGCTCTGGAACGACGTCGCGATGGCGGACGCCACGCTGGAGTACAAGCCGACCAAGGCCGGCGGCGGCGGCCCGCTCAAGCTCCTGGTCTGGCAGGCGCCGACGCTGCTCAATCCGCATTTCGCCGTCGGCACCAAGGACCAGATCGCCTCGCGCATCTTCTTCGAGCCGCTCGCCGGCTGGGACAAGGAGGGCAACCTCTTCCCCTGCCTCGCCGCCGAGGTTCCGACCAAGGCCAACGGCGGCCTTGCGGCTGATGGCACCAGCGTGACCTGGAAGCTGAAGCAGGGCGTGAGATGGCATGACGGCAAGCCGTTCACCGCGGACGACGTCGTCTTCACCTGGACCTACGCCTCGGACCTTGCGACGGCCGCCTACACCACCGGGTCCTACAAGGACATCAAGGTCGAGAAGATCGACGACCACACCGTGAAAGTGATCTTCAAGGACCCGACTCCGTTCTGGGCCGACCCATTCGTCGGCTCGGTCGGCCCGATCCTGCCAAAGCATCATTTCGGCGAGTATGCCGGCGCCAAGTCGCGCGATGCGCCGGGCAATCTGAAGCCGGTCGGCACCGGTCCCTACAGATTCGTCGAGTTCAAGCCCGGCGACATGATCAAGGCCGAGCGCAACCCCGACTACCACGTCAAGAACCAGCCGCATTTCGACACGCTCGAGGTCAAGGGCGGCGGCGACGCCGTCTCCGCGGCGCGCGCGGTGCTGCAGACCGGCGAATACGATTTTGCCTGGAACTTGCTGGTGGAGGACGAGGTCCTCAAGCGCATGGAGACCAGCGGCAAGGGCCGGATCGACGTCCAGCCCTCCGGCAATGTCGAGTTCATGATCCTCAACACCACGGACCCCTGGACCGAGGTCGACGGCGAACGCTCCAACGCAAAGACGAAGCACCCCTCGCTGTCCGATCCGGCCGTCCGCAAGGCGATCAACCTCTTGATTGATCGCGACTCGATCCAGAAATACATCTACGGCCGCGGCGGCACCGCCACGGCGAGCTTCGTCAACGAGCCCAAACGGTTCAAATCGAGCAAGCTCACCTACGAGTTCAACGTCGACAAGGCCAACAGGATTCTTGACGAGGCCGGCTGGAAGATGGGCGCGGACGGCGTCCGCGAGAAGGGCGGCAAGAAGCTCAAATACGTGTTCCAGACCTCGACCAACGCGCCGCGCCAGAAGACGCAGGCCATCATCAAGCAGGCCTGCCAGAAGGCCGGCATCGAGCTCGAGCTCAAGTCGGTCACCGCGTCGGTGTTCTTCTCCTCCGACGTCGGCAATCCCGACACCTACACGAAATTCTACTGCGACATGGAGATGTACGCCACGACGCAGCCGCAGCCCGATCCGGAGCGCTTCCTGAACCAGTGCGTCTCCTGGGAGATCGCGACCAAGGACAACAAATGGCTCGGCCGCAACGTCTCGCGCTGGTCCGATCCCGAGGCCGACAAGGCCTACAAGGCCGCGCAGAAGGAGCTCGATCCGGCCAAGCGCGCCGCACTGCTGATCAAGGTCAACGAGATCTTCTGCGAGGCCAACATCCTCGTGCCGCTGCTCTCGCGCACCAATGTCGGCGGCTGCCTCAACAACCTCATGGCCGACCTCTCGGGCTGGGACGTGACGACGTGGAATCTGGGGAGCTGGTACCGGAGCTGAGGGCACGCGCGGGATCGCGGCGACGGGAGTTTCGTGTCCCGGACAAGCTGCAACGCGGAGAGCGTTGCACTGCAGAGCCGGGGCACGGGAGTGGCGTGTGTCGCTCGCACTCTCCTCCTCGTCATTGCGACGGACCACACGGTTTTGCCGTACGCACGGCCCGCCATTTCGCCGCAGTTTTTCCGGCCCTGTCAACGGAGCCGGAAACTTACGGACGAGACGAACCTGACAGCGCCGCTCGTCCGCACGCGGCCGCGAGCTCACAGGGACTACCCGCCCTGCCCGCACCTCTCATGCCGACGCTGCCGCGTCCACCGCAAGCCCGGCTCGCAACTCGTGACGACGTACGATCGCCCCTCAAGGATGAGCCGGGATGGGCGAGAGATACGATATTTCCGAATTTCGGTAAAGTGGAATATTTTTGCCGGGAGGGATTGACGGGGCCGCGAAACAGGGCGGGGCTTGTCCGATGGGCGAACTGACTGCGCTCCGGTGCCTGGCAGCCCGGCCAAGCAAGGGAACTAACCTGTGAGGACAACGTGCCGAAAGGACGACAAGCCTGACCGTCGCCGCAATTCGGCGATCATCCGACCTGCCATCGCCCCTTGTGGATATCGAACTTCACCGAGCCTTCGTCTCGCATCTTCAACAGAAGAGACTGGCAAGCCTCCTCGTTCGCGACATTGGCGCGCTTCATGATCTCGTAGACCTTGAGCGGCTTCTCTCGAAGCGCAATCAGAATATTTTCCCGATCATTCAGCACGACGAAACTCCCTCTGCTGGCAAGCGCGCGAGATCACTGAAAGTACGACAGCTGCTCTTCCGTCACGACTCGCTCGACGTTCCCCGACTTGCTCTTGATGCGATATCGAAGACGTCCGTCTGCCTCGATGGGCATACATTGAACGATGGTGTAAATCATGGCGGAATCAATTGCCGCACGCCCTTGTGGACCTTGGGGCTGGTGGCGAACGTCTTCATTCAGCTTGTAGGCATATGACATGGGCTTACCTCTCAAGTCATCTCCTGCTGCTCTAGCGTAGAGCATGCCGTGACGCAATTAACCATTGCCCCTCCGGTTTCGCCGGGACACCCGGATCGATGGGCTGGACAACCTTTACTTTTGAGATCGCCGCCCGGGCGGCGAACGGCTAGTATGGTTCCCGGGAATCATCTGGATGCTTCTGGAACAACCCGCAGGTGCAGGGATCGGGCAATGATCAAACGGAAACGCTCCGCCGAGCAACAGGTTGCGGATGAAGCGGAGCGAAAGGCACAAAACCCAATCGGGGCGCGGCAAACGATAGCCGACAGCCACGCCGATCCGGAGTTTCAGGAAAACCACAAGCGTCTCAGGGCGGAGCGCTTGGCGCGGGATGCCGGGCCGACAAGCAAGAATTGACCCGACTTTCGCGAAGCGTTTGGATCGAGAACAGATGACAAAGACAAGTGGTGAATACCAGCCGCCGAAACCGATCAGCAAAGCGGAGCGCGAAGCACGCAAGGCCTTTCGCGAGGTCGATGCTGTAAAGGCGATGTCCGAGCACGCGCTCGCCGAGAAGGCCTTCGCCCAGAATCGAGAGCGTCTGAAGGCAGAGCGCCTGGCGCGGGAAGCCGCAGCGGGCCCGGCGCCAAAAAAACAATCCAGGGCGAAGAGCAAGTAACCAGCCCGCCCAATCAGCGGAGCTTGTTCGCGGCGGCAGTTCGGGAAGCATGTTGGCGATAGTGCCGTTTGGCACGGCTCCCCTCAGGACTTGATTTGGGGGCGACCCGCTTCCCCTAACGCGCGCCCCACATCACAACGCTACGGCAGAAGTTGAAGGCGAGACGTCCATAGAGAAGGCCGCTCCCCGGCTCCAAAGCAGCCAGGCGGTACGAATTGCCGAGCACGCGAACAAGCTCTATCGCCTCCATGAGTTCATGATGCGTGAGCATCAAATGAAGGCTCGCAAGTGGGAGCAGCAGGGCCTGAATGCCGATATTGCTCATGACGGCCCCGCTCCCACGCGCGGCAGCGGCATAGCTTGCGCAAGATAAGCGCTCCGCCACTGATACGGCGTATCGCCGACAAAGCGCTTGAACACCGTGGTGAAATGCGCCTGCGTCTGGAAGCCTACGGTCAGGGCGATATCGACCAGAGCGAGTTCGGCCTGCTTGAGCAGTTCCTGGGCGCGTTCGATCCGACGCCGCAACAGGTATTCCCGCGGCCGGACGCCGGTGGCTGCGCGGAACTGCGCGGCGAAATGCATCCTGCTCAGGCCGGCGACCGCGGCCATGTTCTGAAGCGTGATCTTGCCCGTCAAGTTCTCATCGACATATTGCAGCACGCGCTTGAGACGCCAGTTCTGCAGCGACCGCACGGGCCGGCCAACCTCCTCCTTGTGAACGCCGTCAGCCGGGTCAAGCCCGGACGGGGCGCGAAGCGCCTGCCGGCTGAACGTCCGGGTGAGGATCGCAAGCCGCAGCGCGTCGGCCATGATGGCGGAATGGGCATCGTGCGTGGCTTCGGTCGCCGCCAGCGCATCCGACAGGCGCCGCATGACCGGATCGGTGAGTTCTCCCGCGAACTCCGGATCGCTCCCGGCGGACCGTTCGACATCCGCAGCCCGCGCCTCGAGCGCCAGGGCCACGTCCAGATGGACGAAGGACAGCATCGTTTCGTCGGCGCCGAAGCGATCAGGTAATTTCGACAGCCCGAGCCGATCCCAATCGATCGCAGAGAAATCGATCGCACGAACGCCATGATCCTTGACCGTCTGTGAGCGTGACATCTGCAACGACATCGTCGAATCTCCTTGTCCTGTTTTCGATCCGGCATCGCCTGACTGGCTTGTCCGAATGTCATGGGAGCAGAGTAATTCGGCGGTCCGCGCGATCCATTCTACGCGCGGGTGCATCGATAGGTTCTCGGGTTAACCGAGTCATACCTAGGTATGATCGCAGCATGTTCGTCCGGTGGGGGCGCCGGCGCGACACCTCGCCGGCGCCGCGGATGCGGACGGGACTGGCGGCGCGCGATGGCTGCGGTAAGTTGACGCGCTGCTTGCACGCATGTGCCGGTGGAATCACGCAAGCTGGCCGGTTTTTCCGGGGAATGCCGCCTGCCGGCGAATTCGCAGGGTTGCGTGGCGCGCAGGTCTTCCACGAGAGCACGAAAATCACGCTGCCAGATGTTGTGGAGGCGATCAAATCGCGGCATCAACGCTGCCGATATGAGAATAACGACTGCCAGCGACGATGACGACTCATGATCCGACCACGGGTTCAGCCATGAGCCGCGCCGGTTTGCGGTTCTGGTCCGCTGTCCTCGCCGTCGCGGTTTTCCTGGTCGACGTGCTGACGCCGCTCGAGGGCGCGGTCGCGGTTCTCTACGTCGTGGCGATCCTGCTTGCGGCGAAGACCAGTCGGCGCAACGACATCATCGTCGCAGCGGCCGGCTGTGTCGTCCTGACGATAACGGCCTATCTGCTCTCGCACGATCTGGAGAGCATCGCCTCGCCCGCCCTCCGCGCGCTGGTGAGCCTGGCGGCGATCGGGATCACGACCCTGCTGGCGCTGCAAAACCACGCGGCAACGACGCACCTTGCGGCGCAGGCGCGCCTGCTCAACCTCTCGCACGACATGATCTTCGCCAGGAATCGCGGCGGCGTGATCACCTTCTGGAACAAGACGGCGGAGCAAGCCTACGGCTGGTCAGCCGACGAGGCGCTCGGGCAGCTCGCAGACAAGCTGCTGCAAACCACATATCCGGACCGGCGCGAAACCATCGAAACCGACCTGCTCGACACCGGCCGGTGGGAAGGCCGCGTGCAGCAGCGGACGAAAGACGGCGCCGCGCTCACCGTCGATGCCCGATGGGCCCTGCAGCACGACCGTCTCGGCAAGCCCGTCGGGGTCCTCGAAACGCACACCGACGTCACCGATCGCGTGGCCGCACACAATGCGCTGGTGCGGAGCGAGCAGCGATACCGCCGCATGTTCGACGCAAGCCGGATCGGGGTGATCGAAGAGGACTGGAGCGAACTCCGAGCCGCGCTGCAATCGCTGGAAACCGAAGGAGCCGGCCTGCGCGATCATCTGGCACAACATCCGGATTTCGTCCGGCGTGCCCGCCGGCTCGCCAGAATCACCGACGTCAATCCGGCCCTGCAAAAGATGGCAGGTGCAAACGGCGCCTCGCCCTTCATCGAGAACGTGGACCTGCTTCTTGGCGAGAACGACCGAAGCTTCCTCGGCGCATTGATCGCCTTTGCAGAAGGCGAGCCGTTCTACGAAGGCGAGACCGAGCTCGTCAGGCTCGACGGACGCAAGGTTCCGGTGCTGTTCACGATCACCTTTCCGCCCGGACCCGACGGCGATCGCAACGTGCTCGCCTTCGTCGTCGACATCACCGAGCGCAAGCAGGCCCAGGATGCATTGCTCGCGGCGCAGGCGGAGCTCGCCCATGCCGCGCGGGTCGCCACCCTCGGTGAGCTCAGCGCCTCGATCGCCCACGAGGTCAACCAGCCTCTGGCGGCGATCGTCACCAGCGGCGAGGCCGGCCTGCGCTGGCTACGGCGCGATGTGCCCGATCTGAAGGAGGTCGCGGCCACGATCGTTCACGTCGTCGCGGAAGGCCGCCGGGCCAGCGAGGTCGTGGCCCGCGTCCGCACCTTCCTGAAGAAGGCGCCTGCCCAGCAGGACAGTCTCGATATCGCCGAGATCATCCAGGAAGCGGCCCTTCTGGTCGCGCGAGAGCTGGCCAATGACAACGTTGCGCTCACCGTCGAGACCGAACATGGCCTGAGGCCCATCCGCGGTGACCGGATCCAGCTTCAGCAGGTGCTCGTCAACCTGCTGGTCAATGCCGGCCAGGCCATGTCGGACCAGCGCGGTTCCCGCACCATCACGCTGCGCGCCGGCGCCGTCGACGGCGAGCGACTCGCCATCACGGTGCAGGACAGCGGCCCCGGCATCCGGCCCGACGACATGCCGCGCCTATTCGATCCATTCTTCACGACGAAGCGCGACGGAATGGGCATGGGACTTGCGATCTGCCGAACGACGGTGGAAGCTCACGGCGGCCAGCTGTCGGTCGAGAGCACCCCCGGCGCGGGAGCCACGTTCCGCCTGACACTGCCTCACAGCCCAGAATACGCCCGACCATGACACGACCAGACCAAGCGCAACCACCCGCCCGATCCCTCAACTCGGTCGTCATCATCGTTGATGACGACGCAGGGATCCGCGCCTCGCTCGACAGCCTGTTCCGCTCCGTCGGCCTCGAGACGCGCCTGTTCGCATCGCCCGCCGAACTGCTCGGCGGTGTGCTGCCCGACGGCCCCGGCTGCATCGTGCTGGACGTCCGCCTACCCGGCGTGAGCGGGCTCGATCTGCAGAGCCAGCTGGTCCGGCAGGGCATCAGCCATCCGATCATCTTCATGACCGGCCACGGCGATATTCCGATGTCCGTGCGTGCCATGAAGGCGGGCGCAGTCGATTTCCTCGCAAAACCGTTTCGCGACCAGGACATGCTCGATGCGGTGACGGCGGCACTCGAGCGCGATGCGCAGCACCGTACCGAAGCGGCGACCAGGGACGATATCCGCGCCCAGTACGAGACGCTGACGGCGCGTGAGCGCGAGGTGATGGGCCATGTCACCGCCGGCCTGATGAACAAGCAGGTCGCCGCCCTGATCGGCCTCAGCGAGATCACGGTCAAGATCCACCGCGGGAACGTCATGCGCAAGATGGGGGTCCGGTCGTTCGCCGACCTCGTTCGCAAGGCCGAGGCGCTCGGCGTTTCCCAGACCCGCAGGACTACGGACCAAACCTGAGTATAATTCCGGCAGGACTGCCCAGGGTGCATAAGGGCGTCATCGGCCGCGCAAAGGGAGATGCTCTCCTTGCGGAACACCGCGGTCAGGAATGTGCGACCATGGCCAAGACCCCGGTGATTGCGATCGTGGACGACGACGAAGGCGTTCGCGCGTCGCTGGCGAGCCTCGTGCGTTCGGTCGGCTACGAGGCCCAGGCCTACGAATCCGGTGTGGATTTCCTGCGGCAGGCGCAGGGAGACGATCCGGCATGCATGATCGCCGACATCCAGATGCCAGTCATCACCGGCGATGAGTTGCAGGCCCGACTGGTTGCCGAGGGCCGCCATATCCCGATCATCTTCATGACGGCGTTTCCAAGCGAAACCATGCGCCGGCGCGTCTTGGCCGCAGGCGCGCATTGCTATCTCGGCAAACCCTCCAGCGGTGACGAGATCATCCGCTGCCTCGAAGAGGCGCTGGCAGGCCAAACGCCGTAGTCCGCAGCACGGCCTTTCAACCCGATCCCGACGTGCGTTCCGACAACCTGGTTGACGGACCGGAAATACCGGCAAGCCCGGCAAGCCTCATATTCGAAGCCGATTTCGCGAGGTAGGCCGAGCCGCATGCTCTGCCGGGGACGGATGAAGCACGATGCCAGTGAACGCTACCAGTGCTGCGGCGCCGCGCCCGCTGCTCCTTGCCGGTTTTCCGGCGAGCTCCTGGGCCTTCGCACTGCGGATCTGGCTGGCCATGCTGCTCGCACTCTATGTGAGCTTCTGGCTCGAGCTCGAATCCCCGACATCGGCGGCATTGACCGTAGCCATCCTGGCGCTGCCGACACGCGGCCAAGGCATGGAAAAGGCCGGCTACCGGCTACTCGCAACCGCCATCGGCGTCATCGCCTCGATTGCGATCGCCGGGATGTTTTCGCAGACCGGCGGCCTCCTGCTGGCGGTGCTGGGCATCTGGGTCGGGCTTTGCGCCTATATGGCCGGCATGCTGGACGGCAATCGCGCCTATGCGGCAGCGCTCTGCTGCATCACGGTCGCCCTGATCGCGGTCGAGCAGATCGACACGCCGCTCCAGGTGTTCCCGACCGGGGTCGCGCGTGGCGCGGCTATCGGCATCGGGGTGCTTGCGGTGGCGCTTGTCAATGAGGTCTTGGCCGCGCCGGACTATCATCCTGTTCTGGCGAGCCGCATCGAGGCACTGCATCGCCGTGTCGTCGAACTTGCGCAAGGTGCCGAGCGCGGCCAGTCTCCATCCGCAGCTGTGGCGGCGAGCATGTTGCATGATATCGCGGCCGTGCGTCCAGAGATCGCCAGCCTCACGACGGAATCGAGCATCGGCACCGCAAGAATGGCGGCCGCGCGTTCCGCACTGGTCGATCTCGTCAGCGCGTTGTCTCTCGGCCGCATGCTCGCAGCGCTCTCCGCTAAATCCGCCCCGGCCCCGGATGCAGCAGGGCTGACGGCGATGTCCCGTTCCTGGGTCCGGACCGAAATCAGCCGAAAGAACGCGCAGGTGCGCAGCAGCCTCGATGCGCTACGTGAAGGTACGCGCCCATATCGTGCATGGAGTGCGCCGCTCTATCGCTCGCGCCGCATCGCCGCCGAAACCGGCGCACGGGCCGGGATCTCGTTCACGCTGATTGCCATCTTCTTCGTGCTGACGGGCTGGCCGACCACCGAGCTCTGCCTCGCGCTCGTCGCGGTGATCATCGGCCTCGGCTCGACGTCGCCCTCACCTCGCAGCTTCACGATGGTGGCGATAATGGCGTCGCCGATCGCCTGCGCGCTCGGCGGTATCCTGAAATACCTCGTCTTCAACGGTGTATCCGAATTTCAGTTGCTGGCGATCGGCCTTGCGCCTGTCGTCATCGGCCTCGGGCTACTGATCTCGCTGCCGAACCCGATGCTGTCTTCCCTCAGCCGCCTCGTGCTGGTGTTCACCCTCGCCGTGCTCGCGCCGACCAATCCGCAGAGTTACGACCCCGAAGTGTTTCTCGTGACGAGCCTGTTTGTCTGCCTGTCGACCACGCTCGTCTTCGCGGTCCAGATTTTGCTGCCACCCTTGTCGGGGGACCGGCGCGTTCGGCTGCTGCTGGGAGAGGCCCGGCGCGAGCTGAGCCAGTCCGACGGCGGGCCAGCCCGTCATCTCGCGCCGGAGGAAGCCGCCTTCCGCGACGCCGCGCGGATCGAGCAGATTTTGACCGCAAACGGTCCCTCCGCAATCGACGATCAGATCGCCGACGAAGCGATGCGCTGTTTCGACCAGGCCGAAGCCCTGCGGCGTTGCAGCGCCGAACTCGACCGGATGGGGCAAGGTCCGCTCGCCGAGGCGGCGCAGGCCGTACGTGAGGCCCTCGCCCGGCAGAACGGCGGCTCGATCCTCGCTGCGGCCGCAGCGCTGCGCCAGGCGGCCGCGCGAAGCAACATGCCGGCCAGTGCGGCGATAGCGGCCCTTGTTGTGGCAAGCGCGGCGTTCGCACCGTCACAATCTCCGACCGATTTCAGCCAAGGGGAGCGGCCATGACGAACACTTATCGGGAGCTCATCATCGGCGGCGTGCTCATCGCCCCCATCGTCTCCTATGCGGCCATCGCGCTGCTCGCGTTCCTGATGCTCCGTCCGCTATTGCGCTTCGTCGGCTTCGCGAAAGCCTTCAGCAACCCGTCGCTGGCCGAACTCTGCCTCTACGTGGCGATGTTCGGCATGCTCGCACTGTTCGTCTAGGGAGAAGAGTCATGGAAGCTACCCTGCCCCGCAACGCCGCCGCGCTTCATGGCGAACCGCCTGCCCAAGCACCGGTCGATGCCGCAGATCTCATGGGCGGCTCAAACGTACCGGACACCGTGGCACGCGACACCAGCGATCGCGCGCCGGACGGCGTCAGATCTCCGGCGCAGGTGACGCCGCCCACAAGGACGCTGCACCAGGCAGCCGTACGGCTCATGCTCCGTGCCGGCAAGCATCTGGCCACCCTCGGCATCGCACTGGTTGCCGTCCTGATCTCGGTTGCGACATGGCAGCACTACGTCACCGCGCCCTGGACGCGGAACGGCAGTGTGCGCGTCCAGGTCGCCAACGTCGCGCCGCAAATTCCGGGCAAGATCGTGGAGCTGCGGGTGGCCGACAACCAGTTCGTCCACAAGGGCGACGTCCTCTACGTCATCGACCCCTTCGACTTCGAGGTGGCTGTCCGTGTCGGCAAGGCTCTCCTCGACCAGCGGGCCGCGGACCTCGAGGTGAAGCAGGCCGAATTCGACCGGCGCAAGCATCTGTCCAATCTCGCGACGACACCCGAAGAGCAGCAGATCTTTGCAGGCAACGCGGCGCAAGCGAAGGCCGCCTACGAGGCGGCGGCGCACCAGCTTGCACAGGCGGACCTGAATCTGAAACGAACCAGCGTGACCAGTCCCGTCGATGGCTATGTCACCAATCTTCTGCTGCGCGCAGGGGACTATGCCGTCACCGGCGTCAGCAACATTTCGATCCTCGACTCCAACAGTTTCTGGATCGACGGCTATTTCGAGGAAACCAAGATGGCCCGCGTCTGCGTCGGCGATCGCGCCGAGGCGCAACTGGTCGGTTACGCGAAGCCGATCCTGGGGCATGTGAAGACCGTGACACGCGGCATCAGCGTGTCGAACGCCGCCGCGGGCACGCAGGGCTTGCCCAATGTCGATCCGATCTACACCTGGGTACGACTTGCGCAGCGCGTGCCGGTCCGCGTCGCCATCGACACGGTGCCGCCGGATGTGCCGCTGGTCTCCGGCATGACGGCAACCGTTACGATCCGGCAGCCCTCCGCGGGCGATCACGAAAGCTCGTTCGACCGGTTCCGCGCGAACTTCATCGATCCCGTCGCCGATCTGTTCGGCGCGGGCCAACCGCCGCGTGCGAACTGCCTGCAGGCGACATCCCAGCAGCGCCCCGAGGTGGAAGCGGTTCCCTATTCACGCGAGCCAGCGGTTCCGCCGGCAGACAGGATCGCACCCGGACTCACACCCGGCGTCGACGTCTCGCCGCGCCTGCCCTGAGTTGGACGAGCAAACCCCGACCGGATGAGCGTGCGGCCCGCGGACGTCTCGTCAATCATGCGAAATGGGAAATAGAGGGGGTTCGTGAAATACTTTGGCCGCGCGATCGGCGATGTTGTGGGTGTTAGGTGACTGAGACCCCCAAGTCACGGCTCGAGCCTTCTCCTCCCTGGGCATACGAGCATTTTTGGGGCCGTCCTCCCCCAAAGGACGGCCCCGTTTTTTCACCGCGCAGCGCGATCAACGGTATCGTTGCTTCAGAACCTGCCGGCGCTAGGCGCCGAGATGACGGGCAGCCCAGGCGCGGACGCCCTGAAGACTCCTGAAATCCTCCAGCGAGCGAGCCGGAAGCCCGGGCTCGATCTCCGCAACCATTCTGCTGAGCGCATGTCCCGGCCCCAGTTCGAGAAACCCCGTCGCGCCCGCTTCGACGCAGGCTTGCAGGCAATCCGCCCATTGCACGGTTTGCGAGATCTGCGCGGCAAGTTTGTCGAGACCGCTCTCGAGCGAGACGACCGGAGCGGCATCTATTCCGCTCAGAATGCGCGCACCGGTCCTCGGCGGGAATACCGCCGGTACCAGGCGCAGGGTCTCGCGAAATCCCGCAGACGCCGCGGCGAGCCGTTTGGTGTGGGAGGCAACCTCGACCGGCAACGCGACGATCCTTGCGCCGTGCATCGCCCGTGCGTCTGCGGCAATCCCGCTCAGCGCCTCCCGGCCGCCGCCGATGACGAAGGCATCGCCGGGATTGACGATGGCGATCGCTGCGCCGTGACGCTCGCAAAGGCGGCCGACCTCGTCTCGGGAAGGACCGCGGACGAAGATCAACCCGTCACCGGCGCGCGTGGCCGCATCCATGGCCTCTGCGCGGCGCGCCACGAGATCGAGCGTCGCTGTCGCATCGAACACGCCGCCGACACCCCAGGCCGCGACTTCGCCGACACTATAGCCGGCAATGATGACGCCACGCGGAATGACATCCGCAAGCGCGCACGCCGCTGCGAGCGGCTGCAGGGTGCAGAGAATCTGGCCGGCGCGGTTGCGATGCAGGGCCTCATCGGGCTCGTCGCGGACGACATCGCGCGGATCCCTGCCACCGAGCAACATCGCCGCATGCGCAAACAGGTGCGCGGCTTCCGGCGCGTTGCCCGTAAGGGCGAACATGTCCCGATGCTGGCCTCCTTGACCCGGGCAGAGGATCGCGAGCGTCATGGTCGCGGCCTATTGGGGAAAGAACATTGCGATCACAACCGCCAGGGTCACGACGCTGAATGCGGTGCTGGCAATGACCATCGACCCCGCCCTTGCGGAATCCAGCCCGTAGTTGACCGCGAACAGAATTCCGAAGAAGCCCGAGGGAACGGCGGCGAGCAGAATGGCCGTCTTCGCGGCATCCGGCGCGATCGGAATGACGCGAATGACCGCAACGGCCAATAGTGGGCGGACGATGTCCGAGGCCACCGTTGCGGCAGCGATCTTCCAATCCAGCCGAAACGATTGCGCCGACAGGATGGCTCCGGTGAGGAACAGGGCGACGCCGGCAGCCGAACTTCCGATCAGCGCGAGGCTCGCATGGGCCAGGGCGTCGAGACTCACATCCGACAACGAGAACACAATGCCAAGCGCTGGCGCAAGCACCACCGGCTTGGTGATCGCACGCCGGACTGCCGTCACGACCTGCCGCGCCGCCATTTCCTCGCCGCGAGCCTTGGCGGCGCCCATCTCTGCCATGATCAGGGTCAGCGGACTGATGAGGATCGAGCCAGCCGCCAATGCGACGGCAACCGGGACAGTGCCGGCTGGCCCCACCACGGACGTCATGATCGGAAGACCTACGCCGGCGAGATTCGGAAAGCCGATCGTCAACGCCTGCAGCGACGCCTCCGACCGGGAGACCTTGAAGAACCGGCGCGCGGCAAGATACCAGACGAGATAGAGCAGCAGCATCGTCACGCCGAGCACCAGGAAGAGCGGCACCTGTTCGATCATCTCATGGCGCGACGCCGAGGCGGTCGCCGCGAACAGCGAGGCCGGCAGCGCAAAATCCATCACCAGTGCGTTGAGAGCGTCGACATGGAGATTGTCGACGACATGAAATTTGCCGGCGGCGAATCCCAACAGCAGGACGAAGAAGACCGGCACCAGCGCCATCAGGATTGCGTTGGACATCACCGGCCTGGCCTTTCATGGGCGTCGACAAACAGCGTCATGGCAAGCAGGTCGGCCGATCCACCCGGGCTGAGACGGCGGGCGACGAAGCTGTCGTGGATCGACTGCGCCCGCGCACGCCAGCCGGGCGCACGAACGCCGCCGGCATCAATGAAGCCCTGTGCCGCGTCATGCGCGAAGCGAAGGCCGTCGAGCCCGCCGCGATGCAGGAGATTGGTGTCTTCGACGGATGCGATCAGGGCAAAGCACGCCTCGACCCGGGCGGCTTCCATATCCTCCGGCACGACAGGCGTCGTCCTCCGCAAGGCCGGCAAGCCGATTCCGTAGATGCTGGGAAATCCGTTCGCGGCCTCGATCCGCGCACCGCCCGCGCGAAACCGGCGGCGCGCTGCGCTGCCATGGCTGTGCAGCAGTACCGGACCGTCGAGGATGCTGTCGCCCCACAGGCGCGCCACGACATCACCGAGCGAAAGCGCGGGATCGACCAAGCCGCCGGCTTTCGCACCGGCCGCCGCGCACAGCAGGCCGAGCCCGAAGATCGCGCCACGGTGGGTGTTGACCCCCGATGTCGCCGCAAACATGGCGCGCTCCGCCTCCAGACCGATGATTCGCAGCCGACCCATGCCGAAGCCAAGCGCGCCCGCGTCGGCCAAGCCTTGCAGATACGGCCTGATGGCCGCAGCGCTGCGACGAAACGTGGCCGCGTCCATGTCGTCGTGACTGCCATTGTCGACATGACTGACGAGCCCCGGCTTCGGCCAGGTTTCCAGCTCCTGGACGAGGCAATCCGCGGCGACGGCGCCGATGGCGGAGACATCGGGCGCGATCTGCGCCCGGCGCAGAACCGGCCGTTCCACGCCTCTTGCGGCCGTGGTGATCATGATCCCATAGCTCCCGAGATGAATTGATGCCTGCCGAGCAGGGCCACGCGCTCGATGCTCTTGACCAGGAGCTCGCTCGCGCCGCCGTGGACTTCGCGCCAGTTCACCGCATCGCCGTCGGCGCCCATCAGCTCGCCATCAAGCCGCATCGGCGCATCGGCCTCGATCGCGGCGACCTCGGCGACGAAGCGATCGATGTCGGTTTCGCCTTGAAACTCGAACAGAACATCGAGATCGGAACGGTTGGTGACGTAGTCGAGCCCGGTCAACGACTGCCAGGCGAGGCTGCCGAATACACGCACGTTCACCGCATGGCGAAGCGCCAACGCATCGAGCCGGTCGAGCGTCGACCACCAGTTAAGCGGCGCGTAAGCCCGCGCCTGCCGCAGCAGCGGCGGCCTCGCGATGGAGGCGACATGGCCGAGATCAACCAGCAGGGAAATCCGTTTCTTTCCGGCAGAGGGCGGCAAGGGCAGGCCCAAGGCGAGTCCGGTTGCCTCGCCAGGCAAAGCGCGCCGCCTGATCGTCGGCCATCGCATTTTGGGCCAGCGCGCGAGAAGGGAATCGGCTGCGAGATCGTCGCGCGAGTCCAGCATCGCGCGCCACCCCGCGGGGCTCACGAAGACGAGGTCGTGACGACCCGGCGGGCGTTCACCGTGCTTGCAGGGCCAGGTCACGAACACGCTCCGCGATCTCGGCGGCCTTCAGCCGGCCGCCACGCTCCTTGCCGAGCGCATCCCGCCGGTCCTGCGCGGCCGGCATATCAGCGAGCAACGCCGCCAACTGGTCGGCGAGCGAGGTGGCATTGCTCCATGTCATGTGAACGGCGCCCATCTGCGCGAGATTGGACAGGCCCGGCGCAAACACCGGCGTCGACTTCGCCTTCTCCTGGAGCGCCTCTATCGAGAGCTTGGTGACCTTGGCCATCGACGGCAGGTCCATCACCGCGGGATCGGCCCCGGGCAATCCGACCAGCACGCGTGTTGCAAGGCCCGTCGCAAGCAGCGCGCCCGCAGCCGAGTGGCCGTAGAGAAGGCCGATGGTCGGCCGGCCGTTCATGTCCGCATGGATCAGCACCTTCGCCAGATGCGCGAGGAATTCATTCAGCCCGAGCAGCTCGTCGCGCTTGCTCATGCGCTGGCTGTCGCTGTCGACGAGCACCAGGATCGGCCCGGAATCCCGGCCGATCGACTCCAGGACATGGCCGGACAATCTGATCGCCTCGTCGACGCCGAGCGCGGTCCGGTCTGCAACGCCGAGCACGAGCATCCGGCCGCCGGATCGCAGCGGCGCCGAGCCGAGGATGACGCCCCTGTCGTTGCTAACCTCATGGCCATCGGGAAAGAGCGAGGCGATGATATCATCGAGCGTCACGGCTGGTCCTCCCGATCTGGTTGGCAAGGGCAACGAACTGGTCGGCCGGCAACTCGGGAACGGCTTGAGCGTCGGCGACGCCCTCCGCCGTCCAGATGTCGACAGCATCCGCGCAGGCGCCGAAGTGGCTGAGCCGGCCGGCAAGCCGCTGCTGCTCGGCCTTCAACTTGTCGAGACCGAAAGGTCCGGCGAGGCCGAGCAACTCCAGCGCGGCCTCGCGAAAATCCTGCACATTATCGTCTGCAAAGACATCTGCTGCGCCGAGCAGGCGGCGGTGCTTGCCGCCCATGGTGCGCCAGACCAGGGCGCGATCGTGCGAGTCGAACTCCTCGACGCCGCGATTGGTCTCGATGACCTCGGGGCCCGACACAGCGATGCGTCCCTGCTCCGAGACGGCGAGCGCGGAGCAACAGCCCGCGATCAGGCCGCCGCCGCCATAACATCCGGACCTGCCGCCGATCAGACCGATGACCTTCACGCCGGCGGTACGCGCCTCCATCACCGCGCGCATGATCTCGGCAATGGCAAGCTCGCCGGCATTGGCCTCCTGCAACCGCACGCCGCCGGTGTCGAACAGGATCAAGACGGGGATCGAGCCGATCTGGCGCGCCGCACGGAGCAGCCCCGTCAGCTTGGCGCCGTGCACCTCGCCGAAGGCACCGCCCATGAAGCGGCCCTCCTGCGCGGCGACGAACACCGGGGAGCCGTCGAGGCGGCCGTGACCGACGACGATGCCGTCGTCGAACTGCTCGGGAAGATCGAATATCTTCAAGTGAGGACTGACCTCGCGCTGCTCCGGCCCGATCAACTCGACGAAGCTTCCGGCATCGAGCAGCAGCTCCAGCCGCGTACGGGCCGACGCCTCGTAGAAGCTTGTGCTGCGGCCCCGTTCGGCCGGGGTAATGTCCTTGAGCGGAGCGCTCATTGGCCGGCCTCCGAGATCAATCGCACCGCCTGGGCGAGCCGCAGCGAAACCGTATCGGGACGCGCACCGCCGTCATTGATCGAGAATTTGAGCCCGCCAGGCGAATAGCGCTCGACGAAATCGCCGATCACGGCACTCCAGACCTCGCCAAAGCCGACGGCCGCGGTCTTGATGTCGACGGCGCACTCCGCATCCGGCAGGACGCGCTCCACCAGCACTTCCAGATTGCCCGAGGCGACCACGCCGACAATCGCGGTTCGCCTGGTGCCACTCGCGCGCGCGCGAGCCGGATGTCGAAAGCTGATATCTTCCATGGCGCGTCCTCACCAGTTCCGGAATTTCGACGGGGGTGCGTACAAGCCGCCAGACCAACGCACGAGATCCTTGATCGAGCGCGCCGCCAGCAGGCTGCGATCCGCATCAAGCGGATTGATGCCGAGATCTTCGGGCCTGCGGATTACGCCGCGCTCGCGCAGCCGCGAGACCATGCCGTGGTCCCGCCGACGGCCGACGTCGGTGTAGCCGGCAACGCCGCGGATGGCCTGTTCGCGCTCCTGCGCGGTGCGGCAGAGCAACAGGTTGGCCACGCCCTCCTCGGTGACGATGTGCGTGACGTCGTCGCCGTAGATCATGACCGGCGCGAGATCGAGCTTCAGCTTCTCGGCGAGCTCGATCGCATCGAGCCTTTCGACGAACAGCGGCACGTTCTTGTCTCCGAACGTCTCGCCGATCTGCACGACCAGCTTGCGGCCACGGCGCATCAGTGCCGAGCCGTCGGGATCGGCCTCCGCTCCGGCCTTCAACCAAGGCTCGCTCGGATGACGCCGCCCGCGGGCATCCGCCCCCATGTTCGGGGCGCCGCCGAAACCGGCAATGCGCGAGGTGGTAATGGTCGACGAATTTCCTTGCAGATCGATCTGCAACGTCGAGCCGATGAACATGTCGCAGGCATAGAGCCCGGCGGTCTGACAGAAAGCGCGGTTGGAGCGCAACGAGCCGTCGGGACCGGTGAAGTAGATGTCGGATCGCGCTCGGATGTAGTCATCCATGCCGACCTCCGATCCGAACGAGTGGATCTGCCGCACCCAGCCGGACTCGATGGCGGGAATGAGCGCGGGATGCGGATTCAAGGCGAAGTGCGTCGCGATCCTGCCCTTCAGTCCCAGCCTCTCGCCAAATGTCGGCAACAGGAGCTCGATCGCAGCCGTGCTGAAGCCAATGCCGTGATTGAGCCGCTGCACGCCATAGGGTGCATAGACACCCTTGATCGCCAGCATCGCGGTGAGGATCTGGCCTTCCGTGATCGCGGCCGGATCGCGCGTGAACAACGGCTCGACGAAGAACGGCTTGTCGGCCTTGACGATGAAGTGGACGCGGTCCGCCGGTATATCGACCCGCGGAACGGTCTCGACGATCTCGTTGACCTGGGCGATCACGACGCCGTCCTTGAACGCCGTCGCCTCGACCACGGTCGGCGTGTCCTCGGTATTCGGGCCGGTGTAGAGATTCCCCTCGCGGTCGGCGCTGACGGCAGCGATCAGCGCGACCTGCGGCGTGAGGTCGATGAAGTAGCGGGCAAACAGCTCGAGATAGGTATGAATCGCGCCTAGCTCGATCTTGCCACCGAACAACATCCGCGCGATGCGCGCCGATTGCGGGCCGGAATAGGCGTAATCGAGCCGCTTGGCGACGCCGCGATCGAACAGGTCCAGATGTTCGGGAAGAACGACGCCCGACTGCACCATGTGCAGATCCTTGACCCTGGACAGATCGACTGCCAGCAGCGCGCGGCTCAACAGATCCGCCTGCTTCTGGTTGTCGCCCTCCAGGCAAACCCGGTCGCCCGGCCGGATCACGGCCTCCAGCAGGCGCGTGACGTCTTGTGCTTCGACCAACTTGCCGCGGGCGAGGCCAGCTCCAGCCGCAATGCGGGCATCCCGTGCGGCGCGGTTGTTCTGCCAGCTCGTCATGACGTCTGTCCCTCTGCGGCGTTGGCCCGCCCCAGAGCGGCGCCGGCCGTCTCGATCACGTTCATGGGAATTCTCCGGATTGACCGTCGGGCCGGCGGGAGTGCTGTCACTCCCGCCGTCCTTCCTTCTGCCGGCCGTGCGTCAGGACCGGCGAAAACGATCGTCAGCGCGTGACCGGCTGCTGGATACTGCGCGCGGCGCGGGTGATGACCGCCGCCACTTCCTTCGGACGAGACTCGTAGACCGAGTGGCTGGCACCCGGGATCACGGTGGTCTGGCTCTTGGCGCGTTCGTAGTACCAGCGCTCCAGGTCCGGATTGATGATCTGGTCGTTGCCGGCGACGATTCCCCAGCTCGGCTTGGTTTTCCATGCTGCCGCCGTCAAGGGCGTGCTGAACACCTGTGTCGCAGCCGGGATCTGCGAGCGCGCGACGAACTCGGCCCGCTCACGCGGCAGATCCGGCGCGAACAGTTTCGGGAATTGCACGGGATCGAGATAAGTGAACTTGTCGGGCGTCACCTTGATGATTCCCTCGGTCTTTCCGAGCACGCTCGGCGTCTTCTTGCCCAGCGCCGATTCGTCCTCTCCAACGTCGGGCGCGTGCGCGGCGACGTAGACAAGGCCGACGACGTTGGGATGAACGCCGGCCTCGGTAATGATTGAGCCGCCGTAGCTATGGCCGACGAGAAGCGTCGGACCGTCCTGAAGATCGAGAATGCGCTTCGTCGCCGCGACGTCGTCGGCGAACGAAGTCTCGGGCTCCTGCACCATGGTGACGCGAAAACCTTCCTTGATCAGGATCTCGTAGACCGGCTTCCAGCCCGACCCATCCACCCAGGCGCCGTGCACCAGGACAATGTTCTTCAGGGGCTCTGCGCTCGCGGGAGCGGCGGTCGATAGCAAGGAGAGAGCGGCGGCAAAGGCGAGGCCTGCGTTGAGGTGTTTCATGTCGGGATCACTCCGGGTTGGAATGACGCGACACTAGTTTCGAGTCGTGCCCGCGTATTTCCGCAAACAACTGTCCTTGCCACTTCGCACGCCGGAGCCATCGCCACTCGCACATCCTTCGGATCCGGCCCCGAAGGCGCATCCTAGGCGGAGGCCCACGTCATGCACACTGACATTCATGACAATGTTCTCTCGCAACCGTGAACGGCCGGCGTTCATACGCGAAAGACGATCCATGCGCGCCCTGTCATTCACGACAACATTCCTGATCTCACTCGAACTCCAAGCATAGGATTGACAAATGACATCCACCGCGAAATGCCGGATCTCCGCCTTCATCCTGCTGTGCGCAACGATGCCGGCCCATGCCGGCACCTGCGCGGATGGCATCGCGCAAACCCAGGCCCAGCTGGATCTCGCCATCGAGAAGGACGCGGGCTCCCACGGCTGGAAACCGGAGAGCCTCAGTGCATTGCGCAGCCATCAGCCGACGCCCGACTCGCTCGCGAAGGCGGAAGGCGACAACGGTATCGGCTTCACCGACGCGCTCGCTTCGCTCGATCGCGCGCGCACCGCCGATCGCAGCGGCGACCTCGCCGCATGCAACCTGGAGATCGCACAGGCCCGGGCTGTCCTGAAATAGCGCAAGCAGCTCCGAACCAAGGGCGAGGCCACGCGTCAACGTGATCGTGCAGCCCGGGAGCAGGACGTGCGTTCTGGAAATACCCGCGCTCGCGCACCTTTCTAATGTCGACGCAGTCAGACGGAGCCTTCTCCATGCGAAAACAACGTTCAGCGGGCAACGCGGGCGCACGTCGCGCCGGATCGCGCCCGGTCTTCCTGATACACTCTGTGGCGGCGCTTGCGACCGGCACCCTGCTGCTGATCTCTGGCGTTGCCTTTGCTCAAACGACGATGCCGGGACTGCAGCCTCCCACCGGTATGCTTGCGACCTCGCCGCTCAACCCGCAATCCACGCGGCCCGTAGGCATTCCGCTGGGGTCCACCGAGATCACGACGCCCGGCATCTCGCCGATCAATCCCACACAAAGCCCAACGGGCTGCGTCGGATCAGGCAATGCCTCATCATCCGGAGCATTGTTCGACGGCGGCGGGTTGTCCGGCACTTCATCGACCAATTGCGCCGGCAGCACTGCGGCGATCTCGTCGATACCCTCGACATCGACGGTCGGTCGCGTCGGAATTCCGCTGGGCTCAACCGAGATCGGCGGCGCCGGAATCAGTCCGACCGTACCGGTGCCAGGCCCCACCTCCACAGTCGGGACGCCTTCGATCGACGGCTCCGGCAATCCCTGAGATCACAAGGATCATCACCGTGAAACGGAACCTCATCATTGCGCTCGTTGCTCTCGCCGCGATCCTGGCCGGCGCAGGCCTCTGGTTCTTCGGCACGGACCGAAAGCCGGCTGTGGCAGCCATACCCGTCCCCGCCGCCGTGCCGGTGGTCGCCGCGAGCGTCACCGGCAAGGACGTTCCGATCTATCTGCACGGCATCGGCACGGTGATTGCCTACAACACCGACGTCGTGCGCAGCCAGATTCAGGGACAGATCGTCAGTATCGCCTTCACGGAGGGACAGACCGTCAAGGCCGGCGACCTCCTCGCGCAGATCGATCCGCGTCCTTACGAGGCCCAGATTGAACAGCTCACGGCCAATCGCGACAGGGACCAGGCGCAGCTCGCCAATGCCGAAGCCAATCTCTCCCGCTACAACCAGCTCGGCGACAAGGGCTATGCGACCCCGCAACTCATCGAGACGCAGACGGCGCAGGTGGCCCAGCTCAAGGCTGCCGTGAAGGCGGACCAGGCCCAGATCGACGAGGCCAACGTCCAGCTCAGCTATACGCGCCTGACGTCGGCCGTTCCCGGCGTCACCGGCGTCCGCCAGATCGATGTCGGCAACGTCATTCATCCGACCGATCCCAACGGTCTCGTCGTCGTCACCCAGATCGAGCCGATCTCGCTGCTGTTCACCCTGCCGCAGGCGGACCTGCCCGTGATCCAGGAGCACGCCGCAAAGGGCGCACTGAAGGTCATCGCCTACAGCCAGGACAACAAGATGAAGCTCGACGAAGGCACGCTGCTGCTGGTCAACAACGAGATCGCAGGAGCGACCGGCACCGTGCAGCTGAAGGCGGTGTTCCCGAACCATGAGCACCGGCTGTGGCCGGGCCAGCTGGTGAACGCGCGCCTGCTGCTCGAGGTCCAGAAGGATGCGATCACTGTCGCCGGCTCGGCCGTGCAGCAGGGACCGAACGGCAGCTATGTTTACGTCGTGACCGATGGCCAGACGGCCGCCTTGCGTCCCGTTCACATCGTACAGATCAGCGACGGACAGGCCCTGATCGACAAAGGACTGAAATCAGGCGACGTCGTCGTGATCGACGGCCAGTACCGGCTCACGGAAGGCAGCCACGTTCGCGAACTGCACGGCAAGGCTGCGCGTGAAGCCGACCTGCAGAGCGCCGTGCAGGATGCCATCCCATGAACATCTCCGCACCCTTCATCCTGCGGCCGATCGCGACCGCCCTGCTGATGGCGGGCTTGTTGCTGTGCGGCCTTGCAGCCTATCCGCTGCTGCCGGTCGGTGCGTTGCCGAACGTCAACTACCCGACCATCCAGATCTCGGCGCAATTGCCCGGCGCCGATCCGGGAACGATCGCCTCGTCGCTGGCGACACCGCTCGAGCAGCAGCTCAGCCAGATTCCCGGCGTCACCCAGCTCACCTCGTCCAGCGCGCTCGGCGTCGCCCAGCTCACGGTGCAGTTCGAGCTGTCGCGCACGGTGGACAGCGCGGCGGTGGACGTGTTGGCCGCGATCAATGCCGCAAGCCCGTTCCTGCCGCCGAACATCCCCTACCCGCCGACGATCAGAAAGGTGAATCCGGCGGAGACGCCGATCATGCTGATCGCGCTGACGTCGGACTCGCTCCCGCTGACCACGGTCGACGCCTATGCGGAAAACATCCTGCTGCCGAAGATTTCGCAGGTGCCGGGCGTGGGCCTCGTCGGAATCGGCGGTCAGCAGAAGCCCGCGATCCGTGTTCGCGTCGATCCACAGGCGCTTGCCGCCCGTGGCATCGGCCTCGAAGACGTTCGCAGCGTGATCGCCGGCGCCAACGTCGATTTGCCAAAGGGCACCCTCAACAGCCCGCGCGTCACCTATACGCTGAATACCAACGATCAGTTGCTCAAGCCCGCCGCCTATGAAGACCTCATCATCGCCTATCGCAACGGCTCGCCGGTACGGATCCGCGACATCGGTACGGCGATCGAGGGGCCCGAGAACGACCTCCTCGCCGGCTGGTACGGCAAGGAACCGGCCATCATCCTGGCGGTCCAGCGCGTTCCCGGCGCCAACGTCATCCAGACAGTCGACCGCATCAAGAAGCTGCTGCCGCAACTGCAGGCCTCCGTTCCGCCCGCGATCAAGGTGACGATTGCCGCCGACCGAACCGGCACCATTCGCGCCGCGGTCTCCGACGTTCAATTCACGCTGATGCTGACGGTCGCACTTGTGGTGATGGTCATATTCCTGTTCCTGCGGAATTTCTGGGCCACCATCATCCCGGCGATCACGGTTCCCCTGTCGCTGGTCGGCACGTTCGCGGTGCTTTACGTGCTCGGCTACAGCCTGGACAACCTCTCGCTGATGGCGCTGTCGATCGCGGTCGGCTTCGTGGTCGACGATGCCGTCGTCGTCATCGAGAACATCGTGCGCCATCTCGAACAGGGCATGACGCCGATGGAGGCCGCGCTCAAGGGTTCCGGCGAAATCGGCTTCACCATCATCTCCATCACGCTGTCGCTGATCGCTGTGTTCATTCCGCTATTCCTGATGGGCGGATACGTCGGCAAGCTGTTCCAGGAATTCGCCATCACGATCACCGCCGCCCTGCTGCTGTCGCTGGTGATCTCGCTCACGCTGACGCCGATGATGTGCGCGCGGCTCCTGAAGGACGACTCGCGGAAGAAGCACGGCCGGCTCTATCTGGCCTTCGAACGTGGCTTCGACGCGCTGCTCGCTCTCTATGCCAGCGGCCTGCGCATCGTGCTGCGCCATCGCTTTGCGACGCTGCTGGTGATGCTCTCGACCGTCGCGCTGACCGGCTATCTGTACGTGATCATTCCGAAAGGTTTCTTCCCGCAACAGGACACCGGGCAGATCGTCGGCATCACCGAAGCCGCACAGGACATCTCGTTCCCGGCCATGTCCGAGCGTCAGCAGGCGATCGTCGACATCCTCTCGAAAGACCCGGCGGTCCAGTCGGTGGCGAGCTACATCGGCCCGGGCGGCCCGACCGCGACACTCAACCAGGGACGCATCTTCATCGTCCTGAAGCCGAAGCCCGAGCGCAAGGCCAGCGCCGATCAGGTGATCGAGCGGCTGGGGCCGAAGCTCGCCCACATCCAGGGCATCAGGCTTTACATGCAGGCCGCACAGGACATCACCATCGGCGCGCGCCTGTCGAAGACGCAGTATCAGTACACGCTGACGGATGCCGATTCCAACGAGCTCACCAACTGGTCGGCGATCTTCCTGGAGAAGCTCCGCGCGCTCGACCTCATCACCGATGTCGCGAGCGACCAGGCCAATGCCGGCCCCAGGCTGGAGGTCACCGTCAACCGCGAGGTCGCATCGAGCTTCGGCATCCTGCCCACGACGATCGACAATGCCCTCGACGACGCGTTCGGCCAGCGCATCGTCTCCACCATGTTCACCTCGCTGAACCAGTACCATGTCGTGATGGAGGTCGATCCGCGTTTCCAGTACGGGCCGGAAGCGCTCAAGGACATCTACTTGAACTCGTCCACCGGGCAGCAGGTCCCCCTGAGCACGCTGGTTCACAGCGTCATCAAGCCCGCGCCGATCCTGATCAATCACCAGAGCCTGTTTCCCTCGGTGACGATCTCGTTCAACCTGAAGCCCGGCGTCGCATTGGGCGATGCGGTGACGGCGATCCAGAACATCGAGAAGAGCACCGGCAAGCCTGCATCGCTATCAACCTCGTTCCAGGGCAATGCGCAGGCGTTCCAGTCCTCCCTGTCGGGCACGCCGCTCCTGATCGGCGCGGCGCTGATCGTGATCTACATCATCCTCGGCGTGCTCTATGAGAGCCTGATCCATCCGATCACGATCCTGTCGACCTTGCCGTCGGCCGGCATCGGCGCGCTGCTGCTGCTGCTGGCTGTCCACATGGATCTCAGCGTCATCGCCATCATCGGCATCATCCTGCTGATCGGCATCGTCAAGAAGAACGGCATCATGTTGGTCGATTTCGCCCTCGAGGTGGAGCGCCAGAACGGGCTCAGCCCGGAAGAGGCGATCTACCAGGCCTGCACGCTGCGCTTCCGCCCGATCCTGATGACGACGATGGCGGCACTGCTGGGCGGCGTGCCGCTGATGATCGGCTCCGGCACCGGCGCCGAGCTGCGCCAGCCGCTCGGCTATACGATCGTCGGCGGCCTGATGCTGTCGCAGGTCCTGACGCTCTACACCACGCCCGTCGTCTATCTCTATCTCGACCGGCTCGGCAATTGGCTCACCGGGCGCAAGCCGCGGCCCGCCAGGGCATCCACTCCATCCACGACCGAAGCAGATGCGGAATTGCGCCATGAACCCACTTGAGAAGGTGACCGCCGGCACGACGGCGGAGAAGCTCGTGACCGTCACGCCCGAGATGACGGTCGGCCATGTGGTGCCGGGAATGCCTGAAGTCTACGGCACGCCGGTGATGATCCTGCACATGGAGATGGCCGCCGGATCGGCGGTTCAGCCGTTCCTGCCCGCGGGCCATGTCAGCGTCGGGATGATGGTCAACATCCGCCATCTGGCGGCGACCCCGGTCGGCCGCACGGTGCGCGCGATCGCGCGGGTCGTTGCGGTCGAGGCCAGGAGCATCCTGTTTGAAGTCGAGGCCTGGGACGGCGACCGCAAGATCGGCGACGGCACCCACCGGCGCGGCGTCGTCGATGTCGCCGAGTTCGAGCGGCGTTTCGGCGTAACGCGAGCCGCGGCGGAGATGGTCTAAGGCCGCAAGCAGCGGGCCCGATCGCGCCTACGTGCGTTTTGACAAAGCGCTTGCGAAACCAAGAAGACCGCTCTTCGGCATCGCAATAGACCTCTCGTATGACGCTCGACCGCCTGGACGGCGCTAATCCCGTAGAGCCCCCGCGATGGTGGCGCCGCCTGCTTCCAGACTGGGCCATGAAGGATCGCGCTTCACTATGGGCCTGGAGCAGCGTGGTCCTGAGCCTGCTGTCATTCGCTATTTCACTGTTCGGATTCAATTCCGCCACCATCGCTCTTGCCGCCGTTCTCGCCATTTCGCTCGCGGTGATCAGTCTGAGCAGGCGGCCAGGCGAGCATGCCCACCAGGCCGTTTATCTCGCCGAAGCGCAGAAACTCAGCCAGACCGGCAGCTTCGGATGGAACGTCGCGACCGGAGAGCTGTTCTGGTCGGATGAAACATTCAGGATCTTCGATCTCGTGCCGACATCGCGCCCGTCGCTCGGCCTGGTCCTGAAGCGCACCCATCCCGACGACGTCAGCGCCGTGTGTGGGGCCATTGACCGTGCGGCGAATGAAAGAGGCGACTTTTCTCACGAAAACCGGTTGATGCTGGAGGACGGTACGGTCCGAACCATCCGCGTGGTCGCCCGCGGAATGACGAACGGCCGGGGCCAGTTCGAGTTCGTCGGCGCCGTGATGGACATCACCGCCCAGAAGAAGGCCCATACCGAGCTGGAGCGGAGCGAGCTGCGTTATCGCCACCTGTTCAGCCGCATGCCGATCGCATTCCGGCAACTCGATGCCAGCAGGCTGGTCGTGCTGTTCCGGAAATTGCGCGCCGACGGCGTCAAGGACCTCGGCGCCTATTTCGACAGCCATCCCGAGTTCTTGCGGACCTGCATGGACGCGCTCACGTTTCAGGAGGCCAACGAACGGGCCATCCAGATGTTCGGAGGCGGCGTCGAAGATTATATCGGACGTTCCATGGCCGACACCTGGAAGGAACGTCCCGACACGTTCCGGCGAGCCATGGAATCCCGTTATCGCGGCGAGACGAACTTCGAGGAAGAGACCAGGATGGTCACGTGGGACGGCCGCGTCGTCGATGTTCTCTTCACGACGGCCCGGGTCGGTCCCATCAACGATCTCGAAGTCAGCCTGGTCGGCACCATCGACATCTCACAGCGTGTTCGCGCCCAGCAGAAGCTGCAGCAGGTGCAGGCCGAGTTCGCGCATGCCGCGCGCGTCTCGATGCTCGGCGAGCTCACCGCATCGATCGCCCACGAGGTCAACCAGCCGCTCGCCGCCATCGCCACCAATGCCGCCGCCGGGCTGCGATGGTTGAACAGGCCCAATCCTGATATCGTCGAAATCCGCAAGACCATCGAGAACATCGTCGTGGATACCCGGCGCGCCGCGAACATCGTGGCGCGCGTTCACGGCATGGCCTCGCGAAAGCCCACCGAGCAAGCCTCGCTATCGTTCGACGAGATCATCAGCGAAGCGCTTCTATTCCTGCGCCACGAGCTCGAATCCCGCAGCGTCACGATCCTGCACAGGCCCGATCCGAGCGCGCCGCAGGTGCTCGGCGACCGCACCCAGCTCCAGCAGGTGATCGTCAACCTCGCGATCAACGCGGTGCAGGCGATGACGCAGGCGGGATACGACGATCGCAGGATCGTCATCAGCACGGTCAGACGAGACGCCGCCACGCTCTGCTGCTCCGTGGAGGACAACGGCCCGGGCATCTCCGCCGAACATGTCGACCGACTGTTCGAGAGCTTTTTCACGACCAAGGACAGCGGGATGGGCATGGGGCTACCGATCTGCCGGTCGATCGTCGAAGCGCATGGAGGCCGGATCGGCGCCGAAGGCCACGGCACCATTGGTGGCGCCCGCTTCTGGTTCACGCTTCCGATCGCCGTTTCGGCCGATTCGTCCGACTGCGACCTCCGGGCCGCAACGTGACCGCGACCCTTCCAGATGCCGCTATTCCGCGGGAGCGGCCGAGCGCACCAGGCGGATCGGGACGCCCTTGTATGACGGCGTGAAGCTGAGGGGGTCGCGGGCATAGAGCGGCACCAGCGGATTGGTCTCCGGGTAGTATGCCGCACAACAGCCGGCCGGAAAGGAATAGGCCACGACGCGGAAGTTGCGCACGATCCGCTCGGCGCCATCGGTCGAGGCGGTGATCAGGTCGACGCGATCGCCGTCAGCAAGCCCGCGCTTCCTCAGCTCGTACTCGTTCAGGAAGACGACGTCGCGTTGGCCGAACTCGCCGCGATAGCGATCGGACATCGAGTAGAGCGTTGTGTTGTACTGGTCGTGGCTGCGGATGGTGGTGAGCCATAGGAAATCGGGATCGTTCTGCGGCGGATCCTCGCCGCACCCCGGAAAGACCAGGAAGTTCGCCTTGCCCGACGGCGTCGCCCAGATGCGCTCGCGTGCCGTCGAGGTGAGGTGGAAGCCGCCGGGGACGCGGATGCGGGCGTTGTAGCCCTGGAAGATCGGAAACACCGCCTCGATGGCATCGCGGATGCGGTCGTAATCGGCAACGAAGCCGTCCCAGTCCACCACCGTGCGCTCGCCCAGCGTCGCCTTGGCGACGCCGGCGACGATCGCGACTTCACTGAGCAGATGCTGCGATGCCGGCTTGTTGCGGCCGCCGGATGCATGAACCATCGACATCGAATCCTCCACCGTGATCGACTGCGGCCCCGACGCCTGAAGATCGATCTCGGTGCGTCCGAGGCAGGGCAGGATCAGGGCGGCGCGACCATGGATCAGGTGACTGCGGTTGAGCTTGGTCGAGACGTGGACAGTCAGATCCAGCTTGCCAAGCGCTGCCCGGGTCGCCTGCCAATCCGGAATAGCCGCGGCAAAATTGCCACCCATCGCGAAGAAGGCCTTCACCTCGCCGCGGATCATCGCTTCCAGCGCGGTCACCACGTTGTGTCCCGGCGCGACCGGAGGCTTGAAACCAAAGCGTTGCTCCAGGCGCTCGAGGAAGTCCGCCTTGGGGACCTCCGTGATCCCCACGGTTCGATCGCCCTGCACGTTGGAATGACCGCGAACCGGGCAGACGCCGGCGCCTTCGCGCCCGACATTGCCGCGCAACAATGCGAGGTTGGCGATCTGCTGGACGTTGTTCGCGCCGCGCCAGTGCTGGGTGATGCCCATTCCGTAGACCAGGATGGCGCGCTCCGCCTTCATATAGGCGCCCGCCGCATATTCCATGTCCTCGCGCGTCAGGCCGGACTGACGTTCGATATCGGGCCATTGCGTGCGCTTGAGATCGTCGATCAGTTCGTCGACCCCGGCGGTGTGGCCGCGAATGAAATCCCAGTCCAGGATCTCCGGCTGCTCGGCGGCACGGGCGGCCTCGTCGGTCTCCACCAGGATCTTCATGATTCCCTTGAGGACGGCGACATCACCGCCGACGCGCACCTGGAACAGTTTCGAGCTGATCGTCGTCGAAGACAGCGTGATCATCTCTACCGGGCTCTGCGGCGCCTGGAAGCGCTCCAGCGCCCGCTCGCGGAACGGGTTGAACGAGATGATGGAGGCGCCGCGGCGGGCAGCATTGCGCAGGCTCGTCATCATCCGCGGGCTATTGGTGCCCGGATTCTGGCCGAAGATGAAGATGCAATCGGCCTTGTCGAAATCCTCCAGCAGCACGGTGCCCTTGCCGACGCCGAGCGAGTACGGCAAGCCGACGCTGGTCGCCTCGTGGCACATGTTCGAGCAATCAGGGAAATTATTGGTGCCGTATTCCCGCACGAACAGCTGATAGAGGAAGGCGGCTTCGTTCGAAGTCCGCCCGGACGTGTAGAACTCGGCCATGTTGGGATCCGGCAAGGCCCGGAGCGCGCGACCGATCATATCGAACGCATCGCTCCACTCCACCGGGAGATAGCGGTCGGATGCAGAATCGTAAGCCACCGGATGGGTGAGCCGGCCGACCATTTCGAGATCGTAATCGTTCCAGCTCGCGAGCTCGGAGACGGTATGCTCGGCGAAGAATTCGGGCGTGCAGCGTTTCGATGTCGTCTCCCAGGCGATCGCCTTGCCGCCGTTCTCACAGAATTCGAACGACGAGGTGTGCTTCGGATCGGGCCAGGCGCAGCCGGGGCAATCAAAACCTTCAGGCTGATTCATCCGGCTCAGCGTCGCTGCGCCTTTCAGCGGCGCGCGCTGCACCAGAAGCGCCTCACTGAGCGCCTTGAGTGCGCCCCAGCCGCCGGCGGGTTCATGGTAGGGACGAACCGATTTCGTGGTCATCTCGATATCTCTCGATCTGGCAATTCTCCTGTCCAGTTAAGGATTGCGCGGGCAGAGCAGTCTTTTCAAAACGAAGCCGAATTTCGCATTTGCACACGTTCGAGCCGGGCCGGCCGGCCCGCAGTGGCCATGCATTCCGGCAAAAACAGCGCCGTTCGCGGAAGCTGAAACGGCAACCGCAAACTAAGTTCGCCGATTGGAGCCCCGTCGCTACGGAGGGCTCGACACTTTTCAGGAGCGATCCCAGATGTTTTCACGACGTGATTTACTGGCCATGTCCGCGGCAGGTGCCGCCATGGTCGGTTCCAGCGCGCAGGCCGCAACCTTCGGCAACCCGAACGAGCCGCCGCAAGGCGCCATCAACGCCAAGAGCCCCGGAAGTCTGACCGATCCCGGTCCACAAAATCCTGAATTGGCCAGGCAATTCCCTTCCGCACAGACCCCGCCCGCGACCGACGTCGGAGGCCTGCCGATGGATTGGGCCTCGTTCAACAATGCGCCGAGGCGCATCCAGAATGGCGGCTGGGCACGGCAGGTCACCGTCGAGGACTTCGCCATCTCGAAGGAAATCTCCGGCGTCAACATGCGGCTTTCCGCCGGCGGCATCCGCGAACTGCATTGGCATCAGGCCGCCGAATGGGCGATCATGACCTACGGCAGTTGCCGCATCACCGTGCTCGACACGCAAGGACGCCCCTATGTCGGCGATCTCAAGGCCGGCGACCTCTGGTATTTCCCGCCGGGTGCGCCGCATTCGCTGCAGGGACTGGGTCCCGACGGCTGCGAATTCGTGATCTGCTTCGACGACGGCCACGCCAATGAGTTCAACACGCTGCTGGTGACCGACTGGCTCGCCCATACGCCGCCCGAGGTGCTGGCGAAGAACTTTGGCGTGCCGGCCGACGCCTTCGCCAAGATCCCGCTGAACAATCTCTGGATCTTCCAGGGGACGGTGCCCGGCGATCTCGCTGCCGATCGCGCCGCAGTTGCCAAACATGCGGAGGCACCGCCCTATCCGTTCATTCATTCGCTCGGCAGCTCGACGCCGGTCAAGGAGAGCTCCGCCGGCAGCATTCGCGTCGCCGACAGCAGCAACTTCAAAGTGGCGACCACCGTCGCCTCGGCGCTGGTGACAATGCCGCCGGGAGCGGTCCGCGAAATGCACTGGCATCCGAATGCTGACGAATGGCAGTACTACATCAAGGGCAAGGCGCGGATGACGGTGTTCGACACCGGCCCCAACGCGCGGACGACGGATTTTTCGGCCGGCGACATCGGCTATGTCCGGCGCAATCTCGGCCACTATGTCGAGAATGTCGGCGACACCGAATTGCAGTTCGTCGGCGTGTTTCGCGCGCCGCGCTACGAGGAGGTGTCGCTCTCCAACTGGCTGACGCACACGCCGCCCAGGATGGTCGCCCAGCATTTCAACATCGACGAGAAGCTGATCGCCCAATGGCCGGACAACAGCCCCGGCGTCATGCCCAAATCCTGAAGCACGGCCATATAGGGTCCTGAACGAGAAAGGCGCCCAAGCGGCGCCCTTCTTTCGTCCATCGCCACACACGGCGACTTCGCGCCGTGAAGCCGTCAGCAGTGATCGGCAGCAGGGTTCGCCTTGCCGCGGAAGACGCGATAGCCGACGGCGACATAGAGCAGCATCAGCGGAAAAACGAACAGCACGGTGCGCTCGCTTCCGCGAACGAACGTCCTTTTACCGAATGGCATGGCGGGCGCCTCAGCCCGCAACGAGCGAGCGCGATGTCAACGAGGATGATTGCGCCGGCGGCAGAGCCAGAGAACGCTCATCGACGATGCGATCGGCAGTGCGAGGCTCCATGTTCCCAGCCATTTGGTCACGCAGCCGCCGGCGGCGGCGCCCAACAGGAACATCAGGCAGAGCATGAGCATGGTGCCGGCGCCCGACGCCGCCTCCGGATCGGACGCATCAACGAACTGATCGATAGCGCGTAGCATGTTTCCGGTGACGGTGACCGAGAGGTACTTCCAGCGCCCGACCTGCCTGAAACTCGCCGATTGCAGCGCGACGCCGAAGGAGATTCCGAGGATCACGATCTGATCGGGAGCACGATGGAGCAGCAGCAGCGCCGCTGTCAGGCAGACGATCTCTCCGACGAGACAGCCCAGTACCGCCCGGGTGCGGACCGCGACCACCGCTCCCAGGACGAAGGCCGCGAGCGGAAGGAGATGGTGAAGCGCCCGCTGCCATTGCCCGGACAGGGCGTAGACCCCGAGGAAGACGACATTGCCGGTTTGGGAGCTGGCGAAGACCCCGAGCGACAGCCATGTGAAGGCGTCGAGGAAACCTCCCGACATGCTCAGGATAGAGGCAACCAGCAGCGATCGTTCCGGAGCGTAGACCTCGACTCCCGCCGTGGCGGAAGGCTCTGTTAGTGCAGCTTGCATCGCCATGTTCGCAGGTCCGCGACGTCAGCAGCCGGCGCGCGGCGCGGTTTCTTCCGGCAGCAGAACGCGGTGCGGATGCGTGAATACGCCGTATCCGTCATCGCGGGCGATCGCCAGCAGCGTAATCCCCGCCTCGTCCGCAGTCCGGATTGCGAGCGCGGTCGGCGCGGAAACGGCCACGATGACCGGTGCCCCGATCATCGCTGCCTTCTGCACCATCTCGACCGAAACGCGGCTCGTCAGCAACACCGCGCCATCGCTCGCCGATCTTCCCTCGCTGACGATTGCACCAGCGAGCTTGTCGAGCGCATTGTGCCGGCCGACATCCTCCCTGACCAGAGTAATGCCGGCGCGAGGATGCCAGAAGGCTGCCGCGTGAACGGAGCGCGTGTGCTGATTCAATATCTGGAGAGGAGACAACGCCTGCATGGCGTGCAACAGATCCCGCGCGTGAAAGGCAAGGCCGGGGCCCTCGACGCGCGACGGCGCGCGACACGCCTGTTCGAGGCTTTCGATGCCGCATAACCCGCACCCGACCGGGCCGCTGATGGCGCGGCGGCGCGCCGCCAAGGTCGCCGCACGGTCGCCATCGAGCCACATCCGCACTTCCATGCCGAGTTCGTTCGAGATCAGCTCGATGCTCGCGATCTCGCTTGCCCGGGCGATGATTCCTTCGGTGAGGCTGAAGCCGACACCGAAATCCTCCAGATCGGCGGGCGTCCCCATCATGACCGCATGGGTCGACCCGTTGTAGGTGAGCGCGATAGCGCTCTCCTCGGCGACCAATCGCGACGTCGAACTCGTGTGGCCGCCGCGCCAGGCGATCTCCCGGTGCCTCGTGTACGTCGACTCCATTATCATGACTTCCACCGTTGCCGGGTGAGCCGTATGCCCCATTTCCCGACGATCGCGTGAATGGCTCTTCCGAGCGACGCCTTCGCGTTCGACGTATCCGTCATGGCTTGCCTCTTGAACATATGACCGTCCTGCCGGTCATGGATGCGGGCAAGCGTACAGAGATCCGCTTCCGGCCATCTTTCCAGGATGCAGCGATATTGTTTATCCGCACGCTCGCCGCGCC
Organism: Bradyrhizobium cosmicum; assembly: GCF_007290395.2. NCBI lineage: Bacteria > Pseudomonadati > Pseudomonadota > Alphaproteobacteria > Hyphomicrobiales > Nitrobacteraceae > Bradyrhizobium > Bradyrhizobium cosmicum. Next base: position 1,464,263 of record NZ_CP041656.2, on the reverse strand, counting down.
GGCGCGCGAAGCGTTCACTCCACCGGCGTCCTGTCACGCAACGGCAGGAGTGCGATCGCATCGAATACGCCGTCGCGCCGGATCAAGGCATGGAACAGCCCGGCGGCCAGATGCAACAGCACGAGGGCAAAGAACGCGAAGCCCAAGTAAAAATGAGCATTCCACAGCAGCGTGTGCACGATGTCGCTCTGCGGCAGCAATGCCGGAATTCGGATTCCGCCATACAGAACGACTGGATAGGCCGCAGCCCAAAGCATGCCGAGCCCCAGCAAAGGCATGACGATCATGAAGCCATAGAGGGCCAGGTGCGACAATCTCGCTCCCAGCTTCATCGCCGGCGGAAGATCAGCCGGCAATGGTGGCGCGCCGTAATGGAGCCGCAGAGCCAGCCTGATCACGACGAGAACCAGAAGGGTGACGCCGAGCGTCTTGTGGATCAGGATCAGGGGCAGATAGGTCTGCGCCACGGTGGACACCATGCCGACGCCGATGAAGAGCATGGCGATGATGCACGCTGCCATCAGCCAGTGCAGGAGCCGCTGGATCAGGGCGAAACGATGAGGAGCGTTGCTCATGGCCTGGCGGTCCCGGTTCGAGGATAGTCGCTGGCTTCGGCGGCACGCAAATCGTAGGACTTACGGTAGACCGACGAGCGCGCAGCCGGGAAAGGATCGTCCGAGACCCGGATTCCCTGCGGCAGCACGGTCGGATCGAAGTTGATGTCGCGGCAGGGCCCATCCCGCTCCTGTTCGATCCGCTGCACGACGAGCGTTCCGACCTGCACCGTACGGCGGCCCTCGGGCCAGGCCTTGCTCGGGTCCGCGGTCGGATCGCCGGGACCGGCGACAGTCGTGACCATGGTCCAGCGCTGCGGACCGGCGGTCCTGACCCGCTCCACTATCTCCTGCTCGAGAAAATCGGGACCGCGCTTTTCCAGCTCGGCTAGCGAAACCGGAACGGGTTGCACGGTGGGTAGTAGCGACCATCGAACCGCGTGGTCGCCGCCCTTCGCGTCCGTGAAGATGAAACTGTTGAGCCCGTGGTAAGGCTCTTCCGTGTAGCTGGCGGTCCAGGGCGCCGTCTTGGCCCAGTCCGCGAAGGCGGCAAATTCCGGATTTGCCTGGATGAAAATCTTCATCGCCTCCGGATCCTTCTTGCCGGACGCGATCAGCAGGTCATGAAATGCTTGCGGCGTCGACACTGCAAAGACCGGCGGGTTGATCAGCGCCATCCGCCACTCTTCGCCGTCCGCCGCTGCAATTTGCAAACCCAGACCGCGCACACGGACAGTTGCATCCACGGCGTTCGGATCGGCGGTGCCTAAATTGAAGCGGCCGAGCGCCGGATACGAGCCTCGCTCGAAGACCTTGGCTCTCGAGAGCTCCACGCCGTTTCCGTTCGCCTCGAAGACGCCGGTGAAGCAGATCCCCTTGGCATGATTTCGCCGGTGCCCGAGCGGCGCGCCGCTCGGAGGCGTCAGCGCCGCGATCATCCGCTCCGGCGACAGGCGCCCGGGCGAGAACCAGCCTGCAGTGTATGCGAACACGGCCGCGCCGCCTCCGAGAACGGCCGCGATCAACACCAACGATCCAAGTCTCGAACGTGGCACGTTGCCTGACTGATTCATCGCTTCTCCTTGCCACGATCGAGTTTCTCGCAGACCGGCCAGACGGCCCGCCCAGTCGAGCGGCCCGCGTTCCTTGTAGCCGGCGGCCGCGGCAACGATCTTCTGAAACCCAACGCCAATTTCGCGAAGGCACGTTCAGGCCTGCCGGCGAGTGGAGGGCTCGTCCTGCCCCCTTCGGGCTTTCTCGAAATATTTCGTGCGATCTGAAAAACAGCCGCGGGGACTCGAAAGATCCGTCTCGCGCCAAGCGCGTATTGCTGAGTAGTTCACGCAAGGCCGGCGGATGCGCGCGCTTCAGCAACCGCGGCAAACCGATCCTTCCAGCATTTTCTCGAGCCGGGCGTCGTCGTTGTCGATGGTCGGATCCGTGCCGAGCAACGGTCCCTTCGTCGCATGACCGCCGCCGTCCGACGACGGAAGCGCGGTCCCCAGCGAGTTCGTTCCTGGCGCGGCCGCGCTCGTGCCAAGCGCACCGCCGCCACCCATCGACATATGCGATCCCATGCCACCGCGGGCGGACGCAGTGCCTGACAGCGCAATACCGACGGCAACACAAACGACAGGGAGTAATCTCATTGCTCACACTCCAGATGTTCACGCGATCAGCTGTTCGGAAACGAATGGCGGGCACTTCTGGTCGCGCACAATCTCGCGAGCGCTCTGACAACCATGACAGAATCTTCTCGCAAGAGTGATGCACATGCGTCGCGACTCTTCGACCGGACTACCTACATAACTCCCATCAGAACAATTCCGGAAACGCCACCAGCCGAGCAGCGATCATCGCCCAAGCGCCTCTCCGCACAGAGCAAGCAATGGAGAAACGCTATGAGTGCATTCAAGGTCATGATCGCCGCGGCGCTGATCTCGACAGCGACGATATCGTCCGCATCAGCAGCCTGGTCTTTCGCAGACCAGGAGCCGGCAGCCTTCGCATCGATGTACCCCGATCGCGACGTGCTGAATGGTGGCGCGCTGACGCCAGCCGGGCGGATGGGTCTCGAGCGTCCGGGTGGCGCCGCGCCCGTATTCACCCCCAGCCATCTTCACGGCCAATACGGGCGTCGGTGACCAGACGCCGCGAGCAAGCGTCGTCCGTCCTGCCGCCCCCTCAGCATCCCGGCGGCAGGATCGGCGACACGCCCGGCGTTGACGCGGCGCCTGAGGCATTGGCAGGCAGCATCGTCGCAGGCTCCGCCAGGTTCATCGAAACTCCTTCCATGCACGCCGAGCTGTTCGGGCTGGGCACGACGGCGGCATTTGGGTCTATGCCCGTGCCGCCGGCGGCGCTGGTATCCGCGGGAATCGTGCCGGGCGCGGGGCTTGCAGGCACTTGCGAAATCGACAACGGCAGGGACGCAGCGCTCGTCATCTGTCCTCCCGGCGTTGAGCTGCATGCCACCGCCGCACCCGTTCCCGCCGGCGCAGCCGCGGAGATCGTTCCGATAGAGCTGCCGTTCTGCCCCGTAACCGGCAGGATCGGAGCCGCGATGCCCGATGACGCAAGACCCGTGGACGATACGGTCGGGGTCGCCGGTACCGGCGTTGGCGATGACGACGGTGGCGCGCAAACCACCACCGTCCCTGGCGTGGTCGGATCCGACGCAAGCGGAACGGGTGCCAAAGTCGTATCAGGAGCACCCGACACGGTGCTCGCGGAAAACGGCCCCGGACTGTTGAGCGGCGAGATCACGATCGCGCCCGGCACCGTCGGCAGATCCATTGCCGTGCTGCCGGTCGTTGCGACCTGTGCCTGAACAGGAGATCCGCCGAGCAGCAGAGCCATCACCGTTGCGACTGCAATCCGCATCATCTCGGCGCCCTAGCTCACTTCGGCCTTGCGAGCGGTGACCTTGCTGCCTTCAGCCAGATCGACCGCAGGATTGAGCACGACCTGATCGCCTGGATGAACACCGTCTCGCACCTCCACCGTGGTGCCCAAGTCTCTGAAGATCGAGACCTGCTGCAGATGAACCGTGCCGTTCCGCACGACCGCGACATGAAGACCGTTCTGATCGAAAACGAGTGCGTCGGAGGGAATGGTCATGGACGGCGTCCTGCGCGGGATCGATAATTCGACCGTGCAATAGATGCCCGGACTGAGCTGGCCATCGGGGTTGGGCACGTCGATCTCGGTCAGCAGCGTCCGGCTCCCAGGCTGCAGCGCGGTTGCGATCCGCGTGACCTTGCCCGCAAACGTCCGTCCCGGGATCTCGGGGACGCGGATCTCCGCATCGACGCCGGGTCCAACGCCGAAGGCCTCATCCTGCGGCACGAAGACCTGGGTTCGGATCACGTTGGAATGCATCAGCGTGAACATGAAGGTCGATCCGGCTTGCACCAGGCTGCCATTGTCCACGTTGCGCTGCGTGACCACGCCGTCGAACGGCGCCACCACACGCTGATACGCCTTCTCCTGCTGGAGGACGCGAATCTGCGCTTCCTGCGCCGTGATGTTCGACTGCGCGACGCCCACCGCACCCTGCTGCGCGCGCAGGGTGAGACGATCGTTGTCGCCCTGTTGTGCCGTCAGCCAGCCTTGCTTGACGAGATTGCTGTCGCGCGAATTGGTGACGTCGGCCAGTTCCCGGCTCGCCTGCGCCTGCTGAAGCGCCGCCTGATCCTGCGCCAGTGTCGCCTGGGCCTGCGCGATCTGCTGGTCCAGTTCGGGCGCGGTGATTTCCGCGAGGAGGTCGCCCTTCTTGACCCGATCGCCGATATCGACGTGGCGCTTTTCGATATAGCCGCTGGTCCGCGCGAAGATGTTGGCCGCCTCGAACGCAGTCGTCGTCGCCGGCAAGCTCACCTTCATGATGTCGCCGCTGGGCCGGACCGTCGCCACCCGAACTTCGGGAACGTTGGTTCGGAGCTGTTCTGCCACCGCGGCCACGTCACGCGCAGCCTCATAGTGCCGCCAGCCGCCAATGCCGAGACCGCCCGCAAGCAGCAGGAGCACGCCTCCTCCGAGCAGCGCACCGCCGTGACGGCGCCCGGATCGCGCGCCCTTGCCCGGCAGCTCCACGACCCGGAGGCTTTCTGCCCGGGGGCGGTCTCTCGCCCCCTCGTCATCGGTCCTTGCGCGAACGTCACTCATTCCGGTTGCTCCTCGAATACGCCGTGGTGAGGCTTGCCGTCATTGCCCTTGCGCAGCATGGCGAAGAGATAAGGCACGATCAGCAAGGTGGTCGGGGTTGCGAACAGCAGGCCGCCGATGACCGCCCGCGCGAGCGCGGCATTCTGCTCCTCGCCCGGCCCGCCGATCGCCATCGGGATCATGCCCACGATCATCGCGGCCGCAGTCATCAGCACAGGCCTGATCCTCGTCCGGCCGGCGCTGAGTGCCGCCTGGAACGCCGAGTGTCCCTTCAACTGCTCGTCGCGCGCGAAGGTCACGAGCAGGATGGAATTTGCCGAGGCAACGCCGATCGCCATGATGGCTCCCATCAGCGATGGCACGTTCAGCGTCGTTCCGGTGATGAAAAGCATCGTCACGATGCCGCAGAATGTCGCCGGGAGCGCCATGATGACGACAAAGGGATCGCCGAAGTTCTGGTAGTTCACGACCATCAGCAGGTAAACCAGGATGGCTGCGAACAGCAGCCCGATCCCGAGATCACGGAACGACTGATGCATGCTCTGGATCTGTCCCAGGACTTGAATCGAATTGCCCGGTTGCAGCTGCTTCTGCAGGGTGGACGTCACCTTCTCGATGTCGGCCGCGACACTGCCGAGATCGCGACCCTGCACGCTCGCATAGACGTCGTACACCGGCTGGACATTGGCCTGGTTGGAATTGGTGGGAACGGTGCCCCGCTTGAAGGTGGCGACATTGCTGAGCAGTCCGGGCACCGTCTGGCCGCTTGCGGCAAGGGAGGCCGACACCGGAGTGTTTCCCAGGGCGTTCAGCGAATTGGCCCTGTATTCCGGTGTTTGTACCGCCAGGTAATAGGGGATACCCGACGTTGGATCCGTCCAGAAATTCGGCGAGACCTGCGCCGACGAGCTGAGGCTGACATTGATATTGGTCGCCACCGTGCTGGCATTGAGGCCCAGTTGCGCGGCGCGGGTGCGGTCGATGTCGGCGTAGAACGCGGGAGCATCCACCTCCTGCTGCAGATGCGCATCAACGACGCCGGGGATCGCCGCGAGGCTCTTCTGCAGTTCCTTGGCGACGGCGAGGTTGTTGTTGCCGTAACCGACCGTGCGGACATCGACCTGCGCCGGAAGTCCAAAATTCAGGATCTGCGTGACGATATCCGCCGCCTGGAAATAGAAGGTGTCCTCCGGGAATGCCGATGGAAGCACCTGCCGCAGCTTCTTGACGTAATCCGCAGTCGGCTTATGCCCGTCCTTCAACGACACCAGGATGACGCCGTCGTTCACCCCGATGGTCGAGCCGTCCGTGAATGCGAGATTGTAGGCACGCGCCGGCAGGCCGATATTGTCGACGATCAGCGCCCGGTCGCGCTCCGGAATGACTTCGCGGATCTTGTCCTCGACCGCCTGGAAAATCGCTTCCGTCCGCTCGATCCGCGTGCCCGCGGGCGCGCGAACGTGCAGCTGGATCTGGCCTCCGTCGATGAGGGGATAGAAGTCCCTTCCGACATAGGCGAACATGGTGGCACCGAGTGCCAGCACCAGCGTGGCGACGACGGGAACGATGACGCGATGTCGTAGCAGTCTGTCGAGGAGATCCGAATATCCGTCGCGCAGGCGCTCGAAGCCGCGCTCGAACGCCGCAGAGGCGCGCGCGAATATGTTCGACGGCCGCTCGCCCTCGCCATGGCGCCGCTCGCCTTTCAGCAGCAGGCCGATGGTGATCGGCGTGAGCGTCCGCGACAGCCCGTAGGACGCCAGCATTGCGAACACCACGGCGAGGCCGAGTGGCGTGAAGAGGTACTTGGCCGGGCCCTCCAGAAACACGACCGAGGTGAACACGCAGCTGATCGCGAGCGTCGAGACCAGCGTCGGCACCGCGATCTCAGCGGCTCCGTGCAGGGTCGCTTCCGACAACGGCATGCCTTCCTCGGTCCAGAGCCGGTGCGTGTTCTCGATCGTCACCGTCGAATCGTCGACAAGGATACCGACCGCGAGGGCAAGCCCGCCGAGTGTCATCGTGTTGAGGGTCTCGCCGAGGAAATACAGAACGATCAGCGAGGACAGCATTGCCAGCGGGATCGAGATCAGGACAACCAGCGTCGATCGCCATGACCCCAGAAACACCAGGATCATCAGCGCCGTGAGCCCGGCCGCGATCGCGCCTTCGCGCAGCACGCCATCGACCGAGTGGGTGACGAATATCGACTGGTCGAACAGCTCGTTGACCTTCAGCCCCGCCGGAGCCGACGCGCGGATCGACGTCAAGGCAGCCTTCACGCCATTGACGACGGCGAGCGTGGATGCGTTTCCGTTCTTGATGACGCTGAGCAGGACGGCGCGGTGGCCGTCCTCGCGCACGATGTTCTGCTGGACCTGGGCGCCGTCGCGGACCTGGGCGACGTCCTTCAGGAAGATCGTGGCCCCGTTCACGAACTTGACCGGGATCATGTTGAGATCCTGGATCGTGGCCGGCGTCGCATTGGTTCGAACGGTGTACTGGGTGTCGCCGATCTTGGTCGTGCCGGTCGGCAGCGTCAGATTCTGCGTGTTCACCGCATTGACGATATCGAGCGGCGTCAATCCGCGCGACAGCAGCTTGTTCGGATCGAGATCGACCATGATCTGGCGGTATTTGCCGCCAGCAGGCGTGGGCAACGTCACGCCCGGAACGGGAGCCAGTTGCTGGCGGACGCGGTAGATGCCGAAATCGTAGAGCTGCTGCTCGTTCAGGCTGTTCGATTCGAGACTGAGCTGGAGCACCGGCACGCTCGAGGCGTTGAACTGCACGATGATCGGCGGCTGGATACCCGGCGGCATCAGGGCGCGGATGGCGTTGGTGGCCGAGACGATCTGCGAGATCGCAAGATCGAGATTGACGTCCGGCTGGAAGTAGATCTTCTGAACCGACAGGCCGTTGAGCGTCTGGGCTTCGATATTCTTGATGCCGCTGACATTGGCGCTGATCGAATACTGGCTGTAGGTGCTGACGCGCTGCTCCATCTCCGGCGTGGAAAGGCCGGTGTAGCTCCAGATGACCGTGACGACGGGGATCCGGATCTCTGGAAAAATATCCGTCGGCATCGAGCGGATCGCGATGCCGCCGAGGAACAGGATCAGCGCCGCAAGCACATAGAATGTGTGCGGAAGCCGGAGCGCGAAGCGAACAATTCCCATGATAGTCTGCCTGAAGCGGGTTATGCGTAATCGTCGGACAGGTGAGGACTGTCGGTTCCCCGTTCAAATGAAATCGAATTCAGCCGACACACGCGGCGGCGCGTGGCGCGTCCTGTGCGGCGAGCATGACGGCGCGCTTCACCTTGCCGAAGGCGCGAAGCTCGATCTGCCTGACACGTTCGCTGGAGATCGCCAGTTCGCGGGCGAGCTGATCGAGAGTCACGGGACGTTCCGTCAGCCGCCGTGCCTCGAAGATCCGACGCTCCCGCGCCGCGAGCCCGCCCAGCGCGGCACGCAGGGCACAGGTGCGCTGCTCCGACAGCTCGTGATCGGCGAGCACCGTCTCCGCGTCGGCCGCCCCGTCGACCAGCAAGGCTTCCAGCTCGGTTCCACTGTCCTCATCGCCGACACGGGCGTTCAATGACATGTCGCCATTGAGCCGCGCGTCCATCTCGATCACCTCACGCGCCGTCACATCGAGCTTCCCGGCGATCAATTCGGCGACGTCAGGTGTGAGCCCCGTCATCACGTTGCCGGTGGCTTTCCTGATCTCGCTGCGGAGCTTGAAGAACAGCCTCTTCTGAGCGGCCGTCGTCCCGATCTTGACCAGGGACCATGAGCGCAGGATGTACTCGTGAATGGCCGCCTTGATCCACCAGACTGCATAGCTGGAGAATCGCGCGCCGCGGCCGGGTTCGAAGCGTGACGCCGCGATCACGAGGCCGAGATTCGCTTCCGCGATCAGATCGACCAGCGGAAGTCCGTATCCCTTGTAACCGCGCGCCAGCTTGGCGGCGAGCCGCAGATGGCTGGTGACGAGCGCGTCCGCCGCACTCCGGTCCCGCGTCTCCTGCCAGCGCCTTGCCAGCTGCTGCTCCTGCCCCGGCTCCAGCAGGTCGAAGCGCCCGATGGTTGCCGAATATGCGCTGAGGAACGGTGGCGACACCGATGCGGCCGGCATGGCACTGGGATCGCGCCTCGCTATTTCGTGGCTAGTCTGCATCTGTCACTCCTCTGGTCCAGGCCGGCTGGTTGATCTCGAAAGCATCTTGCATGATCTGGTCATCCCATCCGGCTCGCGTCTGCGTGCAGCAATGTCCGCGACCGGCGCGTGATGGGCATGCCCGCCTTCCCGGTCCAGGCGAGGATCTCGATCCGCCCTCCGGGAGCGGGGCCAATGATCAGCCGGAAGCCGTGCAGCTTGACGATTGCGGCCACCAGGCTCAGTCCGAGCCCCACGCCGGGCGTGTTGCGCATCTTGTCGGAACGATAGAACCGCCGCAGCACCGCCTCGCGCTCCTGCTCGCTGATGCCGGGCCCGGTGTCGCTCACGCGCACGAGCGCGGTGTCGTCCTCCGCTTCCAGCGCGAGCTCCACCCGTCCGCCTGACGGCGTGAACTTGACGGCATTGTCGACGAGATTAGCGACCGCCTCGAACAGCAGGTCGCGGTCGCCCCACACCCGCACATTGCGCTCGATGACGACCCCGAGCCCGATGCGCTTGTCTTCGGCGATGGGCTCGTAGACGTCGCACACCTCCCGCAGGATCTCGTCGAGCGCGACGTCGCCAAAACCGGCCATGCGGCGGTTGTTCTCGATCTCGGTCAGGCGCAGCAGGGCCGTGATGATCGCCAGCGACTGGTCGATGCCGGCGATGGCCTTGTCCGAGACGTCCTGGAGCTCTTCCAGCGTTGCCGCATGCGTTCGACCGCGCTCCAGCGCCAGACGGACGCGCGTCAGCGGCGTCCTGAGATCATGAGCGATGTCGTTGCCGACACCGGCCAGCGCATTGATCATGGTCTCCATCTCGTCGAGCATGCCGTTGACGATTCCGGCCAGCCGCGCGAAGGAATCGTCCGTGCTGCCCTCCGGGAGCCGCTCCCGCAACTCGCCGGCCACGATGCGCTGGACCCGCTGGTTGACTTCTTCCACGCGCCTCTGGGCGCGGACGCTCAGCCAGACACCGGCCAACAGGCAGAGGCTGAAGGCCGGCAGCAGGCCGAGGGCCAGGGCCTCCCCCACGACGCTCGATATCTCGCGCGTCTCGTCGACGTTCCGTCCCATAACCAGGATATCACCATCGTCGAGGCGCCTGCCGACCGCCCTGACCACCGGCACATGCGCCGCGGCCTTTTCCAGCAGGTCGAGCGGCACACCCTGCACCGCTCCGTCGAGTCCGAGTTCGCGCGGCAGGCGATCGATGTTGCCGGCAAGGCGGGCGCCGGCGGCATCGAACAGTGCCGCGTATTGCACGCCCCTGGAGTCCTGCGCCAGATGATCTGCGATGGCGCTGACGCGGCGCGCCGGCGGCAGATCCGCAACGAAGTGGATCTGCGTGGTGATCATGCGATCGGAGCGCGCGACCAGATAGTCGTCGAGCTTCCAGTAGATGAACGCGAATAGCGCGACCACGAACAACGCGAATGCCGCCGCCACAGCCAGGGCCCAGAGGAATGTGCCGGAGCGGATCAACCGGATCTGGTACATTGCCCGCCCCTATTGCCGCGAGCGCAGGACGAAGCCGGAGCCCCGGACGTTGTGGATCAGCGGCGTCTCTCCGGGGCCGTCGACCTTGTGGCGAAGCCGGCCCATATGGACGTCGATCAAATTCGTAGTCGCCGGAACGAACTTGTAGTTCCAGACCTCCTCGAGCAGCATGGCGCGCGTCAGCAACTGGTCGTTCCGGCGCATCATGTATTCGAGCAGTCGGAATTCGCGCGGCAGCAGGTCGAGCTCGCGCTCGCCACGCTGCGCGGTCCGCTCGATCAGGTCGAGCTTGAGCGGCCCGGCATGCAGAATGGTCTCGCGGCTGTCGCCGGGACGGCGCAGCAGCGCCTCGATCCGCGCGACCAGTTCGACCAGCGCGAACGGCTTGGTGAGATAGTCGTCTCCGCCCATACGCAATCCGCGCACCCGGTCATCCACCGCGCCGAGTGCACTGAGCACCAGCACGGGCGTCCTGACCTGATCCTTGCGCAGCGCCTCTATGACGGTGAGCCCATCCATGCCGGGCAGCATACGGTCGACGATCATGGCATCCGGGCTCGACGCCCGGGCCCTGTCGAGACCGTCAACGCCGTCACCGGCCCATTGCACCTCGAAGCCGCGATCGGCGAGCTCGGCCACGATCGCCTCGGCAGTCTCGGCGTCGTCCTCGATCAGGAGAATCCGGTTCATGATCTTCGCTCCACCTTTCGCGCGGCGTCCTGGCGCGCGGTGAGGAAGCGTGGGTTCAGCAGCGCGCGGTGTCATGTCCGTTGTCCGCGCACACCGACCTTGCGGCCTTGACGCCGTCCGATGCAGGCCACTCGCTGTGGTACGAGATAGGCTTGCGGCGCGAGCGCTGCCATTGAATTCCAGTTCATGCTCCGGGCGGCTCGCCTCACGAGCAGCATCCATGCAAGGACGTGACGTGTTGCCAATGTCGTGATCATCTTGCGCGCTCCGCTTTTCGAACTGCAGTTGATCGAATATACGCCCTCAACGCACGCGCTGTAGTTTCAGGGGCCACGGATGTTATGCATTCGCACGATCGTGGTCGTGACGTCGCATCGGCTCACAGGCGGTTGAATTGTGGTGAGCAAATCGTGCGTTTGAATCGCGCCCGATCGTTCACACCTCGATGACGAGCCGGCTTGGTTCGGCCCGATGTCATCAATGGAGAGAGCGAATGACCACGTCCAAATTATTGTCGATGGGATTGATCGCAGCCGCCATGCTGGGCGGCCCCGTCATGGCGCGCGAGCATCATCGCGTCGTGCAGCAGCCCGCGGTGGAAGCCGATACGGTCGCAATGAACGCGCCGTTCTACTATCCGGGCGAACGCGCCTGCATTCCGGCGCCGCGCGTCGGCGCCTTCGCCACCGCGCCGTGGACCGGCAACAACGTGCCGTGCGAGCCGGGCACCGGCAGTTACTGAGCGCGCCGGCCCGCCAGTGCGGATGACGCCGCCGGCCGCCGCACATCGAATGACAGGGAGCGGGCTGATCCATTCAGCCCGCTTTCTCGCGTTTGCGCGCCACCTTGCGCGGCGGTTTCACCTTGGCGGGTGGCGCGACCGATATATGACGCCGAATTCAGTTGGATTGCCGTGCATCGCTCCTACCTCTCCTGCATCACAGGCCCAATCATCAGCGCCTCGCGCGCGTAGCGCGATGCGTTAGCGGATTCCAAGGTGGCTGGGCCGCTCAACACGAGAGGAGTTTTCCATGAGGTCTTCCATGCAACGAGCCATCATGATTCTTGCGACAGCAGCGCTTGCCTCGACACTCGCCATCGGCTCCGCCAGCGCGCACGGCGGTGGTGGTGGGGGCCACGGCGGCTTTGGTGGCGGTGGCTTCGGCGGCGGACATGCGGGCTTTGGCGGCGGTGCGCATTTCGGCGGCATGGGGCATGAGGGCGGCTTCGGCGGCGGCGCCCGGTTCGGCGGCGAGCACCTCGGCTTCGGCGGTCATGCCGGCGGTCTCCGCCAGCACGCATTTCACCGCTACGGACGGTCCGGATATGGATTCTACGGCGCCTATCCGGATTGCTATGACTGGTACGAGCTGCATCCCGGCCAGCCGTTGCCGCTGAGCTGCAGCTAGATTGGCGCGCATCCCATCCATCGGTCCGGAACGCGCAACGCCACGGTCCGGACCACTTATCCCATGCAGCCAGAATGAAGGGGCTGTGTTGAGCGCTAGCTCTCATTGAGATTCCTGATCTATCTCGACCGCTCAGGTACTTCGTCCTTTTCCATTTCGCACGACAATCTGCTGGGCCCAAGGATAGAGTACTGGCCTGCGGCCGACGCAATACAGGATTGCGATTGATGTTCGTGACTGAACTCGGATAACCTGCGGGCGGCTAACCCGAAACGGGAGTGTGCTTCGTTGAAGAATGAACCACCGCGAAAGCTTCTTCGACGTGACCTGCTCAAGCTGACGATTGTTGGCGTCGGCGTAGTCAGCGCTGGCGAGCTGTTGCCGTCCCCGGTTTCCGCAAAGCCGGTCGACCTGAATCAGAAGCGCAAGGCTCGCTATCGACCAGACTCGCAGGAAGTCAGGAACTTCTACCGCGTCAACGGCTATCCTCCCGCTCGATAGGAGACCTCCGTGCTGATCAGGAAGTCCGAGCGTCGTCCGGAACGTGCCAGGCCCGCGAATGCGGAGGCCAAGCCACCTTCGTCGGGCCTGGACCGGCGAGCTTTCCTGAAGCGCTCGGGCGTCACCGCGGGCGCATTGGTCGCCGTCGGTGAAATCGGGCTGCACGGCGTGCGGAAGGCCGAGGCTGGTCCACCGCCGCCTGTCGGCGCACCGGTCACGATCCGGAAGAACATCTGTACGCACTGCTCGGTCGGCTGCTCGGTGGTCGCCAAGGTCGCCAACGGCGTATGGATCGGACAGGAACCCGACTACGACAGTCCGATCAATCGCGGCTCGCATTGCTGCAAGGGTGCCGCGGTTCGCGACGACGTGCTGAACGAGCGGCGTTTGCGCTATCCCGTCAAACTCGTCAACGGACAGTGGACACAAATCTCCTGGGAGAAGGCGATCGACGAGATCGGCGACAAGCTGCTGGATATTCGCCAGAAAGCCGGCCCCGACTCGGTATATTGGCTCGGCTCCGCCAAGTTCACCAACGAGGCCGCCTATCTCAATCGCAAGCTCGCGGCGTTCTGGGGCACCAACAATTCCGACCATCAGGCGCGGATCTGTCACTCGACGACGGTCACCGGCGTAGCCAATACCTGGGGCTACGGCGCGATGACCAACAGCTACAACGACATCCGCAACGCCAAGACCATCCTGTTGATGGGCGGCAATCCGGCTGAGGCGCACCCGGTTTCCCTGCAGCACATTCTCGAAGGCAAGGAGCTCAACCGCGCCAACATGATCGTGGTCGATCCCCGGATGACGCGGACCGCTGCGCACGCGACCGAATACGTCCGGGTTCGCCCCGGCACGCACATTGCCACGATCTACGGCATGCTGTGGCACATCTTCGAGAATGGCTGGGAAGACAAGGAATTCCTCAGCCAGCGCGTCTATGGCCTGGACGAGGTCCGAAAGGAAATTGCGAAGTGGCCTCCCAAGGAGGTCGAGCGCGTGACCGGCTTGCCCGAAGCGCAGGTCAAGCACGTCGCTCAATTGTTCGCGACGCAGAAGCCCGCGACGCTGATCTGGGCGATGGGGCAGACTCAATTCACCACCGGCACTGCCAATGTCCGCGCCAGCTGCCTGTTGCTGCTTGCCACCGGCAACATTGGGCAGCCCGGCGCCGGCGCCAACATCTTCCGCGGCCACACCAACGTGCAGGGTGCCACCGATCTCGGTCTCGATGTCACCTCGTTGCCTTTGTATTACGGTCTCGCCGAGGAGGCCTGGCGGCATTGGTGCCGGGTGTGGGAGGTCGATTACGACTGGATGAAGTCGCGTTTCCCCGACAAGAAGCTGATGGAGACGCCGGGCATTCCGAGCACGCGCTGGTTCGACGCAACCTTGTTACCGAAGAATCAGATCAGCCAGCCCAATCCGGTGCAGGCCATGTTCATCATGGGACACGGCGTCAATACCATCACCCGGATGCCGGAGGCCGTGAAGGGCATCGAGAAGCTCGAGCTGCTGGTGGTCTGCGATCCCTATCCGACCGCGTGGTCGGTGCTGTCGGAGCGCAAGAACGGCACCTACCTTTTGCCGGCGTGCACGAGTTTCGAGATGGAGGGCTCGCGCACCAACTCCAACCGGTCGCTGCAATGGGGTGAAAAAATCGTCGATCCGGTCTTCGAGTCGAAGAACGACTACGACGTGATGTACATGTTCGCCCGCAAGTTTGGATTTGCCGACCTGATGTTCAAGAACATCAAGGTCGAGAACGGCGCGGTTTCGGCGGAGGACATCCTGCGCGAAATCAACCGCGGCGGATGGTCGACCGGATATTGCGGGCAGTCACCGGAGCGGCTCAAGGCCCACATGAGGAACCAGCACAAGTTCGATCTGGTGACATTGCGGGCGCCGAAGGACGATCCCGAGGTTGGTGGGGAATATTACGGCCTGCCATGGCCGTGCTGGGGTACGCCGGAGTTCAAGCATCCAGGCACGCCGATCCTCTACAACACCAATCTTCCGGTGAAAGAGGGCGGCGGCACCTTCCGTGCACGCTTCGGCGTCGAGCGCGTGGTGAAACGCAAGGTGATGGAGAACGGGCAGGAGGTGGAGCGGGAAGATCACGACAATCTTCTTGCCGAGGGCTCGTACTCCGTCGGTTCGGAGATCAAGGACGGGTATCCCGAGTTCACCCTTGGCGTGCTGAAGAAGCTCGGCTGGGACAAGGATCTTACTGCGCAGGAACGCGAGACGATCGCCCGCATCAATCCGGCCGATCCGGACAAGGTGTCATGGTCGACCGATCTATCCGGCGGGATCCAGCGGGTCGCGATCGAACACGGGTGTTCGCCTTATGGAAACGCCAAGGCTCGCATGGTCGCGTGGAATCTGCCCGACCCGGTTCCAGTGCATCGCGAACCGATCTACACGCCGCGTCCCGATCTCGTTGCCGACTATCCGACCTTGCCGGACGCGAAGCAATTTCGCGTGCCCAATATCGGATTCTCCGTGCAGAAGGCCGCCGTCGACCGCGCGATCGCGAAGCAGTTCCCGCTGATCCTGAGTTCGGGCCGTTTGGTCGAATACGAAGGCGGCGGCGAGGAAACGCGATCCAACAAATGGCTCGCCGAACTGAAGCAGCACATGTACGTCGAGATCAATCCGGCGGACGCAGCCGAGCGCGGCATCGTCGACGGCGGCTGGGTTTGGGTGACCGGTGCGGAGAACAGCTCACGGGCCCGGATGAAGGCGCAGGTGACTGAACGCGTCGGCAAAGGCGTTGCCTGGATGCCCTTTCATTTCGCCGGCTGGTACGAGGGCGCCGATCTCCGCGCGAAATATCCAGTGGGAGCCGATCCCATCGTGCTCGGTGAGAGCGTCAATACGCTGACGACCTATGGCTATGATCCTGCCACCGGCATGCAGGAACCAAAAGCCACGCTGTGTCAGATCAGAGCCGCCTGAGAGGTCAGACCAATGGCACGCATGAAATTCCTCTGTGATGCGGATCGTTGCATCGACTGCAATGCCTGCGTGACCGCCTGCAAGAACGAGAACGAGGTGCCGTGGGGCATCAATCGACGTCGTGTCGTCACCATCAATGACGGCAAGCCTGGCGAGCGGTCGGTGTCGATGGCCTGCATGCACTGTACCGACGCGCCTTGCGCCTCGGTGTGTCCGGTCAAATGCATCTATCCGACCGAAGACGGCATCGTCCTGCACAACAAGGATCAGTGCATCGGCTGCGGCTATTGCTTCTATGCCTGTCCGTTCGGGGCGCCGCAATATCCGCAGGTGGGGAATTTCGGCTCGCGGGGCAAGATGGACAAGTGCACCTATTGCGCGGGCGGCGGCGGCCCCGAAGCGCCGGGCAGTGCCGAGGAATATGCCAAGTACGGCTCGAACCGTTTTGGCGAAGGCAAGCTGCCGATGTGCGCCGAGATGTGCTCGACCAAGTCGCTGCTCGCAGGCGATGGCGACATCATCGCGCAACTCTACGAGGAGCGCGTCGAGACGCGCGGCTATGGCTCCGGAGCCTGGGGCTGGACAACCGCCTATCACGAGGACGTCAAGTCGTAAGGGGACCTGCGTTTACCGCCAATGAAAGCGCGACGATCAGGGACGAAGATTGGGTATCCGTCATGACGGCTTTCGCACGCATTCGCTTCGCAGCGCTTCTGTTGGCGCTGTTCTGTCTAACGACAGCGCCGGTGCTCGCCCAGAAGCTCGGTCCCGATGGGGCGCCCAATCCGACCGCCAGTGTGACCAACCAGAAGACGCTTCTGGAGCAAGCACCGCGCATCCAGGGCCGGATCGACATTCCCGATGTCAAAGCCGGCGTGTTGATGCAGCCGGCCGGACGAACCTGGGATTATTTCCACGAGGTCCTGCTGCACTGGGGTGCCGCGCTGGTCATCGTGGGCATGCTTGCGGTGCTCGCGCTCGCTTATCTGATCATGGGTCGGCTTCGTATCGAGGCAGGGCGCTCCGGCCAGACGATCGTCCGCTTCGAGGCCTTCGAGCGGTTCGCGCATTGGCTGACAGCGGTCTCGTTCGTGCTGCTCGGATTGACCGGCCTGAACGTCACCTTCGGCAAGGTCCTGCTGCGACCGCTCGTCGGTCCGGACGCCTTCTCCGACATTTCCCAGATCGCGAAGTACATCCACAATTTCACGAGCTTCGCCTTCGTGGCGGGCCTCGTTCTGATCACGGTGCTTTTCTTCAGGGACAACCTCTTCAAGAGGATCGATATTGATTGGGTCAAGCAGGGTGGCGGTTTCATCAAGTCGAAGCATGCGCCGGCCGGACGATTCAATCTCGGTGAAAAAATGGTCTATTGGCTGTCGGTCGCAGCCGGCATTGCGGTGTCCGCGTCGGGATTCGTGCTGCTGTTTCCCTTCTACGGCACCAACATTGCGGACATGCAGATCGCTCAGGTCGCTCATGCCGTCATTGCAATCCTTTTCATCGCGCTGATCCTGGGACACATCTATATCGGCACGCTCGGCATGGAAGGTGCGTTCGAAGCGATGGGAACGGGCGAGGTCGATATCAATTGGGCGAAGGAGCATCACGACCGCTGGCTCGCTGAAAAGCTCGAAGCGGAAGGCCGGCAGACTTCCGCAACACCGGCTGAATAGAGCGACAACCCTCGGGCTCCCCAACCGGGGGCAATTCAGCTGGAGCGGTTGTCCAGGTCTCGTTCTGCCTGCTCACGCAGATAGTCGTCAGTCGTGCGGACAGTTGGAGCCGGTGAGCTGTAAGACTCGAAGCCCTGCTCGGCAACGAAATTGACCCGACAATCGCCGCACATCTTGATTGCGTCCAGCCTTTGCTTCGAGCCCGAATACATCCAGTGCTGGCCCTCGAGCTTCGCGACCACGCGCTCGATGCTGCTCTTGACACCAAACGGTTTGCTGCAGCGGATGCAGCAAAACGGCTCCTCCTCCTTGAGAACCCGCGTTGGCGCCCGGCTCGCGCGGAAGTCAATTTGCGGGACCAGCGTGATGACCTTCTCCGGACACGTCGTCCGGCACAGACCGCACTGAACGCAGGAGTCTTCGACAAAACGCAATGCCGGGCGCTCGGGGTCATCGCGCAGGGCACTCGTCGGACAGACCGACACGCAGGACAGGCAAAGTGTGCAGCCCGCTGTATCGACCTCGATGGCGCCAAACGGCGCCCCGTCGGGTAACGGAACGACATCGACGGGAACAGGTGCTGCGCGATGCAGTTCGGCCAGCGCAAAGCGAAGCACATCGCGTTTGCGGCCCACCGGGCGGAAGCTTGCCGGGCGCGAAACCGGTGCGTGCGTCGGCGCCGCGCGGAGCACCCCGACCAGGTCATCCGGATCGTCGGTCGCTATCACCGAAAGCCGGTCCGGGCCGAAGCCAAGGCCGGTCAGAATCGGATCAGCCAGTGCGATCGTCCGCATCAACCCGGAGACGTCATGGCGCGGCTTGGCCCGGAGCAGGAAGCGCACGGCCGACACGCCATAGGCAAAAGCTGCGGCGATGGTCTCCAACCCGACCTGCGTGACCTCGTTGACGGCAAACGGCAGCACGTTCGCGGGCAAGCCGTCGCCGAACCGTGCCAGTGCATCGATCAGCGGCGAACCGTGGACCTCGTCATGCACGAGCACGACGGCCCGCTCACCGCCCGCCTGACGATAGGCGAGCAGCATGGCTCGTAGCTTTCTGACCAGCGCATCTTCCGGCGGCATTGCATAGGACGCGGCGCCCGTCGGACAGGCCGTCGCGCATTGACCGCAGCCCGCGCAGATCTCGGCATCGATTGCCACATGGTCGCCCGCGGGCGTAATCGCGCCGGCAGGGCAGGAATCGAGGCAGCGGGTGCAGCCGGTTTGCTTCGAGCGCGAATGGGCGCAAAGCCCGGTGTCAAAGGTGATGAAACGCGGCTTCTCGAATGTACCAACGAGGTCGCGCGCCTTCAGCACGGCCTGGAGAATAGCTGCGGGACTGCCGGGATCTGCACGCAGATAGCCGTCGCGCAAATCGGCTGGAAGCAGCGCCGGCCCGCCGGTCAAGTCGAGGACGATGTCGCAGGTCGAACGAGCATTGCTGCGCGATGGGCCGAACGTCAGCACGCGGCGCGAGGACGGCGCCGCTTCGGCAAACTCGTCGACCACCAAGTCGAACGCTCCCAAATGTCCTTTGATGCTGCTTATCCGGCCTTTGGCAATCGGATAGTCGGAGTGACGTGGCGGCGCGATCACGGCTGGTGGCGCAATCAGCACGGTGACGTCGAGGTGCTCTTTCAGCAAATCGCCAGCCTCGATCGCTGCCTCGTCGCGGCCGTAGATCAGGATGATTCCGTCGCTCTCGAGCCGAACCATCGGCGCGGGTGCGGCGACTTCGGTCGCCGCGGCCAGCAGCGCGGCCATCTTCGGCCCCGCGCGGTCGGCATCGCCAGACCATCCCGCGGTCTCGCGAATATTGGCAAACTGTATCGAATTCGCACGATTATTTTCGGCCGCAACCTGCGAAAACTGCGCCGCCTGCTGTGTGCAGGCTACAGTAAGTAGGGCATCTTCGGCTGCGACAGCCCTAAACAGGCCGAGCTCGGTACCGCAAAGTTGCGTGGCTGCCGTCACTTTGCCGTGACAACCGCGGCCGATCGCATCGGCATCGAGCGGCATCGACCCTTCGCATGAGCAGATCAGGAAGCGCCTGCCGGTCTGAGGTTCGACACTCACGATATACCTCGGATGCCAAGATAGAGCGGCCACCTACTGGCCGGATCATTCCCGGAGTATATACTCTGCATGTCGCGAAAGGCGACCCCGTATCGGAGACCGCACTTCGATTGGAGACCAGAAATTTGATATCGACAAGTCTTGCAAGCATTGCCGTCGGTGTCGCAATCGAACGACGCAAAGCGAAGAGTGCGTGGGCCAATTTTCTGTGGCGGCCCGTGTCGGTCTTTGCCGGAGAGCCGTCTGCGAAACCGTGGACTCCAATTGGCGGCGAAGGCGATGCCACACTGTTCTATGCAGGTGACGCCGTGATCGAACTGCATCGCACCGAGACCACGAACTATCGCGAAAATCTCACATCAGGTTCACCCACATTATGGGTCAATCTGCGTCCCACCGGCTCCGAACCGCCTTATGAACTGCTCGCTGTCACGGCCGACCCGGCCGAGGGCGAGGCATTCACCGACGCGGGCAGCAATCTGGTTGAAGCGGTCCCGATGCCGATGGGCATCTGCGAGATCGTCGCCCGTTTCGTTGCCGAGCATCATGTTGAGCGCCCGTTCGTCAAACGGCAGCGCAATCGTTAGGAACCCCAGTGCATGACACGAGACAGAACAGTGCCAGACAATAACGTCTTTTTCCGCTGGGCGCGTCTCAAGCAGGCGTCGAAAAGCGCTGATGCCGATCCGGCCGGCAGCAGGCAAACCGTGCAGGCATCCGCAGGGGACGACGAGGCCGACCGCCCCTTCGATCTCGCCAGTCTGCCATCGATCGAGTCGATTACCGCTCACACCGACATTGTCACGTTCCTGAAAACCGGCGTCCCGGTGGAATTGACCCGCGCAGCATTGCGCCGAGCCTGGGCAGTCGATCCTGCGATTCGCGACTTCATAGGGCTCGCGGAGAACCAGTGGGACTTCAATGACCCCAACGCTATTCCGGGATTCGGTCCGCTCGATCCCACCGACAAAATTGCCGATCTGGTCGCGCAGGTCTCGAAGGGTATGGAGCAGGTCCAGGACGTGCTCGCGGACGTGCCGCCACCGATCAACCCGGTTCGGCAGGACCTCGTCAATTCCGAACGGCCCGCCCTCGAACCAACGGCCCTGGCAGTCGGGTCGTCACCAGATGATGCCGCAACACCGACCACCGAGGATCGGGACGCAGGCGAGCAACCTGATGGCCTTGCTGCAACGGTGTTGCCCCCTTCGCGACGACGACGTCACGGCAGCGCATTGCCGCGCTAGCAGCCTCAAGGATCGCTTCAGTGCGTACTGTCGATGACTTCGACTTCGCCCGATCGCAGGAATACGCGCTGTTGGCGACGTTGCTGACGCGCAGCCCGGACGGAGATCTACTGGGCCGCATCTCCGCATTGCGCGGCGATGCCAGCCCTATGGGAGTGGCGCACAATGCGCTGGCGGAGGCGGCACGCCGGACAAACGAGCAGGCCGCGGCGCGCGAGTTCTTCGCCCTCTTCGCAGGATTGGGCAAGGGGGCCCTGCTGCCTTATGCGTCGCACTATTTGTCCGAGACCCTGTATGGCCGTCCGCTCGCGCGGTTACGGGAAACTCTCGGGGATCTCGGCCTCGAAAAGGCTCCGGAACGTGCGGAGCCCGAAGATCACGCGGGATTTCTCTGCGAGATCATGGCCGGCTTCGCCGGCGGTACCATTCCGGCGCCAGCGCCCCTCGAGAGACTATTCTTTGAAGAGCATGTCTCACGCTGGATGAGACGCTTTTTCGCGGACCTTGAGCAGGCGAACTCGGCTGACTTTTATGCAGCCGTTGGCGGACTTGGACGAACGTTCATCGAGATCGAGGTGAAGGCCTTCGCACTCCCAATCTGAACACAGCCTTTCGTACGAGACATGCACAAATTCTCTTGGAACTGTGCTAGAGTGCAATCTTAAGGACAAAGAGCATGCGCATTTTCATATTTGCCTGCCTGTTTGTAGCTGCCATCGCCATAGGCGCCGCGGGCGTCCTCGACAATTTCGTGCAGGAGTCCGCCACATCGGCGTTCGCTGAATCGAGCGCGCGAACTTAGCGCCAATCTTTCCTGCTAACCGTTTTTTCTCCACAGGCGAAATGGGAGACGTTACATGAAGCTGTTCTTGGTAACCTCTTTCGTTGTTCTTCCATTGGTTGTGGCTGTCTTGGTCTTGAGGAGCCAACCTCGCTTGGTCGAGTTCTCCGCCGCTGCCATGCCGTCTCTAGCGGAACTGCACGTCATGGCAGGCGTCCATCGCCTCCCCGACGAGGAGATCGACGACCAGGCACTCGTTTTCTCCGCCAAGGCAAAGCAATAAGCCCGCTGTCGCTGCCGACGACGCAGTGGGCACTCGAGACCTTGTCGATACGGTCGCTGCGTTCCGGGATCCAACCAGACCGTGTGGAGCAGCGGTGGAGATTGCAGGCCGCCTAAAGCCCTGCTTGGCGAAGCCGCCTGCCCAACCGGGGAGCGTGGGGAAAGATGGTAGCGGGAGAGGGACTCGAACCCCCGACCCCAGGATGTGAGGGCTCTGGCACGCAGATCCGTTAACAATCAGAGGATTTCTCCGAAAAATTGGCCCAAAACGCTCCACGTATCGCTTGTTCCGACGAGATCGCCCTGCTTTTGTTTGTACGAGACTTTGTACGGACAACGGCACATGGACGCAAAAATCGAGAGGCCCAAGGGCGGCCAGCGGCGCGGGCGTATAGCTCCCGACGACGTAAAGGACGCCATCGCAGCGGCCAAGTTGGCGCGTCCCGGCGACGATGCGATCCACGATCTGAACGACAGGGAACTGAGCTACCTGACGCTGCGCCGCCGCGGGAAGAAGGTTTCATGGCTGGTTCGAGCGTTCCGGAAGACGAAGGTCATCGGCACGCCCGTCGGGATCCATGTCGACCCGGCCTACCTGACACTCGCGGCTGCCAGGCAGAAGGCACAGCGCGTCTACGTCGAACTCGGCGAGGACAAGCCGGCCGAACCGCTCGCCCCATCCCCGCCGGTGTCGTGGACGGTCTCTCAGCTTTGCCTCGGCTACGCGGCCTATATGGCCAGCGGTCGCTGGCTAACGAACGCACAAGGCCGGCGTCCCCTTCCACCGTGAACGACATCCGCCAGGCGTTCAGCCACGAGGCAGTGCAGATCCTCGGGCCCATGCTCCTGATCGACCTGGACCGCCAGACCGTCGAGAGCGCCCGCGACGCGATCGAAACTAAGGTCGCAGGTACCGGCGTTCACAGGACGAAACGCAAATTCATCGTCTGGTTCAAAGCCGCCATGGTGTGGGCCGCGAAGAAGCATCCCTTCACCAGCGGCCTGAAGCACGGCATGGACCGATGGTGGGAGCGTCTGGCCGTCACCGATCCGTCTCCGGAAGAGCAGAAGGCGATCAAGGCGCGCCGGAAGCTGCGCCTGCTGCGCAAGTCGGAGCTGACCGTCGCGGAGATCGGAAAGGTTCTTGCAGCACACGAGGAATACTGCGCTGGCCGGACCGGCCGCGACATGGTCGGCCCCGGCGTCCGGTTTGGTCTGTGGTGGACGAACTTCACAGCAAATCGGCGCTACACGACCGTGAAGCTCGAACGCTCGAATTTCCTCCTGCAGGATCCACACGGCGCACCGGACTGGGGACGCGCGATGTGGGAAGAGGATCAGATGAAGGCGAAGGAGATCTTCTGGCTTCCCTTGCCGCCGGTCGTCCGCGACATCGCGACCTTCTCGATAACCGATTGGAAGCAATTGACGAGGAACGAGCACGGCGACCTCGATAGCGCCTGGGTCAACGCGGCGCACCGGTCGGGACCAGGGCAACAATGACGTTTCAACCTACCCCAGCGCGCTCAATGAACACATCGGCAAGCTCCGCGCGGCCGGCGCACTCGACGGCGTCAAATATTACTCGTTGCACCTCGCGCGCGCCGCGATGACCGCTTTTCTGGAGAAGAACGTTTCGCCGCGAGCCGCATCGGTGACCCTGGCACACGCGCTTGCGGACAAAGAGCAGTCCGGCATGTCGGATGTCACGCGCGAATACTACTCGGTCGATCAGCTGATGGAGGAGAAAGCCGTCGCGATGAAGGCGTGGAGCGACGCACTCATTGAGGCGCTCCTTGATGCCGGCGGTAAGCTGCCAGCACCGTCGGCGCAGCAACGTAAGCCAAAAACAAAACTCCGGGCGAAAACCACGGACAGAAGCCGAGCCGCCGCGGTTCGGGGCGGAAGTACGAGTTCCGACGACAAGATTGTCGGCGAGGTCAGAAATATCGTTTTTGGGACGAAAGATGGCCGAGATTACGCCATCGTCGCTTCTGGCGGCTTATTTACAACGGGGATGGAAAGCATCGTCGTGCCTATTCAGTCGCTTAAAGTGACGCAGGATCGGTCGAGCTTCTTTCTTCCGATTTCCAAAGAGACGATCAAAACCCTACCTCTCATGCCGGACCAGGACTATTTGTGGCTATCGGATCAAAAATGGCGCCCCCACAACGACGCGGTTTTCAAACGGCCCTGAGATGGACAATCCGGTTTCAGATCTTTGAGGCCATCGAGGCCTGTCACCGTAAGCACGTTCGCGGCGAAGACTCGCGCCGCTTGCAAGCGTTAACTCGTCGAAGTCATTTTCTGCTTCCGAAGCTTGGGGCCGAAGGGCCTTAGTGCCTTACGCGCGGAAGAAGAGGGACTCGGTTTGCAACGGCCAAAGTAGCTGCCTCCGAGGTTTCAAGGGCGATCTTTTGCGCAAGCATAACGTCGCCTGGAACGAGCCCTCCGACGGGCGCAAAGCACCAGCCGGCCCCCTCCTTGCCGTCCCGATCGAGCTCCCGAACATTTGCCGCGGTTCCGTAGCAGATCCGGTAGAGCTTGCCGCTGTCGGATCCGATTACATCAAAATATCTAACCGCGTCGAATTGTTCGAGCTGTGCGGCGGAGAGCCAATCTCGCAGCAAGCGGCGGCCGCGCGCTTCGGGGGCAATCTCCGCACGCATGGCTCGAAAGAGACTGCGAACCAATTTTAGCCGCGCCTGATCGCGTCCTTTAACAGGCCATCGCATCGCGGCATCTCAACCGCCGACCAGCCTGGGAAAGAACACCGTCTCGTCGGCATGCGGATCGAAGGCAGTCAACCGGCGCACATCGCCTGGACGCATCCGCACCGCGGCCGTAAAGCCGGCTGCGGTCAAGGTCTCGAAGCGGCGCCGCGCCTCAGCGCTGGCATGCGCGTCTGTGGGGTCGAAATGGTGACGCATGTCACCTGAATGATCCATCACGATCTGAGTTGCCATCGCAGAGATCCTCCTTGTGTGCTCACGCAAGAAATCTAGTCCGGCAACCGAGCGAGCCCCGGTCGCCATACACCCAGAACAATGTTGGCCATCGCGATGGCCAAAAACACCCAAAGCGTAGCGCGGCGCGTCCCCAATTCGCCGGCGAGTGTTGCGAGATCGATTTCGCCGGCAAACGCGCGCGCGCTTTGCTCTGCTTCCTGCTGAAGCGGACCGACCACGGAGACAAATCCCCATTCAAAAACGAGGACGCCCATCGCCAGCTTTGCCCAAGCCCAGCCGGCGCTGTGAAAGGTCCTGTTCACGGCCATGGCCAACAATCCGGCGACCAGAGTAAGCCCGAGCGACGGCATAAAGATCCAGGTCGCCACTGCTCCTGTTGCGATGCTGAGCGGCGCGTATTGCGCGATCGCACTTGGCGCGGGCGCGTAGCCGGCCATGACAAGAAAGCATGCGACCGCGCCGACAAGGCCGATCGCTCCCAGCGTGTGAAGGAACTTCATCAACTTCCGCATCACCGACCGCGGTTCGCAAGAAAACCTGGCCTATCGGGCCATCGACAAACTCCAAGCACCCAGATCAGTCGCCAAGCATCAGCAGATCAAGCTGCCTTGGCGAGCCCGACCTCCGCCCAAATCTCTGCCAAGGCATGCACCAAATGCTCGATATCAGCATCGGTGTGATGCGGTGACGGCGTGATGCGCAGCCGCTCTGTGCCGCGCGGCACGGTCGGGTAGTTGATTGGCTGCACGTAAATGCCATAGCGGTCGATCAGTGCGTCGCTGATCTGCTTGCACAGGACGGGGTCGCAGACCATGACCGGCACGATGTGGCTGGGATTGTCCAGATGAGCAACGCCCGCCTCGTCGAGCCGCCGCCGCAGCCGCGCGACGCGGTCCTGATGCCGCTCGCGTTCCGCCGCGCTCGCTTTCAGATGGCGAATGCTGGTGAGCGCGCCGGCGGCGACCGTGGGCGGCAGCGACGTGGTGAAGATGAAGCCGGAAGCGAAGCTGCGAATGAAATCGCAGATCGTGACCGACGCTGCAACGTAGCCGCCGATGACGCCGAAGGCCTTTGCCAGGGTACCCTCAATCACCGTCAGGCGATGGCTGACGCCCTCCCGGTCCGCAATACCACCACCCTTTGGTCCATAAAGGCCGACGCCGTGAACCTCGTCGAGATAGGTCATGGCATTGTGGGCGTCCGCGACGTCGCAGAGCTCGGCAATCGGCGCGATATCGCCGTCCATCGAGTAGACCGATTCGAAGGCCACCAACTTCGGCGCATGCGGGTCGAGATCGCCGAGCTTGCGTTCGAGATCGCGCGGGTCATTGTGGGCAAAGATACGCGTGTCGCTGCGGCTGTGCCGGATGCCCTCGATCATCGAGGCGTGATTGAGCTCGTCCGACAGGATCGTGCAGCCAGGCATCCGCGACGCCAGTGTGCTCAGCGACGCCATGTTGGAGACGTAGCCCGACGTGAACAGGAGCGCTGACTCCTTGCCGTGCAGGTCGGCCAGTTCCTTCTCCAGCAGCACATGATAGTGATTCGTCCCGGCGATGTTGCGGGTACCGCCGGCCCCGGCGCCACAACTGTCGAGGGCCTCATGCATCGCTCTCAGCACCGCAGGGTGCTGGCCCATGCCGAGATAGTCGTTCGAGCACCAGACGGTGACTTCACCGGCGCCGCCCGGATGATGATGTTTTGCGCGGGGAAAGGCGCCTGCCTTGCGTTCCAGATCGGCAAATACGCGATAGCGGCCTTCGCGGTGAAGACCTTCAAGTTGCCGGCGAAAATAAGCTTCGTAGTTCATGACGTCCTCCCGTTAATCGTTGCCGCCGGCTCGGTGCTGATGTTGAGAACCGTCGTCAGGCCATCCCTTGCCTGTTGCTCGCGGAAACTCTGGCGAAACTGGTCTTCGAGACGCTGCCGCGCGCAGGCGGCCTGCGACAGCCGGGGCGGCGGCGCATCGGGGCGCACGTCCGCAAGCACGACAAGATTGGGCGGCGTAGCGGCGGTCTTGGTGTCTCGTTCCTGTTCCATGGTGGTGTCCTCCGGCGGGAAACCCGAGCGCATGCCCCAGCCCCACAGCGTGATCGCCGGCAGCGGAAGCAGCATGAACCAGTGCTCGACCACGCCGAGCGCAAACAGCGTCGAGACCAGCGTCAGGCTGGCGATCTCGAAAGGCGTGACCGCGACTTCGACGATGCGCTGGATCATGATGACGAGGGCTGCGGTCGCGAGCGTGACCGAGACCGGAAAGAAGCCGCTGACGGGCCCGCGCGTGAAGAACGTCTTCAGGAATCGCACCGCGTCCGGCATCAGCTCGTCGTTGGTGACGGGAACGCCGAGGAACAGGTTGATCTTGGCGCTTTGCCTGAGCACCCAGAGCGAGGCGAACGTCCAGAGACCGACCTGGTTGGCGCCGCTCCATGTCAGGGCGACAATAGCCGCGCCGCAGGCGAGCAGCGCGAACTCATGATAGAGGATGGCCTGCAGCGCAAGGCCGAGGCGCGCCCGGCCGGCCGCGTCCGCCGGGCAAGGCTCCGGCCTGGGACCCGTCAACCAGCCCGCGAGAAAGGCGATCTCCTGCGCGCCCCATAACAGGATCGTGCAGGTGAAGGCGGTATAGGCGCCGCCGACGCTGGTATCGTCGGCGGTCAGCGCAAGGCCGCCGAGCGACCCTGCAAGCAGCCCGACCGCGAGGAACGCTCGCGGCAGCTCGAAACGTCCCAACGAGCGTCCCACCAGCAACAACACGGCCCCGGTGCTGAACCACCACACGAAGGCAGCGTAAATGGGGGGGACCGTGTATGCGGCGAGCAACGCCTTCTCCTCACCAGGCCGGTTGCAGGCAGATTTCGCGCGGCAGCGCGTTCGGCTTCACTGGCATCAGGAACAACCTTCCGAATGCCAGCGCCGCCTGGGCCGCGAGGCCTGCGCGCTTGACCCTCGACAGCAAGCCGCCCTGCTCGCGCGCATCCGCTATCGCTTCCGAGATCAGCCGCAGGCGCTCGAGACCGGCCAGGAAGCGCGGGTTCTCGATATCGAGCGTGACCGGAAATACCTGCTTGGAAATCTCGGAGGTGATGCGGAACACCCGCATGTCGTATTCGGTCGGGTGCATACCCAGCGCCTCGTGGAACGCCGGCCGCATGTGATCGCGCACATACATGGTGGCGAACACGGCGAGCAGGAAGAACCGGATCCAGAGCTTGTTGATACCACGCAGCAGCGACGGATCGGCGCGCATCAGCAACGCAAACGCTTCGCCGTGGCGAAACTCGTCGTTGCACCACAATTCGAACCAGCGGAAGATCGGATGGAACTGGCGCTCGGGATGGCGCTCCATCTGCCGATAGATCGTAATGTAGCGGGCGTAGCCGATCTTCTCGGACAAATAGGTCGCGTAGAAGATGAACTTGGGACGGAAATAGGTGTACTTCTTCACCTTGGTGAGGAAGCTCAAATCCACCCCGATGCCGTGATCCTTCAGGATCTCGTTGATGAAGCCGGCGTGGCGCGCTTCATCGCGGCTCATGAAGCTGAACAGCTCCTGGATGTCCTTGTTCTTGATCCGCTTCTTGATCTCCGCGTAGAGCACGCAGCCCGAGAATTCGGCGGTGAGCGACGAGACCAGGAAATCCTTGAACTCCTTGCGAAGCTCCGGCGGCAGCGATTCCAGGTCGTTCTTGAATTCGTCGGTCTTGACGAAATGCGCCTTGTTGTGATCGGCGCGCAGCTCCTTGATGACCGCATTCCATTCGGAGCGCACCAGGCTGACGTCGAGGCGATCCATCGCTTCGTAGTCGGTGGTGTAGAAGCGCGGGCTGAGGATGGTGTCCTCGCGCGCCTTGTCCAGGCTTTCGCTGCTGCCTTTGACGCCGGGGCGCGTTTGCAGACTGCCGTGGGTGCCGCCTTCCATGTTGATCATGATGCCCTCCCGTCCGAGAAGCTGACTTCGTAAAGCTCGGTCAATTCCAGATATCCCTCGATCCGCGCCCAGAGCCGGTCGAGCGGACCGGCGCGGACCACGGTTGCGGTTCTCCGCACCACCAAGCGTTCGCCGAAGGCGACCCCGGTCGGCGCGTCATGAACCCTGACCTCGTCGCCGGGCTGGATCGCGATGTCGCCGTCGAGCACGACGTGCGCATGCAGCGTCTCCGAGGTCTGCTCGATCTCGACCGTGCAGGGCACGTCGAACGATTTTCGTGCACCCGTCCAGAGCATGCTCATGATGCGCTCCTCTTCAATGTCATCAGTCGCGCAAAGGCCTCGGTATTGGCCGATCCGAAGGCCGCAAGATCGATCAGCTTGCCGGTCGAGGTGTCCGTCAGCGTGATCTGGCCGTTGACGAAACGGGTGAGACGAAACGGCGGCTGCTTGCCGATATCGCCGAGTTTGCGCTCTCTTGCGAGCCCGCGCAGCACGACGCGAATGAAGCCGTTGCTGCCCGGCGCCAGCGTATCCAGCAATTGCCGGCTGCCGGCGTCGTACACCAGCACCGCGCCGTTGTTGCCGTCCTCGAACTGGAAATCGCGACTCTCGGCAACCTCCGGCAGCGACATGTGGACCGCCCCGGTGCCAGTCAATCGCGCCGTGGTCACCGTCGCGAGCGAAAGCAGCACGAGGGCCGCAGCGGCAATGATTCCGCCTTTGGGAACGACGGGCTCCTGGATGGCCTGGCTCATGACCGTTCTCCGTTCACGCGGCCGCAGTCGACGGCGTATTGGCCGCCACGCCCGAGACCTGATTGCGATTGGCGGATGCCGAGAGCGCGACTGCCGCCGGAGCGGGCTGGCCGCCCAATGCCTCGGAGAGCTTGGCCGCGACGATCGCGGCGTCCGGCAGTGCACACAGCATCGGCTCGGGCGCGCGCAGCCGCCACGGGCGGATGTGCGGCCACAGCAGCAAGTACGAGACGCGCTTGCCGTCGGAGACGCCGAACGGAATGTCGCCTGAGCCGTCGCGATGGATCCTCAGGGCGGCGCTGGTGATCTTGCTCAGCGGAATGTTCATGGTCATCGGCAGCGCGACGCCGAACTGGAACAGGACCCGCTTGCTGGTGAGCGTGTAGCAGGCGGCGCGGCGGAACAACAACGCGAGGCCGGCGAGCACGGCGATGGCGCTGATCGCCGGGGCGATCAGCCACAGCGCCGAAATGATGATCTCCCGCGCTGGCGCGCCTTGGGACCAGTTCGACCACAGCCGCCACGCCAGCAGGACGCCGAAATAGATCGCGACCTCACGGATGTGGAACGACCGCAACGCCAGTCCCTTGAAGCTGGGCTTGCCCTGCCAGATCACGCGCTCGCCCAGGGGTAAAGGCGCCGGTAGCTCCTTGAGCTGAACACTCTCGAACTGGTGATGATCCTGTTTCACAGCAGCGGCTCCTGACGCGCCGGCGTGGCGTAGAGCGTGCCCGCGCCGTAATATCCGACGATGCGATCTTCCTCGAGCTTGGTCACCTGATCCGGGCTCTTCGTCTCCGGGACATTGGCGAACTGGCTGCCGAGGATCGCATCGACCCAAACCCGGCGGCGACGACCATCGATCTTGGCGAACGGCATCGGCAGCAGCACACGCTTGACGCCGCCGATGATGGGGACCTCGACTTCGAGATAGCGGATCAGGGCTTCGGCACGATCGACCCACACGTCGGTGACGATGCCGCCAGGTTCGCTGTCTGCGCCGTTCACCCGCATGCCACGCGGATCGGGATCGCGGGATTCCAGATACGTTCCTTCGGCAACACGCAGCGGAACGATGCAGGGGATGTTGTCCATCGTCAGTTCTGGAACGTCCTCGCGATTGGCGTAGGATCCCGGCCCGACACCATCGAGCATCGGATTGCCGGTGGGTTCTGCCGGCGCACCCGGCCAAACCGCGATCGGCGCCAGCGCGACGTCGGGGCGATCGTTCCTGTGGTTCGGAAGCGTCGCGGTGTGCCCGTCGCGCAGGAGGTAGGTCTTGGGATCGGGCATGCGGGGAAAGCCATGCGCGATCCCGCTGTTGATCCCCGTCGATTCGAGCGGATAACCTTCGCGCTTGTCTTCGCGGCGAAGATAGAAGATCAGGCCGGCGAAGAAGATCCAGAAGACGTAAAGCGTGACCTGCGCCAGGTCCAAGTATGAGTCGGGCTGCATGGGCGACCTCCCTGTCGTTGACTAGCCTGGAAATTCCGCCAGGCCGAACTTCGTGGATGGCTGCGGGAAGCTGGCGCGTGACGAGCGCACGAGCGGACCGATCGCAACCAGAGTGGCGAACAACAACGCAATTTCGATGTGGTAGACGACGCTATATCCCGTCGATGGATCCGTCAGCGCACGGCCGAGCGCTCCGCTCGACGCAAGCGAGGCCACGGCATCGCGAATGCCGCCGCCGAGCGCGATGCCGCCGCCGGCCGCGGTCGCCTGCACGGCACCCCAAGTGCCCAGCGCCAATCCGCTTTCGCCGTCACGCGCCAGCGCCATCGCGGCGGTCAGCGTTCCCGCCGCAAACAGCCCGCCGCCGAAGCCGATCAGCGCGGTTCCGATCCGAAACAAGAGCACCGAGCCCAAGGGCGCCGCGAAGATCACCGCGGCGAACGCGAACACGCCCGCCACCGCGCCGAAGCCGGCAATGCGATAGGGATCGGCGTTGCGCCCCAGCGTCCTCGCGGCCAGGCCAAATCCCGCCAGCGTGCCGAGCGCGAAGAACGCAGTGAGCGCCGTGGTCTGGCCCACGGTCAGCTTGAGGATCTCGGCACCATAGGGCTCGAGCAGAATATCCTGCATCGAGAATGCCGAGGTGCCGAGCGCTACCGCAACGAGGACACGGACCGAGCCGCCGCCATTGCGGAACCTGGCCCAGGAGTGCTGGAATTCGGGGCGTTCTCGGGCAGCCGACGTGAGCGCGGGATTGCGCGCTTCCTGCTTCCACAGGGCTGCGATGTTGAGCAACAACTGCGTAACGGCGACGCCCTGGATCACCTGGATCAGGCGGATCTCGTCGAAATTGCGCAGCAGCTCACTGAAGATCAGCGCGCTGCCGGCCATCCCGAACAGCAGCATCACGTAGAGGAAGGCAACCACGCGCGGCCGCGCATCTTCCGGCGCGAGATCAGTGGCAAGCGCGAGGCCGGCCGTCTGCGCCGTGTGCATGCCGGCACCGATCAGCAGGAATGCGAGCGCCGCGCCGAACTGTCCGTAGACCGCGGGATACTCACCGGTGCCTGACAGCACCAGCAGCGCAAACGGCAGGATGGCGAAGCCGCCGAACTGGATCAGCGTTCCCATCCAGATATAGGGCACCCTGCGCCAACCCAGCACCGAGCGATGATTGTCGGATTTGAAGCCGATCAGAACGCGAAACGGAGCGAACACCAGCGGGATCGACACCATCAGCGAGACCAATAGCGTGGAGACGCCGAGCTCGACGATCATGACGCGGTTAAGCGTGCCGTTCAGCAGCACGATCGAAATGCCGGTCGACACCTGGAACAGCGACAGGCGCAGCAGCCGTCCGAGCGGAAGCTCCGTGGTTGCTGCGTCCGCAAAGGGAAGGAAGCGGGTCCCGATCCGCATCCAGCCTTTTGCCAATGTCGACGAAATCCGCGTCATCGGGGGGTCATCTCCAAGGCTTGCGACTTGTAGAATCCACTGGCGACGCGGTGGCTGCGGCCGAGCTGCCAGCGCTCCAAGCCTTCCTCCGCCATCAGCAACCGCCGCAATTTCTGCTCGCCGACGGGTTCGATCGCCGGTGCGCGGTCGCCGCGCGGGAAGAGCCGGCCGACGGCATGCATCACGGCCAGCGCCGGCGTCTTCGGCGCGAACGTCACCAGCAGGGCCTCGGCGGTCCGCTCCGCCAGACCGGCCATGATCCGGCAGGTGTCCGCCGGGCGATAATGGATCAGCGAATCCATCGCGACCACGAAGTCGAACCTGCCGAGTTTGGGATCGAGCATGTCGCCGGAACGGAATTCGATGGTCGAGGAATCGAGATCCGACGGCAGCCGCTCGCGCGCCACCGACACCAGCGTCGGCGACAGGTCGATGGCGACCACGCGGGCGCCGCGCCGCGCGGCCTCGATCGACAATGCACCGGTGCCGCAGCCGGCGTCGAGCAATCGCGCCCCGCTCATGTTCTGCGGCAGCCACGACAGCAGCGTGTTGCGCATCTCGTCGCGGCCCGCGCGGACCGTGCCCCTGATGCGTCCGACCGGCGCATCCGACGTCAGCTTGGCCCAGGCATCGACCGCAGTCCGGTCGAAATAGGTCTCGAGCTCGCCACGCCGTTCCAGATAGGTTGCAATCGACATCAGTCGAACCCCAGCAGATCGAAGATTTCACGGTCCTTGAGCGATTTGCCGGGCAGCGGTTCGATCGTGCCGGCCCAGAGCTCTGCGGCGAGCCGCATGTATTCGTCGGTCACGGCCTTCAGTTCCGGCGTCTCGTCCATTTCGAACAGCGTCGATTTCTTCAGGCGGCTCTTGCGGATGACGTCGAGATCCGGGAAATGCGCGACGCGCTTCAAGCTGGCCTGCACGGCGTAACGATCGATCTGGTCGGTATCCTTGCTGCGGTTGGCGATGACGCCACCGAGCCGGACGCCGTAGTTCTTCGACTTGGCCTCGATCGCAGCGACGATACGGTTCATCGCGAAGATCGAGTCGAAATCATTGGCGGCCACGATCAACGCGCGGTCGGAATGTTGCAGCGGAGCGGCAAAGCCGCCGCAGACGACATCGCCGAGCACGTCGAAGATCACCACGTCGGTGTCTTCGAGCAGATGGTGTTCCTTCAGAAGCTTCACGGTCTGGCCGACGACGTAGCCTCCGCAGCCGGTGCCGGCCGGCGGGCCGCCGGCCTCCAGGCACATCACGCCGTTGTAGCCTTCGAACACGAAGTCTTCGGGGCGGAGTTCCTCGGCGTGGAAGTTCACGGATTCCAGCACGTCGATCACCGTCGGGACCAGTCGCTTGGTCAGCGTGAAGGTCGAGTCATGCTTGGGATCGCATCCGATCTGCAGCACGCGCTTGCCGAGCTTGGAGAAGGCGACCGACAGGTTCGACGACGTCGTGCTCTTGCCGATGCCGCCCTTGCCGTAGACCGAGAATACTTTTGCGGTGCCGATCTTGAGCTTGGGATCGAGCTGGACCTGCACGCTGCCTTCGCCGTCGCCGCAACGCGAGAGACTCTTCAGCTTCAAATGTCCTTCGAGTGCGGAGGGAGGACTCTGGATGTTCATGCGGCAACTCCCACGCCTTCAAGGCGGTCTTCGAGCTCTTCGCCTGCCCTGCGCAGGACATCGAGCATCTCCGTATCGGGCGACCAGTATTTGCGTTCGTGTGCCTCGATCAGCCGGTTCGCGACCTTCGCGGAGGCCACCGGATTGAGCGAGGCGAGGCGCTCGCGCATTTCGGGATCGAGCATGAAGGTCTCGGTGAGCTGCCGATAGACCCAGGGCGCCACCTCGCCGGTCGTCGCCGACCAGCCCATGGTGTTGGTGACGTGCTCCTCGATCTGGCGAACGCCCTCATAGCCGTGCTTGAGCATGCCTTCGTACCATTTCGGATTGAGCATCCGGGTGCGGGTTTCCAGCGAGACTTGCTCCGAGAGCGTCCGAACCGTGCCGGCGCCGCGGGTCTGGTCGCCGATATAGACCGGCGCCGACCGGCCACCCTTGGCCATTTTCACGGCGCGGCTGATGCCGCCCAGCGTGTCAAAATAGTGATCCACGGTGGTCACGCCGAGCTCGACCGAGTCGAGGTTCTGGTAAGCGAGATCGACGGTTGCGAGCGCGTTCTTCAACAGCGCCATCTGCTGCACCGGCTGACCCTTGAGGCCGTAAGCAAAGCTCTTGCGGCGGGTATAGGTCTCGGCCAGTTCGTCCTCGTTGTCCCAGCGGCCGTTTTCGACCAGATGGTTGACGTTCGAGCCATAGGCGCCGTCGGCATTGCCGAACACGCGCAGCGACGCCGTTTCCAGGTCGCAATGATTTGCTGCCTGGAACGCCAGCGCGTGCTTGCGGACAAAATTCCGTTCGACCGGCTCATCGGCGGATGCGGCCAGGAAGCAGGCTTCGGCCAGGAGCTTGATCTGCAGCGGCAGCAGGTCCCGGAAGATGCCGGACATCGTGATGATCACGTCGATCCGTGGCCGGTTGAGCTGATCGAGCGGGACCAATTCCGCGCCAGTCAGCCGGCCATAGCCGTCGAAGCGCGGCTTTGCTCCAAGCAAGGCCAGCGCCTGCCCGATCGGCGCGCCCTCGTTCTTGAGATTATCGGTGCCCCACAGCACGATCGCTACGGATTCGGGGATGCCGTGTCCTTCGCCGACGTGCTTGTCGATCAGCCGCTGTGCTTGAATCGCGCCGTCTTGCACGGCAAAGGCGCTGGGAATACGGAACGGATCGAAGCCGTGGAGATTGCGGCCGGTCGGCAGGATGGCCGGCGTGCGCAGGAGATCGCCCCCCGGCGCAGGACGAGTAAACTTGCCGTCCAGCGCATGCAGGATCGCGGGCAGTTCGTGATCCTGCTGAAGTATCCGATCGATGCCGGCCAACTCCTTGTAAAGCGCCAGCGCGGCAGCGTCCCTCGCGGCCAATGCTTCGGGCGCCTCGCCCGTCACCAGCGCCTCGAGGATGGATTTATCCGGACGGACGCCATGTGAGGCATCCGCAACCGCCTGAAGCATCTCGACGCGCTGCTCGGCTGACGGTGTCTCACCAACGACGTGCAGGCCATGCGGGATCAGGGTGTATTCGAGCTCGAGCACGGCTTCCGATAATTTTCCGACCGCCGTGGCCGGATCCATCCAGGCGGGGGCCGCCTCGGTCAGTTCCAGTGCACTGGCCTGAGCCTGAATCAATGTCGCGAGATCGCCGCGCTCCGCATCTTCGTCCGGAGCAAGTCCACGCCAGCGCTCGATCGAGGCCTTCAGCTCAACCAGTCCCTTGTAGAGTCCGGCATGCGCGACCGGCGGCGTCAGATAGCTAATCAGCGTTGCGGCCGAACGACGCTTGGCGATCGTGCCTTCGGACGGGTTGTTCGAGGCATAGAGATAGAGGTTCGACAGGTCGCCGATCATCCGGTCCGGCCAGCATGCGCCGGAAAGCCCCACCTGTTTACCCGGCATGAATTCAAGCGCGCCGTGGGTTCCGAAATGCAGGACGGCGCCAGCGCCGAAATCCTCGCGCAGCCAGCGATAGAAGGCCGAGAAGGCATGCGTCGGGGCAAAGCCCTTCTCGAACAACAGCCGCATCGGATCGCCCTCATATCCGAAGGCAGGCTGGATGCCGACGAACACGTTTCCAAAGCGCTCGCCGAGCACGAAGATCGAGCTGCCATCACTCTGCTGCTTGCCAGGCGCCGGCCCCCATTGCGCCTCGATCTGCCGCAGCCATTTTTCGTTCCGAACGTGATCACCAGCCGGAATTCTGACGTGGACATTGGCATCGGCGCCGAAGCGGGCGGCGTTGCCGACCACGATACGTTCACGCAAAGCGTCGGCACTCTCGGGCACATCGACCTGATAACCCTCGCGCTTCATTGCCGAGAGCGTGCGATGAAGCGATTCGAACAGCGACAGAAACGCCGCGGTGCCGGTGTTGCCGGCATTCGGCGGGAAGTTGAACAAGACAATCGCGACCTTGCGATCCCGCCGTTCCGAGCGACGCGTCGCGACCAGACGCGCCGTCCGCGCCGCCAACATGTCGGCGCGTTCGCTGCACACGTGCATTTCGCCGCCGGTCTCGGCCGGTACAAAAACGCAGGCGCGCTCGCAGCCGGTGCAGGGGGCGCCTGCCCCGTCGGAGCGGCCGCCATAGACCATCGGTCCCGCAGCGCCATCGAGCTCGGGGATCGCCACCATGATGGTGCTCTCCACCGGCATCAGGCCACGATCCGAGGCCCCCCATTGCTCCAGCGTCTGGAATTCAACGGGATGCGCCGACAGATAGGGCACGTCGAGTTGAGCCAAAATGTCCTCGGCGGCCCGGGAGTCATTGTAGGCGGGACCGCCCACTAGCGAGAAACCGGTGAGCGACACCACCGCATCGACCACGCTGCTTCCGTCCTTCATGAAAAAGCGTTCGATCGCCGGCCGCTGGTCGAGGCCACTGGCAAAGGCGGGGATCACGCGCAGCCCCCTCGCCTCAAACGCCGCGATCACACCGTCATAGTGACCGGCATTTCCGGCCAGCAGATAGGAGCGCAGCAACAGGAGGCCGACGGTGCCGCGCTCGCCGGCCAGGACGGGCAGTCGATCTGCGGTATCGGCGATGCGCCCCTTGAGGCGCGGATGGTAGACGCCGATATCGGCATAGTCGACCGGCGCCTCGGCCTTGACGATGCCGCGCAGGCTGCGGCGCGGACCTTCGGCGTAACGGTCGACCAGCAGGCGGATCATGTTCGCGATGTTCTGCTCGGAGCCGGCGAGCCAGTATTGCAGCGTCAGAAAATAGGCGCGCATGTCCTGAGCGGTGCCGGGGATGAAGCGCAGCAGCTTCGGCAGCTGCCGCAGCATCTTCATCTCGCCCTTGCCGCCGGGGCTGCCTTTGCGATTGCCGCGCAGCTTCTTCAGCCACGCGATGGCACCGAGCGCCTCGCCGCTCATGTCGAACTTGCCGACGCGGGTCAGCTTGACGATTTCGGCCGCCGACATGCAACAGATCATCGCGTCGCAATGGCTGCGCCGGGCAACAAGTGCCGGCATCACGGCGCGAACGTGATCGTCTAGGAACAGCATGGTGGCGATCACGATGTCGCCGCGCGCAATATCGGCCTTGCAGCGATCGAGCGCTGCGTCGTCAGTGCCCCATTCGTCTGCGGAATGCACCGTGAGCGACAGCCCCGGGAAGTTACTCCTCAACAGCGCCTGCGCACGCGCAGCCGCGCCGGACAGATGACTGTCCATGGTTACGACGACCACCCGGAGAGGCGTTGCGTCAGCGGGCGTAATGCGCTTTGGCATCGTAAAGGGTCTCGATGGTTATGGTGGCCACGCCGTTTTCATTGGCGAAACGTTCGGTGTTGCGGCGCGCCTTGCCGCGAACGAAGAATGGAATTTTGTACAGCTCCTTCTCGGCATCGACGGCCCAGACGACCGCGATATTCGAGGCATTCGAAGGCGGCTGAACCGGCCCACCGGCAGCAGGCGTTGAATGACCAGCGCCCAGATGCGACGGCACAGCGCCATCCTTGAATTCGAAATCATCCTTGAACATCGCCAGCAGATGCTCTTCGAGGCCCATCATCAGCGGATGCACCCAGGTATCGAAGATGACGTTGGCGCCCTCAAAACCCATCTGCGGCGCGTAGCGTGCCGGAAAGTCCTGTACATGCACCGGCGCCGAGATAACTGCACAGGGCACACCAAGGCGCTTGGCGATATGGCGCTCCATCTGCGTCCCCAGCACCAGCTCGGGCTGCAGCTCGGCAACTTTGACCTCGACTTCCAGATAGTCGTCGGTGATCAGCGGCTCGACGTCATAGCGCTTTGCCGCCTCGCGAATTTCGCGGCCGAACTCGCGGCTATAGGTGCCGAGCCCGACGACCTTGAAGCCGAGTTCGTCGGATGCGATGCGTGCGGCAGCAACGGCATGGCTGGCGTCGCCAAAGATGAAGACACGCTTGCCGGTCAGATAGGTCGAGTCGACCGAACGCGAGTACCAGGGCAGCCGGGTAGAGGCCGACGCCAGCGTCGCCGACGCATCGACACCTGCGAACTTCGCGACCTCTGCGACGAATTCTCGGGTGGCCGATACGCCGATGGGAACGGTCTTGGTGAAGGGCTGACCGAACGTCCGTTGCAGCCATGACGCGGCCTGGCCGGCGATTTCGGGATAGAGCACGGCATTGAAGTCGGCCTGGCCAAGTCTTGCAATATCGGCCGGGGTCGCCCCCATCGGCGCCGTGACATTCACGTCGATGCCGAGCTTCGCCAGCAGCGATGTGATCTCGACGATATCGTCGCGATGGCGGAAGCCGAGCGCGGTCGGGCCAAGCAGATTGCAGCGGGCACGCACGCCGGCTGCGCGCTCAGGGCGCGCGGTTCCCGGCGCCGGCGCCGAGGGACCGGCGAGCGCGCGCACCAGTTGATAGAACGTTTCGGCCGCGCCCCAGTTCTCCTTGCGCTGATAGGCCGGCAGATCCACGGCCACCACGGGAATGGGAAGAGCGAGCGCACGCGCCAGACCACCAGGGTCGTCCTGGATCAGCGACCCGGTACAGGACGCGCCGACTAGCATCGCCTGCGGCTGGAAACGATCATGGGCATTCTGCGCCGCCGTCTTGAAGAGTTCGGCGGTATCACCGCCGAGATCCCGCGCGGAGAACGTGGTGTAGGTCACGGGCGGGCGCCGGTCGCGGCGCTCGATCATTGTGAACAGCAGATCCGCGTAGGTATCCCCCTGCGGAGCATGAAGGACGTAATGCAGTCCTTCCATCCCGGTGGCGACGCGCATTGCGCCGACATGGGGAGGTCCTTCATATGTCCACACGGTAAGCTGCATGATCAGGCCACCAGTTTCGCGCGGCGCACCAGGGGGCGCGCAAACAGTTCGGCAAGATCGGTCGCCTGCTCGTAGCCCTGGATCGGCGTAAAAACGAGCTCGATCGACCATTTCGTGGTCATGCCCTCGGCCTCCAGGGGATTGGCGAGCCCAAGCCCACAAACCACGAGGTCCGGGCGCGCGGCGCGGCAGCGATCGAGCTGCAAATCGACATCCTGCCCTTCCGACAGCACGACATCATCCGGCAGCAGCCCGAGCTCTTCGGCGAGATGCTCGCGGTGCAGATAGGGTGTTCCGACCTCGACCAGCTGCATCGACAATTCGCGCGACAGGAACCGCGCCAGGGGAATTTCGAGCTGGGAATCCGGGAACAGAAAGATGCGGCGGCCGCTGAGCTGATCGCGATACCGAAACAGCGCCCGGTCCGCCCTGATTCGATGGGGTTGGGTGACCGCATCGAACAGCGTGGGTGCGACACCGAACGCATCGGCCGCAGCGCGCAGCCAGGCCGTCGTGCCCTCGACGCCCAGCGGGAACGGAGCAGCCAGGCGGACGGCGCCGCGATCTTCCAGCGCGCGCGCCGTGTCAGCGAGGAAGGGTTGGGCCAGGAGAAATCGGGTGTTTGATCCGATCGCTGGAAGCGCGCTCGCCTTGCGCGGCGGCAGGAATTGCACGCGCCCAATGCCCAGCGCGTCGAACAGCCGGATGAACTGGTCCTCGACCACGTCGGCCAGCGAGCCGACGATCAGTAATTGGTCCTCACTCGTCCGGGTCGGGGGGGCCGCGGGGACGAGCGAGGCGAGACAGGCATCCTCGCCTTGCGTGAATGTTGTCTCGATACCACTGCCCGAATAATTGAGAATGCGGACTGCAGGCGAAAATTTCTGCGACAGCCGCAATGCGGCGCGCGACAGATCGAGCTTGATGACTTCGGACGGACAGGAGCCGACCAGGAACAACAGCCGGATCTCCGGCCGCCGCGCGATCAGCTGAGCCACGATGCGATCGAGCTCGTCGTTGGCGTCGGTGAGCCCGGCGAGATCCTTCTCCTCCATGATCGCAGTCGCAAATCTGGGCTCGGCGAAGATCATCACGCCGGCGGCGGACTGAATCAGATGCGCGCAGGTGCGGGAGCCCACCACCAGGAAGAAGGCGTCCTGAATCTTCCGGTGCAGCCAGACGATACCGGTCAGCCCGCAGAATACTTCGCGCTGGCCGTTCTCGCGGCGAACCGGCTTGGGCGCGACATCTGCCGCAACAGGACACTCCTGCACATGCACGTTCATGCGCGGCTCCCGGGGGTGGAGGAAGCCGCCGAAAGTGCCAACCGCTCGTCTCGGCGCGCCGCGCGCAGCTTGAGAACGAACTGCGTGGCGTTGACGAAGTAGGAGGCATAGGCAGCCAGCGCGAGCAGCATCTGCTGGCGCGGATCGCCGAGCCCTGTGAACAACGCAAATAGATAGGCAGTGTGCAGTGCCAGCACGAGGAAACTGAAGACGTCTTCCCAGAAGAAGGCCGGCGCAAACAGATAGCAGCCGAAAACCTCACGTTCCCAGATCGAGCCGGTGATCATGATCGCGTAGAGCACGATCGTCTTGACGACGATCGAAGCCGTCGCCACGGCAAAGCTTTCGCCCGTGAAGAGATAACGAAGTACCAGCGCCAGGCTGATCAGGAAAACCGCGAACTGGACCGGCGCAAGGATGCCCTGCACAAGCGTCCACTGTGTTGCATCGCGGCGAAGGCGCTGTTCGGGCGTGTATAGCGGCCTAAGTGATTGGGCTGTCGAACGGGCTCGCGATGTGACGTCGCCATTCTGCGAAATTCCATTCGCAGGCGCAGCGATGTATTCACCTGCTGAACTGTAAAGATTGTTTGACAGCCCTGCGTCGCGGTGATGCGATATCGCCTGGGGAGATCGAGCAGATGCCGGCGAAGTGTCGCCTCGTTTGGGAAACTGGCCGCTTTTAGCTGCTCGAAACTGCACCGCGCCACTCCCTATGTGCGGGCTTGATGGAAGAAGGCTAAACCTCGCCTCAGGAACTGTCAACTAAACCATACGTAAATTCAACTTGACGGTTTTTTGACTCGAGGACTTAATGTTGGGGGGGAGTGAAGAATGACCGATGTGAACGAGCAATCCTTCTCAGCCGGCAGCGCCACCGACACCGCTTCGCCGCGTCGTCCCAAATCGCTTCGGCAACGACTCCCGACGCCGATCTGGCGCTTTCGGCCGTCGCTGCAGCCCGTCGCCGTCGTCAGAACAATCAAGACCCAGATCATTCCCAAGATCGTGCTGGCGTTACGCAGCACGCCCATTGCGAAGCCTGCGGCAGACACCGAACAAACCGCGCCGACCGAGATCGAGATGTTTGCAGCCTTGGCGCTCAGCACCGATGACGGCGCGGCATTCGCCTATGTCGTGGATCTCCAGGCGAAAGGGGTTTCGGTCGAAACGATTTTCCTCGATCTGCTGGCGCCTGCAGCACGGCAGCTCGGAGCACAGTGGGAATCGGACACGACCGATTTTGCCAGCGTCACGCTCGCTGTTGGTCGATTGCAGCTCATCATGCACCACCTCGGCGACAGCTTCGCGCGGGAAGCCAGCGACAACCACGGCGGCGAATCGGCCCTGCTGACGATCATTCCGGGTGACCAGCACAGTTTCGGGCTATCGATGGTGGCCGAGTTCTTCCGCCGCGCCGGATGGAATCTCTGCACCGGGCCGTTTTCGTCACACCAGGAGCTGACGTCCCTGGTGCATAATCACTGGTTCGACATCGTCGGCTTCTCCGTCAGCAGCGACCGACGGCTCGACGAGCTGAAGAAGGACATTCACGACATCAGGCGCGACTCGCGCAACAGGCATGTCGGCATCATTCTGGGCGGACCGATGATAACCGCGCAGCCCGGCCTTGTGGCGTCGATGGGAGCCGATATGATGTCGGCCGATGCGATCAGCGCACCGCAACAGGCACACGGTCTGATCGAACAGATGAAGGGGCGAACGTGACCGGCCTCGGCGCACAGGGACGGC
Organism: Bradyrhizobium cosmicum; assembly: GCF_007290395.2. Classification (NCBI taxonomy): domain Bacteria; kingdom Pseudomonadati; phylum Pseudomonadota; class Alphaproteobacteria; order Hyphomicrobiales; family Nitrobacteraceae; genus Bradyrhizobium; species Bradyrhizobium cosmicum. The sequence continues at coordinate 1,421,755 of NZ_CP041656.2, read as the reverse complement.
GTAGATTGACGCGACGAAGCTTACCTTCCACCCCCATTGCGGACGCGACGGTTGCGACGGCAAATGCCTCCTCCCCGCCCAGCGTCGTGACTGCGCTTTATCTCCGTACCAAGGCCCTGCATGCCGAGGCCGAACGGACCGGCATCATTCGCAGTCTGCTGCGCGGTGAAGCAAGCCGGGCAGGCTACGTCCTGTTGTTGCGCAATCTGCTCCCCGCCTATCGGGCGATGGAGCATGGACTCGAGCGCCATCGCGAGTCACCCGGCATCGCACTGCTCTCCCGCTACCAGCTCGAGCGCACCCTCGCGATCGAATCCGACCTTGCTGCGCTGTGCGGCGAGCGATGGAGCGAGGAGATTCCGTTGCTTGCCGCCGGCGAGATCTACGCCAAGCGGGTCGCACATGCGGCCGATGGGGACGGCATGCGACTGATCGCACATACCTATACCCGCTATCTCGGGGACCTCAGCGGCGGCCGGATCCTTCAACGATTGCTGGCGCGCTCGCTAGAACTACTCCCTTCGGAGCTGACCTTCTACGATTTTCCGCACTTTTCCGATCTGGACGTCCTGAAAGCCGGCTATCGCAAGGCGCTCGACGAGGCCGCTGAACTTGCGCCAGATCCGCAGTCCGTGGTGGAGGAGGGCGCAATCGCCTTTTCCATGAATATCGACCTCTCCTGCGCCGTCGAGGCTGCGGTGCCGCATAAGTCGGCCACGGTCGCGGCCGTGGAATAGATCGGTCGCGCGTGCCGTTTCAGGCGTTCGGCTTGCCGCCGCCCGACGTGCGCGACGCATGCCAGATCAGATGCTCCAGCACTTCGGCGGTACGCAGCGTCGAATTGCGGACGCTCTCGAGCATCTCGGCGATCCGGCCGGTTTCCACACCATAGGTGATTTCGAGCGCGGCGAGCTGGGCATTCTCGATCACCGACGACAGCAAGTTCTGGTAGACGAGATCGGTCTTGGAATCGAGACGGACGCTGTTGATCCGATTGCTCTGAACGATGCCTTCCTGGAAACGGCTGCGCGCGATCTCGGCGGCCTTTCGGTCGGTGATATCGGAGAAGATCAGCACGAAGCCGAGCACCCGGTCTCGCGACGGCTGCACAGGATCTGCTCTGATCATCAACGGCTTTTCCCGGTTGCTCTCGCTGCGCAACAGCAACTCGCCCCGCCACGCGCGATGGTGACGGATAAGGTCCCCGACATCGCTAAGGAAACGGTCCGATTGTTGAAATGCGCCGGCCAGCTCATCCAGCCGATCAAATCCAGTGTGATCCTTCGGCAGCAATGTCTTGAAGGCTTCGTTCATCAGCAGGATATTGCCGTTGGTGTCAGCGATGATCACCGGATGCTCGGATACCCGCACATGGCGGCTGAACTGCTCGAGTTGGTCTTGGGCGATGAGCGTGCGCACGGCTCGAAACTGCAGCACGATATCCGCCACCGACTGACCGATCAGGCGGGCGGCGGCGAGATCGGCCGGCGTCCAAGGGTCCGATGTTCCCTCTACCTGCTGATGCCACTGCGCGAACGACCGGCGCGGGGACAAATCCGTGGGGCTGTTGCCGATCACGAACGGCTTCAGGGGATCGCCGCCCCAGGTCACCGTGCGAATGCGCTCCGGCCGGAACCAGATGAGGTACTCGCCGGGATTGCTGGAGATCGGGGTCACCGCGATGCCGCTCGCAACCTTTGTGATCCCTGCGAACTGAGGCAGATCGAGCCCGAGCGAGGCCGTCGCCATCACCGACCGATCGCGATGGGTATCAAGCCACAGGCCGATCTCCCTGATTTCCTGGGTTCCCGGAACCTCGCCGGTTGAAATGATCTGCCCTTCATAGATCAGAGCGCTACCACTCGCCCCCAGCGGTTGAAGGATCGATTGCGAGCTGTCGAAGATCGCGCCTCGCCAGTCGCCTTCGCGCGACATCGCCTCGATCATTCGCTGCTCGAGCCGCTGCACGAAGATCTCTGACTGGCTTTGCGCAAAGCTCTCGAGCGCCGCGATGCGTGTCGCGATCGCCTCGGCAAGCAGTTCGCAAACCGCCCGCAATTCAAAATGGATGAAGCGCGGCTCGTAATGATGACAGGCGACGAGGCCCCACAGCTTTCCGCCGACCACCAGCGAAATCACCAGGGTCGCGCCCACACCCATGTTCTTCAGGTACTGAAGATGGATCGGCGACATGCTGCGCAGGAAGCAGAGCGACATGTCGAGATCCCGTCCGGTGATCGGTGAGAGCCGTGGCTGCAACGGGACGGGCTCATAGTTCACATCCACAAGCACACGGACTCGCGTACGCTCATAGAGCCGCCGCGCCATCTGCGGGATATCGGTCGCAGGGTAGCGATTGCCCAGATACGCCTCAAGCTCCGGCTTGCGGCGCTCCGAAAAGACTTCGCCGTGCCCCTCGTCATCGAAACGGTAGACCATCACCCGGTCATAGCCGGTGCGATCTTGAAACAAGGTCGCGGCTTCTTCGCACAAAGCGCGAATCGAGGACGCGGTGCGAATCTTCTCGAGCGCCTTGGCGATGTGCTTGGTGAAATCGACCGACGGTCCGGCCCGCTCCAGCTCGATCACCAGCCCTCCTTCAGGCGGACGATGCAAAAGCCCGTCATAGTCGGCGCCGGGGCTTCCGATCCTGCAGCGCACCGCGATCGGCATTCCCTGGGCAGTCGGGTCGAGGTGCGGGAGAATTCGGACCAGCAGGTCACCGTCAAGATCGGCGAGCGCCATGCCCTCGACTTGCTTCAGATTAAGAAATGCCGTGGCATTGGCGCTGGCCTGAATGACGCGGTGATCAGGCTCGCTGACGACCAACAGGGCGCCGTGGGGCTGTATCGAGCCCGCGAGATGGATCTCTTCCCGTTCGCAGTTCGAAAGGTCGGCTTTTCCGAATGCTGGTGTAGCGAGCGAATGCAGCGCCAACTCAGTCCTCTGGGGTTTCCTCGGCGTCCGGCTCCTTGTCGTCCAGGCCGTAACGGTTGAGCTTTGCATAAAGGCTCTGGCGGCTCAATCCCAGAAGTTCAGCTGTCGCCGTCCGGTTGCCGCCCGCTAGCTCGAGCGCCTGCTTCACATAGTGCTGTTCGACGACGCCAACCGTATTCTTGACGAGCTGGCGCAGCGACGATTTCCCGATCTGCTCGCTCATCGAGCCCAACGCGGTGCGCAGAAAATCACTCTCGCTGCCCGACGGCAGACGACGGGCCACATTGCGCAGCAGCACGCCGATCTGACCCGGCGCCCCCTCCCCGGTTCCGGCCGAAATCTCGACCTCGGTCTCGGTACCGAGCTCACCGCGAATCGATGTCGTGAACAGCCTCACGGTCTTGTGCCGCTGGATATTCGAAAGAAGTGCACTCAGATCGGCGCCGGGCTGCCAGAGCCACCGGCCAAGCGATTCACCGATTGCGGACGCCTTCGAGCCGAGTTGGACCAGATCGAGGAAGGCCTGATTGGCATGGCGAATGATGCCGGTTTCATCGAGCGCCACGAAGCTGTCCGGCAGATGCTCGACCAGTTCCTCGATGGTCGAAGGCTCTGCCTTGTCTTTCGACGCCGACAGGTCGGTCGTTGCGGTGAATTGCAGCAAAAACACGTGGCCGGGCTCCGCCGTCATCAGCGACCCCCGCAGCATCCAGGGCTTCGCTTCAGGGCCAAGATGCACAAGGATGCTGAGCGCCTTGCCGCGCTCGCGGATGCGCGCCAACACTTCGCGAACCGCATCGCGGTCTTCCGCGGCGATGTCATGCAGCAGCTCACGTCCCGCGATGTCCTCGTTGCGGCGACGCGGTGAATTCAAGGCCTCGATGGCCGTACGGTTGGCTTCCAGGATCCGCAGATTGGCGGCCGACACGATCATGACGGCTTCGTTTGAGGCGTCGAAGACCAGACGGTAGCGGGTCTCGATTTCCCGCAGCTTCCAATAGTCGCGCTCCATCGTCTGCTGCGCCGCAATCAGGCGCGACTGCAACTCGGCGACGGCCTGGAGGTTCTTGCCGATCGCGAGCATCCCGGCACGGCCGCCCAGCAGCACCGTGGTGTATTCCATCGGAATTTCGAGACCGCTTGGAAAGCGCTGGTTGATCTGGCGGAACGCCGAGATGCCGGTGACGCGCGCGTCATCGACCATGCGCTTGACCTTCTCGCCGCCCATTTCGCCGGCGACTTCGACCCAAGGGCGGCCAAGCCATCCGTCGACGCTCTCGCCGCCCATCGACGGAGACAGCGTTGCCTCGCGGATCACTCCCTCCATGTCCAGCAAGAGCGTGATGTCGGGCTGTACGGTCGGTAAGGCGGCCATTCTGTTATCTGCCGATCATTCTGTGCGGACGCGTGAAGCTGTCGAAACAACGGCAGTCGAACCGATGCAGGGGACGTGCCAACACTACCTGACACTCGCCACCCGAAACTGAAGGCCCTCTCTTGGTAGAAATGCGCAAAATCTGGCGCGAAGTCAAGAAACACCTTTATTTTGAAGGTTTTAGTTGTCACATTTACCTGACACTGGCTTGGCGTCGTGGCTAAATCTCGCCAATTTACGTCCCAGCTAGCACAAATCCGCGGAGAACTTTTTGACGCCGCTCAAAAGAATGTCAGGAACGACAACACCAATTGATATTTATAACTGTCAATATATCCTAACACTCAAATTGAGACCAAACAGACGTCAGGGAGAGCAACGTGCCGGTGAAATCTGCAGTTTTTGCTTGTGTCGCAGCCACCATCGTCTTTTCGAGCAGCGCGGCCCTGGCGCAGGACGCGGCCAAGGGTGAGCAGATTTTCAAACAGTGCATGACCTGCCACCGCATCGGGCCGGATGCCAAGAACCTGGTTGGACCGGTCTTGACCGGCGTTATCGGCCGGCAGTCGGGGACGGCGCCCGGCTTCGCCTATTCGGCGCTAAACAAGGCCGCGGGTGAGAACGGACTGGTATGGTCCGACGACCTGATTTTCCAGTACCTGCCCGATCCGAACGCGTTCTTGAAGAAATTCCTCACCGACAAGGGCAAGGCGGATCTGGCGACCGGGTCAACCAAGATGGCGTTCAAGCTTACCGACGAGCAGCAACGCAAGGACGTCATCGCCTACATCAATAAATTCTCGGAGAAGAAATAGCCGACCGGCGCAAGATCCGGCGCGGTGGCTAGTTGCGCCACCGCCGGCCGACGTCCGTCAGATGCGCGAGACCGGCGGCCGCGAGAAAGAGACTTGCCAACGTCCAGCCGCTGCCGGCGAGGGTCGCACGCAAAGCAAGCAGAAGGCATACGCCGGCGCATAGATTGGGTAACAAATCCAGCGGCGCGACGCCTCGCCGGGCGCGCGACCAGTATATCAGCAAGGCCGCAGCCTCAAGAACGACCACGACGAGAATGAAATCGACGAGGCGTCCACTCGCGAACAGATCAGCCATGCCGAAGGATCACATGGGCAGGCGATCCTGGCAACCGTTCGTCATGTAAACGGTGCATTGAGGCGTACGACCGTGAGGTTTAGAAATGCGGCGAACGACACCCACAGCAGATAAGGCACTAGATAAAGGCTCGCGGGCCTTGCGAAGCGCCAGAACGCGATGATCGGCAACAGAATCGAGAGCCATAGGAACGCCACCTCGATCAGCGCCCAATCGGGACGTTTCAACGCGAAGAACAATGTGCTCCACAACACATTGAGAAATCCATTCAGGGCAAACAGCGCGATCACCCATTCCCGTTGCGTACGGCCATCCGCGTTGCGCCAAGCATAGACCGCTGAGATTGTAGCCAGCGCGAAGATCAGGGTCCATGCCGGACCGAACAGCCAGTCTGGCGGCTGCCAGGACGGCTTGATGAGGCTCTGATACCAGACCCCGGTGTCTGTCAGCGTGCCGCCGAGCACCGCAATGAAGATCGCAACGGAAGCCGCGATCAGCACCGGCTTCCAGAAACTGCCGCGCGCGGCCATTACGCCGATGCCAGCCCTGCCATGTGGGCAAGGTTCTTGAAGAAGATGCGCACATGGGCGACCGGCTTGGCGCGAACCAGTTCCTTGTTCATGTAGGCATCCCACGTCAGCTTCTGGACGTCGCGATCACGGCAAATACTGACGAACCGTTCGCGGCGACGGTCGTTCGAATACCAGTACCACTGCATCACGCCGAGAATCCAGAACACGACACCGTGGAGCCGCATGAAGCGCTTCCGCGCATTGCGCAGTGCCTTGGCATCGCCAGTCTCCAGAAACTCGTCGACCGCCTCCGCCGACAGGCGTCCGCCGATCATCGCATAGTAAATGCCCTCGCCCGAGGCGGGAGCGACGACACCCGCTGCATCGCCGGCGAGCAACACGCTATGCCCATCATCCCATCGCGGCAACGGGTGCAACGGAATCGGGGCGCCTTCGCGGCGAATCGTCTCGGATGTTCCAAGCCCCGCAACGTCACGCAAGCTGCCAACCGATTCCCGCAATGAAAATCCCTTGCGGGCCGACCCCGTTCCGACGCTGACGGTGTCGCCATGCGGGAAGACCCAACCGTAGAAGTCGGGAGACACGCTGCCGCGGTAATAGACGTCGCAACGCGTGCCGTCGAAGCTGGACGCCGCCGGCGGCGCGCGGACGATCTCGTGATAGGCAAACACATAAGGCTGCCGATCAGCACCGGGCAGGCATTGTCGTGCCACGGCTGACAAGGCACCGTCGGCGCCGATCAGCGCGCGGGCTCGAACCGTGCTTTCCATCGAAGTCCCATCGGCAGAGCGTTCCTCATAATGGACGATGGTGGCGCCTGTTTTATCGCGTTCGAAACGCTTGAACAGGCCAATTCGCCGTTGTGCGCCGGCTTCGGCGGCGCGCGTCCGTAACCATTCGTCGAACACATCGCGGTCGACCATGCCGACAAAGCCGCCGTCGATGGGCATGTCGACCTGCTGGTCCGATGGCGACACCATTCGGGCGGAGTTGACGTGTGCGACCAGCAGATGATCGGGGATGTCGAAGTCGCGGATCAGCCGCGGCGGGATCGCGCCGCCGCACGGCTTGATGCGCCCGGCACGGTCTAGCAACAACACGCTTCGCCCGAGCTTTGCAAGATCGTGCGCGGCCGTCGCGCCGGACGGCCCTCCGCCAACCACAACGACATCGAAAATCTCCGAACTGGTCATGACCGCGCTCCTCCTGCGATAGCGGTAGCCGGCGAATCGAAAAAGCGCTGCTGCATCGCGTCCCTTGCCGGAGCGCGATGAACCCAAATGGCCATCACGGCGGCAGCGACGAATAATCCTGCCTCGGATGCGAACACCGCGGAATAAGACAGTGCCGCTGACGTCAGGATGTAGCGGGCGACATCGCTGGCCAGCGTTCCCAGGAATCCACCGATCCCGAATGCGAACGCTTGCGCCGCGCCCCACAGGCCCATGCGGACGCCTTCGCGCGTCTCGCCGCCTGCTCCGACCAGCGCCATCATCGAGCCGATCGCCGCCACGGCGTAGGCCCCATTGGTGACGCCGAGCATGAACACGGTCTCACGCAACGGCCAGGACGGCCCGACGACGGCCGCGGCCGCCAAACACAACAGCGCGATCGCCGATGCGAGGCACCCACCGATGGTCCAGATCTGCAGGTTGCCGCGAGATCGCGGATAGATGGCGCCGATCAACGGCACCATGGCCATGCCGATCAACGTGCCAGCATGCTGCACGCCCGAAAGCTTCGTCGTCTCGCCCGGCGTGAAGCCGAACACCGCGCCAGCAAACGGCTCGAGGATCAGATCCTGCGCGCTATAGGCCAGCATCGAGACAAAGACGAAGATCGCGAACCGCCGTGATCTTGGTTCGGTCCAGACTTCCATGAAGGCTTCGCGGAACGATGCCTGGCGCTGCGACCGGTTCGAAACGGGCTGTACGCTGGTAACCTGCCCTCCTTCGACGCCCCACACGCCGATGATGGTCAGGACCATCGCCGCCACAGATACCGATCCCGATACGACGATCAGTCTCGCCGGGGAAAACGGATCGAGCAAATGGCCCGCCATACCCGTGGTCACGATGAAGCCCGCGATCATCATCACCCAAACGATGGTCGCTGCGGCCGCGCGGCGATTGTTGTCCGTGCGCTTCGCAAGCAGCACCAGCAACGACGTACCAGCGGCGCCAACGCCCACGCCGATCAAGGAGAAGGCGATCACAGCAAGCGCGATGCCGAACAGGGGATGCGTCGTCATCCAGGCCGTCGCCACCGCCGCCATCAATCCGCCGGTTGCGAGCACGGCCATACCGCCGACAATCCACGGCGTCCGCCGCGCCCCGAGATCCGAGCCATGGCCCCATGCCGGACGGAAGACCTGAAGAGCATAGTGAATGGCGACGAGCGCCCCCGGCAGCATCGCCGGCATCGCCAGCTCGACCACCATCACCCTGTTCAGCGTCGATGTCGTCAGGACCACGATCGCGCCGAGCCCGGTCTGCACCAGGCCCAGCCTGACGATGCCCAACCATGAAAGAACCGGGTTGTTCATGGTCAGCTCGCTTTCAGTGCCGCCAGCGCAAAGGCGCTGACGAGCATGCCGACAACATAGCAGCTGATCCCGGTGCCGTTGTACCAGGGGGCTCGCTCGCGAGGGCTCCTGAGGAAATGGGCCATCAGGAATAATTGTGCAAAGAGCAAGACGCCGACCGCTGCCGCATAGAGTGGGCGCTGCCATGCCAGCAGAAGTGTCACGACAACCACCTGGGGCACTGCCATCACCACACAGGCGAAGCGGGCGGCATTGCCGACGCCGAGCAGCACGGGAAGTGAATCGATCCCCATCCGCTTGTCGCCCTCGACCGACTTGAAATCGTTGAGCGTCATGATGCCGTGGGCGCCGATGCTGTAGAGCAGCGCGATCAAGACGATGCGCCAGTCGGGAGCGGATGCGCTCATGACAGTAGCTCCCGTGAACCAGGGCAGGCCTTCATAACAGAGACCACACGCCGCGTTGCCCCACCAGCCGTTCTGCTTGAGTCGGATCGGCGGCGCGCTGTAGGCCCAGGCCAGCACGAGGCCGACGATGGCGGCGACAAAGCCCCATGTGCCAAGCGTGGTCGCAAGCAGCAAAGACAGCACCGTCCACACGAGCGCGATGTAGAGCCCCCAGCGACCGGGGATGCGTCCCGACGGAATCGGCCGGCCAGGCTCGTTGATGGCATCGACATGCCTGTCGTACCAGTCGTTCACGGCCTGGCTGGTGCCGCAGACCATCGGTCCTGCCAGCAGTATGCCGGCGATGATCACCGGCCAATGCTGGCCCGGCGAAACGCCAGATGAAACGATCCCGCATCCCAAGGCCCACATTGGCGGAAACCAGGTAATTGGCTTCAGCAGTTCGACAACGACCGACGGTGCGGGATGACTGACAACGGCACTAGTCATCTTCGACCTCCCCTTCGCCCGCGTGCTCGGCAAGCCCAAACCGCCGGAGCTTGACGTAGAGGCTCTGACGGCTGAGGCCGAGCATTTCCGCAGCCGACGCGCGATTGTCGCCGGTCAATTCGAGAGCAGCTTCGATAGAGAGCTTTTCAATGACGTCGGTCGCCTCGCGCACGAGATCGCGTAGCGGAACACGTCCGATCCGCTCGGTTAGTTGAGCGACAGACCGCGGGAGCTCGCTGGCCGAGGACGGCGATGCCGAAAGACGCTTCTCGACATTCCGGATCGCGAAGCCGAAACCCTGCTTGCGGTCGTCGTGGATCAGAGATGCCGCCGAGACCTCGACATCCGTCGTCGCGCCATGTTCCCCGCGCAACGAGGTCGAGAACAGCTTGATCGAACCGGTCTGGCGAAGATTGGCGAACGCCACCGCGAAGTCGACACCGGCACGTCCGAGCCAGCGATCCAGCGATTCGCCGCGCGACTGCTCAGCGCTGCCGAGTTGCGCCATCTCGGTGAAGGCCGGATTCGCCTTGACGATGCGGCCGTCAGGCCCGGTGATGACCAATGCGTCGGGGGCGGCGTCGAAATATTCCAGCAAGCTCGATGTTGCCGTCAGCGCGCCGGCTTGCGCCGGCGTCTGCTGCGACGACAGGCGGACCAAAAATAGAGTCGTATTCTCCTGCCGGAACTGGGATGCGGCGACAAAACACTCCCTGTCCCCTTTCGCAAGCCGGGCACGGATGTTGCCGTCACGACCTGTGGCACGAACATTAGACAGCAAGGTTTGAACCGGCTCCACGTCTGCTGCATCGAAATGCGAGGAGATATTCGATTTCAGAACCTGCGGCGCGCTCTCGTCGAGCAGCGCCAGCGCAGCCGGATTGATCTCGAGGATCGCATTGCTGGAGGCATCAACGATCATGACGGCTTCCGACGATAGCTGGAACAGCAATCGATAGCGCGTTTCGGCGTGGCGCAGCCGGACGTAGTCGCGCTCCATCGATTGCTGGGCATTGACGAGCCGCTGTTGCATCGCTGCGAGCGGACGTAAGTCGCGACCGACCACGACAAAACGATCGTCGCGTCCGATGTTGACGGCCGAATAAAGCACGGGAATATCCGCGCCTCCGGGTGACGGATGGTTCACCTGACGCCAGATCGATAATTTTCGGCTCATCGCGTCCTGGAGCAGCTCCTTGGCCTTCGTGCTGGTTTCGGAGGTAACGATTTCGGCCAGCCTCGAACCGAGCCAGCGGCCGTGGGCGTCGAGTTCGAGCGACAGATCCTCCTTGTTGAAGGCGACATCGCGAATGACCCCCTCGCCGTCAACGATCACGGCGACGTCGCTGGCTGCCGCGATCAGGTTCGCGGCCGGCAATGCGCCGAGATTCCCCAGCGACTCCTTCGGAGATTTGAACACCTGAACCAGGGCAAATATCCTCCAACAACCTGTGATCTCTCACCTAGCGTTCCTCGAACCCGTTTTTTGTTGGCGGACGATTGACGCACGAAGCCCGGATCAGGCCGTATGCCGCCGCGTCGTCTCGGACGGCCGAGCCGGGAAGACGATGAAAGCGTGCGCGCGCCGCAGCGTCATGTTGCAATCCGGCGCGCGCCAGATCTTCAAATGAATTACCGCGGCAGTGCCAGGCCGTGCTTGACGCCCCAGTCGAACCAGTTGTCGACTACGGTGCCGGAGAGCAGGATCCCGATGCCGCCCGTGAGCGGGCAGAGCACAGCAAACCACCAGGCCCAGCGATGGATCGATTCCGCCGTCGCGTTGAAGCCCATGGTCCAGCGCCAGAACAGCGCCGCCCGCTCCAGTGCCGTGCCACGATCGACGATCTGCTCGATCTCGCGCTCGCCGCCGTAGCGGCTGACCGCCAGGATCGTCGCACCGTGCATGGCGAACAGCAGCGCCGAGCCATACAGGAACGCGATCGAGAGCATGTGGAACGGATTGTAGAAAAGGTTACCGTGCGTGATCGAGAAATTGTTGGTCCAGTCGAGATGCGGGAATATCCCGAAGGGAACGGCTTCGCTGAAGTGTCCCATCAGCAGGGGCCGGATGAAGCCAAGCACAAGATAGAGCCAGATCGCCGCAGCGAAGGCCCACGACACGTGCGTGCCCATGCCGAGCGCCCGCGCCCGCCGATACGTGCGTCCCCACCACAACAGGATCGAGGTGGTGAGGAAGAAGCCGGCCATCAACCACCAGCCGCCTTCCTGCAAGGGCGGAAAGCTGATGCCGTATTCGGGCTTTGGAGGCTCCAGCGAAAGCCAGGGCAGCTGCCTGACGAATTCGATCGGGCTCCAGTTCACCGAGGCCATCATATTGAGGCCGATGATCTCGATCGCGACGATTCCGCAGGCGATGGAGGCCAATCCGAGAAATCCGAGATAGACCGGGCCAACCTGGGCGTCGCCGATCTTTCCGAGCCAGTAGTTGAACCGGCCCTCACTGGTACGAACCCATATTCCCGGCTGAATCGGGATGCCGGGGTAGATGGTGCTGCGCACCTGCACCTGCGTGAAGAAATTTTGATATTGGGCCATGGCTCAGGACTCTCTCTGATGACCGGAATTAGTTGGAGGACCAGATTGGAAGATTACGCCACCAGTTCCACCACTCGGACCAGGCATTGCCTTCCGACCATAACGGCCCGCTGATCACGATGCAGACCGCGCTGAAGAACACCGCGGACAGCGCGATGAACAGTCCGACGCGATGGATGCCGATGGTGCCGACCGAATAGCCTATCAGATCCCGGAACATAGTGTTCTCGTGCTCGGGCGTTTTCACAGCTTCGCCCTTGTCGGGATTGGTCGATGACAGGATCAGGCCGCCGTGCAGCGCCAGCGCCAGGCACGTCGTGAAGAAGAACGTGATCGCGATCATGTGCGCGGGGTTGTAGTGGAAGTTACCGTATTGGTATCCGGTGTTCGAAACCCAATCGAGATGGGTGATGATGCCATAGGGGAAGCCGTAGCTCCACGAGCCCATCAGCACCGGCCGGATCACCACCAGGGTGAAATAGGCGAAGATGGCAAAGCCGAAGGCGAACGGCACATGGTAGCCGATCCCGAGCTTGCGGCAGATCTCGACCTCGCGCAGCGCCCAGGAGACGAAGGCTCCGAGCGCGCAGATCGTGACGATTTGCCAGATGCCGCCTTCCTGCAGCGGGGCGAAAGACAAGCCGTACTTGACGTCCGGTGGGTTCACGCTGATCTGCCAGAGATTCCAGGTGGGTCCGAGCGCAGTGTTCCAGAGGATCATCGCGATGCCGACGAACGAGAAGAACACCGTCGTGACCCCGAAGAACCCGACGTAGAACGGGCCGACCCAGAAGTCGAACAGGTCGCCACCGATGAGCGTTCCGCCGCGAACGCGATATTTTCTTTCAAAGCTGAGCATTGCCATCGTTCGTTCCTCCGCCTGCGAAAGCCAGCGTGACCATCATCTCCGGGTCGCTACCGGAAGCGGACGAGACGGGCCGCTCGATCCTGCCTCGTCCGTTCCGGTACGCATTTCGTCATGCCGTCAGGACGGCATGCTTGGTGGTGTGTACGGCAGAGTGATCTCTGACGTCTTCGCCTTGCGCGGCCCGTCTAACCAGTTGAACCGGTCGGTCGAGAGCAGGATGAAGTGGATCACGATCGCCAGTCCGAACAGGAACGTGAAGAGCGCGACCAAGGCACGGCGCGGATCGAACAGAAGCCAAATTCGCCACATGATTGCCTCCCTTTATGTCAGATACGAAAGGGCGACGCTGGCGACGTGCTGGATGCTATCCACCGCCGTCGTCTTGTAGCCGCCCGGGCCGGGCAACCAGGGACGCCACATCCAGGCGAGGATATGGGCAACCACTGCGACAGCCGTGAAGAGCAGGAAGCTCGTCATGAATATCGAGTGGAATTCCTTGGCTTCAGCTTCGGATAGCCCCGATAAGGAACCGTCCTTCATTTGGTATCCTCCTAGTGATGGCCTTGCGGCCGTTCGCCGCCCGAGCGTGGGCGACAGCGATTGCCGAATCCATCGATACGGCAGTTATCCGCCCGGCAACCGGCCGGACGGAATCCCGGTTACAGTCCCATGAACGATGACGTCACGATCGTGCCGGCAGCACTGCGGGCCTCCGCGAAGATCGACTCGCGATTCCTGGAATGGTCGAAGGCCGCTCGTTTACGCCAAGGCGTCAGCCGTGAGAGCGCAGCCCGCAACAGGAAGGCCACGTAGCAGGCGCCAAACACCACTTGGGATTCGCTGGTCCTGTTCTCGCCGTGCGCTTTCGTTCGATCGCCATAAGCATAATCGGACATCGACACTACCTCCCGCTTATCGTCCTTCAGGTGCAGATACGGAATCACCGGAAACAAGCCGGCTTCGCTCATTCTCATGCTGGCGCTCCACTCGTGAGTGCCGCGCGGGCCCTGGTCACGAAATCCGTGGTAACGCGCGCTTCGCCAGCCTGGCGCGCGCCGCTCTCGGCGGCATCGCGCAGCCGCTTGGCCGCCGAGATACGCACCAGCACCGGATGGGCTTCAAGCACCTCATCGAGGAGTGCTTTGGCCTCGTCGCTCCAGAGAATTTCCTCGTGCAGTCGGGCCGGCGTCGGGTCGACGCGGTCGAGATCGGCCGCCAACGGCAGGATATTGAACAGCGCGTCGAACAGCGCGTTGCAGACTTCCTGAACGAGATAGGTCGCGCCCGAATAGCCCATGAACGGCGTGCCGGTGTGACGGCGGATCACCGCGCCCGGGAAAGACGCCGGCAAATAGATCGCCCGGCCACCCGCCTCGGCCAGGTACATGCGCTCGTTGTAGCTGCCGAACAGGATCAGCGGCGGCTTCTCGCGCACCGCAGATCGTACGGCATCGTTGTCCGGCTTGAGGCCCGCTTTCCGCGAGAAGGAGAAAGTGCATGGCAGGCCCATCTCCCTTTCAAGGAAATTCCTGACGCCGCGTGCATAGGTCTCGTTGGCGACGATGGCGAAGCTGGCCGTGCCGAAAAAGTCCTGGGTCACCGATCGCCACAGATCCCAAAGCGGCTTGATGGTGGTGTGCTTCTCGCGTGCGATGAACGGCTCGGGATCGAGGCCCAGCATTTCGCCAAGCTTGCGCAGGAATCTGGTGGTGGAGTGAAGACCAATCGGCGCCTGCAGATACGGCCGCTCGAGCGCCTCGCACAGCATACGGCCGAACTCCCGGTACATGCAGACGTTGACGTCGGCGTTCACCAGCTTGGGAATGTCGGCGAGGTGGCTTCCGAGCGGGAACACCATGTTGACGTCGGCGCCGATGCCCTCGATCAGCCGGCGGATCTCGGCGAGATCGGAGGGCATATTGAAGGTGCCGTAGATCGGCCCGATGATATTGACGCGGGGTTTGACACCCTCTGCGCGCGGCTTACGCTCGGGAATCTTCTTGACTCCGTATTCCTTCCAGAGCCAGACGATGGCGCGGTCAGCGCTCTGCCACTGGTCTTCGTCGATGGTGCGCGGAAGGAAGCGCTTTATGTTGGTTCCCTCCGGCGTCACGCCGCCCCCGATCATTTCGGCAATCGAGCCGGTGACCACAACAGCGGGCAGATAGGGATCGAGCACCCGGTGTGCGCGCTTCATCGCGCCTTCGGTGCCGGT
Source organism: Bradyrhizobium cosmicum (assembly GCF_007290395.2). Classification (NCBI taxonomy): domain Bacteria; kingdom Pseudomonadati; phylum Pseudomonadota; class Alphaproteobacteria; order Hyphomicrobiales; family Nitrobacteraceae; genus Bradyrhizobium; species Bradyrhizobium cosmicum. Next base: position 1,406,720 of record NZ_CP041656.2, on the reverse strand, counting down.
CTGCCCGAGCTCTTCCTCGCCCAGGCCCGTCACCACGATCGGCAACTCGTGCGGCGGAAGCGCGTCGGTATAGTGCAGCACAGACGTGACCGGCAAATTCTCGCAGCCGACAGGTCCGTCGATGATGACCTGCATGCCCTTCACCGCGGTGAAGGCGTAGACAGCGCCCCAATAGCCACCCGCGCGATCATGATCCAGGACCAGCATCAGATCATCTCCTCGGCTCTGCGCTTCTTGGCCTGGGCTTCGATCTGCTTCTTGTATTTCTCCCGAAACGCCACATTGTCCTTCGGCGTATCTTCCCAGACGCCGGCGGCGTGGCCTTCTCCGACATCGCCGAAGAATTCCTTCATCTCCTCGAAGCGGCTCTGATTGGCGAGCGCGGCGTTGACGACCTGCGCGAGAGATCCGGCACCCGCGACGCCGAACAACGGACGCGCCGAAATCAAATTGGTGAAATACAGCGCCGGGATCGCGAGCTGTTTGGCCTTCTGCACGATCGGCGTGGTGCCGATGGCCAGATCGGGCTTGAACTCGCCGACAGCAGCCAGATCCTTCTCCAGCGATGCGCGGTACTGAACCCGCGTGCCCCTGGCTTCCAGCCACTCACGATCAGCGTCCGACCATTGCGTCTTCGGGCAGGCCGTGCCGACATAGGGCACGCGTGCGCCGCTCTCGATGAGGAGCCGCGCGACGAGCAGTTCGGACCCTTCGTAGCCAGAGACAGTGATCCGCGCGTCTACCGGCTTGGCCGCCAGCGCGGCCTTGATCATCGGCAGGAAGCGGTTCTTGGCGGCATCGATCTTGTCCCGCGCGACGTTGCAAGCGTTGCCAATGGATTCGAGCCAGGCTTCGGTACCGTCATGCCCGACCGGCGCGGAGCCTACGATCTTGCGGCCGGCCAGTTCGAACTGGCGGAAGCTCGCCGTGTAGAACGGATGGATCGCGGCAATCACAGAGCCGTCCAGCGCGGCATAGAGCTCGCGCCACTCGCGCGTCGGCACCACCGGACCGGCCGCGAGACCGAGCGGCTCCAGCATCATACCAATGCCGACAGGGTCGGCAGGAAACATTTCGCCGACCAGAGTGACTGTCGGGTGTTCGCTCTTGCCGCCGCGCGGCGCCTGTACCGGACCCTGCTCCACTTCCTTGCGGGCATATTCGAGCATCGCCGCCGCCAACACGTCCTTGGCCTCGGCATGGGTCGGCACACCAAAGCCTGGAACGTCGATGCCGATGATGCGCACGCCGTTGATTTCGTCCGGCAACAAATCGAGCGGAACGCCGGACGCTGTCGGCACACAGAGATTGGTGATGATGATGGTATCGTACAGCGCGGGATCCGCGAGCTTGAAAACGGCTTCGCGAATATCCTCGAACAGCTTGCCGGTAACCAGCGTCTCCGAGTTGAAGGGAACGTAGCCAACGGTCCGCCGCGCTCCGTAGAAGTGTGAAGTGAAGGTCAGGCCATAGACGCAACAAGCCGAGCCGGACAGGATCGTCGCGGTGCGCCGCATTCGCAGGCCCACACGGAGCGAACCGAATGCCGGGCACATGCTCTGCGGCTGATCGTGCGGACCCTTGGGATAGTCGGCGGCATAGCGATCGAGAATGTCGCTCTTTCCCGCAGCGCTGGCGGCCGCCTTGAGTTCGGCAGCACCGGCATGACAGCCGAGGCCGTCGCTTTCCGTCGCTGCCGCGTTGACGGCAGGCGGGGCAACGACGGCATCCATCGCGGTCGCGTCGAGTTCGACCGGCTCGTTCACGACAGACTCGGCTATCGCCCCAGCATATCGCGGCAGGATGACGTTCATGTTGCGCTCCGCATCACGCCGCGTCGTAGACGACTTCGAGGGACGGCTTGTCGACGACCGACTTGCCGCACATATCCTCCATGGTCGCGGGCTCGAGCACCACGCCGCGGCCGACGACTTCGCCCTTGAACAGGCCGAGCAGACCATCCTGTGTCAGCGGCGCGGGGCGCACCGGCGGCGCCAGGCCGACATTGGTGGCGAGCTGCTCGAAAAGAGAACTCCATTGCCCGCCAGGCAGGCCGATGATCTCGTAATTCGCGCTCTTCTTGCGGATATCGTCATCGGCCGGGATCGCCGCGAGAACGGGGATGCCGACCGTCTTGGCGAACGCGGCCGCCTCGCCGGTGCCGTCGTCCTTGTTGATGACCATGCCGGCGACGCCGACATTGCCGCCGAGCTTGCGGAAATATTCGACTGCCGAGCAGACGTTGTTGGCGACGTAGAGCGACTGCAGGTCATTGGAGCCGACGACGATGACCTTCTGGCACATGTCGCGCGCGATCGGGAGGCCGAAGCCGCCGCAGACCACGTCGCCGAGGAAGTCGAGCAGCACGTAATCGAATCCCCACTCGTGGAAGCCGAGCTTCTCGAGCAATTCGAAGCCATGGATGATGCCACGCCCGCCGCAGCCGCGACCGACCTCGGGACCACCGAGCTCCATCGCGAACACGCCGTCGCGCTTGAAGCAGACGTCGCCGATCTTGACCTCCTCACCGGCGAGTTTCTTCTTCGACGACGTCTCGATGATGGTCGGACAGGCGCGGCCGCCGAACAGCAGCGACGTGGTATCGCTCTTCGGGTCGCAGCCGATCAGCAGCACTTTCTTGCCCTGTTGCGCCATCATGTAGGACAGGTTGGCCAGCGTAAAACTCTTGCCGATTCCGCCCTTGCCGTAGATGGCGATGATCTGGGTTTCCTTGGTCGCCGGCGTCGTCACCGGCGCGTCCGGCTCGATTAACGCCTCAGCCCGCAGAGCGTCCTTCATGTTGATGGTTGGCACGACATTCATGAGAGCGAACTCCAGTTCAGGACCATTTTCAGGCACGCCGGATCCTCGAACGCGACGCGATAAGCGTTCGAGGTATCCTGTGCGTCGCGGTGGTGGGTGATCAGGCCGTCGAGCGAGAGCCGCCCCGATTCGATCAGCGTCTTGATGGCGACGAGATCGGACGGCTGCCACTCCGCGGCAACGCGGAGCCGCGCCTCACGCATGAATGCGGGCGGGAACGCAAAGGACAGTCGCTCGCTGTAGAATCCAGCCAGCACGATCTCGCCGCCGGGCGCGATGCGGCCAATCAGGGAATCGAGCAGGCCGGCATCGCCGCTGACATCGTAGATGCTCTTGTAGTCGCGCCGCGTATCATGCTCGGGATCGATCACGCCGTAGTCAACCGCGCCCCCGATGCGCGCCGGATTTTTCTCCCAGACGGTCGGCGGCTCGTTGCGAACCGCAAGTGAGATGCGCGCTAGCAGCCGCCCCAGCACGCCATGACCTACAATGCAGTCCGGTGCCGAGGCGCCGCGCGCGGCAATGGCGTGATAGGCCGTCGCCGCCAACGCCAGCAGAATTCCACGTTCGCCTAGGTTCTGATCGAGCGGCACCACGCGCTTTGCGGCCACCACCAGGCGCGACGCGGAAGCCCCGAACAGCCCGCGCACTTCGCCAAAACACTTTGCGCCGGGAACGAAGACCCGCTGGCCAGGATGCAGGTCCGTGGCAGATCCCGCTTCGACGACATGCCCGACCGACTCGTAGCCGGGCACCAGCGGATATCCCATGCCCGGAAACGGAGGCATCCGGCCCGACCAGAGCAACCTTTCTGTGCCGGTGCTGACGCCGCTCCAGTCGACATCGACGACGACGTCGTCGGCGGTCGGAGGAGTCAAAGCCAGCCGATTGAGCTCGATCTGCTCCGGCTGCTTGAGAACTACCGCGATGGTCTCCATCGCCCCACTCCGATCTTGGCGGAAGCCGAGAGGACTCCGCGACTGTCATGCTAGACTTACAATCTAGACTGTCAAGTTTGATTAACGTCAATTTCGCTTTTTCGCGGTGATCACGCTCGCCAACATCGGCATCGCGACCGGCCGCAACGCAATATCGACAAAGCCAGCCTCGGTGAGCATGTCGCGCAGCCGCACGAAGGTCCGGGGGCGGCCGCTGCCCATCGCCAGCAGATAGAAGGCGAAGTAGGCGTCCCCGATCGGCTCGGCTCCGCGGACGCCGGAGATGGGCTCGGCAATCAGAAGCGTGCCGTCGGGTGGCAGGGCCAGGTGAACAGCGCGCAGCAGGGTCATGATGTCGGCGTCGTCGTGATCATGGATCACCCGCACCAGCGAAACGATATCGGCCCCCTCGGGCAGACGGTTCGCAAGGAAGCTCCCGCCAATTGCGACCGCGCGTGATGACAGACCCTCCGCACGAAAACGTTCGCTGGCCTGGTCGGCCACTGCGGGCAAATCCAACAGCACGCAGCGCAGTTTTGGTGCCTGTGCCGCGACGGCGACTATGAAGGAGCCGTCGCCTCCGCCAATGTCGAGCAGGCAGCGATGCCCGCGGAAGGAATAAGCCGACAGCACCTGCTGCGAGATCATCGGCTGCGACATCGCCATCAATGCGGTGTATGGCGCGATCGCCTCACGCGACAGATTGGCGGCCTTGCGATTGCCTGCATAAGGCCAGTAAGCGGCGAGCTGCCCCGCCCCGACATCACCGCGCAGCAGCGCGATCGGATCCTTCAGGTCGTCGTACAACATCGCATGATGCTCGATCATGGCGGCGACGCCGGGATTGCCCCGCAGGGCTGCGCCAAGCGATCCGAGACCGTAGCGGCCGTCGCTGCGACGCTGCAGCAATTGCAACGAGACCGCTGCATCGAGCAGCGTCAACGTCGCATCCGCCGGCAACGGTACGAGCAGAGCCAACTCTGCCGAATCCAGCGGGCCATCCGCCAGTTGATCGAACAGCTTCAAACGGACGCACGCAAACAAGACCTGCGAATAGACGAAGCCGGCACAGAGATCGAACAGCGCGCTCGCCCGACGCCGCGCGATCGGCCGCGTCAGAGCAAAACTCCCTGCAAATCGCTGAAAGCCCGGATTGGCCAGGATCCAATCGCGCCAGCCTAGCAGGCGATCATGCAAAGACAGCCGCGATACGCCGTGAGTTGAAAGGACGACATCCGCCCCGCGCGGCGCATCGGATGTCCGACCTCCGCCATCACGATGCGTGATCGCGGCCATGGCGGCTACGCAGCGAACTGGGCAAGCTTGGCTGGCACCAGGCGCCTGGCTTCCGAGAGCATGAGCGAACGCAATTCGGCGCCGTTCGGACACGGCGGGATCGCATCGATCGCGCCGCGCACCAGGTCATGCAACCGGTAGAGCGCGCCATCAAGGCCGAGTTCTATCACCGCGCTGGGACGCCCCAGCACGAGGTCGCGACCGACCGGCTTGCCGATCTCATCTTCCTCAGAGGCGGCGTCACGAATGTCGTCGGCGACCTGATAGGCCTCGCCGAGCTTCTCCCCGACCATCCGCCACGGCTCGGCATCGGCGCCGGCCGACGCAGCTCCTGCCACGGTGGCCGCGGCAAACAGTGCGCCAGTCTTGGCGCGGTGATAATGCACAAGATCGATCTTGTCTTCGCATTCCCAGGCTTGCCCCGCGACGATACCCGAGGGAACGCCCACGGATCTGGCCACCGTCAGGGTGAGCATCGCCAGCCGCTCCGGCGTGCATTGAAGACGCGCCAGCGTCTGGAATGCGAGCACGATCAGCGCATCTCCGGTGAGAACCGCGAGCGGCTCGCCGAACGCCTTGTGCACGGAGGGACGGCCGCGCCGTGTTTCCGCAGCGTCGAAGCACGGCAGGTCGTCGTGCACGAGCGAGGCACAGTGCAGAAGTTCGAGCGCCGCGCCGGCAGCCTCGGTGGCGGCGGGATGATCCTCGCCGCAGGCCGCTGCAACGCTGTGGCAGAGTCTTGGCCGCACGCGCGCACCGCGGGGAAAAACCGCGTAAAGCATGGCCGCCGCCAGGCGGGGCGGACAGCCGGGAAGCTCGGCCTGGCCAATCGCGTCGTTCAGTGCCCGTTCGATTCGGCTGGTGACGTCCATGGCAGGCTCCCATGCGTGACACTGGAATGTCAATTTGACTTGTCGATATGAGTGTAAATAAATATAGACACATGTCAATGACAACCGGGAGCGGTGCAGATGCCCAGAGATCGTGTTGTCGTTATCGGCAGCGGCATTGCGGGGCTTGTCTCCGCCTTCGCGCTCGCAGCACGCGGCCTCGACGTCACTGTTCTCGAACGTGCCGCCACGCCAGGCGGCAAGATGCGCGACATCGCAATCGGCGCCTCGCGGATCGACAGCGGTCCGACCGTCTTCACGATGCGCTGGGTCCTCGATGAACTGTTTGCGGCGGCCGGCCGGAATTTCGCGGACCACGTCCGCCTGCGCCCACTCGATGTTTTGGCAAGACACGCCTGGGACCAACATGCCCAGCTCGATCTTTTTGCAGATCAGGAACGCACGGTCGATGCGATCGGGGATTTTGCGGGAGCACAGGAAGCGGACGGATATCGCGCCTTCTGTCGGGACACCAAGCGCATCTACGACATTCTCGAGAAGCCGTTCCTGCGCGCCTCACAGCCGAGCATGGGCAGACTGATCGGCGCCGACGGCATTCGCGGGTTGATGCGATTGCCGCAGATCAAGCCATTTTCGTCGATGTGGTCGGCGCTCGGAAAGTATTTCGCCGATCCAAGGCTGCGGCAATTGTTTGGACGGTACGCGACCTATTGCGGATCGTCGCCGTACCTGGCGCCCGCGACGCTGATGCTGGTCGCGCATGTCGAGCGCGAGGGCGTCTGGTCCATCGACGGCGGCATGCACGCGCTCGCGAAAACGCTGGCGGACTGCACAAGCGCCTTCGGCGCTGCGATCCGCTACGGTGAAGACGTCAGCGAGGTTCTGATCTCTGGCGGCCGCGCCAGCGGCGTCAAGCTCGCAAGCGGCGAGCGCATTGCGGCGGACGCCGTGATCGTGAATGCGGATGTTGGTGCCGTCGCGGACGGAGCGTTCGGTGCCCCCGTCCGTCGCGCTGCAGCGGCAATTCCGCTTCGCGCCCGCTCGCTGTCAGCTATGACATGGAGTGTCGTCGCGAAGCCCGATGGCTTCCCGCTGCACCGGCACAACGTCTTTTTCTCAAACGACTATGCCGCTGAGTTCGACGACATTTTCGCCCACGGCGAGCTGCCTCGCGAGCCGACGGTCTATGTCTGCGCCCAGGATCGCGGCGGCAACGGTATCGCGCCGACCGGTCCCGAGCGATTTCTGGTCTTGGTCAACGCACCCGCGAATGGCGACCGGCATGCCTACGACGCAACGGAGGTGGCACAATGCGCGCAGCGGACATTTGGCATGCTGGAGCGCCGCGGTCTGCGAATCCAGCCGCAGGCGATGCAAGTAACGACGCCAGCGGATTTCAACCGGATGTTTCCGGCCACGGGCGGCGCACTGTACGGCCGCAGCTCGCACAGATGGACGGCCTCTTTCCAGCGTCCGGGAGCACGAACGAAAATTCCGGGGCTGTACCTGGCGGGGGGCAGCACTCATCCGGGACCGGGTGTGCCGATGGCGGCCTTGTCGGGTCGATCGGCGGCAGCCAGCCTGCTCGCGGACCTGACTTCTCGCGGATCGTTCCGCGAAACGGCTATGCGTGGTGGTACGTCGATGCGCTAAGCGACGACGGGCAGAACGGCATCACCATCATCGCCTTCATCGGCAGCGTATTTTCACCGTATTACGCGTTCGCCCGGCGCAAGGGACCGGCCGATCCGCTCAATCACTGCGCCGTCAATGTCGCGGTCTATCGAAGCGGCGGCAATCGGTGGGCCATGACGGAGCGGCCGCGCGGAGCGGTCGGCCGCACGACGGACACGTTCACAGTGGGCCCAAGCCATCTGTGCTGGGACGGCAAATCGCTGACGATCAACGTCGATGAAATTTCGGTTCCGATCCCCGGGCGCCTGCGCGGCACCATCCGGTTAATTCCAACCTCGATCACTCAGCAGGCCTTCTTGCTGAATGGGGAAGGCAATCATCAATGGTGGCCGATAGCGCCATGCGCGCGCGTCCAGGTGCGACTGGATCATCCGCGCCTGAGCTGGCAGGGCGACGGCTATTTCGACATGAACCACGGCGACGCCCCACTGGAGCAGGGCTTTTCCGACTGGCAATGGTCGCGTGGCGCAATGCAGGACGGCACGGCGATCCTTTACGAAGCGCAGCGCCGTGACGGCAGCAGGGGCGACCTCGCGATGACCTTCGATCCGAATGGTCGGATGCAGGCCTTCAAGCCACCGCCGACGGTTGATCTGAGACGCACGGGCTGGCGCGTCGGCCGCAGCATCCACAGCGATGGCGCCGCCAAGATCGTCAAGACGCTGGAAGATGCTCCTTTCTATGCCCGCTCTGTAGTCTCGGCGAAGTTGTTCGGCGAGCCCGTGACTTTGATGCACGAAAGCCTCGCGCTGGATCGCTTCAAGATGCCGGTCGTGCAGGCCATGCTGCCATTCCGTATGCCTCGCGCATTGCGGTAGCAAGGGACCGCGTCAAGGCGACTGCGTCCCGTTGTGCTGCTTCGCGCGTTCGGCTGCCTTCTGTCTGTCGAGCCGCCGGCAAACCAGCTCGAGGATACCCCAGGCTGCCCCGAACATGAGCACCACGAAGAACTCGATGAAACCGAGATAGCTGTCCATGATGTCGCCCCGCGCAACTCTTCGCAGCTATTGCTCCAACGCAGAGTTGATCTCAGTCGATTGCTACGCCCAGCTCACCAGCGGCGGCATCGAGCTCAAAATGGTCTCGATGTTGCCGCCGGTTTGAAGTCCGAACATGGTGCCACGGTCGTACAGCAGATTGAACTCGACATAGAGTCCACGGCAGGCGAGCTGCTGCGCCCGCTCGGCTTCCGTCCACGGCTCCATCATCCGCCGGCGCACGATCCGGGGATAGACGTCAAGCAAAGCAAGTCCAACGTCGCGCGTGAAGGCAAAATCCTTCTCGTAGTCGCCGGTGTTGAGATGATCGTAGAAGATGCCGCCGACGCCGCGCGCCTGACCGCGGTGCGGGAGGAAGAAATAGGTATCCGCCCACGGCTTGAACTTGCCGTAATAGTTGGGGTCGTGCGTGTCGCAGGCGCGTTTCATCGCGGCGTGAAACGTCACGGCGTCCGGCGCATCCTGGGTTCGCTGCTCCGGCAGCATCGGCGTGAGATCCGCACCACCGCCAAACCAGTCCTGTGCTGTCGACAGAAACCGAGTGTTCATGTGCACGGTCGGCACCCGCGGGCTGCGCGGATGCATGATCAAGCTGATGCTGGTGGAGACATAGTCGAGTTGAATGCCGTCGCCCGGCAGCGTTTTGGCCATCTCAGGCGTGAGCGTCCCGTTGGCCGAAGACGTATGGATACCAATCTTCTCGAACAGTCTCCCATCGCTGAGGAAGCCGCCGGTGCCGCCGCCACTGCCGATCGCGCGCTGCCACGGCTTGTAGGTGAAGGTGGCGGGCTCCCCCGGAAACAGGTCGGCCGGCGCCTCGCGCTCCAGCACCTCGACCTCGGCGCAGATCCTGTCGCGCAGCGATTCGAACCAGACTTTCGCTTCGGCACGCCGCCGTTCGGCGAGATCATTGCTGTTGTCCCGGATGGCATCGGTGCCGCGCATCTGGCTTGCCTTACCGGAACGACCCGGAACGCTGAAGCTGATCGCGGCGTTCCAGGCGTTCGAACAGGTCAATTACCCAGACAACGCGATCCTCGACCGGTCGCCACCGCGGCCTGACGTTCTCGCGCAGCGGCGTTGCCGCCACAGCCTCGACCAGGAAACGGGTCTCTTCAATATCTGCGGTCTTGACGTCGAGCCCTCTCGCGGGTGCCCATTCCGTTTGCGGCAAGAGCAGCGTCCGCGCCAAGACCGCGAGCTTACGTCTGGTCGAGACGACCGCGCGTCTCGACACCGAGTCCAGCCCGCCCTGCTCCAATTCGCGGCCGATTTCGGCATAAAGTGCGCGGGCGGCGTAGATGCCGGGGCGGCAGCCGATCGGCAGATTGACGATCCCGTGCGTCGCACGGGAGTAGAAAATATCGGCCACATGAAGCAGCCTCTGTATGATCGCCGCGACCGCAGGCGTGAAGCAAGGGTTCGCCAGCCAGGCGTCCGGATCGATGCCCGCTTCACGCAACCACGACTGCGGCAGATACAGCCGGCCGGCGCGGGCGTCCTCGCCGACATCACGCGCAATGTTGGTAAACTGCATCGCGACGCCGAGATCGCAGGCACGTGCAACGATCTCGGGCGCGCGCTGCCCCATCACCAGCGTCATCATCGCGCCGACGGCGCCCGCAACCCGCGCGGCATAGGCAGTGAGGTCCTGCAACGTCTCATAACGGCGGACCTCTGCATCCCAGGCCAGTCCGTCGAGCAGGGCTTCGGGTAGCTCACGAGGAATACAGAATTTCTTGACGACATCGGCGAACAGGCGATCAGCAGCGAGGTCCATCGGCTGCTCTCGATAGGCGCGATCGAGCCGGTACCGCAGCCGCGCCACTGCCGCCGCGCGGTCGCTGCCGAGATCGACGGCATCATCAGCCAAGCGGCAGAACGCGTAGAGCGCGATGGCAGGATCGGCGACCCGGCGCGGCAGCACCTTCGAGGCGGCGTTGAAGGTCCGGGAGCCACCCTTGAGCAGCGCGCGGCAGGCAGCCATGTCGACGGGATCGAGTCGTATCGTCATGCGGTCACCAAGCTTGCGAGGTGTGAGGCATCAGGCACCAGAGAATCCAGGACGCGCGCCGAGGAGAGCACGCCGGGCAGGCCTGCTCCGGGATGCGTGCCAGCGCCCACCAGATACAGATTTTCGATATCTTCGCTCTTGTTGTGCGGGCGAAACCACGCGCTTTGCGTCAAGATCGGCTCCAGCCCAAAGGCCGCGCCGCGAAACGAGTATAGCCTGTCCTGAAAATCCTGCGGCGTCAGCATCCGCGAACTGACGATCTCGTTCTCGAGACCGGGCAGCATGGTCCTGGAGAGTTCATATGCAATCGCCTGGCGATAGTCTTCGGCCATGACGCTCCAGTCGGTTCCGCTTTGCAGATGCGGGACAGGCGAAAGCACGTAGAACGCGTCGCAGCCGTCGGGCGCGAGCGACGTATCCGTTGCGGTCGGGCGATGCAGATACAGGCTGAAATCGTCGGCTAGAACCTTGCGATCGAAGATATCCGTCAACAATCGCTTGTAGCGCGGCCCCAGCAGGATCGTGTGGTGTGGCACCCCTTCGTATCTACGGCGTGTGCCGAAGTACCAGACGAACAGGCTCATGGAATAGCGAGCTCGTTCGATGCGCCGGTCGGTCCAGCGCGATCGCGCCGACTCAGGCAGGAGATGCCGATACGTCCATGTGGAATCGGCGTTGGAGACCACGACATCGGCATCGATGGTCTCGCCCGAGGCCAGCCGTACGCCCCTCGCAACACCGTTGTTCACGACGATCTCGCGGACTTCCTGGTTGCAACAGAGCCTGCCGCCCTGTCCCTCGATCAGCTTGACCAGGCCATCGACCAGCCGCCCGGTGCCCCCAAGCGCAAAATGCACGCCCCAGCGCCGCTCCAGAAATGCGATCAGGCAATAGATCGAGCTCGCCGTGAGAGGATTGCCGCCGATCAACAGTGGATGAAAGCTGAACACGACGCGCAGCCGCGGGTCGCGGAAGAACTTCGAAACCAGCGAGTAGACACTGCGATAGCTCGACAGCCGCAGCATCTCAGGCGCGATCTTCGCCATATCCGTCCATTTGCTGAACGGCACGTCGCCGAGCCTCTCGAAGCCGACCTTGAAGATCTCTTCGCTGGCTTTCATGTAGGCGTCGTAACCATCGACGTCACCAGGCGAAAATCGCGCGATCTCGCCACGCATCGCGCCAGCATCGCCGGAATAGTCAAAATGCGATCCGTCCTGAAAGCGAATCCGGTAGAAGGGCGACACCGGCACCAGCGTCACGTCGTCGGACAGCTTCCGTCCGCATAGCTTCCACAATTCTTCGAACAGAAACGGCGCGGTGACGATGGTTGGTCCAGCATCGAAGGTGAAGCCGTCCTGCCGGTAGACGTAGGCGCGGCCGCCGGGCGCATCGAGCTTCTCGAGAACGGTGACGCGATAACCCTTGGCGCCGAGCCGGATCGAGGCTGCCAATCCGCCAAAGCCGCTGCCGATCACCACCGCATGCGGCTGGCGATGCGATGTCTTCAGAGACGGTCGGACGGAGGTTGAATCCAGCATGAGGCTACTGTAATTATTTATTGACAGTTGCCTAGCCTGAAAGTGTATATTCAAATTTACAATTCTTGAGCCGCTTTGCCGGCGGCGTAGGCTTGGGCGTATTTCAAGATGAGCTGCGCGATCAGTTGCGGCTGCTCCTCATGCGCGAGATGGCCGAGGCTGGGTAGTCGCTCGATCGCGGCGTTTGGAAGAATCTCGCGAACCTGTCGCGCGACCTCCGGCGATATCGAGCGATCATTGGTGGCGGCCACCAACAGCAGCGCCGTCTTCAAGTGTGGCAGATCGTGCAGCAACGGTTCGAGTTTCCAGTTCGCCATCATCCGCAGTGCGGCCGCGACATGCGCGGGATTCCGCACCAGCCTGCGATAGAGCTCAATCCCCTCCTGATCGATAGTCGAACCGGTGTTGGCAATCAACCGCTCGACCGCGCCGGCATGGGAGGCCTGCCAGGCGAACACGCGCGGCACCAGTGGATTCATCACCAGCAGATTCGCCAGGGGCGAGAACAGGTGGTTGGCGATGCCACCGAACGGCATGAAGGCACCGTTGAGGGCGATCAGCAGGCGCGGCGCCATGAGGCCGGCAAGACACATGCGCGCCGCGATCGCCGCCCCTGCGGAATGACCGACCGTGATCTCCGGCTTGACCTCCAGCTTGCGCAAGAGCACGCCGATATCCGCCCCCATGCCCGGCAGCGACAATCGATGTGACGGCGGCGATTGCGTAAATCCGTGTCCGGGCAAATCCGGCGCAATCACCGAGAAGTGCTGGGCCAGCAAAGGCAACAATTCGCGCCAGGAATGCGTTGCGGCCCCGGTGCCGTGGATCAAGAGCAGCGATGGCCCCTCGCCCATCCGCTGCACATGCCAGCGGATCCCGGCCGCTTCGACGAACACACTCGCCTTCCGGTTAGGCCAGTCCGCACCATCGCGGCTCCAGACGAGACCGGACACGGCATTGCCCTATAGGGCTGACGCCGACGGCACGCCGGCAAGGAACGTATCGTAAGCGGCAATGAATTCGGCCTCGGCTTCGAAGTGCGGCATCGCACCGGTCGAGAACACGCGAATGGTCCAGTTGGCGCGGCCCTCGACTTGCGTCTTGTTGGTGTAGTCGACAAAATCGCCGCGCACGCCGTGGCTCATCCAGACCGGGAGTGTCAGCGAGTGATAGATGCGGGTAATGTCCTCGCTGAACAGGAATCCCGACACGAAATAGTAGGGCGCATGCTGTGCGCCGGGCTGGCGCGTCGTCAGGTAGTCGTATTCCAGCAACCCCTCGTCGATATCGCGCGACCCCCAGGTTTTGTTCAGGAAGTAGCGAATTCCGGCGCGGCTGGTCAGCAACCGGAAGAAGCCTTTACTCCACAAGGGAAACTCGAACAGAGCGTGCAGCCACGGCTTGCCGCGCGTGCCGTCGCGCCATTTCGTGCTTCCGTCGCTACTCCTGAAGCCGGTGGGACTGACCAGGGCTGCGCTGCGAAACGCCAGCGGCGCCTCGGTTATCGCACGGGCCAGAAATTCCGACGACAGCGACACCGCCAACGCGTCAATCGGACTGCGGCCGTGATCGTTCTGGATTTCGCCTATCGCGATCAGAATCGCGTCCGTCATCATGCGAACGGTGTATTCGCGCTTTCCGCGGTCCGAATGACCGAAGCCCGGGAGTTCCAGGGCGTAGACCGTCCGGCTTGCGCGGTAGTGTTCGTAGAGCGGCTTGATCTCATAGGCAGAGCCCGCGGCATTGATGCTGTGAATGAGCAAGAGCGGTGGGAATTTGCCAGGAGTTTCCGGACTGGCCGAATAGTAGGTCAGCCTCCCAACCGAACTGCCGATCTCGTGACGCTGGCCGGAGACCGGCGCGGGCAATTCGTTCGCGCCACGCAATGCGGCGCGATTCATCGCCGGGGCGGCTGCGCTCATCGCAAGTCTCCTTCTTCAAAGCGGATCGCATCTCGCCGTGGCCAAGACCGTAACAGCAGTGTATCAGAAATGACAATCATAGTTGTCGATCAACATCGGAAACGACGCTTGACACAAGCTCCGCCTGTCAAACCCTTCCTCGAAGTGCTTGCCGGCCGGCGGCAGCCAGTTCCACCGCTCTGGATGATGCGGCAAGCTGGCCGCTATCTGCCGGAATACCGCGAGGTTCGCGCCAAGGCCGGCGGCTTCCTCGACCTCTGCTTCACGCCTGAGCTCGCCGCCGAAGTGACGCTGCAGCCGATACGCCGCTTCAACTTCGATGCAGCGATCATCTTCTCGGATATTCTCGTTGTCCCTTATGCGCTCGGACGTGATGTCAGGTTCGAAGTCGGCGAAGGACCGCGGCTCGATCCCCTGGACACGCCGGACAAGGTCGGCACACTGGCCTCGATCGGTGATTTCACCAAACTCGAGCCGGTGTTCGAAGCGCTCCGTCGTGTGCGCCGTGAGCTAGATCCCAAGATCGCGCTGATCGGATTTTGCGGCGCTCCGTGGACGGTCGCGACCTACATGGTAGCAGGACACGGCACGCCAGATCAGGCGCCAGCGCGGATGATGGCCTATCGCCATCCCGAAGCGTTTGCGCAGATCATCGACACAATCGTCGAGAGCTCGATTCAGTATCTGCTGGGGCAACTCGCCGCCGGCGCTGACGTGCTGCAGATCTTCGACACCTGGGCCGGTGTGCTTCCGCCGCGTGAATTCCAGCGCTGGTCGGTTGAGCCGACAATGCGCATCGTCCAGGGTGTCCGCAGACAGGTGCCGGACGCAAAGATCATCGGCTTTCCACGCGGCGCTGGCGCGTTGCTGCCCGGCTATGTCGAGGCAACCGGCGTCGACGCGGTCAGCATCGACTGGACGGCGGAACCATCGCTGATCCGTGAAAAGGTTCAGAGCCTCGTTGCGGTGCAGGGCAATCTCGATCCACTGGTCCTGATCACGGGCGGTGACGCGCTGGATCGCGGAGTCGATGATGTGCTCGTGAATTTCGCGGGCGGCCGACTGATCTTCAACCTTGGCCACGGCATCCAGCCGGAAACTCCGATTGCGCATGTCGAACAGATGGTGAAGCGGGTCCGGGCCTATAAGGGATCGCTTTAGCCGACACTCGCGAGCACGGCCTTTGACAAGGTCGCGGCGTCCGCATGCGGCAGAGGCAGATAGCGTGCGCCCATCTCTTTGGCGATAGCTTCGCCTGAAACGCCGGGACGCGGCGACGTATCGACCAGGACAATTGCAATACCGGCGGCGCGCAACTGCCGCGCCGCGCTCATCGCGTCGTCCTCGGCACGCGGACGCCCCTGTCCGCCATCGCGCGCAATGTTGGCGCGGCCGTCGGTCAGGACGATCACCGTCGGCGTCTGTCCCTTTCGGCGGATCGAATCCGACAGCATGAAAGCAGCATCAAGCCCGGCTGCCAGCGGCGTGCCGCCGCTGCCCGGCAACCCTGCAAGGCTGCGCTTGGCGCGAGCCAACGAACGGGTCGGCGGCAGCAGCATCTCGGCGGCACTGCCGCGAAACGCAATCAACGCCACCTGGTCGCGCCGGATATAGCAATCCGCCAGCAGCAATTCGACCGCGCCCTTGGCTTCCGCCAACCGGTGCAATGCCGCGGAGCCGGACGCATCGACGACGAAAATCGTGACGGTTTCCGTGCGTTGCTTGAACCGCGAGATGCGGAAGTCATCCTTGCGGATCAGAATGCTGGGCCGGGCTTCCTCACCCGATCCGGCCACCTCGCGGCGCCGCAGAGGTTGCCATGGCGCCGCCGCGCGCAAGGTTTCGATGACGTTGAGTCTGGCGCCGGCACGCAATTCGCCGCGCAGCACACCGGCCGGCCGGCCACGCTTGCCGGATTTCTGCAATGCGCCGGCCTTGCCGGAGGAGCGACTGCGCGATCGTCCCGCAGATCCCGCACGAAGGGCTGCCAGCACATCCGGCGGGATTGCTGCCTGAGCTGCGGCCAGAATGACCTCGTCGAGCGCGCGATCGATGTCGGAGATTTGATCTTCGCCACCGGACTCATTAGCTTCATCCTCGGTCGGCGGCGGTGGCTCCGGTGGGGCCGCCTCATCCGCGGGCGGAGACACCAGCGCGCGGGGCGCCAGCACCAACCGCGCAGCCAGAGCGAGATCCTCCTGTTCGACTCTGGAATGACCTGCGAGCGCGGCACTTGCGCAGGCGATACGCAGCGCCAGCATTGGCGCACGCAACGAGGTGATCCCAAGCGCTGTGGCCGCGGTACAGAGGGCCTCGATCTGGGCCGCTTCGGCCTTGAGGGATGGCAGCTTCACGCGTGCCGCCGCTGTTTCCCCAGCATCAGGCGCGAATTCCTCGGCGTCACGGACGCCGATTGCGTTGAGATCGAGGTGAAACGCCAGACGATCGCGCAGCGACGCCGGCGCGAACTCATCCTCAAGGCCTTCGTCGAAGGCGATGACACCGAAACGCGCAGGCATGCGAAGCGACAGACCGTCGCGCTCGACAATCGTCTCCCCGGCGTCCATCGCGGCGGTGACATGGACCGTGGTTGCTGCGGACAGCCGTTCGGCCATCGCCAGTATGATCACGCCGCCGTCGGCTTCCGCCAGGAGTCCGCGTTCGGAAACGGGACGGCCGGTCAGCAACGTCGCGTTGAGGTCAAGCCCACCCAGCAGCCGGCCTTCGGCGATATTCAGCGGCACCTGCTTCACATTTTCGGATTGCGGCAGTGCCGCACGAAGCAAGGCGAGCCAACGATCACGCGCCGGGCCCGCGCGGGATCTCAACAACACGCCGCCGGTCCCCGGCGGGTCCACGGCGAACAATCGCGCCGCGGTCACCGCGTCGGACCAAACGGCGGTGCCGGTCATCCCAGCACCTCGGATATCGCGCGATCGACCCGTACCGAGGAGCCGGCATCATCGAGCGGATTGCGTCGCAGACGATGCCGCAAGGCCGAAGGCGCGATCCGGCGCAGGTGATCGTCGGTCACGGTCTTTGCGGAGTCGAGTGCCGCGAGCGCACGGGCTGCGCGCACCAAGGTCAGTTCGCCGCGCAAGCCGTCGGTGCCGAGCGCCATGCAGAGCTTTGCGGCGCGCTCGAGCGCCACATCGGGCACCGAGACTGAGGAGAGTTGCTCCCGCGCTCCGATGATCTTCTTGCGAAGCCTGGCCTCGTCCTTGGCCCATTTCGTGACAAAGGCAGCGTTATCGGTTTCAAAGGCGTCCCGGCGCCGCACGACCTCGATCCGGTCCGCGAGATTGTCGGGTGTCTTCACCTCCACCGACATTCCGAAGCGATCCAGCAATTGCGGGCGCAGCTCGCCTTCCTCGGGGTTTCCCGTCCCGACCAGCACGAACCGCGCCGGATGGCGTATGCTCAAGCCCTCTCGCTCGACGACATTTTCACCGGAGGCGGCGACATCGAGCAGGAGGTCGACGAGGTGATCCTCAAGCAGATTGGCTTCGTCGATGTACAGGAACCCGCGATGCGCGCGGGCCAGCAGTCCCGGCTCGAACGCTTTCTCTCCGCGCGCCAGGGCTCGTTCCAGATCGAGCGCACCGATGACGCGATCCTCTGTCGCGCCAAGCGGTAGATCGACCACCGGAACAGGAACTTGCGTAGATTTCAGCGCGCCCTTGGCGGCGCGAACACGACACTCCTCGCAAAATTCCGCCGGCCGGTCCGGATCGCAATTATAACGGCAGCCGACAACGACCTTCATCTTCGGCAGCAACGCCGCAAGCGCGCGGACCGCCGTGGACTTGCCGGAGCCGCGGTCGCCAAAGGCCAGCACGCCGCCGACCTTGGGATCGACCGCGGCAATCAGCAGCGCGAGCTTCATCTCGTCCTGCCCGACAATCGCGGAGAATGGAAACGCTGTTGCCATGCTATGCCTTCAATGCGCCGGACGCGTTCGCGCGATGATATCGGCGGCGCCTTTGTGAAGCAGCTCGAGGCCGACCGCGCGCCCGAGTTCGCGCGGACGGTCTGCAGCCCCAATACGGATTACCTCGATAAATTGACCTCCACGCGCTTCGTCCAGTACCGAAGCAGTGAGCGTCATCCGTGAACCGTCGATTGTCGAATATCCCGCGATCGGCGAATTGCAGTGACCGTTGAGCACCCACAGCACCTCCCGTTCTGCCTCGCAACTCAGATGCGCCGCCGGATCGTCGATCAAGGCGAGATATCTCCGCGTCTGCCAATCGTTGACCGCGCACTCGACCGCGACGATCCCCTGCCCCACCGCCGGCAACATTTCCGAAGGCGACAGCTCACTAGCCATGCGATGGCCGAGCCCGATCCGTTCGAGCCCGGAACGGGCCATGATCAGAGCATCCGCCGGCCCCACCTCGCCGCCGCCAGGCAAGCGTTGCATATCCCGACTGTCCAGCTTTCGAACCCTCGTATTAGCCGCGCCGCGAAAATGGATCACCTCGATGTCCGGAAACAACCTCCGCGCATAGGCGGCGCGCCGCACGGCGTTGGTGCCGATCCGGTAGCCCTTGCCGCGCGAACGCCTGATGTCCTCGATAGAGACACCGGGCCGCAACACGAGCGCATCGGTCGGCGGATCGCGTGGCAGTGTCGCACCGATCACGAGCCCGGGCGTATCCTCATTGCCGGGCATGTCCTTGAGCGAATGCATCGCGGCGTGAAGCCGGCCCGACGTCACCGCGGCGCGGATTTCGGCCACGAACGCGCCGCCCTTGCCACCATGGACCAGGAGCTTGCTGGTCTGATCGCTATCGCCGGTGGTCTCGAACTTGACGATCTCGACTCCCAATTCGGGTGCGGCATTGGATAGGCGCAACGCGATATCCTCGGTCTGGGCCAACGCCATGACGCTCTTGCGCGTGCCTATACGCATCGAGACTGCCACCATCACGCTCCAATCCGCAACCGCGCGACGCTCCGCGGCGCGGGCAGAGATTAAGGCCAGCCGTTGCCGGAATGCAAACCAATGCCAGCGTGCGGTGCACACCCGACGATTCGGACAAAGTACCGCAGCAGATATACGAGCCAATCATCCAGCGTTTCACGGCGCGCTGTATTTTTTTTGCCAAAGCGAACCGGACGTCTTCCGGCTTCTGCCCGGCACGACGGAGTGTTACTCGTAGCGCAGCGGCCCACCTATGCAACCAGCCGAGCGAGATGGCGATGAGCGCGGATGTCCTGATAGGCGACGGCGAGGCGGTGCGGCTGACACCTCATCCACTACGAGCCACCGTGCTCGGCGAGGTTCATGCCCGCCCGTTCACCCCGATTTCGGTGCCGTCGCGCGTCGTGCATTTTGCCTTCGATACGTCGGGGCCACGCGCACAGGCCGACCGCGCCAACTTGATCGCGTTCTGCACATCGCGCGGGCTGCAACCGCCGTCACCTGCCGAAAAGCATCATCGTGCCCCGTTCGGCACCACCGTTCTGCGATGGGAACAGCACTCCGAATTCACCACCTACACGTGGGAAATGCCGGCCGATCCGGCTGCCGCGCCGTTCCATCCGGATGCGGCCTCACTGGCGCTGCCGATGCGGCTGGTGCCGCAGCCCGGCCCGCTGCTGGTGGCAGTCGACCTGCATCTCCTGAAGGAGGATCTACAGCGAACCGCGCCGGAACGCCTCTTCGACAACGCCAGTCTGGCCGTCGCCGAAAATTCCGACGGCGCCGCGCTCTACGCGACCGACTTCCAGCCGGGCCCTTCGGGCTTTGTCCGCATCCTCGTCGCCAACCGCACGATGTCGCCGGAACGCGCCGGAGCGCTGGTTCAGCGCGTGATCGAGCTCGAGACCTATCGCACGTTGGCGCTGCTCGGCCTGCCGGAAACCCAGCGGCTGTCGCCATCGATTGCGGCCGCCGAGCGTCGCCTCGTCGAAGTCACCGACCAGATGCGCCAGGCCGGTGATCTCGCCGCCAACCACAAGCTGCTCGACGAGCTGACTGCCCTGGCTGCCGAAGTCGAAGCCGGGGCAGCCGCGAGCGTGTTTCGCTTCGGCGCCAGCCGCGCCTATGAGGAGATCGTCGAGCAGCGCTTGCAAACCATAGGCGAACGCAAGGTCGGCGGCCTCCCGACGTGGTCGTCGTTTCTGGCTCGCCGGATGAAGCCGGCAATGCGCACATGCGTTACCACCGAGGCGCGGCAATCGAGCCTGTCGTTGAAGCTCGCACGCGCAGCGAACCTGTTGCGCACCCGCGTCGATGTCGAGCTCGAGCAGCAGAACCAGGAGCTTCTGAAGTCGATGAACGCGCGGACGCGGCTTCAACTCCGGCTGCAGGCCACGGTCGAAGGCCTGTCGGTCGCGGCGATCACCTATTACGTGGTCAGCCTGTTCGGATACATCGCCAAGGCGGCACATGACAGCGGCACTCTCCATGTCGAGCCCAGCGTCGCGACGGCCGCCTTCGTTCCGGTTGCCGGCTTTGCGATCTGGTGGACAGTGCACAGCATTCGCAGGAAACACATCGCCGGCGAGGATCGATGAGGTTTCTTGTCGGGTTTATTGCGACCGTGGCGATCCTGATCGGGCTGTTTGAATTGCATGAAGTCAGCAGAGATCTGAATATCACTCGGACCGTAGTCGGCGACACGCCGGTCACGGTCTTCAGACGACAATCCGCCGCGCCTGCACCGGTCGTCATGATCGCGCATGGCTTTGCCGGTTCGCAGCAGCTGATGCAGCCGTTCGCGGAAACGCTTGCGCGCAACGGTTACATCGCAGTGACCTTTGATTTCCTCGGCCATGGCCGTAACCCGGTCCCAATGCGTGGCGATATCAACGAGGGGCTGACCATCACCAACGCGCTGCTGAAGGAGCTGACCGACGTCGCGGCTGCGGCACGCAGGCTGCCTTGGAGCGATGGCCGGTTCGCGGTGCTCGGACATTCGATGGCGTCCGACATCGTGGTGCGGTACGCGCAAGCCCACCCGGACGTCGAGGCAACCGTCGCGGTCTCCGTATTTTCGCCCGTCGTGACACCGGACAGTCCGCGCAATCTGCTTGTCATCGTCGGCGCGCTGGAGCCTGCGATGCTCCGGAACGAAGGCCTGCGCATCGTCAGCCTCACCGCCGACGGGACGGCAATCCCCGGCGAGACTTACGGTCACTTTCCTGACGGCACCGCGCGAAAGCTGGTGCTGGCGCGCGGCGTCGAACATATCGGCGTGCTCTACAGTCATGACAGCATGGTTGAGACGGTGCGCTGGATGAATGCGGCCTTCGGCGATCGGCCTCATGAAGAGGTCGACAGCCGCGGGCGCTGGCTGGCGCTGGTGTTTGCCGGCATTGTCGCACTGGCTTGGCCCTTGTCGGCATTGTTGCCGGAGGTGAGCCCGAGTCCGGCCGGCGCAAGCCTTGGCTGGAAGGCGCTCATGACGGCAGCGTTCCTGCCGGCGATTGTGACGCCACTGTTGCTCTGGAAGATGCCCACCGACTTTCTGCCGATCCTGCTCGGCGATTATCTGATGCTGCATTTCCTGCTCTATGGCGCTCTCTCGACCGCGGTCCTCTTCTACTTGCGCAAGGGTCAACCGCCGGCCGTCGCGACGACGGTCGCCTGGAAACGTGTCGCTATTGCAGCAGCCGCCGTGAGCGCCTACAACATCCTGGCCTTCGGCCTTCCGATCGACGCCTATGTGTTCTCGTTCCTGCCGATCCCGGCGCGGCTGCCGCTGATCGCCGCGATCGCCTGCGGGACTTTGCCCTACTTCATGGCCGACGAATGGCTGACAAGTGGCCGCGAGTCCCGAAGGGGCGCTTATGCCCTCACCAAATTCTGCTTTTTCCTTTCGCTCGGCATTGCCGTGGCGCTCAATCCAATGAAGCTGTTCTTTATCGTTATTATCGTGCCTGCGATCCTGTTGCTGTTCGTGGCCTTTGGGCTGATCAGCCGCTGGAGTTACGCGGCGACCCGGCATCCGCTTCCGGGCGCGCTCGCCAACGGTGCGATATTCGCCTGGGCAATCGCGGTGACCTTTCCGATGATCGTGCGATGAGTATTGGCGGCACGATCTCCTGCTGGAGTGAACGAGACATGTGGCCGCCCAAACGCATCGAACCCTTGCCCGGACAAGAGTCCGTCTGGGATTATCCCCGTCCGCCGCGGCTGGAAAAAATCGGCGCGCGGCTGCGCGTCATTTTCAACGCGCACACGATTGCCGATACGACGGCGGGCTATCGCGTGCTCGAGACCAGTCACCCGCCGGTCTACTATATTCCGCCCGATGATATCGTACGACACTATCTGCTGGACGCGCCGGGCGGCTCCTGGTGCGAATTCAAGGGGCACGCAGAATACTGGTCGCTCATGGTCGACGGACGGACGTCGGAGCAGGCGGCCTGGAGCTACCCTGAACCGACGCCGCAATTCGCCGACATCGCCGGTCATCTGGCTTTCTATGCCTCGCGCGTCGACGAATGCTGGGTGGATGACGAACGCGTGAAGCCGCAGGACGGCGACTTCTACGGCGGCTGGATCACCTCGCGCATCGTGGGACCGTTCAAGGGCGGCGCAGGGACTCGCGGGTGGTAGAGCGCGAGTCCCTGGTCGTCCTTACTTCGGCTGTCCGGTCGAACCGTTCTCTGAGCCGATGCCGGTGTCCGACGATGTCGGGGCGGCGCGGTTGTCCGGTGCGGGATTGACCGGCTGATAGCGCTTCGGCTGCTCAGGCGTGCCGACCGGCTGCGCCATGCCTGTCGTTGCGCCGCCGACCGGCGTGGTGGTCTGAGCCGTTTCCACGCGGGATTTGCCGTTGTAGCCAACCGTGAGCAAGCCCATCACGGCGAAGGCGAGAACGGCGAACCCAATCAATTCGGGTCCGGCCCCGCTCGGCGCCACGCCGCGGCTGTTGCCGTCGCCTTCAAGCGCGTTTGCCGCGATTTCGCGATTGGTGTGGGATCGCAGGAAATAGATGAAACCGCCGGCAATGATGAATGTCGTTGCCGCGAGAGTGAAGAACATCAGCCAGCTGATGGGGTTGTCGCCTTGCACGGGAAGCCTCCATTGTATGATTGGGATGACAATGGGAGCGATTGCACTTGGTTCCTAAGGCGCCGCGCCCGGCAAGCTCGAGATTGAACAACCGATTGAACAGAAAGAGTTTATCTCGAATTTCACGCTGCATTGTCAGTTTTAAATGTAAACTTCAATTGACACTCTCCCCGACTTCGGAGAACTTCGCTGGACAAAATTGCCGGGCAGTCCCGGGGGATGACATGGCGCCGATGATAAGCGGCCTCCGCGCTGAACGGTCCGGCCCGACCGAGCTTGAGCAGCTGCTGCTGCGCATGGCGGGAGGCGATGAGCCGGCCTTCGAAAAGCTGCACGCAGCCACGCGGCGCAAGCTGTTCTCGACCGTGCTACTGGTCGTCAGGCGCCGGCATCTCGCAGAGGAAATCGTGCAGGAGGCCTATGTTCGCATTTGGTTGAACGCGGCCGCGTATCGTCGGGCGCTGGGCTCGCCCATGATGTGGATGATCACGATCGCCAAGAATCTCGCGATCGATGCCGCGCGAAGGCCATCGCGAGAAATCTACCGCGACCAGTCGGCCTTGCTTGACTTTCCTGCCGACGCGCCCACGGCGCTGGAAAGTATGGAAAGCAGGGAAAACGAAAGCGACACCATCAGGCTCCAGCAGAGCATGTTGTCCGCTCTGCAAACGCTCGACCCGACACGGCGTCATCTGGTGATCGCGGCCTATCTCTACGGTGAAAGCCGGCACCGGCTGGCCGAGCAATATGGCGTCCCCGTCAACACCATCAAGACCTGGCTCCGGCGCGCGCTGCTGCAGGTGCGGGCGCAGATCGGGGCCATGCCGCCGGGCGATCATGATGTCGGCACGCTCGCGTCCGCGCTGGGCCACTAGTGCACGATCGGAAAAGCAATGCAGTGGCTTTCCGCGAAGATAGTCCTCTGGACGAAACCTGAAGCGCGATGGCGCGACGGGAGCAGGAGCAGTGCGCGCCGGGAGCTCATATTCACTTTGTGACTTGTGTCTCGGGCTGCAGCGGGGAATGGCGTCGTGCCGGACATTGAAATGCCTGTCATCCTCGTTGTCGAAGACGAGGCGTTGCTCCAGAGCTTCGTCGCAGACGCGCTGCACGACGGCGGCTTCGAAGCGGTGGTCGCATCGTCCGGAGAAGAGGCGGTGATTTTGCTGAAAGTCCACAATGGCCAATATCTCGCGCTGGTGACCGACATCGACCTCAAAGGCAAGATGGACGGCTGGAAGGTCGCCCAACACGCCAGGGAGATCCAGCCGGAATTTCCCATCGTCTATATGAGCGGGGCCGCAGCCGCGGACTGGACCTCCAAAGGCGTTCCCGACAGTGTCATGCTGTCCAAGCCGTTCGCTCCGGCGCAGCTTCTCACCGCCCTCGCCAATCTTCTCAACAGCGGAACGCCGACGCCGTAGGCCGGGCGTTTTCAACACGACAGACATGGTTGCGCGCTCTCGCGGCCGGTTTCGCCCGAGCTTTGCTTGATCGCTTCACCCTTCTGATCGAGAGGGCGCAGGGAAGACCGGGTGCCGACCTCGCACCCGCGGTCTGCTGCGCGAATGTGTAGCGCAAGGAGACCGCACAGCAGCATACAGGTGTGCAGCGCCTAGGCAGAGCGAAGCGATACCCATCGAGTTTCTACCCGACAGCAAAAGCATGAGAAGCTTCGCAAGTGTTCTGCCCATCCTACGAGGTCAAATATCAACTGAAATTTCTCCATCTACGGTCTCCACCGTCTTTGGATATGATGCAACGCGGGCGAAAGGCGGAGTGGACTGAGCAGCGAGGCGTCCTAGCGGTTGCCGAAAATCTGCCTCTCTTGCGCCACATGCATTTCGAAAGCGATATCCATATTCTCTATAATCGGAGAAATGAAACGATCGGACCTAATCCGACCATCAAAGATGTGGCCAAGATCTTCGTCGAACATGGCGACAGCATCAGCCAGCCCCGTAAAGCAGGTTTGCGCGTGAGACAAAACCCCAACGCGAAATGCTTGGTTACTCTCGTTCCCGCCTAATTTAGGTTGATCATGATTTCTGAGTTGGTCGCATTGATCAAGCCAGTGCATCACTGGCAGAAAGCGGCGCCGCTTCAACGGACTTAGACCTTCCGAGTACGTTTTGGCTTCTTCGATGAACTGTTTTGTAGGCAGCATCGTCGTCACGTTCAGGACCGCGCGCGTGCTTCGGAATGTACGCCGATCGTCATTGATATCGCGAGCCAGCGCCCAATCCACTGTCTTCCAAACATGATTGATGACTAAGAATGTTATTCGGAGCTCTGACCTTATGACCTCAAGGATTTCAGTCTCGCGCTTGGCGGCAATTCTTTCATTGGAACGGATTTGTTGAAATGCAGCGCTGTGGGCGATGGCAGCGGCAACCAAAGTAATTGCTGCTCCAATAATTGAGCCGGCAAAGCCGGCTCAAGACTCAGAAATGCCGCTACGCTTTCCAAGTGCGACGACAGCATCGGTGCATACGGGCAAAACAAATGCGACAATGTCGATCGCAAACAAGACAGCCAAGCCCAACCAAAGTGGAATTCTGCAGCCACAACCGCAAGCTGTCGAGAGATGTTGGCAAACGGCGTCTGCCCCAAACAGATTTAAAATGAAGTTGGCTAGCTAGCTCAATGTGAGCCACGGACCAAGTTCTTGATTCGGCGAGCCGGAACCCCGTGGGGCAAGAATTGAGGCTTTGATTCCCCAAGCCAGTTGGGATGAATTTCTAGTTTCAATCCGCTGAGTTTTACCCACCAACCAAAGGAAGCTCGGGGAATTGGTAGCGGGAGAGGGACTCGAACCCCCGACCCCAGGATTATGATTCCCGTGCTCTAACCAGCTGAGCTACCCCGCCACAGGGTCGCGAACGGCGGAACCGCCGATCTCGCGAACGCGCGGCATATAAGGAAGGGGGCGGCGGGCTGTCAATCCGCGTTTGCCAAGGCATCCGCAAATATGTCGGCGGGTGAATTTGGCCTCTTTGCGCGCTTAATCCGTCATGGCCGGGCTTGTCCCGGGCATGACGAGATCGGGGATTTAGATCAAGCCTATTTCGGCCGGACGGTCGGGTCACCGCCAGGGCTCCCGGGGGGCGGAATCACGGGGGTGGTGCCGCCGGTGTCGGGGGCCGGGGCATGCATGTCGGGATCGACGCCGGAGGGCGGGCAGAGCACGCCGTCGGTCTTGGCAAGCTTGTCGCCGAGCGGTTCCCGGGACTGGCCGGTTGTGGTGGTGCCGTCGGGAGCGGTGGTCAGCCGATCCGAAGGCGCGCAGCCGGGGCTGCGTTGCGGGGATGGCGGCGCGGTCGCTTGCGGCGGTGTCGCCGGAGCTGGCGGAGCCTGCGCGATCGCGGCGCCTGAGGCAGCGATCAGGAGACTAGCTAGGACGATGTTTGATGTGGTGCGCATGACAGGGAAACGCGCGGGAAAGGCCCGGTGTTCCCACCTGCAACATTACGATTTGTGGTAGCGGATCAGCGAGAAATGGCCCATCGGCGGCATGGGCCGGCGCTCGGTCAGCGTGATGCCGCCGTGCTTTGCGGCCCAGTTGACGAGGCGGTCCCACGGGAATTCCGGGCGCCAGCCGAGGCGGCGGGCGATGGGGGCGAAGGCGAGTTCGAACAGCTTTCGGGGGCCGCTTTCGGCGCCGATGTGGTTGACGAGGATCAGCTCGCCTCCGGGCTTGAGCACGCGCACGAACTCGTCGAGCGTGCCTTCGGGATCTGGCACGGCGGTGATGACGTATTGCGCGACCACCGCGTCGAAGAAGTTCTCGGGGAAGGCGAGGTTCTTGGCGTCCATCACCGAGAGCACTTCGACATTGCTGAGCCGCATCGCGCGCACGCGCGCCTGCGCCTTGCGCAGCATCGGCTCGGAGATGTCGACGCCGCAGATCTTCGTGGTGCGCGAATAGTCGGACAGCGAAAGCCCGGTGCCGACGCCGACGTCGAGAATGCGGCCGCCGATGCGGTCGGCCTCGGCGATGGTCGACTGCCTTCCGGCGTCGAACACCTTGCCGAACACGAGATCGTACACCGGCGCCCAGCGGCCATAGGCCTTCTCGACCCCGGCCCGCGAGATGTCTGCTGCCATGCCCCCCTGCCCCGCTCTGAAGTTTTTTAGCCGCGCACGGCTTCGGCGAGCGGCCGCGCTGCGTTGCTCGCGATCTTGGCCGCGGCGCTCTGGATGAAACCGCCGCCGAGCACGCGGGCCTGGCCCGAAGGCGCGTCGTAGAACACGCAGGCCTGGCCGGGCGAGACGCCCTCTTCGCCGGCGACGAGCTCGACCTCGTAATGACCGTTGCCGCCTCGCAGCCACGCCGGCTGGGGCGCGCGGGTCGAGCGCACGCGCACGAACAATTCGAGGCCGCCGCCGATGGCGCGGTCGATGTCGCCGTCGCCGATCCAGTTGACGTCGCGCAAGCTGATGCGGTGCATCTTCAAGGCGTCGCGCGGGCCGACGACGACGCGGCGGTTGGCGGCATCGAGCCGGACCACGAACAGCGGCGCGTGGGCGGCGATGCCGAGGCCGCGGCGCTGGCCGATTGTGAAATTGGCAATGCCATTGTGCCGGCCGAGCACGCGGCCGTCGAGATCGACGATGTCGCCGGGGTCCATCGCGTTCGGACGCAGACGGGTGATGATGTCGGTGTAGCGGCCCGTGGGCACGAAGCAGATGTCCTGGCTATCGTGCTTGTCGGCGACGCTGAGCTCAAAGCGACGCGCGAGCTCGCGCGTTTCGGGCTTGGTCATGTCGCCGAGCGGGAAGCGCAGGAAATCGAGCTGTGACTGCGTGGTCGCGAACAGGAAATAGCTCTGGTCGCGGTCGCTGTCTGCGGCGCAGACCAGCGCGCGCGAACCGTCGTCGCGGCGACGCGAGGCGACGTAATGGCCGGTGGCGAGCGCCTGGGCGCCGAGCTCGCGCGCGGTCTTGAGGAGGTCGCGGAATTTGACGCTGCGGTTGCACTCGATGCACGGCACCGGCGTCTCGCCGAGCGCGTAGCTGTCCGCGAAATTGTCGATGACGGACTCGCGAAAGCGATCCTCGTAATCGAGCACGTAATGGGGAATGCCGAGCTTGGCCGCGACGTCGCGAGCGTCGTGGATGTCCTGGCCGGCGCAGCAGGCGCCCTTGCGATGGGTCGCCGCGCCATGGTCGTAGAGCTGCAGCGTGATGCCGACGACGTCATAGCCTTGCGCCTTCAACAGCGCGGCCGTGGTCGAGGAATCGACGCCGCCCGACATGGCAACGACGACCCTGGTATCCTCAGGACGGCCTTCGAGATCCAGACTGTTGAGCATGGCTTTTAAGGTGTGACGGCGGCGTTCGGCGATCCGCGATGTGCTTCTGGCCCGGACATCGGCAATCCCAAGGGAACCCAAGTTCCCGAAAGGCACGGTCTGCCCGGTCGAAAGCGGCTGAGAGCGCCTCTTTAATATAGGCGGCCTTCCGGTGAAGCAATCACGCGTACGGAAAGCTTAGGGCAATTCTTGCCGGGGGCGGCAGAAACGCCGGGTCCGGGAGGGCATCGCGGCAGCGTGCCAGATTTATCAAGAGACTGATTTTGCTCAATAAATAGCCTCATCACGGGGCTGGCCCACTCCTTGCTACCTTGGGGACGAAGATGTTTTCAAGGGGTTGCCTGTGGTCGGTCGGACGTCAGATGTAGCTGCCAGCGTGCCAGTTCCCGGCGCGCAGCAAAAGACTGCCCGGTCGCAGAGCACGAAGGACACCAACGATTCCTTCGGCTCGCTGGTCGACAGCAACACCCAGGCGGTCAACACCAACGCGGCGGCCGCCGCGCAGGATACATCGTCGCGCTGGACCGATTCCTCCTCCTCGTCGTCCGCGTCCGACCGGAATTCGCGCGATACCTCCGCGAGCGATTCGTCCTCGCAGAGTAGAGCGAGCGACGCCAACGACAATTCGGCTCGCACCAGGAACGACTCGGCCGCCGATCCTGCCAAGGATTCTGGCAAAGACACCAGCAAGGCCGCCAAGAAGGACAAGTCCGAGGCGTCCGACGCCAAATCGGCCGACAAGTCCGGCGACAGCAAGAGCGACAAGACCAGCGGCACCGACGGGCAGACTGCCGCGGCCGATGCCGCAGCCGCCGCCCAAGTGGACGCGACGCAGGCCGCCCAGCCCGATCCGAACGCAATTGTGGTGGCCGTACCTGTGGTGCCGGTCGACCCGAACGCAGCCGCGAGCCAGGCCAGTGATGCCGCCGCCTCGCCGCTGACGATCGCCGCCGCCGGCATCGCCGCCAGCGCCTCCACCGCGGCGCAGATCGCCGGCAAGACCGATACCGCGACAGCGAGCGACAAGACCGCCGGCGCCAAGGTCGATGCCAACACCACGGCGACGCTCGGGGATACCGCTACCACCGACGGCACCGCGACCGATGCCAAGACCAATGGCGGCCTGATCGCCGCCGTCGACCAGAGCACGCCGAAGACCTCATTCAAGGCCGCCGCCATCGCGCAAGGACAGGCCGACGCTTCCAACATCGGCCAGGACGCGGGCAACGCGAACGCTGCGCAGGCGCCGGCAAATGCGACGGCCGCCAACGCCGCGCATGCGCAAACCGCAAAACCGCAGGCCGAGGCCGGCGCGACCGACGCCAAGGCCGATGCGAAGGCCGGCACCACCGATGCGACCAGTGCGGCGAACGGCACGCACGCGCATGCGGCCGCGCAGGCCAATGTCGCCGCGACCGACGCCAGCGCGCAGGCCGCCTCCGCCTTCCAGGCGCCGGTGACCAACACGACCCCGGCCTCGACCACGACGCTGACCGCGACTGCGGCCAACTCGACGGCCGTGCCGATCAGCGGCGTGCCGATCGAGATCGCGGCCGCCGCACGCGCCGGCAAGACGCGCTTCGACATCAGCCTCGATCCGATCGACCTCGGCCGCATCGACGTGCGCATCAATGTCGACCGCAACGGCCAGGTCACCTCGCATCTCACCGTCGAGAAGCCGGAGACGCTGCAGATGCTGCGGCAGGATGCGCCGCAATTGCAACGCGCGCTCGACGACGCCGGCTTCAAGACCGGCAGCAACGGGCTGTCCTTCAGCCTGCGCGACCAGAATTCGTCGGGGCAGAATTCCGGCCAGAACAACGACAATGGCGGCAATGCCCGCCGGCTGATCATCAGCGAGGACGACACCGTTGCAGCGGCGCCCGTCGGTCGCTCCTACGGCCGCATGCTCGGATCGAGCAGCGGCGTCGACATCAGAGTGTGAGGAGTATTCGCATATGACCACCACGAATGCCGCCACCGCCCCCACCGTCGTCTCCGGCACGACCGACGTCTCGAAAAATTCGTCGGGCTCGAACTCGCTGAGCTCGAACACCGGCGCGACGCTCGCCGGCAATTTCCAGACCTTCCTGACGCTGCTGACGACGCAGTTGCAGAACCAGAACCCGCTGGACCCGCTCGACACCAACCAGTTCACCCAGCAGCTGGTGCAGTTCGCTGGGGTCGAGCAACAGCTCAAGACCAACGACTCGCTGTCCCAGCTCGTCACGCTGCAGCAGACCACGCAGGCGACCCAGGCGCTGGGCTTCGTCGGCAAGACCGCCCTGGTCGACGGCACCACCGCGACCATGACGAAGTCGACGGCGACCTGGCATCTCAACGTTCCCACCGACTCGACCGTCGACATCACCGTCGCCAATGCCAGCGGCCAGACCGTGTTCACCGGCAAATACACCGCAGGTGCCGGCACCGACGTTCCCTTCACCTGGAACGGAATGGGCAATGACGGCACGCAATGGCCCGACGGCAAGTACACGATCTCGGCCACCGGCAAGGACGTCGCCAACAACAATGTCGGCATCGCGGCCCAAGTGCAGGGCGTGGTGTCGTCGGTTGACCTGACCCAGTCGCCGCCGCTGCTCAGCATCGACGGCCAGAGCTACATGCTGAGCCAGGTGAAGAGCATCATCGCCACCAGCAGCAACTAGCGGCTCGCGCTACCGCCGCATATGAGGTGTCATCCCCGCCGAGTGCGCAATTGCGCACGGGGGCGGGGATCCATAACCACCGCGAGACATTTGGCGAGGACTCGTGGTCAGGACGTTACTCTTGGTACCGCTACTCGTGTCTGATCGATAGATCACGCGGTATGGATCCCGGGCTCGCGCTACGCGCGCCCCGGGACGACAGTTTGAGGGCTTTGCAGCATCGTGCTCAGGCCTCTGTTCGTTAGTAAAGTATTTAGGAAGACCCCCCGACCGGCCTGGACACAACCGTTCCGCCGGCCGGGATGGCTGTGTTCCAGCCATTTTCAAGGAGAATTGTATTGATGCCTTAGGCTTAGCGGATTTTTAAGCCCGCACGCGTAGGGTTACGGCGTGAGTTCAGTGGTTGAGAGTTTGTGAGTACGCCATGACAGAACCCCATCGCCCGAGGGTAAAATACGTCATCGGGCCGGACGGCAGTCCGCTGACGATTGCAGACTTGCCAGCACCCGGCACCAAACGTTGGGTGATCCGCCGCAAGGCCGAAGTCGTCGCCGCTGTGCGTGGCGGACTTCTCTCCCTCGAGGAGGCCTGCAGCCGTTATACCCTGACGGTCGACGAATTCCTTTCCTGGCAGTTTTCCATCGACCAGCACGGTCTGGCGGGTCTTCGCACCACCCGCATCCAGCAATATCGCCAGTAAGCGATCCGGAAATCTGCGGCTTTTGACGAAAATCGGCCTCGCCCCGCGAGGCCGATTTTTTTCTTGTTTGCTTTTCGGCCGACTTTTGTCCGACCTCTTAACCTTCGTTAACCATATCGAAACCATCACCTAGGCAATAATTGCCCAGTCGGCCCCTTCCAGTGAAAGCGGCCGAATCTGTTGGGGCGGTTGCTTGCAAGGTCTTGCGGACTTTCTGAAGGGTATCGGCGCCGCCCGGTTCGGGGCGATGATCGCGGTCACCGCCGCGCTCATCGGCTTTTTCGCGTTCGTCATCATGCGGGTGACCACGCCGCAGATGACGACGCTGTTCACCGACCTCAGCGTCGAGGATTCCTCGGGCATCATCAAGGACCTGGAACGCCAGGGCATCCAGTTCGAGCTGCGCAATGAAGGCAGCATCATCATGGTGCCCAAGGACAAGGTCACGCGCCTGCGGATGAAGCTCGCCGAGGGCGGCCTGCCCAAGGGCGGCGGCGTCGGCTATGAAGTCTTCGACAAGTCGGACGCTCTCGGCACCACCTCTTTCGTCCAGAATATCAACCACTTGCGAGCGCTGGAAGGCGAGCTCGCCCGCACCATCCGCGCCATCGACCGGATCCAGGCCGCCCGCGTCCATCTGGTGCTGCCCGAGCGCCCCCTGTTCTCGCGCGAGGCGCCGGAGCCGTCGGCCTCGATCGTGGTCCGGGTGCGCGGCGCGCTGGAAGCCCAGCAGATCCGCGCCATCCGCCATCTGGTCGCCTCCGCCGTCAACGGGCTGAAGCCGCAGCGGGTCTCGATCGTCGACGAGGCCGGCCAGCTGCTCGCCGACGGCGCCCAGACCGATCCGGAGCAGGCCGTCGGCGAAGAGCGCCGCGTCGCCTTCGAGAAGCGGATCCGCAAGCAGGTCGAGGACATCGTCTCCTCCGTGGTCGGGACGGGCCGCGCCCGCGTGCAGCTCTCGGCAGATTTCGACTTCAACAAGGTCACCCAGACCTCGGACAAGTTCGACCCCGAGGGCCGCGTGCTGCGCTCGAGCCAGACGCGCGAAGAACAGAGCTCGACCGCCGACAACAACGGTCAGGTCACCGTCAACAACGAGCTGCCAGGCAACCAGCAGAACAGCGGTCCGACGGCGAAGGATCAGAGCAAGAAGACCGAAGAGACCAACAATTACGAGATCTCCCGCACCACCAAGACCGAGGTGACCGAGGCCGGCCGGGTCAACCGCATCTCGGTCGCGGTGCTGGTCGACGGCATCTATTCCAAGAACGACAAGGGCGAGCTGGCCTATCAGGACCGCACCAAGGAGCAGCTCGACCGCATCTCCGCTCTGGTGCGCTCGGCGATCGGCTTCGACCAGAAGCGCGGCGACCAGGTCGAGGTCGTGAACCTGCGCTTTGCCGACGCCCCCTCCACCGCCCCGATCAGCGAGCCCTCGGGTTTCCTCGGCATGCTGCAGTTCACCAAGGACGACGTCATGTACTTCGTCGAGCTCGGCGTGATGATGCTGCTCGGCCTGGTCGTGCTGTTCCTGGTGATCCGGCCGCTGGTCAAGCGCATCCTGGCGTCCGACGAGGTCGCCGCCGCCATCTCCGGCGTTCTGACCGGCCCCTCCGCGAGCGATGAGGCCGCGCCGGCCAGCAGCGGCCAGCAACTGCTGCCGAGCGGTGCGGCAACCGCGATCGACGTCGCCACCGTCCAGGGCCAGGTCCACGCCCAGTCCGTTCATCGCGTCGGCGAGCTAGCCGAGCGCAACCCCAACGAGACCGTCTCCATCATCCGCCAGTGGCTGGCCGAACCAGCCAAATGACCCGCCAAGCAATCTGCCAAGTAAATCAAGAAGTGATCTGACATGGCCTCCAACGCGCAAAACGCCAACTCCAACGACATCACCAGCGTGATCTCAACGCTGGGTCAGCGCGCGGGCGACCGCGCCAAGAACGGCAAGGGAGCCGAGCAATTGTCCGGACCGCGGCGCGCCGCGATCCTGATGCTGGCGCTGGGCGAGCAGTATGGCGGCAAGATCTGGAGCCTGCTCGACGACGACGAGGTCCGCCAGCTCTCGCTGGAAATGTCGACGCTCGGCACCGTCGAGGTCGATACGGTCGAGGACATGCTGCTCGAATTCGTCTCGCGCATGTCGGCCTCGGGCGCGCTGATGGGCAATTTCGACGCCACCGAGCGGCTGCTGCAGCAGTACCTGCCGCCCGAGCGCGTCAACGGCATCATGGACGAGATCCGCGGCCCCGCCGGCCGCAACATGTGGGAGAAGCTCTCCAACGTGCAGGAAGAGGTCCTCGCAAACTATCTCAAGAACGAATACCCGCAGACCATCGCCGTGGTGCTGTCGAAGCTGAAGTCGGAGCACGCCGCCCGCGTGCTCGGCATCCTTCCCGAGGAGCTCGCGCTCGACGTCATCAACCGCATGCTGAAGATGGAAGCGGTGCAGAAGGAGGTGATCGAGAGCGTGGAGAAGACGCTGCGCACCGAATTCATGTCCAATCTGTCGCAGACCCGCCGCCGCGACGCCCACGAGGTGATGGCGGAAATCTTCAACAATTTCGACCGCCAGACCGAAACCCGCTTCATCACCTCGCTGGAAGAGGACAATCGCGAATCGGCCGAGCGCATCAAGGCGCTGATGTTCACCTTCGACGATCTGGTGAAGCTCGACTCCGGCTCGGCTCAGACCCTGATGCGCAACGTCGACAAGGACAAGCTCGGCGTCGCGCTCAAGAGCGCCAACGAGGACGTCCGCAACTTCTTCTTCGGCAACATGTCCTCGCGCGCAGCCAAGATGCTGCAGGACGACATGGCGGCGCTGGGTCCTGTCCGCCTGCGCGACGTCGACGAAGCCCAGGCGCTGCTGGTCAACCTCGCCAAGGATCTCGCCGCCAAGGGCGAGATCATGCTGACCAAGAACCGCGCCGACGACGAACTGGTGTATTGATGGCCGCTCCGGCAAAATTCCTGTTCGACACCGACTTCGCGGCGCCCGAGCGATCGCCGCGCGAGAAGACGGCGACCGCGGCCGAGATCGCCCAGAAGGTCGCGGAAGCCGAGGCGCGCGCCTACCAGGACGGCTTTGCCGCCGGCCAGCGCGAAGCCAAGGCCGAGAGCGATCGCCGCGTTGCGCTCGCCATGGAAGAAATCAACATCGGCATCAGAGGCATCGCCTCGGGCATTGGCAACATCGAGTCCAAGATGGAGACCGAGGCGGTCGACGTCGCGGTCGCCGTGGCGCGCAAGCTGTGCGCCGATCTGGTCGCCGCGGAGCCGCTCGGCGAGGTCATGGCGCTGGTCAAGGACTGCTTCTCGCATCTGGTCGCGACGCCGCATCTGGTCGTCCGCATCAACGACGCGCTCTACGACAGCGCGCGCGAGAAGATCGAGCGGCTCGCCAAGCAGAGCGGCTTCGAGGGCCGGCTGGTGATCCTGGCCGAGCCTGAAATTGCCACCGGCGACTGCCGGATCGAATGGGCCGATGGCGGCGTCGTGCTGGAGCGCGGCGCCATCGCGGCCAAGATCGACGAAATGGTCGGACGCTATGTCGCGTCCCGCAGGGGGAATTAAGCCATGAGCGACACCGACGGACAGGTCCCGCTGCCCGATCTCAACGGCCCGCTGCCGCCCACCGGCACCGATGTCGGCTACACCGAGGACGAATATGCGGCGCGCGCCGCCGCCGACCTCGAGGCCGTGTTCGACGTTCCCGTGCAGGTCTCGGCCGTGCTCGGCCGCTCCAAGATGGACGTCGGCGAGCTCCTGAAGCTCGGGCCGGGCACCGTGCTCGAGCTCGACCGGCGCGTCGGCGAGGCCATCGACATCTACGTCAACAACAAGCTGGTCGCCCGCGGCGAAGTCGTCCTAGTGGAAGACAAGCTCGGCGTGACCATGACCGAAATTATCAAGACCGAACGCAGCTAGCACTTGCGACTGCAAGGAATGACGCGCGGCAGCGCGACCAGACGGATAGGAGACTGACATGCGGCTTCTCATCGTTGGCACATTGAAGGGCCAGCTCACCACCGCCACCAAGATCGCGATGGAGAACGGCGCGACCGTGACCCACGCCGAGGATCTCGACCAGGCGATGCGGGTGCTGCGTGGAGGCAAGGGCGCCGACCTGCTGCTGGTCGACGTCGCCCTCGACATCCGCGACCTCGTGATGCGGCTCGAGGCCGAGCACATCCACGCCCCGATCGTCGCCTGCGGCATCACCAACGACGCCCGCGCCGCGGTCGCCGCGATTCATGCCGGCGCCAAGGAATACATCCCGCTGCCGCCGGATCCGGAGCTGATCGCCGCGGTGCTGGCCGCCGTCGCCAACGATTCCCGCGAGCTGGTCTATCGCGACGAGGCGATGGCCAAGGTCATCAAGCTCGCCCAGCAAATCGCAGGCTCCGACGCCTCGGTGATGATCACCGGCGAGTCCGGCACCGGCAAGGAAGTGCTGGCCCGCTACGTCCACACCCGCTCGGCGCGCGCCAAGCGCCCGTTCATCTCGATCAACTGCGCCGCGATCCCCGAGCATCTGCTCGAATCCGAGCTGTTCGGCCACGAGAAGGGCGCCTTCACCGGGGCGATCGCCCGCCGCATCGGCAAGTTCGAGGAAGCCACCGGCGGCACGCTGCTGCTGGACGAAATCTCGGAGATGGACGTCCGCCTGCAGTCCAAGCTTTTGCGCGCAATCCAGGAGCGCGTGATCGACCGCGTCGGCGGCACCAAGCCGGTCCCGGTCGACATCCGTATCATCGCGACCTCGAACCGCAATCTGGTGGACGCCGTGCGCGAAGGCACGTTCCGCGAGGACCTGCTGTTCCGCCTCAACGTCGTGAATCTGAAGATCCCGCCGCTGCGCGAGCGTCCCCTCGACATCCTCGAGCTCGCCCAGCACTTCGTGAAGAAATATGCCGAAGCCAACGGCGTGCCGGTGCGCCCGATCTCGGCGGAAGCGCGCCGCGTGCTCTCCAGCAACCGCTGGCAGGGCAACGTCCGCGAGCTCGAAAACACCATGCATCGCGCGGTACTGATGGCGCAGGGCGACGAGATCGGACCCGACGCCATCCTGACGCCGGACGGCGACCGCCTCGACCTCGCCAAGACCGTGCCGGCCGTGGCGCATGCCACGATGGCCGCCGAGCAGGTGACGCGGGCGCTCGTGGGCCGCACCGTCGCCGACGTCGAACGCGACCTGATCCTGGAGACGCTGAAGCACTGCCTCGGCAACCGCACCCACGCCGCCAACATCCTGGGCATCTCGATTCGCACCCTGCGCAACAAGCTCAACGAATATTCCGACGGCGGCATCCCGATCCCGCCCGCCGGCACACCCGGCGAATATCCGCGCATGCCGATGGTGGGGGCGTAGGCTAACAGCTTGTTGGTCCTATAATGCCTTGGCGCACGGGGCTGAAGCGCGCGGACGGCCGGGACGACCGACCGTCGCGATCGGCTTTTAGCTGTATGGCCGCGCTCGCGCCAGCCTACTTGCCCGGCGGTACGTAGACACTAGCAAGCTTCGCAGCCTTCTCCGCGACAGCTTTGAACTCACTCATCTTCCAGGCACGCACCGTCTCGATCTTGGAAATGGCGCCGCTCGCGGCGGCAGCCATTCCGACGGCGACAGCGTCCGCTCCATCGGGAAACTCCGTGACGAGCAGCACGTCATGCGGGCCGGTGGTCATGAAGGCTCCCTGGAGCCTCCCGCCTGCCTTCTCCACCATTGCACCGACGACCGCCGTGCGATCGGTCGGTTTGTCGACCATTCCTTTGATACCGGAATTGGAGTACGAGACGTACGAGATGAACAACGGCATGTTTCTCTCCGTTGAGGTTACAGCGACGACACTGCAGACTTAGAAAGACGCTCTGAAAAGAGAGCAAGGCATAGCCCGCCGACGGCATGCAAGCTGCACCTGAAAAGATCGAGCTACGGACTTCGGCACGTCCAACTGGCAGCTTGTGTTGACTATAGCCGACTCCACAATGCAGCGCGAACGGTAAGCCAAGCCTACCCATTCGGCGTGCAACTACTGCCGGCCGGACAAATCGCTTCGCGGCAGTTGGACCGCTGCCGGTGAGTGAAGCAGTTCACAATCAAACCACATCAAGATGGCTAGAGTCCTCGCGCAGCGCGACGCGATGTCGGCCAGAGCCGCATCGACCTCGCGAAACGTCCTTCAAATAGAAAGGGCACGCCATGAAATACCCGTCGTGGAGCATCTGCCGCCTATCGCTGATCGTAACGCTGCTCGCAGCCTCGGTGCCGCCTGCACGCGCTGACGTGATCATGGATTGGAATGCAAAGGCCGACTCGATCGCTGCCGAGAAGCAAATTCCTCCAGCGCCTCACAGCCGCGCCTTATCGATGATGCACGTCGCAATGTTCGAGGCAGTCAATGCGATCGATCGCCGGTACGCGCCATACAAGATGTCCTTGCCCGCGGACCGTTCGACCTCGCGGGAGGCTGCGGCCGCAGTTGCTGCCCACGGCGTGCTGCTGTCGATCTATCCAGACCTCAAGCCGGAGCTGGATGCGACGCTGACGAACTCCCTGGTGCCGATCGCCGACGGCGAGTCCAAGGTCGCCGGCATGAGCCTCGGGAAAGAAGCCGCAACGAAGATCATCGAGCTTCGTGCGAATGACGGCAGCGCGGCTGCGGAAACTTACCGGCCTCTGACGACACCGGGCGCCTATGTTCCGACCGCCGTCCCGCTTTTCTCGACAACGGGCGCGACGACGCCCTGGGTCATGGCGTCCGGATCGCAGTTTCGCCCCGGGCCCCCGCCGGCGCTTGGTTCAGAGGTGTGGACCCGGGACGTCAACGAAATCCGCGAGGTCGGCGGCCGAAGCAGTCCGACCCGGACCCCTGAACAAACGACGATCGGTCGATTCTGGCTCTTTGTCGGTGCCCGCACCTACAATCCGATCGTGAGGCAGGCGGCGATGGCCAAGGGCATGGATCTCGTCGACTGTGCCCGCCTGTTCGCCTTGACGTCGATAGCGGGCAACGACGCCATCGTCGCCGTGTTTGACGCGAAGTACCATTACAATTTCTGGCGACCGATCACGGCCATACGCAACGCCGACCTGACGTCGAATGCGGCGACGCCTCGTGATGCATCCTGGCTGCCGCTGGGGGAAACACCGATGCATCCGGAATATCCCTGCGCTCACTGCATCACGTCGGCAGCGATTTCGACCGTGCTCCAGACCGTCGTTGGAGATTTCGGCGAGTTTTCGCTGACCAGCCCAACCGCACCAGGTGTCACGCGAAGATGGTCGCGGCTTCAGGACTATAGCGACGAAGTCTCAAACGCCCGCATCTGGGCCGGCTTTCACTACCGGTTCTCGACCGAGGTGGGCAAGGACATGGGCCAGAAGATCGGTGCGTTGACCGTTGCGACGCAGCTTCGCGGAGTGGAAGCGATGGCGGAACCGAAGCGTTGAGCTGCTGCCGCTTGGAGCGAGCCACCCCAGGGATCCGCCCTGTCGCAGGTCCAAAGCGGCCACTCGGCTTCGCCCCTGCGTCGCCTGACGTGCGATTCTGCGCATGGAGCCCGCGTTCGGCGCCTACCTCATCGTCGACACCGGCCCTATAAGCGCAACGTAGCGTCGGTTAGGGGACAGTGGCGATGTCGGAGACTCAAATCACGGACTGGCTGGCGTCGCAGCGGCAGGCGATGATCGACCTGCTGCGCGATGTCGTGAACATCGATTCCGGGTCCTATGACAAGGAAGGCGTCGATGCGGTCGGTGCGCGGTTCGAGCGGCATTTTGCCGAGCACGAGATTCCGTTCCGGCGCGAGAGCGATGCCAATTTCGGCGACGCGATCCATGCCGACGTCGCAAAGCCCGGCAGCAACGAGAAGCCGGTGCTGTTGATGGGGCATCGCGACACCGTGTTCGGCAAGGGCGAGGCCGGGCGGCGCCCGTTCACGATCAAAGACGGTCGCGCCTACGGACCTGGCGTTGCCGACATGAAGTCCGGCCTCGTCATGAACGTGTTCGTGGCGACGGCCTTTCACAAATTCGGCGGCAGCCCGCATCCGATCAAGCTGCTGATCACCTCCGACGAGGAGATCGGCTCGCCCTCCTCACGCCCGGT
This sequence comes from Bradyrhizobium cosmicum, assembly GCF_007290395.2. Classification (NCBI taxonomy): domain Bacteria; kingdom Pseudomonadati; phylum Pseudomonadota; class Alphaproteobacteria; order Hyphomicrobiales; family Nitrobacteraceae; genus Bradyrhizobium; species Bradyrhizobium cosmicum. Next base: position 1,366,816 of record NZ_CP041656.2, on the reverse strand, counting down.
GATCGAGCGTGAAGGACGCGCCGCCCGCGCCGTGTTCAATTCCGAGCCGGGCCGCCCCACAGGCAACATCGTCACCGGCCGCAAGGGCGGCATCTTCATGCATTTTGCCGTCACCGGCAAAGCCGCGCATTCCGGCGCCAATTTCGCCGCGGGCGTCAGCGCGATCGGCGAGCTCGCGCACAAGATCGTCCAGATCCACGCGCTGACCGATCTCGACAAGGGCATCACGCTCAATGTCGGCCTCGTCTCGGGCGGCCAGTCCGTCAACACGACGGCGCCTTATGCGGAAGGCCAGATCGACCTGCGCTATGTCGAACCGGCCGATCGCGCCCGGATCATGGCCGCGATCGAAAAGATCATCGCGACCTCTTACGTGCCGGGTACCAGCGCGACGCTGACGATCAAGGGCGAGTTCGTGCCGGTGGTGCAGAGCGCGGACTCCAAGGCGCTGTTCGAGAGCTACCAGGCCGCCGCCAGGCAGGTCGGCCTCACCACGCTGCAGGGCGAATTCTCCGGCGGCTGCGCCGATTCCGGCTTCACCGCGGCGGTGGGCACGCCGACGATCTGCGGCCTCGGCCCGGTCGGCGGGCTCGCGCACACGCCGGAGGAATATCTGGAGATCGACAGCATCGTGCCGCGCGCTCAGGCGCTGGCGCTGGCGATTTTGCGGGGGTGACTGCCGCACACTCCGTCATGCCCGGGCTTGACCCGGGCATCCACGTCTCGCGGCAATCGCGGTTACGCATGGATGGCCGGGTCAAGCCCGGCCATGACGCGTTGAAGCCGTCACGAATAACTCGGCGCGTCGGGCTTGCGGAAGATGTGAATGGGATCGCCCGGGATGATCGGCTGGCCGCGGAACATCGCATAGGCGAAGAGCGCGAGATAGGCGATCGCCAGCGCGCCGACGGCGTAGAAGGCCCATATCGCGACGCGCTTCATCGTTCCGCTCCGTTGCCGTCCCGGCGGGACGGCTCAGGGCGCTTCTAGAGCGATGAGACCTAAAAGGCCAGCCTGCGCAGCGGCGATCAAACGCCGCGTCGAACGCTCGCGGGAACGCTGACGTCCGCAAGCCTGGCGGCATCCTCGTCCTGGTCGATCGCCACATACTGCCCGTGCCAATAGGCCAGCGCGGCGCTGCGGGCCGAATTCCTGACATCCCTGACGCGGCCGATGACGATGCCATGCGAATGACGCTCGACGATCTCCTCGACCTCGCAATCGACGGCGGACAATGCGCCGACCAGCAGCGGAACGCCCGAGACCGAGGTTACCCACTGGGATCCGGCAAAGCGATCGGCGCCCTTCAGCCCGCCCTTGCCGGCAAAACGCTCCGCGATTTCGAGCTGGTCCGCCGCGAGAATGTTGACGCCGAAGGCGCCGTAACGCCGGATCAGCGGGAAGGACGAGGCATCGCGGTTGATGCTGACCAGCAGTGTTGGCGGATCGACCGCCAGCGAGGTCACCGAGGTCACCGTCATGCCCGTGATGTCCTTGCCCCGTCCGGCGGTGATGACGCTGACCCCCCCGGTGAGATGGCGCATGGCGCCGCGGAAATCGGCGGGCGAGACGGGAATTTCGGTCATGAGATCGCGAGGCACTACATTCATGGCGTGATCCCCGAAACGGGGTTCCCTCTATTTAGGTACGATCGTCCGCCGACAAAAGGTGGCTCAGGATCGAGCCTTCCAGACCCGCAAGCTCGGCCGAGCCGCGCTCCCGGGGCCGGGCCAAATTCACCGTAACATCGTGGGCGATCCGGCCCTCGTCGATCACCAGCACCCGATCCGCCAGCGCCACCGCCTCGGCGACGTCGTGGGTCACCAGGATCGCGGTAAAGCCCTGGTCGCGCCAGACCCGCTCCAGCAGGCGCTGCATCGAGATGCGGGTCAGCGCGTCCAGCGCGCCAAGCGGCTCGTCGAAGGCCAGCACGCGCGGGCGGGAGACCAGCGCGCGGGCGAGCGCGACGCGCTGCTTCTGGCCGCCCGATAGCACCGAGGGCCACTGGTCGCGCTTGTCGGTCAGCCCGACCTCGGCGAGCGCCTTTTCGGCGCGCGCGGGCGCATCGCTGGATGAGCGATCGCGGCCGAGACCGACCTCGACGTTGGAGAGCACCCGCGCCCAGGGCAGCAGCCGCGGCTCCTGGAACATCACCCTGACGTCCTCGGGCTGGACCTTGGCATCGCCGAAGCTGATGCTGCCGGCGTCGATCTTTTCCAGGCCCGCGATCAGGCGCAGCAGCGTGCTCTTGCCGCAACCGCTCTTGCCGACGATCGCGACGAACTGGCCGGCGGGAATGTGCAGGTCGATGCCGCGCAGCACCTCATTGTCGCCGAAGGATTTTCGCAGGCCGCGGATGCTCAGCGGTAGGCCGCTGGTCTGCACTTGTCGTTCCTGGCGCTCTTCGCGCACGACACGGGCCGCGGGTGTGAAACCAGCGCGGCTGGCGAGCTCGGTTTCGGAATGGGAGGTACGAAGAGCTGTTTGCATGTGATTCCCGGTATTTCTGCTCAGCGTTTCTGGAAGGCGGGGTGCCAGGAGAGCGTCGCCCGCTCCAGCACGCGGGAGGCGCTGTCGGCGAGCTTGCCGAGCAGGGCATAGATCAGGATCGAGAGCACGACGACGTCGATCAGCATGAATTCGCGCGCCTGCATCGCCATGTAGCCGAGGCCGGAGGACGCCGCGATGGTCTCGGCGACGATCAGGGTCAGCCACATGATGCCGAGCGCGAAGCGAATGCCGACGAAGATCGACGGCAGCGCGCCCGGAAAGATCACCCGGCGGAACAGCTCGCTGTCGGTCATGCCGTAGATGCGACCCATCTCGATCAGCTGCGGATCGACGGTGCGGATGCCGTGCAGCGTGTTGAGGTAGATCGGGAAGAACACGCCGAGCGCCACCAGGAACAGCTTTGCGCTCTCGTCGATGCCGAACCAGAGGATGACGAGCGGGATCAGCGCCAGATGCGGCACGTTGCGCACCATCTGCAGCGTCGTGTCGGTGAGCTTGGCCGAAAGCTGCGAGAGGCCATTTGCCAGACCGAAGGCGAAGCCGATGCCGCCGCCGATCAGAAAGCCGATCGAGGCGCGCCAGAACGAGACCCAGATGTTGCGGACGAGTTCGCCGGAGAGCAGCAGCTTCCAGCCCGCGAGCACGACGTCGCTTGGCGCCGGCAGGACTCGAACCGGCACGAAACCGGTGACGCTGGCGACCTGCCAGATCGCGATGATGGCGAGCGGCACTATCCACTGGATCAGGCCGTCGACGCGCGGCAAACGGAAGCTGCGCGGAAGCGAAACGCTGTCGATCAGGCTCATGACTCCGACACCCTCTGCTGCGGACGGAAATCGCTGCCGACCGTTTCACCAAAGGGACCGCCGTTGAAGTGCAGCCTGGTCACGTTGCTCGGCTGCTCCAGCGAGAGCAGCGGGAAAACCAGCTCGGCGAAGCGATAGGCTTCCTCCAGATGCGGGTAGCCCGACATGATGAAGGTATCGATGCCGAGATCCTGATACTCCTTGATGCGGGCCGCGACGGTCTCGGCGTCGCCGACCAGCGCCGTTCCGGCGCCGCCGCGCACGAGGCCGACGCCGGCCCACAGGTTCGGCGCGATCTCGAGCTTGTCGCGCTTGCCACCATGAAGCTGCGCCATGCGCTGCTGGCCGACCGAATCCATGCGTGCGAAGTTCTTCTGCGCCAGCGCGATGGTGTCGTCGCTGACATGCTTGATCAGCTCGTTCGCGGCACGCCAGGCCGCCTCATTGGTCTCGCGGACGATCACATGCAGCCGGATGCCGAACGAGAGCTTGCGGCCGCGTGCACTGGCGACCGCCTTCACCTTGGCGATCTTCTCGGCCACCAAAGCCGGCGGCTCGCCCCAGGTGAGATATTTGTCGACGGTATCGACGGCGACGTCGATGCCGGCATCCGACGAGCCGCCGAAATAGAGCGGCGGACGCGGCGACTGCGCCGGAGGAAACAGCAGCTTGCCGCCCTCGACGTGGATATGCTTGCCCTCGACATTGACGGTCTTGCCAGCGAGCAGGTCGCTATAGACGTTGAGGAACTCGCGGGTGACCTCGTAGCGTTCGTCATGCCCGAGGAAGATGCCGTCGCCCTTGTTCTCGACGGGATCTCCGCCGGTGACCACGTTGACGAGGAGCCGGCCGTCCGTGATGCGATCGAGCGTCGCGGTCATGCGCGCGGCCACGCTCGGCGATTGCAGGCCGGGCCTGACTGCCACGAGATAGCGCAGGCGCTCGGTGAACGGCGCGACGCTCGAGGCCACGATCCAGGAATCCTCGCAGGATCGTCCGGTCGGGATCAGCACGCCGAAATAGCCGAGCTGGTCGGCCGCCTGCGCGACCTGGCGCAGATAGTTGAAGTTGACCTCGCGGCCGCCGATGCCGGTGCCGAGATAGCGGCCGTCGCCATGCGTCGGCAGGAACCAGAGGAAATTGCTCTTGCTCATGGATGTGCTCCGACTAGCCGTAGGTGGTGCCGACCGCGGCGGCGACGATGCCGATCGACAGCACGATGGCTGCGATCACGCGTTGAACGATGCGCTTCATGTTGAGGCCCTTGTGAATGGGAAGGCTGGTGGGCACGATCAGGCTGCCGGATTGCGCCAGACGATGTCGCGAACGACGACCGGCTTGGGGATGAGGCCGAGCTTGTGGAAGCGGTCGGCGACGCCCTGCTGGGTCGTGACGATGTCATCGGTGACGGGACCGACGACGAAGTTGGCGCGGTCGGCCGCGACGGTCTGGATATCCAGCGGCACGCCGGTGATCGCGGCCAGCGACCTGGCGACTTCGCCGCGGTTCTGTTCGGCCCATTTGCCGGCCGCGGCCGTCACGTCGACGATCTGCTGCAGAATCGCACCGTGGTTCTTCGCGAAGTCGCGGTTGGCGATGTAGAAGGAATTGGTCTTGGTGACCTCGTGCGAATTGATCAGGATGCGCCCGCTTTGCTTGGTCTCTCCGATCGCGAAATAGGGATCCCAGATCGCCCAGGCCTCGATGCTGCCATTGGCGAAGGCGGGACCGGCATCGGGCGGCGTCAGATAGACCGGGGTGATGTCGGCATAGGTGAGGCCGGCCTTCTCCAGCGTCTGCACCACGATGTTGTGGGCGCTGGAGCCCTTGGTGAAGCCGATGCGCTTGCCCTTTAAATCAGCGATGGATCGGATCGGGGAATCCTTCGGCACCAGGATGCCCTGACCGTTGGTGATGGGCTGGCCGGCGGCGTACACGATCGCGGCGCCCGCGGCCTGGGCGAACACCGGCGGGGAATCCCCGACCGAACCGTAATCGACGCTGCCGACATTCATCGCCTCCATCATCGGAGGCCCCGAGGAGAACTCGACCCATTTCACGTCGATGCCCAAGGGAGCGAAATGTTTTTCCAGGGACGCCTGCTGGCGCGCGATAACCAGCACGCCGGTCTTCTGGTAGCCGATACGAATTTCCTTCACACCCGCTTGCGCTTTCGCGCGCGAGGCGAATGCTGCGGCGATTGCGGATCCAGCAGACAATTTCAAAAAGTTCCGGCGCAGCATTCCAAACTCCAGGCCGCGTGCGGCCGTCATCATTCGTGTTCGGGAATGATGGTGCGGGTCGGCGGAGGTGTCGAGACGCGCGGAAAAATAGCGATGCGGGCACTGCGCCCATGGCGGAGCGCATGATTAATCTTTCAAGCCACCGTGCGAATGAAGATGGAATTTTTCTGCACGCGGATGTGAAGGCCGGGCGGATTCGGCCCCGGACCCAAAAAGCGCGAAAACAACCCCATGCACAGTAGCCGGGCGCGCGAAATCAATGACTTACGCATTATCCGAAATTCAAATTGACGCGTCGGGCAAAACAGGGGCAAGATGGCATCGTGGCGGCGTTCCGGAAGGGCGGGCGTCCAGTCCGACTAATGCAGCCACCGCACCGGCAAATTCTGTAGGCCGCGGAACGCCCAGCCGCCGATCCGCACCGGCTCGTCGTCAGCGAGTTCCAGCTTTGGAGCGCGGGCGAACAATGTCGGCAGTGCGACGTCGGCGATCATGGCGCGGGAGGCGAAGGCGCCGGCGCAGAAATGCGGGCCGGCGCCGAAGGCGACGCTCTTGGAGGTGTCGCGCCGCACGTCGAATTCATCGGCGCGCTCGAAATGCTTCTCGTCGCGGTTGGCCGAGCCGAACATCAGGAACACGCGCTCGTCGGTTTCGAAGGAGACGTCGCGGATGGACCATGGCTTTGCGATCCGCCGCGGGGACATGCCGATCGGCGAGATCCAGCGGGCGTACTCCTCGAACGCCTGCAGCCAGGAGACCTCGCCGCTGCGGACGAGAGCGAGTTGGTCGGGATGGCTCAGCAGCGCCCACACCGTGCCGGCGATCGCCTTGCGCGGCTCGTTCTGGCCGCCTGATATCGCCAGCTTGACGTTGGCGCGCACGCTGTCCATCGGCATGCCAGAGGCAAGGAGGACGCCGAGGATGCTCTGGTCGGGTCTTTCACGCATTACCGGCAGGATGTCGTCGATCGCTGCATCGATACCCGACGTCGCGGCGTGGCAGCGCGCTTCGACGGCGGGATCGCCGCCATAGTTGGCGATGCCCTCGATCATGCCCTGCGACCAGGCGTCCATGTCGGCAAAGCCGATATTGGTAAGGCCGGTGATCGACTTCAGGCATTCGCCGGAAAACGGCAGCGCGAAGTCGCGCATCAAGTCGATCCGGCTGCCCGGCTCGATCGCGTCGATAATGCGGTCGGCATGGGCCTGAAACAGCGCGGTCCAATGCGCCTTCACCGTCTTCGGCGACACCGTCGGGAACATCGCGCGGCGCTCGGCCTGATGCGCCTCGCCATCCTTGCGCATCATGTTGTGGCCCATCAGTCGGTTCATTAGGCCGGCCGGCTGATGCGAGGAGAACACGTCGATCTGCTTCTCGGAGATCGAGATGTCGTCGCGGCGCGTCAGCAACGTCGAACCAAGCTGCGGCACGAAGGCGATCGGCGCCTCCTGGCGCAGCTTCGCAAGCATCGGATAGGGATCGGCCCAGAATGCGGCCGGGTCGATGTCGATGCGCGGCGCCGTGCTCAAGGCGGTCTCCCCTGGATTCTTGTTTCCTTCGGGGCAGACTAGCGGAATCCGGTGGCGGCGTCTGTCCCTGGCGATGGGGACAGAGCTGCTATCAAGTCCCTCGCCTTTCCAGGCGCTATACGCCCAGCCTCAATAGAAGGCCCAGCTCGCGGTCACATACGGGCCGTGGTTGGTGAAATTGCTCTGCAGATGTTGCTGCGTCGCGAGGTAAATGCCGATGGGCGGAAGCGTCAGGCTGGTCGGGACCTGAGTCAGTGCATATGAATTGACCGCATCGAAATAGACCGCGGCCTTATAGCCGGCCTCGACCTTGAACAATCCGTAAGCTGTCGGCGCGAAGGTATAGGCGCTGGCCAACTTGCCGTCGATGCTGGGCACCACCCGCGTCGCATTGGGAGAGCTTATGGACTGGCTGGAAAGTCCGAACGCCGGAGACAGCGTGGTGAAATCCATCCCGCTCTGCGCAGAGCCGATCAGAACAGCGCCGGCCATCTCGCCGATGAACTGGAAGTCGCCGATGCCGAACTGACCCTTGATACCAACACGGGGCCCGGCGCCGGTGAACAGGGAATTGACGGTGTAGCCCGAAGAGGCATCGCCACCCGGGCTTGCGAACAGGCCCGACAGGTTTTGGCTGATCCGCGCGGCCGATACGCCGCCGAAGGCCCGCATCTGGAACGAGCAATCGGCGCAGAAGGTGTATCCGGCGTCCAGGTTGACGACGTCAAAGGCGGTTTTCACCGAGCCACTGCCATTCTTGTAGAGGGCCGATTCCGGCCCGATCAGATAGGGTGGTCCCACCATTTCCGTCGGCGAAGCAAAGAACGAATCCGTCGCGGTGTTGCGCAGGTGCGTCCAGTTCAGCTGGATATCTTTCGACTCGTCGCCGATGTAGCGGGCGCCAAAGCTGAACGATGGCGTGAAGTTCGGCTTGAGCGACTGATTTCGCCAGTGCGGTGTCACCACCGGCAGAGGATTGGTCAGCGTGCCATATTCGAGATTGCCGGCACCTGGCTGCAGGAACGAAGCCGTTCCGCTGACTTCGAAGCGGGGCGCACTCGCGCGTCGCGCGCCGACATAGCCGAGATCGGCAGCCATGCTGTCCTGACCTGCCGATCGCGGCAGCGGGACGAGCACCGTACCGGAGGTGGAATCCGCCGGCCGAGGTTGAAGCCTTGCCGTCCTGGCCGTTTCGCCGAACGTTTCCTTGGACGTTTCCTTGGACGTTTCGAGGCGGTTGAGCCGCGCGCGCAAGGCGGCATTCTCCCTCTCCAACGCATCGAGACGTTCGGAGATCTTGTCGGCGAGCGCAGGACGCGGCACTGCTGCGACACTCAGTCCAACACACGCAAGCAACGCAAGCTTTGTGACACGCTTCATGGTCTGCGCTCCCCCGAGAAAACATCGAGGCACGGACTCACAGCTCATCGTCGCGGCAGCCTCGCGCGGAGGCTCCGACAAAACGACCGAATCGGTGACGGTCCTACCTGATGTGAATGCTAGTCTCATTCATCAAGACAAGGTGACCTATATTGAACACCTGCAGCGAATGTCGGGAGGTGTGCTTTTGCGGATGCGTCGCGGCGCGCGTGAGCAAATTCACCAGTGCCAAAGCCCGTTGTTCTACGGGCATCCTCAGTCGGCAGACGGCTTCGACTCGAATTTGCGCCAGCTCTCATTCCTCCGCACCGAAGGCGCTGCGAGCGGATATCGCACTGCGGAGAAAAGGCCTGCCGGTGAGCGACGTCTGCAAAGCCTGCATTCGGTGCAGCACTGTAGCGATTGGGTGACAAGATCTGGAGCGGCGAAGCGTAAGCTGTTCGCGGAAATTGATTCTGTCGCAAAAACTCGGCTCAGGGGATTCATCATGAAGACATTGCTGCTCGGTACCGTCGGCGCGCTTGCGATGGTCACTTCGGCTTCTGCCGCAGACATGGCACCCCGTCCCTACACCAAGGCGCCCACGATCAGCGCGATGTACGACTGGAGCGGCTTCTACATCGGCGCCAACGGCGGATGGGGATCGAGCCACAAGTGCTGGGATTTCAGCAATGCGGCCGGCGCCTTCAATGTTTCCGAGGGATGCCACGATGCAACCGGCGGCACGGCCGGCGGCCAGGTCGGGTATCGCTTTCAGAGCTCCAGCATCGTGTTCGGTCTCGAAGCACAGGGCAACTGGGCCAACTTCCGCGGCAGCAACCAGAGCATTCCGTTCCCGGCCGTCGTCAACGCCACGCAAGTCGACGCGTTCGGAATGTTCACCGGCCAAATCGGCTATTCCTGGAACGCCACGCTGCTCTATCTGAAGGGTGGCGCCGCTCTGACCTCCGATCGCTATCGCGGCTATCTGACTGCCAACGGCGCCCAGATCAGCGACACCGTCAACGACACCCGCTGGGGCGGCGTGATCGGACTCGGCCTCGAATACGGCTTCGCGCCGAACTGGTCCGCCGCGATCGAATACGATCACATGTTCATGCAGGACAGGTTCATCACCTTCACCAACAACGGCACGCTCGCACCTGCGGGGACGGCCTACGCCAGCGACCGCATTCACCAGGACGTCGACCTCATCACCGTCCGGGTCAATTATCGCTGGGGCGGCGCGGTCATCGCCAAGTATTGATTGAACGAGCGCGGTCGTTGTTTCCATCGACGATCGCCTCCCTCGAGTTGACGCCGGGCGGCGGGGCTTGGCTTGGCTTGGCTTGGCAAGTTCTTGCCGAGCCGAGGCGTCTCGCGGCTTGCCCTGCTCGCCGTTGCAGACAAACGTGCATCCCTTCTTCACAAGATGTTGAGTTGTTGTCGCTAAGTGTTTGGGACGGCGGCGGCTGCGGTGATCGACTGAACACTGCAAATCCTGCGCTCCAACAGAGGTACAACATGTCAAATAAAACGGGACGGCGGCTCGCTGGTGTGACGTTGACGGCTTTGTCGACGCTGATGCTGATTTCGCTCGGGTCCGGCTCTGCCGAGGCCGTCGTTTACTGCACGACGGCGGGCGTACCGGACGGTTGCGTGGCACGGCCGGCAGCAGCGGCAGGCGCACCGGGTCGCGTCGGCGTCGCCGGCGTTGGCGCTGGCGCACCGGGTGCTGGCGTCCGCGCGGGCACGCCCGCGAACCGTGGTGGTCCGGTCAACCGTGCAGGCCGACACTAGCGCGGGATGTCGTTGACCTCTCCCGCTTGCGGGGGAGGTCGCGGTGCGCTCGAAGATCAAAAGAGCCGTGGCCGGTCCGATAGTTTGGCCATAGGTCCGGTAGCTTTGCGGCTGCTGGATCGATGCAGGCTCAAAGGACGACGATCCCAGCTGGTGTCCGCTTTGCGTCCGGACGCCGCGATCGCGGACCTGAGAATCCCCCTTAGTTCGGGCGGCCAAACGTCGTGAGCAGGCCCAGCACGATCGAAAACAATTCATTCTGCGACGAGATGCCGAGCCGCCCATAGGCGCGCTTGCGGTAGGTGAGCGTCGAATGCAGGCTGATGCCGAGCGCCTGCGAGATCGCCTCGGAGCTGAGGCCGAGCAGGATGCGGCGGCAGACATCCTGCTCGCGCGGCGTCAGCGCGCAGAGTGGTGCGCGCGTCGCAAACAATGCCACCAGGGACTGCTCAGGCGTCTCCGTCTCGCCCTGCTGAAAATGCCTCGCGACGCTGGCAGCGATTGCCGGTGCAATGGCCCGAAGCCGCGCACGCTGAGCGTCGCCGAAGCGGCCCTGGGCCGCGATGCGATAGAAGTTGACGTAGTAGCAGGTATCGTCCGTCCAGATCGCGGCCGCGCTTTTGTCGACGATGCCGGAATCCTTGAAGAATATCTTTCGATAGCCTGCCCCGTACATGCGTGGCGCGAAGGCCGGCAGCATGATCGGCACGCTGGCATGCTCCTCAAACATCGCATCGCGATTGGGATCGGCTTCGTGGAAATGGCCGGCATAGGCCGCGCCGAGATCCGCGCCGGTCGGGATGTTGCCGGCATCGAGCAGGCAACGCGCGGCGCCCGCACGACTCAATGCGAACACCATGCAATGACCGACGCCAGCCTGCCGGCGCAGCGTATCGATCAACACCTTGGGAAAATCGGGGCGTCCGATGGCAAGCACCGCGGACGCGACATCGCCAGCCGCCGGATTTGCGGGCACAGACCTGGACCGCATCGCTTTCTCCCTGTCGCCTTTACTGAAAGTTATCAGCAATGGCGGCTGCGCGGAAGACGGAGGTCGTCAGCCTGGCCAGCAACGCCGCATGGCGAGTGGAGTGGGCTTCGGCTCAGGAGTCGGCTTTTCGCAAGATCTTGTCCATTGCCTTTCCCTTGGCCAGTTCGTCGATCAGCTTGTCCAGGTAGCGGATCTCTCGCATCGTCGGTTCTTCGATATCCTCGACACGGACGCCGCAGACGACGCCTTTGATCAGGGCTCGCAAGGGATTGATACGCGGGGCCTTCGCAAAGAAGGTTTCAAAGTCCGTCTGCTTCTTCAGTTGAGCTTCCAGCTCCTTCTGGCCATAGCCTGTCAGCCAGGATATGACCTGATCGACCTCTGCTTTCGTCCGTCCCTTCCTCTCCGCCTTCGCAATGTAGAGTGGGTACACGCTTGCGAAGCTCATCGTATAGATCCGGTGTTTTGCCACGATGAGAAGTCCCCTACCCCGCCGCCGCCTTCGCCGGTGCGACGTTGATGGCGAGCTTGCCGTAGCGATCCGAAAAAGCCTGCGTGTCGATCTCCTCCAGCTTGATCTCGCCGCTCATCACGCCCCTCTTCCAGGCCGCCTGCGCCGGGTCGTTCTGGAATTCCGGCATCACCTCGCGGCCGAACAGCTCGAGCGATTCGCAGATGTGCTCGTGGCTGTTCTTGCCGGCCTGATTCAGCAGGATGACCTGGTCGATGTGCGACGACTGAAAGCGCTTGAGCTTCTTGCGGATCGTCTCGGGCGAGCCGATCAGGCCGCCGCGCAAGGCCGCCTCCTGCGCCTCCGGATTGTCGCGCTTCCACTTGTTGTACTCGTCCCACATGTTGACGGTGTAGGGCGCCGGACGCTGGCGGTTCTGCGAGGCGCCGTAGAAGCGCAGCGCGAACTGGAAGAAGGTGGCGCCGTCGGCGCGGGCGCGTGCCTCTTCGTCGGTCTTGGCGCACATGAAGAACGAGACCAGCGCCATGTTCGGGTTGATCTCGTAGTCGGCGAGCTTGGTGAGCCGCTTGGTCATGGCGTTGTAATAGGCGTGCACCCAGGCATGCGCGGCATCGGCGCTGACGAACTGGAAACCGAGCGCGCCAAACCCATGACGCCCTGCACGCTCGATGGTCGGCAGCTGCGAGCACGCCATCCACAGCGGCGGATGCGGCTTCTGCACGGGCTTCGGCACGACGTTGCGCAGGGGGATGTCGAAATACTTGCCGTGATGCTCGCTGCCCGCGTCCTTGAACATCGGGAAGATCGCGGCAACGGCCTCCTCAAACACTTCCTTTTTCGTCTCCATGTCGCGGCCGAACGGCGTGAGCTCGGTGATGGACGCGCTCTCGCCCATGCCGAATTCGCAGCGGCCGTTGGAGAGCAGGTCGAGCACCGCGACGCGCTCGGCGACGCGCGCCGGATGGTTGGTGGTGAGCTGGAGGATGCCGTGGCCGAGCCGGATGTTCCTGGTGCGCTGGCTCGCGGCCGCGAGAAAGGATTCCGGCGAGGGCGAGTGCGAATATTCCTCGAGGAAGTGATGCTCGACGACCCAGGCGTGGTCGTAATTGAGCTTGTCGGCGAGCTCCATCTGCGAGAGGGCGTTCTGGTAGAGCGCGAGCTCGTCGCCGGCCACCCAGGGCCGTGGCAGTTGCAGCTCATAGAAGATGCCGAACTTCATGACGCTTCTCCCGCTTTATTGTTGTTAGTGTCATCTTAATGCGCGAGGCAGCGCTGTCTACGGAATCACAATTCCGCCGTGCGGGAGATTGATTCTTCGCGCATTTGCGGCAATCCGGCGCGGCCCCATAGCCGGGCTGCGACATTCCGGCGACCCGGCTGATTGATCTAAATCAACGCCTTGTTAGGTCGAACGAATCTAAAGTTCGGCAAGGCAACGGCCCGGATGCCGTCCCGATTCCCCATACCATTCAAAGAGACCGAATATGTCGGTTCCAGACGACGCGTCGACGCGCGTGCGCCGTAAGCGCATGGAGATTTTCGCTTTCCTGTTCCTGACCGCGGTCGTGATGCCCGTCCTCGCAGTCGGAACGGTCGGCTCATACGGCCTCGGTGTCTGGATCTACCAGATGTTTGCCGGCCCTCCCGGCCCGCCGCCCTCCCCGCATTGACCATTCGAACAGCGAAAGACAGGCACCATGGCTCAAGCCAGACTCAACCGCCGCGCATTGATCACCGGCCGGGTGCTCAGCGCCGAGCGCATCATCTCGCCGCCGGGCTGCGAAATCGCCAGTATCATCGTGCAGGCCCGTCCCGAGCGCCTCGCCGATCTGGAAGCCGCGATCACCGCGCTTGCCGGCTGCGAGATTCACGGCCGCGATCCGCGCGGCAAGCTCATCGTCGTGACCGAGGCGCCTGATTCCGGCAGCCTCGGCACCCTGCTCAACACCATCCAGTCGCTGCCCGACGTCTATTCCGCGGCGCTGGTTTTCCACGCCATCGAAACCGCCTGAGCAAGGAAGAGCCATCATGACAACGCCAAAGCTCGACCGCCGCCAGATGCTGAAGCTCGAGGCCGCCGCGATCGCGGCCGCCGCCGCGGGCATGCCGGTGCCGGCGCTCGCCGCGAACCTCGTCGCAGAGCGCGACGTCGCCGAACTGAAATGGGACAAGGCCGCCTGCCGCTTCTGCGGCACCGGCTGCTCGGTGATGGTCGCGACCAAGGACAACCGCGTCGTCGCCACCCACGGCGACACCAAGGCAGAGGTCAACCGCGGCCTCAACTGCGTCAAGGGCTACTTCCTCTCCAAGATCATGTACGGCCACGACCGCCTGTCGCAGCCGATGCTGCGCAAGACGAACGGCAAGTACGACAAGAACGGCGAGTTCACGCCGATCAGCTGGACCGAGGCCTTCGACATCATGGAGGTGAAGTGGAAGGAGGCGATCAAGAAGCGCGGGCCGAACGGCGTCGCCATGTTCGGCTCCGGCCAGTGGACGGTCTGGGAAGGCTATGCCGCCTCGAAACTGTTCAAGGCCGGCTTCCGCACCAACAACATCGACCCCAATGCGCGCCACTGCATGGCCTCCGCCGTCGCCGGCATGATGCGCACCTTCGGCATCGACGAGCCGCCCGGTTGCTATGACGACATCGAGGCGACCGACGCCTTCGTGCTGTGGGGCTCCAACATGGCGGAGATGCATCCGATCCTGTGGACGCGCCTGGCCGACCGCCGGCTCTCCGCCCCGCATGTCCGCGTCGCCGTGCTCTCGACCTTCGAGCACCGCTCGTTCGACCTCGCCGACATCGGCATGGTGTTCAAGCCGCAGACCGATCTCTATCTGCTCAACGCCATCGCCAACCACATCATCAAGACCGGCCGGGTCAACAAGGACTTCGTTGCCGCGCATACCATTTTCAGGCGCGGGCAAACCGACATCGGCTACGGCCTGCGGCCCGAGCATCCGCTGCAGAAGAAGGCGACGGGCGCCGCGAAGGCCAACGACTCCACCGACATGAGCTACGACGAGTACGTGAAGTTCGTGTCCGATTACACGCTGGAGAAGGCCGCCGAGATGTCCGGCGTGCCGCTGAACCGGCTGGAAGCGCTCGCCGAGATCTACGCCGATCCCAAGACCAAGGTGGTCTCGTTCTGGACCATGGGCTTCAACCAGCACACCCGCGGCGTCTGGTGCAACAACCTCGTCTACAACATCCATCTTCTGACAGGAAAGATCTCCGAGCCCGGCAACAGCCCGTTTTCGCTGACCGGCCAGCCCTCGGCCTGCGGAACCGCGCGCGAGGTCGGCACCTTCTCGCACCGCCTGCCGGCGGACATGGTCGTGACCAACAAGGAGCACCGCACCAAGGCCGAGCACATCTGGCAGCTGCCCGAAGGCACCATTCCCGACAAGCCCGGCGCACACGCCGTGCTGCAAAGCCGGATGCTGAAGGACGGCCTGATCAACGCCTATTGGGTGCAGGTCAACAACAACCTTCAGGCCGGTCCCAACGCCAACGAGGAGACCTATCCGGGTTTTCGCAATCCCGACAATTTCATCGTGGTCTCCGACGCCTATCCCTCGGTGACGGCACTGGCCGCCGATCTGATCCTGCCGACCGCGATGTGGGTGGAGAAGGAAGGCGCCTATGGCAACGCCGAGCGGCGCACGCAGTTCTGGCATCAGCTGGTCGCGGCGCCCGGCGAGGCCAAGTCCGATCTCTGGCAGCTGATGGAATTCTCCAAGCGCTTCAAGATCGAGGAGGTCTGGCCGGAAGAGCTGATCGCCAAGAAGCCGGAGGTTCGCGGCAAGACGCTGTTCGACGTGCTCTACAAGAACGGCCAGGTCGACAAGTTCCCGGTCTCCGACATCGAGCAGGGCTACCTCAACGACGAGTCCAAGGCGTTCGGCTTCTACGTCCACAAGGGCCTGTTCGAGGAATACGCCACCTTCGGCCGCGGCCATGGCCACGACCTCGCGCCGTTCGACACCTATCACCGGGAGCGCGGCCTGCGCTGGCCCGTCGTCAACGGCCAGGAAACCAGATGGCGTTTCCGCGAAGGCAGCGATCCCTACGTCAAGCAGGGCGCGGGCGTGCAGTTCTACGGCTATCCGGACGGCAAGGCGCGCATCTTCGCGCTGCCCTACGAGCCGCCGGCGGAATCGCCCGACGGTGAATATCCGTTCTGGCTCTCGACCGGCCGCGTGCTGGAGCACTGGCATTCCGGCACCATGACGCGCCGCGTGCCCGAGCTCTACAAGGCGTTCCCGGAGGCGGTGGTCTTCATGCATCCCGACGACGCGCAGGAAGCCAAGATCCGGCGCGGCGACGAGGTGAAGGTGGTGTCCCGCCGCGGCTTCATTCGCGCCCGCGTCGAGACGCGCGGCCGCGACCGGCCGCCGCGTGGCCTCGTCTTCGTGCCCTGGTTCGACGAATCCAAGCTGATCAACAAGGTGACGCTTGACGCCACCGATCCAATCTCGCTGCAGACCGATTACAAGAAATGCGCCGTGCGCATCGAGCGGGTGAACCTGTCATGATGAAACGATTTGGAATCGCTCTGCTCGCGGTCGCGATCGCCGCGGGCGCGAGTTCGCTGACCGCGCAGACGGTGACGTCGGGCCTGCGCGGGCCGACCCCGCTCAATGACGAGGGTCCGGCGCCGCCGATGCTGCCGAACCGCAACACCTCCGAGCGGGAGGTGCGCAACTATCCGGAGCAGCCGCCGGTGATCCCGCACACGATCGACGGCTACCAGATCGACCTCAACGGCAACAAATGCCTGTCGTGCCACGCGCGCGCCCGCATCGCGGAATCACAGGCGCCGATGGTGTCGATCACGCATTTCATGGACCGCGACGGCCAGTTCCTGGCCTCGATCTCGCCGCGCCGCTTCTTCTGCACGGAATGCCACGTGCCGCAGAACACCGCCAACCCGCCCGTCAGCAACGATTTCACTGACATCGACACGCTGCTGTCGCGCTCGAGCCCCGGTGGCCGCCGATGACGACGGCTGCTGACGAGCCAGAAGCCAAACGTGGCTTCATCCTGCGCTGCTGGGATTTCGCACGCGAGCTGTGGCAGGTGCTGATCCGGCCGAGCTCGGTGTTCGGGCTCGGCGTGCTGGTGCTGGCGGGCTTTGCCGCCGGCGTGATCTTCTGGGGCGGCTTCAACACCGCATTGGAGCTGACCAACACCGAGAAGTTCTGCACCGGCTGCCACGAGATGAAGGACAACGTGTTCGCCGAGCTGAAGTCGACCATCCACTTCACCAACCGCTCCGGCGTGCGCGCGACCTGCCCGGACTGCCACGTGCCGCACAACTGGACCGACAAGATCGCGCGCAAGATGCAGGCCTCCAAGGAGGTCTGGGGCAAGATCTTCGGCACGATCGACACCCGCGAGAAATTCAATGATCACCGCCTCGAGCTCGCCGCGCATGAATGGGCGCGCTTCAAGGCCAACGATTCGCTGGAATGTCGCAATTGCCACAGCGCCGATTCCATGGACATCACCAAGCAGTCGCCGCGGGCCTCGGTGGCGCACCAGCGCTTCCTGTTCACCAAGGAAAAGACCTGTATCGACTGCCACAAGGGCATCGCCCACCATTTGCCCGACATGCGCGGCGTTCCCGGCTGGCAGTAGGCGGGCACAATCGCGTCCGCAGCGTCGTGGCCGGGCCTGTCCCGGCCATCCACGCCTAGCTGCGCGGCACGAAGGACGTGGATGCCTGGACGAGCCCGGGCATGACGACTTCTTGCGAGAGTCCACATGGGAGTGGCGGCCGGCAATAGCGGGGCGGCCCCGCTTGAACCGGCGGGGCGAATGGTTAGTTTGAGGGGTGGCGAATCGCGTCGTTTCGCTCTCCCTCAAAGCAGACATGGCCACATTCACTCCGCATCAGGATGCCGCGCTCAAAGCCGTCGGCGACTGGCTCAAGGCAAAACCCGGCCGGGGCGGCACGCCGCCGGTGTTCCGGCTGTTCGGCTTTGCCGGCACCGGCAAGACCACGCTGGCGCGGCACATCGCCGACGGCGTCGACGGCGAGGTGAAGTTCGCCGCCTTCACCGGCAAGGCCGCCCTGGTGATGCGCAACAAGGGCTGCGACGAGGCCTCCACCATCCACTCGCTGATCTACCGCGCCCGTGAATCCGGCGAGGAGCAGCCGAGCTTCGAGCTGTGGGACGACGCGCCGGCCTCCAAGGCCAAGCTGATCGTGATCGACGAATGCTCGATGGTCGACGCGGAACTGGGCCGCGACCTGATGTCGTTCGACTGCCCACTGCTGGTGCTCGGCGATCCCGCGCAGCTGCCGCCGATCCAGGGCGGCGGCTTCTTCACCAACACTGAGCCCGACGCGATGCTGACCGAGGTACACCGCCAGGCGCAGGACGACCCGATCGTGCGGATGTCGATGGACGTGCGCGAAGGCCGCGAGCTCGACATCGGCCGTTACGGCGAGAGCGAGGTGGTGTCGCGCAAGGAGCTCGATCCTGACCGCGTCATGGGCGCCGACCAGGTCCTGGTCGGCCGCAACAACACGAGGCGCGCCTACAACATGCGGGTGCGCCAGCGCCAGAACATCGAGGACGTTTTTCCGGTCGCCGGCGACAAGCTGGTGTGCCTGCGCAACAACCGCAAGAAGGGCCTGTTCAACGGCGGCCTTTGGCGCGTGAAATCGCGCAACACCTCGCGCTCGAAATCGCGCATCCTCAGCATGCGGCTGTCGCCGGACGAGGATTTCGGCCACAAGGTGACGAAGGTCTCGGTGCGCGCCGATTGCTTCGAGGGCGGCGTCGAACAGATCGCCTGGGAGCAGCGCAAGCCCTATGACGAGTTCGATTACGGCTACGTGCTGACCGTGCACAAGTCGCAAGGCTCGCAATGGGACGACGTCGTGCTGTTCGACGAGAGCTTTGCGTTCCAGGAGAGCCGGGCACGGTGGCTGTACACGGGCATCACGCGCGCGGCGAAAAGGCTCTCCATCGTCGTCTGACTTTAGGCAAGATGGCCAGCATTCCGCGGACCGCGCACAGCCTTGCATTCATCAGGCGCTAGGGTTTGACGTGCTATCGGCACGCAGCCGACGGAGCAGACAGGATGAATACGCGCACGCCAAGACCTGATTACCTCAGCGCGAGACTTGGGCGCGTTGACATCGGCCGTCGGGGCTTCCTGAAGTTCGCGGGTGCTGCAACCGGCTCATTCGCGCTTTCGATGGCAGTGCAGAGCCCTGCCGTTGCGATACCGGCCGGAAGCTCGCATGCCGATTTGGGCGGACCGGTGCGCGTCTCCAAGGAGCGGCTCAACGCGCTGGCTGCGAAGTTCTACGCGGTTTTCAACGAGCGCAGCATATTGGCCGCGAACCTCCCGGAGAATCATTCCGCGCGTTTCGACGTCGAGTTGAGACGCATCACCACCTTTACGCGCGTCCCGGAAACGGGAGAGAGGGTCAAGGTCAGCGGACTCCTCGCCGTCCCCGCGGGCAAGCGCGGCTCACTGCCGGTCATATCGTGGCAGCACGGCACGATCCTTTCATTCGACCAGGTCCCTTCGAACCTGACGCGGCTTGAATCCGCCAGCTACGAGCTGCGCGACAATGTCGATTCGATCGAGACGCTGTTCAACATCCAGCGCTTCGCGGGAAACGGCTACGCCGTCATCGCCGCGGACTACCTCGGCAAGGGGCCCTATCGGAACGGCCGCAGCGAAGCCTACGCAGTGAAGGACGCAACCGTCCAATGCTGCCTCGACGTCCTGAGCGCCGGCCTGCTGGAGCTCGGAAAACTAGGCCTGCGCAAATCGTCCCTGTTCTTGAACGGCTGGTCGCAGGGAGCCCTCAACACGCAATGGCTCAAGCAGGAAACGCAACGGCGCGGAATCAAGGTGACGGCGAGCGCGACCCAAAGTCCGTTCAACAATCTGCCCGAAAGCTTTCACTACTGGGTGGCTCCCAAGTCCTACATTCCGTCCACGGATACCGCCTATCCGATGCCGCCGGCCTGGATCACGCCATGCCTCATCGTCCTGCTCGGCAGCTACCGGCGATATTATGGATTGAGCAAACTGTTCGATGCGGCGATCAAACCGCAATACCGCGCGTTTGCCGAAAAATACTGGTCCGACTACAGCCTCGATGGGGAGATCGCGAAAACCATTCCGCCAGCTTCCGACTTCCTGGTAGACGGATTCTTCGATCGTTTCACCGATGAGCCTAACAGCAAGCTGCTGCGTCGCCTCGGCGCAAACAGCGCGACTTTTTGGGACTACGATTCGCCCGTCAGGTTCTACTACGGACTGGCCGATGAGGCCTTGTACCCCAGCCTGGTCAAGATGGCGCCCGCCTCGGGCGGGCAACTTGCGGACGGCGTCCCCGTCAACGGCGCGAGCCACCGCGGGACGTTCCTGGCGAGCCTCTATGGCGACAGCACCGTTCTGAACGGACAGTCCACGGTCTTCGACTGGTTCAATTCGCTGCTCTGAACGACGCCGGTGCCGCGTGGTGCCCACGCGTCACGGTCACTTCCCCGCGACAAAATAAAAATCCTCACGTCCCGGCGGTGAGCCGTACGTGAACGGCTGCTGCTCGTGCTTGGTGGCGGACCAGACGTCGTCGCGGATGATGTCGAACAGTTTCCGGATCTCGACCTTCGGCACCCTGATCTCGCGGGCGAGCGCGGTGGAGAACGGGCTGTCGGCGCCGCCGTCGCCGTCCATCGCGGTCTCGCCATGCTTGGCGGCGTAGACCACCATGAAACCGGCGCCGGGCTCGATGTTGGAAAAACCCTTGTCGACCAGCTTCAGCGACAGCGTGCGCCGCATGGTCGGCGCGAACGGGTTGTCGCGGCAGGCGTCCAGAATCACCAGCCGCACTTTTCGCGCGGCACCGACCGCGGCGATGACCTGCTCCAGCGCCACCGCCTGGGTCTCGGCGTCCCGGTCGGCGGCCAGCTTGGCATCAACAGGGACGAGGTAGTTGACCCCGCCGATCTCGAAGCCATGGCCGGCGTAATAGACCACGGCCCAGTCGGCCTTTTCCGCTTCGGCGGCGAACGTCTGCAGCGCCTCGAAGAACTTGTCGCGGGTCAGGTCGCTCGCCGATATCACCGTCTGGAAACCGACATCGCGCAGCGCCCCTGCGATCAATTTCGAATCGCGCGGCGGATTGGGCAAGGCGTGGACGTTCTTGTAGGCGCCGTTGCCGATCACCAGCGCGACGCGGCGCCCGGTGGGCGCCCCCCCAGGGGTTTGCGGCGTCAGCGCGGCGAGCCGCTCCTGCGCGATGGCACGGGCGCGCGCGACCTCGACGTCGTCGAAATTCGTCAGTGAATAGGCCGCGGCGCGGTAGTCGGCGCGCGCCTGGGCGACATCCTTGCGGCGTTCGTAGATCTGGCCGCGGCCGGAATGAGCACGGACATTGTTCGGATTGATCTTGAGGGCCGTCATATAGTCCTTCAGCGCGGCGTCGAAGTTGCCCTTCATCATGTTGACGTCGGCGCGATTGTTGAATCCGAAGACGTTTTTCGGCTCCTTTTCGATCAGGCCGTTGCAGTCCGCAAAGGCCGCGTCGAACCTGCCCATCAAGCCGTAAGTAATGCAGCGGTTGCCGGTGAGCTGGGGCGCGGTCGGATCGATCTTCTCGGCCTCCGCGAAGTCGGCGATTGCGCCGTCATAATCCTTCATCAAGGTGCGTACGCGGGCCCGATTGGTCCAGCCCAGCAGGAACTTGGGCGCGTAGCTGATCGACAGGTCGAAATCGTCAAGCGCACTTTGCAGTGCGCCCCTGCGCAGTTGAATGAGGCCGCGGTTGTTGTAGGGAACGCCGTAGGTCGGGCGCTTCTGGAGCGCGAGGTTGTAGTCGGCCATCGCAAGGTCGTCCTTGCCCGAGCGCTGATAGGCGAGGCCGCGCAGGTTGAGCGTAACGACATTGTCGGGATCGAGGTCGACGGCCATGGACAGGGTTTCGATCGCGTGCACGAGGTCGCGCTTGTTGATCAGCGTGTTGCCGCGCACCGAGAGCGCGATCCCCTTGTCCTTGCCGTTGACACGGTCGGCATTGAGCAGGTTGTCGCAGGCCTGCGCGCGCGCCTGAATCTCGGCCTGGCGGTCGCGGCAGGTGGCAAGATCGTCGCCGGTTTGCGGCCCGGCCGCGGCGATCGCGGCGGATGACATCAGGACGGCAAGGGTCAGGGAAATGACGCGCAGCATGTTGTCAGGTCAGCTCCAGCCACCACATCTCTCAGTCGATCGTCGATCGCACGGGTTCATCTAGCGCGGAGTTCCCGGCGGAGCCAAACCGTCCGGCGCCTTTTTTCACAGACTCGTGTCCGTCCCGCCGTAACAATCGCGGCCTGCGCCCGTATCTCGGATGATGCGAAAACGCGGCCGGGCAGGCTGTTCGCCCGGCCACTGTCGCCCTAGACTGCCAGACATTCGAAAGAGGATCCGCCATGCGCCGACCTGCCCTTTTGTCCCTGCTCGCCGCCACCGCTGCCATGACGCTGGCCTTCGCCATGCCGTCCCGGGCCGCGGAGGACGCGGTCGTGATCCCCGCGCCCGCCATGGACGCGGCCCCCGCAACCGGAATCCAGACCGCCGTGATCGCCGGCGGCTGCTTCTGGGGCGTGCAGGGCGTGTTCCAGCACACCGCGGGCGTCGTCAACGCGGTCTCCGGCTATGCCGGCGGCACCAAGGCGACCGCCGACTACCAGACCGTCTCGAGCGGACGGACCGGCCATGCCGAGTCGGTCGAGATCAAGTACGACCCGAAGAAAATCTCCTACGGCAAGATTCTCCAGATCTACTTCTCGGTCGCGCACGACCCGACCCAGCTCAACCGCCAGGGCCCCGACAGCGGCACGCAATATCGCTCGGCAATCTTCACCACCTCCGACGAGCAGAAGAAGGTGGCCGAGGCCTATATCGCCCAGCTCAACGGCGCCAAGGTGTTCAGCAAGCCGATCGTGACCAAGGTCGGCGCGCTGGAGGCGTTCTACCCGGCCGAGGCCTATCACCAGGACTATCTGACCCTGCACCCGAACCAGCCCTATATCGCCTATAACGACATCCCGAAGGTCGAGAACCTCAAAAAGCTGTTCGCGGATAACTACATCGAGAAGCCGACGCTGGTCAGTGCCAGCAAGGCCACCAACTGACATCACCAAGCAAACGGGAGACCCATGCCCGACACCAAAACGAAGACCACCGACGACAAGGTCATCAAGAGCGAAGAGCAGTGGCGGCGCGAATTGTCGCCGATGCAGTACGCGGTGCTGCGCGAGAAGGCGACCGAGCGTCCCTTCTCCGGCGAATACGAGCATGACCACCGCGCCGGCACCTATGTGTGCGCCGGCTGCGGCAATGAGCTCTTCGAGTCCGACGCCAAGTTCGATTCCGGCTGCGGCTGGCCGAGCTTCACCCAGCCCGCCGTCGAGAGCCATATCGACGAGGAGCGCGATGCCAGCCACGGCATGATCCGCACCGAGGTGCTCTGCGCCAAGTGCAGCGGCCATCTCGGCCACGTCTTCCCCGACGGTCCGGGGCCGACCGGCCTGCGCTACTGCATCAACTCGGCGGCGCTGAAGCTCGAGCCCAAATAAGGTTGCGGGCCGCCGGGTTCCGGCATGGAACCCGGCGGCCCGATGTGCTTTTCTACCCTGGCGGTGCGGCCGATGAGCGCAGTCCGGCGGCCGCCAGGGAGGATGCCGTGACGCTTGGGACCATCCTGATCATCCTGGTGATCATCTACCTGGTCGGCGGCCTGTCCGGCCGGATCGGCGGCTATGGCTACGGCATGGGCCATTCCGGCATGGGGATCGGCGGCGTCGTGCTGGTGGTGCTGGTCGTGCTGCTGCTGCTCGGCAAGCTGTAAACCAACCAAGCTATTGAAATTGCTTGGTTTATAGCGCCTGCGGACCTGCCATGCGTGGATTCATCATCTCGCATCGCAGGGGTCGCATTTTTGTCAAAACGGCCTATATTAGAGGACGAAAATGACCTGTGCGGCGAGCCCATCCTCTGCCGCCCCAAACCCCACGCGCTTAAAGCCCCAGAGAAGATCACGAGGTCTTTGACCATGCGTCCACTGCGTCCGTTCAACTTCAACACTTCCGCCGAACTCTTCCCCGCTGCGATCCGCAAGAAGAAGCGTGCAGGCTTCACCTATCGCCGGTTCGGCACCGCAGCCGAAGCCGTGCAGTTTGCGATGGAGCAGTTGCCGACGGATTCGCTGAACGGCGCCTATCTCCAGGTCGAGGAAGCGCGCTTCGACCAGAACGGCATCCGTTCGCTGTATGAGAGCGAAGCGTTCCCGCTGGAGCGTCACCGCAAGCCCGAGCCGGTGGCCGCGGAGACCGACGCCGACGCGGCGTAGGCTTTTTCGCAAACATTCGATGTGTGCTGAAAGCGCGATGGCCCAAGGGCCGTCGCGCTTTTCGCGTTGTTGGGGACTCTCTCCCCCATCATTGCTTGCGAGCGCCGTCCACCGTCGCGCTTACATCCGCGGCTGCTTGTCGAGCCAGCGGCGCAGCAGGCGAACGTTGCGCATGTTGGCGCGGAACATGACGTCGAAGGCGTCGCCTGCGAACGGCACGATGCCGACGACGCCGTCGACCGCGACATTGCCGAGCATGCGCGCGGTGATGTACCAGGGCGCGCCCAGCGCGCGGGCCTCGCGCACCAGCCACAGCGAGATCGCGGTGGTGATGATGTCGCCGACCACGGGGATCAGTCCGATCAGCCCATCAATGCCGTAGCGGATGTTGGTGCCGGGCACGACGAAGGCGACGTCGAGCAGTTTTGCGATCGCCTCGATCCGCGCGATCCGCTGCTCCCGCGTCAGATTGCCGAACGGATTACCCTGCCCGAACTCAAAGCGAAATTCCCGAAACCCCTGCTCCAGCGTTTCGGAGCGGATCGCTTCGGGACGAACTTCCTGGCCGTCCTGGTCGATGATCGGCCCGCGCGCCGGGGGGCCGGAAAATGGCCCGCGCGAACGCTCGCCGGAACGGGATTTGCGCGGAGCGAGGATGTCGTCGTCGGACATGGTCATGGTCCCCAGAGAACGCGCCAGCGTGGCGGAAGTTGCTGCCCGCGCCCGAACGTCGCGTGCTCAGGTTGGCGCCGCCGCGGCTTGCGGCTCCTCGACATATCTATGCACGAGCCAGGACGAAATCACCGACGGCACGAACCCGACCAGGCCGTACAGGATGAACTGAACCGCGCCGGAATCCGGCCCGCGCGAGCTGTAGGTCAGCGAGGCCAGCACGAAGGCGAACAGGCCGACCAGGAGCATCCGCAGCAACGGGCCGATCCGCCTGACGTGGATCAGGATGTCGTCCACCGCGCCGATCATCAGCGACGGCAGAAAGCCGAACAGATAGCTGTATTGCAGGGTCTTGAAGAACACCGCGAACAGCTTGCCGACCTCGCCGAGATTGGTCTGGGCCCAATAGCCGGACTGGTAGGTCGTCGTCAGCAGCAGCAGGAACCCGCCCACGAACGGACCGACCAGCGCAAACACCAGATAGCGTTTCATCAGACACCCTCACACTTCGCCACATTTATAGCAGCGCGGCGGGAAGCTTGAATAGCGGGTTCCGTGGGGTCGCCTGGCCCTGCCCTTCGGGAACGTCTGGCAAATCGACGCGTTCGTTAGGGACTGCGAAATCTCACTTGTATCAGCACGATTGGACCCAATGATGCGTTGTACAGCCTTGCTTCTCGCGACGATCACGTTGACCACCGTTACCGGCCTTTCGACCGTTTCCACTTTCGCGCAAGGCCATATGGGTACCAAACAGGAGCAACAGGCCTGCTCGCGCGATGCGTCGCGGCTGTGCCGCAAGGACCTCGGCAATGACGGCGCCGTGCAGTCGTGCCTGATGGGCAACCGCGCCAAGCTCTCGAAGTCGTGCAGCAAGGTGTTTGCAAGCCACGGCATGTAAGGTTGTGATGTGAGCTGTCACGTCGTTGCGTGACGAACACGCAACAATTGCAAATTCCTTTGCGCCGCCCATTGCAGCTCTTTGACAATGACGCATACTTCGCTCGGGCGGCGCAGCACTTTTCGATTCGAACATCACGAGAGATCGAGCGACCACATGCGGGATCAGGTCCCGGCGTGAAGGCTGTGACATGCGGCAAATCAAGCCGCGTGCGGCGCCCCAAAACCAAGTGGTTCAATCCACGGAACTCGGGGACGCATTCGCATGACACGCTACCAGACCATCGCTTCGCTGTTCGCCTTCGCCACCACCGCGATCGTACTCCAGACATCGCCCGGCCTCGCCTTCTCGTCCGAAGCGCAGCAGATGTGCACGGGCGATGCGATGCGGCTGTGCTCGAGTGAGATTCCCAATATCCCCAGGATCAGGGCTTGCATGGTGCAGAAGAAGGCGGAGGTCAGCCCGGGCTGCCGCGCCGTGATGGACCGCGAGCATGCAGCCGCCACGGCATCGCGCAAGCGGGAAGCGGCGGCGCAGTAGGACGCATCCGCGACGTCATTCCGGGGCGCGCACTGCGCGAGCCCGGAATCCATTCTCCTACGTCACGTGCTGCACGATGGATTCTGGGCTCGACGCTACGCGTCGCCCCGGAATGACAGAGAGTGCCTAATCGCCCCACTGCGCGAAGGCGTCGTTGAAGGCGCGCTCACCGGGGGCGCCCTTCTCGATGGCGATGATGGCGCGGCGCTGGTTGGCGTAGACCAGGGGCACGTCGAACCAGGAACGCTCCTTCAGGAGCTGCACGTTGCGGGTGCGGTCGGCATCGACGTTGGAGAGGCCGACCAGGAAGAAGCCGTCGGTGACCTTCACTGCGAGGCCCGCGAGCGGCGTGCCGCGCGCCTGCTCGTTCGACTTCATCAGGAT
Source organism: Bradyrhizobium cosmicum (assembly GCF_007290395.2). NCBI lineage: Bacteria > Pseudomonadati > Pseudomonadota > Alphaproteobacteria > Hyphomicrobiales > Nitrobacteraceae > Bradyrhizobium > Bradyrhizobium cosmicum. The sequence continues at coordinate 1,340,234 of NZ_CP041656.2, read as the reverse complement.
GCCCGGCACGTTGGAGACGCTGCCGCCCGGAAAGTCCGGCGGCAGGATGAAGGTCAGTTCCGCGGTATGGCTCGCCGGCAACGACGAGTCGGTGTTGCGGCGGAACGACATCGTCATCTTGAACTTGCGGTCGGGGATCTCGATGTCGGCGCGCACGGCGACGTCGGCCTTCTGGTTGCCCGACGCCTTGATCGGCTCGAGCCGCCACACAACCGAGCCGACATATTGCTTGCCCTTGGGATCGGACGGATCCTCGTCATAGAGCACGACCTTCTGCGCCACCGGCGCGACCGGCTGGTCGCTGGCCGAAGGCTGGCCGACGCGATCGGGAATCTTGGGCTTGCTCTGCGGCTGGCCGGGATCCTTCGGCGCCTCCACCACCTGGGTGGGCGAGGACTTGAACAGGCCGCTCACCATCTGCACCAGCGGCTTGCCCCAGAGGATGCCGGCGCCGACCAGGATCAGGACGATGCCGACGGCGATCGCGCTCTTGAACGGGAAGACCGAGCCGGTGCGCACGCGCTTCTTCTTGGTGTCGCGCTCGGGCGCGATGCGCGGACGCGGCGAGGGCTGCTGCGGCGCGTAGCGCTCGGCCTCCTCGATCGACTCGTCGTAGGAATAGGGCGCGTCCTGCTCACCGGCCCGGTTTTCCAGGCTCGGCTCCAGCCGGTCGAACTCCGGCGAGGGCGAGGGCACGTTGGCATAGGTGCGGCGCGCGGCCCGGTTGGCCTGCGCGGCGGCGCCGCCGAGATCGTTGACGTCGGCGGTGATGTCACGGAAACCGCGCACGCCCGGGGCCGGCGGCAGCGACGGGCCGACGTCCGGCGGACGGCGGCCGCCCTGACGATCGCGTCCGGATGGCGAAGCCGGCGGCGGCTCCGGCATCGGCGGCGGAGCGGACGGGCCCGGCTGGCGCGGAGCGTCAAAACGGGGAGCCCGCGGCGGACGCGGGGCGTCGCCCTGGTCGTCGACGTTGAAGGACGGCCGGTCGGCACGGGGCGGCGGTGGCGCCGGACGCGCGCGCGGCGGAGCAGCCGGCTGGGATGCGGGCGGGCCGCCCTCGGTGGCGCGGGTGCTGGCGCGGCGGAAGGCATCGCCGCTGCCGCTGCCGCCGCTGCGGGGGGCGCCGGGGCGCGAAGCCTCGCGGGCGCGCTGGGCAGCCTCTGACTCGACCTTGCGGACAGCCTCTTCCAGCGACAGCCGTTCGCGGGTGATCTCGGATTCGGAAAGCGGTGGCTGAACGCTGCGGAGCTGCGCGATCAGGGCCGTGCGCGCCCGCTCATAGAGCGCGCGACGGCTTTCGCCGGGAGCATTGGGGTCCAGGGCGGCAATAGCGCGGGCGATCAGCGGATAGTAATCAGCCATTTCAACTCAACTATATCCGCGGCCTGGTAAGAGATCGTTAAGCCTCAAACGGATTTTGCACCAGGATAGTATCCTCGCGTTCGGGGCTGGTGGAAAGCAGCGCGACCGGGCACCCCACCAATTCCTCGATGCGGCGGACATATTTAATGGCCTGGGCGGGCAGGTCGGCCCAGGACCGCGCACAGGCGGTCGGCTCCTTCCAGCCCTCGATGGTTTCCCAGATCGGCTCGACCCGGGCCTGCGCACCCTCGCCGGCCGGGAAATAATCGATCTCCTTGCCGTCGAGCTTGTAGCCGACGCAGACCTCGATCGACTCGAAGCCGTCGAGAATGTCGAGCTTGGTCAGCGCCAGCCCGTTGATGCCGCAGGTCCGGACCGCCTGGCGGACCAGCACGGCGTCGAACCAGCCGCAGCGGCGCGGACGGCCGGTGTTGGTGCCGAACTCGCGGCCGCGCTCGCCGATCTTGCGGCCGATCTCGTTGTCCTGCTCGGTCGGGAACGGGCCTTGGCCGACGCGGGTCGTGTAGGCCTTGCACAGGCCAAGCACATAGCCGACCGCGCCGGGGCCAAGGCCCGAGCCGGTCGCCGCCTGCGCCGCCACCGTGTTGGACGAGGTGACGTAAGGATAAGTGCCGTGATCGACGTCGAGCAGCGCGCCCTGCGCGCCCTCGAACAGCATGCGCTTGCCTTCACGGCGCTTGATGTCGAGCAGCCGCCATACCGTCTCGGCATAGGGCAGCAGCTCCGGCGCCAGCGCGGTCAATTCCTTCAGGATCACCTTGCCGTCGAACTCCGGCAGGTTGAGGCCGCGGCGCAATGCGTTGTGGTGCGCAAGGAGCCGGTCGATCTTGTGCGGCAAGGTGTCGAGATCAGCGAGATCCATCAGACGGATCGCGCGGCGGCCGACCTTGTCTTCATAGGCGGGCCCGATGCCGCGACGGGTGGTGCCGATCGCGGTTGCCGCGTTGGCCGATTCGCGATGCGCGTCCAGTTCCCGATGCAACGGCAGGATCAGGGTGACGTTCTCGGCGACGCGAAGATTCTCCGGCGAGACCGCAACGCCCTGCCCGCGCAGCTTGGCCACCTCGTCGAGGAAGGCCTGCGGGTCGAACACCACGCCGTTGCCGATCACCGACAGCTTGTTTTCGCGCAGCACGCCCGAGGGCAGCAGCGCGAGCTTGTAGGTCTTGCCGTTGATGACCAGCGTGTGGCCGGCGTTATGGCCGCCCTGGAAGCGAACGACGATGTCCGCCTGCTCCGACAACCAGTCGACGATCTTGCCCTTTCCTTCGTCGCCCCACTGGGCGCCGACGACGACAACATTGGCCATTCGCGGGTAATCCTTCGAAGAATTCTATGTAAGTGGCATGATCCAAACGGAAAACCGGGACCCACTTTTCCGGGATCATACCTGTGCCCAGCCCAATTCCCGGCCAAAGGCCGTTCGCACGCGAGGCGGTCCCACCGGATAAAGGAAGCAGCCTCTCTAGGCAAGCAAGAACGGGGCTTTTTTCGGGCCCAAAGCGCGATCCAAGCCTTTGATATCCCCTAAAAATCTGCCCCGTGGGCAGGCTCGATGGCCTCAAGCCCTGATGCGGCCGTCGACCACCTCGATGATACGGTCGCAGCGCCGCGCGAGGTCCATGTTGTGGGTCACCAGCAGAAAGCTCGTGCCGCTGTCGCGGTTCACCTGCCGCATCAGCTCGAACACGGCGTCGGCCGACTTGGTGTCGAGATTGCCGGTCGGCTCGTCGGCCAGCACGAGATCGGGATTCATCGCCAGCGCGCGCGCCACCGCCACCCGCTGCTGCTGACCGCCCGACATGTTGTTGGCGAGGTTGCCGGCGAATTTCTCCAGCCCGACCTGCCCCAGCAGATGGTTCGCCCGCGCCTCGATCTCCGCGCTGGGAAAGCCGCGATCAGCCAGCATCGGCATCATGACGTTCTCCCGCGCGGTGAAGGCCGAGATCAGGAGGTGATACTGGAAGATGAACCCGATGGTGTGGCCGCGCAGGCGGGTGATTTCGGCGTCGCCGAGCGCGGCGGTGTCCTGCCCCTTGATCAGCAGGCGGCCGGAGGTCGGCCGGTCCAGCAGGCCGACGATGTTGAGCAGCGTGCTCTTGCCCGAACCGGAGGGCCCGATCAGCGCCAGGAACTCGCCATGGTCGAGCTTGAGGTCGATGCCATGCAGCACCTCGGTTTCGGTCGGCAGGCCGACATTGTAGGCCTTGCACACGTTCTCGAGGCGGAGGATCTCGCTAGCCACGGATCGCCACCACCGGATCGAGCTTGGCGGCGCGGACCGCAGGCGCCATCGCGGCCAAGAGGCCGGTGACGGTGGCGAGCATGGCAGTGTAGACGAACAGGCTTCGCTCCAGGATCAACGGAAACAGTTCGGTGCCGTCGGCCTGGCGTGCCACCGAATGCCAATAGACCAGCGCGAACGCGCCCATCGCTGCCCCGAACAGCGAGCCGACGAAGCCAAGCAGGCCGCCCTGCACCAGGAACACGCGCAGGATCTGGCCGCGCGAGGTGCCCATCGCGCGCAGGATGCCGATGTCCTTCGAGCGCTGGATCACCGAGACGACCAGCACCGCTGCGATGCCGAACGCGACGGACAGGCCGACGAACAGACGGATCAACGTGTTGGTGTTCTGCTGGGCCTGCACCGCGGTGAAGAACTGTGCATTGGTCTTGATCCAGCTGTCGGCCTCGACCACGTTGGCGGCCTGGATGCGCTGGGCGATCTCTTCGGCCGCGTAGATGTCACGGACCGTGATGTCGATGGTGGTGATGCCGCCGATCATGCCGAGCAGCGACTGCGCGGTGCGCAGCGCGGCGTAGCAGACGCGCTGGTTGACGCTCTTGTTGCCGAGATCGACGAGACCGGAGACCGTAAGCACGCGCGTTGCGCCCGAGGCCGCGCGGACGTTGAGCTTGTCGCCGACAGTGGCTCCCAGATCCTTCGCCAGTTCGACGCCGATGATGATGTCCTCGCTGGTCAGGCGCGCCTCGCCCGCGACGATATAATCCGGCACCTTGACGATCTTGAAGTAGGAGTCCGGCTCGACGCCCGACAGATTCACCGAGCGGCTCGCGTCGCCGCGCACCGCGAGCACCGAGCCGAGGATCGTCGGCGACACCGCGACCACCTCGGGCATCGCCTGCATCTGGGTCCTGATCTTCGGCCATTGATCGATCGAGATCACCCGCTGGCTCGGACGCTGCACCACTGCGTCCTCGATCTCGCCCGCGCCGTGGCGCAGCGGACGCGCGACCTGATCTGGCGCGAGCAGCTGGATCTGCGGCTGCGAGGTCAGCACGCGCTTGATGAAGTTCGCCTGGAGCCCCGCGAGCATCGCCGACATGAAGACGATGACGGCGACACCGATCGAGATGCCGCCGATGATGAAGATGGTCTGCAGCCGGCCCTCGCGCAGGAAGCGCACGGCCATGGTCCATTCGAACGGCAGCCAGCGGTTCATTGCAGCACCGGCCGCACGCGCTGGCCGGTCAGAACGCCCGAGCTCTGCGGAATCGCGACGTCGCCGGCGGCAAGGCCGTCGGTGATTTCGATATGACTGTTGCCGCGCAGGCCGATCTTCACCGGCCGCTGCGTGGCGCGACCGTCCTTGATGCCGAGCACCCAGGGGGTGCCGGACAGGACATCGTGCACGGAGCGCAACGGCAGGACCAACGCATCGTCCCGCGCGGCGATTTCGATATCGACCGAGACGGTCATGTCCTGGCGCAAATAGTCCGGCGGATCGGCGACCGTCAGTTTCACCTCGACGGACGCGCGTGAGATGTCGACGCCAGGGTTGACGTAGGTGATGACGGCAGGAAAGCGCCGATCCGGATAGGCGTCCGCCGAGGCGATCGCCTTCTGCCCGAGCGCGATCTTGCCGAGATTGCGCTCGTCGATCTGCAGCACGAGCTGAACGTCGCCAGCCGGCGCCAGCACGAGCAGCGCCTTGCCGGGCTGCACCACCGTGCCGCGCTCGACGCTGCGCGTGATGAGAACGCCGTCGCGGGGCGCGGCGATCGTGGCATAACCGAGCCGGGACTCCGCCGTATCGAGATTGGCGCGCGCCTGGTTGGCCTGGGTCTGCGCCATCACGTAGTCGCTGCCGCCGCTGCTCGCCGTATAGACCTGGAACTCGGCCGAGCGCTTCGCCGCACGCGCGACATCGAGCGTCTTCTGCGCCTCGTCGAGCGCCGCGCGCGTCGCATAGCCGTTGCGTTCGAGCTGCGCGGTGCGGTCGTAGGTCTGCTGCGCGTTGAGCAAGGTCGCATTGGCCTGCGTCAGCGCTTCCCTCGCCGAGGGAAGCGTCAATTCCTCGAGCTGCCTGATGCGGGCCTCGGCCTGCGCCACCGCGCCCTGCGCCTGCACCACGGCCGCTTTCAATTCGCGCGCCTCCAGCGAGATCAGCGGCTGGCCCTTGGTGACCTTTTCGCCCTGCTGGACCAGCACCTCCTGCACCGTGCCGGTGATCTGGCTGCCGATCTCGACCCGGTAAGGCGTCTCGACATGGCCGCTCGCAACCACGGTCTCGACCAGGCGACCGCTCTTGACCTGATCGACCACGATGGCGGGTCCGAGGATGACTCGCACGCCCTGCCAGAGCCCCAACGCCAACAGGGCCACGACGGCCAGGATGAACCATTTGTGACTGAGAAATCCCGTCCACAAAGCCGCCAGGGGAGACCGGCTCTTGTTCGGCAGGATCATTGCTTGCTCGACCATGACAACGCCACGCGGATCGCGCCAAATCCGGCGACGCGACCGTCTCTTTGCTGATTTCGATGATCCGGCCGCTCGAACGGCGTGGACGACCGCAGACTAATCCGGACGCAACGGACCGGATTGCGATAGGTCAACCGCGGCTTGCTGCGCTCACCAATTGTCGCGCCAGCGCCAGAAACCGTGGCCCTGACCTGGACCCTGGGTCGAATCCAGCTTGGCCTTCTGCTCATCGGTCAAGGTCGCGTAGAACGCCTCCAATGCGGGCCGCATGGTCTTGATCGCCTGCAGCATCGTGTCCATGCGCTTCTCCATCGCCTCGGCGCGCCCGACGATGGTCTTGGGCACGTCGGCCACGCAGGCGCTGCGCATGGTCTCGCTCGACTTCACGGCTGCCGCCTTGAACTCGTCGAACTTGGCGCGCTGCGCATCGGTCAGCTTGATCTTGTCCACCAGCCGGTCGGCGCGCCATTCGGCGAAACCCGCCATTCCGGGATTGCACATCGCGCCGAAGCCATGGCGGCCCATCATGCCTCCCATCATCCCGGAGCCCATCATGCCGGGTCCCATGAAGGCACCGCCGCCGGCGGGCTGAGCCGTCGCGGCCGTGAACTGTGCCGAGGCAATCAATGCGATGGATACGGCCAGTGCGACCCGGATGCTTGCAACCATGACGCCGCTCCTTCTTCATGCAGGCCTCGACAGGCTAGCCCGCCGGCCGGTGGAGCAATTGACATGGCTCAATTTCCGATCGCCGAATTGATGGATGAGATGAGAGTGTGCCGTCATCGGCTTCGACTGCCTGTCACATTCGATCGTCCCTGACCGTGTCCCTCGCATGAAAATTCCCGGAGCTGGCTGTGGCCGATGATCCGACGCACGCCGCCCGAGACAGCTTCTGGCGTTTTTCACCCGACGATCTCGGCACCCAGCTCGGTTGCGGGCTGCAAGGCCTGACCGCGAGCGAGGCCGCCGAACGCCTCGACCGCTTCGGAGCCAACAGCGACGCGCCGCCGCGCATCGAGGGCGCCATGCGCGCGATCCTGCGCCGGCTGCTCGAGCCGCTGTCGCTGATCCTGCTGGTGGCCGGCATCGTCTCGATGCTCACCGGCGACGAGATCGGCGGGCTCATCATCGTCCTGATCCTGACGCTCTCGATCGGGCTGGACACCATCCAGGAGGGCCATGCGATCCGCGCCGCGGAAATCCTCCGCCGCTCGGTCGCGCTCAAGGCCGAGGTCAGGCGCGACGGCGCCTTCCGCGAGATCGACGTCGATCACGTCGTACCCGGCGACGTCCTGCGCGTCCGCTCCGGCGACATCATTCCTGCGGATGGGCTGATCCTGGAGAGCACGGCCTTCACCGCGGGCGAAGCAGCGCTCACCGGCGAGCCGTATCCGGTGCAGAAGCACGCCGGCGCGGTCACCGAGCCTAACGATACATCGAATGCGCTGTTCCGCGGCGCCGTGGCACAGACCGGCGAGGCCATCGCGCTCGTGGTCAGGACCGGCCGCGACACCGTATTCGGAGCGGCGGCGTCCGCGCTTGCCGAAGCGCAGACACCCTCGCCGTTTGAACGCGACCTGCGAGAATTCGGCCTCGTGATCGCGCGCGCCACGTTGGCGCTGGTGCTGGTCGTGCTCACCGTCCGCGTCGTGTTCGGCCGCCCGGTGATGGACTCGCTGCTGTTCTCGGTCGCGCTCGCAGTCGGGCTGACCCCGGAGCTGCTGCCGATGATTACGACGGTGACGCTGTCGCGCGGCGCATTACGCATGGCCCGCCGCAAGGTGATCGTGAAGCGGCTCGCCGCGATCCACGACCTCGGCGCCATGACCGTCCTGTGCACGGACAAGACGGGCACGCTGACCTCGGCCGAGATCACGCTGGCAAAAAGCCTCGACGCTGCGGGCAAGGACAATATGCGGGCCGCGCAGCTCGGCGCCATCGCGGCGACGCTCGGCGGCGATCGCGGCTCGCTCGATGCGGCGCTGGTTGCCGGCCAGTCCAATGCCGCGCAGGGCTGGACGCTAGTGGGCCGGCAGGCGTTCGACTTTTCGCGGCGACTGGGATCGGTGCTCGCGACCGGTCCCGAAGGCGCGCTGCTCATCGTCAAGGGCGCGCCCGAAGCCGTGCTCGCATTGTGCACAATGGACGAGAGCGCGCGCGCCGCCGCAATGACGCGCGTGCATCAGCTCGCGGCAGAGGGCCTGCGCTGCATCGCCCTCGCTTCGCGCCCCTGGACCGGCGCAACGCGCGAGGTCGAAACCGAGGACGAGACCGATCTCGTCTTCGAGGGTCTTTGCGCCTTTGCCGACCCGCCGAAGCCGACGGCCGCGGCCGCCATCGCCCGGCTCGCGGCGAGCGGCGTGGCACTGAAGATCCTTTCGGGCGACGATCCCGTGGTGGTGAAGCGGCTCGCGGGCCTGGTCGGCCTCAACCCCGAGCGCGTGCTGTCGGGCGCCGACATTGCCGAGCTCAGCGACGAGGCGCTCGCCGTGCAGGTGCGCTCCGTCGACGCCTTCGGCCGGCTCGCGCCGGACCAGAAATCGCGCATCGTGAAGGCGCTGCAGGCGGGCGGCGAGGTGGTCGGCTTCCTCGGCGACGGCATCAACGACGCGCCGGCCCTGAAAGTCGCCGATGTCGGCCTGTCGGTCGACGGTGCAACCGGCGTGGCGCAGGCGGCCGCCGACATGATCCTGCTCGCCTCGGATCTCGAAGTCGTCGCCGACGGCGTCGAGGAAGGCCGGCGCACCTTCGCGAACATCCTGAAATATGTGCGCATGGGCGCAAGCTCGAATTTCGGCAACATGCTGTCGATGGCGATCGCCTCCATCGCGCTGCCGTTCCTGCCGATGCTGCCGACGCAAATCCTGCTTAACAATCTGCTCTACGACCTCTCCGAGCTCGGCATTCCCTTCGACCGCGTCTCAAAGCGGGCCACGGCGCAGCCGCAGGTGTGGAGCATGAGGCGGCTGGCACGCTTCGCCGCGATCATGGGGCCGCTGTCGTCGGTGTTCGACTTCCTGACCTTTGGCGCCCTGCTCTACCTGTTCAAGGCCTCACCGGAGGAATTCCGCACCGCCTGGTTCATCGAATCCATGGCGACCCAGATCCTGGTCATTTTCATCATCCGAACTAATGGGCGGCCGTGGCGCAACTGGCCGGATCCGTTGCTGTCGGCTTCCTCCCTGGTCGCCCTGCTGGTCGCGATGGTGGTGCCGTTCACGCCGGTCGGTGCCTGGTTCGGCTTCGTCACGCCGCCTCCGCTCATGATGGCCGGCATCGCGCTTCTGGTCGTCGTCTATCTCGCCTGCGCGGAGCTGCTGAAGCCGTTTGCGATCCGCACCGGACGAAAGGATTGAACGCGGTTCCTGCCGCATCGCACTGCGCATGGTCGCGATGCGCCTCGCACCATTGATATCGGGCGCTTTTCCGTGTCTTTGAGCGGGGCCGGGCGATCAGCCGGCCCGGATCGCCCCGGGCCGGGGTCTCGGCGCTATCGACGCGGGACCATAACAATCACAATGTCCGCCACCGGCCAGACCACGAGCACCGAAACATCCGGCCATAGCTGGATCGCCAACCAGCCTTATCTGCTGCTCAGCATCACCGCGCTGTGCTGGGCCGGCAACGCCATTGTCGGGCGACTCGCCGCCGGCCACATCCCGCCGGTGACGCTGTCGTTCCTGCGCTGGACCTTCGCCTTTCTGCTGGTGCTGCCGTTCGCCTGGAAGCACCTCGCCCGGGACTGGCCCGCGATCCGCAGCAGGCTCGGCCTCATGATCGTGCTGTCGATCACCGGCATCGGCGCCTTCAACACGCTGCAATACTGGGCGCTGGAACATACGCAGGCGCTCAACACGCTGCTGCTGCAATCGGCCGCGCCGCTGGTCGTGGCGCTGTGGTCGCTGGCCATCCTCGGCATCAGGCTCACCGCGGCGCAGGCGTTCGGCGTGGGGCTGTCGATGTGCGGCGTGCTGACCATCCTGCTGCATGGCGATTTCACCACGCTGTCGAACATCGCGTTCAACAAGGGCGACGTCATCTTCATCGCCGCGCTGATCATCTTCGCGCTGTATTCGGTGCTGACCCTGAAGCGGCCGCCGATGCACGGCCTGTCGTTCCTCGCTTTCACCTTCGGCGCCGGCGCCGCCTGCCTCATCCCGCTCGAGATCTGGGAATTGTCCGCGCGCCCGCTGATGAAGCTCGACGGGCCGAACCTGCTGACGCTGTTCTACGTCGCCGTCTTCCCCTCGACGCTCGCCTATCTCTGCTTCAATCGCGGCGTGCGCCTGATCGGCGCCAACCGCGCGGCGCCGTTCTTCCACGTCGTGCCGGTGTTCGGCTCGATCATGGCGATGGCGTTTCTGGGCGAACACCCGCAGGCGTTCCATTTCATCGGCTTCGCGCTGGTGCTGTCGGGCGTGGCCGTGGCGTCAAGGAAGCAGGCGAGCTAGGCACGCTTCAATTCAAGCACGCAGATGAGCGTTCACCCTCCCCTGGAGGGGGAAGGTAAGCAAGTTCGCGCTACTTCACCCTGAACTTGCTGTAGGCCTCGCTGGTCGCGATGATCACGTGCTCGGCGCAGCCGTTGACGCGATGCGGGTCGGCCTCGCGCTCGTAGGCCTCCGATGTCATCATGTCGAGAAAGGCCGCCAGCGACGGATAATGGACGAGTGCGACAAAGTCCCAGTCGTTGCCATCGTGCGGTCCGAGTGCGATCGCTTTCGCCTCGCCGGTCCAAAGCAGCGTACCGCCGCGTGCCTTGATCATGGGCACCGTGATCTCACTGTAACGAAGATATGCGTCCCAACCCGAACCGTCGCCGTCGCGCGAGCGATCGTGGAAACGCATCAGGTTCAGCATCACCACCGGCGCATGCTGGTCGAGCCCTTCCAGGCCCGCGATGTTCAACATATTGACCGCCAATGGCACCTCCCCGGGTCATAGCTGCATTGTAGCATTGCGACCGCGTGACTTGTGTCACGACGAGAATCCGGCGCAAGGTTGTCCCCAACGCCAATGACGACCGCTTCGCCCGCGCCACCGGCCTCGAATCCCGCCAGCTGGCTCAACAATCAGCCGTATTTGCTGCTCAGCCTGAGCTCGCTGTTCTGGGCCGGCAACATCGTGCTCGCGCGCCATGTCGGCGCGCATGTGCCGCCGCTGACGGTGACCACGATCCGCTGGTTCGGCGTGTTCCTGATCCTGCTGCCGTTCTCCTGGCCGCATCTGAAGCGTGACTGGCCCGCCTTGCGCAAGAGCCTGCCGCTGATGCTGTTCCTGTCGCTGGTGGGCTTTGCCTTCAACAACGCGATCTCGTACTGGGCGATGCAATACACCGAGGCGCTGAACGCGCTGCTGATCCAGTCGGCAGGTCCCCTGTTCGTGGCGCTGTGGTCGCTGGTGCTGTTCGGCGTGCGGCTGACCGGCGCGCAGCTTGCCGGCATCGCGATCTCGCTTCTCGGCGTGCTCGTCATCATCCTGCACGGCGATTTCGCGGCGCTCGCGAGCATCAGCTTCAACCGGGGCGACATCATGTTCGCCTCTTCGCTGGTGGCGTTCGGGATCTACTCCGCCTTCATCCCGCGCCGGCCGAAGGTTCATCAGCTCTCGTTCCTGTCCTTCACCACCTGCTGTGGCGCGATGATGCTGCTGCCGACGGCGATCTGGGAAGCGTGGAGCGGCAGCGTCCTGCAGTTCGACACGGTGACGCTGGCGACGCTCGGCTACATCCTGATCTTCCCCTCGACACTCGCCTATCTCTTCTTCAACCGCGGCGTGGCGCTGATCGGCCCGAACCGGGCCGCGCCGTTCTTCCATCTGGTGCCGGTGTTCGGCTCGGCGATGGCGATCCTGCTGCTCGGCGAAAAGCTGCAGCCGTTCCACCTGATCGGCTATGCGCTGGTGCTGGCCGGCGTCGTGATCGCGTCACGACAGGGCTCCGCGGTGAAATAATTCCGCGACGCGGACGACAAACTCCCGTCTTCCGATTTCAGCGAAGAGAAGCTAGGTTCCCCGCCAACGAAGAAGAGGGAACGTCTGGACATGCTGTCGTCACTCATCCGAACCCTGCGCGCCGCCGGCGCGGCAGCGCTGTGTCTTGCCGCCGCAACCAGTGCGCAGGCCGACAATTATCCCAGTAAGAACATTACGCTGGTGCTGCCGTTCGCGGCGGGCAGCGGCACCGACACCACCACCCGGCTGATCTCGCAGCATCTGTCGCAGGCGCTCGGGGTCGGCATCGTGATCGAGAACAAGGCGGGCGCCAACGGCATGATCGCCGCGACCTATGTCGCGCGCGCCGCGCCCGACGGCTACACGCTGCTGGTGACGACCAACACGACGCATTCAGCCAATCCCTATCTGCTCAAGAGCCTGACCTACGATCCGGTCAAGGATTTCACCCCGATCGCACGCACCGGCGATCTGCCCTTCATGCTGGTCATCAACCCGGAAGTGCCGGCCAAGACCGTCGCCGAGCTGGTCGCCTACGGCAAGGCCAATCCGGGCAAGCTGAGCTACGCCTCGGGCTCGTCCTCGGCGATCGTGTCGGGCGCGACCTTTGCGCACAATGCCGGGCTCGACCTGTTGCACGTGCCCTACAAGAGCTCGCCGCCGGCACTCAACGACGTCATGGGCGGCCGCGTCTCGATGATGTTCGTGGACATCCTGACCGGACTTCCCCACGTCCAGGGCAACGCGCTTCGCGCGCTCGCGGTCACGACCAAGGACCGCTCGCCGCTGGTGCCGAACCTGCCCTCGATGCAGGAGGCCGGCGTGCCCGATTTCGACATCTCGTCCTGGCAGGGCTATTTCGGCCCGGCCGGCATGCCAAAGGAGATCGTGACCCGGCTCAACGCCGAGATCAGGAAGATCGTCGAGAAGCCGGAGATCAAGGCCCAGCTCGCCACCCTCGGCATGGACGCCTTCTCCGGCACGCCGGAACAGCTCGGCACCTTCGTGAACGAGCAGCTGGTGCTGTGGGAGAAGCTGATCACCAACGCGAAGATCGAGAAGCAGTAGGACGGTCACGTGTCCCGGACGCGGCGCAGCGCGGAGCGGTGCGACGCAGGGCCGGGACCCAGAAGGCGGCAGGCATGGGCCCCGGCTCTGCAGCGCTCCGCTGGAGAAGCGTTGCGCTGCGTCCGGGGCACGAGACCAGTGTTAAGCCGCGCGCACCTTGGCGAGGAAGCCGTCCACCGCGCTGCGCAGCGCGCCGGACTGGCTGTCCAGCTCGCGCGCGTTGGTGAGCACGTCGGTTGCCGCCGTGCCGGTCGCTTCCGCGGCCGAGGTAACGCTGCCGATATTGGCGTTGATCTCGTTCGAACCGGCCGCAACCGACTGGATGTTGCGAGCGATCTCGCGGGTCGCCTCGCCCTGCTGCTCGATCGACGAGGAGATGCCGGCGGTGATCTCACTCATCTCGGCGATGGTCTGGGTGATGCCGGCGATGGCCGCGACGGCGTCGCTGGTCGAGGTCTGCATCGCCGCGACCTGGGCGGATATCTCCTCGGTCGCCTTCGCGGTCTGGTTCGCGAGCGCCTTGACCTCGGAGGCGACGACGGCGAAGCCTCGGCCGGATTCACCGGCACGCGCGGCCTCGATGGTGGCGTTGAGCGCGAGCAGATTGGTCTGCGCCGCGATCGAATGAATCAACTTGACGACCTCGCCGATCTTCTCGGCTCCGGTGGAGAGTTCCTGCACCGTGGCGTTGGTACGCTCGGCGTCGTTGACGGCCCGGCTCGCCACTTCGGTCGAGCGCGTGACCTGACGGGAGATTTCCGTCACCGAGCTCGACAGCTCCTCGGCGGCGGCGGCAACCGTGCCGACGTTGCCGGAGGCTTTTTGGGAGGCCGCGCCGACCGTGGCGGCGCGAGAGGACGCGTCGCTGGCGGTCGCGGTCATCGACTGCGCCGTGCTCTGCATGCCGGCGGCGGCCGAGGAGACCGAGCGGACGATGCCGTTGACGCTGCGTTCGAAGTCGTTGGCGATCTCCTCCATCGCACTGCGACGTTCGGCCGCGGCGCGGTCCTTGGCTGCCGCCTCGGTCTGTTCGAGGTCCCGGATGCGGACCGCGTTGTCCTTGAAGATCTGGACGGTCGAAGCCATCGCGCCGACCTCGTCGCCGCGGCCGACACCGGGGATCTCGCCTTCGAGCTTGCCGTCGGCGAGCTCCTTCATGCGGGTGCCGAGCAGCGCGAGCGGACGGCTGATGCCGCGGCCGATCAGCCAGGCAACGCTGCCGGCGACGATGACGATGCCGAACATGGCGAGGCCAAGCAGCCAGTAGACCGGACCCATCTTGGCGTCGATGTCGTCGAGATAGGCGCCGGTGCCGAGATACATGTCGAAACCGGGAACGGCGACGGCATAGCCGATCTTGCGGATCAGCGCCGCCTGGCCCGGCTTGGCATATTCATAATACAGTAGGACCGAGCCGTTAGCCTTTACGCCGTCCATCAGCTCGACGGACAGCTTGCGGCCGTTGGTCAGAACGTCCATGCGGTTGGAGCCGATCTGCTTCGGATCGGGCGCGAGCTGGGTGATGCCGTCATAGGACGTGCCGAACAGATAGCCCGAGCCGTTGTCATAGGTCATCGCATTGCCGTAGCGGCGAAGGTCGGCCAGCGCCGCGTCCTTTGTCATCTCGCCGGCGTCGACCCGCTTCTTGAGGGCGAGGGCATAATTGCGGCCCATGTCGACGATCGATTTGGCCTGGTCGATGCGCGCATTCACCATCTCGCGCTTCATCAGATAGCCGGCGAGAACACCGGAGATGCAGAGGCCGAACAGCGTGACGCCGACAAGGATGCCGAGCTTGGAGGCGATCTTCAGATTGCTCAATTTCACGGGATAGCTCCGGCGATAAAAGGGATACGGGCACGCGAGTGAATCGATCGAAATTCATTCAACTTTTAGTGTGTGACCCCTTATCAAGCTGTTACGGCTTCTCCGTAGAAGCCCGGACAAAACGCCCGAACGACCGACCAAATCGCCATGGCGGCAACCGGCGATTGTACGCAACGGCTTCGATTTCGCGTAAAAGACGCAACGGCCCGCCGCCATCAGGGACGGGTCACAACAAGAACCGACAAACCAAATCGGGAGCAGGACATGCCGAAATACAGGGTGGTGACGCCGAAGGGCGCGAGCTTCACGGTCGCGGGCAGCGACTATTCCTATGAGCGCGAAGCGCTCGATCCGATCGATGCCGAGATCATCGAGGCCCCCGCGAGCGAGGCCGAATTCATCGCCGCCGCCAGGACCGCCGACGCCATCTACGCCAAGGGCATCCCCATCACCAAGTCGATCATCGACGCGCTGGACAATTGCAAGGTCATCACGCTCGGCTCTGTCGGCGTCGACAGCGTCGACGTGAAGGCCGCGACCGCCCGCGGCATTCCCGTCACCAACATCCCCGACACCTTCATCGAGGAGGTCGCCGACCATGCCATGATGCTGCTGCTGGCCGGCTTCCGCCGCCTGGTCGAGCAGGACCGCATGGCGCGCGACGGGCGCTGGGCCGAAGGCCGGCCGGCGCTGCTGAAGATCCCGCGGCTGATGGGTCAGACGCTCGGCTTCATCTCGTTCGGCCGCGTGGCGCGTGCAGTTGCGAAGCGCGCCGCACCCTTCGGCCTGCGCATGATGGCCTATGATCCCTTCATTCAGGAAACGCTGATGTGGGACCACGGCGTGATCCCGGCGACGTTGAACGAGGTGCTGTCGCAATCGGATTTCGTCTCGATGCACGCCCCTGCCCGGCCCGAAGTGCATCACATGCTGACCGAGAAGCACTTTAGGCAGATGAAGAAGGGCTCGGTGTTCATCAACACCGGCCGCGGCGCCACCGTGGACGAGGAAAGCCTGGTCAAGGCGCTGCAGGAAGGCTGGATCGCGCACGCCGCCCTCGACGTGCTGGAGAAGGAGCCGCCCTCGCACAACAATCCCATCCTCGGCATGGAGAACGTGACCCTGACCGCCCATGTCGCCTCGGCCTCGGCACGGTTCGACGAGGCGCGCAAGCGCCGGGTGGGCTACGAATTGTCACTGGTGCTGCAGGGCATGTGGCCGGTAAGCTGCGTCAATCCGTCGGTGCTGCAGAGCACCGCGCTCCGCCGCTGGCAGCCCGTCAGCATGGACCGCGGGCCGAACAGCTGAGGCGGGCGGCGCACAACGCGCCCGAGACCGGAACGACCCTTCACCGGCGACCAACGCCGGGAAGGGACACATCATAGGGAGGAACTGATGAGGAACGACATCACACGTCGTGATGCCTTGGCGCTGGGCCTGTCCGCTGCCGCGATCGCGGCAACCGGTGCTCCGGCCAACGCCCAATCCGCGATCAAGGCGGCGGACGTCCCCGCCCCGAAACTGGCGATCGAGAAGGGCGCGACCCTGCGCATGCTTCGGCCGGTCCGCTTCGTCCAGGCCGACGAAGACGTGTTCCGCGCCAATGCAGCCAAATTCACCAAGGAGACCGGGGTCGAGATCAAGGTCGATTTCGTCGGCTGGGAAGACATCAACCAGCAGACCGCGGTGACCTCGAATTCCGGCGCCGGTCCCGACATCATCATCGGCTTCTCCGATGCGCCGCACATCTATGTCGACAAGCTGGTCGAACTCACAGACGTCGCCGACTATCTCGGCAAGAAGTATGGCGGCTGGCAGAACCTCGCCAAGGCCTACGGCAAGAAGGCCAAGAGCGATACCTGGATCGGGCTTCCGTTCGGCGCCACCGCCGGTCCCCTGATCTATCGCAAGTCAGTTCTCAAATCCGTCGGCTTCGACAAGGCGCCGGAAGACCCGGCCGGGTTCCTCGATCTCTGCAAGAAGCTGCAGAAGGCCGGCAAGCCCGCCGGCTTCGCGCTGGGCAATGCGGTAGGCGACGGCAACGGCTTTGCGGACTGGATGATGTGGTCGCACAACTCCTCGCTGCTGGACGAGGAAGGCAACGTCACCATCAACAGCAAGGAAACCATCGCGGCGCTGAATTATGTCAAGGAGCTCTATCCGACCTTCATCGCCGGTACGCCATCCTGGAACGACGTCAGCAACAACCGCGCCTACTCCTCACAGGAAATCGGGCTCACCGCCAACGGCGTCTCGCTGTATTTCTCGCTCAAGAACGACCCGGCGCTGGCCGCAATTGCCGAAGATTCCGAACATCAGCTGTTGCCGAAGTTCTTCGCGCCGATTTCGCCAATGTCGGGGCTGACGCTGAACGCCATGGTGTTCAAGCACAGCCAGTATCCGAATGCAGCAAAGGCCTTCCTGCTGTTCATGCTGGAGAAGGATCAGTACGAGCCGTGGCTCAATGCCAACAGCGGCTACTGGTCACAGTCGCTCGCAGCCTATGCCGATTCGGCGGTGTGGAAGGGCGATCCCAAGGTTGCGATCTTCAAGGACACGATGAACAGCACCTATTACGCCGGCTACAAGGGTCCGATTTCGACGGCCACGGGCGCGGTTCGCGCGGACTATGTGACGGTGCAGATGTTCGCCTCGGTCGCGACCGGCGCGGCGACGCCGGAAGCCGCGGCCGCCGAGGCGGAGCAGCGCTGCAAGCGGTACTTCCGCAGGCAGAACCGGTAGAGATTGTCATTGCGAGCGAAGCGAAGCAATCCAGAACCCCTTCGGGATGCAGTCTGGATTGCTTCGTCGCAAGAGCTCCTCGCAATGACGGTGGAGTGATTTTCTGGAACAGGACAACCACCCGATGTCCGTGACCACCCTCTCTTCTCCTGCGCTGGCGCACCGGCAGCCGTCCTGGCTGATCCGGCTGTTCGACTACAAGCCGTTCCTGATCGTGATGTGCCTCGCGCCTGCGATCGGACTGCTCGCGGTGTTCCTGACCTATCCGCTCGGCCTAGGCATCTGGCTCGCCTTCACCGACACCACGATCGGGCGCCGCGGCGTCTTCGTCGGCTTCGAGAATTTCCAGTATCTGCTCACCGATCCCTTGTGGTGGAACGCGGTGTTCTACAGCGTGATCTATACGGGGATCGCGACCTTCGGGAAGTTCGCGCTCGGATTCTGGCTTGCGCTGCTGCTCAACAACCATTTTCCGTTCAAGAGCCTGCTGCGCGCGATCATCCTGCTGCCCTGGATCGTGCCGACGGTGCTCTCGGCACTGGCGTTCTGGTGGATCTACGATCCGCAGTTCTCGATCATCTCCTACCTTCTGGTCGACGTGCTGCACTGGCGGACGAGCAATGTCGACTTCCTCGGCTCGCCCTGGCCGGCGCGCTTCTCGCTGATCGCCGCCAATATCTGGCGCGGCATTCCGTTCGTCGCGATCTCGCTGCTGGCGGGCCTGCAGACCATCTCGCCCTCGCTCTACGAGGCCGCGATGCTCGACGGCGCCAGCGCCTGGCAGCGCTTCCGCTACATCACGTTCCCGATGATGATGCCGATCCTCGCCATCGTCATGACGTTCTCGATCATCTTCACCTTCACCGACTTTCAGCTGGTCTACGCCATCACACGCGGCGGACCGGTCAATTCGACCCACCTGCTGGCCACCCTCGCCTTCCAGCGCGGCATTGCCGGCGGCGAGCTCGGCGAAGGCGCCGCGATCGCAGTGTCGATGATCCCGTTCCTGGTGTTCGCGACGCTGTTCTCGTACTTCGGCCTGGCGCGCCGCAAATGGCAGCAGGGAGAAAGCAATGACTGACACCGTCGCGCAACCATCCGTCGCCGACGCCAAGGCCGCCCCCGACACCATGGCCTGGGATTCCGGGCTGCGGCGGCTGATGATGATCTACCTGCCGCTCGGCTGCTTCGTGCTGATCCTGCTGTTTCCGTTCTACTGGATGGCAATCACCTCGTTCAAGCCGAACGCGGAGCTGCTGAACTACAAGGAGCACAATCCGTTCTGGATCACCTCGCCGACGCTGGCGCACATCAAGCACCTGCTGTTCAACACCGCCTATCCGCGCTGGCTGTGGACGACCATGCTGGTCGCGATCGGCTCGACCACGCTGTCGCTGATCGCGAGCACGCTGGCTGCCTACGCGATCGAGCGCCTGCGCTTCCGCGGCAGTCCCTATGTCGGCCTCGGCATCTATCTCGCCTATCTGGTGCCGCCGTCGATCCTGTTCATTCCGCTCGCCACCGTCGTGGTACAGTTCGGCCTGTTCGACTCGCCGATGGCGCTGATCCTGGTCTATCCGACCTTCCTGGTGCCGTTCTGCACCTGGCTGCTGATCGGCTATTTCAAGTCGATCCCCTACGAGCTCGAGGAATGCGCGCTGGTCGACGGCGCCACGCGGCTGCAGATCCTGCGCCGGATCACGCTGCCGCTCGCGGTGCCCGGGCTGATCTCGGCCGGCATCTTCTCCTTCACGCTGTCCTGGAACGAGTTCATCTACGCGCTCGCCTTCATCCAGAGCGGCGCCAACAAGACCGTGCCGGTCGCGATCCTGACCGAACTCGTCACCGGCGACGTCTATCAGTGGGGCGCGCTGATGGCCGGTTCGCTGCTCGGCTCGCTGCCGGTCGCGGTGTTCTACTCGCTGTTCGTGGACTATTACGTGTCCTCGCTGACCGGCGCGGTGAAGGAGTAGCGCACCACGCGCGATCGCAACCGATCGTGCTATCGTGATAGACCGCATGCTGCATTGGCCTCACGCTGCATCCTGACAGCGGGGTCGATCATTGGCGCCGTCGATTGTCGCTCGAGAAAGCGAAAACTGCATGCGTTCGCCAAAGCTCCCCTCGTTATCCCGTCGCGGTTTCTGCCTGTGTTGCGTCGGCGCCGCTGCGTCCGCCGCCACTTCGGGATGGCTTACCCCGAGGCAAGCCTACGCCGAAGCGCGAGGCATCGTCAGCCTGATCAAGGACAGCGCGGCGACGTCGCCCATCACGACGTACAAGCTGCGCGGCAATATCAGCGTGCTCGAAGGCTCTGGAGGCAATATCGCCGTTCTCACCGGCTCTGACGGCAAGCTGCTGATCGATGCGGGCATCCGCGTCTCGCGTCCCCAGCTCACCAAGGCGCTGGCCGATCTGGGCGCCGATCCCGTCACCCATCTCGTCAACACCCACTGGCATTTCGACCACGCCGACGGCAACGAATGGCTGCATTCAGCCGGCGCCAAGATCATCGCGCAGGAAAACACCCGCAAGCACCTCCTCCACGTCGAGCGCGTCGAGGACTGGGACTACAATTTCCTTCCGCTCGGCGCGGGCGGCATCCCGAGTGACGTCTTTGCCAGCAGCCACACGCTCAAGCTCAACGGAACCTCGATCGGCCTGAAATATTTCGGACCTGCCCACACCGACAGCGACATCTCCGTCACCTTCGCGGACGCCAACGTCGTTCACGTCGCCGACATGTTCTGGAACGGCATCTATCCGTTCATCGACTATTCGACCGGCGGCAGCATCGACGGGATGATCAACGCATGCGACGCCAATCTCGCGGCGATGGACAAGGACACGATCGTCATCGCCGGGCATGGCAAGCCGGTCGGTAACAAAGCGGAGTTCCAGGCGTTTCGCGACATGCTCGTCGGAATCCGCGACAACGTCGCCCGGCTCAAGAAGCAGGGGCGAACGCGGGACGAAACCGTTGCGGCGAAGCCGACAGCGGCGTTCGACGCGATATGGGGGCAGTTCGTGATCGATCCCGGCTTCTTCACCCGGCTGGTCTACCAGGGCGTTTGAACAAACGCTCGCTGCCGCCGGCGAAATGATCGTTTTGAAAGGACATTGACATGAAAATCGCAGAGACCACACGCGCGCCCGCGCTGCTCGATCGACGCCGTCTCGTTCTGGGGTTGTCCGGAGCAGCTGTCGCAGTTGCTTCGACGGCAGCATCCGCGAAGCCGGAGCGTGACGAGCAGACCGCCGGCAGCGCCTATCCGGTCACCTACCATCGAACCGCGACCGTCGATGGCATCAATATCTTCTACCGCGAAGCCGGACCGAAGGATGCACCGGTGGTCCTGCTGCTGCACGGCTTCCCGACCTCCTCGCACATGTTCCGCAACCTGATCCCGGCACTAGCCGACAAGTACCACGTAATCGCTCCCGACTATCCCGGCTACGGCCAGAGCGAGATGCCGTCGCGCGCGACCTTCAAGTACACGTTCGACCGCTTCGGTGAACTGGTCGGCGGCCTGATCGACCAGCTCGGCGTGAAGCGCTATGCGATGTATGTGATGGATTACGGCGCGCCCGTCGGATGGCGGCTGGCGCTCAAGAATCCCGAGCGCATCACCGGGCTGATCGTGCAGAACGGCAATGCCTATGACGAGGGGCTGAAGGAGTTCTGGGATCCGATCAAGAAATACTGGGCCGACGGGTCTGACGCGAGCCGACAGGCATTGATGAAGCTGGTCACGCTGGAGACGACCAAATTCCAGTACACCGACGGCATGTCCGACGTGAGCCGCATCTCACCCGACAACTGGGTGCAGGATCAGGCGTTGCTCGATCGTCCGGGCAACAGCGAGATCCAGATGGACATGTTCTACGATTACCGGACCAATCTGCCGCTGTATCCCGCGGTGCAGGCCTATTTCCGTAAACACCAGCCGCCGACATTGATCGTCTGGGGCAAGAATGATTTCATCTTCCCTGCCGACGGCGCCCATCCCTACAAGCGCGACCTGCCGCAGGTGGAGTTTCACCTGGTCAACTCAGGCCATTTCCTGCTCGAGGACAGGTTCGACGAGGTCACTCCCCTGATCCGCGACTTCCTCGCTCGCAAGATTGCCTGATGGCACCGAGAGAACGATCATGAATGTCGCCCTCGACGTCATGGCCGTTCTGGCGGCCTCCACGCTGTTTGCATCGGCGGCCATCGCCCAGAGCGCCCGCGACATACGCGGGCCCTCTCCATTGGTTGCAATCGAGAATCAGGCGCCCGCCCGCCTGATCGTGGATCCGCCGATGGCCGAACAACTGGCGCACGGGCTCGTCTTCATCCAGTACGCCACGGAGAATCTCCGCGTCGTGCCGGTGTTCGGCAAGGGCGCGCTCGACGTGTCGCCGCGTATCGGCCATCTCCATATCACGGTCGACGATGCACCCTGGCATTTTGTCGACGCCAGTGGCGAGACCGTGATCGTGGTCGGTCTGCCCCCGGGGCCGCACAAGGTTCTGTTCGAGTTGGCCGATCCCACGCACCGCGTGATCGACAGCAAGACCGTCAGCTTCGAGATACCGGTGCCTGCGTCGACTGCGCCAAGAAAATAACCGGCGGCTGCGGCCTTTCGTCCGATTTCACAAAACTGCAACACGCGATCCGCATAAGACGATCTCCGCCAACAGGAGACGCACATGCGCGCGACTTTTCTCGCTTCCGTCGCAACGATCATTCTCACCGCGAGCACGGCGCTTGCGCAGACCGAGGGCGAATTCCCGGCCAAGCTCGCCGGCCACGTGGTGATGCCGGCCGCGACCTTCATCGACGCACCGGCCGACGCCCCCGCCGATCTCAAGACCTCCGGCAAATACACCACCGGCAAGCGCGTCGACGCGCTCGGCACCGTGATGGGCAAGTCGTATGAGCGCCCGACCGGCGTGTCGCTGCCGTTCAAGGGACAGCCGCTGCAGGGCCATTCCGGCATCAAGCACATGCCCGACGGCAGCTACTGGGTGATCACCGACAACGGCATGGGCGCGCGCGCCAACTCGCCGGATTCGATGCTGTATCTCAACCGCTACAAAATGGATTGGGCGGGCGGCAAGATCGAGCGCCAGGAGACCATCTTCCTGCACGATCCCGACAAGAAGGTGCCGTTCCGCATCGTCCACGAGGACACGGCGAAGCGCTACCTCACCGGCTCCGACTTCGACACCGAAGGTTTCCAGATCATCGGCGACGTCTTCTGGATCGGCGACGAGTTCGGCCCCTATATCCTGAAGGCCGACAAGACCGGCAAGATCCTCGGCGTGTTCGAGACGGTCGCGGACGGCAAGCCGGTGCGCTCGCCCGATAATTGGGCGGTCGGGACCCCGGGCGCACCTGGCGCGACCTACACCAACGTCAACCTCCGCCGCTCCAAGGGCTATGAGGGCTTCGCATCGTCGAAGGACGGCAAGTTCCTCTACGGCCTGCTCGAGGGCCCGCTGTGGGACGCCGACAAGAAGGATTGGGAGAAGGTCGACGGCAAGGAAGCCTCCCGCATCCTCGAATTCGACGTCGCCGCCGAGAAGTTTACCGGCCGGTACTGGCAGTATGTGTTCGAGCAGAACGGCAACGCCATCGGCGACTTCAACATGATCGACCCGACAAGCGGCCTGATCATCGAGCGCGACAACGGCGAAGGTACCGCCGACAAGGCCTGCCGGCAGGGCCAGCGGGGCGAGAACTGCTTCCCTGATCTCGCCAAGTTCAAGCGCGTCTACAAGATCGAGCTCACCGACGCCAATGTCGGCAAGCCCGTGCGCAAGATCGGCTATATCGACCTGATGAAGATCAGGGATCCCGACAAGAAGGCGCGTAAGCCCCTCAATGACGGCGTCTACACTTTCCCGTTCTTCACCATTGAGAACGTCGACCGCGTCGACGAGACCCACATCATCGTCGGCAACGACAACAATTTGCCGTTCTCGTCCAGCCGCGATCCCAACAAGGCTGACGACGACGAGTTCATGCTGCTGGAGGTCGCGGACTTCCTGAAGGCGAAATAGGGACGCTCTCTCTTCTCCCTCTCCCCGCTTGCGGGGAGAGGGTTGGGGTGAGAGGGAGTCTCCGCAGGGACGGTAACAAACGGACTCGCGGAGAGTCCCCCTCACCCGGATTGCATCTTCGATGCAATCCGACCTCTCCCCGCAAGCGGGGCGAAGTGAAGAAGACCACTACCGCACCGTAAACTCCACCGGGATCGAAAAGCTCATCGCGCCGTTCTTGATTCCTTCCGGGATTGGCGGAAACGGTGAGGCCTGGCGGATCATCGACATGGCCTGGGCGTCGAAGGCGGCGACGCCGGAGGAGCCACCGATGCGGCTGGATGTGACCTGACCGCTGCGGCTGAGCGTGAAGCTCAGCCTCGCAACGCCGCGCGCGCCGCCGCCCCCGGACGGGTACTGGTGAAAACGCATCAGATGGGCGCGGACGCGTTGATTGTATGACGCGATCACGGACGCCGCCGCGCCGGCGCTCATGGCTGACGCCATCGGCGCCTCGCTCTCGGCGAGCGGCGGCGCGCTGGTGCGCGGCGCGGGCGTCGCCTCCGACGGTTTTTTGGCCTCTCGGCGAACCACCTTCGGCTTCACCGGTGTCGGCTTTTCGACCGGCACGATCTTCGCGGCTCAGGCCTGGAAGGTGTCGGCTCGAGCTTCTGCTCCGGCGGCGCCACCACGTCCGGCTTCTCCTGCGGCGGGGTCGGCGCGATGGTTTCCTCGACGGCCTGCTGCTGCACAGGCTCCGGCGGCGAGGCATCGGCCTCCTGCATCACCGGTCCCGGTGCGATATCGGTCTGCGTCGACTGTGGGGCCGAGGTCACCGGCGACATGTCGATCATGATCGCCGGAAGAATCACGCCCTGCTCGGGTTGCGATCTGAGCCAGCTCATCGCCAGCAGCGCGGCGGCAATGTGCAGCGCCACGATCACTACGGTCGAAGCGCCCCAACGTGCTCCCTCACGCTCGCCGAGCGGTTCGTGCAGGGCAAAGGCGTTCGCGGCCATCAGCTGCGCCCGTCAAGGCCGACCAGAGCGACCTTCAGGTAGCCGGCATTACGCAAGGCGTTCATCACCTCCATCAGGTCGCCATAGGAGAGGGCCTTGTCGGCGCGCAGATAGATGCGCTCGTCCTTGCGGCCCCTGGTGGCGGCGTTGAGTGAGGTGCCGAGCGCATCGCGGCCAACGACTTCCTCGCCGACGGCAACCGAAAGATCCGGTTTCACGGTGACGAACACCGGCTTGTCCGGGCGCGGCGCCGGCTCGGCGGCGGTCGCGGGCAGCTCGACGCCGATGTCGACGGTGGCGAGCGGGGCGGCCACCATGAAGATGATCAGCAGCACCAGCATCACGTCGATGAACGGCGTGACGTTGATCTCATGGGTGACGTCGAGATCATCAGGGACGCCGCGCTTCAGCGGCGATCCCGAACCTGCGCCGAGCTTCGCGGCCATGGCCTACTCCGCCGCCCGCGCCAGGCGGAACTCTCGGTGGTCACGCTGGCGGCTGACCAGCAGCATGAGCTGCGCCGAGGCATCGCCGAGCAGTGCACGGTAATTGGCGATGCCGCGGACGAGATGATTGTAGATCACCACCGCCGGAATCGCGGCAACGAGTCCGAGCGCGGTGGCGAGCAGCGCTTCGGCGATACCGGGCGCGACCACGGCAAGGCTCGTGGTGTGGCTCTCGGAGATGCCGATGAAGGCGTTCATGATGCCCCAGACCGTCCCGAACAGGCCGACGAACGGGGCGGTGGCGCCGATGGTCGCGAGCACGCCGGTGCCGCGCGCGATCTGCCGCGACATTGCCGCCTCGACCCGCTCCAGCCGGAGCGCAACCCGCTCCTGGAGACCGTCTTCGATGACACCGCCGGACAGCTCGGCCTCCTTTGCGCAGGACTGAATCAGCTGAGCGACCGCGTCGTGTGCGTCGCCGACCCGGCCTGCCGCCTCCGTCAGCCTGATATTGCCTTCGAGCGCGCGCGTCCGCTGCAGGGCACGCGCGCCCTTGCGGCGCAACTCGATGGACTTGGCAAGCCACACGGTCCACGTCGCCAGCGAGGCGCAGGCCAAGCCGACCATCACCGCCTTCACGACGATGTCGGCGCCCATGAACATGCCCCACGGCGACAGATTGCGCGGCAACAGCGCTTCGTCGATCGCGAAGGCCGGCGCCGGCGCGAAGGCCAGCGCGATTGTCACGATCATTCGCCGAAGCCCGAAATTGCTTTGCATCCTGATCTCCCGACAGACAGAAAGGCGCTACGCCGCGATCCGGTCCGCAAGCTGCCGGAACCGCGCGAGCTGGTCACCCCGCAACGCCCGGGTCTCGTCGCGGCCGACGAAGACCTTGAACATGATGCCACCGTCGGCATTGACGAACGCGACGAAGGCCGAACTCTTGCCCATGAAGGGGCGCTCGACGAAGGCAACGCCTGCACAGCGCTCGTGGCGGAGATGGCCGTGCAGGCCCTTCGGTTGCATCAGGTTGAAATAGCCGCGGCCGATCTCGCCCGCCGGAATCGAGCCTGTGAACTCGAAGATCGCGTCATCCGTGTGCACGATCAGGGTGACTTCGCCCCACTCCGCGACGTCCTGCATGGCGGCGGCGAAATGCTCGCCGCTGCCAATGCGCACCATCGACGGCGGCAACGCTTCGATCACCGCCCGCGACGAGACCTTGCGCTCACGCGCGACGTCCTCGATCACCGCGCCGGGATTATCGGCCATGTACGTCTTGAGGTCGGCGAGATCGGTGCTCAGCATGTCCGGCTCCTTCGGCGAGTTCAGGCCGCCGCGTTCGCCTTGCCTTCGGTCATGATGACCTCGAACCCCTCGAAATTGGGGTGGCCGAGATAAAGGCTTTCACCGGTCCTGTTATCGGCGCGCGCATGAGCGCGGCGGAATTCCTCCGAGCGCGTCCAGGCCTCGAAGGCTGCCTTGTCGGCCCACATCGTGTGCGAAGAATATAGCGTGTGGTCCTCGTGCACCGGCCCCTTGAGCAGATGGAATTCGACGAAGCCGGCCATATTCCCGAGATAGGACTCGCGGGTGCGCCAGACGGTCTCGAACGCCGCTTCCGAGCCGAGTTTCACCTGGAATCTGTTCATCGCGATAAACATTCGATCTTCTCCTGTCAGTCTTGTTGATCGGCGAATGCCGACCGGTTGTTTCTGAACGCACCGAAGCCACGCTGGGACATCAGCGTGGCTCTGGAGGTCATACGGCGTCCCCGCGTGGGGTCGTCGGCGTACAACTTAGATGCCGCCAAAGTGGTACTTCAGACCTCCCTTGACCACGAGGCCCGCACCGGCGCTCGCCCATTTGACATCGTTTTGCGTGTCGGTCGTGCTGCCGGCGGGAAGTGCGTAGGGCCGGTAGTACTGGTTCAACAAGTTTTCGACCGAGAAGTTGAGCGTGAGATCCCGCGTCGGCTGATACTGGAGATACAGGTTGACGAGATCGTAAGAGGTGGCCGGCAGGTAGTTGGTCGGAATATCCGTGTTGGCGATCGCCGACGTCCACATCATCGAGAGGATGAGCGTCCGGTCGAGCAGGCGTACACCGGCCGTCGTGGTGATCTTCTGCGGCGGAATGCTGGAGAGACCAAATCCCGTCTGCACGTTCTTGCCGTTCTGGTAGGTGCCGGACAGGCCGAAGAACCAGAGATTGGCATCGTACATCGTCTCGGCTTCGAAGCCCTGGATGCGCGCCTCGGCAATGTTCTGATACTGATAGAAGGGCATCGGCCCGCCCGGCCCGCCCAGCGGCGCTCCGTAATTGACCAGGTCGATGAAGTTCTCGACGTCGTTGCGGAATATGTTGATCTTTCCGCGCAACGTGTCGCCCGCGACGAAGAGATCGTTCTTCTTCAGATTGAAGCCAATCTCCTTGTTCTTACCGACCTCCGGCCGCAGGTTCGGATTCGAAACGAAGCAGAACGTGGAGTCCGCGCCGGGGCCCGGCGTACCGGACGGGCAGCGGAAGAACGCGTCGAAGGGAGAGGCCGAGGTATGCGAACCGGTGATCAGCGTCTCGGTGATCGACGGCGCACGATAGCCCTCGGCATAGCTGACGTAAGGCGTGACGACCGCGGTCGGGACCAGCGCGACCGTGATCTTCGGCGACAACCGGTCGCCGCTCGAAGAGGTCGAGCCCGACGAGAGCTGATAGTTGTCGTAACGCAGCGCGCTGATCACTTCGAGCATGGAGGTGTAGTTGGTCTTCCACTGAACGAAGCCGCCGGAAACCGTCCGCTTGCCGCCAGGCGTCGTGATCTCGGACGTTCCGGTCGTATCCCGCGACGAGACTTGATCCTGGAACGCGTCGAGGCCGTAAGTGACTGCGTGGCGCCAGTCGCCGGTCACAAAGCGCGAGGTGTTGTGCAGATCGATGCCATAGGTATCGAGCAGGTATCCGCGCGTGCTGCCGATACAACCGGACACCGGGTTGCCGGGCACGCCACCGCAATAAGCCGACGGCGTGGTGCTGGTATGTGCGGTCTTGACCTGGTCGTTCTCGGTACGATTCCAGTAGATTTTCGAATCCCAGTCGAACAACTGATCGTCGGGCTGATTGTACTTCCAGCCGAGCGTCGTGGTGTAGTTCTTCACGTCGGACTTGTAGATCGACGTGCCGCCAAGATTGTTGGTGCCGTTCGCGTTGGTCGAGTTGGGATCGCCCGCCTTCCGCGGCGGCTGACCCACGGTGTAGAGGTCTTCCTGGAAGATGGTTCCGAGCTTGACCTCGTGGCCATCGGCAGGCCGCAGCGTCAGCTTGGCGATGCCGCTCGAAAGCCTGTTGCCGGTGTTGGCAACTTCATAGCCGGTCCCGTCCTTGTAGTTCTCCTGGGTGCTGTAGGTGCCCCCCGCGAACACGTCGACGTTCGGGTTGACGTGAACGCCGCCGAAGGCCGAGCCGAGTGCACGGCCATAGTTGCTGCCGACCACCGTCTTCATGTCGACGCCCCAACGCTCGCCCGCGCGCACGACATCCTCGATGTCCTTGGTGCGGAACGACGCCACGCCACCGATCGCGCCGGACCCGTAGATGTTCGCGGTCGGACCACGAACGATGTCGATGCCACTGACCAGCTCGGGGTTGAGGAAGAACGAGCCGTTGGCGAAATGGCCCGTACGCTGATAGTTCTGCCGCGCGCCGTCGACCACCACGGCGACCCGGCCGAAATCCTGCAAGCCGCGGATATTGATCGAAGTCGACGGCTCGTCGCCGCGATTCTGAACCCATACGCCGGGTACGTTGTAGATGAGATCTCCGATCGTGCTGGCCTGATGGCCTTCAATCTGCGCCGACGTCACGACGCTGACCGGTGCGAGCGCATCGACCGCGCGCTCTTCGGTCTTGGAAGCCGCGGCCGTGATCGTGTCGAGCGCCTGGAGACCGACGATCGCCTGCGCGCGCGCATCCCAGACGCTGGAGCTCGCCTGCTGTTGATCGGCTTGCGGCTTGGCGGGCTTGCGCTTGGCCTGCCTGGGCTTCGCCGGCTTGGCCGACTGCGCGGCTTGATCGACCGTCTGCGCGAAACCGCTCTCCGGCGACACCGCCGCAATTGCGACCACCGACGCGCCCAAAATCAGCGCGCGCGAATACCTAGCCCCGTCAGCCATATCAGCCCCAGCCTGCACTTCACTTTAGTTTTGACGTCTGTTGGCTGGCGTGCGTCCGCAAGGCGAACGACTGGCTGGCTGATTTTCTCGACACGCGGACAAGCGGTCCACGGCCATAATTGGTTACGTGGCAACACTCAGGCGGTCAATGTCGCAAGGTTGCAGTTTATATCGATTGTAAATTGTCGCCGTTGGAATGCGCCCGCCGCCGCTTATACAAACAAGCAGCATCTGAAATTTCGAAAGCGCATCACACCCATCATGTCGGCAACATCAGGAGACAGCAGCGACGATGCAGCAGGGCCGGCACAAAGTCCTTCTGCAACAACGCGAACTCTCACCATGCAGGGCAGCCGGATCGACAGCCGCGAGCTGTTTGCGATCGAGCGCGAGATCATCATCGCGCATGGCGGGGACAATTATCGCCTTCGCCTGACCTTGCAGAACAAGCTGATCCTGACGAAGTAACCTGCAATGACATTTTGTCGCACCCTCGCAAACCTCCTGTTATCGGGCACGGTCGCGCTCGCCTCCGCCGCGCAGGCTGCCGGCATCACCGTGCATGACGCGCGCAATCGCGATGTCACCGTTGCCGACGCCGCGCGGACGGTCTCGATCGGCGGCGCCATCACCGAGATCCTTTATGCGCTCGGGCTCGAAAGCAGGCTGGTCGGCGTCGACACCACTAGCCTCTATCCGGCGGCGGCGCTGCACGACAAACCCAATGTCGGCTACATGCGCCAGATCTCGGCCGAGGGCGTGCTCGGCCTCAACCCGACGCTGATCCTGGCGATCCAGGGAGCGGGCCCGCGCGAGACCATGGACATTCTGGAGACGGCGAAGGTGCCGCTGGTGCTGGTGCCGGAGACCTTCTCCGAGCAAGGCCTGATCGAAAAAATCAAGCTGGTCGGTCACGCCATGGGTGTCGATGGGCGTGCCGAGTGCCTGGCGACGGCGGTCGACGCCGATCTGGCGCAGCTCCGCGCGCTGCGCGCCAAGGTCACGAAGCCGGTTCGTGTGATGTTCGTGATGTCGCTTCTGAACGGGCGGGCGATGGTCGCAGGCCACAAGACTGCGGCCGACGAAATCATCCAGCTCGCCGGCGCCATCAACGCGGTCGACGATTACGACGGCTACAAGAATATCGGAGACGAGGCGATCGTGACGGCCAGACCCGATGTCGTGCTGTCGATCGAACGCGGCAAGGACTCGCTGCAGGCCGATGCGGTCTACACCCATCCCGGCTTTGCACTGACACCGGTCGCCGCCAGCAAGAGTTTCATTGCGATGGACGGACTCTATCTGCTCGGCTTCGGGCCGCGGACGGCCGCGGCGGCACGCGACCTCTCCGTCAAGCTCTATCCGGCATTGGCCGGTCAGGGTGGCACGTTCGCCTCGTCCCTGTCGGCGGCGAATTGCCGGCAATGAGCGGCACAGGACGACGGTCCGCTGCGATCGCAATTCCGGTGCTGCTTGCGGCGCTCGCAGCCACAGGGATCGTTGCCCTCACCGTCGGTGCGGCGGGCATTCCACTCTCGCGATTGCCTGCAGCATTGGGCCTCGTCTCGGACGCCGCCGCGAATGCCATGACGGCCCGCGACCAGCTCGTGCTGTGGTCGATCCGCATTCCCCGGATCGCGGCAACCGCAATGGTCGGCGGCCTGCTCGCCGCGGCCGGCGCGATCATGCAGGGGCTGTTCCGCAATCCGCTCGCCGACCCCGCCCTGGTCGGCGTCTCCAGCGGTGGCGCGCTCGCGGCTGCAAGCGCGATCGTTTTCACCGACTCGCGCTTTGGCGAGGCCTTCCGATTCCTTCAAACCGAGCTGTTGCCGCTGGCGGCCTTCGCGGGATCATTGGTCACCACCGCGCTCCTGTACGGCATATCGAGCCGCGCCGGGCGAACCTCGATCGCGATCTTCCTGCTGGCCGGCGTCGCCATCACCGCCATCGCCAATGCCGGAATCGGTTTGCTGGTGTTCATCGCCGATGACCGCCAGCTTCGCGACATCACGTTCTGGATGCTGGGCTCGATGAGCGGGGCCACCTGGACCAAGGCAGCCGTGCTTGCACCGGTCCTCGTCATCGGGCTTGGCGCCTGCACGTACATTGCGCGCGGCCTTGACTTGCTGGTGCTCGGCGAAGCCGACGCCTTTCACGGCGGCGTCGACGTCGAACGTCTCAAGCGCATCTCGATCGTCATGGTCTCCGCCATGACCGGGGTCGCGGTGTCGATCAGCGGCGTGATCGGCTTCGTCGGCATCGTCGTGCCGCATTTGTTGCGCCTCGTCATCGGCCCCACCCATCGGCTGCTGCTGCCGGCCTCGGTGCTATCAGGCGCCACCCTCATGGTCGGCGCCGACACGCTGGCGCGGACCATCGTGGCGCCGGCGGAAATGCCGATCGGCATCTTGACCGCCGCGGTCGGCGCGCCGGTCTTCCTCGGCATCCTGCTGCGGCAGCGCGGGCTCGCCTCGCTATGAGCGCCGTGATCGAAGCGCGAAACCTGAGCAAGCGCGCCGGCCGCGCGATGCTGCTCGACGGCGTCGGCCTGGTTGTGGGGGCCGGCGAGATGGTCGCCATCATCGGCCCGAACGGCGCCGGCAAGTCGACGCTGCTGCGGATGCTCTCCGGCGATCTCCGCCCGAACGCGGGCGAGGTGCGGCTGAAGCAACGCGATATCGGCAGCTTCAAGCCGCGCGAGCTCGCGGCGCGGCGCGCGATGCTGTCCCAGCACATCAATGTCAGCTTCCCCTTCACCGTCGAGGAGATCGTGCTGATGGGCGCGGGCGATCGCAGCCTGCGTGAGGCGGGCGGGCTGGTGGACGCCGCGCTGCACGAGGTGGGACTGGAGCATTTTCGCGAACGGCAATTGCCGACGCTGTCGGGCGGTGAGCAGCAGCGCACTCATTTTGCCCGCGTGCTGGTGCAGCTCTCCTGCGGCGAGGCCGAGCACGGGCCGGGACTGCTGCTGCTGGACGAGCCGACCTCGAGCCTCGATCTGCGCCACCAGATCGACCTCGTCGAGGCCGCACGCCGCCGCGCGGCCGGCGGCACCGCCGTGATCGCGATCCTGCACGACCTCAACCTGGCGATCCGCTTCGCCGACCGGCTTGTCGTGCTGAACGGAGGCAGGCTCGCCGCCGACGGTCCGCGTGCGGACGTCGTCACGAGCAAGACCATCCGCGACATCTTCGAGATCGACGCCGTGGTGCACCAGGCCGAGGACGGCGTGCCGTACGTGCTGCCGCAGTCGATGCGGGCGGTGGTGCAACCGCTGTGACGGTGCGCTCCCTCCCCCGCTTGCGGGGGAGGGCTGGGGAGAGGGTGTTTCAACAACGAAGACTCCCCCAGAGGAAAGAGCCCTCACCCCGGCCCTCTCCCGCAAGCGGGAGAGGGAGCGCACTTCCTGCGTGGCTGGCAGTCTACCCCGCCGGCACGATCACCATGCTCTTGTCCTTCGGCCAGCGGATGCGCCAGGCGAAGTTGATATCCTTGACCTCGCCTGGCTTGGCATCGAACGACCATTCCAGCACGCCGCGCTTGTCGCGGATGTTGCTCGCGGTCGGCGTCGTGGTCGCGGGCAGCATCTCGACGACGATGTCCTCGTTCTCGCTGACCGGCAGCTGATCCTCGATCGCGACCTTGATCGGGAAGTCGTGACCGTTGCGGATGGTGGTCTTGAACGATCGCTCGTCGGTCTTCGACGTCGTGACGAGCAGGCCGGCCGAACCTTCGTTGCGCTTGAGCACGGCGCGTTCGATCTTGATCTTGTCGTCGGCACCGAAACCGAGCCGCACGATATCGTCCTTGGCCGAGGCCGAAATCTTGCCGCGACCGACGAAGACGCCGTCACGATAGATCGCGACCTTGCCCGGCAGCAGCGCTGCCTCATCCGTCTGCTTGAAGCTGGCTTCGAGGAAGGCGGTGGGGTCCATCACCGGCGCGGCGCGCACCGCAAGATCGGCAGGCACGTTCATCGAACCGATGCGCAGGGCCTTGGCGCCGTCGGCGGCGCCAAGGCTGACACGACCGGGAATCTTGAAGGTGGCCTGGAAGTCGCCGATCTCCGCAATGGCCTGCTGCTCGTCGACGCGCTCGAGCGCGTCCGCGACTTTGGCCATGGCGGGCGATTGTGCTTGACGCGTCATTGGGGCGGGCCGAGCCAGCTCTGAGGCTGCGCCGAGCGCCATTGGCCTCGGCGGTTGCGGATATTGCGCCACCAGCGAGCCCAACTCCGGCGCGCTGCCGCCTCGGGCGATGCGAACCGTGGAGACGCCGAGCGTGACGTTGGACCAGTCCTCGCCGGTCGATTGCGTGACCTCGGCACGGCGGACCAGCTCGAGCTGCGGCTTGCGGTCCTTGGCGCCGGTGTCGAGCCGGGCATCATAGAGCGGCATCCAGCGCGCGTTGCGCACGGCATAGGTGACCCGCAGTGTCGCCTTCGTTGCAGCGGCCGAAGCAACGTCGATCCGCACCTCGAGCTTGCTCGGCGGCTTGGCGGAGCGCTCGGCTTCGAGCTGCGCGAGTTGGCGATCGATCTCGCGCTGCTTTCGCGCGGCATCGCGGATCGCGGTGTCGGCGGTCGCGATTTCCTCGGCGACCGCAGCAAAGGCCGCGCGCCATTCGGTGATGGGCCGCGCCTCGCCCTTGTCGCCGAGACCGGCGGGAGAGGCTTCGGCAAAGTGTTGTGCGAATTTGCGCCGCGCATTTGCGGAATCGATCGTGCCTTGCAGGTCGGCGCGCTGGTCCTTCAGCGCTTCGATGCGCTTGTCGAGCTCGGGCAGGTTGACCGGCGGCGCCGCGCGCGGCGGCCGCGCGTCGATCGTGCCGATGGTAAGCTTGGCGCCCGCCTCGCCTTCGACCCGGAGGGAGGACGGATCGAGCGACAACGGAAAATCCCTGGCGACCAGCGTGCTGTCGCCGGAGGCTAGATCCAGCGCGATGACGCGGGTGACGGTGGCGCCATCCGGATAGACCGTGACGGCGTCGATGGCCGAACTGGTATCCACGTCGGCGGCCCATGACGGCAACGCGAATGCCGTGGTCACCAAGACCAGGCCTGTCGTTGCCATCCATTTTGTGGTGATGCGCATAAAAGTCCCTCCTGCCGTCTCGCCGCGCCGCCAGCCGGACGCGCGCGATCAAATGCCTCGCCAACATGGTTGGACGCGGCAGGGAAGGAACTGGTTCGATTAGGGTTTCCGTGGGGCGCCGCCGCGGCGGCAGCAAGGCCGCAGAACGTGCTATCGTCCCGCGGCGGAATTCCTAAGCCTGGGTGGGCGCGCCTTGGCCGAAGATACGGCGGAGCAGATCTGTCACATTCCTCGCGCCGGCCTTCTTCAGGATGCTGGCGCGGTAGCCTTCGACCGTCCGTGCACTCAGATGCATGCGCCGGGCAATCTCCTTGTTGGTGAGGCCTGCGGCAAGGTGCTCGAGCACGTCGCCTTCGCGCTCGGTCAGCGGCTCGCAGCCTGGCAACCAGCGCTGCCGGCTGGAGTCGGGCTGCGCGGATTCGTCGATTGCGGCATCGATCCGATCAACGACGTCGTGGGTGCGGAACGGCTTCTCGATGAAGTCGGCGGCGCCGCTCTTGATTGCGTCGACGGCCATGGCGATGCTGCCATTCGCCGAGGTCACCAGCACCGGCGCCATGCAGTTTTCTTCACGCAGCCGCTTGAGCACGTCGAGCGCCGAACGATCGGGCGGCATTTCCAGCAGCACGCACGCCGGCATCCGTGTCCTGGCTTCCGACAACAGCGAAGCACCGTCGGCGAAGCAAATCACGTCATAGGCGCCCTGCTGGAGCGCCGTGGACAGTTGTTCGCGGGAGGCGGCGTCGGTGTCGATGACGAATACCTCACCCTTGGAAAGCATGTTCCCCGGCATAGTCCCGATCCAATAATGTCTTGGTCAAATGGTAAGAGACGACCGCGGGGCCCACCGCCCTGCTGCGCCGTCATGGAGCACGGCATTCGCGCCAAGTGCTTCGCTTTCCCTTATGTATGTTCCGTCCTGTTCCCGGATTTGACGGATCGGGACAGAAACTTTACATTTCGGGACATCTGCGGAAACGGCTGGCAGGAGCGGTGGCATGACCGACCTCATTCGCAGCGCAGGCTTGAGCTACTACCCGGATGTCGCCCGGTCGGTCGGGCTCGACCCCAAACAGATGATGCGCAAGGTCAGGTTGCCGCTGGCCTGCCTCGACAAGCCCGATACGCCCATTGCCGTGGCCAGCCTGCGTCGCCTGCTGGAGTTGTCGGCAGAGGCGTCCGGTGCCGAAGATTTCGGCTTGCGGCTCGCCGAGCGCGGCGGGCTGACCAATTTCGGCGCAGTCGGACTGATCGTGCGCGAGCAGGCCACGGTTGGCGAAGCGATCGAGGCGTTCTCGCGCTTCATCCATGTCCATCACGACGGCATGAAGCTCGACATCACCCGCAACAAGCAGACTGTGACCGTCACGCTGCATCTGCGCGGCCGGCAGCCGAGCGCGCCGCGCCAGTCGATCGACATGGCGCTGGGCAGCATCCATCGCATCATCCAGTCGCTGTTCGGCAGCGATTGGCGGCCGCTGGAGGTCCATCTGCATTATCCGCCGCCACGCGACCGCAAACGCTACCGCGACTTTTTCGGCTGCCACGTCGCCTTCAATGCCGATGAAGATGCGATCCTGCTGTCGGCGCACGACATGGAGCGCCGGATTCCGAGCGCGCATCCGTTGATCGCGAGCTATCTGCGCAAGCGCATCGAGGCGATCCAGAACCGGCCCGCAAGCTGGGAAGAGAAGGTCGACGAGGTCGTGCGCCGACTGCTCGCAAGCGGCGACTGCACGGTCGAGCGCGTCGCCGAGCACCTCGCCTGCACCCGCCGCACCATCCACCGTCATCTCGCCGAAGCCGGTACCAGCTTCTCGGACATCCTCGACGCGCAGCGCGCCGACCTCGTGGTCGAGTTGATCGACGATCCCGGCCGGCCGCTGGCTGACATTGCCGTGCAGCTCGGCTTCTCCGCGCAGAGCGCAATGGCCCGCTGGTTCCGCAGCCGGTTCGGCTGCACCATCACCGCATGGCGTAAGGGCGTGCGACCGCTGGCAAAGCCGGCCGGCCTCCCCTCCGCGACCGCGGCTTAACCTCAGCGCGCCGGGGCGGGCACGCCCATGATGGCAAGTGCGCGTCGGCGGCTGCCGGCGAGGAGCGGGCCGAATGCGATCGCAAAGCCGAGGAACGCGACGACCCAGCCGCAGGCGGCGACGTGCAGCAGCACATCGCTGTGCGCCGGCAACGCCACCGCAGCGACGCGCGCCAGCGCCGCGATGATGATCGCGGCGTAGATTCCCTGCGTCGCGGGCGAGGCCGTCAAGGCCTGTCCGGTGTGGCCGAGGCTCGCGCGCGTCATCACCGCGAGCGTCATGGTTCCGGCCGCGCCCGCCATCCAGGCATGGATGCCGGCACTCGGCAGCAGCACACCGAAGACAGCCAAGGCATGCAGGATGAAACCGAGCGGCACGAAGACATAACCGACATGCAGGATCAGCAGCAGGCGTTCCCGCGTGGTGCGATCGCCGGCCCAGCGCGCGAGCCGCACCAGATGCAGCACCCCGACCAAGGCCATCACCACGCCGGTGACCACATTCAACGGCGCCACGATCCACGCAACGAGCGCGAGCGCGCTGCATCCAATCACCGCGCCGTCGAACCGTCCGAACGGCACCGGCAGGCGGCCGGGATTGAACTTGACCAGCCAGTTGCGGGTGAAGCTTGGGATGATGCGGCCGCCGATCAGCGAGATCATCAGCACCACCACGCCGATGCCGACGCGGATGCTGACATCGGCCGCGCCTTCGAAATGCGCCTCGAGATGAAAGGCAACATTGCCGGCGAGCAGCACCAGCACGAGCACCACCACGGGCAGATTGCGCCAATTGCCGCCCGCGATGATTTCACGCGTGGCGGCGGCGACGACCAGCGCCAGGAACGCGGCATCGACAGCAAGCGCGAACGCCCAGCCAATATCCGCGGACAACGTCACCGCGAGACGACCGGCGAGCCACACCATCAGCAACGCACCCAGCGACGTCCCCTGAATCGGCAACCGCCCGGTCCAGTTCGGAATCGCTGTGAACAGGAATCCCGTGATCACCGCCGGCAGGAAACCAAAGAGCATTTCGTGAACGTGCCAGTCACGCGGCGCGAAAGCGGATGCCACCGACAATTCACCGTAGAACATTGGCAACCAGGCCAGGATGGACAGCCCTGCCTGGATCGCTGCGAGCAGGAAAAAGGGCCGAAAGCTGTTCGCAAACAGCGGCCAGCCCTCAAATTTGCGGGGTCGAGCGCCAGCCATGGAAGCAACTCCTGTGAATTCAGACCGTTGGCTGGAAAAATACTGCCGCCCCGCCGATCCGTTTTGCGCTATCGCAAACACCAGGACGATTGCAGGTGTCATCACACTCCCGAGCGCCAAGGAGGCAGAATGGCCAAGGTCGACACATCGCTGGTTGCGCATTTGCCGCTGTTCGAAGGCGTCAAGCCGGACGATCTCGACGAGATCCTGCGCGAGGCGCGTTCGGCGCGCTACCCTAAGAACACCGCCATCTTCGAGCAGGGCGCCGACGCGCAATCCTTCTTCCTGCTGCTGCACGGCCATGTCCGCGCGGCCAAGACCACGCCGACCGGCGAGCAGATCGTGGTGCGCTATGTCGCGCCCGGCGAGACGTTCGGGCTGGCGATGGCGATCGGCGCCGCGCACTACCCGGCGACGGCGTTGGCGGTCGACGACAGCGTGGTGCTGATCTGGCCGACCTCGGCCTGGCCGCGACTGATTGAACGGTTTCCGGCGCTTGCCGCCAACACGATGCAGACCGTCGGCACGCGGCTGCAGGAGAGCCACACCCGCATCCTGGAGATGTCGACCCAGCAGGTCGAGCAGCGCGTCGCGCATGCGCTGCTGCGTCTGGCCAAGCAGTCCGGCAAGAAACTCGATCACGGCATCGAGATCGACTTCCCGATCAGCCGTCAGGACATCGCACAGATGACCGGCACCACGCTGCACACCGTCAGCCGCATCCTGAGCGGCTGGGAACAGCAGGGTCTCGTCGAGAGCGGCCGCCAGCGCATCATCCTGCGCGATCCGCACAAGATCGTCGTGCTGGCCGAACGCAACCAGGACAGCGGCGCAGCCTGAAAACAGGAGTGAGGGAGCTTCCGCTTACGGCGAAAGCTCGCCCTCACCCGGGAATCCGCGCGCGTCCCGCGCGAACTGCAGCCCGCCTCACGCCGGCACGCATTCGCACAGCGCGGCGAGGAATTTGTCGCGATCGATGCCATGTTCGCGGCAGGCGTCTTCCACGGTGTGGAAGGTCGCGATCGGACAACCAACACAGGCCATCCTGAAGGCGAGAAACACGCGGATCGTGTGCGGCGCCGTACGCATGATGTCATCGACCAGATCGTCGGATCCGAAGGACATGGGCAACTCCGTTCCGATCTGACGATAGCGGAGCGGGCGGCCATTTCTTTGTTGGAGCGCAAGCTGGCGCGACATCCTCGGCTGTCATTCCGGGGCGCGCAAAGCGCGAGCCCGGAATCCATCGAGCGACAAACTATGCGGTGAAATGGATTCCGGGCTCGCGCCAAGTGGCGCGCCCCGGAATGACGGAGAGAGCGAGTTCAAACCGCTCTGCTGTGCAACTGCTTGCCCGGATCGAGATGCGCATCGAACGCGGCGGCGACGCTGCGGACCAGGAAGCGCGAGTCGCTTGCGACCGCGAGCCGGTCGCCGTCGAGCCTGACGACGCCGTCCGAGATCAGCGGCTTCAGGCGCGACGCCGATCGCAGCATCGCCCCGGCCTCCGCGCCGTGACGGGCGCAGATGTCACCGAGATCGGCGCTGAACTCACACATGATGCGCTCGATGATGTCGGCGCGCAGCCGGTCGTCGTCGGTGAGCCCATAGCCTTTCGCGGTGGCCAATTGGCCATTGGCGATGCTTTGCGCATAGGCGCCGATCTGCACCTCGTTCTGGACGTAGCCTTGCGGCAGATGTCCGATCGCGCTGGCGCCGAAGCCGAGCAGGACGTCGCCCTGATCCGTGGTGTAACCTTGGAAATTGCGCCGCAGCGTGCCCTCCTTGAACGCCACGGCCATGGCGTCGTCGGGACGGGCGAAATGGTCGAGCCCGATCTGCACGTAGCCGGCCTCCTTCAGCGCGTTGGCGATCGCACAAGCCTGGTCGTGCCGCGCCAGGCCGTCGGGCAGATGATTGTCGTTGATCATGCGCTGGTGCTTCTTGAAGCTTGGTACATGCGCATAGCCGAACACAGAGAAGCGGTCGGGCTTAAGCTCGAGCGAACGCCGCACGGTATCCAGGCACGAAGCGACGGTCTGGTGCGGCAGCCCGTAGATCAGGTCGAAGTTGATCCCGTTGATGCCGGCGCGGCGAAGCATGTCGACGACGGAGGCGGTCTGCTCGAAACTCTGCACGCGGTTGATCGCGCGCTGCACGACGGGATCGAAACTCTGCACCCCCAGGCTCGCGCGGTTGACGCCGGAGAGCCGCATAGCCTCGACCATCTCGGCGGTCAGGGTGCGCGGATCGATCTCGACCGCGATCTCGGCGGACGGCAGCACGAAGAACGCGTGGCGCATCGCCGCCATCAACTCGGCAAACGCGTCCGGCGCCATGATCGTCGGCGTACCGCCGCCGAAATGGATGTGCTCGACCTTGATGCGGCGGCCGATGGCGTCCGCGACCCGGTCAATCTCGCTGCGCAGCGTCTGAAGATAGGCGGCGATGAGCTCGTCGCGACGGACGATCTGGGTGTGGCAACCGCAGTACCAGCACATCTCACGGCAGAACGGCACATGCAGATAGAGCGAGGCGCTGGCGCTCGAGGAAAGCTCGGACAGCCACCCGGCGTAGGCGTCGGCGCCGATCGCCGGTGAAAAGTGCGGCGCGGTCGGATAGCTCGTGTAGCGGGGCAATCTCTCTTCGCCGTAGCTCGCTGCGAGATCAGTCCTCATGTCTTACCCATTCGTAAATCAACGTCGCGCAATGACGCGGCAGGTCCCCGATGGCACCAAATTACCCATTTCCGGACGGACGACCTTGCGCTCGCTCAAAGTCTAAGCGCCGGATTGGAGCCATAGTGACGTTCAATCAATGCCCCTCTGGAGATAGGCAATGGCGTGGCTTGCGCTCGATCTCGTTCTCTGGCTCACCGGCGTGCGCGGCCATATCCCCCGCTTCGACGAATTTCGTCCCGTCCCCGCCGCGCCCGCGATCGGCATCAGCTCCATCGTCCGCGTTCTGGCGATCACGGTTGCCGTCTTTGCCGCACTGTCACTCGCGGTCTGGGGTACGGTCTGGATTGCAATCCAGTTGCTCTAGTCCGGCGCATCCAGCCATTGCCAACCGAACTCGTGAGCGACTTGCCGTGGGCGCAAGCGACGTGCCGTCGTGTTTTCGCATCGTCTTTGACACATCGTCATGCGACCTTCGGCAAACGTCTTAAGTATCTTACCGGAAGCGAATCCGGCAGAAGCTTGTCGCAGCACAAACACCGTTGCCGGGATCGGCGCACACTGCATCCGTCATCAAAACCCTTTCAGATGAAGGATGCTTCCGATGTTCACCCGCAGAGCCGCATTAATCAGCGCCGCCGCGACCGCCTTGATGCTGGCGACACCCGCTTTCGCCGCCGACGATCTCAAGCTGCCGCGTCAGAAGGTCGAGCTGGTCGCTCCGCCGTTCGTGCATGCGCACGAGCAGGCGACCAAGCAGGGCCCCAAGATCATGGAGTTCAAGCTCACGATCGAGGAGAAGAAGGTCGTCATCGACGAGAAGGGCACCACCTTTCAGGCCATGACCTTCAACGGCTCGATGCCTGGCCCGCTGATGGTCGTTCATGAAGGCGACTACGTCGAAACGACGCTGGTCAATCCCGCGACCAACACCATGCCGCACAACATCGACTTCCACTCCGCGACCGGCGCGCTTGGCGGCGGTGCGCTCACCCTGATCAATCCCGGCGAGCAGGTCGTACTGCGCTGGAAGGCAACGCGGACCGGTGTGTTCGTCTATCACTGTGCGCCGGGCGGCCCGATGATCCCCTGGCACGTCGTCTCCGGCATGAACGGCGCCGTGATGGTGCTGCCGCGCGACGGACTCAACGACGGCAAGGGCCACGCGCTGAAATACGACAAGGTCTACTATGTCGGGGAGCAGGACATGTACGTGCCGCGGGACGAGAAGGGTAATTTCAAGTCCTACGACTCGCCGGGCGAAGCCTTCACCGAAACCGAAGAGGTGATGAAGAAGCTGATCCCCTCGCATGTGGTCTTCAACGGCAAGGTCGGCGCGCTCACCGGCAAGAACGCCCTGACCGCCAATGTCGGCGAGAACGTGCTGATCGTGCACTCGCAGGCCAATCGCGACAGCCGTCCGCATCTGATCGGCGGCCATGGCGACTATGTCTGGGAGACCGGAAAATTCTCCAACGCGCCTGAGACCGGGCT
This sequence comes from Bradyrhizobium cosmicum, assembly GCF_007290395.2. Taxonomy (NCBI): domain Bacteria; kingdom Pseudomonadati; phylum Pseudomonadota; class Alphaproteobacteria; order Hyphomicrobiales; family Nitrobacteraceae; genus Bradyrhizobium; species Bradyrhizobium cosmicum. Next base: position 1,298,348 of record NZ_CP041656.2, on the reverse strand, counting down.
TGAGACCTGGTTCATCCGCGGCGGCTCGGCGGGAGCTGCGCTGTACAAGTTCCTGCAGCCGGGCATCTACGCCTATGTCACGCACAACCTGATCGAGGCGGCCGACCTCGGCGCCACCGCGCACTTCAAGGTCGAAGGCAAGTGGAACGACGATCTGATGATGCAGGTGAAGGCGCCTGCGGAGATACCGGCCTCGACCAACTAGACGCGACGAGGGGCCGGTCATCACCGGCCCCTTCTTTCTTCGGGGGACGATCATGCTGATCGCATTCAAGCTGAAACTGGCGCTGGCATGCGCCGCCGGACTCGCAGGGCCGATCGCCGTCGCACCGCTGGTCACCGACATCGCGGTGCGCGGCACGGCGACCGAGCCTGCCATCGTCAGAGTGGCGCCGGGCAGCCTGTCCTATCGCGAGGCCGGCGATTTCACGCGCGCCGGGCAGCAGGCGGAGGTGCCGCTGCGCGCGATGCGTTTCACGAAACCCCTTCACATCATGCGCGAGCAAGTCTCCTCCGCCGATTACCAGCTTTGTGTGCAGGACGGCGCCTGCCGCGCGCTCGATCGCGGCGTCGCGATCGCGCTCGATCGGCCCGTCGTGCAGGTCAGCTGGCACGATGCCGAGGCCTATGCGGGCTGGCTGTCGCGCAGGACCGGCCGTCACTACCGCCTGCCCAGCGACGCGGAATGGGCCTTTGCTGCGGGCTCGAAGTTCAAGGACGACGGCGCGCCGGTGGACGCGGACGATCCCTCGAAGCGCTGGCTCAGCCGCTATGAGCGTGAATCCGAGCGCGACCTCTCCGACACCACGGCCTATCCGTTCGGCAAGTTCGGCGCCAACGAGCACGGCATCGAAGATCTCGCCGGCAATGTCTGGGAATGGACCTCGACCTGCTTCGTGCGCTCGCGGGTCGACGTATCAGGCAATGCCGGCCGCCCGACCGTGAATTGCGGCGTGCGTGTCGCCGAGGGCGCACACCGCGCTTATGTTACCGACTTCATCCGCGATGCCCGCGCCGGCGGCTGCGCGCAGGGCGTACCGCCCGCCAATCTCGGCTTCCGCCTGGTGCGGGAAGAACCATCATGGGTCGCGAGCGTATCGGCGCGGTTCAGCAAGGTCTGGGCGGCGAGGTCGTAGGTGCCCCCACACCCAAACGAAAATGGCCGGGACGAGGCCCGGCCATTTCACGACTATCTCGATCTACATCTCAGCTGTTCTTCAGCGCGACGCGGAATTCCGCTTCGGTCTTGGCCTTGACCTCGTCGAGCGAAACGCCGTCGGCGAGCTCGATCAGGGCCATGCCGCCGTCGCCGTGCTTGTCGATGGTGAAGACGGCGAGATCCGTGACGACCATGTCGACCACCCGCTCGCCGGTCAGCGGCAGGTTGCACTGCTTGAGAAGCTTGGAGCCGTCCTTGGCCGAATGCTCCATCACCACGACGACGCGCTTGACGCCGGCGACGAGGTCCATCGCGCCGCCCATGCCCTTGACCATCTTGCCGGGGATCATCCAGTTGGCGAGATCGCCGTTCTGGGCGACCTGCATGGCGCCGAGGATCGACAGGTCCATGTGACCGCCGCGGATCATACCGAAGGAATCCGCGCTCGAGAAATAGGAGGTCGAGGGCAGCTCGCTCACAGTCTGCTTGCCGGCATTGATGAGGTCGGCATCTTCTTCCCCTTCATAGGGGAACGGGCCCATGCCGAGCATGCCGTTCTCGCTCTGCAGGCTGACATCCACCCCGTCGGGGATGTAGTTCGAGACCAGCGTCGGGATGCCGATGCCGAGATTGACGTAGTAGCCGTCGCGCAATTCCTTCGCGGCGCGCGCAGCCATCTGTTCACGGGTCCAGGCCATCAGATTTCAACTCCTGTTCCGGCCGCGGGCGCGCGATCCTGACGCGGGCGGGTGTTGCGGAATTCGATGCGCTTCTTGGCCGTACCGACCTCGATGATGCGCTTCACGAAGATGCCGGGCGTGTGGATGTGGTCGGGATTGAGTTCACCGGCCGGAACCAGATGCTCGACCTCGGCCACCGTGACCTTGGCGGCGGTCGCCATCATCGGGTTAAAGTTGCGCGCGGTCTTGCGGTAGATGAGGTTGCCGGCGGTGTCGCCCTTCCAGGCGTGCACGATGGCGAGGTCGGCGAACAGGCCGCGCTCCATCAGATACTTCTCGCCGTCGAACTCCTTCACTTCCTTGCCTTCGGCGATCAGCGTGCCGACGCCGGTCTTGGTGTAGAAGGCGGGGATGCCGGCGCCGCCGGCGCGGATGCGCTCGGCCAGCGTGCCCTGCGGATTGAATTCGAGCTCCAGCTCGCCGGCGAGGAATTGCTGCGCGAACAGCTTGTTCTCGCCGACATAGGACGAGATCATCTTCTTGATCTGGCGGGTTTCCAACAGGCGGCTGAGCCCGATGCCGTCGACACCGGCATTGTTGGAGACCACCGTCAGGCCCTTGACGCCGGACTCGCGGATCGCGTCCGACAGTTCCTCGGCGATGCCGCAGAGGCCGAAGCCTCCCGACATGATCATCATGTTGTCCTTGAGAACGCCCTCAAGAGCCGACTTGGCGTCGGGATAGACCTTGTTCATGCAAAAAACCTCGACTGAACCTTCGGCTTGCAGGCGTCGCGCCTTATTGGCGGCGATTATTAGGCGAAATCCTCCAAAGCCGTCAATGATACGGGTTCTCCGTTCCGCGAGCCGGTGCTAGAAGCTGCCCATGCCGTGGGCAGAACCGTCCGTGGCCTTGAAAGCGACAAGAAAACCCATCAAGTTGCGGGGGTTGGGCGTGGGGCGCGCAGGTTTCCCGCCCGCCCTTCTGGCTCCAACGACCAACCCGATCAGGACATGCCATTGACCATGGCCCAAGGAATGAAGCGCCTCGGGACGCCGATCGCGGCGCTGCTCGGCGTCGCGCTGATCGCCCTGATCGCGACCTCCTGGCTCATCAACCGCGACGCATTGCGCAAGGCGGTGGAAGCACAGATCCGCGAGGTCACCGGGCTCGAGCTCAATGTTGCCGGCGCGATCGACATCTCGGTGCTGCCGGCGAGCTACATTTCTTTTCATGACGTCGGCCTGAAGGGCGGCGGCACCGGCGACCCCGCGCTCCATGTCGATGTTCTCACCGCAAACCTGCGGCTGCTGCCGCTGCTGCTGCAACGGTTCGAGATCGCCGACCTCACGCTGCTGCGGCCGCGCATCCATGTCAGCCTGAAGCCGGACGGCGAGAGCAACTGGACGCCGTTCATCCAGACCATCGCGCGCACCATGAAGCCCGGCGCCGACAACCAGGTGTCGTTCTCCGAGATCAGGATCCAGGACGGCGTGCTCAACTACGAGGACGCAGCCACCCACGCCACCGAGAAGTTCGAGGACATCGACCTGTCGCTGGCCTGGCCCTCGATCTCGCGCTCCTTCGCCGCGACCGGACAGTTTGACTGGCGCGGCGAGCGCGTCGACGGCTCGATCAGCTTCTCCGATTTCGTCGCCGCCCTCTCCGGCGACCGCTCCGGCCTGAAGGCGCGGATCGCCAGTGCCCCGCTCAAGCTCGCCTTCGACGGCAGCGTCGCCAACCGCACCAGCCCGATGATGGAAGGCACGGTCACGATCGACAGCCCGTCCTTGCGCAACGCGCTGCGCTGGACCGGCCAGCCGCAGCCCGGCAGCGGCGGCTTCGGCCGCTTCGCGCTGAAGGCACGCGCCAATGTCGTAGGCCCCTCGATCGCACTCACCAACGTCAATGTCGAGCTCGACGGCAACACGGCGGAAGGCGTGATGACCTACGCCAATAACGGCCGGCAGACGCTGCAGGCGACGCTTGCCGCCGACGCGCTCGATTTCACGCCTTACATTTCCACCTTCCGCCTGCTCGCCAGCGGCGCGCGGGACTGGAACAGGCAGCTGTTCGATCTCAACGGATTGTCGACCACCGACCTCGACATGCGCCTGTCGGCAGCCAAGCTGACGGTCGGGCCCACGAAACTCGGCCGCACCGCGATCGGCGCCAATTTGCGCAACGGCACGCTGGCGCTCTCGGTCGGCGAAGCCCAGGTCTATGGCGGCATCGCCAAGGGCTCGTTCGGCATCGCGCGCTCCGACACCGTGGCCGACGTCAAGGCGCAATTCCAGTTCATCGACGTCGATCTGCAGGCCTGCGCTTCCGAACTGTTCGGCCTCAGCAAGCTGTCCGGCCGCGGCAACATCAACGTCTCACTTCTCGCCTCCGGCTCGAGCCCGTTCGGCCTCGTGCAGTCGCTCGACGGCACCGCCACAGTGACCGGACATGACGGAGCGATCTCGGGCTTCAATGCCGAGCAGCTCCTGAAGCGGCTGGAGCGGCGGCCGCTGTCGGGCGGCGGCAATTTCCGCAACGGCACGACCCCATACGACAGCCTCACCATCGCGGTGAAATTCTCCGACGGGGTCGCGACCGCCGAGGACATCCGCATCGAAGGGCCGGCTGCGAAGATCACGCTGACCGGCACCGCCTCGGTGCCGACGCGCGAATACGACATGAAGGGCGTGGCAAGCCTCAACACCACATCCGGCTTCCAATTGCCCTTCATGGTGCAAGGTCCCTGGGACGATCCCCTGATCTTCCCCGACCCCGAAGCCCTGATCCGCCAGTCGCCCGCGGCCACGCCCTTCCTCGACCTTCTGAAGCAGCGCATCACCGGCGGCGGAAAGCGCCCCGCGCAGGATGGATCGCCGACGGCGGACAACGCCAAAGAGAACGCGAAGTCCAACTGAGAACGGCAATCGTCCGGTCCTGCCCGATCAGCTGTGAATTGATTCGGTCGAATTGATGCGGCGATTGGATCGATGCGCACATTAAGCGTCTCCCGGGACCGGCACCCCACGACCCGGGTCCGACAAGATGCGTTGATTGCGCTACCATCCTGCGCTAGTGTTTTTCCGACCGGTCAAAACACCGGCGGCTTGAGGGAGAAAATCGTGAAATCCAAGGTTATTGGCGCAGTATCACTGGCGGTCGCTGCGGCCGGGCTGTTCGCAGCCGCTGCACCCGCATTTGCGCAGCAGAAGACGATTACGGTCTGGTGGGGCAAGGGCTTCTACCGCTCCGAAGACGACGCATTGCTCGACACGATCAAGAAGTTCGAAGCCAAGACCGGCATCAAGGTCGAATTGTCGCAGTACGCGATCCAGGACATGATTCCGAAGACGGTCGCCGCGCTCGATGCCGGCACCGTGCCCGATGTGGCCTATTCCGATTCCTATGACGTGCAGGCGCAGGGCAAGTGGGCCTATGAAGGCAAGCTCGAGGATCTCTCGGATGTCATGGAGCCGATCAAGGGCCGGTTCGTGCAGAACACGCTCGACGCCTCGATCCTCTATAACGACGTCACGAAGAAGAAGGCCTATTACGGCTTCCCGCTGAAGCAGCAGAGCATGCATGTCGAGATCTGGAACGACATGCTGGAGAAGGCCGGCTTCAAGCTCGCCGACATCCCGACCGACTGGGCGGGCTACTGGACGTTCTGGTGCGACAAGGTGCAACCGGGCATCCGCAAAGCCACCGGCCAGCGCATCTACGGCGTCGGCCAGCCGATGGGCGTGGAATCCACCGACGCATTCCAGTCGTTCTACACCTTCATGGACGCCTATCACGTCAAGCTCGTAGACGACGACGGCAAGCTGCTGGTCGACGATCCCAAGGTGCGCGAGAACCTGATCGCTGCGCTGAAGGACTACACCGACACCTATATCAAGGGCTGCACGCCGCCCTCCTCCACGACCTGGAAGGATCCCGACAACAACGTCGCCTTCCACAACAAGACCATCGTGATGACCCACAACTTCACGATCTCGATCGCGGCGAAATGGTTCGAGGATTCGCAGAACCAGGCTCTGACCCAGGAGCAGCGCGACGCCGGCAAGAAGGCCTATGAGCAGGACATCGTCACCGCGTCCTTCCCGAAGGCGCCGGATGGCTCGACCATCCGCTACCGCTCCGACGTCAAGACCGGGCTGGTCTTCACCGCGGCCAAGAACAAGGCCGAGGCCAAGCAGTTCATCAGCTTCCTGCTTCAGGAGGAAAACGTTCGTCCCTACATCGAGGGCGCGCTCGGCCGCTGGTTCCCGGTAACGAAGGAAAGCCAGGCCAGCCCGTTCTGGCAGGCCGACAAGCACCGCAAGGCGGTCTACGCCCAGTTCACCGGCGGCACCGCGGCGTTCGACTTCACCAAGAACTGGAAGTTCACGATCCTCAACAACGAGAACGTCTGGGCCAAGGCGATGAACCGGGTCGTCAGCGAGAAGGTCCCGGTCGACAAGGCCGTCGACGAGCTGATCGTCCGCATCAAGCAGGTTGCAGGTTAAGTTCTGTCTCTCCCTCTCCTCGCTAGCGCGAGGAGAGGCGAAACGCTAACACCGGCCGCCTCGTGCGGCCGGCAATTCTTTCAAAGAGTCCTGAAGAATGGCGATCACACTCTCTGGCGACCAGGCAATTCCCGCGCCGCCCCTGGCGCCGCGGCTGACCCCGACGCAGGTCTGGGGCATTATTCTGCTCGCGCCCTATCTGCTCGTCTTCCTCGCCTTCGTGGTCTATCCCGTCTGTTACGGGCTGTGGTTGGCGCGGGCTCCGTCGAACTATGTCGCGCTGTATCACGACCCGATCTTCGCGCGCGCCGCGGTCAACACGCTGATCTTCCTGGTCATCGGCATCAATATCAAGATGCTGATCGCGCTGTTCCTGTCCGGCTTCTTCGCGCAGCAGCGCCCCTGGATCAAATGGCTTTCGGTGATCTTCATCCTGCCCTGGGCGGTGCCGTCGATCCCGACCATTCTGTCGGTGCGCTTCATGTTCAATCCCGAATGGGGCGTGGTGAACCACCTCATCTTCAACTTGACCGGCGAAGATGGCCCGAACTGGCTCAACGACCCGACCGTCGCACTCACCATGGCGATCGGCGTGCACATCTGGAAGTCGCTGCCGTTCTGGACGCTGATCCTGATGACCGGCCGGCTTGCGATTGCGCAAGATCTATTCGAAGCGGCCGAGGTCGACGGCGCGAGCTGGTGGCAGAAATTCCGCTTCATTACCTGGCCGTCGATGCAGACGCTTTACATTACCTGCACGCTGCTCTCGATGATCTGGACGCTCGGCGATTTCAACAGCGTCTATCTGCTCACCGGCGGCGGACCGGCCGATCTGACGCATGTGCTGTCGACGCTCGGCATCCGGTATCTCCGGCTCGACCAGCTCTCGCTTGCGATGGCCTCCATCGTCTGCGCGATACCGTTCGTCCTGCCGCTGATGTACTTCATGATGAAACGGTTGTCGCGATGAAGCTCCCCTCTCTCCGTGACGTCGCGACAGAAGCGCGGCTGCTCCTGATCGGCATTCCCGTCTTCCTGTGGACGATGATACCGATCTACCACATGTTCCTGTTCGCGATCTCGCCGAAGGAAGACGCGTTCTCGGGCAAGCTGTGGCCGGATCATCCGACGCTGCACAACTTCGAGATCGTATTCAAGCAGCAGCACTACTTCCTGCGCGACTTCTATGCGCAGTTCTGGAATTCGCTGGTGATCGCCGCGACCGTCGGCGTGCTGACATTGGTCATCGCCACGGCCGCGGCATTCTCGATCTCGCGACTGAAGGTGCCGGGCGGACGCTTGGTGATGAACCTTGCGCTCTTCACCTATTTCATTCCCGCGGCGTTCCTCGCCGTGCCGATGTACCGCACCATGGGCAATTACGGCCTGCTCAACAATCACTGGTCGCTGATCCTGGCGATGGTGACGATCGCCAGCCCCTACGCGATCTGGGTGCTCAAGCAGGCCTCCGACAAACTGCCGGTCGAGCTGGACGAAGCCGCGGTGATGGACGGCGCCACGACGCTGCAGATATTCCGCCTGGTCTATCTGCCGCTGATGATGCCCTCGCTGGTCGCGATCGGCACCTATGCGGTGCTGCTGGCCTGGAACGAATATCTCTACGCGTTCCTGCTGCTGTCGAACGACCGCGAGATCACCCTCCCCGTCGCGCTCGGCAACTTCCTCGCCGCCGACGATTCGCCGTGGGAGCTGTTGATGACGACCGGCTTCATCTACGCGCTGCCGCCGGCCGCGATCTACTACGCCTTCCGCCGCTACATGGTGGGCGGTCTCACGGCGGGCGCGGTGAAGTCGTAGTAATCGCCCGTCATCGCGAGCGAAGCGAAGCAATCCAGACTGCATCCCCGGAGAGACTCTGGATTGCTTTGTCGCAAGTGCTCCTCGCAATGACGGCCTGGCTACAGCGGCGCCGCGCTCTCGCCCTGCTCGCTCGACAGTTTCGAAGCGAGCGAGGCGATGACGATGACCATCGCGATCAGGCCGATCACCAGCGTGCAGATCGCGTTGATCTCGGGCTTCACCCCTAACCGCACCTCCGAATAGATCCGGATCGGCAAGGTCGCCGAGCCCGGGCCGGTGGTGAAGCTCGCGATCACGAGATCGTCGAGCGACAGCGTGAACGCCAGCATCCAGCCGGCGACGATGCTAGGTGCGATCAACGGCAGCGTCACGGCCACGAACGCGCGAACCGGGTTGCAGCCGAGGTCCATCGCGGCCTCCTCCAGCGAACGGTCGAGCGAGCCGAGGCGCGACTGCACGACCACCGCGACGAAGCACATCGTCAGCGTGGTGTGGGCGATGGTCACCGTCCAGAAGCCGCGCTCGGCGTTCAGCGCCACGAACAGCAGCAGCAGCGACAGTCCGGTGATCACTTCCGGCATCACCAGCGGCCCGTAGAGCATGCCGGAGAACAGCGTTCGGCCTCGAAACCGCTCGCCGCGCGACAGCGCCACCGCGGCGAGCGTGCCGAGCAGCGTGGCGATCGTCGCCGAGGACATCGCGACCTCGAGGCTCATCCAGGCCGCCTCGATCATGGCGCGGTCGTTGAAGAACTCGTGGTACCAGCGCAGCGACCAGCCGCCCCACACCGTCACCAGCCGCGAGGCGTTGAAGGAATAGATGACGAGGATCAGGATCGGCAGATAGAGGAACGCCAGCCCGAGCGTGAGCGAGGCGATGTTGAAGCGGGACAGGCGGGAGGACTTTCGCATCGGCTCAACGTCCCTGTTCCAGTTGACGCTTCTGCAGCCGCTCGTACAGCAGCAGCGGCACCAGCAGCACCGCCAGCAGCACGATCGCCGCGGCGGAGGCGACCGGCCAGTCCTTGTTGGTGAAGAATTCGAGCCACAGGGTCTGGCCGATCATCAGCGAGTTGGAGCCGGCCAGGAGATCCGGGATCACGAACTCGCCGACGATGGGGATGAAGCACAGCAGCACGCCGGCACCGACGCCAGGCAGCGACAGCGGAAAGGTGACGAGCCAGAACACCTGCCAGGGCGGCGCGCCGAGATCGGCTGCCGCCTCCTCCAGCACCGGCTCCATTTTCGCGAGCGTGGCGTAGAGCGGCAGGATCATGAAAGGCAGATAGGAATAGACGATGCCGATATACATCGCGCTGTCGGTGGAGAGCCACACCACCGGCTGGCTGACCAGATGCAGGGCCAGCAGGATCTGGTTGAGCAGGCCGTCGTGCTGGAGGACGTTGATCCAGGCGTAGATACGGATCAGGAACGAGGTCCAGAACGGCACGATCACCAGCACCATCGTCACCGCCTGCCAGCGCGTCTGCAGCCGCGCCATGCCGTAGGCGATGGGATAGCCGATCAGCAGCAGCAGCGCAGTCGCCGTGATGGCGACGGTGAGGCTGCGCACATAGGCGAACACGTAAATGTCGTCGGAGGCAAGCAGCCTGAAATTGTCGAGCGACAGTGCGGAAAACGCCGCGCTCAGCGCTGCCCATCCCGCCGTCAGGTCGAACACCGGCTCGTAAGGCGGCTGCGCGATCGCCGTCTGCGACAGGCTGATCTTCAGCACGAAGCCGAACGGCACCAGGAAGAACAGCAACATCCAGACATAGGGCGCGATCGCGGCAAAGCGCGCCGGCCGCGCGAAGATGCGGCGGGAGCTCATGACATTAGCACCATGCAGTCGTCGGGCGCGAACCAGGCGACGACATGCTGGTTCAGGCTGTAGGCATCGACATCAAGGCGCGCGCTGTTGGCGACGGACGCCTGCACCATCCCGCCGGTATCGAGCTTCACCTTGTAGGTGGTGGTGCCGCCGAGATAGCAGATGTCGGCGATCACGCCGTCGAGCCGGTTGATCGCCGTCTCGTGACCGGCCTCGCTCACCGGGCCCCGGCGCGACAGCTTGACCTTTTCGGGACGGATCGCGACCGCCAATTTTCCACCGCCGACCGGTTCGCGCGGCTCGGCCACCACCAGCGAACCCGCATCACGCGTGCCGATGACCAGGCGATGGCCATCGCGCAATTTGGACTCGCCGTCGAACAGATTGATGTCGCCGACGAACTCCGCGATCCAGCGCGAGCGCGGCGCCTCGTAGAGCTCGCGGGGGCTGGCGACCTGGGCCAGTTTGCCTGATTTCATCACGCCGATCCGGCTCGCCATCGTCATGGCCTCCTCCTGGTCGTGGGTGACGATGATGAAGGTCATGCCGAGCCGGCGCTGCAGCTCCATCAGCTCGCCTTGCGTGCTCTCGCGCAGCTTCTTGTCGAGCGCGGCGAGCGGCTCGTCGAGCAACAGCAGTTGCGGCCGGCGTGCCAGTGCCCGCGCCAGCGCCACGCGCTGGCGCTGGCCGCCGGAGAGCTGGTCGGGCTTGCGCTTCTCCAGCCCCTCGAGCTTCACCAGCGCGACCATCTCGGCCACGCGCGTGGCGATGTCGGCACGCGCCATGCCGGCGCGTTTCAGGCCGAAGGCGATGTTGTCGCGCACCGACAGATGCGGGAACAGCGCATAGTTCTGGAACATCATGTTGATCGGGCGCTCGTGCGGCAACGCCTGCGCGATGTCCTTGCCGCCGAGCAGAATGCGCCCTTCGTCCGGCGCCTCGAAGCCGGCGAGCATGCGCAGCAGCGTGGTCTTGCCGCAGCCGCTGGGCCCGAGCAGCGCAAAGAACTCGCCGGCCTTGACGTCGAGCGAGACGCCGTCCACGGCGCGGAAGGTGCCAAAGGTCTTGGCGACGCCCTCGATGCGCAGCAGCGGCTGGCCGGCAGCCGGATGCGCGTCTCTGCCGGCTGCACCAACCGCGCTGCCTGTTGTGAGCAACTCTTCAGACATATTCCTGCCAACCCCGATTCCGCCGCACGCTAGCGGCCGATCGGCCTTTGCTCAACCGGTTCAGGACTTTTCGTTTCACGTCACACTCGCCATGAACGCCGCCAGCGCATCCCGGTCCGCCGCGGACATGGTCAGGCCGAGCTTGGAGCGGCGCCACAGGATATCCTCGGGAAAGCGCGCCCATTCGCAGGCCATCAGATAGCGCACTTCGGCGCCGGTCAGCTCAGGCCCGAAGGCGGGGCCTAGCTCTTCGCGCGTCTTCGCCTCGCCGAGCACCGCCGATAGCCGCGAGCCGTAGGCCGCGACCAGACGTCGGGCCTGCGTCTCCTCGAGAAAGCGCCAGCGGTCGCAGGCGAGTTCGACTTCAAGGTCGAAACGGTCCCAGGCAAAATCGCCGCCGGGCAGCGCCGCACCGGCGGTCCAGCGCGGTGACATCGGATAGAACGGCGTCAGCCGCGTCACTGCCCGCTCCGCGCGCAGGCGCGACGTCGTGACGTCACCGCCGAACATCGTGATCAGCGGCGCCTTGCGCCGGCGCGCGTGGAACAGCGTGGTGCCGTCGCGCCTCCGTGCGGATGCCAGCGTCAGATTGACGCCGGAGACCGCGCGGACCACGTCGGTCGGCGCGACACGCTCGCGGAAATAGCGGCTGGCGGCGTCGCAGAGATAGCTGACGTCGGCCCCCGCCATCGCCACGATCGCGGGATCGCCGGTGAAGTCGTGCGTGACCGTCCCGATCAGCGTGAAGTCGTGCGCGAAGCTGGACGCGAAGATCAGCCGTCCATCGCTGTTCTGGAAGACGTAGACGTGGTCATGCTCGAACAACCTGGGCACGACGATCTGGCTCATCTGCATGGCCGCCATCGTGGGCTGCCGTTGCCGCAGCACGGTCTCCGCGACCATCGAGGTCCAGCCGCCGGTGGCGTTGGCCAGCGCCCGGGTCGTGATCGTGCGGCGATGGCCGCGGTCGACCACCGCGAGCCTCCATGTGTCGGTTCGATCGGCGCGCACGCAGCGCGCCCCGGTCCGGATCACCGCGCCGCGTTCGGCCGCGTCGAGCGCCGTGAGGACCACCAGGCGGGAATCGTCGACGACGCAGTCCGAATATTCGAAAGCCGTGCCGAACGGACGCTTCAGCGCATTGCCGACAGGATGATGTGTGACGTCGAGGGTGGCAGTGACAGGCAGCCCGCCACGACTCGTCAGGCTGTCATAGACGAACAAGCCGGCGCGCAGCAGCCAGGGTGGGCGCTCCTCGGAATGGGCGGGAATCACGAACCGCATCGGCCGCACCAGATGCGGCGCGATCCGGAGCCAGGTCCGGCGCTCGGCCAGCGCCCGGTGCACCCGCCTGAAACCGCGGCGCTCCAGCACCGAGAGATCGCCATGGATCAGCCGCGGCGTCGCCGAGGACGCGGCGCCGCCGAGATCGCCCTGCTCCAAAAGGATGACGCGCAGGTCGCGGCCAGCCGCATCGCGGGCGAGGCTGACACCGTTCAGACCGCCACCGATGATCGCGAGGTCGTAATCCGCCATGAAGCCGTCGAATGGGAGCGAAGCGCTCCATCATTAGCCGGTCTTGAGCGCGAGCTCCATCGTCTCGGCGCGACCGACGAGGTCGGCATATTTCCCGATCGGCAGCGGCTTGCCGAGCAGATAGCCCTGCACGCCGTCGCAGCCCTCCCGGGCGAGGAAGGCAAGCTGGTCGATCGTCTCGACACCCTCCGCGACGATCGACATGTCGAGGCCGTGGCCGAGATCGATCACGGCGCGCACGATCGCGGCCGATTGCGGGTTGCGGCCGAGATTGATGATGAAGGCGCGGTCGATCTTGATCTTGTCGAACGGGAACGCCTGGAGATAGCTCAGCGAGGAATAGCCGCTGCCGAAATCGTCCATGGAGATACGCACGCCGAGCGCCTTCAGCCGGCGCAGCAGCGCGAGGCCCCGGTCGAAATCCTCGATCAGCACGCCCTCGGTGATTTCGAGCTCGAGCCGGCCGGGCGAAAGCCCGGTTTCGAGCAGGATCGAATGCACCAGCCCGACCACGTCTCCGTGCATGAACTGAGCCGGCGACAGATTGACCGCGACCTGAAGCGGTTTCGGCCAGGACGCCGCCTCGCGGCATGCCTGGCGCAGGATCCACTCGCCCATCTCGACGATCAGGCCGCTCTCCTCGGCGATCGGGATGAAGTCGGCCGGTGAGACCTGGCCACGCACCGGATGCTGCCAGCGCGCCAGCGCCTCGAAGCCGATGATGTCGCTCTCGGCGACACTGTGGCGCGCGATGCCCTGCGGCTGGAAGGCCAGCGAGAGCTCGCCGTTCTTGATCGCGTTCGACAGGTCCTGGTGCAGCACGCGGCGGTCGCGGATCTGCTGGTCCATCTCCGGCTGGTAGAGGCTGATCGTGCCGCGCGACTTCTGCTTGGCGCGGAACAGTGCCGCACCGGCATTGGCGAGCAGCGAGGCGCCATCGGCGCCATTGTGCGGGAAGATCGACATGCCGGTGGTGACGCCGGCGCGGACCGCCCGACCGTCGATCTGGAATTCCTGGGTGACGGCCTCGCCGACATGCTGCGCCAGCGCGAGGCCCGCTTCGGGCTGCTTGCCGTCGATGATGAGCCCGAACTCGTCACCGGACAGGCGCGCCACCAGGCCGCCGCGCGCGACGTCCTGGAGGCGCTGGGCGACCTCGATCAGCAGCTTGTCGCCGAGCGCATGGCCGAACACGTCGTTGACCTCCTTGAGGCCGTCGAGGTCGATCGAGAGGACCGCGAATTCCTCGCCGGTGCCCTCGCAAGCCTCGATCATCTGGTTCAACGCCTGCAGGAAGGCGGCGCGGTTCGGCAGGTCGGTGAGGCCGTCGTGATAGGCCATGTGCGCCATGCGCGACTCGGTCTGCCGGCGGTCGGTGACGTCCTCGTGGGTCTTGATCAGATATTGCGGCTCGCCGGCATCGTCGAGCACGGTGGCGCGGCGAGTGAGGAACAGGCGCAGCCCGGCCTTGGTCGAGATCGGGTGCTCCTCGGAGATCATCCCGCGCTTCTTGATCGCGGCTTCGTCGCGCGCGATGATCAGCTTGGCTTCCTTGGCGTTGAAGATGTCGGAGGCGGTCAGGCCGGTCGCCTCCTCGCGCCTGCGGTTGAGGATCGTCTCCGCACTTCGGTTGGCGAGCAGATAGCGGCCGTCCTTGACCTGCTCCACGATCAGCGCCACCGGGATGTTGTCGACGATGAGCTCCAGGAACTTCTTCGTGCTCTCCAGCTCCTGCGACAGCGAGCGGCGGTCGGTGATGTCCTCGAACACCAGCAGCAGGAATTCGGGCTTGTTGCGCTCGTTGCGGACCACAATGCGTATCGAAGCCACCATGCGCCGCTCGCTACCGCGCTCGACCTCGAATTCGTTGCGATACTGCCCGTCCGGTGCCAGAAGCGCGGTGCGGTCGGTGGCCTCGATGCTTGCCGCCGAAATGGGCCCGAACAGCTCGCGCGCGTTCTTGCCGACAACCTGGTCGCGCGAAAAGCCCCAGAACCGCTCATAGGCGCTGTTGGCGAAGATGTAGCGGCCGTCCTCGATGCTCTTGGCGGCGACACAGGCCGGCACGTGGTCGAGCACCGTTTCTAGGAACTGCTTGGTCGAGGCGAGCTGCCGCGACAGCCTGCGCTCCTCGCTGACGTCGAGATGCGTCGCCACCGAGCCGCCGTTCGGCAGCACGAAATATTTCACCAGGATGGCGCGACCGTCAGGCAGTTCGGTGATCAGGCCGTTGGGGCTTGCCGCCTTCTCGTAGAAATCCTCGTCGGAAACGCCGAGAACGCCGCGCTTGCGCCGCAACTCGAGGATGTCGTAGCCGGTCATGCCGGTCCACAGATCCGAGCGCGACAGGCCGTAGATCTCGAGATAGCGATCGTTGCAGAACATGATGCGCCGCTCCGCATCCGTCATCACCACGCCCTGGTTGAGATTGTTCATGGCCGAGGAGATGAACGCGCTGCGGCGCAGTTGCGACCGCCTGGTCCGGCGCAGCGAGGAATGGATCCACAGGGCGACCGCGGCCAGCAGCGCGCAGACGACGATGCCACCGATCAGGGCTTCCCAGACCACGTTGGCATCGAGCTTGTCGAAAGCCGGCGCGGACAGACTGTCCGACAGCATAAAGGCACGCGCAGGCGCGACCGCGCCGGCCAGGCACACGACGGCCTGCACAGCAATCAGTAGCGTGCTGCCCACATGCCAGTTCTTCTCAGCCATCAGCCACCCGCGATTTCAACGTCGGATTGTCTGGCCTCGCGGGTTTGGATCGGGTAAACGCCTGTACGTGCAACAGAAAAATGCGACGCGAAATACGGCAATTGCCCTGACATGATAAATGCTTCCTTAATGAAAAACGGCCGCGCGGCCCGTTTGCCCGGCAACCCGATCCGACCGGCCCCTCCGGCGAGCCTTCTGCACAACCATGGATAGGGTCGACTGCGTCGTCATCGGAGCCGGCGTGGTCGGGCTCGCGGTGGCTCGAAAGCTCGCCCAGGCCGGGCGCGAGGTGATCGTGCTCGAGGAAGCCGAGGCCATCGGCACCATCACCTCCTCGCGCAACAGCGAGGTCATTCATGCCGGCATCTACTACCGCGCCGGAAGCTGGATGGCCCGCATGTGCGTCAACGGCAAGCACGCGCTGTACCGCTACTGTGGCGAGCGCGGCATTCCGCACAGGAATTGCGGCAAGCTGATCGTCGCGACCAACCCGAAAGAGACCGAGAAGCTGCAATCGATCAAGGCGCATGCCGAGGCCAATGGGGTGCTCGACATGCAACTGCTCGCGGGCGAGGCTGCACGCGCGCTGGAGCCGGCACTCGCCTGCGACGCTGCGCTGCTCTCGCCGTCGACCGGCATCATCGACAGCCATGCCTACATGCTCTCGCTGCGCGGCGAGGCCGAGGCCGCCGGCGCCGCCTTCGCGTTTCACACCCCGCTGATCCGCGCCAAGGCGGCCGGCGGCGTCATCGAAGTCGAGGCGGGCGGCGAAGCACCGATGACGCTGCAATGCGACCTGCTCGTCAATGCCGCCGGGCTCTCGGCAACGAACGTGGCGCGCCACATCGATGGCATGCCGATCGACCGGATTCCGCCGGCCTATCTCGCCAAGGGAAACTACTTCAGCTGCAACGCCAAGGCGCCGTTCTCGCGCCTGATCTATCCGGTGCCCGAGCCCGGCGGACTCGGCGTGCATCTGACGCTGGACATGGCGGGACAGGCGCGTTTCGGCCCCGACGTCGAGTGGATCGAGACGATCGATTACGAGGTTGATCCATCACGCGCCGAGCGCTTCTATCCGGCGATCCGAAAATACTGGCCGACGCTGCCCGATGGCGCGCTGATGCCGAGCTATTCAGGCATTCGCCCGAAGATCGTGCCGCCGGCGGTGGCCACGCAGGATTTCCTGATGCAGGGGCCGCGCGATCATGGCGTCGAAGGCCTGGTCAATCTGTTCGGAATCGAATCGCCGGGGCTGACGTCGTCGCTCGCGATCGCGGATCACGTCGCCGAGTTGGCGCAAATCTAGGCGCCGCGCAAACATCGCCGCGCGACATACGCACCCTGCAGCAGGGATGAGCGCAATAGCTCTCACCCCTGCCTGAAAGGGTACGGTCCAAACTCTACGCTGTTACGGGGGTTACTAGTGGAGCGTGTCGCCGGTGTGCCTCAGACGCTCGATCTGGTCCTTGACCATCAACTTCCGGCGCTTCAACTCAACAATTTGCAGGTCGTCTGTTGAAAGGTGCACGAGAGCTTCGTGCAATTCGTGTTCGAGAGTTTTGTGCTTCCGTTCCAATTCAACCAGATGTGCCTGAATTGTCATTCGAAACCTCCTCGGTAGGGGTGAACCTTGGATTCGATCCGGACGAGGAAGTGTACATCACCGATTCGTTCTGTCGATGGGTATCCGTCGTCGCAGTGTCATTTTTGAAAATTCATATGTAACGAAGCGTGAGTAAGGAACCGTGCAGGAAAAATTCATGATATCAATGTGGTTGCGTAGCGCCGCAACGAATCGTTGAACTATCTTGCGAGAGATCGGTGAGCGACGGCCCGAGATCGCTTGCGATCACGGCGCGCAAGGACGATAATTTCCACAGGGCATCCACAGCCTTAATCTCACGCCATCGGTTTTCGGCCACCGCAGACATGACCAATGAAGACGAGCGTGAGCTCGAAGCCGAGCTCACCCGGTTGCAGCAGGAACACCGAGATCTCGATGCGGCGATCGATGCACTGCATCAATCGCCTGCCCCCGACCTATTGCGGTTACAGCGGTTGAAGAAGCGCAAGCTGTTGTTGCGCGACCGTATCCAGTTCATCGAAGACCAGATCACGCCGGACATCATCGCCTGATCCACAGGCGATTTGCGCGGCAGCTCGCCGCATCCGGAATCCACTTGACTCCAAAAGAACAAAATAGGAACATTTGGGCAGATCAACGCCGCCCAGGAAGCGCCCAAGGAAAACTCACAAGGACAACGCAGAT
The DNA here is from genome assembly GCF_007290395.2 of Bradyrhizobium cosmicum. Taxonomy (NCBI): domain Bacteria; kingdom Pseudomonadati; phylum Pseudomonadota; class Alphaproteobacteria; order Hyphomicrobiales; family Nitrobacteraceae; genus Bradyrhizobium; species Bradyrhizobium cosmicum. The sequence goes on along the minus strand of NZ_CP041656.2, from coordinate 1,280,658 downwards.
GCCGGCAACCGCCCTTCTCGACAACAGCCATTATGAACAGGCCTGCGATCAGGCGATCGCGATGTGCGACGGCAATCTGCGCAGCACCATCAAGGCGCTGATCATGGCCAACGAATATCTGGAAGCCGAGCTCGAGGAATTGCGGGCGGCGATTTCAGCCGGCTGCATTCCGGAGAGCTCGCGCAGCAAGATGCGGAGCAGCGCCGCTTAAGTTTTGATGCCCGGAGCAACGCGATGTCAGATGTGACTTACTACGTTGCAATGCCTTTCCTGATCGATGCCGACGGATCGCCTGTTGCGGGCGCAGCCGAGGAATGCCAGAGCCCGACGGCCGCGTTGCGGCGTGCCGAGATTTTGTCGCGCGGTCCGGGCCACATCGGCGCGGTCGCTTTCAGTCGCAGCGGCGATCCCATGACCGGCGAATTCGGCGACGCCACGCTGCTGCGCAAGTTCGGCAACGTGCCGGAAGACCTCGCGACACTGTAAAGTCAGCTACTGACCAGCCTGATCCGCGGCTCGTGCCGCCGGTGCGCCTTGCGCACATACATGGCGGCATCCGCCTCCTCCAGAGCGCGGCCCGCATCGGAGTGCGCGCCCAGCAGCGCAACACCGGCGGACGCGCCCGCGGTCACGTGCTGGCCGCGAAAGGTGAACGACAAATCGTCGATCGCCTGTTCGAAGATCGCGGCCTTCGCCTTGGCGTCGGTCTCGCTGAGATTCCACAGCAGCAGCGCGAACTCGTCGCCGCCAAGCCGGCCGACCACATCCGAGGCCCTGACCTGCTGCGTCAGCGTCGCCGCGATGGCCTTGAGCACCTCGTCGCCGGCGGCATGACCGAAGGAATCGTTGATCGGCTTCAGCCGATCGACATCGAGCACGATCAGAGCGCCGCTGGCGCGATAGCGCTTCATGTAGGCAATGGCGCGCGTCAGCTCGCGCTCGAAACCGCGCCGGTTCGGAATCTCCAGCAGGAAATCGGTGTCGGCCGCGGCTTCCAGTTCCGTGACCCGCCGCTGCGCCTCCTTGAGCTTGCTCCGCAGGCCGCGGATGGTCGCCTTGGTGTCGGCGGCCGCCGACGCACCGCGCTGGGCCTGCTTGGCCGGACGCTTCGCCGGAGGTTTGGCCAACCGCTTGGGAACGGCTTTGGATCGGCTGGCGCGGGTCTTCCGGCCCTTTTTGGCCTTCACAGCGCTCGCCCTTGTAGGTTTCTTCATGGGCATCCTGCTCAATGAAGGCTTGCGGGGATTCACCAAGACAGGATAGTGCATTCCCTTCTCCTTGCCACCGCCTTGCGAGCCACCGGCCGGAACCTTTAATCTGGCCTATCTTTCTGTTTTCCGGGCACAATTGACGTCATGACCGCGCCGATCGCCATCATTATGGGAAGCCAGTCGGACTGGGAGACGATGCGGCACGCTGCCGACACGCTTGCAGCACTGGGCATTGCCGCCGAGACCCGCATCGTTTCGGCACACCGCACCCCCGACCGGCTGTTCGCCTTTGCCAAGGGCGCCAAGGCGGCAGGTTTCAAGGTCATCATCGCCGGCGCCGGCGGCGCTGCCCATTTGCCCGGCATGGCGGCGGCACTGACGGAACTGCCGGTGTTTGGCGTGCCCGTCGAATCCAGGACGCTCAAGGGCATCGATTCGCTCTATTCGATCGTGCAGATGCCCGCAGGCATCCCGGTCGGCACCCTCGCCATCGGCAAGGCCGGCGCGATCAACGCGGCGCTGCTTGCCGCAGCCGTGCTGGCGCTGTCCGACCCGGCGCTGTCCGACCGTCTTGCCGCCTGGCGAAAGGCGCAGACCGAGGCGGTCGCCGAGCGCCCGGAGGACAAGGCGTGACAGACAGCAAGCAGGTGAAGCTGAAGCCCGGCGACACCATCGGAATCCTCGGCGGCGGACAATTGGGGCGGATGCTGGCGATGGCCGCGGCTCGGCTCGGCCTGCGCTGCCAGGTGTTCTCGCCCGATCCGGACTCCCCTGCCTTCGACGTCGTCCTGAACGCGACCTGCGCCGAATATGCCGACGTCGAGGCACTGGAATTGTTCGCCAACGACGTCGACGTCATCACCTACGAATTCGAGAACGTGCCGTCCGCCGCCGCGATGGTGCTGGATGCGCGCCGCCCGGTGCTGCCCAACCGCAAGATCCTCGAGACCACCCAGGACCGGCTCGCCGAAAAGGATTTCGTGACGCGGCTCGGCATCGGCACCGCCGCCTATGCCGACGTTACGTCCGTCTCCTCGTTGCGCGAGGCGATCGTCAAGATCGGCCTCCCCGCCGTGCTGAAAACCCGCCGCTTCGGCTATGACGGCAAGGGCCAGGCCATCATCCGCGAGGGCGACGACATAGCCAAGGTCTGGACCAGCCTCGCCACCAAATCGGCAATCCTCGAAGCCTTCGTCCCGTACGAGCGCGAGATCTCGGTGATCGCCGCACGCTCGGCCTCGGGCCAGGTCGAGTGTTTCGACGTCACCGAGAACGAGCACCGCGACCACATTCTGAAAATCTCGCGCGCGCCCGCGCAGATTCCGGATACCCTCGCGGACGAAGCGCGCAGCATCGCCGGCAAGATCGCGAACGCGCTCGACTATGTCGGCGTGCTCGCCGTCGAGATGTTCGTGCTGGCGAATGGCACCGGACCGAAGGTGCTGGTCAACGAGATCGCTCCGCGCGTGCACAATTCCGGACACTGGACGCTCGACGGCGCCTCGGTCTCGCAATTCGAGCAGCATATCCGCGCCATCGCCGGCTGGCCGCTCGGCAAGGCCGTGCGTCACGGCGACATCGTCACCATGACCAACCTGATCGGCGACGAGATCAACGATTACGAGAAGTGGCTGACGGTCCCGGGCGCGACCGTCCACATCTACGGCAAGGGCGCTCCGCGCCCCGGTCGCAAGATGGGCCACGTTACCGAAGTCAGGCCGACGAAGGGCAAGTAGCGGAGCCGCGGCGCATGCCGCGACCCCGCCTGCGACTAAGCCGTCTTCACGCCTGCGACGACGCCCGCGGGCTCTTCGCTGAGCCAGCGATAGATCACCCCGCCCAGCGCCCCGCCGATCAGCGGTGCGATCCAGAACAGCCAGAGCTGCGATAGCGCCCAGCCGCCGACGAACAGAGCGGGACCCGTGCTCCGCGCCGGGTTCACCGACGTGTTGGTGACGGGAATGCTGACGAGATGGATCATCACCAGCGCGAGCCCGATCGCCAGTGGGGCAAAGCCCGCGGGCGCGCGGCCGTGGGTGGAGCCCATGATGATGAACAGGAACATCATGGTCATCACCACCTCGGTGACGAAGCAGACGACCATGCTGTACTGGCCGGGCGAATGCATGTCGTAGCCGTTCGACGCAAACCCCTTGGTGACGTCGAATCCGGGGGCTCCGCTTGCGATCACATAGAGCAGCTCGGCGGCGACGATGGCGCCACAGACCTGCGCGATGACGTAAGGCAGGATCTGCCCTGGCGGGAAGCGGCCGCCGGCCGCGAGCCCGACGGTGACAGCCGGATTGAGATGGCAACCCGAGATATGGCCGATCGCATAGGCCATGGTGACGACGCTCAAGCCGAACGCCAGGGACACGCCGACCAGGCCGATCCCGACCTGCGGAAAGCCGGCTGCGATCACCGCGCTGCCGCAGCCTGCGAATGTGAGCCAGAATGTGCCGATGGCCTCGGCAGCATATTTCTTCATATCCATGTGACGTCTCCCCTGATTTTCCGGCTTGCGGCGCACGGTAATAGCCCGTTCTCGGCGCCGAACCACCCAAATCGGCGCTGTACGGATGGATTTTCACCCCATTTAGTGGCTGAACTTGGCCCGAAATCTCGCCTGGCAGGTGGACATCAAGGGTTTTGTCTGATACATCCGCGCCCTCAAGGTTAAGGGCTTGCGCTTTTTGCCATCCCCTTCGTCTTACCAGAATTCAAAACCGATCCACTGAAGAGGATGCCGCGTGCAGGTTCTCGTTCGCGATAACAATGTCGACCAAGCCCTCAAGGCGCTGAAGAAGAAGATGCAGCGCGAGGGTATTTTCCGCGAGATGAAGCTCCGCGGTCACTATGAGAAGCCGTCCGAGAAGAAGGCCCGCGAAAAGGCCGAAGCCGTGCGCCGCGCGCGCAAGCTGGCCCGCAAGAAGCTGCAGCGCGAAGGCCTATTGCCGATGAAGCCGAAGCCGGTGTTCGGCGCCGGCCCCGGCGGTGATCGTGGCGGTCGCGGTGGCCCCGGTGCAGGTGCTGGCGCCGGTCCGCGCGGACCGCGCTGATCCTGCCGGAATTGCCAGGCGGAGTTTTCCAGGATTTTAGTTTTCAATGACGCGGGCCCCGGGCCCGCGTTATTATTTTGTAGCAGTGCCTTTCTGGGACGGGGCACTACAGATGCGGCACCAACGCGCGAGCGAACCGTAGATGGTCTCCCCTTTCCCCAAGCGCGGCCTGGCGCGGCACCGCCGGATCTGGCGCCAGCCGCTCACGCTGACCCTGATGGGGATCGCGCTGTGCGGCTGCTCCTTCGACCTGGGATCACTGATGCCGGAGAAGGAAAAGCCGCAGGAGGCGCCCAAGGCGGCTGCCGCCCCGGAGAGTGCCGTCAGTGCCGGCAATGTCACCGAGGCCCAGGCTCACACCGCAAAAGGCCAGACCCTGGCGAAGGCGGGGGAGACGGCCGGCGCGCTGGACGAGTTCAACCTCGCCATCGCGCTCGATCCCTATAACGCACAGGCGCTCTATGGCCGCGCCCTGATCTATCAGGGCAGCAACGAGCACAACTTCGCCATCGCCGATTTCAGCGCCGCAAACGGCCTCAATCCGCAGAAGGTCGAGCCGCTGCTCGGCCGCGCCACCAGCTATCTCGCGATCGGCAAGGTCAAGGAAGCGGCGGCCGATCTCGATGAGGCCTCCGAGGCCGATCCGCACAATGCCCAGGTCTGGACCACACGGGGACAGGCCTATGAGCGGCTGGGCGACAAGGCCAAGGCGTCGGCGTCCTACAACAAAGCGGTCGCTCTGCGCCCACGTGACGATGCCGCCCGCAGCGGCCTCGCCCGCGTCGGCGGCTGACAGCGCGGCGGATACCGCTTTTAATCGGGGGTGGAGCTCTTCGGCAGCACCGAGTGGAACATCGACTTCATGCCCGACAGCATCTCGTCCGCAACGTTCGTCTTCTTCGGCCGCGGCATGGTGGCGCCGGCATCGGCACGCAGATCGAGCGGCGGCGCGATCACCGGGACCGGGATATCGGCCGGCGGCGTGATCCGGTTCGGATCGTCGTTGCCGACCGAGGCGGTGTAGGACGGACCACCATTGCCATAGGCCTCAGGCGCGGGAGTCGACACCGTGATCGGCGGCGGCAGCGGGCGCACTGCGGACGGTTCCACCGTGACGACCCTCGGGGCCTCAGGCGTGCGCGCGGCGTCTCGCACGGCAGGCTCCTGGGTCCTCTCGGCCGGCTTGGTCTCGAAAGACTTGTTCTCGAACGACTTGGTCTCGGTGGATTTGGCCTCAGCGGCCTTGGCGTCTGCTGCCTTGGCTTCAGGCGATTTGCGCAGACGCTCGATGGCGGCGCGGGCGAGATCGTTGGCGTCGGGGGTCGCAGCCGGGGATGCGGCGGCCGGCGCCGAATTGGCTTCGACCACCGGAGTGGTTGCCGGGGTCGATTTGGCGGCTGCCTTCTCACGTGCCGCAGGGCGGCCGTGCGAGGCGGTTTCGGGGGGAGCAACGTCCGCAGCCTTTGTGTCCGCAGCCTTGATGTCCGCAGGCTTCTCGGCCGCAGCCTTGTCCGTCACGCTCTTCTCGGAAACGCCCTTGGCCTTGACGCCGTGCGCGGGAAGGCTGGCGGTGTCCGTGGGCTTGCCGTCGGTGCCGCTCTGGGCAGGCGCCACCACGACCGCAGGGGCTTCCGCCGCCGGCTTGGCGTTGATGTAGTGATTAACGATGTACGCCCCGATGATCGTCGCGAGCACCGAGGGTAAAATATCCATCGAGATTTTAGCGAGGTATTTCAGCATTTCTCGGCCACTCCCCGCGCGATCAGATGCGGGAACTTTGGGGCATTGTAAGGGATCAACTGCGACGGATCGATGGCAAAGGTAACGCTTGCCCTACGGCTTAAGCTCGATCTCAAGGAACACGATCTCGGTTGAGGTTTCGTTAAGTACGTCGTGTTGGACGCCGGCCTTGCGGAAATATGATTTTCCGGCCGAAAGCTGCGCCTTGGACCTCTCGCCCCCCGGCGCCACGATGGTCATTTCACCGGCGACGACGGGTACGATCACATAGTCCATCCCGTGGGTGTGATGCCCGGTCGCGCTGCCCGGGGCGAGCCGCCATTCGGTCACCCGGACCTCTTCGTTATCGACCTGGACCTCGGACTTGGCAGCTAACATCGAACCTTCTCCTACGGCACGAAAACCATGAACACGTAGACGGCAAATACCACCATATGGACCAGTCCGAACAGGACATTGGTCCTGCCTGTGCCGAATGTCATCATGCTCAGCAAGAAGGTCAGGAGCAAAAGGATGCTGCTTTGGGGGCTGAGACCGAGTTTGAGCTCCTTGTCGAGCACGTAGGTCGCAACGCCGACGGCGGGGATGGTCAGGCCAATGGTCGCCAGCGAGGAACCAAGGGCGAGATTGATACTCTTCTGGAGATTGTTCCTGCGGGCCGCGGAAATCGCCGCGACGCCTTCGGGCAGCAGGATCAGGAGTGCGACCAGCAGGCCGGCAAAGGCGGGCGGCGCGCCGATCTTGGCACCGACCGCGTCGACCACCAGCGAGAATTTCTTGGCCAGAAGCACCACCGCCAGAAGCGACACCAGCAACAGCACGATGCTGAGCGTCAGCATCCTGCCCGAAAGATGGGCCTCCGCGTCCTCGCCCTCCCCTCGCTCATGGACGAAGTAGTCCTTGTGCGCAACTGTCTGGGTATAGAGGAACACCCCGTAAAGCGCGAGCGTGACGACATCGACGAAGCCGAGCTGCATTGCCGAATACACCGGGCCCGGCGTCGTAGTCGTGTAGTTCGGCATGATCAGGGCAATCGTCGCCAGCGCGAAGAGAACGCTGAGATAGACGTTGGCGCCGGAGACCTGAAAGCCCTGCTCGCCGTAACGCAGGCCGCCGATGAAGACGCAAAGCCCGACCAGCCCGTTGCAGACGATCATGATGACGGCGAACACCGTATCGCGTGCCAGTTCCGGCGCCGGCTTTTCGCCCAGCATGATCGTGGTGATCAGCGCCACCTCGATGATGGTCACCGCCAGCGTCAGCACCAATGTGCCGTAGGGCTCGCCGATGCGCTCGGCAATCACCTCGGAATGATGAACGGCCGCGAACACGGTCCCGAATAGGATCACCAGCAGGGCGATCGCAAACATGGCTCCGCCGGCTGTCAGGGTAAAGCCATAGCCGGTCGCGGTCACGACCAGGAACAGCAGCACCGCCAAAGCGGGGAAGATCCAGGACGACCGCGGCATCGGTCCGGGTGCGCTCATGCGGGCGATTCCTTCAAATGGGGGATTGAGTATGCGCGAGAAGATCGCGCCCGTCAGCCCTCAGGACCCATTGATAAAGTTTCTCGCGAGGTCGGCGACACCAAAATTGCCGAGATCGTCATGCCCACCGCCGAGAATGCGAACGAACTGCTTCGGCTCGTGGGCCAGTTCAAACAGTTTCTCGCCGAATGCGATGGGGATCGTCTGGTCCTGCGCGCCATGGACGATCAGAAGCGGCGCCGTGACGCGTCCGATGCGCTCGTCCGAGTGAAACGGGTCGCGCATCAGAAGGCGCACCGGAACAAGACGGAAATGCGAGGCGGCGACGTCGGCGATCGACGTATAGGGCGCCTCGAGAATCAGCTTTCCGACCGGATGCCCGGATGCGATCGCGATCGCAACGCCGGTCCCGAGCGAGAACCCCCAGGCGACGATGCGCCGGGCATCGTAGCGTGCCGTCGCGAATGAATAGGCGGCCTCGCCGTCGCGCAATAGGCCGTCTTCGCTCGGCGCGCCGCTGGACCCCGCATAGCCGCGATAGGACAGCGCGACGAGACCCGTGCCGTCGGCCGTGATCGCCTTGAAGCGGCCCGCAAGGCCCGCGAGAAAATCACCATTGCCGTGGAAGAACAGCACCACGGGACGGCCGGGCTCTGGCGGCACGTGCCAGACGATGATCTTCTCGCCGTCCGACGTGGTCAGGACGTGCTCCTCGGCCTGCGGAAAGCCCGCGGCGGAAGGCGCGATGCGCTCGGCGGTCGGGATCGGAAACAGCATGGCGCGCTGCTTCACGAACAGCAGGACGAGACCGGCGAGATAACTGGCGGCAACGACGATGGCGGTCTATTTCAGGAATGTCATCGCTATCGCCGGCTCTCCGGCGTTACATCGCCTTGACGATATTCTCGGTGACCTTCTTGGCGTCGCCGAGCAGCATCATGGTGTTGTCGCGGTAGAACAGCGGATTGTCGATGCCGGCATAGCCGGAGGCCAGCGAGCGCTTGATGAACATCACCGTGCCGGCCTTCCAGACCTGAAGCACCGGCATACCGTAGATCGGTGAGGTCTTGTCCTCTTCGGCCGCCGGATTGGTGACGTCGTTGGCGCCGATCACGAAGGCGATATCGGCCTGCGCGAACTCCGAGTTGATGTCCTCGAGCTCGAACACCTCGTCGTAAGGCACGTTGGCTTCGGCGAGCAGCACGTTCATGTGGCCGGGCATGCGGCCCGCGACCGGGTGAATGGCGTACTTCACCTCGACGCCTTCCTTTTTCAGCATGTCCGCCATTTCGCGCAGCGCGTGCTGGGCCTGCGCCACCGCCATGCCGTAGCCGGGCACGATGATGACCTTCTGCGCGTTCTTCATGATGAAGGCGGCATCGTCGGCCGAGCCGAGCTTGGCCGGCTTCTGCTCACCGCCGCCACCGCCGGCCGCGGCGGTCTCGCCGCCGAAGCCGCCGAGGATGACCGAGATGAAGGACCGGTTCATCGCGTGGCACATGATGTAGGACAGGATCGCGCCCGACGAGCCCACCAGCGCGCCGGTGATGATCAGCGCGGAGTTGCCGAGCGTGAAGCCGATGCCGGCCGCGGCCCAGCCGGAGTAGGAGTTCAGCATCGAGATCACGACCGGCATGTCGGCGCCGCCGATCGGGATGATCATGAGCACGCCGAGCGCCAGTGCGATGATGACGATCAGCCAGAAGTCGAGCGCGCTGCCCGACATCACCAGCCCGACGATGAAGACGACGAGCAGAACGGCGAGCACAATATTGATGATGTGGCGGAACGGCAGGATGATCGGCGAGCCGCTCATGCGCGCGGACAATTTCAGGAACGCGATCACCGAGCCGGTGAAGGTCAGCGCGCCGATGGCGACGCCGAGCGACATCTCGACCAGGCTCTGCGGATGGATGTTGCCGGGGGTGCCGATGTCGAAGGCTTCGGGCGCGTAGAACGCCCCGGCGGCGACCAGCACCGCGGCCATGCCGACCAGCGAGTGGAAGGCGGCGACCAGTTCGGGCATCGAGGTCATCGGCACGCGGCGGGCGATCACCGCGCCGACGCCGCCACCGATGGCGATACCGAGAATGACGAGAATCCAGGCTAGGCCGTCCGCCGGCGGATGGCTCGCGAGCGTGGTGGCGACCGCGATCCCCATGCCGACCATGCCGAACAAATTGCCCTGGCGCGACGACGCCGGGCTCGACAGCCCGCGCAGCGACAGGATGAACAGCACCCCCGCCACGAGATACAAGAATGCAGAGAGATTGGCGTTCATCTCAGGTCCCCATTGATCCCTTCAGCCCGAGGTGGCCGCTCATTTCGACTTCTTCTTGTACATCGCCAGCATGCGCTGGGTGACAAGGAAGCCGCCGAAGATGTTCACGCAGGCGAAGATGAGCGCGACGAAGCCGAAGCCGCGTGCCCAGCCGGAGCCGCTCGAAACCATGCCGACGCCGACCGCGAGCAGCGCACCGACCACGATCACCGAGGAGATCGCATTGGTCACGCTCATCAGCGGCGTGTGCAGCGCAGGGGTCACCGACCACACCACGAAATAGCCGACGAAGACGGCGAGGACGAAGATCGACAGCCTGAAAACGAAGGGGTCGACGAGCTGTGCAGCATGCTCCATGGCGGCTCTCCTTAAACCCGATTAAGTTGATTTGTGCTGGAAGTTCGGGTGGATGACGGCGCCGTCCCTGGTCAGCGCAGTCGCCTTCACGAGTTCGTCGTCCCAGTTCACGGCGAGAGCCTTGCTGCCCTTGTCGACCATGGTCTCGATGAAATTGAACAGGTTGCGTGCGTAGAGGCTGGATGCGGAGGCCGCCACCCGGCCGGCGACGTTGGTGTAGCCGACGATCTTGATGCCATCGACCTCGGCGACCTCGCCCGGCCTTGCGCCCTCGACATTGCCGCCGCGCTCGACGGCGAGATCGACCAGCACCGACCCCGGCTTCATCGACTTGACCATCTCGGCCGAGACGAGCCTCGGCGCCGGCCGGCCAGGAATGAGCGCAGTGGTGATGACGATGTCCTGCTTCTTGATGTGCTCGGCAGTGAGCGCGGCCTGCTTGGCCTGGTATTCCCTAGACATTTCCTTGGCGTAACCGCCGGCGGTCTGCGCGTTCTTGAATTCCTCGTCCTCGACGGCGAGGAACTTTGCACCGAGCGATTCCACCTGCTCCTTGGTCGCGGGCCGGACGTCGGTCGCGGTGACGACGGCGCCGAGACGGCGCGCGGTCGCGATCGCCTGGAGGCCGGCGACGCCGACGCCCATCACGAAGACCTTGGCGGCGGGCACGGTGCCTGCCGCCGTCATCATCATCGGGAAGGCGCGGCCGAACGCCTCGGCACCCTCGATCACGGCGCGGTAGCCGGCGAGGTTCGCCTGCGACGACAGCACGTCCATCACCTGCGCACGGGTGATACGCGGCATCAGCTCCATCGCGAAGGCGGAGACGCCGGCATCGGCGATCGTCTTCAGCGCGGCCTCGTTGCCGTAGGGATCCATGATGGCGATGACGAGCGCGCCGCGCTTGTAATGCGCGAGCTCGGAGGCCTCGGGGCGCTTCACCTTGATGACGATGTCGGCGTCCTTCAACGCATCGGCGCTGACGGTGGCGCCCGCTGCGGTGAACTCGGAATCCGGCAGACCCGATTTGAGACCGGCACCCGGCTCGACGGCGATCTCGGCGCCCAGCGCCTTGAACTTCTTCACCGTATCAGGCGAAGCGGCAACGCGCGGCTCCGATGGATCGATTTCCTTGGCAACGGCGATCTTCATAGGCCCTCCGGCGACGCGGGACAAAGCGCGCACGCGAACTTAGCGTTACTCCCGCAACGTTGGATACCGGTTTTGAGACCGGCTTGAATGCAAATTTTATGAGCACCGACGACGATGGCGGTGCAGCAGAGGATGGATCAGGTCAGGAAGATCGCCATCAGGATCACGATGAGAGCGACAGAGGCGGTGCCGTACTTCACCAGCTTGATGAAGCCCTCGTAGGTCTGCTCGTGGGCAACGTAGTCGTTGCCGTCTGCGGTGGTGTAGGCCACTTCGCTATGGTCAGCCATTGATTGTCCCCAGTAGAAAGTCGAATTCCAAGGTGGCAATACCGCAAAGCTTCAGGCAGGGCAACGGCAGGCAGGCGCGGTTTTCCCGCAAATCGGCTCATTTGGAATCCCGATTGTCGCGGATCCAGCGCGTCAGGCTCTGCTCGCTGACTTCGCCGGCGGGGGCCCCTAAGGCCGTTCAATAAATGTTTTACGGCCGCCCTACCCCAGATCCAGCGCGGCGATCGTGGCCGCCATGACTGCAGGCCGCTCGACGACCGGCCATCCCAGCGAGCGGCGGACCTCGTCGATCACGGTTTCGCCCGGCTCGGTAAACCGGGCCGTTCGCGGACTGACGCCGCGCCCGACCACCACCGGAGTCTCCCCAGACAGGAAACCGTGCGCCATGTGGAAGCCCAGCGCGCGGTAGACCTCGAACTGCTCTTCGGAAAAGAACTGGTCACCTGTGGTCTCGTGCGGGAAGCGGTCGTTTCGCCGTGCATAGTCCCGGATGTAGTCGTTCTCGTCGCCATTCAGCGACGATTTGACGTAGACGAGATAGCCTTGGTCATCCCCGCCATAGTCGATGGTGCCGATGGCGACGTGAACGCGATCTCGGGCGGCCCCGTCATGCTCATCGGCCGCGCCGGGATCACCCGCCTTGTTGGCATTGCGCGCCATCAGCGCGCGCGTGCACTCGCGAATCGGCGTCCACGGCAGGTCGATCCGGACGCCGAGATCGATGCGGGCGTATCGTTGCAGCCGCATCAGGGAACCGAAGTTCATCGGCGCATCGGCTTCCGCATCGACCGCGATGATCACCTTGCAGCGGCGGCGGAGCAGCTCGTAGACGCCGAGATTTTCGATATGACCGCCATCCGTGAGGTAGACGCTGTCGCTGTTCTCGTACAGGCGCCCCGAGATCTCGGACCAGAAGTAAAGCGGCGTGGAGCGGCGCTGCGGCCGCACGCGATCATCGACGTAACGTGGATTCTTCAACCAATAGCCGAGCCGAACGTTGAGAAGCGCGAGCGTCGGCGTCAGCGCCCTGATCGAGCTCGAGCCCATGTTCGCAGAGGCCGCGGCTCCGGAAATCGCCATCGCGGTTGCGAGGTCCAGGCTTTGCTCATCGTCCTGCACCAATCCGGTGGGCGCATAACCCGTCGCCTCGCTGCCGACGTTCAGGGCGGAGAACACGAAGAAATCCGCGTTGCGACCGCGCCGGTTGGCAAAGTCCGAGCCTTGAATATTGAGCGCCGTATTGATGAGCTGATAGGGCGCGTGCAGCCTGGGCGCTATTGATTGCCCCGGAATGCGGTCCGCCTCGACCGGAGCCGCGTAGAGATCGGTCAGCTTCATGCGATCGAGCGTTCCGAAATCACGCCCTTGATCGAGGCTGGCTTCGGCGCGCGCGATACCGCCGTCCGCCGAACGCGTCGGATCGAACAGGAAAGCCTTGCTCAGCCGATCGCGATAGAGCCGATGCAAGGAGTTCGCATTCGGCGTCAGGCAAAACGAGACGGCGAACAGAACGACCCCGGCAAACGTGTACAGGATCACCATCGGAAGACTGAACGAATAGGAGAGTTCTGAAGCTGTCCCCCGGAACAGGCCGGGAAACTGCACCTGAACCACATGCCCTGCTTTCTGCGCGAGGAACAGAAGCCAGCCGGGAGCATGCCAGGTGGGCGTCAACCGCTCGCTATCCGCCACGACCGGCGGCATTGCCTTCGGCGTGATTTCGGCCGACAAGATACCCTTGCTGGCATCGAACTGGATCTTGCCTGCGAGGCTGCCTGACGGCGCGTTCGATTTGGCGTTGGCCAGGCACTCCCTTTGCGAAACGGCCCCCAGAGCCGACGGACACCGCTCGAACAGGTCGTTGGAGATGCCCCAATACGACAGGTAGAGGTATGCGACCCAGATGATCAGTGGAAGCGCAAGGCCCGCGATCCATAGGGCGACCCTGGCGACGACCGCAAGCAGCAGTGAACCCCATTGCGAGGAGGCGCTGTTGCCCTTCAACAATTCCACGAATTGCTGCCTGAATGCGGTGACGAAGACACCGATCGGCGCGGCCACCGCCGCGAGCGACTTGATCCAGGTGATCGCGACTGCGGCGGCCGGTCCGCCGACCGCGCTGCTCTCGGCGACGTCGAACATTTGCCCCAGCATGAAGGGCTGAAACTCGAAGAAGGCGATGACGGCCAGCAACACGAGGAAGGTCGCGCCCATGCTCGGCCAGTGTGAACGGAACTCCTGTCGCTTGCCGGGACTTGCGAACGACTGCTTGAGAGCCCATCCGAAAAACAGGACGACGCCGATGATTGCGATCGAAAGAGTCAGCGCGAAATGCTGAACCTTGAGAAAGCGCGCGAAGTCGCACGCAACGCCCAGCAACAGTGTGATCCCGGCAACGTAGGCGAAGACGACGCTTGGGCCGTTTCCACGAATGGAGCGCGAGGTGAAATAGGCGAGCCCGCTGCAAAGCAGCATCACGAAGGCGATCGCCAGGCCGAATGTGCTGAAACCATAACGGTCGATGACGCTGAAATCATGCAGCTCGCATAATTTATTGTTGTCGAGGCTGACGCCGAAGATGTTCGCAACCGTCAGGCAACTCCGCAGCGGCGTGGACCAGATCGTAACGGCGGCAAGCAGCAGCACGATGGGCAGCGTCAGTCCGATATTGGCAACCAGTCCGCGCACGACGATCGCAACGCCGGTCAGGAGATCGCGGGCGCCGGCCGGAATCAGATAGTTGGAATAGTTGCGGAGATGTCCGACCGAAGGCGTATCGCTGATCTCGGCGGCCGTGGCGGTCCCGCCGACCGGCCTTTCACCGAATACAAATCGCTGCGCCTTTGTCATGGTGGCGCAGAGAGAGGTGCCGATATAGCCGCCGCCCGACACCGTGGAGAGATAATCGATCCGCTTGATCAGATCGTGATGGTTCAACGCCTGCAGCACGCCCAGGCAAACGGCCGACGAGCGAATGCCGCCCCCCGACAATGCAAGCCCGGTGACGTCGAGCAACTGGCAGGCTTCGAGGCTGTCGGCATCGATGCGTCGGTCCGGCTCCCGCCGCGTGTTGATCGCCGCGATTTCATCGCGAACGATCTGATGGTGCTTTTCGCACCAAGGCGTTTCCTCGTCGACCGCGGCAGCGTTCTTTGACGCCGGAACCGGCGCGGCGGATCCCTGATCGAGCATGGGTGCCTCCCCAGGGGGAAATCGATCAATCGACAATCAAAAGTTGAAAATTATCTTCTCAATATCTCTTGAGTTAGTCTGGGGGGCTGCGCGAACGTTCAATCTCACGTGGCAAAATCTCAGCCTACGCCGCAAGAACCGCCTCGGTATGTGAATGGAACTCGCAGCGGCACTGCAAAAGACCTGCAGCGCCGCATAGTCGCGAAACTAAAATCGCCACAGCAGCCCGAAAGGAACTCGCGGCCGGCTCAGCCCATCGCCTCCAGCTCGTCGATCATCCCGGCAATGACGCTCAGGCCGCCATCCCAGAATTTGGGATCCTTGGCATCGAGCCCGAACGGCCGCAGCAGCTCGGAATAATGCTTGGTGCCGCCGGCCGCGAGCATGTCGAGGTAGCGCTCGGCAAAGCCTTCCGCGGCGTTCTCGTAGACCGCGTAGAGCGAGTTCACGAGACAATCGCCGAAGGCATAGGCGTAGACGTAGAACGGCGAATGGATGAAGTGCGGGATGTACATCCAGTAGTTCTCGTAGCCCGCCTTGATCTCGATCGCCGGCCCCAGGCTCTCGCCCTGCACCGAGAGCCAGATCTCGCCGAGCCGCGTCGCGGTCAGTTCGCCGTTCTTGCGCTCGGTGTGGACCGCGCGCTCGAAGGAATAGAACGCGATCTGCCGCACCACGGTGTTGATCATGTCCTCGACCTTGCCGGCGAGCAGCGCCTGGCGCTGCCTGGCGCTCTTGGTCTGCGCCAGCAGCCGCCTGAAGGTCAGCATCTCCCCGAACACGCTCGCGGTCTCCGCCAGCGTCAGCGGCGTCGGTGCCATCAGCGCGCCGTTCTTCGCCGCCAGCACCTGGTGCACGCCGTGGCCGAGCTCGTGCGCGAGCGTCATCACGTCGCGCGGCTTGCCCTGGTAGTTCATCAGCACATAGGGATGCGCCGACGGCGTGGTCGGATGCGAGAACGCGCCCGGCGCCTTGCCGGGACGCACCGGCGCGTCGATCCAGCGGTCGGTGAAGAAGCGCTCGGCGATATCGGCCATTTGGGGCGAGAAGCCGCGATAGGCGGTCAGCACCATGTTCCGCGCGTCGGGCCAGCCGATGGTGTCGGTCGCCGCAAAGGGCAGCGGTGCGTTGCGGTCCCAATAGGCCAGCCGCTTCTTGCCGAACCACTTCGCCTTCAGCGCGTAGTAGCGATGCGACAGCTTCGGATAGGCCGCGCGTACGGAGGCGACCAGCGCATCCACCACCTCGCGCTCGACGCGGTTGTTCAGATGACGGGAATCCGCGACGTCCTTGAAGCCGCGCCAGCGGTCGGAGATGTCCTTGTCCTTGGCCAACGTGTTGGTGATCAGCGCGAAGGTGCGCTCATTGGCCTTGAAGGTCTTTGCCAGCGCCTCGGCCGCAGCCTTGCGCTTGGCGCCGTCACGGTCCGCCAGGAAATTCAGCGTCGGCTCGATCGCCAGTTCCTTGGACCCGACCTTGAAGCGCAGGCCGGAGATGGTCTGGTCGAACAGCCGGTTGAAGGCGGAATAGCCGGTTTGCGACTTCTCGAGGAAGAGCTGCTCGAGCTTGTCGTCGAGCTGATACGGCTTCTCCTTGCGCAGATCCTCGATCCACGGACGGTAATACGCCAGCTCGGTGGCCTGCATCGCGCGGTTCAAGATATCGTCATCGACGCGATTGAGCTCGAGCGCGAAAAACAGAAGATGGGTCGACGCCGCCGTCAGCCGCTCCGACACATCGCCGTAAAACTTTGAAATCTTGGGGTCCACGCTGTCGCCGGCATGAACGAGGTCGGCATAGGAACCGAGACGGCCGGCGAGATCGTCGATCGCCTCATAGCGTCGCACCGCCTCGGCGAGCCATTTTCCGCCATCTTCGTTTGCTGTGCCTGTCGCGAGCTTGCCCTTGTAGTCGGTCTCGAAGGCGACGCAATCGGCATCCATCTTTTCGAGATCGCGCGCCACTTCCGGCGCGTCGATCCCGGAATAGAGATCGGCGAGATTCCACTCCGGAAGCTTGCCGGTCTTGCTCGCAGACTTTGCGGGCGAAGATTTGGAGGGCTTTGGCTTGACGGCGGATTTCTTGGCGGCGGACGTCTTGGTGGCGGACTTGCGGAGAGCGGACTTTTTGAGAGCAGTCTTGGAGCGCGAATTCATTGTGTGGGAAACCTGTGTTCAACAATCGCGACGGCGGGCGAGGGCATCAAGGTTTAAGAGTGCGTTAATCGGCTTCGGCCAGAGTGCCCCGATTCGAGACAGATAGTAGTAGCGTGCGGGGAACACCATGGCTGCCAGTATTTTGATCGCCGACGACGACGCTGTGGCCCGCCGGCTGGTCGAGAACATGGTGCAGAAATGCGGCTATGAGACGATCGTCGTGGACTCCGGCGACGCCGCGATCGCCGCCCTCACCGCCCCCGATGCACCGGCCGTCGACGGCGTCATCCTCGATCTGGTGATGCCCGGCCTCGACGGCATGGGCGTGCTGGCGAAAATCCGCGAGGCCGGCCTCAGCGTCCCCGTCATCGTGCAGACCGCCCATGGCGGCATCGACAATGTGATTTCCGCCATGCGCGCGGGCGCGGCCGATTTCGTCGTCAAGCCGGTCGGCATGGAGCGGCTCCAGGTCTCGCTTCGCAACGCCCTCAACGCCTCCGCGCTCAAGGGCGAATTGCAGCGCATCCGTCACAGCCGCGAGGGCCGGCTGACCTTCTCCGACATCATCACCCGCGCCGAAGCGATGGGACCGGTGATGCGCACCGCGCAGAAGGCGGCGGGCTCCTCGATCCCCGTGCTGATCGAGGGCGACTCCGGCGTCGGCAAGGAAATGTTCGCGCGTGCCATCCACGGCAGCGGCGAGCGCAAGGCAAAGCCCTTCGTTGCGGTCAATTGCGGCGCGATCCCCGACAATCTCGTGGAGTCCATCCTGTTCGGCCACGAGAAGGGCGCCTTCACCGGCGCCACCGAACGCCACACCGGCAAGTTCGTCGAGGCCCACGGCGGCACGCTGTTCCTGGACGAGGTCAGCGAGTTGCCGCTGACCGCGCAGGTCAAGCTGCTCCGCGCGCTCCAGGAGGGCGCGGTCGAGGCGGTCGGCGGACGCAAGCCGGTCAAGGTCGACGTCCGCATTATCTCGGCAACCAACCGCCGGCTGTTGGAGCGGGTGAAGCAGGGACATTTCCGCGAAGATCTGTTCTATCGCCTCCACGTGCTGCCGCTGACGATCCCGTCGCTGCGCGCCCGTCGCGAGGACATCCCGCACCTTCTGCGGCATTTCCTGGCGCGCTTTGCCGCCGAGGAGAACCGTCCCATCGCCGGCATCAGCGGCGAGGCGGTCGCGCATCTCGCCCAGCTCGACTGGCCCGGCAACATCCGTCAGCTCGAAAACGCGGTCTACCGCGCGGTGGTCATGAGCGAAGGCGACCAGCTTGGCCTCGGCGACTTCCCCATGCTTTCCTCGCAGCCGCATCCTGAAACGGAGATTCCGACCGCACCGCTGATGCTGGAGCCGATCGCGTCGCCCTCAATGGTATCGGGTAGCGAAATACCGATTGCGCCGCTGCCGTCGGCGGGATCCCTCTCCATGCTGACCCCAACCGGCGACATCCGCCCGCTGGAGGACATGGAGAACGAGATCATCCGCTTTGCGATCTCGCACTACCGCGGACAGATGTCCGAGGTCGCCCGCCGCCTCAAAATCGGCCGGTCCACCCTCTATCGCAAACTCGACGAAGCCGGGGTTCCCGGCCATGGCGGGAAAAGCGGCGAGGAGACGCACTGAACCTCATGCGAACGGAGGTTCGCGTGACCCTGCGGGACCGCCGTAAGCCGTTCGCATGACGGCGGAATTCGACGGCGGCTTGAACCGTGACTTGGAAGTGACAGACACAGTGAAAAGCGCGCGGCAGAGGCGCACAATCCGTTGCAAACCAGCTTCCTTGAAGTCAGTTTGTCGTGAGTTGTCCCGGGTAGCGCTGGCTGCATAAACGGGGCCTGTATATCGTCTGCGTAGGAATCGTTGCGTGCAGGCGTGCAACTTTCGAGAGGCCGGCGCGGTTTAGCCGAAGCTCACTAGGCGATAACGAAGCTGTTCCACGAGGGACAGTTCACCCGAGGGGTGTGACAAAATGCGTGACTGTTTGAACCACCGTGCAGGCTTTGACCGCGTCTTGATGACGGTCGCGGCAACCTTCCTCACGGTATCGGCCAGCTCGGCCCTGGCGCAGGATCAGCCGCGCAGCAGCGCCGCCGAACTCGCGATCGAAGCCGCGATCCCGCGCCCTGAGCCGGCAAACGTCGCCCCCCCGACCGCAGCAGACATCAAGCTCGACAGCACCGCCACGGTGCAGGACTCCACGAAGGAGCCGACCAAGGAACCCGTGAAGGCCGAAGCCGCACCGGCACCTGCCAAGGTCGAGACTAAGCCCGCCGATGTCGCCACCACGCCCGCGCCTGAAGCGCAGCCCGCCAAGGCCGATACTGCGACCACAACGCCGGCCGCTCCGGCAGCACCCGCCACAGCTGCGGCTCCGGCCGCCGAGCCGGTGAAGGCCGCGAGCAACGTGCCCGCCGCCGACCAGCCGGTCGCCGACAAGCTCAAGGACATCATCGGCGCCAAGACCTCGCGTCATTTCGACCGCAAGAACGAGCGCGCAGCCGTGGAGAAGTTCTACGGCGCACGTGACTTCGCACCGGTCTGGACGCAAGCCGGCAGCCTGACCGCTGCGGCCAAGGGCGTGATTGCGCGACTGAAGGATGCCGCGTCCGACGGCCTCAATCCGGCCGACTATCCGGTGCCGGATTTCGCCGCCGCCACTAATCCCGATGCGCTCGCCGATGCCGAGCTGAAGCTCACCGCCAGCATGTTCGACTATGCACGCCAGGCCCAGAGCGGCCGCATGCACTGGTCCCAGGTCAGCGGCGACATCCTCTATCCCGAGCATCCGGTCGATCCGAACGAGGTGCTCGCCAAGATCACGACCGCGACCGACGCCTCCGCTGCGCTCGACAGCTACAACCCGCCGCACAAGCTCTACAAGGAGCTGAAAGCCAAGCTCGCGGAGCTCCGCGGCCAGGGCAATGGCCCGGTGATCGAGATCGCTGATGGTCCGGCGCTGAAATACACCCCAGCCGGCAAGAAGCAGGCTGAAATCGTCGTCGAAGATCCGCGCGTGCCGCAGCTCCGCGCCAAGCTCGGTCTCGCCGAGAACGCCAGCGACACCCGCTATGACGCGACGGTCGCCGAAGCCGTGCGCAAGTTCCAGAACAGCGCCGAGCTGAAGGCGACCGGCATCCTCGACGACAAGACCGTCAAGGCGATCAACACCCCGAAGCGCGACAAGCAGATCGACGTGGTGCTGGTGAACATGGAGCGCTGGCGCTGGCTGCCGCGCGACCTCGGCGTTCCCTCGCTGGGCGACGCCTATGTCATCCTCAACATTCCCGACTACACGCTGAAGGTGATGCAGCGCGGCCAGCAGGTCTGGACCACCCGCGTCGTCACCGGCAAGCCGGGTACGCATGCGACCCCGCTGCTCACCGAGACGATGAAGTACATCACGGTCAACCCGACCTGGAACGTGCCGCCGTCGATCGTCTACAACGAATATCTGCCGGCACTTCAGCAGGACCCGACCGTGCTCCAGCGCATGGGCCTCAAGCTCGAACAGAACCGCGACGGCTCGGTGCACATCTCCCAGCCGCCCGGTGAAGCCAACGCGCTCGGCCGCATCCGCTTCAACTTCCCGAACAAGTTCCTGGTCTATCAGCACGACACGCCGGACAAGAACCTGTTTGCCCGGGACGAGCGCGCCTTCAGCCACGGCTGCATGCGGGTGCAGAACCCGGATCAGTACGCCTCGGTTCTGCTCGGCATAGCAATGCCGAACGAGAAGTACACGCCGGAGCGCATCCGCAGCATGTACGGCAAGAGCGAGATCGACCTGAAATTCCCAACCCCGATCCCGGTTAACATCACCTATCAGACCGCGTTCGTGGATGATGGCGGCAAGCTGCAATTCCGCAAGGACGTCTATGGCCGCGACGCGACCATGATCAACATCCTGAAGAACAGCCGCGGCAAGGACCTCGAGAACATAGTGGCCCACTCGCAGCCGAGCTATTCGCGCCCGGCGACGACGCTGCCGAACGGTGTGGCGGTGGCCAACAACAATGGTGGCTCGTCCGGCCTCAATTTCTTCGAGCGGCTGTTCGGGGCCCCGACCCCGCCGCCGGCTCCGGTCGGCCGCCGTCCGCAGCAACAGCGAGTATTCACCCGCTGAGCCCGGCTCGGACCAAGCGCCTCATTTCCTGAAATTCTGCAATAAAATCAGCGATCCCGTCCCTTGGATGGGGTCGCTTAACGTTAACCATTCTCCACCTGACTTCGGGCGGCGGGCGTTTTTTTGCCACACTCAACCGGTTAGGTTTGTATTCTGACTTGGTTTGGGGGCGGGAAGGTCAACCTCAAATTAACCTTCTCGCTTTAAGAAAGCGTTCACCCTCTTTCGCGCGCTAACGGGGTTGGCGGGAGAGTCCATTTTGAACGCTCGGTCGACTGGGTGGGCTCTAACGTGCTGACTGGTCTCGCACGCCAATTCGCTGTGCTGTCGTTGTCCCATGCGGGAGTGAAGGCCGGATCCAGGATCGGTCTCGCTTGCGCAGTGCTGTTTGCGGCTGCCGGTTCGGTTCACGACGCCGCCGCGCTGAACGAGACCAAGACCCTCTCCTTCCACCACACCCATTCCGGCGAAGACCTCACCGTCACCTTCAAGCGCGACGGTCGTTACGATGAAGCCGCGCTGAAGCAGCTCAATCATTTCCTGCGCGACTGGCGCACCCAGGACGAGACGGTCATGGACCGTCGCCTGTTCGACATCCTCTGGGAAGTCTATCGCGACGTCGACGGCAAGCAGCCGATCCAGATCATCTCCTCCTATCGCTCCCCCGCCACCAACGCCATGCTCCGCCGCCGCTCCTCCGGTGTGGCGCGCTTCAGCCAGCACATGCTGGGACACGCGATGGACTTCCACATTCCGGGCGTGCCGCTGGAGCAGATTCGTTTTGCCGGCCTGCGCCTGCAGCGCGGCGGCGTCGGCTTCTATCCGACCTCCGGCTCGCCCTTCGTGCATCTGGACACCGGCAGCATCCGGCACTGGCCGCGCATGACGCATGACCAGCTCGCCCGCGTCTTCCCGGACGGAAAGACGGTGCATCTGCCGACCGATGGCACGCCACTGAAAGGCTATGAACTCGCCAAGGCCGAGATCGAGCGCCGGGGCAATGGCGACGATTCCGGCAGCAGCAAGCCGGGCTTCTTCGCCGCCTTGTTCAAGGGCAAGCCGGCTCCGGCCGCCAGCAGCAGCGACGAGGATGACGAGGGCGCTCCGGCGGCGGCCGCCAAGCCTGCTTCGCCGACCGTGGTCGCAGCCGCAACCAGGCCGGCCGATCCGGTGCCGACACCGCGCGCCAAGCCGTCGATTGCCGCCACGATCCAGCTTGCCTCGGCCGATGCGCAGATCATTGCGCCGCCCAAGCCGAAGCCCGCGCCCGTGGCTGACAAGTCCCCCGCCGGCAAGCCCGAGACTCCCGCCGACATCATCAATGCGCGCGGCTTCTGGGATACCCCGGCCGCGCCACAGCAGGCGACGCCCGCCCAAGTGGCTGCGCTCAGGGCGCGCCAGGCCCTTGCTCAGGCCACTGATCCGCAAGCGACTGCCAGCGTCTCCAGCGCGGCCTATCAGGCATTGGCCTATGCGCCGGCCTCCGCCTCTCCGGTCGACCGCGCCAACGTCGTCGCCGCCTCCGCGCCGATCCCGCGCGCAGCCCGTCCCGCCGCCGCGACGCGCAGCCTCGCGCCCGCAACCGAGATCAACACCGTTGTCGGCAAGAGTTTCGATGGCGCAGTCGCCACCGCAACCCGCCTCTCGGCGCCCAAGAGTGAGAGCATCTGGCTCAAGATCGTGATGCTGTCGCCAAGCGCCAGCCGCGCGATGTCGGTGACGCTGATGGGCGAGCTCGATACCGTCGCGTTGCGCAGCTATTTCGTCAAGCCGCAGGTCGTGGTCGCGATGGGCTTTGCCGACGATCCGATGCAAGGCCTGTCCTGCGACAGCTTCACGGGCGCCGCCACCGCGAAGCTCCAGACGACGTCGTTCGTCATGCGGACGGCGTCGCTGCGCTGAGGTCTTCGAGCGCGTTAGCGCTTGCTCCGCCGATCCAGATGATATGTCAGCGCCAGCGACAGGCAGACCGTAAGTTCCTGTTTCGGCAGCGCGCCTGACACCGGCAACAACAACGCCCTCGTCTGCCGGTACTCGAATTGATCGGGAAAGCGCTCGCGAAAGGTGTCGACCAGCGTCGTCCTGCAGTTGAACAGGATGGCAGCGCGCTCGGAATCCTTCAGCCGGCCAAGCCGGATTGTGCTGCCGCTACCGGTCTCACCGGTCAGATAAGCAGGCTCGCCCCATTTCAGGGTTTCGGTGAGACGGCCAACATCGTCGTGCGCGGCGGCTGTCGCAAAGATCAGCGCGCGCACCTGCAGCAGCCGCTTGCCGATCGGCGCCGGAAGAACGTCGAAAGCGCGGCCTACCTCGCGCGGCAGTGGCGGCGCGGTCACGACGTCTCTCCCGCCTTGAAGACTTTGGCTCGTCCTGGCTCCCTCCAGGACGAGAGCCGGCCTCAGATCATACCAAGCGCTTGCATGTAGGTCTCGAGGATCGTCTCGGCCTCGGCGCGCTCGTTGGGGTCCTGCTTGCGCATCCGCACGATGGTGCGCAGCGCCTTGACGTCGTAGCCGTTGCCCTTGCTCTCGGCGTAGACGTCGCGAATGTCGTCGGAGATCGCCTTCTTCTCTTCCTCCAGACGCTCGATGCGCTCGATGATGGATTTGAGCTGGTCCTTGGCAAATTTCGTCGCGGGCTCGTCGTCGCGGACGGCGGCGGAGGTGGCCATCTTGGTACTCCCAATGAAACTGGCAAAACGAGGTGACGCCGGCATCCTCACCGCGCGTGCTGGATAGACCCTTAGGGTTGGCGCTCCCTGCGTTCAAGCAAGCATCGCGCTCGTCCACAGCGCGCCCACACCTTCCTACGGTGAAACGAAGAAAGCTGTTGTGTGATGCGACTCAGGGCACGCGTTCGACGAAGCCGGTTCAGTGCCCGTGGGGATGGACTTTCTTCATCGCCTCGATCTGCTCGGGCGTGGCCGCGCCCTGGTATTTCGACTTCCAGGTCTCGTAGGGCATGCCGTAGACGGCCTCGCGGCTCTCGTCCTTGCTCAAGGCGACGCCTTGAGCGTCAGCGGCGTCCTTGAGCCAGTTGGACAGGCAGTTGCGGCAGAAGCCCGCCAGATTCATCAGATCGATGTTCTGGACGTCCGTGCGCGTCTTCAAATGATCGACCAGACGCCGGAAGGCGGCCGCCTCGAGCTCTGTTCTGGTTTTGTCGTCGATTGCCATAACTGAATTCCCTGGCTGTGGCCTGGCTCAGACCCTGATGGCGGTCACCCTTACGGGATCAGGTGGGGTCCTGTCACAGATTTTGCCATATCCCGGCGCAAACGAGGGCAAAGCCGCCCGGGCGGCAGTTCCTCGCCCTACGCCAAATCGTCAATGATCTGATATAGCTTTCGCGACAATGATCGCCGAATCTCCCCGCTCCCCGCTTCGCCTGCTCGCCCGGTTGGTCCCGGTGCTGGTGGTTGGCCTGCTGTGCCTCTGGGCCAGCCCGGCCTCCGCCGATTTCCGGCTCTGCAACAACACCTCGAGCCGGGTCGGCATCGCGCTGGGCTACAAGGACGCCGAGGGCTGGACCACTGAGGGCTGGTGGAACATCTCGTCCCGCTCCTGCGAGACCCTGCTGCGGGGAACGCTGGTCGCCCGCTACTATTACATCTACGCGATCGACTATGACCGCGGCGGCGAATGGTCGGGCCAAGCCTTCATGTGCTCGCGCGACAAGGAATTCACCATCCGCGGCACCGAGGATTGCCTCGCGCGCGGATACGACCGGACCGGCTATTTCGAGGTCGACACCGGCGAGCAGCGGGCCTGGACGGTGCAGCTCACCGACGCCAACGAGCAGCCGTCACGGCAGCAGCGCGTGCCCGGCCTGCCCGGCCCGGTGGGCCCGGGTGGCGGCGTTCCGGGTTTGCCCAACGGTCCGCCCGGTGCTACGCCCCCGGGCTCGCCCGGCCTGCCACCCCCGCCTGGAAATAAGCCATGAGGCGTCTTCGCCGTATCAAGATTCTCGCGACGCTCGGACCTGCCTCTTCGGACCTTGCGATGATCCGCCGCCTGTTCGAGGCCGGCGCCGACCTGTTCCGCATCAACATGAGCCACACCCCGCACGACAAGATGCGGGAGCTGGTGGCGACGATCCGCAATGTCGAGAGTAGCTATGGCCGGCCGATCGGCATCCTGGTCGACCTGCAGGGCCCCAAGCTGAGGCTCGGCGCCTTCGCCGAGGGCGCGGTGCAGCTCCAGAACGGACAGACCTTCACCCTCGATTCCGACAAGACGCCGGGCGATGCCACGCGCGTCAATCTCCCGCATCCGGAGATCCTGGCCGCGCTGCGGCCGGGCCATTCGCTGCTGCTCGACGACGGCAAGGTGCGCCTGATCGCGGAGGAGACCTCGAAGGAGCACGCGGTGACGCGCGTCGTGGTCGGCGGCCGGATGTCCGACCGCAAGGGCGTCAGCCTGCCCGACACCGACCTGCCGGTCTCGGCGATGACGCCGAAGGACCGCGCCGACCTCGAGGCGGCGCTGGTCACCGGCGTCGACTGGATCGCACTGTCCTTCGTGCAGCGCGCCGACGACGTGCTCGAGGCCAAGAAGATGATCCGCGGCCGCGCCGCCGTCATGGCCAAGATCGAGAAGCCGCAGGCGATCGACCGTCTCGCCGACATCCTCGAGGCCTCCGACGCGCTGATGGTGGCGCGCGGCGACCTCGGCGTCGAACTGCCGCTCGAGCGTGTGCCGAGCCTGCAGAAGCAGATGACGCGCATGGCGCGCCGCGCCGGCAAGCCGGTGGTGGTCGCAACCCAGATGCTGGAATCGATGATCCAGTCGCCAGTGCCGACCCGCGCCGAAGTCTCCGACGTCGCCACCGCCGTCTATGAAGGGGCCGACGCCATCATGCTGTCGGCGGAATCGGCGGCCGGCAAATTCCCGGTCGAGGCGGTCGCGACCATGAATCGCATCGGCGAGGAGGTCGAGCGCGACCCGATCTATCGCTCCGTGCTCACCGCCCAGCGCCCCCCGCCGGAGACGACCGCGGGCGATGCCATCGCCGACGCCGCGCGGCAGATCGCCGAGACGCTCGACCTGCCCGCGCTGATCTGCTGGACCAGCTCGGGCTCGACCGCGGTGCGCGTCGCGCGCGAGCGGCCGAAGCCGCCGATCGTGGCGATCACGCCCAACATCAGCGCCGGCCGCCGGCTCGCCGTCGTGTGGGGCGTGCATTGCGTGGTGGCGGACGATGCGCGCGACCAGGACGACATGGTGAGCCGCGCCGGCCAGATCGCGTTCCGGGACGGCTTCGTCCGCGCGGGCCAGCGCGTGATCATCGTCGCCGGCGTGCCGCTCGGCATCCCCGGCACCACCAATATGGTGCGCATCGCATCGGTCGGCCCCGAGGGCGACGCGGATATCTAGGGCCGCCGGTACGGCCCAAACGAAAACCTCGAAAACAACCCCATGCACAGTAGCCGGCGCGTCCGGCTGGTTTGCTGAGGTCTTGCGAAAACGCGTGCTCAGGCAATGACCTGAGCGCGATCAGGTCTCAGCCCCGCTTCCCGTCCAGCTTTCAAGCCCCGACCAGCGCTTTTGCGGTTGGCAGCAGCGTCTGCTGGACCACCAGGCCGCGGGCCCGGGCGTCCATGACGCCGACGGCGCGCAGTGCCAGCAGCGTCACGGTCTGCACGGCGTCGCGCATCCTGGCGGGATCTTCGAGATTGTCGGGCGCAAGCGGCCCGACCAGCGCCTCATGCAGCGCGCCGAGCAGCGCGGTCGCGGCAAGTGCGGTGTCCTGCGCCGGCAAATGACCGGCACGCACGGCAGCGTCGATCCGGGCTGCGATCTCGCCCGCGATCTCGCGGCGGCTGGCAAGGCGGGAGGCGCTGACGTCGACATCGACGGGCTCGGCGAGGATGCCCCAGGCCAGCCGGCGCTGCGACAGGGTATGGACCGCCACCGTGGTCACAGCGGCCGCCAGTGCCGAGGACGGCCCGGGCGCGGCTTCAGCCGCCCGGCGGATCGCCGCGAGCTCGTCGCGCGAGACTTCGGCAATCAGTTCGGAAATCAGCTCGGCCTTGGAGGGGAAGTAGCGGTAAACGGTGCCGGCCGCGACATTGGCCCGGACCGCGACCGGCGCGATCTGCACCGCCGCCATCCCGCCTTCCGACGCAGCCTCGCGCGCCGCCGCCAATATCGCACTGCGCCGCGCCGCAAGGCGCTTCACCACTTGATGCGTTCGCCGATAAACCATGGCGCGCTTCCTGTCCCACACGCCTGCCGCACGCCCGCGGCCGAACGCTTCGTCACTGCAAAAGATGCAAATCGCCCCGCAAGGACTGAACAACTATTCAGAGTGGATGACAAGATGCAAATGCGTGGAGCGTCACGGCGAACGGACGGGAGCGCCATGCTAACGACCAAGGCCAACGACGAGCGCTAGAAGAACGCGGGCATTGGAGGCACGAGAGCTTCCAACAGCGTCATGGCCGGGCTTGTCCCGGCCATCCACGCCCGACGCCGGGGCACAGAGAACGTGGACGCCCGGGACAAGCCCGGGCGGTATTCATAAGAGAGTGCCATGCTCGCGACCGGAAAAGACCACCCAAAACAAAAGAGCCCCGTCCAGGACGGGGCTCTCGAAACTCTCAGGTCGTCCAGTCTTACTTGAGGCTGGACGAGATCGAGCCGAACTTGGTGTTCAGCGAGGTGCCGAGGTTGTTGACGACGGTGATGATGGCCAGCGCGATGCCGGCGGCGATCAGACCGTATTCGATGGCGGTGGCGCCGGATTCGTCCTTCACGAAACGCGAAACGAGGTTCTTCATAACAGCTCCCAAAGAGTACACGAGGCTACAACTGATCTGGTCTTTTCGGCTTCCCAGCGCCGCCCGACCATGAAACCGAACGTAGAGGCAAAGAATTGCGTCGCAGTTAATTCGACTGCGGAAACACGAAGCGCATTGCACGTATTCGACGATGGTAAACCGGAATTGAAAACAATCCGTTAAATCGTACCTATCCGCTGCAGTGATGCGAAGCGCGATTTACTCGAAGTTATGACCGCGCGTGGTGCAATGCCGTCCGCTCGGACCGAAACGCGATGGGAATAAATCGTTCATCGCACTTCGCGTTATTGTTCGAGCATGATCTTTCCGGAAAGCCGCGGCACACTTTTCGGGATCATGCTCGGGTCGACGAGAACAAGCAGGACAACGAGGCGGCATGTCCCTTTCCTTTGCCAACAGCATCGCGGTGCAGAGCCGCGCGCGCGCCCTGGTGCCGCTGTGTGTCGGTGCCTGCACCTATCTGTTCTTCTTCTTTACCGGCGACACGCTGCTTCAGGACTCCGACTCGTTCTGGCAGATCAAGATTGGGCAGTGGATCCTCGATCACGGCGCCATGCCGTATACGGACTTCTATTCCTTCACACGGCAGGGCGAGGCCTGGATCTCGACGTCGTGGCTGTCGCAGGTGCTGTTCGCCTTCTCCTATGCGCAATGGGGGTGGGCAGGTCCCGTGATCATCACCGCGATCGGGGTGGCGCTCACCGCCGCAATCCTGGTCCATCTGCTCGAAACGCAGATCGAGGCGCCGCGCGCGGTGCTGTTTGCGATGCTGGCGCTGGTGCTGTCGTTGCATCACGTGCTGGCGCGTCCGCATATTCTCGCATTGCCCGTGATGGTAGCGTGGGTCGGGCTGCTGATGGCGGCCGCCGACCGCAGAAGCGCGCCGTCCTGGACCTGGCTGCCGCTGATGGCGCTGTGGGCGAACTTGCATGGCGGCTTCGTGCTTGGCCTCGCGCTGATCGGTCCGATCTCGCTCGAGGCGGTCGAACATGCGGAGAAGGGACAGCGGCTTCGGCTGTTCATGCGCTGGGTGCTGTTCGGCGCCGGCGCGCTGCTCGCGAGCTGCTGCACGCCTTACGGCTGGCGAACGCTGATGGGGGCGACCAACATCCTCAGCCTCGGCGAGCTGCTGTCGCTGATCTTCGAGTGGATGCCGGCGAACTTCGCCACCTTCACGTCGTTCGAAGGCGCGCTGCTCGGCCTGATCGCACTCGGCTATTATCGCGGCCTCGTGCTCTCGGCGCCCCGGATATTCCTGATCCTGTTCCTGACCTGGAGCGCGCTGACCCATGTCAGGAGCATCGATGCCTTTGCCTTCCTGGTGCCGCTGGTGCTGGCAAAGCCGCTCGGCGAGATGCTCCCGCGCTCACTGGCCGAATCTGCCGGCGCCGACCGCTGGCCGGCGCGCACCGTCACCGCATTCGGCGCGCTGATGATCGTGGCCGCAGGCTGGACCTCGACCGCGCTCTTCATGGCGCACCACGCCTTCACCTTCACGATGACGCAGACGCCGGTTGCGGCGGTCGACCTGCTCGAACAGCGCAAGGTGCAGCGCATCTTCAACGCCTACCAGTTCGGCGGCTATCTGATCTCACGCAACATCCCCGTCTACGTCGATGGCCGCGCCGAGCTCTACGGCGAGAAATTCGTCATGGACTTCTTCAAGGCGACCGAAGGCAAGAAGCCCGAGTTGCTGCCGCGCCTGCTCGACGACTACAAGATCGACGCGACGCTCCTGGTCGCCGACGCACCGGGCCCGCAGATCCTCGATCAGCTCAAGGGCTGGAAGCGGATCTACGCGGACGACATCGCCGTGATCCATGTGCGGGATGGCGCGTCCGCCGCGGCCGCGCCGGCCAAACCGTGACGATCGCGGCCAGTCTTCCAATCGCGCATCGCCAGCGAAACCTGGCGCCGCTGTGCGCTGCGGCCGCGACCTATCTGCTGCTGCTGGTGAGCGGCGACGGCCTGCTGCACGACCCGGATACGCTCTGGCAGATCAAGGTCGGCCAATGGATTCTGGATCATCGGGCCGTGCCCTGGACCGACGTCTATTCCCTGACGCGCCAGGGCGACGTCTGGCTCTCGACATCCTGGTTGTCCCAGGTGCTATTCGCGGCGACCTATTCTCACTGGGGTTGGGCCGGGCCCGTCATCCTCGCCGCCACGGCGATCGCGGCGGCGATGGGCCTGTTGCTGGCCCTGCTGCAGCGGCATCTCACCCTGCCCTATGCGCTGGTCTTCTGCCTGCTCGCGATGACGCTGGCGACGCCGCATCTGCTGGCGCGTCCCCACGTTCTCGCGCTGCCCGTCATGGTCGGCTGGGCCGGTGCCTTGATGGCCGCGGCCGACCGCGGCCGCGCGCCCTCCTTCCTGCTGCTACCGCTGATGGTGCTGTGGGCCAACCTTCACGGCGGCTTCGTGCTCGGACTCGCCCTGATCGGGGCGATCGGCCTTGAATCGCTCTGGCGCGCGGCGCCGGCACGGCGGCTGGCGCTTACATTGAAGTGGGTCGCATTCGGGCTTGCCGCGCTGGTGGCGAGCTGCTGCACACCCTACGGCCTCGACACCTTGCTGGGCGCTCTGCGCATCCTCAGCCTCGGCACATCCTTCGCGGTCATCGCCGAATGGCGCCCGGCCGATTTCAGTTCGTTCAGTCCGTTCGCGGGCGCACTCCTCGCTCTCCTCGGTCTCGCGCTCTCCCGCGGCCTCTCGCTGTCGCCGCCGCGCGTGCTGCTGATCCTGATCGCAACCTGGATGGCGCTGGCACATATCCGCAGCATCGAGACCTTCGGCATACTCGTCCCACTGGTGCTGGCGCAGCCGTTGGGCACGGGGATCAGGCCCACTGCGTCAGACGCGCCACGGGCCCTGTGGATGGTCCCGCCCGCGCCGGCGGCGCTGGTGATCGTCATGGCTGTCGCGAGCGCGACCGCGGCCTTTGTCGCACATCACGCCTTCGCATTCTCAGCAACGCAGACGCCCGTTGCAGCGGTCGACGTTCTCTCCGAACGCAGGGGCGCGCGCATCTTCAATTCCTATGGCTTTGGCGGCTACCTCATCGTTCGCGACATCAAGCCTTTCGTCGACGGAAGGTCGGAGCTCTACGGCGAAAAATTCCTGATGGACTATTTCGCCGCCGAGGACGGGCGCGACGTGGCCGGCCTGCTGCGCATGCTGGACGACAACAGGATCGACGCAACGCTGCTCACCGCCGATTCTCCCGCCGCCCAGATCCTCGATCACATCAGGGGCTGGAAGCGGCTCTACGCCGACGCCATCGCCGTGATCCACGTCCGCGACGAACAGCAGGCCGCGACGCCACCGAAGTGAGCGCGTGGCGCGCTCTCAATTCCCGGACTGCAACCAACTCTTGCGATCGAGACGAGCTCGATGGCTCAGCCGGCAGATCGCTCCGCCGCCGGCGATGCGTCCTTCCGGGCTGCAGGGGCGTCCGCGCCGGTCGAGAACACGCAGAGCCGCTTCGTGCGATAGACGACGCCGTTCCCCGCGTCCGGGCTCTGACAGACATCGACGACATAGCCGATGCCGTTGCGCGAGGCATAGGCCATTCGCTCCGCAAGCGAGTTCAGGCCCTCGACATCCGTCAACCGGCTTCGCCAAACTGGATAATAGGACGGCGTCAAGACCGATGATCCGCCGCGCTTGAAATCGACCCAGACGCGACGATGCGAGACGAATTCAAACACGCTGCCGCGATCGAGCGCCATGTCGGCGATACTCACCTCGGCCCGGCCGTCAAGCTCCGGCCGTCTCGGCGTCAGGAACATTGCAGTCACAGGCGTATTGCCGCGCGCCCACTTGCCGACGTCGGTCCACTCCGAGACCGCCTCGTTGCAGATCCGGCTGAAGCTGATGCCGGACCAGATCGCAAGCGGGTATGCGACGAGAACGGTCGTGGCAAGCACCAGATAGCCCATGGTGCGCTGATAGGATTGGGGCGGTCCCGGCACGCTCGTTCGAAGCGCAAAGACCAGGACGGCTGCGACGAGAGCCAGGCCGGGCCAGCCATCAAAGGTCACGAACAGCACGATCAGGCAAGCCGGAAGGAAAGCCGCCTCCCTGTCACGCCGCAGCCAGTTCGTCGCCAATGCCGCGATCGCCAGGGCGGCCAGCAGATGAATGACCGTGCTCGAGCGCAGCAGATGCAGGTTGAGAATGATCGGTGATCTCGTGACGAACGGAAGGGCGATTCCGATCAGATAGACCAGAATGATGCCGAGATAGGCCGCCCGCAATTCGGGCGCGGCCTGCCTCGACCAGAACAGCGCGAGCGCTCCGATGAGTATGACACCCGACAGACCCACGATGTCGCCGAGCGATGTCGTGTCGAACAGCACGTGTCCGGGAAAATACTGGCGCAGGAAATTCGCAAGGTCGAACGGATGACCGAACTCCGGATTCGAGAAGAACCCGCGCAGCACGACATACGCAAGCGGCAGGCACAGGATGCAGCCGATCAGCACGCGCGACGAGATTTCGCCGATCGTGGCTTTCCGCTGCGACAGCTGCCAGATCCCGATCAGCGCCAGCGGCGGCACGAGCCAGGCCGCAAAGAAGGCGTTGATGAAGGACGTGATGCCGACGGCAACGATCGCTGCCGTGTAGAAGCCTCGCGCGGCAAAGTAGATCGCCAGAAGCGCCACGCCATTCGCCATCTCCGAATGGGTGAAGTAGTTGATGAACAGGCCGCCGGAGCCGGCGTAGCTGTAGCCGTCGAGAAACGCGACGAAGCAGAGGATCAGGCTGAAGACGATCTTGTCGCGCCGTTCCGTCACCCCGAGCAGGGAGGCGCAACAGAGAAACCCGACGAAGCTGACCAGCCGGGAGAGGAAGAACAGGACGAAGAACAGCAACGGAACATTGTCGAAATACTTCTCGACACCGCTCAACGTCAGCCAGACGCCGGACGCAAAGTAACGCAGCGACTGGATATACCCGTCGTTCTGATATTGCGGCTCGTCGTAAAGACCGGCGACGATCGGCAAATGATAGAGATTGCTGGTCAGACCGAAGACGAAACCCGTCCGCAGCACGGACAACGCCGATGCGAAAAATGCGATCAGAAATGTCTCGGCCCAGGCGTTCGGAATGCTGGCCGCGCGACCGCGACCGACTATGTCAGAGGTGACGTTGACGTCCACCATCGGGGTGCCGGAGCAAGTGAGGGCTGCGGATCAGCCTCGGTTAAGCGCCGTGTCTACCGCCCGCTTTCAAGCATCTGGCTGGCCCTGGCCCGCGGAGCGATGGAGACGCACCTCAGCAGACCTAACCGGCAAACGCTAATGGCGGATTAATCCGCGTCCGGGAATTGGACGCGCCAGCCCCCACAGCGGCCAACAAAAAACGCGGCGTTTCCGCCGCGTTTTTCAATTCGATTGGCCGCTTCTCGTTACGCCTGCGGCTGCGGCTCCAGGCCGGGATCCGGATCGGGCCGCGGGCGCGACTTGCCGGCCGGCGGCACGGCGGAGGCGCGCGGCGTGGTCGGCTCGAGCACGGACTCGCGGTTCGGCTTCTTGCCCTTGAGCAGATCGATGATCTCGTCGCCGGACAGCGTCTCGAACTCGAGCAGGCCCTTGGCAAGCGCTTCCAAATCGGCGCGCTTTTCCGTGAGAATGCGCGTTGCTTCGTTGTAGCCTTCCTCGACGAAACGCCGGATCTCGGTATCGATCTTCTGGACTGTCGCTTCCGATGCGTTCTGGGTGCGCGACACCGACATGCCGAGGAAAACCTCGTCCTGGTTTTCACCATAGGACACGGTGCCGAGCGCCTCGGACAGGCCCCAGCGCGTCACCATCATGCGGGCGAGGCGCGTGGCCTGCTCGATGTCGGAGGACGCACCCGAGGTCACCTTCTCGCGGCCGAAGATCAGCTCTTCGGCGACACGGCCGCCCATCATGATGGCAAGGCGCGAGGTCATCTGCTCCAGCGACATCGACAGCTTGTCGCGCTCGGGCAACTGCATGACCATGCCGAGTGCACGGCCGCGCGGAATGATGGTCGCCTTGTGGATCGGGTCGGTCGCGACGACGTTGAGGCCGACGATGGCGTGACCGCCCTCGTGATAGGCCGTCAGCAGCTTTTCTTCCTCAGTCATGACGAGCGACTTGCGCTCGGCGCCCATCATCACCTTGTCCTTGGCCTCTTCGAACTCGGCCTGCGTCACCATTCGCTTGTTGCGGCGGGCGGCGGTCAGGGCGGCTTCGTTGACGAGGTTCATCAGGTCCGCACCGGAGAAGCCCGGGGTGCCGCGCGCGATGGTCTTGAGGTTGATATCCGGCGCCAGCGGCACCTTGCGGACGTGAACCTTGAGGATCTGCTCGCGGCCGACGACGTCGGGATTGGGCACCACGACCTGGCGGTCGAAGCGGCCGGGACGCAGCAGCGCGGGATCGAGCACGTCGGGACGGTTGGTCGCCGCGATCAGGATCACGCCCTCGTTGGCCTCGAAGCCGTCCATCTCGACCAGCAACTGGTTCAGCGTCTGCTCGCGCTCGTCATTGCCGCCGCCAAGACCGGCGCCACGGTGACGACCGACCGCGTCGATTTCGTCGATGAAGATGATGCAGGGCGCGTTCTTCTTGGCCTGCTCGAACATGTCGCGGACGCGGGACGCACCGACGCCGACGAACATCTCGACGAAGTCGGAACCCGAAATGGTGAAGAACGGCACGTTGGCTTCGCCCGCGACCGCACGCGCGATCAGGGTCTTGCCGGTGCCGGGAGGGCCGACCAGCAGCACGCCGCGCGGAATGCGGCCGCCGAGGCGCTGGAATTTGCCGGGGTCGCGCAGGAATTCGACGATCTCCTGCAGGTCCTGCTTGGCTTCGTCCACACCGGCGACGTCCTCGAAGGTGACGCGGCCATGCGCTTCCGTCAGCATCTTCGCGCGCGACTTGCCGAAACCCATCGCCTTGCCGGCGCCGCCCTGCATCTGCCGCGACAGGAAGATCCAGACGCCGATCAGCGCGATGAAGGGCAGCCAGGAGACCAGCAGCGAGACGAACCACGGCACGTTGTCGCCGGGCGGCTTCGCGCTGATCTGCACCTTGCTGTCATAGAGGCGCTTCACCAGCGTCGGGTCGTTCGGCGCATAGGTCTGGAAGCTCGAGCCGTTGGTGAAGGTGCCGTGGATGTCCGGCCCCTGGATCACGACGTCGCGCACATTGCCGCGGTCAACTTCGCTGAGGAGTTGGGAGAAGGCGATGTCCTGCGAGGAGGCGCGCTGACCCGGATTCTGGAAGAGCGTGAACAACGCCAACAGCAGCAGGACAATGATGACCCAGAGGGCGAAATTGCGCAGATTGGCGTTCATCGATCTTCCTTCGTGGTCGCGCGGATCGCGGCCCTGATCCTTCGTCGTTTACTTGGTCAGTTACTTTGGGCAGCGCGAGGAAATCCCAAAGGAATCTTCTCGGTTGGACGCATACAATCTAGGTGCCGCCCCGGTCGCTGCCAAGGGAACGAGATGGGACTATTTAGCCCATCTTGGAGCGATTCCCGCTGAAATAATGGCGATCAATCCGGGGTTTTTCCCGCCTGGTTAAGGTGTCCTGACGGCGCATGGCGGAAACGGCCGGTGTCATGGTCCGCCCTCATCCGCCCATCAGGTCCCCTTGCAGGTCCCCTTGGACCGTCGGGCCGGCGCCGGCGTGATGTGGATACGCCCCCCGGTAAGGCTGATCAAGGCTCCCGCAAGGGTCTGCTTCAGGATCGCACGGCCACGTGCGGCACCAGCGGGCCCAGCGGCGATGGCCTGATCAAGCGCGGCCATGAGGGTTTCGACCTTGCCGAGTTCCGCCGGCCCCTCATGGCCGAGGGCATTGACGGCCCGCAGAAGAAGCCGCAGCCGAACCTCCTCCGGCAGGGCGGCAAACGCGGATGCTTCATAGCGCCGACTGCCCGCCTGCGGCGCATCGCCGCGCGCCCGGAGCTGAAGGAAGCGCTCGGCGCCATCGACCAGCACCTCGACCGCCGCATTGGCGCGGGACAGCCGCACCGCCAGCCGCGCCAGCGTGCGGGCATCGCCACCCTCCATCGCGAGCTGCGGCAGCAGCGCGCGCAGCCGCGGCCGGGTGAAGGCGGTGTCGCGATTGGTGGGATCGTCGGCAAAGCCGATCTTGGCGCGCTTCAAGGTCGCGACGAGCTGCGACTTCGGCACATCGAGCAGAGGGCGCGCCAGGACGATGCCGTCGCGCTCAGTGCGGCGCGCCATCGCCGACAGCCCGGCAAGCCCGCTGCCGCGAACCAGGCGCATCAACAGGGTCTCGGCCTGGTCGTCGCGGGTGTGGGCGGTCAGCACATGGCTCGCGCCGGCCTTGCGCGCGGCCTGCGCGAGCAGGCGGTAGCGCGCCTCGCGGGCGGCCGCCGGCAGTCCCCTCTTCGGCTTCACACCGCGCCAGCGCAGGGTCCGGTGGGTCAGGCCGAGCTCTGTTGCCAGCTGCTTGACCTCGCGCGCCTCGTGGGCCGCTTCGGGTCGCAGGCCATGATCGACGGTGACGACGGTAAGTTGCGGGCCGCGCGAAAGGCTGCGCCGCCAGCGCGCGGCGAGCCACATCAGCGCGACCGAGTCCGGCCCGCCGGAGACCGCGAGCACCAGTGCCGGTGAGCTCTTGAGCTCGGCGAAGAGTTGCTTCGCCGCGCGCGCCGAAATCGGCGAATTGTCGTCGTCTGACATGACGCTGCAATCGTCCGCGGATGGACCGACTGTTTAGCGCAAACTGATACGCCTTGTCAGCGGATCAGCACTTCACGCGCTTCTGCTCGCGATCGACCGCGGCCTTGACGCCGGCGGAGGCGCGCGGAAATTTGCGGCCGACCTCGCCGAAGGCGGCGCAGGCGGCCTCCTTCTCCTTCAGCGCGGCCAGCGACTGGCCGAGCCGCAGCAGGGCATCCGGCGCCTTGGCCGATTTGTCGTATTTGGTGGTGACGGCGAGGAAGGCTTCCGCGGAGTCGCGATATTGCTGGCGCTGGAAGTAGCTCTCGCCGAGCCAGTATTGCGCGTCCCCGAGCAGCGGGTCGCCAGGATATTTCTGCGCAAAATTCTTCATGGTCTGCTCGGCGAGCGCATAGTCCTTGCGCTGCATGTAGCCGATGCCGAGGTCGAACTCGTCGCGCGGCGTTGCCGAGGGCGGCAGCGTGGTCAGGCCAGGGGCAGCGCTTCCGGCCGGCGCGGGATAGCCTGGCTGGGCCGGCGGATAGACCGGCTGGGCGGGCGCTGCGGCCTGCGGATAGCGACCGCCGGTGTTGCCAAGATCGAGCGGCTCGCCGGCGTTGCGCCCGCCGGGCGCGCCGACCTGAGAACCTGCCGGCATCGGCTGCTGTCCGCCGCCAAGCGCGCGCGGCGCGCCGGGCGCGCTTGGATTCTGGCTCGGGTCAAAGGCATCGCCGCGGCGACGGCTGCCGGGGGCGCCCGGCGCCGGCTGCTCCTGAACGATCGGCGCGGGAGCCGCGATCTGGGGCTGCTCGTAGTTCGGCTGAGCGGGCTGCTGCTGACGGTAGGCCGGCGCGACCTGAGCAGGCGGCATCGCGGCGACATTGGGCTGCGCCGGCGCCTGTCCGGGCGTCGCGCCTTGCGCGCCGCCCTCCAGCGCCCGCAGCCGCTCTTCGAGCTGACGGTTGCGATATTGCAGCTCTTCGTTCTGGCCGGTGAGCTGGCGCAGCTGGTTTTCAAGCCGCTCGATCCGGATCTCGGGGTCATCGTCCGACTGAGCGAAAGAAGGCGAGCCCAAAGACAGCAGCGCGGCGATCGCCACGGTGCCGGAAAAGACCTTGGATCTGGATGACATCTTGCCCTGACGACGAAAACGAAATGATCTGCGACGGAACATGCGACGCGGCACACATTGAAAGGCACTACGCCAAAAATGTGACTGGCACCACGGGGTTTCGGTCACAGATTGCTGAAACGAAACCGGCGCCCGAGAGGGCGCCGGCATGATCGGTTTCCGAAGATGAACGGTGCCTGACTGAAGCCTCAGGAGCTCGCGTTCAGCACAGTCACGGCGCGACGGTTCTGCGACCAGCAGGAGATGTCGTTACAGACGGCGACCGGCCGCTCCTTGCCGTAGGAGATCGTGCGCATGCGGTTGGCGTCGATGCCGCGCGAGGCGAGGAACGAACGCACCGACTGGGCACGGCGGGCGCCGAGCGCGATGTTGTATTCGCGGGTGCCACGCTCGTCGGCATGACCTTCGATGGTGAAGGAGTAGCGCGGGTAGCTCTGCAGCCACTGTGCCTGCTTCTCCAGGGTCACGATCGCCTGCGGGGTCAGATCGGTCTGGTCGCTTTCGAAGAACACGCGGTCACCCACGTTGACGACGAAGTCCTGCTGGCTGCCCGGCGTCGCCGCGTTGGCCATCGCATCCGTCGCAGCATTCTTGTTGGCGCAGGCGCCCATCGACAGCGCGATTGCGACCACCGCAGCCAGCTTCAATCCCTGGAGGATGCGCATAGGGTATTTCATTCCGGAGCCTCCACGCTCACGTTCGTCCACTGCCATCGGGTCTACAGGGGGTTGGTTAAGCGAACGTTCCGTCAACCTTGACGGAACCTTGCTCAAGCCGGTCAAATGCCCCCAACCAGCGAAAAGCACCCGCCATGGTTAATGGGTTGTAAATGTGGCGCGAGGGTGAAGGCAAGCCGCGTTCGCCGGCAACCATGCCGGTTTTGCCGGAATTTCAGCCCAAGGTGTGATCCGCGGAGACGGGGGCTGCGGCCGAAAGGCATCGGGCGCGGCCATAGACCACGCCGGCGCGGACTTTAGACGTGAGCGGCGTCCGCCACGAGCACAGGCCGCTGCGGGACCTGGCGCTGACCACCCCGCCCGAACAGCATCCGCCGCTCGAAGGCAGTGGATCGCATGATCGGATAGCGCTCGAACACCTTCTTGCGGAAGGTCGGGAAGTCCGCCGCCATCAGGCCAAACGACTTGGTGAGCCCCGGAACGAGCCGGGGCTCGGCAATGGTCTCATGCAGGAACACCCGGCGGTAAAACGCCTGATGCTCGGAACGTACGATGGCAAGGCCGAGATCGGCATTGAAATGCTCGCACGCCATGTAGGCGAGCCGGGTGGTCAGATAGGGCAATTCCGGAACCCGCTTCACCTGGTCCGGATCGGCAACGAACCGTGTCGGATCGATCATTACCTCGCCGCGATCGAGCCGCGGCATCAGGATCTCCGGGAAGACATCGGCCGAAGTGGACTCGCGCCACTCCGAGGTCAGCACGCTGATGCGCACCGAGCTGCAGAGCTGGCCACGGAGGTAGACGCCGAAGGTCCAGGCGTTCGGCAGTTCGTCGTAGCGGTCGGTGACCCGGGCTTCCGGGGATTCCTTGACGGCGCCCTCACGCAGATAGGCGCGGTAGCGGAGGTTGTAGATCTCTTCCTTCTCCGCGGCCGTTTCCGCGAGATGGTAATCGACGTCGGTCAGGAGCTCCGCTCCACGTCCAACAGCCGAAATGACAGATCTGGCTGAGGACTGCATTCCAACTCCTTACCCACCACTCACGACGCGTCAGCTTCAAGGCAATTTGCCCGGGACAACTTGCGCGGGCGTGATGATTTATTAACACCTTCTTAACAAGTATGCAAAGCAATCGAACGGTTAGGGTTAACATCCGTAGCACTACGTAGCGAGAGCAACAGTCTGAAAGGACGGGTGGTTTTGGGTGTCTCGTCAGGCGAAGGAGCGCGAGACGACGACCTGGAGCAGGCCGTCTCCGCGGCGTCCATGCGAGGCATTGAGGAGCTGGCGCATCCGCACCGCGGGTACCGGACGGCTGAATAAATAGCCCTGCGCCTCCGAGACGGTGCCGTCGGCGCTGATCAGCTCGAGTTGCTCGTTGGTTTCGATGCCCTCGACCACGACGGACATGCCGAGGTCGGCGGACAGGCGCGCGACGCCGCGCAGCAGCGTCAGCGGCCGGTCGGTGTCGATGCCCTCGAGGAAAGAGCGGTCGATCTTGACCTTCTGCATCGGGAAATTGTGGAGATAGCTGAGGCTCGAATAGCCGGTGCCGAAATCGTCCAGCGAGATACGCACGCCCAGCGCATGCAGTTGCGACAGGATGTCATGGGTGAGCTGGGTGTTGCGCAGCAGCGAGGATTCGGTGATCTCGATCTCAAGGCGATGGGCCGGAAGGCCGGAGACCTCGAGGGCGTAGCGGATTTCGCTGAGCACGTCGCGCTGGTGGAATTGCTGCGGTGAGAAGTTGACGGCGACGCTGACGCCGTCCGGCCAGTTCATGCATTCCATGCAGGCGCGGCGCAGGATCCAGCGGCCGAGATCGACGATCAGGCCCATGTCCTCGGCGACCGGAATGATGTCGACCGGCGAGACCGTACCGCGCACCGGATGATTCCAGCGCAGCAGTGCCTCGCAGGTGGTGATCTTGCCGGTCTTGAGGTTGACGAGCGGCTGGTAGAACAGCTCGAACTCCTCGTTGGCGAGCGCCTTGCGCAGGTCGAGCTCGAGGATGCGGCGGGCCTCGACGGTCGCCGCCATCTCGTCGCGGAAGAAGCAGAAGGTGCCGCGGCCGTCGGCCTTGGCGCGGTAGAGCGCCATGTCGGCGTTCTTGAGCAGGGTGTCGGCGCTGACGGCGCCGTCCGGCGAAGTCAGCGCGATGCCGACACTGGCGCCGATCTCGACCAGATGATTGTCGATGCGGTAGCGCTCGCTGAGCCGCTCGACGATGCGGCGGGCGAGGCTCGCGGCATCCTCGGCCGCGCTGATGTTCTGCTGGAACACGACGAACTCGTCGCCACCGAAGCGGGCGACGAAATCCTCGGGCCGCAGCATCTCGCGCAGGCGGTTGGCGACGGCGCACAGGAGCTGGTCGCCGCAGGGATGACCGAGCGTGTCGTTGACCTGCTTGAACTGGTCGAGATCGACGAACAGCAGTGCGGAAAGGCGCTCGGCATGGTGTGCGTTCGCCAGCAGCCGCCCGATCTCGTCGCGGAAGGAAACGCGGTTAGGCAGCGCGGTCAACTCGTCATAGCGGGCGAGATGGCTGATCCGGGCTTCGGCATTGGTACGTTCGGTGATGTCTTCCAGCAGCAGCACGGTGCCGCCACGGGCCATCGGCTGGAACGTCCAGGCCAGCGTGCGGCCGCGAGAGGAATCCGGATCGGCGGTGACGATCTCGCGGATCCGCCCATGGTCGATCTCGGCCATGATCTGTTTGCCGCTTTCCGCCGAGATGGAGCCCGCGGCGATGCAGGCCGACACGATATCGGCGGCGGTGGCACCTCGCTTGACAAGGTCCTCCGGCAGGGCCATCAGTTCGCCGAAGCGGTGGTTCATCACCGCAAGGCGTCCGTCGGCGCGAAACATGCACAGGCCGTGCGGCATGTTGTTCAGCGCGGTATCGAACTGGCTCGCCAGCGCGGACTCCCGGAAGCTCGACGTCAGTGCCTTGACGAAGATCGCATGCAGGCTGAGGTTGATGTTCTTCATGCCGATGAAGAAGAACATCAGCAGGACGGCAAGGCCGACGTGATAGAAGCCGCCGTGCAGCATCAGCGCGAGCGACATCGGCCCGCAGGCGAGCGCGACGTGCCACTGGATCAGCCGCGGCCTTCCATAGTTGCGGGCGGCGCCGCCGGCCGTGTAGCCGATGCCGATGGCGACACAGAGCATGTCGGCAACCGCATCCTCGTTGAGATAGATGACGACAAAGGCCCACAGGCCAAGCACGGCGGCGTAGATCAGCGCGCCGATCCAGTAGCGCGGCTCCAGTTGCCTCGCCTCTTCGAACGACAACCCATGCGCGCGGTTCTCGTAGCGCCGCATCTGGAACGCGCGTCCGGTGCCGACAGCGATGAGTGCGAACGCAATCGGCCACAGCCGGACGTCGCCGGTCTTCAACGCAGTCATGACCGCGGCCACGGCCGCTGAGGCCGAGCCAAGGAAGATCGCCCAGAAATTCTGCACCATAGAGTTGACGAGAGCGGCGTAGAGAATCGGCTCCAGCTCGTCTCGATCGCTCTGCTTCTGGTCTGCCAGTTGCATTGGCTTGTTACGCGTCCTGTTTGGCGCGTACTTTTACCCAGACCAGATGAAGCCTTTCTGAGGGAACATCGTTAAAGTCGAGTTGTTTTTCGGCAATAGCGAACCTGTTTTTGCTGAAATATCAAGCAACTAGGCAAGCGTTGCCGGGCACAAGGTGAAGGAAAGCTTGCCTTGCGCACCAAACCCGAAAAATTCTGCATGTTTTTCGAAAGCATCGCGCGGCCAAGCGCGCGACGTTTCAGGCCGGATGTCTCTATCCCGGCGTGGAGGACAACAGCGGCGACCAGGCCGGGTCGGAGGCGAAGCCCGGCGTCGGTACCTTGAGCTCGTTGCGGCCGGAGATGTCGACGGAGAACAGCGAGGGACCGCCTGCCCCGCCGGGATCGCGGAAGAACATCAGCACGCGGCCGTTCGGCGAGAAGGTCGGACCTTCATTGTGGTAGCCGGAGGTGAGGAGCCGCTCGCCGCTGCCGTCCGGCTTCATGACGCCGATCGAGAATTGCCCGCCGCCCTGTCTGGTGAAGGCGATGTAGTCGCCGCGCGGCGACCACACCGGCGTCGAATAGGTGGCGTTGGTGTCGTCCTTGGAGAATGAGATGCGCTGCGCAGCCCCTCCTCCTGCCGACATCACGTAGATCTGCGACCTGCCGCCGCGATCGGATTCGAAGCAGATCCGGGTGCCGTCCGGCGAGTAGGACGGCGAGGTGTCGATCGCCGGCGTATCGGTGAGGCGCGTGGTCGAGCGCGAGCGCAAATCCATCACGAACAGGTTGGAATTGCCGCCCTGCTGCAGGCTCATGATGACGCGCTGGCCGTCGGGCGAGAAGCGCGGCGCGAAGGTCATGCCGGGGAAATTGCCGACGATCTCGCGCTGGCCGGTCTCGATGTTGAAGAGATAGACCTTCGGGTCGCCCTGGCCGAACTCCATGTAGGTGATCTCTTGCGAGTTCGGCGAGAAGCGCGGCGTCAGCACGAGGTCGGAGCCGCGCGTCAGGTAACGCACATTGGCGCCATCCTGGTCCATCATCGCGAGCCGCTTGACGCGGCGCTCCTTCGGCCCGGTCTCGTCGACGAAGACCACGCGACTGTCGAAATAGCCCTTCTCGCCGGTCATCTGCTCATAGATCTGATCGGAGATGATGTGGGCGATGCGGCGCCAATATTCCGGCGAGGTGAAGTATTGCTGGCCGGTGAGCTGCTGGCCGGTG
This sequence comes from Bradyrhizobium cosmicum, assembly GCF_007290395.2. Classification (NCBI taxonomy): domain Bacteria; kingdom Pseudomonadati; phylum Pseudomonadota; class Alphaproteobacteria; order Hyphomicrobiales; family Nitrobacteraceae; genus Bradyrhizobium; species Bradyrhizobium cosmicum. The sequence goes on along the minus strand of NZ_CP041656.2, from coordinate 1,237,565 downwards.
ATGACGTCCCACAGGCGGAATTCGGCCTTGAGCCGGCCGTCCTGCTGCCGCGTCATGCGGCCGGTAACCAGCGCCTGCGCGTTGAGAGTCTTCCAGTTCTGGAATTGCGGCGCGACATCGATGTTGCTGATGCGCTCGATGAAGGCGGCCTGGTCGATCGGCGCGAACAGGCCCGACCGCTTCAGATTGTTGGTGATGACCTGGGTGACGCCGTTGCTGACATCGCCGTCGGCGGGCGAGCCCGGCACGAAGTTGGAGATCGCGATCGGGATCGGCCGAAACTCCGTGGGGTCGATGCGGATGCGCTGGGCGAAGGCAGGTCCGCCCCCGAGCATTGCAAGCGTCGATCCGGTCAGGGTCAGGAAGCGGCGGCGGTTCATCGATCGAGCGTCATTCATCGCAAAATTCTTTTGTCCGGATGTCACAACATGTCTTTCAGGCCGAAAGTCATTTCGATCTTCTTCCAGCCTTCGTATTGCTGCCTGGGCATGAACGAATAGACCTGACATTGCACGATGGCGCGCTTGGCGCTTTCGGCCACGGCCTGGGCAATCGACCTCGATGGGCCTCGCACCGCCACGATGATCGGCTCGGATGCAAGCGAGCCGTCGATCTGCATCGGAATGTCGATGTCAGCCTCGTACAGATCGGCATCCTGCCCGTTATAAGTGGGCGTGAAACAGCGCCTGACCGCGCTGGTGAACGCGCCCCGCCACGTCGCGACGTTATTGGCGGCCGTGCCGCTCGTCGTTCCCAGCGCAGCCGAGGCATTCAGCGCCGAGCCGGAGAGCTCGTGCCGGGTCGCAGCGCGCTTGTCGAGGTCGCGCTGGATCTGCGCGGGATCGAAGCTGCGCTCCTTGGGCTTGGGCTGCTGCTGCGGCTGCACCGCCGCGACCTTCTGCTCCACGGGCTTGGGCGGCGGCTTCTTGGTGTCGAGCTTCTTCTGCAGTTCGGCGATCGGATCTTCCTTGGCCGGATCAGGCTTCTTTTCCGGCGGCTTCGGCTCTTCCTTCGGCTTGGACTCGGCAACGGGCTTCGGCGGCTCGGGCTTCTTCTCGACCGGCTTCTCGACGGGTTTCGGCGGCGGCTCGGGCGTCGAATTGGTCTTGATCAGCTCTTTCTTCTCGGTGACCTTGCCGACGGCGTCCTCTTCGGGCTTGGCCTCGGCGATCTTCTCGACCTTGGGCTTCGGCTCTTCCTTCTTGCCGGTCTTCTGCCCCGACATCATCTTGGCAAGCTGATCGGTGGAGATGATGTCGACCGGGAGCGACTCTTCCGCCGGCACGTAGGCCTTGCTGCTAAAGGTGAACAATCCCCATCCAAGCACGAGGACGTGGAGGGTAATCGACGCAACGAGTGTCTTGTCGACGTTCACCTTCACTGGCTTACCCCTGATCCGCCTCGGTGACGAGCGCCAGCTTCTTGAAGCCCGCGCCGGACAACAGGCCCATGACCTTGGCGACCGTTCCGTAATCCGCCTTCTTGTCGGCGCGCAGATAAATGCGTTCCTCGAGCCCGCCGCGCGCCTCCGTGATCGCCTTGAGCTTGGGGATCAGCTCGTTGATCGCGATCTCGGAATCGTTGATGAACACCTTGCCCTTGATGTCGACCGACATCTGGATCGGCTTCTGGTCGTTGTTTTCGAGGCTCTTGGCCTGGGTCTGCGGCAGGTCGAGCGGCACGCCGACCGTCAACATCGGCGCCGACACCATGAAGATGATGAGCAGCACCAGCATCACGTCGACCATCGGCGTGACGTTGATCTCGGCCACGACGGGCTTGCGCCGGCCACGGCGCCCGCCGCCTCCGGACGAACTCGCAACGTTCATCGCCATGATCGCGTGCCCAAATTGCCCTTCACACTATACATGCCGTCCGTCAGCCCCGCTCGTCGATCTGGCGCGACAGGATGGCTGAAAATTCGTCGGCGAAGCCTTCGAGCCGCTGGGCCTGCCGGTTCACCTCGGAGGTGAACTTATTGTAGAAGATAGTGGCAGGAATGGCGGCGATAAGGCCGACGGCGGTCGCAAACAGCGCCTCCGCGATGCCCGGGGCCACCACCGCCAAGGAGGTATTTTTCGACGCCGCGATCGACTGGAAGCTCGACATGATGCCCCAGACCGTCCCGAACAGGCCGACGAAGGGGCCGGCGGAGCCGACGGTTGCCAGCACCAGCAGGCGGCGTTCCAGCCGCTCCACTTCGCGGGCGATCGAGACGTTCATCACTTTGTCGATGCGCATCTGAAGGCCGGCGACCGAGCGCGCCTGGTTCTCGAACGAGCGCTTCCACTCGCGCATTGCCGCGACGAAGCAGGCCGCCATCGAATGCGTCGGCTTGGCCGAGAGGGTGCGATAGAGCTCCTCGATCGACTCGCCGGACCAGAAGGCCTGCTCGAAACGGTCCATCGAGCGGCGGGTGCGGGCAAACAGGAAGATCTTGTCGATGGCGATTGCCCAGACCCAGACCGAGCAGCCGAGAAGGCCCAGCATGACCCCTTTCACGATCCAGTGAGCCTGCCAGAACAGCGCGATCAGCGACACGTCCGCGGAGGCGGCAACCGGAAGGGCGGACTGAGCCATTTCGGCCGGGTTCATAAGCAGTATCCTCTCAAGGCGATCGTTACCGATGTTCCGTGGCAGCGAAGGGCCGCCGGTTCCCCAACAGCCGCGCTAGTGCACCGGCGCGGCCGGCAAGCCCGCTCAAAGCCTTGTTTTTCTGGAGTGCAGGGGCTCGTCCAAAGCCGGCCGTCTGCATTCCCTGCCAAGATGTCAAAACTATGGGCCTTGACCGCAGCTTTGGGCGCGATTGTCCGCAATTACCAGAGCCCGGCGATGGTTAATGCGGGGTTACCGCGGGCGAATTTGGCTGCGGGAAAGGTAGGCAGCGCAGGCGGTTGGGGTCAGGCCGCCGGAACGGGCTCCGGGCAATTGGTCAACCGCGCGGGATTGCCGACCGCCGTGCAGCCGGCCGGCACGTCTGAGGTCACAACCGTGCCGGCACCGACCTTGGCGAAATCGCCGATGCTGATATCGCCAAGAACGGTCGCGCCAGCTCCGATATAGACGCCGCGGCCGATGCGGGGCGAGCGCGCCGGCAGTTCGCTGTTGCGGCCGATGCTGACATTCTGGAGGATGGTGGTCCCATCGCCGATGACCACATTCGCGCCGATCACGATGCCCGTGGCGTGGTCGAGATACACCGACGAGCCGATGCCGGCGGCTGGATGGATGCTGACCTGCAGCAAGTTGGACGACTCGTTCTGAAACAACAGCGCGGCATCGACATGACCGCGATGCCAGAGCCAGTTCGAGACGCGCCAGGCTTGCAACGCGACATAACCCTTGAAATGCAGCAGCGGCGGCAACAGCCCGGCGATGGCGGGATCGTGGCTCGCGATCGCCTGCAAGTCGCGGCCGGCTGTCTCGATCACGTCCGGTGAGTCGCGAAAGGCGTCGAGCGCAAAGGTCGTGAAGCGCGCTCGCTCCGCCGCTGAACCGCCAAGTCTGCGCCCGATCAGGTCGGCCAGGACGGCAGCAAAATCATCATGGACGAGGACTGCATCGGCAAGGGATTTGCCAAAGACAGGGTCGGCGTCGATCGCACGTTGCGCCTCATCGCGCATCTGCTGCCAGAAACTATCGTTCGCCGAGGTCGCTGCCGCCATCATCGCCGCCTCTTGCTTCTCGCGTCTCGAATATAGGCCGCGTGCCGCCCCTGCGCCACGCCGCGCCGGCGGCGCGCGTGGGTCCCCCCGAGCAACTTGCCGCAGCTCTCCGTGAGGCTACGAGCTTGCATGCCAGGCTTCTGCAACCATATAGTCCAGTGAAGTTCAGGCCGACTCTGCGCGGCCGGGGATGTCCAGGCAAAGCATCCCGTTCGAGCCCCCGCGGTGGTCCGCCATCCGCGGGTTTTTCGTACCCGGCGGCCTTCGGCGCCGCCGCAACGAATCCCGGATCCCCCTCACCCAAGGTCACGCCAAGACATGTCGCCCAACGCGCCCGCCGACCACCAGCACGACGACATCATGTACCCCTCCGCAATACCGTTCGTGCTGGTCCATCTCGGCTGCTTTGCAGCGATCTGGTCAGGCGTCACCTGGCCGGCCGTCGCGATCTGCGGTTCGCTGTATGTCGTGCGCATGTTCGCAATCGGAGCAGGTTACCACCGCTATTTCTCGCACAAGTCTTTCGCGACCGGACGGGTATTTCAGTTCATCCTGGCCTGCCTCGCGCAGAGCACCGCGCAGAAGAGCGTGTTGTGGTGGGCGGCAAAGCATCGGCACCATCATCTGCATTCCGATACCGAATTGGACGTGCATTCGCCGCGTCAGCGCGGCTTCCTTTACAGCCATCTCGGCTGGATTTTTTACCGGGAGCACGACGCGACCGACCTCGTGAAAGTCGGCGATCTCGCTGTCTATCCCGAGCTGATGTGGCTGCATCGGCTGGAGCTGCTGCCCGCCTTTGTACTTGCCGCGCTCTGCTTTTTGGTCGCTGGTTGGTCGGGCCTGGTCGTCGGCTTCCTGTGGAGCACGGTGCTGGTCTATCACGCGACCTTCTGCATCAACTCGCTCGCGCATGTGCATGGACGCAAGCGCTACGTGACGGGCGACGATTCCCGCAACAACTGGCTGCTGGCGTTGTTCACCATGGGTGAGGGCTGGCACAACAATCACCACGCCTACCAGAGCAGCGTACGGCAAGGCTTCCGCTGGTGGGAAATCGACGTGACCTTTTACATCCTGAAGGTCCTGTCCTGGTTCGGCATCGTCTGGAACATGAAGGCGCCGCCCGAACAGGTGCTGCGCAACGAGCAGCCGCTCGGCGCACGGGTTATCAATCGGGCGGCGCGCGATCTTGCCGCACGGTTCGATGCGCAGACGCTCGCGCACGCGATTTCGTCGGCGCGGCGCCGGGCCGACCTCGCCCAGATGCAGTTGCCGACGCTGCAGGACATCCTCAACCGGGCCCATGAAGGCGTCGATGCGCTGACACATCTGCATCTGCCGAAGATACCGACCCGGGATGAGTTTCTCGCCGAGGCCAGGGCGATGTTCGCGCGAACCCGGTCCCTCAACGAGATCGTGGACCACGCCTACGAATACTTCCTGGCATCGGTTCGCGCGCAGCTCGCCACGGCGAGTTGACATAGGCGAGCGCGGCAGGCGCTGGCAGAACGGTTCTCGCCTGCGCGGATCGGCTTCTATCGGCTCGGCACATGCGTATGATCGACGCCGCACAGCGAACGTCCGCCGGCACAAAGGCGAAAATGGCAGTCGGGATCGAACGCACAGCTGCCATAGACCATGCTGATATAGCCCAGCACTGCGACCGCGGTCACGACTAGCAGCAGGCGGGTCCAGCGATCCATGATCCAAATCGTCCAACATCAGGCGCGCGGCGAACGCCGCAAGTCTTGGTGTTGGATCGTCGGCAGTTGGTTCTCATGTCCTCCAAAACCAACCCGCCCGCCTGCGCGTTGCGCAGGCGGGCGGCTCGGGGCCATCAGGACTTTGGGGGCATGCGCCTGAAGGCTTGAGAGGCGTCGGCGTCCGGATCAGCCTTGCTGCTGATCGGTCGGCGGCGGGGTCGGACGCGTCTTGTGCTGGGCCATGAACTGGTCGAACTCTTCCTTGTCCTTGGCGTGGCGCAGACGATCGAGGAAGTTCTTGAACTCGACCTGCTCTTCCTCGAGCCGCTGCAGCGTTTCAGTGCGGTATTCGTCGAAGGCGCGGTTGCCGCTCGAGGGCGGCCCGAAGCCGAAGCCGAAACCACGGCGCTCCATGCGGCCGCGCATGCGATCCATCTTGTACTGCATCCGCTCCATCTTGTTCTGCCAGCGGTCCTGATTGCTCCAGCACGACATTCTTCTGCTCCCGAGTGTGAAAAAGAGAAGGGCAAGTCCGATCGGCCACCACAGGATGAAGCCGAGGATGGTCACGGCGATCCAGCCGGGATGCCAGGGCGTCTCGAGCATGCGGGGACGCTCGTAGTGTTGTTCCGAAGGACCGCGCCATCGATTGACATCAGCGGTGTAGGCCATCTCCATCTCCATCACGGCACCAGCGCCGTTGTGAATGTAAATAACATTTACATAGCTAGACCATCCCGTCGTTTTGTCAAGCTGGCCGCCTGACAGTGCGGGCGAATTATTTGCGCAATTTTATTTCGGCTTGCCCCAGGGGCCGCCGGGCGGCACGCCAGAACCGGAGGATGCCTCCGGTGGCACCGGCGGCGGCTCGGCGCTTTTCGGCTTCGGCGGGGCGCGGCGGTCGGTCGGGAAGCCGAGGCCGCGCAGATAGATCAGCACCTCGGCCTCGAGCAGTTCGTCCGGCGACATCGGCAATTTTCGCCGCGCGGCGTCGCCGCGTGAGAACAGCGACGCTACGCCATGCGCCATCGACCAGATGTGCAGCGCCATCATCATGGCCGGCGGACGAGGCGTGCCCGGCGGAGCCAGCGCCGCGAGGCGCTCGGCGGCGGCGCGGATGATGTTGAAAGCGCGCTCGCTGGCGGCCTGAAGCGCCGGATTGGCGTCGACCGGCAATCCCGACTCGAACATCGCGTTGTAGAAGGCCGGCTCCTCGCGGGCGAAGGCGAGATAGGCCCGGCCGACGCGCTCGAACGCGGTGACGGTGTCGGGCCGGCCGTCGTCCCAGGCCGCGGTCAACCGCGCCTCGAACTGCTCGAAACCGCGCTGCGCGATCGAGGACAGCAACTCCTCACGGTCGCGGAAATGCCGGTAGGGCGCCGCGGCGCTGACGCCGGCCATGCGCGCGGCATCGGCGAAGGTGAAGCCGGCCGCGCCCTTCTCGGCGATCAGCCCGAGGGCGGCCTGCAACAGGGCTTCCTTCAGATTGCCGTGGTGATAGCCGCGCTCGGCGCGGCGCGTCTCCTTGCGCCAGCTCATGTGAACGACCTTTACATGAGCCGGGGGTGGAGGTCACTAGCCCTCACTCGTCATTCCGGGGCGACGCGCAGCGTCGAACCCGGAATGTGGGATTCCGGGTTCGGTCCTGCGGACCGCCCTGGAATGACCGTGCGAGCCTACCGACCCGGGATCGGCAGGACCGGCATGACTTCAACGGACTCGCCCGGGAAGATCGCAAAGTGCGGATGGTTCTTGAACAGCTCCGCCGCGGCTTCCTGCGAGGCTGCGCGCACCACCGTAAACCCGGTCAGCGCATTGCTGATTTCGGTCACGCCGCCGGCGTCGATCTTCCGGGTCTTGCCCAGCGGGCCGCCCAGCTCGACGATGGCGGCCTTGTGCTTTTCGACCCAGCCGTGCCAGGCAGCCAGCCCCTCCTGCTCCTTCGCCTTGCGTTCGACCTCGGGCAGCGCCTGCCAGGCGGCCATTTTCGGGCCGGTCATGCTGCCGAGATAGACGGCGAGGAATTTGTGTTCGGTGCTCATCGGTTTTCTCCTTTGATTGATGATTGACGACAGCCGCGCATGTCTATCGCGGCCGCTTTTGGCTACGTCTTCAGGTCGGCGAAACCGGCGGCGGCGGCCTGCACCTCCGGCGAGAAGTCGGCCATCTCCTGCACCTGCCGGATCTCGATCAGCTCGTTGGCGGAGGCCGGGCATTGCCTGGCCCAGGCGATCGCCTCCGCGCGCGAGGTCACCTCGATCATCCAATAGCCGCCCAGGACTTCCTTGGCCTCGGTGAAGGGGCCATCGGTCACAACCGGCTCGCCGGTCGCAAACGAGACGCGCGCGCCCATCGAGGGCGGATGCAGGCCGTCGAGTGTGACCAGGACGCCGGCGTCCTTCAGCGCTTCGTTGTAGCGCATCATCGCGGCGACGCGGTCGGGATCGAGCTGGACGTCCGGCGGCGCGGTCTCGTAGCCGAGCGGGATCATCAGCATCATGAAACGCATGGAGAGTTCCTCTTGCTTCGTCATTCCGGGGAGCGAGGCGGAGGACCGGAATGGCAACGGTGCCGCTGTAAGACGAGCGACCCGTTTCGGAACCGACATTGGCGCGAACATTATTTTGCAGGCCGTGGCGCGCGACCATTCGACGAACCGGCCGCATCGCGTTGTGCCGCCACCAATCGATCGCTGCGACACACCCGCTGAACGCGGAAATATTTTTCAAATTACGCCCGTACAATTACGGCCGCGGCGTCGCCGACATATGAATTCTGCCGTGCATATGAATCGAGAATGCTTTCAACCTGAACGAGATACGTTCCCCGCGGAAAACCACGGAAGACGCGCAGGTTCTTGCAGGGGTTTACAGTTGCTCAACGAGCCTATGCAACTTTTCCGCTAAGCGGAACGGTACGTCGATCCCTTTTGGAACCGCCTTTCGAGTCTTACGGAGCATCACGTGTTCAATTTCCAGAGCAAGAAAGTCAGGCACGCGATCGCCGAGGTCGAGGCGCTCGATCGGTCCCAAGCCGTCATCGAATTCGATCTCGACGGCACCATCCTCGACGCCAACGAGAATCTTCTTAAGATGAGCGGCTATTCGCTCGCCGAGATCAAGGGCAAGCATCACAGCATCTTCGTCAGCCCGGCCGAGCGCGAGAGCGCCCGCTATCGTGACTTCTGGGCCAGCCTGAACCGCGGCGAGTTCCAGACCACGCAATACCGCCGCTTCGGCAAGAACGGCAAGGAAGTCTGGGTCCACGCCTCCTACGCGCCGCTGCTCGACGAGAACGGCAAGGTGGTCAGCTTCATCAAGTTCGCCACCGACATCACGGCTTACAAGATGCGGACCCTGGAGGACGCGGGCAAGATCGCCGCGATCAGTCGCGCCCAGGCCGTGATCGAGTTCAACATGGACGGCACCATCGTCACCGCCAACGAGAACTTCCTCAATGCGATGGGCTATGCGCTGGACGAGATCCAGGGCAAGCATCACAGCATGTTCGTGACGCCGGAGGATCGTGCCAGCGCCGCCTATGCCGATTTCTGGGCGCGGCTGAACCGTGGCCAGTTCGAGGCCGCCGAATACAAGCGGATCGGCAAGGGCGGCAAGGAGATCTGGATTCTCGCAACCTACAACCCGATCCTCGACGAGATGGGCAGGCCCTTCAAGGTGGTGAAGTTCGCGACCGACGTCACCGCGCAGAAGATGAAGGCGGCCGACAATGACGGCCAGCTCGCCGCGATCCAGAAGTCGCAGGCCGTGATCGAGTTCAACATGGACGGCACGATCCGCACCGCCAACCCAAACTTCCTGAACGCGATGGGCTATTCGCTGGCCGAGATCAAGGGCCAGCACCACAGCATGTTCGTCGAGCCGAGCGAAAAAAACTCGGCGACCTACCGCCAGTTCTGGGAGACGCTCAATCGCGGCGAATACCAGGCCGCCGAATACAAGCGGATCGCCAAGGGTGGCCGTGAGATCTGGATCCAGGCGTCCTACAACCCGATCTTCGACCTCAACGGCAAACCCTACAAGGTGGTGAAATACGCCACCGACATCACCGCGCAGGCGATCGGCCGCAAGAAGGCCGACAATGCCCGCGGACTGATCGAGGCGGTCGCGGCCGGCAGCGAAGAGATGAGCGCTTCGATCCGCGAAATCTCCGAGACCATGGCGAAGTCGCGCGAGAACTCCAAAGTCGCGACCAGCCGGGTCGACGCCGCCGACGGCCAGGCACAGAAGCTGAACGCGGCCGCGCAGGCCATGAGCGGCATCGTCGAGATGATCTCCGGCATCACCAGCCAGATCAACCTGCTCGCGCTCAACGCCACCATCGAATCGGCGCGCGCCGGCGAGGCCGGCCGCGGCTTTGCGGTGGTCGCCTCCGAGGTGAAGAACCTCGCGAGCCAGGCCAAGCAGGCGACCGACACGATCACGTCCGAAATCGACGCGCTGAACACCATCTCCGGCGACGTCGCCAGCTCGCTGACCGCGATCAAGGTCGCGATCGCCGGCGTCAACGAGTTCATCGCCACCACCGCCGCGGCAGTCGAGGAGCAGAGCGCGGTGACAGCCGATATGTCGGCCAACATGCAGCGCGCATCGGCGGAGCTGTCCTAGGCAAACCACCTTTATCCATCTCCGTCCTTCTTGCCGGAACGAAAGCGCAGTAAAAGGCGCGGGCCGCCCTTGCGGCTCCCGCTTCCGACAGAAGGACAGATCAGCCCATGCCCGCCTCTCCGCAAAAAGTCGCTCTCGTCACCGGCGCCGCGCGCGGCATCGGGCTTTCGACGGCGAAGAAATTTCTCGCCGAAGGCTGGCGCGTGGCGCTGCTCGACATCGAGGGCGAGTTGCTCGGCAGTGCCGTCGCCGAAATCGGCCAAGGCGAGGCGACGCTGGCGCTCACTTGCGACGTCTCGGATGCCGCCGCCGTCGATGCCGCGATGACGACGGTCGAGCAGAAATTCGGCCGGTTGGATGCGCTCGTCAACAACGCCGGCATTGCCGTGTTCGCGCCGCTGATGGAGACGTCGGAGGCCGACTGGCGCCGCGTGCTCGAGGTCAACCTCACCGGCCCCTTCCTCTGCACCAAGGCGGCGGTGCCGCTGATGCGGGACGGCCACGGCGGCGCCATCGTCAACATCACCTCGATCTCGGCAGTGCGCGCCTCGACGCTGCGCTCGGCCTACGGCACCAGCAAGGCGGGCCTTGCGCACCTGACGAAACAGCTCGCGGTCGAGCTCGCTTCCCTCAACATCCGCGTCAACGCGGTGGCGCCGGGGCCGGTCGACACCGCGATGGCAAAGCAGGTGCACACCCGGGAGATCCGCGCCGACTATCACGACGCCATTCCGCTCAACCGCTACGGCCTGGAGGAGGAACTCGCGGAAGCGATCTATTTCCTGTGCTCGGGAAGCGCGAGCTACATCACCGGCCAAATTTTGGCCGTCGATGGCGGCTTCGATGCGGCTGGCATTGGCCTGCCGACGCTGCGCGGCCAACGGCGGAACGGATAGGCACGGAAATTGTAAGGTGGGCAAAGGCGCGCAAGCATCATGCCCACCTTGCGGAACCGAATTCGTGGAGAGTTCATGCGACGCGTCATCATCTTCAAGGTCCTGATGCTCGCATCCGCGCTGCTCGCGGCCGATCCCTCCGCGGCCGAAATCCGCATCATCCAGTCGCCGGGAGGCCAGGTCGGGCCGTTCCTCGATCTGTTCGAGAAAGTGCGCGAGAGCGGCGAGCGCGTGGTGATCGACGGACCCTGCCTGTCTGCCTGCACGCTGGTGCTGAGCGTCGTCCCGGGTGAGCGCATCTGTGTGACAAAACGCGCCGTGCTCGGCTTTCATGCGGCGCGTTCGGTCGACCGGCGTGGCCGCTTCTATGCCGAACCGGAAGCATCGGACGCGGTGCTTCAAGCCTATCCGGGCCCGGTGCGCGACTGGATCAGCCGCCGCGGCGGGCTCTCGTCACGGTTGCTTCTGTTGAAGGGACGCGACCTCACCGCGATCTACTCACGCTGCCGGTGAGGATCACGCCGCCCGCCCGGGACGTGACCGGCTTGCACCTGCTACTGTCCGACGAATAGGCAGTTCTGCAAATTTCGTCGCAAGCCGCCTGGCGGGGCGGAGATCCGCCGCGACGACGGAGGCCGCAGACCGCGCGGCCGCGCAACTACATTCTTCCGATGGTTGTGATCGCAAGCGTCAGCTTCACGCTCATCGCATTTCTCATGAGCTTGCAGGTCATCCGAGCCAGCAGGCCGGGCGCGTCGGCGAGATTGCCGCCGGCCACTCGCTCGTCAGCGCTAGTAGAGCCTCTGGATCATCTGCGCCAATTCCATGCTCGCGCAGATGAGCATACCCCACAGTGCAAAATTGATCTGCAGCGCCGCCGCCATCGGTCGCTCCCCTTCCAAATCACGCCCGCCCCAGTTTGTAGAATTTATGAAGGAATGATTACCGATTCTGACACGCAGTTCACAGCCTAATATTGCGCCAGTTGTTGTGCGATGCGGTCCGTATCATTTCACGAAGCGGCCTCACTGCGCTCGCAAAGTGATGCGAAAGCAGCAGTTCATATTCGGCCATGCCGGCCACGCCGTTTCCCTTAAGTTCCATTTAACGGCGCGATGCAAACCTTCCCACGCGGAGTTTGCGAGTCGCGTATCGCACCAAGGGTTCGGCATGATTCGACGCGGCTTCGTCTTGCTCACTTTTTGCGCAGCGCTCATGGGATGCGCGGCGGCGCCGGCGCAGGAGCATCGTCCAATCGCATGGGACGGCTTCGGCCAGAACCCGAACCGCACCTCCGTCACAAAGCGGCGCGCAGCGATCCCCGCGCCTGCGCAGGAAGATCCCAATCAGGAGCGCCGGAGAGTGCTCGGCACCTTGCGCCCGTACTCCGAAGCATGGTGGGCGGTCCATGACGAGATCGAAGCGGAGAACGACAGGCAGCTCGGCACCAAGCTGGTGATCTGCCCACGCTGCGTACAGTCGCCGCCGTCCGGCGAGGACGTGACCGGATCGATCCGCTGAGAGGCACATGGCCAGCTGCCCATGAGGTGACGGCATCAGGCCAGCGTGCCCGTCACATTCCCTCGGCCGGGCAGTTCACCATCCAGGGAATGCCGAACTTGTCGACGCACATGCCAAAGCCCTTGGACCAGAACGTCTTGCTGAAGGGCATGGTGACGGTGCCGCCGTCGGCCAGCGCGTTGAACTTGCGCTCGCCCTCCGCGGGGTCTTTGAGGGTGAGCGAGATCGAAAAGCCCTGCGGCTTGTTGAAGTGCTCTGCCGGCACGTCGGAAGCCATCAGCACCGTGCCGTCGGGCAGCGACATCCGCGCATGCATGATCATCTTCTCGCGGCCGGGCGCGGCAGGCATGTCAGGAGGCGCGTCCGACGAACGCATCATGGCGTCAATCCTGCCGCCCAGAACCTTGGCGTAAAAGTTGAACGCCGTTTCGCAAGTGTCCTGATAGAACAGATAGGGATTAAGCATGGTTTCTCTCCTCTTCGTTTTCCTTCGGAAGTAGGCCTCGTTACTTCTCGGTGAGCTTCTTCAGGCTGGCGAGGCCGGCCTCGAAATCCTTGCCGATCATGTTGTCCATGTTGATGAACACCTGCATCACCTTGGACATGAACGGGGCCGGACCGTGCATCGCCCATGTGACCTGTGTCGCATCGCCCTGCGGCATAAAGGTGAACTCGGCGGTGTTGTGGCCCTCGAACGGACGCTCGAAATCGAGCTTGATGCGCAGCTTCGACGGCGAGCTCGCCTCCAGAATCTCCATATGGCCGGCGCCGACATTGTTGTTGCCGTCCCAGGCGTAGGTCGCGCCCTTTCCTGCCGCGGCTCCACCGTAGGTGCGCTTCATGCCGGGATCGCGGTTCTCATAAGGCGACCAGCCCGTCCAGCGATGGAAATCAGCGACCTGGGGATAGATGGCATCGGCCGGCGCCTTCACTTTGAGGCTTCGTTCGACACGGAAGGTGTCGGGTTTGGTGAAGGCAAAGGCGAGGACGGCCGCGATCCCGACCGCGAGCACGAGGGCGATGATGGCAATGGCTTTCAGCATGAAGGACTCCCTGGATACGGCCCAAGGACGAAGGGGAGAGGTCGGGGCCGACAATGAGGAACGGGATTTTTCGGCGTGCTTCGCCGCATGACGATGTGGACACAGCCTGCCCTATTTCGCCTTCGCCCCCTGCTTTGCGTTCCCGTTGGCCCCCTCGGGCTGATTGTCCCGGATCAGCCGGTCAATATGCATGCGGATGTGGGCGGCCTCCGCCGAGGTGTTGGCAAGCGCGATGGCACGGTCGAAGGCGATGCGGGCTTCGTCGTTGCGGCCGAGCTGCATCAGGAAGGCGCCGCGCACGCCGTAGAAATGGAAGTAGTTGGCCAGCTTTGGCGCCAGCGGCTCGATCAGGTCGAGGGCTGCTTGCGGCCCGCGTACCTTGGAGACCGCGACCGCGCGATTGAGCGTCACCACCGGCGAAGGCTGCACCACTTCGAGCGCACCATAGAGCAGGTCGATCTGCGTCCAGTCGGTCTCCTCCGGCGTCGACGCACGCGCATGCAGCGCGGCGATCGCGGCCTGGATCTGGTAGGGGCCGCTGCGGCGATGTCGCATCGCCTTGTCGATCAGCGCGAGCCCTTCCGCGATCATGTTGCTATTCCACAGCGAACGGTCCTGGTCCTCCAGCAGGATCAGCGTGCCGTCCGCGGCGAAGCGCGCAGCGCTGCGCGCATGCTGCAACAGGATCAGTGCCGTGAGCCCCATGATCTCCGGCTCGCTCTGGAACAGCCGCAACAGCAGCCGCGCCAGCCGGATCGCCTCCTCGCATAATGGCTTCCTGATCTCGGCGGTGTCGCCGCTCGCCGAATAGCCTTCGTTGAAGATCAGGTAGATCATCGCGGCGACGCCGGCGAGCCGCTCGGAACGCTCGACCGCGCCCGGCGTCTCGAACGGCGTCCCGGCCTCCGCGACTTTCGCCTTGGCGCGAGTGATGCGCTGCTCCATCGCAGCGTCCGAGACCAGGAAGGCGCGCGCGATCTGCTTGACCGTCAGGCCCGAGACGATGCGCAGCGCCAGCGCGATCTGCTGCGTCGCCGGCAGCTGTGGATGGCAGCAGATGAACATCAGCCGCAGAATGTCGTCGCGGTAGTGCGAGCCGTCGAGCCGCTCGGCGAGGGCGCCCTCGGCGTCGTCGAGATCGGAGATCGCCTGGTCGTCCTCCGGCAGCGGCGTCTGCTTGCGGGCGCGGCGCACCTCGTCGATCGCGACGTTGCGGCCGACCATGATCAACCAGGCCGCGGGATCGCGCGGCGGGCCGTTCTGCGGCCAGGTCTTGAGCGCGCGCAGGCAGGCGTTCTGAAAGGCCTCCTCGGCGGTATCGAGGTCGCGGAAATAGCGGAGCAGCGCGCCCACCGCCTGGGGTCGCGCCGAAGTCAGCGCAGTCTCGATCCAGGCGGTATCGGCCTCGCTCACTGCGAAATCCCTCCGGGCCGGAACACGCCGACCGGACGCACCTCGTAGGCCCCGCCGGGATTGGCCGCACCAAGGTCGCGCGCAACGTCGAGGGCGTCGTCGAGGTTCTTGCAATCGACGATGTAGAAGCCGAGCAACTGCTCCTTGGTTTCGGCATAGGGGCCGTCGAGCACCAGCGGCGGGTCTTCCTTGCGCAGCGTCGCTGCCGCCGTGGTCGGCAGCAGCCGCGCCACCGGCCCGAGCCGGCCTTGCTGGGTCAGCTTGTCCTGCACCACCGCGAGCTTCTTCATCACGGCCTCGTCCTGGTCCTTGCTCCAGGAGCCGACGAAGTCCTCGTCATGATAGCAAAGGATCGCATAAAGCATGGGCAGCACCTTCCCTGAACGCTTGTTTTTAAGACGATCCAATATGCCCCGGCCCGACAAGGCTGCGGAAAAAATTTGCGAGAAAAATCCGTCAGATCGTGCCAAGGAGAGCCACCGAAAGCGGAACCTTATGAGGCACTTCGAATGACCGTTGGCACACTGGCCGTCCTGATCAACAGCACGCAGCAGAACTGGCTGCCGGAGCGCTGGAAGGCCCGGTTCGACGCGGTCTGCGGCCGCCGCCGCGTGGTGCTGCTGCCGGATGCCGGGCTCGATCCGGCCGAGGTGCACTATGCCGCGGTGTGGAAGCCGGTGCCGGGCGACCTCGGCGCCTTCCCCAATCTGCGGGCGATCTTCAATCTCGGCGCGGGCGTCGACGCGCTGATGGCGGACAAGAGCCTGCCCGATGTGCCGCTGGTGCGCGTCGCCGTGCCTGATCTGACCAACCGCATGACCGAATATGTCGTGCTGCATGTGCTGATGCACCACCGCCAGGAGCTCTACCTGCGGGACTCGCAGCGCGCCAAGCGCTGGGAGCCGAAATATCAGTGGCCGGCGAGCGCCGTGACGGTCGGCGTCATGGGATTGGGCACCCTCGGTGCCGATGCGGCCGACGTGCTGAGCCGGCTCGGCTTCCGCGTCACCGGCTGGAGCCGCAGCCCGCGCACCATCGCGGGCGTCGAGTGCTTCCACGGCACGACCGGAATGGATGCATTCCTGCGCACGACCGACATCCTCGTCAGCCTTTTGCCGCTGACGCCGGACACCCACGGAATTCTCAACCGCGACGTCTTCACCAAGCTCAACCGCAAGAGCCCGCTCGGCGCACCCGTGCTGATCAATGCCGGCCGCGGGGGTCTGCAGAACGAAGCCGACATCCTGGCCTGCCTCGACGACGGCACGCTGGGCGCCGCCTCGCTCGACGTCTTCGTGCAGGAGCCGCAGCCGGCCGACAGCCGGTTCTGGACCCATCCGATGGTGGTGCTGACGCCGCACAATGCCGCCGACACCGACGCGGATGCGATTTCAGCCTACGTCGCCGAGCAGATCGCAAGCTTCGAGGCGGGCGGCGCGCTGGCGAACGTCGTGGACCGGGTCAGGGGGTATTAAGCCCGCCTCCTCCGATCCGCCGGTATCTCGTTCATCCTCTCTTAGCGAGAAGTTGTTAAGCGTTATAAACCAACGCTTAACCAACGGGTCGGACATGCGCGCGAACCTCGGACTCAGGATGCGGATCACGGTCGCGCTGGCGGTGACGGCGGCAGCGACAGCGCTGTTTGCCGTGCTGGGAGCGATGTGGATCATCGCCGGAATCATCGACCGCGCCGACCAGCGCGAGCTGCGCAGCCATTACGATGCCCTTCAATCGCGCATCACCGAGGAATCCCGTCGTGCCGCCGCGATGAGCGCCGTCGTAGCCGCGATGCCGGCGACGCAGGACGCGATGGCGAAGCAGGATCGCAACGCACTGGTCGGCCTGTTCGGGCCGGTCTTTGCCGCAACCAAATCGGAATACGGCGTCGAGCAATTTCAGTTCCATCTTGCGCCGGCGACCTCGTTCCTGCGCGTGCACCAGCCCGCGAAATTCGGCGACGACCTCTCCGGCTTCCGCAAGACTGTCGTCGCCGCCAACCAGGACCACAAGGTGGTGGTCGGCCTCGAAGGCGGTGTCGCCGGCCTCGGTATCCGCGGCGTGATGCCGATCGCGCAAGGAGGCAGGCATCTCGGCTCGGTGGAATTCGGCCTGACCTTTGGCCAGTCGTTCCTCGACGACTTCAAGGCCAATCGGCACGTCGATGTCGCCTTCCATCTCTCCGACGGCTCGAGCTTCAAGCTGTTCGGCGGGACGCTGAAGGGCAAGAGCTTCTTCGATGCGGCCGACTATGGCCGCGCCACCGGCGGCGATTTCACCGTGCGACAGGCCAGGCTCGACACGACGCCGGTCGCAGCCCTGCTCGGACCGATCAGGGATTTTTCCGGTAAGCCGCTCGGCGCGGTCGAGCTGGTGATGGACAATGCCGATTACGAGGCCTCCGCCGACCGCGCCTGGATGCTCGCGATCGGAATTGCCGGGCTCGGGCTCGTGCTGGCCGGGATCGTCGGCTATCTGATCGCCCGCAGCATCTCGCGGCCGATCCTGTCGATCACATCGGTCATGCGCGAGCTCGCGGAGGGGCGGCTCGACGTTGAGGTTCCGGTCAGCAAGGCGAATGACGAGGTCGGCGCCATGGTGAAGGCGGTCGCGGTGTTCCGCGACAATGCCGTCAACTTTGGCAAGCTCCAGGCCGATCAGCTCGAGGCCAAGGCTCAATCCGAGGCGGAGAAGCGGCGCGCGTTCGCCGCGCTCGCCGACAATTTCGAGGCCAGCATCCGCGACGTCGTCACCACGGTGTCCTCGGCCGCCGTCGAGATGGAGCACACGGCGCGCTCGATGTCGGCCATCGTCGCGCAGTCGCGCGAGCAGACCCGCACGGTGTCGTCGGCCTCGGCGCTGGCCTCGGAGAACGTGCAGACGGTCGCGGCCGCGGCGGAAGAGTTGTCTTCGTCGATGACCGAGATCAGCCGCCGCCTTGCGCACGCGACCGAAGTGGTCGGCAAGGCCGCGAGCGACGGGCGGCAATCGAATGCGCGGGTCCAGAGCCTTGCCGATGCCGCGCAAAAGATCGGCGACGTCGTCTCATTCATCAACGGCATCGCGGGGCAGACCAATCTGCTTGCGCTCAACGCAACCATCGAGGCCGCGCGCGCGGGTGAAGCCGGCCGCGGCTTTGCCGTGGTCGCCTCCGAGGTGAAGGCGCTGGCGACCCAGACCGCCAAGGCGACCGAGGAGATCGGTGCGCAGGTGACGGCCGTGCAGGGGGAGACGTCAGGCGCGGTCGAGGGCATCCAGTCGATCTGCGCGACCATCCAGCAGGTCGACGAAATCTCCGCCGCAATCGCGGCGGCCGTCGGCCAGCAGGGCACGGCGACGCAGGAGATCGCACAGAACGTGCAGCAGGCCGCCGCCCGCACCGGCGAAGTCTCGCATAACATCGCGGGCGTGACCGACGGCATCGCAGCGACGGGGACAGCCGCGGAAGAAGTGTTGGGCTCGGCGATCGAGCTGTCGAAGCAGTCGCAGCGGCTGCGGGACGAGGTCGATCGTTTCCTGGCGCAGATTCGCGCGGCGTAGCGAGGCGCGTCCTCAAACTCGGTGTCGTCTCCGCCTGGTGGGCAATTGCGCACGGGCGCGGGACGACAGCTCAGGTTTTAACGCCTGCCCCCACCATCACATCGATCGCGCCCTTCACGATCGCCTCCAGATCTTTCCGCGGGACACGCGCGCGCGAGCGGATGGCGATGGTGTGCACGGTGGCTGATGCGACCTGCGCCAGCACGGCGGGATCGGCGCTCTCCGGCAACTCGCCCTTCTCCTTGGCTTTGCGGAAGCAACTCGCAAAAGCCTTGTCGAGTTCGTTCAACCCGTCGAGCACCATCGCGCGGATCTCGGGATCACCCACCGCTTCGGACGCCGCCGTCACCACCGTGAAACAGCCGCGCGGGCCGGCCTCGCCGGAGAGATAGATATTCAGCGCGGAGGCGAAGATGCGCTCCAGCCGCTGGCGCACCGGCATCTCCTGGCGAAAGATCTCCACCATCGCCGCGCGCGCTTCCTCGCGGTAGCGCTGGTAGCTCTTGATGTAGAGCTCGCGCTTGTCACCAAAGGCACCATAGAGGCTGGGCCGGTTCATGCCGGTGGCTTCGCTCAGGTCGTCGAGCGAGGTCGCTGCAAAGCCCTGCTCGCGAAACAGGTCGAGCGCCTTGCCGAGCGCAATTTCGGGCTCATAGGCACGCGGACGACCGCGGCGTTTAGGCGGATTGGCAGCAACTGGCGGCTTCGAATTTTGTACCATGTCGCAAATTAATCCTTGACCGGCCATATATTATGCAAGACAGTACAAAAATCAATCTGGCCAGGTTGAGATACTCCAAAAGTCACATCGAGGAATTGTCCCAGGAGGCCCAAGATGGATGTTTATTTTTCGCCGCTCGCCTGTTCGATGGCGACGCGCGTCGCGCTCTATGAAGCCGGCGCCGACGCCAACTATCTCGAAGTCGATCCGCCGACCAAGACGGTGCTGAACGACGGCACCGATTTCCGCACCGTGAATCCGATCGGCCTCGTGCCGACACTGCGCACCGACGAAGGCGCGGTGCTGACCGAGAACGCGGCGATCCTGCAATATGTCGCAGATCGTTTTCCGCAATCCGGCCTTGGCGCTCCCGCAGGCATCGATCGGACGCGGCTGCATCAATGGCTGTGCTTCGTCGGCACCGAGCTGCACAAAGGTCTCTTCCTGCCGCTGCTCGACCGCAAGGCGCCGCAGGAAACCAAAGCCTATGCGCTGGAGAAGAACCTGTCGCGGCTCGACTATCTCGACAACTACCTGAAAGGCCGCGACTTCCTGCTCGACCATTTCAGCGTCGCCGATGCCTATCTCGTCACGGTCATCAACTGGACAATGGCGACGCCGCCGATCGAGCTTTCGAAATGGCCGAATGTGAAGGCCTATTACGAGCGCCTGCGCCAGCGGCCGTCGGTGGCGAAGGCCATCGCGGAGGAGTTCGAACTGTACAAGGCCGAGCAGGCGCGGAAGAAGGCGGCGGCATAAGGGAGCGGTCGTCATGCCCGGGCTTGTCCCGGGCATCCACGTTCTTCGTGCCCAAGACCAAGGCGTGGATGGCCGGGACAAGCCCGGCCAAGACGCTCTTGAACCGATGTCGGCCGAACTTATCCGTAAAGCAACCGCGGCAGGATCGTGACGATGCCGGGCCAGAGCGTCAGCAGCAGCACGAAGCCGATCATGATGATGAGATAGGGCATCGTGACGCGCGCGATGTAGCCGAGGCCGTCGTCGGTCAGGCCTTGGATCACGAACAGGTTGAAGCCGACCGGCGGTGTGATCTGCGCCATCTCGACCGCAAGCACCAGGAAGATGCCGAACCAGATCTCGTCGAAGCCCGCGCCCTTCACGATCGGCAGCACGATCGGCAGGGTCATCACGATCATCGAGAAGCCGTCGAGGAAGCAGCCGAGGATCAGGTAGAAGATGATCAGCACGACGATCAGCATGAAGGGCGACAGGCCGAGCCCCTTGACGAAGGCGGCCACCGCCTGAGGGATGCCAAGGAACGCTGCGGCATTGCCGAGAATCGAGGCGCCAAGCACGATCAGCGCGATCATCGAGCAGGTGACGACGGAGCCGATCAGCACGTCGCGCATAACCTGCTGCGACATCGAGCCTTGAGCCCAGGCCACCAGCGCCGCGCCGAGCACGCCGACAGCCGCGGCCTCCGAAGGCGTTGCGAGCCCGCCATACATCGAGCCGAGCACGCAGGCGATCAGGAACAGCGCCGGCGCGAGGTCCTTGAGCGCGGCGAAACGTTCGCCCCACGGCACCTGCGACAGCTTCGCCTCCGCCTCCGGCACCATGGACGGCTTGAGCGTGGTGTGCAGCATCACCCAGCCCATGAAGGTGCCGGCCAGCAACAGGCCCGGCAGGACGCCGGCCGTGAACAGTTTCAGGATCGAGACGTCGCCGAGCACGCCGTAGATGATCATGATGTTGGAAGGCGGGATCAGGAAGCCGAGCGTGCCGGCGCCGGCGAGCGAGCCGATCGCGATATCGCGGGAATAGCCGCGGCGCGTGAGCTCGTTGAGCGACATGCGCCCGATCACCTGCGTGGTCGCAGCCGACGAGCCCGAGATCGCCGCGAAGATGGTGCAGCCGATCACGTTCACATGGAGCAGGCGGCCGGGCAGCAGGCCCGCCCAGGGCGCCAGTCCCTGGAACAGCGAACGCGACAGCTTGGTGCGAAACAACAGCTCGCCCATCAGGATGAACAGCGGCAGCGCCAGCAACTCCTGCGTGGTCAGGATGTTCCAGGCGTATTGCGGCAGCAGCTTGTCGAGTGGGATCGAGCGGAACATCGCGAGCAGCAGCGTCGCGGTGAGCGCGAGAGTGAGGCCGATCCATACACCGCAGGCCAGCAGCGCAAACAGAATCGCGAACAGGGCGACGACTTCGATGGTCATGCGATCTTGAATCCGGGAGCGAGAAAGGCGTTCATTCGACGGGCGAGGCTTTCATGCGGTGATCCTCCAGCGGCAGGCCGAGCACGGCCTGGATCGCGCGCGCGAGGAACTGCAAGGTCAGCAGCAGCATGCCGAATGTCACGACGGCTTGCGGAAACCACAGTGGCGTATCGCTCGAGGTCGAGACCTGACCACGCACGAAGGCGCTCCAGGCGAATTTTCCCATCGACGAGGTCAGGAAGGCCATGAAGGCGAAGCCGGCCGCGGCCGAGAGGATCTCGAGCGCGCGCTGAAACGGCGGTGGAACGTTCTTCAGGAGCAGCACAACGCGGATGTGGCCGCCGACGCGCAGCGTCATGGCGGCGCCGAAGGTGAAAGACGCCGCCATCAGGTAGGAGGAATATTCCCAGGCGATCGAGATCGTCGGCGGGAAGAACGACAGGAAGTTCGAAAGGAAGCGGGTTGCGACCTCGCACAGCATCAGAAGCGTCAGCATGAGCAGGCAGCCGCCGCCGATCCAGCCGTCGAGCCGGCCAAGACGGTCGATGCCGTCGAGCAGGATGCGCAGCGGCGCTGGCGCCGCTGAGTTGAGACTTTGCGGAGCCGCAGACGAAACGCTGACCATGATTGATCTCAGCGCTTCATTTCGGCGAGATAGGCCCGCACCGGCTTGTCGGCCGCAGGCACGCGCTTGAGGAAGGCTTCGAGTTGCGGCGCGGTCTTGGCCCGGATGTCCGTGATCATCGCCTGCGAGACCGGCACCACCTCCATGCCACCCTCCTTCAGGCGGTTGAGGCTGTCGACGTCGGCCTTGAGCGAGTTCGCCCAGAAAGCCGGCTCCATCTTCGCCGCCGTATCTGCGACGAGCTTCTGCTGGTCGGCGCTGAGCGCCTTCCAGGAATCGAGATTGACGGTGAGCATCTGCGACGACCAGACGTGGTTGGTCGGGTAGACGTATTTCAGGAATTCCCAGAACTTGCCGTCGACGCCCGACACCGCGGAGGTCGAGACGCCGGAGACCGCGCCGGACGCCAAGGCCGGAATCGTCTCGCCCCAGGGAATCATGATCGGCGCCATGCCGATCGCGGCCAGCATGTCGACGGCGCCCTTGTCGGGCACGCGGATCTTGATGTTCTTCAGGCCGTCGACCTCGGCGGTCTTGACCTTGAGGTGCAGATACTGCGTCGGCCACGGCACGATGTAGAGGATCTTCTGGTTGTTGCGCGCGGCGACCTTCTCGTATTCGGGCCGCACATATTTGTGCAGCACCTTGAGTTCGTCCATCGAACCGCACAGGAAGGGAATGCTCTCGACGCCCATGAAGGGCTCGTCGCCGACCTGCTGGATGTTGAGGACGTCGGCGAGCGGCACCAGGCCGTCGCGTACGGCACGCAAATGCTCAGGGCCCTTGAAGCCGAGCTGGCCGCCCGCCTTCACGGTGATGGCGATCGAGCCGCCGCTCTGCTTCTTCAGCTCTTCGGCGAAGGCCATCGCGTTCTGGGTGTGGAAATTGCCGTCAGGCCAAACCGTCGACATGTCCCAGCTCACGGTCGCGGCCCGCGCGCGGGTCGAAATGTGGCCGGCGGCGAGCAGCGTCGCTGCGCCTGCAGTGAAGTTTCGTCGCGTAATCATAGAGCCCCTCCGTTTACCAAACGCACTGACGCGTCACCGCGCATAGCCATAAATTGCAACCGCGTTGTCGGCCGACACGAGGCCGCTTTCGATGTCGTCGTTGACCGCCGCGCGATCGCGCTCGCTGGGCGCGCCGATGCCGGCTCCGCCGGGCGTCAGCACGACGAGACGATCATCCGGCGGCACTTGCTGAAAGCCTTTTCCGCGCAACTTCTTGCCGGATTTCAGGCCGACATAGCCGGCCTCGCCGTTCTTACCGCCGTCGCGGCCGCGCGGCGGATGATCGATGCGATCGAACGCCGCCAGAATATCGAACGGCGCATCGACGCCGCTCCCGACCTCGATGATTTGGCCAAGACCCCCGCGGGTACGCCCTGCCCCACCGGAATCCGGACGCAGCTCCTTGCGCCAGAAGATCAGCGGCGTCTGCGTCTCGGCGATCTCGACCGGCGTGCCGCGCACGCCGCTCGGATAGGCCGTGGCCGACAGGCCGTCCTTGCCGAAGCGCGCGCCGGTGCCGCCATTGGAGGTCACCGCCATCGAGAATCCGTAATTGCCGCCGGCGCCGGAGCGCGTCTGTCCGCGCACGTTGAGATTCCACAGGCACGAGGTGCCTTCTGCCGGCACGCGCTCGGGAATGATCTGGCGCAGGCAGCCGAACACGACGTCGGGCAGCATCTGGCCGATGATGTGACGGGAAGCGACCGGCGCCGGCTTCGGCGCGTTGAGGATCGCACCAGGGGGAGCCGACACCGTCAGCGGCGAGAGCGAGCCGGCATTGTTCGGGATCTGCGAGGCGACGACGCAGCCGAGGCCGAACACGGTGTAGGCCGTGGTGTAGGACAGCGGCACGTTGATGCCGAACTTCGAGGCGGCCGTGGTGCCGTCGAAATCGACGTGAATGCCGGTATCCGAAATCGTCAGCGTCGCCGCCAGCGTCACCGGCGAATCGTAGCCGTCGACGACCATGGTGTTGTGCCAGCTTCCCTTCGGCAGCTTGGCGATCTCGGCCAACACCGCTTCGCGCGAGCGGTCGCAGATGTAGTCGCCGAGCCCGTCGAGCGTGTCGATCTCGAACTCGGTCATCATTTCGACCAGGCGCTCGCAGCCGACGTCGTTGCAGCCGGCGAGCGAATAGGTGTCGCCCTCGGTGTCGATCGGCAGCCGCGTGTTGGTGCGGATCATCGCCATCAGCGTCTCGTTGACGACGCCCTGGTCGATCAGCTTCAGCATGGGGATGTAGAGCCCCTCCATGAACACGTCGGTGGCGTCAGGACCGAAGCCGATGCCGCCGATATCCATGAGATGGCTGGTGCAGGAGAACAGCGCGACTGGCTTGCCGTCCTTGAAGCAGGGCGTGGTGACGACGAAGTCGTTGAGATGGCCGGTGCCCATCCAGGGATCGTTGGTGATGTAGGCATCGCCCTCCTTCATCGTCTCGATCGGAAATTGGGCGATGAAGTGCTTGACCGATTCCGCCATCGAGTTGACGTGCCCGGGCGTGCCCGTCACTGCTTGCGCCAGCATCCGCCCCTCGAGGTCGAACACGCCGGCCGAGAGGTCACCGCATTCGCGCACGATCGGGCTGAAGGCGGTGCGGAGCAGCACCTGCGCCTGCTCCTCGACCACGGCGATCAGCCGGTGCCACATGATCTGGAGATCGATCAGGCTCGCGCCATTTGCCTTGCTCATGATCAGGCTGCCTTCCGTTCCATGACGATGCTGCCGGCGCCGTCGATATGGGCGTCGAAACTGTTTGAGACGAACGTGGAGGTTTCGTCCTCGGCGATCACGGCGGGGCCCGCAATCGTGGCGCCCGGCGCCATGTCCTCGCGGCGATACAGCGGGATCTCGATCACCTCTCCCGCGCGGCCGTCAAAGAATTTGCGGCTGCCGGAGGCCTTGCCCGCGGGCGTGCGCGCGACGGAAGCAACAACGGCGGGATTGCGCGCATCGGTGGTCGCGAGCACCGACCAACTCAACACTTCGATCGCGGCACCCGGAATCGACCGCTCGAACATCGCCGAGTAGTCCGCCTCGAACTTCTGGCGCAGGCCGGCGAGATCAGCCGTCGTCAGCGGGCGGTTCGGCAACTCGATCGTGATCTCGTGGCCCTGGCCGACATAGCGCATGAAGGCAGCGCGCCGCTCGCGCACGGGCGCACCGGCCGCACCTGGCTCGACCAGCGCGCGGGCTTCGGTCACCATCTCTTGAAGCAGGTCCGACACCGCCTTGGTGTCGAAATCGTCGAGGCGGACGTGGCGGCTGCGCACCAGCTCATAGGCGATCGGAGCGGCCAGGAATCCGACGGCCGAACCGACGCCGGCATTCGAGGGCACGATCACGCGGGAGACGCCGATCTTCTCGGCGACACGCGCCGCGTGCAACGGTGCGGCGCCTCCGAACGCAATCAGCGTGTGCTGGCCGACGATCTCACCACGCTCGACCGCATGCACGCGCGCCGCGCTCGCCATGTTCTCGCAGACGACCTCGTGCACCGCATAGGCTGCCGTCTCCGCCGACAGGCCCAGCGGCTCGCCAACAGCGCGCAGCAGCGCCTGTTTGGAAAGCTCCGGGTCGAGCTTGATCGTGCCGCCAGCAAACGCATCGGGATCGATCATGCCGAGCGCGACGTCCGCATCCGTGACGGCCGGGCGCTGGCCGCCGCGGCCATAGCAGGCAGGTCCCGGCTCCGACGAGGCACTCTCGGGGCCGACAGTGACACGCTTCATTGCGTCGACATGCGCGATCGAGCCGCCGCCGGCGCCGATCTCGACCATTTCGATCACGGGAATGCGGACCGGCAGGCCGGAGCCCTTGAGGAAGCGCGCGGCGCGATCGACCTCGAACACGCGCGAGGTTTCGGGCTGGTATTTTTCGATCAGGCAGATCTTTGCGGTGGTGCCGCCCATGTCGAAGGAGAGCACCTTGCTCTCGCCGAGCCTTGCTGCGATCTGCGCAGCGAAAATGGCGCCGCCGGCGGGACCGGATTCGACGAGTCGCACCGGAAAGCGCCGCGCCGTCTCGATCGACGTGACGCCGCCGCCGGAGGTGACGAGATAGATGGCGCCGCGGTATTGCTCCACCTGCAAAGCATCCGCCATGCGGGCGAGATAGCCGTCGATCAGCGGTTGCACATAGGCGTTCGCGACCGCAGTCGATGTGCGCTCATACTCGCGAATTTCCGGACAAACGGCCGAAGACACTGTCACCGAAACGCCCGGCATCTCCTCCGCAAGGATCGCGGCGGTGCGCCGTTCGTGCTCGGGATTGGCATAGGAGTGTAGAAAGGCGATCGCGACCGCCTCGACCTTCAGTTCGCGCAACTTCGGAGCGAGCGCACGCACTGCGGCTTCGTCAAGCGGGAGACGAACGGCGCCGTGGGCATCGATGCGCTCGGGCACGGTGAAGCGAAGGCTGCGCGGCGCCAGCGGCTTCGGCTTGTCGATGGTGAGATCATACTGATCGTAGCGGCTCTCGGTGCCGATATCGAGCACATCGCGGAAGCCCTCGGTCGCGATCAGCGCCGTTTTCGCGCCGCGCCGCTCGATGATGGCGTTGGTCGCGAGCGTCGTGCCGTGAATGAAGACGTCGATGTCGCTGATATGTGCACGCGCATCAGCGAGAATGAGACGCATCCCGTCCAGCACCGCCTGCTCCGGCCGCTGCGGCGTGGTCAGCACCTTGCGTGTCTTGCGATCCTGACCCACGTCCAACACGATATCGGTGAACGTGCCACCGATATCGACGGCAAGCCGCACCTCGGCTCCTTCAAGCATACCAAATTCTCCGGCTGATCGTCCAATTGCGCGAAAACCGCAGCAATTTTCATACCAGCGACGGCGCCGATGGTGAAGCGCGTGGCACCTATGCGATAGCAGGAGTTCGGTGCGCCAAGCTCAGAGCAGGAAGGCGAGCGCAGCTTCGCAACGGTCCTCGACCTTGAGCGTCAGGAGTTCGTCGGCGCGGGTGCGTCCGAGGTTGACCGCGGCGATCGGGATCTGCCGGCGCGCGGCCGCCTGCACGAAGCGGAAGCCGGAATAGACCATCAGCGACGAGCCGACGATCAGCATGGCGTCGGCCTGCGACAGATGGTCCTGCGCGGTGGCGACCACATCGCGCGGAACGTTCTCGCCGAAGAACACGACGTCGGGCTTGAGGATGCCGCCGCAGGCCTCGCAGGCCGGCACTGTGAACGACGAGAAATCCGCGTGCTCGAGATCAGCGTCGCCATCCGGTGCATCCGCAGCATCGAGCGTCAGCCACTCCGCGTTCGCGCGGCCCAGCGTCTGCTGGAATTCGTTACGCGGCGTCTTGGCGCCGCAACCCATGCAACGGACCAGATCGAGCCGGCCGTGCAGGTCGATCACATGCCGGTGGCCGGCGGACTGATGCAGCCGGTCGACGTTCTGGGTCAGCAGCATCTCACACCGACCGCTGGCCTCGAGGCGCGCGAGCGCATGATGAGCATCGTTCGGGCGGGCCTGGCCGAACCGCCGCCATCCGATCAGGCTGCGCGCCCAGTAGCGCTGGCGCGTCTGCTCTTCCGCCATGAAGGCCTGGAAGTTGACCGGCTGGGTTCGCTTCCAATTGCCGGCACTGTCGCGATAGTCGGGAATGCCCGAATTGGTGCTGCACCCGGCACCGGTCAGCACGAACAGACGCTCGTGCCGGCCGACGAAATCCTGGAGCGAAGGGTTTGCCACCGGAGGGTTTGTCATGGCGCAGATGTAGTCTGCGCCGGCGGGTTTTTCCAGATCACATCCGCGGCGGCGGCGCGGGACCCGCAATCAGCTTCACGAGCTCGCTCTGGCGCGCGGTGCCGGTCTTGCGGAAGACGGGTGGAGATGAGTCTCGCTCACGGCATCGGCACGAGCTATTTCGACGGCACGCTCGGCTTCGGTGGAGCGGCCTGCTTCTGCGACACGACCGCCTTGCCCGGCGGAACCTCGGGCGCTGGAGGTGCGACCGGCGAAGACTGACCGACCGACAACGACACGCCGATCACGCGCCATTGTCCTTCGACCGGCGCGAACAACAGTTCGAAATTCACCTGCGAGGGCACCGAGGGAAAAAATCCCGCCACGTGCAGGAGACCGTTCGGCTCGATCTGCGGCAACAACGACAATTGCGGATCGATGACGGCGACACCGGAGATATCGAGCTTGTCGCCGCGCTGCTTGGCGAAGATCTCCGCGAGCTTGGCGGCGGTGTTGACCTGAAACCCGGGCGCGCCGAGGTCGCGCAGCACGGTGTAATTGCCGGTCTTGTTGGCGTGGTCGAGCGCGAGCAGCGTCGATCGTATCAGCATGAGCACGCCGTTCCGGTCGATGTTGGCCGGCTTCGCTGCGGCCTGCGGCTGCGGCGGCGCCGCCTGGTGTGGCTGCGGCGGCGTCTGTTGCGCAGACGTCGTCACCGCGCCCAGGATCAGCAGCCCTAGAACCAAGAGCCCGAGGCCTGCACTTACCCAGCGAAGCGTCATGGCGACCGCGTTCTTCCTGTCACGATGGCAGCGAGCCCGGCGCAATGAACGAGCGTGGCGCCCGCGACGGATTTGGTCAAAGGGAACATCGCTCTCGCGATCGCAGGAGGCATTTGCGCTCTCAGGTCTAGAGGTCGGGTCTGTCCCGACCGTTGGCCGGATACGGCCGCCGTGAATGTGGGGCAGGAGACGCGAGCGAGCATCAACCGTACGGTCGAGTTCGCCCGAGCTTACCGAACCGGCGACCTGGTTGTTCGCGACTGTTGCTGGATCGCATCGCGAGGCTTCACGACGGCCCGTCAGGCCTTGGGAGAACCGACGTCATGCCTGTGCTTGTGAAGGAACCGGGCGAGCTGCCCACGGAGCGATGCTGTCTCCAACAATGTTCCGACCGATCCGGCGGTATCGAATATCTCCCGCTGAAGTGCCGTCGGCAGAGAATTCCACTGCATGATGACCGCCGCGCCGAGACACCGCAAAACACGCTCCTCCTCCGCCGCGAGGGCTGCGCCGCGCAATCGCTCCGTCTCCCCGGCGTTGACCGCATCCACGTATTGGTCCGCGAGGACCTGTTCGTTGTCCGCACGCGATGCAAGGCTATCCTGCAGTTTCTCGAATTTTCGAGTGTCATCCTTGCCGGGCGAGCTCTTGGCCAGTTCGCCATACGCGGCTGCCTTAGCGCGATACTGCAGAAATTTGAACATACCGTCCTTTCGTTGAAGTCTCCGCGTATCCAGCCTGCCACTTGCAGGCTCTGCCGGCGTCGCGCCACTCAAAATCCGCGCGACCTTCCATCACGAATGAGGGGAGGCCGCTGCATCGTCATTCTACTGGGGCGTCTTCTTTACGGAGAAATATGCGAGGATCTCAGCGGCATTTCCAAGGATCGCGGCCCTGCGCATCGCAGCAGTCCGCTCGTCTCCCGACGGCATCTTGCGAGCCCGATCGAGGGCCTCGATCACCCTGGTGTTCAGTTCGCCAGCCAACGGCGACTGGATCAATTCTGACGAGCTAACCGATTCAGCCGACGGCGACGACAACGGCACGCCGAAACCGGTTACCATTGTATGAGCATCGCAGAGGCAACCAGCAGCATGAAGAATACCGGCAGCAGCACCGGAGGTACGAGCCACTCGCGAAGACCGTATCCAGGAGAATCCGACATATCGACCGCCTCTTGATCACGGCGGGAGCGCAATGCTCTCAGTCACCGATAACAGCCGAGGGGCGCGCGATGATAAGTCGGATATAGTGATCTTTCGCCGAATAACGAGGTCCGGCTGAAACTAATCGCCACAATATGCATTGAACAGGGCTATAGCATCATGGTCGCCAGTAGCGCACCCGACTCGCAGCAGCCGTCTCCCTGCGCCGCGCGGCTCTCCCAAGGATGGGCCTAACCGCATCTCGACGAAGTGTCCGTGTCCTTGACGTATCTGCCGAGTGTCGCCTCCGCAAAAGTGCCTCGTCCAAGCCGACGCTGGCACCTGAACCTGATCGGGCCCGAACCATGATTGATTTTCCAAATCACAGCCGCTCATATGACCGGACCCGACGAGCCGTGCGGTTCTGGGGACACGACAGCGCCATCGAGGCCTCGTTCTACATCGATGAGGGCGCATTGAAGCATATCCAGCCGGGCGCCAATCCCAACGAGTCGGGCTTTCTGAACGCGTTCGATTCCCACCGCGACCTGATATGTGCCGCTGCGGCCCGGAAATATGTTCGGGGCAGCAGGGGCTCTTACGATCTGGTCGCGGGAGATTTCTGAAACTGTCCGCTCGAACTTGCCCTGATCTAGCTCGCCCAGTTCTCGCGGAACTCGGGGAATAGCGTCAGGCCTCCGCAGGCGTAGATCGTCTGCCCGGTGATGTAGCTCGCATCGTCCGACGCCAGGAAGGCGAACACGGCGGCGATCTCTTCCGGCGTTCCGACACGGCCGAGCGGAATGTGACCCGTGACGTCGCCGCGCTTTTTCGGGTCGTCGGTCCAGGCTGCATTGATCGGCGTGTCGATCGCGCCCGGCCCGACCGCGTTGACCCGAATGCCCCGGCCAGCGAACTCCAGCGCCAGCGTCCGCGTCAGATTGGCCATCCCGCCCTTGCTGATCGAATAAGCGAGATAGCCGGGCTTTGGAATGATCTGGTGGACGCTGGAGCAATTGATGATGCTGCCGCCCGCGCCGCGCGCCACGAAATGCGCCAGCGCCTTCTGCGCGCAGAGCACGGCACCGTTGAGGTTCACGTCGATGATGCGGCGATAGGTTTCGACGTCGAGCGCCTCGCTCGGCGATTCCGCCTGGAAGCCGGCATTGTTGACGAGGCAGTCGAGCCGCTTCCAGCGCGCCAGGATCGTCTCGAACATCGCGGCAATTTCCTTCTCGTTGGCGACGTCCGCCTGCACGACGACATGATCGAGCCCGATGTGGCCGCGATCGCTCGATGCTTTCCGTGCGAGCGCGAGCGTTTCCTCCGCCCTCTCCACATGACCGAAATAATTGATGGCAACCGTCGCGCCCTCCTGGGCGAGGCGAATCGCCACCGCGCGGCCGATGCCCTGCGATGCACCGGTCACCAGTGCATATTGGCCGATGAGGCGCGAGGGAAACTGGGGTGAACGATCGGTTTGCGGCATGGTCGGCTCCAGATCATCTTGAGGTCGCGAGATTTCATCAACGGGCCGGGATTTTGGTTCCATCGCCTGACCGGCATGATCGGCAGCCGATGCCGGTTGCAGAGACGGATGCCGACCAGTTGCGGTGCAGCGGCCGATCTTCGTGCGTTCCGACAAAAATGTGATTGTCGCTTCTGCGGCGGCCATCACATGATGCAAATCATGCAAGGTCAATTCCTGCAAAATCAAAGCGTTCCGGGGCCTACGATATGACACAAGTTGCGATCCAGCCAGCCATCCATCGCCGGCATCAGCCCTGGTACACGATCCTCTATGTCCAGGTCCTGATCGCGATCGCGCTCGGGGTGCTCATCGGCTATGTCTATCCTGATCTCGGCAAGGCGCTGAAGCCGCTCGGCGACGGCTTCATCGCGCTGATCAAGATGATGATCGCACCCGTCATCTTCTGCACCGTGGTACACGGCATCTCCTCGATGGGCGATCTCAAGCGGGTCGGCCGGGTCGGTCTGAAGTCGCTGATCTATTTCGAGACGGTGTCTACGGTGGCGCTCGCGATCGGCCTGTTGGTCGGCGAGATTCTCCAGCCCGGCAACGGCTTCAATATCGATCCCGCCACGATCGACCCGAAGTCGGTGGCGACCTATGTCAACAAGGCCCACGAAGACGGCATCGTCGCCCATCTGATGGCGATCATTCCCGACAGCTATGTGGGCGCGATTGCGCGCGGCGACCTCTTGCAGGTCTTGCTGGTCTCGATCCTCTCCGGCTTCGCCATCGCCTTCCTCGGCAAGGCCGGCGAGCCGATCGCGGAGGCGATCGACAAGGCCGCAAAGACGTTCTTCGGCATCATCCGCATCATCGTGCGCGTGGCGCCGATCGGCGCATTCGGCGCGATGGCCTTCACCGTCGGCGCCTACGGTCTCGGCTCGCTGCTCAACCTCGCCGCCCTGATCGGCACGTTCTATCTGACCAGCATCCTGTTCGTGGTGATCGTGCTCGGCGCGATTGCGCGCCTTGCCGGCTTCTCGATCCTGCGCTTCATCGCCTACATCAAGGACGAGCTCTTGATTGTGCTCGGTACCTCGTCGTCGGAGACGGTGCTGCCGCAGATGATCCAGAAGATGGAGCATCTCGGCGCCTCGCGCTCGGTGGTCGGCCTCGTCATCCCGACCGGCTACAGCTTCAACCTCGACGGCACGAACATCTATATGACGCTGGCAACGCTGTTTCTGGCGCAGGCGACCAACACCCATCTGACGATCTGGCAGGAGCTCGGCATTCTCGGCATCGCCATGATCACCTCCAAGGGGGCCTCGGGCGTGACCGGTGCCGGCTTCATCACGCTTGCCGCGACGCTCTCGATCGTGCCGGATATCCCGATCCAGTCGATCGCGATCCTGGTCGGCATCGACAAGTTCATGAGCGAGTGCCGCGCCCTGACCAATCTGATCGGCAACGGCGTCGCCTGCGTCGTTATCAGCATCTCCGAAGGCGAGCTCGACCGCGACGCGCTGCACGAGACCATGGCGCATCCGCTGGAGATGGGCGAGGCGCTGGAACCTGGCGGCAGCGCAGCGTCGTAGCCTTGGTTCCGACGCGGTAGTTTCCCGGTGTGGTCAATTGGTGCGCTCCGAGTCACAACAATCGGGTTGGGATCACGGACTGATACTCATACGTTCCACCCGACGCGCTGGGGGCAGGGCGTCGGGTTTTTGAAAGATTGCTGTCGTATCGGAACCGCGAGGCGGGATCAGACGATCCCGCCATCGGGGCTCTGAGCGCCGGCGCCAAGATCGAGCCGTCGCGTGACCCCGATCGCCTGCAAGAACGCTTCATCATGACTGACGACAAGCAGCGCGCCGTCGTAGAGCTGCAAGCCTGCTTCCACGGCTTCAATGGACTCGATGTCCAGATGATTGGTCGGCTCGTCCAGGATCAACAGGGACGGAGGTGCCGGGCCGCCTAGCACGCAGGCCAGGCCCGCGCGAAACATCTGCCCCCCGCTCAAATGTCCTACGGTCTGCAACGCCGCATCCGCGCGAAACATAAAGCGGGCCAGCGCGGCATGACATTCGTTCGCGCCCGCCTTCGGATTGAGACGCCGGAAGTTTTCCAGAATGGAAATTGTGGCATCGAGCAGGCTGATCTTCTGGTCGAACAGCGCGAGGTCC
Source organism: Bradyrhizobium cosmicum (assembly GCF_007290395.2). Taxonomy (NCBI): domain Bacteria; kingdom Pseudomonadati; phylum Pseudomonadota; class Alphaproteobacteria; order Hyphomicrobiales; family Nitrobacteraceae; genus Bradyrhizobium; species Bradyrhizobium cosmicum. Next base: position 1,204,333 of record NZ_CP041656.2, on the reverse strand, counting down.
GGCCTGACCCGCACGATGCCCGAGAGCGGACGTAACTCGCCCGCGATGAGCTTCAACAGCGTCGTCTTGCCTGAACCGTTGGGCCCGACCAGCGCGACACGCTCCGGCCCGACCACGGAGAATGAGAGATCGTGCAAGACGGGGCGGTCCGGTTGATAACCGGCACTTACCCTTTCGAGCCAAACCACCTCCCTGCCCGCCGGCAGGTTTGTCGCGGGCATCTTGGCCGACAGTGGTTGAAGAATCTCGACACGGCGGCGCGCCGTGTCGACAGCATCGAGCGCTTCCGCGCGCCGCCGCTCGGCGATCTGCGTATTCTTGCCGCCGGTGTCCTCGCTGCGGTCCTTGCGTCCGCCGGCCAGGATGCGCGGCATGTCGCCTTTGGCACGTTTCTTCCTGCCGCCGCTGTCCTTGCGCGCCTTCCTCTCCGCGGCCTCCTGCGCCTTGCCGTCGATCTCGGCGAGATGCCTCTCTGCATGCGCGAGGTCATGTTTCACGGCCGCCAGCTCGACGGCCCTCTGCGCGCGAAAGCTGCTCCAATTGCCGCCGTATCGCGTTGCGCCAAGCGATGTCAGCTCGACGATCGCGTCCATGGTTTCGAGCAGGCCCCGATCATGGCTGACGACGATCGCGCCGCCGCGCCAGCCGGAGAGGAGATCGATCACCGCCTTGCGCCCATTCTGATCGAGATTGTTGGTAGGTTCGTCCAGGAGCAGAAAGTCCGGCTCAGTGAAGACCAGCGCGGCGAGACGAACCCGCGTGATCTGTCCGCCGGACAGGCGGGACAGCTCCGTATCGGGAGTCGGATCAAACCCGAGACGCGCCAGGGCAGTTTCCAGCCGCACTTCGAGCGTCCAGTCGATCGCAGCGATGTCCTCGGCAGACGCCTCACCCCGCTCGGCCCGGCGCAGCAGTTCCAGCGCATGGCGCGCGCCGAACAGGTCGGCCACGGTCGCGCCCTCGAGGATCTGCACGTCCTGCCGCAGCAGGCCGAGTGTGCCGTTGATCAGAACGCGGCCGGATTGGGGAACATGCCCCTCGGACATCGACGCAAGCAGCGTCGTCTTCCCGATGCCATTGCGGCCGACGAGACCTGTTCGCTCGGCAGCGAATGTCAGATCGATGTCGGAGAGAAGAGCGCGGCCGTCAGGCGTGAACAGAGACAGGTTCGACAGGATGATTGAAGCAGGCATGGAATTCCCCGTGAGCAAGGCGGATGGGCTTTGCGGTCGGGGTAAAATCCATGGGTGCGAATATCCTGATTGAGAGACGCTCTAATTAGCCTTGTTGAGGAACGAGATCAAGTCGTGGGGACGGCAGCGCGCGGAAGCGCCGACGTCCCTCTCCGCCTGCGCGATCAGCCCTTGAACGCGGTCACCACTACTTCGATCAACGCGCCGCCGCCGAGATCGGCGACGCCGACGGTGGCGCGGGTCGGCAGATCGTCGCCGAAGAACTCGGTCCAGGCCGCGTCCATCTCCTTCTTCTTCGAGAGATCGGTGACGAAGATCGAGGTGCTGACGACGCGGCTCTTGTCGGTGCCCGCCTCCTTCAGATAACCGGCGACCTTGCCGAGGATATTGCGGGTCTGGTCGCCCATCGAGACCGAGGTGTCGTCGGCGATGGTGCCGCCGACGAAGACGAAGCCGTTGGCTTCGACGGCGCGGTGCATGATGGGCGTGCGGATGCTGCGGATGATGCTCATGATGTCCTCGTATTGCTAGAGCGTCGTGGGATGGAAGCGGTCGATGCCGAGCTCGCCGATGCGGGTCTGGGTGCCGCCGTTGACGATCAGCTCCGCCATGACAGCGCCGGCACCGGGGCCGAGCTGAAAACCGTGCAGCGAGAAGCCGAACTGATGATAGAGGCCCTTGTGGCGTGAACTCGGTCCGAACACGGGAATGTCGTCCTTCATCTTCGCCTCGATGCCGGCCCAGGCGCGCATGATCGTCGCATCGCGCATCACCGGGAACAGCTCGAACACCGTGCCCGCGCTGATGGCGAGGCTCTTCCAGTCCAGCACCGTCTCGTTGCGGTCCTGATAAGGCGTTGCCAGATGGCCGCCGCCGATCAGCACGGTGCCGTTCTTGAACTGCTTGAAGGAGAGCTTTCGGCCGCGCAGGATCACGACGGGGTCGATGAAGTGCGGCACGCGCGAGGTGATCATCAGCATCGGCGCCACGGTCTCGACCGGGACCGGCTCGCCGAGCGCGGCCGCGATCTTGCCGGCCCAGGCGCCGGCGGCGTTGACGAGCACCGGCGCGGCGTAGGTGTCCGAGCCGACATCGACAGACCAGAGGCCGTCGCTGTAGCGGATGTTGCTCGCCGCGACACCCTCGCGCACGGTCGTGCCGAGCTGCTCGGCCTTGCGCCGGAACGCAGTCGTCGCCTGCGCCGGATTGGCCGCGCCATCGCGCCGCGAGACCACGCCGCCGGGGCAGGTGTCGGCCACCGCCGGCACGAGGCGCCGCAACTCCGCCGCGTCGATCAGTTCTTCATGGGTGAAGCCGAGGGCATTCAGCTCGGCGACACGCGCGCGGCAGACCGCAAGCTCCTCCTCGTTCTCGGCGACCAGGACCTGACCGTAGCTCTCAAAGCTGCAATCGTCATCGAGCAGATCGGTGATCTTTTCCCAGATCCCCATCGAGCGGATCGAGAGCGGGATTTCGGGGATGTGCCGCGCAAGCTGGCGCACGCCGCCGGCATTGACGCCGGAGGCATGGCGCCCTGCATAGTCCTTCTCGATCAGCACCGGCTTCAGGCCGGCGAGGCAGAGATGCAGCGCGGTCGAGCATCCGTGGATGCCGCCACCGACGACGATTGCATCCACGTTTGTCGTCATCCGCGCACCACCGCCTTGACGTCGGCCTCGCTCTTCGGAACGGCGGCAAGCTCGGCCAGCGTGATCGGCTTGACCGGCGCGCGCAGCCGGTAATATCCGATCTCCTGCGGGGTCTTCCCGCGCGCCTGCGCCATCAACTCGGTGACGGTGAGGCCGCAGAGCCGACCTTGGCACGGGCCCATGCCGGTGCGGCGATAGGCCTTGAGCTGGTTCGGCCCGGTCGCGCCGATCGCGACGGAATCGAGAACGTCCTTTGCGGTGACCTCCTCGCAGCGGCAGACGATGGTATCGCCCGAGGGAATGCGGAACTGCGGCGCCGGGCGGAACAGCGTATCGAGAAAGACGCGGCCGCGTTCAGCCTTGGCAAGATCGGCGCGCAGCGTAGCCATTGGCGCGAGTTTCGAAGCCGCCGCCGGCGCCAATGCTTCCACCGCCGCGCGCGCCGCGATGCGGCCCCGGACCACCGCGGCGTTGGCTCCGCCGATGCCGGCACCGTCACCGGCGATCGCAATGCCCGCGACCGATGAATTGCCGCTTCCATCGAGGACCGGCGACCAGCACAGTTGCAAGTCATCCCAGCGATGCTCGACGCCGGCCGACATCGCGAGATTGACGTTGGGCACGACGCCCTGATGCAGCAACAGGAGATCGGCAGGGATAGTCTCGCGCTTGCCGCCCGCGACATAGCTCACGTTCGCAAGCTGACCGTCACCGGCTGCTGAGAGCTCGGTGACGCCGGAGACGACCTGCACCTTTGCCTTCACTTCGCGCATCATCGACAAGCCCTTGCTGAAATAGGGCGAGGTCAGGAAGGCGAAGGCGTGAGGCAGCGCGGCGAAATAATTGCCGCGCTCGGTGGTGTCGAGGATGCGGTCGATCCGGCCGCCAAGCCGCAGAATCTGCGCGGCGAGCAGCCAGAGCAGCGGCCCCTGCCCTGCGATCACGGTGCGCCCGTCAGGCACCAGCGCCGACGATTTCAGCATGGTCTGCGCGGCGCCTGCGGTCATCACGCCGGGCAGCGTCCAGCCGGGGATCGGAAACGGCCGCTCCAGCGCGCCGGTGGCCAGGATCACGCGCTTGGCCTTGACGAAGGCCGAGGCGCCGCCGACGGAGACAGCGATGTCGAGATTGCGGTCGAGGCTCCAGACGGTGGCACGATGAATGACCTCGGCATTGCTCGCGCGCAGCGACTGCACGAGCTCCGCGCCGACCCAGTAGTCGGCGCCGAGCTGGTTGCGGTCGGTCACGGGCGTCGAGGCGATGGCGCGAAACACCTGGCCGCCCGGACCGATGTTTTCATCGAGCAGCAGCGTCGACAGGCCGGCCTCGGCGGATGTCGCCGCGGCAGCAAGGCCCGCGGGCCCGGCTCCGATCACCACCACGTCGTAGTCTTCGCGCTTGGGAGCCATGGTCATTTTCCGATCTCCCGCTTGCCCTTCTGGATCTCGATCTGCATGCCCTCGGCGACGGGGATGAGACAGCCCTGCCGGTTGCCGACGCCGTCGATGGTGACGAGGCAGTCGAAGCAGACGCCCATCATGCAATAGGGCAGCCGTGGCGCACCGCTGACGGCAGTCGACCGGCGCACGTCTTGACTGGAGGCCAGCAGCGCGGCGGAGACGGTGTCGCCCTGACGCGCCGCGACGGCAACGCCGTCGACGAAGATCTGCACCTGTGGCCGCTTGTCCTGTTCGGATCGTTTGAACATCTTGCTCCTTCAATATCTCTAGTAGCCGCTGTTGTTCGCCGCGCCCGCGCCGCCAAAGCGGCTGGCGGAAAACGCACCGACCAGCTCGGGCTCGAGCGCGCCCTGCGCGACCATGCGCGCGATCTCGAAGGCGTGGTTGGAGGCGAGCGTCACGCCGGAATGGCAGCAGGCGACGAAGGCACCGGGATGCGTCTCCGACTGGTCGTAGATCGGAAAGCCATCCTGCGGCATGACACGGATGCCGGCCCAGCTCCTGACCACGTTGAGCCGCGACAGATGCGGGAACATGCGCTGGGCGCGATCGGTCATCACGGCGCTGATCGAGTGCTTCAGCGCGCGGTCGTCGAGCTCGTCCTCCTTGCTGTCGCCGATCATCACCGTGCCCTCGTCGGTCTGACGAATCGTCGTCAGCGGATGCGGCAGGAACGGCATGGTGCGTTCGGTCACCACGATCTGGCCGCGGGTCGGCCCCATCGGCGCATAAAGACCCACCATCGGCGCCAGCGTCTGGTTGGCATTGCCGGCAGCCAGCACGATCTTGGCGGCGCGGAGCTCGCCCTTCGGCGTGGCCAGGCGGAATTCGCCGCCGCTCTTGCTGATCGCCGAGACCGGGCGCTCCGGGAAATAGTCGATGCCGAACGCCCTAAAGCCGGTGTGGAAGGCGCGGAACGTCCGCAGCGAATTGACGTGGCCGTCGAGCGGGCAATAGCTGCCGCCGGAGACCTCCGGCCCGATCAGCGGCAGCGACTTCTTCACCTCGGATGCGGACAGCATCTCCATCTTGTAGTCGGCCGCGCCAGTCTGGTTATGCATGCGCTTGACCAACTCGGTGCGCTGGCCGAATTCGTCGTCGCCGAGCGTCAGATGAAAGCCGCCATTCTGCTGGAGGGCGACGTCCAGCCCGGTCTGCTGCTTCAGCTCCAAGGCGAGCCGGCCCCACGCTTGTGATGCGTGCACGGTCCAGACCGTGTAGGCGGGCATGCCGAGCCCTTTGCTCTGGACCCAGACCAGCGCGAAATTCGCACGCGAGGCACGCTTGGTGATGTCGCCTTCGTCGAGCACGGCGACGCGCTTGCCGAGCCGTCCGAGGCCCCAGGCAATGGCGGAGCCGAGCAGTCCGCCGCCGACGACGGCGACGTCGTAATCCGTTCGCATAGATTCTCCTATCGTCCCGTATCGCCCTTGCCGGCGAGCACACGGTCGAGCCCGTAGAAGCGGTCGAGCAGAATGAGGGCGGTCATGGTGATCGCGATCACGCAGGCCGAGACCGACGTCACCAGCGGATCGATGTTGTCCTGGATATAAAGGAACATGCGCACGGGCAACGTTTCGGTCCCCGGTGCAGCAAGGAAGACGGTCATGGTGAGATCGTCGAAGGACTGGATGAAGGCGAGCGCCCAGCCGCTGATGACGCCGGGCAGGATCAGCGGCAGCGTCACGCGGCGGAACAGCGTCCAGCCGCCGGCGCCGAGCGAGACAGCCGCCATCTCGACCGTGCGGTCCATGCCCGTTGCGGCCGCCAGCGTCAGCCGTAGCGCGAACGGGAACACGATGATGACATGCGCGATGATCAGCGCGGCAAAACTGCCGCCAAGGCCAGCCGAGGTGAAGAAACGCAGGAAGGCAATGCCGAGCACGACATGCGGGATCATCAGCGGCGACAGGAACAGCGCGGCGAGCGCGTCGCGGCCGCGGAAACGATAGCGCGCGATCGCGAGCGCGGCGGGCACCGCAAACAGCAGCGCCACGAAAGACGACAGCGCGCCGAGACCAAGGCTGACCCAGAAGGCGTGGATGAATTCGGGATAGTTGCCGATCGCCCTGAACCAGCGCAGCGAGAAGCCGTTGGTCGGCAGCGAGAGGAAGCCCTCGGGCGTGAAGGCGACGAGGCAGACCACCAGGATCGGCGCCACCATCACGATGACGAAGATGGTGTGGAAGATCAGCGCCAGCGGGCCGTTCCGTCTCATCGGAACACCTCGGCATAGCGGCGCTCGATCAGCGCGTTGCTGCCGACGACGATCAGCACCAGCGCGACCAGCAACAGCGTCGCGACCGCGGCACCGAGCGGCCAGTTCAGCGTGTTGAGGAATTCGTCATAGGCAAGCGTCGCCGCGACCTTGAGCCGGCGGCCGCCGATGATCGCGGGCGTCGCAAACGCGCTGGCCGAGAGCGAAAACACGATGATCGCGCCCGACAGCACGCCCGGCATGATCTGCGGCATGATGATGCGGCGGATCGTGGTGATCGGGCCGGCGCCGAGTGACATCGCGGCATTCTCGATCTGTGGGTCGAGCCGCTGCAGCGCCGCCCACACCGACAACACCATGAACGGCATCATGACATGCGCGAGTGCGATGACCATGCCGGTCTCGGTGAACATGAAGGGAATCGGCGAGCGGATCACGCCTGCCGACATCAGCAGCTTGTTGACGAGGCCGTTGTTGCCGCCGAACAGCAGCGCCCAGCCGAGCGTGCGCGCCACCACGGAGATCAGCAGCGGCCCGAGAATGACCAGCAGGAAAATACTCTTCCAGCGGCCGTCCATGCGGTTGAGAATGTAGGCCTCGGGTGCGCCGAGCAATGCGGTGAGCAGCGTGGTCAGGATCGCGATGCGAAACGTCCGCCAAAACATCTCGGCGTAATAGGGATCGGTCGCGATCTCGTGCCAGTTCTTGAGGATGAAGACCGGCTCGATGCCCTTGTATTGGCCCCAGTCGTGGAACGACAACATCACCGTCATCGCCAGCGGAATCATCAGCACGCCGACGAACAGCACCAGGGCCGGCGCCGTCAGCGCCCAGGGCGCACGTGCGTTGCGCTCGTCGGCGGCCGTGCTCATGCGGAAGCTCCGCCGCGCACGCTCATGTCCTCCGGACGCCAGGCAAGACGAACGGCCTCGCCTTCGGCCGGCTGCTTCTCGCCGTCATTCTGCCGGATCACGATCGCCGGGCCGCATTCGCTCTCGCACTGGAACAGCCAGTGATTGCCCTGGAAGATGCGTGTGACGATCCTGGCGCTGAGACCGGTATCGCCAAAGCCGATCCGCTCGGGTCGAATGCTGACGGTCACGGGGCCGCTGAGACCAGCCGGCGCCGGCGCGCTCCAGGAGCCCGCCGTCACCCGCGCTTGCGCGGCGGTCCGATCGATCGTCGCGGCAAAATCGTTGGTCTTGCCCAGGAACTGCGAGACGAACGCCGAAGCCGGCCGCTCATAGGTCTCCTGCGGCGTGCCGATCTGCTCGATCTTGCCCTGGCTCATCACCACGATGCGGTCGGACAGCGACATCGCCTCGTTCTGGTCGTGGGTGACGAGAATCGTGGTGGTACCGATGGTGCGCTGGATCTGGCGCAGTTCGATCTGCATCTCCTCGCGCAGCTTGGCGTCGAGGTTGGACAGCGGCTCGTCGAGCAGCAGCACGCTCGGCTTGATCACCAGCGCACGGGCCAGTGCCACGCGCTGCTGCTGGCCGCCGGACATGCGACGCGGATGGCGGTCCTCGTAGCCGGCGAGCCCGACCATCGCGAGCGCGGCGCGAACACGTTCGGCCCGCTCACTGCGCGTCACCTTGCGCATCTCCAGACCAAAGGCGACGTTTTCCGCCGCAGTCATGTGCGGAAACAGCGCGTAGCTCTGGAACACGATGCCGAGCCCGCGCTTGGCCGGATGGATCGCGGCCAGATCCTTGCCCTCCAGGCGGATCGCGCCGCGCGTGGGGTCGAGGAAGCCCGCGATCATCTGCAGCGTCGTGGTCTTGCCGCAACCCGACGGGCCGAGAAAGGAGATGAACTCCCCCTTCCCCACCGACAGGCTGAAGTCGTCGACCACGGTCTGCGCGCCGAACTGCTTGGCGACCCGATCGAGCTCGAGATAGGCCATGACGCTGTCTCCGCTACGAACGATCAGATCAACGCTCGACTTCGCGATTCCAGCGCTTGGTCCACTCCTCGCGCTTCTCGTTGATGACGGTCCAGTCCGGATTATAGAGCTTTGCCGCGCGCTCGCCGATCGGCGCCATCTTGCCGAACTCCGGCGGCACCACCAGCGATTTCAGCACCGGGCCGTAGCCGTATTCCTTCAGCATCACGAGCTGGATCTTGGGATCGAGCAGCATCTTGACGAAGCTGGACGCCAGCGGGGAGGCGTTCGGCTTGGTGATCGGACACGCCGTCGTCAGCAGCGTCGCCGCGCCCTCCTTCGGATAGACGAAGTCGACGGGGAAGCCGGTGTTGGCGAAGCTCTGCACGCGGCCGGTGCCCCACACCGCGATCACGGCCTGGCCGGACTGGAACAGCTCGGTCATCTTGCCCGGCGACGGCTCGTAGGCGAGCACGTTCGGATTGATCTGCTCCTTGAAGATCTTGAAGCCGGAATCGACATTGGTCTCGCCGCCGCCGTTCATCTTCGACAGCATCACCAGCGCTTCCAGGCCATAGGTGTTGTTGATCGGCGGGATCACGAGCTGCTTGGCGTATTTCGTGTCCTTCAGGTCATTCCACGAGGTTGGCGGCGCCCAGCCTTTCTCGGCAAACACCTTGGTGTTGTACATCAGCCCGGTGGCGACGATGCCGATCGCGACGGCACGATCGTCCTTGAAGCGGGCGGTGTCGTACAGATCGGCCGGCAGGCCGTCGAGCTTGCCGCAGAAGCCGAGCTGGATCGCCTGATACATTGGGCCGTCATCGACGATCGCGACGTCGATCTGCTGGTTTCCCTTCTGCGCCTGGAGCTTTGCCAGCGTGTCGGTGGAGTTGCCGGCGACGTATTCGACCTTGACCCCATTCTCCTTCTCGAAGGTCGGGATCACCTCGTCCCGGATGGTCTTCTCGAACGAGCCGCCGTAGCCGGCGACATAAAGCGTTTTCTGCTGAGCCGAGGCGGCCGAAATGCCGGCGGCGAGCGCCGCGATGCTGACCGCTGTCAGAAGGCGAAGAGTCTTCATGTGGTCCGATCTCCATACCGGAATGAGGTGACGTGCCGACAAATCTCCGACTGAGGCGCCTTCCGCATTCCCTTCCGCGCAAAACCTCTCCGGACAGGGCTCGGGCCCTTGTTCGGCGGGCTTTGGCGCGATCTGGAGGTTTGAACCCCTCCAATCTGCCGAAAAAGCGGGCTGTCTCCAGTCCTGATGAAAAAGATCGCAAACCTATACTTCCATCGTCCAATGAATAATGGCACCCTCTGCATGCTGAAATGTTATGAATGGAAATCAGGATGGCCCGGATCAATTCGCGACAGGTGGAAGCCTTCCGGGCAACGATGCTCACCGGCAGCGTCACCGAGGCGGCCGCGTTGATGACCGTGACGCAGCCGGCGGTCAGCCGGCTGCTGCGCGACCTCCAGGCGCTGTTGAAGATGGAGCTGTTCGAGCGGCGCGGCACCGGCCTCGTGCCGACCGCAGCAGCAATGGCGCTCTATACTGAAGTGGAGCGCTCCTTCGTCGGCCTCGAACGCATCACCGCGGCGGCCGAAGAAATCCGCGGCCGCCGCACCGGCTCGCTGCGAATTGCCGCCCTTCCGGCGCTGTCGAACGGCTATCTGCCGCGGCTCACCGGGCATTTTTTGAAAGAGCGTCCCAACCTGAACCTCGCTTTCTTCGGCGTGATCTCGCCCATCGTGGTCGACTGGGTGCTGAACAATCAGTGCGACGTCGGTTTTGCCGAGGTGCCGATCGCGCATTCCGGCCTGCCGAGCCAGAAGCTGCCGGCGCCCGCGCGCGTCGCGGTGCTGCCCACAGGCCATCGGCTCACGGAAAAGGAAGTTCTGGAGCCGCGCGATTTCGAAGGCGAGACCTTTATCTCGCTGTCGGCGGGATCTTCGAGCCGGCACCTCGTCGACCAGATCTTCCATCGTCACGATGTCCGCCGCGTGCTGCGGGTCGAGACCGCGCTGTCGGAGATCATGTGCGGCATGGTGTCATCGGGGCTGGGCGTCGCGATCTGCGATCCCTTCACCGCGCAGGAATTTTCCACCCGCGGCGTCGTCGTGCGCCGCTTCCTGCCGCGCATCGACTTCGAATTCTCCGCGGTATTCCCTGCGCAGCGCAGCCCCTCGCCTGTGGCGCTGGATCTGGTCGAGACCATGCGCAAGGCGCTTGTTGAATTTGAAGATTAGGGCTTGAGTTGAAAGGGTGCAGCCACAAGCTGGCTGCAACCTCTCCCGCTTGCGGGGGAGGTCGGCGCGAAGCGCCGGGTGGGGGCTCTCTCCACACACGGAGTGTCCTATGTGGAGAGACCCTCTCCCCTGCCCTCTCCCGCAAGCGGGAGAGGGAGCGCACCTTTTTCGTGATAACGATCAAGCACCCCACAGACGCTCAGCCGTTGAACGCGGCCTGCGCCTCCGGCAGGTCCCAGATCTTGCCGATCGCCGCGGTGCCGGCTGCGGTAATCGCCGCTTCGTCGGCGCCGAGATAGCGCCCGGCGTCGATCAGCATGCGGCCATCGACCATGACCTGATCGATATTGGCGCGGTTGGCGAGCGCGATCAGCGCGCGGCGCGGATCGAACAGCGGCTGCAGATGTGGATGAGCGAGATCGACGACGGTCAGGTCAGCCGTCGCGCCCGGCTCGATGCGGCCGAGGTCCGGCCGCTTGATCACGTCGGCGGCAACAGCCGTGTTCGCCTCGATCAATTCGGGCGAGTTAGCGACATCGGCGCGCTGCGACGTGATCTTGGAGATCAGCGAGGCGGCATTGAGCTCGCCGAGCAAATCCATGTTGTAGCCGTCGGTGCCGACTACGGTGCGGACACCGTGCTCGGCGAAGCGGCTGAAGGCGGCAGTGACGCCGGCGCGCGCGAACACGCGGGGGCAATTCAGCACGGTCATGCCGCGCGCCGCCATCAGCTTGAGATCGTCATCGCTGCTGAATATGCAATGCGCCGCCATCAGATCGTGGGCGAGCAGGCCGAGCCAGTCCAGATATTGCGCTGGGGTGCGGTCGCCATAGCGCTTGCCGATGGTCTCGACCTCGGCGCGGCTCTGCGCCATGTGCGTGGTGATGGGAACGCCGAGTTCGCGTGCCCGCGTCGCACAAGCCCTCAGCAGGTCGGGGCCGCAGGTGTCGGTCGCGTGCGGGCTCATCGCAAGGCCGATGCGGCCGTCGCCGCGATTGTTCCAGCGTTGATAGAGCGCGTCCCACGTCGCCATGTCGGCGGTACCGTCATCGCCGGAATACTGAACGACACCATCGGGGCCGGCCTTGGCGTCGGACGTCGAGAACAGATAAGGCGCGCCGTAGAAGCGGATGCCCATCTCCTCGGCGGCATCGAACATCTCCGGGATCGAATTGCGGAACGGCTCCATCACGGTGGTGGCGCCGCCCTTGAGGAGTTGAAGGATGCCAAGCCGCGCGACCGCCATTCGCTCTTCCGCCGACAAGATCTCGGCGCCGCGCTTCGTGAGGGGCAGCAGCACCGTATAGACGATGCTCTGGTTGTTCTTGCGGCCGTTGCCGTCCTCGCTGTGGCTGCGCGCCACCGCTTCAGAGAAGCAGTGATTGTGCAGGTTCAACAGGCCCGGCAGCACGAAGCGGCCGGGACGGTCGTAGACCTCGTCGGCGCTCGGCTTGTCGCGCGTAACTGCGACAATCTTCTTGCCTTCGACCAGAACCCAATGGTCGCGCAGCACATCCTGCGCGCCGTCCTTCCGTGACAGCACATAGCTGCCGAAGATTGCGATGGTGCTCATGCGGGGCGTACGTTCCAGAAGACGGCGGCGCCGTCGAGAATGCCGGTGATGGCTTTGCGATAGGCGGTCGGCTGCTTGTACAGGCCGATCGGAATATAGGGGATTTCCTCGAACGCCACCGCCTGGATCTCGCGGCAGATGCGCTGCTGCTCGGCGAGCTCGGAGGCCGCCAGCCACTGGCTGCGCAAGGGTCCCATCCTCTCGCTCGCATACCAGCCGGCGACCTTGCCTTCGCCACGGATGTTGGTGTTGCCGGCCGGGTTGAGCCAGTCGATGCCCTGCCAGTTGCCGACCGCGGCGCTCCAGCCGCCCTGCCCGATCGGGTCCTTCTTGAGCTGGCGCTGCAGCACGACGGCGAAATCGAGCCCGGCATATTCGACGTTCATGCCGGCCTTGCGCAGGCTGTCGACGGCGATCTCGCCGAGCGGCTTTTGCGCCAGCGAGTTGGTGGGGACGAGGAGCACGATCTTCTCGCCATTGTAGCCGGCGGCCTTGAGGTCAGCCTTGACCTTGTCGTAGTTGCGCGGCCCGCGGAACACGTCGAGACCGATGTCGCTCGCCATCGGCGTCCCCGGGGCGAAATAGCCGATCGGCGAGACCTGGAAAGCCGGATCGGTGCCCGCCACCGCTGTCATGAACGCGGACTGGTCGATGGCACCGAGCAGCGCGCGGCGGATGGCGGGATTGTCAAACGGCGGCTGCAGATGATTGAGCCGCAGCATGCAGGCGTAGCCGCGGGGATCGAGGATCCGCGTCTCGATGTCGCCGGCGGCCTTGACGATCGGCAACAGATCGTGCGGCGTCGTTTCCTGCCAGTCCTGCTCGCCGGTCTGGAGCGCGGCGACGCCGGTGCCGGCGTCAGGTGTCGTGGTCCAGACCACGCGATCGTAGTGTACGATCTTCGGCCCCGCGGTCCAATCCGGCTTGCCGTCGGTGCGCGGCTGGTAGCGGTCGAACCTGGCATAGGCGTTACGGGCGCCCTGCACGCGCTCGTCTGCGAGATAGCGGAACGGGCCGCTGCCGATCACCTCAGTGAGCGGCTTGAACGGGTCCTGGCTCGCCAGCCGCTCCGGCATCATGAAACATGGATTGATCGCGGCCTTGCCGAGCGCCTGCGGCAGCAGCGGGAACGGACGCTTGAGACGGAAACGGATGGTGCGGTCGTCCGCAGCCGAGAGCTCCGCGGTCGCATCCATCAGCTCGCCGCCAAAACCGTCGCGCGCCGCCCAACGTCGGATGCTGGCGACGCAGTCGCGCGCCAGCACACGTTCGCCATCGTGCCAGAACAGGCCATCGCGCAAGCTGAGGTCCCATTGCAGCATGTCACCGGAGATGGCGTGGCCCGACAGCATCTGCGGCGAGACCTGGAGCGAGGAGCTCATGCCGTAGAGCGTGTCGCAAACCATGAAACCGTGGTTTCGCGACACCTGAGCGGTCGAATAGATGGGATCGACGAATGCGAGATCGATGACGGGAATGAAGCGCAGTGTGGATTGCGATTCAGCACGGACGACGCCCGGCAGCGACAGCGCCGGCACTGCGGCGGCAGCCTTGAGGAGCGAGCGGCGGGAGATAGGCATGACAAGAGGCTCCTGAAGGATCTTAGATGTTCAACAAGACGGCGCCGATCGCGGCCGCGACCGCCTGCTGCGCAGGCTCGATCACGGGCACGCCGATGGCGTCCGCAATCGCCGCGCGGTGCGAGGCCATGCCGGCACAGCCCATCACCACGACGTCGGCGCGGCATTGGGTGACGAGCGCGCGGCCGGCCTCGATCAATCGTCCGCGGATATCGGCACCCGCCGTCTCCGCCGCGCTTGCGCCGACCGACCAGCTCCCGGCGTAGCGGCTGTCGACACCCAGCACCCGCGCCATGCGCTGCTGGCGGCGGATGCTGGAGGGCGACAACGCGATGACGCCAAAGCGCTCGCCGAGCATCAGCGCGCGAAAGATGCCGCATTCGGCGATGCCCAGCACCGGGCGTCCGCCAGCGGCCTCGCGCACCGCATGCAGGCCGGGATCGCTGAAGCAGGCGAGCACGAAGGCATCCGCATCGTCACGCGTGACGCGATTGACCAGCGGCATCACCACGCTGTCGGCATCGCGCTGCGAGCTGATGCCTGGCGGCCCCTCGGCAAGTCCGACCACCTCGATGTCCGGACCGCCGGCGATGCGCAGCGGTGCGACTGCCTCGTCGATTGCCGCCGTCACCGACGCCGACGAGTTGGGGTTGATGACGAGGATACGGCGATGGCTCATGGCATGGCTCAACGGTTGGCCGCCTCGTGGCGCAGGAAGTTCTCCGCGATCTTCTCGCCGGTCGTGATCCACACGTCCGGGCACGACTTGGCGTAGGTCAGGAACTCGCGCAGCAGGCGCAGCCGCATCGGGCGGCCGCTGCATTGCGGATGCAGCACGGTCGTGACCAACGCGCCCCAGTCTCTGGTCTCGTCGAGCTCGTCCTTCCAGATCGACAGCACGTGCTCCTTCGGGAAGATCGAGCGCGGGCTGAAGCGCGCGGAGAGGCCGTGCATCCAGTCGTCATAGCTCGCGGTCACCGGCAGCTCGATCGTGCCCGGCTTGCCATCGGCGAGGCGATGGCGATAGGGACGCACGTCGTCGCGGAAGGAGGATGTGTAAACAATGCCGTGCCGTACCAGCGCGACCCGCAGCTCTTCCGTGAACTCACCGTACGGCGCACGATAGCCGGTCGGCCTGACGCCGAGCCGGCGCTTCAGCGCCTCGAATCCGCGCTCCAGCTCTTCCTCGATCCAGGGATCGCCGGGATCTGGCAAGAGATGATGATAGCCGTGATGGCCGATCTCGTGGCCGGCCTTGAGGATCGACTCGGCCATCGCCGGATGCGCGTCGACCGACCATCCCGTGACGAAGAACGTCGCCTTGAGATCGAGCTGGTCGAGCAGCTCCAGCAGCTTCGGCGTGCCGACGCGTGCTTCATAGCCGCCATAGCTCATGGTGATCAGTCGCTGCGCATGTACGGCGTCCTTGCTGGTCCACGCGCTCTCCGAGTCGACGTCGAACGACAGGAACATCGCCGATCTGTACGGCTTCGGCCACGGATATTCCGGCGCGGGATCTGCGGTGTTGGCCGGGATGAGCGGAATGCTCTGGAGTGCTTTACTGTCCAGCATTGATGGTCGCCTTCTCGAGTGCGTTGTCAGTCAGTTTCCACTTGGCGAGCAGGGTCTTGTAGGTGCCGTCGGCGATCAGCGCATCGACCGCCTCCAGCATGGCCTGCTGCAGTGCCTTTTCCTTGACCGGAATGGCGATGCCGACGAACTGCGACGCAATCGTCGTTCCGACCGGCGTGTAGGCGCCGGGCTCGAGCTCCATGATGTAGGGCAGCGTCTCGTTGCCCTGCACGGCGGCGTCGATACGGCCCTGCTTGAGCTGGGTGCGGGCATCGGCCGATCCGTCGGTGCCGACGAAGACGACCGGATTGCTGCCGCAGCTCTTCTCGCTCCAGGCATTGATCATGGCCGGGAACATGGTACGGCGGCTGGCGCCGACCTTCTTGCCGCAGAATGCGGCCATGTCCTTGAACTCCGCCGCGCGCGACTGCTGCACGAAGAAGTGCGGGCCGGTCCGCAGATAGTCGATGAAGGTCGCGGTCTCGTGCCGGCTGGCATAGTCGGTAAAGCCGGAGAGGATCGCATCGACACGGCCGGTCGAGATCGACGGCATGAACTGGTCGAAGCTGGTCTCCTGCCATTCGATCTTGAGACCCAGCTTCTTGCCGATGGCCTCGCCGAGATCGATGTCGAATCCGGACAGCGTGTTGGTGGCGGGATCGCGGAACTCCATCGGCGGATAGTTCGGCACCAGCGCGACCTTGATGCTGCCGCGCTTCGCGATCTCAGCCGGCAGCTCGATCGCAACAGCCGAAACGGTCATGACGCCAAACAGCGCCGCCGCAACCAACAATCTCTTCATCAACACGCCCCCATTGTTAGATCACTGCCGAAAGAAATGCCTTGGTGCGCTCCTCGCGCGGCGCGCCCAACACGTCCGACGCGCGCCCCTGCTCGACGATCGCGCCCTGGTCCATGTAGACGACCCGATCGGCGACCTCGCGGGCGAAGCCGAGCTCGTGCGTCACCACCATCATGGTCATGCCGCTCTTCGCCAGCTCCTTCATGACCGCGAGCACCTCGCCGACGAGTTCAGGATCGAGCGCGCTGGTCGGCTCGTCGAACAGCATCAGCATCGGCTTCATCGCGAGCGCCCGCGCAATGGCGACGCGCTGCTGCTGGCCGCCGGAGAGCTGCGCGGGATAGGAGTCGGCCTTGGCCGACAATCCGACGCGCCGAAGCAGCTCGAGCGCCTCGGCCCGCACCTCGTCAGACTTGCGGCCCTGCACCTGGAGCGGCCCTTCGGTGACGTTTTCGAGCGCCGTCTTGTGCGGAAACAGATTGAAGCGCTGGAACACCATGCCGGTCTTCAACCGTTGCCGCCCGATCGCCCGCTCGTTAAGCCGATGGAGCCTGCCGCCCTGCTCGCGCACGCCGAGGAGCTCGCCGTCGAGCCAGATGCCGCCGGCATCGATCGCGGCAAGCTGGTTGATGCAGCGGAGCAGCGTGGTCTTGCCGGAGCCGGAGGCACCGATCAGGCACATCACTTCGCCAGGCCAGACGTCCAGCGACACATTTCTGAGCGCCTGGAACTCCCCAAAGTTCTTGGTGACGGAGCGGATCGCGACAAGCGGCTTTGTCATCGGCCGAACTGCAATGTGCCGCGCGCGAAGCGGCGTTCGAGCAGCATCTGGAGCGGCGTCAGGACCGAGACCACGAGCAGGTACCAGAGCCCGGCGACGATCAGGAGTTCGATCACGCGGGAATTGGCGTAGTAGATGTTCTCGGCGTTGTGCAGCAGTTCCGGATACTGGATCACGCTCGCGAGCGAGGTCGCCTTGACCATGCCAATGAACTCGTTGCCGAGCGGTGGGATCACCACGCGCATCGCCTGCGGCAGGACGATCCGCCGCAGCGCGCGCAGCCGCCCCATGCCGATCGCCTGCGCCGCCTCGTACTGCCCGATGTCGACCGACAGCATGCCGGCGCGCATCACTTCCGACGTATAGGCGCCCTGGTTGATGCCGAGCCCGAGCAGCGCGGCGAGGAACGGCGTCATGACGTCGACGGCCCGCGCGCTCCACAGGCCGGGAATCCCGATGGTCGGAAACACCAGTGCGAGATTGAACCACAGCAAGAGTTGCAGGATCAGCGGCGTGCCGCGGAACAGCCAGGTGTAGCCGGCCGCGACGGTCTTCAGCACCGGATTGGGCGACAGCCGCATGACCGCCACGACTATGCCGAGGAAGATGCCGAGCGCCATCGCCAGCACCGCCATCACCATGGTATTGACGATGCCCTCGATAATGACTTTTGCGGTCAGGAAGCGGCTGACATAGGACCATTCGATCTGGCCGCCGGCGAAGGCGCGCACGATCGCGGCCAGCACGATGACGATCAGGGCCGCGCTGAGCCAGCGAAACCAGTGCGGCTCGCGCGCGATCCGCATCCCCGACAGGTCAGGGAAACCTTCCGCGAGTGCCGGAGCCGGCTTCATTGCGGCGCCGCGTTCAGCATGGGCTGGGCGACCGCGTTGGCCCCGAGGCCCCATTTGTCGAGGACGGCCTTGTACGAGCCGTCGGCGATCATCGCGGCGAGCTTCTCGGTCACCACCTCACGCAGGGCGGCGTCGTCCTTGCGGAACATGATGCCTTGATAGCCTTTCGCAAAGGGCTCGCCGACGACGCGGTATTTGCCGGGCTCCTGCGCTTGCGCATAAGACAGCGTCTCGCTGCCCTGCACGGCCGCGTCGATGCGGCCCTGCTTGAGCTGGTTGCGGACGTCGATCGAATTCTCACCCGGGACGTACTGGATGGCGGGCTTGCCGGCCGGCTCGCAATTCTGCTTGCTCCACTTCTCGATCTCGACCGGGAAGCTGGTGCTGCGGGTGGTGCCGACCTTCCTGCCGCAGAGATCGGTCGCCGCCTTCGCCTGGTTGTCGGCCATCACGAAGAACTGCGGCCCGGTCGCGAGATAATCGACGAAATCGGCAGTCTCGCGCCGCGAGGCGCGATCGGAGATGCCGGAGATGATGAAATCGGCACGCTTGGTCTGAAGCGAGGGGATCAGCTCGGCGAACGGCGTCTCGCTCCAGACGATTTTGAGGCCACCGAGCCGCTTGGCGAGTTCGTTGGCGAGGTCGATATCGAGCCCGACGAGTTCATTGGTCGCGGGATCGCGGTATTCCATCGGCGCGTAGGTGGAATTGACCGTGAGCTTCAACGTACCCGCCTGCCTGATCTCCGCCGGAAGCTCGGCCGCCTGCGCGGACGTCACGGCAGCCAATGCTGCCAGCCCAAGAAAATGCGAGAGGCGTGTCATGTCAGCTCCTTTGCCAGCGCCGTGCAAGAGTCAGTCCGCGTCGAGAACGGCCGGCTCGATGACGCCGGCGCGTTCGGTGATCACCCGGTACTGCTCGGGCCGCCGGTGGGCGGCGAAGTTGAACATCTTGTCCTTGCCCTGGCGGCAGAGGTCGAGATCGATGTCGGCGACGATGACCTCGTCGGTGAGCGTCTGCGCCTGCGCGACGATACGACCATTGGGATCGACGATGCAGGAGCCGCCGATCAGACCGGAGCCGTCCTCCTCGCCCGCCTTCGCCACCGAGATCGCCCAGGTCGCGTTCATGTAGGCATTGGCCTGCGTGACCAGCGTCGAGTGGAAGGTGCGCAAGGAAGCGTCCTCGGTGACGCCGCCATTGGGATCGTAGGCCGCCGAATTGTAACCGATACAGACGAGCTCGACGCCCTGCAGGCCGAGCACGCGCCAGGATTCCGGCCAGCGGCGATCGTTGCAGATCATCATGCCCATGATGGCATGAGCCCAGGCCGATCCCGCGCGGAAAGCGGGAAAGCCGAGATCGCCATAGTCGAAATAGCGCTTCTCGAGCTGCTGATAGCGCGCACCCGGCCGCGGCTCGACCGAGCCCGGCAGGTGCACCTTGCGATAGCGGCCGAGGATTTCGCCGTCGCGGTCGACCAGGATGGCGCAATTGTAGCGGCGACCATCCGGTGTCAGCTCGGCAAAGCCGACATAGAACCCGACGCGCAACGCACGCGCGCGATCGAACAGCTTCATCACGGCTGGGTTCGGCATCCCGCGCTCGAAATACTGGTCGAGCTCCTCGCCCTCCAGCAGCCAGCGCGGAAAGAACGTCGTGAAGGCAAGTTCGGGAAACACCACGAGGCTGGCGCCGCGGTCGGCCGCCTCGTCCAGCATGTCGAGCATCCGCTTCAGCGTATGCTCGCGCGTATCGGCTTTTTGCGTCGGCCCCATCTGAGCTGCGGCGGCACGAAGAACACGAACCAAGATTGCCTCCAATCTGTGCGCAGTGCTGCCTCAATGGGCGAATGAACCCTTTGATGCGACGCGCAAATCCGCATCCATTACGCGGAAGCGGGGCTGCAAAATCAATTCGTTCTGCTATGATCTTTCGGCCCTGAGTATAATCGGCAGTGATATGAACCTGCGCCAGCTCGAGATCCTGCGTGCCGTCATCCGCCATCGCACCACGGTGGCGGCGGCGGACGAACTGGCGCTGTCGCAGCCCGCGGTCAGCAATGCATTGAAGACGATGGAGGCGCAGGCCGGCTTTGCGCTGTTCGAGCGCGTCAACAACCGGCTGTTTCCGACCGCTGAAGCGATGGCGCTGTACAAGGAGAGCGAGGCGATCTTCGCGCTGCACGCCAAGCTGGAGAACCGTGTGCGCGATCTGCGCGAGAATCGCTCCGGGCATCTCGCCATCGTCGCGACGCCGCCGCTGGCCTACAGCATCATCCCTTCGGCCCTGTCCAACTTCCTGCGCCGACGCCCGGAGACACGCGTCTTCTTCGACGTTCGCCGTTATGAAGGCATCATCGAAGGCGTGCTCAGCCGCGTCGCCGAGCTCGGCTTTGCGCTCGGGCTGACGCATCATCCCGGCATCGCGCACGAGGTGGTGCACACCGGCGAGATGGTCTGCGTGCTGCCGCCACAGCATCCGCTCGCCGACAAGCCCGTGATCTCGGCCGCGGATCTGTCGGGCCTGCCTTTCATCGGGCTCGAGCGCGGCACGCGGCTTGGCGAAGCCGTACGCGACAGTTTTGCCCGTGCCGGCGCGCCGTTCCGGCCGACGGTCGAGGTGCGCTACTGCAACACGGCCTGCGTGCTCGCGGCAGCCGGCGTCGGCGCCGCGGTGGTCGATCCGTTCTCGCCGTTGCAGAACGGCGGCAACGGTCTCGTGGTCCGGCCGTTCACACCGACCACGCACGCGGTGGCCTATATGCTATGGTCGGAAGCCGAACCGCTGTCTCGCCTGGCCAAGGCCTTTCTCAGCGAAGTTCGCAAGGACAGCGCGCTCTTGGAACGCACAGCGCCACACCAGCAACATGGGGCAGGAATCGACTGAGCTTGCGCCTGCGCGCGCAGCCTTTGACCGGGAGGGCACATGGCACGCATCACCATCATCGAGACCGGGCAGGTCCCGCAAAAATATCGCGAGCAGCACGGCTCGTTTCCCAACATGTTCGAACGCATGGTCCGCGCCGAGGACCCGACGGCCACGGTCGAAATCGTCAGCATCCCGAATGGCGATGCGCTGCCCGATCCGGGCAAGCTCGAGGCCGTGCTGATCACGGGCGCCGCCGCCGGCGTCTATGACGGGCTTGACTGGATCGCGCCGCTGGAAGATTTCGTTCGCACCGCCTATGCGAACAAGACACCGATGGTCGGCGTCTGCTTCGGCCATCAACTGATCGCACAGGCGCTCGGCGGCACGGTCCGCAAGTCGGAGAAGGGCTGGGGCATCGGCCGGCACGTCTATCAGGTGCTGCCCGAGAACGGCGTCGTTGAAGGTGAAGCAGTCGCGATCGCCGCATCGCATCAGGACCAGGTGATCGAGCCGCCAGACGACGCCCTGACGATCCTCTCGTCCGACTTCACCCCGCATGCCGGCCTGCTCTACGCCAACGGCACGACGCTGTCGGTGCAGCCCCATCCCGAATTCGACGTGGAGTTCGCGCAAGTGTGCTGCGAGCTGCGCGACGGCAAGCTGCCGGATGACGTGGTTGCGACCGCGCGGGAGTCACTGGCGGAGCCGCTGGACAGCGCCAAGCTTGGCGGGGCGATCACGCGGTTCCTGGCGCGCAAATCCATCGCCTCATCCTGAAGGGCCCGCCAAAGGCGGGCGTCTCGAAGGATCGAGGCCCCCGCTGCCGCAGCGAGGCCTGCATGGTTCGAGACGCCGCTTTGCGGCTCCTCACCATGAGGATTGAGAGTTACTCAGAACGGATCGGTTCCCAGCCCCGGCACATCCGCCGGCCGCGGCCCGGGCGCGGCCCAGTGAAACCGGCGATCCTTCTCCGCGATCATGATGTCGTTGATCGAGGCCTCGCGGCGCCGCATCAGGCCGTGCTCGTCGAACTCCCACTGCTCGTTGCCGTAGGAGCGATACCACTGGCCACTGGCGTCGTGCCATTCGTACTGGAAGCGCACCGCGATGTGGTTGCCGTCGAAGGCCCAGAGATCCTTGATCAGGCGATACTCCTGCTCCTTCTCCCATTTGCGGGTGAGAAAGGCGACGATGGCCTCGCGGCCCTGAAACACTTCCGAGCGATTGCGCCAGCGGCTGTCCTCCGTATAGGCGAGCGAGACGCGCACCGGGTCGCGCGAATTCCAGGCGTCCTCGGCCATGCGGGCCTTCTGCGCGGCGGTCTCTCGGGTGAACGGCGGAAGCGGCGGACGCGACATGATGGCCTCATCGATTGGGTCGGGGCCGCAAATCTATCGCCGCATCCGCCGGAGTCGAGTGGCCATCACCCGTCGGCCGATCACTTATCGGGCGATCAGGAAATCAAATCGGCCTTCATCAGCGTACGGATCGATTTAGGGATCGGCTGGGCGCGGCCGCCGCTGATGAAGGCGACGCGCACCTCGGCTTTCACCAGAACGTCCTCGGCCCGCCGTACCTCCTGCGCCAGCATGATCGAGGCGCCCTTCACCGCGACCGGCCAGGTCACGACATCGAGCACGTCGTCCATCCGCGCGGGCTTGAGGAAATCCAGGTGCATCGAGCGGACGACGAAGGCGAAGCCGGCATCCTCGGTCGCGGGCTGCTCGAACAGCGCCTGCTGTTCGGCGCCCATCAGCCGCAGATGATTAGTACGGCCGCGCTCCATGAAGCGCAGATAATTGGCGTGATAGACGATGCCGGAGAAATCCGTGTCCTCGTAGTAGACGCGGACCTGCATGTGATGGCGGCCGTCGCGGATCTCGCCGTCGAGATGGGCTGTCACGTCGCGAGCCTCTTTGCTTTTTGCAACCGGCCCGTTTTGCGCAAAAACGGCTGGTCGCGCAAGCTCGGTTACGCCACCACCGGTCCTCGCCCCAGCGTCACCTCGACGATCTCGGGCGGCACGCCGACGCGGACCGGCATGATGCTGCAACCGAGGCCACCGGAGACGATGACGTCGCATTTCAGCCGGAAATGACCATAAGCGAGCCGGAGGCCATGCTGCGGCGGAACGGCAGGCGACCAGCCGAGCAAGCGGATCTGGCCGCCATGGGTGTGGCCGGACAGCTGCAGCGCGACGCGCGCGGGCACGCGCGGCGCGATGTTGGGCTCGTGCGCGAGCAGGATGATCGGCGCGTCGTCGGTGACCTTGGCGAGCGTCGCGGCGAGGTCGTCGGCGCCGAAGCGCACCATATTCCGGAACCGCCGCGCCGGCAGAAAAGCAAGCTGATCGCCAAGACCGGCCAGCCAGAACGGGCGGCCGTCCTTGCTGAGGCGCACGGCGTCGTTCTCGTAGACGGGAATGCCTGCCGCCTCCAGCGCACGATGCGCGATGGTCGGCCCGTAGCCGGCCTGCTGCACAGTCCTGTCGTCCCAGTAATCGTGATTGCCCATGACGGCATGGACGCCGAGCGGCGCCTTGAGGCCGGCCAGCACCCTCGCCCATTCGCGCGGCGGAATGATGCGCGTGACCTGGTGAAGAGCGGTGACATAGTCGCCGAGCAGCACGATGAGGTCGGCCTTCAGCGCATTGGTGCGGTCGACGATGGCCTCGATCCGCTCCAGCGACATCCAGGGATCGCAGGCATGGACGTCGGCGATGACGGCGATCTTCAGCGGAAAATCCGACGGCCATTGCCGCGGGGGCCGGATGATAGCGGGTCACGCGAAGCCGCAGCACAGGCTCGACACCGACGGCATAAGCCGTGGTCGAGACACCGAGCGCGGACAGGGCGCCGATGGAACGGATGAGATGCCGACGCGTGATCATGAAGGCTCGCTGATGATGCGCCTCCGTGATGCGGCTCGATTGGAGCGGAATTTGGGTGCGCTCGTGCAGATCGTCTGCACGAAATTACCGGATGTTCATGACAGACGGAGGGCTTCGCACTTACGGAGACTAGTCGTCGCTCACGCGGGCGCCAAGCGAGCCGGTTTGTGCCGAGTCAACGCGGCAGAGCGCGCGCAGAGGAGGAGCCACAGCACCACCCACAGGAGCGGCACAATCATCGTCGGACCGTCCAGGATCGCACCAATCAGAATCAGCGCGACTGGCACGAACAGCAAAGCCGTCACGCCGGTCCAGAAGGCGTTGACCAGCGGCCGACCGGAAGCATTGGAGAAGACCTTGGCCGGCAACCTCGAGCCCACCACAAAAACAAGCCATATCGCAAGGTAAGGCACGAACAGCCAAAGCAGAATGTCCTGAACTTGGGACATCGGGATCACGACTGAATCGGACCACGGCGGATAGTATCCGCGCGCCAACTCGGTCATGAACAACAGATCGTAGGCTGGGATTTGCAGCAGCCAGGCCGCGCTCGCCAGACCGACGATCCAAATGCTCTTAGGCGTCGACAGCTCTCTCCAGGCCTTCTTGCGGCTCCACAACATGAAGCCAAGCATCGTCCCCCCGGACGCAGCCAGCCCTGCGCCAGCATCGACGAGGCCCCACTTGCTGGTACGCAAATTATTCATAGACCTGTACCAGTCCTCATCGCTACATCGCCGATCCGGGCTGGCGTTCGGAACACCGGGCACACACTCCTGCCCGGTCCTGATCCGTTCCACAGCGGTAGCGTCGGTGTATGCAGGTGTCACGATGCCGATGGCGATCAGCAGGAATCCGACCGTAGTTATGGAGAGAACGAGACATGCGAGCCGATAGCGTCTCGATCCGAAGCAATCTTCAACCACGCTATCCCTCTGGCTCGCAATCGACGGCAATACAGTTCAAGCGGCGGGACACCCGACGAAGGGATCATCACCCTTCACTCTAGCAAAAATTGGATGATATTGTGCAGATACTGCGCAGATCAGTCGTCGCTCTCGTCCGTGCCGAAAAGGCCGAACTGGGTTGCCGCATCGCGCGAGGGCTCGGCGATGCCGAGATGGCGGAAAGCATGCGTGGTGAGCAGGCGGCCGCGCGGGGTGCGCTGCAGATAACCGCACTGGATCAGGTAAGGCTCGATGATGTCCTCGATCGCATCGCGCGGCTCGGACAAGGCGGCCGCCATCGTCTCGACGCCGACCGGGCCGCCGCCATAGTTCATCGCGATGGTCATGAGGTAGCGGCGGTCCATGGCATCCAGGCCCGCGGCGTCAACCTCGAGTGCGCTGAGCGCGTGGTCGGCGATCTTGCGGTCGATCTTGTCGGCATCGGCGGCCGAGGCGAAATCGCGCACGCGGCGCAGCAGACGGCCCGCGATGCGCGGGGTGCCGCGGGCGCGGCGCGCGATCTCGTTGGCGCCATCGCTGCTCATTCCGACATTGAGCACGCGGGCGCCGCGGGTGACGATGCTTTCGAGTTCTTCGATGGTGTAGAAGTTGAGCCGCACCGGAATGCCGAAACGATCGCGCAACGGATTGGTGAGAAGGCCGGCGCGCGTGGTGGCGCCGACGAGGGTGAATTTCGACAGCTCGATCTTCACCGAGCGCGCCGC
Source organism: Bradyrhizobium cosmicum (assembly GCF_007290395.2). Classification (NCBI taxonomy): domain Bacteria; kingdom Pseudomonadati; phylum Pseudomonadota; class Alphaproteobacteria; order Hyphomicrobiales; family Nitrobacteraceae; genus Bradyrhizobium; species Bradyrhizobium cosmicum. The sequence continues at coordinate 1,179,074 of NZ_CP041656.2, read as the reverse complement.
CGGGCCCTCGCCGATGATCAGGTCGAGCTGAAAATCCTCCATCGCGGGATACAGCACCTCCTCCACCGCCGGACTGAGGCGATGGATCTCGTCGATGAAGAGCACGTCGCGCTCTTCGAGATTGGTGAGCAATGCCGCGAGATCGCCGGCCTTGGCAATCACCGGGCCCGACGTGGCGCGAAAACCGACGCCGAGCTCCTTCGCCACGATCTGCGCCAGCGTGGTCTTGCCGAGACCCGGAGGGCCGACGAACAGCACGTGATCCAGCGCCTCGCCGCGCTTGCGCGCCGCCTCGATGAAGATCGAGAGGTTCTTGCGCGCCTGCTGCTGGCCGACGAAGTCGGACAGCGACTGCGGCCGCAGCGCGGTGTCACCGACGTCATCGGAGCGGCGCTCGGGCGAGACCATGCGGGGCGGCGTGTTCACTCGTTGCCTCTGCGGTACTTGTTCGGCAGCAGTTCGCCGATCGTGACCACCTTCGGAGCCCGGCCATCGTCAGGCACGATCACCTTCGCCTTGGCATCGTAATCATGGATCAGTTCGCGGCAGGTACCGCAGGGCGAGACGACGGCGATGTTGCCGGGCTCGCCGGGCTTCGGATGACGCACGGCGACGATGCTCTCGATGCCGTGGTCACCGGTCTCGGTAATCGCGCGCCCGATCGCAATCGCTTCGGCGCAGATTGCGTTGCGGCCGATATAGGCATCGATATTGACGCCGGTCACGATCCGGCCGTCACGGGTGCGCATGGCCGCCCCCACCTCCTGCCAGTCGTTGCGATAGCGCTGGCTGATCGCGTTGGTCGCGGCCGCAATCAGTTCCTCATCCTTCTTGGTCAGCATGGGCGAAATATGGTCCCTGATCGGTCTGCGACGAACATAGCCTATTTCGCCAGTTCCTTCAGGCCAAGCCGAATGAGCTGCGCGGTCTCGGCATTCTCACCGGCGCTGCGCGAAGCCGAGGCGATCGCGGCGGCCGCCTGCGGCTGGCCGTAGCCGAGATTGACCAGCGCCGAGATCGCGTCCGCAACCGGCCGTGGCGCGCGCTGGTCGTCGACTGCGCCTGCAAGATGCACGACGGCTGGATCGACATTGGCGAAGGCCGGCGCCTTATCCTTCAATTCGGTGACGATGCGCTCGGCGACCTTGGGGCCGACGCCCGGCGTGCGCGCCACCGCGGCCTTGTCGCGCAGCGCGATCGCGTTGGCGAGATCGGAAGGCGCCAGCGTGCTGAGCACGGCCAGCGCGACCTTGGCACCGACGCCCTGCACGGTCTGGAGCAGGCGAAACCACTCGCGCTCCTGGTCGGTGCGGAAGCCGAACAGTTTGATCTGGTCCTCGCGGACATAGGTCTCGATCGACAGCACGGCCGCCTCGCCGGGCGACGGCAGATGCTGCAGCGTGCGGGCCGAGCAATGCACCTGATAGCCGACGCCGCCGACGTCGAGGATGACATAGTCCTCGCCGTAGGAGTCGATCAGGCCCTTGAGCTTGCCGATCATAGCCCCGCCACCTTCAGCCGCAGCGCCGTGCTCTGGCGGTGATGGGCATGGGTGATGGCGATGGCGAGCGCATCGGCGGCATCCGCGGACGGCGGCTCGGCCTTGGGCAGCAAGATCTTCAGCATCATCGCGATCTGATGCTTGTCGGCGTGGCCGGCGCCGACCACGGTCTTCTTGACTTGGTTCGGCGCGTATTCGGCGACGCTGATGCCGAACATCGCAGGCGCGAGCATGGCGACGCCGCGGGCCTGGCCGAGCTTCAGCGTCGCAACGCCGTCCTTGTTCACGAAGGTCTGCTCGACCGCAGCCTCCATCGGCTGGTGGCCGGACAGGACGGCTGCAAGCCCTTCGTGGATCGCGAGCAGGCGGCTCGCCAGCGGCAGGTTGTCCGGCGGTTCCACCGACCCGCAGGCGACGTAGATCAGGCGATTGCCGTCAGCCTCGATCACCCCCCAGCCGGTGCGGCGCAGGCCTGGGTCGATGCCGATGATGCGAACGGGGCCACGAATCGGGAGCGCAGTCATGCGCCAGTGATAGCGGTTGGCTGCCGTGGGGGAAACAGAAACAGAACGAAGGCAACAGGGGAAAGCGGGCCCCTACCCGCCCATCTTCGCCATCAGCGCGTCCGACACCTCGAAATTGGCGTAGACGTTCTGGACGTCGTCGTGCTCGTTGAGCAAATCCATCAGCTTGAGCAGCTTCTCGCCGGTCTCGTCGTCCACCGCGACCGTGTTCTGGGGCTTCCAGATCAGCGCGGCCTTGCGCGGCTCGCCGAACTTGGCTTCCAGCGCCTTGGCGACGTCGCGATAGCCTTCGGTCGAGGCGTAGATCTCGTGGCCGCCTTCGCCCGAGACCACATCGTCGGCGCCGGCCTCGATCGCGGCATCGAGCACGGCGTCGTCGGAGGCGACGCTGCGGTCATATTCGATGATGCCGGTGCGGTCGAACATGAAGGAGACCGAGCCGGTTTCACCGAGATTGCCGCCCGACTTGGTGAAGAAGGAGCGGATGTCGGAGGCGGCGCGATTGCGGTTGTCGGTCAGCGCCTCGACGATGACGGCAACGCCGCCGGGGCCGTAACCCTCGTAGCGGATCTCGTCATAGTTCTCGCCCTCGTTACCGAGCGCCTTCTTGATCGCGCGCTCGATATTGTCCTTCGGCATGTTCTCCTGGCGCGCCGCGGTGATGGCCGCGCGCAGGCGCGGGTTCATGTTGGGGTCAGGCGTCCCCAGCTTGGCCGCGACGGTGATTTCCCGCGCCAGCTTGCCGAACAGCTTCGACTTCTGGGCATCCTGCCGCCCCTTGCGGTGCATGATGTTCTTGAATTGGGAATGTCCGGCCATGCGGGTCTCGTTAAGGAATTGTCAGCCAAGGAGAGTGTGGGAAGCGCGGCCTTATAGGCCGCCAACCCACCGGAATGAAAGAGGCTCTACGACTTTAAGGTAGTACCGTAGTGTCCCGTGCCCAGTAGTCAGGCACTGTTAACCATGATTTCATTCCGGCCTGCGAAAATAGCGTCCGCCCACCCTCCCACAAGAGTGACCTGATGGCGTTCGCAATATTTCGGAAGCGTCTGCCGGACGTACCTGCGCCCGCCGCAGGCCCGCAGGTTGCGCCGTCGCCGGCCGATTCCGCGCCGGCCGGAGCTGCCGGGGACGATTCCGCCCGGGAGATCCTGGAACTGCTGGAACTTGAGCTCGGCGCCATGATCCGCCAGCTCGAGCGCGCCGCCAATTCGGTCGCCGGGGGCGCCGAGGCGACCGCCAACACGCTTGCCGCCATCCGCGACCGCACCGACGCCCTGACCGGCCGCACCAATGCGGCGCAATCGAACGCCTCCACCTTCGCGCATGCCGCCGACAAATTCACCCAGTCCGCCCAAGGCATCGGCGCGCAGGTGCGCGAGGCCGGCAAGCTCGCCGACGCGGCCAGCGCCGCCGCGCAGGAAGCGCGCGCCAATGTCGACCGCCTGCGCGAATCCTCCGCCGCCATCGGCAACGTCGTCAATCTGATCGCACAGATCGCGCGGCAAACGACGCTGCTCGCGCTCAACTCCACCATCGAGGCCGCGCGCGCGGGTGCCGCCGGCAGGGGCTTTGCGGTGGTCGCCACCGAGGTGAAGGCGCTCGCTGTGCAGACCCAGGGCGCCACGGAAGAGATCACCCGGAAGATCGACGCGCTGCAGCGCGACGCCACCGGCTCCGCGGATGCGGTGCACCGCATCTCGCAGGCGATCGAGGCGATCCGCCCGGTGTTCGAGACCGTCAACGGCGCGGTCGCCGAGCAGAACGCCACCACCAGCGAAGTCTCCGGCAACGCCGCCAGCGCATCGGAGTTCATCATCTCGGTCGGCCAGAGCGCAGCCGAGATCGATGCCGCGACCAAGGCGGCCGAAACGCATGGCGAGAATGTCGCCAGCGCCGGCCGGGCCGTCACCACTTTCGCGCAAAAACTGAAATCGCGCTGCGCGGTGCTGCTTCGCCAGAGCGAGCACGATGACCGCCGCAAGACCGAGCGGCTGCCCTGCCATCTCAAGTTCGAAACCGCGCGCGGCGTGATGCCGGTCTATGAAATCGCGATGGACGGCGTGCTGATCGGCGGACCGGACGCCGGCCGGCTTGCGCCGCAGGCCATCATCGAGGGCAGCCTCGAAGACGTCGGCGCCTGCCGCCTGCGCGTGACCGAGCAATCCAAGGCCGGCGCGCGCGCGCAGTTCGTCAATCCCGATGCCGCGCTAGCTGAGAAGATCGAAGACAGGCTCTGGTCGATCCACGAGGAGAACAGCGAGTTCGTCACCCGCGCCATGGAAGCGGGCACCGCCCTGACCCGGATTTTCGAACAGGCGGTTGCACGCGGCGAGGTCAGGATCGACGATCTCTTCGACACCGATTATGCGGAGATCGCCGGCACCAATCCGCAGCAATACCGCACCCGATATCTCGATTGGGCCGACCGCGCGCTGCCGCCGTTCCAGGAAGCGTTTCTCGCCAGGGACCCGCGCATGGCGTTCTGCGCCATGGTCGACCGCAACGGCTTCCTGCCGGTGCACAACAAGATCTATTCGCATCCGCAGCGGCCGGGTGACGCGGGCTGGAACACCGCCAACTGCCGCAACCGCCGCATCTTCAACGATCCGGCCGGGCTTGCCGCCGCGCAAAATCTGCGCTCGTACCTGGTCCAGAGCTATGCGCGCGACATGGGGAACGGGAATACGGTGATGATGCGCGAGATCGACGTTCCGATCCGCGTCCAGGGCCGGCACTGGGGCGGTTTCAGGACGGCCTACAAACTGTAGTGCACGCTCAGGCAAGACGCCGGGCGCGAATCACCTCTTTGAATAATGTTGGAATGGGAATGCCGCGGAGAGCCGGCGAACGGCTCCGATTTGAGGAAGCCCGTAAATGTCCCTCGCCCAGCTTGCCGTCATGGACACAGGATCGAACCGCACGCTCGCCGAGCGGCTGATCGACCAGCTCGCCGACCGCATCGGCGGGCTCGGCGTGGAACTCGCCGACATCGCCGGTAACGTCCAGGAAGTTGCAAGCCGCGTCGCCAACCAGTCGGAGCGGTTCCATCACCTGCAGAGAACGGCCGAGACCATGGTCGCGGCCAACCGCGGCATCGCCAATGCGTCGCAGGCGGTGCAATCGACCACGTCGGCCGCGGTCGGCGAGATCGCGCAGTCCCGCGGCGCGGTCGATACCGCGGTCAGCCACATCTCCGAACTCGTCGCGGCCGTGGAGCGGATCGAGGGGCGGCTGAGCGCCGTCGGCTCGGCGCTGGCGCAGGTCGCAAAAGTCTCCGGCGCGATCGAGGCGATCGCGAAGCAGACCAATCTGCTCGCACTCAATGCCACCATCGAAGCCGCGCGCGCCGGCAATGCCGGCCGCGGCTTCGCGGTGGTCGCAAGCGAGGTGAAGAACCTCGCGGAGGCCACCCGCCAGGCCACGCTCCAGATCTCCGACACCGTGCGCGATCTCGACGGCCAGATCGAAGGCCTGATCGGCGAGAGCAGCGACGCCTCGCAGCGTGCCAAGACCGCCGGCGAAGGCGCGCAAGCGATCTCCGGCATCATCTCGCGGGTCCAGCAGGGCTTCGCCTCGGTCGAAGCTGAGATCGACAGCGTCACGCGCGCGGCAACTTCCAATCTCGGCCATTGCGACACCGTCATCAGCGAGCTCAACGAGCTCGCCAGGGGCGTCGACCTGTCCTCGCGCGACCTCAAGAGCGCCGACCAGCGGGTGACGCAACTGCTCGACACGTCCGAAGGCCTGATCGCGATGATCGCCAACAGCGGCGTGGAAACGTCGGACACGCCGCTGATCCGCGTCGTGGTCGACACCGCCAAGCGGATCTCCGCCGAATTCGAAGCCGCGATCGATCGCGGCGAGATCACGCTCGACCAGCTCATGGACGAAAAATATCGCGAAATCCCCGGCACCGATCCAAAACAGTATCTCACCAACTACGTCGAATTCACCGACCGCGCGCTCCCCGCGATCCAGGACCCGATCCAGAAATCCGATCCTCGCATCGTGTTCTGCGTCGCATGGACCAAGGGCGGCTATCTGCCGACCCACAACCCGAACTACAGTCTGCCGCAGGGCAAGGACCCGGTCTGGAACAACGCCAATTGCCGCAACCGCCGCCTGTTCACCGACCGCACGGTCAAGAAGGTCGGGGCCAACACCAAGCCGTTCCTGCTGCAGACCTATCGCCGCGACATGGGCGGCGGACAGTTCGTGCTGATGAAGGACCTGTCCTCGCCGATCATGGTCCGCGGCAAGCACTGGGGCGCGTTCCGGATGGGTTTCCGGCAGAGCTGACGACGTCGCGACGGCCTTTCAAATCGGAAACTGCAAAACAACCCCATGCACAGTAGCCGGTGCCTGAGGAATCAATGGCTTGCGCCTCATCGCGCGCCAGGCGCCTGACGAGCCCTTGACCCGTCGGGCAAAACAGGCGCACAATGCTATTATTCCGAAATTTTGAGAGAATGCTTCTGCGAGGGTCGCTGCGCTTTCCCGAAGGGAGAGCTGTCGCGTAAAGGCGGGCTTGGCGAAGCGCCTCGCCCTTCGAGAAGACCGCTTTGCGGTCTCCTCAGGATGAGGCTGAGTGGCATTGGTACTCGTGAGGATTACGGCCGCACACGCGGTCCTCATCCTGAGGGCCCGCCGCAGGCGGGCGTCTCGAAGGATGCGTCGCAAGCAAGGACGCGTCCCCGCCCGACTTTCCCAATCGCACGACTTTCGCCATCGCATGGTTTTGCGCGTTCGCACGATCATCTGCGGCGATCGACGGCGCGCGCGATGAAACGCGTCAAAAAATGACGCTTATCATATCAATTGGCCCAAACTTCCCGCAGTGATCGCCGCACAAATTCGTGAACGTCATGGCCTCGCGTCGCAGCCGCGCAAATATGCATTGCGAGAAAATTCGAAGCTTCATCGTTTCGCATCGGTATGATTATGGTCGCGCGAATTCGCCGACCCGGTCGCCGCAAGCGATCGTCGAGCAAGGGGATGCATATGGCAACGACACTCACCGTCAACGGCGAACAGAAGACTTTCGACGCGCCACCTGACATGCCGCTGCTGTGGGTGCTGCGCGACATCCTCGGAATGACCGGCACCAAGTTCGGCTGCGGCATCGCGCAATGCGGCGCCTGCACGGTGCATGTCGACGGCAAGGCGGTGCGGTCCTGCGTGCTGCCGGTGAGCGCGGTCGCCAACCGCTCCATCACCACCATCGAGCATATCGGCACCACGCCCGCGGGCGCGAAGGTGCAGAAGGCCTGGCTCGATGCCGAAGTGGTCCAGTGCGGCTACTGCCAGTCCGGCCAGATCATGTCGGCGGCCGCGCTGCTGGCAGCAACGCCCAACCCTGATGATTCCGACATCGACGCCGCAATGGCCGGCAACATCTGCCGCTGCGGCACCTATGTGCGGATCCGCGAGGCCATCAAGCACGCCGCCAACGGCAAGCAGTCGTGAGATCAGCCATGAATGCACTCGACAATGTCTCTCGCCGCGCGCTGCTGACCGGCGGCCTCGCCACCGGCTTCCTGCTCGCCTTCCATCTGCCGCTGCGCGCCGCCATCAACGAGCCGGTGCAGCCGGAGGACAAGACCGACGGCAAGTTCGCGCCCAACGCCTTCATTCGCATCGACCCGGAAGGCGTGACCACGCTGGTGATGCCTCAAGTCGAGATGGGTCAGGGAATCTACACCGCGGTCTCGATGATCCTGGCGGAAGAGCTCGACGCCGACTGGTCGAAGGTCCAGCTACTGCACGCACCGGCCAACGAGAAACTCTACGGCAATCCGATTTTCATCATTCAGGCGACGGGAGGCTCCACATCGGTGCGGGCGTTCTGGAAGCCGCTGCGCGACGCCGGCGCCGGCGCGCGCGCCATGCTGGTGCAGGCGGCGGCCGCGCAATGGAGCGTCGACCCCGCCAGTTGCACGACCTCTAAGGGTGTGGTGACCCACAAGGCGAGCGGCCGGACGCTCGGCTATGGCGCGCTGGCAGCCGCCGCGAGCGGCCAGACGCCGCCCAAGACCATCCCGCTCAAGGACCCCAAGGATTTCGTTTACATCGGCCAGCCGTTCAAGCGGCTCGACACCCCCGACAAGGTCAACGGCAAGGCCGTCTACGGCATCGACGCCATCGTGCCCGGCATGAAGTTCGCGACCCTGGCGCAGTGCCCGGTGTTCGGCGGCAAGATCGGCAAGGTCGATGACCGCGCCGCGAAGACAATTCCGGGCGTGCGGCAGATCGTCGTGCTCGACGATCTCGTCGCCGTCGTCGGCGATCACATGTGGGCGGCGAAGAAGGGTCTCGACGCGCTCGACATCGAATGGAACGAGGGACCGAACGCGAAGATCGATTCGAAGGCGATCTGGGACGATCTGCGTGCCGCCAGCACAAAGGACGGCGTGGTCGCCAAGTCCACCGGCGACATCGCCAAGGGCCTCGCGGCCGGCGAAAAATATGAGGCGTCGTTCGAGCTGCCGTTCCTCGCGCACGCGACGATGGAGCCGCTGAACGCCACGGTGCATTGCAAGCCCGATTCCTGCGAGATCTGGACCGGCACGCAGATCATGGCGCGCGTGCAGTCTGAGGCGGCGAAGGCCGCCGGACTTCCGGTCGAGAAGGTGACGGTCAACCAGCATCTGCTCGGTGGCGGCTTCGGCCGCAAGCTCGAGCCCGACATGGTGGTCACGGCGGTTCGCATCGCCAAGCAAGTCGACGGGCCGGTCAAGGTGGTGTGGACCCGCGAGGAAGACATTCAGCACGACGTCTACCGACCGGTCTATCGCGACACGATCGCGGCGACCTTGTCGGGCGGGAAAATCGCCAGCTGGAAATACAAGATCGCCGGCGCCGCGATCCTCGCGCGCTGGCTGCCGCCGGCGTTCCAGAAGGGCATCGATATCGACGCGATCGACAGCGCCACCGACGTGCCCTACGACATCCCGAATTTCCACGTCGAATATGTCAGGGCCGAGCCGCCGGCGATACCAACGGGGTTCTGGCGCGGCGTCGGCCCCAACAACAACGTGTTCGCGGTCGAATGCTTCATCGACGAATTGGCGCGCAAGGCGGGCAAGGACCCAGTCGAGTTTCGCCGGGGCATGCTGGCCAATCAGCCGCGCTTCCTCAACGTTCTCAATCTCGCAGCTGAGAAAGCCAATTGGGGTCAACCCCTGCCGGCACGCGTCGGACGCGGCGTGTGCCTGCAGCCTTCGTTCGGAAGCTTCATCGCAACGGTGGTGGAAGCGGAGGTCGACGAGCAGGGCGAGATCAATCTGCGACGTGCCACCTCGGTGGTGGACACCGGCATCGCCGTCAACCCCGACACGATCGTGGCCCAGGTCGAGGGCGGGCTGATCTTCGGCCTGACCGCTGCGCTCTATGGCGAGATCACCATCGAGAAGGGACGCGTCCAGCAATCCAACTTCAATGACTACCGGATGCTGCGGATCAACCAGACACCCAAGATCGAGGTTCACGTCGTCAAGAGCGGCGAGGCCCCCGGTGGAATCGGCGAGACCGGCACCACGGCGGGACCGCCGGCGCTGCGCAATGCGATTTACGCTGCAACCGGCGTGGCGCTGCGGCGCCTGCCGATCGATCGGAAACTGCTGGCTGCGGGGAAAAAGGCATGAGCGGCAAGATGCGTATCCTCGGAAGCCTCGTCGTCATTGCCATCGTCGTGGCCGGCCTCGGCCTCTGGATCATCCGCGGGCCCGGCCCGCTCGACTTTTCCGGCGGCACGAAAGTGGCGCTGGCCGATTACCGCGCGGGCAAGCCCACCGGGGTGCCTGCCAAGCTGGAGAAGGCAAGTCTCGTCGAGCGCGGCGAGTATCTCGCCAAGGCGGCGGACTGCATGGTCTGCCACACCAAGCCCGGCGAGAAGGACTATTCCGGCGGGCTCGCCTTCAAGCTGCCGTTCGGCACGCTCTATTCCACCAACATCACGCCGGACAAGGACACCGGCATCGGCAATTACAACGACCAGGATTTCCTGAACGCGGTCCAGCACGGCAAGCGCCGTGACGGCGCGCGGCTGTATCCGGCGATGCCGTACACGTCCTACACTTTCATGACGGACGAGGACGTGCTGGCGGTGAAGGCTTATCTGTTCAGCCTGCCTGCCGTGCGCGCGAAGGCGCCGGACAACACGCTGTCGTTCCCGTTCAACCAACGCTGGGCGATGATGTTCTGGTCGGCGGTGTTCAATCCCGATACGCGCTTTGCGCCGGATACCTCGAAGAGCCCGGAATGGAATCGCGGGGCGTATCTTGCGGAAGCTTTGGCGCATTGCGGCGAGTGCCACACGCCGCGCAATCTCGGCTTCGCGCTGGACAACCGCAAGAAGTTCGCCGGTGCCGTCACGGCTGGGTGGCGCGCCTTCAACATCTCCTCCGACAAGGCGACCGGCCTCGGCAATTGGAGCGATGCGGATCTGATTTCTTACCTATCGCTCGGTCACGCACCGGGACACGGCTCGGCATCGGGCCCGATGGGTGAAGCCGTCGATCACAGTTTCAGCCAGTTCGCCCCCGAAGATATCCGCAGCATCGTTGCGTATTTGCGCAGCGTGCCGCCGCAGCCCTCGCCCGATCTGCCAGCCACCACGGCGCCGGTCGCGCCGGCCTCGCACAAGGACGGCGTGACGGCGGATGCCCGCGGCAAGCAGCTGTTCGCCGGCGCCTGCGCCAGCTGCCACGGCTGGAGCGGCGAGAGCCCGGTGTCGCCGATGGCAACGCTCACGGGCACCTGGGCGGTGAATGACCCCGCGGCCACCAACGTCGCGCAGATCGTGATCTCGGGCACCAAGCGCCGCACGCCTGACGGCGCGCTCTCGATGCCGGCGTTCGGCAACGCGTATACGGACGATGAGATCGCGGCGGTGGCGAATTACGTCACCGGGCGGTTCGGGACGAAGGGCTCGAAGCTGACGGCGAAGGATGTGGCGGAGTTGCGGGGGCAGACAGCGGAGTAGGTGTCGCCACTGGTGCGGCGACCGTTGTTGCCATAGAAAGGCTGCCGCACATTCGGGGCGCGGACCCGAACACAATCGACTGGCTTTCGATGTCCCTTCCACCCGCCCAAATCGGCGCGCCGCTTTCCGAGATCGATACGCCGGCGCTGATCATCGACCTCGACGCCTTCGAGCGCAATCTCGACACGATGGCGGCGGCGGTCGGCAAGCTCGGCGTTCGGTTGCGCCCTCATGCGAAGACCCACAAGTCGCCGATCATCGCGGCCAAGCAGATCGCGCGCGGCGCGGTTGGCATGTGCTGCCAGAAGGTCGCCGAGGCCGAGGTCCTGGTGGCGGGCGGGGTGAGCGATGTGCTCGTCAGCAACGAGGTGGTGGGCCTGCGGAAGCTGGAACGGCTCGCAGGCCTGGCGCGCCACGCACGCATCAGCGTTTGCGTCGACGATTCCATCGCGGTCGAGCAACTGGCGCTCGCCGCGGAGCGGGCCGGGTCGCACATCGAGGTCCTGGTCGAAGTCGATGTCGGCGCCGGTCGCTGCGGCGTCAGGCCGGGCCCGGCGGCGGCTGGCCTGGCGCGGCAGGTGGCGGATTCGCGCTTCCTGTCGTTCGGCGGCTTGCAGGCCTATCACGGCTCCGCCCAGCATTTGCGAACGCCGGAAGAGCGGCGCGCGGCCATCGCCAGCGCTGCGAACGCGACCAGGGAGACGCTGCGCGCCCTTGAGCATGCGGGCTTTCAATGCCGGACGATTGGAGGCGCGGGAACCGGGACGTTCGAGCTCGAAGGCGCGAGCGGCATCTGGAACGAATTGCAGGCCGGCTCTTATATCTTCATGGACGCCGACTACGCGAAGAACGTCGCCGACGGGGCGCGCAACGCCAGCCCGTTCGAGCATGCGCTGTTCGTGATCGCGACCGTGATGAGCACCGCTTCCGGCGAACGCGCAGTCATCGATGCCGGCCACAAGGCCCTGTCGAACGACAGCGGATTTCCGGCCGTGCTGGGCCGTCCCGACCTGCGCTATAACAGACCCTCTGACGAACATGGCCTGCTCGACTTCGACGGCGCGTCGTCGCGGCTGGCGCTCGGCGACAAGGTGACGCTCATCCCGGGTCATTGCGACCCCACCGTCAATCTCTACGACTGGTATGTCGGCGTGCGCGGCTTCAACACGCCGGATGCCCGCGTGGAGGCGCTTTGGCCGATCGCGGCGCGCGGCGCGGTCACCTGAGATTGACGCACGAGCGCGCGTCGATCTCCGCCGTCGTCCCGGACAAGCGAAGCGCAGATCCAGGCCCCATACGGCGCAGCAATAGTTTCGCGAAGACTCGGAGTGACCGTCTTCGCGCAATAACTACTCCCTGGGGTTATGGGTCCCCGCGTGCGCGGGGACGACAGTGAGTGTGGCGTCGCGCCTCAGCTCAACCAGAATTTCGGCGTCGTCGGCTCCAGCCTGCCGCCGACACGCACGGGCGCAACTCGTAGCGCGAGCCCCGTCGCATCGTCCGTTTCCACCGCAACGCCGCTGAGCGTCGCCGCGCCCGCGGCCGGCTCGAACCGGCCCGATGGAATTCCCGACGTGAACCTCCGCAGCGGCTCTTCCTTCTGCATGCCGATGATCGAGTCGTAATCGCCGGTCATGCCGGCGTCGGTCATGTAGGCGGTGCCGCCCGTGAGGATCTGGTGGTCGGCGGTCGGCACATGGGTGTGGGTGCCGACGACGAGGCTGGCGCGGCCGTCGCAGAAGAAGCCGATGCCCTGCTTCTCGCTGCTCGCCTCGGCATGGAAATCGACGACGATGGCATCGGCAGCGACGCCGAGCGGACAGGCCCCTAACTCGCGCTCCAATGCTGCGAAGGGATCGTCGAACGGGGTCATGAAGACGCGGCCCAAAGCGTTGACGACGAGGGCATGCTTGCCGTTCTTGGTTTCGACCAAAGCGGCGCCGCGGCCGGGCGTGCCGCGCGGATAGTTGGCGGGGCGCACCAGGCGTTCGGCGCGCTCGATGAACACCAGCGCCTCGCGCTGGTCCCAGGAATGATTGCCGAGCGTCACCGCGTCGGCGCCGGCGTCGAGAAACTCCTGATAGATCGCTTCCGTGATGCCGAAGCCGCCGGCGGAGTTCTCGCCGTTGACGACGACGAAATCGAGCGACCAGTCCCTGACCATGCCGGGCAGATATTCGGCGATGGCGTTGCGCCCGGCACGGCCGACGACATCACCCACGAACAGAATGCGCAACTTCAGAACTCCGGAAATCGAATACGTCCGATTCCGTTAGCACATAATCCAGCGCGACGTCGTGGGCTAGTGCCGGAACGGCCTCGATCTCTTGCGCTGCAAAAGCAAGCCCGATGCCGACGATCTGCTTGGTCTTGCGCAAATGCGCAAAGGTGAAATCGTAATGCCCCGCGCCATAGCCGATGCGATGGCCGAGACGATCGAACGCCGCGAGCGGCGTCAGCATGATGTCGGGGATGACCTCGGCGGCAGCCGGTGATGGCTCGGGAATGCCGAGCGGGCCCATCATCAGGCGGTCGTTCGGATGGAAGATGCGGAACACCAGCGACTGGCCGCGCGCGGTGACGCAAGGCAGCGCCAGCGTCGCGCCCGCTTCCGCGAGTTTCTTCAGCAGCGGCATCGGATCGATCTCGTTGCGGATCGGCGAATAGCCAGAGACGATGCTGCCCGGCAGCAGCTTGAACGGCAACCCGCGTTTGGCGAGCTTTGTGGCGGCAGCGGTGCGCTTCTTCTCGCTCAGCGCGTCGCGCGCCGCGAGGGCTTTGGCGCGGAGTTCGGCTTTGGAGTTGGGCATGCGCGTTTTCGCTCCGCCGTCATCGTCCGCAACAGCGGACGGACATGACCCTGAGAGTGAACTGGACCGCCGGTTTGTCGTGGACTCAATTCGAAGAACGCAATTCAAGAAATAACAGTACGAAGCCGCGAACGCCGTTGAAGCACTCGATCCCGGAGTTCCCTACGAAAGTAGGTGGGCACCATATGCTCGGGCCCACGGGCCCGAACAGGGACAGTTCCCTAAAGGATCGATAAGGCCCCGGGGATATATGGCTCCTGACGCGCGTCGCAGCCTCGCCTTCGCAATGTAACAACGATACTGACGAATCGCCAGCCCGGCGAGCGGGTCGCCGCTTTCGCGCGGCATTCACGGGTCTTACCCTCCCCTGGAGGGGGAGGATCGTGACGCATGGAGCGAAGCGAAATGCGGCGCGGGGTGGGGGTGATCTCTCCACATCGCACACTGCCCGTGCTGAGAGATCACCCCACCCCGCTCGCGCTTCGCGCGATCGACCCTCCCCCTCCAGGGGAGGGTGGGCGCGCGGATACATCGAGTGCTACCCGATCGCGATGCCGCCTCCGACGGTCCGGTTCAGGACCTGGGTCGACTTCTCGATCCGCTCGGCGGCGGCGTTCAGCGCGTTGACCACGGCGGTCTGGGTCAACCGGGCGCGCTCGACGGCGGCGTTGCGGAAATCCCGGAGCTCGGTGAGCTCCTGCTCCATGGTGCGGATGCGGTTGCCCGAGTCGACCAGCTCGTCGCAGACGGTCAGCGCGGCCATCACGGTGAGCCGCGCATCGCCGATCTCGCCGAATTTTCCGCGCAGCGACTGAATCCGCGTCTCCAGGCTCTCGGCGAGCTTCAGCAGCCGCACCTCCTGGCCCTCCTCGCAGGCCATGCGGTATTGCCGGCCGTTGATGGTGACATTGATGTGGCTCATCCATCCTCTCCGGTATCGAGCACCGAGCGTATCGTGACGATGGCCGAATCCAGCCGGTCGGAGATCTCGCGGTTGGTGCGCTCGAGCTTGCGCGCCTTCACCAGCGCGCCGTCGAGCTCATCGGCCAGCCGCGATCGATCCGCGCCCAGCGCCTGGATCCGCGCGGCAAGCTCGTTCTCGTCGCGATCGGCATCACGTCGCCGCTCCACCGCGCTTTCGAGCGCGTCGAGCGCCGCCGTGAGCCTGCGGGTCGCGATCTCGATCTCGACGGCGGAGGACTCCGTCATGGCAGAGCTGTTGGACACCCGATCGTTCATGCAGTCAGCGGCGGAACCTGTGGCCTTGCCCTTGGACTTTGCCTTGGGCTTTACCCTGGAGCTTGCCGTCCGGCAAAAGACTCGGTTCGGCAAGCGGTTAGAAGCAGAAATTTACGTGGCAAGCTAGGGAAGCGCAACGCCGCCGCGAAACTATGCACTGCTAAGCAACTTTTACGGCCAAACCGGCGTTTGATTGCCTTGGCCTGCCGGAACCGAGGTGCTAATTCAGCCCCGACCCCAGTGGCCGAAAGGCTCTTTCCCGCGCGGGCACAACCGTCGCCAAGCGCCTCATTTCAGACGGATTTCAGACATGACGCAGGTCGATCACAACCGTATGGCCAACGCGATCCGCGGCCTCGCAATGGACGGCGTGGAGAAGGCGAAATCCGGCCATCCGGGCCTGCCCATGGGCGCCGCCGACATGGCCACGGTGCTGTTCACGCAGTTCCTGAAATTCGACGTGGCTGCACTGGACTGGCCCGACCGCGACCGCTTCGTGCTGTCCGCCGGCCATGGCTCGATGCTGCTCTATGCGCTGCTGCATCTGATCGGCAGCCCCGAGATGACGATCGACCAGCTCAAGGATTTCCGCCAGCTGGGATCGCTGACACCCGGACACCCTGAGCACGGCCATACCAAGGGCGTCGAGACCACCACCGGTCCGCTCGGCCAGGGTCTTTCGACCGCCGTCGGCATGGCGCTCGCCGAGAAGATGCTCGCCGCCGAGTTCGGCAAGAAGATCGTCGATCACCACACCTATGTGCTCGCCTCCGACGGCGACCTGATGGAAGGCGTGTCGCAGGAAGCGATCGCGCTGGCCGGGCACTGGAAGCTCAACAAGATGATCGTTCTCTACGACGACAACGGCATCTCGATCGATGGCCCCACCTCGATCGCCGATTCCGTCGACCAGGTGAAGCGCTTCAAGGCGTGCGGCTGGGCCGCCGAGAAGATCGACGGCCACGACCCGATCGCCATCGCCGCCGCGATCACGCGCGCGCAGAAATCCAACAAGCCGACGCTGATCGCCTGCCGCACCACCATCGGCTTCGGCGCGCCGCATAAGGCCGGCACCAACAAGGTGCACGGCGAAGCGCTCGGCGCTGACGAGCTCAAGGCCGCCAAGGAGAATCTCGGCATCTCGCTCGAGCCGTTCTCGGTGCCGGACGACGTGCTGAAGGCGTGGCGCGCCGCCGGCACCCGCGGCGCAGCGGCCCGGCAGGAATGGGAGACGCGGCTCGGTGAGCTCGGCAGCCGCAAGCGCGCCGAGTTCGAGCGCCGCCTGCGCCACGAGCGTCCGGCCGCGCTCGCCAAGGCGTTCCGCACCTACAAGAAGGAGCTGCTGGAAAAGCCGATGACTGCGGCCACCCGCAAGTCCTCCGAGGCCGTGATCGAGGTCATCGCCGGCGCGATGCCGATGGAGTTTCTGGCCGGCTCGGCCGACCTCACCGGCTCCAACAACAACAAGGCGAAGTCGGCGACCGCGTTCTCCGCCAAGACGCCGAAGGGCCGCTTCATCCATTACGGCATCCGCGAGTTCGGCATGTGCGCCGCCATGAACGGCGTCTTCCTGCACGGCGGCTTCGCACCGAACGGCGCGACCTTCCTGGTGTTCACCGACTATGCCCGCCCGGCGATGCGGCTTGCCGCGCTGATGGGGACCGGCGTGGTCTATGTCATGACCCACGATTCCATCGGCCTCGGCGAGGACGGCCCGACCCATCAGCCGGTCGAGCACCTGTCCGCACTGCGGGCCATTCCCAACATGCGCGTGTTCCGCCCCTGCGATGCCATCGAGGTCGCCGAGTGCTGGGAGATTGCACTGAATCGGATCGACGGCCCGACCGTGCTGGCGCTGACGCGGCAGAACCTGCCGCAGCTGCGGACGAGTGTAAACGAAAACCCCTGCCAATATGGCGCTTACGAGCTGGTCGCGGCCCAGGGCGAAGCCAAGGCGACGCTGTTCGCCTCGGGCTCCGAGGTCGAGATGGCGGTGGCCGCCCAGAAGCAGCTGGCCGAGCGCGGCATTCCGACACGGGTGGTCTCGGTGCCCTCGCTCGAGCTCTTGCTAGCGCAACCAAAGGAGCGCCGCGATGCGATCATCGGCAACGCGCCGATCAAGGTCGCCATGGAAGCAGCGGTGCGCTGGGGCTGGGATGCCGTGATCGGGCAGGATGGCGAATTCATCGGCATGCATTCGTTCGGCGCCAGTGCCCCGTTGAACAAGATCTTCAAGCACTTCGGGATTACCGCCGAGGCTGCGGTTAACGCTGTGCTGAAACGCGTTTCCTGAGAGTTGAGCTTGCCAAAAAAAAGGACTACGTAGTCTCTCATATGATCAAGCACCGCCCGGCCGAACCGGGCGTCCGCCCCTAAAAAACCTTCGCAGGCGCGTATGGCGCGTTGTGCGGGAAGACTAGGCGTTATTGAACCCGTCATTGAACGGTCATAAGGAGACGAAACATGGCAGTCCGCGTCGGAATTAATGGTTTTGGCCGCATCGGCCGTAACATCCTGCGGGCTATCGCCGAGTCCGGCCGCAAGGACATCGAGGTCGTCGGTATCAACGACCTCGGCCCGGTCGAGACCAACGCCCATCTGCTCCGCTTCGACAGCGTCCATGGCCGTTTCCCCGGCACCGTGACCGTCGATGGCGACACGATCAGCCTCGGCGGAAGCAAGATCAAGGTGACCGCCGAGCGCGATCCCTCTAAGCTGCCCTGGAAGGATCTCGGCGTCGACATCGCGATGGAATGCACCGGCATCTTCACCTCGAAGGACAAGGCCTCTGCGCATCTGACCGCCGGCGCCAAGCGCGTGCTGGTCTCCGCGCCCGCCGACGGCGCCGACGCCACCATCGTCTACGGCGTCAACCACGAGACGCTGACCAAGGACCATCTGGTCGTCTCCAACGGCTCCTGCACCACCAACTGCCTCGCACCGGTCGCCAAGGTGCTGAACGACCTGGTCGGCATCGAGACCGGCTTCATGACCACGATCCACGCCTATACCGGCGACCAGCCGACGCTCGACACCATGCACAAGGATCTCTATCGCGGCCGTGCGGCGGCGATGTCGATGATCCCGACCTCGACCGGTGCGGCAAAGGCGATCGGCCTCGTGCTGCCCGAGCTGAAGGGCAAGCTCGACGGCGTCGCGATCCGCGTGCCGACCCCGAACGTCTCGGTGATCGATCTCAAGATCATCGCCAAGCGCGCCACCGATGCCAAGGAAATCAACGCAGCGATGAAGCGCGCCTCCGAGCAGCAGCTCAAGGGCATCCTCGGCTACACCACCGCGCCGAACGTCTCGATCGACTTCAACCACGACCCGCACTCCTCGACCTTCCACGAGGACCAGACCAAGGTGCAGAACGGCACGCTGGTGCGCGTGATGTCCTGGTACGACAACGAGTGGGGCTTCTCGAACCGCATGGCGGACACCGCCGTCGCGATCGCGAAGGTGATCTAAGCAGGGGTCTCGTGTCCCGGACGCGGTGCAGCGCGCAAGCGCTGCTCCGCAGAGCCGGGACCCATCTAACCGCGGGACTCGCTGTGATGTGGGTCCCGGTTCTGCAGCGCACCGCTTCGCGCTGCGCAGCGCCCGGGACAAGAGAGCCAGAGATGACCAACAAATTCCGCACCCTCGACGACGTCGACGTGAAGGGCAAACGCGTGCTGCTGCGCGTCGATCTCAACGTGCCCATGGAGAACGGACGCGTCAGCGACGCGACCCGGCTCGAGCGCGTCGCGCCGACCATCACCGAGATCTCGGACAAGGGCGGCAAGGTCATCCTGCTGGCGCATTTCGGCCGGCCGAAGGGCCGCGATGCCAAGGACTCGCTGAAGCCCGTCGCGGAAGCGCTGGCGAAGGTCGTGAAGAAGCCGGTCGGCTTCGCCGACGATTGCATCGGCGAGCCCGCGGCCAAGGCGGTGGCGGCGCTGAAGGATGGCGACATCCTCTGCCTCGAGAACACTCGCTTCCACAAGGAAGAGGAAAAGAACGATCCCGCCTTTGTCGCGGAGCTCGCAAAACTCGGCGACATCTGGGTCAGCGACGCGTTCTCGGCGGCACACCGCGCCCACGCCTCGACCGAAGGCCTCGGCCACAAGCTGCCGGCCTATGCCGGCCGCACCATGCAGGCCGAGCTCGATGCGCTGGAGAAGGCGCTGGGCTCGCCGACCAAGCCGGTCATTGCAATCATCGGCGGCGCAAAAGTCTCGACCAAGATCGACCTTTTGGAAAATCTCGTCACCAAGGTCGACGCGCTGGTGATCGGCGGCGGCATGGCCAACACCTTCCTGCACGCCCAGGGCGTCGGCATCGGCAAATCGCTGGCCGAAAAGGATCTCGCGCCCACCGCGCTGCGCATCATGGAAAAGGCCGAAGCCGCCAATTGCGCGATCATCCTGCCGGTCGACGCCACCGTCGCCTACCACTTCGCCGCCAACGCGCCGTCGCATGCCTACGGCCTCGACTCGATCCCGGCCGACGGCATGATCCTCGACGTCGGTCCGCAGTCGATCGCGCGGGTCCATGCCGCCATCGACGATGCGGCGACGCTGGTCTGGAACGGACCGCTCGGCGCCTTCGAGATGCAGCCGTTCGACCGCGGCACGATGGCCGCCGCCAAGCATGCCGCCGAGCGCACCAAGGCCAAGAAGCTGATCTCGATCGCGGGCGGCGGCGACACCGTCGCGGCGCTCAACCAGGCCCATGTGGCCGGTCAGTTCACCTATGTTTCGACCGCCGGTGGCGCATTTCTTGAATGGATGGAAGGCAAGCCCCTGCCCGGCGTCGAAGTTCTGCGCATCAAGTAATCAGTCTGCAAGAAACTAGCGGCCGCCAGAGGCCCAACCGGAGAGAAAGACACATGGCTCGGATCACGTTGCGTCAATTGCTCGACCATGCGGCTGAGAACGATTACGGCGTACCGGCCTTCAACATCAACAACATGGAACAGGCGCTGGCGATCATGGACGCGGCCAATACGGTCGACGCGCCCGTCATCATCCAAGCCTCGCGCGGCGCGCGTTCCTACGCCAACGACATCATGCTCAAGCACATGATGGACGCGGTCACCGAGATCTATCCGCACATTCCGGTCTGCGTGCATCTCGACCACGGCAACGAGGCAGCGACCTGCATGACCGCGATCCAGGCCGGCTTCACCTCGGTGATGATGGACGGCTCGCTCAAGGCCGACGGCAAGAGCCCGGCCGACTGGACCTACAATGTCGGCGTCACCAAGACCGTGACCGACATGGCCCATCTCGGCGGCATCTCGGTCGAGGGTGAGCTCGGCGTGCTCGGCTCGCTCGAAACCGGCATGGGCGACAAGGAAGACGGCCACGGCGCCGAGGGCAAGCTCAGCCACGACCAGCTCCTGACCAATCCCGACGAGGCCGTGAAGTTCGTGCAGGAGACCAAGGTCGACGCGCTCGCGATCGCGATGGGGACGTCTCACGGCGCCTACAAGTTCACGCGCAAGCCCGACGGCGACATCCTCGCCATGAACGTGATCGAGGAAATCCACCGCAAGCTGCCGAACACGCATCTGGTGATGCACGGCTCCTCGTCGGTGCCGCAGGACCTCCAGGACATCATCAACGAGTTCGGCGGCAAGATGAAGCCGACCTGGGGCGTGCCGGTCTCCGAGATCCAGCGCGGCATCAAGCACGGCGTGCGCAAGATCAACATCGACACCGACAACCGCATGGCCATGACCGGCCAGATCCGCAAGGTGTTCAAGGAGCACCCGGAAGAGTTCGACCCGCGCAAGTACCTGAAGCCCGCAATGGAAGCGATGACCAAGCTGTGCAAGCAGCGGCTGCAGGAGTTCAATACCGCAGGCCAGGCCTCCAAGTTCAAGAAGGTTCTGACCCCGGCCGAAATGGCCAAGCGCTACGCCAAGGGCGAGCTGGACCCGAAGGTGGCGTAAGCGATCGCG
Organism: Bradyrhizobium cosmicum; assembly: GCF_007290395.2. NCBI lineage: Bacteria > Pseudomonadati > Pseudomonadota > Alphaproteobacteria > Hyphomicrobiales > Nitrobacteraceae > Bradyrhizobium > Bradyrhizobium cosmicum. Next base: position 1,158,064 of record NZ_CP041656.2, on the reverse strand, counting down.
CGGTGGCGTAAGGCTGGCTGCGCCCTATCCTCCCCTCGCCCCGCTTGCGGGGAGAGGGTTGGGGTGAGGGGGAGTCTCCCCGGGGACGCTGGCAATTGGACCCGCGGAGAGTCCCCCTCACCCGGAATACGCGCTTTAAGCGCGCATTCCGGCCTCTCCCCGCGAGCGGGGAGAGGCGAACAACCCTGACCTCCCGCCCCTTTACCCTGCGACGAACGTTAACTCGGCAATTGCCCGAGAACCGTCTATTTTCACAGGCAAGGGCAGAATCGTTTTGGGAGGACCTCTCGATGAATCTGACTGAGCTCAACAAGATCGCGACCGCCATGGTCGCGCCGGGCAAGGGCATTCTTGCCGCCGACGAATCCTCCGGCACCATCAAGAAACGTTTCGACGCGATCGGCGTGGAATCGACGGAAAGCAATCGCCGCGACTATCGCGAGATGCTGTTCCGCTCGAAGGAGGCCATGAGCCAGTATATTTCCGGCGTGATCCTCTATGACGAGACGATCTGGCAGGACGCCGCGGACGGCACGCCGCTGGTGAAGCTGATCGAACAGAGCGGCGCCATCCCCGGCATCAAGGTCGACGAGGGCACGCAAGCCCTGCCGATGTGCCCGGGTGAGCTGGTCACCGTCGGGCTCGACAAGCTCGCCGAGCGGCTGAAGAAATACTACGAGCGCGGCGCGCGTTTCGCCAAATGGCGCGCGGTGATCGACATCGGCAGCGGGATTCCCTCGATGACCGCGATCAGCGTCAACGCCCACGCGCTGGCGCGCTACGCCGCGCTGTGCCAGGCGGCGCAGATCGTGCCCATCGTCGAGCCGGAGGTGCTGATGGACGGCGATCACGACATCGACCGCTGCTATGAAGTAACCCAGCGCGTGCTCAACAAGACATTCCAGGAGCTGCGCGTGCAGCGCGTCGCGCTTGAAGGCATGGTGCTGAAACCGAACATGGCGATCTCAGGCAAGAAGTGCCCGAAGCAGGCCTCCGTCGAAGAGGTCGCGGAGAAGACGATCCGACTGCTGAAGGCCTGCGTGCCTGCGGCGGTGCCGGGCATCGCCTTCCTGTCCGGCGGCCAGTCGGACGAAGAGGCCACAGCGCATCTCAACGCCATGCACAAGCTCGGCCCGCTGCCCTGGGGCCTGACGTTCTCCTACGGCCGCGCGCTGCAGGCCGCGCCGCAGAAGGCCTGGTCGGGCAAGGCCGAGAACGTCGCGGCCGGGCAAAGCGCCTTCAGTCATCGCGCCCGCATGAACGGGCTCGCCTCCAGGGGCGAGTGGCAAAGCAGCCTGGAAAAGAAAGCAGCCTAGATCTTGTCGAACAAATCGCCTCCGCCGCGCCCCGCGCCGCGCCTCTATCTCGCGACGCCTGTCGTCGATGATCCCGCTGCGCTTCAAGCCGAGTTGCCGGCCCTGCTTGCTGCCGCCGACGTCGCGGCCGTGCTGCTGCGGCTGAAGGAGACCGACCAGCGCACCATGATCACGCGCATCAAGGCGCTCGCGCCGGTCGTGCAGAAGGCGGGTGCCGCGCTGCTCGTCGAAGGCCATCCCGAGCTCGTTGCACGCGGCGGCGCCGACGGCGCCCATCTGCCCGGCATCGCCGCGCTGAAAGAGGCGCTGCCATCGCTCAAGCCCGATCGCATCGCCGGCGTCGGCGGGCTGACGACGCGGCACCATTCCATGGACGCGGGCGAGATCGGCGCGGATTATGTGCTGTTCGGCGAACCCGACGGCAAAGGCCAGCGCCCGTCATCGCAGGCGATCGCCGAGCGGCTGGACTGGTGGGCCGAGCTGTTCGAGCCACCTTGCGTCGGCTTTGCCACCTCGCTCGAGGAGGCCCATGACTTCGCGGCCTGCGGCGCCGATTTCGTGCTGGTCGGCGAATTCATCTGGGCCGATCCGCGCGGGCCCAAGGCTGCGCTGGTCGAGGCCGACGCTGCGATCAAGAAGGCCCATGCGACTGCGCTTGCAGAGCAAAATCCTGTGAGCGGCGAGCACGGCTAGCGCCCGACATGAAGCTCCCGCGCATCACCCTCCTGGCCACGCTGCTGCTCACGGCGCCCGCCGCCGCGCAGCTCCAGATCGCGCCGCAGGTGACCACGCCGAGCGCGCCCGCCGAAAAGCCGAAGCCCAAACCGCACACGATCACCAAGAAGAAGGAGGCCGCGCCGGCGCCAAAGCCTTCGGCGTCGCCCAAGCCGGCCCCCTCGCCCAAGCCGGCGCTGCCCGCGACCGTGATTCCCGCGCCGGCGACCGACACTCCCGGTGTCGATCTGGTGTTCGGCGCCTATCAGCGCGGCCAGTACAAGACGGCGTTCGATCTCGCCACCGACCGCGCCAAGGCCGGCGATCCCAAGGCGATGACCATGCTCGGCGAGCTCTATTCCAATGCCATGGGCATCCGCCGCGATTACGCCAAGGCGCTCGAATGGTACAAGCGCGCCGCGGACGCCGGCGACCGCGAGGCGATGTTCGCACTCGCCATGATGCGCATGTCCGGCCGCGGCGGCCCTGTCGACAAGGGCGAGGCGGTCAAGCTGATGGCCTCCTCCGCCAAGCTCGGCGAGCCCAAGGCGGCCTATAACCTGGCGCTGCTCTATCTCGACGGCCAGACCCTGCCGCAGGACGTCAAGCGGTCCGCCGAGCTGTTGCGCCAGGCGGCCGATGCCGGCCTGCCCGAGGCGCAATACGCGCTCGCGACGTTCTACAAGGAAGGCACCGGGGTCCCGAAGGACGCGGAACGCGCGGTGCGGCTGCTGCAGGCCGCGTCACTGGCCGACAATGTCGATGCCGAGGTCGAATACGCCATCGCCATGTTCAACGGCACCGGCACGCCGAAGAACCAGCCCGCGGCTGTGGCCCTGCTCCGCAAGGCCTCCCGCCAGGGCAGCGCGATCGCGCAGAACCGGCTGGCCTGGGTGCTGATCAACGGCATGGGCACGTCCGTGGACAAGGTCGAGGGGTTCAAATGGCATTTGGTCGCCAAGACCGTCGGCAAGGGCGATCCGGAGCTCGACAAGCAGTTTTCCGACCTGCCGGCCGAGGACCGCTCCAAGGCCGAGGCCGCCGCCCGGAAATGGCTCGGGACCAAATGACTTGACCCAATGACTTGACGTCAGGCGCCCCGCAGGGCACCCCATCCCTCAAAGACGCGCGATTTCGCGCCATTTTCCCCGATCAAGACCAGAGCACATGCTGTATTCCGCCACTATCAACGTCATGGTCAAGGCCGCGCGCCGCGCCGGCCGCAGCCTCAAGCGCGATCTCGGCGAGATCGAGCATCTCCAGGTCTCGCTGAAGGGCCCGGCCAATTTCGTCTCGCTCGCCGACAAGCGCGCCGAGGAGATGCTCTACCAGGACCTCGCCAAGGCCCGGCCCGGCTACGGCTTCATCGGCGAGGAAGGCGGCACCCGCGAGGGCAGCGACAAGAGCCACACCTGGATCGTCGATCCGCTCGACGGCACCACCAACTTCCTGCACGGCATCCCGCAATTCGCGATCTCGATCGGCCTCGCCCGCGAGGGCACCATCATTGCTGGCGTGATCTACAACCCCGCCAATGACGAGCTCTACATCGCCGAGCGCGGCAAGGGCGCCTTCCTCAACGACCAGCGCCTGCGGGTGGCCGGCCGTCGCCAGCTCAACGAATGCGTGGTGGCCTGCGGCCTGCCCCATATCGGCCGCGGCGACCACGAGGAATTCCGCCGCGAGATGACTGCGATCCAGGACCGCGTCGCCGGCTTGCGCCGCTTCGGCGCCGCCTCCCTCGACCTCGCCTTCGTCGCCGCCGGCCGCCTCGACGGCTACTGGGAGCGCAACCTCCAGTCCTGGGATGTCGCCGCCGGGCTGATCATGGTGCGCGAAGCAGGTGGGACGGTGACCGACATCGACACGCCGGGCGACCCGGTTGTGACCGGTCATGTGGTGTGCGGGAATGAGTTCGTGCACGGGGAATTGGTGAAGATTTTGCGGAAGCCGGCGTAACAGCGCAAGCTCGACGCCCAGCACTCATCGCGCGGAGGCGCCCCCCTCGGAGCGGCTTTTCGATGTCGCGCGGGAAGGCTCTTTGTGACCACACGGCGGTTGCCCGGTTTTCTGCCGAGAACATCAGCCTGACGTCTGCAGCAAGCACCTACGAGGACGATATGTCCGACACTCAAATCAGCCTGGTGAAAGTCGACGCAATCGATATCGGCGATTTCAAAAAGGAATTGCAGGACGCCTTTTCGATAGCTGTTAAGGAGGAATTCGACAATCTGCCGGATGGGCCCATTCCTTCAGACGACGACTTGGACCATTCGATCAACGCCAAGGGAGCGGTGGCGCTGCGGATCATGTGCGATGGCAGAAAGGTCGGCGGCGCAGTGGTGAGCATCAATGAAGAAACCCACCGCAATACGCTGGATCTTTTCTTCTTGAAGGTTGGCGAAGAGGGGCGCGGTTTGGGCCACAAAGCCTGGCTTGCTTTGGAACACCGGTATCCGAAAACAGTGGCGTGGCGGACTCACACTCCATATTTCGAGAAAAGAAACATCCACTTCTACGTTAACAAGTGTGGTTTCAAGATCATCGAATTCTTCAACGACCGGCATACCGATCCGAACCACCCAGTTGTTTCGGACGATCCGGCGGGGAGCGAAGGATTCCTGTTCGAAAAGGTCATGTAGGTAACAGCCCTCCTCGGCGGGCTGGTGAAGATCTTGAGGAAACCGGCGTAAGGGCGCAGGCTAGTCCGCATTCTCCGCCGTCATCATCCGCGAAGGCGGATGATCCAGTATCCAGAGACATCAGTTGGATCCGGAGTGGCTGCGGCGCACTGTATGCCCCGCCCCCGTGCGCAAGAGCGCACTAGGCGGGGCATGACAGTTTGCCCTATGGCTTCACCGGCGCCGGCGGCCCGTACGCCTGGGCTTCCTTGTCCGCCTTCGGCTCCCGATCCCCACCCAGCACGCGCTGCACCGAGACGAAGAACACCGGCACCATCAGCAGCGCCAGGATCACCACCGCGATCATGCCGCCCATCACGATTGAGCCGAGCGCCTGCTGGCTGGCGCCGCCGGCGCCGTGGGCGATGGCCATGGGCAGCACGCCGCAGATGAAGGCAAGGCCGGTCATCAGGATCGGGCGGAAGCGCAGGCGGCAGGCTTCGATGGTGGCTTCCACCAGCGGCTTGCCCTCTTTCCGCAGATCCTTGGCGAACTCGATGATCAGGATCGCGTCCTTGGCCGCAAGACCAATGATGGTGATGAGGCCGACGGTGAAATAGACGTCGTTGGGCAGGCCCCGCAGCAGCGCCGCGACCACCGCGCCGACGATGCCGAGCGGCACGGTCAAGAGCACCGCGAGCGGAATGGTCCAGCTCTCGTAGAGCGCGGCGAGGCACAGGAACACCACGAACACCGAGAGGGCGAGCAGGAACGGCGCCTGCGAGCCCGACAGCTTTTCCTGCAGCGACTGGCCGGTCCAGTCATAGCCGAAGCCGCGCGGCAGCTTGCCGGCGAGCCGCTCCATCTCGGCGATGGCGTCGCCCGAGGTGAAGCCGGGCCGGGCTTCGCCGGAGATGCGCACCGCCGGATAATAGTTGAAGCCGGCGATCTGCGTCGGGCCGCGCGCCCACTCGACGGTGGCGAAGGACGAGAACGGCACCAGCTGGCCGCGGCTGTTCTTGACGTTGTAGTTGAGGATGTCCTCGGTCCGCATGCGGTCGCGGGCGTCGGCCTGCACCACGACGCGCTGCATGCGGCCGCGGTTCGGGAAGTCGTTGATGTAGTTCGAGCCGAGATTGGTCGAGATCGTGTTGTTGATGTCCTCGAAGGTGACGCCGAAGGCGCCGGCCTTCTCGCGGTCGATCACGAGGTTGACGACGCCGGCCTCGGGCAGGCCTTCGACATAGACCTTCTGCAGCACCGGGCTCGCATTGGCCTCCGCGATCAGCTGTTCGGCGGCGCGCATCAGGGCCGGATAGCCCTTCTGGCCGCGGTCCTGGAGGCGGAACGAGAAGCCCGAGGAGTTGCCGAGATTGTCGATCGGCGGCGGCTGCAGCGCGGAGATCTTGGCGTCGCGGACCGACGCGCCCAGATCACGGTTGATGTCGGCGACGATCGCGGCGGCGGAGTCCTGCGGCCCACGCTCGGACCAGTCCTTCAGCGTGATGAAGGCCTGCGCGGTGTTCATGCCCTGGCCGGAGAAGCTGAAGCCGGTGAGGAAAGTGACGTTGTCCACGCCCGGCCGCTGCGCCAGATATTTTTCCACCTTCTCGATCACCGCCTCGGTGCGGGCATAGGACGAATCCGACGGCGTCTGCACGTCGGTGGTGACGAAGCCCTGGTCGTCGACGGGCAGGAAGCCGCCGGGCAGATTGACGAAGGCCCATGACAGGCCGACGAGCAGCGCGACATAGACCAGCATCAGCCGGCCGGTGCGCTTCAGCGAGAAGCCGACGGTGCGCGCGTAGCGAAACCGGCAGGCCTCAAGCAGGTGATTGAAGCGGCTGAACACGACATTGGTCGAATGGCCGTGCCCCTTGGCGACCGGCTTGAGCAGCGTCGCGCACAGCGCCGGGGTCAGCGACAGCGCCAGGAAGGCGGAGAAGCCGATCGCGGCGACCATGGTCACGGAGAACTGGCGGTAGATGATGCCGACCGAGCCCGGAAAGAACGCCATCGGCACGAACACCGCCATCAGCACCAGCGTGATGCCGATGATGGCACCGGTGATCTGCGACATCGCCTTGCGCGTCGCTTCCTTCGGCGGCAGGCCTTCCTCGGCCATGATGCGCTCGACGTTCTCGACCACGACGATGGCGTCGTCGACCAGGATGCCGACCGCCAGCACCATGCCGAACATCGAGAGCATGTTGATGGAATAGCCGGCGAGCAGCAGGATGGTGCAGGCGCCCAGCAGCGCCACCGGCACCACGATGGTCGGAATGATGGTGTAGCGGATGTTCTGCAGGAACAGGAACATCACCACGAACACCAGCACCACGGCCTCGAGCAGCGTCGTCAGCACCTTCTTGATCGAGGCCTCGACCACGGGCGTGATGTTGTAGGGAATCTCGTAGGCGATGTTGGCCGGGAAGAAGCGCGACAGCTCCTTCATCTTCTCCTCGACCGCGCTCGCGGTCGCCAGCGCGTTGCCTGTCGGCGACATCAGCACGGAGAGACCGGCGGTCGGCTTGCCGTCGAGACGGGTGTTGAACTGGTAGCTGAGGCCGCCGACCTCGATGCGCGCGACGTCGCGCAGACGAACGGTCGAGCCGTCGGCATTGGCGCGCAGGATGATGGCGCCGAATTCATCCGGGGACGAGAGCTGGCCCTTGACCAGAACAAGCGCCGAGGTGCGCTGGGTCGCGGTCGACGGCTCGGCGCCGATGCTGCCGGAGGCGACCTGCGCGTTCTGCGCGGATATCGCCTTGTTGACGTCATCGGCGGTCAGCCCATAGCCGACGAGCTTGGCCGGATCGACCCAGACGCGCAAGCTGCGCTCGGTTGAATAGAGCGTGGCGCGGCCGACGCCGGGGATGCGGCGGATCTCGCCGAGCACGTTGCGGATCATGAAGTCGCCGAGGCCGACCTCGTCGAGGCTGCCGTCGGTCGAGTTCAGCGTGATGATCTGGAGCACCGCACTGGAGGCTTCCTCGACCAGGATGCCCTGCTGGATCACCGCGCGCGGCAGCCGCGCCTCGACACGCTTGAGGCGGTTCTGCACCTCGACCGAGGCGTCGTTGGTGTTGGTGCCCGGTTGGAAATTGGCGATGATCTCGACTTGGCCGAGCGAGTCGCTGGTGGATTCGAAATTGAGGATGCCGGAGGCGCCGTTGAGCTCCTCCTCGATCAGCCGCGTCACGCTGTTGTAGAGGTTCTCGGGCGAGGCGCCAGGATAGCTGGTCGAGATCGAGATCGAGGGCGGCGCGATGATCGGATATTGCGCGACCGGCAGCAGCGGGATCGAGATCGCGCCGATCAGACAGATGAACAGCGCGACGACCCAGGCGAAGATCGGCCTGTCGATGAAGAAGCTGGCCATGGCGGGTTACCGCGTGACCTTGAGAGCGTGCCGGTTGTCGGCGCTTGCCTCGGCCTCGGACCAGGATTGCGGCTTGACCTTGTCGCCGGCCGCGAATTTCTGGAAGCCTTCGACCACGACCTTATCGCCGGCCTTCAGGCCGTCGGTGACGAACCAGACGCCGTCCTGCACCGAGCCGGTGCGCACCGGCTGCACCGCGATGCGGTTGTCGTCCTTGACCACGAACACCTCGCTGCCACCGCCGCCGTTGCGCTGGATCGCCTGCTGCGGCACCGCGATCGCGTCGGAGTCGAGACCCTGGTCGATGCGGACACGGACATACATGCCCGGCAACAGCTCGCGCTTGGGATTGCGGAACTCGCCGCGCAGCGTGACCTGGCCGGTGTGGGCGTCGACCTTGGCATCGGAGAACAGCAGCTTGCCGTCGAGCGAATAGAGAGTGTTGTCGTCGAGCACGAGGTTCACCTTGGCGGCATCGGCGGCGATGCGCTCGAGGTCGCCGCTCTCGAAGGCGCGGCGCAGCTGGTTGAGCTCGTTCACCGACTGGGTGAAGTCGGCATAGATCGGATCGAGCTGCTGGATGGTGGCAAGATTGGTCTCGTTCTGGACCGCGAGCGCGCCTTCGCTGACCAGCGCCGCACCGACGACGCCGTCGATCGGCGCCCGCACGGTGGCATAGTCGAGATTGAGTTTTGCGCGCGCGAGATCGGCCTTGCGGCCCTCGACTTCGGCATGGGCCTGGCGCTCGCCCGCGATGGCCTTCTCGTTCTCGGCCTCAGGCGCGGCGCGCTGGCTGGTGAGCGTCGCGATGCGGTGCGCCTGCTGCCTGGCCTGCATCAATGCGGCCTCGGCTTTGGCGAGCGCAGCCTCGTTGGCCAGCACCTCGACCTCGAACGGACGCGGATCGATGCGGTAGAGCGGATCGCCCGCCTTCACTTCGCTGCCCTGTCGGAACAGACGCTCGACCACGATGCCGGAAATGCGCGGCCGCACGTCGGAGACGCGCGTCGGCGAAATGCGGCCAGGCAGTTCGCGCACCACGGCGCGCGGCTGCGGCTTGACGACGACGATGCTGACATCAGGATCGACCGGCTGCACGGCGGAAACAGCGGAGGCCGAATCGTCACAAGCGCCGAGCAGCGGCGCACAGGCCGCGAGCATCAATGCAACGCATGCCGATCGCGCGCGAAGTCCTGACATGAAGTTAAGTGCCCCGATGTTGTTGAAACTGATCACGCTCCGCGCCCGGCCCATTCTGGGCGATTCCGCGCGGCTCGTGCCCTCAAAATAGAAGAGACTTGCTGCAACGCAACGCATGCCGCGGGCGGCCCAATGTCACACGGCCTATCATGCTGAGTTCAGGCCGCTTTTTGTGTCTCACCAGATTGTGAGTCGGGTTCCATCGCCGCGTGCTGCGACAGAAGACCGCAATTATACGGCGGCCTTCATCCTGTAGCGGCTGACGCCCCATTCGGTTCCATCGGCGTAGCCGAACATTCCTGCCGTTGCGAGCAAGAACCAGCGCCAGCGCCGCATCCACAGAGCGGCCTCCTCGCCATGGACCTGGCGCAATGAGGCTTCGATCGTGTCGCGATGCGCATCGAAATTGGCGAGCCAGTGATTGGCGGTGCGCTGATAATGCGTTCCGCTCCAGCACCATTCCTTCTCGATCGCGAAGATGTCGCCGAATTGCCTGACGAGGTGATGGCTCGGCATCACCCCGTCGGTGAAGATGTGCTGCGCGATCCAGTCCTCGCGATCGGTCCGATCGAACAGATGGGAGCCGGAGCGATGGGAGACGATATGCATGAAGAAGCGCCCCTCCGGCGCCAGCCATGATCGCACGCGCGTCAACAGCTTGCGCCAGTTCGTCATGCGCTCGAACATCTCGATCGAGACGATGCGGTCGAACCGGCCCTCGGGTGCGAACACGTTCATGTCGGCGGCGATCACGCGCAGGTTCGAAAGCCCGCGTAACCGCGCCTCGTCCTCGACATGGGCGCGCTGGGCCCGCGAGTTCGACACCGCCGTGATCCTGGCGTGCGGAAATTGCCGCGCCATCCACAGCGACAGCGAGCCCCAGCCGCAACCGAGCTCGAGGATGGTCTGGCCGTCGGCAAGGCCGGCATGCTCGACGGACTGGCGCAGCGCCTCCTCCTCCGCCTCCTGCAGGGTGGCGGCAGCGGTCTTGTAGAAGCAGGACGAGTATTTGAGGTTGGGTCCAAGCACCTGCGCGAAGAACGAAGCGGGCGCCTCGCGAGGCCCGGCATCCGCGTCCTCGGCGATCGGCCGCAACATCATCCGCCCGGCGAAGGCGGCATCGTCGGCCGCGCCCAGTCCGGACAGCCGCACGGCCGTGCGCGCGCAGAGGCGCTGGATCGCGGCACGGACCACCACATCCGGCAGCGGCACGCGTTCGGCAGTTCCGATGATCGCGGAAACGACGCTCATGCGACAACTCCGTCTTTGGGCGGCAGGAGGCAAAAATGCGGCCTGGGCCTGTGGAATGCCGAAGTTTTGCGAGATACGCGGGTATCAAAGCGCGGTTTCAGCATTGGGTTCCGGGTCCCGCGCGGAAATCCGCGCATCCGGCGCTTTTTTTGGCCGGGCGCTGTGCCATAGTGCGCATCGCAATCAAGTTCGTAACGGATGATACCGGCCATGCCGTCAGGCGCCTCGCCCCGCTCCCCCCTGGATATCGAGTACACGAAACTGTCCTCACCCAGCGTTTTCCTGGTGCGGATGTTGGTCTTTCTGGTGCTGTGCGCGCTGGTGGGCGTGGTGCTCTACAAGCAGATCATCCAGGCCTTTTTCGCCAATCCGGGCCTCAACGCCCTGATCGGGGCGGTGCTGTTCATCGGCATCGTGCTGGCGTTCCGCCAGGTCATCCGGCTCTACCCCGAAGTCTCCTGGGTCAATAATTTCCGCATCGCCGATCCGGGCCTGGCACCGGCCCGCCACCCAAAACTGCTGGCGCCGATGGCGATGATCCTCGGCGGCGAGCGCACCGGGCGGATGTCGATCACCCAGACCACGATGCGGCACCTGCTCGATTCGATCGCGACCCGCCTCGATGAGGCTCGGGACATTTCCCGCTACATGACCGGGCTGCTGGTCTTCCTCGGCCTGCTCGGCACCTTCTGGGGCCTGATCGAGACGGTCGGCTCGGTCGGCAAGGTGATCGACGGACTTAAAGTCGGCGGCGATTCCGGCGCCCTGTTCGACACGCTGAAGGAAGGCCTCGCCGCCCCGCTCGGCGGCATGGGCATCTCGTTCTCGAGCTCCCTGTTCGGCCTCGCCGGATCGCTGATCCTCGGCTTCCTCGATCTGCAATCGAGCCAGGCCCAAAATCGCTTCTACACCGACCTCGAAGACTGGCTCGCCACCACCGTGCGCGAATATGGCCACGGCGACGTCGCGGTCGGCTCCGGCGGCGGTGTTGCCAGCGGCGAGCTTCAGGCCGGGGTCGAGCGCTTGCGCTCCGTGCTCGAGGAAGGCAGCGCCAGCCGCGGCACCACCGCAGCAATGGCGAGCCTCGCCGAAGCGATCCAGGCGCTGGTCTCGCATATGCGGACCGAGCAGCAGATGATCCGCGAATGGGCCGACGGCCAGGGCGAGCAGAACAAAGAGATCCGCCGCCTGCTGGAGCGCATCGCGCGCCAGCCGGAGAAGGGTTAGCGACATGGCTCTGGCGCGCGGCCGCCGCGGCGATACCTCCTTCAACTACTGGCCCGGCTTCGTCGACGCGCTGTCGACGCTGGTACTGTCGATCGTATTCCTGCTGTCGGTGTTCCTGGTCGTGCAGTTCTTCCTGTCGCAGGAGGTCACCGGCAAGGACAAGATGCTGGAGCAGCTCAACGCCAAGATCGCCCAGCTCAACGAGCTGCTCTCGCTGGAAAAGCTCGGCAAGCTCACGCTCGACGACCAGGTCTCGCAGTTGAAGGCCGGGCTCGCCTCCGCCGAGACCGAGCGCGATCGCATCAAGGGCCTCTATGACGGACTGGCTGCCGCCGGCAACGACGCGCAAGGCAAGACCTCCGAGCTCGGCAAGGCGCTGGACTCGGAGAAAGCGGTCTCGGCGCGGGCGCTGGCGCAGATCGAGGTCCTGAATCAGCAGATCAGCGCGCTGCGGCGGCAATTGGCGGCACTCGAAGAGGCGCTGGATGCCAGCGAGAAGCGCGACAAGGAATCGCAGAATCGCATCGCCGACCTCGGCTCCCGCCTCAATGTCGCGCTGGCGCAGCGCGTGCAGGAATTGTCGCGCTACCGCTCGGAGTTTTTCGGCCGGCTGCGTGCCATCCTCGGCAACCGCCCAGACATCCGCATCGTCGGCGACCGCTTCGTGTTCCAGTCCGAAGTGTTCTTCGACACCGGACAGGCGATGCTGCTGCCCGAAGGCCGCGCCGAGCTCGACACGCTGGCAACGGCGCTGATCGAGCTCGACAAGAAGATTCCGAACGAGATCCCGTGGGTGCTGCGCGTCGACGGCCATACCGACGTGCGGCCGGTGAGCGGCGCCAATTTCAAGTCGAACTGGGACCTGTCCGCGGCACGCTCGATCTCGGTGGTGCAGTACCTGATCTCGCTCGGCGTCCCCGCCCAGCGCCTCGTCGCCGCCGGCTTCGGCGAATTCCAGCCGCTCGATACCGGCAATACGGAAGAGGCCTACAAGCGCAATCGCCGCATCGAGCTGAAGCTGACGGAGCGGTAGAGTGAGGATCGCACGATACTCATCCTACCGTCATGGCCGGGCTTGTCCCGGCCATCCACGATCTTCGGTCCGCGCTGACAGAAAGGCGTGGATGCCCGGGACAAGCCCGGGCATGACGACCTTCGTAAAATGAGCGCGCTCAACCTTCGCCCCTACCGGCCCGAGGACGAAGCAGCTTCCATCGACCTCTGGCATCGCACCTGGCAGCAAGCCTATCCGCAGATCGACTTCGCCGCGCGGCTGGAATGGTGGCGCGAGCGCTGGCGCAAGGATCTGGTGCCGAAGGCGTCCATAGTCGTCGCGGAAGCGGATGGTGCTCTCACCGGCTTCGTCACCATCGACGGCGACGGCTATCTCGACCAGCTTGTGGTCGACCCGGATCACTGGGGCTCTGACGCGGCCCGGCTGCTGGTCGAGGAAGCGAAACGCCTGTCACCATCAGGCATCACGCTGCTCGTCAACAAGGACAACACCCGCGCCATCCGCTTCTACGAGCGCAACGGCTTTTCGCACGCGGGCGACGACGTGAACCCGACCTCGGGCCGGCCGGTGCTGAAGATGGTTTGGCGAGCGTGACGCCTGTCACGCCGGCATCCTCTCACGTCGGTTATTCGTTATCCCAGTCAGGACAAGCGGATGGAGATGAACGATGCGACTGAGCGACCTGGCCAAGGGGTCTTCGGTCTTTCTGGGCGTCTTCGTCGCTGGCTATCTGTCGACGACCTATGTCGACCAGCGTTTGGCAACGCCGGTGAAGGCGGGTAACACCGAGCCTGCAAACAGCCCTGCTGCATCGGCCTGCGTCGATGCGGACGGGAGCTGGAAGAACTGGCCGTGGCCGAACGTGCCAACGCTCTCGCCGAAGTGCCGGTAGAGCCGAAAGCGCGTTCCGAGAAACCTTACGCCGTCTCAGCCTGACGCCGAAGCCAGAGGTTCGGAACGGCTTCGTTCGAATAGCCGGAGATGAAGTCGCGAGCAGATCCCGTCCGGGCGTCGAAGATGGAGCGGCGGATCGTTCCGATATTGCCGCCATAGACGTGAATGCTGATCGAGGACCGATCCGGCAACCCGTTCGAGATGGCGTGAATGTCGCCAATGTCGGGCGACACGGCCCCCACGCTCCCCTGCGTAAGCCGCTCCGCCGGGCCAGCCTCGAGCGAACCGTCGCCGGACCGCGCGTAGCTGACCGAGATCTCTTCGCCGCGCAGAACGCCGACCAGTCCCCAGACGCGATGGTCATGAATGGGTGTGCCTTGGCCGGGTCCCCAGACGAAGCTCACGACCGAGAAGCGATCAAGTGGATCGGCATAGAGCAGATGCTGCTGATACGCCTTGCCGTCGGCGACGGCGTAAGCGGCCGGCAGCCAGTCATCGACACTGACGAGTGCCTTCAGTTTCGGACTGAGCTCGGCGACGATGGCCGCCTCGCCCGATCCGGACTCGACGATGCGGGCGGCGTCAGCGACGAAGTTCGCGAGACGGGCGATATTGGTCATTGCAGTTTGCCTGAAACATGGGGGAACGAAGTCATGGACGTCATCGCCATCGCTCTTGCGGATTGACGGTCGCGTCCCGGACGAACGCCAGGTGCATTCGTGCCACTTTTCGATCAATCGCGCGAACAGAGCATGCAGGGACGCAAGATATTTCATACCCCTCCACGTTCGGCGGGGTCTCGGCGTTCGCGATACCACGTCTCGTCCGGCTTCGAAAACAGCTAACCGCGAACGCAGGCGTCAAATCGTCGTTTCGAAAAACGATGCTGCGATGCCATCGCTGAAGAGAACAGCGTCGACGTCGCGTCGCAAAAAATGGATTTCCCTGCCATCGAATTTTGCGTCGGAGTTTGCGAAGTTGTCCCCGCCTCGATCGAGGTGGAGAATTCTCGCATTCATGACGGACGCATCACTACTTTCCGGGCCAGCCGCTGCCGCAGCGAGCGCGGCGGTCGTTCGCAAGGAGGCCGTGCCGCGCGCCTGCGCCCCCGTCGTCGTGTCGGTCGTTGCCGATATATCCGATCGGGCCGGCGGGATGGCGCCGGCACGCGCGCGCGGTGCGGCCCTGCGGCGGGTGCTGCTGCCCTGGCTGCTTCCGCTTGGACTGCTGGGGATCTGGCAGCTGCTGTCGGCGACGGGAATCATCTCGACCGCGATCGTGCCCGCGCCACTCGACATCTGGGATGCCGCCGTGCAGCTCGCGCAGCGCGGCGAATTGCAGCGCGACATCCTGGTCAGCCTGCGCCGGGTGGCAATCGGATTTGTCATCGGCGCGACCGGGGGCCTGCTGCTCGGCCTGTTCGTAGGCCTGTTCGAGCCGGTCCGCGATCTGCTCGACCGCTCGTTGCAGATGATACGGACCATTCCGCATCTGGCGCTGGTGCCGTTGATGATCCTCTGGTTCGGGATCGGCGAGGAGCCCCGGCTGATCCTGGTGGCGATTGGATCGCTGTTTCCGGTCTACATCAACACCGTCGGCGGCATCCGCAACGTTGATCCGAAATTGATCGAACTCGGCAAATCCTACGGTCTCGGGCGGACCGAGCTGATCTGGTCCATCGTGCTGCCGGCCGCGCTCCAGCCGATCCTGGTGGGCATCCGCTATGCGCTCGGCGTCGCCTGGCTCACCCTCGTTGTCGGCGAAACGATCGCATCGCGCGACGGAGTGGGCTATCTCGTCCAGAACGCCCGTGAATTGCTCCGCATCGACATCATCGTCCTCGCCATCATCCTCTACGCCATCGCGGGCTGGCTGTCCGACCTCGTCACCCGCGTGATCGAGCGGCGTCTTCTGCGCTGGCACCCCAACTACGCCGATCGGGCAAACGCATGAGTGGCGCGGAGGTCAGCCTGCGCGGGCTGGGCAAATCATTCGGCACACGCGAGGTGCTGCACGCCGTCGATCTCGATGTCGCGGCGGGCCAGTTCGTTTCGATCATCGGACCGAGCGGTGCCGGCAAGTCGACCCTGTTGCGCCTCGTCGCCGGGCTGGATTCGGCGACCACCGGTCGTATCGAATTGCGAACGCGAGGCCACAAGGCCGATGTCCGCATGATGTTTCAGGAGGATCGGCTGCTGCCGTGGCGCACGGTCCAGCGCAACGTGGTGCTGGGCCTCAAGCGCCGCGAGCAGGATGCGGCGGATATCCTGCGCGCCGTAGGGCTTGAAGGGCGCGGAAGCGAATTTCCGATCGTGCTGTCCGGCGGACAGCGCCAGCGCGTGGCGCTGGCTCGCGCGCTGATTCACGAGCCGGACCTGCTGCTGCTCGACGAGCCCTTCGGCGCGCTCGACGCGATTACCCGCGCGGCGATGCAGCTGCTGCTCGAGCAGCTCCTGGCTGCACGTCCCCGGACCGTCCTGCTCGTGACCCACGACGTGGAGGAAGCCCTGCTGCTGTCGGACCGCGTGCTTCTGATCAAGGACGGCGGAATTGCGCGGGACCTCAGCTTCGACGGGCCCCGGCCGCGCCATCGCGGCGATCCCGCACTCGCGGCGCTGAAGGAAGAACTGCTCGACGGGTTGCTGACGGCCGAGGGGAGCCTGGCGGCGGTCGCATGACACAACGAAAGGACAGACAGATGACATCTCATTCGAACGGCGCCAAGACAAGCGGGATTTCGCGGCGACGCCTGCTCGCCGCGTCTGGAGCTGCGGCCGTCACGGCATCGATCGGTGCGCGCGGATTGTCCGGCGCGCACGCCGCCGAGGCTGCGCCGCCGCAATTGACGGTGGCGGTGATCGGGGACGGCCGCACCGGCGTGTGGGCGTCACTGCGGGCAGGCGTCGGCGGACGCAATCTCGAGCAGGAACTCGGCACCAGGATCGTCTGGCAGCCGGGCTTCACGGCATCGCTCCCGGTCATGGAGGCCGTCAAGGCCGGATCGGTGGACTTCACGTTTGCGACCGCGACGGCCGTGGTGAACGCCATTCCGGCGCGCGTGCCGATCGTGCCGCTGGCGGCCTATCCGCTGCCGTCGGACGAGGTCGATTTCTTCGTGCAGGCGAACTCGCCGATCAAAACCGCAGCCGATCTCAAGGGCAAAAAGATCGCCCATCAGAACGGAACCACCGGGACCTACAGCCTGATCAAGTACCTTGAGACGGCGGGTTTGCGCCTCACCGACGTCCAGGCCGTCAGCCTCAGCGGTGCAGACGCGTTCACGGCCTTTGCCCAAGGCAGCGTTGACGGCTGGATCCACTGGCAGCCGGCGACCGCGCTGGCACTCGCCAAGCTCGGCGACAAGGCGCGTCCGCTGCCAAACGTGAAGACCTACGACTATGCCTTCTACGTCGCGCGCAGCGAGGTGGCTGCAAAGTACCCGCAGGTGTTTGCGAAATTCGTCAAGATCATTCGCGAGACGCAGGCCTACATCTTCGCCCATCCGGCCGAGTCCGTCGCCCTGTGGGCGTCCCAGGGCGGCTTCCCGCCAAACGGCAGCGAACAGGCGGTCTATGAGAGGTTGATCCGCGATGCACGGCTCTCCGATTCAGGCGCGATTGCCCTGAAGCCGGTCGACGAAGCAGCCGCGGCCGCGACCCAGGACCTCGCCGACAACTTCCATTCGCTCGGCGTGCTGCCGAACAAGGTCGACGTGCGGTCATTCCTGCTCGGCTCGCAATTCGACGCGGCCAAGAAGGCCGTCGCATCGGAGCTTGGCGCATGAGGCAGCGCCGGGCAGCCGACAACACGGAGAAGACGTCATGAGTGCTTCAGTCGGCGAAACGGTGACGATCACCTCCGCCGCCATCGGCCTGTTCGGCCGCTACCTGATCAGCGCGGGAAAGAACCACTTCGTCTCCGACCAGCGCGCCGCAGCCGGCGGGCCCGGCGAGGCGATCACCGCCGGCGAGTTGCTGCTGTCGTCACTCGGCAGTTGTTCGCTCGGCCTGATCCAGAAGAACGCGGCCGAGCAGGGCATCGGCTTGCGCGATGCCGCGACCGCGGTGTCGTTTCAACGTCATGCCACCGATCCCACGCGTTACGAATGGATCCGCATTGCGGTGAAGTTGTCCGGCGTAACGGCAAGCCAGGCCGAAGTGCTGGTCGGCGGCTTTACGTCCACCTGCCCGATCTACAACACGCTGAAGCGTGGCGGGCCTGTCGAAATCTCCTGGACTGTGAGCTGACCATGTCTGCCAAGAAGCTTCATCTTGCCGCCTTCGTCTCCGCCGGTCCGGTGTCCGGCAGTCACGGCGGGTGGCGACACCCGCAGGCCAGCGGCGATCTGCTCTCCGCCAGCTATTACCAGGAGATCGGCCGCCTGCTGGAGCAAGGGTGTTTCGATCTCCTCTTCATTCCCGACATCGTCGCCATCCCCGACACGCTCGGCCACAGCCTGGACAGCCAGCTCCGCTACGGCGCGCTGGGCGCGCTGCGGCTCGATCCGCTGGTGGTGCTGTCGATCGTGGCGGCGGCGACCAAGCACATCGGCCTCGGCGTGACGATCTCCACGACCTACACCCAG
The DNA here is from genome assembly GCF_007290395.2 of Bradyrhizobium cosmicum. Taxonomy (NCBI): domain Bacteria; kingdom Pseudomonadati; phylum Pseudomonadota; class Alphaproteobacteria; order Hyphomicrobiales; family Nitrobacteraceae; genus Bradyrhizobium; species Bradyrhizobium cosmicum. The sequence continues at coordinate 1,139,859 of NZ_CP041656.2, read as the reverse complement.
CCGTTCATCCTGGCGCGGGCGCTGGCGACGCTCGACCATCTCAGCGGCGGCCGCGCGGCGTGGAACATCGTCACATCGTTCCAGCAGGCGGAGGCGCGCAATTTCGGCCTCACCGACCAGCTGTCGCGCGAGCAGCGCTACGAACGCGCCGACGAATTTCTTGATGTTACGACCAAGCTGTGGAATTCGTGGCAGGACGACGCCCTGGTCCGCGACCGCGAGGCGCCGCTGTTTGCCGATCCGGACCGGGTGCACCGGATCGATCATTCCGGAAAATATTTCAACGTGCAGGGACCGCTCAACGTGAGCCGACCGCCGCAGGGGCGCCCGGTGTTCATCCAGGCCGGTGCCTCGGATCGCGGCCGCGATTTTGCCGCGCGCTGGGCCGAGATCGTCTTCGTCACGCCGGGCCTCGTCGATGTCGCCGTCGAATTCCGCAACGATTTGCGCGCGCGTGCCGCCAGGTTCGGACGCGATCCGGATACGCTGAAGGTGCTGCCGGGCATTGCGCCCGTGATCGCCGATACCGAGAAGCAGGCCAAGACATTGTGCGACGAATTGTACGGCCTTGCCGATCCGACCGCTGGCCTTTCGACGCTGTCCTATCATCTCGGCGTCGATCTCTCGCACTTCCCGCAGGATCAGGTTCTGCCGGAGAATCTCGACGTGCCGGGAGTCCAGGGCCACTACCGCGAGGTCTCGGAGCTCACCCGCCGTTCGGGTCTCAGCCTCGCCAACCTCGGACGGCAGTACGGCGCCGGGCGCACCACCATCGGCTTCACCGGAACGCCGGGGTCGGTAGCCGATCGCATGCAGGAATGGTTCGAAGCCGGGGCCTGCGACGGCTTCATGCTGCAGATCCCCTATTTCCCCGGCGGCGTCGAGGACGTCGTGCATCGGCTGGTGCCGGAATTGCAGCGTCGCGGTCTGTTCCGCACCGAGTATGACGGCCCGACCCTGCGCGACTCGCTCGGCATTGCGCGGCCCGCAAACTGAGAAGCAGCGATTAGCGGTTGGGACGCAAAGCTCCTGCGACAAGCTCACCTGTCATCACCCCGCGAAGGCGGGTGATCCAGTACGCCGCGGCTTCTCGATCGATCACTGTGGTCTCGAAGTACTGGATCGCCCGCTTTCGCGGGCGATGACACCTCGGGTGGAGCGGCGCTCAGAACGCCTCACTCGCTCACGCCCCCTCGAACTGCAACCTCGCCAGCCGCGCATAAAGTCCGTTCGCAGCCACGAGCTCGGCATGCGTGCCCTGCTCGACGATTCGGCCCTGGTCCATGACCAGGATGCGGTCGCAGGACAGCACGGTGGCGAGGCGATGCGCGATCACCAGCGTGGTGCGGTGGCGCATCAGCTCTTCCAATGCGGTCTGCACCAGCGTCTCGCTTTCGGCATCGAGCGCGGAGGTGGCTTCATCGAGCAGCAGCAGCGGCGCATCGCGCAGGATCGCGCGGGCAATGGCGATGCGCTGGCGCTGGCCGCCGGACAGCGTCACGCCGCGCTCGCCGAGCGGGGTGTCGAAACCTTCGGGCAGGCGGCGTATGAATTCGGCGGCGTGCGCGAGCTCGGCGGCGCGCTCGACCTCGGCGTCGGTCGCATCGGGACGGCCGAAGCGGATGTTCTCGCGGGCGGTCGCCGCGAACACGTTGGATTCCTGCGGCACCAATGCGATGCGGGAGCGGACATCGCGCGGATCGGCGGATCTGACCGGCACGCCATCGAGCGAGATGGCACCGCCACGCGGATCGTAGAAGCGCAGCAGCAGATGGAAGATCGTGCTCTTGCCGGCGCCGGACGGACCGACGATGGCGACCTTCTCGCCCGGGCGCACCGCGAATGACACGGCATCGAGCACTCTGACGTCGGGCCGCGCGGGATAGGAGAAGCTGACATGGTCGAAGCCGACCTCGCCGCGCGCCGGCACCGGCAGCGCGCGCGGCGATGCGGGCGCCGCGATCTCGGGCTTCACGTGCAGAATCTCGAACAGCCGCTCGGCGGCACCGGAGGCGGACGAGACTTCGCCCCAGACTTCGCTGAGCTGGCCGAGGCCCGCAGCGGCAAAGGCGGCGTAGAGCACGAACTGTCCAAGCCGGCCCGGCGTGATCGCACCGCTCAGCACGTCGTGCGAGCCGATCCAGAGGATCGCGACCACGCTTGAGAACACGATGAAGATGATGATGGCGGTTAGCACGGAGCGGGCCTGAGTAGACGTGCGCGCGGCTTCATAGGCCTGCTCGACCTCGCCGCCAAAACGCTTCCCGGCAAACGGTTCGCTGGTATAGGCCTGCACGGTACGGATCGCGCCGACCAGCTCGCCCGCGTAGGCCGAAGCTTCCGCCAGCGTGTCCTGCGCATTGCGCGACAGACGCCGCACCCAGCGGCCGAAGGCAACCAGCGGCAGCACGATCAGGGGAATGGCCAGCAGCACGAAACCCGACAGCTTCGGGCTGGTGATCACCATCATCGCCGCCGCGCCGAAGAACATCATCAGATTGCGCAGCGCGATCGAGACGGAGGCGCCGACTGCGGATTTGAGCTGGGTGGTGTCGGCGGTGAGCCGCGAGATCAGCTCGCCGCTGCGCGCCGAATCGAAGAAGGCCGGGGAGAGCGACAGCAGATGGGCGAAGACGTCGCGCCTGAGATCGGCAACGATACGCTCGCCGATCGTCATCACGAGGTAGTAACGCGCGGCGCTCGCCAGCGCGAGAACGGCGACCACCGCGATCATCACCGAGAAGTAGCTGTTGATCAGTTCGATGCCTTCCGGCGTCAGGCCGAAATCGATCATCCGGCGTACCGCCACCGGCACCAGCAGCGTGGTCAGTGCAGCGATCGTCAGTGCGACGAAGGCGAGCGCCGCGCGGCCACGATAGCGGGCGACGTAGGGCGCAAGCGCCATCAACGGCCGCAGCTTGGCGCGGCTCTTCGCCGGCTGCTCGATCAGTTCGGCTTCGATCGACGAGGCTTCTGCGGGCCCGGCTTCAACTGCGCTCATTGGAATCCGACCAAAAAAGAGACGTTGGCTCCACATAGGCCGGTGCAGGGGGAGTGGCAAATCCGGAATGTCCCTTAGGGGACGGCCCGGTTCTCCTGTCCCGACAAGGGCTTGTTTTAGGGGGGCAAGCTTGTCTTCAAGGGGTCTGTGGGGTATAGAGCGCCCAAATCCGTCATCGACATCACTCAAGCGAGCGGCGCCGGTCGCCCTAGGAATTGCCATGAAAGCCGAAATTCATCCGGATTATCATACGATTAAGGTCGTGATGACCGACGGGACCGAGTACCTGACCCGCTCCACCTGGGGCAAGGAAGGCGACACGCTGAACCTCGACATCGACCCGAAGTCGCACCCGGCCTGGACCGGCGGCAACGCCCAGATGCTCGATCGCGGCGGCCGCGTCTCGCGGTTCCAGAAGAAGTTTTCGGGCTTTCTCAAAAAGGATTGATCCGGCCCACAAGGCTGGAACGCAAAACGCCCCCGGGAGACCGGGGGCGTTTTGTTTTTTGGGCTACTGTTAGGGGTGCTCCATCCCCGTCATCCTGAGGTGCGAACCATGCGACGCAACGCGTCGCGTGGAGAGCCTCGAAGGATAGACGGCCGGGATGCACCAGCCGGGCCGTCGCCCTTCGAGGGCCGCTGAAAAAGCGGCCACCTCAGGGCGACGGAGTTGGAATTAGACCCTACCGCTCGAACGCCGCCTTCAGCGCGTTGAGGTGCGGCACCAGCGGGTTGCCGATGGCGACGTGTTCAGCCGGCGGGGTGTGGATGGTGGTGTCGAGACGACGCACGCGGGTCTGCAGGCTCATCGAGCGATGGATCAGGTCCTGCAACTGCGTGGGCAGCTTCTCGATGGTGTCGCTCGGGCCGGGATCGGCGGCCGAGAGCTTGACCTTGGTCTTCTCGCGATTGGCCTGGCCCAACGTCATCTCGCCTTCCTTCACCGCGCGGTGCAGCAGCAGCCACGAGGCGAGCTGCATCAGGCGGGTGGTGAGGCGCATGCTTTCGGTCGCATAGGTGAGGCTGACGGCGCGATCGAGTGCCTTGGCTTCGATGCGGCCGGCGCCGTCGAGATAGGCCGCAGTCTCTTCGACGAGGTCCATGCCCTCGCGGAACAGCGTGCCGAACGCCGCAGAATTGGTGAACCGCTCGCTGAGTTGAACGAGAGCGCCGTCGGCTTGCAAACGTTCCATGGTTAACGCCCCTTACGCAACTGTTTACCCATCCGGCTTAGGCGCCGGCTTATGATGAACAAATCATTGCGCGGGCCGGACCCGGAGTCCAGCGACAAGCGCGGATATGGTTTCCGCGGGTCTTTCCCCGGAATTCAACCTGATTTCACCCGGGGTGGGAGGCAAAAAAAGAGCCGCCGGAAAACCGGCGGCTTTGAAAGTTGATAACAGGGAGGCGTCAAACAGAGTGGACAGGAGCCACTCGGTGTCCAAACAAGGACAGTTCCTAGTCATAAACCCGAAAGCTTAATCGGGAGTAAACGAGCTAAATTTTTGAGGGTTCGTTAGCCATGTCGGCCAGAGGCCGAGGGGGTCTCGTGCCCCGGACGCGGTGCGGCACGAAGTGCTGCACTGCTGAGCCCGGGCCCATGCTGCGCCATCCCGTGTGGCTTCTTAGGTCCCGGCTCCGCGGAGCGTCACTGCGTGCCGCACCGCGTCCGGGACACGAGAGCGGAGTACTGCGCCCTACGACTTGAAAATGCTGTTCGCCGCATCGCGCGAGGCGCGCTTTTTGGTGGCGGCTTCTTCCAGCCTTGCGATTTCGGCCTTGAGCAGGGCGACACGCTCGGTCAGTTCCTCGACCGACAAGAGTGAGAGATCCTGTCCGATGTCATGGCTGATCTTCCTGCGCGGGCGGTCGTCGTCTTCCGTCGGCATCCTCGTTCCTCCTGCGTTCGCGCCGGCACGCGGCTGAGGCTGTTGCCAGCTTGGACCGCGCTGGCTAAGCAATGGCCTCAATGCATCCCGCACCTTTGCTCAAGGACACATCATGGACAAGCTGCCCGCGCAAATGACCGTGGTCGCCATCTCCAAGCCCGGCGGACCGGAGGTGCTGGTGCCGGAACAGCGGGCGCTGCCGCAGCCCGGCCCCGACGAGATCCTGGTCAAGGTGCAGGCCGCCGGCGTCAACCGGCCCGACGTGGCGCAGCGCTCCGGCGCCTATCCGCCGCCGCCCGGCGCCAGCGACCTGCCGGGGCTCGAGATCGCCGGTGAAGTGGTCGCCGTCGGCAGCAACGCCAGGCGCCACAAGATCGGCGACAAGGTGATGTCGCTCGTCGCCGGCGGCGGTTATGCGCAGTACTGCATCGCCCAGGACGCCCAGGCGATGAGCGTTCCGCCGGCGCTGTCGATCAAGGAAGCCGGCGCGCTGCCGGAAACCCTGATGACGGTCTGGCACAACGTATTCGAGCGCGGCGGCCTGAAGGCCGGCGAGACGCTGCTGATCCATGGCGGCTCTTCCGGCATCGGCACCATGGCGATCCAGCTCGCGAAAGCGTTCGGCGCAAAGGTGTTCGTCACCGTGGGATCGCAGGACAAGATCGATGCCTGCCTCAAGCTAGGTGCCGACCGCGCCATCAACTACAAGACCGAGGACTTCGTCGCCGTGGTCAAGGCGGAAACCGGCAATGCCGGCGTCAATCTGATCCTCGACATGGTCGCCGGCGAATATGTCGACCGCAACTATGATGCCGCCGCGGTCGACGGCCGGATCGTGCAGATCGCGACCCTCAACGGCCCCAAGGTGACCGTCAACATCGCCAAGGTGATGGTGAAGCGCCTTACCCATACCGGCTCGACGCTGCGTCCCCGTAGTAATGCGGACAAGGCGGCGATGGTGGCCGCGATCGAGGCCAAAGTGATGCCGCTGCTGCGCGAGGGCCGCGTCAAGCCACTGATGGACAGCACTTTCCCGCTGGAAAAGGCGTCTGACGCGCACCGGCGCATGGAGACCTCCGCACATATTGGCAAAATTGTGTTGGAGGTCTAGGCCGCTGACCCATCCGGCAAGGCGGAAACCCTTTGATTTTCCTTGCTTTCGTGGCATCTATCGCGACGCGCCGAACCATGTCCGTCCGGCCTGAAATCGCATGCACTTGCCAGCCTTGCACACCAAGTTTGCGTCGAACGCGGAGAACTGACCTTGCGTCTGATCAGGTGCCTCGCGCCCATCGCGCTGGGCCTCATGATTCTCATCGCCGCGTCTCCTGCACGCGCGCTCGACGCTGTCAGCGTCCGCAGTGACGCGCCCGCGATCGACCTCACCGGCGTGCTCGAGCACCAGCGCAGCGATGCCGACCGCATCCAGGTCTCGACCGCGCCCGGCACCGACGGCATCGTCCGCCGCATCGAGGTGCGCGCCCGTGAAGGCGGCCAGAACTGGGTTGTATTCGCGCTCGCCAACAACACCGACGACCAGCTCGACCGCCTGATCGTCGCCCCCCATTACCGCATCGTCTCCTCCGGCCTGCTCTGGCCCGACCTCGGGCTGTCGCGCATCGCGACCATCACGCCCTCGACCGGCGACCGGCCGGAACGGCAGGAAAGCCCCACCGCCGACGTCTTCCGCGTCACGCTCGACCCCGGCGCCGTCATCACTTTCGTTGCCGAGCTGCGCACCGACAAGCTGCCGCAGCTCTATCTGTGGGAGCCCGAGGCCTACAAGGATAAGGTCAACTCCTTCACGCTCTACCAGGGCATCGTGATCGGCATCTCCGGTCTGCTGGCGCTCGTTCTCACCATTCTGTTCGTGGTCAAGGGCAGCATCATGTTCCCAGCAGCCGCGGCGCTGGCCTGGGCGGTGCTGGTCTATATCGGCGTCGATTTCGGCTTCTGGGGCAAGGTGCTCGACATGTCGAACAACGCTGAGCGCATCTGGCGCGCGGCGGGTGAGGCGATCCTGGCGGCGACGCTGCTGGTGTTCCTGTTCGCCTATCTCAACCTCAGCCGATGGCACGTGCGCTATTCGCACATCACGGTGGGCTGGCTCGCCTTCCTCGGTTCGCTGGTGGCGCTGGCCCTGTTCGATCCGGCGGTGGCCTCCGGCATCGCGCGCATCTCGCTGGTGCTGATCGCCTTCGCCGGCTTCGCGCTGATCGTCTATCTCTCGACCCACGGCTTCGACCGCGCGGTGCTGCTGATCCCGACCTGGTTCCTGCTAGTGGTCTGGGTGGTCGCCGCCGGCATGACGGTCGCAGGTTCCGTCACCAACGACATCGTCGGCCCTGCCCTGCTCGGCGGCCTCGTGCTGATCGTGATGCTGATCGGCTTCACGGTGATGCAGCATGCTTTCGCGGGCGGCGGCGCCACCACCGGGATCGTCTCCGACATCGAGCGCCGCGCGCTGGCGCTGGCCGGCTCCGGCGATCTGATCTGGGACTGGGACGTGTCCGCCGACAAGGTCTTCACCAGCCCCGAGACCGAGGCCCTGCTCGGCCTCAAGCGCGGCACGCTGGAAGGCCCGGCCGCATCGTGGCTGGAAGTGCTCCACCCGCTCGACCAGGACCGCTTCCGCGCCGCGCTCGACAGCGTGCTCGACCAGCGCCGCGGCCGCCTGGTGCAGGATTTCCGCCTGCGCACGCCGGACGGTCATTTCATGTGGTTCGCGCTGAAGGCGCGCCCGGTGGTCGGTTCCGACGGCGAAGTCTCACGCGTGGTCGGCACGCTCACCGACGTCACCGAGCTGCGCAACGCCGAAGAGCGCATGCTGCACGATTCCGTGCATGACAACCTCACCGGCCTGCCCAACCGCAAACTGTTCATGGACCGGCTGGGGGCGGTCGCGCATTTCGCCAAGACCATGCCGACGCTGCGGCCGACGCTGATGGTGATCGACCTCGACCGCTTCAAGCAGGTCAACGATTCCGTCGGCATCGCGGTCGGCGATTCCATCCTGCTGACGCTTGCGCGACGCCTCACCCGCATCCTGAAGCCGCAGGATACGCTGGCGCGGCTCGCCGGCGACCAGTTCGGCCTGATCCTGCTCTCGGAGCAGGACCCTGCCCGCATCACCGCTTTCGCCGAGACCATCCGCAAGACCATCCGCGCGCCGATCGCATTCAACGAGCGCGAGATCTTTCTCACCGCCTCGATCGGGCTCGCGCTGTCCGATCCGCAAGTCCAGCTCACGGACGAAATCATCAAAGACGCCGAGCTGGCGATGTATCATTCCAAGCGCATCGGCGGCGACCGCATCGACGTCTACAAGCCCGCCATGCGCGCGCGAAAGACCGACCGCCTGACGCTGGAGAGCGAGCTGCGCCGCGCCATCGAGCGGCAGGAGCTCACGATCCTCTACCAGCCGATCGTACGGCTGGAGGACCGCTCCGTCGCGGGCTTCGAGGCGCTGGTACGCTGGGATCATCCCAAGCTCGGGCGCATGGCGCCGTCGGAGTTCATCAGCATCGCGGAAGAGACCGGCCTGATCGTCGATCTCGGCATGTTCGTGCTCGACCAGACCGCCAAGCAGCTCTCGATCTGGCAGCGCGCGATGCGCTCGCGCGAGCCGATCTTCGCGAGCGTCAACGTCTCCTCGCGGCAATTGCTGCGCCACGATCTGATCCACGACATCCGCACCGTGCTGTCGCGCTCCTCGGTGGCACGCGGCACGCTCAAGCTCGAATTGACGGAATCGCTGGTGATGGAGAATCCGGAGCACGCAGCGCAGATGCTGACGCGCATCCGCGAACTCGGCACCGGATTGTCGCTCGACGATTTCGGCACCGGCCATTCGTCGCTGGCCTATCTGCAGCGCTTCCCGTTCGACACCATCAAGATCGACCAGTCGTTCGTGCGCACCACCAACCGCGGCACCCGTCCGGTGATCCTGAAGTCGATCATTGCGCTCGCACACGACCTCGGCATGGACGTGGTGGCCGAAGGCGCCGAGACCGATTCCGATGCGGTCGAACTCTACCAGATGGGCTGCGAATATGCGCAGGGCTTCGCCTTCGGCGAGCCGATGGACGCTGACGCCGCGATGCGGCTGCTGACGGAAGTGCGGCTGGAAGCGGCGAGCTAGGCGCTCCTCTTCCCCCTACCCCTGGCGCCGCCGGTCAGTCTTCAGCTTGGTGAACCGCACGCTCTGGCCATCCGGCATTCGCATGGCCTTGAAGCCCGCGGCGAGACAGGCCTCGCGCTGCGGCATCTGGATGTCGGGGCTGCGCGAGGTGTCCCACCATGAGGCACGGTTGGCCGCGCGCGGCAGGGCCGCGCCGATGATCTCCTCGATCTGCTCGAAGCTGAGCACGAATTCCGCCTGCTTGTGCCGCATCAGATAGTCGCGCAACGCGTCGTAATCGTTCACAATCGTCCTCTCGTCCGGAGCGGGATCTGGCCGATCGGGCCTGCCGAAAATCGTTAGCCGGATAAACCGCTTCTTAACTCATTGCGGCATCGGCGTCCCGGCTTAAACACTACGCAAGAATTCGGGCGCATCCACTAGGGCCGGGAGCAAAAGATGCTGTCTGGATGGTGCGACGTCACGGCCCGCCGGCCGTGGCGCATATCGGCGAAGCTGCTGATCATCTCGTCCATCGTGACGGTGATGGGCTTTTCCGCCATTTGCGTCAACGTCATGCTCGACATGCGCCGCGGCGAGGAGGCGCTCGCCCGCCAGACGCTGGAAAACCTCGCCACATCCATCGACGCCGACATCAGCCGCAACATCGAGATCTACGACCTCTCCCTGAAGGCGGTCGCCGGCAACATGCTGCTGCCCGAAATCAACGCGGTCTCAAAGACGATTCGTCACCTGATCCTGTTCGACCACGCCACGACGGCGAAGCATTTCGGCGCCATCCAGGTGTTCGATGCCGAGGGCAGATTGACCATCGACGCCTCCACCCTCGATCCCCTGCCGGAGAACCGGGGGGATGAGGATTATTTCAGGGTTCATCGCGACAATCCGGGCGCCGGACTCTTCATCAGCCGTCCGATGCTGTTCCGCGGCACCTATTCGATCGTGCTGAGCCGGCGCATCAGCGATACCGACGGCGGCTTCCTCGGCGTCGTCGCCGGGTCGATCCGCTTCAGCTATTTCCACGAATTGTTCGAGCGCCTGAACCTCGATCCCGAAGATACCATCACCGTGCTCAAGCGCGACCGCACCATCATGATGCGGCGGCCGTTCGATCTCGACATCATCGGCAGGAGTCTGGGCACGCGGCAGGACTGGAAGTCGGAAAACCTCCAGGTTGGCGGTTCCTATGCGGGCAAGGGCCCCGTCGACGCAACCCCGCGGCTCTATGTCCGCAGCAGCGGAACCAATCCGCTGTTCGTCGTGGCCGGCAAGCCGCTGAGCGCCGTGTTCGCACTGTGGCAGAGGGAGGCACTCCGTATCGGCGCCGTGGTGTTGCTGCTCGCGCTATTCCTGCTGGGATCGGCGATCGGGCTGGCGCGCGAGATCGGCCGGCGCGCCGAGGCCGAAAGCAAGCTCGAGGAGATGGCGACGACGGACGCGCTGACCGGCCTGAAGAACCGCCGCAAGTTCGACCAGGTAATCGACAGCGAGTGGCGACGTGCCATCCGCCAGAAGACGCCGGTCGCGCTGTTGATGATCGATGCCGATCACTTCAAGGCCTACAACGACACGTTCGGCCACCAGGCCGGCGACCAGGTGCTGGTCGGCATCGCCATATGCATTTCCGATTCGGTAAGCCGCGCCGGGGATTGCGCCGCGCGCTATGGCGGCGAGGAGTTCGCCGTGCTGCTGCCGAACACCTCAGCCACCGACGCCTTCAAAGTCGCCGAGGCGATCCGCGGCAAGGTGCAGGGCTGGTCCGACGACCAGACGACGTCGACGGTCTCCTGCGGCATCGCCAGCCTCGTTCCCGCGATCGGCATGGACTGGTCGATCCTGGTCGCCGCAGCAGACAAGGCGCTCTACGCGGCGAAAGCCGGCGGCCGCAACCAGTCCGTGGTCGCAAGCCTTCCGAAGCTGTCGCTGGCGGCGTGAGGCACGCTACTGACTGCGGTTGAGCGCGACGCAATCCGCAACAGCCTCGGTGTCGTCCCCGCGCAGGCGGGGACGGCAGCGGAATGTGTTGCAGCTACTTCCCCAGATACTTCTTCATCTCCGCGATCAGCCCGTCGCGCAATTCCGGCCGCTGCAGGCCGTAGGCGATGTTGGCGCGGAGAAAGCCGGGCTTGGAGCCGCAATCATGGCGCTCGCCTTCGAACTCGACGCCGTAGAATTTCTGCGACCTGGCAAGCCCGATCATGGCGTCGGTGAGCTGGATCTCGCCGCCGGCGCCGCGCTCCTGGGTCTCGAGAATCTTGAAGATTTCCGGCTGCAGGATGTAGCGGCCGGTGATCGAGAGGTTGGAGGGCGCGGTGCCCTTGGCCGGCTTCTCGACCATGCCGTCGACCTCGAACATCTTACCAGTGCGCTTGCCGACGCCGCAGATGCCGTATTGATGGGTGAGATGGTCGGGCACCGCCTCGACCGCGATGACGTTGGATTTTTCGCCGAGCGTCGACGCCGTCTCGATCATCTGCTTCAGGCAGCCGGTGGTGTTGAGCACGAGCTCGTCGGGCAGCACGACCGCGAACGGCTCGTTGCCGACGATGTCGCGCGCGCACCAGACCGCGTGACCAAGGCCGAGCGGGGCCTGCTGGCGCGTGAAGCTGACGGCGCCGGCCTCCGGCTGGTTCTGCGCCAGGATGTCCTGCTCGGTCTTCTTGCCGCGCGCGGCAAGCGTCGCGTCGAGCTCGAACATCTTGTCGAAATGATCTTCGATGACGTTTTTGTTGCGGCCGGTGACGAAGATGAAATGCTCGATGCCGGCTTCCCTCGCCTCGTCATAGACGTACTGGATCAGCGGCTTGTCGACGATGGTCAGCATTTCCTTAGGCATCGCCTTGGTGGCGGGCAGTACGCGGGTGCCGAGGCCGGCGACGGGGAATACGGCTTTGCGGATTTTCATGGGATTGATCGAATACCTGAGGAGATACGTGAACGGAGCAATGGCATCTTGCTAGCTTGTTTGCAGCCGCCAACAAAGGCGGATGTGGGGCCTCGCGCGCTCAGAGTTAAGAAAAAAGCAGCCACTAAAATTTCACCTTTGTTAAGCTATTGGCAACCGGTACCGGGCCTCCTGATGGCGGTTTTTCGGCCGGACAGGTGAGACATGATGCAATCATTGGCAGGACTGGCAAGACGCGCTGGATCCGTGACCGGCGGAGCGATGGTTGCGGCCGCCTTGCTGCTGCCGGCCTGCGCACACGCACAAGCGCAGAACGGCCTGTCCAACCTGTTCGGCGGTATTTTCTCCGGCTCCAGTTCGGCGCCCCAGCAGCCAGCGCCCGGCCCCGGCGGCGCCCTGCCTTGGACCGGCGAGGACGGCGCCTCCGGCCATCCGCTGATGACGGCAGCCGCGATCCGCGAGGCCGCCGGCAATTTCGGCAATTGCGTCGCGGGCATGTGGCCCGATGCCGCACGGCGCGGCATCACCCAGGAGAACTTCCAGCGCTTCACGACCGGGCTGTCACCGGACCTGCGCATCATGGACCTCATGGATTCGCAGCCGGAGTTCACCAAGTCGATCTGGGATTATCTCGACATCCTCGTGAACGACAACCGCCTCGCCAAGGGCCGCGAGGTGCTCGCCAAATACAAAGCGCAGTTCGACGCCACCGAAAAGGCCTATGGTGTCGATCGCTACATCATCGCCTCTATCTGGGGCATCGAGTCCAATTACTCGACGCAGATGGGCGACCGCAGCGTGCTGCAATCGACCGCGACGCTCGCCTGCATCGGCCGCCGCCAGGCCTATTTCAAGGACGAATTCCTCTCGGGCCTGGAGATCCTCAACCGCGGTGATCTCAGGCCTGAACAGATGCGCGGCTCCTGGGCCGGCGCCTTCGGCCCAACCCAGTTCATGCCGACCGCATTCAAGCGCTTTGCCGTGGACGGCGATGGCGACGGACGGCGCGACGTCGTCGACAATCCGACCGACCTGATCGCCTCGACCGCCAACAATTTGAAGAAGGACGGCTGGCAGACCGGCCAGACCTGGGGCTACGAGGTCGTGGTGCCCCAGGGATTCAACTACATGCTGGCCGATCGCGCCAAGGCGATGACGATGGCCCAGTGGGAGAAGCTCGGGCTCAAGTGCCCGGCGGGCCAGCCCTTCCCGCATCCGGCGGAAAAAGCCTATCTGCTGGCGCCGGCGGGCGCGCAGGGACCGGGCTTCCTGATGCTCCAGAACTACCGCGTCATCATGAAGTACAACCCGGCCGAGGCCTATGCGCTGGCGATCGGCCATTTCGCCGACCGCCTGCGCGGGGGGCAGCCCTTCGTGCAGCCTTGGCCGCGGCAGGAACGGGAGCTGTCCCGCACCGAGCGACTGGAACTCCAACAGCTCCTGGCCCAGCGCGGCTTCTACAAGGGCACTCCGGACGGCCAGTTCGGCGGCCAGACCCGAGAAGCCCTGCGCAACTTCCAGGCCTCGATCGGGGTGCCCGCCGACGGATTCGCCTCCTCCGACGCGCTGGAACGGCTGCGCGGCCGGTAAAGTCGCGCCGAAAGTAACCCTGAAGCGGGATTTTGGCCGATCCCCGGTGTATTGCCTCAAGAATCAGCCAGAGAATTTGCCCGTTTGCGGCCCGATTCCGTTATTATGTTGAGCGAATTCCAGACCCCGTTGCGCGCGCCCGAGATCGCATGTCGAAGCCAAAATCCTTTTTCAAGGCACTGACCGAGACCGGCCCGTTGATCGCGCTGGGGACGGCGCTCGCGATATTGGTCACCATCGCAGGACCCGCCTCGGCGCAGTTCTTCAACTTCCCCGGCTTCGGCGGCCCACCGCAGCGCTCGGCCCCGCCGCCGCGGGGCGGCGGACGCGACGGCGGATGGTTCGGCGGCGACTTCTTCGCGCCATTCCAGCAGCAACAGCCGCAGGCGCCGCGCCAGGATTTTTCGCGCGCGCCGGCACCGGCCAAGCGCGACACCATCCCCGACAAGAACGTGCTGGTGATCGGCGACGCCATGGCCGACTGGCTCGCCTACGGCCTGGAAGACGCCTACACCGAGCAGCCCGACATGGGCGTGATCCGCAAGCACAAGACCACGTCCGGCCTGATCAAGTACCAGCCGAAGGGCGAGCCCTCGGATTGGGCGGCCGCAGCGAGGGGCATCCTCGAGACCGAGAAGCCCGAAGTCATCGTCGTGATGCTCGGCCTCAACGACCGCATCTCGATCCGCGAGCCGGTGGCCGAAAAGTCCGACAAGCCTTCCGACAAGGACAAGAAGAACGACAAGGGCGCGCGCGCCAAGCCGCAAGGAAAGCCTGACGCCAAGCCGGCCGATGCCAAGCCCGACACCGCCGGCAAGCCCGACGACAAGCCGGCCGATGCCGACCTGCCGCAGGACGATGCCGACAACGCCGACACGCCTGCGGCCGCGCCCGAAAAGACTGCGCGCAACCCGAACGGCCTCTACGAATTCCGTGACGACCGCTGGGTCGAACTCTACGGCAAGAAGATCGAGGAACTGGCCAACGTCCTCAAGAGCAAGGGCGTCCCGGTGCTCTGGGTCGGCCTGCCCGCCATTCGCGGTCCCAAGGGTACCGCGGACATGCTGTTCCTGGATTCGCTCTACCGCGAAGGCGCGGCCAAGGCCGGCATCACTTATGTCGACGTCTGGGACGGCTTTGTCGACGAAGCCGGCCGCTTCCTACAGAAGGGTCCGGACTTCGAAGGCCAGATCCGTCAGCTCCGCAGCTATGACGGCGTCTATTTCACCAAGCCCGGCGCGCGCAAGCTCGCCCACTATGTCGAGCGCGAGATCACGCGCCTGCTCGCAGGACGCTCCGGCCCAATCGCGCTGCCGAGCGAACCGGCGACGCCCGACACCAGCGCCGAACCCGGCAAGCCGGCGCCGCGGCCGCTGGCGGGCCCGATCGTGCCGCTGGTTGCGGCGTCGATCTCGACCGATCAATTGCTGGGCGGACCGGGCACACGGCCCGCCGCCGTCGATGCGCTTGCGGCGAAGACGCTGGTGAAGGGCGAGCCGTTGGCGGCTCCCGCGGGACGCGCCGACGATTATGCCTGGCCGCGCCGGGAAGTCGGCCGCGAGCAGGCCAAGGGCGATACGCCGATGGCGGCGACGACGCCTGAAGGAAGTCCCGCCGCTCCCGGCACGCCGGGCGCCGCCGCGGCGATCGCGCCGCCGAAGCTCGCACCGAAGAAGCCGGCGGCGTCGCAGCCTGCGCAGTCCCAGCCGTCCATTCGCGATTTCTTTGGCTTCGGCTCTCCGCAGCCCGCTCCAGCGCCGCGTCAGCTAGCGCCGGCGCCAGGGCCGCGCAATCCGGCTCAGAACCCTGCGATCCCCCGACCGCCAGGTAATGTCGGGCGCTCTGCGGAAGTCCTCCGGTAATCGATCTCGTGTCGCGGACGCGTCGCAGCACCTCCTGGCAATGCGACGCAGAGCCGGGACCAAGGCACTTACCGCACTCTTATTTGCCGCACTCACAAAAGAATGGGCCCCGGCTCTGCGCAGCAGCGCTTTAACGCTGCTGCGCATCCGGGGCACCAGAAATGCGGCGTCGGCTACTAGCCTTAGTAGCGCCAGCGCGGCGGCGGGCGGCGGGCTGGTCGCGACATCATCAGCGCGAGCGCGAAGCCGATGCCACCGGCGATCAGCAGCGAGCCAAGCGGATTGTCCTGCACCTTCTGGGCAATCGCCTGCGAACCGTCGCGCAGGGTTTCGGCCGGCTTGTCATAGGCGTCCTTGGCGTAGCTGGCGGCCGTCTCGCCGGCGTCGCGCACGGCGTCCTTGGCCTGGCCGTAGAGATTCTGCACGGTGCCGGCGGCTTCGCGCGCCTTGCCCGATGCCTGTGTCTGCGCATCGCCCGCAAGATCACCGACAGCGCCTTCGGCGCGTCCGGCGAACTCCTTGGCTGATCCGACGATCCTATCCTTGTCCATGCTGCTCCTCCTCGGGGGTCTGCCGAAATAACCGATCAGGAGCGGCGCAGTTCCAATTGGCTTTCTTGTTTGAGCATGATCTTTCCGGAAAACCGCTTCACACTTTTCCGGATCATGCTTTAGAGAATGAGTCCGCCGTCGACGACCAGCGTCTGCCCGATGATGTAGGAGGACAACGGCGAGGCCAGGAACAGCGCCGCGCCCGCCATGTCGGCCGGCGTGCCCAATCGCCGCAGCGGGATGCGCGCCAGCGCGCCTTCGAGCCGCTTGGGATTGTCGGTCGTCACCTTCGTCATCTTGGTGTCGACGAGGCCGGGCGCGATACCGTTGACGCGGATGCCGTCCTCGGCCCAGGCCTCGCCCAGGGTCCGCGTCAATCCGACCGCGCCGGTCTTCGACGCATTGTAGGCGGGATTGCCCATGGTGGAGTGATAGGCCGCAGTCGACGACACCATGATCAGCGCCCCTCTGGAATCCCGCAACATGGAATGGAATCGCGTGGCGCAGGCCATTAGGCTCATCAGATTGACCTCGACGACCTTGCGGAAGCCGGCCATCTCGAACTCGCCGCGGCGGTAGAGCACCGCGCCCTGCGCGAGCACGAGCACATCGAGACGATCGAACGACGGCTTGAAAGCTTCGATCGCGCCGGCATCGCTGACATCGAGCTGCGCGTAAGAAAGACCAGTGAGATCGGAGCCCTCCTCGGGCGAATATTCCGTTGCGTGAGCACGCGTGCCGCAGACCGCGACAGCCGCGCCCCGCGCGCGAAAGGCTTGTGCGATGCCGTTGCCGATGCCGCTGGAGCCGCCGACGACCAGCACCTGCCTGCCCGAAAAATCCAGCTCGTTTGCCATCGCGGCCTCCCCTTTTGTCTTGCTTGTTTGACCTGTCTGCGGATCGATGCCAGCCTCGTCAATCCCAAAACAAAAAACAAGCACGCCGCGAGGAAACAGCATGTCCGACTTCAAGCAGCTCAGCCGGTCCGTGAAGGGGCTGACCGTTCTCATCACCGGCGCGGCCAGCGGCATGGGGCGCGCGACTGCGCGCGTGTTCGCAAGCGAAGGCGCGAACGTCGCCGTGACCGATTATGACGAGCAAGGCGCCCTGTCCGTCGCCAGGGAGATCGCGGCGAGCGGCGGTTCGGCGAAGGCCTGGAAACTCGACGTCGCCGACGGCGGCGAGATCAAGCGTGTCGTCGGCGATGCGGCGTCGCATTTCGGCGGGCTCGACATCGTCGTCAACAATGCCGGCATCTCCGTCCGCGTCGCGATCGACGACGAATCCTACGAGGGCGCCTGGGCCAAGGGCATCGTGGTGATGCTGACGGCGCATCCGCGCATCATCCGCGCGGCGCTGCCGCATCTGCGCAAGTCGACGAGTCCGCGCATCGTCAACATCGCCTCGACGGAAGCGCTCGGAGCCACCGCATTGCACAGCCCCTATTCGGCGGCGAAGGGCGGCGTCGCCAGCCTCACCCGCTCGCTCGCGGTGGAGCTCGGCCGCGAGGGCATCACGGTCAACTGCATCTGCCCGGGGCCGATCCGCACTGCGATCACCGATCGCATCTCGGAAGAGCACAAGACCATCTACGCCAAGCGCCGCACCGCACTCGGCCGCTACGGCGATCCCGAGGAGGTCGCGCATATGACGCTGAGCCTGTGCCTGCCGGCTGCGTCATTCCTCACCGGTGCCGTGATCCCGGTCGACGGCGGCCTGATGGCGCGCAACGCGTGAGAGCCATGCGCGCCGAGCGTTGACATCTGCCGAAGCGGGAGTAGCTTTTTCTTCAAGAGAGCGGGAGCAACCGCTCACGGTTCGCGGGAGAAACGCCATGACGATCGCCATCCGGCAGCTTCAAAAACATTTTGTCGGCGAGGTTTCCGGCCTCGATTTGCGCAAGCCTCTCGCGCCGGATGAGGCCCGCGAGATCGACGCCGCCATGGACAAATACGCGGTGCTCGTCTTCCACGACCAGGACATCACCGACGAGCAGCAGATGGCCTTTGCGCTGAATTTCGGTCAGCGCGAGGACGCGCGCGGCGGCACCGTGACCAAGGCGCAGGACTACCGGCTCCAGACGGGCCTCAACGACGTGTCCAATCTCGGCAAGGACGGCAGGCCGCTGGCGAAAGACAGCCGCACACATCTGTTCAATCTCGGCAACTGCCTGTGGCATTCCGACAGCTCGTTCCGTCCCATCCCGGCAAAATTCTCGCTGCTGTCGGCGCGCGTGGTGAACCCGAAGGGCGGCAACACCGAATTCGCCGACATGCGCGCCGCCTATGACGCGCTCGACGACGAAACCAAGGCGGAGATCGACGATCTCGTCTGCGAGCACTCGCTGATGTATTCGCGGGGATCGCTCGGCTTCACCGAATACACCGACGAGGAAAAGCAGATGTTCAAGCCGGTACTGCAGCGGCTGGTGCGGACGCACCCGGTGCATCGGCGCAAGTCGCTGTATCTGTCATCGCATGCCGGCAAGATCGTCGGCATGAGCGTGCCGGAGGGCCGGC
The DNA here is from genome assembly GCF_007290395.2 of Bradyrhizobium cosmicum. Classification (NCBI taxonomy): domain Bacteria; kingdom Pseudomonadati; phylum Pseudomonadota; class Alphaproteobacteria; order Hyphomicrobiales; family Nitrobacteraceae; genus Bradyrhizobium; species Bradyrhizobium cosmicum. The sequence goes on along the minus strand of NZ_CP041656.2, from coordinate 1,121,401 downwards.
TGCTGCTGCGCGACCTCAACGAGCACGCGACGCAACCGGAATTCGTCTACATCCACAAATGGAAGCTGCATGACCTCGTGATGTGGGACAACCGCCAGACCATGCACCGCGTCCGCCGCTACGACCAGTCCCAACCCCGCGACATGCGCCGCGCGACGGTGGCGGGGACGGAGCCGACCGTGCAGCAGCAGGCGGCGGAGTAGGAGGAACACTCAGTCCGTCGTCCCGGACAAGCGTAGCGAAGCGGAGCGCAGATCCGGGACCCATAACCACAGGGAGTGGTTTGGCGAAGACTCGGAGTTACCCGTCAGCGCAACAACTTCTTCCTGTGGTTATGGGTCCCCGCGTTCGCGGGGACGACAGTGGAGAGTATTGCGACAGCTACTGCACCAGCCTACGCGTGCCCGGCCTCGTTCGAGAGCATGCCGGGGTCGATGCCGATCTTGCGAAGCGCACGGCCGTACTTCTCGTCGACATCGTCGCCGAAGATCAGATCAGCATCCGCATCGCAATGCAGCCAGCCGTTGCTCTGAATCTCGGTCTCGAGCTGGCCCGGCGCCCAACCGGCATAGCCGAGCGCGAGGATGGCATGCTTGGGGCCGGAGCCGTTGGCGATCGCGCGCAGGATATCCACGGTCGCGGTGAGGCAGACGCCGTCGTCGATCCGGAGCGTCGCGTTCTCGATGTAGAAATCGCTGGAATGCAGCACGAAGCCGCGCCCGGTGTCGACCGGGCCACCGCGGAGTACCTTCATACTTTCGGCATTCTCGGGCAGCCTGATGTGCTCGCCCTTCTTGACGATGCCGAGCTGCTGCAGGAGCTCGGGGAAGTCGATGCTGCCGGCGGGATGGTTGACGATGATGCCCATCGCGCCCTCGGCGGAATGGGCGCAGAGATAGATTACCGAGCGTTCAAAGCGCTCGTCGCCCATCACGGGCATCGCGATCAGGAGACGGCCGTCGAGGTAATCGGCCGAACTGGGCGGCGCGAGACTCGCGCCGCGGGTGCTTTCGCCCGTTCTCTTGCCTGTGGGAGCCATCGGTGAAGCACTCCGGTTTCAATTCCTATCCTGATGTCGGGCCGGCCCGCTGTCAAATCAAGGCTTGCAGAGACATGAATCAGGTGCATTCATCACAAGCATTTCAATGGTTTGCCCGGTGGCGACCCTGTAAAGACGTGCCATGCTGACAAGAGTTCCCAGACGTGCGGCAATCGGCGTCGCGACAATCTTGCTCGCGTCGTCACTGGCGCTTGCGGCCCGCGCCGACGACGCTTCGCCGTGGCAACGCGACGGACATTCCGCGGTGCGGTTGCTCGCGGGGTCGCGCAGCGGCGCGGTCCTGCTCGGCGGGATCGCCTTCCAGATCCAGCCCGGGTGGAAAACCTATTGGCGAACACCCGGCGATTCCGGCGTTCCGCCGCGGTTCGACTTCTCGAAGTCGGACAATGTCGAGGCGGTGACGATCATGTGGCCGGCGCCGCAGAAATTCGACGACGGCGCGGGTGGCCATTCGATCGGCTATCACGACCAGGTCGTGCTGCCCTTGCGCATCGTGGCCAAGGCCGCCGACAAGCCGGTGACGCTGCGCGCCGAGATTAACTACGCGGTCTGCGAAAAGCTCTGCATTCCCGTCGAAGCCAATGCCGAGCTCGGCTTCAACAGCGTCGCCTCGACCGAGGACGCGAACTTGCGCGCGGCACTGGATACGGTGCCGAAGCCGGCCACGATCGGTGATCCCAACCCGCTCACCATCCGCGACGTCAAGCGCGACGGGCCCAAGAACGTGGTGGTCGATGTGGTTGCGCCAGAGAACAGCAAGGTCAATCTGTACGTGGAAGGACCGACGCCCGAGTGGTCGCTGCCGATTCCTGATCCAGTCGAGCGCGGTCCGCCAGGGGTGAAGCGATTCTCCTTCGAACTCGATGGGCTGCCCCCGGGCGCCAAGCCCGAGGGCGCAGCATTGAAGTTCACACTGGTCGGGCCGGAGAAGTCGTACGAGTTCAATACGAGTTTGGATTGAGTTCGAGCTGTCCTCCCGAGGCGCGCGCAGCGCGAGCCCGGGACCCATAGCCACAGGAAGTGGTTTGGCGAAGACTTGGAGTGGCCAGCTCGCGCTACGACTTCTCCCTGTGGTTATGGGTCCCCGCGTTCGCGGGGACGACAGCGGAGGGTGAGGCGGCACCGCATTCACCCAACCGAATCTTAACGAATCGTTGCTAGTTCGGACTCTGCCGCAATACGCGGAACGCCCGGGGGTCGTTCGAATTGGCCGTGATGGATGCAGAACCCGCTACGACCGGACCGGCCGGGCTGATCGCGCGGCTGCGCGCCAGGTTGGCGGGTGGCTCGAGCGAGGCGTCGCTGACGCGGCGGCTGGCTGGCACCATCTTCATCATCCGCGTGATCAGCGCGGGCCTTGCCTATATCTCGCAGGTGCTGCTGGCGCGCTGGATGGGCACGTCCGACTACGGCATCTATGTCTATGTCTGGACCTGGGTGCTCCTGCTCGGCAGCATGCTGGATTTCGGCATCTCGGCGTCCGCGCAGAAAATCATTCCGGAGTACCGCACCAGCGCCGAGCATGCGCTTCTGCGCGGCTTCCTCTCCGGCAGCCGCTGGCTCACCTTTACCGCCTCCGCGCTGGTGTCGCTCGGGCTTGCCGGCATCGTCAGGCTGGCATCGCCATGGCTCGATCCGGCCGAGGTGCTGCCGCTCTATATCGGCTGCATGACGCTGCCGGCCTTCGTCGTCGCCAACACCCAGGACGGCATCGCGCGCTCGCATGACTGGATGCAACTCGGATTGATGCCGCAATTCATCATCCGTCAGGCGCTGATCATCGGCATCACAGCCTGCGCCTTCCTGCTCGGCTACCACATTGGCGCGATCGCCGCGATGGTTGCCAGCGCCGGCGCGGTCTGGATCGCGATGACCGGGCAGATGGCGGTGCTGAACCGGAAGCTGGCCGATCACATCGAGCCCGGCCCCAAGGCCTACGATGTCGGCGGCTGGCTCGCCGTGTCGCTGCCGATCCTGCTGGTGGAGAGCTTCTACCTGCTGCTGTCCTACACCGACGTGCTGGTGCTCCAGCAATTCCGTCCCTCCGACGAGGTCGGCGTCTACTTCGCGGTGGTGAAGACGCTGGCGCTGGTCTCGTTCATCCATTACGCGATGTCGGCGACGACCGCACATCGCTTCGCCGAATACAACGCGAGCGGCGACAAGGCGCGCCTGTCGGCCTATGTCACGCACGCCATCAACTGGACGTTCTGGCCCTCGCTGGCAGCGACCATCGTGCTGCTCGCGTTCGGCAAGCCGCTGCTCTGGCTGTTCGGGCCGCAATTCACGGTCGGCTACGACATCATGTTCGTCGCCGCGATCGGCCTCGTGGTGCGCTCCGCGATCGGCCCCGTTGAGCGCCTGCTCAACATGCTCGGCCAGCAGAAGATCTGCGCGCTGGCCTACGCGCTGGCCTTCGTGATGAACGTCGTGCTCTGCATCGCGCTGGTGCCACGCTATGGCGGCCACGGCGCCGCGGCCGCGACCTCGATCTCGCTCAGCTTCGAGACGGTCCTGCTATTCTGGATCGTGCGGCGGCGGCTCGGCCTGCACGTGCTGGCGTTTGGCAAGAGCACGAATTGAAACGCGTCAGCCGTTCTGCAACGCGACGGCTCCGGCATCCCCGACCAGCAGCGCATCGAGCATCTTGCGGCCCGAATTATCCGCCTGCATCAGCGGGTCGGACTTGAACATCGCCTTGAGGAAACTCGAGACAGCGCGGATGCGCGGCACGAACTGCAGATCGCCGTGAACGTTGATCCAGACGTCCCGCGTCGTCGACATCTTTTCGTGCAACACTGGCACCAGATCGCTGCGGCCGGTCACCGCGAAACTCGGCAAGAGCACGAGGCCGATGCCACCGGCCGCGGCGTTCATCTGCGCGATCATGCTGTTGGAGTGGAAGCTCACCGGGGGATTGCGGATGATGTCGTCGAGCCAACGCACCGAATCCAGCTGGATCAGATCGTCGATATAGGTGACGAAGCTGTGCCGGGCGAGATCCGCCGGCCGTTCGGGCACGCCTTCGCGCGCGAGATAATCCTGTGAGCCGTACAGGCCAAGCTGAAAGCTGCCGAGCCGCTCGGACACCATGCCCTGCCCCGGCGGGCGAAAGAAGCTGAGGAACAGGTCGGCCTCGCGCCGGTTCACCGAGACCGCCTGCGGCGATGTCAGCAGCTCGACGGTCAGATCGGGATAGCGCTGCCGCAGCGGCGCGAAGCGAAACGCCAGATAGAGCGAGGCGATGCCTTCCATCGTGGCGAGCCGGACCCGGCCCGCCATCCGGCTGCCGCCGCGCTGCACGTCCTGATGCATCGCGATGACGGCGCTCTCGATCCGCTCGGCGTGACAGAGCAGACGCTCGCCGGCTTCGTTGATACGCAAACCCTGAGGCGAGCGTTCGAACAACGTCGCACCGAGCGTGCATTCCAGATGCGCGATCCGGCGACTGATGGTGGATTGGTCGACCCGCAGCCGTTTGGCCGCGCTGGCGAGGCTTCCGCCGCGCGCCACGTGAAGGAAGATCTTGAGATCGTCCCAGTCGAGCGAATTGAACTCCTGCATACCGCTCCAGACAGCAAGCGCTATGCCAGCGCGGCTCGGTGGGACGGATTGTCGCCCTCTGCAAGCCGTCTTGCAGGATTCTCTGTATCGGGGTGTCCGGAGCACCATTAGCCTGTCCTGAACAAGGACAAAGCCATGCTTCCCCGCTTCAAGGCCGCCGCGGTGCATGCCGCGCCGGTGTTTCTCGACCGCTCAGCGACCACAAAAAAGGCAATCTCGCTCATCCGGGAGGCAGCCGCCGCCGGCGCGGAAATCGTGGCCTTCTCCGAGACCTTCATTCCCGCCTTCCCGGTGTGGGCCGCGCTGTGGGCTCCGATCGACAACCACGATCTGTTCGTGCGCATGGCGGACCAATCGGTGCTGGTCGACGGCCCCGAGATCAAGGCGATCCGGGATGAAGCGCGTTCGCTCGGCATCGTGATCTCGATCGGCATCAGCGAGAAGTCGCCGGCAAGCGTCGGTGCCATCTGGAATACCAACCTGCTGATCGGCGAGGACGGCGAGATCCTCAACCACCACCGCAAGCTGGTGCCGACCTTCTACGAGAAGCTGATCTGGGCCAGCGGAGACGGTGCGGGCCTGCGCGTGGTCGACACCCGGCTCGGCAAGATCGGGCAGCTGATCTGCGGCGAGAACACCAACCCGTTGGCACGCTATTCGCTGATGGCGCAGGGTGAGCAGTTACACATATCGAGCTGGCCGCCGGTCTGGCCGACCCGCCGGCCGGCAGGCGGCGGCAACTACCATATCGCCGCAGCGACCCGGATCCGGGCGAGCGCGCATTGCTTCGAAGCAAAAGTGTTCGGCCTCGTCACAGCGGGCGTGCTGGACAAGGCTGCGCGCGACATGCTGGTGGCGCGCGACGCCTCCGCCGCCGCCGTGCTCGATGCGACACCGCGCGCGGAAACGTTCTTTCTCGATCCGACCGGCGAACAGATCGGCGAAGCGCTGCGCGACGAGGAAGGCATCCTCTACGCCGAGATCGATCTCAACCGCTGCGTCGAGCCCAAGCAATTTCACGACGTGGTCGGCTATTACAACCGGTTCGACATTTTCGACCTCAGCGTCAACCGCCGCCGGCTCAATCCCGTGTCCTTCACCGGAGAAGCGACGACGCCGGACACAGCCAGCGATCACATCGATGCCGGGTCGTGAGCCCGGCTGGTATCCAACCGCAATCCACCTGCCGATTAGGCGGTGATGAAACATGGAAGGTGAGTCATGAAGCTTGACCGTCGTCAGATTCTGCTCGGAAGCGCCGGTGCCGCTGCCGGTCTCGTGCTTCCAGGTGGCGCCGCCTGGGCGCAGACGCCGGCCAGCATCGGCACCTTCCCGGACGGCGTCACCGCGGACTCCGTTTTCGTCGGACTGACCATTCCGCTCACCGGCGTGTTCTCCGGCGACGGCGGCGATCTCAAGCTTGGCTACGAGCTTGCCATCTCGGAGATCAACGCGGGAGGCGACGCCGCGAAAAAGTGGGGATTGCAGGCCAAGGGCGTGCTCGGCCGCCAGATCCGCTACAAGGTGTCGGACACCGAGGGAAAGCCCAATCTCGACGTGCAGAGTGCCACGCAGTTCATCCAGCGCGACAAGGCGATCATGCTGGCAGGCTCGGTGTCGAGCGCCAGCGCGATCGCGCTGGAAGAACTCGGCTCGCGCGAAAAGGTGCTCTACATGGTGGGCATCGCCGGCTCCAACGACATCACCGGCAAGAACTGCCAGCGTTACGGCTTCCGCTCGCAGCAGAACGCCTATATGGCCGCGAAGGCGCTCGCGCCCGTCGTCGCCAAGGCGCTCGGCAAGAACATGAAGACCGCCTTCCTGGTGCCCGATTACACCTACGGCCACACCGTCTATGACAGCTTCGCGAAGTTCTCGAAGGAACAGGGCTGGCAGCAGGTCGCCAAGGAAGTGGTTCCGCTCGGCACGACAGACTACTCCTCCGCGCTGCTCAACATCGCCAACAGCGGCGCCGATGTGTTCGTCAACATCGCCTTCGGTGCCGACGCCGTCGCCTCGACCAAGCAGGCCGAGCAGTTCGGCGTGCTCAAGAAGATGAAGCTGGTCGTGCCGAACCTGTCCTCGTTCCAGGACAAGGAGCTCGGCGCCGAGATCATGCAGGGCGTCTATGGCAGCTGCGACTTCTGGTGGACCCTGTCGGACCGCTATCCGCTCGCGAAGGGTTTCGTCGACGCCTTCGTCGCCAAGAACAAATATCACCCGCGCTGGGGCGCCCATATCGGCTACATGCAGACCTATCTCTGGGCGATGACGGTCGAACGGGTCAAGAGCTTCAATCCGGTCGAGGTCATCAAGGCGATGGAGGCCTCGAAGGAACAGCCCTACGAGACCACCATCGGCAAGGTCTATTTCCGCGCCGAGGACCACCAGATGGTGCGCCCGATCCCGATCCTGCGCGGCAAGGCACCGGCGGAGATGAAGGGGCCCGAAGATTATTACGAGATCGTCGACGTCGCCGAAGGCGAAAGCGTGATGAATCCGCCGGACCTGTTCGGCTGCAAGCTCGGCCCCTATACCTGAGGAGCCCGAATGCCAAGCTGGCCCGCCCTCGCCTCGCAGGCCTTCAATGGCCTCGCCCTCGGTTCACTGCTGGCGCTCGTCAGCAGCGGCCTGACCATCATCCTGGGCACGCTCGGTGTCCTGAACTTTGCCCACGGCGCATTGTTCGCCGTGGGCGCCTATGCCGCCTTCGTCATGCTGCAATACACCCAGTCGTTCCTGCTCGCGATCGCGGTCGGCTGCGGCTTCATGCTGGTGCTTGGCTTCCTGCTCGAGCGCCTGATCATCCGATTCTTCTACGGCCGGCCGCATGAAGACCAGATCCTCGTCACCTACGGCATCGGGATCGTGCTCGTGGAGTGCGTGCGCGCCGTCTTTGGCGGCAACGCGCAGCGCGTGCCGACGCCGTCATGGGGACAGGGCGCCACCCAGCTCGGCTTCCTGATCTATCCGACCTACCGCCTCCAGCTCATCGCCATCATCGCAACGCTGCTGGTCGGCCTCTATCTGGTGCTCTACCGCACGTCGATGGGTCTCGTGGTCCGCGCCGGAATCGAGAACCCCGGCATGGTCGGCATCCTCGGCATCAATCTGCGGCGCACCTTCCTGCTGGTGTTCGCGATCGGCGTCGTCGCGGTTGGCCTCGCCGGAATGCTGTATGCGCCGGTCGTGGCGGTGACGCCGGACATGGGCGGCGCGAACTTCATGGCGCAGTCCTTCGTCGTGATCGTGCTCGGCGGCCTCGGCTCGTTCCCAGGTGCGGTGGTCGGCGGCCTGATCGCCGGCGAGATCGTCAGCCTCACCAGCGCATTCAACTCCTCCTATTCGGAGGTGATGCTCTACGCGCTGATGGCATTGCTGCTGGTGCTGCGCCCGCAGGGCTTGTTCGGCTCGGAAGGACGGGTATGAGCATCGCACGATCGGGCGGGCTGCGGAGCCACACTCCGGAGCTCGCGATTCTCGTCATGCTGATCGCGGCGCCCGTCGTGCTGCCGCATCTCGGCTTTTCGATCGACCTGCTGACGCGGGTGCTGAACTGGGGCCTGATCGGGCTCGGCTTCGACATCCTGTTCGGGCTCGCCGGCCTGCTGTCGTTTGGTCAGGCCGCGTTCTACGGCGTCGGCGGCTTCGTCACCGCGTATCTGCTGGTTTCCGGGACGCTGACGAGCGTCTGGCTGGCGCTCGCCGCCGGCACGATTTCCGCCGGCGCGTTCGGGCTTGTCGTCGGCTGGCTCGCGGTACGCCGCATCGGCATCTACTTCACGATGATCACGCTGGCGTTCGGCCAGATGGCCTATTTCATCGAGAACTCGCCGCTGTCGCACTACACCGGCGGCGAGAACGGCATTCCCGGGGTGCCGGTGCCCGTGCTCGGCTTCGGCGAACATGCCATCCGCATCGGCGCAGGCTTGCCGATGTACGTGCTGTTCGCAGCGACCTTCTTCGGTGCCTACGTGCTGGCGCGCCGCATCGTCCGCTCTCCCGTCGGCGCGATCCTGCTCGCGATCAAGGAGAACACCGCGCGCGTCGCGATGCTCGGCCATAATGTGCCGGCCTACAAGCTTACAGCCTTCGTCATCGCCGCGCTCTATGCGGGACTGGCCGGCGGCCTGCTCGGCTCGTTCCAGAGCTACATGCCGCCCGACGCGTTCTCGCTGGAGACGTCCGGCCAGCTCGTGGTTCAAACCATCGTCGGCGGCGCCAACACCCTGGTTGGGCCGCTGGTCGGCGCGGCCGTCTGGCTTTGGCTGCGTGACAATCTCCAGCTCATTCCCGGTCTCTCGACGCTCTGGAAACTGGTGCTCGGCATCGCCTTCATCGTGCTGGTCGTGGGCCTCCGCCGCGGCATCTGCGGCGAGATCATCCATTGGTGGACCGAGCGCCGGACACTTTCCGCGCGCCAGGCCGCGGAGGCCGTGACCGAGACCATCGAGGCCGGCGGCGCGGTGAAACCTGCATTGAGCAGGGAGCGCGACGCCACCCTGCCATTGCCCTCACCCGCCACCGGCGACAGCGACATTGCGCTGGAGGCCTGCGCGCTGGCGCGGCACTATGGCGGCCTGAAAGCCGTCGACGGCGTTTCGTTCAAGGTTCGCTGCGGCTCCATTCACGCGGTGATCGGTCCGAACGGCGCCGGCAAGAGCACGCTGTTCAAGATGCTGCTGGACGAGGTCAGCCCGACCTCGGGTCATGTGCTGTTGTTCGGATCGCAAGTCACCGGCCACGGCGTCAGCCGGACCGCGCAGTTCGGCATCGCCAAATCCAACCAGTTGAACCAGCTCTTCCCGAATCTCTCGGTGCGAAAGAATTTGCGCATCGCCGCCCTGGCGCGCCGCCGCGGACCGCTGCGGATCGACCTGCTGCGCACCGCCGACAGCCTGCCCGAGGTGGAGGCGCAGATCGACGCGATCATGGCGTTGCTCGACCTTGCCGTACGCGCCGACACGCCGGCCCACATCCTCGCCTATGGCGAGAAGCGGCGGCTCGAGATCGGCATGGCGCTGGCGACGAGCCCAAAGGTGCTGTTGCTCGACGAGCCCCTCGCCGGCATGAGCCCGTCGGAGCGCGCCGCGACCTGCGCACTGATCCGCGACATCGCCCAGACCTGCACCATCGTCATCGTCGAGCACGATCTCGACGCGATCTTCGGCCTCGCCGAGCGTATCACCGTGCTCTACGAAGGCCGCCTGCTCGCCGACGGCACCGCGGACGAGATCCGCGGCAATCAGCAGGTTCAGGACGCTTACCTCGGAGGGCTTCACGCGCATGAGCCTGCTTGAAGTCGACCGCATCAACACGCTGTACGGCGATTCCCACGTCCTGTTCGACCTCTCGATCCGGGTCGAGGAAGGCGAGGTCGTGGCGCTGCTGGGTCGCAACGGCGCCGGCAAGACCACGACGCTGCGCTCGATCATGGGCGTGCTGGCCCCAAAGAGTGGCGAGATCCGGCTCGACGGCAAGCCGATCAGCGGTCTCGCTCCCTCTGCCATCGCCAACATGGGTGTGCAGCTCGTTCCTGAGGAGCGCGCGATCTTCGGCGGACTGACGGTGGAGGAGAACCTGCGCATCGCCGCGCTGACCGCGCCGAACGCCTGGTCGTTCGAGCGCATCTACGGCGTATTTCCCCGACTGAAGGAACGACGCAAGTCTCTGGGTCGCACGCTGTCTGGCGGCGAGCAGCAGATGCTCTCGATCGCCCGCGCGCTGATCCGCGACGCCCGCATCATCCTGCTCGACGAGCCGTTCGAGGGACTGGCGCCGCTGATCGTGCGCGATCTCGTCAACGTCGCCGCCAGTCTCGCCCGCGAGGGGCGCACCATGATCGTGGTCGAGCAGAACGTCGCCGCGGCGCTGAGCTTTGCCACCCGCGTCTATGGCCTCAACAACGGCCATGTGGTGTTCGAGGGTACCTCCGCCGAACTCACCGCCAATCCGGACCTGGCGCGGGATTTCCTCGGCGTCGGAGCCTGAGCGCCACAAACGATCATTTCCAAAAATGGCGCTGATTTGGGTGAAATGACTGCCGGGCGCCGCCCTGCAACAGGATTTTTCTTATTCGATCCAGGCGATTGCGCTGCGGGAGAGGTTTATTCTACGTCGTGTTGCCCAACCGACGAGATCAACCTAAGATTCCGCAAGATGATCGATCCGCTTTACGTCGCCTCGGGGTTTGGCGTCGGCCTGCTTGTCGGGATGACCGGCGTGGGTGGCGGCTCATTGATGACGCCACTCCTGATCCTTTTGTTCGGCATCCACCCCGCCACCGCTGTCGGAACCGACCTGCTCTACGCCGCCGCGACCAAGACCGGCGGCAGCGTCGTGCATGGCTGGTCGCGCAGCGTGCACTGGCCGGCGGTGCTGCGGCTGGCCTGCGGCAGCATTCCGGCGAGCGGGCTGACCCTGCTCGTGTTGTGGAAGCTCGACCTCAGGGGCGATTCCGAGCGCAACCTCGTCAACATCGTGCTGTGTTTTGCGCTGCTCCTGACCGCCACCTCGCTGATCTTCCGCAAGTCGATCATGGAGCGTTACCGGAAACGCCTCGAGCGGGTCGACGAGCGCACCACCTCGATTGCGACCGTCATCACCGGCATCGTGCTCGGCGTGCTGGTCTCGATTTCATCGGTCGGCGCCGGCGCGGTCGGCGTCACCGTGCTGCTGTTGCTCTACCCGCGACTGCCGATGGCGACCATCGTCGGCTCCGATATCGCGCACGCGGTGCCGCTGACGCTGGTGGCGGGCGTCGGACACTGGGCGCTTGGCGACGTCGATTGGGCCCTGATGGGCGTGCTGCTGCTGGGCTCGCTGCCCGGCATCATCGTCGGCAGCTTCAGCGCGACGCGCGTACCGGAGCCGGTGCTGCGCCTCGTTCTCGCCAGCGTGCTGTTCGTGGTCGCCGGCAAGATCATGTTCGCGGAGCTGAACCTGTCGTCGGCGATCGTGACGGCGCTGGCGTGGAGCCATTGAACGAAGAATGGCGCTCTTCTACTCGCTGTCATCGCGCGGCTTGACCGGGCGATCCAGTACTCCGAGGCGGTCGTGATTGGACCGAAATGCCGCGGCGTACTGGATGCCCCGCCTGCGCGGGGCATGACCGAGAGCAATCTGTTACTCCGCCGTCCAGCCGCCGTCGATCGAGAGGTTGCTGCCGGTGATCTGCGCGGCATCGTCGCCGCACAGGAACAGCGCGAGGGCCGCGACCTGCTCGGAGGTGACGAATTCCTTGGTCGGCTGGGCGTCGAGCAGCACGTCGTTGATGACCTGCTCGCGCGTCAGATTGCGCGCCTTCATCGTATCGGGGATCTGCTTCTCGACCAGCGGCGTCCAGACGTAGCCGGGGCTGATGCAGTTACAGGTGATCTTGCTGGTCGCGACTTCCAGCGCGACGGTCTTGGTCAGGCCGGCGATGCCGTGCTTGGCCGATACGTAGGCCGACTTGAAGGGCGAGGCCACCAGCGAGTGCGCCGACGCCGTGTTGATGATGCGGCCCCAGCCCTTCTTCTTCATGCCAGGGACAGCCGCGCGAATGGCGTGGAAGGCCGAGGACAGGTTGATCGCGATGATCTGGTCCCACTTCTCGATCGGGAATTCCTCGATCGGCGAGACGAACTGGATGCCGGCATTGTTGACGAGAATGTCGACCGAACCGAAGCTTTTCTCGCCCAGTGCGATCATCTCGGCGATCTCCGCCGGCTTGGTCATGTCGGCGGGCGAGTAGACCGCCTTGACGCTGAAATCGGACTCGATCTTCGCGCGCTCCTTCTCGATGTCCTCCGGCGAGCCGAAGCCGTTGATGACGACATTGGCGCCGGCGCCGGCGAAGGCGCGCGCATAAGCAAGCCCGATGCCGCTGGTCGATCCGGTCACGACGGCGTTCTTGCCTGACAGACTACCCATTTCATTCGCTCCTTTTTGGCGGGGGCGCGGTGACGTCCCCCGTGAGATCGTAGGTCACCATGGTCTCGCCGGACTGCGGCCGCTCGAGCCAATCCTTGTGGCGCATCGACAGATGCACGTCGTGCACGCCGGCTTCCCAATGCTCGACCATGGCGACATGCGAGAAGTCGTAGTCCTTGGACGAGGATTCGTAGTTCTTGCTGCGGTAGATCAGGTGCACCACGGTGACGGTGCTTTCACGCGATACCTTCGCGAGGAATTCCACGGAAGGGTCGTTCTTGAGATAATCGGGCAATTTGGAAATCAGGTCGCGCACGGCCCTGCGGGCGTTGTGCAGCTGCCTGTTCTTGTCGGTGTTCATCCGCGTCCGGCTGGAGAAGCGGATGTCCTTCTCGCGCTCGGTGGCCTCAAGCAGCGAATTCGGCAAATCGCCCCGCGCGCTGAACAGGTCGACCTGGAAGATCAGCATGTCGCGATCGACCTCGGCGTCGAGCACATAGTCGAGCGGCGTGTTTGAGGCGATGCCGCCGTCCCAGTAGTGCTCGCCGTCGATCACGACGGAGGGAAAGCCCGGCGGCAGCGCGCCGGAGGCCATGATGTGCTCGGGGCCGATGGTCTTGCCGAGCTTCTTGAACTCGTAATTGTCAAAATATTTGAAGTTGCCGGAGGTGACGCCGACAGCGCCGACCGACAGCCGCGTCTTCAGATCGTTGATGCGATCGAAATCGACCAGCCGCTCCAGCGTCTTCTTCAGCGGCGCGGTGTCGTAATAGCTCTCGGCCTGCGGACTGCCGGGCGGCCACAGCGGCGCGGGCGGGACCCGCGGCGTGAAAAAGCCGGGCACGCCGAAGGTCGCGATCAGCGCGGCGCTGGTCGAGTTGAACAGCTCGCGGCTATGGTCGCTCTTGCCGATCGGTTTCCACGGCACCGGCGCCGAGACCATTTCCCAGAATTCCTTGAGCCGCTTGACGCGGGTCGGGCCTTCGTTGCCGGCAATGATGGCGGCATTGACCGCGCCGATCGAAATGCCGGCGACCCATTCCGGCTCGAAGCCGTAGCCGCACAGCGACTGATAGGCGCCAGCTTGATAGGAGCCGAGCGCGCCGCCACCCTGCAACACCAGGACGCGTTGCGCATTCGCGGGGACGCTGGCGGATTCAGGACTGGTGTGATCGGTCATTCGGGAACAATAGCAGATGACGAACGACCGTGGCGACTGATCGCCGCGGCGTCAATGCATGCCGGGATCAAGTCTGGCTTATCGGGGGTCCGTCGAGGCCAGGATCATGGTCCAGAACACCTTGTACTTGGTGCCCGGAGCATAGCTCGCCGCGATGCCCAATTTTGTGACACCACCCTTGAGCATGTTGGCACGGTGCGGGGGCGAGTCGCGCCAGCCGGAAAACGCTTCCGCCAGCGTATGATAGCCGGCCGAGATGTTCTCGACCGCCACGGTCGCGGGATATCCGCCGGCGGCAAGGCGCTTGGCCAAGGGCGCGCGGACGTCATGGTCCATCTTGTTGGCCGCCGCCATGGCATTGGACTGGGATTCGGCAAGCCGCATCAGATCGGGGTCGACTACGATGGTGCCGAGGGCGTTGTTCTGGCGGTATTGCGAGATCATGATCGCGGCCGCCTGGGCATCGAGCTTGGTGCCCGGGACCGCCATGTCGGCATACATCGACGGCTGCTGCTGGATCGGTGCCTCATTGCCGGCACAGCTGGCGAGAAGCAAAGCAATGAGTATCGCGGCCGCAGCGCGCATGAATCGAGCCCCCAAAGGAAGGGCCGTTGTTGCATACCAACCGTGGCTGAAAGGTGAATTTTGAGGAAAAATTGACCTTCCGCGGGGCGTTAGACGCCCGCAAATATCCGGTAGCGGCGGGGCTCGAGGCCAATCGTGTCGCCGGCACGCAATTCCCTCTCGCGCGGGGCGTCGATCTCGATGGTCTCGCCGCCCGAGAGTGCCACCTCGGCCCGCTGCACCGGGCCAAAGTTACGGACATGCCGCACGGCGCCCTCGAAGGCTCCGCTGCCGGGCGGGCCGATCAGCATGTCGTGTCGCCGCACGAACAGCCTTGACGCGCCAGGCGCAAGACCGTCCGCCGCAAGGCGGAGCGGCCGGTCACCGAGCCGTACAACGCCGTCGGCAATCTGGACCGGCAGCTCGATGGATTCACCTATGAAGCCATGCACGAAGGCGGACGCCGGAGTCTCGTAGACGTCGCCGGGGGAGCCGATCTGCTCGATCCTGCCCTTGTCCATCACCACGACGCGATTGGCGACTTCCAGCGCTTCCTCCTGGTCGTGGGTGACGAAGATCGAGGTCACGTTGATCTCATGATGCAGCGAGCGCAGCCATTTGCGCAGCTCCTTTCGCACCTTGGCGTCGAGCGCGCCGAACGGCTCGTCGAGCAAGAGGATGCGCGGCTGGATCGCGAGCGCGCGCGCAAGCGCAATGCGCTGGCGCTGGCCGCCGGAGAGCTGACTCGGATAGCGGTCGGCGAGCCAGTCGAGCTGCACGAGATCGAGCAGCTCCTTGACGCGCGCACGGATGGTTGCCTCGTCCTTGCGGATCGCGCGCGGCTGCACGCGCAGGCCGAAGGCGACGTTCTCGAACACCGTCATGTGGCGGAACAGCGCGTAGTGCTGGAACACGAAGCCGACATGACGTTCGCGCGCGCCCTGCGCCAGCGCATCCTCGCCATTGATGAGCACCTCGCCGGAATCGGGCCAATCGAGCCCGGCGATGATCCGCAACAGTGTGGTCTTGCCGGAGCCTGACGGACCGAGCAGCGCCACGAGCTCGCCGCTCTCGACCTTGAGGTCGACGCCGTCCAGAGCGGCAAAATTGCCGAACTTCTTGACGAGATTCCTGACTTCAATGGTCATTGCCGTCTTGTCCTTCGTCGAGATGACGTTCGAGAACGGTTTTGGCGATCAGCGTGATCAGCGCCAGCATCGCCAGCAGGGATGCGATCGCGAAGGCGGCGACGAACTGGTATTCGTTGTAGAGAATCTCGACCAGCAGCGGCATTGTGTTGGTCTCGCCGCGGATGTGGCCCGAGACGACCGACACGGCGCCGAACTCGCCCATCGCACGCGCATTGCAGAGCAGGACGCCGTAGAGCACGCCCCATTTGATATTCGGAAGCGTGACGCGGAAGAAGGTTTGCAGGCCGGAGGCGCCGAGCGAAATCGCCGCTTCCTCCTCCTGCGTGCCCTGCTCCTGCATCAAGGGGATCAGCGCGCGCGCCACGAAGGGGAAGGTCACGAAGGTGGTGGCGAGCGCGATGCCGGGGACCGCGAACAGGATCTGGATGTCGTGATCGCGAAGCCAGCCGCCGAAATAGCCCTGTGCGCCGAACAACAGCACGAAGACGAGGCCCGAGATCACCGGGCTGACCGAGAACGGCAGATCGATCAGCGTGATCAGGAAGGTCTTGCCGGGAAACTCGAACTTGGTGATGGCCCAAGAGGCGACGAGGCCGAACACCAGATTGAGGCCGACCGAGATCGCCGCCACCAGCAGCGTCAGCCTGATCGCGGACAGCGCCTCCGGATCGGCCAGCGCGGAGAGATAGGCGAGGAATCCCTTCGAGAGCGCCTGCGCAAACACCACGACGAGCGGCAGCACGACGAAGACGGAGAGGAAGATCATCGCCAGCGCGATGATGACGATGCGCACCGCCCTCGGCTCGGTACGAAGGTTGTCCCGCGCGGCCGCTGCATGCGCACGCGCCTTCGCCTCCGATGGCGAGAGCGAAACCGAATCTGCGATCTGCATCGTCATGGCCCGCCCTCAACGCACCGGAATCCGGCTCTGCGCCCAGCGCTGGAGCCGGTTGACGGCGAAGATGATGACGAAGGACACGACGAGCATGACGACCGCGATCGCAGTTGCGTCGGCATAGCGGAACTCGGACAAACGGATCACGATCAGCAGCGGTGCGATCTCGGAGACATTCGGCAGATTGCCGGCGATGAAGATCACCGAACCGTATTCGCCGACCGCTCGCGCGAAGGCGAGCGCGAGGCCCGTGAGCAGCGCCGGCGCGAGCGATGGCAGGATCACGCGAATGATGGTCTGCCAGCGGCTCGCCCCCAGGCTGCCCGCAGCTTCCTCGATCTCGACATCGAGATCCTGCAGCACCGGCTGCACCGTGCGGACTACGAAAGGGATGCCGATGAAGATCATGGCGACGAAGATGCCGAGCGGCGTGAACGCCACCTTGATGCCAAGCGCCGCGAGTGGCGCGCCCAGCCAGCCCTTTTCGGCGAACAGCGAGGTCAGCGCGACCCCGGCGACCGCCGTCGGCAATGCGAAGGGGACATCCACAATCGCATCGAACAGCCGCCTTCCGGGGAAGCGGTAGCGCACCAGCGCCCAGACGATGATGCTGCCCATCACCAGATTGACGCAGGCCGCCGCGAAGGCGAGGCCGAACGAAACCCTGAGCGCATTCAGGGTTCGCCGACTGGAAAGAATATTCCAGAACTGCTCGGGGCTCAGTTCGAGCGATTTCAGGAACAATCCGGCGAGCGGAATCAGGATGATCACAGACAGCCAGGAAAGCGTCAGTCCCATCGTAAGACCGAAGCCCGGCAATGTCCGGCGTCGTGCTGCAATTGCGCTCACCAGGCCCCCTGCTAAAGCCTCTTAGGACAGCGCCCGATCAGTTCTTGTAGATCTGATCGAAGACGCCGCCGTCGGCAAAATGTTCCTTCTGCGCCTTGGTCCAGCCGCCGAACACATCGTCGATCGTGAACAGCTCGACCTTTGCAAAGGAGTTTGCATACTTTTTGGCGATTTCAGCATCGCGCGGACGGTAGAAATTGCGCGCGGCAATTTCCTGACCTTCCTTGGTATACCAATACTGGAGATAGGCATCGGCGGCGTTGCGGGTGCCCTTCTTGTCGGCCACCTTGTCGACGATCGCGACCGGCGGCTCGGCGAGGATCGAGAGTGGTGGCGCCACGATCTCGAACTTCTCGGGACCGAACTCCTTCAGCGCGAGAAACGCCTCATTCTCCCAGGCGAGCAGCACGTCGCCGACGCCGCGCTCGACAAAGGTCACGGTGGCGCCGCGCGCGCCGGTATCCAGAACCGGCACCTGCTGGAACAGCTTGCCGATGAAATCCTTGGCCTTGTCGGGCGAGCCGTACTTCTTCTGCGCAAAGCCCCAGGCCGCAAGATAATTCCAGCGCGCGCCGCCGGAGGTCTTCGGGTTCGGCGTGATCACGGCCACCCCCGGCTTGAGCAGATCGTCCCAGTCCTTGATGCCCTTCGGATTGCCCTTGCGCACCAGGAACACGATGGTCGAGGTATAGGGCGAGGAATTCTGCGGCAGCCGCTTCTGCCAGTCGGTCGCGGTGAAGCCCTTGTTCGCGATCGCGTCGATGTCGTAAGCGAGCGCGAGCGTCACGACGTCCGCCTGCAATCCATCGATCACGGCGCGCGCCTGCGAACCGCTGCCGCCATGCGATTGCTTGATCTCAACGCTCTTGCCGGTTTCCTTCTGATAGGCGGTCGCGAACGCCTTGTTGAACTCGACATAGAGTTCGCGCGTCGGATCGTACGACACGTTCAAAAGATTGATGTCAGCGGCGAGAGCCGCGCTTGCCCAAAGCAATCCTGCCGCGAGCGGAACGATACGGCGCATCATGTCCATCTCCATTCACGTCGACGACTTCAGCGTCGTCAACGGCACGCGGGCATAACTCAGGGCGAAACGCGTTCAAGTCAACGGAACCGGATTTTCTTGTTTGAAGAGTCGCGGCCCGCCTGTGCTACGAAGTCTTCATCGTGTGGATGCCGCATTCTGTCTTGGCCCGGCCGCGCCAGCGACCGGCGCGTGCATCCTCGCCCTCGGTGGTTCTGCTGGTGCAAGGCATACACCCAACCGACAGGAAACCGGACTCCACCAGTGGATGACGCGGCAATTTAGCGCGGACGAACATCGCCTCGAGTTCCTCGCGCGAGACATTGGCGAAGGGGTTGAACTTCAAGCGCGCACCATCATCCTCGACGACCGGAATGTCGGTCCGCGCACTGCCTTGAAAGCGCTTGCGACCGTTGATCCAGGCATCGAACGGCTTCAGCGCGCGCGCCAGCGGTTCGACCTTGCGGATTCGGCAGCAGGCGTCGGGATCGGAGAACCAGAGGTCGCGCTCGGAATCGTCGCGCGACAGCGTCTCCTCCGCCGGCTTGATCGAGCGAACGTCCTTGAGGCCCAGCGCGGCAACCAGCGTGTCGCGATAGGCGAGTGTCTCCTCGAACAGCCAGCCGGTGTCGAGGAAGATCACGGGGATTGCCGGATCGACGTCCGCCATGACCTTCAGCAGCGTCGCCGATTCCGTGCCGAAGGACGATACCAGTGCAAGCTTGTCGCGCCCGATCGTCTTCAGTGCCGTCGCGATGATTTCGGCAGGAGAGGCATCGCGCAACGCGTGATCGAGCTCCACCGCCGAAGGCAGCGCGGAGACGGACGCCGACGAAACCCGGGGCGCGATTGCGTTCACGTGCCGACACCCTCGGAGTGACGGAGTTGCATGCGCCGGTGCAGCGCCGTGATCCGGCCATCGCCGGTCGGCTGGTAGAACACCGAATAGCGCTTGGCGGTCTGCATGAAGGCGTCCGCGTCGGCCTGCTTCTTGACCTCGAAGGAATCGAAGCCGGCCCGCAGCATGAACACGAACTGGTCGCGCAGCACCTGCCCCGTCGCCCGCAACTCGCCACGATAATTGTAGCGCTCGCGCAGCAGCCGCGCCTGGCTGTAGGCGCGTCCATCGCGGAAGCTCGGAAACACCAGCGCGACCACGGCGATCTTGCCGAGATACGGGACGAGCTCGCCGATGTCCCGATTGTTCGGCCAGATCACACCGACCTTGCCGCTGCGCTTGAGCAAAGCTTCTGCGTCGGCCAAGAAGCGCTCGGCCGGCACCAGGATGTCACCGCCTTCGGGCAGCGGCGTGTCGACGGCGAGCTTGACGAAGCTGTCGTCGGCGATCTTTCCGCCGTTAACGAGTGGCATAGACGCGCTCCTTGAAGGGTTCGACACCGAGGCGCTTCACCGTATCGACGAACAGCTCTTCCGGCCGCTCGCGCAGCGCAAGATAGGCTTCCACGATGTCCTCGACGACGTCGGCGACCTCGTCGAACTTGACGCCCGGCCCGATCAGATTGCCAAGCGCGGCGTTCTCGTCGGCACGGCCGCCGATGGTGATCTGATAGACCTCCTCGCCGTTCTTCTCGACACCGAGAATGCCGATATGGCCGACATGGTGATGGCCGCAGGCGTTGATGCAGCCGGAGATGTTGATGTGCAGCCGGCCAATCAGATTGGCGAGCTCGTGGTTGGCGAAGCGCCGGGTCAACTCCTGCGCGATCGGGATCGAGCGTGCGTTCGCGAGCGAGCAATAGTCGAGCCCCGGGCAGGCGATGATGTCGGTGATCAGATTGACGTTCGGCGTGGCGAGGCCGAGCTTGTCGAGCGCCTTCCACAGTGCCGGCAGGTCGCGCTTGGCGACGTGCGGCAGCGCGAGATTCTGCTCGTGGCCGACGCGGATCTCGCCGAAGGAATATTTGTCGGCAAGATCGGCCAGTGCGTCCATCTGCTCGGCCGTGGCATCGCCCGGAGGCGCGCCGATCGGCTTCAGCGAGACCGTGACGATGGAGTAGCCAGGGTTTTTGTGCGCGGCCACCGAGTTCTTGCGCCACGCCTCGAAGTCGGGATCGGCCGCGGCCTGCCGCAGTTCGTCCGGCATATGCGGCAGCTTTTCGTAAGACGGATAGATGAAGCGCGAGCGGATGTCCTCGATCACCTCGTCATCGATCTGGAGCGAAGAATAGCGGATATGCTGCCACTCCTCCTCGACCTCGCGCGAGAATTTCTCGATGCCGAGTTCGTGCACCAGGATCTTGATGCGCGCCTTGTAGATGTTGTCGCGGCGTCCGTACTGGTTATAGACGCGCAGGATGGCCTCGATGTAGTTCAAGAGGTCACGGCCGTGGACGAAGTGCTTGATGGTCTTGCCGATGAACGGCGTGCGGCCGAGGCCGCCGCCGACCAGCACCTCGAAGCCGGTCTCGCCCTTCTCGTTCTTGATCAGGCGCAGGCCGATGTCGTGGACCTTGATCGCGGCGCGGTCGTGATCCGACGCGGTGATCGCGATCTTGAACTTGCGCGGCAGGAACGAGAATTCCGGATGCAGCGTGGTGTGCTGGCGGATCAGCTCCGACCAGATGCGCGGGTCCTCGATCTCGCCGGGCGCGACGCCGGCCCACTGGTCCGAGGTGACGTTGCGCATGTTGTTGCCGGAGGTCTGCATCGCGTGGATGCCGACCTCGGCGAGATCGGCAAGCGCATCCGGCAGGTCCGACAGCTTGATCCAGTTGAACTGGATGTTCTGGCGCGTGGTGAAATGGCCGTAGCCGCGGTCGTATTTGCGCGCGACATGGGCTAGTTGCCGCAACTGGTTCGACGCCAGCGTTCCGTAGGGAATCGCGACGCGGAACATGTAGGCGTGCAGTTGCAGATATACGCCGTTCTGCAGGCGCAGCATCTTGAATTCGTCCTCGGTGAGTTCGCCCGAGAGACGGCGCTGCACCTGGTCGCGGAATTCCAAGACGCGCTCGTTGACAAGCGTGCGGTCAATTTCGTCGTAAGCATACATGATTGAAGTGCCTTAAAGCTCGACTTGCAGCTCGACCTGCGATCAGACCGGCAGGTCGATTGTCACGCCGTCGCGGCGGATCTGCTCCCGCAGATTGCCCGGCAGGATCTTGCCGGCTTCGTCGACTTGCACCGGCGCAATATAGGGACCGATCGCGCCGACGTCATCGGCCACGGCCTCGGCGAGCAACGCTTTCGCCTCATCGGAGTTTCGCACGATCGCGGCGTCGGCGAGGTCAGCCGACCACCCCTTGGCGGCGGTCCGATAGACGACGATGCCGTCCCAGGTGCGGTTGGCTGTCACCACCGAGGAACCGTTGATTTTGAGTTTCTGTTGCAGAGGAGAGGTCATTCGGCAGCATCCAGCAGGTCAGAGATGATGTGTTGGGGTGTGTCGCGGCGAAGCGAACCGGCATGCCGGACCACCTCGCCGATGATGAGGATGGCGGGACCGCCTTGGGTCCGCCGCACGAGCTCGGGCAGGTCGCACAACGTGCCGACCGCGCCTTGCGCGTCCGGACGCGTGACGCGGGCGAACACGCCGACCGGCGTCTCCGGCGAACGGCCGGCGGCGAGCAGGCCGGCGCGTATCGCGGGCGCAGCGGTCAGCCCCATGTAGACCACGACGGTCATCCTGGTGTCGGTCAGCGTCGACCAGTCCACCGCCTCGGCGTCGCGCGCCTTGTGCGCTGTGAGGAAGGTGATGCGGGTCGCTTCATGACGATAGGTGAGCGGCACCTCGAAATCAGCGGCACCGCCGAGTCCCGCGGTGATGCCGGGAATGATCGAATAGGCGATACCGGCGGCGCGCAGCGCTTCCACCTCTTCGCCGCCGCGGCCGAACACGAACGGATCTCCGCCCTTCAGCCGCACCACGCGCTGGCCGGATCGTGCGGCCTCGATCATGCACTGGTTGATGGCGTCCTGGCCGATACCGGGCTTGCCGATGCGGCGGCCGACCGGAACGCGCGTGGTATCGCGGCGGATACGGTCGAGGATTTCAGGCGAGACCAGCTCGTCATGAAAGACGATGTCGGCGTCCTGCAACGCGCGCAGCGCCTTGATGGTGAGAAGATCGGGATCGCCGGGGCCGGCGCCGACCAGCGCGACCGAGCCTTCCGGCTCGCCGGCGCGCGCGAATGCGGACGGATCGGAAATGGCCTTGAGCGCTGCGTCCGCTTCGCCCTTGCGGCCGGCGAGCACGGCGGCCCCGATCGGGCCGTCAATGATGCGCTCCCAGAAGCGGCGGCGCAGCGGAAACTCGGCGATACGTCCATTGATGGTTTTGCGGAAGCTGCCGATGAACTCGGCGAGCTCGCCGATGCGCGCCGGGAGCAGCGCCTCGATCTTCTCACGCAGGCGCCGTGCCACCACCGGCGAGGTCCCACCGGTGCCGACAGCGACCACGACATCGCCACGATCGACGATCGCCGGAAAGATGAAGCTGGAATGTTCGAGATCGTCCATCACGTTGACGGGCAGGCCGAGTGCCTTGGCCCGAACCGACATCACGATGCCGACGTCGCCCGCACCAGCGCAGACGACAGCGATGACGCCAGAGAGATCGGCGGTGAGCGGATCGCCGGCCGCGACGTCTACGCGTGCTGCATCCTCAGAACCGAGGCCCAGATCATGATTGCCGTCGATCGCATGCACGCGGATATGCGCGCCGGCAGCAGCGAGCACGCGCAGCTTGGCGCGCAAAAGCTCACCCGCGCCGATGAGAACCACCGGACCGGCCTTGAGATCGAGGAACACCGGCAAGAACCGCATGCGATACTCGCTTCCCCCACATCCGGGGTTGACTGGAATTATTTTCTATATATGTGTCGTTTCTAGCGCGCAAAGAGAAAATTTTTTCTTCTCTTCCGCGTCGCAACTATAGAATTTTCGCCTCCAAACGCAAAGTGGCAGAGATGCATCTTCTCAGGACCGATTCCGGTGCAGATGGACGGGACTCCCGCTCCCCCGTTTCCGAGCAAATTCCCGTCGCGCTGACCGCGCCCAGCATGGACCATTTGGACCAGCTCGAGGCCCAGAGCATCTACATTTTCCGCGAGGCCTTTGGCCGTTTGAAGAAGATCGCCCTGCTGTGGTCGCTCGGCAAGGACTCCAACGTCATGATCTGGCTGGCGCGAAAAGCGTTCTTCGGCCGGCTGCCGTTCCCGGCCCTCCATGTCGACACCGGCAAGAAGTTTCCGGAAATGTATCGGTTCCGCGACCATTACGGCAAGGAGTGGGATCTCGATTTGCGCGTCGAGCCCTGCCCGCCGATCGATGCCGTCGATCCAACGCTGCCGCCGGCTGCACGTTCCGCCGCGCGCAAGACCGAGGGCCTCAAAATGGCCCTCGCCAAATACGGCTTTGACGGACTGATCGCCGGCATTCGCCGCGACGAGGAGGCAACCCGCGCCAAGGAACGCGTGTTCTCGCCGCGCGGGCTCGAAGGCAATTGGGACGTGCGCGATCAGCCGCCGGAGTTCTGGGACCATTTCAACGCCTCGCCGCCGCAGGGCGCGCATTTGCGCATCCATCCGATCCTGCATTGGACCGAGGCCGACATCTGGGCCTACACCAAGCGCGAGAACATTCCGATCATCCCGCTCTATCTCTCCCAGAACGGCAAGCGCTACCGCTCGCTGGGTGATCAGGACATCACCAACCCCGTGAATTCGACCGCATCGAATATCGACGAGATCCTGGCCGAGCTCGAGCAGACCAAGGTGCCGGAACGCGCCGGCCGTGCGCTCGACCACGAGACTGAGGACGCCTTCGAGCGTCTGCGCGTCGCCGGCTATCTCTGACCTCAGGACGCAACGCGGCCATGAACATGATCGTCACCCCTGCTTCGCCCGCGACGCCAAATGGCACGACGCGACCGCAAGTCCGCATCGTTATCGTCGGCCATGTCGACCACGGCAAGTCGACGCTGGTCGGCCGCCTGCTGCACGAGACCGGCAGCCTGCCCGACGGCAAGCTCGAAATGCTCAAGGCCGTCAGCGCGCGGCGCGGCATGCCGTTCGAGTGGTCGTTCCTGCTCGACGCGCTCCAGACCGAGCGCGACCAGGGCATCACCATCGACACCACGCAGATCCGCTTCCGCACCAATTCGCGCGACATCGTGCTGATCGACGCACCTGGTCACGCCGAATTCCTGCGCAACATGATCACCGGCGCCTCCCAGGCCGACGGCGCGGTGCTGATCATCGATGCGCTGGAAGGCGTGCGCGACCAGACCAGGCGGCACGGCTATCTCCTGCACCTGCTCGGCGTGAAGCAGGTCGCTGTCGTCGTCAACAAGATGGACCGCGTCGATTTCTCCGCGGATCGCTTCAAGGCGATCAGCGACGAGATCTCCGCGCATCTGAATGGCCTCGGTGTGACGCCGACGGTGATCATCCCGATCTCCGCGCGCGATGGCGACGGCGTCGCCGAGTACACCATCCGCATTGGCTGGTACAAGGGACCGACCGTGGTCGAGGCACTCGACGCCCTCGAGCCGGCGCGGCCGCTCGAAGCGCTGCCGCTGCGCCTGCCCGTGCAGGCAATCTACAAGTTCGACGACCGCCGCATCGTGGCAGGGCGCATCGAATCCGGGAGCCTGATTGCCGGCGACGAGATCGTGATCATGCCGGCCGGCAAGATCGCCAGGATCAAGACGGTCGAGAGCTGGCCGGTGACGCCGGTCGCGGGACGTCAGGGCGCGGGCCGCTCGGTCGGTATCACGCTCGACCGCGAGCTGTTCATCGAGCGCGGCGACATCGTCGCGCACGCAGGATCCGCCCCGCGCGAGACGCGTCGGCTTCGCGCGCGCATCTTCTGGCTGCACGAGAAGCCGCTCGCCAAGGGTGACCAGCTGCTGGTCCGCTGCGGACCGAAGGAGAGTCGCGCCACCGTCGTCGCGATCGAGAAGGCGGTCGATCCCGGCGAACTCTCGAGCGTCGAGAACAAGGCGATCGGCCGCAACCATGTCGGCGAGATCGATATCTCGCTGTCCAGTCCGATCGCGACCGACCCCTACACCGAGAACCCGCGCACCGGCCGTCTCGTGATCGAGGTGTCCGGGCGTATCGCCGGCGGCGGACTCGTGCTGTCGGTCGAGGCAGGCCAGCGTGCGGTGCCTGTCGACATCGTGCCGGTGGAATCGGCGCTGCGGCCGGATGAACGCTCCGCGCGCTACCGGCATAACGGCGCCGTGGTCTGGCTCACGGGCCTGCCGGCCTCCGGCAAGTCGACGCTGGCCAAGGCGCTCGAGCGGCGACTATTCACCAACGGGGGCTCGCCGATCCTGCTCGACGGCGACACGCTGCGCGCCGGCCTCAACAGCGATCTCGGCTTCTCCGCCGCCGATCGCAGCGAGAATATCCGCCGCCTCGCCGAGGTCGCGACGCATCTCGCCCGCAACGGCCATATCGCGATCGTCGCGGCCGTCTCGCCGGCTCGCGAGGACCGCGCCACCGCACGCCGCATCGCCGATACCGCGTTCCGCGAGATCCACGTCGCGACGCCCGCGGAAGTCTGCGAGGAGCGCGATCCCAAGGGCCACTACAAGAAGGCCCGCGCCGGTGCGCTGGCTTCGTTCACCGGCATCGGCAACGACTACGAGACGCCCGAGGCTGCCGAGCTGGTGATCGACACGTCGACGCGAACGGTTGCCGCGGCGGCGGACGAGATCGAACAGATGCTGAAGACGACCGGCGTGCTGTTCGACGAAGTCGTGGACCTCGCCGCGAATATTTAAGGCCTATTCCGCTGTCGTCGCCCGGCTTGACCGGGCGACCCAGTATTCCAGAGACAGTGTTGGGTACAGAGAAGCCGCGGCGCGCTGGCTCGCCCCCTCTCCTTGACATTTTGACAACTTTCGGAGGCCTTCTCACGGCCCCGATTTTGGGGCTAATAAGGCCCCGAAAGCCGCTCCCAGTGGGCGCATTTTGCTGCTGTCGGGTCAAAAGCAGCCAAAAACAGCCATTTCCAACAAGAAAGACCATCATGAAACGCGTCGACGCCCACGGATTGAAGATTGCACCCGTCCTGTTTGACTTCATCGCCAAGGAAGCGGCCCCGAAAACGGGGATCGCGCCGGATGCGTTCTGGGCCGGGGTTGCCGCCATCATCAAGGAGCTGGGGCCGAAGAACCGCGCACTGCTGACGTTGCGGGACACGCTGCAGGCCAAGATCGACGACTGGCACCGCGCCAACAAGGGCAAGGCGTTCGACCTCGATGCCTATACCGCCTTCCTCAAGGAGATCGGCTATCTCGTCCCCGAGCCTGCGACGCAGAAGGTCGAGACCGCCAACGTGGACGAGGAGATCGGCAAGATCTGCGGCCCTCAGCTCGTCGTTCCGCTCACCAATGCGCGCTATGCGCTGAACGCGGCGAACGCGCGCTGGGGCTCGCTCTACGACGCCTTCTACGGCACCGACGCGATCCCGCACGATCCTTCCGAAGCCGGCAAGGGTTACAACAAGGCGCGCGGCGACAAGGTGATCGCCAAGGCCAAGACCTTCCTCGATGCCGCCGTGCCGCTTGCGACCGGCAGCCATACCGACGTCACCGCCTATAGCATCGTCGCCGGCCAGCTCGCGGTGAA
This sequence comes from Bradyrhizobium cosmicum, assembly GCF_007290395.2. NCBI lineage: Bacteria > Pseudomonadati > Pseudomonadota > Alphaproteobacteria > Hyphomicrobiales > Nitrobacteraceae > Bradyrhizobium > Bradyrhizobium cosmicum. Next base: position 1,094,597 of record NZ_CP041656.2, on the reverse strand, counting down.
GCTGAAGAGCGGCAACGCCACCGCGCTGAAGAACGCCGCGCAGTTCGCGGGCTTCCAGGGCGATGCAGCCGCGCCGAGCGCGGTGCTGCTCGCCAACAATGGCCTGCACGTCGAGGTCAAGATCGACCGCAGCAGCACGATCGGCAAGGACGATCCGGCCGGCGTCGCCGACATGATCATGGAGTCCGCCGTGTCGACCATCCTCGACATGGAGGACTCGGTCGCGGCGGTCGACGCGGAAGACAAGGTGCTGGTCTATCGCAACACGCTCGGCCTGATGAATGGCACGCTGTCGGCCGACTTCGAGAAGGGCGGCAAGACGCTGACGCGTTCGCTGAATGCCGACCGCAGCTACAAGACGCCGGACGGCAAGGGCGAGGTGAAGCTGCACGGCCGCAGCCTGCTGCTGATGCGCAATTGCGGTCACCACATGTTCACGGACGCTGTGCTGGACGAGACTGGCGAGGAAGTTCCGGAAGGCTTGCTCGATGCCGCCGTCTCCGGCTTGCTCGCGATTCACGACCTCAAGGGCAACTCGAAGGTCAAGAACAGCCGCACGGGATCGGCCTATATCGTCAAGCCGAAAATGCACGGCCCGGACGAAGTCTCGCTCGCCTGCGAGATCTTCGACCGCGTCGAGAAGATGCTCTCGCTGCCCGAGAACACGCTCAAGATCGGCATCATGGACGAGGAGCGGCGCACCACCGTCAACCTCAAGGCCTGCATCCAGCGTGCCTCCAAGCGCATCATGTTCATCAACACCGGCTTCCTCGACCGCACCGGCGACGAGATCCACACCTCGATGGAAGCGGGCCCGATGATCCGCAAGAACGAGATGAAGGCGCAGGCCTGGATCAAGGCCTATGAGGACTGGAACGTCGACATGGGCCTGATCGATGGCCTGCCCGGCCACGCCCAGATCGGCAAGGGCATGTGGGCCGCGCCCGACAAGATGGCGGACATGCTGCAACAGAAGCTCGCGCATCCGCAGGCCGGTGCCACCACCGCCTGGGTGCCCTCTCCGACCGCGGCGACACTGCACGCCCTGCACTATCACCAGGTCAACGTCATCGCCCGCCAGCAGGAGCTGACCAAGGGCGGCCCCCGCGCGAAGCTCTCCGATATCCTCACCATTCCGGTATCGAAGTCGAACTGGGCGCCCGACGACGTCAAGCAGGAGATCGACAACAATTGCCAGGGTATCCTCGGCTATGTCGTGCGCTGGATCGACCAGGGCGTCGGCTGCTCCAAGGTGCCTGATATCCACGACGTCGGCCTGATGGAAGACCGCGCCACCTTGCGCATCTCAAGCCAGCATCTCGCCAACTGGCTGCACCAGGGCGTGATCACCGAAGCGCAGGTGATGGAATCGCTCAAGCGCATGGCCGTCGTCGTCGACAAGCAGAACGCGGGCGATGCGATCTACAAGCCGATGGCGCCCAGCTTCGACGGCGTCGCCTTCAAGGCCGCCTGCGACCTGATCTTCAAGGGACGTGAGCAGCCGAACGGCTACACCGAATACATCCTCACCGCCCGCCGCCGCGAGGCGAAAGCGGGCGGCTGAGCCCAATCAAGCGAACACCAAAAGCCCCGGCTCACGCCGGGGCTTTTTTGTTTGGGGCGAGACAGGACGGCTAGAATACCGCCAGATATTTCAGCAGCGAGACGATGCCGATGATAATGACAACCACCCGCGCTATCTGCTTGGCGCGGCCGTCCATCGGCAGCATGTTGATGAGATAGAGCACGAGAATAACGACGAGAAATGTGACGAGTACGCCGACCAGCATCGCAAGGCCCCCTTCAGGCAAATTGCTAACGGTATTCTAACGCCCATCTCCCGCGCCGGTTCCATTCAGGCAACTCCTTGCAACTTCTAGTAATTCCGTAGTTCTACAGGCAGGCTGTCTGCCTAAAACTTTACCCTTTTCCTTTCAGATGCAGAAACCGTTTGGGCCGCGCGTCGCAAACGGCATGCGATTGCCGATCTGCGGCGCCCACTGTTTTCCATCTTGCCGGGCGTCTCTGCGTACTTTGAAAATAGGACTTGGGGAGACCTCGATGCTCAATCGTCTGACCGTATCCGCACTGCTGAAGGCGGTGATCGCGATCACGTCGGTCTGCGTGGTGATTGCGCTCTCGCTCACCGCCTATGCGTCCTGGGATCGCCTCAAGACCGCCAACCGCATCTCGCAGATTGCGGATGCCTCCGCCGATCTGTTCAAGGCGATGCACAATCTGCGGACCGACCGCTCGACCACCACGCGGCTCCTGAACGCGGCCGAGCCGATGGATTCCGAGATCGAGAAATACCTGCGTGCGCTCCGCGATGCGCAGATGCCGGCGATGGCGCGCGCACTCGAGCTGCTGCCGAGCATGGATTTCCCACAATCGGCGACGCTGGTGCCGGAGCTGTCGCGTCTCTACAAGCTGCTGGTCGAGGAGCAGAAGCAGTTCTGGGAGGACGTCGCCAAGCCCAAGGATCAGCGCCGCGCGGGTCTGCCGAAGGAATACTTGGAGACGACGCAAGGCCTGCTAGACGTGCTCGACAAGCTGTCGAACACGCTGGCCGCAACCGTCAACCACCAGGACGCCGAGATCGACCAGTTGCTGTCGATCAAGCAGAGCGCCTGGCTGCTGCGCAACACCGCAGGCGAAGCCTCGCTGATCGTCTCGACCGGGCTTGCGGCCGGCAAGATCACGCCGGAGGGCCGCTACAATTATACCCAATATGTCGGCGGCACGACTGCGATGTGGAAGGCGCTGGAATTGTCGACCTCGGGCATGCAATTGCCGGCTGGCCTCACCTCCGCCATGGCTGCGGCCAAGACGGCCTATTTCGAGCCGCAATACCTGGCTCTGCGCGACCGTCTCGCGGACACGCTGGTCAAGGGCGAGAAGGCCGAGATGACCGCCAACCAGTGGAGCCCGATCACGGTCGGCCGCATGGCGAGCGCGGTCGCGGTGGCCGAATCCGCCCTCGACGCCGCCAAGGCCCATACCCAGGAGCAGCGCGGTGCCGCCCAGCGCGCGCTGATCGTGCAGCTCGCGCTGCTGGCGCTCGCCATCGGACTCGCTGTTGGCACCATCGCGCTGGTCAGCCGCCGCGTCATCACTCCGCTGAACACGATCCGCGATGCCATGCTGAAGGTAGCCGGCGGCGACCTCGCGGTCGACAGCGGCTATCTCGACCGCCAGGACGAGATCGGCGCGCTGGCGGGCGCGCTGCAGACCTTCAAGCAGCAGGCCATCGAGAAGCTCAAGATCGAGGAGCACGAACGCGAACGCAATCGCGGCGCAGCCGCTCGCCAGCGCGCCGTCGAGGCCTATGTCGGCGAATTCGAGGGCGCGGTGCGCAAGACGCTGGGCGAACTGAGCGAAGCTTCCGGCCAGATGCGCAAGACCTCCGGCGATCTGTCGGCCGTGTCGCGCCAGACCAACGACCGCGTCCAGGTCGCCGGCAAGGCCTCGAATGACGCTTCCATGAGCGTCGACAGCGTTGCTGCCGCTGCCGAGGAGCTTTCTGCCTCGATCAACGACATCAGCCAGCAGGCTGCCCATGCCGCGGGCATCGCCAGCCGTGCCGTCACCCAGGCCCGCGAGACCGACGGCACCGTGCAGGGACTGGCCCAGTCCGCGGGACGCATCGGCGAGGTCGTTGGACTGATCAACACCATCGCGGCGCAGACCAATTTGCTCGCGCTCAACGCCACGATCGAAGCCGCGCGCGCCGGGGAAGCCGGCCGCGGCTTCGCGGTCGTCGCGTCCGAGGTGAAATCGCTGGCAAGCCAGACCGCAAAAGCCACCGAGGAAATCTCCGGCCAGATCGCCGACATCCAGAGGGTCGCCAGCGACGCCATCAACGCGATCCAGACCATCGGCGGCATCATTGGCGAAGTGAACGAGGTCGCGACCGCGATCGCCGCCGCGGTACAGGAGCAGGGTGCGGCGACCCAGGAGATCACGCGCAGCACGCAATTCGCGGCGCAGGGCACCAAGAACGTCACGGACAATATCAGCGGCGTGAAGACCGATGCCGACGCCGCCGCGGCCGCCGCGGACAATGTGAAGCAAGCCTCCGAGATGCTGGAGACCCAGAGCCGCCAGCTCGGCCACGAGGTCAGCGACTTCCTCGGCAAAATCCGCGCGGCGTAAGAAAAGGATGCGCAAGGCCGGCCGGGCCCCGTAATTTTACGGCAGGAGCACTGTCTAAGTTTTTACTCTTTACGGGCCAAATGCACTCCAGGCGCCTGCCATTACGCATGCGCGTCTGTTGGGGTGTCCGATGCTCAATCGCCTGTCCGTTTCCGCGCTGCTGAAGGCGGTGATCCTGTCCACCGCGCTGGTCATCGTCATCGGCTTTGCGATCAGCGCGTGGAGCTCATGGGGCCGGCTGCAGCAGGCCAACCGGATCGTCGCGGTCTCCGCAGCTTCCGCCGACGTCTTCAAGGCGATGGCGAACATCCGGGCCGATCGCTCGACCACCAATCGACAATTGACCAGCGACATCAAGGTCGATGCGGATATCGAGAAATACATCCGTGGCATCCGCGACGAACTGATGCCTGCGCTGGCGCGTGCAATCGACATCCTGCCCTCGATCGATATCCCGCAACGCGATGCGATCGTCGCCAACCTCACCCGGCTCAACAAGGCACTCCTGGCGCAACAAGCCGAATTCTGGACCGAGGTCGCCAAGCCCAGGGCCTCGCGCCGCGTAGCGCTCGCCACTGAATATCTCGAGAGCGAGGACGGGCTGATGACCATCCTCGAGAAGCTCTCGCCCGTGCTCGCCGCCAGCGTCAACCACCAGGACGCCACCATCGACCAGTTCCTGATGATCAAGCAGATGGCCTGGTTGCTGCGCCAGAACGCCGGCGAGTCTTCCGTCATCGTTGGAAATGCGCTGAGCAGCGGCAAGATCGCGCCCGACACTCAGGTCGCCTTCACGAAATTCCTGGGCGCGACCGATGCCGCCTGGAGCGCGATCGAGCTTGCCGCCACCGGCATGCAACTGCCGCCGGCGCTCTCCGCGGCCATGAGCGAGACCAAGTCGGTCTATTTCGACCCGCAATATGCCGCCACGCGCGACGGCATCATCGCGACGGTTGCCAAGGGCGAGAAGCCGTCGATGACGGCCAATCAATGGAGTCCCTACTCGGTCGGCCGCATGGCGAGCGCCATCAGGCTCGCTGACGCTGCGCTCGCCGCAGCCAGAGATCACGCCGCCAACCAGCGCGCCGGAGCCCTGCAATCCCTGCTGGTCCAAATGGCCCTGCTCGTCGCCGCAATCGTCCTGACGGGAGCAACCACGCTGGCGGTCAGCCGCCGGGTGATCACGCCGCTGCACCGGATTCGCGATGCCATGCTCAAGGTCGCCGGCGGCGATCTCGGCGTCGACAGCGGCTATCTCGACCGCAAGGACGAGATCGGCTCGCTTGCCGGCGCGCTGGAGACCTTCAAGCAGCAGGCGATCGACAAGCTCAAGATCGAGGAGCAGGAGCGCGAGCGCAACGCCGGCGCGGCCGCGCGCCAGCGCGCGATCGAGGGCTATGTCGGCGAGTTCGAAGGCGTGGTGCGCAAATCGCTGGGTGAGCTGAGCGAGGCTTCCGGCGAGATGCACAAGACCTCGGGCGATCTGTCCGAGGTGTCGCGCCAGACCAATGAGCGTGTCGAGGTTGCAGGCAGAGCTTCAAACGAGGCCTCTTCCAGCGTCGAGAGCGTCGCGGCCGCCGCCGAAGAGCTCTCCGCCTCCATCAACGACATCAGCCAGCAGGCCGCCCATGCCGCAGGCATCGCCAGCCGCGCCGTCAACCAGGCGCGTGAGACCGACGGCACCGTTCAGGGGCTGGCGCAATCCGCTGGCCGCATCGGCGAGGTTGTCGGCCTGATCAACACCATCGCGGCGCAGACCAATTTGCTCGCGCTCAACGCCACGATCGAAGCCGCACGCGCCGGCGAAGCCGGGCGCGGCTTTGCCGTGGTCGCCTCGGAAGTGAAGTCGCTGGCGAGCCAGACCGCGAAGGCAACGGAGGAAATCTCCGAGCAGATCGCCGACATCCAGAAGGTCGCCGGTGACGCCATCAACGCGATCCAGGCAATCGGCGGTATTATCGGCGAAGTCAACGAAGTCGCCACCGCGATCGCGGCCGCCGTGCAGGAGCAGGGTGCAGCGACGCAGGAGATCACCCGCAGCACGCAATATGCCGCGCAAGGCACCAAGAACGTCTCCGACAACATCACCGGCGTGAAGGCCGATGCCGACACCGCAGCCGGCGCCGCGGACAACGTCAAGCATGCCTCGGAGACTCTGGAGACGCAGAGCCGCCAGCTCGGCCAGCAGGTCAGCGACTTCCTTGGGAAGATCCGCGCGGCTTAGCTGGCAACGTTAAGGCTACTCTTTCGCCACCACCGGCACTTGCCGGAATCTGGCACGCACCGAGTCCGGCAGCGGGGAGAAGTTCATCGCGACTCCGCGGCGATCGTTCGCGTTGCGATTGGCAACGACGAGGCCATCGGCGCCCGCGACGATATCGCCCTTACGCAAGGTCGGATCATCCTCGGCCTTGACCTGGGCCAGGCCGACCGGATCCTTGCCGTTGCAGGTGCAACCGGCGACGATCTCGTTACGATAGCGGAAGGCATTCGGCAGCTCGGAATAGGATTTGCCCTTGTCCGTTGTGGCGTTGTCGATGTTGCCGCCATAGACCAGTGAGGTTTCCGAGGTCGGGCAGAAGCTCTTGCAGGATTGCGCCTTGCTCTCGGCATCATTTCCCTGCGCCGGGAAATAGCGGCCATCGCAGCCGCGCACGCAATAGGCCGTGCCGCCGCCATAGGAGGCGCGCTGACGCGGTGTGTCGTAGCGCGGCATATCCTCGTTGGCGAAGGGCATCTGAATTTGCGGCGGCGGCCGCCGTCCAAATCCGCCGAACAGTGCCGAGAAGAAATCCTCCGCATGCGCGGACGGTGCCAGGACGAGACCGAGGGAGGCGACGGCGAAGATCGCCGCCGCGCTGCCGGCCAGTTTGCCGATCGAACGTCCCTTCATCTGCTCAACTCTCAGTTCACGGCCGAATTCGTGGCGTTCAGCGCCTGCCGGCCCGAGGGCAGCGTTGTCACGGCTGGACGCTTGCGAACGGGATCGCCGCCCCTCGCCATCAGCGGCGCATTCTTCGGCAGCACCACGACCTTGGTGCCGACAGTGACGCGGCTGAACAGGTCACTCACGTCCTCGTTGGTCAGGCGGATACAGCCGGAGGACACGAACTTGCCGATCGTGGTGGGATCGTTGGTGCCGTGGATGCGGTACTCGCTGGAGCCGAGATACATCGCACGGGCGCCCAAGGGATTGCCGGGGCCGCCGGCGACGAAGCGCGGCAGATAAGGCTGGCGCGCGATCATCTCGGCCGGCGGGTGCCAATCCGGCCATTCCGCCTTGCGGGTGACCGTCTGCACGCCGGCCCAGGTAAAGCCTTCGCGGCCGACGCCAACTCCATAGCGAATGGCACGGCCATTGCCGAGCACGTAATAGAGATAAGTATTGGCGGTATCGATCACGATCGTGCCGGCCGGCTCGGCGCGGTCGAAGCTGACGATTTGTTTACGCAGCCGGTCGGGCAGCGCAGCGTCTTCGTCCGCGGCCTGCGGCTCATCGACTGCATAGCCCTGGCTTGCGTAACCCTGCGAATAGGTCGGGTCTTGCGGATAGGCCTGCGGCTGCATCGGTGCGTAGCCGAGCGTCTGGGCCTGTGCGGCGAACGGTACGGACAGCAACGCGGTTGCAAAGGCAAGGGCGGTGACGGCGCGCGGCGAGAAGCGGCGACGGACTGAAGACAATTTTGTCATGGGCTTGCCCCGTGGGATGCTTGCATCTCTGTGATGCTGCTCCCCAACGCATCAGAACCGACTCAAGTTCCGCCGACTGCCGCGGCGTTGAGGTCACAGTCAAGCGAGCTCAGGTTCACGAAATCGCGATGGAACCGGAATGGCCCTGGTGCGTTTTCTGCTCACCAATGGGCGCCGGAAACCTCCGTGCGGGAGAGAAATTGTGCGCGTCCTTCCCAGTGAACGGCTGCTTCCCGGAAACAGCGAAGGTGCCCCCGTTCCGGGTAGCCATACAGAATTGCCGCCGGTCATCCGCCGCACCGAGTTCGTCGCCTATGCGCTCGGCGGCCTGCTCCTGATCGCCGTGATCGCGGTGCTGTATTTTGCCAGGGCATTCTTCCTCCCCGTCGTGATGGCTGTCGTCGCCGGCACCATGCTCTCGCCGGCCGCAAGCTTTCTCGAGCGGCGACATGTGCCGCGGGCGCTTGGCGCCGTGCTCATCGTGATCGCGGTGACGACGGTGGTCGCTTTCGTCGTCGCACTGATTGCGGTGCCCGCCATGGAATGGAGCTCACGCCTGCCTGAGCTGGGCGCGCAGTTGAAGGAGAAGATGCACGTCTTCGACCGGCCGCTGGCGCTGTGGAAGGAGTTGCAGACCATGGTCGGGGGCTCCGAGGGGCTGCCAAGCCTTCCGCTGCCGAAAACCGAATGGGTGCAACCGACGCTGGAATTCCTCTCGCCGACCTTTGCCGAATTCCTGCTGTTCTTCGCCACGCTGATCCTCTTCATCGCGAGCTGGCGCGATCTGCGGCGCGCGATGATCATGAATTTCGGCGACCGCGACGCGCGGCTGCGCACGCTACGGATCCTCAACGAGATCGAGGTTCATCTCGGCAATTACCTGCTGACCGTCACCGTCATCAATGTCGGCGTCGGAATCACCACAGGAATCGTCTGCGCGGTCACCGGCATGCCCAATCCGGCCGGGCTCGGCGCGCTTGCGGCTGCGCTCAACTTCATTCCGATCATCGGGCCGGTCGCGATGTTCGTCGTGCTCGCGGTGGTCGGGCTGGTCGCGTTCCCGACCATCGGCGGCGGCCTGATGGCGGCGCTCGCCTTCGGCGGCATCACCTTCCTGGAAGGACATTTCGTCACGCCGACCATTATCGGCCGCAGGCTGTCGCTGAACGCGCTGGCCGTGTTCATCGCGCTGGCGTTCTGGACCTGGCTGTGGGGGCCGATGGGCGCATTCCTGTCGTCGCCGCTCCTGATCGTCGGATTGATCCTGAAGGAGCATCTGATGCCGGAGAATTCGCCGCAGCTACCCCCGGGGTGACGGATGTCTGTGAACGGAACTTACCTCACAACGAAACGTTTTCCGCCCATCTCACCGCCAACAGTTCGGAGCCTCTCATGTCAATAACCGACAGCCAAGCCAGAATGAGAGATTGGACTGACAAAGCCACCGCAGAACGCCTCGAGAAGGATGTAGCAGCCGTGAAAAATGACATCGCCGCCCTCACCGACCAGATCACCGACGCACTCAACACCTTTGCCAATGCGACGGGCAAACAGGCCCGGCGCGGCTACAAGCAGGCGCGCGAGAACATGGATTCGACCTTCGACGACATGTCCGAACGCGGCAGCGCCATGATGGGCGCGGCGCAGGACGCCTATGGCTCGATCGAGGAGACGCTGGAGGACACGATCACGCAGCGGCCGCTCGCGACCGTCGGCATCGCGCTCGGCATCGGCTTCCTGATCGGCGCGGTCTGGCGTCGTTGAGCGCGCTGCTATCGTGACGTGACGGCGGCGCTGTGGCGCCGCCGCTATTGGCTTGGGGGGATTTGAGGAGCAAGTCCATGTTTCAACGCATTATCGACGGCATCAGCGCATCGACCGGCACGACGGTCCGGCTGACGTCGCTTGCCGCGGGCGCGGCATTTGCGCTGTTCATCACGACATGCTTCCTCTGTGCAGCGGCTTTCATTTCGGTGCTGGAGACATACGGCCCGGTGCAGGCCTGCCTGGCAGGCGCCGGCATCTTCTTCCTGCTGACGCTCACCGCGGCGGGATCTTATTGGGGATACAAGCGGGAAATGCAGAAGCGCGCGCGGATTGCCGCCGAGCGCGCCGCGAAGTCGGCGGCGCAAAGCATGCTCGCCGACCCGATGCTGCTCGCAACGGGGCTTCAGATCGTTCGCGCCATCGGCATCAAGCGGTTGTTGCCGATCCTGGCGATCGGCGGCGTCGCGCTCGGCATCATGGCGAGCCGCGCCGGCGTCTCCGACGAGGCATCCGCCGAACCTGCCGAATAACGACTGTCTCCCCAGTCAGCCCCGGCTGCGGCCGATACAGATCGCGGCCACCGCGAGGGGAGCAGCCAGCGCGACCCACGACCATGGCAGCCATACTCCCGTCTGGCCCAGCAAGGCCGATAGCAAGCCGAAAATACTCAGGGCCGCGAGCAAGGCCGGCCAGCGCCAGATCAGGCCCTTCGAACGGTGGATGGTCATTCAGCCGCTCCCGGCGACGACAGTGGCAGGACTGCCGCAGATCTCTGTTGCGTCTTCGCGGCCCGCGACCGCGCGAACCAGATATAAAGCCCACTGCCGAGCACGAAGATGGTGACGAGATCCAGCAGGACCCAGATGATCTTCAGCGGCATGCCGCCATAGTCGCCGAAATGCAGGGGACGCGAGAGCTCCAGCGCGCGCAGATACCAGGGCATGGTGATCGCGGACGCCAGCACGCCGCTTCTGGCATCGACCAGCACAGGACTGAACAGGCGCGATGTCAACGGCTCCTTGCCCTTGGTCCAGACCACATAATGAAAGGGTGAACCGAACGGCGCGCCCGGATACACCACGCTGGTCGTGATCATGTCCGGGAATGCCGTCCTCACCGCGTCATACGCGGCTTGTGGTGAGGACAGTTCGGAGGTCTGCGGCACCGGCTTGCCTTGCAGCGGCGCCAACATCGCGCGCACGTCGGTCTGCTGCCACAGCGCGAACAACGGCGTCGAGAACTCGTTGATCACTCCGGTGGCGCCGACCACCAGCGCCCAGCCGAGCGTGACGACGCCGAGCAGATTGTGCAAATCGAGCCATTTCAGCCGCCGCGAACGACTCGCGCGCACCGTGCCGAAATCAAGCTTCCGCATGAAGGGACCGTAGATCGCAATCCCGGAGACGATGGCCGCGATGAACAACAGCGCCATCGCGCCGAGGAACAACTCGCCAGCAAGCCCTGCGAACAGGTCGCGATGCAGGGTCAGCATCAGTTGTAGAAAGGTGAGCCCGTCCTCGCCGAACGGCTTCGTTTGCTTGAGCACGTCACCTGTATGCGCATCGAACCGGATCGAGTGCAGCGATCTGCGGTTGGCCTTGAACGCCTCCCACGAGCTTACCATGTAGACCATGATCTTGGGTTCGTCGTCGTCGACGAACACCGAGATGACGGTCTCGCCGGGATACAGCTTCCGGCTGGCCTCGACGACCCGGTCGAGACTGACATTGGGCGCGCCCGCCGCTACTTGCGCGTAGGGCAGCGCATCGTCGAGCAGACCGTCGATCTCGTCCCGCAGCACCAGCGGCAGGCCGGTGATGCAGATCAGGAGCAGGAATAGCGAGCAGACCAGGCTCGACCATTTGTGCACGAAGAGCCAGCGCCGCAGCGCGGGCTTTCGTTCGTATGCCCGTTCGTCGAAGGCGGCCTGCTCGCTCATGTCCTTTCCTCACCAACGGTAGCGCAGCGTCGCAATCACGTTGCGGCGCAGGCCGTAGTAGCAGCCGACGTCCTGGCAATAGGTCACGTAGGTCTTGTCGAACAGATTGGTGGCATTGACCTGCGCCGAATAGCCCTTGAACATCGGCCCCAGTGCCGAGAAGTCGTAATGGATCGCCGCATCGAACAGCGTCACCTCAGGGACATAGAACGTGTTGGCCGTATTGCCCGGAAGCTCGCCGATGTAACGGACACCACCGGACAGGCCGAAACCGTCGAGCGCACCGCCGTGGAAGGTGTAATCCGCCCATACCGACGCTGAATTCATGGGAAAGCCGACCGGATGCTTTCCGAGTTGCGCGGCGGTGTTGGTCTTGGTCACGATGTTGTCGAGATAGGTGTACGAGGCCAGCACCGTCAGCTCGCGATTGATCTCGGTCTTGGCCTCGAACTCGACGCCACGCGACCGGATCTCGCCGGTCTGGACGCGCGAGCCGACCGGATGAGTAGGATCGGTGTCCGGCGTCAACACGTTCTGCTGGACGAGGTTGAAGGCCGCGATCGTGTAGAGAGACTTGTCGTTGGGCTGATACTTGATGCCCGCCTCTTCCTGCTTGCCGGTGGTCGGGACGAAGGGACGGATCAGGGCATCGGTACCAGCGGTCGGCTGGAACGACTCGGTGTACTGGATGTAAGGCGCGATACCGTTGTCGAACTTGTAGAGAAGCGCGGCGCGCTTGGTAACCGCGGTGTCAGACTTCAATGAAGTCGTGGTGACGTTCGACGCGAGTGCGGTGCTATCGGTGCGGGACTGGGCGAGGTCGTGGCGGATGCCGAGCAGCGCGACCCAGTGGTCATATTTGATCTGGTCCTGGACATACTCGCCGATCTGCTCGATCCACTGACGGTTCCGGGTCGTGAACGGCACAGGCCCGAACGGCGCGCCGTAGACGGGATTGAAAGCATTGATCGACGGCACGGAAGCGAGCAAGCCATTGAGAGTCTTGTCGACGCCATTGCGATAGTCGATGCCGGCGAGGATCGTGTGCTCAATCGGGCCGGCATAAAATTTCGCTTCGGCTTGGTTGTCGACTGCAATGGAGCGAATGCTCTCCTGTGTTGTGTAGGCGCCGCGAGCCAGGTTGCTCGGATCGGAGCCGGAGGGAGACACCACCGCAAAATCGGTACTAAGGTCCGTGTAGCGCAGGTTCTGCCGGACTTTCACATTGTTGTTGAAACTATGCTCGAACAAATAGCCGACCGAGCCGTAGGTGCGGTCGGTCTTGTCGAACCCCGGCTCGCCCGAATAGAAGCTCGTGGGAATAAAGCTACCCTTGTAGGGCGTAATGGTACCGATGCCGGCCGGCGGCAACTGATTGTAGAAGCCGGCCTTGGGATCGCGCTGATAAGTGCCGAGAACCGTCAGCGTCGTGTTGTTGTCCGGCCGCCAGGTCAGTGACGGCGCGATGGAGATGCGCTGGTAGTCACCATGGTCGACCTGGCTGCCCACGTCGAAGCCGGACGCGGTGAATCGGTAGAGAAACTCCTTGTTTTTGTCGATCGGTCCGGACAAGTCGACACCGGCTTGCGCGCGGCCATAGCTGCCGGTCGAGACGAACATCTCGTGGTAGGGCTCGAGCGTCGGCCGCTTCGAAACCATATCGACAAGGCCGCCCGGCGACGACTGGCCGTACAGGATCGAGGCCGGACCGTGCAGGATTTCGACCCGCTCGAGGTTGAACGGCTCGACGAGCGAATAGGCAAAAATGCCGAAATTCAACAGCCGCAGCGAATCCAGATACTGGTCGGCGAGGAAGCCGCGGACATAGATGGCGTCGGTGCGGGCATCGGCGCCGGCGAACTCGGCGCGCGCACCCGACGTGTAGCGCACCGCCTGCGCAATGCTCTGCGCGCCCTGGGCCTGGATCTGGTCCTGCGTCACGACCGAGATCGCAGCCGGCGTCTCGATCAGCGGCGTATCGGTTTTGGTGCCGGTGCCGCTGCGGGTGGCGACCATGCCATCGACATGGCCGAAAGCCGCTTCCTTACCACCCACGCCGGCTCCCGCCACCGCGGCTGCGGCGCTGGCCGGCGCATTCGCGCGCGAGGTCGCTCGGGCGCGCGCCGCGCTACGGCCGCGCGAGGATGGCGTACTGGCCCGCTTGCGAGGCTCGCTTGCCTGGACGACGACCGGGCTGAGCACGGTCGCCGCAGCGGACGAAGCCGCCGTCGGTGATTGCGCCGCAACCCCTTCCGTACCAACGATCAAAACGATTGAACTGACGGCCCCCATGAGCCGCCAACGCCCCATTCCCAACAGGCCCACTACAACGCCCCCTTTCGGCGGCTGCATGAATGCAGCCGAAACAAGGGGTTACCGCAGCGGTCCAATGTTGGGGACTGGAAGCTCTCCAGTCTGGAGATTTACCATTTCTAGACTTGAGAAGTGCTGCAACCACGCGCGGAACGATGCAACAGTCGATCGTCTTTCGTTCCAAAGATTCGTCACGGCCGGATGCACGGGAATGTACGAGTGCACCGACCCGCGCCTTGCGCAATTTTTCGCCATCCGGGGCAAATCGGGCCCCGCTCACGCAAATGCTACTCGGACAGGCAGGCGGTTGCCGCTAAAAGCAGCGCCCTGATTCCAAACGAAATCTTTAGCAATGAAGCCGTCCGTCAAGGCGAACCTCGCCGCATTTCATCACGACGCCAGGCTGTATCTGACGCTCGGCATTGCCAACTGGTCGGTGTTCGTCGACCACATCCCGGGTAACGTCGTCAACCTGCTGACGCTGCGAAACTTCGGCTTCAGCGGTGCGGCGGACCTGTTCGTGTTCGTGGTGGGTTATGGCGTCGCCATCATCCACGGCAGAATGGCGCTGGAGCGCGGCTATCTCGTTGCCGCGACGCGCATCTTCCGTCGCGTCTGGCGGCTCTACGCCGCCTATGTCGTGCTGTTCGTGATCTACATCGACACCATCGCCTATGTCGCCTCGCAATCGATGGCACCGGAGATCATCCACGAATACAACATCTCCGGCATTCTCGAGCATCCGCTACGCATCCTGATCCGCGGCCTCGTGCTGCAGGAAGAGCCGCTGAACCTCGACCTCCTGCAATTGATGATCCCGCTGATGGCGTTCTTTCCGTTTGCGCTGTGGGGCCTGTTGCGACGGCCGAACCTGACGCTTGCGGCGTCGGTCGCGCTGTATCTTGCGGCACGCTGGTTCGACTGGAATTTCCGGGTCTACCCCGATGAGGAGTGGACCTTCAATCCGCTGTGCTGGCAGATGCTGATGGTTCTGGGCGGCTGGTTCGCCGTGACGGGCGCATCCGGCCGCGCGTTGCACGACATGACCTGGCTGCGGCTGCTGGCAGGCGCCTATATCGTATTTGCGATGGCCGTCACCCTGATGCGCCATTCGCCGGCGCTGTCGGCCTATTTGCCGGACTTCCTCCTCAACAGCATCGCGCCGACCGACAAGGAAAACCTCGCACCCTATCGCGTGGTCCATTTCCTCGCGCTCGCCTTCATCGCGACCCATCTCATTCCGGCCGATCACCCGGGCCTGAAGTGGCGGCCGCTCCAGGCGGTGATCACATGCGGTGAGGAATGGCTGGCGGTCTTTTGCGTCGCCGTGTTCCTGTCCTTCGCGGGGCATCTGATCCTGATCACCGGCGCGAACCTCGTGGTGATGCAGATCGCGGTGAGCCTCGTCGGTTTCGCGGCGATGACCGCGGTCGCCTATTATATTTCCTGGTCGAGGCGGCAGGACCTTCCGGCGGCCTTCCGGCAGCAGGCATCGTAACCGTTACGTTCCGATGGAATCGGAACGCGACCCTGGATTCTCGTTGGCTCGAAAACGGTCCAGCCAAATAATCGTGCGATTCTGAGCTAGGCCGAAAGCTGTGGCTGCGCTATGCCGAATGGCTTTGCATGAGAGGACCGGGCCTGGCGATGGTGAAAGGCGGGGGTGATGAGGCCGACAGCGCGCCCCGGCGCGGCCGGCCGCGGTCGGTCGAGACCACCAACGCCATTCTCGAAAGCGCCTATGCGCTGATGGCCGCCACGGGCCTTGCCGCTACCACGATCGACGCCATTGCACGCCACTCCAGCGTCTCCAAGATGACGATCTACAAATGGTGGCCATCGCGAGAGGCGCTGTTGATCGACGCCTTCCTCCACCACGCCTCGCAGATGTTGCCGTTGCCGCCTGAGAGTTCCGGCACGCCCGCGGCGCGCACACGCCGTGATGCCGCGGCCTATGCCGAGGCGCTTCAGGACGAATTCGGCAAGGTCCAGCTCGCCGTCATCTCCGAATGCATTTCGAAGACCGGCTCGGCGGAACTGTTCTACGCGCGCTATCTGCAATTCCGCCGTGACGCGCTGGTCCAGATGATCGCCGCTGGCCAGAAGGACGGCAGCATTCTGGCGGAGGGACAGCCAGAGGATCTCTACGACGCGATCTATGGCAGCCTGTTCTACCGCTACGTCTTCGGCATCGCGCCATTCACGCCGGCCTTTGCGCGCACCATGGTCGATCTGGTGCTGCGGCCGAAGGACTAGATGCGCGACCTCTATCGTACGGGCTTGACCGGCTGCGAGAGCTTTTCCGTGCGGTCGCGCTCTGTCATGTCGACCACCGTCTCCATCGGCGCGGTCAATTCATAGACGTAGGAGACGTCGGTGAAGAAGCGCTTGGCGGTACCGCCGAGCGCTTCCGGCGCGACACGGTCGAGCAGGATCAGACCGAAATCGGAATCCGGGCGCCGCGTCGCCTCGCTGGTGTTGAACTCCTCCCAGCGGAAATGAAAGACCTCGTCGGTCCCCTCGCCCGTCACCGTCCAATTGGCCGTGATGTGCGGATGCTTGCCGACCAGCGACAGGCCTTCGTCGGAGTGCGAGGCGAGCTCGAAGAACAGCAGCGACAAGCTCTGCGCCGCGCGCGCGCTGACGGCGATATCCGGGCCGGTGACGGCGATGCGGTCGGCATGCGGAATGGCGCGCGCCTCGAACAGGCCCTTCAGCTTGACCCCCTGCCACTGGCTCTCGCTGAGCAGCGAGACCACGTTGGACATGGCGTGGATGCGGCCGATCAGCAGCTCGCGCGCGACGTCGATGTCCGAACCGTGGCGCAGCGTGCGCGTAACGATCGACTGGATCACCGCCAGGATGTTCTTGACCCGGTGGTTGAGCTCGTCGATCACCGCGGTCAGGCGGCGCTCGAAGCCGATCCGCACCTGGATTTCGCGGCTGAGCCGCAGATTGTTGTAGGCGACATAGCCGAACAGTCCGCACACCATCGCGGTGATGGCAAAACCGATCGCCGCCACGATGATCGCGGTCTGCTCGGCGCGACGCGCCGAATTGGTCTTGGCGTAATAGCCGAGCTGCCAGTCGCGCCCGCCGAAGCTGACCGTGCGCGTCGCCGATGGCGCCGGCCCTTCGGTCGTCACCGTTCGCGCGGAGACCGCGCCCTGGTCGTTGGCAACGAGCTCACCGCCGTCCTTGCGCGGGTCCTTCAGGGCGACGGCAAACAACGACATGTCGTCGTTGGTGAGCATCAGCGAGGCAAGCTCATAGGAAAACGTGATGAAGCCGACGGGCTCGGTCGCGCCCTCGGGAATAACGGGGGCAGCGACGATGACGCCGACCGGGCCGTTGCCGCGCAGGAGCGGCACCGGGTCGGAGGCCACCGACCTCTTCTCGATCCTGGCGCGGGCCAGCATCGCGCTGCGCACCGGATCCTGATCATAACTGCGGCCGGGTAGCGCCTTGGTCTCGTCGCTGCGCGGCTCGAGGTCCATCAGCACGTCGATCGGCCGGGTAAGGCTGGCGGGATCGATCGGTTTGTCGTCGTAGCCACGAATTTGCGGATTGGGGAATCCGGCGGCCGCGATCGCAGCCTGTGCCGCGGTCAGTTCGTTCGGCTGCAGCCGGGCAATCCAGCCGGCCACCACGAAATCGGTCTTGAAGGCATAGATGGCCGAACGCAGCGGCTCCAGCATGTTCGGCTTGAGCACGGACGGCGCTCGGAACAGGCCTGAGGCGACACGCGCCAGCAACTCGCGCTCGGTCAGCCGGTCCTGAACCAGGCTCGCATGAACGTCGATTGCGCGCGCCAGCGCGATCCGGTCCAGCGCCAGCTCCTGATCGTGGACGCGATAGGCCGCGAGCCCGGAGAGCAGAACCCCGAGCAGAGCGATGAAGCCGATGATGAATCCCAGCCGGACCAATTGACTACTCAGGCAAAAGCAGCAGGTCGGCAATAAACATGGAGCATGTGAACGCCGCTCGAACGGGCCTGTGCCGAAACAGAGAGCACACCAGTACCGGGGATAATGAAGGAGGAGGCATCAGTACGCAACTTCGGTTGCCTGAAAAGCTTAATCCGTCCGGCCGATGGTCCGGCCATGACGGCTTTGCTTCGGGCAACGGAGGTAGTTAATCGCCGTGTCCGAAATTTGTTCCGCAAATGCGGCCTTCCCCCTGGCGTCGGCATCGGAAAACGCCTGCGCCACGTCGTCGCGCCATCAGCCAGCCCGTTTCAAGCCACCTTTCGCCTCGATGAAACCGACGATTTTGTCGAGCCCCTCGCTCTTCTTCAGGTTGGTCATGACAAAGGGGCGCGCCCCGCGCATCCGTCTGGCGTCCGTGTCCATCTTCTCCAGGGAGGCGCCGACATGTGGCGCGAGGTCGATCTTGTTGATGACCAGAAGATCTGACCGGGTGATGCCGGGGCCGCCCTTGGACGGGATCTTGTCGCCGGCGGCGACGTCGATGACGTAGATGGTGAGGTCGGCCAGTTCGGGGGAAAAAGTGGCAGCGAGATTGTCGCCGCCGGATTCGATCAGGACGAGGTCGAGGTCGGGGAATTTCGCACGCATGTCTGCGACCGCGGCGAGATTCATCGAGGCGTCCTCGCGAATCGCCGTGTGCGGGCAGCCGCCGGTCTCGACACCGGCGATGCGATCAGGCGTCAGCGAGCCCGAACGCACCAGGAACTCCGCGTCCCATTTGGTGTAGATGTCGTTGGTGATCGCGGCGATATCGTAGCGCTCGCGCATGGTCTTGCAGAGCAGGTCCATCAGCGCGGTCTTGCCGGATCCGACGGGGCCACCGACGCCGACACGCAAGGGGCCGTGAGATTTCGACATGTCACTCGCTCTCTCTTGATGGGTTGAACGCCGCATCGCTCACGAGCGAAACAGCCGCGTATATTGCGTCTCGTGCCGGAGACTGGCGAGATCGGCGCGAAACGTCGCGCCGCCGAGATCTTCCAATGTCGCATTCAGCGCGCGGTTGGCGGTCGCGGCGACCGCGGCTTCCAGCTTCACCAGCACGCGCTGGCTGTCGGTCTGGCCGAGCGGAATGAGACGGCTGGCGGCGGAAATCCAGTTCGAGACCAACGCATGCAGAAAGGCGTGCAGGGTCTGGGCTAGCGGCACGCTGTGCATCGCCGCAACCACACCGACGGCGACGGGATAGACCAGCGGCGTACCGCATGCCGCGACCGTGGCATCCAGACCTTCCGCGTCCCATGCGGCGCGAGAGATCTCGATGAAGGCGCGGCCCTGCGAGGTCGTCTCGAGCTGCCGCTCGCGCGATGGCACGAAGGCGGCGGCGAGTTCGGCGATATCGTTTAACGTGCTCTCCTCGCCGGCCTCGGCGGCCCGGTAAGCATGGACCAAGAACGTCGCATCGCAGAAGCCGGAGCCGTCGCCAAGCATCGCGTCGAGCCAGTCAGCGAGCGTCGCAATGTCGGTGATATCACCCGCCTCGACCGCCCATTCGATGCCGCTGGAATAGGAGAACCCGCCGACGGGAAACGCCGGCGACAGCCAGGTCATCAGCCGGTACAGCGCCGCCGCCTCGCGCTCGGCGAGGTCACCGGCACGAATCGGCTCATTTGTGGTCATGAACATGCTTGTGGCCGTGGTGATGGTCGGGATGGTCGCAATGCTCGTCGTGATGGTGGTGGTGATCATGGCCATGGTCATGCGCGGCATGGTCATGTCCGTGATGATCATGGTGACCGTGCCCGTGATCATGATGATCGTGGTCGTGATGGGCATGGTCGGCGTGCTCATGCGCGTGGCTGGCGTCGGCATAGGCGCCGCCTTCCGGATCGAACGGCGCCTCGATCTCGATCACGCGTGCGCCGAGGCCTTTCACCATGGCCTCGATGACGTGGTCGCGGCGGATGCGCAGGCTCTTGGCCATGATCTGCGTCGGCAAATGGCGGTTGCCGAGATGCCAGCCGACGCGGATGAGATGATGCGGATCGTGGCCGCGAATCTCGAGCAGCGGCTCGGGCGCCGCGACCACCTCGACCAGCCGGCCGTCTTCCAGCAACAGCGCATCGCCTCCGCGCAGCGCGACGGCATTCTCCAGGTCGAGCAGGAATTCGAGCCCGCGCGTTCCCGTCATCGCCATGCGGCGGCGGTGCCGATCGTCGAAATCGAGCACGACCGTATCGGCCGGCGTCTCCGTGAAGCGGTGCTGTCCCCTAACCTGCGTCGCCCGGATCATGCGCTGTATCCTCAGAGCTTCTCGACCTTGCCGTCGCTGATGATCTCGATCACCGTCGGCCCCGTCTTCATCTGCGCGGAATATTCGCGCCACACCTTCATGTGAGGCGCCTTGGCATGCGCGGTGAGATCGTCGCGGGTCTCCCAGCGCTCGACCACCACATACTGATTGGGATTGTTGACGCTGACATTGCCGTCATAGGAGATGCAACCCTTCTCCTTGAGGGTCTCGACGGTGCAGGCCTTGTGCCCCTTGATGAAGTCGTCCTTGTTTTCCGGCTTCATGGGCGTGGTGGCGATGACATAGATCATGGGATTGTTCCCTGTTGTTCTTGTTAGCGGACGTCGACCTTCTCGGGCGTGATCACTTCGATCTTCGGCGGGGCCGTAAAGCACTTCACCGCGACGCGGCCGAAGGTCTTCATGTGCTCCATGCCACGATGCGGCACCAGTGCCTCGGCATTCTCCCACTGCTCGACGAACACCATCTTGGCGGGATCGGTGACGCTCTCATGCAGGTCATAGGCGATGTTGCCGGGCTCTTTCCGCGTCTCCTTGATGCAGGCGGTGGCGGCTGCGATGAATTCGGCGCGCGTCTCGGGCTTGATGGTCAGGGTGGCAACGACGTAGATCACGAGCAATCCTCCCGGCTTTTCTTCTGGGTTCACGATACCGGGCGGGACCTTAGACCAGGCGGGACCGAACGCAAAACCGCAAAGACCACCCGGATATGCGCTCGGAACATGCGTTGAGGCGCTATTTCAGTACATGAAATATCGCTGCGCCATCGGCAGCACCTCGGCCGGAGCGCAAGTGAGCAATTCGCCGTCGGCGCGGACCTCATAGGTCTCCGGATCGACCTCGATATTGGGCGTCGCGTCGTTGTGGATCATGCTCTTCTTGGAGATCTTGCCGCGGGTGTTCTGGACCGCATAGAGCTTCTTCTCGATACCGAGCTTGCGCGCGAGCCCGCCGGTGATCGCGGCCTTCGACGTGAACACCACGGACGACGCCGTCCGCGCCCTGCCGAAGGCGCCGAACATCGGCTGGTAATGCACCGGCTGCGGCGTCGGGATCGAGGCGTTGGGATCGCCCATCGGAGCCGCCACGATCATACCACCCTTGACGATGCAGTCCGGCTTGACGCCGAAGAAGGCCGGCGACCACAGCACGAGATCGGCAAGCTTGCCTTTCTCCACGGAGCCGATCAGCTTCGACACGCCGTGCGCGATCGCGGGATTGATGGTGTATTTGGCGATGTAGCGCTTGACGCGGAAATTGTCGTTGTCCCTGCCCTTGTCCTGCGGCAGCGACCCGCGCTGCTTCTTCATCTTGTCCGCGGTCTGCCATGTCCGGATGATCACCTCGCCGAGGCGGCCCATGGCCTGGGAATCCGACGACATCATCGAGAGCGCACCGAGATCGTGGAGGATGTCCTCGGCCGCGATGGTCTCCTTGCGGATGCGGCTCTCGGCGAACGCCAGGTCCTCCGCGATCGAGGGATCGAGATGGTGGCACACCATCAGCATGTCCAGATGCTCGTCGATCGTGTTGCGCGTGAAGGGGCGCGTCGGATTGGTCGAGGACGGCAGCACGTTCTTGAGCCCTGCGACCTTAATGATATCAGGGGCATGACCACCGCCGGCGCCCTCGGTGTGGAAGGCGTGGATGGTGCGGCCCTTGAAGGCCTTGATCGTATCCTCGACGAAGCCGGACTCGTTCAGAGTGTCGGTGTGGATCATCACCTGGATGTCGTAATCATCGGCCACCGACAGGCAGTTGTCGATCGCGGCCGGCGTCGTGCCCCAGTCCTCGTGCAGCTTCAGCGCACAGGCGCCGCCCTTGATCATCTCGACCAGCGCTGCGGGCCGCGAGGCGTTGCCCTTGCCGGAGATGCCGAGATTGACCGGGAAAGCGTCGAACGACTGGATCATCCGCCCCATATGCCACGGCCCCGGCGTGCAGGTGGTGGCGAAGGTGCCATGCGACGGGCCGGTGCCGCCCCCGAGCATCGAGGTGACGCCAGACATCAGCGCATGCTCGATCTGCTGCGGGCAGATGAAATGGATGTGGCTGTCGAAGCCGCCGGCGGTGAGGATCTTGCCTTCGCCCGCGATCACGTCGGTGCCGGGGCCAATGATGATGGTGACACCCGGCTGGATGTCGGGATTGCCGGCCTTGCCGATGGCCGAAATCATGCCGTCCTTGATGGCGACATCGGCCTTCACGATGCCCCAGTGATCGACGATCAGCGCATTGGTGATGACGGTGTCAGCCGCGCCTTGTTTGTTGGTGACCTGCGACTGCCCCATGCCGTCGCGGATCACCTTGCCGCCGCCGAACTTCACCTCTTCGCCATAGGTGGTGAAATCCTTCTCGACCTCGATGATGAGATCGGTGTCGGCCAGCCGCACCCTGTCGCCGGTGGTCGGGCCGAACATGTCGGCATAGACGGAACGTTTGATCTTCACGGACATCACAAGCCCCGTTTGATTTTGAGTTCTTGAGCGAGCGGGCGCTGAAAGCTCACAGCTTCCCCATCACGTCGCCGCGAAAACCATAGATGGTCTTCTTCCCCGCCACGGCGACGAGCTGGACGTCGCGGGTCTGGCCGGGCTCGAAGCGGACGGCGGTGCCGGCGGCGATGTCGAGGCGCATGCCGCGCGCCTTCTTGCGGTCGAATTTCAGCGCCGGATTGGTCTCGAAGAAATGATAGTGCGAGCCGACCTGGATCGGGCGGTCGCCGGTGTTGGCCACCGTCAGTGTCACGGTCTTGCGGCCGGCATTGAGCTCGATCTCGCCGTCCTGGATGAAGAGTTCGCCGGGGATCATGCTTGCCTCCTACCTGATCGGTTCGTGCACGGTGACGAGCTTGGTGCCGTCCGGAAAGGTCGCCTCGACCTGGATGTCGTGAATCATCTCCGGGATGCCCGGCATCACCTGGTCGCGGGTCAGGACCTGCGCGCCGGATTGCATCAACTCGGCAACAGTGCGGCCGTCGCGCGCGCCTTCGAGGATGAAATCGGAGATGATCGCAATCGCCTCGGGATGGTTGAGCTTAACGCCGCGATCCAGCCGGCGGCGGGCCACGATCGCCGCCATCGAGATCAGAAGCTTGTCCTTTTCGCGGGGAGACAGGTTCATGCGAAATCTCTTCCGTTCAACACTTCAATTCAACCAGAGCCGTGGCAGCGCCGCACCGGTGCGCGACAGCACGGCCATCATGTCGGCACGCAGGCGCGCCGCATCTTGGGCACAGAACCGCGCCATTGCAAATCCATTCCAGGCGGATATCCCGACTTCGCCGGAGAAGGAGTCCGACGCCTCGCGGATGCGCTCAACCAGCGCCTCGTCGCCGGGAACGATCAGCGCCGTACCGATCGCGGCGCCGCCATCGGCCACCGCCGATCGTCCAAGTTTCGCGCCGATATTGCCATCGAGCCTGACAGTCTCGGCGAACACCAGCTTGCCGCCGCGGGAGAGCCGCCAGCGGTCGACGAACTCGCCCTGCTCCATCCGCTCGCCCATGGCGGTACGGCCGAACACGACGATCTCGCAAAGCAGGAGCGAAGCGGTCTCGTCGAGCGCGATGTCGAAGCGGCGATGAACCCGGGCGCGGTCGAACAGGATCGTCTCCTGCGGCATCCAGCCGAGATGCGCGCCGGGGCCGACCTTGAGCGCGATACTGAGCTCTGCCGCCTGTCCCGGCGCGCGGTAGATTTTCTCCGCCGCCGCCGTCGTCAGCGTCAGCCGCGCGGCGTCAGCGGCGGTGATTTCGATGTCGAAGCGATCGCCGCCGGCAACGCCGCCGGCCGTGTTGACGAACACGCCGGAGAGACCCTCCCCTTCCGGCGACGGAAAACGCACGCGCAGGGAGCCGGATTCATGCAGGATGCCGCGCCGCGTCACGCCATCGCGCGCGTGGACGTCGAAGCGCACAGCGCCACGGGCGCGGTTGGCTTCGAAAACTCCTGATGTGACTGATAGGTCGCTCCGCATCCGCCTCCCCAGCCGGCCGCGTCGGAATGACTTACAGCGCCATCTGGCGGCTGATTTCGGCCGGGTCGAGATTGGATCGGTCGCAGGTGAATTTTACCGCGCCGCGATCCATCACCGCGAAACTGTCGCCGAGTTCGCAGGCAAAGTCGAGATATTGTTCGACCAGCACGATGGCGATGCTGCCGAGGTTGCGCAGATACGAAATGGCGCGGCCGATGTCCTTGATGATCGAGGGCTGGATGCCTTCGGTGGGCTCGTCGAGCAGCAGCAGCTTCGGCCTCATCACCAGGGCGCGCCCGATCGCGAGCTGCTGCTGCTGGCCGCCGGAGAGGTCACCGCCGCGACGGCCGAGCATGGATTGCAGCACCGGAAACAGCGAGAACACGTCGTCCGGAATGTGCCTGTCCTCGCGCCTGAGCGGACCGAAACCGGTCTTGAGGTTCTCCTCGACCGTCAGGAGAGGGAAGATCTCGCGGCCCTGCGGCACGAAGCCGATGCCCTTGCGCGCCCGCTCATAGGGCTTGAGCCCGGTGATGTCGCTGCCGTCGAGCATGATCGCGCCCGAGGAAATCGGATACTGCCCGACCATGGCACGCAGCAGCGAGGTCTTGCCGACGCCGTTGCGCCCGAGCACACAGGTGACCTTTCCGGGCTCGGCCGCGATCGAGACGCCGCGCAGCGCCTGCGCCGCGCCGTAGAACAGGTTGATGTCCTTGACCTCAAGCATGGCTCAGCGTCCCAAATACACTTCGATGACCCGCTCGTTGGACGAGACTTGGTCGATGGTACCTTCCGCGAGCACGGTGCCTTCATGCAGGCAGGTCACCTTGACTCCGAGCTCGCGCACGAAAGTCATGTCGTGCTCGACCACCATCACGGTGTGAGTCTTGTTGATCTCTTTCAGCAGCTCGGCGGTGAGATGCGTCTCGACGTCAGTCATGCCGGCGACAGGCTCATCGACCAGCAGGAGCTTCGGATCCTGCGCGAGCAGCATCCCGATCTCGAGCCACTGCTTCTGGCCGTGGCTGAGGCTACCGGCGAGGCGGCTGCGCGCCTCGGTGAGGCGGATCGTCTCCAGCACCTTGTCGATACTCTCGGACTCGGCCTTGCTGCCGCGCCAGAACAGCGTGCCTTTGACGCTGTGGTCGACATTGAGCGCGAGCAGGAGGTTGTCCTGCACGGTCTGGCTCTCGAACACCGTCGGCTTCTGGAATTTGCGGCCAATGCCGAGCTCGGCGATGCGTGTCTCGTCAAGCCGCGTCAGGTCGGTGACGCCGTCGAACAGCACCGTGCCCTCGTCCGGCTTGGTCTTGCCGGTGATGATGTCCATCATCGTAGTCTTGCCGGCACCGTTCGGGCCGATAATGGCGCGCATCTCGCCGGGCTCGAGCGTCAGCGACAGATTATTGATGGCATGAAAGCCGTCGAACGAGACGTGCACGCCGTCGAGATAGAGCATCGCGGACGTTGCGCGGGTGTCCATGACGTTCATTGCCGCCTACTCCGCCATCTTGGGTTCGGTGACGCCGTCTTCGGCCGCGGCGCTCGCCGAGGTCGCGGCGCGCTTTTCTTTCGACTGGTCCCACCAGGCGTTGAAGGTGCCGACGATGCCCTTGGGCAGCAGCAGCGTCACCAGGATGAACAGCGCACCCAGCATGAACAACCAGTAGGGCGCCAGCATACCCGAGGTGAAGAACGTCTTGGCGTAGTTGACGACGACGGCACCGAGCGCCGCGCCGATCAGCGTGCCGCGACCGCCGACCGCCACCCAGATCACCGCCTCGATCGAATTGCCCGGCGCGAATTCGGATGGATTGATGATGCCGACCTGCGGCACATAGAGCGCGCCGGCGACACCGGCCATGCAGGCCGACAGCGTGAACACGAACAGCTTGTAGGATTCGACGCGATAACCAAGAAACCGGCTGCGCGATTCCGCGTCCCGGATTGCGATCAGCACCTTGCCGAGCTTTGAGGACACGACGGAGCGGCAGATCAGGAACGCGACAATCAGCGCCAGACAGCTCAGCGCGAACAGCGCGGCGCGGGTGCCCTCGGCCTGCACGTTGAAGCCCAGAATGTCCTTGAAATCGGTCAGGCCGTTGTTGCCGCCGAAGCCGAAATCGTTGCGGAAGAACGCGAGCAGCAGCGCATAGGTCATCGCCTGCGTGATGATCGACAGATAGACGCCGGTGACGCGAGAGCGGAAGGCGAGCCAGCCGAAGCAGAAGGCAAGCAGGCCGGGCACGACCAGCACCATCAGCGCGGCAAACCAGAACATGTCGAAGCCATACCAGTACCAGGGCAGCTTCGAATAGTTCAGGAACACCATGAAGTCAGGCAGGATCGGATTGCCGTAGACACCGCGGGTGCCGATCTGCCGCATCAGGTACATGCCCATCGCGTAGCCGCCAAGTGCGAAGAAGGCGCCGTGGCCGAGCGAGAGGATACCGCAATAGCCCCAGATCAGGTCGATCGCGAGCGCAAGGATCGCGTAGCAGACATATTTGCCCCAGAGCGCGACCAGATAGGTCGGCACCTGCAGGAACGATCCCGCGGGCAGCAGCAGGTTGGACAGCGGGATGAGAATTCCGCAGGCCGCGACGACGGCGAGGAAGATCGTCGCGCCGCGGTCCAGCGATCGCGTCAGCATGTGAGGGGTCATGCTTCCACCGCACGGCCCTTGAGCGCGAACAGCCCGCGCGGGCGCTTTTGAATGAACAGGATGATGAGAACCAAAATCGCAATCTTGCCGAGCACGGCGCCGGCAACGGGCTCCAGGAACTTGTTGGCGATGCCGAGCGTGAAGGCGCCGACCAGCGTGCCCCAGAGATTGCCGACGCCGCCGAACACCACGACCATGAAGCTGTCGATGATGTAGCTCTGGCCGAGATTGGGGCTGACATTGTCGATCTGCGACAGCGCGACGCCGGCGATGCCGGCAATGCCCGAGCCGAGGCCGAAGGTCAGCGCGTCGACGCGCGATGTGGCGATGCCCATCGAGGCGGCCATGCGGCGGTTCTGCGTCACCGCGCGCATCTCGAGGCCAAGCGCGGTGTAGCGCAGCATCGCGAGCAGGATCGCGAACACCGCGAGCGTGAAGACGAGGATCCAGAGCCTATTATAGGTGATGGTGATCTGGCCGAGCTCGAACGCGCCGCTCATCCATGAGGGGTTGCCGACCTCGCGATTGGTCGGGCCGAACATGGTGCGCACCGCCTGCTGCAGCACCAGCGACAGGCCCCAGGTCGCGAGCAACGTTTCCAGCGGACGGCCATAGAGGAAGCGGATGATGCTGCGCTCGATCACGACACCGAGCGCACCGGCGACGAGAAAGGCGAGCGGCACGGCGATCAGCAGCGAATAGTCGAACAGGCCGGGATAGCGGGTGCGGATCACCTCCTGCACCACGAAGGTGGTGTAGGCGCCGATCATCACCATCTCGCCATGAGCCATGTTGATGACGCCCATGACGCCGAAAGTGATGGCGAGACCGATCGCGGCGAGCAACAGCACCGAGCCGAGCGAGAGGCCGTACCAGGCGTTTTGAACCGTGGACCAGACCGCGAGCGAGCTCTGGATCGAGCCGATCGCGCTTGCTGCGGCCTTCGTCACCGAGGCCGGCTGGTCGCCCATGCCGGTGAGCAGGGCCATCGCCTCCTGGTCGCCGCGCGCCTTGAGCGTGGCGACCGCTTCGAGCTTCTCGACCTCGGTGGCGTCCGACTTGAACAGCAGGATCGCCGCACGGGCGTCGCCGAGCGCGGCCTTGACGGATTTGTTGGTCTCCTTGGCGAGCGCGCCATCGACCGCATCGAGAGCAGTCTCCTCATGCGACTTGAAGACGGATTGCGCGGCCTGCAGCCGCGTCCCGATGTCCGGAGACTGAAGCGTCAGGCCGCCGATCGCAGCATCGACACTGCGGCGCAGACGGTTGTTGAGGCGGACCGCGCTCGCGCTGTCGGGAACGCTGGCGACGGGCTGGCCGGTCGCGGCGTCGATCGACTTGCCGTCGGCACCGGTGACGTAAACCTTCTTGCTGTCGGGATCGGACATGAGCCGGCCGTCCTGGAGCGCGCTGATGATGGGGAAGGCCAGCGGATTGCCGCTGCTCGCGACCACGCCGATCGCCTCTTCCGTGTCGGAATAATCATCATTGGCAAATTTGGCGACCGCATCCTCGAATGGACCGGCGAAGGCCGGCAGTGCGAACGCAATCAAAAATAACGAGAGCAGGAGCGAACCAAGACGGGCGGGCAAATTGGCTGGCACTGTGAATGACCCCGGCAGAAAATGGTGGAGAAGGCGGCGGGATAGCCGCCTTCTCCGGTCTTGCAGTCGAACGTCAGATCCGGATCAGGAACCCGAGCCGAGGCACTTGTTGGTCTTGGTGTTGAAGTTGCCGCACTTCTTGCCGACCCAGTCGCCGATCAGGTCCTTGGAGCCATCGAGCTCCTTCGACCAGGCGTCGCCGGCCACGAGGCCCGGGGTCTTCCAGACCACGTCGAACTGACCGTTCGCCTTGATCTCGCCGATGAACACCGGCTTGGTGATGTGGTGGTTCGGAAGCATCTTGGAGGTGCCGCCGGTCAGGTTCTTGGCTTCGATGCCCGGAAGAGCGTCGATGACCTTGTCGGGATCGGTGGACTTCACCTTCTCGACTGCCTTGACCCACATGTCGAAGCCGATCACGTGCGCTTCCATCGGATCGTTGGTCACGCGCTTCGGATTCTTGGTGTAGGCCTGCCACGCCTTGATGAACTTCTCGTTCTCCGGCGACTTGATCGACTGGAAGTAGTTCCAGGCGGCCAGATGGCCGAGCAACGGCTTAGTGTCGATGCCGGCGAGCTCTTCCTCACCCACCGAAAACGCCACGACCGGGATGTCCTTGGCCTTGATGCCCTGGTTGCCGAGCTCCTTGTAGAAGGGAACGTTGGCGTCGCCGTTGATGGTCGAAACCACCGCGGTCTTCTTGCCGGCCGAGCCGAACTTCTTGATGTCGGCCACGATCGTCTGCCAGTCGGAATGACCGAACGGCGTGTAGTTGATCATGATGTCTTCCTGGGCGACACCCTTCGACTTCAGATAGGCTTCCAGGATCTTGTTGGTGGTGCGCGGATAGACGTAGTCGGTACCCGCGAGCACCCAGCGCTTCACCTTCTCGTCCTTCATCAGATAGTCGACGGCGGGGATCGCCTGCTGGTTCGGTGCGGCACCCGTGTAGAACACGTTACGCTCGGACTCTTCGCCCTCGTACTGCACGGGGTAGAACAGGATGTTGTTCAGCTCCTTGAATACCGGGAGCACCGACTTGCGCGACACGGAGGTCCAGCAGCCGAACACGACCGCAACCTTGTCCTTGGTGATCAGCTCACGGGCCTTTTCGGCGAACAGCGGCCAGTTCGAAGCGGGGTCGACGACAACGGCTTCGAGCTTCTTGCCGAGCACGCCGCCCTTCTTGTTCTGCTCGTCGATCAGGAAGAGGATGGTGTCCTTCAGCGTGGTTTCGCTGATGGCCATGGTGCCGGAGAGAGAGTGAAGGACACCGACCTTGATGGTGTCGTCCGCGGCTTTTGCACCGGAAATGGAAGCCAGACCAAGCATCAGTCCGGCTGTCGCGGCGAGAAGACCGCGGCGGCTAAATGAAGCCGCTATATCGTGAGTGGATTTGGTAAGCATGATTGTATCATCTCCCTGACGCAGACGTGAAAAAGACGCTGCGAAACGGCCCCAAGGCCGCCTGCGATTAACGGAATCGCAAGAACCATGCCATGGTCTGAGCACATGCCAACCTATTGGTCAGAATAGACAATTTTACCGCCATCCAAGTTTCGCCACGAGCCGATTGCCTAAAAAATAGACTATAAAAATGTATGCCAATGCGGCAGACGGGTTATTTTTTACGCACGATCTTGCTTGTGTCTAATTTTCCGGCATAACTATTTTGCACTGTAATCGCCCTTTGGCGCAGACGCGCCTTGAAAGCGCCGCCTCGATGTTTCATATAAGTTCACGAGACCTCTTTCGAATCAGGGGGTCGTTGCGAGCCGCGTGTTCTTAAGCCCCTCCGGGCGTCTGGCTTGCCCCATATCTCCCAAGCCATCCGACACCCCAAACACGCAGGTGTCTTCTTGACACCCTTCTGCGCGCGCCGCGCTGAATGCGCCGGCTGCCCGCTTTTGACATGGAAAGAACCCATCTTTTGAATTCGTTTCAGGACTTCGGCCTCGCCGAACCCCTCGCCCGTGCTCTCGCCGAAGAGAAATACGTCACCCCCACCCCCATCCAGGCCCAGACCATTCCCACGGCGTTGA
Source organism: Bradyrhizobium cosmicum (assembly GCF_007290395.2). Classification (NCBI taxonomy): domain Bacteria; kingdom Pseudomonadati; phylum Pseudomonadota; class Alphaproteobacteria; order Hyphomicrobiales; family Nitrobacteraceae; genus Bradyrhizobium; species Bradyrhizobium cosmicum. Next base: position 1,064,202 of record NZ_CP041656.2, on the reverse strand, counting down.
CCGGCCGGGACGTCGTCGGCATCGCCCAGACCGGAACCGGCAAGACCGCGTCCTTCGCGCTGCCGATCCTGCACCGCCTGCTCGAGAACCGCATCAAGCCGCAGCCCAAGACCTGCCGCGTTTTGGTGCTCTCGCCGACCCGCGAGCTGTCCGGCCAGATCCTCGACAGCTTCAACGCCTATGGCCGTCACATCCGCCTGTCCTCGACGCTCGCCATCGGCGGCGTGCCGATGGGTCGCCAGGTCCGCTCCCTGATGCAGGGCGTCGACGTGCTGGTCGCCACCCCCGGTCGCCTGCTCGACCTCGTGCAGAGCAACGGGCTAAAGCTTTCAAGCGTCGAATTCCTGGTGCTCGACGAAGCTGACCGTATGCTCGACATGGGCTTCATCAACGACATCCGCAAAATCGTCGCCAAGCTGCCGATCAAGCGGCAGACGCTGTTCTTCTCGGCCACCATGCCGAAGGACATCGCCGAGCTCGCCGACGCCATGCTGCGTGACCCCGCCCGCGTCGCGGTGACTCCGGTCTCATCGACCGTGGAGCGGATCCAGCAGCGCATTATTCAGGTCGACTTCTCCGCCAAGCCCGCGTTCCTCGCCCAGCTGTTGAAGCAGGAGCCGGTGAACCGCGCGCTGGTCTTTACCCGCACCAAGCACGGCGCCGACAAGGTCGTGAAGACGCTCGAGAAGGCCGGCATTCCCGCCAGCGCCATCCACGGCAACAAGTCGCAGAACCATCGCGAGCGCACGCTCGCCCAGTTCCGCTCCGGCGATATCCGCACCCTGGTCGCCACCGACATTGCCGCCCGCGGCATCGATGTCGACGGCATCACCCACGTCATCAATTTCGACCTGCCCAACGTGCCCGAGACCTATGTGCACCGCATCGGCCGCACCGCACGCGCCGGCGCCGAAGGCACCGCGATCTCTCTGGTCGCAGGTGGCGAGGAGCTTGCCTATCTCCGCGACATCGAGCGGCTGATCAAGGTCGCACTGCCGCGTGAGGATCTCCGCACCGACGCCGGCCGCCGCGACGCGGGTCCTCCCCCGGCGCAGCAACGACAGGGCCGGCCAAGCGGTCGCCCGGGCCAGCGTCCGCAAGGCGCAAGGCATGGTGAAGGACGTCATGGTGACGGACGTCGTACCGACGAACGGCATGCCGACGGACGCCGCCATGGCGCCGGCAAGCAGGGCGACGGACGGCCCGGTGAAGCTCGGCATGCTGATGGACGGCCTGGCAGTGCTCCGAAGGCCTCGAAGGGATCTCGCCGACGCCCCGCTGGCAAGATGCATTCCTCGCAAACCGACCGTTCCGAACAGCGTTCAGCGCATAGCGCTGGGGCGCCTGATGGGATACAAGGCGTGGCCTTTTTGCGCCGTGAGAGTCGGCCGACTGGCCAACCGAACCGCAAGCCCCATTCGCACTAGCCGTCCACGACCTGGAGATATTCATGGCTAAGGAAGAGCTGATCCAGTTCGAAGGACTGGTCACCGAAATCCTCCCCGACGCGCGCTACCGCGTGCAGCTCGACGCCGGACACGAGATCGTTGCCTACACCGCCGGCAAGATGAAGAAGAACCGCATCAAGACGCTGGCGGGTGACCGCGTGACCGTGGAGATGTCGCCCTATGACCTCGAGAAGGGCCGACTGATTTTCCGTCACAAGGACGAGCGTCCCAGTGGAGTGGGCGGACCTCCCCGTCCCGGGCAGCGCGGTGGCCAGTTCCGTCGCCGCTAAAACGGCCCATCCGCGCGCGAGCACGGAACTAAAATTCCGACCTGTATTCTGATCCGCCGTGCGCACACGGCGGATCAAAAAATCGTGCACGTCAGGATTGTTTTGGGGCTCTAAATCCAATAAAATGAACTAATCGATTTTCGGCCGGACGACATTAGCATCCACCGGTACAGCCGGTTCAGACACGCTGACGACCCTTCCAAAAATTCGATCTAACCTGCCCGCGCGAGCGGGCTTTGACATTGTGTGATCTGAGAAGGGACTACCCCATGAGCATGGGAACCGTGAAGTGGTTTAACGCGACCAAGGGCTTCGGCTTCATCCAGCCCGACGACGGCGGCCAGGACGTTTTCGTACACATCAGCGCCGTCGAGCGCGCCGGCCTCGGCTCGCTGCGCGAAGGCCAGAAGATCTCCTACGAGATCGTGGCCGACCGCCGTTCCGGCAAGTCGGCAGCGGACAACCTCCGCGCCGCAGGTTGAGCCTGCGGGCCTTCGGCCCGTATCGGTTCTGGCGAACGAGCCAAAGGAAAAGGCCGTGCAAAATGCACGGCCTTTTTTCATGTCCGAAGGAAGCTGGCGCGCTTGCAGGATCAGACGATCCTCCAACCGATCCTGCTAGTTGGGTTTGGCTCCCGCGCTGGCACCGCCGCTGGCACTGCTGCTTAGCGAACCGGCCTGACTCATCGTGTTATTGAAGTAGGTGTCGCTGTCACCCAGCGTCACGCGGCGCTGGCAGACCGGCATGCAGCTATAGGACTCGCGCTCGATCCCGCGATAGACCGTGACAAGGCGATCGCTCGGACCTTCGACCTGGATCTGGCGGTCGACCAGAATCTCGCCGCCCCGGTCGAGCGCGATGAAATTGGTGGCACCATATCCCTTCCCTGTCACGACGATCATGCCGCCAGGCTGAAGCGTGACGTCGGCGATGAGGGGATTGCCGACCACGATGGTCGCCACCTTCCCGGGGAGCCGGACCAGCTTGGCTTGGTCGACATTGACGGCGATGGTGTCAGCAGTGGGCTCGGCAAGGCCGGCAGCCGGCGATGCCAGCACCGCGGCCGCAACCAGAAGACAAACGCGCGCATGGCGGCGCAGCAACTCTTTACGCATACTCTTACCCCCGGGACGTCACAAACCGGCAGAAGCGACCAGATACGGCGGAGCCGGTGCCCGACCCGGCTAACCTGCCCTTAATTCGTGAACGTTCCGCAAATTCGCCGACCATTGTTTGAACGGACTGGCGTTTTGCCGCCTCATGAGGCCGGCTACTGGCGGAACGGATAGGCGAGCTGGCCGGCGATCTCCTTCGGCATGGTCGCTTCGTCCTTGCCGTAATCTTTCGGCAGTTCGCCCACCGGCATCCGGAAGGTGCCGAACAGCACATCCCAGATCGGGAACGTCCCGGCGAAATTGGTGTCGCCGCCCACTTCGAGCCCGGTGTGGTGCCAGCGGTGGAACACCGGCGTCGCCAGCACATATTTGAACGGCCCGAAGGTCCAGTTCAGGTTGGCGTGCACGAAGGCCGAATGGAAGGTGGTGAACGGCCCGACCCAGATCATGACGTTGGGGGAAACGCCGGCCATCAGCAACACGACGTCGACGCTGATCGTCCCGAGCATGAGATTGACGGGATGGAAACGGGCCGCGGAGATCCATCCGATCTCTTCCGACGAATGATGGATGGCGTGGTACTTCCAGAACCCGCCGCCGTGGAACAGTCGATGCAGCCAGTACAGCATGAAATCAGACAGCACCACGAACAGGATGGCCTGCAGCCACAGTGGCAATTGCGCCAGCGGGCCATGGCCATTGTCGTAGAAGGCGATGAGTTCGTCGGCATCGTGGATGTTGAAGACGGCGCCGGCACCGACGATCAGGAGGCCGATCCGCATGGTGCGGGCGAACACCGGAACGAAGAACCAGTAGCAGATATCGGTGATGATCTCGCGCTTGCGCCACCACGGCGCGCCGGGATTGCACGCCCAGAAATGCTCGAGCACGGTGAAGACCGCCGCAAGCACGAAGGTGACGGGGATCACCTTTTCGATCGTCTCGCCGAGCATCAGGGCGACCTGCATGGGTAAGCTCGACATCGTCGCCTCTCTTCCGGATCCTGCCTGCCTAGGCCTACTCCGCGAAATTTAAGGGAGGGTGAAGTCGGCCGCGATTGCGCTGCATTTGGTGCCGGTGAAATTCAACAACCGTCTTAAGGCGAAATTCACTCTGGGCAAAAGCATCGGGAAGGAAACTGGTTTGCGCGATCGAATTAACTCTACCGAAAGAGCTCGCCTCACATGGTCATCGCGTCAATCACAGCGCCGAACGAGGCGATCCAACCCCCGATGGAGTTAAGTTCATGCAGAACCTGATTGCACGTTTCGTGAAGGATGAATCCGGCGCCACCGCCATCGAATACGGCCTGATCGCCGCCGGCATCGCGCTGGCCATCATCACGGTCGTCAACAGTCTCGGCACCTCGCTGAACACCAAGTTCGGCTCGATCAGCTCCTCGCTGAAGTAAGCGACCGACCGACGATGGCAAAAGCCCCGGATCTCCGGGGCCTTTGTTTTTTTGAGTACGGCGAGTTCCAGTGGCGTTGCGCAAGTACAGAACCGATGCCGCGGTTGCGGCCAGCGAGACGGCGTCGACCGAGACGCCGGCCTATTGGGTTTGCCTCGCGCTGCTGGTTGCGATGGCCGCCATCGCGTTGCGTATTGCCAGCGTGTGGTGAGCGGGCCATCGGCGACTTCCTGGACTCAAAGCCGCTGCCTCCGTTTTCGGTTTGTTTAACACTGCCGGCTAGCATGCGGCGACGCTTCGATCCCGCGACGAACCCAGGCTCAAGACGCAGCCCATGATCCTCGACCTTGCGCGCCTTCTGCTCTTCCCGGCCTTGATGGCATTCGCCGCCGCCAGCGATCTCTTCACGATGACCATCTCGAACCGCGTGTCGCTGGCGCTGGTTGCCGGCTTCTTCGTGCTCGCTCTTGCCGGTGGCATGGCACCTTACGAGATGCTGACCCATGTCGGCGCCGGCGCGTTGCTCCTGGCCGTGGCCTTCACCTGCTTTGCGATGGGCTGGATGGGCGGCGGGGACGCCAAGATCGCAGCTTCCGTTGCGCTCTGGTTCGGCTTCGCACAGTTGATGGATTTCCTGCTCTACGCTTCGCTGTTCGGCGGAGCGCTGACGCTGCTCCTGCTCCAGTTCCGGCAATGGCCGCTGCCTTACGGACTGGCGGGCCAAGCCTGGCTCGCACGGCTGCACGCCAAGGAGAGCGGGATTCCGTATGGTATCGCGCTCACGCTTGGCGCGCTGACGGTCTACCCGGAGACCGAATGGGTGAAGGCGATCGACCTCGCCCATCTCGCACTGCGCTGAACACACGGGTAAACCCGGCGTTAAGCCGATTTAGATACGCCTCATTAACCATGCTTTGACGAATAGCTGGTCAACTGCCGATTACGGCGGCGGCAGCGTCGCGGCGTTTTGTTGGAAAGTGAAGCGTATGAATAGGGCACGCATTGTCGTCCTGACGGTCGCCATCTGCGCCGGCGGTGTCGCCGCGTACCTGGCGAGCGGCTCGGACACTGCGCCGCCACCGGCGGCTCCGGTCGCGCAGCTTCCGACCGTCGACGTCCTGGTGGCCAAGAACGACATCGGCCTCGGCCAGACCGTGAAGCCGGAAGACGTGCAATGGCAGACTTGGCCGGCTGCGACCGCCAGCGCCACCTTCATCCGCCGCAACGAGCGTCCCGAGGGGGTGACCCAGGTCACCGGTTCGATTGCGCGCGCCCCCTTCATCCAGGGTGAACCGATCCGCGACCAGAAGCTGGTCAAGGCCGAGGGCTCCGGCTTCATGGCCGCGATCCTGCCGACCGGCATGCGCGCGATCTCGACCGAAATCTCGCCGGAGACCGGCGCCGGCGGCTTCATCCTGCCGAACGATCGCGTCGACGTGCTTCTGACGCGCCGCCTCAAGAATCCCGACCAGAGCGCCGCCGCCCAGGACATCGTGACGTCCGAGATCATCCTGGCCAATGTCCGCGTGCTGGCGATCGACCAGGCGCCGAAGGAGAAGGACGGCCAGAACGCAGTGATCGGCAAGACCGTCACCCTCGAGCTCAATCCCGCCCAGACCGCGACGCTGTCCGCGGCACGGCAGAGCGGCACGCTGTCGCTGGCGCTGCGCAGCATCGTCGACGTCAAGATGAGCGAGATCACGCTCGATGACTCCGCACGGAAGCGCGATAGCGTTTCGATCATTCGCTACGGAATCCCAAGCTCGACGGCGAAGGCACAATGAGGACTGTCGATATGAAATGCGGGGCAGATTTGGCAACGATGCGGACCTCCGTGGTCCGCGCCCTGTCGTTTTCGGCCGTCTTCGCGCTGACACTCAACCCGGTGCTCAGCCCGGTGGTCGCCGCCGACTACCGCCCCGTTGCGCAGATCGCGGCCGCCGACGGCCAGATGAACGCGCGCTTCCTCTCGCTCGGTGTCGGCAAGTCGATCGTGATCGACCTGCCGCGCGACATCAAGGACGTGCTTGTCGCCGATCCCAAGATCGCCAATGCGGTGGTCCGGTCATCGCAGCGCGCCTACATCATCGGCGCCGCGGTCGGTCAGACCACCATCGTGTTCTTCGACTCCGCCGGCCAGCAGATCGCGGCCTATGACATCGCGGTCAAGCGCGACCTCAACGGCCTCCGGGCCGCACTGAAGCAGATCCTGCCCAATTCCGACATCCAGATCGACGGGCTCGGCGACGGCGTCGTCCTGACCGGCACGGCGGCGAATCCACTGGAAGCACAGCAGGCCAACGATCTCGCCGTGCGCCTCGCCGGCGGCATCGACAAGGTGGTGAATTCGATCGTGGTCCGCGGCCGCGACCAGGTCATGCTGAAGGTGACGGTCGCCGAGGTTGCGCGCACCGTGGTCAAGCAACTCGGCATCGACCTCACGGCGAACCTGAACTACGGCACCTCGGTGGTGAGCTTCACCAACTCGAACCCCTTCACGGCCCTCGGCAAGAACCTGGTGGATGGCAACTCGCTGACGACGAAGTTCGGCGCGACGCCGTCGGTGCAGGCGACCCTGCGCGCGATGGAAACCGCAGGCGTGATCCGGACGCTGGCCGAGCCGAACCTGACCGCGATCTCGGGCGAGTCGGCGACATTCCTCGCCGGCGGCGAATTCCCGGTCCCGGCAGGCTATTCGTGCGATCCCACCACGCATGTCTGTACCACCCAGATCAGCTTCAAGAAGTTCGGTATCTCGCTCAACTTCACCCCCGTGGTGCTGAGCGAGGGCAAGATCAGCCTGCGCGTGATGACCGAGGTCTCGGAGCTGTCGAACGAGAATGCGATCACGCTGTCTCAGGCCGTGACCTCGACGTCGGTGAACTCGCTGACGGTGCCCTCGATCAAGACCCGCCGCGCGGAGACCTCGCTGGAGATTCCCTCCGGCGGCGCGATGGCAATGGCCGGCCTGATTCAGCAGCAGACCAAGCAGGCGGTCAGCGGACTGCCGGGACTGATGCAGCTTCCGATCCTCGGCACCCTGTTCCGCAGCCGCGACTTCGTCAACAACACCACCGAGCTGGTCGTGATCGTGACGCCCTATGTCGTTCGCGCGGTGGCACCGAAGGACCTGTCGCGGCCGGATGACGGCTTCGCCGCACCCGCAGATCCGCAGGCCGAGCTGATCGGCAACATCAACCGCATCTACGGCGTGCCCGGCAAAACCGAGCCAGCCAGGAACTACCGCGGCACATACGGCTTCATCACCGACTGATGCGGAACGGGGACCAAGTTATGATCACAAAACCACCCCAGATTCGCAAACGCGCCATCGGCTTCGGTGGCGTGCTTGTCGGTATCGCGCTTGCACTCGGCGGCTGCCAGCACAACGAGGTGACCACCGCCTCGATTCCCGACGACTACAAGCAGCGTCACCCGATTGCGATCGAGGAGCAGAACCGCTCGATCGTCGTCTTCGTCGGCCATGCCCGCGGCGGACTGACCGCGGCCCAGCGCGCCGACGTGATGGGCGTCGCATCGGCCTGGTTGCACGAGGGTACCGGCGCCATCCGTATCGACGCGCCGTCCGGCACGCCCAACGCGCGTCCGGTCGCAGACACGATGCGCGAAATTCAGGCGATGCTCGCGGCGGCAGGTGTTCCGCCGCGCGGCATCAGCGTTCGCCCCTACCAGCCGGAAGACAAGCGTTTCCTGCCACCGATCCGGCTCACCTATTCCAGGATCGCCGCGGTCGCCGGTCCCTGTGGACTTTGGCCGGAGGACATCGGCCCCTCGATGAAGAACAAGAGCTGGTTCGAAAACAAGGACTACTACAATTACGGCTGCGCCTCGCAGCGCAACCTCGCTGCGATGGTCGACAATCCGTCGGACCTCGAGCAGCCGCGGCCCGAAACGCCGTCCTACACGGCGCGTCGCACCACGGCCTTCGAGAAGTATCGCAAGGGAATGACGACGGCGACCACCTATCCTGAAGCCGACAAGGCCAAACTCAGCGATACCGGCAAATGATCAGCTACGCTCGCCAGACTCAAGAAGAGCAGCCGGATGCGCCTCCCCCGGTCGAGGAGCATATTGCGCCCGCGCCGCGCGTGTCGGTCCAGGCGTTCTGCGAGACCGTGGAGACAGCAGCCGCAGTGCAGTCGGCCGGCGAGGACCGCCGCCTCGGCAAGGCCCATCTGAAGATCCAGATGGGCGGCATGGCGGCCGCGATCGAAGCCTACCGCTCGGCTCCCACGCCGAATGTGATCGTACTCGAGAGCGATGGCCGCAACGACCTTTTGGGCGGGCTCGACCATCTCGCCACGGTCTGCGACGCCGGCACCCGCGTGGTCGTGATCGGCCGCATCAACGACGTCACGCTCTATCGCGAACTGGTGCGCCGCGGCGTCAGCGACTATGTGCTCGCGCCAGTCGGCGCGATCGACGTCGTACGCTCGATCTGCAACCTGTTCTCGGCGCCGGAAGCCAAGGCAGTCGGCCGTATCATCGCAGTGGTCGGCGCCAAGGGCGGCGTCGGCGCGTCCACCATCTCCCACAACGTCGCCTGGGCGATCGCGCGCGATCTCGCGATGGACGCGGTCGTTGCCGATCTCGACCTTGCCTTCGGTACCGCCGGGCTCGACTACAATCAGGACCCGCCGCAAGGTATTGCGGACGCCGTGTTCTCGCCGGATCGGGTCGATACGGCCTTCATTGACCGCCTTCTGTCGAAATGCACCGATCATCTCAGCCTGTTGGCGGCGCCCGCGACGCTCGACCGGGTGTATGATTTCGGCACGGACGCCTTCGACGCCGTGTTCGACACGTTGCGCTCCACCATGCCCTGCATCGTGCTCGATGTTCCGCATCAATGGTCGGGCTGGACCAAGCGCGCCCTGATCGGGGCGGACGACATCCTGATCGTGGCGGCGCCGGATCTGGCCAATTTGCGCAACACCAAGAACCTGTTCGACCTCCTGAAGGCCTCGCGGCCCAACGACCGGCCGCCACTCTACTGCCTGAACCAGGTCGGCGTCCCGAAACGGCCCGAAATCGCCGCGGCGGAGTTCGCCAAGGCGATCGAGAGCCAGCCGGTCGTCTCGATCCCGTTCGAGCCGCAGATATTCGGCTCCGCGGCGAACAACGGTCAGATGATCGCGGAGATCTCGGCCAACCACAAATCGATCGAGATGTTCCTTCAGATCGCCCAGCGCCTGACCGGGCGCAGCGAGACGAAGAAGCAAAAGTCGTCCCTGTTTTCACCCCTGATTGACAAGTTGCGGGGAAAATAAGCCGCCGCATGGAGTGGTTAAGTGTTCGGTAAGCGTAGCGGAACAGACACCGATACTCGGGCTCCCAAGCCCGGCGCCGTGTCGCCAGAGCCTGTCCAGGCTCCGGCGCCCGCGGTCTCGCGCGCGCCGCCCCCGCCGGCCATCGCCTCGCCGCCGCTCGCCCCGGCGAAGCCTGCGCCGTCCATGGAATCCCGCCGCTCGGACAACTACTACGAGGTCAAGGCAACCATCTTCGGCGCGCTGATCGAGGCCATCGACCTCGCCCAGCTCGCCAAGCTCGACTCCGAATCTGCGCGCGAGGAAATCCGCGATATCGTCAACGAGATCATCGCGATCAAGAACATCGTGATGTCGATCGCCGAGCAGGAAGAGCTGCTCGACGACATCTGCAACGACGTTCTCGGCTACGGTCCGCTCGAACCCCTGCTGTCGCGCGACGACATCGCCGACATCATGGTCAACGGCGCCAACACCGTCTACATCGAAGTCGCCGGCAAGATCCAGCGCACCGGCATCCGCTTCCGCGACAACCAGCAGCTCCTCAACATCTGCCAGCGCATCGTCAGCCAGGTCGGCCGGCGCGTCGACGAATCCTCGCCGATCTGCGACGCGCGCCTCGCAGACGGCTCCCGCGTCAACGCCATCGTACCCCCGCTGTCGATTGACGGGCCCACGCTCACCATTCGAAAATTCAAGAAGGACAAGCTGACGCTCGATCAGCTGGTCAAGTTCGGCGCGATCTCGCCGGAGGGCGCCGAGATCCTCCAGATCATCGGCCGCGTCCGCTGCAACGTGTTGATCTCCGGCGGTACCGGCTCGGGCAAGACCACACTTCTCAACTGCCTGACCAATTATATCGAGCACGACGAGCGCGTCATCACCTGCGAGGACGCCGCCGAGCTCCAGCTCCAGCAGCCCCACGTGGTGCGGCTGGAAACCCGACCGCCCAACATCGAGGGTGAGGGACAGGTCACCATGCGCGAGCTGGTACGTAACTGCCTGCGTATGCGTCCCGAACGCATCATCGTCGGCGAGGTCCGCGGACCCGAGGCGTTCGACCTGCTCCAGGCCATGAACACCGGCCATGACGGCTCGATGGGCACGCTGCACGCCAATAATCCGCGCGAAGCCCTCTCGCGCTGCGAATCCATGATCACGATGGGCGGCTTCTCGCTGCCGTCACGCACCATTCGCGAGATGATCTGCGCCTCTATCGACGTCATCGTGCAGGCGGCGCGCCTGCGCGACGGCTCGCGCCGCATCACCCACATCACCGAGGTGATGGGCATGGAGGGCGACACCATCATCACCCAGGACATCTTCCTCTACGACATGGTCGGCGAGGACGCCAACGGCAAGATCATCGGCCGGCATCGCTCGACCGGCATCGGCCGCCCGAAGTTCTGGGAGCGCGCGCGCTACTACGGCGACGAGAAACGCCTTGCCGCGGCGCTCGACGCGGCGGAAGTCGCGCCGAAGACATGATGAGATCGGCGCAGTCATGAACATCCAGGTCCTCGCCCTCGCCTTCCTCGCCACCGCCGCCGTCGGCGGCATCGCCTGGGTATTCCTCTATCCGCTGCTGTCCGGTGAGCGGAAGGCGGAAGGCCGCCGTGCGTCGATCGCGCGCGCCGACGCGCCTGCGGCCAAGCAGGCCGAAAAGAGCCAGCGATCGCGCCGCGAGCAGGTCGAGACCTCGCTCAAGGATCTCGAGGCGCGGCGCCAGCAGGAAAAGAGCGTGCCACTCAGCGTCCGCCTGTCACAGGCAGGCCTCGACTGGGCACCGCAGAAATTCTGGATCGTGTCCGCTGTCGTGGCAGGCGCGTTTTTCGCAGGCGTTCTACTGGGCGGAGGCGGCCTGCTCGGTGCCGCCGGCCTCGCCTTCGCCGGCGGCTTCGGCTTGCCGCGCTGGGCACTGGGCTATCTGAAGAATCGACGCGAAGCGAAGTTCCTGAAGGCACTGCCAGATGCGGTCGATGTCATCGTCCGCGGCATCAAGGCCGGCCTGCCGCTGTTCGAATCGATCAAAGTCGTCGCGGCCGACTCGCCCGAACCGCTGCGCAGCGAGTTCCTCCAGATTATCGAGACGCAGGCGATCGGTATGCCGCTGGGCGAGGCCTGCACGCGGCTCTATGATCGCATGCCGCTGCCGGAAGCCAATTTCTTCGGTATCGTGGTGTCGATTCAGCAGAAGTCGGGCGGCAACCTCTCCGAAGCGCTCGGCAACCTCTCCAAAGTGCTGCGCGACCGCAAGAAGATGAAAGAGAAGATTCAGGCGATGTCGATGGAGGCCAAGGCCTCGGCCGGCATCATCGGCTCGCTGCCGCCGATCGTCATGTTCCTCGTCTATCTCTCGACGCCGCAATACATCTCGCTGCTGTGGACTCATCCCACCGGCCAGCTGATGCTGGTCGCCTGCGTCGTCTGGATGTCGATCGGCATCCTGGTGATGAAGAAGATGATCAATTTCGATTTCTGATGGTGCCGTATGGTCGATCTACTCGTCACGAAGCTGCACGACGTCCACTTCATGACCATGCTGCTGGCGGCCATCGCCGCCAGCGCGACCGTCTATACACTGGTTATGCCGCTGTTCGCCGGCGAAGGCCTTTCGAAGCGGATGAAAGCGGTGGCGAGCGAGCGTGAGCGAATCCGGCAGCGCGAGCGCGAACGTCTCAACAAGAACGAGAAGGTCACGCTGCGCCAGACGCCGAAGCAGCTCGTCTCGAGGGTGGTCGAGGACTTCAACCTCACCAAATGGCTCGCGCAGGAGGCTGCGCGGGACAAGCTCATCATGGCGGGCTATCGAGGCCATGCGCCCTATGTCACCTTCCTGTTTGCCCGCATGGTGGCGCCGATCGTGCTGTTCGTCGGCTCGGTCGTCTACGTGTTCCTGATCGCACACATGGACAAGCCGATGCCGGTCAAGATCGGCATCTGCGTCGGCGCGGCCTATCTCGGCCTCCAGGCGCCGATGCTGTTCCTCAGGAATGCGATCTCCAAACGCCAGCTCTCGATCAAGCGCGCCTTCCCCGACGCGCTCGATCTGCTGCTGATCTGTATCGAATCCGGCATGTCGGTCGAAATGGCGTTCCGGAAAGTCGCCACCGAAATCGTCGGCCAGTCGATCGCGCTGTCGGAGGAGTTCACCCTGACCACTGCCGAGCTGTCCTATCTGCAGGATCGCAAGGTCGCCTATGAGAACTTGGCGCGGCGAACCGGGCTCGAGGGCGTCAAGTCGGTCTGCCTGGCGCTCCAGCAGGCGGAACGTTACGGCACCCCGCTCGGCCATTCCCTGCGCGTCATGGCGCAGGAAAACCGCGACATGCGGATGAACGAGGCCGAGAAAAAGGCCGCCGCGCTGCCGCCGAAGCTGACCGTGCCGATGATCCTGTTCTTCCTCCCGGTGCTGTTCGTCGTCATTCTCGGACCGACCGGTATCAAGATCTCCGAGTTGCACTGACGCAGTCGCGGACCGCGCGCGATCCACAGATGGCTTCCAGCGTGGAAGATCGGATGATCAGTCGGGCTGGCCGAGCGAGGCGACCGGAGTCCGCTTCGGCGCACCGCGCGGGGCGTCGTTGCGGCTCAGCATGTCCTTGAGGTAGGCGACATTGGCCGCGGCCTGGTCGGGCGGCAGGTCGGCCTTCACGATGGTCTCGGCTTCGGCGAAGCGACCCTGGAGTCCGACGACGAGACCGAGATTCTGCCGCACCCGGCTGCTGGCGCGCGGCGACGCGTAGGCCTGCCGCAGCGCCTCCTCGGCTTTCGGTAGATCCTTCGACAGCATGTAGGACAGGCCGACATTGGAGAGCACGCCGGGATCACCCGGTGCGATTCTCAGCGCGCTCGCATAATAGGAACGCGCCTCCTCGTGACGCCCCATCTGATCGAGCGCGGTGCCTTGCACCGAGAGCAGGCGCCAGTCCGGATTGTCGGGCGAGTGCGCTTTCGACAGCACGTCGAAAGCCTGCTGGAAATTGCCGTTATCAGCGAGCGCGCGGCCGTATTGGGCGAGCAGCGCCTTGTTGCCGGGATTGGCGATGGTGGCCTGCTCGAGCACGGCGGCTGCCTGGGCGCGCTGGCCGTTGGCACGCAAGGCCTGGCCGTAGCCGAGCGCCGCGTCGGCGTCCTTGGGATTGGCACGATAGCGCTCGCCATAAGTTTCGACGGCGCGCGCGGGATCGGTCGGAGCGGCCTCCGCCCGCGGGCCGACGGAGCCCGTGACATCGGAGAGTTTCGACATGGCCGTGCAGCCGCCGAGGCCCATGGCTACTACCGCAACCAACGAGGTGGACGCGAGAAACCGGGCAAGACTGAACCGTTGACGCATGACGCTTTGACTCTCGAGCCGATTGATCGAGCCGAACGCGCCAGCAATAGACTGTTAACCCTAACGGCCGGTTAACGCAGTATGTCTCGCTCTTTCACGGCGGCGTCTGCGGCGGCGGGTCGCTGCCAAGGCCTAGGTCCGGGCCGATCGCCCTCACATGCCCGTCCAGATCACGCAGCAATTGCAGCCTTCGCCGCACTTGCTCTGCGACGTCGATTCCCGCGCGCGGCGCGCCCGACCATTCGCGCCGGAGATCGTCGCGATTAAGCAGACGCTTCGTCCGAAGCTCGTCGAGCTGAACACGATCAATGCCGAGCACGTCAGCGGAGAGCTCGATCAATCGGCGCAGCAGCAATTTCGCCGTGGCAAGCGCCGCGACGTCGTGCTTGCGTGCGGACGTCGCGGCCTTGCCCTCGAGATCACCCCAGGCCTGTAAGGTGACGAGATAGACGTGGAGCGCGCTCGCCCAGTCCACCTCGCCGTCGGCATAGAAGGCGCGGCGGCTCAAGAGCCGGCGGGCGAATGCTGCGACCTGATCCCGCTTCAGCGTTGTGCATGAGCCGATCTCGATCGCCGACTGGACCGCCGGATCACGGGAAAAATCCCGTCCTGCCGGCAGCCTGATGACGCCGTCCGAAAGGTTCGAGTCGAGCGGCCTGAAGGCGCCATCGTTGCGCGACCGCGAGTAGCGGGTGATCGCGAACCGATGCTCGGTGCGGCCGGCATGAGACCATGGGCCAAAATGGATGATGTTGAAACCGGCATCGTCACCGGCCTGCCCAGTCGAGGACGGACAGGACAGCACATAGATCGTGCGCCAGAACACTTCACTGCTCTTGCTCCATGTCGCGCGCGGATCGGGGATCGAATAGCGGGTCAATCCCTCGACATGCCGGTGTCCGTGCAGGACCAGATTGACGTTGAGCGAGGTTGCCGCTTCGAGGAAGGTCGCGGGCGATGCCAGATACATCAGCGGCTCGTCGGGCACACCGAGAAACCGTTTTCCTTCTCCGGTCGCCTGCGGCAACGGATGATGGTGCATCGCGAGCACGCGCACCAGGTTTTCCGCCGGCTCGGCAAAATCGGCGCGTCCAGCCGAACCCATGCTGCCTGCGAGCTCGACGCTCAGCCGCGCGGAATCCGCAACCATCGCCTTGTATATGTTCTCGTCGACATTGCCGCTCGCGAGCGTCGTCAGGCTCGCCCGGTTGGAATCCAGCAGCACCAGATCGAGGCCGGCCTTGCGGTAGTAAATACTCTTCGAGGTCCGCGGCAGATGCAGGTAGTCATAGGCATCGTGGAGGCCTGCGCGCTGGTTGGGGCGCTTGATGTCATGATTGCCGGCAATCGCCTGGATGTCAGTGAACAGGCCGGTCTGCCGGAAGGACGCGATGACGGCGAGCGCTTCGTCGAGCGCGCGGGGCGTCGGGTCGTCCACGAGATCGCCCGTGATCAGCAGAATGCGGTCGGGAGCATCGGCAAAGGCCGCCATCCTCTGGTCGATCTCGGCGCTGAGCGCCTCGATCGCCGCAAGCAGCCGGCCTGACCCGTCCAGATGCAGGTCGGAGATCTGCGCAATGACGAACGATCTATCCATTTTGCGCCGCTCATCGCGAATGCTGCGTCGGCCAAACGATTGAGAGAAATGCCATAGATGAACGAGATCAGGCTGCTATCGACTGAGGTGGGTATCGACCATTTGCCGCAGCGTCCTTGCGCTCGACGTGCAGAACCGCGCGGCACAATCTATAATATTCGCCGATAATGCCACAACCATAGCGCTAGTAAAGCCCTGCGGCCGCGCTCTCGTGAACGGCAGTTCTCAAGCAAGAAATACGAGATCGCCCGGCGATGGTTTCGTCTCGCTCGATCAATATTCGATGGCAAGCCGCTTGCGGATTTCGTCGACGCGCCTGTCGAGCGCGTCGAACCGCGCGTGGACGGAGCGGTCGTGGAGATAGAAGACGTAACCGCCGGCTAGGAATGCGAATATCCAATGGTGATGCTCGACATAGCCGAAAATCGCCTCGACGGCCTGGCCGATGAATGTGACCACGCTCCACAAAAATTCCATCGTATTTCCTCCCGGCAGGCTCCGTCTTCGGTCGCCGGCGGTCTCCTGCACAATTTTCGATAGATCCGGCAATCGTTGCCGGAACCTAGCATGGCCGCCTTGCCGCGAGTAGCGGCTCGCCGCATGGTGACAGCAATGCCGATTGCGGGCGCGGCAAAACTCTGCGAAGTCTCGTCCGTTCGTATGACCTGTTTGGACCCGCCAATGCCTTCCGTCTTCGAGACATCGTCCGCCGCCACCCCGATCACCTTCGTCACGAGGTCGGGTTGGGATGCGGTGCGCGAGACACTGACGCCGGCGCAGTGCCAGTTCGCCACTGCCAGCGCCTTTACCGCCAAGCCGGGCGGCTATCTCGCGCCGCCAGCGCCCGACGGCGCGATTGCGCAGATCCTGTTCGGCCTCGAGGACGACGACGCCAGATCGCGTGACCTGTTCCGGCCGGGCGCGCTGCCCGGCCTGCTGCCGCCGGGCATTTACCGCTTTGCCAATGCACCGCACGATGCACGGCTGGCGGCGCTCGCTTTTGCACTGGGCTGCTACCGCTTCGCGCGCTACCGCAAGGCTGACAGGCCCGACGTCCGGCTGGTGCCGCCTGATGGCGTCGATGCGGCCGAGATCGATCGCATCGCGGAAGCCGCGATGCTGGCGCGTGATCTCATCAACACGCCGTCCAACGACATGGGGCCAGCGGAGCTGGCTGTAGCCGCGCAGGACCTCGCGGCCGAATTCGGCGCAAGCTTTGCCTGCACCATCGGCGAGGATTTGGCGAAGAACTTTCCGCTGATCCACGCCGTCGGCATGGCCTCCGACCGCGCGCCGCGGCTGATCGACATCGGTTGGGGCAATCCGGCTCACCCCAAGGTGACGCTGGTCGGCAAGGGCGTCTGCTTCGATACCGGCGGGCTCGACCTGAAGCCGTCGAGCGGCATGCTGATCATGAAGAAGGACATGGGCGGCGCCGCCAACGTGCTGGCGCTGGCGCGCATGGTGATGGACGCCAAGCTGAAGGTGCGGCTGCGCGTGCTGATTCCGGCGGTCGAGAACGCGGTCGCGGGCAACGCCTTCCGCCCGCTCGACATCTTCACCTCGCGCAAGGGCATCACGGTGGAGATCGGCAACACCGACGCGGAAGGCCGCCTCGTGCTCGCCGACGCGCTGGCACTGGCCGACGAGGACAAGCCGGACCTCCTGATCGATCTCGGCACATTGACCGGCGCCGCACGCGTCGCGCTGGGGCCGGATTTACCGCCCTTTTACACCAATGATGAGACGCTTGCTGCCGACGTCGCGCGCTACGCGGTGAAGGAGAACGATCCGTTGTGGCGTATGCCGCTGTGGCCGGCTTACGATGCGTGGCTGGATTCCAAGACCGCCACCATCACCAACGCGCCGTCGGGCGGCTTTGCCGGCTCGATCATTTGCGCGCTGTTCCTGCAACGCTTCGTCGAGCAGGCCAAAAGCTGGTTGCATGTCGACATCTACGGCTGGACGCCGTCGGCGAAGCCGGCGCGGCCCGAGGGCGGCGAGTGCCAGGCCGCGCGCGCCATCTACGCATTGCTGAGTGAGCGCTATGCGTGATCCAGGAATCGATGCAAGGCTGACGCCGGCGCGCGGCGACCTCGCCGCGAAATACCTCGAAGGCAAGGTGAAAGCGGACCGCTTCGTCGCCGGCGAGGAGTTCGAGGTGGTCGATCCGATCGCGCCGGTGCGCGAGCAGCCGTCCTCGAGCGCCATGCTGATGACGCAGGCGCTGCGGGGCGAGCGCGTCACAGTCTATGATCGCAACGGCGAGGGCTGGGCCTGGGGCCAGCTCGACGGCGATGGCTATGTCGGCTGGCTGCCGGATGCGGCGCTCATGAAGCCAACGGCCGCCCCGACCCACGTCGTCAGTGCGCTACGGACGTTTGCCTTCCCCGGACCTTCGATCAAGCTGCCGCCAGCCGAAGCGCTGGTGCTTGGCTCCAGGATCGCGGTGGCGCGCGAGGACCGCATTTTCGCCGTGACGCCCAACGGGGCCTTTCTGCCGAGAACGCATCTTGCACCGCTCGATCATCGCGAGCCGGACTTCGTCGCCGTCGCCGAGCGCTTCGTCGGCACGCCCTATCTCTGGGGCGGCAAAAGCAGTCTGGGCATCGATTGCTCGGGCCTGGTGCAGGTATCGCTGACCGCCGCGGGCATCGGCTGTCCCCGCGACAGCGACATGCAGCAGGCAGGGCTCGGCCGCGCATTGGAGCCGCACGAGCGCAACAGCTTGCGGCGTGGCGATCTGATCTTCTGGAAGGGCCATGTCGCGATCGTCCGCGACGGCGGCACCATGGTCCACGCCAATGCGCATCATATGGCAACGGCGATCGAGCCGATCGAGCCGGCGCTTGCACGGATCAAGGCGACCGGCAGCGAAGTCGTCGCAATCAAGCGACTCTAGCGACACCTGGCGGGATGGGTAGAGCGCAGCGAAGCCCGCCCTACCCGCGTTGTCGATACCAGTTCGACTCCGCCTCAGAACGCGTGCAAGTGCGGCAGGTTCGTCGGGCCGCCGCCACCCAATACGGGCGCTTTCACGACGCGCGGCGGCGGCGGCACATCGTAGACATGGCCGTAGCCTCCACGCGGAGCCGCGCCACCGACGACCCCGTCGAGCTCGATCGCGGACAGCTCCCGCATCGCCTCTGCTTCGATTGCAATAAACGTCATTTCTGCACTCCTGTCGCTGTCGCGAGACTGCCTCGCGTCCATGCGTACAGAATATCGCGGCGAACACTCCGCCGCCGTGATTGCGATCACGCAAAATCAGGTTGCAACCGACCCCTTCCCTGCCGTCTCCAGCCGGAACGCCGCTGCAAACAGCGCGCGCGTGTAATCGGTCTTCGGGTTCTTGAACAGCTCGGCCGCCTGGCCTTCCTCGACCACCTTGCCGCCGCGCATCACGATGAGATGGCTCGCAAGCGAGGCCACGACGCGCAGATCGTGTGAGATGAACATGTAGGTGAGTTCGCGCTTGCGCTGGAGCTCGCGCAACAGGTCCACCATCTGCGCCTGGAACAACATGTCGAGCGCGCTGGTCGGCTCGTCCAGCACGACGAAATCCGGCTCCAGCACCACCGCCCGCGCGATGCTGATGCGCTGGCGCTGCCCGCCCGAGAACTCGTGCGGATAGCGGTAGCGGGTGTCCGGCTTCATCCCGACATCCTCGAGCGCCTTGACGACGCGCGCCTCGCGCTCCTCGCGCGACAGCGTTGGCTGGTGCACTGAGAGACCTTCGGCGATGATGTCCGCGATCGACATGCGTGGGCTGAGCGAACCGAACGGATCCTGGAACACGATCTGCATGTCGCGCCTGAAAGGCCGCATCTCCTTGAAGCGCAGGCCCTGGATGTCCTTGCCCAGGAATACGATGCGTCCATTCGACGAGATCAGCCGCAGCAATGCGAGCCCCAGCGTCGTCTTGCCCGAGCCGGATTCACCGACGACACCGAGTGTCTCGCCCTTGCGTACGGCGAGGCTGACGCCGTCGACCGCCTTGATGTGACCCACCGTCTTGCGCATCAGGCCGCGCTTGATCGGAAACCATACCTTCAAATCGTCGGCCGACATCACCACGGGCGCATCCGGCTGCGGCGGCGCTGGATCCGGCTTCGGCTCCGCCGCCAGCAGGTCCCGCGTGTAGGGATGTTTCGGAGTCTTGAAGACCTGCTCGACCGGTCCCTGCTCGACGATCTCGCCCCCCTTCATGACACAGACCTGATCGGCGATGCGGCGCACGATGCCGAGATCGTGGGTGATGAACAGCAGGCTCATGCCGAGCCGTGCGCGGATGTCCGCAAGCAGCGCCAGGATCTGCGCCTGCACGGTAACGTCGAGCGCGGTGGTCGGCTCGTCCGCGATCAGCAGGTCCGGCTCGTTGGCGAGCGCCATCGCGATCATCACGCGCTGGCGCTGGCCGCCGGAAAGCTGATGCGGATAGCTCTTGAGCCGTGTCTCGGGCTCGGGAATGCCAACCTGCGTCAGCAGCTCCAGCGTGCGCTGGCGCGCCTGCGCATTGCTGGTCGGATTGTGCAGCTGGATGATCTCGCCGATCTGCGCCTCGATCGTGTGCAGCGGATTGAGCGAGGTCATCGGCTCCTGGAAAATGATGGAGATGTCGCTGCCGCGAATCTCCCGCATCTGTTGCTCCGACTGGTCGATCAGCTCGCGCCCCTTGAAGCGGATGCTGCCCGAGGGATGCGACGCGTTCGGATAGGGCAGCAGCTTCAGGATCGAAAGCGCGCTGACCGACTTGCCGGACCCGGATTCGCCGACCAGCGCCAGGCACTCGCCGCGCTTGATCTGAAACGAGACCTTGTCGACCGCAAGCGTCGTGGCGCCGCCCTGATGGAAGGCCACCGAGAGGTCGTGCACGCTAAGCAACGGCTGGTTGATCGCGTCCATCGTCTACCTGAAGGTCTTGCGCGGATCGAAGGCGTCGCGCACGGCTTCGCCGATGAAGATCAAAAGCGACAGCATGATCGCGACCGAGAAGAAGCCGGAAAAGCCGAGCCAGGGCGCCTGCACGTTAGACTTGCCCTGCGCCAGCAGCTCGCCGAGCGACGGCGATCCGGGCGGCAGCCCGAAGCCAAGGAAGTCGAGTGCCGTCAGCGTCATGACCGACGAGGAGACGATGAACGGCAGGAACGTCATCGTCGCGACCATGGCGTTCGGCAGCAAATGCTTGAACATGATCACGGCATTCGACACGCCGAGTGCCCGCGCCGCCTGGATGTACTCGAAATTGCGCCCGCGCAGAAATTCCGCGCGCACGAGTCCGACCAGCGACACCCAGGAAAACAACAGCAGGATGCCGAGAAGCACGAAGAAGCCGGGCACGAGCACCGACGACAGGATCAGCAGCAGATAGAGCGAAGGGATCGCAGTCCATATCTCGATGAAGCGCTGGAACAGCAGGTCGATCCAGCCGCCGAAATAGCCTTGCACCGCGCCGGCGGCGATGCCGACGACGGAGGAGATGATGGTCAGGCAGAGGCCGAACAGCACCGAGATACGGAAACCATAGATCAGGCGCGCGATCACGTCGCGGCCCTGATCGTCGGTCCCGAGCCAGTTGTATTCGAGGTCGCGGCAGCTCTTGAGGCCCTTCTTCTCGACCACAGGCTTGCACTGCGCTTCGGTCAGCATCCAGGTCGGCGGCGACGGCGCTGGCGTCGGCAGATCGAGATTATGGGTGTCGTAGGAGTAGCGGATCAGCGGCCAGACGATGCTGCCGCCCTTCTCCTTGATCAGCTTCTGCAGATAGGGATCACGATAGTCGGCCGCGGTTTCGAAATCGCCGCCGAAGGTCGTCTCGGAGTAAGTCACGAAGGCCGGCCAGTAGAGATGACCGTCAAACTTGACCAGGAATGGCCGGTCGTTGGCAATCAGTTCGGCGAACAGCGAGGCCACGAAAAGGAACATGAAGATCCAGAGCGACCAGTAGCCACGCCGGTTCGCCCTAAAATTCTGCCAGCGGCGCCTGTTGAGCGGCGATGGCACGAACGGCTTGCGCGTGATCGGCACGGCGTCGCCGAGGGGCGACTTCGCAGTGGTCTCGATCGGGGTGGGGGCGGTCAGCGTCATCAGACCTCCCGTGCCTCGAAATCGATCCGCGGATCGATCCACATGTAGGTCAGATCCGAGATGAGGTTGACGACGAGGCCGACGAGCGAAAAGATGAAGAGCGTGCCGAACACCACGGGGTAGTCGCGGTTGAGAACGCTTTCGAAGCTGAGCAATCCCAACCCGTCCAGCGAGAAGATGGTCTCGATCAGAAGCGAGCCTGAAAAGAAGGCGTGAATGAAGGTGCTGGGAAAGCCTGCGATCACGATCAGCATCGCGTTGCGGAAGATGTGGCCGTATAGCACCTGGTTCTCGCTGCAGCCCTTCGCGCGCGCGGTCATCACATATTGCTTGCGGATCTCGTCCAGGAACGAGTTCTTGGTCAGGAACGTCATGGTGGTGAACGCGCCGAGCCCCATGGCGATCAGCGGCAGCGTCAGATGCCAGAAGTAGTCGATGATCTTCCAGTACCAGGGAAACTGCGACCAGCCGTCCGACGTCAGTCCGCGCAGCGGGAACCAGTTGAAGAACGAGCCCCCGGCAAACAGGATAATCAGGAGGATCGCGAACAGGAAGCCGGGTATGGCATAGCCAAGCACGAGCACGGACGACGTCCAGGTGTCGAAGCGCGATCCGTCCTTGACTGCCTTGCGGATGCCGAGCGGGATCGAGATCAAATAGGTCAGGAGCGTCAGCCAGATGCCAAGCGAGATCGAGACCGGCAGCTTCTCCTTGACGAGCTGGAGTACGCTGACGTCGCGAAAATAGCTCTTGCCGAAGTCGAAGCGGGCAAAATTCCACACCATCAGCGCGAAGCGTTCCGGCGCAGGCTTGTCGAAACCGAATTGCACCTCGAGCTTCTTGATGAAATCGGGGTCGAGGCCCTGCGCACCCCGATATTTCGAGTTGATGGCATCCGCGCCGGCGCCGACCTGTCCCGGCGCGCGCTGCGCAAAATCGCTACCGCCCGAAATGCGCGAGGTCCCGCCGGTGTCGGCGCCCGAAAGCTGCGCGATCACGCGCTCGACTGGGCCGCCCGGCGCGAACTGCACGACGATGAAGGAGACGAAGAGAATCCCGAGCAGGGTCGGGATCATCAGGAGGATGCGGCGGGCGATATAGGCACTCATGATTATTTCGCCTGCTCGAGCTTGGCGGCCTTGGCGCCATCATGCCACCAGATATCGGGAGCACCGACGCCGTTGGCATAGCGCGGCAGCTTCTGCGGGTGGCCGAACTGGTCCCAATAGGCCAGCCGGTGCGTCTTGTTATACCATTGCGGCACCCAATAGCGGCCGGCGCGGAACAGACGGTCGAAGGCGCGGCAGGCGATGGTCAACTCCTCGCGGCTGTCGGCCGTCATGATCTTCTCGATCATGGCGTCGATGGCTGGGCTGGCGATGCCCGCGAGATTGTATGAGCCCTTGGTTGCCGCGACCTGGGAGGAGAAGAACGAGCGCATGGCATCGCCCGGCGTCGCCGACATGCTGAAGCGCTGGATCGTCATGTCGAAATCGAAATCTTCCTGGCGCACCTTGTATTGCACGGCATCGACGAGACGCACGCTCGCTTCGATGCCGAGCGTGCCCAGGTTCTTGATGTAGGGCGCGTGATGCGGCTGGAACGAAGGCTCGTCCAGCAAGAACTCGATCCTGAACACCTCGCCATTCGGCAGCACCCGCTTGCCGTCCTTGATGGGCACACCGGCCTCGGTCAGCAATTGCTGCGCCTTGCGCAACAGGGCGCGATCCTGGCCGGAGCCATCAGAGACCGGAGGCGAGAACGGCGCGGCGAACACTTCGTCGGGAACCTGACCGCGAAACGGCTCCAGGAGCTTCAGCTCTTCCGGCGGAGGAGGCGAGTTGCCCGCCATGAGGTCGGAGTTCTGGAACGGCGACACGGTACGGGCATAGGCGCCGTACATGATGGTCTTGTTGGTCCACTCGAAGTCGAAGGCATTGGTCAGTGCCTCGCGCACGCGAGGGTCTTTGAACTTGTCACGCCGCGTGTTGATGAACCAGCCTTGCGCGCCGGACGGCGTATCGTCGGGCACGACCTCCATCTTGACCCGACCGTCCTTCACGGCCGGAAAGTCATAGCGCGTCGCCCATATGCGCGAGGTGAACTCCTCGCGATAGAGGTAGTTCTTGCCGGTGAAGCCTTCGAAGGCAACGTCGCGATCGCGATAGAATTCATAGCGCACGACATCGAAATTGTAGCTGCCGCGGCAAACCGGAAGATCGGCAGCCCACCAATCCTTCACCCGCTCGAATTCGACGTAGCGATTGACCTCGAACTTGCCGACCCTGTACGGACCCGAGCCGAGCGGAATCTCCAGGGACGATTCGTCGAACGGGCGAGACGCATAATAAGCCTTCGAGAAGATCGGCAGGCTCGCGACATAGAGCGGCACGTCGCGCGCCCGTCCCTTGGCGAAAGTGACGACCAGCGTCGCATCGTCGAGAGCCTCTGCGCTGACGAAGTCACGCATCTGCACGATGATCAGCGGATGGCCCTTGGTCTTCAGCGACGTCAACGAGAACGCCGCGTCGTGCGCGGTGAGCTTCGTGCCGTCGTGGAATTTCGCTTCGGGTCGCATCGTGAAGCGATAGACGAGCCTGTCCGGCGATATCTGCACGGATCTGGCGGCAAGCCCGTACATTGCGTCAGGCTCGTCGTTTGCGCGCA
This sequence comes from Bradyrhizobium cosmicum, assembly GCF_007290395.2. Lineage (NCBI taxonomy): Bacteria > Pseudomonadati > Pseudomonadota > Alphaproteobacteria > Hyphomicrobiales > Nitrobacteraceae > Bradyrhizobium > Bradyrhizobium cosmicum. The sequence goes on along the minus strand of NZ_CP041656.2, from coordinate 1,039,963 downwards.
CCATCAGCGGCACAAACGTCATGTCCATGCCTTGCGCGCCGTCACCCTTCAGGATGTAGGCATTGAGCGAGTTGAAGGTCTGGTAGGACTGATTGTAAGCGCGCACCGACGGAATGAGGGAGAACATACCTCCCTTCGGCGCATCGAGATTGACGTGCTCGAAATGGTGAAAGTCGGCCGGGTACTTGAGATCGCCGAACGCCGAGATGCCGTGCGCCTCGCCTCCCCCTTCCGAAGCCTGCGCACCGCGCGACAGCGGTGCGCCGAGTGACACCCCGAAGGCGCCGCCGGCCCCTAAGGCCAGCACATGGCGGCGTGACATCTGCGTCATGCGGGAGGTGTCCTTCACGACTTCTTTGCGATCCGCGCCGCCTTGTCTGCGTCGTACCACCACACGAACGGGAAGCCGGACTGACCGTATCTGGGCAATTCCGCCGGCCGGCCGAAGCGGTCCCAGCGCGCGGTGCGCACCTTCGAATAGGTCCATTGCGGCACGACATAATGATTCCACAGCAGCACGCGGTCGAGCGCCTTGGTTGCGGCGACGAGATCGTCGCGATCCCTGGCGTAGATCACCCGCTCGATCAGCTTGTCGATCGCAGGGTTCTTGATGCCGCTGATGTTGCGCGACCCGGGAATATCGGCGGTCTTGGACGACCAGAACTCGCGCTGCTCGTTGCCCGGCGACTGCGACTCGCCCCAGGAGTTGGTGACGACGTCGAAATCCCATTCGCGCGTCCGGTTCTCGTATTGCGTCGGATCGACCGTCCTCACGCTCACGGCGATGCCGAGGCGCTCCAGCGACGGCTTGTAGAACAGCGTGACCCGCTCGAAGCTCGGATCCTGGTTCAGCAGCTCCATGGTGAACTGCGCACCGGTCTTGACGTCGACCAGCTTGCGGTCGCGCACCTCGTAGCCGGCCTCCTTGAACAGGCGCAACGCCTCGCGCAGATTGTCGCGCACGGCTTCCGGACTGCCGCCGACCGGATTGGTGTAGGCGGTCGTGAAGACTTCGGGCGGGACTTCAGAGCGAACGGTCTCGAGTATATCGAGTTCTTTGCCCTGAGGCAGACCGGTCGCCATGAGCTCGTCGATGCCGTCGAAATAGCTGCTGACGCGCTTGTACTGGCCGTAGAAGATCTGCTTGTTCATCTCCTCGAAGTCGAACGCGTAGTTGAGCGCACGTCGTACGCGGGGATCACTGAACTTGGCGCGGCGCAGGTTCGGCACGAAAGCCTGCATGACGCCCGAGCTGCGATTGGCGAATTCCTCGAGGATGACCCGCTTTTCCGTCACCGCCGGGAAGTCGTAGGCCGTCGCCCAGTTCTTCGCGCTGTTCTCGGTGCGCCAATCGACCTGATCGGCTTTGAAGGCCTCGATCGCCACGGTGGCGTCGCGGAAATATTCGTAGCGCATCTCGTCGAAATTATTGCGGCCCACATTGGCGGCGAGATCGCGCCCCCAATAATCCCTAACGCGCTCCAGCGTCATCGACCGCCCGGCAACGAACTCCTTGACCTTGTAGGGCCCGGACCCAAGCGGCACTTCGAGCGTGGTGGCGGAGACATCGCGCTTGCGGCCCTGCGCGTCCGTGCCCTCCCACCAATGCTTCGGCAAGACCGTGAGCTGCCCAACGATCTGCGGCAATTCGCGGTTGCCGGGCGCGTCGAATACGAACTTCACCTCGCGCTCGCCGACCTTCTCGGCCTTCACCACATGGCTGTAATAGGCCGAATACATCGGGTGATGCTTCTTGAAGGAATCCAGCGAGAAGATCACGTCGTCCGCGGTGACAGGCTTGCCGTCGTGCCATTTGGCCTGCGGCCGTAAGCGATATGAGACGAAGGAAAAGTCGTCCGGGTGGCTGACCGCTTCCGCAAGCGCGCCGTACTCGGTCGAGACTTCGTCGAGCGCGGGCGTGAGCAGGGATTCGTAGATGAATGCGACGGCGCCGGCGACCTGCCCCTTCACCCCTGAGACCACGATGTTGAAATTGTCGAAGGTGCCGACCGCAATCTGGCGCGCGACACCGCCTTTGGGCGCGTCCGGATTGACGTAGTCGAAGCGCTTGAAATCGGCGGGGTACTTGACCTTTCCGAACAACGACAAGGCATGGCGCCAAGGCAGCGCATTTGAAGCCGCCTCGCCGGCAGATTGAGCATGAGCGGCGCCGATGACGGGGACGCCCGCGAGGGAACCAAAAGCGGGGAGTGCTACGGCAGCTGTGCCGGTGAGCAGGAGATCGCGTCGGGTAATGGCCAAATCAACATCCCTAGTCTTGAAGGAGGTTACCCCTTTAAGGGCTCAATATAGGCGAGGTTTCGACCGAATATGTTGCTTTTTCCTCATCTTGGAAGCCCGGACGGCCCGTCCGATGCGGCCAAACGCCCCGATAAACTCACCGCGAGGCCCGGATACGGAAACGGCCAGGCTTTTCAGCCTGGCCGCATCGTCCAAGATCGGTTCTTGAGGCGTTACTTCGACGCCGTCGGCAGCGGCTGCGGATGCTCCGACAGCGAATTGAGATAGGCGATGACGTCGGCGCGCTCGGAATCCTTGGGAATGCCGGCGAAGCCCATCGCCGTGCCGGGGATGAAGCCCTTCGGATTGGCGATGAACTTGTTGAGGTCGTCGAACGTCCAGTTGCCGCCCTTGCCCTTCATCGCGGCCGAGAAGTTGAAGCCGCCACGGCCCTGGCCCCTGGCCTCGCCGACGACGCCATAAAGGTTAGGACCGACGCGATTCGGGCCGCCCTTCTCGAAAGTGTGGCAGGCGCCGCACTTCTTGGCAGCGGCAGCGCCCTTCTCGACGGAGGCCGTCTGGAGCAGCTTTTCGATCGGCTCGGAGGCCGCGGCAGCAGCCCCGCCTTCCTTACCATGACCGGCATCTTCCTTCACGGCGATCTCGAAGCCCGGCTTTTCCGGCAGCTTGGGCGAGAACAGCGCGTTGGCGGTGAAGCTCGTCACCAGCAGGATGAGACAGGTGCCGAGCACGGCACCGAGAATCTTGTTGAGTTCGAAAGAGTCCATTTCCGGCCAGGCCCCACACCGCAAGAAGGAAACAGCGGCCCAAACGGCCGCCAGGACGAGCCTCGGGAGAATCAAACGTTCCTTATTGTTTCCCCGAGTTTTGCCATTGAGATATCGGTTTGCCCGGGGTCTGGCAACCCGTATAAGCGACCCGGCTTTCAGGCCATCCCCATTCCATTTCTCGGCGCGGAAAACGTCCCGTTTCCGGGCCCTTGAACTCAAGCCTTTGAACCAATGACCGACCCTCGCATCCTGGTGCTGATCCCGGCCCGCATGGCAGCCACCCGCCTGCCCGGCAAGCCGCTCGCCGACATCGCGGGCCTGCCCATGATCGTTCATGTGATGCGGCGCGCCGAGGCCGCCGGAATCGGCCGGGTGGCGGTGGCAACCGACACGGCCGAGATCGCGTCCGTCGTGACCGCCCATGGCGGCGAGGCCGTGATGACCCGCTCCGACCACCCATCCGGCTCCGACCGCATCCACGAGGCGATGCAGAAGCTCGACCCCTCGGGCAAGGCCGAGATCGTGGTCAATCTCCAGGGAGACTTCCCGACGATCACGATCGACAATATCCGCGAGGTGCTGCCGCCGCTGGACGATCCGGCCGTGGACATCGCGACGCTGGCCTCGCAGATCCATACCGCGGAGGAGGACCTCGCGCCGAGCGTCGTGAAAGCGGTGGGGACTTCGGTGGGCGGCCGGCGGATGCGCGCACTTTATTTCACCCGCGCGACCGCCCCGACCGGCGACGGACCGCGCTACCATCACATCGGCCTCTACGCCTATCGCCGCGCCGCGCTGGAGCGCTACGTCCGGCTTCCGCCCTCGCCGCTGGAATTGCAGGAAAAGCTCGAGCAACTCCGGGCGCTGGAGGCCGGCATGCGGATCGACTTCACCATCGTCGACACCGTGCCCCGCGGGGTCGACACGCCCGCGGACCTCGAGACCGCCCGCAGCATCCTTTCCAAATCCTGATCCGCTGTTACAAGGCCCGTCATGAGCAAGCTGAAAATCGCATTCCAGGGCGAGCCTGGCGCCAATTCCCACATCGCCATCGTCGAGGCCTATCCCGACGCCGAGCCGATGCCCTGCGCCACCTTCGAGGACGCGCTGTCGGCGATCTCGTCGGGCGAGGCCGATCTCGGCATGATCCCGATCGAGAATTCGGTCGCGGGCCGGGTCGCCGACATCCACCATCTGCTCCCGGCCTCCGGCCTTTTCATCGTCGGCGAGTGGTTTCTGCCGGTCCGGCATCAACTGATGGCGGTGAAGGGGACCAAGCTCGAAGACATCAAGAGCGTCGAGAGCCACGTCCACGCGCTCGGCCAGTGCCGGCGCATCATCCGAAAGCTCGGCATCAAGCCGATCGTGCACGCCGACACAGCCGGCAGCGCTCGCGACATCTCTGAGCGCAACGACAAGACAGTCGCAGCGATCGCCTCTCGCCTCGCCGCAAAGATTTACGGCCTCGACATTCTGGCGGAGGACATCGAGGACGAGGCGCACAACACCACGCGCTTCGTGGTGCTGGCGCGTGAGCCGAAATGGGCGGCGCAAGGTTCGGGCCCGCTGGTCACCACTTTTGTCTTCCGGGTGCGCAACCTTCCCGCCGCGCTTTACAAGGCGCTCGGCGGCTTTGCCACCAATGGCGTCAACATGACCAAGCTCGAGAGCTACATGGTCGACGGCAATTTCTTCGCCACGCAGTTTTACGCCGACGTTGATGGCCACCCCGACGACAAGGGGCTCGCCTTCGCGATCGAAGAACTGAAATTCTTCTCGCGCGAATTCCGCATCGTCGGCGTGTATCCCGCTCACCCGTTCCGCGCGACGATGGAATGATCTCGTGTCCCGGACGCGCGTAGCGCGAGCTGGGACCCAGAGACTGCGATGCTCGCAGCGCGACGGGCCCGGGCTCTGCAGCGCATCACTGCGTGCTGCGCCGCGTCCGGGGCATGAGAGCTTCTACGCAGCCGCCTTGAGCCCGAATGCTTCCGCCAGCAGCGAATACGACCTCTTCCGCGCGTCGTGGTCGTACACCGCCGTGATCACCATCAGCTCATCCGGCTTGCTGGAATCGAGCAGCGGCTGAAGCTTCCTCTGTACCGTCGCAGGGCTGCCGACGAACAGGCGCGAGCGGTTGCGGAGGATCAAGGTGCGCTCGGCGTCGGAGTACGGATAGGCCAGCGCCTCTTCGACGCTCGGCAGCGGCAGATATTGGCCGCGGTCGCGGCGAAGCCGGTTGAGGTCGAAGGACGCCGCGAGCTTTTCGGCCTCCTCGTCAGTGTCGGCCGCGATGACAGCAACCGCGAGGATCGCGTGCGGGCTCGCGCTCCAGGCCGAGGGCTGAAATCGGTTGCGGTAATGCACCATCGCATCGATCGCATCATGGGATGCAAAGTGATGGGCAAAGGCGAATCCCATGCCGACTTGCGCCGCCAAGTCCGACGAATAATCGCTGGAGCCGAGCAGCCAGATCGGCGGCAACGGCGTGTCGTCGGGCATCGCGACGACGTTGTGATAGGGATGTCCTGCGGGGAATTCTCGGGTCTGCCACAAGATCAGCTCGTGCAGCCGCTCCAGGAAATCATCGCCCTCGCGGCGGTCGAGCCGGCTGCGAAGCGCATACGCCGTGGCGCCGTCGGTGCCGGGCGCGCGGCCGAGGCCAAGGTCGATGCGGCCGGGAAACAGCGCCTCCAGCATCTTGAAGCGCTCGGCCACGACCAGCGGCGCGTGGTTCGGCAGCATCACCCCGCCTGAGCCGACCCGGAGATGCTTCGTCACCGCCGCGATCTGCCCAATCATCACGTCGGGCGCGGGGCTCGCGACGGAGGCGAGGTTGTGATGCTCGGCGAGCCAGTAGCGGACATAGCCGAGCCCATCGACGTGACGCGCCAGATCGATGCTGTTGCGCAGCGCCGCGGCGGGTCTTGTGCCTGTGGTGACGACGGAGAGGTCGAGGACTGAGAGCGGGATCATGGCGCGCTAACGTAGTGGAGGCTGGCGGAGCGGCAATGGGCAGACAACGCAGGTCTGACGTGTGCCGGCCGCGAACCCGTCAGCCTGCTCGAAACGCAATGTTGGGACAGAATTCACCTCCATAACACGACGCACACATTGCCCACCCAAGAGAGGCCGGCCCATTACCCTCAAGCACTCGACTATACACATGATATTTCTAATATTATTCCTCTGGAACGCTTCCCACTCGAATTGGATGCAGTGCAATATTCGGCATATATCCGCAATAGGTGGGCCATTTCCCACATCCGATGGGCTGTCGAGAGGCCCCTCTTTGCCCTATCTTAGCCTCTCCCAATTAGCGCTGACCGACGGCCGCCAAAATCTGGAGTGAGTGGTGCCATGACCGATCCGACGACGCCTGCCCACGCCGGGCAAGACGGGCACCTTGCCGTCCAGCGGCCTGCGATCTCCTTCGAGTTCTTTCCGCCCAAGACGGAAGATATGGAACGCAATCTCTGGGACACCATCAACCGGCTGGCCCCGCTCGATCCGAAATTCGTCTCGGTGACCTATGGCGCCGGCGGCTCGACCCGTGAGCGCACTCATTCCACCATCGCACGCATCCTGAAGGAGACCGCGCTGCTGCCGGCCGCGCATCTGACCTGTGTCGGCGCCTCGCGCGGCGAGATCGACGAGATCGTCGACCGCTATCACGAGGTCGGCGTCCGCCACATCGTCGCCTTGCGCGGCGATCCGGCCGGCGGCATCGGCACGCCCTATTCCAGCCATCCCGACGGCTACCAGAGCTCGGCCGATCTCGTCGCGGGGATCAAGAAGCGGCATGCGGATATCGAAGTCTCGGTCTCGGCCTACCCCGAAAAGCACCCCGAAGCGCGCGACTTCGACGCCGACATCGACACGCTGAAGGCCAAGGTCGATTCCGGCGCGACCCGCGCGATCACGCAGGTCTTCTTCGATAACGACCTCTACTTCCGCTATCTCGACCGCGTCCGCGCGCGCGGGATCAACATCCCGATCGTGCCCGGCATCATGCCCATGCACAATTTCAAGCAGGCGAGAGCCTTCGTCACCCGCGCCGGCACCAGCGTGCCGGACTGGTTCGCCGCCAAGTTCGACGGCCTCGACGACGACGCCGAGACCCGCAAGCTGGTGGCCGCGACCGTCGCAGCCGGCCAGGTGCAGAAGCTGGCGAAGCGCGGCGTCGACACCTTCCATTTCTACACCATGAACCGCGCCGATCTCGTGTTCGCGATCAGCCATTTGCTCGGCATCCGCGCCAAGAGCGCGCAGAAGGCGGCGTAATCGAAATGACCGTACCCATCTCTCCCAAGCGAACTGCCCTGCTCAATGCGGCGCGCGAGCGCATTCTCGTGCTCGACGGCGCCATGGGCACGATGATCCAGAACCTCCAGTTCGACGAGGCCGCCTTCCGCGGCGGGCGCTTCAAGAACTTCCATCGTGACCTGCGCGGCAACAACGATCTTTTGATCCTGACCCAGCCGCAGGCGATCGAGGACATCCACGCCGCTTACTTGCGCGCCGGTGCCGACATCGTCGCCACCAACACCTTCTCCACCACCTCGATCGCGCAGGCCGATTACGACCTCACTGACATCGTCTACGAGATGGCGCGCGAAGGCGCACGCCTGGCCGGCAATGCCGCACGGCGCGTCGAGGCCGAGGACGGCAAGCCGCGTTTCGTCGCCGGTGCCATCGGCCCGACCAACCGCACCGCCTCGATCTCGCCCGACGTCTCCAATCCCGGCTACCGCGCCGTCACGTTCGACGACTTGCGCAAATCCTATGGCGAGCAGATCAACGGCATGCTCGACGGCGGCGTCGATCTGCTTCTGGTCGAGACCATCTTCGACACGTTGAACGCCAAGGCCGCGCTGTATGCGATCGCCGAGATCACCGAAGCGCGCGGCATCGACGTGCCCGTGATGGTGTCGGGCACCATCACCGACAAATCCGGCCGCCTGCTCTCGGGCCAGATGCCGGAGGCGTTCTGGCATTCGGTGCGGCACGCCAAGCCCATTACCATCGGCTTCAACTGCGCGCTCGGCGCCGAGGACCTGCGCGCGCATATCGCCGATATCGGCCGCGTCGCCGATACGCTGGTGTGCGCCTATCCGAACGCCGGCCTGCCCAACGAATTCGGCCAGTATGACGAGACGCCGGAATACATGGCACGCCTGGTCGGCGAGTTCGCGCGTGACGGCCTCGTCAACATCGTCGGCGGCTGCTGCGGCACCACGCCGGAGCATATCGCTGCGATCGCCGCGGCCGTCGCCCCGCACAAGCCGCGCATCGTGCCGGAGATCGAACCGCGCCTGCGGCTTTCCGGCCTCGAGCCATTCGTGCTGACGGACGCGATCCCGTTCGTAAACGTCGGTGAGCGCACCAACGTCACGGGCTCCGCACGCTTCCGCAAGCTGATCACCGCCGGCGACTACACCGCCGCGCTGCAGGTCGCGCGCGACCAGGTCGAGAACGGCGCGCAGATCATCGACGTCAACATGGACGAGGGCCTGCTCGACTCCGAAGCGGCGATGGTGACGTTCCTCAACCTCGTCGCCGCCGAGCCCGACATCGCCCGCGTCCCTGTGATGGTCGATTCCTCGAAATTCTCGGTGATCGAGGCCGGCCTGAAATGCGTGCAGGGCAAGCCGGTCGTCAACTCGATCTCGATGAAGGAAGGCGAGGAGAAGTTCATTCACGAGGCCAACATCGCCCGCCGCCATGGCGCGGCCGTGGTGGTGATGGCGTTCGACGAGGCCGGCCAAGCCGACACGTTCGCGCGCAAGACCGAGATCTGCAAGCGCGCCTACGACATCCTGGTAGATCGCGTCGGCTTCCCGCCGGAAGACATCATCTTCGATCCGAACATCTTCGCGATCGCGACCGGCATCGAGGAGCATAACAATTACGGCGTCGACTTCATCGAGGCGACGCGCTGGATCCGCCAGAACCTGCCGGGCGCGCATATCTCCGGCGGCGTCTCGAACCTGTCGTTCTCGTTCCGCGGCAACGAGCCGGTGCGCGAGGCCATGCACTCGGTGTTCCTGTATCACGCCATCAAGGCCGGCATGGACATGGGCATCGTCAATGCCGGGCAGATGATCGTCTATGACGACATCGATGCCGAGTTGCGCCAGGTCTGCGAGGACGTCGTCCTCAACCGCGACCCCGGCGCTTCCGAGCGCCTCCTCGCGCTGGCGGAGAAATTCCGCGGCAACAAGACCCAGACCAAGGAAGCTGATCTGGCCTGGCGCGAATGGCCGGTGGCCAAGCGCCTGTCGCATTCGCTGGTGCACGGCATCACCGAATTCATCGAGGTCGACACCGAGGAGGCCCGCAAGGAATCCTCGCGCCCGCTCGACGTCATCGAAGGTCCGCTGATGGCCGGCATGAACGTGGTCGGCGATCTCTTCGGCGACGGCAAGATGTTCCTGCCGCAGGTGGTGAAATCCGCGCGGGTGATGAAGCAGGCGGTAGCCTGGCTGATGCCGTTCATGGAAGAGGAGAAGGCGCGCAACCTCGCCAACGGCATCGGCACCGAGGGCTCGTCGTCGGCAGGCAAGATCGTGCTCGCGACCGTCAAGGGCGACGTCCACGACATCGGCAAGAACATCGTCGGCATCGTGCTCCAGTGCAACAACTTCGAGGTCATCGACCTCGGCGTGATGGTGCCTGCGGCCAAGATCGTCGAGACCGTCAAGGCGGAGAAGGCCGACATCGTCGGCCTGTCCGGCCTGATCACGCCCTCGCTCGACGAGATGGCGTTCTTCGCCGCCGAGTTGCAGCGCGAAGGGTTGAAGCTGCCGCTGCTGATTGGCGGCGCCACGACCAGCCGCGTACATACCGCGGTCAAGATCGACCCGAACTATCGCGCCGGACCCGTCGTGCATGTCAACGACGCCAGCCGCGCCGTCGGCGTCGCCTCCTCGCTGCTTAGCCCTGAGAAGCGCGAGGCCTATGCGGCCGACGTGCGCACCGAATATGCGAAGATCTCGGATGCGCATTTCCGCGCACAGGCCGACAAGAAGCGGCTGAAGCTGGATGTGGCCCGCGCCAACCGCGTGCCGGTCGACTTTGCCGCGCACAAGCCGGTGACGCCGACCTTCCTCGGCATCCGCAGCTTCGACGACTACGACCTCGCCGAGCTCGTGCCCTATATCGACTGGACGCCGTTCTTCCAGACCTGGGAGCTTGCCGGTCGCTTCCCCGCCATCCTCGACGATGCCAAGGTCGGCGAGGTCGCCCGCTCGCTGTATGACGACGCGCGAAAGATGCTCGACCTGATCGTCAGGGAGAAATGGTTCCGGGCGCGCGCCACGGTCGGCTTCTGGCCCGCGAATGCGCAAGGCGACGACATCGTGCTCTATGCCGACGAAAGCCGCACGAAGACGATCGCGACGCTGCACACGCTGCGCCAGCAGCTCGAGAAGCGCGAGGGCCGCTTCAACGCGGCGCTGTCCGACTTCATCGCGCCTGCCGGCACTGGCATTCCCGACTATGTCGGCGGCTTCGTCGTCACCGCCGGGATCGGCGAGGACGCGGTCGCCGACCGCTTCAAGATGGCCAATGACGACTACTCCTCGATCCTGTGCAAGGCGCTGGCCGACCGTCTGGCCGAAGCGTTCGCCGAGCGCATGCATGCCCGCGTGCGCCGCGAGTTCTGGGCCTATGCGCCGGACGAGGCGCTGTCGACCGACGAGCTGATCCTGGAGAAGTACCAGGGCATCCGCCCCGCGCCAGGCTATCCCGCCCAGCCCGATCACACCGAGAAGGCGACGCTGTTCGAGCTGCTCGATGCCGAGAACACTGCCGGCGTGAAGCTGACCGAGAGCTTTGCGATGTGGCCGGGCTCCTCCGTATCCGGGCTCTATTTGGCGAACCCCGAGAGCTATTATTTTGGCGTCGGCAAGATCGAGCGCGACCAGGTCGAGGACTACGCCGCGCGCAAGGGGATGACGGTGACCGAAACCGAACGCTGGCTCGCGCCGGTGCTGAACTACATCCCATCGCGCGAGGGAGCCGACAAGGCGTTCGCGGCAACGCCCGCGAACGACGAGACGCCGAAGGACCTCGCCTCGCATCCGCCGGGCTGCACCTGCGCGGTGCATCTGGTCTGGCAGAAGAAGCGCGCGGGGGCGGGGTAGGCCCCGCCTTCGTTCGAAAAAAACCAAAAGGTCTAAAACAACCCCATGCACAGTAAGGATGGGGTTGAAAGGTCTAGTAGATTTCTGTTTTGGCGAATTTGCTTGCTCCGTCGGGCAAAACACCTGTAATATTCCATCATCGCCAGCCGCGCGTTTCGGACTTCGCCAGATGCTGTGCGCTGCAATCTCCTGTCTCGGACGCGCCAAGCGCGACCCGGGACCCAGAAGGCGGCACCCGAGAACGCGATGAGATGCGCACGGTTTTTTTATCTCGCGGGAACCGCGCACCTGTGAACTCGTTCACTTGTCCACTCAACCTCGGTTGGTTAGTCTATCGGTGTACTACCAAACCGACGATTTGCTTGGGATCGAACATATGAAGCAGTTCATTGCACTGTTCGTCGCCGCGATCGCTCTCGTCGTGCTGCCCACGATTGCCGCGGCGGACTGTCCGAAAGGCTACGTGCCATGCGGCGAGAAAAATCAGTTGTGCTGCCCGGGAAAGTAGTTGGCCGCGGGTGGTTTTGGCTAGGTAGCGGCGTCTGTGTCGCGATCGCGCTGGTGATGGTTGCTGTCTACGCCGGATACCCGCGAAAGAAACAGACGATCACCGCCATCCTCTCCGAGACCGGATATTTCGAGGTCGTGCCGCCAAGCACGTTCGGCGGTCCCGGCACCATCAACACGATCGAATATCTGAGCAACGGCAGGCTCGAATTGCATCCGACCTGCGAAGTCGATCCGACATTGCTGGTCAACAAGATCCAGAAATCCCGGACCGTGGACCGGGACCTGAAGCAGTCGCTCGAGAAGAAGCTCGACGTGTCGGCCCAGGTCACGGAGAAGCTGTCGGCCGTCGCCGGGATGCAGCAGGTCGAGGCGGTCAAGCTCAAGCTTGAGAACGCCAACATTCTGCTGATTTCCGACGAGTCGCTGATCTCGACCCGGAACGCATTGCTGAAGTCCGAATGCGAGGACGCGGTCGCCCAGAACATTTCCAGCGGCGGCGTCGTGTGCCAGACGCGGTCCGTCCTGGAGGCCGATGTCGTCTATGAGATCAAATACAGCAACAAGATCTCGATGGAGGAGAAGGCCAAGCTGACATCCGAGATCGCAGCGAAGCTCGACCTCGACGTCCACGAGGGCGCGGACGACAAGGTGTCCGGGTCTCAATTGTTCTTCGGCATCAGGCTGTCGCCAAATCCGATCGTCATGAAAACGGCGGCGGGCGAGGTCAACCCCTGCACGCGGAAATAGCCCGCGTCACGTATGCCACCCTCCCTGGTGGGGTCCGAGACGAGCGCAGTTCGCTCGTGGCTCGCTTCGCATGGAGTAGCGCAATGCGAAGCGGGCTGGGGTGACAGTCTCTCCACCGAAGCGCTGCCCGAATTGAGAGATCACCCCACCCGCTCGCGCTACGCGCGATCGACCCTCCCCCTCCAGGGCAGGGCAATCGCATATGGTTCACGAAGACTGCGCAGGCTTGCTCCGCCTCTCCCGCTTGCGGGAGAGGCCGACGCGCTCGCAGAGCGCGGCGGGTGAGGGCTCTCACCACACCGGGACATTCTTCGCAATTCTCGACGATCCCGACGCGGCGCCCCCCCACCCCAGCCCTCCCCGCAAGCGGGAGAGGGAGCACACTGCCGATACCGCCGCATCACACCATATGCGATTGCCCTGCCCTCCCGGGGAGGGTAGGCGGCCTAGCCGCTCGGCGGCGCCAGCGGCTGCACGATCTCCCGGAACGGCGCCAGCGCCTCGCAACGCTCGGCATGCGCCGCGAGCGCAGGATAGCGGGCGGCATCGAAGAGTTGCGGATGCGCTTCGCCAGTGAAGCGGAGGACGCAGGCCACGATCACGTCTGCGTGGCCGATGCGCTCGCCGAGGAAATACGGCGTCGGCACCTTCGCCCGTTCGTCTTCCAGCACCCTGAGCACGTCGTTGATCTGCGCCTCGCAGCGCGCGACCCACAGCGCCAATTGCTCCTTTCGCAGCACGCGCTCATAGACCAGGCTCACGGCCTTGTCGCCGAGGCCGGAGGCCAGGGCGCAGATGCGCAGATGCCGACGTCGTTCGGCGCCCGCGCGCGGCAGCATCGCCTTGTCGGGACCGACAAGCTCATCGAGATGGTCGAGAATGAACGCGCTCTCGATCAGCGCCTCGCCGTCGTCCAGCACCAGCGTCGGCACACGGCGCAGCGGATTGTACGGCGCGATCTTGTCGGCATCGCCGAAGGTCGACCACGGCCTGTGCTCGAAGGCGGTGCCGTAAAGCCGCAGAGCAATCGCGACGCGGCGGACGAAGGGGGAATCGTATTGGCCGATCAGGAACATGGTTCGCGCTCCTCTCTGTCTCTGGATAAGGCACGGTCATCCAGTTCATCGCCATTGCGAGCCCGTCGCAACAAAAATCTTGGAAGGAGAGCATTGCGCTCGACGCAGCAAAGCGGAATCAATGCACAACCTATCAGCCGGGGCCATGTCATGTATCTGCGATGTCTCACTGCGCTTGCCCTGATCGCCACGGCAAGCGCGGCCCACGCCCAGGACCGTCCGATCGGCTTCCAGACGCCGTCCAAGAACATCGCCTGCCAGTTCTTCACCGACAACGGACAGGGTGTTCTTCGTTGCGATATCATGAACCTGGAAAGCCGCCCGCGCCGGCCCGCCGATTGCGAACTCGAATGGGGCAACGCCTTCGAGATGAGCGCGAAAGGAGCTGCGGGGCGCATCTGCGCCGGCGACACGGTGATGGACCCGTCACTGCCGGTGCTGGCATATGGCGAGGTGTGGCAGCGCGCGGGGTTTACGTGCCGGTCGGAGCAGAGGGGACTGACGTGCTTCAATGCGATGCAGCGGGGGTTTTCGCTGGCAAGGGCGAAGCAGGAGGTGTTTTGAGGGCCTGCTTGGTCTCCTCTTCTCCATAGTTAGAATTAAAGGTAGTATTGGCAGTTGCAGCGCGAAGCGCATGCTCTGGTCAGCACAAGACGAGGCAATTGGTGGAAACGCAGAAATCGCTAGCGGACAAGCTCTTTCCGATCGTGACGGAGCCAGAAGAAGTCGAGCTAAAGAACGTCCCCCCCGAACAACGGCGCCTTCATACCGAGACCGCAGACCTAACAGTAGCGTCGCTACATCAATACGTTACGTCTGGAAAGATCGAGATTCCGGAATTTCAGCGTGGCTATGTTTGGACAAGGAATCAAGCTTCTCGCCTGATTGAATCTTTGATCATCCAATGCCCAATACCAGTGGTCTATTTCAGCCAAAGCCCGGATAACAAACTGATCGTTATCGACGGCAACCAGCGGCTACTGACGATAAAATTCTTTCTCAATGACGCATTCGAGCTCCAAGGTCTGACAACCTATCCCGAGCTAAATGGATTTACTTGGAGCAGCCTAGATCCGCGGTTTAGAGATCACATAAATAATCGAACAATACGTTGCATTACGATCTTGAAGGACACACACCCACAAATCAAATTCGACGTATTCGAACGTTTGAATACCGGCTCAGTTAAGCTGAACGCGCAAGAGCTTCGGCACGGCCTGAATCACGGTGTCTTGATGGCTCGCATCGATGATTTGGTGAAGCGAGAAGCTTGGAGGAAGGCGACAGGATTCAGAGGCGACAAACGCATGAAGGGCGCTGAACTCGCCCTCCGTTTTTTCGCATTTCGCCATGAACGTGCGTCGTATACCAAACCTCTATCGAGTTTCCTCGACCAATTCAGTGCTTCGCACCGGAACATTGACGACACGCAGATGTCACAGTGGAGCAACGAGTTTATACTGGCGATGAGGCGCAGATTTTGAAAAGTATTCCGCGCGAATATCAAGCTTGGCCGATCTTCGATCCGAACTTCCTGTTCCCTCCGTACTTCGACGGAAAGCTCTTTCATGAAAAGACCGCGTATCCATCTTTCAAGAATCTTAGGCGGCTATTCCTCCGCGTAGGCATTGACAACTTCCAAGCGCAGATGAATCGCTTGTTAAGGGGGGACGTAGAAACTCTGGTCGAGAACTTTCAGAGCATTCGAACTGCACTAGCTCATTCATCACCTCCTGCGCTCACGCTACTTGACGTCAAGAATAATCTTACAGACATGGATCGCTTGGTGCGGTGCATCGATCGTGTTTTTTTCCGGCACGTAGCGAGACATGGTGGCGTCGTTTGCTGGACATGACTCTTAGCACTTTCCCCTCCTTCATCGTTCGCCCCCTTCACTGCACGCGCCTACTGTCCCGGATTATGCCGCCCTCGATCCGAGGCTACGATGCCGTCGCACGTGTGTGCCTTTTCGAAGAACGACCGCAGCACCGCACTCGGTCATTGCGAGCGCAGCGAAGCAATCCAGACTGTCTCCGCGGAGGGATTCTGGATTGCTCCGCTGTGCTCGCAGTGACGGCGGGGAAGCAGATGCAC
The DNA here is from genome assembly GCF_007290395.2 of Bradyrhizobium cosmicum. Taxonomy (NCBI): domain Bacteria; kingdom Pseudomonadati; phylum Pseudomonadota; class Alphaproteobacteria; order Hyphomicrobiales; family Nitrobacteraceae; genus Bradyrhizobium; species Bradyrhizobium cosmicum. The sequence goes on along the minus strand of NZ_CP041656.2, from coordinate 1,024,357 downwards.
ACTACTCGATGATTGGCACATGCCTTGCCGCATCACGCGGCGCGGTGCCGTCGAGGCGTGGATCGTCGGCGATCTCGATCTGGCGGCGGAACGGGCGGAAGCCGGAGCGCTGGTAGAACGCCACGGCCGACGGATGATCGAAGGTGCAGGTGTGGACCCAGACGCGACTGACATCGCGTGACCATGCCATCTCCAGCGCGCGGTTCATCAGGAAGCGGGCGGCGCCGGTGCCGATCAGCCCGGCGGCGACGCCGAAATAGACCAGCTCGCACTGGCCGGCCTCGCGGAAGTCCAATTCGAGCAGGCCTTCATCGCGGCCGCCCACGACCAGTGCATGGACTTCAATTCCCGGCGCGTGGATGATCGCGGCAAGCTCGGCGTCGTTCATGCGCGCCCGCGAAAACCACAGCCATTCCTCACCGGCGCGGCGGTGGAGATCGCGGTACCAATGAAGCGCGGGCGCATCGGCCTTGCGCAGGGTCCAGCTACCCGGCGGATCGTCACGGCGCGCTGGACGCGTCGTCATCTCCAGATGGGTGACGACGGCGGCGATCTTGCCGACCGGGACGTCGGAATATCCGTCGGGGAGGATCATCCTTGTTTGCTCGATTTCATTGCGGGAACGTTCCAGAATTGGCGCTACACACTCCGTCGTCGTCCCGGACAAGCGGAGCGCAGATCCGGGATCCATAGCCACAGGGAGCAGTTTGGCGAAGACTCCGAGTTCGGTACTCCTACCGCAATCTCCAGATCGATTCCGCGGTATGGGTCCCTGCTTTCGCAGGGACGACGGCGTGGATAGAGGCGCGCTACCCCTCCCCCTCGTCACTCGCCAGCACGCCCTTCACCGCGCGCGCCCAGCCGGCCAGCTTCCGCTCGCGTGTCGCCTGGCTCATGGCTGGCTTGAAGCGGTGCTCGAGGCGCCAGTTGTCGGCGAACTTGGTCGGCTCGGGATAGACGCCGGCCTGGAGGCCGGCGAGATAGGCGGCACCGAGTGCCGTGGTCTCCTGAATAACCGGGCGATCAACCGGTGCATTGAGGAGATCAGCGAGGCGCTGCATGGTCCAGTCCGACGCGGTCATGCCGCCGTCGACGCGGAGCACGACGCTGGCGGTTTCCGAACTCGGCCAGTCGGCGCGCATCGCGGCCCACAGATCAAACGTCTGGTAGCAGACGCTCTCCAGCGCGGCGTGGGCGAGCTCGGCCGGGCCGGTGTTGCGGGTGAGGCCGAACAGCGCGCCGCGCACGCGCGGATTCCAGTAAGGCGCGCCCATGCCGACGAAGGCCGGGACGAGATAGACGCTCTGCAGGGAGTCGGACTGATCGGCGAGCGGGCCCGTCTCGGCGGCGTGCTTGATGATGCCGAGGCCGTCGCGCAGCCACTGCACCGCGCTGCCCGCGACGAAGATCGAGCCTTCGAGCGCGTAGGTGCGTTTGCCGTCGAGCTGATAGGCGATGGTGGTGAGCAGCTTGTTCTTCGACACGACCGGCGTGGTGCCGGTGTTGAGCAGCGCGAAGCAGCCGGTGCCGTAGGTCGACTTCATCATGCCCGGGCGGAAGCAGGCCTGGCCGATGGTCGCGGCCTGCTGGTCGCCGGCGATGCCTGAAATGGCGATGGCGCCGCCGAACAGGTCCGGCGTGCTTTCGCCGAAATGGGCGGAGGAATCCTTCACCTCAGGCAGCATCGAACGCGGCACGCCGATGATCTCCAGCAGCTGGTCGTCCCACTGGCCGGTGTGGATGTTGAACAGCAGCGTGCGCGAGGCGTTGGTGGCGTCGGTGGCGTGCACCTTGCCGCCGGTGAGGCGCCAGAGCAGGTAGCAATCGACGGTGCCGAACATCAGCTCGCCGCGCGCGGCGCGCCCCCGCGCGCCGGGGACGTGATCGAGGATCCAGGCGACCTTGGTGCCGGAGAAATAGGGATCGATGATCAGGCCGGTTTTTTCCGAGATCACCGGCTCGTGGCCGTCGGCTTTCAGTTTTGCGCAAATGTCGGCGGTGCGGCGGTCCTGCCAGACGATGGCGCGGTGCACGGCCTGGCCGGTGGCGCGGTCCCACACCACGGTGGTCTCGCGCTGGTTGGTGATGCCGATCGCGGCGATGTCCTTCGCGGTGATGCCGGCCTGTTCGATCGCATCGCGGCAGACCATCACGGTCGAGGTCCAGATGTCCTCCGGCTCGTGCTCGACCCAGCCCGAGGCCGGAAAATGCTGCGGAAACTCCTGCTGCGCGCGGGCGGCGATCGAGATATCGCTGCGAAAAACGATGGCGCGCGACGAGGTGGTGCCCTGGTCGATGGCGAGGACGAAAGACATGGTAGCTACCCTGGCGTTTGGCTCGGCGTTTCCCCGGGGGGATCATTTGTCGGGCCAAAGGGAGCGGATTGGAGGCGGAAGGTCAAGGTAGGGCTCTCGCTTACCCTCCCCTGGAGGGGGAGGGTCGGGTCGCATGCAGCGAAGCGGAATGCGAACCGGGGTGGGGTGACAGACTATCCGCGAATGTGTTGCTCCTTATTGTCTGCAGCGTTTCTTCGATCCGGTGATACCGCCTTTGCGGCTTCACCCCACCCCGCTCGCGCTACGCGCGATCGACCCTCCCCCTCCAGGGGAGGGTAAACAAGGCGCGTCCCGTCTAGGTGCGACGGTGTTTCAACGGTGTAGCTTCTGCCTCGCGCGATCCATAGAGCTCTACATAGATTCGCTCGAGCACGGCCGTCAGATCGGCCGTGATCTCCGAGTTCCAGAAGCGGATGACGCGATAGCCTTCGTTCTCGAGCCAGCTCTGCCGCGCACCGTCTCGCTTTGCTGTCTCGTCTTCGTTGTGGTGGCCACCATCAAGTTCAACAATGAGACTCTTGGCCGGGCAGAAGAAGTCGACGACGTAAGGGCCGATGGGAGCTTGTCGACGGAAGTGGGAGCCTTCGATCGGAAGCTCTTTCAACGCGCGCCACAACACCCGCTCATGCGGCGTCGTGTTCGCCCTCAGCCTCTTCGCGGCGGCGCGGCGGATTGATGTTGAGACCATTTGCCTGGCTTCACCCCACCCCGCTCACGCTACCGCGTGAGCGACCCACGAGCGAGCTACGCTCGTCTCGGACCCCTCCAGGGGAGGGTAAGTGAAGCCGCGTCGCGGTGCAATTGCAAGTGGTAGCGGTTACACCGCCGCCGTCGTCACGCCGCCGTCGATGACGATGGTCTGGCCCGTCATGAAGCTCGACGCGTCCGAGGCGAGATAGGCCACGGCACCTGCGATTTCGTCGGGCTCGCCGATGCGGCGGAGCGGCGTGGTGGCGGTGCGGCGCTTGAGGTTGGCTTCGTCTTCCCAGAGGGCGCGGGCGAAATCGGTCTTGACGAGGCCGGGAGCGATGCAGTTGACGCGGACGCCTTTCGGGCCCCACTCGCCAGCGAGCGAGCGGCACAGCGCGAAGTCGGCGGCCTTGGAGATGCCGTAGGCGCCGATCACGGTGGAGCCGCGCAGGCCGCCGATCGACGAGATGATGACGACGGAGCCGTTGCCGCGCTCGGCCATTTGCGGGATCGTCAGCGCCGAGAGCCAGATGTTGCTCTTGACGTTGCTGCCCATGATCTTGTCGAAGGCTTCATCCGTGATGTCGAGCAGCGGGCCGTAATAGGGATTGACCGCGGCATTGCAGACCAGGATGTCGATCTTGCCGTAGTGCTTGATCGTGCCCGCGACCAGCGCCTCGACCTCGGCCTTGCGCGCGATGTTGCAGGGGATGACGGTGGCGTCGCCGCCGGAAGCGTTGATGCCGTCGGCGACTTCCTTGCAGGCGTCGGCCTTGCGCGATGACACCACGACCTTGGCGCCGAGCTTTGCGAGCAGTTCGGCGGAGGAGCGACCGATGCCGCGGCTGGAGCCGGTGACGATGGCGACCTTGCCGGTGAGATCGAACGGGGTGTTTTTCACTGTCGTTTGGGCTCCGCTGATTCCGCTTGCTCCGTCATTGCGAGGAGCGAAGCGACGAAGCAATCCAGAAATGTTGTTGTGGAAACAGACTGGATTGCTTCGCTTCGCTCGCAATGACGGTAGGGCGAGATCCCGGATACATCTCGCAATGCCCCGGGATGACGATGGTGGCGGCTAGATCAACCCACCCGCATCCGCGACGCGGCGCTGGTGATAGTCGGTATCGCCGAACGAGTTCTCGATCATGGTGAGGCGCTTGAAGTAGTGGCCGATCTTCGCCTCCATGGTCATGCCGATGCCGCCGTGGAGCTGGATCGCCTGCTGTCCCACGAACTTCAGCGACTTGCCGATCTGCACCTTGGCCGCGGCGATCGCGTTGGAACGCTCCTTGGCGTCCTCGAAATCACCGGCCATGGTCGCGAACATCGACATCGAGCGCGCCTGCTCGGCGGCGACGAACATGTCGGAGGCGCGATGCTGCAGGCTCTGGAACGAGCCGATAGCGACGCCGAACTGCTTGCGCGTCTTGATGTACTCGACCGTGGTCTTGAGCGATTCGTCCATCAGCCCGACCGCCTCGGCGCAGAGCGCGATGCGGGCCTCGTCCACCACGCGCTCGATCAGCGCGAGGCCGTCCTCGGGATTGCCGAGCGCGGCATCGCTGCCGACTTCGACACCGGTGAAGGTGATGTCGGCGGCGTGCAGGCCGTCCTGGGTCGGGTACGACTTCCTGGTCACGCCCTTCGCGTTCGCCGGCACCAGGAACACGCCGATGCCGCTGGTGTCGCGGCGGCTGCCCTTGGTGCGCGCGGTGACGACAAGCGTGTCGGCGTTCTCGCCGTTGAGCACGACGAATTTTTCGCCGTCGATGACCCAGCCGTCGCCCTTCTTCTTCGCGGTCGTGGTGACGTCGAACAGATCATAGCGCGAGTTCTTCTCGAGCTGGGCGAAAGCGAGCGTCTTGCTGCCGTCGATGATCCCGGGCACATGCGCGGCCTTCTGCGCGTCGGTGCCGGCGTGGCGCAGGAAGCCGCCGCCGATCACCACCGTCGCGAGATACGGCTCGAGCACCAGCGCCTTGCCGAGCGCTTCCATCACGATCATGGTCTCGACGCCGCCGCCGCCGAAGCCGCCATCGGCCTCCGTGAAGGGAAGTCCGAGCAGGCCCTGCTCGGCGAGCTTGCCCCAGACGGCTTTGCTCCAGCCGCCCTTCTCCTTCATGTACTTCTTGCGGCTCTCGAAATCGTAGGAGTCGGTCAAGAGTCCGTCGATGCTGTCCTTGAGAAGCCGCTGCTCCTCGGTCAAATCAAAATCCATGTTCTTTGCTCTCCGGGTATCTATTTCGTCATGCCCGGCCTTGTGCCGGGCATCCACGTTCTTTCGTGCCGCTAGGCGTGGATGGCCGGGTCATTTTTGCGAAGACGCGCTTCGCGCTTTAGCCCGGCCATGACGGCGAGTGCGTGGTGATAGCGCGACATCACAGCCCCAGCACCGCCTTGGCGATGATGTTGCGCTGGATCTCGTTGGAGCCGCCGTAGATCGAGACCTTGCGGTTGTTGAAGTAGCTCGGCGCGATCTGGGCGGTCCAGTCCATGGCTTCGTTGGAGCCGTCGTCGCCGTGCACGTCGTAGGGCGCGGCGAACGGGCCGATCACTTCCATCAGGAGCTCGGTGGTGGTCTGCTGGATCTCGGAGCCCTTGATCTTCAGCACCGAGGAGGCCGGATTAGGCTTGCCCTTGCCGTGCTTGCCTTCGTCGGCGACGACGCGCAGCTGGGTGAGCTCGAGCGCCTTCAGCTCGATCTCGCAGGCGGCCAGCTTCTCGCGGAAGGCGGCGTCCTGGATGATCGGCTTGCCGCCGGATTCGACCTTGCCGGCGAGATCGCGGATGCGGCGCAGCCGCTCCTTGGAGACGCCGACCCGGGCAATGCCGGTGCGCTCGTTGCCGAGCAGGAATTTTGCGTAATCCCAGCCCTTGTTCTCCTCGCCGATCAGGTTCTCGTAGGGCACCTCGACGTCGTCGAAGAAGACCTCGTTGACCTCATGGCCGCCGTCGATGGTCTGGATCGGGCGCACCGTGACGCCCTTCGACTTCATCGGGAACACGATGAAGGAGATGCCCATCTGCTTCTTGGCATTGGTGTCGGTGCGGCAGAGGCAAAAGATCATGTCGGCGTGCTGGGCCAGCGTGGTCCAGGTCTTCTGGCCGTTGATGATCCACTTGTCGCCCTTGCGCTCGGCCTTGGTCTTGAGCGAGGCGAGGTCGGAGCCGGAGCCGGGCTCGGAGAAGCCCTGGCACCACCAGTCGTCGACATTGGCGATGCGCGGCAGGTACTGTTTCTTCTGCGCCTCGTTGCCGAAGGTGTAGATGACCGGGCCGACCATGCTGACGCCAAAGGCGAGCGGCTGCGGCGCCGGATAGGCCTGCAGTTCCTCGTTGAAGATGTAGTGCTGCACGGCGCTCCAGCCGGTGCCGCCAAATTCCTTCGGCCAATGCGTGACGCCCCAGCCCTTCTTGTTGAGGATGCGCCACCACGTCACCATCTCGTCCTTCGAGAGGTGACGGCCCTCGACCAGCTTGCGCCGCGTGTCCGGCGGCACGTTGTCGCGGAAGAACGAACGCACTTCCTCGCGAAACGCCTGTTCTTCTTTCGTGAATGCGAGATCCATCGGATCCTCCTGTGAGCTCTCTTGTTTATGGAGTGGATTGTGCCGGTTTCTGCCGCTGGCGCAATTCGTGGCGCGACAGCTTTCCGACCGGCGTGCGCGGCAGTTCGTCGACGAATTCGACCTCGGCCGGCAATTCGTGCTTGCCGACCTTGCCGGCGAGCTGCGCGCGCAGATCGTCGAGCGAGAACGGCTTTGCGTCCGGCTTGAGCTTGATGAAGGCCTTGGCGGCTTCGCCGCGATACTGGTCGGGGATGCCGAGCACGATCACCTCGTGCACGCCCGATATGGTGTAGATCGCCTGCTCGATCATCTGCGGATAGACGTTGAAGCCGCCGGAGATGATCATGTCCTTCTTGCGGTCGACCAGGAAGAAATAGCCGTCGGTGTCGACATAGCCGATGTCGCCGGTGAGGAAGCGGCCGTCGGCGAAGGACTCCGCGGATTCCTTCGGCTTGTTCCAGTAGCCTTTGGTGACGTTCGGCCCCTTGATGCGGATCTCGCCGACTTCGCCCGGCGGCAGCACCCTGGTCGGGTCGTCCAGCGAGACCACGTCGAGCTCGATGCCGGGCAGCATCAGGCCGATCGAGCCCGGCTTGTCCGGGCCTGTGGGCGGATGGCCGGTGCCGGGCGAGCACGTCTCGGTCATGCCCCAGCCGCTCTTCAGCTTCTTGCCGACCTTGCGTTCGAACAGGCTTGCGATCTCGACCGGCAGCGGCGCGCCGCCGGAGCCGACGCTGGCGAGCGAGGAGAAGTCGCGCTTGTCCAGATCAGGCAGCGCCGCGATCGCGATCCACATCGTCGGCACGCCCGGGAAATAGGTCGCCCGTTTCACTTCGATGTCGCGCATCACGGCTTCGACGTCGAAGCGCTGGTGCAGCGAGATCAGATTGCCGCGGCTGAGCGAGGACAGCAGCACGACGGTGAGCGCGTAGATGTGGAACAGCGGCAGCACGCAGATCACGCGCTCGACGACGTCGCCACGCGCCGCGCGCGTCGGCTTGCCCCAGACGTCGTAGATCGACACCGCCGAAGTGAGGTTGCCGTGGGTGAGCATCGCGCCCTTGGGCAGGCCGGTGGTGCCGCCGGTATATTGCAGCAGCGCGACGTCATCGGCCGTGACAACAGGCCATCGCGCCGGCGCGACCGCGCCCTCGACGAAGGCCTTGAAGGTGACGATGCGGGGATCGCTGGGAATCGCGGCCTGCGGCGTGCCGACCTTGCCCCAATTGTCGTCCTCGCAGACGACCAGGCGGTCGATCAGGCCCTTCTCCAGGAACTTCAGCGCGGTCGGCAGCAGCGCGGCGAGATTGGACGTGACCAGCAGACGCGAACCTGAGTCCGAAACCTTGTGGGTCAGCGCGATCTCGCCGTCGAGCGGGGAGAGATGCGCGACGCGGGCGCCTGCCTTCAGCGCGCCGAAGAAATTGACGGGATGATCGGGCGTGTTGCCGAGGAACAGCGCGACGGAGCTGTCCTTGCCGCAGCCGGCGCGGAGAAAGGCGGCGGCCGCGCGCTCGGCCATCGAGGCGAGCCCGGCATAGGTGATCGGACGCTCCCGGAATTCCAGCGCGGTGCGCTGGCCGTAGCTCGCGGCGGCGCTCGACAACAGGTCAGGCAGCGTACCCTGGACGATGGTGTCGTCCCAATGCACGCCTTCGGGATAAAACTGTTCGCCGGGATGGGTCATTAACGATCGATACTCTGCAGAGCGATAGCAGCCGGGTCGTGTGAGGCGGGCACCGGCGGATGGGCTCCCTCCCCCCTTGCGGGGAAGGGTTGGGGAGAGGGGTGCCACGCACTCCGGTCTCGCCCGGGGCTACCCCCCTCCCTGACCCTCCCCCGCAAGGGGGGAGGGAACGGAAAGAGCCCTACCTCGGACGAAAGATCGGCAGCCACAGCACCCAATCCCATCACGCCGCCTTCGAGCCCGCCGCCAGCGAGGCGAAGGTCTTGCCTTCGGCCGCGAGCTTCTTCAGCAGCGGCGCGGGCTCGAGGCTCGGATCGTTGGTTTCCTTGGCGTAGAAGGCCAGGCGATCGGCGATGTGCTTGAGGCCGACGGTGTCGGCCCAGAACATCGGGCCGCCGCGATAGATCGGCCAGCCGTAGCCATAGAGCCAGACCACGTCGATGTCGGAGGGACGCGCCGCGATGCCTTCTTCGAGGATCTTCGCGCCCTCGTTGATCATCGGATACATCATGCGCTCGAGGATCTCCTCGTCGCTGACGACGCGCTTCTTGCGGCCGAGGCGGAGCAGCGTCTCGTCGATCAGCTTCTCGACCTCGGGATCCGGCAGCGCCGAGCGGGAGCCGGGTTCGTACTTGTAATAGCCCTTGCCGGTCTTCTGGCCGAAGCGGCCGGCCTCGCACAGCGCGTCCGCGATCTCGGACTTGATGCCGCGGTCCTTGCGCGAGCGCCAGCCGATGTCGAGACCGGCGAGATCGCCCATCGCGAACGGTCCCATCGGCATGCCGAACTTGGTCACGACCGCGTCGACCTGCTGCGGCAGCGCGCCTTCGAACAGCAGCTTCTCGGACTGCTTGCCACGCTGCGCCAGCATGCGGTTGCCGACGAAGCCGTCGCAGACGCCGACCACGGCCGGCACCTTCGCGATCTTGCGCGCGATCGAGACCGCCGTCACCAGCGCGTCCGGCGCGGTCTTGTCGGCACGCACGATCTCGCACAGCTTCATGACGTTGGCCGGCGAGAAGAAATGCATGCCGAGCACGTCCTGCGGACGCTTGGTCGACTTCGCGATCTCGTCGATGTTGAGGTACGAGGTGTTGGAGGCGAGCACCGCGCCCGGCTTGACGTACTGGTCGAGCTTGCCGAACACTTCCTTCTTGACCGCCATGGTCTCGAACACGGCTTCGATGACGAGGTCGGCATCGCCGACATTCTCGATGCCGACGACGCCGGTGATCAGCGCCATGCGCTTGGCCGGCGCGTCGGCCGGGATGCCGCCGCGCGCGGCGGTCGCTTCCCAGTTCTTCTGCATGATGCCGAGGCCGCGCTTGAGCTGCTCCTCGCCGGTCTCGATCAGGGTGACGGGAATGCCGGCATTGGCAAAGGACATCGCGATGCCGCCGCCCATGGTGCCGGCGCCGAGAATGGCAACACGGTTAACGGGACGCGACTTGGTGCCTTCAGGGACGCCTGCAATCTTGGCGGCCTCGCGCTCGGCAAAGAAGGCGTAGCGCTGGGCCTTGGACTGGTCGCTGGCGACGAGCTTCAGGAAGCCCTCGCGCTCCTTCTTCAGGCCTTCGTCGAACGGCAGGTCGATGGCATAGCCGACGGCGTCGGCCGCCGCGAACGGCGCTTCCAGGCCGCGCGACTTCTTGGTCATCGAAGCGACCGCATTGGTGAAGATCGAACGATCGGCCTTCGCCGCCGCCAACTTGGAATCGTCGTCGCGCAGGCGGCGCAGCGGGCGCTTCTCGGCGAGCAGCTTGCGGACGAAAGCCTCACCACCGGAAGCCGGGCCTTCGACGATCTCCTCGATCAGGCCGTTCTTCAGCGCTTCCGCAGCGCCAATGGGGTCACCGCCGACGATCATCTTGACGGCAAGCTCGGGGCCGACCGCGCGCGGCAGGCGCTGGGTGCCGCCGGCGCCCGGCAGCAGGCCGAGCTTCACCTCGGGCAGGCCGAGCTTTGCCTCTTTGACAGCCACGCGGAAGTGACAGGCCAGCGCGACCTCGAGGCCGCCGCCGAGCGCGGTGCCGTGAATTGCGGCCACGATCGGCTTCGGCGAGTTCTCCATCTCCGCCAGCACTTCGTTGAGGCCGGGTGGCTTCGGCGGCTTGCCGAATTCGGTGATGTCGGCGCCGGCGATGAAGGTGCGGCCGGCGCAGGTGAGAACGATGCCCTTGATCGCGGGATCGGCGATTGCGGCCTTGATGCATTCCAGGATTCCACCGCGGACTGCGGCACTCAGCGCATTGACCGGAGGACTGTTGACCGTGACGATCCCGACTTCGTCATGACGCTCAAGCTTGACCACTTCGCTCACGGTGTCCCTCCTTGGTGGGGATGTACTTTTGTTCGATTTCGCGGTGCGGAATTTAATTCCGCATCTTGACGGCAGGGTTATTTTGAAGCACGGACGTTGTCAACGACTCCGCGCAAGAAGCAGATCAGGGATGAAGCGTACAGGAAAGAAGACAGCGACCGACCGGAATTTCGTCGTCGCGCTTTCCCGCGGACTTGATGTATTGCGCGCATTCCACCCCAGCGACGGCCTTCTCGGCAACCAGGAAATCGCGGCCCGCACGAATCTGCCGAAACCGACAGTGTCGCGGCTGACCTACACGTTGACGAAGCTCGGCTACCTGACGCCGGTTCCCCGTTTCGAGAAATATCAGCTCGCGCCGGCTGCGATGGCGCTTGGTTACGCGGCGTTGGCCAATCTCGGTGTTCGGCATTTGTCCGAACCGTTCCGCGAGGAAATGATGCGCGCGACGGGAGGCGCCGTCGCAATCGGCGGCCGCGACCGTCACAGCATGATCTATTTCGGGCAAAGCCGCGGCAGCGAGACCGTCGGCGTTCAACTGGACGTCGGCTCTCGCGTGCCGATTGCAACCAGCGCGATGGGCCGCGCCTATTTCTGGGCACTCGACGAAGACGGCCGCGCCGAAGTGTCCCGCATCCTGCGCGAACATTACGGCAGCCGCTGGCCCAAGATGCGCGACGGGCTTGAGCGCTCCGGCGAAACCGTCGCGAAACACGGCTTCGCGATTTCCGTCGGCGACTGGCATGACGACATCGGTGCCGCCGGCGTCGCGCTCAGGCTCAACGATGGAACCGGACCTTACGCATTCAATTGCGGCGCGCCCGCATTCCGCTTCACGGAAGAGCGTTTGATCAACGACATTGGACCGCGTCTGCTTGCGATGGTAAGGAACATCGAAGCGGCACTCGGTGGACTGATGCCGCAATCCAAAAAAGAAGTCAGCAAAAAGCTGAAATCAGGAGGGAAAGTTGCTCGAGTGGCCGAGGGGTTCAGATAGCCTTTGTCATAGCCGGGAGCGGTTCGCATCGCCCCTTCGCCCACTGTACATAGTGGGCGAGACGACATGACGCAGGCACAGCTCGCGCGGGGGACATCGCCCCTGCTCGCGGTTCGCGACGTCAGCGTCGTGTTCGGCGGCATCGTCGCGCTCAACGGCGTGTCCTTCGACATGCACAAGGGCCAGATCCTCGGATTGATCGGCCCCAACGGCGCCGGCAAGACCACACTCTTCAACTGTCTCTCGCGGCTATACCAGCCGTCGTCCGGCGACATCCTGATGGATGGCGTGAGCATCCTGTCGCGACCGCCGCACCGGATCGCCGAAATCGGCATCGGCCGCACCTTCCAGAACGTGGCGCTGTTTCCGAACCTCACGGTGATGGACAACGTCCGCGTCGGTGCTCATTCGAAGACCTCCAGCGACATCATCAGCGATTCGCTGAGACTGGCCTGGGTCCGGCGCAGCGAGGCCGACGTCAACAAGAAGGTCAACGAGATCCTCGCCTATCTCAAGCTCGAGGACGTCGCCCACACCGTCGTGTCCGGCCTGCCGTTCGGCACGCAGAAACGCGTCGAGCTGGCGCGTGCGCTCGCGGCCGATCCGAAGATCCTGCTGCTCGACGAGCCCGCCGGCGGCCTCAACCACGAGGAAGTCTACGTGCTTGGCGACCTCATCCGGCGCATCCGCGACGAACGACACATGACCGTCCTGCTGGTCGAGCACCACATGGGCCTCGTGATGTCGATCGCCGATCACGTCGTGGCGCTGAACTTCGGCAAGAAGCTCGCGGAAGGCACGCCGGCCCAGGTGCAGGTGGACCCCGACGTCATCAAGGCCTATCTCGGGAGCAAGGACCAATGACGACGCTGCTCAACGTCAAGGACCTGCGCGCCTATTACGGCCAGGTCCAGGCGCTCCACGGCCTGTCCTTCTCGCTCAACGAGGGATCGCTGACGACACTGCTCGGCGCCAACGGCGCCGGCAAGACCACCACGCTGCGCGCGATCTGCAACATGGTGCGCTCCACCGGCGGGATCGAGTTCGACGGCAAGCCGCTAAACAACCGCTCCACAGAAAGCATCGTGCGGTTCGGCATCGCCCATGTGCCGCAGGGCCGCGGCACCTTCACCACCATGACGGTGGAAGAGAACCTGCAGCTCGGGGCCATCACGCGCAAGGACAGCGCCGGCATCGTCTCCGACATCGAGCGGATGTATGCGCACTTCCCGGTGCTCAAGCAGCGCCACACCCAGCAGGCCGGCACCCTCTCGGGCGGCGAGCAGCAGATGCTCGCTGTCGCCCGCGCGCTGATGCTGCGGCCGCGGCTGATGCTGCTGGACGAACCGTCCTTCGGCCTCGCGCCGCTGGTCGTGCGCGACCTGTTCGGTATCCTCGGCAAGATCAATCGCGAGGACAAGGTGTCGATCCTGGTGGTCGAGCAGAACGCCCAGCTCGCGCTCGAACTCGCCGACCAGGCCTATGTGATCGAGACCGGACGCATCGTGATGTCGGGCAATGCCAAGGACATCGCGAACAACGAAGAAATCCGCAAATCCTATCTGGGTTACTGAGGAGCCGGCACGATGGAACTGTTTACCAACCAAGTGCTGGCCGGCATCGCCACGGGAGCGATCTACGCCTGCATGGCGCTCGCCGTGGTCATGATCTACCAGGCCATCGACCATCTCAACTTCGCGCAGGGCGAGATGGCGATGTTCTCGACCTTCATCTCCTGGCAGTTGATGCAGTGGGGCTTGTCCTACTGGGTCGCCTTCCTGGTGACGCTGGCCTTCTCCTTTGTCGCCGGCATCGCGATCGAGCGCATCCTGTTCAAGCCGCTGACGAAGGCGCCGGTGCTGACAAACGTCGCCGGCTTCATCGCGCTGTTTGCGATCATCAACTCGTCGGCCGGCCTGATCTGGGACTTCACCATCAAGCAGTATCCGACCCCGTTCGGCTCCGCGCCGTTCCTGGGCAGCCAGCTGATCTCGACCCACCAGGCCGGCATGATCGGCGTCACGGTGCTGCTGCTGCTCGGCCTCTATTTCTTCTTCCAGTACACCCGAATTGGTCTTGCCATGCGCGCGGCGGCTTCCGTGCCTGAATCGGCCCGGCTGGTCGGCATCAACACGTCCTGGATGATCGCGCTCGGCTGGGGCATGGCGACCGCGATCGGCTCGATCGCCGGCATGCTGATCGCTCCGGTCGTGTTCCTCGAGCCCAACATGATGGGCGGCGTGCTGATCTACGGCTTTGCCGCGGCGGTGCTCGGCGGGCTGACCAGCCCGTTCGGCGCCGTGGTCGGCGGCTTCCTGGTCGGTGTCTTCGAGAATCTCGCGGGCACCTACATCCCCGGCGTCGGCAACGAGCTGAAACTTCCGATCGCGCTCGCGCTGATCATTTCCGTCCTGGTCGTCAAACCCGCTGGCCTGTTCGGCCGGCCCATTATCAAGCGAGTTTGATCATGAGCGCAGCAGAAGACGTCGTCACGGAAGCCCCGGCCGTCGAGGCGGTTCCGAAGCGGTCCATGACGCTGGGCATGGGCACTTCGCTGGTGGTGCTCGCCGCGCTGGTCATCATGCCGATCTTCGTCAAGAACTTCATCATCTTCCAGATGACGATGCTTCTGATCTACGGGCTCGCGGTGCTGGCGCTGAACATCCTCACAGGCGGCTCCGGCCAGTTCTCGCTCGGCCAGAGCGCGTTCTACGCGGTCGGCGCCTATACGACCGCGGTGCTGATGGAGCACTTCAACATCAACTATGCACTGACCCTGCCGATCGCGGGCGTCGTCTGCTTCGGCTTCGGGTATCTGTTCGGCAAGCCGGCGCTGCGGCTCTCCGGCGTGTACCTCGCGCTTGCGACCTTCGCGCTCGCCACCGCGATGCCGCAACTCCTCAAGCTGAACTTCCTCGAGCACTGGACCGGCGGCGTGCAAGGCCTCGTCGTCACCAAGCCCGATGCGCCGTTCGGCCTGCCGATGTCGCAGGACATGTGGCTGTACTACTTCTCGCTCGCCGTCGTGATCGCGATCTACATCTTCTCCGTGAACCTGCTGCGCTCCCGCTCGGGTCGCGCCTTCATGGCGATCCGCGACAACGAGATTGCAGCCTCCGCCATGGGCGTCGACGTCGCGTTGTACAAGACGCTGGCCTTCGGCGTGTCGGCTGCGATCACCGGCATCGCCGGCTCGCTCGGCGCCATCGCGGTGCAGTTCGTCGCGCCCGACAGCTACACCATCACGCTCGCGATCTCGCTGTTCCTCGGCATGGTCGTCGGCGGTGTGGGCTGGCTGCCCGGCTCGATCGTCGGCGCCGCCTTCATCATCTTCGTGCCGAACATCGCGGAGGGCATCTCCAAGGGCCTCTCCGGCGCCGTGTTCGGCGTGCTGCTGTTCCTCGTCATCTACCTCGTGCCGCACGGCGCAAGGCAAGTCGCGATCCTGGGCCAACAACTCGCCGGTAAGCTCAGAAAGAACTGAACCCCACACGGAAGGAGACCTCATTTTGCTTCTCGAAAGAATACTGCGAACCACCGCGCTCGTAACGGCGGTCGCGACCCTCACCTCCGGCGCAGCACTTGCCCAGAAGAAATACGACACCGGCGCGTCCGATACCGAGATCAAGATCGGCAACATCATGCCGTACAGCGGTCCGGCGTCGGCCTATGGCATCATCGGCAAGACCGAAGAAGCCTATTTCAAGATGATCAACGACAAGGGCGGCATCAACGGCCGCAAGATCAACTTCGTCACCTATGACGACGCCTATTCGCCGCCGAAGGCCGTCGAGCAGGTCCGCAAGCTGGTCGAGAGCGACGAGGTGCTGGCCGTCTACAATCCGCTCGGCACCCCCTCGAACACGGCGATCCAGAAGTATCTGAACGCCAAGAAGATCCCGCAGCTGTTCGTCGCCACCGGCGCGACCAAGTGGAACGACCCGAAGAACTTCCCCTGGACCATCGGCTGGCAGCCCTCCTACCAGAGCGAAGCGCAAATCTACGCGAAATGGCTGATGAAGGAAAAGCCGACCGCCAAGGTCGCGATCCTCTATCAGAACGACGATTTCGGCAAAGACTACCTCAAGGGCACCAAGGACGGTCTCGGCGCCAAGGGCGCGTCCATGATCATCATGGAAGAGAGCTATGAGATCTCGGAGCCGTCGATCGACGGTCATATCGTCAAGATCAAGGCCGCCAATCCCGACGTTCTCCTGATCTACGCGACGCCGAAGTTCGCGGCCCAGACCATCAAGAAGACCGCCGAGCTCAGCTGGAAGCCGCTCCAGATTCTCACCAACGTGTCGATCTCGGTCGGCAGCGTGATGAAGCCCGCCGGCTTCGAGGCGTCGCAGGGCGTGCTGTCGGCGGCCTATGCCAAGGATTCCACCGACCCGCAGTGGAGCAACGATCCCGGCATGAAGAGGTGGAACGAGTTCGTCGACAAGTACATGCCCGGCGCCGACAAGACCGACACCGGCATGGTCTACGGCTATGGCGCGGCTTCGACCCTGGTCAAGACGCTGGAGATGTGCGGTGACGACCTCACCCGCGCCAACCTGATGAAGCAGGCCGCTTCGTTGAAGGATTTTGCACCGGACACCCTGCTGCCCGGCGTCAAGATCAACACCAGCGCCACCGACTTCGCCCCGATTTCGCAGCTCCAGATGCAGCGCTTCAAGGGCGAGAAGTGGGAACTGTTCGGAGAGATCATCAGCGGCGACGTCGCCTCCGAATGACACTGGTGCCATAGTCTAGATCTGGTCCGAAATGACCAAGCCCCCGCGGGCAGCCGCGGGGGCTTTTTGTTGACGTCAGGCCGCAATCTTGTTCAATGCGGCGCGCCGATCCATTCCGGGGTGGGAGAAAGATGACTGCCGTTCGATTTCAGGTTGCGTCCGTCTTGGGCGCGCTCGCGTTGTGCACTGCGATGAACAGCCCGGTGCTGGCGCAAAAGAAGTATGACAGCGGCGCATCCGATACCGAGATCAAGATCGGCAACATCATGCCCTATAGCGGGCCGGCCTCCGCCTATGCCGCGATCGGCAAGGCCGAGGAGGCCTATTTCAACAAGGTCAACGCCGAGGGCGGCATCAACGGCCGCAAGATCAAGTTCATCTCCTATGACGACGGCTATTCGCCGCCGAAGACGGTGGAACAGGCGCGCAAGCTGGTCGAGAGCGACGGCGTGCTGCTGATCTTCGGCTCGCTCGGCACCTCCACCAACGGAGCCATCCGCAAGTACATGAACGAGAAGAAGGTGCCGCAATTGTTCGTGGCGAGCGGCGCCTCGAAGTGGAACGACCCCAGGCAATATCCGTGGACCATGGGCTGGCAGCCGAGCTACGCCAGCGAGGCACGCATCTACGCCAAATACATCGTGAAGGAAAAGCCCGACGCGAAGATCGGCGTGCTCTACCAGAACGACGATTTCGGCAAGGACTACCTGAAAGGCCTGAAGGAGGGCCTCGGCGCCAGGACGTCGATGATCGCAATGGAGGACAGCTACGACACCTCCGAGCCTGCGATCGACGAGCACGTCGTGAAATTGAAGGCCTCGGGCGCCGACGTCTTCATCAGCATTACCACGCCGAAATTCGCAGCCCAAGCGATCAAGAAGGCGGCCGAGATCAACTGGCACCCGGTGCACATCATCTCCAACGTCTCGGCCTCGGTCGGCGGCGTGCTCGAGCCAGCGGGGATCGAGATCTCGCAAGGCATCCTGTCCGCGAGCTACACCAAGGACGGCTCCGACCCGCAATGGAACGCCGACGACGGCATGAAGAAGTTCTACAACTTCATCGCGCAATACGACCCCAAGGCCAACAAGCTCGATGCCGGCGTGGTGTTCGGCTATGCAGCGGCGCAGACCATGGTGAAGACGCTGCAGCAGTGCGGCGACGACCTCACCCGCGAGAACGTCATGAAGCAGGCCGCTTCCTTGAAGGATTTCGCGCCCGATACGCTGCTTCCCGGCATCAAGATCAACACCGCAGCCGACAATTTCGCCCCGATCGAGCAACTGCAGATGATGCGCTTCAAGGGCAAAAAATGGGAATTGTTCGGCGACATCATCTCGAGCGAGATCGGGCACTGAACGCGGAACAAGCCAAGATAGCTGTATCTCTCTCCGGCAACTTAAGCGCCACTTATTAACGGCGCACCTGATCTCGCGCGCCGGAATATTCCGCACTGCCTCAAAGAGATCGCGCATCCCGTGACGGTTCTGCCGGGGCGTTCTCCTTGCTGCCGGCGATGGATGGGTATTGAATGTGAGGATGGAGCGACGCGCAACGATCGCTCCCAATCAAGAACAATCGACACATTCAAACCTCTTCTAGGGAGATCAAGATGCCTGCAATGCATGTGCGGTTGGGGGCCTTCTCGGCTGCCCTCCTGCTGGCTGCCGCCCTGTCCACGGCAGCATCGGCACAAAAGAAATACGACACCGGCGCCTCCGACACCGAAATCAAGATCGGCAACATCATGCCCTACAGCGGACCCGCCTCCGCCTACGGGGTGATCGGCAAGACCGAGGAGGCCTATTTCCGCAAGATCAACGCGGAAGGCGGCATCAACGGCCGCAAGATCAACTATGTCAGCTATGACGACGCCTACTCGCCGCCGAAAACCGTGGAACAGGCGCGCAAGCTGGTCGAGAGCGACGAAGTGCTCATGGTCTTCAACCCGCTCGGCACACCGCCGAACTCGGCGATCCAAAAATATCTGAACCAGAAGAAGGTGCCGCAACTGTTCGTCGCCACCGGCGCCACCAAGTGGAACGACCCGCAGAACTTCCCCTGGACGATGGGCTGGCAGCCCAACTACCAGAGCGAGACAATCATCTACGCGAAGTACATTTTGAAGAACAAGCCGGACGCCAAGATCGCGGTGCTCTATCAGAACGATGATTACGGCAAGGACTATCTGAAGGGCTTCAAGGACGGGCTCGGCGCCAAGGCAGCCTCGCTGATCATCATCGAGGACAGCTATGAGGTTTCCGAGCCGACCATCGACTCGCACATCGTGAAGCTGAAGGCCTCGGGCGCCGACGTCTTCATGAACATCACCACGCCGAAATTCGCGGCGCAGGCGATCAAGAAAAACGCCGAGCTCGGCTGGAAACCGCTGCATTTCCTCAACAACGTCTCGGGCTCGATCGGCAGCGTCATCAAGCCGGCCGGATTCGAGAACGCGCAGGAGATCATCTCGTCTCAGTACTTCAAGGACCCGACCGACGCGCAATGGAAGAACGACCCGGCGATGATCGGCTGGAACCAGTTCCTGGACAAATACTATCCAGAAGCCAACCGCGCCGATGCGTCGGTGATGTATGCCTACATCGTGAGCCAGGGCCTCGTGCACGTGCTCAAGGCCTGCGGTGACGATCTTACCCGCGAGAACGTCATGAAGCAGGCGGCCAACATCAAGGACTACGAGCCGGCCGGCCTGTTGCCGGGCATCAAGGTTAACACCTCCGCCACCGATTTCGCGCCGCTCTCGCAGTTGCAATTGATCAGGTTCAAGGGCGAGACCTGGGAGCGGTTTGGTGAAATCCTGAGCGCCGACGTCGGCGGCTGACCTCGAGCAGTCAACTAAAGACGCAACCCTCGCGGCCTTGCCGCGGGGGCTTTTCCTTGAAGCTTTCGCGCAAATCGTATTGAATTGCGGCCGCGTCGCCAAAAACAATCAGACAAGAAAAGGGACGCACACACCAAGAAAATAGGGAGATAGGAATGCCTGCTGTCACCGGCAAACTCGCGGCCGCGTCGTTCGCGCTCGCGCTCATTGCGGCCTCGACCTCCACTGCATCGGCCCAGAAGAAATACGATTCCGGCGCGACCGACACCGAGATCAAGATCGGCAACATCATGCCCTACAGCGGACCCGCCTCCGCCTACGGCATCATCGGACGGACCGAAGCCGCTTATTTCAAGAAGATCAACGAAGAGGGCGGCATCAACGGCCGCAAGATCAACTTCATCAGCTATGACGACGCCTATTCGCCGCCGAAGGCGGTGGAGCAGGCCCGCAAGCTGGTCGAGAGCGACGAGGTGCTGTTCATCTTCAACTCGCTCGGCACGCCGTCGAACTCGGCGATCCAGAAATACATGAACTCGAAGAAGGTGCCGCAGCTGTTCGTCGCCACCGGCGCCACCAAGTGGAACGATCCGCAGAACTTCCCCTGGACCATGGGCTGGCAGCCCTCCTACCAGAGCGAGACGCAGATCTATGCGAAATGGCTGCTCAAGAACAAGCCGGACGCCAAGATCGCGGTGTTGTTCCAGAACGACGACTACGGCAAGGACTACCTCAAGGGCCTGAAGGACGGCCTCGGGTCCAAGGCCGCCTCGATGATCGTCATGGAAGAGAGCTACGAGACCTCGGAGCCGACGATCGACAACCACATCATCAAGCTGAAGGCCACCGGCGCCGACGTCTTCATGAACATCACGACGCCGAAATTTGCCGCTCAGGCCATCAAGAAGAATGCCGAGATCGGCTGGAAGCCGCTGCACTTCCTCAACAACGTCTCGGCGTCGGTCGGCAGCGTGATCAAGCCGGCGGGCTTCGACGCCGCGCAGGACGTGGTTTCGGCCGCATATCTGAAGGACACCACCGACAAGCAGTGGGACAACGACGCCGGCATGAAGGCCTATGTCGAGTTCATGACGAAGTACTTTCCGGAAGGCGACAAGACCGACAACGGCACGGTCGTCGGCTACGGCGTCGCACAGACACTGGTTCAGGTCCTGAAACAGTGTGGCGACGATCTCACGCGTGAGAACGTCATGAAGCAGGCCGCCAGCCTGAAGGACTTTCGCACCGAGATGCTGCTGCCCGGCATCAAGATCAACACCGGGCCGGGCGACTTCGCGCCGATCAGCTCGCTCCAGCTCCAGCGCTTCAAGGGCGAGCGCTGGGAGCTGTTCGGTGACGTGATCAGCGCCGACGCAGGCGGCTAGCCGCCTCGGCCGCACCGCGACAACGAGCCCCCTGCGAGCCATCGCAGGGGGCTTTTGCTTGCGTCGCGATGATGATCACGCGATTGCATATTCGAATGACGGCAGAGCCTGCTTACGCTTTGGCGCGCGATGCGGTAGGCATGCCGATGGCGAGTTCCTCGCCGCTGCTTCCGTCCGCCGAAGGCTTTTCGTCATGACCGACCGACGTCCCCTGCTCCGCGCGCTCTATGATGCCGCCGTTGCCGCCGCCCATCCGAACACGATTCTGGCGCCGCATCTGCGGCCCGCGCCGAGGGGACGGGTGATCTGCCTTGCCGCCGGCAAGGGCGCGGGCGCGATGGCCGCTGCCGCGGAGCGGCATTATCTCGACACGCTCAAGCTCGCGCCGGAGCGCCTCGTCGGCATCGCCACCACCCGCCATGGCTACGGCGTGCCGACGCGCCGCATCCGCGTGGTCGAGGCCGGCCATCCCGTGCCCGACGAGGCCGGCCTCAAGGGCGCGGCCGACACGCTGGCGCTGGCGGGCGAGGCCGGCCCCGACGATCTGCTGCTGGTGCTGCTCACCGGCGGCGGTTCGGCGAACTGGATCGCGCCGGTGGACGGCATCAGCTTCGCGCAGAAGCAGGCGGTCAACAAGGCGCTGCTCCGTTCCGGCGCACCGATCGGCGAGATGAACGTCGTGCGCAAGCACCTCTCCCGCATCAAGGGCGGCCGCCTCGCGCGCGCCGGCAGAAACGCCGCGGAGATCGTCACGCTCGCGATCTCCGACGTGCCGCATGACGATCCCTCCGCGATCGCTTCCGGCCCCACGGTGCCGGATCCGACCACGCTCGCCGACGCGCGCGCCATCGTCGCGAAGTACAAGCTCGACATCGACGACGCCGTCCGCCGCGCGCTGGACGATCCCGCCAATGAAAGTGCCAAGCCGGGCGATGCTGCCTTCGCGCGCGCCTCGTTCGAGCTGATCGCGCGCCCAAAACAGTCGCTCGACGCCGCGGTGAAGCTCGCCAAGAACGCCGGCTACGAGATCATCGATCTCGGCGCTGATCTCGAAGGCGAGGCGCGCGAGGTCGCCGCCGATCACGCCAGGCTAGCGCTTGCAGCGCGCGCGCAAGGCAAGCGCCTCGCGATCCTCTCCGGCGGCGAGCTGACGGTGACCGTGCGCGGCAACGGCCGCGGCGGCCCGAACCAGGAATATGCGCTGGCGCTGGCCGCACTGCTGAAGGACACGCCCGACATTTCGGCGCTCGCCGGCGACACCGACGGCGCCGACGGCGGCGCCGGCCATCCCACCGACCCCGCCGGCGCCCTGATCGATGCGGCGACGTTTGCGAAGATGAAGGCGCTGGCGCTTCAGCCGCAGGCGTATCTGGACAACAACGATGCGACGACGTTCTTCGAGGCGACCGGGGATCTGCTGCAGCCGGGACCGACGCTGACGAACGTGAACGACATCAGGGTGATTCTGGTGGATTGAGCTGTTCTTATCCTCCCCTGGAGGGGGAGGGTAAGAGTCAAAACTCGTTGGCGATCTTCGAGAGCATCTCGAGCAGGGCCTCGCGGTTGGCTTGCCCGAGCAGCGTGTTCAGCCGCGACTCGTGCTTGGTGGCGACGAGCTTCTTGGCGCGCGTCAGCACGGCCTTGCCCTTGTCGGTCAGGACCAGGATGTGCGAGCGGCGGTCGTTGGTGGAGCGGATCCGCGCGCAAAGGTCGCGGCTTTCGAGATTGTCGAGCAGGGCCACGAAATTCGGACGCAGGATGCCGAGGGTGGAGGCGATCTCGGTCTGGTTACGGCCGGGGTTTTTCTCGACCAGCAGCAGTACGGAGAACTGCGCGGGCGTGAGCTGGAGCGTGGCCATGCAGCGCAGGAAGTTCTCGAACACCTTGAGCTGGGCGCGCTTGAGCACGTAACCGAGCTGCTCCGAGAGCTCGCCGAGCTGGAGGACTTCGGCGTGACCCTGGCCTTGGGCGTCGCCCGCGTCCTTGCGGCCCCTGGTCGCGTCACCGGATTTTTCAGCAGTTTTGGAAACGGTCATCGCCTCGTGCTCGTAATCCCGCTAAATTCGGGAAGGTCGTCCGCCACCCTTGAAGTTATATTTGATAATTGTTATGGACCATATCAAATATCGCCGTCGTATTTCAATGGCTGTGAGCGGACCATCCACCGCAATCGCGGAGACCGGTCCGCCATCTTGAGGGGGAGCGTCCGGTCTTGAACACCACCATCATGCTGTTCCTGGTGCAGGACGGCATCACCAATGGCGCGATCTACGCGCTGCTCGGCCTGGCGCTGGTGCTGGTGTTCGCCGTCACCCGGGTGATCCTGATTCCCCAGGGCGAATTCGTCACCTATGGCGCGCTGACCTACGCCTCGCTGGCGGCGGGCCAGATGCCGGGCACGGCAAAGCTCGCGCTGGCCCTCGGCATCGGCGCCTTCGCCTTCGACCTGTTCGTGGCCCGCAAGGCGCTGCACGGACGCCTGGTCGTACGCAGCTTCCTCACCAATATCGTGCTGCCGGCCGCCGTGCTGGCGCTGACCGTCTATTTCGCCGCCCAGAAGCCGCCGGTCGCCATCTGCATCGCGCTCTCGCTGGTGATCGTCGCGATGATCGGCCTGTTCCTCTACCGGGTCGCGTTCCAGCCGCTGGCGCACACCTCCGTGCTGGTGCTGCTGATCGCATCCGTGGGCGTGCACCTGGCGCTGCAGGGACTGGGCCTGCTGTTCTTCGGCGCCGAAGGCCAGCGCGGGCCTGCCGTGCTGTCCGGCTCCTTCACCGCCGGCGCGTTGCGCTTCACCGGCCAGAGCCTCACCGTCTACGGCATCACCATCGCCTTCATCGTCGGGCTCTGGCTGTTCTTCGGCCTGACGCTTTACGGCAAGGCGCTGCGTGCGACCGCTGTCAACCGGCTCGGCGCTCGGCTCGCCGGCATCCGCACCACGCTGTCGGGGCAGATCGCCTTCCTGCTGGCGTCCGTCATCGGCGCGCTGTCGGGCATCATGATCGTGCCGATCACGACGCTCTACTATGACAGCGGCTTCCTGATCGGCCTGAAAGGCTTCGTCGCCGCCATCATCGGCGGCCTCGTCAGCTATCCCCTCACCGCGATTGCCGCGCTGGTGGTCGGCATCGTCGAGGCGTTCTCGTCCTTCTACGCCTCGAACTACAAGGAGGTGATTGTTTTCATGCTCTTGATCCCCGTGCTGCTGCTGCGCTCGCTCGCAGCCCCCGCGGTCGAGGAAGAGAAGGACTGAGGCCAAGATGCAGAACCGGCTTCCCATCATCGTCTTCGCACTCGTCATGGCGGCGATTCCGTTCGTCCCCGGCATGCCGCCGTTCTGGATCGTGCTGCTCGACAATATCGGCCTTGCCGCGCTGGTCGCGATGGGCCTCGTGCTGCTGACCGGCGTCGGCGGCCTCACCTCGTTTGGACAGGCAGCTTTCGTCGGCTTCGGCGCCTACACCACCGCGGTGCTGTCGACGACCTATGGCCTGTCGCCCTGGCTGACCCTGCCGCTGTCGCTATTGGTCAGCGGATCGCTGGCCGTGCTGCTCGGCCTCGTCACGGTCCGTCTCTCCGGCCACTATCTGCCGCTCGGCACGCTGGCCTGGGGGCTCGGCC
Source organism: Bradyrhizobium cosmicum (assembly GCF_007290395.2). Classification (NCBI taxonomy): domain Bacteria; kingdom Pseudomonadati; phylum Pseudomonadota; class Alphaproteobacteria; order Hyphomicrobiales; family Nitrobacteraceae; genus Bradyrhizobium; species Bradyrhizobium cosmicum. The sequence continues at coordinate 1,000,171 of NZ_CP041656.2, read as the reverse complement.
TGTTCTACCTGTTCAGCAAGCTGGAATTCCTCGGGCGCAACGACGGCATCTCGGCGATCCCGCCGCTGTCGATCGGCTCGTTGAAGATGCTCTCACCCGGTTCGATCTATTACGCGATCTGGATCGCCGTGATCGTCTCGGCCCTGCTCACGATGAACCTGCTGGACTCCCGCACCGGCCGCGCCATTCGCGCGCTGCGCCGCGGGCATGTCGCGGCCGAAGCATTCGGCGTGCACACCCCGCGCGCAAAGCTGCTGGTGTTCATTCACGCCGCCGTGCTCGCCGGCCTGTCCGGCTGGCTCTACGCGCATCTTCAGCGCGCGGTGAACCCGACGCCGTTCGGCGCGCAGGCCGGCATCGAATATCTCTTCATCGCGGTGGTCGGCGGCGCCGGCTACGTCTGGGGCGGCGTGCTGGGCGCGGCGATCGTCGTGGTCCTGAAGGAGGTGCTGCAAAGCTACCTGCCGCTGATCCTGCCCGGCTCCGGCCAGGTCGAGACCATCGTGTTCGGCATCATGCTGGTGGCCCTGCTCCAGCTCGCACCCGGCGGCATCTGGCCATGGCTGATATCGTTCCTGCCCGAACGTACCGGGGGCAGGAAGCCGGACACCTCCCTGGCACTCGAACAACGCACCCGCTCGGCCGGAGAGGCCGGCGTGCTGCTGCAGGTCGAAAAGGCGCGCAAGCAATTCGGCGGCGTGGTTGCGGTCAACAACGTCTCGTTCGACGTCCAGGCCCGCGAGATCGTCGCGTTGATCGGACCGAACGGCGCCGGCAAGAGCACGACATTCAACCTGATCACCGGCGTGCTGTCGGCGAGCTCGGGCTCGATCTCGGTGCAGGGCAAGAAGGTCGACAATGCGCCGCCGCAGGAGATCGTCAAGCTCGGCATCTCCCGCACCTTCCAGCATGTGAAGCTCGTCCCCGACATGACCGTGCTGGAGAATGTCGCGATCGGCGCGCATCTGCGCGGCCATTCCGGTCCGATCTCCTCGATGCTGAGGCTCGATCGCGCCGATGAGGCCAGGCTGCTGGCGGAAGCCGCGCGCCAGATCGAGCGGGTCGGCCTTGCCGACCAGATGCATCAGCTCGCGGGCAGCCTGTCGCTCGGCCAGCAACGCATCGTCGAGATCGCACGCGCGCTCTGCGTCGATCCGATGCTCCTGCTGCTCGACGAGCCGGCAGCGGGCCTGCGCCACATGGAGAAGCAGCGCCTCGCGACGCTGCTGCGCGAATTGCGTGACGGCGGCATGAGCGTGCTGCTGGTCGAGCACGACATGGGCTTCGTCATGAACCTCGCCGACCGTATCGTGGTGCTCGATTTCGGCACCAAGATCGCGGAAGGCACGCCCGCCACGATCAAGACCAACCCCGAAGTGATCAAGGCCTATCTGGGAGTGGCGGCATGAGCGCGCTGTTGTCCGTCGCGGATGCGCATGTCGCCTATGGCAAGGTCGAGGCGGTGCGCTCGGTCTCGCTCGAGGTCGGCCAAAACCAGATCGTCACCATCGTCGGCGCCAATGGCGCCGGCAAGACCACGCTGCTGTCGGCCATCATGGGCATCCTGCCGCTGAAGGGCCGCGTGTCGTTCGCCGGCCAGGACCTCGCCCGGCTCGAGATCGAGGACCGCGTCGCGATGGGGCTTGGCCTCGTGCCGGAGCACCGCGAATTGTTCGTGACCATGAATGTCGAGGATAATCTTGAGCTCGGCGCCTTCCGCATTGAGAAGCGCAAGGCGAAAGCCTCTATGGAGCACGTCTACACGTTATTTCCGCGACTTAAGGAGCGCCGTAAGCAGCTCGCCGGCACGCTGTCCGGCGGCGAGCAGCAGATGCTCGCCATGGGCCGTGCGCTGATGGGCGAGCCGAAGCTGCTGATGCTGGACGAGCCGAGCCTCGGGCTTGCGCCGATCATCGTCGCCGATATCTTTCGCATCATCACCGAGCTGCGTGCCGCCGGCGTCTCCGTGCTGCTGGTCGAGCAGAACGCGCAGGCCGCGCTGAAGATCGCTGACCATGCCTATGTGATGGAGCTCGGCGAATTCGTGCTCAGCGGCAGGGCCAGCGACGTCGCTGCAAACGAGCGCGTCGCGGCGAGTTATCTCGGCTTCCAACACGAAGGCGCGAGCGTTCTGTAACCTCGTCGCAGATGACGCTCTATGCAGGCGATCCCATGATGAGGGGTCTCCATCCGCAAATGACAACGTGGGACAGCTGTCACGCGGAGAAGACCCCTCACCCCTCTCGCCGCTTCGCGACGACTCGCCCTCTCCAGTGGGTGGAGAGGGTAATGCCGTTATGGCGCCGGGCTTCAATCGTCCGCGTCAGCTTTATGCTGTCGCGGTGGCCTGTTCCTTCAGCGCTGCGACCTCCGCCTCAAGCTCCGCGATCCGCTGATCCCGTGCCGCAAGCGCGGTCGCGACATCCGACGCGTCGAATTTTTGCGGAATGTGCTGCGGGCAGTTGGTGTCCCACGCCGCGATCTTGAACAGGATCACCTGCTCCGGTCGCGCCCGATAGCCCTTGGGCATCAGTGATGCCGTCAGCGCCTCGTCATCCTCGACCACGCGCGCCTCGCCCCAGATCTTCACCCGGCGGCGGTGGGCGTAGTCCATGACGAAGATGTAGGCCTTTGGATTCTCCGTCAGATTGCCCTGCGTGATGAATTGCTGGTTACCGGCGTAGTCGGCAAAGGCCAGCGTCTGCTTGTCCAGCACCTTCAGGAACCCCTTCGGGCCGCCGCGGTGCTGGATGTAGGGCTGGCCGTCCGCTGCCGCGGTGGCGAAATAGAAGCTGTTGGCCTCAGTGAGGAAGCCGGCCAGCTTCTCATCGACCTCGGTCCGCCAGCCATGTTGTTCGGCGCGGGCGTAGGCCTCGCGCGACCCCTTTCGCGCCTGGATCGCCTTCACCGCGGGCGTAAATGCCACGTCGCTGGCATAGGTATGGGCTGCTGTCGTCATCGGAACATCTCCTGAAGATTCCGGCGCATCTCTGCGTCTTTGCCTCGCTAAAATGGCCTTTTCTACGATTAAAACAATCGGCCTCATTGACACTTCATCATTGCAATATATGCAATAATTTCCATGGACCGCCTTGAAGCCATGCATGTCTTCGTCACCGTCGCCGACCTGCGCGGCTTTGCGCCGGCGGCACGCAAGCTGCACCTGTCGCCCTCGGCCGTGACCCGGCTGATCGCGGCGCTGGAGGAGCATCTCGGCGCGCGGCTGCTGCAGCGGACAACGCGGCAGGTGACCTTGACCGACGTCGGCGCGCGCTATCTCGAGCGCGCCCGGCGCATCCTTGCCGATGTCGAGGAGGCCGACGGGTCCGCGCGCGAGGAGCGCAACCGGCCGAGCGGGCGTCTCGTGGTGTCGGCACCGGTGGGTTTCGGCCGGCTCCATGTCGGCCCTATCATGACCGCCTACCTCAAACGCTATCCGGAGGTGACCTGCGAGTTGCGGTTGTCGGACAACCTCGTCAACCTCGTCGAGGATGCTGTCGACGCCGCCGTCCGCATCGGCCATCTCGCCGATTCCTCGCTGGTCGCCCGCCAGGTCGGCGAGATGCGGCGGATCGTGGTGGCAACGCCGGGCTATCTGAAGCGTCACGGCGAGCCCAAGACGCCGCAAGCGCTGCTCGCGCATCAGATCATCCAGTTCGGCCCATCCGCCAGTTGGCGCTTCGTGCAGGACGGCCGCGAGGTCGAGGTGATGCCGACGCCTCGATTTACCAGCAACAGCGCTGACGCCGCCCTGCAATACGCCGAGGCCGGCGGCGGCATCACGCGCGTGCTGGCCTATCAGACGGCCGAGGGGCTGAAGCACGGCCGGCTCAGAATCGTGCTGGCAAAATATGAGCAGCCGCCGCTGCCGATCCACATCGTCTATCCGACCTCGCGCCTGCTCTCGGCCAAGGTGCGCGCGTTCGTCGATCTCGTGGTGGAGACCGCGGAGTGGAGGTTTGGGTGATTCTCGAGCCCCGGACGCAGCGCAGCACGTAGTGATGCGCTGCTGAGCCGGGGCTTGGAAGCTCGTATCGATGGATGGGCCCCGGCTCTGCGGAGCGGCACTTCGCGCCGCACCGCGTCCGGGGCCCGGAGAGGGCGAGGCTATCCCTTCTTCGGCACCACCCGAAACGTCCCGCTGGCGCGCGCTATCACGGCATCGTCGGCCTTCGCCAGGCACTGCGCGAAGCAGATCGTGCTGCCGGTCTTGATCGCCTCGCCCTCGATCGCGAGCCACTGGCCGATCCCGGCGGAGCCGACATAGTCGACCGAGAGCGAGATCGTGACAAACGACGTCGTCCAGCCCATCGCCTGTGCGCAGCTGTAGCCCATGGCGGCATCGGCCAGCGCCGCGATCAGACCGCCATGGATCAGCCCCCGCGCATTGGTGTGCGGCGTCGCCAGGCGCAGGCCGATCGTCACAGCCTTGTCGGTCTTTCTGGAATAGAGCGGCTCCCAGGGATCGGTCAGCGGGGCCTTGCGGAAATGCGGCTCGAAGCCGGCGGGAATGTCGGTGCTGGTCATGGGGTGTCTCGCGTTGCTGTGTTCGAGCAGCATTGAACGCGAGGGACGCGACGGCTGCATCACCTACAAAGTTTTAAACGGCATTTGCGCGGGCGTTTGAAACGGCCTCCGTCGTCATTGCGAGGAGCCCTTGCGACGAAGCAATCCAGACTGTCTCCGCGGAGAGATTCCTGGATTGCTTCGCTTCGCTCGCAATGACGGAGTATGCGGCGCTGCCACGTTTCCCTTAAAACGGCAGCCCCACGTAATTCTCAGACAGCGACGTCATCGCGGCCTGGGACTGCGTGACGTAGTCGAGCTCGGCGAGCTGGATCCGCGCGCCGATACTGCCGTTGTCCGGGAATTTGTGCAGCATCGAGGTCATCCACCAGGAGAAGCGCACGGCTTTCCAGACCCGCGCGAGCGCCTTCGCCGAATAGGCGTCGATGCCGGCGCTGGACTTCTCGTCGTAGTACTCGCGGAGCGCGCTCGACAGATAATGCGCGTCGCTCGCGGCAAGGTTCAGCCCCTTGGCACCGGTCGGCGGCACGATGTGGGCGGCGTCGCCGCACAGGAACATCCTGCCGAAGCGCATCGGCTCGGCGACGAAGCTTCGCAGCGGCGCTATGCTCTTCTCGATCGAGGGGCCCGTGACGAGGCTGTCGGCGGCCTCCTGGTCGAGCCGGCGCTTCAATTCGTCCCAGAAACGGTCGTCCGGCCACTGGTCGACATGGTCGTCGAGTGAACATTGCACATAGTACCGGCTTCGCTTCAGCGAGCGCATGGTGCAGAGCGCGAAGCCACGTGCGTGGTTGGAGTAGATCAGCTCATGGCTGACCGGCGGCGTCTCGGACAGGATGCCGAGCCAGCCGAACGGATAGATCCGCTCGAACTCCTCGATCGCCGACGACGGGACGCTGGCGCGGCTGACGCCGTGAAAGCCGTCGCAGCCGGCGACGAAGTCGCAATCGAGCGTGTGGGTGACGCCGTCCTTCACCCAGGTCACGCGCGGGTGAGCACCGTCGAAATCGTGCGGCTGTACGTCTCTGGCCTCGTAGACCGTGGTAAGGCCGGCGGCCTGCCGCGCATTCATCAGGTCGAGCGTGACCTCGGTCTGGCCGTAGATCATCACCGTCTTGCCGGTTGCACCCTTCATGTCGATGCGGTGGCGGCGGCCGGAGAAGGCGAGCTCGATGCCCTCATGCACCAGGCCTTCGGCATGCGCCCGCGCTCCTGCCCCGACCTGATCGAGCAGCCCGACTGTTCCTTCCTCCAGGAGGCCGGCGCGGATGCGCCCCAGCACGTAATCCGGGCTCTGCCGCTCCAGAATGACATTGTCGATGCCGTATCGGTGCAGCAGTTGCCCAAGCAACAATCCTGCCGGCCCTGCCCCGATGATTGCGACTTTTGTCCGCAATACTTGCTCCTCCCGATCCTGTAAGCTTTCTTCGCGGCTCGCTTGTCGCGACCGTCCGCGCACGATAATTATATCATATAACGGTTGGGCAAAAGGGGAGTGCGCGTCGCCGCTGGCTGCGACAAATCCATGCAACATGGCTGACGTAGACAAGAGGCCAGTTCCGGCTTGAACGCGCCGGCCAATTAGATAACATGTTAATTAAAGAGACCGGGCCATCGAAGCCCGCCGTCGAAAACAGGGAGAGACGACCGATGAAGAAAGCCTGTCTGGCTTTGCTGCTCGCAGCAAGCGTGACGCCTGCGTTCGCACAAGACAAGACCTTCGACCTGAAGGTCTCGCACTGGGTGCCGGCCTCGCATCCGCTGCAAAAGTCGCTGGAAGACTGGGTAGCCGCGGTGAACAAGGATTCCGGCGGCACCATCACGGGCAAGGTGTTTCCCGCCCAGCAGCTCGGCAAGGCATTCGACCACTACGACATGGCGCGCGACGGCATCGCCGACGTCACTTATGTCAATCCCGGCTACCAGCCCGGCCGCTTCCCGATCATCGGCGCCGGCGAACTGCCGTTCCTGATCTCGGACGCCAAGGGCGGCTCGATGGGACTGGACGCCTGGTATCGAAAATATGCCGAGAAGGAGATGAAGGACGTCAAATACTGCCTCGCCTTCGTCCACTCGCCGTCGTCCTTCCATGTACGCACCAAGAAGATCGTGACGCCCGAGGACGTCAAAGGCATGAAGATCCGCCCGGCTCACGCCACGATGGCGAACTTCGTCACCGCGCTGGGCGGCACCAACGTGCAGTCCTCCGCACCTGAAGTGCGCGACATCATCGAGCGCGGCGTCGCCGACGGCGTGACTTTCCCGTGGGGCTCTCTGGTCCTGTTCGGCGTCGACAAGGTGACCAAATTCCACATGGACGCGCCGCTCTATGTCACGACCTTCGTGTTCGTGATGAACAAGGACAAGTACAATTCGATGTCCGACAAGCAGAAGGCGGCCGTCGACAAGAACTGCTCGACCGAGATGGCGGGCGTGGTCGGCGAGTATTGGGGCAAGTTCGAGGACGCCGGCATCGACAAGGTCAAGGCCGAAGCCGGCCAGGAGGTCTACAAGCTCACGCCCGACCAGACCGCCGCGTGGAAGAAGGCCGCCGAACCGCTGGTCAAGACCTGGGGCGATGGCGCCAAGAAAGCCGGGGCCGATCCCGACGCCGCGATGGCGGATCTGAAGGCCTCGCTGAAGAAGTACAACGCGCTGGCGGAGTGACGCCGCGACGCGATCGGCTCTTCCTCCCCCTCTCCCCGTCCTTACGGGGAGAGGGTTGGGGTGAGGGGCTGCTTCCGCAAAACTAGTGGCAGACGGACTCGCGGAGAGTCCCCCTCACCCGCATCGCATCTTCGATGCGTTGCGGCCTCTCCCCGCACGCGGGGAGAGGCGAAGCCCGCGGCGACATCTGGACCAAATGCATGGCATCACTCGACAGGACCTCCCCATGAAGCGCTCCTGGATGGACCGCGTCATCGACTCGATCGAATGGATCGCGGCGGCGTTCGTCGGCATCGTCGCGCTCGACATCTTCGTGTCGGTGCTGCTGCGCAACACGCTGAACTATTCGATACCCGATTCCTTCGACATCGGCCGCTTGCTGCTCGGCATTCTCATCTTCTGGGGCATCGCCGCGACCTCCTATCGCGGCACTCACATCACGGTCGACCTGGTCTGGGGCAACGTCGGGCCGCGCCACCAGCGCATGATCGACGTCTTCGCGACCCTGGTCCTGCTGTTCGTCGTTACGGTGCAGACCTGGACGCTGTTCGACAAGGTCCGCCTGACCTACAACGACAATGTGCAAACCTTCGATCTGCACATGCCGACCTGGCCGTTCTTCCTCGTCGCCTGGATCGGCGACGTCTGCGCCGTGCTGCTGATCGCGATCCGCACATACCGGCTGATCTTCCATCCCGAAGACATGCATGAACCCAAGATCAAGGTGACCGAGTGACCATGAGTACCGACGCCGTCGCCGTCCTCGGCTTCGTATCCCTGTTCGCCCTGATGCTGCTGCGCGTGCCGGTCGGCATGGCGATGGGCCTCGTCGGCGTGTCCGGCTTCAGCTATCTCGTCGGCGCGACACCGGCCCTGAAGATGGTCGGCCAGGTCACGATGCGCACGGTCACCGACTACACGTTCGGCGTGATCCCGATGTTCCTACTGATGGGTTCCTTCGTCAGCAATTCCGGCATGAGCCGCGAACTGTTCCGCGCCGCCAATGGCTTCGTCGGGCATTTGCGCGGCGGGCTCGGCATCGCCACTGTCGGCGCCTGCGGCGGGTTTGCCGCGATCTGCGGCTCGTCGGTGGCGACTGCCGCAACCTTCTCCGCCGTGGCCTATCCGGAAATGCGCCGGTTCGGCTATCCGCAATCCTTCGCCACCGGCGTGATCGCGGCCGGCGGCACGCTCGGCGCGATGCTGCCGCCCTCCACGGTGCTTGCGGTCTACGGCATCATCACCGAGCAGGACATCGGCAAGCTCTTCATCGCCGGCATCATTCCCGGCATCCTGGCGATGACCATGTACATGATCACGATCTTCCTGATCGGCTATTTCCGCCCCGACTTCCTGCCCAAGGGCAAGGTGCTGCCGTGGCGCGAGCGCTTCGCCGGCCTCAAGGACATCTGGGCGCCGGTGTTGCTGTTCGTGTTCGTCATCGGCGGCCTCTACGGCCTGCCGTTCCTCCCGCGCTTCACGCCGACGGAGGCCGGCGGTGTCGGCGCTACCGGCGCCTTCATCATCGGCGTCGTCACGGGCCGGCTCGACCGTGAGAAGATCCTGGCCTCGCTGCTCCAGGCGACGCGCACCGCGGCCGCGGTGTTCACCGTGCTGATCGGCGCGTTGATCTTCGGCTATTTCCTCACGGTGACGCAGACGCCGCAGAAGGTGACCGAATTCCTCACCGGCCTCGGCCTTGGTCCCTACGGCGTGCTGGCGCTGATCATGGTGATGTATCTGGTGCTCGGCTGCCTGATGGACGCCATGGCGATGATCATCCTAACCGTGCCGATCATCTTCCCGGTGATCATGCATCTTGGTTTTGATCCGATCTGGTTCGGCATCATCATCGTGATGACCGTCGAGCTCGGCCTGATCCATCCGCCGGTCGGGATGAACGTCTTTGTCATCAAAAGCGTGGTGAAGGACGTGTCGTTCTCCACCATCTTCAGGGGCGTGATCCCGTTCGTGGCGACGGACCTGGTGCGTCTGGTGATCCTGATCGCCTTCCCGCTGCTGGCGACGTGGTTGCCGACGCGGATGATGGCGCATTAACGAGGAAGCGATGACCACACCGACGTTAGAGACCAAATACGTCTTCAGCATCACCGCCCGCATCGGCGACGTCGTCACCGCCGGCGAGACCGGCATCGGCGTCCGCCGCATCATTCCGATCATCGGCGGCGAGGTGACGGGCGCGATATCAGGCAAGGTGCTGCCGTTCGGCGCCGATTTCCAGACCATCCGGCCCAACGAGCTGATCGACCTCGAGGCGAAATACGCCTTCGAGACCGACGACGGCGCTGTCGTCTATGTCGAGAACAAAGGCATGCGCTTCGGTCCGGTCGAGCTGCTGCAGAAGCTCAAGCGGGGCGAGGCTGTCGATCCCAAGCTAATCTATTTCCGCACCGTGCCGAGGTTCGAGACGGGACATGAGAAGTATCGCTGGCTGATGGAGCACATCTTCGTCGGCTCAGCCGCGCGTCATGCCGACCGCGTCGTGATCGACGTGCATCAGGTGGTGTGAGGAAGGCCCTCACCGCGTCATTGCGAGCGCAGCGAAGCAATCCAGAGTCCGTCCGCGGAAAGATTCTGGATTGCTTCGCTGCGCTCGCAATGACGGAGGGTGTGGCAACAGCAGCGCGTCAAACGCCTGCAACGCCTATGGTCGCCGAGTCGGACCCAGGGGCAGCTCCTGCCCCGGGGTGATATCGTCCCGCCCTCCTTGACTCCCCCAGAATTCGTTATACAACATAACTATTCTGATAAGGACGCAAATGACACAGGGAAACGCCAACACCGCTGACGCGGGCGCCTCCGGGCTGCTCCGGATCGAGCGGGCGGACCGGGTTCTGACCGTGGGCTTGAACCGCCCCGCCAAGCGCAATGCGCTCAACGACGGCATCATCCTCGAGATCGGCGAGTGCTTTGCGTCCCTGCCCGAGGACATCGGCGCGGTCGTCATCCACGGCATCGGCGACCATTTCTCCAGCGGCCTCGACCTGTCCGAGTTGCAAGACCACGACGCCACCGGCGGCCTGCTCCATTCCCAGATGTGGCACCGGGTGTTCGACCGCATCCAGTACAGCCGCGTGCCCGTGATCGCGGCGCTCAGGGGCGCCGTGATCGGCGGCGGGCTCGAGCTCGCCTGCGCCGCGCATATCCGCGTCGCCGAGCCCTCGGCCTATTTCGCGCTGCCGGAGGGACAGCGCGGCATCTTCGTCGGCGGCGGCGGCTCGGTGCGGCTGCCGCGGTTGATCGGCGTTGCCAGAATGATGGACATGATGCTGACGGGACGCGTCTACAGCGCGACCGAAGGCGCCTCCTACGGCTTTGCGCAATATCTGACGGAGGCCGGCAACGGGCTCGGCAAGGCGCTGGAGCTTGCGACCAAGATCGCCTCCAACGCACCGCTGACGAATTTCGCCGTGCTGCAGGCGCTGCCGATGATCGCGGAGGCCAATCCGCAGACCGGCTTGTTGATGGAATCGCTGATGGCAACGGTCGCGCAGAGCGACAAGGAGGCCAAGCGCAGGATCCGCGAATTTCTCGAGCACAAGACTGCCAAGGTGAAGCCGAAGCCATGAGTGCGCAGCCGTCCTCTTCCAGCATGGAGCGCGGCGCGAGCACTTTCCCGCTGCGGCCGATCTCTTTCGGCGATCCGGTCGTCGATATCGACCGTCGCGACGACGGCACGATCTACCTCAGACCCAAACAGCCGCTCGGCGACTATCCCGTCCGCATCACCGACCGGCTACATCACTGGGCGACGACCACGCCGGACCGCGTCTTCATGGCGGAGCGCGAAGGTGGCCGCGGTTGGCGCAAGATCACCTATGCCGAACTGCTCACCGCGAGCCGGCATATCGCATCCGCGCTGATCCAGCGCGGCCTGTCGGCGGAGCGGCCGGTCGTGATCCTCTCCGGCAATTCGATCGACCATGCGTTGCTCGCCTTCGGCGCGTTCTATGCCGGCATTCCGTTCTGCCCGGTGTCGCCGGCCTATTCGCTGGTGTCGAAGGATTACGGCAAGCTGTCTTACCTGATGAAGCTGCTGACGCCCGGCCTCGTCTTCGCCGAGGATGCCGACAAGTTTTCCGACGCGCTTGCCGCCAATGTGTCGCTCGGCACTGAAATCGCGGCCTCCTACGGCAGCGTGCCGGGCCGCGACGTCACCCTGCTCGCCGACCTCATGGCGACGCCGGTCCGCGGCGATCTCGACGCGGTGCACGACAAAATCAGCCCCGATACGATCGCAAAATTCCTGCTGACGTCGGGCTCGACCGGCAATCCCAAGGCCGTCATCAACACCCAGCGCATGATCTGCGCCAACCAGGTGATGCTGCGCGAGACGCTCGCCTTCCTCAAGGACGAGCCGCCCGTCATCATCGACTGGCTGCCCTGGAACCACACCTTCGGCGGCAACCACAATATCGGGCTGACGCTGTACAATGGCGGCTCGATGTATCTCGATGCCGGCAAACCGATGCCGGGCGGCATCGAGGAGACCGTGCGCAATCTCCAGGAGATTTCGCCAACGGTGTATTTCAACGTGCCCAAGGGCTATGAGTCTCTGCTGCCATACCTGCGCGACGACCAGGGCCTGCGCGCGAAGTTCTTCGACCGGCTGCACGCAATGTTCTTCTCCGGCGCGGCGCTCTCGCCGTTCGTCTGGAACAGCCTCGACGAGCTCGCGGTGAAGGAAAAAGGCTATCGCGTGCCGATGCTGACCGGCCTTGGCGCCACCGAGACCGCGCCGTTCTTCATGTCGGTCAATCCGCGCACCAGCCGCTCCGGCCATGTCGGCCTGCCAGTATCAGGCAACGACGCCAAGCTGGTGCCGAACAACGGCAAGCTCGAAGTGCGCGCCAAGGGCCCCAACGTGATGCCCGGCTACTGGCGCCAGCCCGACATCACCGCGAAATCCTTCGACGAGGAAGGTTTTTACAAGCTCGGCGATGCGCTGAAGGCGGTCGACCCCGACGATCTCAATGCCGGCTTCGACTTCGACGGCCGCGTCAGCGAGGACTTCAAGCTCGGCAGCGGCACCTGGGTCAGCGTCGGCCCGCTGCGCGCCCGTCTGGTTGCGGCCTGCGCGCCGCTCGTGCGCGACGTCGTCATCGCCGGCATCAACCGTGACGAGGTTTCCGCCCTCGTGCTGCTCGATCTCGACGGCTGCCGGCTGATCAACCCGACGCTGCCGGCCGACGATCTCACCGTCACCGCGCGCGACCGGCTGGTGCGCGAGGCTTTTCGCGAGCGCCTGACGCGCTTCCTCAGCCAGGCCACCGGGTCCTCGACGCGGATCACGCGTGCGATCCTGCTGGACACGCCGCTGTCGATCGACAAGGGCGAGGTCACCGACAAGGGCTCGATCAACCAGCGCGCGGTGCTGGAGCATCGTGGCGCGCTGATCGACGAGCTGTACGCTGCCAATCCATCGGACCGTGTGATATCGGTCGGCTAAGAAACCATCGCACCTCAGGAGAACGCCATGTTGTTGAAAGATCAGGCAGCCATCGTCACCGGCGGCGCATCGGGGCTTGGCGCGGCCACCGCGCGAAGACTGGCGGCGCAGGGCGCCAAGGTCGCGGTCTTCGACCTCAATACCAAGCTCGCGGAAACCGTTGCGGCCGAGATCAAGGGCGTCGCTGTGACCTGCGACGTGTCCGACGCCGCTTCCGCGGAAGCCGCGATCGCGCAGGCGACCAAGGCCCTCGGCGCGCCACGCGTGCTGGTCAATTGCGCCGGCATCGGCGTCGCCAAGCGCGTCGTCGGCCGCGACGGCCCCATGGCGCTCGCCGATTTCGACAAGGTGATCAAGGTCAATCTGATCGGCACCTTCAACATGCTGCGCCTTGCCGCGACCGAGATGTCCAAGCTCGAGCCGCAGGCGACCGGCGAGCGCGGCGTCATCATCAACACCGCCTCTGTTGCCGCCTATGACGGCCAGATCGGTCAGTCGGCCTATTCGGCATCCAAGGGCGGCATCGTCGGCATGACCTTGCCGATCGCGCGCGAACTCGCGCAGTTCGGCGTCCGCGTGCTGACCATCGCGCCCGGCCTGTTCCTCACGCCGCTGCTCGCCAATTTGCCTCAGGAGGCCCAGGACTCGCTCGCCGCCGCGATCCCGTTCCCGCGCCGTCTCGGCAATGCCGACGAGTTCGCGGCCCTTGCCCTGCACATGGTCGAGAACTCGTACCTGAACGGCGAAGTGGTGCGTCTCGACGGCTCGCTGCGCATGGCGCCGAAGTAAGGCGAGAATCGCATGTTCGTGAACCGGCGCGACGTCCAGATCCAGTGGGGTGATTGCGACCCCGCCAACATCGTCTACTACCCGCGCTATTTCGCGATGTTCGACGATTCGACGTCGACCCTGTTTGAGGTCGCCGGATTCTCAAAGCAGGACCTGGTCCGCAAATACGGCCTGGTGGGCATCCCCATGGTCGACACGCGGTCCAGGTTCTACATCCCCTCAACCTATGGCGACTGGATTACTATCGAAACCAGGATCGAGAGCATCAAGCGCTCGAGCTTCGAGGTGAAGCACAACGTCTACAAGGGCGAGGCGCTGGCGATCGAGGGGTTTGAGACCCGCGTCCTGGTCGGCCGCGACCCCGTTAACCCCGACAAGCTGAAATCGGCTCCATTTCCTGCGGAAATGGTAGCCAAATTCACGGGGAGTTAGGTCCGGAGCTAAATCGCCGCATCGCCAAAAGAGGGGGCTGAATTACCCCCCGATTTCTGCTTTCAAAGAAACACGTCAAGGGAGGAATAAATGAAACGCTTTTACCTGACCGCCGCCATCACTGCTGCGACGCTTGCCCTGCCGGCCCTGCCCGCGCTGGCCCAGACCGCCGAAGTCACCATCGGCATCACCACCACCACGACCGGCCCCGGCGCCGCGCTCGGCATTCCCGAGCGCAACGCACTGGAATTCGTGCCGAAGGAGATCGGCGGCGTGCCGCTGAAGGTGATCGTGCTCGACGATGGCGGCGATCCCACCACCGCGACCACCAACGCCCGCCGCTTCGTCACTGAATCCAAGGCCGACATCATCATGGGCTCGGCGCTGACCCCGCCGACCATCGCTGTCTCCAATGTCGCCAACGAGGCCGGCATTCCGCATTTCGGCCTCGCGCCGTTTCCGATCACACCGGAGCGCATGAAGTGGTCGGTGGCGATGCCGCAGCCGATCCCGATCGTGGGCAAGGTGCTGTACGACCACATGAAGTCAAAGGGCGTGAAGACGATCGGCTATATCGGCTATTCCGACTCCTATGGCGACCTCTGGTTCAACGATTTGAAAGCCCAGACCGGGCCGATGGGCATGACCATCGCCGACGAAGAACGCTTCGCCCGCCCCGACACGTCAGTGACCGGACAGGTGCTCAAGCTCGTCGCCGCAAATCCCGACGCGATCCTGGTCGGCGCTTCCGGCACCGCGGCCGCGCTGCCGCAGACCGAGCTGCGCGAGCGCGGCTATCAGGGCCTGATCTACCAGACCCATGGCGCAGCCAGCATGGATTTCATCCGCATCGCCGGCAAGGCTGCTGAAGGCGTGCTGATGGCGTCGGGTCCGGTCATGGACCCCGAAGACCAGCCGGACGAGGCCGCCACCAAGAAGCCGGGCCTCGCGCTCAACACGGCGTATGAGGCCAAGTACGGCCCGAACAGCCGCAGCCAGTTCGCCGGTCACTCCTACGATGCGTTCGAGATCCTGAAGCGCGTGATCCCGGCGGCGCTGAAGACGGCAAAACCCGGCACGCCGGAATTCCGCGAAGCGATCCGTCAGGCGCTGCTGTCGGAAAAGGAAATGGCCGCGAGCCAGGGTGTCTACAATTTCACCGAGAAGGACCGCTACGGCCTCGACGAGCGCTCGCGCATCCTGCTCACCGTGAAGAACGGCAAGTACACGCTGGTGAAGTAGCCGCAGCGACAGGTTTGAGACGACGAGAGCCGGCCCGATGGGCCGGCTCTTTTTGTTTCTCAGGCCGCCTGCCGCAGTGGGGCCCACGCGAACTCCGGATAGTACGCGTCCATCATGCGGTCGACATAGGCCGTGAGATTCCCAAATCCCTCCGCCCGCTGGCGCAGTCCGGATTCGAAGAACGGTGTCAGAATCCCCGCGAGCGCGCCGAAGGCGGTGGCATCGACGCCGCAGGGCTTGTTGCCCATCAGATAGGACTTGTCACCGAGCTGCACCGACAGCGCGAACAGCGAGCGCACCGCGAGATCGATATCGTCGTCCGGCCCGTGGCGGCCGAGGCCGGAAAGCAGATAGTTCTCGGCGACACGGAATTGCGCGTCCTCGCGCAGCTTCTCGCGATTGTGCTCCGGTGCGCCGTCGAAGAAATGCGCGGGGCCCTTGGCGAAATTGACCGGATCGACCCAGCGCGCGCCGACCAGCGCCCAATAGACGTGATGCTCGATCATGCGCTCGAACGCCCAGGCCTGCGCGCGCTCGGCCAGCGACAGGCCGGCGTCGAAATCGAAACCGTAGCAGCGCTCGATATGGGCGCGGATGAAGGTGGAATCGGCCACAGCCTCGCCGCCGTCGTCGATGAACGGCAATTGCCCCTTGGGCGAGGCGGGCGGCATCGCGCGTTCCTTCCAGTAGGGCAGTCCCGCCATTTTCAGCTGCACCTCGGTCTTGGTGACGAAGGGGCTGATTTCCGGCAGGCCGAAGCCCGCGCCAAAGCCATAAAGCGTGATCATGAAAGCTCTCCTGAACGACCGAAAGAGTTGACGGAACCTAGTGCCGGGCTGCTGCCACCATGGTGGCAGCAGCCGTGATATCTTCTGCGAAACGGGCTCCCCGCCAGGCGCGGCCCATCACATGGCGGACCAGCGCGTCCGCGGCCTGGACCAGCGAGCGTGCCACCACGCTTGCGACTGCAAATCGGAGGTCGGCGGCCATGAGATCGAGCGAAACGAGGCGGCCGAGCGCCCGGGCAGGCCACAGCTGTGCCCGCCACAGCGGCGCCGCCGAGCCGAAATGGGTTGGAATGATCATGGACAAATCCTCTTCAGTCGATGTGTTGTCCCGGTATAGAACTCCGCTGCTGCCAACATCCTGTCAGCATCCACGCGCCGTCGTCTGATCCGCCCCCGATGAGAGAATCGTCATGAGACGCGCCGACCGGCTGTTTCAGATCATCCAGGTGCTGAGGCGCACGCGTAAGCCGCTGACCGCGGACGCGATCGCGGCCGAGCTCGAAACCTCGAAGCGCACCATCTATCGCGACATCGCGACCTTGATGGGCCAGCGCGTGCCGATCCGCGGCGAAGCCGGCATGGGCTACATCCTGGAGAAGGGATTCGACCTGCCGCCCTTGATGCTGACACCCGACGAGATCGAGGCGGCGGTGCTGGGCGCGCAATGGGTTGCGGGCCATGCCGATTCCACGCTGGCGCGCGCGGCCGAAGATCTGATGGCCAAGATTGCCGACACCGTGCCCGAACGCCTGCGCCCCTTCGTGCTGGAGCCCGCGAGTCGCGCGCGGCCGAGCTGGAACAGGGAGCCCGATCGCCTGGACATGGCGCGCACCCGCGCCCAGATCCACGAAGGCAAGAAGATCATGCTGCGCTATCGCGACGAGCAGGGCCGCCCCAGCGAGCGCATGATCTGGCCGATCTCGGTCGGCTATCTCGAAGCCGTGCGCCTGCTCGCGGCCTGGTGCGAACTGCGCAGCGACTTCCGCAGCTTCCGCACCGACCGCGTGGTGGACGCCACCTATCTCGACGACAAATATCCGGAAAGGCGCGACGTGCTGCGCGCAAGATGGCGGCAGAGCCTGGTCTGGGGCCCGCCAAAGGACACGTGACGACGATGGAAGAGACCTCCCCCATCGACCTGTCGACCTGCTGCCAGAATTGCGGCGCCTGCTGTGGTTATTCGGAGAACTGGCCGCGCTTCTCGATCGAGAGTGACGAGGAACTTGCGGCAATCCCGGAAGCGCTCGTCAACGCACGCCAATCCGGCATGCGCTGCGAGGGCGATCGCTGTTCGGCGCTCAAGGGAGAGATCGGAAAGCAGACGGCCTGCGGCATTTATGAAGTGCGGCCGGAGGTGTGCCGCACCTGCATGCCGGGCGATGCCGAATGCGCGATGGCGCGGCGGAAGTTCGGGCTGCCGATAATCGAGGCCGTTTAGGCGGGAACGGCTTCGCCGATCTCGTCGTCGAGCTCGTCATCGAGCGGTGCGAGCACCGAGAGCGGCTTGGTCGACAGCGTGATCGGCTTGCGGCCGCCTGACAGCGACGGCGATGCCTTGGCCGAGCTTTCGCGTGACAGCGCGTAGAGCGTCGAGCCGACACGGCCGCCGTTCTCGATCAGGTCACGCTCGTTGCAGCTGCCTGCGATCGCAACAGCCAGCGAATGCAGATGGCTGCGGCGGTAGCAGAACAGCGCCAGCTTCGCGCGTGCGTCTGGGGAAACACTCTCAACCAGCCTCGGCAGGCCACTCTCGCTGGCGCGATACATCTCGCCAAGGAGTTCGTCCTGAACCGGGCAGAAATCGCTTTCAAAGGCGTCGCGGCTTGAAAACATTGCAGTTCTCCCTCGACGCCGAAGATGCAGCGCAATTCTCTAATGAAAGGTTAACCAACCCCGCCGGTAGTCACCCGGGGTGCTTGCGCGCCGGCCGCGAATCAGTGGGGCACCGAACAGAGGCGCTATGCGCTCCAGGCGTTATGGCCGGGCTTGTCCCGGCCATCCACGGAGCGCCAGGCCGCACGACGAACGCGGATGCCCGGGACAAGCCCGGGCCTGACGACCTTTCATGGTGCGAGGGCTTCCTCCAAACGGAGACCACAGGACGACCGCTCTCAGTTCGCCGCCATGAAGATGGAGAGGCCGAAGCCGGTCAAATGATGCAGCGCCTGGTCGACGCCGATCAGGGTCCAGAACCAGGGATGCTGCAGGTCGACGCCGAAATTGGCCGAGACGAGTCCCTTGGCGCGGTCGATCGTCATGTGGATCACGAAGTCGATCAACGCCACGAACCAGAATTTGGGCGCCACGATCAGGATCAGGGGCAGCGCAACCGCGAGGTGAATCAGGCAGTGCACGAGCAGCGGCAGGGCCCAGCCGTGCTTCTGATCCTTGCCATGCGCCATCCACGCAGTTTGCAGGACGAAATCGGCGATGATGTGCTTGAAGGTGAGCAACAACATCCAGCCAATGAGCGCTTCGACCGGAACCGCCGATGACATGGGTGGAAACGACAAGCTGACGCCTCATTGAGGTGACAAGAAAAATTGGAGCGTTCAGCGCAACTTCTTCTTGGACCGGTCAAATGGCCGGGACCCCTGATTTATGACATCTCCCGCGGCGGAATGCAGCCGGGGGAACCGGAAAATCGCCAACTGTGGCTAACTGGTGATAGGATGACCAATCGCCGCGCCTGAGTTGAGTAAGGTTACCTTCGGCTCGAAATTTGCTTTCCGGCATCGGCGCGCTATCATTGAAGATAGAGAATAACGTTCTTTTTTCAGGCATTTAGGAATTACAGGGCGCCCGCCGCGATCGCATCCCGCGAGCCACCGCCATCCAGATACAAGGCCAGAGTGCTGCCATGAGTGCTGAAGGCCCCACGACGTCACCAACAGAGCCGCCGCCGCCGCGGCGCCCCACTGTGATCAAGACCAATCAGCAGCAGGTGTTTCTCTACGTCGTTCTGACCCTGCTTCTGTCGCTCGCCACCGTCTGGGGCGGACGCGCCTTGCTGCACAATTCGGAGACGCTGACCTTTGCCGTCGGCGCCCCCAACAGCGACGAGGCGCTGTTCGCCGCCAAGCTCGCCGCCGTCCTGAAGAACAACGCCTCGCGCGTCCGGATCAAGATCGTCAACAACGGCGATAACGCCAAGGCGCTCGCACAGTTCGACCGCAAGCAAGCCGACCTCGCCGTGCTGCGCACCGACGCCAAGGTGCCGCTGCGGGCGCGTACGCTCGCGATACTCGAGCACGATCTCGTGCTCCTGCTGGGTCCCGGCAACAAGAAGATCAAGTCACTTGCCGAGCTGAAGAAGAAGAAGGTCGCGGTCGTCGCCGAGAGCGAATCCTCGCTCGCCTTCGTGCGCAGCATCCTCGACATCCCCGACGGTCCTGATACCGCCAGGATCCAGATGGCGCCGCAGGGCGCAACGCTCGACAAGCTGTTTGCACCGTCGAGCGGCTTTGGCGCGGTGATCGCCATCGTCCATGCCTCGAGGGCGGTGCGCGACAAGGCCTATGAGCAGGTCGCCAAACGCGGCGGCTTCACGCTGAACGCCATCGACGAAGCCAAGGCACTGGCGCGCAAATTCCCCGGCCTCTCGAACGAGACGCTGACAGCCGGCACGCTATCGGCCTCCCCCGAGATCCCCGACGACGACCTCGACACGATCGGGCTGGAATGGCTGCTGGTTGCGCAATCCAGGATGTCCGCGAGTGCAGCGGGCGACCTCGCACGCACCATCTACGAGAACAAGTCCGCGCTCCGCCTCGACAACGGCTTTGCCAGCAGGATCGAGCCGGCCTCCGTCGAGAAGGACGCTTTCGTGATGGCTCATCAGGGGGCCGCCGACTACATCAACGACGACACCAAGTCGTTCATGGATAAGTACAGCGACCTGATGTATCTGGGCGCCGCCGCGCTCAGCGTCATCGGCTCGATCTTCGCCGCGATCTACGCCAAGATCACCCGGATCGCGCCGGAGAAGGCCAGCGAGCTCTCCACCGCCATCCTCGACATTGGCGAACGGATCGAGCACGCCCATTCGCTCGATCAGCTCGAATGTCTCCAGGACGAGCTCGAGGGCATCTTGCGCGGTGCCGTCATCGGCCTCAGGGACGGCACGATCAGCACCGACGGGCTCGACACCTTCAAGCTCGGCTACGAATTCGTCCGCGACGAGATCGGCATGCGCCGCGACTACCTCAAGCGCCATGCCGGCGAGGCCGACAAGGTCGCCCAGGATACAGCCCCGCCCCAGCATGACGACAGCAAGGTCGTGGTGGTGAAGACGGCTCAGAGTGCCTGACCTTTCGTCGGAGATCTCGAAATCGCGGTCCGCCGGCATGGCGGCCCGGCCCGCCGAAGCACCGGAGCCGCGCCCCCGTTCAACGACATTGCAGGCGGCCAGCACCCGTCGTTGACGACCCCTGCCCGGGCGGGCACTTTGGCATCGAGGTCCCGACCGGGACCGCCGGATTCACGACCGAGCCCGCCTCCCCCATGTCCAAGCCGCTGATTCCCGCTCTGGCCCAGTTCGTGGCCGCCACAGCCGGCCGCAACATGACCAAGGCGGCCTATGTGGCGGTCGGTGTCGGCGTGCTCGGCATGGTGCTGCTGACGGTCGGCCCGGCCTATGAGACGGAGCACCGCTGGGTCGATGCCGTGCTCTGGGCCTGCCTCGTCTATTTCGTGTTCGAATGGGTGGTCCGGCTGCGGCACATGGCGCGCACGGGGCGCCTGTCGCTCTATATGTCCTCCTCCGCCGGGCTGGTCGACGCCGTCGGCGCCCTGGCTGTGCCGGTCGCACTCCTTCTCGGCGTCGAGCCCAAGACAGCCTGGCTGCTCAGCGTGCTCTGGGTCCTGAAAGTGGTGCCGGGCATTCCCGGCCTGCGGCAGCTTCGCCGGGTGCTGGTGCTGGAATCCGGGCCGCTGGTGAGCGTGCTCGTGATCTTCCTGATGGTCGTCTTCCTCGCCTCCGTCGCCGAATATTTCCTGGAGCGGGACGTACAGCCGCAGACGTTCGGCAGCGTCCCCGCCGCGCTGTGGTGGGCGGTGGTGACGTTGACGACGACCGGCTATGGCGACGTCGTGCCGGTGACGCCGCTCGGGCGCGTGGTGGCGGCGCTGGTGATGATCTCCGGCCTCGGCGTGTTCGGCCTGTGGACCGGAATTCTGGCGACCGGCTTTGCCGCCGAGACCCGCCGCGACAACTTCCTCAAGACCTGGGAATCCGTCAGCAAGGTGCCGTTCTTCGCAGCGCTGGGGCCTTCGGCCATAGCCGACGTCACCCACATGCTGCGCACCATGGAGCTGCCGGCGCGCACCATGATCATTCGCAAGGGCGCGCAGGGCGACTGCATGTATTTCATCGCCGCCGGCGAGGTCGAGGTCGACCTGCCCGGCAAGAAGGTGCGGCTCGGCGAGGGCGCCTTCTTCGGCGAGATGGCGCTGCTCGGCAACAATTCGCGCGGCGCCAATGTCTCGACCACGAAGGTGTCGCGGCTTCTGGTGCTGGACCTCGTCGATTTCCGCGTGCTGATGGCACGGCATCCGGACCTCGCCCACACCATCGACGCGGAAGCCAAACGCCGCGCGCTCGAAAACAAGTAAATGGAGACAACAATGTCCGATACCGCCGACGCGGCCTCCAGCCCCGTGCTCGACATCACCGGCGCGCGCGCCACCATCCGCCTCAACAGGCCAAAGCATCTCAACCGGCTTCAGGCCGAGGATCTCGGCGACCTGGTCAAGCTGTTCGACCGGGTCGAGGCGGATCCTGACATCCGCGTTCTGGTGCTGACAGGCACCGGGCGCGCGTTCTCCGCCGGCTACGACCTGAACTCGGTTGCCCAACGCGCAGTAAGCGCGAACGAGCAGCAGAGCGCGGGCTCCGCGTTCGAAGTGGTCGTCAACCGGCTGGAGGATCTTGGCGTGCCGACGATCTGCCGGCTCAATGGCGGCGTCTATGGCGGCTCGACCGACCTCGCGCTCGCCTGCGACTTCCGCATCGGCGTCGACACCGCCGAGATGTTCATGCCTGCCGCACGGCTCGGGCTGCATTACTACAGGAGCGGCATCAAACGCTACGTGACGCGGCTCGGCGTGGACAATGCGAAGAAGCTATTCCTAACCGCGCAGAAGATCAGCGCGCCGGAGATGCTGCGGATCGGCTATCTCACCGCCATGGTGCCGGAGGAGACGCTTGACGAGGAAGTCGACAAGCTCGCAGGCATCCTCGCCGGCAACGCGCCGCAGGCGATGCGCGGCATGAAGCGCGCCATCAACGAATTCGCTCGCGGCGAGCTCGACGAGCCCGCCGCCGACCAGCGCCACCGCGACAGCATGCGCGGCGACGAGATCAAGGAAGGCATCAAGGCGTTTGGAGAGAAGCGAGCGCCGCGGTTTTGAACGGCGTAATCAGGGAGTCCGAGGACGCGCCTCTTGCTCAACTGTCGTCCCGGACAAGCGAAGCTCCGATCCGGGATCCATAACCACAGGGAGTGGTTATGGTGCAAAGCTGGCAACTCCGAATCTTCGCAAAACTCCTTTCTGTGGTTGGATCCCGGGTTCGCGCTACGCCCGCCCGGGACGACAGCGGAGATTGAGGCACGCGCCGGCCTACCCCCCAATCGCGGCCGCATGCTGCGCCGCCATCTCGTCATCCGCCGCGTTGATGCGCTGGAACGCGGGCCGCGACGTCATCCTGTCGGCATAGCGGACGAAAACGTCTTTCTTCGGCACGATGCCGAACATCATGGTCCAGCTGAACGCGACGCCCCACAGGACGTCGGCGGCGGTCATGCGCTCGCCGAGCAGATACGGCCCCTTCGACAGTTGCGTCTCCAGCGCACCCAGCATGGTGTCGTAATCGGCATAGGGCGATTGCGTGATCGGCGCCGGCTCGCGCTGCATGAACTTGTCGATCAGGGCCGGCTCGAATGACGAGCCGTAATAGGCGATCCAGCGCAGATAGGGACCGCGCAGCGGATCGTCCAGCGCAGGCGTCAGACCCGCCCGCGGAAACAGATCGGCGAGATAGATCGTGATCGCGACCTGCTCGGTCACGAGCGCCTCGCCATGGCGAATCGCCGGCACCTTGCCGAGCGGGTTGATGGCGAGATAGGCCGGCTTCCGCTGCTCGCCGGCCTTCATGTTGAGGACATGGAGATCGTAGGGCGCGCCAAGCTCCTCCAACAGCACTCGCGTGCCGGTGGCGCGGCTCTGCGGCGAATAATACAGGGTGATGCGGCGGGAATCGGTCATGGCAGCTCTCCATCTGGCCGGCTGGCGATGGCGCGCTTGTAGCCGGGCATACCTGACATCTTGTGTCAGGTATGGTTTAAGGGATCATGCGCGCGAGCCGGATGCTGTCGATCCTCACCACCCTCCAGGCCAGGGGGCGGGTCACCGCGCCCGAACTCGCGGAGGCTTGCGAGGTCTCGGTGCGCACGATCTATCGTGACATCGACGCGCTCGCGGCGTCCGGCGTTCCCGTCTATGCCGATCGTGGCGCCGAGGGCGGCTATCGCCTGCTCGATGGCTATCGTGTGAGGCTGAACGGTCTGTCGCAGAGCGAGGCGGGCGCGCTGTTTCTTGCCGGATTGCCGGGCCCCGCCGCGGCGCTCGGACTGGATGCCGCGATGATCGCCGCGCAGAACAAGCTGATGGCGGCACTGCCGGCTAACTTGCGCGAAGATGCCGGGCGGATGCAGGAGCGTTTTCACCTCGATGCGCCCGGCTGGTTCGGCGAGGCGGAAGAACCCAGACATCTGCGCACCATCGCCGGCGCGGCTCTGCGCGGAACACTGATCCAGATTCGTTACCAGAGCTGGCGCGCCGAGAAGCAGCGCCGCGTCGCGCCGCTCGGCCTCGTGCTGAAGGGTGGCAGCTGGTATATCGCGGGCCTGGTCGACGGCAGCGTACGCACCTATCGCGTTGCACGCGTGCTCGACTGCACCGCGCTCGACGATCGCTTCGATCGTCCCGCCGATTTCGATCTCGCCGCCTATTGGCAGGCCGCGACGCTTCGCCTCGAAGCCGAGATGCATCCGAATGTCGCGATCGTGCGGCTGTCGCCGTTCGGCGTGAAACTGCTCGATGCGCTAAGCCAGCCTTACGTCAAGGCGCGCACGCAGCTCGAAGAGACCGCTGACGTTGACGGCTGGCGCATCGCCAGAGTGCCGACCGGCAAAACGTCATGGCATGCCGCGGCCGAATTGCTCCGGCTTGGGCCCGAGGCCGAAGTGCTGGAGCCGGCCGATCTGCGCGAGAAGATGGCGGAACTGACGCAGGCCATGGCCGCGCGCTATCGCACATCGACTCATGACGCGGCGCGGGCGGCGCGGAAAGCCTGATATCGGCGCATGTCGCCGAGGCCCACGAAACAATCCTGAAACACGATTCTCCTCTCCCCGCATGAACGCGTTCGCGCGTCGGCTCGACCGAGATGCAGGGACACAACAACGGCCCCGCGCCACACTGGAGAATGACGATGTTTCGTAAGCTTACACTTGGTCTGATCGCCGCCGCTTCGCTCGGCGCCGCCGCTCTGGCTCCCACCGCCGCCTCGGCACATGGCATCCACCCGCACTGGGGCCATGGCTGGGGTCCCGGCTGGGGCTACGGCGGCATCTACGTCAACACCGGCGTCAACAACTGCTACCAGGAGCGCGTCGTCCGCACCCGCCATGGCCTGCGCGTCCGCGTGGTGAATGTCTGCGCGTACGGGATCTACTGAGCACGTCCTGCATCGGCTGGCGCAGCCCCGGTCGCCTTGCGACCGGGGTTCGTCGCCTCAGTTCGCGAAAGCCGTCAGCCCCGGCGCGCCGCGTTGTGGCAGCGCCGCGGAAGCCGCCTGCTCCTCTACGAGAGAATTGCGCTGCGATATCCACCTTTCGGCGCTCGAGCGCCGCAGCGAGGGTGCGAAGAAGAACCCCTGGGCAACGTCGCAGCCGATCCGGCGTATGATCTCGAGCGCTTCCGAACTCTCGACGCCTTCGGCGACGACCTTCATATTGAACGCCTTCGCAAGCGCCACGGAGGCATCGACGATCTTCATCATGTCGTCATCGGATTCACAGCCCTTGATGAAGGACTGGTCGATCTTCAGTTCGCTGAACGGCAGCCGCGCCAACGCTGAGAGCGACGAATAGCCCGTGCCGAAATCGTCGATCGCCGTCCCGATATTCTTGATCCGCAACCGCACCAGAATGTCGTTGGCGCGATCGACGTCGGCCATCGCCGAGGTCTCCGTGATCTCCACCGTCAGGGACGACGGAGCGACGTTTTCGCGCCGCAGGATCTCCTCGATGCGATCGGGCAAGGTCAGGTCCGACATCAGGGAGCCCGATATGTTGACGGCGACGGTGAAGCCGGGAGTGCGTTCGATCAGCTTGCGGCCCTGCGACATCGCCGACGAGAGAACGCGGTCCGTCACCTCGCGCATGAGACCGGATTCCTCGGCGATTGGAATGAAGACCAGTGGCGAGATCATGCCGAATTCGGGTGTGCGCCAGCGTGCGAGCGCTTCGGCGCCGACGACCTTTCCGGTCTGAAGCCCGATCTTCGGCTGGAACTCGACGAAGAACTCCTGATCGGCGAGGCCGCGCAGAATTCTCTCCGGCGTGATCTGGAGTGATGGCGTGGCGGAGGTCGCCACCGGCGGCGACCGCTGCGGCAACTCCAGCGCGCTGCGCAAGCGGTTGAGATCGAGCGGCTTGGTCAGGCAGCCGCCGAGCGAGAGCTTCAACCCGTTCACGACCCTGCGCGTTGCCTTCATGATGCGATCGTCGCAGCCACTGATGATCACGATCGACATCTCGCGAAGGTCTCGCTCCGCCACGAAACGCAACAACTCCACCCCGTCGCGCTCACCGAGCGACAGGTCGAGCGCCATGACTTCGAAGGTGTCGCGGGTCAGAAGCTCGGTTGCGGCCTCGTACGAAGAAGCCACGACGGTGTCGTAGCCAAGTTTCGCGCCGATCTTGCCGATCAGGACGCGCTGCACCAGATCGTCATCGACCACCAGAAGGCGGTCTCTCGTCGCATTCATCACCAATCTCTCCCGATGTCGTCGCCCTGATGGCACGACGTTAGAGCGGCGGCATCGACGGGTCGTGAATGCCAGATCGCTAAAACTTTCCCGATCCGGAGGGATTCGTTAAGTACGTTTCTGGAGCGCCCAAGCCGTTGATTTTGGTAAAGATTTATGGGTTGCATGGCGAACCGGTATCGGAATATTCCGCCCAATCCGAAGATGCGATGAACACGCCGTAAAGCAGCCTATCGGAAGCCGGCAGAAGCACGACAAACTACGGGGCCGGCAACACCGGCGCTCCGTCACCTGACCGCCGGTCGATGCTTGCGAAACCAGGCCCAGGTCTCGCGCGTCGTTCTGATGTAGCCACGGCCGCGATAGACGATCTCGCCGTCAACGATCTCGTTCAGCCTCGGCAGCGCATGAAACGGGATCGACGGATAGGCATGGTGCTCGACGTGATAGGGCATGTTCCACGCGAACCATTTGACGATCGCGCCGGTATAGGTGGTGCGGGTGTTCTGGAACGCGCTGCGCGTCGTGTCGCAGCCGGTATGCTCGGCATAGAGATAGGGCCGGAGGAAGAACTGCCCGATGATCAACGGCACGATCCAGACCCAGAGCAGCAGCGCCGATTCAAACCACAGCGACAGCGCGAACAGCAGCACATAGATCGCGACATAGGCCCGCGCTTCGGTCACGATCGTGGCGCGCTTGCCTTCGGGAATCCAGGGCACGACGACCTTGCCGGTGACGGCGTGAGCGAGCATCAGCCGGAGCCGCCCGGCGACCTGAAGCAGGCCGCTATAGGCGATCGCGAGCTGCGTATCGGTGGCCGGCTTCACGCCGACGATCAGCTCCGGGTCCTTGTCCGGATCCTGGGTGTAGCGGTGATGGTCCCAGTGAAACAGGCAGTAATATTCGTACGGCAATCCGATGATGAAGGCCGAGAGATTGCCGACCGCGAGGTTGAGGCCACGGCTTCTGAACGCGGTCTTGTGCGCGGTCTCGTGCACCGCCATGAACAGGAAGGCGACGAGATAGCCCTGCACCGCCATCAGCGGCAGCGCCCAGAGCACGCCGTAGCTCGACGTCACCTTCCAGATCAGCGCACCGACCAGCACGATCACGCCGTAATGGCCGAGGCTTTGGGCGGCACCCCTGAGATTCGAGCGCACCGACAATTCGCGCAGCATCGCCGGCGTCAGCGGCTTGAGGCGGTGGCCGGGTTCTGAAACGGTCGCGTCGCTCATGGTTGGATGCCTGCCCTACTTGCTGAGAAGCGCTGCGATCTCGGCCTTGATGAAAGCTTGATCGCGCGGATTGTTGACGGGATTGCCGGCACGATGGCCGTGCAGTGATGGGATCGGATGCAGCACTGCCGATTTCGCGTTGGCCAGCTTGCCAAGCTCGTCCTCGTTGTCGCGGACGTCGAAATAGCGGTCGGTGGCGCCCGGCATCAACAGCATGTGCGCCTTGATCGCCGCGAGCGCGCGGTCGAGATCGCCACCAAAGGCGGCGCAGCGGCTGATGTCGCCGCCCTGCCAGATGCCGACCTGTGCCAGCAGGTCGTTGCCGTCACGCCGCGCGAACGCGGCATCCCAGGCCCGGACGAGATAGTCCTCCAGCGAGATGAAGCCGGCCTCGCGCCAGACCTCGTCGCGATAGAACCCGTGCGACATCGCCCAGCCGGCATAGACGCGCCCCATGGCGCGATAGCCGGCCACGGGCTTCTCGACGAAGCGGCCATCGCGGAAGGCAGGATCGCCCGTGAGGGCCGCCTTCACGCTTTCGAGGAAGACGTGATTGTAGGGCGCGCATCGCGCACTGCCGCAAACGATTGCGGCACGCGCGACCATGTCAGGATGCAGCGCCGCCCAATGATAGGCCTGCATGCCGCCCATCGACCAGCCGTAAACAAGAGCCAGCCTTGTGATGCCAAAGCGCTCGATGAGCAGCCGATGCTGAACCGCGACGGCGTCGTGATAAGTCAGTTGCGGGAACGGCACGGCCGAGTTCGACGGCGAGGACGACAGCCCGTTGCCGAACAGGTTCGGGATGATGATGAAATAGCGCGCAGAGTCGAGCACGCCGTCGGGCCCAATGAGCCACTCGGTATCAAAATGCTGCGCGCTGAACGAGGTCGGATAGAGGATGACGTTGTCCTTGGCCGGGCTGAGCGTGCCGTAGGTCTGGTACGCCAGCTTCAGCGCGGGGAAGACGGCGCCGGACTGGAGCGCGACGTCGCCGGCCTCGAAGATTTCGTAGTCGCGCTGTGCCGTCATCGATCAACCCCGCTCACGCGGCCGCAAACTACGCCCGCCGAAACAACGATGCATCGATCGTGCCGGTCCAGCAAACGCATCGTGGCGTCGCGTTTAATAATGTACTTATAGTACAGTTATTAGATCGATGCAACGAGCAATCCAGGGTCTTTCCGCGGAGAGTTTCTCGATCGCTCCGCCGCAAGGACAGTGGGGAACGTGTGGAGCGCGCCCCAACCAACCGAGCACCTGCTACGGAAACTCCACGACGATCTTGCCGAAGTGGCCGCCCCGCTGCATCAGGCGCAGCGCGTCGGGCACGGCGTCGAAGCCGAACACGCGGTCGATCACCGGTCTCATGGCGTTGTGTCCGACCGCTGCTGTCATCCCCTCGAACATGCGGCGGCTGCCGACCGACAGGCCAGTGACGTGCAGGTTCTTGGAAAACAGGGTGGGGATCGCGATCTGCTGCGAGACGCCGGAGAGCACACCGATCACCAGAATGTTGCCGCCGACCCGCGCAGCCTCGAGCGATTGCGCGAAGGTGTCCTTGCCGCCGACCTCGACGACATGGTCGACGCCGCCGCCCGTCCACTCGGAAGCCGCCCTGCCCCATTCCGGCACCGAACGATAGTTGATGGTGTGGTCGGCGCCGAGCGCACGCGCGCGTTCGAGCTTCTCATCACTCGACGACGTCACGATCACGCTCGCGCCGGCGAGCTTTGCGAACTGCAGTGCGAAGATCGACACGCCGCCGGTGCCCTGGACCAGCACGGTGTCGCCGGGCCGCACCTTTGCCTCCTCGAACAACGCGCGCCAGGCTGTGAGCCCGGCGCAGGGCAGCGTCGCAGCCTCCTGGAAGGACAGATGCGAGGGAACACGGCTGACGCCCTCGGCATCGAGCAGCATCACCTCCTGCAAAACGCCCGGCCGCGTGCCGCCAAGCGCGTAGCGGCGGCTGGCCGCCGACACCTTGCCGTCTATCCATGACTGGAAGAACATCGGACAGACGCGGTCGCCGACCGCGACACGGGTCACGCCCTCACCGATGGCGATCACCTCGCCCGCACCATCCGAGAACGGGATCAGCGGCAATCTGGTGACACCGCCCTTGCCTTGCACGGTGATCAGATCGCGGTAATTCAGCGATGCCGCCTTCATCCGCACCGTAACCCGGCCTGGACCGGGTGCAGGCTCCGGCAGATCGGCCAGCTCCATCCCCTCGATCGACCAGTCGCGCGCGACCTGCCAGGCTCTCATGCCGATCGCTCCATCTCAGGTGCCGAAGCTCTTCTGGACCGCCTTGTCGAGCGTCTCGCCGCCGACGAAGCGCTGGCGCAGCTCCCGCTTGAGCAGCTTGCCGCTCGGATTCTTAGGCAAGGCATCGACGAAGATCACGCGCTTGGGCACCTTGAAATGTGCCATCTGGCCGGCGCAATGCTTGATGACGGACTCTTCGTCGAGCGTCTCACCGGTCTTGACCACGACGATCGCGGTCACCGCCTCGATCCAGCGTGGATCGGGCAGGCCAACGACGGCAACCTCGGAGACCCCGGGGATACGATAGACCATCTCCTCGACCTCGCGGCTGGCGACATTCTCGCCGCCGGTCTTAATCATATCCTTGACGCGGTCGACCACGGTGATGTGGCCTTCGTCGTCGACGGTGGCGAGATCGCCGGAGTGAAACCAGCCGCCGGTGAAAGCAGCCGCAGTCTTCACCGGGTCATTGTAGTAGCCGGACAAGAGATGCGGCGAGCGATGCACGATCTCGCCGACCTCGCCGACCTTGACGTCTTCCATCGCCGTGTTGACCACGCGTGTCTCGACATTGAGCACGGGCTTGCCCGCAGAGCCGGCCTTGCGCAGCTGGTCTTCGGGCCGCAGCACGGTCGCGAGCGGCGCGATCTCGGTCTGGCCGTAGAAGTTCCAGAATTTGACGGCGGGCAGGCGGCGCTGCAGTTCGAGCAGGACCTCGACCGGCATGATCGATGCGCCGTAGTAGCCCTTCTGAAGCGTCGACAGATCGGTCTTGTCGAAGTTCGGCGAGCGCAGCATCGCGATCCAGATCGTCGGCGGTGCGAAGAACGACGTGATCTCATGCGCCTGGATCAGCGCCAGAATGTTATCGGCGGTCGGCTTGCCCGTGATCACGCCGGAGGCGCCGAGATACACTTGCGGCCCCAGGAACACGTCGAGCTGCGCGCAATGATAGAGCGGCAGCGCGTGCAGGAACTTGTCGTCCACGCTCATGCCGCCGTCGATGATGCAGCTGACATACTGCCACATCACGGCTTCATGTGTCAGCATCGCGCCCTTGGGCAGCGACTCCGTGCCGCTGGTGTAGACGATCTGCGCGAGATCGCGGCTGTCGACGGACGCTTCCAAGAACGAGCCGTCGGGGCTGAGGAGATCATCGAAGGTGGCGAGGCCCGCGGGCGCCGCGGCCGGGTCCTCGCCCGGCAGCCAGATCATCTTCTCGACCGCGCAATCCCTGGCGCTTGCGGCCTTCGCCGGCTCGACGAAATCCGGGCTGGTCGCCAGCAGCTTCGCGCCGGAGCTCTTGAGGATGAAATTGATCTCGTCCGGATTGAGCATGAAGTTGATCGGCACCAACACCGCGCCTATCCGCGCCAACGCAAAGCGCAGCGCGGCGAACGCATGCGAATTGCGCGAGAGCACGGCGACGCGATCGCCCTTCCTGACGCCGAGGCCGAGCAGACCGCGGCCGAGCCGGTTGCAGATCGCGTCCATCTCGGCAAAGGTCCAGCTCACATTGCCGCAGCTGACCGCAAGCTTGTTCGGCTCGCGACCTGCCGAGCGGCGCAAGAGATCGCCGATGGAGTGCTCGCGCGCTTTCGAGATCGTGGCTGCGGTATCGTTCGGCATTTCCGTCCCCCGGGAATTTCAATCTGCGTGACGGCGGACTCAATGCTCGTCAGGCACTTCGCTTACGCATTTCGCGTTTGCCCAAAGCGTAGTCGGCGCAACCTGCCGCGTCAAATCATCCAGAGGCGCGGCGCCGTCACGCAAGAATTGACGCTTCGCAGAAGCAACTCTAGGCTCGCGCACCAAAATATAAAAACGGGGGAAGTATCCATGCATCGAATTGCGCGCGCCGCTTTTGCGGCCGGACTGCTTGCCGGGTTCGCCATTGCCCCGGCTCTGGCCCAGCAGACGCCGCTCAAGATCGGCGTGCTCTCCGACTTCTCCTCGGTCTATTCCGATATCGGCGGCCAGGGCAATGTCGAGGCCACCAAGATGGCGATCGAGGATTTCGGCGGGCAGATGTTCGGCAAGCCGATCGACATGGTCTCCGCCGACGTGCTGAACAAGCCCGACGTTGCCTCCACCATCGCCCGCAAATGGTGGGAGACCGAGAGCGTCGACATGATCATCGACCTGCCGACCTCGGCCACCGCGCTCGCGGTGATGGAGCTGTCGAAGCAGTACGAGAAGATCATGATCGTGACCGATGCGGCGAGCTCCGACATCACCGGAAAATCCTGCTCGCCCTATACCGCACACTGGACCTACGACACCTATTCCAACGCCCACACCGTCGGCAGCGCCATCGTCAAGAACGGCGGCGATACCTGGTTTTTCCTTACCGCGGATTATGTGTTCGGCCATTCGATCGAGCGCGACACCGGCGACGTCGTGAAGGCAGCCGGCGGCAAGGTGCTCGGCAGCGTCAAGCATCCGCTCAACACCGCCGATTTCTCGTCCTTCCTGCTGCAGGCCCAGGCCTCCAAGGCCAAGATCATCGGGCTTGCCAATGGCGGCGGCGACACCATCAACGCGATCAAGCAGGCCGGCGAGTTCGGCATCGTCGCCGGCGGCCAGAACCTGGCGGCGATCGTGATGTTCATCTCCGACGTGCACAGCCTGGGGCTGAAGCTGGCGCAGGGCCTGATCATCACGGAAGCCTATTACTGGGACCTCAACGACAAGACCCGCGCCTTCGGCAAGCGTTTCATGGAGCGCATGAAGCGCATGCCGACGATGAACCAGGCCGCCACCTACAGCGCGGCGCTGCACTACCTCAAGGCCGTGCAGGCCGCCGGCACCAAGGACACCAAGACGGTGATGGCGAAGATGCGCGAGCTGCCCGTGAAGGATGCCTTTACCGACAATGGCATTCTGCGCGAGGACGGCCGCATGGTACACAGCATGTTCCTGTTCCAGGTGAAGAAGCCCGAGGAGTCGAAAGGCCCGTGGGACTATTACAAGCTGCTCGCCGAAGTGCCCGCCGACCAGGCCTTCCGTCCGCTGAAGGACGGCGGCTGCCCGCTGGTGAAGTAACGCTGACGAAGTCGGACCTGCATCGCCTCGCGCGGTGCAGGGTTCTCTAAAGCGCGATGAGATTGGAACGAATCGTCGTCGCGCTCTAGGTTTTGTAGAGCATGATCTTTCCGGATCATGCTCTAGCGGCGCCGCAGGTCCGACGGGCTGTGGCCGAACTTCCTGCGGAACGCCGTGCTGAAATACGACGAGCTGCTAAAACCGAGCTGATAGGCAACTTCAGTGATCGACAGCGACCGCAGCTCCGGGCGGGTCAGCACGTCGTAGCAGCGCTGCAGCCGGCGATCCAGGATCCATTCGGACACCGAGACATCAGTGAGGCGGAACAGATAATGCAGATGCCTGAGCGAGACGCCGTTGCTCTTCGCGATCTTCTCCAGCGATAAGTCCGCATCGGTGAGATGCGCCTCGATCCAGGCCTTGACCGAACGCAGGCGCGCCTGCTGCGCGCTCGCATCTTCCGAGAATTCGTCCCGATCGCCCATGTCGAGCGCGAGCGCCAGCACGTCCATCAGTTCGGCACCGAGCCGCGTCCTCGCGGCCTCGTCCAGCGACCCACCTTCCGTGGCGAGCGTCGCGCAGAATTCGGCGGCGATTCGCCCAAGGCCGCGGCCCGTCGCCATCGTCGTGACGACAGGCAGGCGCCCGTCACTGAAGCGCGCGGAAAACTCCTTGCGCGGGATCTCGAGATACAGCGATCGCACCTTGCCGATACATTCGAGATCGTAGGCCTCGGAGGCCGAAAAGATCGCGCCGACGCCGGGATTCGACAGCAGGGTCTGGCCCGCCTGCAGTACGTTGACCCGGCCCTGCTGGACGAATTCGACATAGTAGCAATCCTTGTCGAGTTTTGCGATGTGACGCTCGCGGCGCGAGATGCGCTGCTCCGACAGCAGGACATCCGTCATCGTCACCGCGCCGAACCGCGCTTCCCGGATGAAGCCGTGATAGTCGGATCGCTCCTCGGCATTCACGTCGACATGGACGTAGACATCGCAAATGGCGCCTTGCCACGCGGCGTAGCGCTTGGCCAGCTCCAGATAGTCCGTCGTGAAGACCAGGTTCATCGTCTGCCCATCCGTCGCAAGGCCATGATGAACATCGTTTGTGCATCGCACAAGCCTGCCACGCAAACAGATTCTAGATCGCCGCCGCCTACACGCAAGACCGGTTTGCGCGGAGAAGCAAAAGCTTTGCGCTCCGGAGCAAGCCGCATCCGGGCATGTGGCCTATGAAGAACAAAAAACGGTCAATGAAATAGGCAGGAAACGTTCGCTTGCGTGAGGCCCAATCAACCGCTGCACAGCTTGCCGTGCCGCCAGAATGGCGATGCCCGTGAGCTTTGGCTTGTCATCGCCGATCACGACGCGGTTCATTCAACCGGTCCAAACCATCGCCGACATCGAGGCGCTGGAGCGGCAGCCTTACGACTCCCTCATCCCTGCCCGCAATCTCCTGCACCTGTTCGAAGCCACGGCACGCCTGCATCCCGACCGTCCCGCGCTGACGGTGCTGACCAGGGGCTCGCGCGAGCCCGGTGACGTCACGGTGACGCATCGTCAACTGTTTGCGGAAATCATTCGCGCCGCCAATCTGTTCAGGTCGCACGGGATCGGGAAAAGCGGAGGAACAGCCGCGTTTCTCTGCCCGATCCTGCCGCCGCTATTTCCTTCGTTGCTCGGCGCCCAGGTTGCCGGTGTTGCGAGCTCGATCAACTATCTCCTCAACGAAGACGCGATCGCCGACCTGCTCGAGGCGCAGAACGCGACCGTGCTGGTGATCCCGTCCGAAGCCTCCGATCGCGCGATCTGGGCCAAGGCGGCCAACGTCGTGCGGCGCGTCCCATCGCTCAAGACGATCTTGGTGATCGGCGCGGATAGTCTCCTGCCCGGAGGTTTTCTGAACTATGATGAGGCGGTCGCGCGCGCACACGACACGCTGGACTTCGAGCCCTCGACAGATCGCGCTGCGATATGCGCCCTCTTCCACACCGGCGGGACCACCGGGCGACCGAAATTGGTTCGGCTGACGCACGGCAACCAGATCCACGCCGCCTGGAGTTTTGC
The DNA here is from genome assembly GCF_007290395.2 of Bradyrhizobium cosmicum. Lineage (NCBI taxonomy): Bacteria > Pseudomonadati > Pseudomonadota > Alphaproteobacteria > Hyphomicrobiales > Nitrobacteraceae > Bradyrhizobium > Bradyrhizobium cosmicum. Next base: position 965,582 of record NZ_CP041656.2, on the reverse strand, counting down.
GCAGGTGCATGGACTGGACGAGCTGGATGCCGCCGTGAACGGCTTTCCGCTGTTTCACGTCGGCGGCACCATGACGCTTGGCCTGTCGATCCTCGCGGCCGGCGGCCATGTGATCATGCCCTCACCCTACAGCCTCCGAAGCCCCGACGCGATCCGGGACTATTGGCACACCGTCGAGCGGTTCGGCGCGACCATCGTCAGCGGCGTGCCGACTTCGATCGCCGCGCTTGCCGAGGAGCCGGTCGGATCCTCCGACATCAGCACCGTCCGGATGGCACTCACCGGCGGAGCCGTGGCGCCGAAGGCGGTCAGCGAGCGATTTCAGGCACGCACCGGCATCACGCTGTTCGAGACCTACGGCATGACCGAGACCGCGGCCGCAATCGCGTTCAATCCCGGCCACGGGACGCCAGTGCAGGGCAGCGTCGGCTTCCGGGCGCCGTTCGCGAAAACGAAGATCGTCGCGCTTGATGATACCGATTTGAAGACGGAATGTTCGCCGCTCACCAGCGGGCTCGTCCTTGTCAGCGGCCCTCAGGTGTTTCCCGGCTATCTCGATCCCCGGCACAACAACGGCGTGCTGACCGACGACCACTGGATCGTCACCGGCGACGTCGGCTATCTCACGCCGGACCAGCGGCTGGTGCTGACGGGACGCGAGAAGGACCTGATCGTGCGGAGCGGTCACAACATCGACCCCGCCGCCATCGAGGACGTCGCCAATGCCTTTCCGGGCGTGCAGATGAGCTCGGCTGTCGGCATGCCGGATGCCTATGCCGGCGAAGTGCCGATTCTCTTCGTGGTGCCGTCGCCGGGACAGACCATCGACCTCGCAGAGCTGCGCGAGCATCTCGAGCGCAACGTCAATGAACCTCCCGCGAAGCCGAAGCGCGTCGTGCTGCTCGAAAGCCTTCCGGTCACCGCGGTCGGCAAGATCTTCAAGCCCACGCTCCGCGACCTCGCCGTTCAGGAGAAGGTCAGGAGCGAGATCGACCGCATCTTCGGCCCTGACACCGCGGCGGAGATTCGCGTCGAGAAGGATGCGAGGCTGAATACGCTGGTCCACGTCACGGTGAACTCCAATGATCAGGATCGGGGGAAAGCACTCGCCGAGAGCCTGACGCCGCTTCCACAGACCTATCGCATCGAGACCCGATCGTCATAACGGACCCGCAGAGGCCGGCGTCGAAGAAAGGCAACACTGGAATGAAGCGCATTCGGTTCAATCAGCAGGAAATCGTCTTCGCGGTCTTTGCGATGCTGTTCCTGCTATTCTCGATCTTCCTGCGCGGCTTCCTCACGCCGGAAAACATGCTGACGCTGCTGCAGAACGTCTCCGTGCTCGGCATCCTCGGTCTCGCCATGGCGATCGTCGTGATCGGGCGCGGCATCGACATCTCGCTGATCGCGGCGCTTGCGGTGCCGCCGGGACTGGTCCTGCAGATGGTGCAGAACGGTCACTCGCTGCCGGCCTCGCTGCTGACCGCCGTGCTGCTCGCGATTGCCTTCGGTCTCGTCAACGGCTGGCTGATCGCCTACGCGGAAGTCCCTTCGCTGTTCGCGACGCTCGCGACGGGCCTGCTACTCGCTGGGCTCGGGCAGGCCGCGCTGTTCCAGCTCGACGTCGTGCAGTGGAGTCCGGGCATGGACGGCTTCGAGCGGCTCGGACAGGGCACCATTCTGGGCATTCCGACGTCGATCTGGATGTTCGCGATCGCCTGCGCCGTGGTCGCCTTCCTGCTGCGGAAAACGCGCTGGGGCGCCTATATCTACGCGATCGGCGATAATCCTTACGCCGCGCGCGTAACCGGCATCCCCTCCCGCCCGATCATCGTCCTGCAATATGTGATCACCGCCCTGATCGGCTGCTTCGCCGGCCTCGTGATGGCGGCCTCCGTCAATTCGATGCCGACCCGCATCTTCAATTCGACGCTGATCTACGACGTCATCCTGGTCGTCGTGCTCGGCGGGATCGGGCTGTCGGGCGGGCGCGGCGGCGTGCTCAACGTCGTCATCGGTACACTCGTGATCGGCACCATGCTCAACGGCATGACCATCATGGATATCTCCTACGCCGGACAGAATCTCATCAAAGGCGTGGTGCTGCTGCTCGCCGTCATCACGGATTCCTTCCTGAATCCGCGCAACGAAGAAACGGCACAGCAGGGCGACATCTGAACGACCAAAACAAACAATGACAACCAAGGAGGAAGCAATGAAGCATATCGGCAGCCCGACAAAGGCACTCGTCGCCGCACTGGGCCTCGCGGCCATGACCGCACCGGCCCTGGCCCAGCAGGGCCTGGACGAGCCGTTCCAGAAGCCATTCAAGGAGGCGCTTGCCGGCAAGACCGTGGCTTACGTCCCGGTCGCCATGAACTTCGATCTCACCGAAGGCTGGTATGCCGGCCTGAAGAAGGAGCTCGAGCCGTTCGGCGTCAAGTTCGTGATCCGCGACGCCAACTGGAACACCAATGCCGGCGCGCAAGCGGTGACGTCGCTGATCTCCGAGAAGCCGGCGGTCATCGTCGTCCATAATCCCGACGTGCAGACCTACGCCAAACTGCTGCAGCGCGCCGAGAACGAAGGCATCTACGTCATCCAGATCAACATGGGATCGGCCTATCGCAGCTCCGCCTTCGTCGGCGCCAACTGGGTCGAGATCGGCGAGCGCCAGACCGAAGGCGTGGTGAAGGCCTGCCAGGGCAAGTCGAACAAGATCGCGATCATCCAAGGCGCGCTGTCCGCGGCCGCGAGCGCCTATACGCTCAAGGGCGTCGAAAACGTGCTCGCCAAGCACCCCGAAATCAAGGTGGTGTCCAGCCAGGCCGCCGATTGGGACGCCGCCAAGGCCAAGGCGATCACGCAGACAGTGCTGAAGCAAAATCCGGATCTCTGCGGCATCGTCGGCTTCTGGGACGGCATGGACATCGGCACTGCGGCCGCGGTCAAGGAAGCCGGCCTCACCGGCAAGGTGTTCGTCGCGACCTCGGGCGGCGGCGAGCGCAAGGGCGCGTGCGAGCTGGTCAAGTCCGGCGCGTTCGATCTGAACATGAGCTACGACGTGCCGACCCAGGCATCGCAGATGGCCGGTACCATCAAGTGGCTGCTGTCGTCGGGCGTCAAGCCCGGCTCGGTCAAAGGTTCGGAATACACCACGCTGATTCCGATCACCAAGGAGAACGCAGATAACCAGATGACCTGCTGGAATCTCAGCGACCTCAAGAAATAGTCGTCGCGACGCAAGACCAAGGCGTCCCGGACGATCTCACGTCCGGGATGCGGTCCCGAAACTTGCAAGGTCCTGGAATGCCGATGCGCGATACCCTGACAAGCCTGCGTTACCGCTACTGGCCCGATCATCTCCTCGGTGAAATCCTGTCCAAGCGATGGACCGAGACCGCCATTCCGGTGATCCTTCTCCTGATCGTCGGCCTCGCGCTCAGCCGGTCCATCGACAACTTCCTGTCGCCGGCGAGCTTCGCTGACACCGCACGGCAAGCCGGAGAGATCGGTTTCATCGCGCTCGGGCTCGCGCTGGTCGTCATCGTCGGCGGCATCGATCTCTCCGTCGGCTCGATCTTCGCTCTGACCGATTTCTGCGCGCTCTACTGCCTCGACGTTCTGGGCTGGCCGGTGCCGGCGGTGATCGCCGCCACGCTGCTCTGCGGCGCCCTGCTCGGCGCCGTCAACGGCGTGCTGATCGGATATCTGCGGCTGCGCGCTTTCATCACCACGCTGATCACCCTGATCATCTACCGTTCGGCCTACGATCTGCTGATCCAGCGCTATTCCAACGCGATCGCGTCGGCCTTCCCCGACATCCCCTCGTGGGATTTCATCGGCGGCGGCAGCGTGTTCGGCATCCCGACCGTCGCGCTCGTCTATATCGTCATCGCCATCTTTGGCCACATCTTCCTGACCCGGCTCCGGCCCGGCTGGCACATCACCGCGATCGGCGGCTCGCGCCGCTCGGCGTATAATTCCGGCATTCCCGTCCGCCGCACCATCGCGCTCTGCTACGTCGCAAGCGGCGTGCTGACCAGTATCGGCGCGCTGTTCTTCGCATCCCGGCTCGGCACCGTCGGCGGCGACATCGGAGTCGGGCTCGAGGTGATCGTGCTGACCGCGACGGTGCTGGGCGGCATCACGCTCGGCGGCGGCAAGGGCTCGGTCGCCAAATCGGCCGTCGGCGTGCTGATCGTCCTGCTGGTCACCAACGGCCTGACCACCATGAACGCACGCGGCGGCGTCAACCGGATGGCGCTCGCCGGCATCTTGCTGGTCGCCGCGATGGTCGACATCCGCTGGCAGAAGAACCGGACCCGCATCATCAGCAAGGTCTATGTCGCGCCGACCTATCATTCGCTGCCGCCGCCACCACCGACCGAGATCGGACAAGGCGGCCCGTTCGAGCAGAACGACAAGCTGCGCAACGTCGAAGCGATCGGCCTCGGCCGCATCGAGGCGCCGGAGGACGTCATCCTCGATCGTCACGACAATCTCTATGCCGGCTCGCGCCATGGCGACATCATGCGCTTCCTGGCGCCCGACTATCAGACGATGGAGGTGTTCGCCCATATCGGCGGCCAGCCGCTCGGCATGGCCTTTGACCGTGAGGACAATCTCTACGTCTGCATCGGCGGCATGGGGCTCTACCGCATCAAGCCCGACGGCACGGTAGAGAAGGCGACCGACGAGACCAACCGCAGCATGAGTTCGGTGAACGACGACAGCCGGCTGCGGCTCGCCGACGACCTCGACATCACCGACGACGGCCTGATCTTCTTCTCGGAAGCCACGGTGCGTTACGAGATGGACGAGTGGCCGATCGACGGCCTCGAGGCGCGCGGCAACGGCCGCATCATCTCCTACGACACCAAGACCGGCGCAACGCGCACCGAATTGCGCGGCCTCAAATTTCCCAACGGCATTTGCGTGGCCTCCGACGGCCAGTCGATCCTGTTCGCCGAAACATTCGGCTGCTCGATCAAGCGCTACTGGTTCGCGGGGCCGAAGAAGGGCAACGTCGAGGTCGTGATGGATAATCTGCCGGGCTACCCCGACAACATCAACCTCGCTTCCGACGGCAATTACTGGCTGGCGCTGGTCGGCATGCGCAGCCCCTCACTCGACCTCGCCTGGAAGATGCCGGGCTTCCGGCGCCGCATGGCCAAACGCGTACCGGTCGACGAATGGCTGTTCCCGAACATCAACACGGGCTGCGTGGTCAAGTTCAACGAGCAGGGCAAGATCGTCGAATCGTTCTGGGACCTGCATGGCGAAAACCATCCGATGATCACCTCGATGCGCGAGCATCGCGGCTATCTCTATCTCGGCGGCATCCTCAACAACCGGATCGGCCGTTACAAGCTCGGCAACGCCGATCCGGACTTCGTCCAGTATGACAAGCGGTGGGGGAAGCAATCGTGATCGCGGCCGTCAGGGAGTTCGCCAACCGTGTTCTCGGGCGCGGCGACGCCACCATCACCGTGCCGTCCTTCGACGGCGCGCTGAAACCCAACCAGAAGCTGGAAGCGGCAGAGACACTGCTGACATGCGAGGCGCCCGAAGACCTCGCCACCGATGGACGCAACCTTTTCATCGCAGACGGCGCGCGGCTGATGCGGCTGGACGGCGGCGTGGCATCGGAGGTTCGCAGCTTCGAGCGGCCGATCTCGGCGCTGTGTGCCCTGGCGGGCGGCGGACTTGCGGTCGCGCTCGGGGGACGCGAGGTGCGTCTTTATTCCAGCCCTTCGGCCGAGCAGCCCACCGTGACGTTTGCCGATGCCGCCTTCAACGCGGTCAACGCGCTGGCCCTGGCGAATGACAACACGCTCATCGCGACCGATGGCTCAGCGACATGCGGCGTCGGCGACTGGGCGCGCGACCTGATGGAGCTCAATCGCACCGGCCGCGTGTTCAAGCTGGACCCCGGCAGCAAAACCGTAACATCGCTTGCCCAGGGGCTCGGCCACGCCTTTGGTGCCTGCGTGCATGGCAACGGCGTGCTGGTCAGCGAGAGCTGGCGTCATCGCCTCGTGCTCGTCGCGCCGGGCGCACCGCCGCGGACCGTGCTCGCTCACCTGCCCGTCTATCCGTCGCGGCTCGCGAAGGCCTCGGGCGGCGGTTACTGGCTCACGGCCTTCACCGCGCGCACCCAGCTCGTCGAGTTCGTGTTGCGCGAGCCGGCCTATCGGCGCCGCATGATGGCCGAGATCGATCCGGCGTATTGGGTCGCGCCGCGCCTGCGCTCCGGCATCTCGTTCAAGGAACCGATGCAGGGCGCGCACATCAAGACCATGGGCGTCATCAAGCCATGGGCGCCGCCCCGCTCCTACGGCCTCGTCATCCGCCTCGACGCCGAGGGACAGCCGCTCTATTCGCTGCACAGCCGGGTCGACGGCGTCAATCACGGCGTCGTTGCGGCCATCGAGATGGGCGGCGATCTGGTCCTGATCGCCAAGGGACCGGGGCGGGTTCTGAAGCTGCCCCTGGCCGGCCTTGCCGAGGAGTTCTGCTCATGAACGACATCGCACTCTCGTTGCGCAACGCCACGAAACTCTACGCCGGCGTTCCCGCCATCGACGGGGTCGACTTCGACCTGCGCCGCGGCGAGATCCACGCGCTGGTTGGCGAGAATGGCGCCGGCAAGTCGACCTTGACCAAGGTGATGGCAGGCGTGGTGACGCTGACCTCGGGCACCATGATGGTCGACGGCGCCGACGTCGCGCCACGGACACCGCTGGAGGCGCGCAATCTCGGCATCGCCATGGTGTTCCAGGAGAACAGCCTGGTGCCGACCATGACGGTGGCGCAGAATTTGTTCTTGGGGCAGGAGAAATTCTACAACCGCTTGCGCGGCATCTACATCGCCGCGCAGCAGTTCCTGCAATCACTCAATTTCGACGTCACGCCGACCGCGACCGTGAGCGGTCTCGGGGCGGCCAAGAAGCAGATGGTGGAAATCGCACGCGCGGTCCTGCACCGCGCCAAGGTCATCATCTTCGACGAGCCGACCGCATCGCTGACGCCGGAGGAGAAGAAGTACTTCTTCGACCTCGTCCGCGATCTCAAGAAGCGCGGTGTCTCGATCGTCTTCATCTCGCACGCCCTGGAAGAGGCCCTGCTGCTCGCCGACCGCATCACTGTCCTGCGTGACGGCAAGCATGTCGTGACCGACGACGCCGCCAAATTCGATCGCGCCGCGATCATTCAGGCCATGGTCGGCCGCGACCTCTCCAACACGCTCTACGGCGCCCGAAAGAGCACGGTGCGGCCGGCGGGCGCGCGCGTGCTCACGGTGCAGAACCTGAAGATGGCGCCGATGGTGAAGAACAATTCGCTGTCGGTGTTCGCAGGCCAGATCACCGGCGTGTTCGGCCTCGTCGGCGCGGGCCGCACCGAGACGTTCAAGATCGTATCCGGTGTGCTCAAGCGCGACTTCTTCCACGGCGGCGAGATCCTGCTGCACGACAAGCCGGTGCGCTACCGGGTGCCGGCGCCGGCGGTCAAGGCCGGCATCGCCTATGTCACCGAGGACCGCAAGGTCGAGGGCTTCTTCGAGACGTCCTCGATCGCGCAGAACATTTATCTCGGCCTGCTGTCGAAATTTCCCAAGGGCCGCATGATCCTGTCGCGGCGGGAAACCGATGCGGTGGGCAAGACCTGGATCCAGAAGCTCAAGGTTCGTGCCATCGGCGACCACGGCAAGGTGGTCGAGCTCTCGGGCGGCAATCAGCAAAAAGTCGTGATCGCCAAATCGCTGGTGCAGGAGCCGGACCTGATCATCTTCGACGAGCCGACCCGCGGCGTCGACGTCGGCGCCATCGTCGAGATCCACGAATTGATCAACCGGCTCGCCGACGAGGGCAAGGCGGTCGTGGTCATCTCATCCTACCTGCCAGAGATCATGGCACTCTCCGACCGCATCCTGGTCTCACGCCAGGGCAAGGTTGTGGAGGAATTCTCCGCGCTGGACGCGACGGAGGAAAGGATCATGTACGCGGCTATCCACTAGGCGCCTCCCGAGCTTTCCAGGCCGGCAGACTGCCGGAACCTTGAGCAGAGGTACCGTTCGCACGGTCTGATCTGCATCAAGTTGCGCTGCAAAAATCGCTGCCATGTTGCGCCGGCCCCTCCGCACGATGAGCGGCCGGGCGTTCGTGTCTCAACATGTGGGCGCCGCTGGCGGCGTGATGAACAGATGAACTTCACACCGGGTCGCATCGCCGCGGCGATTGCCATTCTCGTCGCGGGCGGCGGCTATTACTACTGGCTGCACCGCGATTCCAACCCGCTGCCGGCAGGCTTCGCCCGCGGCAACGGCCGCATTGAAGCGGTCGAGATCGACATCGCCACCAAGACACCGGGCCGGATTCGCGAGATCCTGGTCAACGAAGGCGATTTCGTGAAAGCGGGCCAGGTTCTGGCGCGGATGGACACCGATCAATTGCAGGCGCAACGCCGCCAGGCCGAAGCGCAACTCCAGCGCGCTTCGATCAATGTCGAGACCGCAAAGAGCCTGGTGAACCAGCGCGAAGCCGAGCGCAGGGCTGCCGAGGCCGTGGTCGACCAGCGCATCGCGCAGCTCGACAGCGCGAGCCGCAAGCTGGATCGTTCCGAGCAATTGATCCGGACGAATGCGGTGTCGCAGCAGGTGCTGGACGACGACCGCTCGGCCAACGCCACGGCGAAGGCGGCGCTCGCCGCCGCCCAGGCCCAGGTCGCCGCATCCGAGGCCGCGATCAGTTCCTCCCGCGCCATGGTGATCGATGCCGGCGCCTCGGTCGACGCCGCCAAGGCCGCGATCGAAAGCATCAACGCCGACCTCAACGACAGCGTGCTGAAGGCGCCGCGCGAAGGCCGGGTGCAATATCGGGTATCACAGCCGGGCGAGGTGCTCGCGGCCGGCGGCCGCGTCCTCAACATGGTCGATCTCGGCGACGTCTACATGACCTTCTTCCTGCCGACAGCGGCTGCCGGCCGCGTCGCAATCGGATCCGAGGTCCGCCTCGTGCTCGACGCCATTCCGCAATACGTGATCCCGGCCAAGGCCACCTTCGTCGCCGATGTCGCGCAATTCACGCCCAAGACCGTCGAGACCGAGGAGGAGCGCCAGAAGCTGATGTTCCGCATCAAGGCGCATATCGCGCCCGAGCTGCTGCGCCAGCACGTCGAGCACGTAAAGACCGGCCTGCCCGGCATGGCCTATGTACAGCTCGATCCGGCCACGCCATGGCCCGACAATCTCAAAATCAAGCTGACCCGATGAGCACGACTGCCGCAACCGACGCACCGGCCGAGCCCGGCAGCGTGGTACATCTGGAAGGCGTGAGCCTGAGCTACGGCAAGACCCGGGCGCTCGACGCCATTACCCTCGACTTGCCGTCCGGCTGCATGGTCGGATTGATCGGCCCTGACGGCGTCGGCAAATCCAGCCTGCTCGCGCTGATCGCCGGCGCGCGCGAAATTCAGGAAGGACATGTCCACGTGCTCGGCGGCGACATGGCGAGCTCGCGCCATCGCCGCATGGTTTGTCCCGACATCGCCTTTATGCCGCAGGGGCTCGGCAAGAACCTTTATCCGACGCTGTCGGTGTTCGAGAACATCGACTTCTTCGGCCGCCTGTTCGGACACGGGAAGGCGGAACGAACGCGGCGGATCGCGGGCCTGTTGCGCGACACGGGACTCACCCCCTTCGCCGACCGCCCGGCGGCCAAGCTCTCCGGCGGCATGAAGCAGAAGCTGGGCCTGTGCTGCGCCTTGATCCACGATCCCGAGCTGCTGATTCTGGATGAGCCGACGACCGGCGTCGATCCATTGTCGCGGCGCCAGTTCTGGGAGTTGATCGCCTCGATCCGAGGCGGCCGGCCCGGCATGAGCGTAATCGTCTCGACCGCCTATATGGAAGAGGCCGCGCAGTTCGACTTCCTGATCGCGATGAACGCGGGACGCGTGCTGGCGACCGGAACGCCGGCCTCACTCAAGAGCCAGACCGGCACCGACACGCTCGATGACGCCTTCATCCGGCTGTTGCCGGAGGCAGATCGCGGCGGCCATACCGGGATCGTCATCCCGCCGCGCAGCGGCGACCAGGACGAGGTTGCGATCGAGGCCGACCACCTGAGCCGGCGGTTCAATGGCTTCGTCGCCGTCGACGATGTGAGCTTCCGCATCAACAAGGGCGAGATCTTCGGCTTCCTCGGCTCGAACGGATGCGGCAAGACCACGACCATGAAGATGCTCACCGGGCTGTTGCCCGTGAGCGAAGGCAGCGCTCGGCTGTTCGGCAAGGTGATCGATGCCGGCGACATGTCGGTGCGCCGCCGCATCGGCTATATGTCGCAGGGCTTCTCGCTCTATTCGGAGCTCACGGTCGTCCAGAATCTCGATCTGCATGCAAGGCTGTTCGAATTGCCGGCGGAGACCATTCCCGCGCGAATCGACGAGATGACCACGAGGTTCGATCTTGCCGACGTGGCCGATGCCCTGCCCGATGCGCTGCCGCTCGGCCTGCGGCAGCGGCTGTCGCTGGCCGTCGCCATGATCCATGCGCCCGACATCCTCATCCTCGACGAGCCGACCTCCGGTGTCGACCCGGTCGCCCGCGACCGCTTCTGGCAGATTCTGGCCGAGCTCGCGCGCAAGGACAACGTCACCATTTTCGTATCGACTCATTTCATGAACGAGGCCGAGCGCTGCGATCGCATTTCGCTGATGCATGCCGGCAAGGTGCTGACGTCGGACACACCTGCCGCAATCGTAGCCGCGCACGGCGCCGCCACGCTGGAGCAGGCCTTCATCGCCTGCCTGGAACAGGCGGGCGCGGACGCGGCGGATGAAACCAGCCAGCCGGCGGCCACATCGCCCGAGCCGGCTGCGACGGCAGCACCTCGGCGCATGCGCAGCGCGAGGTTCAATCCGACCCGCATGTTCGCCTATTCCCGCCGCGAGACGCTGGAGCTGCGCCGCGATCCGATCCGCGCCACGCTCGCGGTCCTCGGCAGCGTGCTGCTCCTGTTCGTGCTCGGCTACGGCATCAGTATGGACGTCGAGAACCTGACCTTCGCCGTCCTCGACCGCGACGACAGCGCGATCAGCCGCGACTACAGCCTCCAGATCGCAGGCTCGCGCTACTTCACCGAAAAACCCCCGATCACGGATTATGCCGATCTCGACCGTCGCATGCGTGCCGGTGAGATTGGCCTCGCCATCGAATTGCCGCCCGGCTTCGGCCGGGACGTCAGTCACGGCCGGCATGTCGAAATCGGCGCCTGGGTTGACGGCGCCAACCCGACCCGCGCCGAGACGTTGCGCTCCTATACCCAGGCCATCCACGCGACCTGGCTCGCGCAAAAGGGCCGCGAGCTCTATGGCGAGACGGCGATGGCCGGCACCTTTCAGCTCGCGATGCGCTATCGCTACAATCCGGACGTCCGAAGCGTCGTCGCAATGGCGCCGGGCATCATCCCGCTGCTCCTGATCATGATCCCCGCGGTGCTCGCCGCGCTCGCGGTCGTGCGCGAGAAGGAGCTCGGCTCGATCGTCAATTTCTATGTCACGCCGGTGACGCGGCTGGAGTTTTTGTTAGGCACGCAGCTGCCCTACGTCGTGCTGGCATTCGGTAACTTCCTCCTCCTCGTCGCCTTCGCGCTCGCCGTCTTCGGAGTACCCTTCACCGGCAGCTTTTCGACCTATGCGCTCGCCGCGCTTCTCTACGTCACGGCAACGACCGCCATGGGGCTGGTGATCTCGGCCTTCATGAAGAGCCAGATCGCCGCGCTGTTCGGCACCGTGCTGATCACGCTGATTCCGGCGATCCAGTATTCCGGCCTGATCGACCCGGTCTCCTCACTGCAGGGAGCGGGCAGGCTGATCGGGCTCATCTACCCGACCAGCCATTTCGTGACCATCTCGCGCGGCGCGTTCTCGAAGGGTCTCGGCTTCGACACGCTTCACAACGACCTGCTAGCGCTCGCCGTCACGATCCCGGTGCTGCTCGCCGCCGGCGCGCTGCTCCTGAAAAAACAGGCCCGCTGACCATGCGCCTCGGCAACCTCTTCCAGCTCGGCATCAAGGAATTGCGGGGCCTCTCGCGCGACCCGGTGCTGCTGGTGCTGATCGCCTACTCCTTCACGTTCGCGGTCTATGAGGGCGCCAACACGCTGCCGGAGACGTTGAATCGCGCCGCGATCGCCATCGTCGACGAGGACCATTCGCCGATCTCGACCCGGATCGGGATGGCGTTCACCGAGCCCTACTTCTCCACCCCCCGGCTGATCTCGCAATACGAGATGGACCAGCGAATGGATGCCGGTCTCGACACCTTCGCGCTCGACATCCCGCCGGACTTCCAGCGCGACCTGCTGGCGCGCAAGGCGCCGACCATCCAGCTCAACGTCGACGCGACGCGGATCTCGCAGGCCTTCAACGGCAGCGGTTATGTCGAGCAGATCGTCAGCGCCGAGATCGCGGAATTCCTGGCGCGCAGCAGGCAGGCGCAGACGCCACAGATCGATCTCGCGCTGCGCGCCCGCTTCAATCCGGAGCTGAAGAGGTCCTGGTTCGGCGCGATCGACCACCTCATCATGTCGATCACAATGCTCTCGATCATCCTGACCGGCGCGGCACTGATCAGGGAGCGCGAGCACGGCACGATCGAGCACCTGCTGGTGATGCCGGTCACGCCGCTGGAGATCATGGTAAGCAAGGTCTGGTCGATGGGGGCCGTGGTGCTGGTCGCTTCCGCCCTGTCGATCGCCTTCGTGGTCAAGGGATGGCTGGCGGTCACGATCGACGGCTCGGTGGCGTTGTTTCTCGTCGGCGCGGCGCTGCAGCTCTTTGCCACCACCAGCATGGGCATCTTCCTCGCCACCGTCGCCGGCTCGATGCCGCAATTCGGACTTTTGCTGATCATGATCCTGCTGCCGCTGCAGACCCTGTCCGGCAGCATGACGCCGCGGGAGAGCATGCCGCAATTCGTCCAGGACATCATGCTGGCGGCGCCCAACACGCATTTCGTGATGCTGGCGCAGGCCATCCTGTTCCGCGGCGCGGGGCTCGAGGCCGTATGGCCGCAGCTGGTCGCGCTCACGCTGATCGGCGTCGTCTTCTTCCTGATCGCGCTGCGCCGGTTCCGCGCGTTTCTGGCCTAAAGCGCGATGAGGTTAGGATGAATCCTCATCGCGCTTTAGAATATTGTTTGAGCATGATCTTTTCGGAGAACCGCTGCGCACTTTTCCGGATCATGCTCTAGGGCTTGCGCCCCTTCTGGCGTAGCGCCTCGATGAGGCGCTGCTTCAGTTCGTCGCCCGCCTTCTGGCTGACATCCTGGCCGATCTGCGCGCTGGCCACCGCCAGCGCATCCGCCTTCTCCAGATATTTCTGCCCGGCAGGCAGGGCATAGAACGCCTCGATCTGACGCAATTCTTCCGTCGTGAAGGTCGTGGCATAAACGGCGGCGATCTGTTCGATCATCGCGGCGACGTACGGGGCGTAAATCTCGGCGCCTGGCGCCGTCATCGCGTCATAGTCTCGCTCGATCTCCGGCCGGTCCTGCGCGACCACGGGCCGCAGCTTGAGCAGGAGCTGCGGAAGCGCCGTGCGATACTGGTCGGCGATCCTCAGCGTGACCACGAGCTTGCGCGCCACAGTCATCGCCTCCGGCGACGGCGGCTCGGCGGACGCGCCGCCGGCGAGGAGCAGAAGCAGGCCGGCGATCATCAACAAACGTCTGGACATGAAACTCTCCACGAGAAGGCGGGCGGCGCGTTTCATCGACGGCTGGCAGGCGCCATGGCGGCCGTCGCCGCCGCCGCGCTGTCCGGCGTGACCTCGTCAGGCTCCTCCTCCTCCGTCACTTTTACGAAGAGCTCCGGCACCCGGCGGGCGCGGTCGAGCAACCACGCGGCGCCGATCTGAATCAGGATGCCGGCGAAGGACACGGCGAGCTGCTCCCAGACGCCCCGCGTGTATTGTGTCAGGATCCAGTGCGCGGAGAATGACAGGAACACGCCGAGACAGAAGAGCGGCAGGGAATGCTGGCCGCAGAGGATAACCGGCCGCAGCCATTTCGAATGCAGCGCCCTCCAGTGGCGCGGAACGAAACGGATCACCCAGATCGCCAGCGCCAGAAAGTGCGTGAAGCGCAGCATGTCGAGGTCGGTCTTGTCGATCGGATAGATCGCCTTGATCATCCATTTCGGGATCACCGCCTCGAGCGCGGGGATGTGCCAGGTCATCACGATCAGAAGCGCGAAGGCCATCCACGCCGCGGCAAGGCCCATCACCGTCTTCGACCACACCCAGGTCGCGATCTTCCCGATCTGGCCGATGCCGCACCAGGCCGCGAACACGAACATCAGCTGCCAGCAGAACGGGTTGAAGTACCAGGTCGTGCCGGGCGGATAGGAGGCGATGTTCCAGTCGAACCGGCGCGACAGCACGTAGAGCACCACGGAGGCGGCGAGCGTCAGGTTCGGCCGGCGCACGAGGCCCCACACGATGAAGGGCGCGGCGAGCACCAGCGTGATGTAGAGCGGCAGCACGTCGAGATTGACCGGCTTGTAGCGCAGCGAGAGCGCCTGCCCGATCAGGATATCCGGACGGTCGAGAAAATGGTGAACGTTGAACTCGTCCGCATACATCGGGTTGTCGAACCGCCTGACCGTGCGCGCGATCTGCGCGGTGAACAGCAGGAACAGCATGATGTGGGCGACGTACAGCTCGGCCGCGCGCCGCCACAGCCGCTTCAGCGCCGCGATGAACCAGCCGCCGGCGACGATCGGCCCGTAGATCCAGCCGACGAGGTAGCCGGAGATGAAGACGAAGAACTCGGCGGCGTCGCTGAAGCCGTAATTGCGCAGCGTCAGCCAGGCGACGACGTCGTGCGGGATGTGGTCGAGGAAGATCATCCACAGGCCGATGCCGCGGAAGAGATCGAGCCGCAAATCGCGCTCGACCGGCGCCAACAGAGCTGACTGGTCCCGTATGATCATGGCCCCGCCTCTTCCGCCGGGCGTCGCGCCTGTGCGGCGCCGGCAAAACAGGATGCTGTTAAATCAAAAGTCGCCTGGCCCGCGGCCATCGGCAACGGTAGCCGACCTTGGCGCCCGTGCAAGGGGCCTGGTCATCGCGACCGCAGGGGCCTCTCCTCAAAACACGTCGAAAACGACCCCATGCACAGTAGCCAAGCCGTTGCGTCACCTGCGGAATCCGATCGACCCGTCGGGCAGAACCCGGCCGCAGCGGTACGATCGCACGCCCGGGCGCAAAGGTCAGGTGAACTCGTCGCCCCGGGCGAGCGCCTCGTTCAGCATCGCCTCGGCCTTGTGCTGGAGCGGCAGCGCACCGCTTTCGGATGCGATCGCGATGGCGGCGCGCAGGGCCGCGAGAATGGCCGCCTTGTTCGCCGCGCCGGAGGCGGGCGTCACGACGGCTTCGCCGAACAGGGCCTCCGCCTCGAGGCCGGCAAAGCCCTGCTGGCGGGCGGTGTTGCGCGCCTCGCGCAGCATGTTCTGCGCCGCATGGACGTCGCCGAGACGGTGGGTGGCGAGCGCAAGGTAGATCGAGCTGCGCAGCACCGCCGAGGTATAGCCGACCGCTTTCGCCTCCTCCCGCGCTTCAGTCAGCATCCCGCGCGCCCGGTCGAACAGCCCTTGCTCCAGATAGGCGATGCCGAGGTGGCAGGCGAGCACCGGCACGAACAGCCGGATGCCGTGCTTCTGCGCCAGCACGAACCCGTCTTCGAGAATGGCTGCGGCCGCCGCCGGATCGCCGCGGCCAAGCATCAGCCAGCCGCCGCTATAGGCGGCCGCGACGCGGTCATAGGGGCGGCCCGTCTCCTCCGCGATCGCAGCGGCCTGCCGCTGGAGCTGTTCGGCGACGTCGAACTCGCCCATGACGGTGTGAGTGAAGCTTTTCATCATGCAGCAGAGCAGGAGCAGGTATTTTGGAGTCGTCCCGATCGGAGCGCTGGCTTCCACACTCGCCAATTGGTCGTGAGCCAGTGCCAGTGTCGGCACTGCGTCACGGTAGCGACCGGCGAGGAAATAGGCCTGCCCGAGACCATATCGTGCGAGATTGAGCCATCCCAGATTGCCCCACCCCTCCGCGAGGCGAACGACCTCTTCATTGACCGCGACCGCTTCGACCGGCGCACCATAGAAGTTCTGTGCGCCGGCTCGGACCGTCATCGCGGCGACCTTGCGTCCGATGTCATCGATCGCGTCGGCGCGCCGTTCGGCCTCTTTTCCCAGATCCAGCCACTCGGCAACGTGACCGGATGCAATGAACGCCGCACGCGCTTCCATCCGAAGATCGATGGCGGCGGCCTCCCGCAGACCCGTCACAGGCGTCCTATCAAGGGCGTCCATCGCGATCTCGAAATAGTTGGCCGCATCCGGAAATGCCGACCGGCTCAAACATTTTCGTCCCGCGCTTCTGCCGTGACCAAAGGCCTTCTGCCAGTTCTTGGCTCGCACCGCGTGATAGCACAACGTATCCGGCTCATCGGCAATCGTGTCGTCGCGCTCAAGCGTCGCTAGAATACGAGCGTGAATGTCCTCGCGCACCTTTTCGACCATCGATTCGTACGTTACCTGGCGAACCATCTCGTGCCGAAATTCGAGTGCGTCCTGCAACTCGCTGTCGATCCTGACCAGCAGTTCGGTACGGTCGAGCGCCGCAAGACAGTCCTGCAGGACATCTTCGGGCAACTGGGCGATGTGCCGCAACATGGCGACACTCGATCGCGGTCCAAGTGCCGCAGCAATCTGCAAGATGGATCGTTCCGGCCTCGACACACGATCGAGACGCGATGCGATCACGCCCTGAATGCTCGTGGGAATGCCGAGTTCATCGATGGGACGCACGAGTGCGAGATCGCCCCACTGACCGCGAAGCGATCCGCTATCCCTCAGTCCGCGGCAGACCTCCTCGATGAACAAGGGGATATTGGCCGTGTGCGAAATGATCTGGTTCTTCAGATCGGCGTTCGCCGCGGAGGGGCCGAGCATGTCTGACAGCATGGCGAGCCCCGAATCGTCGTCGAGGGGACGCATTGCGACGATCTCGGCGTGGCAGCGTGCGATCCACACCGGCATGCCGTTCGGCCTGGAGGTGAGGAGCACGAGAAGATCGGGCGCCTGCAACGAAGCAATTGCCGCCACGACCGCATCGCTGGCCCGGTCGATCCAGTGCAGATCCTCGAGCAGCAGCACCATGCGGTGACGACGGGCGGCGCTCGCGACGATCGTGCAGCTCGCATCGGCAATCGCCCGTCCTCGTGCGTGAGGCTCCAGCTCGTTCCACTGCGGCTCCGAGATCGGCAGATCCAGCACGGCATCGAGGGCACATCGCTGGATCAGCGGCAAATCGCTTCTTGGGTCTCCCGGGTCGTCCGGATCCTTCGCGGTTACCTCCAACAGCGAGAGCAAGAGGCGCTTGAGCGTGCTGAACGGCGCGCCCTGGAGGTTCGGGCTACACTCGGCATCGACCAGGCGCCAGCCATCGGCCTTCAGCTCCTGGGCGAACTCATGCGCCAGCCGCGACTTGCCGATGCCCGCATCACCCAGCACCAGGACCGTCTGCCGACCCGCAACCACGCTGTCTGCGGCGCGGCCGAGCAGCGCGCGCTCCGTCACACGATCGACGAACCGTGAAACGCTGCGCGCGCGCCGGACCCGCCAACTCGAAAGATCGCTGGCGCCGACGATTCGATAGACCGGCAGGGGCTGGTTGAAGCCACGCAGGGTCCTGCCACCCAGGAATTCAAACCGGACATGCCCATCCGCGAGCTTCTGGCAGGCTTCCGATACGTAGATTTGGTTCGCCTCGGCCACTGACTCCAGCCGGGCTGCCAGATGCTGGGCGGCGCCGCCGATCTCGTAGACCTTAGAAAACTCGCTGGCGACCATGTAGGCGACCACGTGTCCCGAATGGAGGCCGACCCGCACCTGCAACCCGGCATCGCCAAGGCTTGCGACGCGCCGTACGAGTTCGAGCGCCGCATGGCAAGCCAGAGGCGCATGGTTGTCGTCCGCGATCGGAGCACCGAACACCGCCGCGACCCCGTCGCCCAGTTCCTTGCTGACGATTCCCCCGAATCGACGCACCGCGCCTCTCATCGCGGCCAAGGCCGGTTCCAGCCGCGAGACCGCCTCCTCCGGCTCCAGCTCGGCAATGAGGCCGGTGGAATCGATGACATCAGCGCGGAGGATCGTGACGAATCGACGTTCGCTATCGGGATCGGAGCGTCGCACGGCTAGCCCGCATTTAGGACACCAGCTATCGCTCGGGTCGATCGTCGACTGACACGTGACACAATGCATTCCTGTGCCTTTAAAAGTCACGACGGCGTTCTCTGCCGATCGGTACTCGCGGGGAGCTCGGCGTAAGAATACCTATCGCGACATGCATGGCAATCGAACTTGCAACGAAACATACCTGTGTTGGCAAAGGTGGCTCTCTGGACGAAATACATTTTCGGGTGGTAGCGTCATCGCCGCGCGAAAATGGGGCCGCGCATCCTGGGGCACCGAGGCTCTTATTGTAGCCCTCGAGCTTTGCTGGGCTGCACGTTGTCCCGATTGATTGGATAATATCGAAGGGTAGGGCGATGGGCGGCAGGACGTACGGCGGCAAGGCCTTCAGGGATTTGATGAATAGCAACTATTTTCCCTTGGCGAACATGAAAAAGAGCGTCGCCAAGCTCAAGGCTTCGGACGACATCGACCTGCCGACCTTGGAATACGGCCAGTAT
Source organism: Bradyrhizobium cosmicum (assembly GCF_007290395.2). Classification (NCBI taxonomy): domain Bacteria; kingdom Pseudomonadati; phylum Pseudomonadota; class Alphaproteobacteria; order Hyphomicrobiales; family Nitrobacteraceae; genus Bradyrhizobium; species Bradyrhizobium cosmicum. Next base: position 946,819 of record NZ_CP041656.2, on the reverse strand, counting down.
CACCTGATTTTGAATCCGCCATCGAGGTGGCCACAGGGCAGCGCCAAGTACTGGCACAAGGAGAAGGGACGGGCGCGCGTCGACCTGAGCACCCAGCCAAACACGGTCCCCCTGTCCAGGGATGAGCCCGGCGTCATTCCCCTGACGCGATGCGATCTGCTCGATGCCTGTGTCCGGAAATGCTTCAATTCCGAGCCGCCGATCCCGATGAAGACGAACATCATCACCCACGCAGCCAGCGATGCCTATGCCCACCGGCACGAGATCCGGCTGGAATGGGAATACAAGAAGGGCTCGGACAAGCCGACGCTGCTCAATCTGACGATGGTCTGCCCGCACAGATCCTGACCTTGCCGGGAAGACGATCCGGAGTTGTGATGACTTCGGGTCGCCAGACAAAATGGCCCGCGCAAGGCGGGCCATTTTTCATGAGAGCCGGGAAGGTTCGAATTTGGTTGCGAGGGCAGGCTATGAACCTGCGGCTTTTCAACGTGCCACCGGCCCCCGGCCATCCACCCCGGTCATAGTTTCTCCCTGGCCTCACCGGTACCCCATGCTCAAGCCCGCGTCCGCCACAGCGTGCCGGCAAGCAGCAAGTAGGCAGCGCAGGTCCATAGCGACTGCCAGTTGGCCGGCCCCTCGTTGATCCCGACGTAGATCGCCGCCATCAAGAAAACGCCGGCAAACATCGACTCGGCGAGCGGACGGGTTTCCTTCTTACTGGAATTGAGAACCGCCATGGCGGCAGAGGGGATCGCCGCCATGGTGAGAGCCGCAAAAGGAAAATCAATGAAGCGGGGGTCGAACACGAGACCGATTGCCGTCGCGGTGCCGATCACGACAATCGCGATCCACGCCAGTCCGTGCATGGTCACCAGCGCGGACTCGGTGCGGTAACCCTCGGGACCCAGCACTTCCAGAAAACTGGGCAAGGGGCGCCCCGATATCAGTGCAATCGCACCGAAAACGGGCGACGCGGTCGCCGCCAGCAGGAGTGAACCCCACTGGAGCCAGCCGACTATCCCGTAGCTTTCATAGAGCATCTTCTGGGCAGCCACCCCCAACAGGATTCCGGCTGTCGTCGCCGATATCCAAACTCCAAGCCATGAGGCCAGCTCGGGTCGCCAGAGCGTCCGGCGTGAGGTCAGCCATGCGGCGCCGAACACCAGGATCGCCAACGCCATTCCGCTGCACATCTGCAATTTCCAGAGCGGAAAATTGCTGATCGGGGTGCCCGCCGGATATTTCAGCGTACGCTGCACGGAATCGAACAGGCCCCAGTAGCCGCCGATCGTGCCTTCGATCTCGCGCTTCCACGACTCATCATAGGCCTCGAACAAATTGACACGAAAGTTCTCGCGCCGGGCAAGGTCGAGAATCTCCGAAACGACCCGGGCCTGATTGACGCGCGACGGCAGCGCCGATTGACGCATGCGCCCTTCACTCGGCCAGCCGATTTCTCCGATCAGGATTTCCTTGCCCGGAAAGGCCGCCGCGACCCGACGACGGATCGTGTCGACGTGAGCGGCCGCCAACTCCGCCCGGACAGGCTCGTTTTCCCAGTATGGCAGGATGTGAATCGTGACGAAATCGACGGCATCGTAAAGTTCGCGATTGTCGAGCCAGAACTCCCAGACGTCGGCATAAGTCACGGGAACGGCGACCTGCGCCTTGACATAGCGGAGCGTCGCGGCCAGGTCGGAAGCCGTGATGTCCTTGCGCAAGAGTGTCTCGTTGCCGACGACGAGCGCGATGATCGTTTCGGGATATTCCCTGGCGAGGCGCACCGCCGTCGCTATCTGAGTCTGGTTCTTCTGCTTGTTCTTGTCGAGAAAGATGCCCTGGATGACCTTGAGGCCAGCCTGCCCTGCAAGGCCGGGAATTTGATCGAGGCCAAGATCGGTTGCGTAGGTGCGGATGCAGTCGGAGATCCTGGCAAGCTGCGCCAGGTCCTCCGCGATTTGCTCCCGAGACACCTGTGTCGCCGCCGAAAGCGACGTCTGATGACTGCGGAAGGGAGCGTATGATATGCACTGCACCTTGTCGTTCGGATCGATCGGTGCGCGTACCAGATCTACGGACATGCCAAGCCACCACCACACCGTGGCAATGACGCCCAGTGACGTCAGAAGAAGCGTCAGCGGCGTGCGGAGATGAGCCAGCTCGGTTCTCCTTGCCGGAACGACTGCAAAGCGAACGCCATTTTCCGCCGATCGCATTCGGGGCCTCCAATAGCAAGTCACCGCCACGTGGATCCGGACCAAGCGACGTCAAAACCCATGCTTGCGGACGATCTGATCGAGGCGATCGCCTGCGTACTTCGAAACGTGGCCGCGGTCTTGACGTGAGTCAATCTGCCGGAGAGCCAAGCCGCTACCATCGGGCTCTTTCCAGCCGGCGTCGGAGCGCGAGATGGTCAAATACGGCGTGAAATGGTTGATGATTTCCGGCCTGACTGCCGGGTTCGCCGTAGTCGCCCAGGCTGAAGACCTGGACATCGGCAAAGGAGAGTTTCAATCCTCGTGCGCGAGTTGTCACGGCGCCGATGCAAGGGGCAAAGGACCGGTCAGCGACCAACTCAGGATAGCGCCTCCCGACTTGACCATGCTGGCCAGGAACAACAACGGCGTCTTTCCCGCGGACGCTGTCTACAAGGCCATCGACGGATCGAAACTACCTCCCGCGCACGGCATTCGCGAAATGCCGATTTGGGGCGACCGATTCAATCCCATCGTCAACTTGCCCCACTATGTCGATCCCTCCTATTGGAAGATGGCGGGGCCGGAGCAGAACCCGGACGTCGTGGTGCGAAAACGCATCCTGGCTGTCGTCGATTACCTCAGTCGCATTCAGCAAAAGTAGCGATCTGCGCCAGACCTTCTCTCTGCTGCGTCCGGTCAAAGCAAAATGGCCCGCGTGATGCGGGCCATTTTCCGATCGGGACCGTCAAAGTCCAATCACGCAGGCCGTCAGCGCAGGCCGCCGGTGACGTGAAGCGTCTCGCCGGTAACGTAGGACGCATCGTCAGACGCGAAGAAGGCCACCGCGGCGGCGATCTCCTCGACCTTGCCGATGCGGCCGAGCGGGGTGGTGGATTCGATCCAGCTGCGCATGTCGCCTTCGTGCAGGCCGGCCGAGACAACGCCTTCGGTGGCGACCATGCCCGGATTGACGGCGTTGACGCGGATCTTGCGCGGCGCCAGCTCCTTCGCCAGCACGGCGGAGATCGCATCCACCGACGCTTTCGTCGCGGTGTAGACGGCGGTGTTCGCCGGCGCGAGGGTCGAGACGCCGGAGCTGATGTTGATGATGCTGCCGCCATTGGCATTGAAGTGCTTCGACGCTTCACCCGAGACCAGCAGCAGGCCGAGCACGTTGAGGTCGAAATGCCGGTGGAAATGCTCCGGCGTGATGTCCTCGAGCGGCGCGAAATCGTAGACGCCGGCGTTGTTGACCAGGATGTCGATCGCACCGAGCGCTTTCACGGTCTCCGCGACGAGGCCTTTCGCGTCCTTGGGATCGGCCAGATTGCCGTGGACGGCGACGGCCTTGCCGCCCTTGGCGACGATGCCCGCGACCACGCGGTCGGCGGCCTCTTTGCTGGAGCTGTAATTGACGGCGACCTTCGCGCCCTCGACCGCGAGCCGGGCGGCGATTTCGGCACCGATGCCTTTGGACGCGCCGGTCACGAGCGCTACTTTTCCTTCGAGTCTCTTGGTCATCGCATGTCTCCGTTGCTCGGCAGGGCCGCCGATATTCAATAGTTCAATACTAGTGAACTATTGAAGGAGTTCAAGGGAGGTGTTATATTTTAGGCATGGTGCAGTTCGTTCACCCATCGCGGGACGAGATCACGCTGGCCGGGGTGCTCGCAGCCCTCGCGGATCCGATGCGGCGGCGCATCGTCAAAAGCCTGATCACGGAAAACGCCTGCATGTCGTGCACCGAGGCGGCGCCCTGCCCCGACATGGCGAAATCGACCCTGTCGAACCATTTCCGCATCCTGCGCGAGGCCGGCCTGATCCGGACCTCGAAGCAAGGCGTCCAGCACCGCAACGTGGTCCGCGAGGACGACATCAACGCGCGGTTTCCGAAACTGCTGAAGATGATTTTGAGTTTTCCGGAGTGAGGGGATTTGCGCGCGTCGGCGGATTCACGGGTGCGCAAGGTATGGCTGATGTTTCCACCCGGAGCGGTGGTGAACAAAAATGGCCCGCGCGATGCGGGCCATTTTCTTGTCGGAATCGAGTTATGGTGGGCACTGTCACGGTAACTCCACTTACAGACCGGAAATCGACCGAGCAGAACCTCCGGGAATGGGCCGGCACCATCGCGCTGTTGAAGTCGTAGTCGAAGCGACCGCCGCTCGCTTATCGCCCCCACAGCCGCTCGATTAGTGTGCGGATCGCCGGAGTATCGAGACCCTTTTTGGGTCCGTCCTCCGTGACGATGAGCCGCCCGCCGGGCGTCTTTTCGTTCCAGCGCTCGATCTTATTATCGGCATAGAAGACGAGCTTGGCTTTCCAGCGGTTTGCATAGTCGGGCTGGTCGAGCATGCCGCAATGCTCCCAGTACCACGTCTGGCCGTCGCGATCCTCGATTGAAAAATCCGGCCAGCGCTGCCTGTTGTTCTCGCCAATCAGGACGCGCTCGAAGAAATAGCGAATGCCGAGCTTCTTTTCCGCCTCAAACAGCAAATCGGCGATGACCAGTTCCGATTTCGAACTGACCAAGTCGCCCCGCGCGCTGCGATGGATCAGCTTCTCCTCAAGGAATGTCCGTCCAACGGTTCCTGCGGGGGCTCCAGCCGGAGGGCCCGCATCGATCATCGTCGGCGGCGCAAACAGGTTTGTGATCCGCCGTGCGACCTCGGAGAAAAAGGGCGAGCGTAAGGCGCGCAGATGCGCCAGATCGCCCTGGTGAAGGATAACGACGCGATCCATTTGCCGGGTCAAGGCGGTATAGAGCATTTCGCGCGAAAGCAAGCGGCTGCGGGCGGGCAAAACAAGGAACACTTTGCTGAATTCGCTTCCTTGCGCCTTATGGACCGTGACCGCGTAAGCCAATTCGAGGATCGGCGAGCCTTCTTCCGAGAAGTCGCGCCCGCTGAAACTGTACGTCATTTCGGGCTGCGACGAGAACTGCACCTTCGTCCAGCTCGGCTTGTTGCTTGCCTTGTACGCATCCCCTACAACGATGCCGATCTCGCCGTTGGCAACATAGCCATCACCTTTTTGCTTGTCCGCGAAGGCATAGCTCTGCCGGGTGTGATTGCGAATGCAGATGACCTTGTCGCCATAGGTAATCTGCTCGGCTCCGCGCGGCTGTATCATGCGGAACTTATTCCAAAACGGCGGGCCTTCGTTGGAGCTTCGTGCGAACCGAAGCGTGTCGCTTCGGAACGCCTCCTTGATGTGGCGGTTCAGATCGATCGATCCGCTCGACTGGTTGCGATGCGGCGTGAGTATCTGCCACTGATCGCATTTGGCGATGCCCGCGCCCTCTCTGAAATAGACGTATTCGCCTTGCGGATTGCCACCGAGGGCAACCGCAAGACTCTTTTGTTGCGCATCCTTGTCCAGGCTCAGTTCATCCAGAAGTGTGGCATCCAGAACACCGCGAAGATCCGAAGGCGTTTTCCAGCGAATGAAGCGAAGCCGCTCGTCGGTATTGCCGGCTAAAATGCCTTCCAAGACCTCATCTTCGCCGGGCGGGAGATTGCGGCCGGAAAAAAGGTCCGCGAGCTGCACATCGGCGCAGGCGAGGTCGCGCGCTGCCGCGCCGGTCGCGTTGGCCGAGGCATGGCGACGCCTGACGGTGAGTTCCGCCACGCCTTTGCCGGCATGATCACGTTCGAGGTGGGAGATGAGATCGACAAATGGCCGGCCCGCGCCAATCGGCGGGAGCTGGCGCGGATCACCGACAAGGATCAGGCGCGCAGAGACCGGCAGCGCATCGACGAGCGCCGTCAATTGGTCCTCCGTCAGCATCGATGCTTCATCGACGATGCAGGTGGTAACGCCACCAGCCGTCGGGGCCTTGGGATCGGCGAAGTAACGCTGCGTCCAGCCATCGTAGCGCTTGTATTCCTTCAGAAACAACGCAAGCGTTTTAGTGTCTTCGGCACGGCCAGTCTGCTGACCAAGCCGCACGCGCGCCTTTCCGGTCGGCGCGAGAAGCGCAACGCCGGAGCCGACGAGCTTCTTTTGTTCGAGGAGTTGCCGAAGGACCGTTGTCTTGCCGGTACCCGCCGGCCCAATCAAAACCGACAAGCGGTTGTTCGCCAATACGTCCAGCGCGAAGGCTTTCTCGTTACGCGCCTTCTCCTCTTCCTTATCGCCCTTTTTCAGTTGGCCGAAGGCCTTTGCAAGCTTCTCCGACCAATCCACCGTCGCGGGCGTAACCTTGCCAGTGACGCGATCGGCGACAGCACGCCTGATGATCGATCCATAGTCCGCGTAGCGCTTCAATTGCAGCGCGAGTCCTCCGACGCCGGGCGCTTCGAACACCGCGATCTCGTCGCTGAACTCGTCCTTGCAAAGCTTCGCGGCGGTCGCATCGAGCGGAACCGGCCGCGTTGCCGGCAATTCCCTGGCGAGCCCGTGGACGCCGTCGGCACCCAGCAAGGTGTGACCTCCCTCGGAGGCCGCTTTTTCTAAAAGGTAAGCGCCAATCGCGCGCAGGCGACGCGGATCGTCATGCTCCTCGGGATCGATCGTGCATTCCTTTGGAAGCGGATAACGTTTCAAGACCTCGGCGTCAGGGAAAATGCCGCGGTCGATTGTCCAGATGCCGATCGGATCGCGTGATGATCGATCTTGTTCATAAAGCAGGTACGGGTTTTCGAGGACCGCATTCGTCAGGTCTGTGGCCTCGAACCAGCGTATCGCCTGGTCGCGGCTGAGTTCAAACCGCGACAAGAGCCGCAGCAATGCCGCGCGCCGTGGTTCTTCCTTGTGAAGATGCGCCCAACGCTTTTGAAGCATTTTGGTGATTTTCGGCGCGCCCGCCGGGGCCGTCCCACCGCGAAATACCTTGTCCGTCGCGCCCCACGGATCGTCGGCTTCCGATAACGTGGCAGACAGCGCGAGAGAGAAAAGCGATCCATTGAACCCGTCTTCCAGCGCCGAAAGCGCGCTTCCGAGACCGGGACATGGACCGCTTAACTTCCAGAGGCGATTGATCTGCTGATCGATCCAGGCGATCTGCTGCGGCCATGGACCCGTAAGTTTCTTCGAAGCATGTTCCAGCGCGGTTTTGCACGCGAGCAACGCGGTAATGGCCGCGCCATGCGTGACGTGTTCGGAAGCATAAGAAAACTGATCGCGCGATTCATCCGGCGCACAGGCGAGGAACTCAGCGGGATCGAGCGTCTCATCTTCGGCCGCCCGTTCGAGGATCGCGTGATAAGGCATAACTATCCCGCCCACGAAATGCCCGGGGTTGGCGGCATCCGGCCGGATCGAATGCTGAATCGGCCGTTCCCACATCATCGCGCGCAAATGGCCCTCGGGCGCATCCGTGGCGTATTTGTATTGCTCGACCGTGCCTTTGTGTTTCAGAAGGCCAACCGCGATGATGACGCGGCGGTCGTCATCCGCAAGCGGCGTTCGCTTAGCGTAGAAGAAGGTAAGCGACTCCTCTTCGACGGCCCGTTCCGAGAACGCATCCAGAAGCGCGCGTTGGTTGTCGTGATCCTGAATCCATGCCGTGCGCGCAAGGAAGGCTGGCTCCTTCGGCTCGCGTTCTTCGCTTACGTCGAGGTTCAGGTTCTTGGCGATCTCGAATCCGCTCTCCCGCAACAACCACCGGAAAGGGACGAGTGTCGCGCCCCAAGCGGGCACGGGGACAGGCGTGCGCTCGATATGCTTATGCGACTGGCTCCAGTCAGCGTAATTCAGCCGGACCTTGAGGGTTATTCCATATTCCGAAAGGAAGGTTGCACGCTCCTTGATGCAGGGTGGCTTTCGATCATCCTCCAGATCGTGAATCCATTCGCCGCGGCATCCGGCCTCGGCTGCGTCGTTCCGATTTTCCGCGATCGCCTTGAGGACCACGCAGGATTGGTTGTTGGTGGGGTCGGTGCAGACCCGGCCATCCCATTTCGTGTCTTGCCACGGCACACGAATGGACAGATGTATGACGGCTGGTCCCTGCATGCATATCCCCCCAGTTGCACGCATTGTGGTGACCTAACCACGAATTACAACCACGATCGGCCTGCCGGGTCCGGCGCTACTTCCAAGCGATGATCAGCGCATGAAAAGAAGGGTGCTAGCAAATCTGTTCATGTGCCCACCATGTGCCTACGAAAAATTCGGAACGGATGGCAGCCCTTGGAAGGAAGGAAGATATGTAACCTATTGTAATTATTATTTAATATACTGGAATGGGTGATAGCAGGCCGCAATACATGAAAAAGCCCGCCAGAGGCGGGCTATATCACTGATATAACTATCAAATCTTGGTTGCGGGGATAGGATTTGAACCTATGACCTTCAGGTTATGAGCCTGACGAGCTACCGGGCTGCTCCACCCCGCGTTAAACCATTGCACGCCTTCGTGAAAATGCCGGGGACGGTGGATGAAGGGCCGACGCTGTTCGCGTGGCTTGCTTGATCCGTCCCAAAGGCTTCCTTGGAAGGCAACCCCGGGCAAAGCCCATTGGGTGCGGGGGGTATGTACCAACCCGCACTGGCTTTGGAAAGGGCTGCGCGGACGTTTTTTTCGACTTTATGACAGGGCGATGGGCCGAATTCCGGCCGGTTTGGCCCGCTCTTGCCAGAAGTTCCACAAAGGGCCAGCTTGCGGCAACAAAAGCGAAGGGAAACGTCATGTCAGGGAGCAACGCCTTGTCCGGGAGCAGCGCCTTGTCCGGGAGCAGCGCCTTGGATGGATCCCCGACGAGCGTCCCGCTGGGAGCTCTGAAGGACTGCTTCCAGGCCATGGTCGCGCGGTCGCAGTCGGAGCCGGCGCCCGACCTCGCCGCGCGGCTCGACCGGCTGGCGCGGCTCCGCGCCGTGGTCGCCGACAACGAAGAGCGTTTCCGGCAGGCGATCTCGGCCGATTTCGGCCACCGCTCCGCGGTCGAGACCACCATCGCCGAGACGATGATGCTGTACTCCGAGATCCGGCATGCGAAAAAGCAGCTGAAGAGCTGGATGGCGCCGCAGCGCATCGCCACCACGCTGCAATTCCTGCCGGCGCGCAACCGGCTGATCCCGCAGCCGCTCGGCGTGGTCGGCATCATCGCGCCCTGGAATTATCCGCTCCAGCTCACGCTCGCGCCTGCGATCGGCGCGCTCGCTGCCGGCAACCGCGTCATCATCAAGCCGAGCGAGCTCGCGCCGCACTTCGCCGGCCTGCTGAGGGAGACCGTCGCCGCGAGGTTCGATGCGACCGAGCTGCTCGTCACCGGCATCGAGGACGAGATTGCAAAGGCTTTTGCCTCGCTACCGTTCGATCATCTCGTCTTCACCGGCTCGACGCGAGTCGGGCGGCTGGTCGCGGAAGCAGCCGGGCGCAATCTCACGCCTGTCACGCTCGAGCTCGGCGGCAAGTCGCCCGCGATCATCGACGCTTCGGCCGATCTCGAGGAGGCGGCCGAGCGCATCGCCTATGGAAAGCTGCTCAATGCCGGGCAGACCTGCATCGCGCCTGATTACGTGCTGGTGCCGGAGAGCGCGTTGCAGGCCTTCGCTGAAAAAGTACGCGCGCAGATGCGGCGCATGTTCGGCACCGATCCCGCCAACAAGGACTACACCTCGATCATTTCCGACCGGCATTACGCGCGGCTGGAAGCCCTCGTCGCCGACGCGGCACAGCGCGGCGCCAAGATCCTGCAGCCGGCGAAGGCGGACGATCCGAACTGGAAGGCGCACCGCAAATTCCCGCCGACGCTGATCGTCGGTGCGACCGCAGACATGGCGGTGATGCAGGAGGAAATCTTCGGCCCCGTGCTGCCGGTGCTCGGCACGCGCTCGCCGGCCGACGCGATCGCCTTCGTCAACGCCCGCGACCGACCGCTGGCGCTATACTGGTTCGGCAAGGACAATGCCGCGCGCGACGAGGTGCTGGCGCGCACCATCTCCGGCGGGGTCACCGTCAACGACTGCCTTTTCCACTTCGCACAGGCCAACCAGCCGATGGGCGGCGTCGGCGCATCCGGCACCGGCGCCTATCACGGCGAATGGGGTTTTCGCACCTTCAGCAAGCTGAAGCCGGTGTTCTATCGCTCGAAGTTCAACCGCCTCGCCGACCTCTATCCGCCCTATGGCGGCAAGATCGCGCGGCTGGAGAAGCTGATGCGGTTCATGTCGTAGGCATCCGTCATTCCGGGGCGCGCGCAGCGCGAGCCCGGAATCCATTTTCCCGCATCAATGGTGGTGAGATGGATTCCGGGCTCGCGACTTCGTCGCGCCCCGGAATGACGACCAAACAAAAAAGCTCTCAGGGGGAAACATCAGTGACTGACACATTCGATTTCGTTGTCGTGGGCGCGGGCTCGGGCGGCTGCGCGGTGGCAGGAAGGCTGTCGGAGGATGCTGCTACATCGGTGGCGCTGCTCGATGCCGGCGGGCGGAACGACAATTGGCGGATCACCACGCCGTTCGGGCTTGCCTTGCCATACAGCGCGGCCAACTGGGCCTTCGATACCGTGCCGCAGAAAGGATTGAACGGCCGCATCGGTTATCAACCACGCGGCAAGGGCCTCGGCGGTTCCTCGGCGATCAACGCCATGGTCTACATTCGCGGCAACAAATGGGACTACGACCACTGGGCCTCGCTCGGCAATGCCGGCTGGTCCTACGCCGACGTGCTGCCCTATTTCAAGCGCTCGGAGAACAACAGCGATTTCGACGGCGAATATCATGGCAAGGGCGGCCCGCTGCACGTCAACAGGCTGCGCTCGGACAATCCGATCCATGACGTCTTCCATCAGGCCGCGCGCGAGGCGCAGTTCCGCATCCGCGAGGACTTCAATGGCGAGGACCACGATGGGCTCGGCAGCTACCAGGTGACCCAGCACAATGGCGAGCGCTGGAGCGCGGCGCGCGCCTATCTGCAGCCCCACATGGACAAGCGCGTGAATCTGCGGGTCGAGACGGGGGCGCATGCCACGAAAATCCTGTTTGAGGGCGGCCGCGCCGTCGGCATCGAATATCTGCAGGGCAAGCAGACCAAGCAGCTGCGCGCCCGCCGCGAGGTGATCCTCGCCTCCGGCGCCTTCCAGTCACCGCAATTGCTGATGCTGTCGGGCGTCGGCGATGGCGAGGCGCTTGCCGCACACGGCATCGGCGTCGTGCATCATCTGCCGGGGGTCGGCCGCAATCTGCAGGACCATCCGGATTTCGTGTTCGTCTACGCCTCCGACTATCCGCACTTCGTTCACGCGTCGCTCGGCCGATTGCCGTCCCTGCTCCGCGCCATCCAGCAGTATCGCAGCAAGCGGCGCGGCCTGATGACCACCAATTTCGCAGAGTGCGGCGGCTTCCTGAAGACCAGCCCCAATCTCGACGTGCCCGATATCCAGCTGCACTTCATCATCGCCATGCTCGATGACCATGGCCGCAAGAAGCACAAGGAAGCAGGCTTCTCGTGCCATGTCTGCCTGCTCAGGCCGAAGAGCCGCGGCAGCGTCTGGCTGAAAAGCGCCGATCCGCTCGCTGCACCGATGATCGATCCGAATTTTCTGGGCGAGGAAGAGGATCTGGAAACGATGGTCGCAGGCTTCAAGACCACGCGGCGGCTGATGGAGACGCCTGCGATGCGCGCGTTACAGAAGAAGGACATGTTCACGTCCGATGTCCGCACCGACGACGACATCCGCGCCGTGCTGCGCAACCGCGTCGACACCGTCTATCACCCCGTCGGCACCTGCAAGATGGGCCTGGACGCGATGGCCGTGGTCGACCCGAAGCTGAAGGTGCACGGCGTCGAAGGCCTGCGCGTCGTCGACGCCTCGATCATGCCGACGTTGATCGGCGGCAACACCAACGCGCCGACCATCATGATCGGGGAGAAGGCGGCGGACATGATCAGGGCGGAGATGCGGTAGCTCTGCTCCTCTCGCCGCTTGCGGGGAGAGGCGAAGCAAATCAATTCAGCAGGAACCCGCCGTCCACCGTCACCACACTCCCCGTCATGTAGCGCGACGCCTTCGAGGCCAGCAGCAGGATGGCGCCGTCGAGATCGGACTCGGCGCCGACGCGGCGTTGCGGGATGCGCTTTGCCAATCGCTCGCCTGGCGGCGTCGACCAGAACGCATGGTTCATTTCCGTGTCGATATAGCCGGGCGCAAGCGCGTTGATGCGGATGTTCTGCCCGGCGAGCTCCAGCGCCATTGCCTTGGTCGCCTGGATGATGCCGGCCTTGGAGATCGCGTAAGGCGACACCGCCTTCAGGACGCCGGTGCCGAGCACGGAGGCGATGTTGACGATGTTGCCCTCCTGCTTGCGCGCGATCATGCGCCGCGCAATCTCGGTCGCCAGAAAATAGGCGCCCTTGAGATTGGCGCCGATCACCGCGTCCCAGTCGGATTCGGTCTGCTCGGTCGCGAGCTTCTCGATGGCGATGCCGGCATTGTTGATCAGCACGGTGATCGGACCGAGCGCGGCTTCGGCCGCGTCGACCGCCCTGGCGATCGAAGCGATGTCGGTGACGTCGAGCGCGACTGCCGCGGCGCGGCCGCCCTTGCCGCGGATTTCCTGTTCCAGACTCTTCAACTTGTCGGTTTGCCGCGCCGCAAGCACGACGGCTGCACCGTTGGCCGCCAGAACCCGGGCAAATTGCCGCCCCAATCCCTGGCTTGCGCCGGTGACGAGGATGGTTTCTTTACTGACGTCGAATAGGTCTGACATGACGATTTCCTTGACGCTTGCTTTACGCCTTGCTTGGGCGCAGTCCCTCGAGCTTGAAGCCATCAATACAGACGATTTTAGCGATCTGAAACCGGAATGATCGGTCCGGCGTTCATTCGTTCCATGGCAGGCTCTCGCTCATGAACAGCTTCGATCTCGCGGTCTATGCGGCGCTCGCCATCGCGGTCTGGTTCGGTTTCCGGACCGGCCTGCTCCGCAGCGCCATGACCATCCTCGCCTATCTGCTTGCCGCCCCCATCGCGGTTTCGCTGATGCCGATGATCGTGCCGCAGATCGCCGGCGATCCGAATTCACCGCTGCTGCAGAACTGGATCTGGTTCTTCGGCATCTTCCTGGTCGTCGGCATGTTGCTGGGGTATATCGGCCGCTTCGTGCTGGACGACACGGTGCGCGAGGCCGGCATCGGCGACCGGCTCGGAGGCGCCGCGCTCGGCGCCATCAGGGTCGGCCTCGTCGCCACCACGCTGGTCCTGGTGTTCGACCAGATCGTGCCGGCCAACCGCCAGCCGCCATTTCTCGTCGGCTCGCAGCTGCGGCCGCTGTTCTCGGCCATGGGACAGATGGGCTTCAAGACACTGCCGCCGGAAGCCGCCGCCGCCATCGACCGCCTCAAGCAGGAACGGCGCATCTGATCAGGCACATTTGCATCGCCGCGCGGGCGCGCATGCATTTTGGTGCGAGCCCCTCCCTTATCAGCGGCACCACGATTGGCTAGAGTGCGGCGCTCTAAAACCTGCCTGACATTACGGGAGTGAAACAGTGGATCTTGGGATCAAGGGTCGCCGCGCCATCGTCTGCGCATCCAGCAAGGGCCTCGGCCGCGCCTGCGCCTTCTCGCTCGCCGAAGCCGGCGTTGACGTCACGCTGACCGCACGCGGCGCCGAAGCTTTGAAGAAGACGGCCGACGAGATCCGGAAGCTCTATCCGGGCGTGAAGGTCACCGAGATCGTCGGCGACATCACGACGCCCGCGGGGCGCGAGGCCGTGCTGAAGGCCTGCCCCGAGCCGGACATCCTCATCAACAATGCCGGCGGCCCGCCGCCCGGCGATTTCCGCAACTGGACCCGTGATGACTGGATCAAGGCGATCGACGCCAACATGCTCACGCCGATCGAGCTGATCAAGTCGACCGTGGACGGCATGATGGCGCGCAAGTTCGGCCGCATCGTCAACATCACTTCGGCTGCGGTGAAGGCGCCGATCGACATCCTCGGCCTCTCCAACGGCGCGCGCGCCGGCCTCACCGGCTTCATTGCGGGCCTGTCACGCAAGACCGTGATCAACAACGTCACCATCAACGGCCTGCTGCCGGGCCCGTTCGAGACCGATCGTCTGACGAGCACCGCGAAGGGCGAAGCCGACAAGCGGGGCACGACGCCCGAGCAGGTGCTGGCCGAGCGCGCCAAGCTCAACCCGGCCGGTCGCTTCGGCCAGCCCGACGAGTTCGGCTATGCCTGCGCGTTCCTGTGCGGCGCCAAGGCCGGCTTCATCACCGGGCAGAACATTCTGCTCGACGGCGGCGCCTTCCCCGGCACGCTGTGAGGGCGGTCTGGTACGAAGAGACGGGACCAGCGGCGGACGTTCTCACCTATGGTGAGATGGCGACGCCGGTCGCGGGCCCAGGCGAAGTTCGCATTCGCCTGGAAGCCTCCGGCGTCAACCCGGCCGATGTCGGCCGGCGCGGCGGCAGCTATCGTGCGATGGACTACGAGCGCGTCATCCCCAACAGCGACGGCGCGGGTTTCGTCGATCAGGTCGGCGACGGCGTGACGCGCTTCAAGATCGGCGACCGCGTCTGGCTGTTCAACGGCCAGCGCAACGGCCGCGCCTTCGGCACGGCGGCGGAATACATTGCGCTCGCCGAGCATCTGGTGACGCCGCTGCCGGACCATCTCTCCTTTGCGGAAGGCGCGACGCTCGGCATTCCCGCCATGACGGCGTGGTGCTCGCTGTTTGCGGACGGCCCGATCGTCGGCAAGACCGTGCTCGTCACCGGCGGTGCCGGCGCGGTTGGCCACTACGCCGTGCAGTTCGCCAAATGGGGCGGCGCACAGGTGATCGCGACCGTCAGCTCGGCGATGAAGGGCGAACAGGCGCGCCGCGCGGGCGCCGATCTCGTCGTCAACTACAGGGATGACGACGTCGTCGCCAAGGCGATGGCCTTCACCGGCGGACGCGGCGTCGACCATGTCGTCGACGTCGATTTCGGTGGCAACATCGCAACCACATTGAAGCTGATGGCGATGAATTCCACCATCGCGGTCTACGCCACCAACGGCAACCGCACACCAACGGTGCCGATGCGCGAGCTGATGGAGAAATGCATTACACTGCGCGCGCTGGTGCTGTTCGCATTACCGCCCGCGCTGCTTGCCGCGGCGCAGGCCGACATCTGGAAATGGCTGGCGGCGGGGCCGCGGCTTCACAATGTCGCGGCGCAGTTCGCACTGTCGGACACGGCACAGGCGCACCTGGCCGTCGAGAAAGGCGACAAGCTCGGCACCGTGATCGTTGACTGCGCGCGGTGAGGACTACGCAACCGGCGTGGTCCGCTCGTCGGTCCAGTCGATGCCGAGCTCGTCCATGCCGTCGGCCAGGAGATCGCCGAGCATCGGCTCGCCCAGCAGGTACTGCACCGCCTCATGCCTGGGCTTCTTGTATTCGGCGCGCGCCTCGATGGCGCGGGTGCGCAAATCGTCCCACTCCTCCACCGTGCCGTCGCCGCGACCGAGCCACATCAGCGTCACGAGGTCGAGTTGCTCGTCCTCGTTCATCGCCAGGATGAAGCCCGAAAGCTCACCGGCGACCGGATCGGACGCGGTGTCCTCCAGCACGTCGGTCTCGCCATCGTCCGCGGGATTGGAGCCCGAATCCGGATCGGAGGCGGCTTCCTTGACGTCGAATTCGCGCGCCTTTTCGATGATGAAGGCGACCTTCTCGGTGGAAATCGAAAGCTCTGGCATCTGCTCCCCCTTTGGATCTCGATGGGTTCC
Source organism: Bradyrhizobium cosmicum (assembly GCF_007290395.2). Classification (NCBI taxonomy): domain Bacteria; kingdom Pseudomonadati; phylum Pseudomonadota; class Alphaproteobacteria; order Hyphomicrobiales; family Nitrobacteraceae; genus Bradyrhizobium; species Bradyrhizobium cosmicum. Next base: position 930,945 of record NZ_CP041656.2, on the reverse strand, counting down.
CTCGATAACGCAGGATCACGACAGATGATCCATTGCGCTGCGCAACGGAAAGTGCGCATCTTTCGGCGTCAAAATGAGAACATGGGGACACACCGCATGCAGTGGAAGGTCGGCAAGGTCAAAATCACCAAGATTGTGGAGCTGGAGACCGTCGGCTCGACCCGCTTTATCCTGCCGCTGGCGAGCAACGAGGAAATCCAGAAGCTGCCCTGGCTGATTCCGCACTTTGCGACGGAAGAAGGCCGCCTGAAGATGTCGATCCATTCGCTGGTGGTGGAGACGCCGAGCCAGCGCATCGTGGTCGACACCGGCCTCGGCAACGACAAGCAGGGCCGCAACGTCCCGACCTGGAATAGCCGCACCACCCCGTTCCTGGAGACCATGATTGCGGCGGGCTTTGCTCCCGACAGTATCGACACCGTGCTGTGCACCCATCTTCACGTCGACCATGTCGGCTGGAATACGAAGCTCGTGGACGGCAAATGGGTGCCGACCTTTCCGAAGGCGCGCTATGTCTTCGGCAGGACCGAATACGAGCATTGGCGCGACCATTCGACCGAGCCGGACAAGCAGGCGGTGTTTGCAGATTCCGTGAAACCGATCGTGGATGCCGGCCGGGCCGATTTGATTCCGAGCGATCACCGTCTGTCCGACGACATCAGCATGATCCCGACCCCCGGCCATAGCCCCGGCCATATGAGCATCCTGATCCAGTCGGACGGAGAGCAGGGATTGCTGACCGGCGACGTCGCCCATCATCCCTGCCAGATGAAGCATCTCGGCTGGTCCTCGACGGCGGATTCCGACCAGACGCAATCGGCCAGGACTCGCCGTGAGCTGTTCGGTCGGTTTGCCGATACGCCGACATTGGTGATCGGCGGGCATTTTTCGGCGGGGCATATCAAGCGGGATGGGGACGCGTTCAAGTTTGTGGCGCTGAGCTAGGTCTCGTGCCCCGGACGCTGCGCAGCACGAAGTGATGCGCTGCTGAGCCCGGGCCCATGCTTGTGGCATTCTGGGTCCCGGATCTGCGGAGCAGCGTTGCACGCTGCACCGCGTCCGGGACACGACGGCACCTCCCGAATCCAGAAGCCTGCAATGCGCCCCGTTTTGAGCGGTTGAATTTCCCGCCGCCCTGTTCCATGAAGCTATTTAACCGATCGGTCCATCTCCAGGGAGAAACGAGAATGAAGCTTGTTCGTTACGGCGAAAAGGGTGCGGAAAAGCCCGGCCTGATCGACAAATCCGGCCAGTTGCGCGACCTGTCGGCGCATCTGAAGGATCTCACCGGTGAGGCCTATTCGCCGGAGTCGCTGAAGAAGCTGGCGGCCCTTGATCCCGCCTCGCTGCCCGCCGTCTCCGGCAAGCCGCGGTTCGGCGCGCCCGTGACCGGCATCTCGAAATTCGTCGCCATTGGCCTCAACTACAGCGACCATGCCAAGGAAACCGGCGCGGCGATCCCGACCGAGCCGATCATCTTCCTGAAGGCCAACACGTCGCTGTCCGGCCCGAACGACGCGGTCGAGAAGCCGCGCGGATCGACCAAGCTCGACTGGGAAGTCGAGATCGCCGCCATCATCGGCACCCGCGCCAAATACGTCTCGGAAGCCGATGCGCTGAACTACGTCGCCGGCTACTGCGTCTGCAACGACGTCTCCGAGCGCAACTTCCAGACCGAGCGCCTGGGCCAGTGGACCAAGGGCAAGTCGCACGACACGTTCGGTCCGGTCGGGCCGTGGCTCGCCACCAAGGACGAGATCAAGGACGTGCAGAACCTGTCGATGTGGCTCGACGTCAACGGCCAGCGCCGCCAGACCGGCTCGACCCAGACCATGATCTTCTCCATGGCCAAGTGCATCTCCTATGTCTCGCAGTTCATGACGCTGCTGCCCGGCGACATCATCACCACCGGCACCCCGCCCGGCGTCGGCCTCGGCATGAAGCCGCCGACCTTCCTCAATGTCGGCGACGTCATCACGCTCGGCATCGAGGGCCTCGGCGAGCAGCGCCAGGAAATCGTCGCGGCGTAAGCTTTGGCGCGCTCCAACACACCCACTGCCGTCGTGCCCGGGCTTGTCCCGGGCATCCACGTCTCACAGTCTAACCTCGCGGAGGCGGGTGGATGGCCGGGTCAAGCCCGGCCATGACCGAGGAGACACCGTTCGCGCAAAACTGACAGCAGGAATCGTCCCTATGAAACTCTCCTTCTCCGCCGCCTCGCCCTTCGCCCGCAAGGTGCGCATCGCCGCGATCGAGCTTGGGCTGATCGAAAAGATCGAACTCACGCCGGCAACTGTGGCGCCGGGCACGGCCAACGAGGATTATTCGCGCATCACGCCGCTGAAGAAGCTGCCGGTGCTGATCACCAACGACGGCGACGTCATCCTGGATTCCTATGTCATCGTCGAATATCTCAACGAGATGGCCGGCGGCAGCCTGATCCCGGACTACGGTCCGCGGCGCTGGAAGGCCAAGACCAACCACTCCCTGATCAACGGCATGCTGGATTCCATGCTGCTGTGCCGCTACGAGAAGATGGTACGCCCGCAGGGCCTGCAATGGCAGGCGTGGTCGGACGACCATTGGAACCGGGCCTGGGCCGGCATGGCGCACTTCGAGAACATGCCTGATGTTCTGAACGGCCCGTTCGACATCTCGCAGATCGGCCTCGTCTGCGTGCTCGGCTATGCCGACTTCCGCTTCGCCGATTGCGGCTGGCGCAAGGCCTATCCGAAGCTCGATGCCTTCCACCAGAAGATGCTGGAGCGGCCCTCCGTGAAGATCTCGGTGCCGCCGGCCGCATAATCGAATAGCGGGAGTTCTCATGAGTTTGAAGTTCTCGGTCGGTGACCTTACCATCCATCGCATCATCGAGCAGGAGACCACCTTCCTGCCGGCGCTGGAGATGTTGCCGGGTTTGACGCCGGAGGTGCTGGCCGAGAACCGCGCATGGATGCGGCAGGCGAAAGCCTTGGACGAGCAGGACACGCTGATCCTGTGTTTCCAGTCCTACGTGATCAGGACCCCGCACCACACCATTCTGGTCGATAGCTGCATCGGCAACGACAAACCGCGGCCGCAGCGGCCGAAATGGAACATGAAGACCGACGACACGTACTTGCGTGGGCTCAACGCTGCCGGGTTCTCGCCTGACGACATCGATTTCGTGATGTGCACGCATCTCCACGTCGATCACGTCGGCTGGAACACGCGGCTGGAGAACGGCCGCTGGGTGCCGACCTTTCCGAAGGCGCGCTATGTGTTCGGCAAGCACGAGTTCGACTACTGGACCGAGCAGAATGCGAAGGCGGCCGTGCCGCCCTTCGTAGATAGCGTGCTGCCGGTGGTCGAGGCCAGGCGCCACGAGGTGGTCGGCAACGACCATCAGATCGGCGATCACGTTCGCATCCTGCCGACGCCGGGCCATACGCCCGGCCACGTCGCATTCACCTTTGGTCGCGGCAAGGACGACGCCGTTTTCTCAGGCGATCTGATGCACTCGCCGATCCAGGCGCTCTATCCGGAGATGTCGGTGAAGTTCGACGTCGATCCAGCCGCGGCAGCGACTACGCGCCGCAGCTTCCTGGAGCGCTATTGCGACACCGACACGCTGTGCTGCACCGCGCATTTCCCCTCGCCATCGGTGGGGAAGATCGGGCGCAAGGGCAGCGGGTTCGTCTGCGCGGCGGTGTGATCCAGCGCTGCTCGTTCCGCGAAGTCCCATCCTCCCCTGGAGGGGGAGGATCGGTTCGCATGCAGCGGAGCGGAATGCGAACCGAGGTGGGGTGAAGGTCTTTCCGCGACGAACACTGCCCGTGTTGAGAGATCACCCCACCCCGCTCGCGCTGCGCGCGATCGACCCTCCCCCTCCAGGGGAGGGTAAGAAACGGCCCTCACGGAGGAAACGATGACCGCACTCCCCGACATCCCTCTCCTCGCCGGCATCCGCTCGCGTTATGTCGACGGCATCAACGGCTTGCGCATGCATGTGCTCGAAGCCGGCTTCGAAACCAGAGGGCGGCGGTGCATCCTGCTGCTGCACGGCTTTCCGGAGCTTGCCTTCTCCTGGCGCAAGGTGATGCCGGCGCTTGCGGCCGCCGGCTATCACGTGATCGCGCCGGACCAGCGCGGCTATGGCCGCACCACCGGATGGAGTGCGGATTACGACGGCGACCTCGCGCCGTTCCGTCTGTTCAATCTGGTGCGCGATGCGCTCGGGCTTGTATCGGCGTTTGGTTACAAGCAGGTCGACCTCGCCGGACATGATTTCGGCAGCCCGGTCGCGGCCTGGTGCGCGCTGATCCGGCCCGACGTGTTCCGTTCGGTGACGATGATGAGCGCGCCGTTCGGCGGGCCGCCACCGCTGCCGTTCAACACCGTCGATGCACCGGCGCAGGCTCCCGCCGACGATCCCGTGCATCGCGAGCTCGCCGCGCTGCCGCGTCCGCGCATCCACTATCAATGGTACTATTCGACACGTACGGCGAATGCCGACATGCAGCACGCGCCACAGGGCGTGCATGATTTCCTGCGCGCCTATTATCATCACAAGAGCGCGGACTGGATCGACAACAAGCCCACGCCGCTGAAGTCGTGGTCGGCGGACGAACTGGCGAAGCTGCCGACCTATTACGTGATGGACGCCGGCGAGACCATGGCCGAGACGGTCGCGAAGGAGATGCCGTCGCCGGCGGCGATTGCCACCAATCGATGGCTGCCGGACAGCGAGCTGGCGTATTACAGCGCCGAATATGGCCGCACCGGATTCCAGGGCGGCCTGCAATGGTATCGCTGCGGCACGTCGGGTGCGTTCAACAGCGAGCTGCAACTGTTCTCCGGCCGCAGCATCGACGTGCCGTCCTGCTTCATCTCGGGCGGACAGGATTGGGGCATCTATCAGCGCCCCGGCGTGCTGGAGGCGATGCAGACGAGCGCCTGCACCAAAATGCTCGGCTGCCATCTGGTCGACGGCGCCGGCCATTGGGTGCAGCAGGAGCAGCCGGCCGAGGTGAGCCGGCTGCTGCTCGACTTCCTGTCGAAAGCCGGCAAAGCCTGATTTGACCGGGGAACCGGGCCGCCCTATATGGTTTAGAATAGTTCTAAACTCGACAAGCAGGGCCGTTGTGAAGAATTTTGCCGATCTGACCGAGCGCGAGGTGCTTGCGGTCGCGATTTCCTCCGAGGAGGAAGACAGCCGCATCTACACGACCTTCGCCGAGGATCTGAGGGAGCGGTACCCGGATTCCGCGAAAGTCTTCGAGCAGATGGCGGAGGAAGAACGCGGGCATCGCCACATGCTGCTGGAAACCTACGAGCAGCGCTTCGGTCCGCATCTGCCCCCCATCCGCCGCGAGGACGTCAAGGGGTTCCTTCGCCGTCGCCCGGTCTGGCTCACCAAGAACCTGTCGCTCGAGACCATCCGCAGGGAGGTCGAGACCATGGAAATGCAGGCCGAGCGCTTTTACGTCAAGGCGGCCGACCAGGCGCAGGACGTCGGCGTTCGCCGTTTGCTCGGCGATCTCGCCGAGGCCGAAAAAGGCCACGAGGAAATGGCCGCAAAGCTGACGGACCAGATTCTGAGCCCCGACGTTCGCGCGGAAGAGGATCGCACCAACCGCCGCATGTTCGTGCTGCAATATGTGCAGCCGGGTCTCGCCGGCCTGATGGACGGCTCGGTCTCGACGCTCGCGCCGCTATTTGCGGCGGCCTTCGCCACCCACCAGAACTGGCAGACCTTCCTCGTGGGCCTCGCCGCCTCGATCGGTGCCGGCATCAGCATGGGCTTTGCGGAAGCGCTCTCGGACGACGGTTCGCTGACCGGCCGCGGCTCGCCCTGGCTGCGCGGCCTCACCTGCGGAGCGATGACGACGCTCGGCGGCCTCGGCCACACCCTGCCCTATCTCGTGCCTGACAGCTGGGCCAATGCGTTCTGGATCGCGACCGCGATCGCCGGTGTCGTCGTGTTCTTCGAATTGTGGGCGATCGCCTTCATCCGCGCGCGCTACATGGACACGCCGTTCCTCCAGGCCGTATTCCAGATCGTGCTCGGCGGCGCCATCGTGCTGGCGGTGGGGATATTGATCGGGGCGGCGTAGGCGTTCAGCGTCCTGCATGGCAATCCCCGTCAAACGGCGGTTGCGACGTTCGGCCAAACTGCGCATCATCTCGTCAGTGAAACGCAGGAGCATGTCGTGGCCAAGTCGGAATGGAGTTTCAAGAGCGCGGTCGAGCTGTCGGCCGCGTTGACCGCGAAGAAGGTCTCATCGGTCGAGCTCACCCAGGATGCGATCGACCGCATCGAACGGCACGACGGCAAGATCAACGCGATCTGCGTGCGGGATTTCGATCGTGCGCTTGACGCCGCACGCGCGGCGGACGCGGCGCTGGCGCGCGGCGAAACAAAGCCGCTGCTCGGCCTGCCCATGACGGTGAAGGAATCCTACAACATCGCGGGCCTGCCGACCACCTGGGGCATTCCCGCGCAGAAGGATTTCATTGCCAAGGAAGACGCGCTGCCGGTGACGCGGGTGAAGGACGCCGGCACCGTCGTTGTCGGCAAGACCAACGTGCCGCTCGGGCTCGGGGACTGGCAGAGCTACAACGACATCTACGGCACCACCAACAACCCCTACGATCTCGGCCGGACGCCCGGCGGATCCTCCGGCGGCTCCTCGGCCGCGCTCGCGGCGGGCTATGGACCACTGTCGATCGGCTCGGACATCGGCGGCTCGTTGCGCGTGCCGGCTTTCCATTGCGGCGTCTACGCCCACAAGCCAACCTTCAACCTCGCCGCGATGCGCGGCCACACCCCACCGCCGTTGCCGCCCTTGCCGTTCGAGCGCGACCTCTCGGTGATCGGTCCGATGGCGCGCAGCGCCGCCGACCTGTCGCTGGTGCTCGACGTGATGGCCGGGCCGGATCCGATCGATGCAGGCCTGGCGTACCGGCTCGAACTGCCGGCTGCACGACACACGGCATTCAAGGATTTCCGCGTTCTGGTCATCGATACAGATCCGGTGATGCCGACCGACACCGCGGTACGCGGCACCATCAACACGCTCGCCGACAACCTTGCCAGGGTCGGCGTGAAGATCGAGCGCAGCAGTCCGCTGCTGCCGGATTTCGCGGCCTCCTCGCGGCTGTATATGCGGATGCTGATGTCGTTCCTCGGGGCGGGCTTCCCGCCGGACGTCTACGCCGGCGCGAAGAAGGCGGCCGAGGCGCTGCCGGAAGGCGACACCAGCCTCGCCGCCGAGCGGCTGCGCGGCATCGCGCTCAGCCATCGCGACTGGCAGATGGCGAATGGCGGACGCACGCGGCTGCGCGCGCAATGGCGCGAGCTGTTCAAGACATTCGACGCCGTGATCTGCCCGGTGATGCCGATTGCGGCCTATCCGCACGACCATTCGCCGGAGCAGGAAAAGCGCCGGATCATGATCGACGGCAAGCCGCACGTCTACTCCGACCAGCTCGCCTGGCCCGGCATCGCCACGCTGCCCGGCCTGCCCTCGACCGCGATCCCCACGGGCTTTGCTCCGGATGGACTGCCCATCGGCGTGCAGATCGTCGGCCCATGGCTGGAAGACCGCACGCCGCTCAAGCTTGCCGAGCTGATCGAACGCGAATTCGGCGGGTTCGTGCCGCCGAAGATGTTCGACGATTAACGTTCGTCATTGCGAGCGAAGCGAAGCAATCCAGGAATGTGTCCGCAGAGACAGTCTGGATTGCTTCGTCGCAAGGGCTCCTCGCAATAACGGAGTAAATAGCGTTCAGCTATCGAACACGATCACGCTGCGCAGCGTCTTGCCTGCCTTCATGTTGGCAAAGCCCTCGTTGATCTCGCTGAGCTTCAGCTTGGCCGAGATCCAGTCTTCCAGGTGCAGCCGTCCGCGCAGGTAGAAATCCACCAGCCTCGGCATGTCGACACGGAAATGGTTCGAGCCCATCGACGAGCCCTGAATCCTGCGCTCGCGCAGGAAATCAAAGCCGTACAGCTCGATCTTCTGGCCGAACGGGATCATGCCGACGATGGTGGCGGTGCCGCCCGATGCGAGCATGCCGAAGGCTTGCTCGGCGGTTTCCTTGCGGCCGAGCACCTCGAAGGAATGATGCACACCGCCATTGGTGAGGTCGCGCACCTGCTTGACCACGTCGCCATCGGCAGGATTGATGATGTCGGTGGCGCCCAGCTTGGTGGCGAGCTGGAGCTTTGCCGGGTTGGTGTCGATGGCGATGATGCGTCCGGCGCCCGCGATCTGAGCGCCGTTGATCGCGGCCATGCCCACGCCGCCGCAGCCGATCACCGCCACGGTTTCCCCGGCCGTCACCTTCGCGGTGTTCACGACAGCACCGTAGCCGGTGATGACGCCGCAGCCGATCAGCGCGGCGAGATCGAGCGGCATTTCCTTGCGGATCTTGACGATGGCGTTCTCGTGCACCAGCATCTGCTCGGCGAAGGACGAAAGGTTGAGAAACTGGTGCAGCTTCTCGGGCCTCGACCATTGCATCCGGTTGGAGACGCCCGGCAAAAGTTTTACCGTGGTGTCGGTGCAGAGCACGGTGCGGCCGGTGGTGCAATTGTCGCAGGTGCCGCAGAACACGGAGAGGCAAGTGACGACGTGGTCGCCCGGCTTCACATAGGTGACGTCGGAGCCGACCTGCTCGACGACGCCGGCGGATTCGTGCCCGAGCACCGCGGGCAGCGGATGCGGATAAAGCCCTTCCATGAAATGCAGATCGGAGTGGCAGAGGCCGGCGACCGTCGTGCGGATCAGGACCTCGCGCGGGCCGGGCTTCGGCAGGCTGACATCCTCGATGACCAGCGGCTTGTTGACTTCATAGAGGACGGCGGCCTTCATCGAGCACTCCCTGTCGCTTTTTTTGGTTTGAACGCGAGCGCAGCCTACGCTGCCAGAACCAGTTCGCCAACCTCGCTCATGCTGGCATCGCGCTCGCCGAGCAGCAGGTCGGCGATCTTCGCCTGCGCGGCATTTTCCGTGAGCCGGAACGGATCGCTCGGAGAGACGCGATGATCGATCACCAGGCGCGACAGCAGCAACCGGCGCGCATCGCCGCGCCTCTCGTGGATGCGATGCGCTTCCCAGGCGAGCGCAACCGCGCTTGCGACATGATAGAGCACGCTGGTCGCGCGCCGCGCATCGGCTTCATTCTCGGGTTTTGCGGCGACCTCGCGGGCAAAACCGACGGCGCGATCGACGAGGCCGCGCAGATTGTCGCGCCAGGCCTGCGGCACGGAGGCACTGTCATCGAGGCGGGCATGCAGATCGGCCGACAGCGCGGATTCGGCGCCGTGGCGGCCGACCGCGCGCCGGAGCGCGTCGATCGCGACGATGTTGCCGGTGCCTTCCCAGACCGAGCCGAGATGCGCATCGCGCAACAGGCGGGGCGTCGCGAATTCCTCGATATAGCCGATGCCGCCACGCATCTCGAGCGCATCACCGCAGACTTTTCGCGCATCGCGCGTGGCCCGGAATTTCAGGGTCGGGGTCAGGATGCGCAGCAGCGCGGCTGCGTCCTGACTGCCCGCCTCGGCGCGGTCGAGCGCATCGGCGGTGAGAAAACTCATCGACAGCGCCTGCTCGACCGGGAGCATGATCTTCAGCATCTGCCTTCGGCCAAGCGGCAGATCGATGATGCGGCTGCCGAACACCACGCGGTTCTTCGCCACCGTCATCGCGTCGTGATAGGCGCGGCGCATCAGCGCCGTCGACTTGACGCCATTGGAGAGCCGCGACGAGTTCACCATCTCCGCCATCTGCACGAAGCCGCGGTCGAGCTTGCCGACGGCGTAAGCGATCGCGCCTTCGAGCTTGATCTCGCCTGACGCCATCGAGCGGGTGCCGAGCTTGTCCTTGAGGCGCACGATACGGTAGTGGTTCTGCGAGCCGTCGTCGAGAAAGCGCGGCATCAGGAACAGGCCGACACCGCGTGTGCCGGGGCCGGCGCCCTCGGGCCGCGCCAGCAGCATCACGACCTTCGCATCAGCATTCGAGCAGAACCATTTTTCACCGTACAAGCGCCAATGGTCGCCTTCCTGTACGGCCGTCGTAGTCAGCGTGCCGACGTCGGAGCCGCCTTCCTTCTCGGTCATGAACTGGCCGCCCTGCGTCAGCTTGCTCATGTCGGTCGAGGTCAGTCCGTCCAGATATTTTGCCTTCAGCGCCTCGCTGCCGAAATTCGCCAGCAGTTTTGCGCAGCCGTCGGTGACGTTGATCGGGCAGCCCATGCCGAATTCGGTCTGGTTGAACAGGAAGGTGAAGGCGTGTTTGGCCACCACGGGGTATTTGTCCGGCCAGCCCATGATGCCCTTGCGGATCGAGAGCGCGTGGATGCCGAACTCGCCGAACGCGGCGTTCTCCAGCTCGCGATAGGCCGGGTGATATTCGATCCACTGCACGTCGCGGCCGAACTTGTCGCGCTGGTGCAGCACAGGCGTGTGCCGGTCGGCGAGCCGCGCGCATTCGTCAAGATGGCCACCGGCGAGCTCGCCGAGGCGATCGAGATGCGGCTCGATGTGACGGAATAATGTCTCCGGCAGATGGATCCGCAGCAGATCCGTCAGCGCCTGATCGGCGCGGTAGAAATTCATGCCCGATGTGTCGGGCGCCAGCAGGCCGGATGGTGCCGCCGCGACATTGTTTGGCTGCGCTGTGACCGGCTTGTGCATGATCGTCCTCTTGGTTTCCGCGTCCCGCCGCCATTTGACGCTGTTTAGCGCTTGCCGCTTGGGATGATGTCGATCATGCTCCAGCCGACAGATTGGATAAAGCCGCAAATTGTCAGAGAGGCATGATCGCCGCGAGGGGGCAATTCGCTCTGCGGAATGTGATCATCCTCCCGATACCCCTGCTGGCTGTTCGCACGCGCCATGCATAGATCAGCGGCTCCTGATCCTCGAGGGACCACGTCATGGACCATCCGAAATACAAGATCGCACTCATCGTCGGCGCCGGCGAAGGCCTGAGCGCCTCGCTGGCGCGGCTTCTGTCCGCCCAGGGCATCCGCGTCGCGCTGGCCGCGCGCAAGATCGAAAAGCTCGGCGCGCTGTGCAGCGAAACCGGCGCCAAGGCCTATGCCTGCAACGCCACCGAACCGGAGGAGGTCGAGCGCCTGTTCGGCCTGGTCGAGCGCGAGATCGGCACGCCCGATCTCGTCGTCTACAACGCCAGCGGCCGCGCCCGCGGGCCGTTCGTCGATCTCGTTCCGGCTGATGTAGCGCAAGCGATCGCGATCAGCGCCTATGGCGGCTTCGTGGTGGCGCAGCAGGCCGCAAAACGCATGCTGCCGAACAAGCATGGCGCGATCCTGTTCACCGGCGCTTCGGCCAGCGTCAAGGGCTACGCGCAATCCGCATCCTTCGCGATGGGCAAGTTCGCGCTGCGAGGCCTCGCGCAGAGCCTGGCGCGCGAATTGTCGCCGCAAGGCATCCATGTCGCGCATTTCGTCATCGACGGCGGCATCAAGAGCGCGACGCGCGCGGAAGCACCGGACAAGCCGGATTCGATGCTCGATCCCGATGCGATCGCTGAGAGCTATTGGAACGTGCTACAGCAGCCGCGCAGTGCCTGGAGCTGGGAGCTCGAGTTGCGGCCCTGGGTGGAGAAGTTCTGAGGACCGTAGTTCGAGGAAATAACGTCACAACAGCCGTCATTGCGAGCGCAGCGAAGCAATCCAGACTATTTCCGCGGAACCAGACTGGATTGCTTCGCTGCGCTCGCAATGACGAAGAAAGGGAGCGACAATGACCACGGACACCACCATCGACACCGGCACCAGCGAACTGCTCTGCGTCATCCGCGACCGTGTCGCGGTGATCACGTTGAACCGGCCGGAGGCGCGCAACTCGCTGTCGGACACGCTGACGCCGGCGTTGCGCACGATGATCCGGACCTGCGGGGAAAGCCCGGATGTCGGCGCGCTCTTGCTCACCGGCGCGGGCGAAGCGTTCTGCGCCGGCGGCAACGTCAAAGGCATGGGCGCACATCGCGACAAGGCTAAGCTCGAGATGTCCTTTGACGACAAGGTCGCAGATCTCCAGGAGCGGCAGCGGTTGCTGACCGGCGCGCTGGTCGCAGTGCGCAAGCCGACCATCGCCGCCCTGCCAGGCCCAGCGGTCGGCGCCGGGCTTGCCATCGCGATGGCCTGCGACATCCGCATCGCCGCGCAATCGGCCTTCGTCGCCACCGGCTACGCGCGCATCGCGCTCTCCGGCGACTACGGCATCGCCTGGCTGTTGACGCGCCTCGTCGGCACCGCGCGTGCACGCGAGCTGCTGTTCACCGGCGATCGCGTCGATGCCGCGCGGGCCGAAGCCATCGGCCTCGTCAACCGCGTCGTGCCCGACGACAAATTGCAGGCCGAGGCTTTCGCCCTGGCAAAGTCGCTCGCCGAAGGCCCGCGCCTTGCGCTGCGCTACATGAAGGACAATCTCGACGAAGCCCTGCTGTTCGATTTCGAAACCGCGCGTGACCACGAGGCCGAGCGGCTGATCCGTTTGACGACGACGGCCGATCACAAGGAGGCGGTGCAGGCGTTCATCGAGAAGCGGAAAGCGGTGTTCACGGGGAAGTAGTGCATTCGCCAATCGCTGCCGTCACCCTGAGGTGGCCGCTTCTTCAGCGGCCCTCGAAGGGCGACAGCCCGGCTGTGGCTGCCGGGATGCGAATGCCGGGGAATCAGCGGGGCCGTTCATCCTTCGAGGCTCCCCGCGCGGCGCGTTGCTCCACGCGTCTCGCACCTCAGGATGACGGGGTTTGAGCGCAAAAAATGCCCGGCGCTGGATGACCAGGCCGGGCTCGCAGTAGCGTCAAGCCGAGGCTGAGGGGCTTTCGGCCTGACGGGAAAGCGCGGCGAGGCGCCAGCTCGCGCAGGGAATGTCTTTCGGCGCGACGCTGATTTCCTTGTCGAAGCGCACCAGCTTCCAGTCATCGGGATGATTGACGAAGGTGAAGCCGGATTTGCGCGCGAGCGAGATCATGATGTCGTTGGCGCGCAGCGTGTCGCCGAACAGGTGCTCGGCGCCGAGCGCGGCGGCGCGGCATTCCAGATTCTTCATGAGCGCGGTGGCAATGCCGTGGCCCTGCCAGCGGTCGTCGACGGACAGGCCGAACTCCAGCGTCGCGGTCTCGGCATGGAAGGCATAGCGCGCTTCGGCGACGATGGTCTCAAAGCCGTCGACCAACTTGGTCGCGACCACAGTAAAACGTTCGCGCCCGCCGACATCGAGGAATTCACTCAGCAGGCCCTTTGGCAGTTCGCTAATCGCGCCGAAGAAGCGGTTGTAGCGGGACCGCGTCGTGAGCGAGCGGAAATAATGCTGAAGCTCTTCGGTGTCGCGCGGCTCGACGAAACGGACGTTGAGCGCCTCGCCGTGCCGGGTGCGCAGCGTGTCCGAATATTGCTTCAGGTCTTCGAGGCGGAGAGTGCTCATGACACGTGCCCAAGAGGAAAAGGAACCGCCGGCGCCCCCACAGTCGGGCGGCGCCGGCCTGGCGGCCAGTCAGGCCCGCCAGAAGGGTTTGTCAGCCTCGTAGGCAATGTCGCTCCAGGACAGGCCGACGTCATGGAGATCGCGGGCCGTCCAGTGGGTCAGTTCACGCCGGGTGCGATAGCGCTCGTGCCAGACATGCAGGGTCTCCCCGATTTGAGTGAGCAGTCCAGACGCATGATGATTTGTCATTGAATTCTGGGTTAAAGTAGACATATTCAGCTCCTTGAGCTAACTTCCACGCTAATATCTGCCTTCGAGTGCACTGCGACAAACGACAATTTGTACCTATTCGCATGAAATAACGTCATGCATGCTGCTGCCAGATGACTGCCAGATTGCCCTCGCTGAACGGATTGCGGGCGTTCGAGGCTGCCGCGCGCCATCTCAGCTTCACGCTGGCCGCAAGCGAGCTGAACGTGACGCAGACCGCGATCAGCCATCAGATCCGCAGGCTCGAGGAAGAGCTGGGCATCCGTCTTTTCATCCGGCAGAACCGCGCGCTGACGTTGACGCCGGAGGCGCGCGACTATCTGCCGGGCGTCCGCGCCGCCTTCAACGACCTCCGCCTCGCCACCGACCGGCTGCTGCGCAAGGACGACGACAAGGTGCTGACGGTCTCGACGCTGGCCTCGCTCGCGGCAAAATGGCTGCTGCCGCGGCTGACCGATTTCCAGGAGCAACATCCCGGCATCGACGTCCGCATCACCACGTCGACCAGCCTGGTCGATTTCCAGCGCGACAATGTCGATGCCGCGATCCGCTATGGCCGCGGCCAGTGGCCGGGCCTGCGTGCCGACTGGCTGATGGCCGACGAGCTGTTTCCGGTGTGCAGCCCGTCGCTGCTGCGCGGCGACAAGCCGCTGCGCAAGCCCGAGGATCTCCGCGGCCATCCGCTGCTGCACACCTCCAACGCCAACAGCGACGACTGGCGACTGTGGCTGACCGCAGCGGGACTGCCGGTCGATATCGCAAGGCAGCCCGGCATCACCTTCGACATGATCTTCATGACCATCCAGGCCGCGATCGACGGCATCGGCGTGGCGATGGGCCGGACCTCCTACGTCCAGGACGACATCGCCAAGGGCCGGCTCGTGGTGCCCTTCAAGATCGCGCTGCCGGCCGATGCCGGCTTCTACCTGGTTGCGCCGGAGGGCCGCCGCGAAGCGCCGAAGCTGGCCGCGTTCCGCACCTGGATGATTGCTGCAACGCAGAATAAAGCCTGAAAAATCATCAGCTTCGCCAGCAAAATGGGTTGACTTACCCCCGCTCGGCGCGAGACAGGTGACAGATTGTCGCAGCATCGATCTGTCGCCTTGCCGTGAAACGAGTTCCGGTCCGGCCACGTCTTCAGGGAGTCATGCCATGGCTGGACCAGCAACCAATCCGCCCGAAATCAAGTCGCGCATCGGCGCGATCCTGCGCGCCACCTCGGGCAATTTCCTCGAGCAGTTCGACTTCTTCCTGTTCGGCTTCTACGCCGCGGCCATCGGCAAGGCGTTCTTCCCCTCCACCAACGAGACGGCGTCGCTGCTCAACACATTCGGCGTGTTCTGGCTCGGCGCCCTGATGCGGCCGGTCGGCGCGATCGTGCTCGGCGCCTATATCGATCGCATCGGACGCCGCCAGGGCCTGATCGTCACGCTCGGCATCATGGCCATCGGCACCGTCGTCATCGCGTTCTGCCCGAGCTATGCCACCATCGGCATTGCGGCGCCGATCATCGTGCTGATCGGCCGCTTGCTGCAAGGCTTCTCCGCCGGCGTCGAGCTCGGCGGCGTGTCGGTGTATCTCGCCGAAATCTCGACGCCCGGCAATCGCGGCTTCTACACCTCGTTCCAGTCGTCGAGCCAGCAGGTCGCGATCTTCGTCGCCTCGATCCTCGGCTTCCTCCTCTCCGAGGTGATGCCGGCCGATACCGTGGCCGCATGGGGCTGGCGCATTCCGTTCTTCGTTGGCTGCATGATCATTCCCCTGATCTTCTTCCTGCGGCGCACGCTGGAGGAAACGCCGGCCTTCCTCGCCATGAAGAAGCACCCGAGCGCGAACGAAGTGTTCGCCTCCGCGCTCGCCAACTGGCGCATCGTGCTGCTCGGCATGATGATTGCGATCCTGACCACGACGACGTTCTACTTCGTCACCGTGTACACGCCGACCTTCGGCAAGACCGTGCTGAAGTTGTCGTCGCAGGATGCACTGCTGGTGACGTTGCTCGTCGCCGTCACCAACTTCTTCTGGAACCCGGTCGGTGGCGCGCTGTCCGACCGTATCGGCCGCAAGCCGGTGCTGGTCGGCATCGCCACCCTGGCGCTGCTCACCGCCTACCCCGCGCTCAGCTGGCTGGTGGCCGCGCCGACCTTCGGCAAGCTGCTCGCGGTCGAGATGATGTTCTCGTTCTATTTCGGCGTCTACAGCGGCACCATGCTCGGCGCTCTCGTCGAGATCGTACCGGCGCATGTGCGCACGACCTGCTTCTCGCTGGCCTTCGCGCTCGCCGCCGCGCTGTTCGGCACCTTCACGCCGTTCGCCTCGACCCTGCTGATCGACTACACCGGCAACAAGGCCGCGCCCGGTCTCTGGCTGATGTTCGCGGCGGCACTCGGCATCATCGCCGCGCTGGTCGTATATCGCGGCGGCGGCAGGGCGGTGACCACGTATGATACGGCGGCGGAGCCGGTCGCGGGGCATTGATGGTCACTTCGATCGCCGCCGACTTTCACCCTCCCCTGGAGGGGGGGTCGGCTCACATTGAGCGCAGCGAAAATGTGAGACGGGGTGGGGTGAAGGTCCCTCCGCGTCGAACGCTGCCCGTGGGGAGAGATCACCCCACCCCGCTCGCGCTGCGCGCGATCGACCCTCCCCCTCCAGGGGAGGGTGAAGGGCACCGCCTACAACTCCACCACCACGTAGTCGCTCTCGACCTTCACGGGGATCGTTTCCGCGACATACGGCCCCTTCACCACGCTCGCGCCGGGCTCGACATGCGCCGGATACGCCTTGACGCGGAAGCGGCGGGGATCGCAGTAGGACTGGCCGGTGCGGATGTCGAACTCCCAGCCGTGCCAAGGGCAGCGGATGATCTCGCCGAGCTTCGTGTATTCGATCTCGCCGGGCTCGCTCGACTGCGCGAGCCCGATCAACGGGCCCTCGCACAGCGCCGCGCCCTGATGCGGGCAGCGGTTCATCAATCCGAAATATTCGCCCTTGATGTTGAAGACCGCGATCGGACGCCCGTCGATCTCCAGGAATTTTCGCGTGCCGGGCGGAAGCTCATCCACCGGCGCAATGACATGACGCGCCATCAAGCAATTCCGTAGAGCTTCTTCGCATTGCCGAGATAGAACGCCTCGCGATTGGCCTCACTAACGCCAGCGGGTAACACGCGCGAGGGCTCGTCGTAATCCCAATGCGGATAGTCGGTCGCGAACAGCAGGCGGTCCCAGCCGATCCACTTGATGACGTCGAACAGATCCTCGCGCCGCTCCGGATCTTCCATCGGCTGTGTGGTCCACCAGACCTGCTCGCGGATGTATTCCGACGGCGGACGCTTCACATGCGGCACCTCGCTACGCAGCCGCTGCCAGACCTTGTCAAGCCGCCAGGCCAGTGACGGCGCCCAGCCGAAGCCGGCCTCGATCATCACCATCTTCAGTTTCGGGAAGCGCTCGAACACGCCTTCCAGGACAAGGCTTGCCAGCGCCGATTGCTGGCATTGCGAATGTCCCACCATCTCCTCGATGTAATAGGACGGCCAGCCTGACGGCGTGATCGGGTTGCCGCCGAAGCCGAAGGCGTGGACGCCGACCGGCAGGCCCGCCTCCTCCGCGGCCTGATAGATCGGCCAGTAGCGGCGCTGGCCGAGCGGCTCGACATTGCGGCTAAGCAGCAGCACCTGGACGAAATTCCTGTCGCCGGCACGCTCGCGGATCTCGGCGGCGGCGGACAGACCGTCCTCATTGCCGACGACGATGGACGCCTTCAGCCGCTTGTCCTTGCTGGTCCATTTGTCGATCTGCCAATCGTTGATCGCCGAGCACAGCGCAGCCGAGAGCTCGTGGTTGCGGATGCCCTGCCCGGTGTTGAGCGGATTGAGAACGCCCAGCTGCACATTGTTGGGATCGAGTAGCTGCTTCTGCATGAAGGAGAGCGAAGAGCCCTGCGGGCCTCCCTCCGGCGGATAGGCATCGCGGCGCGAGGCGTTGGGCTGTGCCTTTGGATAAGGCGGGCCTTCCATCATGCCCTGATAGGCATGGACGCCGTAGACTTCGAGATGATGCTGCCAGCGCTTGGCGAGGTAGGGATAGAGCTCGGTACGGGTCGCTCGCGCCGGATGGATGTCGCAGTCCGCGATCGCGGTCTTCACGGTGAGGGGAGCGACGGAATCCGTTTGTTCGCGGAACTGGATGTTCATGGCCTTGCCTCCTTGGGAGGGAGTTCTTTCAGGCGGGGATAGGTCGCATGCGGATTATCGATCATGATCTTGCGCACGAGATCGGGAGACAGACCTTCGGGCAGCGCGTCCTGGCCGTCGAACTGCCAGTGCGGATAGTCCGTGGAGAATAGGACCAATTCGTCCGACTGCATATGATCAAACAGGCGAATTAATGTCTCGGCCTCCGGAGGCGCATCAAATGGCTGTAACGAGAAGCGGATGTTGCTGCGCACAATTTCCAGCGGCGCGCGATCGACCCAGGGCGTCTCCATCCGCACCCCGCGCCAGAACTTGTGCAGCCGCCAGAGATAGGGGGAAATCCAGGACACGCCGGATTCCAGCATCACCATCTTCAGCCCAGGATATTTGGCGAACACGCCCTCGACGATCAGGCTGGTGAGCTGGGCCTGGAACGCCTGGGCCTGACCGACATAATCCTCGATGTGGTAGGACCCCCACCCCACAGCAGTCGGCGGATTGTGATAGGCGGAACCGGCGTGGATGCCGACCGGCAGGCCCAGCCGTTCGGCAGCCTCGTAAATCGGCCACAGCGCGCGCTTGCCGAGCAGCGTGTCGCCCATCACCAGCATCAAGACCTGCACGAAGCGCCTGTCCTGCGCGCAGCGCTCGATCTCGGCGACCGCCTTTTCGACGCTTTGTGTGGGAATGACGATCGAGCCGCGCAGCCGCGGATCGCGATCGAGCCATTCCTTTGCGAGCCACTCGTTCAGCGCGCGGCAGAAGGCGGCCTGCAAATCTTCCGAAAACACCATCTGCACGCCATAGAGCGGATTGCAGATGGCGAGCTCGAGCTGGAAGGGATCGAGCACATGACGCTGCATGTCCTCCAGCCTCTCGCCCGGCTTGCCGCTCTCGGGCCGCCAGTCGGGCCGCGCCGTGATCGGCGAATGCTCGGGATAGGATTGCGAGACGAGGTCGACCATGCCGCGCGTCGTCACCTGATCGCGCCAATAGTCGTTCAGATACGGCAGCAGGCTGGTCAGATGCGGCACGGCCGGATGCACGTCGCAATCCACCCCGCCGGCGATCAGGGACGCCATCACGTCTCCTTGTTGCGTTTCCTCGTGACGTTACGTTGCGCAGCGCTTCACCGCGCCGTCTTTCGCCTGCCATTCAAGCAGGCCTGCCCGTCGTCCGCAACTCGGCCAGGGCGACTGGCATATGCTAGGAAGGCGCAGCTCGGTTGCGAGGAATGAGAGGATCAAGGGATGAAAGAGCTCGTCGGCATTGCGGAACAGGTCGCGGCCCAACTGATCGCGCGCAAACAGACCATTGCGGTGGCCGAATCCTCCACCGGCGGCCTGATCTCGGCGAGCCTGCTCGCGGTCCCCGGCGCCTCCGCCTATTACCTCGGCGGCGCCGTGGTCTACACCCGCGATGCCAGGCGCGTGCTAATGGATATTTCGGACGAAGGAATGAAGGGCTTTCGCTCATCCTCCGAGCCCTACGCCAGACTGCTGGCCGACCAGATGCGCAGCCGCTTCAGCACCGACTGGGGCCTGTCCGAAACCGGCGCCGCCGGCCCCACCGGCAACCGCTACGGCGACGCTGCCGGCCATAGCTGCATGGCGGTGTCCGGCCCCGCGGCGGAGGTAATCACGCTGGAGACAGGGAGTGGCGACCGGCTTGGCAACATGCAGGTGTTTGCGGCGACGGCGCTGAAGTTGTTGCTGAGGAAGTTGGAGGGGTGAGCTGCTCGGCGGCTCGCGGACGATGACGGCGGAATATGGCGCACTCGTCACCTTCCCAAATGCCGCATGAAAATCCGCACCACATAGCCGTGCACCCGCGGCGCCTCGTCATAGATATCCGACGCGATCCGCTCGATGGTCTCACGCAGGGACAAGAATTGCGCCTGGCGCGCGCTGCTTTCGGTGCCCTGCATGCCCGCGAGCTCGTCCATCGCGGCGTCGCTGATCTGGCACTGCACGATGTCGCCCTCGCTCAGCATGGTGAAGCGAAAGGCGAGCCGTTCGAGATCATGGCCAATGATCTTGTCACGCATCAGCGGCATGGAAAGCGGTCCGGTCGGCCCCCGCGCCGACAATGCTTGGGATTGCCGGGCTTGTCAGCCGCAAAGAGGTTGAAGCGCTCTACTGGAACGCGACTTCGGCGAAACTGCGGAGCTTTCGCGAATGCAGCCGCTCGGACTCCTGCTGCTTGAGCCGCTCCAGCGCCTTCAGGCCGATTTCGAGATGCTGGCCGACACGGCGGCGGTAGAATTCGCTGGCCATGCCGGCGAGCTTGATCTCGCCGTGCAGCGGCTTGTCGGAGACGCAGAGCAGCGTGCCGTAGGGAACGCGGAAGCGATAGCCGTTGGCAGCGATCGCGGCCGATTCCATGTCGAGCGCGACGGCACGCGACTGCGACAGGCGGCGGATCACCTCGGGGCCGGAAATTTCCCAATTGCGGTTGTCGACGCTCGCCACCGTGCCTGTGCGCATCAGGCGCTTGAGCTCGAAGCCTTCGAGCCCGGTGACATCCTCGACCGCCTCTTCGAGCGCGACCTGCATTTCGGCCAGTGCCGGGATCGGCACCCAAAGCGGCAACTCACGATCGAGCACATGGTCCTCGCGGACATAGCCGTGGGCGAGGACGTAGTCGCCGAGCCGCTGCGTGTTGCGCAGGCCGGCGCAATGGCCGAGCATCAGCCAGGCATGCGGGCGCAGCACGGCGACGTGGTCGGTGACATTGCGCGCATTGGACGGACCGGTGCCGATATTGATCAGGGTGATGCCGCGGTAGCCCGGCGCGATAAGATGGAAGGCCGGCATCTGAGGCACGCGCGCGGGCGCCGTCCCGCTGGTCGCCCCGCCACTGCGCATGATGACATTACCGGGCGCAACGAAGGCTTCGAGGCCGGCCTCGCCGGACTGAAGCCGCTGCTGGCAGAGTTGCGCAAAGGCATCGACGTAGAACTGGTAGTTGGTGAAAATGACAAAGTTCTGGAAATGCTCGGGGTCGGTACCGGTGTAGTGATAGAGCCGGCGCAGCGAATAATCGACGCGGGCGGCGCGAAACAGCGACAGCGGCTCGGGCGCGCCGGGCTGAAGCTCGAAAGTGCCGTCGGCGATGGAATCGTCCATGGTGGCCAGATCAGGCACGTCGAAGGCGTCGCGCAGCGATCGCGCCACGGGCGAATTCTCGCTGGTGGTGAGGGCGGCCTCGATGTTGATGTCGCGGCGATAGGCGAAGTGGATCGGGATCGGCTCGGCGGATTCGCCGATCTCGACGGGCACACCGTGGTTCTGGATCAGGAGGCCGATCTGCTCGGTCAGGTAGGTACGAAACAGATCCGGCCGCGTCACGCTGGTCTCGTGCACGCCGGGGCCGGCGACGAAGCCGTAAGCGAGGCGCGAGTCCAGCCGCGCATGCGTCGCGGTGGTAATGCGCACGAAGGGATAATAGGCCCGCACCCGGGCGGTGATCGCTTCGCCGCTGACATAAGCCTCGAACCTGTCACGCAGGAACTTCGTGTTGCGCTCGTAGATCTCTTCGAGCCGGGCGACGGCCGGACCGGCGTCGGTGAAGGATTTGGTGGCGATGGAAGGTGGGGATTGCATGGTTCGATTGCCGGATTGCTTGGGGCTCGAGTCGAACTATAGCAAAGAACGAGGTAGCGTAGGGTGGGTTAGCGCAGCGTAACCCACCACTTCTGCTTCAGCCGGCATTGAAGTGGTGGGTTACGGCTTCGCCTAACCACCCTACGAGACCGGTATTGCCGCACGAGATCCCGGATGCGCGCTAAGCGCGCTCCGGGATGCCGCGCTTTCGCGCGTCACTTCTCCCGGAACGCCCGCATCAGTTGGTCGTGCAGGGGCTTCATCAGATAGGACAGCATGGTGCGGTCGCCGGTCTGAACGAAGGCTTCCACGGGCATGCCGGGGATCATCCTGGAGTCGCCGAGGCGGGCGATCTCGTCGGCCGGCAGCGAGACGCGGATGGTGTAGTAGCTCTGGCCGGTGCGCTGGTCGGTGGTGACGTCGGGCGAGACACGGCTGACGACACCATTGAGCTCGGGCGTGGTGCGCTGATTGAAGGCGGACAGGCGCAGCAACGTTTTCTGGCCGATCTGGAGCTTGTCGATGTCGACCGGATTGACCTTGGCCTCGACCTGGAGATCGTCGGCCTGCGGCACGATCAGCATGAGGGCGTCGCCGGCGGTGACGACGCCTCCGACGGTATGAACGGTCGATTGCAGCACCATGCCGTCCTGCGGCGCGCGGATGTCGACGCGGCGAAGCTGGTCCTCGGCGGCAACCTTGCGCTCGATCATCTCGCCGATCTTGTCGTTGGTCTCGCGCAGATCCTTGGAGACCTCGCTGACCATATCCTTGTCGACCTGGATGATCTGGAGCTCGGTCTCGGTGATCTTGCCCTTGGCCTGCGCCCGCGAGGCGATGTATTGCGCGCGCTCGCCGTTGAGGCGGGCGCTGTCGCGCTCCAGCGTGGTCAGCCGCGAGATCTGCACCAGATGCTTCTCATAGAGATCACGCACGCCGACCAGCTCCTGCTGCACCAGCGAGATTTCCTTGTCCTTGGCCTTCTCCTGCGCGGACAGACCCGCAATCTCCTCGTTGAGCTGCTGGATGCGTTCGCGCAGCTGCGCCTTCTGGCCGGCGCGGCCGTTGACGCGGACGTCGAACAGTTTCGTTTCAGCGGAGAGCAGCGCCTTGACGTCGGGATCGTTGCCGCGATCGAGCAGCAATTGCGGGAAATCGATCGTGTCGATTCCGCGCTGCTCGGCCTGGAGCCGTGCGGCGCGCGCCTGCGCGGCATCGAGATTCTTGGTGACGATCGCGAGGTTCGCCTTGGTGACGGTGTCGTCCAGCCGCACCACGACGTCGCCGGCCTTGACCACGTCGCCGTCGCGGGCGCGCACCTCGCCGACCACGCCGCCGGTCGGGTGCTGCACTTTCTTGACGTTGGATTCGACCACGATCTGGCCCGGCGCGATCAGCGCGCCGGAGATCTGCACGGTCGATGCCCAGCCGCCGAGGCCGACCACGAGGACCAGGACGATCCCGAGCCCGAGCATCAGGTGAAACCGGATCGAGTCCCGCACGGTCCGCTTCGTGGCGGGTTTTGTCCCGCCGATCGTCATCGTGCTCATGACTTGCCGCCTTCGCTGACGATCTTGATCGGTGCCGGCGGCGTCACGCGCGGCTGCAGCACCTGGGCGAGCACCTGCTCCTTCGGTCCGAAGGCCTGCATGCGCCCGTCGCGCAGCACCAGGATCTGGTCGACCGCCTCGACGCCGATCGGCCGGTGCGCCACGACGATGACGATGGCGCCGCGGTCGCGTGCGCCGCGGATCGCGCGGGTCAGCGCCTCGTCGCCTTCGGTGTCGAGATTGGAATTTGGCTCGTCGAGCACGATCAGGAACGGATTGCCGTAGAGGGCACGCGCCAGCGCCACGCGCTGGGCCTGGCCTGCGGAGAGCGCGGTGCCCTGCTCGCCGACCTGCGTGTTGTAGCCCTCACGCATCTTGATGATCATCTCGTGCACGCCAGCCTCCTTGGCCGCGGCAATGATGCCGTCGGAGGTGGCCGCGGGGTCGAACCGGCTGATGTTCTGCGCGATGGTGCCGCCGAACAATTCGACGTCCTGCGGCAGATAACCGATGTGGCGGCCGAGCATGTCGCTTGACCATTGGTCGAGCGCCGCGCCGTCGAGCCGCACCTTGCCGCGGACCGGATGCCAGACGCCGACGAGGGCCCGGATCAGCGAGGATTTGCCGGAGCCGCTCGGCCCGATCACGCCGAGGCCGTTGCCGGCGGCGAGCGCGAAGGTGACGTCCTGC
Source organism: Bradyrhizobium cosmicum (assembly GCF_007290395.2). Classification (NCBI taxonomy): domain Bacteria; kingdom Pseudomonadati; phylum Pseudomonadota; class Alphaproteobacteria; order Hyphomicrobiales; family Nitrobacteraceae; genus Bradyrhizobium; species Bradyrhizobium cosmicum. The sequence goes on along the minus strand of NZ_CP041656.2, from coordinate 907,182 downwards.
ACGATGAGGCGCTGGTCGCCCGGCGGCACCATGGCGATGCCCTCGACCGAGAGGCGGCTGGTGGGCGCCTGCAACTGGGTCGGCATCGTCTGCGCCGGCATCTGCTCCAAAAGGCGCGTGAGGCGATGCCAGCTCTGGCGGGCCGCGGCAAAGGACTTCCAGTGCGCGATGGCGAGATCGACCGGCGCCAGCGCGCGGGCCGAGAGGATCGAGCCGGCGATGATGATGCCGGCGGTCGCCTCCTGGTGGATGACGAGATAGGCACCGACCGCGAGCACCGCCGATTGCAGCATCATGCGCAACACCTTGGCGACCGCGCCGAGACCGCCGGCGACGTCGCTCGCACGCTGATTGCCGTCGAGATATTTTTCGTTGGCCTCGCTCCAGCGCTGGTTCATCCGGCCGGTCATGCCCATCGACACCATGACTTCGGCATTGCGGCGGCTGGACTGGGCGATGTCGTTGCGCTGGGCCGCGAGACCCATCGCGTCACGCGCCGGCTGGCGGGACATGAACTCGGTGACCAGCGTCAGCCCGACCAGAATGATGGCGCCGACCAGGGCGGTGACGCCGATCATGACGTGGAAGGCGAAGCAGATGGCGAGATAGAGCGGCAGCCAGGGCAGGTCGAAGAACGCGCTCGGCCCCATGCTGCCGAGGAAGGAGCGGACATTGTCGAGGTCGCGCAACGGCTGCAGCCCCTCGTTGCGGTTGCCGACCAGCAGCGGCAGCCGCACGATGGTGTCGAACACGCGCTTGTTGAGGGCTTCATCGAGCGCGGTGCCGATCCGCCCCAGGATCCGGTTGCGGATCATGTCGAGCACGCCCTGCGCCATGTAGAGGAAGCTGGCGAGGACGATCAGGCCGATCAGGGTCGGAACGCTGCGGCTCGGCAGCACCCGGTCGTAGACCTCCAGCATGAAGATCGACCCGGTCAGATACAGCAGGTTGATCATGCAGCTCATCAAGCCGACGCCGATGAACGCCGTGCGACAGGCGCGCAAGGCGTCACCGAGCTCTGAACGGCGGACGCCAGGTACGGCTGCCATCAGTCTGATCTCTTTCAGGTGAGGGGCCGGAGCCCCCGATTTCACAGGCAGTTCAGGGGTAAGCGACCCGGATTAACATCGTCTTCCCGCTGCGCCGCGCGCAGCCGATTTAATCCGGGACCCTGTTGGGTCACATCACCCCCTGTCGGCCCCGCACGCAAGTCCGGTATTTCACAGTCTTTGCGGCTTTTTATAGCAGACATCGCGGCCTCTCCCCAGCCGGGGAGAGGCGAAAGTTCCGATTGAACCGAAACAGCTGCTAGAGCCGGCCGCCGCCGCGCACCAGCCTCACGACCAGCAGCAGGATGACCGCGCCGATCGCGGAATAGACGATCTCGGACACCAGGCCCGTGCCGATGCGAATGCCAAGTCTTGGAAACAACAGGCTCGCGACCAGCGCGCCGCAGATGCCGATGACGATGTCGCCGATGAGCCCGAACCCGGCGCCCCGCACGATCTTGCCGGCCAGCCAGCCGGCGACCAGGCCGACGAACAGGATGACGAGCAGGCCTTCGTTGGAAATGTACATAAGTGACGTCCCTCTGGGGTGAATGCCCCGCATGGAACGGGAACCGGAATGAATGGGGTGTGAATGCGGTTCCCCACCGGCTGGTTGCGCTTGCGGAAACATAAATGTCGAAAACAACCCCATGCACAGTAGAAACGGGTTCGGCCGTTGCTGTGCGGTGAAGTGTGACAAGTCGATGTTGTCGTGGACGGATTCTGAAGAGCCACGCGGTTACGAAGTGAGGGGGGCCCACGAACTCAGAGCTCGCCTGGGGCTACCCCTCTCCCCTGCCCTCCCCCACAAGGGGGGAGGGAGCGCAGTGTGCACAAGGCTATGGCGACGCCAGATCTGTGACGCCAGATCCCTTACGTGCCCGACAGCGCCGCCACCGGCTCCGCCAGCACACACCTTGCCGCCCGGCCCGGTCCGACCTCCACATTGGGAGGCAGCTGCTCCAGGCAGCGCGGCTCGGCAAGCTTGCAGCGGGGCGCGAAGGAGCAGCTGTTCGGCTTCTCCGCCAGCGAGGGCGGGGTGCCGGGGATGGTTTCGAGGCGCTGCCCCCGCTTGGCGCCGTGGATGGTCGAGGCGAGCAGGCCCCTGGCGTAGGGATGCACCGGGCTGCGGACGATGTCGCGCAGCGTGCCCTGCTCCACGATCTGGCCGGCATACATCACCGCGACGCGGTCGCAGATCTCGATGGCAACGCCGATGTCGTGGGTGACGAAGATGACGGACATGCCGAACTCGCGCTGAAGTTCGCGCAAGAGCAGCAATATCTGGATCTGCACGGTGGCATCGAGCGCCGTGGTCGGCTCGTCCGCGAGCAGGATCTTGGGCCGGCAGGCCAGCGCCAGCGCGATCATCGCACGCTGGCGCATGCCGCCGGACATTTCGTGCGGGTAGGCGTCGAGACGCCGCTTGGCCGAGGGGATGCGCACGACCTCGAGCATTTCGAGCGCACGCGCCCTGCCCTCGGCTTGCGACTTGCCTTCGTGGCGCACGACGCTCTCGGCGATCTGCGCGCCGATGGTGTAGACCGGATCGAGCGCGAGCGCGGGCTCCTGAAAGATCATCGACACGGTCTGGCCGCGGAACGACGAGAGTTCCTCGTCATTCATGGCCAGCACGTCGCGGCCCATGACGTTGACCTTGCCCGTGATCTGCGTGCGCTTCTTCGGCAATAGCCGCATCAGCGCACGCAATGTCACGCTCTTGCCCGAACCGGACTCACCGAGCAGGCCCAGCACCTCTCCGTCACCTAGCGAGAGACTGAGATCGTTCACGGCATAGACCGTGCGCTCGCCGGTGAAGCGGATGTTGAGACCCGAGATGTCGACGAGCTTTGTCATGACGGCAGCTTGGGTATCCGGTCGTGATAGTCGGTGACGCGCTGGAACGCCGCGCCGATGGTGAGCAGGGTCGCCTCGTCGAAGGAGCGGCCGATCAGCTGCATGCCGACCGGCAGGCCGCTCTTGGTGAAGCCGGAGGGAACAGTGAGCGACGGCAGGCCGAGATAGTTCACCGGACGGGTGAACAGCGTCAGGCGCTGCACCATGGCCGGCGCGCTCGGTCCGCCGCCGACGTCGCTCTCCTCGATGGTCGGTGCCGGTACCGGCGAGGCCGGCGCGATGATCGCGTCGACGCCGGCTGTGGCTGCATTGTGAGCCGCGAGGGCCGGACCGCGCCAGCGCATCGCTTCGAGATAGGTGATGGCGGGAACGGCGAGACCGTTCTGAAGCCGCATCAAGACCTGCGGGCCGTAATCCTGCGGACGCTCGATCATCCAGCGCTTGTGGAAGGCGGCAGCTTCCGCCGCGAGCACGAGCTGGCTTGCCGACGACAATTGCCGCTGGTCCGGCAGCTCGACCTTGACGATGTCGGCGCCTTCGCGCTTGAGCACCGCGATGGTCTCGTCGAGCACGCGCGCGACCTCGCTGTCGAGATCGTCGACATAGAACGACGTGGGCACGCCGATCTTGAGACCCTTCAGCGAGCCCTTGGTCGCCGCGACATAGTCCGACAGCGGCTCGTGGCTGGTGGTCGAATCTGCGGGATCGAGACCCGCCATCAAGGCCAGCAGCAACGCGCAATCCTCCGCGGTTCGCGCGAGCGGGCCGACGGTGTCGAGCGATTGCGACAGCGGCATCGCGCCGGCGCGGCTGACGCGGCCGACGGTGGTCTTCAGGCCCGTGACGCCGCAGAAATGCGCGGGCATGCGGATCGAGCCGCCAGTGTCCGAGCCAAGCGCGGCAAACGTCAGGCGCGCGGCGACCGACGAGCCGGAACCGGACGACGAGCCGCCGGTGATGTGCGCGACATTCCAGGGATTGCGCACCGGACCGTAATGGGCGTTGTGCCCGGTCGGGCCGTAGGCGAATTCGGCCAGGTGCAGCGTACCGAGGCGAACCTGGCCAGCGTCCTTCAGCCGCTGCAGGGCGGTCGACGTCACGGTCGGCACGAAATCGCGGCGGATCAGCGAGCCGCAGGTCGAGACCTTGCCGGCATCGTAATACATGTCCTTGTGCGCCAGCGGTACGCCATGCAGCGGACCGCGCACCTTGCCCTTGGCGAGCTCGGCGTCGGCGGCCTCGGCCGCCTTCAATGCAGCCTCCGCTTCGATCGACATGAAGGCGTTGAGATGCGGCTGCCACTGCGCGATGCGATGCAGCAGCGCGCGCGTCGCCTCATGCGAGGACACCTGCTTCATCGCGATCGCACGCGCGACCTCGGTGAGCGTCATCAATGCAGGCTCAGTGCTCATTTCGACACCTTCAGCGTCTGCGCGATCGGATAGAGCGCGGGCTCGAGGTCGAACGGCAACGTGCCGGCGATGGCTTCAAAACCCTCGAAGGCCGGTCCGATCGAATTGGAGATACGCGTTGCGATCTCGTCATCGACGGGGACGCCGGCGACTTGCGCGATCGGCTTGATCTCTTTGGGTGTCGGTCTCGTCATGCGGTTTCCTTTGCGGGCGCGCGGCTATGGCCTGAACCCGGGATCGCCATGTAGCACGCCGCCTCGTGGCCCATTGTATCGACGGCCGTGAGCTTTGGTGCGGCATTTGCGCAGAGCGGCTCCGCAAATGCGCAGCGGGTGTGGAAGCGGCAGCCCGGCGGCGGATCGATCGGGTTGGGCGGATCGCCCGATATCGGCGGCTTCTCGGTGCGGCGATCCGGGTCGGAGGACGGCATCGCCGCGAGCAGCGCGCGCGTGTAGGGATGCGCGGGACTGTCCCAGACTTGGTCGACCGGGCCGAGCTCGACGACCTCGCCGAGATACATCACCAGCACGCGGTCCGAGATGTAGCGGACGACGTTGAGGTCGTGGCTGATGAAGAGATAGGTCAGGCCGAATTCGCGCTTGAGATCGGCGAGCAGGTTGAGCACCTGCGCCTCGACGGATTTGTCGAGCGCGGAAACGGCTTCATCGAGGATCACCAGCCTCGGCGACAGCGCGAGCGCACGCGCGATGTTGACGCGCTGGCGCTGGCCACCGGAGATCTCGTGCGGATAGCGGTTGGCGAAGTTTGCAGGGACCAGGCCGACCTTGCCGAGCAGCTCGCGCGCCAGTGCCCGGGCCGTGCCGTCCGCCATGCCGTGCACTTTCGGGCCGAAGGCGATGGACTCCTCGATCGTCAGGCGCGGATTGAGCGAGGCGTAAGAGTCCTGAAACACCATCTGCATGCCGCGGCGAAGTTCACGCAAGCTCAGCGACTGCCCGACGGTCATGCCGTCATAGATGATGTCGCCGGTATCGCGCGGCATCAGATGCATCAGGAGACGTGCGGTGGTCGACTTGCCGCAGCCGGACTCGCCGACGATGCCGACCGTCTCGCCCTTGGCGACGGAGAAGGAGACGTTGTCGACGGCGCGCACGGTGCGCTTGGCGGCGAACAGCCCGCCGCGAACCGGGAAATGCTTGGTCAGGCCGTTGACCTGAAGCAGCGGCTGCGCCGCGCCGCCAAGGTCCTCGATCGGCTCCAGCATGGCGACGGGAGTGTTGGTTTCGCTCATGGCCTAGTTCCTGATGTCCATGGCGCTGCGCAGGCCGTCCGAGAGCAAATTGAAGCAGATCGAGACCGCGAAGATCATCGCGCCCGGAAGCGCGGCGACCCACGGATTGACGTAGATCGCGGTCCGCAACGTGTTGAGCATCAGTCCCCATTCCGGTTCCGGCGGCTTGGTGCCGAGACCGAGGAAGGAAAGACCGGCGGCCAGGATCATCGAGACCGAGATCAGGCTGGTGGCATAGACGAAGATCGAGCCCAGCACGTTGCCGAGGATGTGCACGCGCATGATGGTGAAGGGCCCCGCGCCGGAGGCGCGCGCGGCCTCGACGAAGTCCATGTTGCGCACGCCGGTGGTGACGCTTTCGGCAACGCGGGTGATCTGCGGCACGAACACGACGGTCAGCGACACGATCGAGTTGAGAATACCGGCCCCCAGCGCTCCGGAGATCGCGATCGCCAGCAGCACGGACGGGAAGGCGTAGAACACGTCGATCGTGCGCATGATCGCGGTGTTGAGCTTGCCGCCGACATAACCGGCGACAAGGCCGAGCGACGTGCCGATGCAGAAGGCGAGGATGACAGGCAGGATGCCGATGACCAGCGACAGCCGCCCGCCATAGATCAGCCGCGCCAGCATGTCGCGGCCGAGCTCGTCGGTGCCGAGCGGATAACCCACGGTGCCGATGTGGCGGAGGCGGCGGATCATCGAGCCCTTGTAGGGATCTTCGAGCCCGAGCCACGGCGCAAGGATCGCGGAGAGGAAGATCAGCAGCAGCACCAGCGCGCAGGCCATGCTGACCTTGTCACGCCGGATGCGGCGGCCGACGGTCGCCCAATAGCCGCGCGCCTTGGTCGCGGGCGCGGCCTGGAGCGCGGCGTCGGCGGTGGCTGACAACGGAAGCTCGCTCATCGGCTAGCCCCGCTTGATGCGCGGATCGATCGCGGCTTGCGCGATGTCGACCAGCAGATTGAGGAAGACGAAGAACAGCGCCAGGATCAGGATCGTGCCCTGCAGCAGCGGCAGGTCGCGCTGGAAGATCGCCGAGTTGAGCAGGAAGCCGGAGCCCGGCCAGGAGAACACGGTCTCGATCAGGATCGAGCCGCCGAGCATGTAGCCGAGCTGAAGCCCCATCACTGCGAGCGCGGTGGGCGCGGCGTTCTTGATGACGTGGCGGAACACGCCGGTCTCGTGCAGGCCTTTTGCGCGCAAGGCCTCGACGAAATCCTGCGAGAGGATATCACCGGTCAGCGCGCGCACGGTGCGGGTGACGATGCCCATCGGGATCACCGAGGTCGTGATCGCCGGCAGCACCAGATATTTCAGATGCGCCCAGTCCCAGGCCCAGGAGTTGGAGCCGTTCGGCCCGGCGCCGACCGCGGGCAGCCAGTTGAGCTGCACCGAGAAGATGATGACGAGCACCATGCCGAGCCAGTAATGCGGCACGGAGACGCCGGCGATGGCAAAGGACGTCGCGACCTTGTCGACCCAGGTCTCGCGGAAATAGCCGGCGATCAGGCCAAGCAGGATGCCCATGGTAAAGCCGATGATGGCGGCCGCAATCGCCAGCGTGACGGTGTTGGCGACCGCGCGCATGACCTCGGCGAGCACGGGACGGCCGGTGGCGATGGAATTGCCGAGATCGCCGTGCAGCGCGCGGAGCAGCCACAGCCCGAACTGCACCGGCAGCGGACGGTCGAAACCATAGGCGGCGCGCAGCTGCGCCGCGAGCTCCTGCGAGGCATCCGCGGGGAGCACCGCGACGAGCGGATCGCCCGGCGTGATGTGCACGAGCAGAAAGCACACCAGCGCCACGCTGATGACGATCGGGATGACGTAGACGATGCGTCTGGCGATATAGGCGAGCACTGATTGACCTAACGTGATGTCGCACGGTGACGTGCGCGGGCTACAGTAAGGGACACGCGATGCGAGGGTTCCCTCCCCCCTTGCGGGGGAGGGCTAGGGAGAGGGGTAGCCACACAGGGACCGCCCGTGTGAACCCCCTTCCCCAACCCCTCCCCGCAAGGGGGAGGGGAGCCCTACCAGCGTGCTCGCCTCACGGCGTGATCGACACCAGCGAGAAGTCGATGAACCAGCTCTTCGGCTGCACGACGCCCGTCACCTTCGGGCTCATGGCGCGGGGGCCGACGTCGTGGGCGACGTAGAGGAAGGCGGCGTCGTCGACGGAAGCCGCGTGCAGCTCGGCCAGCGCGGCGTCACGTGCGGCGGGATCGAAGGTCTGACGTGCCTTCTTCACCAGTTCGTCGAACTTGGGATCGTTGATGAAGCCCCAATTGTTCGAGACCGGCGGCGCCATGCTCGATTGCAGGAAGCGCACCAGCGCGAAGAACGGGTCCATCGCCGCATAGGTGACGTTGGTCGCGTTCGAGCCGTTGGCGCTGGGGTCCTTGGCGCCGCGGCGCCAGTTGGTGAACAGCGTGTTCCACTCGATGACGTCGAGCTTCACGTCGAAATAACACTCGGCGAGTGCCTGCTGGAGATATTCGTTCATCGGCAGCGGCTGCATCTGGCCCGAGCCGGAGGCGGAGGTCTGCACCTTCACCGTCAGCTTCTTGTTCGGACCGAAGCCGGCCTCCTGCATCAGCTTCTGGGCGGCCGCCTTGTCATACTTGATCTGGAAGGTCGGCTTGCCGCGCCAGGGATGGCCGGGCTCGAAGGTGCCGGTCGCCGGCACCATCAGGCCGGCGAGCAGGCCGTCCCTCAGACCTTCGCGATCGACGCAGAGGTTCGCGGCCTTGCGCACGCGGATGTCGTTCCAGGGCGAGCCTTCGACGCGTGAAAACTGCCACGGCCAGACGTGCGGTTGCTCGTTGGCGTAGAGTTTGAAGCCGCGCTGCTTGAGCTCGGGCAGCGCGTCGGGCGCCGGCGCCTCGACCCAATCGACCTGACCGGAGAGCAGCGCCGCGGTGCGGGCGTTCGCTTCCGGCATTGGCACCAGCACCATCTTGTCGACCTTGGGCACGCGCGCCTTGTCCCAATAGCTCGCGTTCTTGACCAGCTCGAGCCGTTCGCGCGGCGTGAAGCTCGCCATCTTCCACGGGCCGGTGCCGGCGGCGTCCTTGGCGAACGCGGTCCAGGCGGCCTGCGACTTCGCCTTGGCGTCGGCGCCCTCGGCCTTCTCATAGAAGTGCTGCCACTTCGCCGGGCTGGCCATGAACAAATTGGTGAGGTTGATCGGCAGGAAGCTGTCGGGCTCCTTGGTGGTGAGTTCGACCGTCATGTCGTCGATCTTCTTGGCGGAGGCCAGCGTCGGCATGCGCGACGCAGTGACGCCGACCTGGCTGGCGTCGAACTGCGGCGCGTCCTGCTTCAGCACCTTGTCGACGTTCCACACCACGGCGTCGGCATTGAACGGCGAGCCGTCATGGAAGGTGACGCCGGGGCGCAGCTTGAAGATCCATTTGGTCTTGTCGGCATCGTCGACCTTCCACTCGGTGGCGAGGCCGGGAATGACCACGCTGGGCTTGTCCGCGGACGAGAGGTCCCAGCCGGTGAGCGCGTCATACATGGTGAGGCCGGTGAAGCGGTTGCCTTCAAACCCCTGATCAGGCTGGCCCAGCGTGCGCGGAATATCGGCAGCGGTCATGCCGATGCGCAGCACGGTCTCGGCACTGGCCACGTGCGGCCATGCGGCCGCCGTCGTCAGAGCCAGCGCCGCAATCAGCGCCGCGCGTGTGGTCGTCTTGATAAGCATCGCCTCAATCCTTTTCCGGCTTACGATGATTAATTTTGATGCAAACGTATGCAATGGCTATGCCAAAGAGAAACTTTTTCTGCAAATTCCCCCTGCGACGACAAGTCTTTGTGATTGCCGAGGTGCAAAGCTGCGGCGCTGCCTATTCTGGCATCAAGATTGCAGGTTTGGCCCTGACTTCTCCCCAATTCACTCTTGGAGCCCTGGGCCATGCGTACCCGACTATCGACTTGTCTCGCCGTGCTTGCGCTGGCGGTTTCCGCAATCTCGGCGCGCGCCGAAACGGTGGTGCGCTACGGCATCTCGATGGCGGACATTCCGCTGACGACCGGCCAGCCCGATCGCGGCGCCGGCGCCTATCAGTTCACGGCCTACACGATCTACGATCCGCTGGTGGCATGGGAGATGGACGTCGCCGACCGCCCGGGCAAGCTGGTGCCTGGGCTCGCCACCGAATGGAAGGTGGACGACAAGGACAAGACCAAATGGCGCTTCACGTTGCGCCAGGGCGTGAAGTTTCACGACGGCAGCGACTTCAACGCCGACGCGGTGATCTGGAATCTGGACAAGGTGCTCAACGACAAGGCCCCGCAATTCGACAAGCGGCAGAGCGCACAGGTGAAGACGCGGCTTCCGTCGGTCGCGAGCTACGCCAAGATCGACGATTCCACGGTGGAGATCACCACCAAGACGGTCGACTCCTTCTTTCCCTATCAGATGCTGTGGTTCCTGGTGTCGAGCCCGACTCAATACGAGAAGCTCGGCAAGGACTGGGACAAGTTCGCCAGCCAGCCCTCCGGCACCGGCCCGTTCAAGCTGACCAAGCTGGTGCCGCGCGAGCTCGCCGAGCTGACGAAGAACCCGGACTACTGGAACAAGAAGCGCATTCCCAAGGTCGACAAGCTCGTGCTGGTGCCGATGCCGGAAGCGCTGACGCGCACCAACGCGCTGCTCGCCGGACAGGTGGACCTGATCGAGACGCCGGCGCCGGACGCCGTGCCGCAGCTCAAGGCCGCCGGCATGAAGCTGGTCGACAACGTCACGCCGCACGTCTGGAATTATCATCTCAGCGTGCTCCCCGGTTCGCCCTGGACCGATATCCGGCTGCGCAAGGCGCTGAACCTCGCAATCAACCGCGATGAGGTCGTCGGGCTGATGAATGGCCTCGCAAAACCCGCCAAGGGCCAGGTCGACCCGTCGAGCCCGTGGTTCGGCAAGCCGACCTTCGACATCAAGTATGATCTCGCCGCCGCCAAGAAGCTGGTCGAAGAGGCCGGCTACTCCAAGGCCAAGCCGCTGAAGACCACCTTCATCATCGCGCAGGGCGGCACCGGCCAGATGCTGTCGCTGCCGATGAACGAATTCCTGCAGCAGAGCTTCAAGGAGATCGGCATCGACATCGACTTCAAGGTGGTCGAGCTCGAGACGCTCTATACGCATTGGCGCAAGGGCGCGGCCGACGAGATGAACGCCGGCATCACCGCCAACAACATCGCCTACGTCACCTCGGACCCGCTCTACGCCATCGTTCGCTTCTTCCATTCCGGACAGATCGCGCCGGTCGGCGTCAACTGGGGCGGCTACAAGAACCCGAAGGTCGACGCGCTGATCGACGAGGCCAAGCAGACCTTCGATGCCACCAAGCAGGACGAATTGCTGGCCCAGGCGCACGCGCTGATCGTCGACAACGCCGCGCTGGTGTGGGTCGTGCACGACACCAACCCGCATGCGCTGTCGCCGAAGATCAAGCAGTTCGTGCAGGCCCAGCACTGGTTCCAGGACCTGACGACGATCGGGGTGGAGTGAGGGGACGAGCTGCCGCGTCAAGCACCACTGTCGTCCCGGGAGCGCGACGTAGTCGCGAACCCGGGATCCATAACCCCAGGGAGCGGTTTGCGAAGATTCGGAGTTGCCAGCTCGCGCTATAACCGCTCCCTGGGGTTATGGGTCCCCGCCTTCGCGGGGACGACACCATTGTTGTAGCGCCAGCGGAGGCTCCTCGCCCGAGCCCTACTTCGTCAGCAGCGCATACGCCCCGGTCCAGCCTTCCGCCGGCGGGTTGACCTGGAAATCCCTGATGCGGATCTCGTAGAGCTTGAACAGTTTTTCCAGCGTGTCGGCATCCTCGCTGCGGCGGCCGCGTTCGATGGCGTCGAGCGCGCCCTGCCAGTCGCGGCCGCGGTAGCAGCCGAGCATCTCGATGGTGATGTTGCGCAGGCGCTGGAACGCTGCCGACTGCATCACGTCGTCGCGGCCGGCGATGGCATAGATCACCTCCGGCTCGGTCTTGCCCTTGACCATGATGAAGTCGAGCTCGAGGATGGCGAACTTGTCCTTGGCCGCGAGCGCGGTCCGGGAGCCCACGATGATCGGGAAGCCGTACTCCTTCGACTGTCCTTCGAGACGCGACGCGAGATTGACGCTGTCGCCGAGCACCGAATAGTTCTTCTTCAGGTCGGAGCCCATGTTGCCGACCACGCCGATGCCGGTGTTGAGGCCGATGCCGACGTTGAGCGGGATGTAGACGTGGCCGCCGTCGGCGGCCTCCTGCTCGCGCTCCTTGTTGACGGCGTCGATCCGCTCCAGCATCTGGATCGCGGCCTCGCAGGCGTTGACCTCGTGCTCGGCATCGTCGAGCGGCGCGTTCCAGAACGCCATGATGGCGTCGCCCATGTATTTGTCGATGTAGCCCTTCTGATCGATGATCACGTCCGTGAGCGGCGTCAGGAACCGGTTCATCAGCGCGATCAGCCCCTGGGGATCGTGCTTGTAGGTCTCCGAGATCGTGGTGAAGCCGCGCACGTCGGAGAACATGATCGTCATCACGCGCTCCTCGCCGCCGAGCACGAGCTTTTCCGGAGACTGCGCCAGCTGCTCGACCAGCACCGGCGACATGTATTGCGCGAACATGCCGCGGATCTGCACGCGCTGGCGCTGCTCGCGCACGAAGCTGGCGAAGATCAGCGTCAGATAGATCGCCGTGGTCGAGAGCAGCGGATAGGTGAAGTCGATCAGATAGCGGTACTGCGCGTAGAAGAACCAGGACACACCGATCAGGATCGCGGCGAAGGTCGCACCCGCGAGCACCAGCCGCACGGGCCCGAGGTTCGGCGTGAAGATGATGACGAGAAGGCCGATGAACAGCGCCGCGAGCAATTCGACGCCGAGCGCGTAGTTCGGCTGCGAGATGATCGCGCCGCTCAGCACGCTTTCGAGCACCTGGGCGTGGATCTCGACGCCCGGCATGGTCGAGGACACCGGCGTGGTCTTGATGTCGTTCAGTCCGACCGCGGAGGTGCCGACCAGGATCAGCTTGCCGGCGATCTTGCCGGGCGGCACGGTGTTGTCGAGCACGTCGGCGGCGGACACATAGATCGAAGGGTCCTGGCGCGCGTAATGCACCCAGAGCTGGCCATTCTTGTCGGTCGGAATCTCCGCGCCCTTGAGGCGAACCGCGCGAACGCCGGTCTTGTCGGTCCGCACCAGCAGCGTCGGTGTTCCCGTGACGACACGCAGGATCTCCAGGCTGAGCGAGGGCATGATGTTGCCCTGGGCGCGCATCACCATCGGCACGCGGCGGATCAGGCCGTCACGCTCGGTCCTGATGGTGAACAGGCCGCGGCCGGCCGCGACCTTCTCGATCGCGGGCACGTTGCGCAGCAGGCCCGGGAATTCGAACAGGAAGCGTTCGGCGCCCTCCTCCCCGACGGTCGCGACGCCGGTGAAGGGGAGCGACTTGTCGATCTCGGTCGCGATCGCCCGCTGCCCGGTCTCGCCCAGCACTACGCGCGAACGCTTGATCGCATCGGCGAGGATCTGGTCGTTGCTCGGCAACTCGCGCAGCTTGGCGCGGGTGGCATCGTCGAGATCGCGCATCTGGCTCGCGACCAGATCGGGGTTGAGCCGGTCCGCTTCCGAGAACACCACGTCGAATCCGATCACCACCGCGCCGTTGTTGGTGAGGTTCTGGATCAGATCGGCGATCCGCGTCCGCGGCCACGGCCACTGGCCGAGCTTGGCGAGACTCTTGTCGTCGATATCGACGATGGTGACCGGCCGTGCAGCCTTGTGGCGCGGATCGATCAGCTGAAACATGTCGAAGGTGCGCAGTCGCAATTCCTGGATCGGCGGCGGATCCCACAGCCGCGCGCCGGCAAACAGCACCAGCAGCGCAAGACACATCACGCGGGCGAAGCCGAGCTTCCGCGCAAACCACCGCCGCAGGATCTTTAGACGTTTCATATCAGTCGGATGTCCTGCCTCGCATCACGCCGGGTGCGCCGATCATGGAGCGTCTGTGGGCGATTTTCTATTCTTTGCTGGCGGAGGATGACGGATTTTTTGCCGCGGCCGGGCCGGGCGGCGGGTCGCGAGGACCTTCCGGCGCATCGTTATGCGACGTGGGTCCCGAAGATGAAATCGGTGGTGCTGAGATTGCCGAGGGCGACACCCTTGAGCAGGATCGTCTCGTGGTTGTCGAGCGTGAGCAGTGTACCGCCGTCCTGCGAGGTCGGGGCAAGATCGTTCACGGAGCTGATGCCGCCGAACTCCCGCAGATCGATCTTGTCGAGGCCGAACTCGAAATCGTTGACGGTGTGCTGGATGGTGTCCTGCGACGCCGCCGGCCCGAACACGAACTGGTCCTTGGCGGCACCGCCGGTCAGCGTGTCGCTCGACTCGGTCGCGAAGATGACGTCCTTGCCGCCGGTACCCTCAAGGGTGATGTCCTGGCTGTTGGCGCCCTCGACGAAGATGAAGTTCACGGTGTCGGACAGGTTCGTTGTGGTGTCGGTCACCTTCACCGTGATCCGATCGATCGCCGGCGACTGGGCTTCCGGATCGGCGCCGGTCGGCTCGTAGGAGATGCCGTAACCGTCCCCGAGGCCGGTGTTGATCTGCTCGAGCGTACCGGACGTCGGATAAACACCGACGCTGCTTGTATCAGGATGCGATGTCGACACCTCGACATTGAAGGCATCGGTCGCCGCGCCCGCATCGGCGTCGGTGACCACGAGATCGGTAATGACGTCGGTGACGCTGCCCTCGCTGAAATGCGAGACGTGGAAGCTGTCGGTGTTGATGACAGGGCCGCTCGGCCGCGGATTCTCGGGCGCGATTACTTGCGTGTCGATGATGGTGAGCTCCGAGATCGGCGTGGTGCCGCCGGTGCCGCCCGTGATGTCGGTCGTCGCCGCTGAGGCCGCATTGGTGATGCCGCCGGTATAAGTGTCGTCGAGCGCATGGACGCCCAGCGAGCCCGGTACGCCGGCAAAGCCGTCGGCCGGAACGAACCGGAGCAGCGTGTCGGTGCTGAGCACCAGCGCATTGGCATCGCTGACCGCTCCGATCGTGACCCACTGATCGGTCCCGGCTACCTCGTATTGCCAGATGCCCTGCGCCGCCGAGGCGGCATCGGACGTCACCGCGATGGCCTGGAAGCTCGAGCTGGCGTCGGCGTCATGGAACTTGTCGGTGAACAGGCTGCTGATCGTCGCGCCGTCCGGATTACTGTCATTCCCGACGACCGAGGCCAGCGACGTGTTGTCGAGAACCGGCGCGTCGTTGGTCCCGTTGATGGTGATGGTGACGACACCATTGCCGGTGCCGGTCGCCGCGTGTCCATCATCAGGCACGATCGCATATTCCAGCGTCAGCGTCTGGCCGGCGGCGAGGAAGTCGAAGGTCTGGCTGCCCGAATTGAATTCCCAGCCGAACTGGGCGTGGTCGGCCGTGCCGTTCAGGATGTCACCGGACGGGACGGTGAAATAGCTGAGCAGATTCGTTCCCGTCAAACCACCGATGCCGCCGTCGGCCTGCAAATGACCGTCGAGTGTGACGGTGACGTGGTCGACCGCCACGCCGACGTGATCGCTGGTGTCGAGATCGGACACGGTCAGCGTGCCGGTCTTGTCCACGCCGGCATTGGTCTCGCTGACGGTGGCGCCGGCGCTATCGCCACTTGCGGCCGTGACGGTCGGCGCATCGTTGGCGCCGGTGACGTTCACCTTGAACGACGCCGTGCCGACGGCGCCCTGGGCGTCCTTGGTCTGGACCGTGAAAGTGTCCGTATAGTTGCCTTGCGAGAGCGCGTTGATCGCGGCGGCATTCGGAACGTATTTGTAGCTGCCGTCTTCGCAGACCGTCAGCGAGCCGTACTGACCCGTGACTGTCATCGCCTCATGGTTCGTCGCGTCGAGCACGGCATATTTCAGCGTCGCCGTCTCGCCGCTGTCGACGTCGGTCCCGGCCAGTGTCCCTTCGATATCCGTGAAACTGTCGTTCGCGGCCGTGTCCACCAGCCCGCCCTTGGTCACGGACGCCAGCGTCGGCGCGTCGTTCTTGCCGGCGATCGTGATGGTGACGTCGGCGGTGGCAGCCTTGCCGTAATCGTCAGTGAGCGTGATGGTGGAGACGACCGTCGCGGTCTGGCCCTCGCCGAGGAAATCGAGCGCGTTGTCGACGATCGAATAACTCCATCCGACCGTACCGTTGTTCTTGCCGCTGCCAAGGATCGACAGCGCCTGCTCGAGCGCCGACGCCTGACCGGTTGTCAGCGTCAGCGGCGTGCTGTGGTCGGCATCCAGCCATGTCGTGGTCTGGTGCGTGATCGCCGCGGTCGGACGGTCGGTCAGGTCGATGTCGGTGAAGCCGATCGAGCCGGTCGCGGCAGGCACCGGGTCCGAATCGCCGGAGCCGGTGGTGTTCTCGCGCTCGGAGAAGCTGGCGGTCAGCGATGCATGGGCCACGTCGAACGACGGCGCATCGTCGTTCGCATGCATCGTGATCAGCGTGTGGCCGCCATCGTCGCTGCCCGCGAAGTGCGCGTTGCGATAATCGCCGACGAGGGTCAGCTCGATGGTCTTGCCATCGTCGCCGGTGACCGTGAGCACGCCGCCGCTCGCGGGGTCGCCGGCATTTGGCACGTAGACGGCGCTGGTGCCGGTGCCCCACTTGATCGTCGACAGTTCGATCGTGTCGTTCACGGACAGGTCCGCGATCGAGCCGCCGAACGTGTCCGTATCAATCTGAAGTCCTGCGCCATCACCGTCGAGGTGGATCGTTTGCGCCACCGTGCCTTCGAGGATCAGGTGCGCGCCGACATCGACGGTGACCGAGCCCGCACCCGACAGCGAGCCGAACAGCGTCAGCTCGCCGTCATGGATCTCGATGGTGCCGGTATTGGTGATCGCGCCGGTGATCGTCGCCGTACCGTAGCTGTTGATGTGGCTGTCATTCTCGATGGTCAGCCCGGTGCCGGAGATCGACGCGCCATGCAGGTTGATATCGCCATGATTGACGATGGTGGACGCGTTACCGAACACGCTGGTGCCGGATACGGTCCAGGTGCCGCCCGCGTTGTTGTTGAACGTGGCGCTTGCGACCGAGATATTGCCGTTGATGTCGCCGGTGTTGGTGATCGTGACGTGCCCACCGTTCGCGACGATCGCGTCGGTCCCGGAGGCCGGATCCACAAGGGCCGACCCGATGGTGCCGTCATTATCGATCACCGAACCCGCCGCCTGCTCGATGTGGATCGCCGCGCCGCTTCCGGAACTCACGATCGAGCCGGAATTGACGATGTGGATCGAGCCGGTCGCGTTCGAAAACTCCAGCGTCGCGTCGTCGTCGACGATCACCTTGCCGGCGCCCTCGATGCCGCCGGCGAGGTTGAGCGTGCCGTTCTGAACCTCGATGGTGCCGCCGGTGTTGGTGACGCTGCCCGTGACCGTGTTGAGGCCGGTGCTGTAGAGATTGCCGGCATTGGTCAGGCTGCCGCCGTTGATCGTAACGTCGGTCAGATAGAGCTTCGAGGTCCCGTCGACCGAGATCATTCCGCCGGTGTTGGTGACGGTCGCTGTCGTCAGCTTCAGCGTGCCGCCCGTCACAGCCTCGATCAGGTTGTGATTGGTGAGCGCATGGAGATCGATCGTCAGCGTACCGCTGGTGACGGAGATCGTTCCGGTATTGTCGAGGTCGGCGCTGTGGATCGCGCTCGTGCCGGTCGATTCCAGCGTGCCGGCAAGAGTGAGCGTGCCGCCGGTCAGGATCGAGCCTGCCAGCGTCAGCTCCTTGCCCGCATCGACCTTGACCGTGCCACGATTGGTGATCGTGGCTCCCGCCACGGTCACGTCGTCGAGCGTCAGCGTGACGCCGCTCTCGACCGTGACGGTGCCCTTGGTCAGCGTCGCATCGCCGTCGATCGTGCTGTTGCCGGTGACGTCGATGGCGCCACCTAGAAGGCTGTAATTGTTGATCGCGCCGCCGCTTATCGTGGCGCCGTTGAGCGTGAGCACGGCGCCATCATCGACAACGACGTTGCCGTTCGAATTATCGACTATCGAGCCCTGATTGATCGCGAGCGCGCCACCGGCAAGCACTTCTATGGTGCCGGCATTGGTGACAGTCTCGTCGCTCAGCGCGTTGCCCGCACCGCTCGCCTTGAAGATCGCGTTGTTGTTCAGGGTGCCGCCGCTCAGGACGGCCGCGCCGGTCAGATCGATCTCGCCATTATTGGTGATCGCGCCTGCGGCGACGTAAAACGCGGCGTTGAGGACGGGACCTCCCTCGTCATCGCCACCATCGCCGGTGTCGATCACCGCGCCCGCTCCGCCGATGGTCGCGCCGTTGACGGTGAGCCTGCCGCTGGCATCGACCGTGATCTGGCCGGAATTGGTGACGCTGGAGCCCTGGTGGATCGTCAGCCAGCCGTTTGCCAACACCTCGATCAAACCGGTCGCGGTGTTGGAGACGGTCTCGTGGGCGAACTCGACCGTGCCCTTGACGTTGACCGTGCCGGAATTGTTCAACGTGCCGTTCTTGACCAAGCTGGTGCCGTCGAGCTCGAGCGTGCCCAGAATGGTGACGGTGCCGCCGTCGATCGTCCCGGTATCGACGATCAGCGTCGTACCGGCATCGGCCTTCAGCGTGCCGCCGGCATTGTGAATCGTGGCCAGCGTCTTCAGCGTACCGCCGGAAAGCTCGATCGTGCCGGAATTGGTGATCGCGGTACCCGCAGCGAAATCGCCTCCGCCGGCGAGCGTCACATAGCCCGCATTGGTGAGCACGCTCGTGTCGAGGATTTCGGCCTTGCCGCCAACCGACATCGTCCCGGTGGCAGCGACGTTGAGGATCGAATCGGCGCCCATGTTGAGCGCGCCCGCGATCGTCAGCGAGGCCTGGACGATCACCTTCGGCGGCGGACCACCGAAATCGTTCATCGTCAGCGACTTCGCATAGGCGGCCGCGTCGATCGTCGCCGGATAGGACGGCGTCAGGCCGCGCAGCTGATCGGTGATGACGATGACGTCGTCATTGATGGTCGGGACCGTACCGGTCGCCCAGTTGCCCGCATCCTTCCAGAACCCGCCGGAGGGAACGCCGGGCTTATCGGTCGCTATCCACACCACTGCAGGCGCGTCGGTGCCCGTGATCGTGACGGTGATGGTCTGCTGCGAGGTCGCGCCTTGCGAATCCGTGAGCGTCACAGTGTAGACCAGCGTCAGCACCGCGCCTTCCGGAATGAAGTCGGCGAGATAGACCGGCAGATTGGCCAGCGACCAGTTGATGGTGCCGGTGCCGTCTCCGGTGCTGTCGGCGCCCGCCGCGATCGCAACCGACATCGCGCTCTGGAACGCCGCGAGCGGGCCCGGCGGAACGGTGCCATCGGGCAGGGTCGCGCTGGTCAGCGCCACCGACACGGTATGCTTGTCGGTGAGATCGACGTCGTCGAAGTTCAGCGTCCCCGATGTCGGCACATCGCTGGTGAGCGGGCCACCCGGAATACTGGTGCCACCTTCGAAGGTGATGACCGGCACGCTGGTGGTGATCACCGGCTTGTCGTTGGTCCCCGTGATCGTGATGGTGATCGGGATGAAAGTGGCTTCGGGGTTGACCGAGAAATTGTTGTCGACGCGGACCATGTAGGTCAGCGTCAGGGTTTCGCCGGCCGCGAGGAAGTCGAAGACGTGGTCGGGGATCGTGTAGGTCCAGACCGCCGAGCCGTTGTTGGCGTTGCCACCGTCCGCAGCGACGGCGATCTGGATCTGCGTCGCCGCAATGTCCTGCTTCTGCAGATCGGTGAGCGAGCCGGTGACGTCCTGCTGGCCGGCGCTCTTGTAGACGTAGTTCGGCGCGCCCGCGAGGTTCACGCTCACGGTCGGCCTGTCGCCAAGGTTTTGATCGACGAAGGTGATCCGGCCGGAGACCGTGTCCGAATGCGTGGTGTCGCCAGTCGTGTCGGCGCGCTCGGTCAGTGCGAACGCCGACCTCACATTGCCGTTGGCATCGAGGCTGCGCGCCTGCGGCGGCCCGGGAATACGGTTGCTGGTCGACGGATTGTGGCCAGGGTCCGTCCCCTGCTGAGTGGTGTTGGTAAAGACCGCGGTCGCGCTGTAGCCGCCCGCGGTCTTGAACATCAGACCGTCGCTGGTCGGCGTGATCGTGTCGGTGAAGTTCGTGGTCAGCTTGGTGTTGGTGTTGTTGTCGGTAAACTTCAGCGTGAACACATCGCTGATCAGCTTCTGAATGTCCGGCGACATCAGCGCATTGGTGATCGAGACGTTGCCGCCGCTGATCTGGATCATCTGGCCGGCCTGGTTGACCGTCGCGATCGGCAGCAGCGTGACCTTGTCGAAGAGGATGTAGGAGCCCGTCGTGCCGTTCGGCTCGACCAGCACCTGGAAGCTCGCCTGCGGCTGCGGATCGCCGCCACCGGCGGGAACGACGAAGTTGATCTGGGTCAGCACCGCCGTGCCGCGGATGCCCATGGTGGCGACCGGCGTGTCGATCTTCATGTCGCCGTGCTTGGCGGTCTCGCCGGCGACGAAGGTGATGGTGCCCGCCACCAGGCTGAGCAGCGAGGAATTGCTCGACCCGTTGGGGTCGTAGACCATCTCGTTCAGCACCATCCGTGCATTGGAGGACAGGCCGAACACGGTGCCGTCGATGAAGGTGATGCCGAGCGTCGAGTCGCCGCCAGTCGAGACGACGTCGCCCTTCTCGACGTTGTCACCATTGTTCAGGATGACCGCGACGCCGTTGCGGACCGCGGTCGCGCTGCCGGACAGCTTGGTGACGTGGCCGATGATTTGGGCCGCGGCGATGCCGCCTGCGGCCTGCGCATATTGCACGTGGCCGGTGAGCGCATTGACGATGTCGCCGGTGAGGTGGGCGCCATCGGGCGAGGCGATCGCCGCGCGCTTGTCGCCCCTGAAATAATCGTGAACGACGAACTCGTGACCGTCGTGGGACAGCACGAGGTCGAGACCTGCGCGCTTGAACTCCCCGTTGAAGATCAGGTTCGGGTCAGGAACAACGAATGCGCCATCAGGCACGTGACCGTGCGCTTTGGCGGTAAAGGAATCGACCTGGCCATCAGCGGGCGAGCGGAAACCCTGGCCGTCCAAGGAAATCGCGGCGTCAAATTTGCCAGCGTAATTCAACCGGGCACCGTAAAAAGGGTTAAAATCTAAGTAAGTATCGACCGCCTAAGCTTGCATAGCATTACCAAGTCCTTAGCGAAACCATCTATTGCTTGTGTGATTTCGCGTCACTTGGCCGTGGGAGCCCCCACATGGCGGCAGGTGCACAGAGGCACTGAAGTAGTATTTCAAGTAAGCTAAGGTTGAATCTGGCAAAATTTCGCCCATTCCCAGTTATGCAAAGTAATAAGCGACACAGCTTCAACAGAAGATACTTGCGTCATCTTTTGTTCGTGGTGCCTCGCGACATCCTGCGGCAAATACGGAGCAAAATCTGTGACCCAACTAACAGAACCCGTGAAATAGCGGGCTGTTAGCCATAAGGCGCAGAATCAGGCCCCCCACAACCTGCGCCTGCAATCGGCTCCATTTCACGGCAGCCGGGACCTCCTAGCCGACGAATCGTAAAATTTTACGCAATTTGGGCAGGCCCGTTTCAGCCTGTCCCGCGGTTTTGGGCCCCCTGCCGGGCGCGTTAAGCAGAACAAAACGGCCCGCCTCGCACTATCTCCGCGAAAGCAACAAAGCCCGGCACGTCGAGGTCAAAGAAGGACCAGGCGAAGCCGGAAGGGGATGTCAGATGGAGACCGCTGCTCGCTCGCGCGCCTGGCGCGCAATCCTGGTGCTGTGCGGAGTGATCCTGTTCGGATCGGCCGCCGAGCTTCGCGCCGGCACGCTGCTGTCGCCGGGGGCAGGCCTGCTCGTGCGCAAATCGGCCGAGCCGTTCGGCGTGTTCGCCTTCGCCATCTCCGCAGGCGGCCTGCAGCAGAAATGGCTCGCGCTGACGCACAAGCTCGACGACGACATGGTGCAGCTGGCACTCTGCGACGGCGACCGGGACAATTGCGCTTCGCCCGCGGCGCTGAAGCTGCTCGCCATCGTCGACCAGGCCCGCAGCCGCGACGGCCGCGCGCGGCTGGGCGAGACCAACCGCGCCGTCAACCTTGCCATCCGGGCCGCCAATGACGGCACCGACGATATCTGGAGCTCGCCGCTTGCGACCTTTGCGCGAGGCGCCGGCGACTGCGAAGACTACGCCATCGCCAAGCTGGCCGCACTGCGGCTCGCGGGCGTCGCGGCCGAGGACCTCCGCATCGTCGTGGTCCGCGACGTCAGGGCCAGCGAAGAGCACGCGGTCGCCGCCGCAAAGCTCGACGGCCACTGGCTGATGCTCGACAACCGCCGCATGGCGATGGTCGAGGACGAGGCCGCACAGACCTATCAGCCGCTGTTCGTGCTCTACCAGTCGGCCGTGATGAAATATGTCGACGAGCCCGTGCGGATGTCGATGGCGACCGCCGAGGCACGTTAGGTTTCTTCTAGCCCTCACACCCGCCACAAGGCCATTCCACCGCGGGGGCCGGAACGCTAGCATGGCGCCTTCGATGCGGGGGCGACTGGAATGCGGTTCATCGTGCTGACTGTGCTTGCGCTGCTGGCGTTGTCCGGGGCACCAGGCTTCGCGCAATCCGACCGCTCCATCGCCGACAAGCTGCCGCTGTTCGCCAGGAACAACTGCCAGCAGATCCGCGACCCCGGCAATCAACTGTTCTGCGGCGACGCCGAACTGACCGCCGCCGCCGACAAGCTCAGCACCGCGATCGAGGCACGGCTGGCCCGCCTGCCCGACCGCCTGCCTGGAATCGAGGAAAATGCGATCTGGATCCGCCAGCGCAATCTCGGCTGCGGCATCATCGGCCAGACCGCGATCCGCGCCGACGATGTCGAGCGGGTCAAGGCGTGCCTGCTCAAGGTCACCGAGGAGCGCGCCGCGATCCTGCGCGATCCGGATTTCGACTGTCTGGCGGCCAACACCGCGGCGGGCGCGGTGATCTGCGCGGACCCGTCGCTGGCGGTTGCGGAAACCGAGCTCAATGGCCAGGTGCTCGGCCTGATCGGCAAGCTGGACCCGACCGCGGCTCGCTTTGCCTTCGCCGAGTACGGAAGGTGGACGCGGGAGCGCGATCGCAAGTGCAATCTGGTCGGCAAGGAGAACGTTCCGCTTGCCGAGCTCGAATCGGCGGAGGAGTGTCTTGCCGACTATCTCAAGCGCAAGGCCAACGACATCGCCGCCGCCAAGGGCGATCCGAAGAAAGTGTTCGGCCGGCAGGTCGCCGCCCGCATCCCCGACACCGACGCCGTCGACTTCTGCGCCGCGCGGATTCACGCCGCCAATTCCTGCGGCAATTTCCTCCGCATCAACCGCGTCTATGCGCTCGACAGCCAGGTCTCCGACCAGGAGGCGCAGGTGACCGGCGAGATCGAGATGGTCGTGCTGGCGCCCTTCACGACGTGCAGCAAGATTGCGTCCACCTGCACCGGCACCTGCTGGGACCCGAGGACCGGACTTCCGCAGCCGGGCATCGGCGGCAGGGAGCGCTCGGGAGACGCCTTCAACGTCACGCG
Organism: Bradyrhizobium cosmicum; assembly: GCF_007290395.2. NCBI lineage: Bacteria > Pseudomonadati > Pseudomonadota > Alphaproteobacteria > Hyphomicrobiales > Nitrobacteraceae > Bradyrhizobium > Bradyrhizobium cosmicum. The sequence goes on along the minus strand of NZ_CP041656.2, from coordinate 884,014 downwards.
CCGCCTCAGGATCCAGCGGACCTTTGCGTTCGTGAAAGCCGCCGACGGCTGGCGCTGCCGGGAAGACGAGCTGGCGCCGGTGAATTCGGGCACGGCGGGCGGGGGGTCGTAGACTCTTACCCTCCCCTGGAGGGGGAAGGTCGCTATGCATGTAGCGAAGCGGAATGCGTAGCGGGGTGGGGTGACAGTCTCTCCACATCGAGCACTGCCCGTGTTGAGAGATCACCCCACCCCGCTCGCGCTTCGCACGATCGACCCTCCCCCTCCAGGGGAGGGTAAGCCATCAAAACATCAGATTGTCCTTCACCAGCACCCAGCGGCCGCCTTTGACCTGCTGCACCTGGGTGATGGTGTTGGCGAGGTGGTCGGTATTGGAGAACTTGGTCGGCGGCGAGTTGAAGATGTCGAGGAATTTGTCGCCCGACTCGAGTGAATCGAGCATCTTCTGCCCCGTCAGATCCTTGCCCGCCTTGTCCGCGTAGAACGCAAACGTCATCACCGCGTTGTAGCCGATGATGGCCTGCGTGTTGGCGTCGGTACCGAACATCTTCTTGTAGTTGACCAGCCAGTCCTTCACCTTGCCCTTGGCGGTGTCCTCATAGGGAATCTCGAATCCGGACGCCGCGTAGAGGCCCTCGACGGCTTCCTTGCCGAGCATCGGCACCTCCATCACGTTGGTCGGCGTCGCGCCGAGGAAGGTGACGTCCCAGCCGAGCTTCCTGGCTTCCGTCATCGCGCCGATGGGTTCGCGAAGCACGGCGCCGAGCACCACGAGATCGCAGCCGTCGGACTTCATCTTGGCGACCTGTGCGCTGAAATCTGAGGCACCGCGCTTGTAGCTCGTGACCGAGGCCGGCTGCACCTTCATGGCGCCGAGCTGCTGGTTGAAGCCGTCGAGCACGTTTTTGCCGTACTCGTCGTCCTGATGCATGATGCACGGCTTCTTGAAGTTCTTCCACTCCATCATGTATTTCAGCGCGGCCCGCGTGCTCTCGACGTAAGGCAGCAGATTGTTGAACTTCAGCCGCTCCTGCGGCTTGGCGGGATCGAACTTGAAGGTGAATTCGGCCGCGGTCAGCGGGAAGAGCTGAAGCACGCCGGCATCGAGCAGGATATCCTGCGCGGCGAGCACGGTCGGGGAGCCCATCGGTCCCACCATCGCGAAGATCTTGTCGCGCTCGATCAGCTTCTGCGACGCCAGCACGGCCTTTTTCGGATCATAGCCGCTGTCCTCGACCACCAGCCTGATCTTGCGCCCCTGGACGCCGCCGGCGGCGTTGATCTCCTCGACCGCCATCTTCATGCCGTTCGACACCGGCACGCCCCAGCCCTTGATCGGACCCGACAGGTCCTGATGGGTGCCGATGACGATCTCGGTGGCCGAGATGCCCTCATTGGTGACCTTGGTTTGCGCTGTGGCCGGCAGACAGCTGAGCGCCACGGCGCCGATAGCAAGGCCGAACGCGTTGAACGATCTCGACATTGACGTCTCCTCTCCTTGGGGCCCGTATCGTGCGAAGGGCGGGGGCCATCGCTCCTTCGCTCTTTTCAAACGAGATGAGTCACGCCACCGCGCGCTCGCGATACATCGCGTCGATCTCGGCGGCGTAGCGCTTGTTCACGAAACCGCGCTTCAGCTTCATGGTCGGCGTCAGTTCCTCGTCCTCCGGAGTGAGCTGCCGCTCGATCAGGTAGAACCGCTTGATGGTCTCGACGCGGGCGAAATTGCCGTTGACGCCTTCGATCTCGCGCCAGATCAGGTGCTGGATCTCGGTTGCCCGGCACAGGCTGGCGTAATTGGTGAAGGGGATGTCGTGGTCCTGGGCGTACTTCTCGACGTTCTCCTGGTCGATCATCACGAGGCAGGTCAGATAGGGCCGCTGGTCGCCGATCACCACGGCGTCCGAAATGTAGGGCGAGAACTTCAACTGGTTCTCGATCTCGGACGGGGTGATATTCTTGCCACCGGAGGTGATGATGATGTCCTTCATCCGGTCGGTGATGCGGACGAAGCCCTCGTTGTCGATGGTGCCGACGTCGCCGGTGTGCAGCCAGCCGCGATGGTCGATGGTTTCGGCGGTCTTCTCCGGCTGGTTCAGATAGCCCATGAACAGGAAGTCGCCCTTGATCAGGATCTCCCCATCGGGCGACAGCGCGACCTCGCCCCACGGCACAGCGGTGCCGACCGAGCCGAGCTTGATCCGCTCCGCAGGCATCATGGTCGCGACGCCGCAATTCTCGGTCTGGCCGTAGACTTCGTGGACATCGATGCCAAGCGCGAGATACCAGCGGATCAGCTCCGGTGCGATCGGCGCCGCGCCGGTGAAGGCGATGCGGCAGCGGTCGAGCCCGATCATGCGGCGGATGTTGCGGAAGGCGATCCGGTAGGCGATGCCATTAGCGATGCGCAGCGACAGCGGCGGTGCCCTGCCCTCGATCCGGCAATCGACCATGCGGTAGCCGATCGCGATGGCGCGGCGGTAGACCCATTGCTGGAGCGGCGTTGCGTCCCGCAGCGCGATGGTGATGGCGGAGTAGAATTTTTCCCAGATGCGCGGCACTGCGAGGAAGATGGTCGGCTGCACCTCGCGCAGATTGTCCGGCACGGTCTCCGGGCTCTCGGCGAAGTTCATCACCGAGCCGAGCGCGACCGAGATGTAATAACCGCCGATGCGTTCGGCGACGTGGCAGAGTGGCAGGAAGATCAGCCGGTCTTCGTCCTCCTGCGCCGGGATGAAGTCGTTGGCATGGCGCATCTGGTGCGTGACGCTGCGGTTGGCGTGCATCGCGCCCTTGGGCGGGCCTGTCGTGCCCGAAGTGTAGACGAGAATGGCAAGGTCTTCTGCGCCGCGGCTGTCGATCATCTCCTGCCACAGTGCTTCGCGGCCGACCATGTGATTGCGGCCGAGCGCGCGAAACTCGTCGAGCGACATCACCATGTCGTCGGAGAAGCCGCTGAGACCCTCCATGTCGAACACGATGATCTTGTGCAAGGAAGGACAACGCGCGCGGCAGGCGAGGATCTTGTCGAGCTGCTCCTCGTCCTCGGCGAAGATTATCGTCGTCCGGGAATCGTTGACGAGATATTCGACCTGGGACGATGCATCGGTCGGATAGATTCCGGAGGAGACGCCGCCGGCACACAAGATGCCCATATCGGCATGAACCCATTCCGGCACGGCGTTGGCAACGATGGAGGCGACCTCGCCGGGCTTGAAGCCTGTCGCATGAAGTGCGTAGGCGATCTCCTTCGAGGTCTCCAGCCATTCGCGCCAGCTCGTCGGCTGCCAGATTCCGAATTTCTTTTCGCGAATGGCCGGCCTGTCGCCCCGCGTCTCCGCGGCGCGCAGAAAGCTCTTCGCGATCGTATCAGCGACCGTCAGCACCGCCCGTCGGGCCATGCGCATTCCCTCCTTGTCGCTTTCCCCTCCGCTGCCTGCCTTGCCGGCGGTCTATGTTAGCGGATGGGTTGGTTCATTTAACGCCACTTCCTCTTCAACACCACGTATTCCGCTAGCGCCACGTCTTCTTCTTTTTCCAGCGCCGCTCGCCGCGCGCGCCCTCTTCCCTGGCGCCAAGGTAGAATTCCTGGATGTCCTGGGAATGCATCAAGCGGTCGCAGGCGTCGTTCATCACGACGCGTCCGATCTCGAGCACATAGCCGTAATGCGCCGTCTCCAGCGCCACCTTGGCATTCTGCTCGACCAGCAGGATCGACATGCCCTGCTCCTCGTTGACGCGGCGGATGATCGTGAAGATCTCCTTCACCAGCAGCGGCGACAGGCCGAGCGAGGGTTCGTCGAGCAGCAGCAGCGTCGGCCGGTTCATCAGCGCGCGGCCGATCGCGAGCATCTGCTGCTCACCGCCGGAGAGCTGGCCGGCCGGTTGGTTGATGCGCTCCCGCAGCCGCGGGAAATAGCCGTAGACGCGCTCCAGATCCTCCGCGACGCCGTCACGGTCCTTGCGCGGGTAGGCCCCCATCATCAGGTTCTCCCGCACCGAGAGGAACGGAAACACCTCGCGTCCCTCGGGCACATGGCTGAGGCCGAGGCGCACGATGCGGTCCGCCTCCATGCGCTGGATCGGCTTGCCCATGAACTCGATCGAGCCCTTCTGCGGATCGAGAATGCCGGAGATGGTCTTCAGCACCGTGGTCTTGCCGGCCCCGTTGGCGCCGAGCAGCGTGACGATGCGGCCGCGCGGCACCTCCAGCGAAATGCCGCGGATCGCCATGATCGGCCCGTAATAGCTCTCGATGTTGGAGAGTTTCAGGATGATGTCCGGCGTCACGGCGGCGTCCATGCCTCAGGCTCCCAGATACGCGGCGACGACGTCGGGGTGCTGCTGGACCTCGGCGGGCGAGCCCATCGCCAGCACCCGGCCGTAGTTCAGCGCAATGACGCGATCGGAGACGCGGTTCACCAGCGACATGTCATGCTCGACCATCAGCACGGTGACGCCGAGCTCGCTCTTCATGTCGCGGATCCAGAACGACATGTCGTTGGTCTCCTCGACATTGAGGCCGGAGGACGGCTCGTCGAGCAGGATCAGTTTAGGCTCCGAGCACAGCGCGCGCGCGAGCTCGATCACCTTGCGAACGCCGTAGGGAAGGCCCGAGATCAGCTTGTCGCGGTAGGGTTCGAGATCGAGGAACTCGATCACCTGCTCGACGCGGCGGCGGTGTACCTTCTCGTTGGCGCGCACGCTCGGCAGGAACAGCACCTCCTGCCAGAGCTGCGTGGTCGAATGCCGGTGGCGGCCGACCAGGAGGTTCGACAGCACGGTGGCATTCTCGAACAGCTCGATGTTCTGGAAGGTGCGGGCGATGCCGAGCCTTGCGATGTCGTAGGGCGGCTGCTCCGTGATGTCCTGGTCCTCGAAGAAGATACGACCCGAGGTCGGCCGGTAGATCCGCGAGATCAAGTTGAAGATCGAGCTCTTGCCGGCGCCGTTGGGACCGATGATCGAGAGGATCTCGCCCCGCTCGACCGCGAACGACACCGCGTCGACCGCCTTGAGACCGCCGAAATGCAGCGACAGGTTCTCGGCGCGGAAATAGCTCATCTGTTCCGCTCCGACTTCACGTAGATCTTCTGCCGCTTGAAGGTGGCGCGCTTGTACAGCGGGAACAGCTGGAAGAAGAGTTTGATCTTCAGCCAGCGGCCGTAGAGCCCGAGCGGCTCGAACAGCACGAACAGCACGATGATGATGCCGTAGATCGCGCCCTTGAGGCCGTTGAGCGAGGCGAAGGCCGCGACCTTGGACTGGATATTGCCCGCAGTCGCTGCCCCTGCCCCGAACGTCGCGGCGATGCCGGCGATGATGCCGGGCATGTCGTCCTTCAAATAGGTCAGGAACGGGTCGATCATCACGATGAAGATCGCGCCCAGCACCGCCCCGTGCAGGCTGAAGGAGCCACCGATCAAGATCACGATGATGAACTCGATCGAGAGCTGCAGCGTGAACATCTCCGGCGAGATGAAGGAGAGCTTGTGCGCGAACAACACGCCGGCAAAGCCGGTGATCGCCGCCGAGATCGCGAACGACTTCACCTTGTAGAGCGCGACATTGACGCCCATGCTGCGCGCGGCCGTCTCGCTGTCGCGGATCGCGACGAAGGCGCGGCCGGTCGGCGATCGCAGCAGATTGAGCGTGCCGACGATGGTCAGCACCAGCACGGCGAGGCAGAGGAAATAGAAGGTCGGGCTGTCGCGCGGCACCGCGACGCCGAGCAGCGAGAGCGTCTTGACCCGCATGCCCTCGTTGCCGTTGGTGACGCTCTCCCAGCGCGCCAGGATTTCCTCCACGATCAAGGCGAAGGAGATGGTGGCGATGACGAGATAGATGCCCTGGAGCCGGAGCGCGGGGAAACCGACCATCGCACCGATCAGGCCGGTCAGGGCGCCTGCGGCGAGGAAGTAGACCGGAAAGGGCACGTTGTATTTCTGCAAGTACGCCGCCGTATAGGCGCCGATCGCGAGAAACGCGGCATGGCCGAGCGAGGCCTGCCCCGTAAAGCCGGTCAGGATCATCAGCGCCACGCCGACGGTGGCGTAGATGCAGACGAAGACGAGCTGGCTCATCAGATAGCTGGAGAGCACGTAGGGCGCGATCAGCAACACGGCCAGCAGGACGCCGTAGGAGACGATGTAGCCCGAATGCGGAAACAGCCTGATGTCGTCCTCATAGTCGGTCTTGAACAGGAAGCGCATGGCGGTTCAGACCTTCTTGCGGACGTGAAGGCCGAACAGGCCCTCGGGCTTGAGCAAGAGCACGGCGAGCAGCACGATATAGGGCGCGACATCCTTCCAGCCCTCGGCGAGATAAAAGCCGGCCATGCTCTCGATCACGCCGATCAAGACCCCGCCGACGACCGCACCGGGGATCGAGCCGAAGCCGCCGAGCACCGCCGCCGGAAACGCCTTCAGGCCGAGCACGAGGCCCACATTCGAGTGGATGAAGGTAATCGGCGCCAGCAGCACGCCGGCGCAGGTCGCCACCGCCGCGCTGATTGCCCAGACGATCGACACCACCCGCTTGACCGGAATCCCCATGTAATAGGCCGCCAGCATGTTCTCGGAACTGGCGCGCATCGCGGTTCCGAGCGTGGTCTTGTTGAAGAACAGCCAGAGCAATGTGCACAGGATCATCGTCGCCGCGATCACCGAGAGCTTGTCGTAGGCCAGCACCAGCGAGCCGATGCGCAGCACGCCCTGGCTGAACGGCGTCTCGATCTTGAGATCGTCGGTGCCCCAGATCATGCCGGCGATCGAGCGCAGGAAGTAGCCGAGCCCGATGGTCGCCATGATGATGGAGAACTGCGGATAGCCGAGGATCGGCCGCACCACCACGCGCTCCGCCAGCATGCCGAACAGCGCCATCGCCGCCACAGCACCGGCAAAGCCGATCCAGTAGTTCAGGCCCATCATGCCGATGAAGGTGAAGGCGAAGAAGCCGCCCAGCATCATCAGATCGCCCTGGGCGAAATTGACGACCTCGGTGGCCTTGTAGACGAGCACGAAGCCGAGCGCGATCAGGCCGTAAACGCAGCCGAGCGCAACTCCGCTGACCAGCTGCTGAACGAAATCCAGCATTGCCGCGCATCCTCCCGATGCAACCAGCGGTTCTTCGTGACCGCCTTGCCGCATCTTGTGTCCAGTCGCTACGCAGTCGTTTCGCCGCGTTAGCTCCATTTGTCCCGGCGCAATTCAGCCTGAACCGCCACGCGCTGTCAACAAACGGTGACTTGTTAGGGCGACTTGCCTTTAGTCCAAGGAGGATGGTGGAATTTGCAGCGGCACGATTCACGGTGCCGAAACATCTTCAGGGCATGGTCGCGAGCGATGCAAAACCGCAAGGTGTGGCCGACATGAAGCCGGACAACTCGGCGCTCGAAGTCCGAGGGTTAACGAAGCGTTTTGACCGTTTGGCGGTCGATAGCCTCGATCTCACCATTCACGCCGGAGAATTCTACGCGCTGGTCGGCCCCAACGGGGCCGGCAAGACCACCACTTTACGCATGGTTGCAGGCCTGCTCAGGCCCGATGCCGGCGCGGTCTCGATCTTCGGCATCGATGCGCTCGCAAATCCGGTCGCCGCCAAGCAGGTGATGGCGTGGGTCTCCGACGAGCCGATGATCTACGACAAGCTCACGCCGCTCGAATATCTGGAATTCGTCGCCGGCCTCTGGGGCATCGCGCCATCGATCTCGGAACCGGTCGCGCAGGAGCTGCTCGGCTCGCTCGGGCTCCATCCGCACCGGCACGAACGCTGCGAGGGCTTCTCCAAGGGCATGCGCCAGAAGGTCGCTCTCGCCGGCGCGCTGGTGCACGGCCCTCGCCTGATCATTCTCGACGAGCCGCTGACCGGACTCGATGCGGTCTCTGCCCGTCACGTGAAGGGCCTGCTGAGCGAGCGCGTCCAGGCGGGCTGCACCATCATCATGACGACGCATATTCTCGAAGTTGCCGAACGCATGGCCGACCGCATCGGCGTGATCGCCTCGGGCCGTCTGGTCGCCGAAGGAACACTCACCGAATTGCGCCAGCAGAACGGCCATGCCGACACCAGCCTGGAAGATCTCTTCATCGCGCTGGTGACGCTCCAGGAAGCCGCATGAGCTCGGCGACCGCGCTCTCCTGGTTTGCGCGCCACGAGTTGCGTCTCGCCTGGCGCGAATGGTTCGCGATGATGACCGGCGGCCGGCGCAAGCGGACGCGTGCTGCCGTGATCGGCCTGGTGTGCTTCGCAGCCCTGCTGCATCTGCCGGCCTGGGCCGTGATCGGCCGCTTCGCCGACCTGCAGCTGCCGCTCGACAAATCCTCGCTGATCGTGATCACGGCGACGATATTCTTGGCTTGGACGCTGATGCTGTCGCAGGCGATCGAATCGGTGACGCGGGTGTTTTACGCCCGCGCCGATCTCGACCTCATCATGTCCTCGCCGGCGCGGCTCACCAATCTGTTCTCGGTGCGCATCGCCGCGATCGCACTCACCGTCACGGTGCTGGCGCTGCTGTTCTCGACACCTTTCATCGACGCGCTCGTGTTCGGCGGCGGCGCGCGCTGGCTTGCGGCGTTCGGCGTCGTCGTCGCCATGGGCCTGTCGGCCGCGGCGGTCGCGATCGCCGTCACCATCCTGATGTTCCGCCTGATCGGCCCGGCGCGGACGCGCTTCGTGGCCCAGATCCTCGCCGCGATCATCGGCGCCGGCTTCGTGATTGCGCTGCAGGTCGCCGCGATTATGTCCTATGGCACGCTGTCGCGCATCACCATCCTGACATCAGGCACCTTTGCCGAACACGCTCCTGATGTCGACAGCATCTGGTGGTGGCCGGCGCGGGCGGCCTTGGGCGACACCGAGGCGCTGTTGCTGCTTCTGGCGCTCGGGCTCGTGCTGCTCGGAAGCGTCATGGCGATGTTCTCGGGCCGCTTCGCCGACACCGCGATCGATGCGGCCGCCTACGGCAGGTCCGGCAGCAAGCGGGCCAAGCAACGCCCGTTCCGGAGCGGATCGCGGCAACAAGCGCTGCGGCGCAAGGAATTTTCGCTGCTGTGGCGCGATCCCTGGCTGGTCTCGCAAACCCTGATGCAGCTACTTTATCTGGTGCCGCCGGCGCTGCTGCTGTGGCGCAGCTTCGCCGACAGCTCCGCGGCGGTGACCTTGATCACGCCCGTTATCGTCATGGCGGCGGGACAACTCGCCGGTGGCCTCGCCTGGCTGACGATCTCAGGCGAAGACGCGCCCGACCTGGTCGCAACCGCGCCGCTGACACCGTCCAGCGTCATCCGCGCCAAGATCGAAGTGGTGCTGATCGCGATCGCCGTGATCTTCTGCCCGCTGATTGCCGCCCTGGCATTCGCCTCGCCATTCCAGGCCGCCGTCAGCGCCGCTGCCGTCATCATCAGCGCGGCCTCCGCGACCGCGATCCAGCTTTGGTTCCGGGTGCAGGCCCGGCGCAGCCAATTCCGCCGCCGCCAGACCTCGTCGCGGCTCGCGACCTTTGCCGAGGCCTTCTCCTCGATCGGCTGGGCCGCCAGTGCCGCCCTGCTGCTCGCGTTGCCGCTGGCCGGCCTCATCAGCGGCCTGATTACCGCCGGTCTCGTCGCCATCACCTGGAAGTTCAGTCCAAAGCACGATTAAAGGGCTGCGACACTGACGCGCTGCTGATCACGCCCTATTGGCCACGCGCTGCATTGCACGCTAGACTTTCCCCAGGGCGTCATTGGGGACGGTTTCATGTGGCGAATAGTTTGGGCGGCTCTGGTGCTGTTCGGCGCGCACCTCTCGTCTGCTCTCGCCCAGCAGCCCCAGCGCAGCGAATGCCTGGCGATGGCCAACGCAGCGCCTCGCGTCATGCCGGTGGCGTTCCGTCAGGCGGCAGCCGCGGCCGAGGTCCAGATCACCTATGCCGGCCATTCCACCTATTACATCGACACGCCCGGCGGCCTGCGCATCGCCACCGACTATAGCGGCGCCTATCAGTTCGGCCGGCTGCCCGATGTCGCCACGATGAACCGCGCGCACAGCACCCACTACACGCTGTTTCCCGACAAGCGCATTCCGCATGTGCTGCATGGCTGGAGCGAGGACGGCAAGCCGGCCATCGTGTCGGAACGCATCGGCGACACCTTCGTCCGTAACGTCACCACCGATATCCGCCGCTATTTCGGCGACGATGCCGGCGCCGACATGATCCGCGACGGCAATTCGATCTTCATCTTCGAAGTTGCGGGCCTCTGCATCGGTCATCTCGGCCATCTCCACCACAAGCTCGACGACAGCCACTTCGCCCAGATCGGGCGGCTCGACATCGTGATGGTGCCGATCGACGGCACCTACACCATGTCGCTGGGAGGCGTCGCCGAGATCACCAAACGGCTGCGTGCGTCCGTGGTGCTGCCGATGCACCGCTTCGCGACCCCGCTCGACGATTTCCTGCGCGGCATCGGCCAGCAGTTCGAGATCGATCGCCGCAGCGAGCGTTCCTTCCGGATGTCGCGCGATGCGCTGCCGACCACGCCGACGATGATCGTCCTCGACGGCGTCTGACGCGCAATTTTCTCCAAGTCGCTTGCGGCCTGCGTGTGCTCATCTCCTTGCAACAGGAGATCGACATGACCGACTTTGCGAGATTGCTGCACGCGGACGGACCGAACCCCGAACACGCAGCGGCGCTGCAGCTCTATGGCCGCTTCGTCGGCGACTGGGACGCTGAAATCACGGCCCATGGAGCGGACGGAACGAAGCACACCGCGCCCGGCGAAATCCATTTCGGCTGGGTGCTGGAGGGCCGCGCCGTGCAGGACGTCTGGATCATTCCTCGGCCCGCGGGCAGTCCCGCCTTTCCAATCGCGGGCAATTGGTACGGCACGACGCTCCGGGTCTACGATCCCACCACTTCCGCGTGGCGGATTTCCTGGTTCGATCCGGGCCGCAGTGTGTTCCGCCAGCAGATCGGCCGCCCGCACGGCGAGGACATCGTGCAGGAGGGCACCACCGAGGCCGGCGACCTCACGCGCTGGAGCTTTACGGAAATCACCGAGGATTCCTTCCACTGGCTCGGCGAGGTCAAGCCTGCCGCCGCAATGGAATGGCGGCTCGTGGTCGGCGTGAGAGCGAAGCGACGGAATATCTAAGATCGATCCTGCCGGCTCCGGGCTCGCAACCTCTCCCGCTTGCGGGGGAGGTCGCGCCGAAGGCGCGGGTGGGGGCTCTCTCCACGCTGGGAATCTCTCTGCGAGAGGCACCCCCACCCCAGCCCTCCCCCGCAAGCGGGAGAGGGAGCGCACCTTCCGTGTGGTGGCAATCGAGCCAAACCGAGTCCATGCTGGTAGCAGCGCCGCTGTGCTCGCGATGATGGATGCGGTTGCGCAATGCGCGCTGCTGCGCGCGTGAATGAGGTGCTAGGCTCCCGGCACAAAAAACATGAGGGAGCAAACGCCGATGGTTGCAAGCGGTCTGCCTGCCAACACCAGCGGGCTATTCGTCGAGCCGCGCGAGGATTGGCTCGCGCAACATCAGGAGGAGATCATCGATCCCGCACGGCGGATCGTCGATCCCCATCACCATCTCTGGAATCGCGGGCACCGCTACCTGATCGAGGAGATGGCGGCCGACATCGCCTCCGGCCACAACATCATCGCTACCGTCTATGTCGACTGCCGCTCGATGTACCGCGCGCACGGCCCCGAGGCATTCCGGCCCGTCGGCGAGGTCGAGTTCGCCAACGGCGTTGCCGCGATGAGCGCGAGCGGCGGTTACGGCTCGGCCGCGATCTGCGACGGCATCGTCAGCCACGCCAATCTGCTGCTGGGCGACGCCGCCAGGCCGGTGCTGGAGGCGGAGATCGCGGCGGGCAATGGCCGCTTCCGCGGCATCAGGCATTCCTCGGCCTGGGACGAAGACCCTGCCGTCGCCGGCATGTATGCGAACCGGCCAAGGGGACTGTTGCAGGATCCGACCTTCCGCAAGGGCTTTGCCTGCCTTGCGCCGCTGAATCTCAGCTTCGATGCCTGGCTGTTCCATCCACAGATCGGCGAGCTGACCGAGCTCGCGCGCGACTTCCCTGACACCAAAATCGTGCTCGACCATTGCGGCGGCCCGGCCGGAATCGGCCGCTTTGCAGGGCGGCGCGACGAGGTGTTTCCGCAGTGGCGCGCGTCGATCCAGGAGATCGCGAAATGCGAGAACGTCGTGGTCAAGCTCGGCGGGCTCGCGATGTGCCTGCTCGGCTACGACTTTCATTTGCGCAAGACGCCGCCGTCATCGGAAGAGCTTGCCGCCGCGTGGCGGCCCTATATCGAGACCTGCATCGAGGCCTTCGGGCCGGGACGCGCGATGTTCGAAAGCAATTTTCCGCCGGACAAGGGCCAGTGCAGCTACCAGGTGATCTTCAACGCCTTCAAGCGTATCGCCGCGCCCTTGAGCGAAGCCGAGAAGGCCGCGCTGTTCTCGAAGACCGCGATCGATGTCTACCGGCTCGACTTGCCATCGTGACAGGACTTGATGTCGTAACAAGGCTGGCCGTCATGACGAGAAGAGGGGCCGGGATGTTGATCCCGCCCCCTCTCCGTCGTAGCCGCTGGGAAGCGTCCTTGAAACCTGAAAACTGACTAGCCCGCGCCAAGCAGCGAGGCCGGGCGGCGCTCGCCGGTGGAGACAAACATCCGCTTGAGCCTGTTGACGACGCGGATCATGAAGCCGATCACGACGGGATTGGTCTTGCGGCAGAAAGCGATCTTCTTGACGTGGCCTTCGACATGCCATTTGGCATGCGCGCCGTCGCGGAAGAAAATGACGTCGCCGGGTCCGTAGCGCTTCGGCGGCATGCCGTCGCTCTCGAGCACGATCGATCCTTCCATGATCATGATCGTCTCGTCGATGTCGTAATACCAGTTGAAGCGACCCTCGGTGCACTGCCAGATGATGGTCGAGGCGGTGCCGTCATCGCTGGTGGACAGGATGTGCGAGCGCGATACCGGGTTGCCCTCGATGATCCAGGACGGCTCGATCGGCCGCAGTTCCAGGTCCACATTGCAGCTACCGATTTCAATCAATGCGCGCGACATCTACTTCCCCAGGAAATATAATATGACTGACCGGGTCTCGGCCCGGTTGTTCGAAAGATGTTGGAACGCTAGTAGCCGGTTTTTAATTCTTTCTTACGCAGGCCCCGACAATCAGCCGCAAGTTGCAGATGCGAAACGGTTAACGTCGGGATTTGCCTGCAAATTCGCGCACATGAACCCATCTTTTCCGGGGTGCGACAAAGTGCGCGAAATTGACCGTCGAAGGAGCCATGCCGATGCCCCTCACTCCAGAGGTTCTGACAACCAACAGCGAGGTCATTGCTTGGCTCGGCAGCCTCGACGTCTCGTTCGCGCCGGACGACGAGCCCTGGTTCACCATCGACGGTGTCGAGAGCCCCCGGCAGATCGGCGGTGACGGCGCCGGAGGCGCGTTCGTGCTGCTGCCGTCGCAGAATGTGCTCTACGTCTCATCGGAAGGCCGCGCAGGAATTATCGCCAATACGTTCGAGGCATTCGTTCAGCTGGTCGCAGCCCGCCCGTACTGGCTGGATATCCTCAAATTCTCCGCCGGCGGTGATCTCGAGGAAATGCGTCGCGCCGCGAGTGCGCTGGAGGCCACACTCGACGACGAGGACGAGGTCAACGAGGCCCGCGAGGAAATCCGCAGGGGTCTCGACCTGCCGGAGGCGGACGATCCCGTCCGTGCGCTTTACGAGGCGGTCGCCGCGTCCGACGCCATCGTGCGGGCGACCGACGGTTGCCCGTTCACGACGCTGTTCAACCGCTTCAGCGTCGACAGCAATCCGATGCTGCGCAACGCAGCGGCGTGAGAGGGGTGCTCGAGCCTGAACTGTCCCGGATCGTCATGGCCGGGCTTGTCCCGGCCATCCACGCCTGGCGGCACAAAGACCATGGATGCCCGGGTCAAGCCCGGGCATGACGAGCAGCAGCGTTACTTCGCCCACTCGCCCTTGCGGAACACCGGCACCTTGCTGCCGTCGGCCAGAATGCCGTCGATGTCGGTCTCGGACGAGCCGATCATCCAGTCGATATGGATCAGGCTCTGGTTGCCGCCTTGGGCCGCGATCTGTTGCGGGGTCAGCTGGGCGCCGTTGACGAAGCACTTCGAATAGCACTGACCGAGCGCAATGTGCGAGGCCGCGTTCTCGTCGAACAGCGTGTTGTAGAACAACAGCCCGCTCTGCGAGATCGGCGAGGAATGCGGCACCAGCGCCACTTCGCCGAGCCGCCGCGCGCCCTCGTCGGTATCGAGCACCTTGTTCAGCACCTCCGCGCCGCGCGAGGCCTTGGCTTCGACGATCCTGCCGTCCTCGAAGCGCACCGCGATGTTGTCGATCAGCGTGCCCTGGTAGGACAGCGGCTTCGAACTCACGACATGTCCGTAGACGCGCCGGCAATGCGGCGTGGTGAAGACCTCTTCGGTCGGGATGTTGGCGTTGCAGCTGATACCGTTCTTGGACAGCGAGGCTCCGCCTTCCCATTCATGGCCGTCGGCGAGCCCGATAGTGAGGTCGGTCCCCGGGCCCGAGTACTGCAGCGCGCGGAAACGCTGGCCGTTGAGCCAGTTGGTGCGCTCGCGCAGCACCGCATTGTGACTTGCCCAATTGGCCGTGGCGTCCTCGCGATCAACGCGGGACGCGGCGAAGATCGCGTCCGCGAGCTTGCCGATCGCGATCTCTTCCTGATCGTTGGGAAACACCAGCTTGGCCCACGCTGAGCTCGGATAGGCGATGATGTTCCAGTTGGTGTCGAAATTGACAATCTTTTCCAACGCCGGTTGATAGGCGATGGAATTTGCCTTGCTGGCGCGCGCGACCTTGGAAGCATCTTCACCCGACAGCAGCATCGGATTGTCGCCGACGATCGCAAGCCGCGCGGTATTATTCGAGAACGCTTTCGCCATGCCCTCGTAGAGCCAGTTGGCGGCCCGATCAAAGCTGTCGTCGTGGCCGTGGCGATAGCGCGCCAGCGTCATCTCTTCATCCGACAGGATGGGCGTCACGATGCCGGCGCCGGCCTTGTAGGCGTGAACGGCGATCCGTCGCACCAGCGGCAGCGCGATCGCAGGCGCCGTCAAAAGCAGATCCTGTCCCGGCCGCAAGCCCAAGCCCACCTTCACCGCCACCTCGGCCAGCCGGTCGAGTTTCACGGGGTCAATGGGAGTGGCGGAATTGCGGTGGTCAGTCATGCGGAATCCTCTGCCGAAATTGTCCGTTCAATCTAAGTCTAGCATCCCGAGACACAAGTGCGCGAGCACCTTGCGAAACGTGAAAGATACGCAATTTCACCCATTTTGGTTTTCAACGCGTTGCCGATTTCAGCACCCGATCGACCATGGCGGGCGCAAGGCCGAGGTAATTTTTCGGTGAAGTCAGCGCATCGATCGTGGCGCGGTCGATGCGGGTCGAAACGCGGGAATCGGACGAGAGCGCGTCCGCCAGCGTCAGACCTTTCTCGTTGGCGAGCCGGCAGGCGTCATAGACGACGTCATGCGCCTCCTGCCGCCCGATCTGGGGCGCGAGCCCCATCATGACCGCCTCGGCCACGATCAGGCCGCGGCTGATGCCGAGATTGTCGTTCATCTTCGCTTCGTCCACGATGAGGCCGGCGAGCGCGAACTTCGCCTGGTGCAGCGCGCCTGCGGAGAGCACGAAGCTTTCGGGGATCGCCATCCATTCGGCGTGCCAGGGCCCCGTCGCGCGCTCGAAATCCTGCACCATGGCATCCAGCATCAGGCCGGCGTGCTGGCGCACCGCCTTGCTTGCTGCGAGCATCAACTCCGAGGAGATCGGGTTGCGCTTCTGCGGCATGGTTGAGGACGCACCCCGGCCCTTGACGAAGGGCTCGTAGAGTTCGGCGAACTCGGTGGAGGCCATGATCATGATGTCGAGCGCGATCTTGCCGAGCGAACCGGTGACGAGCGCGAGAAAATTCACCGCCTCGGCGAAGCCGTCGCGGGCGACGTGCCAGGTCGAGGCGGGAACGCCGAGCTTCAGCTCGGCGCAGAGCGCCTCCTGTACCTCGAACCCCTTGTTGCCGAGCGAGGCGAGCGTACCGGCGGCGCCGGCGAACTGGCCCACCAGGACGCGCGGCTTCAATTGCGCCAGACGCTCGGCGTGGCGGTCGAACATCGCGAGCCAGATCGCGGTCTTGTAACCGAAGGTCACCGGCAGCGCCTGCTGGAGATGAGTGCGGCCTGCCATCGGCGTGTCGCGATAGCGCTTCGAGAGGCCCGCCAGGATTTTTCGCAGCTCGCTGATGTCGCGCTCGACGAGCTCGAGCCCCGCGCGCAATTGCAGGACCACAGCGGTATCCATGATGTCCTGCGTGGTCGCGCCCCAATGCACGTAGCGGCCCGCTTCGCCGCATTGCTTCACCATCTGATGCACCAAAGGAAGGATCGGATAGCCGACGATGTCGGTCTCCTGCCGCAACAGGTCGAAATCGAGCGCGGCGACGTCCGTCCGCGCCGCGATCTGGTCGGCGGCGTCCTGCGGGATCACACCGCACCTTGCTTCCGCCTTCGCCAGCGCGACCTCGACCTCGGCATAGCGCCCGACCAGCGCGACGTCGGAAAACACCGCGCGCATCTCGGGCGTGCCGAATGCGTCGCGGAACAGCATGGAGTCGATCACGGTGGTCGAGGCGGGAAAAGCGGGCATGGGCGTTTCTTTGTGGTTGGCGTTTTGTGTGAACGCAGCTTACGCAAGCGACGGTGTTCGGCAATGGACAAAGCCCGCTGCTCCCGTCATTCCGGAGCGCGCCATTTGGCGCGAGCCCGGAGTGGCGGGGCAAATAATCCGCCTCACAACGTCGCATTCTCGCCGAGGTTGTATTCCTCCCCGAAAACGGCATGGCTGCCATCACGCGATCGTGGTGAACCCGATCGACCGCTCGGCGGACTCACAGACTTCAAGTCAAAGACCATTTTGATTTCATCATTGCCTGATGTCGTTGTGAGGACTGAGTTTTCGACGTGCAGTTCATGTTCCGGGACCACCTTCTCGATACCGATCGGCGCGAGCTGAGCCGCGAGCAGGTTCCCGTGGCCGTAGAGCCGCAGGTTTTCGACCTGGTCGTCCACCTCATGGAAAACCGCGACCGGGTGGTCAGCAAGGACGAGCTGATCGACAAGATCTGGCACGGACGCAGCGTCTCGGAATCCACCCTCACCAGCCGGATCAACGCGGCGCGCAAGGCGATCGGCGATAACGGCGCGAACCAGGCGCTGATCCGTACTATCGCACGCAAGGGCTTTCGCTTCGTCGGCGACGTCCAGACGCAGCTTGGCGCGGTGCCACCGGAGCTCGGCCGCCTCGCCCAGGCGCCGCAGGCGCTCGCGCTGCCGGACCGGCCTGCGATCGCCGTACTGCCCTTCACCAATATGAGCGGCGACCGCGAGCAAGACTATTTCTCCGACGGCATCAGCGAGGACATCATCACCGCGCTGTCGAAGCTGCGCTGGTTCTTCGTCGTCGCGCGCAACTCCTCCTTCGTCTACAAGGGGCGCGCGGTGCACATCCACGAGGTCGCGCGCGAGCTCGGCGTGCGCTATGTGCTCGAAGGCAGTGTGCGACGGAGCGGCGATCGCGTGCGCATCTCGGCCCAACTCAACGACGTCTCGACCGGCAGCCATCTCTGGGCCGAGCGCTACGATCGCGAGCTCGCCGACATCTTTGCCGTGCAGGACGAGATCACCGAAGCGATCATCGCCGCGATCGAGCCGCAGCTCTACGCCGCCGAGAGCTTTCGCGCCCAGCAGAAGCCCCCGGGCAGCCTGGATGCCTGGGACCTGGTGATGCGCGCGCTGTCGCATTACTGGCGCATCACGCGCGAGGACAATGCCGCCGCGCAGGCATTGCTCGAACAGGCGACCGCGATCGATCCGGCCTACGGCAAGGCGCTGGGCCTGCTCGCGACCAGCCATATCTTCGGCGCGCATATGGGCTGGGCCGACATGGCCGCCACCGTACCGGTTGCCGAACGGGCCGCGCTTGCGGCGGTGGAGGCCGATCGCGAGGACGCCTGGGCCCATCACGGCCTCGCCTATACCTATCTATTCCGCCGCCGCTTCGACGACGCGCTGGCAGAGTTCGAGCTGACGCTGACGCTCAATCCGAACTTTGCGATGGCGCACGCCTTCTATGGCGTGACGCTGTGCTACGCGGGACGATGGCAGGACGGCGATGTGGCCGCGCGCCGCGCGCTGCGGCTCAGCCCGCGCGATCCGCTCGCGGCGATCTATTGCGGTGTTGCGGCCTATGCGCAGTTCATCGGCCGCAATTACGAGGCGTCGATTCAGCTGGCGCGGGAGTCGATGCGGCAACGCGCCGATTTCGTCGGCGCCCATCGCGTGCTGACGGCCGCGGCCGGCATGTTGGGCGATCCCGAACTGGCGGCGTCCGCGCTGCAGGGCCTGCAACGCACCCAGCCAGGCCTCTCGCTGGCCTGGCTGACGCGCGAACTGCCGATGCTGCGCGCCGAGGATCGAGCGCATTATCTCGAAGGGTTTCAGCGCGCAGGGATGAAGTAGGCGGTCCACCCTCCCCTGGAGGGGGAGGGTCGGCGCGCATCTGAGCGTAGCGAAGATGAGAGACGGGGTGGGGTGACGGTCTCTCCGCATCGAATACCGCCCGTGTTGAGAAATCACCCCACCCCGCTCGCGCTTCGCGCGATCGACCCTCCCCCTCCAGGGGAGAAGGAAGAAAGCCCCTACTCCTGCATCATCTCGCCGCTGCCGCCGAACTCGGCGGGAAAATCCTTCAGCTTCGGCAGGCCGTCGCGCATCGGCAGCACCGTCTCGGAATAGTTGACGTGGACGCCGGGCGTGAAGGCGAGCGTGGGGATGGTGGCGGAGAAGACGTCGATCAGGTCGAGCGGCGGATGGTTGGTCATGAGATGACCGCCGCACTTCTTGCAGTATTTGCGCTGGCTGAGCGGCGTCTTGGCGAAGGTCTCGACGTGCTGGGCACCCTCGGTGATGCGCACGGCTTCGGGCTTCCACAGGCTGAAGGCGTTCACCGGTCCGCCCGACCACGAACGGCAGGACCGGCAATGGCAATAGCCCATCGCCGCCGGCTCGCCCGTAACCTCGATCGTGACCGCGCCGCAGAAGCAGTTTCCGACGTGTTTCATTTGGTCGTCTCCGTTGATGAAGGTGGAAATCCCTCTCCCCGCTCCTGTTCGCCGAAATCGCGGCGAAGACGGATGCGGGGAGAGGCTTCGGGGTGAGGGGGAATCACCCCGAGAAACGATGGAGGAGGAATCCGGCAAGATCAGTTACGCGCCTCAGCGTCGCCGCGCGTCCTCCTTTCGGCGGACGCGACGGAAAGACGCGCGAACTATACCGACCTGCGCCAGGGAATAAGCATCGACACCCGTTGTTTGTACTGCCGGTATTCGTCGCCGAAGAGTTCGACGAGGTCGTGCTCCTCCAGCGCGATGCCGACGAAGATGTAGATCGTGGTCACGGCCGCGAACAGCAGATGGCCCACTGTCATGACCGGCGCTGCCCAGAACGCGATGATGAAGCCGAGATAGATCGGGTGACGCACGAAATTGTAGAGCATCGGCGTCTTGAAGCGCGTCGGCGCCGCCTCCTTGCCGACGAGATGGTTGGTCACCTGATGCAGGCCGAACAACTCGAAATGGTTGATCATGTAGGACGAGGTGAACACCAGCACCCAGCCTGCAAAGGAGAGCGTGACCAGCGTCACGGCGAGATCGGGATTCTCCACATCCCATATGACCGTGGGCATCGGGCGCCACTGCCAGAACAGGAGCAACAATGACAGGCTCGCAAACAGCACATAGGTGCTCCGCTCGACCGGCTTGGGCACGAACTGCGTCCACCACGCCTTGAAGCGCTGGCGCGCCATCACGCTGTGCTGAACGGCGAACAGCGTCATCAGCAGCAGATTGACGATGACGGCTTCAGCCGCCGGCGTGTCGGTTCCGGTGTCGATGGTCTTCGGCACCACCAGCCCCATGACGAAGCCGATGGCGTAGAGAATGGTGACGAAAAACACGAGATATGCCGCAATTCCGTACAGAAAGGCGATGAACTTGAAAATACGAGAGCCCGCAACCTCCGGGCCGATGGAATCAGCATGGTGATCAATTTGGGTCATAGAACGCTCCGTTGTGCCGGGGCATCGGCACTGTTTGGTCTTCGCACCATGCCGGACCGGAGTGCCCCAGGCTTTCGCGGACGGTTGATTTTCGCCTGAGACGACTTTGATTTTTGCTTGAGACGACAGAAACGTGCGATTTGTCTTTGAAAACAACGTGCTCGACGGCGACCTGCGGGAGCTCACCTGCGGCGGCGCAGCTGTGCCGTTGCAGCCGCAAGTGTTCGATCTCCTGCTCTATCTCGTCGCGCAGCGCGCCCGAGTGGTCAGCAAGGATGACCTGATCAGCGAGATCTGGAGCGACCGCATCGTCTCGGATTCAGCGCTGAACAGCCGGATCAACGCCGCGCGCAAGGCGCTCGGCGACGACGGCGCGACTCAGCGGCTGATCAAGACCATCCCGCGCAAGGGCTTTCGTTTCGTCGGCGACGTCCGGGAAGAATCGGCAGGCATGCTTGCGCCAGCCGAACCCGCGCCTGCCCCGGCGCGCATCGCGGCGGACCGCCCGGGAATCGCAGTGCTCGCCTTCGAGAACATGAGCGGCGATCCCGCGCAGGAATATTTCGGCGACGGGATCAGCGAAGACATCCTCACCGCACTGTCGAAGCAGCGCTGGTTCATGGTGATCGCCCGCAACTCGTCCTTCACCTACAAGGGGCGCGCGGTCCATATCAGGCAGATCGCCGAGGAGCTCGGGGTCCGCTACATCGTCGAGGGCAGCGTGCGCAAGGCCGACAACCGCGTGCGCATCACCGCGCAGCTCAACGACGCCACCACCGGCGGCCATCTCTGGGCCGAACGCTACGACCGCGAGCTCGTCGACGTCTTCGCCGTGCAGGACGAGATCACCAACGCGATCGCCGCGGCAATCGAGCCGCAGATCCATGCGGCGGAGAATTTCCGCAGCCATCGCAAGCCGCCCGCGAGCCTCGACGCGTGGGACCTGCTGATGCGCGCGCTGTCGCACTATTGGCGCGTGACGCGGCAGGATCATGGAGCCGCGCAAGCACTGCTCGAGCGCGCCATCGCGATCGATCCGGACTACGGCCAGGCGCTGGCGGTGCTGGCGGCGAATCACATGTTCGGCGTGCATCTCGGCTGGGCCGAGCTTGCCGCGGTCGCGCCGGTGGCGGAGGCCGCAGCGCTCGCCGCGGTCCGCTGCGACCACGAGGATGCCTGGGCGCATGCCGCGCTCGGCAGCGTCTGCTTTTCGACGCGAAGGCTTGCGGACGCGCTCTCCGAGTTCGAGCAGGCGCTCGCGCTCAACCCCAACTTCTCGCTCGCGCAGGGCTATTACGCGCTGGCGCTGTCCTATGCCGGACGATCCGCCGAATCGTTCGAGGCGGCACAACGGGCGATCCGGCTCTCGCCGCGCGATCCGTCGCTGGCGATCTATCACGGCATCGCCGGCTATGCGCGCTTCACGGAGCGGCGCTACCTCGAAGCGATCGCACTGGCGCGTGAGGCGATCCGCCACCGCGGCGACCTCACCGGCGCCTATCGCGTGCTTGCGGTGTCCGCCGGCATGACCGGCGACAGCCTGCTCGCGGAGACGGCGCTGGGCGAACTCCGTCGCACCCAGCCCAACATCTCGCTGCACTGGATCGCGACGCAACTGCCGTGGGCCAATGAAGCCGATCGCGACCACTATCTGGAGGGGTTCCGGCGCGCGGGATTGCGGTAGACGGCCGTCAGGCCCCGGCTACATCAGGCGCTTCCGCCGCAGATGGACGATGACGTCGAGCCGTGTGATCTCGTGTCCGGGAAGCGGGGCCGGCACGGTGAAGGCAAGCCCGCCGGCGACGTCGACCAGGATATCCTCACCCTCCAGATAGAAGTGCGGATGCACCGATGTATTGGTGTCGAAGAACGACTTGATCCCGTCAGCGGCGATCCGGCGCAGCAGACCGGCATCGGTGAACTGGTTCAGCGTGTTGTAGACGGTCGCGAGCGACAGTCGCAGATTGGCGGCCGTCGCCTCGTCATAGAGGCCCTCCGCGGTGACGTGACGGTGAGCGCCGAGCAGCAGCATCCGGGCGAGCGCCAGACGATGACGCGTCGGCCGGAGGCCGGCATCGCGAAGCAGTTGCGCGCAGCGCGCCGCGGCCTCGTCCGCGGGAGGGATGGCGAGGTCGTCTGAATCTGAATCCGTTTCGGGGAGGCTGGAAAGGACATCCATCGCCGATGCACTCGCACTTGACCGGGGAACGCGAAGCTTGACGCGTTTCGTCATCAGATCGCAGCAGCGGCGGCCAGGCTTTGATCCGGATCAAATTCGCAGCGTCCGCCTCTGACCTATCGCAAGGCGGCCCGGCTCGTTCCCGGCCAGAATGACTTGATATTGATGAGGCTGACATGTCCAAGCCGGTTCCCGACAAGGCAGAGATCGCGCTCGAATATCCCGACAAGTTCTATGTCGGCACGTTCGAGCATTCATCCCGGTTCGAGGCGCGTCTCGACGGCAGCGGCGTTGCGCTGGTGCTGCAGCACCCGGGCGCGACAGACGAACGCAAATCGGTGCATCTGCACCTCAATTTCGGCCTGCTCGCCGGCATCCTGCGCGAACTCGCGGGCAGCGTCGCCGCCCTCCCCAAGGACGACATCGCGCACCGTGAGCAACTGGTCGAGGCGCTTGCCGAATTGCAGCGAGCGCTGCGGACGTCCTGAAGCCCCGCCCTACTTCGCTTTCGCCTGCATCGGCTTCGGGGCCAGCACGGCGGCCCATTCCCTGTCCGCGCGCGGGCCGTTGAGATCGCCGGTCAGGCCGACGAGCTGGCCGGGCTGGACGTCGAGGGTCTGCTGCCAGGTCTGGGTCTGGCACAGCAGCTTGATCAGGCAGCCCTTGAGCTTGAGGCGGTCGGCGGAGTCGCGCCACAGCGAGACCGAATACAATTTGCCGTCCTCGGCGTTGTAGATCTCGCCGGCAAAGTGCCCGTCGGGCGTCGCCTGCAGGCCCATGATGAGTTGATGGCCGCGCAGCGTACGGGCCCGCTTGTCGGGATCTGGATTCTCCTTGTCGCGATAGGGCTGGCCGTGCTTGTCGGCCGGCTCCTTCATCCAGACGATGAAGCCGCAGATGCGGTCGCGCGACGGCCCGCAGCGCTCGAGCCGGACGCGGGCGCGGCCGTCCTCGACGAGCCAGGTGCCGCTGGGATCGGCCTGCGCGCCCACGCCGGCTCGCCCTCCCAGAACCATCATCACGATCGTGATCGCGACGCGCAGCAGAAAGCGAAGGAGAAAGTTCATCGGCAGCACCTTTCGTTGGTTGGGTCGCGGCGTCAGTTCAGTTGCGGCGCTCGGGACAGGCGATGGCGACCGCAACCGCCTTCAGGGACCAGACGCGGCTGCGGCGCTCACCAACGCCGGCCCATGGCATCGTCCGGGGCCATGTCAGAAGCCTCGGGCCGTCTCAGTGTTTCCATTTATAAAACCGACTGGACGGTTTGTAAACTCCGCGTGGCACATTTGGCCGCAGGCGCGGATTTGGGCAGTCGCAGGCAGGACTTCGTAACGATGAATCAGCTGCGCTTGCGCGGGGTCGCTGCCTTCGCTGCGCCGGATCTCGCCGGGCGGGGGGCTGCCGGCTGTTCGAGGCCGGTCCACTGCTTGTCGTCGAGCAGCCGCGCAAACAGCCGATCATGCTCCGCCTTGCTGAGTGGAGACATGCCGAACAGGCCGCTCAGCAGCAGGCCCCTCGCCGCCGCCCAGCGCAACAGCGCCAGATCCGGATCGGCCGCCTCGGCCTTGATCGCCGCAACACGCTTCATCTCGCGCTCGCGCGGCAGCGACATCAATTCCGGATTTTCGACCATGGCCGCAACCAGCGCCAGCGCCGCCGAATTCGGCGCACTGGCGGCTTCCCGCACGGTCGCAAGCTGGGTGGCAAGTTCGGGGTTCACAGACGTCGCGCCCACTTTGGCGTGATAATCGTTCGAAAACTCCTCGAAATGCGCCATCTGCCGATCGAGCAACGCCTTGAGCACCGCCTCCTTGGTGCGGAACTGATGCATCACGCCGCCCTTGCTCAGGCCGCTCTCGCGCGCGATCGCATCGAGCGTCAACCGGCCGGGCCCGTCACGCGCGATGATCGCGATCGCCGCCTCGAGCGCGGCGTTGCGGGACCGTTCGGAGCGTGTGGCATTGTCCATGGCCGACTTGTCTCCGCGGCAAGATCATGAATCAAGTGAAAACAGGACGCGCTGTACATTTTTTGTGCGAACGCTGTCGAGACTTTCATCTTGCGGCGCCGAATGAGACTGTGTGAGCCTCGATATCGGATGGGGACTGGGATGGGCCTGCCGTAGCTTTGCGCGCCATGACGTGCGAAGCGTTTGCGGCTGGTCTCGCTTGAGAAAGATACGACATGTCAAAACGAGTGTTGCTTGGTGTCCTTCTGGCTTGCGGCCTCACGGCCTCGGCACTGGCGCAAGAGCCGAAAACAGGGGGTGTGATCAACGCGGTGATCCAGCCCGAGCCGCCCGGCCTGATGCTTGCGATGATCCAGAACGGTCCGACCCAGATGGTGTCAGGCAACATCTTCGAGGGCCTGCTTCGCTACAGCCCCAAGCTCGAGCCGCAGCCGGAGCTCGCCGAGAGCTGGAGCGTCAGCGAGGACGCCAAGACCTATACTTTCAAGCTCAGGAAGGGCGTTACCTGGCATGACGGCAAGCCCTTCACCGCCGCGGACGTGCTGTTCTCGATCGAGATGCTGAAGCAGACCCACGCCCGCGCCCGCACCAACCTCGCGCAGGTCGACAAGGTCGAGGCGCCGGACGACTACACGGTGGTGTTCACGCTGAAGCAGCCGTTCGGCCCGTTCCTCGGCATCTTCGAGGTGGGCTCGATGCCGATGGTGCCGAAGCATCTCTATGAAGGCACCGACTTCAAGACCAACCCTTACAACAACGCGCCGGTCGGCACCGGCCCCTTCATGTTCAAGGAATGGCAGAAGGGCTCGTTCATCCGCCTGGTCAAGAACCCGAACTATTACGAGAAGGGCAAGCCCTATATCGACGAGATCTACTGGCAGATCATCCCCGACGCAGCCGCGCGCTCGGTGGCCTACGAGACCGGCAAGGTCGACGTGCTGCCCGGTGGCTCGGTCGAGAACTTCGACGTGCCGCGGCTGTCCAAGCTGAAGGACACCTGCGTCACCGGCGCCGGCTGGGAGTTCTTCTCGCCGCTGGCCTGGCTGTGGCTGAACAACCGTCAGGGTCCGCTCGCCGACAAGCGGGTGCGGCAGGCGATCATGTATGCGATCGACCGTGACTTCGCCAAGGACGTGATCTGGAACGGGCTCGGCAAGGTTGCGACTGGCCCTTCGTCCTCGGCCATCAAGTACTACACCGACGACGTGAAGAAATATCCGTACGATCCGGCCAAGGCCAAGGCCCTGCTGAAGGAAGCCGGCTACAAGGGCGAGAAGATCCGACTGTTGCCGCTCGCCTATGGCGAGACCTGGCAGCGCTGGGGTGAAGCGGTGAAGCAGAACCTCATGGACGTCGGCATGAACATCGAGACCATCGCCACCGACGTTGCCGGCGGCAACCAGAAGATCGGCGACTGGGACTACGACATCGCCTTCACCTACCTCTACCAGTACGGCGACCCGGCGCTCGGCGTCGGCCGTAACTACATCTCCAGCAACATCGCCAAGGGCCAGGTGTTCAACAACGTCGAGGGTTACTCCAACCCCGAGATCGACAAGCTGTTTGCCGATGGCGCCGTCGCGACGCCGGACTCCAAGCGCAAGGAGATCTACGAGAAGGCGCAGAAGATCCTGGTCGAGGACGTGCCGGTGGCCTGGATGCTCGAGCTGCAATTCCCGACCATCACCCGCTGCAAGGTCAAGAACCTGATCACCACCGGGATCGGCGTCAATGACGGCTTCAAGGACGCATGGCTCGACAAGTGACGAGCTGGTTCTTCACCTCTCCCCGCTTGCGGGGAGAGGTCGAATATGCGCAAAGCGCATATTCGGGTGAGGGGAAGTCTCCACGAGTCCAATTCTCACCGCCCTCGCGGAAAGTCCCCCTCACCCCACCCCTCTCCCCGCAAGCGGGGCGAGGGAGCGCACCGCTCCCGTGGCCAAGGGTCACGTTACCTTATAAGAACCTCTAGATGCTCTCCTTCGTCGCTCAGCGTGTCGTGAAGGGCGTGATCGTCCTGCTCGCGATCGTCGTCCTCAATTTCTTCCTGATCCGCCTTGCGCCAGGCGACCCCGCGGTCGTGATGGCTGGCGAGGCCGGCGCCAGTGACCAGGTCTTTGTCAAGCAACTCCGGGAAAAGTTCGGTCTCGACAAGCCGCTGCCCGAGCAGCTCTTCATTTACGTCAAGGGCGTCGTCACCCTCGATCTCGGCTTCTCCTTCCGTCAGCAGGCGCCGGTCGTGAAGCTGATCGCCGAGCGGCTGCCGGCGACGCTGCTGCTGACGCTGACGGCCTTCGCGATCTCGCTGATGCTCGGCGTGCTGTTCGGAACGTTTGCCGCGCGCTTTGCCGGGACGTTTCTCGATACCGCCATCACCGTCTTTGCGCTGATCTTCTACGCCATGCCGATCTTCTGGGTGGCGCTGATGGGCATCCTGCTGTTCTCGGTCACGATGGATTGGCTGCCGAGCTTCGGCTACGAGACCGTCGGCGCCAACCTCACCGGCTTCGCGCACGCGCTCGACGTCGGTGCGCACCTGATCATGCCGGCAATGACGCTCGGCCTGTTCTTCATGGCGACCTACACCCGCATGACGCGCGCCTCGATGCTGGAGGTCAAGCGGCTCGACTTCGTCAAGACCGCGCGTGCAAAGGGCCTGACCGATGCCGTGATCCAGCGCCGCCATGTGCTGCGAAACGCGCTGCTGCCCGTCGTGACGCTCGCCGGCGTGCATTCGGGCACGCTGATCGGCGGCGCCGTCATCACCGAGACCGTGTTCGCCTGGCCCGGTATCGGGCGCCTGATGTACGATGCGCTGCTGCAGCGGGACTACAATCTGCTGCTCGGCGTCTTCGTAATCTGCTCGGCCATGGTCCTGATCTTCAACCTCATCACCGACCTCGTCTATCGCCTGGTCGATCCGCGCATCGAATTCGCCTCATGAAACAGTTCTGGAAATCGATGCTCCGCAGCCCGAGCGGCGTCATCGGGCTCATCATCCTCCTGCTCGCGATCTCGGTCGCATTGTTCGGGCCGATGCTGTTCCCGAATTCGCCCTGGCGCATGGTGCAGCGGCCGTTCCTGCCGCCTTTCACGCTCTCGACCGTGCCGCTCGGCACCGACGCGCTCGGCCGCGACGTCTTCGCCGGCATGATTTTCGGCGCACGCGTGTCGCTGCTCGTGGGCCTGGTCTCGACACTGGTGGCGCTGGTGGTCGGCGTGCCGATCGGCGCCATGGCCGGCTATTTCGGCGGCAAGGTCGACGACGCCCTGATGCGCTTCACCGAGTTCTTCCAGACCATTCCGAGCTTCGCGCTGGCGATCGTGCTGGTCGCGATCCTGCAGCCGTCGATCTACTCCATCGTCGCCTCGATCGCGGTGGTCAGCTGGCCGCCGGTCGCCCGCCTCGTCCGCGGCGAGGTGCTGTCGCTGCGCACGCGCGAATACGTCCAGGCCGCCGTCGTCACCGGCCAGAGCAACACCTGGATCATCCTGCGCGAGATCCTCCCCAACGCGCTGTCGCCGGTGATCGTGCTGGCCTCGCTGATGGTGGCGACCGCGATCCTGCTGGAATCCTCGCTGGCCTTCCTCGGCCTGGGCGATCCCAATCTGATCTCCTGGGGCTACATGGTCGGCGCCGGCCGCACCGTGATCCGCCAGGCCTGGTGGATCACCGTGTTTCCCGGCGTCGCCATCCTGATCTCGGTGCTCGGCCTCAACCTGATCGGCGAGGGCCTCAACGATGCGCTCAATCCGCGCCTGTCGCGCGAGGGGCGTTGACCATGGCCGCGCCAGCCACCGTTTCCATCAAGAACCTGCAGATCGCACTGCCCCAGGGGGCCGAGCGTCCCTTCGCGGTGGATGGTATCTCGCTCGACCTGAACGCCGGCAAGATCGTCTGCGTCGTCGGCGAGTCCGGCTCCGGCAAATCGATGTGCGCGCATGCGCTGTTGGGCCTGTTGCCCGACACGGTCTCCACTACTTCCGGCGAGATCATGTTCGAGGGCCGCGACCTGCTCAAGCTCGACGAGGACGGCTGGCGCGATCTGCGTGGCCGCAGGCTCGCGATGATCTTCCAGGAGCCGATGACCGCGCTCAATCCGTTGATGCGGATCGGCGACCAGATGGCGGAAATGTTCGAGGCCCACGGCCTGCTGACGCCGAGAGAGCGGCGCGCCAAGGCATTGTCGCTCGCGCGCGAGGTCGGTCTGCCCGACCCTGAACGAATCGTTCGCGCCTATCCGCACCAGCTGTCCGGTGGCCAGCGCCAGCGCGCCATGATCGCGATGGCGCTCGCACTCGAACCGGCCGTGCTTGTCGCGGACGAGCCGACCACCGCGCTCGATGTCACCACGCAGGCGCAGATCCTCAAGCTGATCCGCAACCTGCAGCGCAACCGCAACATGGCGGTGATGTTCATCACCCATGATTTCGGCGTCGTCGCCGACATCGCCGACCAGGTCGTGGTGCTTCGCCATGGCAAGGTCGTGGAGGAAGGCCCCGCCGCGACCGTCTTCAACAACCCGCAGCACGACTACACCAAGGCGCTCCTCGCCGCAGTGCCGTCGATAGACCCGCCGGCACGCCAGCCGCTCGACGACCAGGCCAGGGCCGTCGAGGTCATCGGGCTGGACAAGACCTACGTCACTTCAGGCGGCTGGTTTCGAAAGGAACGCCGCGTCGACGCCGCGCGCGAGGTCAATTTCAACATCCTCAAGGGCGAGACGCTCGGCCTCGTTGGCGAATCCGGCTCCGGCAAATCGTCGGTGGCGCGCCTCGTCATGCGGTTGATCGAGGCCGACCGCGGCACGGTGTGGATCGGCGACACCGAACTCACCTCGCTCTCTGGCAAGGCGCTGCGCGCCGAACGTCATCGTATCCAGATGATCTTCCAGGACCCGTTCGCCTCGCTCAACCCGCGGCGCAAGGTCGGTCACATCATCGCCGACGGCCCGATCGCAGCCGGCACCGACCCGAAGGTCGCCTTCGACCGCGCCCGCGATCTCCTGAAGATGGTCGGCCTGGACGCCGGCGCGCTCGACCGCTACCCGCACGAATTCTCCGGCGGCCAGCGCCAGCGCATCGGCATCGCGCGCGCTCTCGCGCTCGAGCCCGAGATCATCGTCGCCGACGAAGCCGTCTCCGCGCTCGACGTCTCCGTCCAGGCACAGGTCCTGAGGCTGCTCGAGGATCTCAAGGCGCGCCTTGGCCTGTCGATGCTGTTCATCACCCATGATCTGCGCGTCGCCGCTCAAATCTGCGACCGCATCGCGGTGATGCAGCGCGGCGTGATCGTCGAGCTGAAGCCGACCGCGCAGCTGTTCGCCGCGCCGGAGCACGCCTATACGCGCGAGCTGCTGGCCGCGGTGCCGGGACGCAAGGAACGCGCGCCGGCGGCGTGAGCGAGTAGTCGCGGCAGCTACCTCGCCGGTGGATTGGTGCTATTCCAGGTTGGGACGGAGTTGGTGACGCCGACCGACGGCTGAGTAGATGTTCCGACCGACGGCGCCGTCACCGTCCCGACGGTCTGCCCGGAACTTCCAATCGTGCCTTGCTGCACCGGCGCTCCGGGGGTGCTGTGCGTGCTGTTTTGTGCGCCCGTTCCCGATGTCTGCGCGCTTGCGGCGAATGGGGACGCCGCAAATCCGACGGCGATGAGGGCGGCAATAGAACGTTTCGTTCTCGTCATGGCTAGTCCTTTCGAGGCGGTCCCTCGATTGCGCCGGCCATTCAGTTGTCGAACGGCTCGAGCAATGAGCAATTCAATAACTTCACACAGGCGGGAATGTGCCGCATCTGGTCCTGGCTGCCGGTCTCAACACTCCGTTACGATGCCGCGAGGGCACGCACCGGCCGTAGCAGGACGGCGCATTTGCGCGGTGTTCATCCCACCCGTAGTCGTACGGTCACGGGCATTTTATCCCTTGTGACCGCGTGCACAGCTGAAAAACAGAAGCCGCCACCCCACCTCAGCATGGAATGATTTCCGTCATTTGATGATGGATCTAGCGATCTATTGGAGCCGACATGGGCCAGGTTATTCAGTTTGTCTCGAAGTCCGAACGCGAGCGCATTCGCCTCATCCAGGAGGCGCGGGCGATCTATGACAGCATCTTTCCGCCGGCTGATCCGGCGGACGCGCGGCAGGACACGGCATCGATCGGCCGCGTGGTCGGCGGAGATGTGGGAAATCTGGCGTGATCAAGATCGTCGCGGTGCTGTGCAGCCTTTCCTCGCCAGCGAATTGTCACGAGCAGATCGTCACCACATCGGACTTCGCCAATGTCTCGATGCAGTCCTGCCTGATGGGCGCGCCGCAGCTCGCCGAATGGATGAGCCAGCATCCGGCCGAGCGGCTGGCGGGATGGCGCTGCGTGTTCGGTCAACAGACCGGCCGGGGCGCCTGAGCCCGGAGATCCTTCGACGGAAACAGCGCGCGGTCCGGTTGGTCGCGCCGAGAGCTGTCCTTTGACTCCGCCACGCCCCTCATAATATGATATTTATCATCTTATTGAGAGTTTGGGGCTGGCGATGGCTGACGACACATCCGGCAAGCAGGCGGCAGAATATGGCGTCGTACCGATCGAGGTGATGGCAGCGATGCCGGGGCTCGACTTCGTCCGCGCGATCTTCGCACGGCAATTGCCGGAGCCGCCGATCATGCAGACCGTCGAGCCGTTCGACTGCACGGCCGAACCCGGCGTGGTCACGATTCACAGCGTGCCGGGCCTGCGTCACTACAACCCCATCGGCTCGGTGCACGGCGGCTATGCCGCGATCCTGCTGGATTCAGCGATGGGGCTTGCGGTGCAGACCACGCTGCCGGCGGGCACCGGCTACACGACGCTGGAATTCAAGATCTCGTTCGTGCGCGGCATGAGCGAGGCCAGCGGGACGATCCGCACCGAAGGCCGCGTGCTGAACGCCGGCCGCCGCGTCGCCACCGCCGAAGCGCGCATCACCGACACGAAGGGCCGGCTGCTCGCGCATGCGACGACGACCTGCCTTGTGTTCGGCATTGAAAAGGGCGGCGCGGAAGGCTGACGAGCGGCGCGATCGCTCATCATCGCGGATTGGTGTTGCTCCAGGTCGGGACCGCGTTGGTCACGCCGACCGACGGCCAATTGTACGTTCCGATCGATGGCGCCGTAACGGTGCCGACCGTCTGTCCGGACGATCCGTAGGACGCCCTCGGCTGCGCCGCCAGCGATCCGGCTCCGCCATAGGCCGGGGCCACCGTACGCGTGCTGTAATAGCGGCCAGACCGGTGCTTCTTCGCTTTGGCCGCGAAGGGAGCAAGCAGTCCGGCAGTGATGAGTAAGGCAATCGCGAGTTTGACGCTTGTCATGGCTTATCCCTCCGTGGCCAGGGCCCCTCGTGCCAAGTGTTCATCCTTCGGCAGATTTCCATAGGCACGCGTTCATAACTCCGTGCGCGCGCGTATGTGCCGAAGCAACGGCACGAGGTCACCGTCGTCGCGGCCGGCACGCGTGACGGCCATGACGTTCCTTCACGGATGCAACCGAATGCATCAGTTCCTTGAAGACCGACACCGCCTTGTCATCGCCGAGGGCGCTGTCGCCGAGCGCTTCCAGATGCTCGATGACCACGAGCAGCGCATCTCCGATCTGGCCGATCTGCTTGCCATAGCTGCCGACATCCGACAGCAGATCCTTCTCGACCTCCGGTGCCGAGGATTGCCCGACCGTGATGTTGACGAGACCGAACTGGCCGCCGGTCGGGCTGAAGAACGACGTGATCGGGTTGATCGACTGCACGACGTCCCCCGACAAGGGCAGCTTGAACACGGGCATGGGATATCCCTTCGCTGACGCTGAACCGGCCGCGGAAGACTAGCACGGTCATGGCCGCCTTCGGATGGACCCGAATCAGCGCTAGTGCATTGCCTTCAGCGACTTCCCTGGACGCACACCGCATGACCGGCGCCGAACTTAAGCAACTTCGCAACGACCTCTCCGACGCGCTCGCGCGCCAGCTCACCGCGGCCGACATGGCCAGGCTTTGCGGGTTGCCGGAGAAGGGCGGCGCCGACACCATCCGGCGCTGGGAGGTCAGCGGGCCGACCGTGGAGGCGACCAAGGTGCTGCGCGTGCTCGCGATGGCGAGCGAGCGCTATCCGATCCTGGAGAAGTTCGACATCTTCGATCGGCACGACGTGCGCGAGGAAGACCGGCCCGCCAAGCGCGCGGCCTTCCGCGAGCAGATGCGCGATGAGGCGCGGCGGCGTCTTGGTTAACGAAAGGCGCGCACAAGTTACCCGAGGCTTGCGAAGTTAAGCCTTCCTTCACCACTTCTTAAGCCGCCATTAAGCACAAAAATCATTTACAACCCAATAAGTTAGCTTAGCCGTGGCTGTGCCATGGATGTGACAGCATTTTCGTCAAAAGCGAGCTATCTGCAAAACCAATGACGGCGCGGACGGCGCCTTCCGGGGACCTAGAGTGTTGGAGTTGAAGACCATGAAGAAGATTCTGTTTGCGACCGTCGCACTGCTCGTGGTGGGCGCTGCCGCACCGGCGATCGGTGCCGATCTCGGTAACCGCAACTACTACAAGGCGCCCGCGCCGGCCTACGCCGCGCCGATCTACAACTGGACCGGCTTCTACCTCGGTGCGCATCTCGGCGGTGCGTTCTCCAGCGACAACAATTTCAACGGCCTCTCCACCGGTAACAACGGCAACGGCCGTTTCCTCGGCGGCGTGCAGGTCGGTGCGGACTGGCAGTTCAACCCGAACTTCGTGGTCGGCGTCGAAGGCCAGTATTCCTGGCTTTCCGGCAGCGTCGGCGCGGTGTTCCCGGGCGGCGTTGCCTACACCAACGACCAGCGTGGCCTCGGCTCGATCACCGGCCGCGTCGGCTACACCTGGGGTCCCGGCCTGCTCTACGTGAAGGGCGGCTACGCCTATTCCGACAACAACGAGAAGGTGACCGTCGGCGGCGTGCCGACCGGCTTCATCATCGATGGCGACCACCGCAACGGCTACACCGTCGGTGCCGGCCTCGAATACATGTTCGCCCCGAACTGGTCGGCCAAGGCCGAGTACCAGTACTACAATTTCGGCGACGCGCATTTCACCGCGGGCCCACTGGCGGGCACCGGCAACTTCACCACCGACGACCACACCATCAAGGCGGGCCTCAACTACCGCTTCAACTGGGCCAACTCGGCGGTCGCGCGCTACTGATCGCGCCCGACGAAAATCTCCTGCATCACCAAGGGCCGGCAATCTGCCGGCCCTTTCTTTTTTCGCTATGCGGAACAGATGCAACCGATTGTGCAACTTGCGATTTTTTAACCCGGGCTGAGGATACTCCACCGCGAAAATATAAAGATCACGAGTGGGGGAATTCCGATGGCGATCCGTCTGGGCCGTGTTCTTGGCCGTCTCAAGCCTCGTTTCAAGATGCCAAGGTGGGGCGTGCGCGGCAGCCTGTTCGCCGCTTTCGCCTTGATCGCCGGCATGGGCCTCGTGATCGCAGCCGGCGCCGGCTTCGTCTTCAATCATCTTGGCGCGACCATGATGGATCTGAGCGGCCGCGACATCCCGCGCCTCTCCGCCAGCCTCCAGCTCGCCTCGCAGAGCGCAACGCTCGCAGCCCAGGGCCCGGGCCTTTTGGCATCGCCCTCCGATGAGGCGCTGAACGAGCGCACCAAGAGCGTGAAGGACATCCAGCAGCTCGCCATGGCGAAGCTCGGCGAGATCATCGAGCTCGGCGCCGACAAGCAGACCGCGACCGCGCTGCAGGACACCGCCAAGAGCATCGACGAGGCGACCCAGAGCCTGGTTTCGGCGGCCCGCGAACGGCTCGACACCGGCGCACTGCACGACAAGCAATACGAAGCGCTGCGCAAGGCCCAGCTCGCCTTCGTCGGCGCGGCCGGCCCCGCGATGCTCGATGCACAGACACGTCTGAACGCGATTTTGAGCGCGGCGGAAGTCTCCGCCGACGATGCCACCGAGGCCGCCCGCACCGTCGCCCAGATCTCGATGGTCTCCGCCAACGGCAATCTGATGGCCGCCGACATGATGGCAGCGCTCTCGGCTACCAACAGCGACACGCTGGAAGTGATCGAGAAGGAATTCAAGGCGACGCGCGACCGCGTCAAGTCGAACCTCGAGGACCTGCCCAAGGTGGCCTCGATGCAGGCGATGCGTGACGCCGTGCAGAAGCTGTTCGCCTTCGGCGAAGGCAAGACCGGCGTGTTCAAGATCCGCCAGAAGGAGCTCGACTCCATCGACTACGGCCAGACCATCCTGGACGAGACCCGCAAGCTCAATGTCGGCCTCGGCATCAGCGTGCAGCAGCTCGTCGAGGGTGTGCAGAAGGAGACCAACGCGTCGACCTTCCAGGCGCGCCAGGAAATCTCGTTCGCCACCACCGCGATGCTGGCGCTGGGCGCCTTGATGCTGGTCGGCTCGGCGCTGTTCGTCTGGCTTTATGTCGGCCGCAACATCCTGCGCCGGATCGGCGCGCTGCATCAGTCCATGCAGCTGCTCGCGAACGGCGACCTCGAGACCGAAACCTACCGCTCCAAGAACCACAACGATGAAATCTCGGTGATGGCGAACACGCTGCAGGTGTTCCGCGAGAGCATGATCGAGGCCCGCGCGATGTCCAGCGAGCAGGACAAGGACCGCGCGGCCAAGGCCGAGCGTGCCGCGCGCATGGAAGCCAGGATCGCAGAGTTCGAGAGCACGGTGCGCAATGCGCTCGACAATCTCGCGCAGTCGGCCAATTCGATGCAGTCGACCGCGCAGAGCATGTCGAACACCGCGGACCAGTCCAACGCATTGGTGAACGCGGTCGCTTCCGCCGCGGAGGAGACCTCGGTCAACGTGCAGACGGTGTCGGCCGGCACCGAGCAATTGTCGTCCTCGATCGCCGAGATCAGCCGCCAGGTGGTCACCTCGGCGGAGATCGCCAAGAAGGCGGTCGACGAGGCCGGCGCGACCGACGCCACGGTGCAGAGCCTCGCCGACGGCGCGAGCCGCATCAGCGTCGTCGTCGACCTGATCCAGACCATCGCCTCGCAGACCAATCTGCTCGCACTCAACGCCACCATCGAGGCGGCGCGCGCGGGCGAGGCCGGCCGCGGTTTCGCGGTGGTCGCGTCCGAGGTGAAGAGCCTCGCGAGCCAGACCGCGAAGGCAACGGAAGAGATCCGCACCCAGATCGCCAGCATGCAGTCGGTCACGACCTCGGCAGTCGGCGCCATCCAGGGCATTGGCCGGATCATCGGCGAGATCAACGATGTCACGACGACGATCGCGGCCGCGGTCGAGGAACAGGGCGCGGCCACCCGCGAGATCGCCCGCAACATCCAGCATGCCGCCGGCGGCACCAGCGAGGTTTCGAGCAACATCGTGGGCGTCTCCACGGCATCCGCCGAGGCCGGTACTGCGGCGAGCCAGGTGCTGGGTGCCTCCGACGCACTCCGCCGCGAAGCCGACCTGCTGCGCGGCGAGATCGATGCGTTCCTCAACAACATGCGGGCGGCGTAGGCCGCCGTCCCGCAGCCCGGGTGGCGAACGCAATCCGGGCTACGGAAAACGGCCCGGGAATGACCGCTATGCGGGCAGCGCCTCGCGTCCTTTTTCGGCTGGCGCGCCGCGCGCGGTGGGTTTAAGCCGATAACATGAACGCGAAAACCGACACCGCGCAGTCCTCGGCCGAGGCACTGCGGTACCCCTGGGACCAGCATCCCGGCCCCGAAGAGGTCGTGGAGGTCCGGCCCGGCGTGTTGTGGGCGCGGCTGAAATTGCCGTTCCGCCTCAACCACGTGAACATCTACCTGCTCGCCGATGGCGACGGCTATGCGATGATCGACGCCGGCTTCGGCAACGAGGAAACCATCGAGGCCTGGACCAGGCTGTTCGAGGGACCGCTGAAGGGCGTCAACATCACGCGCCTGATCGTCACGCACTCGCACCCTGATCATGTCGGCCTTGCGGGCTGGATCGTCGACCGCTTCAACTGCCCGTTGGTGATGTCGCAGGTCGAATATCTGCAATCGGTCTATCATCAGAACCGCGGCACCGAAGAACGGCGCGAGGCGCAGCGGCTGTTCTTCCGCCGCCACGGCATGGACGAGTCGCTCACCGAAAAACTGCTCGGCCGCGGCCAGGATTATCTCAAGCGTGTCTCGGTGCTGCCGCCGTCCTACCGCCGCATCTCGCATGGCGACGAGGTCGTGATCGGCACACGCCGCTTCAAGGTGATCACCGGGGGCGGCCACGCGCTCGACCAGGTGATGCTGTATTGCGCCGACGACAAGCTGTTCCTCTCCGCCGATCAGGTGCTCAGCAAGATCTCGCCGAATGTCAGCGTGTGGGCGGTCGAGCCCGACCAGAACTCGCTCGGCGAATATCTGGCCTCGCTCGCAAGCCTCACCACCACGCTGCCCTATGACCTGCTGGTACTACCCGGCCACGGCGTGCCGTTCTACGGATTGAAGACCCGCATCAAGCAGCTCGCCGACCATCACGAGGAGCGCTGCAGCCTGATCGCGGAAGCCTGCCGCGAGGTGCCGCAGACCTCGCGTGCCCTGGTACCTGTCGTGTTCAACAAGCACGTGCTGGACGAGCACCAGATGGGTTTTGCCGCCGGCGAGCTCGTCGCCCACGTCAACTACATGATCGTCGAGGGCCGGCTGACGGCCGAGACGAAGGACGGCGTGCTCCAGTTCAGGACGACATGAGCCTTCGCCTCTCCCCGTAAGAACGCGGAGAGAGAGAGACGGATGGTGCAGAGCAATATTGCCATCTCGCGCGAACTTGATCGGGATCAAGTTTCAAATCGCACGATAGGGCATTTTGCCCAAATGCCCCTCGTGGCCAAATGTGGGATAGCGCATAGACATTGGAGCTGGAAAAGCTCTAAGAAGATGCGACCCTTGGTCCGGTTCCGTTGCAGGTTTCGCCGATGGATTACGCCCAGTTCTTCAATTCCGCCCTTGATCGCCTCCACTCCGAACGGCGCTATCGCGTGTTCGCCGACCTCGAGCGGATCGCCGGCCGGTTTCCGCATGCGCTCTGGCATTCGCCCAAGGGCAAGCGCGACGTCGTGATCTGGTGCTCCAACGATTATCTCGGCATGGGCCAGCACCCGAAGGTGGTCGGCGCCATGGTCGAGACCGCGACGCGCGTCGGCACCGGCGCAGGCGGCACCCGCAACATCGCCGGCACGCATCATCCGCTGGTGCAGCTCGAGGCCGAGCTGGCCGATCTCCACGGCAAAGAAGCCGCGCTGCTGTTCACCTCGGGCTATGTCTCGAACCAGACCGGCATCGCGACCATCGCCAAGCTCATTCCGAACTGTCTGATCGTGTCGGACGAGCTCAACCACAATTCGATGATCGAAGGCATCCGCCAGTCCGGCTGCGAGCGCGTCGTGTTCCGCCACAACGACCTCGCCGACCTCGAGGAGAAGCTGAAGGCTGCGGGTGCGAACCGGCCGAAGCTGATCGCCTGCGAGAGCCTCTATTCCATGGACGGCGACGTCGCCCCGCTCGCGAAGATCTGCGATCTCGCCGAGAAGTACAACGCGATGACCTATGTCGACGAAGTTCATGCCGTCGGCATGTACGGACCGCGCGGCGGCGGCATCGCCGAACGTGACGGCGTCATGCATCGGATCGACATTCTCGAAGGCACGCTGGCCAAGGCGTTCGGCTGCCTCGGCGGCTACATCGCCGCCAACGGCCAGATCATCGACGCCGTGCGCTCCTATGCGCCGGGCTTCATCTTCACCACCGCGCTGCCGCCGGCGATCTGCTCGGCCGCGACCGCGGCGATCAAGCACCTGAAGACCTCGAACTGGGAGCGCGAGCGCCACCAGGACCGCGCCGCGCGCGTCAAGGCGATCCTCAACGCCGCCGGCCTGCCGGTGATGTCGAGCGACACCCACATCGTGCCGCTGTTCATCGGCGATGCCGAGAAGTGCAAGCAGGCCTCCGACCTGCTGCTCGAAGAGCACGGCATCTACATTCAGCCGATCAATTATCCGACGGTCGCCAAAGGCACCGAACGGCTGCGCATCACGCCCTCGCCCTATCACGACGACGGCCTGATCGATCGGCTCGCCGAAGCCCTCTTGCAGGTGTGGGACCGCTTGGGTCTGCCGCTGCGCGAAAAGTCGCTGGCCGCGGAGTAGGCTTCGCTCTCACCCTCCCCTGGAGGGGGAGGGTAAGAGCCGGCCGCTCGCCGACCACCTTAACGACACCTGCAGTTCCCGGCTCCACCCGGCATTTCGCTGTCGCTTGCGCCTGCCCAACGCGCTAGATTTGCTGAGAAAATGAGACCGGGCGCGACTGCGCCTTGAGAACGTCGGGCGCTGCCGCGCCTTGGGAGAAGCACGCTCGCCATGCTGCACGACTGGGGCGTGATCGCCGCCGCCTTCGGCTATATCGGCTTCCTGTTCCTGGTGGCGAGCCATGGCGACCGCCGCTCGCCGGCCGGGCGCGGCCGCGCGTCCGGGCTGATCTATCCGCTGTCGCTGGCGATCTACTGCACTTCCTGGACCTTCTTCGGCTCGGTCGGCTTCGCCACTCGCACCTCGACCGACTTCCTGGCGATCTATGTGGGCCCGATCTTGATGATCGGTCTCGGCGCCGGCGTGCTCCGCCGCGTGATCCAGCTCGCCAAGGCCCACAACATCACCTCGATCGCCGACTTCATCGGCGCGCGCTACGGCAAGAGCCAGGCGGTGGCGGCGACCGTGGCGCTGATCGCGATCATCGGCTCGGTGCCCTACATCGCGCTCCAGCTGAAGGCGGTCGCGTCATCGCTCGAAACCATCCTGAGCGAGGACCAGGCCTTCTCCCACATCCCGATCGTCGGCGACGTGGCGCTGATGGTGACGCTGGCGATGGCAGCCTTCGCCGTGCTGTTCGGCACCCGGCAGACCGACGCCACCGAGCACCAGCACGGCCTGATGCTGGCGGTCGCGACGGAATCCATCATCAAGCTGGTCGCCTTCCTCGCCGCCGGCATCTTCGTCACCTTCTGGATGTTCTCGCCGCACGAGCTGATCGAGCGCGCGATGAAGACGCCGGAGGCGGTGCGTGCCATCAACTATTCGCCGTCGATCGGCAACTTCCTCACGATGACGCTGCTGTCGCTGTGTGCGATCATGCTGCTGCCGCGCCAGTTCCATGTCAGCGTCGTCGAGAATTCCAGCGACGCCGAGGTCGGCCGCGCGCGCTGGCTATTTCCGCTCTATCTCGTTGCCATCAACCTGTTCGTGATCCCGATCGCGATCGCCGGCCTGGTCAGCTTTCCGTTCGGCGCGGCGGATCCCGATATGTACGTGCTGGCGCTGCCGATGGAAGGCGGCGCGGACCTGCTGAGCGTCGCCGTGTTCGTCGGCGGCCTGTCGGCGGCGACCGCGATGGTGATCGTCGAATGCGTCGCGCTCTCCATCATGGTCTCGAACGACCTCATCGTGCCGCTGGTGCTGCAGCGGCGGCCGGAGGGACGCACCGGCGGCGCCGATTTCAGCGACTTCCTGCTGCGCTCGCGGCGGCTTGCGATCTTCGCCATCATGGTGATGGCCTATTTCTACTACCGCGCGCTCGGCAACACCCAGCTTGCCGCGATCGGCCTGCTCTCCTTTGCCGCCATCGCGCAGCTTGCACCGAGCTTCTTCGGCGGGCTGCTGTGGCGGCGGGCGACCGCGCGCGGCGCCATCGGCGGCATGCTCGTCGGCTTCGCGGTGTGGCTCTACACGCTGTTCATCCCGAGCTTCATGGACTCCTCGACGTCGGGCATCCTGCTGCTCCAGCACGGCCCGTTCGGGATCGAGGCACTGCGGCCGCAGGCGCTGTTCGGCGCCGATCTGCCGCCGCTGATGCACGGCGTGATCTGGTCGCTGTCGCTCAATGTCCTCACCTATGTCTTGTTGTCGCTGGCGCGCCGGCCATCATCGATCGAGCTGGTGCAGGCCGATCTGTTCGTGCCCAACACGCTCGCGCCGATCTCGCCGAGCTTCCGGCGCTGGCGCACCACCGTGACGGTGCAGGACATCCAGACCACGGTCGCGCAATATCTCGGGCCCGACCGCGCGCGGCATTCGTTCGAGGCCTTCTCCGCGCGGCGCAATGTCCGGATCGAGCCCGGGGCACCCGCCGATTTCGAGCTGCTGCAACATGCCGAGCACCTGATTGCCTCCTCGATCGGGGCCGCGTCCTCGCGCCTCGTGATGTCGCTGCTGCTGCGCAAGCGGACTGTCTCCGCCAAGGCCGCGCTGAAACTGCTCGACGATTCTCACGCAGCGCTGCACTTCAACCGCGAGATCCTCCAGACCGCGCTCAACCATGTCCGGCAGGGCATCGCGGTGTTCGACGCCGATCTGCAGCTGATCTGCTCCAACCGGCAGTTCGGCGACCTCCTCAACGTGCCCCCGCATTTCATTCAGTTCGGCACGCCCTTGCGCGAGATCCTGGAATTCATGGGCGTGAGCGATCCGGATGATCCGGCCGGGCGCGAAGCGATGATCGAACGGCGGCTCGCGGCCTACACCACCGAGGGCGAGCCCTATCTCGAACGCCTGCCGGAACGCCACATGGTGATCGAGGTACTCACCAACCGCATGCCCGGCAGCGGCTTCGTCATTACCTTCACCGACGTTACGCCCACCTTCGAGGCGGCCGAAGCGCTGGAACGCGCCAACGCAACTCTGGAAAAGCGCGTGCGCGACCGCACCGAGGAGCTGACGCGGCTGAACTCCGAACTCGCATTGGCCAAGAGCGCCGCGGAAGACGCCAGCATCTCCAAGACGCGCTTCCTCGCCGCCGCCAGCCACGACATTCTCCAGCCGCTGAACGCGGCGCGGCTCTACGTCACGAGCCTGGTCGAGCGCCAGCACAGCGGCGAGGAAACACGGCTGGTCGAGAACATCGACGAATCGCTCCAGGCGATCGAGGAGATCCTCGGCGCGCTGCTCGACATCTCCAGGCTCGACGCCGGCGCGATGACGACCTCGATCTCGAGCTTCAAGATGGCCGATCTGATGCGATCGCTGGAGATCGAGTTCGCACCGATCGCGCGCGCCAAGAATCTGGAGCTCGCTTTCGTGCCCTGCTCGCTGCCGGTCGAGTCCGATCGCCTGCTGCTGCGGCGCCTGCTTCAGAACCTGATCTCCAACGCGATCAAATACACCCCGCGCGGCCGCGTGCTGGTCGGCTGCCGCCGCCAAGGGCCCTCGCTCAAGATCTGCGTCTACGACACCGGCGTCGGCATCCCCCTGGTCAAGCGCGGCGAGATCTTCAAGGAATTCCACCGCCTGGAGCAGGGCGCGCGGATCGCACGCGGGCTCGGGCTTGGGTTGTCGATCGTCGAGCGGCTGGCGCGCGTGCTCAACCACGGCATCGCCATCGACTCCAATACAGGCGGCGGCTCGGTGTTCTCGGTGACGGTGCCGACGGCAAAGGCGATCACCCACACCGCCGCGGTGACCAGCGCGACGCCGCTGGCGCGCACGCCGATCTCGGGCGCCCTGATCGTCTGCATCGAGAACGACGCCGCGATCCTCGACGGCATGCGCACGCTGATGAAAGCCTGGGACGCCGAGGTGATCGCGGTCACGGATCCCGAAGGCGCCATGGCTGCCATGGAGGCCGCCGGCCGCCGCGTCACCGGCCTGCTCGTCGACTATCATCTCGACCGCGGCAACGGCATCGCTGCGATCCGAGACATCCGCCGCCGCTTCGGCGACACCATCCCCGCGATCCTGATCACCGCCGATCGCAGCCCTGCCGTTCAGGTCGCCGCGCGCGACGAGAGGATCGCGGTACTCAACAAGCCGGTGAAGCCGGCGTCGCTGCGCGCCCTCCTCGGACAGTGGCGCACACAGCAGATGGTGGCGGCGGAGTGAAACGCTTCAGTAGTCCGTCGACACGCTGAGTGCGCGCCAGCTCTCGAGCTCTTCGAGGCGTTGCCGGTCAGTCGCGGAGATGGCGTTGACGGCATCGCTGCCGAGCGCGATGCGCAAGGGTGGCCGATCCATCCCGACGAGCTTCAGGAGAACTGCTGCCGCCTTCGCGGGGTCGCCGGGCTGACGGCCGTCGTAGTCTCGCTGCATCCTGACAGCGGCGCCGACGACGGCATCATACTCGGCACGCCCCTCTCCGGCCGCGTGCGCGGTCTGCGCGAAGCCGGTCCTGAAGCCGCCGGGCTCGACAATCGTCACGTGCACGCCAATCAGCGCCATCTCGCGCGCCAGCGATTCCGAGAAGCCCTCGACGCCCCATTTCGCCGCGGAATAGGCGGCGCGGGCGGGAGCACCGATCCGTCCGCCAACGGACGAGACCTGCACGATATGGCCGTGGCGCTGACGACGCAGCACGGGGATCGCCGCCTTGGTGACGATGATGGTGCCGATCAGATTGACCTCGATCTGCTGCCGAAAAGACGCCAGGCCGGTGTCCTCGACCGATCCGAGCTCGC
Organism: Bradyrhizobium cosmicum; assembly: GCF_007290395.2. Taxonomy (NCBI): domain Bacteria; kingdom Pseudomonadati; phylum Pseudomonadota; class Alphaproteobacteria; order Hyphomicrobiales; family Nitrobacteraceae; genus Bradyrhizobium; species Bradyrhizobium cosmicum. The sequence continues at coordinate 841,217 of NZ_CP041656.2, read as the reverse complement.
CGTAACCGGCGTTGTTCACGACCACATCGATGTCGCCATACGCCTCCACGGCGAGACCGATTGCGGCCTGCGCGGCGGCATCATCGGTCACGTCGAGTCTTGTCAGCCGCAATCGCTCCCCGAAACGTTCACGCAAGGGTTCGAGCGGAACCGTGTCGCGCGCGGAAGCGACAACACGATTTCCCGCCGCGAGCGCGGCTTCCGTGAGCGCGCGGCCGAGTCCGCGCGAGCTGCCGCTGATGAACCAGGTCTTCGACACGATCGTTTCCGGGGGGTTCACGGCGCAAGCCGGGTGAATACGTAATCCCGGCTCTTGGCACGAGCTTCGTGACAGCCCCAGCAGGTGCGGTGCTGGGCTTCGTCGACCGGCTTGCCGTTGATGAAACGGCCGAAGCCCCAGCCGCCGGTCGCGGCATATTTTTTGGAATCCTTGACCATCACCTGCACGGTGGTGGCAGCGCCCGGAATCGTTGCGGATGCGAATTCCGGCGATTGCTTCCGCTTCCAGGCGCGCTTGACCAGCATGGTACCGTCGGGAAACGGAAGCTTTCCGGCCTGATAGGCGTCGATTGCGGTCTGGTTGCCGACGACAGCGCGAAGCTCGTCGAGCGGCGCGGCCTCTTCGGCCGGCGCGATCAACTCCCACTGCTTGTAGCCGGGCGGAATCGTGACACCGAAGATCGGCGACGCGTCGGGGTTCGCGCGCTCCACCGCCGCCTCCGCAAGCGCGATCGTGACGAGATACGGCACGCATGTCAGGAGAGCCACAATCAGAATCGCAGCGAGCACGATCACCGTCGGGAACGACGATCTTTCTTTTTCAGTTTCAGTCGACGCCATGATCTTTCACCAGGCTGGGATTAACGAATGTCCTCGGTCCAGCGCGGCCGGACCGAGGGGCTGACGATTACTCAAGCGCCGTCGGCGTCGATGACAGCCTTGGCAAAGGCCTGCGGTGCCTCCTGCGGCAAATTGTGGCCGACGCCGCCGGTGATCAGCCGGAATTCGTACCGCCCAGAAAACTTCTTGGCATAGGCGCTGGGGTCGGGGTGCGGCGCACCGTTGGCGTCGCCTTCCATCGTGATCGTCGGGACGTTGATGACTGGAGCTGCCGCAAGCTTCTTTTCAAGCTCTTCGTATTTCGCTTCACCCTTGGCGAGCCCGAGCCGCCAGCGGTAATTGTGGATCGTGATCGCGACATGGTCCTTGTTATCGAGTGCGGCTGCGCTGCGGCCGAAGGTCGCGTCGTCGAACTTCCACTGCGGCGAAGCCAGTTTCCAGATCAGCTTTGCGAAATCATGTGTGTATTTCTCGTATCCGGCACGGCCGCGCTCGGTCGCGAAGTAGAACTGGTACCACCATTGCAGCTCAGCCGATGGCGGCAGCGGCGCATTGCCCGCGGCCTGGCTGGAGATCAAATAGCCGCTGACCGAGACCAGCGCACGGCAGCGCTCCGGCCATAGCGCCGCGATGATGTCGGCGGTGCGCGCGCCCCAGTCGAAGCCGGCGACGACCGCCTTCTTGATGTCGAGCTTGTCCATCAGCGCGATGATGTCCGCCGCCATGGCCGCGGGCTCGCCATTGCGTAGCGTCTCGCCGGAGAGGAAAAGCGTCGAGCCGTAACCGCGCAGATAAGGAATGATCACGCGATAGCCGGCCTTGGCGAGGATCGGCGCGACATCGACAAAGGCGTGAATGTCGTAGGGCCAGCCATGCAGCAGGATCGCGACGGGACCGTTTGACGGGCCGGCCTCGGCATAGCCGACGTTGAGAACACCGGCGTCGATCTGCTTGATCGTGCCGAACGACGCATTCGATACCGACGACCTTGGCGCTTCCGTCTCGGCGCGGGCGAAGTCGACGATGCCGAGACCGACAGCGACGGTTCCCGCGGCGACGCCGAAGAATTTGCGGCGATGCTGGTCGATGATCTGCTTCATGCTGGTGTACCTCGTTGGTAGTTGGTCGTTGGTGGCGCGTCAGATCAGTGCGACCGTGACGTCGATATTGCCGCGCACGGCGATGGAGTAAGGACAGGTCCGGTGGGCATCATCGATGATGCCGCGCGCGACCTCGGGATCTAGCCCCGGCAGGCTGACATTGAGGCGCGCCCGGAGAGCGAAGCTGCCCTCATCGAGGAGAAGATCGATTTCCGCATCGATCGCGCTTTTTCTCGGAAGCACGATTTTCCGCTTGCGCGCGGCAATCTCCATCGCGCCTTCGAAGCAGGCCGACCAGCCGGCCGCGAACAATTGCTCGGGATTGGTGCCGATGCCTGCGCCCCCCGGCGGCGACAGCTTGACGTCGAGGCGGCCATCGGAGCTGCGCGATATGCCGTCGTGTCGTCCGCCGCTGGTGTGGGTCCTGGCCGTGTAAAGTGTTTTCGCCGCTTGGGTCATGAACGTCTCCTAGCCGTCAAAGCAATGACTAGCAGCGGTTGTCCGAGCATACCCGTTTGGACTTGTGAGAAATTGTGAGGTCGCCACGCGCTTGCCTCACGAGGCCTGCATGCGCGGTCAGATGCCGATAGGGCGGACTTGCCCGATCGTCGCCATCTGGCTATCCGGTCGGTTCGAAGGGATCAGATTTCACCATGACCGAGCCGGCCAGTATCGCGACGGGAACTTTATCGTTCGGGCCGTTCACCGTAATGCCGCATGAGCGGCTCGTTACGCGCGACGGCGTGGCGCTTCCGCTCGGCGCAAAAGCCTTCGACACGCTGATCGCGCTGATGTCGCGGCCAAACGCGGTCGTCAGCAAATGGGATCTGATGGCGCTGGTGTGGCCCGGCATCACCGTTGATGAAGCCAATTTGCGCTTCCACGTCGCCGCGCTGCGCAAGGCGCTCGGCGACGGCAAGGACGGCGCCCGCTACATCACCACGCTCTCGGGCCGAGGCTATTGCTTCGTCGCACCGATCGTGAAAACGGAGAGTCCCGGAGAGCCGCGCGCGACGCCATACCGGGATTTGCCACCGGTAAAACTTCCCAACCGCCTGCTTCGGATGGTCGGGCGCGAGGAAGCAATCGCCGCCATCTCGGACAAGCTCATCGCCTCCCGCTTCGTCACGATCGCAGGCCCCGGCGGCGTCGGCAAGACCGCCGTCGCGGTGGCGATCGCTCACGACCTGCTCGAAACATTCTGCAACGCCGCGCATTTCGTTGATCTGGCCGCGCTCAGCGATCCCGATCTCGTGATCACCTCGATCCTGCTGATGCTGGGACTGCCGGCGCAGACCGACGATCCCCTCCCCGCATTGCTTGCGCATCTCCGGGACAAACGGATGCTGCTGATCCTGGACAATTGCGAGCACGTCATCGGCGCCGCCGCACCGCTGGCGGCCGAGATCTTTCACGGTGCACCGCACATCCACATCCTCGCCACGAGCCGCGAGGCTCTGCGCGTCGAGGGCGAACAGGTGTATCGGCTGGCGCCACTTGCCGTTCCGCCCGGTGATACCGGGATGACAGCCGCGTCGGCACAGACCTATCCAGCCCTGCAATTGTTCCTCGAACGTGCAACGGCCGGCGGCGCGCAGATCGTACTCGACGATGCAAATGCTGCGATCATCGCGAACATCTGCCGCAAGCTCGACGGCATGGCGCTGGCAATCGAGCTCGCCGCCGGCCGGGTCGAAGCCTACGGCCTGGAGCAGACGGCGGCGCTGCTCGACGAACGCCTCAATCTGGTTTGGCAGGGCCAACGCACCGCGCCGCCGCGGCAGAAGACGCTGCACGCGACGCTGGACTGGAGCTATAGCCTCCTGTCCGACACCGAGCGGCTCGTGCTGCGCCGGCTCGCGGTTTTCGCCGGTCATTTCACCATCGATGCCGCGCTCGAGGTGGTGCCTGACGACCGCGTCGACCGCTCCCGCCTGTTCGACGCCATCGACGGTCTCGTCGCCAAGTCGATGGTTGCGCCGCGCCCGATCGGCGCCATGATGCGCTACCGCCTGCTCGACACGACGCGCGCCTATCTGCTCGAGATTGATCCTTTCGACGCCGCACTCGCCGCCCGCCACGCGACCTATTACCGGCATTGGCTGGAACAGGCCGGCACGACATGGGCGACGCTGCCGAGCGCCGACGAGCGCGCGGTCCACTTCTCCGCGCTTCACAATGTGCGCGCGGCGCTCGACTGGTGCTTTGGCGCAAACGGCGACATCGGCGTCGGCATCGCGCTTGCCGCTGCCGCGGCCCCGATCTTCCTTGCGATGTCACTGCTGATCGAATGCCGGCGCTGGTCGGATCGTGCCTTGCTTGCGATCGATCCGTCCTCGCGCGGCAGCGCCGAGGAGATGCACATCCAGGCTGCGCTCGGGCTGACCTTGATGTTCACCCGCGGCGGCAGCGAGGCGGCGCGTGCTGCGTTGCGCAGGGCGCTTGCGATCGCCGAGGCGCGCGGCGATACGCCGAACCAGCTCCAGTTGCTCGGCCGCATGCATATCTTTCACGAGCGGACGGGACAGTTCGACGCCGCGCTCGGTTACGCCCAGCGGAGTCTCGTGGTCGCCCAAACGCTCGGCGATGCCGCCTCGATCGCCCTCGCTCATTCGCTGCTGGGCGTGTCGCTGCATCTGGCCGGCGAGCATCGCGAAGCGATGGCCATGCTGGAGACCGCCTGGCGGGGGCCGGGCACGGAACGGATCAGCACGGTCCATGGCTTCGATCATCGCAACCGCGCCGGCATCTCGCTCGCGCGCGAACTCTGGCTACAGGGCCGGCCCGCGGATGCACGGCGGCTGGCGCGTCAGACCATCGACGAAGCCGCGCAGATGGATCATCCGATCACACTCTGCATCGCGCTGATCTGGGCGGTTTCGATCGATCTCTGGAGCGGCGACCTCGACGGCGCCGAAACGAACATCGACCGTTTCATCGCGCATGCCAATTCGCGTTCGATGGGCCCCTATCTCGCGGTCGGTCGCGGCGTCAAAGGCGAGATCGCGATCCAACGGGGAAATGCCACCGATGGCGTCGAGACGATCAGGGCCTGCCTGCGCGAGCTCCATGATGCGGGCTACGAGCTGCTTACCACGACGTTCAACATCGCGCTGGTCCAAGGCCTGTTGGCAATCGGCCAGATCGAGCAGGGCGCAGGCCTGATCGACGATGCCATCCGCCTCGTCGAGCAAAGCGGCGATCACCTCTACATGCCGGAACTGCTGCGCATGAAGGGCAGGGTCCTGTCGCACCAGCCGCTGCCGCGGATCGAGGAGGCCGAGGCCTGCCTGATGCAGGCAGTTGAACTCAGCCGCACGAAGGGGGCGAAAGCGTGGGAATTGCGGGCGGCCATCGATCTGGCGCAGCTTCTCGTCGTCCGGCGTCGCCACCAGGAGGCAAGGCTATTGCTCCAATCGACGCGCGACGGTTTCGCTGCGGGCTCCGAGACGGAAGATATCAGGGACGCCGATGCGCTCCTGACGACGCTGTAGCAGGCTCACCCCGTCGGGGTGCCCTGCCTCCACTGGCCGCCCGCGATCTTCGCCGCGGCAATCACGGCCTGCGTCCGGCTCTCGACGCCGAGCTTTTGCAGGATCGCCGAGACATGCGCCTTGATGGTGGCCTCGGAGACGCCGAGCTCATAGGCGATCTGCTTGTTGAGCAGTCCTTCCGACAGCATCATCAGGACCCGAACCTGCTGCGGCGTCAGCGTGACCAGGCGGTCGCGCAGGCGTGTCATATCCGGGTCGGCGGCCGCGGTCAGGTCGATGTCGGCGGGAACCCAGACGTCACCCTCCATGACCTTGAGAATGGCGTCGCGCAACGTCTCGACGCCGTATCGCTTCGGGATGAAACCGGAGGCGCCGAAGTCGAGCGAACGGCGGATCGTGGCGCCGTCGTCGGAGGCCGAGACGATCACCACCGGGATCGCGGGATATTGCGCGCGCAGATAGATCAGGCCGGAAAAGCCGGAGATACCGGGCATCGAGAGGTCGAGCAGGATCAGATCGACGTCGGATGTCTGTTCCAGCAGCCTGGTCAGATCCTCGAACGATCCGGCCTCGTCGATCCTGGCCGAGGGCAGGACGCCCGCCACCGCCTGCCGCAATGCGTCACGGAACAGGGGATGATCATCGGCAATGACGAGATGGGTCGAAGGAGCGTTCATCGTTCTCTTGCTGTGGTTCGCGACCGGACGGCGAGTCGTTGCCGCGGCGGGTCAATTCTTCCCTGACCGGCCGTGGCATGCAAGCACACATTATCCCTTTGCAGCAAAGGGGTTAATCCCCAGCCTTCGGGATCAGCACCAGCGCCCGATACCGCACGTCAGGTGCGCGTCAGTGCGCAAGGCCGAAAGTCGTATTGGGGCGGGTTTCACGCCGATGTTACTTTGCGGTCAAGACCCAGGTTGATCCGGCATGCCCGGACATCTGGGGCGCGAGGAAATGATCTTTCGGGGAGCGACTCAACATGTCGACAATTGCTGTGGCTGAAACACGCGCGGGAGGGATGACGAAGGACGAACGGTTCGTCATTCTCGCCTCCTCGCTCGGTACCGTCTTCGAGTGGTACGACTTCTATCTCTACGGTTCGCTGGCCGGCATCATCGGCGCGCAGTTCTTTTCGGCCTATCCGCCGGCAACCCGCGACATCTTCGCGCTGCTGGCCTTTGCTGCGGGCTTCCTGGTGCGCCCGTTCGGCGCGATCGTGTTCGGCCGTGTCGGCGACATAGTCGGCCGCAAATACACCTTCCTCGTCACCATCCTGATCATGGGTCTGTCGACCTTCATCGTCGGCCTGCTGCCCAACGCGGCAACGATCGGCATCGCGGCTCCGATCATCCTGATCGCGCTGCGCCTCGCCCAGGGCCTGGCGCTCGGCGGTGAATACGGCGGTGCGGCGACTTACGTCGCGGAGCACGCGCCGAACGGCAAGCGCGGCTATTACACCTCCTTCATTCAGACGACCGCCACGCTCGGCCTGTTCCTGTCGCTGCTGGTGATCCTGTTCACCCGCAGCGCGCTCGGCGAAACCGAGTTCGCGGCCTGGGGCTGGCGCATTCCGTTCCTGGTCTCGGTGCTGCTGCTCGGCGTCTCGGTCTGGATCCGGCTGCGGCTGAATGAATCGCCGATCTTCCAGAAGATGAAGGACGAGGGGAAGAGCTCGAAGGCCCCGCTGACGGAAGCCTTCGGCAACTGGCAGAACGGCAAGCTCGTGCTGCTCGCGCTGCTCGGCGGCGTGATGGGCCAGGGCGTGGTCTGGTACACCGGCCAGTTCTACGCGCTGTTCTTCCTGCAATCGATCCTGAAGGTCGACGGCTATACCGCCAACCTCCTGATCGCCTGGTCGCTGCTGCTCGGCACCGGCTTCTTCATCGTGTTCGGCATGCTCTCCGACAAGATCGGCCGCAAGCCGATCATCCTTGGCGGTTGCCTGATTGCGGCGCTGACCTTCTTCCCGATCTTCAAGATGATCACCACCAACGCCAACCCGGCGCTGGAAAAGGCGATCGAGTCGGTCAAGGTCGAGGTGGTGGCGGATCCCGCAGGTTGCGGCGACCTGTTCAACCCGGTCGGCACCCGCGTCTTCACCGCGCCTTGCGACACCGCGCGTGCCTACCTCGCCCAGTCATCGGTCAAGTACACGACCTCGTCAGGCGCAGCGGGCTCGGGCGTCAAGGTCATGGTCAACGGCAAGGACGTCGCCTACGCCAACGCCAAGGACGGCAACCCGGCAGTGCTGGCCGCCGTGCAGGCCGCCGGCTATCCGAAGACCGGCGACGCCGGCATCGTGAAGATGTCGCATCCGTTCGACATCTTCCGCCCGCAGGTGGCCGCGACCATCGGGCTGCTGTTCATCCTGGTGCTCTTCGTCACCATGGTGTACGGCCCGATCGCCGCGATGCTGGTCGAATTGTTCCCGACCCGCATCCGCTACACCTCGATGTCGCTGCCCTACCACATCGGCAACGGCTGGTTCGGAGGCCTCTTGCCCGCGACCGCCTTCGCCATCGTGGCCTCGACCGGCGATATCTACGCGGGTCTCTGGTATCCGGTCATCTTCGCGTCCATCACGGTCGTGATCGGCTTCTTCCTGCTGCCCGAAACCAAGGACGTCGACATCAAGGCGACCTGATCGACAGCAACGATCGACAACCCAACCGGCCGCGGTCTCCGCGGCCGGTTTTGTTTTGGGCACTATCAGAGAAACATTACTGATTGCTGCCGATGAACTGCAGCACCACCTCTCGCCGGTGCGGCCGCATGCGGTGCTCGATCAAATAGATCGCCTGCCATGTCCCGAGTACGAGATTGCCATTCAGCACCGGGATCTGAAGCGAGGTCCCCGTCAACATGGTCTTGACGTGGGCCGGCATGTCGTCCGGTCCTTCGGTGTCGTGCGTCCAGCCGGCATTCTCGGGCGCGAGCCGCGACAGCGCCGTGGTGAGATCGGCGAGCACGGACGGATCGGCGTTCTCCTGGATCGTCAGCGAAGCCGAGGTGTGACGGATGAACAGCGTCAGCGCACCGTCGCGCGCGTGAACGTCCTTGATGAACGTCGTAGCTTCAGCGGTGAGATCGGTGAAACCGCGCCCGGGCGTCGGCACTGTCAACAGAGCGGTACTGATGGACGTGACCTGCACGGTCGACGGCGCCGAGCGCGTCAGGTGTTTCTCGGGTTTCATTCAAGCTCTCAAATCTTTCCCGACACGTCCTTCTGCACGCGGTTGGCCATGTCGATCAGCCGGCGCCAGGCCTTTTCCAGGAACGACATCACGCGATCGACGTCCTGCTCGCTTGGCAGCGGAATCTCGATCTTGCGATCGCCCTCGGCGACCTTCGGCTCCGCCTTCTTCAGCGGGTCGGATTTCGGCATGGACTCGTCGATCTTGCCCGACACGGTCGGTCCCGCCGCGAGCTGCGCTTTCAGCTTCTCGACCTCGGCCTGAAGCCGGCCGATCTCGGCATCGAGCGCGGTACGTTCGTCGGGCACGGCATAACAGGCCCAACCGGCGCCATTCCTGGTGCAGGTCGACACCGTTCCGGTGCGGGTGTCGAGCCGCAGCACGCCTTCGGGGATGGGCGTCATGCTGTAGCGGCCGTTTTCGCTATCGGGGGCCGGTTGCGCGGCCGCGAGATCGCCGCTGGTTGCCATCAACGCGGCAAGCGCGGCTGCCGCAAGCCATGATGCTGTGGATGATGTCGCAAGTCTCATCGCGCTCTCCGCCACGACGCGCAGGTGGCACGCCCGCACTTCTACACCCCGGCGCGGCCATCCGCCGCCAAAAACGCGCCTATGAAATCAAAGATCGCGGCAGCCGGTTTGATCCAGGCAGCGCGGCAAAATCGCGGCCGCCTTCGCCGATCATGAGCAGAGCTGCTGCGGTGCGGCGTCACGCTGTGTGCAGCGCTGTCGCACACGCCAATATCGTCAAGAAAATCAGCTACATAGTAGAAGGCGACGCAATCGTGACTTGGCTTGACTTGATTATGGGCCATCAGTATGGTCCGCGCGGCTTTTGAGGGTGGCGGGCGTAATTTCCATTCAGCCGCGGCGTTTCGGGTCTTCGTTGCATGACACAGGGCACGGGACACGGCGGGAATGGAGATCGCGATAGATCATCCGAGGAAGCTGCGCTTTCCGAACGGCTCGGGAATCTTGATCAGCGGTTGTCCGAACTTCGCGACCGCCACGTCAAGACCGAGCAACCCGCAGGTGACGGTGGAGACAGGGCGGCCAGAGCCTCGGCGATGGCGCTTGGTTTTCGGTTATCCTCCGAGTTGGTCGCCGGGGTCGTTGTCGGAGCGGGGATTGGCTGGGGTTTCGACCGCTTGCTGTCGACGTCGCCTTTCGGGTTTATCGTGTTCCTGCTGCTGGGCTTCGTGGCCGGCGTGGTGAATGTGGTGAGAACGGCGGGCGCGGGTCAAAACAGGCGCGGTGGTTCTTAAGCGATCCGCACAGGAGAGGAATGATCGTACCGGCCTCGCTGGTACGGGCCGGCCCGGCCGGCAGACCGAGACCCGCCGGCATTGCCCGGCAGACAAGAGATGCCGCGCTGATGAAAATCGACCCGATCCACCAGTTCAACATCGAGCCGCTCTTCACGCTGGGCCATATCGGCAATCAAACGATCGCCTTTACCAATTCATCGCTCTACATGCTGATCGCCGTGGCGATCATCTCGCTCCTGATGCTGGCGAGCGGCTCACAGCTGGTTCCCGGGCGCCTCCAGTCGGTCGCCGAAATCTCCTACGAGTTCGTGGCCTCGACCATCCGCTCGACCGCCGGCTCGGAAGGCATGAAGTTCTTCCCGCTGATCTTCTCGCTGTTCATGTTCATCTGCGTCTCGAACCTGATCGGCATCATTCCCTACACCTTCACGATCTCGAGCCATCTGATCGTGACGGCGGCCCTGGCGCTCCTGGTCTTCTTCACGGTCCTGATCTACGGCGTTGCCAAGAACGGCGTGAAATTCTTCTCGATCTTCGTACCTCACGGAGTTCCCGGCTACATCCTGCCGCTGGTGATGTTCATCGAGATCCTGTCGTTCTTCCTGCGGCCGGTCTCCCACAGCGTCCGTCTGTTCGCCAACATGCTGGCCGGCCACATCGCGCTGAAGGTGTTCGCGGGCTTCGTCGCCATGCTCGGCTTCTCGCTCGGCGCCCTCGGCTGGGTCGGCGGCGTCCTGCCGCTCGCGCTCACGGTCGCGCTGTACGCCCTCGAGATTCTGGTCGCGTTCCTGCAAGCCTATGTGTTTGCGATCCTGACCTGTATCTACCTCAACGACGCCATTCATCCGGGACACTGAGCGGTCCGGGGAATTTCCACCCAAAACCCAATCTTTCTTCCAAGGAGTCTAAAATGGATCCGGCAGCAGCAAAACTTATCGGCGCGGGCATCGCATGCATCGGCATGGGCGGCGCGGGCGTCGGCGTCGGCGTGATCTTCGGCAACTACCTCGCCGCGGCCGTTCGCAACCCGTCGGCCGCTCAGGGCCAGTTCGGCAACCTGATCTTCGGCTTCGCCGTGACCGAAGCGCTCGGCATTTTCTCGCTGCTGATCGCGCTGCTGCTGCTGTTCGTTCCGCTCTGAGGACGACGTTCTTCGCGCCGCTTCGACCGAAGCGGCGCGCCTGACAGCAACAGGAGTACTCCATGGCTGAGAGTCATGGCGGGGCGAAAGGTCCGGCGGCGGGCGCCCATACCGAGGCTGACGGTGGTCACCACGGTGGCGGCTTCCCGCCGTTCGAGAGCAGCACCTATGCTTCGCAGCTGGTGTCGCTCGCGATCTTCTTCGTCGTGCTTTACGTGGTCGTGTCCAAGCTCGCTCTGCCCAAGGTCGGCGGTGCGATCGAGGCGCGTCAGAACAAGATCGAGGGCGACCTCGCCGAAGCGCAGAAGCTGAAGGATCAGTCCGAGGCGGCGCTGAAGGCCTATGAAAGCGAGCTCGCTGCGGCGCGCGCGCGTGCGCAGGCGATCGGCAATGAATCCCGCGACAAGGCGAATGCGCAGGCAGACGCCGAGCGCAAGACGCTCGAAGAACAGCTGGCGGCCAAGCTCGCCGGGGCGGAAAAGACCATCGCCTCGACTCGCGCCAGCGCCATGAGCAACGTCCGCGCCATCGCGGCCGATTCGGCAGGCCAGATCGTGCAGCAACTTACGGGCGTCGTTCCGGATGCAGCGTCGGTCAATGCCGCCGTTGATGCGTCCTTGAAGGGTTAGTCGATATGTTCTTCGATCCTGAAACCTGGGTCGCCATCGCCTTCGTGATCCTGATGGTCCTGTTTGGCTATCTCGGGGTCTTCAAGAAAGCGATGACTGCGCTCGACCATCGCGCCGACCGCATCAAAGCCGAACTGGACGACGCGACGCGCCTCAAGCAGGAAGCTGCCAAGGTGCTCGCCGACTACAAGGCTCGCACCGCGTCGGCCGAACGTGAAGCTGCCGACATCATTGCCAACGCCAGGTCCGAAGCCGAGCGCATCGCGACCGAGGCCAAGGCGAAGATGGAAGACTTCGTCGCCCGCCGCACCAAGAACGCGGAGGGCAAGATCGCGCTTGCCGAGGCCCAGGCGCTGGCCGATGTCCGTGCCGCAGCCGCGGAGGCCGCCATCCAGGCCGCTTCCACGATCCTGTCGCAATCGGTCAAGGGTCAGGTCGCCGACGATCTGCTCGCCAAAGGCATCACCGAGGTTCGGCAGAAGCTGAACTGAGGGGTTTCGCCTCACCAATCAAAAAGCCGGCGCGATGAGCGCCGGCTTTTTTGTTTGTCCAAGCGATCGTGGACGGACCGACCGTTTGGCTGTCTAATCAAGTCATAAGGGCCATGATCTTTTGAGATCGTATGAAAACTGTCCAATGCAGCACGCACGGTCCCCAGCCGATGACATTCGTGTGCCAGCACGTTGTCCACGGCCTCACGAGGCGTGAACGCGTTGGCTTCTTCTGGGCGTCCGATCCAGAAAATCCAAGATCCGACGCATGGTGCAGTGAGTGCAATAACCGGGTTGCCGCGACCGGCGGTGAGTGGATCGGCGATGCACTGGAACATCTCGATCCAAAGGTACTTTGCGGAGCTTGCTATGACCTCGCAAAGGTCTTCCACATGGGCGGAAACCCTTGGTCCTAGCAGCCCCCGAGGGGGCCTACGCTGCCAGAGATATAGCCGCTACTTCTTTTTCCCCCGCGCCTTCGGCTCGGGCGCGAGCGCCTGCGGGTCGAAGCCGACATAGAAAATGTAGGTATCGGCGACCGCGGCCGACGGCACCGGATAGGCCAGATCCTCGGCGACGAAGGTGAAGGGCACGCTGCCGCCTTCCGCCATCCCGACCGTGGTCCGATAGGCCTTCGAGGCGATCACCTTCTCGCCGACGCCGCCCTGCACCACGGCGATGCGCAAGGGCACATCGACCGTAGCTGGTGCACCGGCGGGACCGGCGATGACGCGGCCCTGGATGCCGATCCGGGCCGTGACATCGCCGCCGTTGCGGAAGCATTCACGCGCCATCTTGGTGATGGTGGCCTGGAAGCGGATCTCGTTGCCGACGGCCGGCTTGCCAGTGACTCCGACCGCATAGGTGGAGGCGCCGGCGCGCACCGTGACCGGCGGGCAATCGACGTCGTCATCGGCCGGCTGGCCAGGCGCAGGTGCCGGCTTGGGCTGGGCCGGCTCGTCGGACTTGCCGCCAAACAGGCCCTTGAAGCGGTCGGTCAGCGACTGCGCCGAGGCCGGCGAGACGGCCGCAAGCGACACCGAGAACGCCAGTGCGATCACCGGGCCCTGCCGCAGCACATGCCGCAATGATCGAAGCTGCTTCACCATCAACGCCCGTACTCCATGACAATCTTCCGGCCCATCGCCGGCCGGCCAGCGGTTTATATCGCCAAAATCGGCGAACCCAAGGCAAGGAAAATAAGGCGCCGAAGACACTTTGGCCGCATGGATAAGCGGGCTCAGCCGCGAAAATCCTCGTGCAGCAGGCCGAACAACAGATGGTCCTGCCAGACCCCGTTGATGCAAAGATAGCGGCGCGCCAGCCCCTCGCGGGTGAAACCGCACTTCTCCAGCACCCGGATCGACGGCGCATTGGTGGGGATGCAGGCCGCCTCGACCCGGTGCAGATTGAGCTCGCCGAACAGCGTCGGCAGCAGCACCCGGAGCGCCGCCGTCATGTAGCCGCGATGGGCATTGGGCTTGCCGACCCAGTAGCCGATGGTGCCGGCCTGGACGATGCCGCGCCGGACATTGGCCAGGGTGATGCCGCCGACCATGGCGCCGTCGAGTTCGCGGAAGATCAGGAAGGGATAGGAGCGGTCTGCAGCGATGTCCTCGGAATAGCGGCGCAGACGGCGGCGGAAGCCGGACCGGGTGAGGTCGTCCGACGGCCAGATCGGCTCCCAGGGGGTCAGGTATTCGCGGCTGGACTCGCGCAAATGCGCCCATTGCAGAAAGTCCGACATCTGCGGCGCGCGCAGCAGAAGTCCGTTGCCGCGCGGCGCGAGGGCGGCGGGTCCACTGGATGGCAGGCGAAACAGGGCCATGGTGATGCTTCCCGGGGCAGATCAGCCCGTCTGCGCGGCTCCTAATGCAGCCGCGCCTTGGCACGTGCCCGGGTCAATCCTTCCGCAAAAGACACCGCCGTGTCCAGACCCCTGCCACTGCCTAATGCGACAACCGCAGGGCGGCTCCGCGAAAGCAGTGCACGCGCGGCGTCCCGGGTCGATTCGACGCTGACGGCGTCGATCCGGCCCACCAGCTCCTCCACCGTCTGCGGCCGGCCGTAGGCCAGCACGTGGCGGGCGAGCTGTTCGGCGCGGGACGAGCAGCTTTCCAGCGCCATCAGGAGGCCCGCCTTCATCTGCGCCTTGGCCCGCGCGATCTCGGCCTCGGTCAGCGTCTCCACCGAATCGTTCATGATGTCGACCACGACCTCCATCATCTCCGGCGCATCGGCGGGATCGGTGCCGGTGTAGAGGCCGAAGAAGCCGGTGTCGCTATAGGGCGCGTGGAAACTGTAGATCGAGTAGCAGAGGCCGCGCTTCTCGCGGACCTCCTGGAACAGCCGCGACGACATCCCGCCGCCGAGGATGTTGGTGAAGACCTGGAGCGAGAACAGCGACAGATCGCTTTGCGGCACGCCTTCCAGCGCCAGCGTCAGATGCGCCTGCTCGAGCTCGCGATGCACCACCTTGGCGCCGCCCTTGCCGAACATGGCAGATTGCGGCTTTGGCCCCGCCGTGCCCTCGAAGCTCGCAAAGCGCTTCTCGACCTCGGCGACCACCTGCCTGTGATCGACGGCGCCGGCTGCGGCCACCACCATGTCGGGTCCGCGGTAATGCGTCGAGAGGTAGCCGCGCAGCATGTCGCGGTCAAAGGCGCGCAAGGTCTTGGCGGTGCCGAGCAGCGAGCGGCCCATCGGCTGGTCGGGATAGCAGAGCTCGTTGAGGTGCTCGAAAACGACGTCGTCGGGCGTGTCCTGCGCGGCGCCGATCTCCTGCACGATGACGTTCTTCTCGCGCTCCAGCTCGTCCGGCTCGAAGGCCGGATTGGCCAGGATGTCGGCGAGCACGTCGAGTGCAAGCGGCACGTCGGCCTTCAACACCCGCGCATAATAGGACGTGGTCTCGGTCGAGGTGCCGGCATTGAGGTCGCCGCCGACCGCTTCGATCTCCTCGACGATCTCGCGCGAGGTGCGCTTGGTCGTGCCCTTGAACGCCATGTGCTCGAGCAGATGCGAGATGCCGTGCTCGTTCGGCTTCTCGTCGCGTCCGCCGACGCCGGCCCAGACGCCGAGCGCCGCGGTCTCGAGATGGGGCATTCTGTCGGTGACGACGGTCAGGCCGGACGCAAGCTTGGAAATCTCGACGCTCATCCGGCAACTCCCTGTTTCGCGGCGCGGCTGACCGACAGCACGAACCGCTCGACCTCGCCCTGCTCGTTCTTCATCACCTTCATGTGTTCGGATTTGGTCATGAGACCGTCGAGCCAGGCCGGCAGTTGCGGCCGCTGGCCGCAGGCCGCTTCGACCGCATCGGGGAATTTGGCCGGATGGGCCGTCGAGAGCACGATGCTGGGGACCGTCGTATCGGTGGTGTCGCGGTCGGCGACCGCGAGCGCGACCGCGGTGTGGGGATCGACCAGCTCACCCGCCTCGCGCCAGGCGGCGCGGATCGCAGCCGCGGTCTCGGTCTCGTCGGCGCGACCTGCGTCGAACTCCTCGCGGATCGCGGCCAGCGTCGCGTCGGGCAGCACGAACCGTCCGGACTGCTTCAGCGACTCCATCAAGCGGCGCACGCCGGCGGCGTCGCGCCGGCCGGCTTCGAACATCAGCCGCTCGAAATTCGAGGAGATCTGGATGTCCATCGACGGCGACGCGGTCGCGTGCACCTCGCGCACCTCGTAGATCCCGGTCTTGAGCGTACGCGCCAGGATGTCGTTGACGTTGGCGGCGATGCGCAGGGTGCGGATCGGAAGACCCATGCGCTTGGCGACATAGCCTGCAAAGATGTCGCCGAAATTGCCGGTCGGCACGACGAAATCCACCGCGCGCGCCGGCGCACCGACGGCAACGGCCGAGGTGAAGTAGTAGACGACCTGCGCGACGATGCGTGCCCAGTTGATGGAATTGACGCCGGACAGCGAGGTCGCATCGCGGAAACGATGGTTGTTGAACATCGCCTTCACGAGCGCCTGGCAGTCGTCGAAATTGCCTTCGATGGCGAGCGCATGGACGTTGGCCGCACCCGCCGAGGTCATCATCCGGCGCTGCACCTCGGAGATGCGGCCGTGCGGAAACAGCACGACGAGATCGACATTCTCGAGGCCCGCAAACGCCTCGACAGCGGCGCCGCCGGTGTCACCGGAAGTCGCGACCACGATGGTGGTGCGCTGGCTGCGCTTGGCGAGCACGTGGTCCATCAGCCGCGAAATCAGCTGCATCGCCACGTCCTTGAAGGCGAGCGTCGGACCGTGAAACAGCTCCAGCACGAACTGGTGCGGCGACATCTGGCGCAGCGGCACCACCGCCGGGTGACGGAAGGTGGCATAGGCCTCGTTGGCCATGCGACCGAGCTCCGCATCCGAAATCTCGCCGCCGGCGAAGGGGCGGATCACATCGACCGCGACCTCCCAATAGGGGCGACCGAAGAAGCCGGCGATGGTGTCGGCCGAGAGCTGCGGCCAAGTGGCCGGCACATACAGGCCGCCGTCGCGGGCAAGCCCGGTCAGCATCACGTCGCAGAAGCCGAGTTCGGGGGCCTCGCCCCGGGTCGAGATATAACGAGTCAAACTGCCCTCCAAAGGCCGGCCAAGCCTGAGCTTATCCGTAAGCCTTTGATTTTACGAAATTACTTGTTAACAGCCAGAGGCTTTGGGCCACCATAAAGTGTTTTGCGGCATCGGGAAACCGCTTCCCGTCTGCACTTGCCTCCAACGAAAAAGGGCTGCGGTGATGCCGCAGCCCCTCTCTTGGAAGGTCTGTCATTGATTTGTGCAGACCAGTTTGCCTTGTGCGGGTCACAGCCCGCGAAAACAGTTCGCGCCAGCTTTCGTCGCCTGTCACGACATCGTCAAGAGCGAAAACGACGGGCGCAAAGAAAATGTTCCTACTTTTCCCGACGCGCTATCGTCCGCCATTGCGCGTTGCGGCGGTTCTTGAGCGCGATACTGCTTCTTTTTCCCGAATCTAGCACTAGTTCCGGAACGAATATCACCTCCGCCCATTGTGCCCGAGGATGGTGTCGGCGGTGTCCATGCATTGCCCGGCTGGCGCCGATGCCGATCCGCCCCGCCGAACCGGATGCATCCTGGAGCAGCCGGTTCGGCGACCGGGCGGTCCTGCGAACTCAGTTCATCCCGATTTCCACTGCGATCCGGATCAGGTCGGAATGGTTCTTGGCGCCGAGCTTCTGCTTGAGCAGGGACGTGGTGTTGGCGACCGTCTTGTAGGAGATGCCGAGCGCCTCGGCGACTTCGACGATCTTGTCGCCGCGTCCGAGCAGGCGGAGAATTTCAAGCTCCCGCGGCGTCATCTGCGAGGCCGGATTGGCCTTGATCGCGGCGCCGGAGAAGGTCACGGCCTCCGCGAGCTGCGGCGAGATGAAGTTGTCGCCCGCGATCACCTTGCGCACCGCCTTGAGCAGAATCCGGGGATCGTCGCCCTTGGAGACGTAGCCCTGCGCCCCCAGCTCGACCGCCCGCACGACGAAAGCCGGATCATCGTTCATGCTGAACATGATGATCTTGGCCTCGGGATCGTCCTTGCGGATCCGCCGCATCAGCTCGAAGCCGGAGACGTCGGGCAGGCTGATGTCGATGACGGTGACGTCAGGCCGCTTGCTGATATAAGCGCGGTGCCCGGATTTGGCATCGATCGCCTCGTCGATCCGGATCGAGTGGTCCGACGCGAAAAGCGTCCGGCAACCGGACAGCACCACAGGATGGTCGTCGACGATCAGAACCTTGGTCGCCGGCTTGGCAGTATCTTGCATCGCGCGCTCTCTTGTTTTTCGACTCATAGACCGGCGGGAACAAATGGAAAGAGAAAATCCCGCCGATGCGCGTTAGAATTGACCTAATGTGGCAACGACTCTCCTTCCGGACGCAACTGTTTCTTCCGCTCGGCCTGAGCTTCCTCGCCGCGCTGGCCATGGGCGGCGTGCTGCTCCAGACCTTCGCGACCGGCCAGCTGGCGGACGAGAACGAGCCGGGGCTACGCTCGACCCGGACGGTCGCCGGAGCGCTCAACAACACCCTGAGCGCCTCGAACGATCCCCAGAAGACTCTGGACGCTTTTGTCCATTCCTTGGGCACATCCTCCGATATTCAATTCCGTTCAGTGGAAGCAGGTCCTGCGCCAGTTCCGAAGGACAGCCTGCGTGGGCTGCATAGCGTGCCCCAATGGTTCGTCGACCTGATCGCCATCCCGGACATGGATGCGGCATCTCCGATCATCATCGACGGCAGGCGCGTCGGCGATCTCGTCTTCCTGCCCGACTTGTCGGCCGACCTGTTCGAGAAATGGATCGGCTTTCTGGCGCTGACGAGCCTCATCGCCGTGCTGATGGTGCTGACCGGAACGATCGCCTATCTCTTCGCGGGATCGGCGCTGCGCCCCCTGCAGAATCTCGGCGCGGGCCTCACCCGCATCCGGCGCGGCGATTATGTGACGCCGATCCCGGTGGCAGGGCCGCCCGAGATCCGGCAGAGCTGCGAGGAGGCCAATGCACTGGCAACGACGCTCGCACGATTGAGCCGGGATAATCGCGACCTGCTGCACCGCCTGGTGTCGCTCCAGGACGACGAGCGGCGCGACCTCGCCCGCGAACTGCACGACGAGCTCGGGCCACTGCTGTTCAGCATTCGCGCCGGCGCGACCGCGTTGATCGAGACCGCGCCACCGTCGGGAAATCTCGGCAATGCCACGCAGGAGGTGATGCGATCGGTCGAGGCGCTCCAGCAGACCAACCGCCGCATTCTCGACCGGCTCCGGCCGCTCTACATCGAGGAACTGGGGCTGGAGAGCAGCGTGCAGACGCTACTCCAGAACTTTCGCAGGCAAGCGCCGCATATCGCCCTGACCGCAACGCTCGACCCTGATCTCAACGAGATCGACGGACCGCTGGCGCAGACCGTCTATCGCGTGATCCAGGAGGCATTGACCAATGTGTTGCGCCACGCCGGAGCAAGCCATGCCCATGTGCAGGCAACCATTGCCGACAGCGCGCTCACCATCGAGATCGCTGATGATGGCGGCGGCTTTCCCGCCGACAACATCTTCGGCCGAGGCCTGACCGGGATGCACGAGCGCGTGCGCGCGCTCAGCGGATCGCTGTCACTGCTTCGCGCGGACGAGCGAACCTATGTGCGATGTCGCTTGCCGGTCGAAACGAGGCGCGATGCGCAGACCTGAGGCTAGCAGGCGCAACCGGCGTGCGGCTCCTGCAGTGCCGGTCCGCACAGCGTGCTGTGGATTTTGCCTTCGGGACTGAAGCGAAACGAGGCGTGGATGCGCAGCGAGCCGGCGACGGAATATTCGAGATCGATGCCAAATGGCACGGGATTGATCTCTTCCAGGCCGAAACCCGCCGAGGAATAGGCGCTGAGCCGCGGGCCCCAATAGGTTTCGAGTTCGCGCCGTCCGCGATAACGTCGCGTGCCGTTGCAGCTGCATTCGACCTGAGCGTCGTCCGTATAGAGGTCGAGCAGCATGGCGAGGTCGCCCTTACGGCACGCATCCACCCAGTCGACGATAATTCCCATCTGATCGAAATCGCTCACGCCAAAGTCCTGTCTGCCGCGAAAATTTGCATGCGGCTTAGGATCACACTCGTGAATGTGTGCTGAATAATAAACCCCGGGCGATACCGGGTTCCTTCCGGGAACCTACGGAAAGTTCAGGCCGCGCGGCGTCCCCTCACCCAGACGCCGAATGCAATCAGCACCGCGCCTGCGAGTGCGAACCATGTGATGGCGTATTGCAGATGGTCGTCCTTCAGATGCACGTCGAGCGGGCCCGGACGCGGGATGTTGTTCTCGGGAGCGGGCTGCTCCAGGTCGATGTAGAACGGCGCAACCGCGCCCCAGCCGAGCGCGCCGGCAATGGCGAGATGATTGCGCACGAACCAGAGCCGCTTGTCGCGGTTCTCCGCCGGCGTCATCCAACCCGGCGGTTCGGGAAAGCGCAGATAGCCGGTGAGCGCGACAGCTTGCCCGGTCACGAGCTTCTTCACCGCGCGATCCTCGACGCTGCGATCCTGCATCGTGTTCTCGACGAAGCCAGCATCGATCACGACCGTCTCGCCGGTCGGGAGCCGCGCGGGCAGAAAGGCCCAGGTGCCGGGCCCTGAGGCGTCCCTGCGCACAGCCGAGCCGGACGAATAAACCATCGCATCGGGCGAAGCCGCGTAGGTCGCGGTGAAGCTGACGCGGCGGAATTCGTCGTTCGCGGGATTGAGCGCGGCCCATTGCGCCGGCGGCGGCAGCGGGACCGGCGCTTCGGCAAGCCGCTCGGTGAGCGCGGCGACCAGCTCGTGCTTGGCGGTCCGCCGCTGCAACTGCCAGACGCCGAGTGCGACGAAGGACGCGGTCAGGAACAGCGTGAACAGCGCGAAGCCGGCCACGCGAGGCTTGCGCGCAGTCTCGTTCATTTCGCGCGGTCGACCAGCCGGCCCGGCGCCGCTTTGTGGTGGAATTGCAGGGAGATCAACAGCGACTTCATGGCACGCAGCGGCAGCAGTGTGGTGGCGAGGATCAACGGCAGCCATAGCACCGCATGCAGCCAGTACGGCGGCTGATACTTGACCTCGACCACGAGCGCGCAGCCGACCACGATCGCGCCAGCCAGCATGATGATGAAAATCGCCGGACCGTCGCCGGTATCAATGAAGGCGTAGTCGAGGCCGCAACGGTCGCAAGATGGCGCAAGCGTCAGGAAGCCCGCATAGAGCTTACCCTGGCCGCAGCGCGGGCATTTGCAGCCCAGCCCCCGCATGGCGCTTTGCAGGACGGTGGTTACGGGTTCGGACGGGCCGGCGGTGTCGTTCATGATGGCGGACTCTATCACAGTTTCCGCCGAGACAGCCCGGCAGCTGAAAAGCGAAAGGGCGGCCCTGCGGCCGCCCTTTCTGATGGATCCATCACGGCTCAGTGCGCGCCGTGAGCCATGGTCTCGGCACCGTGTCCCCACACATAGATGCAGAGGAACAGGAACAGCCAGACCACGTCGACGAAGTGCCAGTACCAGGCGGCGAACTCGAAACCGAGATGCTGCTTCGACGTGAAGTGGCCGGCATAGGCCCGGAACAGGCAGACCAGCAGGAAGATGGTGCCGACCAGCACGTGGAAACCGTGGAAGCCGGTCGCCATGAAGAAGGTCGCGCCATAGACGTTGCCGGCGAAGGAGAACGCCGCGTGGCTATACTCATAGGCCTGCACGCAGGTGAACAGCGCTCCAAGCACCACCGTGAGGATCAGGCCGTATTTGAGGCCCTGTCGATCGTCCTCGAGCAGCGCGTGGTGCGCCCAGGTCACCGTGGTGCCTGAGGTGAGCAGGATCAGCGTGTTCAGGAGCGGCAGGTGCCAGGGATCGAAGGTCTCGATGCCGTGCGGCGGCCATGTGCCGGGCACCGCGCAGGCGCCGGCAGCGGTGCCGAGACCGCACCCGAACACGGCATCGCGCGTGGCGTGGACAGCGTCGGCCGGGAACAGCGCCGCGTTGAAATAGGCCCAGAACCAGGCGACGAAGAACATCACCTCGGAGGCGATGAACAGGATCATGCCGTAGCGGTGATGGAGCTGCACGACGCGGGTGTGGTCACCCTTGTACTGGGCTTCCTTGATCACATCGCCCCACCAGCTCGCCATGGTGTAGAGCACGCCCACCGTGCCGACGCCGAACACGATCGGAGCAGCCGAGAACATGTGATGCATCCAGGAGATCGCACCGACCGCCATGATGAAGGCCGAGAGCGAGCCTACGGCCGGCCAGGGAGAGGGATCGACCAGGTGATAGTCGTGATGCTTGGTTTGCGCAGCCATTGCCGTCTCTCTCCTCAATCCCGTGCCTGTCAGGCACTTATCCCCTTGTTTCCAACCCCCTGAGCGTGGGCCCGGCGATCAGAGATTCCCCTTGCGTTTGTCATCTTCGCTGGCCGCCAGCGGCTTCACCACCGGATCCTTCACCGCATAGAACGTGTAGGACAGCGTGATCGTGTTGAGCCCGTCGTTCTCGTGATCCTCGGCGATCGACGGATCGACATAGAACACGACCGGCATCTCGCGCGTCTCGCCCGGCGCCATGGTCTGCTCGGTGAAGCAGAAGCAGTTGATCTTCTGGAAGTAGGATCCGACCGTCAGCGGCGCGACGTTGTAGGCGGCCTGGCCGGCGGTGGTGCGCGCGGCCTGGTTGGTCACGGTGTAGAAGACGGTGACGACCTGGCCGATATTGACCTCGATCTCGCTCTGCTCCGGCACGAACTTCCAGGGCAGGCCGGGCGCGACGTTGGAGTCGAAGCGCACAGCGATCTTCCGCGCGATCGGCCCGGTGGCCGGCGCCGAAATGGCGACCTGGGTGGTGCCGTTGAAGCCGGTGGCGCGGCAGAACCAGTTGTAGAACGGCACCGCCGCGTAGGAGGCGCCGACCATCAGCGCGACCACGCCGCCGCAGATCGAAGCAACCAGGACGTCACGGCCAACGCCTTTGAAAGGACCACGCCCCTTGCTGGCCGCCCGGCTCTGATCCCGCGATATGGTGGGCTCGTGATCCATCTTTCCTACATCGGCCGGACGAGAACTGCCGGCCCTTTGACGATGGTGACGGCGAAGAACAGCACAACGAGCACGCCCAGCGCGAGCGCGATCGCGATCGAGCGCTGACGACGGCTCTTCCGCTGCGCCTCGGTGAGGACGATTCCATCTGGCTCGGGTTTGTCAGCCATCTGCGCGATCATGCGCCCCCAACCATCGGAGCAAGCGCGCGGACCACGACCTCGGCCAGCAGGGTCGCGAACAGTGCGAAAAGATAAAGGATCGAGAAAGCGAACAGTTTTCGCGTCGCGCGCAGCGACTGGCTGCGCTCGCGGCGGATATAGACGTTGATGGCGAGCACCAGCATGCCGGCGCCAAGGATCAGCGAGACGATGCCGTAGACGGCGTCGAAATAGCCGAGCGCCCAAGGCGCCGCGGCGACCGCGATCAGGACGATCGTGTAGAGCAGGATCTGGAGGCGGGTCGCGTCGGGACCGGCGACGTTGGGCAGCATCGGAATGCCGGCGCGCGCGTAATCGTCGGAGCGGAACAGCGCCAGCGCCCAGAAGTGCGGCGGGGTCCAGAAGAAAATGATGGCGAACAGCAGCAGCGGCTCGACGTCGACCGTGCCTGTCACCGCGGCCCAGGCCACCACCGGCGGCAGGGCGCCGGCGGCGCCGCCGATCACGATATTCTGCGCGGTCCAGCGCTTCAGGCCCATCGTGTAGATCACGACGTAGAAGAAGATGGTGAAGGCCAGCAGCGCGCCCGCGATCCAGTTGACGAGGATGCCGAGCGTCATCACCGAGAAGAAGGAAAGCGTCAGCCCGAACGCCATCGCCTCGGGACGGGTGATGCGGCCGCGCGGGATCGGCCGGTTCGCCGTGCGCGACATCTTGGCGTCGATGTCGCCTTCCAGCGCCATGTTGAGCGCGCCGGAGGCGCCGGCGCCGACGGCGATGCAGAGCAGCGAGGTGATCGCCAGCACCCAGTGGAAATGCCCGGGCGCCATCCCCAGCCCGACCAGCGCGGTGAAGATCACCAGCGACATCACCCGTGGCTTCAACAGTGCGACATAGTCGCCGACCTCCGCCTCGGAGATGCGGGGATTGATGTCGATGGCATTCTGGTCGAGGACGGACACTAATTTGACTCGTTTCTTGATCGAGCCGCGGCGCCGTCATGGGCGCCGCGGGAGATCGATTACTGGACGCGGGGCAGCACTTCGAACTGGTGGAAGGGCGGTGGCGAAGGCAGCGTCCACTCCAGCGTGGTCGCACCGGCGCCCCACGGATTGTCGCCGGCCGGCACCTTCTTCGCGAAGGCGTCGATCACGGTGTAGAGGAAGATCAGGACGCCGAAGCCGGAGATGTAGGAGCCGACCGACGAGACCAGATTCCAGCCTGCGAAGGCGTCGGGATAGTCGACATAGCGGCGCGGCATGCCCGACAGGCCGAGGAAGTGCTGGGGGAAGAACACCAGGTTCACACCGATGAAGGTGACCCAGAAGTGCGCCTTGGCCAGCGTCTCATTGTACATGTAGCCCGACATCTTCGGGAACCAGTAGTACCAGCCGGCGAAGATCCCGAACACCGCGCCGAGCGACAGCACATAATGGAAGTGGGCGACGACGTAGTAGGTCTCCTGCAGCACGCGATCGACGCCGGCGTTCGCCAGCACGACGCCGGTGACACCGCCGACCGTGAACAGGAAGATGAAGCCCACCGCCCAGATCATCGGGGCGCGGAATTCGATCGAGCCGCCCCACATCGTGGCGATCCACGAGAAGATCTTCACGCCGGTCGGAACCGCGATGACCATCGTCGCCGCGACGAAATAGGCCTGCGTCGCCGAGGACATGCCGACCGTGTACATGTGGTGCGCCCACACCACGAAGCCGATGCCGCCGATCGCGACCATCGCGTAGGCCATGCCGAGATAGCCGAACACGGGCTTGCGCGAGAAGGTCGAGACGATCTGGCTGATCATGCCGAAGGCAGGCAGGATCAGGATGTACACCTCGGGGTGACCGAAGAACCAGAACAGATGCTGGAACAGCACGGGGTCGCCGCCGCCGTCGGGCGCGAAGAACGTCGTGCCGAAATTGCGGTCGGTCAGCAGCATGGTGATCGCACCGGCGAGCACCGGCAGCGACAACAGCAGCAGGAACACCGTCACCAGGATCGACCATACGAACAGCGGCATCTTGTGCAGGGTCATGCCCGGCGCGCGCATGTTGAAGATGGTGGTGATGAAGTTGATGGCGCCGAGGATCGACGAGGCGCCCGCCAGATGCAGCGACAGGATCGCGAAGTCGACGGCCGGGCCCGGATGGCCCGAGCTCGACAGCGGCACGTACATGGTCCAGCCGGCACCGACGCCGTTGGCACCGGGCTCGCCCTCCACGAAGGTCGACATCAGCAGCAGGGCGAAGGACGCCGGCAGCAGCCAGAACGAGATGTTGTTCATGCGCGGGAACGCCATGTCGGGCGCGCCGATCATCAGCGGCACGAACCAGTTGCCGAAGCCGCCGATCATCGCGGGCATGACCATGAAGAAGATCATGATCAGGCCGTGCGAGGTCACGAACACGTTATAGGTGTGCGTCTCGTGGAAGATCTGCACGCCCGGATACATCAGCTCGGCACGGATCGCGATCGACATCGCGGCGCCGATGACGCCGGCGATGACCGCGAAGATCAGGTACATCGTGCCGATGTCCTTGTGGTTGGTCGAATAGACGTAACGGCGCCATCCGGTCGGATGGGCATGCTCGTCATGTCCGTGGTCTTGCGCGTGATCGCCGTGTGCCGCTGCGCTCGTTGCCATTTTCAAATCCTGCCTTGCGTCCCGTTCGGACCTTATGCGGTCCCGCCCTTTTTGTCGCTTTCAGTCCCCTCGAGCCTTCACCCGGCGCTTACTGCGTCGGGCCGGCCGCGGAAGCATAGGTGCTGGTGCCGCCGCTCGCGTATTTCTTCTTCGCCGTTTCGACCCAGGAGGCGAACTCCTGGTCGTTCACCACACGGATGGCGATCGGCATGAAGGCGTGGTCCTTGCCGCACAGCTCCGAGCACTGACCGTAGAACATGCCGGTCTTGGTGGCCTTGAACCAGGTCTCGTTCAGCCGCCCCGGGATGGCATCGATCTTGACGCCGAAAGCCGGCAGCGCAAAGGCGTGAATGACGTCGGCGCCGGTGACCTGGACACGAATCACCTTGTTGACGGGCACCACCATCTCGTTGTCGACGCCGAGCAGGCGGGGCTGCTTGTCCTGGGCCATCAGCGAGTCGAACTCGAACTTGCCGTTATCGGGATAGGCATAGGACCAGTACCACTGCTTGCCGGTCGCCTTGATGGTCAAATCCGCCTTCGGCACGTCGAGCTCGAGGAACAGCAGTCGGAACGACGGCACCGAGATACCAACCAGGATGAGCACCGGAACCAGCGTCCAGGCCACCTCGATCAGCGTGTTGTGCGTGGTCCGCGACGGCACCGGATTGGCCTTCGCGTTGAACTTGACCACCACGACGACGAGCAGCGCCAGAACGAACAGCGTGATCAGCGTGATCAGCACGAACAGGAAATTGTGGAACCAGACGATGTTGTCCATCACCGGAGAACCGGATTCCTGCAGCGTCCATTCCCACGGCTTCGGCTGCCCGAGTTCGGCGAATGCCGCCCCGCCCGTCGCCAATGTCAGACCCGCTACGGCCAATCCCAGCAAATGCCGGCCTACCCGGCCTATCGACATCCTCATGCCGTTCGCGCTCCCCTTACGAAATCACCCCAAGTGCGTTCCCCTATTTCCGGGAAACGCTTATTCGATCCGAACCTCTGACAAACTGCCACGCAAGAATACCTCTAAGAGGAATTGGGGCCAGATCGCTCAAACGCCGAAATCAAGCTTCTCAAACCATAATTCTTGATCTATCGCAATGCAGTCTTGAGCATCGTCTGTCAGCCATCACCCGCAAGATATTTCCTAGTAACATCAAACAAAAATACCGTTTCCCGGGACGCTGCCGCTTGACAGCGGAATTGCCCGCGGTAGGCACTGGCGAACAGCCGCGCAGGAACCTGATTCGTGCGGGCGATGGCGGTGCAAGGCGGCGCGGAATTTGCTTGCGAATCGCCTTCAAGACGCCGTCATTCCCGTATCAGTCCGCCAGGCGCGAGCGACCCAGGCGAGCAGAGGGACCGACCCGATGGGGTTTTCGAGAGGCATGGCAAGGCGGGCTAAAAGGCAGGCTGGCAGCCTCGCGAAGCTGGCCGCTCTGCTGGCGGCGGTCGTCGTCATGGCGCTTCCGGGCCTCGCCCATGCGCAGGGCGCGGTGCGCTCCGTCCATGGCGACTGGCAGATTCGCTGCGACACCCCTCCGGGCGCCCAGGCCGAGCAATGCGCCCTGATCCAGAGCGTGGTGGCCGAAGACCGCTCCAATGCCGGCCTGACCGTGATCGTGCTCAAGACCGCCGACCAGAAGAGCCGCCTGATGCGCGTGGTCGCCCCGCTCGGCGTCCTGTTGCCCTCCGGCCTCGGCCTGAAGCTCGACAACCAGGACGTCGGCCGCGCCGGCTTCGTCCGCTGCCTGCCCAATGGCTGCGTTGCCGAGGTCGTCATGGACGACAAGCTGCTCGGCCAGCTCCGCACCGCCAAGACCGCCACCTTCATCATCTTTGAGACGCCCGAGGAAGGCATTGGCTTCCCGCTCAGCCTGAACGGGCTCGGCGAGGGCTATGACAAGCTGCCGTAGGGCCGTGAGCCCGGCTGCGATCCTATTGTTTCCGTAATGTGAGACGTCGCGCCCTCGCGGATCCCGTCCGAAACCATTATCTTGCCCCACATCTCCAGATAATGGACGGACGCATGACCAACCCTGCCACGACCTCCCTGCTCGACCGCGCCAATCTCGACCGCGACCAGGTTCGCAGCGAGCTCGCGCGCGGGCTTGCCGGTGCCGACGACGGCGAATTGTTCCTGGAATACAGCCAGACCGAAGCGCTGATGTTCGACAACGGCCGGCTGAAGCAGGCGACTTATGACACCTCGCAGGGTTTTGGCCTGCGCGCCGTCAAGGACGATGCGGTCGGCTACGCGCATTCCTCCGACGTCTCGCTGCCGGCGCTGATTCGCGCCGCCGATGCGGTCGCGGCCGTGCGCGGCGGCTATTCCGGCAGCTTTGCCGCCCCGCCTCCCCACACCAATGTACGGCTCTATGCCGACGACAATCCGCTCGATGCCCCCGGCTTCGAGACCAAGGTCAAACTGCTCGCCGAGATCGACGCCTATTTGCGCGACAAGGACCCGCGGGTGCGTCAGGTCAGCGTGAGCCTCGGCGCGACCTGGCAGGTGGTCGAGATCCTGCGGCCCGACGGCGAGAGCTATCGCGACATCCGCCCGCTGGTTCGGGTGAACGTCTCCGTCGTCGCCGGCCAGGGTGATCGCCAAGAGAGCGGCAGCAAGGGCTATGGCGGCCGCGCCGGTTATGCCGAATTCATCGAGAGCAAGAACTGGCGCGATGCCGCCGACGGCGCGCTGCGCGAGGCCCTGGTCAATCTGGAATCGATTCCCGCCCCCGCCGGCGAAATGGACGTCGTGCTTGGCGCCGGCTGGCCCGGTGTGATGCTGCATGAAGCGGTCGGCCACGGCCTCGAGGGCGATTTCAACCGCAAGAAGACATCTGCCTTTGCAGGCCTGATGGGCCAGCAGGTCGCGGCCAAGGGCGTCACCGTGGTCGACGACGGCACCATTGCCTCGCGGCGCGGCTCACTCTCGATCGACGACGAGGGCACGCCGACCAACCGCACCGTGCTGATCGAGGACGGCATTCTGGTCGGCTACATGCAGGACCGCCAGAACGCGCGCCTGATGAACATGAAGCCGACCGGCAACGGCCGCCGCCAGGGCTATGCCCATGTGCCGATGCCGCGCATGACCAACACCTACATGCTCGCCGGCGACCGCGATCCGGCCGAGATCCTCGCCTCGGT
Source organism: Bradyrhizobium cosmicum (assembly GCF_007290395.2). Taxonomy (NCBI): domain Bacteria; kingdom Pseudomonadati; phylum Pseudomonadota; class Alphaproteobacteria; order Hyphomicrobiales; family Nitrobacteraceae; genus Bradyrhizobium; species Bradyrhizobium cosmicum. The sequence continues at coordinate 812,541 of NZ_CP041656.2, read as the reverse complement.
GAAGAACGGCGTGTTCGCCGCGAATTTCGGCGGCGGACAGGTCGACATCACCTCGGGCAAATACGTGTTCCAGTGCACCGAGGCCTACAAGATCGAGAACGGCAAGATCGGCGCGCCGCTCAAGGGCGCCATGCTGATCGGCAACGGGCCGACCGATTTGCATCGCATCCGCATGATCGGCAACGACCTCGCGCTCGACACCGGCATCGGCACCTGCGGCAAGAACGGCCAGGGCGTGCCGGTCGGCGTCGGCCAGCCGTCGCTGCTGATGGAACGCATTACGGTGGGTGGAACGGGCGCATGAGCGTTGAGAAGGTAACTGTCACCGCCAAGCGGAAGAGCAGCGGATGGGGCGGGCAGCTCATGCAGCTCGCCGGCATCGTCGCCGCCGTGTTCATCGCCAAGGGCGCGCTCGCCGAGCCGTTCTATGTTCCGTCGGGCTCGATGGAGCCGACGCTGCTGATCGGCGATGCGCTGCTCGCGTCGAAATTCCCCTACGGCTACGGCACCTCGTCGCTGCCGATCCAGATCAATTTGCCCGAGAGCGGCCGCGTCTTCGCGGAAACGCCGAAGCAGGGTGACGTCGTGGTGTTCCGCTGGCCCGGAGATCGCTCGCAGGCCTGGGTCAAGCGCGTCGTGGGATTGCCGGGCGACCGCATCCAGATGCGGCAGGGCCAGCTCTTCATCAACGACCGCCCCGCCGAGTTGAAGCCGGATGGCGTCGGCGCTGCAGAAGACGACAATGGTGGCAGCGAGCCGGCGCATCGCTATGTCGAGACGCTGCCGAACGGCGTCTCGCACCTGATCTTCAAGATGCGCGACAACGGCCCGCTCGACAACACGCAGGAAGTCACGGTGCCGCCGGGCCATCTCTTCGTGCTCGGCGACAACCGCGACAATTCCGCCGACAGCCGCGTGCCACTGCGCTCCGGCGGCGTCGGCCTGTTGCCGATCGACAATCTGGTCGGACGCGCGGATGCCGTGGTCGGCTCCTGGGATCTCGGCATGCGCAGCCAGCCGGTTTACACGTGGCTGTCCGGCTTCCGGCTCGGGCGGTTTTTCACCGCCGTGCACTGACGGCGCACAAGCGAGGCGAAGGATCACGCCGCCTTCGCCTGCACGTTCTCGCAGAACTCCGCCAGCCGATCCGCCAGCCGCAGCGTTGCGGGGCTGGCGTCGGGTGCGGCCATCAGCGCCACCTCGGTGCGGTTGATCGGCGCAAAGCCGTCCTTGGCGGTCAACACGCGGTGCTCGGACTGGATCGACATCTCCGACAGGATGCTGAGGCCCATGCCGGCGGCCACCGCAGCCTGGATGCCGGCAAGGCTCGATGACGAGTAGGACATGTGCCAGGCCCGGCCCGCGCTTTCCAGCGCGTGGATCGCGCCGGCGCGATAGAGGCAGCCGAGCGGAAAGCCGATCAGCGGCACCGATGACGCGTTGACGTCAACCCGGTGGCTCTTGCTGGTGACCCAGTGCACCTTCTCCGGCCACACTGCGATGGCGCCCTTGGCGCCGGCCTCGCGCTTGAACAGGGCGAGGTCGAGCTCGCCCCGATCGAGATCGCGGGACAGGTTCTTGCTCTGGTCGGCGCGCACATCGAGCCGCAGGCCGGGATGCGAACGCGAGAACGCGCCCAGCAGCTTGGCGAGGCGATACGCTGCAAAATCCTCGGGGATGCCGAGCCGGACCGCGCCCTCGCTGTCGGGCTCGCGCAACACGTCGCGCGCTTCCTCGGCGAGCGTGAGCAGCCGGCGTGCATAGGAGAGCAGCCGTTCGCCGGCTTCGGTCGGACGCACGTCCTTGCCGTCGCGATGCAACAGCACCTGGCCGACGTCCTCCTCCAGCCGCTTGATCTGCTGGCTGACGGTCGACTGCGTGCGGTGAACGCGCTCCCCGGCACGGGTGAAGCCGCCGGCCTCGACCACCGAGACGAAGCTGCGCAGGAGCTCCAGGTCGAGCATGGGCGCCTCCATTCGAAAAACCACTGATTGGCAGTTAATCATTTAATTTCCAAATGACAAGCCGTCTCCCTAGATCGAGGGCTCAGGAGAATGCCCCCATGTCGCTCGCCCTCTCGATGTCCGTCCCGCGCAGCCGCTTCGACGCCCTGCCGTTCTATATCGGCCTGTTCTGCCTGCTCTGGAGCTATGCCTTCGTCGCCGGCAAGATCGGCGTCACCCATTGCCCGCCGCTGATCCTGCTCGCCGCGCGTTTCTCGCTCGCCGGCATCCTCATCATCGGTGCCACGCTGATCCGCGGTGACTGGTCGCTGTCATGGCGGGATGCGGCGATCTTCGCCGTGCTCGGCATCGCCAACAACGCGCTCTATCTCGGGCTCGGCTATACCGGCCTGCAATCGGTCTCCGCCGGCCTCGGCGGCCTGATCGTCTCGGCCAATCCGGTCTTCACCGCGGCGCTCGCCGCGCTGCTGCTCGGCGAAGGCATGACCTGGCGCAAGGCCAGCGGCCTCTTGCTCGGCGTCATCGGCGTGACCGCGATCGTCTGGCATCGCCTCGCAGTCGGCACCGATTCCATGCATGGCATCCTCTTCACGCTGGCTTCGCTCGCCTCTATCGTCGCCGGCACCATCCTGTTCAAGCTGCTGGCGCCGAAGGGAAGCCTCTGGATCGGCAACGGCGTGCAGAATCTCGCCGCTGGCATCGTGCTGACGCCGGTCGCGCTCACCTTCGCCGATATTGGCGCGATCGACGTCACGCCGAGCCTGATCGGCGCCTTCGCCTTCCTGGTGCTCGGCGGCTCGATCCTTGCCTATTGGCTCTGGTTTCATCTCCTGAAAGTGTGTGGCGCGACCGCTGCCAGCGCCTATCATTTCCTGATGCCGCCGCTCGGCATCCTGTTCGCCTACATCGTGCTCGGCGAGCATGTCGAGGCCCGCGACCTCTTCGGCATCATCCCGGTCGCACTCGGCATCTATCTGGTCACGCGACCGGCGAAGCCGGCATCGTAAGGAAGGTTCACCATGCCCATTTCCATCACCCTGATCGGCGGCCCCACCGCATTGATCGAGATCGACGGCTTCCGCCTGCTCACCGACCCGACTTTCGATGCGCCCGGCGCCTACCAGCTCCCGCATGTGAAGCTGGAGAAGACGATAGGCCCCGCGATGAAGGCCGATGCCATTGGTCCGATCGATGCCGTGCTGCTCAGCCACGACCAGCACTCCGACAATCTCGACAATTCCGGGCGCGAATATCTCCTCAAGGCAAAGCGCGCGCTGACGACCGAAGCGGGCGCCAAGCGTCTCGGCGGCCATGTCGAGGGCCTTGCCCCCTGGGCGACCGCACATCTGAAGGACCGCGACGGCAACACGCTGACCATCACCGCCACGCCCGCGCGTCATGGCCCGGCCGGCATCGAGCCGCTGTCGGGCGACGTCATCGGCTTCGTGGTGTCATCGAGCCGGAAAGACACGAGCGACGTCTATATCAGCGGCGACACCACCTGGTTCGACGGTGTCGCCGAAGTCGCACGCCGCTTCAAATGCGGCGTCGTGATGCCGTTCGCGGGCGCCGCGCAAACGCGCGGGCCGTTCCACCTTACCATGGACACCAACGACACCATCGAGACCGCACGCGCCTTTCCTAATGCGATGATCGTGCCCGTGCATACCGAAGGCTGGGCGCATTTCCGCCAGAACAGCGAGGACCTGCGCAAGACCTTCGACGTGCTCGGTTTCGGCACGCGGCTGCGCCTGCTGGAGCCCGGCGTGCCCACGGTGGTGGAGGCGCCGTGATTTGAAGTGCGGTGAACTCCCTCTTCCTCGTCATGGCCGGGCTTGACGGCGAGTCTGTGGCTCGCACGGCCAACTCAATCCTTGCGAAACACGATCGACGCCATCCAGCCCGTCATCAGCGCCATCGCCGCGGTGACGAGGCCGTAGATCAGGCCGTTCTGCCGCGCGCTCATCGCGACGAACTGCTCGAAGCCGACCTTGACAATCTCGAACGCGGTCTCGGTCTTGCCGATGAACGCGCCATCGGCGAACAGCTTGATCTCGACCTGATAGGTTCCGATCGGCACTTCCGCGGGCAGCGGAATGCCGGTGCGGAACAGCGTCGGCGTCAGGAACGTCACCGCGCCCGCATCCTCGCGATAGAGGCCGCGCTGGGTGCGCAGGCGGACGAAGGCCGAGCGGAAGGCGTCTTGCGGCACCACGTCGGCAAAGTCGCCGCTGACGCGCTGGGTCAGCAGCACGTTGTTGAGCCCGATCTGCTGCCGCCGCGCGATCTCGGGCGAGGTGATGACATCGAAGGGGCGGTTGGCGAACAGCGCCAGATAGCTCGGCACCTGCAGGAACTGCCGGTAGTCGGTGTTGATCCAGATGCCGAAGGCGCGCTCCTTGCGCCGTGTCACCATATCCGCGCGCGGGCCCATCACGGTGACCACGAGATCGTATGTCGTACGGTCGGCCGGTGTGGAAGCATCCTTCTCGATCGAGCCGAACAGCACCAACTCCTCGCCGGAATAGTCCGGCGTCACCGTGACGCGATGGTTGGAGACCGACACGATCAGCCGCTCGGCGCGCGCGGCCGAGACGGTCAACGTGACGAGCAGGATTGCGAGGAGCGCGCGCATCATCCGCTCGCTCCGAGCTCACGAATGGTGAAGAGATCCGCAGGCTGGATCACCAGCTCGATCGCGAAGCGGACGCCGACCGAGAGGATCAGCAGGCCGAGCAGCAGCCGCAATTGCTCGCCGCGGATCTTCTGGCCCGCGCGTGCGCCGAACTGCGCGCCGGTAACGCCGCCGACCATGAGGATCAGCGCCAGCACCGCGTCGACCAGATGATTGGTCACCGCATGCAGCATGGTCGCGAACAGCATGGTGACCAGGGTGAGGACCATCGAGGTCCCGATCACCGTCGAGGTCGGCACCCGCAGCAGGTAGATCATGACCGGCACCAGGATGAAGCCGCCGCCGATGCCCATGATGGCGCCGATGAAGCCGATCACGATGCCGACGATCACCACGGGAATCACGGAGAGGTAGATCTTGGAGCGCTTGAACCGCATCTTGAGCGGCAGGCCGTGGATCCAGTTGTGGGTGCGCCGCGGCGGCACCGCCCCGCGCCGGGTCCGCATCAGGGCGCGCAGGCCCTCGGAGAACATCAGGCTGCCGACCGTAGTGAGCAGCACCACGTAGGACAGCGCGATCATCAGATCGAGCTGGCCGAGCGCGCGGAGCTGCGTGAACGTCCACACCCCCAGCGCCGTGCCGGTCACGCCGCCGCACAACAACACGCCGGCCAGCGCCGGGTCGATCGCACGCCGCCGCCAATAGGCCAGCGCGCCGGAGAAGGACGACGCCGCGATGTGGCTCGCGACCGAGGCGACCGCGACCGCCGGCGTGATGCCGATGAAGATCAGGAGCGGCGTCATCAGGAAGCCGCCGCCGATCCCGAACATGCCGGACACGAAGCCGACCGCCGCGCCCATCGCCAGCACCAGGAAGATGTTGACCGGAAGATCGGCGATCGGGAGATAGAGCTGCATCGAGGGACCACGCTCCGGCGAGACGGATCGATTGTGCGGAATGCTCGCCGGACGGTCGAACGATTGCCGCGCCCTTCAATAGCGGAATTCGGTCGCGGGCGTGATCGGGAATTTCGGGCGTGGTGAATGAGCGCGCGATGAGTGTGATGAGGCTGGACTCAAGCGCAGCCAGGGCAAAGGTGCGCCTCCTCCCCCGCCTGCGGGGGAGGGCTGGGGATAGGGTATGTCCACAACGGGATAATCCCCTAGAGGATAGAACCCTCACCCGGCGCGCGGGACGATGCTTCGCATCGCCCGGAACGCGCCGACCTCTCCCGCAAGCGGGAGAGGTGCACCGAGCCCGGGGCTCGTTCTGTCTGCCTAATGCTATTCCGCCTAATGCGCAGCCGAGGCCGAGCGCTTGCTCGCCACCGGCTTCGGCGCGGGCTTGGCGTTCGCCTGCGGCGCGCTGTCCCAGCCGCCGGCGGGCGCAGTGACGTTGACGGCATCGTCCGGCTGCGGCTCTGCGCTGAAGGTCTGGATGGCGAGCTTGGCGGCGGCGAGCGATTGCGGGTCGAGGCGCTTGGCGACGTCGTCGCGCTTGCCGGAGGCATCCCCGTCGCCCTGGGCAGCTGCCAGGCTGAACCATTTGTAGGACTCGGCGAGGTTCTGTTCGACGCCGATGCCGCGGGCATAGAGGATGCCGAGGTTGAACTGGCTGTCGGCGACGCCGCGATCGGCGGCTTTCCGGAACCACTGCGCCGCGCTCTTGTAATTGGCCCCGCGTCCGCCGCCGTCGGCGTCGAGCACCGCGAGATTGTGCATCGCCTTGGCATTGCCGCGCTCTGCCGCCTGCGTGTAGTAGCGGCGGGCGATGTCGGCGTCCTTCTTCACGCCGAGGCCCTTTTCGTAGAGCGTGCCGAGGCGGAAGGTCGCGGGCACCACGCCGGCCTGTGCCGCGCGGTCGTACCATTTGGCGGCTTCGTCGTAGTTCGCCGCAACGCCCTTGCCCTCGGCGAACCGCATGCCGATCTCGAAGGCCGCAGCCGCATCACCCTTCATCGCGGCTGTGCGCAGCACGGGACCGCCGATGCCGTCAGGCAGTTTTTCGCTGGGCGGCACCTGAACCAGACCGATCCGCGCGCGGCTCGTGCCCGTCAGCGCGCCGGTGACATCGCTGCTCGCCGCGGGCGGCGGCGCCGCAGCGGGAGCGGGCGGGATTTCAACCGAGGCCGAGTTGCCCGAACCGGCGACGGGGGCCGGCGCGGAATTGTTCAGCGACTGCTTTCCGATCGGCGTCGGCGAGGTCATCGACGGCGTGACCTGCTCGGGCGCAGCCGGCTTGCTTTCGACCGGCGGCGTCTGCGGCGCGGGTGCGCTGGAGGAGTCCTCCATCGCCTGCGGCGCCGGCGGCGCAGTGCCGCCGTCGAGCAGGTTCATCGCCATCTTGAACGTGCCGAGCACGATCACGACCACGCTCGCGCCGACCAGCAACGAGCGGATCTTCGAGGTGATGGTCGAGCCGCCTTCCTGGCCCTTGTCCTTGGCGCGGCTGGCACTGGTCGCTTTGACCTTGGCACCGCGGGCGGGCTTTTCGGGCTGCGCGGCTGCGGCCTGGGCCGCCCGGCGCGCTGCGGCGATGAAGCTCGACGATGACACCGGCTCCTTCGGAGCGGTAGGGATCTCGCTGATCGCGCTTTCGGACGCGGCAATGCGCTCCGACGGCGTGGCGACGCGGCCGCCCGGCCGCGTGCCCGGCTCGAGCGGATGATCCGGCGGCAATTCCGGCGCAAGCGCCGAGCGGGCCGGCGCCGTGTGGGGCTCCAGGATCTCGCTGATCGCGCGCGGCGGCAAAGGTGGTGTGGATTGCGGCGCCATCGGCGCAAGCGGCGGCGCCGCCGGATTGGCAGCAGCATGGAATTCGCGCGGCGCCGCGACGAAGGCCGACTGCGGTGGCTGATGCGCAGCGGCCGGGTTCGGCAATTCGGGCTTGGGATCGTATTTCGGCTGCGGCTGTTGCTGCGGCCGCACTTCGCGCGCCATCGGCGCGGGCTCCATCGGCGCGGCCATGGGCATCGCCATGGACGTCGTCATGGGCTGCGGCGCCGGTGGCGCGGTGCGCACCGCGCGCAGATCGCCCTCGATCATGGACAGGCGATCGACGACGTGGCCGAGCGCGTTATGGACGGCTTCGAGCGAGTCCTGGGTGCTGCGGTTGGTCTCCGCCTGGCTGAAGCGGATGTCCGAGAGCTCGCGCTTGACGACATCCACCACGCCGGAATCGGACGATGGCGTGGAATTGCGGCTCTCGGCCAGCGCGGAATAGGTCGCCTGCTGCCGTTCCAGATGCCTGAGAATGTCGTGCAGCCCGTCCTCGACGCGGCTCAAATTGCCGTTGCGCGGATCGGAGGCGGCCTCGATCCGCTCCAGCAGATACGACACCCGCTGTTCGAGATGCGCGAACGTCGATGCGGAATCGGTACCGACCTGCATGCGGTCGAAACGGTCCGACAGCGCTCGGATCGCAGCTTCCAGATGTTCGCTGCTCTCCGACGGCTGAGGCCGCTCGCGGGTCTCCAGCGCGGCGGTGAGCGCCGCGATGCGCTGCTCGAGCACCGCGAAGCTGTCGCCTGGGCCGGAGGCGCGGGTCACTTGGTCGACCTTGGACGAGAGCAGCTGCACGTCGTCCGAAAGCCGCGCCAGCGCCTCGTTGGAGGCGACGTTGGAGACGATGCCACGCAGCGCCGAGATCGCGTCTTCGAGCTGCCGCACCGTCGAGGGATCGTCATTGGCGCGCAGGATCAGATCGAGCTTGGCGCCGAGATTGCGGATCGCCTCGTCATAGCCGGTGAGTTGCTCGGCCGGCGTCAGCGTGCGCAGCACCTGCTTGATGTCGGACAGCGCGTGCTCGATGCCTGATAGCACCTGGCCGTCGGTGCCGGACGAACGGGTCTCGTCGATGCGACGATGCAGCGAGCGGATCTCGTTCTCGATCGACTCGATCGCGCGGCGCGGCATCGCCTCGGTGATGGCGGTACGGATCTCGGCAAGCTCGCTGCGGAAGGCGTTGATCGCCTGCTCGGTATTGTCAGGACGCTGGAGCGATTCGATCTGGCTCGTGATCTTGAGCAAATGGCGCTCGAGCGACGAGAAATCGGGCCCGGGCTGCGGTGGCGGCGGAGCGTAGGCGGGTTTGGGCGGCGCCATCGGGGGCGCGAATGGAGCTGCCGCCGGCGCAATCGGCGGCGCGGCGCGCGGCGGCACCTGCCGCGGCGCGAAGCCGTCGAGTTCGCTCTGCCGCGCCGTGATCTCGGCGACGGCAACGTCGAACGACGCGGGGCTCAGCGGCGGTGAGTTGCGATAGACCTGCGCGGCGGCGCGCTCGACCGCATCGGCCTGGCGCCGACGCGTTTCGATTGGTGCCGGCCGAGGCGCCTGCGGCTGCGGCTGCGGCGGCTTTGCGATTTGCGACAGCCGTGCGTCGAGCCGCGAGATGGCGTCATTGAGCTGGCGCGCGACGCCCTGCTCGCGCGAGACGTCTGGCCGCGCAGCGTCCAGTCGTGAGGCGTCCTGTCGTGAAACGTCTTGCCGCGGCGCGGGCTTCGAGATTCGTTCGATCTGCTGGGTGATCGCGTCGAGCCGCTGGTGGATGTCGGCGACTTCGCGGCTCTCCTGGCTCGGCATTTGCGCTGAACGCGGATCGGGACGTTGATCCTGACGTTGGTCCTGGCGCTGATCGTAAGGTCCGCGAAAGTTTGGCGGGGCCGTCTCGCCGAGCGTGGAGTTCAGCCAATCGTTGAGTGACATGCCGGCACGGCGCGCGGCAGCTTCGGCCCGCTCCCGGACGGATGGGTCGATACCGTCAACACTCCACGATACGCGCGAATTCATGACTCTGTCCGGTTCCGACTCCGACGCCCCACCCGGCGCCTCCAGTCTCCCCACGCGTGCCGGTTGCAAAGACAATCGGATTTGGCGCGGGTCGTCTGCCTCGAAAACCGACTTTTGTCTGTTACGGTAAATAACGGGTTAAGGAACCCGTTGGCGGTGTCTTAAAGTTGGGCGGCCTATCTGTCGGATGCGATTGGAATCTCACCCCTCAGCACGCTCTCGGCCAGGAACTCTATGCGGGCTCACCGCTTGGAGCTTCAGCAACCAAGGAGGCTGAGAATGGCCGGTTTGACTGAAGAAGACGTCCGCAAACGCGCCTATGAAATCTGGAAAGGTGCGGGCCAGCCCAACGAGAAAATGGACAGCTTCTGGTATGAGGCTGAGAAGGAGCTGTTGGCCGAACGGTCCGAACAGGGCGATGTGCCGCCCGGCATGAGCGACAATTTGCCGGTCTAGCTGGCTGCCGATCTCCCCGCCCGGCGACGGAAGTCCCGCGGCTTTCGGTCCATTCTTCGAGGCGGCTGCCTCAGCCCTTCCCTTCGCGCTTGCCGTCCTCCAGAATCACCACCGTGCTCTTGCTGCTCATGGCTGACAGAGCCTCGAGGGCCTCCTCGCAGAAGTCGGCCACCATCTGCTCGTGCCGGGCGCCGAGCTGAAGCAGCAGCAGATTGCCGAGATCCAGCACACCCGAGGCCGTCCCCTCCGGAAAGCGCTTTTTCAGGATGCGCTCGTAGTTCGCGTGGCGGTCGCGGTGATGCTCCAGCCGGGCCATCAGATCGGTGCGCATGGGCTCGATGTCGATGCTGTCCAGCGCATGCAGCCGGATCAGGAGATCGTCCTTGATCGAGGGCGGCGTGCTCGGCCGCGCGGCCCAGTGCCGCAGCGCTGTTCGGCCCTCGGGAGTGAGCGTATAGATGAGTTTATTGGGTTTGCCTGATTGGACGACCTCACGGCCCTGGATGTAGCCGCGGTCGCGCAGCTTGGAGAGCTCGCGGTAGATCTGCTGATGGTCGGCCTTCCAGAAGAAGCCGATCGAGGAGTCGAACGTCTTGGCCAGCTCGTAGCCTGTCATCGGACGTTCCGTCAGGCATGCGAGGATTGCGTCGCCCAGCGCCATGGCACCAGCTCCCTTGAGGTCCGACCAATTGACTTGACTTTATGCGCATTGATGCATATGCGTCAATGTGCATATGAGATGCCAAAGGTCGGGGCTCAATACTCGACCCGAAAACATAGCGAAATCAAACTCCTCGCTACTGTGCATGGGGTTGTTTTCGAGCTTTTTGCCAAGGCCTTTGATCTAGGGAGGCATCCTGACAATGACCGGCCTCGAGTCCTGGTACGCCTTCATGAAGTCCCATGATGCGAAAGCGCTCTGGGACCTGCTGCATCCTGACGCCGTGTTCGAAAGCCCCGTGGTGCACTCGCCGCAGCGCGGCCGCGACATCACCTTCAAATACCTCGCGAGCGCCGAAAAAGTGCTCGGCGGTCCCGGCTTTGCCTATGTCGGCGAGTGGACAAGCGCCAATGGCGCCGTGCTCGAGTTCAAGACCATCATCGACGGCATCGAGCTCAACGGCGTCGACATCATCACCTTCGATTCCGAGGGACGCATCACGAATTTCAAGGTGATGGTGCGTCCGCTCAAGGCGATCAACATGCTGCACCGCCTGATGGCGGAGCAGCTTGCCGCCGCCCAATCCTAAGCCAAACATCATCAGGCCGCCTGCCGGGAGACCACCATGCCGATCTACAAAGCCCCCGTCGAAGACGTAAACTTCCTGCTCAACGACGTCTTCCAGATCGACCGCTACGACAACCTCGCCGGCTTCTCCGACGCGTCGAGCGACGTGCGCGAAGCCATTCTCGGCGAAGCCGCCAAGCTCGCCGAAGAGGTGCTGCAGCCGCTGAATCGTGTGGGCGATCTCGAAGGCTGCAAGCGCGCCGATGACGGCAGCGTCACCACGCCGAAGGGCTTCAAGGACGCGTTCAAGCAGGTCGCCGAGGGCGGCTGGCTCGGTCTGTCGGCTCCGACCGAGTTCGGCGGCCAGGGCCTGCCGGTGACGCTGAGCCAGGCGGTCAACGAATTCCAGTGCTCGGCCAACATGGCGTTTTCGATGTATGGCGGCCTCACCATGGGCGCGACCGCGGCGCTCATCGTCCACGGTTCGCCGGAGCAGAAAAAGACCTACGTTCCGAAGATGGTGGCGGGTGAATGGACCGGCACCATGAACCTGACGGAGCCGCAGTGCGGCACCGATCTCGGCATGCTCCGCACCAAGGCGGTGCGCCAGGCCGACGGCAGCTTCAAGATATCAGGCACCAAGATCTTCATCTCGGCCGGCGAGCATGACCTCGCTCCCAACATCATTCACCTCGTGCTTGCCCGCATCGAGGGCGCGCCGGCCGGTATCAAGGGCGTGTCGCTGTTCGTGGTGCCGAAATTCCTGGTCAATGCCGATGGTTCGGTGGGCGCGCGCAACGGCGTGGTCTGCGGCTCGATCGAGCACAAGATGGGCATCCACGGCAATTCCACCTGCGTGATGAATTACGACAACGCCACCGGCTGGCTGATCGGCGAAGAGAACAAGGGCATGCAGGGCATGTTCGTGATGATGAACGAGGCCCGCCTCGGCGTCGCGGTTCAGGGCCTCGCGCAGTCCGAGGTCGCCTATCAGAATGCCGTCGCCTATGCCCGCGAGCGCATCCAGGGCCGCTCGCTCACCGGCGCCAAGGCGCCGGACAAGGCGGCCGACCCGATCATCGTGCATCCCGACGTGCGCCGCACGTTGCTCTCGATCCGCGCCTTCAACGAGGCCGCGCGCGCCTTCGTGATGTGGACTGCGCTGAAGAGCGACGTTGCCCATCGCTCCGAGGATGCCAAGGACCGCCAGGCCGCCGACGACCACATGGGGCTGATGACGCCGGTGCTGAAGGGCTTCCTCACCGAGTACGGCTTCGCCAACGCGGTGCAGGCGCAGCAGATGTATGGCGGCCACGGCTACATCGCCGAACAGGGCATGGAGCAGTTCGTGCGCGATGCCCGTATTGCGATGATCTATGAAGGCGCCAACGGCATCCAGGCGCTCGACCTCGTCGGCCGCAAGCTGCCGCGCGACGGTGGCCGCGCCATCATGGCCTTCTTCGGCGAGGTCGGCGCGTTCGCCAAGGAGAATGGCGGCGACGAGGCGATGGCACCGTTCATCACTCCGCTGTCGACGGCGCTCGGCCACCTCCAGCAGGCCACCACCTGGCTGATGCAGAACGCGATGATGAAGCCGGACAATGCCGGCGCCGCCGCAACGGACTACCTGCACCTCTTCGGCTTCGTCGCCCTCGGCTACATGTGGGCGAGGATGGCAAAGGTGACCCAGGCCAAGATTGCCGAGAGCGGGGCCACGCCCTATCTCTCGACCAAGCTCGTCACCGGCCGCTTCTTCATGGAACGGATGCTGCCCGAGACCGCCGCCAATCTCGCGCGCATCCAGGCCGGCTCCGCCACCATCATGGAATTGCCGGCGGAAGCTTTCTGAGATTATTCGCTTCCCCAACAATCTCGACCGCACCGCGGTCGCAACCAATCGCTGCAATCAGGAGGCTCCCATGGCAGATGCCTATATCTACGATCACGTCCGCACCCCCCGCGGCCGCGGCAAGGCCGACGGCGCGCTGCACGAAGTGACCGCGCTCGCACTTGCCACCGTGCCGCTGAAGGCACTGAAGGACCGCAACAACCTGCCGGAAGATTCCGTCGACGACGTCATACTCGGCGTGGTCGATCCGGTCGGCGAAGCCGGCTCCGACATCGCGCGCTTTGCCGCGCTCAAGGCCGGTCTCGGTGAAGCCGTGCCCGGCGTGCAGATCAGCCGCTTCTGCGCTTCCGGCCTCGACGCCGTGAACTTTGCCGCAGCCCAGGTGATGAGCGGCCAGCATGAGCTGGTGATCGGCGGCGGCGCGGAATCGATGAGCCGCGTCGGCATCGGCGCCTCCGGCGGCGCCTGGCCGATGGATCCGTCAATGGCGGTGCCGTACTATTTCATGCCGCAGGGCGTCTCGGCCGACTTGATCGCCACAAAGTACGGGTTCTCGCGCGACGACGTGGATGCGTATGCCGTGCAGAGCCAGCAGCGTGCCGCGAAGTCCTGGGATGAAGGCCGTTTCGACAAGTCGATCGTGCCGGTCAAGGACATCAACGGCCTCACCATCCTCGCCAAGGACGAGCACATGCGTCCCTCGACGACGATGCAGTCGCTGGCACAGCTGCAGCCGGCGTTCACGATGATGGCACAGATGGGCGGCTTCGACGGCGTCGCCGTTCAGTCGCATCCGGAAATCGAGCGCGTCAACTACGTGCACCACGCCGGCAACTCCTCGGGCATCGTCGACGGCGCCGGCGCCGTGCTGCTCGGCAGCAAGGAGGCCGCAAGCAAGTACGGCCTGAAGCCGCGTGCAAAAATCCGCGCCTTTGCCAATATCGGCTCCGAGCCTGCGATGATGCTGACCGGCCCGGTCGACGTCACCGAGAAGCTGTTCGCACGCTCCGGCATGAAGAAGTCGGACATCGACCTGTTCGAGCTCAACGAGGCCTTCGCCTCCGTCGTGCTGCGCTACATCCAGGCCTTCGACATCGACAACGCCAAGATCAACGTCAATGGCGGCGCGATTGCGCTCGGCCATCCGCTCGGCGCCACGGGCGCGATGATCCTCGGCACCGTGCTCGACGAGCTCGAGCGCACCAACAAATCCACGGCCCTTGTGACGCTATGCATCGGCGGCGGCATGGGCACCGCGACCATCATCGAACGCGTCTAAGGATAGGGAGCGACCAACATGGCTTACAAGAACTTCAAGGTTGAGACCGATTCCGACGGCATCGCGCTCGTGACCTGGGACATCCCGGGCCGTTCGATGAACGTGCTCGACGAGACCTCGACCAACGAGCTCGACGCGATCGTCAAGCAAACCACGGCTGATGCCGCGGTGAAGGGCGTCGTCATCACCTCCGCCAAGGAGGCATTCTGCGCCGGCGCCGATCTGTCGATGCTGGAAGGCATGAACCAGGCCTACGCCAAGGTCTTTGGGGAGCAAGGCGAGACCGCCGCGAACCAGATGCTGTTCGACCAGAGCCGGCGCTTCTCGCTGGTGCTGCGTTCGATCGAGACATCCGGCAAGCCGTGGGCGGCCGCGATCAACGGCCTCGCGCTCGGCGGCGGCTTCGAAATCACGCTGTGCTGCCACTATCGCGTGGCGGCGGAGAATCCCAAGACCCGCCTCGGCCTGCCGGAGGTCAAGGTCGGCCTGTTCCCCGGCGCCGGCGGCACGCAGCGCGTGCCGCGCCTGGTGCCGCCGCAGGACGCCATGACGATCCTGCTCAAGGGCGACCCGGTTACGGTCGAAAAGGCGAAGGCGCTGAACCTCATTCACGCCGTCGTTCCCGCCGCCGACCTCGTCAAGGCCGCCAAGGACTGGATCAAGGGCGGCGGCAAGGCCGTCGCGCCCTGGGACGAGAAGGGCTTCAAGCTCCCGGGCGGTCCGGTGTTCTCCAAGGCCGGCATGATGATGTTCCCGGCCGGCAACGCAATCTATCGCCGCGAGACCTACGACAACTACCCGGCCGCGCGCGCGATCATGAGCTGCGTCTATGAAGGCCTGCAGTTGCCGATCGACGCTGCCCTGCGTGTCGAGTCGCGCTACTTCACCTCGGTGCTGCGCTCGAAGGAAGCGGCCGCGATGATCCGCAGCCTGTTCCTGTCGATGCAGGAGCTCAACAAGGGCGCTCGCCGTCCGAAGGACGTGCCCGCAACCAAGGTGAAGAAGATCGCCGTGATCGGCGCCGGCTTCATGGGCGCGAGCGTCGGCTACGTCTCGGCCCGTGCCGGCCTCGACGTCGTCCTGATCGACCGCGACCAGGAGAGCGCCGACAAGGGCAAGGCGCACGCGCAGAAGGTGATCGAGGAGCAGATCAAGAAGGGCCGCGCCAAGCCCGCCGATGCAGAAGCCCTGCTCGCGCGCATCACGGCGACCGCCGACTATGCCGCGCTGAAGGACGTCGACCTCGTCATCGAGGCCGTGTTCGAGGACCGCAAGGTCAAGGCGGAGACCTTCGCCAAGGCGCAGGAGCATATGAAGCCGGACGTGATCTTCGCATCGAACACCTCGACGCTGCCGATCACCTCGCTGGCCGAAGGGTTCAAGGACCAGGGCAAGTTCGTCGGCATCCACTTCTTCTCGCCGGTCGAGAAGATGATGCTGGTCGAGATCATCAAGGGCAAGAACACCGGCGATGTCGCGCTCGCGACCGCGCTCGATTACGTCCGGCAGATCGGCAAGACGCCGATCGTGGTGAACGACAGCCGCGGCTTCTTCGCCAATCGCTGCGTCGGCCGCTATGTCGCCGAGGGCAACGAGATGTTCCTCGAAGGCGTGCCGTCGGCGATGATCGAGAACTGCGCCAAGATGGCCGGCATGCCGGTCGGCCCGCTCTCGCTCTCGGATGAAGTCGCGCTCGACCTCGGCCTCAAGATCATGAAGGCGACGGAAGCCGATCTCGGCCCCAACGCCATCAACCCCGATCAGAAGAAGCTGATGGTGGAGCTGGTCGAGAAACAGGGCCGCCTGGGCCGCAAGAACAGCAAGGGCTTCTACGACTACCCCGAGAAGGGCAAGGGCCAGAAGAGCCTGTGGCCGGGCCTCTCGGCCCTGCAGCCGAAGCAGCTCGATCCCGATACGCTCGATGTCGAGGAGCTGAAGCAGCGTTTCCTGGTGGTGCAGGCGGTGGAAGCTGCGCGTACGGTGGAAGACCACGTCATCACCGATCCGCGCGAGGCGGATGTCGGCTCGATCCTCGGCTTCGGCTTCGCACCGTTCACCGGCGGCACGCTGTCCTACATCGACTTCATGGGCACGAAGAAGTTCGTCGAGCTCTGCCACAAGCTGGAAGCAAAGTACGGCTCGCGTTTCACCCCGCCGAAATTGCTCGAGGAGATGGCCACGAAGGGCGAAACCTTCTACGGACGCTTCGCGCCGAAGAAGGCAGCTGCCTGATCGTCTGAGCTCGTAGCGAACCAAACTGCGAAGGCCGGATCATCGATCCGGCCTTTTCCTTTGGGCAATGTCATCACGGTTGCGTCAGATATATTCCCGGTTGTGGAACCGATCACAAAATCCGCTTAGGAACCGTGTCAGCGTCCCGCTACCGCGGTATCGCTCAATGTCATAGGCGCGCCAAAGCGGCGCCGTTTTTTCGCTCGGCCCTGGCATTAGTCTTGCTGCGGGTCGGGGTCATGAATCGCGTTGGGACACTTGCCGATCCATCGGCAAGTTGAAGACGAAATAAGAAAGTGTCCTTGATGAACTCGTTGGTGCTGCGGAAGACCGCGCTCGATCGCGATCTTGCCGCCAAATATCCCTTTGCGTCTGCGACCGGTCGCCTCTCGCGGCAACAGAAGCCGGCTCGCCTGCGTCGCAAGGGACCGGTGCTTTGGACGGCCCTGGCGTCACTTGTGCTGGCTGCGGATTTTCTGCTCGCTTATCTCGCCTGGCTGGCCGTCGACTTCCTCATGGGGTGAGGCCTCGCGCCCGTGCAGCAGATACGTCGCCGCGAAGTACGCGAGCTGGCAGACGGCGAGGCAGGCGGCAATGACGGTCACGCCCGCCAGCATTCCGAAATCGTAAGCGCGAAGAACAAACGCGGATAGAATTGCGATGATCGGAGAGATCAGAACCAGCGCCCAGATCCTGAAGACATAACCCGTGGCTATTCCCACCAAGCCACTTGCAACGATCAGGACGGAGGCAATCGTCAAGTTCAACTCCGAAGAGAGTCCGAACACATCCTCAATAGTTCCAGCAAGCTCGCCCGCTTTGCGAGCATTAACAAGACAGCACTACTTACATTTGACGAACAGTCGTTCATAGGTCGGTTATGAGGGACGGCGATCCGCTGAAATGGATTCGCACCCCTGCCGTCCCGCGGCATATAAAAAGGGCCGGATCGTCGACCCGGCCCTTTCGACGATCGATCGCTCTTGCAGCTCAGGCGGCCTGCGCCAGCCCTTCCTTCTTCAGCGCTTCCTGCACCTGCGGGCGCGCGGCGACGCGGGCTTTGTAGGCGGCGAGGTTCGGCATCGCCGAAAAGTCGAACTTCATCCGGTCGGCCCAGGTCAGCATCGTGAAGAGATAGCCGTCCGCGACCGTGAACTGCTTGCCCATGAGGTAGTCACGGCCGGCGAGCTGGCTGTCGATGTATTTCAGCTTGCCCATGACGCGGTCCTTGAAGAAGGCCTTGGCCTCGTCGTTCAGCGCCGGTGCGAACATCGGACCGAAGCTCTTGTGCACCTCCGAGGTGAGGAAGTTCAGCCATTCGAGCAGCTTGTAGCGCTCGGCGCTGCCGTGGGCGGGCGCCAGCGCCTTGGCCGCGGCCTTGTCGGCGATCATCTGGACAATGACCGGACCTTCGGTCACGATCTCACCGCTGTCGAGGCCCAGCGCGGGGACCTGACCTTTGGGGTTCAGCTTCAGATAATCCTCACCATTTTCGAGCTTCTTGGCCCGGATATCGACCTTGACCAGCTCGTAGGGCAGGCCGGCTTCCAGGAGGGCGATGTGAGGAGACAGGGAGCAGGCGCCGGGCGAGTAATAGAGTTTCATGGAATTTCCTCCTCTTGACGCTTGGTTGCAGCGAATAGACGCCTACATGCACGTGCATGCAATAGTCAAGATTGATGCAGGTGCATCGAGTGGGGTAAGAGACGGGCGACGAGTTTGAGCGGGACCATGAAACGCAAGCCATCGACCGAGGCGACTTCCGCCTGGATCCGCCTGATGCGGGTGCAGAGCCGCGTGCTCGATTGCGTCGAGCAGGACCTGAAGAAGGCGGGCTTCCCGCCGCTGGCCTGGTACGACGCACTGCTGGAACTATCGCGGGCGCCCTCGGGCGAATTGCGGCCGGTGGAACTCGAGCGGCAGATGCTGATCCCGCAATATTCCACATCGCGCCTGATCGACCGCCTGGTCGACGAGGGCCTCGCCTCCCGGCGCGAATGCAAGATCGACAAGCGTGGCCAGTTCGTTGAGATCACGGAAGCGGGCCGCGAGTTGCAGAAGCGGATGTGGGGCGCCTACTCCGCCGCGATCGAGAAATATGTCGGCTCGAAACTGTCCGATGCGGATGCCGTCAAGCTCAGCGGTCTGCTCGACCGCCTGGGCTGCTCGTGCGGCGAGATGAAACTGCCACCCGTCGCCAGTGTCAACGAAACCTCGCCGCCGCGATGATCGCGCGGCCAACCAGCACGTCCGCGCACCCCATGGGTTCGCGGACCATCCCTGTCACCCGCGCGCCTTCGATCGAAGCGCCCTTTTGATTAGAGTTTGATATGGCGCGAGACCAGATCGATATGACGCCGCTGCAATCGCGTGACGAGCTCGTCGCGTGGTTCGAGGCTGGCTGCAAGGACCCGTCCGAATTCCGCATGGGCACCGAGCACGAGAAGACGCCCTTCACGCTCGAAGGCCACCGGCCGGTGCCTTACGAAGGTGCGCGCGGCATTGGCGCGCTGCTCGAGGGCATGAAGCTCCTGCTCGGCTGGGAGCCGATCATGGAGAAGGGCAACATCATCGGCCTCTACGACGTCACCGGCGGCGGCGCGATCTCGCTCGAACCCGGCGGACAGTTCGAGCTCTCCGGCGCCCCCGTCGAGAACGTGCACCAGACCCAGAGCGAGCTGATGGCGCATCTGGCGCAGGTGCGCGAGATCGCGACGCCGCTCGGCATCGGCTTCCTCGGCCTTGGGATGACGCCGTCCTGGTCGCGCGCCGACATCCCGGTGATGCCCAAGGGCCGCTACAAGATCATGACCAACTACATGCCGAAGGTTGGCCAGTACGGCCTCGACATGATGTACCGGACCTGCACGGTGCAGACCAATCTCGACTTCTCCTCCGAAGCCGACATGGTCAAGAAGCTGCGCGTCTCGCTCGCGCTGCAGCCGGTAGCGACCGCCTTGTTCGCCAATTCGCCCTTTACCGAAGGCAAGCCGAACGGCTTCCTCTCCTTCCGCTCCGAGATCTGGCGCGACACCGACAATGCGCGCGCCGGCATGATGCCGTGGGCGTTCGAGGACGGCATGGGCTTCGAGCGCTACGTCGATTACGCGCTCGACGTGCCCATGTATTTCGTCAAGCGCGAAGACGACTACATCGACGTGTCGGGCTCCTCGTTCCGCGCCTTCTTCGAAGGCCGCAACAATAATCTGCCCGGCGAGCGTCCGACGCTGTCGGACTGGGCCAACCATCTTTCGACGATTTTCCCCGAGGTGCGCCTCAAGCGCTATCTGGAAATGCGCGGCTCCGATGGCGGCCCGTGGGGCCGGTTGCCGGCGCTGTCGGCATTCTGGGCCGGGCTGCTCTACGACGACGTGTCGCTCGATGCCGCCTGGGACCTGGTGAAGCACTGGACCTCGCCCGAGCGCCAGGCCTTGCGCGACGACGTGCCGCGCTTCGGCTTCAAGGCGCGGATCAAGGATCGCTATCTGTTCGAGATCGCCAAGGAATGCCTCGTCCTGGCCCATGCCGGCCTGCGCCGGCGCGGCCGGATCGATCAGCTCGGCCGCGACGAAACCCGGCATCTGGAGCCGCTCGACCGCATCATCGATTCCGGCCGGACTCCGGCCGAGGAGATGCTGGAGAAGTTCAACGGGCCCTGGAAAGGCTCGGTGGAACCGGCCTACGCGGAATACGCTTTCTAGATTCCGGCGTTCGGAAGTTCAGCCGTTCATCGCCCATACAGGTTTGCGGCGATCAAATGGCCGGCTGAAAAAGCTGAGCGCCGTCAATAACTCGAAAGCTGTTCCGATGGGAAAGGGCCGCCTGCCTGGCGCTGTCATGTCAAAGCTCCCGGCAAGGGTCTTGGCAAGCGTCATGGCCTGCGCGACGCTGCTCTCGCTCGTGTTTTCGAGCGACCCCGCACGCGCCCAGACGGCGTTCGACCGGCCGGGCGGCGACTATTTCAACACGCCGGTCACCTCGGGTGACCCCGAGGATTGCGCACTGCAGTGTGAGCGAGATCGCCGCTGTCGCGCCTGGAGTTTCAGCTATCCCGACGTTGAAGGCGGCTCGGCCGTGTGCTGGCTCAAGAACACGGTGCCGCCGCGCGTCCCGGGCAATTGCTGCATCTCCGGTGTCCGCGGCGCCGGCGTGATCGAGCCGCGGGTCGAGGGCGTGGAAACGTCGATCGACCGTCCAGGCGGTGACCTGCGCAATTTCGAGCTCAAGGACGGCGAAGGCGAGGAGGCCTGCAAGGCCGCCTGCACCGCCGACAACAAATGCCGCGCCTTCACCTACGCCCGTCCCGGCTACACCGGACGTGAAGCGCGCTGCTTCCTGAAAAAGGAAATCAAGCCGCCGCGCCGCAAGGCGGGATTCACGTCAGGCGTGGTCAGATAGCTGCTCGCTCCTTGCGGAGCGGCCAATCGCGTCCTGCCGTTCAGTTCGCCGCCGAGACCAGCCTGCCCCCGCACGCATTCGCGTAGAACTTGCCGCCGCATTGGCGCTTGATCGCGGCGCAGCGCGCGGCCGGAGATGAATTTTGCGGGACAGTAAAACCGCAGCTCAGCCCGTCGGCGCCGCGGCCCATCCTGCCGGCGGCAAAGGCCGCGCTGGAGACGGTGATGCAGACGACGAGAATGGCTGCGGCGGCGATCTCGATCAGCAGTCTCATCAGCAGTGTCATGGGGCGCTTCCTCCATACTGATGGCTGAATTGGCCGTTAGCCTAGCACCAAATCCGCATCTCTCCGTACGCTTCCGGGTTCCCAAATCGGCCCGTTACTTGCATAATTTTACGCCAGCGCAGTGCACGGCCGCACCAGCGATGGTTCCGGTGCAGGGGCAATACGCTTAGGATGACAAGACGCGTAGGGTTAGTGGTGTTCTCGCGACCAGGAAGTGACGGCCTTGCAAGATCAATCGTTCCAGCCAAATTTCCCAGCTGCCGGCCAGCCCATCGACGAACTCGCGCTGGCTGAGATCAAGGGCACGATCCTGGCGAAACTGCGCCTTGCCATCGGCAAGGACGCCGGCATGGCGACCAAGCACGACTGGTACCAGGCCGCGGCGCTCGCGCTGCGCGACCGCATCGTGCACCGCTGGCTCACGGCCGAGAAGCACAGCTACGACGCCGGGCGCAAGCGCGTCTACTATCTCTCGCTCGAATTCCTGATCGGCCGTCTGTTCACCGACGCGCTGAACAACATGGGGCTGCTCAAGATCTTCGAGGTCGCGCTCGGCGATCTCGGCGTTTCGCTGCCCGAGCTCCGCAAATGCGAGCCGGATGCCGCGCTCGGCAATGGCGGCCTGGGACGGCTCGCCGCCTGCTTCATGGAAAGCATGGCCACGCTGTCGATCCCCGCGATCGGCTACGGCATCCGCTACGATTACGGCCTGTTCCGCCAGATCATCAATCAAGGCTGGCAGCAGGAATATCCGGATGAATGGCTCGGCTTCGGCAATCCCTGGGAATTGCAGCGGCCGGAGGTCATCTACGACATCAACTTCGGCGGCGGTGTCGAGCATGTCGACGACAAGGGCCGCGACCGCGCGATCTGGCACCCGGGCGAGACGGTGCAGGCGATCGCCTATGACACGCCGATCGTCGGCTGGCGCGGTCAGCACGTCAATGCGCTCCGCCTGTGGTCGGCGCGCTCGCCCGATCCGTTGAAGCTCGATGCCTTCAACAAGGGCGACTATGTCAGCGCCAGCGCCGAGCAGTCGCGCGCCGAAGCGATCTGCAAATTCCTCTATCCGAACGACGAGAGCCCCGCCGGCCGCGAGCTGCGCCTGCGCCAGGAATATTTCTTCGTCTCGGCTTCGCTGCAGGACCTCATCAAGCGGCATCTGTCGTCCGACGGCCAGCTCCGCAGCCTGTCGTCCAAGGTCGCGGTGCAGCTCAACGACACCCATCCGAGCCTTGCCGTCACCGAGTTGATGCGCATCCTCGTCGACCTCCACAATTTCCGCTGGGACGAGGCCTGGAAAATCACGGTCGCCACCCTCTCCTACACCAACCACACGCTGCTGCCAGAGGCGCTCGAAACCTGGCCGGTCGAGCTGTTCGAGCGGCTGCTGCCGCGGCATCTGGAAATCATCTACCGCATCAACGTGCAGCATCTCGCGCTCGCCGAAGCGCGCGCGCCCGGCGACATCGATTTCCGCGCCTCGGTTTCGCTGATCGACGAGAAGAGCGGTCGCCGCGTGCGCATGGGCCAGCTCGCCTTCGTCGGCTCGCACCGCATCAACGGCGTCTCGGCGATGCATTCCGACCTGATGCGCGAGACCGTGTTCCACGATCTCAACCATCTCTACCCCGGCCGCATCACCAACAAGACCAACGGCATCACCTTCCGCCGCTGGCTGATGCTGGCAAACCCGAAGCTGACGGACCTATTGCGCGAGACCTGCGGCGATGCCGTGCTCGACGATCCGACCCAGCTCAGCCTGATCGAGGCGCGCGCCAGCGACGTCGAATTCCAGAAGAAGTTCCGCAGCGTCAAGCTTCACAACAAGATGGCGCTTGCGCGCCTGATCGGCGAACGGCTCGGCATCAAGGTCGACCCGAGCGCGCTGTTCGACGTGCAGATCAAGCGCATCCATGAATACAAGCGCCAGCTGCTCAACATCATCGAAACAGTTGCGCTGTACCAGTCGATCAAGGACGATCCCGACGGGAATTGGGTGCCGCGGGTCAAGATCTTCGCTGGCAAGGCGGCAGCGAGCTATCGCTACGCCAAGCTGATCATCAAGCTGATCAACGATGTCGCGGAGGTGGTCAACAACGACCCCGCGATCGGCGGCAAGCTCAAGGTCGTCTTCCTGCCCGACTACAATGTCAGCCTCGCGGAAGTGATCATTCCCGCGGCCGACCTGTCCGAGCAGATCTCGACCGCCGGCATGGAAGCCTCCGGCACCGGCAACATGAAGCTGTCACTGAACGGCGCCCTCACCATCGGCACGCTCGACGGCGCCAATATCGAGATCCGCGATCACGTCGGCGCCGAGAACATCGCGATCTTCGGCATGGAAGCGGGCGACGTCATGATCCGGCGCAAGCAGGGGCTGGATGCCTCCGACGTGATCCGCAAATCGCCAAAGCTCCAGCGCGCCATCAATGCGATCGGCGGCGGTGAATTCTCCCCCGGCGATCCCGGCCGCTTCGAATCCATCGCGCATGCGCTGCGCTATCTCGATCACTACATGGTCAGCGCCGACTTCGATTCCTACTACGAGGCACAGCGCAGCGTCGATGCGCGCTGGCAGGTGGCGCCGGCCTGGACGCGCGCCTCCATCCTCAACGTCGCGCGCATGGCGTGGTTCTCATCCGACCGCACCATTCGTGAATACGCCGAGGAAATCTGGACCGTGCCGGTAAACCCGACCACGCCACTGCTGCCGAATCTGCGCGACGTCGCGGGCTGATTTTCCGCAGGATGAAATCGGCGTTACGCAGCAGGTAATTGCGCAGGCCGGCGGCGGGCGTGATATGACGTCCGTCATTGAAAGCTGGAAACAACAATGCACGCCAAGCTCCCGCATCCCTTCGACGACGCCACCCGCATCACCGCCGGTGACTCCAGTTGGCAGGGGCACACCAGCGACGACTACTGGGCCTTTGTCGGCCCGTTCGGCGGTATCACGGCCGCGACGATCCTGCGCGCGCTGATCGAGCACCCGCAACGCGCCGGCGAACCGCTGGCGCTAACCGTCAATTACTGCGCGCCGATCGCCAAGGGCCCGTTCGATCTCGACCTGCGGCTGGTGAAGGCCAACCGCTCCAGCCAGCACTGGAGCGTTGAACTGTCGCAGGGCGGCGGCGAGGTCGCAACGCTCGCCACCGCGGTGTTCGCCGAGCGCCGACCGTCGTGGGAGCACAGGGTGGCGCAATATCCTGAAGCAAAGCCGTTCGAACAGACGCTGCCGTTCCCAAAGATCTCGGCGTCGTGGGCCAACCAGTATGAATTCCGCTTCGTCGAGGGCGAGATGCGGATCGGCCCGCCGCAGGCCGAACTTGCCGGCACCTATTCGAAGATCTGGATCAGCGACCGCACTCCGCGCAAGCTCGATATGCTGTCGCTGATGTCGATGTCAGACGCTTTCTTCGGCCGCATCTTCCACGCAAGGCGCGAACTGGTGCCGTTCGGCACGGTGTCGCTGACGACGTATTTCCACACCGACAGCGAAGAGCTCGCGGCCGAGGACATCACCCGCGTGCTGGCGACGGCCGATTCGAAGATCATGCACAAGAGCTACGCCGACCAGAACGCCGAGCTGTGGTCGCCGAACGGGCGGCTGCTCGCGACGACCACGCAGATCGCGTACTTCAAGGCCTGAGTGCTTCCAAAGACTCGTCCTTGCCAGCGCAGCGAAGCAATCCAGGCTGTCACTGCGGAGGGATTCTGGATTGCTTCGCTGCGCTCGCAATGACGGCGGAAAGATCGCAAGAAACAAAAAAGGGCGGCCTCTCGGCCGCCCTTTTGCATTCAACCAAAGGCGAGAGAAATCACTCCGCCGCGAGCTTCACGTCCGGCGCGGCTGCGCGGACCTCGGCATCGACATGGGCTTCGAACTTGGCGAAGTTCTTCTGGAACATGCCGACCAGCGCGCGGGCGGTCTTGTCGAACTCGTCCTTGTCCTTCCAGGTGTTGACCGGGTTGAGGATCTCGCTCGGCACGCCCGGCAGCGCGGTCGGGACCGCGAAGCCAAAATATTTGTCGGTGCGGAATTCGACGTTGCGAAGCGAGCCGTCGAGCGCGGCGGTCAGCAGCGCGCGCGTCACCTTGATCGGCATGCGCGAGCCAACACCATACTTGCCGCCGGTCCAGCCCGTGTTGACCAGCCAGCAATCGACATTGTGCTGGGCAATGAGGTCGCGCAGCATGTTGCCGTAGACGGACGGATCGAGCGGCAGGAAGGGCGAGCCGAAGCAGGTCGAGAATTCCGGCTGCGGCTCGTTGCCGAGGCCGCGCTCGGTGCCCGCGACCTTGGCAGTGTAGCCGGACAGGAAGTGATACATCGCCTGCGCCGGCGACAGCTTGGCGATCGGCGGCAGCACGCCGAAGGCGTCGGCGGCGAGCATCACCACGTTCTTCGGCTGCGGGGCGCGACCGGTACGCGAGGCGTTCGGGATGAAGTCGAGCGGATAGGCCGAACGCGTGTTCTCGGTCTTGGAGCCGTCGTCGAAGTCCACCACGCGGGTGTCCTCGTCGAGCACGCAGTTCTCGAGCACCGCGCCGAAGCGCGTCGACGCCGCATAGATCTGCGGCTCGGCTTCCTGCGAGAGCTTGATGCACTTGGCGTAGCAGCCGCCCTCGAAGTTGAACACGCCGTTCGGGCCCCAGCCGTGCTCATCGTCGCCGATCAGGGTGCGGTTGGGATCGGCCGACAGCGTGGTCTTGCCGGTGCCTGACAGCCCGAAGAAGATCGCGGCGTCGCCCTTGGCGCCGACATTGGCCGAGCAGTGCATCGGCATCACGCCGCGCTCCGGCAGATAGTAGTTCAGCGTGGTGAAGACCGACTTCTTCATCTCGCCGGCATAATAGGAGCCGCCGATCAGCACGATCTTGCGGGCGAAGTCGATCGCGACGACGTTTTCCGACTTGCAACCATGGCGCTTCGGATCGGCGCGGAAGCTCGGCATGTCGATGATGGTGAGCTCAGGCGTGAAGGTCGACAGCTCGATCGCCTCGGGGCGGATAAGCAGCGTCCGGATGAACAGCGAGTGCCAGGCGAGCTCGGTGAAGACCCGGGTCTTGATCCGGTAAGCCGGATCGGCGCCGCCATAGAGGTCCTGCGCGAACAGCTTCTTGCCTTCGGCGTGCTTGAGGAAATCCTGGTAGAGCGTCTCGAACTGCTCGGCGGTGATCGACTGGTTGCCGGCCCACCACATCTTCTTGTCGGTGGTGGCGTCACGCACCGTGAACTTGTCCTTCGGACTGCGACCGGTAAACTCACCGGTGTCGGCGCAGAGCGCGCCGTCAGCGGACAGCACCGCCTCGCCCGCGGCGAGCGAGTACTGATAGAGTTGCGGTGCGCCGAGGTTCCAGTGAACCTGCTTGAGATTCTTTAAGCCGAATTTGTCGGCGCCGAAGGCACCGTTGCGCACGCCCGTCTCTTGCACGAAAAATCCTCCTAGAACCCGCGACACATAGCGCGACCTGACTTTGGCACCATCGCGGTCACCGTGAATTACAGGCCGTCCGGCCTCGGTTGGACGACCTAATATCGGTGAACGCTGACGTTGCCAAGCCGATCCCTTAGGATTTGGTTTATTCAAAGACCGCGCCAAACGTCGCGCATGTCAGCCCTGAGCATCCGCATCCAGAAATCACGAATGATCGCGCAACCAAATGCGTGTTTCGGCGTTTCCTGGGGTTGTTGCGACGCACAATCGTGGACCGGGCTATCGCACCTCGCCTTCACCGATCAGCGCGAACGGTCCCCAGATCGCGGGGTAAGCGTTGCGCGGCGACGAGGCGTCATCAACATACGCCAACATCGCGCGGCGCAAGGCTTCGGCACGGCCTATTTCTGGTTCGTTCTTGAGCAACTCGAAAGTCGAGGTGGTCAAGCGTGTGGCAGCTTCCGAATCCACGGCCCAGTGCGAGACCAGCAGCGCGCGGGCGCCGGCGTAGAAGAACGAGCGCGCCAGTCCCGACAGCGCTTCAGCGCCCGGCTTGTCGCCGGCAATAGTGTTGCAGGCCGACAGCACAACCCAATCCGCATTGAGCTTGAGCTGGGCAACTTCACTCGCCGTGAGCAGGCCGTCGTCCAGCTCCGTGGGTTGTTCAGGAATGGAGAGAGCAAGCGAAGGCTCGCCCAATCCCTTGATGTCGCCAGCGACGAGGCCGTGGGTGGCAAAGTAGATGATGCTGTATTGAGCAAGCGCTGCACGCTTCAGCGTCGTCTCGCTGGCATCGCGGCCGAGATGGATGTCGGCTGCGGTCGCGCCGACATCCTTGGCCACTGCATTCAACTCATCCGCCGTATCCGGCAATTGCGGCAGCGCCTGCGCCAGCTGCGCGCGATCGACGCCGGCACCGCGCCAAAAGTCGGTATAGGCTGATGTCACGATGCTGCGCGCGGCAACCTTTCCATTCGCAGCGCGACGATCGGCCGGCCCTTCCAGCGCGGGATTGAACACGGGATCGCCGAAGCCGGTCATCGGCTTCACGCCGTGGTCTCTCCGCGCAAAGGCACGCAGCGATTTCAGGCTGGCCACCGACGGCAGCACCGACACGGCCTGACGCCGCAGCAGCCAGGCGGCGCTGCGATAGCCATCGAGCGTATCCGGGATCGCAGCCTGCGGTTTCTCCGTGACGAGCAGGTGAAACGGCAAGGCGGTCAGCGCGGCCGACGGCACCACCAGCAGGTTACGCTTGCCTTGTGTCAGAGCCTCGACCGGACCGAGCAGCGCGACATAGAGTTCGTTGGCGAGCGCAAGATCGAACAATCCGGATTTGCCGGACGCATCGCGCGCTTTGCCGACATCGAGTCCGCGGCGGAACGCCGTGACCTTCTGCGCCAGCGCGTCCGCGCCGAGCGGAATCTCCTTCCACTCGACACCCTCGCGCGTGATCGCGATGACATGGCTCTGCTTGTCGACCACGGAAAAGAGCACCATCGCCTCATCGGCCGACAGCAGCGGCTGAATGTCCTTGACGGCCAGCGGCAGCGGATTGGAAAGCGAGGCGTAGTCCGGGAACTCGACGACGAACGTCTTCTGCAAGCCTGCACGCTCGTTCGCAATCGTCGCGATCCGCGCGCGGCTGCGCGCCTCGGCCGCGGCGTCGCGCTGGGCCGACTGCTTCGACACCGCGACGATGATCGCCTTGTCGAGCGCCTCGGACTCGGCCGCGAGGTCCTGATCCCGGCGCACCAGTTCGGCAAGCCGGTCGCTGCCGGCGGCAAGGCGCACGGCGAGCTTGTTCACGGCGGATGCGGCAGACGATTGCGTGCCGCGCTGGATCGCGGCGAGCGCCTCGTCCAGCGCCTTGTCGTCAGGTAGCAGATGTTGCTGCCGCGCAGCGAACAGGACCGGCAGCACGACGCGCAACTGCGCGCGGTCGCTGCGAAGGGTTTTTTCCGCGAGAGGCAGCGCGTCCGCATTTCGACCAGACACGTAGAGGAAATAAGCGAGGTTGCTGGTCGAGGTCGCGACATCAGGGTGATCGGGCCCGAGCGCCCGCTCGCGGATAGCAAGCGCACGGCGATAGAGCGGCTCGGCGTCGGCATAGCGCCGCTGGTGCTCGGAGAGGCCGGCAAGATTGTTGAGGGACCGCGCGACGTCGGGATGATCCATCCCCAGCACCTTTTCGCGGATCACGAGCGAGCGCCTGATCGGCACTTCGGCCTCCGCGTCGCGGTCGAGATCGCGATAGAGTTGACCGAGATTGTTCAGGAGGGTCGCGACGGCCGGATGCTCGGGACCACCGACTTTCTGGTAGATCGCCAGCGCCCGTTGAAACAAGGGCTCCGCGTCCGCGTAGTGCTGCTGCTTCACATAGAGCGTGCCGAGATTGTTGAGCGACTGGCCGACATCGGGATGCTCGCGCGACAGCGCCTTCTCGCGAACGGCGAGCGCACGCTTGAACAGCGGCTCAGCCTCGGAAAGCCGGCTCTGCCGCTGATAGAGTGCAGCAAGGTTGTTCAGGACCGGTGCGATCTCGACGCTGCCCAGACCCGTCCCCTTTTCCATCAGCGCGATGGCACGCTTGTAGATCGGCTCGGCCTGGTCGTCGTGGCCCTGGTCGGCATGGATTTGCGCGAGATTGTTGAGAGCGCCTGCGAGGTCGCGATTGTTGGTGGTTTTCTCGAGAGACGCCACCATGGCCTGCGCCAGCGGCAGCGCTTCCGAATATTTGCCGGCGCTTCTCAGCGCGTTGATCCGCGCGCTTTGCGCGGAGAGATCACCCTTCTGGGCGAGGCCGGGCGTGGCCAGCGATACCGTGATTGCGAGCGCCAGACCCGCAACCAGCGTCAGACGACGGCGTGTCATGAATCCTCTCGCTGCGCACCTCAAGATCATTACGGTCTTGGGTCGCAGCGATGGGCAACGGCGTTCAATTTGTAGTGCTGGAATCCAGCTTGGTGCGCGCTTCGCCAGCGAGGCGGACCAGCATTTTTCGTAGCGCCGTGCCGTTGGTCACGCGCTCCGGGAAATCGAGCCGCAGCGCGGTCTGGCCATCCTGCATATCGAGGCCCTCGGGGTCACAGCCGGTGCAGCGCCAGTCGCCCTCGGCCGCACCGAGGAGTTTGGTGGCGTAGAGCCCCATGGCGTCGCGGTGGTCGGCGTTCATGTGCTCGACGGCCCCCTCCTCCGCCACCAGCAGGTCCTCAGCGCCGGCGAGGTCGGTTAGGAACTGCTCCGGCCGGAGGTCGACGATCCGGCCAAAGCCGGCGACCAGATGGGTCCCCGTGGGCCGGATCCGGAAAAAGGAGAAATCCTTAAACGATACAAAGGCTTCAGCGGACGGATGGGCATTGAGATACCGCCGCTTGAGGAGTTCCTTGTCGGCTGCGGCCTGTTCGGCGTGGCCAGAAAGCATGATGCGGGCGCCTTCCAAGGGATCGCCGGCCCCACGTTCGTCCAGCATTAACGAGACCCGGCTATCCGCGAGAATGTTCCTGGTATGGACCGCCAAGCCCGAGATCAGCAGGATCGGGGAGCCGTCCGGGTGGCTGGCCAGATTGACCAGGGAACAATAGGGATCGCCGGAGCCCGCCATCAGCGTTGCCAGCGCGCCTTGGCGCGACCGCCTGAGCAGCGATCTGGCGAGCTTTCCGGGGTCGAAATCGGGGGTCGGTTGCATTGGCTTTCTCGGCTCGGGTGGTTGCAAGGAGGGCCTTTTTTCGGGTAAACGAGGGTCGGGTTATGGGTCGACATGCGGCGAATCTGCCGTGTTTCGTGGAACTTGGTCACACTTCAGCCCAGCTTGCATTGCTCGGTGACAAGGTTCGAACGCCAAATTCGGCACCCATGTATGCGGCGCATCAGTGGATTGCTCGCCGTTTAAGCCACGACCCAAACGGAAAGCAGAAAGCAGAGGCTCATGCCCACAATCG
Source organism: Bradyrhizobium cosmicum (assembly GCF_007290395.2). Lineage (NCBI taxonomy): Bacteria > Pseudomonadati > Pseudomonadota > Alphaproteobacteria > Hyphomicrobiales > Nitrobacteraceae > Bradyrhizobium > Bradyrhizobium cosmicum. The sequence goes on along the minus strand of NZ_CP041656.2, from coordinate 782,045 downwards.
CTTTGGTCGACGACGACCGCAACATTCTCACATCCGTCTCGATCGCGCTGGAAGCCGAAGGCTATCGCATCATGACCTACACCGACGGCGCCTCCGCGCTGGACGGTTTCCGTACCACCCAGCCCGATCTCGCCATCCTCGACATCAAGATGCCGCGCATGGACGGCATGGAGACGCTGCGGCGCCTGCGGCAGAAGTCCGACCTGCCGGTCATCTTCCTGACCTCCAAGGACGAAGAAATCGACGAGCTGTTCGGCCTCAAGATGGGCGCCGACGATTTCATCCGCAAACCTTTCTCGCAGCGCCTGCTGGTCGAGCGCGTCAAGGCCGTGCTGCGCCGCTCGGCGCCGAAGGACCCGACCGTCACGCCGAAGGAGAACGACGCCAAGGCGCTCGACCGCGGCCTGCTGCGCATGGATCCGGAACGTCATACCTGCACCTGGAAGAACGAGCCGGTGACGCTGACCGTCACCGAGTTCCTGATCCTCCAGGCGCTGGCGACCCGGCCCGGCGTGGTCAAGAGCCGCAACGCGCTGATGGACGCCGCCTATGACGACCAGGTCTATGTCGACGACCGCACCATCGACAGCCACATCAAGCGGCTGCGCAAGAAGTTCAAGGTGGTCGACAACGAGTTCGAGATGATCGAGACGCTGTACGGCGTCGGCTACCGCTTCAAGGAAGCCTGAGCCTCACGCGCCTTCAACAAAGACCAGGAGTATCGCCGGTCCTGATTCCATCGGGACCGGGATGGCTCGATAGCTTGAGCGTGATCTTTTCGGAAAACCGCTGCACACTTTTCCGGATCATGCTCTAGGATGCGGGGATCCTTCCCACGAGAAGTCCCAACGCGGGCGTAAGCATTGCTTGACCGAACGCAGCCTGACGAGAACCAGAGCGCCGGGGATGTCGCATCCGACGGCGGTCTGGAGCACGTCGCCGAGGACAGGCCGGCCGCGCAGGGGTGGCGACCGCTGAACTGGCTGAAGCGCGCCGGGCAGTTCTTCTTCGCGCTGTCCTTCTCGAGCCTGACCCGCCGCATCGTCTCGCTCAACCTTGCCGGCCTCGTCGCGCTGGTCGCGAGCATCCTTTACCTGTCGCAGTTCCGCGCCGGCCTGATCGACGCGCGCGCGCAGAGCCTGCTGGTGCAGGCCGAAATCATCGCCGGCGCGATCGCGGCGTCCGCGACCGTCCAAACCAACACCATCACCATCGATCCCGACCGGCTGCTCGATCTCAAGCCGGGCGAGACCTATGGCGGACCGGACGAGTATTCGCCGCTGGACTTTCCGATCAATCCGGAACGCGTGGCGCCGGTGCTGCGCACGCTGATCTCGCCGACCAAGACGCGAGCCCGCATCTACGATCCGAACGGCAGCCTGCTGCTCGACAGCCGCAATCTCGAAAACGTGCTGCGCCTCAACCTTCCGCCGCCGGCCGACAAGCCCGGCTTCGTCGAGCGCGGCATGGTCGCGGTGCGCACCTGGCTGAACCGCGGCGACCTGCCGCTCTATCGCGAGCTCGGGCCCGAGAACGGCAACGGCTATGCGGAAGTGAGTGACGCACTCCAGGGCCAGAAGCGCTCGATGGTGCGGGTCAATGCGCGCGGCGAGGTGATCGTCTCGGTCGCGGTCCCCGTGCTGCGCTCACGCGCCATCCACGGCGCGTTGATGCTGTCCACCCAGGGCGACGACATCGACCAGATGGTCACCGCCGAGCGCCTCGCGATCCTGAAGGTCGGCGGTGTTGCCGCCGCGGTCATGATCATGCTGTCACTGCTGCTCGCCAGCACGATCGCAGGACCGGTGCGCCGGCTTGCCGACAGCGCCGAGAGCGTTCGCCGCCGCATCAAGGCCCGCATCGAGATTCCCGACTTCACCCGCCGCCGCGACGAGATCGGCCATCTCTCCGGCGCGCTGCGCGACATGACCAGCGCGCTCTACAGCCGGATCGAAGCCATCGAGATGTTCGCCGCCGACGTCGCGCACGAATTGAAGAATCCGCTGACCTCGCTGCGCTCCGCGGTCGAGACGCTGCCGCTGGCGCGCAACGAGAACAGCCGCGCCCGCCTGCTCGAGGTGATCGAGCACGACGTCAAGCGGCTGGACCGGCTGATTTCGGACATCTCCGACGCCAGCCGCCTCGACGCCGAATTGCAGCGCCAGGATGCGGTCCCGGTCGACCTGCGCCGCCTGCTGACGACCCTCGTGTCCGTCGCCAACGAGACCAAGCTCGGCCATGACGTCGCGGTCGAGACCCGCTTCGAGGGCCGCAGCCCAACCGACGCCTTCGCCGTGACCGGCCATGATTCGCGGCTCGGGCAGGTGGTCTCCAACCTGCTCTCCAACGCGCAATCCTTCTCGGAAGCAGGCAAAAAGGTACGCCTCACCTGCCGCCGCGTCCGTTCCGAGATCGAGATCGTGGTCGACGACGACGGCCCCGGCATCCGCGACGACGCGCTGGAGCGCATCTTCGAGCGCTTCTACACCGACCGTCCGCATCAAGGCTTTGGCCAGAACTCCGGCCTCGGCCTGTCGATCTCCAAGCAGATCGTCGATGCCCATGGCGGGCGCATCTGGGCCGAAAACCGTGCCGGCCCGCTGGACGCGGACGGCGCGCCGACAGTTGCCGGCGCGCGCTTCGTGGTGAGGCTGCCGGCGCTATGAGCCAAGGGAGATTGAGCGACGGCGGCCCCAGCGTTCACGCCTCCGCGGTCAAGGTGGGGACTCTGGCCGTGCTGATCCGCGGGCCGTCCGGCTCGGGCAAGTCGCGGCTTGCCTTCGATTTGATCATGGCGGGGCGCGCCGGCGTGGTCGAAAGCGCCGTTCTGGTCGGGGACGACCGTGTCCATCTGGCGACAGTCGGCCATGAAATTGAGGTCCGTCCCGCACCGAGACTGGCCGGCCTGATCGAGATCCGGGGACTGGGGATCCGCCACTGCGACTTCGTGGAGCATGCGACCGTCGGTCTCGTGGTCGATCTGGACGCCGCGGAGGCGGAACGCCTGCCCGCGGCAGAATCGCTCAAAACAAGCATTTCCGGTGTCGAAATACCCCGAATCCCGGTCGGACGCGGCTATTCGCCCCTCCCCTTGGTTGTTGCGGCCTTGACCACTACCAAGAGTTAACCTTCCACTAACCCTTGAGGCGATTGTTTGAAGGGAAATTGTAACCATATGAACCCCACACTCGCGACCGAATAGACCGACGCAGCTCCCCTTATCCATCCGTCTAGATTCAGGGAGATACGCAACATCCCCCCTTGCGCGGGGGCTCTGGATGGTCAAAGTGGCGCGTTCGTGCGGTGCACCAAAAGCGCCCGCGAGGAGTTTTCCGATGATTGGTCTAGTACTTGTGACCCACGGGCGCCTTGCCGACGAGTTCAAGGCAGCGCTTGAGCATGTCATGGGCCCACAAAAGCAAATCGAAGCGATCACGATCGGCGCTGAAGATGATTCCGATCTCTGTCGAAGCGACATCATCGAGGCGGTTAACCGCGTCGATTCCGGCGATGGCGTTGCGATCCTCACCGACATGTTCGGCGGCACGCCGTCCAACCTGGCGATATCCTGCATGAGCCGGCCGAAGGTCGAAGTCCTCGCGGGCATCAACCTTCCCATGCTGGTGAAGCTCGCCAAGGTGCGCGAAGAGCGCACGCTGCCCGACGCGATCGCGATGGCCCAGGAAGCGGGCCGCAAATACGTCACCATCGCCAGCCGCGTGCTCGCCGGCAAATGAGCGAGGACGCGCCGCAAGCCGGGTCGGGCGTGCCCGCGGGCGCGATCTCCAAGGACCTCCTGATCATCAACAAGCGCGGCCTGCACGCCCGCGCCTCCGCGAAATTCGTCCAGGCCGTCGAGCGCTTCAACGCGCAGGTGTGGGTGACACGCGGCGGCGAGACCGTCGGCGGCACCTCGATCATGGGCCTGATGATGCTCGCGGCCGGCCCGGGCACGACGATCACGGTGGCCGCGGCCGGTGCTGAAGCGGATGCCGCGCTCGCGGCAATCACCGAACTCGTTGAAAGCAAGTTCAACGAGGAAGGGATTTAGTCCCTCGTCACTTCGCCGGCGGCGCGATGTAGATGTTCCAGCTCATCGACGGACCAGCCTTGCCGTGGGTGAAGCGGCGCGTGGTCATCACGATGCGCTCGGCGTTCGGCGCGATCTCCGACACCCATTTCTCGAACGCCGGCAGGCGGCCGTCGGTCGGATCGAACACGCCGATGAAGCCGTATGTCTTGGCGTCCTCGCGCGAGGTCAGCCCGGAATCCCAGGCTTCGAGCGGCATCAACGCAGCCGGATGATCCGGGCTGTAGAACACCATCGGCTGGATCGATTCCATGGTGCCGGCAACGACCGCCCAGCGCGAGGCGAAGCGCGTGTGCCAGGCCTGCGTCAGCTCGCGTGCGAGATCCGAGCGCGCGCCGTAGGTCGCGGTATTGCCGGCATTGGCGGCCATCTCGCGCGCGGCGATCCAGGGCGAGGCTATCAGCGTCGCGACGCTGAGCACGAACCAGATTGCGGCGATGTTGAACAGCACCGCACCCTGCACCCGCAGCGCAGGGATCGCGACCAGCGCGAGCGGCACCAGGAAGAACAGCGAGATGCCCCAGTCGGTCTTCATGTAGATGCTGAAGACCAGCGCGCCGAGCGGCGGGCCGACCGCGACGATGATCTGGATGATCCAGACGTTCATCGCCTGCGAGAGATTGACGCCCGCATTGGCGCCGCGCGCCCAGGCCCGCGTGACGATACGCGAGGGCGCGCGCAACAGCAGCGTGAACCAATGCGGCACCAGCGCCATGGCCAGCGCGGCGAGCGCCACCGGCAAGGCCAGCAGCGCGAAATTATGCAGGACATAGCCGGCGACGAGCTGATGCACGAGGCGGCTGTCCTCGAGGCTGTAGGTGTCGCCGGCATAGGTCAGCGGCACGAAATGCACGTCCGCCAGCCAGACGACGTGCGGGATCATCGCCACCGCCATCGTCGCGATCGCCACCCACGGGGCCGCCGACAGGAGGAATTTGATACGATCGGGATGGATCAGCGCGGCAAGGCCAATGGCGCCGATCATGGTCAGTATCCAGTATTTGGTCATCAGCGCCAGCGCGCCGGCGAGCCCGAACCAGATGCCGGACTGCCAGCTCCGCTTCTCGAAGGCGTTGAGATAGGCGAGCACCAGAAGCGGCAGCGTGACGAGCTGCAGCAGGTCCGGGTTGTACTTGAAACCCTTGAAATTGAAGATCGGGTAGAGCGCGATCATCACCACGACCAGGAAGGCGCGCCGCGCGTCCACGACGCGCAAGCTCACGAGCCAGCAGATCACCATGCCGAGGCCGACAGTCGCCATCGCCAGCGCATAGGTCGCCCAGTCCGTCGCCGGGAACACCATGAACCAGAGGCCGGCCACCCAGCCCGACAGCGGCGGGTGCTTGCCGTAGCCGAGCAGGAATTTCTGGCCCCAGCCATAGGCTTCCGCGACGTCCATGTGAACGTCCTGCGCCGCCTTGAGATTGATCAGGATGAAGGTCCAGATCACCGCATGCAGGATGGCGAACTGGATCACCAGCCAAAGACGGGCCTCCGGGCGGATAGCGCTGGCAACCAGCCAGGCCCGAAAGCGGCCAAGGCTCACTCGGGCTTTGACGCGTGGTCGAGCGGAGGGGATCGAGGTCGTTGACATGGGCCGTTGCGTAGCGCGTTTTGGGCCGTCGTGGAATCAGCTTGGCGTGAAGAAAGGCCCTGAAAATACAGCAATATGGTTGCCGCACGGGGATGTGAGTGGTATCCCGCGCCCATGACGACCGTCCCCATTTCGAACATCCGCAATTTCTCCATCGTCGCCCATATCGACCATGGCAAATCGACGCTGGCCGACCGCCTGATCCAGATGACGGGCGGCCTCTCCGACCGCGAGATGGCGGGCAAGGAGCAGGTGCTCGATTCCATGGATATCGAGCGCGAGCGCGGCATCACCATCAAGGCGCAGACGGTGCGCCTTGCGTACAAGGCCAAGGACGGCAAGGACTACATCTTCAACCTGATGGACACGCCCGGCCATGTCGACTTCGCCTACGAAGTCTCGCGGTCGCTGGCGGCGTGCGAGGGTTCCCTGCTGGTGGTCGACGCCAGCCAGGGCGTCGAGGCGCAGACGCTCGCCAACGTCTACCACGCGCTCGATGCGGGTCATGAGATCGTGCCGGTCCTGAACAAGGTCGATCTTCCCGCCGCAGAGCCGGAGAAGGTCAAGCAGCAGATCGAGGACGTCATCGGCATCGACGCTTCCGACGCGGTGATGATCTCCGCCAAGACCGGCCTCGGCGTTCCCGATGTACTCGAAGCCATCGTCACCCGCCTGCCGCCGCCGAAGGGCGATCGCGACGCGACGCTGAAGGCGCTGCTGGTCGACAGCTGGTACGATGTCTATCTCGGCGTCGTCGTGCTGATCCGCGTCGTCGACGGCGTCATGAAGAAGGGCAGCCGAGTCCGCATGATGGGCACCGGCGCGGCCTATGACATCGAGCGCGTCGGTTTCTTCACGCCGAAGATGACGCAGGTCGACGAGCTCGGCCCGGGCGAGATCGGTTTCATCACGGCGGCCATCAAGGAAGTCGCCGACACCCGCGTCGGCGACACCATCACCGACGACAAGAAGCCCGTGACGGAAATGCTGCCGGGCTTCAAGCCGGCCATCCCCGTGGTGTTCTGCGGTCTATTCCCGGCCGACGCCGATGATTTCGAGACGCTGCGCGCCGCGATGGGCAAGCTGCGCCTCAACGACGCCAGCTTCTCCTACGAGATGGAGACGTCGGCCGCACTCGGCTTCGGCTTCCGCTGCGGCTTCCTCGGGCTGTTGCATCTGGAGATCATCCAGGAACGCCTGTCGCGCGAATTCGACCTCAACCTGATCGCGACCGCGCCGAGCGTGATCTACAAGATGAAGCTGACCGACGGTCAGGAAATCTCGATTCACAATCCCGTCGACATGCCCGACGTGGTCAAGATCGCGGAGATCCAGGAGCCCTGGATCGAGGCCACGATCCTCACCCCCGACGAATATCTCGGCAGCGTGTTGAAGCTGTGCCAGGACCGCCGCGGCGTGCAGAAGGAGCTGACCTATGTCGGCTCGCGCGCGATGGTGAAATACGACCTGCCGCTCAACGAAGTCGTGTTCGACTTCTACGACCGTCTGAAGTCGGTCTCCAAGGGTTACGCCTCGTTCGACTATCATCTCACCGACTACAAGCCGGCCGACCTCGTCAAGATGCAGATCCTCGTCAACGCCGAGCCGGTCGACGCGCTCTCGATGCTGGTGCATCGCACCCGCGCCGAAGGCCGCGGCCGCGCCATGGTCGAGAAGATGAAGGAGCTGATCCCGCCGCACATGTTCCAGATCCCGATCCAGGCGGCGATCGGCGGCAAGGTGATCGCCCGCGAGACGGTGCGCGCGCTGCGCAAGGACGTCACCGCCAAGTGCTATGGCGGCGACATCACGCGTAAGCGCAAACTTCTGGAGAAGCAGAAGGAAGGCAAGAAGAAGATGCGGCAGTTCGGCAAGGTCGACATCCCGCAGGAAGCTTTCATTGCCGCGCTGAAGGTCGATAGCTGAGGCGACGGCCGGGACCAGACCAGCCGGCCCGGCAAACAAGAAGCGCGAAAACAACCCCATGCACAGTAGCCGCCTCTCTGGCGGCATTGCATTTTTTGGATTTTACGAAATCTGGTTGACCCGTCGGGCAAAACAGGGGTATGGTGGCATCATCGCCGGGTGTGTGATGCAACCACCCGTCATTCCCTTCGACCGTTTGATCGATCAGGCCTTCCGCTTTGCCTCGACGTAGCGCGCGAAGCTGTCGAGGATCGCCTGCCAGCCGGCCTGCTGCTGCTCGACCGAATGCGTCGTCTCGCCGTCGAAGACGACGCGGACGACAATGCCAGTCGGACCCGGCACGAACTCCACCTCGGCCTTGCGATCGCCGAACGCGTATTCGATCCGCCTGTGTTCGACGATCTTCGTGTAGGTGCCCGCGAAGTCGAAACCCATGCTACCGTCCTTGGCCTCCATCCGGGACGAGAAGGCGCCGCCTTCCCGCAGGTCAACGGTCGCCTTGGTCGTATGCCAATCGTCGGACGCGGCATTCCACTTCACGATGTCGGCAGGCGTCGTATAGGCATCCCAGACCCGATCGATCGGGGCTGCTACGCTGGTTTCAACGGTGATCCTCATGCATTGCTCCAGTTCGTCTTTGACAGTCGAGGCGACGACTCGCCTCAGATGTGCGGGACTCATCCACGGCACGTCGGGGAGTGTCCATCCAAGGACGGTCGAGACCAGTCCGTGCCGACATGGTCGCGTCGTCGATATCTTAAAAAATTGCCGGTGGAACAGCTCCTGACCATCCGCCGACTGCCGCGAACAACTCGGCCGCCGCGGTCAATGCCCGAGCTGTTGAAGCACGGCGGACCACAGCGCAAGCGGCTCCCTGAGGGCTCCCGGCTCGGACGGCTTTGGGCGAACGGCGGTGTGCACCATGACGAGCTTGGTGGCCGGATCGACCAGGATGACCTGACCGCGGATGCCGAGCAGGGCAAATCTGCGCTCCTCGCCGGGGAGGAGCCACACCTGATAGCCGTAGCCGAAATACGGTGTGGCCACGCGCGGAGCGAGATGACCGTCGCCTGGCCTGACGGTCGTGGCATCCAGCAGCCACTGCCGGGGGATCAACTGACGGCCCTCCCAGACGCCGTCGCTTGCGAGCAGCCGGGCCAGGCGCGCATAGTCACGCAAGGTTGCGTTGAAGCAGCAGAAGGCGATCTCCTGCCCGCTCCCATCGATCGCCCATGACGCATCCGCTTCGGTGCCGATGGCATCCCAGATCCGGTCGTGGAGATAGTCGGCAACGGGCGTGCCGGTCGCAGAGCGCAGGACCAGGCCCAGGATCTCGGTCTCCACGCTTGCATAATGCCATCTGGTCCCCGGCGGCGCGGTTCGGGTATTGAATTGCGCGACGACGGCGGCAGGGTCTTGCGTCTCTTCAACGAACAGCGCTCGTCCGAGCCGGGCGATGTCATCGTGCCCATCATAGACTTCCGAGAATTCAACGCCTGACGACATGTTCAGCAGGGCCCGGATGGATGTGTTTCCATATTCCGTGCCGGCAAGGCGAGGGACGTAGGTCGAGATGAGGTCGTCGATCGACTTGATGCGGCCCTCCGAGACCGCGATCCCGACCAGCATGGCCACCAGCGTCTTGGCCATGGACTGCGACAGAAAGCGGTCGTGATCGGTCCGCGAATATTGATAGTGCTCGTACAGGATGGTGTCGTCTCTGGCGATCAAGAGGCCCGTCACCGGATTACGCTTGAGGTAGTCCGCGATGCTCAGCCGTTCCGTGCCGAAACTGTAGGTGATCGACGGCTCCGGCGCGCGCTTGAATTGCCAGGGCGCCGCCGCGCGACCGATCTTGCGCGAGGGGTAGATCTCGCCGAAATGGCTGTAGACCCCAACGAGCTTGTCAAGCTGGGTGGCGGTCCCCCGCACCCCGACGGGATAGCCCTCGGCCGCACCGTAGATATCAGCATCGGGGCCGCTATCCGAAAACACCGGCCCCGGCTCGGCGGGAGAGTTTTGGGCGTCCTGTGCAGAGGCCAAGGGCGACCAGACCGCGGAGGCGAAAATGATAGACAAGAAAAGGCTGCGGCAAACGTGCGGCCTGCGGAGCGCTCCCCAAGACATCGTACCTGACTCCCCACACGGTCTGACGTGCGCGTGACGAGAGGCACGCTATCATTCCGGATGGACGGTGTCAGCATGTGGGCCCATGGCCGTCATGGGCGGCGCACCTCGAAGTAGGTTTTGCTTCCACGATCAAAGCCCGCTCCCTCATAGAAGTGGAGGGTGCTCTCCTGCTTCGAGCCCGTTGCCAATAGAACCTTATAGCAGTCTGCCTCCCAGCCAATTTCCAACGCATGGGCAAGAACTCGTCGACCGAGCCCCAAGCGGCGGTAGTCGGCGTGAGTAACAACATTCTCGATCACACCGTATGATCGGCCGCCGCGGGACAAGTTGGGCACGATCGCAAGCGTGCACGAAGCAACCAGCAGCTCCGCTGCTTGCGCCACGATCACGGTCATGAAGCCGGATGCAAGTAATCTCGACCAGACGCGCTCGGCATCAGCCGCCTCGAGCTGAGGATCGTGCGGATGAAGATGCCGGTAGAGGTTCAGCACCTCGGGCAGATCATGTCTTGTTGCAGTGCGGATAATGGCTTCGGTCATCTACTGACATCAAGGGACGTGGTTCGCTGGCGATATTATCAGAAACCAGCAATTGTTGTCGTGAGGCGACGTGCAATGCACCGCTGACCTTGCCCTCCACCGCCGGATACGCCACCATCTCAAGGCGCGCACCATCAACAAGACCAGAAGCGCCGAGGAAACGCATGAGCAAGCCGCTGGGCATCGACTATGGCTGGGTGATCGTCGCCGCGGGGGCGCTGATGACCTGTGTCGGTTTCGGCACGATGCTGTCGCTTGCGGTGTTCCTGCAGCCGATCTCGGAGACGATGGGATGGTCGCGCGCCGGCGTGTCGGCTGCGGCGACGATCGATTTCCTCTGCATGGGCGTGGCCGCGTTCCTGTGGGGCACGCTGTCCGACCGGTTCGGCACCCGCATGGTGGTGCTTGCCGGAAGCCTGCTGCTGGGGCTCGGCCTGGTTACGGCGAGCCAGGCCACGCAGCTGTGGCAGTTCCAGCTTTGCTTCGGCGTGCTGATCGGAATTGCCGCCGGCAGCTTCTACGCGCCGATGATGGCGCTCGCGAGCGCCTGGATCGACAAGAACCGCAGCCTCGCGGTGGCGCTGGTCTCCGCCGGCATGGGCGTGTCACCAGTGACGATTGCGCCGACCGCAAGCTGGCTGATCACGGCCTATGACTGGCGCACCGCGATGCTGGTGATCGGCATCGCCGCCTGGGCGCTGCTGATCCCGGCGTGCTTCCTGGTACGCCCGGCGCCGGTAGCTGCTGGCCCCGCGGCGGCGGATGCAGCACCGGAAGTCGAGCTGACCGCAGCGCAAGCGCTGCGCACGCCGCAATTCATCGCGCTCGCGGCGGCGCACTTCGCCTGCTGCGCCGCGCATTCCGGCCCGATCTTCCACATGGTGTCCTATGCGATGGTCTGCGGCATCGCACCACTGACGGCGGTGACGGTCTACAGCGTTGCCGGCGTCTCCGGGCTCGGCGGGCGCCTGCTGCTGGGCGCGGCGGCCGATCGCATCGGCGCAAAACCGGTGCTGGTCGGCGGCCTGTTCGTGCAGGCGATGTGCATCGCGACCTATCTTGCGGTGGCGCAGCTCGGCGAATTCTACGCGCTGTCGGTCGTGTTCGGGCTCGCCTATGGCGGGGTGATGCCACTCTATGCGGTGCTGGTTCGCGAGTTCTTCGGCGCGCGCATCATGGGCACCGTGTTCGGCGCGGTGTCCGCCTTTGCCAGCCTCGGCATGGCACTAGGGCCATGGGCCGGCGGACTCGTGTTCGACAACTTCCAGCGCTACACATGGCTGCACGCCGGCTCCTTCGCGATCGGGCTTGCTGCGGTCGCGGTGGCGCTGAGCTTCCCGACCAAACGCAGGCAGCAGCTCGACCTCGGCCGTGCGGCGGTGTGACGGGAACCGGGCCTCACGGGCCGCGCAGAACATAGAATTTCGAGTCGACGACATCACCGGAAGCGACGCCGGCAATTCCGCCTTCTGCACTTCCTTGAAGTTTCTCTTCTCGTAAGATCGATGCGCGGCAAGAAACTTGTCGGTCGTGCCGAGGTAGATTGCGCTCACGCGCCGGCTGCGCATGCGCCAGCAGCGTATCGAGAAGCTTTCCCGCCACCCGCCGGTCCGCGAACGGAGCCGCAACGAACATCTTGCGAAACGCCGCCTCGTCCTGACCCGATATCCTTCAACCGAAGCGGGGACGCGCACTCATCACAGTGATGAGTGCGCGCGCCCAAGCCGGCACGCGATCAGTAGTCCCAGAACACCGGCACGAAGCGAAAGGTGTCGCCGTCGCGCGCCACGTGCCCGACCGACGGGAACGGCATATGCGTGGCGACCAGCAGCTCGCCGGTCTTCGCCAGATCCCGCAAGAGCCGGCCGCGAACGCGGGAGGCCTCCTCCGGGTCGTGTTCGAACCCGTTGAACCAGTCAGGGTGGTCGAAGCCGACCGTAAAGACGGCGTCGCCGGCGAAGGTCAGCGCATCGGCGCCGGACGTCAGGCGGACAATGCTGTGCCCGGGCGTGTGGCCGCCGGTGCGACGGACGACAACGCCCGGCGCAATCTCGTGCTCCTCGTCGAACTGCCGCAACTGGTTGTGGTACATCCTGGTGAACTGCCTGGCCGCCGCCCGCAGCGCGTCCGGAAAACCTTCCGGCATGGCGGTGCGGGAGAAATCAGGCGCCTCCCAGAACGCGACCTCCGCGGCCGCGACGTGAAGCTGCAGGTCGGGCCGCAGCCGCTCCTTCACACCGTCGACGAGCAGGCCGCCGACGTGGTCCATGTGCATGTGGGTCAGCACCACGTCGGTCACGGAGGAGAGATCGATGCCGGCCGCCTCCAGCCGCCTGATCAACTGCCCGGCCCTCGGCAAATGCAGGTCCGGGTCAGACCCCAGGCCTGCGTCGATCAGGATGGTCCTGTCGCCGCTGCGGACAACGACCGCGTTCAGAGCCCAGTCGAACGCGTCTTGCGGCAGGAACATGTCCTTCAACCAGGCGGCGCGGACGGATGGGGCGGCGTTGTGTCCCAGCATCTGGGTCGGGAGCGGCAGCACGCCGTCGCTGACCACAAGCACGTCGATGTCGCCGACTTTCAAGGCGTAGCGCGACGGGACCAGCTCTTCGGGCTGCGGTCCGGCGAGGTGCGGGGTGTCGTGCAGATTCATGGTCGTCTCCTGTTGGGTGTTGCGGATGGCTCGATTCATCGTTGAGAACTCCTGGCGCTTGGCGCTGATGATGTGTTCAGAGATCGGTGACGCGCTCCGGATCGGCCGACGCCAGCGCGGCGGCGCGTTCGGCGAGCGGCGGATAGATCCAGACCGTGTTGATCTCGCGCTTCGTCTTCTTCGCCTGATCGCCGACCATCTCCACCTTCCGCTCCCAGCCGCGCGTGAACAGAGCGCCGGCTTCGCCGAGATCGAGGCAGGTGACGTAGGCCTTCTGGTGATACGGCCTGGTCGGAACGCCTAGCAGCTCGGCGGCAGCGTTGTTGCCGGCAAAGGCGCCCATCCGCGTCGCGTGCTGGCACGACATCAGCGCGTAGTTGCCGGCATCGTCGCAGGCCGCGCGCGCGGCGTCGCCGGTGGCGAAGACACTGGCCACACCGGGCACGCGCAGATCGCGGTCGACCAGCAGCCGGCCGAAATTGTCGCGCTCGCCGGGAATCTGCGCGGTCAACGGTGCGGCCCGGATGCCCGCGGCCCAGATCACCGTTGCGGTCTCGATGCGTTCGCCGTCGGACAGGGTGACGCCGGATTTGTCGAGCGAAGCGACGCCGACACCGAGCCGGGTCTCCACGCCGACCTGCTTCAGCGCATCCGCGATGACGGGACGCGCAGCTTCACCCATGTCGGGCGCAATCGCCGTGTTGCGCTCGACGATGATGATTCGCGGCCTAGCGTCACGGCCCAGGCTCTTGCAGAGTCGCGCCGGCATTTCGGTTGCCGCCTCGATGCCCGTGAATCCGCCGCCCGCGATCACGACGGTGTCGCGCATGTCCGATATCGGCCAGCTCACCAAATGTTGCAGATGCCGGTCGAGCGCGATCGCGTCGTCGAGCGAGTCGACGCTGAAGCCGTGCTCGGCAAGGCCGGGAATGTTCGGGCGGAACAGCCGGCTGCCGGTGGCCACGACCAGACGATCATAGGAGAGCTTCGTTCGCTTCCCACCGGGCGTCGCAATGCCCACTTCGCGCGCTTTGGTATCCACCGTCTCGGCGGCGCCCTGCACGTAGACGACATCGACCGCCTTGAGCACGTCCAGCAGTGGCGCCGTCAACGTCTCGGGCTTTGGCTCGTAAAGCCGCGGGCGAACAACGAGTGTCGGCTGTGGTGCGACCAGCGCGATCTCGAGCTGATCGGGCGAGGCGCCCTTGATGTCACGCAGCCGAGCAGCGGACAGTGCGGCGTACATGCCGGCGAAGCCGGCGCCAATGATGACCAGTCGCATGTGATATCTCCTGTGATTTGAACGGATCGATGCGGAACGATCACGCCGCGAAGAACGCCGACAGCTCGGCGTTGACGACGCCGGCATGGGTCGTGCACATGCCGTGCGGCAATCCTTGGTAAATCTTGAGCTTGCTGTTCCTGAGCAGCTTCGCCGACAGCGGCGCGGAATCGGCAATCGGCACGATCTGATCATCGTCGCCATGCAGGACGAGGGTCGGCACCGCGACGCTCTTCAGATCCTCTGTGAAATCGGTCTCCGAGAAAGCCTTGATGCCGTCGTAGTGCGCCTTGGCGCCGCCCATCATGCCCTGGCGCCACCTGTTCCAGATCACTGCCTGCGATGCCGCGGCGCCCGGGCGGTTGTAGCCATAGAAGGGACCACTCGCGAAATCCAAATAGAATCGCGGCCTGTTGGTGGCGAGTTGCCGACGCAGATCGTCGAGAACCTCGATCGGCACGCCGCCGGGATTGTCTTCCGTCTTCAGCATCAGTGGCGGCACCGCGCTGATCAGCACCAGCCTGGCCACGCGATCACGGCCGTACCGCGCGACGTAGCGTACGGCTTCGCCGCCACCGGTGGAATGTCCGACATGGATGGCGTTGCGGAGGTCGAGGTGGTCGACGACCGCCGCGACATCGGCCGCATAGTGATCCATGTCGTGGCCGTCGCCGACCTGGCTCGAACGCCCGTGACCCCGGCGATCGTGCGCGATCACGCGATATCCCTTGCCGGCGAAGTACAGCATCTGGGTGTCCCAGTCGTCGGCGCAAAGCGGCCAGCCGTGGTGAAAGACGATCGGCTGGGCGGATTTCGGTCCCCAGTCCTTGTAGAAGATCCGTACGCCGTCCTTCGTCGTCACCGACGTCGTCGGATCGATCCATTGAGCGGCGGATGTCGAGCGGCTGGATTCCTCGCCGGTCGCCGTCGAGGAGCGGACGGAGAGTGAAATCGCAGACATGACCGAGGTCGCGAGGACCTTCCGGCGCGAGGTGTTCGCAAGCTGATTGAGCGGGACGTTCCAGGCCATTCTTCTTCTCCGTGTGATTGGCGTAGGCATGCTGCTGATCTAGCCAACCGGATGTGCCGCTGCCCCAGCGCCGTTGCTGCGATTGCAGAGCGATTGCTCTTCTGGCGAACCAATTTTCAAATTCGCACGAAACGCTCTAGCGCCCACGCCGGCGCCAACCGGTCGGAGTCTCGCCTGTCAGCCGCTTGAATGCAGCGGCGAACGCGGTCTGGGAGGCGTAGCCAAGCGCGGCGGCGACCGTGACGACCGACGCGTCGGTCTCGCGCAGCATCTGCATCGCCTGCTCGAGCCGGTGCTGGCGCAGCCAGGCATGGGGCGAGAGCCCGGTGCTCTCCTTGAAGGCCCGGCAGAAGTGGAAGCGCGAGAGGCCAGCGTCCGCAGCGAGCGTCGCAAGCGAAACATCCGCATCGCTCTCCGAGCGGAGGCGCTCGATAGCGCGCATCAGCACCTTCGGTGCCAGCCCGCCCACAACCGGCCGGACCGTGCTCGGCGCGCCGGCATGCGCGGCCAGCAGACGCGTCGCCAGAAGGTCCGTCAGTTGCTGCCGGAAAAGCGAGTCGAGAGTTTCATTGCCTTCCAGCACATCCGCGGCGCTCAGCAGCAGCCGGGACGTGATGGGATCGGGATGCGCCGTGCGCTCCAGCAGATCGATCGGCCGGGCCGTGTCGGCTTCATCGGCCACGCGCATAAGCGTCTTGTGCGGAAGATAGAGCTGAACGACATCGACCGGTTTTGGAATATCCCATCTGGAGCTCGCGCCCTCCGGAATGATGATCACGACCCCGGGACGAAACGTGCCGGCCGAGACAAACCGTCCCGAACGCCGCTCCATGCGCTGCACCGCGCCGTTGTAGGCCATGATCACATGATGGGTCATGGGCGCGACGACGTCGTGCAGCGGGTCGTGTCTCCAGTGCGCGATCCCGCCGCCGGAGGAGTCCAGGGCCATGCGGAACGGCTCGGTCCCGAGCACGCGGGCCATTTCCGCATCGGCGAGGGGCCGATCGGCCGCGGCTGGAGACGCCTGGCGCGGCTCGGACGTGGCCGCCGGCTCCTCCCGCGAGCGATCGTGCGAGACAGGCTTGGTCATGGAAATGGGCTCGCAAGCTCGGCGGCAGACGGGCGTGATGAAGGCCGCGCGCTACTTGCGACGCGTGCCCAGCCAATCCTCGAAGCGGATGGCGCCAATCCGCGGGTTGCTGCCGGGCGTGAGCGACCGGTCGTCCAGCTCCGCTCCGAAATAGCGGGCGTGGATATCGGCAACGACCTTGCGCGGGTCCCTGGTCGCGGCCAGGTATTTGCGGCCGAATTCGTCGAGGCTCAGTTGCTCCGGGCCGGCGAGCTCGATCAT
Source organism: Bradyrhizobium cosmicum (assembly GCF_007290395.2). Classification (NCBI taxonomy): domain Bacteria; kingdom Pseudomonadati; phylum Pseudomonadota; class Alphaproteobacteria; order Hyphomicrobiales; family Nitrobacteraceae; genus Bradyrhizobium; species Bradyrhizobium cosmicum. The sequence continues at coordinate 765,450 of NZ_CP041656.2, read as the reverse complement.
GCCGTTAATGGGATCGGCGAGCGTCACATCGGCCAGCGCGGCTGCGACATCGTCCGAGGCCACCGGTTGAAACAGCGCGGGTGACAGCCGAGCGGTCTGGCCGTCGGATGAGGAATCGACGATGCCGCCGATGAATTCGAAGAACTGGGTGGCGCGCAGGATGCTGAAGGGAATCGTCGAACTGCGGATCAGATTCTCCTGTGCGAGCTTGGCGCGGAAGTAGCCGCATTCCGGAAGGCGATCGGTCCCGACGATGGACAACGCGACGTGATGCCGCACTTTGGCGACGGCCTCGGCCGCAAGGAGATTGCGCGTCGACGTTTCGAAGAACGCCAGAACGGCGCGGTCCTCGAAGGACGGTGAGTTCGCGACATCCACGACGATGTCTGCGCCCGAAAGGGCCCGATCGAGACCCTCGCCCGTGACGGCGTCGACGCCCGAGCGGGGCGAGGCCTGAACGACATCGTGGCCTTTTTCACAAAGCACGGCCGCAAGCTTGGCTCCGATCAGGCCGGTCCCGCCGATGATGACGATCTTCATGATGATTTTCCTCGATTTTTCCGGCCAACGATGGCCTTGTGACTGACGCGAGGATGCGCGCATGCGGACGGGAAAGCCTTGCACCCGGCCTGAATTAGCCTTCAATTTTCCTTGGCTTCCCGTCCAAGCGGAGCGTGGATTTGCGTTTCTTGTTTGAGAACTATTGCCTGGACGCCGAACGGCGCGAGTTGACCTGCGGCACCGAGCTCGTCGCGATCGGGCCAAAGGTGTTCGACCTGCTGCTCTTTCTGGTTCGCAACAGGGACCAGGTGGTGAGCCGCGACGATCTGCTGGCGGCCGTCTGGGACGGCCGGATCGTCTCCGAATCGACGCTGACGAGCCACGTCAACGCGGTCCGAAAGGCGCTCGGTGATACCGGCAAGGAGCAGCGCCTGATCCGGACGGTGTCGCGCAAGGGGATGCGCTTCGTCGGCGACGTCCGGGAGGACGCGCCGCTCGCGCGCGCGGCGGCTGCACCGTCGGCCATCGCGATCGAAGCCCCCGCACCGATCCTGTCGCTGCCGGATTCTCCGTCGATTGCGGTGCTTCCGTTTCGAAACCTCAGCGGCGACGCCGGGCAGGATTATTTTGCCGACGGCGTGGTGGAAGACATCATCACCGCGCTGTCGCGCATCCGCTGGCTGTTCGTGATCGCCCGTAATTCGAGCTTCACCTACAAGGGCCGGACCGTGAACGAGAAGCAGGTCGGCCGCGAGCTCGGCGTGCGCTATGTCGTCGAAGGCAGCGTGCGTCACGCCGCAGGCCGGGTGCGCATCACGGGACAGCTCGTGGACGCCGCGACAGGCATCCACCTATGGGCTGAAAGATTTGAAGGAACGCTCGATGACATCTTCGAGCTGCAGGACCAGATCGCAATCAGCATCGTCGGCGCGATCGCCTCCCAGCTCGAGCGCGCCGAGATCGAGCGCGCCCGGCGGAAACCGACCGGCAATCTCAGCGCCTACGATCACTATCTGCGCGCCATGCCGCATTTGCACCGCGGCACGCGAGAAGCGATCGACGACGCGTTGCCGCTGTTTCACAAGGCCATCGCACTCGATCCCGAGTTCGCCTCGGCCCATGCCATGGCGGCCTGGTGCCATTGCTGGCGCAAGATCAACGGATGGATGACCGATCAGCCGCGGGAGTCCGCCGAGGGTATCCGGCTGGCGCGTCTGGCGATGGAGTTGGGCAAGGACGACGCCGTCGCGCTGACACGGGCCGGACACACGCTCGCCCATCTCGCCGGCGACGTGGACGGCGCCCTCGCACTGCTCGACAAGGCGCTGTTGCTCAACCCGAACCTGGCGGCGGCCTGGTTCCTAGGAGGCTTCCTGCGGGCCGAGCGCGGCGATCCCGAAGCTGCAATCGAGTTCCTGACCCGTGCCATGCGGTTCAGCCCGCTGGATCCCGAGATGTTCCGGATGCAGGCCGGCATGGCGATGTCGCATCTGTTTGCCGGACGTTTCGAGCTGGCCTTGTCCTGGGGTGAACAATCTCTCCGGCAGTTGCCAAGCTTCGTGTTCGTCGCGGTGATCATCGCCGCCTGTCACGGGCTCGCCGGACAAGCGGAGCAGGCGCGGGATGCTGCGGATCATCTGCGCAAGCTCGATCCTGCGTTTCGCATCTCCAGGCTCGATGGCTGGATACCGATCCGGCGTCCGGAGCATCGCGCCAGCCTCGCGAACGGCTTGCGGCTGGCGGGCTTGCCCGAGTGAGAGGCACGTCGGTGCGCTCACTCCTGGAGTGAGGACATCCCGGCCGTACCGACCGCTCCGGCGCGCGCAGCACCGCCAGCCATCACTCGATGATGCCGAAGTCCGCCACCGGCATCACCCAATAGACGAGGTTGGTCCCGGCAAACGACACCTTGAGCCGCTCCAGCAGGCGCTCGGCAGCAGCGTTTGGCAGGACGATCCGGACCAGCACCTGGTCGGCATGTCCCTTGACGCGTTCCTCCGGGCTCTGCAGCCGCACGTTGGCGCCATGTCCCGCGGCATCGGAGGCCGTAAAACCCGGCACCAGATCAGTCTGCTCGCTGAGATAGTCGAACAGCTCGTCGCGAAGCTGGCGCGCGGCGATCAGGGTGAGGCAGACCGCTTCGCTGGTCATCTGGCCGCCTTGGCAGTGCCGCCGAACCGGCGATACAGGATCGGCAGCAGGATCAGGGTCAGCAGCGTCGAGGACAACAGGCCCCCGATCACCACGATGGCGAGGGGGCGCTGGATCTCCGATCCCGGCCCCGTCGCAAACAGCAGCGGGATCAATCCGAGCGCAGTGATGCTCGCGGTCATCAGCACCGGCCGCAGCCGCCGCCTGGCGCCGTCGATGACGATGCGCTCCTCGGCCAGACCGTGCGCGCGCAACTGATTGAAATACGAGACCAGCACGACGCCGTTCAGGACCGCGATGCCGAGCAGCGCGATGAAGCCGACGGACGCCGGCACCGACAGATATTCACCGGTCGACACCAGCGCAAAGACGCCGCCGATCAGCGCAAAGGGGATGTTCACGAGCACCAGCAGGGCATGGCGCACGGAGCCGAAGGTGGTGAACAGCAGCACGAAGATGAGGCCGATCGCGACCGGTACCACGATCGACAGCCGCGCGGCCGCGCGCTGCTGGTTCTCGAACTGTCCGCCCCAGGTGAGCCGATAGCCCTTCGGCAGCGGGAGCTCGGTCGTGACCTTCTGCTGGGCCGCTTGCACGAACCCGACCATGTCGCGGCCGCGGACGTTGGCGCGGACGACGCTCATCCGGTTGCCGTTCTCGCGGTCGATCTTGACGGGGCCATCGACCCGCTGGATGCGGGCGACCTGCGACAACGCGACGTGCTGGCCGGACGACAACGTCAGCGGCAGGCTCGCGAGCAGGGTCGGCGCCTCCCGCGTCGTCTCGCTGCCCCGGACCAGGATCGGGGTGCGGCGGCCGTCCTCCAGCGCCGTCCCGATGATTCGTCCCTCGATCTGGGTGCGCAGCGCGTTGGAAATGGCATCCACGGTCAGGCCGAGGCGCCCGGCTTCCATCCGGTTGACCGCGACCGTGTAGTATTGGGCGCCCTCGTTGATGGTCGTGTAGACGTCTTCAGCGCCATCGATGCTCGACAGGATCGCGGAGAGTTTCGTCGCGATGTTGTTGAGCTGGCCGATGTCGGTCCCGAAGATCTTGACCGCGACGTCGCCGCGCACGCCGCTGATCATCTCCTGCACGCGCATGTCGATCGGCTGGGTGAAGCTGAGCGACAGGCCCGGGAAATCCGCCAGCACGTCGCGCAGGACCTGAAGCAATTCCGTCCGGTCCCGGGTTTTCCTCTCATCCACGGGTTTCAGCACCAGAAACGTATCGGTCTGGTTCGGCCCCATGGGATCGAGGCCGAGCTCGTCCGAGCCGGTCCGGGCGACGATCCCGGCCACGTCAGGCACCTTCATGAGGGCCGCCTGCAGCCTGGCATTGATGGCCATGGATTCATCGAGATTGACGGACGGCAGCGTCTCCACGCTGACGATGACGTCGCCTTCATCCATGGTCGGCATGAAGGTCTTGCCGAGCTGCGTGTAGGCGTAGCCTGCCGCGACGAGCCCCAGCAGCGCGACGAAGACGACCTTGCGTTCGTTCTCCAGGGCCCAGTCCAGCGCCGGCGCATAGACACGCTGCGCGAGGCGGATCAGCAGCGGATCGCCATGGCTCGCGGATTTGAGCAGAAAGGAGGTCGCGACCGGAACCACGGTGAGAGCCAGCAGCAGCGAGCCGGCCAGCGCGAAGATGATGGCGAGCGCGACCGGAATGAAGAGTTTGCCCTCCAGCCCCTGCAGCGTCAGCAGGGGCACGAACACGATGATGATGATCAGGACGCCGGAGGCGACCGGCTGCAGCACCTCGCACACCGACCGGAATATTATATGGATCAACGGCGGGCCCTTTCCGGGCTCGTGCTTGCCGAGATTGCCGACGATGTTCTCGACCACGACGACCAGCGCGTCGATCAGCATGCCGATCGCGATGGCGAGGCCGCCGAGGCTCATCAGATTGGCGGACATGCCGACCGCGCGCATGGCAAGAAGCGCAATGACGATGGCCAGCGGCAGGCTGAGCGCGATCACCAGCGAGGCGCGCCAATTGCCGAGAAACAGCAGCAGGAGCACCACGACGAGCACGGTGGCTTCGCCGAGAGCCCGCACCACCGTTCCGACCGCACGCCCGACCAGCCGGCTGCGGTCGTAGAACACGTTGATGGAGACGCCCTTCGGCAGCGACGGTTGCAGTTCCTCGAGGCGCGCGCGGACGTCACGCACGAGCTGGCCGGCATTGGCGCCGCGCAGGCCGAGCACGAGGCCTTCCACCGTTTCGCCATGGCCATCGGAGGAGACGGCCCCGTAGCGCGTCAGCGCGCCGACCCTGACGCGCGCCACGTCGTTGACCCGGATCGGAACCCCCTCGCGGGTGTCGATGACGATGGCCCTGATGTCGTCGATGGTGCGAATGCTGCCCTCGATGCGCACGAGCGAGCTGTCCTCGCCCTGGTTCACGCGCCCGGCCCCGTCGTTTCGGCTGTTGGCCTCGATGGCCCGCCGGAACAGCTCGGAGGAAATCCCGCGGGCGGCGAGCGCGTCGGCCAGGGGAACGATCTCGAACGCCCGCACATGGCCGCCCAGCGAATTGACGTCGGCAACGCCTGGGACGGTGCGCAGCGCGGGGCGGATCACCCAATCGAGCAGGGTTCGCCGCTCGGCCAGCGACAATTCGGCGCTGTCGATGGTGAACATGAACATCTCGCCGAGCGGGCTGGTGATCGGCGCCAGTCCGCCGCTGACGCCCTCCGGAAAATCGCGCGCGATGTTGGACAGCCGCTCGGAGACCTGGTTGCGGGCCCAGTAGATGTCGGTGCCGTCCTCGAAATCGACGGTGATGTCGGCCAGCGCGTATTTGGTGGTGGAGCGGAGAATCTTCTTGTCGGGAAGCCCGAGCAGCTCGAGCTCGATCGGAACGGTAATGCGCTGCTCGACCTCTTCCGGGGTCAGGCCCGGTGCCTTCATGATGATCTTCACCTGCACCGGAGACACGTCCGGAAAGGCGTCGATCGGAAGGCCCGGGAGAAAGACCGCAGCGGCTCCGACCAGCAGCAGCACGCCGAGTGCAACGAACAGCCGCTGCGACAGCGCAAATGCGACCAGACGCTGCAGCATTACTGGCCAGCTCCGAGCCGCGAGAGAATGCCCCGCAATGCCGAGATGCCGCCGATTGCGATCTCGTCCTTGTCGCTGATCGGGCCGGCGACCACAACGTGATCCTGGTCCTCGGCCAGCAACGTGACGGGAACGAGACGGAAGCCGCCTGCGATGGCCACAAAAACCGAGGTCTGCTCGCCGCGGCGAACGAGGCCGCTATAGGGAATCTCCCAGGCGCTTTCGCCCGCGGAGAGAAAGCTGATGCGCGCCGTTGCGGTCTGGCCGGGGCGCAGCCCACCGCCCTCGTTCGGCATCTCCGCGCGAACGAGGATGGTCTGGCTTGCCGCGTCGGTCGTCTCGGACACCAGGATGACACGGCCCGGCGCATCATAGCCTTCGATCTCGACCTTAGCGCCGGCTTGAACGGCCCGGATGCTCGACGCGGGAATTGCAATCTCGGCCCACACCGGTGAAAGCCGCGCCAGCTTCACCAGCGGCGCTGCCTGCTCCAGCCGCTGCCCCGGGGAGACCGCGATGTCGACGACGGAAGCCGCCTGCGGCGCGTGGACGGTCAGCGTGGCGCTGATCGCGGCGTCGTTGATCAGGCGTGAGACCGCCTCGTCCGACATGCCGCTCAGATGGAGCATTTGCCGCCGCTCGGCCAGCACGATGCCGGCCTGGCGAGCCTCGGTCTGGCTGGCCTCCAGAACGCGCTGAGGCACCGCCTTGCCCTCGAACAGATCGGCATTCCGCCTCAACTGGTTGTTGGCGAGAACCTCCTGCGCCACGGCTTGCAGATAGTCGCGCTGCAGCGAGACGAAGCTCGGGCTCTGCAGGGTTACCAGCTTCTGTCCAGCGATGACCCGATCGCCGCGCGCGACCGCCAGATTGGTGACCATGCCGGCGACCGGCGCGCTCACCACCCATAATTGCGGGGTGGGAATTACGATCTGCGCCGGATAGGGCAGCGTCTGATCGGTCCGGCTCGAGATCGGATGGGTCACGCGGACCCCGAGGTTCTGAGCCTGCGTCGCGGTGAGCTTCACCTCGTCATCGGCGATCGCAGCGCAAGGCAGGCTGGCGAGTGCAAGCAGGACTGGGCCCAGCATCCGCGATCGGCGCCGCGGGCACTTCACGCGAGGGAGCGAGAGCATCAATGCAAACTTCGAATGTGATTACGGACTTTAGATAGTCCGGATGGATCCGGGGGTGTTGACCTGCATCAATCCGGGGGCATGACGAGGATGTCGGCAAGGCGATCTCTTGCCGAAAACCGATAGTCGCCGGCAGGCGAAGCTCCGGCGCACCGTCCCCGCTTGCGGCGAATGAGCGCGCTCTCCATGCACCCACTGCATCGAGTCATGCAAAAGGATGGGACGCCCCCATTGAAACACCGAGGCCTGCCGCCCTTGTTGTTAAGCAATTTCTGACAGCTTTCGACAAAAGCAAGATTCTGGAAATGCCTGGGAATTCTCAATGATCAAGCTCAAGTCGATTGCCGCTCGCCTGATTCTCGCCATCGCGCTCACGGTCGCGGTGGCCTGCGCCATCCTCTCCGGCTTCTCGATCACCCAGCAGCGGGCGCTGACACGCATGGCGCTCGATCAGCAGCTCAAGCTGCAATATGAAAGCGTGATCGCGGCGATCGACTATGAGGGGCGCGCGGCGCTCGCCGTCTCGTCCGTGATTGCCTCACTGCCGCCGGTCGGCGACGCCATCGCCAAGGGCGACCGTGACGGCCTCGCCGCGCTGCTCGGCGACGCCAACAAGTCGCTGAAGGCGCAGGGCATTCCGCTGATCACCTTCCAGCTTCCGCCCGCAATCGCGTTTTACCGCGTCCATGCCCCGAAGACCTTCGGCGACGACGTCTCCACACGCCGGGAGACCGTCGTCGAGGCGATCAAGACAGGCCGGTCAATCGTGGGCGTCGAACCGGGTCGCGAGGCGCTCGGCATCTTCGGCATGACGCCGATCATGCGCGACGGCAAGAGCGTTGCGAACGTGGACGTCGGCGCGGCCTTCGGCAAGGAATTCGTCGAGCGCGCCAAGAAGCGCTTCGGCATCGACCTTGCCGTCTACTCGCTCGACGGCAAGACCCTTAACAAGCTGTCCTCGACCTTCGGCAGCACGGTGGTCACCCCGCTCGACCAGTTGAAGGGCGCGGTCGACGGCACATCGGTCCGGCACGAAGCCGAACTCGACGGCCATCCGGTGGAGGTCTATGCCGGCCCGATCAAGAACTATGCAGGGGCGCCGGTCGGCGTGCTCGAGATCATCAAGGACACGACCGAATACGAGGCCGCGTTCGCCACCGCCGAGCGCAATTTGATCCTCGGCACGGTCGCGATCCTGGCCGCGGCGATCGTGCTGGCGCTGCTGCTCGGACGCGGGCTGTCGCGCCCGCTCACCGCGATCACCGCCGTCATGAACCGGCTGTCCAGCGGTGACACCAGCGTCACCATTCCTGGTAGCGAGCGCCCGGACGAGCTCGGCACCATGGCCAAGGCAGTCGAGATGTTCCGCCGCAACATGCTCGAATCCGTTGCGATGCGTGAGGCGCAGGAGGCCGACAAGGCCAAGGCGGAGGTCGAGAAGCAGGCGCTGCAGCGCCAGATGGCCGACCGCTTCGAGGCCGACGTCAAGGGCGTGGTCGCGGCGGTCGCCAGGGCCACCGAAGGTATGCAGAGCGTCGCCGGCGAGATCACTGCAAGCGTCAACGGCACCTCGCAGCGCGCATCCGCCGCGGCGACGGCGTCCGAGGAAGCCTCGACCAGCGTGAATGCGGTTGCCGCGGCGACCGAGGAACTGGCCTCGTCGGTGAGCGAGATCGGCCGTCAGGTCACCCATTCAAGCCAGGTCGCCAGCGGCGCGGTGGTCAAGGCGGCCGAGACCACCGAGATGGTCACGAGCCTTGCCGGCGCCGCCGAGCGCATCGGCGACGTGCTGCGGCTGATCAGCGAGATCGCGAGCCAGACCAATCTGCTGGCCCTCAACGCCACGATCGAGGCGGCGCGCGCAGGCGAGGCCGGCCGCGGCTTTGCCGTCGTCGCATCCGAGGTGAAGGAGCTGGCCAGCCAGACCGCGAAGGCGACCGACGAGATCGCAAGCCAGGTCTCGGCGATCCAGGCGGCGACCGGCAATTGCGTCACTGCCATCTCAAGCATCAGCGGCACCATCCGCGAGATCAGCGGCATCACCACGACGATTGCCGCCGCCGTCGAAGAGCAGGGCTCGGCGACGCGGGAGATCGCCCGCAGCGTGCAGCAGGCCTCCGCGGGCACCACCGACGTCTCCGCCAATGTCGCCGGCGCAAGCCAGGCCGCGGATCAATCGCGCGCGCTGGCCGGCAATGTGATGGCGGCCTCGGGCGAGCTCGGGCAGCATGCATCGGCGCTGAAGACGAGCGTGGACACATTCCTGGCGGGGCTTCGGGCGGCTTAAGGTTTCGGCTGGGGTTAGGACCGCCGGGCCGCGGGCTCGCTTAAACCTCTCCCGCTTGCGGCAGGGGCGCACCGCCAATCTCCCCTCGTCATGGCCGGGCTTGTCCCGGCCATCCACGTCTTGCTTCACGGTACGAAGAACGTGGATGCCCGGGACAAGCCCGGGCATGACGACCTTTTCGGATCGCGACAGCTCGTAGTCTCAAGCCACCATCGCAGCGTGGTCCTCGTCGCCGTCGATGCCGCGCTGCGCCTTCAGCAGGCTGATGATCTCGGCGTTGGGGCGAGCCTTGCTGAACAGGAAGCCCTGGCCCTCGTCGCAGCCTTCGGCTCGCAGGCAGCTCAGCTCGGCCTCGGTCTCGACGCCTTCGGCGGTGATGGTGACGCCCAAGCCTTTGCCGAGGCTGACGATCGAGCGGATGATCGCCTGGGCCTCGCGGTTGGCGCCGAGATCGCGCACGAAGGACTGGTCGATCTTGATCTTGTCGAACGGGAAGCTTCTGAGATAGCTGAGGCTGGAATAGCCGGTGCCGAAATCGTCCATCGAGATGCGCACGCCGAGCGCGCGCAGCGCATGCAGCGTCGCCAGCACCTGGGCGCTCTTCTCCAGCAGCAGCGTCTCGGTGATCTCGAGCTCCAACCGCCGCGGCGGCAGGCCGGAATGCTTCAGCGCGTCGGTCACCACCGAGAGCAGATTGCCGCTGCGGAACTGCAGCGGGGACAGATTGACGGCGACGCGGACGTCGTCCGGCCAGGTCGCGGCGTCGAGGCAGGCACGGCGCAGCATCAACCCGCCGAGCGGATTGATCAGGCCGGTTTCCTCGGCCACCGGAATGAATTCGGCCGGCGACACCATGCCGCGCTCGGCATGCGGCCAGCGCACCAGCGCCTCGAAGCCGGTGATGCGTCCGCTCGTAAGATCGATCAGCGGCTGGTAATACGGCCGCAGCACGTCGTTCTGGATGGCGTCGCGCAGCTCGACCTCGATCTTGCGGCGGCTCTGCGCCTTTGCATCGAGCGCGGCCTCGAAGAAGGCGAAGGTGCCGCGCGCATCGGCCTTGGCGCGCGACAGCGCCATGTCGGCGCTCTTGAGCAGCTTTTCGGACTCATCGCCGTCGCCGGGCGCCATCGCGATGCCGATGGAGGCGCCGATCACCACCGAATGGCCGTCGAGCAGATAGGGATCGGCGATGGCATCCAGCAGGCGTTTGGCGAGTATCACCGCGTCTTCGGGCCGCGTGAGGCCGCTTTGAACGATGGCGAACTCGTCCGAGTTGAGCCGCGCCAGCGCGTCGTCCTCGCGCAAGGTCGAGCGCAGCCGCTTGGCGACGCCGCGCAGGAGCTTGTCGCCGACCGCATGTCCCAGCGTGTCGTTGACCGCCCTGAAATTGTCCAGTCCCAGCATCAGCAGCGCGACCTTGTCCGAGCTGCGCCGCATATGCTGCAGCATCTCGTCGACCTGCTGGCGCAGCAGATTGCGGTTGGGCAGTCCGGTGAGCCCGTCATGCTGGGCCATGAAGGCGAGCCGCGCCTCGGCGCGCTTGCGCTCGGTGATGTCCATCAGCGCGAGCAGCACCGCGGGCCGCTCGGCATAGGTCAACTCGCGCGAGTAGATCGCAAGATCGATCAGCGCGCCGTCGGCCTTGACGTGCTTCCAGGTGCGCGCCGCCTGCTCGTCGCTGGACCGATCGGCGGTCCAGGGCGGCTCGCTGTCGAAGGCCTGCAGGGAGCGGATCTTCAGCCGCTCGAACTCGGCGCGGCTATAGCCGTAATGGGCGACCGCGGCGTCGTTGACGCCGAGGATGCGCTCGTCGTCCAGCGCGCAGACGATCATGGGCACGGGATTGCCGTCGAACAGCAGCCGGAACGAGGCCTCGCGCTGCTTCAACTCGGTGATGTCGACGCGCAGGCCGACCACACCGCCGTCATCGGTGCGGCGCTCCTCGATCAGGATGACACGGCCATCCGACAGCGTCTGCTCATGCCGCTTGCCGGGCTCGTAGAGCTTCTTCAGCCGCTGCGCGATCCACTCTTCCTCGTGGCCGGCGGCTTCCGGATAGTCGCCGCGGGCAACCCCGACGCGCAGCGTATCCTCCAGCCGGGCGCCTTCCTTGAAGAGATCGGCGGTCTTGCTGTAGATCTCGGCGTATTGCTTGTTCCAGAGGACGTAGCGGCCTTCCGGATCGAGGATCACGATGCCCTGCGGCAGCAAATCGACGGCCTGGCGCAGCCGTTCATGCGATTTGCGGGCCTCGGCGATGGCCGCTTCGGCTTCGGCGCGGCTCTGCACCAGCGCGTCATCTTCAACGGGCCGATGAGGCGCGCGCGCGAATCGCGGCTTGCGCGGCTGTCGGCCAGCCCTCGCGAGCACGCTCTGCTTTCGCTTTTTTGTCTTTCGAGACCCCAAACCCAACTTCACTCGTCCTCGCCGCGTCCAGCGGCCGCAAGCTTTGAGGCAAGTGTCTGAAAAAAAAGTAATCTTCGCCGGGACCGCCCCGAGACCGTCGGCTTCGCGACTGCTGCGGGCGGCCCGTTTTGCCTGTTTGGGAGGCGCGAACGGCGTCGGCGGGCAGGGCGATCCTGCTCCCTCGTCGCAATCGGAGCGAGAGGTGGTGCAAAAACGCGCGCTCTCCATGAATCAATTCCGGAGGCGCGTCCGATTGCATGCACCTATCAAGCGAATCCCGCTCCACGCACGAATATTGGTCAACGCAGGATACGGTTATCGCGCTGTTAAAAAAGCGGCCGGACGGCGCGAAATCCAGAACTTTCGAACGATCGCGGATGGTCGAGGTGCGCTCGGAGGCCGCGGCTGTAAAGACAGCGTGAGCTGCCGTCGGCTGCGTGCCTGATTGTTAACCCTGACGAGGCGTTCGGCTATAAGGATCAGCATGAGTCCCCGCCGCCTCGCACCTCTCCTGCTTGTCATGACGTTCCTGGCCGCCGGCGACGCGCCGGCTCAGGACAAGGGCAGCGTCACGCCAAAGCCCCTGCCGCCGCTCGCCAATCCAGATGATCCCACGCTCGGCGCCAAGGAGCTGTTTGCGCGCAAGCTGTTGCCGTCGAAGGGGCCGGCCCATGTCATCGGTTCCTACACCAGGGGCTGCATCGGCGGCGCCATGCCGATGCCGCTCAACGGCGACCATTGGCAGGTGATGCGGCTGTCGCGTAACCGCAATTTCGGCCACCCCGACATGATCGCGCTGATCAAGCGGCTCGCGGCCAAAGCGAGCAAGGATTCCGGCTGGCCCGGCATCCTGGTCGGCGACATCGCCCAGCCGCGCGGCGGGCCGGCGCTGTCAGGCCATGCCAGCCACCAGATCGGGCTCGACGCCGACATCTGGCTGACGCCGATGCCGGACCGTCGGCTCTCGCGCGAGGAGCGCGAAGAGATGTCGGCGGTGATGATGGTGCGGCAGGACCGGCTCGACGTCGATCCGAAGGTGTTCACGCCCGGCCATGTGCTGGTGCTGCGCGACGCCGCGCGGGAGCCGGCGGTGCAGCGCATTTTCGTCAATGCCGCGATCAAGAAGGCGCTGTGCCGCGAAGCCAAGGGCGACCGCGCCTGGCTGTCGAAGATCCGGCCGTGGTGGGGCCACGACTATCATTTCCACATCCGCATGCACTGCCCGGCGGGCGCGGGCGAATGCGAGGGTCAGCCGTCGCAATCCGAGGACGAAGGCTGCAAGCCGGCCGATCTCGCCTATTGGTTCAGCGACGGTGTGCTGCACCCGAAGCCGCCACCGGAACCGCCCAAGCCGAAGCCGCCGATGACGCTGGCGCAGATGCCGGCCGCCTGCAAGGTCGTGCTGCACGCGAGCGACGCGAAGCCGTAGGGTGTGCTTTAGGGCAAGCTGCCGCCTCATCACTCGCTGTCGTCCCGGGGCGCGCAGCGAGCCCGGGATCCATAGCCACCGGGAGTGGTTGTGGCGCGAGCCAGTAACTCAGAGTCTTCGCCAAATTCCTCCCCGTGGTTATGGATCCCGGGCTCGCGCTGCGTGCGCCCCGGGATGACAGAGTCATTACTGGCTCCTATCCCGCGGAATGCGCTAGGATCGTCCTCGCCGCCGTGCCGTAAGTCCGTGGCATCCCGGGACGCGCATCCCGCTCTTCATACCTAACCGCAAGCCCCGCATTCACAGCGCGGCCAACGATGGGATTTGACATGCGCGCCCTCGCCATCCTCGCCGCGCTCTCGCTCGGCGTCACCTCCGCTCTCGCCGCCGAAGAGCCCAGCGGCTGCGACAAGTTCAAATGGCCGATCGCGCGCGAGCGCGCCGCGCTCACTGCGCCGGATCGTGCCAGGCTCGCGTCGGGGAGCGAACAGGCCGCGATGCCGTCGTCGGCGATCACGTTGGGGCTGGTCGCGACCACGGAGGCAAAACTGCCGACACCGCCCGAACGGGCGCCGAAGGATGGCACCTTTGCCGGTTTCATCAGCGTCAGGACCGCGAAGGCCGGGCTCTATACGATCAGCCTGTCCGGCGGGGCCTGGGTCGACGTGGTCCAGGACGGCCATGTCCTCAAGCCGGTGGCCTTCAGCGGCGCCACCGACTGCGACGGCATCCGCAAGACCATGAAATACCAGCTGTCGGCCCAGCCCTTCGTGCTCCAGATCAGCGGCGCCGGGGACAATCTCGTCTCGATCGCGATCCTGCCGGGCGAATAGGCAGGGAGCGGGCGAAAGCTCGGCTTTGACCTCAAAGGTCAGCTTTGACCTCGAAGGTCGGCTTTGACCTGTTCCGCCAGCCTGTTATGGTCACGCCCAGCGACATCCTGAGGGACCGTAAGTCCATCGGGCTTCCCGGAACAGCGCGTCCGCCGATCGCGAACCTTACTCAACCAACGCCGTCTTGCGTGCCCTATTGGCGCGCACACGCGCGCATGGAGCGCCCCGATGTCCCGCCTTTCCGTACTTTTCTCCGCCTTCGTCGTTCTGCTCGCGGCCGTGTCGCCTGCCGCCGCACAGGACAAGACCATCACCGTGTTCGCGGCAGCCTCGATGAAGAACGCGCTCGACGAGATCGACGCCGCCTATACGGTCAAAACCGGCGTCAAGTTCAGCGTCAGCTATGCCGCAAGCTCCGTGCTCGCCAAGCAGATCGAGCAGGGCGCACCGGCCGACGTGTTCGTCTCGGCCGATACCGACTGGATGGATTACGCGACAGCCAAGAAGACCATCAACGAGCCGACCCGGGTCAATTTGCTCGGCAACAGCATCGTGCTGATCGCCCCGAAGGATTCCAAGCTCGACAACGTCACCATCGCGCAGGGCTTCGATCTCGCAAAACTCGCCGGTGACGGCAGGATCGCGACCGGCGACGTCAAGTCGGTGCCGGTAGGAAAGTATGCGAAGGCGGCGCTGGAGAAGCTGGGCGCCTGGCAGGCTGCCGAGCCGAAATTCGCGATGGCCGAGAGCGTGCGCGCCGCGCTGACGCTGGTGGCGCGCGGCGAAGCCAACCTCGGCATCGTCTATTCCACCGACGCCAAGGTCGAGCCCGGCGTGAAGATCGTCGGCACCTTCCCGGCCGACTCGCATCCCGCGATCATCTATCCGGTCGCCGCGACCACGACCGCAAAACCCTGGACCAGCGACTATCTCGCCTTCCTGCGCTCGACCGCCGCCAAGACCATCCTGGAAAAATACGGTTTCAAGTTCCTGGTCAGCCCGACCACCTGAGTTTTGCGACCTGATTTTCGTGCTCGACATCTCTCCCGCCGAATGGACGGCGATCCTGCTCTCGCTCAGGGTCGCCGTGATCGCAACGCTGGTGGCAACGCCGTTCGGCATTGCGCTGGCGTGGCTGCTTGCGCGTCGCGATTTCTGGGGCAAATCATTTCTCGACGCGGTGGTGCATCTGCCGCTGGTGCTGCCGCCTGTCGTCACCGGCTATCTCCTGCTCCTCACCTTCGGCCGCAAGGGCCTCGTCGGCGGCTTCCTCGCCGACTATCTCGGCATCGTCTTCTCCTTCCGATGGACCGGTGCAGCGCTCGCCTGCGGCGTGATGTCGTTTCCGCTGCTGGTGCGCCCGATGCGGCTCTCGATCGAGGCGATCGACCGCCGGCTCGAGCAGGCAGCCGAGACGCTGGGCGCAGCACCGTGGAAGGTGTTCTTCACGGTGACGCTGCCGCTGGCGCTGCCGGGCGTGCTCGCCGGCATGGTGCTCGGCTTTGCCAAGGCGATCGGCGAGTTCGGCGCGACCATCACATTCGTCTCGAACATTCCCGGCGAAACCCAGACGATTTCGTCCGCGATCTATTCGCTGATCCAGACGCCGGACGGTGACACGGCAGCGGGCCGGCTCGTGATCGTCTCGATCGTCCTGGCGCTGGGCGCATTGATCGCCGCCGAATGGTTCGCCCGCCGCGCGACGCAGCGCCTGCACGGGAACTGATCATGCTGCGGGTCGACGTCGAAAAACAGCTTGGCGAATTCTCGCTCTCCGCATCCTTCACCAGCGAAGGCCGCGTCATCGGCCTGTTCGGCGCGTCGGGCGCGGGCAAGAGTTCGCTGGTCAACATGATCGCCGGGCTGCTGCGGCCCGATCGTGGCACCATCGTGATCGACGGCGAGACCGTCGACGACACCGCGGCCGGCATCCATGTGCCCACTTATCGCCGCCGCATCGGCTATGTGTTCCAGGATGCGCGGCTGTTTCCGCATCTCAACGTCGCGCAGAATCTCGACTATGGACGGCGGATGAACGGCCTCGCGCCCGATCCGGCCCAGCACAAGCGCATCATCGACCTGCTCGACATCGGCGCCCTGCTCGATCGCCGCCCCGGAAAACTCTCCGGGGGCGAGCGCCAGCGCGTCGCGCTCGGCCGCGCGCTGCTGTCAAAGCCGCGCCTGCTGCTGCTCGACGAGCCGCTCGGCGCGCTCGACGAGGCCCGCAAGCTCGAGATCCTGCCCTATCTGGTGCGGCTGCGCGACGAGGCCAACATCCCGATGGTCTATGTCAGCCACGACGTCGCCGAGCTGCGCCAGCTCGCGACGCAGATCGTGATGCTGAAGCAGGGCCGCGTGACGTCGTTCGGCGGGGTGAAGGTGCTGCCGTGAGAAAGGCCCGTGGCCCATCCCGCCAAACTCAATGCGGGTTGCGCGGCACCTAAACCCCCGCGACCGACGTCCACAGGTCCGCAAGCTTCCTCCGCAGCTCCTGCCTTCGCGTCAGCGGCGCAGGCGTTTCCTCGTCCTCGGGCAGACGCAGACCGACGACGCTGACGCGGCCGCCGGAGATGCTGCGTGCGACCAGGACGATCTCGCCCAGCGCCAGCTCAGCGCCCTCTTTCGGCGCGCGGTCGAGATGGACGTCGAAATAGTCGGCCAGGGTCAGCTTGCTTTCGTCATCGCTTACCTTCACGCCGTAGATCTCGGCGAGCTCGGCCAGCGTGTGCTCGGCGGACACCATGAAGTCGCCGAGCAGATGCGGATCAGGCGTCGAGCTCGGCTGCATGTCGACGAAGAAGCGGTCGAGCGATTCGGCCTTCTCCGGCGGGGCCAGCAGATAGATGTAATCGCCCGGCGCGATCGGATCGGCTTCCACGGGCGTCAGGATGTTCTCGTTGCGGATCACCAGCGTCGGCTTAGACCAGGACGGGATCAGGCCGCGGCGGAAATACAGGCTCTTTGCGCGCACCGGATAGCCCACCAGTTGCTGCTCGAGCTGGCCCGGCAGATCCAGCTCGACACGCCGCGGGCCGCGCTCGGCGCGCGGCAGCGCGACGTGCAGCTTGCGCGCGGCGGGCGCCAGGGTCCAGCCTTGCAGCAGCAGCGAGATGATGACGACGACGAAGGCGACGTCGAAATAGAGATAGGCCTTCGACAGCCCGACCAGCATCGGGATCGAGGCCAGGAAGATCGCGACGGCACCGCGCAGGCCGGTCCAGGCGATGAAGATTTTCTCGCGCCAGTTGAAGCGGAACGGCGCCAGGCACACGAACACCGCGATCGGCCGCGCGACCAGCATCAGCACGAACGCGACCCCGACCGCCGGCAGCACGCTTGAACCAAGCCGGCTCGGCGAGACCAGCAGGCCGAGCAGCACGAACATCACGATCTGCGCGAGCCAGGTCGCGGCGTCGAGGAACGCCACCACTGAATTATGCGCGCGGGTCGGCCGGTTGCCGATGATGATGCCGGCGAGATAGACCGCGAGGAAGCCGGAGGCGTGCATGATCTGCGAGCCGCCGAAAATGACGAGCGCCGCGGTGGTCACGAACGGCGCATGCAGGCCCTGCGGCAACGCGACCTTGTTGAGTGCGATGACGACGAGGCGTCCGCCGAGGAAGCCGACGGCAGCGCCGAGCACCGCCTCCTGGATGAACTCCATCGCCACATGGCCGGCCGAGCTCGATCCCAGCGAGATGTATTCGACCAGCATCAGGGTGAGGAAGATCGCGAAGGGATCGTTGGTGCCGGACTCGGCCTCCAGCGTCGCACCGACGCGCGGGCGCAGGCGCAGGCCCTGGGTGTGCACCAGCAGGAACACCGCGGCCGCGTCGGTTGAGGCCACCACGGCGCCGACCAGCAGCGACTCCGTCCAGTTGAGGTCGAGCGCGTATTTGGCGAACGGCGCCGTGATCAGCGCGGTCAGCAGCACGCCGACGGTCGCGAGCACCACGGACGGCGCGAGCACGGTGCGGATGCTGGCAAAGCGCGTCTTCAGGCCGCCGTCGAACAGGATCAGGGCGAGCGCGACGGAGCCGACCAGATAGGTGGTGCGGACGTCGTCGAACTGGAGCTGCCCGGGGCCGGAATCACCGGCGAGCATGCCGACCGCAAGAAAGACGAGCAGCAAGGGCGCGCCGAAGCGCAGCGCAAGCAGGCTCGACAGGATACCGGCCATCACGAGGACGGCACCGAGCAATATGGCGAGGCTGACAGAGTCGAGGGAGGCCATTCACCTTCCGGGTACGAATTGCTGGATTTGCATCCTTATCGTCGCAGCCCCGGCGCGCCAACCCATTTTCTCCCGCTCGCGGCCATCTGGCCGTATTTTGCGGCCTTAACGCGCTTCACTTGGCGGTGTATCAATCGCCGCGCTGCCGCCTTTGTGGGATTCTGCGGCGCCATCGAATCAAATCCTTCCGCCCCCGCCTTCCGACGAGACCTATGGACATGGACCTCAAAGACTTCATGGAGTTCGTGCAGACCACCGCACGCAGCGTCGGGGCGGAAATCTCCTCACCGTGGTTCTACCTGCAATTCGGCCTGATGTTGGCCGCGGCCGGCATCGCCTATGCCGCGGAAGCCACCATTCGCAGCCGCGTCGACATGACCTCGCTGGCGATGCGCCTGCCGCTGCCGCTCCGGCACTTTGCCCGTGTCATGGTCGCCAGCGCGTCGACGGCGGTGTTCACCCTGCTCGTGATCGTCTCCCGCGTGGTGATGTACCATGCGACCTGGCCGAGCCGCTCCTATCTCCTGATGGTCGCGGCCAAGCTGGGCTTCGCCTGGCTCGCGATCCGGCTGGTGACCTCGGTGCTGCGCAACGCCTTCATCGTCAGGCTGGTGTCGATCACCGCCTGGTTCGTGGCGGCGCTGTCCATCCTCGGCCAGCTCGATTCGACGGTCGACCTGCTCGACTCCGTCGCGATCGTGCTCGGTGGCCTCAGGCTGACGCCGCTGCTGGTGATCAAGGCGGGCGCGCTGCTGCTGATCGCGCTCTGGCTCACCAACATCGCCAGCAATTTCGCCGAAAGCCGGATCAACGCGACCAGCGACCTGACGCCGTCGGTGCAGGTGCTGCTGGTCAAGATCATCCGCATCGGACTTCTGACCGTCGCAATCGTCATTGCGCTCGGCGCGGTCGGCATCGACCTCTCGGCGCTCGCGGTGTTCTCCGGAGCGGTCGGCGTCGGCATCGGTATCGGCCTGCAGAAGATCGTCGCCAATTTCATCTCGGGCATCATCCTCCTGGCGGACAAATCGGTGAAGCCGGGCGACCTCGTCACCATCGGAGACAACACCGGACGCATCAGCGCGATGAAGACGCGCTATATTTCCGTCGCCGCCGGCGACGGCCGCGAATTCCTGGTACCGAACGAGGATCTGGTGACGCAGAAGGTCGTCAACTGGACCTATACCGACAAGAACACGCTGGTGAAGATCGCCTTCGGCACCAATTACGACGCCGATCCCAGGCTGGTGTGCAAGCTCGCCGCCGAGACCGCAGCGGCCCATCCCCGCGCCCAGAAGGGCAAGCCGCCGAACAGCATTCTGACCGAGTTCGCGGAGGCCGGCATGAAGTTCTCGCTGACCTTCTGGATCGCCGATCCCGACGGCATGGACAACGTCAAGAGCGACGTCATGCTGGCGCTGTGGGACTCCTTCAAGCGCGAGGGCATCCGGGTTCCCTATCCGGTCCGTGAAATCCGCATCCGCGGCGGCGCCCTGCCGGTCGAAACCACCGTAGAAGTCCCTAATTAGGTCGTTTTCGGCTACCAGGCCAGTAAGCTCGGCTTGCATGCAGGCCCGCAACCATTAGATTGGGACGTGAAATCAAGCCTTTCCGCGACATCGAGATTTGAGCCCAGAAAACCGCCCCGCATGAGCTACGTCGAAGCCTCCGATACCTCCCTGCGCAAGACCGGACAGATCAAGCTGCATGGTCCGGGCGCCTTTGCCGGCATGCGCAAGGCCGGTGCGCTGGTGTCCAAGTGCCTCGACGAGCTCACCGACATCGTCGGGCCGGGCGTACCGACCGAACGTATCGACCAGTTCGTCCGCGACTTCGCCTTCGACCACGGCGCCTATCCGGCGACGCTGATGTATCGCGGCTATCGCTACTCGACCTGCACCTCGCTCAACCACGTGGTCTGCCACGGCATGCCCGGCGACCGGCCGCTGAAGGAAGGCGACATCGTCAACATCGACGTCACCTTCATCGTCGACGGCTGGTATGGCGATTCCAGCCGGATGTACGCGGTCGGCCCGATCGCCCGCAGGGCCGAGCGCCTCATCGAGGTGACGTATGAAGCCATGATGCGCGGCATCGCCGCGGTGAAGCCCGGCGCCACCACCGGCGACATCGGCCACGCCATCCAGAGCTTCGTCGAACCGCAGGGCATGAGCGTGGTGCGCGATTTCTGCGGCCACGGCCTCGGGCGCATGTTCCACGACGAGCCGAACATCATCCATATCGGCCGGCCCGGCGAGGGCGTCCAGCTCAAGCCCGGCATGTTCTTCACCATCGAGCCGATGATCAATCTCGGCAAGCCGCATGTGAAGATCCTCTCGGACGGCTGGACCGCCGTCACCCGGGACCGTTCGCTGTCTGCGCAGTTCGAGCACTCGGTCGGCGTCACCGCGACGGGCGTCGAGATCTTCACGCTGTCGGAGCGGCACGGCGAGAAGCAGATCGGCTGATTGCCACCGGGGTCAACGGCCCGACGTGAACCGGATTTGCCGCCGCAATTGACGGTTGCAAAAACGGGGCTCCTTGGCAATGCTGGCGGCCGATGCCCGCCAAGCCTGACAACCACAAGAGCAAGCCTGAAGACACGCCGCACTATCACGGCCATCGCGAACGGCTGCGCGAGCGATTTTACAGCGCCGGGGCGGATGCGCTCAGCGACTACGAGCTGCTGGAGATGGCGTTGTTTCCGGCGCTGCCGCGGCGCGATACCAAGCCGCTGGCGAAGACGCTAATCAAGATTTTTGGGTCGTTCGCCGAAGTCGTGCACGCGCCGGTCGCGCGCCTGCGCGAGGTCGAGGGCGTCGGCGAGGCCGCGGTCAACCAGCTCAAGCTGATCGCGGCCGCCGCAAGCCGCGTGACCAAGGGCGAGGTCAACAGCCGCAACGCGCTGTCGTCCTGGAACGAGGTGATCGACTATTGCCGCTCGAGCATGGCGTTTGCCGACAAGGAGCAATTCCGCCTGCTGTTCCTCGACAAGCGCAACCAGCTGATCGCCGACGAGGTGCAGCAAACCGGCACCGTCGACCACACCCCGGTCTATCCGCGCGAGGTGATCAAGCGCGCGCTCGAGCTATCGGCCACCGCGCTGATCCTGGTGCATAACCACCCCTCGGGCGATCCCTCGCCCTCGCAGGCCGACATCCAGATGACGAAAGCGATCATCGACATCGCCAAGCCGCTGGGGATCGCCGTGCACGACCACATCATCGTCGGCAAGAGCGGGCACGCGAGCCTGCGCGGGATGCGGTTGATCTAGAGAACGCGGACAAGCGCCTCGGCCGATTTCGAAATCGGCCCTCCCCACCGGCGCTGTTTTCTCCCCGAGCGTGTAAGCCATTTCACATGCATCCGGCCCGCGGCCTGCCAGATTTGCCGGATCACGCTGGAGCCATGCCGCGACCAAGGCGCATGGCTCACACCTGACTTGCATGAAGAATATTTTCATCAATTTTTGCGGGAGCGGGAGATGGTTTCATTCGAGAGCTTGAAAAACGAATATGAGCGGAATTGGGCCAGTCTCGAGATCCGGCCTGCACGCCTCGCCGACGCCAATGCGGTCGCTCGCAAGGCGATCAACGGCAAGGCGACCTATCAGCAGATCGAACGGCTGACCGGCGTGCCCTGGTATTTTGCCGCCCTCTGTCACTACCGCGAGTCTAACTTCGATTTCGACACCTATCTCGGCAACGGCGAGTCGCTTCATCGCGTGACGACGATCGTTCCGAAAGGGCGCGGCCCGTTCGCCACCTTCGTGGACGGCGCCGTGGACGCCTTCCGGATCGAGAATTTCGTCGGCGCGCAGGACTGGAGCATCGGGCGGATCCTGTACCGTCTGGAGGCGTTCAACGGCTTCGGCTATCACGCCAAGGGGTGCAATTCGCCTTATCTCTACGGCGGCTCGACCCTGTACGGCCCACCCGAGGCACGGGCCGGAAAATTCGTCCGCGACCACGTGTTCGACGCGAACCATGTCGACTCTCAGCTCGGCACGGCGGTGATCCTGCACGCGATGATGGCGCTCGACTCCTCGATCGCCCTCGATAACGGCCCGCAATTTGCGAACCGCGCCGAGCCCGAGGACGATGCGGCATCGACGATCGCGCTCATGCAGCAGGCGCTCAACAAGCTCGGCGCCAATCCGCCGCTCGTGGAGGACGGCATCAGCGGACCGAAGACGAAGGCCGCGGTCTCGCAGTTTCAACAGCAGAACGGGCTGCGGGACACCGGACTTCTGGACGCGGCCACGGTCGCCGCCATCACGCGTGCGACGCAGGCCGGAGGCGCCGTGCAGAGCGGCGATCTGTCCCAGGTCCTGAAGCGCCTGGAAGACGTCGCACAATTGCTGCGGGGCGGCACGCCGCAGGCAAGCACGCCGCCAGCGACCACGTTGCCGGCGACCAACGATCCGATCAACCTGTTCGAACGGCTGTTCTCCCTCATCAACAAGACGGCGCCCATGCCCGGACCAGTCACCCCGACGACCAACCCTGCTCCCGTCGATCAGCTGAAGCAGGTCGTCGACTTGCTCAGCACCCTGCTCAACAAGGACAACAAGCCCGTGCTCGGCCAGGTCAACGGGGCGCTAGGCGAGACCATCGGCAAGCTGCTCGACGGCAAGAAGACCGCGCTCGGCATCGGCGGCTCAGTGCTCACCGCGCTCCTCTCCTCCGTCACGGCGAGCCCCAATGCTGGCGGCATCGCCGGACTGCTCGGCACGGTCGTGTCGGCGGTGCCGGGCCTCGGCCAGTTCGCGATGCCGATCTCGCTGGCGCTCACCGCCTGGGGCATGCTCGGCAAGCTGGAGAAGTGGGCGCAAGGCACCGCGCCGCCACCCAAGCCGACGACGTAGTGCGTCGGCGGTGCCTACTGACGCAGCATGATCAGGGGATCGGCGGTGTCAGGAACGCGCCGCCACTGCGCGTTGTCGTCGGCCTCGAACTGCCAGATATCGCCGGATTTTGACATCAGGATGATCTGGCCGCGCTCGAGCCGCCATTGCGTCGGGTTGAACTGCGCGATGGCCGCATCGCATCGCGGCTTGAGAAAGACCTGGAAATTGTCGGGGCCGGATTCCGTGTTGGTCAGCGTCAATCCACAGACCGGCTGGCCGTTGCCACGCACCATCGACCAGTCGCCGATCATCTGGTCCATCGACTTGGCCATCGAGCGGGCGGCGGCGAGATCCTGCAGGATGTAGACGCCCTCGCCCTGCCGCAGACCTTCGAAGATGCCGGCCTCGACCTCGGTGAAGTCGATCACGGCCTCACCGGTCGCATCCTGCAAACGAACGATGTCGAGCCCCCTGACGCTCCAGGCTACGATGTCTTTGGTGAAAGGCAGGGCGGTCTTGCAGGCCGGCTCCAGCTCGAGCTTGTAGCCCTGCCCCGCGGCGTCGGCCTTGAGGGTGACGACGCAGGTCTTGCTGCGCTCGGTGGTGGAGAGCTCCCACTGCCCGGGCATGTCCTTCTTCAAGGTCGACGTATCTTGCGCATGCGCAATGCCGATCGCGGCGACACACGCCGCGATGACCGATGCTCCGACCCGAAGAACGCGCATCAGCGGCTCTTCACCGGCGTTTCCGCAACCGGCGTCAACGGCGCCTTGCCGGAGAACCAGGCCTTGAGGTTGTCGATCACGAGCTGGTTCATCGCGTTGCGCGTCACCACCGAGGCCGAGCCGATATGCGGCAGCAGCACGACGTTCTGCATGGTCTTGAGCTCGTCCGGCACGTTCGGCTCGGCCGCGAACACGTCGAGACCAGCGGCGAGGATGGTGCCGGATTTCAGCGCCTGCACCAGCGCAGCCTCGTCGACCACGGAGCCGCGCGCGACATTGACCAGCACGCCGCGCGGGCCGAGCGCCTTGAGCACTTCGGCATTGACCATCTTGTTTGTCGAGGCGCCGCCCGGCACGATCACCATCAGCGTGTCTACCGCCTTCGCCATCTCGATCAAGTCAGGATAGTGCTTGTAGGAGACGTCCTTGGACGGATTGCGTGTGTGGTAGACAACAGGCACCAGCGAGGCATCGAGCCGGCGCGCGATGGCCTGGCCGATCCGGCCCATGCCGACGATGCCGACCTTGCGGTCGCGCAGCGAGCCTACGCTGAGCGGATAGTTCTGGGTCTGCCAGAGACCGGAACGCACATAACGGTCAGCCTTGATGAATTCGCGCAGCGTGCAGATTAGGAGGCCCATCGCGACATCGGCGACCTCCTCGGTCAGCACATCAGGCGTGTTGGTGACGATGATGTTGCGCTCGGCCGCGTATTTGACATCGACGTGGTCGTAGCCGACACCGAAGCTCGACACGAGTTCGAGCTTGGGCAATTGCGACAATGAATCCTTGTCGACGCGGGCGGTGTGATCGGTCACCGCCACGCCGCGGATCTTTTCGCGGATCGCGGGCGTCAGCCTCTCGAGGTCACCTCGCGTCTCGGCCGTGTGCACGACGAAATGATCGGAGAACCCGTTTTCGAGGATCGGCCGCGCCGGCCCATAGATCAGAAGGTCGATCTTTTCGGACGAAATCGAACCGGCAGCCATCAGTTGTCCTTTCCAAGCGCGCTTTCATGCCAGCGCCGTAAAACGAGGTGGGAAACTACCGCCAGCACCCCATAGATGACAATCCCGGCGAGCGACAACAACAGCAGCGCCGCGAACATGCGGGGTATGTTCAACCGATAGCCGGATTCGGCGATCCTGTAGGCAAGGCCGGAGCCCGCGCCGGCGGTGCCGGCCGCGATTTCGGCCACGACCGCGCCGATCAGCGACAGGCCGCCGGCAATGCGCAAGCCGCCGAGAATGTAGGGCAGCGCCGCCGGCAGCTTCAGGAACCGCAGGGTCTGCTGTGGCGAGGCGCCATAGAGCTGGAACAGCCCCGCCAGGTTGCGATCGACGGAGTTCAGCCCGAGCGTGGTGTTCGACAGCACCGGGAAAAAGGCGACGATGAAGGCGCAGACGACCACCGCGGTCTGCTGCTCCAGATAGATCAGAAGCAGCGGCGCGATCGCGATCACCGGCGTCACCTGGAGCACCACGGCGTAGGGGAACAGCGAATATTCCACCCATTTCGACTGGTTGAACAACAGCGCCAGCGCGATCCCGCCGATGCTGGCGGCGGCAAAACCTTCGAGCGTCGTCAGCAGCGTGGCGGCGAGCGATTGTGACAACACCGCCCAGTCCTTGATCAGCGTCAGGACAATGACGGAGGGCGCCGGCAGCACGTAGGGCGGAATCTCCCTGACACGGACCACGAATTCCCAGGCGAGAAGGCCGGCCGCGAACACGATGACGGGAAGCACGAAACGCGCCGCGCGCTGCGCCCCGGAGGATTTCGCGGTGACGGAGGCTTGCGCGTTCATAGCGTCGACTGCCCCGCATAGGACGGCGCCAGCGCGGCCGACACGCGGCGGCAATAGTCGGAATAGGCGGTCGAGGTGCGAAACTCCTCTCCGCGCGGCTCGACGGTCTCGATGCGGATGTCGGCCTGGATGCGGCCGGGCCGCGCCGTCATGACCACCACGCGCTGCGACAGGTAGACGGATTCGAACACAGAATGGGTGACGAAGACGACGGTCTTGCCAAGGCTGCGCCACAGCGCGAGCAAATCGTTGTTGAGGCGAAAGCGCGTGATCTCGTCGAGCGCGGCGAACGGCTCATCCATCAGAAGGATATCGGGGTCGGTGACGAGCGCACGCGCCAGCGACACCCGCATCTTCATGCCGCCGGAGAGCTCGCGCGGGAACGCTTCGGCGAAATCGGCGAGCCCGACGCTTGCCAGCGCCGCATCGGCACGCGCGAGAGCTTCGGCCTTCGGCACGCGCGCGAGCCTCAAGGGCAGCCTGACGTTTTCGCGCACGCTGGTCCAGGGCATCAGGGTCGGCTCCTGGAACACGAAGCCGATGCCATGACCTGGTTGAACACGACCTGGCTGCGCTTCGCCATCATGGCGCGACACCCGCACGATGCCGGACGACGGCGCGCCGAGCCCGGCAATCAGGCGCAGCGCTGTCGACTTGCCGCAGCCGGAGGGCCCGAGCAGCGAGATGAACTCGCCCTTGCGCACGGCGAGATCGAGCGGACCAAGCGCCATGACGCCATTGTCATAGGTCTTCGTCACGCCGCGCAGACTGACGGCCAAGGCCGTCAGGCTAGCCTCGACCCCGGACGAAGTTTTGCTCTCTACCATTGGTCGCTGATCGTGATGTGGAGGGACCGAGTCGCGCGCCACACCTCTCCCCGACGGGGAGAGGTAAGCGACGCCGCCACACCTTGATCCAGTCTCAGCATGCGTTACGGCTTGCTCGGGCGTAGCTCGACGCCGACGCCCTTGTTGACGAAGCGCAGAGTGTAGGACTTCCGGAAGTCGAGATCGGGCTTCACGACGCCGGCCTTCACCATCTTGTTGAAGAAGGAGGTGTAGCGATCGTCGCTCATCGCGCCGATGCCGTCTTTGATGCTGTCGCCGGAATCGACGATGCCGTACTCCTTCATCTTCGCAACCGAATAGGCGAGCAGCTCGTCGGTCATTTCCGGATTGAGCTTCTTGATCATGGCATTGCCGGCCGAATTGTCGCCGTAGATGTAATTGTACCAGCCGACCATGGAGGCATCGACGAAGCGCTGCACCAGATCCGGCTTCTTCTCGGCGATGTCGCGGCGGGTCTCGATCAGGGTCGAATAGGTGTTGAAGCCGGAATCGGCAAGCAGCAGCACGTTGGGCTTAAAGCCGGCGGCCTTCTCGACCGCGAAGGGCTCCGATGTGACGTAGCCCTGCATCGCGCTCTTGGGATTGGCGATGAAGGGCTGCGGGTTGAAATTGTAGGGACGGACGTTCTTCTCGCTGAAACCGTATTCCGATTTCAGCCACTGGAAGTAACTGGTCATGCCCTCCTTGGAGACGAACAGCGTCAGCGGCTTGAGGTCCTCGATCTTGGCGACCTTGGCGTCCGGCTGCGTCAGCATCACCTGCGGGTCTTTCTGGAAGATCGCGGCGATCGTCACGACAGGAACGTTGTTGGCGACCGCGTCGAACGACATCAGCGTGTTCGCAGCCATGAAGAAATCGATCTTGCCGGCGACCAGCAGCATCCGGTTGTTTTCGTTGGGGCCGCCGGGGATGATGGTGACGTCGAGCCCGTATTTCTTGTAGGTGCCGTCGGCGGCGGCCTGGAAGAAGCCGCCATGCTCGGCCTCGGCGACCCAGTTGGTGCCGAAGGTGACCTTGTCCAGCGTCTCGGCACGCGCCGGGACCGTCGAGACCAAAGCGGCCAACAAGCCCGCCGTTAACGCACGCCGCAGATGAGAGGGGCTCATGATGGCACTCCGTCGATCGCTTCTAGCCGACACCAAACCAACGCGATAGAACCGTAAGATATCAGGGGACGCGAGCCGGCCTGGCCCGCGTCCCCTGATAACCCCAAATTACGCGACAAATTCGGGCAAAGAAACCTTGATGACGCCTCCCCGCGACTGGACCGAGATTGGCTGGGCCGATGCTGCGCCCACCGAGGTTTCGCGCTGGATCGCGGTGCTGCCGCTGGCGGCGACCGAGCAGCACGGCCCGCATCTGCCTGTTACCACCGACGTGCTGATCGCGGACGCCTATCTGGCGCGCGTGCGCGAGCTTTTGCCCGCGAGCGTTCCGGCGACGTTCCTGCCCGTTGAACCCATCGGGATTTCCACCGAGCATATCGACTATCCGGGCACGCAGACGCTGCCGACCGACGTCGCGTTGAAGCGATGGACCGGGATCGGCGAGGACATCGCGCGGCGCGGAGTGAAGAAGCTCGTTATCATCACCAGCCATGGCGGCAACAGCGCGGCAATGATGCTGATCGCGCAGGATCTGCGTGCACACCAAAAGCTGTTCGTGGTCACGACCTCGTGGTCGCGGCTATCAGGCGCGGACACATTGTTCCCGGCCGATGAAGTCCGCCATGGCATTCACGGCGGCGCGGTCGAAACCTCGATCATGCTGGCGCGCTATCCCGATCAGGTGCGCAGCGACGCCGTTGCGGATTTTCCCGCAAGCAGCATCGCGCTGGAGAAGCAGTATCGCTGGCTGTCGACGCAGCGGCCGGCGCCGTTCGCCTGGCAGACGCAGGATCTCAACGCCAGCGGTGCGGTCGGCAATGCGACGCTGGCCGTGGCTGCGAAGGGCGAGCAGCTCATCGATCAGGGCGCGACGGCCTTCTGCGAGTTGCTGGCCGAGGTCGATAACTTCGACGTGAACAGGCTCGCCAAAGGCCCCCTCGGTTAGTCTGCATCTCTCTGTAACTGTTGAGGAAAGGGCCTTGCTTCGGAGCCACGTTGGCGGCTTTCGAACCGGACGCGAGGAGCCTCCGTCCAACTGGGCATGCGGACCACAACGGACCGCCTCAACCCGGATGGAGTTTCAAATGTCGATCAAGACCAGGATTGCCGCCGTCGCTCTCGCCACCCTCGCCGTCACCGGCACCATGGTGTCCACCACCTCGCAGGCTCAAGCCAAGCCGCCCGGCTGGGTCTGGGGTGTCGGCGCCGGCATCGCCACCGCCGCAGTGGTCGGCTCCGCGATCGCCGCCACCAACGACCCCTATTACGGCTACCACCGCTGCGGCTGGGTCGCCCAGTACAACGCCTTCGGCCAGTACGTTGGCCGCGTTCGCACCTGCTACTGATTCAGATACCTGAGGCCGATCTCACGTGGATCCCGCGTCCGACACGGGCGCCTCATCCACCCCGTGTCGCGCCCCCGACCCCGCCCGGCTGTCCCCCCGGGCGGGGTCATTCATTTGGGCACCGGGAATCTGTTGCAGTCCCGTCACACAGCGATGCCAACCATCTCTTGCGGCAATTCGCTCTAGTTGCTACTGCGAATTAATCGCAATAAAGTCGGTAACGAGCCTAGGGACTTGGGAAGAAATCACACCGAATCGGAATCATCTCGTCCGATCGCGTGAGCACCCGAGACTTGATGACAGGGCCGCGGCGAATCGGCAGGGATAGCGGGGCGTGGATATTCGCGTTTTGGGGGCGTGCGTTTTGACGTTGAGGGGGCTTCGACATCGGTATTTGCGAACGGCCGCGGCAATCGCCTCGGGCGTGCTGGCTTTTCCCGCCGCCGGCCGCGCGGCCGATCTGCCGCTGAAGGCGCCCGCGCTGAAAGCGGTCTATGACTGGACCGGCCTCTATATCGGCGCGCACACCGGTTTCACCCGGGGCACATCCTCCGCGACGCTGACCGATCCCACGCTCGCAACCGACAACCATGTTTTCACCGGAGCGACCGGCGGCGTCCAGGCCGGCTACAACTGGCGCCTCAATTCGGGGCTGCTGCTCGGCGTCGAAGGCGACATCTCGTTTCCGAACTATCTGCCCTCCAATCACGTCGTGTCATCGGCGGCGACCGCGCTGTCGAGCGTGGAGGAGCGCTGGGACTATGTCGCGAGCCTGCGCGCGCGCCTCGGCTACGCCACCGGCAACTGGCTGGTCTACGGCACCGGCGGCGCCGCGTTTGCCGGCGAGCGCTTCCTCGCGACGCCGACAGGCGGCAATGAAGAGAAGGTGTTGAACACGCGGTTCGGCTGGACTGCCGGCGGCGGCGTCGAATATGCCTTCGCGCCGCACTGGAGCGCGCGGCTCGAATATCTCTACAGCAAGTTCGAGAACGCCGACGTCAGCTTCCCATCGGGCGCGCAATATTCGTCGTCGATGGATTTCCATAGCCTGCGCATCGGCCTCAATCGCAAGATCGACTGGCCGGGAATACCGACCTACAATCCGAAGTCGGACGTCACGGACACCGAGTCGAGCCGCTGGGAGATCCACGGCCAGTCGACCGTGCTGGGACAAGGCTACCCGGCGTTCCGCGCGCCCTATACCGGGCCGAACAGCCTGCTCCCGTCGCCGGATTTCCAGCAGACCTGGAGCAACTCGCTCTACCTGAATGCGCGGCTATGGGATGGCGGCGAGGTCTATTTCAATCCCGAGCTTCTGCAGGGATTTGGCTTCAACAACACGACGGGCGCCGCGGGCTTTCCCAACGGCGAAGCGCAGAAATCCGGCTTCCCCTATCCGCACTTCAACGCCTCGCGGCTGTTCGTGCGCCAGACGTTTGGCTTCGGCGGCGAGCAGGAAGAGCTTGCCAGCGGGCAGCTTCAGCTCGCCAGCAAGGTCGATGTCTCGCGCCTGACCTTGCAGGTCGGAAAGTTCTCCGTGGTCGACGTGTTCGACGGCAATTCCTACGCGCATGACCCGCGAAAGGATTTCATGAACTGGTCGATCTGGGCCTCCGGCGCGTTCGACTATGCGGCCGACAAGCTCGGCCTCGGCTATGGCGCGACGGCCGAATTGAACCAGAAGCAATGGGCGCTGCGCGCCGGCTACTTCCTGATCGGCGCGGAGTCCAACTCCAGCAATTTCGACACGAATGTCGGCCGGCGCGGCGAATATGTGATGGAGCTCGAGACGCGCTATTCGCTGTTCGGCCTGCCCGGCAAGCTGCGCACGCTCGGCTTCGTCAACAGCGCCTTTGCGGGCAGTTATCGCGAGACGTTGGATAACCCCGCGTTTGGCGTGAACATCACCCAGACCCGCCGCGGCCG
Organism: Bradyrhizobium cosmicum; assembly: GCF_007290395.2. Taxonomy (NCBI): domain Bacteria; kingdom Pseudomonadati; phylum Pseudomonadota; class Alphaproteobacteria; order Hyphomicrobiales; family Nitrobacteraceae; genus Bradyrhizobium; species Bradyrhizobium cosmicum. The sequence continues at coordinate 734,795 of NZ_CP041656.2, read as the reverse complement.
TCTCAAATACGGCTACGCGTTTAACCTCGAACAGGCCGTCACCGACGACATCGGCGTGTTCGGCCGCTGGAGCTGGAACGACGGCCGCAACGAGATCATGGCCTTCACCGACATCGACCGCAGCCTGTCCGGCGGCGTCTCGGTGAAGGGTGCGAAATGGGGCCGGCCCGACGACATCGTCGCCATCGCCGGCGCCATCAACGGCCTCTCGCGGGACCATCGCGACTTCATTGCCGCCGGCGGACTCGGGCCGTTGATCGGCGACGGCCAGCTCAACTACCGGCAGGAACGCGTGCTGGAGACCTACTACGCCTACGCGCTGAACAAGGCGCTGACCTTCACCGCCGACTACCAGCTCATCGTCAATCCCGCCTACAACGCCGACCGCGGACCGGTCTCGGTGTTCTCGGGGCGGCTGCACGGCGAATTCTGATCGCAGCCCGCCGTCGGTCGATCCCGAGGGCGGTTCGCGTTCGCGTCACCAGGCTAGCAGGTCTTCTGCTGCAGATGCTGGATGCATGTGCACGTCGCCGCTGCCGGGTACTTCACGTCATAATACGGGAAGCTCGACGTGGCCGGGCTGTTCGTCGAGCAGCGCGGGAACAGATAATAGCTGTCGGTCAGCTTGATGGTGCCGCTGACCGCGAAGCCGAGATTGGGCGTGTAGTCATAGGACACCTCGCTCAGAATGAGCGAGATATTCGCATTGCTCGGATTTTTCGAGTCCGGCGCCGTATATGACGACAATGTCATCTGCTGACCGATGGCTCGCGCTCCCGACGAGCTGGTCGACTTGCTCCATTGAACCGTCGCCTTGCCGGAGCTGTCGGTCGAGACCTCGGAAACCGTGATGGTTATCAGGGAGGCGCCGCCACTCGTGACGGCGTACGGGGCCATGATGGCCGACGAAGCCGCAAGAATGCTGTCCATCTGGCTCGACGTGACCTGCGTGTTTTGCGACACCATGTCGGCGACACTGCGCGCGGTTGCCGTGACCTTGACGTTCATGGACAATCCGTTGCCGAGCTCGACGCCGCCGACGTAGAGCAACAGCAAGAACGGACTGATGATGGCGAACTCCGTCGCGGCAACGCCCCTGGCATCGGTCCACAGGTGCCGCGCGCGAGACCTCATGCGGGCGATCATGACAAGCTCCTTCTAAGAACCCGGTTCATTCTGGAAAGCGGCCGACGACATGATGAGCCGGTTGCCGTTCGAAAGATTTGAGAGATTGAAACCAAGCGGCCCCAGGACGACCGGCCATACGTACATCACGCGGAGAACGACGATGTCGCCGGCATTTCCGGGATTGTACTGCCAGACATTCGAGACGGCGCCCTTGCTGTCGAACGTCAATGTGGGTGTGGCCGTGTTCGCCGAAGACCACGCATTGGCGACCTGCATGTCGACCATCAGGCCACTGCAGGTGAAGAATATCACGACCTGATCGCAGACCTTCTGCTTGAACACGGCCTGCGTCATCTGCTGGGCCTGCACCTGCCCGGTCAGAACCAGGCGAGCCGATTGGCGCGTCACTGTTTCGAGCGTCTGCTGGGCAAAGAAGACGAGAAACGTCTGAATGACCGCGATCATGAGAGCAAGGAACGGCGCGCCAACGAGGGCGAATTCGACAGCCGTGGCTCCTTTGTCATCGCCAACAAAGGCGGCGCAGCAATTGCGGCGCCTCTTCTTCGTTGCGACGTCCGGCGGGGTCATGGCGCTTTCCCTACTGCATGAGACTGGCTGTGCTTGACGCAACCTTGATGAAGAGGTTGGTCAGCGCCGTGGAAATGTCGCCGCCGGTCTGAACGCCCGCGTACAGACCGGGCGACGCGCAAGCCTGCAGTTTCTGTGCGATCGCCCCCGTAGACGAGCTCGGATTGTTGAACTGCGAGATGCGGCTCGTGTACCAGCTGTCGCTCGGCAATTGCAGATACTCGGTGTAGAGGATCGCGATGCGGATGCCCCGGTTCTTGATGGTGGTGCAGATCGCGTTGTCGAGCGGCTGCTGGCATCGCACCTGCGAGCCGGCGGCCGGAAGCGGATAGGTGGCGTTCGGGTCGCAGCTCGCCGACTTCGCGATGAGCTTGTCTTCCACCCCGTCGGTGACGAGGAAGACCACCTCTTGGGGGGTATCGCCCGCCTGATTGGTGCCGGTGCCCGGCAGCGGCATGATGGCATTCACACCCGACAGCCCGCCCGCAATGTCCGAGCCGTAGTCGGTGTTGCAACTGCCGGCAATGACACAGTTCTGGTGATCGACCGTCATCAGCTGAATGTTCGAAATCTTCGTTCCGGCGGTGGTCGGGGTGGTCAGCGTCTGGATCGTGTTCAGCTTGTAGTCGAAGGTGTAGATGCCGGCCTTGTAGGTGGTGTTGTTGATGGCCGACATGCACTGCATGACGCCGCCCGAAACACCGGACTGCGGGCATGTCCAGGGTCCGACGAGCAACTGCTTGACGGCGTTGGTCACCAGATCGATGCGCAGCGTGATGTTGTTCGCGCGCGCGACCGTGAGGTTGTCCTTGTTCGAAGAGCTTGGAGCCTTGTTGTTGGGATTGGTTTCATGGCAGGCGAACGCGCAGTTCGCCGCGTAAGACGGCTGGCTCTTCGTGGCCTTGACCATGTTGTCGATGTCGGCCTGGGTCGCACCAAGCGCCATCGACGGGGAGTCGTCCAGCAACAGATAGAAGTTCATGTTGGGCGCGCTTGACGCTCGCGCCGTCGACGAACCGGCGATCTGCCAGGTCTGCTTGCCGAGAACTCCCGGGAAATTGTTGATGGACTCGGCGGCGTAGGAGACCGTAATGGTCCGCTGCAGACCGGAATCGACGACATTGACCGTCGGTGTCGGCGCGGCCTTGAGGCCCGCCAGATTGGCCTTCGCTGCAAAGACGGCTGTCGCGGTGGCCTGGACGACCGCGTTGTCGGTCTGCGTCAGCATCGCCGGCCTCACCGCCGCGATCGCGGCCGCGTCGGCGGCCGCGTTCAGCTGCTCCCGCTTGCGCAGGGCCAGCGTGTAGTCGAGCGCCATGCCGAGCAAAAAGATGGTGGGCACCATCATCAGCGCGAAGATGATGGCGACGTTGGCCTTCCGGTTTCGGACGAAACGAAGCACTACGCGGCGGAGCATTTGACCTTCACCCTGATTGCCGTCGCTGCGGCCGAGACCATTTCCTGGTGCCTTGCGACCGGAGGAGACCAAAGGTTTTCGCAGCCGATCGCTCGCTCGTTATGAGGGCAAATATGGCTATCGCGCCTTAATCAACGCTTACGCGCGTTCCATAAACTCGGACTGCGACGGATCGAGATGTGTCACATTGAGAAAGCATCATTAACGCCGCTTAAACAGGTTCGCCGAGATTGACCCCACGGGATCAGCCCCCTCGAAAATCGAGCGAAGGCGCGAGCCTGTGCTGGGATAATTTGGGTTGAGACCGGGCATATCCCGCCTGGAGTTCCTATATAAGGGGCTCGGTCCGGCGTCCGCCGGGCCTGACATCCTCTTTCCTGCACACAATGTTGTCCGTCGAACTCATCATCGTCGTCGTCCTGATCGTCATCAACGGCCTGTTATCCATGTCGGAGCTGGCCGTGGTCTCGTCCCGCCCGGCCCGGCTGTCGCTGCTTGCCGCCAAGGGCGTGCGCGGCGCCGAGCGGGCGCTGACGCTGGCGGCCGATCCTGGAAAGTTCCTCTCGACGGTGCAGATCGGCATCACCCTGGTGGGCGTGCTCTCGGGCGCGTTCTCCGGCGCGACGCTCGGCCAGCGGCTGACGCTATGGCTGGTCGAGGCCGGTCTCTCCGCCGGCGTTGCCGACATCGTCGGCGTCGGCATCGTGGTCACTCTGATCACCTACGCCACGCTGATCGTCGGCGAGCTGGTGCCGAAACAGGTGGCGCTACGCGATCCCGAGAGCGTCGCGGTAAAGGTCGCGCCGGCGATGCACGTGCTTGCGAAGGTATCGCTGCCGCTCGTCTTCCTGCTCGATCTCTCCGGCAAGCTGATCCTCTCCTTGCTCGGCCGCGGCGGCAAGGCCGAGGAAAAGGTGTCGGAGGATGAGATCCATCATCTCGTCACCGAGGCGGAGAATGCAGGCGTGCTCGAGCCCGGCGAGAAGGAGATGATCGCGGGCGTGATGCGACTCGGCGACCGGCCGGTCGGCGCCGTCATGACGCCGCGCACGGAGGTCCACGAGATCGACCTGAATGATGCGCCGGAAGCCATTCAGGAGATCATCGCAAAGAGCCCGCATTCGCGCTTTCCCGTCTCCGACGGCGACCGCGACAAGCCGATCGGCGTGCTGCAGGCCAAGGACCTGCTGATCGCCTATATGAACGAACGCACGCCGGATCTGCGCGCGCTGGTGCGCGAGGCGCCAGGCATTCCGGCGTCGGCCGACGCTCGCGACGTACTGGCGATCCTGAGATCTGCGCCGGTTCACATCGGTTTCGTCTACGACGAATACGGTGCCTTCGAAGGCATGGTGACGGCCGCGGACATCCTCGAATCGATCGTCGGCGCCTTCCATTCGGAGCAAGGACCGCCGGAGCCGGCCTATGTCAGGCGCGGCGACGACTCGCTGCTGGTCTCCGGCTGGATGCCGGTCGACGAGTTCGGCGAGCTGCTCGGCATCGAGCTACCGCCGCACCGCTACAACACGGTGGCCGGCCTCGTGCTGCAGCAGTTCAACGCGCTGCCTGACATCGGCGATGCCTTCGACTTCGGCGGCTGGCACATCGAGGTGATCGATCTCGACGGGCGGCGGATCGACAAGATTCTGGCAAGCCGGACGGGTGAAGTCGAGACGGGGTGAGCTGGGCTCCGCTCATCATTCAACGTCTCCCGAACTTCACGCCGATGCGCCTTTCCTTGCGCCAGACCACGGTGCAGGCGAGATGCGTTCCCTCCGCCTGGATGATGAGCGTGAAGTGTTCGGGGATGCCGACGGGGCTGCTGACGTCGAGGGCGGCGCCGGTGTCGGAAAAATTGCGGACGGTACAGTCGATCGCGCCGCCGCCGAACTCGATGGTTCCGGCCTTCAGCACACGATGCCTGGCTCTATCGCGCCGCTCGTCCATGGGGCCAGTTTACACCCGAAGCTGACATCGACGTTAAAGCACGACTCCGATCCCCGATGAATTTCGCCGCCGCAAAATGCGGCGGTATCATGCGGTGGATCGGCGCCTCAGGGCGCCGGCTGGAACGTCTCCGCCTGCGCCATCCGCCAGGCGTCGCGGAACCGGGGATCCTCGGTGCCTTCCAGTAATTCTCCGGGGCGCAACGCCGGATAGAGCTGCGCGAAGGACTTCACGTCGGTCGTCGACGTCCGCTGGCTGAAGTGAATCGGGCGCAGCTGCTGCGGATGTTCGAGGCCGGCCGCGGCGATCAGCTCGGTCAGCGAATGCAGCGTGGCGTGGTGATAATTGTGCACGCGGTCGATCTTGAGCGGCACGTAGAGCGCGCGTGCGCGGGTCGGGTCCTGCGTCGCGACCCCGGTCGGGCAGCGGTCGGTGTGGCAGCTCAGCGACTGGATGCAGCCAAGCGAGAACATGAAACCGCGCGCCGAATTGCAATAGTCCGCGCCGATCGCCATCGCGCGCGCCATGTCGAAGGCCGTGGCGATCTTGCCGGACGCGCCGATCTTGATGCGGTCGCGTGCCTTGATGCCGATCAGCGCGTTGTGCACGAAGCTGACGCCCTCGCGCATCGGCATGCCCAGATGGTCCATGAACTCCAGCGGCGCGGCGCCGGTGCCGCCCTCATTGCCGTCGACGACGATGAAGTCCGGATAGATGCCGGTCTGCAGCATCGCCTTGCAGATCGCCAGGAATTCCCAGGGGTGGCCGATGCACAGCTTGAAGCCGGCCGGCTTGCCGCCGGAGAGCCTTCGCATCTCGGCAACGAACTGCATCATGCCAACGGGCGTCGAGAAGGCGCGGTGCGAAGCCGGCGAGATGCAGTCCTCGCCCATCGCGACGCCGCGGATCTTCGAAATCTCCTCCGAGACTTTCGCGGCCGGCAGCACGCCGCCATGGCCGGGCTTGGCGCCCTGGCTGATCTTGAGCTCGACCATCTTGATCTGGTCCTGGGCGGCGACGCGCGCGAACGCCTCCGGATCGAAAGTGCCGTCGTGATGCCGGCAACCGAAATAGCCCGAGCCAATCTCCCAGATGATGTCGCCGCCCATCTCGCGATGATAGGGGCTGAAGCCGCCCTCGCCGGTGTCGTGCGCGAAGCCGCCCTTTTTCGCGCCGGCATTCAACGCACGCACGGCGTTCGGGCTGAGCGCGCCGAAACTCATGGCGGAGATGTTGAACACCGAGGCCGAATAGGGCTTCTGGCAGTCGGGGCCACCGATGGTGATGCGGAATTTTTCCTCGGCATGGCTCTTTGGCGACACCGAGTGATTCATCCACTCGTAACCCTCGCGGTAGACGTCCTCCTGGGTGCCGAAGGGGCGCTTGTCGAGCTCCATCTTGGCGCGCTGATAGACCACCGCGCGGGTGTCGCGCGAGAACGGCATGCCGTCCTTCTCGCTCTCGAAGAAATACTGCCGCATCTCGGGCCGGATCTCTTCGAGCAGAAAGCGGATATGCGCCGAGATCGGATAGTTGCGCAGCACCGCGTGGCTCTTTTGCAGGAGATCGCGCACACCGAGCAAGGTGAGCGCGGCAAAGATCAGGATCGGGACCAGCAGGATGTCGAAGATCTTGCGGTCGGCGATGCCGATGCCGATCAGGAGCGCGGTGACGACCGCACAGATCGTCAGCACGATGAAACGTGGCGAGAATGGCAGAAGCAGGGTTTCCATGATCCCCTCTTCCGCAAGCGCCAGACGCTTGGGAGATAAGGATTCGGGAGCTTCCTGCGGTTTGTTGTCTTCGGCCACGATTCCCATCCTCTCGCCAGCATGAGGCGGTACGATACGCCTGCGCCAGTCATACGGATATGACGCGGCCCTTGTTTCAGGCTAGCGAATTCGGCCGTAGCAAATCAATCAGCCGGATGGGCGGATTTTGCAGTGCAGCAGAGGGATGGGGTTATCCGAGGGGACTTCAGCGATTCCCGGGCCGGAAAATGCAGACCCGGGACCCTGCGAGTTTGGCGAACGCCGATCAGCGCTCGACGAACGCCTTCTCGATCACGAAGTGGCCTGGCTTGTTGCCGGAGCCTTCGATGAAATCGCGGCCTTCGAACATCACCTTGAGCTCTTCGAGCATCGCCGGGCTGCCGCACATCATCACGCGGTCGGTGGCGATGTCGAGCGGACCCTGACCGATGTCGTTGAAGATCTGCTCGGAGTTGATGAGGTCGGTGATGCGGCCGCGATTGCGGAACGGCTCGCGGGTCACGGTCGGATAATAGATGAGCTTGTCCGCCAGCAGCTCCCCGAACAGCTCGTCCTCACGCAAAGCCGCAACGAGCTTCTCGCCATAGGCGAGCTCGGAGACCTGACGGCAGCCATGCACAAGAACGATGCTTTCGAACTGATCGTAGACATCGGGGTCCTTGATCAGGCTGGCGAACGGCGCGAGGCCCGTGCCGGTCGAGAGCAGCATCAGCCGCTTGCCGGGAATGAGATTGTCGGTGATCAGCGTGCCGGTCGCCTTGCGGCCGACCAGGATGGTGTCGCCTTCCTTGATCTTCTGGAGGCGCGAGGTGAGCGGGCCGTCCTGAACCTTGATCGAGAAGAACTCGAGCTCTTCCTCGTGGTTGGCGCTCGCCATGCTGTAGGCGCGCAGCAGCGGACGGCCGTCGATCTCGAGGCCGATCATCGCGAACTGGCCGTTCTGGAAGCGGAAGCCGGTGTCGCGCGTGGCGCGGAAGCTGAACAACGTGTCGGTCCAGTGCTGGACGGAAAGAACCTTCTCTCGGTAAAACGCGCTCATGATTTTCGATATTCCGAATATTTGCGGTTTTAGAACAACAGCGTTGCACGGCCTCTTGAAGCGAGGCGGGCACCACTTGCCATGGCGGAGGATTTCTCAGGCGTGATCTACGCCATTGAGACCAATAATCAACCTCGTTTCGGGTGCAATTGATGCCGATCAAACCGGCATTTGCGGCGGAATTGGCCGGATCATTAACGGATCTGCTGTCAGGCCCGCATCAAGGGTAATTTCTTTTCCCTGAAGGGCTCGATCGCAGCACTTAATTTCCGTCGCGCTCGCGAGAATTTCATTAAGAATAGCTCTGGTTTTCACTCAGGCATGGCGCCGTTTCCCGCATTTTTGCGGCCTTTGGCGCCAGGAATGATCAGGCAATGAGCGGCGAGCGGATCTTCGTCCAGGCGATCAGGCACTATTGTGCGAACCACGGCATCGCCGTCGATGTCCGTGCCGGTGGCTGGCTGATCGCGATGCGCCGGGGGGCAAGGCGCCATTTCGCCTTCGGCTACGACATCGGCCTCAACAGCGCCATCGCGCATCGCCTCGCCAACGACAAATCCGCGACCGCCGAGGCGCTGATGCTGGAAGGCGTGCCCTGCATTCCCCATCAGCTCTTCCTCAACCCGAAACTCGGCGAGGCTATTGTTGGCGCCGGCTGGCGAGAGGCCATGCTCGTGCTGCTGCACGACAATCCGCAAGGCGTGGTGGTCAAGCCGAACGAGGGGACGTCGGGACGATCCGTCTTCAGGGCGACGACGGAGGCCGAGCTCGACCACGCGGCTGGCGAGGTATTTTCGATGAGCACGGGGCTGGTGATCTCGCCCTATGTCGCGATCGAGCAAGAGGTACGCGTGATCCTGCTCGATGGCGTGCCACTCGTCGTCTACAGCAAGCAGCGCGGCGCGGACTGGCGGCACAATCTCGATGCCGGCGCGCAGCCGGTGCTGATGGAGAACGGCGATGTTCGCGCGGCCTGCGTGAAGCTTGCGATCGACGCCGCGCGCGCCATCGGCATCACCTTCGCGTCGATCGACCTCGTGCGCGTCGACGTCGATTGGCGCGTGCTCGAGATTAATTCCGGGGTGATGATGGAAGCCCTGGGGAAACTTCATCCGGAACTGGTGCAGGCGACGTATGACGCGGCGCTGGACCGGGTGTTTGGTCTAGCTGACCACGCGCGCTGATCTATCCCCGTCACCCTGAGGTGGCCGCTTCTTCAGCGGCCCTCGAAGGGCGACAGCCCGGCTGCAACTGCGTGGCCGTTCATCCTTCGAGGCTCGCCCAGCGATGCATTTGCATCGCTGGCCTCGCACTTCAGGATGACGGAATTTACACCTCGAACTCTTCGGCGAAGAGCACCCGCCTCAATTATTCGCGCCCGCTGAATCGTCCATCGCCTTGAAGGCTTCCTCCAGCTGCAGCGAGATCGGCACGTTCAGGCGTTCGCCGGTGGGAAGCCGTGCGGTGAACCATTTGTTGTAGAGCGGCACGAGGTCACGGTTCGAGCCGAGCTTGCGGAAACTGCGCTCGACCACGGCCGAGAGTTGCGGCTCGCCTTTCCTGAACATGATGCCGTAGGGGTCGTAGGACAGATAGTCGCCGGTGACGCGAAACTTGTCCTGTGCCTTATGGCGCGCGATCAGGCCGGAAAGCAGGATGTCGTCGGTTGCGAACGCATCGGCCTTGCCGTCGACGAGCATCTGGTACGACTGTTCGTGATCGGGCGAGGTGACGATGTTGAGGCCTAGCGATGATTTCCTGTCGGCCGCCTGGATCGCCTGCTCGTTGGTGGTGCCCTTCGTCACCACGATGGTCTTGCCCTTCAGATCGGTCAGCGACTGGACGCTCGACGCTTTCGGCACCATCAGCTTGGTGCCGGCGACGAACATCAGCGGCGAGAACGCGACACGCTTGCCGCGCTCGGCATTGGCCGTGGTCGAGCCGCACTCCAGGTCGATCTTGTTCTGGAGCACCGCATCGATGCGGTCGTCCGAGGTAACCTTGACGTAGTCGATCTTCAGATTGGGGTCGTCGACCTCGACGCCGATCTCCTCGACGATGGCCTCGCAGAGTTCGAGGCTGTAGCCGATCGGGCGGCCCGACTGGTCGAGGAACGAGAACGGCGGCGAGCTCTCGCGATAGCCGAGCCGCACGAGATGCGCTTTCTTGATGGCCGACAGCGTCGGGCTGAGCCCTTCGCCGCCGGTCTGGGCGGAAGCCGCGGTCGCGAGCAACGATGCCGCGAGCCACAGGCAGCCGCCGATCACTGACCTTGCCAGTGTCTGGCCCATGATATGCCCCTAACCATGGCCGGCCATGGCGGGCACCTCGCCGGGGATCATGTCTTCCGGCACGGCATCGCCTGGTCCCATCGCATGCTCGGGCCCGAGCTCGCCTTCCCACTTCGCGACCACGGAGGTCGCCAGCGTGTTGCCGATGACGTTGGTGGCGCTTCGGCCCATGTCGAGGAAGGTGTCGATGCCCATGATCATGAGCAGGCCCGCCTCGGGAATGTTGAACTGCGCCAGCGTCGAGGCGATCACGACGAGGGAGGCGCGCGGCACGCCGGCGACACCCTTCGAGGTGATCATCAACGTCGCCAGCATCGCGAGCTGGGTGCCGAGCGGCATATCGATGTGATAGCTCTGCGCGATGAAGACGCTCGCGAAGGTGCAGTACATCATCGTGCCGTCGAGGTTGAAGGAATAGCCGAGCGGCAGCACGAAGCTCGATATCCGCGACGAAGCGCCGAAGCGGTTGAGGCCCTCCAGCGTCTTCGGATAGGCCGCCTCCGAGCTCGCGGTCGAGAACGCGATCATCAGCGGTTCGCGGATCAGCTTCAGCAGATGGGCGTAGCGCGGCCCGATCACGATGAAGCCGACGATGACCAGGATGCCCCACAGCAGCGCGAGCGAGAGATAGAAGCCGCCCATGAACACGATGAGCTTCCAGAGCACCAGCAGGCCGTTCTTGGCGACCGTCGCGGTGATGGCGGCCCAGACCGCGAGCGGCGCGAAGAGCATCACATAGCTCGTCACCTTGAGCATGATGTGGCCGATATCGTCGATCAGCGCCAGGATCGGCTTGGAGCGCTCGGGCATCGCGCCCATCGCCACCGAGAAGAACACGGCGAAGATCACGATCTGGAGGATCTCGTTCTGCGCCATCGCGTCCGCGATCGAGGTCGGAATCAGATGGGTCAGGAATTTCTCGATCGAGAAGGCCGAGACCGGCAGGCCGGTCGATTGCGCCTTGTCGGGCAGCGTGCCGGGAAAGTTCGCGCCGGGCTGCAGCAGATTGACCATCACGAGACCCAGCAGCAGCGAGACGAAGGAGGCGCTGACGAACCAGCCCATGGTCTTGGCGAAGATGCGGCCGAGCTTGGAGCCCGAGCCCATATGGGCGATGCCGCCGACCAGGGTCGCGAACACCAGGGGCGCGATGATCATCTTGATCAGGCGCAGAAACATCATGGCGATCAGGTTGATGGAGGAGGCCCAGTCGGCGCGCGTATCGGGCAGGAAGTTGTAGATCGCCGAGCCCATGATGATGCCGAGCACCATCGCCGCCAGAATGTATTGCGTAAACCTGTTCGACATCGATTACCCCCACGTACACCGGCGCTTCATAGTGTCGCAGATATGACAGCTGCGCAACACGCTTGGCGTGCGGTCGCTTTGTCCGGATGTTCCCATTGTGAAACTGGAGGCGCCGATCTAGCCTTCATGCAGCGCACAACGGCGGCTTGCATGTTTTGTTTGCGGCGGCTGCATCAATAATCGTCAAACAAGCGAAGAGGAAACGCCATGAGCGGCAGCATCAATCGCCAGATTCTTCTGGTGGAAAAGCCCAGCGGCAAGCTCGGCCCTGAACATTTCAAGATGGTCGACGGCACGATGCCAGAGCCGAAGGACGGCGAGGCCCTGCTGCGCGTGCGTTACATCTCGCTCGACGCGGCCAACCGTGCCTGGATGCATGGCGCGACCTATCGATCCGCCGTCGAGGCCAACAGCGTGATGGCCGGCGGCGCCATCGCCGAGGTCATCAGCTCGAAGGCGCCGGAGCTCGCCGCCGGCGACATCGTGTTCGGCGACACCGGCTGGCAGGACTATGCGGCGGTGCCGGCGAAGCATCTCACCAAAATGCCGAAGCTCGAACCGATGACGCATCTGCTCAGCGTGTTCGGCATCGCCGGCCTCACCGCCTATTTCGGCCTGCTCGAGATCGGCAGGCCCAAAGAGGGTGAGACGGTCGTAGTCTCCGCGGCCGCGGGCTCGGTCGGCTCGATCGTTGGACAGATCGCCAGGATCAAGGGATGCCGCGTGGTCGGCATCGCCGGCGGCGCCGACAAATGCAACTGGCTGACCTCCGAACTCGGCTTCGATGCCGCGGTCGATTACAAGGACGGCGCCGTGTTCAAGGCGCTGCGCGCGGCGGCGCCCAAGGGCATCGACGTCTATTTCGACAATGTCGGCGGCGACATTCTCGAAGCCTGCCTGCCGCAGATGAACAATTACGGTCGCATCGCCTGCTGCGGCGCGATCTCGCAATATGACGGCGCGCCCTCCGCGCACGGCCCGCGCGGCGTGCCGGGCCTGATCGTGGTGAAGCGCCTGATCATGCAGGGCTTCATCGTGATGGACTACATGAAGGAGAGCCAGCGCGCGCTTGCCGATCTCCAGAGCTGGGTGAAATCCGGCAGGCTGAAGGTGCAGGAAGACATCATCGATGGCCTGGAGAACACGCCGAAAGCGCTGATCGGATTGCTTGCGGGCGAGAACCGCGGCAAGCGCATGGTCAGGCTCTGACGTCAGTGTCTCAGCTGCCGAGGTAATATCTACTTGCGGTAGAGGCCAAAGCGGCCAAAGATAACGTCGCGAGGCATTGCTCGCGACGCTTGCGATTGCATCACATTGATAAAGCGCCGGGCTTGCCCGGCAGGGCAGGATTCACTCGGATGTTCAACACGTTGAAACATGTTTCGACGCGCGGCGCATTGTTGGCGGCGGCGTTCTTCGCAACTGCAACAAGCGCCTTCGCGCAAGCGCCGACCGACGCGCAGAAGAGCGCCATCCGGTCCGCATGCCGCTCCGACTTCATGGCGCACTGCGCGAGTGTCACGCCCGGCGGGGTGGAGGCGTATCAATGTCTGCAGAAGAACATGTCCAGCCTGTCATCGGGATGCCAGACCGCGGTTCGCGCGGTCGAGCCGGCCGCCGCTCCAAAGACGGAAGCCGCACCCGCCGCACCGAAGACCGAAGCTGCTCCCAAGGCGGAGACGGCGCCTGCCGCGCCGAAGGCTGAGGCCACCCCCGCCGCGAAGCCGGCCGCAGCACCGGCGCCGAAGGCGGCTGCAGCCAAGCAGCCGACCAGCGCGCAGGCCGCCGCGGTGAAGAGCGCATGCCGCGCCGATTATCCCAAGGTCTGCGCCAGCGTGCCGCCGGGCGGCGCGCCCGCGCTCGAATGCCTGGAAAAGAACAAGTCGAAGGTTTCGCCGGCCTGCGAGAAGGCCGTGACCGCTGCAACCGGTGGCGGCAGTGCAGCAGCGACGGTCACGCCCGCGGGCGCTGCACCTCCAGCAGCAGCACCGGCGGCCGCGCCAACCGTGATCGTCCTGCGCCCGCTGCGGCCGCGCGAAGAGCTGTTCATCGTCCAGTCCGCATGTCGCGAGGATATCCGGACGCTGTGCGGCAGCGTCGCGCCAGGTGGCGGCCGTATCATACAGTGCGTGGCCAGCAACGCCGCCTCGCTGTCGCCCGCCTGCAAGGACGTGCTGGCACCGTTCGCGGCGCGATAAGCGGCGCGCATCCTTGCGGCACGCGTGAATGAATTTTCGCGCGCCAGCAGCGACAAACCTTTTGCCGATATCCGATTTCAATCACGACAAGACCGGGAGAAAGACATGCGTGCATTGCTGCTCATCGCTTCCGCGCTCCTTGCCTTCGGGGCGACCATGACGTTCGAGGCTACCGACGCCAACGCGGTGGTGTGTGCCCGCGGGGTCTATCGCGCCGGCTGCGCCGGGCCGAACGCAGCCGTCGTGGTCCGCAAGCCGGTTCCGGTGGTCCGCTGCACCAGGGTGCTGGTGAACGGTGTCTACGTGAAGCGTTGCGTCTGATACCCGGATGGCCAAGCCGTTGCGGTTTGGCTATGCTTGCAACGACATTGCTGCGGGCGCGCGTCAAACACGCGTCCGGAGGTGAGTTTCGGCGCACCTTGCCTTGCTGATAATTCCGCTGGCGCGGGAAGCCGGAGCCCATTAGTCTAGCCCCAGATAGTAAGTATACTGTCAATTAGGGAGGCAGACGTTGCGGATCGCCGTGATTGGCGGGGGGCCCGGTGGGCTCTACTTCGCCTATCTCTGGAAGAAGCGTCACCCCGAGGATCAAGTCGACCTGTTCGAACAGAACCCGGCCGACGCGACCTGGGGCTTTGGCGTGGTGTTCTCCGACCAGGCCCTGGAATTCCTGCGCGCCGACGACCCCGAGACGGTCGACGCGATCGCGCCGCACATGGAGAGCTGGGAGAACATCACGCTGAACCTGCATGGCGATCACGTCGCCATCGACGGCGTCGGCTTCTCGTCGATCGGCCGGCTCGAGCTGTTGCAGTTCCTGCAGCAGCGCGCGCTCGATGTCGGCGTCACGCCGCGGTTCGACACCCAGATCCAGACCATCGACCAGCTGGGCGGGCACGATCTGATCGTTGCCGCCGACGGGCTGAACTCGCTGGTGCGCCGCGCCTATGAGGGCGATTTCGGCACCTCGCTGTCCTACTCCTCCAACAAGTTCGTCTGGTACGGCACCTCGAAGCGCTTCGACACGCTGTCGCAGACCTTCGTGAAGACCGATCGCGGTGCCTTCAACGCCCATCACTACCGCTACTCGCCGACCATGAGTACCTTCCTGGTCGAATGCGACCACGCGACGTGGCAGGCCTATGGCTTTGCCTACAAGGACGCCGAGCAGTCGAAGGGCGTCTGCGAGGAGGTGTTTGCCGACACGCTCGGCGGCCATTGCCTGGTCTCCAACAAATCGGTCTGGCGCAACTTTCCCTGGGTCTGGAACGAGCATTGGTCGTTCAAGAACATGGTGCTGATCGGAGACGCTCTGCATTCGGCACATTTCTCGATCGGCTCGGGCACACGCCTCGCGATCGAGGACGCCATCGCGCTGGTCAAGGCGCTGGAATCGGACGCGCATCTGTCGACCGCGCTGCATCGCTATCAGGCCGCGCGCAAGCCGGTGGTGCAAAAGCTCGTCAACGCGGCGCGAACCAGCGCCTTCTGGTACGAGCACTTCGCCCAGCACATGCAGCTCGGCCTGATGGATCTCGCCTATAGCTACATTACCCGCTCCGGGCGCATCGACGATGCGCGCCTGCGCCATATGTCGCCCGCCTTCATGGCGCGCTACGAGGCCGCCAAGAACGGTGGCAGGGATGCGGACGGCGAGGCGACGGCATGAGCAACGAGATTCGCGACCAGGTGCCCGCGGACTGCGCGGGCGCCCGCGAGATCGGCTTTGCCGTTCCTGATATCTACAACGCCAGCCGCGTGCTGTTCGACAACCTCGGCAAGGGATACGGCGCCAAGCCCGCCCTCATGGGTGCTTCGGGTACCCGCACCTACGGGAGCTCTGCGCTGACGCGTGCCGCTGGGGCAACGGCTTCGCCTCGCTCGGCCTGAAGCGCGGCGACCGCGTGCTGCTGTTCCTCGACGACACGCCAGCCTATCCCGCCGCCTTCTTCGGCGCGGTGCGCGCCGGCTTCGTGCCGCTGCTGATCAACACGCTGACGCCGCCGGACCTGCTGCAATTCTATCTCGCCGATTCCGGCGCCACCGTTGCGGTGGCGGACGCCGAGTTCTGCGCGCGCTTCAACGTCGAGGCCTGCAAGGACACGGATCTGCTCACGCTGATCGTCGTCAATGGCGCGGTCGGCGATCACGCCGCGCCGCAGGCGATCGCCGCAGCAGACTGGCTCGCGCAATTCCCGGACGAACTGGCGGAGGCCCCGACACATCGCAACGAGATGGCGTTCTGGATGTATTCCTCCGGCTCGACCGGCCGGCCCAAGGGCATAGTGCATCTCCAGCACGACATGGCCTATAGCGACGCTGCCTTTGCACAGAACGTGCTGACGCTGACGCCGGATGACATCTGCTTCTCCGTGCCGAAGATTTTCTTCGCCTATGGTTTCGGCAACTCCGTCACCTTCCCGTTCTCCGCGGGCGCGGCGACGCTGCTGCTGCCGGGGCAACCGAAGCCGGCGTCGATCTTCGCGGCGATCGAGCAGTACAGGCCGACGGTCTTCTTCGGGCTGCCGACACTCTATACCTCGCTGACCAAGGCCGAGGGTGCGGACAAGACGGACTTTTCCTCGCTGCGCATGTCCCTCTCCGCCGCCGAAGTGCTCTCGGCAGACGTCTTCAATGGCTGGAAGACACTCACGGGCCTGGAGATCGTCGAAAGCCTCGGCTCGACCGAGGTGCTGCACATCTATCTCTCCAATCGTCCCGAGCAGAAGAAGCTCGGCGCCGCCGGCCTGCGCGTGCCCGGCTACGAGGTCGCGCTCCGCGACAAGGACGGTCGCGAGGTCGGGGACAACGAGGAAGGCATCTTGTGGGTACGCGGCGATTCCAACACGCCGCTGTACTGGAACCGGCCGGACAAGTCCGCCGAGACCATCCGCGATGGCGGCTGGATCTACACCGGCGATCGCTTCGTCCGCGATGCCGACGGCTTCCACTTCTTCCGGGGCCGCGCCGACGATCTCATCAAGATCTCCGGCCAGTGGGTCTATCCGCTCGAAGTCGAACTGTGCCTCGCCGACCACCCCGACATCCGCGAATGCGCGGTGTTCGCGGCCGAGCTGCCGGATCGCCGCATGACGCTGAAGGCTGTGGTGGTGATGAACAACCGCGCCGCCGACGAGAGCCAGGCAACGCGGCGGCTGCAGGACTATGTGAAAGGCAAGCTGCTGCCGTACAAATATCCGCGCGAGGTGATCTTCATCGACGAGCTGCCGAAGACGGGCACGGGGAAGATCGATCGGCAGGCGTTGTTGCGGATGTGAGGGGGCGAACGTAAGGAGCGCACTGGCGTCGCAACATTCTCGGTGTCATCCCCGCGAAGGCGGGGATCCATAACCACAGGGAGTGATTGTAGTCCGAGACAGATAACCACGAGTCTTCGCCAAACTCCTCCCTGTGGCTATGGGTCCCGGATCTGCGCTTCGCTTGTCCGGGACGACAGTTGTGTGTGAGGCACGAGAATCGCCTCACTTCCCCCTCACCCCGCCTTCCCCAGATGCTCCAGCGCATCCTCCGCGCGCAGCGGCACGCGCGAGGCTTCGTTGTTGAGATCGACGAGCTGTGCCATCAGTCCCATCAGCGCCTTGCGCTCAGCGGGCTTCAGCGGCTCCAGCATGCGCGCCTGGGCGCGTTCGACGGCGGGGATGATCTCGCGCAGGATCGCGGCGCCCGGCTTCGTCAGATAGAGCAGCTTGATGCGCTTGTCCTCGGGCGCGGGCTTGCGCTCGATGTAGTCCTTGGCCTGTAGCCGCTCGATCACGCTGCCGAGCGTGGAGCGGTCGAAGGCGATCACCGCCGACAGCCGCGTCGCGTCGATGCCGGGATGGGTGTGGATCGCGATCAAGGCCGCATATTGCACCGGCGTGAGGTCGAATGCCTTGCACTCCTCCATGAAGATCGCGACCGCGATCTGCTGCATCCGCCGGAACAGATAGCCCGGCGCGGCATAGACCGCGTCGATCGTGATCGGAGCCGCGGGCTTACTCGGCATCGGGCTGCTTCTCCGGCGCGGCGTTGGCGAACGCCGGCAGCGCCTTGGCCGCGGCCTCCGCTTTGAGCAGGCGCGGATAGGCCGCGACATCGACGCCGAAGCGGCGCGCATTGGCAAGCTGCGGCACCAGGCAGAGATCGGCGAGCGTCGGCGCGTCGCCGAAGCAGAACGGCCCCGGTTCGTGCCTGATCAGCGTCTCGCAGGCCGACAGTCCCTCACGGTTGACCCACGCCGCCCATTCCTGGACCTTCTCTTCGGCAAGCCCGAGCTCGCGCAGCCGCGCCAGCACCTTCAGATTCTGCACCGGATGAGTGTCGCAAGCGATGGCCAGCGCGAAGGCCCGCACCTTGGCGCGCTGCAACGGATCCTTGGGCAGCAGCGGCGGATTGGGATGGGTCTCGTCGAGCCATTCGATGATCGCGACCGATTGGGTCAGCACCACACCCGCATCATCCTCCAGCGCCGGCACGAGGCCTTGCGGATTGATGGCGAGATAGGCTGGCGCGCATTGCTCGCCCTTGCGCAGATGATGCGGCAGGTGCTCGGCGCCGAGGCCCTTCAGGTTCAGCGCAATCCGCACGCGATAGGCGGCGCTGGAACGGAAATAGCCATGCAGCTTCATCGAAACCCTCCCTTATAGTCTTGTAACGTTGACGCTACCTAGACCGTCAGTATACTGTCAATCAACAAAACAGCCGGGAGCCGCGCCATGGAAGCCGTGACCAAGACGCCGGAACGCGAAGCCTTCTACAAGAAGATCGACGGCGAGAATCTCACCGCGCTGTGGACGGTGATGAGCGACCTGATCACACCGGAGCCGAAGAGCGCGTGCCGGCCTCACTTGTGGAAATTCGACGTCATCCGCGACTACATGACGGAAGCCGGCAAGCTGATCACGGCGAAGGAAGCCGAGCGGCGCGTGCTGGTGCTGGAGAACCCCGGCCTGCGCGGACAATCCAGGATCACGACCTCGCTCTATGCCGGCGTGCAGATGGTGGTGCCCGGCGACGTCGCGCCCGCGCACCGCCACAGCCAGTCGGCGCTGCGCTTCGTGCTCGAGGGCAAGGGCGCCCACACGGCGGTGGACGGCGAGCGCACCGCGATGGAGCCCGGCGATTTCATCATCACTCCATCGATGACCTGGCACGATCATTCCAACGAAACCGACCAGCCGATGTTCTGGCTCGACGGCCTCGACATCCCGCTGGTGCAGTTCTTCGATTGCTCCTTCGCCGAAGGATCGAAGGAAGACCAGCAGCGGATCACCAAGCCCGCCGGCGACAGCTTTGCGCGCTACGGCCATAATCTGCTGCCGGTCGATGTGAAGCGGAGCTCGAAGACCTCACCGATCTTCAGCTATCCCTATGCCCACACCCGCGAGGCGCTGGAGAAGGCTCGCGCGAGCCAGGAATGGGATGCCTGCCACGGGCTGAAGCTGAAATTCAGCAATCCCGAGACCGGCGATTTCGCAATGCCGACCATCGGCACCTTCATTCAACTGCTGCCGAAGGGTTTCAAGACCGCACGCTACCGTTCGACCGATGCGACGGTGTTCTGTCCGATCGAGGGGCGCGGTCGCAGCCGCATTGGCGACGCCGTCTTCGAATGGGGCCCGCGCGATTTGTTCGTGGTGCCGAGCTGGCAGTGGGTCACGCACGAGGCCGAGGACGATGCTGTGCTGTTCAGCTTCTCGGATCGCCCGGTGCAGCAGAAGCTGGATCTGTTTCGCGAGGATCGGGGGAATGCGTGAGGGCTCGCTGCTCGCCACATCGTCATTGCGAGCGCAGCGAAGCAATCCAGAGTCTTTCCGCGGAGGGATTCTGGATTGCTTCGCTGCGCTCGCAATGACGAAATAGGCCTCACCGCCAGTGCAGCAGCTTGACCTCCAGCCAGCCGATCACCTTCCCCACCGCCAGCCCGAACACCGACAAGATCACCACGCCCGCGAGCAGTTGATCGGTCTGCATCAGGTTGCCGGCCTGGAGCACAAACGCGCCGATGCCGTATTGCGCGCCGATCATCTCGGCGCTGACGACGAGCAGCAGCGCGACCGAGGCGGTGATGCGGAAGCCGGCGAGGATCGCGGGTAGCGCGCCGGGCCAGATCACCTTGCGCACGATGGTGGCGAAGGGAACGTTGAAGCTCTGCGCCATGCGGATGAGGTTCCGCGGCACGGCGTCGACGCCGCTGTAGACCGAGATCGCGGTCGAGAAGAACACGCCGAGCGCAATGGTCGCGATCTTCGGCTCTTCGCCGATGCCGAGCCAGAGGATCAGGAGCGGCAGCAGCGCGATCTTCGGGATCGGAAACAGCGCCGAGATGAAAGTGATGCCGACGCCGCGCGCGAGCCGCGACAGGCCGATGGCGAAGCCGACCGCAATGCCCGCCGCGGTGCCTAGCACCCAGCCGACGCCGATGCGCAGCAACGAGGCGGACAGATGCTGCCAGAGCGCACCCGAGATCGCGAGCTGGTAGATCGCGCGCGCAATGGCCAGGGGCGCCGGCAGGAACAGCGGATTGACGAGACCGGCACTGCCGGCCGCCTGCCAGAGCGCGATTACGAGCGCGAGCGCGATCCAGCCGCCGAAGCGGCTCGACGCCGGCACGAAGCCGGCGCCGCGGAAGCGAACGCGCCGAGTCGTGTCGTCCTTTGCGGGCGCGCCCGCGCGCTCAAGCATCCAGAACCTCGCGTTCAGCGTCGATCGCCTCGTTGCGGATCAGCGACCAGATCTGGTCCTGCAGCGCGAGCAGCTTTTCCCGCGCCACCGTCTCGCCGCGCTCTGCGCGGGTCATCGGCACCATCACGACCTCGCGAATCCGGCCCGGCCGGCGCGACAGCACCACGATGCGGTCGGCCAGCCGCGCGGCCTCTTCGAGATTGTGCGTGACATAGACCGCGCCCATGTCGCCATCGGCGAGCAGACGGACGAAATCCTCCATCAGCAGCTCGCGGGTCTGCGAGTCCAGCGCCGACAGCGGTTCGTCCATCAGCAGGATCGCGGGCCGTACCGCCAGCGCCCGCGAAATGCCGACACGCTGGCGCATGCCGCCGGACAGCTGTTTTGGATAGGTCTTGCGGAAATCGGTGAGGCCCGTGCGACGCAGGGCGTCCTCGACCTGCGAACGCCGCTGCGCGGCCGAGAGCCGGGCGTGCAGCAGCGGGAATTCGACGTTCTCCTCGACGCTCGCCCAGGGCAGCAGCGCAAAATCCTGGAACACGAAGGTCAGCGGATTGAGGCTGTCCGCCGGCGGCGTCCCGCGCAGCTCGGGCGCGCCGGAGGTCGGCTGCAGCAATCCGCCGAGGATCGACAGCAGTGTGCTCTTGCCGCAGCCCGACGGACCCACGATCGCCACCACCTCGCCGGCGCCGACGGTGAAGGAAACGTCGTCGAGCACGGCGAGGTCGCCGAAGCGATGGGAGATGTGGCTGGCGATCAGGTCCATGAGCAAGACTCAGTTCCCGCCCCGTCACCCTGAGGTGCCGGAGCGTAGCGGAGGCCTCGAAGGGCGGCGGCCCCGCTGCATCCGGGCCGTGCATCCTTCGAGGCTCGCTTCGCTCGCACCTCAGGATGACGGAGAGAGGTAATCGCCTGCAGCATCAATCCGCCTTCACAAAGTCCCTGGCGATGATCGCATTTGCGTCAAAACCCTTGTCCGCGAATCCCTGCTCCTGGAGCCATTTGATCTGGTTGTCGACGTTCTTCACGTCCAGCTTGCCGTCGGGATCGATATAGGCGCAGTTGCCGACCACCTGCTCGACCGGAAGGTTGGTGTACTTTGCGATGATCTCCAGCAGCGGCTTGGTCTGCTCGTTGATCGGCGCGACACCGTCCTTCATCGCGGCGAGGATCACGTCGTGATATTCGCGGTCGGCTCTTGCGAGCGCGCCGAGAAGCTTCGTCGCCAGCACCTTGTTGGTCAGCGTCTTCGGCGCGGCGAACACCGCGCCCAATTGCCAGGGCGTCTCGTCCCCGACCCACCCCAAGAATTTCGCGCCGCCTTCGTCCATCAACTTGCGCGCGGTGGAGACGGGGAGCAGCGCCGCGTCGACGGTCTCGCCCTTCAGCGCAGCGGCCGCGTTCGACAGCGATTGCAGCGGGATGATCTTCACCTCGGCGAGCTTGAAGCCATACTTGTCGGCGAGCAGGCCAAGCGAATAATGAAAGGAGGAGCCGACCTGCGTGACCGCAATGCGCTTGCCCGCGAGATCCTTCGGCGTCTTCAGCCCGGCCGCGTAGGCATTGTTGCTGGCGAAATAGCCGATCAGGGGATAGCCTGCCTTCTCGCGGCTCATGCCGCCGATCACCTTCAGCACGCCCTTGCCGGCGAGATTGTAGAGACCGGCGGTGAAAGCAGTGACGCCGAAATCGATGTCGCCCGAAGTGACGGCGACGGCGATCGGCTGGGCCGCATCGAAAAACTTCAGGTCGACGTCGAGGCCGGCCTCGCGGAAATAGCCCTTGTCCTGCGCGATGAAGACCGGCGCGGAAGACGACAGGCGGAGCACGCCAACCCTCGCCTTCAGCGCGTCCTCGGCCCGGGCCGTGCCCACCGCCATGATCGCCAACAGGCTCGCCAATGCGAGCCGCGCAATCCCGATCATCCCGTTTCCTCCAGTGGTTCTCTTGTCGGCCCGTCAGAGCCCTGCGGGCACGGGCTGATCCCGCCCGATGAAGGCGCCCTGTTGTTTCAACGTTTCCTGCAACTTTTCAACCGGGATTTCGCGTGGAATCCGGTTTCCGGCGAGCGCGATCGCGGCGGCGGAACCGGCCGCCTCGCCCATCACGAAACAGGCACCGGACACCCGCGCCGCCGACTGGCCCTCATGGGTCATCGAGGCGCAGCGGCCGGCGACGAGGAGATTGTCGACGCCTTCGGGCACCAGCATCCGATAAGGCAGCTCATTATAGCCGCGCGATTCCGGGATCGGCGGGAAGGTGAACACGACATCGCCGGGAACATGGGCCTCGATCGGCCAGCCGTTGACGCCGATGGAGTCCTCGAACGAGGCACAGCCGAGCACGTCCTCGCCGCTGAGCTGGTAGCCGCCCTTGATGCGACGGGTTTCGCGAATGCCGAGCTGCGGCGGCAGGTCGACGATGTAGGATTTTTCAAAGCCCGGCACGGTGCGCAGGAATTCGAACGCGGCCAGCGCCTGCTTGCGGCCCTCGATCTCGCCGCGGGTGAGATCGTCAGGCTCGATGCCGTTGATGGCGTGGCCATCCTCGCGCGCGACTTGGGTAAAATTCACCCGCCATTCGATGCCGGATTTCTGCGGCCGCACGATGGCGCTCTTGCGCGGGAATGTGTGGGTGCCGGCGGCGAGCGCCTTTTCCATCAATTGCGGGATGGTCCGCCAGGCCTCCCCGGCCCTCACGGGATCGATGCCGTTGAGGCGCAGCATCATCGAGGGATACATCGGGTGACCGTGTTCATCGCCGAGCTCGAACGGTGCACCGGCCCAGACGGCGAGATCGCCGTCGCCGGAGCAATCGATGAAGATCTCCGCGCGCACCGCCTGCCGGCCGGCCTTGGTCTCGACCAGCAGCGCATCGATGCGGCTGTTATCGCCCATCACGACGCCGGCACCGAGCGCGTGGAAGAGGATGTGAACCTTGTGGCTCGCCAGCAGCTCGTCGGCCGCGATCTTGTAGGCCGCGGTGTCATAGGCCTGCGCGAAGACCTTGCCGAGGATCAGGTGCGGCGCATTGAGGCCGTTGAGGCGATCGATCCGCGCCAGCAGATCGGACGCCATGCCCTGCACCAGCCGATGCGCCTGACCATAGACATTGCCATGCAGGCCGCAGAAATTTGTGACGCCGGCAGCGGTGCCCATGCCGCCGAGAAAGCCGTAACGCTCGATCAGCAGAGTCTTGCGCCCGGCCCGCGCGGCCGAGGCCGCAGCGATGATGCCGGCCGGGCCGCCGCCGAGCACGACGACTTCATATTCGCCATAGAGTGGAATCTGGCGAGCGGGTTCCTCGATTGTCATGGCTCGCATGGGACGTTCCCTCTGTGGCTGTTCGTCGGGAGGATGAGGCGCGAAAAAGCACAAGCAGCAGATACGGCAGGACGATGGTGCCGTCTATCGCAGCATCGACAACATATGCCGCAGCTTCTGACGTTCAGCCCTTTGCGCTGCCCCAGTTCGCCGCCCGCTTCTCCGCGAACGACGCCAGGCCCTCAGCCGCCTCCGCGCTCTGGCGCTTGACCGAATGCAGGTGCACGAGCCGCTTGTAAGCCGCATCGTCCACCGCCATCCCGCCGAACGAGCTCTCCAGCGCGAGCCGCTTGGTCTCGGCCATCGCCTCGGGTCCGTTGGCGAGCAGCTGCTCGACCACCCTGGCACCGGCGGCCTCCAGATCGGCGAGCGGCACCACGTCATGGACGAGGCCGATGCGGCGCGCGTCCTCGGCACCGAAGCGTTCGCCCGTGAGCGCATAGCGACGGACTTGCCTGGTACCAATGGCATCGCAGAGCTGCGGGATGATGATCGCGGCCGTCAGGCCCCAGCGTACCTCGGTAATGGAGAACACGGCATTGTCGGCCGCGATCACGACGTCGCAGGCCGCGATCACGCCGGTGCCGCCGCCGAAACAGCCGCCCTGCACCAGCGCGACGGTTGGGATCGGCAGCGTGTTGAGCCGCTGCACCGCCTCGAAGGTCGCCCGCGAGGCCGCCTCGTTGACCTCGATCGATTGCGGCCGCACGCCGTTGATCCATTTGAGGTCGGCGCCGGCCTGGAAATGCTTGCCGTTGCCCCGGAGCACGACGACCCGCAGGCCCGGTTTCCGGCCGAGATCGTCTATGGCCGCGAGCACGCCGGCGATCAGCCCGCCATCATAGGCGTTGTTGACCTCCGGCCGGTTCAATGTGACGGTCGCGACGCCGCGCGCGTCGAGGCTCCACAGGACGGGGCTGGCAGTCATCGGCGATCCTCCGGTCGTTTGTTTAGCCCGCACTATGGGCGAGGCCGCGCGCCCTGATCCATATCTTTGTGGCGTAGCGCGGCCGCGCCCATCGCATGGCAGCTTGTGTCATGCTGGCGCCTGGCGGCACTATGGGATCAGGGACGGGACATATCCATGCGCATCTGCATTTTCGGCGCGGGCGCCGTCGGCAGCCACATCGCGGTTCGGCTGGCACGCGCCGGCCATGACGTCTCGTGCGTGATGCGCGGGGCGCATCTGGAGGCGGCCCGTGCCAACGGCCTCAAGCTGCGCGTCGGCGATTCCGAGGTCACCGCCAAGGTGAATGCCTCCGGCGATCCAGCCCAGCTCGGGCCGCAGGACGTGGTGATCAGCACGTTGAAGGCGACGGCGCTTCCGGGGCTGGTTTCCAGCATCAAGCCGCTGCTGCAGGACGACACCGCGATCGTGTTCGCGCAGAACGGCATTCCCTGGTGGTACGGGATCGGCCTGCCGCCGCGGCACCCGACTCCGCCCGACATTTCCTTCCTCGACCCGGGTGGGCGCCTGCGGGCTTGCATTCCGAAGGAGCGGATCATCGGCGGCGTCGTCTTCTCCTCCAACGAGGTGGTCGCGCCCGGCGTGGTGCAGAACCTGACGCCGGACCGCAACCGGTTCCTGATCGGCGAATGCGACGACCGCAATTGCGAGCGCATCACCAGGCTCCGCGGCGTCTTCAACGACGCGCGACTGGAATCGCCGCCGGTGGCCGAGATCCGCGAGGCGATCTGGTCGAAACTGCTGATCAACATGTCGCTCTCGGTGCTGTGCCTGCTGACCGGCCAGACTGCGCGCGGGGTACGCGACGACCCGGCCTTCGCCGAGGTCATTCCGCGCATGCTGAACGAGGCCAACGACATCGCCCAGCATTTCATCCCCGAGGTCAAGCGCGTGACGCGCAGCGGCCCCGCCCCCAACCACAAGCCGTCGCTGCTGCAGGATTACGAGCTCGGCCGCGCCATGGAGATCGACGTGCTGGTGAAGGCGCCCGCCGCCTTCGCCCGCACTGCAGGCCTGTCGACGCCGACGCTCGACTTGATCGCCGCGCTGGCGATCCAGAAGGCGCGCGACAAGGGGCTTTATTCCGCGTGAAACTCAGCCGAGCTGGTCGATCCAGGCGGTAAGCGCGTCGAGCACCTCTGTGAGCGCATTCTCGTTCGTACGCCCCGACTTCTTGAGCACCGCGAAGGAATGATCGCCACCTTCGACCTCATGCAGCATCGCCTTCGCTCCGAGCGCCGCGATCACAGGCTTGAGGAGGCCGAGATCAGCAAGTCCGTCGCGCGTGCCTTGCAGGAACAGCATGGGGATCTCGACATCGGCGAGATGTTCGGCGCGCTCGGTCGACGGCTTCTTGGCCGCATGCAGGGGAAAGCCGAGGAAGGCGAGCCCTTTGACGCCAGAAAATGGCGCCTTGGACTGCGCCTGCGAGGTCATGCGCCCGCCGAAGGACTTTCCCCCGGCCACGAGCGTCACGCCCGGGCACAGCCGCGCCGCCGCTTGCACCGCTGCGCGGATAGTGGCGTGCGCGACCGCCGGCTGGTCGGGACGGCCCTGCTTCTTCTCCATGTAGGGGAAATTGAAGCGGAGCGTCGCGATGCCGCGGCTCGCAAGGCCCTCGGCGACCTTCTCCATGAAGGAATGCCTCATATCGGCGCCCGCACCATGCGCCAGCACGTAGCAGGCGCGCGCATGGTCCGGCCGCGTCAGGAGCGCCGAAACCGTACCGACGCGTTCGATGTCGAGCTTGAGTTCGCGCGTCTCGACCAAGACCAGATGTTCCCGATGAATTCCCTCGATGATACCTGCGCGACCACGATCTGAAAACAGCAGACCTCGCGCTTGACCCTGATGTGTGCGGACCCGCACGAACGAAGGTCTTAGCTGACCCGCCGTTCCCGACCATCCCAGAACGGCCTGCGCAGCTCGCGCTTCAGCACCTTGCCGGCGCCCGACAGCGGCAGCGGCGTCTCGGTGATCTCGATGCTGCGGGGACATTTGTAGCCGGCAATCAACGTCTTCGTGAACTCGATCAGCTCACCGGGCGAAACCTCCACGCCGCTGCGCTTGACCACGACGGCATGGACCTGCTCTCCCCATTGCTCATTGGGAACTCCGATGACCGCACATTGCAGCACCGACGGGTGCTGCGCCAGCGCGTTCTCGACCTCGATCGAGTACACATTCTCGCCGCCCGAGATGATCATGTCCTTGACGCGATCGACGACATAGATGAACCCGTCCTCGTCCATGTAGCCGCCATCGCCCGTGTGCATCCAGCCGTCAATGACGGCCCGCGCGGTCTCCTCGGGCCGCTCCCAATAGCCCATCATCACGGTATCGCCGCGCACCACGATCTCGCCGACGGACCCTGCCGGCACGGGCCGGTCGTTCTCGTCGACGATCCGTACCTCGCAGCCGAGCGTGGCACGGCCAGCACCGCGATGACGGCCCTTTCTGCGCCCCTCCCCGACATGCTCATCGGCGTGCAGCAACGTCGCGATTGGCGACAATTCGGTCATGCCGTAAGCCTGGGTGAAACGTACATGCGGCAATGCGCGCGCGGCACGGTCGAGCACCGCCTCGCTGATGGGCGAGGCCCCATAGATGATGTGCTTGAGCGACGACAGGTCGTAGTTTCCAATCGCGGGGTGATCGACAAGCATCTGGATCATCGTGGGGACCAGCAGCACGTCGGTGACGCGCTCGTTCTGCATCGCAGCCATCACGCCCTCGGGAGTGAAGCCCTGAACGATCACGTTTGAGCCGCCGGAGAGCAGCAGCGAATACATCGCGGCCCCGTTCGCGAGATGAAACATCGGTGCCGCATGCAGATAAGTCGTGCTCGCCGGGAAAAGGCCTTCTCCGAGAGCGTTGAGGGCATTGGCCATCAGGTTCTGGTGACTGAGCATCACGCCCTTCGAACGTCCGGTGGTGCCGCCGGTGTAGAAGATGCCGGCGAGATCTTCGCCCTCGCGCATGGCATCGGCAACCGGAGCGCTGGCCGCGACCAGATCCTCATGGCTCTCCATTCCGGCCGGCCCCTCGCCGTCGTCGGCATAGATCAGCTTCAGCCCCGGAATGGCGCCAGCGAGCTGCGCGCCAACCTGCGCAAAGG
The DNA here is from genome assembly GCF_007290395.2 of Bradyrhizobium cosmicum. NCBI lineage: Bacteria > Pseudomonadati > Pseudomonadota > Alphaproteobacteria > Hyphomicrobiales > Nitrobacteraceae > Bradyrhizobium > Bradyrhizobium cosmicum. The sequence goes on along the minus strand of NZ_CP041656.2, from coordinate 707,015 downwards.
CCTTGTCGACCAGCAGAACGGAGGCACGGCAATCGCGCAGCGCGTCCTCGTTTTCAAGGGCGCTCCAGCGAATGTTGAGCGGCACGATCACGCCGCCTGCCCAACCTATCGCCAGATAAAGCTCGAGATAGCGATCCGAGTTAAAGGACAGCACGGCGACGCGATCACCGTCCTTGATGCCGCGGGTGCGCAGGCCGCCGGCCAGCCTTGCAACGCGCTCGCCAAGCTCCCCCCAACTGCGGCGCCGCTGGCCATAGACGGTGGCGGGCCCGTTCGGGTTAATCTGCAACGCGCGCCGTAGCCCATGTGTGACGTTCATCCCGTTCCTCCTCCTGTGCGTTTCGTCCCTGTTGTTTTGCGTCCTGAGTTACGCCCTTGCGGCGCCCTCGGCGTCTTCTTTGCTATTTTCTGCCGGCTTTCGGTCGCCAGGCCTTCGGTCAGGCGAACCGTGAACTCGTCGGCGATTTCGCTCGGCGACAGCCCGCCGTCACGGCGATACCAGTGGCCGATCCAGTTGAGCGAGCCCGCGATCGCGAATGCCGCAAGCTTGGGATCGCAAGGCCTGATCGAACCGTCGGCAATGCCCGCGGCGATGTATCGCCGGAACGTGGCGTCGATCCGCTTCTTGGCGGCGCGGGCGACACCGGCGTTCCGCTCGGCCAGATCACGGAGGTCGAATCGCACCAGGCTCGCGCCGAAATCGGTTGCCATCAGCGCGGCATAGGCGTGCACCAGCTTGCGCAGCCTGGCGAGGCCCGAACCACCGCCGGCGGCAATCTCCGTGATCACACTGTCCACGAGCTCGGCGCCCATCGACCAGCACTCGAACAGGATTTCGTCCTTGCCCCGGAAGTAATTGTACAGCGCGGGCTTGGTGATGTTCAGCCGATCAGCGACCTCGTTCAGGGTCACGCGATGATAGCCCTGCTCCAGGAAGAGCTGCACGGCGGCGCGCAGCACCGCCTCGCGCTTCTCGTCGCGGGCGCGGCGCCTGCTCTCGAACGGCAGCCAAGGGGAAGGCGGCGCCGAGGGCGGCGGAATGGACGGCGCTGAAGCCATGCTCGATCGGTTGACTCTGGTAGGCATCGGACGATATGTTACCCATGGGTAATAAAAAGTCCAATGGGTAATTTATTGGGAGGACGCGATGTCTGACGTCATCGTCGCAGGGGTCGGCATGATCCCCTTCACCAAGCCGGGCGCCAGCGCGCCCTATCACGAGATGGGGACGGAGGCGACCAGGCTCGCGCTCGCCGACGCCGGCCTCGGCTACGAGACGGTTCAGCAGGCCTATGTCGGATATGTCTACGGCGATTCCACCTGCGGGCAGCGGGCGCTCTACCATGTCGGGATGACCGGCATCCCCATCGTCAACGTCAACAACAATTGCTCGACAGGCTCGACCGCGCTGTTCATGGCGCGGCAGATGATCGCGAGCGGCGCGCTGGATTGCGTGCTGGCGGTCGGCTTCGAGCAGATGAAGCCCGGCGCGCTCGGCAGCGTCTATACCGATCGTCCGAGCGCATTCGAGGAATTCGACGCGGCTGCGGACCGGCTGATTGATGCCCCCGGTATTCCGCTGGCGCTACGCTATTTCGGCGGCGCCGGCCTCAGCCACATGAAGAAATACGGCACCCCACTGGACGCCTTCGCCAAGGTGCGCGCCAAGGCGAGCCGCCACGCCCGGAACAATCCGCTGGCACTCTTTCGCAAGGAGGTCACGGCGGACGACGTGATGAACGATCAGGTGATCTGGCCGGGCGTGATGACGCGCCTGATGGCGTGCCCGCCGACCTGCGGCGGTGCCGCCGCCGTGCTGGTGTCCGAACGGTTTGCGGACAAGCATGGCATCGGCAAAGAGGTACGCATCGCGGCGCAGGCCATGACTACCGACACGCCGTCGACCTTCCAGGCCGGCGACATGATGCAGCTCGTCGGCTACGACATGGCAAAGGAGGCGGCAAGCCGGGTTTACGAGAGCGCCGGCGTCGGGCCTGACGATCTCGATGTCGTCGAGTTGCACGACTGCTTTGCCCACAACGAGCTCATCACCTACGAGGCGCTCGGCCTCTGCGGCGAGGGCGAGGCCGGCAAGTTCATCAATGACGGCGACAACACCTATGGTGGCCGGATCGTGACAAACCCGTCCGGCGGATTGCTGTCGAAGGGGCATCCGCTCGGCGCCACCGGACTTGCGCAGTGTTACGAGCTGACGCGGCAGTTGCGCGGCACGGCTGGTCCGACGCAGGTCGAGGGGGCAAAGGTCGCGCTCCAGCACAATCTCGGCCTCGGCGGCGCCTGTGTCGTTACGCTCTACAAGCGGCACTGACATCCATGGTCGATCAGTCAGCCGTAGGGCGCTGCTTCACGCCCGTCACCGCTCGCGTGGAGCCGGGTCGCCTTCGCTACTTCCTCAATACGCTGGATGAAAGGAACCCGGTCTACCGCAACGCAGATGCTGCGCGGGCGGCGGGTTTCACCGGCACGCCGGTGCCGCCGACCTATTTGTTCTGCCTCGAGATGACGGACGTCGACGACCCCTTCGAGATGTTCACCGCGCTCGGCATCGACCTCGCCCGCGTGCTGCATGGCGAGCAGAGCTTCGTCTATCACGCGCCGGTTCTGGTCGGCGACACCCTGACGTTCCAGCCGAGCGTGACCAGCGTGATGGAGAAGAAGGGCGGCGCGATGACGCTGATTGGCATCCGATGCGAGGTGACCAATCAGGACGGCGTGCATGTCGCCGATACCGCGCGCACCATCGTCGTGCGCAACGAGGTGGCGTCATGACGGCATCCGGAGACATCAGGGCCGGCGACCGTCTCGTCCACAAGGTCTTTCCACCGATCACCCGCCACACGCTCGCGCTCTACTGCGGTGCATCGGGCGACCATAATCCGATCCACGTCGATATCGACTTTGCCAAGGCCGCCGGATTTCCGGATGTGTTCGCGCACGGCATGCTGGTGATGGCCTATCTCGGGCAGGCGCTCACGGATGTGGTGCCACCGTCGAGGCTCCGCAGTTTTTCGACCCGGTTCGTCGCCATCACCCAGCTTGGCGCCAAGCTGACCTGCGAAGGCACCGTGACCGAACTCTTCGCCGTAGACGGCGAGCGGCGCGCAAGGCTCGCACTCACCACCAGGGACGATCGCGGCGAGGTCAAGCTCGAAGGCAACGCCATCGTCGCGCTGTAACAGCAAGAGGACACATGCAAATGGCAAAGCTGCAAGGAAAGGTCGCGCTCGTCACCGGCTCGGGCCGCGGCATCGGGCGCGCGATCGCACTGAAGCTGGCGCGCGAAGGCGCCAAGGTCGTCGTCAACGATCTCGATGCCGAGCCTGGTAACGCCGTGGTGGCGGAGATCAAGGCGCTCGGCGGCGACGCCGCCGCCGTGAACGGCAGCGTCTCGGAATCAGGTTTCGCCGACCGCTTCGTCGGGGCTGCGCTGGACAAGTTCGGCGGGCTCGACATCATCGTCAACAATGCCGGCTACACCTGGGATTCGACAATCCAGAAGATGACGGACGAGCAGTTCCAGGCCATGCTGGACGTCCATCTCGTCGCTCCGTTCCGGCTCCTGCGCGCGGCCGCCGAGCCGATCCGGGTCTTCGCCCGGAAGGAAGCCGAGGAAGGCCGCGAGGTATTCCGCAAGGTCGTGAACATCTCCTCGATCGCCGGCCTGTACGGCAATGCGGGTCAGGCCAGCTATTCCTCGGCCAAGGCCTCGCTCATCGGGCTGACGCGCACCATGTGCAAGGAGTGGGGCCGCTACAAGGTCAACGTCAATTGTGTCGCTTTCGGCCTTATCAAAACCCGCCTGACACAACCGATCGAGGCACAGCAGAAAACCATCGACGTCGCCGGCCGCGACATCAAGGTGGGCGTGCAGCCGCACATGCTGGAGGCGATGTCGCGCATGATCCCGCTCGGCCGCGGCGGCACGCCGGAAGAGGCGGCCGATGCCGTCTATCTGTTCTGCAGCCCGGAATCCAATTATATCAGCGGCCAGGTGGTCGTCGCCGGTGGCGGCCTGATTGTCTGAGAGCGAGGCACTGATGCATTACCGATCGTCGTGGATGACCGAAGAGCTGGATACGTTCCGCGACCAGTTCCGGAAGTATCTTGCCAAGGACCTGGCCCCGCATGCCGAGAAATGGCGCGCGCAGAAGATGGTCGACCGCTTTGCCTGGCGCGGGCTCGGCGAGATGGGCGCGCTGCTCGCCAGCGTACCGGAGGAATATGGCGGCCTGGGCGCCACCTTCGCCTATGACGCCGCCGTGCTGGAGGACCTCGAAAGCACGGTGCCGGAACTGACGACCGGCGTCTCCGTGCACAGCGCCATCGTCGCGCACTACATCCTCAACTACGGCTCGGAGGAGCAGAAGAAGCGGTGGCTGCCGAAGATGGCCTCCGGCGAGATGGTCGGCGCCATCGCCATGACCGAACCCGGCACCGGCTCGGACCTCCAGGCCGTCAAGACCACCGCGAAGAAGCAGGGCAATTCCTACGTCATCAACGGCCAGAAGACGTTCATCACCAACGGCCAGGCCGCCGATCTCATCGTGGTCGTCGCCCGCACCGGCGATGTCGGCGCCAAGGGCATTTCCCTGATCGTCGTCGAGACCGCGGGCGCGGACGGTTACAAGCGCGGGCGTAACCTCGACAAGATCGGCCTGCACGCCTCCGACACGTCGGAGCTGTTCTTCGACAACGTCACGGTGCCGCCGGAAAACCTGCTCGGCAATGAGGAAGGCAAGGGCTTCGTCCAGTTGATGCAGCAATTGCCGCAGGAGCGCCTCGCGCTCGCGGTCGGCGCTGTCGCCGCGATGGAGCGCGCGGTCAGGCTCACCACCGAGTACACCAAGGAGCGAAAGGCGTTCGGCAAGCCGCTGATGGACTTCCAGAACACCGCCTTCACGCTCGCCGAGCGCAAGACCGAAGCGATGATCGCGCGCGTCTTCGTCGACTGGTGCATCGAGCGCCTGATCGCCGGGGATCTCGACACCGTCACGGCGTCGATGGCGAAATACTGGTGCTCGGACAAGCAGGTCCAGACCGCCGACGAATGCCTCCAGCTGTTCGGCGGCTACGGCTACATGCAGGAATACCCGATCTCGCGCATCTTCATCGATTCCCGCATCCAGAAGATCTACGGCGGCACCAACGAGATCATGAAGCTGCTGATCGCGAGGTCGCTGTAGGGCGGAGCTAGCGCGCGCGCCAATCACGCGGCCGGCAGCCGAAACGCTGTTTGAAGCGCCGCGTGAAATGGGAGAGGTCGGAAAAGCCCCAGTCGAAGGCAATGGCGCCGATCGCGCGATCAGCCATGGCGGAATCCTTGAGATCCCCGGCCGCGCCATCTAGGCGACGATCGATGACGTAATCGGTGAAGCTGACGCCCGATCGCGCCAGCAGCTTGTGGACGTAGCGCTCGCTGATGCCGATCGCGTCGGCGACGTCGACAACGGCAAGGCCGGGTTCGCGGAGCTTGCGATGGATGGCCCGTTTCAGCGCGAGCGTCGTGACGTCGGCAAGGCTCCCAGCCTCGGCAGTCCCCGACCGGCTGCGCCGCGACAGGCTGACGGCAACCAGTTCGATCAGCGCGTGGAACAGCCTTGCGCCTTCGTCCTCGGTCATGCGCAGCGCGCCATCGCTGAGCGTGCGCGCCGTCTCCACGATGAGATGACCGACGAAGGGATCATCGGAGACGCGAGAAGCGCTGACGTCGAACGAAACCGGCAGGCGTTCGCGCAGGACCTCCGCCGGCACCCAGAACGAGGCGACCCGCAATTGCGGACCATGGTCGTGCAGGAGGGCGAACTGCCGGTCGCTGTCGAAGATGCCGACCTGTCCGGATGACAGGCTGATCTCGCGGCCATCCTGCTGGATGCGGCAGCGGCCCGCGAGTTTCAAATTGAGATAGAAGCAACTGCGGTCGGACGCGGCGATGTCGGCCGCGGAGCGACGCACCACATGCGCGGGAAAGCTGACGCGATTGAGCGCGGCACCGCCCAAGCGGATGTTTTCGACACTGGCCGGGAAGCCGGCGGCCGCCATCGGCTCCGGCGTCAGGTTCATGAAAGCCTGGCAGATCGCCTCGCGATAATAGGCGAATTGCTCGTTCGGCCGGAGGCCCGCGGTATTCCAGGCCGATTGGCGTGACGGAGTGGCGCGCTCGATCTGCTGCATCGGTTCACTCCGAGACCAATCCGGTTCACTCCCAGCCAAGCGAAAAACGGCCCGCCAGTTCACACTCCGCACAACAAGAATTGTCCGCAGCGCCTTGCGGGCGCCGCAAAAGACCCAATTCGTTCCGATCTAACCACATCCGGCGGAGGAGCCACAACATGTCGACCTACGTTCTCGTCCACGGCGCCTGGCACACCGGTGCCGAGCTTGAGCCTGTCGCGGCTCCCATCCGCGCCGCCGGCCACCAGGTCTACCTGCCGACGATCAAGGGCAACCGCCCTGGTGACGCCAAGACGACGGGGCTGAAGGAAGCAATCCAGTCGATCGCCGATTACCTCGCCGAAAACGATCTGACGGACGTCATTCTGCTCGGCCATTCCTATGGCGGCATGATCATCACCGGCGTTGCCGACCTCGCGCCCGCGCGCATCCGCCGGCTGGTCTACTGGAACGCCTTCGTGCCCAACAACGGCGAGTGCCTCAACGACATGGTGCCGCCGCACTATATAGGGCTGTTCGACGCGATCGCGGCCGAGCGCGGCGACGGCTCGGTGGTGCTGCCATTCCCGGTCTGGCGCGAGGCCTTCATCAACGACGCCGACATCGAGACCGCGCAGCGCGCCTACGACGTGCTCAATCCGCATCCGCTGGCGACCTTCACCGACAGGATCGCGCTCAAGGCCAATCCGGCCGAAATGCCGCTGGCAAAATCCTACATCAACTGCACCGAAGACACTGCGATGCCGCACAGCTACGGCTGGCATCCGCGGCTATCGGAGAAGCTCGGCCTGTTCCGGCTGGTGCAGGTGCCCGGAAGCCACGAACTTTGCTTCTCCGACCCGGCACGGCTTGCCAGGGCGATCATGGAGGCGGGGCGCGACTGAGCGGCGCGACCAGTCGCGCGGTCGCCGCTCACCTCATCCGCTTGTCGGCCACGACGAAGTCGATGAAGGTCCTCACCTTGGCGGACAAATACTTGCGGCTGGGATAGACCGCGAACAGGCGCCCTTCGAAAGCGACATCATCAGGCAGAATGTGCAACAGCCGACCGGCAGCGATGTCATCTGCAACCAGCCATTTCGGCAGGAAGGCGAAACCCATGCCTTCCAGCGCCGCCATGTGCAGCAGCGTTTCGTTGCCACTGCGCAGCACCGGATTGAGCTTGACGGTTTCGACGCCATGCTCGCCCGGATACGAAAAGCTCTCGCCCGGATAAAGCGCGTAGTGCAACAGCGCCCGCCCTGCGAGGTCGGCCGGCTTTGTCGGGCGGCCGGCGCGATCGAGATAGGGGGGTGCGGCGACCAGGTGGAACGCAACCTTGGTAATGGGACGCGCAATCAGCGACTCGTCGGGTGCGCCCGTCGCGCGCAAGGCGAGATCGAATCCCTCCTCGACCAGATTGACCAGCCGGCCGCTAAGATCGACGTCGAGACACACCTCGGGATGGCGGGCCTGGTAGTCCGCCAGCACGCCCGCGAACATCGTGTTCGCCATCCACACCGGCGCAGTCAGCCGCAGCCGGCCGCGCGCCACGACGGTCGCCTTGCTGACAGCGGCTTCGACCTCGTCGAGCGAATCCAGCATCTGGCGCGCCTGCTCGAAATAGAGCGTGCCGCTCTCGCTCAGGCTGACGCGCCGGCTGGTCCGGTTAAGCAGCCGCGTCCCCAGCCGCTTCTCGAGCTGCATGACGTGCTTGCTCGCCATGGCGGGCGAAATGCGCAGGCGCTCCGCCGCGGCCGAAAAGCTCTTCAGCTCCGCGATCAGGCAAAACACCCTCATGCTCACCAGGGAGTCCATGGAATCATCAACATTCAGGAAATGAATCGATCTTGAAATACACAATGATCAAAGACGGAGAAACTATCAAATGGTGGCAACCATCACATTATGGAGAAACCACCATGTCCGCCACCACCTTCGAGACCACCACACCCGGCCGCGCCCTTCGGATCGGCCTCTGGGCTGCGCAGGGCCTGCTCTTTTTCGTCTTCACGTCTGCCGGCCTAGTGAAGTTGCTGACGCCCATTCCCCAGCTTGCCGCGATGATGCCGTGGGCCGGCCAGTATTCCGAAGCCTTCGTCCGCAGCATCGGGCTGATCGATCTCGCCGGCGGGCTCGGCATTCTGCTTCCCGCCCTGACGCGGATCCTGCCACGGTTGACCGTGCTGGCCGCGCTGGGCTGTACCGTGTTGCAGGTGTTTGCGCTCATTTTCCACGTCTCGCGCGGCGAGGCGGAGGTGACCCCGCTCAATCTCCTGCTGCTGACCCTCAGCGTCTTCGTGCTGTGGGGACGCGGCCGCAAGGCGCCGATCGCGCCGCGGCAGTTCTGACCGCGCGGGCGCCCCGGCCATGCTGCCTGCCAACGGATGGTCCCGCAGGGGCCTGCTCGCGGGGGCGTCGATCCTCACGGCCGGCGGCGCCGCCGCGGCCAGAGGTGATCGCCTCGTCGATGGCGTCGTGATCCTGATCGACCGCAACGAGCCCTCTGTCATGGGGCATGCCGTCAGCTACGCGGCCAACCTCGCAAAACATTTCGCCGACAAGGGCGCGAGGCTGCTGATCGAGGTCGTCGCCAACGGCAAGGGCATCGACGTGTTTCGGGCCGACAGGACCCCGCTCGCCGAGCCGCTCGCGACGCTGCGGCAGACGCTGCCTGATCTCACCTACAGCATGTGCGCCTCGTCAAAAGCGATCGCTGAAGCCAAGGAGCAGGTCACGATTCCGCTGATATCGGGCGCGAGCCTCGTCCCCTTCGGGATCGGCCGCGTGGTCGACCTGCAACTCAAGGGCTGGGCCTACATTCATGCGTGAACGGCCTCGTACACCACTCACGGCATTATCGCGACGATCGATCCTCATGGCCGCGCCGGTGCTGCTTGCTTCGCTACGCGCAAGCCGCGCTCAGCCCGACACTCAGTCCTGGCCACCTGTATTCGAGTCCGGACGCAACCAGTTCATCGTGGTGCGGCCACGCAGACCGATGCCGCAGCTCAGGCTTCAGGACATCGGCGGCAAGGAGACAGTGGTCACGGCCAAGCCGGGCCGCATCACCCTCGTCAATTTCTGGGCGACCTGGTGTGCAGCCTGCCGGCTCGATCTGCCCACGCTCGCAAGCCTTGCCGGATCTCGCCTCGACCGACTCGACATCGTCGCGATCTGCACCGATACGAAGGATCTCCGCAAGATCCGCACCTTCCTCAGTGGCCTCGCCGTACAAAACCTTGCCTGCTATGTCGATGCCTATGGCACGGCGACCGAAGCATCCGGCGCAATGTTCGGCCTCGTCGGCATGCCCGTCACTTATCTGGTTGGAACGGGCGGCCACGTCGAAGGCTATATCGCCGGCGCGCCCGATTGGCTCTCACCCCCGGGCGCGCAGCTGCTGCAATATTATCGCGAGCAGAGCTAGCGCTGCGTCAAATTGGATGCCACCAGCGGCCGCCGATGACGACGCCCTCCGAGACGATCTTGCGGTCGCCGGTCAGGTGCTCGCCGACCACATCGACATAGTCGAACTGGCCCTGCCTGACCGTAACAAGCGTCGCGTCGCCGACGCTGCCGGGCCTGAGGCTGCCGAGCTCGGGACGCCGCAACGCCATTGCGGCGTTCACCGTCGAGGTCGCGATCACGTCCGAAAGCTCCATGCCCATGCACAGGAATTTCGACAGTGTCGTGACCTGGTCGAAGGCCGGACCGTCGATGCAGAGCTGGTGGATGTCGGAGGAGATCGTGTCCGGATAGAAGCCGTTGGCGAGCATCGCGCGCGCGGTCTTGAAGGCGAACGAGCCCTTGCCGTGGCCGATGTCGAACAGCACGCCGCGCTCGCGCGCGTCGAGCACCGCCTTCTTCACCGTGCCTTGCGCGGTCGCCGGCGTGTTCGGGAAGGGGCGGAACGCATGGGTCAGCACGTCGCCGGGCCGCAGGCGCGCCAGCACCTCTTCATAGCTCGGCGGCGGATGGTCGATATGTGCCATCAGGGGCATGCCGACCTCGTTCGCGACCTCGAGCGCGATGTCGAGCGGCACCGCCCCGGAGGTCCCCGATGAGTGCAGGCCGACGCGCACCTTGATGCCGACGATGAGATCGCGGTTGGCGTCGGCCACCTTGGCCGCCTCGATCGGATTCATCAGCCGCAACTCCTCGCTCTCGCCGACCATGATCCGGTGCGAGAAGCCGAAGATGCCGGCATGCGAGACGTGAAGATAAGCGAGGATGCGGACCTGGCTCGGCTCGATCACGTGCTTGCGGAAGCCGGCGAAATTGCCGGGACCGGCGCTGCCGGTGTCGACCGCGGTGGTGACGCCGGAAAGACGGCAGAATTCCTCGGCGTCGATGCCGAGCGAGGTGCCGCCCCAATAGACATGGGTGTGGAGATCGATCAGCCCCGGCGTCACGATGTATCTCGAAACGTCGCGCACATCCGTGCCCGGATCAGCCTTGAGCCCCGTGCCGATCGCAGCGACCTTGCCGCCGGCAAAGGCGACATCGGTCACGGCGTCGAGCTTCTGGGACGGGTCGACCACACGGCCGCCGCGCAGGATCAAGTCGAAAGGCATTATTGTCTCCGGATGTCGTGCTGAGATGGCCGACCGTCAGTCGGCCCAAAGGAAGGAAGCCTATGCTTCCAGCAATTTTTGCGCCGGACGGACGGAAAAGCGCAACCATTGTTTTGGCCGACGCTGCCCCATAGCCCCGCGCCTTCGTCCGCCACATCGGCGTGACACCTGCCGACCATCGCAAGCGCCTTGCGCCGATGTCGGCTTAAGCGGTGGGAGGGGAGACAGTTATGGCGATCCCGGCATGACTCGAACATGCGACCTACGGTTTAGGAAACCGCCGCTCTATCCGGCTGAGCTACGGGACCGCGGAACCCGCCGCTAGGGCAGGTTGCCTGGAGGTGTTCATATCAAAGCGAGGGCGGGATCGGAAGCCCTCCGCCGGCCGAATGCGGAGGTCTTCCCGTCCCTCACGCCTTGATATTGTTGTCCTTCACCACTTTGCCCCAATAGGCGACCTGCTTGTCGAAGAAGGTCTTGAAGGCGGGGCCGTCCTCGAGCAGCAGCGTCATCTGCTGGGTCTCCTTGAGCTGGGCGGCGGTCGCGGGCTCGCTCAATATCTCTTTGACCGATTTCGCCATCTCCGCGACGACATCGGCGGGTGTGCCTGTCGGCGCGAAGATGCCCCACCAGGCCAGCGTCTCGAAGTCCGGAAAGCCCGCCTCGATCGCGGTCGGCGTATCCGGCAGCGCCGGCAGCCGCTCGCGGCCGAGCTGCAGGATCGGGCGCAGCATATTGCTGCCGAGCTGCGCTGCGACCAGCGCCGCCGATCCTGCGATCAGATCGACATGGCCGCCAAGCACGTCGTTCATGGCCGGGCCGCCGCCGCGATAGGGCACGTGCATGATCTCGACGCCGGCCTTGTTGCCGAGCACGGTCATGGCGAGATGGCCGAGCGTGCCGATGCCGACGGATGCATATTTCACCGCACCCGGCGTCGCCTTGCAGGCCGCGACCACGTCGGCAAAGCTCTTGTAGGGACGGCCGGCGCCGGCAGCGATCACGTAAGGCGCGGTGCCGACCAGAAAGACTGGCATCAGTTCCCGCTCGACGTCGAGCGGCGGCTTGTCGAGAATGGCCGGGATCACCGCGTGGGAATCGAAGGTGACGAGGAACGCCGAGCCGTCCGCTGGGCTCTTGGCGACTTGCGCGGCGCCGAGCGCGCCGGCGGCGCCCGACTTGTTCTCGACCACGACGATGCGGTTGAGTTTCGTCTGCAGATTGCTCTGCAGCAGCCGCGCCATCGAATCGGTCGAGCCGCCCGGTGGAAACGGCACGACCAGCGTGATCTTGCCGGCCTGCGCCATCGCCGGCGCCATTGCAAGAATGGCCGGCGCGGCCAGCAGCGTTCGTCTTGTGATCGTCATGGTCCCCTCCCTTTTTTGTCTTGCGCCCGGCTTTTGCTCTGTGGCGCGTGCGGCAGGCTTCAGGTCATCCCGAAGCCCGATCCCGCTTTCTTGTATTCTGGCCGCGGCGGACTGAAGATGTCCAGCACCCGGGCGCCGTCAGGGCCGGCGCGCATGGTGTGCGGCACGTTGCCGGGCGTCCGCCAGAAATCGCCCTTCTTCACCGCGATCTCCTCATCACCCTGGACGCGGATGGCGGAGCCGTCGAGCAGCACGCCCCATTGCTCCTCGGGGTGGTGATGCAGCGTTCCCTGCGCATGCGGGCCCAGCGTCACCACCGACAGCATCGCCTGCTCGCCGGAGAAGATGCGCGTGGTGACGCCCGCGGCTAGCTCGCGGAACAGCCCGTCGGCGGGATTGTCGATATTATGGAATTCTTCCTTCTGGCTCACGCCATTCTCCCCTTCGTTTTTTCGTTGCTCAGGATTTGCCGTAGGAGCCCTGGTAGCGGCCCTCGCGGATCGCCTTCATGGTCTCCTCCTCGCGCGCAACCTGGGCGCGGACCGCTTCGAGCAGTGCTGCGGCACCAGCCGCAGGAAACGACACCACGCCGTCCTCGTCGCCGACCACGATATCGCCCGGCGAGATCACGCTGCCGCCGATCGACACAGGCACGTTGATCTCGCCGGGACCGTTCTTGTAGGGACCGCGATGGATCACCGCGCGGGCGTAGCAGGGGAAGTCGTCGCCGGCGAAGGACGCGACGTCGCGGATCGCGCCGTCGATCACATAGCCTTCGGCTTTGCGCCACTGCGCGATGGTCTTCATGATCTCGCCGACCAGCGCGCGGGTCTCGTCGCCGCCGCCGTCGACCACGATGACGTCGCCGGGGCCGACCAGCTCGAGCGCGCGGTGGATGGCGAGATTGTCGCCAGGGCGGGTGCGCACGGTGAAGGCCGTCCCCACTAGCTTGCCGCCGCGATGATAGGGCTTCAGGCCGACCGCGCCCGGCAGCCGGGCGAGATTGTCTGAAATGACCGAGGTCGGCGCACCCCTGAAGCCCTCGATGATCTCAGCGGGCGGCTTCGGCACGCTGTTCGCAGCGATCGTGATCGTCATGTCAAAAGAGTCCTTTCGTGAATTTTCTTATTCGGCGTGCGAAGATGCTTTCGCCGGCCAGATCCGGAAAGCGCGCCCTTCCTTCATCCATGCTGCGCGTTCGTCGCGCAACAGGGTGCGTCGGACTTTTCCGGAATCATCACGCGGCGGGGCGGCCACGATCTCGAAACTCTCGGGGTGCTTGTAGCGGCTGAGTCGATCCTTCAGGAAATCCGCCATGCCGTCTGCGATGGCCTGGCCGTCCGCATCCGGCTCAGGCTCGATGATGGCGTGCACGCGCTGGCCCAATTCCGGATCGGGCAATCCCACCACGACGCAGGAGCGCACACCGGGTGCTTCGGAGACGGCAGCCTCGACCTCGGCCGGATAGATGTTGGCGCCGCCGCGCAGCACCATGTCGGCGAGGCGGTCGCCGAGATAGAGATAGCCTTCCGCATCGAACCTGCCGATATCGCCGAGCGATTCCCAGCCGTCCGCGCGGCGCTTCGGCTCGGCGCCGAGATAGTGGTAGGTGGCATCCTTGCCGTCATTGTTGAGGAAATAGATCTCGCCGGTCTCGCCGGGCGCGACGTCGTTGCCGTCCTCGCCGATGATGCGCAGTTTGGCCATCTCGCCGATCTTGCCGACCGAGCCCTTGTGGGTGAGCCATTCCGTGCCCGATATGATGCACGCGCCCTGCCGCTCGGTGCCGCCATAGAGCTCCCACACCCGCTCCGGGCCGAGCCAGTTGATCCAGTTCTCCTTGAGCCACGGCGGCATTGGCGCGGCCATGTGAAACACGGTCTGCAGGCTCGAGACGTCGTAGGCGTTGCGCACGTTCTCAGGCAAGGCCCAGATCCGGTGCATCATGGTCGGCACGAAATTGACCCATTGCACGCGTTCGCGCGCGATCTGGCGCAGCGTCTCCTCGGCGTCGAACTTGACGAGGCCGGTCAGCTTGCCGCCGCCGAACAACGCGTAATGCGACACGATGAACGGTGCATTGTGATAGAGTGGCCCCGGATTGAGCAGCGACGCCCCGAAGGGAATGCTGAGCGGCAGCGCCGCCGCCGTGTCGATCACCGCCGGCTGGTGATCGAGGATCACTTTCGGCCGGCCGGTCGAGCCGCCTGAGGTCATGGCCTTCCAGTAGCGCGACACTGGCGGGTCGAGCGGCTGATCCGAAAACCCTTCCGGCACGAAATCCGCAGGCAAACGGTTCGGCGCGTTCCAGTCGGCCTCGCCGCCGACCACCAGCGCCGGCTTCAGGATCTCGAGCACTGCGGCGGCCTCGCCGCGCGGCAGCCGCCAGGATAGCGAGGTCGGCGTCGCCCCGCACTTCCACACCGCAAAAGACGTCTCGAAGAACGCATTGCCGTTCGGCAGGCCGACCGCGACGAAATCGCCGGGCTTGACGCCCTTGGCGGCAAACGCCCGCGCACGCCGGTTGGCGCCGCGCTCGAGCTCATCCCATGTCAGCGTATCCTGCCCATGTTGGACGGCGATCGTGCCTTGCGGTTTGCGCTCGGCGTACCAGCGCGGCACATCGGACAGGGGCAGCAGCATCAGGCATTTCCACTTCGTCTTCTTGGCGCCGCCTCAGGATGAGGCGCTCACGGTGCGAAGTGTAACAGCCGGAGCAAACCCTTCAAGCTATCTGCCTTCAATGCATCACCGCTCTGCCCCGCAGCCCGGAATATCGAACAGCGCCGCGAGCCCGCATTTCGAGGTCAGCATCTTGTCGCCGTCGTGGCCGACGCCGGCGATATCCCAGACCCGGTGATTGGGTGTTCCGTGGTCGCGCTTGGCCATCGCGTCCGCATAGGCATGGCCGCGGGCGTAGCGGGTGGGGCCCTGCGCCTCCGCCATGCAGCTCTTGTCCAGTGCAGCGTGCTTGGGATTGGTGTCGAGCGTGCCGAGCAGGTAGATCACCTCGCGCTCGACATAGCGCTGCTCGAGCGCCGCCGGTGTCGCGTCCGCGAGATAGTGCGGGCGGTCGCCCATGCCGTATTTCCAGTTGTTGTAGCCGGGACAGGATGCGGCGATCTTGGGCAGGGGCCGGTCCGTACTGAAATAGGCATAGGACGAGGGATTGGCGACGACATAGCGGATGTCGATGTGCTGGCGAGACAGCCTTGCCTCGCCCTTACCGGCGATGGCGTAGCGCTGCACGACCTGGCCGCCACCGGAATGACCGGCCACCACGACCTGCTTCAGGTTCGGAAAGATGCGCCGGTCGGAGAGTTTTGCCAGAATCGCATCGAGTGCCTCGAAGGACGACACCGGGGTCGGTGCGAGCGCGGCGTCGCCGCCCTCCCATCCCTCCAGCGACCAGCGCAGCATGTCCTCCGGCAGCTTGTGCGCTTCGATATCGATCTCCGTCAGAAACTGCGGCACGATCATCAGCGCGCTCTTGCCGTCGTCGCCCGCTGCGGCCTGGGCGTTGTTGGCCGATATGTAATATTCGTCGGCATTGCGCAGGCGTCCGTGCAGCACGATGATCGCGCGCGAGATCGCCGGCAACGGCATGGACCAGTCGCGGGAGAGGTAGAGCGGCAGCATTCCCCGGCCGCCGACCGCAAGCCGCGCATCGCCGATGGCCTTCACAGGCTTGCGGTTGGGCGCATCTTCGTCGGCTGCGAAGGCATGGCTGGAAAGGAGCGCCCACGCGATTGCGGCAAAACCGGCCAGCGCTCTCATGACGGACATTCCCCTTCGCATTCAAATCGATAAAACTCTAGACGCAACAGGTGCCGCGCGGCTGTGACTCTCGCGCCACGTCAAGCAAAAAATGTCAGCAATGCAGCCATGAAATTCCCGGGTTCCACGGGTGACAAGCCGGCGATAAAGGGGCAAAAATCAGACCCGACTCAGTTCGAGTTGAGTCTTGCAAGGAATGCTCTCGTAGAATGTCGGTCGTGGTTGCATCGCGTCGTGCGGCGCTTTTCGTTGCCGCAGCAGGATTTTTTCTGCTGACGCTGTCGCATGCCCAGGCACAGTGGTGGAAGCGCGCACCTGTCGATTTCGAGGAATGCGCCGACGCCGCCGAGAAGGCCGCAACCAAGACCGAGAAGACATCCGCGCTCGCCGATTGCAATGCGAAGTTCGCCGGCCGGCGCAAGGCCGGCGGCGGCTATTCCTATTACGACTTCCTGCAGGATCGCACCTTCGACATCGCAGGTCCCAATCCGACGCCGGACGAGCAGAAGAAGATCGACGAATCCTACACCGCCTATCTCGCCAATCAGCGCCGCAGCAATGAAGCGGCCCAGGCCGCCATGCGTCAGCAGCGCGAGCAGGAGGAACGACAGGCGCAGCAGATCCAGCAGGTCGCGCTGCGCACCGAGGTCGAGCGCGTGCCCGTGCCGGTGGAGCGGCCGAAGGTGCAGCAGGCCGTTGGCCCGCGAGCGAAGGGCGCCCCCTGTGCTAAGGGTTCGTTCTCCTGCGAATGGCCGCGGCTATCGGAAGGCTTGAACGATCTGAAGAAGCTGTTCAACCCGACGCCGAGCAAGCCGGCGAAGAAGGGGTGAGCTTCAGCCGTCATTGCGAGCGCAGCGAAGCAATCCAGAGTCTTTCCGCGGAGGGATTCTGGATTGCTTCGCTGCGCTCGCAATGACGGGTTGGATGGGGATTGGCGCCTACGTCCTTAATTCGGATGCTTCTTCTTGCCGCGCTTCGGTTTGACCACCGGTGTACTCGCCGGCTCCGTGACCGCCGACGAGCTGCCCAACTGCGACCGGCTCTCCTGCAATCGCCTGTCATAGCCGGGAGAGTTCATGACGGTCGGCGGCCTCGCCAAGGCGAGTGTCGATGCACCGCAGAGCGCGGCCAGCGCGAGCCCGATCGTTAGTAACCGCCTCATCGCGCCCCTCCATCACTTTCAAGCCACGCCCCGGATCTGCTGCGGCGTCAGCCGCGGCGGGCCGTTACCCGCCGCCTCGGCCTCCTTGATCAGCGCAACAATGCGGCGCATCAGCGGCACGGCGATCTTGTTCTGCTCTGCAAGAGCAATGACCGCGCCCTGGAGATAGTCGATCTCGGTCTTGCGGCCCAGCTTCAGATCCTGCCACATCGACGAGCGCGCCTCCGGATCGATCTTCATCGTGCGTCCGAGGATCGCATTGAAGATCACGTCCGGCAGCTTCAGCAAGGTCGGTGTCGAGTTCGCCGGGATCGGCGTCGCCGAGACCGGCGCAATGCCGGCCGCCTTCAGCGCAGCCAGGCCCTCCGCCATCTGGTCGGCGAACAATCTTCGCCAGTCCCGGTTCGCCAGTTGCGCGGCGAGCGGCATGTCGGACAGCGCGCTGAGTGCGTTGTTGAGATTGATGATCAGCTTGCCCCATTGCACGCCGGCGATGTCGCGGCTGGCGCGCATCGTGAGGCCGGGCACCGAGAGCGCCGCTGCCGTGTTCGCTTCGTCTTCGCCGACATGAATGTCGCCGGAAGTCGAGCGATGGAAGCGCCCCTCGCCCATCGCGATCACGTTGAACGGCACCATGCCGGCGAGCACGCGCCGCCCGCCCAGGCGCTCGCGCAGAACCGCGACATTGCCGACGCCGTTTTGCAGGGAGACGATGACGGCATCCTGCGGCGCATGCTGCGCGATCTGGTCCGCAACATCGGCGGTGTCGGCGCTCTTCACCGTGACCAGCACGATGCCGGCACTGTGGAGGATCGAAGCATCCTCCGACAGCGCGAGCTGGCCCGCGCCCAACTTTTTCTCGGAGCCGTCGAAATCCGTCAGCCGCAGGCCGAACCGCTCGATCTCGGCCTTCACCCGTGGCCGCACCAGCAGCGCGACGCGGGCGCCGGCGGCCGCCAGCATGCCGCCGACGAAGCATCCGATGGCGCCCGCGCCGGCCACCACGATCGGTCGATCCGTAACCACCAGACCTTAACTCCCTGAAGGACACGCCTTCGATAGCAGAGGAGAGGCCTGCTGCCCATGGAACGGTTGCGGTGCAATCGCCTTGTATCCGTCATGAGGGCCTCATATGTTTTCAAACGGGGCTTGTTTCCGGCAAGAGATCGCCAAGGGAGAACGCCATGGGTTTGCTCGACGTCCTCAACGGCATGCAGAACGGCCCGCGCGGCCCAAGCACGCCAAGCTCTGAGAAATCCTCCGGCGGCATGTCGCCGATGACGATGGCGCTGCTCGGCCTGCTCGCCTGGAAGGCTTTCAAGCATCTGACGGCAGGCCAGCCCGGCACAGCGCCGCAAACGTCCCCGACGCCGACACACCTCCCCCCGCCTGTGAATGCGGGCGCAGGCGGTGGCCTCGGCGGCGCACTTGGTGGAAGCGGCGGGCTCGGTGATCTCCTGAAGGGCGGCCTCGGCGGCCTGCTGGCGGGCGGCGCGGCCGGCAGCGTGCTGAGCGGCGGGCTCGGCGATCTCCTCAACCAGCTCCAGCAGGGTGGCCAAGGCGAGACCGCAAATACCTGGGTCGGCAAGGGCGAGAACAAGGCGATCGAGCCCGGCGATCTCGCCAAGGCGCTGGGCGCCGACCAGATCGAGAGCCTGTCCGCCCAGAGCGGCCTGTCGCGCGATGAGCTGCTCTCCGGCCTCAGCCAGTACCTGCCTCAGGTGATCGACCACCTGACGCCGGACGGCCGGCTACCGACCGAGAACGAGATCTCGGGCAGAATTTAAACAGAGGCCTGATCTACGAATTCGGGAAGGGAAGCACTGTCATGAGTTTCGGCGGCCTGTTGTGGATCATCGTCGTCGGCTTCATCGCCGGCCTCATCGCGCGCTGGCTCGCGCCGGGACCGAACAACCCGAGCGGCTTCATCCTCACCACCATCCTGGGTATCGCCGGCGCGTTTCTGGCGACTTTCATCGGCCAGTCGATCGGGCATTACAGCCCCGACCAGGGCGCCGGCTTCATCATGGCCACGATCGGCGCCGTGGTGGTACTGTTCATCTGGCACCGGCTGGTGGCGAGCGGTGTGATTAAAGGGTAGCGGCTCGAAGCGCCGAGAGACGGCACGCCTACTCGATATCGTCATGCCCGGGCTTGACCCGGGCATCCACGTCTTTCGATCTGCGCGGCGACACGTGGATGGCCGGGTCAAGCCCGGCCATGACGCGGAGAGAGCTTGCCGAGCACTCTCAGGTAATCAAATGCATCCCCGCATCCATCCGCACGACCTCACCGGTCATGTTGCTGGACGCCGGCATCGCCAGGAAGCAGACGAGCTGCGCGATGTCGTCGGCGGTCGAGGCGACCTTGAGCGGCACCTTGGCGACCACGCTGTCGCGCACTTGCTTGGCGCCGGCCTCGCCGCGGCCCTTGGTGAACCAGGGCGTATCGATATAGCCGGGGCACACCGTGTTGACGCGGATCAGAGGCGCCAGTGCGCGCGACAGCGACAGCGTCATGGTGTTGAGCGCGCCCTTGCTCGCGGCATAGGCGATCGACGAGCCGACGCCGCTGATGCCGGCGACCGAGGACACGTTGACCACCGCCGACGGCCGGCTAGAGGCTTTCGACCCGGCCTCGAGCAGGCTGCGCGCCGCGCGCACCATCTGGAACGGACCGATGGTGTTGACGCCGTAAAGGCGCTGGAAATCCTCCGCCGACAATCCGTCGAGATCGGCGTGAGCCACATGCTTGGTGGTGCCGGCATTGTTGACGAGGATGTCGAGCCGGCCCCAGCCGCTGGCGGCCGCGACGATCTTGCGGCAATCCTCATCCTTCGAGACATCGCCCTGCGCGACCACAACCTCCGCGGCCCCGGCCTTGCGGCAGAGCTCTGCCGTGGCCTCGGCTTCCTTCTGACTCGACGAATAGTTGATGACGAGCCGCGCCCCGCTCCGCGCGAGAATTTCCGCGGTCGCCGCACCCAGCCCGGATGCAGACCCCGTCACGATTGCGCACAGACTGTCTTTTGCCATCCGGATGTCCTTCCCCTTGATTGATTTTCGGCGACCTGTTTAGCGAGTTTGGCGCGCCCTGCAAATCGAGCAAACTCCGCTAAGCGGAATTAATCCAGATGCCGTCTCGCGCCCATGCCGGAGCCGCAGATGGGCCTGCGGTCAACGCTTGTCAGGGCCATGGCTTTTTCCGATCATCGGGCGCAAGAAGAGACTGCGCGCCGGCCCATCTGGCGGACCGCGCCAATGGTAAAACACGGGGAACGCTGTGGCGGAGAGTGACAATATCGTCGTCGAGACCGCGGAGAAAATCTTCTCCGATCTCGCCGACCCGCAGACGATCAATAATGACAAGAAGGATTCGTGGCAGGCGCCGCTGTGGCAGGCGCTGAGCGAAGCCGGCTTGCCCTTGTCGTGGGTGCCGGACGATCTCGGCGGCTCCGGCGCGAGCCTCGCCGACGGCTTTGCGCTGCTCAACGCCGCCGGCCGTTTCGCGGTCGCAGTTCCCCTGGCCGAAACGATGCTCGCCGGCTGGCTGCTGGCGCAGGCGAAGATCAACTCGCCGGAAGGTGAGATGACGGTGCTGCCGGCCTCTCCAAGAGACCGCATCACGCTCGATGCCGATGGCGCACTCTCCGGCCGTGCCCGTGGCGTACCCTTCGCGAAGGCCGCCAGGCACTTCGCGGTGCTGGCGCACGGCAAGGACGGCGTCTCCATCGCACTGGTCGACGCCGGCAAGGGCCGCATCGAATTCGGCCTCAATGTCGGCTACGACCACAGCGACACCGTCACGCTCGACAAGGTCCAGCCCGTCACCATCAAGGCCGCGCCGAAGGGCGTCGACCAAACCAGCCTGATGCTGATGGGCGGCGTTGCGCGCAGCCTTCAGATCGCGGGCGCGCTGGAAGCGATGCTCGACATTTCCGTGCGCTACTCCAACGAGCGTGTCGCCTTCGAGAAGAAGATCTCGAAATTCCAGGCTGTACAGCACAATCTCGCCCGTCTCGCCGGCGAGTCCGCCGCAGCGCTCGCTGCCGCAACCTCCGCGGCCGACGCGATCGCGAATGCAAAATCATTTGACGACGCGGTTTACCTCGAAGCCGCCTCGGCAAAAATCCGCTGCGCCGAAGCCGCGGAAAAGGGTGGCGCCATCGCGCATCAGGTCCACGGCGCGATCGGCTTCACCATCGAGCACATCCTGCACCGTTACTCGCTGCGGGCGCTGGCCTGGCGCGACGATTTCGGCTCGGAGAGCCATTGGGCCGTCGAGCTCGGCAAGCTGGTCGCGAGCCGTGGTGCCGACGAATTGTGGCCGCTCGTGGCATCGCGCTGATCAGGAGACGAGACAACAATGACCGCCGCCCTCCGTTTCGATCCGATCCGCCTGCCCGAGAAGTGCGAGCAATTGCGCAAGGAAGTGCGTGCGTTCCTTGCCGAGGAAATCGCCGCCGGCACCTTTGATCCGCACAAGCCCAACCGCGAAGACACCGACGCGCCGGAATTCTCGCGCCGGGTCGGGGCCAAGGGCTGGCTCGGCATGACCTGGCCGAAGAAATATGGTGGCCAGGAGCGTTCCTTCCTCGAACGTTACGTAGTGACCGAGGAGATGCGCGTGGCCAACGCGCCGACGCGGCGCTTCTTCGTCGCCGACCGCCAGAGCGGGCCGGTGCTGATCAAATATGCACCCGAGCACATCAAGATGGATATCCTGCCGCGCATCTGCCGCGGCGAGATCTGCTTCGCCATCGGCATGAGCGAGCCGAACTCCGGCTCGGATCTGTTCGCCGCCAAGACGCGCGCGACCAAGACCGACGGCGGCTATCTCATCAACGGCACCAAGATCTGGACCTCGTCGGCGCACATCGCCGACTACATGATCGCGATCTTCCGGACCTCGCCGCCGACCAAGGAAAACCGTCGTCACGGCCTGACGCAGTTCCTGGTCAAGATGAAGCAGCCGGGCATCCAGGTGAACCCGATCGGCCAGATCACCGGCCAGTACGAGTTCAACGAGGTCGTCTTCACCGACTTCTTCGTTCCCGAGGATCACGTGCTCGGCGAGGTCGACGGTGCCTGGAAGCAGGCCACGTCGGAGCTCGCCTATGAGCGAAGCGGTCCCGAGCGTTTTCTCGAGACCTATTATGTGCTGACAGAGCTGGTTCGCGCGGTCGGACCCAACCCGGACACGCGCAGCGCCGAAGGCATCGGCCGGCTCGTGGCGCAGCTCCACACCATGCGGCGCATGTCGGTCTCGGTTGCCGGCATGCTTCAGGCCGGCAAGGAGCCGGTGGTGGAGGCCTCCATCGTCAAGGACATCGGGACGGTCTGGGAGCAGCAGCTTCCGCATCGCGTGCGCGATCTCGCCGCTTTCGTCGAGGAGACGGCGACCAACCGCGAGACGCTGGAGCGGCAGCTCGACTTCGCCATCAAGACCGCGCCCAAACTCACCATCCAGGGCGGCACCACCGAGGTGCTGCGCGGCATCATCGCGCGCGGACTTGGTCTGCGCTAGTCGCACCGACCGGGCTTGCACTCATTCAATCGAGGATCGTCATGAGCACCTATAAAGACATCGGCGTCGAAAAAGTCGGCCACGTCGGCACCATCGAGATCCGCCGTCCGCCGCTGAACTTCTTCGACATCTCGCTGATCAACCAGATCGCGGATGCGCTCGACGAGTTCGACCGCGACATCGAAATCCGCAGCTCCGTGCTGTCGGCACAAGGCAAGGCGTTCTGCGCCGGCGCCAATTTCGGTGATCCCGCGCGGCAGGAGCAGGAAGCGCGCGAGGCCGAGAAAAAGGGCGACCCGGCCGACAACCTCGGTCCCATCAACCATCTCTACCTCCAGGCCGTGCGTATCTTCCGCGCCAAGAAGCCGATCGTCGCCGCCGTGCAGGGTGCAGCCATCGGCGGCGGCCTGGGTCTCGCGGTGTCGGCGGATTTCCGCGTCACCTGCCCCGAAGCCCGCTTCTCGGCCAACTTCACAAAACTCGGCTTCCATCCCGGCTTCGGCCTGACCACGACGCTGCCGGAGCTGATCGGCAAGAACAATGCAGAATTGATGTTCTACACCAGCCGCCGCGTCACCGGCGAAGAGGCATATAAATGGGGCCTCGCCAACGAGCTGGTGCCGCAGGATCAGGTGAAGGCAGCCGCGATGAAGCTCGCCGGCGAGATCGCCGAATGCTCGCCGCTCGGCCTCGTCTCAACTCGCGCCACGATGCGCGCAGGCCTGGCCGACCGCGTGATGGCCGCGACCAATCACGAGCTCGCCGAGCAGACGAGGCTGCGGGCGACGGAGGATTTCAAGGAAGGCGTCAAGGCCACGGAAGAGCGGCGGACGCCGAATTTCAAGGGAAGGTGACGCCGTATCACGTCAGCGTCCGCTCGCGCGGGGGTCCCGGATTTGCGCTACGCTTGTCCGGGACGACGGCGGTGTGTGAGGCAATCGCTCAGGCTCCAAGCCGGAACGTCACCCCGCCAAGCAGGAACTCGTTCCCCGCCACCGCGAGCCCCCTGGCCTTCGCGGCATGCAGCACGCTCGCAGCGTCGGTCACCCGAAACTCCAGCGCACTCATGATCTCGCTGGCCCCCTTCACGAAGCGGAAGGTCGCATTGGGCAGCTTCAGTTCGGCACCGCTACCTGGCGCAACACCGATGATCTTGCCCCAATGCTCCGCCAGCCCCTGCGGATCCGGGCTCTGCATCTCCACCGCGGTCAGCGCCTGCGTCACATCCTTGCGGATGAACTTCTGCCAGTTGGGACCGGCCGGCGGATAGGCACCAAGGATGTCGTCGCTGCCGTCGGTGTGGTTGAACTCGATGAAGGCGGCGCGGCAGTCGCGGGGGTGGAGCTGCACGCCGTGATAGGGCGCGTGGTCGATCACGTTGGCGGTGCGCACGCCCATCGCATTGGCGTTGCGGCCGCGCTCGTCCGGATCGTTACAGCAGAAGATCGCCATATAGCCGCCGCGGCCGCCGGTCTTCTCGATGAAGCGGCCGGCCGTGGTACCGTCCTTGAACGGCGCGACCACCTCCAGCAGGATGGCGTCGACCGGGAGCAACGCGTTCTCCAGGCCGTATTTGGCGACGTTGCCGTCACGGTAGCAGACCGCGAGGCCCATGATTTCGGCGATGTCCGAGATCACGGGCGCGAGCTGCGGCGCGACCAGGCAGATCTGCCGCAGCCGCACATAGGGCGCCATCGTCATGAGCCCTTGAAGGCCGGCTTGCGCTTCTCGACGAAGGCCTTGGCGGCCTCCTTGTGGTCCTCGGTGTCGCTGCAGCGGGTATGGTGGATCGCTTCGCCGTCGAAGCAATCCTCCAGCGGCAGATGCTCGGCATTGTTGATGTTGCGCTTGATGAAGCCGAGCGCAATCGATGGCCCTTGCGCCAGCGACAGCGCGAGTTCGTGCGCCGCCGTATCGATCTCGGCGTCGGGCACAACCTTGGTCACCATGCCGATCGCATGCGCCTCCTTCGCTGATAGCACCGGCGACATCAGATAGAGTTCGCGCGACCGCGCACTGCCGAGCAGCTGGGTGAGGAAATAGGTGCCGCCGTAATCGCCGGAGAATCCGACCTTGGCGAAGGCTGTCGTGATTTTGCAGGATTCGGATGCGATGCGCAGGTCGCACGACAGCGCCATCGACAGGCCGGCGCCCGCCGCCGCGCCGTCAAGCTGAGCCACCACGGGCTTCGGCATCTGGTGCAGGATTCGCGAGACCTCCATGCCGCGGCGCAGGTTCGCCATCTTCACCTCGAACGGCAGCGGCGCACGGCCCGCCGCCATCGACTTGACGTCGCCGCCGACGCAGAACGAGCCGCCCGCGCCCTTGAACAGCACCGCGCGCACCTCGGGATCATCGGCCGCGCGCCGCGCCGCTTCGACCAATCCTGCGACCATCTCGGGGTTGAGCGCGTTCTTCCGCTCGGGACGGTTCATGGTGATGGTGAGCAGCCCGCCTTCGAGCTTTTGCAGGACCATATCGTTCATGCGAGGTCTCCCTTGTTGTTGTTTGCTTCGTCATTCCGGGGCGCGCGAAGCGCGAGCCCGGAATCCATTCTTCAACCGTCACTGCCGCTCGATGGATCCCGGGTTCTCGCTACGCGAGCCCCGGGATGACGACCTGTCGTGAGGCACGCTCGCCGCCACGACGCCTCACGCCGTCACTTCTTCACCAGCGGACAGCGCGACTGCTCCAGCGGCTGGAATGCCTCGCTGCCGGGCACGGTGGCGAGCAGCTTGTAATCGTCCCAGCGGCCCTTGGATTCCGCCGGCTTCTTGACCTCGAACAGGTACATGTCGTGGATCATGCGGCCGTCCTCGCGGATCTTGCCGTTCTTGGCGAAGAAGTCGTTGATCGGCGTCTCCTTCATCACCTTGATGACCGTAGCTGCATCGGTCGTGCCGGCCGCCTTCACCGCCTTCAGATAATGCGTGACCGAGGAATAGACGCCGGCCTGTGCCGAGGTCGGCACCCGCTTGGTGCGCTCCATGAAGCGCTTGGAGAAAGCGCGGGTGTCGTCGTTGAGATCCCAGTAGAATGCTTCGGCGAGCAGCAGGCCCTGAGCGGTCTCCAGCCCGATCGAGTCGATGTCGGAGACGAAGGCGAGCAGCGGCGAGACCTTCTGGCCGCCCTTGGTGATGCCGAACTCGGCCGCCTGCTTGATGGCGTTGACGGTGTCACCGCCGGCGTTGGCAAGGCCAATCACCTTGGCCTTGGAGGCCTGCGCCTGCAGCAGGAACGACGAGAAATCCGAGGTGTTGAGCGGATGACGCACCGCGCCGAGCACCTTGCCGCCGGTCTTGGTGACGACGGCGCTGGTGTCCTTCTCCAGGTCCTGGCCGAAGGCGTAGTCGGCGGTGAGGAAGAACCAGGTGTCGAGGCCGGTCTTCACGGCTGCAAGGCCGGTCACGTTGGCCTGTCCGTAGGTGTCGAACACGTAGTGGATGGTGTAGGGACCGCAGGCCTCGTTGGTGAGACGGATCGAGCCCGGACCGTTGAACATGATGATCTTGTTGCGCGCTTTCGCGATCTCGCCGGCGGCAAGCGCAGTCGCTGAGGCCGCGACGTCGTAGATCATCTCGACGCCCTGATTGTCGAGCATGTCGCGCGCGATGTTGGCGGAGAGATCGGCCTTGTTCTGATGGTCCGCGGCCAGCACCTGGATCTTGCGTCCGAGTACCTCGCCGCCGAAATCCTCGACCGCCATCTTGGCTGCCGTCTCGCTGCCGGGGCCGGTGATATCTGCGTAAAGGCTCGACATGTCGAGGATGCCGCCGATCTTGAGCGGCGGCTTGTCCTGGGCCTGCACGGCGCTCGCGCTCAGAGCGAGCGACGCGGCAAAAATGCCCGACAAAATATTCTTCATCGTAAAGAGACCTCCCTTATCGCGCCGCACTCTTTGGGCGCTTGATTATGGCTGTTGCCGCAATCATGCCGCATGCGCAAGAGGGCAGCAAGCGCAGGTGCGAAGAGGCCGCATATTCGGCGCGCGATTTCCGCAAAGCGGAATGGTGAGGTGCGGATAAATGTTTCCACGTCGTTGCAAGAGCAGCGAGACAATCCAGACTGTCACCGCGGTCGGATTCTGGATTGCTTCGCTTCGCTCGCAATGATGGGATATGAGGAAGCCTCTTCGCGCCTCGCCACGCTTGAGTTAAGACTGACGCGCAACGCAACCTCTCCGGGCGCCGTGACGCGACTGCTTCATCTCATCGTCGCATTTCTTTTCGTCGCAGGTCGCACGGCGTTCGCCGTGCCGTGCCAATTCGAAACGCAAGGCGAAGGCCGCGCCGCCGCAATCGTCGATGCGCGTAGCGTGCGTCTCGACGATGGCCGCGAGGTCCGCCTCACCGGGATCGAACCAACCACAACGACGAAGCCGGCGCTGACGGCGCTGCTCGTCGGCCGCAAGGTCACGCTGCGGAGCACTGACGACACGCCCGACCGCTATGGCCGCCAGGGCGCGCTGGTCTTTGTCGGCGAGGACGATACCTCGGTGCAGGCCGCCCTCCTTGCCCGGGGCGACGCGATCGTCTCCGCCGAAATCACCGACAGGGATTGCGCAGCAGCCCTGATGGCGTCGGAGGCCGAGGCGCGGCGCGAAAAAAAGGGCAACTGGGCTGACCCGTCGGCCATAAAAAACGCGGAAAGTCCGGACGATATTTTGGCAGGGATCGGGCGCTTTATGGTGGTCGAAGGCAAAGTCCTGTCGGTCCGGCAAGCTGGGGCAGTGACCTACCTCAACTTCGGACGGAACTGGACACGCGGCTTTGCCGTGACTATTTCAAGGCGCATGCTACCGGCGTTCGAAAGCGCCGGGATATCCCTTAAGTCCCTGGAAAATAGACGCATTCGCGTCCGGGGCTGGGTCGAGGGGAATACGGGGCCGCGTATCGATGTGCTCCGGGTGGGACAGGTCGAGTTGCTGGGCGCAATCGAGCCGACAGGGGTAAGGCCCTAGGGGGCCAGGCACGGGTTAAGCGACGTGAATGGGGTGCTAGAACGGCACGGACGAGGTGATGGCCGCCGCCTGCGGGCTGCGCCGGCCGCGCTTTGCCTCGTGCTGGGCACAGCCCTTGCCGGTTGCGGCGATATGGGCCGGTTCCAGGCCGCGGTGCCGACCCAGACGGTCGCGATGCCGAAGCCGAAGCCGGCCGTCGCGCAGACCCCCGCCACCGAGAAGGAGCACGAGCGCATCCTGGCCAGCTATGGCGGCACCTATGACGATCCCAGGCTCGAATCGCTGGTCAGCAAGACGGTGGACCGGCTCGTTGCGGCCTCCGACCGTCCCGACCAGGGTTACAAGGTCACGATTCTCAACTCCGGCGCGGTCAACGCCTTCGCGCTGCCGAACGGCCAGCTCTACGTCACGCGCGGACTTCTTGCGCTTGCGAGCGACACGTCGGAATTGTCCTCCGTGCTCAGCCACGAGATGGCGCATGTGCTGTCCAAGCACGCCGCGATGCGCGAGGACCAGGCCCGCCAGGCCGCGATCGTCACCCGCGTCGTCACCGACATGAGCAACGACCCCGATCTTACCGCGCTGGCACTCGCCAAGACCAAGCTCACCATGGCGAGCTTTTCGCGCAATCAGGAGTTCGAGGCCGACGGCATCGGCGTCGGCATTTCCGCCAAGGCCCATTTCGATCCCTATGGCGCCGCGCGCTTCCTCTCGGCAATGGAGCGCAATGCCGAGCTGAAGGCCGGCAAGAGTTCGCTCGATCCGCGCGCGCAGGATTTCACCTCGTCGCATCCGGCGACCCCGGAGCGGGTGCAGAACGCGCAGACCATCGCACGCCAATACGTCGCTCCTGAAGGGGGCGAGCGCGACCGCGAGACCTATCTCGCCGCGATCGACAATCTCGTCTATGGCGAAGATCCCAGCGAGGGTTTCGTCCGCGGCCGGCGGTTCCTGCATCCCAAGCTCGGCTTCACCTTCCAGGCGCCGGATAATTTCACGCTCGACAACACCGCGCAGGCGGTGATCGGCGTGCGCGACGGCGGCTCGCAGGCGATGCGTTTCGACGTCGTGCGCGTACCGGCCGAGCAGTCGCTCGGCGATTACCTGAACTCGGGCTGGATGGAAGGCGTGGAGAAGGCGTCCATCGAGGACATCACCATCAACGGTTTTCCGGCGGCGTCCGCCACTGCCAAGGGCGATCAGTGGCAGTTCAAGGTCTACGCGCTGCGCTTCGGCAGCGACGTCTATCGCTTCATCTTCGCGGCACGGCAGAAGTCGACCGAGAGCGAACGCAACGCGCGCGAGACCGTCAATTCGTTCCGCCGCCTGACCCTCGACGAAATCCAGGCCGCGCGCCCGCTGCGCATCAAGGTCATCACCGTGCAGCCCGGCGACACCGTCGAATCGCTGTCCCACCGCATGGCCGGTGTCGATCACCCCGCCGAACGCTTTCGCGTCCTCAACGGGCTCGATCGCAGCGCGCAGGTGAAGGTGCGCGATCGCGTGAAGATCGTAGCGGATTGACGCTGCAGACTGTCAGCGTAGCTCGGATGGAGCGCAGAGCAATCCAGAGTTCGTGCAGGCCTCCGCGGGCGGCTTAAGCGCCCGCGTCCATGTCGCCGGCCTCGCGCTGGCCGGCGAGCCAGAGCGCGAGAAGGGTCCAGAACGCGCCGGACAGGAGATACGCGCCGGAGGCGATGACGCCGAGATTGGTGGCGAGCAACAGCGCAACGAGCGGCGCGAAACCTGCTCCGAACAGCCAGGCCATATCCGAGGTCAGCGCCGAGGCCGTGTAGCGATACGCCTGCCTGAAGTTCGAGGCGATCGCGCCGGAGGACTGACCGAAGGACAGGCCGAGCAGGATGAAGCCGATCACCATGTAGATGGTCTCACCGAACGCGCCGGCGTCGAGCAGCTGCGGGGCGAAGCCGCTGTAGATCGCGATCGCGATCGCCGATCCCATCAGCAGCGACTTGCGGCCGACACGGTCGGCAATGACGCCGGAGAGCACGATCGCCACGACACCGAACACGGCGGCGACGATCTCGATGATCAGGAAGCGCACCGGGCTTTCGCGGGTGAACAGGAACACCCAGGACAGCGGAAACACCGTCACCATGTGGAACAGCGCGAAGCTCGCCAGCGGCGCGAACGCGCCGAGCATGATGTTATGGCCTTCGCGCGCAACGGTCTCGGAGATGCGCGCGGGCTGCAATTCGCGGGTCTCGAACAGCGACGCATACTCCTCCGTCGTTACCATGCGCAGGCGCGCGAACAGCGCCACGACGTTGATGGCGAAGGCGACGAAGAACGGATAGCGCCAGCCCCAGTCGAAGAAATCGTCGGCGGAGAGATTGCCGGCGAAATAGGCGAACAGCGCGCTCGCCACGATCAGCCCGAGCGGAGCACCGAGCTGCGGCACCATCGCGTACCAGCCGCGCTGGGACGGCGGCGCGTTCAGAGCGAGCAGCGAGGCCATACCGTCCCAGGCACCGCCCCAGGCCAGACCCTGCGCAATGCGCGCCAGCGCCAGCAGCCAGATCGCAGCAACGCCGATCTCGGAATAGCCGGGCAGGAACGCGAGCGCCACGGTGGCGGTACCGAGCAGGAACAGCGCCGAGACCAGCTTGGCCGTCTTGCCGTACTCCCGGTCGATCGTCATGAAAATGACGGTTCCGATCGGGCGCGCGATGAAGGCCAGCGCGAAGATCATGAAGGAATAGAAGGTGCCGGTCAGCTCGCTCGTGAACGGGAACACCAGGCGCGGGAACACGATCACCGAGGCGATCGCATAGACGAAGAAATCGAAGAATTCCGAGGTCCGGCCGATGATGACGCCGATGGCGATCTCGCCGGGACTGGCCAGGTCATGGCCGTGCTCGCCCGAGGGAGTGTCTGCCAATGCGGTGGTCTGTGCCGTCGCCATTCGTGCGCCCTTAACGTCCTGAAAACCAAAGCCAACCGCCCGGCGGGGCGCCAGGCGATCCGGGCTTGTCTGGCTCAACATTTCGCACCGCAACATTGGACAAATTGTCCAATGTCCGGATTGCTGCGCCGCAGCTACCCGTTGCCCTCGCAAAAGAAACTCATTCTCAAAGGCTCGGCCCGTGTCCCGTCTCAAGATCCTGGCGCTGCTACCCCTGGCAGTTGCGCTTAGTGGCTGCAACTACGTCGTGCTGGCGCCAGCCGGCGACATCGCTGCCCAGCAGCGCGACCTCGTCATCATCTCCACTCTCCTGATGCTTTTGATCGTCGTCCCCGTGATGGCGCTGACGGTGGTGTTCGCCTGGCGCTACCGCCAGTCCAACACCTCGGCCCGTTATGAGCCGGAATGGGATCACTCGACCAAGCTCGAGCTGGTGATCTGGTCGGCGCCGTTGCTGATCATCATCTGCCTGGGCGCGCTGACCTGGATGGGCACGCATCTGCTCGACCCCTATCGCACGCTCGGCCGCATCCATGCCGACCGCGCCGTGGATCAGTCCAAGGCCCCGCTCGAGGTCGACGTCGTCGCGCTCGACTGGAAGTGGCTCTTCATCTATCCGGACTACGGCATCGCCACCGTCAACGACCTCGCCGCGCCCGTCGACCGCCCGATCAACTTCCGCATCACCGCGTCCTCGGTGATGAACTCGTTCTACATCCCCGCGCTTGCCGGCCAGATCTACGCGATGCCGGGCATGGAGACCAAGCTCCACGCCGTGGTGAACCACGCCGGCACCTACAAGGGCTTTTCGGCGAACTATAGCGGTGCCGGCTTCTCCGGCATGCACTTCAACTTCCAGGGCCTCGACGACAAGGGTTTTGACGCCTGGGTCGCCAGTGCCAAATCCGCCGGCGGCTCGCTCGGCCGCGCCGAATATCTCCAGCTCGAGAAGCCCAGCCAGAACGAGCCGGTGCGCCGCTACGGCACCATCGATTCCGATCTCTACCGCCTGATCCTCAACATGTGCGTCGAGACCGGCAAGATGTGCCAGAGCGAGATGATGGCGATCGACGCCAAGGGCGGCCGCGGCCATGAGGGCCTGAACAACACGCTGCCGCTGGCCTACGACAAATACGCCCGCCGCGGCAGCGCGCTCGGGCCGGAGCCGACCTTCGTCGCCGGCACCTGCACGCCCGAGGCGCCGCAGGGCAAGACGACGGCCTCCATCACGGCACCCGTCGACACCGCGCCGCTTACCGGCGCCGGCCTGAAGCGGCCGACTTTCACGCCGCTGAAGTCCTCGTCCTTCTTCCTCGGACAGCGTCCGAAGTCAGACTCCTAAAGAGAGCTCGCATGTCTCCTGATCTTCTCAAGCTCATCTTCGGCCGGCTCGGCATCGAATCGCTGCCGCTGCACGAGCCGATCGTCGTCGGCACCTTCGTGATGGTCGCGCTCGGCGGCGCCACGCTGCTCGCCGGCCTCACCTATTTCCGTCTCTGGGGCTACCTCTGGCGCGAATGGTTCACCACGGTCGACCACAAGCGTATCGGCATCATGTACATGATCCTCGGCATCGTGATGCTGCTGCGCGGCTTCGCCGACGCGCTGATGATGCGCGGCCAGCAGATGCTCGCCTTTGGCGGCTCCGAAGGCTATCTCAACGCCCATCACTACGACCAGGTCTTCACCGCCCACGGCGTGATCATGATCTTCTTCGTGGCGATGCCGCTGGTCACCGGCCTGATGAACTACGTCGTGCCGCTCCAGATCGGCGCCCGCGACGTGTCGTTCCCGTTCCTGAACAATTTCAGCTTCTGGATGACGGTCGGCGGCGCGGTGCTGGTGATGGCCTCGCTGTTCATCGGCGAATTCGCCCGCACCGGCTGGCTGGCTTATCCGCCGCTGTCCAACATCGGCTACAGTCCTGACGTCGGCGTCGACTATTACATCTGGGCGCTGCAGGTCGCGGGCGTCGGCACGACGCTGTCCGGCATCAACCTGATCTGTACCATCGTCAAGCTGCGCTGCCCCGGCATGACCATGATGAAGATGCCGGTGTTCACCTGGACCTCGCTCTGCACCAACATCCTGATCGTCGCCTCCTTCCCCGTCCTGACCGTCGTGCTCGCGCTGCTCTCGCTTGATCGCTATGTCGGCACCAATTTCTTCACGAACGATTTCGGCGGCAGCCCGATGATGTACGTGAACCTGATCTGGATCTGGGGCCATCCCGAGGTCTACATCCTGGTTCTCCCGGCCTTCGGCATCTTCTCGGAAGTCACCTCGACCTTCTCCGGCAAGCGCCTGTTCGGCTATACCTCGATGGTCTACGCCACGGTCGTCATCACCATCCTGTCGTACCTGGTGTGGCTGCACCACTTCTTCACGATGGGTTCGGGCGCCAGCGTCAATTCGTTCTTCGGCATCACCACGATGATCATCTCGATCCCGACGGGCGCGAAGATGTTCAACTGGCTGTTCACGATGTATCGCGGCCGTATCCGCTACGAACTGCCGATGATGTGGACGATCGCCTTCATGCTGACCTTCGTGCTCGGCGGCATGACCGGCGTTCTGCTCGCGGTGCCGCCGGCCGACTTCGTCCTGCACAACAGCCTGTTCCTGATCGCGCATTTCCACAACGTGATCATCGGCGGCGTCGTGTTCGGCGCCTTTGCCGGCATCAACTACTGGTTCCCGAAGGCGTTCGGCTTCAAGCTCGATGTGTTCTGGGGCAAGCTGTCGTTCTGGTTCTGGGTCGTCGGCTTCTATCTCGCCTTCATGCCGCTCTACGTGCTCGGCCTGATGGGCGTGACCCGCCGCCTCCGCGTGTTCGACGATCCGAGCTTGCAGATCTGGTTCGTCATCGCCGCGATCGGTGCCTTCCTCGTCTTCCTCGGCATCCTCTCGATGCTGATGCAGTTCGCGGTCTCCTTCCTCAAGCGCGAGCAGCTTAAGGACGTCACCGGCGATCCCTGGGACGCGCGCACGCTGGAATGGGCGACCTCCTCGCCGCCGCCGGACTACAACTTCGCCTTCACCCCCGTCGTTCACGACAATGACGCGTGGTGGGACATGAAGAGGCGCGGCTACCAGCGTCCGCTCACCGGGTTCAAGCCGATCCACATGCCCAGCAGCACCGGCACCGGCGTCATTCTCGCCGGCTTCGCCACCGCGATGGGTTTCGGCCTGATCTGGTACATCTGGTGGCTGGCGGCTGCGAGCTTCATCGCGATGCTCGTCGTCGGGATCGGCCACACCTTCAACTATCATCGCGACTTCGACATTCCGGCCGACGACGTCATCCGGACCGAGGACGCGCGAACCAAACTGCTCGCCGGAGCCAAGTAAATGACTGTCGCTGTCAATTCCTCGCAGGCCGGCGAGCCGGTCTTCTATCTCGCCGACGAACACCCGCATCCGGAAGGCTACAGCACCTCGCTGGGCTTCTGGATCTACCTGATGAGCGACTGTCTCATCTTCGCGATGCTGTTCGCCGCCTTCGGCGTGCTCGGCGCCAACTACGCCGCCGGGCCCGCACCAAAGGACCTGTTCGACCTCGACCTGGTCGCGGTGAACACCTCGATGCTGCTGCTGTCCTCGATCACCTATGGCTTCGCCATGCTGGCGATGCAGCAGAACAAGATCGCGCAGACGCAGATGTGGCTGGCGATCACCGGCCTGTTCGGCCTCGCCTTCATCGGGATCGAGCTCACCGAGTTCGCCCACATGATCCATGAAGGCGCCACACCCCAGCGCAGCGCCTTCCTGTCCGCCTTCTTCACCCTGGTCGGCACCCACGGCCTGCACGTCTCCTGCGGCCTGATCTGGCTGGTCACGCTGATGGTTCAGGTCTGGAAGTTCGGCCTGATCGAGGCCAATCGCCGCCGGCTGATGTGCCTGTCGATGTTCTGGCACTTCCTCGACGTGGTCTGGATCGGCGTCTTCACCTTCGTCTATCTCCTGGGAGTTCTGCGATGAACACCGATACCCACGCCGCTGGCGCGCACGACCATCACCACGACGACGGCCACGCCCACAGTACGTTCTCGGGCTACATGCTCGGCTTCGTGCTCTCCGTGGTGCTGACCG
This sequence comes from Bradyrhizobium cosmicum, assembly GCF_007290395.2. Taxonomy (NCBI): domain Bacteria; kingdom Pseudomonadati; phylum Pseudomonadota; class Alphaproteobacteria; order Hyphomicrobiales; family Nitrobacteraceae; genus Bradyrhizobium; species Bradyrhizobium cosmicum. Next base: position 672,457 of record NZ_CP041656.2, on the reverse strand, counting down.
CGATCCCGTTCTGGCTGGTGATGAGCGGCGCGCTTCCGAGCAAGCAGATCACCGCACTCGTCATCATGGCCTTCGCGGTCGTGCAGATCGTCGTGCACATGATCTACTTCCTGCACATGAGCCCCAAATCCGAGAACGGCTGGACCATGATGGCGCTGATCTTCACCATCGTCATGGTGGTGATCGCACTGTCCGGTTCGCTGTGGGTGATGAACCACCTCAACAGCAACATGATGCCGATGCACGAGATGACGGGAATGAAGTGAGCGAGGCTCTGAATTGAGCAAGACCAGGACCGCGGCGAGCGAAACAGAGGGGACGCGCGACGACACTGCGCGCTCCCCGTCCTTGTGGCTCGCGGTCCTCTCGCTTACGGCCTTTGCCGTTCTGATCGCGCTCGGCGTCTGGCAGGTCGAGCGCCGCGCCTGGAAGCTGGCGCTGATCGACCGCGTCGAGCAGCGCGTTCACGCCCCCGCCCAGCCGATCCCCTCGCCGGCGGCATGGTCCGCGGTCACCGCCGCGAACGACGAATACCGGCACGTCAGCCTCACCGGCCGCTTCCTGCACGACCGCGAGACGCTGGTACAGGCCGTCACCGAGGGAGGCCCCGGCTATTGGGTACTGACGCCGCTTCAACGCGGCGACGGCACGCAGGTTCTGGTCAACCGGGGCTTCGTGCCGTCCGAGCGGCGCGACGCATCGGCACGCCGGGACGGCAATCCGGACGGCCCGGTCGAGATCACCGGCCTGTTACGCATGTCCGAGCCGAAAGGCGGCTTCCTCCGGAATAATGTCCCCCAGCATAACCGCTGGTATTCGCGGGACGTCGCCGCGATTGCCGCCGCCCGTGGCCTCCACGAGGCCGCTCCCTTTTTCGTCGACGCCGACGCCGGATCACAATCAGGCGGTGGCCCCATCGGCGGATTGACCGTGGTCCGCTTTCCCAATAACCACCTGATCTACGCGCTGACGTGGTTTGCCCTGGCTTTGATGCTGGCCGGCTGGCTTTTCGTCACTTTCGGCGGCGGGCTGTTCCGCCGCCAGCGCATCGTCCACGAACCGGCCGGCGGCCCCGATGCCTCCGCCCGCAGGACGGGATCAGATGCTGGAACGATCGTCGAGCAGACCTGACGACGGCAAGATGCCTCCCCAAGCACTTGCCAAAGAGCTGGGCGGGTTCGCCGTCACGCTGCAATCGCAGGCGGACGCGCGCAGCGGCTTGATCGGCGCCGCGCCGACCGACGACGAGACCAACCGCAAGAACATGGCGTTGCTGATCCAGCTGCGCTGGACCGCGGTAGTCGGCCAGATCTTGACCATCGGTGGCGTGCATTTCGGTCTCGGCATCCCCTTGCCTCTCGAGCGGATGGGCGCGGTGATCGGCGCGCTGCTGCTGCTCAACGTTTCGAGCCTCGTTTGGGTACGCCATCGCGCCGCGATCACCAACAACGAGCTGCTGGTCGCGCTGATGCTCGACGTCGCCGCGCTGACCGCGCAGCTCTACCTCAGCGGCGGCGCCACCAATCCCTTCACCTCGCTGTTCTTGCTCCAGGTCACGCTGGGCGCGGTGCTGCTCGATGCCCGCTCGACCTGGTCGCTGGTCGCGCTGACCTGCGCATGTTTCGTGTGGTTGACGCTGGCCTACAGACCGCTCGACCTGCCGCCAAATCCGCTCAGCGAGACCTATTCGCTCACCGTCGCCGGCATGCTGCTGGGCTTCGCCCTCAATGCGGTTCTGCTGGTCGTCTTTGTCACGCGCATCAACAGGAACTTGCGCGAGCGCGACGCCCATCTGGCGGCGCTGCGCCAGCATGCGGCCGAGCAGGACCACATCGTGCGCATGGGCCTGCTCGCCTCCGGCGCGGCGCACGAGCTCGGCACGCCCCTCGCCTCGCTCTCGGTCATCCTCAGCGACTGGCGCCGCATGCCGGATCTCGCCGCCGATCAGGAGCTCGCCGAGGATCTTTCGGAGATGGAGACGTCGCTGCAACGCTGCAAATCCATCGTGACAGGAATCCTGGTGTCGGCGGGGGAAGCGCGCGGCGAAGGCTCTTCGCCAACGACGGTGACGGCTTTCGTCACGGCGCTGGTGGAGGAGTGGCGCGACGCGCGCTCGGCGCGCACGCTCTACTTCGTCAATACGTTCGGCGAGGATGTCGCGATCGTCTCGGACGTTGCGCTGAAACAGGTGATCTTCAACGTGCTCGACAACGCCTACGAGGTCTCGCGTGATTGGGTCGAATTTCTGGCCGAGCGCGAGGGTGACAATCTCGTACTATCGATCAGCGATCGCGGTCCCGGCTTCGCTCCGGAAATGCTGGCGCAGCTCGGAAAGCCCTACCAGTCGAGCAAGGGCCGGGCCGGCGGCGGGCTCGGCCTGTTCCTGGTGGTGAACGTCGTGCGCAAGCTCGGGGGCAGTGTGACCGCCGAGAATCATCGCAAGCGTGGCGCCACCGTCCGCCTGACGCTGCCGCTCGCAACGCTCGCGATCGGAGGCAGCTTTGACGCCTGACCGATCGCTCATCGTCGTCGAGGACGATGCCGGCTTCGCGCGCACGCTGAAGCGCTCATTCGAGCGCCGCGGCTATGATGTCGTGCTCGCCGCCTCGATCGAGGAGGTCCGCAAGGTGCTGGAGGAACGGTCCTTCGGCCACGCCGTCGTCGACCTCAAACTCGGCGGCGCCTCAGGCCTTGCCTGCGTCGAGCTGCTGCATACGCATGATCCGGAGATGCTGATCGTGGTGCTAACCGGCTTTGCCAGCATCTCGACGGCCGTCGAGGCGATCAAGCTGGGAGCCTGCCACTACCTGGCAAAGCCGTCGAACACCGACGACATCGAGGCCGCCTTCAACAAGGCCGAAGGCAATGTCGAAGTCGCGCTCGATGCGCGGCCGACCTCGATCAAGACGCTGGAATGGGAGCGCATCCACCAGACGCTGATCGAGACCGATTTCAACATCTCGGAGGCAGCGCGGCGGCTCGGCATGCACCGGCGCACGCTGGCACGGAAGCTCGAGAAGCGGCCGGTGAAGTGAGCTGCCGTCCCGGCTAGGCCCCGCGCAGGTCCGGGACGATTCTGACATTGCGGCCCGACTTCGCCGCCTCGCTCCAGTGCCCGAGGCCAGCCGATCTTGACCGCGCAATTGCGATCATCGATGATCCCGCCGGCAAGCAGCGATGGATCGATACATCCTGGACGTGAATTGCACTCTGCTGCCGTGACTACATGTCTGTGAGAACGCGCACGGACGAATATTGTTTTTCAGATCATTTTTGGAGGCCGAGATGTTACTGGCGCGCGCGCGATGGTGTTCGCTTCTACTTGCTGCAAGCTTGTCCCCGGCGCTGGCGCAAGGCGCCGCACCGCAACTGCGTGGCAAGTCAGTGACGGCGGGATGGACCGAGGAGAGGCTTCAGCGCCTGGGCGGCATGGGCGAGTTTGCGCCGAAGAGCTTTTCGCACACGCTCAGTGCCTACGTGTCGTCGGAGGGCCGCGTGTTCGCGCGGCGGACAGTTTACGGCGGCGGCAGGGGCAGGCCGAAAACAGGCCAGGCCAGCAGTGTCGGATCGGATGGCGCGGGAAGTCAGCAGGCCCGGATCAGCGGCCGGTCTCTGATCGTGACGACCCAGTTTGCCGGCGGTGTTCGTCTCGTGCGGATCGAGTTCAACGCGGACTTCTCGGGCTGTACCGCCAATGTGGTACTCGGTCGGGAAAACGGCACCGCAATCGCGCGGGGACGCTCCTTGATCAACGGAGCGAGGCTCGAGATCAAGGAGGCGCATGTGAGCAATACGAGCTGCTCGATCCAGGCCGGCAACGTCTTCGAGCACTAGGCTGAAACCGGATGCCGAGAGCGCCCCGCCATTTCGACCATAGCGAGCCCCATTCATGAAGACGTCGCACAGTGTCACCATCGCGCTGGCCGCGTTCGCGGTGCTTTCAGCCGCCACGCCGGGCCAGGCCGAGCAGGCCACGCCGACCTGCGTCTACGCCAGCAGGAGCTACAGCGACGGCGCGTTCCTGTGCGTACAGAAATCGATTGCCCTGATCTGCCGCTCGGACGGCGGACGCTTCACCTGGACAACCGTCGCCGACAAGGATCTGGCGGATCGATGCACCGCTTCCGTACCTCATGTCCGCCCGCGTCATGTGCGGGTCCGGACGGCGGCCTATCGCGTGCACCACCGCGATCCCTCGATCAGCGCCGCCAAATGCTTCGACTTCAACGGCAAGCGATATTGCGAGTGACCGGTCTGCGCCGGACGGCGCGAAGCCCGGCGCTGAGCCGTCGATACCAAAAAGGCGACAACAAAAAGCCCGGCCGAGCGGCCGGGCTTGATGTGTTGCGATCGACGCGATGAGAAGCTTACGCGGCCTCGTCGGCGACGGTGGTGTCGCCATCGGTCTCGTCGGTCTCGCCCTCGGCATCCGCCTCGCCTTCGCCCTCGGCGGCTTCCGCCTTGGCGTTGCGGCGCGGGCTCTTGGCGAGCTGGGCCTCGATCTCCTTGACCGCTTCGGTCTCGGTCGAGTGCTGCACGACCGCGATCTCGCGGGACAGACGATCGAGCGCCGCTTCATAGAGCTGGCGTTCGCTATAGGACTGCTCAGGCTGCGATTCGGAGCGATAGAGGTCGCGCACGACTTCCGCGATCGCGACGATGTCGCCCGAGTTGATCTTCGCTTCGTATTCCTGGGCGCGACGCGACCACATGGTGCGCTTGACGCGGGCGCGGCCCTTGAGGGTCTCGAGCGCCTTCTTCACCAGCGTCGGCTCGGACAGCTTGCGCATACCGACATTGGCGACCTTGGCGGTCGGCACGCGCAGCGTCATCTTGTCCTTGATGAAGTTGATGACGAACAGCTCGAGCTTCGCGCCGGCGATCTCCTGCTCTTCGATGGCCAGGATCTGGCCGACGCCGTGAGCGGGATAGACGACGAATTCGTTGGCCTTGAAGCCCTGACGCTGGGTCACGACCTTCTTTTCCTCGACCTTCGGCGCGGGTGCAGCGGCCTTCACGGCCGGCTTGGCAGCAGCAACGGGCGCCTTGGCAGGGGCGGCAGCAACAGGGGCCTTCGGAGCAACGGGCTTGGCAGCGGGAGCCTTGACGGCAGCGGGCTTGGCAGCAGGCTTTGCAACGGTCGCCTTCGCGGCCGGTTTGGCAGTCTTGTTAGGCATTGCGCTTCTTTTGTTCTTCGAGGACTTTGCAGCCGGCGGCGCCTTGGCAGCGGCCCGACCCTTGGATGCGCTACGGCTGGCCGCGGCGACTTTTTTGGCCTCCTTATGGGAAGCCCTCGCGGAAGTACTCTTTTTACGCGTTTTCTGTGACACAGCCTGCGCGCGGAAACTGCCACGCCCCTGTTCGACATTTGGTTTCACGGGAACCCAACGGGGCCAACTGGGCTGACGGGGGGTTCAGCTTAATGTGCCCAATATAGCACATTTCCCGCAAAAATCAATGATTTAGGGGTCTTCAGGCCTGTTTTCAGCGTTCACGAAGCTATTAGGGTTAAGTTTGAGCCCGAATTAGTCTCCGGAGCCGGGGTTCGGGGAGAAATATTTCTCGAACTTGCCTTCCATCCCGTCGAATTCCTTCGCGTCGTCGGGTGATTCTTTCTTCTGGGTGATGTTCGGCCAGCTCTTGGCGTAGTCGGCGTTGACCGACAGCCACTTTTCTAGGCCCGGTTCCGTATCCGGCTTGATGGCGTCGGCGGGGCATTCCGGCTCGCACACGCCGCAGTCGATGCACTCGTCAGGATGGATGACGAGCATGTTGTCGCCCTCGTAGAAACAATCGACCGGGCAGACCTCGACGCAGTCGGTGTACTTGCACTTGATGCAGTTTTCAGTGACGACGTAAGTCATCCAACGCTCCGAAAAGCTCTTTTAAAAGTCGCGGCTTGCGTAGCGCGGATGGCCCGGCGCTGCAAGGTCGGGAACGGCCGATCATGACGGCTTTGTGCGTTTGACGGACCAAGAAATGAATTCAAAGCGCAATTAATTGCGCTGAGAATCCGGATTGGCTTCGCTGAGCTCCTCGTAGAGCACGCGGGCCGAGGCGGCATCGCCACGGCGCTCGTTGAAGGCTGTGACTTTCAACACCCGCACGGTGCGGTCCAGCGCGATGGTGAGCACGTCGCCGGTCTTGATCGCGTGCCCCGGCGATGTCTCGCGCGCGCCGTTGACGCGGACGCGGCCTTTTTCGACGAGCTCAGCCGCAGAGGTGCGCGCCTTCACCACCCGCGCATGCCACAGCCATTTGTCGAGGCGCTGCCGCTCGGACGTAGCTCACTCCATTTGACGCGTTGTCTTCACGCGAACCGCTCCACACTTCGCCTGAAACCGCTATTCCTTGCGCCCGGCAAGCTGCTCCTTCAGCGCAGCGAGTTTCGCGAAGGGCGAGTTCGGATCGACCGGACGATCGCGCTCGCGCGGGTTCGCGCTCGAGGCGTAGGGCCGCAGCGAGGGACCGCCCTGACGATCGCGGCCCTTGTCGCGGCCGCGGCTGTCGCGGTCGCCACCGGGCTTGCCCTTGTTGCGATCGCCGCCGAACTTGCCCTTGTTGCGATCACGATCCTTGTCGCGATCCTTGCCTTCGAAGCGGCGGTTCTTGTCGTCGCGTCCCTCGGGACGCGGCGCGCCTTCAGCACCACCCTCGCGCGGCTTGCGGAAATCCCTTCCGCCGTCTCTGCGACCGCCGCCATGACGATGGCGCTCACCTGGCTTGCCGCCTTCGGCAGCTTCGCCGGAGGCAGCCTCGGCCGGCGCGGCGCCTGCTTCGGCGCCAGCCTGCGGACGCTGATTGTGATGGCGCTGGTGGCGATGGCGCTCGTGGCGCGGCTTGCGATCCTCGTGACGGCCAGCCGGACGCCAGACCTCGATGAGCTCAGGCTCCGCGGGAGCGGCCGCGGCTTCCGCAGGTGCGGCGGGATCGGCCGATGCGGCGGCTTCCGGCGCGGCAGCCTCTGCCGGGGCAATCTCGGCCGGAGCAGCCTCAGCTGAAGCATTCTCAGCTGTAGCGGTCTCAGCCGGAGCAGCCTCAGCGGCTTCTTCCGCAGGCGGCGCGATGCCGGGGGCGTCTTCGGGCGTGACGGGTGCCTCGGGGGATGCTTCGAGCGCCGGCTCTTCGGGGGCGGGCTCGTCGTGCTGCTCGATGCCGGGCGCGTCTTCGACGGTCAGAGGCTCGGCGGCGGCTTCGATCGCGGTGTCCGTAGGCACGGCGGCATCCGCGGCCGGCGCTTCGGCCACGGCGGCTTCAGCCTCGGCAGCCGGCGTCTCAGCAGGAGCCACGACCGGCTTCGGCGGCAACGGTGCACGCTTCTCCATGCGATAGCCGAGCGCGCGCAGCACCGAGGCGAAATCCTCGCCGGCCGAGCCGGTGAGCGAGGTCATCGCCTGCGTCACGATGAAGCTGCGGCCGTCGAACGTGCCGGCGGGCTTTTCGCCGGGCGAATTCTCGCGCCAGGCCAGCGCCGGGCGGATCAAATCGGCCAGGCGCTCCAGGATGTCGACGCGGACGGCGCGTTCGCCGGCCTGCTTGTAGCCGAGCACGCGATAGGCATCGCGCGGCAGCTGCTTGTCGACCGGGAACGAGGTGCGGCCTGATGAGGCCAGATGCTGCGCGCCCGACAGCGAGGACAGATCGACATTGTCCTGCTTCAGCGCCCACAGCAGCGCGGCGAGCGCACGGGCGGCCGGCTTCAAGAGCCCGGGGAAATAGATGTGATAGGCGCCGAAGCGGACGCCGTATTTGCGCAAGGTCGCGCGCGAGGACTGGTCGAGATCCTTCAGCTCGCTCGCGATCTTGGGACGCTCGAGCACGCCCAGCGCCTCGACCAGCTGATAGGCGATGCCGCGGGCAATGCCGGTGACGTCCTCGGCCTTGGACAGCTCGAACATCGGCCCGAGCAGCTTTTCGATATGGGTCTTGAGCCAGAGCTCGAGCCGCGCCTGCACCTTCTCGCGCGGCGGGCCGGTGAGACGCTCGTCGGAGATGATGCGGATGCGCGGCGCCAGCGCGTCCTCTGCGGCAGACAGTCGCGCCACGGCGTCGCCGGTCCAGCGGATGGTGCCTTCCGACGTCAGCACGAACTGCTCGTCGGGCGCGCCGCCCAGTTTTTCGGCACGCGCGTTGATCTCGCCGGCGAGCACCGCTTGCGCGGCAGCCTGCAAGGCTTTCGCATCGGAGCCGGCTTCCGCCGCATCCGGTGCAAAGGTGAAGCCATCGAGACGGCCGATGACATGGCCTTCGACGATGACTTCGCCGGTCTTGCCGATTTCCGTATTCAAGCTCGTGTTCTCCCGCAGGCGGCGCATCAATACACTGGTCCGACGATCAACGAAACGCTCAGTCAAGCGTTCATGGAGCGCATCCGATAATTTATTTTCGACCTCGCGGGCGATTCCCTGCCAGCGTTCGGGGTCTCTCAGCCAGTCCGGACGGTTGGCGACGAAGGTCCAGGTGCGAATCTGCGCGATCCGGGCCGACAGCGTGTCGATGTCGCCGTCGACGCGGTCGGCCTGGTCGATTTGGGCCGCGAACCAGGAATCGGGGATGCAGCCCTTCTGCATCAGGAAGCCGTAGAGCGTGGTGACGAGCTCGGCATGGGCCGCGGGCGACAGTTTTCGGTAATCCGGGACCTGGCAGGCCTCCCACAGCCGTTCCACCGCGTCCTTGCCATGCGCGATATCGCGCACATCGGCGTCGCGGGCGGCGTGGTCGAGCACTCGCATGTCCTCGGCGATCGGCGCGCGCGTCAGCGCCTCGTGGCCGGGCGACTGGTTCAGCGACACCTGCAGCGCGCCGAGCGAGGAGAAATCCAGCTTCGAATTGCGCCATTGCAGCATCTTCACGTGATCGAAGGTGTGGTTCTGCAGCGCGTTGACGAGCTCGGGCTCGAATGGCCCGCAGCGGCCGGTGGTGCCGAAGGTGCCGTTGCGCGTGGCACGGCCGGCGCGGCCGGCGATCTGCGCGAATTCGGACGGCGTCAGGCGGCGGAACTGATAGCCGTCGTATTTGCGGTCGGAGGCGAAGGCGACGTGGTCGACGTCGAGATTGAGGCCCATGCCGACGGCGTCGGTGGCGACGAGATAGTCGACGTCGCCGCTCTGGAACATCTCGACCTGCGCATTGCGCGTGCGCGGCGACAGCGAGCCCAGCACCACGGCGGCGCCGCCATGCTGGCGCTTGATCAGCTCGGCGATGGCGTAGACCTCGTCGGCGGAGAAGGCGACGATGGCGGTGCGGCGCGGCTGGCGGGTGATCTTGCGGTCGCCGGCGAATTCCAGCTGCGACAGCCGCGGACGGGTGATCATGGAGACGCCCGGCAGCAGCCGCTCGATGATCGGGCGCATGGTGGCGGCGCCCAGCAGCAGCGTCTCGTCGCGGCCGCGTCGGTTGAGAATGCGGTCGGTGAAGACGTGGCCGCGTTCCAGATCAGATGCGATCTGGATCTCGTCGACGGCGAGGAAGGACACGTCGAGGTCGCGCGGCATCGCCTCGACGGTCGACACCCAGTAGCGCGGGTTCTTCGGCTTGATCTTCTCCTCGCCGGTCACCAGCGCAACGGCTTCGGGCCCCACCCGCGCGACGATCTTGTTGTAGACCTCGCGCGCGAGCAGCCGCAGCGGCAGGCCGATCACGCCGGACGAATGCGCGAGCATCCGTTCGATGGCCAGATGGGTCTTGCCGGTGTTGGTCGGCCCGAGCACCGCAGTGACGCCGGCGCCGGGCACACGATCGGAACGGGCGCGCTCGGAGGCGAAGGGGGGGAGGAAAAGGGCATCTGCTGATTAGGTAATGCCTGATGCGGCGAATGTCAGTGCTGTTTGGGGCGGCGAGGTGCTGACGCAGTCAGCCTGAGGCGCGAAGCGCTTGGAAGTCACCTCGCCCCGCTTGCGGCGAGAGGTCGAATTCGAGCGCAGCTCGAATTCGGGTGAGGGGGAGCTTCCGCGAATCCATCTGTCACTGCCTCTGCGGACACTCCCCCTCACCCCAACCCTCTCCCCGCAAGCGGGGCGAGGGAGAAGAATCCCGCGCAACTGTCTCACTTTGCGACGCTTTTCCCGCTGGCCTTAAGCTTCGGAACGACTCTAGAACGAATCGCGGCCGAATCGCTGACTCCCCCGAGAGTCCTGTTCCGTTCACGCAACATGTCGCGGGACTCTGATTTGACCAGCACTAGATGGAGTTTCGGCCGGTCGCACAAGCGACGATTTGATGACGGAAACTGTTAAGTTGGGGATGGCGCGGAGTCGAATCAGAATCGGGGAGGAGTCAAATGGATTCCCCGATTCCGGTCCCTTCAAATTCGGTTCGGCGAAAACAACCCCATGCACAGTAGGGAGGGTATTGAAAAGGCGTCGCTTTCTCACCCTCCCCTGGAGGGGGAGGGTCGTGACGCCTGGAGCGCAGCGAAAGGCGTCGCGGGGTGGGGTGATCTCTCCGCTCGGGCACCGTTCGTGGGGAGAGATCACCCCACCCCGCTCGCGCTGCGCGCGATCGACCCTCCCCCTCCAGGGGAGGGTAAACAAGGTCACTGCGTCTTGGCGACCTTGGGCGGCTGGGCTGAGGTGATGAAGCTGGTCGCTTCCAGCATGGCCGGTCCCAGCGGGGTCGGCACTTTCAGCCAGAACGGGACCAGGATGCGGGTGCCCGCGATCGGCGCGAAGGCGACCTCGATGTTGCGCTGGGCGGCGAGGTATTTGATCACGGGGCGATCGGGGATGTAGCCGGCCACGGGCACGAAATACAGCGAGCAGACCACGACCGGGCCGCGATAGCCCTTCTCGGCCTTCACCGCCTCCATGCGCTTGAAATCGAGCTTGAGCTCGTAGCGCATGCGGCCGTCGAACACCGCGGCGTTGCCGTGGCAGGCCTCCGGCGACAGCACATCGCCCGTGCCTGCTACGCGCACCAGCGAAGCCGTCATCGGGTCCCAGACGCCGCGGCGATGCGCTTCGGTGACGACGATGCGGTCGGCATCGACCGGCGGCTCCGGCACGATGCCGAACTCCTTCACATTGCCCTTGTCGAGCGTGATGCGGATCTCTTCGGTCTTCTTCGAGGTGGTGGTGGAGGCCTGGTAGCCGGTCGCGACCAGCGCGCCGTTGACCACCCGGCCCTGCGAGGCGCCGGCGCCGGACCCGTTGGCGATCGATTTCAGCAGGCCCGAGGTGCCGCCGCTGGCCGCGGCCGAGAACACGTCGTCGCCGATGTCGATGTTCCAGACGCCCTTGCCGACGGGAATGCCGGCCAGCGTCGCCTCATACTGCGCCTCGAGCTTGCCCTGCGCCGCCGCGGGCGCGGCTCCCCACGCCACGGCGAGCCCGCAAAGGGCCGCCAGAGCCAGCCGGCCGGCAGAACCCGGCCGGGGCGCGAAGGGGGAGGATGCGGGCACGAAACGATCCAATCGGAGTGCAGACGGTGGTTACTTAAGCCAAAAACCGCGGCAAACAATGCGTCTGGACATGTCAGGCGCGGAACTCCACCCGTTATCTCGGGGGTGAATACGCCCTTTATGTGATGGTAAGGTGCGGCAAACACTGCCGTTTTGGTGATCGGGGTCGACCTCCCCCTCGCCCCGCTTGCGGGGAGAGGGTCGGGGTGAGGGGGACTCTCCCCGGGGGAGGAGGGAATGGGGCGCAATCAACCGGCTCCTCCCTCGCGGAGACTCCCCCTCACCCGGAATCCGCGCTAATCGCGCGCATTCCGGCCTCTCCCCGCACGCGGGGAGAGGCGAAAGCCCCGCCCAAATCCTTGACTACCCGCCCCTTCCCCCCTATACGTCCGCCGCTCCCTGCAAGGACGAAAGAATTAGCCCCCGTGGCGCCCCGAATGGCGGCCGCACTCGTTGGGGATCGAACTCAAGGATTTATGCCATGTCTCGCCGCTGCGAACTGACGGCCAAGGGCCCCCTCGTCGGGAACAAGGTCAGCCACTCCAACATCAAGACCAAGCGCCGCTTCCTGCCGAACCTGGTGAACATCACCTTCATCAGCGAAGCCCTGGAGCGCAACGTGCGCCTGCGCGTCTCCACCAACGCGGTGAAGAGCGTCGACCACAATGGCGGCCTCGACGCCTACCTGCTCAAGGCCAACGCCGACGCCCTGTCGCCGCGCGCCCTCGAGCTGAAGCGCGCCATCCAGAAGAAGGTTGGCCCGTCGGTCGCGCCGGAGAAGAAGGCGAGCTAAGCGAATTTTTTGAATTGGGCGGGGGCTAGGTTGCGTCGCGTGGCGTAGGCTTAGCCGAGTAAGAGTTTGCGTGACGGCCGGATCGGAAGATCCGGCCGTTTTTGTTTGCTCGCGTAGACACCCTTTAGTTGAGACGCAACAATACTCGCTGGACCACTCATCACCTGGACGCCTCATTCTCAGGAAGGAACAGTGCATGGTTTGGACACCAATGTTCGCGTTGCCCAACGTCCAAATTGCAATGCCTATTGAAGTCCAACACTTCGGACTGATTGCGGCGACCGATCCGCGCATTGTCGAACTGAAGAAGAAGTACAAAAATTTCGCCTCGTACCTCGGTCAATTCTCAACGGAGTTTGGCAATCAAGTTACCCCAAGCCTCTTGATGTGGGATGATAAGGGTCCACAAACATATAGAAACACCGAAGCGATCTCCGCATTTCGGGACACCATCGCTCTATCGATTACGCCATATGCTTGGGCACGAAACATACGATTCCAGCGGCCGGAGAATGTGCGATTTTCCGACTGGTTTAATATCTACCCTTGGATGATAGACAAAAACTACGAGCACGTAGTGATGCAAAATTCGGGAGGACTAAACCTTCACGACACAAAGCTTTTAAAGGCGCAGACGACACCAGGCATCTCCCCTGAAGTCATACGCAGCAATGAAATAGATGACCCTCTCCTTCGCGCTCTCTTGGCACGATGGGAAATTAGATTCACAGCCGAGAAACCCGAATGGAATGACCTAAAGCTGTTCCGCGCAATTAACATGGCCAATGTTGCGGGAGCCCTTCCATCTCAAGGAGACTTCACGCCGTATGACGAAGGACGAGCCTTAGCACTATGGGCAAGCGCGTTTGAGATCCTTGCCCATCCGGGGGATGGCCAGTCCGGGCATCTGCAAGTTTATGACCTTCTTGATCGGGCAGACTGGAAATCACCCGCTTGCCAAGATGCTCGGCACCCAGCAATGGCGCCGACTGGCGTCCGCCGACCGCGCATACTTGCCTGTGCGATCTACAGCAGGATTCATACAGCTCGCAACAACTACCTCCACGGCAATCCAGTTTCAGCCGTTCAGCTAATCATCGAGCCCTATAAGCGTTACCTGCTGGATTATGCTCCAATACTATTCCGTATGGCACTCGCGGCCTCTCTCGATCTCCGCTTCAAAGAAGCTGCGCCCAATGGAGCGAACGAAAAAGCGATCAAGGACTACAAGGATCGCGAATTTGCTTTTGGGTACTCGCAACGCACCATGGAAGCCGCTTTAGGCACGTTTTATATGACACGCCATGAGCAAAATCGGCGATCAGGTCGAGTAATTTTGTGAGTTCGATTGCACAATCCCGATCGCGGGATCTGCGGGGTGCGGAGCCATCGAGACAAGCATCTCAAAGCCGAGCTTCCCTTGCCAATCTCACTACTTTGTCACAAGGAATCGCATCGTGTCAGGCGAGCTAATTACGTCCGTCCACACTAAATGACCTTCGCGACGCTACAGCCCACGGTCGTGGCTCGTGGTCTCTTTGGACGAAAGTTGTCGAAGACGCTCGCGAGGTTTGGGATGATTTTTTCTCAGTGATCAAGAAGGCATTGCGGTCGCTGGCTCATTCTCCCTAGAAAGAAGCGATCGATCTCACTGATCTTTGCGGCTGCCGCTCGCCCCCTACCCCCGAAAATCAATGCTCCGCAGCACGATCCCCGGCGGGGTGCCTTCGAACTCCGTCGCCTGATACTTCCGTTCCACGCAGGCTTCGATGCGCTCGCGCAGGCGGGTGAACTGGGCTTCGCGCTCACTGGGCCTGGCGCGCGGGCCGCGTTCGAGGTCGTCCATAGCGGAGGTGGAGATCGCGCAGGCGAATTCCTTGGCCCCGTCCTGCATCGAGAACTGGACGATACCGCGGTCCTGGTCGTGGCCGATGAAGCGGCTGGTGGTGAGTGTCATGGGATGTTCCTTTGCGCGGTTGTCGTTCCGGCGGAAGCCGGACCTACACCACGGAAGAGTGGATACGGGGACTCGGGATTACCGCCGTCGCCCCAAACCGCTTCCTGTGGTGATGGGTCCCGGCGCCCGTGCGCAATTGCGCACCAGGCCGGGACGACAGATGTGTCTGCGGCTAACTTCCGTCTTCCACCGAGAGCCTGGCGAAATCGTCGAACAGCGCGGCCACCAGGGCGCGGTGGCGGGTGTCTTCGGTGGACAGGCTCGCGGCATAGAGGTTGAGCAGATAGCGCGCCTTCACCGCAGCCTCGGGCCACGACGTGGCGGGCGCCGACATCATGCGGTTTTCGAGATCGGCCTCGCGCTCGCGCAGCTCCCTGACGTTGTTCTCGACGTCGGCCAGCGCGCGGCGCAGATCGGTCGCCTTCTGGGCGGCCATGCCGCGATGCTTGTCGAGATCCACCGGGACGTCAGTCATGGGCAACTCTTGCCTCCAGGGCTTGGACATCCGAAGCCTGCGCGTCGGCCGCCTGCGCGTCGGCGAGGTCGACCGAGCCGATCGACAGCATCTCGGTTGCGCCCCTGACGCCTTCGGACGGCACAGTGATCATGGTGGCGATGCGGCGCCAGGATGCGAAGGACAGGCCCTCGATCATCTCCTCGTCGGTGACGACCTCATAGGCGCCGGCCGGCAATTCGCGTTCGATGCCGCGAATGTGGGCCGGATGCCTGAATGTGATGGTTTCGCGCCGCGAGCGAATGGTCATGCAAGCCTCCCTTTCGCTGGTCAGGCCCCAACCGACGCTGCTGGGACGAACATGCGCCCCTTTCGCCGCAATAGCCAACGCTTTCTTCGGCGGCATCGGCGCGCAGGCTACAGCTTTAGCGCTCGCTATCGCCGGACCGCAGGCGTACGCTGGCGCATCATTGCGCGTTCACAGGAGACCGACATCATGGCCAAGGGACAGCAACGCAGCAATCGCGAGACCAAGAAGCCGAAGAAGGACAAGGCCAAGGCGATCGCCGCCGCGCCGAGCCGCAAGGACGCGGCGTGGCAGCCGGATTTCGGACCGGGGAAGAAGAAGTAGGAACGAGCGAACGAGGGCGCTGCGCTTACCCTCCCCTGGAGGGGGAGGGTCGGATCGCAGCGCGATAGCGGTGCGAGCCGGGGTGGGGTGATCTCTCCACGCGAGCACTGTTGGATGCGGAGAGACCTTCACCCCACCCCGTCTCACGTTTCGCTGCGCTCAACGTGAGCCGACCCTCCCCCTCCAGGGGAGGGTAAGAGAGGCCACCATCTCCTCGCCGTCGCGCTTTTCGGCTATGCTCGCCCGGGTCGCATGTCCGGGAGGGGGATACTGTGGAGCACGAGCGCAAAGCCGAGCCGAAGAACCTCGTCATCTGCTGTGACGGCACCGGCAACGAGATCTCCGAAAACATCTCCAACGTCCTGAAGCTGTATCGCTGCCTGCGCAAGACCGACAAGACGCAGCCGCGGCAGATGGTGTTCTACGATCCCGGCGTCGGCACGGTGACGGAGCCGACGACGTGGCACCGGCTCAGGGCCAACGTCAATCTGGTGCTGGGGCTCGCCACCGGCTACGGGCTCGATGACAACGTGCTCTCAGCCTATTGCTTCCTGGTCGAGCATTACGCGCCGGGCGACAGGATCTATCTGTTCGGTTTTTCGCGCGGCGCCTACACGGTGCGGGTGCTGGCGGGGCTGATCCACAAGATCGGGCTGATCTCGCCGGAGCAGGCCAACCTCGCGGGTTCGGGCCTGATCTCCTACAAGCAATATTCCGGCTCCGGGCGCGGCAACGACATCGCCGATCTCACCGATGCCGGCTTCGACGATAGCGGGCCGCTACCCAAGGACAAGTTCGATCTCGCCGCGCAATTCGCGCGCATCACCTCCTCGCGCTGGCCGACCGTCCATTTCATCGGCGTCTGGGACACGGTGGCGAGCGTGATCGTGCCGCGCCCCGACCGGCTGTATTGGCCGAGCTTCGAGGAGCTGGCCTTCACGCTGCGCAACCCGAGCGTCAACATCTTCCGGCAGGCGATCGCGATCGATGAGCGGCGCTGCATGTTCCGCCTCAAGCAATGGCGCGAGCCGCAGGAGTTCTGGAGCAACCGCTTCGTGCCCGACGACAGGAAGAAGCCGCAGGACATCATGCAGGTGTGGTTCGCCGGCGTGCATTGCGATGTCGGCGGCGGCTATCCGGAGACCGAGAGCGGGGAGTCGAAATATCCGCTGGTGTGGATGATCGACGAGGCGGCGAAGGCCGGGCTGAACTTCAACCCGCGCACGGTGAACCAGCTTGCCTGGGGCGTGCAGCGCAAGAACTCGCCGTTCAAATATGTTCCGCCTGAATACACCGGCACGACGGGCCAATTGCACAATTCGATGAACGCGGCCTGGCGCGTGCTGGAGTATTTTCCGAAGAGCGCGAAGTACAAGGAATGGCCGGAGCGGAAGGTGTTTCTCGGCTTCTACATCCCCGATTGCGAGCCGCGCGTGATCCCCGAAGGCGCGCATGTGCACGAGAGCGTGGTGAAGCGGATGGAGGTGGATCCGGACTATCGGCCGGTGAACTTGCCGAAGGCGTATGTGACGGTGCCGATGCCGGTGGGGCCGCATGGTGAGGTCGATCCGGGCATACTGCCACCCTCGCATGGAGGGGGAGGGTCGGCTCGCATCGCGTAGCGAGGCGGGACGGGGTGGGGTGATCTCTCCACACCTGCAGTCCCCGTGTGGAGAGATCACCCCACCCCGCTCGCGCTACGCGCGATCGACCCTCCCCCTCCAGGGGAGGGTGGGCATCCCGCGCTTTCACGCTTCGCCGCAACTTTTCATTAAAATTCTCACCCCCGCTTTAGCCGGATCGCATCATCTGCTCCGCATCATCGCGCCAAGCCCGCCGCGATCTGCGGAATTGGAGGAGAGTGCCAATGCATCCGCGCCGACATGCCCGCGTCAAGCCGGCAGGCCTGGTGTCCCGCCAGGCCAAGATCATCACCGACCCGCGCGCGCCGGTGATCCCGTGCACGCTGATCGACTATTCGGCGGGCGGGGCCTGTGTCGATCTCGGCGGCCAGGTGAATATCCCCGACAGGTTCGAGCTCCTGCACGTCAACACCAAGAAGCGCTGCCGTATCGCCTGGAAGCGCGGCACGCGCGTGGGCGTGGTGTTTTAGCGCTACTTCCGCATCCGCGCCTTGGCGCCGGCGACGATCTGCATGGCGACGCCGCCGATCCAGCCGATCAGGGCAAGCCAGGTCCAGACCATGTGCGGCTCGAGCCGCAGCACGATGACGGCCACCGACGCGAACGCGGTCAGCGTGGCGCACAGCGTTCCGGCGGAGCTGAGCAATTCCGCGGCGTCGATGTGGCTGTGGGCCTCGTCGAAGGGAAGCTGCGGCGTGTCGATGCCGAGATAGAAGCCGACGAAGCCGAGCACCATCATCAGCAGCAGAAAGCCCTGCGTGGTGAGCACGGCGATGGCCGAGCCGACATAGGCGCCGACGAACAGCCCGCACGCCGCGCCCGCGACCGCAAGACCCACGCGTTCGAAAACGTGGGCAGCCTTCCGAACCCGAAACCGCATGGCCAGCCTCCGTGTTGCCGCGAGTACACGGAGGTTAGGCCAGTTTTGCGGGGGGCGGAAGCTAAGGGGATTTACGGATGCGTGAGGGGGAAGGTTCACTCCCTCTCCCCGCTGGCGGGGAGAGGGTTGGGGTGAGGGGGAGTCGCCGCGGGGACGGCAGCAGATAGACTCGCGGAGAGTCCCCCTCACCCACATCGCATCTTCGATGCGATGTGACCTCTCCCCGCAAGCGGGGAGAGGTGAAGACCCTTACCTCGCCCCGAACGTGGTCTTGCCGAACAGCGCCTTCTGCGTCGAGGGCTGCGAGCGCCAGTATTGCGGCGGGGCTTCGACCTCGCCGCCGAGTTCGGCCGCGGCGTGCCAGCCCCAGCGCGGGTCGTAGAGCATGCCGCGGGCGAGCGCGACCATGTCGGCCTTGCCGCTCGCGACGATCTCCTCGGCGTGCTTGCCTTCCGTGATCAGGCCGACAGCAATGGTCGGCAATCCGGTCTCGCGCTTGATGGCTTCAGCGAACTGCACCTGGTAGCCGGGGCCGAGCGTGATCTTCTGCAGCGGCGAGACGCCGCCGGAGGAGGCATCGATCCAGTCGACGCCGCGCGCCTTCAGCGCATTGGAAAACTCGATGGTCTGCGCCAGATCCCAGCCGCCCTCGACCCAGTCGGTCGACGACACCCGCATGCCGACCGGCTTGTCGTGCGGGAACACCGCGCGCACCGCGTCGTACACTTCCAGCGGGAAGCGCATGCGGTTTTCGAGCGAACCGCCATATTCATCGGTGCGCTTGTTCGAGATCGGCGACAGGAACTGGTGCAAGAGATAGCCGTGCGCGCCGTGCAGTTCGATGGCGTCGATGCCGAGCCGCGCGGCACGCCTGGCGCAGTCGACGAAGGCGTCGCGGATGCGCTTGATGCCCGCGGCGTCGAGCGCGAGCGGCGCGGCCTCGCCGTCCTTGTGCGGCAGCGCCGACGGCGCCACCGTCTGCCAGCCACCTTCACTCACGGGAATGAGCTGACCGCCGTCCCAGGGCCGCGCGCTGGAAGCCTTGCGGCCGGCATGGGCGAGCTGCATCGCGATCGCCGTGGAGGAATGCTTTCGCACCGAGGTGAGGATCTGCTTCAGCGCGGCCTCGGCGGCGTCGCTGTAGAGCCCGAGGCAGCCCGGCGTGATGCGGCCGATCGCCTCGACATGGGTCGCCTCGATGCAGAACATCGCGGCGCCCGACAGCGCCAGATTGTTGATGTGGGTGAAGTGCCAGTCGGTGGCGACGCCGTCGTCGGCCGAATACTGGCACATCGGCGACACCACGAGACGGTTCTTCAAGGTCAGGCCGCGCAGCTTGATCGGGGAAAACAGGGCGCTCATGCGGGGGTTCCGGAGGATGAGAGGAATGGAAGCGATTGCATGAAGTTTAGTCGGTGAACGGCGAATTGCCAGCCGCGCAGCGGGCATGACCGCCGGCACGGCCATGCATTGCGCGCGTCATGTAGTCACAAGCCCGCACCGCATATTCCGCCGTCGTCCCTGCGCACGCAGGGACCCATAACCCCAGGGAGGGGTTTGGCGAAGACTGGTCGTTCGGAATCCGCACCAATCGCAGTCGATCAATCACGCGGTATGGGTCCCTGCGTGCGCAGGGACGACAGTGGAAATTGGGATGGCAGCGGAGGCCCTACTCCACCAGCGTGAACTGCAGCAGCAGCGTGCGCTGGAGCAGCGAAAAATTGTCGTCCGAGATCAGCGTCAGCACCGTCTCGCCCTCGCCCGTGACGTGGGCGTCGATGCCTTCCATGTTGTCGACCTCGTGGCCGAGATCGGCGTTGAACAGAGCGGGGCCGTCCACCAGCGCGCCCGGCGCGATCGATTTCAGGGGAATCGACCGGATGCGGATGTTGATGCCGGTGAACCAGGAGAATTTGCGCTCGAGGATGAGCAGCTCGCCCGAGGGCAGCAGCACCGCGTCACTGATGAGCTGCTTGTCGGTGCGGCGGATGCTGAACTGGCCCGGCGTCGGGCCGCCGATCAGAAACCCGATCAGATTGCCGTCGGCATCGAAGCCGCCCTCCGACAGCGCGATCAGCGTCCCCGCCAGCGGCTGGCCTTTCGGGACGACGACGAGAGCTTCGATCCCCTTGTTGGTCGGCAGCTTGCGCATCGCCGCCGGCGACGGGATCACCTCGCCGCGGGCGCGCGTGCCGCCTTTGGCGAAATCGAAGCGCATGATCTGGTTGACGCGCTCGAGCCCGACGTAAACGGTCGAGCCGTCGCGCGCGAGCGACTCGGTATCGTACCAATAGCGCTTCTCCGTGATCGGCCGCCCCTCGGCCCCCAGCACCGGCGCGGCCTCGACGTCGTCGAGCCCGACCATCTTGCCGCCGGAATAGCGGATGGCCCCGGTGAACCAGCCGCCCTGGTCGGAGATCGCGAGGAAGCGCTCGCCCTTGGGATCGAGCCGGATGCCGGACAGGCCGCCGAAGCCGCGAAAGGGCGAGGTCAGCACCAGGCCGCTGCGATATTGCAGTGAGCCGAACCGCACGCGCGAGCGATCGCGCGGCTCGAAATTGGGAATCGGCCGCGCGTTGACCTCGACGCTGACCGGCTCGGTGACGCTGTGCTCGGGCGGCGGTACCGGTCCGCGCGGCGGCGGCGGCA
Source organism: Bradyrhizobium cosmicum (assembly GCF_007290395.2). Lineage (NCBI taxonomy): Bacteria > Pseudomonadati > Pseudomonadota > Alphaproteobacteria > Hyphomicrobiales > Nitrobacteraceae > Bradyrhizobium > Bradyrhizobium cosmicum. The sequence continues at coordinate 652,052 of NZ_CP041656.2, read as the reverse complement.
CGGTCGCAGGCTGCGCTTGCGCCAGCCTCGAGAGTGCGAGAGTGGAAAATCCCGCCGCCGCGTGGCCAAGGAAGCTGCGGCGGGATCGAAGCGCGCTCACGAATGCAGTTTGCGTCGCGGGCGACCGGCCGGTTGCGTCGGCGCGGTGTTGGTCTCGCTGAACAGCTCGGCCAGCTTCTCGGTGATGGCGCCGCCGAGTTCTTCCGCGTCCACGATCGTCACCGCGCGGCGATAATAGCGCGTCACGTCATGGCCGATGCCGATCGCGATCAGCTCGACCGGCGAGCGGGTCTCGATCTCCTCGATGATGTGGCGCAGGTGCCGCTCGAGATAATTGCCGGGATTGACCGACAGCGTGGAATCGTCGACCGGCGCACCGTCGGAGATCATCATCAGGATCTTGCGCTGCTCGGGACGGCCGAGCAGGCGCTTGTGCGCCCAGTCGAGCGCCTCGCCGTCGATGTTCTCCTTCAGCAGGCCCTCGCGCATCATCAGGCCAAGGTTCTTTCGCGCACGGCGCCAGGGGGCGTCGGCCGACTTGTAGATGATGTGGCGAAGGTCGTTGAGGCGGCCCGGATTGGCCGGCTTGCCGGCGGCAAGCCACGCCTCGCGCGACTGCCCGCCCTTCCAGGCGCGGGTGGTGAAGCCCAGAATCTCGACCTTGACGCCGCAGCGCTCCAGCGTGCGCGCGAGGATGTCGGCGCAGGTCGCGGCCACCGTGATGGGGCGTCCGCGCATCGAGCCGGAATTGTCGAGCAGCAGCGTCACCACGGTGTCGCGGAAGGTCGCTTCCTTCTCGTGCATGAAGGACAACGGATGATGCGGGTCGGTCACCACGCGCGACAGCCGCGCGGGGTCGAGGATGCCCTCTTCGAGGTCGAACTCCCAGGCGCGGTTCTGCTGCGCCATCAGCTTGCGCTGCAACCGGTTGGCGAGACGGGCGACGATGCCCTGCAGATGCGCGAGCTGCTTGTCGAGATAGGCGCGCAGGCGCTCCAGCTCGTCATGGTCGCAGAGGTCTTCCGCGGCGATGACCTCGTCGAATTTCGGTGCGAAGGCGTGGTACTCCGGCCCGCGCGGCTCGTTCTTGCCGTGCGAGTTCGGACGGGTCGCCTCGCCGGGCGTCTCGTCGTCGCCGAGCTCGCCGTCGTCGAACGTGTCGGAGGTCGAGGCCTGCGCGCTTTCCATCGCGCTGTCGCTCATCTCCTCGCTCGATGCCTGCGCCTGGTCCGCGCTCATCTCCTGGGCGGCGTCGGAATCGGGCGACCCTTCCGCGCCGGACTGGTCGTTGTCGCCGTCCTGGTTCTCGTCGTTGTCCTCATTGTCTTCGCTGTCGGCATTGCGCTCGTCGCCGAGCTCGAGCGCCGTCAGCAGATCATGCACGGCATCGCCGAACCTGGTCTGGTCCTCGACCAGGGTGTCGAGTCGGTCGAGCCGCTTGCCGATCTTGTCTTCGAGGATCGGCCGCCAGAGATCGACCACCTTTTTCGCAGCCGTCGGCGGCGCGAGGCCGGTGAGGCGCTCGCGCACCAGCATCGCCAGCGCGTCGGCGAGCGGCGCGTCGGCCCGGTCGGTGATCTCGTCGAACTTGCCGCGATGAAAATGGTCGTCGAGCATCGCGGTGAGGTTTTTGGCAACGCCGGCCATGCGGCGCGCGCCGATCGCTTCGACGCGGGCCTGCTCCACCGCCTCAAACACGCCCCGCGCCTGCGGATTGCCGGGCATCAGCTTGCGATGCAGCTTTGCATCGTGACAGGCGAGCTTGAGCGCGATGGAATCGGCGTGTCCCCGCACGATCGCCGCGTCGCGCTTGGTCATCTTGCGCGCAGGCTCAGGGAGCCGCGCCTTGCCCGGCGCAAGGCCCGGCCGCTCGGCGGCAAAACTCACATCGAGCTCGGGCGACTTCGCGATCGCCTTCAGGCAGGCCGCGACCGATCGCTTGAACGGCTCGGTCGGGGCTTCCTTGGTATTGCGAAACTTGCTGTTGGAGGTGGTCATTTCACCCTATCCGTCGTCCCGGCGAAAGCCGGGACCCATAACCACCGGCCGTCGTTGGGTCAGGAAAACTATCGGCGTCGCTTCGATCGATACATCGCGCGGTGTGGGTCCCGGCTCCCCGTGCGCCGTTGCGCACTCGGCCGGGACGACACGCCGAGAGAGGTCAGCTCAGCGCCACATTCACCGAGGATTCCGGCAGCTCCGCGTTGAAGCAGCGCTGATAGAATTCGGCAACCAGGGGACGCTCGAGCTCGTCACACTTGTTGAGGAAGGTGACGCGGAACGCGAAGCCGATATCGCCGAAGATGTCGGCGTTCTCGGCCCAGGTGATCACCGTGCGCGGGCTCATCACCGTCGACAGGTCGCCGTTGGCGAAGGCGTTGCGGGTGAGATCGGCGAGACGCACCATCTTGTTGACGATGTCGCGGCCCTCGCTGGTGCGATAGTGCTTGGCCTTGGCCAGCACGATCTCCACTTCCTCGTCATGGCTGAGATAGTTCAGCGTGGTGACGATCGACCAGCGGTCCATCTGGCCCTGGTTGATCTGCTGGGTGCCGTGATAGAGGCCCGAGGTGTCGCCGAGGCCGACCGTGTTGGCGGTCGCGAACAGGCGGAACGACGGGTGCGGCTTGATCACCTTGTTCTGGTCGAGCAGCGTCAGGCGGCCCGAGACTTCGAGCACACGCTGGATCACGAACATCACGTCCGGGCGGCCGGCATCGTATTCGTCGAACACCAGCGCGACGTTGTGCTGCAGCGCCCACGGCAAAATGCCGTCGCGGAATTCGGTGACCTGCTTGCCGTCGCGGACCACGATCGAGTCCTTGCCGACGAGGTCGATGCGGCTGATATGGCTATCGAGATTGACGCGCACGCAGGGCCAGTTCAGGCGCGCCGCGACCTGCTCGATATGGGTGGATTTGCCGGTGCCGTGATAGCCGGTCACCATCACGCGGCGGTTGCGGGCGAAACCGGCGAGAATGGCGAGCGTTGTGGCACGGTCGAAGCGGTAATCAGGATCAACATCGGGCACGTGAGGATCGACTTCGGAATAGGCCGGCACTTCGAGATCGCTGTCGATCCCGAACACCTGGCGCACCGACACCTTCATGTCGGGCAAACCGGAAACTTCCTGAACTTTGGACATGGCGGCGGTCGTCATCAATCCTCCGAGGTCCCGGGCGGTCCCGAAACCGGTTATTCGCACGTTGGCTGCGGCTGGGTGCTGAAAATCAACCTATCAGAGACAACGGGCTGGCAGAAGCCCGCCCCCCAATCAAAGTTCCGTTGTCTTTTCATTGAGATAGGTAAGGAACGCGATTTTTGGAAGGCTGCCCTGCAAATCACGCTCGAATTTGGCGCCCTGAGGCACGATCGGCTGGCGCGAATGGCACTTTTACCGTCGCTCCTTACTTATGTAGGGTCTGAAGCCCCATGCCCGCCGCCAACATAGAGACGACGTGACGTCCTTTCTCGATCCCCTCATATCTTTCGTTTCGGCCCATGCGTGGCTGGCCTATCTGACCCTGTTCCTGGCAGCGCTTCTCGAGGCCGTTCCAGTGGTGGGATCGGTGATCCCCGGCTCGACCCTCATCCTGGCGCTGAGCGCCCTGATTCCGGGCGGGGAACTGAAGCTCCAATGGGTGCTGCTGGCCGCCGCGCTCGGCGCGGTGCTGGGTGACGGCTCGGCCTACTGGATCGGGCACCGCCAGCAGCGCGAAATCCTCAACACCTGGCCGCTGACCAATTATCCGCGCGTGGTCGCCGAGAGCGAGAGCTTCTTCAACCGCTTCGGCACCTGGGCCGTGTTTTTCGCCCGCTTCGTGCCGCCGATCCGCGCCTTCGTGCCCGTGACCGCCGGGGCGCTCGGGATGGTGCCGGCGCGGTTCTATGCGATCAATATCCCGGCGATTTTGGTCTGGGCGCCCGCGCATGTGCTGCCAGGGGTGCTGGCGGTGTCAGCGCTGCATGAATATGCCGGGCTGCCGCATCATGCGCACGTCGGCAAGCACATCTGGATGCTGACCGTGGTCGGCGTCGCGATCATCGGCGCCCTGGGCGTCTGGTACTATCGCCGTCGGCAGAATGGCGTCGTCGCGGAAGCAAAGCCGCGAGTTTAGACCCTGCGGAGCCACGCGCTTGCTTGCCTTACGCCGTTCACCGCGCTTGTTGCCGCTAGCGCAAGGGGACCGCTTCGGGCGACACCGCGACCGAGCCAAGCGGCACATCCAATGAATAGATGAACCCACCGGGTTCGTAGGCAAGGTGCACCCGACCGGTCAGCTGCTGGCCGAGAGACTCCATCATTCGGGTGCCGAAGCTTCGCCGGGTTGGAGGCTCGACGGCCGGACCGCCTCTTTCCATCCACACCAGCCGGAGTCTCTGCTTCGGCTCGTCTATCGTCCACGCAATTTCGACGCGGCCCGTAGGAATCGACAACGCCCCGAACTTGGTGGTGTTGGTGCACAGCTCGTTGACGGTCATGGCGAGCGCGATGACCGCCGCGGAGGTAATCCTGATGTCGGGTCCGTTGAAATGAAAACGCCGATCGCCCTGACCGTCATAAGGCTCTGTCGCGCTGCTCAGCGTGTGAGTAAGGCTGGCATCTGCCCAACTGACATGCATCAGCAGATCGTGCGCTCGTCCCAATGCAGTCAGCCTTCCCTCCATTGCCTTCTGTCCGTGCTCAATACTGGGGGCTGCGCGGAAGCTCTGGGACGCGATAGCGCTGACCATCGCCAGAGTATTCTTGACGCGATGGTGAAGCTCCCCGAGGATCAGCGTCTGCAATTTGTCTGCGGCTTGTCGCTGCTCTGCATCGATCCCGGCCTGGACAAGGAGGGCCTGCGCGTCAATCCCGGCCTGTTCGAGCAGCAGGCGGAGGCTGTCGTTCTCCGCGGAAAGGACGGCCTCCTGCGCGGGGCGGACCGCGGAATCAGCCGTCGCCAGGGCGTGAAGCGCCTGATCCGCCGGCCGCCAGTCGGTTGGTCCCGGAATGATCCTGAGCGCCCCCGCACCCACCATCTTCTGCAACTCGGCGATCATCTGCTCGACGCCAAGCGGTTTGCCGAAGAAGCGGCTATTCTCCGGCCTTTCCGCGTCAGATGGCCTCACCTGGCCTGAAACCAGTATGATCTTGATCGAGGGCCAGCGCTCGTGCACCGCATGCGCGAGTTTCAAGCCGTCGATGCTTCCTGGCATCTGGATATCGGTGAATAGCAGCGAGATGTCCGAGCGGGACTCGAGAATCGATATCGCCTCGTCGGCGTTGACGGCCTCGACTGGATGAAAGCCGGCATCCTCCACGATGTCGACGGCGCGCATGCGCAGGACCATTTCGTCCTCGACGACAAGCACGTTCGGCACCGAATCTGGATCTGTTGACATGGACGGCCTCACTCTTTCGAAAGCAGCTGGATCGGTCAGAAAGATTGTTCGCGGACGGCGAAAGGGAGCTACCCAGAAGGGACTTGCCCAGAAGGGACTTGCCCAACCACTCAGCCGCTCGACGCGGTTCGTGATTACTGCGTCTGTCGCATGAGATGACGGGCATTGGCGGCTTCCGTCAGCGCGTCGCCTCCGATCAACGGACGGAGGGGATCCGGCCTATCGCCGGGCGGTCACAAGACGAGCTTCCACGATTTTTCCGCCCGAGCCCATGTCTTGCAAACAAGAGGCGGAGAAATTGGGCCAGGTCTGTGTGGAGCAATGCGAAGCTGCTGCCCGGACTTCAAGCCGGTCCCCCTTGGCCATCGCGACGACCTCACTCGATTGCACCTGGGGGGTAAAACCCGGGAGGGCGATAACCAAAGCTCCGAGGAGCGAGAACATCGCCGCCGCCGAGAGTAATCTGACCATTTTGGGCTGCTGACTTTTTGATCTTCGGTCCCGCCACTTTCGGGGACCACTTTGACAACAACCAAAATGGCAAATGGTTCCACGAGAACAACTTGTATTTGTACAGCTATTGGAATAGTGCCGTTGCCTTGGCGAGTGAACCGGCGTGGCGCTCCTCAGCTCTTGAACGCGCTAGCCGTCCCTCTCCGCCCCGGCGCCGGGCCCACATAGCGCGCCCGCGGCCTGATCAGCTTGCCGAACAGCAATTGCTCGCCCGCATGCGCAATCCAACCGACGCTGCGGGCCATCGCGAACAAAGCGAGCTCGCTGCCCGCCGGTAGCGCAGCGCGTGCACGAGCACTGCGAGCGCGTAGTCGATATTAATGAGCTCGCCGGTCGCCTCGACGATCCGCTCGGGGACTTCCCGTGTCTACGTGCCCAAGAGCAAGATCGTCGAGGTCGAGATGAGCACCGAGGATGCCGCGACGCTGATCATGCCGGCCGACGTGGTGCAACCGGGTTCTACGCGGTGAACATTCCGGCGATCGTAGTCTGGGCGCCCGCGCATGTCCTGCCGGGCGTGCTGGCGGTGTCGGCCCTACGTGAATATGCCAAGTTGCATCATCACGGGCATGTCGGCAAACACATTTGGATGCTGACGGTGGTTACCGTGGCGATCATCGGTGGGCTCGGCGTCTAGTACTATCGCCGCCGACAGAACGGCAGTGCCGCGGCGGCGAAGCTGCAGACCTAGCGCGGGCGGCTCGCCCCATTCCTAGGGCTTATTGAGCAACACCCACAGCCGCGCGATTTTTCCGCCTTGGATTTCGGCAACATCGGCGCCCGTCACCGCGACCGGGCCGTGCTCCGGTCCGGCCTGCCAGGCCAGGTGCGCCAGACCATGATGCCCGACCGCGACGCCATCCGGCACGAATCTGAACGTTGGCCCAAACTGCGCCAGAAGCTTGCCGGCGACGCTTGATATGTCTGCCCGTCCTCGGACGATATTCGTCGGCTCGTACATGACGGGCTTCTCAACGAACAACTCGGCGATGGCGGCTCGCCGCTTGTCATCGTCCCGCTCGTTGAACACACGCTCCAGATTTGAGCGAAGCAGGTGGTCGTAATCAAAATCGGTGGTCATTTCGTAGCCTTTCGTAATTCCATCTTGCCCACAGCCGGTACAACGCCATCATTCGAACTTGACCAGATTCAGCGCTGGAAGCGGGCCTCCGGGAAACTGGGTCAACCTGCCGCCGATCGCGAGCGAACCAAGATCGATGCCGAAGAGTCCGAGCTGGTCGATCAGCGCACCGACAGCCGCCTTCGCGCCAGCATCATCGCCCGAGTAGAACAGCACGCGCTTGCCGCCGTCGCTCGCCGGGTCAGTTGCCAGCAGTTGCGACAGCAGATGATTGAATGCCTTCACCACCCGCGCACCGGGCACCAGATCGGCGAAGATTTCTGACGAGAGCCGGCCACCGAGCTCAGCCGGCTTGAACAGCGGCGCCTCGATCGGATTATTGGCATCAACCACGATGCGGCCGTCGAATGGGGGCAGGCCGGCAAGCGCGTCGGGCAGCTTCGACCAGTTGACCGCGACGAACACGATATCCTTGGCGGCAGCCTCCTCGCGGGTGCCGGCGGTCACGAGCGGGCCCAACTCGGCCACGGTCGTCGCCAAACTCTCCGGGCCGCGGCTGTTGGAGAGGGTCACTGCGATCCCCTTGGCCGAAAAGGCCTGAGCGATGGCGCGGCCGATATTGCCGGCGCCGATGATGCCAATGCTGGACATGAAAATTACTCCTGAGCTGTACGGCGATCAGCGGTGCGCTGATCGGTGGCTCAGAGGTGCCCCAAATATTCCCCTTTGATTAGCCGGGAATTTATCGTAAGATTTTCAATGATTGCTTGAGAATAGATCGTTGGAAACTCTGGCGAACCTCGAATCCTTCCTCCGCAGCGCCGAATGCCGCAGCTTTTCCGAGGCCGCCCGGCGTCTCTCGGTGACCCCGGCCGCCGTGAGCCGCAACGTCGCCATGCTGGAGCGCAATCTCGGCGTCCGGCTGTTTCATCGTTCGACGCGGAAGCTGACGCTGACAGAGGCAGGCGAGACGTTTCGCTCGGCGATCGCCGACAATCTGGAGGGCCTTCAGGCAGCCATTGCAGGGATATCGACCGGAAACGAAGAGCCTGCTGGACGCCTCAAAGTGAGCCTTCCGCCGAGCTTCGGCGCAGCTCATATCCTTCCGCTGCTTCCCGCTTTCCTCGCGCGGTATCCGCAGGTCCGCCCCGAATGGCATTTCGAGAATCGCCAGGTCGATCTGATCGGCGAGGGCTACGACGCGGCGATTGGAGGCGGATTCGAGTTGTCGCCGGGTCTTGTGAGCCGAACGCTCGCGCCGGCGCACGTCGTCGCCGTGGCGTCCCCGGCCTACATGTCCGGGAGAGTACCTCCGACCAGGCCGGACGAATTAGCTGCTCTCAACGGCATCGTGATGCGCTCGTTGCAAACCGGGCGCATCCGGCACTGGATGATGCGCGATGTTTCAGGACGCGAGGCTCAGGGATCGTTGTCCGAATCCATCGTCGTCAACGATCCCGCGGCGATGCGTGAGGCGGCGTTGTTGGGCCTCGGGGTTGCCATGCTCGCGACTGCCGACGTCCTGCCCGCGCTCGAAGATGGTTCGCTGATACGTCTCGTGCCACGCTGGTACAGCGACGCTGGCGCGATCTCGATTTACTATGCGTCGCGTAAGCTGGTGCCCGCGAAGACAAGAGCCTTCGTGGACTGGGTGATGGACGCGTTCAGGAAGAACAGGCTTGCTGAGCGCTTCGCTGGAAGTCTGAGCTGATGGCACGTATGTGCGCGCGCTTGCTCAGACTTTCTAGCCTGCGCTTGCTGCCCTCCGCCCCGGCGCTGGCCCCACATACCTTGCCCGCGGCCTGATCAGCTTGCCGAACTGCAATTGCTCGCTCGCATGCGCAATCCAGCCGACGCTGCGGGCCATCGCGAACAAAGCAAGCTCGCTGCCCGCCGGCAGGCGCAGTGCGTGCACGAGCACCGCGAGCGCGTAGTCGATGTTTACGAGCTCGCCGGTCGCCTCGACGATCCGCTCCGGGACTTCCCGTGTGAACTTTCGCGGTGCGCCGGCGCGCGAGAGCGCGTTGAGCAACGACTGCGCGCGCGGGTCGCCGCGCTTGTAGACGCCATGGCCGAAGCCGGCGAAGTGCTCGCCGAGCGCGACGCGCTCGCGCACCAGCGGCTCGACGTCGCGATCAATCAGCGTCTTGACGAGCTGCGAGGCCAGCACGCCGGCACCACCGTGCTTGGGGCCTTTCAGCGCCGCTAGCCCTGCGATGACGGAATCATAGAGGTTGAGGCCGGTCGAGGCCGCGCAGCGCGCGGTGAAAGTCGAGGCATTCAATTCGTGATCGGCGAGCAGCACCAGTGCGCGGCGGATGAGATCGGCGGCATGCTTGTTGTCGGGCGCCCAGGCCGTTGCGATCTGCTGGTGCAGCGGCTCGGCCGACGGCGCGGCGTTGAGCATGGTCGCCACCAGCAGCCGGACGATGCGTCCGCCGACCAGCGCGCGGCCGTCGTGCGCGCGGGTGAAGGCGCGGGGATCGGCGCTCGCGGCAAGCGCCAGCACGGCGATGGCGCGGTCGATTGGCGCGGCGCGGCGCGCGGCTTCCGCGATCGCGCGCATCTCGTCGGGGATTTCGGGCTGATTGTCCGGCGCGAAGGGATCGACGCCGGAGACGTCCCAGAGCAGCGTCGCGGTGTGCTCCAGCGTGTCGTCCTCGGCGAGATCGACGCAGTTGACGCCGCGGTAGATCGCGCCGTCCTCGGTGATGGTCGATATCTCCGTGTCCATCACCGGCAGGTCGGCATCGAAGCTGCGCAGGCCGCGCGGCTCCGGCGACGGCACCCGGCGCTCCTTCAGCGCGCGGACGTCCTCGGCGCGGTAGCGGTTCTTGCGCGAGTCCGGCGTCGGCTCGGAGCGGATCAGGCCGCGGCTGACATAGGCGTAGAGGGTCGCCGGCGAGATCGCGAGCTCGGCCGCGGCTTCCCGGGCGGAGAGGTAGAGCTCACTGGAATTTTTCATATTGATTTATGTAATCAAGATTGATCAATCTGTCGAGAGGCTTGAATTTCACGTCCTGCAAAGGAGATTTGGGCCATGAACATCCACCTCACCAAAAGCCAGACCGGGCTGGACGGCGTTTCCGCGGCCGAGACCGTGCTCAGCCATGTCGATGGCGAGCGCGGCGAGCTGATCATCGCCGGCGAGCATGTCGGGCGCCTCGCCGCCACATCGAGCTTCGAGGGCGTCACTGCCCGGCTCTGGAACGGCGCCAGCAAGACCACGCTCAGCGAAGCCGATGTGCGGGCCAGCCTGGGCGCAGCTCGCGCGCGCGCCTTCGCGCTCCTGCCGGAGCTGCTGGCGGCGACCGGCAGCATGGGCATCGTCGACGGGTTTCGCGCAGCGGTCGCCGGACTTCGCGCCGAGCACGGCCTTGCGCACGAAGCGACCATCGTCGGCGCGTTTCCGGTGATCGCGGGCGCGCTGGTCCGCCGCGCCAGGGGTCTTGATCCGGTCGCGCCCGATCCGAGCGCAAGCCACGCCGCCGATACGCTTCGGATGCTGCATGGGCGCGCGCCTGAAACGCGCGAGGTCACCGCGCTCGACGCCTATCTCGTCACCGCCAGCGACCACGGCATGAACGCCTCGACCTTCACCGCGCGCGTGGTGGCCTCGACGCAGGCCGATCTGTTTGCCGTCGTGACCGCAGGCTACTGCGCGCTCACGGGGCCGCTGCATGGCGGCGCACCGGAGCCGGTGCTGGAAATGCTCGACGCCATCGGCTCGCGCGAGCGCATCCAGCCCTGGGTGGATGCGGCGCTGGCTCGCGGCGAGCGGATGATGGGCTTTGGCCATCGCGTCTACCGCGTGCGCGATCCGCGCGCCGATGTGCTCAAGACCGCGATCGAGGCGCTCGCCTCTGATGGAGCCGACCTGCCTTTCGCCGGCGAGGTCGAGGCCTATATCCGCAGCGCGCTGCGAAGGAAGAATCCGGAACGGCCGCTGGAGACCAATGTGGAATTCTTCACCGCGATCCTGCTCGACGCGCTGGCCATTCCAAGGCAGGCCTTCACGCCGATCTTCGCGGTGGCCCGCGCCGCCGGTTGGACCGCCCATGCGCGCGAGCAGCAGCGGACGGGACGATTGATCCGTCCGAGCTCGTCGTATGTGGGGGCGATGCCTGCAGATTGAATGCGAGCGGCCTATCCGCGCCCGTCGGCGCTGAATCTGGTTCGGCAATTCGCCATGCGACCCAGCGACCCAGCGACCCAGCGACAAGCCGGAACAAAAGCGCCGGCCACGCATTCAATCTCGCCCCTACGAAGGTCATCGGGGGCGAACAAGAAAAGGAATGATAATGAAAAAGCTCTCCTACGCCCTCGCTGCAGGAATGCTGCTCGCTCTATCCTCACTCGCAGCACCCGCCAATGCGCTGCCGGCTCACCCTATCTCCAGCGCATCGGTTTCCGGGGACGTCGTGAACGCACGCTATCATTACGTTCCGCGGAGAGTCTGCACCGTACGCACCGTCGTCACGCGCGGCTATCATGGACGCCGCGTCGTCAAGCGCGTCCGCGTCTGTCGGGCAAGGTAACTTTGAAAGTGCCGTCCGCTTACGAGCGGGCGGCATCCAATCGCCGCGCGGTGAGGCCTCAGGCCTCCCGCACCACCGTCTTCAGATAATTATACGCCTTGATGATCTCGATCAGGCGGTCTTCGGTGGAGCGGTCGCCGCCATTGGCGTCGGGGTGATGCTGCTTCACCAGCGCCTTGTACTTGGACTTGACGTCGGCGAGCGTGGCGCTGGGTCCGAGGCCCATGACTTGGAGCGCCTTGCGCTCGGCGTTCATGATCTTGCGGGTTTCGACCTTGGGCTGGGCCTCCGGACCCTTCCGCCAGCCGGTGCGGCCGTTGAGCTCGGCGAACATGCTGAACGGATCGAAGGCGCCATCGATCTCGGCCTCCGCGCCTTTCTTGACGCCGCCATTGGCGCCCATCTTCCAGGTCGGACGGTGGCCGGTCAGCGCATCCTTCTGGTAGCGCGCGACGGCGTCGGCATTCATACCGGAGAAGAAATTGTAGTTCTGGTTGTACTCGCGCACGTGGTTCAGGCAGAAATGCCAGTACTCGCGCGAATTCTCGCGGCCCTTGGGCGCGCGGTGGGCGCCCTTGTTCTGACACCCGGTCCATTCGCAATTGACCACGGTGTCGCGCGGCTTCACTTCCGCCTGCTTGCCTTTCGGCTTGACGCGGATGGAGTCGAAGAACTTTGATGAATCGATCGGCATGACCAACTTTGACTACGCAATGCAAAAACCTTCAAGTCTTGACATTGCAATTAGCTGAGCACCCCGGGCATTGACGGGGGGCGATGACGCGCACGAAAGGCACTCATGGTTATGAAAGACACTATCAGCAACAAGTTGCGGGAAGCTTTCAAGCCGGAAAGCCTCGAGGTCGTCGACGAGTCACATTTGCATGAGGGCCACGCCGGCCATCGGCCGAGCGGCGAGACGCACTTTCGCGTGTATATCGTGTCTGCAGCCTTCAAAGGGAAGAGCCGGGTCGATCGCCACCGCATGATAAATTCGGCCCTGGCCGCGGAACTCTCCGGCAGCGTGCATGCGCTCGCGATCCATGCGCAGGCGCCGGGGGAAGGCGGGACTTAGCTCACCCTCCCCCTCCGCGGGAGGGTAAGAGTCAAAACGACGTCCCGGCCCGCTTTGGCCTGGCCCCTTCCGTCTCCGCCTCGCGCGGCACCGGTGAAATACGGAGCGCGGTGATGCGGTTGCGTTCGCGGCGCAGGACGCGGAAGCGGAAGCCGTGGAAGGTGAAGCTCTGGCCGCGATCGGGGATCGAGCGCGCCTCGTGAATGACGAGGCCGGCAACCGTGGTTGCCTCTTCGTCGGGCAGGTGCCAGTCCATGGCGCGGTTGAGATCGCGGATCGGCACCGAGCCGTCGACCACGACCGAGCCATCCGGCTGGGCGCGCACGCCCGCGACCACGACGTCGTGCTCATCGGAGATGTCGCCGACGATCTCCTCCAGGATGTCTTCCAGCGTCACCAGACCTTCCACCTCGCCGTACTCGTCGACGACGAGCGCGAAATGGGTCTTCCGGCGGCGGAACGCCTTCAGCTGCTCGGACACCGGGCGCATCTCCGGCACGAACCAGGGCGGCAGCGCGATGGTGGAGACGTCGATGCGCGAGGTGTCGCCGTCGGCGGCGCGGATTGCGCGCAAGAGATCCTTGGCGTGGAGCACGCCGATGATGTTTTCCGGCTTCTCGCGCCAGAGCGGGATGCGGGTGTATTCGGTCGCCAGCACCTCGCGCACCAGCTCCTCCGCCGGCAGGTCGGCGTTGATCATCATCATCTCGGTGCGATGGATCATGACGTCGGAGACCTGGAGCTCGCGCAGGTCCAGCAGGCCGCCGAGCATGTCGCGGTCCACCTTCTCGACCTTGCCCTCGTGATGCAGCAGATCGACCGCGCCGCGGAGGCGCTCGGTCGGCGACAGGATCGCCTGGTGCTCGCCGGCGAGGCCGAACAGCCGCATCAACACGCGCACGATGACTTCGACGATCTTGAGCAGCGGGCCCAGCACGTACATCGTCAGCCGCATCGGCCGTGCGACCGCGAGCGCCATGCGGTCCGGCGCGTTGATGGCGATGGTCTTGGGCAGCACCTCCGCGAAGATCACGACCAGGGCCGTCATCAGGCCGGTGGCATAGAGCACGCCGACATCGCCGAACCAGGCCGTGAAGATCGAGGTCGCAAGCGCGGAAGCGCTGATATTGGCGATGTTGTTGCCGAGCAGCAGCGCGCCGATCAGGCGTTCGCGCATGTCGAGCAGCTGCGAGACCACGTCGGCATCGCGATTACCCTGCTTGGACAGCCGCAGCATGCTGGCGCGCGAGGCGCCGGTCAGCGCAGTTTCGCTCGCGGCAAAGAAGCCCGAGACCAGCAGGCAGAGAATGACGATGGTGAAGCCGAGCCAGTCCATGCAGCGCTCTAGTTACTCTTGACGCGTTTTCCTGGCGCGAACCGGTACCACTTCGCTCGAAAACGCTTTGGCAAAATTCGGTTCAGCCGCGCGTCATGCCTTTTGCGCAAGCTTCTCTTGCAGGAAATCGCGCACCGGCGCCGGCTCGACATCCTTCGCGATAACGGCGCGGCCCACGGCCTCCAGCAGGATGAAGGTGAGCTTGCCACGCTTGACCTTCTTGTCCTGCGCCATCAGCGCCATCAGCGCGTCGGCATCGGCGAGACCCTCCTGCGTGAAGCCGGCGATGTCCTGCAGGCGCGTCGGCAGGCCCGCCTCGATGAGGTGACGTTCGACGCGCGCCGCATCGGCTTCGCCGATCATGCCGAGCCTGGCCGAGAACTGCGCCGCCAGCGTCATGCCGATGGCGACGCCCTCGCCGTGGAACAGACGATCGGAGAAACCGGTCGCGGCCTCCAGCGCGTGGCCAAAGGTGTGACCGAGATTTAGCAGCGCGCGCTCGCCGGTCTCGCGCTCGTCGCGCGAGACCACGCCGGCCTTGGCGCGGCAGGAGGTCGCGATCGCATGCTCGCGGCCGGGACCACCCTTGAAGATGTCGGTGTGGTTCTTTTCCAGCCAGGCGAAGAAGGCCTCATCCCCAAGCACGCCGTATTTGGCGACCTCGGCATAGCCGGCGCGGAACTGCCGCGGCGACAGCGTATCGAGCACGGCCGTGTCGGCGATCACCAGCACCGGCTGATGGAAGGCACCGAGCAGGTTCTTGCCCTGCGGCGAGTTGATGCCGGTCTTGCCGCCGACGGAGGAATCGACCTGCGCCAGCAGCGAGGTCGGCACCTGCACGAAATCGACGCCGCGGCGCAGGATCGCGGCTGCAAAGCCGGCGAGATCGCCGACCACACCGCCGCCGAGCGCGATGACGAGATCATTGCGCTCGATCCTGGCGGCGATCAGGGCCTCGCCGACCTTTTCCAGACCGGCGTAGGTCTTGGAGATCTCGCCTTCCTCGACGACGATGCGCGAGGTCGGGATACCGCTTGCTGCGAGCGACGCTTCGGCGGGCTCGAGCCAGTGCTTTGCGACGGTCCGGTCCGTCACGATCGCGGTGCGCACGCCGGGGTGTAAACGCGCGACCCGTTCGCCAAGCGAGGCCAGCACGCCGCGGCCGATGACGATGTCATAGGCGCGGTCGCCGAGCGCAACGTCGACGTTGACGGGGTCGGAATGTTTCAAGGGGGCAGTCATCGTACGGCACTCGCGACGTCGGCAGGTGGTTGGGCGGCCTGCTCGCCGCACAGATGAGCCCGCAGCGTCTCGATGCACTCCTCGACGATCTTGTCGTGCGGCACGTCGCGCGAGGCGATGGTGAGGTCGGCCTTGGCATAGACCGGCTCGCGCTCGGTGAGCAGGCGCGTGACGGTTCCTTCGGGATCGGCGGTCTGCAGCAGCGGGCGGTCGGCGCGGCGGCGCACGCGGCGCATGATGACGTCGTGATCGGCCTTGAGCCAGATCGAGACCGCCTTCGCCGCGATGCGGCTGCGCGTCTCCTCGCGCATGAAGGCACCGCCGCCGGTCGCCAGCACGATCGGCTCGCTGTCAAGCAGGCGCGCAATCACCCGGGCCTCGCCGTCGCGGAAATGCGGCTCGCCGTGGTGCTCAAAGATCTCAGGTATGGTCATGCCGGCCGCCGTCTCGATCTCGGTGTCGGCATCGACGAAGGGAAGCTTGAGCCTGAGAGCCAGGCGGCGGCCGATGGTGGATTTTCCCACCCCCATCATGCCGACGAGCACGATCGAGCGCGACCCGAGCGCCGACAGGATGTCGGCCTCAGGCGAAGCTTGGATCGGCAACGCGGCGTCGGACATGAAACTCGCTCTGGATCTTGCTCAACCTGCCGCCAAAGGCGGCATCCTTTCGCCACCTATACGACCCCGCAGGGGGCCTCGCCAGAGGACTCTTGCCACGAAACGGCGAACATGTTGGATGATTTCATTGGTTTATTTGCCCGCCAAGAGCCCTACCGAGACCCTGCACGATGCCCAGCCTGTTCCGCTTCCTGACGGTCGTCGCCGTGATCGCCGGCATCGTCTATGGCGTGGTCTTCGCGCTGGCGAACTTCGTCAGCCCGAAGTCGCGGGAAATGACGGTGACAATCCCGCCGGATAAGTTTCTCAAGAAATAGGGACTAGCTTCCTGGGCATGCGTGCAAAGCCCTCAGATGCAAAACTCACCGGCCTGTTCCTCGACATGCTCGCGGCGGAACAGGGCGCCGGGCCCAATACGCTCGATGCCTATCGCCGCGACCTCACCGATTTCTCCGAGTTTCTCGGCCGCACCGGACATACATTTGCGGATGCGGAGACGCAGACGCTGCGCGACTATCTCGCCGATCTCGACACGCGCGGATTCAAATCCACCAGCGTCGCGCGGCGCCTGTCGGCGATGCGGCATCTCTACCGCTTTCTCCTCAACGAACGCATTCGCAATGAGGATCCCGCCGCGATCCTGTCGGGCCCCAAGCGCGGCCGCGGCCTGCCAAAAGTGCTGTCGATCGCGGATGTCGACCGTATGCTCCGCCGCGCCAAGGAATTGAGCGAGGCGGCGGAGGCCTCGCCGGCACAGCGGCTACGCGCTTTGCGGCTCTATTGCCTGCTCGAGGTGCTCTACGCCACGGGCCTGCGCGTCTCCGAGCTGGTGGCGCTGCCACGAACGGCGGCCAAGCGCGATGCCCGCATGATCGTGGTGCGCGGCAAGGGCGACAAGGAACGCCTGGTGCCGCTCAACGAGGCCTCGCGGCAGGCGATGGCGGATTATCTCAGCGCAACGGAAGCGGCAAAAGCCGACAAGAAGAACAGCCTCGCCGCCTCGAAATGGCTGTTTCCCTCCTTCGGCGAGAGCGGACACCTGACGCGGCAGCATTTCGCCCGCGACCTCAAGGAGCTTGCGGTCGCCTCCGGGCTACAGGCCCGGCTGGTGTCCCCGCACGTGCTGCGCCACGCCTTCGCCAGCCACCTCCTGCACAACGGCGCCGATCTGCGCATCGTGCAGACCCTGCTCGGCCATACCGACATCTCGACCACGCAGATCTACACCCATGTGGTCGAGGAGCGGCTCAAGAGCCTAGTGCGCGACCTGCACCCGCTGGCGGAGAAGTAGCCGTCGTCCCTGCGAAAGCAGGGACCCATACCGCGTGATTTATCGGCGAGGGAAGGTGTTGGTCGTGCGGGAGGAACGCATCACTGCCAGTCTTCGCCAAACTTCTCCCTGTGGTTATGGGTCCCCGCGTTCGCGGGGACGACAGGCAGAGGCGGAAACCGCCTTGACTTCGGCCACATCTCCGCAGAAAGAGCCGTGGCCTCCCGCATGATTTGGCCCGCTCACGAACCGCCCACAAGCCAACTCATTGAAGAAGCTACACTTCTTTCCGCGACCCCAACCTCGCTTCGCTCTCTCGCCCCGTCCCCCTATATTGAGTTGATGCCAGACCAGATGCGCAGCTATCTCGACTTCGAAAAGCCCGTCGCCGAGCTCGATTCCAGGCTCGACGAACTGCGCGCGTTAGCTGCCTCCGGCAGCGACATCGGCGAGGAGATCGGGCGGATCGAGGACAAGGCGGCGCAGGCGCTGGCCGACCTCTATACCAACCTGACGCCATGGCAGAAGACGCTGGTGGCGCGGCATCCGCAGCGGCCGCATTTCAACGATTTCATCAAGGGCCTGATCACCGAATTCACCCCGCTCGCCGGCGATCGCAAGTTCGGCGAGGACGAGGCGCTGGTCGCCGGCTTCGGCCGCTTCCGCGGCGAGGCGATCTGCGTGATGGGCCAGGAAAAGGGCGATTCCACCGAGAGCCGCATCAAGCACAATTTCGGCATGGCGCGGCCCGAGGGCTATCGCAAATGCGTGCGGCTGATGGAAATGGCCGAGCGGTTCGGCTTGCCGGTACTGTCGCTGGCCGATTCCGCCGGCGCCTATCCCGGCATCGGCGCGGAGGAGCGCGGCCAGGCCGAGGCGATCGCGCGCTCGACCGATGCCTGCATGGCGCTGACCGTGCCGAACATCGCCATCATCACCGGTGAGGGCATGTCGGGCGGCGCCATCGCGATCACCACCGCCAACAGGGTCCTGATGCTGGAGCACGCGATCTACAGCGTGATTTCGCCGGAGGCGGCCTCCTCGATCCTGTGGCGCGACGGCAGCAAGGCGCAGGAAGCCGCCAACAACATGAAGATCACCGCCCAGGACATGCTCCGGTTCGGGGTGATCGACAGCATCCTGAAAGAACCGGTCGGCGGCGCCCACCGCGACCCCGCCGCCATGATCGCCACCACGGGCGACGCCATCGCCAAGGCTTTCGACGAGCTCCGTGGCCTCGACGGCGACGCCATCCGCAAGCAGCGGCGGCAGAAATTCCTTGATATCGGCCGGAAACTGGGCTGATTCGGACGGTTTTGGTGCGGTAGGGACGGTGCGCTCCCTCCCCCACCTGCGGGGGAGGGTTGGGGAGAGGGTATTTCCTCACGCGATATTCCCGATGCGGCGCGAGCCCTCTCCCGGCCTCCCCCGCAAGCGGGGGAGGCGAAGAGCCACCCCGGTAACCCCGCGTTAACCCTTTTTTTGCCCAAATCAGCGATCTCAGTTCGGTTAGGGCCCATAGGCCCAAGTAAAGCCTGAAGTCGCGTCCATTTAGTCTCTGTTGACCATGTGACTGGGCCAACGGGCTCGTGATCCCCGTTCGGGTTGCGACCACATGACCCAGAGGTTAGAATTTTAATCAATGGCTTCAGGGCATAAGCGCTGGAGCGTGGTCTGAAAAACCCGCCGCTGCGGGTCCGGATGTCCGGTCGGTCCATGCTTCGAATTGGGGTTCGCGCTGCTTGCCCGGGACGGTGTGGGGTCCATCTTGATTTCTCGTTCGCTTGCTCGCGCGCTCTTGGCTTCGGTTGCGCTGATGACGGCCAGTGTTCTGCTGGCCGGCTGCGACACCGACCAGGTTTCGCTCGCGACCAACGCCAAGGCCAACCAGCCGGTGCCGCCAAAACTTCTCGCAGCGATGGTCGAGAAGGACATGGATCTACAATCGCCGATCCTGGTGCGCCTGTTCAAGCAGGAGGCCGAGCTCGAGGTCTGGAAGCAGGCCCGCAACGGCCAATTCGCGCTGCTCAAGACCTATCCGATCTGCCGATGGTCGGGCGATCTCGGACCGAAGGTGCGCGAGGGCGACCGCCAGGCGCCGGAGGGATTCTACTCGATCAATCCGAGCCAGATGAATCCGCAGTCGGCCTATTATCTCTCGTTCAACACCGGCTATCCGAACGCGTTCGACAAGGCCCTGGGCCGCACCGGTTCGCAGCTGATGGTGCACGGCGATTGTTCGTCGCGCGGTTGCTACGCGATGACCGACGAGCAGATCGCGGAAATCTATTCGCTCGGCCGCGAGTCGTTCTTCGGCGGCCAGAAGGCGTTCCAGCTCCAGGCCTATCCGTTCAAGATGACGCCGGTGAACATGGCCAAGCACCGGAACAATCCGAACATGCCGTTCTGGAAGATGATCAAGGAAGGCTATGATCATTTCGAGGTGACGCGGCAGGAGCCGAAGGTCGATTTCTGCGAGCGCAAATACGTATTCGACGCAGCCAAGGCGCCCGACGCCAAGCGCGATCCCGTGTTCGACGCCTCCGCGAAGTGCCCGGCCTATGTGATCCCCGAGGAAATCGCCAGCGCCGTGCGCGAGAAGGATGCGCGCGACCAGGCCGAATACGCCAAGCTGGTCTCGCGCGGCACGCCGGTGGCGCGCATGAACACCGGCATCGACGGCGGCATGAACAAGATCTTCGCCGCCAAGATCCCCGAAGGATCGACCGGCCTGTCCGAGGGCGCCGAAGGCACGACCTTGCAGATGCTGGCGATGGCGAAGGCGCCGGGCACAATCCCGGGACATGTCAATCCGCCGAAGCCGAATCTCGACGCGGTCACGACCTCGCCCCAGGACGAGCCTGTCGTCGCCGTCAGCGCCCCCGCCAACACGCGCGTCGCGGCAGCCGCGCCGACCGAGAAATCCGGCTTCTTCTCGAGCCTCGGCCGCAAGATGGGCATGGGCTCTGCCGAGACCACGGCGACCACACCGCCGCCGCAAGCCACCGCGTCCGTCGCTCCGGCCACCGCGTCGACGACGCCAACCACCGCAGCGTCGAGGCTGAAGGCCGCGGTGACCCGGTTCGTACCGGGGCATGACAAGTCCAAGGACGCCGCAAAGGATGCGCCGAAGCCGGCCGTTGCAGCGAAGCCGGTCGAGCCGACGAAGCCCGATACGCGGCTTGCCGCGACGCGTCCCGCGCTGAAGCCGTCGGTGTCGGATGGCACCGGTGAAGCAACCCAGATCATGGGCGCCGCGCCGGTGGTGCAGTCGAACTCGTTCGACAGCCGGTTTGGGGCGGTGAAGTAGGCGGCGGCGACTTTCGCTCTCGCCCTGCCCTCAGCTGTCATCGCCCGCGAAAGCGGACGATCCAGTACTCAGAAACGGTTGTGATTGAACCGATAGGCCGCGACGTACTGGATGCCCCGCCTTCGCGGGGCATGACAGTCGAGATCGGAGTAAGGCCGGCGCGCTTCAGCCGCGCCGCATCTTACGGCGCCAGATACCGCACCAGCTCCGGATTGTCCCTCACCTCGCCCGCCTGCCCCTGCAGCGCGACCCGTCCGCGGTCCAGCACGTAGGCGTAGTCGGCGACGCGCAGCGCGAGGTCGAGGTGCTGTTCGACGATGATGACGGAGATCTCCTTGGCGAGTTCGATCAGGCGCTCGGTGATTTCCTCGATCACGCCGATCCAGACGCCTTCGGTCGGCTCGTCGAGCAGCAACAATTTGGGATCGCCCAGCATGGCGCGGCCGATGGCGAGCATCTTGCGTTCGCCGCCGGAGAGCGTGCCGGCGGGCTGGTCGAGGCGCTGGCCGAGTTTCGGGAAGATGGACAGCACGTGGTCGACAGCGTCGGCCTTCTTGCTCGCGAGCGAGCCGACCGCGAGATTGTCGCGCACCGACAGGCGCGCGAACACCGAATGCTCCTGCGGCACGTAGCCGATGCCGGCGCGGACGCGCTCCTGGGTGGCGCGGCGGCTGATGTCGCGGCCGTCGAAGCCGATCTCGCCCTTCCATGCCGGCAACTCGCCGACGATGGTCTTCATCAGCGTGGTCTTGCCGGCGCCGTTGCGGCCGAGCACGGCGACGCCGCCGCGCCAGGGAATGCCGAGGTTGACGTCGAACAGGACCTGGCTGCGGCCATAGCCGGCGTCGAGATGCTTGATGTCCAAAAATTCAGGCACGGCGCAGATAAATCTCCTGGACGGCTTTGTTGGCCTGGATCTCGGACACGGTGCCCGATGCCAGCACCTTGCCCTGGTCGAGCACGGTGAGGCGATCGCAGATGTCGCGGATGAAATCGAGGTCGTGCTCGACGATGACGAGCGAACAGTGCTGCTTGATCGGCTGGAGCAACTCGCCGGTGACGCGGCGCTCCTCCAGGCTCATGCCCCCGGTCGGCTCGTCCAGCAGCAGAAGCTTCGGCTTGCCGGCGAGCGCCATCGCGATCTCCAGCCATTGCTGCTGGCCGTGCGACAGCGCCGCCGCTGCGTCGAAGGCGCGATCGGCGAGGCGGAATTGCGTCAGCATGGTCATGACCTGATCGTGCAGCGCTGCGCGGGTGCGCGAGAACACGAGGTCGAGCAGCGAGGACTGCGCCTGCAGCGCGAGCAGGATGTTGTCGTACAGCGTCAAGGTCGGCAGCACGCTGGTGATCTGGAATTTCAGGCTCATGCCGGCCCGCGCACGCTCGGTCGGCGTGAACGTGGTGATGTCGGTGTTGACGAAGGAGACCTTGCCTTGCGTCGGCACCTCGGCGCCGGCGATGCACTTCATCAGCGTGCTCTTGCCGGAGCCGTTCGGGCCGATCAGCCCGTGGAACTCGTTCTCGCCGACGGTGAGCGCGGCGCCGTCGAGCGCGGTGAGCTTGCCGAAGATCTTCTTGATGCCGGCGGCTTCAAGGAGCGGCATTGCGCTTCTCCTTTTTGGCCGTCTTGGGTGTCGCACCGAAGCTGCCGACCCGCTCGCGCTCGCCGAGCACGAAACTGATCAGGCCGAGCGGGCGGAACAGGATCACGAGCAGCAGCAGCAGACCCAGGATGATCGGCCAGATGTCGCGGTAATTGTCCGAGAGCCAGAAGCTGACGCCTTCGACGATGATGGCGCCGATGACGGCGCCGATCAGCGTGCCGGAGCCGCCGAAAAGCACATAGAGCACCACCTGGGTCGAGACCACGACGCCGACCATGTTGGGCCAGACGAAACCTTCGTGGAAGGCATAGAGGCTGCCGGCAAGGCCGGCGACGGCGCCCCCAATCGTGAAGATGATCGCCTTCAGGTGCTGGACCTTGTAGCCGAAGAAGGCGATGCGCTGCTCGTTCTCGCGCAGGCCTGCGAGCGCGAGGCCAAACTGCGAGCGCACCAGGAAGCGGCACAGCAGGTAGACCACGACGAGAATGCCGAGCACGAGATAATAGAAAGCAGGGCCTTCGGTGAATTCGTAACCGCCGAGCGTCATCGGCGCGATCGAAGGAATGCCGTTCTGGCCGCCGAGATAGTACCAGCCGCGCGCGAGGCGGTCGGCGGCGTAGGAGCCGGTGAGCGTGCCGAGCGACACGAAGATCACGCTAGAGGGATGCCGGCCGAGCAGCAGGAAGCCGCCGAGCAGCAGCGAGAAGGCGAGTCCGATCAGCGTGCCCGCCGGCAGCACCAGGAAGATGTTGGTGATGTCGAGGTCACGCGCGAGCAGCGCGACGCCATAGCCGGCCGAGCCGAAGAACAGGGCCTGACCGAAGCTCATGATGCCGGCATAGCCCCAGACCAGGTCGAACGACAGCGCGAACAGCGCGAGGATGATCACGCGCGTCGCGAACACCGTGAGATAGTCCTGCAGAACCAGCGGCGCGAGCAGCGCCGCGACGAGCACGACGCCCTCGACGATCGGCAGGATCTTTCGTCCCGCCGCCGCCTGTCCTGCCGTGCCGCCGTTACTCATTGCGACGCCCGCCTCCCCGCCGATCCCGGCGGGGACCGCCTGCTCCACTACGCCCATCGATTTCGGCATTTCACGTTGAGACATCTCTGGATTGGGTTCACTTTGGTCGGCCGGAAATTTCACCTCTCCCCAGCGGGGAGAGGTGAAGAGAATGCCTCGGCATCCGCCTCAGCATTCCTTGGGATCGACGAGCCCGTCGCTGCGTCCGACGATCTCATAGTTACCGGCCTTGGCGACCGCGGTGTACATCTTCATCTTGCAGTGCCGCTTGCCCGGCACCATCTCGGCGGGTCCGCCCGGACCTTCGGCGATCTTGGCATGGTCGAGCGCGGCGGCAACCGAATCGCGATCGACCTTGCCGGCCTCCTTGACGGCGGCTTCCCACAGCTTCAGGCCGCGATAGGTGCCGGTCGCGGCGCTACCGGCGGCGAACAGGAAGTTGCCCGGAAAATCCTTCTCGTAGGCCGCCTGGATCTTGGCGTCGAAAGGATTCTCCTTGGTCAGCACCTTGAAGTAATCGAGGCAGCTGGCCAGGCCCTCGATCTCGGCGGCCTGGTTGATGTTGAGGGTGTTCTCGTCATAGTAGACGCAGGCGAGCCTGCCGCCGTTCTTGAGGAAGCCCGCTTCATAGAGCTGCTTGAAGAACGGGCCGACGCCCGGCGGAATGACGGTGTTGAAGACGACGTCGACCTTGTTGGAGATGATGCGGTTAACGGTCGAGGAGAAGTCGACCTGGTCGAGCGGGTAATATTCCTCGAACACGACTTCGCCGCCGTTCGCCTCGATCACCTTGCGGGCGTAGACGTTGAGCGTGTGCGGCCAGACATAGTTGGCGCTCGGCAGCGCGAACTTCTTGCCGCCGTTCTTGATCAGCCAGGGAATGAATTCGTCGCACTGCTGAGCCGGCGTCGGACCGGTGCAGAACAGGTAGGGCGTGCACTCCTTGCCTTCGTAGAGCTGCGGATAGATGTAGAGCGTCTTGCCGCGCGCCACGATCGGGTCCTTGATGGCGTTGCGCATCGAGGAGGTGATGCCGCCCAGCACCATGTCGACCTTGTCGCGCTGGATCAGCTTGCGCACATTTCCGACGGCGACGGACTCGTTCGACGCGGTGTCCTCGATGTAGAGCTCGAGCGGACGGCCGAGCAGACCGCCGGCAGCGTTCATGTCCTTGATAAGCATCTTGGCGACATTGGCGTCCGCCGTGCCGGCATAGGCGATCGGGCCGGTGAGGTCGGTGGCGATGCCGACCTTGATCGGGCCTTCCGCCGCGTTGGCCCAGGGCGCCGGGATCACCCAGCTGCCGACGCCGGTCGCGACCGCGCCGGTCGCAAAGGCGAAATTCGAGAGGAAACGACGGCGCGTGAGATTGGTACGATCAGCAAACATGCTTAAACCCCTTTTCCAGCGATGAGGCCCTGTGGCCGGAATTTGATGAAGACAATGGCAAGAACGAAGACGAGGACGTCGGCGACGACGGGCGCCATCACCCATGGCAGCGCGGCGCTGAGCGTGCCGATGACGCCGGCACCCGCGACCGGTCCGATGAAGGAGCCGACGCCGCCGACCATGACCGCGACAAAGCCCTGGATCAGGAAGCGCAGGCCGAGATCGGCGTAGAGGCTGAACACCGGCACGATCAGCGCGCCGGCAAGACCGGCGAGCGCCGAACCGAACGCGAAGGTGGCGCCGTACATCAGGGGCGTTGAAATGCCCGAGGCGCGCGCCAGCAACGGGTTCTCCAGCGTGGCGCGCATGCGCAGGCCGAAGCTCGTGCGCGACAGCAGGAGATAGCAGCCCGCCATCACCAGCAGCGTGATGACGATGATGGTGAAGCGCCAGGCCGAGATGTGCATGGCGCCGATATCGATGGAGCCGCCGATCGGCTCCGGCACGGTGAGATAGAAGCCGCCGATCAGCCCGCGCACGGCCTCGCGGATGATGAGCCCGAGCGCATAGGTGCCAAGCATCGCCACGATGGGCGCGGCGTAGAAGCGGCGGATGATCAGCGCTTCCAGCGCGAAGCCGAGCGCGCCGACCACGAAGGGCGCCGCGACCATGCCGGTCCAGATCGGCATGCCCTTGGCGTAGGCGAGATAAGTGATGTAGGCCCCAAGCAGAACGAACTCGCCCTGCGCGAAGTTGAAGATCCCCATCATGCTGGCGATGATCCCGAGCCCCAGCACGATCAGGACGATGATCGCGCCAAAGCTCAGGATCTCGAACGCCGCGACGAACGCGTTAGCCATGCTTTGCTGTTCCGTCCGTCTGCATTGGTGCTTCCCTCACATCTTCTTCCAGTCGCCGATCTGCTCGAAGGCATGCGCGGCGCGGTAGATGGTGGATTCCTCGAACATCCGGCCGACCAGCATCAGGCCGACGGGCAGGCCGTCGACCATGCCGCAGGGCAGCGACATCGCGGGATGATGGGTGATGTCGAACGGCGCGGTGTTGGAGATCATCTCCAGCGCCCGGGCGACGTAATCCTCACGGCTGGCGGTCGGCTCCGGTAATTTTGTCGCCTTCATCGGCGTCGTTGGCAGCAGCAACAGGTCGTATTCGGCGAAGGCCTTGTCATAGGCGGCGGTGAGACGGCGGGAGATGTTGAGCGCCTTGCCATAGTAGCGGGGACCGAAGGTGTTGTTGATGTAGGTGCCAAGCATCAGGAACAGCTTCGTCGTCTCCGACAGCGAATCCGCCTGCCGGCGCCAGCCGCGATGGAAATCCATCAGCGAGGTCGAATAGAGGTCGGACCGGGAGAGGCCATAGCCATCGCCGTACATCATGGTCTGGGTCATGCCCTCGGTGCCGATCGGCGTCCAGATCGCAGGTCCAACGAGATGCATCGGAATCGACACGGTCTCGACGGTGGCGCCAAGGTCCTTGAAGCGCTTGGCGGCTTCCCGCACGCTCTCATTCACGGCGGATTCGGCGGTCACCTGCTCGAAGCCTTCCTTGAGGATGCCGATCTTCATGCCCTTGACACCCTGACCGAGCGCCTTGGTGTACTCCTCGACCTTGGGCGCCTTGATGCGGGGATCGTAGCCGTCGTCACCGGCCAGCACTTCCAGCAGCAGCGCGTTGTCGGCAACGGTGGCGGTCATCGGACCGGTGTGATCGACGAAAACCTCGATCGGCATGATCCCGGTGTAGGGGACCAGGCCCCAGGTCGGCTTCATGCCATAGGTGCCGCAGAACGAGGACGGCATGCGGATCGAGCCGCCCTGGTCGCCGCCGATCGCCATGTCGACCTCGCCAAGCGCGACGACGACGCCGCTGCCCGAGGACGAGCCGCCGGCCGAATAGCCCATCTTGTGCGGATTATGCACCGCGCCGACCGCACCGGTGTGGCTGCCGCCGGACATGCAGAAGGATTCGCAGTGGGTCTTGCCGGCGATCTCGGCGCCAGCATCGAGCATGCGGGTGACGATGGTGGCGTCAAAATCGGGGACGTAGCCTTCCAGCGTCGCCGAGCCATTCATCATGGGCACGCCTGCAAGCATGATGTTGTCCTTCAGCGCGACGGTCTTGCCCTTGAGCTTGCCGGAGCCAGCGCCCTTCACGGTCGACTTGCGGTACCAGGCATTGCGCGGATTCTCTTCCGGCGAGGGCCGATAGCCCGGCGTGCGCGGGTATTTGACCTCCGGCACTTCGTCCGGCATCGCGCCCACGAGATTGTAGGCGTCGATCGAGCCCTGCATCAGGCCGCGAAACGAGGTGACGTCTTCATCGGACAGCGCGAGGCCGCACTGCTCGGCGACGGTGCGCAATTGGGCTGGCGTGGGAAGGGCAACGGTCACGGCGTTCTCCTTGAGGCTTCTTGGTCCCTGGCTTTGGACGAAAGCCTCCCGGTCACGCTTGCACAGCGCGGGCCAATCGGCTTCGCGTCGATACTACAGACGGAAATATTTTCCTTTTCAAGCATTATTTCGCAAATCGCCCGCGCCGGATGTGCGGCCGCCTCTCAGAGCGTCTTGACGAGCTTGAAGTCGAGGCCGTCAGCTTCGGCGAGATACATCGGCATCTCGGCCCGGCCGTCGCGCAGGGTCACGGGGCCGCGGGCGGCCGTGTAGACCGTGTTGCGCGCCGCCTTCAGCAGCGGACGCAACCCCAGCGAACCGGCCCGATTGGCGACCGTCTCCAGGAAGCGCAGCCCCTCGTAATTGGACTGGCCGACCGAGCCGACCGGCGGGGCATGCGGACCGAACATGGAATAATAGGCGCCGAGGAACTCGTCATTGGCGCGCGAAGCCATGCCGCTGAAATAGCCGGAGGCGCAGAACAGGTTCGCGGTGTTGTCGGCGCCGATGCCCAGCAGCACGGTCTCGTCCATCGCACCCGCGAGCCGCAGCGTCGAATTGGCGAGACCCGCGTCCGCGAAGGCACGATTGAAGGTGATGCTGTCGGTGCCGATCAGCGAGATCAGCACGACATCCGGCTTGGCGGCGCGGATGCGCGCCAGATGCGCCTCGTGATTGTCCTCGCCGACGGGGACGAACTCCTCCCCGACGACTTGGCCGCCGGCCTCCTTGATGTAGCGCTTGACCGAACGATGCGACTGCCAGGGCCAGACGTAATCGCTGCCGATCAGATACCAGCGCGCCGCCTTCTTGACGTCGGTGAGCCAGTGGATGGCGGGGCGGCTCTGCCAGCGCGGCGTCTCGCCGATCGCCATCACGCCCGGCGTGCGCTCGCCACCTTCATAGACCGGCGTGTAGATGTAGGGGATGCGGTTGCCCGTGACCTCGCGCAGCGCGACGCGGACGGCGCTGATATGCGAGCCCATGATGAGATCGACCTCATCGAAGGCGATCGCCTGCTCGGCGCGCCGCACGACCTCGTCGATCGGGCCGCCGGAATCGTAGATCGACAGCTCAAGCTCGCGACCGAGGATGCCGCCGCGCTTGTTGATCTCGGCGACCGCCAGCATCGCGCTGTTGGTGGAGGTCGGACCCCATATCCCTGGCGAGCCGGTGAAGGTGAGGAAATTGCCGATGCGGAGCTTGTTGCGCGCGCCGCGGCGCTTCATGAAATGCGCGTCGATTGGCGACAGGTCGAAATCCGCTGCCGACGACGACAGATTCCTGAACAGCATGGACGGCGGCAACGCCGGACCGCCGTGAGCCGGGAAGTTTACCGTCGCGCGCACGCCAACTCCTGTCCGGTACCAGACCTGAAAGCACAATGAGCAGGCGGTCGCGGCTTCCGCCCTTTTGTTGTGCAATGATCCTATTTTGAAAATATTGAATGTTCAAGAATTGAAGTGCATATAGAAGCAGCATCGATTGCAAGACATTCACTCATTTGGGTCAAGACGAAGTCTTAGCCGTGGCAAAACCGAACTCTCCGATCACCGAACACCTCGCCTACCTGCTCGCGCAGGCCAACCGGGAGATCAACCGGCAGTTGGAACTGCGCTTGAGCAAGGAAGGCGTTCCCGTCGAACAATGGCGCATCCTGAAGGTGCTGTCGGATGGCAACGGCCATTCGATGGGCGAGCTTGCCGACGCGGTGCTGCTCAATCATCCGACGCTGACCAAGATGATCGACCGAATGGTTTCCGACACACTGGTCTATCGCGTGCAGGACCCGAACGACCGCCGCAAGGTGCTGATGTTCATCTCCGACCGCGGCAAGGTGCTGTGCAGGAAGCTCAACTCACTCGCGGTGGACCAGGAAGAGCACATCCTGGAGAGCTATGGCGACAAGTCGACGAGTGAGCTGAAGCGGTTGCTGGAGAGCTTGATCGACAGCTCGAATTGAGCGGGCACATCTTCGCACGCGCCTGCGGATTCAACCTGCTACCTTGGGTCGCATTTGGGAACAAAAGCGAGGATCTCGGGTTGTCTTGCGCTCGATGTCCTATTCCGGTCCGGGTGAATTACTGACGTGGTCGCAAATGACGCCCTCCGTATTGATTGTTGAAGACGAAATCTTCGTGGCCACCGACATTGCACGCATTCTGGAAGATGCGGGCTATCGCGTGGCCGCGATTGCAGCCGACCGCGAGGAGGCTTTGGAGGCAGGTCCGGAGGCCGAGATTGCTCTTGTGGACATCAATTTGCGCGACGGTCTGACCGGGCCGCAGATCGCGCTCGAACTGTCGCGGAAGTACGGGACCAAGATCTTCTACGTCACCGCCAACCCCAAGCAAATCGCACCCAAAGCCGACACCGCGATCGGATTCATCCGGAAGCCGTTCAGCGATGATGCAATCCTGGCGGCGATCCACCACGCATGCGGGGAGGCCGAACGGTCCAGTTCGGCAGAGATTACGTTATTTACGGCGTAGGACGGCTCATCGAGCTTTTGGGGATTGCGGCCACGACGTGCAATCCGCCCGGTTTCCATGTGTTTGAAATACGCCCTCCGAGCTGGTTTGAAACGCTCAACTCGATCAGCTTCGACCCGAAGCCCTCGACGCTCGGCGCCAGATCGATGGTCGGACCTCCGCTCTCGCTCCATCCAATGACGACATCCTCGGCCGACTCGCTGATGTCGATGGCAACGCGCCCCTCGAGCGTCGAAAGAGCACCGTACTTTGCGGCATTTGTCGCCAGTTCGTGAAACGTCAGGGCAAGCGGTGTGGCGGCGCGGTCGTCGATACGACAGTCTCTTCCCGTGATCAGAATACGCCGCGGGTCTGATTGATAGGCGGACAAAAGCTTGTCCAGCAGGCCTTTCAGCGTCGCCTGCGTCGCGCTCGGCCGGGATCTGGCACTGTGAGGACGCACGAAGTCGTGCGCTTTTCCCAGCGACATGATGCGTGAACGAAGCTCGTCGGCCAAACCCTTCATCTGGGGGTGCACACGCGTCGACAGCCCGATCAGCCCGTTGATGACGGAGAAAATGTTCTTGATGCGATGGCTCAGCTCCTGGCTGACCATCTCGCGCTGCTCCATCAGCAGCTTCTGCTCGTGGATGTCGGTGCAGGTTCCGAACCAGCGGGTGATTCGGCCCTCCGCATCGCGGATCGGCAGGGCCCGTCCCAAAGTCCAACGATATCCGCCGTCCGCAGCTCTCAAACGATATTCGATTTCGTAAGGCTCGCCGGTTCTCAGAGAGTGTCGCCAGCGCTCCCAGGCGCCGTCCTGATCGTCAGGGTGGAACATTCCATTCCAGCCCTCACCGTCGGTGGAGCCCTCGGGAACCCCCGTGAATTCGTACCATCTCGCATTGTAGTAATCGTGGTGCCCATCGGGCAGCGTCGACCACACCATCTGCGGCATCGTGTCTGCAAGGATGCGAAACTTCTGCTCTGTCTCCGACAGCGCCTGCTTTGCGACGGCCTCGTTGGTCCGCTGAATCTTTGTCTTCTTGCGAAATCCCATCGCGGTCATGACCTGAGCCGCCATCACGCGCAGGCCTTGCTCCTGCAATGGCGTCAGGCCGGCTCTGGGGACGCGATCGATTACGCAGAGCGAACCGAGCGGAAATCCGTCATCGGTCACGAGCGGAGTGCCGGCGTAGAACCTGATCATGGGCTCTCCGGTCACCAGGGGATTGTCCGCGAACCTTGGGTCCTTGGTGGCATCAGGCACGACCATCAGGCCGGCGCCCAACATGGCGTGCGCACAGAACGACGTTTCACGCGGTGTCCCGGATACGTCGAGGCCTTGCTTCGCAATGAAATGTTGCATCGTGTCGCCGACGATGCTGACGAGACATATCGGGGTCTGACAGAGTGCCGCCGTGAACGACGTCAGCTCGTCGAACCCCACATCCTCCGGGGCATTTTCGAGATCATGCGCCTCGAGGATCGCGGACCTGGACGGAGTGGAATTCTCTGCGGAAGTCATGAAACCGTCTCAAGCCCATTAACACGCGCAACCAGGTTAGCCTTCAAATCCTGCGGAGGCGTCGCGAATGGCTGGCCCGACTCAAAATTCCGTTACGAGAAATTAATTCCGCAACGACCGACTGCATTGCTTTCCGCAGCAAGACAGGCAAGCGGAGCACCCGCCTGGCACGCTATCAATCACAACATCAATCGTTGCAGGGAGTTCCCGGCATATTCAGCGGCGCCATGACGTCGGCCCAGCGCAACCGTCGCCCCGACCGACGCCGAAAAGCCGCTCTACGCATACCGCCCGTGGCAGTGTTTGTACTTCTTGCCGCTGCCGCACGGACAGTCCTCGTTGCGGCCGATCTTGCCCCAGCTGGCAGGGTTCTTCGGATCGCGCAGCGCCGCGTCGGTGGCCTGCGGCGCGAGCGAGACGTTGGCGACGGCCATTTCGTCTTCGCCGGTGTTCGGGT
The DNA here is from genome assembly GCF_007290395.2 of Bradyrhizobium cosmicum. Taxonomy (NCBI): domain Bacteria; kingdom Pseudomonadati; phylum Pseudomonadota; class Alphaproteobacteria; order Hyphomicrobiales; family Nitrobacteraceae; genus Bradyrhizobium; species Bradyrhizobium cosmicum. The sequence goes on along the minus strand of NZ_CP041656.2, from coordinate 620,798 downwards.
CGAACTTGTGCGCTTCCATCGGCGGCAACACCGGCGCTTCCTGCTCCGGCGGGACGATCTCGACGCGCATCAGCTGCGCGGTAACGGCCTCGCGCAGATGCGCGCTCATCTCCTGGAAGAGATTGAAAGCCTCGGTCTTGTACTCCTGCAAGGGATCGCGCTGGCCGTAGCCGCGCAGGCCGATGACCTGACGCAGATGGTCGAGCATGACCAGATGCTCGCGCCAGAGATGGTCCAGCGTCTGGAGCAAAATGGTCTTCTCGACGTAACGCATCACGTCGGGACCCCATTGCGCGACCTTGGCCGCCATGTGCTCGTCGGCCTTGGTCTCGATGCGGGTCAGCAGTTCCTCGTCGGCGATGCCCTCTTCCTTGGCCCATTCGTCGACGGGCAGGTCGAGGCCTAGCACGCGCGTCAGCTCGTCCTTCAGGCCGGCGACGTCCCACTGCTCGGCATAGGCATGCTCGGGCACGTGCTTGGCGACCAGGTCATCGATGAAGGCATGACGCATGTCGGTGACCGTTTCGACGACGCTCTCGTCCTTCATCAGGTCGACGCGCTGATCGAAGATCACCTTGCGCTGGTCGTTCTGGACGTTGTCGAACTTGAGCAGGTTCTTGCGGATGTCGAAGTTGCGCGCCTCGACCTTCTGCTGCGCCTTCTCCAGCGCCTTGTTGATCCAGGGATGGATGATCGCCTCGCCTTCCTTCAGGCCGAGACGCTGCAGCATGCTGTCGAGACGGTCCGAGCCGAAGATCCGCATCAGATCGTCTTCCAGCGACAGGAAGAACTTCGATCGGCCGGGATCGCCCTGACGGCCGGAACGGCCGCGGAGTTGGTTGTCGATGCGGCGGGATTCGTGGCGCTCGGAGCCCATGATGTAGAGGCCGCCGGGCTTCTTGATGGTCTTGGCGGGCTTGCTGCCCTTCGCCGGCTCGATCTCGACTTCTTCCTCGGCCTTCAGCACGATCTCACGGAAATGCTCGATGTCGGCCTTGATCTGCTCGATCTTTTTGGCCTTCTCGGCCTCGTCCGTGATGCCTGCGGTCTCCTGCTGAATGCGCATCTCGAGCGAGCCGCCGAGCTTGATGTCGGTGCCGCGGCCGGCCATGTTGGTCGCGATCGTGATGGCACCGGGAACGCCGGCTTCGGCGACGATGTAGGCTTCCTGCTCGTGGAAGCGCGCGTTGAGCACGGCGAACAGCTTCGCCGGCTTGTTGGCGCGCGCCGCGGCGTACAGCTTCTGCATCGAATTCTCGCTGCCGAAATCGATCTGCCGGTAGCCGTGCTTCTTGAGGTACTCGGCAATCACTTCCGACTTTTCGATCGAGGCGGTGCCGACCAGCACCGGCTGCAGCCGCGCATTGGCGCGCTCGATTTCGGCCAGGATCGCGGCGTATTTCTCGTTCTGGGTGCGATAGACCTCGTCGTCCTCGTCCAGGCGGCCGACCGGCACGTTGGTCGGGATCTCCACGACTTCGAGCTTGTAGATGTCGAACAGCTCGTCGGCTTCGGTCAGCGCCGTGCCGGTCATGCCGGCGAGCTTCTCGTACATGCGAAAGTAGTTCTGGAAGGTAATCGAGGCCAGCGTCTGGTTTTCCGGCTGGACCTGGACGTGCTCCTTGGCTTCCAGCGCCTGGTGCAGGCCTTCCGAATAGCGCCGGCCGGCCATCATGCGGCCGGTGAACTCGTCGATGATCACGACCTCGTCGTCGCGGACGATGTAGTCCTTGTCGCGGGTGAACAGCGTGTGGGCGCGCAGGGCCTGGTTGATGTGGTGCACGACGGAGACGTTCTCGACGTCGTAGAGCGACTCGCCCTTGAGCTGGCCGGCATCGCGCAGCAGCCCCTCGATCTTCTCCATGCCGGCTTCGGTCAGCGTCACCGTGCGCTGCTTCTCGTCCACGTCGTAGTCGGTCTTGTCGAGCTTGGGCAGGAACGAGTCGATGGTGTTGTAGAAATCCGAGCGGTCGTCGAGCGGGCCGGAGATGATCAGCGGCGTACGCGCTTCGTCGATCAGGATGGAGTCGACTTCGTCGACGATGGCATAAAAGTGCGGCCGCTGGACCATGTCCTCGAGCCGGTACTTCATGTTGTCGCGCAGATAGTCGAAGCCGTATTCGTTGTTGGTGCCGTAGGTGATGTCGCAGGCATAGGCCGCCTTGCGCTCGGCATCGTCGAGGCCGTGGACGATCACGCCGGTGGTCAGGCCGAGGAAGCCATAGATCTGGCCCATCCAGCCGGAGTCGCGGCGGGCGAGGTAGTCGTTGACGGTGACGACGTGGATGCCCTTGCCGGCGAGCGCGTTGAGGTAGACCGCGAGCGTTGCGACCAGCGTCTTGCCTTCGCCGGTCTTCATCTCGGCGATGTCGCCCTCGTGCAGCACCATGCCGCCTATCAGCTGGACGTCGAAATGGCGCTGGCCAAGCGTGCGCTTGGCGGCCTCGCGCACGGTGGCGAAGGCGGGCACCAGCAGGTCGTCGAGCGTCTTGCCCTCGGCGAGCTGCTGCTTGAACTCGGCGGTTCGGGCCCTGAGCGCCTCGTCCGAGAGTTTCGAGACCTCTGGTTCCAGCGCGTTGATCGCGTTGACGCGGGACTGATATCCCTTCACCCGCCGGTCGTTGGCGGAGCCGAAAAACTTGCGGGCGAGCGCGCCGATCATGCCTTGTTCCTGTGTTCGCGATTCAACCGCGGTGCAGCCAAGAAGTTGTCACCCGCCTGCCTATCAACTCACCGTGACGCCTGATGGCGCCAGAGCCCGGACTGCGGGGGTCATCCGCCATATGGGTGGGAATTGGGCAAGCCTGGGTTCAACGGCCAAAAACGCAGCAAAATAAACGCCATCGCCATGGTCGCGACCGGGCAGAGATATGGCCCGGTCAGGGCCTTGTCAACGGCAGCCGCATTGCGGCTAATTCATCATTTTGACAGACTTTTCGCGTTGCCAAGCCCCCCTGAATTGGGCGAGTGTCCGCCCGCTTCGAGCAGCCCCCTGCTTCAACAAAAGGATTTTCCATGACCACCTCGTTCCCGGTAACCAAAACCGGCCTGCGCTTCGGCCTCGCCACCGCCCTCGTGGGCTGCCTTGCGCTGGCGCTGATCGCGGGTCCCGGCCGGGCTGCCGACGATCCGGTCCTGGCGAAGGTCAATGGCGCGGAAATCAAGAAGAGCGACGTCGCCATGGCCGAAGAGGAACTCGGGCCGAGCCTCGCCCAGATGGACCCGGCGACCAAGGACGAGAACGTCCTGTCGTTCCTGATCGACATGAAGATCGTGTCCAAGGCCGCCGAGGACAAGAAGGTCGCCGACAGCGAGGAGTTCAAGAAGCGCCTGGCATTCGCCCGCAACCGCCTGCTGATGGACAATTTGCTGGCTCAGGAGGGCAAGGCCGCCACCACCCCCGACGCCATGAAGAAGGTCTATGAGGAGGCCTCCAAGCAGATCACCGGCGAGCAGGAAGTGCGCGCCCGCCACATCCTGGTCGAGACCGAGGACGAGGCCAAGGCGGTGAAGGCCGAGCTCGACAAGGGCGCCGATTTCGCCGAGCTCGCCAAGAAGAAGTCCAAGGATCCGGGCTCCGCCGACGGCGGCGACCTCGGTTTCTTCACCAAGGAGCAGATGGTGCCGGAATTCTCGACGGTGGCCTTCGCGCTCGAGCCGGGCAAGATCTCCGACCCCGTGAAGTCGCAGTTCGGCTGGCACATCATCAAGGTCGAGGAAAAGCGCAGCCGCAAGGCGCCGGACTTCGAGCAGGTCAAGGCCCAGATCGAACAGTACGTCACCCGCAAGGCCCAGGCCGACTACGTCGCCAAGCTGCGCGCGGAAGCCAAGGTCGAGCGCACGGACCAGCCGGCGGCGGACGCCAAGCCGGCCGACCCCGCCAAGCCTTCCGACGCCAAGCCGTCCGACAGCAAGATGGCGCCGCCCGCGAAGAAGTAAGAATTCGCTGTCACTTCGCGGACGCCAATAGTATCTAACGTCGCAATGGCCGGGCAAATGCCCGGCCATCTGCATATCCAGACCTCATCAAGGCGCCACACGATGTCCTCCTCCGTCTCCCCGCTCGCTCCGAAACACGTTCCCGATTTGCCCACCATCGCGGGCGTCCGTCTTGCGACGGCAGAGGCCGGCATCCGCTACAAGAACCGCACCGACGTGTTGCTGGCGATAATGGACAAGGGCACCGCGGTCGCCGGCGTCTTCACCAAGTCGAAATGCCCGTCCGCCCCGGTGGAATGGTGCCGCGCCAAGCTGAAGGGCGGCAAGGCGCGCGCCCTCGTCGTCAATTCCGGCAACGCCAATGCCTTCACCGGCAAGACCGGCCGCAGCTCGACCGCGCTGACCGCGAAGATCGCGGCCAAGGCCGTCGGCTGCAGCGAGAGCGAAATCTTCCTGGCCTCGACCGGCGTGATCGGCGAGCCGCTGGATGCGACCAAGTTCGACGGCGTGCTCGGCGGTCTCGCCGAGACCGCCGAGGCCGGCGATTATCTCGCCGCCGCCAAGGCGATCATGACCACCGACACCTTCCCCAAGGTCGCGACCGCGACCGTCAAGCTCGGCAAGGCCAAGGTCACCATCAACGGCATGGCCAAGGGCGCCGGCATGATCGCCCCGGACATGGCGACGATGCTGTCCTTCATCTTCACCGACGCGCCGATCGCGCCGGCCGCACTGCAGGCGCTGCTCAAGGCCGGCGTCGAGGACACATTCAACGCGGTGACGATCGACGGCGACACCTCGACCTCGGACACGCTGCTGGCCTTCGCGACAGGCGCCGCCGCCGAGCACGGCGCACCTAAGATCAGCCGCGCCAGCGATCCCAGGCTAAAAGCCTTCGTCAAAGCCTTCAACCAAGTGCTCGCCAACCTCTCCGAGCAGGTCGCCCGCGACGGTGAAGGCGCGCGCAAGCTGGTCGAGATCACCGTCGAAGGCGCCAAGACCAAGGCCTCCGCGCGCAAGATCGCGATGTCGATAGCCAACTCCCCGCTGGTGAAGACCGCGATCGCCGGCGAGGACGCCAATTGGGGCCGCGTGGTGATGGCGGTCGGCAAGGCCGGCGAGCCGGCCGATCGCGACAAGCTGTCGATCTCGTTCAACGGCATCCGCGTCGCCAAGAGCGGCGCGCGCGACCCATCCTATGACGAGGCGCAGGTGTCGGAAGCGATGAAGGCGCCGGAGATCGCGATCAAGGTCTCGCTCGGCCTGGGCAAGGGCCGCGACCGCGTTCTGACCTGCGACCTCACCAAGGAATATGTCGCGATCAACGGGGATTACAGGTCGTAAGCAAACGCCGATGGCCGATCTCAAACTGACACTGGTGGTAGCTTGCGCGCTGGTCGATGCCGACAAGCGTGTCCTGATCGCGCAGCGCCCCGAGGGCAAAACGCTGGCCGGCCTCTGGGAGTTTCCCGGCGGCAAGTGCGAACCCGGCGAGCGGCCGGAGCAGAGCCTGATCCGCGAGCTCCACGAGGAGCTCGGCATCACCGTCGCCGAGCCGTGCCTGGCGCCACTGACCTTTGCCAGCTACGCCTACGAGACCTTTCATCTGTTGATGCCGCTCTATATTTGCCGGCGCTGGGAGGGCCAGGTCACACCGCGCGAAGGCCAGACCCTGGCCTGGGTCCGTGCCAACAAGCTGCGCGACTATCCGATGCCGCCGGCGGACATTCCGCTGATCCCGCATCTGATTGACTTGTTGATGTGAGGCCGACGGACTCACCACGCGCTCGGCGTCATGCCGGGCTTGTCCCGGGCATCCACAATCTTCGTGCCTGGCTGAAAGACGTGGATGGCCGGGTCAAGCCCGGCCATGACGGAGGAGAGCGTCTACGTCTCCCCCGCCTTCTTCACCGCCTCCGCCAGGCTCGCCTTCGCCGAACCCGGTTTCAACGGCTGCTGCTGGCTCGCATGCGGGGCCCAGCCCGACAGCCAGATGATGTCGAACGTCGCGCGGATACGGCCGTCCGCATCGGCGAAGCGCTCGGCGTAGATTTCGGCCATACGCAGCAGCGTCGCGCGGCGGCTGGGTGTGCGGCGCCGTTCGATCAGCACGTTGGCCGCGCCCATGCGGCGGAGATCCTGCATCAGCGCAAAGGCATTGCCATAACGCACGACGACGCGATCGACGTCGGTCACCGGCAACGCAAAGCCCGCCCGCTGCAGCAGCGCGCCGATGTCCCTGAGATCGGCGAACGGCGCCACCCGCGGCGACACCCCGCCCTCGCATTCGGCCTCCGCCGCAGCAAAGGCCTGGCGCAGCTCGGTCAGGCTGTCGCCGCCGATCATCGCGGCGAGCAGCAAGCCGTCCGGCTTCAGCGCACGACGGATTTGCGTGAGCACGCCTGGGAGGTCGTTGACGAATTGCAGTGCCAGCGCCGAGACGACGAGATCGAGGCTTTCGGGAGCGAAGGGCAGCTTCTCGGCGCCAGTCGGATCGAGTGCGATCCGCTCGATGGCAGGAAGCCGCGTGCGCAGCCCGGCGAGCCCTTCGCCTGGCGTCCAGAGATCGGCCGCCAAGTGAAACTCTCGCATCACTGCGGCTAACCGGTCGGACATGTCCTCTGCCACACGTGCCAGCAGGAAGCTCACGGCACCTTGCGCCTGCGCGCGCCGCTGCCGCGCATGCAGCAAAGCGCGGTCGAACAGGGCGGGCGGGGTTTGTGGGGTCGAAGCCATGCCGCTGGTTACGCCGATCACGGCGGTTCTGGCAATCCACCCCGTGTGGCGCTAGCTTCCCTCATGGAAGCCGACAACGGCCCTCGCGTTCCAAGCCAATAATCCGCGCCAGGTGCGCGGCGCGCCGGAGTATCCGACGATGGTCACTTGTTATCTGCGATACGAAGTCCCGCCGGACAAGCTCGCCGAATTCGAGGCTTACGGCAGGATGTGGCTGGAACTACTGCCTAGATTCGGCGGCATTCACCACGGGTATTTCCTGCCCTCGGAAGGGGCGAGCGACGTCGCGCTGGCGATGTTCAGCTTCCCGAGCTTCGCGGCCTACGAGCAATATCGGAAAGACAGCGCCGAAGATCCGGACGTCCAGAGGGCGATCGCCTTTGCAAAGGAAACGCGCTGCTTCCGCCGTTATGAGCGATCGTTCTTCCGACCCGTGCTCCCGAACACGCCCTAGGCCGATGGAGGCAGAGGCATCACGCTTCATTTCGAGCTATCTGCGCGGCGCACTCGGCGCCGGCCGCCACGTGCTGTCGCGGGCGGCACGGCTCGCGCTCGACATTGCGCTGCCGACGCTGTGCGTGTCCTGCCGCGAGCCGGTCGACGGCGAGGGGGTGTGCGCGGCGTGCTGGGCGCGGCTGTCGTTCATCGAGCGGCCCTATTGCCCGCGGCTCGGCATTCCCTTTGTTTATGATCCCGGCCCCGACATGCTGTCGATGGAGGCGATCGCGAGCCCGCCGGCCTACCAGCGGGCGCGCGCGGCGGTTCGATATGACGACGTCGCGCGCACGCTCGTACACGCTCTGAAGTACCAGGACCGCACCGACCTGGCCCCCGCCATGGGCCGCTGGATGGCGCGCGCGGGGAGCGAACTGCTTGCAGGGGCCGACATGCTGGTGCCGGTGCCGCTGCACTGGCGCCGGGCCTGGCGGCGCCGCTACAACCAGTCCGGGGCGCTCGCGCGGATCATCGCGCGGCAGAGCGGAGTCAAGGTGCGCGGCGAGGTGCTGCGCCGGGTGCGCGCCACGGAGCAGCAGATCGGCCTGTCGCGGGCCCAGCGCGCCACCAATGTGCAGGGCGCATTCCAGGTATCCGCCGACCGTCAGGCCGAGGTCCAGGGCCGCCGCATCGTCCTGATCGACGATGTCCTGACCTCGGGCGCGACGCTGGACGCCTGCGCACGGGCATTGCTCCGCGCCAAGGCGGCCCAGGTCGACGTGCTGGTCTTTGCCCGGGTTGTGGAGATCAGGTGAAGTCCCATATAATTCAATGAATTCATGACATGAGAGCGCCAGCCAACATGACCGCTGCTGTCGAGATCTACACGAGGCCCGGCTGCGGCTATTGTTCCGCCGCCAAATCGCTGCTGACCCGCAAAAAGGCGACTTTCGCCGAGTTCGACGTCGCCAAGAACCCGTCCTGGCGCGACGAGATGTACGACCGCGCCGGCGAAGGCTCGACCTTCCCGCAGATCTGGATCGGCGGCACCCATGTCGGCGGCTGCGACGACCTCTACGCGCTCGACCGCGAGGGCAAGCTCGATGCGATGCTCGAGAGCGTGAAGGCGATATCATGAGCCAGGATCAAGCTCAGGATCGCACCTTCACCGCGGCCATGATCCAGCTGCGCACCGGCCTGCTACCCGGGCCGAGCCTTGCGCAGGCCACCCAGCTGATCCGGCAGGCGGCGGCCAGTGGCGCCGACTACGTGCAGACGCCCGAAGTCAGCAACATGATGCAGCTGAACCGGACGGCGCTGTTCGAGCACCTCCAGAGCGAAGAGGACGACGCCTCGTTGAAGGCCTATCGTGCGCTCGCGGCCGAGCTGAAGATCCACCTTCATGTCGGCTCGCTGGCGCTGCGCTTCTCCGAGGAGAAGGCGGTGAACCGCTCGTTCCTGATCGGGCCCGAGGGCAATGTGCTCGCGAGCTACGACAAGATCCACATGTTCGACATCGTGCTGCCGGACGGCGAGAGCTATCGCGAATCCGCCAATTACCAGCCGGGCGAGACCGCGGTGATCTCCGACCTACCCTGGGGCCGCGTGGGCTTGACGATCTGCTACGACGTGCGCTTTCCCGCGCTCTACCGCGCGCTGGCCGAGAGCGGGGCATCCTTCCTCACGGTGCCCTCCGCCTTCACCCGCAAGACCGGCGAAGCGCATTGGCACATCCTGCTGCGCGCACGCGCCATCGAGACCGGCTGCTTCGTGTTCGCGGCGGCGCAGGCCGGCACCCACGAGAACAAGCGCGAGACCTATGGCCACTCGCTGATCATCGATCCCTGGGGCGAGATCCTCGCCGAGGGCGATGTCGAACCCGGCATCATCATGGCCAAGATCGATCCGGCCAAGGTCGAGACCGCACGCCGCGCGATCCCCTCGCTCCAGCACGGCCGCCGCTTCGGCGTGGCTGACCCCAAGGCGGGACCGGACCATCTGCACCTCGTGCGGGGATCGGCATGATCCGCTACGCGCTCCACTGCGACAAAAACCACGAATTCGAAAGCTGGTTCCAGAGTTCGTCGGCCTATGATTCCCAGGTGAAGCGCAAGCTGGTGACCTGTCCGATCTGCGGCTCGGCCAAGGTCGGCAAGGCGATCATGGCCCCGCGCATCGTCGGCAAGAAGGGGCGCGGACCCGCAACGCCGCCGCCCGAGTTTGCCGCCACGCCTGCGCCCGAGGCGGCGCCGTCCGGACCGACCTCGCTGCTGATGGCGCAGGAGCGCGAGCTGCGCGCCAAGCTGAAGGAACTGCGCGACCACATCGTGAAAAACGCCGACAATGTCGGCGAGCGCTTCGCTAACGAAGCGCGCGCGATGCATTACGGCGACAAGGAGCATCGTCCGATCTATGGCGAGGCCTCGCCGGACGAGGCAAAGTCGCTGATCGACGAGGGCATCGAGGTGTCGCCGCTGCCGACGCTGCCGGAAGACCGGAACTGACGCGGCCCCATGAGCCGCGAATCCACTCTTTCGTCACTTATCAGGTTGGATGCACCCATAGAGCAGCTCAAGACAAAACTTGGTACGTTAACTTGGGACGGCGACCCGGTGGTTACGTTGTTACGGAGCCACATCGCTGCCGTGCTCGACCGCTATTCTAGGGGAGAGATCGATGCGTCAACCGTTGAAGAGTGGGCTAATCTCGTGGAATGCCGCGAAGACATCGACTTCGAAGCAGGGTTCGAGGAACTGATCCAAGCCGCGATCTTTGATTTGGCAAACCCGATCTTGAACGGCGAGTTAAGCACACTGGTGACCGGCATCCTCGCCGGACTCCGCTGACAAGTCCTACGCCCCCACCAGCACCGCCACACCGATCACGATCAGTGCGATGCCAAGAATCTCGCGCGCCGCGATCGGCTGCTTGAACGAGTAGTACGCCACGCCTTGTGCGAACAGCACCTCGATCAGAGCAAGCGTGCGGACATTGGCGGCGGCCGTCAGCGCGAACGCCAGGAACCAGAATTGCGAGGCGAACGCGCCCATGAAGCCCGCAAGCAGCGACGGCTTCCACAAGGCCAGGATCGACTGCAGCACCTTCGGCGCGCGCCAGAGCAGGAAGATCGTCAGAATCAGCGTCTGCACGAACAGGCCGAGCACCAGCGTGAACGACGCCGACGTCACGAAGGAGACGCCCGGCACGTTGATGATCGCGCCGCGAAAACCCACCGCCGACAGCGCGAAGGCCGCGGCTGCGACGAGGCCAGTGATGGTCGGCTTCAGCTCGGCAAAACTCTTCTCGCCGCCGGGCCGCAGCGCCGTGATGACGACGCCGATTGTCGCGACCACGATCGCCAGCACCTTGAGCCAGGTCAGGTGGTCGCCGAGGAAGACGAAGCCAAAGATCGCGGTCTGGATCGCTTCCGTCTTGAGATACGCCGTCGTCACCACGAAGGAGCGGTCGTTCATGGCGAGCAGCATCAGGCCGGTCGCGACGATCTGGCTGAGCGCGCCCAGCAGCAGCCACGGCCAGAACACGGTCGGCGGCACATTGAGATGATCGCCGGTCGCCACCAGCACCACACCCAGAAACAGCAGCGAGAACGGGAAGCCGAACAGGAAGCGGATATTGGTCGCCCCCCACGTCCCCAGCGGCTTCGTCAACGACCGCTGCATCGCATTGCGCGCGACCTGGCCGAGCGCAGCGATGACGGTGAAGGGAATCCAGAGGCTGGCGATGGTGAGCATGGGGGCGGGGCTGGAGAACTGAAAGATTCCGGCCAACCTGCCGCTAGCGGCCAAGCAGGTCAATCAGGCGGATGTCATGGGTGCGATGCTAGCGCCTCGCGCGCCCCTCACACCATGCCTTCCGCCACCACCATGTAGTTCACGTCCATGTCCGACGAGAGGGACCATTTGTCGGCGAACGGGCTGTAGACGACGCCGGTCTGCTCGGTGATGACGAGGCGGTTGTCGAGGAGGTATTTCGTCAGCTCGTCGGGCGTGACGAACTTGTTCCATTCATGGGTGCCGCGCGGCAGCCAGCGCAGGACGTATTCGGCGCCGACGATGGCGAGCGCGAAGCTCTTCCAGTTCCGGTTCAGCGTCGAGACCACCATCAGGCCGTTCGGCTTCAGCATCGCCGCGCAGCGTTTCAGAAAGACGCCGACGTCGACGACGTGCTCGACCACTTCCATCGCCAGCACGATGTCGAAGCGCTCGCGCGGGTCGATCTCCTCCACCGTGGTGCAGCGGTAGTCGATCGCCAGATGGCCCTTGTCGGCGTGCAACTTCGCCGCCGCGATGTTGCTCGCCGATGGATCGACGCCGATGACCTGCGCGCCGAGCCGCGACAGCGGCTCGCACAGCAGGCCGGCGCCACAGCCGATGTCGAGCACGCGCAGGCCACCGAGACTGTTGAGGCTGCGCACGTTGCGCTCGAACTTGCGGCAGGCGGCGTCGCGGATGTAGCCGAGCCGCAGCGGGTTGATCCGGTGCAGCGGGGCCATCTTGCCGTTGGGATCCCACCACTCGGCCGAGAGCTTCGAGAATTTCGCGATCTCGGCGGCGTCGACGGTCGAGCCTGGCTGAGGGCTTGCGGGTGCGGAAGTATTTTGCTGCATGCTCATGGTTGCGCGCGGTCCTACCGCGTGGTGATCGAACTGCGGAAGGCGAGCGGCGAGGCGATGGTGGTGATCTTCTCGATACCCTCGCCCACACCCCGGATCGTCACGTCGCCATAGTTGAGAATACGTCCAAGAATCGACTGGTCGACGTCGACGCTCTCGACCTTGTCCAGCGCCATCTCGAAGGTGCGGCGCTTGATGAAGCCGGTCTTGTGCACCACCCTGAGGTTGGTAACGTCGGTCTCCGTGGTGAAGCGATGGAACCAGCCCTTCACGGTCCAGTACAGCGCGGCCAGAGCCGCGAGGCCGGAGGCGACGAGACAGAGCAGCACGAGCCCCTCGACGATGGTTTGCCGGGACGCGACGAAGAACGCCAAGGCCACAACCCAGGCCACGATCGCCGGAAAATAGAAAATCCAGTGCGCATTGGTCGAATACAGCACCTTCTCGCCGGGCTGAAGAATCTCGTCGATATAGCGCGCCATGATCCCGGTTAACCCATTACCCCACAACCGGCCCCGCAGGAACCCGCTTGCCCCCGGCCCCGCCGCTATGTATACGCGCGGTCGGTGTCCGCAGGCACCCGTCCGGTGCGGGTCACCATACTGATCCTTATGAAGGAATGCACGCGTCGTCATGAGCCGCCTCGTGATGAAATTCGGCGGCACATCCGTCGCCAACATCGAACGTATCCGCAACGTCGCACGCCATGTGAAGCGTGAGGTCGACGCCGGCCATGAAGTGGCCGTGGTCGTCTCGGCGATGTCCGGAAAGACCAACGAGCTGGTGGCCTGGTGCACCGAGGCCTCGCCGATGCACGACGCGCGCGAATACGACGCCGTCGTCGCCTCCGGCGAACAGGTGACCTCGGGCCTCCTGGCCATCGTGCTCCAGAGCATGGGAATCCAGGCCCGCTCCTGGCAGGGCTGGCAGATCCCGATCAAGACCAGCGACGCCCATGCCTCGGCCCGGATCGAGGACATCGATGGCAGCGAGATCATCAAGCGCTTTCAGGAGCGCAAGGAAGTCGCGGTCATCGCCGGCTTCCAGGGCGTCAATCCTGAAACGAACCGCATCACCACGCTCGGCCGCGGCGGCTCCGACACCTCGGCCGTGGCGATTGCCGCCGCCGTCAAGGCAGATCGCTGCGACATCTACACCGACGTCGACGGGGTCTACACCACCGACCCGCGAATCGTGCCGAAGGCCAAGCGGCTCGACAAGATCGCGTTCGAGGACATGCTGGAACTGGCATCCCAGGGCGCCAAAGTGCTCCAGGTTCGCTCGGTGGAACTCGGCATGGTCCACAACATGCCGATCTTCGTCCGCTCGAGCTTCGACAAGCCCGAGGATATCGACCCGCATGCCAACCAGCCGCCCGGCACGCTGATCTGCAGCGAGGAGGAGATCATGGAAAGCCACGTCGTCACCGGTATCGCCTTTTCGAAGGACGAGGCCCAGATCTCGGTGCGCCAGATCGAGGACAAGCCGGGCGTCGCCGCGTCGATCTTCGGCCCGCTGGCCGATGCCAACATCAACGTCGACATGATCGTCCAGAACGTGTCCGAGGACGGCAAGACCACCGACCTCACCTTCACGGTGCCGGCCGCCGACTACACCCGCGCCAAGGACACGATTACCGCCGCCAAGGCCAAGATCGGCTATGCCAGGCTGGATACCGCCACCGACGTCGCCAAGATCTCGGTGATCGGCAGCGGCATGCGCAGCCATGCCGGCGTCGCCGCCCAGGCATTTTCGGCCCTCGCGGGACGAAATATCAACATCCGGGCCATTACAACCTCCGAGATCAAATTCTCGGTTTTGATCGACACCGCCTATACCGAACTCGCGGTCCGCACCCTGCACACGCTCTACGGGCTTGATCAGGCCTAAAGCGCGACCGTCGTCGCGCTTTAGAATGTTGTTAGAGCATGGTCCTTCCGGGAGACCGCTTCGCACTCTTTTCCGGACCATGCCTGGACTAATTTTCTCTTAGCGGTCGCAGCAAACGCGAAGGTATACACACCTTCGCGTTTGGCAGGCGTTTTGCTTGGCAAAACAAGCCTCAATTCGCTATACGGCGAACAGGGTGGGCTGCCGCAGACTGTGTCCCAGTTCAGGCCGCTGATTCGGTGCAAAGCACGAAATCTCAAGAAGATTTGGGTTTGCGCCTGCGCCGGACAGACAATTCGGTTGTTTTTCTGGGATTTTGGGCCAGCCGCCGGCTGATACCGCCGGGCCCGGCAGACGGAGGAGATTGACGGTTCATGCGGAGCGCGTCGGGAGGTCCCCGCGTCTTGTTGAGACGGCTCCGCGAAACCATGGCGGAGCAGGTCTCGGCCCAGGAGCGGCTGGACAAGATCGTGGTGCTGATCGCCGCCAACATGGTGGCAGAGGTGTGCTCGGTCTATGTGCTGCGCATCGACAACACGCTCGAGCTCTACGCCACCGAAGGCCTCAACCGCGAGGCCGTCCACCACACCGTGCTGAGCGCACATGAGGGCCTGGTCGGCCTCGTCGCCAGCGAGGCGACTCCGCTCAATTTGAGCGATGCGCAGAGCCACCCGGCCTTCTCGTTCCGCCCCGAGACCGGCGAGGAAATCTACCACTCCTTCCTCGGCGTGCCGATCCTGCGCGCCGGCAACACGCTTGGCGTGCTGGTGGTGCAGAACCGCGCCAAGCGCAACTATGTCGAGGAAGAGCTCGAGGCGCTGCAGACCACCGCGATGGTGCTGGCGGAGCTGATCGCCTCCGGCGAATTGTCCGCACTGGCCCAGCCGGGCCAGGAGCCCGCTGCGCGCCATTCCGCACAGAAGGTCGGCGCGATCCTGTCGGAAGGCATCGCGCTCGGCCATGTCGTGCTGCACGAGCCGCGCGTCGTCATCAAGGATTACATCGCCGAGGACCTGCCGAAGGAAATCAAGCGGCTCGACACCGCGCTGGCCAAGCTGCGCGCCGATCTCGACCGCATGCTGGAGCGCGGCGACGTCGCCGAGGGGGGCGAGCACCGCGAGGTGCTGGAAGCCTACCGCATGTTCGCCAACGACCAGGGCTGGTCGCACAAGCTGCACGAGGCGGTCGCCACCGGCCTCACCGCGGAAGCCGCCGTCGAGCGCGTGCAGTCCGACACCCGCGCGCGCATGCTGCGCTCGACCGACCCCTATTTGCGCGACCGGCTGCATGACCTCGAGGACCTCGGCTACCGCCTGATGCGGCAGCTGGTCGGGCAGGACCACGCGCCGTCACGCGAACAATTGCCCGACAATGCCATCGTCATCGCGCGCGCGATGGGACCGGCGGCACTGCTCGACTACGACCGCAAGCGCCTGCGCGGCATCATATTGGAGGAAGGCACCGCCAATTCCCACGTTTCGATCGTGGCGCGTGCGCTTGGTATCCCCGCCGTCGGCGAGGTGCCGAACGCGCCCGGCATCGCCGATCCCGGCGATGCCGTCATCGTCGACGGCACATCCGGCACGATCTATGTGCGCCCGTCGCAGGAGGTCGAGGCGGCCTTCGCCGAGCGCGTGCGCTTCCGTGCCCGCCGCCAGGCGCAATATTTGGCGTTGCGCGATCGGCCCTGCGTCACCAGGGACGGCCAGAAGGTCGAACTGATGATCAACGCAGGGTTAGCCATCGACCTGCCGCATATCGAGGACACCGGCAGCGCCGGCATCGGCCTGTTCCGCACCGAGCTGCAATTCATGGTCGGCCAGAGCCTTCCGCGCACCAGCGACCAGCTCGCGCTGTATCGCACCGTGCTGGATGCCGCCGGCCCCAAGCCCGTCACCTTCCGCACGCTCGACATCGGCGGCGACAAGGCGCTGCCCTATATGGAAGCGGTGATCGAGGAAAATCCCGCCCTCGGCTGGCGCGCGATCCGGCTCGGGCTGGACCGTCCGGGCCTTTTGCGCGGCCAGATCCGCGCGCTGCTGCGTGCCGGCGGCGGCCGCGCGTTGCGCATCATGTTCCCGATGATCTCGGAGGTCGCCGAGTTCGACTCGGCGAAGGCACTGGTCGAGCGCGAGCTCACTTATCTGCGCCAGCACGGCCACACGCTGCCTGAAAGGATCGACATCGGCACCATGGTCGAGGTGCCCGCTTTGCTCTACCAGCTCGACGAGCTTCTGAAGAAGGTCGACTTCATCTCGGTCGGCTCCAACGATCTGTTCCAGTTCCTGTTCGCGGTCGATCGCGGCAACGCCAAGGTCTCCGAGCGCTTCGACACCATGTCGGCGCCGATCCTGCGCGTGCTGCGCGAGATCGCACGCAAGTCCAACGCCGCGAAGAAGTCGCTGTCGCTCTGCGGCGAGATGGCGTCGAAGCCGATCGGCGCGCTCGCCCTGATCGCGATGGGCTATCGCTCGCTGTCGCTGTCGGCGACCGCGCTCGGCCCGGTCAAGGCGCTCGTCATCGACCTCGACGCGAAAAAGGCCGAGGCGATGCTCGACCCGCTGCTGGACGCGCCCGCCGGCAGCGTCTCGATCCGGCAGAAGCTGACGGAATTTGCCGAGGCCGAAGGCCTGGCGTTGTAGCGGGCCTGTCCGCTCGCCTTCGCCGCCTTGCTTCCTCCGCTTTTTTTGAGACCAAACCGATGTCGTCACTCCCCGAAACCAAACTGGACGTCCTGCTCGCGCACCACGCCTCGCTCGAGGCCGAATCGCTTAGCCAGCTCTCCTCCGAACGCTACGTGCAGGTCACGCGCGAGCTTGCCGAGATCACGCCGCTGATCGAGGCGGTGAAGACTTACCGGTCTGCCGTCAAGGAACTCGCCGACACCGAGGCGCTGATCGCCGATCCCGCCACGGATGCCGAGATGCGCGGCATGGCGGAAGCCGAGCGCGACGAACTCCATCCGAAGATCGAGGAACTCGTCCAGAAAATCCGCGTCGCGCTGCTGCCAAAGGACGCCATGGACGACCGCAACGTGGTGCTGGAAATCCGCGCCGGCACCGGCGGCGACGAGGCCTCGCTGTTCGCCGGCGACCTGTTCCGGATGTACGAGCGCTTCGCTGCCTTGCAGGGCTGGAAGGTCGAGGTGATCTCGGCGAGCGAAGGCACCGTCGGCGGCTACAAGGAAATCATCGCGGAGGTGCAGGGCCGCGGCGCGTTCTCGAAACTGAAGTTCGAATCCGGCGTGCACCGCGTGCAACGCGTGCCCGACACCGAGACGCAGGGCCGCATCCACACCTCGGCGGCAACGGTGGCCGTGATGCCGGAGGTCGAGGAGGTCGACGTCGAGATCAAGAACGACGATCTGCGCATCGAGACCATGCGCGCGCAGGGCGCCGGCGGCCAGCACGTCAACAAGACCGAATCGGCGATCCGCATCACCCACATCCCGACCGGGATCGTGGTGATGATGCAGGACAGCCGCTCGCAGCACAAGAACAGGGCTTCGGCCATGAACATCCTGCGCTCGCGCATCTACGACGCCGAGCAGCAGCGCCTCGATGCCGCGCGCTCGGCCGAGCGCAAGGAGAAGGTCGGCTCGGGCGACCGCAGCGAGCGCATCCGCACCTATAATTTCCCCCAAGGACGTGTCACCGATCACCGCATCAATTTGACGCTCTACAAGCTGCCGCAGGTTATTGCGGGCGAAGCGCTCGGCGAATTGATCGACGCACTGACCACCGAGCATCAGGCCGCTCAGCTTGCCGCGCAGGGTGTTGCAGCGTGACGGGCGCGTGAGCACTCCCTTCACCGGACTATCGATCGAGAGCGCGCGCCGCGCGCTGGCCGCGCAGCTGAAGGCCGCGCAACTCGACGAAGCCGAGCTCGATGCCCGTATCCTGCTCGGCGCGGCGGTCGGCCTCGACCTCACCGGCCTGATTGCACAGGCCAGCCGGCTCCTCACTGAGGCCGAGGCATTGCGTCTCGCGCAGCATGCGCAACGCCGCATCGCCGGTGAGCCGGTGGCGCGGATTCTCGGCGTCAGGGAGTTCTGGGGCCTGCCGTTCCGGCTCTCGGAAGCAACCCTGGTCCCGCGTCCCGATACCGAGACCGTGGTCGAGCTCACACTCGAGATTTTTCGCGAACGGAAGACACCTCACCCGCCGCGCATCGCCGACATCGGCACCGGATCCGGCGCGATCCTGCTCGCGTTGCTGCATGAAATTCCCGGCGCCTTCGGCGTCGGCACCGATCTCAGCCTCACCGCGCTCAAAACCGCGAAAGGCAATGCCGCTTCTCTCGGCCTCGCCGGCCGCTCGGCTTTCCTGGCCTGCTCCTATGCTGCGGCGCTACGCGGCCCGTTCGATCTCATCGTGTCGAACCCGCCCTACATTCCCTCTGGGGAAATTCCGACCTTGAGCATCGAGGTGCGCGAGCATGATCCGCATCTGGCGCTTGACGGCGGCAATGACGGCTATGACGCCTATCGCGCGTTGATCCCGCAGGCAGCCGAACGGCTCGCGCCCGGCGGGGCCTTGATCGTCGAGGCCGGACGGGGCCAGGCGCGGGATATCGAGGCCTTGATGACGGCCGCCGGGTTAGCGGTGGACAGGCCGCCCAGGGCGGATCTGGCAGGCATTCCACGGGCGGTTTCGGCCCGAAAAATGCCCCCATAAAAGCCGGATTGGCCTGCAAAAACCTCTTGGAATATCCCTTGGGAACGACTACCTTCCCTTCAGCACATCAGTGTCGGCCCCGTAGACTTACGGGCGAAAGCCGGGCTCAAGCGAGAGCTTCACTGATTTTAGGTTCCAAGCCGCAGGTCCTGTTAAGCGCGATGGCCCATTGAGGTGCGCTGCTTTCCGACCGCAAAGTGAACGAAAGCCTGATATTGCGCGCGAAGACTAACGCAAGAAACCAGGGCTTGTTTTGGCAGGCAATATGAATGGGTTCGCTGGCAATGACTGCTGGCGGGTGGGGAACGCGTCCTTGTTGAACGCGGCGGTCGACGAACATCGGCAGGGTTCAAGCCGCTTCTCGCGCTGTGTACGCGAGGGATGTGAACCTTTGTCATCAGGTCACTCTCAGCAATCAGTAA
Organism: Bradyrhizobium cosmicum; assembly: GCF_007290395.2. Lineage (NCBI taxonomy): Bacteria > Pseudomonadati > Pseudomonadota > Alphaproteobacteria > Hyphomicrobiales > Nitrobacteraceae > Bradyrhizobium > Bradyrhizobium cosmicum. The sequence continues at coordinate 602,067 of NZ_CP041656.2, read as the reverse complement.
TGCGTGCAACCTTTAGGGCTGGAATTAAAGGCAGGACATGAGAAACGGTCAGAACAAGCAGCGGATGCGCAACCGCAACAATAATAACAACAACAATAATAATAACCGGCGCGGCCAGAACCCGATGACCCGGGTCTACGAGTCCAACGGGCCCGACATCAAGATCCGCGGCACCGCCTCGCATATCGCTGAAAAGTATCTTCAGCTCGCGCGCGATGCGCGCTCCTCCGGCGACCCCGTGGCAGCCGAGAACTACTACCAGCACGCCGAGCATTATTTCCGCCTGATCGCGACGGCCCAGGAACAGTTCCGCCAGAACCAGCAACCGCGCGGCGACGAGCCGATCAGCAGCAACAGCGGCGACGATGGCGAGGACGACGGCGAGAATTTCTCGAACTTCGGCCAGGAGCCGGGATTCGTCCCGCAGCCGCAGCAGCAACCCTTCGTTCGTGATGGCCAGCGCGATCATCAGCAGCGTGACAACCAGCCGACCTATCAGCGCGACAACCAGCAGCCGCGCGAGCATCGCGAACGCGACCACCGTCCGCAGCCGCAATATCAGCCGCCGCAGCCGCTGAACCAGCCCCAGCCCGTGGTTGCCGATACCGGCAGCGTCGATCGCCTGCCCTCCTTCATCACCGGCCCGCAGCCGCAGGTGAACGGCGCCCCGAATGGCGGTCCGGGCGGCTTCGAGGGCGGTGGCGGTGGCGAGCGCTTCCCGCGCCGGCGTCGCCGGCCGCACGGCCCGCGTCCCGAGCGCGAAGCCGCTCCGGCCGGCTCGAGCGACGAAGTCGCCCCCGGCGAGTAGGCCCCAGGGCTTCTTCTGATTTCATCGACCGCAAACGTCCCGGCCTTGCCGGGACGTTTTGTTTTCAGTTGCGCCCGACCGTCGTCGAGGACGGCACCAGCACCGGCTTGGTCAGCGCGGGAATCAACCGCGCCCGCTCGCGCTTGGCGGGGATCGCGCGATAGACCTGCTTGGAAGCCTCGACGATATGTACGCCCGCAAAGGGCAGTGACAGCGCCGCGCCGGCGCGCTCCCACATCTGCGCCGATTTCAGCACCCATCCGCCGGCATAGGGCGGCATGAACAGCGCCTCGCCCCATGAGGTCGGGGTGAACCAGGTCTGGCGCAACAGGTCCGTGATCTGCGAGCGGGAATAGGGCCGGCCGTGACCGAACGGCGTGTTGTCGCTGCGGGTCCACACGCCGCGCCGGTTCGGGATCACCGCGATGACGCGGCCGGACGGCGACAGCACGCGCCACACCTCGCGCAAGAGTGCGGCCGGATCGTCCGACATCTCCAGCGCATGGACCAGCAGGATGCGGTCGACCGCGGCGTCGGGAAGCGGCAGCGAGAATTCATCGACCAGCGAGGCCAGCGCCGGCCGTCCCGTCGGCCATTTCAGAACGCCCTGGGCCGCCGGCATGAAGGCGATGCAGCGCTCCGCATCTTCGCGGAACAACCCGAGATAGGGCGTCGGATAGCCGACGCCGAGCACGCGCTGGCCCTCGGCGTTCGGCCAGCGTTCTCTGATGCCGCGATTGATCATTTGCCGCGCCACGATCCCGAGGCGGCGGGAATAGAACTCGCGGAGGTCGACGACGTCGATGGTCATGACGGCAATGTAACATGCACAGGGGCGACGCCGCGCGCGGAATATTGCATTGCCTGTGCAACGTTAACGCCATATTTGTCTGACGGGGCTGAGCCCGATGGAGATGACATGGCCGCCGAAATTCGTACTTTCACGTGTTTAAACGACAATTTCGGTTATCTGATCCACGATGTGGAAACCAAGGCGACGGCGTCGATCGACGCGCCCGAGGCCGGCCCCATCCTGAAGGCGCTGGAGCGCGAGGGCTGGCAGCTCACCGACATCCTGATCACCCATCATCACGGCGATCATGTCGGGGGCGTCGCCGAGCTCAAGCAGAAATACAATTGCCGCGTCGTCGCGCCGCATGACAAGACGACGAAGATCGCCAACGTCGATCTGCGCGTCGCCAATGCTGACGTGGTCAAGATCGGCAATCTGCTCGCGCGCGTCGTCGAGACGCCCGGCCACACGCTCGACCACATCTCCTACGTGTTCGACAACGAGAAGACGCTGTTCGCCGCCGACACGCTGTTCTCGATCGGCTGCGGCCGCGTGTTCGAAGGCGACTACCCGATGATGTGGGACTCGCTGTTGAAGCTGCGGGCGCTGCCCGACGACTTCAAGCTCTATTGCGGCCACGAATACACGGCGTCGAACGTCAAGTTCGCGCTTACGGTCGATCCGGACAATGCGGCGCTGCAGGCGCGCGCGGCGGAGGTGACGAAGCTGCGGGCCGAGAACAAGCCGACGATTCCCTCACTGCTTGGTGACGAGAAGCGAGCAAACGTGTTCCTGCGGGCTGATGCGCCCGAGGTCGCAGCCAGGCTACACATGAAGGGCGCGGATGCCGCAGCGGTGTTCGGCGAGCTGCGCGAGCGCAAAAACAAATCCTGACGGGGACCGATGCCGACCGCAGCCGAGATCATCGCACGCCTCGAACTCCGCCCGCATCCCGAAGGCGGACATTACCGCGAGACGTTTCGCGACCAGACCAGCGACACCAACGGCCGGTCGCGCTCGACTCTCATTTACTTCCTGCTCGCACGCGGCGAGCGTTCGCACTGGCACCGGATCGATGCGGTCGAGACCTGGCACTATTATGCGGGCAGCCCGCTGACCCTGCGCATCGCGCATGAGGGCTGCTCCCAGCACGAGGTGCGGCTCGGCACCGACCTGCTCGGTGGCGAGCGGCCGCAGGGAATCGTCCCGGCGAATGCGTGGCAGATGGCGGAGACGACGGGCGAGTGGACGCTGGTCGGCTGTACCGTGGCACCGGCGTTCGAATTCGCGAAGTTCGAGCTCGCTCCAAAGGGCTGGGAGCCGTAGGCAAAACCGTCATCGTTTCCGCAGCACCATATCCTTCGCGGCGATCAGGCCACCGCCCGCAATCAGCACCGCGGCGATGGCGATGTTGGCGCTGGCCTTGGCAAAACCGGCGGCGATGAGGAAGCTTGTCGAGAGCAGCGGCGTTGCATAGGAGGCGGCGCCGAGCACGCGGATATCCCCCCGTTTCATGCCGATGTCCCAGGCGTAGAAGGCGGCACCGACGGGTCCGATGCCGAGCGCGATGACGGAAAGCCATTGCAGCGTCGTCCCTGGCCAGACCGTGGTTTCGAGCAAACCATGCATCAGAGCGGCGAGCACAGCGGTGGCGAGGCAGAAGCCCGCGACTGCATCGGTCGGCACCGCCTTGAGCCGGCGCGACAGCACTGAATAAATCGCCCAGACGAAGGCGGCGATGAAGGCCGCAATCAATCCCGGCACTGCTCCCGGCGCGAAGCCGCTGGTGTTCCCGGCGAACAGCAGCACGGTGCCGACGAGGCCGAGCACGGCGCCGATGACGTGATGCGCGGCAAGCCGCTCGCCCGGCAGGAACGACGAGAACAGCACGATCAAGAGCGGCCAGAGATAGTTGAGCAGCCCGGCTTCAGCCGGCGGCGCGAAACGCAGCGCGAGGAAATACAGCGCGTGATAGCCGAACAGGCCGCCGACACCGACCGCCCATACCGCGAATGGCTGACGCAGGCTCTTCGCCGCCTCGCCGCGACCGATCCAGGTGAGGAGGCCGACGAGACCGCCGATCGCGAAGGTCATGGCGGCGAGCTGGAACGCCGGGATCTTTCCGGTCGCCACCGTCATCACGGACAGCAGCGACCACATCAGGATCGCGGTCAATCCGATCAGCGTCGCGGTGCGGGGAGTCATCGGCCACTATTTCCGTCATGGCCGGGCTCGTCCCGGCCATCCACGTTGCTCCGTGGCTCGGCTGTTGTAAGGCCATGGGTGCCCGGGACAAGCCCGGGCATGACGGGAAATTGGCTTTAGGGCCGCGCGTGATGCGATCGCATCACACCATGTACTGGCCGCCATTGACGGTCAGCGTCGAGCCGGTGATGGCGCCGGCCTCGTCGGCGGCGAGGAACACGACCGCGCGCGCGATTTCCTCGGGCTCGCCGAGACGGCCGATCGGGATCAGCGGCAGGATGGCCTTTTCCAGCACGTCCTTCGGCACCGCCTGCACCATCTCGGTGTTGATATAGCCTGGGCAGATCGCGTTCACGGTGACGCCGGCCTTGGCGTTCTCCAGCGCCAGCGCCTTGGTGAAGCCGATCTCGCCGGCCTTGGCCGCGGAATAGTTCACCTGGCCGAACTGGCCCTTCTGTCCGTTGATCGAGGAGATGTTGATGATGCGGCCGAACTTGCGTCCGCGCATGCCTTCGATGACCTGGCGCGACATGTTGAACAGCGAGCCGAGATTGGTGCCGATCACGGCGTTCCATTGCTCGAGGCTCATCTTGTGGAAGGCGCCGTCCTTGGTGATGCCGGCATTGTTGACGAGCACGTCGATGGGACCGACCTCGGCCTCGACCTTCTTCACGCCCTCGGCGCAGGCCTCGAAATTGCTGACGTCCCATTTGTAGGCGGCGATGCCGGTCTCGGCCTTGAACTTCTCCGCCGCCGCATCGTTGCCCGCATAGCTCGCCGCGACCTTGTAGCCGGACGCCTTCAGCGCCTTGCTGATCGCAGCTCCGATGCCCCGCGTACCACCCGTCACCAACGCAACACGTGCCATTTCGTATTCCTTCCCTTGGACTCGTCGGACGTTTCTGGGTTTCGTTTTTAGCTACGGATTATGGGGGACGTTTGACGGACATCAAGAACAAAACGCCCGGCGTTGAGCCGGGCGTTTCTCTTTAGTCGAGGCTGGTACGGTTGCGAAGAATATTTGATTTGCAACCGCCGCCTTTTTAGTCGCGTGCAACGCACGCACTGCTGTGTGCAGCGCACGCGTCAACGACGCGCAAGCTGCCTTCAGTCACGCGCCAGACACATCGCGATACCCATGCCGCCGCCGATGCACAGCGTGGCGAGGCCCTTCTTGGAATCGCGCTTCTGCATCTCGTGCAGCAGCGTCACCAGCACGCGCGCGCCGGACGCACCGACCGGATGGCCGATTGCGATCGCGCCGCCGTTGACGTTGACCTTGGCGGTATCCCAGCCGAGGTCCTTGTTGACGGCGCAGGCCTGCGCCGCGAAGGCCTCGTTGGCCTCGATCAGGTCGAGATCGCCGACGCTCCAGCCGGCCTTCTTCAGCGCGGCGCGCGAGGCCGGGATCGGGCCCGAGCCCATGATCTTCGGATCGACGCCAGCCTGCGCCCACGACACGATGCGCGCGAGCGGCTTCTTGCCTTCCTTGGCGGCCTGCTTCGCCGTCATCAGCACCACGGCGGCGGCGCCGTCATTGATGCCGGAGGCCGAACCCGCGGTGACCGTGCCTTCCTTTTCGAAGGCGGGCTTCAGCTTCGCCATCGCCTCGAGCGTTGCGCCATGGCGGGGATATTCGTCGGCGCTGACGACGATGTCGCCCTTGCGGGTCTTGATGGTGACGGGGACGATCTCGTCGCTGAACTTGCCGGCCTTCTGCGCGGCCTCGGCCTTCTGCTGCGAGGCGACCGCGAACTCGTCCTGCTGAGCGCGGGTAATCTGCCACTGCCGGGCGACGTTCTCGGCGGTGTTGCCCATGTGGTAGCCGTTGAAGGCATCCCACAATCCGTCCTTGATCATGGTGTCGACGAACTCGACCGGGCCCATCTTGACGCCGCCACGCAGATACTGGGCGTGCGGAGCCATGCTCATGGATTCCTGGCCGCCGGCGACGACGATTTCGGAATCGCCGTTGAGCAGCGCCTGATAGCCGAGCGCGACCGTACGCAGGCCCGAGCCGCAAAGCTGGTTGACGCCCCAGGCCGGGCTCTCCACCGGAATACCGGCGCCGATCGAGGCCTGGCGGGCCGGGTTCTGGCCCTGAGCAGCGGTCAGAATCTGGCCCATGATGACTTCCGAGACCCGGCCGGGCTCGATGCCGCCGCGCTCGAGCGCGGCCTTGATGGCGATGGCGCCGAGATCGTGGGCGGGAAGGGTCGCGAACGCTCCGTTGAAGCTTCCGACCGGGGTGCGGGCGGCGCTGACGATGACGACATCGTCTGACATGGGCATCTCCTGAGAGGTTGTATGGGGCAGACGGGGCTGGGGAAACGGCTCGCCAGTCTCGGACGGCATCCTGTTAACGTCGTTGCGGCATGTCAATTGGCGGGTGACCGAATTCATGCCGCACCGCATTCAAAATAGCGTTCTTGGCGATTTCGCAAGCACGTTTTTGCTGTGCAATTAACCGTGGCGCACAAAACGGTAGCGTGAGCCCGTTGAAAATGCTTATTTTGTTGCGTTGCGTACTCTTCCCGCCCTGCGGCATAGCCCGGCAGGTTCCCGTTCTCAGCGTTTGCAAGTGAGAGCCCATGGCGAAATCAGACCAACCCACCACGATCAAGAAATACGCGAACCGCCGGCTCTATAACACCGGAACGAGCACCTACGTAACGCTGGAAGACCTCGCCTCCATGGTCAAGGACGGCGAAGATTTCCTGGTCTACGACGCCAAGACCGGCGACGACATCACCCGCTCCGTGCTCGCCCAGATCATCTTCGAGCAGGAGAACAAGGCCGGCCAGAACCTGCTGCCAACCACTTTCCTGCGCCAGCTGATCCGCTTCTACGGCGACAGCATGCAGATGGTGGTGCCGAAATATCTGGAGCAAGCCATCGCGTCGCTGACCCAGGAGCAGGAGAAGTTCCGCAAGCAGATCGCCACCTCACTTTCCGGAACCCCGTTCGCACCGCTGGAAGAACAGGTCCGCCGCAACATGGAGCTGTTCCAGCAGACGTTCTCGATGTTCAAGCCGTTTGTCCCCACTGCGGGCCGTCCGGTGACGGCGACCACGGAGGCCGAGCCCGATGCGAGCGCAGAGCCGGCCAAGGACACCAACATCGACGATCTGCGCCAGCAGATGAAGGACATGCAGGAACGCCTCGAGAAGATGTCGAAGAAGGAAGAGTAAGCCTTACGTTCGTACCGACGCGTCCGCTCGCGGCGGGCGCGCAAGCTGCCGGTGTATGGGGGTGCCACCACTTGCATGCTCTCGTCCCGGTAGGGGCCGGAGCCGCCATGCCCAACCGCAGCTCACATTGGGACAATGTCTACGCCACCAAGAGCGAGGCCGAGGTCAGCTGGTTTCAGGACAGCCCGACGATCTCGATCGAGATGATCCGCACTGCAAATCCGGATCATGGCGCGGCCATCATCGATATCGGTGGCGGTACATCCCGGCTGGTCGATTCGCTCCTGCAAGCCGGATATCGCAATGTCGCCGTGCTGGATCTTTCAGCCAACGCGTTTGATGCAGCGAGGAAACGCATCGGTCCGACCGCTTCACTGGTCGACTGGATCGTTGCCGACGCTACGACATGGCGGCCCGCCAGGACCTACGATGTCTGGCACGACCGCGCGGCGTTTCATTTCCTGATCGATCCGCGCGACAGAGCAGCTTACGTCGACCGCCTGCAGTCGGCCGTTGCACCCGGCGGCCAGGTCATCATCGCGACGTTCGCGCCCGACGGCCCGGAGAAATGCAGCGGACTGCCGGTGCAGCGACATGACAGCGCGAGCCTCGCGGCAGAACTCGGACCGGAGTTCGAGCCCGTCGAAACGCGGAGCGAGACACATCGCACGCCGTGGGATTCGACGCAGGCGTTTCAGTTCAGCCGGTTTCGCAGACGAGGCTAGCTCCGTCAGGCCGCCAGTTTCACCGCATGCGCAAACTCCCAATAAAGCTTGCGCGCTTTGGTGTAGAACGGACCCGGTTTCAGCTCGCGCTCGTCGATGCGGATTACCGGCGCGACCTTGGCAAAATTGCCGGTCGAGAAGATCTCGTCGGCGGCGAGGAAGTCGGCATAGCGCAGCGTTGTCTCGACCACGGTGACGCCATCGCCGCGCAGCAGATTGATGACGCGCTGGCGCGTGATTCCGTTGAGGAAGGTGCCGTTCGGCGCCGGCGTGAAGACCACGCCGTCCTTGGCCATGAAGACGTTTGAATTGCCGAACTCTGCGACGTTGCCGAGCATGTCGAGCATCAGCGCATTCTGGAAGCCGCGGGAAGCTGCCTCCGAAAGCGCACGGGAATTGTTCGGATAGAGGCAGGCCGCCTTGGCCTCGACCGGCGCGCATTCGGCGGTGGGCCTGCGGAACGGCGACAGCGTAATCGCGTTGCCGACGGGCTTCGGCATCGGCGCCTCGTAGATGCACAGGCACCAATTGGTGGTCTCGGGGTCGAACAGCACGCCGCCGCCCGAGCCGTTCTGCGCCCAGTACATCGGACGGACATAGAGCTCGGCATTCGCCGCGAAACGCGCGATGCCTTCGTTTGCGAGCGCGAGCCAGGTGCCGGCAACGACCACCGGCTTCAGGCCGAAGTTGATCGCGGATTGATTGGCGCGGGCGACGTGACGGTCGAGATCGGGCGCAACGCCTTCGAACGCGCGCGCACCGTCGAACACGACGGAGCCGAGCCAGGCCGCATGCGTGCGCGGCCCCATGATCGGGACGTTGCCGTCGTGCCACTTGCCCTCGAAGAAAGTCCAGCTCGGCGAATAGTCGATGGGTTTTGCGATGTTGGCCACGACCGGCCTCCCCTTGGAAATTATCCGGGCACTATTCTCCCAATTTCTAAAGGATTTCCTGCGGAGCAATGGTGAGTTACCCTCTCGGCTCGCAGGATGAGGAAAGGTCCATGCCGCTCGATCCGCTCGCAAAGCGTTTGTTGACCATGATGGCTGCGGCTGCACCGCAGCCACGGAGTCGGCCGAGTGTGGAGGCGCGTCGGCAATCGCTCGCGAAGCTGATGCAGTTTGCGCGCGCTGATGCGGGAGATGTAACGGCGTCCGACGGCATGCTGCCCGGCCCCGGCGGCGAGCTGACTTATCGGCTCTATTCACCCGCGTCTGCCGGCGAGCGTGCACCGGGCTTTGTGTTCTTTCATGGCGGCGGTCTCGTTGCCGGCAGCATCGCCACGCACGACCGCATTGCCGCGGCGCTGGCGCATGTGACCGGCTGCCGCCTCGTCTCGGTCGACTACCGGCTCGCGCCCGAGCACAAATTTCCGGCCGCCGCCGACGACGCGATCGCTGCCACCGAATGGGTGGCGCGGCAAGCCCCGTCGCTCGGCATCGATGCCGGGCGTCTGGTGGTCGGCGGCGATTCCGCCGGCGCCACGCTCGCCGCGATCGTGTGCCAGGAGGCGGCGCAGAGCGCCGGCCTCTCCATCGTCGCGCAATGCCTGATCTGCCCGGTGCTGGATTTCGAGGAGACCTCGCCGTCGCGCGAGGCCTTTGCCGAGGGCCATCTGATCGATCGCGCCACGATCGAGGCGGATCTCGCCGACTATCTGCCTGAAGGCATCGATGCCGCCGATCCCCGCATCTCGCCCTTGCGGGCGACGCGGCTTGCCGGCCTGCCCACCGCGATCATCCACACCGCCGAATTCGATCCGATGCGCGACGAGGGCAATGCCTATGCCCGCAAGCTGCTCGCCGCGGGCGTCGCGGTCGAGCATGTCTGCCATGACGGCATGGTCCACAACTTCCACGCCATGGGCGCGATCCTGCCGCAGGCGCAGCTCGTGCTGTCGCAGATCGGCGAACAGGTGCGGCGGGCGGTAGAGAAGTAAAGGCGCGAATCAGACGCGCGCGTCGAGCACGGCCCTGGCTGCCACGACATATTCCGGCCAGTGCGCGTCCGCATACCGCTCCGCCTGCCGCGCGCACGTGACGTCGGGTGCATGCGCTGCGGCGATCGTGCGCGCGAAGCGCTCCTCGGCGACCGTCACGTCGCCAGGCTCGGGAGACGGCACGGCGGCCGCCACGGCGGTCGGAGCGACAGCGAGCCCAGCCAGACCAGCGAGCAGGATGCGGCGTGACGTGTTCATGGGCTGATGTCCTTCCAATGTCCGGCCTGCACTCTGACCGGTGCGTGTGGCAGTGCGATCACGACAGGGTAACCGCGCGCATCCCTACAGTCCATCGCTTACGCGATAGTGCTTGACCGCACGAGCGATCACGTCCCATCTAGCCACCGTTCCGCCATCAAATCGTCGCGCGTCGGATTGTCACGTGTTCCATCACCGCCCATCGCATCTTCAGGCTTTGCGCGCGACTGCGATCGGACTGTCTTGTCTGACGTTGTCGGCGGGCGCCGCCTTTGCCGTCGACGATGGGGACGCACCGGCGAAGCCGACTGTGCCGAACATCTACCTCGATCTGCGCACGACCTATGCGACGATTCCGGCGGGCACGCTCGGGCTCGGTTTCGGTAACACGTCATTGTCGGCGGCGTTCGAAGCCCTGGCGGCACGACGCGGCGCCACGCTGCCCAGTGGCCTGCCCGCGGCAAAATCGATCGCCATTGATCTGCCGCTGACCGTCGACGTCAGTGATCGCGTCTCGCTCTATGGCGGCGTGTCGGGCTCGACGACCGATATCGGCAGCGGCTGGTCGACGTTCGACATCACCAGCTGGAACATCGGCATACAGGCCGACCTCTATCAGCAGAACGGCGGCAAGATCCCGACCATCACGCTGCAATCGACCCTGACCCAGTCGGTGCCGACCGAGCAGGGCATGACGACGACGTTCAACAATATCCTGGAGTTCGACTACGCACTCGACGAGGATGAGACGCGCGGCTGGCTTGCCGGCGTGCAATATACCTACACCGACATCGCCAGCCAGCTCGCCAGCATCAAGCCGAACACGATCCTCTATGCCGGCGGCTATTACCAATGGCCGAGCAACTGGAAGTTCACCGGGCGCCTTGGGGTGCAGTCGTTCGGCGGCGCTCGGATCGCCGGCCGGACGCTGGCGGAGTCCTTCACCCAGCCGATCCTGCGGCTCGACCTCGATCGCATGGACGACAACGACAACCGCCTGTTCGGCATCACCGCCCAGATCGCGTGGATGCCGAAGCCGTCATACCAGCTGACGTTGCGCACGCCGCTTTACGCCGTGCGCAAGTAGGCGCGGGCTACTCCGGAACCGGTACGTCAAAGGTGTTGAGCGTGACCGAGACCATGCAGTAGACCCCGACGAGATAGGACAGCTCGGCCGCGCCGTGCTCGCCGAACTCCTTCACCGCCGCGCGATAAGTCAACTCAGGCAGCACGCCGCCGCTCACCAGCGCTGACGCCATGTCATAAGCGATCGCCTCCTGTCTGGTGAGATCCACCGGCCGCTGCCCGGCGACGATGGTCGCGAGTTTTTCGTCGGAGAGGCCCCGTTGCTCGGCGACCAGCACATGGGCGTAGAGCTCGTAGCCCGAGCGGAAATGCGAGCCGGTGACGAGAATCGCGACCTCGCGCACAGGCGCGGGCAGCAGCGGGTTCGATGCGATCGCCTTGACCAGCTCCCACACCGGCTTGCCGAAACGGGGCTCGCGGATCCAGGGATTCCAGGGCCCGAGCAGCGCGCCGTCGTCGCGCATGTTCACGAAGCCCTTGAAGTGGTCCGTGATGCCGGCTCGCATGTCGTCATAGAGCGGCTTCTGTTCGGCGCTCAGATCTTTCGGATCGAGAATGGGAAGGCGCACGGTGGAGGTCTCCTCGTTGAGAAGACAGAAGGTCGCCCGCACCCGTGCGCATGGCAAGTGAAGTTGCCGTGACGACCGTGCCATTTTGCGAATCCGCACGGAGACGTCAGCTCACGCCTCAACGCTTCATGCGCTCTGCGGATTGACGACGTCTTCGACCGTGAGTGCCAAGGGCTGTCCTGTATCGAGGAACGACGCCAGCGCCGCCTCGAACGGCGCCGGATCGAGACCGCGCGCGGCGAGCCAGGCGGGTTCGTAATAGGTCTGCCGGTAGCGCTCGCCGGAATCGCAGATCAGCGTCACCAGCGATCCCGTCGTATTGGCCTTGAGCATCTCCGAGGCCAGTCGGCATAACGCCAGGAAATTGGTGCCGGTCGAACCGCCGACCGCGCGGCGTAGCCGGCGCGACAGCACGTTCATCGCCGCGATCGTCGCCGCATCCGGGATCTTCATCATGCGATCGACCACGCCCGGCACGAAGGACGGCTCGCAGCGGGGACGGCCGACGCCTTCGATCAGCGAAGGGCGCTCGCAAACATGGGAGCGGTCCTGCGAGCGGAAGCAGTCGAAAAAGGCGGAGTTCTCGACATCGGCGACGCACAGCCGGGTCGGATACTGGCGATAGCGCAGATAGCGGCCGATCGTGGCCGAGGTGCCGCCGGTGCCCGCGCCCATCACGATCCAGTCCGGCAACGGGCGCCGCTCGCCCTTTAATTGCGCGAAGATCGATTCGGCGATGTTGTTGTTGCCGCGCCAGTCGGTGGCTCGCTCGGCGAAGGTGAACTGGTCCATGTAGTGACCGCCCAAGCGGGCCGCGAGCGTAGCAGCCTCAGCATAGAGCGCGCGACCGTCGTCGATCAGATGGCAATTGCCGCCATAATGCTTGATCGCGGCGATCTTCTCCGCCGAAGTCGTGCGCGGCATGACGGCGTAGAAGGGAACGCCGATCATCTCCGCGAAATAGGCTTCCGACACCGCGGTCGATCCCGACGACGCCTCCACGACGGGCGTGCCCTCGCGGATATGGCCGTTGCAGAGCGCATAGAGGAACAGCGAGCGGGCCAGCCGGTGCTTCAGGCTGCCGGTCGGATGTGTGGACTCGTCCTTCAGATAAAGGTCGATGCCTGATAGCGCCGGCACGAACAGCCGGATCAGATGGGTGTCGGCGGTGCGGCACTGGTCGGCTTCGATCGCGGCCACGGCCTCGTCGACCCAGCCGCGCCGGTAGGCCGGCGTGGCGGGATCGTGCGGACGGAAGGGAAGCGGCTGCATCGGACGATATCTCTCATGATGCGAACTGCGCATCAATAGCTACGGCTCAGAATTCCAGCGGCGCGTTGTCGACGACTTCCTTCATCACGAAGAAGGTGCGTGTCTGGCGCACGCCGGGCAGCGCGATCAGCAGCTCGCCGTGGATGCGGTTGAAATCCTCCATGTCGCCGACGCGGATCTTGAGGAAATAGTCGAAATCGCCGGCGACGAGGTGGCAGTCGAGCACGAATTTCAGCTTGGCGATCGCCTGCTCAAAGGTGGCAAAGCTCTCCGGCGTCGAGCGGTCGAGCACGACGCCGACCATCACCAGCGTGCCCTTAGCCACCTTCTTCGGCGCCACCATGGCCCGGACGGTGGCGATGAAGCCGTCTTCGAACAGGCGCTGGGTGCGGCGATGGCAGGTAGCGGGGCTGATGGCGACGGTTTCAGCCAGTTCGGCGTTGCTGAGCCGGCCGTTATTTTGCAGCAATCTCAACATCTTGAGGTCGATGCGGTCGAGCCGTGGCGACATGAATGAATCTTCCGATAATTATCAGTTTTTCGGAAGAAATCCTATCACAACGCCCCTTTGCCGCAAGTTGACGCGCAACATCAGCGCAATATTCGAGAGCACCTTCTCCGGCAGCAATGCTAGCCAGCTCCCAGACAGCAACGCCAATCGGGGTGCCCCATGATACTGGACAAATTCGCGCGCTATCCGCTGACCTTCGGCCCGACGCCCGTCGAGAAGCTGGAGCGGCTGTCGAAGCATCTCGGCGGCAATGTCGAGATCTATGCCAAGCGCGAGGACTGCAATTCCGGCCTCGCCTATGGCGGCAACAAGCTGCGCAAGCTCGAATACATCGTTCCCGACGCGATCGCCTCCAACGCCGATACGCTGGTGTCGATCGGCGGCGTGCAGTCCAACCATACCCGCATGATCGCTGCCGTTGCCGCCAAGATCGGCATGAAGTGCCGCCTGGTGCAGGAAGCCTGGGTGCCGCACGAGGACGCCGTCTATGACCGCGTCGGCAACATCATGCTCTCGCGCATCATGGGCGCCGACGTGCGCCTGGTCGACGACGGCTTCGACATCGGCATCCGCAAGAGCTGGGAACAGGCGATCGACGAGGTAAAGGCGGCGGGCGGCAAGCCTTACGCAATTCCGGCCGGCGCCTCCGTGCACAAATATGGCGGGCTCGGCTATGTCGGCTTCGCCGAGGAAGTGCGCAAGCAGGAAGCCGAGCTCGGCTTCAAGTTCGACTACATCATCGTCTGCACTGTCACCGGCTCCACCCATGCCGGCATGCTGGTCGGCTTTGCCGCCGACGGCCGCGCGCGAAAGGTGATCGGCATCGATGCCTCGTTCACGCCGGCGCAGACGAAAGCGCAGGTGCTCTCGATTGCGCAGAACACGGCAAAGCTGGTCGAGCTCGGCAAGGACATCGTTGCAGACGATGTCGTGCTGATCGAGGATTACGCCTATCCCGCCTATGGCGTACCGTCGGAGGAGACCAAGGAGGCGATCCGCCTCACTGCACGGTTGGAGGCGATGATCACCGACCCCGTCTATGAAGGCAAATCGATGCAGGGCCTGATCGACTTGACCCAGAAGGGTTATTTCGAGAAGGGCGCAAAGATCCTCTACGCACATCTCGGCGGTGCGCCGGCGCTGAACGGTTACGGTTATGCGTTCCGGAACGGGTAAGGCTGAGTAGCTCTCGCCTCCTCTCCACTGTCGTCCCGGGCAAGCGTCAGTGCAGACCCGGGACGCATAGTCACAGGGAGGTGTTTGGCTAAGACTTGCAGTTCGGTACTCCTACCGATCGCAATCGATAGATTCCGCGGTATGGATCCCGGATCTGCGCTCCGCTTTGCTGCGCTTGTCCGGGATGACAATGGAGTTTTTGGAGCGCCTATCGCGTCCTGACGATCTGCAGCAGCTCGTCGCCGTAATGCTCGAGCTTCTTGTCGCCGATGCCGGGGACGTTGCGGAGTTCGTCGAGCGTCGTCGGCCAGGCCCGGACGATGCCGTCGATGGTGGCATCGTGCAACACCACATAGGCCGGCACGCCGCGTTCGCGCGCGATGTCCGAGCGCCAGGACCGCAGCCGCGCGCGCAGCTCAGGATCGACGTCGCCCTGCGGCGTGTTGGCGGCGGGCGCGAGATCGCCGCGGCGGGATTTGGCGCGGCTCGAGCGGATGCGGGTGCCAGGGGCTTCCTCGCGCAGCCACACCTCTGTTTCGCCGCGCAGCACCCCGCGCGCGGAATCCGTCAGCTTCAGCGCACCGAACGCTTCGCTGTCGCTCTGCAGATGGCCCATCGCCACCAATTGCCGCAGCACGGTGCGCCACTGCTTCTCATTGAACTCGCGGCCGATGCCGAACACCGACAGCTTGTCGTGGCCGAACTGAGTGACCTTCTCGGTCAGGCGTCCGATCAGCACGTCGATCAGGTGCATCGCGCCGAACCGCTGCCCGGTGCGATAGGCGCAGGAGAGCAGCTTTTGCGCCAGCACCTTGCCGTCGCGCATCTGCGGCGGCGTCAGGCAATTGTCGCAATTGCCGCAGTTTGCGCCATCGAGGTTCTCGCCGAAATAGCCGAGCAGCCGTTTGCGCCGGCACTGCGCGGTTTCGGCGAGCCCGACCAGCGCATCGAGCTTGCCGATCGAGACGCGTTTGAAATCGTCGGACGCGGTGGATTCGTCGATCATGCGACGCTGCTGCACGATGTCGGAGAGACCGTAGGCCATCCAAGCCGCGGAGGCCTTGCCGTCGCGGCCGGCGCGCCCCGTCTCCTGGTAATAGGCCTCGATGCTCTTGGGCAGGTCGAGATGCGCGACGAAGCGCACGTCGGGCTTGTCGATGCCCATGCCGAAGGCGATGGTGGCGACGATGACGATGCCGTCCTCGTTGAGGAAGCGGTCCTGGTTGCGCGAGCGCACGCTGCTGTCGAGCCCGGCGTGGTAGGGCAGCGCCGCGATGCCGGCATCCGCGAGTGCGGCAGCGACTTCCTCGACGCGATTGCGCGACAGGCAATAGACCACGCCGGCATCGCCCGCATGCCGTTCCCGGATGAACTCCTTGAGCTGCGACACCGCGTTGCGCTTGTCGACGATCTCGTAACGGATATTGGGCCGGTCGAAGCTAGAGACGAATTGCGGGGAGCCGCCAAGCTGAAGCCGCTCGACGATCTCCTTGCGCGTCAAATCGTCAGCGGTCGCGGTCAGCGCGATGCGCGGGACATTTGGAAAGCGCTCGGCGATGACGGAGAGGCCGACATATTCGGGCCGGAAGTCGTGACCCCATTGCGAGACGCAATGCGCCTCGTCGATCGCGAACAGCGCCACCTTGGCCTGCGCCAGCATCGACAGGCAGCGCGGCGTCACCAGCCGTTCCGGCGCGACATAGAGCAGGTCGAGATCGCCTGCGATCAGGCGTCGCTCGATGTCGGAGGCTTCCTGCAGCGTCAGCGACGAGTTCAGCGCCGCGGCATTGACGCCGGCCTCGAGCAGGCCCGCGACCTGGTCGCGCATCAGCGCGATCAGCGGCGACACCACGATGCCGCAGCCTTCGCGCAGCAGTGAGGGGAGTTGGTAGCACAGCGACTTGCCGCCGCCGGTCGGCATCAGGACCAGGCAATTGCCGCCATTCGTGACATGCCGGATGATCTCGCCCTGAGCACCGCGGAACCCGGGCAGGCCGAACACCGAATGCAGCACCGACAGCGCATCGCGGCCGTTGGACGGCGCAGGAAGCGGGGCAGTGGACGGAGGGGACATGGGGTGGCGGACCGGGCCAGGAGATTCGTCACAAGGCCAGTCGCATGACCGCGCGGGCATGGCAAGACCATCTTCTCCCCCTCCCCGCTTGCGGGGAGAGTTCAGAAAGCTACGCCCCGATTCGCCGCAGCGCTTCGGCAACCGTCACGATCGGCATGCCACGCCGCTGAGCCGATTCCAGCGCGTGACGCATCAGGGCCGGCGTACAGCCATAGGGGCTCGGCGCATCGACGACGTCATGGCTGTAGAAGATCAGCCATCCGCCGCTCGCGGCCGCCTCGTCGAAATGCCGGTCGACGCCGGCGGCATCGATCTCGAAATTGACCAAAGGCGCGGCCCGCAGGAACTGGAGGTCGATCACGTCGCGATTGACGCCGGGAAGGATGCCGCGGGCCGAGCGGAAGATTTTGGCAAGCTGCGGCTTGCGCCAGACCGAGGCGAGGCCATACGGATAGGCAAAATTCTCCAGCTTGATCGAGGAATCGATGTCGCGAAAATGATTGCGATTGCGCTCGATCTCGAGGGCCATCGTGGCCTCGTCGAGATTGGCTGCGCTCTGATGCGAGAAAGTGTGGCAGGCGATCTCATGTCCTGCACGGTGGAGCCGGACCACTGCGTCGTTCGAGAGGCCGTGCCAGTGGTCCGAAGGCCGGTCGATCAGGCTGCCGGCAATATAATACGTGCCACGGCCGCCATGCGCTTCGAGGAGCGAGGCGCCCTCGCCCGCGGCGCTATCGGGGGCATCGTCGAAGGTGAAACTCACCATCGGCGCATGCGCAGGCAGCCGGTGCGGCGCGGCTCGGAAATGCCGGGCCAGCCGATTGCTCACGCGTCCCTGAAGTGCCGACCACACGACCGCATTTCCTGTGATTCCGTATTTCTGTACTGAAACATTCGCGCCCCGGTTGAGGCAAGCTTAACGCTTGGGTAATCCTAACGCGGAACCAACGCCACTACGGCTAGCGCGCCAGGGCCGGCGCATCGGCCTCTGCGCCGAGATATTGCAGCCAGTTGCGAAATAACACCGCCGCGGCGCTGCCGGCGGCGATATCGGCGCGCAAATTCAGTGCAGGCAGCTCGTTGCTGAGCGCCGGATGGCGCTGGTGCCTCGCCTGCTTCTCGAATCGGACCAGCTTCTCTTCCGTCGCTGCGTCAAAATAGCTCACGGGCAGGTGCGGATAATCGTCCCGCTCGCGCGCGAGATAGCGGCCGACGTCGCGCAGATATTCGCGCTGGAGCGACAGTGCGTCATATTCCGGGTGACCCTGGAAAAACACGAAGCGGCTGGCATATTGCCGGACGAAGATATCGACGCCGGCCTTTGCCGAACGCGTCAGCACCTGGTAGCCGGCCGCGTCGAGGTCGCGCTCGGCGATCTCGTTCAGGCGCGAATGCGAGACCTTGAACGGGACGGGCGCGGCGCGCGTCAACAGATCGTTCGTGACCGTATCGCAGTCGAAAATGCCGTGGCATTTGGCGGGCAGCCGCCGCCGTTCGATCCGGTCGAGATGCAGCACCGCCGCATGGGCAGCAAGGCACGACCAGATCGTCGAGCGGGTGTTGACCTTTGCCCAGTCGATCAGCTCGGTCAGATCGCGCCAATACGGCTCCTGGTCGAGTTCGGGCGCGACCGGCTCGGCGCCGGTGACGATAAGCCCGTCGAATTTGTGCCGCCCGAGTTCAGTGAGCTCCGAATATTCGCTCTCGACATGCCACTTGGCCTCGGGCGATCGCTTCACCGACGGCAGCGAGAAGCAGTGGAAGCGGATGCGGTGCGGGCCTGCGGCGGCCTGGAGCAGCTTCATGAACTGCCGCTCGGTGGCCTTCAATGCCGGATCCGGCATGTTGTTGATCAGGCCGATGTTGAGATCCGCGCCGCCATGATCGCGCGCGAGATCGCCCTCGGCCGGCACCAGCGCCGGGCTCGGAATACCTTGATCCCTGTCGATCAAGATCGTCATCGCAACAGCCGCCTACTCCGCAGCCTGGAGGCGCGCCGACGGGCAGGCCTTTTCCAGCGCCTGGTCGATGTCTCCGATGATATCCGCGGAATGCTCGATGCCGATCGAGAGGCGAATCGTCTCGGGTAGGACGCCGGCAGCGCGCTGCTGCTCCGCCGACATCTGCCGATGCGTGGTCGAGGCCGGATGGCAGGCCAGCGACTTGGCATCGCCGATATTGACGAGGCGCGTGATCAGCTTGAGCGCATCGTAGAAGGTCTTGCCGGCCTCCATGCCGCCCTTGATGCCGAAGGTGAACAGCGAGGAGGCGTTGCCGTCGAGATATTTCTGGACCAGCGGATAATACGGGCTATCCGGGAAACCGGTGTAGTTGACCCACGCGACGCGCGGATCCGCGCGCAGGAATTCCGCGACCTTGCGGGCGTTCTCGCAGTGGCGCTCCATCCGCAGCGCCACGGTCTCGATGCCCTGCAGCAGCAGGAAGGCGTTGAACGGCGACAGCACCGAACCCATGGTGCGCTGATAGATACTGCGCGCGCGCTCGATATAGGCCGTCTTGCCGAAACGCTCGGCATAGACGAGGCCGTGATAGGAGGCGTCCGGCTTGTTGTAGCCGGGGAAGCGATCCGCGTGTTTCGCCCACGGAAAGTTTCCGGAATCGACGATGGCGCCGCCGAGCGTGGTGCCGTGGCCGCCGAGGAACTTGGTAAGCGAATGCACGGCGATGTCGGCGCCGTAGTCGAACGGCTTGAGCAGGATCGGCGTTGCGACCGTGTTGTCGACGATCAGCGGCACGCCATGCTTATGGGCGATTTTCGCCAGCGCCTCGATGTCGCAGACATTGCCGGCGGGATTTCCGATGGTCTCGGCGAACACGGCGCGGGTGCTCTCGTCGATCAGCTTCTCGATCGCTTCGGGCCGGTCGCTCTCGGCGAAACGGCCTTTGATGCCCTGTCGCGGCAGGATGTGCGAGAGCAGCGTGTGGGTGGTGCCGTAGAGCTGCGGCACGGAAACGATGTTGCCGCCGTGATCGGCGACGTTGACGAAGGAGAAATGCAACGCTGCCTGCCCGGTCGCGACCGCGAGCGCCCCGACGCCGCCTTCGAGCTGGGCGATGCGTTTCTCCAGCACCGCGCTGGTCGGATTGGCGATGCGGCTGTAACGGTAACCCTCGGCCTCGAGATTGAAGAGCGCCGCGCCGTGATCGGCGCTGTCGAAGGCGTAGGCCGCTGTCTGGTAGATCGGCACGGCAACCGCGTGCGTGGTGGCCTCGGGCTCGTAGCCGGCGTGAATAGCGATCGTCTCGTTGCGCATCGTGCCACCTCCGCGTGGAGCGGGCCGCACTTATTGGCCTGTATGAGGCATGTGCGTTGCCCGCCGTTCCTCTGTTAGAGGCGGGTGGTAAAGCGGACAATAATTCGCTTAGAGATCGAGGAAGTAACCCTAATGCTTGTTGATGAATTGGCTAAAATTTGAGTCAATTTGGAGAAGGCAGCCTCACATTTGTCGAATGAATCCAGCCAGGAGGGCCTCGCGCAAGCGCGCGAGGCCCTCGAACGCTGATCAGTCCATCGTTTCCCAGAGACGATGGCTGAGCACGCCGGCGCGCTTCTCGATCGCCCCTGCCGCATCGAGCGCGAGATCCTCGCGATAACGCCCGGCGATGAGCTGCACGCCGATCGGCTTGCCATCATGCAAGGCCACCGGCACCACCGCGCCGGGCAGGCCCAGCACGTTGATCGCGGAGATGAAGCGAATCTCGCCCCAGAAGATCTCCTGCACGCGCTCGGCGCTGACGGTGTCGTCGCGCGGCCCCGGCGTCGGCTTCACCGTGGTCGGCGCCAGCACCACCGGATAGTCCTCGAAGAACAGCTGCCAGGCGCGGATATGGCCGCTGCGCGCCGCGGTAGCCCGCATCCAGGCCGGCAGGTCGAGCACATTGGCCTTGCTCTTCATGCCGTTCCACGCCTTGTGGAAGTCCTCGGAGGTGACCTTCAGCATGCCGGCTTCCTGCATCACCACCGTCTCGTTGGTGATGATGTCGCACCAGGTCTGCCAGACGCCGTTGATATCGGGCACGTCGGCCTCGCTGACGCGATAACCGGAACGCTCCAGATGATCGGCAGCCTGACGCAGCGCCGCGCGCACCGACGGATCGACGTCCATGTCCTCGGGGATCTTGGCCAGCGCGACCTTGATCGGTCCCTTCGGCTTCGGTCCGACCAGCGGCGCCGGCACCCACCATGGATCGCGCGGATCACGCTGGCTCATCGCCTCCAGCGCAAGGCGGACGTCGGCAACGTGACGGGCGAGCGGCCCCTGCGCCGACATCAAATGCGCCAGCATCGGCCGCTCGGCCGTTGCGCTGGCATTGAAGGCGGGAATGCGGCCCTGCGTCGGCTTGATGGTGGCGACACCATTGCAATGCGCCGGCCAGCGCAACGAGCCGCCGATGTCGTTGCCATGCGCAATGGTACCGATGCCGGCGGCGACCGCCGAACCCGCGCCACCGGATGAGCCGCCGCAGGTGATGTTCGGATCCCAGGGATTGAGCGTCAGCCCGTGCAGGGGATTGTCGGTGAAGCCGCGGAAGGAGAATTCCGGCGTGTTGGTGAGGCCAATGACGATCGCCCCGGCCTTCTTCAGGTTACGAACGACGGGCGAATCCGAGGGAGCAATCAAATCCTTGTTGGCGGGAACGCCATTGAAATTCGGCCGGCCCTCGTAGTCGACGTTCTCCTTGATGGTGATCGGCACGCCGTGCAACAAGCCGAGTTCGCCGCCCTTGGCGCGCTGCTTGTCGGCCGCATGCGCTGCAGCCAGAGCCTCTTCCGAGAGATCGACGACGACCGCATTCAGCTTCGGATTGACGGTGCGCATCCGCTCCAGATGCGCTTCGACGGTTTCGACCGCGGAGATTGCGCCGGAGCGGATCGCCGCCGCGGTCTCCACAGCCGACCATTGCCAGGCCGCCCCCTTCGGGCGGCGCGCCACGGCCGGCTTGCGCGTTGCCGCCTTTTTCACCGCCGGCTTGCCCGTCTTCCGGGCCGCTTTCGCTGCAGCTCCCTTGCGGGCCGTGCTGGTCTTCACCACTGCTTTCTTCGAAGCAGTTTTCTTCTTGGTCGCCGTCTTCTTCGCCACGTCGCATCTCCTGAAATTGCGCGGCGGAGGTTATGAAGGTCACGCGACCGTGTACAGGTGCGTTTCTGCATGGCGCGTTGGCGGCAGCCGCCAATGCGACGAATCGTCAGCAGCCGGTCCCCCGGCGAAATTCGCGGCGGCTTATTCCGCCGGGCACGCAGCGACGGCGGCCTGCCTGCGGTCGAGCTGGAGGCTCCACAGCGCGAGCGCGAAGCCGATGGCTGTGATGCCGGCCGCAACCAGAGGCAGCGTTGCGAGGCCGAACCCCCGATCGATGGTGACGCCGCCGGCCCAGGCACCGAGCGCGTTGCCAAGATTGAACGCGGCGATGTTGAGGCTGGAGGCGAGCGTGCGGCCGCTCGGGCCGGCGGCTTCGAGCACGCGAAGCTGGAGCGGCGCGACCGTCGCGAAGGCCGCAATGCCGAGCAGCAGGATCAGCGAGACGGCGGCGATCTTGACCGACAACAGGGCGGCGAGACCAAGCAGCACGATGGCGAGCGCCGCGAGCGTGCCGATCAGGGCGCGTGCAAGGCCGCGATCGGCGAGCTTGCCGCCGGCGACATTGCCGATCGCAAGACCTGCGCCGAACACCAGCAGGATCGGCGAGACCGCGGCCTCCGGAAAGCCGGTGAAGCGGGTCAGGATCGGCTGGATGTAGGTGAAGACGACGAACAGGCCGGCGAAACCGAACACGGTCATGGCAAGGCCGAGCAGCACCTGCGGACGGGCGAGCACAGCCACTTCTTCAGCGAGCGAGATCGGCTTGTCGCCGTTGCCGACATGGCCGGGCACGAACGCGGCCACCACGGCAAAGGCGACCACGCCGATCACCGTCACCGCCCAGAACGCCGCGCGCCAGCCGAGCATCAGGCCGAACCATGCGCCGAAGGGCACGCCGAGGAGGGTTGCGACCGTCAGGCCGATGAACATGGTGGCAATGGCGGAGGCCCGCTTGTCCTCCGCGACGAGGCTGGTGGCCACCACCGAGCCGACGCCGAAGAAGGTGCCGTGAGCAAGCGACGTCAGTACGCGCGCGGCCATCAGCAATTCGTAGTTCGGCGCCAGCGCGCAGGCGGCATTGCCCAGCGTGAAGATCGCCATCAGCGCCAGCAGCCCCGTTTTCCGCGGCATCCGCCGCGTCGCCAGGGTCAGCAGGGGGGCGCCGACGAACACGCCGAGTGCATAGCCGGAGATGAGCAGGCCCGCGACCGGCACGGAGACATGCATGTCGGCGGCGACCTGGAGCAGCAGGCCCATGATGATGAACTCGGTGGTGCCGATGCCGAAGGCACCGGCGGTGAGGGCGAGGACGGCGGGAGGCATGCGTGGCTCCAAGGGATGGGACGAGCCACGCAGATAGCCGCGCCGCAGCAAAGCCACTAGAATGTCCGCAATCCAATCATTTGTGACATGAATTCAACATGGCCCGTTTCGACACCAACCGCTCCGCCGAGATGGAAGTCTTCGTCCGTGTCGTCGATCTCGGCGGCTTCACGCAGGCCGCGCGAAAACTGCGCCTGACGCCGTCGGGCGTCAGCAAGCTGATCTCGCGGCTCGAGGCGCGGCTCGGCACGCGGCTGATCAACCGCACCACGCGCAAGCTCACGCTGACGGAGGAAGGCCAGGCCTTCTATCAGCGCGCGGTGCGCATCCTCGCCGAGATGGAGGAAGCCGAACGCGAAGCCGCCTCAGGCGCCACGCCGCGTGGCCGCCTCACCGTGAACAGCAACATCCCCTTCGGCATACTGCATGTGATGCCGCTGATCCCGCGCTTCCTCGAACAGCATCCCGACGTCACGCTCGATCTCGTCCTGACCGACACGTTGATCGACCTGATGCAGGAACGCGCCGATGTCGCCATCCGCGTCGGACCACTGCGTGCCTCACGCCTCGTCGCACGAAAGCTCGGCAGCAGCCGCATGGTCGTGGTCGGCGCGCCGGCTTATCTGGCGCGCTGGGGCACGCCGAAGATACCGGCGGATCTCGCCGATCACCGCGGCATCGGCTGGACCTTTCCGCGCAGTATCCGCGGCTGGCCGTTCAAGCGCGGCGACCATTCCGAGGAAGCCGTGCCGCTCCCGGCCTCACGCGTGAGCGATGGCGAAGCGGCCCGCCGCCTCTGCCTCGGCGGCGTCGGTCTCGCCCGCCTCGCCCTCTTCCACATCGGCCCCGACATCGAGGCCGGCCGCCTCGTGCCTGTGCTGCAAAACTACAATCCCGGCGACCGCGAAGACATCCACGCCGTCTATGTCGGCCACACCGCACCGCTGCCCGCGCGTGTCCGCGCGTTCATCGATTTTCTGGCGGAGCATGTGCGGGTGAGCGATCCGGCACTGAAGCGTGCGGGGGATGGGAGGTGGAGGGTGGTGAAGTGAGGCGGCGCGCTGCGCGCGTCATCTGCCGTCGCTGTCGTTTCCGGCCGCGTTCGCAACGCCAGGTGGCTTCCGCTGTCCGGCCCAGGTGAGTAGCGCGTCGAGTGCCGGGCAAAGCGCCTGCCCCCAATCCGTCAGCGCGTATTCAACCTTGGGGGGCACCTGATGGTGGACGATCCGGCGCACGATGCCGGCCTGCTCCATCTGCCGCAATTGTTGGATCAGCATCTTCTGGGACACCGCCGGGATGGCGCGTTCGAGATCCGAGAAGCGCAGCACCCTGCCACCGAACAGGTGGAAGAGAATGGTCAGCTTCCATCGCCCTTCGAGCAGCTTCAATGCCTGTTCAACGCCTTCAGCTGCTGTTTCGCGGGTGTAGCCGGAAGACTGCTTACCTTCGGGTGAGTACCTTACTTTTTCGTCCGTTCTTGCCATTTGGCAAGTTTAGGACGAGCTCTCATGCCGTGCAACGCCGTCACCGGGACGGCCCACGCGCCATGAAGGGAGTTTCCATGTCCGTCACCTTGCCACAGCCTATTGCCGCCTATTTTGCCGCCGACCGCACGGAGCGCGCCAGCATTGCGGACTGCTTCACCGAGGGCGCCGTCGTGAAAGATGAGGGAAAGACCCACACCGGCCGCGAGGCGATCCGTCGCTGGAAGGCGGAAGCGTCCACCAAATACACCTATAGCAGCGAACCCTTCGCCGTCGTGGAGGACACGGAGAGGACGATCGTGACAAGCCGCGTCACAGGTAACTTCCCCGGCAGTCCGGTCGACCTGCGCTACAGCTTCATTCTTGAAGGCGACAAGATCGCCCACCTGGAGATCGGGGCATGAATTTCGATCTCGAACTGCGCGGCCGTCGTGTTCTCGTCACGGGCGGCACGAAAGGCGTCGGCGCTGCCGTAGTCGAAATCCTGCACCAGGCCGGCGCGCTCGTCGTGACGACGGCGCGCTCCGTCCCGGCGACGTCTGCGCCCGGCGTCAGCTACATTGCCGCAGATCTGACCACAGGCGAAGGCTGTGCGCTTGTCGCCAAAGGCGTTCTCGATCTGCTCGGTGGCATCGATATCGTCGTCAACGTCGTCGGCGGTTCGAGCACGCCGGCAGGTGGTTTTGCCGTCATTGACGACGATGCATGGGAGCGAGAGATAAATCTCAACCTCATGCCGGCGGTTCGGCTCGATCGCGCGCTGCTGCCAACGATGATCGCGCAAGGCTCCGGTGTCATCATCCATGTGACATCGATCCAACATCAGCTGCCGCTTCCGCAATCGACGACCGCGTATGCGGCCGCGAAGGCGGCACTCTCCACCTACAGCAAGAGTCTCTCGAAGGAGGTGACTCCAAAGGGAGTCCGCGTCGTTCGCGTTTCGCCAGGCTGGGTCGAGACCGAAGCTGCCGTCCATTTCGTTGAGCGTCTCGCCGCAGAGGCCGGCACGGACTACGAAAGCGGCAAAGCGATGGTCATGCAGGGGCTCGGCGGCATCCCGCTCGGTCGACCGGCGAGCCCGCGCGAGGTTGCCAACCTCATCGCGTTCCTCGCGTCGCCACGTGCCAGCGCCATCACGGGCACCGAATATGTCATTGATGGTGGAACGGTGCCGACGGCCTGAAAGATCGAGGCTGGGAAGCATGATGGCGGAGGGAGAGAATCTCGAAAGAAACTTGCTCGACTGCTGGGCCAGGATCTCTCGCAGACCGAGCCGAAAACCCCGAAAACCTACTCGCGCAGCTTTTGGGGCAGCTCGATAGCCCTCGGGTGGAATTGGGCCTAGCTCGAACTAACCCTTTCGGCGAAGCGCATTCTGCAGGAAATCAATGAACACACCGACACGTGGAGGCAGGGTTCGCCCAACCGGATAAACGATCGATATCGACCTCGTCCACAACCCATTCAGGCAGAACCTCGACCAGCGACCCGTTGGCCAATTCATCCTGGGCCAGGATACGGGGGACCTGCCCGATCCCTGCACCCGCATCGGCCGAAAGCTTGATAACTGCAGGGTCGATCGACAGCAGTCGTGGCGCTGCCGTGACCATGCGCAGCGTCTTTCCGCGGGGCAGTGTGACGGCGGAGGCGGAACGCGGGTTTCCTATGAAAAGCCTCGCATTCAGTGGCGGCTTGGCCATGTTCGGCCAGATAGCCCGGGCTAGCGCACAGCGCGAGCGGATTGCCCATCAGGCTACGTGCGACATCCTATCTGGCGAAGGCCCGATCCGCATGGCCAGATCATAGCCCTGCTCAACCAGATCGACATCCTGCGAGGGTGCCCAGGAAGCATCCAGTCAACTCGGTGCCGCCAAGTCGACGACCGAGCAGCCAACCTTGGAGGAGATCGCTACCCACAGACCTGACGGGCTCCGCCTACGAACTCACGGATCCGATCTTCCTTGCTCGCTACCAGACCTCGCACCTCTATGCGAACCGGTTTTCACAAGGACGCGCCTTCATCGCGGGCGACGCGGCACATGTTCACGTGCCCATAGGCGGCCAGAGCATGAGCACGGGCATACAGGGCGCCTTCAATAGTGGCCGGAAGCTTGCTGGGCGTGGCCAAGGCGAGAATGGCTGCCGCCATGCTGCAAACCTACCACGACGAGCGGCGCCGATGGCAGAAGGCCTGATCCGCGGCACCGACTTCGCTTATCCTGGCGCCCAGCGAGGTACGCCAGCATGCCGATCGGTTGTTTGGGCCCCACAAATGCGCGTCAAGACCGGACGTCCGAAATGTGCCGGAGAAGTTTGCTCGCGGGGAACCGAGCACGCGAGCAGAAGCACAGCAAGAAACGTACAATTAGACGAAAATACCAGATTGACAACGCGTGATCGCACGTTTTATACCAAGATCACACGTCGGATGAGCCGATGTTGAGGGGCCCGCAAGGGCCCCTCGCTTCTTACCTGCAGTTGGTACGACCTAGGAAATCAGCCGACTGCGAAATTTGAGGATAACTCCAATGGGAACCCTTATCAAGACCGTGCTCCTCGGCAAGCAAGCCGGGAAGGTGGTATTTACTGGCTCCATGCCGGCCAGCGAGCACGTGAATCTGCTTCGCGCTAAGGAGATGATTGTTAACCCCAACGCGCAGCGCTCGCTGGGGAAGGCCGGTCCGGGCAAGGAAACGACCTCGGACCTGATCGACAACGACAAGATCCTCAAGACGGATCGCGCGGTGAACTTCATCAAGTTCGTCAACCGCGTGATGGACAACGTTGATAGGGCGGTCGTGAACGAAGGCTTCTTCGGTTCGGTGTCGTTCGTCCTACCGGCGTCCTTCACCAAGGCCAAGTTCGACATGAAATTGGCGGAAGACACCGTCGTCGGGACGCTCACGGCCAAGGCTGACATGGGCGAAAGCTTCATCAACATCGCTGACGGCCAAGGGCGCATCGTCGGCTTCCACGCGATGGAACGCGAACTTGTGCTCAAGATCAATCGCCTGAAGGAAGCGATCAAGCGTATCGAGAAGAAGGCGCAATCGGCTGCGGAGGAGAAGAATGAGTTGGCTGAAGCTGAGGCTGCGCTCGCACGGGTGCGTCACTTCCTGTCCCACAATGATCTGCCGTTCGTCCTCTATGCCCACAAGGTTGAGACCAACGGCACGGTGGTGGGATTGAACGAGGACGCCGAGAAGCGTTGTTACATTGAGGGCAATGCGCTCAACTCGCAGGCTAGCAAAGAAGACGTGATCAAGTACGAGCAGTTCTCGCCCATCATTGTCGACCTTCACGCATTCCGCGACGATCTGGACTGGATGTCCGCCGACATGATCGAGGAAGACAGCAAGTCCATCGGGTCCACCAGCCCCAAGATCTTCACGCTCTCGGCCCTCGTTCAGGCCTATAGCTGGGGTATCGTCAACGACAACAAGCCACTGAAGAATCTTGATCTTCAGTTGCGCGAGACGGTGGAAAAGCGCAAGGGCTTCTGCCATGCCTTCTGGCGCAAGGTCACCGACCTCTTCGAACCAATCTGGACGGATTCGGTCGACGGCGAACTCAGTGACCGCATCGATTACCTCAAGAAGTCGCGCCAGAACGAGAAGAACGTCCTCTTTCAGGCGATCTTCCTCCAGGCCCTGGGGCGCCTCTGTTACGTCATGGGCAAACAGGCGGGATGGGATGAGGAATCCCCCCTCCTCATGAAGCTCAATCAGTTGAGCCCGTCGTTGGTCGACTATCGTGCTGCGAAGAAGCACCATTTCGACGCCGACGGCGAATTGGTGGTCGACGAGTGGAACGAGGAATGGCGCAACGCCATGATGAAGCAGTCGGTCGATAAGACCACCGGCGAGGTGAAGGGGTATTCCTTCAACAACGCCACGGAGAACATCAGCGCGACGCGGCATCTGCTGTCCAAGAAGATCGGCCTTTCGGACGTCGAGGTCCCTGACCAAGCAGATCTGGCCGAGGCTGCTTAAGCGCGCACATACACACCATGCTGCACCCCCGCCCCAGTGGCGGGGGTTTTTGTATCCGCACAAAATAGTTTATTCGTAAGCATTCGGTGAGAACCGCGGCAGGACCACTCAGGCGGCCTGATCGACGCGCCGCCAATTCCACGGAAGGAGTTCGTCGAGCCGGTGGGCGGGATGCTCTGCGATGCGGTCCAGAACGTCAGTCAGCCAGGCTTGCAGGTCGATGTCATTCATCTTGGCGGTGACGATCAGGCTGTACATCAGCGCGGCGCGGTCGCCGCCGCGGTCGGAGCCGCAGAACAGCGAGGACTTCCTACCGAGCGCGCGATGCCGCGCAGCGCCCTCTGCCGGTTGTTGGATAGACAGATACGGCCGTCGTCGAGGAAGCGGGTGAACGCGCTCAACGCTTGAGCATGTAATCCATCGCCTTGGCGACGTCGTTGCCGGTGGACCCAGCAAGCGGCTTCCAGGATTGGACCCACATTGCGGCCGGCCTCGTAAAGTCTGCCATAGCCGCCATAGGCGTCGGCTTGGAAGATCCCGCTGTAGCTCGCCAGATGCGGCTGCGGATGCTCTCCAGCGCGATCGCGCGAGTAGTAGAACACAGCCCCGGGCGGCGCCTGTCCGCCGAACGGCTTGTCGTCCCGGACATAGCCCCAGATCCGGCCAGTCGAGGTCTTGCCCTTGGCTAGAACCGGCACCGTGGTGTCGACGCCGTGCAAGCGGTCGGCGGCGAGCACATGGACTTCGAGGCGATTGAACAGCGGCATCAGCGCGAGCGTGCAACCGCCGACCTGGCCGGCAAGCGTCGACAGGCTGACCGGCACACCTTCCCGGGCTTAGCGCTCGGCATGCCGGTTCAGCGGCCGGTGCTGGCCGAACTTCTCGAACAGCACCATCGCCCGGAAGCTCGGGCCGGCCAGCCGCGGGCGATGACGTGGAACGGCGGCGGCGCCTGGCTAATCTTCTCGCAGTCACGGCAGGTGAACCTCTCCCGGACGTGCTGGACCACCTTCCAGGATTTCGGGATCACCTCCAGTGTCTCGGTGATGTCCTTGCCGAGCTTGGCAGCCGCGAACCGCTGCACCAGGCGCATCAGGTCGGCCCGGATACGATCACGCGCTCGCGGGGCAGATGATCCGGCAATGGTTTGCGGGATGGGCGCTGGCGGGTGAACGACGCCACGGTCGTGGTGTTCGTGATCCTGGCCGCGGCCATCTCGGCAGCCAATACGTCCTCAGTCGCTGAGGCCTCGAGTTCCTCTAGCGTCAGTTCGAGTTGATCCAGCGGCCTTGCGGTACGTTCCGAGCGAGGGCCATGACGATCACGGTTTAGCTTTTTGATCTGCTGCTTCAGGTGGGCGATCAACGCATGGTCGTCAGACTGTTGGGCGCGAACGATTGCGAATTCGGCGCGCGTTGCCAGCAACGCCGCCTGCAGCGCCTCAACATCTTCCGGCAGCGTCTCGGGACCGTCACTACCCGCAGCGAACAACCGCCGCCACGTCAGCAGCAACGACCGCGATATCCCGTGCCGCCGCGCCGTCGACGAAATCGCCCGCGGCGCGTGCACGCCTTCCAGCACGATCTTCAGTTTCTCGTCGCGAATGATCTCATCAATCAACTGCAGCATGGCCTGTCTACAGAGGCGCTCAAATCCGCTGTCCAACTTACCGAACAACTTAAACCTTCTGCCGGCTGAGTCGACCAGTAGAATAGGATGTATAGACTCATTCTACGATACCGGAGGCCACTCGATAGAGAACGATCGCCGTCAGATGTCGCTAGGCTTCATCGATCAGCTCAATACGGAATCTATTGAAACGAACACCCAGGCGTCGCACCATCACACCTTCGTCGTATGGTTTAAAAAATTCTGGACAGACCCACTCGCTTTCAATCATACGTTGGCAACACGAATTGGAGGCAACTCGCTTCTCCAGCTATGAGTAGGCAATGCCGGAACCAAGTTCCTTAGGTCGTCAAATTGAAACCGCGTTGAGTTCCGTCTACGCAACCGACAAAGCAGGACACAGCCAGTATGTTCTGCGATACCGAACGCCAACGAGAATCCCCTTCGCAATTAATAGAACACCACAAAGCGCGACGAGGTTTTGGTTTCCGGCGATTGATCGCCTAAGGGTGGCGTTGGAGCAAAAGGGTTTTGCATGCCATCAAAGCGAGCCTCGATCTGACTCGCAGCATGGTACGGGCCGAAATAGCAATCTCGATGTAATTCCCGAGTTCAAAGGAAAGTCGGTCCTGTGGACGAGTGTCAAGACGGCAAGTCAAGCAATCGAGGCAGCGTCCTGCCTTCGATAATTGCGCCGCATCTCGATTAACTGATGCGTTGTTATGACATAAATCGGCCATTGACCGACCAACGCCACTCGGAATGACCAAAACCAGGGAATTCACCCGCCAAGAACTTTACGACCTCGTCTGGACAACCCCTCTCGTGAAACTCGCCAAGGAGTTTGGGCTGTCCGACGTCGGCTTGCGAAAAACCTGTGTCCGCCATCAGGTACCCACTCCGCCGCTCGGCTATTGGGCCAAGCTCAGTTTTGGCAAGCCGGCTAAAAAGACGCCTCTGTTGCCGCCCAGTCCGGGCGTGTCCGACCGCGTCCTCGTCTCTGTATTTGTGCGTCCGGTTCCCCCTAAGGAAGTCATAGAGGCTGCCGCAAGGGCTCACGAGCGGATATCGACCCCCATTGTTGTGCCGGACGAGAGCCCCACCCGCCTGCACCCGACTGCCAAAGCGCTCAGGCAGGCACTCCGTTCGGCAAGGCCAGATGATGAGGGTTTTCTGCGGGTTGGTGGCCCGGGCCTTCTGGTCGCCTCCCTAGGGGCGGTCAACCGCGAACGGGCCTGGCTAATTGTCGATACGCTGCTAAAGGCCGTGGAAGCTGCTGGCCAGCAGATTAAGGCGACCGACACCGGGCTTGTTGCGATCGTTGATGGCGAAACCCTGTCACTGCGGCTTGGCGAGACAAAGGAGAAGACAGCACATCAGCCGACCCTGGCCGAACTCAAGGCTAAGGCAAACTGGGAAGAACAACACCGCAAATGGCCGTCACTGTATAATCTCGACCGACGGCATTGGCGCAACTGGGACTATCAACCCTCCGGTCGGTTGTCGCTGACCCTGACGGACCCGCTTAGAACGCAATGGCAGGACGACTACGTGCTGGCTCGGTGGAGCGACAGAAAGGCGAGCAAACTCGAGGCCCACCTGGAGGACGTTCTGGTCGCGATGCTGACGGGCGCTGCAACGGCGCGACATAACCGGCTTGCCGCGGAAGCCGAAAAGCGCCGGAGAGAGGAAACTCACCAGGCTTACCTCAAAGAACAAGAACGACGGAGATACGAAGCTCAGCTTGATGCCTTCATTGAAGCCAAGGCGGATGAGTTGATCAGGCTGCAGAAGATTGTTGCGTTCAGAGACCATCTTTCGTGGGAGCCAGGCACCCCATGTTCGCCTGCGGAAGAGGGAATCCTTCGCGCCACAAACGACCTCATCAGCCGCCTACAACATGGCTTATCCGCTGAGGCGCTCAAACGAGCAGTCAAGCTGTATAACTAGCTCGGCTGGTCTGCGACCGTCGCCCGCGTATTGCGACGCAGCAAGCGTTGCGGGTGCTTTGCCTTGTGAGTAGGGCGCAAGAACGTTCGAATGGACATTTAGTCGGTCTTGTTTGCGATCGCAGGTTGTGACAGCCTGCAGGCGTCATCGGGAACAAATTGCCATTTCTGACTTCGGTGTGACGTTTCAATAATGCACTCACCTTTTCTGCTGGAGCGCGCTCCCGTCTACTGCCTTCGTAAATTAGGCTGAGTGCGCTTGAATAGTTTAAGCTGGCATATACGAGCGATTGACCGCTGCTACAGAGCCCTCAAAGCAGCAACCTCTTCGGCTGACCGGCTTGCGCTGATGCGCTCACTAGTGCGACTGCAACACGGCAGGCTCAGCCTCCGCGAGTCCGGAATAGAACTCACGTCTGACGAGGTTGGTCTTCTCGCCCGCTTCGGACTTGCGCTCACAGGCAACCATGATGCGCTTCGTCTAATACCAGACCAAGAGATTGTTGCAGGTCTGGAGCAGGCACTTGAACTGGACACCAGCAACAGAAGGGTCTTCGAGCCCGCCGTCGCCGACGCCGTTTTGTTGAGGCTGACGCCGCATATCAGGTACCAAAGCGAAGCCCAAAAGGCGGCGGTGCGAGCGCTCTTGACACAGCCGTCCGGCAGCGGACTCCTGGTCAGCATGCCGACCGGATCAGGTAAGAGCCTACTATTCCAATTGGCTGCCCTGTTCGAACGGCGTCGGGCCGCGGGGGCGTGTGTGCTCGTCATCACACCGACCATTGCGCTCGCACTCGACCACGCCCGCACACTTCGGAACTTTCCCGGACTTGAAGCAAGCCGGGCTCTCACGGGTGATACGCCGGTTCAGGAGAAGAATTTAATCATCGACGCGTTTAGACGCGGCGAGATTCCCATCCTTCTGCTCTCGCCTGAGAAGGCTCTCAGCTCAGAGTTATTGCCGCACCTCTGCGAGGCTGCTCGTCCAGACTCTGTGTTGTTCGGCCTCGATGCCAGGCTGACGCACTTATTCGTGGACGAGGCGCATATCATAGAAAGTTGGGGCCGAAGTTTCCGGCCAGACTTTCAGCGTCTTCCTGCATTGCTCGTTGAGCTCCGTAATGCCAATCCCAACATACGGACTGTCCTGCTTTCCGCAACAATTCCGCCAACGGCACGCGACGTGATCTGCAAGACCTGGAGGCTCAACGGCGAATGGCTCGAAGTGGACGCTAGGACGCCTCGCTATGAGCATGATGTCGTGGTAGCATCGTTTGATTGGCCGTCAGACCGAGACAAGGCTTTCGAGTACGTCCTGGACCGGATTCCGCGGCCAGCGATCGTTTATACGACACAGGTCGCACACGCGAACATGCTTTTCGCACGCCTGACCCAAGATCTTAGATATGCCCGCGTCGCAGTTTTTACCGGCGACACCCCACCCGCCGAACGTCAATCCATTATAGATGGCTGGGCTGCGGACAACTATGACGTAGTCGTAGCCACCTCGGCCTTCGGTCTAGGAATCGACAAGCAGGACGTTCGATCGGTCGTTCATGTCTGCTTGCCCGAAAGCGCGGCACGTTGGTACCAAGAGATCGGTCGCGCCGCACGGGATGGCGGGCAAGGCACCGCAATATGCTTATTCACAAAGGGAGTTCGCGACCGAGATAGCGATGTCTCCCAAGCATTCGGACTTGCGACAAGTGGCTGGCTCACGCGTGAACTCGCCGAAAGCCGCTGGTCTGCACTGGTCTTCGGGGCTACAGGCAAGCATTGGGAAGCAGGACACGAAATCATGTCCGTGAATCTCAATTCCTTGCGCGAAGGTCTCCCGCGTCAGCTCACAGACTATAACCGCGGCTGGAATATGGCTCTTCTCACCTTGATGCAACGCGCCGGCGTCATTCGAGTCCGAACCGTTTCGATCATTCGCGATCAACCCGGATCGACCTGGGATCTGGAGGTATTGGATCGAAGAATTGTCAGTACGACAGACCCCGTCGCCTGGGACCACGTCTTCGAAGTTCGCGAGGAGGAGAAAGCTGCAGCGAGAGAAACGCTGAAGCCATTTGTAGGCGCGATGCTAAATCCGCAGCGAGAATGCATTGCCCGTTCCGCCTTCGAACTTATAGAGCCCGAAGCAGCAGTCCCACCCTGCGGTCGCTGTCAAGCCTGCCGGACCATTGGGCATAGACCGCCGGGTATCCTGCCGTGCACTGGACTCGAGACCGCATGGCCTATTTCTCCTGATTGCGTCTCACCACTTCCCAAAGAGATCCTCATCATCGCACCGGACGACCCCGCATTAGGCCGGCATTTCCCGAAGCTCCTGACGCGACTATCACATGCCGGAGCTGAGCAATTCATCTTGTCGTCCGAATTGGCTCTGCAAGCCGCACGCACGCTCTGTGCTTGCTCGGAGTTCGGGTTGGTCCTAGAGGCTGAAAACATTGGGTCACAAACGAAATTCGCAGCTGTTCCCACAGCTGTCGTGCTTCCAGACGACCCGGCATTGGCAAGCTTTCTGATTGGCCGGCTCAATGAATTCCGCTCCATTTCGCCCAACATTCCGATTGTTGTTGTTGCGGAACCTCACCGGATGCTGGGCGGACGACGTCTGGATCAAACGCTATCAACGTCCGCGCCGATACACGAACAGATGCTCGACACTTTGACCAAAAGGCTGAATTGAATGAGTGTACTTGCCCGACCACAAGGCTCGCCCGAGAGAGTCTGGTCACTGGTCGCAGGTCTCGCTGCGCTGGGTGGACGCACAGACCGCACCACATTCGAATCTTTAATCAACCCCGGCTACAATAAGGCCGGCGTTATGACGAAGACCAAGGCAGAGTTGGCACGAGACACCCTCGGGGCAGCATCAAGTCTAGGATTGGTCGAATACAACAACGTTGAAGCTTTTCTTCGAGTAGACGTTGGGTCCGTCGATCAACTGGCTGATCATCTACATCATCACCTCACGCATTTGTCAGACGAGGACACCAACTCGGTTCTATTGGAAGCCTATTCTTGGGTGGCCGTGGAGAGTGATAGGCACGGAAACCTGAGCTGGATCTATGAACTGGACCGAAAAACATTTGCCGATCAAGCGAACTCTGCTCTCGTTGGCGAGGACGAGGATGGTCGCCCAATGAATGAAACAAAGCTTGCCCCATGGCGACGATGGCTCACCTTTATAGGACTGGAGATGCCACTCCCGCTTCCGGGAAATCCAAGCTTTCCGTCCCCCGTACGCCGCCTTTTGAAGGAAATTCGGCTTGCCGGATTGCCAATTGGCGAAGAGGTCGCAGGACAGGAATTTCTATCGATCATAGCAAATTGCGCTCCCTATCTCGATGGGGGCCGCCTCTTTCTTCAGGCTTGCGATAGAATGAGTCATTCGCTTAAGCCGAGCACTTTGTCTCCCGTACTAAGCGCTGCGCTGTGGGATCTGCACGACGATGGCGCGATCACATTGCGTCCGCGAGGCGACTCAACAAACGCAGTGAAACTGACTGGAGACGCCTCGCACAAGATACAGAACTTCAGCCTCGTCGTATTGAACGCGGAGGAGAAGGCCGCGTGAATAGCCCTGTTTCAGCCTGTTGGACTAGAGATCAAGCCAAGTCTGTTTTCGTCACTGAGGCACTCGAAGGGGGGGATGCAATCTTCCTCGCAACCCATACGCCCATTCAAGGTTTCGACAGGGGTGGTCGAGATGCAGGTGAGATCGATGGGGACAACGAGCATGCCATTCTTAAGGCTCTCGCGGACCCCAATCGCCGACACGCATTTTGTGTAGTCCAGGGCGAGCCTGGATCCGGCAAGTCGCATTTGGTGCGCTGGCTCTCCGTCAACTGGTCGGTCGACACTGATATTAAGCTTCTACTTCGGCGCGCCGACGGGAGCCTTGAAGGCGCTCTCCGTCAACTGAAGGACCGCTTGCCGGCCGAGTTCGGAAAGCTATTTGACAATATCGGTCAACGACAAAGGGCCAACTTGGGA
The DNA here is from genome assembly GCF_007290395.2 of Bradyrhizobium cosmicum. Classification (NCBI taxonomy): domain Bacteria; kingdom Pseudomonadati; phylum Pseudomonadota; class Alphaproteobacteria; order Hyphomicrobiales; family Nitrobacteraceae; genus Bradyrhizobium; species Bradyrhizobium cosmicum. Next base: position 565,976 of record NZ_CP041656.2, on the reverse strand, counting down.
GGACGAGCAAACGTGTTTGCGGCCACGCTCGCAGCAACTCTGGAGCCAACCCATTTTGAGAAACCAATAGGGGACGAGAAGTGGTGCGCGGATTTTGCGCCCGGCGATATCTTGGCCAATCCAGTCATTCGACGCACTTGGAAGGGCCCGTCCCGAATTCTTAATCTCCTGGAGGGCGCCGGAGGGGAGAGAAATAGCGCCACCGCATCATTTGACCTTTACGACATTGAGGACCTAGCCAATGCATGCGATCGACTCACGGCCGGCGCACTTAGCTATCGCTCTCAGCAACTGGTAAGCCGCCTGCAACGAGAAGCCGAAACAATCCAACGGTACCGGGAGCAGCAGTGGCGCGCCGATGAACTGGCCATTGAAGTGGCAACGTTTGTGCCAAATAGCGTTGCCCTGATCAAGGCTTTGAATGACCGCCGCAATGAGGCGATTCGAAATGTACTGGGCGTCTCGGCAGACAGCCTCAAGACACTCTTCCGCAGCGTCCGGGAGGCGTTGGGAGGTCGCGGTCAACGACTGGTCCTCCTATTGGAGGACATCACTAGTTGGGAGGGCCTTGATGACAGCCTACTCGATGTCCTTGTCGACAACGCCGAGGCGCATGGAGGAGACAGTCAAAAGGCGATCTGCCCGATCATCTCGATCGTTGGCGTCACTCCCGATTTCTATGACAAACTGCCAGGAAATATCCGGCAGCGCATCACCCACGAAATCAAGTTGGGAACAGCAAATGGCGGGCTTCAAGATGTGGCGACGCTCCGCGATCCTCGAAATCGACGAGTGTTTATGGCGCGCTACTTGGCTTCAGTCCGCGTTAGCCTGTCAGCTTTGGAACAGTGGCGCGACGAGTTTCGACGCAAACCTAGTTTGCCACCGCCCAACGCTTGTACGGGATGCGAGAGAAAGGAGCAGTGCTTTCAAGTGTTCGGAGACGAAGACGGCATCGGGCTATTCCCCTTTACCGCTCATGCCCTCGATCGCTTTTTCGATGGCTTGAAGGAAAATGATAACGGACAGACCTGGCGTACACCGCGAGGCATTCTCCAAGGAATCCTGAACGTCAATCTCAATCAACCGGAAGCGTTGAGTGAATCCCGCTTTCCTGATCCCCTGATCGAGCGAAGCGCAATACGGGAAGATCGGCGCTCGGACAGAGTAATTTCAAACCGATTGGACCGACTTATTGTAAACAGGATCGAGGATGCCGGCGAACAAGCTCGAATGCGTCGGTTTCTAGCGTATTGGGGAAACCCGGCTCGCGCCGATACAATTGAAGTGGACGGAGAGTTGGCTTTGGCCGGCGCAAAGCGTCGTCTCTTCGAAGCCTTTGCCTTACCCTGGATTGGCGATGAGACGGCAGACAATGGGAAAGCCGCCTACAAACCGCTCGACCCACCCAACGAGCAGCCCGCACCTGTTGTACCTGATGAACAAGAGGATGAAACGATCGAACCCAACATCGACTCCGGCCTCACTCGTAGTCCACAATTACCCGCGAGACCTCGTCCCTCCGTCGCCCCTCCGAAGCCGAGGCGCTTAACGAGTACTCGAACGGAACTCGAAAGACATCAGCACGAATTACGAAACTGGTCGAGCGGCGAAGGAATTGAGAATCCAAGTGCGTGGAACAAGATTTTGTTCGAACTACTCCAACATGTAGACTCGCGAAGGTTTGGCATTCAACCGTATCTGTTCGAACGACTCGTGACGCAGGATATGGTTAAGCTACAGGGTAGTACGGCGGGATCCCGGCAGTATCTCGTCGTCGACGCGGAGCCTTGGGTGAGGGACGGCCTCGAAGGCTATCTTTCGCTCAAACTTGATCGAGGTCTCTCGGCGCAAGAGGCAGATTTCCATCGTCGCAATCTATTAAGAATGATGCGGCGCTTCGAAAAGCTGATCGTCTCTTACATCGAGTCGCGTATTCCAACGTTCTCCCCTGGCGAGCGCTGGTCACCCATCGTCAGTATTGCACAGGTACTTGTGGTACGCGCCTGGCTACGGGGAACACTCGCACCTGAAGCATCAACTCTTGAACATCTAAGGGCAATCCTTAGCGATGAGCCGGACCCAACGAGTGACCCGAAGTCGAGGTCTGCACCGTGGCAAGACTGGCTTAGCACTACGGACAAATGGCATGATCGCCTCAGAAGTGAGCTCAGAGGCCTAGTCACTTTGTCAATTGGAGAGGGAAGTAGCGGGCTTATCGATGCGAGCGAAGTCATCGCCGCGATCGAACGCATTAGAGCGACAGGCAAGGTAGACGCAGTGCCTCAGGAAGAGGGCAACATGCCTGATATTTTGGAGCAGGCATACGAATTAACGTCCGCCTGGAAAGACAAGTGGGTCAACGTTTACAGGATTGAAGCATCAACACTAGAGGGACGGGTCAAGTCCTTGTTGTCGCGCTTGCGCGGCAACGGAATTGCTCAGCACATGACCCGACTTGATGCGGCGATTACGGCCGTTGCAGACCTATTGCCAGGGGCGGCGTCCGAAGCCGTGGGCAAGTGGAAGGAGACCTACTCCAGATTGAAGAATAGGCTAGAGACGGATGGACGGGCACTCGAAGAATTCATTGTAAGCTTTGAGGACGCCGAACTCGGCCTACCAGAGGGGGCGGCCAAGCGATTCGGTTGGATGGCGCGAGCTCCAGCCAAAGTTCTGTCCGATTTTCTTGAACTGGCCAATATCGGCGAGAAACTGATCGAAGATCTTTATGAGCACGTCAATGACTGTATTCGAGAGGCCAGCGGCACCGCATCTTTGTCAGATGTAAAACGCGCAGGCCTTGCTCTGAAGGCCGCGACGGGGGACGGAGACACCTAGGCATGTCTGATAAGCTATTGGAGCTAGAGATCCTCCTTAAGCAACTTCCAGGGGCCGTGGAGCGTCGGCGTCTTGGCGACCGGTTGAGACAAGCCGTAGACGTGCTCAGGGATTCCGACTACCGGGTCAATCGAACAAGGGCCGTGCTTGAATTGGCCCATCTAACTGAGTTTCAGCAGAGTAGCCCGCAAGGCGATGTGATCGATAAGCTCAAGGAGGAGGCGTGGGAAGTCGGTGATGCGCTACAAAACGCAACAACAGAAGATGAACTAAAGAATGCGGTTTATGACTACGACCGCGTATTAAAACCAGCCCTCGCCTCGGCTGATAAAGCTGTGAGGATTCATTGGAGCAGGGTTGTGGATGAGAGATTCCGTCCCATCGAGCTCTTAGGTGAATTGCTTGAACGTATTGGGATCGCGGGAAACCTCGGACAACAGTTGCGGGACTGCGCAAGGCGTGGATTGGCCTCGACCAACAACTCTCAACTGACAGATATCGTCGCCAACGCCAAAAATCTGCTTGCAGAACTGTCTGTGCTACAAAAGCGGAGAGCTGAGGCGATAGGGAACGGAAATGTGGGGACGTTTGTGAATGCCCTAGCGGAAGGCAGGGCCACCCTTGAATTGATCACCCCTGACGTCCGCGAATGGCTTGAAATGAACAACGCGCTCGATCGCTTGGGTGTCACACCGCGGTAGCGAAAAAGCGCTGGAGCACGTTACGACTTACGCTTGCGGTGGAGAGGGAATCGCTCATCAAATCGTTTGGCTGATGGACGCATCCTCGGCATCCATCGAGGCAAAGAGGCGAGACGAGACGATAAGCTTGCTCCGCGAGCCGGGCATCAGGCGACAGCGATTCGTCGTTATTTGCGTCGATCGTCTCGTAGGCTCGATAGAGCTTGTGTAATACGCCCGATGTGTATGCTTTGGCCGAGGTCACAGCAGCGGTTGCCAACTCCCAGTCGAGAACTCGCCTTCCAGCGGCCCGTTCAGAACTACGTTTGACGTTCTCGAGACTTTGAGCAATCTCGTACAGTGAAAATGACTCTGCCTCGACCGATTCGGAGTCAAACAGTATTCGCAAGATTTGTGCCGGAATGGGTCTATCTGGATCATTCGGCGTTAGCCTTTGTGCGATCCGGCCGAGCCACCGAGGATCGCGTGGATCCCCGTTGCGCCAAGCGTCGTGTTCCGCATCCAAAGCCCAGAACCGGCTTATTATGGCGTCTTCCTCGGCATTAGCGCAGGTCGTAAGAAACCCTTCAGCGCCCAGCTTTTTCACTTCGTCCCAGCGCTCGATCACGGCTCTGATTGTGCCATCGCCAAGAGACCCGACTTCACAAACTGTGATTGTATCTGAGCTATCGTCACCGAATTGGATGGGCAACTTTGCGTGAGCAAGCAGACGACGTTCGTCCCCTTGACCTACATGGGAAACCAACTCCTTAAGGCGAATAGCCATGCTATTAAGGACCAGACTACGTACGTAGCCGGCCAGAGCTGATTTATCCGCCACTCGTCGCAACATGTTTTGCAATAGTACTTGGAAAGGCCGTCCGACCAATGCCGCTGCAGTCTTCTGAACCCTTGCTCTGGTCATTAATGGGTGTTGCTGCAGTAATTGAGCCCGGGTATCCTCCAGAAGGGCCGCAAACTCACTGTCTGACCAAAAACGAAGCAGATGGTTCAGACGCTTGCGAAGCGCGGGCTCCCCAGCAGCCGCGACAAGTAGATCGGCTCCGCGCTTTGCTTCATAAGCATTCAGACCAAGACCACGAGCACTACTCTCGACAACATAGCGCGTGAACTGCGAAGTACGCCATCGACGCTCTGCTTCGTCATCATTTAGCTGCATCAATTCGCTTGCGACAAACCTGTCGAGTTCACCGCTGTCGACCTGAAACTGTAATCCTTCGGTTTCAACCTTATAGCCATGAAGCAAGGGGCGCTTAGTGCGAGGGCTTACGAATGTTTGGGTGAATGGAATAGGGTCCGCGCCTACCTCGTCCAAACGCACTTCAGCATCAGCCCCCCAGAATACTCGCGCCATTTCTAGTCCTGTGGCACTGGCACTTGCGCCAAAGCCAGCATAGGCGGTAACCGATCGCAGGCCTGACGGCAGGACATCGCGTTCCAAGTCACGTCCCAACTCTTGTGTCAGCTTGATCACAACAAAGCCGCGAAGCTCGCCACGGCTGTCATGCCTTACCGCAACGTCGGTGTCTGGGTTTGCAATTTGCGTTATGCGTCCCTCCTTAAGAGTGATTTCGCCGGTCCAATGTGCTCCGGCCATCCAACCCATCTTCGAGAGCGTGATGCGCGTGGGCCTGCAAAGTTCCGTGTGTAGGCCCGCGAGGAGATCACGAGCATCGGTCGGAAGCTGCTCAAGTAACTCATCCGAATCGGCGGTCAGAGGAATCGGCTCAGCGACCCCATAATCCTCGTCTATGAACCATGGCGCGTTGCCTTGGACAGGAGTTCGCCAGTGCACCGCGGTGGCGCTATATCGTCGCGTTGCATTGCCTGGTGCGACCGTTGGAAACGCCAGGCTGATGTCCTCGCGCTTCCCCCCCGTGACGTCGGGGCCGGATATTTCAAGCGAGGGCAGATTAATGGTGTCGAACAACAAGGTGGGAGCCCATGCGAGCGTCTCGCGCAGTTGACTCAGATACTGTGGAGATGGACCACTTAACCTCACCTTGTTTGCTTCTATCCAGAATTCATAGGCACCTTCGAAGCCCAATTCGCGCCACACGTTGGGTCCAAGAGCCTCTTCAGCGATCTTGCCAGCTTCTGCCAACACAGATCGGGCAGGTTGGGCCAAGTTCTCTTGCTGCCCGCTCTTCGCAGCAATCCAAGCAAGACCATCAAACAATGCCGAAAGGGCCTGCCCCCGGCGTACGAAGGCATTTTCGGGGTTCAAGGGAGCCTGAAAGCCAAGCGGTGAAACCAACTCGTTCGGCCGACGGAAGTACCAGGTGTCCCGAGGCGAATAGATCGATAACGTGACAGCAGTTAACGCGCGATCGTCAATGCTGCGACCGGCGCGCCCCTTCCGCTGGATAAAGCTCGCTAGGTTCTGAGGCGAATAGTGCTGATAAACGAGGGTTATATCGGGATCGTCATAACCGACTTCGAGAGATGACGTCGCAAAAACGACGTCCGAGCCCTTCACCAAGGCCTCCGCGTCTCCGCTTGTACCGGAATATATTGGCGCGCGCGCTACTCTTAGGGGGGTCCCCGGTGGGCGGTAACCGCTAGCGCCGTATTGACGATCGTCGTTGGCTGCAAACCACCAGCATTCGCCATCTCGAAAACGATCGCACCCAACGGGGTCTCGGCAGCATTCGGTCTGAGGCGCACCCTGAGCATCATCTCCGAAGGCTGTGATCCTATATGCCGCGAGGTCTCTGCCCTCCTCCGCATCAATGTATGCGCCATGCAGGCGACGCATCTTGTCAATTGAGTCGAAAAATACGAGCGCTCGATATCCGCCTTCGTCTCCCGTACGCCTGCGCATTCCATGGCCAAGGCACATAAGGCTCTGAATCGTAGTCGACGCACCGGCAATATCCGCTCCGCGTGATTCAACACTCGGCTGAACAAAGAAAAAGTACTCTCTTCCTCTCGGTGAGGGGCGAAGCTCCCCGCCTTCTGGTCGTATAACCGTTACTTCGTCACGCCCAATGAGACGACCCCAGGCTCGCGATGGATTTCCCATTGTCGCGCTCATCCCGATGGCTATGACGTCCCTCTTTAGGGGATCGTTGACCTTTGATCTGGCTGCAACGCGTCGCAAAGCCACACCTACTTGGGCGCCATGAATATGAGTGTAGAGATGTATCTCATCGGCCAATATCGCGCGCGGCGAGGCGAAGTGCGGGTCATCGCCAAAGATTTTGCCCGCGCGAACGTCGTGCATCCATTGGTGCAAGCTATCCGTCGTTGGCAAGAAAAATGCCGGGGGCTGCGAGCGGAGCTTCTCTTTGGATCCTATCCATCCATCAAACCGCCAATCCCCTCGCACGCAAACTAGTTGATCAGCCCCGTCTAAGCCTTCGTCAACTAGCAGATTGAGCGCTTGCCCGCAGTTTGGGCAAGCAAAGAATGGAAATCTAAACGCATCTGTTCCAACCGTAGGCCAAAGTTCTTGATAGCGCGGATGCATGCCCTTGAACGTATCAGGGACATCCTTCACCTGAAGTCCCAAGGTGAGCAAAGGTAGATCAGCTGCATTGGAACAGGCTGCAAGATAGGTCGCTAGGCGTTGTGACTGATTGGCTACCAAGCGGATTCTTGGATAGGCGAGAATAGCACGGGTTCCTCTCACGCCTTTTATGCGATCCGCTAAAGCCCCGGCAATCAGCGGCAAACAAGCCGCCTCGGTTTTTCCTGACCCGGTATCGGCGGCAATTGCAATGGTTGGATTTGCTTCACCTCGCCAAGCAGCAAGACCCAACCTAAGGCCCCGCTCTTGGAATTGCGCAAGGGCGGCCTGCGGACCCCAAATCCTAGTCAATGCGCGTTCCAGGCCATTCAGAGCTGAGCGCTGCTCCGAGTCAGCTTCGTTCGAAGCTCTCTCAAACACCTCGCTAATTGCGAGATCGCGTGCGGGCTTTGTACGGTCCTTGAACTCTACCTTCAGGCCTCGTACGAGGTACGGCCGCCGGCCTGCGTCGTCTGATCGAAACCTCTGCTTAACATGACGAACCTCGCGCGCAATCTCAGCAACTCGGCTGCGGACACGTCCCTCGGAAGCTAACATGAGGTATCCGTTGGCTTCCAAGCGGGCCAGAGCTTCAGTCAGTGGGTCGATCGCACAATTCAAACTTCGTGCGAGTTCGACAACGGAAATCCAGGTTTCGACCACGCCAAAGTTGATCCGGGCCGCTTCAATATCCTCGATCCGGTTAAGTATTTCAAAGTCAGCGTCACCCGGGGGGTCAATCGCTGGGGGAGCGGGCAGGTGGGCCGCTGCGTCTGGCTGCTGAGCCAACGCGATTGTCCGAGATCCTTTGAAGTCACCAAAGATGATGACTTGCTCAGCTTGTAATTGCTTCAAGACCGGCAGGAGCGCGTCCTCTCCCTCTGCCGTCATCCAAGAAAATCTGTCTCGCACGCGGTCGTAGAAGCAGTAGCGGCCCGATTTCGACTCTCGGACAATCACGGCGATCCGACTTCGGACCGAGTCGAGATCGATCGAATAGACCCGCCTGGGCTTATCGAAGGGGGCAGCCGACCAAAAGTATCCATATTGGCTTTTTGGCTGCTGGAGCGAGACCCAGCCAATTTGATGAAGTGAGCGGGCATCGCCAAACACGTCATCTTGCCGCGCAAGTCTCCTTTTGACTGCAGATAAGGGTGCGGAGGCCCTGTTCCTTTGAGCAACAACCTGACGAATTGCTGCAAGCACACCCTCTAGCTGTGGTGTTAGGATAGGGGTTACATCCGGCTTTGGCGAGGCTTGACTGACATCGTCACTGACATCGTCAACCGAGGTTATCTCGCCTGGGAAACCTCGCAAACGAATCTGTACATTAACAAGACGCCCCCCCGGGCCGTCGACTTGTACATCCGCAGCAGCAATACAAGAGAATACAAATTCTCGTAAAGTCTCGGCATTGTCCATCAACTCTTGCTCTGTTGGTACGGCATCCAACAACCTCTTGCTGACGAGCATGATCAGCTTATGTCGGGCGCGGGTAATCGAGACGTTTAGACGCTCTGGCGAGAAGATGAACTCGGCCTCAGCTAAGGCAAACTCTGGATCACCCACGCAATACGAAAGGATGACAACATCTCGCTCCTTACCCTGGATTCGGTCTACCGTCTCAACGAACGCGTCAGGCCTCAAGTCTTCTGGGAGTAAATTTCTGATTAGTGCGTTTTGTGCGCGGTGAGGACTTACGATGGCAGTCAACCTAGACCAAAACTGATCAGGCGATATCTGTTGGCCATTCTTGTCTACTGAACGGGACGCGAGCGCGGTTGCGAATCGAGAGGACAGGGCCGCCTCAAATGCATTGGAGGTCGATGCCGTCGGCCCGTCATGAAGTAGAACGACTACTGGGTACGCAGGATCGAGCGCCAATCGGGTTACGTGATCCAAACCGTCCATCCACCCGTCTCGCAGCACGAGCCTGGACGTGGGGTTAGCTGACACATACCGACCGGGATAGAACTTCTGTTCTGGAAAATCCGCCAGCGGTTGATTGAGCCGGAAGGTCTCTTCGAGAGCGAACTCTCTAGCGGTCGCAGACTTCATGAACGCGTACAGGGAACCTCCCATCTGGCGTCCCCCAACTGCAAGCTCGCGAGCCGCACGTACCGGCGGGAGCTGCTGATCGTCTCCGGAGACGATGACGCGTCCACCGGGGGCTAATCCTCCAAGCGCCATCAACCCCTGCCCAAGAACCATTTGCGATGCTTCATCGATGCAGATCAGGTCGAACAAGGGAGCAGTCGGACCTTCCGCGTCTGGCGCGCGACCAGAATCAAGCAAGCGGTATAGGGACCAAATTGTTGCCCCAATAACAGCGCGACCACTTGCGAGTGCTGCGAACAGATCTGCCTCGTCACCGCGGCCCATGACGTCAACACCCGCGGATAAACCAGCTGCGGGTTCCGAGCCAAAATATATAGGACGGGGAGCATTGGGTTCATGCATTTCCTGCCGGCTTACGACGGCATCAAGCACGTTTCCGATCGCGTTCTTTGTAAAGGCGGTTACAAACGTCCTGGCCGGCAAACCGACGGCGCGTCGGGCTGGCGCGTAGCCAGCCACGAGCCACGAGAGCAAATGGGTCTTACCAGTCCCTGGCGGTCCAAGCACCAATCCAGATCGACATGTTGCAAGACCCCGCCAAGCGGCTTCCTGGGCCGGACGTAATGGCCGGTCTGCCTTTGCAGCAATCCAAGGCAACGCGTAAGATTCCAGACCAGCGAGCCAGACATCAGGATCCTGCACGGATGCCGAAAATCCCAACGGATCGCGCAGAAACTTGACGACATCATCGCGTACCGTCATGCCGCACCCGACTGAGCCAGAAAGCTGATAAAGTTGTCGGCCTTCGCCGTGTTAAGGTCTACGAAGCTCCGGTCAAGAAACCATCCCTCCTCCCCAATCCGCCGCATCATTTCCTGGAATACGGCACTTTCGAAATTGGGCCGAAACACTCGCACCCGCCGCAGGTTTGTGGTGTCGTTCGGCTTGGGATCCAGCAATTCACAGGAGATCTGAGGCCACATTCGCGGCTCGAGCACGTACTCAGGTTCGCCGTTACTAAGAATAAGACCGAATGCACCGGCGGCGATTTCATCATCTAGGGCATCTGGCGGTGCGGATAAGAATATCACTACGCTTCGTGCGTACTTGTATACGTTCAACAGGCGCATGGGCCCGATGGCGCGCCCAGCCTCCCGTCGAACTCGCGTCGGCTGAGCTAGCTTGATCATCGTCTCAAGCAGGCCTGAGCGATTCTCGAGGAGCTCGAAAGCACGAAGCATATCGAGATCCGCTACAGCAAGTGGATCGAATGTGGCCTGCATTCGAAATGGCTGCTTGTTAAGCCGCAACATCGCTCGCTCACCAGCCTGAATCCGCCGGCGGTGCTCTGAGCGAAGCCATTCCGCGGCAGCATGAGTAGCTTGAAGACGCGCAGCCACGTCGGATTCGATTTGATCGATAGTGGGACATCCAGGTCGCCCCTCCCGAAGTGCTCGCGAAACATCGATTGACAAAAGGGAAGAGAACGGACGATGGAAGAGATCGTTGGGGCTGTACGCGTTGCCGATAAACCCATTTCTCTGCAGGGCATCCGACACTTGGCGTAGGTCGTACGAAACCGTTACTGGCAGCGCGAAAAGCTGCTCAATTACAGACCTCAGTGCAGTAGCCGGGAGATGCTGCATCCCGCGAAACTCGGGCTCAGGTACAATCTCGTCAGGCGGAAACAACCGCACCATGTCGAGCAGTCCATGTCGCACTCTCGGATCGTCGAGATGGCGCTTCACTGCATTTTGCAAGCCAACACCTTCTGCAGCCTCGTATACAAATATATGAGAGAAGATTGAAGCTGGGTTGCTCGGTCCGCCAGGCAGGGAGGCATTGTGAGCATCGATCTCACGCAGATCAGAAATCAGCTGGCTGAAGATTTCAACAAGAGCGTTCGCTTCGGCTTTGCGATCGGCGGTTGGTAGCACTTTTATCAATTGGCGCGTGATGTCGCCTCGCACATATAAATAACCCAAGGTAACAAGGCCGTCGTCTACTGGATCCTGATCGGCCGCTAGATACAGCGCTGCGTCCGTTCGAGGCGGCATTAAGAATGTGTGCGATTCCGAACCTGGAGCGACTTTGTCATCGCGCATTGCCTGTGCGCGAGCGATAAGGGTCTCCGCGCGGCGAGATAAGGACCAACCGGCACCGTCCATACGTCCGATGCCTGCACCCATCTCGGCTAATTGGGCAACGGTCTTACCACCCATCGAAATCAGGGTACGCTTGGCCTCGTGGCTCAAGCCTGGAACGGCTGAAACATCACGCAAGTAAGCAGGACGATCGCGGTCCACTGCCTGAATGCAATGGGGCAAGTATGCACACTGCTCGCATTTGAAATAGACGTGAAAGAACGTTTCGTCTTGTCCCGGCCTAACCGGTTTAGACGCGATCTCAGACAGAGTGTTGGCACAAAACTCGCGTACTAACCTCTTGTATGGCTCAATCGCAAAGCTCTCAACCTGCCAACGATCTCCTTCAGCGTCACCATCGTCAGGTATTCGCCAGATTTCGCCCTCGGGATCGATTTCGCCGACGATTGCATTTTCGTTGATCACCGCGTCAAGCAAGAGCGCATAAAAAGCCACTTGCATCTTGTGGAACGCTCTTGCGCTCCGAGTTGCCTTAACATCGATTATTCGAAAGTTTGCCTTACCCCTCACCGTGGTGCGACAGACGAGATCGGCAAAGCTTCGGCGCAGTTCCAGGTTGTTTCCGAGCCAAGCTGGCCGCAGTCGAGGCTTTAACTTTAGTTGGGCCGCGTAGTCCGCGTTGCCTCTCCCGCGCAAGAATTCAGCGGCCAAGCCTTCACGTAGACCTTCCTTATCCCCCTTAGGCGGCCGAAGAACGACCTTCTCTTGAGAGAGGCGCTGAACCACCCGTTCCTCGAAATCGACCCCGAGGATAGCCCATCGGTTCTCTCGGTTGTCCTTCGCTACCGGCACCGCGGCTAGCTCCGCGGGATCCATCGTCTCGTAGCGAGTCTTCCTTTCGCACCTATACTGAAACCAAGACTTAATCGTAGATCCGCTTAACCCACTAGCCATATCCAGGCGTTCCCGCTCACCACTCCAAAACCCGAGAATGCACTGATCGGCGGTACCACGCTAGAGTATTTGCGGATGTACAACTGGAGGGGGCGCTAGGAGATACGATCCAATGCAGTTCTGGCCCGCTCAGTTCGAGAGCGCGCCCGTACTGCACTGCACACAAGAAAGCCTAAAAACAGTCGAACCAATAGCATGCTCATCGAGCGGGCGAAGAAATTTCTGCCCAACAATCATCGTTCTCGTAGACTCTGACGCTTTCACAATTGGCAATTCGCGCCAAAAACCATGCAGCGATGACTTCTGCGGTGGGATTTTCGAGACCAGGCACATCATTCAAAACTCGATGGTCCACCTGCCTGATCAGAGGAAATACGTCCGCATCCATCTCTGCAAAGTCAGCAACAAAGCCGCGCTCATCCAGCTTTCCGGATAAGACCACCTCAATTCGATAATTGTGACCGTGCATGTTCTTGCACTTGTGGCCATCGGGCACCTTCGGCAGATGGTGGGCTGCTTCGAAACGATAGGTACGACCAATCCGCGTCATGACCCGGGTCTCCGACAAAGTGGCTGGTTCAGCCGAGGCCTGATCTGAACTGAACTTGTCGACCTCGATATGTCTATTCATGGGATCCCCATAAGCTTGTGTGTTTGCAGGCTCACGCGCCAACTCGGATTTTCGAGGCAATACTCTACCGCGAGCTTCGTGTTCAAAGCTCTGTCCGGGCCATCCATTGGTTGTAAAAAGAAATGCTCAAAATGTAGATGCTCAAAGGCGCTTGGCTTTGCGTTTTGTTGTGGGAAAACCAGCTTGAGCTCATTGCCCTTCTGCTGCACCAACCGGCTGCCCGCCTTCGGGCTTACGCAAATCCAGTCGATGCCCGGGAGAGCCGGAAGCGTTCCATTGCTTTCGATCGCAACCTCAAATCCCAGCGCCTTTACCTCCCGCAGCAGGTCGGCATCTAGCTGCAGAAGCGGCTCGCCCCCCGTCATCACAACATACTTGCGATCCGATGCATTAGTCCAAGCCCGATCTCCCTTCCAGACGAGGTCAATGGTACGCGCCAGCGCAGCAGGCGTTTCGAACTTTCCACCACCCTCCCCGTCTGTTCCCACGAAGTCGGTGTCGCAAAATTTGCATATGGCGGAGGCTCGATCTGACTCTCGACCGGACCACAGATTACAACCCGCAAAGCGACAGAAGACTGCCGCTCGCCCGGATTGGGCGCCCTCGCCCTGCAAGGTGTAGAAGAGTTCCTTGACTGAATAAGCCATCACAGATCTCGCCTAAGACCAAGGCTGCCTTCCGCAAATCGATCGAAGCCCTTGGCTCGAATCTCGCAAGCCGGGCAAGTTCCACAACCCCATCCCCACACATGTCGATGGGATCTGTCACCCAGGTAGCAGGTATGAGTATGCTCGATGATGAGATCAACTAAGGGCTTCCCTCCAATCGAAGCCGCCAGATCCCAAGTCTGGGCCTTATCGATCCACATCAACGGCGTATGAAGCACAAACCTAGTGTCCATTCCGAGATTAAGGGTCGCTTGCAACGACTTGATGGTGTCGTCTCTACAGTCTGGATATCCAGAGAAATCAGTTTCGCACATCCCCCCGACGATGTGCTTGATGCCACGTCGATATGCGATGCAGGCGGCAACGGTCATGAAAAGCAGGTTCCGGCCCGGCACAAAGGTACTTGGCAGATTGTTTGCCGCAATCTGGATTTCGACGTTTCGCGTCAGGGCGGTCTCACTCAGTAAGCCGAGCACGCCGAGATCCACGAGGTGATCCTCGCCGAGGGCAGCAGCCCACTTAGGAAATGCAGCGAGGATTGCTTCTCGAACAGTACCGCGGCATTGAAGTTCGATTGCATGACGTTGCCGGTAATCGAATCCCACGGTCTCGACACACGAAAACTTCTCAAGGGCCCAGGCCAAACAGGTGGCGGAGTCCTGCCCGCCTGAAAAAAGGACAAGGGCACTTTGCTGATTCAAATTCATTTGCATTCCTAACCGGTCGCTGTCTTACGGACGAGATCGACGGTGGGCTCTTGGAGGACACGGTCACGATTGGTCTGCCGAACCAGACGATCGAGATGATCGGAGAGCAATTGGATGTCCGGATGAACGCTCTGAAGCTCGTTCCACGCTCGTTTACGTACATTGTCAGAGTTTCCGAACGACCAGACGCCCTGCGTCCAATGAGTTTGCCCGCTGATATTTTTCAGAACTTCGCGGAAGTCTGCAAACGTACGAGCCCCACAGACATGGAAGGCCACCTCCATGACCCGCCCCATTGAAATAATGCCAACGCTATGGACCAGTCTCGATGTTTTCGGAGAAAGTCCGACCCAATCCTTCTTGAAAACTTCCTGTATTGCTCCGTAGAAGTCGCTAACTAGTCCAAAGCATCGCTCGTCACCATCGGGGCTTTGTGCGAGGACACGAAGAGCACCGTGCGATCGCGAAGCCATTATGACACGCTGAATTGCATTACTCGCAATGACGCCTTCGGGGTTCGTATGTAGCCTGATCTGCCGATATAAAGTTGAATTCCGATCAAAATTAAGCCGCTGCGTCAAAGCCGAAGCCATAGACCGAGAAGACATTCGTTCTGGCAGGCTCGCGATACCGGGAAGAAGCTCATAGATAAGTTCTTTCGGGAGAGGGCGGGTATTGTTGATCAGGATGAATTGACGACGGAGTTCTTCTTCGTTCTGGCAGATGATTCCAGAGACGAAGACCTGAAATGACTTATCCGTTAGCGGAGCCAGAGCACTTAGTCGCTGCTGTCCATCGACAATTAGCCCCGGAGGGCCATCAGAGACGTCAACTTCCACTTCGACGATACTATCTTTGACTTGCGTCACTGTAACTCGGTCGGTGAAAGCAAGAACCACAGAATTCGGGAGGACCGCGTCCTCACGCTCTAGGTAGTCCCGGATTTCCAAAATGTGAGACGCGATCTGAGGCCTTTGAAATCCTCTTAGGGTTCCACCATCGCCGCGGCCTGCGCGCTCAATCCTGCCCATGGCGAAAACCTCTGCAGCGGTTGCAGCGAAAGAAAACACGACATGCTGTGGGCTCTGCGCAGCTCTAACTGCAGAAAAGACTAGCTTGTTCGTCATAGGTGTCTGCCTTCTCTAGCCCTTTTACGTGGTTGTAGAAAACGTGCAGGTTGTGGATGCCCCGACGCTTGTTGCGATTGCTCGATCGGAAGATAATAACCTCGATCGATATCTCTCGGCAGATCGCGCACCTGCAATCCTTCCAAGGCTTCGATTCCAGAGTTTGGCGATAACGCGAGCGAATATCGAAGAGCTTCTTCTCGGATGCTGACGCGTCATCTGCATGAGGGCTCATCAGCAGCACTTCAGAATAGCGTGTCACGGCATCGAGCGTCCCCTCGATGTCGGCTTGCCCCCGATCGAACCGACGCAAGGTATCTAGAGCTTCACGCTCTAAGGCCAACAGTTCTTCTTGTGTAATCCGCCCAGACTTGACGAGTCGCCCCAAGGTAAGATTTTCCAACGCCTGCGGAATCCGGATTGCTGTAAAGTACTTGAGCTTTTCGTCGCCAGCAGGAAGATAATAGTTGGATTTCTGGTCCTTGAATGCCCTCAATAGCGGTGAAGTCGTATCAAAGCTCGTGATGTTGTGCCGCTGAAATTCGAAGATGTTGTCTGCTTTTGCAAATCCGAGAACATGAATCCGGGTACTTGGTTTGATTTGCCCCCTGATCGCGTCGAGACACCTGTGGATCGCGTCGCTTTTCAACGGCGCCATGCCTCCAAGGGCAAGATATGTGTAGCCCATAGCCTCCAACTTCTGCGCTGCGCAGCCCATCGAATCTGGTGACCACCCCTGCACGACGCCCATCGGCGTAAAGCCTGGCCCCAAACTCTTAGTCGACGCAAGAAATCGTCGCGCATTTTCAATTGTAATTTCGAAGCGTCGACGAGACTCTTCGGTTCCACCCGCCATGCCCACAACGCTCTCGTCGAATTCGAAGATCACGTGGTCGACTGAGCAGCCATGAGTAAAACCAGCCTCACCGTAGAACTCGGTCATGTCCTCCACGGAAATTGGGGGCTCAGTATCCCGGTGGTACGAAAAGGCACCGGAGTCGCCGATTACCCATGTCCCTGGAAACTTTTTCTCAGTGAAGCGAAGAAACTCGCGCGCACCTACAAGGCGAAACCGCATTGCTTGCGGCAGCGTATACTTTCCCCGCATGACGATGGCATGGGATACCAGAAGTCCGCTGTACGGCGCATAGCCGAGTATCTCATGAGGATACTCGTCGTCCCACTGAGGCTCACGATCAGTGGGCGACCTGTCAGCGAGAAAATCGTATCGCGGGTCCACGAAATCGAGGCTATCGGCGTATATAAACTTCATGCGACCTCATGAGACAAATTGAAGTCTAGCCGAACCAAGAGGTCCGCAAGTCCCCGAACATGCTTTGGTACGTTCTGGACTTCATCCCATTTGAGGCCCAGACCTTCCCAAGTTCCCGATGTCCAGTGGCAGTGTGGGCGCAGCCGACGTAGGGATTGCCTGATCTCATTCTTAGGATCATCTCGCCCGTGGAGTCGGGTCATGATTCGGTCCATCAGCACTCCGACCGCCTGAATTCCAGCAGAATGCATCAACCTGCTCCGAGTGGGCGGCTTACCCCATGCATCTGGAAATTCTTCACGGACTGTCTGCCAGAAGAGAAACATCGTCCGATACATTCCGTCGATGTCCTGGCTGCCATCATCTGACTGCCGATAAAGCGCGAGCGCTCCCAAGGGATTATTGATGCTGTTTGTCATGACCTTGATCAGAGCGGTGTCAATGATCACCGCCTTCTCACTATTCTCTTGCGACATCCGCCGGATGAGACCAAAGAAAGGCGAACTCTGATCCCGGTTCAACAGCGTGCAAAGCTCGCTTGGAATTTTTCGGATACTGAGCTCGCGCGGCAACTGCACACCAATCTCTGGGAGTAGTTCGTTTATAAGTCGCACCGGGAGTGGTCGCGCCTTGTTCACAAGAATGAATTGCTCGCGCTGAACATCAATGTCGCCCGAGATAAATGCGACCACAGGAACAAGGATCTGCGTGTTCTTGGTTCGGGATAGCGCCAGCGAACGTTGCTGACCGTCTACGATCCACGCAACCCGTCTTCCTTCTTCGCGGATTGGAATAGATAGAGTACCGATTTGCGCTAGATCGGAGATGCCATCGGGCGTGGGCCCACGCGACTGCTTGAAGCTGATTTCCGGAGACAGGGCAAGAATGATCGCATTGGGAAAGAGGATATCTCCGCGATCAAGGTACTGAACGATGCCTTTGACGTGATTCTGGATCTCTTTCCGTTGAAACCCCTTAAGACTATCACTCGCGTCCCGAGATACCCGAGAAATCTCGGCGATCCTCGTGATATCAGCCCCCTTAATGAAGAAGGAGAACACATGGACACGCTTGCCCTGCGTGGTCCGGAGCGCTCGAACGCAAATGTTTTTTAATTTGCTAGGATTTTTCATTGGGACATTCCCTCGGCGACGCGGCGAAAAAGACCCGCAAATCGCCCCTGCTCGCACGCGATATTCTCGACATCACGCAAATAGCGAAGGCCTCGGCCGGACTTTCCTTCAATGCGGCTCCAATGTCTTTCGATTACGCGCATGATCTCGTCGTCAGTCTTCGTCTGACGGGCATGTACCACCGGATCTCGCCAACTCGATAACGCCGCGAGAACAGCATTCGAATGCTCGCGGATAGATCCTCTCTTTGCCAAGCCGCTGTCGACAAAGTGCCTTAGGGCACGTGAGGCAAAGTCGCTCCTCGTCCCACGAATTGGACTGTCTGGTCCGTCGAGGCGACCATCGTAGGGAAGCATCAGGCCTCGAAGTCGGTCATCCGCCAGCTTTGCTAGCCCGAGTCCAGCGATTCGCACTCGCGCCAAGTCGCGGTCTGGCAAACTATTCAAGTCACTCCGAACCATCGGGAGATACCTGCTGGACAGACCGAATAATATCAATGCGGCAGGAGTTGCCCTGACCAGGTCGGCCAGCGGGGTAGGGCTTCCTGTCGACTGAATGCCCGACCACCAATCGTTGTGGGAGAACCCGGAACTGATCGAGCGGCCAACGAAGTCTTCGCTGGCAGGCACGAGGGTGGCGCTGTAGCTAGCGATCTGATCGCTAGCACTCACCAGCCCGTACCCCGCAGATATAATGTAGAAGTCAGCATGGCCCGCCTGCGACGCTTTATCGGCCTCCTGAAAGCTTCGTCCCCCATAAACACGGCGGGCTTCAGCTACCGGCTGAGCTTTTGCACGCCGAGACCTCCACTGCTCCAGTAGCTCCCTCAGGTTCCCAGCACGCAGTTCGCGCGCCCTCATCTCAGCCGCGACCGGGAAGCGCTTTGTATCTGAGCAAGTGGTGACGACAATAACCGACATGTAAGTTCTTTTAGCGTTTTGCTAGTTATTTGGCCTAGATAGGTCAGCTGGATTGTAAGTTATTTAGCTCCGGGGTCCCCTAGCTTTCCAGTTGAAAGTCGCCCCCAGCAGTTATTCGCGACATCGGCAGTGGATAACTGCCAACAGGCTCTAGGAAAGGGGTATCGGGATCGAGGCCCAGCGTCGCGGTCCTCGGACTTTCTCAGCCTGTGGCTGACTTACGGACAAAGGGGCTTTAGGGATGGTCGCCAGTTGAAAGTGGGTTCACCAGAGAGCCGAATCTCGGCACGAACTCGGAGCAAATCTTTGGGGTCTTAGTGGAGCCGCTTATATGCTTAGCTCCCATTTCCTGCTTTCTCCTCATCGTATTCATCCATTGCAAGATCCAGAAGCGGCAACTGGTCTGGCGGTAACGCCGAGAGGCGACTTCGGCTGGCTGGCGTGAAACCGAACTCCGATGACACCCTCATCATGATTTCAGCTTGCCGGTTTACGATGGCGAGATACGGGGACTGGATCGGGTAGCCTGTCGGCGACTTCACCATCATCCCGTACTTCTGGATCTGCTCCATTGCCTCAGCCCAGAGCGCATAGGCTCCGCAGTAAGTGGCAAGCGCGCCGCGATCGAGGTGCGTGACCAGGTTCAGTTTCGAAAGTTCTGCGGTGATGCGGATCCATTCCTGTCGGGCGATCGGACTGAGTTGCGGGGGACATTCCGGCATTGCCGGCTCTGGCCGCGGCTCATGGGAATTGAGAGGCCGTTTGCCGGGATTACCAGTCAGTGCCTTCAGTCGCGTAGGCTTTGGGGGACGGCCTCGCGTCATTGCGCTTCCTCAACAGCCGGAATTTCCTTCACTAGAGTATCGAAATTCAAGCCATCGCTGTCGCGCCTAGCTTTCTCCCCGGTGAAGGACTGCCACCGGCGGATCGCAAGGTCCACAAAGAGCGGGTCTAGCTCAATAGCCAGACAGACTCGCCCACACGATTGCGCCGCGATCAGCGTCGTTCCGCTGCCGAGGAAGGGCTCATAGACTGCCTGGCCGGGGCCGGAGTTGTTGAGCATAGGCCTGCGCATGCATTCGACCGGCTTTTGGGTGGCGTGCCTGGTTTCGGCGTCCTGGCCGCCGCTAGCGATCGTCCACAGCGTGGTTTGCTTGCGGTCGCCGGTCCAGTTACCCTTCCTTCGGACCGCATACCAACAGGGCTCATGCTGCCAGTGATAGTCTCCCTGGCTCATGACCAAGCGCTCCTTGGCCCAGATGATCTGCGCGCGAATCGAAAAGCCGCTCTTGAGAAGGCTTTCGGCAACGATGGTCGACCGTAAAGCACCATGCCAAACATAAGCGATTTCGCCTGGATATAAGCCCCAGGTAGGCGCCCAGTCGGCGATCTCGTCGTTGCGGATTTTGCCTGTACGCTTCGAATTGTTGACGCCGCGGCGATGACGCCATTCCGGGTCGTACTCGACGCCATAGGGCGGATCGGTGACCATCAATTGAGGCAAAGCACCAGCCAGCAGCGAGTGGACGAGAACTGCATCTCGACTATCGCCGCACGCAACGCGATGAGGGCCGAGTTGCCAGATGTCACCGGATCGGGAGACCGCGGCCTCGACGATAGAGGGGGTATCGTTCTCGTCCGTTAAGCCGCTCTCGACCCTTGATAGCGCGGCCGCCAACTCTTTTTTGCTGAAGCCAATAGATGCGAGATCGGCACCCAGCGCAGACAGGTCAGCCAGTTCGAGGTTGAGCATCTTGCTGTCCCAACCTGAATTTAGCGCAATCCTATTGTCGGCAAGCACCAACTGGCGGCGTTGCACCTCCGTCAATCCTCGGAGGACCACGACCGGCGCCTCCGTCAGACCAAGCTTGCGAGCAGCGGCCAGCCGGCCATGTCCCGCGATGATATCTGCGTCTTCGCTGACGAGGATTGGATTCGAAAAGCCAAAGGCGCGAATGCTGCCGGCGATCTCGGCGACCTGGGCCGGACTATGGGTGCGCGCATTGCGCGCGTAGGGGATCAGCCGATCAAGCGGCCAGTATTCGACTTGAAGGCGTGCGTTCGCTTCTTCTGGGCACGTCGCGTGTGTCATGTCTCGGCCTTTTGCACATCGCCCGTCATCGGGCACCCCTCCCCCCCTAGGGAATTTCGCGACATTCTTTGCAAGCCACGGCCGTTGCTTTGATTCGTCTTTTTTGCGCTGGCCCGCTGGTGATCATCCTCGCCGCGAAGGAAATTAAATGGTGGATTTTGCCGGGTGCTTAAGTCGTTGGAGCGGTCAGCCGCGGAGGCAGACTGATGTGCGCAGAAAATATGACGCGACCTCAAGGGCTTATGGGCCGTGACGGCCCACCCTGATGCCTCATCTCGCGAAAGACTCGAAATGCATCCCTCTACAGGCCCGAAAATTCGCCTGCACTGAAAAAAAATCCCTGAATGAGAGTGGCGCCGGTCCGTGCTTGCACACGCGCCTGACTTTTTACCCGCCCCCCCGGTCTGTCTATTCACCACGATCACCCATCTTCGCGGCACTATCGCGGTAGCGCTGCAGGACAAGTCTCAGCCCAGCACCGCGACAGTTGAGTTCAGCTTCCGTGGCAGCAATACGCAGTGGCTCGTCAATGAAATCGACGATTGCTCCGTACACCGCAACCTTCGTCGACAGCTCACATCGGAGATTATCGCTCCATCGCCGTTCGGCAGCGATACGCGCCACGTTTGCGGAAGACGTCGTCGGCACTCGCGGATTGGATGCTTCGAACTCCTTCCTCGGCAACTTCGTCGCCAAGCCTCTACTCCAGGACATAACTGGCGCTGCTCGCGCAGCAGAACCCTCATGGCGTTTGGCTGCTAAGGTTCTATATAGTGGATTGCTAGAATAGGTTTGGTGGCCATGCCCGTCACCCTCAGGGTGTCGCGTTGGTCCCGCCGAAGGTGACACATTGAGCGACCCAAACTTCTGTTGCCGAAACTTGCGTCGAGAATTCCATCGATCTTCGGCCTCCCTAAACGAGGACCAGATCGGCTCGTAACTGTTGCGGTGGAACTTCCCACCGTGCCGCACCTTCCGAAAAAAGCTCAACCGTTCCAGACGAGCGACCGCACGCATAACCGTGCGACGGCTCATGCCAATAAGATCAGCGAGCGTATTGAGACTCGGGTCGCACTGTCCTGTGCGGCGGTTGAAATGATCAATTAGCGCCCCGGCCACTCGCTTTTCTGCTCCCGAAAGCTCGGCAGCCAGATTTATGACCTTATGAGCGAGGAGCGTCTCTAGTGGAGTGACTGACATGCGAATCCCGTCTGCGATACGGACGCAATCAGAGGCCCCTTTGTACCGAATGGAAATTGTGAAGATCGACTACTACTATGTAAAAGGATTATTCTTGCTCGCAGGCGCTCGAATATTATCGTGATGACGAATCATTACGAGGGTTTCGAGCCATGGAAATGCATCGAACGCACTCAGCAACTGACGACCCTAGACAGCGTCAGCTCCATCGATTGCAGATGGCGACCGATGCTGGCATCGAACTCGCACCAGCCGCCGCGCTTTTCTTTTGCGATCGTCACAAGGTACCCGTTCCCGACTGGCTAGTGAGTCGTGCTGCTCGGGGATACTGCCAACAATTGGGTCCCAGTCGACCCAGGAACCGAGGCCGCTCGTCTGGCATCCTGGACCGTTGCCGGCAGGATATGATCGATCTGATGCGTTGGGATTCAGTCCGAGAAGCGCGCTTTCAGCAAAAGACCTTTAGCGAAACGCTCAAAACGGATGCAGACGCACCTCCCAGCGTGCTCGAGCATCCAAGGAAGATGTCAATCTGGTACGGACACGACTGGCTAAGGGCCTACGAATGCGCATCGATGATCCTCAAAGACACGCCTGCGTTCGGCGGACCAGATGCGATGAAGGCAAGCTACTGCCGCGTCGAGCGCAATATGGCGCACCCGAAAGAGTCTTGGAGATACTTCCTGTTCGAGCCCGAATTTCTTGAGACCATTGGACTTGAGCATCCCAGCCGCTGGGGTCAGTCTAGCAAATGGACGCCGTTGTATCACCTGACGCTATAAGCACCTTCTGACAGTTTCCTTGGCACAAGGCGAATCGTAGTGACCAAGGAGCATGAAGGTGCATCAAGAACAAAGCGAACGGCTGCGGGCCATTGAAGCAGCCAAGTACCTTCGCGTAAGCCGATCCACGCTCGCCAAGTGGCGCATGGCCAAGATCGGACCGCCCCACCATCGCTGTGGGTCTCGCCTAGTTTACTATTTCATTCATGAAATCGATGCCTGGTTGGCCGCGTGCGACGCCGCAGCAAATGGTAATTCGCGATGATCCAGCGGGTTCATTCAGCTTCGGGGGTCAACCTCGCAGGTGATAACTCCTTGCCCGAAATTGCTGAGATTTTGGCATGCGGTCTTGAACGCTTGCTGAATCGAAAGTCCAGTCAAGTTTCGGAAGTGAGCGAGGAGATCTCGCTTTACTTTTCGGCTTTCCAGAGCGGTGGTCGACCCGTTCCGCTAAACGGAGAACGGCCATGAAATCGTCTATGCTGGCCCAATTGGCCGCCCTTAAAGGCGCTGCTGCCCCCGTACTGAAGGCCCGCTGGCGCGAACTATTTGATACCGAGCCGCCGGCCTATAACCGCCGCTTCCTTGAGAGCCGATTGGCCTACCGTATCCAAGAATTGGCCCATGGCGGCCTTTCCCGCGAAACCACCGAACGCCTCAAAGCCATGGCTAAGCAATATGCCGACCAGAAGCCGGCGGACCGCAAGGCTCGACCGCTTTTGCGGCCCGTCGCGGGGACGAAGCTGATCCGCGAATGGGAGGGCGTGGAGCACTGCGTCACGGTTCGCCACGACGATTTCGAATATCTAGGCCGCCCCTACAAATCCCTGTCCTCGGTCGCCCGCCAGATCACGGGCACCAAATGGAATGGCTGGGTCTTCTTCGGCTTGAAGAACTCGGTGGGAAAATGACTTCCCGCAAACCGGCAAAGGGACGAGCCAGCCCATTCGCGAATGCCTTCGAGCGATCAGGCTCTAGCCTCGCCTCCGTCCGAAAGGTCCGCTGTGCGGTATATACCCGCAAGTCGAGCGAGGAAGGGCTCGACATGGACTTCAATTCGCTCGACGCCCAGAGAGAGTCTTGTGAAGCTTATATCGTGAGCCAACGAGCAGAGGGGTGGACCGCAGTTTCAGATCACTATGATGATGGTGGCTTCTCGGGAGGCACGCTGGAAAGACCGGCGTTGAAGCGGCTTTTGACAGACGTCAAAACAGGCAAGATCGACGTCATCGTGGTCTATAAGATTGACCGGCTCTCCCGGTCGATGCTCGACTTTCTCAATTTGGTCGAGCTGTTCGAAAGCCACGGGGTGACGTTCGTTTCCGTCACCCAATCGTTTAACACCAAGGATGCCATGGGGCGCATGGCGCTGAACATCCTGGTGACATTCGCCCAGTTCGAGCGCGAGCTGATTGGCGAGCGGATTCGCGACAAGGTCGCAGCCTCTCGCAAGCGCGGTAAGTGGATGGGCGGATGGACGCCGCTTGGCTATGAAGTCCGTGACCGCAAACTGCTGGTTCACGAAGTGGATGCCGAACGGGTCAGAGCTATTTTTCGGCGGTTCGTGCAACTCAAATCTGCCACTCGGCTCGCCCGCGAGCTGGTCGCAGCCAACGAGCGCAACCGATACGGTCATCTTCTAGACAAGGGGGTGCTGTACAAGATCCTCCACAACCGGGTCTATCTTGGCGAGGCGGTCCATAAAGGCACCTCATACCCCGGCGAGCACGAGGCGATCATCGATCGCAAGCTCTGGGATCAGGTCCATACTATTTTGAAGGTGAGCCCCCGCAAACGCGCCGGCAATGCTCGCGCGCAGACCCCTGCAATTCTGAAAGGTCTGCTCTTCGGCCCCGACGGCGCCGCGATGTCACCAACCCACACCCGAAAGTCTGGTCGCCTCTATCGCTACTACATCAGCCAAACCGCCATGAAGCAGGCAAGGTCGGACTGCCCCGTCAAGTCGGTGCCCGCCGCCGAGTTAGAGCGGATCGTCGTCGATCAGGTTCGGCAGCTCCTGCAAACCCCAGAAGTCATCGTTCACACCTGGCGCGCTCTGCGAAAGCAATCCTCCGAGATCAGCGAGGCCGAAGTACGGGGCGCGCTCCTCGGCTTTGACGAGCTCTGGGACGAGCTGTTTCCGGCAGAACAGGCGCGCATTGTCGAACTGCTTGTCGAGCGCATCGACATGCAAGCAGAGAGGATGGATATCACCTTGAACGTCCAGGGACTGACCTCGCTCTCCTCGGAATTGCAGCCCCACCCCTTCCAGCAGGCTACTGAATGAACAGGCCGACCACCCTCACCCTCGGGCCCATCGGACGACCGAGACTCAGCCGTGACGGGCGAACAATGATCGTGAGCATCCCGATTGCGTTGCGACGATCGGGTGGGCGCAAGCGCGTGGTTACTCCGGCAAATGCGGAAGTCTGGTCGCCCCCGAAGCCTCAGGTCGACAACACATTAGTCAAGGCAATGGTGCGGGCGCATCGCTGGCGCAACATGCTCGAATCCAACCTGTTTAGCTCAGTGCGAGACCTCGCTAGGGCCGAGAAGATCAACGAGTCCTATCTCTGCCGGGTACTTCGGCTGACCCTGCTCTCGCCGGCCATCACCGAAGCCATCCTGAATGGGCTGCAGTCGGAGGGGCTGGAGCTAGCACAGTTGTTGAAATCCATCCCTGCCGAGTGGGACGAGCAGCAGGCGGTGTTCAGCTCGTCTGCCAAGAAAGCTGAAGCGCGTTAAAACCCCTTACAAGATGGAAGTGGTTTCAGCCGGCACGGATTCGCCCATCGAATGTTATGGAACCTCGACCGCTCGCTTGACGGCATTCCGTCACTTCCGTGCAGGACTTATGCCCAAACTAAATAGTTGATTTCGCTCCAATCCCGTGCGCGGGAAAAATTCTAACTTTAGTTCAAGCGGAGCGCACGACGCGACGCAGAGCCAACGTGCAAGCCTAGCGACAATGACCAGCCGCGCGCTGCGATGTGGGATCGCTCACCCGGGCTTAGGACACCGCCCCGGGGTAGGCTCAAAAGTCGGGCGCTCGGCCCATGCATAGGCCCTTCTGGCACGACGCAGGCAATTCCGAAATTCGGCAATTTCCCAGCATCGCTTGCTTGGATCCCTACTCTGCGCAAATGCGGGGTTACGGGCAGGCCGCCAAATCTCTCGCAAAATAGTAGTGTGGGCTTGCCGAGCGGAGTTGCTGGTTGACGAGACCAACGGCTATTCGGTCAAGCGTCTGATTCATAGCAGGGTGGGCCAATGCGAGCGTTGGTTCAATCGGTATGAACGGGTACGCGGGCCGATCCGGCACAACGAATTCGCCGCCTGAAGCGCGCACAACACCCCAACTCGCTGACGGGTTTATCTCACGAAGAAGCCGCCCCACTCTTATCCGTAACCCGATGCCGTTCGCCTGCCGGGCTGGGATCGTTATACCTCTTTGGAAGCCAAGCCCCGCCTTCTCCAGGCGCTCCTCCTGGTCCCTAGACCATGCACGACCAGGCAGGACCCCTTGTAGAACGGCGTCCTCTACCGGTTGTTCGCGCATCTCCGTCCTCACCACCCAAAGAGCGAAGAAGGAGCTAATGACGTGCGTTAGCTCTCGATCAAACGTCGAAACGTGACCGTCGACTATCGATTGGGCTAGAGGCTGGAAACGGTCTTCAATTTCTTTCATGAAGCCGACTTCAGTACCATGATCCCACGCTCGCCGTGCGCAAAAGACCCTGTCCGTCGGCTTCGCGCGTCGAACCACGGCGCCCTGCATGTGGAACATCTCGACTCTTCGATCGGACCCGCAGAATCTTGCAATACTCTTCGACGGAAACGTGTGCTGGGCGACCGCCAGCCGGTGGGGGTTTCCTTTTTGAGGCTTCTCGAATCTGGACATTGCAAGTCCTAAGAAAGGATCACTTCTAGGTGGACCCCGAGCAAAGCGCCCACTCGCCCACGTGGCTATCTTTCGGCCCGGCCCACCCAGAAGACTATTGGGCCTAGCAATAGACCAAATACGGCAACGGCAATGCCGGTCCAGAATGACGCGGGCGCCTCGACGGGCCAGCGCTCGATGTCGGTCCCGTAAGTTGTTTCTTCAAGCACGCGCTTAATTGGCGCAATCTCCAAACACTTTGTCCTAATCGTGGTAGCCAAGTCACTTGGGAAAGCTGTCAAACCTAGCAAATAGTTTGCGGCCGCAGCGACTTTATCGTCCACTCGAAATGATCGTCAGAATAAAGCAGCCCCCGCGATGAAGTCGTTTTGCTCCAGTGAAAGAGCGACGCCCCGAGAATCGCTAGTCCCAATAGAGCAACTACGATACCTATACGAGCAATGCGGGTCGTTACCACAAGCGCTATCCCGAGTGTCCCTTTGCGACAACATTAGGTAGAGTTTGTAGTTTCTATCAGTGTATTGCCCTTTCGTCAGCCCTTGCGAAAAGGATATATCGAGCGTGCGTCGCGCCTGGCTTTCCTTAAGGCGGACGCCGGGCGCTCGAACACATCGGAGGTGCGACTATGCCAAAGGAGACACCCTCGCCAGAAGCCGAAGTCATCGCCGCCCATGGCCGCCATGGTTGCGGCATTCCAAGTGCTGATAAACTGCTTAGAGGAAAGCGATGCGCTCTTGCCGGGGCAATTCCCCGATGCGCTTGGCGTTTACATGGAAATGGTGAAGAGCCGAACGGGTGGCGTGAACGATATGACGCTTGCGGTGCTCCATGACATTCGAGCGGCTACGCTGGATTAGGGCTCCAGGAGGGGGGCCGAATTCGCAGCGGTTCTGACACGGGCCTTTTGCTAAGCGATTACGCCCGTTAGTAGTCGGATTGCACGTGTATGCTTTGCCCAGTCTTCCTACGGCAAGGAATACTCGGTGCGCGAGGGTGACGCGCAATACGTGTCTTTCACCTTTAATTCCGGCGGAACAGGCACGCCTGATTCTCGAATGGAAACCGACTTGAGGTTCGGCAACCCAAGTAAGACTTCTGCATTTTTAAGCAGGGGCAATCTTAGGAGTTGAACACATTCCAGTTTGGACAGTCCCTTGAGCGGCTTTAAGTCAGTTACCCGAGGCAGATCAGACAAAAATAATTGTCTTAGTTCGCTGAGTGCAGCTATCGGTTCTAGATCGGGTATGTCTGCATCAGTGATGTAAAGGAATTTTAGATTTGGCATTCTCGTCAAGAAATGGAGACTAGAGGCGAACTTTGGTTTTCCGATAATAAATGCCTCCAAATGTGGCATGGTCCCAAGTGGATCGAGATCGTTCAAACCGTCGGCATTCGTAATTTCGATTCCGACGATATTTGATGGCGCACCAAGACCAGGAATTAGCTGATACGCGGGCTCCTCCTTTTGCAGGAGGAAGGGGCTGGAACGTGCCTTCTTTATGCTGATAGCGATCGGTCCCATATCTTTGAAGGCATTCGGTAACGACTCTAGCATCGAGCCAGTGCTGCTATACTCGATAACCTTTTCTGCGCTTGAAAAACTGAATATGCTGCTGGCTGCGCCCCTTATGGAAGGAGAACTGAATCTGCTGCTAAGAATTTCGGCTTCGGCGGCACGCTCTCGCGCCAGTTTTAGGTAGGACGACGCTCCCGCTAAGAGCAGTGGAAGCAAGCAAAGTGCCGCCGCACTCAACCGGTATTCGTAGACCGTCTCCCGCGAAAATAGCTTCCTTGAAACGTTCGACGGCTTTTGGGCTGAAAACGATGACCAATCTACAAGAACCGGATTATCACCCTCGATTAACGTTGAATTTTCCGTATCCGATGGGCCAATACGATATTTTTTAGCTATCGTGGTCGCGAACTCAACCAAGAGTCGATGCTGGATTGCCTGCAAGGAAGCTGGCTTCGCGATCGTGAAATGATCAGTCCGCTCAATCTTTACAGGCTCTCCAAAATATCGCGCTCCACTGAATCGTTGGACAATCTGCTTTCGTCTAAAAAAACGATCACTCCCTATGAAATTATCCTCAATCAGCTCCTTTCCGAAAATGGGTAGCCTGTCGCCCTCCTTGATATTGATGAAGTCTTTGTCCAGTGCAGATAGCCATTGGTTCTCCTCGCTGAAACGCAGAATATCAATCTGGGCATTATAGAATGGCGCGATTGCACTAACAAAATTTGCGTACTCGGATCCGAGAGAAGGCGAGGCGATGAGAAACAGACCGATCGGAAGCTTTCGATCAACAAGCGTCAGTTGTTGCGCCACGACAAATCGTCGGGCAAGTATACCGCCCATGCTATGACACACGAAGATCAAACCGGCGCCGACGCTGCCGTTATCGAACAAGCCGTCCAGCCGAAACCTTTCGCGCATCGCATCAACTGCGTTTTCCAGCGAGAAGGTGCCAGCGTGAATGTCTGCCCGGTACGAAAACAGATACACCCCGAAGTCACCAAGCTGCGGTTCGTCGCAGACCAGCTTTGGCCAGAACGAGCCGTCGGGATGGAGCCAAGCGGTCTCGTTGCTTGAAAATAATCCGTGCACAAATACGATGGTCGCGGCGTTTCGCGGTTTGCGCAGCCACATTGGCTCCATGGTTATCTAAGTCTCCTCTGTGCAACCGGAAATCAATCATAGGAGCATCTACGTGGCGTGACTAGACCCACTACACGCTACGGTTTATAGCGCGCACATGACGTTGGCGGGGGCTTATGGTGACTGAGGAATCAATTGGTCGGAATCCGAATTAAACACGGGACGAGCTTATTTTGGCATTAGAACTTTATCGGCGCCATCAGGGTAACCCGCCCGGCAAAGGTAGCATGGAGATAGTGGAGCTTTCGAAGCTCTTGAACAAAATGGGCGCCCAGCTCTCAACCGGGAGAGAAGACTTCCGCAATCCCAACGGCGTCTATATGAAGGCCATGAATTTCCGGCGCTTCGATCTTGCTTACAAAGCTGAGGGCAAGAAGGGACTGGAGCGAGACGGGAGGCTGGAGGGGGATATCTGGACCGCCTTCGCAGGCAACGAAGTCTTGCTGTCATTGACCGCTAGCTCCATTCGCGCAAACGTTGATGCGGGGTTGCCCATCGGGCCGGCACCTGAGGCAGAAGAAACGTTTGAGGCGGAGGAAGGGCGGGTACTGACGCGTGTGCATCTATCACGTGAGCGTAACCGTAAGCTCGTTGAGCAAAAGAAGCTCGCTGCGATCAAGGGGGCCGGCAAGCTAGCCTGCGAAGTATGCTCCTTCGATTTTGAGGCCGCTTACGGCGAGCATGGGGCAGGGTTTATCGAAGCTCATCATCTTAAGCCCGTCCACACGCTTCTGCCCGGGCACAAAACGAAGCTAGACGACCTGGCATTGCTCTGCTCGAATTGTCATCGGATGGTGCACGCTCGCAGACCCTGGCTCACCGTGCAGCAACTCAAGGAGCGGCTAGTAAAGCTCTGAGTCCCTATGAGGCGGGGAGCATTTTTCCGCGCCGCAGCGCAACAGTTGCGAACTCTAGCCTCAGCAACACATCCTCTGTGGGAGGCGCAAGTTGACGGCTTCGGCCTTGAACATATTGATCTCTTTCTACGATTGTCGCTAGTGTGTCCTCGATTCTACGACCGAGGATTGCATGAAGCTAACTCATTTTGGGATTGAAGATTATCGTAGCATGTCGCGAGCAGCATTTGATGACTTAGCGAATGTTACTACGTTGATAGGCCCTAATAACGAGGGCAAGTCGAATGTGCTCTATGCTCTAAAGATGTGCCTGGAGCTGCTGCGCAGCGGTCGTATCGCAAGCGGCCGCGAGACAATTCGTATTCGGCTCGATACTTATGCATACGATTGGGAGGCGGATTTCCCGGTCAAGAAGCAAAAGACGAATCCGGAGGGTTGGACAACATTTGAGCTGCACTTCCTGCTTACTGATCAAGAGATGTTGCGGTTTTCGGCGTCTGTAAAAAGCAAGCTCAACGGAATTTTGCCGATCCAGTTGCGACTTAGTTCTGGTCCTTATGCGGAGTTCCGCGTAGCGAAGCCAGGCAAAGGTGGAAAGGCGCTCTCTAATAAGGCCGAGCGGATCTGTCGGTTCATTGCCGACAATCTGGACTTTGCATACGTGCCCGCAATTCGAACGGCGGAGACATCGCACGAACTTGTTAATGAGCTGGTCGCGCGCGAGCTGCGGCTGCTAGAAAAAGACAATCAATACTCCAGGCTTCAGCAGGAACTTACGAAGCTGCAACAGCCAGTCTTGGATTCAATCGCTACGAAGATTCGAGCGAACCTTAAAGGTGTTCTTGGCAATTCGCTACGGGAGGTGAAAATCAATCTGCCGACTAGAAATCGGCTACGCGCTGTGGCTCGCGCCGCTCAAATCACAATCGACGACGGGGCCGCAACCTCGCTAGAACGGAAGGGCGATGGGGTAAAGAGCCTTGTGGCAATTGGCCTGCTAACCAATGCTCTGCAGCAGTCTGAATCAACTAAGGATATTATTCTGCTCATCGAAGAGCCGGAATCTCACCTACATCCCAAAGCGATACATCAGCTGAAGGACGTACTTGATAGCCTGAAAGAAGATCGTCAGATCATTCTCACTACACATTGCCC
Source organism: Bradyrhizobium cosmicum (assembly GCF_007290395.2). Lineage (NCBI taxonomy): Bacteria > Pseudomonadati > Pseudomonadota > Alphaproteobacteria > Hyphomicrobiales > Nitrobacteraceae > Bradyrhizobium > Bradyrhizobium cosmicum. The sequence continues at coordinate 534,701 of NZ_CP041656.2, read as the reverse complement.
GGCGCTAGTGAATAGATCGAATGTACCTTCGAACAGAATAATATCGCGAAACAAAGCGGCGCCAGCAAAGAACTTGGAACAGCTGCGTGAGATTCTGGGCGTGAGGGCATCCGACAATCTCCGACATGCGGCACTAATCGTGGTGGTGGAAGGAACGGAGGACGAAATCGCTTTGCGTGCGTTGCTGCCCCACTATTCAACGATTTTGAAGGCCGCCCTGGAAAGCGGAAGTTTAACATTCGAGCCAATCGGAGGCGCCTCGAAGCTTTCATATTCCCTGAACCTTCTTCAGACCTTGCTCTGCAATTATTACGTGATGCTCGATGACGATAAAGAGGGTCGAAAGGCATTCGAAGAAGCGAAAGCGGATTCGCTGATCAATCAAGCGCAAGTCACCATGACACTTTGCCAAGGGATGACTGAAGCAGAGTTTGAGGACTTACTGGACGAGAGCGTTTATCGCGACTATTTCCAAAAAACTTACAACGTGGATGTGACTTGGAAGATATTTGGCGGGAAAGCCAAATGGAGTGACCGGATCAAAGCTGGGCTTACCAAGGCAGGCAAGCCATGGACGGACGGCGACAAACAAAAAGATAAAGCAGAAATTGCCAAGCTAGTAACTGAGGCGCCTGGTGCCGCAGTTCATCCGGAGCGGGTTCAGGTCCTAAAGACTTTTGTTGCGTCGCTGGAGAAGGCTTTGCATACGCCCTGACAGGACGCGGCGCATCCGGCACGACGTAGAAAATTCCGGGATTCGGCTATTGGAGTTCTTCGCGCGCATACTTTCCGAGCGCTGAAAGCAAGTTCTCGCGCTTCTCCATATATGGCCGGTACGCCTCCGCTTGGCCGTCGTTCAAACCAGCGATGTCTTTGTTGAGACGTTTGTGCGCGCCTTTGGCAATCCAAACCTCCAACCCACTTGCAGCAACATCCAACTCAGTGAGCAAATTTGAGAAGCGCGGAAAATAGATCGATGAAATGGATTGCACCTTGGCAAACGGCGTCATTGTCGCCGGGATGTCTTCGCCATACACCTTGCGATTTCGCTCGCATTCCAGCCAATGGTCGAACTCGTAAATGGCCGCAACCAGTTCTTCGAGCTTGTCCGCGCGTCGTTTCTTCGCATCCCGCCGGTGTTGCGCAATTTCGCGGATGATCGTCACCACCGAGCCCGCAGCGGTGCCCGCCAATGTCAGAAGCCCACCGACGACTACGGGCCACAGCGATGCATCTGATCCGGCCATAACTATCTGTCGATCATTCAGCGGGCAGCGCCCGGCTCACTTTCTTCCGGGTAAATCGTGGGGAACTATCCCTTGATCCCTTGAATCCGGGACCCTTCTCCCTGAGAGTCCCTAGGCGAGTCGGCAACCCCGATTTGCAATCGTAGCGGCAGAGCCGGTCAACTGCCAAGTCCGATCCGGCTCCGCTCGCTCGTGGCGATCCGCGTCAGTAACCTGACGGGACCAGCAAACGGCTCGTTGGAGAAATCCGGCGGGCCGTTTGTTTATGCATTAGGACGCTTCGTCCAAATATCACGCGTACACTAGGCGTACAGATTATTCTGTAAAGCACTCGTTGTTACCAACGTGGCAACATCCACTGCGCTATCACCATCAAACGCAGAATCATCATCAAAACTATCATCGCAAGAAATACGCGTAGCCAACAAAATACGCCACAGCGTACCTATGCCGGCGCCGCAGAGATGCAAATGGGAGGTAAGTGCTTGAAAAGGCTGGTGCCGCAAGAGGAATTCGAACCCCGACCCCGTCATTACGAATGAAGGGCTTTTTGGGTGAGCGAGAGAGATACAAACCGCGGCGCATCGAAGCCGTCGATTTTCCGAGAAATGCCGTACTGGACCAATTTTACGGGTTCTAAGATTCGGAGAAAATTCGGTTCTCCGGCTTCATTCTGGCCCTTGTTGGGTGAGGGACGGGAGATCTCCGCCCGCAGAAAAGCAGGAAAACGGCCGAGTTTCCTGCCTAATCTCCAGCTCCAAGTACGAGACGACTTTGGTGGGGTGGCGGAGAGAGTGGGATTCGAACCCACGGTACGGTTTCCCGCACACACGCTTTCCAAGCGTGCGCCTTAAGCCACTCGGCCATCTCTCCGGAGCGCCCTCTCTTGAAGGGGCGCCGGTGATTTTGCAAGGGATCGCAGGAAAATCGGGTGAATTTTCCGCAAGCCATTGTATTTTAAGGACAATATATGACGCGAGTCGGGGCAACGGAACCGATCTTTGGCTGAACCCGGGGCGGGTATGGCGCGACGATTCACTGAAGGCCATCAATCACGACCGGGGACGCCATGACCATCCTTAACACCATCGCTGCTGTGGGCTTGATTTCAGCTCTTGGCTCCGCCTTCGCCGGGCCCGCGCCGGCGCAGGTCTGCACCCGACAGGGCGTCGATGTCAGCTGCGACGACGGAAGGCGCGGGATGATGCTTTCGGGCGATGCCATTCTCTGGCCCGACGGGACGCGCTCGAGCTCGACGCCGCATCAGAGTGTGATCATCGGCAACAAGAGCTCGGTGCATGTCGGACCCGGCGTGTTCGTCGGCCAGGGCAAGGGCATGGCGCCGCTGGATGATCCGAATGCGCCGAACAAGCGGCAATGCGCGATCCTGGACGGCGTGTCGTATTGCTATTGATGACCTCGCTCTCCCTTGCGCCGTAGGAACGGGGCGAGGAAGAAGAAGGCTAGATCAACCGCACACCCGAAATCGCCGACTTCAGCCAGCGCAGTGCTTGCGGCGGCTGGGCGGCCAACGGAGCTACTGCGTGCTTCTCGGTCCGGCACTTCTCCAGCTCCGCAACGAAATCCGCCGACCATTGCTGGATGGTATGGCCGCGCAACTTGTTCATCATCACTTCCCAGCGCATCTTGCGCTCGGTCAGCGGCATCGCGGCGGCGACAGCGATCGCGCGGGCCATGCCGTCGATGTCGTGCGGATTGACCAGTAGTGCAGTATCGAGCTCGTTCGCGGCCCCCGCGAACTTCGACAGAACCAGCACGCCGGGATCGGCCGGGTTCTGTGCGGCGACATATTCCTTGGCGACGAGGTTCATGCCGTCATGCAGCGGGGTCACCACGCCGATCTGCGCGGTGCGGTAAAGGCCCGCGAGCACGGCCTGGCTGAAACCCTTGTTGAGGTAGCGGATCGGCGTCCAGTCGACTTCGCCGTGGCGGCCGTTGACGTCGCTGACGAGCCGGGCGACGTCGTTCTGCAGATTGCCATAAGCCTCGATCGCGCCTCGCGACGGGTTGGCGATCTGGAGCAGCGAGATGCTGCGCGCAAACTGCGGATGCTCGGTCCAGAGCCGGTCGAACGCACTGATACGGTTGACGAGGCCCTTGGAATAATCGAGCCGGTCGACGCCGATCGCGAGCCGCTCGCCGTTGAGGCTGCGGCGCAACCGCGACACGTCGGGATGCGAGGCCGACTTCGCGGCATATTGCGCAAACTTCTCGGCATCGATGCCGATCGGGAAGACTTCGCAACGGGTGCGGCCGTTTTGCGAGATGACGACGCCATCGTCGACGGTAAGACCAAGTTCGCCGCCGGCATAGCCGAGAAAATTCTGGCAATCCTCGCCGGTCTGGAAACCGAGGAGATCATAAGCCAGCATCGCCGTGACCAGCTCGCGATGATTGGGCACGCCCTGCATCACCGTAGCCACGGGCCAGGGCGTATGCAGGAAAAAGCCGATCGGATCATCGACGCCGAGATCGCGCAACTCCGCGCCGAGCGCCAGGAAATGATAGTCCTGCACCCAGAACGCGGTCTGGTCTTTCCGGAAGCGCATCAAGGCGCGCGCCATGAACGCGTTGACCTCGCGATAGCTGACATAGTCGTCGCGCGAGACGCGGATCAGATCGCTGCGCGAGTGCAGCGCCGGCCATAGTGCCGAATTGGCGAAGCCTTCATAATAGCCGCCGTAATGCGCCGCCGGCAGATCCAGCGTCGCGATCGCGCCCGAGCCAAGCGCTTCGATTTCGGCGAACGGCTCCTTCTGGTGGCCGTCGCGTACGCGGCCGGAGGAACCCACCCAGATCGCACCTGAATTTTCCACGACGGGAAGCAAGGCCGCAGCGAGGCCGCCCGTCATCGGCTCGTTGGGTTTACCGCGCGCAACTCGATTTGAAACGACGATCAAGTTCACAGGTCGTCCCCTCCTGTTCATTCCACCCCATTTAACTGCCGTTCATCAATATGGTTCCTGTCATCATTTCTACCGATTGAAACCAAAATCAGGCATGCGCGTTGGAACCAGTTTTCCATCGAGGGAACCCGGCGATATCGCTCGACAAAGGCGGCTTTCTCGCCGGGATGCACAACATGAATTGCGCGTTCGCAGGAACTTTCGTGAACGACAATGTGGCTCCGCTGTGACGACGCCTTATTCCAACCTTGTGTCGTCGAGCAGACGTGCCAGGAACGCGCGCACATCGCTCGGCGCATCGAAGTGGCCATTGACGCCGATGGCGCGGCGGCCGACCGAGAAGGAGAGGCCGTTCATGTCAGGCATGATCGCGAACACGGTTTCATCGGTGACGTCGTCGCCGATGAAGATAGGCCGGCGTCCCCTGAACGGCTCGTGCTTCATCAATTCGCGCACGCCGGTCGCCTTGGTGAATCCGGAATGCTTGATCTCGCAGACGAACTTGCCGGGCAGCACCTCGATCGGCGCATTGGGCAGATCGGCGCGTATCAGCGAGACCGCTTCGTAGATCGCCTTCTCCGCATGCGGCGCGAGGCGATAGTGCAGCGCCAGCGAATAGCCCTTGTCCTCGAGCAGGATCCCGGGGCTGAGCTTTGCGACCGCAGCGAGCCGTCGCTTCAACTCCTTGTCCATCGGCGGCGCGTTCACCGCATCGGCCTCGTTGCCCACCGACAGGCGCATCTCCGCGCCGTGACCTGCGACCGCGCGAAACACCTCGGGCGCGAAGATCAGGTCGATGTCGTTGAGCGAGCGGCCACTGACCATCGCCAGCGCGCCGGACGTGCGTTCGGTCAGCCGGCTCAACGTCTCCGACAGGCCCGGCGGCACCCACACCTCGCGCGGCGTCGGCATCAGGTCGAGCAGGGTGCCGTCGATATCGAGCAGGATCGCGGTCTCGCGGAGATGCGGGACCAGCGCATGCGGCACCGGCACCGATTCCGGCCTGTCATTGTCGTTGCGCCCGGCTTGTTGGTCGACCATCGGCATTTCCGCCAGTTCCGATTTCATGAGCTTACTCCATAAAGGCGAGCGGCCGCGCGATTTGTTCGAGCGATTTTCGCTCCGCCGCGACGGCATACCGCCACGCCACGATCGCGGCCGCGATCATCAAAAATGCCCCCAGCAAATAGCCGGCGAACACGCTGGTGCGTGATCCCGTGTCGATCAGTACGCCAAACAGCGCGGGCCCCGCGACACCGCCGATGCCGGTGCCGACCGCATAGAACACCGCGATCGCCAGCGCGCGAACTTCCAGAGGGAAGGTCTCGCTGACGGTGAGATAGGCCGCGCTCGCGGCGGGCGACGCAAAGAAGAAGATCACCATCCACGCGATGGTCTGCCCTTGCGCGCTCAGCGCGCCGATCGAGAACAGATAGCCCGACAGCGCCAGCAGCAGGCCCGACGCGCCATAGGTGAACATGATCATGACGCGGCGGCCGAGCGTATCGAACAGCCGGCCGAGCAGCAGCGGCCCGAGGAAATTTCCGGCCGCAAAGGGGAGCAGATACCAGCCGACATGATCGGCGCTGATACCGTAGAAGTCAGTCAGCACCAGCGCGAACGTAAAGAAGATCGCGTTGTAGAAGAACGCCTGCGCGCTCATCAGCACGAGGCCGACCAGCGCACGCTTGCGATAGGTTGAGAACAGTGTGTGCACGACCTCCCTGATCGGCGTATGGTCGCGCATCTTCAAGCGGATCTTGGCGAAGCGGCTTTCGTCGGCATCCTGGTCGTGCCCGATCACCGAGCGTTCGATCTCGTCGACGATCTTGTGCGCCTGATCGGGATGGCCGTGGATCATCAGCCAGCGCGGACTTTCCGGAATCCACATCCGCATCAGCAGCACGACGAGGCCGATGCTCGCGCCGATGAGATAGGCCAGCCGCCAACCGAGATCGGGATCGATCACGCCGGGATCGAGCAGCACGATCGCCGCCACCGCACCCATCGCCGCGCCGATCCAGAAGCTGCCGTTGATGACCAGATCGGTCCAACCGCGATAGCGCGCCGGCACCAGTTCCTGGATCGTCGAGTTGATCGCGGTGTATTCACCGCCGATGCCGGCGCCGGTGAGGAAACGGAACAGCGCGTAGCTCGCGACATTCCAGGAGAACGCCGTCGCGGCCGTCGCTGACAGATACAGCGCGAGGGTGATAAAGAACAACTTCTTGCGGCCGATGCGGTCGGTGAGCCAGCCAAAGCCGAGTGCACCGAGCACCGCACCCGCAAGATAGGCGGAGTTGGCGATACCGAGATCCAGATTGGAGAAGTGCAGCGAAGGGCTCTGCTTGAGCGCACCCGAAAGTGCGCCGGCCAGCGTCACCTCGAGCCCGTCGAGAATCCAGGTGATGCCAAGCGCCAGCACGACGCGGGTGTGAAAGCCGCTCCACGGCAGCGCATCGAGCCGCGCAGGAATGCTGGTCTCGATGACGCGATCGGCCGCAGCCGCCATCGAGACGTCAGATCCATAGTTCAGCGCCGGGCTTTGCTGCAATTCCATCACGTTTTGGGTTTGACCAAATGAAAGCGGCCCCGCTTCACATCACGTGGACGGGGTTGTTCCAATCACGCGGGTGCGGCATTCCGCCTGCCACCTGCGACAACGTCTGCGGCAAGGGCAGGTTCCCGCAGGAACGGCGCGGGAGGCGGCCTGTTTTCCATGGAGCCGCAAGGAGTTGACGCATGGCTCATGTCAGAAAGACGACACATTCGAAAAAGCGGGGCGGGCAAAAGACAGCGCGCCGTACGACAAGCACGGGTCGCAGCACGACGACCCGCAAGAGCGCGAAGCGTGATGCGCCAAAGCGCTGGTCGCAGCGCGTGACAAAGGAGAGCGACGCGCTCGACCTCAAGCAAGGTGTGTTCAAGCTGACCAGCGCGAGGAAGATCGCCGCCTCGCTCAAGCGCTCGGCCGAGCGCAGCTCACGCCGCAAGACCGGCGCCTACCGCTCGGCGCTGTCGATGCTGACCTTTTACATCAACCGCGCGGGCAAGACGCTGCCAAAGGCGCAGCGCACGCGGCTGGAACGGGCGAAAACGGAGCTGAAACGGGCCTTCGGGAGGGAATGAGCCTCGGCTGAGCCTCACGCCGCCCGAATCGTGCCCATGAAGCGATCGAGCTCGGCACGCAAGCGCGTGCTCTCGCTGGAGAGGGTTTTGGCCGAGTTCAGGACCTCCTCCGAGGCCGAGCCGGTCTCGGCGGCGCCGCGGTTGACCTGGCCGATGTCGGTGGCCGCGGTCTGGGTACCCTGCGCGACGGTCTGGACACTCCGCGCGATCTCCTGCGTCGCCGCACCCTGCTGCTCGACAGCGCTGGCGATCGAGGTCGAGATCGACGAGATCTGGCCGATGGTCGCGCCGATCTCCTTGATCGCGGCGACCGATTCGGCGGTGGCACCCTGCATGCCGGTGATGTGCGAGGAAATCTCGTCGGTGGCCTTCGCGGTCTGGCTCGCCAGTGACTTCACTTCGCTTGCGACCACAGCGAAGCCGCGGCCGGCTTCGCCTGCGCGCGCCGCCTCGATGGTGGCGTTGAGCGCGAGAAGATTGGTCTGCTCGGCAATCGCGGTGATGAGCTTGACGACTTCGCCGATCTGCTGGGCGGCGTGCGAGAGCTTGCCGATGCGGCCATCGGTCTCCTTGGCCTGCACCACGGCGGCTTCGGCGATGCGGCTGGAGTCGCGAACCTGGCGGCCGATCTCCTCGACCGAGGCCGAGAGCTCTTCGGTCGCGGTCGCAACCGACTGCATGTTCGAAGAAGCCTGTTCGGACACGTCAGCGACTTGGCTCGACAGGCTCTGCGTGGTCTCGGCGGTGCGGGTCAGCGTGGACGCGGCCGATTCGAGCTGAACGGCCGACGCCGAGACGTTGGAGACGATGGCACCGACGGCGCTCTCGAAATCATCGGCAAAGCGGATCAGCTCGGAGCGACGTGCGGCCTCCTGCGCCTTGTTCTGGGCTTCGCTGGCGGCAGCGTCGCGCTCCGCCTTGGCCACCGCCTGAACCTTGAACTCCTCGACCGCACCGGCCATCTCGCCGATCTCGTCCCTGCGCCCCAAACCCGGCAGCACGACATCGAAGTTGCCCGAGGCCAGCTCGCGCATCGCCTTGCACATCGCGATCATCGGACGCGAGATGCCATTGCCGAGCATCAGAGCCAGCACCGCGCCAACGGCGAGGCCGCCCAACGCCAGCATCAACATCAGCTGCTCGGTGTCGACGATGGTGGCGTTGGCGCTCGCTTCGATGCGCTGCTGATCGGCGGTCAGGTCCGACCGCAGCTCGGCCGAGAGTTTCAGGATAGACGCGGCCGTCTTGGTCATCTCGCCATTCGACTTGACGATGACCTTCACGTTCTCGGTCAGCTTCGAGAAGGAGGTGCGGTACTGCTTCAGGAGATTGCCAATCTCGGTGACGCGGTCGCTGATCTTCTGGTCGTTGGCATAGATCGAGACCAGCAGGGTCTCCAGGAACTTGATGCGGGCGATCACGCCGTCGGCGGTCTTCGGCTCCGGCTTGGCGACAAAGGCGCTCACCGAGGTGGAGACCGCCAGATATTGCGAGGTGACGTCCTTGGCCGTGGTCTGAACCGAGTTCAGGCCGGCCAGGGCCGCGGTATCGGCGAGATCGTCAAACTTGAAGCGGATCTTGTTGCCGACGCTATTGAGCTCGTCGGTCGCGATCTTGTTGTTCTCGCGCGTCAGCGTGATGATCTCGCTGAACACCTTCGTGAAGCGCTGGAACTCGGCCTCGAGCTTGCCGACCTGCTCGCGGCGCGCGGCGCCGGTGGTCGCGGCCATCGACTTGGCGATCGCGCCCTTCAGATTCTCTTCGGCCGCCTTGGCCGCGGTCTCGTCATCGACCGCACCGGTAAGTGTGTAGGCCCGGGCCAGCCCCTGGTAAGCGATCAGATCGCGATCGACCGTCCGCGCGAGGTCAGCTTCGGCCACGCTGGTGCGGTAGGAGGCCACGGCGCCGGCGATTCGCTCGAAGCCGAAATAGGCGAAAGCCATGCTGACAGCGAGGATGGCCAGCACCGCCACGAAACCGAGGATGATTTTTGCACGAAAACGCAAGGTGAGCAGCTTCCATTTGTTCGGCTTCGACTTGGCGGACATTCCCCAACCCATTCCATTCGCGGAAAACCAGGCGCAGCCTGGGAGCAGCCCGCTCCCCGACTCGTACGCACGGTAATTGGCAAAGGATAAGCGGCGGTAAATTTATGGCGCCGCAACTTGCGGTTAGGTGACGCGGGAGGGCCTCCCGCGAGCAATGCTGAAAATCCGGCTGGAGCGGACGCAGTAAAATGCAGCCTTATGCCGCCCGGATATTCCCCATGAAGCGATCGAGTTCGGCGCGCAGCCGCGTGCTCTCGCTGGAGAGGGTTTTGGCTGAGTTCAGGACCTCCTCCGAGGCCGAGCCGGTCTCGGCGGCGCCGCGGTTGACCTGGCCGATGTCGGTGGCCGCGGTCTGGGTACCCTGCGCGACGGTCTGGACACTCCGCGCGATCTCCTGCGTCGCCGCACCCTGCTGCTCGACAGCGCTGGCGATCGAGGTCGAGATCGACGAGATCTGGCCGATGGTCGCGCCGATCTCCTTGATCGCGGCGACCGATTCGGCGGTGGCACCCTGCATGCCGGTGATGTGCGAGGAAATCTCGTCGGTGGCCTTCGCGGTCTGGCTCGCCAGTGACTTCACTTCGCTTGCGACCACAGCGAAGCCGCGGCCGGCTTCGCCTGCGCGCGCCGCCTCGATGGTGGCGTTGAGCGCGAGAAGATTGGTCTGCTCGGCAATCGCGGTGATGAGCTTGACGACTTCGCCGATCTGCTGGGCGGCGTGCGAGAGCTTGCCGATGCGGCCATCGGTCTCCTTGGCCTGCACCACGGCGGCTTCGGCGATGCGGCTGGAGTCGCGAACCTGGCGGCCGATCTCCTCGACCGAGGCCGAGAGCTCTTCGGTCGCGGTCGCAACCGACTGCATGTTCGAAGAAGCCTGTTCGGACACGTCAGCGACTTGGCTCGACAGGCTCTGCGTGGTCTCGGCGGTGCGGGTCAGCGTGGACGCGGCCGATTCGAGCTGAACGGCCGACGCCGAGACGTTGGAGACGATGGCACCGACGGCGCTCTCGAAATCATCGGCAAAGCGGATCAGCTCGGAGCGACGTGCGGCCTCCTGCGCCTTGTTCTGGGCTTCGCTGGCGGCAGCGTCGCGCTCCGCCTTGGCGACGGCCTGAACCTTGAACTCCTCGACCGCACCGGCCATCTCGCCGATCTCGTCCCTGCGCCCCAAACCCGGCAGCACGACATCGAAGTTGCCCGAGGCCAGCTCGCGCATCGCCTTGCACATCGCGATCATCGGACGCGAGATGCCGGTGCCGAGCAGGAAGGCGAGCACCGCGCCAAGCAGCGTGCCGCCGACGGCCAGCATCAACACTAGTTGCTCGGTCTGCCCGATGGTCGCTTCCGACTCCGAATCCAGCCGCTGCTGCTCGGCGACGAGGTCCGTCTTCATGGCGGTGGCGCCCTGGAGGATCACACCAGCCGAATTGGTCATCGCGGAGACGAGTTCGTCGACCATCTTGGCATTTGCGATCAGCTTCTCCAGCGATTCACGATAGGCGACGAGCATCGCCTTGGCGTCCTTCAGCCCGGCGACGATCTTGTCGTCCATGGAGTAGACCGCGCCGAGCGAATTCTCGACGAATTTCAGCCGCGCCAGCGCGCTGGTCGCAATCGACTGGTCGGATGTCAGCACGAAATTGGTCGCCGCAGCACTCGCAGTCTGGAACTGGGCGTTGACCTGCTTGGTGCCGAACTCGATCGACTGCGCCTCGGAATCGGAGGCGTTGTTGCCGATGTCGTCGAGCTTGTATTTCAGGAGGTTGGCGTTACGCGTGAGCTGATTCTGCACCAGCAACGCGCTGTCGCGCTTGGCCTGGAGCACCTTTGCAAAGGTCGTGGAGAAATTGACGAACTCCTTGGCGAGCTTGTCGAGACCGTCCCGCCGCGCCGGCTGCTTGACGCTCTTGACGGCCTGATCGATGGCGTTCTTCAGGCTGCTTTCAGCATCCAGTGCCGCCTTGGCGTCGTCCTCCTTGCCGGTGACGACGAAATATTTGACGGCCGAACGGTAGCCGAGCAGCTCGCGGTCGATGTTTCGGGCCAGGTCGGCCTCGGAAACGCTGCTGCGGTAGGACCCGACCCCGTCCGATACCCGTTCAAAGCCGAAATAAGAGAAGGCCATGCTGCCGGCGGAGATCACCAGGACTGCGGCGAAGCCCAGAATGATCTTGGCACGGAACCGGAGGGTCGGAAATATTGTACGCTTCGACGGCGACGCGGTACGCCCGGACATTCCCAACCCCCATTTATTCTATTCAGCCGTGGCTCGGGGGCGCCCCGCCTCCAAGCCCGGATGCGCAAAACTAGGGCACAATGGATAAAGGGCGGTAAACTCGGCAGTCCCGTGCAATCCAGGGCTTCATCGGCCAAAGGCCTACCGGCTGGTCCCGATGGCTGGCATCCCGCCACCGGCGACCGTTCCGACGGGCAATCCCGAGGCAAGTCTGGCGCCCTCGGCGGGATCAATGACTTTTCAATGACCGCGGCGACCAAAATCCTAGTTGCAAAGTTCCGGGTCGCTGTCTCTAATTAGAAACAATCAAAATCAATCCCGGGAGGACTCCACCGTGTCTACAGTCAAGCTGACAGTGAACGGCAAGGCCGTTGCTGTCGATGTCGAGGACCGCACGCTGCTGGTCCAGCTTCTGCGCGATACCCTCAACCTCACCGGGACCCATGTCGGCTGCGACACCAGCCAGTGCGGCGCCTGCATCGTCCACGTCGACGGCAAGGCCGTAAAATCCTGCACCATGCTGGCGGGCCAAGCCGACGGCGCCAACGTCACCACCATCGAAGGCATCGCCAAGGGCGACGAGCTGCACCCGATGCAGGCCGCGTTCCGGGACAATCACGGCCTGCAGTGCGGTTATTGCACGCCGGGCATGATCATGTCGGCGATCGACATCGTTCAGCGTCACGGCGGCCAGCTCGACGAGGCGACCGTCCGCCACGAGCTCGAAGGCAATATCTGCCGCTGCACCGGCTACCACAACATCGTCAAGGCTGTGCTGGACGCAGCCGGGCGCATGAAGGTCTCGCAGGCGGCCGAGTAAAGCGGCTCGCCTCGAAAAAGAACAATCGCTGCGGCTTTCGAGGGAAAGCGCAGTCAAGACAATTCCGGTCGGGAGGACCAGACAATGGGTGTTGAAGGCATCGGCGCGCGAGTCGTGCGCAAGGAAGACAAGCGTTTCATTACCGGCAAGGGCCGCTACGTCGACGACATCAAATTGCAAGGCATGACCCATGCCCATTTCATCAGAAGCCCGCACGCGCACGCCAAGGTGAAGAAGATCGACTCGTCCGCCGCGCTGAAGATGCCGGGCGTGGTCGCGGTGCTCACGGGCCAGCAGATCGTCGACGACAAGGTCGGCAACCTGATCTGCGGCTGGGCCATCACCTCCAAGGACGGTAGCCCAATGAAGATGGGCGCATGGCCGGCGATGGCGCCGGAAACCGTGCGTTTCGTCGGTCAGGCCGTCGCGGTCGTGATCGCCGAGAGCAAGAATTTGGCGCGCGATGCGGCCGAAGCGGTCGTCGTCGACTACGAAGAGCTCCCCGCGGTGGCCGACGTTCACGCCGCGATCAAGTCCGGCGCGCCACAGCTTCACCCTGAAGCGCCCGGCAACCAGGTCTATGACTGGGTGATCGGCGACGAAGGCGCGACGGATGCCGCCTTCGCCAAGGCCGCCAATGTCGTGAAACTCGACGTCACCAACAATCGCCTCGCGCCGAACGCGATGGAGCCGCGCGCGGCGATCGCCGATTACGACGCGGCGGAAGAGCACTTCACGCTCTACACGACCTCGCAGAACCCGCACGTCGCCCGCCTCGTGCTGTCGGCATTCTACAACATCGCCCCAGAGCACAAGCTGCGCGTGATCGCCCCCGACGTCGGCGGCGGTTTCGGCTCGAAAATCTTCATCTATCCCGAGGAGATGGTGGCGCTGTGGGCGTCGAAGAAGGTCGGTCGTCCCGTCAAATGGACCGGCGACCGCACCGAGGCCTTCCTCACCGACGCGCATGGCCGCGATCATGTCACCCATGCCGAGATGGCGTTCGACGCCAACAACAGGATCACCGGCCTGAAGGTGAAGACCTACGCCAATTTCGGCGCCTACATGTCGCTGTTCTCGTCGTCGGTCCCGACCTATCTCTACGCGACGCTGCTGTCGGGCCAGTACAACATCCCGGCAATCCATGCCGAGGTGATCGGCGTCTACACCAACACGACGCCGGTCGACGCCTATCGCGGCGCGGGCCGCCCCGAGGCGAGCTATCTGATCGAACGTCTGATGGAGACGGCGGCCCGGCAGTTGAAGGTTGACCCGGCGGCACTGCGCCGGACCAACTTCATCACCCAGTTCCCGCACCAGACCCCCGTGATCATGGCCTATGACGTCGGCGACTTTAATGCCTCGCTCGACGCCGCGATGAAGGCGATCGACTATGCCGGCTTCGCTGCCCGCAAGGCCAAGGCGAAAGCCGACGGCAAGCTGCGCGGCATCGGTCTGTCCTGCTACATCGAGGCCTGCGGCATCGCGCCGTCGAAGGCCGTCGGCAGCCTGGGCGCCGGCGTCGGCCTGTGGGAGTCGGCCGAAGTGCGCGTCAACCCGGTCGGCACCATCGAGATCCTCACGGGCTCGCACAGCCACGGCCAGGGGCACGAGACCACCTTCTGCCAGCTGGTCTCGGAACGCCTCGGCATTCCCATCAGCCAAGTCTCGATCGTCCATGGCGACACCGACAAGGTGCAGTTCGGCATGGGCACCTACGGCTCGCGCTCCGCGGCTGTCGGTCTCACCGCGATCCTGAAGGCGATGGAGAAGATGGAATCCAAGGCCAAGAAGATCGCGGCGCACGCGCTGGAGGCCTCCGAAGCCGACATCGTCATCGAGAATGGCGAGTTCAAGGTGACCGGCACCGACAAGGCGATCGCACTGCCGATGGTCGCGCTCGCGGCCTACACCGCGCACAATCTGCCTGACGGGATGGAGCCGGGCCTGAAGGAAAGCGCCTTCTACGACCCGACCAACTTCACCTTCCCGGCTGGCACGTATATCTGCGAGCTCGAGGTCGATCCCGGCACCGGCAAGACGTCCTTCGTCAACTTCGTCGCGGCCGACGATTTCGGCCGGCTGATCAACCCGATGATCGTCGAAGGCCAGGTTCATGGCGGCCTTGTGCAAGGCATCGGGCAAGCGCTGCTGGAACACGCGATCTACGACGCCAACGGCCAGCCCGTCACGGCCTCGTTCATGGATTACGCCATGCCCCGCGCCGACGATGTGCCGTCGTTCAATCTCTCCCACACCACGACGCTGTGCCCGGGCAATCCGCTCGGCATCAAGGGTTGCGGTGAGGCCGGCGCGATCGGCGCCTCTGCGGCCGTGATCAACGCGATCACGGATGCGATCGGCACGAACAATCTGGAAATGCCCGCAACCCCGGATCGGGTGTGGCGCACGATCCACGCGGCTTGAGAGGAGCAGGAAGATGTACCAGACCACTTATCATCGCGCTTCCTCTGTCGACGAAGCGGTAAGCCTGTTCGCCAAGGGCAGCGAAGCCAAGTTCCTCGCCGGCGGCCAGACGCTGCTGCCGGTGATGAAGCAGCGCCTCGCCAGCCCCTCCGACGTGATCGACCTCGGCAAGATCAAGGAGCTGCAGGGTGTCGAGCTCTCGGGCGACGTGCTGACCATCAAGGCCGGCACGACCTATTTCGACATCATGCAGAATGCCGACGTGAAGAAGGCGATCCCCGCGATCACCTATCTCACCTCGGTGCTCGGCGACCCCGCGGTGCGCTATCGCGGCACCATCGGCGGCTCGATCGCCAACAACGATCCTGCCGCGGATTATCCCGCCGCCCTGCTCGCGCTCGGCGCCACCGTGAAGACCAACAAGCGGTCGATTGCGGCGGAGGACTTCTTCCAGGGCCTGTTTACGACGGCGCTCGAAGACGGCGAGATCATCACCGCCGTGTCGTTCCCGGTTCCGGCCAAGGCGGGCTACGAGAAAATGCGGCACCCGGCCTCGCGCTTCGCATTGACCGGCGTGTTCGTCGCGCAGACGAAGTCGGGCGAGGTTCGTGTTGCCGCCACCGGCGCCTCGCAGAGCGGCGTGATGCGGGTGCCCGCGATCGAAGCGGCGCTGAAGGCGAACTGGTCACCGTCGGCGATCGATGGCGTCAGCATTTCGGCGAGCAACCTGCTGGCCGATATCCACGGCACGGCGGAATACCGCGCCAATCTCGTCAAGGTGATGGCGCAGCGCGCGGTGACCGCCGCAGGCTGACGTTTCGCCTTAGCGCCTCAACACAAATATTCCGCGGCGCGCAGCAATGCGCGCCGCTTTTATTATGCGCCCACGCATGAAAAGCGCTTGCCTCGCTGGCGTGAAGGCGAGAAAAGTTAATCAGCCAATTAACTCGCCCACAGAGGAACGTCCGAGGCGATTGCCGGATCATCGGCATTCGCCCGCGACCCGAGGAAACAACACGTGCTCGATAAACCAGCCCAGACCGCTTCCGTCCGCACCTCCGGCCCGCTCTCCGGTTTCCGCGTCGTCGAATTCGCGGGCATCGGTCCCGGCCCGTTCGCCTGTATGATGCTGGCCGACATGGGTGCCGACGTCGTCACGCTCGACCGCGTCGGCGCCAAGAAGAGCATGAAGTCGGTGGCGGGCCGCGGCCGCAAGGTGATCGAGCTCGATCTCAAGGACAAGGCGGCGATCGCGCAGGTGCTCGACCTGCTGGCGAATGCCGACGCGCTGGTCGAAGGCTTTCGCCCGGGCGTGATGGAGCGGCTCGGGCTCGGCCCCGACGTCGTGCTCGCGCGCAACCCAAAACTCGTCTACGGCCGCATGACCGGCTGGGGCCAGGAGGGCCCGCTCGCCAACGCGGCCGGCCATGACATCAACTACATCTCGATCACCGGCGCGCTCGCCGCAATCGGCACCAAGGAGGCCCCGGTGCCGCCGCTCAACCTGGTCGGCGATTTCGGCGGCGGCGCGCTCTATCTCGTCGTCGGCGTGCTCGCGGCGCTGCTCGAAGCGCAGAGGTCCGGCAAGGGCCAGGTTGTCGATGCAGCGATGTGCGACGGCGCGGCATCGCTGATGTCGTTCTTCTTCGACATGAAAACGCTTGGCCGCTGGACCGAAGGCCGCAACCGGAACTTCCTGGACGGCGGCGCTCACTTCTACGGCGTCTATGAATGCGCCTGCGGCCATTTCGTCTCGATCGGCTCGATCGAACCGCAATTCTACGCGCTGCTGCGCGAGCACGCAGGCCTCACCGACGCCGATTTCGACGCGCAGATGGACCCCAAGGCCTGGCCCGCGCTGAAGGAGAAGTTGAAGGCCGTCTTCAAGAGCAAGACGCGCGAGGACTGGTGCAAGATCATGGAAGGCACCGACATCTGCTTCGCGCCGGTCCTGACCATGTCTGAGGCGACCGAGCATCCGCACATGGTCGCCCGCAACGTCTTCGTCGAACGCCACGGCGTGAAGCAGCCCGCGCCGGCGCCAAGGTTCTCGCGCACGCCGTCGTCGGTGCGTGAGCCGGAGGGAGCCGAGATCGGCGCGGTGACGAGCGCGTGGAAGCGGTAAGGCTCCGCCGTCGCAAAACACTCCGCCGTCGTCCCGGACAAGCGCAGCGAAGCGGAGCGCTGATCCGGGATCCATAACCACAGGAAGTGGTTTGGCTGAGACTAGCCGTTCGGTACTCCTAGCGATCGCAACCGATGGATTCCGCGGTATGGGCCCCGGATCTGCGCTCACGCTTGTCCGGGGCGACAGCCGTTATGAAGCGCAGACGGGGCCAACAGCAGCGTCTACGCCGCCGTATCCACCTTCAGCACCCCGCGCCGGATCTGGTCCTCCTCGATCGACTCGAACAGGGCCTTGAAATTGCCCTCGCCAAAGCCGTCGTCGCCCTTGCGCTGGATGAACTCGAAGAAGATCGGGCCGATCGCGTTCGCCGAGAAGATCTGCAGCAGCACCTTGGTCTGGCCGCCGTCAACCACGCCTTCGCCGTCGATCAGGATGCCGTTCTTCTGCAGGCGGGTGAGATCCTCGCCATGCTTGGGCAGGCGCGCGTCGATCCGCTCGAAATAGGTCTCTGGCGGTGAGGGCATGAACGGCAAGCCGGCTGCACGCAGGCCTTCGATCGTGCCATAGATGTCGCGGCAGCCGCAGGCGATGTGCTGGATGCCTTCGCCGCGATAGATATTCAGATATTCCTCGATCTGGCCGGAATCGCCAGCGTCCTCATTGATCGGGATCCGGATCTTGCCGTCCGGGCTGGTCAGCGCACGCGAGAACAGGCCCGAGGCGCGGCCCTCGATGTCGAAGAAGCGGATCTGGCGGAAATTGAAGAGCTTTTGGTAGAAGCCCGTCCACACGTCCATGCGGCCGCGATGGACGTTGTGGGTGAGGTGATCGAGATAGAACAGGCCCGCGCCGGCCGGGCGCGGGTCGCGCGCACCCAGCCACTCGAACTCGGAATCGTAGGCCGAGCCCTTGGCGCCATAGCGATCGACGAAATAGAGCAAGCTGCCGCCGATGCCCTTGATCCCTGGCACATCGAGCGTCTTCTGCGCCGATGAAACATCGGCAGGCTCCGCGCCGAGCGAAATCGCACGGTCGTAGGCCGCCTTCGCATCGACGACGCGAAACGCCATCGACGGCGCGCAGGGGCCATGCGCGGCGACGAAATCATGGCCGTGGGTGCCGGGCTCCTCGTTGACGAGATAGTTGATGTCGCCCTGGCGATAGACGGTGATCCGCTTGCTCTTGTGGCGCGCGACGGGCGCGTAGCCCATCAGCTTGAACAGCGCATGCAGCTCTTCCGGATTAGGATGGGCGTATTCGACAAACTCGAACCCGTCGGTGCCCATCGGATTGTCGGCGGTGATCGTGGCCGGCGGTGCATCGTGCGGAAACGGACCCATGGTGTTCTCCAGATTGCTGTTGCCATGAACTATCCTTCATTGAGCGCGCAAGGAGCGTGCAAACGGGACGCGTCTTGGCTATCCTATGCACGATCTGTGCATTAAATGGACAAATGACGCATGATTTCGGTAGACGCCTTCGACCTCAAGATTCTGACCGCGCTCCAGGATGACGGCCGCCTCACCAACCAGGAGCTTGCCGACATCGCGGGCCTCTCGGCGTCGCAATGCTCGCGGCGGCGGATGCGGCTGGAGGAGGAGAAGGTGATCTCGGGCTATCACGCCGATCTCTCCAGCGAGGCGCTCGGCTTCGGCGTGATCGCCTTCATCCAGGTGGGGCTCGCGACCCACTCGCCCGACAACTCCAAGCGGTTTCGCACGCTGGTCAACCGCATCGACGAGATCCAGGAAGCCTATTCCCTGACGGGCGACGCCGACTACGTGCTGAAGGCCGTGCTGCGTGACCTCAAGGGGCTCTCCAATCTCGTCAATGACGTCTTGATGCCGCACCAGAGCGTAGCGCATGTGCGCTCGTCGATCGTGCTCGACCGGCTGAAGGAGAGCTCAAAGCTGCCGCTGAAGGATTTGAAGGCTGGCTGAAATCGAGGGAACTACGGCCTTCGCCCACCACGCCCCGTCTGCGATGATCAGGGCATCTTGCGGAGATTCGACCATGGCCCTCCAGCTTCGACCGAACTGCGAATATTGCGACCGCGACCTGCCCCCTGATGCGAAGGATGCGCGGATCTGCTCCTACGAATGCACGTTCTGCGCGGACTGCGTGGAAACCAAGCTGTCGAACGTCTGCCCGAACTGCGGTGGCGGCTTTGCGCCGCGCCCGATCAGGCCGACGCAGGAATGGCGGCCGGGCGTATGCACGACGAAACAGGTGCCGTCGGACAAGCGAGTGCATTTGAAATACAGCGTGGAGGATGTCGCGGCGCATTGCGCGCGGATACGCGATGTACCACCCGAGAGGCGGTAAACTCGCTCCACGCCGTCATCGCGAGCGCAGCGAAGCATCCAGAATCCCTCCGCTGAAAGATTCTGGATTGCTTCGTCGCCAGCGCAAAATTGCTTCGCAATTTTGTCGCCGGCTCCTCGCAATGATGGAGGTTGTGGCCGCAGCGAGGCCTACTCCGCCGGCAAAATCGTCCCCTCGACCTCGCCGAACCCGACGCGATAGCCGTTGCCCTGGCACCAGCCACGCATGACGAGGCTGTCGCCGTCTTCCAGGAACGAGCGCTTGACGCCGCCGGGGAGTTCGACCGGCTCGGTGCCGTTCCAGCTGATCTCGAGCAAGCTACCGCGTTGATCCTTCTCCGGGCCGGAGATGGTGCCGCTGCCCAGGAGATCGCCGACATTCATGGCACAGCCCGAGGAGGCGTGGTGCACCAGCTGCTGCACCGAGGACCAGTACATGTATTTGAAATTGGTGCGGCTGATGCTGATAGGAGCATTCGCGCCGCCAGGGCGCAACGAGACGTCGAGCTCGACGTTGTAATTCTGAGGTCTCGTCTGCTTGAGATAGTCGAGCGGCACCGGCTCCTGCTCCGGCCCCTTCAGGCGGAACGGCTCCAGCGCCTCGCGCGTCACCACCCACGGGCTGATCGAGGTCGCAAACGCCTTGGCGAGGAACGGGCCGAGCGGCACATATTCCCATTGCTGGATGTCGCGCGCGCTCCAGTCGTTGAGAAGCACGAAGCCGAAGATCATCTCCTCGGCCTGCTGCTCCGTCAGCATGCAGCCGATCGGCGACGACTGGCCGACCACCACGCCCATCTCCAGCTCGAAATCGAGGCGCTTGCAGGGCCCGAAACTGGGCACATCGACATTCGGCGGCTTCAGCTGCCCGCGCGGCCGCTTCACCTTGGTACCTGACACCACGACGGTGGAGGCGCGGCCGTTATAAGCGATCGGCATATGCAGCCAGTTCGGCTGCAGCGCATTGTCCTTGCCGCGGAACATCACGCCGACATTGGTGGCGTGCTCTTTCGACGAGTAGAAGTCTGTGTAGCCGGAGACGTTGAACGGCATGTGCATCGTCACGTCGGCGCGCGGGATCAGCACGTGGTCACGCAGTTGCTTGTTGTCGCGTAGCTCGGGATTGTCGTCGCGCAGCAACTCGGAAATTCGCGAACGTATCCGAGACCAGACCTGCGGCCCCTTGTGCATCAGCGCATTGAGACCGACGGCAAAGACGCCGGGATCGCCGACGCTGATCAGCCCCTCCTGCTCCAATTCCCAGAGGTCGAGCACAAAATCGCCGATGGCGACACCGAGACGTGGGCTCGTCTTCGCTGTCGAGAACACCCCATAGGGCAGGTTCTGGATCGGGAAGTCGGAGGCGGCATCGACGTCGATGAAGGAGCGGAGGCTGGGATCGTTGGGGTGAGGCATTGGTTTCCCGTGCGCACGGCGGTGACGGTGTTACCCTCCCCTGGAGGGGGAGGGTCGGCTCATATTGAGCGCAGCGAAATATGAGACGGGGTGAGGTGATCTCTCAACACGGGCAGTGCTCCATGCGGAGAGACCGTCACCCCACCCCCCTCGCTAACGCGAACGCCCCTCCCCCTCCAGGGGAGGGTAAGAAAGGCTACGGCCTATTCGGGTCGAACCGCTTCTCCAGCCCCTTCCAACAATCCGCGTAGTCCTCCTGCAACGTCGACGCATTCGCGGCATGCGCCGTGACGCGCTGCGGGTAGCGGGTCTCGAACATGAAGGCCATCGTGCCCGTCAGCTTCACCGGCTTCAGTTCGCCATTGCTGGCATGCTCGAAGGCGTCGCGGTCGGGGCCGTGCGGCAGCATGCAGTTATGCAGGCTGGCCCCACCGGGGACAAAGCCCTGCGGCTTGGCGTCGTAGACGCCGTAGATCAGGCCCATGAACTCGCTCATGATGTTCATGTGATACCACGGCGGACGGAAGGTGTTGTCGGCGACCATCCAGCGCTCCGGGAAGATCACGAAGTCGATGTTCGCGGTGCCCGCCGTCTCGGACGGCGAGGTCAGTACCGTGAAGATCGAGGGATCGGGATGGTCGAAGCCGATCGCGCCGACCGGAGAGAAGGTGCGCAGATCGTATTTGTAAGGCGCGTAGTTGCCGTGCCAGGCGACCACGTCGATCGGCGAGTGCGGCAAATTCGTCTTGAATAGCGCGCCGCCCCATTTGACGAACAGCTCGGTGGGCGTGTCCTTGTCCTCGTAGTAGGCAACCGGCGTGAGGAAGTCGCGCGCATTGGCGAGACAATTGGCGCCGATCGGCCCACGCTCCGGCAGCGTGAAGGCACCGCCATAATTCTCGCAGAGATAGCCGCGCGCAGGCCCGTTCGAAATCTCGACGCGGAATTTCACGCCGCGCGGGATCACCACGATCTCGCCGGGCTCGGCGTCGATGCGGCCGAACTCGGTTACGAGGCGGAGCTTGCCGTGCTGGAGCACGAACATCAGCTCGCCATCGGCATTGTAGAAATGCTGGTCCACCATCGACTTGGTGATGAGGTACATATGCGCCGCCATGCCCGCCTGCGTATTGACGTCACCCGCGGTCGTCATGGTCTGCACGCCCTGCAGAAAGGTCGTATCCTCCTTCGGGATCGGCGCCGGATCCCAGCGCAACTGCGCGATCGGCAAATCGTATTCATGACACGGCGCCGACCGCCACAGGCCGGCATCGGCCTTTTCGAACCGGCCGGAGTGCTTGACCGAGGGGCGGATGCGATAGAGCCAGGACCGCTCGTTGGTGCCACGCGGCGCAGTGAAGGGCGAGCCCGAGAGCTGCTCGGCATAGAGCCCGTAGGCGCAGCGCTGCGGCGAGTTGCGCCCGATCGGCAAGGCGCCCGGCAGCGCTTCGGTCTCGAAGCTGTTGCCGAAGCCGGACATGTAGCCCGGCGTGACCTGCGCCGAGCTGCGGATGATCTGATCAGGCGAGGTATTGATGTTCATTTCTATCCTCCTCCTTGCAGAGCGGCCCACATTTCCTGGTCGCGCTTGTCGGTCCAGATCACGGGATCGTCGATCCCCGACGCTTCGTCATAGGCGCGCGACACGTTGAACGGCAGGCAGTGCTCGTAGATGGCGAAGCTGTGGAACTTCGGATCCATCACTTCGCGCGTCGCCGCCATCGTCTCCTTCAGCGTCCGGCCTTTGGCGACGGAGATCTCGGCGGCGCCATAGAGCGAGGTGACGAAGTCGCGCGTCATCGCGATGGCTTCGCGCACCGTCGCGGTGCCCTTCAGCGCATCGCCGCGACCCGGCGCGATCGCCTTCGGATTGAAGTTGCGGATCTCGTTCAGCGTCATCGGCCATTCCCGCAAATGCGCATCGCCGCAATAGCAGGCCGAGTGATACTCGATGAGATCGCCGGAGAACATGACGTCGGCATCCGGCACCCAGGCGACGATGTCGCCCGAAGTGTGGCCGGCGCCAAGCTGCATCAGGCGGACTTCGCGCTTGCCCAGATAGATCGACATCTCACCTTCGAAGGTCAGCGTCGGCCAGGTCAGCCCCGGAATGCTGGCGGCATCCTGGAACAGGCGCGGGAAACGGCCATATTCGGAATCCCAATCCTGCTGGCCGCGCTCGGCGATCAGCCGACGGGTCTCCTGCGAGGCCACGATGCCTTGCGCCTTGTAGGCGGACGCTCCCAGCACGCGCACGGCGTGATAATGCGACAGCACGACATATTTGATCGGCTTGTCGGTGACAGTCTTGACGCGCTCGATCACCTTGTTGGCCATCGCCGGCGTCGACTGTGCATCGAACACGAGGCAGCCGTCGTCGCCGACGATGATCGCCGTGTTCGGATCGCCCTCGGCGGTGAAGGCGTAGAGATCGGGGCCAATCTCGGAGAAGGTGATTTTCTTCTCGGAGAGATCGCCGGTGGATGCGAAGTTCTTCGCCATCAATTCATCCTTAGGTCACGAGGTTATTGTTGTTGCTGTTGTTGCTGCTGGCCGACGATCATGCGGCGCTTTGCAAGCCCGATCGCCTCACGGAGCACGTCGAGGTCGCCGATGTGGTTGGCGAGGATCAGCACCAGGGCCGCGTCGAAATCCGCGCTCTGCTCGTCGGTGAGGCCGCGATGCGCTTCGACGATGGCGCGGAAGGCATCGTCGGGACGCGCGAAATTGGAGTTGGTGGAAAGCGGCATGCCAGTCCTCAATTCAAACCTTGGGCGCGCGACAGCGCCGCCGCGACCAGCTCGCGCGTCGGATGACGGAAGCGCGCCGCAACGTAGCCATCGGGCCGCAGCAGATAGGCTGCCCCGGCCTCGGCGTCGTAGCGCTTCGCGACGAGGCCCGAGGGGTCGGCCAGTCCGCCCGCGCCGCCGATGCGGATATCCTTGACGCCATCGGGCGTCTTGATCCCCGCGCCATTGCTGAACGACAGCAAGGTGAACTCCGTTCCGCCCTTGCTGAACGCGTCCGTCAAATAGGCGCTCTCGCCCGCAATCGGCGCATCGAGCATCGAACGTCCCGGCGACGGCCCGCCGCACCACGCATCCGCGTCGGGCGATGACAGCGGCGAGTCATAGCCGCACGGCACCGAGAGCCGGCCACCGTTGACCATTCGCTTGCCGAACTCCGTCTCCTTGGCCAGCGACAGCACGGCCTTGCGCAGCCGCGCCTCCTGGTGCGAGTTCGGCGCCATGAAATCGGTCGAACGGGTGGATTCGCGGATGTTCTCGTCGGCCGCCATGCTGCGCTCGGCATGGTAGCTCTCGAGCAGGCTCGCGGGCGACTTGCCGCGCAGCACACGATCGAGCTTCCATGACAGATTCTCTGCGTCCTCGAGACCCGAATTGGCGCCCCGCGCACCGAACGGCGAGACCTGATGCGCGGAATCGCCGGCGAAAATCACGCGGCCGTGGATGAAGCGGTCCATTCGTCGGCACTGGAACTTGTAGAGTGAGATCCACTCGAACTCGAACTTGTCGTGGCCGAGCATGCGCGCGATCCGCGGCCGTACGTTCTCGGGTTTCTTCTCAACGACCGGATCGGCATAGCGATTGAGCTGGAGGTCGATCCGCCAGACGTCGTCGGGCTGGCGGTGCAGCAGCGCCGAACGTCCCGCATGGAACGGCGGATCGAACCAGAACCAGCGCTCAGTCGGGAATTCCGCGGTCATCTTGACGTCGGCGATCAAGAACTGGTCTTCGAACACCTGGCCGGCGAACTCGGCGCCGACCATCTGCCGCAGGGAGGAGCGTGCGCCGTCGCAGGCGACGACATATTGCGCGTGCAGGCGATAGGCGCCCTCCGGCGTCTCGATCGTCAGCGCGACGGAGTCGTTGCGCTGCTCGAGCGCCGTCACCTTGTTGCGCCAGCGCAGGTCGATCGCAGGCAGATCGCCGATGCGGTCGACCAGATAGGCCTCCGCGTAATATTGCTGCAGATTGATGAACGCGGGCCGCTTGTGACCATCTTCCGGCAGCAGGTTGAACTGGTAGAGCTGGGACTCGCCGTGAAAGATTCGGCCGACGCTCCACACCACGCCCTTGTCGACCATGCGGTCGCCGACGCCGAGCCGGTCCCAATATTCCAGCGAACGTTTCGAGAAGCAGATCGCGCGCGAGCCTTCGCCGATGCGGTCGGCGTCATCCAGAAGAACGACGTGCTGGCCGCGCTGGGCAAGATCAATCGCCAGCGACAGCCCGACCGGGCCTGCGCCGACGATCACGACCGGGTGCTCCGCCGGATTTTGGCCGGCTCGGTCCTGGTCGGGATGACGGCGATAGCCGAACTGGGTTTTGGCCTGATCCGTATTGGCCGGCGCCATACACTAACCTCGGCTCTGGTCAGAAGAAGACTGATCTGCTAGATAGTCTCACGTGCAACTATTTTGGACCGGAGCCGGCCGGCCGTCAACTGGAATTCGGAGCGCTCTGCTTGGCGAGGACATCCAGCGACATCGCGCTGAAAACACGGCAGGCTCGCGAGGCATCGCCGCGAGAAAAAACCCGGCTCGATCTGTTCAAGTTCGTACCGTTCCGCCTCAACCGGCTCGCCGCGGAGGTGAGCGCCGCGCTCGCGGTCGAGTATCAGGAGCGCCACGGCCTCGATATTCCGGCCTGGCGCGTGATCGCCACGCTCGGCTTCCGCAACGACGCATGCAGTGCGCAATACATCTCGCAATGCACGCGCACGCACAAATCGACCATCAGCCGCGCGGTGACGACGCTGCTGCACGAAAAGCTGATCGAGCGGGTCGAGAACGAGGCCGACCGCCGCGAATTCCGCCTGCAACTGACGGCCAAGGGCCGCGCCCTATACGAGGAGCTGTTCCCGCAATTGCTGCGGCGGGAAGACGAGATCCTCGCCTGCCTGTCCGCGCAAGAGCGTAAGCTGCTATCGGCTTTGCTCGGCAAGATCGAGGACAGCCTCGACCTGATCCAGACAAGCGAAGAGGCCGACGCCAAGCAGGCGTATTGATCTCCGCTGTCATTCCGGGGCGCCGCAAAGCGGCGAGCCCGGAATGACGCTATCGCATCATTTCGCAAACGACCGCGACGGCGGCAGGTGCAGCGCCCAGGCGTCGACCTTGTCGCTGGCGCGTGGATAGATCTCCGTGACGATCGGATCATGGCCGGGAATGAACCGGTCAGGATGCCCCGCGAGACGTTCGATCATCTCCCAGCCCTGCGCCATGTCGCCGATATCAAGGACGATCGGGAACGGGCTGCGCCGCTGCAGATTGGCGTAGTAATGCGCGGCGTCGGACGCCAGCACCACCGGCCCGCGCGCGGTCTCGACCTTGACTACCTGCAAGCCGTCCGAATGGCCGCCGACACGGTGCACGGTGACGCCGGGCGCAACCTCGCCGTCGCCGGAATAGAAGGTGACACGCTCGCGATAGACGTGGCGCACCATCTGCGTGACGTGCTCGACCGAGAACGGATGTCGCAACAGTCCGTTGCACATGCAGCGTCCGGTCGCGTAAGCCATCTCGCGCTCCTGGAGATGGAAGCGCGCATTCGGGAAGCGGTCGAGATTGCCGGCATGATCGTAGTGCAGATGTGTCACGATAATGTCGCGAATGGCCGGCGCCGCGACGCCGAAGCGCTCCAGCGCGTCGACCGGATTGAGCGTCAGCTTGCGCGCCCGCGCGCTCGCTTCCTCGGCATTGAAGCCGGTATCGACCAGGATGTCGCGGCCGCCGCCGCGGATCAGCCAGACGAAGTAGTCGAGGTCCTGCGCTGCGCTGTCGTGCGGATCGGGCTGAAGGAAATTCATGCTGGGGGTGCGCGGCGTCATTGTCGCATAGCGCAGGGCGTAGATTTCGTAGGCGTTTCCCATGGTCTTTCTTTTTCTGAAGTTGGATCGTGCGGGATGATCGCGCGCACCAAGCCATTGTCCGCCGCAAAGGTCAAACACCGCGCATTGCGACAAGGGCAGAGCTGCAATGTGAGACCAATCACACTGGCTTCGCCATAACGGCCCTAGAACGTAGCTGCCTCAAGATTTTGGCGGCCCTCGCAAGTCCGCCGCAAGACCCAACCCCAATCGTGTCGAGCGCGAATGTGACAATCCTCTTATTATTCCCCTCGCAGCGTTCCCGAGCGTCGCGGTCAATTGTCGCGATAACGCCGAATCTCCAAGCGGTTGACGCCCCCCTTCCCCGGTTTGATAATGCACATTGCGTAAGTTAAGGTCGCCGCGGCGCAAGCTGGTAACGGCGCCTTTTTGGCTGGACCGCGCTCATTATGAAAATTCGCTTCCTTTTTCTTCTGCCCTTGCTCGTTTCGCTCGTTCCGACTGCGCCGTCGCTGGCCGCCGGCGACCGTTTTGCGCTGGTGATCGGCAATGCGAAATATCCTGATGCGGATGCCCCGCTGAAGGAACCGCTCAACGATGCGCGCGACGTCGCCGACGAGCTCAAGCGCGACGGCTTCTCCGTCGAGATCGGCGAAAACCTGACCGGCGACGGCATGCGCCGCGCCTTCGACAAGCTCTACGGCAAGATCAAGCCGGGCTCGGTGGCGCTGGTGTTCTTCAGCGGCTTCGGCATCCAGTCGGCGCGCCAGAGCTACATGCTGCCGGTCGATGCTCAGATCTGGACCGAATCCGACGTGCGCCGCGACGGCATCAGCCTCGAAACCGTGCTCGGCGAGCTCAACACCCGCGGCGCCGGCGTCAAGATCGCGCTGATCGACGCCTCCAGGCGCAACCCGTTCGAACGCCGGTTCCGCAGCTTCTCGGCCGGCCTGACCCCGGTCATCGCGCCGAATGGCACGCTGGTGATGTACTCGGCGGCGCTGGCCTCGGTGGTATCCGACGCCGGCGGCGACCACAGCCTGTTCGTCCAAGAGCTCCTGAAGGAAATCCGCGTCCCCGATCTGATGGCAGAGGAGACGCTGAACCGCACCAAGATGGGCGTCACCCGCGCGTCCCGCGGCGAGCAGGTGCCGTGGATATCCTCGTCGCTCGCCGAAGACTTCTCGTTCATTCCGGGAGCCGGCGGATCGCGCCCACCGGCGACGACACAGCCGCCTCCCCCGCCGCCGGTCATCGCCAACAACCCGCCTCCGGCTCCGCCCGCGCCGCCATCACCGCCTGCGCCGCCGAAGCCGGCCGATACGGCGGCCGCACCGGCGCCTGCCCCTCCTCCCGCACCGGCCCCGGCACCGGCGCCGAAGCCGCAGGTCGAGGCCGCCCTGCCTCCGCCGCCACCGCCACCGCCGGTGAAACCTGCCGAGACCGCCCCCGCTCCAAGCATGGATAGCGGGCCGAGCGCGGCCGCGCTGGCGGAAGACCCGACCATCAAGGGCCTGACGGCCAAGATCGCGGCCAACCCGGACGACGTGAACGCGCTATACCGGCGCGGCCAGGTCTATGCCAGCAAGGGCGCCTACAACCTCGCCATCAAGGATTTCGACGACACGCTTCGCATCAACTCGAAGGACGTCGAGGCACTCAACAACCGCTGCTGGACCCGCACTGTGATCGGGGACCTCCAGGGCGCCCTGAAGGATTGCAACGAGGCTCTGCGGCTCCGCCCGAATTTCGTCGATGCGCTGGACAGCCGGGGCCTCGTCAACCTGAAATCGGGCGCGGTCAAGAACGCCATTGCCGATTTCGACGCGGCTTTGAAGATCAACCCGCGCCTGACTTCCTCGCTGTTCGGGCGCGGAATCGCCAAGCAGCGCAACGGCTCGGCCCAGGAAGGCGCGCTCGATATCGCCAACGCCAAGGCGATGGATCCGAACATCGTTCAGGAATTCGCAAGCTACGGAGTACGCTAGTATTTTTTGAATTGAGGCGACGACGCCTCGAACCCTCGGCGGCCCTGCGCAGACTAACAATCGGATGCCGCAGGTGGCCTTTTCGGGGGCCTATTGCAGGAATTTTAGAACCGCGCAGGTCGGCTGCGCAGGGAGGGACTGGCAATGAGATCGGCTGCAAGAGGACTTACCGCAATCCTGTCCATCATGGCCATCGGCGCCGCGCTGTCGCTGCCGGCCTCCCCCGCATTCGCCGGCGACGACGGCAACAGCAAGAACGTCACCGAGGACGAGATCGTCCGCGCACTGGCGCCGCCGCCGAAGAAACCACTGACCCGCGGCCTCTCGATTGCCCCGCAGGCCGATCCCGCGCCGAGTGCATCCGAGACCAAGCTGATCCAGTCGGTGCGCGGCCGTTCGACGCGCTCGCTGTCGTCGACCGAGCGCGAGGAGATCGCCTCGGCCGCAAAGGACAAGCCGAACATCGATCTCGAAATCACCTTCGACTACAACTCGGCCAATATCAGCGCGAAGTCGCTGGCTTCGGTGCAGGCGCTCGGCCGCGCGCTGACCAGCCCCGACCTGAAGGGCTCGACCTTCGTGGTTGCCGGCCACACCGACGCCGCCGGCGGCGAGAGCTACAATCAGGACCTGTCGGAGCGCCGCGCGGATTCGATCAAGCGCTACCTCGTCGACAAGTACAGCATCTCGGCGACAGATCTGGTCACCGTCGGCTACGGCAAGAGCAAGCTGAAGGACCCGAGCCAGCCGATGGCGGAGGTCAATCGCCGCGTGCAGGTCGTCAACATGGAAAACAAGACCACCGCATCGAAGTAAGCACGACCCAATCCTACCGAAGTGACAAGTCGTGATGTGGTGTAAGGTCTTGCTACCAGAGCGCGTCCCGCAGCCTTGCGGGACGCCGCTTCATTTCAGGGAAACACTCTCAGCAGGCCTCGTGCGGATGGCCGTGAGCCAGGCCAGGACAATCCGGCGATGAACGTCTCCGACTATCTCAAGCCTGCCGGAACCGTAGTGTTCGTCGTTGCGCTCGGCGTCGGCTATTATCTGTTCGAGCATCGGCATCGCCCCGAGGCGAAGGAAACGCCGGGCGAGGCGCTCGTCATTGTGACGAAATCGACCAATGCCTGCTTCTCCGACCTGGTCCGGGTCACCGGCTTTTTCGTGCCGCGCCGCGAGGCCGTGGTCGTCGCCGACCAGGAAGGCTCCAGGGTCACCGACCTCTTCGTCACAGAGGGCGCCATGGTCACCGACAACCAGGAACTGGCACGCCTGACGGCGCCACCGCAGATCCCGGGCCAGCCGCAGCGGCCTGGTCCGCAAGGCCCGGTCTCGCTGAAGGCACCTGCGCCGGGGCTCGTCACCGAAGTTCGCACCATCGTCGGCGCGCCCGCCTCACCGCAGGCCGGCCCGATGTTCCGCATCGCCGTCAACAACGAGATCGAGCTCGACGCCCAGGTCCCCGCCGTGCACATGCCCAAGCTCAGCCCCGGCGCGACCGTGCGCATCAGCCGCGACGACGCGCCCGACCTGATCGGACGGGTCCGGCTGGTTGCGCCGGAGATCGACCGCGCCACCCAGCTCGGCCGCGTCCGCATCAGCGTCACCAACAATCCGTCGCTGAAGGTCGGCGTGTTCGCCCGTGCCTCGATCGACGCCAAGCGGAGCTGCGGCGTCGCGGTCCCCAAGACCGCGATCGACCATCTCATCGTGCAGGTCGTCAAAGGCAACACGATCGAGACGCGCAAGGTGCGGGTCGGACTGTCGTCCGACAGCGCGACCGAAATTCTGGAAGGGCTCGACGTCGGCGACATCGTCGTGGCCGACGCCGGCTCTTCGCTCCATGACGGCGACCAGATCAAGACCATGTTCGCCGATGAACTCGATCGCACGCGGGTACGCTGATGGCTCTCAATATCTCGGCATGGTCGATCCGTAATCCGCTGCCGTCGGTCGTCTTTTCCATCATCCTCCTGATCCTCGGCTGGGTGTCCTTCACCAAGCTCGCGGTGACGCGGCTGCCTTCGGCCGACATTCCGGTGATCTCGGTCGCGGTGTCGCAGTTCGGCGCGGCGCCCGCCGAGCTCGAATCCCAGGTCACCAAGACAGTTGAAGACGCGGTCTCCGGCGTCGAGGGCGTCAGGCACATCACCTCGCAAATTACCGACGGCCTGTCGGTCACCACCATCCAGTTCGCGCTGGAGACCAACACCGACCGCGCGCTCAACGACGTCAAGGACGCGGTGACGCGCGTGCGCTCCAACCTGCCGCAGAACGTCACCGAGCCCCTGATCCAGCGTGTCGACGTCATCGGCCTGCCGATCGTCACCTATGCCGCGATCTCGCCCGGCAAGACGCCGGAACAGCTCTCCTATTTCGTCGACGACGTGGTCAAGCGCGCGCTGCAGGGCGTCCGCGGCGTCGCCCAGGTCGAACGCATCGGCGGCGTCGAGCGCGAGATCCTGGTCTCGCTCGATCCCGACCGCCTGCAGGCGATGGGGCTGACCGCCGTCAACGTCAGCCAGAGCCTGCGCGGCACCAATGTCGACGTCGCCGGCGGCCGCGCCGAGATCGGCAAGAACGACCAGGCGATCCGCACGCTGGCCGGCGCCAAGACGCTGAGCGACCTCGCCGGCACCATGATTCCGCTGTTCGGCGGCGGCGAGGTCCGTATCGACGATCTCGGCACGGTCACCGACACCATCGCGGACCGCCGCACGTTCGCCCGCTTCAACGGCGAGCCGATCGTCGCGCTGGGCATCAAGCGCTCCAAGGGCGCCAGCGACGTGAAGGTCGCCGAGGCCGTCGAGAAGCGCGTCGCCGCGCTGAAAGCCGCCTATCCGGACGTCGACCTCAAGGTGATCGACACATCGGTCGAGTACACCAAGGGCAATTACGAGGCGGCTATCTCGACCCTGTTCGAAGGCGCCATCCTCGCCGTCGTCATCGTGCTGCTGTTCCTGCGCGATTTGCGCGCAACCATCATCGCCGCGATCTCGCTGCCGCTGTCGATCTTCCCGGCCTTCTGGGCGATGGACATTCTCGGCTTCTCGCTCAACCTCGTCAGCTTCCTCGCCATCACCCTGTCGACAGGTATCCTCGTCGACGACGCCATCGTCGAGATCGAGAACATCGTCCGGCACATGAATATGGGCAAGTCGCCCTACCGTGCCGCGCTCGAGGCTGCCGACGAGATCGGCCTCGCCGTCATCGCGATCTCGCTGACCATCATCGCGATCTTCGCGCCCGCGAGTTTCATGTCCGGCATCGCCGGACAGTTCTTCAAGCAGTTCGGCATCACCGTGTCGGTGCAGGTGTTCTTCTCGCTGCTCGCGGCGCGCTTCGTCACGCCGGTGCTGGCCGCCTATTTCCTCAAGCACCATACGCATGAAGAGCCGCCGCCCGGCCGCGTGTTGCGGTCCTATCACAGGATCGTGGCCTGGTCGGTAAAACACTACTTCATCACGGTGCTGATCGGCTTCGGTGTCTTCGCCGCCTCGATCTGGAGCATTACGCTGCTGCCGCAGGGCTTCCTGCCGGCGCAGGACAGCGCACGTTCGCTGCTTGCCCTCGAGCTGCCGCCGGGCACTCAGCTCGCCTATACCGAAAAGGTCACCGAGGACATCGTCGCGCGCCTGCGCAAGCGGCCCGAGGTCAAGAGCATCTTCGTCGACGGCGGGCGCGTTCCACCGGGAACCCAGGAAGTCCGGCGCGCCGCCTTGATCATCAACTACGTTCCCAAGGCCGACCGCAACATCACCCAGCGCGAGCTCGAATTCTCGATCAGCAAGGAGATGGAGAACGTTCCCGACATCCGCTTCTGGTTCCTCGACGAAAACGGGCTGCGTGCGATCGCGCTCGTGGTCACCGGTGCCGACGCCAACATCGTGAACAACGTCGCGAGCGAACTTGCGACGCAGATGAAGCGGATTCCGATCATCTCCAATGTGATCTCGGAAACCTCCCTGGAGCGCCCGGAGCTGCGCGTCGAGCCGCGCGCCGATCTCGCCGCGCGGCTCGGCGTCTCGACCGAAAGTCTGTCACAGACCATCCGTGTCGCAACCATCGGCGACGTCGGCCCTGCGCTCGCCAAATTCGATGTCGGCGACCGCCTGGTGCCGATCCGCGTGCAGCTCGAGGATGCCGCGCGCGGCAATCTCAAGACGCTCGAGCAGCTGCGCGTCCCGCTCGGCGAGCACGGCGAGAAGGGTGGCGTGCCGCTCTCGGTGATCGCCGACGTCAAGCTCGACCAGGGTCCGACCAGCATCAACCGCTACGACCGTGAGCGACAGGCCACCGTCGCCGCGGACCTCGTCGGCTCCGCCGCGCTCGGCGATGCCACGAAGATGATCGACGATCTGCCGGTGAAGAAGAGCCTGCCACCGGGCGTGAAGGTGAATCCCTCGGGTGACGCCGAAAGCCTGGCCGAGTTGTCGAGCGGTTTCGCTACCGCGATCACGGCTGGCTTGATGATGGTCTATGCGGTGCTCGTGCTGCTGTTCGGCACCTTCCTGCAGCCGATCACCATCCTGTTCTCGCTGCCGCTCTCGATCGGCGGCGCGATCGCGGCCCTGCTCGTCACCGGCAAGCAGCTCACCACGCCGGTCTGGATCGGCATCCTGATGCTGATGGGCATCGTAACCAAGAACGCGATCATGCTGGTGGAGTTCGCCATCGAAGCGATTCACGCCGGCAAGCCGCGCGATGAAGCGATGATCGACGCCGGCATGAAGCGCGCCCGCCCGATCGTGATGACCACGATCGCGATGGCCGCCGGCATGATGCCGAGCGCCCTCGCCGTCGGCGCCGGCGGCGAGTTCCGCTCGCCGATGGCCCTCGCGGTGATCGGCGGCCTGATCTTCTCGACCATCCTGTCGCTGGTATTCGTGCCCGCGATGTTCATGGTGATGGACGATCTCGGCGCCCTGATCTGGCGCTTCGGCAAGCGCCTGGTCGTGCACAGCGAGGACGCCGAGACCGGCGATCATCACGCGGCCCCGCCCGTCGGCGCGGCGCCCGCGGGAG
The DNA here is from genome assembly GCF_007290395.2 of Bradyrhizobium cosmicum. Lineage (NCBI taxonomy): Bacteria > Pseudomonadati > Pseudomonadota > Alphaproteobacteria > Hyphomicrobiales > Nitrobacteraceae > Bradyrhizobium > Bradyrhizobium cosmicum. The sequence goes on along the minus strand of NZ_CP041656.2, from coordinate 501,133 downwards.
CGCTGCCCGCGCCGAAGAGCATCGTGCACCCCGCGGCGGAGTAAGGCACGGACGAGCCGGCTGACAGGCACGCTGGCGCAAGCCGTTAGCGCGCGCTTATGCTATCCGTCCGAACGAAGTGAATTGGCTCGACTTACTCGTTCCGCGCGATCGCGGTCAGCTTGGTCATGTTCCGCAGCAGGATGCGGCCGCGCTGGAGATCGAGGATCGCTTCCTTGCGCCAGGTCTGAAGCTGGCGGTTGACGCTCTCGCGGGCGGCGCCGACGAAGACGCCGAGTTGCTCCTGCGAGATGTGCACCTCGGAGCCGAAATCGGCCGCGAGCGCGCAGAGCCGTCGCGCCAGCCGCACCGGCAGCGGCTGCAGCATGGATTCCTCCATGCGCTCGCTCTGCCAGCGGATGCGCTGACAGAGCAGCGCGATGATCTTGATCGCGACTTTCGGCTCGCGCTCGAGGAAGGCGAGAAAGTCTTCGCGCCGTAGCACGAACAATTCGCTGGCTTCGCCCGCGGTCGCGTCCGCGGTGCGGCTCTGGCCGTCCAGCACCGCGACCTCGCCGAACAGATCGCCCGGGCCCATGAAATTCAGCGTCAGCCGGCTGCCGTCGGAGGCGCCGGTCTCGATGCGGACCTGTCCGCGGCGTACGCCGAACAGCGCATCGCCCGGATCGCCCTTCTGGAACAGCACCTCGCCGTTCCCCAGATGCTGGGTGTGGCAGAGATTGGACAACCGCTGGAGCTCGTCAGTGCCGAGATCCGCGAACATCGCGTTCATTTTCAGGATGACCGCAAATTCGGCCTGCTTGCTCATTTCAACTTCCTTGTGAACTTTCCTTGGCCAGTGAACCTGGCCAATCTCCTTGGCAAATCGCTTGGAACCATCGAGAGCAGGATCGCGTAAAACCGCGTCGGGGAAGTGTGCCATAAGTCACATAACTTTGCAGCTCCCCCGGACTATTTTTACGTGCTTGGAGCCGCTTCCCGTCCGGGGATAAACTCAGGCGCAAAGGACGGATGCAAAGGACGGTACTTTGACGGATTCGAAGCCGCTCGTCCGTCGTTGGAAAGTCGACATGAGAGCAGTGAAATTCGCCGGCGCGGCTGTGGCCGCCGTCATCATCGTGATCGCGCTCCTGCTGGTGGTCGGGATTCCCTCGGGCTTCCTGACCTCGACGATCGCGTCGCGGGTCGAGAGCGCGACCGGCTATCGCCTGTCGATCGACGGCACCACCGGGATCAGCCTGTGGCCGACGCTGAACGTCACGCTGAACGACCTCACGTTGCAGGACCCCAAGGACCGCAGCGGCATCACGCGCCTCACGATCGATCGCGTGCAGGCCGACATGTCGCTCTCGAGCGTGTGGTCGGGCCGTCCTGAGATCAGTGAGCTCGTCGTCACCCATCCCATGCTCTACCAGCCGCTGCTGCGCGAGCGCCTGCCGAACGCCGGCGGCTCGTCGAAGAAGCCACTCGCGCTCGACACCGACGGCGTGAGCATCGGTCGCGTCAAGGTCAATGACGGCGAGGTCGCGTTCGCACGCGTGCGCGATCGCGTCGAGGGCCGCATCAGCGCCATCAATGCCGACGCGACCGTTGGCCGCGACCGCAAGGTCACCATCACCGGCACCGCGCGCGTCGGCGAGCACCCGACCAAGTTCGACATCAAGGCGACGACGCCGGCGCCGCCGATCGACCGGCCGACCGTTCCGGTGGAATTCGCCATCGACATGCCCGACGTGCTGAAGTCCCAGCTCACCGGTCATGCCGAGATGCGGCTGAACGGTGACGTCGTGATGATCAACGGCGTCAACGGCCGGCTCGGCGACGGCGCCTTCAACGGCTGGGCCTCGGTGGACATCGCGAGCAAGCCGCTGGTCAAAGTCGATCTCGATTTCCAGCGTCTGGCGATTCCGCTGGCGAAAACGCCCGACGGCGCGTCGGGACAACCCTGGAGCAACGCGCCGATCGACGTGTCCGGGCTCAATTATGTCGACGCGCAAATCAGGATCTCCGCGAACGAGGCCGTGATCGGCGATGCGCGCTTCGCGCCGCTCGCGCTCGACGCGAAGCTCGCCGGCGGCGTGCTGAAGGCCGGCACCGCCAATCTCGGCACCTATGGCGGCCAGGTCTCGGGCGAAGTGATCCTGGACGCGACCACCGGCGCACCGAGCTTTGCCATGCATTCCGATCTCGTCGGCGTGCGCGCACTGCCGCTGCTTCAGGGCCTCGCCGAATTCGACCGGATCGACGGCAAGCTGCAGGCCAAGCTCGCGCTGCGCAGCGCCGGCACCAGCCAGCGCGCACTGATGGCGAACATGCAGGGCACGGCTTTCGTCAATTTCCAGGACGGCGCCATCCGCGGCATCAATGTCGCGCAGATGATCCGCTCGCTGACGTCGGGCACGCTCTCCGGCTGGCAAGACAACCAGAACGGCAGCCAGGAACAGAGCACCGACCTGTCGCAGCTCTCGGCGTCCTTCCGTATCGACAAGGGCCAGGCGGTGACGACCGACCTCAATCTGATCGGGCCGCTGGTGCGCGTCACCGGCGCCGGCACCATCGCGCTCGACACCAAGATGATGGGTTTTCGCGTCGAGCCCAAGCTGGTGATGACGACCGAAGGCCAGGGCCGCGCCTCCGAGCCGGTCGGCTTCGGCATCCCCGTGATGATCACCGGCGCCTGGTCGCAGCCGCGGATCTACCCCGACATGGCCGGCATGCTGGACAATCCGGACGCCGCCTACGCCAAGCTGCGCGAGATGGGCAAGGGCCTGTTCGGTCCCGACGGCGCCGGGCTCAGCAACATTCTGGGCAGCCTCGGCCTCGGCGGCTCCGCGCCGGGTGGCAGCAGTGCCGCTCCCGGCAACGTCAATCCGCAGACACAGCAGCCGGGACAGAACAATCTGCTCGGTGGCCCCTTGGGCGAAGCGATCGGAAACCTGATCCAGCAAGGACTTTCCAGCGGCTCGGGCGCCAACGCCGGCGCCGCGACGGGCACCGGCCGCAGCCGCAGCCTGCCGGCCACGCCGACCACCCCCGCGCCGCAGGCCTCTCCCGCGCCCCCGGCCCAGGATGACCCGGCGGTGGCGCAGCAGGACAGCCAGCCGATGAACGACGTGCTGCGGCAGCTCTTTAACAATCGATGATTGGCGGACCAACGTGCTGGACTCCACGCCAGTCCCTTACATCGGCTTCCCCGCCCGCCGCTTCATCCGAACGGATGAGGCTGCGACAATTCACCACCATTTCGGCCTCCCCCGGCGTCCATAACGGGTAACCACGCCGGCCGGTCCGCCGGTCCGGGACGGTCCATTGGCTCAAATTATGGTAGAAGGGCGGTCGGGCCTGTAGGGCCCGCAGCGCCGGCGTCGAGGGCGGCGCGAGAGGATCCGGATGGCGGGAGCGAAAGACAAGACACGGTTTCTGCGCGAGGGCCTGTTCGCCAAATACGTCGTCTCCCTCGTCGGCCTCGTCGTGTTCGTGCTCGCCGTCAACGGCGCGATGGAGACCTGGATCTCCTATCGCGCCACCAAGACCCAGCTGACCGACGGGCTCGAGGACAAAGCGCAAGGAGCCGCAAGGCGGATCGAGCAGTCGATCTCCGAACTCGAGCGCCAGATCAGCTGGGTGACGCGGGCGAGCCAGGACACGCTGGAGAAGCGGCGCGCCGACTACGCCGCGCTGCTGCACCAGGTCTCGGTCGTCAACCAGCTGTTCCAGCTCAACGGCGACGGACGCGAGGTGCTGCGCGTCTCGCGCCAGTCGACCACGACCGGCGGCAACGCCGACCTGTCCCGCGACATGCGCTTCACCGACACGGTCGCCCGCGGCGTCAGCTATGCGCCGGCCTGGTTCGTCGACCGGACGCCGATGATGTCGATCTCGGTGGCGCATTCCGGCTTCAACGCCGGCGTCACCGTGGCCGAGATCGACCTCGGCTTCCTCTCCGACTTCCTGTCCGACGCCCAGGTCGGCAAGGCTGCCTTCGCCTACGTGGTCGATCCGCGCGGCCGCGTGCTGGCGAGTTCGTCGAAGGGGCCCGATGTCGGCAAGGATCTGTCGAAGCTGCCGCAGGTGGCGGCCGCGATCGCGCCGGGGCGCGCGCCCGACACATCGGGCACCGATTTCAACGGCCATTCGGTGATGAGCGCCGCCAGCACCGTACCGAAGCTCGGCTGGAGCGTGATGTTCGAGCAGCCGACCACGCAGGCCCTGATGCCGATCCGCGACCAGCTGGTGCGCATCGCGCTGCTGATCGGGATGGGCCTGCTGGTCGCTATCCTCGCCGGCACGCTGCTCGCCCGCCGCATGATCATCCCGATCACCGCGCTGCGCGACGGCGCGCACAAGCTCGGCGAAGGCGATTTCAGCCACCGCATCGACGTGCATACCTCCGACGAGCTGGAAGACCTCGCCGGTCAGTTCAACCGCATGGCCGACCAGATCCAGGAAACTTATTCGAATCTCGAAACCAAGGTCGACGAGCGCACCCGCGATCTCGCCCAGTCGATCAACGAGCTGAAGGTGCTGGAAGAGGTCGGCCGCGCCGTCGCCTCCTCGCTCGATCTCAACGCCGTGCTGCCGACCATCGCCGCGCGCGCGATCGAGATCACCCATGCCGACGCGGTGCTGATCTACGGCTACGATGCCGCGACGCGCCGCTTCAACCTGGTGGAATCCAACGGCATCGACAAATCGGCCGATGGCGCCCATGTCACCATCGACGAAGGCGAGAACATCCTCAGCGATGCCGCCGGAAGCGGCGAGCCGATCGCGCTGGCCGATCTCGACCAGGCCGCCGGGCAGCCGCTGCGCGACGTCGCGGTCGATGCCGGATTCCACTCGGTGCTGGTGGTGCCGCTGGTGGACCAGCAGGGCACGCTCGGCTCGCTCGTCGTGCTGCGCCGCGCCAGCGGCGAGTTCGCAGCCAGCATCATCGGCCTGATGCGCACCTTTGCCAACCAGGCCGTGCTGGCGATGCGCAACGCGCGGCTGTTCACCGAGGTCGACCACAAGGGCCGCGAGCTCGCGGCCGCGAACGAGACCGTGCGCGCCCAGGCCGACAAGCTGCGCGTGCAGACCGAGCAGCTCAAGGACTGGAACAAGTCGCTGGAGGAGCGTGTCGAGACCCAGCTTGGCGAGATCGAGCGCATCCGCAAGCTCGAGCGCTTCCTGGCGCCGCAGGTGGCGCAGCTGATCGCCTCCTCCGACAGCCCCGAGGGGCTGCTCACCAGCCAGCGCCGCGAAGTGACCGTGGTGTTCTGCGACCTGCGCGGCTTCACCGCCTTCACCGAGGCGACCGAACCGGAAGAGGCGATGAACGTGCTGCGCGAATATCACGCCGCGCTCGGCACGCTGATCTTCAAATACGAGGGCACGCTCGACAAATATGCCGGCGACGGCGTGATGATCCTGTTCAACGCGCCGATCCAGTTCGAGGACCACACCAAGCGCGCCGTGAAGATGGCGGTGGAGATGCGCGACACGATCGGCCCGCTGACCGAGCGCTGGCGCAACCGCGGCCATAGCCTGGGGTTCGGCATCGGCATCGCGCTCGGCTATGCCACGCTCGGCCAGGTCGGCTTCGAGCAGCGGCTGGAATATGCCGCGATCGGCAGCGTCACCAACCTCGCCTCGCGCCTCTGCGGCGAGGCCAAGCCCAACCAGATCGTGGTGAGCCGCCGCGTCTACGGCATCGTCGAGCAATGGGTCGAAGCCCGCGCGCTCGACGATCTCCAGCTCAAGGGATTCAATCATCCCGTGCTGGCGATGGAGATCTTGAACTGGCGCGAGGAAGTGGAGAACGTGGTGGACGCGGCTGCGGCGGCGCGGCGGCGGGGGTAGGCAAAACAGAACCGTCGAAAACAACCCCATGCACAGTAGGCAAGGCGCTGGCTAACATTGCAAATCTCCGGCCTGCTGATTTTACGAATTTTTCATTGACGCGTCGGGCAAAACACCGGCATAATGGCAACATCTCTCCTCTTCTCACGAACCACATCCCTCCTCCCTGCGACCAACGATCGCCTCGACATCGAGACAGGACTCGGATGGGAGACGACCGTGGCGTTTGCCTTGCCTTCGCGTGCGTATGATTTGCAGATGCTGGACCGGCCCGCCGATCGCGGGCGCGACCAGGGTTGGATCTACGGCCTGCCGCCGGGCATCAGCAGCGAGCAATGGCCGCTCGATCCCGTCACAGGGTTTCCGCTGATGCACGGCTTCACGCTTCTGCTGCCGGAGGATTATCGCGTGCATGGCGAGGACATCGTCGCGGTGTCATTCTTTGCCACCGCGCCCGATCACAATGACGGCGGCGCGCCGGACGATCCTGAAATCCGCGAGGCGGCGCTGGCGCGCCCCGCGCATCCGCGGCTGTCGCGCATGACTGACATCCTCGACTACGCATATGCCGCGCTGCTGCTGACCCAGACCGAATATGACGGCGCGTTCGCGACGCCGCCGGCACCGCTTGCGCTGGCGATGGCGGATCGGCCGCGCTGGCTCGATGTCGGAGGCGCCAACGCGTTCTTCGAGGCCGCCGCGCCCCATGCGAAGAAGATGTTCGCCGCGCCGCCGCGCGGCAATCTCACCGAGACCCGCGCGATCGCGATCGCGCCGCGCGCGAGCGATCCGAATGCCGGCAAGGGCCCGCAGGACGAGCACACAAGGCAAAACCCGCCAACCGGCTATCAGCCTTATTACTACTATGCCGGCGGCGTGCCGGGCCGCGATAATTTCCGCCTGCACGACTGGGGCAAGGACCACGCCCTCAACCATCTCGGCGGCACCATGCGGCCCTGCCAGGCGGTGCCGGAGATGAGCCCGTTCTACATCGAGTTCGAGGAATATTTCGGCGGCTACAATTTCGGCGGCGGCAACGCGCAGCTCGACTTCAGGGACATGAAGTTCGACTGGGCCTGCGGGTGATTACGCCCCCCGCTTCGGCCCGATCGCCTCGAACCTCGCCTTCTGCTCGTCACTCAGATCCGCCTCGAAATCATCAAGCGCGTCGCCGACGCCTTTCACGGCTTGCAGCATCGTCTCCAGCCGCGCCTTCACCGCGGCGAGACGGCCCTGCGGTGTTGCGGCGGGCTTGGTCGGGCAGGCGCTAAGCGTTTCCATGGTGCGCAGCGTGGTGTCCTGGAGCACGTCGAGCCGCGCGCGGGCGACCTCGTCGAGCCTCAGCGTGGACGCGATCTCGGCGGCGGGCCATTGCTGCTGCACGAGTTGCTCGTACTGGCGCTGCGCCTGCACATCGTAGCGGGGATCATAGCCGGGCGCGCAAGCGCTGGCGGCTTGCGCGTCCTTGCGCTGGGCCGCACTGAGCGCGGCGCGGCGCTCGCCGGAGATCGTCTCCAGCTTGGCCTTCTGGCCGTCGTCGAGCAGACCTTCGAATTTGGCCAGCGGCGGGGCGATCGCATCCGTTGCCTTGATCATGGCCTCGATGCGCGTCTGCATCAGGCCGAGGCGCTCCGTGGCATTTGCCGGCGCCTGCGCCGGGCAGGCGGAGCGGATGGTGTCGCGCGCAAGACTCCAGGCGGCCGCGAGCTCGTCCAGCGCTGCGCGCTGCAATTCGTTCGGCTGCACGGCGGCGGCGATCCGGTCGACCGGCAGGCCGCCGCTGTCGCTGGCATCGCAGATGGCGTCTGGGGTCGGCACCCTTCGCCCGCGCCTCGTTGGCGGCGCGGTGTAGGCGGCGAGTTCGGTCGCCGCATAGGGCGAAAAGATCGCGGCATAGATGTCGCCATAGCCGTAGAGCGAGAGGCTTGTGGCATCGCCAAGGATGATCGCATTGGTGAGATCGTCATGCGCGAACGGCCAGAACACCGGGCCGACCCAGCCATAGCTGCCGTCGGGATGGCGCCACCAGCCCTGCGGGCGGCGGCCGCCATGCCAGCCCGATAGCGCGGCCTGCGCCGTGAGTGCGGCACGTAGAACGTAGGGATTGGCGAGTTGGCCGCGCTGGGCACCGCGGGGATCCTGCGACCGCAACGCGGCGGCGCGGTAGCGGCCGCCGCGCACCGCCATGCGGGAATGGCGCAGGCGCGACATGCCGATGACGTGGCCGACCGCGAAACGTGCGACGCCCAGCGGACCGCCGCGAATGCCGAACTGCGCCTCGGCTTTGCCTGGCAGCAACACGATCAGCATCACGAGCGCCGCGCCCGATAGCGCCAATCCCAGGCGTGATCCCGACATGACCGCTGACCTGACCAACGAGTTGACCACTTCTTGGCCCTCCTCCAGCGCCAAGCGCGCACTGCGTCGCATGGAGAAGACTCAAAGCGGAACCAAACGTTCCGGAGCAGCGGCGGTCAAAGCGTCGCGGGCGGAGCCATGGATGAGACTCTTTTCCGCCAGCGACAGGGCGATCGCATATGGGGGCTGGCCGCCTCAACGACGTCATGGCCGGGCTTGTCCCGGCCATCCACGCCTTCATCCGCACCATCAAGACCGTGGATGCCCGGGACAAGCCCGGGCATGACGAAGGGAGAGCTGAGCTCACTCCGCCTTCTGCGGCAGCACGAAGGTCTGGCCGGGATAGATCAGATTGGGATTGTGGATCTTGTCGCGGTTGGCGTTGAAGATCACGGCGTAGCGGGCGCCGTCGCCGTAAGCGAGCCGGCTCAGGGTCCACAGGCTGTCGCCGCGGGTGATCACCCGGCTGCCGGTCCCTGCGGGCGCGGTGTTGAAGACGTCCACCGTCGATGCCGATGCGACCGTCGTGGGCGTCGGCGCGGCTGGCGCATGTGCCATCAGCCGCGGCTTCGGTGCGCCGGTCAGCCTAGGCCGCGCCGCTGATTTCTCCGATGCGGACGACAGGCGCGGACCCGGAAGAGCCGCGACGACGTCCGACTTGTCATCCGGCTTGTCGGCCTGCTTTGCCTCCGGCCGGGCGGCCGGCGCGGGGCGCGCGGGCGGCGGCGCGGCTTCGGCGACGGTCACCGGCATGGTGCGGGCGGATTGCATGACGGTGCCGTCAGGCGATTTCGCGCGCAGGGTCAGTTCATAGGAGCCGGCGGGAAGCTTTGGCGGGGTCATCACGAACTGGCCCGACGCATCGGCCACCACAGCATCGAGCGGCTGGCCGTCGCGCAGCAGCTCGACCCTGGCGCCCGGCGCGGCCACGCCCGCGATCACCGCCGCCTCGCCATGATCGTCGACGCGCGCAACGTCGAAACGGGGGCCCGCGTCGGTCGCGGCCGCCGGCGGCTTGGCCGGCACCAGATCGGCCAGCGCCGTAACCTGCTTCTGCGTCTCGGCCATCGCATCCGCCTTCGGCGCGGATGGCGCGGGCGGCGCCGTGGCGGCAAGCTTTGGCTCGTCGGGCCTGGCTTCAGGTTTGGCTGCCGGCTTGGCGTCGACTTTGGCTTCGACTTTCGCCTCGGCCTTCGGCTCCGGCCTGACTTCCGGCTTCGCGGCCGCCGCGATCTCGGTCTTGGTCGCGCCCGGCAGGAGGCGGCGCAGCTCGGTGGGGCCGATCACCAGCACGGTGCCGACCAATGCGAGCAGACAGAGGGCAATGAAGGCCTTGGACGCTGTGATCATCAGGACATGAACCTTGGCTGGCAAATCGGCCGAAGGCGGCAAATTGCGCCGATTTGGCTGCGGCAGCAAGACGGTCGATGGGATGAACCGGGGCGGCCCCCTCGACGTCAAATCAGCGAGGCCGCGTTGCGGCATTTTTCAGGGATTTTCCGTGACCGCGCTTTTTCGCACCGCGCCATGGCTGGCGCTCGCCTTGATGCTCGCCGCCTCCCCCGCGCTTGCCGGGTCCGGCCCGCCGCCGGACTACGTCCTCACTGACAATGCCGATCTCGCCTTCACCTCGCCCGACGGCGCCACCCGGATCGAGCAGTACATGAAGGACGGCGGCGACTGGGACGTCAAATGGCAGGCCTGGGCGCGGCGCGGCGAGCAGATGACCGAGCTAAAGCCGGAGCAGGGCTATGGCGCCGGCTTCCGCTTCACCGCCGACTCGCAATGGCTGGTGCGGATGCAGAAGACCGGCTCCGGCGCGCAGGACCTGTTTCTCTACCATGTCGAGAACGGCGCTTTCGTGAACGCGACCAAGACGTCGCTCAGCGATCTCGCCTGGGCCTATTTCCACAGCCGGCCGGACACCAAGAAGATGAAGCTCGACTACCACATCTCGGCCAATCTGATGAAGGGCACCGAAGATGCCTATCGCTGGCTCGGCGTCGACTGGCCCAACAACCGCTACCTCCTCATCTCGCTGTCGGGCGAAATGGACAAACATCCAAAGAACGTCGCCGTGAAGGGACTGGCCGACTGGAAGTGCCGTTACGACCTCAAGACCGGCAAGTTCGACGTGCCGGAGATGTTCACCAAGGGGAATGCGGAAGCGCTGAAATGGGAAATTCGGCGGTGAACGCCGGCCGGCGCACCAACCTTCTAATTCCGCTCCGATTCATCATTTCCTAACCCTTGCTGGTAACGGGGTCTTGGCGGTTTTGCTGCATCTTGCATCCCACGGGAGGGCTGGATGGGCACATCGATCCGATGGACCGCGCGCATGCGCGCGTCGCTCCGCCGTTGGCAGGGCGCGCCGCTGACGTGGCTGATCGCCGGCGGCGTCGTGCTGATGGTCGCGATGGCGATCGGCACCGCGCTCACCATCGACCGCTTCCGGCAGAATGCGATCGAGAGCGGCCGCGACAGCCTGGAAAGCGCCGTGCGGCTGCTGGCCCGGCATTTCGACCGTGAGTTCGAGGATTTCGCGGTGCTCCAGAAGAGCATCATCGCCGAACTCGAAAGCCACGGCATCGAATCCACCGAGATCTTCCGCAGCGAGATGGGCACCCTTGCGATGCACGAGGTGCTGCGTGCCAAGGCCAGCGGCTGGTCCGATGTCGCCGGCGCCAATTTGTTCGATTCCAGGGGCGTGCTGATCAATTCGTCGAAGCGCTGGCCGGTCGCCGACATCTCGGTATCGGACCGCGGCTATTTCAACCGCCTCATGAACGATCCCGCCGCACAGGAAGAGATCGAGGTCGTGCCCGGCCGGCTCGGCGACGGACCCGCGATCGTGTTCGCACGCCGCATCTCCGGTCCGCACGGCGAATTCCTGGGCATGGTGTCGCGCGCGATCGCGCCCGAGCAACTGGAATCCTTCTTCGCATCGAGCGGGCTCGGCGAGGACTCCTCGATCGCGATGCATCACCAGAACGGCCAGCTGCTCGCGCGCATTCCGCATGTCGACGCGATGATCGGGCAGAACTACCGCAAGGGCACGCCCGAGCAGATGGCGGTGTTCGAGCGAACTTTCGTCACGACCCAGCTCGCCAGCCCGATGGACGGCAAGGACCGTATCGTCGCCTCGCGCATGCTGACCGGCGAACCGCTGGTCGTGGTCGCCACCCGATCGCTGGACGCGACCCTCGCCACCTGGCACACCCAAACAAAATTCTTCGTCGCCGTCGCCGTGCTGTCGATCGGCCTGCTCGTGCTCACGCTCTATCTGATCTTCCGCCAGATGACACGCCGGCTGTCGATCGAGAAGCAGCGGCTCGACACCGCCCTGAACACGATGACGCAGGGCCTTCTGATGTTCGATCAGGACGAGCAGCTGATCGTCTGTAACCGGCGCTACATCGAGATGTACGGCCTCTCCACCGACGTGGTGAAGCCCGGCGCCTATTTCCGCGACGTGATCCAGCACCGCCACGACACCGGCTCGTTCGAGGGCGACGTCGATGCCTATTGCGACGGGATCCTGAGCCAGGTCGGGCTGACGCAGAGCGCCATCGTGGAGACTTCCGACGGCCGCCTGATCGAGATCAAGAACCAGCCCGGCGCCTCCGGCGGCTGGCTCGCCACCCATGACGACGTCACCGAGCGCATCCGCGCCGACGAGCGCATCGCGCACATGGCGCATTACGACGCGCTGACCGACCTGCCCAACCGCGTACTGATGCGCGGCCATCTGGAGCGCCGCGTGGCGGAGCTGGCCCAGGGCAAGCCGTTCGCGATCCTCTATATCGACGTCGACGAGTTCAAGGGCGTCAACGATTCGCTCGGTCACGAGGTCGGCGACGAATTGCTGCGCCAGGTCGCGAGCCGCCTGCGCGCCTGCGTCAGCGGCAACGACCTCGTCGCGCGTCTCGGCGGCGACGAGTTCGCCATCGTCAAGGCCGGAACCAGCGACCCGGCCGAACTGACGGCATTGGCTGAAGATATCCTCAAGGCGCTGCGCTCGCCCGTGAACTGCAAGGGCCAGGAGATTCCGACTGACGCCAGCATCGGCATCGCGATCGCGCCCGACCATGGCGACAATCTCGACGACCTGCTCAAGCGCGCCGATCTGGCGATGTATGCGGCGAAGTCGGAGGGCCGCCGCACCTTCCGCCTGTTCGTGCCCGAATACGACGCCAAGGCGCGGCAGCGCCGGCAGCTCGAGCTCGATTTGCGCCAGGCGCTCGCCCGCGGCGAATTCGAGGTGCATTACCAGCCGCTGGTCGACCTTGCCGCCAATGTCGTCACCGGCTGCGAGGCGCTGCTGCGCTGGCGCCATCCCGAGCGCGGCATGATCTCGCCTGCCGACTTCATTCCGGTCGCCGAAGAAACCGGGCTGATCGGCGAGATCGGCGAATGGGTGCTGAAGCAGGCCTGCACCGAAGCCGCCAGCTGGCCGGGCAACATCCATGTCGCCGTCAACGTCTCTCCGGTGCAGTTCCGCGCCCGCACGCTGGCGCTCAAGGTCGCCGCGGCGCTCGCGGAATCAGGCCTCGCGCCCGGCCGGCTCGAGCTCGAGGTCACCGAAACCGTGCTGATCCGCGACGACGAGGAAGCGCTGACGATCCTGCAGCAGCTGCGCGAGCTCGGCGTGCGCATCGCGCTCGACGATTTCGGCACCGGCTATTCCTCGCTGAGCTACCTGCACCGTTTCCCCTTCGACAAGATCAAGATAGACCGCAGCTTCATCAGCGACATCGGCGAGCCCGAGGACTCGTCGCCGATCGTGCAGGCGGTGGTGCACATGGCCGCTGCCCGCCACATGGCGACGACGGCCGAAGGCGTCGAGACCGAAGCCCAGCGCGACGTGCTGCGGCAGCTCGGATGCAGCCAGATGCAAGGCTGGCTGTTCAGCCCAGCGGTGCCGGCCGCGAAACTGAAGCAATTGTTGGCCGCGCAGGCGGTGGCTGCCTAGCGCTCCCTCGCCCCGCCCCGCGCGGGTTCCGGACCGCGAATTGACGTCCAGGAACGCCTTATCGATTGACACGGCCGCCCGGGAGTGTTCACGTCGCCCCGAACTGTATCGCGATGCCAAGTCGCTCGCGTGTTCGAGGCCGGCGGACCAGATCGCCGTTGCTGTCACCCTCACGATCGCAATGAAACTCCTGCGCAATCGGCTGCGTGCAGGACTGCCTCATTTCGCAGCTGAGCCAAGGAATTTCAATTGCAGGTCCTCGTCCGCGACAACAACATCGATCAGGCGCTTCGTGTTCTGAAGAAGAAGATGCAGCGCGAAGGCGTTTTTCGCGAGATGAAACAGCGGCGCTCCTACGAGAAGCCCTCAGAGAAGAAAACACGCGAGAAAGCCGAGGCCATTCGCCGGGCCCGCAAGCTCGCCCGCAAGCAGATGATCAGGGAAGGCCTGCTTCCCGCGCCTCCGAAAAAGAAGCTTCCCGAGCGCAAGCCCGGCTTGCCGCAGATCAACGCAAGACCCGCGAGCTGAACGCGGCCGCCCCGGCGGCTGCGCTCTTCAGCGCAAGGGATTGACCATGCGGAAGGCTTCGTCAAGCAGATGCGGCGTGTGCTTTCCAGGCGAGAGCCGGCACGCACGGTCGAAATAATCCTTCAGTGCCGGCCGGAACGACGGGTGCGCTGCATTGCCGATGACGACCGCGGCCCGCTGTTTCGGCGACAGGCCGCGCAAATCGGCAAGACCGTGCTCGGTCACGATGATCTGCACGTCGTGCTCGGTGTGATCGACGTGCGTCACCATCGGCACGATTGCCGAGATCGATCCGCCCTTGGCGGTCGACGGCGTCATGAAGATCGAGAGATAGGCGTTGCGGGCGAAATCGCCGGAGCCGCCGATCCCGTTCATGATGGTGGTGCCGCGAATGTGGGTCGAGTTGACGTTGCCGTAGATGTCGGCCTCGATCAATCCGTTCATCGCGATCACGCCGAGCCGCCGGATCACCTCGGGATGGTTGGAGATCTCCTGCGTGCGCAGCACGATTTTCGTCTTGAGGTTTTCGATGTCGCGATCGAATTGCCGGGTCGCGTCGGCACTGAACGATAGCGCGGTGGCGGAGGCGAGCACCATCCGGCCGGAGCGAACCAGGTTCAGCATGCCGTCCTGCAACACTTCGGTATAGGCGGTCAGCCCGGAGAACGGGCCGTTCTCGAGTCCCGCCATCACGGCATTGGCCACGTTGCCGACGCCGGACTGGATCGGCAGCAATTCCGGCGGTAGCCGGCCGCGGCGAACCTCGTGCCCCAGAAATTCGAGGATATGACCGGCGATCGCTTCGGACGTCGCATCGGGTGCGGCGAAGCTGGTGTCGCGGTCCGGAGCATTGGTTTCGACCACGGCAATGACCTTGGCGGGATCGCAGCGAAACGTGGTCTCGCCGATCCTGTCGCCGGGCGCGATGATGGGAATGGGCTTGCGGTGCGGCGGCAGCCGGGTGCCGTAATAGACGTCGTGCATCCCCTGCAGCGCCGTGCTCATTCCCGAATTGACCTCGATAATGATGCGATCGGCCTGGTCCAGCCAGGTCTTGTTGTTGCCGATGGACTTCGAGGGCACCAAGCTGCCGTCCGGCAGGATGGCCGTGACCTCGATCAGCGCGACATCCAGATGTCCGAGAAAGCCGAACCAGACGAACTGCGCGACATGGCTGAGGTGGATGTCGACGTACTCCATCGCGCCTGCATTGATGCGCTCGCGCGTGATCGGATCGGATTGGTAGGGCAAGCGCATCTCGACGCCGTTGACCTTGGCCAGCGCACCATCCAGCTCGGGCGCGGTCGAAGCCCCGGTCCACACGCCGATCCGGAACTGTTCGCCGCGCGCATGCGCCTGCTCGATCCGGCGCGCCAGCGCCGTCGGGACCGCCTTCGGGTGACCGGATCCGGTAAAGCCGCTCATGCCCACATTGGCGCCGTGCGGCACGAGGGCGGCGGCATCATCGGCCGACATGATTTTCGAGCGAAATGCCGGCGACGCGATGCGCGAACGATCGATGGACACGTGAACCCCTCTGGTTTCACGGGACTTTCCATCAAATCAGCCGTGTGCGGATGATTTAGATCAAGCGAGGCGGCGCGCCTTCGACACGCGCGTAGCGCGCGGCTACCAGACGATCGGGGTGAATTTCAACCCGCGTTCGACGATTTCCTTACGAAGGCGCTCCGCCCGCTCCCTGGCGGCGGCACCGACCAGGCGATACTTCTCTCCGAGTGCCCTGTCCGCGTCGACCTGACGGCGGATGCCGTCGTAGAGGCGCAGGACGCCCTCATCGCTGAGATGCTCGAAACTCCTGAGGGGGGCTTGGGAAGGTCTGGCAGAGGAATCTATTCGCAGGCCTGAAAGAACATCCTCGATCGATTTCTTGTCGTCCATCATTCAATTTGAATCTGTTGTCGTATCCAGGCGGTGCCGCCCGCGATCGGGGATATTTACATCTTTTTCCCGACAACGACGCGGGTATCGATAAAGTTCCAATTCTGGCCGGGAGTATCTATGCAGCAGCTATACTGATGCGATCCTCCCGACATGATCCTTTTGGAACGATTGCATGTTTTTCCCGTTAGCGCCGCGTCCTGCTTCATGGGACGCGATTGCGGGTGTTCATGCCTATCCTCAAATATCTCGTCTTCGCCGGCGGACTATTGCTGTCGCTGCTGTTCGCCGCCGACCATTTTCTTCCGCCTGCCGTAGAGCCGATTTCGGCCGCCGAGGTGGACAGAAGCATCATCCGGATCAGCTCGACCCGTCCTGTCCCTGAAAAGATCGTGTTCGACGTCTCGCATCGTTCGTCCCTCCCTGCGGCTTCCGTGACCGCCGACATCGCGCACGACGAGCAGCCGCCGCGTGAAGCGCTTGCAATGATGACGCAGGACCACGCGACCGAGACGCCGATACGCGCCGTCACCGAACATGTCACCAAACCACGGCACGCCCGCCGCTCCTCTCGATCCGCCCGCGGCGCATCGGAGCGGCGTTTGGCTTTCGAACACCGTGAAGCCTTTAGCGGCTGGTGAGAGCGAACTTCGAATACGTGGGGACCCGGCCCCGCGTGCCCGATGTGATCCGGGATCAGAAGAGCAGCAGGAGAGAACGACCATGAGACTTTTGGGACTGGCCGCAACGGCGGCCGTGATGGCGACGATCGGATTGTCATCGCCGGCTTCGGCGCGGCTGGGAATAGCTCCCTTGGCCGACACGCAGAGCGACGCGTTGATCCAGGTTCGCCATGGCCATGGTCACGGCCATGGCGGCTGGCATCGTAATCGCGGACATCACTATGGCTGGTACCGGGGACGCGGCAACTGGCGTCATCATCACCACTAGCCTGACAGGCGCATGTCGCGGCCTTCGGCCCGAGACCGATCGCTTCCAAGCGGTCGGGTTTCGGCGCGGCATCTCGCCGCTGCTAAAACGTCACGTCACCCCGGAGGGGACGAGGCCCGGAAACGGAGGCGAATCCAAACCGGACCTCGGACCGTGACTTCACCGCGAAGGTGAGGCCAGCGATCGGTCAGCTAACGTCTCAGAAGGCCTCGAAGTTCACATCAGCCGCTGCTTTGCGGCACGCACTTCGGCGAATTCGGAGTCGGGATGGCTGACGATGGTGGCGACCATGATGCCGCTGATAATCAGCGACCAGGCGGTGTTCCAATAGATCCAAAACATGCCAGCCTCCGTTCGATCTCCACCGCCCGCGGGGATCAAGGTAACGGCAAGGCAAGGCTGCCGTTCCCCGCGC
The DNA here is from genome assembly GCF_007290395.2 of Bradyrhizobium cosmicum. Classification (NCBI taxonomy): domain Bacteria; kingdom Pseudomonadati; phylum Pseudomonadota; class Alphaproteobacteria; order Hyphomicrobiales; family Nitrobacteraceae; genus Bradyrhizobium; species Bradyrhizobium cosmicum. Next base: position 484,169 of record NZ_CP041656.2, on the reverse strand, counting down.
GATTGCGGCACGGTGTGGCGCGGGCGAAGCGCGGCGCTATTTCTTGTTGGTCGGCGGTGACGTGCGATCGGTTTGACCGGTGTGGCGCTTTGCCACGACGTCTCCATCCCGCGCGCCTTCGCGCGGGCGCGGGGGGGGTTTGGGCTGGCCGGCCTGGCCGCCATGCTTGCCGCCCATGTCGGGCTTGCCTTCGAGGTCGTTGTCACGGGACATGCGGGGTCAATGCGCCGGCGCGGCAATCGTTCGTATCGCATGCGCTGTTTTCTGCTGTGAACGAGTTCATAGGATCGTCGCTTTTTGCGGTGCACGATAGATCGAGCTTTCATCGACGGATTTGGCTTGATGCGGGACCGACTCGTTGCCTGGACCATCCTGACCTCAGCCCTGGTCGCGGTGGCCGTTTGGACGGTGCTCGGACCGCCTGACCACCCGACCGGTCCGCGTCCGCCCTCCCGCGACTTGACCGCGGCGGTGCGCTAGCACGCGCGACCGATACGATTTCGGTATCGATCGATCCCCATTGGAATTTGGTGCGGCGGCACGCCTGCCGTTATCCTCCCCGGCAAAACAACAAGCCCGCATCGGCTCGAGGAGGACGCCCATGTTCAGATCCATGTTCAGACCGGCACGCCGCGCCGCATCACGCGCTGCGATCGTCACCGCCCTCGCCTTCCTTACCCTCGTTCCTGGAGTTCGCGCCGGCATGACCGACACCTTCGCCTATGTCGGCAATGCCGACAGCAACGACATCAGCGTATTCAAGATGGCCGAGAGCGGCGAGATGACGCCGGTGCAGACCGCCGCCTTCACCGGCGTCGAGAAGCCCGGCTCCTCGACGCCGCTCGCGATCACGCCCGACCGCCGCGTGCTGGTTGCTGGCGTCCGATCGCAGCCCTTTCTCGCGGTGAGCTTTGCGATCGATCCCAGGACGGGCCAGCTCAGCCATATCGGCAACGGGCCGCTCGCCGACAGCATGGCCAATATCGCATTCGATCGCGGCGGCAAATTCCTGTTCAGCGCGTCCTACGGCGGCAACAAGGTCGCGCTCAATCCGCTGCAGGCGAGCGGCGTCGTCGGCGAGCCGATGCAGGTGATCCCGACCGGACTCAACGCGCACGCCTTCCTGCCCTCGCCCGACAACCGCTTCGTGTTCGCGACCAATCTCGGCTCCGACCAGGTGCTGGCCTTCGCCTTCGATGCGACAGCCGGCACGCTGACGCCGAACGATCCGCCTGTTATCAAGGTGCCGGAGAAATCCGGGCCGCGGCACTTCGTGTTCCATCCCAATGGCAAGTTCGTCTATCTCGTCCACGAGCTGAACGGCGACGTCGCGGCATTTGCCTATGAGGCCAGAAGCGGCGCCTGGGACGAGATCCAGCGCACAACTGCGCTGCCGGAAGGCTTCTCGGGCAAAGACTCTGGTCAAAAGCCCTGGGCCGCCGACATCCACATCACGCCGGACGGCCGCTTCCTCTATGCCTCCGAGCGCACCACCAACACGCTGACCGGCTACAAGGTCGACGGCACAAGCGGCAGGCTGACCACGCTCGGCAGCGTGCCGACCGAGAAGCAGCCGCGCGGCTTCCACATCGATCCCTCCGGGCGCTACCTTGCCGCAGTCGGCGAGATGTCTGACAGCATGACGGTCTATTCCATCGACCAGAGCAGCGGCGCACTGGCCAAGCTGAAATCCTATCCGACCGGCAAGAAGCCGAACTGGGTGGAGTTCTTGAGCCTGCCGTGAGCTTATCCTCCTCTGGAGGGGGAGGGTAAACGCTCCAGCGAACCTCTCGGCCTTCGCGGCGACTAATTCAACAGGCGGCATCGCGCCGCCTGCTCCTGCGGCATTCTCATCTGGCCGGACCATGGCCCGCCGCGGTCGCTTCTGCTAACGATGAGGCCGTCAAGGCCCCAACCGGAATGACCGATGCGTCCATTGCCTGCGCGTTCCTTTTCCCGACATCTCGTTGCGCTCACCGGGCTGCTGCTGCTGTCCGCCGAGCCCGTGCTCGCCGCCGATGACGACACGCCCAAGGGGCCGGCGGTCACGGTGCTGAAGGTCGCAAAATCCTGCTTCTCGGACATCGTCGAGGCGACCGGCACGATCATCGCGCGCGAGGCGGCCTCGGTGCGGCCCGAACGTCCGGGCCTGAAGGTCACGGACTTGCTGGCGGAAGCCGGCGACACCACCACGGCCGGCCAGGTGCTGGCGCGGCTGGCGCTGCCGGAAGGCGGCTCGCTTCAGGTCACCGCCCCCGTGGCGGGTGTGATCGCGACGTCGACCGCGCAGATCGGCAACTTCGCCTCGGCCAAGGGCGAAGCGCTGTTCACGATCGTGGCGCGCAGCGAATACGATCTGGTCGGCCTGGTGGCGACCACCGATATCAGAAAGCTGGCGATCAATCAGCCGACCACCGTGCGCATTGCCGGTGCCGGCGACATCGACGGCAAGGTGCGCCGCATCGGGCCGACCGTCGAGCCCAACATCCAGCAGGGCCTGGTCTATATCGGCATCTCCTCTCAGAAGCGGCTGCTGCTGAATGCGAGCGGACGTGCGCTGATCAAGACCGGACAGAGCTGCAACGTCGCGGTGCCGCTGACCTCCGTGCAATATTCGACCGCCGGCACCGTGGTGCAAGTGATCCGCCGCAACCGCGTCGAAACCAAGCGCGTCGAGATCGGTTTGATGTCAGGCGGCAATATCGAGGTGCGGGAAGGCCTCAACGAAGGCGATATCGTCGTCGCCCGCGCCGGCGCGCTGCTCCGCGAAGGCGATCCGGTGCGCCCGGTGATGGCCGCGGAAGCGGCGAAGTAGGATTTATTGCGGCGTGACGCTGCACCCTCCCCTGGAGGGGGAGGGTCGGCTCACATGGAGCGCAGCGAAATGTGAGACGGGGTGGGGTGACAGTCTCTCCACGGAAGCGGTGCCCGAGTGGAGAGATCACCCCACCCCGCTCGCGCTTCGCGCGATCGACCCTCCCCCTCCAGGGGAGGGTAAAAAAACTAGCCGCCGGCTGCGTCGAAATGAACGTCTTCGAGCAGCGATGAGGAGACGGTCGGGACCTGATCGCCTTCGGAGGCGCGGGAGATGGCGACGCGGGTCTTGTTGAAGACGCTTTCGGCGCTGCCCTGCGCATTGAGATTGCCGAGCAGCTCGCTGACCAGCACGCTGTGCTCGCCCTTGCCGTCGTCGGCGACCTTGCCGGGCGAGGCCGAGGTGAGGATCAGCGCGTTGTCGGACGCGCTGATCGGCGCGAGTCCGTGGCTGTAGGAGCGGAAGCGGCGCTCGTAGGGGTTACGGCGGGAGGCGTCGACGACGACGAGCTTGGCCTTGGCGCCCTGCTCCTTCATCATGTCGAGCACGCCGTCGATGGAGACGCCCTGGCGACGGACATCGCTTTCCTTCCAGATCACGGCATCGACCGGCAGCATGTAGCTCTGGCGGCCGGCCTGCACGCCGAAGCCACCGAAGAACAGCATGACGACGGTGTCGCGCTTGATCCGGGACTTCAGGCGGTTGACGGCACGGACCATGTCGTCCCTGGTCGCGTCTTCCACCATGTCGACGTCAAAGCCGTTCCTGCGCAGCGACGAGGACAGCGCGCGGGCGTCGTTGATCGACTGTGTCAGCGGCGCGCCGGCGTCGGGATAATGTCCATTGCCGATGACGAGGGCGAGGCGCGAGGCCTGGCCGATCGAGCCGGTGACCTGGTCGGTCGTGACAGCCTTGGCGGCATCGAGCGCGCGCATGTTGAGGGCAGCATGGGCGCCGATCACGAGCGAGACCGTCCCGATGAGGGCTGCGGCCACCGCGATCGTGCGTCGGGAAATGTCGAGCTGCCTTACATTCATCTCGCTTCATTCCTGTCAGTGCCAAAGACCAGCCAAGCGCGCGCACACAGATTAAGTAGCGCGATAGCGTCTTCAGGTTTGAGGGATTGGCCGGGGGTGTGCCCCCGAATTGCGCGCAATTTGCGGCGCCGCACCAAACAAACCCTTAACCGGATATCGCCTCCCCGGCAATAGATTGCCCAAAATTTGAGCTAAGCCACTGAATGTATTAATTAATTCAGCGGACACAATTTGCGCATTTTCCCGATCCCCGTAGCCTTCCGGGGGTCAAATATGCAGCCCTCGTGCCGGGTTTTTCCGTGAGATCCCTCACATTTGTATTTCCTGCGAATCCGGGTAGCCTTTTCAAAGACTTGCAGGGGGTGGCACGCAGGTGGGAGCGTGCCGGCCGGCCCCCGGCCGAGGCCCCGCGACCAGGTATTTCATGAGCTTTCATTACTTTGCCGGCGCCGCCTGCCGGGCGCTGCTGGCGCCGAAGGACGGCCCCTCTCTTTATGACGTCTGCGATCCCGTATTGTCTGCGACCACCAGCGGCGATCCGCATCTGGCCAAGTTCTACAAGACTGCGCTCGGCAATCCCGCACTGCGGGTGCTGCTGCGACGCGCCGGCCTGCCGGAGCTGCGTGACGAGGCGAAGCTCGGCAAACTGCGCGCGGCGCTCGCGCACGCCCGAGACGAGGCCGAGCCCGACTGGGCGGCGGTCAGCCAGCCCGTCGCCGATCTCGTCGACAGCATCGCGCTTGACCATCCGAAACCGCCCCCCGCAATGTTCACCGGCTCGGCACCGCCCCAGGCGCAGATCGACGGCGTGATCCGCGACTGCGCGCAGCATCTGCTCGGCTCGTACCGCCGAAACGGCTTTCTGCCGACCTACGCCGCCTTCAATTTGATCGGCGACCCCGATTTTCGCGGGCGCGAGCTGACCATGGCGCTGACGGGGCTGAACGCGCGCGGCTACAAGAATTCCTCGCTGCTGTTCAACCTCGCCCGTGTCTTCATCGCGCGATCGCCGGCACGGGCCGTCATCAATCCGCCCTGGACCGGCATCGCCGAGCCAATGTGGGAGCCGGTGCAGATCCGGCACCGCTCGGCCTATTACGACGCGTTCTTCATCGAGGCACTGCTGAGCTATGCCGAGACCGGCCTCGCCTCGCCGGCCGACAAGATCGCGGCAGAGCGCGCGATCGCCGACATGGTGGATTTCTGCGTCAACATCAGCCGCGAGGAGGTCGAGGGCCTGGACGGCGCGCGGTTCAACGTCATCACCGCACTGGCGCCGGCGCCGCATCCGCGCTTTTCGCGCTTCTTCGCGCAGATCAAGCAGGAGCTTGGCTTCGGCGTCTACGTGCCGGATTGCGACACCACGGCGTGCTCAATCTCGGCGGCGACGCAGGCCGGCTGCAGCGATCCGATCATCGACCAGCCGCTGCTGGATTTCTATTCGGCCTACCAGGTACGCGCCGGCGTCAACGAGCCCCGCGTGACGGTGCCGATCAACGACAACATCGACTACGAGGGCGGGGTCGCGACCTGGATCGACAATCTCAAAGGCGAGCGCCCTTACGGCAACGATCTCGATCCGACGCTCAATCTCGACATTCTCGAGGTGAGCTTTCGTAACCTTGCGCGCTGGAAGATCCTGGAGACGCCGGCGCGACTGGCCACCGTGCATCGCATCATCGGTTTCCAGAAGCGGCTCGCCGCCAGCGGCGCCTTCGCCAATCCGCGCTCGCACATCTATTATCTGCCGGAGCTCTACAGCGCCTATTTCGGCCGCTGCTATGCAGCCTTCCTGGCGCTGCCGCTGGCGGCGCAGGCCGCGATCGACCCCAACGGCGATTTCGACTTCATCCGCCACCGCGTGCTCTCCTACGTCAAGGGCGAGCTGATGGCCGCCGAGATGAACGTGTTCGACGCGGCGCTGGCGCTGATCGCGCTCGGCCATCTCGGCGCCGACCCGCGTGCGTTCGCGCCGGCGCTGAACGTGATCGTCGCCAGCCTCGGCGAAGGCGGCCGCCGCGGCCCGTTTCGCGCCTATGAATGGAACAAGATGAAGACGCCGACACGGATTCTGGTGGGCGGACCGGAGGTGACGTCGGCGTTCGTGCTGATGGGACTGGCGGTAGCGAAGCGGGCGATGGCGGGACGGGGGTAGCCCGGCCTCGTGCCCAGGCTCTGCGGAGCGGCGTTGCACGCCGCACCGCGTCCGGGACACGCGAGCGGAGAAGACCCTCGCGCAATGACGGGAAGTTGAAAGGTCAATCGTCAGGCTGGCGCTGGCCGGGCGGACAAAAGCCGACCACAATTGCGGGCTCTATCGAGATTGTCTTCACACGCGGGCCGGGCATGTTGCGAAAATTTCTGATTGCGCTGTCATTACTCGGCTTGTCCCAGCTCGCCTTGCCCTCGCATGCTGATGCCGCCGACATCTCCGGCACGGCCAAGGTGCGTTCCGGCGATGCCGTCGTGATCGGCAACACGCGCGTCCGGCTGGGCGGCATCGACGCGCCACAGGTCGACCAGCTCTGCCTCAACACCAAGAGCGAGCGCTGGACCTGCGGCATCGCCGCCCGCGACGAGCTCGCCAAATATGCCGAAGGCAAGAACTGGCTCTGCCATGCCCGCGCGATCGACCGGCGCGGCCGCACCGTGGCGCGCTGCGAGGTCGGCGGCGAGGATATCCAGAAATGGCTGGTGCGCAGCGGCTGGGCCTTGTCCTACACCCGCGTCTCGCATGATTACGACGCCGACGAGGCCGCCGCGCGCGAGGCAAAAGCCGGCATGTGGCAGGGGGCTTTCATTGCGCCGTGGGACTGGCGCGTGCGCAACAAGAAGACGACGATATTGGGCGCGACCAAGCCGCCGGACGGGGCGCATGCGGTGCTGCTCGCTTCGGCCTCGGGGCCGGTCGCGCCCTCGCCCGACTGCACCATCAAGGGCAATGTCAACAGCGCCGGCGAGTGCATTTTTCACCAGCCGACCAGCCGCTGGTACACCCAGATCAAGATGCGGATCAGCAAGGGCACCCGCTGGTTCTGCTCGGTGGAAGAGGCGGAGGCCGCCGGCTGCCGGGAAACGAAGAGATAGAGCCCCAGACCTGCGTTTTAGGCGCTTTTCTTGCATCGCGGCGCCGCGTAAAAGCATGAATCAGCGACCCACCACCCTGTTCTCAAGCGACAAGGACTGACCGCAATGACCGTTCGCGCGGGCCGGGAATTTCTGGCCATCCCCGGGCCCACCACGATGCCCGACGCCGTGTTGCAGGCGATGCATCGTCCGGCGATCGACATCTACTCCAAACAGATGACCGATCTGACCGAGAGCCTGCTCCGCGACATCTCGGGCCTGTTTGCCACCAAGGGCAAGTCCTACATCTACATCGCCAACGGCCATGGCGCCTGGGAAGCCGCGCTGAGCAACGTGCTGTCGCGCGGCGACAAGGTGCTGGTGCTGGAAAGCGGGCGCTTCGCGATCGGCTGGGGCCATGCGGCAGCCCTGATGGGCGCCGAGGTCGAGGTGCTGAAGGGCGACTGGCGCCGCGCGGTGCGGCCGCACGAGGTCGAGGAGCGCCTGCGCCGCGACAAGGAGCACGCGATCAAGGCCGTCGTCGTCGTCCAGGTCGACACGGCCTCGGGTGTGCAGAACGACATCGAGGCGATCGGCAAGGCGATCAAGGCGAGCGGCCATCCGGCTCTGTACATGGTCGACACCGTGGCCTCGCTCGGCTGCATGCCGTTCGAGATGGACAAATGGGGCGTCGACGTCGCGATGTCCGGCTCGCAGAAGGGCCTGATGACGCCGCCCGGCCTCGGCTTCGTTGCCGCCAATGCGCGCGCGCTCGAAGTGCAGAAGAAGGCCAACATGAGCACGCCCTATTGGAGCTGGAGCGAACGCGAAGGCAGCGAGCACTATCGCAAATATGCCGGCACCGCACCGGTGCATCTCTTGTTCGCTTTACGCCAGGCGATCGACCTACTGCACGAAGAAGGGCTGGAGAACGCCTTCCGCCGCCACAGCCTGCTCGGCGAAGCCACGCGCCGCGCGGTTGGCGCATGGTCGGAGGGCCAGGTGCTCGGCTTCAACATCGCGGAAGCCAGCGAGCGCTCCAACACCGTGACCACGGTGACGATGAGCAACGGGCATGATCCGGCAATCCTGCAACGCTATTGCAAGGAGAAGTGCGGCGTCGTGCTCGGCACCGGCATCGGCGATCTCTCGGGCCAGGCCTTCCGCATCGCCCATATGGGCCATATCAACGCGCCGATGCTGCTCGGCACGCTGGGGGTGATCGAGGTCGGGCTGAACGCGCTGAAGATCCCGCACGGCAAGGGCGGACTGGAAGCGGCGGTCGCGTATCTCGGTGAAGAGGTGGCGGCGTAGGCGCCGCCCGCGCCCCACACTCCGCCGTCGTCCCGGGGCGCGCATAGCGCGAACCCGGGACCCATAACCACAGGGAGTGGTTTGGCGAAGACTCGGAGTCGCCAGTTCGGGCGATAACTCCTGCCTGTGGTTATGGGTCCCGGATCTGCGCTTCGCTTCTCCGGGACGACAGGGAGTTTTTGGCTAAGGCTGCGGCACCCGATACGATTCGACCTGCGCCTTCAGCTTCTCCAGCGACGCCAGCGGCGTATTTGGATCGACGCGATATTCCCCGCTCGCCAGCCATCCCAGCACCATCGCATCCACCACCGGCGAATGGTGGATGACGTCGCTGTAATTGCCGAGGTCGTGCGTCACCGCCTTGATCGCGCGAAAGTCGTAGAGCCGGACGTTCGAAAGCTGCGACAGGCGCTGCGCGATGTGTGCGGTGAGATCGGTGACGATCTTCAGCGTCGCCGGCGAGGCATCGCGCATCGCGACGAATTGCAGGATCGAATAGGGCGGGAAGTAGATATCGAAGGTCACATCCGGGTGGCGCGTGACGAGGCCTGCAACGTCGCGCTCGAAATGCCGCACCATGGCCTCATAGCCATAGCCTTCGCCCAGGAAGCGGCTGCGGACGGGATCGGTGATGTAGGCGAAGGCGGCAAGCGTCCTCTCCGCATTGTAGCCGCGCGCGACGTCGAAATTCCGCGGCAGCGCGTAGATGTCGTCGACGTCGGACAGCGCGAACTTGACGGGAAGATAAGGTGCAGCCCGTGTCAGCGGGTCCCGTAGCGGCGGAATCGATCGCAGCAGTGCGAACAGGGATTCCTTCGCCATCGCGGCGCTGAACAGATAGGACGCGATGCCCCTCGGCGTCCTGCGATAGAGATCGACGGACAGATACGGATCGGCCTCGATATCGGCCGCAGCGATAAAGCTGAAATCGTCCATCGCCCAGATCACGCGCCGGGCGCCGTGGTCGATCGCCTGCTCCAGCACGAAGCCTTGCTGGCGCGAGTTGGAGCCGGTCATCGCCAGCTTGAGCGAACGGACGCCGAGCGCGCGGTCGATGTCGCTCTGGCGGAAGTGGATCGCGAGCGACGTGCCCATGAAGGCCGTGTCGAACGACTGGCTGCGAATCAACCCGGCATTCTGCACGCGCGTGTCTTCGGAGTAACCGGCTGCGACCAGACGCGAGGGGCGGAACAGTTGCAGCGGATCGACCACGAACGTGAGCGCAGCCGCGCCCAGCACGCAGGCGATGCTCGCGAGGATGAGACGCTTCAGACTGGTGACGGCGCTGCGCATCAGAACCGGAAGTAGATGAATTCGCTGTGGCTCTGGATGCCGAGAATCCCGAGCGCGAGCACCAGCGATGCGCCATAAAGGACCAGCGGCCGCATGCGCCCTGCCCGCATGGCCTCGCCGACCCTGCGATTGCCGTGATCGTATCCCATGATCGCTTGCGTGTTCGGCGCCAGCCACACCAGCGCCGCGTAGATCGATACCATCACGAGTGCCGCGATCTCCTCGCGCCCGAACACGATATTCGCGGGATCCGCCATGGCGTTGAGGATCCGCAGCGCCCAATCGACCCGCTCGGCGCGGAAGAACACCCAGGCAGCGACGACGGCGAGGAAAGTCAGCACGGCGCCGGCGAAACGAACGGGTCGCGCAAGGATCGCCGGGACGCTCGGCACCAGCGCGTTGAAGGCGTGGTTGACGCAGAGATAGACGCCGTGCAGCGCGCCCCAAATGACGAAAGTCCAGGCCGCGCCGTGCCAAAGTCCGCCAAGCAGCATCGTGAGCAGCAGGTTGACGTAGCGCAACACGCGGCCGCGGCGGTTGCCGCCGAGCGGGATGTAGAGATAGTCGCGCAAGAACTGCGACAAGGTCATGTGCCAGCGCCGCCAGAAATCGACGATGCTGGTCGCCTTGTAGGGCGAGTTGAAATTGATCGGCAGGAATATGCCGAACATCAGCGATATCCCGATCGCCATGTCGGAATAGCCGGAGAAGTCGAAATAGAGCTGGAACGTGTAGGCGAGTGCGCCGAGCCAGGCCTGGTCAAAGCTCGGCGCGCGCGCGTCGAAGGCGAGCGCGACCAGTGGCTGTATGCCGTCGGCAAGGCAGGTCTTCTTGAACAGACCGATCGCGAAGATGATCATTCCGCACAGGATGAGATGCGGGTCCGGATGCTTGGACTCCTCCCGTTCGAATTGCGGGATCATGTCCTTGTGATGGAGGATCGGCCCGGCGATCAGATGCGGAAAATAAGTCACGAACAGCGCGTAATGCGGCAGCGCGTAGGCCGCGACCTGGCCGCGATATGCGTCCACCAAAAACGCGATCTGGGTGAAGGTGTAGAAGGAGATGCCGACCGGCAGCAGGATGTGGACAGCAAGATGCGTACCGAACAGCGCGTTGATGTTGTCGGTGGCAAAGCCGGCATATTTGAAGATGCCGAGCACGAGGAGATCGCCGACGACCCCGAGCGCGAGCGCGGCCTTTCGCTGCGGCGGAGTAAGCTTCGCCACGATGAGGAGATGGCCGACGCCGTAGTTGAAGGCGATCGACAGCAGCAACAGGGCCACGAACTGCCAGCTGCCGATGGCGTAGAAGGCGAGCGAGGCCAGCGCCAGCCAGATCACCGGGGCCAGATTGCTGCGCCGCCCGAACCAGAAATACCCGGCCAGCACGACCGGCAGGAACAGCAGGATGAACGGATAGGAATTGAACAGCATCAGGCTGGACCGGCGGCGGGATATCGTCCCTAAAGCATACCAGGGGGCGATCAACAACCCGGCGACTTGGCGCGGTCGCTGGCAATTCGTTAGATCGGGACGATATAAGACGGGACAGACATCTGAACGAGGACCGAGTGACCCAGACCAAGACACCTTCGAAGCCCCCCGTCGCCCCGCGCCGGCCGCATTCCTTTACGCGGCACGGCATCACCGTGACCGACGACTATGCCTGGCTGAAGGACGAGAAATGGCAGGAGGTGCTGCGCGACCCCAAGGTGCTCGATCCCGATATTCGAAAATATCTCGATGAAGAGAACATCTACACCGAGAGCCTGCTCGGCCATACCGGAGCCCTCCAGAAGACGCTGGTGCGCGAGATGCGCGGGCGGATCAAGGAGGACGATTCCAGCGTGCCCTCGCCGGACGGGCCGTTCGCCTATTTCCGCAAGTTCCGCGAAGGCGGCCAGCACGAGCTGTTCGGCCGCATGCCGCGCGACGGCGGCGAGGGTCATATCGTGCTCGACGGCGACGCGCTGGCCAAGGACCACACCTATTTCAAGTTCGGCGGCAGCCGCCACTCCAACGATCACAAGCTGCAGGCCTGGAGCGCGGACACCAAGGGCTCCGAATATTTTTCGATCCGTGTCCGCGACTGGGCCACGGGCAAGGATCTCGACGACGTCGTCGAGGAGACCGATGGCGGCGTGGTCTGGGCCGCGGACGCGAAGTCCTTCTTCTACGTGAAGCTCGACGACAATCACCGGCCGATGCAGGTGTGGCGGCACAAGCTCGGCACCAGGCAGGCCGACGACACGCTCGTCTACGAAGAGCAGGATGCCGGCTGGTTCACCCATCTGCACGAGAGCACCAGCGGCCGCTTCTGTGTGATCGCCGGCGGCGACCACGAGACCTCGGAACAGCGGCTGATCGATCTCGCCCATCCCGAAGCGCCGCCGCGGCTGGTCGCGGCACGCGAGGAAGGCGTGCAATATTCGCTGGCCGATCGCGGCGACGAGCTCTTCATCCTCACCAATGCCGACGACGCCATCGACTTCAAGATCGTCACGGCGCCGCTTGGCCAGCCCGAGCGCGCGAACTGGCGCGACCTGATCCCGTATCGTCCGGGCATCTACATCATCGATCTCGATCTCTATGCCGGCCATCTGGTGCGGCTGGAGCGCGCCAATGCGCTGCCGGGAATCGTGATCCGCGATCTCACGACCAAGGAAGAGCACGCCATCGCCTTCGACGAGGCCGCCTATTCGCTGGACACGATGGGCTCCTACGAATTCGAGACGACGAATCTGCGCTTCGCCTATTCGTCGATGACGACGCCGTCGGAGGTCTACGACTATGACATGGCCAAGCGCACGCGCACCTTGCGCAAGCGCCAGGAGATTCCATCCGGCCACAATGCGGCCGACTACGTCACCACGCGCATCATGGCGAAGGCGCATGACGGCGCCGAGGTGCCGGTGTCGATCCTCTATCGTCGCGGCCTGAAGCTCGACGGATCGGCGCCGCTGCTGCTCTACGGTTACGGCTCCTACGGCATGGCGATGCCGGCCTCGTTCAATGCCAACCGCCTGTCGCTGGTCGATCGCGGCTTCGTCTACGCCATCGCCCATATTCGCGGCGGCGCCGACAAGGGTTGGGGCTGGTATCTGGACGGCAAGCGCGAGAAGAAGACCAACAGCTTCGACGACTTCTCGGCCAGCGCCCGCGCGCTGATCGACGCGAAGTACACCAGCGCAAAGCGCATCGTCGGCCATGGCGGCTCGGCCGGCGGCATGTTGATGGGCGCGGTGGCGAACCGCGCCGGCGAGCTGTTCGCCGGCATCGTCGCCGAGGTGCCGTTCGTCGACGTGCTCAACACCATGCTCGACGACACGCTGCCGCTGACGCCGCCGGAATGGCCGGAATGGGGCAACCCGATCGAAAGCGAGAAGGACTTTCGCACCATCCTGTCCTACTCGCCCTACGACAACGTCGCCGCGAAGGAGTATCCGGCGATCCTGGCAATGGGCGGCTTGACCGATCCGCGCGTCACCTATTGGGAGCCGGCCAAGTGGATCGCCCGCCTGCGCGCCACCATGAGCGGCGGCGGCCCGGTTCTCCTGCGCACCAACATGGGCGCCGGCCACGGCGGCGCGTCGGGGCGCTTCGACCGGCTCGATGAGGTCGCGATCGTCTACGCGTTCGCGCTGTGGGCGGCGGGAATGGCGCAGGCGTAGATTCGCAGGAGCGAGCATGCGGCGTTACATCAAGCGGGATTTTCCGACCTCGAACGTCCGCCGCCTGCTCGAGCCGGGGCCCATCGTCCTTGTGAGCTCAGCCCACAAGAACGAGACCAACATCATGACGATGGGCTGGCACATGATGATGGAATTCTCGCCGGCGCTGGTGGCTTGCATCATCTCGAGCGCGAACCACAGTTTCGAGCTGATCCGCAAAAGCCGCCAATGCGTGATCAACATCCCGACCGCCGACCTCGCAACGACGGTCGTGAAAATCGGCAACAGCTCCGGGCGCGATATCGACAAGTTCGGCGAATTCGGCCTGACGCCCAAGCCGGGCACGCATGTCCGGGCGCCGCTGATCGACGAGTGCTATGCCAGCTTCGAATGCCAGCTTGCCGACGCCAGCCAGGTGAAGAAGTACAACATGTTCGTCTTCGAGGTCGTCAACGCTCACGTGGCGACGGCGCCGAAGCTGCCAAAGACCATCCACTATCGCGGCGACGGCGAATTCATGATCTCCGGCGCCGAGACACGCAAGTACCGGAAGCTGTTCCAGCCCGGGATGCTGTGATCCCTCCACGACCGGCGCCTGCTACCGACCGTTCTTCTTGCGCCATTCCGCAAAGTCGGTGAGCGTCTGCGGATCGGTGGCCGGATAGAGACCGAAGATGCCGCGGCCCTTGCCGACTTCCTCGGTGACGAAATCCTCGAACGCGGTCATCTCGAAGGTTTCGTTGGCGATCTCGTCGGCGAGATGCGCGGGGATCACGATGACGCCGTCGGCATCGCCCAGGATGACGTCGCCGGGAAACACCGGCGCGTCACCGCAGCCGATCGGCACGTTGATCTCGATCGCCTGGTGCAGCGTCAGGTTCGTCGGCGCCGAGGGGCGATGGTGGTAGGCGGGAATGCCAAGTTTTGCGATCTCGGCGGAGTCGCGAAAGCCGCCGTCGGTGACGACGCCAGCAACGCCGCGCTTCATCAGCCGCGTCACCAGGATCGCGCCGGCCGAGGCCGCGCGCGCGTCCTTGCGGCTGTCCATCACCAGCACCGAACCGGGCGGGCAATCCTCGACCGCCTTGCGCTGCGGATGCGAGCGGTCCTTGAAGACGTCGATGGTGTTGAGATCCTCGCGCGCCGGCATGTAGCGCAGCGTGAAGGCCTCCCCGACCATGGTCGGCTGGTCCGCACCCAGGGGGTGCACATCCTGGATCATCTGGATGCGCAGGCCGCGCTTGAACAGCGCGGTGGCGACGGTGGCGGTGGAGACGGATTTGAGCTTGGTGCGGGTGGCTTCGCTGAGTTTTGACATGTGCGTCCTTTAGTAAATCGACGGCTCGCCGATCGGCGCACCGAAATCGGTCTCGAGGAAGTCGAAGTCGCAGCCTTCATTGGCCTGCTTGATGTGCTTGGTGAACATCCAGCCATAGCCGCGCTCGAAGCGGCGCTCCGGCTGCTTCCAGGCAGCGCGGCGCTTGTCGAGCTCGGCTTCCGGTACGTCGAGGTTGATGGTGCGCGCGGCGACATCGAGCGTGATGCGATCCCCGTTCTGCACCAGCGCCAGCGGGCCGCCGATGTAGGACTCCGGCGAGACGTGCAGGATGCAGGCGCCGTAGCTGGTGCCGCTCATGCGCGCGTCGGAGAGGCGCACCATGTCGCGCACGCCCTGCTTCACGAGCTTGGTCGGGATCGGCAGCATGCCCCATTCCGGCATGCCCGGTCCGCCCTGCGGGCCCGCATTGCGCAGGATCAGGATGTGATCCTCGGTGACATCCAAGTCGGGATCATCCACCGCCTTCTTCATCGCGGGATAGTCGTCGAACACCAGCGCGGGACCGGTGTGCTTGAGGAAGCGCGGCGCGCAGGCGGAGGGCTTGATGACGCAGCCGTCGGGCGCGAGGTTGCCCTTGAGCACGGCGAGCGCGCCTTCCTTGTAGATGGGATTGTCGACCGAGCGGATCACGTCGCCGTTGTAGACTTCGGCGCCCTCGATGTTCTCACCAACAGTCTTGCCGGTCACAGTGACGCAACCGAGATGCAGATGTTGCTTGATCTCGCCCATCAGCGCCGGCAAGCCGCCGGCATAGAAGAAGTCTTCCATCAGATAGGCATCGCCACTCGGCCGCACGTTGGCGATCACGGGCACCTTGCGGCTCGCAATCTCGAAATCGTCGAGGCCGATGTCCTGGCCGGCGCGGCGGGCCTGCGCGATCAGATGGATGATCGCGTTGGTCGAGCAGCCCATCGCCATCGCCACCGCGATGGCATTTTCGAAGGCTTCGCGGGTCTGGATCGTCTTCGGCGTCAGATCCTCCCACACCATCTCGACGATGCGGCGGCCGCATTCGCTGGCCATGCGGATGTGGTTGGCATCGGCGGCCGGAATCGAGGAGGCGCCCGGCAGCGTCATGCCGATCGCTTCCGCGATCGCGGTCATGGTCGAGGCCGTGCCCATGGTCATGCAGGTGCCGTAGCTGCGGGCGATGCCGGCTTCGATGTCGAGCCAGTCCTTTTCAGAAATTTTTCCAGCGCGCCGCTCGTCCCAGTATTTCCAGCCGTCGGAACCGGAGCCGAGCGTCTTGCCCTTCCAATTGCCGCGCAGCATCGGACCTGCCGGCAGGTAGATCGCCGGGATGTTCATCGAAGTCGCGCCCAGCAGCAGCGCCGGCGTGGTCTTGTCGCAGCCGCCCATCAGCACGACGCCGTCGACGGGATGGCTGCGCAGCAGCTCCTCGGCATCCATCGCCAGCAGATTGCGGTAGAGCATCGTGGTCGGCTTCAGCAGCGATTCCGACAGCGACAGGGCCGGCAACTCCAGCGGCAGGCCGCCCGCCATCAGGATGCCGCGCTTGACGTCGTCGACGCGCGACTTGAAGTGCATGTGGCAGGGCTGCGCATCCGACCAGGTGTTGAGGATCGCGATGATCGGGCGGTCCTTCCACTCCTCCGGAGCATAGCCCATCTGCATGGTGCGGGAACGGTGGCCGAACGAGCGGAGATCGTCGGGCGCGAACCAGCGGGCGCTGCGGAGCTGGTCGGGTGTTTTCTTCTTGGTCTTGGTCATGATTGGGTGCCCCATTTCTGCACGGTGTTCCGCTCGATGGCGCGGAAGATCAGGTTCTCGACAAAGAGCCCGATGATAATCACCGTCAAGAGGCCTGCGAAGACCGCAGGTATGTCGAGCAGGTTGCGGTTTTCGAAGATGAACCAGCCGAGCCCGCCCTGCCCCGAGGACACGCCGAACACCAGCTCGGCTGCGATCAGCGTGCGCCAGGCAAAGGCCCAGCCGATCTTCAGGCCGGTGAGGATCGAGCCGAAGGCGGCGGGGATCAGGATTTTCGCCACATAGGGCAATCCGCGCAGGCCGTAGTTGCGGCCGACCATGCGCAGCGTGTTGGACACGCTCTTGAAGCCGGAATGGGTGTTGAGCGCGACCGGCCACAGCACCGAGTGGATCAGCACGAAGACCAGGCTGCCATTGCCGAGACCGAACCAGATCAGGGCCAGCGGCAGCAGCGCGATCGCCGGCAACGGGTTGAACATCGCCGTGACCGTCTCCAGGAAGTCTGTCCCGATGCGGGTGGAGATCGCAATCACGGTGAAGATGGCAGCGAGCACGATGCCGGCCGAATAGCCCATGAACAGGACCTTGAGCGAGGCCCAGGCGCGCATCGGGATCGAGCCGTCCCTGACGCGGTCCCAGAGCGTGGCGATCGTATCGTGCAGCGTCGGAAACAACAGGGGATTGTCGAGAGTGACGCCGTAGGCCTCCCAGACCGCGGCGAGAAACAGGATGATGACGGTCTTGCGGACGAAACCGTCATTCCACAGCATTTCAGGCACGCTCAGCTTGCGCTCGACCTCGCTTGCGCCGCTCGCGGTCGCAGCCGGCGCGTCACGCAGCAATATTCTTGCTTCGCCCATGAGAGGCTCCTTCAATGCGCCGTTGCTTCGGCGGCGAACAGCAGATCGTGGATCTCCTTCTCCAGTCGGCCAGCGCTGCCATCGTCGCTGGAGACCTTGTCGACGTCGACCACCTCTGCCTTGACGCGGCCGGGATGCGGCGACAGCAGCAGGATGCGGTTGCCGATGCGAATCGCCTCCGCAATCGAATGGGTCACGAACAGAACGGTGAACCTGGTCTCGCTCCAGAGCTGGAGCAGCTCGTCCTGGCAGGTCCGGCGCGTCAGCGCGTCGAGCGCCGCGAACGGCTCGTCCATCAGGAGAATGTCCGGCTCCATCGCCATGCCGCGCGCGATCGCAACCCGCTGCTTCATGCCGCCGGACAGCGTGTGCGGATAGGCGTCGACGACACGGGTCAGGCCGACCTTCTCGATATACGCCCGCGCCCGTGCCTCGGCCTCCTTGCGCGACAGCTTTCGCGCAGTCAGCAGCGGAAACATCACGTTCGCAAGCACGCTCTTCCAGGGCAGCAGCTGGTCGAATTCCTGGAAGATCATCATGCGGTCGGCGCCGGGACCACGGATCTCGCGGTCGTTGATGCTCATGCGCCCCTCGCTCGGCGTCATGTAGCCGCCGACGGCCTTGAGCAAGGTCGACTTGCCGCAGCCGGAGGGCCCGAGCAGCACGAAGCGATCGGACCTGTCGACAGTGAAGCTCACCCTTTCGGTGGCGGTGACGACCGTGCTGGAGGTCTTGTAGCGCAGCGTCACCCCGCTGACGTCGAGCAGCGCCATCAGTTGCCCTTCAGATCGTGCGCGACGGGAAGATAGTAATCAGTCCAGGCCTTGGGCTGGTTCTTCAGCGTGCCGGTCTTGAACAGGTGCGCCGCGAACTTCATCGTACCTTGCGGCTCGAGATTCCACTCCATCATGCCGGGCTCCTTGAGGAGATCGAGCAGCTCTTCCACGGAAGTCTTGTCGCCGGTGATCTCCTTGTAGATCTCGACGGCCTGCCTGGTGTCGCTACGGATCAGATCCTGCGCTTCCCTGGTCGCGTCGCGCACGGCCTGGATGATCTTCGGATTGGCATCGGCGAATTTGGTCGTGGTGAAGAACTGCGCCTGGCTGAGCGGGCCGCCCATCACGTCGGGCGATGACAGCACGACATGCGCGCCCGGCACGTTCTTCAGCTCCAGGAAGGTGAACGGCGGGATCGAGAAATGGGTGTGCACCTCGTGCTTGGGATTGGCGAGCGCCGCATAGGCGTCGGGATGACCGAGCTGCACGGTGTTGGTATCGAGCTTCGCCCATTGATCGGCGCCAAAGGCCTCGGCCGCCGCGATCTGAAGCACGATCGCCTGGGTCGAGACTTTCACCGTCGGCACCGCGATCTTGTCGTTCGGGCCGAAATCCCTGATCGACTTGATGTTAGCATCGCGGCTGATCAGCGTCATCGGCTGCGCCGAGGTCGCGACGATGCCCTTCACCCCGCCGCGGGTCCGATCCCACAGCAGCAGCAGATTGCCGGTGCCAGTGTTGAGGATGTCGACGCCGCCGGCCAGCAGCGCATCGGTTTGCGCCCCGCCGCCAGAGAAGGTGATCCATTTGGTGGTGACACCTGGCACGCCGAGAGCGGCCGCATGCTTCTCGATCAGCTTCTGCTTTTCCATGATGTGGCTCGGCATGTAGAAGATGCCGGGCTGGCGCGACAGCGAGATCTCGGACTTCTGCTGCGCATATGCCGCGGATAATGTGAAGGCGGCTGCTGCGATGACGGCAGCAGCCGCAAGCCTGCTACGAAGATGCTTGATCATTGTTGTGTGTTTCCTCCGGTCAGCGTCGCGCCGCGTTGACCCCGGTGATGCACTAATATATTAGTTCATCGAAGGCAAGCCCGCGGGACCCGACATGGAAGCAACCCATACTGCGCCTCGCGCGGCCCGGCTCGATCGTGCCCGCCAGGCCGCGCCGCAGGTGTTCGAGCGCCTGCGCAATGCGATCATCGCCCTGGAGCTGCCGCCGGGCGCGCCGCTGTCACGCGCCGAACTCGCCGGGCAGTTTGGCGTCAGCTTGACGCCGGTGCGCGATGCGCTGATGCGGCTCGAGGAGGAAGGCCTGGTCGACGTTTTTCCGCAGCACGCGACCGTGGTCAGCCGGATCGACATCAGCCGTGCCGAGCAGGCGCACTTCCTGCGCCAGGCGCTGGAGCTGGAGATCGTGCGCCTGCTCGCGGGCAACTGCGACGCCGCGCTGGTGGCCCGCCTGGATCAGGCCATTGCATTGCAGCAACAATTTGCCAAGGCCGGTGACTTCGAGGCGTTCATGGCCGGCGACAATGATTTCCATGCCCAGCTCTACGCCGCCGCGGGCAAGCAGGAGCTTTGGACGCTGGTGCGCAGCCGCAGCGGACATATCGACCGGCTGCGCCGGCTGCATCTACCCTCGCCCGGCAAGGCCCAGAACATCGTCCGCCATCACAAGCTGATCGTACGCGCGATCGAGGCCGGAGACGCCGATGCGGCTCAGCAGCATCTGCGCAGGCACCTGTCCGGCACGCTCAGCGAGCTCGACAAGATCCGAAGCCATCATCCGGAGTACTTGACCGACTAGGTCCGCCCGGAACTCCATATGCACGCAAACATGCATATGAGCGCCGCCGCCGGAATCGCGAAGCGAACGCTGCGTGGCCGCGAAGTGCTTGCAGGATGGGCACAATCCGCGCGACAATTTCTCATTTGAAACTTTGATTTGGGTCGGCGGGAACATCCCGTTCGACCGGAGGATTTTAGACGTGGCCAACATCCTGATCGTGGATGACGACCCGGCCGTGCAGCTCACGATCCGGCTGATCCTGGAGAGGGCCGGTCATCACGTCAGCGTCGCCGGCGATGGCCGCACGGGACTGGTGCTGTTCGAAGCCAGCCAGTTTGAATTGCTGTTCCTCGACATCTTCATGCCCGGCGTGGACGGCCTTGGGACGATGCGCCACATCCGGGCGCGGCAGCCGGCGATTCCCATCATCGTCATTTCCGGCCGCTCGGTTACGCCGGACGCTTACGCGGAGCCGGACTTCCTGAAGATGGCGACCAAGCTCGGCGCGGTCGCCAGCTTGCAAAAGCCGTTTCGGCCCGACGCGCTGCTTGCGGCTGTCGACAGCTGCCTCGGATCGGCGCAATCGTCGTCCCCGCCGCAATCCAATGCCGGCTGCGGCTGCTGATGGCTGAAAGCTCCATGTTTAAGGGTAGCAGAAGGTTCCAGACTGTTCCCGACGGGGCGCAAAGGCCGACATGACCCTCGCAACACGCCTGGCCATCGCAATGATCCTGCTGGTCGCGGTTGCGGTCGCCGCAGTCGGATGGCTGAGCCATTACAGCCTGGAGCAGGCTTTCCTGCCCCGCGTGCTCGAACGCATCGAGAGCCAGTCACGGCTGCTCGCCTCCCAGCTCGAAGCCCAGACCGCCGGCGCGCGTGCCGACATCGTGACATTCCGCGCCAATGCCGCCGTGCGCGGCATGATCGATGCCCATTTCAACGGCGGCGTCGATCCGATCGATCACGTCTCGGAAAAGACCTGGCGCGAGCGGCTGCTGACGCGCCTCCTGGCCGATGTCGGGGCCCACCCGGCCTACGCAAAGTTTCGCGTAATCGGCGCTGACGGCCGCGAATATCTGCGCGTCGACCGATCGGGACCGGGCGGATCGGTGCGCATCGTTCCCGACGAGGCTCTGCAGAGCAAGGACGATCGCTTCTTCTTCCAGGACGCAATCAAGCTGTCCGAGGACCAGGTCTACGTCTCTCCGGTCGACCTCAACGTCGATGACGGCGTCATTCAGATGCCGCATGTTCCAACATTGCGCGTCGCGGGACCGCTGTTCGGGCCCGATCACCGGCTGTTCGGCATCGTCGTCGTCAATATCGACATGCGCCAGGTGTTCGATCGCATTCGCATATCGATCCGGCAGGGCGAGTCGGTCTATGTCGTCGGCCGCAACGGTGATTACCTCGTGCATCCGGATCGTACCCGCGAGTTCGGTTCGCAACTGGGGACACCGACGCGCTGGCAGGACGACTTCCCCTATTTTGCCGCGACCACAGGATCGACGCTGCCCGCTACGCAGGTCGTGCCAGACAGCGACGGCAAGCCGAGCGGGACCGCGATCGCGCCCGCGATCCTGGCCGAGGGGCAGTGGGCCGCCATCATCCGTGTCGTGCCTAACGCCGTCTTCATGGCGCCTGCCGCCATCATCGAACGAACCACCCTCACGATCGGCCTCATCGCGGTGATGGTCGCGGCTGTGCTTGCCGTGCTGCTGGCGCGGTCGCTGACCCGGCCGATCGGACGGCTCACGACCGCGGTCGAGGCGATCGGGCGCGGCCAGCCCGCGAACATCCCGATCGACGCCTCGGGCGAGACCGGCATGCTGGCGCGGGCCTTTGCCCGCATGGTCGAGGAGACCAAGGCGAAGACATCGGCATTGGAACACGAGGTCGAAGAGCGGCGGCGCACCGAGGCCGCACGCGACCAGCTCGCCGTCCGCGAGCGCCTGTTCAGTGCGGCGGTCGAGTCCTCAGACGATTCGATCGTCATGCAGACGCTCGATGGCATCATCATCGGCTGGAACGGAGCGGCCGAGCGGCTCTACGGCTATTCGGCCGAGGAAGCGGTCGGACAACCGACCTCGATCATCCTGCCGACCGAGCGCCGCGATGAGGGCAAGGACTACCTTGCCCGGATTTCGCGGGGCGAGCGGATCGAGCACTTCGAGACCATGCGTTTGCACCGGGATGGCAGTCCGGTCGAAATCTCGGTCAGCCTCTCACCGATCAGGGGGGCCTCGGGCGAAATCATCGGCGCGTCCGGCTCTGCACGCCGCCTCACCGATGCGCGGCGGACCGAACGGGCCTTGCAGCAGCAGCTCGAGGAACGGCGGCAGCTGTTCGACGCCTCGCAGGATCTCATCATGATCATGAACTCGCGGGGCCATATCGTGCAGATCAGTCCGAGCAGCGCGACCATTCTCGGCTACCGGCCGGAGGAGATGATCGGCCGCAGCGGTGTCGATTTCATCCATCCTGACCATCTCGAGCAATCCCGCGAGGAAATGCGTGCGCTCCGGCACGGCGGCGCGCCCAAGCTCGCGGACACCCGCTGCTTTCACAAGGACGGACACGAAGTCTGGCTGTCATGGCTCGGCAACTGGTCGGATCAGGCCCGGCGCTTCTTTTTCGTCGGGCGCGACATGACCGAAGCGAGGCTCGCGGAGGAGTCTTTGCGTGAGAGCGAGCATCTCGCCCGCAACATCGTCGAGACCGCACTCGACGCCTTCGTCCAGACCGACGACCGCAGCACCATCCTGAACTGGAGCTCGCGGGCCGAAGAGCTGTTCGGCTGGCGCCGCGACGAGGTGCTGGGCAGAAACGCGATTGATCTCATCGTCGCCGAGGCTGAGCGTGAAAGGGTCACGACCAGCCTCGCGCGGTTCCTCGAGTCCGCGGAGGGCCAGACCCTCAATCGCCGCCGCGAGCTCATGTGCCGCCGCCGCGACGGCAAGGACTTCAAGGCCGAGCTGAGCGTCACCGCACTGCGGCGCCGCGAAGGCGTCCTGTTCAACGTGTTTTACCGCGACCTGACCGACAAGATCGCGTCCGAGGAGCGCATCCGCCAAGCCGAGAAGATGGAGGCGGTCGGCCAGCTCACCGGCGGCGTGGCGCATGACTTCAACAACATCCTGACCGTCATCACCGGGACGATCGAGATCCTGAGCGACGCGGTGGCGAAGGAGCCGGAGCTTGCGGCGATCACGAAGATGATCGACGAGGCCGCCGGGCGCGGCGCAGAGCTGACCCAGCACCTGCTCGCCTTCGCGCGCAAGCAACCGCTCCAACCGCGCGAGATCGACATCAATTCGCTGATCATCGACACCGCGAAGCTTCTGCGGCCGACTCTGGGCGAGCAGATCCACATCGAATCGGTGTTCGAGGGCGAAAGCGTCGTCGCGATCGTCGACCCCAACCAGCTCACCACAGCGCTGCTCAATCTTGCGCTCAATGCCCGCGACGCCATGCCCGGAGGCGGCAAGCTGATCGTGGAGACTGGCGCCGCTTATCTCGACGAGGCCTATGCCAGCGTCAACGACGTCCGGCCCGGCCACTATGTCATGATCGCCGTGAGCGACACCGGCACCGGCATTCCCGCCAACATCCTGGCCAGGGTGTTCGATCCCTTCTTCACCTCGAAGGGGCCAGGCAAGGGCACCGGGCTCGGACTCTCGATGGTCTACGGCTTCATCAAGCAGTCCGCGGGCCACATCAAGATCTACAGCGAGGAGGGCCACGGCACCACGATCAAGATGTACCTGCCGCCAGGCAAGACGCCTACGGCGGTGGGCGAAGGCGCGACCCAGGCGACGGTCGAGGGTGGACACGAGACCATCCTCGTGGTCGAGGACGACCGGCTGGTCCGCGAGTACGTGCTGGCGCAGCTGCATTCGCTCGGCTACGTCACCTTGCAGGCCGCGAATGCCGCAGAAGCGCTCGCGATCGTCGCGAGCGGAGAGCCGTTCGACCTCCTGTTCACCGACGTCATCATGCCCGGCAAGATGAACGGACGGCAGCTGGCCGACGAAGTCCTGAAGACGCGCCCCGATCTCAAGGTGGTCTTCACGTCCGGCTATACCGAGAACGCGATCATCCATCACGGCCGGCTCGATTTGGGCGTGCTGCTGCTCGCGAAGCCGTATCGCAAATCGGATCTGGCGCGGATCATCCGCAAGGCGCTGAGCGGCTAACGTCTCGATCTCGTGTCCCGGACTCAGCGCATCGTTGCAGGATGCGCTGCGTCCGGGGCACGAGAGGAGAGCAGCCGCTTACGACGCGCGCTGGGCCGCGGTCATCACGATGCGGATCAGGTCGGCGGCATTGCGCGCGCCGAGCTTCTTCATGATGTTGGCGCGGTGGTCCTCGATGGTGCGCGGGCTGATGCCGAGCGTGCGGCCGGCCTCCTTGTTGGAGGCACCGGAAGCGAACTGTTCGAGCACCTCCCGTTCACGCCGCGTCAATGGCTCGCGTCCGGGGAAATGCAGCGAGTTGAATTTCGGCGACGCACTCTCTGCCTGCCTGCGTGCATAGGCTCCGATCGCCTCGTCGAGCCGGCCGACGATCTCGCTGCCGCGGAACGGCTTCTCGATGAAATCGAGCGCGCCGCTCTTGATCGCACCCACCGCCATCGCGATGTCGCCCTGTCCGGAGATCATGAAGATCGGCGCCGGATAGTCCTCGCCGTGCAGCTCCTTGAGAATGTCGAGACCCGACTTTCCAGGAATGTTCACGTCAAGCAGGATCGCAGCCGGTGTGCGGCTTCGCGCGACGGAGAGCAGTGCCGCGCCGTCCGCAAAACAAATCACTTCATAGCCCGCCGCCTTCAACACCATCGACAAGGTGTCGCGAACGGCAGGGTCGTCATCGACCACGAAGATCTCACCACGGGAGGTTTGTTCGACCATGTGCCATGTCCATCCGACATTAAGGAGTCGCGTCCGCGCCTCTCGTTATGGCGTTCGGCGCAGATTCGGCCCACCCGTATTTGTACGGGACATGGACTTAACGCACAAGTAGCGGCGGGAGGCCTAATTGCGGGACACGGAGAATATCCATGCTAAATTTCGCTGGCACACCCTCGTTCATCGCGGCGCCTGAAACTGACAGCCGTCAGTTGATCGCAGCGGACCTTCGCTCTCTGATCGCGCGCATCGACATCAGCATGCGCCTGATCGACGCAGCCATGGAGCGGGACGATTCAGGCAGTGCCGCAGGTTCCGTCGATGTGGTCGTGCTCGACGACGTGACGCCCCGTTATGCCGCAGCGAGCGCCACCCTCAACGTGTGCCGGGCGGGCCTTGGCCGCGCCCTGCAGCAACTGTCGGAATTCAGCAACTCGGATTGAGCCGCAATCAGTGCGGCTGATCTGCCGCAGCTGACTGCATGGCATCTGCGCGCATCAGGCCCGGTGCCGCCCCACGATCGCGTCGGTGGCGACGCCGCCCCAGGTGTGTATCGCAGGAAGGCCCATCGCCGTCTTGCCGAGATTGGCGAGGCTGATGCGCAGGGCCGCGAGATCCAGCGGCTTCGGCAGGCTCTGGAGCTCGATGCCGACGGAGCGGGCGAAGCTGCGGGCGGCACTGCGGCGCTTCCCATCCATCCCGCTGATGACGATCACCGCGCCGGCGAACTTCACCTTCGCCATCTCGCCAAGCACCTCGATGCCGTCGCCATCCTCCAGCACGAGATCGAGCGTCACGCAGTCGAAGCGCGAGGCGCGGAGCTTTTCGATCGCTTCCGCGACGGACGGCGCTACCGTGACCTCGTGGCCGGCCTGCTTGGCGGCGACGGTGATCAGGCTGCGCTGCGTGGCGTCGTCGTCGACGACAAGGAGCTGAAGCGCGCGCCGCTCGGCAACGTCGGGCAGGTTTGACGGGATGGGGGAGAGGGAACTTCTGGGCATTTCCGTATCCTGGGATTGAGACCATTCATGGATACACGGATCGCGCTTAGGCGACGTAAAGCTGATGCGGCGAATTCACCCGGAAATTTCAGCAATTGTGAACCAACGTCTCGGCGACGCGGGCTGCGTCAGGATCACGCTGCTTCGTCACGGCCGCCGGAGGCACCGCGCTTCTTCCGGTTCTTACCGCGCAGGAACTGGATGTCCATTTCGGCGCCGTTGACGCGCACCAGTTCGCAGCGGCGATAGGCGAGCCCCGTCGACGACAGCAGCAGGAAGAACTCCTTCAGGTTCAGTCCCTGGATCGAGCCTTCTACCGTGAGGATCGCGTCGGTGTCGGAGATCGCGTTGAGCTTGCAGTCGCGCCGCCACGTGCCGTCGATGGCCATGATGCAGACATCATAGCCGCGACTGAACGTGACGCGCTCCGCACCCTTGCCATCCTCGGCCATGCTTATCGTCCTGCCATCACCGCGATGCGCGGCGACCCGGCACTGGCGACAGCCGGCTTGGACGCGGCCGCACGCGGGTCGTTCGGCTTGTAGAGGCCGCGCTTTTCGGGGAGCGGGCGGAACGTGTCGGTCAGGCCGACCACGGTCTCCGCCGCACCGAGCACCAGGAAGCCGTCGGGCTCGATCTGGCGAGCCAGGCGGTTGAAGATGTTGATCTTGGTGTCCTGGTCGAAATAGATCAGCACGTTGCGGCAGAAGATGACGTCGAACGTGCCGAGCTGGGCGAAATCGTGCAGCAGGTTGAGCTGCCGGTGCTGAATCATCGCCCGCAGTTCGGGATTGATCTGCCAGGTCTCACCATTCTGCTTGAAATATTTCATCAGCATCTGGATCGGCAGCCCGCGCTGCACTTCGAACTGGCTGTAGATGCCGGACTTGGCCTTCTCCAGCACCTCCTGCGACAGGTCGGTCGCGATGATTTCGATGCGCCAGCCGGTGAGGGCCGCCCCCATCTCCTTCAGGCACATCGCCAGCGAATAGGGCTCCTGCCCGGTCGAGCCAGCGGCACACCAGATGCGCACGCTGCGTTTGCCGGCGCGCGCCTTGATCACCTCGGGCATGATGGTGTCGCGGAAATGATCGAACGGGACCTTGTCGCGGAAGAAGAAGGTCTCGTTCGTGGTCATGGCTTCGACCACGCTGCCGACCAGCGCGCTCGAGCCGGCCTGAAGCTTTTGCACGAGTTCGCCGATGCCGGAGAGTCCGGCCTTCCGCGCGAGCGGCAGCAAGCGGCTTTCGATCAGATACTGCTTGTCGGCAGACAGGTCGAGACCGGAACTGTCCTTCAGAAACTTACGCAGGTACTCGTACTCGGTCGGGTTCACGGAAGACCTCTTGGCGTTAGCGAATGAGCTTCAGGCAGCAGTTTCTTCGCCGAGCGCAATCAGCCCCACTTCCTGGAACTTCGCCATCACGATGTCCTTGTCGAACGGCTTCATGATGTATTCGTTGGCACCGCCGCCCATCGCACGCGTGATATGGTCGATACCGGTCTCGGTGGTGCAGAATACGACCATGGGTTCCTCGCCGCCGGGCATGCGGCGCAGCGTGCCGAGAAACTGGAAGCCGTCCATGACCGGCATGTTCCAGTCGAGCAGGATGGCTTCCGGCATCGCCTTCTTGCAGTGGACCAGCGCCTCGACGCCGTCTTCCGCTTCGATGACCTGAAAGCCGAGCGCTTCGACGATACGACGCGCGACTTTGCGCACGATGCTGGAATCGTCGACCACCAAACACGTCTTCATCTTGAATCTCCCGCTTAAATTTCTTCTGTGAAAGTTCAGGCAGCCAATTGCACTTCGGTCTTGAGCTCGAGGACGCGGTCGACGTCGAGGACGACCATGAGCTGTCCGTCGAGGCGGTGGACGCCGCCGGCAAGCTTCGCCATGCGGGGATCGAGGTTGACGGGGTTCTCTTCCTTGCCGTCTTCGGCGAGCCGCAGTACTTCGCCGATCTGGTCGATCAGCAGGCCGTAGGATTCACCACGGAGGTCGACGCCGACCGCCATCGGGGTCTTGCCGTCCTCCGGCTTGGGCAGGCCGAGCCGGGCGCGCATGTCGACCACGGTGACGATGCGGCCGCGCAGGTTCAGCACGCCCGCGATCTCGCGCGAGGACAGCGGAACGCGAGTGACGCGCTCGGGCATGAACACGTCCTGGACGCGGGAGATCGGCAGCCCGAACAGCTGCCCGCCGATCATCGCGGTGACGTATTCGACCATGGCGCCTTCGGTGGTCTGCATCTTGTTGGTCATGTGCGTGTTCCCCTGGTCCCGTTACGCCGCAGCCCGGCTCAGCTCGGAGGCGCCGGCGGCGCCCGCGGTCTGTTCCTTCAGCGCCGCGATCAGACCGGGACGGTCGAACTTGGCGACATAGTCGTGGAAGCCGGCCTGACGGCCGCGCTCGATCGCCGCCGGCGACACCAGGGCGGAGAGGCCGATGATCGGCATCGAGCCGAGATTGTTGTCCGAGCGGATGGTCTCGGCAAACTCGAACCCGTTCATGTCGGGCATCTCGATGTCGGTCAGGACCACGTCGAAGCTCTGCGCACGCAGCGCAGCCAGGCCCTCCTGCGCGGTCGGCGCGGTGCGGACGCGGTAGCCGGCGGCCTTGAGCACCGGCGCCAGCATGTTGCGGAAGAACGCGCTGTCGTCGACCAGCAGCACCGACTGCGAGTGCATCGACGGCTTCATCTCCTTGCGGGTGAACCAGTCGGAGAACGCCATCGGCAGGAAGTGGCCGACGTCGATCACTTCGGTGGCCTGGCCCTTGATCACGGCCGAGCCCAGGATGCCCTGGCTGGCGCCGCCGACCTCGATGTTGAGCCGCTCCTCGACGATGTCGATGATCTCGTCGACGACCAGGCCCATGGAGCGGCCGTCATCGGAGAACACCAGGATCGGCTGGGCGCCCTGCGAGGCGATGGTGACGCTCTCCATGGCGACGAGCGGCATCAGCTGCTCGCGGTACTGCACCATGTAGCGGCCGTTGGAGAACTCGATCTTGTCGGCGGGGAGCTCTTCCAGGCGGGTGACGAGCCCGAGCGGGACCGCCTTGGGCTGGCTGGAGCCGGCGCGGAACACCAGCAGCGAGGTGGTCTGCTCGCCCGAGGAGGCGTGGTGGGCCGAGGCGTCGTCGCCCATCTCGTGAGCCGAGGAGCCGGCGGCGCCGAGCGCCTTGGCGATGCCGTTGGGGTCGATGATCATGATCACGGCGCCGTCGCCCAGGATGGTGTTG
The DNA here is from genome assembly GCF_007290395.2 of Bradyrhizobium cosmicum. Lineage (NCBI taxonomy): Bacteria > Pseudomonadati > Pseudomonadota > Alphaproteobacteria > Hyphomicrobiales > Nitrobacteraceae > Bradyrhizobium > Bradyrhizobium cosmicum. The sequence continues at coordinate 455,316 of NZ_CP041656.2, read as the reverse complement.
CCCGAGAACATGTCGATGTGACGCAGTTTCGTCGACATCGGCTTGACCACGATTTCTTCGGTGTGGAACACGCCGTCGACGACGATGCCGAAGGTCTGGCTGCCGACCTGCGTCACCACGATGAAGCCGTTCTCGGGATCGCTGGCCGCGCCGTCGTCGATCTTGAGCAGCTTCTTGAGGTGGATCAGCGGCAGCAGCTTGTTGCGCAGGCGAAGCACCGCGGTGTCCTTGATGCGCTCGATGCGGTGCTCGCTGTTGGCGCGGGCACGGACGAGCTCGACCACCGAGAGCTGCGGGATCGCAAAGCGGTCGCCGGCCGCTTCCACGATCAGCGCCGAGACGATGGCGAGCGTCAGCGGGATCTTGATGGTGACCGAGGAGCCCTCGCCGGCCACCGACTTGATGTCGATGGTGCCGCCGATCTGGTCGATATTGGTGCGGACCACGTCCATGCCGACGCCGCGGCCGGAGACCGAGGTGATGGCGGCCGCGGTCGAGAAGCCCGGCGCGAAGATGAACTTGTGGATCTGGGCTTCGCTCATCTTCTCGAGCTCGGCCTCGGTGACCAGACCGGAGGAGATCGCCTTGGCCTTGATCTTCTCGGTGTTCAGCCCGCGGCCGTTGTCGGCGATGCAGATGATGATGTGGCCGCCCTCGTGATAGGCGGACAGGCGGATGGTGCCCTGCTCGCCCTTGCCGCTCGCCAGCCGCTCGGCCGGGGTCTCGAGGCCATGGTCGGCGGAGTTGCGCACCATGTGGGTGAGCGGGTCCTTGATCAGGTCGAGCACCTGGCGGTCGAGCTCGGTGTCGGCACCGTGCATCTCCAGATCGATCTGCTTGCCGAGTTCGCTCGAGAGGTCGCGGACGATGCGGGGCAGCTTCTGCCAGGCATTGCCGATCGGCTGCATGCGCGTCTTCATGACGCCTTCCTGCAGCTCGGCGGTGACGTTGGACAGGCGCTGCAACGGCACCTTGAACTCGGTGTCCTCGTTGCGGCGGGAGATCTCCAGCAGCTGGTTGCGGGTCAGCACCAGCTCGGAGACCATGGTCATCAGATGCTCCAGCGTATCCACGTTGACGCGGATCGACTGGTTGGCGACGCGGTCGCCCTCGCCTGCGGCCTCGTCGGCCACCGATTTCTTCGGCGCGGCCTTGTCCTTGGGCGCTTTTTCGCTGGAAGCCTTGACGACTTCCTTGACGACTTCCTTGGCAACCGGCGCCGGCGCTTCAGGGGCGGGCTCGGCCTTGACCTCGGCAACGGGCGCTTCGATCGCGGTCTCGCGGAAGGCGCGCTCGAGCTCGTCGAGCGACACTTCGCCCGGACGCAGCGGACGCTCCAGCGTCTGGTCGATCAGCGAACCTTGCGTCATTTCCTTTTCCTTCGAGGAAGCTTCAGTCTCAATCATGGCTTCGGCTGGAGCTTCGGGCGCCAGCGGCGGCGCTTCCGCCACGGGGGCAGCGGCTGCAGCCGCCGGCATCGGCTGCGCCGAGCCTTCCGCGATCGGCGAAGCCGACGCTGACATCGACGCCATGCCCTGCACGACCATCGCCTCCAGCTTGTCGATGAGATCGCGGTCGTTGCCCTCGGGCTCGGCCTCGGTCGCTTCGAGGCCCGCCAGGATCTCCTTGATGCGGTCGATCGAGGCGAGGATCAGAGTCACCGCCGCCGCCGTCACCGGCATGCCACAGCGGAATTTGTCCATCAGGGTCTCGCCGGCATGCGCCAGCGCTTCCAGCCGCGGCAGTCCGAGGAAGCCGCAGGTGCCCTTGATGGTGTGGACCAGGCGGAAGATGTTATCCAGGATCTTGGCGTTGTTCGGCTCCTGCTCGAACTTCACCAGCTGATTGTCGACGGTGTCCAGGCTCTCGCTGGTCTCCGTCAAAAACTCCCGCAACAGATCATCCATGAGCTACGCCTTAACTGAGCTGAACTTCGATGCCTGTGCCGCGCTTGGATCAGACGGAAGTCCTCGACTGGATCGTTAGACATCCCCTTTCACGGTCCCGTTAATTTCAGCCTCCGTGCTAATACGGATATTGAAGCGAAGTTTGCCGTTTGATCGCATCCGATAGCGTTTTCCGGCAGGAGAAGTGCGACATCTCTCGCATCGGCGCCCTAGGTAAACGCACCGATAACGGCGTTTCGATCTGCCCGAAAAATCCTGTTATCGCGGCAGCATATGCACGGACCGCGCGAATTGAATCAAATCACGCGCAATCAGAAACGCTCTCGCCGCCGCTCGTAGAAATGCGCAAGACACGCGCTTGCGGTAAACGGAAACTTATTTCGCGGAAGTCGCGATTGATAACGCGCTAACCCAGTCGCGCGGCAGCGGCGCGGTGCTCGGCAAGGCAATTATTGATCGCGGCGAGCAACGCATCCGGCGTGAACGGCTTGCGAAGGCAACGCGCCGCACCGAGCTCCAGCGCCATTCGGAGGAAGTCGGGAGCGGGCGAGTTCAGATTCGCGAAGGCGTAGCCGGACATCGCGATGAGCGGAATGGCCGGCGCGCGCTCGTGGAAGATCCGAATCGACTCGAAACCTCGCATGTGGGGCATAAAAATGTCGATCATCATGAGATCAAATCGCCCGTTTTCAAGAGCGCGCAATCCGGCTTCTCCTCCTTCGGCGATCGTCACCTGGAAATTATTCCGCTGGAGATAGATCTCGATGGCCATGCACACCATCGGATCGTCGTCGACAACGAGAATATGGTGCAGATCTCCCGTCCCCGTTTGAGCTTCCCGTTTTGGCGATTCAAGAATTGAACCGTGGGGCACGCCGTTCTCCTCTGGCTGGGATCGAAACATTGATGACCGCAAACGTCGCCGACCGCGTCAAAAAATTGGGGGAAGGGGATGCGACATTCGCGGCGCCGCGAAGCCGCGTTGCAGACCGGTCCCTGATGACTGAAATGCTCGCTTGAGAAGTATGGCCGCATGTGTCGGCCGGCGCGCGATGACGGCACGGATGCGATGCTTCCGGCTCACGATGGCCCCCCTTGCCGCTTTATCCCGTCGACCAGAACGGGACGGGCGCTCCGAGTTCATGAGCGAATCAGCGCGCCATTCTCATTTCCGCCGTAAATGAGACGGTCTGTCTGCCTCCCAACGGGTATATGGACGACACTACAACCTTTACAATATTCTTGGATCAATGTGCAACTGGATCACGAAGATGATGCGCGGCATCGATTTGTCGATGAACGCACCAGATGGATCTCGCATGAGCGCAAGCCAGCCGCCAAACCAGTTGCTGCAAATGCTCGACGTTGCAGACTTCGATCTGCTGCGCCCCCACTTGGTAACGGTTGAATTGGTCAGGGGGGCTGCCTTGGGAGAAGCTGGCGCGACGTTACGCCACGCCTACTTCCCGCACAGCGGATCCGTCTCGATCACGGTGGGGCCTTTCCGAAGGACAGATGATCGAGGTTGCCATGCTGGGTCGCGACAGCGTCGTGGGCGGCGGGGCGGCACTCGCCGATGGCGTCGCTCCGGCAGACGCCATCGTGCTGTTCCCAGGCGCTGCGGCAATGCTGGAGATCGCGGCTTTCCGCGCGGTCGCCACCGCGAGCGCGCGGTTCCGCAGCCTGATGATTCGCCATGAACAAGTCATGCTCGCGCACGCGCAGCAATCGTTGCTCTGCAATACGCTGCATCCGGTCGAAGCCCGGCTGGCGCGCTGGCTGTTGCGCGCACACGACCTCTCCGACAGCAAGATCCTCCCGCTGACTCAGGAGGCACTGGCGCAGATGATAGGCGTACGGCGCAACGCGATTTCCCTCGTCGCAAACGCACTCCAACGCGCCGGCATCATTCACTACACCCGCGGCCAGATCGAGATCATCGACCTGCCCGCGTTGGAGACGACGTCCTGTCATTGTCATGCGATCGCGAGGGCCCGCCACGCAGCCTTGATCGGAATCCGGCAATGACGCTGGCGGAGCCCCTCCCCGGCTGCATGCCGCCGTGCACACAGGCAGTATCTGACGATTGCGTAATTACCCGGATAACAAAGTACCAATTGCCAATATATCCCGACGTGAACATGATGAAACTTACCAGTGCAAGGGATCGTCGAACTCCGCTTCGCTGACGAGACGGGAGGCAGCTTTGGAAACGATCGTGCGCCCATCCAACGGTTTCCTGTCTGCGTTGTCGGCGGACGATTACGAGTTGATCCGCCCGCATCTGCGCACGATTGATCTGCCGCATGAAGCGGTCCTGGTCGAAACCGGCGAAACGCTCAAGCGCGCCTACTTTCCCCACCGCGGCGTCATCTCGCTGGTGGTGAAACTCGCCAAGGGCGAACATGTGCAGGTCGCCATGGTCGGCCGCGACAGCCTGCTTGGCACGCTCTCGATCATGGGCGACGCCTGCGCGCTGAACACGGCGATCGTGCTGGTTCCGGGCGCCGCCTCCGTGATGGACCTCGACCGGTTGCGAGTCATAGCCGACCAGAGCAGCACCCTGCGGACGTTGCTCACACGCCACGGGCTGGCGGTCTACGCCCAGGTCCAGCAGACCGCAGGGTGCAACGCCGCCCACCCGGTGGAATCGCGCCTGTCGCGCTGCTTGCTGCACACCCATGACCTGTCGGGCGACTACCGGCTGCTGCTGACCCAGGAGGTGATGGCGCAGATGATCGGGGCGCGGCGCAACAGCGTGTCACTGGTCGCCAATACGTTGCAGCAGGCGAATTTCATCCACTACAGCCGCGGGCACATCCAGATCCTCAACCTGGAGGGCCTGCGCCAGACGGCGTGCGAATGTTACGCCACCGTGAAGGGCCAGTACGACCGGCTGCTCGGGGCGCGCTGACCGGCGGGGCCGCGTGGTAAACCGGCAGCTAACGCCAGCCCGCAAACACCTGCTGTCCTGCTACCGGAACTGAAATCCGAATGTCGTAGACATGGGCGAGCATCGCGCCGGACGGGCGGCGCGACAGACCAACCGTGATCAAGATCGACAAGGCCATGCTTGAAGAGACCGTCGCACCCGCGCAGATGGCGCTCGATGCCGAACCCGCGCGCGAGCCCGGCGCATACCAGGCCCTGGTGCGCGAGATCGGCGACGACGGTGCCAGCGAAGTTCGAGCCGTGTTCTGGAGCGAGACCAGCGCGCGCCTGCAATTGTTCCGCACGCTCCCGCTCGCGCAACACCACGCCAGGATCGCGCGCGAAGCGCATTCGCTAAAGAGCGCGGCCGGAACGTTCGGCTATCTCAGGCTGGCAGCGCTGGCGTTGCGACTGGAGGCGTCCGCAGAGGCGCTCGGCGAGACCGAATTCTGCGATCTCCTCGATCTGATGGATGCCGCCTATGCCGCCGGGCGCGTCCAGGAGCCGCAGGACTAGCGAAACGCGTGCAAAACCCGCCGTACTTCTACGGTTTGGGATTTTCACAGATGGCTAATCATGGGCGGCGATATTCACCGGAAACCAGGAGGGTTTCCATGTTCACCTACGAGACCGCGGACCAGAAAGAGGTTCGCCGCTTCCGCATCGCCCAGTTCAACGGCCGGATGGCCACGGTGAAGGCAGGCGAGTCGACGGTGACAGGCTTCGTGCGCTCGGTGCTGGAGCAGGAATCGAGCACCCCTCCGCGCTGGACCATCACGATCATCCCGAACGCGCCGAAGGAAGCGATCAAGCCGCTGCGGCCCGGCTCGCGGTTGCGTCCCTTCGCCGAGGACTATCTCTGAGCGCGAGCGGGTTCGGAGCCGGCCTGCCCCGCAAGCGGCGGCGCAACAACTGACCTTCAATCGATCGAATAGAGCAGCGCCGCACGGACGAGGTCCGCGGTGTTGCGCGCACCTAGCTTGCGCATCGCCTCGGCGCGATGGCTCTCGAAGGTACGCGGGCTGATCTGCATCCGCAGCGCGCCCTGCTTGTTCGAGTAGCCCTCGCTGATCAGCCTCAGCACCTCGCGTTCGCGCTTGGTCAGCCGCTTCTGGCCCGACAACTCCGCGTTAGGCGTACGCTGCGGCTGCGGTGCACGGACGACCTGCGTTTCGGCGCCCTCGGTTCTGGACGGGATCGGCAAGCCGGCCTTGTGAGGACCGGCAAGCTGCTTGACCACGCCGCAAACGCGCTCGGTCTGCGCCAGCGCGTTCTCGATCACCCGCTGCAGATAGGCGCGCTCGCCCGTCACGGGCGCGAGCTGATCGCTGTGATGCTTGATCTCGCCCATGTAGAGCAGAAGCGCGGTCAGGGGGCCGTTGAGTTCACGGGCGATGGCAGCGGCCATTTCGTCGGCGGCCTTGGCGCGAGCCGCATTCAGGCGAACGTAGTCGAGCTCTTCGGTCGGAGCAGTGCTGCTTTCGAACCATTCCGACGGCCGCGAATCAGTGGCCGTATCGTTCTGTGACGCCATGTGATTCGTTTAGCGGAACTCAGGGCATTCTGTGGTTAACTTTTTTCTCCGTAAGACTACGGTAATTTTGGCAGTTCTGTGCTAAAAAGTTGGAGAAGGCACAATTTGTGCTTGTGGGCTGGCACCCTCGACTATGTCAGGGTTGATGAATTTGCCCAGATCATCGGCAATCAGGCGAAAGCCTCCTTAACCGTCACCTCCAGACCGGACGTCCGCGGGCCCCGAATTTTACGGATAAATTAACGGCGACTTGCTTCTCTATGTCACGATTGAGAGCGCGCAAATGCCTCCACGCATTAGGCCGGTAGGTCTGCTGGAATCGTTGCGGAAGATTGCGTGCCATGAACGACATCGACCAGCTATCCGAGTTCTTGCAAAAGCTGACGCCGCTGTCGCGCAGCTGTCTGCTCAGCGAGCTCGAGCGGCTCGAGCTGTGCGGCATCGACATGCCGGGCTCGGCCGCCGTCCAGGCCCGCTTGCGCGCCGAGTTCCGCAAGGACGGATCGACCCAGGCGCGCGCCACCAGCCCCTCACGCTACTTCTTCGCCCCGCTCGAGCTGCTGCTGATCGACGGCGCGCCTGAGCATCCCAATATGGGGCGGATCTCGCGCAACACGCTCACCCCGATCTGGGAGTGGATCTGCCGCGACCTGCTGCCGACCATGGCGCGCGACTACATCAAGGCGATCAACGACCAGGTCGCAGCCAACAACCCGAAGGAAGTGCTGAAGACCGCCTCGGCCTTCCAGACCAAGGTCATCAAGGTCCTCGAGAATACCCTCGCATCAGCGGAGAGCACCGAGTTCGCGCGTGCCAAGCTCGCGCAGTACACGGCTTCGCGCACCGCCTTCGACGACGTCAAGAAGATGCAACATGTGCTGCGCGCCGGCGACGCGCTGCCGAAGTTCAACGAGAAGCTGCCCGCGACAATCGCGAAGTTCGACGACGGCCAGGTTGCCCAGATCACGGCACAGCTCGACGCCTTCAAGAAGTCCCATCCCGAGGCGCTGCCCTTCGCGCTGACGCTGGTGGCGAGGCGCCTCAAGACCTCATGGCAATTGGTGCGCCTCGCCACCAAAGCCGCGGCAAGCAAGAGCGCGTCCGACGTCGCCGCCACGCCCTATGCCTGCGTCGTTGCCATGGTGCTCGACCGGCTCGACGACAAGCGCCTCGCTCTCAGGGTCGCGCTCCGGCACAACCGGGTGCTGGTCGCCCGCGACCTGCTCACCGAAATCTACGACACCGAATATGCGCTCAAGGTCCGCATCGATGGCATCGAGCGCTGCGAATGGGGTGTCCGGCTGCAGCAATTGATGGACGCGATCGCGACGCTGGTGTCCGCCGAGGTCAGCCGCTTCCCGGCCAATGTCGGACACATTCTCGGCTCACGCCGGCTGCGCAATCACGACACGCTTGGCGGCAAGCTGTCCTATCTGGCCTGGAAGGGACGCGACGCGGTGCAGGATGGCGCGGCGGCGTTTCGCAAATTGATCGGGCAGACCTGACACTGCACAGCTAACGCGGCAGGCACAGGAAGCGATCGAGAAATCGCCCTGACAGCACGAATCTGAACCACCAATACATCATTCGCCGCATCGACATAGCTGTAGTCCTCGACAGCCCACCACCGGCTGCGCGGAGCATTAGCGCAGGTGCAGCAATACGCATGTGATGTATTTCACATTTGCGCCCACACGCCCGGACGCGTCGTCGCGGATCCGTCACGCGTAACGACGCATCGCGTGAAATGAGTCTGCCGACCAGGGGGCCGCACCGTTCAGCACGACAAGACGACCAGCAATTGAGGCGGGCATTATTCAATTGGGCAAAGCGCGTCCTGCCCCGTCCAATTGCAGGACAGTGCGCACACGCGCTGGAAAACTGCGCCGCACGAAAATCTCACATGATTGTCACATGCCGGCGCGCCGGCACGCGGGCAGACGTAAAAACTTCTGCAACGAGACCCGGACAATTTTAGAAGTGATGCGGGCTTTAACGTTACCCAGATAATTCGACGATCGGCTGAAGCCCTCCATATTTGAAACTGCTCCCATCGCTAACACCGGTCGCGGAACGGGAGTGGTTTGCGATGAACGATGAAATTGTTGAGCTCGCCGGGCGAAGGCCAAAGACCTTCGGACGGCGGAAGGTAACGCCGCGCGCATGCGTCGCCGACGGCAAGCGCCATCTGCGCGCCTTCCTCGCGGAGGTGCTGGAGGATCTCGGCTTCGTCACCAGCGAATGCGCCAGCGCCGACGAGCTGCAGGCCGTGCTGACGAGCGACCTGCCGGACCTGATCCTGCTCGGCATTGCTGCCGACGGCATCGAGCCCGGACAGTTTCTGGAGACGCTGGTGCGCGAGGCGTTCGACGGCAAGGTCCTGGCCGTGGGCGCCCGCGAGTCGATCATCGTCAGGGCGGTGCAGCAGGTCGGCGAGGAATATGGCCTTGCGATGCTGCCGCCGCTGACGACGCCCTTTGCCGCGGAGACGCTGCGCGATCGCGTCGCGATGCTGCTGCCGGACGAGCCGGCGCCGAGCCCGGCCGTGCATGTCGGCGAGGCACTGCATGCCGGCTGGCTCGAGCTCTGGTACCAGCCCAAGATCGACGCGCGCACGCTGATTCGCTGCGGCGCCGAGGCGCTGGTGCGGATGCGGCATCCGACCTGGGGCGTGGTGCCGCCGGCCTATTTCATCCCCGAAGAGCACGATCCGCACCTGCGCGACCTCTCGGAGTTCGTGATCGAGCGCGCTGTGCAGGACTGGCACTATCTGCTGGAGCAGCAGAGCCCGGTCGATCTCTCGATCAACCTGCCTGCGTCGTATCTGAAGGAGCCGCAGGCCGTGCGAGATCTCTGCCGCCGCGTGCCGACGCATCCGGCCTTCGGCGGACTGACGATCGAGATCGACAGCGAGGAGGCAATCCGCGAACTCGATCTCCTGGCCGAGGTCGCGCGCGAGGTGCGGCTGCACAATATCGGCCTGTCGGTCGACAATCTCGGCGCCAACTGGCCGTCGCTGATGGATCTGGACAAGATTCCCTTCATCAAGCTCAAGGCCGACCGGCACTTCGTCACCGGCAGCGGCAGTGACCGCCTCAAGCGCACGGTGTGCCGTCACATCGTCGAGCTCTCACATGGCTATGGCGTGCACGCCGTCGCCGAGGGCGTTGAGAGTCGCGCCGACCTCGTGTCCGCGAACGAGCTCGGCTTCGACCTCGTGCAAGGCTTTCTGTTCGGCAAGCCGATGCCGCTGAAGAAGTTTGCAAGAGGCTCGCTGACGAAGACGGTGATGGGACAGGCGTGAGATGCGGCCTAAGGCCTGGCCCGAGCGGCGATTGCACCCACCAATCGACCATCCGGAAGCATTGCTTTCAACGATGGATTCAATCTAAACCCACGCAGTGTCCAAATGGGACTCGACCGAAGATCGTAATGTCAACTTCCGACGTAATCGGAGAGATCCGCGCTGATGTGGCACGTCAGATTTGGCAAGCAGGCCGATCGGGCTCGGGAAATCTCCACTCACGCCAATCACGCCCGTTTCGACTGCACGTTCGGCGAACTTCGCACGACTGATATTTCCCGTTTCGATTGCGTCGTACCACTGGACTTGCCCGACTATGACGAGGTCCGGTGGAACGAAGGCTACTGGGGAAGGAAATTCTGGTCGCCGCACCCGGACCACGTCAAACTCTGTGACGACAAGCTTTCGTTGAACCGCTTCCTGCTCGACAGCGAATTTGCCGCGCTGGTGCCGCCGCTGCGCGAAAGCAACTCCGATCAGTTTCCCTATATTCTCAAACGACGCCGGGACGAGTGGGGTCGGAATTCCTTTGTCATCCGCAATGTCGAGGACGAGCGGATGCTGGCAGAACTGGTGGCCTCTTCGGACTATTTCCGTCAGGCCTACGTGTACGGCCGCGAGGAATACGCGGTGCATATCCTGATGGTCGACAATACGGTCGAATACGCCCAAACCGTGAAATACGAGATGGGCTCAGCGAGCCGGATCAAGGGAGAAAAGGCCGCGCCGGAGAGCATCGTTTATCTCCCGCCTGATGATTACCTCGCCGTCTTTGCAAGGCTCCTGACGAAAACCGGCTACTGCGGGACGTGTTGCATCGACTACAAGATGGACAACGGCCGGCCGATGCTGCTGGAAATCAACCCGCGCGTCGGCGCTTCATTGACACGCGATATCGACCGGTATCTCGACGCGTATCTCCGCAGCCTGGGTCTAAGCGATTCGCGGGTGTGGAATGTGCTGCGGCGCGCACTGAAGACGCGCCGGAAATGACCTGTAGCTAGTACAACGGCTCCTCATACACCGGCGAGCCGTCGAGCAGCAGACGCTTGATGGCGGCGCGGCCTGAGGGCAGCACGGAGGCGACCACGCGCAGCTTCTGCGCGTTGCGGGCCTGCTCGAGCTTCCTGCCCTCGCCTTCCGGCACGAAGTAGCTTTCGAGGCCGTATTTGATCACGAGCTTTTCGCAGAAGGTCTGCCGGCCCGTGCCGCAGGATCCACCATAATAGGCGACACGGCCGCGGATCAGCACTTCGGGAGCGGTGACCGGGACAGGTGCGGCATGCACCGAGACGGCCTCGTAGAGCCCGTTGGCGTTGGGCGCGAGCTTGACGAACACGACGGGGTGGCGCTCGGCGGCCGGCGTGCCGGCAAGCGCGCCTGCCGGCAACTGCGAGATGTCGTACTGCAGCACGACATAGTCGCCGCGCAGGAGATCACGGGGATCGACCGGCTGGGTCTGCAGGGTCACCTCGCGGCCTTCGCGCAGGATCTGCATGCGATCGGCGACCATCAGGACCAGCAGAACACATTGCAGCAGGATGGCGGCCCCGAACAGCACGGCTTTCGGGATGCGCTGCCAGAGCCTTGCGACGGACGTGATCATCTCGTTCATCGCCCAGCCCCCGGCAGCGCGCGATTGAGCGCGGTGGCAAACACGACGGCGACGATGCCGGCCGCGGCAAGGAAGGCCGAGCGGCGCAGCAGCGAGCCCTTCACTGCCCAGGTGATGCCCGCGACGACGCCGGCGATGCCGAGCCAGCCGGCGACGATGCGCGGGCGGACATCATCGAGCATGCCGGAGACGACGAGGCACAGCATGGCGCAGAGCAGCGCGGCATAGGCGAACCACGGCTCGCCGGCCGCGGAGGCCGGCCAGATCGGCGCGGCGAGCAGGACGAGCCCGATCGAACATCCCGCCAGAACTTCACCTGCGCGCCTGGTAAGCGCGGCGGACCCGAGGGCAAGGATCACGCCCGCAGCCCCGCACAGGATCGCCCATAGCGGCTGGGCCGACTCCGTTCGGGTGCTGAAGCGGAAGAGATCGTCGACCGTCGTCACCTCCAGGAAAGCGACCACGGCCAGCGCAAACGCACCGTAGATCGACAGAACGCTCCCGAGCCGGAGCGCCCGCGGCGACGGCACAGCCGCGATCGCGAGCCCGGCGCCGAACAGCAGCGCCGCGCCGTTCGCGAGCAGGAAGGACGGCTGGGCGCCGTCGAAGTCGAATCGAACCGACGTCGCGATCCACCACGGCAGCACGGCCAGCGCGGCGAGGTGGGCGGCGACGCGGGAATTCCACGCCAGCGCAAGCGCGGCGGCGATCAGCCAGACCATCACGAACGGAAGATGCAGCACATCCGGCGCATCATGGATGCGCATGCAGCTCCAGATGCAGGCGGCGACGAGGCCGACCGCGAGCGCGCCGCGCGAGCCGGTCAGCAGTGCGGTGGCAAACGCGCCGATCGACCACAGCAGCATGCCGCCGGCAAAATCGTCGCCGAGATGATACATCTGCCCGACCAGCGCGATGCCCGCGCCGAAGATGATGGCGCCGATGCTGGCGCAGAGATCGGCCAGTACGCTGCGGCCGGTCGCGGCGAACCACGCCCCGAGGCCGCCCGCGATGATCATGCCGGCGAGCAGGATCGCGAACCGCAGCAGCCGCGCGATCTCGGTCCAGTGCGCAGCGACGAAGGCCAGGAAGGCGGCTGCGATCAGCAGCCCGCCGACGATGCCGACGACCACCGCGATGTTGATGCCGGGCGCCAGCGGCGGCAACGCATTGCGGATGGAGAGCGCCGCCGCCGGCGCGATCACACCATCGGCCTCCCATTGCGCCAGATCAGCTTCGAGGCGCTGCCGGTAGGTCTTGTCGAACATCGTGGTGAATCACCTGTATCACTGCCGGCTGGCAGGATGCTGTTGGTCGGACCGCAAGGGTAGCAGGTTCAAGCTGGCACTGCTTTGCGCGAGGTTTCTAAGGCCAGGCAACAAAAAGGTCGAAAACAACCCCATGCACAGTAGACGGCGGTTTCACCCGCGGCACTCGCCGGATGCGACGAAGCGTTTGAAGCGCTGGAGAAATTCGGGGGGTGGCGCAAACCGATGGCGGTGAGTTGGAATCGGTGCTGGAGCTTGTTGCGCCGACACCGTCACTTGATTCCGATTGCGCTCCGGAGGTCGGCAAAGCGAGCGGCGGTCGTAGCGTCGGCAGATGCCCGATGACGTCGCCCACCATTTGACACGTCGGGCAAAACACCGGCACAATGCCATCATTGCAAGGTGTGTGATCGATGCCGAGCCCGTTGCAGGCCGCGTGGCCCATCGCCCCCCAGCGGCGAACGTGTATCATCTAACGATCGTCGAGGGCAGCATCTTTGCTGATTTCGAATCAGGGCGTTTTGCGCGCTCATCCACCAATCTTATCCTGAAGCTGCCCACGCATATCCCGGTCGCCAAGCTGCTTTTCGACGGTAAGGAACAAACAATTCCCGCCGCTACTCTGCTCCCACAAACGGCCGATAGCCCGCTTCTCGTTCGTGTCATCCACGCCGCCGCCGGCTAACAGAGCGCCCTTGTACTCGATCACGATCATGCGGCCATCGTGGAGCTGAGCCACGAAGTCGGGATAGAACTTACCTGCGGCTGTTGGCAGCCAGAATGACTCGGCATTCTTCGCAACATTCCGTAGCCAGAACTTTACTTCAGGCAGGCTATCGATGGCCTGTGCGCATTGGAATTCCTCGCCGTCTTCGACACCATCGAACGCAGGCAAGCCATCGGCCCCCAGGAAGTGTTTGCGCGGCTTCCATCGCCCACCGCGCTGCTTCTTTACGTCACGGTACATGCCGTCGCGGAACTGGAAGCCGTTGTCGAAAGACACTTGAACGCGGGCGTCCGGCGCAAAAAGATAACGTTGGTAGACCGACTGCTGCTCTGTCAAACGAGCAGAGGCGAGGCGTTCGCGTAGCTTGCGCGCCAAAATGAATTTCGTCCGCATCAGCGCTGCGATATGAATTTTACGCGGGCCGATCAGATGACCGACAGCATCGGTCAGCCATTTCAGGAGGTCAGACTGGTTGATATCCGGCTGACGCAACTGGCGGTCCAGCCACAGGACGAGATTTTGCGGCGACCATCCTTCCACATCGACGTCGAGTGCGAGTTGTTCATCCTCGCTAGCGAACTGGTAGGCGACACGGTTGCCGTCCACATCGATTTCAAAGCTCCGCGCCGTCTCGCGAATGGCGAATGCAGCCTCATCTAGCCGCGCGGGATGGGAGACCAGCGACCAGTCATGAAATTCCATGAACACATCGGGATCGGCAAACTCGAAGCTGCCCTGAATTTCCGTGAGCAGCCGCGGCACGCGGAAAATTTCACCCTGCTCGGCAGGCGTGAGTTGGTCCCTGATCTCGACACGATATTTCTGGACGGCCTCCGCGAAACCTTCTCGCGCTTGGGCCGGGATGGTGGCGGCAATCGCCGCTTCAAGCTCCGGCGCGACACGGCCTGTCACGGCGATCTCAACCGTGCCGCCTTCCTTGGCAACAACCGATATGTTCTTTTCGATACCGACCGAAGCAAGAGCGGCAATCACATCAGGGCTCGCGGTGACACGGTGGCGGAACACCGGGGCGGGCCTTTCGCGCGGCGCGAATAGGCCAGTATCGTCCAGATGGCCTTGCGCCGGCTCGATGATGTCCTTGGCTTCCTGCTCGTCAAAGCCCATCGCAACCAGCTTATCCGCCAACGCCGATGCGGCGACGCCAAATGATGGCTCCGAAACATGCGCATATGGCCGATTCAGGGCGTCATCTTTGCGACGCTGCGCGTAGGGCATCCGCAGCACCCGGCCGAGCAACTGCTCCACATCGGTTGCGCTCTGGATGCGTGAGACCGAACAGAACACATAGGCGAAGGAGCAATCCCAGCCCTCTTTCAGGGCCTCGATGGTAATGATGTATTCGATGCGGCATGTGGGGTCGAACAGATCGATGCCGTCCAGTTCACGCTGATCACCGGTGGCGATCGCAATCCGGTCCTCGGGGATCTGCTCCACATCCATTAGATGCTTCTTCAGCACCTCGACCGTCACCTCCTGGTTCTTCGGTTGCGCCTGGAACAGAACGATGGGGCGAATGTAGTCTGCCTCCCCTTTAGCCGCCTCCGCGAGTACCGCACGGCTCGCGATCGCGCCGTTGACTGCAGTTTGCCAGCTATCGTGCTCGGCCAGGATGATCGGCAGCTTGATCATCTCCGCTGCCTTCAATTCCTGCGCGGTGACGCTGTACAGGATGTTCGAGTTGAAGCGCGGGGTCGCAGTGAACTCAATGATGGCGCAGGGATTGACGCGCGCCTGCATATCGCGTGTTAGCCCGGTGACGGCGTTGTGGGCCTCGTCCACGATCATCAGCGGGCGATGGATGTGCAGCAGATTGGCGAATGAAAAGCGCGGGTTTCCGGTCGCCTCTGTAGAGCCATTCACCTGCTCCAGCCCCGCCATGGTCTTTGGAACCGAGCTGAAATGGGGCTCCATGTTCTCATTGTGGGCGTAGACCTTGCGGCCTTCTGTGTTGTTCACCCGCAGCGTTTGGATCGTACCGACGACAATGCAAGCGTTATCGCGGATATCGTGCGGCCGGATCGTCGTGAAATCGGCGATATCGAAAACGCGCACCCGGCCCTCAAACTGGTCGTCGAGCGCCTGGCGGTAGGGATGACGTGTATTGCGCAGCGCCTCGACCGTCTGCAGACGGATGGTGTTCGACGGCACCAGCCACAACACCAGCGGGTAATCCTTCTCCACCCAGGCGTCGCGCGCCACACCGATGGCGTTCGCGGCGAGGACGGTCTTGCCGCCACCGGTCGGCAGCCGCAAGCAGACATAGGGCGCGCCCGGAAGGCCATCGAGCGCCGTATAGTCGGTCCGGTAGCGCCCCAGCCTTTTGGCTAGCTCCGGCGTTTTGGTAGCAGTGTCATAGGCGTTCTTCGGGCCGGCGACGCGCGCCTCTTCCAGAAAGCGGCGAAGGATGTCGAGCGTGTCGGTCTGATACTGCTTGAGCTTCATGACCGGACCTCAGCGCCGCGCTTTGACGTCGTAAGGCGTCTGTTTGAACGTCACGGCCTCGCGTTCCAACGTAGGTGCTGTGATGCGAGATTGTTCGCCATAAACCGTGACTGGTCCCGCGAAGGAGGGATCGGCCTTTGCGATTGCGGCGCGGATCAGCGCCAGCGTCGCGCGCGTCAGCACATTGCCGCCCTCAGGACGTTTGTCGCCGAGGATGCCGTTATATAGCAGCGCGAACGCGCGTCCGTTGTAAATGCCAAGGAATGGCGTACGTCGCGTCGTAGTCCGAGGCGTCGCGGTCTCGCTAAACCAGATATGCGCGGCCAGCAACGGGAACGCGATATCCGGCCGAATATGGCCTTCCTCGTCGAAAACCGGCGGGCCGAGCCGATAGAAGCGAAAGCCGCCCCCGCCCTTCCAGCCGACGCTTTCCGAGATGCCGCCCTGTTCGCCCTCGATCACCTTCTTCAGCCGTGGCACGCAGTGGGTAACAGCGTGCTCGCCCATCTCGATGCCGACGTACCGGCGACCCATTTTGTGCGCCACGGCCGCCGTGGTGCCTGAGCCGAGGAAGGAATCGAGAACGAGATCACCAGGTGCTGTAAACAGCTCAAGTACTCTCTTTATGAGGGCTTCGGGCTTTTTGCCTTTTGGGAAAGAAACGCCACCTTCATTGTGAAGGTTGTTTGACAAAAGATCATCCCAGATGTTGGTTAGCGGCTCTCCCGACACCAACTCTCCATCAATTTCTTTCAGCTTCTCGCGATAAAATAGCCACCGCTTTCCATTCCTAATATAGATATTCGAGTACCCCTGCCGAATCTGCAGAAATACGCGATCCGGTTCATTCCTTGATTTATCAATCAAATCTCGCGTTTCCTGTCCAACACCGTCATAGGCGGGCGGCACGGGCTGAACAACACGATCCGGATTTGCAAGAACGAAGCGGTCAAGCTCCGCCTCATAGTCATCACCAAGACGTTTCTTCTGTTCGCGCGGGGTCTCGCCAGTTTGCTGAGCAAAACCTTGCGACAGAGGAATCAGACGCCACTCCGCATAGTCGTCCTCAAAATTCTCGATATAGGAAGCATATCGCGAATCTCGCTCACGCCTTGTGAACACCCGGTTAGGTTTCCAACCGTTGGCTTTGTCCCTAGCGTAAATGACGATATAGTTTGAGACTGTGACGACGCCGGGGTTGATCGCCTTGTGCCCAACGGCAGCACCTTGACGAAACGTGCATATATTGATCCGATTCCTTCGCCCAAAAACCTCGTCGAGTATCACGATCAGATAGGCAAGCTCTTCGTCATCAAGATGAATTGCTATCGTCCCGTTTGGTGCTAGGAGATCACGCAAACTCTCAAGCCGCGCGTACATCATTCCCAGCCAGATTGAGTGTTCGATGTTGTCGTCGTAGTGCTCGAACGCCTGCCCAGTGTTGAATGGCGGGTCGATGTAAATGCACTTCACCTGCCCGGCATAGAACGGCAAAAGTGCCTTGAGGGCGTCGAGATTGTGGCCCTGGATTAGCATGTTTCCCGTCGCCGGGTCGCCCGCCGAAAGGTCGGATGTTTCCTCCAGCAAGCGGTAGGGCACACGCCGCGCAGCGCGGATGTCATCGTCTCGGGTGAGCCAATTCAGGATGGGCATTCAACTCTTCTCGTTCCGCACCGTCCGCCGGTTCACCCACTCATATTCAACCACCGCGACGATGGCCACCACATCACGCCTGTGTTGTTCGATTAGCGGGGGATCTGCGAAATCGGTCGGATGCCGGCTCGAAAATACTCTTCGCCTCGCACGATACGGCGCTGTTCTATTATGGCGGAGAGGGAGGGATTCGAACCCCCGATAGGCTTGCACCTATGCCGCATTTCGAGTGCGGTGCATTCAACCACTCTGCCACCTCTCCTGAAGGCGCCATGGTAGGAGCAGGGCCCCTGTGGTTGGGGGCGTTAATAGGCGAGGATGGCTGGCCAGACAAGGCGCGAAAGGGGAAAATCCGCTGCCTGTTTCAGCCCCGCACCAGCCAGATTCTTGTTTGACGCGTTTTCTTGACGCGAACCGGGGTCCAGTTCGCTTGAAAACGCTTCTAGCCGGGAGGAACTGCCATGGAGCACCTGACGATCTCGGCCAAGGGCGCCGATTTCCACCTGGTCCGGGCCGGACGGGGCAAACCGCTGCTTTTGCTGCATGGTTGGCCGGAATTCTGGCTGACCTGGGAGCCGGTGATATCAAGGCTGGCCGACCGCTTCATGCTTGTCGCGCCCGATCTGCGCGGCTTCGGCGACAGCGACAAGCCGGATGGGCCTTTTGGTCCGGACGGCCATGCCGCGGACATGCTGGCGCTGATGGACGGGCTCGGCATCACGCGATTCGGGGTGGTCGGCCATGACGTCGGCGGCGCGGTGATGCAGCCGCTGGCCCGGCTGGCGCCCGGGCGACTGGCCGGGCTGTTCTTCTTCGATTTCGTCTATCCCGGCATCGGGCCGCGCATGGCGGCGCCGGATAGACTCAACCACATCTGGTATCAGTCGTTTCACCAGATGGAGATGGCGCCGCAGCTGATCGGCGCGAGCCGCGAGAGCTGCCGGCTGTATATCAGCCACTTCCTGAGGGGATGGGCGCATCGCAAGAATGCCTTCGACGATGTGCTCGACGCCTTCGCCGACAATTTCTTAGGAGACGGCAACCTTGCCGGCGGCTTTGCGCATTATCGCGCGTCGCATGCCGGGCGGGTGGCGATGATGAAGGGCGAGGCGCCGCAATTGCCGCCGATCGGCGTGCCGACCTGCGTGCGCTGGGCCGAGCACGATCCGCTGTTTCCCTATGCCTGGACCGACCGGCTGGGCGAGACGTTCAGCGATGTCGATGTCGCGATGTTTCCCGATGTCGGACACTTCCCGCACCGGGAAGATCCGGATCGCGCGGCCGCGGAGATCGCGGCGTTCTTCCAGCGGATCGGCTGGAGCTGAAGACGGGGAAGCTGAGCCGAGGGGTTTATGTTGAAGCACTTGAGCAGCCGCGGGCTCGCTCAACCTCTCCCGCTTGCGGGGGAGGTCGGAAGCGCCGGGTGGGGGCTCTCTCCACATTAAGAGTCTCGATTGCGGAGACACCCCCACCCCAACCCTCCCCCGCAAGCGGGAGAAGGGGCACACATCTCCGTCGTGGCAGCCACGAAGCCTAATCTCATGCTGAAACAGGGGTGGGACCGCCAGACGCGGTAAACACTGGCGGTCCCGGTGCCGCTCATTGAAATACTGGCTGGGAAGGGCGGCTTCGCCGGCCAGGTGAGGCGACGATTCGACCGTAGCGTGTGCCCTGTGCGCCGCAACGCAATCCGGTCCTTAACCTAACCAGTCAAGGTTACTCCTTGTCGGATTTGGCCTTTTTCTTCCCGGTCTCCGCAGAATCCTTGTCCTTGCCGTTGCCATTGTCCTTGCGGCGGTTGGTGAAGCGGGCGTTGCCGAGGCCGGTACCGATGGTGAGCACGCCCCAGCGGTCGACATCCTGCATGAACGGCACCTCGGAGAGGCCCTGAACCACGCCGTCATTGTGCATCAGGATCGCGGTGTCGTGCTCGCCGATCTCGGGGATGCCCTCGATCAGGCTCGCCGGCAGGTTGAACTTGCTGCTCTCCCAATTGCCCGGCAGGTTCTGCGCGCCCTTCTCGATCGAACCATCGGCATTGATGACGCCGGGGCAGGCGATGCCGATGAAGGGCGCGAGCTTGTAGCCTTCCTTCTCGGCTTCGGTGATCAGCCCCTTCAGCATCTTGGTGAGGCGCTTCACTGCGCCTTCGCGCGTCGGCTCGTCGTCGGCATGGCGCCACAACTCGGATTGCACGACCTTGGCCTTCGACAGGTCTTTTGCCTTCTTCCAGCTGGTTTCCACCAGTCCGCAGCGGATGTTGGTGCCGCCGATATCGACGGCGAGGATGCTGTCATGGGCCTCGAATATCCAGGACGGCGCCAGATGCAGCGCGCCGAGCAGGCCGGCTTCATCGGGATGATGGCGGATCGGCACCATCTCGATCTTGATGTCCTCGTGCCGGAGGATGATCTCGGTACGCGCGATTGCGAGCTCGCCCAGCTTGGAGTCGCGAAAGCCGCCGCCGACGACGATGCGCTCGGTCTTGGCCCAGGCCTTGGTCTTGAGGAAACGCCGCGTGACATAAGCGAGCTCCTGGGCGAACTCCTCGATCGCGCTGTGGACCAGCGCGGTCGCCTTGATGTCGTCACCGGCCAGGATGGCATCCAGGGTCTTCTTGCTGATCTCCTCCGAGGGCTCGTCGCCGAACGGGTCCTCGCCGGATTTGCGCAGCGGTTTGCGCCAGCGGTCGAGCATGTCTCGGAACGCGCCCTTGCTGGCGCGGTCGCCGAGGAAACCGTCCTCGTCCTTCATCTCGATGTTGAAACTGTCGACGTCCACCGACGGCAGCCGCTCGGCACCGTGATGGGCAATGCCCGTCGTCGTCTTGACCAGCTCGTCGGTTGCCATGAAAAGCCCCTTGCCCGTTTGCCCGTGTCCAAATTCGCGGAGACAACGGCGAGGGAACCGGTTGGTTGCAAAGCGAGGCGTGGATTCGGCCGGCGCCGCAAACCGCCCAAATCCTTCAAATCCGGGCGGTTTTCGGGAGTTTTCCTTGACTCCCGGCGTTCGGCGGCTATAAGTCCCACAACCGGCGCGGGGCGTTTCTCGCGCCGCTTGTTTTTGCGTGGTTTTTCAAAGGGATAACTCCCGCCCGCACAAAACTCGCAATAAACCCATAGCGACTGACAAAAAGCCGGCCCCGACAAACTGTCGCGAGGCCGGGAATGAACACGAAGGAAAACAACGATGTTCGCAGTCATCAAAACCGGCGGCCGGCAGTACCGCGTCGTTCCGGATGATGTCCTGGAAGTAGGCAAGATCGAAGGCGAAGTCGGCACGATCATTCAGCTGACTGAGGTTCTGATGGTCGGCGGCGACACGCCGGTCCTGGGTCTGCCGACGGTGGCAGGCGCCACCGTGGCCGTCGAGGTGCTCGACCACAAGCGCGGACCGAAGGTCATCGCGTTCAAGAAGCGCCGCCGCAAGAATTCGCGCCGCAAGCGCGGCTACCGCGACGAGATCACGGTGCTGCGCATCAGCGAGATCCTGACCGACGGCGCCAAGCCCACCAAGGGGCCGCGTCCGAAGCGGGAGAAGGTCGTCAAGGAGACGGCCAAGGAAGAAGCCGACGCCGCATAAATTGATCACGCCAATTCACGAATTGATGCGTGAGAAATTGTGAAATGATTCCGTCAAGGAATTGATCTAGAACTACGCAGGATTTGGAGACGAGCCATGGCTCACAAAAAAGCAGGCGGTTCATCGCGCAACGGTCGCGATTCCAAGGGCAAGCGCCTCGGGATCAAGGCGTTCGGCGGGGAAGTCGTCATTCCCGGCAACATCATTGCGCGTCAGCGCGGCACCACCTGGCATCCCGGCCTTAATGTCGGCATGGGCACTGACCACACTCTGTTCGCCAAGATCGAGGGTCGTGTCACGTTCCAGGCCAAAGCCAATGGCCGCACTTTCGTATCGGTACTCCCGCTCGCAGAGGCGGCTGAATAGACGGCGGATCAAATTTGGAGTCCGCCGGGTCCTTGACCGAACCGGCGGAGTCCTTGAGATCAAAGAGATCGAAGGCTCCAGGGGAGGCAGGGAAACCGGCCTCCCCTTTCGTTTGACTTGCTCACTTTTCACTTAGTGACTTCGACGGAGCCGAACATGTTGCAGGATTTTTCGAGCGCGACCTTGCAGGAGGCGAGACCCAGCGTCGTCGCCACCGAACGGTTGACCTTGCGGCGGCCGACCCTGGCCGACGTCAGAACCATCGCCCGCCTCGCCAACGACCGCCGCGTCGCGGAAAACACCCGCCGGCTGCCGCATCCCTATTCGCAGGACGACGCCGTTACATTCATCCGCGCCACCGCCGCGCTCGGCAGCGAGACCGTGTTCCTGATCGAGCACGACAGCGGGCCGGTCGGCATGGTCGGGATCGATTGCTCCACACCCGGCAATGCCGAGCTCGGCTACTGGCTCGGCGTCGAGCATTGGGGCCAGGGCTTTGCCACCGAGGCCGCGCGCGGCGCGATCGACTTCTTCTTCGAGGAGTTCGAGGACGATCATCTCTATGCCGGCGCGCGCGTCACCAACCCGGCCTCGCGCAACGTGCTGGAGAAGTGCGGCTTCCAGTGGAGCGGCGTGCAGCTACACCGCTTCCTGGCGCTGGGCTCCTCCACGCCTGTCGATTGCTTCCGGCTGTCACGCGGGGTGTGGTCGTCGCTGAAGAGCTGGAGCAGCGCGCGGCGCGTGAGGTAGGGCGCGCTTACCCTCCCCTGGAGGGGTCCGGGACGTGCGTAGCTCGCCCGTGGGTCGGCTCACATCGAGCGCAGCGAAGATGAGAGACGGGGTGGGGTGACGGTCTCCCCCCGTCCAACAGTGCCCGTGCGGAGAGATCACCCCACCCCGCTCGCGCTGCGCGCGATCGACCCTCCCCCTCCAGGGGAGGGTAAGCGCTACACCGGCGGATTCACGTCCGCACTCGGGCGTCCCAGATCGCGCTCGCGCAGATAGATATAGAACCCGGCGGCGATGATGATGGCGGCGCCGACGATGGTGGCGACCTGCGGGACGTCGCCGAACACGACGAAGCCGAAGATCACGGCCCAGACGATCATCGAATATTGATAGGGCACCACCACGCTGGCCGGCGCGAGCTTGAGCGAACGGTTGACGCAGAACAGCGCGGTGACCGAAATGAGCCCGGCGGCCGCGAAGATCACGAGGCTGCCTGGCGTCGGCGGCACCCAGTGGAAGGCCGACAGCACCGCGCCGAGCAGGAACGTGCCGACGAACTGCGAGGATGCCATCACGATGTCCGGCGTCTTGCGCAGGCTGCGCGTGATCAACATCAAGGTCGCAAACGACAGGCTGCCGCCGAGCGCGATCAGCGCCGGCAGGCTGACGGTCTGCGCCGACGGCCGCAGCGCGATCAGCACGCCGCAGAAGCCGATCAGGATCGCGGTCCAGCGCCGCCAGCCGACCTTCTCGCGCAGGAAGATCGCCGACATCGCGGTGACGAAGATGGGGCCGGCGAGATAATAGGTGATGACGTCCGCGAGCGGCAGATAGACCGTCGCGAGGAAGAACGCCGCCACTTCCAGCGTTGACAGCACGACGCGAAACAGCTGCAGGCGCGGCCGCTCCAGATGCAGGAACTGATGGCGCTGCTTCCAGATCAGCGGCAGCAGCAGCAGCAGCGCCGCGCAGGCGCGCAGGAACAGCAGCTGCCCCACCGAATACGTCCCGACCAGGAACTTGCCCATGGCATCGCCGAACGAGAACATGAAGATCGACAGCACCATCAGCGCAATGCCGGCAAGGCGCGCGGAGCGTTCGTCATAGGCGGAGAGATTTTTGAAGAGGGGCATTGGCGCCGTTTTAATCGCGCTGGCGCCCGCGACAAGCCCGACTCTGACGAATTGAACGCATTGTCGCACTGCGCGGCACGCGATACGGATCAATCTCCGCATTCGTCCCGATGGTGCAGCGCATGACCGACTTCGACCCGACCCAGCATCGCATGATCTCCCGGCAACGCTGGTTTGAGGATTTCGTCGTCGGCGAGCGCTTCGTGATCCCGAGCCGCACGCAGACCCCGGCGGTGTTCGCCGCCTTCCAGACCGCGAGCGGCGACACCCATCCGGTGCATTACGATGTCGAGTATTGCCGCAGCCGCGGCATGCCGCATCTGCTGGCCCACGGCTTCCAGACCCTGATCCACACCGCGCCCGGCGCCGGCCTGTTTCCGTTCATGGTCGAGGACTCCCTGGTCGGTTTCCTCGAGCAGTCGAGCCGGTTCCTCAAGCCGGTGTTCGCCGACGACACCATCTACCCCGCGCTCGAAGTCACCGAGCTGGTACCGGGCCGCACGACCGGCGCGGTGACGCTCAAAAGCACCGTGTTCAACCAGCGCAAGGAGCTGGTGCTGGAGGGGATGCAGAAATTCCTGATCCGGCGCCGGCCGACTGGTTAAGCAAGGGCCGACATTCGCGGAAATTCGGCCGATTCAGGGGTAAGCCCGGGTTGCCGCGCGGGACCGGCTGGCCTACCTATGGCCCATGAAATTCCTCGACGAAGCAAAGGTCTATATCCGCTCCGGTGACGGCGGGAACGGCTGCGTGGCGTTCCGCCGCGAGAAGTTCATCGAATTCGGCGGTCCCTCCGGCGGCAATGGCGGCCGCGGCGGCAATGTCATCATCGAGGTCGCCGACGGCCTCAACACGCTGATCGATTACCGCTACCAGCAGCATTTCAAGGCCCAGAAGGGCGAGAACGGTTCGGGCTCGGACCGCCATGGCGCCAACGGCAAGTCGATCGTGCTGAAAGTGCCCCTGGGCACGCAGATCTTCGACGAGGACCGCGAGACGCTGATCCACGACTTCACCGATGTCGGCGAGAAATTCGTGCTCGCCGAGGGCGGTAATGGCGGCTTCGGCAACGCGCATTTCAAGTCCTCGACCAACCGCGCGCCGCGCAACGCCAACCCCGGCCAACCCGGCGAAGAGCGCTGGATCTGGCTGCGGCTGAAGCTGATCGCGGATGCCGGCCTGGTCGGCCTGCCCAATGCCGGCAAGTCGACCTTCCTCAGCAAGGTCAGCGCCGCCAAGCCGAAGATCGCCGACTATCCCTTCACCACGCTGCATCCGCAGCTCGGCGTCGTGAATGCCGACGGCCGCGAATTCGTGCTGGCGGACATTCCCGGCCTGATCGAAGGCGCGCATGAGGGTACCGGCCTCGGCGACCGCTTCCTCGGCCATGTCGAACGTTGCCGGGTGCTGCTGCATCTGATCGATGCGACCTGCGAACATGCCGGCAAGGCCTACAAGACGGTTCGCAAGGAGCTCGACGCCTATGGCGGGCTGCTGACCGACAAGATCGAGATCGTCGCGCTTAACAAGATCGACGCGGTCGAGCCGGACGAATTGAAGAAGCAGAAGGACCGGCTGAAGCGCGCCGCCAAGAAGACGCCGCTGCTGATGTCGGGCGCGACCGGAGAGGGCGTCAAGGAAGCGCTGCGCGCGCTGGTGGATGTGATCGGCGAGGCCCCGGTGTCTGCCAAGGCCAAGAGCACCGCCGAGGCGGAGCCCTGGTCGGCGTAGACTCCCTGTCGTCCCTGCGAACGCAGGGACCCATACCGCGTGATCCGTCGGGTTTGACCGGTCATCGTCCGAACCACAAGCCTTAGCCAAACTGCTCCCTGTGGCTATGGATCCCCGCGTTCGCGGGGATGACGGTTGAATATGTGGCAACGCGTCCGCGCATCATGGGCTGGCTTGTCATCGCGTCCTCGATAGCGCAGCATCGACCGTCAGGAAATTCAGGGATGACGCATGGCGCGCGCGAAGAACGTTCTCTGGATCATGTGCGACCAGCTTCGCTATGACTATCTCGGCTGCACCGGCCATCCCACCCTGAAGACGCCGAACATCGACGCCATGGCGAGGCGCGGCGTGCTGTTCAGCAAGGCCTATGTGCAGTCGCCGATCTGCGGGCCGTCGCGGATGTCGTTCTACACCGGCCGTTACATGCGCTCGCATGGCTCGCACTGGAACGGCTGGCCGCTGCGCGTCGGCGAGCCCACCCTCGGCGACCACCTCAAGAAGATCGGCGTGCGCAACGTGCTGGTCGGCAAGACCCACATGGCGCCAGATCTCGAAGGCATGAAGGCGCTCGGCATCCCGCCGGAATCTGTCATCGGCGTGCATGTCACCGAATGCGGGTTCGAGCCGTACGAGCGTGACGACGGCCTGCATCCGACCGGCCGGCCCCGGCCGAAATACGACGAATATCTGCGCCAGCAGGGATTCGAAGCGACCAATCCCTGGGAGCACTGGGCGAACTCGGGCGCAGCGGACGATGGCTCCCTGCAGAACGGCTGGCTGCTGGTGCACGCCGACAAGGCCGCGCGCGTGCCGGACGAGCATTCCGAAACGCCCTACATGACGCGGCGCGCGATGGACTTCATCAGCGAAGCCGAGACCGACGGCCGGCCGTGGTGCCTGCATCTGTCCTACATCAAGCCGCACTGGCCCTACATCGCGCCGGAGCCCTACGCCAGCATGTATTCGCCCCGCGACATGATCCCGGTGATCCGCTCCGAGCGCGAGCGGCAGAATCCGCATCCGGTGTTCGGCGCCTATATGGACATGCGCTACTCCCGCAACATGGCGCGCGACGACGCCCGCGAGAAGGTGATCCCGACCTATATGGGCCTGATCACCCAGATCGACGACCAGATGGGCGTGCTGATGACGTTTCTCGGGGAGCGCGACCTGCTGGACACTACCATGATCGTGTTCACCTCCGATCATGGCGACTATCTCGGCGACCACTGGATGGGCGAGAAGGATCTGTTCCACGAGCAATCGGCGAAGATTCCGCTGATCGTCATCGATCCGTCCAGCGAAGCCGATGCGACGCGCGGCACGCGCAGCGATGCGCTGGTGGAAGCCATCGACCTCGCCCCGACCTTCGTCGATTATTTCGGCGGCAAGGTCCCGGGCCACATTCTCGAAGGCCGTTCGCTGCTGCCGCTGCTGCGCGGGCCGACGCCGGGCGATTGGCGCAAGGTCGCGTTCTCCGAATACGATTACGCCATGCAGGACGTACGGCTGAAGCTGAACCAGCCGATCGAGCGCTGCCGCCTGTTCATGGTGTTCGACGGCCGCTGGAAATACATCCACGCCTCCGGCTTCCGCCCGATGCTGTACGATCTCGAAACCGATCCAGAGGAATTTCTGGATCGCGGCGACGATCCGGAGTGCGCCGGCATCATCGCGCGGCTGCAGGCCGAGCTGTTCGACTGGGCGCTGCATCCCAACGACCACATCACCACGCCGCGCGAGAAGATCGCGAACTATGCCGACAACCAACTCCAGGTCAAGGGCGGGATCCTGATCGGCATCTGGGATGAGGCGGAGCTGGCGTCGATCAAGGACGGCATCGCGCAGCGCGCAAAACTCTAAAACCCTCATGGTGAGGAGGCGCAACAGCGCCGTCGCGAACCATGCAGGCCCCGATGCAACAGCAGGGCCGTTCATCCTTCGAGACGCGCGCAAGAGCACGCTCCTCAGGATGAGGGGATAGAGTGGCGCGCGAGGATCTAATTCTCGATCTTGTATCCCGTCGCAGTCACGATCGGTTGCCAGAATGCGGTGTTCGCGGCGAGCTCCTTCGATAGCCCCTCCGCATTGCTGCCGACCGGGATCAGACCGATCGCGGTAAGCTTCTCCTTCACCTCGGGCCTCGCGAGCGCGGCGCTCGCGGCGGCGCCGAGCTTGCTGGCGAAGTCCGGCGGGCTGCCGGCGGGAAGCCACATGCCGTACCAGCCGTCGGCCACGAGATCGATGCCGCTCTCCCTCAGCGTCGGGACCTCGGGCGCAAACGGCGAACGTTCCGCGCTGCTCACCGCGATGATCTTGACGCCCTTGGCGCGATGCTGCGGCAGCGCATCGGCCAATGTCACGATGCCGAACGAGACATGGCCGCCGACGAGGTCGTTGAGGATCGGCGCGCTGCCGCGATAAGGCACGCGGGTCAGGGGAATGCCGAGATCCTTCTCGAGCCGGGAGCCCATGAAATGCGGAATGGTGCCGTTGCTCGGTACGCCGAACGACGTCTTGTCCGGATGCGCCTTCAGCCAGGCGGCAAATCCCTTGAAATCGGCGGCATCGACCGCCGGACCGACCACGACGGCGAACTCGAACCGCGCCAGCAGCGACACCGGCATGAAGTCTTTCGCCGTGTCGAAGCTCGACGTCTTCTCCACCATCGGCAGCAGGTACATGGTGGGCCCCGTCGTCACCAGCACCATGCTGCCGTCGGGGCTTGCGCCCTTCACCGCCTTGATGCCGATCAGGCCGTCGCCGCCGGTGCGGTTTTCGACCACGATGGTCCGCTGCAGTACCGGGGCCATCTCCTGCGCGATCAGCCGGCACAGCGTGTCGCCGCCCGCCCCCGACGCGAACGGGAAGATGATCTTCGTCAGCCCCGCCTGTGCGTACGCTCCGCCCGTTTGCGCCAGCAGCGGCAGCCCAAGACCTCCACCAAGACATCCGGCGATGAAATTGCGACGATCCATTCGTTTCCTCGTTCCGCCCTTTTTCGTTGGCGGCAATTAGAGCCGGCCCGGCGCCCGACACAAGGCCGACATTGGTGGCGTTTACCATTCCGGCCGCCTTGCGCCGGCCATCGTCCTGCTGCAAAAGCAGGCTCATCGGCGCCGCCAGTCGCTCCGCCGTTTTCCGAGCATTCCGTCACGCAGCACCATGGCCAGCCCCGAACTCAGCCAATTCCGCCGCATCGTCGTCAAGGTCGGCTCCGCACTGCTGGTCGATTCCGACAAGGGCGAGGTGCGGGCGTCCTGGCTCGCCGCGCTCGCCGACGACATGGCCAGGCTGCACCGCGAGGGCCGCGACGTTCTCGTCGTCTCCTCCGGCTCGATCGCGCTCGGGCGCAGCCGGCTCAAGCTGCCGCGCGGCCCGCTGAAGCTGGAAGAGAGCCAGGCCGCCGCCGCCGTCGGCCAGATCGCACTGGCGCGGATCTGGTCCGAGGTGCTCGGCGCGCACGGCATCGGCGCCGGCCAGATCCTGGTCACGCTCCAGGACACCGAGGAGCGCCGCCGCTATCTCAATGCCCGCTCCACCATCGGCAAGCTGCTGGAATGGCGCGCGATCCCCGTGATCAACGAGAACGACACGGTCGCCACCAACGAAATCCGCTACGGCGACAACGACCGCCTCGCCGCGCGCGTCGCCACCATGGCGAGCGCGGACCTGCTGGTGTTGCTGTCCGACATCGACGGGCTCTACGATGCGCCGCCGAAGAACAATCCGAACGCCAAACTCATTCCAGTGGTCGAGAGCATCTCCTCGGAGATCGAGGCCGTCGCAGGCGACGCCGAGTCCGAGCTGTCGCGCGGCGGCATGCGCACCAAGGTCGAGGCGGCCAAGATCGCCACCACGGGCGGCACGCATATGCTGATCGCCTCCGGCAAGATCGAGCATCCCCTGCAGGCGATCGCCGATGGCGGCCGCTGCACCTGGTTCCTGACGCCGGCCAATCCTATCACCTCGCGAAAGCGCTGGATCGCAGGATCGCTGGAGCCGAAGGGCACGCTGACCATCGACGCCGGCGCGGTCGCCGCACTGCGGGCCGGCGCCAGCCTGCTGCCGGCCGGCGTGATCAAGGTCGAGGGCCAGTTCGCCCGCGGCGACGCCGTGATCGTGCGCGGCCCCGACACCAGCGAGGTCGGCCGCGGCCTGATCGCCTACGACGCCGACGACGCCGAGCGGATCAAGGGCCGCTCCTCCCCGGACGTGATGGCGATCCTCGGCATCAGCGGCCGCTCGGAGATGATCCACCGCGACGATCTGGTGATGGGCGGGTAGCACCCGACCGATCCCATCTGACGATCAAGGCCTACCACGCATAGCGGATACTGCCTTTGCCGGCGTAGCTCCTGACAACGTCCGAGAACGCCCCTTCGAACGACGCGGCGATCGAGACGCCATTGCGCCACGCGATCTCGGCGGACGCGCTGGTCAGCGCGGCGTCGGGCCCGGGCGATGCGCCGTCGACGACGAAGCTTGCCCCGGGCAAGGTCTGAAAGGTGGCGACGATGCTGCGATCGACGCCGTATTCGTGCGCCCACGCGGCACGGCCGCGGACGGTCAGCACCGCCTGATCGATCAGGAGCGACTTGTCGGTACGCAGGCCGATCTCACTGCGCGTCGCAGTCGCCGTCCTCGCCGCGTAGCTCAATGCAAAGGTTGCGGAGCCGGCCAGCGCCTGCTCGGCATAGGCGGGCAGATCGAACGCGATCACCTGTGCGGCGGCATACGGCGTGACACCGAGCCATCGCGCCGCGAAACGATAGCCGGCCTCGGCTCGCGCGGAAAAGGCATTGGCATCGAATTGTGCCCGCAGCCGCTCGCTGCCGCTCACCGTAACGGTGCGGTCGGTGGTGACGTCCTGCCAACCATAGGCGAGCGCCGCGCTGACATAGGATGGCCCGGCGGTATGCCGCACGAAAGCGCCGGCCTGGAACAGGTCGGAGCGACCGCTGCCGCCCGCGGCGACGTTGAAGCTCGTTCCGCCGCCGGCCAGCGCGAAGCCAGCGACCGTGCGCGGCGACAGCCACACATCCGCGCCGACGGCGGTGCCGGCCACGCGACTGGTGGCGGTGTTGGAGCCGGTCACCACATTGCCGTCGGTCGTCTGCGAGCCGCCAAAGCCTGCGGCCCAAACGCTCCAGCGCGACTCGAAGCTCGCGCGCGACGGCGCCTTGGTCATCATGCCGTAGGCCTCGCGCTCGGCGCCGCGGCGCTTGCCAGAAGCGGCGGCGTAGCCCATCGCACCATCGGCGTCAGCGGCGCGCGAACCGCGCCCGTCGACAAAGGGGTCGGTGAGCACGCCGAGAAACTGGTCCATGGCATCGAAGGTCGTCTGCTGCGCGCCGGTCGCGGTCTCGCCGGAGAGCTGGGTCAGCGCGCCCGCCAGCGGCGTGCCGCTCAGCCCGAACAATGCGACGAAGCCGGGCGGCAACGTCCCGCCGCCGTTGAAGAAACCGTTGAGCGCATCGGCGACGTTTCGCTGATTGCGGTTCAACCCGCCGGGGGAGAGCGCACCAAGTTGCGCCGTCAACTCGATCAGCACGTCGGTTGCCGTGGTCCGCAGGCCGGCGCTGATTCCGGCCGGAAGGGCGACGGTGGAGAAGGCGGCAAAATTGCCGCTGATCGACCCCGCATGCAGGATCGAATAGCTGCGGGTGAAATACGTTCCGGACGCGAACGCCGCGGTCACGCTGCCCGCGAGCGTCGCAGCGCCGTTGATGATGGCGCCGGTCGCAGCGGCCGGATTGAGTTGCACCAGATAGATCGCTCCCGACTGGAAGGCGAGATTGCCGGCGATCGTCGTTGCGCTGCCCGGCGTACCCGAGCCGGGCGCGAAGATCGCGCCGCCCTGGATCAGCGTATTGCCGAGCGTGCCGCTGCCGCTGAGGATGGCACCGCTGCCGACCGTGGTCAGGCTCGACGACGCAATCGAGCCATTCACGCGCAGCTCGCCGCCGCCGACAAGGGTTGCCCCGCTGTAGGTGTTGACGCCGGTGAGCACCAGCAGGCCGCTGCCGGACTTGGTCAGCGCCATCGGTCCCGCGCCGTCCTGAATCGTGCCGGAGAACACCGTCGAGCTGTTGTCCCCGCCCGCGGTCAGGACGACAGCGCCGCCGCTGTTGGTGACGGTGCCGGCGCCGGCCAGCGATCCCACGGCGTTGGAGAATCCGCCGAGGTCGAGCACCGCGCCGCCCGAGACCGTCATGGCGGAATTGCTGCCGAAGGCGCTAGTCGAGCCGGCCTGCAGCGTGCCGGCTTCGACCACGGTCGGGCCGGTATAGGTGTTCAGGCCCGACAGAACGAGCGTTCCGGCATAGCCGCTCTGATTGTTGACGACGACGTCTCCCGACCCCGACAGCGCGCCGCTCAGGTTGACGGTGTTGCCGGTGAGAACGTTGTAGGTCGGATCGCCTGTTGCCGTGATGTCGTTGGCGACAGTGAAGCTGCCGTTGAAGTTCACGGTGACGCCCGTGGCGCCGCCGTTGAGCGTCAACGTGCCGCTGCCGAGCGCGCCGGAATTGCCGACGACGAGCGTCGTGCCTTCGTTGATCGTGGTGCCACCGCTATAGGTGTTGGGGCCCGCAAGGGTGAGCGTGCCGCCGCCGCTCTTGGTGAGCGCGACGCTGCCGCCTTGGTCCGCGGCGTTGGCGCCGCCGCCGGGATTGGTGCCGCCCGAGCCGATGTAGTCGGCAATTCCGTTCGCAATCGACTGGCTGCCGGCGCCAAAGGCGAGCGTGGTCGGGGTGCCGCCGGTGCCCTGGAAGAAGATGCCGGACCCGAAGGCGCTGCCAGGATCGCCGTAGCCGCCGCCACCACCACCGCCGGCAACGCCGTTGCCGTTGACGGTCAGCGAGCCGGTGACCGTGACGGTGCCGCCGGTCTGGACATAGACCGCGCCGCCGGCGCCGAGCCCGCCACCGCCGCCCGCGGCGCCCGGAACGGACAGGCTGACATCCGCGGCTCCGGCGCCGAAGCCACCGGCACCGCCGGTGCGCGTCATTGCGTAAACGGCGGCGCCGCCGCCACCGAAACCGCCATTGCCACCAGCGGCGGTGGTTCCGCTGATTGCCCCGCCGCCACCGCCGCCATACCCACCCGCGCCGCCGATACCTTGGCCACTGAAGAAGTTACCGCCGCCGCCACCGCCGCCGCCGAACCCTCCGTTGCCGCCTTGCACGGCACTTGCAATAAAACTCGTCTCACTACCGCCGCCGCCACCACCGAACCCTCCGTTACCCCCGGTGCCGGCACCGGTCATCGTGCCTACGCCACCGTTGGTGCCGCCGCCGTTGGTCCCAAGTCCGCTCACGCTATTGCTGCCCACGGCCAGCCCGCCGCCGCCATTGCCCGCTGAGCTCGAGCTGCTTCCGCCATTTCCTCCCATGCCGCCGCCGCCGCCGCTCAGATTGTTGGTGAAGGCGCCGCCCGCACCCCCGCTCGCCTGGTTGTTGCTCAGGCTGACATTGCTGAGCGTCAGCGCGCCGTTGCTCGAAACGAACACCGCGCCGCCGAGACCGGCGCCGCCGCCACCACCGTCGATGCCCCGGCCGCCCTGAGCCGCCGCGTTGGCGATGGAAAGATTTGCGATCGTGACCGAATAGGTCGAGCCGGTCGTCCCGGCATCGCCAATGAAGAACGGACGATAGGTCCCGGCGCCGCTGATGACGGGGTTGTTGCCGTTGCCGTCGATGGTCAGGTTCCTGGTGATGACGGGCAGCTCGCTCGCAAGCGTGATGGTGCCGCCGGTCTGGAACATGATGGTGTCGCCATTGCCGGCGCTGGTGATGGCAGCCCGCAGGCTCCCGGCGCCGCTATCGGCCGTGGACGTCACGAACAGCGTGCCTGCGTTTGCCTGGCAGGCGAGACCGAGCGTGGTGGCGAGAAGCGCGAAGCGCAGCGGCAGTCCGGTGGACTTCAATGTCGCGAACCTCAAGCAGAAGCATTGCAGCGCCTGCCAGCAGGTCGGGCACGCGACGTCGTAAGACGCCGCCGAGGGGTAACAGGTTGTCCATGCG
Source organism: Bradyrhizobium cosmicum (assembly GCF_007290395.2). NCBI lineage: Bacteria > Pseudomonadati > Pseudomonadota > Alphaproteobacteria > Hyphomicrobiales > Nitrobacteraceae > Bradyrhizobium > Bradyrhizobium cosmicum. The sequence continues at coordinate 422,343 of NZ_CP041656.2, read as the reverse complement.
GGCAATGCGCTCAGCGTCTCACGCGACGATTTCCTCCATGCTGGTGCGCGCGGAGCACAGAGCCGCCCGGCTCCGCCCGCCTCGCCTTGGCGCCGACCGAGCCTGATGCCGGCGACCCCAAAGCCCCGATCGAGCCTTGCGAGGCCTTGCCGAAGGTGATTCCCAGCCTCGCCAAACCCGGGATTTCCGTGCTAGGACACTGCCTTAGCAGAAGGTTTAAATTCCAATGGCCGCCCCCCTCAAAGCCGTCGATGGCAGTGCCGATCGCACCAGCGATCTCCTGGCGCTGATGTCCGATCTCGCCAACCGTGCCCGCGCCGCCGCGCGCGTGCTGGCGCTGGCGCCGCCGGAGCAGAAGAACCGGGCGCTGGAAGCCATGGAGCGGGCGATCCGCGCGAGCTCTGCAGCAATTCTCGCCGCCAATGCCGAGGACGTCGCGGAGGCCCGCGCGTCGAGCAACATGACGGCGTCCTTCATCGATCGCCTGACGCTGACGCCGGCGCGCGTCGAAGCGATGGCCGAGGGGGTAGGCATCGTGCGGGGCATCGCCGATCCCGTCGGCATCGTCACCGAGAGCTGGCAGCGGCCGAACGGGATGACCATCGAACGCGTGCGCGTGCCGCTCGGCGTCGTCGGCGTGATTTTTGAGAGCCGGCCCAATGTCGCTGCCGATGCCGGCGTGCTGTGCCTGAAGTCGGGAAATGCCGTGATCCTGCGCGGAGGCTCCGACAGTTTCCGCTCCTGCCGCGCCATCCATGAATGCCTGGTGCAGGGCCTGCGCGAAGCCGGCCTGCCCGAAGCCGCGATCACGCTGGTACCGACGCGCGACCGCGCCGCGGTTGGCATGATGCTGTCCGGATTGAACGGCGCCATCGATGTCATCGTGCCGCGCGGCGGCAAGAGCCTCGTCTCGCGCGTCGAGGCCGAGGCACGCGTGCCGGTGTTCGCGCATCTCGAAGGCGTCAACCACGTCTATATCGACGCCAGCGCCGACCTCGCCATGGCGAAGTCGATCGTGCTCAACGCCAAGATGCGCCGCACCGGCGTCTGCGGCGCCGCCGAGACGCTGCTGGTCGATCGCGCCGCTGCCGGCAAAAACCTGAAGCCGCTGGTCGAGATGCTGATCGAGGCGGGCTGCGAGGTGCGCGGCGACGACGCCGTGCAGAAGGTCGACAGCCGCGTCAAGCCCGCGAACGAAGATGATTGGGACACCGAATATCTCGACGCGATCATCGCAGCGAAAGTGGTTGACGGCGTCGACGGCGCGATCGCGCACATCCAGACCCACGGCTCGCATCACACCGATGCGATCGTGAGCGCGGACGAGGCCGCCGCGAAGAAATTCCTCAGCGAAGTCGATTCCGCGATCGTGCTGCACAACGCATCGACGCAATTCGCCGACGGCGGCGAGTTCGGCTTCGGCGCCGAGATCGGCATCGCCACCGGCCGCTTCCACGCCCGCGGTCCTGTCGGCGCCGAGCAATTGACCAGCTTCAAGTATCGCGTTCACGGCACCGGGCAGACGCGGCCCTAAGCAACGTCGTGGGGCGCGGGCCTTGAGTAACAATTTCGTCGTGCCGCGTTTCCCGGCGCAAGCGATCCCGCCCTATACGGAGGGCATGCGCATCGGCCTGCTCGGCGGCTCATTCAATCCGCCGCATCAGGCCCATCGCGCCATCAGCCAGTTCGCGCTCAAGCGATTGCAACTCGATCGCGTGTGGTGGCTGGTGACGCCGGGCAATCCGCTGAAGGAGAACGGTACGCTGCATGAGCTCGGTGAGCGGATGCAGGCTGCGCGCGAGGTCGCAAACGACCCCAGGATCGAGGTGAGCTGTCTCGAATCCGTCATCCGTACGCGCTACACTATCGACACGATCAACACCCTGCGCCGCCGCCTCCGCGGCCTGCGCTTTGTCTGGATCATGGGCGCCGACAACCTCGCTCAATTCCATCGTTGGCAGGACTGGCGCCGCATCGCCGGCCAGGTGCCGATCGCGGTCATCGACCGCCCGCCGCAGAGTTTTCGTGCCCTCGCCTCTCCCGCCGCCAAGGCGCTCGCGCGCTACCGCCTGCCCGAGAATAAGGCAGCACTGCTTGCGGATCAGCCGGCCCCGGCCTGGGTTTTCCTGACCGGATTGAAGCTGAATCTCTCCTCGACGGGCTTACGGAACCCGGACGGGAGCTGGATAGGTACGAAGTGAGTCAGACTGTGCGGACGGCGTGTGGAATTCGGGCTCTCTGGCATATTGAAACCCTTAACCCCACATGATGTAGTGTAACCAGTGGACGCTGGATTCGGCGTTCGCGATACAGTGAAAGGAATGGTCCCTGACCACATCTGTATTGTCCAAGACAGCTTCAACGAAGACAGCTTCGACGAAGTCTGTTTTACCCAACGCAAAGCCGGCGCGTAAAACATCGACCAAAGCTGCGGCCTTGAAGGCGCAACCCGACGCCGACAAGACGCTGAGCCTGATCCTCTCCCGCCTCGACGACATGAAGGCGGAAGAGACGGTCACCATCGACCTTCGCGGCAAATCGGCGTACTCGGACTACATGATCGTCACCACCGGCCGGGTGAACCGGCACGTTGGCGCGATCGCGGAAAACGTCGCCAAGGGCCTCAAGGAAAACGGTATCAAGAACATCCACGTCGAGGGCTTGCCCAATTGCGACTGGGTGCTGATCGATTCCGGCGATGTGATCGTGCACGTGTTCAGACCCGAAGTCCGCGAATTCTACAATCTCGAGCGATTGTACACGCAGGGCCCAGGGGCGGCGAAAGCGATCGCGGCGAAGGCGGTCTAGAGGCGACTGGCCGATTTCGAATCGGCTGACGCGCATGCTAGCGTCGTGCGCGCGCAACCTGCGCGCGGTCTCGAAAACACGACCCTGAAAACATCATGCGTGTTGCAGTCATTGCGGTGGGCCGGCTGAAGCAGGGCCCCGAACGGGAGCTGGCCGACCGCTATTTCGAGCGGTTCGACGAGGCCGGCCGCAAGCTCGGATTCCGCGAGCTCGCCATCCACGAAATCCCCGAAAGCCGCGCGCGCGACACCGCGACACGGATGGCCGAGGAGGCCGCGGCGATCTCCGCGCATGTTCCGGACAAGTCGATCCTGGTGGCGCTGGACGAGCGCGGCCAGAACCTCGACTCCACCGTATTCGCACGGAATCTCGGGCGCTGGCGCGACGAGGGCGCCGGTCATACGATCTTCGTAATCGGAGGGGCGGACGGACTTTCGCCCGAATTGCGCCGTAAGGCCAAGCTCGCGATTGCGTTCGGCTCGGCGACCTGGCCGCATCAAATGGTCCGCGTCATGCTTCTGGAACAGCTTTATCGGGCCGCCACCATCCTGGCCGGCCACCCCTATCACCGCGCGTGATGCGCGCCACAACGAGCACCTTTGCTTAAAGCGATGCGAGCGCCCGTCATCAACCTGCTGCTGATCGCAAGCGTCTCGGGCGCAAGCCTGTTGGGCGCAAGCCCCGCGCAAGCTCAGACGACAACGCCGGCACAGCAGGCCGCGGCCGTTTCACCCGATGCGGTCAAGCAGCGCGAGCAGGAGCTGGAAGCCGCGCGCGCCAGGCAGAAGAGCGCGGAAGAGGCGCAGGCCAAGCTCAAGGCCGAGATCATTTCGCTCGGCCAGGATCGCACCCAGCTCAACCAGCAATTGATCGACACCGCCGCCAATGTGCGCGCCGTCGAGACCAAGGTCGACGAAGCGGAAGCGCGGCTGCGGTCGTTGAACGGCCGCGAGCAGCAGATGCGCGCCTCGCTGGATTCGCGCCGCGCCGACATCGTCGAGGTGCTGGCCGCCCTGCAGCGCGCCGGCCGGCGGACGCCGCCGGCGCTGCTGGTGCGGCCCGAGGACGCGCTGCAATCGCTGCGCACCGCCATGCTGCTCGGCGCCGTGGTGCCGGAACTGCGCGGACGCGCGGAAGCAATTGCAGGCGAGCTCGGCGAACTCGTGGCCTTGCGCCGGAACATCGCCGCCGAGCGCGACCAGCTTGCCACCGACCGCGACAGGATTCGCAGCGACCAGACCCGGCTCGCGGCCCTCGTCGACGAGCGGCAGCGCCAGCAGGCGTCACGGGAAAAGGACCTCAGCGCCGAGAGCGCGCGCGCCATCACGCTGTCGAAACAGGTCGGCGATCTCCAGGGCCTGATCGCCAAGATGGAGCAGGATCTGCAGAGCGCCGCCAAGGCCGCTGAAAAGGCCGCCGAGGCCGCAAAGCTGGCGGAGGCAAAGGCGTCCGCCAGCGCCAAGCCCGGCCCCGGCGCTTTCAAGGATCGGTCCCGGACCACCCCGGCCATCGCCTTCGCCTCGGCCAAGGGCCTGCTGCCGCTCCCGGTTAACGGTAACAAGATCAGGGATTTTGGCGGTTCCGACGGAGTCGGCGGGGTTCAGAAGGGCATTTCGCTGGCCACCAAGCCCGGCTCCCAGATCACGACGCCGTGTGATGGCTGGGTGGTCTATGCCGGCCCGTTCCGCAGCTATGGACAACTCTTGATCCTCAATGCCGGGGGCGGGTATCATGTCCTGATCGCCGGGATGGAGCGCATTTCGGTCAACATCGGACAGTTTGTGCTCACGGGGGAGCCTGTCGCGACCATGGGGTCGACCTCTCAAGTCGCCTCCATTCTCGCCACGAACGCGAGTCAACCTGTGCTGTATGTCGAGTTCCGTAAGGACGGCACTCCAATCGATCCAGGCCCATGGTGGGCCGCAAATGAAGGCGAGAAGGTTCGCGGATGATGCGCAAGACTTCAGTTATCCTCCTCAGCGCGGCCACCGGTGCTGCGCTGACGCTGTTCGTGACCCAGCCGCGCGCGGTCTTCATGGGCTCGAGCGCACGGGCCGCCACCGCGGACACCTATCGCCAGCTCAACCTTTTCGGCGACGTCTTCGAGCGCGTGCGCTCGGACTATGTCGAGAAGCCCGACGACACCAAGCTGATCGAATCCGCCATCAGCGGCATGCTCACGGGCCTCGATCCGCATTCGAGCTACATGGACGCGAAGAGCTTCCGCGACATGCAGGTGCAGACCCGCGGTGAGTTCGGCGGCCTCGGCATCGAGGTGACGATGGAGGACGGCCTGATCAAGGTGGTCTCGCCGATCGACGACACGCCCGCCTCGCGCGCCGGCGTCATGGCCAACGACATCATCACCAATCTCGACGAGGAGGCGGTGCAGGGCCTGACCCTGAACCAGGCCGTCGAGAAGATGCGCGGTCCGGTCAACACCAAGATCAAGCTCAAGATCATCCGCAAGGGCCAGGACAATCCGATCGACGTCACGCTGGTGCGCGACAACATCCGCGTCCGCTCGGTGCGCGCGCGCGTCGAGACCGACGACATCGCCTATATCCGCATCACCACCTTCAACGAGCAGACCACCGAGGGCCTGAAGCGCGAGGTCGCCAACCTCTCGAATCAGATCGGCGACAAGCTGAAGGGCTACATCATCGACCTGCGCAACAACCCGGGCGGCCTGCTCGAGGAAGCTGTCACCGTCTCCGACTCGTTCCTGGAGAAGGGCGAGATCGTCTCGACTCGCGGCCGCAATGCCGAGGAGACGCAGCGTCGCACCGCGCATGCGGGCGATCTGACCAAGGGCAAGCCGGTCATCGTGCTGGTCAATGGCGGCTCGGCCTCGGCGTCGGAGATCGTCGCCGGCGCGCTGCAGGACCACAAGCGCGCGACCATCGTCGGCACGCGCTCGTTCGGCAAGGGCTCGGTGCAGACCATCATCCCGCTCGGCTCGGGCAATGGCGCGTTGCGTCTGACCACGGCGCGCTACTACACGCCGTCGGGCAAGTCGATCCAGGCCAAGGGCATCGTGCCCGACATCGAAGTGCTGCAGGACGTGCCGGACGAGTTGAAGTCGCGCACCGATACCAAGGGCGAGGCTTCGCTGCGCGGCCATCTGAAGAACGACGGCGACGAGAAGACCGGCTCGCAGTCCTACGTTCCGCCGGACGCCAAGGACGACAAGGCGCTCAAGCTCGCCGGCGACCTGCTCCACGGCATCAAGAACAGCGCCTCCGCGGCGCCCACGCCGGGCGACAACAAGGGCGCGACCACCGACAAGCCCAAAGCGGCGAACTAAGTCGGGCGCATCACGCGATTCGGCAAAAGGGCGGCTCCTGGAGCCGCCCTTTTTGCTTGGTCTTGCGCAATCCCCGGCGCATCCCGGCCTGCCGCCGCTTGACCCCGGCGTGGTATCGTCGGCGGGAGTGATTCGGGATCTCGCATGACTGAAACGGCCGATGATCTGAGCGCCCCGCTCGGACAGGACAAGCCGCGCCGGAAGCGCCGGCTGCGGCTGCCGTTCACGGCCATGCAGGCGCTGGCCCTCATGCTCGGCCTGTTCCTGGCCGCCTTTGCCGGCTTTGCCATCTTCAACAAGGATCCGCTCGGCGGCGAGCCGATGACGCGGATCGCGATCCGCGAGCCCAAAGCCACCGGCGAGAAGCCCGCCGCTGCCGGTCATGGCCAGGAGAGCAAGCAGGACAGCAAGCACGAGGCCAAGGAAGCACCGAAGCAAGCGGGCGAGCAGAAGACCGTCACCATGATCGACGGCTCCACCGGCGCGCGCCACGACGTGGTGATCGGTGGCGGGGACTCGGCGGACAAGGGCGAAGCGGCCGCGGCGAACGCGCCGCCGCCCGTCATGGCCGGGATCGATGCGAAACTGCTGGAGAAGTCGCGCTACGGCATGATCCCGGTGGTGGCCGGAGACCTGAAGCCGTTCAACGTCTATGCTGCGGATGCCGACCGCGCCAAGGCCGCCAAGATGCCCGTGGTCGCGATCCTGATCGGCGGCCTCGGAGTCGGCGCCGCCAAGACCACCGACGCGATCATGCGGCTGCCGCCGGCAGTGACGCTGGCCTTCACGCCCTACGGTGCCGACCCCGGCAAGCTGGCCGAACGGGCCCGCGCCCAGCGCCACGAGATCTTCCTCCAGATCCCGATGGAGCCCTACGACTTCCCGGACAACGACCCGGGGCCGCAGACGCTGCTGACCTCGCTCACCACCGACCAGAACATGGACCGCCTGTACTGGCACCTCAGCCGCATGCAGGGCTATGCCGGCCTCACCAATTTCATGGGCGCCCGCTTCGTGGCGACGGAGCCGGCGATGCAGCCGATCATTCGCGAGGCGGCCAAGCGCGGCCTCGGCTTCTTCGACGACGGCTCCTCGCCCCGCAGCATCGCATCGCAGGCAGCGGCCAGCGCGGCGATGCCGTTCGGCAAGGGCGACATCGCAATCGACGTGGTGCCGACCCCGGCCGAGATCGACCGCGCCCTGAGCAAGCTCGAATCGCTGGCGCGCGAGCGGGGCGCCGCCGTCGGCATCGCCTCGGCCCTGCCGGTCTCGATCGAGCGCATCGGCGCCTGGACCAAGACATTGAGCGACCGGGGTATCCTTTTGGTGCCATTGACAACCGCGATGCTGAAATCAAAATCCAGCTAAATCAACGGATTGGTACGGCACAGGTCCCGCGGGGGCCGGCATGCCCGCCAAAAGCACGCGAGAGGCCTGGCGGAATGGCGCGTTACGAGGATTTGCCCTACCGGACCTGCGTCGGCGTGATGCTGATCAACCGGAAGGGACTGGTGTTCATCGGTCGCCGCGCCGGCGGCATCGAGCATGTCGACGACAGCCATGTCTGGCAGATGCCACAAGGCGGCGTCGATCCCGGCGAGGACACCTGGGACGCGGCCAGGCGCGAGCTCTATGAGGAGACCAGCGTGCGCTCGGTCGAGCGGCTCGGCGAGGTCCCGGACTGGCTCACTTACGACATTCCGCGCACGGTCGCGGGGCGCGCCTGGAAGGGCCGTTACCGGGGCCAGCGCCAGAAATGGTTCGCAGTGCGCTTCACCGGCGAGGACAGCGAGATCAACGTCGAGCACCCCGGCGGCGGCCACAAGGCCGAGTTCGTGAGCTGGCGCTGGGAACCGATGAAGAATTTGACCGGGCTGATCATTCCCTTCAAGCGACCGGTCTACGAGCGCGTGGTGAAGGAATTTTCCACGCTGGCGGATGAATAAATAAAATTGGCATTCCGGGTTCGGTGCTAAGGCATCGCCGGAATGACACGGAAGATCCGCACGTGACGAATGAAAAGCCCTACCGTCCCAATGTGGGCATCGCCTTGTTCAATGCCGATGGCCGCGTTCTGATCGGGCACCGCTTCAAGGGCGACGGGCCCGAGATCATCCTGCCGGGCCTCGACTGGCAGATGCCGCAGGGCGGGGTCGATGACGGCGAGAACCTGCGCGACGCCGCGATGCGCGAGCTCTGGGAAGAGACCAGCGTCGTCAGCGCTGATTTTCTCGGCGAGACCGACTGGCTCACCTACGAATTCCCTCCCTATGACGGACCGCAAACGCACCGGCTGGCGAAGTTCCGCGGCCAGCGCCAAAAGTGGTTCGCGCTGCGCTTCACCGGCAAGGACGACGAGATCGATCCGCTGACGCCGCGCAACGACCAGCCTGCGGAGTTCGACGCATGGCGCTGGGAGCGCCTCGACCGCGTCGCCGATCTCGTGGTGCCGTTCCGCCGCGACGTCTACCGCGCGGTGGCGCAGCAGTTCGCGCCGTTCGGAAACTGAAGCTGCGAAACAACCCCATGCACAGTAGAATGGGGTTTGAAATCCTTAGGGAATTTTTCGGCGAAAATTTGGGCGTCAGGGGCGCACCATTCCCTCGCGCCCTCTCCCGCTTGCGCCGCGATCTTGCGCTTCATCCGCGCGCGCGGAATGCCGCTATCGGCGGCAAGGTGCAACAAAGTCAGCGCCCGCCACGGCCGCGACGAGCGCTGAACCTGTTCAGGAATTTGAAGCTTGAGCCCCGGAGCGGTGCCCCGGGGCTTAATGCATAGCCGTGCTGTTGAGCTGCTGCTGGATGCTCTTGAAGTGGTCGAGCCGCGCGATGGCCTGGTCGAGCTCGTTGCCTTCGTGCTCCTTCAGACCCTCTTCCATCTCCGAGACGGTCGCCGCGAACTGGGCGCGGTCGAGCTCGGCCAGCGACGTCGCCACGTCGGCGAGCACGGTCAGGCCCTTTTCGGAAACCTCGGCGATGCCGCCGAGCACGATCACCTTCTCGTGCTTGCCGCCGGTGGTGACGGTGAGAATGCCGGGGCGGATCGCAGCCACAACCGGCGCATGTCCCGCCAGCACGCCGAAATCACCCTCGACGCCGGGAATGTCGACCTGATCGACCTCACCCGAGAATGCGAGCTTTTCCGGCGAGACGAGATCGAAGTGGAAGGTGGCCATGGGCTATCCGTTGTTTTCCGCTTGTCACCCGCGGGCCTGACCCGCGGGTCCATCCATCAAGATTCCTATCTGATGGATCGCCGGGTCAAGCCCGGCAATGACACCTAGAATCAGGCCGCTTCCGCCGCCAGCTTCTTGCCCTTCTCGACAGCCTCTTCGATGGTGCCGACCATGTAGAAGGCGGCTTCCGGCAGGTGATCGTACTTGCCTTCCACCAGGCCCTTGAAGCCCTTGATGGTGTCAGCGAGCTCGACGAACTTGCCCGGCGATCCCGTGAAGATTTCGGCGACGTGGAACGGCTGCGACATGAAGCGCTCGACCTTGCGAGCGCGGGCCACGGTCAGCTTGTCCTCTTCCGAAAGCTCGTCCATGCCGAGAATGGCGATGATGTCCTGCAGTGCCTTGTAGCGCTGCAGCACCTGCTGGACCTGACGGGCGACCGCGTAGTGCTCCTCGCCGACGACCAGCGGAGAGAGCATGCGCGAGGTCGAGTCGAGCGGGTCCACCGCCGGATAGATGCCCTTTTCGGCGATCGAGCGCGACAGCGTGGTGGTCGCGTCCAAATGCGCGAACGAGGTCGCGGGCGCCGGGTCGGTCAAGTCGTCGGCCGGAACGTAGATGGCCTGCACCGAGGTGATCGAGCCCTTCTGGGTGGTGGTGATGCGCTCCTGCAGCGCGCCCATGTCGGTCGCGAGCGTCGGCTGATAACCCACCGCCGAGGGAATACGACCCAAGAGCGCCGACACTTCCGAGCCGGCCTGGGTGAAGCGGAAGATGTTGTCGACGAAGAACAGCACGTCCTGGCCCTTGTCGCGGAAATCTTCCGCGATGGTCAGACCCGTGAGCGCGACGCGGGCACGGGCGCCGGGCGGCTCGTTCATCTGGCCGAACACCAGCGCGCACTTCGACTTGACGCTCGGATCGGGGTTCTTCGGGTCGGCGTTGACCTTGGACTCGATGAACTCGTGATAGAGGTCGTTGCCCTCGCGGGTACGCTCGCCGACGCCGGCGAACACGGAGTAACCACCGTGCGCCTTCGCGACGTTGTTGATCAGCTCCTGAATCAGCACGGTCTTGCCGACGCCGGCGCCGCCGAACAGGCCGATCTTGCCGCCCTTCGCGTACGGGGCCAGCAGGTCGACGACCTTGATGCCGGTGACGAGAATTTCAGCTTCGGTCGACTGGTCGGTGTAGCTCGGAGCTTCCTGGTGGATGGCGCGCAGGCCTTCGGTCTTGACCGGGCCGGCTTCGTCGATCGGCTCGCCGATGACGTTGATGATGCGGCCGAGCGTGCCCTCGCCGACCGGAACACGGATCGGCGAACCGGTGTCGGTCACTTCCTGGCCGCGAACCAGACCTTCGGTCACGTCCATCGCGATCGTGCGCACGGTGGACTCACCGAGATGCTGCGCAACCTCCAGCACGAGGCGGATGTTGCCGTTCCTGGTTTCCAGCGAATTGAGAATGGCCGGCAGGTGGCCTTCGAACTTGACGTCGACGACGGCGCCCATGACCTGGGTGACGCGACCGACCGGGTTAGCTGCTGTAGCCATGAAGCTCTCCTTCGAAATTCTGTACTTGAACGACCGTCGTGAGTTCGTGCGTCAGACCGCCTCGGCGCCGGAGATGATCTCGATCAGCTCCTTGGTGATCTGGGCTTGACGGGTTCGGTTGTAGATCTGGGTTTGCTTGCGGATCATTTCGCCGGCGTTGCGGGTGGCGTTGTCCATCGAGCTCATCTGCGCGCCGTAGAACGAAGCGTTGTTTTCCAGCAGCGCGCGGAAGATCTGCACCGCGATGTTGCGCGGCAGCAGGCGGGAGAGGAGTTCGTCCTCCTCCGGCTCGTATTCGTAGGAGGTCGCCGGCGCGTTCGCCGCCTTTTCTTCCACCGCCAGCGGAATGATCTGCTGCGCGGTCGGGACCTGGGCGATCACCGACTTGAACTGCGCGTAGAACAGCGTGCAGACGTCGAACTCGCCGTTGTCGAAACGGGCCAGCACTTTCCTGGCGATGTCCTCGGCGTTGACGAAGCCGAGCTGGCGAACGCTGCGCAGGTCGAGATGCTCGACGATCTGCTTGTCGAACAGGCGGCGGAGCTGCTCGTAGCCCTTGCGGCCGACGCAGAAGAATTTCACTTCCTTGCCCTGCGCCATCAGCGCCTGGGCGCGATCACGCGCCAGGCGCACGATCGACGAGTTGAAGGCGCCGGACAGGCCGCGCTCGCCGGTGCAGACCAGCAGCAAATGAACCTGGTCCTTGCCGGTGCCGGCGAGCAGCGCCGGTGCGCCGGGCGAACCCGCGGCAGCGCTGGCGATGTTGGAGATCACCGCGCCCATCTTGTCGGCATAGGGCCGGGCCGCCTCGGCGGCCTGCTGGGCACGGCGCAACCGGGACGCAGCAACCATCTGCATCGCCTTGGTGATCTTTTGCGTCGCCTTGGTGGAGGCGATGCGGACGCGCATGTCTTTAAGAGACGCCATTCTTCGTTCACCCCGGCGGTTCGACCCTTATGATCGAGCCGCTGACTATCCCAGTCGTCATGCCCGGGCTTGTCCCGGGCATCCACGTTCTATCTTGCAAGTCGAAACGCGTGGATGGCCGGGACAAGCCCGGCCATGACGGCGTTCTTAAGCGAAGCTCTTGGCAAAACCTTCGACCACCGACTTCAGCTTGGCAGCGGTGTCGTCGGTGAGGTCGCGGGTGTCGCGGATCGAATTGAGGATCTCGACGTTCTTGCCGCGCAGCAGCGAGAGCAGGCCGTCCTCGAACGCGCGCACCTTGCTGACCGGAAGCGGATCGAGATAGCCGTTGGTGCCGGCCCAGATCACGCAGACCTGCTCTTCCATCTTCAGCGGCGCGAACTGCGGCTGCTTCAGGAGCTCGGTCAGGCGCGAACCGCGGTTCAGCAGGCGCTGGGTCGAGGCGTCGAGGTCGGAGCCGAACTGCGCGAACGCCGCCATTTCGCGGTACTGCGCAAGCTCGCCCTTGATCTTGCCGGCGACCTTCTTGGTGGCCTTGGTCTGCGCCGAGGAGCCGACGCGCGACACCGACAGACCGACGTTCACGGCGGGACGGATGCCCTGGAAGAACAGGTCGGTTTCCAGGAAGATCTGGCCGTCGGTGATCGAGATGACGTTGGTCGGGATGTAAGCCGACACGTCGTTGGCCTGGGTTTCGATGACCGGCAGCGCCGTCAGCGAGCCCGAGCCCTGGTCCTTGTTCAGCTTCGCCGCGCGCTCGAGCAGGCGGGAATGCAGATAGAACACGTCGCCCGGATAGGCTTCACGGCCCGGCGGGCGGCGCAGCAGCAGCGACATCTGGCGGTAGGCGACGGCCTGCTTGGACAGATCGTCATAGATGATGACCGCGTGCATGCCGTTGTCGCGGAAATACTCGCCCATGGTGCAGCCGGTGAACGGCGCGATGTACTGCATCGGCGCCGGATCCGAAGCGGTGGCGGCGACGATGATCGAGTACTCGAGCGCGCCCTGCTCTTCCAGCACCTTCACGAACTGGGCGACGGTCGAACGCTTCTGGCCGACCGCGACGTAGACGCAGTACAGCTTGATGTTCTCGTCGGGCTGCGCGTTGAGCGGCTTCTGGTTCAGGATGGTGTCGAGCGCGATCGCGGTCTTGCCGGTCTGACGGTCGCCGATGATCAGCTCGCGCTGGCCGCGGCCGATCGGGATCAGGGCGTCGATCGCCTTGAGGCCGGTCGCCATCGGCTCGTTCACCGATTTGCGCGGGATGATGCCGGGCGCCTTGACGTCGACGCGCATGCGCTTGTCGGCCTGGATCGGGCCCTTGCCGTCGATCGGGTTGCCGAGCGCGTCGACGACGCGGCCGAGCAGGCCCTTGCCGACCGGCGCGTCCACGATGGCGCGGGTGCGCTTGACGGTCTGGCCTTCCTTGATCTCGCGGTCGGCACCGAAAATAACGATACCGACGTTGTCGGTCTCGAGGTTCAGCGCCATGCCGCGGGTGCCGTTCTCGAACTCGACCATTTCGCCGGCCTGGACGTTGTCCAGACCGTAGACGCGGGCGATACCGTCGCCGACGGACAACACCTGTCCGACTTCGGAGACTTCAGCTTCCTGGCCGAAATTCTTGATCTGGTCCTTGAGGATCGCGGAAATTTCCGCGGCGCGGATGTCCATCAGCCTGCCTCTTTCATCGCGTGCTTGATCGAATTGAGTTTGGTGCGAAGCGAACTATCGACCATGCGGCTGCCAAGCTTCACGACGAGGCCACCGATGATCGAGGGATCGACATTCACGTTCAGCGCGACGTCCTTGCCGGTCACCGACTTCAGGGCAACCTTGAGGGCGTCGAGATTCTTGTCCGAGAGCGCTTCCGCCACTGTCACGTCCGCGGTCGCCTCGCCCTTGAACCTGGCGACGAGGGCACGGTAGGCGCGGATGACATCCGTCACCACGAACAGGCGGCGATTGGCGGTCAGCACTTTCAGGAAATTGGCGGAGATGCCGGCGATGCCGGCCTTGTCCAGCACGGCCGAGAGGGCCCTGGACTGAGCCTCGGCGGCGAACACCGGACTGCGGACGAGGCGCCTGAGATCGGCGCTTTCGTTCAGCAAGCCCTCGAACCTCTCGAGATCGGCTTTGACCTCGTCGACCGCTTTCTGGTCGCGGGCCAGTTCAAACAAGGCCGTTGCATAACGGCCCGACACACCGGAAACGGACGTATCTTCTGCAGCCACAGACGCGCTCTTTTTGCTGTCAAACTCGCAAGGGAAAAACCGTCGCCACAACGCGGCGCCTAGCGATCCAAGCCCTTGGAATTCAAGCGGGACTTCGATTTTCGGCCGGCACGGGAAGTGCCGGGTCCGTTAAAATCGCGGCTTTGCTAACATAGCAGGCGCGCACGTGCAACATGACGGCAACTTAAAGGCTTGGCTGTTTCTCGCCAGTTCGTCGCAGCTTGCGACGTAGCGACCACACGTTCGACCACCTTGCACCAACTTGGAGGACGACCTGCCGCGCCACGGAATTGCCGTGAGCCTTAACTGCGCCATTGCGCTCATTCGTTCCTGCCCTCAGCGCATAGCGGCCATGAACATGAATCGCAGAGCCGTGAATCCGGCGCCGATGCGCGGGCTGCCGAATACTTACCCAATTCTAAACGTCGAGTGTGATGACTTCGCTCTACAGTATTAGAAAGTAATCATTGAGTTAATAAATCGTTAAAGCGAAATATTACGGAATATTGGCCGATTAACTGCGCAGGTCACAAGATATTACATCCCGACACATACCTAAAATACTGCCTAATTCACGCCTCATTGCGAAAGGAAACGCAAGTCGCTCACAACTGATGGGGGCTCCACTAGCCACATATGTGGCAATACTAGCTTAGGGACCACTAAATGCTGTCTTTGAAGACGCTGGGCTTTGTGACCCAGCCGCGTACGGCGATCGCTTTTGTTGCTGCAACTCTCCTCGTTGGTGGGACTGCCACGGAGGCTTCCGCCAAATCCAGGCATCACCACCGGTACTCTCACCATCATCACCGCCACCACGCCCAGAACGTCGCCAACGCGACCCCTGATTGGCGCAACGCCAATGCGTCGATGACGCCGTCGTCGGGCACCGGGCGCTCCTTTTCCGGCATGGCTTCCTATTACGGCAACGAGTCCGGTAGCCGGACCGCGTCGGGCCAGCGCTTCAACCAGAACGCCATGACCGCGGCGCACCGTTCGCTGCCGTTCGGCACCAAGCTCCGCGTCACCCACGGCAGCTCGAGCGTCATCGTCACCATCAACGACCGTGGCCCGTTCATTCGCGGCCGTGTGCTCGATCTCTCCACGGGCGCTGCCCGCGCCATCGGCCTCACCGGCGCCGGCGTCGGCCGCGTCACCGCCGAAGTGGTGTCCTAAGCGCTCCAGGTCAAAGTGCAGTTCTCGTCATTGTCTGCGGACATGTGAGCGGCGAGATCAGAGCAAGCGAAACAAGCCCGCCGTCTTGGGGGACGGCGGGCTTTTTTATGTGCTGTCGGGCCTACAAAAAACTCTGCGGATCGACGTCGACTTCCAGCTTCTGATTGCCCTTCGGCTTCGGGCACACCGCGAGCCAGTTGCGCAAATAATCCGACAGGTCGAAGCCGCGCGCCGATTTCACCAGGATGCGGAAGCGATAGCGGCCCTTGATGACCGCGAGCGGTGCTTCCGCCGGCCCCAGCACCACCACGCGCTCGTCGCGCGGCGCGAGCGCAACGAGTCTCCGGCCAAAGCCTTCCGCGCTCGGGCGGTCGCCGGCCGAGATTATCAGGCTCGCGAGCCGGCCGAACGGCGGATAGAGCGTGCGCTCGCGCAGGTCGATCTCGCTGTCGTAGAAGGCCTCGCGGTCGCAGGCGATCAGCGCCTTCATCACGGGATGATCGGGCTGATGGGTCTGCAGATAGCCGACGCCGCGGCCCTGCTCGCGTCCGGCGCGCCCGATCACCTGGTTGAGCAATTGCCAGGTGCGTTCCGACGCCCTGGGATCGCCATTGGACAGGCCGAGATCCGCATCGACCACGCCGACCAGATTGAGCCGCGGGAAATTGTGGCCCTTGGCCACGAGCTGCGTGCCGATGATGACATCGACCCGGCCTTCGGCAATCTCGTTGAGCTCGGAGCGCATCGTCTCGATCGAGGTGATGAGGTCGCTCGACAGCACCATGGTGCGCGCATCCGGGAACAGCGCGGCGGCTTCCTCCTGCAAGCGCTCGACACCGGGCCCGACCGCTACGAGCGATTCCTCGGCTGCGCAATGCGGGCAAGTCTGCGGGCGCGGCATCGAGAAGCCGCAATGGTGGCAGACCAGCCGCTGGCGAAAGCGATGATCGACCAGCCAGGCGTCGCAGATGGTGCAGGCAAAGCGATGGCCGCAGGCGCGGCACAGCGTCAGCGGCGCATAGCCGCGGCGATTGAGGAACAGCAGCGCCTGCTCGCGCTTCTCGATCGCGTTCCTGATTTCGGAGGCGAGGCGCGGCGAGATGAAACGGCCGCGCGCGGGAGGCTCGCGGCGCATGTCGATGGCCTCGATATGCGGCATGTGCTGCCCGCCGAAGCGCGAGGGCAGCGCGATGCGCTGATAGCGGTTCTTGCGCGCGTTGACTTCGGATTCGACCGAGGGCGTGGCGGAGGCCAGCACGATCGGGATCCTGGCAATATGCGCGCGCACCACCGCCATGTCACGGGCGTGATAATGCACGCCCTCGTCCTGCTTGTAGGCCTGGTCGTGCTCTTCATCGACGACGATGAGACCGAGATTGGCGTAAGGCAGAAACAGCGCCGAGCGCGCGCCGACCACGACCGGCGCAGTGCCCTCGGAAATCGCGGCCCAGTTGCGCGCGCGGGTGCGCGGCGTCAGTTCGGAATGCCATTCGATCGGGCGCACGCCAAAGCGCTGCGCGAAGCGATCGAGGAACTGGCCGGTGAGCGCGATCTCCGGCATCAGGATCAGAGTCTGTTTGCCGCGGCGGATGCACTCCGCAATGGCTTCGAAATAGACCTCGGTCTTGCCCGAGCCGGTGACACCGTCGAGCAGCGCGACGCGGAACGAGCCGTTGGCCGCGAGCGCGCGCATCGTATCGGCGGCGGCGCGCTGCAGCGGCGAGAAATCCGGCCGGCCGAAATCCGGATCGGGCGCAGGCGGCGGCGGTGGCGGCGGCATCGGCTCGACCGTGAGCGTGCCCTCGTCGACGAGCCCGTCGATCACGCCAGCGGAGACGCCGGCTTCCCTGGCGGCTTCGGACTTGCCGTGCAGCAGCCGGTCCGACAGCACCTCGAGCAGGCGCTGCCGCGCCGGCGTCAGCCTCTTGGGGGGATCGCCGACCAGGCGCACGCCGGCACGAGTCCGCTCGGGGCCGAGGTTCTCGCCCATCCGCAGGCACATGCGCAGCACCATGCCGCGCGGGCTCAGCGTGTAGTTGGCGACCCAGTCGACCATCGAACGCAGCTCGGGCTTCAGGGGCGGAAGGTCGAGCTTCTCGCTGACCTCTTTTAGGCGATTGTGCAGGCGCGGATCGGGGTTGGCGTTCTCGGCCCAAACCACGGCGAGCACCTCGCGGGGCCCGAGCGGCACGCCGACCAGATCGCCCGCCTTCAGCTCCATGCCGCGCGGCATCTTGTAGGAATAGGTCTGGTCGAGCGCGACCGGCACCAGCACGTCGACCATGCCGGTCGCGTGGGTAGGGGCGGCTTTGCTGCGCGACGTATGATCCATGAAGGGAGAATCGGAACCTGGCGTTTGGAGGCTAGCGCCACGGGCGCGCCTTAGCGAACAGTAAACGAGTGTGATGCGATATACTGAGTGGAATCACCACGTCCAGAGCGCATGAGCAAAGCGGCCGCCCCCCCAATCGAGCTCGCCAGCGCCGATCCCTCGATCGCGCAGGAGATGACGCGCTGGCTGTCGCATCTCGGCGCCGAGCGGCGGCTGTCGCCGAAGACGCTGGAGGCCTATGCCCGCGACCTCAGGCAGTGCCTGGATTTTCTCTGCGCCCATTGGGGCGAGCGCGTCACGCTGAAGCGGTTCGCCGCGCTGGAAGCCACCGATATCCGCGCCTTCATGGCGATGCGCCGCGCCGACGACATTGCCGGCCGCTCGCTGATGCGCGCGCTCGCCGGGCTGCGCTCGTTCGGCCGCTTCCTCGAACGCGAGGGCAAAGGCAAGGTCGGCGCATTGTCGGCGATCCGCGCACCCAAGATCGGAAAGAGCCTGCCAAAGCCGCTGCCGATGGCATCGGCCAAGCGCCTTGCGGATGCCGACGAGCGTGCCGGCGAGGATCGCGAGACCTGGGTTTTGGCGCGCGACGCCGCCGTGATGGCGCTGCTGTACGGCTCGGGCCTGCGCATCTCCGAGGCGCTCGGCCTGAAGCGCCGCGAGGTGCCGCGTCCCGGCGAAGGCGACGTGCTGATCGTGACCGGCAAAGGCAACAAGACCCGCATGGTGCCGGTGCTGCAGAACGTGCTCGCGCTGGTGCAGGAATATGTTTCGATGTGCCCGTATCCGCTGCCCGCCGAAGGCCCGATCTTCCTCGGCGCACGCGGCGGGCCGCTCAGCCCACGCATCATCCAGCTCGCCATGGAGCGGCTGCGCGGCGCGCTCGGATTGCCCGACAGCGCCACGCCGCACGCGCTGCGGCATTCCTTTGCGACGCATCTTCTCTCGCGCGGCGGCGATCTACGCGCGATCCAGGAGTTGCTCGGCCATTCCTCGCTCTCGACCACGCAGATCTATACCGGCATCGATTCCGAGCGCCTGCTAGAAGTCTATGCCAGCGCGCATCCGCGGCGGTGAAGCTGCGGTTCAGTTCGCGAGATACTCGATCTCGTAGACATAATTCGAGCCGCGACCGACCTCGACGCGAACCTTCGGCCTGAATTGCTGCAGCCGTTCATAGACCGGCGCCGTCACCTTCACAGTCTGACCCGCGATGATGGCAACGTACCCGGACCCGCGCCCGGTTGTCCTGCTCGCGTATTGAACACGGCCTTCGATCACGAGGCGGGACGTGAGGAGGTCGAGAACCAGCATCCGTCCGAAGAACCATGCAAGGCCGATTCCGAACAGCACGATCGCGATCATCGTGCCGTACCCTTTCACTTTGTCGCGCCATGAGCCTTGAGGCGCAGGGACCCGCAGCTGGGAGCCGACGGCCGCGAGACCGAAGAGAACGGGAAGGACATTCATATCGTTGATCGCGACGATCGAGCTGTTCACCCAAAACAACACCAGCACGAAGTAGGCCAGGCCGACCCAGATCACGATCTTGAAAATGAACGGAAAGGCCGCGCTATTGCGGGCCTTCAGAAGCGCGAACGCGGCGATGACGACGGAAGGCCAGAAGCAGGCTGCGATGAAATCCGCTGTGCTCATGTGACAGGACTAAAACGGCCCGTACGCGAAACCATTAATTGCAACCGTCATTGCGCTTGCCACTTGCGCCCGTCGCGCGGTTCGGTCAATCGTTGGTAAACAGGCAGGAGGCATTTATGAGCGCACATGAAAGCATGGAGCATGCGGAGCATGCCGAGCACGCGTCAGGCTCGAACAAGAAGATCGCCCTTCTGATCGCGGTGCTGGCGCTGTTCCTGGCGATCTCCGAGACGCTGGGCAAGGGCGCCCAGACCGAATCGATCAGCAAGAATGTCGAGGGCGCCAATCTCTGGGCGTTCTTCCAGGCCAAGAGCATCCGCCGCACCGTGGTGGTGACCGCGGCCGAGCAGGGCAAGCTGACACTGGCCACCACGACCGACGACGCCCTGAAGGCGACGGTGCAGAAGCAGATCGACGACTGGACCAAGACCGCGCAGCGCTACCGCTCCGAGCCCGAGACCGGCGAAGGCACCGAGCAGCTCGCCGAGAAGGCCAAACATGCCGAGCACGAGCGCGACGAGGCCACCGCAAAGTACCATCACTTCGAGCTGGCGTCGGCCGCCTTCCAGATCGGCATCGTGCTGGCTTCGGCCACCATCATCACCGGCATGTTCGCGCTCGCCTATGTCGCCGGCATCCTGACGCTGGGCGGCATCCTCATGACTGGGCTCGGCCTGTGGTGGCCGCATCTGCTGCATTTGCATTGAGGGGCGCGCAACGACCGCACCGTCCTGAGGTGCGAGGCGCGCGATGCACAGCATCGCGCGGGGAGCCTCGAAGGATGAACGGCCGAGATGCAGCAGGGCCGTCGCCCTTCGAGGGCCGCTGAAGAAGCGGCCGCCTCAGGGTGACGGGGATAGATGAGTGAAAGCACTCACCGCGCTTCGTGCACGCTCTTCCTGAAACGCTGGATCAAACGCAGCGTACGTGAGGACCAGCCTTCGCCGTTGCCGGAGATCAGCTCCCGGATGCGCCGCTTGATCGGGTCGACCAGCTCGGCGGCCTTGGCGCGCAGCTTCAGCACGAAATCGTAGATCCGCTCGAACCAGTGCATCTCGAGCAGCTTGTCGCGCGTGACGTCGAACACGAAGGCGGTGACGCCGACGCCGACCATCTTGGCGAACAGGAACGTGGACATGCCGGTGAGCCAGTATTCATGCGTGAGCAGATACAGGCCGACCAGCTTGAGCGGAAACAGCGGAAGGATCGGCACCGCGAACACGATCAGCGTCATGGCCGGCGGGAGCGCATCGACGCGCTCCGTCAGCCATTGCTTGAACCGCGCGAGCGGAATGAGTGCGACAACCCGCGCGACGATCGGTTCGAGATGGTCCCACAGCCAGGCTTCGATCAGGAAGATGATCGCCAGCAGAACCCAGACCGGTTGAAGTAGGCGGCGCAGCATATGTTGTCCCGCCCGATTCAGCTCGGCGCGTGGTCTACATATGGATGGCCCGCTTGCCGACTGCAAGCGCGGCTTCCTTGACGGCCTCCGAGCGGGTCGGATGCGCGTGGCAGGTCCGTGCGAGATCCTCCGCACTGCCGCCAAATTCCATGAGAACGCACGCTTCATGGATCATTTCACCAGCTTCGCGGCCGATAATGTGCACGCCGAGCACGCGATCGGTCTTCGCATCTGCGAGAATCTTCACAAAGCCGTCGGTGGTCTGGTTGACCTTGGAGCGGCCGTTGGCGGTAAAGGGAAACTTTCCGACCGTATAAGCCACACCGGCCTGCTTCAGTTCCTCCTCGGTCTTGCCGACGGACGACACTTCCGGCGTGGTATACACGACGCCTGGGATAACATCGTAGTTCACGTGGCCGGCCTGGCCTGCGATGATCTCCGCAACCGCAACGCCTTCATCCTCGGCCTTGTGCGCAAGCATCGGGCCCGCGACGACGTCGCCGATGGCATAGACGCCCTTCACGCTGGTGGCGAAGTGCGGATCGATCTGCACGCGGCCGCGGGGATCGAGCGCGACACCCGCTTCCTTCAGGCCGAGGCCATCGGTGTAGGGCACGCGGCCGATCGCGACGAGCACGACGTCGGCCTCCAGCGTCTCGGCGGCACCGCCGGAAGCAGGCTCGATCGTCGCCTTCAGCGTCTTGCCCGAGGTATCGACGGCGGTGACCTTGGCCCCCAGCTTGAACGCAAAGCCCTGCTTTTCCAGGATGCGCTGGAATTGCTTGGCGATCTCGCCGTCCATGCCGGGCAGGATGCGGTCGAGGAATTCGACGACGACGACTTCGGCGCCGAGTCGCTTCCAGACCGAGCCAAGCTCGAGGCCGATCACGCCCGCGCCGACGATCAGGAGCTTGCCGGGGACCTTGTCGAGCGACAGAGCGCCGGTCGACGACACGATGCGCTTCTCGTCGATCTCGATGCCCTTGAGGCGCGCGATGTCCGAGCCGGTGGCGATCACGATGTTCTTCGTTTCGATCGTCTGCGACTTGCCGTCGGCGGAGATCTCGACCTTGCCGGTGCCCAGGATCTTGCCGGTGCCCTTGAGCACGTCGATCTTGTTCTTCTTCATCAGGAACTCGACGCCCTTGACGTTGCCGTCGATGCCCTGCTGCTTGAAGTTCATCATCGCCGGCAATTCGAGCTTCGGCGCGGAGACGCTGACGCCCATCTTGGCGAAGGAGTGCCCGGCTTCCTCGAACATCTCGGACGCATGCAGCAGCGCCTTCGACGGCATGCAACCGACATTGAGGCAGGTGCCGCCGAGCGTGGCGTTCTTCTCCACCACGGCGACTTTCATGCCGAGCTGGGCCGCGCGCACCGCGCAGACATAACCGCCAGGTCCGGTGCCGATGACGACGAGATCGTAGGATGCCATGAGAGAAAGTCCCGTAGGTTTTGCGTGAGAGGACGTGTCAGCGTCCGCGCGGCGCGTCAGCGTCCGCCGGACACATCGAGCGTGGCAGCGGTGATGTAGGACGCCTCGTCCGACATCAGCCAGATGATGGCGTTGGCAATCTCGTCGGCGGTGCCGACGCGTTTC
This sequence comes from Bradyrhizobium cosmicum, assembly GCF_007290395.2. Taxonomy (NCBI): domain Bacteria; kingdom Pseudomonadati; phylum Pseudomonadota; class Alphaproteobacteria; order Hyphomicrobiales; family Nitrobacteraceae; genus Bradyrhizobium; species Bradyrhizobium cosmicum. The sequence goes on along the minus strand of NZ_CP041656.2, from coordinate 400,167 downwards.
ATCGGCACCATATGGGCCAGACGGTGGTGCCGGTCGGGCTCGCCGCCCGAGGCGTGAATTTCGGTATCGATCAGGCCGGGGCGAATGCCCGCAACGCGAATGCCTTCGTTTGCGACCTCATAGCCGAGGCCGGTGGTGAAGGAATCGATCGCGCCCTTGGACGCGGCATAGTCGACATAGGTGTTGGGCGCGCCGAGCTTGGCCGCGACCGACGACAGGTTGACGATGACGCCACCCTTGCCGCCATGCCTGGTCGACATCCGCTTCACGGCCTCGCGCGCGCAGAGGATGGAGCCGGTGACGTTGACGGCCATGACGCGCTGGATGCGCTCGGCTGACATCTCGTCAACGCGCACGCCGCTCGTACCGACAATGCCGCCATTGTTGACCAGCGCGCCGAGCGTGCCGAACTTGTCGGCTTGCTTGAACAGCTCGACGATGTCGCGTTCCTCGGCGACATCGCATTTTACCGCGATGGCCTTGCCGTTGCTGGCCTCGATCAGGCCGACGACCTCGTCGGCGGCCTTCTTGTTGCTGGCATAGCCGACCACGACGCGATAGCCGCGCGCGGCCGCCGCAATCGCGGTCGCACGACCGATGCCGCGGCTGCCGCCGGTGATGACAACGACTTTATCCGTCACGCGCGCCTCCATGGTTCGACACGCGCCGTCGCGCCAAAGGGCGACGGCGCTCGCAGAGCACTAGGGATCAGAGATCGAGCACCAGGCGCGCCGGATCTTCCAGGCTTTCCTTGACGCGCACCAGGAAGGTGACGGCTTCCTTGCCGTCGATGACGCGGTGATCGTAGGACAGCGCCAGATACATCATCGGGCGGACCTCGACCTTGCCGCCGATCACCATCGGCCGCTCCTGGATCTTGTGCATGCCGAGGATGCCGGACTGCGGTGCGTTCAGGATCGGGGTCGACATCAGCGAGCCGTAGATGCCGCCATTGGTGATGGTGAAGGTGCCGCCCTGCATCTCGTCGATCTTGAGCTGGCCGTCACGGGCGCGGCGGCCGAAATCGGCGATGCCCTTCTCGATGTCGGCGATCGACTTATTGTCGCAGTCGCGCACGACCGGGACGACGAGGCCCTTGTCGGTGCCAACGGCGACGCCGATGTGGTAGTAGTTCTTGTAGATCAAATCGGTGCCGTCGATCTCGGCGTTGACGGCCGGGATGTCCTTCAGCGCCTGCACGACGGCCTTGGTGAAGAAGCCCATGAAGCCGAGCTTGCTGCCGTGCTTCTTCTCGAACGCATCCTTGTAGTGCGCGCGCAGCGCCATGACGTTGGTCATGTCGACCTCGTTGAAGGTCGTCAGCATCGCGGCCGTGTTCTGGACGTCCTTGAGGCGGCGCGCGATGGTCTGGCGCAGGCGGGTCATCTTGACCCGCTCTTCGCGAGCGGCGTCATCGGCCGGCGAGGCGCTGCGCACCTGCACGGCGGCGGCGGGCTGGTTGACCGGGGTCGGCGCGGAGGCCGCGCGCTCGATCGCAGCTAACATGTCGCCCTTGGTGACGCGGCCGTCCTTGCCGGAGCCCGGAACGGTCGAAGCATCGACGCCGGTCTCGGCGGAGAGCTTGCGAACGGACGGGGCGAGCGGCGCGTCGGCCGGCGGCGCCTTCGCGGCCGGGGCAGGCGCGGGAGCTGCAGCAGCCGCGGCGGCGGGAGCAGCAGCGGCGGGCTTGGCGGGCGCCGCGGCAGGCTTCGCAGCGCCGACGCCGTCGGTGATCTGGCCGAGCAGCGCGCCCACCGCGACTGTCGTGCCATCGGCAGCGATGATCTCGCTCAGCGTGCCGGCGGAGGGCGCCGGGACTTCGATGGTGACCTTGTCGGTCTCGAGCTCCACCAAGGGCTCGTCGACGGCGACGGCATCGCCGGCCTTCTTGAACCAGCGGCCGATGGTGGCCTCGGTGACGGATTCGCCGAGCGTCGGCACACGAATTTCAGTCATGGTCTTTTCCTTAAGGAGATCGCCAATGCGGTCGTGAATTTCAGGTGTCATCGGCCGACGAAAAGCAGGCCATCCAGCAAACCGGACGTCGTACTCTGCGCGGACGTCGCGGCGTACTGGATGCCCCGCTCCGATGCGCGATTGCGCACAAGGCGGGGCATGACGCAGTTCAAAAATTTTAGCTCAGTGCTTCGTCCAGGAACGCCTTCAACTGCGCCTGATGCTTGGACATCAGACCAGTGGCGGTCGCGGCGGAAGCGGCGCGACCGACATAACGCGGACGCCGGCTGACGCCGTTCACCTGGTTCAGCACCCATTCCAGATACGGCTCGATGAAGTGCCACGCACCCATGTTGCGCGGCTCTTCCTGGCACCAGATCACTTCCGCCTTCTTGAAGCGGGACAGCTCGGCCACCAGCGCCTTCAGCGGCACCGGATAGAGCTGCTCGACGCGCATCAGGTAGATGTCGTCGATGCCGCGCTTCTCGCGCTCCTCGTAGAGGTCGTAATAGACCTTGCCGGAGCACAACACGATGCGGCGGATCTTCTCGTCGGGGACGAGCTTGACCGCCTCGCTCGGAAGCATCTGGGCGTCATCATACAGGATGCGATGGAACGTCGTGCCCTTGGCGAGCTCCTCGAGCCGCGAGACCGCCCGCTTGTGACGCAGCAGCGACTTCGGCGTCATCACGATCAACGGCTTGCGGATCTCGCGATGCAGCTGGCGGCGCAGCACGTGGAAGTAATTCGCCGGCGTGGTGGGGTAGACCACCTGCATGTTGTCTTCGGCGCACATCTGCAGATAGCGCTCGAGACGTGCCGAGGAGTGCTCCGGTCCCTGGCCCTCATAGCCGTGCGGCAAGAGGCAGACGAGACCGGACATGCGCAGCCATTTGCGCTCGCCCGAGGAGATGAACTGGTCGAACACGACCTGCGCGCCGTTGGCGAAGTCGCCGAACTGGGCTTCCCACAGCGTCAGCGTGTTCGGCTCGGCGAGCGAGTAGCCGTATTCGAAGCCGAGCACGGCCTCTTCCGACAGCAGCGAGTTGATGACCTCGTAATGGCCCTGCTCGTTGCCGAGATGGTTGAACGGCGTGTAGCGGCTCTCGTCTTCCTGGTCGATCAGGACCGAGTGGCGCTGCGAGAAGGTGCCGCGCTCCGAATCCTGGCCCGACAGGCGGACGTGATGGTTCTCGTTGAGCAGCGTGCAGAACGCCAGCGCCTCGCCGGTCGCCCAGTCGATACCCGTGCCGCCGTCGATCGCCTTGGAGCGGTTTTCGAGGAAGCGCTGGATGGTGCGGTGGACGCGGAAGCCGTCCGGCACCTTGGTGATCTTGCGGCCGATGTCCTTCAGGACCGGCAGGTCGACGCCGGTGACGCCGCGGCGCGCGTCCTCTTCCTGGTCTGCGATCTTGAAGCCGGCCCACTTGCCATCGAGCCAGTCGGCCTTGTTCGGCTTGTAGGAGGTGCCGGCTTCAAACTCGGCATCGAGCCGTGCGCGCCAGTCGGCCTTGGCCTTGTCGACCTCGCCCTGGGTCATCACGCCTTCGCTGACGAGGCGGCGGGAATAGAGCTCGAGCGTGGACGGATGGGCCGCGATCTTCTTGTACATCACCGGCTGGGTGAAAGCCGGCTCGTCGCCTTCGTTATGGCCATGCCTGCGGTAGCAGAACATGTCGATGACGACGGGCTTGTGGAATTTCTGCCGGAACTCGGTCGCGACCTTGGCCGCGAACACGACGGCTTCCGGATCGTCGCCGTTGACGTGGAAGATCGGCGCGTCGATCATCTTCGCCACATCCGACGGATAGGGCGAGGAGCGCGAGTAGCGCGGATAGGTGGTGAAGCCGATCTGGTTGTTGACGATGAAATGCACGGAGCCGCCGGTGCGGTAGCCCTTCAGGTCCGACAGGCCGAAGCATTCCGCGACCACGCCCTGGCCGGCGAACGCGGCGTCGCCATGCATCAGCAGCGGCATCACCGAGATGCGCTGGTCCGGCGGATCGCCATGCTGATCCTGCTTGGCGCGGACTTTTCCGAGCACCACGGGATCGACGATCTCAAGATGCGAGGGGTTGGCGGTGAGCGACAGATGGATGCGGTTGCCGTCGAACTCGCGGTCCGAGGACGCGCCGAGATGGTACTTGACGTCGCCCGACCCTTCGACCGCGTCGGGATTGGCCGAGCCACCCTTGAATTCGTGGAACAGCGCGCGATGGGCCTTGCCCATCACCTGCGTCAGCACGTTGAGGCGGCCGCGATGCGGCATACCGAGCACGACTTCCTTCACGCCGAGATTACCGCCGCGCTTGATGATCTGCTCGAGCGCGGGGATCAGCGCTTCACCGCCGTCGAGGCCGAAGCGCTTGGTGCCGGTGAACTTGGTGTCGCAGAACTTCTCGAAGCCTTCGGCTTCGACCAGCTTCATCAGGATCGCGCGGCGGCCTTCGCGGGTGAACGAGATTTCCTTGTCCGGCCCCTCGATGCGCTCCTGGATCCACGCCTTCTGCGCGGCATTGCTGATATGCATGAACTCGACGCCGAGCGTCTGGCAGTAGGTCCGCTCGCAGATCGCGGTGATTTCGCGCAAGTTCGCGTATTCGAGACCGAGCACGTGATCGAGGAAGATCTTGCGGTCGAAATCGGCTTCGCTGAAGCCGTAGGTGCGCGGGTCGAGCTCCTCGCGATTGCGCGGAGCTTCGATGCCGAGCGGATCGAGCTTGGCATGGAAGTGGCCACGCATGCGGTAGGCGCGGATCAGCATCAACGCGCGGACGGAGTCGCGCGTGGCCTGCAGCATGTCGGCGGAGGAGAAATCAGCGCCCTTGTTGGCTGCCTGGGCCTTGGCGGCGATCTTGGCGCCGACCTTCTTCTCGACTTCGGCCCAATTGCCGTCGAGGGCGGAGGTCAGGTCGTCCTGCGGGGTCGGCGGCCAGTTGTCACGCTCCCAGGACGGGCCCTGGGCGTTCTTGCGGACGTCGTCCGGCTGGTCCTTCAGGCTCTTGAAGAACTCCTGCCACTCGGCATCCACCGAGGACGGATCCTTCTCGTAGCGGGCGTAGATTTCGTCGATGTAGGTAGCGTTGGTGCCCTGCAAAAATGATGACAAGGCAAAGGCTGCGTTCGCGTCCTGGCGAGACATACTTGAGTTCCTGGCGATTTCGGTTCGCGCATAACAAACGGCGCTGGCGCCGAGCTCCCCCGACAGGACCCGACGCGACAGGCACCCTTTACCCTATTTGCTGCGAAACTTCGCCCGGAAAAGTACGAAGAAGTGAATTAGCCTTTCAACTTTTCGGCAAGCGTGTGGCCGAGGCGAGCGGGAGACGGCGACACTGTAATCCCTGCCGATTTCATAGCGTCGGTCTTGGAACCGGCGTCGCCCTTGCCGCCCGAAATGATCGCGCCGGCATGACCCATGCGGCGGCCGGGAGGTGCGGTCACGCCGGCGATGAAACCGACCATCGGCTTCTTGCGGCCGCGCTTGGCCTCGTCCTTGAGGAACTGGGCGGCGTCTTCCTCGGCGGAACCGCCGATCTCGCCGATCATGATGATCGCTTCGGTCTTGGGGTCGCCGAGCAGCATCTCCAGCACGTCGATGAACTCGGTTCCCTTGACCGGGTCGCCGCCGATGCCGACCGCGGTGGTCTGGCCGAGGCCCTCCTGGGAGGTCTGGAACACGGCTTCGTAGGTCAGCGTACCCGAGCGGGAGACGATGCCGACGGAGCCGGTCTTGAAGATGTTGGCGGGCATGATGCCGATCTTGCACTCGCCGGCGGTCATGACGCCCGGGCAGTTCGGCCCGATCAGGCGGGATTTGGAGCCGGACAGCGAGCGCTTGACGCGCACCATGTCGAGCACCGGAATGCCTTCGGTGATGCAGACGATCAGCGGGATCTCGGCGTCGATCGCCTCGCAGATCGCATCCGCCGCGCCCGGCGGCGGCACGTAGATCACCGACGCGTCAGCGCCGGTCTTCTCGCGCGCCTCGCGAACGGTGTCGAACACTGGCAGGTTCAGATGCGTCGAGCCGCCTTTGCCCGGCGAGGTGCCGCCGACCATCTTGGTGCCGTAGGCAATCGCGGCCTCCGAGTGGAAGGTGCCGTTCTTGCCGGTGAAGCCCTGGCAGATGACCTTGGTGTTCTTGTCGATCAGGATGGACATGAGGTCTGCTTTCGCGAAACTAACGAGTGAGAGGTCAGTGGATGCGGCGGTAGACGCCGGTGAGCACGTCGGCCCAGCCTTCCGCGTCCGGCGAGAACTGGATCTTCAACGAATAGGAATTGTCGTCGATGATTTCGTAGACGTGGCGCGCATTGCCGCGCAGCGAGCCGCGCACCAGCGTCAGGGTCTTGCCGACCCACCCGCCGGAGGCGGGCGATGGCGGCGTGTAGCCGAGCGAATCGTACCAGAACAATTTGTAGGTCCGGTCGTCGCGATCGTAGGTGAAGAGGCCATGGGTGGCGAAGCTCTGCTTGCCACCGCGCATCTGGATTGCATCCTGGATCAGATAGAATCCGTTGAGGTCCATGCGCGCGTGGACGTGAGAGGTGGCGGGGCCGCCCTCCGTCCAGCGCGAGGGGAAGACCACCTCTTCACCATCCCATTCGCCAGCGAACGCGGCGAGACGCGCGTGCTCTGCAAGCGGGGACGATGCGGCGAGATGGTCCTGGGTCATGGCCTCAGCCTCCCTTGACGGCCTTCACGATCTTCTGCGCGGCGTCATCGAGATTGTCGGCCGGCACCACGTTCAGGCCGGATTCATTGATGATCTTCTTGCCGAGCTCGACATTGGTGCCTTCGAGGCGGACGACCAGTGGCACGCTGAGGCCGACCTCGCGCACCGCGGCGGTGACGCCCTCGGCGATCACGTCGCACTTCATGATACCACCGAAGATGTTGACCAGGATGCCCTTCACGTTGGGATCGGCGGTGATGATCTTGAACGCGGCCGCGACCTTCTCCTTGCTGGCGCTGCCGCCGACGTCGAGGAAGTTCGCCGGCGCCATGCCGTACAGCTTGATGATGTCCATCGTCGCCATGGCGAGACCGGCGCCATTGACCATGCAGCCGATATTGCCGTCGAGCGTGACGTAGTTGAGGTCGTGCTTCGACGCCTCGATTTCCTTGGCGTCTTCCTCGGTCTCGTCGCGCAGCGCGAGCACCTCGGGATGACGGAACAGCGAATTGTCGTCGAACGACACCTTGGCGTCGAGCACGCGGAGCTGGCCCTGCTTGGTCACGACCAGCGGGTTGATCTCCAGCATCGCCATGTCCTTGGCAACGAAGGCCGCGTAGAGCTGCGCGGTGAGCTTCTCGGCCTGCTTGGCGAGGTCGCCCGTGAGCTTCAGCGCGTTGGCGACGGTGCGGCCGTGATGGCCCATGATGCCGGTCGCGGGATCGATCGAGAAGGTGACGATCTTCTCAGGGCTGTTGTGCGCGACGTCCTCGATGTTGACGCCGCCTTCGGTCGACACCACGAACGAAACACGCGAGGTCTCGCGATCGACCAGGATCGAGAGATAGAACTCCTTGTCGATGTCGGAGCCGTCCTCGATGTAGAGGCGGTTGACCTGCTTGCCGGCGGGGCCGGTCTGGATCGTCACCAGCGTCGCGCCGAGCATCTGCTTGGCGAATTCGGTGACCTCGGCGGCCGACTTGGCGATGCGGACGCCGCCCTTGTCGCCGGCGGAGGCTTCCTTGAACTTGCCCTTGCCCCGGCCACCGGCGTGGATCTGGCTCTTGACCACCCAGACCGGACCCGGGAGCGCCTTGGCGGCGGCTTCTGCGTCAGCCGCCTTCAGGACCGGAACGCCCTTGGAGATCGCCACGCCGAACTCGTTGAGCAGCGCTTTGGCCTGATATTCATGGATATTCATATGGTCGCTCCCTGAACCCGCGGGCGGTGACCTCGGAGGCCCACCTCAGTCTTGTGGCTGGCATACCATATACCACAGGAACTGCAACCCGGATTCTCTGACATCGAGATCTCTGGACTTTCGACCGGAACCCGCCCGACACGGCCCCCGGAAATGAAACCGCCGAAGACCGGTTTTCGATCTTCGGCGGGATTGTTTGCGCCTTAGCGGCCGAGAAGATCGGGGGCGATCTTCCTGCAGGCGTCTACCAGGCCCTGCACCGCGCCGACCGACTTGTCGAAGGCCTCGCGGTCCTTGCCGGAGAGCTCGATCTCGACGACGCGCTCGACGCCCTTGGAGCCGATCACGACGGGCACGCCGACATACATGTCCTTCACGCCGTATTCGCCGTTGAGGTAGGCGGCGCTGGGCAGCACGCGCTTCTTATCACGCAGATAGCTCTCCGCCATCGCGATCGCGGAGGCTGCCGGCGCGTAGAAGGCCGAGCCGGTCTTGAGCAGGTTGACGATCTCGGCGCCGCCGTTGCGGGTGCGGTCGACGATCTCGTCGAGGCGCGCCTGCGAGGTCCAGCCCATCTTGACGAGGTCGGGCAGCGGGATGCCGGCGACGGTGGAATACTTCACCAGCGGCACCATGGTGTCGCCGTGGCCGCCGAGCACGAAGGCGGTGACGTCTTCGACCGAGACGTTGAACTCGTCGGCCAGGAAGTAGCGGAAGCGCGCCGAATCCAGCACGCCGGCCATGCCGACGACCTTCTTGTGCGGCAGGCCCGAGGCCTTCTGCAGCGCCCAGACCATCGCGTCGAGCGGGTTGGTGATGCAGATGACGAAGGCGTCGGGCGCGTACTTCTTGATGCCGGCGCCGACCTGCTCCATGACCTTGAGGTTGATGGAGAGGAGGTCGTCGCGGCTCATGCCGGGCTTGCGCGGCACGCCGGCGGTGACGATGCAGACCTTGGCGTTGTCGAGCGCTTCGTAGGAGTTCGCACCGGTGTAGTGGGCGTCGAAGCCGTCCACCGGGGAGGACTGCGCGATGTCGAGCGCCTTGCCCTGCGGCACGCCCTCGGCGATGTCGAACATCACCACGTCGCCCAATTCCTTCAGGCCGATGAGATGAGCCAACGTTCCGCCGATCTGACCGGAGCCAATCAAAGCAATCTTGTCGCGCGCCATGTGAACCTGTCCTCTAGACATCCAGGAGGGAAAACTGAGTGGGTGGTTATCCCTTTCGCTTTCCCCGTTCAAGTCGCCGGATGCCCAATTGTCGGGCTTGCCGAGATGGGAGCCAGCACACCCCGGCCGTCATTCCGGGATGCGCCGACAGGCGCAGGTCCGGAATCCATCGGGCGGCAGAGTTAGCGGCGCGATGGATTCCGGGCTCGCGACTTCGTCGCGCCCCGGAATGACACCGGAGAAAATGGTGAAATAGGACTTAAGTCTCTACGAGACCCTTGGTCGAGCCGCTGGCGGTGGAATCCTTGCGACCGTGAGGCAGCGCCAGATAGGATTCCGAGCTCATTTCGATCAGGCGCGAGGCCGTCCGCTTGAACTCGTTGGCCTCGTTGCCCTCGTGGGCGAGGTACAGCGAGATCGGGTTGGCATCGGCCGAGGCCATCAGCTTCACGGCATTGTCATAGAGCGCGTCGATCAGCGTGATGAAGCGCTTGGCGGAATTGCGCTGGGAGGCGTCCATCACTGGAATATGGTCGACCAGGATGGTGTGATAGTCGTGCGCCAGCCTGAGGTAATCGGATGCGCCGAGCGGCTTCTCGCAGAGATCGGCGAACGAGAAGCGCGCCACGCCATGGGCTGAGCACGGCACGTGCAGGATGCGGCCCTTGATCAGAATATCGCGCGACTTGCATTTGGCGCCGCCCGACATCCTCGACCAGGCGCGGTCGAGCGCGGCGTCCGCGTCGCCGTCGGCCGGCGTCAGCCACATCGGCACGCCCTGAAGCTTCTCCAGCCGGAAGTCGGTGCGCGCATCGAGCCGCGCCACGTCCATGTGGTCGGTGATCTGCTTGATGAAGGGCAGGAACAGCGAACGGTTCAAGCCGCCCTTGTAGAGATCGTCCGGCGCGACGTTGGAGGTCGCGACCACCACGGTGCCGAGCTCGAACAATTTAGCGAACAGGCGACCGAGGATCATCGCGTCGGCGATATCGGTGACGTGGAATTCGTCGAAGCAGAGCAGCCAGCTCTCCTCGAAGATCGCGTTCGCGGTCAGTGCGATGACGTCGCCATCGGCGATCTCGCCGCGCGCGATGCTCTGGCGATAGTCGTAGATGCGCTCGTGCACATCGGCCATGAATTCGTGGAAATGCGCGCGGCGCTTGTGCTCGACAGTGGAGTGCTGGAAGAACAGGTCCATCAGCATGGTCTTGCCGCGGCCGACCTCGCCATGGATGTAGAGCCCGCGCGGCGCCTCATCCTTGTCGCTACTGAACAGGCGCGCGAGCAGGCCCTGCTTGCGCTGCGGCTTGTAGTCCGCGAGCCGCTGGTCGAGCGCCGTATAGGCCTCGGCGACCTCGGCCTGTGCGGCATCGGGCTCGATCGCCCCGGAGGCGATCTGGGCCTGGTATGCCTCGCGGAATGTGGAACTGGGGGTGGAGAGCATGGCCCTTTACCGCCAGAGACCGGCGGAAATTGCAAGCCGTGAATTGGTGGGCGGGGTATGCGTTCCGTGTCCCGGACGCGCTGCAGCGTGCAACGCTGCTGCGCAGAGCCGGGACCACTGTTTCGTTCATTGCCGTGGAGCGATGGGCCCCGGCTCAGCAGTGCACCACTTCGTGGCGCACTGCGTCCGGGGCACGAGAGCAGTGCTACTCACACAGCTCGTAGGCATCCTCGACGACATACGGGCCGCCGCCGGTCGAGGCGCGCGACGAGAACAGCACGAAGCGCTCGGCCGTGAATGCCTTGCTCGGGAAGTAGCCGCGCAGCGAGAGATAGTCGGCGACGTCACGGTCGGTGGCGTCGTGCAACCGGGCCAGCGTGACATGCGGGATGAACTTGCGCCCCTCCGGATCAAGTCCGATCCGCTGCATCATGCGTTCGAGCTCGGCCTGCAATTCGATCAGCGGCTTGCTCGGCGCGATGGTGGCGACCACCGCGCGCGGCTTGCGACCGCCGAAGCTCGTCAGGCCCTGCACCTTCACCTCGAACGGCTTGCGGTTGACGCGAAACAACATCGAGGCGATCTCGTTGGCGGACATGCCGTCGATATCGCCGATGAAGCGCAGGGTGACGTGATAATTTTCGGGATCGATCCAGCGGGCGCCGGGAAGGCCGCCCCGCAAATTGGAAAGCGTCTGGCCGACCTCGGCCGGAATTTCCAGACCTGTGAACAAACGCGGCATCGTTTCGTACTCCCGATGCTTGGGCATGATCCCTGGGAAGGATCATATCCAAATTTTAGAGCCGGCGACGAATCACCGGTACCCTGATTCCTATCGCGTTTGTGTGACTCTGCGAAGCATGACCCGTGAACTCACGGGATAACCCCTGGCCTACTTTTGGCGTTAGGGTTAGCGCTGCCTGCTTTTCAACTCCGTTGCTCGCTTATGGTGCGCAAAAATGCCTCGGCCGTGGGCATGATGTTGCCAACGATGATGTCGACGCCTGCCGCGGTCGGATGGATGCCGTCGGCCTGGTTGAGCTTGGCGTCGGCGGCGACACCGTCGAGGAAGAACGGATAGAGCGGCACGTCGAATTTTTTCGCCAAATCAGGATAAATCGAATTGAAGCGCGCCGCGTATTCGGCGCCGTAATTCGGCGGCGCCAGCATGCCGCACAGCATCACCGCAATCCTGCGCGCCTTGAGACGCGTGACGATGTCGGTCAGCGCGGCACGCGTCAAATCGGGATCGATGCCGCGCAGCGCGTCGTTGGCACCGAGCTCGATGATCACGCCGTCAGTTCCGTCAGGCACCGACCAGTCGAGCCGGTCGCGGCCGCCGGAGGACGTATCGCCAGACACCCCGGCATTCGTCATATCGACGGCTATGCCTTTGGCCTGCAAGGCTTTTTGGAGCTTCGCGGGGAATGCTTCCTGGGCCGGGAGGCCGAGGCCGGCACTCAAGGAATCGCCGAGGACCACCAGCTTGAGCGGTTTGGCGGCCGGCTGTGCCTGTGCCGACGCTGTCGTCGCAATTGTCATCAAAGCGAGCATCAACACGGCTATGTGCATGAAGAATCCGTAACGCCTCTCGACCGCGCTAGCGGAGTTGCCATATGACCGGACCATGGACACTCGCATCGAATCCTCTTCGCTCGCCGGCACCACGCCGGACACCATCGCCATCTCCAACGTCAATCTCTCATTGGGAACGGGGGCGGCACGCGTTCACATCCTCAAGGATATCAGCTTGCGCGTCGGCTCGGGCGAGACGATCGGCCTGATCGGCCCGTCAGGCTCGGGCAAATCCACGCTGCTGATGGTGATGGCGGGGCTGGAGCGTCCTGATAGCGGAGAGGTGGTGGTCAATGGCACGCCTTTCAATGCCCTCGACGAGGACGCGCTCGCCCGCTTCCGCGGCCGCCAGGTCGGCATCGTCTTCCAGTCCTTCCATCTGATCCCGACCATGACGGCGCTGGAGAACGTCGCCGTGCCGCTCGAGCTTGCCGGCAATCCCGATGCCGCCAAGCGCGCGGCGCAGGAGCTGCAATCAGTCGGACTCGGCGACCGCCTGCATCATTATCCGACGCAACTCTCCGGCGGCGAGCAGCAGCGCGTCGCGCTCGCGCGCGCGCTGGCGCCCGATCCCGCCATCCTCGTCGCCGACGAGCCGACCGGCAATCTCGACGAGACCACGGGAAAACAGATCGTCGACCTGCTGTTCGGCAAGCATGCCGAGCGCGGCATGACGCTGGTGCTGGTCACGCACGATTCCTCACTCGCGCATCGCTGCGATCGCGTGATCCGGCTGCGCTCCGGGCGCATCGACACGCAGTCTGCACCGGCATGAGCGCTGCTGCCGAACCTTTCGCCCGGCCGAGCGCCGTCGCGCTGTCGCTGCGTTACGCGTTGCGCGAATTGCGCGGCGGCCTGCGCGGCTTCTATGTCTTCATCGCCTGCATCGCGCTCGGCGTGATGGCGATCGCCGGCGTCGGCTCGGTGTCGGCAAGCCTCAGCGATGGTCTCGCCCGCGAAGGCCGCACGCTGCTCGGCGGCGACGTTTCCTTCGTGCTGTTCCAGCGCGAGGCCAAGCCCGAGGAGGTCGCCTTCCTGCGCTCGCGCGGCGCCGTCTCCGCCGCCGCCACCTTGCGCGGCATGGCGCGCGCGGCCGACGGCCAGCTGGCGCTGGTCGAGATGAAGGCGGTCGACGATACCTATCCGATGCTCGGCCAGTTGACGCTGGCGCCGCCGCTACCGATGTCCGACATCCTTGCGGAGCGCGACGGCGCGTTCGGGGCGGCCGCCGATCCGACGCTTCTCGCCCGTCTCTCTCTCAAGACCGGCGACCGCGTCACCATTGGCTCGGCGACGTTCCAGATCCGCAGCGCGGTCGAGGCCGAGCCGGACAAGCTCGCCGGCGGCATCGGTTTCGGACCGCGCTTCCTGATCAGCGAGGCGGGCCTGCGCGCCACCGGCCTGATCCAGCCCGGCAGCCTGGTGCGCTGGGTCTACCGGGTGAAACTGCCTGATACCGCCAACAGCGAGCGCGCCACCGACGCTTTCATCGCGGATGCGCGCAACGCCGCGCCGCAGGCCGGCTGGGAAATCCGCAGCCGCTCCAATGCCTCGCCGCAGCTCGAGCGCAACATCAGCCGCTTCACGCAATTCCTGACCCTGGTTGGCCTCGCTGCGCTGCTGGTCGGTGGGGTCGGCGTCGCCAACGCCGTGAAGAGCCATATCGACCGCAAGCTCGAGGTGATCGCGGCCTTCAAGGCGGTCGGCGCCACCGGCCGCGACGTGTTCGGCATCTATCTGGCGCAGGTGATCCTGCTCGCTGCGATCGGCTCCGTGATAGGATTGGTGCTCGGCGCCGCCATGCCCTTCGCCATCGTCGGATTGTTCGGGAAACTGCTGCCGCTGCCGGTGGTGGCGGCGGTGCATGCCGACGAGCTTGCGCTGTCCTTCGTCTATGGCATCCTGACCGCGCTGGCCTTCGGCCTGTGGCCGCTCGGACGGGTGCACGACGTGCCGGTGGCCGCGCTGTTCCGCGACACCATCAGTTCGGATTGGCACCGGCCGCGCTGGAGCTACCTCGTCTTCATGGCCGTCGTGGTCGCGCTGCTGATCGCGGTCGTGATCGGCCTGTCGTTCGACAAGCGCATCGCCGCGGTGTTCGTGGCCTCCTCCGTCGTCGTGTTCGCTTTGCTCCGCGGCATCGCCGCACTGCTGATGACGATCGCGCGGCGGCTGCCGCGGACGCGGCTGCCCATGCTGCGGCTTGCGATCGCCAACATCCACCGGCCAGGCGCGCTGACGCCCTCCGTCGTGCTGTCGCTGGGGCTCGGGCTCGCCGTGCTCGTCACCATCACCCAGATCGACGGCAATCTGCGCCGGCAGTTCCTCGCGGCCCTGCCCGACCAGGCGCCGTCGTTCTTCTTCATCGACATCCCGAGCACGCAGGCCGCCGAGTTCGACGGCTATCTGCGCCGGATCGCGCCGGGCGCAAAGGTCGAGGACGTCCCGATGCTGCGCGGGCGCATCGTCGGCGCGCGAGGGTTGCGCGCCGAAGAGCTCAAGCCGACCACCGATTCGGAGTGGGTGCTGCAGAGCGACCGCGGCCTGACCTATACCGCCGAGCTGCCGAAGGGCTCCAAGGTGGTCGAGGGCGAATGGTGGCGCGCCGACTATTCCGGCCCGCCGCTGGTCTCGATGGAGAAGAAGATCGCCGACGGCCTCGGCCTGAAGCTCGGCGACGAGGTCGTTGTCAACGTGCTCGGCCGCGACATTCCCGCCAGAATCGGCAATCTGCGCACCATCGACTGGCAGGGGCTCGGCATCAATTTCGTGCTGGTATTCTCGCCGAACGCCTTCAAGGGCGCGCCGCACACCCATATCGCGACCCTGACGGAAGCCGGCGGCAATGCCGCGGGCGACGGCAAGATCATCAAGCAGGTCGCCGACGCCTATCCGATGGTGACGAGCGTGCGCGTGCGCGAGGTGATGGAGACGGTCGGCGCGGTCGTGACCAACCTGGCGCTCGCGATCCGCGGCGCCAGCGCCGTGACCCTGATCTCGGCGATCCTGGTGCTGGGCGGGGCGCTCGCCGCCGGCCATCGCCACCGGGTCTATGATGCGGTGATCCTGAAGACCCTGGGCGCGACCCGGCTGCGCCTGCTCGGCGCCTACGCCCTCGAATATCTCCTGATCGGGCTCGCGACCGCGGTGTTCGGCGTGATCGCCGGCAGCGTCGCGGCCTGGATGATCGTGACGCGGCTGATGACGCTGACGTTCGTCTGGCAGGCCGGCAGCGCGGCCGGCGTGGTCGCGGCCGCCCTCATCGTCACGGTCGGGCTCGGGCTCGCCGGCACGCTCCTGGCGTTGAACAAAAAGCCCGCCACGGTGTTGCGCAATTTGTGACAAATGGTAGCGGCTGGCCTTGTGGGAGCGAAATCGCACGAATCCTGCGATTAACCACGTCCGCTCGTCGAGATTGCAGGAGGGGGCGACATTCAGCCGCGCGTGGACCGTTGCAGCGGATGTGTTAGTTTCCCACATATCGGATGGGTTCGGAGCCCCGATTGTGAGCCAAATTTAATGACGGCCCACAGCGGTATCCGAGATAGAATTTGACGAACCGGCGGCATGGCGACCCTCGTGCCGGACCGGACCAACCAATGGGAATTCGACCATGTCGGACCTAGACCGTAACTACGCTTCTCCTTTCGGCAGGGCCGCCGGGCGTGTTGACGCCGCGACGGTCGATGCCGGCCTGCGCGCCTACATGCTGCGCATCTACAATTACATGAGCATTGGCCTGGCCATCACCGGCCTGGCCGCGCTCGGTGTCTACATGGCCGCCGTGACCGACGTTCCGACCCCGGAAGCCGTCCGCGTCGGCAAGCTGTTCCTGACGCCGTTCGGCTACGCGATGTTCGTCAGCCCCCTGAAGTGGCTGTTCATGCTCGCGCCGCTCGCCATGGTGTTCGTGATCTCGGCTGGCATCAACCGCCTGGCCCCGTCGACCGCCCAGATCCTGTTCTGGGTGTTCGCGGCGCTGATGGGCATCTCGCTGTCCTCGATCTTCCTGGTGTTCACGCACACCTCGATCGTTCGGGTGTTCTTCATCACGGCGGCGACCTTCGGCGCGCTCAGCCTCTATGGCTACACCACCAAGCGTGACCTCACCGGGATGGGCTCGTTCCTGTTCATGGGCCTGATCGGCATCATCCTCGCGAGCCTGGTCAACCTGTTCCTGGCGAGCACGATGCTGCAGTTCATCGTCTCGGTGGTCGGCGTGCTGGTGTTCGCGGGTCTCACCGCCTGGGATACCCAGCGGCTGAAGAACGACTACATCTACGGCTACGCTTCGGCCGGCGGCGACATCGCAGAGCGTGCGGCCATCACCGGCGCACTGTCGCTGTACCTGAACTTCATCAACCTGTTCACGCTGCTGCTGCAGCTCCTCGGCCAGCGCGACTAAGCGCCAGCCTGAGAGAACGGACACGAACCCCGGCCGAGAGGCCGGGGTTTTTGTTTGGGGCGGCGCTTCACCCACGTCATTGCGAGCGCAGCGAAGCAATCCAGAGTCCCTCCGCGGATGCATTTCTGGATTGCTTCGCTACGCTCGCAATGACGCTGTGGAGACGCCAGTGGCCTCTTCCAGCCGTCGCGGGAAGGCTCTAATCTTGCCCCATGTCCGCACCCGAAATCAGGCCCACGCTCGAGGCCGACCTCCCCGCCATCACCGCCATCTACCAGCAGGCTGTCCGTGAGGGCACCGCGACGTTCGAGCTGGAGCCTCCTGACCTCGCCGAGATGACGCGGCGCTATGGCGCGCTGATCGACGGTGGCTACCCCTATTTCGTCGCCATCCTCGACGGCCGCCTCGCCGGCTACGCCTACGCCGGCGCCTACCGGCCGCGGCCGGCCTATCGCTTCACGGTCGAGAACTCGATCTATCTCGACCCCGGCTTCCATCGCCGCGGCATTGGGGGGCTCCTGCTGGAGCGGCTGATCACCGAATGCGAGGCGCGCGGCTTCCGCCAGATGATCGCGGTGATCGGCGATTCCGCCAATGCCGGCTCGATCGGCGTGCACACCAAAGGCGGCTTCAAGATGATCGGCACGCATCCCAGTGTCGGGCTGAAATTCGGCCGCTGGCTGGACACGGTGATGATGCAGCGCGCCCTCGGCGAGGGCGCGAAGACGGTGCCGGGGACGTAGCCGAACTCGTCACACCACTGCCAGCTTCCGGTCGATCACCAGCAGCACCCGCTCGAGCTCGTGGCCGCGGCGCAGGATCAGGCCGGTCGCCGAGATCACGCTGTACATGCCCTGCTTGCGCGCGAGCCGCGGATCCTTCTCGATGCGATAGATCGGCACTTCCGAGGCACGTCGGTAGACCGAGAACACGGCGCGATCCCTCAGGAAGTCGATGGCGTAGTCGCGCCACTCGCCGTCGGCGACCATGCGGCCGTAGAGATTGAGAATGCGGTGCAGCTCGAGCCGGTTGAAGGTCACCCGGGTCGGCTGCGTGTTCGCAGCGGCGGGGCGCGCCGCCGCGCGCTGCTCGCTCGGATCGGCATCCTCCGACAGACTCATGGAACGCCTCCTGTCGCCTCAGCATGATCGCGTCCGCGAAGACCGTCCCCGGAACCGCGGATCATGACAGTTGCATGATCGCGCCAACTGTTCCCGGCCGCAAGAGGCTCCTCACTCAACTCATTGAATCGCGTGCGAATCACAGCACACGCAAGAGTGGAACTCTGTCGCGACGAACCGTCACGGGATCGTTAGCAGGAATCATAGTATCGCCGCTTTTCCGCCAAGCGCCCGCCGCCCTGCATTGCGAAAAGACCTGTGTGCGTTGACCCGGTCCTTTCGGTTCCGGATTCCTCAGCCCCCAGCCCCCCGGGGTCGAACAGGATCGGGTCTGTACGCACGACAAGGAGGGCCAACGCAAGTTGGTCCTTTTTTGTTTGTGTCGGGATATTGCTGGCCCCGACGGATCTTTCTCTCAACATCCGCGCAAAAACTCTCTCCCTCATCCTGAGGGCCCGCGAAGCGGCGTCTCGAAGGATCGAGGCTAGAGAGGCATCAGCGGGGCCTGCATGGTTCGAGACGCGCGCAAGAGCGCGCTCCTCACCATGAGGGTTGAGAGTGGTCTTCGGAGATCGAGATTTCGAAGCGTGCGCCTCAGTGCAGCGACGTGTACGCCGCGCCGAGCATCGGGCCCGGCTTCTCGCGGCTGCCGTCCTGGACGTAGACCACTGCGCCGTCGACGCCGTCGCGCGTGAGGTTCTCGATCGGCACGGTCCAGCTCTCCGAACGGCCGGTCCAGTCGCCGACCTTGAGCAGGTTGCGCACGACGTTGTGATAGGTGACCTGCTGTCCGCGATTCTCGCCGCGGCTGATCGCGATCGGCACCGACCTGGCGATCGAGCAGATCCAGACTTCGCCATGCGATACCGCCGGCTCATTGCTCGCGGCCACAGAGACGTTGATCTGCTTGCCCGAGAGCGACATCGTCACCGGCACGCTCATTACGCCCGTGCCCTTGTCGGTTTTGCCGATCGCATTCTCGATGCCGGCGCGGTCGCTGCCGATGACATGCGTGGAGCCGTTGACAACGACCTGCGGCGTGTAGACCTCGCGGTCGCCGCGCATGCGCGAATAGGCGCGTTGCCGCGCCGAGAAGCGGGAATCCGCCAGCGTGTCCTTCCAGCCGAGATAGTCCCAATAGTCGATCGGCATGCTGAGCGCGATGACGGAGGGATCTTTGGCGAGGTCGCCGATGATCTTGTCGGCGGGCGGGCAGGACGAGCAGCCCTGCGAGGTAAACAATTCGACAACGGCACGAGGATCGGCGTGCGCGGGACGAATGACGGCGACGATAGCGCAGATGCCGAGTGCTCCGGACCAGAGTGCACCGGACCAGCGCGAAACCAGATTTGAGGCCATCATTGCAGTCATGTCGAACGTCACACCTCGCACGCGTTGCGGAATATCCTATCGCCTGATGGTCACCGTAGTCTTACGGCATCGCGCATCAAACCGTCCAGGGCGAGGTTTTCCGCCGGGCGGGGCCATCGAAAGCGCCGTAACGCGCGAAGGCGGCCTTGTGATAGGCCGCCCTCGTTTAACCTTCTACTCACGTCGCAGTGAGCCACCGTTCACAAATTCGCGCTTAGGCCGCGAGCTTGCGCAGCACGTAGTGCAGAATGCCGCCGTTGCGGTAGTAATCGAGCTCGTCCAGCGTATCGATGCGGCAGAGCAGCGAAACGCGCTGCAACGAACCGTCGCCGGAGACGATCTCCGCGGTCAGCTTCTGACGGGGCTTCAGATCGCCGACGAGGCCGCGCAGCGTGACCTTCTCGTCGCCCTTCAGGCCGAGCGACGACCATGAGGTGCCCTCCTCGAAGGTCAGCGGCAGCACGCCCATGCCGACCAGGTTGGAGCGGTGGATGCGCTCGAAGCTCTGGCAGATCACGGCGCGGACGCCGAGCAGACGCGTGCCCTTCGCGGCCCAGTCGCGCGAGGAGCCGTTGCCGTATTCGGCGCCAGCGAACACCACCAGCGGCACCTGCTCCTGCTGGTACTTCATCGCGGCGTCGTAGATCGACATCTGCTCGCCGTCGGGCCAGTGCTTGGTGAGACCGCCTTCCGGAATGTTGCCGTCGGCGCCCTTGAGCATGAAGTTCTTGATGCGGATGTTGGCGAAGGTGCCGCGCATCATGACTTCGTGGTTGCCGCGCCGCGTGCCGTACTGGTTGAAGTCGGCGGGACGCACCTGGTGCTCGCTGAGATATTTGCCCGCGGGCGAGGTGAGCTTGATCGAACCGGCCGGGGAGATGTGGTCGGTGGTGATCTTGTCGCCGAACATGGCGAGGATGCGGGCCTCGACGATGTCGGTGACCGGCTCCGGCTCCTTCTTCATGCCCTCGAAATAAGGCGGGTTCTGCACGTAGGTCGAGCTCATGTTCCAGCGATAGGTCTCGCTCTCGACCGTCTTGATCTTGCGCCAGTTGGTGTCACCCTTGAACACGTCGGCATACTTCTTCTTGAAGATCGCCGCGGTCACGAACTTCTTCATGAAGGCGTTGATCTCCTTGGTCGTCGGCCAGATGTCCTTCAGGTAGACCGGCTTGCCATCCTTGCCCTCGCCGAGCGGCTCGACGGCGAGGTTCTTGGTGACGCTGCCCGCGAGCGCGTGCGCGACGACCAGCGGCGGCGAGGCCAGATAGTTCGCCTGCACGTCCGGCGAGACGCGGCCTTCGAAGTTGCGGTTACCGGAGAGCACGGCGGCCGCGACGATGCCGTTGTCGTTGATCGACTTCGAGATCTCTTCCGGCAGCGGACCGGAATTGCCGATGCAGGTGGTGCAGCCGAAGCCGACCAGGTTGAAGCCGACCTTGTCGAGATCTTTCTGGAGACCGGAATCGGCGAGATAGGCCGCGACCACCTGGCTGCCCGGCGCAAGCGAGGTCTTCACCCACGGCTTTGCCTTGAGACCCTTCGCGGCTGCGTTCCGGGCCAGGAGGCCGGCGCCGATCAGCACGCTCGGGTTCGAGGTGTTGGTGCAGGAGGTGATCGCGGCGATCACGACGTCGCCATGGCCGAGGTCGAAATTCTTGCCTTCGACGGCAAAGCGCTTGTTCGGCTCTTCGGCCTTCTTGTATTCGGTGTTGAGGGCGAGCGAAAAGCCTTCTGCGACCGACGGCAGCGCGATGCGGCCTTCGGGGCGCTTCGGACCGGCCATCGAGGGCACGACGTCGCCGAGGTCGAGCGTCAGCATCTCGGTGAACACCGGATCGGCCGACTTGGCGGTGCGGAACAGGCCCTGCGCCTTGGCATAGGCCTGCACCAGCGCGACGCGCGGCGCCGCCCGGCCGGAGGTCTTGAGATAGTCGATCGCGGCAGCGTCGACCGGGAAGAAGCCGCAGGTCGCGCCATATTCGGGCGCCATGTTGGCGATGGTGGCCTTGTCGGCGACGGACAGATGATCGAGGCCGGGGCCGAAGAACTCGACGAACTTGCCGACGACGCCGAGCTTGCGCAGCATCTGCGTGACCGTGAGCACGAGGTCGGTCGCGGTGACGCCTTCCTTCATCGCGCCCTTGAGCTTGAAGCCGACGACGGTGGGCAGCAGCATCGACAGCGGCTGGCCGAGCATGCAGGCTTCCGCCTCGATGCCACCGACGCCCCAGCCGAGCACGGCGAGACCGTTGACCATGGTGGTGTGCGAGTCGGTGCCGACCAGCGAGTCGGGATAGGCGACCTCGAAGGTGCCGGTCTTTTTGCCGACCGTCATCTTCTCCTTCTTGGTCCAGACCGTCTGGGAGAGGTATTCGAGATTGACCTGGTGGCAGATGCCGGTGCCGGGCGGCACGACCGAGAAGTTCGAGAACGCCTTCTGGCCCCACTTCAGGAACTCGTAACGCTCCTGGTTCTGCTTGTATTCCTCGGTGACGTTCTTGCCGAAGGCCTTGTTGTCGCCGAAGAAGTTCACGATCACGGAGTGGTCGATGACGAGATCGACCGGCACCAGCGGGTTGATCTTCTCGGCATCGCCGCCGAGCTTCTGCATCGCGTTGCGCATCGCGGCGAGATCGACCACCGCGGGAACGCCGGTGAAATCCTGCATCAGCACGCGCGCCGGGCGGAACGCGATCTCGTGCTCCAGCGACCTCTTGCGCAGCCATTTCGAGACCGCGACGATGTCAGCCTTCTTGACCGTGCGGCCGTCCTCGTTGCGGAGAAGATTTTCGAGCAGCACCTTCATCGAATAGGGGAGTTTCGAGATTCCCTTCAGACCATTCTTCTCGGCCGTGGGCAGGCTGTAATAGACATAGGTCTTGGCGCCGACCTTGAGGGTCTTTTTGCATTTGAAGCTGTCGAGCGAGGTCATGTAGGAAATCCCAATTGTTAGTTATACCCGGCAAGGGGTATTTTAACACCGTCAGCGAAGCCGGCTGGATCGCTTGCAGGGGCAGGTTGAGTTGCTGCATCAAGTAGTTCCGGGCTTATAGAAGCTTTCTAACCGCGCCGCCACAGCCACAATCGTACCGCAGCAATTCGCGAGCCAAAAATTCCCATGCGCTACCCCAAGATTTCCTGAGGCCTGCTTTGAGCAGATCGGACCAAGGATCGGACCAAGGCAGGATGCAGCTTTCCGGACACGGGGTGGTTTGCGTGCGGGGCGGCCGCGAGGTGTTTGCCGGGCTCGATTTCGAGGCCACGTCCGGCGAGGCCGTGGCGGTGATGGGTCGCAACGGCTCAGGCAAGACCTCGCTGCTGCGGCTGATCGCGGGCCTGCTCGTGCCAGCCGGCGGGACAATCGTGCTGGAGGGGGGCGATGCCGAGCTGACGCTGCCGGAGCAGTGCCACTATCTCGGCCATCGCGACGCCCTGAAGCCGGCGCTGAGCGTGGCGGAAAACCTGTCATTCTGGGCCGATTTCCTCGGCGGCGAGCGCTGCGATGCCGGCGAAAGCCTCGCCACCGTCGGGCTCGACCATGCCACCCACCTGCCGGCCGGCTTCCTGTCCGCCGGCCAGCGCCGCCGGCTCTCGCTGGCCCGGCTGCTGACGGTCCGCCGCCCGGTCTGGCTGCTGGACGAGCCGACCACGGCGCTCGACGTGACCGGGCAGGACATGTTCGGCGGCCTGATGCGCGAGCATCTGGCGAGGGGCGGGATGATCATCGCGGCGACCCATGCTCCGCTGGGGATCGATTCGCGGGAGCTGCGGATTGGGGGTTTGGCGTGATTCGCCTCGACCCTCAGCTTTTCGAGCGGCCACAGATGTCGCTCCGGGCTCCCTCGCCTCTCCCGCTTGCGGGAGAGGTCGGCGCACAGCGCCAGGTGAGGGTTCTCTCCTCTCGGGGAATCTTCATTGTCGAGGCACCCTCTCCCCAACCCTCCCCCGCAAGCGGGGGAGGGAGCGCACCGCCCTCCGGGCGCGACGGAGCCACCCCATGACCGCCCTGTCCGCCCTTATCCGCCGGGACATCCGGATCGCGCTTCGCGTCGGCGGCGGGGCGCTGATCGGTGTGCTGTTCTTCCTCACCGTGGTGGTACTGATGCCGTTCGCGGTGGGGCCGGATCTGGCGCTGCTGTCGCGGCTGGGGCCGGCGATCCTGTGGCTGGGCGCGCTGCTGGCAAGCCTGCTCACCCTGGACCGGATGTTCATGGCCGACCATGAGGACGGCTCGCTCGACTTGATCACGATGAGCCGGACGCCGCTGGAACTCGCCTGCGCCGGCAAGGCGCTGGCGCATTGGCTGGCGGCGGGCCTGCCGCTGATTGTCGCAACCCCGGTGCTGGGCCTCCTCCTCAACCTCGACATGGTGGCGACCGGCGCGGTGGCGCTGACGCTGCTGGCCGGCACTCCGGCGCTGACCTTTACCGGCATGATCGGCGCGGCGCTGGCGGTGACGCTGCATCGCGGCGGGCTGTTGATGGCGGTGCTGGTGCTGCCGCTGTCGATTCCCGTGCTGATTTTCGGGGTCGCGGCCTCCCAGGCGGTGATCGTCGGTCCGATGACGTTCGGCGCGCCGTTCTCGATCCTGTGCGCGCTGTCGCTGGTCAGCCTCGTGATCGGACCGTTCGCGGCGGCGGCGAGCCTGCGGCAAGGGCTCGACTGACACGGGCTTGACTGACCTTGACCCCGATCAATTTTCGCTGCGGGCTTTCGTGCTGATTGCGTGAGCGCTTACCTGTGATTATCAGGATACCATGACGCTGATCGACCTCGCCAACCCGACCCGGTTCCTCGCGCTGACGGCGCGGGTATTGCCGTGGCTCGCGGCCGCGACCGTCATCCTGCTCGCCATCGGCCTCTATCAATCCGCCGCCGCGCCCGACGATTATCAGCAGGGCGCGACCGTCAAGATCATGTTCATCCACGTGCCCAATGCGTGGCTGTCGATGTTCGTGTGGGGCGTGATGAGCATCGCCTCATTGGGCACGCTGGTGTGGCGGCATCCGCTTGCCGACGTCGCCGCGAAGGCGGCGGCGCCGATCGGCGCCGCCTTCACCTTCCTCGCGTTGCTCACGGGATCGCTGTGGGGCCGGCCGATGTGGGGCACCTATTGGGAGTGGGACGCGCGGCTGACCTCGGTGCTGATTCTCTTCCTGATGTATCTCGGCCTGATGGCGCTGTGGCGCGCGGTCGACGATCCTTCCCGGGCGGCGCGCGCCGCCGCGGTGCTGACGCTGGTCGGCGCCATCAACCTGCCCATCATCAAGTTCTCCGTCGACTGGTGGAACACGCTGCACCAGCCGGCCTCGGTGATGCGCATGGGCGGCTCGGCGCTCGACAAGTCGTTCCTGATTCCGCTGCTGGTGATGGCGATCGCATTCACGCTGCTGTTCGTCACGCTGCATTTGGCGGCGATGCGCAACGAGATTTTGCGCCGCCGCGTCCGCTCGCTGCAGATGATGCAGGCGAGCCGCGTCGCATTTTCGGACACCGGTTCACGTCAGGGCAACGCGTCGAAGGAAGCCGGGGCCGCATGATGATGTCGCTCGGTCCCTACGCCTCCTTCATCGTGACGTCCTATGCAGCAGCGGCGCTCGTGGTCGTGATCCTGATCGGCTGGATCGCGCTCGACTATCGCAGCCAGACCGAGCGCTTGCGCGAGCTCGACCGCAGCGGCGTCACCCGCCGCTCGGGCCGCAGCGCGACCGATACACCATGAGCGAGCAATCGACGTCCGCAACGCCGCAACGCCGCACCTTCCTGATGGTGCTGCCGCTGATCGCCTTCATTGCGCTGGCGCTGCTGTTCTGGTTCCGGCTCGGCAGCGGCGATCCCTCGCGGATTCCGTCCGCGCTGATCGGACGGCCGGCGCCGCAGACCACGTTGCCGCCGCTCGAGGGATTGCAGGCTGACAACGCGCCGGTGCCTGGGCTCGATCCGGCCGCGTTCAAGGGCAAGGTCAGCCTGGTCAATGTCTGGGCGTCCTGGTGCGTACCGTGCCACGACGAGGCGCCGCTCCTGACCGAGCTCGCCAAGGACAAGCGCTTCCAGCTCGTCGGCATCAACTACAAGGACGGCGCCGACAACGCGCGGCGCTTCCTGGGGCGCTACGGCAACCCCTTCGGCCGCGTCGGCGTCGATGCCAACGGCCGCGCCTCGATCGAATGGGGCGTCTATGGCGTGCCCGAGACCTTCGTCGTCGGGCGCGAGGGTACCATCGTCTACAAGCTGGTCGGGCCGATCACGCCGGACAATCTGCGGACGGTGTTGTTGCCGCAGATGGAGAAGGCGCTGGGAGCGGGGTCTTAGTACGGTCTCGTGCCCCGGACGCAGTGCAGCGCTCCTTCAGCGCTGCGCTGCAGAGCCGGGATCCATGTCACCACGACGACGCTCTTTGAAGAATTCTGGGTCCGGGCTCGCGCTTCGCGCGTCCGGGACACGAGACCGTCACCCCTTCCGCACATCCCCCGCATCCGCCTCGCTCTCCTCAAGCGACACCGGTTCAACACCATAGCGCTTGGTCAGCGGCATCTGGGCGATGGTAAAGATCATCGTGATCGGGATCACGCCGAACACCTTGAAATTCACCCAGAAATCCGTGCTCTGGGTGCGCCAGACGATCTCGTTCAGCACCGCCATGCCGGCGAAGAACAGCGCCCAGCGCAGCGTCAGGATACGCCAGCCCTGCGGTGTCAGATTGAACATCTGGTCGAACATGACGGCGATGAAGGAGCGCCCGAACAGCAGGCCGCCGCCGAGGATCGCGGCGAACAGCCCGTAGATGATGGTCGGCTTGACCTTGATGAAGGTCTCGTCGTGCAGCACCAGGGTCAGCGTACCGAACACCAGCACGATCACGCCCGTGACGATCGCCATGATCGGGATGTGACGCGTGACCACATAGGACGCGACCATCGCTACGACGATCGCGACCATGAAGGCGCCGGTCGCAGCGAACAGATTGAACTTCGCATTGACGAAGAAGAAGACGAGCAGCGGACCGAGCTCGGTCGCAAGCTTGAACATCGGATGCGGCTGGGTCTTGTCCATTCTCAGCTTTCGATTCCGGCGATGGCACGGGCGAAATCGCGCGCGGTGAACGGCGCGAGATCGTCGACGCCTTCGCCGACGCCGATGAAATGCACCGGCAGTTTGAATTTTTCCGCGAGCGCCACCAGGATGCCGCCGCGGGCGGTGCCGTCGAGCTTGGTCATCACGAGGCCGGTGACCCCGGCGGTGCGATGGAAAGCCTCGACCTGCGACAGCGCATTCTGGCCGACGGTGGCGTCCAGCACCAGCAGCACGGCATGCGGCGCAGTGTCGTCCACCTTGCGGATCACGCGCACGACCTTTTCGAGCTCGTTCATCAGCTCGGCCTTGTTCTGCAGGCGCCCGGCGGTGTCGATCAGGAGCACATCGACCTTCTGCTCCTTCGCCGCCGTCAGCGCATTGAAGGCCAGGCTCGCCGAGTCGGATCCCTGCGCCCCTGATATGACCGGCGTCTTCGTCCGCTCGCCCCAGACCTTGAGCTGCTCGATGGCCGCCGCACGAAAGGTATCGCCGGCAGCGAGCATCACCTTGCGGCCTTCGGAGGCGAATTTTTGCGAGAGCTTGCCGATGGTCGTGGTCTTGCCCGAGCCGTTGACGCCAACCACGAGAATGACGAACGGCTTCTTGGCCGTATCGATCACGAGCGGCTTCGCCACCGCCGTCAGCACCTTCTCGACCTCTGTGGCGACGACGTCCTTGACCTCGTCGGCCGAGATCGCCTTGTCGTAGCGCCCCGTGCCCACGGCATCGGCAATCCGCACCGCGACTGACGTGCCGAGGTCGGCGCGCAGCAGCACGTCCTCGATGTCGTCGAGCATGGCGCGGTCGAGCTTGCGCTTGGTGACGAGGTCGGCGACCGCGGTCCCCAGCGAGGACGAGGTGCGTTTCAGCCCCTCGGACAGCCGGCGCCACCAGCTCAGCTTGGGGGGATCTGACGTGGTATCGTTCATGATGGCGGTGTGTTAGCCGTTCCCGCCCCTAAACGAAAGTGTTGACCGAAGGTCCTGCAATTGCTCGATGTTCCCGAATTGACCGCCGACGAGATTTTGGCGCGCGTGCTCCATCGCGACGGGCTGATGCTGGTCATCGACAAGCCGTCCGGCCTGCCGGTGCATCGCGGCCCCAAGGGCGGCGCCAATCTGGAGGCATCCTTTGGTGCGCTGTGTTTCGGCCTGCCCCGGCCGCCGGTGCTGGCCCACCGGCTGGACAAGGACACCTCCGGTTGCCTCGTGCTCGGCCGCCATCGCAAAGCCACCGCCTCGCTCGGCCTGCTGTTCAAGCACGGCAAGATCGGCAAGACCTACTGGACCGTGGTCGAGGGCGGTCCCGCTGAAGATGAAGGCACCATCGACATGCCACTCGGCCGGCTCAATGCCGAACGCGGCTGGTGGCAGAAGCCCGACCCGGAAGGCCAGAAGGCGATCACCAACTGGAAAGTGATGGGCCGGGGCGAGGGCCTGACCTGGCTCGCCATGGAGCCGGTGACCGGCCGGACCCACCAATTGCGGGTGCATTCCTCCGCAACGGGCTGGCCGATCTTCGGCGATAACATTTACGGCAACGGCCCCCGCTTCGGTGAGCCGAAGCTGCACCTGCATTCCCGCGAGATCGTGGTGCCGATCTCGCGAAACAAGGAGCCCGTTCGCGTCGTGGCGCCAGCCCCGCCCCACATGCACGAAAAGCTCAGGGCTTGCGGGTGGAACGGGGAGTAGCGGTGCGGTTGGTCACCTCTCCCGCTTGCGGGAGAGGTCGCGCCGAAGGCGCGGGTGAGGGCTTTCCGCTCTAGGGGGTTGTCCCGTTGGGGAAACACCCTCTCCCCGACCCTCTCCCGCAAGCGGGAGAGGGAGCGCACTGCCTTCGTGGCGACACCTAATCTGAGCACACGCAAGGCGTGGTTTACGAAACGTTCAGTGCTCGTCTCTAATGATAGCGGTTGCTTAGAACAAGCTTCCGTCAATCTGCTCAGGACGAGCTGCGCGTCATGTCCACGGCCGGGTTATCGATCATCGCCGAAGTCGAATCCGCGATTCGGCTGGGCTCGGCGGAAAAGGGGCTGGAAACGGCCCGGCGCGTCACCGACCTGTTCCTGTCCTCCGCCGGAAGCTTTGACGACGAGCAGATCGCGCTGTTCGACGACGTGCTCGAGCGCCTGATCGGCACGATCGAGCTGCGCGCCATCGCCGACATGGGCGCGCGCATTGCGCTGGCCGAGATCAGCGCGCAGCTCGCGCCGATCGCCCAGGCGCCGCCGTCCGTGATCCGCCGCCTCGCCAACAATGACGAAATCCGCATCGCCGGCCCCGTGCTGCAGGAATCCGCGCGCCTCGACGATGGCGAGTTGGTCAAGATCGCATCATCCAAGGGCGAACCGCATCTGCTCGCGGTCGCCGGCCGCTGGTGGCTGAAGGAGATCGTCACCGACGCGCTGCTGGCGCGCCGCTATCCCAGCGTCAGCCGGCGCCTCGCCGCCAATCCCGGCGCGCGCGTCTCCGGAAAAGGCTTTGCCGTCATCGTCGGCCAGGCCGAAAGCGATCCGGAGCTGGCCGTCAGCGTCGGCGTCCGCGTCGATCTGCCGTCGGAGCTGCGCCGCCAATTGCTGCGCTCGGCGACGGATGCCGTTCGTGCCCGCCTGCTGTCGCGCGCGCCGCCGCATCTGTTCGAGGAAATCCAGAGCGCCATCGCCGCCGTCACGGTCGGCGTCGAGCGCGATATGTCCGGAGCCCGCGATTTCGAGGGGGCCAAGCGCGCCATCGCCAATCTCAAGGCTACCGGCCAGCTCACCGAAGGCACATTGTTCGGCTTCGCCAGGCAGCGGCGCTACGAAGAAGCCGTGGCGGCGCTGGCCGCGCTGGCCGGATCGACCGTCGAGGTGATTCGTCCGCTGATGCAGAGCCTGCGCGAAGACGGCCTGCTGGTGCCGTGCAAGGCGGCGCAGCTCAGCTGGGAAACGACCGCCGCCGTGCTCGAAAGCCGCTTCGCGACAGGTGCGATGAAGCCGGCGGACATCGCGAGGGCACAGGGAAATTACGCGCGCATGACGCCGGAGGATGCGCGGCGGACACTGCGATTCTGGCAGGTGCGAGCGTCGTAGGGCGTGCGTCTAGGGCACGGCGTCTCCACACCCTCGGTGTCGTCCCTGCGCACGCAGGGACCCATAACCACAGGGAGACGTTTGGCGAAAGCCGCCAGATACTCAGCTTCGTTGAGACAAACACCGTCCGCGACCGATGAATCACGCGGTATGGGTCCCTGCGTGCGCAGGGACGACGTCGAGGATATAGCGCGTCGCAATGACTCGCAGCCTGTCTATGTGGTCAGCCGCTCGCCATCGCTGCCGGCAATCGTCAACGGCACCACACTGCCCACACACCCACCCGCAATCGCCACCGGCAGATAGTGCTCAGTGCGGCCTTGGCCGTCGCTCTCGATCAGCACATCGCGCGTCGCCCCCACTTCCGCTTGCAGTCGCCGCCGTAACGCTGCCTCTCCCGCTGCCCGCAGCCGCTTGGCGCGCTCCTTGATTGCCTGCCCCGCGACCTGCGGCATCCGCGCGGCGGGGGTGCCGGGGCGGGGCGAATAGGGGAACACGTGCAGGAACGTCAGGCCGCATTCTTCGACCAGATCCAGCGACCGCGAAAACATCTCCTCGGTCTCCGTCGGAAAGCCCGCGATGATGTCGGCGCCGAAGGCGATATCCGGGCGCAGGCGGCGGACCTGGTCGCAGAACGCGATCGCATCCTGCCGCGAATGTCGCCGCTTCATGCGCTTCAGAATCATGTCGTCGCCGGATTGCAGCGACAGATGCAGATGCGGCATCAGACGAGCATCGTCGGCGATGGCCTCTAACAGATCGGCATCCGCCTCGATCGAATCGATCGAGGATATGCGCAGGCGTTTCAGCTCGGGTACGTGCCGCAATATCTGCTTGGTCAGCAGGCCGAGTTTGGGCGCGCCCGGCAGGTCGGCGCCGTAGCTGGTGAGATCGACGCCGGTCAGCACGATCTCGGCGTGGCCGCGTTCAACCAGCGCCCGCACCTGATCGACCACCGCGCCCATCGGCACGGAGCGCGAGTTGCCGCGGCCATAGGGAATGATGCAGAAGGTGCAGCGATGGTCGCAGCCGTTCTGCACCTGCACGAACACGCGCGGCAGGCCGGCCGCAAAACCGTCGACCAGATGCGGCGCCATCTCCCTGACAGCCATGATGTCGCTGACGGCGATCTTCTCGCTGGCGCCAAGATCGAAGGCATCGCGCGTCTGCTGCCACGCGGACGCGCGCA
This sequence comes from Bradyrhizobium cosmicum, assembly GCF_007290395.2. Classification (NCBI taxonomy): domain Bacteria; kingdom Pseudomonadati; phylum Pseudomonadota; class Alphaproteobacteria; order Hyphomicrobiales; family Nitrobacteraceae; genus Bradyrhizobium; species Bradyrhizobium cosmicum. The sequence goes on along the minus strand of NZ_CP041656.2, from coordinate 369,908 downwards.
TCTTGTCGTCATTGCCGACGACGCGATCGACCTCGGCCATCTCGGCGAACATGCCGCTCTGCGTCTGCGCCGCGCAGCCGGTGACGACGATGCGCGCACCGGGCCGTTCGCGCTTCAATTTGCGGATCGACTGGCGCGCCTGCGCCACCGCCTCGTTGGTGACGGCGCAGCTGTTGATGACGATGGTATCTTCGAGCCCCGCGCCTTCGGCCTCGCGGCGGATCACCTCGGCCTCGAAGGCGTTGAGGCGGCAGCCGAAGGTGACGATGTCGACAGGCATCAGCCGACCGGCGCGAACAGCGCCGGATCGAACTTGCCTTCGTATTCGAAGGTCGCGGTGCCCGTCATCAGCACGTGGTCGTCGCGCTCGCGCCATTCGATGCCGAGCTTGCCGCCGGGCAGCGTCATCTCGACCTTGCGCTCGGTGCGCTTCAGCCGCGCCGCCGCAACGGCGGTCGCGCAGGCCGCCGAACCGCAGGCCCTCGTCAGCCCGGCGCCGCGCTCCCAGGTGCGCATCGTGATGTGCTCGCGATCGACGATCTGTGCGAGCGTGATGTTGGCACGCTCGGGGAAGATCGGGTGATTTTCCAACAGCGGACCAAAGCGCTCGAGATCGTAGGCGTTGATGTCTTCGACCCAGAAGATCGCGTGCGGATTGCCCATGCTCACCACCGAGGGCGAATGCAGGATCGGATTGTCGATCGGCCCGATCTGCAATTCGATGTAGCGGGTGTCGCGAAACTCTTCCGCCAGCGGAATGTCCTGCCAGCCGAACTTCGGCACGCCCATGTCTACCGTGTAGAGATCAGGGGCCGGGCCCTGCCAGGCATTGAGCAGACCCGCCGCCGTCTCGAACGTCGCATTGGCCTGGCCGGTCTTCTCGAAGATGCGGCGCACGACACAGCGCATGCCGTTGCCGCAGGCGCCGGCCTCGGAGCCGTCATTGTTGTAGATGCGGATGAAGGCTTCGGTGCCGTCCAGCCGCGGCTTCTGCAGCACCATGAGCTGGTCGTAAGGCACGCCGCCTTGCGCGGATGCCACTGCGCGGGCGTCGTCCGGCGTCACAGGTGAGGCGGAATCGCGCATGTCGACGACAACGATTTCGTTGCCGATGCCGTTCATCTTGGCAAATGCGTGGTTGGCCAGCGCGCTCATGAAAATTCCTGAATTTCGCCCGCCTTATATGGCGATCCTAGACGGCTTGGCCAGTGATTTGGCGTTCGCTGGCAAGGTGAAGGGCCATGACGCATCTGTCATGGGACGAATTCGGCGCTCGCGTGTTAGAACGGCGCAGTTCGCGCGAGCCGGGATGCGCGACCGGGTTAAGGCCTTGGTGGGCAAGGTCTGGGGAGAATAAAATGAATACTTTTCGTCGTCTCGCTCTGGCCGCGCTGATCCCGGCAGCGGCCTTGTCGTTTGGGCTATCGGGGGTTCTGGCACAGACCTCGAGCCCGGCGCCGGCGGCCTCGGCCAGCCCCTCTCCGGCCGCCCCTGCGCCGGCCCCGTCGGCATCGCCCGCCCCGGCCGCAAGCGCTTCGCCCGCACCAGCGGCGACCCCGTCGCCGGCGGCCAGCGCCTCGCCGGCTCCTGCTGCCTCGCCATCGCCCGCAGCAAGCGCCTCACCCAGCCCGACGGCGCCGCCGCCCGCCGTAGCCGCCACCCCCGCCCCGGTGCAGACCGCCGATCCCTTTGGCCTCGAGACCACGCTCGAGCCCAGGAAGGTCGTGATGGTCAAGGGCACCGCCAACTGGGACTCGGCCTTCGACACGCTGGTCGACGCCTTCAAGGCGCTGAACACGCTGCTGGACAAGCAGGGCATCAAGCACGCCGGCAATTCGATGATCGTCTATACCTCGACCGACGACACCGGCTTCACCTTCCTCGCCGAGATCCCGGTCGATCAGGACCCCAAGAACCTGCCCAAGGACATGAGCATCGGCAAATCGCCGGAGGGCAAGGCACTGAAATTCGTCCATCGCGGCTCCTACGACAACATGGACAACACCTACGAGGCAATCACCAATCACCTCGACGACAAGAGACTGGAAGCCAAGGACACCTTCGTCGAGGAGTACCTCACCGATCCCCTCAAGACGGCGGAGGACAAGCTCGTGATCAACGTGTTCGTGCCATTGAAGTGAGAATGATGAAGAAGCCTGTTGCCCTTGTTACGTCCCTTGCCGCCGTCCTTGCCATCACGTCGCTGACCGCGCCTGCGCGCGCCGACGATTTTCCCTCCGCCATCTCCGTGAGCGGCGAAGCCACCGTTTCCGTGGCGCCCGATCTCGCGCAGATCGATGCGGGTGTCGCCAACGACGCCAAGACGGCGAAGGAAGCATCCGACGCCAACAACGCCGCGATGGGCAAGGTGCTGCTGGCACTGAAGGGCGCCGGCATCGCCGAAAAGGACTACCAGACCTCGCGCCTGTCGCTGCAGCCGCAATACGGCCAGAACAAATCCACCGGCGCCTCCCCCGTGGTCGGCTTCCGCGCCTCCAACCGCGTCACCGTCAAAATTCGCGACGTGACCAAGGTCGCCGGCATCATCGACACGCTGGTCGGTGCCGGCGCCAACGACATCGGCAATATCTCCTTCGAGGTGACGCAGGCCTCCAAGCTGCTCGACGATGCGCGTGAGCAGGCGGTCGCCGATGCGCGCCGCAAGGCCGAGATCTACGCCAAGGCTACCGGCGTGACGCTGGGTGCTCCGCTGAGCGTCTCCGAAGGCGGCGCGCCCGTGCCGCTGTTCAAGGCGCGGATGGCAACGCCGCAAATGGCGCCAGCCGCCGTTGCGCCGGGCGAGGAAACGCTGTCGGTGACGGTGAATGTGAGCTGGGCGATCAAGGCGGGGCAGTGAGCGTAAGAGGCTCACTGCTCGCCAAAGCAAAGGTGTCGTCCCCGCGCAGGCGGGGACCCATAACCACAGGCAGTGGTTGGCGCGCGAAGCCAGCCACTCCGAGTCTTCGCCAGACCTCTCCCTGTGGTTATGGGTCCCGGGCTCGCGACTTCGTCGCGTCCCGGGACGACGACTGCGTGTGCGGCAACAGCGGGGCTAGATCTCCACCACTTGCCCGGGTTTCATCGCCACGAACCGCTGTTGCGGAATCTTCGCGGCATCCAGCGCTTCCACAAGCGCCTTCGCCGGCGCATCGATCGCTTCGTCCGTCAGCTGGAACGTGCCGTGATGATGCCCGAGCGCTTGTTGCGCGCCGCAATCCAACAGCGCCTTCACCGCATCTTCCGGATTCATGTGCTGGTCGCGCATGAACCAGCGCGGCTCGTAGGCGCCGATCGGGAGGATCGCCAGACGCAGCTCCCCATGCTTCTCGGCGACGCGGCGGAAATGGGTGCCATCGCCGTAACCGGAGTCGCAAACGACGTAGATTTTCCCCGCCGGCGTCTCCAGCACGAAGCTCGCCCATAGCGCCTTGTTCCGGTCGAACATGCCGCGCGCCGTCCAGTGCCGGGTCGGGACCAGATGCACGGCAATGCCGTTGCCGAGTTCGACGCGATCGTGCCAATCGAAGGCTTCCGCCTGGATTGAAGAGTCGGTGCCGCGCATCGCCACATCGTTGCCGAGCGGCGTCACCACGCGTGGGGCAAAATTCCTGGCGAGCCGCGACAACGTCGCGATGTCGAGATGGTCGTAATGGCCGTGCGAGACCAGCACGATGTCGATCTTCGGCAACGCCTCGAAGGCGATGCCGGGATCGTTGCGCCGCTTCGGTCCGGCGAAGCTGACAGGCGACACCCGCTCCGACCAGACGGGATCGACCAGGATGTTGAGGCCGCCAGCCTGGATCAGCCAGCTGGCGTGGCCGACGAAGGAGAGGCGGACCTTGTCGCCCTCGACTCGCGCCGGCGGCGTGTCCGCATGAGGGCTCGGAGCCCAATCCGGCCAGGTCTCGCGCTTCCGCCCGCCGCCGAACTGCCAGCGCAGCACCTCGCCAAGCGATTTCGGCGGCACGCCGTCCGGATCGAAGAAGGTCGAGCCGTCGAAATGGTCGGAGACAGGGCCGTCATAGGGTTTCATGCGGGACATCCAGAGGGAGGGCACGCCGACCAGCGCGCCGGCCCCGGCAAGCAGACCGAAAAGACGGCGGCGGGTGATGGGCACGGGCGGGCTTCAGGGATGGTCGGAACGGTAAGACATCACCGGCTATATGGGCAGGGCCGGAGGAAAAGGAACCCGTGGCGGGAAATGGTTCATTTTCAATGCCTTACCCTCAACAACGCGCTCCGGAGCCCTAACTTTCCTTGACTTTTGGGCGGGAGCGGCGTTTAACCCCGCCACTTTCTCGGAAAGGCTTTCTTTTCGACCCGCCCACTGGCCCTGGAGGCCAGAGGCCAACGCCCGACAGCGCTATGCGCCCTCGGGCGCAAAGGTGTTTGGAAGAAGCCTCCCCGAAGGAGTGGTCATCCCCCGGTCAAGCCGGGACATGACAGTGGTGAACGCGGCAACCCTGCGCGAGCAGGACAAGGGACAACGGCATTGTTCGACAATCTGTCGGAACGGCTTGGTGGCATTCTCGATCGTCTGACGGGGCGCGGTGCGCTGACCGAAAAGGATGTCGATGCCGCGATGCGCGAGGTGCGCCGCGCGCTGCTGGAAGCCGACGTCGCACTCGAAGTGGTCCGCAGCTTCACCGAACGTGTTCGCGAACAGGCGATCGGCGCCACTGTCGTCAAGTCGGTCACGCCCGGCCAGATGGTGGTCAAGATCGTCCATGACGAGCTGATCAACACGCTCGGCGCCGAAAGCCAGACCATCGACATCAATTCCGTGCCGCCGGTGCCGATCATGATGGTCGGCCTGCAAGGCTCCGGCAAGACGACCACGACCGCAAAGCTCGCCCGTCGCCTGGTCCAGCGCGACAAGCGCAAGGTGCTGATGGCGTCGCTCGACATCTATCGACCGGCGGCGATGGAGCAATTGGCCGTGCTCGGCCGCGATCTCGACATTCCGACCCTGCCGATCGTCGCAGGACAGCAGCCGGCGCAGATCGCCAAGCGCGCGCTGGAAGCCGGCAAGCTCGGCGGTTACGACGTCGTGCTCCTCGACACCGCCGGCCGCACCACGCTCGACGAAGACATGATGGCGGAGGCCGCAGCCATCAAGGCTGCCGCCAACCCGCATGAAGTGCTGCTGGTCGCCGACAGCCTGACCGGCCAGGACGCCGTGAACCTTGCGCGCGCCTTCGACGAGCGCGTCGGCCTCACCGGCATCGTGCTGACACGCGTCGACGGCGATGGCCGCGGCGGTGCGGCGCTGTCGATGCGCGCGGTCACCGGCAAGCCGATCAAGCTGATCGGCACCGGTGAAAAGACCGATGCACTGGAAGATTTCCACCCTGACCGTATCGCCGGCCGCATCCTCGGCATGGGCGACGTTGTGTCGCTGGTCGAGCGTGCCGCCGCCAATATCGACGCCGAAAAGGCCGCGCGCACCGCCGAGCGCATGCGCAAGGGTCAGTTCGACCTCAACGACATGCGCGAGCAGCTGCTGCAGATGGCGAACATGGGCGGCATCAGCGGCCTGATGGGCATGATGCCCGGCATCGCCAAGATGAAGAACCAGATCGCGGCCGCCGGCATCGACGACAAGATTTTGAAGCGCCAGGTCGCGGTGATCGATTCCATGACGCGCGACGAGCGGCGTCATCCCGACCTGCTCAAGGCCAGCCGCAAGAAGCGCATCGCCGCGGGCTCGGGCCAGAGCGTCGAGCAGGTCAACAAGCTGCTCAAGATGCACCGGAACATGGCCGACGTGATGAAGGCCATGGGCTCGGGCAAGCGCGGCCCGCTCGCCGGCATCGCCCAGGCCATGGGCTTCGGCGGCGGCATGAAGATGCCCTCGCCCGAAGAGATGAAGGCCATGCAGGAGAAGATGCAGGGCGGCGGCGGACAGGGTCTGCCCAGCCTGCCGAAGGATCTGCCGCCCGGTCTTCGCTCGGGCCTGCCGAATTTGCCGGGGCTTACGGGCCTCAGCGGCAAGCCGACCCTTCCGGGGCTCGGCGGTTTTCCCGGCAAGAAGAAATGAGGAATTCGTCGCACGGGATCGCACCGGTCTCGCGCAACGCGGAATACCAATCAACCGAACAAAACGTACTTTGCAAACCGTACTTCGAAGGAGAACTGAATGTCCGTCGTTATCCGCCTCGCCCGCGCAGGCACCAAGAAACGTCCCGTCTACCACGTCGTCGTCGCCGACTCCCGCTTTCCCCGCGATGGCCGCTTCATCGAGCGTCTCGGCTATTTCAACCCGCTGCTGCCGAAGGACAACGAGACCCGCCTGAAGCTCGACATGGACAAGGTGAAGGCCTGGCTCGCCAAGGGCGCGCAGCCGTCGGACCGCGTGTCGCGTTTCCTCGATGCCGCCGGCGTCAAGAAGCGCGAAGCGCGTAGCAATCCGGAAAAGGCCGTGCCGCGCAAGGAGCGCAAGGCGCAGGCCGAAGCCGCCGCAAAGGGTTAAGGCCAGACCATGTCGGCGCTGGTCTGCGTCGCGCGGATCGGCGCCGCGCATGGTGTGCGCGGCGCGGTCAAGCTGTGGACCTTCACCGAAGATCCCTTTGCCGTGAAGCGCTATGGTCCGCTGCTGTCCAAGGACGGCAAGCGCCAGTTCGAGGTAGCAACGGCGCGCGAAGCGAAAGACCATCTGGTCGCGACGTTCAAGGGCGTCGCGACCCGCGATGAGGCCGAACGGCTCAACGGCATCGAGCTTTACGTCGCACGGGACAAGCTGCCCGCGACCGACGCGGACGAATATTACCACACCGATCTGATCGGTCTCGCCGCCGTCACCACGGACGGCGAGGCGCTCGGCCGCGTGCTCGCGATCCATAATTTCGGCGCCGGCGACATCATCGAGATCGCCCCGCCGAAAGGCGCGACGATGCTGCTGCCGTTCACCAACGCGGTGGTGCCGGAAGTCGATCTCGCCGGCGGCCGCGTGATCATCGGGCTGCCGCAGGAGATCGAGGGCGAGGACAAGGACGAAGTCCTATCCACGGGTCGTCCCCGCGAACGCGGGGACCCATAACCACGAGACGTGGTTTTTGGCTAAGCTGGCGGCTCCAGCCATCGCAAAACGAAATGCGGTCGTTATGGATCCCGGATCTGCGCTCCGCTTCGCTGCGCTTGTCCGGGACGACAACAACTGAGATCCAATGACCAATCCCTCACCCTGGCGCGCGACGGTGCTGACGCTGTTTCCGGAGATGTTTCCGGGACCGCTCGGCGTGAGCCTGGCCGGCCGGGCGCTGGCCTCCGGTCTCTGGGAGATCGAGGCGCGGGACATCCGTGCCTCGGCCACCGATCGCCATCGCAGCGTCGACGACACCCCGGCTGGCGGCGGGCCGGGCATGGTGCTGCGGGCGGACGTTCTGGCCGCCGCGATCGATGCCGCGGAGATCGGCCCTGGGCGTCCCTGCCTCCTGATGAGCCCGCGCGGTCGGCCATTGACCCAGGCCCGCGTCACTGAGCTCGCGAAGGGTTCAGGGCCCCTGATCGTCTGCGGGCGGTTCGAGGGGGTCGACCAGCGGGTGATCGACGGGCGGAGCCTGGAGGAAGTCTCGATCGGCGATTACGTGCTGTCGGGGGGCGAAATCGCCGCCCTGGCGCTGATCGACGCCTGCGTCCGGCTGCTGCCGGGCGTGATGGGCAAGGAAGCCTCGGGAACCGAGGAGAGCTTTTCGGACGGCCTGCTCGAATACCCCCAATACACCCGCCCGCAGCTGTTCGAGGGGGCTGCGATCCCGGAGATACTGACCTCTGGCGACCATGCCAAGGTGGCCGCCTGGCGGCGAGCGCAGTCCGAGGCCCTGACGGCGGCCCGGCGGCCTGATTTATGGGCTAAGGTCCCACCCAAGCTGGCGAATCGGGCCGGCCGCCAAAAAACGCCAAAAGACAAGACAGACGGGTGACAAACGCTCCGGCTTGCCTTATAGGAGCGGCCACATCCGCAATGGCTGGATAAACGAATTTCGCGCAGCCCCCGTTTCCAAGGCTGGGCGCGCCGATGGAGATTTACCCATGAACCTGATCCAACAGCTCGAAAAAGAGCAATTCGACAAGCTCTCCGCCAACAAGGAGATTCCGGAGTTCGGCCCCGGCGACACCGTGATCGTCAACGTCAAGGTGGTCGAAGGCGAGCGTACCCGCGTGCAGGCCTATGAAGGCGTCTGCATCGGCCGTTCCGGCGGTGGCCTCAACGAGAGCTTCACGGTCCGCAAGATCTCCTATGGCGAGGGCGTTGAGCGCGTGTTCCCGGTGATGTCGCCGATGATCGACTCGATCAAGGTGGTGCGTCGCGGCAAGGTGCGTCGCGCCAAGCTTTATTACCTGCGCCAGCTGCGCGGCAAGTCGGCTCGTATCGTCGAGAAGACCGAGCACGCCAAGGCCGTGAACGAGTAAGCTCCGCTACAATCGAGTTTCCAAAAGCGCGGGGCAAAACCCCGCGCTTTTTTGTTGCGTCAGCCGTGCGCGTCAAAGCCCTCGCGATTCCGGTTCGGCCTGCTATATATTCGTAGAATGTTTCCAGATCAGACCAGCATGGAGCCCGTCAAGCGCGTCGTCATCGACGATCGCTCGCGGCTGCCCGGCCGGTTCTTCGGACGCTTCGCGACCTCGGCAACGTCAGAGCTTACGCGCGCAGCCTAAAAGCTGCGCTGACGATTTTGTTGCCCGGCGCGCCACCCGCGCTCTTCGCTGACACACATTCCGGAGCTCAAGCTCATGTCCAAGCCCACCACATTGTACGACAAGATCTGGAACGACCATCTGGTGCACGAAGCCGACGACGGCACCTGCCTGCTCTATATCGACCGCCATCTGGTGCACGAGGTGACCTCGCCGCAGGCGTTCGAAGGCCTGCGCGCCACCGGGCGCAAGGTGCACGCCCCCGAGAAGACGCTCGCCGTCGTCGACCACAACGTGCCGACCACCGACCGGACCAAGCCGAATCCCGATCCTGAGAGCATCGAGCAGATCAAGGCGCTCGCCGAGAACGCCAAGGAATTCGGCATCGAATATTACAACGAGTTCGATAAGCGCCAGGGCGTCGTTCACGTCATCGGCCCCGAGCAGGGTTTTACGCTGCCCGGCACCACCATCGTCTGCGGTGACAGCCACACCTCGACGCATGGCGCGTTCGGCGCGCTCGCGCACGGCATCGGCACGTCCGAGGTCGAGCACGTTCTGGCGACGCAGACGCTGATCCAGAAGAAGGCCAAGAACATGCGCGTCACCGTCGACGGCAAATTGCCTGATGGCGTGACGGGCAAGGACATCATCCTGGCGATCATCGGCGAGATCGGCACGGCCGGCGGCACCGGCTACGTGCTCGAATACGCCGGCGACGCGATCCAGGCGCTGTCGATGGAAGGCCGCATGACGGTCTGCAACATGTCGATCGAAGGCGGCGCGCGCGCCGGCCTGGTCGCGCCGGACCAGAAGGCGTTCGACTTCCTGCGCGGCCGCCCGAAAGCGCCGAAGGGTGCGGACTGGGATGCGGCAATGCGCTACTGGGAGAAACTGCGCTCCGACGAGGGCGCGCATTTCGACCATGAGCTGCGCCTCGATGCGGCCAAGCTGCCGCCGATCGTGACCTGGGGCACTTCGCCTGAGGACGTCATCTCGGTGACCGGTTTCGTTCCGGACCCCGACAAGATCGCGGACGAAGCCAAGCGTCTGTCGAAGCATCGCGCCCTGAAATATATGGGCCTGACTGCGGGCACGAAGATCACCGACATCAAGGTCGATCGCATCTTCATCGGCTCCTGCACCAATGGCCGCATCGAGGATCTGCGCGCCGCCGCCAAGATCGCGGAGGGCAAGCAGGTCTCGGAGAACGTCAACGCCATGGTCGTGCCGGGCTCCGGCCTCGTGAAGGAGCAGGCCGAGGCCGAAGGTCTGGACAAGATCTTCATCAAGGCCGGCTTCGAATGGCGCGAGCCCGGTTGCTCGATGTGCCTCGCCATGAACCCGGACAAGCTGGCCCCGGAAGAGCGCTGCGCCTCGACCTCGAACCGCAACTTCGAAGGCCGCCAGGGCTTCAAGGGCCGCACCCATCTGGTGTCGCCGGCAATGGCGGCAGCCGCGGCGATCGCGGGGCACTTCGTCGACGTCAGGGAGTGGCGCTGAGCCACTTCCTCCGAAGGCACTAACGCAAAAAGGGCGCCGTCGTAGGCGCCCTTTTCATTTCGAACCGTGCTCACCAATAGCGGTACGGATGGTGCCAGCGATGCCAGCGGCAGACGCGGCGCGGGCCGTAATAGGTCCAGATCACGCGGCAGCGGCGCGGATAGCTGTAATAGGGATAGTAGCCGCCGTAATAGCGCCGGTGGAAATGGCGATGACCGTAGTAGTGCGGGCGATAGACTCCGTAGCGGTGAAATCCGCCGTGGCGATGCATTCCGCCATAGCGATAGCCGCCACCATGAAAGACGGGCGCAGCGCGAAAGCCGCCGCCGCGGAAGCCACCGAAATGCGCCCCGCCACCGTGGAAGCCACCGCCGCGAAAACCTCCGCCGCCGTGAAAGCCGCCACCATGCCCGCCAGGCCCACCACCGCCGTGGCGCACTTGCGTGATCATGTCGTCGCTTGCAGCCTTCGCCGCCGGCAACGCCGTCGGATTGATCGGCGTCATCGCTTCTGCACGACGCGCGGTTCCGCCCGACAGCAACAGCGTGGCCACGGCCGCGAGCCCGAGCAAGCGCATCGGGCGGGTCCCGAGACCTAAAACTCTCAGCATGGAATTCTCCCTGAATCTGAACAGCGGAACTGCGGCGCAGCGCCTGCGCTCGTACCAACACTGTTCATTTGCGGTCGCTCCCAAGATGAAATTAGGGACAGCGACGTGAACGCCTCATGAATGAACGGCGCCCTCGCAACGCGCGAGACGTCACCACCACGGCCCGAAGCCGAACACGAACGGCGCGGGCACAGCGTAGGGATAGGGACGGTAGAATACGGGCCGCGCGTAATAATGCGGATCAGGACGCGGAGAGTACCGCACGGTGTCGGACCGCACATGGTGTCGCCCATCGAACACCGCGCGCCCCGCCGCAGCATCCGGCAGCTTCGTCACTCTGTGTGCAGCAGAAGCGTGAGGCAGGCCTGCGGCAAGCCCGACAGCAATGGCCAATGCGATCCATCTCGTCATGACGACGACCTCCGCTTGCAACATGGCGCATCATCGGCGCGCGACACGCGAATTGAGGGCGCCTCAGCCCCGGCGCCAGTAGCAGCTCATATGCGGCACGATCACCGTGCCGCTGGGGCGGTATTCCTGCACATAGGTGGCGTTGCATTCGCGGACCGCATCCGGCCCCGGGTTGTAGCGCGGATAGACGCCGTCAGGGCTGTAATAGGGCGTGACGCGGAGCCGGGGCGGGCGCCGCTTGCGCGGCGGCGGAGCATCGGGCGAGGCCGCCTGGGCCATGCGGACTTCGGCGCCAACCGTCTGGGCTTCGGCGCCAACGCAAAACTGCGAAAACAACCCCATGCACAGTAGAACCAGAACCGCTGTTCCCGCCCGCATCGTACCACCACCCACGTGAGCCAACCCCTTGAGGCGCCGTACGCTCCTCGTTTTCACGCGCGACGTCAACGCCCCGATCCTATAAAGCCGGATGCATCGCCTGGGAACCCGCGCTAAGAGGCGTATATGTGGACTGAATTGAAAGCGCCCTCGCTGGCCGAGATGGAAGCGACCGCGCATGACATCTTCGATCGCCTGCCGGCGGAGTTTCGCGCTCTCTGCGAGGGCGTGATCCTCCGTGTCGACGACTTCCCGACCGAAGAGGTCATGGACGAGATGGAGTGCGAGAGCGAGTTCGACCTGCTCGGCCTGTTCCAGGGCGTCGGCCTGCCCCAGCAAAGCCTGGGCGACGTGGCGCGGCTGCCCAACATGGTCTGGCTCTATCGCCGGCCGATCCTGGATTACTGGGCCGAGCACGACGAAAGCCTCGGCCACATCGTCCGCCACGTCCTGATCCACGAGATCGGCCACCATTTCGGCCTGTCGGACGACGATATGGCCGCGATCGAGGCTCAGGCGGAGTAGTCCTCCTCACCGGCTGGCGCAGGCAGAAGCATCGTCAGTCGATAGTCGGGCCAGCCCGCGAGAGACAGCGACACCTGCTGATAGTGCAGCAGCCCCATGGTCGGATGATTGAACGCGCGTTCGCCGCCTTCGCGTGCCAGAACCCCCTGCGTCTCCCAGCAGCGCTGGAAGTCGGGGCTTCCAAGTCTCAGTTCCTCGACGATCCGGCGAATCTCCGGATCGTCGGAATAGGCTGTCACCGCGGCACGGAACTCTGCGACGACGCGATGCGCACGGGAGACCCAGTCGAGGATGAGAGTTCGAGCCTCAGGCCTGACGAAGATGTAGCGCAGGAGATTTTTCTCGCCGTCCTCATCGAGCCATCCTGCAAACAGCTGGGACGCTTTCGCATTCCAACGGCGTGCGCTCCAAGTGCGATCGAGGATGTAGGCGGGACCATCGATCGCATCGACGCAGGCCAGCACGCTCTCGGGTGGATCGTCCCTGTGGTCCGGTCGCTCGGAATCGCGTTTGCCCGCAACTTCGAACAGATAGCTGCGCTCGGCGCGTGACAGGCGCAATCCGCGCGCCAGGCGTGCAAGTGTCGACGCAGAGACGGACACATCGCGCCCCTGCTCGATCCAGGTGTACCAGGTGACGCTCAATCCGCAGAGCTGAGCGACCTCCTCGCGCCGAAGGCCGGGGGTGCGCCGTCGCGGTCCGGCGGCGAGGCCGAATTCTGCCGGAGACTGGCGCTCTCGGAGCGCCCGCAGGAAGGCGCTCAACGAGAGAGCCGGAGCGATCGGATCTGATCTCTTCATGGTGCTATTTATACCAGCATAACATTTCCTCTTAAACGGGTATCTAAGCCATGCTAGGTCTTCGATGAGGTGCCACTGAAAGGACGGACGGGCATGGGCAGGCAGTTCGCGAGGATCGAACCGGCGCACCGGGCTTTCATCGAGCGGCAGAAGATTTTCTTTGTCGCGAGCGCCCCACCGAAGGGGCGCATCAACGTGTCTCCGAAAGGCCTGTCGTCGTTCCGGGTGCTCGGAGAGACTGACGTCGCCTACCTCGATTGCACCGGCAGCGGCAGCGAGACCCGCGCCCACCTCGTCGCCTCCGACGACAAGCGGCTGACCATCATGTTTTGCGCCTTCGAAGGCGATCCGGTGATCCTGCGGCTCTGCGGCCAGGGCCGATCGCTCATGCGCGGCACGCCGGAATACGGTGATCTCGCTCCTGAGTTCGAGGACATGGCAGGCGCCCGCCAAATCGTGCGCCTTTCGGTCGACCTGGTGCAGACGTCATGCGGCATGGGCGTGCCGCTGTTCGACTACAGACAGGAGCGCGGCAGCCTCGTGCGTTACTGGACGGCGCAGAGCGTCAACAATCTGCGAAAATACTGGGGCCTGAAGAACATGAAGAGCATCGACGGCCTGCCGACCGGCTTTGTCCCCGACTCCATGGCGCCGCCGGGCTGATGACGAACCCCGATTTACGCCCCTTAGGCCTGCCGAATCCGGCCTAGGATTTGTATGCCAACCGGGCTAAATAGCCCTCCCTGACTTGAAACCGGGAAGCCTGACATGGACAAGTTCACCACGCTGGAAGGCGTCGCGGCGCCGCTGAAGATCATCAATGTCGACACCGACATGATCATTCCGAAGCAGTACCTCAAGACCATCAAGCGCACCGGCCTTGGCAAGGGGCTCTTCTCCGAGCAGCGCTACAAGGACGACGGCAGCGAGAATCCGGATTTCGTGCTCAACCAGCCCGCCTATCGCAATGCAAAGGTGCTGGTGGCCGGCGACAATTTCGGCTGCGGCTCGAGCCGCGAGCATGCGCCCTGGGCGCTGCTCGATTTCGGCATCCGCTGCGTGATCTCGACCTCGTTCGGCGACATCTTCTACAACAACTGCTTCAAGAACGGCATTCTGCCGATCCGCGTTAGTCAGGAAGACCTCGACAAGCTGTTCGACGACGCCGAGCGCGGCGCCAACGCGACGCTGACGATCGACCTGCCGAACCAAGAGATCCGCGGTCCCGACGGCGGCAAGGTCAAGTTCGAGATCGACCCGTTCCGCAAGCACTGCCTGATCAACGGCCTCGACGACATCGGTCTGACGATGGAAAAGAAGTCGTCCATCGACACCTACGAAGAGAAGCTCAAGCACGAACGCGCCTGGGCCTGATCGCAGGTTTTCGTCTGGAGCCCCGGCGCCACGCGTGCCGGGGCTTTTTATTTGCCCTCGTTCTCCCGTATAGCTGCACGCATGCTGCCCGAGATCGTCACCTTCTGGCATGGCCCGATGGACGCACTGCGCCAGACCTGTCTGCGCTCGCAGCTGGCGGCCGGCCACAAGGTCACGGTGTACAGCTTCGACACCATTCCCGGCCTGCCGGCGGGCATCGAGAATGCGGATGCCGAGGCGATCCTGCCGCACGTCTTCTCCGAACGCTTGCGACCGCCGCAGCCGGACGGCAGCTGGCGCGACTGGACCACGCTTCAGTTCAGCGATTTCTTCCGCATGAAGCTGATGGCGAAGGGCCTCGGCCTCTGGCTCGATGCGGATGTGCTGCTGCTGAAGCCCGTCGAGATCGATCCGGCAAAGCCTTACTTTGCCTGGGAGCGCCCTCGGCAGCTCGGCAATTCCGTGATCTACCTGCCGCCCGCGCACGGTATCGTTGCCGCCTTCGAGGAGCTGGTGGAGCAGGAGGAACTGACGCCGAACTGGCTGTCGCTGCGCCATCGCATCACCTTCATGATGCGCCGCCTGCGCGGCGGTTCGAACCGACTTGCGGATATTCGCGTTGCGATCTTCGGGCCGGCCGCGCTGACCGCGCTCGCGCGCCGCACCGGCGAGTTGGGATGCGCGCTGCCGAAGCAATCGTTCTACGCCGTGCATGCCGCGCCAAAACTGTTCTTCGACCCCTCGAGCTATCTCGGCCTTGTCACCAACCCCGAGATCATCGGCCTGCACATCTCGCCCAAGGGCCGTGGCGGTGAGAAGCCGATTCCGGGCAGCCTGTATGCGTGGGCAACGGAGCGGTTCGCGTAACTCGGTCAGCTACACGGCGCTCTCGTGCCCCGGACGCAGCGCAGCACGTCTGTGATACGCTGCTGAGCCGGGGCCCAGAGATGCGGCGAGATGGGTCCCGGATCTGCGGAGCGGCACTTCGCGCCGCACCGCGTCCGGGACACGAAGCCGACACTGGCGCGCCACACTCCACCGCCTCCCTATTTGATCCAGCGCAACGCGCTGCTGCATCATTGTGCCTAATCTCGCTCCAGTTCCGCTGATCGAATGGAGCTCCTCATGAGCACAGCAAACAGGCCATATCCCATCGTCCAGGATCTCATCGAGTCTTTTGCCGCGTGGCTGAAGCATCGCCGTGAGCTGAACGAGATGCGGCAGCTCGACCGCTCCGAGTTCGATCGAATCGCAGGCGATCTCAGGATCGCGCCTGACGATCTCGAAGAACTGGTCCGGCACGGCCGGCACGCCGCCGACGAGCTGCCGAAAATGCTGGAACAACTCGGCATCAGCGCTGAAGGGTTAGGCCGCGTGCAGCCGCTGCTGCTGCGCGACATGGAGCGGGTCTGTTCGCTCTGTGCGCATAAGGCGCAGTGCGATCGCGACCTCGCCGACGGCACCGCCGCGGAGAATTACCACGGCTATTGCGCCAACGCGTCGACGCTGGAATCGCTCGATCGCGCCGATCACGCTCACCACTGAGCGGCGGCAACGCCGGCGCAGTTTGATTGAATCGCTGGCCACCAAGGCTCTGAATTGGCGAGCGAAAACTGGAGCTCAGTTGTGACCGTAGAAAATCCGGTTGCAGCCGCTGGTGCCATCGGCCACGTACGCACCGCGCATTTGGGGGCGCATCGCTTGCGCACGCTGGTTCACGCCGCGCACACAGGTGACATAGCCTGAATTGTTGGCCCAGCGAAAATCGGTGGTGTAGGCGTGCGAGCTGGAGGTGGAGCCGACCAGCGAGCCGAAGCCGATGACGGCAGCGAGGGCGAAAAGCGCCACGCGAGAGGTCATGGTTGTTATCCCATTTTCTTGAGCTGCACCGTGCAGCGCGTGAATGGGATCGTTCTAGACATCGCCGCGGATGAATGTGCATCACCTTACACAGAGTGAGGTCAGCCTAGACGAGGAATGAGTTATCATAATAGCGACCCGCCAACGGCACCGTCGCGAAGAATTATCACGGCTATCGCGGCAACGTAGCGATGCTGGAGTCAATCGACCGCACAGAGGTCAGGCCACACTGTGGCTGTCCGGATCCAATGGCGAGCGATTGGACGTGCTACCGACGCTAGTTTACACCGGTTCGCGCGCAAGCCTCGCGCCGGGCAAATCCTTTCACGAGCTTTTTGCAGGCACGGTAGCGCTCCTCCATGCTGGCTTCGCCCACACTGGTCGGAGCGCGCGACTCTGCAGTGCTTCCCTTTTTGATAGCGCGAGGCTGAGAAGCCTTTTCGCGTTTTGTCGAGGATTCGACGTCCTCCGGCACCGACACAAGCTGCCATACCGGACGAAGCTCTATCCTAGCCGTCTCAGACGGATTCTCTTTCTTGAAAGAAGAGAGGGCAAGAACGTTGCTCTCAAACTTCACGGACACCGGCGTCCCGCTGATCGAAAATTTGTTGTCCTTAATGTACTCCGAGAATGATCGGTTTCCCGCTTCATCTTTCACCCACGATGCTTTGGTCGGCGGCCCCCAGAGGTAGTACCCCTTGGCCAATCCCGTAGCAGATACCTCCGTAACGATCAGCATGGCGTAGCGCCCCTTGCCATTCGACCACCCACGCTTGTTGGACCACACGCCAACAAACTTGGAATCAGGTTGAAGCGGGACGTCTTGGCCGGACGAGATCGTGAAGCTCGGCAACTTAAGCTGCTGGGCTAACGCGATGGCACCAACCCTTTGGTTATCCTCCAGCGAGAATGACTTTCTAGGGGCGGCTTTCATATCAAGCCCTTGGCGCTCGCCCACATCAGAGATCGGCGGCGATACCGCCGCGACTTCTTTGGCCTTGAAATCCTTGATCCGCTGACGGGCTTCTGCGGCATGGTTGCTGCGAGGATATCTGGTCAGAAACTCCTCATAGAGACCGGTCACCGTCGACGTCTGGATGGCCAGCCAAAACTTCTCGTCTTCCGCGGAAGTTGAAAGCGGCGGAATTGATACGACCGGCGCCTGAGCGCTGGCGACAGGCGCTTTCAGGTAAATCTCTTCCTTCGACAAGGAGCCGTACACAAAAGGTTGCTGTTCGCGCCGGGTCGCCGCCATCACGTCATCGCGGACACGACGAAACAGGAATGATATCTCAAGGCCTGGTGTTTCAATGTGGCGAAGGAGCGATGCCGTAAAAGGACTGTTCCGGCCCTCACCATCGCTTGCCGTGGTGCCGTCGCGGGCGGCATACGCAATCAGAACATTGTCGGATGGCTCCGTCGCCGCGAGCCCACGAGCTACGGCCCGGGTGCTCAACGAGCGCTTCATTTTCGCGGCAAAAGGGTTATTGCGGCACGCATCAAGGATCACGAGGCCTAACTTCTTCGCCTTCGAAGCCTGAAGACCCACCGAGCGCAGGCTGATGGCCTCGCTCTCGATGTCGGTATCGCTGCGGAGCTCGGCGCTGATTGGAATCAGCCAATTTTCTCCGCCGACTTCCATTCCATGCCCGGCGTAAAATACGACGGCAAGGTCGGCCCCATCAGCAGACCGGCCGAACTCGACAAGAGCTCTCCTCATGGCTTGCGCGGTCGCGTCCTTGACCTGAGTGACTTTGAAATCGAGCCGTTCCAGCGCACGACCAACGTCAGCTGCATCGCGCGTCGGGTTCGGCAACTCGGGCACCTTCTCATAGGCGCCATTGCCAATGACAAGCGCAACCCGAGCCTGCTGTGCAAGCGCCGGCGGGGCGAACCAAAGTGACGTGGCGAGAAGGACAGCGGCCCCAAAGATGCGCATCAAATGCTTGCCCCGATTAAATCGGATACAAGGGTAGCACTGCATTTCACTACCGCAACGGGAAAACTGCCTGGTGCGGGTCTCGCGGAGACTATCCGTTCAACATCGATAGAACCGTACGCGCGAGATCCGCAGGTTGTTCCACCAGTTGATCCGCACCGGCCGCTTCGAGTTCGTCGCGACTGCCATATCCCCAGACCACGCCGAGGCCGCGCATCCCGACGGCGCGGGCGCCAACGATGTCTTGGCTGCGATCGCCGACCATGAGGCTGTGCGATGCGGCGATACCGTGTTCAGACAGGATATGGGCGAGCAGCTCCGCCTTGTGATCGAGCTTGCCGCCCGGCACGGAGCCGTGGATTCCGTCGAAATGTATCGCCAAATCCCGGTTCTCCAGAATCCGACGCGCGAAAACTTCGCGCTTCGAAGTCGCGAGGTAGATCCTCAATCCGGCACGACGCATCTTCTCGAGCGCGTCACCGATTCCAGGATAGGTCTCGCTTCCAAACAGACCACTTTCGCCGTAGTGCTGACGATAGGCGACGACGGCTTCGTCGACCCGGTCGTCGCCATAGGCCTGCAGCAACGTCCGCAAGATGTCTTCGAGTGGCGGCCCGATCGCTATGTCTGGTGCCTTGCCGGGATCATGACCGAGCACACGCAAGGCGGCTGAGCAGCTCGCGACAATTCCGGCCTTCGAATCGACCAGCGTTCCGTCGAGATCCAGAAGGACGGAACGGGCCAGGGACACGTTCAGCCCTTCGCCATCGCCGCAATCGCATCCGCGATTTCGATCGTGCGCCTCGCCATGTCGGCGTGCAGACGCTCGACCATCGCGCCGTCGAGCCGGATCGCTCCGCGCGAGACGTTTTCCGGCAGCTCGAACGCCGCGATGATTTTTCGCGCGCGCGCGATGTCCTCTTCGGGCGGCGTGAAGATCACGTTGCAGGCTTCGATCTGCGAGGGGTGGATCAGCGTCTTGCCGTCGAAACCGAGGTCGCGGCCCTGCGCGCATTCGGTGGCAAAACCGTCGGGATTGTTGATGTCGCTGTAGGGGCCGTCGAGGATTTCGAGGCCATGGGCGCGCGTCGCCAGGATGCAATGGGTGATCATCGGGATCATCGCCGCACGGCCGGGCAGCATCTTGATCCGGGTCTCGCGCGAGATGTCGTTCGGGCCGAACACGAAGCCTGACAGCCGCGTGTTCGGATCGCGTCCCGCCGCGGCCAACTCCTCGGCATGCAGCACCGCGCGCGCGGTCTCGATCATGGCCCAGACTTTTACGGTCGGCGCGGCGCCGAGTCCGGCGAGATCGCGGCCGATGGTCTGGAGATCCTCGATGCTTGAAACTTTTGGAACCAGGATGCCGTCCGGCGAAGCCTTGGCGGCCATCGCGACGTCCTCGGCCCACCATTGCGTATCGAGACCGTTGGTCCGGATCAGGACCTCGCGCTTGCCGAACCCCTTGGCCGCGATCGCGGCGGCGATTCCGTCGCGCGCCACCGCCTTGGCGTCGGGCGCCACCGAATCCTCCAGGTCGAGAATCAGGCCGTCGGCGGCCAGATTTCGCGCTTTTTCCAGCGCGCGCGGATTGGAGCCGGGCATGAACAGATGGCTGCGGCGCGGGCGGGTCATGCAAGCGTTCCTTCCGGTTTCCTCAGGTGTATTCTGAAGCATGATTCCGGAAAAGTGTGCGGCGGTTTTCCGAAAGGATCATGCTCAAACGACAAGCCAAGCCGATAGCATCTGGCATGCCTGTTCGAAAGGCTTGTTCGCCCCTGCGGTCTATGGTTAGGCATAGGCCATGATCACATTCCCTGAGCATTTGCTGGAAGGCTACCAGGCCTTCGCCACCCAGCGGCTGCCGACCGAGCAGACCCGCTATCGCGAACTGTCGGTGAAGGGGCAGTTCCCGGAAGTGATGGTGATCGGCTGCTGCGACAGCCGCGTCTCGCCCGAAGTGATCTTCGACGTCGGGCCGGGCGAATTGTTCGTCGTTCGCAACATCGCCAATCTGGTGCCGGTGTATCAGCCCGACGGCAACGCGCACGGCGTCTCGGCCGCGCTGGAATATGCCGTGACGGTGCTGAAGGTGAAGCACATCGTGGTGCTCGGGCACGCGCAGTGCGGCGGCATCCGCGCCTTCGTCGACAAGATCGAGCCGCTCACACCGGGCGACTTCATCGGCAAATGGATGCAGATGTTCATCAAGCCGGGCGAGGTGGTCGAGCAGCGCGAGCGCGAAACCATGGCGCAGTTCGTCGAGCGCATCGAGAAGGCCGCGGTGTTCCGCAGCCTGGAAAACCTGATGACCTTCCCGTTCGTGCAGAAGGCGGTGGACTCAGGCCAGATGCAGACCCACGGCGCCTATTTCGGCGTCGCGGAGGGATCGCTGTTCGTGCTGGACAAGGCGAGCAAGGAATTCAAGAGCGTGCGCAGCGCGGTCTGAATTCGTTACGCGTAGAGCGGATTAGCGAAGCGTAATCCGCCGCTGTTCGTATCCGCAGAGACAGAAGAGGTGGATTACGCCGAGCGGACTGCGCTTCGCGCAGCCGCCGGCTAATCCACCTTACGGTAGCGTGCTTACGCCGCCTTCTTCTTCGCGCTGATCAGCTTGCGGTTGATCAGGACTTCCGCGATCTGGATCGCGTTGAGCGCGGCGCCCTTGCGCAGATTGTCGGACACGCACCACAGCACGAGGCCGTTCTCGACCGTCGCGTCCTCGCGGATGCGGCTGATGTAGGTGGCGTCCTCGCCCGCGGCTTCATACGGCGTGGCATAGCCGCCGGGCTCATGCTTGTCGATGACGAGGCAGCCGGGCGCCTTGCGCAGGATGTCGCGCGCTTCATCCGCGCTGATCGGGTTCTCGAACTCGATATTGACGGCCTCGGAGTGGCCGACGAACACCGGAACGCGCACGCAGGTCGCGGAGAGCTTGATCTTGGGATCAAGAATCTTCTTGGTCTCCGCCATCATCTTCCACTCTTCCTTGGTGTAGCCGTCCTCCATGAAGACGTCGATCTGGGGAATGACGTTGAAGGCGATGCGCTTGGGGAATTTATTGTTGACCAGCTCCTGGTTGGTGTAGACGGCCTTGGTCTGCGAGAACAATTCGTCCATCGCATCCTTGCCGGCGCCCGACACCGATTGATAGGTCGAGACCACGACGCGCTTGATCGTCGCCTTGTCGTGCAGCGGCTTCAGCGCGACCACGAGCTGCGCGGTCGAGCAGTTCGGGTTGGCGATGATGTTCTTCGTCTTGAAGCCCGCCGTCGCATCCGCGTTCACTTCGGGCACGATCAGCGGCACGTCCGGATCCATGCGCCAGGCCGAGGAATTGTCGATCACGACCGTGCCGGCGGCGCCGATCTTCGGCGACCATTCCTTCGACACCGTGCCGCCCGCCGACATCAGGCAGATGTCGACGTCGGAGAAGTCGTAATGCTCGAGCGCTTTGACCTTCAGGGTACGGTCGCCATAGGAGACCTCGACGCCGATGCTGCGGCGTGACGCGAGGGCCACGACCTCGTCCGCCGGGAATTTGCGCTCATCGAGAATGTTGAGCATTTCCCGTCCGACATTGCCGGTCGCGCCGACGACTGCGACTTTGTAACCCATCGTTCACTCTCCGATGAAAAAGCCCGTTCCTGAAGCTGATGCTTAAACAGGAAGAGCAGCGCTTCTATGCGAGAACCGGCCTCAAGACAATGTTGGCCCCTGCCTTGGGGACGTGGATGCAGTCGCCTGAGGCCGGCACGGCCGTTAGCCCCACCCAGATCCATCTGGCGCTCGCAGCCTTCGCCGACGAGGTCGTCGGAACGCTGGCGCGCCTGTTCGCCTATGTGGGGGTGCTCGCGCTGTTTGCCATCCTCGCGGTTGCGGCGCTCGGCCAGCTGCCCAACCTGCGCGACGATGACCCCGCGGACAAGCCGGGGTGGAGTGTCGCCGGCCGTTCGCATCCCGCCTTCGCCCTCAGCCGCCCCGATTCATCTGAAAAAACAATCTCTTACCTCATCCTTCGACATCCCGAAGGCGGCCGCAGGGACGTGATGCGCTGGGCGGGCGAGGCCAACAGGCCCGTTGCCGAGCTCGAGATTTACCGTGAGGGCGGCGAATTCGACGTGGCCCGTCCGGCGACGGCGGATCTGGCCGTCCAGATGGGACTGGGTGCGGCCACCCCGCTCGAGCAGGCCGGCCTGATCGACACCAAATTTGGGCCCGTCGCCCTGTTCCGGCCAACCGGTGCAGCGGAAGGGAGCCAGGCTTGCCTCGGCTACCTCAAGCGCAGCGAGGAGCCGCCGCTCCAGATCTCCGGGTTTACCTGTCAGGGCGAGACCCTGCCTGCGCGGCGCACGGCGATCGCCTGCACGCTGAACCGGCTGACGCTGCTGGCCTCCGGCAACGAGCCGAAGCTGGCGGAATTGTTCGCCCATGCCGAGCTCAGGCGCAGCGGTTGCGCGCCTGCGGGCTCGTCGGACTGGCTGCTGGGCGCCGCCAACGCGCAATTGCGCGGCGCGCTTTGACCCGCATCAAGCTCAAGTGGCTGGTATTCATGCAACTTTTGCCGGCGCGCACGATTATTCCGAGCTGGTGTGACCCAATTGACCTAGTTGCGGAGACCCCGGCCGGGCTAGTATGGGACGATATCGACTGGCGGCGTGCCGCCTGAAGGGGACGTGATGAGCTCGAATTTCTCTGCCGCGAACAAATTGGCGACCTGGCTTGCGGCGGGCGCCGCGATGGCCATGACCGCTTCTTTGGGTTTCGCGACGCCTGCCTCGGCCGACACCAAGAAGCAGCGCTATGACAGCGGCCGCCACTATTACGGCCCGACCGGCCCCAACGCTGTCTATCAGCAGGGCCGCACCCGCCTCTATGTGAGCAAGCGCTCCTGGCTCGATGGCGGCACCGAGGTCAATCCGGGCGACCGCAAGTTCTCCGACTACGCCTTCCCGCCGGCCGTCGGCTATCCGTCCTTCGCGCGCGAAAACCTCAATCGCCCGATCGATCGCCAGCCGCTGAGCCCGCCGTCCGACGTCGGCGGCTATCCGCAGAATTTTCCGCTGTACTGAAGCGGGCTGATCTTCCGAATCAAAATGGCCGGGCTCACGCTCGGCCATTTTTGTTGGTGCGAGATGCGTCCTTCTTACGCGTTGGCTGCCGGATCATAGCGCCTGCAAAAGTCCTCGATCGCCTCGGAGCGGAAATCGCCCAGGCGCTCGAAGACGAGCTCGTCCGGCCAATCCCACCAGGCAATGCGGCGCAGGCTTTCGGCAACGGCATCGTCAAAGCGCTTGCGGATGGCGCGCGCGGGAACGCCGCCGACGATCGTGTAGGGCGGCACATCGCGGCTGACGACCGCGCCCGCGGCAATCACCGCGCCGTCGCCGACGGTGACGCCCGGCAGCAGGATCGCGGCGTGCCCGATCCAGACATCATTGCCGACGATCACCCGGTCGCCACGGCGATCCGCGAAGAAGTCGCCGTCACGGGTCGCGCTCGCATCATAATATTCAGGGCAATAGGTGAAGCGATGCTGGGACGGCCGGCCCATCGGATGGTTCGGCGCGCCGATCCGTACCGAATTGGCGATGGCCGTGAATTTTCCGATCACCGCATCGGCGACGTCGCAGTTCTCACCGAGATACGAGTAGTCGCCGAGCGCGGCATATTCGATGCGCGTGTTGCTCAGGATTTCGCAGCGGCGGCCGATCTGCGCTTCGCGCTGGCGGACCGTGTCATGGATGATGGTTTCCGCGATCTTGGGGCGGGGCGAGGCATCCATGAGGTGGCTCCTTACGGGTCGTGCCGCAGGGTGGGCAAAGGTGCAACGCACCGTGCCCACCATCTCTATCCAATAGCCGGGAAGTGGTGGGCACGCTTCGCCTTGCCCACCCGACGAGAGCTGTGCAAGCCTTACGCGTGCAGCTTCTGCAATTCCTTCAGGATCGCTTCGCCCATCTGCGTGGTCGAGGCGGCCGTGGTGCCTTCCGACTTGATGTCGGCGGTACGAAGGCCGCTGGCGAGCACCGCGGCGATCGCGGCATCGACCTTGTCGGCGAGCGCGCCCATGTCGAAGGAGTAGCGCAGCGCCATGCCGAAGGACGAGATCATCGCAATCGGATTGGCGAGGCCCTTGCCGGCGATGTCGGGCGCCGAACCGTGCACCGGCTCGTACAGCGCCTTGCGCTTCTTGCTCTTGACGTCGACCTCGCCGAGCGAGGCCGAGGGCAGCATGCCGAGCGATCCGGTCAGCATCGCCGCGATGTCGGACAGCATGTCGCCGAACAGATTGTCGGTGACGATGACGTCGAACTGCTTCGGCGCCTTCACCAGCATCATGCCGCCGGAATCGGCGAGCTGGTGCTCGAGCGTGACGTCGGGGTATTCGCGCTTGTGAACCGCCGTCATGACCTCGTTCCAGAGCACGCCCGACTTCATGACGTTGCGCTTCTCCATCGACGTCACCTTGTTCTTGCGCTTCCTGGCAAGCTCGAAGGCGACACGGCCGATGCGCTCGATCTCATAGGTGTCGTAGACCTGGGTATCGATGGCGCGCTTCTGGCCGTTGCCGAGATCGGTGATGGTCTTGGGCTCGCCGAAATAGACGCCGCCGGTGAGCTCGCGCACGATCATGATGTCGAGGCCCTCGACCGCCTCGCGCTTCAGGCTCGAGGCATCGGCGAGCGCCGGGTAGCACACGGCCGGACGGAGGTTGGCGAACAGAGCGAGATCCTTGCGCAGGCGCAACAGGCCGGCTTCCGGGCGCACCTCGTAGGGCACCGCGTCCCACTTGGGACCGCCGACCGCGCCGAAGATGATGGCGTCGGCGGCAAGCGCCTTGGCCATGTCGCCTTCCGAGATCGACACCTTGTGGGCGTCATAGGCGGAGCCGCCGACGAGGCCGGTGTCGGTCTCGAACTTGGCGATTCCGGCCGAATTGAGCCAGTCGATCAGCCGCTTCACCTCGCCCATCACCTCGGGGCCGATACCGTCGCCGGGGAGCAGCAGCAGTTTGTGGGTCGCCATGATGTTCTTCCTCCTTTTCGTCATGGCCGGCATAGCCGGCCAAAGGACGGCGTCGCTTCCGCTCGCCTATGTCCCGGCCATCCACGTCTCGCCTCTGAGGCGCCAAGAAGGTGGATGCCCGGCACAAGGCCGGGCATGACGGCACCTCGTGAATTCGGGCGGAGTGCTAGAGCGGCGTTGCGCGCTTGGCAAGACACCATTGCCGCCGCACGGCTGTGCAAGACCGGGAGGGCCTGCCACACTGAGCGTCGCCGGAGTACCCCTTGCACGCCCCCGAACGCTCTTTGCCCGACGGCCATCCCGCGCGGCTGATCCTGACCCTGTCGCTGGCCGCGACGGTCGGGCTCGGCATCGGCCGCTTTGCCTATGCGCTGGTGCTGCCCGACATGCGGGAGGACCTCGGCTGGTCCTATTCCGCGGCCGGGTTCATGAACACGATCAACGCCGTCGGCTATCTCGCGGGCGCGCTGGTCGCATCCCGGCTGATCCGGCGGGTCGGCTGGTCGGGCGCCATCCGCGGCGGAACCCTGGTGTGTCTGGCCGCGCTGGCCACTTGCGCGCTGACCGGGAATTTTTTCGCACTCAGCCTGGCGCGGCTGGTGCTGGGCATCGGCGCCGCAATTGCCTTCGTTGCCGGCGGCGCCCTGGCCGCGACCATCGCGCAGTCCTATCCCGAGCGCGCCAATTTCCTGCTCAGCCTGTTCTATGCCGGCCCGGGCGTCGGCATTCTCTCCTCCGGGCTGATCGCACCGTTCACCCTGCAATGGTTCGGCCCGGGCTCGTGGTGGATCGTGTGGTGGGCGCTGACGCTGCTCTCGCTGGTGATGGCGGCACCGCTGTTCCTGACCCGCATCGAGAGCCAGGCGCGCTTCGCCGAAGCAAGCCACGCCTCCTTTTCGATTCTCCCGGTGCTGATCTACCTGGCCGGCTACTTCCTGTTCGGCGCGGGCTACATCGCCTACATGACCTTCATGATCGCCTATGTCCGCGACGGCGGCGGCGATGCGACGGCGCAGGCTGCGTTCTGGGGCCTGATCGGCGTCAGCGCCTTCGTCACACCCTGGGTCTGGCGCGGCGTGCTCGCGCTCGACCGCGGCGGGCTCGCGACCGCCATCATCCTCGGCACCAACGCCATCGGCGCCGGCCTGCCGATGCTGGGACATTCGACCGCATGGCTGGCCGTCTCCGCGGTCGTGTTCGGCATCGGCTTCTTCGCCGTGGTCAACTCGACCACCGCCTTCGTCCGCTTCAACTATCCGCCCGAGGTGTGGCCGACCGCGATTGCGGCGATGACGATCTCGTTCGGCATCGGCCAGACGCTGGGGCCGATCGCGGTCGGCGCCATCACGGATGCTCTTGGGAGCCTGAGTTACGCGCTGAACGTGTCGGCGGCGCTGCTGGCGCTCGGGGCCGTTGCGGCGCTGTGCCAGCGGAAGGTGGGGCCGGCCAAGCAATCGGTGCCGTAGGGTGGGCAAAGGCGCAACGCGCCGTGCCCAGCACAACCGCTACCGCGGATACATGACGAACGCTGACCACATCGCCAGTTGAACCAGGAATCCGAGCGAGAACAGTCCCAGGAAGCCGGCGAATATCCCCAGACCAGCGAAGCGCCTCGTCCGCCACAGATAGTAAGGTAGATACGGCAGCCAGAACACCATCAGGAGAAATCCGTAGTCGAACGGCCGCTCGACTTGCGGATGATCCCTTTGGTCAGCTGCGATCCACATGATGAGCAAAAGCGCCAGCAGGGCGTCTGCAAAAGCAGCGGTCACAGGCGCTGCGTATATGCCACGCCAAAAGAAAAGGCCATCGACCAGCGCGGACATCGCCGAAACGCAGATCAGCGACGCTACCAGCAATGTCTTGATGTTCGTTCTGGTCGCTGGGTTCGAACTCATGCGATCCACAAAATAGGACCGCTGCGGCGATTATGTCCAGTGCCGTGCTACCGTAGGGTGGGCAAAGGCGCATATAGCCGAGCCCACCCTGCGTGTCACCGCAGATGCGGTATCGATGGGCACGCTGCGCTTTGCCCACGCTACGGCAGCGGTCCTAGCTCCCACTGAACGAATTGTACCCCTGGTCTTCCCAATAGCCGCCCTTGTAGTCGTTGGTGACTTCCATCGAGACCACGTATTTCGGGTTCTTGAAGCCGAGCTTTGTCGGCACGCGGATTTTCATGGGAAAACCGTAGGCACGCGGCAGGATCTCGTTCGCATATTTGAACGTCATCTGGGTCTGCGGATGCAGCGCGCTGCGCATGTCCAAGGGCGAATTGTAGCCGTCCTTGTCGGCGCACTGGAACCAGACGTATTTGGCGCGGGTGTCGGCGCCGATCAGCTTGAGGAAATCGCGCAGGGGCGTGCCGGTCCAGCTGCCGATCGCGCTCCAGCCCTCGACGCAGATATGGCGGGTGATCTGCGAGACCTGCGGCAGCTTGTAAAGCTCGTCCAGCGTCCAGGATTTCTTGTTGTCGACGAGGCCGCGAACCTCGAGTTTCCAATCCGCCGCCGAGACCTCCGGTGCGTCGTCGAGATCGTAATAGGCATTGAACGGAAATGGCTTTGTGATGTCGTGTTCGGAAAATGTCGGCGCCAGCGCGTCGGGATTGAAGATGAAGGACTGCACCGCGTCGTTGAATTTCGAGATCTTCGCCAGCATCGTGTCGGCCGACGACGAGTCGATCACATCGCAGCCGGTGAGCAGCGTCAGCGCGCCGAGGCTGGCGCCGCCGGCGATGAAGCGGCGGCGGGTGACATCAGGCATCGTCTTGAGGGAGTCCTTGATCAGCAGCCGCTTGTCGACGCCGGGGATCAGGAATGAGCGCTTGGCCATGACTTGCTCCCTTAACGACCGATGATCATTGCGCGCAGGCTCTTCGGCACCAGCAGCGCGAGCAGCACGTGAATGACGAGGAAGGCGCAGATCGCGGCCATGCAGAAGAAATGCACGTAGCGCGCGGTCGGATAGTCGCCGAACAGCATGACGAGCCAATGCAGCTGGACCGGCTTCCACATCCCCAGGCCCGACAGCACGATCAGCACGCCGACCAAGATGATGCCGGCATAGAGCGCGCGCTGCACGTAATTGTAGACGCTGAGGTCGTCATGGCCGAGCTTGAAGGTCAGGGCAGCCCTGACGTCGTGAAGCACGCCCGACGCGGTGATCGGCAGCAGCTTCTTGCGAAAGCGGCCGGTGGCAAAGCCGGTGACGAGATAGGCCAGACCGTTGATCATGAGCAGCCACATCGCCGCAAAATGCCAGAGCAGCCCGCCGCCGAGCCAGCCGCCCAGCGTGTACTCGCGCGGAAAGCTGAAGCCGAAAAGCGGCGAGGCGTTGTAGATCTGCCAGCCCGACAGGATCATCAGGATCATCGCGACGGCGTTGGTCCAGTGCATGATCCGGACCCAGGCCGGCTGGATCACTTTGGCCGGGGTGGCGCTGACCTGTTCGTCGGTGACTGTGAGGCTCGACATGGCGGTTCCGTCCTGAACGTCGTGTGACAGCAATTATACGCCGATGCTTCCGCTTTCGTTACGCCCAGCCGGGCATCGAATCGATGCAAGCGGGCTATCGTGGTCACAATAAAGCGAGCCGGGTGCCCCCGGCTCGCTGTTTCGTCGCATCCGGTGGGGGATGAAACCGGGTGGCGCGGTGTTACGTCGCCGGCATCAGCACGGTGTCGACCACATGGATCACGCCGTTCGACTGGTTGACGTTGGAGATCGTCACCATCGAGGTGCCGCCCTTGGCATCGACGATCCAGACCTTGCCGTCCTGCTTTTTGACGGTCAGTTCCTCGCCTTCGGCGGTCTTCAGCTTCTTGCCGTCGGTGAGGTCGGAGGCCTCGAGCTTGCCGGGCACGACATGGTAGGTGAGGATCTTGGTCAGCGTCGCCTTGTTCTCGGGCTTGACCAGATTGTCGACGGTGCCGGCCGGCAGCTTGCCGAAGGCGGCGTTGGTCGGCGCGAACACCGTGAACGGGCCCTTGCCTTCCAGCGTCGGGACGAGGCCGGCCGCCTTCACCGCCGCCACCAGCGTGGTGTGGTCCTTCGAGTTGACCGCGTTCTGGACGATGTTCTTGGACGGGAACATCGCGGCGCCGCCGACCATGACGGTCTTTTCCTCGGCCCGGGCAGGCGCGACGACGGTCGCGGTGATGGCCAGGGCGCTGAAGGCAGCGGCGGTGAGATAGGCAATGCGCTTCGACATGGTGAGACTCCCGATTGGATTGTGACCGGCGATGGCCGGCGTTTGCGTTGGGCAACAACGGCGCCTGCGACAGTTTGACGTGAGGCAGTCACGCGTCGTTGGTTCGAATTACGGGAGGGTTCGCGAAGTGGTTTCGGGAAATAATTTATCGTGATGCGTGAAACTATGGGGCGGCGCGTCCGTGTGTGAGCGCGCGCCGTCATTGCGAGGAGCGAAGCGACGAAGCAATCCAGACTGCCTCGCGGATACATGTCTGGATTGCTTCGCTTCGCTCGCAATGACGAGTTTGGGGCTACGACCTCGCTTCAATCCCTGTTGTTCGGCGTCTGGATGAATCCACGATTGTGCGTCGGGCTGATCAAGAGCTCGTTGATGCAGACGCGCGGCGGCATCGACGCGATGAAGGCGATGGTGCGGCCGAGATCTTCGGACTGCAGCATCTTGGCCTGCTCCGCCTCGCTCGGCACCACCGGCCGAAGTTTCAGGATGGGCGTCGCCACCTCGCCCGGCATCAGGCAGCAGGCGCGCAGGCCGTTGACGCATTCGTCCATGTTGAAGGAATGCGTCAGTGCGAGCACCGCATGTTTGGTGGTGGTGTAGGCCGGGCCCGGCATCTTCGAGACGTGGCGGCCGGCCCAGGACGAGACGTTGATGATCGAGCCGTCCTGCTGCTTGCGCATCGTCGGCAGCACCGCGCGCATGCAATAGAGCACGCCGTTGAGATTGACCTGGACGAGCTTGTCCCAGCCGTCCAGCTCCATGTCCTTCCAGCTGCGCTTGGGGACGTTGATGCCGGCATTGTTCACGAGCAGGTCGATCCGGCCGTGCCTGGCGACGATCTGATCGGCCGCCTTCTGGGCTTCGGCGGCATTGGACACGTCCAGCGCGATCGCCTCGGCCGTCCCGCCCGCCCCATTGATCTTCGCGACCACGGTATCCAGGGCATCCTTGCGGCGGCCCGATACCACCACCGTCCAGCCGTCGGCAGCCAAAGCCTCGGCGCCGGCCTCCCCGATCCCGCTGCCGCCGCCCGTGACCCAGGCCACGCGTTTCCCGTTCTTGGTCATGCAAACCGTCTCCGTTGCTTCATCGGGGCGGTTTTTGCTAATCCAGCCCTCGGTTTTGACCGGCCTTGTCTAACAAGCCTTGTAGGACAGGCCTTGCGGTCGAGGAAATCTTGCATGAACCACGCAGCCAACGCCAATTTGTTTTCGCGCCTGTTCGACGGCCTCGACAACCCTGCGCGCCTCGCGATCGAGACACAGGACGGCGCCCATATCAGCTACGGCGAGCTGATCGCGCGGGCAGGCCAGATGGCGAACGTGCTGGTCGCGCGCGGCGTCAAGCCCGGCGACCGCGTCGCGGTGCAGGTGGAGAAATCCGTCGCCAACATCGTGCTGTATCTCGGCACTGTCAGGGCCGGCGCGGTCTATCTGCCGCTCAACACCGCCTATACGCTCAACGAGCTCGACTATTTCATCGGCGATGCCGAGCCGTCGCTGGTGGTTTGCGATCCCTCCAAGGCCGAGGGCCTCGGCCCGATCGCCGCCAAGGTGAAGGCGAAGATCGAAACGCTCGGGCCCGACGGCAAGGGTTCGCTGACGGACGCCGCCGACAAGGCCAGCCCCGAATTCGCGACCGTGGCGCGCGCCAACGACGATCTCGCCGCGATCCTCTACACTTCCGGAACGACGGGGCGCTCCAAGGGCGCGATGCTGACGCACGATAATCTGGCGTCGAACTCGCTCAGCCTCGTCGGCTACTGGCGCTTCACCGACAAGGACGTGCTGATCCACGCGCTGCCGATCTACCATACGCACGGCCTGTTCGTGGCGACCAACGTGACGCTGTTCGCGCGCGCGTCGATGATCTTCCTGCCGAAGCTCGATCCCGACCTGATCATCAAGCTGATGGCGCGCGCCACCGTGCTGATGGGCGTGCCGACCTTCTACACGCGGCTGCTGCAAAATCCCGCGCTGTCGCGCGACACCACGAAACACATGCGGCTGTTCATCTCCGGCTCGGCGCCGCTGCTGGCCGAAACCCATCGTGAATGGTCGGCGCGCACGGGCCATGCCGTGCTCGAGCGCTACGGCATGACCGAGACCAACATGAACACGTCGAATCCTTACGACGGCGAGCGCGTGCCCGGCGCGGTCGGCTTTCCGCTGCCCGGCGTCTCCGTGCGCGTGACCGAGCCCGAGACCGGCAAGGAATTGCCGCGCGAGGAAATCGGCATGATCGAGGTGAAGGGCCCGAACGTGTTCAAGGGCTACTGGCGCATGCCGGAGAAGACCAAGTCCGAATTTCGCGACGACGGCTTCTTCATCACCGGCGATCTCGGCAAGATCGACGACAAGGGCTATGTCCACATTCTCGGCCGCGGCAAGGATCTCGTGATCTCCGGCGGCTTCAACGTCTACCCCAAGGAAATCGAGAGCGAGATCGACGCCATGCCCGGCGTAATCGAATCCGCCGTGATCGGCGTGCCGCATGCCGATTTCGGCGAGGGCGTTACGGCGGTGCTGGTCTGCAACAAGGACGCCGATGTCACCGAAGGCGCGGTGCTGAAGGCGCTCGATGGAAGGCTGGCAAAGTTCAAGATGCCCAAGCGCGTCTTCGTCGTCGACGAACTACCGCGCAACACAATGGGCAAGGTGCAGAAGAATATTTTGCGCGATACGTACAAGGATATCTACGCGAAGAAGTAAGGCGTGTCCTGCTCTCTCGTCGTCATTGCTGTGCGAGCCCGGTACGCTGTCATGCCCCGCGAAGGCGGGGCATCCAGTACACTGCGGCCCAACCGTCAGTGATGTGTCCGAACAGGCGTCAGCTATGTCTCCGGCCTAAACACCTGACCGGGCGATGACGGCGGAGTCTGTGGCGCCGCGTTCGACCCAAGGCAGCTACTGCCCGCCCAGCAAGCTCATCACAAATCTGCTGCCGACGATGAACAGATAACATCCGAACGCGACCTCCAGCGTCCGCTTCGACATCGCATGCGCAGCCTTCACACCGAGCGGCGCTGTCACGAGGCTCATCGGCATCACCAGCACGGCGCCGATCAGCGAGACGTAGCCGAGTGCGAACGGCACTTGCAGCGCGGCGACGGCCGGATAGCTCGCCGCGGCAGGCCACCCCGCATAGATGTAACCGAGCGCGCCGGGGATCGAGATCAAGACCGCGAGCGCCGACGAGGTCGCGACCGCCTGATGGATCGGCCGGCCGTAGAAGGTCATCAGCAGGTTCGAG
This sequence comes from Bradyrhizobium cosmicum, assembly GCF_007290395.2. NCBI lineage: Bacteria > Pseudomonadati > Pseudomonadota > Alphaproteobacteria > Hyphomicrobiales > Nitrobacteraceae > Bradyrhizobium > Bradyrhizobium cosmicum. The sequence continues at coordinate 337,378 of NZ_CP041656.2, read as the reverse complement.
AACAGGCCGCCGCCGATGCCCATCAGCGTCGAGAGGATGCCGACGCAGAAGCCGTAGATTCGCATCAAGGGCCCCTTCGGCAGATCATCACCAAGCTTCCAGGTGTCGCGGGCGAAGATCAGCCGCACGGCGGCGGACCAGGCGACGCAGACGAACACGATCTTGAACAGCCGCTCCGGCGCGTAACGCGCGACCACGCTGCCGACGACGACGCCGATCAGGATCGGCAGCCACCAGACGCGCAGGATGCCCAGGTCGACGGCGCCGCGCTTGTAGTGCGCCTGAAACGAGCGGATCGAGGTCGGGATGATCACGGCAAGCGAGGTGCCGACGCAGAGCGGCATGCGTACCTCGAGCGGCACGCCGGCGATCCGGAAGCATTCGTAGAACACCGGCACCAGGATCGCGCCGCCGCCAATGCCGAACACGCCGGCCAGGAATCCGGAGAGCGCGCCGGTTGCGATCAGCAACAGCGCGAGCTCGACGATCTCCCTGATATCAAGACCTGCAATCACCCCTGACCTGCCCCGGCGACTGGTCGCAACCTCTCCGATTCGTCGATCCCGGGGCTGCGCGTGGAGCTTTAGGCGATCTGATTCCCGCGGTCGACACGCTCCACCTCCCGGCTGGGGTGGATTGCAGGATGCGCATATCCACCATCGGGCAGACGGGATCGGCAGGAGGCAAGCTCAGCGCCATTCGACAGGCCGGCGTGGTGACGGACGGCCGCTCTCAACCTGCCTGGACGGCGTGGTCCGTTTAGAGGCGTTCCAATAGTAATTTCAATGCATCGGACGCCAATGGAACCTATGAATTTAGATTCCTTACTTGGTTGGCGGGCCAGCCTGCTGGTATACCAAGCCTCTGATTGGGCTTGGTTCATCAAGGCTGTAGTGCTGAACCATCGTTCGATTTATGGCGAATTGGTGATTGCGCAGGCGAAATCGACTCCGTAAATAGAGCCGACCTTCCGCGATCCCCATGTGCCCCACGCTGGGCCGCAATAAACATCAAAAGCCCATGACCGCACGGATCGAACGACCGCTTTCACCCCATATGCAAGTCTACCGCTGGACGCTGACGATGGCGCTGTCCATCGTCCATCGCGCCACCGGCGTCGCCCTTTATGTCGGAACCCTGCTGCTGGTCTGGTGGCTGGTTGCTGCGGCCTCAGGCCCCGCCGCCTATGCCCATGTCCAGGCCTTCACCGGCAGCATCATCGGGCGCCTGATCGTGTTCGGCTACACTTGGGCGCTGATGCACCACATGTTGAGCGGCATCCGGCACTTCGTGTGGGACCTCGGCTACGGCTTCAAGGCCAACGAGCGCGAGGCCCTGACCTGGGGCGCAGCGATCGGCGGCATCGCGCTGACGGTGCTGGTCTGGATCATCGCCTACGCGGTCGGAGGTGGAAAATGAGCGCAGCCGATACGCCGAAGCGCAGCATGCGCACCCCGCTCGGCCGCGTCCGCAATCTCGGCGCCGCCCATTCCGGTACATCCGACTTCTGGCGCCAGCGCCTGACGGCGGTCGCGATGACGCTGCTGATGATCCCGGTGATCGTGGTCATCATGATGCTCTTCGGCCGCAACCAGGCCTTCGCGGCGCAGACCCTCGGCTCGCTGCCGATCGCCATCATCATGCTGCTCTTCATCGTCGCCAGCACCTGGCACATGAAGATCGGCATGCAGGTCGTGATCGAGGACTACGTTCACAACGAGAAGCTGAAGCTCGTGTCGATCATGCTCAACAATTTCTTCTCGGTCGCCGTCGCGCTCGCCTCGACCTACGCGATCGTGAAGCTTTCTTCCGGAGTGTAACCCATGGCCGCTGAGACAAATGGCAAGGGCAACGGCGCTCCCGCCACCAACGGAAAAGCCTATCCGATCGAGGACCATACGTATGACGTCGTCGTGGTCGGCGCCGGCGGCGCGGGCCTGCGCGCCACCGTCGGGTGCAGCGAAGCCGGCCTGAAAACCGCCTGCATCACCAAGGTGTTTCCGACCCGCTCGCACACGGTCGCGGCGCAGGGCGGCATTTCCGCCTCGCTCGGCAACATGCACAAGGACGACTGGCGCTGGCACATGTACGACACCGTGAAGGGGTCGGACTGGCTCGGCGACCAGGACGCGATCGAATACATGGTGCGCAACGCGCCCGACGCGGTCTACGAACTCGAGCATTGGGGCGTGCCGTTCTCGCGCACCGAGGACGGCAAGATCTACCAGCGTCCGTTCGGCGGCATGACCATGGACTTCGGCAAGGGCCAGGCGCAGCGCACCTGCGCCGCCGCCGACCGCACCGGCCACGCCATGCTGCACACGATGTACGGCCAGTCGCTGCGCCACGCGGCCGAGTTCTTCATCGAGTTCTTCGCCATCGACCTGATCATGGACGACCAGGGCACCTGCCGCGGCGTCATCGCGCTCAAGCTCGACGACGGCACGCTGCACCGCTTCCGCGCCCAGACCGTGATTCTCGCCACCGGCGGCTACGGCCGCGCCTACGCCTCCTGCACCTCGGCACATACCTGCACCGGCGACGGCGGCGGCATGGTGCTGCGCGCCGGCCTGCCGATGCAGGACATGGAGTTCGTTCAGTTCCACCCGACCGGCATTTACGGCTCGGGCTGTCTCGTCACCGAAGGCGCGCGCGGCGAAGGCGGCTATCTCGTCAACTCCGAGGGCGAGCGCTTCATGGAGCGTTATGCGCCCTCCGCGAAGGATCTGGCGTCGCGCGACGTCGTCTCGCGCGCGATGACCATCGAGATCCGCGAAGGCCGCGGCGTCGGCAAGAAGAAGGACCACATCTTCCTTCACCTCGACCATCTCGATCCCGCGGTGCTCGCCGAGCGCCTGCCGGGCATCTCAGAATCCGCGAAGATCTTCGCCAATGTCGACGTGACGCGCGAGCCGATTCCGATCGTGCCCACGGTCCACTACAACATGGGCGGCATCCCGACGAACTATCACGGCGAGGTGCTGACCAAGAAGGACGGCGACGACAACGCCGTCATCCCCGGCCTGATGGCGATCGGCGAGGCCGCCTGCGTGTCCGTGCACGGCGCCAACCGCCTCGGCTCCAACTCGCTGATCGACCTCGTCGTGTTCGGCCGCGCCGCGGCGCTGCGCCTCGCCGAAAAGCTCACGCCCAATGCCAAGCAGCCGGAGCTGCCGGCGAACTCGTCCGAGCTCGCGCTCGGCCGTCTCGACCGTTACCGTTACGCCTCCGGCGGCACGCCGACCGCGAAGCTGCGCGAAGGCATGCAGCACGTGATGCAGAACAATTGCGCGGTGTTCCGCACCGGCGACATCCTGAGCGAAGGCCAGAACCTGATCGAGAAGGTCCACAGCGGCATCACCGACATCGGCGTCTCGGACCGCTCGCTGGTGTGGAATTCAGACCTCGTCGAGACGCTGGAATTCGACAATCTGATCGCGCAGGCGGTGGTGACGATGAACTCCGCCGCAAACCGCACCGAGAGCCGCGGCGCGCATGCGCGCGAGGACTTCTCCGATCGCGACGACAAGAACTGGATGAAGCACACGCTGGCCTGGCTGGATGATGCCGGCAAGGTCAAGATCGAGTACCGCCCGGTTCACGACTACACGATGACCAACGACGTGCAATACATCCCGCCGAAAGCGCGCGTGTACTGAGCGAACAGCGAAGGCCTTAATCGAATGGTTGAATTCGCACTTCCGAAGAACTCCAAGATCACCGGCGGCAAGACCTGGCCGAAGCCCGCGGGCGCGACCGACGTGCGTGAATTCCGCGTCTACCGCTGGAATCCGGACGACGGCAAGAATCCGAGCGTCGACACCTATTACGTCGACACCAACGACTGCGGTCCGATGGTGCTGGACGGCCTGATCTGGATCAAGAATCACATCGATCCGTCGCTGACGTTCCGCCGCTCCTGCCGCGAAGGCGTCTGCGGCTCCTGCGCCATGAACATCGACGGCCAGAACACGCTGGCCTGCACCCGCTCGATGCACGACGTGAAGGACGGCGCGGTCAAGATCAATCCGCTGCCGCATCAGCCCGTGGTGAAGGACCTCGTTCCCGACCTCACCAATTTCTACGCGCAGTATGCTTCGATCGAGCCGTGGCTGAAGACGACCTCGCCGACGCCGCAGAAGGAATGGCGCCAGAGCCACGAGGACCGCGAGAAGCTCGATGGCCTCTACGAGTGCATCCTCTGCGCCTGCTGCTCGACCTCATGCCCGAGCTACTGGTGGAACAGCGACCGCTATCTCGGCCCCGCCGCGCTGCTCCAGGCCAACCGCTGGGTCTCGGATTCGCGCGACGAAGCGACCGGCGAGCGCCTCGACAATCTCGAGGACCCGTTCCGCCTCTATCGCTGCCACACCATCATGAACTGCGCCAAGGCCTGCCCGAAGGGCCTGAACCCGGCGGAAGCCATCGCCGAGCTCAAGCTCAAGATGGTCGAGCGGCAGATCTAGACGTCGCTCACACTTCGACGCCGGTCTTGGCTGGCCTGGGAATAACCTCCCGCTTGCCGGCCGGTGGAGGCGCTGCCGCCGCGCCGCCTCTTGGGGTCCCGTGATCGATGGCCCAGCGCAATTGGCGGTCCGTCGCGCGCAGCTTGATCTCGCTCGAAGCGAGCGCAGCGAGATTGGCCAATATCTGCTTCTGGGTGTCATCCAGCGTGCGCGGCCGGGTATCGATCACGCAGAGCGAACCTAGCGTGAAGCCGTCCGGATCGATGACCGGGCAGCCGGCGTAGAACCGAAACCCCAGTTCGCCAGACACAGCCGGATTGTCGGCGAAGCGCGGGTCGGTCGCGAGATTCTCGGCGACCATGATATCCTTCTGCAGAATGGTGTAGTTGCAGAACGCCCAGCCGCGCGGCGTCTCGACCAGATCGAGCCCGTAGCGCGACTTGAACCATTGCCGGGTCGGCGTGAGCAGCGTCAGCAGTGCGACCGGAGCGTCGAGGCTGCGGGCAGCCAGCCAGGTCAGGCGATCGAAAGAATCCTCCGGCGGCGTGTCGACAAGGCCGGAGCGTTCAAGCGCGAGAAGACGCTGGCCCTCATTGTCCGGAAAGGGAAACGTCGGCTGCGTTTCGAACGGGACCGGGTGCTCGACGGCGCCCCGAAGCGCGGTTTCGATCGCCGCCGGTAACGCGGGTAATCCGTCGACGAACACCGTCGTCCCGGTGTCGAGGCCGGCTGTGCCGATCTTCCACTCTGCCGCCGAGCGGCCGACAACCAGAATCTGGGTGCGTCCGAGCGCTGGATCGGAGCGCAGACTCTCCAGCACGTCCAATCTGGCGGAGCCCGACTGTTCGGCTTCGATCACGACGGCGGCCGGCGACCGAGAGCCGATCGCGAGCAGCGCCGCGTAGACGTCCGTGTAGCTCTCGACGACACAATCATTCACCTTCGCCAGAGCCGCTTCGTAATCGGCGATGCGTTCCGGGCGCGCGATGGTGATCACCCGCGCGGAAGCAAACATCGGCGGGTGGCTGGGACCGGATATCACCGCGAGAACGTCTCGGCGGTAGACCCGGCGATGCCCTCCCGGGGTTTTCCAGGAAGGGATCGTACCGCCTTCGATCAGAAGCTGCGCGGTGCGAATCGAGACGCCCAGGATCTTGGCAGCCTCCGCCGTCGTCAGAATTTCCTTGTCCATCCAGTCCCATCTCCGCCCACGACCGTGCGCCGGCCGCCTCGTCCCAGGCCTCACAATGTCGTGCTCCCGCTCCTGTTGACAAGAGGGAGCGGCTCCTATTTTGATAAATTTGATGATAATGATAGATTTGATACATTTGATACACTGCCTTCGCGCCGCTTGGCGGATGCGAAGGGCCGTGGCTCACCCTTCTATTAAGAAGAGAGCATGCCCCAGGCCAAATCCTCCCTGCCAAGACGTGGAACCGTCCGAGCCCGGGAAGACCTGCGCCTCGGCCGAGAAGCCCCCGAAACATCAATCGCGGAAACCGCGCGATCCATGACGCCCTTCGCCGGCGTCAGCTTTCCCCGCCGGCGGCGAGCCTTTTCCATTTCCCCATCGGCGCCCGCCCGGAACATCGCGTTCCCCGGCGCCGCCCACTGCCCTGGAGTATCCCCGTGAACGACTCTCTCCCCTCAGATCTGCCGGAATTTGCGGACCGCGTTGCCGCCAATCAACATCGGCTCAACGAAAATCCCCGCGGCAGCTACGACTTCATCGTCTGCGGCGCCGGCAGTTCCGGCTCGGTCGTCGCAAGGCGACTTGCCGAAAATCCGTCCGTCGAGGTCCTGCTGATTGAAGCCGGCGGCGGCGACGAGGTGCCGACCGTCATGGAGCCGGCGGCCTGGCCAGGCAATCTCGGCAGCGCGACCGATTGGGGTTTTGTTGCGGAGCCCAACCCGCATCTGAACGGGCGCGCGCTTCCGATGTCGATGGGCAAGGTTGTCGGAGGCGGGTCGAGCATAAACGTGATGCTGTGGGCGCGCGGGCACCGCAGTGATTGGGACTTCTTCGCCAAGGAAGCCGGCGACGAATCCTGGGGCTACGATGCCGTCTCGGACATCTTCCGGGAGATCGAGAACTGGCAAGGCACGCCCGATCCGCGCCATCGCGGCACCGGAGGCCCGGTCTACGTGCAACCGTCACCCGATCCCGGACCAGCGGCGATGGCGATGCTCGGCGCGGCGAAAGAGATCGGCATTCCGACTTTTGAGAGCAACAACGGCGAGATGATGGAGGGCGAAGGCGGCTGCGCCGTCACGGATATCCTTGTCCGTAACGGCAGGCGCCACTCCATCTTCCGCGCCTATACCTATCCATTCCTCGATCGGCCCAATCTCACATTGCTGACCGGCACGCAGGTCTCCCGCGTTCTGCTCGAGCGCGGGAGGGCCGTCGGCGTCGAGGCGGTGCGTAACGGTCGGACGCTGCGGTTCAATGCGGCCCGGGAAGTTGTGCTCTCGCTCGGAGCGATCCAGACGCCGTCGGTGCTGATGCGCTCCGGCATTGGCGATGAGAACGAGCTTCGACCGTTTGATATCCCCGTGGTCCGGCACCTGCCGGGTGTCGGTCGGAACCTGCAGGATCACGTGTCGTTCGGATGCATTTGGGAATATCGCGAGCCGATCGCGCCGCGCAACACCGCCAACGCGGCGACTCTGTACTGGAAATCCGATTCCGCGCTCAAAACCCCCGACCTGCTATTCTGTCAGGTCGAATTCCCGGTGCCGAGTCCCGAGACGGCTGACCGGGCGCCGGCCCACGGCTGGACGATGTTCGCCGGCCTCGCTTTGCCGAAGAGCCGAGGCAGGGTAAGGCTTCGAAATGCCGAACCGCTGGCAACGCCGCGGATCGAAGCCAACATGCTGTCACATCCTGACGACGTGAAGACGGCGATCGCCTGCGTCGATGTTTGCCGTGCGCTCGGCAATACCCGTGCCTTCGAGCCGCTGGTGGCGCGCGAGTCGTTACCCGGTCCTCTCGGCGCCGCCGAGATGGAGCGCTTCGTGCGCGACTCCGCAGTGACCTACTGGCACCAGACATGCTCGGCGAAGATGGGACGGGATGCAATGTCCGTGGTCGACAGCAAGCTCAGGGTGTACGGCATCGATCGGCTTCGCATCGCCGACGGCTCGGTGATGCCGCGGATCACCACTGGGAATACGATGGCGCCGTGCGTCATCATCGGAGAGAACGCGGCCCGCGCGCTCCGCGACGAACACGGCATCTGACCGCAGCACGTCGGTAGCGCGTCCGACAGCGGATGTTCCGGCGTCCACTCCATCGCTCTGTATGCGAATTGCGCCCCTTGCCGAAAGATGCAAAGGGCGTCGCCCCGGAACCGAAGGGAACCGTTTGATTTCCTTTACGTTGTCTGCTCATGCAAAAGCCGGCCGGAAAGCGCGAACAGGGCAAGAAGCCGCCCATCGTTGAAATCAAGGGTGAGGACGGCGACGAGATCACGCCGCCGCCGCCGGAGCTGGTCGACCCCGACCCGGAGCTGTCGCCCGAGGAGGCCGAGCAGGCGCGCAAGGATTATCTGCTGACGCGGTTCTGGATCAGCGCACGCGGCTTCTGGGGCCGCCATGGCGATCGGCTGGCCTGGCCGTTCTCGATCGGCCTCGCCGCACTGATCGTCCTGACCGTCGCCTTCCAGTACGGCATCAATGTCTGGAACCGCGCGATCTTCGACGCGATCGAGAAGCGCGATGCGTCAACCGTGTTTCATCTCACCGCGGTGTTCTTTCCGCTCGCGATCGGCAGCATCGTGCTGGGCGTCGCGCAAGTGTTCGCGCGGATGGGCATCCAGCGGCGCTGGCGCGCCTGGCTGACCAACAGCGTGCTGACGCGCTGGCTCACGAACGGGCGCTACTACCAGCTCAACCTCGTTGGCGGCGATCACAAGAACCCCGAATACCGGATCGCCGAGGATCTGCGCATCGCGACCGACTCGCCGGTCGATTTCCTCGCCGGCGTCACCTCGGCAATGCTCTCGGCCGCGACCTTCATCGTGGTGCTCTGGACCATCGGCGGCGCGCTCACCGTCACGCTCGGCGGATCCACCATCACCATTCCCGGCTTCCTCGTGATTGCCGCGATCCTCTATGCTGCGATCGCCTCCGGCTCGATCTTGGTGATCGGCCGCCAATTCGTGCAGGTCTCCGAGGACAAGAACCAGGCCGAGGCGGATTTCCGCTACACGCTGACGCGCGTGCGCGAGAACGGCGAAAGCATCGCGCTGCTCGGCGGCGAGGAGGAAGAGCGCGACGGCATCGACCGCAATTTCACCGGCGTGCTGCGGCAATGGGCGCGGCTCGCCGGGCAACACATGCGCACCACGCTGGTGTCGCAGGGATCGAGCCTGGTTGCGCCGGTGGTGCCGCTATTGCTCTGCGCACCCAAATTCCTCGACGGCAGCATGACGCTCGGACAGGTGATGCAGGCAGCCTCGGCCTTCACCATCGTGCAGAGCGCGTTCGGCTGGCTGGTCGACAATTATCCGCGGCTGGCCGACTGGAACGCCTGCGCGCGCCGCATCGCCTCGCTGATGATGTCGCTCGACGGTCTCGAGCGCGCCGAGCAGGGTGACGGCCTCGGCCGCATCAAGCGCGGCGAGACCAGCAATGAGACGATGCTGGAACTGAAGGACCTCTCGGTCACGCTCGACGACGGCACCGCCGTGGTCGGCGAGACCGAGGTCGCGATCGAGCCCGGTGAACGCCTGCTGGTCGCCGGCGAATCCGGTACCGGCAAGAGCACGCTGGTGCGTGCCATCGCCGGTCTCTGGCCATGGGGCGGCGGCAGCGTCAATTTCCATCCGGACCGGCGACTGTTCATGCTGCCGCAGCGGCCCTACGTGCCGTCCGGCAGCCTGCGTCGCGCCGTCTCCTATCCCGGCGCCGAAGACGACTGGACCGTCGAGGAGATCGGTAAGGCCCTGCACAAGGTCGGGCTCGATCATCTCAAGGAGAAGATCGAGGAAGAAGCGCCGTGGGACCAGACGCTGTCCGGCGGCGAGAAGCAGCGCCTCGCCTTTGCGCGGCTGCTCTTGCACAACCCTGATATCGTCGTGCTGGATGAAGCGACCTCTGCGCTCGACGAGAAGAGCCAGGACAAGATGATGCAGATGGTCACCGACGAGCTGCCGAAGGCGACCATCGTCAGCGTCGCGCACCGCGTCGAGCTGGAAGCCTTCCACAGCCGCAAGATCGTGCTGGAGCGCCGCAAAGGCGGCGCCAAGCTCGTCAGCGACATCGAGCTGATCCCGCGCAAGGGCAAGCGCAAGCTGCTCGGGCGATTCCTGCGGCAGCGCAAGGCGCCGCCGAAGAAGGTGGCGTGACGCTGTAGCCCGTTGGAGTCCCCGGCAAAACCGGCTATGCATTCGCCGCTTGCCGTGAGGACCCTTGCTTGACGCCCGACAACGCCCCTTCATCCGCGCCATTCGGCGCGTTTGCGCCGAACGCGGCGCAGGCTGCGATCATTCGCCTCGCGACACAGTCGGGCTTGAAGCGCGGCGCATTCCGCCCGTGGATGTCGCGGCTGGTCAATCTGCTGCGCGGCGGTCCGGTCGACGTGGATTATCAGGGCGCCTCATTTCGCTTCCATCATCAGGGCAGCGCGACCGAGCGCGGCGCGCTGTTCAACCCCCGCTACAATCTCGACGAGCTCGACTTCCTGCGCCAGCACACCCCGGCGGGCGGCACATTCGTCGACGTCGGCGCCAATGTCGGCACTTTTGCACTGGTAATGGCACGGCAGGTCGGGCCATCAGGCAAGGTGGTCGCGATCGAGCCGCATCCGCTGACGTTTGGGCGGCTCGCGTTCAATCATGCCGCATCGAAGGCAATTCAGGTGCGCCTGGTGCAGGCCGCAGCCGGCGACAGCGACGGCGAGCTGATGATCGAGAGCGGCGGCGGCAATCTCGGCGCCACGCATGTCGTCACCGGCACGGCGAGCACCGATGCCATCAAGGTCCCGTCGCTGCGGCTGACGCGCATCCTCGACGAGGCCGGCGTGACCCAGGTCGATTCGCTCAAGATCGACGTCGAGGGATTCGAGGACCGTGTGCTGATCGGCTTCTTCCGCGATGCGCCGCAAGCCCTGTGGCCGCGCGCGGTGGTGATCGAGCATCTGTCACAAGACGAATGGCAGCAGGATTGTATTGCCGACATGGTCGCGCGCGGCTTTACGATCGCGCGCAGGACGCGGAGCAATACGTTCCTGTCGCGCTGACGGCGGACAAGGGAGATTTGCGATGATCGACCATCTTGGTATTTCCGTCTCCGACTATGAGCGCGCGAAAGCTTTCTACGCCAAGGCGCTGGCGCCGCTCGACTACGGCCTGATCATGGAAGTGACGGCGGAGCAGACCGGCCACGTCGCGTCCGCGGGCTTTGGAGCCAACGGCAAACCGGACCTCTGGTTCAGCGCCGAAGGCGCGATGAACAGGCCGGTGCACATCGCGATTCTCGCCAAGGACCGTGCCACGGTCGATGCCTTCTACAAGGCGGCCATGGCGGCCGGCGGCCGCGACAATGGCGCGCCCGGCATCCGCCCGCACTATCATCCAAATTATTACGGCGCGTTCGTGCTCGATCCTGACGGACACAACATCGAGGCCGTCTGCCACGCGCCGGAATAGATTGGTTCATCTTCCGGCAGGAACATCGTTCCGCCGACGCCGTTATCGTTCCTTGCAAGAAGGAGCACGATATGGCCAACGACAATGCACGCGACACGGATCGCGTCTGGGATCTGATGAAGAAGATCGGGTTCGCGATGCTGGTGACGCGCGACGGCGACAAGTTGCGCGCGCGGCCGATGAGCGCCTATCTCGACCGCGACGCCAACACGATTTTCTTCCTCACGGACGCACGGCGACACAAGGACGAGGAGATCGAACGCAATCCGTCGATCAATCTGTCATTCGCAGATGCCGGCAGTCAGAAGTATGTGTCGCTGACGGGCACGGCGGTGGTGTCCAACGACCGCGCCAAGATCAAGGAGCTGTTCTCGACACCGGCGAAGGCCTGGTGGGACAGCGCGGAAGATCCCAACATCCGCGTGCTCAAGATCACGCCTGACGACGCTGAATATTGGGATTCGCCGGGAACGGTGATTTCCTACGTCAAGATGGCGGCTGCGGCGGTGACGAACACGCGTCCCGACCTCGGCGAGAACCGCAAGGTGTCGCTGTAATGCCGATCGAACCGCCCGAGATTCCGCCCTCGACGCCCGGCACACCGACCGAGCCGCCACCCGGGATCCCGCCGGGAAATCCGCAGCCGGAAATCCCGGCGCCGGTGCGCGAGCCCGGCGAATCACCGCAGCCCGACGAGCTGCCGGGACGTGGACCAGAGGAGATTCCGTCGCGCGGGCCGAACGGGCCGCTGACGCCGAATCCGGCGACGGATGCCGGATTGTCACAGACGCGCGCGTGAAGCGATTGCAAGATTCATCTGAATGCGTAATGAACAGCGATGTTTTAAGTAACTTCGCATGAAGAAATAAATCGAGCAGCGTCGCGCCCCACCGCCACAATCCGGCCTAACGCGTATCCGTTCATCGTCGAGCGACTATTCACCCGACTTCGTTCAAGAACCTTCCGGGGATTCACTCTCATGACTCATCTTCGCTTCGTGCTGCTTGCCACGACGGCTCTCACCGCGATGCAATTCGTAAGCTCCGCATCGCATGCACAAGGCACCGCAGCGCCGATCGTGATCGCGCAGGGCGGCCCGGCAGGCGAAGTCGGCCCTGACGGAAAACCGAAGCAGCCACCGAAGGGACCTGCAGCACCGCCGCCGCCCGCGGCCAGGCCGCCGGCTCCACCGCCGCCGCCCGCTGCAGCTCCGCCGCCGCCTCCCCCGCGACCGACCGCGCCGCCGCCCGCGGCTGCACCAGCTCCGCGCCCGGCCGCGCCGCCTCCGCCGCCCCCGGCACCGTCACGTCCAACGCCGCCACCCCCGCCCGCTGCGACGCATCAGGCACCTCCGCCGCCTCCGCCCGCGGCTGCACCGAAGGCACCGCCTCCGGCCGCGGCTCCGCAGCAGCATGCACCGACGCCTCCTCCGGCGCCTTCCTCGGCGCCGCCGGCACGCGTTGCTCCGGCGCCCACGCCGGCAGCTCCGCCACCCCCGCCGCCGACCACGCGCGCGACACCGACCCCACCGCCGCCCCCGGCTTCACCGCCGCCGGGACGAACGCCGCCTGCGCCGACGCCGGCGCCGAGTGCTGCGCCCGCTCCAACGGCAACACCGGCTCCGGGAGCTACGCCGCCGGGCCGCTCCGGTCCGCCGCCGGCCGGTGCACCGACGACCGTTCCGGGCGCGACGCTGTTGCCGACCGGCACGCCTCCGGCTGGCGCCGGTGGACCGCCTCCCGCACGTCCTGGCCAACCGCCTGCTCCCGCGGGATCACCGACGCCTGCCCCGGGCGCAACACCCGCACCTGCGGGCACGCCGCCTGCTGGTGGTGCTCCGACCCCGCCACCAGGACGTCAGGGTGGTCCTGGTACGCCGCCGCCCGGCGGGCCCGCTGCCGGTGGCCCCGCAGCCGGACCTGCTGCCGGCCTCCCGCCCCGGCCGCCGGCGCCTCCCGCTGGTGCCGCAGCGCCGGGTACCGTGCCCGGTTCGGCGGCGGCAACGCCGCCGCCCGGCAGGACCCAAAACGCTCCGCCGACCGTTTCGTCGGCCTTCCGCGCCGCGCCGACAGTCACTGCGCCGCTGCCACCCCCGCCGCGTCCGCCGCAGCGTGACCTGACGCCGCTCGCGATCGGTGCAGGCGTCGTCGCCGGCGCCGTGATCGGCGCGACCATCGCCGACTACCGCAACCAGCGCCGCGAGACCGTCGAAGGCGGCCGCACCGTCTACACCGAGCCGGATCGCATCATCATCCGCGATCCGGGCGGGCAGACCTATGTCCGCGGCAACGATCTCTATCGCTTCCGCTATGGCGCTCGCGACATCCGCACCGAGACCATCGGCGCCGATACCCGCACCGTCGTGATCCGTCCCGATGGCAGCGAGATCATCACCGTGGTCGGTCCGGACGGGCGGTTGCTGCGGCGTATTCGCAGGGACCCTGCCGGCCGCGAGATCATCATCATCGACAACAGCTATCGTGATCCGCAGTCGGTCGGCGGCTTCTATGTCGACGCGCCGCCTCCGGTCGTGAACATTCCCTATGATCGCTATATCGTCGACGCCCAGGAGGCTTCGCCGGAGGTGATCTACGAGACGATGGTGGCTCCGCCGGTGCAAAGGATCAATCGTCGCTACACGCTCGACGAGATCCGCTACAGCCCGAATGTTCGCATGCAGATGCCGAGCATCGATCTCAACACGATCAACTTCGAGACAGGATCGTGGACCATCCCGCCGGACCAGGCGGCAAAGCTGCAGTCGATCGCGGACGGTCTCAACCGTGCGATCCAGGCCAACCCGCGCGTGGTGTTCCTGATCGAAGGTCACACCGACGCGGTCGGCAACGACGTCGACAATCTGTCCTTGTCGGACCGTCGTGCGCAGTCCGCGGCCGAATTGCTGACCCAGCAGTTCGGCGTGCCCTCGGAGAACCTGACCTCGCAAGGCTACGGCGAGCAGTATCTGAAGGAGCAGACGCAAGGGCCAAGCCTGATCAACCGGCGTGTTACGATCCGCAACATCACGCCGCTGCTCAATGGCGGACAGGCCTCGCTACCGCCGCCCCCGCCCGGCACCGCGCCGCCGCGCTGAGGCGAAGCACACGACTACAAATGGCCGGGAGCAATCCCGGCCATTTTCGTTTGAGCCGCACGTGCTACTGCCCGGCGGCGAGGCCGAGCGCTTCGACCATGACGCGGAAGACTTCGGTATTGTCCATCGAGCCGTGCACACGCTCGCTGCCCGGCCCGGTCGCCGTCAGGATGACGTCCTCGCCCGAATGCACGCTGGCACCGATCATTGCCGACAGATTGCCGGGACGCAGCACCGCTCCCGGGACATCCCTGTATTTGTCGTTGGCCTTGAACGACCCGTCGTCGGCGGACTTGATGGTCGGCTCATTGGGATTGTCGAGCTTCGGGCGGAAGGTCTCGTAGTGGTCTGGCAGGCTGGCCGAGAAGATGGCGAGCCGGCGGCTCACATCGACGCGTGAGGGATAGCCTTCCGCGTCCGGAGCCGGATAATTCGGGAATCCGGCCTGCTCATAGACGCCGACGCGCTCCCGCAGCGGCACGTTGGGGGTCGTGCCCATGTCGTCGTTGACGGTGCCGACCAGGCTGTTGGGGTGATTGTGGTCCGCCAGCACCAGGATGAGAGTGTCGTCGCCGCGCGCACGCGCCCAGTCGCGCGTCTGGCGCACCGCATTGTCGAGCATAATGGTGTCGTAGACCGCCCGCTCCATGTCGAGCAGATGCGCGTATTTGTCGATTAGTCCTGACTCGACCATCAGGAAGAAGCCGGTCTCGTTTTTTGAGAGGATGGTCAGCGCCGCCTGCACCTGCTCGGTCAGGTCGGGCTGCTCCGGAAACTTCTTCACGCCGCCGCCCCTAAGGAATTTGCGGTCGAGCACGCCATCCATGTTTCCAGTAGCGAACAGCCCGAGCAGCCTGCCCGCCTCCGGCTTTGCGGCAGCAGCGCTGAGCTCGCTTGCGGTCGTCGCGACCTGATAGCCTGCGTCGCGGAACTTCGCGATGTAGTCGGCCTCGTCCTTGCGTTTGGAGCCCGCCGCCGACTTCGGCAGGAAATTTGCGCTGCCGCCGCCCATCAACACATCCGGCTTCGCGGTAAAGAACTGTTCGACGATCTCGTCATAGGCGGCGCGACGGCGCGTGTGCGCGACCATCGCGGCCGGCGTCGCGTCTTCGATCTCGGTGTTGGTGACGATGCCGATCGCCATGCTGTGCCGCCGCCTGGCAAGGCTGGTGATGGTTTCGACCCTGGGATCGTCGAACGGGCTGGCGGTGCGGTCCGCATAGACACCGAGCGCGTTGACGGCGCTCTTGTGGCCGGTCGCGTAGGCACTGGCCGAGTTCGCGGAGTCCGTGATGATCGAGTCCGAGCCAGCGGTCGCCACCAGCGCCATATGGGGCATGTCGTCGATCGCGAGCTTGCCGCGGCTCTTGCCCTCCACGATGCCCTTGGACAGGATTCGGGCCGCGACCCGATGCGCCGGCGACATGCCGTCGCCGATGAACAGGATGACGTTCTTCGCCTTGCGCGGCCCGGTCTCGTAAACCGTCCATGCGATACTGCGCTGATGCGTGCCGTCGCTCACGTCCACCGTGACGCTGCCGGGCCTGGTCAGCGTGACGTCGCGCAGGATCAGCGCCGACTGGTCCTTGCCATCCTCGCGCTCGACGAAGGTCCCGGCGCGGCCGAACACGCCTGCATAGTCCGCGCCGTTCACCGTCACTTTCAACCTGGCCGGATCGACCGGCCCCGGAAATTCAACCTTGAAGTCGAATTGCGCGCCGGCCAGAATCTCGGCGCGATCGATCGGATAGACCGTCTGCGCCGATAATGACGACGTCCAACAGAGGACGATGAGAGAGGCGAGTGCCGATCCCTTGACCATGCTCGATGCTCCGCGATTCCGTTCCGGATGGGAGCGGAAGCCTAGCGATCGCGCATGACACCGTCATTAAGCCGAGCGTCGCCCGGTCGGGCGACGAAAGCCTCAGCCCTTGTCGTTCTCGAGCCGGAAGATCTGCGAGCCTTCGCTGCCCGACAGCAGGCCCGTGTCGGTGTAGAGCTTCAGCTTGGTGCGCGTGTCGGCGATGTCGAGGTTGCGCATGGTGAGCTGGCCGATGCGGTCGGCCGGCGTGAAGGCGGCGTCCTCGACCTTCTCCATGCTGAGCCGCTCCGGCGCATAGGTCAGGTTCGGGCTCTCGGTGTTGAGGATCGAATAGTCGTTGCCGCGGCGCAGCTCGAGCGTCACCTCGCCGGTGACGGCGCGCGCGACCCAGCGCTGCGCGGTCTCGCGCAGCATCAGGGCCTGCGAATCGAACCAGCGGCCCTGATAGAGCAGGCGGCCAAGACGCATGCCGCTGATGCGGTACTGCTCGATGGTGTCCTCGTTGTGGATGCCGGTGACGAGGCGTTCATAGGCGATGTGCAGCAGGGCCATGCCGGGCGCTTCATAAATGCCGCGGCTCTTGGCCTCGATGATGCGGTTCTCGATCTGGTCGCTCATGCCGAGGCCGTGACGGCCGCCGATGGCGTTGGCTTCGAGGAACAGCGCGACGGGATCGGCGAACGTCTGGCCGTTCAGCGCGACGGGCTGGCCTTCCTCGAAACGCACCACGACCTTCTCGGCCTTGACGTTGCAGTCGTCACGCCAGAACGGCACGCCCATAATCGGGCTAACGATCTTGATGCCGCTGTCGAGGCTTTCGAGATCCTTTGCTTCGTGCGTGGCGCCGAGCAGATTGCTGTCGGTCGAATACGCCTTCTCGGCGCTCATCTTGTAGGCAAAGCCCTGCGCGGTCATGAAGGCCGACATCTCGGCGCGGCCGCCGAGCTCGTCGATGAACTGCTGGTCGAGCCAGGGCTTGTAGATCTTCAGGCCCGGGTTGGTGAGCAGGCCGTAGCGGTAGAAGCGCTCGATGTCGTTGCCCTTGAAGGTCGAGCCGTCGCCCCAGATGTTGACGCCGTCTTCCTTCATCGCCGCGACCAGCATCGTGCCGGTGACCGCGCGCCCGAGCGGCGTGGTGTTGAAATAGGTGATGCCGCCGGTCGAGATATGGAAGGCGCCGGACTGGATCGCAGCGATGCCTTCGTGGACGAGCTGCGTGCGACAATCGACGAGGCGGGCTTTCTCGGCACCGAACTCCATCGCCTTGCGCGGGATCTCGTTGTAATCGGCCTCGTCAGGCTGGCCGAGATTGGCGGTATAGGCGTAGCAGCGCGCGCCCTTCTGCTTCATCCAGAGCAGCGCCGCGCTGGTATCGAGACCGCCGGAAAAAGCGATGCCGACTTTCTCACCCTTGGGCAGGCTTTTCAGGATCGTGGTCATGGCGCTTCCAATCGGGTCTCAAAGGGCTGATGTCAGGGCGGGTTTGACCGCGCGAATATCAAATTTCGCGGGGCTCGGCACGCATTTAATGCCTCAGACCGAGGGCTCGGCGCCCGTCTTGCGGCCGAACAGGCGCTGGCGGAGCCGATAGGTGGGCATGTTCAGCCGGGTCAGGGCGGCATCGACCGCAGCGTCCGAGAACCGGGTCCGCGGCCAGCGGTAAATCAGCGCGTAGGCAAACCAGATCACGACGAAGGTGACGAGGCCGGCGATCGACACGTCCGTAAAGAAATGCCCGCCGAAGGCCATGCGGAGCCCGCTGGTGACGAGACCGAACACCACGGCTGCAGCATAGGCGAGTGGCCGCCAGGCCGGCGGCGCCAGCGCGGCCGGCGCCAGCGTCCAGAACGCGGTCGCGCCCTCGCCCGAGAAGAACGAGCAGTTGCGTGCGCAGTCGCCGCGCGGATCCCACCACGGCACGAACTGCTGGTCGCCGGCAAACTGCGTCACCACCACCGGCCGCGGCCGGCCCCAATAGGTCTTGAAGGTGAGGTTGGTGAGAATGCCGGCCGACAGGATGATCGTGACCAACAGGAACACGATCGCGCGTCCTGATACCATCAGCGGCCGGTCGGGCCGGATCATCTTGACCACGAGCGCGACCAGCGGCGGCAGCACGAACGCCCAGGCGACCCACATCGCAGCATCACGCGCAAAGCCCGCCCAGCCATTCAGCTTGAGCGGAAACGTCTTCGTCTCGGGGTCGAAGAACAGCGCGGCGAGCTTGAGGTCCAACTCGGGATAGAGGCCGAAAACGATGCCGATCACGAGCCACAGCGCCAGGGCGATGAAGAGTCCAGTCCGGTTCATGGCGCGCGGTTTAGCGGAGTGAAGCGAAGATGAAAACCCCGGGAGAAGTGCCCATCCTCCCCTGGAGGGGGAGGATCGATCGCGCGGAGCGCGAGCGAGGTGGGGTGATTTCTCCTCTCGGGCAGTGTTCGACGCGGACAGACCGTCACCCCACCCCGCTTCACATTTCGCTTCGCTCAATGTGAAGCGACCCACCTCTCCAGCGGAGGGTAAGAAATCACCGCGCATCGCGCCTTGAATTCGACGGCAGCGGCGGAGGCGGCTTGAGTGGCGGCAGCGGGATGCGCCAGGCCCCCGCATTGCGGCCGGCAATCAGCCAGTAGACCACGCCGGCGACGATGCCGGCACCGGTCATGATTTCGAGGTGACGCCGCACGATGCCTTCGAACTGAAACGTATCGGGGTGGAAGGGGACGAGGCCGAGATAGCAGGCGAGCCCGACGACGCCGCCGCCAAGGGCATAAGCGAGCGCGCTGCGGATGTAGAACGCCTCGGTGATCGCCACGACCACCATCGCCGGTACCAGCGCAAAGCCGGAGACGAAGATGAAGCCAAAGCCGAGCAGGATGTCGATCGTGCCCTGATCGACGGGGCCTGCGCCGAGATCGGCGAATTCAGGAAACAGCAGCGCCACGACGACGATCATGCCGCCGACGAAGCAGGCGGCGAGAAAGCCGATGAAGATGACGATGAGGCGACCGATCAGGGACATGACGGGAAAGCCAATTCAGCCGTCATTGCGAGGAGCGTAGCGACGAAGCAATCCAGACTGCCGCTGTGGAAATAGTCTGGATTGCTTCGCTGCGCTCGCAATGACGAGGAGGCGAGAGCGCATTGTCAATCTGTCATCGCCATGGCGCGTAGCGCCTGGCGTTCGCGGACGCTGAGCTTTTCGGTCTCCGATTTGAGCTGGCCGCAGGCGGCGAGGATGTCGCGGCCGCGCGGGGTGCGCACCGGCGAGGAATAGCCGGCGTTGAAGATGTATTCGGAGAATTTTTCGATCTGGTCCCAGTCCGAGCATTCATAGGCGGTGCCGGGCCAGGGATTAAACGGAATCAGGTTGATCTTGGCGTGAATGCCCTTGAGCATCTTCACCAGCAGCTTGGCATCGTCGAGCGAATCGTTGACGCCCTTGAGCATCACATATTCGAAGGTGATGCGGCGGGCGTTCGAGGCACCGGGATAATCGCGGCAGGCCTGCAGCAATTCCTTGATCGGATATTTGCGGTTGAGCGGCACCAGCTCGTTGCGCAATTCGTCACGCACGGCATGCAGCGAGATCGCGAGCATGACGCCGATCTCCTCGCCGGCGCGCACGATGTTCGGCACCACGCCCGAGGTCGACAGCGTGATGCGGCGGCGGGAAATGCCGATGCCTTCATTGTCGCCGACGATCAGCAACGCATCGCGCACCGCATCGAAATTGTAGAGCGGCTCGCCCATCCCCATCATGACGATGTTGGTGACGCGGCGCGTGCCGTCCTCGCGATCGGCCCAATCGTTGAGACGATCCCGCGCGACCATGATCTGACCCACGATCTCGCCCGCCGTGAGGTTGCGCACCAGCCGCTGCGTGCCGGTGTGGCAGAACGAGCAGTTCAGCGTGCAGCCGACCTGCGAGGACACACACAGCGTGCCGCGATCGGTCTCGGGGATGTAGACGCACTCGACTTCGTGCGCCTTCTGGACATTGTCGCCGCTCGGCAGCCGCAGCAGCCATTTGCGGGTGCCGTCGTTGGAGATCTGCTCGGCGACGACTTCGGGGCGGTCGACGGTGAAATGCTGCGCGAGCTCGGCGCGAATGCCCTTCGAGACCGACGTCATCTCGTCGAAATTCCGGGCGCCGCGGAAATACATCCAGTGCCAGAGCTGCTGCACGCGCATCTTGCGTTGCGCGGGCCCGACGCCGATCTCGCCGAGGCGATCGGCAAGCTCGGTACGCGACAGGCCGATCAGCGACGGCTTGGCCGGCGGCACATAGGTTTCGAGCGGAGTCTTCTCCACCAGGATTGCGTTGTGCGGCTCGGTCGTTGGTTGCATTGGTTGCCTGAGATTGCTGCTGTTCGTCATGCCCGGGCTTGTCCCGGGCATCCACGTTCTTCTTAGCGCGTGGATGGCCGGGACATCAGGTGCGAAGACGCGCTTCGCGCTTTAGCCCGGCCATGACGACCGAAATTGTGGAACCGGCCCTATATAGCAATCGAAACTGTTGATTGCGACCTTCTCGACCGCAGCCTTAACGCCGGCAATCCTGCGAGATCCGGTCCAGCGCCTGGGCAAGACCCTTCAGCGAGAAGGTGTCGGTCGTCTCCGTGCCCTTGGCCGAAACGCCCTTGACCACGAGATCGGCGGATTTGCGCATGGCCTCGACCATCCGTTCCTCCTCGGCGGCGTTCTTGATCCAGAGCCCGTCGCCCTGCGTGTACATCGCGAAGGCGGCGCCCCCGACCTCGACCGATGATTCCGAGCCCGGCTTCAGCGCGTAGCCGATCATGACCGAGACTTCATTGTTTACCTTCTCCGACGGCCGGGTGGAGACGAAGGCATAGGCGGGATCGCGCGGCCGGTTCGGCGGGTTGGTCTTCGATGACGACGGCTTGGCCAGCGCAAAGCAGACTTTCTTGCCGTTGGGCGTCGCCGAATAGGCGCCCCAGGTGCCGAACTGGCCGATCAGGGTCGGCTCGGCACCGCCCGCAACTGCCGCGGGTGGGGCTGCCGGCTTGCTCTCCGGTTTTGCGGCGGTCTTTGGTGCCGTATTGGCCGCCGGCGCGGAGGCCTTCGGTGCGGCTTTTGGCGCCGGCGGCGCCGTCTGTGCTCGCGCGGAATCGATGATTCCGACGGCTGTCACGCCAGTCATCAAAGCTAAAATCAGCACCCGCCACATGCTCGAGTGGTTCCCTCAATATTGTGACTGGAAGATGGCCCGACCGCGCGTTGTCCCCGGAGCAGGGATAACCGGGAAAGCCCAATTTGGGAAGGCAGTTAGCGGGTCAGCCCGTCCGTCATCCCTTGGATCGCACGGCGCGCTGCTCGGACCATTGCGCGTCGGTCCAGCGCAACAGATCCTCGGCGCCGGAACTGCGCAAATGCGCGCCACCGTCGATGACCACCATCTCGCCATTGATGTAGCCGGCGCGGTCCGAAACCAGGAAGCTGGCAAGGTCGGCGAGTTCGCCGTGCTCGCCGGTACGGCCCATCGGGTTACGCGCGGTCCAGCCTTCGTCGCGGCCCTCCGGGCGAAGCTGGCCGGATGCGCCGGCTGTCGGGAACGAACCCGGCGCGATCGCAACGGTGCGGATGCCCTTCGGACCCCACTCGACCGCGAGGCTCTTCGTCATCGCCAGCACCGCCGACTTCGCCATTGCCGACGGCACGGTGAAGGCGCGGCCGGTGATGGTCGAGGTCGAGAGGATCGAGAGCACGACGCCGTTGTGCTCGCCGTCGATCCAGCGCTTGCCGGCGGCGAGCGTGCAGTACATCGCGCCATGCAGCGTCGGCGCGAGGATCGCGTCGGCCGCGCGGAAGGACAGGTGCTCGCTCTGCGCGATGAAGGTCGCCGCAGCATTGTTGACGAGAATATCGAGCGGCGCCTCGCGCCAGATCGCGTCCATCATGTTCTCGACGGCAGCCCCGTCGCGAACATCGCAGGCGATGGTGGTGACCTTGCCGCCGGTCTGCGCGCGCATCTCGCTCGCCGTGGCCTCGAGCCGATCGAGCTTGCGACCGCAGATCACGAGTTCGGCGCCAAGCGCGAGGAAGCGCGTTCCCATCGCCGCGCCGAGACCCGAGCCGCCGCCGGTGACGAGGATGCGCTTGTCCCTGAGCAGACCTGTTTCAAACATCGTTTGAATCCCTTGTTTTCTTCTTGTTACGTTGTTGCGAGCAGCGAAGCGACCCGGACTATTTCCGCAGGGCGGATTCTGGATTACTTCGCTGCGCTCGCAATCACGCGAGGATAGGCCTGCGCGTCGCTTTGGGCAAAGAATCCGGATTGTCGCCCGGGCCTAAATCCGGCAGAAACGAGCCAACTATAATTCCACTCGAAACGCCCAGTACTTCTCAAGAAGGTACCGCCATGAAAGCCATCCTCTGCTCGCAATATTGCCAGCCCGACGACCTCGTTCTGGCTGACATCCCGGATCCGGTGGCAGGCCCCGGCGAAGCGGTGATCGCGATCAAGGCGGCGGCGCTGAATTTCTTCGACATCCTGATGATTCAGGGCAAGTACCAGATCAAGCCGCCGTTCCCGTTCTCGCCGGCGGCCGAAGTCGCCGGCGTGATCGAGAGCGTCGGTCCCGGCGTGACCGAGGTGAAGGTCGGCGACCGCGTCGTCGCCTCCTGCGGCCACAACGGCGCGCGCGAGAAGATCGCGCTGCCGGCGGCGTCGATCGTGAAGATCCCCGACAATCTCGACTATGACCGCGCGGCCGGCATCATCATCATCTACGGCACCGCGCTGCATGCGCTGGAAGATCGCGCCAGCCCCAAGCCCGGCGAGACGCTCGCGGTGCTCGGCGCGGCCGGCGGCACCGGACTTGCCGCCTGCGAGCTCGGCAAGCTGATGGGCTTGAAAGTCATCGCCTGCGCTTCGTCGGACGAGAAGCTCGAATTCGCGAAAGCACATGGCGCCGAGCTGACTCTGAACTACGGCAAGGAAGACCTGAAGGAAGGCCTGCGCAAGCTCACCGGCGGCAAGGGCGTCGACATCATCTTCGATCCCGTGGGTGGCACGTATGCCGAGCAGGCGCTGCGCTCGATCGCCTGGGAAGGCCGCTTCCTCGTGATCGGCTTTGCCGCCGGCGACATTCCCAAGATGCCGCTCAACCTCGCGCTCTTGAAGGGCTGCGACATCCGCGGCGTGTTCTGGGGCGCCTGGACCCGGCAGAATCCGGAGAAGAACCGCGCCAATCTCGAGAAGCTCGTGAAGTGGACCGCGGAAGGAAAGATTTCCTCGCATGTCGACCGCACCTTCCCGCTGGCGCAGACCGCCGACGCCCTGAAGGTGCTGGCGGGACGCCAGGCCATGGGCAAGGTGATCCTGCATCCGTGATCGCGAAGCCATCGCGACGCGGCTTCAACACACGCAACTGTCGTCGCCCGGCTTGACCGGGCGACCGAGTATTCCAGAGATACCCGAGATTTAACCGATGGCCCGCGGCGTACTGGATTCCCCGCCTTCGCGGGGAATGACGGTGAGTACGGGACGCGCAGTCGTGCCCACCGTCGCCCGGTAGAATTCCCCTCAACCATCGCCGCTGAAATTGCGGTGCATTCCGCCGCGTCGCCGTAATCAAACCCAAATATCTCCAGATTCGCGCAAACGGCCGTCGTCTTTTGGGCTGAATCGGACGGCGATTTACCGGTTCCAGTTTGCGGGGCGCTTCTGGACAACAACAAGAAGACTGAAGCCGGGACTGCCCCTGCGTTGCGTCAGTAATGGGGAGCATCACCATGGAGACGACGGCATTCCGTCCGTCCAGGGAGTCGCGGGCGTTCGACTCCGATCAATTCGCATCACGTCCGCCTGCCAAATCCTATATCCGTGCGCGGGCCGCACGGGCCGATCTATCCGACGATCCAATGCCACTGTTCCTGTCCGATCCGCTGGGCGAGCCGGATCCGCGGGAATATGCGCCGCTGGGGCTGCGTTCCAGAACAGGGATGCTCCCGCGCCTTTTCGCGGCTGCGCTCGCGATCTCCGCCACGGCAATCCTGACCGTCCTGTTTCAGGCCGATCTGCGAAATCTCATCGCCGACAACACCGGCAAGGCTTCCGAGCAGGCCGCCGCTCCGGTCAATCCACCCGTCGCGCGGCAGGCCCCGCTCAAGGATCCCGCTCGCGTGACCAACACGAAGCTGGCGAGCGCCGATACACAGAACCACCCTGCACCGCCGGCGCCGAGCCGCGAGGCGATCGCAAGCGCCTATCAGATTGCGCTGCAAGCCCAAGCGCCAATCCCCGTGCCTGCGGTCGCACCTGTCGCAGCACAGCCGGCACCGCCCGCGCCTGTGAGGACGCTCGACGCCGACACGCTGACAGGGCTGATGACGCGCGCCAGGAGCATGATCGGCGTCGGCGACATCGTCGCGGCGCGCCTGCTGCTCGAGCGCGCGGCCAACGCGAACGACGCAGCGGCCGCGCTGCTGCTGGCGCAGACCTATGATCCCGCGGTGCTGGGGATCAGCGACGCGCGGAGCGTCATCGCCGACGCGGCTGTAGCAAGCGACTGGTACCAGCGGGCCGCAACGCTCGGATCGGCGGAGGCGCAGCAGCGCCTTGCCCGGCTTTCGAACTAGACATTTCCAGGGGACACATCATGCGTAACGCTTTGAGCATGGCGCTTGCCGCCATCATGACCATCTGCGCCTTCGCAGCGCGTGCCGAGCAGACCGAATACGATCCGGCCAAGGTCTCCGACAGTTTGAAGGCGATCTTCCAGTTCGGATCGACCTCGACCAAACAGGCACTGAACGCCAACACCGTCACGCTGATCACGGGCACGATCGGCGGCACCTATGTGCAATTCGGCGCCGATCTCGCCTCCGTGCTCGACGACGGCAACAGGATCCGCGTGCTGCCGATCGTCGGCCGCGGCTCGGTGCAGAGCGTCGCCGACATCCTGTTCCTGCAGGGTGTCGACCTCGGAATCGTCCGGGCCGATACGCTCGACTATCTCGAGCGCAAGGGCTTTGCCAAGGACATCAAGCGGCAATTCACCTACGTCACCAAGCTCTACAACGAGGAGATGCAGGTGATCGCGCCGAAATCGGTGGCGACGCTGAAGGACCTCGAGGGCAAGACGGTCAGCGTCGACCTGCCGAACGGCGGCACCTTCGTCACCGCGCTCACCGTGTTCGAGCGTCTCGGGATCAAGGCGAAGTTCGTCTATGTCGAACAGCGCATCGCGATGGAGAAGCTGAAGGCCGGCGAGATCGACGCCGTCATCGTGGTCGGCGGCAAGCCGTACAAGTCGGTCTCGACCTTCGGCAATGACGGCCGCTTCCATCTCGCGAAGGTCGACTATGCCAAGCCGCTCCAGAGCGATTATCTGCCGGCGACGCTGACGGCCAGGGACTATCCCAACCTGATCCGGGAGGGCGAGAGCGTCGACACGATCGCGGTGCCCGCGGTGCTGGCGGCCTACAATTGGGCGCCGAACACCGAGCGCTACCGCAAGCTTGCGCTGTTCGTGGACGCGTTCTTCACCAAATTCCCTGCGCTCCAGAACCCGCCCTTCCATCCCAAGTGGAAGGAGGTCTCGCTCTCGGCGCCGCTGTCCGGCTGGAACAGATTGCCGGTGGCGCAGCAATGGCTCGACAAGCACGGCGTCGAACCGGTGACACGCCAGCGCTTCGAGGCGTTCTTGAAGCAGAGCCCCACGGCCGCCAAGGTGACCGATACGGACAGGGAGGCGCTGTTCAGGCAATTCCAGGCGTGGGACGCGGAGAAGGCGCGGGCGCAGGCGGAGAAGAAGTGAGGGTTGTCATTGCGAGGAGCGAAGCGACGGAGCAATCCAGTCTCTTTCCGGGGAGGCAGTCTGGATTGCTTCGCTGCGTTCGCGATGACGAGCAGCAAGCAACTACGCGACGTCCGAATCGCCCTCATCCACCCCGCGCTTCAGCGCGGCGCGGGCGGCTTCGCGGTGCTCCGACGTGATGTGGCTGGCGACCATGCGGAGCGCGGTGGCGAGCACGGCGGCGTCATCGGTGAAGCCGAGGATCGGCATGACGTCGGGGACGAAATCGAACGGCAGGATGAAATAGGCGATCGCGCCCAGCAGCGACGCCTGGACATGACGCGGCGTCTGCCGGTCGAACGCACAGTAATAGGCGGCGAGCAGATCTTCCGCGAAGGGCAGTTGCGAAGCGACGCGCTTCAGCTTGCGCCAGAAGCGGCGGCGCACGCTCTCGCGATCTTCCGCGAGCCGATCGGCCGGCTCGAAACCGACGCTGTGTTCGGCTGCCATGGTCCAAGACTCTCCGTTCGGCCCGGCGGCCGATGGCCGCAGCGAGCGCTGATCACAACATGGGGAGGCGGCCGCTCTCCGCAAGATGTCAGCCTGGTGTCAGCTTGGCGAAGGCATTCATGGCCTGGGCGAGCGCGATATCGAGCTTGGTGACGCCGCCGGCGTCATGGGTCGACAGCACCACCTCCACCGTCTTGTAGACGTTACGCCATTCGGGGTGATGGTCCATCTTCTCGGCAACCAGCGCCGCGCGGGTCATGAAGCCGAAAGCCTCGTTGAAATCCTTGAAGACAAAGGTTTTCCCGATGGCGTCCCGGCCCTGAATGTCAGTCCAGCCCGGGATGGCGCCCAGTGCCTGCTTGCGTGAGTCCGCCGTCAGCCGCTCTGCCATGATAGCCTCCGTTTTCAGGGGAACTTTACCCTAACACCGTGCGTAGGGCCCGGGTTCAACCGGGATTTCGTCCATCCGCTAACCATGACGGAGATGTAACCCCGCCGGACAAGAAATTTGCTACAATTGCGGGCGTAAATCGCCGGCCAAGATGAAACTGAGCCTGAAGCGCCTGTTTGGGAGATCGATGACCGGGGGATTGGACCTGGCCGAAACGCCCTCTCCGCCTTCGCCGCGATCCGCGGCGCGGAAGACGGCACTCGTGTCTCTGGCGCTGGTGCTGGCCATCATCGGCGCGCTGGTCGGCGGCTACTACTTCGCCATGCGGCCGGTGTTTTTGAAGATCGCGGTCGGTCCTGCCAACAGCGACGACGTCAAGGTCGTGCAGGCGCTCACCCAGGGGTTCGCGCAACACAAGAGCTACGTCCGACTGCGCCCGGTCCAGACCGACGGCGCCACCGCCAGCGCCGATGCGCTCGCGGAAGGCAAGGTCGATCTCGCCATCGTGCGCGGCGACGTCGACGTGCCCAAGAATGCGCAGGCGGTCGCGACCCTGCGCAAGAACGTCGTGGTGCTTTGGTCCGTGCCCGCCAAAGGCAGGAAGAAGGGCGCGAAGATCACCAAGATCACGCAGCTCGCCGGCCATCGCATCGGCGTGGTCGGCCGCACCCAGGCCAACGTCAACCTGCTCAAGGTGATCCTGCAGCAATACGGCGTCGATCCCGCCAAGGTCGAGATCGTGCAATACCCGGCCAACGAAGCCGCCGAGGCGATCAAGGCCCAGAAGGCCGACGCCTATCTCGCGGCCGGCCCCGTCAACAGCAAGATCACCGCGGATGCGATCGCCGCCTCGGCTAAGGATGTCGGCACGCCGAATTTCCTTGCGATCGATTCGGCGGATGCGATCGCGCAGAACCATCCGGTCTACGAGGCCGCGGAGATTCCCGCAGGCACCTTCGGCGGCTCGCCGGATCGGCCGGACGACGAGGTCAAGACCATCAGCTTCTCGCACCACATCGTGGCGCGCAAAGGCCTGTCGGAGACGACGGTCGCGGCATTCACGCGGCAGCTCTTTGCGGTGCGCCAGCAGCTGGTGACGGAATTCCCGCTGGCCGCGAAGATCGAGACGCCCGACACCGACAAGGATGCGGTGATTCCCGTGCATCCCGGTGCCGCCGCCTTTGTCGACGGCGAGGAAAAGACCTTCCTCGACAAATACAGCGATTACATCTGGTGGAGCCTGATGGCGCTCTCCGCGATGGGCTCGATCGGCGCCTGGTTCGCGGGTTATCTGAAGAAGGACGAGCGCGACAACAACAGTCATCTGCGCGAGCGCCTGTTCGACATGATCGCAGCGGCGCGCAAGAGCGAGACGACGGACGAGCTCGACCAGATGCAGACCGAAGCCGACGAGATCCTGCGCGACACGCTGCGCTGCTACGATCACGGCGCGATTGAAGAGGGTGCGCTTACAGCCTTCAACATCGTGCTCGATCAGTTCCACGCGGCCGTTGCCGACCGCAAGGCGGTGCTGTTCACCATGCCGCAAAACCCGCAGCGCACAGGCCCGCAATTCAGGGCCGCCGGCAACGCGTAACCGCCGCGTCACATTGTCCTAATATAGCTTTCTCCGTCATGCCGGGGCGCAAAGCGCGAGCCCGGAATCCATCTCACGCCGCACGCTTGGAGGAATGGATTCCGGGCTCGCGCCTGACGGCGCGCCCCGGAATGACGGCGCACCCTGCAAGCTCAACCTCGAAACAGAATTGCCATGAAGATCAAATTCTCCCGCCGCCGCTTCCTCACCACCAGCGCCGGGGCGCTTGGCGCGATCGCGATGCCCTATCTCTCGCGTGCGGCGGACCGGCCGGCGGTGACACACGGCGTTCAGTCGGGCGACGTCACCGTCGACGGCGGCGTGGTCTGGGCGCGCGCCGACAGGCCCGCGCAGATGCTGGTCGACGTGGCGACGACGGAGTCGTTCAAGGACGCCCGCGCGCTGCCGCCGATCGCCGCGCTGCCCGAGAGCGACTTCACCGCAAAGATGCTGATCGAGAACCTGCCGGGCGGACAGGACATCTTCTACCGGATCCGCTTCCGCGACCTCTCGCACACCGCGGTCGAGGGCGAGCCGGTGATCGGACGCTTCCGCACTGCTCCCGCCGACCGCCGCGATGTCAGCTTCGTCTGGGGCGGCGACGTCGCCGGACAAGGCTGGGGCATCAATCCGGAAGACGGCGGCATGTTCACCTTCTCCGCGATGCGCAAGCATCGTCCGGATTTTTTCCTGCACTCCGGCGACACGATCTACGCCGACGGCCCGATTGCATCCGAGGTGAAGCTCGCCGACGGCAAGATCTGGAAGAACGTCACGATCCCGGAGAAGGCCAAGGTGGCCGAGACGCTGGACGAGTACCGCGCCGCGCACAAATACAATCTCACCGACGACAATCTCCGCGCCTTCAATGCCGAAGTGCCGATCTTCGTGCAGTGGGACGACCACGAGGTGACCAACAACTGGTCGCTGTCGAAGGAGCTGCCGGCGACCTACAAGGAGCGGGACATCGCGCTGCTCGCCGCGCGCGGCGCGCGCGCGTTCCACGAGATGTATCCGATGCGTGACAGCATCAGCGAGCCAGGACGCGTCTATCGCCAGATTTCGTACGGGCCCCATCTCGACGTGTTCATGC
This sequence comes from Bradyrhizobium cosmicum, assembly GCF_007290395.2. Lineage (NCBI taxonomy): Bacteria > Pseudomonadati > Pseudomonadota > Alphaproteobacteria > Hyphomicrobiales > Nitrobacteraceae > Bradyrhizobium > Bradyrhizobium cosmicum. The sequence goes on along the minus strand of NZ_CP041656.2, from coordinate 307,985 downwards.
TCGACGAACGCAGCTATCGCGGCCCGAACGGCCCCAATCTTGAAACCGCTTACGGTCCCGCGAGCTATTTCCTCGGCCCGGACCAGATCGCATGGCTCAAGCGCGGCCTGCTGAATTCGCGCGCGACCTGGAAGGTGATCGCCTCCGACATGCCGCTCAGCCTCGTCGTCTCAGACACGCCGAAGGGCGGATCTGAAGCATTCGCGCAGGGCGACGGCCCGGTGCGCGGCCGCGAGCTCGAGATCGCCGACCTCCTGCGCTTCATCAAGATGGCGCCGATCAGCAACACGGTATGGCTGACCGCGGACGTGCACTACGCCGCCGCGCATTATTACGATCCCAACAAGGCGCAGTTCCAGGATTTCGAGCCGTTCTGGGAGTTCGTCTCGGGCCCGCTGCATGCGGGCACCTTCGGCCCGAACGCGCTCGACAACACCTTTGGGCCGGAGGTGCGCTTCATCAAGGCGCCGGGCAAGGACAACCAGAACCTGCCGCCATCCGCCGGCATGCAGTTCTTCGGCCACGTCAAGATCAACGGCGCCTCCGGCCAGATGACGGTGACGCTGCGCGACCGCGCCGACGTCGCGCTGTGGTCGATCACACTCGATCCGAAGACTGCCTGACGCTCGAGGGAGCTCAGCCGCCCGTAACGGCCGATCAGGCGCCTCGCCTGCGTAGCGCGGTCTCCAGAGCGTCGCTCGAGCAGGGCTTCTGCAGCCGCGGCCGCGCCTTGAACGCGGCCGGGATGCTGGTCTCGGCGCCGTAGCCCGTCACGAACACGAAGGGAATTTGCGCGGCCGTCAGCCGTTCGGCAACGGCAAAGCTCTTCTCGCGGCCAAGCTCGACGTCGAGCAGCGCGAAATCCGGCGCACGCGCCGCGATCGCGGCCAGCGCCTGCGCCACCGATCCCACGGTGCGCACACTGGTGACGCCAAATCCGAGCAGGCGATCCTCGAAGTCGATCGCAATGATCGGATCGTCCTCGACGATGAGAACATCGGCGGGGACATCGGCCAAGCCGTCCGGGGAAGCAGGTATCATGATCCTGGCTATCGAGGTCTGCATCATTTTCCGATCAGGACCGCCTCAGTCCGACGCCTGCGCCCAGCGCATCGGAGGGTTCCCGGAACGAAACTCACCACACAACAGTTTTGACGTCTGTCCACTTGTGCACACAGCGGACGAACCGACCTCGTTAGTGTCCAAGGGAGAGCAGGGGATTTACGATGGACGTGCGCACCAGCAAGACAACCGAGGTCGACAACCGGCCGGCCAACAATCTGCTGCGACGTTTGAACCCCGCGGACTACGCGCTGCTTGCGCCGCACGTCACCGTGGACGACGCGGCGGCCAACGAGCTGCTCTACAATCCCGGCGACGATGTCCAGGTCGTGCACTTTCCCTGCGGACCGGCGCTCGCGACGTTCCTCGTGCCCAATGAAGACGGTCGCGACGTCGAAACCATTCTGGTCGGCCGCGAAGGCGCAGTGGGCGGAATCGTCAGCGAGGGATTTCTGCCGGCCTACACCCGCATCTGCGTCAAGTTCGGCGGCCCGTTTGCGCGCGTCAACGTCGCCAAGCTGGAAGCGGCAAAGCTTCGCTCGCCCTCGCTGCGCAACATCTTCGCCCGCTACGCGGACTGCATGCTGGCGCAGATCTTCCAGTCCACCGCCTGCAACGCCATCCACTCGATCGAGCAGCGCACGGCGAAGTGGATCCTGGCGGCTATGGAGCGCACCGGCGACGAGAGCAGCGTGCCGCTGACGCATGAGCAGCTCGCGACATTGCTCGGCGTCGGCCGCAGCTATGCCAGCCGCGTGCTGCAGTCGTTCAAGGCCGAGGGTGTGCTCGACACGCGGCGCGGCTCGATCCTGGTCCGCAACCACGATGGCCTGCGCCTGCGGGCCTGCCTGTGCAACGACGCCGTGAAGATGCATTTCGAGGAGGTGCTGCGGGGGGTCTATCCGACCGACGAGGCGACAGACAGAACGCTCTAGTTGCTCCAGCGCGCTCCCTGCTTCATCTATGGAAGGATGCCGGCGTTCGACGCCGCACGTCCACCGTGTTAGCCTCGCCGCGCATGAGCGGGGCATTCCTTCACACGAGCTTCGATATCGCCGCGTGGCTGGCGGCGGGTGCGGCGGCATACTGGGTTACGCGACGGGATTTGCGGTTTCCGGCGCAATCTTTCGAGCTGCCCTATGTCGCTACCCTAATGTTCGGTGCCGGCGTTGGCGCCTATCTGTTCGGCTCCGCCAATCTGTGGCTGTCTGGCCAAGCCGGCATTGCCCGCTCGGTCGAGGGCGCTCTGGCCGGAGGTATAGCGGCGATCGAGCTCTACAAGTGGTCGGCAGGCATCCAATTGCGCACCGGCGCGCGGTTTGCGCTGCCGCTGGCCCTCGGCATCGCGATCGGACGGTTCGGTTGCTATCTTGCCGGCCTCGCCGACTTCACTTACGGCACACCGACTTCATTGCCCTGGAGCCATGATTTCGGCGACGGCGTTCTTCGCCATCCCGTGCAGCTCTACGAGAGCGCAGCAATGGGCCTGTTTGCGCTGTTCTATGTGCTGGCGGTCTTGAACCGGAACGCGTTCGCGATCACCAATGGTTTCTACCTGTTTCTCCTCTACTATGGAGCGCAGCGCTTCCTGTGGGAATTCCTCAAGCCCTATGGCGCGCTGATCGGCCCCCTCACCCTGTTTCATCTGCTGTCGCTGTCCATCCTGCTCTACGCCGCGGCCATGCTGGCAACGGCGCCCAAAGCGAGACCGTTGCATGAACGCGCCGTTGCGTAAGTCCCGCCCCTACATCTTCTGGGGCCAGACCCAGTCGCTTTGCGAGATCTGCCTGAAGCTGGTGCCGACCAAGATCCAGATCCTCGACGACCAGGTCTGGTACGAAAAGCGATGCCGGGAGCACGGCGTCCAGTCGACGCTGGTGTCCACCGACGCGGCCTATTGGCGCCTGTGCAAGGATTTCATCAAGCCGGGCGACCGCCCGCTGCAATTCCAGCACCGCACCGAATTCGGCTGCCCCTATGATTGCGGCCTCTGCCCCGACCACGAGCAGCATTCCTGCCTCGCGCTGATCGAGATCACCGAGCACTGCAATCTTACCTGCCCAGTCTGTTTCGCCGAATCCGCGCCGACGCGAACCAGATTCACCCCGCTCGCGACGGTCGAGAAGATGCTCGACGCGCTGGTTGCAAGCGAGGGCGAGCCCGATCTCGTGCAGATTTCCGGCGGCGAGCCGACGCTGCATCCGGACTTTTTCGCGATCCTGGACGCCGTGCGCGCCCGCCCGATTCGCCATGTCATGATCAACACCAACGGCCTGCGCATCGCTCGCGACAAGGATTTCGTGGCACGGCTCGCCGAGAACAGACGCGGGCTGGAGGTCTATCTCCAGTTCGATTCGCTCCAGCGCGACGCGCTGGTCAATCTGCGCGGCGCGGACCTGCGAAAGATCCGCCAGCAGGCACTGGAAAATCTCGAGCATTTCGGCGTGTCGACCACGCTGGTGGCGACCATCAAGCGTGGCGTCAATGATGCGGAGATCGGCGATATCGTGCGTCACGCGCTGACCTGGACATGCGTTCGCGGCGTCACGCTCCAACCGGTGCAGGATGCCGGCCGCAACGAGAATTTCGATGAGAAAACCGACCGCATCATGCTGTCGGAAATTCGCAAGCGCGTGGTCGAGACGGGCGTATTCGGCGACAAGGACATGATCCCGCTGCCCTGCAACCCCGAGAGCATCTCGATCGGCTACGGCCTGCGCAATGGCGAGAAGGTGCTGCCGCTGACCTCGCTTATCCCGCAGGAGCAGTTGGTCGCGGTGATGCCCAACACCATCAGCCCGGAAAAATATCCGATGCTGCGGGAAAAGTTCGTCGACCTGTTCTCGCTGTCGTCAGGCCCGCTCAACACCTCCGAGCGTATCTGCGAATTGCTGTGCTGCCTGCCGAGCTTTCAGGTGCCGGAAGGGCTCTCTTACGAGAACGTTTTCCGCGTCACCATCGTGCAGTTTCTAGACCGCTTCAACTTCTGCGTCGGCAACGTCAAACGCAGTTGCATCCATTTCGTCACGGAAGAAGGCGCGATCATTCCGTTCGACACCTACAATCTGTTCTACCGGAACGGAAAGATCGACGGTATCCGCGCTGCGCTGGCAGGGCAGACCTATCGGGAAGCGGGGCAAGGTGAGGAGGTGCTGCGATGAGCGACGCGACCCAGCCCCCCGTGCCCCCTCCGTCGACGGAACCGCCCTATAAATATGTTCCTCCGCCACCGGATCAGCGAAGCGGTTGCGCGACGGCGATCATGGTCGTGTTCGGCGTGATCCTGCTGCTGCCCGGCCTCTGCGCCCTGATTTTCGCCGCCGGTTCAATCCAGTCCTCAAACTTCGATACCGGCCTCCTGCCCTACCTCGTCATCGGACTGCTGGTGGCATTTGTCGGCATCGTGCTGATCCGGACGGCGACTAAAAATCAATGAGCAATTCTGACCACGCCCCCGACAAGCCGCCGGCCCTCCCCCGGCAGGAGCCGCCCCAACGCAGCGGCTGCCTTACCGCCCTCATGGCGATCTCGGGGGTAATCCTGTTGCTGCCGGGCCTCTGCGCGCTCCTGTTCGGGGGTCTCTCGATCTCCGACCGAAGCCAGATTGGTTCCGACATCGCGCCGCTGATCTTTCTCGGTCTGGCGGTGGGAGCGGGCGGAGTCGGCCTGATTTGGGCGGCGATCAGGAGGCGACGCAGCTAAGTCCCGGGGATTCCCGGACAAAATTCAATCAACCAAGGCCCAAAGAACGCATTGTTTTTTGGCGGTTTTTGCCTATATTGCGCCGCAACGCATAGGGTGCCCGGTCGATATGGCCGGGCTTCCTTTTTGGGCGGAAAGCGCCCCGTTTCCAGTCTTCCAGCGTTGTTTCGAAATAAGGTCCCGGCTTGACCGGCGAGATCGCGCTTAACCCATTGTCCGACCGCAAAGAAGCTCACCCATGAACCTTCGCAACATCGCCATCATCGCCCACGTCGACCACGGCAAGACCACTCTGGTCGACAAGCTGCTGCAGCAGTCCGGCACCTATCGCGACAACCAGCGCCAGGTCGAGCGCGCGATGGATTCCAACGATCTGGAACGCGAGCGCGGCATCACCATTCTGGCCAAATGCACCTCGGTGCATTGGGAAGACACCCAGATCAACATCGTCGACACTCCCGGCCACGCCGATTTCGGCGGTGAGGTCGAGCGTATCCTGTCGATGGTCGACGGCGTGATCGTGCTCGTCGACGCCGCTGAAGGCCCGATGCCGCAGACCAAATTCGTGGTCGGCAAGGCGCTCAAGCTCGGCCTGAAGCCGATCGTCGCCATCAACAAGGTCGATCGTCCTGACGCCCGCATCTCCGAAGTCGTCAACGAGGTGTTCGACCTGTTCGCGGCGCTGGACGCTACCGACGAGCAGCTCGACTTCCCGATCCTCTATGGGTCGGGCAAGAACGGCTGGATGGCTGACTCGCCGGACGCATCCCATGACGTCGGCATGAAGCCGCTGTTCGATCTCGTCATCAAGCATGTGGCGCCGCCGGTGGTCGAGGAAGGTCCGTTCCGGCTGCTCGGCACGATTCTCGAGGCCAACCCCTATCTCGGCCGCATCATCACCGGCCGCATCACATCCGGCACAGTGAAGCCGAACCAGGCCGTGAAAGTGCTGTCGCGTGACGGCAAGCTGGTGGAAACCGGCCGGATCAGCAAGATCCTGGCGTTCCGCGGCCTTGAGCGCCAGCCGGTCGATATCGCCGAAGCTGGCGACATTGTCGCTATCGCCGGACTGCCCAAGGGCACCGTGGCCGACACGTTCTGCGATCCGTCCGTCGAGATCCCGCTGCAGGCGCAGCCGATCGATCCGCCGACCGTATCGATGTCGTTCATCGTCAACAACTCGCCGCTCGCCGGCACCGAAGGCGACAAGGTCACCAGCCGCCTGATCCGCGATCGCCTGTTGCGCGAGGCCGAGGGCAACGTCGCGCTGCGCGTGGTCGAGTCCCAGGACAAGGACGCGATGGAAGTATCGGGTCGCGGCGAATTGCAGCTCGCGATCCTGATCGAGACCATGCGCCGCGAGGGCTTCGAGCTCTCCGTGTCGCGCCCGCGCGTCGTGTTCCAGAAGGACGAATCTACCGGCCAGACCCTGGAGCCGATCGAGGAAGTCGTGATCGACGTCGACGAGGAGCATTCCGGCGTCGTCGTGCAGAAGATGAGCGAGCGCAAGTCCGAGCTGATCGAGATGAGGCCGTCCGGCGGCAACCGCCTGCGCCTGGTGTTCTACGCGCCGACCCGCGGCCTGATCGGCTACCAGGGCGAGCTGATGACCGACACCAAGGGCACGGCGATCATGAACCGCCTGTTCCACAACTACCTGCCCTACAAGGGCCCGATCCAGGGCCGCCGCAACGGCGTCCTGATCTCCAACGACCAGGGCGAAGCGGTCGCCTATGCCATGTTCAAGCTGGAAGACCGCGGCCCGATGATGATCGAGCCCGGCTGGAAGGTCTACAAGGGCATGATCGTCGGCGAGCACACCCGCGACAACGATCTCGAAATCAACGTGCTCAAGGGCAAGCAGCTCACCAACATCCGCACGACCTCAAAGGACGAGGCTGTGCGCCTGACCCCGCCGATCCGCATGACGCTCGAAAAGGCGCTCGCCTATATCGAGGACGACGAGCTGGTGGAGATCACGCCGAAGTCGATCCGCCTGCGCAAGAAGCACCTCGACCCGAACGAGCGCAAGCGCGCGGAAAAGTCCAAGGAAGCAGTGGCGTAAAGCCACTGTCTCGTGCCCCGGACGCAGCGCAGCACGCCAGTGATGCGCTGCTGAGCCGGGGTCCAGTATTCTCACCACCTGCACATCACCTTGGGTCCCGGCTCTGCGGAGCGGCGTTACGCGCCGCACCGCGTCCGGGACACGAGAGCTGTGTATTTGGCCCGCTTCAGCACACCCCGCGAACGTGCTAGAGCCCGCCCATGGGCTCCCTCCCCTCATCCGTTGACGTCGCCATCATCGGCGCCGGTGCCGCCGGCATCGGAGCGGCGCATGCGCTGGCTGGCTCCGGTCTTTCCGTGATCGTGCTGGAGGCCCGCGACCGCCTCGGCGGCCGGGCCTGGACCGTGCAGGCCTCGCCGGACGTCACCTTCGATGTCGGCTGCGGCTGGCTGCACTCGGCGGACAAAAATTCCTTCGTCGCTATCGCACGAAAACTCGATTTCGAGCTCAACAAGGACCTGCCGCCCTGGCGCGAGCGCGCCTTCGGCAACGCGTTTCCGAAAGAGAAGCGCGACGACTTCATGCGCGCAATGGACGCGTTCTATCAGCGTCTCTGGCAGGCCGCGCAAAACGGCAGGGACGAGCCCGCGAGCCGGAGCCTGGAGCCCGGCAATCGCTGGAACCCGATGATCGACGCGATCTCGACCTACATCAACGGCTGCGAACTCAAGGACATGTCGACGCTGGACTGGGACGCCTATGAGGACAGCGACCTCAACTGGCGCGTCCGCCGCGGCTACGGCGCCCTGATCGCCGCCTATGGCGCGCCCTGCCCGGTGGCGCTGAATTGCAACGTCACGCTGATCGATCATTCCGGCCAGCGCATGCGTCTCGAGACATCGCAGGGCACGCTGATCACGGACAGGGCGATCGTGACGGTGCCGACCAATCTGATCGCGGACGAAGCCATCCGTTTCTCGCCGCCGCTCCCGGCGAAAGTCGATGCGGCGGCCGGCCTGCCGCTCGGCGTCGACGACAAGGTGACACTGGCGCTTGGCGACGCCGAAGCTTTCCCGAAAGAAGGCAACCTGCGCGGTGCCACCATGCGCACCGAGATGGGCACCTATCACATCCGCCCGTTCGGACAGCCCTGCATCGAAGGTTTTTTCGGCGGCAGCTTTGCCCGCGCGCTGGAAGATGCCGGCGCGGGCGCCATCGCCGCGCACAGCATCGACGAGATCGCAGGCTTTCTCGGCAACGACATCCGCAGCAAGCTGAAGCCTCTCTACGAGTCGCGCTGGGCCCATGATCCGTTTGCGAGAGGATCGTATTCGCACGCCCTGCCTGGACACGCCGGCGACCGCGCCGTGCTGGCCGCGCAGGTGGATGGACGGCTGTTCTTTGCCGGCGAAGCGACGTCGCCAAATTTCTTCACGACGGCGCATGGGGCGCGGGATAGCGGCGAGCGGGCGGCCAAGGAAGTGCTGGCGGCTCCAGGCAAGCCGTAACCACGCACTCCGTCATTGCGAGCACAGCGAAGCAATCCAGGGTCTTTCCGCGGAGACACTCTGGATTGCTTCGTCGCTTCGCTCCCCGCAATGACGGGCTACTCGATCACCCGTGACCGCAAATCAGCATCGGGCACGAAGCACGCGTCGTACTTTCCAAAAATGCGATAGCGGTTGCGCGCGATGAGATTGTACACGAGGTCCCGCAGCGGCTTCGGCGCGGCGAATAATGCGCGCGTCCAGGCCCATCCCGGCAGATTCGACAGCACCCTCAACGCTGCGTCCGACTTCGTGTACGCCTCGCCGCCGTGGACCACGGCATTGGTGTCGGGGTCATCGGGATCGATACCGAGGTTGCGCGCGAGCTTCGCACCGTAGTCCGACTGGATCGGCGTGAAGCGAAACCGCTTCGCTGTGTCGCGTTGTGCAACGAACCGGACCCAGCGCGAGCAGAAGATGCAGACACCGTCGAACAGGATCACGTCATCGTCGGGCCATTTTTGCATCATGGTTTGTGCGACCTGGCAGACTTGGTTTGGTTGAGGGCGGCGTCGAGCGCGCCGCCGGCGGCTTTGACGCCGGCATTGCTCTCGATCATCCAATGGCCCTCGCTGCCTGCGGTTGGGATTGTACGGAAATCGACCTTGCCGCCACCGCCGCGAAACGCATCCGCCAATTTTTGCGAGAACGCCGGCGCAAAATAACTGTCATTGGCCGCAACAAGCCATGTGACCGGAATGCGCGCCGCCTTGCCGAACCCGGCCGCAGCCGCAAGCAGCGTCTGCGGCGCGCAGATCCGGTTTGCCTCGTCATTGGCATGGCCGCCGCGTCCCGGCGCAAACGCGATAATCGCGGAGATCACCTTCGGATCGGCGCCGGCAAGCGCCAGCGCGCCCCAGCCGCCGGCTGAATGGCCGATCACGACGGCGGCATCCTTGCGAACAAAATCCTGCTTTTGCAAAAACTCCAGTGCGCGCGAAATCTCGTCGGCGGTGGCGCGCGCAGAACGCGCGTAATCCGCTTCGTCGCAACCGCCCTGATCCTCGACATAGCGCCCGCCGGTAGAGCCATGGCCGAGCCGCTCCGGCACCAGCACGGCGAAACCGCGCGCGACCAGAAACGCTGCGAGCGCGCGGTATTCCGGCTGCGGCATTTGCGCGCGACGCAGCACGTTCTGCGTCGAGGCATGCGCGATGACAGCGAGCCGAAACGGACCCGCGCCGGGCGGGCGGAACAGCAGCGCATGCGCGGCGGTGTCGGTATCAGGTGACGGCACGCGCCACTCTTGCCGGCGAAACGGTTCGCCCTCCGCTCCCGATGACCCAAGCGTGACCTGTGCGCACAGAGGCGGCGCATTCAGCAGGAACAGCAGAAGCAGGAGCACGAGGGCGTTGAAGAGCCGCATAAATTGCCGAAGGCGAACACGGACAGCGACAACCAGACTAGTCGGAACGAATCAATCCGGGCGGACTTTCTGCGCTGTCATCGCCGTCCATTCGTTGTCGCAAGGCAGTTTTGCACCGACGCATGGCAGGCAGGTACCCTTCGAAACGGCGCGCTGTCTTTTTTCGGTACAACATGGCTAAAAGACTGATGCAGAAAGTCCACACGTTAACCGATAATTAACGATAGGTCTTGCCGCCGGCGCGGCGACTTGGTTTGATCACGCCCATGAGCACAACCCTGATCGAGGTCCGGCCGGCCAAAGCTGCAGATGCAACTGCGGTGGCGTCCACCCATGACGAAGCCTGGCGTTCCGCCTATCAGGGCATCATTCCCGGCGGCGAACTGGAGAAGCTGATCAACCGCCGCGGTCCGCAGTGGTGGGACAGCGCCATCCGCAAGGGCAGCCGCGTCAGCGTGCTCGTGTTCGGCGACAAGATTGCAGGTTACGCCAATTACGGCCGCAACCGCGCCCGCAGCCTGCATTTCGACGGCGAGATCTACGAGCTGTACTTGCGTCCCGAATTTCAGGGTCTCGGCTTCGGCCGCCGCCTGTTTACGGCTGCGCGCCGCGACCTGATGCAGAGCGGGCTCAAGAGCATGGTGGTGTGGGCGCTCTCGGACAACGATCCCGCCACCGAGTTCTATCGGGCGCTCGGCGGCCGCATGGTGGCGCGCTCCTCGGAGCGGTTCGGGCCGAAGTCGCTCGACAAGGTTGCCTTCGCCTGGACCAATTGAGCTGCTGAAGCTCTGGCCGGCAGTGTTCCCCATCTGTCGATACCGTTGCCTTTTGCGCCGGTGATCGCTGGATTCATTATTTCACAAAAACGCGATGGATTGGCCGGCCAAGCCCGCGTATGACAGCGCCAAAATCGCTGCCGGGCGCGATTTAACCTCGGCAACAACGGAGCCTTGAATGCGTATCGATGCGGTCTCGATCGGGAAAAATGTCCCCCACGACGTCAACGTCATCATCGAAGTCCCCGTGGGCGGCGAACCGATCAAATACGAGATGGACAAGGAAGCCGGTACGCTGGTGGTCGACCGCTTCCTCTACACGCCGATGCGTTACCCCGGTAACTACGGCTTCATCCCGCACACGCTGTCCGATGACGGCGACCCCTGCGACGTGCTGATCATCAACACCCGCGCCATCATTCCCGGCGCCGTCATGAGCGTGCGCCCGGTCGGCGTGCTGTTCATGGAAGACGAAGCCGGCGGCGACGAGAAGATCCTGGCGGTGCCGTCGTCGAAGCTGACGCAGCGCTACGACAAGGTGAAGTCGTACTCCGATCTGCCCGACATCACGCTGCAGCAGATCCAGCATTTCTTCGAGCACTACAAGGATCTCGAGCCAGGCAAGTGGGTGAAGATCCTGCGCTGGGGCGGCCCGGAAGATGCGCAGAAGCTGATTCTCGAAGGCATCGAGCGCGAGAAGAAAAAGAAGGGCTGAGCTTTGGTGTCCCGGACGCGATACGGCACCACAAGCGCGTTTACGCGCGTCTTCGACGCGCTATGGTGACGCGTCGCAGAGCCGGACCCAGAATGCCGCGAGCATGGGCCCCGGCTCTGCAGCGCACCGTTTCACGCTGCGCTGCGTCCGGGGCACGAGAGTTTGCTTACACCGCCGGCTTCGGCAGCCCCGCGATCGCGCAGGCCGCGCGCAGCGTATTCACCAGCAGGCACGCCACGGTCATCTGGCCGACGCCGCCCGGCACCGGCGTGATCGCGCCGGCGACGGCGAGTGCTTCCTGATAGGCGACATCGCCGACGAGGCGCGTCTTGCCATCCTCGTTCGGAATACGGTTGATGCCGATATCGATCACGGTCGCGCCCGGCTTCAGCCAGTCGCCACGCACCATCTCAGGCTTGCCGACCGCGGCATAGACGAGGTCGGCGCGCTTCACGAGCCCGGGCAGATCGCGTGAGCGCGAATGCGCGATGGTCACCGTGGCGTTCTCGTTCAGCAGCAGCTGCACCAGCGGACGGCCGACCAGATTGGAGCGGCCGATGACGATGGCGTTCATGCCTTCGAGCGAAGCGTGAACGCTCTTGGTCAGGATGATCGAGCCGAGCGGCGTGCAGGGCGACAGCGCCTCGAAGCCGCCGGCGAGCCGGCCGGCATTGTTCGGATGCAGGCCGTCGACATCCTTGGCGGGGTCGATGGCGTTGATGACAGCCTCGGTGTTCAGCCCCTTCGGCAACGGCAGCTGCACCAGGATGCCGTGCACCGCCGGATCGCGGTTGAGCGTTGCGACAACGGCCAGCAGGTCCGCTTGAGACACGTCGGCCGGCAGCTTGTGCTCGAACGAGGCCATGCCGGCGGCCTGGGTCTGGGTGTGCTTGGAGCGGACATAGACCTCGCTGGCGGGATCATTGCCGACCAGCACCACCGCGAGGCCCGGCACCAGATTGTGCTCGCGCTTGACGCGGGCGACCTCGTCCGCGACGCGGCCACGGAGCTCCGCGGCAATGACTTTTCCATCGATGATCTTGGCGGTCATGTCAGTTCCCTCAGTCGGTCGATTTGGCTGATGCGAGCTGGCGCAGGGCTTCGCCGAGCCGCACCGGATCTCCGTCGACCGCGATCTGCTTCAGCCGCGAGGTCGCCCCGGACAGCAGTCTTACAGCGGCCTTGGGGACACCGAGCGATTTCGCCAGCAGCACCAGAACGGCCTTGTTGGCTTCGCCGCCATCGGCGATCGCGCGCACCCGCACCTTGAGCACGCTGCGGCCATCGGCCAGTTGCTCGATCCCGTCGATGGCGTCGCGGCCGCCGCGCGGCGTCACCCGCAGCGCGATGCTGATTCCTGTGGCCGCATAGCGCCAGGGCTCTTTCGCAACCAAGGCGCTCCCGCCTGCTTAGATCACGTTCGGGTAGATGTAATACAGGATCACCCGCTCGATGAACATGATGAGCAGGATCAGGATGATCGGCGAGATGTCGAGGCCGCCGAGGCTGGGCAGGAAATTGCGAATCGGCGCCAGCACCGGCTCGGTGATCCGGTACAGGAACTCCGCCACCGCCGAAACGAACTGGTTGCGGGTGTTCACCACGTTAAAGGCGATCAGCCAGGACAGGATCGCGGAGGCGATCAGCAGCCAGACATAGAGGTCGAGCACGATGATGACGATGTCGAGAACGGCACGCATGATTTTTGCAGACTCTGGCTTTTGAACGCTGTCGGCGGTCCGGGATTGACGCCTTTTGCTAGATATCGGTTCCGTCAGGCCCAAACAAGGGAAGTCGGTGCCGGGATGGCTAAAACCGCCTTTACACCCGTCCTTGACTTGACCTTGCCGGGGACTTAAATGGCGCCCGGTTGTCGGCCGCATTAACCAGAGCGGCCAGCAAAGGGGCCATAGCTCAGCTGGGAGAGCGCGTCGTTCGCAATGACGAGGTCGGCGGTTCGATCCCGCCTGGCTCCACCAGCCTTCGCAGGCTACGCCTGCTTCGGCTCGGCAAGCCGCTTCGTAGCGAAGGCTGCCGCGGCGTAGCCCGAAGGGCGAGGCCGGGCTACCTCCTCAGATCCCCGCCCCCTACTTCCCCGTAAACCTTGGCGGCCGCTTCTCCATGAAGCTGGCGACGCCCTCTCGGAAATCGCTGCCGTTCAGCGCCACCATCATCTCCCGGTTCGCCTCGATCGTGGCCTCGGCCAGAGTCTGGAACGGCACTTCGTAGAGCTGCCGCTTGATCACGGCCATGGCGCTCGGGGACACCATGTCCGCGAGGTCGCGCGCATAGGCATAGGTCTCCTCGCGCAGCTTCTCCGGCGAGCAGAGCCGGTTGACCAAGCCGATCCGCAGCGCCTCGTCGCTTCCCACGCGGCGGGCCGAGAGCAACAGGTCCATCGCATTGGCGTGGCCGACGATGTGCGGCAGCATCCAGGACATGCCGTGCTCGGCGATCAGGCCGCGCCGCGCGAAGGCTGTCGTGAACACGGTATTGTCGGCGGCAAAGCGCAGGTCGCAATAGAGTGCGTGGACGAGGCCGATGCCGGCGGTGGCACCGTTGAGCATGGCGATGACGGGTTTTCCAATCGACGGATAGAAGCCATAGCGCGTCTGCCAGTCCGGACGGCGGTTCATGTCGAAGGGCGGCAAATTCGACGCGCGCCTGACGTCATTGGGATCGAGCCCCTTCAGTGCATCCATGTCGGCGCCGGCACAGAAGGCGCGGCCCGCGCCGGTGAGCACGATGACGCGGACATTGTCGTCTGCGCTCGATGCTTCCATCGCGTGACGCACGTCGCGCTCCATGATCGGCGTCCACGCATTCATGCGATCGGGGCGATTGAGCGTGATGGTCGCGATCTTGTCGCTCACCTCATAGAGAATGTGTTCATAGGTCATGACGCTCTCCCTTTGGCTGCCGGCACGCGTTCGCGCGCGCTCGTTAGGAATGAGCCTAGCATATCCGGGGAAGGAGCAAGGGCTTGCGCCAGGAGCCTGCGTGAAATCGCGACTATTCGGCGGCTTGGGCCAGCACCGGCCGGCGCGCCAGCCAGCCGTCGATGAAATGAGCGAGCCAGGCGCGTTCGGCGGCATCGTAGACAGCACGATCCGCGAAATGATGATGCCGCTGCCGCGCGCCCGGCGCGCTGAGACCGTCATAGCCGCGCGTGGTCCAGCGATGCATCATCGCGTAGGTCACATCAGGATGAAACTGCACGCCAAAGGCATTGCTCGCGCGGAATGCCTGAACCGGAAAATCATCGCCCTCCGCAAGCAGCTCAGTGCCAACGGGCAGCTCGAAGCCTTCGCGATGCCAGTGGTAGACCTGCGCCGGCCAGGCCGGGCAGAGCGCGTGCCCCGCGGCAGTCGGGCGGATCGGGTAGTAGCCGATCTGGGTCAGCGCCTGCGCATGCGGCGCGACGCGGGCGCCTAACTGCATCGCCAGCATCTGCGCGCCAAGGCAGATGCCGAGAAATGGCCGCTGTTCGCGAAGCGGAATTTCGATCCAGTCGATCTCCCGGCGGACGTAGTCGTCGGGATCGTTGGCGCTCATCGGGCCGCCGAAGACCACGGCGCCGGCATGCCGGTCGAGTGTCTCTGGCAGAGCATCGCCGAAGCGGGGACGGCGGATGTCGAGGCGATGGCCGAGCGCGCGGAGCGCATTGCCAACGCGGCCGGGGCTCGAAGATTCCTGATGCAGAATGATGAGAACCGGCAACTTCGTTTCGGAGGCGGCCGTGCCCGGCGTCCTTCTCGTGAAGGGCACCACCTCTGCGCCACCAAACCTGTTCGTCCGGAACGACATGGCCTCTGCGAGTGCTATCGGTTCAGACCATCAGCATAGCTAAGTGATGGTTAACATCGTGTGAGTTCGCGCACACACGCATCCGCATGAAGCAAGCTCCGGGCCACTACGGACGCTTTAGTGTCTCTGCCGCTGGAACCGACTGGTGGCGGACAGGATGAAGCCGCGCGGAAAGAAACGCAGCGCGAACGGCACGATCTTGATGCCGAGACCGGGCAGCACCGCCCGTTTGTTGGCCATCAGCCCACGATAGGCCTGGCGCGCAACATCGGCGGCGGGAACGTTGAGAAGGGCCGTATTGTGTCCGGACCCGACGCGGGCGCGGGCCTGGAATTCGGTGGGCACCGGACCCGGGCAAAGCACCGTGACACGAACCCCGCGCGGCGCGAGCTCCGCCCGCAAAGCCTCGGTGAGAGAAATCACATAGGCCTTGGACGCGTAGTAGACCGCCATGCCAGGGCCGGGCAGAAAGCCGGCGACAGATCCGACGTTGAGAAGACCGCCCTTGTTCCTGATAAGCTGATCGGTAAATCGCAGCGACAGATCCGTCAGAGCCCGGACGTTGACATCGACGATGCCAACCTGTTCGGCGCGATCGCACTCGATTGCATCGCCGAACACGCCGAAGCCGGCATTGTTGACGAGATGATCGAGCTCGACGCCTTCGGCGGCGAGCGCGGCGGCGATCTTCTCGCCGGCGTCGGCTTGCTGGAGATCGCAGGCGATCACGATCGGCTTCTTGCCGCCCTTGGCAGCAAGCTCGTTCGCGAGCGTCTCCAGACGGTCCGCCCGCCGCGCCGTCAGCGCCAGACGGTGTCCGTTCGCGGCGAACACACGCGCCAGCTCCGTGCCTATGCCCGCAGAGGCACCAGTGATCAACGTTACCCGTTCAGTCACGATCGAAGTCTCTTGAATTGAAGTTTTTTCGCCCGGCAATGGTGGAACGAGAGCATAGGCCGTGCGCGACAGGCAAGCGGCGCTGACAGCATGGCGGCTTGAGCGGGCGACAGGGAAAGCAGGAAAACCGCGGATTCGACGGGGAATCCGGAAGCCGGGCGGCCCGAGCTACATTAAAGTTTCGTCATGTGGTCCGCACAACCGGCAATATCGCTGGGGTGGCGGGGTTCAGCCGCCGACAGCGCCGTCCTTGACCTGGCCACCGACCCGGTCCGCGACCGCATGCTTCAGGTCGATCCGGTCGCGCTGCGAAATCCCCAGCAGGTCGGACGCCCGCCAGACCACGTTGTCCTCGAACTCGGTGACCTGGCCGTCGGCATAGACCAGCTCCCACATCATCTGGACGATGCGCTTGCGGCCCTCTTCGTCGAGCGAGCGCATGATGACGCTGGTGAAGTGATAGAGGTCGACGGCCTCGCCCTCCACCTGGGTCGCATCCGCGATCAGCCGATCCGCAGTGCCGCGATCGAGCCCGAAATGGCTTTCGATCAAATTGTGCAGCTTCCGCTGCTCGGCCGCCGTCGGCTGACCGTCCAGCGAGACCACGTGAACCAGCAGCGCGGTCGCCGCCAGCCGGTAGTCGCTGTCGCCGAATGCGCGGTCCCCGGCCTGGGGCGCAACAATGTCGGCGATGAATTGGCGCAAGCCGTCGAGCATAGGGTCCTACCGAAGTCGATGAAGCCGCTGGGGTGCGGCGTTACCAGCATTATATGAGCAGGAAACTCAACCGGCGCAACGTGCGTCAGTTCCGCGCGCTGCATTACGTTTCGGCAATCCGGGCGCCGGCATTCCGGGGCGCGCAAAGCGCGAATCCGGAATGACCGGTTAAGGCTCACCGGATCTCGTACACCACCATCTTGTCGGCGATGCCGCGCAGCGCGGCCTGCTTCTGGATCGGCCTGATTTCGTGCTGCTTCAGCACCTCCGCCACGGCCGGTGCATCCAGCACCGGGCCGGTGATGTGGATCTCCTGCGCGGTCGACAGGCTCTGCACGCGGGCGGCGATGTTGACGGTCTGACCGAAATAATCCTGCCGCTCGTTGAGCATCACAGCGAGGCAAGGACCTTCATGAATGCCGATCTTGACGATGAGATCGTCGGTGCCGCGCTTCTTGTTGAGCTCGTCCATCGCCGCGCGCATCCGCAAGCCGGCGACGATCGCGTGCTCGGGGCGAACGAAAGTCGCCATCACGGCATCGCCGATCGTCTTCACCACCGCGCCCTTCTCGGAAGAGATGATCTCGAGCAGCGCGTGGAAATGCGCGCGCACGAGATCGAAGGCGGCAAGATCACCGACGCGCTCGTAGAGCGCGGTCGAGCCCTTCAGATCGGTGAACAGGAAGGTCAGCGACGTGATCTGCAGACGCTGGTCGAGGCTGAGATTGTCCGCCTTGAACACGTCGCGAAAGGTCTGGTTCGACAGCATCCGCTTGGCGGTGAGGAACGGCTTGCGCTTGCCGATGAGGTGATGAAGCGCCTCGGCCGCGATGAACACCGACGGCAGCACGCGTACGCCGGCCTGGTTCTCCAGCGACAGCCGCAACGGTCCCGGCCGCATGGTCGTGGTCCCCGTCGGCGCCTGCACCCTGTTGTACATGATGGCGAGCTGCTGACGGTCCTTGGTCGGCTCCCCCTGAACGTCGATGAAATGAGCGGCGTGCGTCACCGGCTCGAAGATGATGATGAAGTCGTTCGGCAGTTGCAGCGACATGGTCGCCTTTTCACCCGCCGGCAGCTCCATCGTATCGAGCGTCACCTCGTTGGCGAGCGTCGCGAACGATTCCTTGTTGAAATCGACGCCGGAACTCCAGAACACCTGCCTGAAATAGTCCCACACGGGAAGCGTATCAGGATCGTGCGCCGCGATGCGCCGCACGCGCGGATTTACGGTGAAGGACACCTCGACCTGATCGTCGACCGAGGCCTTGTAGCCACAGGCGCAGAGCGCGCAGTGATAGTCGTCGGGCTTGAGCGCCTTCAGGGTCGAATGCGCCCCCAGCACGCCCCCGCAGCCCGGGCACAGCACATTCCAGCCGAGATCGAACAACCCGAGCCGCGCCGAATGCAGGAAGCCCGAGATCGCCCGCTCCTCGTCCAGACCGTGCTCCCTGGAAAAATCGAGGACATTGACGCGGTTGAGCTCGTGATCCTCGCCATCGTCGATGAGACGCGCGATCGCATCGACCACCTTCGCGTCGGCGGTCTGCTTCAGAACGGAGAACTGGGCCTGGATGTCGCTCATGGCGTAACTCTATCAGGATCGATCGCGCCATCGGCCAGACCAACGTCTGTCACCGACGCGTGATGCGAAAGAGGGGTGAACGATCCGGCTGGGTCGTGACGACGCCATGCGGGACCACGGGAATGCTGTCGGCAAGCTCGACGCGGAACGCGCCGATCAGCCGCGCCAGCGCCAGCACGGATTCGGCCTGTGCGAACGGCGCGCCGATGCAGACGCGCGGGCCAGCGCCGAACGGCAAATAGGCAAAACGATCGGGCGCCTCTTTCGACATGAAACGCTTCGGAATGAACGCGTTCGGCTGGTCCCACAGCTTCTCGTGCCGGTGCAGAAGCCAGGGCGCGATCATGACGATGTCGCCCTTGCCGATCTCGACGCCGGCCGCGTTGTCCTTCTCGCGCGCGGCTCGCGCGACCAGGAAGGCGGGCGGATAGAGCCGCATCGTCTCGTCGATCACCGCACGGGTGAATTTCTGGCGATCGATGTCGGCCATGCTGTCGAGATGTTCGCCGCGCGTCTCGGACGCCACCTCTTCCTGCGTGTGCGGATCGAGCGCGAGCAGATAGAGCGCCCAGAACAGCGCCGTCGCGGTGGTCTCGTGACCGGCGAGAATCATGGTCGCGACCTCGTCGACAAGCTGTTCGTCGGAAAAGCCCTTGCCGGTTTCGGGGTCACGCGCCGCGTCCATGAGATCGAACAGGTCGCGCGGCGGTGCGCCGTCCTTCTTGCCCATCGCCCGCCGCTCGGCGATCAGCATCGCAACGAATTCGGTCCAGCGCTTGCGGAAACGGGCGCGCGGAAAATCCATCGGGCTCGGCCAGGACACCGGCAACAGCATGTCGAGGAAATACGGCCGACCGAGCCGCTCGCCATATTCCACGACGAAGTTGCGCAGGGTCGGGCCGTGCCGGTCCATGCCGAAGGAGAACATCGTACGCCCGGCGATCTCGAGCGTCATGCGTTGCATGATTTCGCGCAGGTCGACCGGCGCGCCCGACTGCGCATCGAGCTTTTCAATGGTCTCGTCCAGCACCGCCGTCATGTGCGGAACGAGGTTCGCGGTCGCTCGCGGCGTGAAGGCCGGCGCGAGCGTGCGGCGCTGAAAGGTCCAGGCCTGGCCTTCCGCGATCAGGAGGCCTTCGCCGAGCACGGGACGCAGCATGCGGATGCCGGCCGGCGTGCGCGTGTAGTTCTCATAGTTGCTGAGCAGCACATGCCGGATCGCATCCGGACGATTCAGGATGAAGCTGTGTTGCAGGAAGAAGCGTCCCTTGATGACGTCTTCCTCATAGGCGCGCTGCCCCCAAGTCGCGATCATGTTCTGCCGGAGGAGCGCGACCCGGCCGAGGAACGACATGTCATCGGGCGCACGCGGCGGGGTCGGAGGGACGATGGGCCGACGCACACTGGCAATATTCATGGCTCCCTCCCGAGAGATGTGACGCAGGCAAATAGCTAATAAGTCAGTTCGGCAATCGCAATCCTGTTTTCGGACGCAGGCCAGAGACGTGCCACAATTCGTTCTTCGCCGAACTGGGCCACGATGTTACGCCCGACCTCGCTCGCCGGAAGGCGCAGGGTCGTTGCCGAATCCGTGGGCACGCCCGGCTTGACGTCCTTGGGCTCCTTGCCGTCCAGCAGCACGACGTCTCGCGGCAGCCCGAAATAGCCCCGCGGCCGCGACATGATCACGACCGCCCCGGCGTCCTTGTCCGCCGGCCCGAGCGGGCGCGCGGCGCGCAGATGGACAATTTCAGACGAGCGCGCAAAGGGCGAGCGGTAGATATGCGTGATCGGCGCATCCGGCGACGCGAGGACGAATTCGAGCGACCAGGACGGCTCGACCTGCGCAGGACCCCAGCGGCCGTCCGCGCCTGTCTTCGCGCTATGCAGGGCATTGCCCATGCGCTCACCGGTTTCGGGGTCGACGCGGAAGATATCGACGGTTGCACCCGCCACCGGCCGATTGGTCGACACGCCACCCGGCGTGCCCGAGACGAGACCGCTCAGCCGGACGCTCTGCTCCGGCATAATCGCGATCCGTGCAGGCTCGCGTCCCGCGATGAACTTGTAGATCTCGCGGAAGGCTCTGGGGTGGAACGCCACCTCGCGATGATCAAGCGCGCCGAGCACCAGATTGGTCGCGCCCTTCAGTTCGGGGCCTTCAACGGTGACGCCGGTCGACGTGCCGGGCTTGCCGATGAAGCGGCCGTCGGCCTGCGCATATTTGTCCATGCCGTCGCTGCGCAGGGTGAGAAAGGCCGTGCCCGGCGTCACCTCGCTCTCGCCCTCGTTCAAACCGCGCAGGAACCCGCCGCGGCCATTGAATTCGCTGTTGGGCTGATCGTCGGTCGCGAACACGCCGTGATTGGGCGTGCCGCACAAGACGGCGTGGCTGACATCCACGGCACCGCCGTTCTTGATGACGTTGCGAATGGCATAGCCGCCGCGCGAACTGCCAACCAGCGCCACGCGGGACGCGCCCGTGCGCCGCTTCAACTCGACGATGGCGGCGGCGAGCTCGCGGCGCTGGTCCTCGGTCGAGGAGCGGTTCGCCTGCTCGACCTTGTCGTCGCTGCGCGCATTGGGATCGGTGAAATTGATCGCCATCATGCGATCGCGCGCAATGCCGTTGGATTCCATCCGCCACAGCGTCGTCATCCAGAGCGCATCGTAATCGCCATTGCCGTGAACGAACAGGACGGGAGACACCTCGGCGCTTTGCGCCGCGGGCGCACTCTGGGCAAGCGCGCCCGTCCGCAAGCTCGCAATTGCGAAGGGCAGGCTGCCCGCTCCTTGCAGAATTGTGCGTCGCGACAGCTTCATGTGTTCCTCCCGGCAAAACCTCGAGTCTTTGCACCGCTTATACCGGCCTAACCACTGGACAGCGAAGGACTTTCACAGGCATCACTGGATTCGCCGGAATCACCCAAGGACCGCTCCCAGAGCACTTCTGCCATCCGATATGGAAGGGGATATGACCGAGCAGACGAACCGTCAGAAAATTGCGGCCGACGGCATAACCGCCCCGCTGCGGTACACCCTGTTCCGGCGCATCTGGCTCGCCAGCCTGCTCTCCAATCTCGGCCTGCTGATCCAGGGCGTGGGCGCGGCCTGGGCGATGACGCAGATGGCGGCCTCGGCCGACAAGGTCGCACTGGTGCAGACCGCGCTGATGCTGCCGATCATGCTGATCTCGATGCCGGCCGGCGCCATCGCCGACATGTATGACCGCCGTATCGTGACCCTGATTTCGCTCGCGATCGCGCTGATCGGTGCGACGGCGCTGACGGTGCTGGCCTGGCTCCAGCTGACTACCCCGGAAACGCTGCTCGTCTTCTGCTTCGTGGTGGGCAGCGGCAATGCGCTGTTCGGACCGGCGTGGCAATCCTCGGTCAGCGAGCAGGTTCCGCCCGAAGCCCTGCCGTCGGCCGTCGCGCTGAACGGCATCAGCTACAATATCGCACGCAGCTTCGGTCCCGCGGTCGGCGGCGTCATCGTCGCCTCGCTCGGCGCGGTGGCCGCCTTCGCCTGCAATGCGATCCTCTATTTGCCGCTGCTGGTGGTGTTGCTGCTGTGGCGGCGCAACACCGAACCGTCACGCCTGCCGCGGGAAAAGCTCAACCGCGCCATGGTCTCGGGCTTCCGCTACATCACCAATTCGCCGCCGATCAAGATCGTGCTGTTGCGCACATTGGTGATGGGGCTGATCGGCGGCGCGGTGATGGCGCTGATGCCGCTGGTCGCGCGCGACCTGCTCCATGGCGGCGCGCAGACTTACGGCATCATGCTCGGCGCCTTCGGCATGGGCGCGGTCATCGGCGCGCTCAACATTCACGAACTGCGCAAGCGCATGAGCGGCGAGGCCGCGATCCGCGCCTGCACCATCTCGATGGCGTTCGCGATGGCAGCGCTCGCGGTCAGCAACGAGCCGGTGCTCACTGCAGCTGCGCTGGTGCTCGCGGGCGCGGTCTGGATGGCCGCGATCGCACTGTTCAATATCGGCGTGCAGCTCTCGGCGCCGCGCTGGGTCGCCGGCCGTTCGCTCGCAGCGTTCCAGGCCTCGATCTCCGGCGGCATCGCGATCGGCGCCTGGGGCTGGGGCCATCTCACCGATTATGCCGGCGTCGAAATCGCGCTGTTGACGGCCGCCGGTCTGATGCTGATCTCGCCGGTGCTCGGACTCTGGCTCACGATGCCGCGCGTCGGCGCCCGCAACGAGGACGCCGACGTGCTGGCCGATCCCGAGGTGAAGCTGTCGCTCACCGGCCGCAGCGGGCCCCTGGTGGTCGAGATCGAATACCGGGTGTCTCAGGAGAACGCGCGCGCCTTCCACAACGTGATGCAGGACGTGCAACTCTCCCGGCAGCGCAACGGCGCCTATGGCTGGTCGATCGCGCGCGACATCGCCGATCCCGAATTGTGGACCGAGCGCTATCACTGCCCGACCTGGTTCGACTATCTGCGCCAGCGCAACCGTTCGACCCAATCCGAGCGCGCGCTGCATCAGCAGGCGATCGATTTCCACGTCGGCCCCGATCCGGTGCGGATCCGCCGCATGCTGGAGCGGCCGTTCGGCTCGGTGCGCTGGAAGGAAGAGACGCCGGATCGTGCCAGCGCCGAGGTGCTGCCTGTGGTCGCGACCGCGGCGGGAAGCAGCACCTAATTTGGATCGTCATTCCGGCGCCGTCAGGCGCGAGCCCGGAATGACGACGGTGCGTTTACTGCCCGTGATCGGTCAGCACCTTTTCGCAGCCCTTGCTCAGCTTCGCGCGATTCTGCTTCAGGCAGGCGAGCACGGCGCCATCGCCATTGTTCATGACCGGACGGCAGAAGCGCGTGACATCGCGCGCGCAGGCGTCCTGTCCGGGCTGATGCTGCGCCGATGCGCCCGATGCGCACAGGAGCAGAGGAAGAATGAAAAGGAATTTGGTCATCGCGTAATGCCTCTTACCCGGAAGATGTGCGGGCGAAGCTAGTGCGACGATCTCTCAGCCGCAACGGCTTTATTGGCGGGCTACAGGGCGCCGCCGCGTGGCCCCGGCTTGACGCCGGGGCACATCGCGAGGGGAGCTCGATGACGACGACGCGCGATGCGCCGCGCGCGCTTACTGACTGTCTCTTACTGGCTGTCTCTTACTGGCTGTCCTGGGCGTCAGCGACCTTGCGTGAGGCGCCCTTGGCGAGATCCTTGTCCATCACGGCGCGGCAGCCGGCGCTCAGATCCGAGCGGTGCTTCATCATGCACGCCGTGATCTTCGGGATGTTGGGGATTTCCGACGAGCACAGGCGGAAGGCGTCGCCTGTGCACTGCTGCTGTGCTTCGGCCGAGAAGGCGAAGCTCGAGGTCGTCGAGACGATCGAGACGATCGCGGCAAAGCCCAGAGCCAGGCTGGTGTCGCGGATCTTGCTGGTCAGGGACCTGGTAGAGAACGACTTGGTGTTCAGCGAGGTGGTCATTTGAAGCTCCCATTGGCGCCGCCGTGGCGAACGCCCGTTGTTGATGGGACTGACGATGCTCCAGCAAAACACTTTCTACTGTGATGACGGTCACGGGCCGCACCCGAACTGTGACATCGGTCACGTTGGCGCACCCTGCTGAAAAACCGGCGCAAACGCTGTCGTGTTGGTGTCACGTTAACTGTTCCTTCGCATTAATAACCGGGCACGCGGGGAAATCCGCCGGTTTGGTTGCGTAATTGGAAAGAGTAACGATGCGTAATGCGTTGGGCCTGATGCTGGCCAGTGTAGTTGCGGCGGTCGTGATCGCCGCCGGCGGTTGGTTTTATTATTCCTCGATCGCCGATCAGGGCGCTCCCAAGACAATTGCCGCCCGTGCCGCCGATCCATTGCCGGCACCGGCCAAGCTCGCCGCCAAGGATGACGTCTCAACGACCGCGACGATCGCGGCCAAGCCGACGGCAATGGCTCAGGCAGCGGCCCCTGCGCCCGCTCCGGCGATGCCGGTTCAGCCGAAGCAGGCTTGCGCCAATCCGAACGCGCTGGGCGTTTCCCGCGTGGTCGAGATCGACACCACCGGCGGCCCCGGCTTCGGCTTCGAAACGTTCAAGCAATTCGACTTCCTCACCGACAAGGAGGTCGTGCTGACCTTCGACGACAGCCCCTGGCCGGTCAACACGCCCGCGGTGCTGAAGGCGCTCGCGGATGAATGCGCCAAGGGCCTGTTCTTCTCGGTCGGCAAGCACGCGAGCTGGCATCCGGAAATCCTGCGCCAGGTGCTGGCCCAGGGCCACACGGTCGGCACGCACACCTGGTCGCATCTCAATCTCAACAGCAAGAAGTTGACGGAGCAGCAGGCCAAGGACGAAATCGAGAAGGGCTTCAGCGCCGTGAAGCTCGCGCTCGGCACCAACCCGGCGCCGTTCTTCCGCTTTCCGCAGCTTCAGCACAATCCCGCCATGGTGAGCTATCTCGGCACCCGCAACGTCGCGATGTGGTCGACCGATCTGGATTCCTTCGACTTCAGGAAAGGCGCCACCCCGGAGAAGATCGTCAACACGGTGATGACCAAGCTCGACAAGCTCGGCAAGGGAATCATCCTGATGCACGACTTCCAGAAGCACACGGGCGAGGCGCTGCCGACCCTGCTCGCGCGGCTGAAGGCCGGCGGTTACAAGATCGTGCAGATCAAGGCCAAGACGACCTTCCAGTCGTTGCCGGAATATGACGAGGCGGTGCTGAAGGATATGAAGGTGCCGACTGCCAGCACGACCACGCGTCCGATCTCGAGCGTGGTGCAGACGGTTTCGCAGTAAGCGCGATCACCGCTTCGATACGCGCATGGCCGGGCTTTCGCCCGGCCGTTTGCTTTGGGAGGAAGCGACGGCTTACCAGTAGATGCCGTGGCGATGCAGCTCGCCGATGATGCGGCGCTCGGTCCAGGCGCGCTGGTGCTTCGGCTTGCTCGCTTTCGCCGTCGTCTTTGCCGCAGGCTGGGTTGCGACCGGCGCTGACGCCGTCGTGGTCACGACAGGCGCGGTCGCTGCGGCGGGCGCGGGAGCGGGGGCAGCGGCGGGAGCCGGAGCAGCCGGGATAGCCGGCGGGCGATCGACATATTTCGGAGCCTCGACGACCGGCGCGACATCGCTGATTTGCGTCGTCGGGGCCGTGGTCGTCGTGGCTTGTGGAGCGGCCGTTGCCGTGGACAGCGACAGGCTGCGGTCGCCCGCATGGGCAGACGCGGAAGCCAGGACCATGGCGGCAACCAGAATGATCTTGCGCATGTGAAATCTCCCCGTGTTTGCGTAACCAGGACATTACGGGAGATGCGGCCGGGATTATGTGATCAGCCTCACACGGACTGCCGGTCCGTTCGAACCGGCCCGCCGCGGTCAGCATCCGCGCCGATAGACCCGCAGCGTCACGTCCGGAAATGTCATGGTCTCCAGCACGCAGACACTCTTGTCGGCATCCATGCGGGCCATGAGCTCGTCACCGACGCGCGGCCCCACCAGCGTGTGCGGGATCGAGCTCGAGAGCACGAGGATCTCCGACTTCAACAGCGCATCTCCTGTCGCCTGCGGGCTTCGGTGAAACAGCTCGTTGCGTATGACGAGATTCATTTTCGCCTGCGCGGCATAGAGGTGAATGGTCGCTGACGTGACCGGATAGGGGCTCGAGAAGCCGACGGTGAGAGGGCCGGGCTGCTCCGGCTTCATGTCGCGCAGTAACGACCAGAGCCGTTCGGTCGCAACGCGTATGCTCTCCTGCTGCTGAACGCTCAGCGGCGTCGCCGTACTGATCTGGCCGATAACCACGTGCCGGACGAAAAGCTGGGCAACAAACGCCAGCATCAGCACCCGGGCGGCCGTGAGCGTGGTGCGGCGGATGTCGTTGTGGAGACCGAAGCGGGCAAGAAGCTCTTCAACAAGCGCGAAGCTCACGCAGCCATTGAGCACCATGGCGACGATGAACAGGCCATAGAACATCGCGCCAAAATAATAGGTCTTGATCTCCGCAACGGACGGAATGGCGTAGGCGATGAGCACGGTCGCCAGTAGAACGACGGCGTCAAGCAGCGCGGCCTTGCCATGAATGGCCGCGAGCACGAGACGCAGCAGCATCAATGCCAACCCGATGGCGAACCAGTAACGCAGGCCAAACTGTCCCTCGCCGCCGATCGAAAAGCGTAGCAGTCCGGGCCAGAAGCTTTCGCCCGTGGACCAGAGGTCGCGCTGACCGACGAATACGTTGAAGATGTAGGTGACGGTCTCGACGAGGGCGGGCCCGATCAACGCCGCGATGGTCGCAATCAATGGCAACATGAACCAAAGCAGCGCGCTGAACGCAGCACGGAACGACAACCGCAATCCCCCGGCCTGGATGCAATCGGCGAACAGCCGGATCGCAAAGGCGCTGCCGAGCAAGACGAGTGCGGCGGGAAATGCCGTCGGCTTGATGCTGGCGGCGAGTGCGCAGGCAACGCCCAGGCCCGCCAGCGAACGCACGCTGCGATCAAGCACGCCACGATCGACAATGGCTCCAGCCATAAGACCGATGGCAAGCCCTGAGGGCAGATCGGGCCGCGCTTCGGTGACCGTGTGCCACAAAACCGGTACGCAAGGCACCGCAATCAGGCACGCCGCGATCTCGAGCACCGGCCGGCGCCAGAGCAGCCAGACGATCCCAAGCAGGAATGCGAAGACAACCACGGCGTTAACGAGATAAGGCCCGATGAAGCTGCCGGGAAACAGCGTAAATCCGATGGCAGCAACCAGTGTCGAGAACGGTGCGTGATGATGCAGCAGACCCCAAGCACTGGCCAGGATGCTTTGGCCTTCTGCCGCATTCATCCACCCGATGGCGTCGAGGAAATAGGAGACGTCGTCATAGAGCGGCGGAACGGAGAGCCGGCTGTGCAGGCGCGAGATTTCGAGCGATCGCGCAGCGACGATCGTGGTCATGCCTGCGGCGAGAATCACGAGACCGGCCAACCGCACCCATGCGCTCTGGTCCGTTTTCCTGGCCCCGTTCTCCGTGTCCACCGCTTGGCCCCGTCACGCGCACGCGTCAGTGGCGCATCGTAGTGGCGCCCGCGCGAAGCACAACGCGCGCAGTCTTCGGGAGGCAAACCGCAGGCCTGTGACGATCGGATGAATTGGGGCGCTGGTGCCGCAAGAGGGATTCGAACCCCCGACCCCGTCATTACGAATGACGTGCTCTACCAACTGAGCTATTGCGGCTAACCCTGCCGGGGCCCGGGCGATGCCGGCCCCGATACGCGCGCTTCTGATATCGGGCATGGCCCGAATTGGCAAGGACAAGCGGGGCGCGAAATGCGGCTCACGCGCCCCAGCGGGACCAGAATCCACGCCAGCCGCCGGCCTGGGCTTTGGGCGTGCCGATTTGTTCCGTAAATTCATCGCTCGGCCCCTCGTCATCGATCCCGGGATCATCTGGAGCTCGGACGATCGGGAGGACGGCGGAAATCGGGGCAGGCGCGGCCTTGCCGAGGTCGGCACGGGTCCTGAACACCGGGGTTGCCGCCGCGGGCGATGATTCGGCGGGCGCGGGGGCCGGCTCGGCCGGCGTGACCGCCGGCTCTTCCAGGACGGCCAGCGGTGAATTGTCCTGCGCGGCGGGCGTCGACGCAGCCGAAGCCGGTTCCACCGGATTGTCGCTCGGGGCCGCCGTCACCCGTTTCGGCGGCGGGGCCGCCAGCATCGCTTCCTCGAACGCCGAGGATTCGATCGTCGTCCCCCTGTCCGAGGGCAGGCTTGCGACCGGCGTCTGCCACTGGAAGGCATCGAGCCGGCCGGTGACAGGCGACACCGGACGCCAGCGGTCGCTGACATAGCCGTCCGCGGTCCAGGCCGGATCGTGGCGGGCGCGCACGGCCCGCAAGGTCCAGGCGCGGGCGCGGCCGCCGTCGCCATGCTCGGTGCGCTCGATCTCGGCCATCAGAAGCGCAACGCGCTGGGTCGGATCGTTGACGTAAGGCGTCAGCACCGCGCGAGCGCGGGCGAACTCGGAGGCATCGATCGCCGCGCGCGCGATCGCAAGCTGGCCCTCGACATGGCCGGCCTTGTCGGCCGGCGTCTTCGCCGCAAGCGTCTCGACCCGCTGCAGGCGCTGCCGCGCGGAATCGCCGAGCTTCACATGCGCGTAGGCGTCCGCGAGATCTGGATGCGGGTTGGCGAGCCAAGCGGCTTCGACCAGCTTCATGGCGCGGCGCACCTGATGCGCCTCGCTCTCGAATTTTGCCGCGAGCACCGCGGCCGGCACCAGGGTCGGTGCCAGCTTGATCGCTTCCATCACGCTCTCGCGCGCGACGTCGCGATCCATCGTCTCCAATTCCAGCGCCCGTGCGGTGAGCAGCACGCCGCGCTGGCGGCGATAGGCCTGCTTGTCGATTAGGCCAGCGGCCAGATTCGAATCGAGGATCGCGAGCGCGCCGCTCCAGTCGCCGCGCGCGCAGCGGAAACCGAGCACCGCATGCGAGGCCCAGGTCGAGGACGGCGACAGCCTGATCGCTTCCTCGGCGATCATGACGGCGCCGACCGCATCGTCGGCGCGCTGCGCCTCGATGAACAGGCCGCGCAGACCAAGCAGCCGCGTGTCCTCGCGCTCGGCCATGACTCGGAAGACCCGCTGGGCCTCGTCGCGATTGCCTTCGAGCTGAGCCGACTGCGCGTGCAGGAGCAACGCGAGCGGATCGTTCGCGGCAAGGCGCCGCGCGGTATCGGCGTGACGACGGGCGAGCGCGGCATCGCCATGACCGATCGCAAGCAGGCCGTGGGTGATGGCGTGGCGCCCGCGCGCGTGGCGCTTCTCATGACGACGGCGGCGCAGACGGCCCGGCGTGCGCCAGAGCGTCGTCAGGATGCTCCAGGCCAGCACGACGGCCACGGCAAAGAGGCCGAGCAGGAACACGAACCTGGGAAGTGTCGTCGAGGCGCGGAAGCCGCCCGCAGTGAGGACGAGATCGCCAGGCTGATCGGCAATCCAGGCCGCGCCGGCGCCCGCCAGCGCGATCAGAACGAGGAAGAGGACGATGCGAAGCATGACGATCCCTATACGCGCAGATTGTTGCGCGAACCTTTATTGAGCGGGCTTTGCGAGATCCGCCATGGCATCGTCGGCGAATTTACGGGACGCGGCGAGCGCGGCGTCGCGGGCATCGGCCTTGTCGAGCCAGGCCTGCGCCGGCGTACGATCGGCCTCGGGCAACGTCTTGAGCTCGCGCCGCGCTTCGACGAAGTCATTGCGCAGCGCCGCGGCCGTCACCCGCGCGACGATGGCGCCGCGGTCGTTGCCGACCCCATCGGTGCGCTCGATGCGGACGAGTTTCGACGCGCCTGCCTGGAGCCGCTCGACGATGCCGGCATTGGCGGCGGGAGCTTCCGGCGGCGGAGAGAGTTTCGGCACGATGTTGAGCAGTTCGCGGCTCAGCGCGACCGGCGTCGGGATGCCTGACGATGCGAAGCCGTCGAGCGGCTTCAGCACATCGGGCTTGCTCGCCAGCGACCGCGCCGCGGACAACTGCGACTGATAGGGATCGCCATGGCGAACGGCAACGTCGAGCAGGGTCGCCGCCACCACATGCCGCAGCGGCTTGTCGTCCATCTTCTCGCCCTGTTGTGCGAGCTCGGCCCGTTCGGTCTTGCTGGCGCGCTCAAGCTGCGCGACGCGGTTGGCGAGATCGGACGATGTTGCAACATCGCGCGGCGCCGATTTCGCATCGTTCAACGCGCTCGCGGTCTTGTCGGATTGCGCCCGCAGATTGGCGATGTCGCCGCGCAACGCGCCGGCCAATTTTTCCAGCGCGTCGATCCGCGCCACCATGGCCGGATCCGCCGCGGGCTTGCCAATTCTGGTTTCGAGTGCGGCGACGCGTCCGCTCAGCGCCTCCACCGTCGCGCTCGTCACCTGCGGCGCGGCGGGCGGCGCCTGCACGGCCGGCCAGCCCAGCATCCAGCCGACCGCGATCACGATCGCAGCTCCGGCCGCTCCGGCGAACGGGGCGACGACCCAGGGTGACACCGGCGCGGACGCGGGTGCAGCGGCGGCGGCCGCCTCGGCGTGATCGGACTGCTGGTCAGGCTCGGCAAGGTCAGGCTTGGCCGGATCAGGCTTGGTCAAGTCAGGCTGGGCTTCGTCGGCACCAACCTGCTCGTGCGCGCCCTGCCCGGGCGACGGCTGAGCCTCGGGCTCGGCCGCCACCTCCCGCGGCTGGGTGGAAACTTCGGTCGCCTCAAGCTCGATGGTGGGCGGCGTGCGCTTGGCGCGGCCGGATTCGGGAGCCAATCCTGCGTCTTCAGGCTTGTCGTCGGCCATCGTGACGGTTCCTCACACTTACATGCCCTAAACGGACCCGATTGCGTCGGATTCGGCCCGACCTCTTACGCCAAACGGGTGCGCAAAGCACGCTCCAAGGCATCGAACAGGGCATTTTCGTCCGGGCTCGCGGCCACCAGAACCTGTGACGCACCGGCATCGCGCAGCACGCTGGCGACCGTCTCGGACAGGCAGCATTGCGGGATCGCCAGCGCCGAGATTTCGACGCCTTCGTCCCGCGCGGCATCCAGGAAGGCGCGCGCGCTGCGCCGGGAGTAATGCAGCACCGCCTCGATCCCATGGTTGGCAAAGCCGTCGCAAACCTCGCGCGGCAGCACCCTGACCGGAGCCATGCGATAGGTCGTCTGCGTCACCACGTTGAATCCTTCGGCGCCAAGTTCCGCGCCGAGATCGCGCGACAGATCAGCACCCGCCAGATACAGCAGCGTGCTTTTCATCTTCAGCACCTTGTCGCGCGCGCTCTGCATCACTCTGTCACGCAAGGCTGCGGCATCGCCGGCCGCGACGATCACCTCGGTAAAGCCGGCGGCGCGGGCCGCCGCAGCCGTATGCTCGCCGACCGCGAACAGCGGCAGCTTCAGCAGCCCAAGGTTCTTCAAGCCAAGGTCCTGCAATTGCGGCGCGACGGCCCGGATCGCATTGCCCGATGTCACGATGATGGCGCTGTAGTTCGCTTCACTCTCGTCATGGAAGGCGACCGGCTCGAACTTGAGCACCGGCGCGAGCAGCACCACATGACCCCGCGCGCGCAAATTCTCCGCCGTCGCCTCGTTGTCGGGATGCGGCCGTGTGACAAGAATGGACATCGCAGGTGTTCCGGAAACCACGTGGCGGTGACGCATTGACGAGGATCGATGCGCGTGACGATTGCGCAGGCCGACCCCGGAATGCTACCGGACGTACCAGAACTCTGCTTTACGGATGAGCGCAAGGCGCAAATTGGATAACGATTCGCCAATGCTGGTACTGGGCATCGAGACCACCTGCGACGAGACCGCCGCAGCCGTGATCGAGCGCGCGCCTGACGGCAGCGGGAAGATCCTGTCCAACATCGTCCGGTCGCAGGTCGAGGAGCACGCCCGCTTCGGCGGCGTCGTGCCCGAGATCGCCGCACGCGCGCATGTCGACCTGCTCGACGGCATCATCGACCGCGCGATGCGCGAGGCCGGGATCGGCTTCGCCCAGCTTGATGGCGTCGCGGCGGCCGCAGGGCCGGGGCTGATCGGCGGCGTCATCGTCGGGCTCACCACCGCGAAGGCGATCGCGATGGTTCATGACACCCCGCTGGTCGCGGTGAACCATCTCGAAGCGCACGCGCTGACGCCGCGCCTGACCGACGGGGTTGAATTTCCCTACTGCCTGTTCCTCGCCTCCGGCGGCCATACCCAGATCGTCGCAGTCACCGGCGTCGGCCAGTATGTGCGACTCGGCACCACGGTCGACGACGCCATCGGCGAGGCCTTCGACAAGGTCGCGAAGATGCTGGGCCTGCCATATCCCGGCGGTCCGCAGGTCGAACGCGCCGCGGCCGGCGGCGACGCCACGCGCTTTGCATTTCCGCGGCCCATGCAGGGGCGCCCCGATGCCAACTTCTCGCTATCAGGGTTGAAGACAGCGGTGCGCAACGAAGCGAGCCGCCTCGCCGAGATCACGCCGCAGGACATCAGCGACCTCTGCGCAAGCTTCCAGGCTGCCGTGCTGGACTCCACCGCCGACCGGCTACGGGTAGGCTTGAGGCTTTTCCGCGAACGGTTCGGCGCACCGCATGCGCTGGTGGCGGCCGGCGGCGTCGCCGCCAATCAGGCGATTCGTGGCGCGCTCTTTGACGTGGCGCGGCAAGCCGGGACGCAGCTGATCATGCCGCCGCCCGCGCTCTGCACCGACAACGGCGCGATGATCGCCTGGGCCGGCGCCGAACGCCTCGCACTCGGCCTGACCGATACGATGGAAGCCCAGCCCCGCGCGCGCTGGATGCTCGACGCGAACGCCAAGGCTCCGGCGGGCTACGGCAGAACGCGGGCGGGATACTGACGATGGCTGCCTTCGACTCGGTCACGGTGATCGGGGCGGGTGCCTGGGGCACGGCGCTGGCGACAGTGGCGGCGCGTGCCGGGCGGAGCGTAACGCTGTGGGCGCGCAATGCGGAGCATGTGACGCGGATCGCATCGACCCGCGAAAATCCACGGCTGCCCGGCGTTCGGCTGGCGCCGGAGATCATCATCACGCACGAGCTCGCGGAAGCCGCGCGCGCGGACATGTTGCTGATCGCGACGCCGGCGCAGCATCTGCGCGGCGCGGTCAACATGCTGGCCTCGCATCTGGCAAGGCCGGTGCCGATCGTCGCCTGCGCCAAGGGCATCGAGCACGGCACCCACAAATTCATGACCGACGTGATCGCCGAAGCCGCACCGCACGCGCAGCCGGCGATCCTGTCGGGCCCCAGCTTTGCCGACGACGTCGCGCGCGGATTGCCGACGGCGGTGACGCTGGCGGCCAAGGATGACGCGCTGGCAAGCGCGATGGTGAAGGCGCTGGGCTCGCCCACGTTCCGGCCGTATCATTCGACCGACATCCGCGGCGTCGAGATCGGCGGCGCCGCCAAGAACGTGCTGGCGATCGCGGTCGGCATCGCCGTCGGGCGCAAGCTCGGCGCCTCCGCGCAGGCCGCACTCACGACCCGCGGCTTCGCCGAGCTGACGCGGCTCGGCCGCGCACTGGGTGCGCGCCACGAGACACTCACCGGCCTGTCCGGTCTTGGCGACCTGATCCTGACCTGCGCGAGCCCGCAATCACGCAATTTCGCACTCGGCCTCGCACTCGGCCGTGGCGAGCAGCCGCCCGCCGGCAAGCTTGCCGAGGGCGAGTTCACCGCGCCGGTGCTGATCGAGCTCGCGGCTTCGCAAGACATCGAGATGCCGGTATCGGAAGCCGTCGCCTCGATCCTGGGCGGCCGGAGCACGATCGATGCCGCGATCTCGGGGCTGCTGACGCGGCCGTTCAAGTCAGAGGAATGAACATGGCGTACTGGCTGGTGAAATCCGAACCGTCGGTGTGGTCCTGGGACCAGCAGGTGGCGAAGGGCGCCAAGGGCGAAGCCTGGACCGGCGTGCGCAATTACACCGCGCGCATCAACCTCGTGAACATGAAGAAGGGCGACAAGACGTTCTTCTATCATTCCAACGAGGGCAAGGAGATCGTCGGCATCGCCGAGATCATCAAGGAAGCCTACCCCGACCCGACCGACAAGACCGGGAAATTCGTCTGCGTCGACATCAAGGCCGACAAGCCCTTGAAGACGCCGGTGACGATGGCCGCCATCAAGGCCGAGAAGAAGCTCGCCGACATGGCGCTGGTAAAATATTCGCGGCTGTCGGTGCAGCCGGTGACGGCTGAGGAATGGAAGCTCGTCTGCAAAATGGGCGGGGTCTAGTTTACCGCAGCTCGCCTACACCGCCGCGGTCGCAACCACCTGCTGCAACAACTGCTCGCGCCTCGCCTGCGAGCGCTGGCCCTTCATGGTCGCGGCAAAGCGCTCCAAAATGCCGTCCTCGAAGGCGGTGACGATGGTGTCGTGAACGTAGCTCTTGCGGCAGATCGCTGGCGTGTTGGAGAGCTTGTCGGCGGCGGCGCGGATCGCATCCAGCACCTGCTTCTTGCGGCCGCGCTGGCTGGTCGCCGGCGTGATCCGCGACAGCGATTCGACGACGACGGCAGAGGCCATCAGGGTGCGGAAATCCTTCAGCGAGATCTTGATGCCGGCGATCTCGCGCAGGAACGCGTTCACCTGCGTGGTGCTGACCGCGCGCACGATGCCGTAGGCGTCGCGGTATTGGAACATGCGCTTGCCGGGAACGCCCTGCAGAATGCCGATGGCGCGCACCAGCTTGGCGGCGTCGCATTCTTTCCGGACCGCCTTGCCGCCCTTCGCCTTGAAGGTCAGCACGAAGCAATCGTCTTCGAGTGTGACGTTGGACTTCAGCAGCGTGGTCGCACCACGGGTGCCGTTGAGGCGGGCATAGGATTCATTGCCGGGACGGATCGCGGTGCGCGCGATCAGCTCGATCACGGCCGAGAGCGCGAACTCGCGCGTCGGCTCGTCGCCCGACAGGAACGCGGAAACCTTGCGCCGGATCTTTGGCAGCGCGCCGACCAGCTTCTCCAGGCGATGCGCCTTGCGGTGCTCGCGGACCTTTTCCCAGTCGGCGTGATAGCGATATTGCAGCCGGCCCGCGGCATCGCGTCCCACCGCCTGCAGATGCGAGCTTGGATCGGCCGAGTAGCGCACCTCGCGATAGGCCGGCGGCACCGCCATGGCGTGCAGCCGCCGGATCGTGCGGGCGTCGCGGATATGCGCGCCATTGGGGCGGACGAAGGCATAGCCCTTCCCGCGCTTGATGCGCCGGATCTTAAGCTCATTCTGGTCGCCCAGCCGCAGGCCCAGTTCCTTGGCGATCGCTTCGACCGAGGTCGGGGGCGCCGTGTCGAACACCTTTTTCGGGCTGAGACGGCTGGAACCGGCCGGTTTCGGCCATTGTCCGAGGGCCTTGGCCAGGGCGACAGCAGCAGGATCGGCCGAAGCGGGCCGTATCGTCCCGAGATTCTGCTGATCCATCATGGTCTTAAGCCTTAGCCCTGTCTGTTGTCGGTCAATGCCGCTGTTCTGATTTTTGTTCCAAGGGGTCCTCGGACGGTCCCTTGGGACCCGGGTTGGCCATTTAGGGTGTTCCGAACAGCATTGCGAGTCCCGAATCAGTGACAGACGGTCTCTGGATACCGCATACGGCGCATGGGGCCTCTGCGCCGGCCCATTCCCAGCATCTCGGTAAAGACCCCGAGGCCCTCCCCTCAGGCTCTTTCAGATCTATGACAGCCACACCCGGTGCCTTGATCCTCCGCATGGCCGGCTGCCCGCCGAAGGTCCAGCTTGTGCTCCTTGTCGGGTCCGGTTAGCCCGGCACATAATCGGTTCAATGATCAAGTCGGCTCGCCGGCGGCCTGCGCCCGGCTTGCCGCAGGTGGAGGGAAACATGTCCGAGAAGATCTACGACGTCCCCGCGGAATGGGCCAAGCGCGCCTGGGTCGACCAGGCCAAGTACAAGGACATGTACGCGCGCTCGATCTCGGACCCGAACGCGTTCTGGGCCGAACAGGCCAAGCGCATCGACTGGATGCACGCGCCGACCAAGATCGAGAACGTCTCGTTCGCGCCCGGCAACATCTCGATCAAATGGTTCGAGGACGGCATCCTCAACGTCGCCCATAACTGCATCGACCGGCATCTGCACAATCGCGCCAACCAGACCGCAATCATCTGGGAAGGCGACGATCCCTCGCAGTCGAAGCACATCACCTATCAGGAGCTTCACGACGAGGTCTGCCGGATGGCCAACATCCTGCGCACCCGCAACGTCAAGAAGGGCGACCGCGTCACCATCTACCTGCCGATGATTCCGGAAGCGGCCTACGCGATGCTGGCCTGCGCACGGATCGGTGCGATCCATTCCGTGGTGTTCGCGGGCTTCTCGCCCGATAGCCTCGCCCAGCGCATCAACGACTGCCAATCCAAGGTCGTCATCACGGCGGACGAAGGCCTGCGGGGCGGCAAGAAGGTGCCGCTGAAGGCCAATGTGGACGCGGCGCTCGCCAAGGCCGACGGCGTCGACTGGGTCGTCGTGGTCAAGCGCACCGGCGGCAAGGTCGACATGAACCCCACCCGCGACCTCTGGTATCACGAGGCGGCGGCGATGGTGACGACGGAGTGCCCCGCCGAGCACATGCACGCCGAGGATCCGCTGTTCATCCTCTACACTTCGGGCTCGACCGGCCAGCCCAAGGGCGTGCTGCACACCTCGGGCGGCTATCTCGTGTTCGCGTCGATGACGCATCAATACGTCTTCGACTATCACGACGGCGACATCTACTGGTGCACGGCCGACGTCGGCTGGGTCACCGGCCACAGCTACATTCTGTACGGACCGCTCGCCAACGGCGCGACCACGCTGATGTTCGAAGGCGTGCCGAATTACCCGGATAATTCGCGGTTCTGGAACGTCATCGACAAGCACAAGGTCAACATCTTCTACACCGCCCCGACGGCGATCCGCGCGCTGATGCAGAGCGGCGACGAGCCCGTGAAGAAGACCTCGCGCGCGAGCTTGCGCCTGCTCGGCTCGGTCGGCGAACCCATCAATCCGGAAGCTTGGGAATGGTATCACCGCGTCGTCGGCGATGACCGCTGTCCGATCGTCGACACCTGGTGGCAGACCGAAACCGGCGGCATCCTGATCACGCCGCTGCCGGGCGCGACGAAACTCAAGCCGGGTTCGGCGACGCAGCCGTTCTTCGGCGTGGTGCCCGAGATTGTCGATGCCGACGGCAAGACGCTGGAAGGCGAGACCACCGGAAATCTCTGCCTCACGCGCTCCTGGCCGGGCCAGATGCGCACCGTCTATGGCGATCACGCCCGCTTCGAGCAGACCTACTTCTCGACATACCCGGGCAAGTATTTCACCGGCGACGGCTGCCGGCGCGACGCCGACGGCTATTACTGGATCACCGGCCGCGTCGACGACGTCATCAACGTCTCCGGCCACCGCATGGGGACGGCCGAAGTCGAGAGCGCGCTGGTCGCGCATGAGAAGGTCTCGGAAGCCGCCGTGGTCGGCTTCCCGCACGACATCAAGGGCCAGGGCATCTACGCCTACGTCACCCTGATGTCCGGCATCGAGCCGACCGACGACCTGCGCAAGGAGCTCGTCACCTGGGTGCGCAAGGAGATCGGACCGATCGCCTCGCCCGACCAGATCCAGTTCGCGCCCGGCCTGCCCAAGACCCGCTCCGGCAAGATCATGCGCCGCATCCTGCGCAAGATCGCCGAGGACGAGCCGGGCAGCCTCGGTGACACCTCGACTTTGGCCGATCCCGGCGTCGTCGATGATCTCGTCAAGAACCGGCAGAACAAGAAGCCGGCGTAAGCCAAGGCCTCGTACCCCGGACGCAGCCCAGCGCGCACTCCTGGCGATGCGAAGCATCGTCGAGTCGCGGTTCGCTGCAGATCCGGGGCCCAACTCTCCACGCGCAAAGAGCGGGGTCCCGCTCTGCGCCGCGTCACTTCGTGCCGCGCCTTGTCCGGACACGAGACCGGGCTTCAAAGCCCCCTACAACAACCGCGGTTCACACCCTCACGCTCTTGTCAGGACGCAGGCGGCTACGGCCGCACCTTTCCCGCCGAGTGTTGTTTTCAGGTCATTTACTTTATTTCGAACATTTCCTTTGTTCCCCGTGCTGGCGGCCCCTTGGCGGCCGCGTGTGGAAACCATCCGGTTAACAGGCGCGGTTAAGAATGTCGGGGCAAGCCGGCAATTGCCGGTTCTGCGTGAATTTGGACGACCCGTTCGGGCGAGGGGGAAAATTGATGTCGATGAGGATTGCAGTGGCGTTTGCCGCCACCATCGGGGCCGGGATCTTGATGTCGACGGCGGCGCAGGCGCGTCCGGAAATGGTGGGGACGCACCTGGCCGATTATTCGCCGGGCACCATCGTGGTGAAAACCAACGAGCGGCGGCTTTATCTCATCCTCGATAACGGCCACGCGGTGCGCTATCCGGTCGGCGTCGGCAAGTCCGGCAAACAGTGGGCCGGGACCACCCGCATCGACGGCAAGTATCGCAACCCGGCGTGGGCGCCGCCCGCCGAGGTGAAGCGCGACAAGCCGAGCATTCCCGACGTCATTCCCGGCGGCTCGCCGCATAACCCGATGGGCGTTGCGGCGATGACGCTGGCCGGCGGCGAATATGCGATCCACGGCACCAACGTGCCGGGCTCGATCGGCGGTTTCGTCTCCTACGGCTGCATCCGCATGCTCAACGACGACATCACCGATCTCTACAGCCGCGTCTCCGTCGGCACGACGGTTGTCGTGACGCGCTGATCGCCGGCATCGGCACGGAGTTGCAAAGGCCGCGTCCGACGACGCGGCCTTTCTTGTCACCAGAAGCGCCAGCCCCGCGCGCACCAGCCGTCGCGGTGACCGCCATTGTAGCTGCGCACGTGACCGCCCGCGAGCAGCGCCGCCGAGACATTGGCGGTGCGTCTGGTCGCAACGTCGGCGAGAACGCGACCGTATTTGTCCTGGCCAAGATTGAAGATCGTGACGCCGCCCTGGCCAAGCAGGTTGCGCAGCGCGTCGCTGGCGGCTTCGGCCTTGTCCAGCTCATCCTGGCAGGACGCCTTCATCTCGGGCGCATCGATACCCCGCAGCCTGACACGCGCGACCAGGTCGCGGCCGTCGCGCTGGTGCACACGCGCGAGGAAGGTGTCGCCATCGATGGTGCGGACGACGTCGACCGGGTGACGCGTGTCGGAGCTGCCGGACTGCTGCAGGATGATCTCGGCATCGCGCGATTGTCCGTCATTCGCATACGGAATGGGCCAGCTGGCCCCGTGCCGGAAGACCAGCACGATCGCCACGATGACGCCGACCACGAACATCCACGGCAACAGTCCTGCGAAGTGGCGGCCGAATGGCGAACCACTATAGGACGGCCGATAGGGATGGCTGGGGTCGAAACGCGGCATCCGCGCACGCTAGGGCTGAGTCGGCCGGGCGGGCAAGGGTAGCGAGAGCCGGTGCCTCAAAAGTCCGAGGCGATGCCCTTGCGTTCCCAGTCGCCATAGCGCGTCGGTTCGGGGCCCTTCGGTCCCTGCAATTCCTTCGGTGCCGCTGCGGCATGCGCCGCCGCGGCCTGCCGGCGCGCCTCGGCTTCGGCCAGCGCGCGCTGGGCGGCCGGCGGGAGCTGCTTGCGATCGGGAACGGAGGGCTCGTCACTCATCGTCCGGGTTCCTAGCGCAGGATCGGAAAACCTGCGACGTCCAATAACGCATTGCTGAAATGGTCCCGACGGGATGTAAACGCGGCAGGCCATTCTTACATTTGGCATATTCGCGTGCCACATCTGGTTTGTTAAGGCATGCGCCCCCTCGGCGGAACTGCCGCTCGCTAAGAACCTTAAGCCGCATGCCATCTCAACGTTTCGCTCCTCCGTCCGAAGTGCCCGGTCTCGCGGCGCGGCGGATTGCTGCTGACATCATCGACGGCGTGCTGCACAAGCACCGCACGCTCGACGACCAGCTCGACGGCAGCGGCGCTCATCCCGGACTGAAGACGCTGGCCGACCGCGACCGCGCGCTGATGCGGCGCCTGGTCGCGACGGTGCTGCGCCGGCTCGGCACGCTCGGCCATGTGCTGTCCCGCCTGCTCGACAAGGGCATTCCCACCGACGCGCCGCGCGCGCAGAGTGCGCTCCTGATCGGTGCCGCGCAGATTCTCTGGATGGACGTGCCCGATCACGCCGCCGTTGATCTCTCCGTCCGCCTCGTGCAATCCGACCGGCGCGCCGCGCGCTATGCCGGCCTCGTCAATGCCGTGCTGCGCCGCTGCGCGCGCGAAGGCAAGGCGCTGGTGGACGAGGTCGCTGCGCAATCGCTGGACCTGCCGCCCTGGATGGTCGCGCGCTGGAGCGCGCATTACGGCGAGGCCACCGCAAGAGACATGGCGCTGGCCCTCGGCCATGAGCCTTCGCTCGATCTCACCGTGAAGTCGGACCCCGCGCAATGGGCGAGCCGGCTGCATGGCGAGGTGTTGCCGACCGGATCGGTGCGTACGGTGCTGCACGGCTCGGTGACGGTGCTTCCTGGCTTCGCCGAAGGACAATGGTGGGTGCAAGACGCCGCCGCCGCGCTGCCGGCGCGACTGTTCGGCGACATCAAGCGCAAGTCCATCGCCGATCTCTGCGCCGCCCCCGGCGGCAAGACCGCGCAACTGGCGCTGGCCGGCGCGCATGTCACGGCGCTCGACCGCTCACCGGCCCGGGTGGCACGTCTGCGCGAGAATCTGGCGCGGTTGTCGCTCCAGGCCGAGACCGTCGTCGCTGACGCCGTCGACTGGGCCGGCCCGGCTGAAGGTTTTGACGGCGTCCTGATCGACGCGCCCTGCACCTCGACCGGCACGATCCGACGACATCCCGACGTCGCATGGCTGCGGCAGGAATCCGACATCGCCCCCCTGACCGCGCTCCAGCAGCGTCTGCTCAGGAAATCCGTCTCGCTGCTCAAGCCCGGCGGCACGCTGGTCTATTGCACGTGTTCGCTGGAACCCGAAGAGGGCGAGCAGGCGATCGCCACGCTGCTGCAAGCGGAGCCTGGCCTGCGCCGCGTCCCGATCGACGCTTCCGAGGTGTCCGGGCTCGGCGAGATCATCACCGCTGACGGGGACCTGCGCACCCTGCCCAGCCACCTTCCGAACGCAGATCCCAAGCTCGGCGGGCTCGACGGATTCTACGCGGCCCGGCTCGTTAAATCCTGATTTTGCACCGGTTTTTGCGGCGGCGCTGATTCGCACCCGTTCAAGGTGGTGTCAGCCGTCCGATTTTGGGATTAATAAGGATTCGTCGCTAATCCTCTCCCCCTTCAAGGCAAGGCGTGTCGGTCGCTCAACGCAGACGTATCTCGACGCTGGTGATGAACCGCTTCGCGCGGAACATGCTCGCGCGCGCGAGCGGCGGTTCTGTTGCGCTGTCGCGGGTCTGGCCGGGACGCACGGACAGGCTGATCATCGCTCCGCACGATTTGCGCACCGCGGATGCGACGCGGGCCGCCGAGATCTATGCCGGCCGCTTCGTCTTCGCCGGCAAGATCGTCAATTGCCACGGCCGCTCGATCTTCGATCTCGAACCGCCGTCGGAGGACTGGGAAGTCGCGCTGCTCGGCTTCGGCTGGCTGCGCCATTTGCGTGCCGCCGACACCGCGCTGACGCGCGCGAATGCACGCGCGCTGGTCGAGGACTGGATCTCCAATCCGAGCAACAAACGCCGCGCCGTCGCGCGGCGCGCCGACGTGCTGGCACGGCGCGTGATCTCGCTGCTGTCGCAGGCACCTTTGGTGCTCAACGACACCGACAACAAATTCTACCGTCGTTATCTGCGCGCGCTGGCGCGCGAGATCCGCTTGCTGCGCTACACCATGGTCGACATTCCCGATGGTGTGCCGAAGCTGCAGGTTCTGATCGCGCTGTGCTATGCTTCACTGTGCCTCGCCAACCAGGCGGGACAGATCCGCAGCGCGTCGAAAAAGCTTTCGGACGAGTTGCAGCGGCAGATCCTGCCCGACGGCGGACACATATCCCGCAATCCCGGTGCGCTGATCGAGCTCCTGATCGACCTGCTGCCGCTGCGGCAGACCTTTGCCGCACGCAACATCGCGCCGCCGCCGGCGCTGCTCAATGCGATCGACCGCATGATGCCGATGCTGCGCTTCTTCCGCCACGGCGACGGCAATTTTGCACTGTTCAACGGCATGAGCGCGACACCGTCGGACCTGCTCGCGACGCTGCTCGCCTATGATGACACCCACGGCGCGCCGATGGCGAACATGCCGCATACCGGTTTCCAGCGCCTCGATGCCGGCCAGACCACCGTGATCATCGACACGGGCCCACCGCCGCCGGCCGGAGTCAGCCACGACGCCCATGCCGGCTGCCTGTCGTTCGAACTGTCCTCCGGCATCAGCCGCATCGTCACCAATTGCGGCATGCCGACCACCGGCCGCGACAATTGGCGGCCGTTCGCGCGCGGCACCGCGGCGCATTCGACGCTGACCTATCACGAGACGTCCTCGTGCCAGTTCGTCGAGATGTCGGCGATGAAGCGCCTGTTGCACGGCTCGCCGGTCACCAGCGGCCCGGTCGAGGTCGAGAGCTATCGCGAGATCGTGCAGAACGGCACGCTGCTGACGACGTCGCATGACGGTTATCTCGCCAAATTCGGCGCGATCCATCGCCGCGTGCTGATGATCGCCAATGACGGTGCGCGCATCGACGGCGAGGACACGCTGTCTCCGCCGCAAGGCGGGCGCTTCAAGGGCGCCGACGCCGATTACGCGCTGCGCTTCCATCTGCATCCCGCGGTGAAGGCGAGCCGGCTGTCGGATGCCCGCGGCGTCATGCTGGTGCTGCCGAACCGCGACGTCTGGACCTTCGAGGCGCTCGACGACAAGGTCGACCTCGAGGACAGCGTGTTCCTGGCCGGTAACGACGGGCCGCGCCGCACCGCGCAGATCGTGATCCGGCAGGATGCCCGCCAGGCGCCCTCGATCCGCTGGAGCTTTGTCCGCTCCACCGCGTCGCCCGCGGTCACCAACGCCCGCCGCAACGCCCGTCGTGAGCCGGAACTTCCGCTGTAGACGCGCTCGATTCGGCCTCATCTCGTCGTTGTGAAAACGGCCAAAAGCTGCTATCGAGCCCTCGTTCGCGCGACTGGCGACCTTGGATGGAGCACCATCGGGAAGCGCGACACATATCCGCCGCGCGCCTGGGCATAGACACTCCTTAATACAGAGGATCTTGCTCATGACTGACCATCCCCGCCGCGTCACCCGTGCTCTGCTTTCCGTTTCCGACAAAACCGGCCTGATCGAATTCGCCAAGGCGCTTGCCGGGCATGATGTCGAGCTGGTCTCGACCGGCGGCACTGCCAAGGCGATCGCTGCGGCGGGCTTGAAGGTGAAGGACGTTTCCGACCTCACCGGCTTTCCGGAGATGATGGACGGCCGCGTCAAGACGCTGCATCCCAAGGTGCATGGCGGCTTGCTTGCGATCCGCGACAACAAGGAGCATGCGGAGGCGATGAAGGCGCACGGCATCGCGCCGATCGACCTTCTCGTCGTCAACCTCTATCCGTTCGAGGCCACCGTCGACAAAGGCGCCGGCTTCGAGGACTGCATCGAGAACATCGACATTGGCGGCCCCGCGATGATCCGCGCCGCCGCCAAGAACCATGACGACGTCGCCGTCGTGGTCGAGGCACAGGACTATCAGGCCGTGCTCGACGAGCTCGCCGCCAACAACGGCGCGACCACGCTGAAACTGCGCCGCCGCCTTGCCGCAAAGGCCTATGCGCGCACCGCGGCCTATGATGCCGCGATCTCGAACTGGTTCAATCGCCAGCTCGAGATCGACGCGCCGGATTTCCGCGCCTTCGGCGGCAGGCTGATCCAGCCGCTGCGCTATGGCGAGAACCCGCACCAGACCGCGGCGTTCTATGCGACGCCCGACAAGCGCCCGGGCGTCTCCACCGCACGGCAACTGCAGGGCAAGGAGCTCTCCTACAACAACATCAACGACACCGATGCGGCCTATGAATGCATCGGCGAGTTCGACACCAAGCGCACCGCGGCCTGCGTCATCGTCAAGCACGCCAATCCCTGCGGCGTCGCCGAAGGCGCGAACCTCGTCGATGCCTATCGCAAGGCGTTGGCCTGCGATTCCACATCCGCGTTCGGCGGCATCATCGCGATGAACCGCGCACTCGACGCCGAGACCGCGCGCGAGATCACGAAGATCTTCACCGAGGTGATCATCGCGCCCGACGCGAGCGAGGAAGCCATCGCCATCATCGGCGGGAAGAAGAATCTGCGCCTGCTGCTCGCCGGCAGCCTCCCCGATCCGCGCGCACCCGGCCTTACCGCCAAGACGGTGGCCGGCGGCCTGCTGGTGCAGAGCCGCGACAACGCCGTGGTCGATGACATGACGTTCAAGGTCGTGACCAAGCGTGCACCCACGGATGCCGAGATGCGCGACCTCAAATTCGCCTTCCGCGTGGCAAAGCACGTCAAGTCCAACACCATCATCTATGCCAAGGATCTCGCCACCGTCGGCATCGGCGCGGGCCAGATGAGCCGGGTGGATTCAGCCCGGATCGCGGCACGCAAGGCCCAGGACGCGGCCGCCGAGCTGAAGCTCGCCGAGCCGCTCACCAAAGGCTCGGTGGTGGCGTCGGACGCATTCTTCCCGTTCGCCGACGGCATGCTCGCCTGCATTGAAGCCGGCGCCACCGCCGTTGTGCAGCCCGGCGGCTCGATGCGCGACGACGAGGTGATCAAGGCCGCCGACGAGCACGGCATCGCCATGGTGTTCACGGGCACGCGGCACTTCAGGCATTGAGTCTGTCGGCGTAACGGGCTGCAAGAGCGACGACGATCCCATCGACCTCGTCATTGCGACGAGCAAAGCGACGAGGCAATCCAGACTTCCTCTGCGGAACGATTCTGGATTGCTTCGCTGCGCTCGCAATGACGGCGGTGAGATCGCGTGGTGCGGCTAATCCCGCACCCGCATCAGCAGTCCCAGCCCCGCAACGAAAAACACCACCAGCACGGCCATGCCGGCTTTCTGGCTCGCCGTCACCGCGGTGATCATTCCGATCAGCAGCGGGCCGATGAAGGACGTCACTTTCCCCGTCAGCGCGAACAGGCCAAAATACTGCGCGATGCGGTCTTTCGGCGCGAGCCGGATCAGCAGCGTGCGCGAAGCCGCCTGCAATGGCCCGCCGGCGGCACCGATCAGGCAGCCCAGCACAAGATAGGCGCGTTCGGCCGCGCTCGAGAACAGGGGAGCGCCCTGTTGAGGCGGTGCGACCGCGACGAACAGCACGCT
The DNA here is from genome assembly GCF_007290395.2 of Bradyrhizobium cosmicum. NCBI lineage: Bacteria > Pseudomonadati > Pseudomonadota > Alphaproteobacteria > Hyphomicrobiales > Nitrobacteraceae > Bradyrhizobium > Bradyrhizobium cosmicum. Next base: position 263,003 of record NZ_CP041656.2, on the reverse strand, counting down.
GTCCTTGTCGACCAGAAGGATCGCCGCCACAGCGAGCAAGAGGAGCAGCAAGCTGCCGGTGATCACGCGCCTCGGCCCCAGCGAATCGTCGAGCTTGCCGCCCAGCCATGCGCCGAACGTGCCGGCGATCGCCAGCATGATGCCGAAGCTGCCGATCTGGATCGTGTGCCAGCCGAACGTGCCGGCGGCATAAATGCCGCCGAACGCGAACAGCGACACCAGGCCGTCGGTGTAGATCATGTTGGCGAGCAGGAACGCCGCAAGCGATTTCTGCTGCGGCAAGCTCCTGATCGATCGCTTCAGCTCGGACAGTCCCTCGCGCAGCGCCTCGCGCACCGGGCGCTTCGCCGGATAATCCGGCGTGAACAGGAACAGCGGCATCACGAAGATGATGAACCACAGCCCGGTCAGCGGTCCGACGATGCGATCGCCCTGATGGCTGACCGGATCGAGCCCGAACAACGGCTTGAATCCGAGCAGCGTGCGGCCGGTCTCGGGATTGGCTGCGAGGAAGCCGAGCACGATGATCAAGCTGACGATGCCCCCGATGTAACCGGTGGCCCAGCCGGTGCCCGAGAGCCGGCCGATCCGTTCCGGCGGCACCAGGGTCGGCATCATCGCGTTGTTGAAGACGGTGGCGAATTCGGCGCCGACGCTGGCGAGCGCGACGGCCAGCAGCAGAGGCGCAATGATGGAGGGATCACCGGGCTTGCCGATCCACAGCGTGCAGGCGGCCAGCACCAGCAGCGCACCAAATCCTGCGATCCACGGCTTCCTGCGGCCCGACGCATCCGCGATGGCCCCGAGCACCGGCGACATCAGCGCGATGGCGAGACCCGCTGCCGCCATCGCGAAGCCCCACAGCGACTGGCCAGTGGCGGGATCTGGCGCAATGCTGGTGGCGAAATAGGGCGCGAACACGAAAGTCGTGATCAGCGTGAAATAAGGCTGTGCGGCCCAGTCGAAGAAGATCCAGCTGACGACGGCCGCGCGCGGCGGATAGGTGCGCTGCACGCCGGCCATGCGCACATCCGGGGCGATCGACGTCATCATGCAGTCCTTTTCACGAACAGTTTTGCCTGTCTCGGGGCAAACCGTATAGCATTGAAGCGACGCGTGTGAACTGGCCCGAGGCCACGGCGGAAGCTTGATGATGTCGACATATTCGACAAGGCGTGCGTTTTTCGCCTTCATTGCCACTCTGGCGTTTGGACTTGCGCCGGCGTCCGCACAGGATGCGCGGCGGGCCTATGTCCCGCCCGCGCTCGACAGCGTGCATGCGGTTCCCTCTGAGCACGGCATGGTGGTGGCGCAGGAGAAGATCTCCGCGCAAGTCGGCGCCGACATCCTCAGGCGCGGCGGCAATGCGGTCGACGCCGCAGTCGCCACCGGCTTTGCCATGGCGGTGACCTATCCGCGCGCCGGCAATATCGGCGGCGGCGGCTTCATGGTGATCCATTCGGCCGAACGCAACGAGGACGTCACGATCGACTATCGCGAGACCGCGCCGGCGGCGACCACACCGCAGATCTTCCTCGGGCCCCACGGCAAACCCGACGCCGCGAAGTCGCGCGATTCCGCGCTCGGCGTTGGCGTGCCCGGCACGGTGGCAGGTCTCACTCTGGCGCTGGAGAAATACGGCTCGGGCCAATTCACGCTGGCGCAATTGCTCGAACCCGCGATCTCGCTTGCTCGCGATGGTTTCATCGTCAGCGACGACTTGGCTGATACCTTGCCGGGCTGGCATCGCCGCCTCGCGCGATGGCCGTCCTCGGCAAAAATCTTCTCGCGTCCCGATGGCACGCCGCTCGGCGAAGGCGACAGGCTGATGCAGAGCGATCTCGCCGAGACGCTCTCGGCCGTCGCGGCGCAGGGCGCGCGCGGCTTCTACGAGGGCGCGGTCGCGGACAGGCTCGCCAAGGCCGTCTCGGATGCAGGCGGCATCATGACGCCGGCGGACTTGAAGGCGTATCAGGCGGTGATCCGCGCGCCGGTGCGCGGCACCTATCGCGGCTACGACATCGTCTCGATGCCGCTACCTTCGTCGGGCGGTGTGGTGCTGGTGGAGACGCTCAACATCCTCGAGGGATTTCAGCTTGCAGACCTGAAACAGGGCTCGCCGGTATCGCTGCATCTGCTGATCGAGGCCATGAAGCGCGCCTATGCGGACCGCGCGCGCTATCTCGGCGACCCCGCTTTCGTCAATGCGCCGATCGAGACACTCACCGCGAAGGACTACGCGGCAAGACTGCGCGCCGGCATCTCCACCGCTCGCGCCACGCCATCGAAGGATCTGGTTTCCGCTCCGGCTGCGCCGCGCGAGGGCACCAACACCACGCATTTTTCCGTCGTCGACAGTCGCGGCAACGCCGTCAGCAATACCTACACGCTGAACTTCAGCTACGGCGTCGGCCTCGTCGCGGAGGGTACCGGCGTTTTGCTCAACAACGAGCTCGACGATTTCACCGCCGCGGTCGGCGCCTCCAACGCCTATGGCCTCGTCGGCTTCGAGCCCAATCTGCCGGGGCCCGGCAAGCGGCCACTGTCCTCGATGTCGCCAACCATCGTGCTGAAGGACGGCAAGCCCGTGCTGGTGACGGGATCGCCCGGCGGCAGCCGCATCATCTCGACCGTGCTCCAGGTGATCGTCAACGTGCTCGACTACAGGATGGATGTGGCCGCCGCCGTTGCTGCGCCGCGGCTGCATCACCAATGGCTGCCGGACGAGGTGCGCATCGAGCGCGGTTTCCCGGAGGACGTGCTGGTCGAGCTGAAGGCGATGGACCATCTCATCATCGAGCCGATGGGACAGACATCCGCCAATTCGATTCTCGTGACGCCGAACGGGCCGCTTGGGGCGCCCGATCCGCGCACGCGCGGCGCGGAAGCCGCGGGGCAGTAACCCGGATGCTGCATAGCTAGAGCGCGCGCGCCGCCTTGCTCCGGCTGCCGCGCGTGCTACGACCGCGCGGGCTTAAAGTACTGCCGGGGAAACGCACATGACCGATCCGACCGGGCGCATCGAACGCGCCGAGATCGAAGACACCAGCCTTCTCGCCTTCTATCGCGACATGAATCCGCCGGAGCGCCGGACGTTCTGGGCCTGCGCGGCCGGGTGGGCGCTCGACGGCATGGACTTCATGATCTATCCGCTGGTGATCGGCACCATCATCACGCTGTGGAAGGTCGATGCGGCCTCCGCCGGTCTCGCCGGCACGGTGACGCTGCTGGCCTCCGCGATTGGCGGCTGGCTCGGCGGCTATCTCTCCGACCATATCGGCCGTGTCAGGACGCTCCAGATCACCATCATCTGGTTCTCGTTCTTCTCGCTGGTCTGCGCCGTCGTGCAGAATTTCGACCAGCTTCTGATCGCACGCGCCGTGCTCGGTCTCGGCTTCGGCGGCGAATGGGCCGCGGGCGCGGTGCTGATGGGCGAGGCGATCCGGCCGCAATATCGCGGACGCGCCGTCGGCTCGGTGCAGTCGGGCTGGGCCGTCGGCTGGGGCCTCGCTGTGCTATCGCAGGCGATCCTGTTCTCGGCCTTGCCGCCGGAGACAGCGTGGCGCTGGATGTTCGTGATCGGTGCGCTGCCGGCTCTGCTGGTGTTCTATATCCGCCGCTCCGTCACCGAACCCGAGGTCGCGGCCGAGGCGCGCGCCAAGCAGGCCGCGAGCGGCGATCGCCCGGCGCTCTGGGAGATCTTTTCGGGCCCGATCCTGAAGACCACGATCCTGGCGTCGCTGATGGCGACAGGCTGCCAGGGCGGCTATTACGCCATCACGTTCTGGGTGCCGCAATTTTTGACCAAGGAGCGTCATCTGTCGATCGTCGGCTCGACTGGCTATCTCTCGACGCTGATCATCGGCTCCTTCATCGGCTATCTCACCGGCGCCTGGCTCGCCGACCGGATCGGACGGCGCAATCTGTTCCTGATCTTCTCGATCGGCGCGATGGCCGTGGTGCTGCTCTACACGCAGCTGCCGCTGACCAACGAGATCCTGTGGGTGCTCGGCTTCCCGCTGGGTTTCTTTGCCTCGGGTTACTTCTCAGGCATCGGCGCATTCCTGACCGAGCTCTATCCGACGCGGCTGCGCGGCTCCGGCCAGGGCTTCTGCTACAATTTCGGCCGAGGCATCGGCGCGCTGTTTCCGTTCCTCGTCGGCGCACTGTCGGCATCGACGTCGCTTGCGAATGCAATCGCGATGTTCGCGGTGGCGGCTTACGCGCTGTTCTTCATCGCAGCCTTCGCGCTACCGGAAACGCGCGGCCGCGTCTTGCACGCAGACTAGTCCTATCCCGGGGGCGGTGAGGAAACTTACCGCCCCACCTGATACGGCCCGCCCTTCTCCAACGCGCGCGCATAGGCCGGCCGCGCGTGGATGCGTTCTAAAAACGCCATCGCCTTGGGATGACCGAGCTCCAGTCCGCCACGCGCTTGCGCGGCCTCGAGCGGAAAGCTCATCTGGATATCGGCGGCGGTGAACTCGTTGCCGGCGAACCACTCGCTCTTTGCAAGCTCGCCTTCCCAATAATCCATGTGCTGCTTGAGCTGCGGATTGACCAGCGCGGTAAGCGCCTGGTTCGAGACCTTGCGCACCAGCGGGCGCAGCAGCGCCGGCGCACGCTTCGGCATCAGTGTGAACAGCAGCTTCAACAGCAGCGGCTGCATCGCGGAGCCTTCCGCATAATGCAGCCAGTAGGTGAAGCGCAGCCGCTCCGGCGTGTTCGGCGGCGGGATCAGCCGGCCGTTGCCGTAGGTTGCGATGAGATATTCGATGATGGCACCTGACTCGGCGATGGTGTTGCCGTTGTCGGTGATGACGGGGGACTTGCCGAGCGGATGGATCGCGCGCAGTTCCGTCGGCGCACGCATGTCCGGCTGGCGCTGATAGCGGACGATCTCGTAAGGCACGCCCAACTCTTCGAGCAGCCACAGCACACGCTGCGAGCGGGAATTGTTGAGATGGTGGACGGTCAGCATCGGTAGGGTCCCCAGGCTAGCGTGGTCGATCAGCCGCGCGTTCGTGCCAGCCCGGGACCGCAATGTCGAGCCATCCGCCCGGATAATTTCGCCCGGGTATATTGACGGCAGCAATTTACCCGGATATTAAAGCGTCCAACGTCGTCAATATGGCAATCATTCCAATGCAAAGGTCTTTCACCGCCTTCCAGGGCTACCGCCGCCTCGCGTCCGGGGCTGCAGGTGAGGTCGCGCTGGTCGTCAAGCGGATGGCGCCGCGGCCGGACGAGCCCATCATCATTTTCGAGGACGCCACGGGCCGTTCGATCGACTTCGATCTGCGCGGCGGGGATCGCGAGGTGCTGACGCGGTTGGCGAAGCTTGTCCCGCCTCCGGTCGAGGAGACCGCGCCTCCGAACGAACCGCGCGGACGCGGCCGGCCGAAACTCGGCGTGGTCGCGCGCGAAGTGACGCTGCTGCCGCGGCACTGGGAGTGGCTCAATGCGCAACCGGGCGGCGCCTCGGTCGCGCTGCGAAAGCTCGTCGAGGAAGCCAGGCGCGCCAGCGGCGACAAGGACCGCGAGCGGCAGGCACGCGATGCGGCCTATCACTTCATGTCGACCATGGCGGGTAATTTGCCGCAGTTCGAGGAAGCCTCGCGCGCCCTGTTTGCGGATGACCGGCGCCGCTTCACCGCGCTGATCGCCGAGTGGCCGGCCGACATCCGCGACCACATCGTCAAGCTCGCCTACAGCGACCGCGCTTAAGAGCGCGGCGCTCTCCAACAACCCTATCGACGGCCAAGCCGCGCGTGCGTCGCGCGGCAACGGCTTCGCACGTCCTCATGAAAGGCACATCCATGTCCGCTCCAGGGCCGCTCTGGCAAACATTCTTGCGCTTCCTCGCACCGCTCATGTTGAGCAACGCGCTGCAATCGCTGTTCGGCACCGTCAGCAACGTCTATCTCGGCCAGATGATTGGCGTGAATGCGCTGGCAGCGGTCTCGGTATTCTTTCCGGTGTTCTTCTTCCTGTTCGCCTTCGTCATGGGCTTGAGCACCGGCGCCACCGTGCTGATCGGCCAGGCCTTTGGGGCGGGCAAGCACGGCAAGATTAAAAGCGTCGTCGGTACGACGCTCGCCGTCGGCATGCTGCTCTCGATCTCTGTCGGGTTGATCGGCGGCCTGTTCAGCCGGCAACTGATGATGCTGCTCGCAACGCCCGCGGACATTCTCGACCAGGCAAGCCGTTACGCGCGCATCATGCTGCTCACGATGCCACTCGGCTTTGTGTTCCTGCTGATGACGGCGATGATCCGCGGCGTCGGCGACGCCGTGACTCCGCTGCTGGCGCTGGCTTTGTCGACGGTGATCGGACTGATCCTGACACCGATACTGATCCGCAGCGAAGTCGGCATCACCAGCCCGGCCTGGGCGGCGGCGATCTCCAACGCCGTGACGCTGATCATTCTCGCAGTATACTTGCTGCGAAAGAAGCACGCGCTCGCACCGGACATCGCGCTGCTGCGCCATGTCCGGCTCAACCGCGCGCTGCTCGGACAGATCCTCGGCATCGGCTTGCCGAGTGCGGTCGGCATGGTGGTGATGGCGATCGCAGAACTCGTGCTGCTCGGCCTCGTCAACGGCTACGGCTCCGACGCCACCGCGGCTTACGGCGCCGTCAATCAAGTGATGGGCTACACGCAGTTCACGGCGATGTCGATTTCGATCGCGGTCTCGATCCTCGGTGCGCAGGCGGTCGGCGGCGGGGACAGGACACGGCTCGACGGCATCGTCCGCACCGGCCTCGCATTCAACCTCGTGTTGACCGGCGGGCTGGTGGCGCTGATCTACCTGGCACCGCGCGCGGTCCTCGGCCTCTTCATCACCGACGGCGCCGTGCTCGATCTGGCGAAGGAGTTGCTCTTCATCGCCCTGTGGAGCTCGGTGCCGTTCGGCATGGCGACGGTATTTTCCGGCGCCATGCGGGCTGCGGGCGTGGCGCTGACGCCGATGCTGCTGGCGATCTTCGCGATTGTCGTGATCGAGCTGCCATCCGCGGTGATCCTGAGCCGCGCCATCGGCCTTGAAGGTGTATGGGCCGCCTATCCCATCGTATTCTGCGCCATGTTCGTTTTGCAGATGGGCTATTACCTCCTGGTGTGGCGCAAGCGGGCGATCCAGCGCCTGATCTGATCATCAAGATATTATGACCATCATTAAACGGTGGACCTGTGGCGTACCCTGCGCCACAATGCGTGAAAAGCCAGACTGAAAAGCCAGGTCAGGGAGAACGATTTTGACCCGCACAGCCCCCCAATTCCTGTTCGATTTCGGCAGCCCGAACGCCTATCTCAGCCATCTCGCGATTCCGGCGATCGAGCAGTGCATCGGCGTCAAATTCGAATACGTGCCGATCCTGCTCGGCGGCATCTTCAAGTCGACCAACAACAAGTCGCCGGCCGAGACGCTGGCCGGCATCAAGAACAAGCGCGAATTCCAGACGGTCGAAACCGAGCGCTTCATCAAGCGCTTCAAGGTCAAGCCTTACGTCATGAATCCCTTTTTCCCGGTCAACACGCTGAACCTGATGCGCGCCGCAATCGCGGCGCAGGCCGAGGGCGTGTTCGAGACATATGTCGAGGCCGCCTTCCACCACATGTGGCGCGAGCCAAAGAAGATGGACGACCCTGAAGTCGCCGCGAAAGCACTGGCCTCCTCCGGCCTCGATGCCCAAAAATTGTTCGCCAGGGCCCAGGAGCCGGACGTGAAGGGCAAGCTGATCAAGAACACCGAGGAGGCGGTCGCCCGCGGCGCGTTCGGCTCGCCCACCTTCTTCGTCGGCAACGAGATGTTCTTCGGCAAGGAGCAGCTGCGCGAGGTCGAGGAGATGGTGCTGGGCGCATAGCCCCCTCGTTCTCCGGCGACAGAATGTGATCGCGGCAACATTCCGGATTGCTTCGCTTCGCGCGCTAGGGCGACTATAGATGGGCCGCCAACAGCAACAATAAGGACAATCCCATGCGTATCCTCGTGGTCGGCGCCGGCGCCATTGGCGGCTATTTTGGTGGCAGGCTATTGCAGGCCGGCCGCGACGTCACCTTCCTGGTCCGTCCCAGGCGCGCCAGCGAACTGGCAAGCGCCGGCCTCGTCATCAAGAGCCCGAACGGCGACGTAACGCTGAAGAATCCTCCGACGGTGCAGGCCGACAAGCTCGCGGAAAAATTCGACGTCGTGCTGCTGAGCTGCAAGGCGTTCGACCTCGACGACGCCATCAAGTCGTTGGCGCCGGCGGTCGGGCCGAATACGGCCATCATCCCCATGCTCAACGGCATGAAGCATCTCGACACGTTGGATGCCAGGTTCGGCAGGGAGCGCGTGCTCGGCGGCCTCTGCGCCATCGCCGCGACGCTGAACGAGCAGCGCGAGGTGGTGCAGCTCCAGCCGATGCAATCGCTCAATTTCGGCGAGCGCGACGGGCAATTGTCGGACCGGGTCAAGGCGATTGATGAGGCCTTCAAGAACGCCATCAAGGGTGCCGCCGCCAGCCAGAACATCATGCAGGACATGTGGGAGAAGTGGGTGTTCCTCTCCTCACTCGCCGCGAGCACCAGCCTGATGCGCACCTCGGTCGGCAACATCCTCGCCGCTCCCGGCGGCAGGGACTTCCTGCTCGGCATGCTCGATGAGACCAGCGCGATTGCCACCGCATCAGGCTATACGCCGGGCGGACCGTTCTTCGAGCGCGTGAAGGGCAACCTCACCACCGAAGGCTCGCCGATGACGGCCTCGATGTTCCGCGACATCAAGGCGGGACTTCCGGTCGAGGCCGACCACGTCATCGGCGACCTCATCGCGCGCGCTGACGAGGCCAAGGTGCCGGTGCCGAAGCTGCGCATCGCGTACACGCATTTGAAGGCGTATGAGAAGCAGCGGGCGGGGTAGCCGCGCGCCATACTCCACTGTCGTCCCGGACAAGCGCAGCGCAGATCCGGGATCCATAACCACAGGGAGTGGTCATGGAGCGAGGTGGTCACTCCAAGTCTTCGCCAAACTCGATCCTGTGATTATGGGTCCCGGGTTCGCGCTGCGCGCGCCCCGGGACGACAGTAGTGCTCGGAGCACGCGCTATTTGTAATGCGCCAGATAATGCGCGACCGCGGTGATCTCTTCGTCACTCATCGCGTAGGCGACGTCCGCCATCGCGGCGACGCCGCCGCCGACACGTTGGCCTGCCTTGTAGTCGTGCAGCGCCTTCACGAGATATTCCTCGCGCTGGCCGGCGATGCGCGCCACCGCCTTGGTGCCGGCGAAACTATCGGTGTGGCATGAGGCGCAGCGGCGGCCGACCGCGACCTGCGCGCCCTTCTTCGACAGATCGGAGTCCTTGTCCTCCGGACCTTTCGGCGGCGTGAGCGACGAAAAATAGGCGCCGAGATTGCGGATGTCCTCATTGCTGATCTCCTCGGCGATCGGCTGCATCTGCTCGTTCTTGCGCGAGCCGGCGCGGAAGAACACGAGCTGCCATTGCAGGAATTGATCGGGCTGGCCGGCGAGCGAGGGGATATTCTCGGTCTGCGAGATGCCGTTCTCACCATGGCAGCCGGCGCAGACTTCCGCCTTGGCCTTACCGGCGGCTATGTCGGCCGCGCTGGCGGGGAGGGATCCCAGCGCGAGGAGCGCAGCCGCGACCATTGCGTGCGAGATGAACTGCCGGCGCATAATGGGAATTCCGATCTGTCGAGCTCGTCATTCCGGGGCGCGCCACTTGGCGCGAGCCCGCAATCCATAACCACCAATCAAGGTTACGGGTTCCGGACTTGCGCGCAAGTCGCGCGCAACCCGGAACGACAGCAGGAGATTTTGAAATGAAAGAGGCTGCGGCGCCTCGCGGCCACCGCAGCCCCGGATCGTCGTGCGCTACTTCTTGCTGTAGCTGATGCGATAGATCGCGCCGGCCCAGTCGTCGGCGACGAGGATCGAACCATCCTTGGCGAGGATGATGTCGTTGGGACGGCCGAGATAGCCCTGGTCGCCCTCGAGCCAGCCGGAGGCGAACACCTCCTGCTTGGCGTTCTTGCCGTCGGGGCCGACCATCACGCGCATGATGCGCGCGCCCTGGTATTTGTGACGATTCCAGGAGCCGTGCTCGGCGATCAGGATGTTGTTCTTGTACTCGGCGGGGAACTGGTCGCCGGTATAGAACTTCATGCCGAGCGGAGCGACGTGCGCGCCGAGGTTCAGCACGGGCGGCGTGAACTCGGAGCATTTGTGGCCCATGGCGAACTTCGGATCGGGAAGGTCGCCCTGGTGGCAATAGGGATAGCCGAAATGCTCGCCCATTTTCGAAATCATGTTCAGCTTGTCTGAGGGCAAATCGTCGCTGACCCAGTCGCGCGCGTTCTCGGTAAACCAGTACTTGCCGGTGCGCGGATCAACGTCGCCGCCGACCGAGTTGCGAACGCCGAGCGCATAGACCTCGGCATTGCCGGTCTTGGGATCGACGCGCCGGATCTGCGACACGCTGGTCGGGGGAATGCCGACGTTGAAGGGCGGTCCGAACGGCAGATAGAACCAGCCTTCCTTGTCGACCGCGATGTACTTCCAGCCATGCGCGGCGTAGGACGGCATGTCGTCATAGACGACCTTGCCCTCGCCGAGCTTGTCCAGGTTGGCTTCGGCGTTGTCGTAGCGGATCAGCTTGTCGACCGCGATGACGTAGAGCGCGCCATCCCGGAAGGCGAGACCGGTGGGCATGTTCAGCCCCTTCAGGATGGTCTTGACCTCCTTCTTGCCGTTGTTGTCCTTGATGGCATAGACGTTGCCGAGGCCGAACGAGCCGACAAACAGCGTGCCCTTGTCACCCCAGGCCATCTGCCGCGCCGCGAGAACGCCGGGCGCATAGACTTCGATCTTGAAGCCGGCCGGCAGCTTGATCTTCTTCATCATCGCCGCGAGTTCGGCCTCCGACGCACCTGTCGGCGGACCCGACGGCGGCGCGAGGCCCTTCTGCGCCTCGGTCTCGTCGCCGAGGAACCAGTCATCCGGCGGATGGGTCCAGAACTCCTTGGTACCGGATTCGTATTTCTTCAGCGGTTTGCTTTTGTCCTGCGCATTGCCGACGCTGGTCCCCGCAAGAAGGGCTACGGCCGCAAGCGCCAACACGGATCGATGGAACATCGATGTCATCGCGTCACTCCCCTAAGGCAGCCGTCAGGGCTGCAAATTATTTTGTTATGGTTCGTCGAGAGGCGAAGTCTGGGGTCTGCCCGTGAGGCAGACGCAAAAAGGTTAGCACATCTGCGGGCGGTGAGAAGCGCGTCGCGTTCGCCGCGGTCGCACTCGGTAAAAGTTGAGACGGATTTTCTTTCGACCCGAGACCGGCGACGACAACGATCTCGCTGCAACGCGGAATCAGGATCCTGCGCAGTTGATTTGCAGGCAGCAGAGGCAGGCGTCGCGCAAGAAACGCGAAAACAACCCCATGCACAGTAGAACGGGTCAAGTGGCGTTGCGCCCGGTGAACCCGGCTAGACATTTGACGTGTCGAGCAAAACCGCAATTGCGGCGCTTACGGGACGATGGGGTAGGGCCCGTCGTCAAACACGGCGTCATGATAGCCTTTCGATCCGACCTCGCGCGCCAGTGCACTGCGAAAGTCGCGACCCTCGCGAAGGCAGTTCAGCACATGCGCGAAGTCGAATTCGGGCCGCCAGCCGAGTTCGCGCCGCGCGCGCCCATTGACATAGACGCGGTCGATCTCGGGAAAGAGCCGCCAGCCACGCGCGGCATAGAGCTGCGCGCAACCCGGATAGAGCTCGCGCACGACGCCGGCCGCATCCCGCGCCAGCGCCGCGAGATGACGTTGTTCGAACGGGCTCGTCGCGGAGACGATGTAGCGGCCGAAACCGATCTTCGGCGCGCGTTCGGCGGCGAGCAGATGGGCGCCCACCGCGTCCGCTATATCCAGCCGGCGATAGAGCAGCTCGTTGGCCTGCGCATTCTCCAGCGGGTAGGCCGACCGCATCGCGGGATCGTCATCGTCCTCCGGAAAGAAGCGCGAGGTCCGCAAGACCACGACCGGCAGCCCACGCTCGCGGAAGAATAGCTCGCAGAGATTTTCGGCCATCAGCTTGGTCGTGCCGTAGATGTTCTTCGGCACCGGCGGCAGGTCCTCGGTGACCCACACCGCCGCCTGTCCAGCCTCCGGCCTGAGCTGCGAGCCGAACGCGCTGGTGGTGCTGGTGAAGACGAAGCTGCGCACGCCGGCGGCGACGGCCGCCTCGAGCAGATTGAGCGTGCCGGTGACGTTGGTGTCGATGAAATCCTGCTTGCCGTGGGTCGCGACATGCGGCTTGTGCAGCGTCGCGGTGTGGATCACGGCAGTGACGCCGTCCATCCGCTCCCGCACGAAATCGGGATCGACGATCGAGCCGACAGCATCGGTGAAGGGCGATGGCTTCAGATCGATCCCGCGCACAGGGGAACCGCGCCCGCAGAGCGTCCGGACAATCGCCTCGCCGAGGTGTCCCGCACTGCCTGTAACCAGGATTGTCATGTCGGACCCAATTCAGCCGCCAGCGGCGTGGAAGACCACGACCTGACCCGGTTTGGCTGGATGCTCTGGGAAAAATTGGAGCGGGCGAAGGGGCTCGAACCCTCGACCCCGACCTTGGCAAGGTCGTGCTCTACCACTGAGCTACACCCGCATCCTGTGTCGGTCGCATGACTGCGCCGGCAACGGCTGTCGTATGCCAAAAGCGGACGCCGAATGCAACAGCTACCGGCGGCATAGATTCGCATCTTCCGGCCTATATGGACCCCAAAACCGGCCCAATCGGCCAAAAATGCCGCGGAACCCCCGAATCAACGCCCATGGATTGAAATTCGGCCGGCCCGGCCCAATTTTAGGGCGACAGCAACGCATATGAATTGGCGACGTGCTAAAGAGCCGCCATTCCAGACATGAGACGAGGGGATGCCGTGACGATCATCGACCAGGGTAACGGAGCGCCGGGCCCGGCTGCGGCCGATCTGATCAAGGACACCACCACCCAGACCTTCGTGAAGGACGTCATCGAGGAATCGAAGCGCCAGCCGGTGCTGATCGACTTCTGGGCGGAGTGGTGCGGTCCCTGCAAGCAGCTCACCCCGATCCTCGAAAAGGTCGTCAAGGCGGCCAAGGGCAAGGTCAAGCTGGTCAAGATGAACATCGACCAGCACCCGGCCATCCCGGGCCAGATGGGCATCCAGTCGATCCCGGCCGTGATCGCCTTCGTCAACGGCCAGCCGGCCGACGGTTTCATGGGGGCGGTGCCGGAGAGCCAGCTCAACGCCTTCATCGACAAGCTGACCAAGGGCGTCACCGCGCCGGGCGAGGTCAACATCGCCGAGATCGTGCAGGAGGCCGACGCCGTGCTTGCCGAGGGCGATGCCGCGGCGGCTGCGCAGATCTACGCCGAAGCGCTGCAGCACGACGCGACCAACATCGCGGCGCTTGCGGGCCTTGCGAAATGCTACACCGTTTCCGGCGCGATCGAGCAGGCCAAGCAGACGCTGGCGATGGTGCCGGAATCCAAGCGCAACGATCCCGCCGTGAAAGCCGTGCAGACCGCGATCGATCTTGCCGAGCAGGCGGAGCAGCTTGGGCCGGTGGCAGAGCTGGAACAGAAAGTCGCCGCAAACCCGCTCGATCATCAGGCCCGCTTCGACCTTGCGACCGCACTCAACGCGCAAGGCAACCGCGCGGCGGCCACCGAGCAGCTGCTCGCGATCATCAAGCGCGACCGCAAATGGAACGACGACGGTGCCCGCAAGCAGCTCGTGCAGTTCTTCGAGGCCTGGGGCGGCGCGGATGAGGCGACGGTCGAGGGACGCAAGCGCTTGTCGATTATCCTGTTTTCATAAGGCGTCTGCTGGAGCCGATCTTTCGGGAAACCGCTGCGGAGTTTCCCGTATCTCGCTATAGCAGGGGCTGATCACGTCAACCGGGGACCGCGCACCAGATGCCGATCAACATCGAATATCGCGGGCCCGCCGACCTTCCGGAGATCATTCCGGTGTTTCCGCTGCCCGGCGCGCTGCTGCTGCCGCGCGGCCAGATGCCGCTCAACATCTTCGAGCCGCGCTACCTTTCAATGGTCGACGATTGCTTCCGCGACGGCCATCGGCTGATCGGCATGATCCAGCCCGACACGACGCATTCGCCGAAGGACTCCGACAAGCCGGCACTGTTCCGCGTCGGCTGCGTCGGTCGCATCACCCAGCTCGCCGAATCCGGCGATGGCCGCTACATCCTCGAGCTGACCGGCGTCTCGCGCTTCAGGGTGGTCGAGGAACTCGAGGTGCTGACCGCCTACCGGCAGTGCAAGGTGGATTTCTTTGCCTTCATCGACGACTTCACCGCGCGCAAGGGCGAGGACGAGGTTGATCGCGAGGCGTTGCTGACGGTGCTGGCGGATTTCCTGAAAGCCAACAATCTCAAGGTCGACTGGGAGGGCGTCGAGAGCGCGCCCAACGAGGCGCTCGTCAACGCGCTGGCGATGATGTCGCCGTATGGTCCCGCGGAAAAGCAGGCCATGCTGGAGGCGATGGATTTGAAGACCCGCGCCGAGATCCTGATCGCGGTGACCGAGATGGACCTCGCCAAGAAGCGCACCAGCGGCGATCCGCCGTTGCAGTGAGGGTGCCTGCCCTTCGTCATTTCACAAACGTCGTCATGCCCGGGCTTGTCCCGGGCATCCACGTTCTCATGACCGTACTCAAGATCGTGGATGGCCGGGACAAGCCCGGCCATGACGGCAGGAGTATCGCCTCAAAGACTACAAATGGCCGCGGATGCGCTTGCGGCCGGTGAACATCGACCGGATCAGGTTCTCGCGCTGGAGCAGCCCCATCAGCACGACGCCCACGACGTGCAGTACGACCAGCACCATCACGGCGTCCGATGCATACACGTGGGTGTCCTCGATCCACCACACGCCGAAGAAGGTGACGGTCACCGACAACGCACCTGATATCGCCGACACCGCGAGCGACAGCAGCAGCGCCACCAGCATCAAGGTGCCGGCGGGATTGAGCCCGATATAGCGGCCGGTCATGCCGCGGCGCAGATTCCAGAGATAACTCGGCGCGGCACGAAGCCTGACGCCGACCATGCGGAAGCGCGAATAGCGGCTTCCCCGGACGCCCCAGACCAGACGGAAGGCCAGAAGCGCGAGCACGGTGTAGCCGACGATGCGATGAACGCTGTCATAGACCGTCGGGGTGAACCACGCGGCCAGAACGCTGGCGGCGAGAGTCCAGTGCCAGAGGCGCAGAGGGAGGTCCCAGACCGTGACTGTCCGCGAAACGGTTCGATCCGCGGGGGTCCCGTCGGACACCCCGCGTGCGTCTGGCGCCGCTTCGTCGATCAAGCGAGGACCACCCTCAATTCCTGCCTGCCTGGCAATCGTTCCTTGACGATCGTTACGATCGTTACTTGGCGATCGTGTGCTTCAGGCTGAGATCTTCGGGGCTGTAGAACAGCTCGTAGAGCTTGCCTTCCTTGACGCCGTAGACCTCATAGCATGAGCCCTCGATCTTGGAGCGCCGCACCTCGTAGCCGAGAGCCTTGGCCTTGGCTTCGGCTTCGCTCGCCGGCTTCCACGACGCCTTGTCGAGCTTGGTGCAGTCCTTGAAGCCGTCGGCCATCGCCGCCGATCCCATGCCAATCCCGATCGTCAGTGCAACGGCAACAACACGCATCACCTTCACGAGCATCTCCCCTTCTGTCCTTCGCGCGACATCTCGCGCGACGGAGAGTGAAGGATGGGATCGAGAGAGTGAAGTCAATCCGCTACGCGCGGGCGAAGCTTTAGAGTTATTCTAACGGTCCGAAAAAGATCAGCGCTGTCCGAATACAGTGCGCATTTGTAGGCCGGCTGCGGCCTTACGCCTCACGGTTTGCCACGGCGTGCTAATAGCCGGCAACCGCCATCGCGACGACGGCGCTGAGCGCCATCCAGCCGAAGTGCCGGCCGCGTGTCGCCCACGCGTTGGCGCAGGCGGACAAGCCGAACACACTGGCCATGGTGATGACGATCCAGTGGCGCGCAGGTGCCGAGTCCATCCAGGGCGCCGCGATCAGGAGCACGCCACCGCCGATCCAGGCGACGGTCGAGGCCTGCCAGACCAGGCGGACCAGGATACGAAGCCGTTCCGGTTCGATGCGGGCGCGGGGAAAGACCCTGGTCTCGCCGAGGACGCCATGGATCAGGGCCACGGCAATGGCAGCAACGCCGGCACATTGGAGCAAGAGATCGCGCATCGACGCCTCCATACAGTTGTGTATGGCGTATTAAGCGCTGGCCCGCCGCCTGTCAATACACTAGTGTATGGTAGATTTCCGGAACCCGCCGTGACCGAGCAGCTCTCCGCCGACGACTGGATCAAGCAAGGCCTGAAGACGCTCGCCAACAGCGGCTTCACGGCGCTGAAGGCCGATCCGCTCGCAAAGGCCATGGGGGTTTCGCGCGGCAGCTTCTATTGGCATTTCGCCGATCTTGGCGCGTTCCACGCCGCCATCCTGAAGCGCTGGCGCGAGATCGCGGCCGAGCAGATCATCGCAGATGTCGAGGCCGGCGGCGGCGAACCGCTCGCGGCGCTGCTGCGGCGAAGCTTTGGCGCGCGGCTCGATCTCGAGCGCGCGGTGCGCAACTGGGCGGCGTTCGATTCGGCAGCGCAGGTCGCGGTCCGCGCCATCGACCGCCGCAGGATCGACTATATCGAGACGCTGCTCACGATGCGCGGACTTGCGCCGGCGATGGCGCAGGCGCGGGCGCAGATTCTGTACTGGACCTTCCTCGGCTTTGCCCTGTCGGGCACGCCGGTGCCGGCCGCACGGCTGCAGCGCCTGCTCGACGAGATCCTGCAGATGGTGTCGGGCTAGAATCCTATTTTGACGCGATTTTCTATGCTAGAGGCAGGCGATTGCCGGAGACAAAAATGAACACGACCACCGAACGCCCCGAGAACAGCGTCGATCCCAAACTGCTGGAGATTCTCGTCTGCCCCTTGACCAAGGGTCCGCTGGAATTCGATTCCGCGCGGCAGGAGCTGATCTCGCGCAGCGCCAAGCTCGCCTATCCGATCCGCGACGGCATCCCGATCATGCTGCCGGAAGAGGCGCGCAAGATCGATTGAGGGGGGTCGTTTTACGCAAAGGCCGGGCACCACTCTCGGCGTCATCCCGCGAACGCGGGCATCCATAACCGCAGAGAGTGGTTATGGAGGGAGCTGATCACTCCGAATCCTCGCAAAACTCTTGCTGCGGCGTATGGATCCCGGATCTGCGCTTCGCTTGTCCGGGATGACAGTGGAGAGTTTGACAAAAGCTCCCGCTACAACGCCTCGCCCTTCAACAACCGCGGCACCTCGCCGGTCAGTCCGGCGGCCTGGCGGATGAAGAGATTCTTCAGCGGCGGGGCGCGGTCGACGAGGCCGAGGCCGATGTCGCGGACGGTGCGCAGCAGCGTCGACTGGTTGGAGAACAGGAAGTTCAGCGAGTTGGTGGCAACGCCCATCGCCATCGTGTCGAAACGGCGCCAGCGCTGGTAGCGCTCCAGCACGTCGGCTGCGCCGAGATCCATGCCGAGCCGCGCGGCATCGACGACGACTTCGGCCAGCGCGGCGACGTCCTTCAGCCCCATGTTGAGACCCTGGCCCGCGATCGGATGGATGACATGCGCGGCATCGCCGACTAGCGCGAGGCGCTCGGCAATGAAGGAGCGCGCGACGAAATAGGACAGCGGAAACGCGCGCGGCTTGTCGAGCGCCTTCACCTCGCCGAGATGCAGACCGAAGCGCTGCTCCAGCTCGCCGTGAAACTCCTCGTCGCTGAGCGCAATGATGCGCGCGGCCTCAGCCCGGCGCTCGGTCCACACCAGCGAGGAGCGTTTGCCCGTGAGCGGCAGGATCGCGAACGGGCCCGCGGGCAGAAAATGTTCTTCAGCGCGGCCTTCATGATCGCGCTCGTGGCTGACGGTGACGACGATACCGGACTGATCATACTCCCAGCCATGGGTGGCGATGCCGGCGCGCTCGCGCAGCTTCGACCGCGCGCCGTCGGCGGCGACCAGCAGGCTCGCCGCGATGACGCTGCCGTCGCCGAGCGTCACGTCGATGCCCTCGCTGCGCGAATCGTAAGACGACACAATGGTGGCGCGAAGATCGATGCCTTCCGCCTCGGCGCGCGCCACCAGCGCATCGATCAGACGGCGGTTCTCGACCATATGCGCAAAGGACTCGCCCGGCGCGACATCGCCGGCGAAGTTCAGGAACACCGGACGGGTGGCGTCTTCGAGCTTGGAATCGGTGACGACCATGTCGAGGATCGGCTGCGCCTCGTCCCTGACGTCGTCCCAGACGCCGATCGCCTCGAACAGGCGGCGGCAGGCGGCCACGATCGCAGTGGCGCGCGGATCGCGGCTCGGCCTCGTGGCGAACGCGGGATCGGCGACGATGACGGGAATCTCGGGGCCGAGCCCCTGACGCAACGCCAGCGCCAGTGCCAGGCCCGCAAACGCGCCGCCGCCAATGACAATGCTACCCTGTACCGACATACCCAATCCCTAGCTCACTCTTGGTCTTGCTAGCAGACTTGAGGTGGGCGAAACAGTGCAGTGAAACAAGGGCGGAACTCGCCCACCATGTCATTCCGGGGCGCGACCAGGTCGCGAGCCCGGAATCCATAACCACAGGCCGGGGTTATGGATTCCGGGCCTGCGCCGTTCCGGCGCATCCCGGAATGACGACCAGAGACATTCCGGAGCGGTGTCATGTCCAAGAGCCTGATCGACCTGATCTCGATCCTCGACCTCGAACAACTCGAGGTGAATCTGTTCCGCGGCAACAGCCCAAAGACGAGCTGGCAGCGGGTGTTCGGCGGCCAGGTGATCGGGCAGGCGATGGTGGCGGCCTGCCGAACCGTCGAGGGCCGGCTGCCGCATTCGCTGCATTGCTATTTCATCCTGCCCGGCGATCCCCAGATCCCGATCATCTACCAGGTCGAGCGCCTGCGCGACGGCAAGAGCTATTCGACCCGCCGGGTCACCGCGATCCAGCACGGCAACGCGATTTTCTCGATCATGGTGTCGTTTCATACCGATGAGGAGAGCGCATTCGATCATCAGGACAAGATGCCCGAGGTGCCGCCGCCGGAAAAGCTCACGGCGGAAGAGGTGGCAAAGCAGCCGATGTTCAAGGAGATGCCGGAGTTCATCCGCCGCTACTACGAGTCGGATCGCCCGATCGAGTTGCGCCCGGTCGAGCTCAGCCGTTATTTCGGCGAGAAGATCGAGGACGGCCGCATTCACGTCTGGATCAGGACCGCGGCGAAGCTGCCCGACGATCCGGCGCTGCACATGTGCGCGCTGGCCTATGCCTCGGACTTTTCGCTGCTGGATGCGATCATGGCGCGCTACGGCCGCACCCTGTTCGACAAGCGCATGATGCCGGCGAGCCTCGACCACGCGATGTGGTTTCACCGCCCGTTCCGCGCCGACGAATGGTTGCTCTACGCGCAGGATTCGCCGAGCGCGCAGAGCGGCCGCGGCCTGACCCGCGGTTCTATCTTCAAGCCCGACGGCACGCTGGTGGCGTCCGTCGCGCAGGAAGGGTCCGTGCGCGAGCGGAGGAGCTGATCGTCAGAGCGATCCGCGCGGTGCAAGCGCGAATTGCGACACGTACCAGCGGCCGTACCAGCGCAGCATCCATGGAATCGGGATGATCAAGCTGCAGGCCAGCGAGAACACCACTGTGCGCCACAGCACCTGCCAGCCGCTGCCAGTGAACACGATCTCGCGCCGAGTACCCTCGGTATTGCGGCAGATCCAGCGCATCCAGTACGCCAGCACCCAGGCCCAGCCGATGATGGTGATGGTCGAGATGAGCATCAAGAGATACCAGCCGACATAGCCGATCGCGCTGCCCTGGAACGAGATCGGCAGCCGCTCGCCGTTCGAGGTGAGATTGGCTACGATCCAGCGCATGATCACCCAAGCGAAGAAGGCATTGGCGATCGTCGCGAGAAGGGGCGCGTACGAAATGCCGGTCGCACCGGCATAAGTCAGCAGCGCGTTGCCCATCAGCGCCCACCAGATATCCATCGGCTCGCCGGCAAAACCAAAATTCGGGCGGCCCGGTACCTGGATGTGCGACGTTATGTATTTGTAGAACCAGACGGTGACCCATGGTGCGGGGATCACCAGCAGCATGCCGATGATGAACACGATGCTGCGGCCGAGAAGACCGAAGGCGCTGAAATCAGCCGACAGCGATCCACCGCCGCCGCCCGCATAACCACCGCCGCCCATCATCGGCGGACCGCCAGCCGGGACCATCGGGGGCGCGCCGCCGCCGATCAGGCCGGGGATTTCGGCGGCCTTCTGCCAGCCGGCCATGCCCTCGGACCACACCAGCGTATCCGGACGCACGATCCCTTGCGAAATCAGGTCGCGGAATTGCCCTTCCGGATAGGGCCCCTGCTGCTTGCCCTCGGATGCGTAGAACCAACTCGCCATGAAGCGTCCCCCTCGAACATACTTTTGTACCAGCCGGGACGCTTGGGTTCACCGCATCCATGCCAAAAATGCATTGTGAAGGATGAACAGATGCCCTGTACAGAGGCGGCCGTTCACACGCGCAGACGTTTTTCCGCTTCAACCTGCAAGTTTTTTATGCCATGTGCCCGGAAAGATGCCAGATTGACGCTGCGCCGGGGACATACGGCGCGGCGTATCCCCGGGGAACAGGCCTGACCATGAAACTCGTCGTCGCGATCATCAAACCCTTCAAGCTGGATGAAGTCCGCCAGGCCCTGACAGCGATCGGCGTCCACGGCATGACCGTGACCGAGGTGAAGGGCTATGGCCGCCAGAAGGGCCACACCGAGATTTATCGCGGCGCCGAATATGTCGTGAACTTCCTGCCAAAGCTGCGGATCGAGATCGCGGTTGCCTCCGACATCGCCGAAAAGGCCGTCGGCGTGATTACCGCCTCCGCGCGCACCGGGCAGATCGGCGACGGCAAGATCTTCGTCACGCCAATCGACCACGCGCTGCGCATCCGCACCGGCGAGACCGACAGCGACGCGCTCTAACGCTCTAATAAGTCTTCGACGATCGCACCGGGCAACGACGCCACAGCGTGCGACGTCATCACTGCTGGGGGAAACGACATGGCGGGATTGTTGCGCCGCGCAGCCTGTATGGCTGCGGGAATCGGATGTGTGTCGGCCGTTGCAGCGCCGGCACATGCCGCAAGCTCCGAGATCAACACCGCCGACACCGCCTGGATGATCGTCGCCACCGCGCTGGTGCTGATGATGACGATCCCGGGGCTCGCGCTGTTCTATTCCGGCATGGTGCGCAAGAAGAACGTGCTTGCGACCATGGCGCAGAGCCTTGCCGCCGTGACGATGATCTCGATTCTCTGGGTCGCGTTCGGCTATTCGCTGTGCTTCGTCGGCGACGGCCCCTGGATTGGCACGCTCGACCGCTGGTTTCTCGCGGGCATGACGATGGACAGTGTCAACCCGGCGGCGAAGACCATCCCGGAAGCGCTGTTCATGCTGTACCAGATGACGTTCGCGATCATCACGGTAGCGCTGGTGGCAGGTTCGGTCGCCGACCGGATGCGGTTCTCCGCCTATCTTCTGTTCTCGGTCGCCTGGTTCATCTTCGTCTATATTCCGCTGGCGCACTGGGTGTGGGGCGGCGGCTTCCTGGCCAGCATGGGCGTGCTGGATTTTGCCGGCGGCCTCGTCGTGCATCTGTCGGCGGGCACCGGCGGCCTCGTCGCCGCCAAGGTGATGGGGCGCCGTCACGGTTACGGTACCGAGAATCTTTCGCCGTTCGACCTCTCGCTTGCCGTGATGGGCACCGGCCTGTTGTGGGTCGGCTGGTTCGGCTTCAACGGCGGCTCGGCCGGCGCCGCCAATTCGCGCGCCGTGCTGGCGATCATCGCAACACATCTTGCGGCCTGCTCCGGCGCGCTGACCTGGGGCGCGATCGAATGGTCGACCCGGCGCAAGCCGTCGGTACTCGGCATGATCTCCGGCGCGGTGGCCGGCCTCGGCACCATCACACCCGCCTCGGGCTTCGTCGCGCCGTGGCACGGCATCGTCATCGGCATCATCGCCGGGGCGGTTTGCTACTGGGCCTGCACCTGGCTGAAGCACCGCTTCGACTACGACGATTCACTCGACGTGTTCGGCGTTCACGGCATCGGCGGCCTGACCGGCACGCTGCTGGCCGGCGTGTTCGCGACCTCCGCGATCGGCGGCACCGCCGGCCTGCTCGAGGGCCATCCGCAGCAGCTCCTGATCCAGCTCTACGGCGTCGCCGTCACCTTCGTCTGGTCGGCCGGGGTGAGTTTCATTCTGCTCAAGCTGGTCGCGCTGTTCGTGCCGTTGCGCGTCTCCCGCGAGCATGAACTCGAGGGGCTCGATATCTCGCAGCACGGCGAGGCGCTTCAGTAATCGGGGCTTGAACAACACATAAGTGTGTGCTTATGTGTTGCCATGATCGAAGCCGACATCTTCAAGGCGCTGGCCGACCCGACCCGCCGCAAGGTCTTTGAGAAGCTGGCCGGCGGCAGCCAGAATGCCAGCGCTTTGCGCGAGGGGTTGGAGATCAGCCAGCCGGCGATGTCGCAGCATCTTTCGGTACTGCGGGCGGCAGGCCTGGTGCGCGAGCAGCGGCAGGGCCGCTTCGTGAATTATGAAGTCGACCCGGACGGAATCGTCGCCATCGGGGCATGGCTTGCGCGCTACCGCGCCTATTGGCCGAAGCGCATGGAAGCACTCGCCGATCTCTTGAAGGACATGGATCAATAAGGATCTGGATCAATGAGCGACGAATTGAAGCCCGATTCCCCCGACGCGGCCCTGGTGCTCGAATTTGAATTCGATGCGCCGCCGGCAAAGGTCTGGCGCGCCGTGACCATCCCGGCCCTGCGCGAACGCTGGCTGCCGGATTGCGATCTTGCGGACGCCGAGCCGGAATCATCGATCGCGGGCGAAGAGGTGCGGTACCGGCTTCGCGAGTCCGAACCGCCGTTTCGCGAGAGTCACGTCATCTTCCGGATCGAACCGAACGAAGCCGGCGGCACCCGCTTTCGCATCATCCAGCAAACCTCGGACGGTCAAACGAAGCTGCCGCAGGCCGCCAACAGCAATCGCTGCTTGATGCGCGCGGCGGCCTGACGACAAAACCACTTCACTATCCATCATCTGCAGACATGGAGGTCGCCGATGCGCGACATGCTTCAGCTCGTCCCTATGGTCGTCGAGCAATCCGCCCGCGGCGAACGATCCTTCGACATCTATTCGCGGCTCTTGCGCGAACGCATCATCTTCCTCAATGGCGAGGTCAACGATGCGATGTCGGGCCTAGTCTGCGCCCAGTTGCTGTTCCTGGAGGCGGAGAATCCGAACCGGCCGATCAACCTCTACATCAACTCCTACGGCGGCGTGGTCACCTCTGGCCTCGCGATGTACGACACCATGCAGTTCATCAAGGCGCCGGTCCACACGCTGTGCATGGGCACGGCGCGCTCCATGGGCTCGTTCCTGCTGATGGCCGGCGAGCCCGGGCACCGCGCCGCGCTGCCCAATGCCAGCCTTCACGTGCATCAGCCCCTTGGCGGCTTTCAGGGGCAGGCGTCCGACATCCTGATCCATGCCAACGAAATGCAGGAAACCAAGCGGCGCATCATCCGGCTCTACGCGCGACATTGCGGACGCCGCGAGGACGAGGTGGAACGGACCCTGGACCGCGACCACTTCATGACCGCCCAGCAAGGGGTCGAATGGGGACTGATCGACCGGGTCTATGCGGAGCGCGACGCCGCCTGACAGCTCCAACGGCCCTCAGCCGGATACCGTCTGGCGGCCTTTGTCCTGCTCAAGCGGGCAGGCTTACCGCGCGTAACCCGTAAGCAGGAGCCGGCGGGCTCGATATTTCGCGGCGCGGCAAGGCCCTCCCATTAGGCCTAGTACGTAATTAGATACCTTTCCGCTGCCCGACGCGTGAGCACCATTGTGTCGGCAGCCTGTCATGCACGTTTTTTGAGCAGCCATGGTCACGCAATGAGCGCGACGTAATAGCGCAGTGCACCACGATACCCGTCAAACGCGAAAACACCCGTTTTCATAGTCCGTTAGGCAACACGGCCGATCTGGCACGGCATTTGATTCTAAGGGTCCTGGCTGTGCCCGCGTAGTGAACTTCTCCCTCGTGGCGAACCAGTCGAGAAACGCCCGGCCACGTCCGGACCGGGCCCAAGCGGGGATAGGACCCATGAAAATTGTTATGGCGATTATCAAGCCATTCAAGCTGGAAGAAGTCCGGGACGCCCTGACCGCCATCGGCGTTCACGGTCTCACGGTGACGGAAGTCAAGGGATATGGCCGCCAGAAAGGCCATACGGAAATCTATCGCGGTGCTGAATACGCCGTGAGCTTCCTGCCCAAAATCAAGATCGAGGTCGCGGTCGCCTCCGACCAGGTGGACAAGACCATCGACGCCATCACGTCCGCCGCGAAAACCGGGCAGATCGGCGACGGCAAGATCTTCGTCATCAACCTCGACCATGCGGTTCGCATCCGCACCGGCGAGGCCGATGCCGCGGCCCTCTGATTTCGCGCTCAACCTTTACCAATCAGGAGTAAATAAAATGACGTTCAAGCGTCCCTATGGCGCGGGATTGGCGGCTCTCGCAGTCGGCATGTTCGCTGCGACCGCGGCCTATGCCGAGCCAACGGTCAACAAGGGAGACAACGCCTGGATGCTGACATCGACAGTGCTCGTGCTGTTGATGACGATCCCGGGTCTCGCGCTGTTCTACGGCGGCCTCGTCCGCTCCAAGAACATGCTCTCCGTCCTGATGCAGGTGTTCTACACCGTCTGCGTCGTCACCGTGATCTGGGCCGTGTACGGCTACAGCCTCGCCTTCACCGGCGGTTCCGACTTCATCGGCGGCTTCTCCAAGGCCTTCATGATGGGCGTCACCACCGACTCGAAGGCCGCAACCTTCTCGGTCGACGCCAACATCTCGGAGCTCATCTACATGTGCTTCCAGATGACCTTCGCGGCGATCACGCCCGCCCTCATCGTCGGCGCCTTCGCCGAACGCATGAAGTTCGCGGCGCTCGCCTTGTTCGTTCCGCTCTGGGTCACGCTGATCTACTTCCCGATCGCGCACATGGTCTGGTACTGGCCCGGCCCGGACATGATCCAGGACGCTGCCAAGGCCCTGGCTGCTGCCACTGACGCGGCGGCGAAGACCGCGGCGCAGGCCAAGCTCGACGAGATCAACGCCGACGCCGGCTGGATCTTCAAGAAGGGCGCGATCGACTTTGCAGGCGGCACCGTGGTGCACATCAACGCCGGCATCGCAGGTCTCGTCGGCGCTCTGCTGATCGGCAAGCGCGTCGGCTATGGCAAGGAGCTGATGGCTCCGCACTCGCTGACCATGTCGATGATCGGCGCCTCGCTGCTCTGGGTCGGCTGGTTCGGCTTCAACGCCGGCTCCAACCTCGAAGCCAACGGCGGCGCGGCCCTCGCCATGACCAACTCCTTCGTCGCCACCGCAGCCGCCGCGCTGTCGTGGATGTTCGCGGAGTGGATCGTGAAGGGTCATCCGTCGGTGCTCGGCGTCATCTCCGGCGCTGTCGCAGGCCTCGTGGCGGTGACTCCCGCGGCCGGCTTCGCCGGCGTGATGGGTGCGATCGTCCTCGGCCTCGTGGTCGGCGTGGTCTGCCTGTTCTTCTGCACCGTCGTGAAGAACGCGCTCGGCTACGATGACAGCCTCGATGTGTTCGGCGTGCACTGCGTCGGCGGCATCGTCGGCGCCCTCGGCACCGGCATCCTCGTCAACCCGGCGCTCGGTGGTGCGGGCATCATCGACTACACCGCGATCCCGCCGAAGGTTGCCGATTACGACTTCGCGGCGCAGATGATCTCCCAGCTCTGGGGCGTCTGCACCACGCTGGTGTGGTCGGGCGTCGGTTCGGCGATCCTCTACAAGGTCGTCGACGTGATCGTTGGCCTCCGTGCCAATGTCGAGACCGAGCGTGAAGGCCTCGACATCACCGAGCACACCGAGCGCGCCTACAACATGTAACTCTCCTCCCGGACGCGATCTCCTCGGGGATCGCGTCCACAACTACGGTTTGGGCACATACCCGGCAATGCCCAGACTGTTGAGGGGCTCCAGCGCAAGTTGGAGCCCCTTTCTTTTCGTCCCCGTGCCGAAGAAAAAGATTGCCATTCCAGATTGCCGGCGCAGAAATATCGACCACAACGAAAACAAATCGGGAGGTCGTCATGCGTTTGGAAGGCGGATGCTATTGCGGCGAAGTGCGCTACGTGGCCGAGGGCGATCCCATGATGCAGGCCCAGTGTCATTGCCGCGAGTGCCAGTACATCTCGGGCGGCGCGCCCAACACCTTCATCGCGATGCCGGTCGCCGGCTTCAGCTACATCATCGGACAACCCAAGCAGTTCACGCGCAAGGACCTCGAGCGCGCCGTGACACGCGAGTTCTGTCCCGAATGCGGCACGCATCTGGTGACCAAGGTTCCGGGGTTGCCGGCCGCAATCCTGAAGGTCGGCACGCTGGACGAGCCGGAACAGTTCCATCCGCAGATGGCGATCTACACCTGCGACAAACAGGAGTTTCATGCGATCCCGGCGGGCATGGCGACGTTCGAGAAGCTGCCGGCGCACTGAGGCGCGCCTATATCGCCAAGCTCGTCGTGCCCGGCCTTGTCCCGGGCACCCACGTTCCTGGAGTCGGCGGAAGGGGCGTGGATGGCCGGGGCAGGCCCGGCCATGACGGGAGCTTGGCGGCCCAGGCATCCCATTGCTATCCGGTCTCATAATTCCCGGTCTGGACGGACCTGCCGACCGATGGTTAATCGCGTCTTAACCTCGCCCTATCTATGGTGAACTGAACCGCTTCCCGCCGGCGCCCTGGTGCGACCGGCTGTTCAAAGAGTGCTGGCGTCCAGAATGGCTATGACCGCTTCATCCAGTGCGCCGCAGGGCGGTGGTAGCTCCGATTCCGCACGCTCGCCTTTCGTCCGGCTGAACGAGCTGCTGGCTCCCCATCAGCCCGGCAAGCCCCTGATTTCGCTTGCGGTTGGCGAACCCCAGCATCCCGTGCCCGACTTCGTCGGCCCCGTGCTCGCCAAGCATATCGCCGATTTCGGCCGCTACCCGATGAACCAGGGTACGGAGCCGTTCCGCGCGGCGGCCAGCGCCTGGCTGTCGTCGCGCTTCAAGCTGCCGCGGCCGCTCGATCCCAAGACCGAGATTCTCGTCCTCAATGGCAGCCGCGAAGGGCTGTTCCTCGCCGCAATCGCGGCCGCGCGCTATGTCGGTCCGCGCCCGGGCAAGCCCGCCATCCTGATGCCGAACCCGTTCTATCCGGTCTATGGCGCCGGCGCCTCGGCTGCCGCTTGCGAGCAGATCTATCTGCCGACCACGAGCGAAAACGGCTTCCTGCCCGATCTCGATGCCATCGACGAAGCAACGCTGGCGCGCACGGTGGCGTTCTATCTGGCCTCGCCCGCCAACCCGCAGGGCTCGGTCGCCAAGCCCGACTATTTCAGGCGGCTGAAGCAGCTCGCCGACCGCCATGGTTTCGTGATCCTCAGCGACGAGTGCTACTCCGAGATCTATACCCGCGAAGCCCCGGGCAGCGCGCTCGAATGCGCCGGCCCCGACTTCACCCGCGTGGTCGCATTCCAGTCGCTGTCGAAGCGCTCCAACCTGCCGGGCATGCGCGTTGGTTTCGCCGCCGGTGACAAGAGGTTCATCGGCATGTTCCTCGAGCTCCGCAACATCGCAGCTCCGCAGGTGCCGGTGCCGCTCCAGCATGTCGCGA
The DNA here is from genome assembly GCF_007290395.2 of Bradyrhizobium cosmicum. Taxonomy (NCBI): domain Bacteria; kingdom Pseudomonadati; phylum Pseudomonadota; class Alphaproteobacteria; order Hyphomicrobiales; family Nitrobacteraceae; genus Bradyrhizobium; species Bradyrhizobium cosmicum. Next base: position 235,113 of record NZ_CP041656.2, on the reverse strand, counting down.
TCGCCGCCTATGGCGACGAAGCGCATGTCGAGGAGAATCGTCGGCTCTACCGGACCAAGTTCGATCTCGCCGACCAGATCATCGGCAATCGCTACGGCTATCGCCGGCCCGATGCGGGCTTCTGCGTCTGGCTCAACACGTCCGACATCGGCGACGACGTGTCGGTGTGTCTGAAACTCTTCAAGGAAGCAGGCGTGCGCGTGGTACCCGGCAGCTTTTTGGCGCGGCCCCAGCCCGACGGCTTCAATCCCGGCGCGGGCTACATTCGCCTCGCGCTGGTGCAGGATGGCGAGACCACGGCGCAGGCGCTGCACCGGCTGGTCGAGACTCTGGGTTAGGCGGGGCCCATGAGCATGTCGGCGATCGAACGTGTCATTCCCCTGGTCGGCCATCTGCCGCCCTCGATCCGCGAGGCGCTGGGCCGGCGCGTACGCGAGCTCGCCGGCTTCGGCCTGATCACGCTGTCTGGCGTCGCCTCTGCCGCGCTGATGACCTGGTCGGTGCAGGATCCCAGCCTCAGCCACGCCACCTCGCGGCCGATCCGCAACATCCTGGGCTATGCCGGCGCGATCGGCGCCGACCTTGCGATGCAGATCCTCGGGCTCGGCGCGATCATGCTGATCCTGACCGTCGCGGTCTGGGGCTGGCGCATGCTGACGCATCGCCCGTTCGACCGCGAAGCGCTGCGGCTCGGCTCCTGGATCCTCTGCACGGTGATCGCAGCGGGCTTCGTCAGCTGCTGGCCGCATGGCGGCGCCTGGCCGCTGCCGACCGGCCTCGGCGGCGTGGTCGGCGATGCGCTGGTGCGCGCGCCCGCGGTGATCTTCGGACCCGCCGGCACGATCTATCGCATCGTGCTCGGCACGATCCTGTTCGCCGCGATGGCCGCGACCTTCCTGGTCGCCTGCGGACTTGGCGCACGCGAGCATGACGATGAACTCGCGGAGATCGAGGATGACGACAAGCCGCTCGACGAGGACGAAGAGGGCGATCGCGGTTCGGTGTCGCTGGGCTGGCTGTTCCACGCGCTGATGAGCACCAAGGCGCGGCTGATCTGGCTGTGCGGTGCCGCTTACCGCTCGCTGGTCTCGAGCGGACCGAAGACCAAGGCCGTTTCGTTCAGCCGCCAGGAACCGAATCTCGGAGGCGGCCGTGCCGCGCCGTCGATCTCGCCGCAGTCCCAGGACGAAGACGACAAGGACGAGCCCGAAGAAGTGGAAGACGAGGAGGAGGAAGAGGAAGAGCCCGCCGCGCGCGCCCCGCGCAAGAAGGCCGCGCCGAAGTCCGCTTCCAAAAAGTCCTCCGACAAGTTCGAGCTTCCGTCCGTGTCCGTGCTGGCCGCGCCGAAGGCCGGTGATCGCCAGCCGCTCAGCAAGGCCGAGCTGGAAGCCAATTCGCGCTCGCTCGAAGGCGTGCTGCAGGATTTCGGCGTGCGCGGCGAGATCGTGAAGTCCAATCCGGGTCCTGTCGTCACGCTGTACGAGCTGGAGCCCGCGCCGGGCATCAAGTCGTCGCGCGTGATTGGACTTGCCGACGACATCGCACGTTCGATGAGTGCGCTGTCGGCGCGTGTCGCGGTCGTGCCGGGCCGCAACGCCATCGGCATCGAGCTGCCGAACGCACATCGCGAAAAGGTCTATCTGCGCGAGCTGCTGGTCGCCAAGGAAACCGTCGACTCGGTTGCGAAGCTGCCGCTCTGCCTCGGCAAGACCATCGGCGGCGACCCCGTCATCATCGACCTCGCGCGCACCCCGCACATGCTGATCGCCGGTACCACCGGCTCCGGCAAGTCGGTCGCGATCAACACCATGATCCTCAGCCTGGTCTACCGGCTGCGCCCGGACCAGTGCCGCCTGATCATGGTCGATCCGAAGATGCTCGAACTCTCCGTCTATGACGGCATTCCCCATCTGCTCACGCCCGTCGTGACCGATCCGAAGAAGGCGGTGGTCGCGCTGAAATGGGCGGTGCGCGAGATGGAAGAGCGCTACAAGAACATGGCCAAGCTCGGTGTGCGCAACATCGACGGCTACAACACGCGCCTGCTCGAATTGAAGGCCAAGGGCGAAGAGCCGACGCGCACGGTGCACACCGGCTTCGACAAGGAAACCGGCAAGGCGATCTACGAGGAAGAGAAGCTCTCGCTCGACCCGCTGCCCTACATCGTCATCATCGTCGACGAAATGGCCGACCTGATGATGGTCGCCGGCAAGGATATCGAAGGCGCGGTGCAGCGCCTCGCGCAGATGGCCCGCGCCGCCGGCCTGCACGTGATCCTCGCCACGCAGCGTCCGTCGGTCGACGTCATCACCGGCACCATCAAGGCGAACTTCCCGACCCGCATCGCCTTCCAGGTCACATCCAAGATCGACAGCCGCACCATTTTGGGCGAGATGGGCGCCGAGCAGCTGCTCGGTCAGGGCGACATGCTCTACATGGCCGGCGGCGGCCGCATCAGCCGCGTGCACGGACCGTTTGCCTCGGACGAGGAAGTCGAGAAGGTGGTGCGCCACCTCAAGACCCAGGGCCAGCCGGAATATCTCGAAGCTGTTACCGCCGAAGAGCCCGCCGAGGACGAGGACGGCGCGGTGTTCGACGCCAGCGGCATGGGCGCGGATGGCGGCGGCGACCTGTTCCAGCAGGCTGTTGCCATCGTCAAGCGCGACCGCAAGGCCTCGACCAGCTACATCCAGCGCCGCCTGCAAATCGGCTATAACCGTGCCGCGTCCTTGATGGAGCGCATGGAACTGGAAGGCATCGTCGGACCCGCCAACCACGCCGGCAAGCGCGAGATTCTGGTCGAAGAAGAAGACAGCCATATGTGAGGCGAGCCGCCTCAGAACACTATTTCACGCAAAAACGTTATCTGCTTTTGCCCGAAATCACGCTAAAAAGACGCCCAGCCAACCAGGACGACGCGTTGATCAGACATCCGGACATTCGATTCGCTGCCACCCTCGCTGCGCGAGGCGCGCGCATGGCCGGCGTGCTTCTCGTCACCGCCGCGATGGTGACCGCAGCGTCCGTTGCGCAGACCGTGCCTGTGCCGAAACCAGCGCCGAAGGGCCGCGACGGTGGCGCGCCCACCGGCGGACCTGCCGTCACCGGCGCGACGCAGACGCCGCCGAATCCGATCATCCCTGATCCGCGCCGCAACGTGCCGAGCAGCATCTTCCAGACCTTCGACGCCAACCAGAAGGCACAGGCGGCCAAGGTCAGCGCCTACCTGTCCTCGCTGTCGACGCTGGTCGGGAATTTCGTCCAGGTCGGCCCCGACGGCAGCAAGACGCAAGGCGACTTCTACATTCAGAAACCCGGCAAGGTGCGCTTCGAATATGACGCGCCGAGCCCGATCGACATCGTCGCCGATGGATCGTCGCTGGTGGTGCGCGACCGCAAGCTGGCCACGCAGGACGTCTATCCGCTGTCGCAAACGCCGCTGCGCTTCCTGCTGTCCGACCGCATCGACCTGATGAAGGACACCAACGTCGTCAACGTCTCGGCCGACGACGTTTTCGTCAGCGTCACCATCGAAGAGAAGCAGGCGCTGGTCGGCACGAGCCGCCTGATGCTGATGTTCGGCGCCAAGGACGGCCAGTTGAAGCAGTGGACCGTCACCGATCCGCAGGGCTACGACACCACGATCGCGGTCTACAATCTCGACGCGACCAAGAAGCTCGACCCCGGCATGTTCAAGATCGATTTCACCAATTACGGCCAGTCGCCGGGTTAGCCCGGTCTCGTGTCCCGGACGCGACGCAGCGCGCAGCGGTGCGGCGCAGAGCCGGGACCCAGACTCCCTCACAGCTGGGCCCCGGCTCTGCATAGCGTCACTTCGTGCCGCGCAGCGTCCGGGGCACGAGATTGTCGTGGATGGCCAGAGTCAGCCTATCGCACGCAGATGCTTTCCCCACGCCAATCCATGCTAAGACGCATCTCTCATGCGTTTTTCCCTGACAACCTGGAACATCAATTCGGTGCGGCTGCGCATCGACCTAGTCGCAAAGTTTCTCAAGAGCGCGCGGCCGGACGTACTTTGCCTGCAGGAGACCAAGTGCATCGACGATGCCTTTCCGCTGAAGCGCTTCAAGCGGCTCGGCTATGAGCATGTCGCGCTGAACGGACAGAAAGGCTATCACGGCGTCGCCATCGTCTCGAAGATTCCGTTCGAGTCGACGGACATCCGGACCTTCTGCGACAAGGTGGATTCGCGCCATATTTCCGTATCCTTCGGAAGCAAGGCCAACATCGCAAAGCCGCTGGTGCTGCATAATTTCTACGTGCCCGCCGGCGGCGACATTCCCGATCCCGCGCTGAACGAGAAGTTCGACCACAAGCTCCGCTTCCTCGACGAGATGAAGGCCTGCGAGCCGTTGCATCCGCGCGGCGAGGATCGCCACATCCTGGTCGGCGACCTCAACGTCGCGCCGCACGAGAACGACGTGTGGTCGCACAAGCAGCTCTTGAAAGTCGTCTCTCACACGCCTGTCGAGACCGAGAAGCTAAAGGCCGCGCTCGAAGCCGGCGAGTGGGTAGACGTCGCACGCGATCGCATCCCGATGTCGGAAAAGGTCTACACATGGTGGAGCTACCGCTCCGCCGACTGGACCGTCGGCGACCGCGGCCGCAGGCTCGACCACATCTGGGTCTCGCGCGCGCTGAAGGATGCGGTCAGCGATTTCAGGATCTTGCGCGACGCGCGGAGCTGGGAACGGCCGTCAGACCACGTGCCTGTCACGGTGACGCTGGAGGTTTGAGTCCCGTCATTCCGGGACGCGACGAAGTCGCGGGCCCGGAATGACGACGGGAGAGAGCTACGAGGTCAGCTTCGCGCCCGCCATCAATATATCGCTCGCAATCTGACTCGACCGCACCGCGAATTCGTCGCGCAGGCGAACGGCCGCCGCGGGGTCGCTTTCGAGCACGCGTTGAAACAGGCTGCGCGCGACGCGGATGACGGAGGCGTGCTCGATCGCGATCGCGCTCGACGGCCGCTTCATCGGCACCACCAGCGCGAGCTCGCCGATCAGCGCGCCGGGACCCGCGATCATTTCGGCACCGGCGCCGTCGTCGACCCGGAAGGCGCCGCGCTGGACCACGTAGCCGGCATCGGCATCGTCGCCGAGATTGAACAGGACGTCGCCGCGGACGAAGTTACGCTGCTCGGAGCCGATCGCCAGCATGCGCAACGAGGCGTCTCCCAACAGGCGCAGTGTCGGGACACGCTCGAGAAGCGCTACGTCGTCGTCGATTGACATTCAGGTCCGGGGCTCTAAGGGCATGCGATCTAAAACGATTCGCACGCCCTTGAAGCTATCACGGCACCAGCTTGTAGCCACCGGCTTCCGTGACCAGGATTTCCGGGTTGGCGGCGTCCTTCTCGATCTTCTGGCGGAGACGGTAGATGTGGGTTTCCAGCGTGTGGGTGGTGACGCCGGAATTATAACCCCAGACCTCCTGAAGCAGGGTCTCGCGCGAGACCGGCATCTGGCCGGCCCGGTAGAGGAAGCGAAGGATCGCCGTTTCCTTCTCGGTGAGGCGGACCTTACGCGCATTGGCCGCTGTCAGCATCTTCGAGCCGGGGCGGAAGGAGTAGGGGCCGACCGAGAACACCGCGTCCTCGCTGGCCTCGTGCTGGCGGAGCTGGGCACGAATGCGCGCCAGCAGCACGGCGAAACGGAAGGGCTTTGCGACATAGTCGTTGGCGCCGGATTCCAGCCCCAAAATCGTGTCGGAATCGGTGTCATGCCCGGTCAGCATGATGATCGGGGCCTTGAAGCCGCCTTTGCGCAGGGAGCGGACAACCTCGCGGCCGTCGGTGTCGGGCAGGCCGACATCCATCAGAACGAGATCGGGGGAATTGGCCTTCGCGGCGCTCGCGCCCTTGGCGCCGGTATCGACGGCGGAGGCTTCGAATTCTTCGTGCAGCGATAATTGCTCCACCAACGTATCGCGCAGATCGGTATCGTCATCCACGATGAGGATCTTGCGGGCATTGGCCATAGGGGGTCATCCTTTTGGAGTCCGACTCGGCGCGCATGCATGCTGCACCCAGCCGCGAGGGAAAGTTAGGGGTCGCCGTTATATTTTTGTTCGTGTTGAAGTAGTGGGCTGTTACCGATTCACAAGCCAGAACCACTCTAACCCAGAATAGCAGGCCGTTTTGATGAATGTCCTGTAATGAATTCGACATCGCACGCTCATATGAAAAAGAAAGCTGCGTCAGTTGGTTACACCAGGAATCGGACCTTGGGGCCGCTTCCGGCGATCCGCGTTAAGCCTGCTGCGGGGAATCCGCGCCGGGGTTGGTTGACGGCAGGGTCGTTGACGATTCCGGTGGCGCTGGGGAGAGGCGGCATCCTGGCCAACAAGCGCGAGGGCGATGGCGGCACCCCGAGGGGCAGCTTCCGTCCCAGGCAATTGTGGTGGCGGGGCGACCGGCACCGCCGCCCGCAGACCTTCCTGCCGGCACGGGCCATCGGCGACACTGACGCCTGGTGCGAGGACCCCAAGGACCGCCATTACAATCAGCCGATCCGGCTCGATCGGGAGCAGGGCGGCGACCGGCTCAAGCGGGCCGACCAACTCTATGACTTCATCATCGAAATCGACCACAACACCCGGCCGCGGATCGCCGGCCGCGGCAGCGCCGTGTTCCTTCATCTGGCGCGCGACAATTTCGGCCCGACCGCGGGCTGCGTCTCCATGACCAGGGCGGCGATGCTGCAATTGTTGCGACGGCTTGGGCCAAGAACAAAAATCATCATCGGGTGAGGACACATGCTCGACAAGGACCAGATCGCCGCCGCATCGCGCCTGCTCGTCCAGCACTGGCGTGACGGCACCAAGCTCGACTCGCTGGAGAGACATTTGCGGCCGCAAAGCCGTGCTGACGGTTACGCCATCCAGGCTGCGCTCGAAACGCAGTCGCTTGGAAACCTGGTCGGCTGGAAGATCGCGGCGACGAGCGAGGCCGGACAGAAGCATATCAATGTCGCGGGCCCGCTGGCCGGTCGCATCATGAGCGACACACTGATCGCCGATGGCGGCACCGCGTCGATGAAGGGCAACGAGATGCGCGTCGGCGAACCGGAATTCGCCTTCCGCATGGGCCGCGATCTGCCGCCGCGCGCGACCCCGTACAGCGTCGACGACGTGCTCGCCGCCGTCGATACCCTGCACCCCGCGATCGAGATTCCCGATTCGCGCTTTGCCGACTTCGTCAGCGCGGGTGAGGCGCAGCTCATCGCGGACAATGCCTGCGCGCATCAGTTCGTGCTGGGCTCGCCGACGACCGCGAACTGGCGCGCGATGGACCTCGTCGAGGAGCGGCCGCAGATCACGCTGCACGGCAAGAACTACACCGGCCACGGCAGGAACGTGCTGGGCGACCCCCGTGCTGCCTTGGCGTGGCTTGCCAACGAGCTGCGCGGACTCGGCATCACCTTGCGGGCAGGGGAGGTGGTGACGACAGGCACATGCCATCCACCGCTGCCGATTCAAGTCGGCGATCATTTTGCGGCGGACTTTGGCGTGCTGGGGAAGGTATCGGTGGGGTTTGTGTAATCACCACCGTCATTGCGGTTGCTTGGCGCAAGCCCGCCCCAACGACAACTACCGGTGCCCGAAGATCGCGCTCCCCACGCGGACGTGGGTGGCGCCAAGCATGATGGCTGTGGCGAAGTCCGCACTCATGCCCATCGAGAGCTTCTTCAGTCCGTTACGCTCCGCGATCTTGGCGGTCAGCGCAAAATGCGCAGCCGGCGGCTCGTCGACCGGCGGAATGCACATCAAGCCGGAAATCGTCAGCCCATAAGTGTCGCGGCAGCTCGCGATGAAGGTGTCGGCCTCGCCGGGAGCGATGCCGGCCTTCTGCGGCTCCTCGCCGATATTGATCTGGACGAACAGCTCCGGATGCCTGTTCTGGGATTCGATTTCCTTGGCTAACGCCTGGCAAATGCTCGGGCGGTCAACCGAATGGATGGCATCGAACAGCGCGACCGCCTCCTTCGCCTTGTTGGATTGCAGCGGCCCGATCAGATGCAGTGCGATATCCGGGTGAGCAGAGATTAACGCAGGCCACTTGCCCTTGGCCTCCTGCACGCGATTTTCGCCGAATACGCGCTGTCCGGCGGTGATGACCGGCATGATTGCATCTGCCGCGAACGTCTTGGACACTGCGATCAGGGTCACCGAGGCGCGCTCGCGCCGCGCGTCCTTGCAGGCGCGGGCGATTTCGGCTTCGACCGCGGCGAGCGCGTTTGGTGAATGGCCGGTTACCGGCGCGGCGTTGGCTTCTGTCATGAGGGTCGATTGTTTGCGCTCGTTACCGCGGTAAGTCCAATTTTACCGAGTTCAAGAAAGAGTTTTTGAACCCTTCGCTTTACCTTGGCCCGCGGGGTGGGTAGCGAAGATGGCCAACGTCAGTTTCAACCGCAAACGAGCGAAACTCAAGCAGGTTCTCGGAATCCGGGCCCGGCTTGCGTTGCTCGCGTTGATTCTGGTGACGCCCTTGATGCTGGAGCGCATCCGTTCGCTCGAGGACACGCGAGCCCGGCAGATCGCGCAGGCCACGGCCGAGTTCACGACCGTCGCAAGGCACAGCGCCGACGCGCAGCGCGAGGTGATCTCGTCGGTCGAGACCATCCTGAAATCGGAAGCTTTCATCCGGGCATCCGCCGGCGGCATCAGCAAGAGCTGCGACGTGCTGCGCGCGAGCCTGCCGTCGAACCTTCCCTGGATCCGCACGCTGCTGATCGCGGGCCAGGACGGCCGCATCCAGTGCGCCACCAACAACATGTATGTCGGCCTCGACCTCAGCGACCGGCCCTACTTCCAGCAGGCGCAGGAGACCGGCCGCTTCGTGCTGAGCGACTTCATCCTGTCGCGGCCCGTGTTGTCGCCGACCGTCATGGCGGTCTATCCCGTATCCGCCTTCAGCGGGACGGCGGATGCCGTCGTGCTTGCGACCGTCAACCTCGACTGGATGTCGAAGGTGATGAACAATCTCGGCGGCCGCGCCGGCATCACCGCCGTGCTGGTCGACAGCGCCGGTACCGTGCTGGCGGCGCCGGCCGACCAGCATGGTGCGATCGGCCGCCCCCTCGACAACATGCCGCTGATGTCCGCGATCGCCGACAAGGCGCTGCGGTCGAACCAGGATGAAGGCTCACTCTCTTTCCTGGCCGCCGACGGCTCCCGCCGCGCGGTCAGCTACATCCGCATTGCCGGCACCAATGCGCGCCTGATCGCAAGCATCGACGAGGACAAGGTGTCCGCGGCGGTCAGCCGCGACATTCGCACGGCCTATCTCCAGCTCGCTTTCGTCGTTCTGTTCGTCCTGCTCGGCGCGCTGATTGCCGCCGAGAAGCTTGTGATCAAGCCGATCGAGATGCTGGCCGACATGGCCAAGCGTCTTGGCGAAGGCGACCTGTCGGCGCGCGCGGCGCGCAACCGCCTGCCGGCCGAGTTCGTGCCGCTGGCCCGCGCGTTCAATGCGATGGCCGCGCAGCTCAGCCAGCGCGAGCGCGAGCTGATCGCGAGCAACGACCGGCTGACCGTGATGGCCTCGATCGACATGCTGTCGGGACTCGCCAATCGCCGCGGCTTCCAGAGCCGGCTCGACTTCGAATGGATGCGCGCGCAGCAGTATAACAGCGACCTCGCGCTGCTGATGATCGACGTCGACCACTTCAAGCTGTTCAACGACACCTACGGCCATCTCGAAGGCGATTCCTGCCTGACCCGCCTGGGCGAATCGCTGTCGGGCATCGCCGCCGACACGATGGGCTTTGCGGCGCGCTATGGCGGCGAGGAGTTCTGCCTGCTGCTGCCGAACACCGACGTGAACCGCGCCGTCGAAATCGGCGAACAGGTGCGCGCGGCCGTGCTGAGGCTTTGCCTGCCGCACATCACCTCGGCGCACATGATCGTCACCGTCTCGATCGGTGTTGCCGCCACGAAGCCCAACGAGACCCTGCGCCCCGGCGATCTCATCGAAGCCGCGGACGCTGCGCTCTACGCCGCAAAACATCGCGGCCGCAACAATGTCGTCGAGCACGGCATCCAGGTGATCGAGAACGGCGCGGCCGACATGATGATGGCAGGTTGATCGCTAACCCGCGGCTGCGGCGCGATCGAGCTCGCTCTCCGTCACCACGCGATTGCGGCCGCCACCCTTGGCGAGATAGAGCGCGCGGTCGCAGCGCTCGATCAGATCGGTGATCGCTTCGCCGGTCCGGTACTGCGCCACGCCGATCGACACGCTGATGCTGGGCAGCATCTCGCCGGTCGAGCGCCGCGTGATCGTGCATTCGGCGATCGCGCGCCTGATGACCTCGGCGATCTCGGCGCAAATGGCGAGATCGGCATCCGGCAACACCGCGATCAGTTCCTCGCCGCCATAGCGCGCCGGCAAATCCTGCTGACGAACCTTTTCGCGCAGCACCCTCGCCATCAGCCGCAGCACCTGGTCGCCGACGCTGTGACCGAAATTGTCGTTGAAACTCTTGAAGTGGTCGATGTCGAGCAAGAGCACGCTGAGCGGCTCGCCCCAGTCCGCCGTCGTCTGCGCTTGGCGCAGGAACTCGTCGAGCGCTCGCCGGTTTGCGAGGCCCGTCAACATATCCGTCCGGGCGCGCTCCTCGGATTTGGAGAGCGAATCGCGAATCACGTCGAGCTCGCGGGTCTTTTCCGCAAAGCCTGCCTCGAGCCGTGTCGCTCTCGTCGCGGCGCGCGCCAGCTCGTTCATGAGCTGACCGACCAGCACCTTCGGATCGACGCCGGCGTTGCCCTGGTCGGTCACTTCGCTGATCGCCTGGATCTGGGATTGGTTGTCCGCGATCGCGGTCGCCAGAAACTCCTTCGCTGCGCCCATCAGGGTATGCAGCCGCTCGGACGTATTGACGGCGACGGCGCTTACCTGGGGCGCGACATAGGTCTCGAACAGATTCCGATTGGTCCCGGCGTCGAATGGGCGATTGTGGTCGATCAGGAGATCCACGGCGTTGCGCAAATCGTCCTGGCTGCCTGCAAAATACCGGAACCAGACGGCAAAATTGGCCGGCGTCGGTGGAATCCGCTGCTCGGCCATGCTCCGCATCGCCCGTCCGGCGATGGACGCGGCATAGTCGTGATCGGGATCGTCGAAGCCTGAATCCATTGCCTGGCGGGTGCTGTTGGCGGCCAACCTCGCACCGCCCCCTTAACCCGATCCCAACAAGCTGCACCGTAGTTTTGCGGAGCAGCCTTGCGGCGTGCCGGCGCCAGCGGCAACCCATTGACCCCTTGAGGACTTCTATGGCCTAGTCCGCCGTCTTTAGGCGGCCCAAACCACGAAAACCGAACGATTCCATGACCTCCGAACGCTACAACGCCCGCGACGCCGAACCGCGCTGGCAGGCCGCCTGGGACGACCAGGCGATCTTCGTTTCCAAGAACGACGATTCGCGGCCGAAATACTATGTGCTGGAAATGTTCCCCTACCCGTCCGGGCGCATCCATATCGGCCATGTCCGCAATTACACGCTCGGCGACGTGCTGGCCCGCTTCATGCGCGCCAAGGGGTTCAACGTGCTGCACCCGATGGGCTGGGACGCTTTCGGCCTGCCGGCCGAGAACGCCGCCATCGAGCGCAAGGTCGCCCCGAAGGCCTGGACCTACGACAACATCGCCGCGATGAAGAAGCAGCTCCGCTCGATCGGGCTGTCGCTGGACTGGAGCCGGGAGATCGCGACCTGCGACCCCAGCTACTACAAGCACCAGCAGAAGATGTTCTTGGACATGCTCGCCGCCGGCCTCGCCGAGCGCGAGAAGCGCAAGCTCAACTGGGATCCGGTCGACATGACCGTGCTCGCCAACGAGCAGGTGATCGACGGCCGCGGCTGGCGTTCGGGCGCCGTTGTCGAACAGCGCGAGATGAGCCAGTGGGTCTTCAAGATCACGAAGTACTCGCAGGAGCTGCTGTCGGCGCTGGATGGGCTGGACCGCTGGCCCGACAAGGTCCGGCTGATGCAGCGCAACTGGATCGGCCGCTCCGAGGGGCTCTTGATCCGTTTCGCGCTGGATGCGGCGACGACGCCCGCCGGCGAGAGCGAGCTGAAGATCTTCACGACACGCCCCGACACGTTGTTCGGCGCAAAATTCATGGCGATCTCGGCCGACCATCCGCTGGCGCAGGCAGCCGCCGCGAAGAACCCGAAACTCGCGAAGTTCATTGCCGACATCAAGAAGATCGGCACCGCGCAGTCGATCATCGACACCGCGGAGAAGCAGGGTTTTGACACCGGCATCCGCGCGGTGCATCCGTTCGACCCGAACTGGAAGCTTCCGGTCTATGTCGCCAACTTCGTGCTGATGGAATACGGCACCGGCGCGATCTTCGGTTGCCCCGCGCACGACCAGCGCGACCTCGATTTCGTCAACAAGTACGGTCTCGGCAACACGCCGGTCGTCTGTCCCGAGGGCCAGGATCCCAAGACGTTCGTCATCACCGACACCGCCTATGACGGTGACGGCCGCATGATCAATTCGCGCTTCCTCGACGGCATGACCATCGATCAGGCCAAGGACGAGGTTGCAAAACGCCTGGAAACCGAGCTGCGCGGCAACGCGCCGGTCGGCGAGCGGCAGGTCAATTTCCGCCTGCGCGACTGGGGCATTTCGCGCCAGCGCTATTGGGGCTGCCCGATTCCGGTGATCCACTGTCCGAAGTGCGACGTGGTGCCGGTGCCGGCTGCCGACCTGCCGGTGGTGCTGCCGGAAGATGTCAGCTTCGACAAGCCGGGCAACGCGCTCGATCATCACCCGACCTGGAAGCACGTCGCCTGCCCGAAATGCGGGGCTAAGGCACAGCGCGAAACCGACACCATGGACACCTTCGTGGATTCGTCCTGGTACTTCGCGCGCTTCACAGATCCCTGGAACGAGGCCGCGCCGACGACGCCCGCCATCGCCAATCGGATGCTGCCGGTCGACCAGTATATCGGCGGCGTCGAGCACGCGATCCTGCATCTGCTCTACAGCCGCTTCTTCACCCGCGCGATGAAGGCGACCGGGCATATTGCGCTGGACGAGCCGTTCGCCGGCATGTTCACGCAGGGCATGGTGGTGCACGAAACCTATCAGAAGGCCGACGGCACCTATGTGCAGCCGGCCGAGGTGAAGATCGAGGTCGGCGGCAACGGGCGCCGCGCCACGCTGCTGACGACGGGCGAAGACATCCAGATCGGTGCGATCGAGAAGATGTCGAAGTCGAAGAAGAACACGGTCGATCCCGACGACATCATCGAGACCTACGGCGCCGATGTCGCCCGCTGGTTCATGCTGTCGGACTCCCCGCCCGACCGCGACGTGATCTGGAGCGACGAGCGCGTCCAGGGCGCCTCGCGCTTCGTGCAGCGGCTGTGGCGGCTGGTGAATGACGCGGCGGAACTCGGCAAGGGCGCGCCGGCGGCCCGGCCGGCTTCGTTCGGGCCTGATGCGACCGCCTTGCGCAAGGCCGCCCATGGCGCGCTGGACAAGGTCACCAGCGGTATCGAGCGACTGCACTTCAATGTGTGCCTGGCCCATATTCGCGAGTTCGCCAATGCGTTCTCGGAGATCCTCCAGCGTCCCGGCCAGCCCGCCCCCGACTTGGTGTGGGCGATCCGGGAGGCCAGCCAGATCCTGGTCCAGCTGTTCTCACCGATGATGCCGCATCTGGCCGAGGAGTGCTGGCAGGCCCTGGGCCACAGCGGGCTGGTTTCCGAGGCCAATTGGCCCCAAATCGAACGCGATTTGCTGGTTGAAGACAGTGTGACCCTGGTGGTCCAGGTCAACGGCAAGAAGCGGGGCGAGGTCACAGTTGCAACAGCGGCGCAGAATCCGGAAATCGAGGCTGCCGTTTTGGCGCTTGATGCGGTAAAATTAGCCTTGGACGGCAAGCCCGTCCGCAAGGTGATTATCGTCCCCAAGAGGATCGTGAATGTTGTCGGCTAGGATCCGCATCGCAGCCCGCCTGCTGGCAATCGCCGCTCTGGCGGCGCTGACGGCCGGCTGCTTCCAGCCGATGTATGCCGAGCGTACCGACGGCACCCCCGGCCTGCGCGAGAAGCTGATGGGGGTCGATCTGCCGCCGATCTCCAAGGCCAACGCCTCGCGCGAGGCGCGCATCGGCGTCGAGGTCCGCAACGCTCTGGCTTTCAAGCTGTACGGCACAGCCACCGGAATGTCGCCGACCCACCGTCTTGAGATCCGCTTCACGACCAACAAGTCGTCCCTGATCGTCGATCCCAATACCGGCCTGCCGAGCAGCGAAAACTACGGCATCGACGCCCAGTACAATCTGATCGAAGTCGTGACCAACAGGTCGGTGATGACCGGAACGACGTTCTCGCGCGTGTCCTACGATATGCCCGGCTCCTATCAGCGCTTCGCCCGCAACCGCGCCCTGCGCGATGCGGAGGATCGTGCCGCGAACGAGATCGCCGAGAACATTACGACGCGGCTCGCCTCATTCTTTACTGCGGGTACGTAGTTCATCCCTGTCATTCCGGGGCTCGCGCTTCGAGCGCAGGGCATGACGACTTTGAGGCGGCATGGTCGCACTCCGCGGAAAAGAGATCGACGCCTTCCTCGCCCGCCCCGATGCGGGCCGGCCGATCATCCTGCTCTACGGTCCCGATGCCGGCCTCGTGCGCGAGCGCGCCGATGCGCTGATCGCCTCCGCCGTCGACGATCCCAACGATCCTTTCGCGATGGTCAAGCTCGACGGCGACGAGCTCTCGGCCGAGCCGTCGCGTCTGGTCGATGAAGCCATGACGGTGCCGCTGTTCGGCGGTCGTCGCGCCATCCGCGTCCGCGCCGGCTCGCGCAGCTTTGCCAGCGGTATCGACACGCTGGCGGAAATGGGCGTGAAGGATTGCCGGATCGTGATCGAGGCGGGCGAGCTGCGCCCGGAATCGCCGCTGCGCAAGGCCTGCGAGCGCGCCAAGACGGCCGTGGCGATCGGCTGCTATCCCGACACCGAGCGCGATCTTGCCAAGCTGATGGAGGACGAGCTCCGCATCGCGAATTTGCGGATCGCACAAGATGCCCGCGCGGCACTGATGTCGTTTCTCGGCGGTGACCGCCAGGCCTCGCGCAACGAGCTGCGCAAGCTCACCCTCTATGCTCATGGCAAAGGCGAAATCACGCTGGATGACGTGATGGCCGTGGTCGCCGATGCATCCGAACTGAAGCTCGATCCGATCGTCGATGGCGCCTTCGCCGGCCGGCCCGATATCGTAGAGACCGAATTCGCAAAGGCCATGATCGCCGGCACCTATCCCGGCGTGATCATCTCGGCCGCACAGCGACAGGCCGCGTGGCTGCACAAATCGGCGCTCGCCATCGCCGACGGCACGCCGGCCTCCGCCGTGCTCGACGGCGGATTTCCGCGGCTGCATTTTTCGCGAAAGCCGGCCGTCGAAACCGCGCTGCGCAATTTCAGCGTGACGCGGCTCGCCGCAATCATCGAGCAGCTGGCGATGGCCGCGCTCGACACCCGCAAGCAATCCACCCTCGCCGCCGCCATCGCCCAGCGTACGCTGATGGCGATCGCCGCGAACGCGAAGCGGCGGGGATAGGCCCCACTCTCTCCTCCTCATTGCGAGCGCAGCGGCGCAGCGAAGCAATGACGATGTGGGGACAGATGCGCGCCACACACTCCGCTGTCGTCCCCGCGAACGCGGGGATCCATAACCACAGGGAGTAGTTTGGCGGAGACTCGCAGTCCGTTACGACTACCCGATTTAATCGAGGGATCCCGCGGTATGGGTCCCTGCGTTCGCAGGGACGACAGCGGTGGCCGAAGCCTACAGCGCGCCCTTGGCCAGCCGCTTCATCACCTCGTCGAGCTGGTCGAGGTTGCGGTAGTTGATCTGCACGGAGCCGCCGGGGTCGCGGTGACTGACCGTGACCTTGAGGCCGAGCGCATCGCTGACGCGCTTTTCCAGATCGATCGTGTCGGGGTCCTTTTCCTTCCCCCCAGGGCTGCGCGCCTTCTGCGGCTTGCGCTCCGGCACCCCCTCCTCGTGCGCCAGCGCTTCCGCCTGACGGACGTTGAGGCCCTCCTCGACGATGCGCTTGGCGGCAGCGAGCGGATCGGGAACACCGATCAGCGCGCGGGCGTGGCCTGCCGTCAGCTCGCCGGTCGCGATCAAGGCTTGCACCTCGGCCGGCAATTTCGTCAGCCGCATCATGTTGGCGACGTGGCTGCGGCTCTTGCCGACGACTTTTGCGATGTCGTCCTGGCTGCGTTTGAACTCGTTGGCGAGCGCATGGTAGCCCTGCGCCTCCTCCATCGGATTGAGGTCTTCGCGCTGCACGTTCTCGACGATCGCAAATTCCAGCGCATCGCTGTCGCTGATGTCGACCGGCACGATCGGCACGTCGTGAAGGCCGGCCATCTGCGAAGCACGCCAGCGCCGTTCGCCGGCAATGATCTCAAAGCGATCCTGTGCGCCCTTCACGGGGCGCACGACGATCGGCTGGATCACGCCGTGCTGCCTGATCGACTCGGACAGCTCCTTGAGCTCGGTGTCCGAAAAGGTGCGGCGCGGGTTGCGCGGGTTGGGCTTGATGAATTCGATCGGCACCTTGCGCTGCGCGCGTGGGCGATCGACATGCTGCGCCTCGCCGCCGACGTCACCGATCAGACTTGCAAGACCGCGGCCCAGTCGCGAACGCGCTTCATCGGCCATCGCCAGCTCCCTTGGATTCACGGTGCAACACTCCAGAACTGAATTTCGAATCGTGGATCGTGGAGCGGATTAGCGCAGCACAATCCGCCACAGATTTACTCGAGGCGAGAGACATGGCGGGTTACGCTGCGCTAACCCACCCTACGGATTCTCGACTATCAATGCGTGACGCGCAGCTCGCGCTCGCGCTGGATCACTTCCGTGGCGAGCCGCAAATAGGCTTCGCTGCCGACGCATTTGAGATCGTAGACCAGCACCGGCTTGCCATAGGACGGCGCTTCCGAGATGCGCACGTTGCGCGGGATCATGGTCTTGTAGACCTTCTCGCCCATGAACTGACGGACGTCGGCGACGACCTGGTTCGAGAGGTTGTTGCGCGAGTCGAACATGGTCAACACGATGCCGTGGATCGACAGGTTCGGATTGAGCGTCGAACGCACCTGCTCCACCGTCTGAAGCAATTGCGACAGACCTTCGAGCGCGAAGAACTCGCACTGGAGCGGCACCAGGATCGCGTCCGACGCCGCCATTGCATTCACGGTGAGCAGGTTGAGCGAGGGCGGGCAGTCGATCAGCACATAGGTGTAGTCGGCGTCCGGCGAGACGTTGTTGTTGAGCGCACCGATGGCGTCGCGCAGCTTGAACGCGCGGCCCGGCGTGGTGCCGAGCTCGAGCTCGAGGCCGGAGAGATCCATGGTCGAGGGCGCGATGTGCAGCCGCGGCACCGCGGTCGACACGACGGCTTCGCGCAAGCTCGATTCGCCGATCAACACGTCGTAGGTCGAACAGGAGCGGTTGCGGCGATCGATGCCGAGGCCGGTGGAAGCGTTGCCTTGCGGATCGAGATCGACGATCAGAACACGCTCGCCGATCGCAGCGAGTGCCGTGCCGAGGTTGATCGCCGTGGTTGTTTTTCCCACGCCGCCCTTCTGATTCGCCAGCGCCAGGATGCGCGGGTGGCCCTGCGGCACCTCGGCGGCTTGTTGTTGCTGCGGCTCGTCAATCACGCTCATCGCAAATTCCCCACTCGACCCCTGAACGCCTCACCCGCGCCGCTCGACGGACGTCAGCTCGACGATCCAACCATCGCCGGTACGGCTTCGATGGAGGTGCGGCTGAATATTCCAATATTTAGCGGCTTCGGTCAATTCAGCCTCTACATCTTGACCCTTCGGAAACAGCGCCTTTGCGCCCTGGCGCATCAGCGGCTCCGCAAAGCCGATGAGTTGATGTAGCGGAGCAAGCGCACGCGCGGTGACGCAATCGACGGAGCCGGTGATTCTATCCACATTATCCCCGATCTCAGCCAGATGTACGACTCCCGGAGAGGCGGTGACGCGAATAGCTTCACGCAGGAATGCAGCTTTCTTGGTGATTCGCTCGACCAGATGGACGCGCGCGTCCGGCGTCCCCGCCATGGCACACGCCAGCACGACGCCGGGAAAGCCGCCGCCGCTGCCGAGATCGGCCCAGCGCTTTGCCGAGGGCGCGAGATCGATCAGTTGAAGCGAGTCGGCAATGTGCCGGGTCCAGAGGTGCGGCAAGGTCGATGGCGCGACGAGGTTGGTCTTGGCCTGCCACTCCCTGAGCAGCGCGATGTAGCGATCGAGCCGGGCCTCGGTTTCATGTGAAACGGGCGCGAGCTTGAGCGCCGCCGCCTTGTCGGCGGCGATGATGGCATCCAGCGATTGATCGTTGGCGCTCGCCTTGTCGAACTTCGGCCTAGCCGGAGTCGATTCGGATTGACGCGCGGCGCCCTCGCCCGCGCCGGGTCGTCGCGATAGCGGCCTGTCCCCGCCCGATCCGCGCTGTTTCACGTGAAACGCCTATGCAATTGCCTTGGAAGTCTTTCGTGCTTTGCGCCGGAGATACGCCGCGAGGATACCAAGCGCCGCCGGCGTCATGCCGTCGATTCGGCCGGCCTGGCCGACCGTGAACGGACGCGCCTTCTCCAGCTTGGCGCGGACCTCATTGGAGAGACCCGGGACCTGCTGATAGTCGACCTCGGACAGCACCATGCCCTCGTCCCGCCTGAAGGCTTCGACATCGGCGCTCTGGCGCTCGAGATAGACATCGTACTTGGCGTCAATCTCGAGATGGGTGGCAATGACGGGATCAATGGCCGACAGCTCCGGCCAGATCGCGCGGACCTGGCTCCAGCCGATGTCCGGATACGCCATCAGCTCGAAGGCCGAGCGGCGCTGGCCGTCCCGGTTCAATGACAGTCCGTGCTTGATCGCCTCGTTCGGGGTGATGGTCAGGGACTTCGACAATACCCGGGCCGCATTCAGGGCATCCATCTTGGCGCGGTGATGCTGCATTCGGACGCTTCCAACGCATCCGAGCGCGATCCCCTTCTCGGTGAGGCGCTGGTCGGCATTGTCCGCCCGCAGGGTCAGCCGGTATTCGGCGCGCGAGGTGAACATGCGATAGGGCTCGCTGATACCGCGGGTGACGAGGTCGTCGATCATCACGCCGAGATAGCCGTCCGCACGATCGAACACCGTCAGTGCGGCCCCGCTTGCGGCCAGCGCCGCATTCAGCCCGGCGACGATACCCTGACCGGCGGCTTCCTCATATCCAGTGGTCCCGTTGATCTGCCCGGCGAGGAACAGACCGCGCAGCCGCTTGGTCTGCAGGGTCGGGTCGAGCTCGCGGGGATCGACGTGGTCGTATTCGATGGCGTAGCCCGGGCGGAACATCTTCACCCGCTCCAGGCCGGGAATGGTGGCGAGGATCGCGAGCTGGACCTCCTCGGGAAGCGAGGTCGAGATGCCGTTGGGATAGACGGTGCTGTCGTCGAGGCCTTCCGGCTCGAGGAAGATCTGGTGGCCGTCGCGGTCGCCAAAGCGGACGATCTTGTCCTCGATCGAAGGGCAATAGCGCGGTCCGGAGCTCTTGATCTGGCCGGAGTACATCGGGGAGCGGTGGACGTTGGCCCGGATCACCTCGTGGGTCGCAGGCAGAGTCCGGGTGATGCCGCACTGGATCTGCGGCGTCGTGATCCGCTCAGTCAGCACCGAGAACGGCTCCGGCGGCTCGTCTCCGGGCTGCATCTCGACCGCCGACCAGTCGATCGTGGTCCCGTCCAGACGCGGTGGGGTGCCGGTCTTGAGCCGTCCGAGGGTGAAGCCGGCACGTTCGAACGAGCTCGACAGGCCCATCGCCGGCGCCTCGCCGACCCGTCCAGCCGGCCAGTTCTTCTCGCCGAGATGGATCAAACCACGCAGGAAGGTGCCGGTGGTGACGACGACAGCGCCTGCGCGCAGCTCCCGGCCATCCGCCAGGCGCAGTCCGGTCACCCGGCCGTCGACCACGATCAGCTCGTCAGCCTCGCCCTCGAGAACGGAAAGACGCTCAGTCCCCCGGATCGCGGCCTGCATGGCGGCGGCATAGAGCTTCCGGTCAGCCTGGGCCCGGGGACCACGGACAGCGGGGCCCTTCCGGCGATTGAGAACGCGAAACTGGATGCCACCGGCGTCTCCGACCCGGCCCATCAGGCCGTCGAGTGCATCGACTTCGCGAACCAGATGGCCCTTGCCGAGACCGCCAATGGCGGGATTACAGGACATCGCGCCAACCGTGGAGAAACGGTGCGTCACCAGAGCTGTTGTCGCGCCCATCCGGGCAGCGGCAGAAGCGGCCTCACAGCCGGCATGGCCGCCGCCGATCACGATGACGTCGTAGCTCTCTCGCTCTGTACGCATGCGGGGACTTCTAGCTCAGGGAGGAAAAAGCCGGAAGTGGAAACTGGGCGATGCGCGTGTTTCATGTGAAACAGAGGGGCCCGAGGGCGAAATGCAGCTTGGCGAAAACAACCCCATGCACAGTAGAGAGCGCCTTGTTCCGCTTGCTGTTTCACGTGAAACAGACAAGGACGTCCCGGAACTCATCGCAATGGCGAGTTTGAGGCGGGCGCTGCTCGGAACCGGGGAAAGCTATCGCGGCAAGCCAATCGTCGGGAGCCGGTGGGTGTTTCACGTGAAACACCACGGAACCATCCAAAGCGTTTCACGTGAAACACCAAACTGGAGCCCAAGCGCTAGTTCTAGAATAAAGAACTAGCGCTACTTTCCGATACAGAACTTTTCGAAAATGGCGCCAAGGACGTCTTCGACATCCACCCGGCCCAAAAGCCGCCCCAAGGCATAGGCGGCCGCGCGCAGCTCTTCGGCGGCAAGTTCTTCGCCCTCTTCTACAAGGTCCAGACTCCGGCGCAAGCTATCCGACGCTCGCCGCAGCAGATCCCGTTGACGGGCCCGGGTCACCAACGCACCCTCACCCGTTCCAAAGAACACGGCGGCGAACTTGACCAACGCGTCGACCAGATCGGGAATGCCATCGCCCCGGCTGGCCGAGATTCCGAACTCGCCTTGTGGCAAGGCTTCCCCGGCACCCTTCAGATCGATCTTGTTGCGCACGATCCAGACCGAGCTACCTGACGGATCACTCGTGTCGCCGGACACCCACAGCGATCGCATCGCGCTGGGATCCACAGCCCGGTCCCCCTCGACCAGCCACAGCACGAGGTCGGCGTCTTCGGCTCGCGCCCGCGCGCGGCGCACGCCTTCCTGCTCGACGGGATCGTCGGTCTCGCGAATGCCGGCCGTGTCGATCACCGTCACCGGATAGCCGTCAAGATCGAGCTGCACCTCGATCACGTCGCGCGTGGTGCCGGCATGCGGCGAGACGATCGCGACCTCGCGGCGCGCGAGCTGATTCATCAGCGTCGACTTGCCGACGTTCGGCTCGCCGGCGATCGCAACCACCAGGCCGTCGCGCAGGCGTTCAGAATGTCCCTGTGCCGCAAGAACATTTGCGATTTCATCATGCAGAGCTCTGATCGCCTTGACCGCCGGCGCCATCAATTCGGAGGGCACGTCGCCCTCATCCGAGAAATCGATGCCGGCCTCGATCAAGGCCGAGGCTTCGATGATGCGCTCGCGCCAGTCGCGCGCGCGATCGCCAAGGAGACCCTGCAATTGCCGCAGCGCCTGGCGCCGCTGCCGGTCGGTATCGGCGTGGATGAGATCGTCGAGACCCTCGGCCTCGGTCAGATCGAGCTTGCCGTTTTCGAAGGCGCGCCGCGTGAACTCGCCGGGCTCGGCCGCCCGCGTATTCGGTATTACCGAAATAGCGGCGAGGAGCGCCGAGAGCACCGCACGGCCGCCATGGACGTGGAATTCGGCGACGTCCTCGCCGGTCGCGCTGGCCGGCCCCGGAAACCAGAGCACCACCGAATCGTCGATCGGCTGGCCGACGCCATCCCGGAGCAGCCGGTGGCTGGCCTGTCGCGGCGCCGGCAGCTTGCCCGCGAACGTTGCCAGCACCAGACCAGCCTGCGGCCCGGAGACGCGCACCACCGCAATCGCGCTTGGTGCCCGCCCGGACGACAGTGCAAAGATGGTCTGGTCTCGCGGATGCATGGCCTATTTGTCCGGCTGCCGGAGAAAAGGCAAACGCGCTGTTATCGCGCGAGGCGATCCCGGTTTTGCTGCGCTCTAACCCGCAGTAATGTTTATATTGCGATGCAACATAAATCGCAGCATTCTTCTGCCGATACCTCCCGCTTGCGCGCGATAAGCCAGGCCCGAGTCAAGCATTCCGTAGATAAATCAACAGCTTTCATAACCCAGATCTATGTCGGGCCGTTCGTCATGCTGCAAATTTGCTGCAGCAATACCGCACAAACAAAAGGGCGCCCGAAGGCGCCCTCTGGTCTCATATTGCACTGCAATCAGGTATTCATGGAGTCGAAGAACTCCGAATTGCTCTTGGTCGAGCGCAGTTTGTCGAGCAGGAAGTCGATCGCGTCCATCGTGCCCATCGGGTTGAGGATGCGGCGGAGCACGTACATCTTCTTGAGCACCTGCGGGTCGGTGATGAGCTCTTCCTTGCGCGTGCCGGAACGCGAGATATCGATCGCCGGGAAGGTCCGCTTATCCGAGACCTTGCGGTCCAGGATCAGTTCCGAGTTACCGGTGCCCTTGAACTCTTCGAAGATGACTTCGTCCATGCGGCTGCCGGTATCGACCAGCGCGGTCGCGATGATGGTCAGCGAGCCGCCCTCTTCGATGTTGCGGGCGGCACCGAAGAAGCGCTTCGGGCGCTGCAGTGCGTTGGCGTCGACACCGCCGGTCAGCACCTTGCCGGATGACGGCACCACGGTGTTGTAGGCGCGGCCGAGGCGCGTGATCGAATCGAGCAGGATGACGACGTCGCGGCCATGCTCGACCAGTCGCTTGGCCTTCTCGATCACCATCTCGGCGACCTGGACGTGACGCACCGCCGGCTCGTCGAAAGTCGAGGACACGACCTCGCCCTTCACCGAGCGCTGCATGTCCGTGACTTCTTCCGGACGTTCGTCGATCAGCAGCACGATCAGATAGCATTCGGGATGGTTATGCGTGATCGAATGCGCGATGTTCTGCATCAGCACGGTTTTACCCGTGCGCGGCGGCGCCACGATCAGTGCGCGCTGGCCCTTGCCGATCGGCGCGACGATGTCGATCACCCTAGCAGAAAGGTCTTTTCGCGTCGGATCGTCGATTTCCATCCGGAAACGCTGATTTGGAAACAGCGGCGTGAGGTTGTCGAAATTGACCTTGTGCCTGGCCTTTTCCGGGTCCTCGAAATTGAGCGTGTTGACCTTCAGCAGCGCGAAATAGCGCTCGCCCTCTTTCGGGCTGCGGATGTGGCCTTCGATGGTGTCGCCGGTCCTCAGGCCGAAACGGCGGATCTGCGACGGCGAAACGTAGATGTCGTCCGGGCCCGGCAGATAATTCGCATCGGGCGAGCGGAGGAAGCCGAAACCGTCCGAGAGCACCTCGACGACGCCTTCGCCGACGATATCGGTTTCCGCGAGCGCAAGCTGCTTGAGGATGGCGAACAGCAATTCCTGCTTGCGCATGGTGCTGGCGTTCTCGACCCCATGCTCTTCCGCGAACGAGACGAGTTCGGCCGGCGTCTTCGACTTGAGGTCCTGGAGTTTAATTTCCCGCATTGGGGTGGTCCTGTGGGGTAACCTTGGGAGGGGGGTGCGAGGAGGCTCTGAAATGCGGACGCGAAAAGGTAAGGTCCGCAGGTCTGGCAAGGAGAGCGCCGGTGAGGCTTCAAACCTGATGCGGTGTCCGGCCTCTGGAAAGCTCAGACACAACCACATCCGCCTGCGTTGGGTGGGATGCCGTCAATATAGAAAATCACTTGTCGCTACGCAAGCCGAAGCGCTGAGCGATCGTTCGCGATTATTGCCCAGAATCTTGCCTAGAACGGCTTCACGATCACCATGACGACGATGAGAATCATCAGGACGGTCGGCACCTCATTGATAATCCGATAGAATTTCTGGCTCCGCGGGCGCCGGTCGGCGGCGAAATCCTTCACCCAGCGCGAAAAAAAGCCGTGGACCGCGGACATCGCCAGGACCAATGCCAGTTTTACGTGCAGCCAGCCGAACGTGAACCAGTGGCCGGACCAGGCGAGATAGAGCCCGGCGAGCCAGGTCACGATCATGGCGGGGTTGATGATCGCCTTGAGCAGCCGACGTTCCATGACCTTGAACGTTTCCGACTGCTTCGAGCCGATCTCGGCTTCGGAGTGATAAACGAACAGCCGCGGCAGATAGAGCATGCCGGCCATCCAAGCGATGACCGCGATCACATGCAGCGCCTTGAGCCAGAGGTAGACGTCTTCGAACATGTTTGGCGCTCGGGATTTCTGCCAGCAAATGGAACTGGGGATAGTAAGAACTCGTTAAGGTATCACCTGCACACATAGTCCATCTGGAGCGCCCCTTCTCCTATAAAGAATCTTAGATTCTTAAGGTTTGAGTCTATGTGACCGTGAATTGGACTCACAAGATTCCGTCCGCACGTTCCCGGTCGTTTGTTCACATCCATCAACATATCCCTGGCAGCTTTGGCGACTTCCGGGAAGTTGCCCAGCTTCAAAGGCTTGCGCGTGTCTGTCGGCAGCTTATCAAGGGGGTTGTCCGCGGAATCCCATGTCTGCATTTCCGGGGCATCGAACTTGTTCAGAGGGGCAGTGGTGTGAACAAAATTGGCAGTTGTCCCGCCCCCGGTGTCGCGCAACCCTTTCCGAGGGGTTAAGGTCCACAGAAATCCACAGACCACACCGTCTCCATACAAAGGGTTTTTGTGCCGACCTCGAACAATTATTTCCATCTGCACCTCGTGTCCGACTCCACCGGCGAGACGCTGATCACCGTCGCGCGCGCCGTCGCTGCACAATATGCAAACGTCACCCCGGTCGAGCATGTCTATCCGCTGGTGCGCAGCCAGAAGCAGCTCGATCGCGTGCTCGACGAGATCGAGGAAGCGCCGGGCATCGTCCTGTTCACGCTGCTGGAGAAGGATCTGGTCGCCAGGCTGGAGGACAAGTGCAAGGGGATCAACGTTCCGAGCCTGTCGATCATCGGTCCGGTGATGCAGCTGTTCGAGGCGTATCTCGGGGCTGCGACCACCGGTCGCGTCGGCGCCCAGCACGTTCTCAACGCGGAATATTTCAAGCGTATCGACGCGCTGAACTACACGATGATTCATGACGACGGTCAGCACGTCGAAGGTCTCGACGATGCTGACGTCGTGCTGGTCGGCGTGTCCCGAACGTCGAAGACGCCGACGTCGATCTATCTGGCCAATCGCGGCATCCGCACCGCCAACGTGCCGTTGGTACCGGGCATTCCGGTGCCGGCG
Source organism: Bradyrhizobium cosmicum (assembly GCF_007290395.2). Lineage (NCBI taxonomy): Bacteria > Pseudomonadati > Pseudomonadota > Alphaproteobacteria > Hyphomicrobiales > Nitrobacteraceae > Bradyrhizobium > Bradyrhizobium cosmicum. The sequence continues at coordinate 209,678 of NZ_CP041656.2, read as the reverse complement.
CAATTGGAGACGCTGACGCGGCCGCTGGTGGTCAGCCTGCATGCGACGCCGGAACGCCTGATCCAGGTTCGTACGAACCGTCTTCTCTCGATGGGCGCCGACTCCAGCGGCGACACCTATACCGACAAGCAATCGGTCGCCGAGGAGGTCGCGTTCGCCCGCAAGCTCAGCGCCAAGCACGATTGGCCGCTGCTCGACGTCACGCGGCGTTCGATCGAGGAAACCGCAGCGGCGATCATGAAGCTCTACAGTGATCGCCAGCGCAATCGACCCTCTGAGTAAGTGTCGGCGATGGGTCTGTGGCTCGGCAAGTCTCCGTTGATCTTGGCCTCGCAAAGCGGCGCGCGGAAAATGCTGCTTTCCAATGCGGGGCTCGCGTTCGAGGCTGTTACGGCCGACATTGACGAGCGCGGCATTCAGGCTGCCTCAGGGCTTTCCAACCCGCGCGAGATTGCTCTGCTGCTGGCGCGCGAGAAAGCGAAAGCGGTCTCGGTGCATCGTCCCGGGAGCCATGTGATCGGCGCCGACCAGACGCTCGCTCTCGGGATGCGTCTCTTCAACAAGCCCGCGGGCCGGCCGCAGGCGCTGGCGCAGTTGCACGATCTCGCCGGCAAGAGCCACGAGCTGAATTCCGCCGTCGCAGTGGCGCGCGACGGCAAGATTGTTTTCGAGGACGTCGCGGTCGCCCGCATGACCATGCGGCAGATGAGCGAGGATGAGCTTTCAGCCTATCTCGACGCCGCCGGCGATGCCGTTACCACCAGCGTCGGCGCCTATCAGCTCGAAGGCCTCGGCATCCATCTGTTCGAGCGGATCGAGGGCGACCATTCCACCATTCTCGGATTGCCGCTGCTGCCGCTGCTTGCGTTCCTGCGCAGCGAACGGCTAGTTGCGGTGTGAATGGCAGACGAGGCTGGCGCTGATGCGGATCCTGGGACTGACCGGCTCGATCGGGATGGGTAAATCCACCACCGCGAAATTGTTCGCGGAAGCAGGCGTGCCCGTCTACGACGCCGACGCTGCCGTCCATCAGCTCTATGAGGGAGAGGCCGCTCCCGCGATCGAGGCTGCCTTTCCCGGGACCACCGTGAACGGCAAGGTCGACCGGCCGAAACTGTCCGCGCGTGTCGTGCATGATCCCGCCGCGATCAAGCAGCTCGAGCAGATCGTGCATCCGATGCTCGGCGCCTCCCGCCAGAAATTCTTTGCCGCTGCGGAAGCCGCCAAGGCGCCGGTCGTCGTGCTGGACATTCCGCTGCTGTTCGAAACCGGCGGCGAGAAGAGGGTTGATGCCGTCGTCGTGGTGTCGACCACGCCAGAACTCCAGCGTGAGCGGGTGCTGGCGCGCGGCACGATGGACGAGGCCAAGCTCGACGCCATCATCGCCAAGCAGACTCCGGACGCGGAAAAGCGCCGGCGCGCCGATTTCGTGGTGGATACGTCACACGGAGTTGAGCCTGTGCGCGCGCAAATCACGCACATTCTGGCCGAGGTCGTTAAAATGCCGCAGCGGCGAGCCTGATTCGCCGCCCCTCACACGGCGTCTCAAGATCATGCGCGAAATCGTTCTCGATACTGAAACCACCGGCCTCGATCCTCTGCGCGGCGATCGCCTGGTCGAAATCGGCTGTGTCGAGATGTTGAACCGGATGCCGACGGGGCAGACGTATCACGTCTATATCAATCCCGAACGGGATATGCCGGCGGAAGCCTTTGCGGTGCATGGGCTGTCGGCCGAATTCCTGTCGACCAAGCCACTGTTCCACGAGGTGGTCGATGCATTCCTGGAATTCATCGGCGACGCGCCGCTGGTGATCCACAACGCCTCGTTCGACATCAGCTTCATCAATGCCGAGCTCGACAGGATCAAGCGCGCGGCAATTCCTCGCGAGCGGCTGGTGGACACTCTGTTGCTGGCGCGGCGCAAGCATCCCGGTGTGTCGAACCGGCTCGACGATCTCTGCTCGCGCTATTTGATCGACAATTCGCGCCGCACCAAGCACGGCGCCTTGCTCGATGCCGAGTTGCTTGCCGAAGTCTATGTCGATCTGGTCGGGGCGCGGCAGTCGCAATTGCTGCTGGCGTCGGAATCCGAGGACATCCGTATCCATGCGGCCGGCGATGCACCGCGGCGGCAGCGGCTGGTGCCGCTCGCGCCGCGGATTTCGGATGCCGAGCGCGAAGCGCATCGGGCCTTTATCGCCACGCTCGGCGACAAGGCGATCTGGAACGAGTTCCTGCCCGCTCCAGTCGCCGCTCCGGCCGGTTAGGCCCGGCTGGTTAAGCCTGACCTGCCTGGCCACCGGCGGCCATTTGCCGTTCCATGTTCTGACGGTAGAGACCGACGAAGTCGACCGGGTCCAGCATCAGCGGCGGGAACCCGCCGTCGCGCACAGCGGTCGCGATGATCTCGCGGGCGAACGGGAACAGCAGGCGCGGGCATTCGATCATGACCAGCGGATGCAGGTTCTCCTTCGGCACGTTGGCGATCCGGAACACGCCGGCATAAGCGAGCTCGAACGAGAACATCACCTTGCCGGCGGTCTCGGCCTTGCCCTCGACCGACAGCGTCACTTCGAACTCCTGTTCGCTGAGATTGTTGGCGCTGACGTTGATCTGGATGTTGATCTGGGGCGGCTGGCCCTGCTGCTGGAGCGAGCTCGGCGCGTTCGGGTTTTCGAACGAAAGGTCCTTGGTGTACTGCGCCAACACGTTGAGCTGGGGAGCCTGGGCCGCCTCGGGAGGGGTGCCGTTGCCGTTGGTCATGAAAGTCTCTCCTTACCCGAATTGGGCTGAATTTCGCGGCGGTTGGCTAACATAGGGCCGCCTCGTTCCACAAGGACGAACGGTCCCGGATGGGGTTTCCGGTCCGTGCCCGCAACTGGGACGTTGATCCCGTCCGCCCAGCGAAATCGCGCGTTAAACGCTTGAAGATGCGCGATTTCCGGGCAGGATCGGGTTTCCCCTTAAGCATAAAACGCGCTACACTGGCGACTGTGCCAAATGGCGCCATTGGCCGGGCAAGATTTCGTGCCTACATCCCACGGACCTGACGCGCGGACCTAAAATGGTGATGTAGACTTGCCGTTCCGGTATGGAACGGTCTACTGGCCGGATTGATTTTCCCGGCGACGACCCCTTCGAGACGGCCCCTTCTAGAGAAGACCAGAAAGCGAATACGACGTGGACATCTATACCATCATCTTCCTGGCGCTGGCGGTCTTCATCTTTCTGAGGCTGCGCAGCGTATTGGGGCAGCGAACGGGCAGCGAACGGCCGCCGTTCGACCGCACCGCCGCCCGCAATGCGCTGGGGGGTGCCCCGGACAAGAACGTCGTGACCATGCCGGGCAAGGTGATCGACCAGGCCCCGCTGGCTCCGACGGCCGAGCCGGCCCCGCCGTCCGACCGCTGGAAGGGCCTGACCGAGCCGGGCACCACGCTCGCCCAGGGTCTCGACGCCATCGTCGAGAAGGATTCCACCTTCGATCCGCGCCATTTCATTTCGGGTGCCCGTGGCGCCTACGAGATGATCGTGCTGGCCTTTGCCAATGGCGACCGCCGCGCGCTGCGCGACCTGTTGTCGTCGGAGGTCTATGAGAGCTTCGACGCCGCCATCAAGGAGCGCGAGAAGAACGAGCAGAAGACCGAGACGCGCTTCGTCTCGATCGACAAGGCCGAGCTCGTCGGCGCCGAGCTGCGCGATCGCACCGCCCAGCTCACGATCCGCTTCGTCTCGCAGATGATCTCGGCCACCCGCGACAAGGCCGGCAACATCGTTGACGGCAGCGCCGACACGGTTGCCGACATCACCGACATCTGGACTTTCGCCCGCGACATCACCTCTCGCGATCCGAACTGGAAGCTGGTTGGCACCGGAAGCGCGAATTAAGGTATTCCTGAAGAACAGCGCGACGGCGCTTTGCGCTGCCATCGTCGTGCTGTCGACGTTTTCGCTCGGCGCCGAGGCGGCGCGGCGGCACCATCGCAGCCATCATCACCACCTTCCGGCACTGCCTGCGGCTCCGCCGCGGGCCTTGCCCTATCCGCAGCTTCCCCTGCCCTTCGAAATCCCCGGCGCGCAATATCTGCCGCTGCCCTGGGCCGACGTAAAGGGCTGGAGCGATGACGATCATCTCGTCGCCTACAAGACGTTCCGCGCGAGTTGCAGGTCGATCAATGCGCAGAACGGCGCTTCCGAGCCCAAGGCGTTGGCTGGCTCGCTGAACGAACCTTGCCGCGCCGCCAAGTCGCTCGAGCTCACCGACGACACCAAGGCCAAGGCCTTCTTCGAGGAGAATTTCACGCCGCTGCGGATCTCCCGCCTCGGCGAGCCCGACGGTTTCGTCACCGGCTATTACGAGCCGGTGCTCGAGGGATCGCGCACGCAGACCGATGTCTACAACGTCCCGGTCTATCGCCGCCCATCGAACCTGTTCGTGCGCGGCTACAAGCAGGACTCGGTGAGCCTGCCCAACAAGGGCCCGGTCTATCGCAAGATCGGCCGCCGCAAGCTGGTCCCCTATTACGATCGCGGCGAGATCGAGGACGGCAAGATCGCCGGCCGCGGGCTCGAAATCGCCTGGCTGAAGGATCCGACCGATCTTTTGTTCGCCCAGATCCAGGGCTCGGCGCGGATCAAGTTCGAGGACGGCGCGACGCTCCGGCTGAACTACGACGCCTATAACGGCTATCCCTATACGGCCGTGGGTCGCATCCTGATCGAGCGCGGCATCATCCCGAAAGAGGAGATGTCGATGCAGAAGATCAGGGAGTGGATGGCTCAAAATCCTGACGGCGCCAAGGAGCTGCGCCGCGCGAACCGCGCCTACATCTTCTTCCGCGAGGTCAATCTGTCCGACAAGGACGAGGCGGTCGGCGCGCAGGGCATTCCGCTGACCGCGGGTCGCTCCATTGCGGTCGACAAATCGCTTCATGTCTATGGCACGCCGTTCTTCATCGAGGGCGAGCTGCCGATCGAATCCGAACGCGCCAGGACGCCGTTCCACCGGCTGATGATCGCGCAGGACACCGGCTCGGCCATCATCGGACCCGCGCGCGCCGATCTCTATTTCGGCGCAGGCGCGGATGCCGGCCGGGTCTCGGGGCGGCTGCGCCATCCGATGCACTTCGTCATGCTGGTGCCGAAGGGCATCGACCCCACGGTGCGCGCCGCCAAGCTACCGGTGCCGGACCCGCGGCCCTCGGAGAAGATCGCAAAGCTGTTTCCACAAACCGCTCCCGCCAAGGATTCCAGCAAGGATCAGGGCAAGCCGGCGGCTCCAGCCGCGGCCGTGGCGCAAGACAAGAGTGAGACCGTCGCCGTCGCGAGCCCGGTCCCGCTGCCGGTGCCGCGTCCTGCGATCGACCCTGTTCCGGAGCCCAAGCGGCCGGTGAAAAATCGTCCCCCCCGGCAGCAATGAAGCGATCGTCCCGTCCGCCCGTGCTGGAGCCTCGTCCCTCGCCGCGCCGCCGCGCGCTGAGCGAGGAAGAGCGCGAGCTCTGGGACACGGTCGCAAGACAGGTCAAGCCGCTGAGAAAGCATCGCGCGGCAAAGGCGCCGACGGCGGTGCGCGCTGAGCCCTCACCTGTTCCAGCGGTGATGCGACCAGCGCCGCCGCCGCGTCCCATCGTCGCTGCGCCCGCGCTGCGCGCGGCGAAACCGGCCATGCCGCCGCTCGCACCGCTCGGCAAGCGCGAGCGCACAAAACTGTCGCGCGGCCGCAGCGAGATTGAGGCACGCCTTGATCTGCACGGCATGACCCAGACGCGGGCCCATCGCGCGTTGACCGGCTTCCTGCACCGCGCCCATCACGACGGCCTGACCTTCGTGCTGGTCATCACCGGCAAGGGGAGGAGCGGCGGCGAAAGCGGCGTGCTCCGCCGCCAGGTGCCCGAATGGCTGAGCCTGCCGGAATTCCGCGCCTTCGTCGTCGGGTTCGAGGAGGCCGCGATCGGCCATGGCGGCGAGGGCGCGCTGTATGTGCGGATCCGCCGGGCGAGATTCTAGAACGGCCGCACGATCCCGACGCGCGGGATCAGGGTGAGGATCAGGCCGAAGATGTTCGTCGTCCGATCCTCTGACGGAATTGGCGTCGTCTCCCGCGCGGCAGGCAGCATCTTCACGCCATGCAGGATCAGGAACATGCAGACCGCCCAGTTCGAGATCCAGCGCGAATAGTCGAACACCATCGCGAACATCACGAGATAGGCGAAGCTGACGCCAATCAATGCCGCGAGCACGAGACGGCGATGTGCCTCGCTCGCAAGCGCACCGATCAGGTTTGCGAAGAAACGCCACAGCGGCGTGTGGAGCCAGATCAAGAGCGCGAACACGGGCACGCCGAGGCTGTTGTGCGGCAGGCGGCCCCAGGTGTCGGAAATCTCCTTCGCCAGCGGCTGATACCAGATGTATGCGAATTGCAGCAGGTCGGTGCGCGAGGGATCGGCCATCCGGGTTTTCAGGTACGCAACGAAATCCGCTTCCGGGATCGGCATCGTTCCCCAGAATTGCGCGGCGAAGAACAGCGCGGAGACGACGGCGAGGGCGGTGATGCCGAACGCGACGTTGCTGCGATTGCAGCCATAGGCGAGATAATGCCGGATCACGACGATGGTGATGATGGTCGGCACATACATCAGCAGGTGAATATGGTGGATCAGGACGAGGACGATCGAGAACAGAGCGGCCGTCGCAACGAACAGCAATGAGCCCGCCGGCATCAGCAGCAGGATGATCGCCAGCGCGCAGCCATAGATGTCGAAATGGCCGAGCGTGTGCATGAAGTTCTTCAGGAAGAACGGCGAGCCCGCGATGAACACGAACAGCGGCAGTGTTCTCGCGGTGAAGCCGAACGTCTTCTGGAACAGCCGTGCGTAGAGGGCTGCTGTCACCAGCCATGCCGCCCCGCCGATCGCGAACACCAGCCAGACCGGCACCTTGGCGGTGAACAGCGCAACGATGGCGCCGATCAGCGCGCGCTTGATGAAGCCGAAATGATAGTCGACGAGCAGGTGGATGTAGGGGACGTAAGGCGGCAGCTGGATCTTGTGGACGAACACGCCGACGATGACCGCCGCGTTGATCGCGAGCAGCAGGCGCCAGGGATTTTGCAGGATGCGTGCGGTCACGCCGCATCCATAGCGTGGCCGCGTGGAATTACAAAATGAACCGGCTCAGATCGGCGTTCTTGGCGAGGTCGCCGACGTGCTTCTGCACGAAATCGGCGTCGACCCGGACGGTCTCGCCGCTGCGGTCGGGGGCGGTGAAGGAGATTTCGTCCAGCACCCGCTCCATCACGGTCTGAAGCCGCCGTGCGCCGATGTTCTCGACCGTGGAATTGACGGCGACCGCGACGTCGGCCAGCGCGTCGATGGCGCTGTCGGTGATGTCGAGCGTCACACCCTCGGTCTGCATCAGCGCGATATATTGCTTTATCAGCGAAGCCTCGGGCTCGGTCAGGATGCGGCGCATGTCGTCGCGGGTCAGCGCCTGCAATTCGACGCGGATCGGCAGGCGGCCCTGCAGTTCCGGCAGCAGGTCGGACGGCTTGGCGACATGGAAAGCGCCGGACGCAATGAACAGGATGTGGTCGGTCTTCACCGCGCCGTGCTTGGTCGAGACCGTCGTGCCCTCGATCAGCGGCAGCAGGTCACGCTGCACGCCCTCGCGCGAGACGTCGCCGCCGACGCGGCCGTCACGGGCGCAGATCTTGTCGATCTCGTCCAGGAACACGATGCCGTTGTTCTCGACCGCGCTGATCGCCTCCAGCGTCAGCTGATCGGTGTCCAGCAGCTTGTCGGATTCCTCGTTGACGAGGATCTCGTGCGAATTCTCCACGGTCAGGCGCCGTGTTTTGCTGCGGCCGCCGAGCTTTCCAAAAATGTCGCCGATCGAGACCGCGCCCATCTGCGCGCCCGGCAGGCCCGGGATCTCGAACATCGGCATGCCGCCGCCGGACGACTGCGTCTCGATCTCGATTTCCTTGTCGTTCAATTCGCCGGCGCGCAGCTTCTTGCGGAAGGAGTCCCGCGTCGCGGCGCTGGCATTGGCGCCGACCAGTGCGTCGAGCACGCGTTCCTCGGCGGCAAGCTGGGCGCGGGCGTTCACGTCCTTGCGCTTGCGCTCGCGCACCTGGGCGATTGCGACCTCGACGAGATCGCGGATGATCTGCTCGACGTCGCGGCCCACATAGCCGACCTCGGTGAATTTCGTCGCCTCGACTTTCAGGAACGGCGCATTCGCGAGCTTGGCGAGCCGCCGCGCGATCTCGGTCTTGCCGACGCCGGTCGGACCGATCATCAGGATGTTCTTCGGCAGCACCTCTTCGCGCAAAGTGCCGGTGAGTTGCTGCCGCCGCCAGCGGTTGCGCAGCGCGATCGAGACGGCGCGCTTGGCATCGGCCTGGCCGACGATGAAACGGTCGAGTTCGGAAACGATTTCGCGGGGAGAGAAGTCTGTCATGGGATCTTAGCTAGGGTCAGATGCGGGCCGGGACAAGCCGCTTTTTTCAGCCGTCAGATGATCGGCGGACCCGATTGCCATTGTTTCACGGCGTCGATCGGATGGATCAGCATCAGGATGTTGAGCGTCAGATTGTCGCGAATGTGAAGCGCCAGCATGATCTCGAAGGCGACCCCGAGCAGGACGGTCGCCGATACGGGCAGCACGCGCGCGGCGAGGAACCCCAGCACCATGGACAAATTGTCAGAGACCGAATTGACAATGCTGTCGCCGAAATAGTCCAGCGAGATCGTACCGGCGCGGTAGCGCTCGATGATGAACGGCGAGTTCTCGACGATCTCCCAGGCGCCTTCGATCAGCATGGCGATAATCAGGCGCGCGGGCCAGGAAAGACGCAGCAACGGCAGGCGCGCGAACAGCAGCCAGGTCAATCCGTAGAACAGGAAACCGTGCAGGACGTGCGAGAATGTGTACCAGTCTGCAATGTGCTGCGAATTTTCCGAGCTGTTGACCACGCCGTGCCAAAGCTTGACGTAGCCGCAGGTGCAGATCGGCACCCGTCCCATCGCGAACAGGATCGATGCCTGCAGCGCCAGCAGCAACAATGCGATCCCGACCCAGGCGAGCGGCGGAAGCGCGGGATGGGTCGGACTGGTGCCGCGGGCCAATGCCATCTGCTAGCCGGCCGGCAGGGTTTCGACGGTGACGTTGCGGTTGGTGTAGACGCAGATGTCGGCGGCGATGTCGAGCGAGCGGCGGACGATGGTCTCGGCGTCCTTGTCGGTGTCGAGCAGGGCGCGGGCAGCGGCCAGCGCGTAATTGCCGCCGGAGCCGATCGCCATGACGCCGGACTCGGGCTCGAGCACGTCGCCGGTGCCCGTCAGCACCAGGGAGACGTCCTTGTCAGCCACGATCATCATGGCCTCCAGCCGCCGCAGGTAGCGGTCGGTGCGCCAGTCCTTGGCGAGTTCGACCGCGGCCCGGGTCAATTGCCCCGGATATTGCTCGAGCTTGCTCTCCAGCCGCTCGAAGAGCGTGAAAGCGTCGGCGGTCGCGCCGGCAAAGCCGCCGATGACGTCGCCCTTGCCCAGCTTGCGGACCTTCCTGGCGTTGGACTTGATCACGGTCTGGCCGATCGAGACCTGGCCGTCGCCGCCGACCACCACCTTGTCGCCCTTGCGGACCGTCAAAATCGTGGTGCCGTGCCAGCCCGGCGAGCTGTTCTGGGAGTCGTGCATAAGTAACCCTCGTTGTCAGGCCTGATTTAGGCGGTCGGGGCCAAGGGGACAACAGGGGCGCACAACGGGCCGTTCCGGGCCTAGATTTCGCTCACCATAGGCGGAAGTGCTGCCCTGTTGGGGCGTTCCCGCAGTAGCGAAGGTGTCATTTGGCTGTTAATAGACTGGCGTTTTCGGCCAAACCATAGCGAAAGCAATCAATGCGCACCGCGACGATCAAGCGCAAGACCAAGGAAACCGACATCGAGGTCTCCGTGAACCTCGATGGCACCGGCGTGGCCAATATCGCCACCGGCATCGGCTTTTTCGACCATATGCTCGATCTCCTCGCCCGCCATTCCCGCATCGACCTCACGGTCAAGGCGGTCGGCGACCTGCACATTGACCATCACCATACCACCGAAGACACCGGCATCGCGCTTGGCCAGGCCGTCAAGCAGGCGCTCGGCAACATGGCGGGCATCACCCGCTATGCCGGGATCCATATGCCCATGGACGAGACGCTGTCGCGTGTGGTCATCGACATCTCGGGCCGCCCGTTCCTGGTGTTCAAGGCCGACTTCCCCCGCGACAAGATCGGTGAGTTCGACACCGAGCTGGTGCGCGAGTGGTTCCAGGCCTTCGCCATGAATGCCGGCGTGACTCTCCACGTCGAGACCCTATATGGCGATAACAGCCACCATATCGCCGAGTCCTGCTTCAAGGGACTGGCGCGGGCGCTGCGTGCGGCGGTCGCGATCGATCCCAAGGCTGTGGGCGAAATCCCGTCCACCAAGGGCTCGCTCGGCGGCTGACATCTCCGTCGGTTGTCGAAACGCTGCCGGCGGCATCACTGAATTCCTAGGAACGGGGCATCACCATGCCTGTCTACACAGTTCATGCTCCCTCCCCTGCCGGAGCCGATCTGCGCGCGACCGACAAGTTCGTCTTCGTGCGCGACGGCTTCTACTTCTGGGCGATGGTTTTCGGCCCGTTCTGGCTGCTCTGGAACAGGTTGTGGCTGGCGCTGATCGGCTGGGTGATCTTCCTGGCTGCATTCGATGCCGGGCTGCATAGCCTCGGCGTTGGCCGGAGCTCGATCTTCCTGGCCAACATCATCGTCGCAATGTTGATGGGGTTCGAGGCCTCGAGCCTGCGCCGTTGGACCCTGTCGCGCGGCAAATGGCGGCAGCTCGATGTCGTCGTCGGCGATGACGAGGATACCGCCGAGCGCCGCTTCTTCGAGCGCTGGAGCCAGAAGCAGCACGGCATCGTCAACGATCAATGGGCGGTCGATCGTGGTGGTCCGCCGCCGACACGCCACACGCCGGGTCAGCAATTCTCGAACCCGCCGCCGATACCGGCCGGCGGCATCATTGGTTTGTTTCCAGAACCGGGAGGGTCACGATGAGCGTCGCCATCATCGATTACGGTTCCGGCAATTTGCATTCCGCCGCGAAGGCTTTCGAGCGCGCCGCGCGCAGCATGGAGAATCCGCAAAAGGTCTTCGTCACCAGCGATCCGGACCAGGCCTATAGCGCCGACCGTCTGGTGCTGCCGGGCGTCGGCGCCTTCGCCGATTGCCGGCGCGGGCTGGATGCCGTCAACGGCATGGTCGAGGCGATCAACGAAGCGGTGCGCGTCAAGGCGCGGCCTTTTTTCGGCATTTGCGTCGGCATGCAGCTGATGGCGAGTCGCGGCAAGGAGCATGTCACGACGGACGGTCTGAACTGGATCGGCGGCGACGTCGAAAAAATCACGCCGCGCGATGAAAGCCTGAAGATCCCGCACATGGGCTGGAATACGCTCGACGTCCTGCGCGAGCATCCGGTGCTGAACAAGCTGTCGCTCGGCCCCAAGGGCCAGCACGCCTATTTCGTGCACTCCTACCACCTTAATGCCGCCAACGAGGCGGACGTGCTCGCGCGCGCCGACTATGGTGGCCCGGTGACTGCGATCGTCGCCAAGGACACCGCCATCGGCACCCAGTTCCACCCCGAGAAGAGCCAGCGTTTCGGCCTGGCCCTGATCTCGAACTTTTTGCGATGGAAACCGTGATGGCGTCCGCTCTTGTTACCTCCCCCCTCGTGGGGGAGGTCGAACGCGTAGCGTTCGGGAGGGGGGTAGCCGCAACGGCGGTGCCCGTGGCTTACCCCTCTCCCCAACCCTCCCCCACAAGGGGGGAGGGAGCGCACTGTGTGCGCGGAAAACTCCTGGCTCAATCATGATTCTATTTCCCGCGATCGATCTCAAGAACGGCCAGTGCGTGCGTCTCGAACAAGGCGACATGGCGCGCGCCACCGTGTTCAACCTCAATCCCGCCGCGCAGGCGCAGAGCTTCGTCGAGCAGGGCTTTGAATATCTCCACGTCGTCGACCTCGACGGCGCCTTTGCCGGCAAGCCGGTGAATGCGCAGGCCGTCGAGGCGATGCTGAAGACCATCAATATCCCGGTGCAGCTCGGCGGCGGCATTCGCGATCTCGCGACCGTCGAAGCCTGGCTCGACAAGGGCATCACCCGCGTCATCATCGGCACCGCGGCGGTGCGCGATCCCGAGCTGGTCAAGGCCGCGGCCAGGAAATTTCCCGGCCGCGTCGCGGTCGGGCTGGATGCCCGCGACGGCAAGGTCGCGGTTGAAGGCTGGGCCGAGACCTCGCAGGTGACGGTGCTGGAAATCGCGCAGCGTTTCGAGGATGCCGGCGTTGCCGCCATCATCTTCACCGACATCGCACGCGACGGCCTGCTCAAGGGCCTGAACCTGGATGCGACCATCGCGTTGGCCGACGCCATCTCCATTCCCGTGATCGCCTCGGGCGGCCTCGCCTCGATCGAGGACGTCAAGGCAATGCTGACGCCGCGCGCGAAAAAACTCGCCGGCGCGATCGCCGGCCGGGCGCTTTACGACGGCCGGCTCGATCCCGCCGCCGCCCTCACCTTGATCCGCAACGCGCGCGCCGCCTAGGAGCTGACACATGTTCAAGGTGCGCGTGATCCCCTGCCTCGATGTCAAGGACGGACGGGTCGTCAAGGGCGTCAATTTCGTCGATCTGCGTGACGCCGGCGATCCCGTCGAAGCCGCGATCGCCTATGACGCGGCCGGTGCCGACGAGCTGACCTTCCTCGACATCACCGCCACCCACGAGAACCGCGGCATCATGCTGGACGTGGTCCGGCGCACGGCGGAGGCTTGCTTCATGCCCGTGACCGTCGGTGGCGGCGTGCGTGAGGTCAACGACATCAAGACGCTGCTGCGCGCCGGCGCCGACAAGGTCTCGATCAACAGCGCGGCGGTGTCGCGGCGCGAGTTCGTCAAGGAAGCTGCCGAAAAATTCGGCGAGCAGTGCGTGGTGGTCGCGATCGACGCCAAGCGGGTCAAGCGCGCGGGCGGCGGCGAGCGTTGGGAGATCTTTACCCATGGCGGCCGCAATTCGACCGGCATTGACGCCATCGAATATGCCCAGGAAGTGGTCTCGCTCGGGGCTGGCGAGCTTTTGCTGACTTCGATGGACCGCGACGGCACCAGGCAGGGTTTCGACATTCCGCTGACCCGGGCGATCGCCGACAGCGTTACCGTTCCCGTCATCGCCTCGGGCGGCGTCGGCAATCTCGATCATCTCGTTGACGGTATCCGCGACGGGCACGCCACGGCCGTCCTGGCCGCCTCGATCTTCCATTTCGGGGAATTCACCATTCGTGAAGCCAAGGAGCACATGTCGCGGCGGGGGCTGCCCATGCGCCTCGATGCCTGACGACTCCGCTTCATAAAAATGCTACACAGGCCAGCGGGGATAGCCTCCGCCGTTCCCGTGTGTTTCCGAGTAATTCCGATGCCGCGTTTCACGATCCACGATCTGGCCGCAACCATCGACGCCCGCGCGGCGGCCGGAGGCGAGGCCTCCTATACCCGCAAGCTCCTGGACAAGGGCGCCGAGCATTGCGCCAAGAAGTTCGGTGAGGAAGCAGTCGAAACCGTCATCGCAGCAGTCGAAAACGATCGCGCGCATCTGATCGCCGAGGGCGCCGACCTGCTTTATCACTTCCTTGTGTTGCTCAAGGCCCGCGGCGTGAAGCTGGAAGAAGTGGAAGCGGCGCTGGACAAGCGTACGAATATGTCAGGGTTGGAAGAGAAAGCTTCGCGTAAGGGCTAGTCGGTCCACAACGGAAAGGTCGCGTCATGGATATCCGCGCACCCGAGCAGCAGTATAATCCGTACCGCGTCTATACGCGCGAAGAGTGGGCGCGTTTGCGCGACGACACGCCGATGACGCTGGAGCCGGGCGAGTTCGACCGTCTCCGTTCGTTGCACGATCGTCTCGACCTGCAGGAGGTCGAGGACATTTATCTTCCGCTGTCGCGGCTGCTCTCGATCTACGTCGACGCGATGCAGCGGCTGTATTACGCCGAGCGCCAGTTCCTCAACATCCGCGACCGCAAGATGCCCTACATCATCGGCGTCGCCGGCTCGGTCGCGGTCGGAAAATCGACCACGGCCCGCGTGCTGCAGGCTCTCTTGGCACGCTGGTCGCCGCGGCCGAAGGTCGAGCTGATCACCACCGACGGATTTCTCTATCCCAATGCGGTGCTCGACCGGCAGGGCATCATGCAGAAGAAGGGTTTTCCCGAGAGCTACGACCTGCCGCTGCTGCTCAGCTTCCTGTCGGACATCAAGGCCGGACGCCGCCACGTCCGTGCACCGGTCTACTCGCATCTGACCTACGACATCGTGCCGAACCAGTGGGCCGAGATCGACCAGCCCGACATCCTGATCGTCGAGGGCGTCAACGTGCTGCAGACCGGCAAGCTGCCGCGCGACGGCAAGGCGGTGCCCGTGGTCTCCGACTTCTTCGATTTCTCGGTCTATATCGACGCCGACGAAGCGGCGCTGCGGCGCTGGTACATCAAGCGCTTCCTCGCGCTGCGCGACACCGCATTCACCAATCCAAAGTCCTATTTCAACCGCTACGCGCTGTTGTCGGACGAGGAAGCGACCGCGACCGCGATCGCGATCTGGGAACGCACCAACCTCGCCAATCTCGAGGACAACATTCTGCCGACCCGCCCGCGTGCGACCCTCATCATAAAGAAGGGCGCCGACCACGTGGTGGAGAGCGTGGCGTTGAGAAGGCTGTGAGCCGCAGACTCGTCATTGCGAGCGAAGCGAAGCAATCCAGAATCTTTCCGCGGAGGGGTTCTGGATTGCTTCGCTGTGCTCGCAATGACGGGGAGAGACCTGGGCTACACCGCCAGATGCCGTGACGCCGCGAGCCCCGCCAGCGCCTCGTCCAGCTTGTCGCGATCGAGCGGCTTGATCAGAAATCCATTCATGCCGGCCTCGAAACAGGCGTAGCGATCCTCCACCAGGGTATTGGCGGTGAGCGCCAGGATCGGCGTGTGGTGACCGCCGGCGGCGGCCTCGTGGGCGCGGATGCGCTTGGTCGTCTCGATGCCGTCGAGACGCGGCATCTGGATGTCCATCAGCACGAGATCATAGGGCGCGCCGGCGGATGACGCGGCGAGCCAGGACTCCAGCGCGGCCTCGCCATCGATCGCGATGACGACGCGATGGCCAAGTTTTGTCAGGAGCGACCGCATCAGCAGGGCGTTGATCTCGTTGTCCTCGGCAACGAGGATCGAAAGACCCTTGGCTGGTGCGATGCTGGTCGATGGGGCCGGCGGCTCCGGCGCGAGATCCGGCGAGGCGACTTCCGGCGTCAGCGCGAGCCGTGCGGCCAGCGAAGCGGCGCGCAGCGGCTTCATCAGGAAGCCGGTGAAGGCGGCCGAGAGCTTCTCATGGCGCGAGCTCGACGTCAGCAGCACCAGCCGCTGCGGTGCGTGCGTGCGTGCGGCTTCGCCCAGCTGGTCGGCGACGTCGGGACCGAGCGCGCGGTCGATCAGTACCGCGTGCCACGAGCGTTCCGGCAGCAGCGCCTCTGCGACCGCTGCATCCGACACCAGGCAGGTCTGGCCGCCCCAGCGCTCCAGCCGCCGCGCGATCAGCGACGCTTCGATGCCGTCGGCGATCAGCAGGACGGACTTTCCGGTGAGGTCGGGGCTTGGGAACGCGGTCTGTCCCGTACCGGCTTGCGATGGCGCGAGCGGGATCGCGACCTCGAAGGTCGAGCCCTTGCCCGGCTCGCTCGCGAGCGTGATGCGGCCGCCCATGCGCTTGACGATGCGTTCGCTGATGGCGAGGCCGAGCCCGGTGCCGCCATAGGTGCGGGCGACGCGCTCGTCGGCCTGCTCGAATTCACGGAAGATGCGCTGCTGCGCGTCGGCTGCGATGCCGATGCCGGTATCGCGGACCAGAAAACTGATCTCGTTCGGCCAGATGCCGGGCTCGACGATCAGCGCGACGCCGCCGCTCGCGGTGAACTTGATGGCGTTGCCGGCAAGGTTGAGCAGCACTTGGCGCAGTCGCGCGGCGTCGCCGACCACTTCCAACGGCAGGCGCTCGTCCACATAGGCGGCGATCTCGAGCTGCTTGGCCTGTGCGCGGGGCGCGAGCAGCTCGGTGATCTCCTCGATCAGGGTGGAGAGCGCGAAGGGGCGCAGCTCGAGATCGAGCTTGCCGGCCTCGATCTTGGAATAGTCCAGCAGCTCCTCGATCAGCGCCATCAAGGCTTCGCCCGATGTCTTCACCGCCCTGGCATAGGTCGCCTGCTCCGGCGTCAGATTGGTGTCGAGCAAGAGGCCGCCCATGCCGATGATGCCATTGAGCGGCGTGCGGATCTCGTGCGAGGCCATGGCGAGGAAACGCGATTTTGCGCGGTTGGCGGCGTCAGCCTGGTCGCGTGCGTCGGACAGCGCGCGTTCGGTCTCGGTGCGATCGGTGACGTCGCGTCCCACGCTCTGCAATTCGGCGGGCTGGCCGGCATCGAGCCGAACATAGCCCTCGCGCCAGGCGATCCAGCGCGCGCCGAGCGGCGTGGTGATCTTCTGGTCGTGAATGCGCGTGCCATTGCTCTCGCGCGCGCTGTCACCCTGCTCCAGCACGTCGAAATTGAAACGCGTGCCGACCAGCGCACGGCGCGCCTGCCCTGCGAGCGCGCAATAGGCGTCGTTGGCGAAGGTGATGCGGCCCTGATGATCGCGCAGCACGATCAAATCGCCCTGCTGTTCGAACAGGCTGCGGGCGCGCTCTTCCGCTTCCTTCAGCTCCCAATTGCGGTCGATCAGCGCCTCGTTGTGGGCGGCCAGCGTGCGCATCCGCTTGTTGACGAAGCGCAACCGCATGCTCAGCGTGGCGAGGCCGAGGCAGGCGAGCGCGAACAGGAAGCTCGCGCCGATCGCGAACGCATTGGGATCGTAGCCTGACGCCTCGGACCGGCTTCCGGTGACGAATCCATAGGCGCCGCCGAACGTCGCCGAGAAGATCATGAAGGAGCGGATCGCGAAGGCAATTCTGGGATGCTGCCGCCTGAAGCGGCGCATGCGCACCTTGATCCGGAACGTTCGACCCATCGTCACCGACCCCGACTCTTGTCCGAAACCCCACCGCCGCCGGTTGCGACGATGTCTCGCCGACCTTGCAAACAGCTTGAGGCTTTGTTTCCGGCTCCGAACAAGGTTAGCGAGGTGTTAATCCTCGGCGCATGATCCGGACCCGGAGGGCCGCGCCAGCGCAAAGTGTGAAGCGGGTTTCCGAAAGATCATGCTCGAAAATAATCAGAGCGAGGCGGCCTGCAGCGGCAACGGGCGTTGGCCGCCATGGGCGCCGACGATCAGCGCCGCCGCCTCGCGCTGCGAGAACGTCTTCGAGCGCACATAGATGCGGTAATCGGCCGGACCGTCGGTGGAGAGGTAGATGACCGGGCCGCCGTCGACCGGCTGCGCGGCGATGGTGATGAGGCGGTTCGCCGGATGAGCCTCGCAGGAGTCCGTCTCGGATCCGAGACCGTCGTCAACGACCGCGAAATCGGCGTCATCGGCATCGTCCGTGATCCGGACCCGCACCGTGGCGCGCGCCAGATCGTCGGTGAAGGCGACATGGACGCCGGCGGTCCAGAACAGCGAGGTCAGTTCGACCGAGGTATCGCCGACGGCGATGCAGGGATGCGAGACCGATACGATCTCGCTGCGGGCGAACACCGCGGCCGCCAGCAGGGGAACGACCGAGGCCAGGATCTTGATACGCAACATGACGCGCTACTCGCCAGGCCCGGTGTGGAACTCGCACGGGGGAACTTGGGCCTTATGGTTTGCAGAGCGTAAAGGAAACTCGTTACCGCCGGGTTGATGCGCGGAATGATCACGCCATCTGCCGCACATCTTCCGCGAGTGCGCGGTAGGACAGCGCTTCGGCCAGATGCAGCCGGCCGATCTTCTCGGTGCCGTCGAGGTCCGCGAGCGTGCGCGCCACCCGCAGCACGCGGTGATAGCCACGCGCCGACAGCCGCATCGTCTCGGCGGCGTCGCGCAGCAGCTTCTGGCCCTGCGCATCCGGCTTGGCGATCTCCTCCAGCACCGAGCTCGGTGCTTCGGCATTGGTACGGACATGGGGCAGGCCGGCATCGGCGTAACGAGCGAGCTGGATGTCGCGCGCCGCCGCCACGCGCGCGGCGACTTCGGCCGAGCCTTCCGCCGGCGGCGGCAGGATCAGATCGGCCGCGGTCACCGCGGGAACCTCGATGCGCAGGTCGATTCGATCCATCAGCGGGCCGGAGATGCGGGCCTGATAATCGCTGGTGCAGCGGTCGATGCGGCCGCGCTTGCAGCTATAGCCGGGTTCGAACGCATTGCCGCAGCGGCAGGGGTTCATGGCCGCAACCAGCATGAACCGCGCCGGATAGGTCACGCGATGATTGGCGCGGGACACCGAGACCTCGCCGTTCTCCAGCGGCTGGCGCAGCGAGTCCAGCACGCGGGGATCGAACTCCGGCAGCTCGTCGAGGAACAGCACGCCCTGATGCGCGAGCGAGATCTCGCCGGGCTTGGCGCGCATGCCGCCGCCGGTGAGCGCGGCCATGCTGGCGGAATGATGCGGCGAGCGGAACGGCCGTCGCGCCGTCAGCGCGCCGCCCTCGATCTCGCCGGCGACGGAGGCGATCATCGAGACCTCCAGCAATTCGGCCGGCGACAGCGGCGGCAGGATCGAAGGCAGCCGCGCCGCCAGCATCGACTTGCCGGCACCGGGCGCGCCGATCATCAACAGGTGATGTCCGCCGGCGGCTGCGATCTCCAGCGCGCGCTTGGCGCTCTCCTGGCCCTTGATGTCGCGCAGGTCGAGCGTCGAGGCTGCCGCCTCGTGCACCTTCGGCACCGGCCGCGACAGCACCTGCGTGCCTTTGAAGTGGTTGGCGATCTGGATCAGCGACTGTGCAGCGATGATCTGGATGTCCGGGCTCGCCCATGCCGCCTCCGAACCGCACGCGGCCGGGCAGATCAAGCCTTCCTCGCGCACATTGGCGCCGATTGCGGCTGGCAGAACCCCGGCGACGGGCGCGATCGAACCGTCCAGCCCGAGCTCGCCGAGCACCGTGAAGCCCGTCAGCGCATCCGGCGGAATCGCGCCGATCGCGGCCATCAGCCCCAGCGCGATCGGGAGGTCGTAATGGCTGCCCTCCTTGGGCAGGTCGGCCGGCGCGAGATTGACGATGATCCGCCGCGCCGGCAGCGCCAGCCCTGAGGCGATCAGCGCCGAGCGGACCCGCTCGCGCGCTTCCGACACCGCCTTGTCCGGCAGGCCGACGATCGCGAAGGCGGGCAAACCGGGTGCGACCTGCACCTGCACGTCGACCGCGCGGGCCTCGATCCCCTCAAAGGCGACGGTAGAAACCCGCTGAACCATGCCCAAACCAGCCTGCCCTCTTGCACAATTAGGGGTAGCAGAGCTCGGCCCATTCTGCAAGAACAATACGGGAACATTGTTGCTGGCTGGACCTCCCCCTAACAAGTCGTAAACACGACGCGGACACTACGGCTCGAATGCGAGCGGCTCCGGACAGCACATCCCAACGAATATTCGCTACTGCTAGAGCCGCGGGATGGGCCGTGATCTAACGAGTGAACAATCAAGATGCTTGCAAATCGCCGCAGAAGCGAACGACGGGTGTGCACGCGGCTCGCCAAGATTCATTTTGGCGCGGGCTCGCTGCCGCGGGACTGCACGATCACGGATATTTCGGACGGGGGCGTGAAAGTGGTGGCGGAATTCCTGGAGGTGCCGCCGCAGTTCACGATCATCTTCGCGCCGGATTATTCCCGCCAATGCCGCCTGCGCTGGCGCATCGGTTGCGAATTCGGTGCCGAATTCACTGACTAAGGGTGTCGAGAGCTGCGTCCTTAACTGGACTTTAGCGTTAATCGGTAAGCATCCCTGATCAGTTGCCGAGTGATCAGAGTATGTCCAAGCGTTCGCCCCTTGCCTCTCCCCCGGCGAGATTCCTGCTTCCTGGCCTCCTTGTGCTAGCCCTCGGTGGCTGCCAGACCACAGGTATCGAGGACATCACCGGCGCGCTCGGCGGCAAATCGGAAACGGCTGGCAAGGCCGACCCCAAGCCGGACATCAAGCCGGACATGGACGCGCTGCGCGAGCGCTATCGCGCCAAGCCTGGTGATCCCAACGTCGCCCTCGAATACGGCACGGCTCTGCGCACAACGGGCCAGAGCGCCCAGGCCGTCGCGGTGATGGAGCAGGCCGTGCTCAATAATTCGAGCAACAAGGCGCTGCTTGCCGGCTACGGCCGCGCGCTCGCCGACAGCGGCAATTTCCAGCAGGCGTTCGACGTGCTCGGCCGTGCGCATACGCCGGAAGATCCCGACTGGCGCATCCTGTCGGCGCAAGGCGCGGTGCTCGACCAGCTCGGCCGCAACGAAGAGGCGCAGCAATATTATGCGACCGCGCTGAAGATCGTGCCGGACGAGCCGCAGGTCCTGTCCAATCTCGGCCTGTCCTACATGCTGCAAAACAATCTGCCGCGGGCCGAGGAAACGCTGCGTCGCGCGTATGGACGCAACGCGAACGATTCCCGCGTGCGCGCCAATCTGGCGCTGGTGGTGGGCCTGCAAGGCAAGCAGGCCGAGGCCGAGGCCATCGTGAAAGGCGATCTGCCACCGGATCAGGCCGCGGCAAAGGTCACGGCGCTGCGGCAATTGCTGGCGAAGAAGCAGCAGCGGGCGGACAAGTAATCTGCCCTCTCGCTTGCCTCTTGTCTGACGCGTTTTCCTGACGCGAACCGGGATCCACGTCGCTCGAAAACGCTTTTCCTCAGGACGCCTTGCGATGCGGGGCCGAGCCGCGGCCCGTCCTGCCCTTCAGCTTCTTCAGCAGCGGTCCGAACAGCGAGCTCTTCGGCTTCTTGACCTCGCCGCGACCGGCGAGGCGGTTCGCCATGTTCTGAAACAGCAGCGTGGTGCGGTGGCTCTTGGAGACCTCCGCGATCATCTGGCCGTTGTTGGCTGCAGTCGAGAACAGCTTCGAATCGAACGGGATCACCGCCATCGGCTGGCTTTCCATGGTCTTGGCGAACGACTTGACGTCGATCTCCGCGCGCTTGTGCATGCCGACCTGGTTGATGCAATACAGCGGCGGCCGGTCGTTCGGCCGCGCCGCCTTCAGCACGCTCAGCATGTTCTTGGTGTTGCGCAAGTTGGCGAGATCAGGCTCGGCAACGATGACGATATCGTCGGCGTTGACCAGCGCGCGGCGCGTCCAGCCCGACCATTGGTGCGGAACGTCGAGCACGATGCAGGGCGTGGTCATGCGTAGCGTGTCGAAGATCGCATCGAAGGCTTCGGCGCCGAAATCGTAGACGCGGTCCAGAGTGGCAGGCGCAGCGAGCAAGCTGAGGCGCTCGGTGCATTTGGCGAGCAGGCGTTCCATCAGCGCCGTATCGGGGCGATCCTGCGACAGCACCGCATTGGCGATGCCCTGCGCCGGGTCCTGGTTGTAGTCGAGGCCCGCGGTGCCGAAGGCGAGGTCGAGATCGATCACGACGGAATCGAGCGCGAGGTCGCGTGCGATGGTCCAGGCCAAATTGTGCGCGACGGTGGATGCGCCGACGCCGCCCTTGGCGCCGACCACCGCGATGACGCGGCCGGTGATGATGGCCTCGGAGGCCGAGAACAGGCTGCAGATCGAACGGACGACGTCGAGGGTTTCGACCGGCCCGACCACGTAGTCGTTGACGCCGCGGCGCACCAGCTCGCGATAGGGCGCAGTGTCGTTGGGATTGCCGATCACGACCACGCGGGTGCCGGGATCGCAGACGCCGGCGAGATCGTCGAGGCCTTCGAGAATGTCGCGCGTGCCGTCGGATTCGATCACGATGACGTTCGGCGTCGGCATCGTGTCATAGACGTCGATGGCCGCGGCGAGGCCGCCGCCCTTGGCGGTGAGATGCGCCTTGGCGAGACGGCGATCCAGCCCGGCCGCGGTCACGGCGGCGAGCGTCTGTTCGGTCTCGCAAAACGCCTGCACGGAAATGCGGGGAAC
This sequence comes from Bradyrhizobium cosmicum, assembly GCF_007290395.2. Taxonomy (NCBI): domain Bacteria; kingdom Pseudomonadati; phylum Pseudomonadota; class Alphaproteobacteria; order Hyphomicrobiales; family Nitrobacteraceae; genus Bradyrhizobium; species Bradyrhizobium cosmicum. The sequence continues at coordinate 187,565 of NZ_CP041656.2, read as the reverse complement.
CGGCGCAATGTGTTCCTCGGGGTGGCGCGGATCGTCCGCGTCTTCGTCGTCGAGAATGCCTGTCATTTTCCGGTGTCGCTGAGTTTGGCCCTGTCGGCCTCGGGATAGGCGGTCGTGGTGGTCGAGCCCTTGCGGTAGCGGTCGAAGGCGATGTCGCGCCGCGCGGTGTAGGCGGGCGTCTCGGCTCGCGGCTGCTCGAGGTCGGCCGGGTTGTCGATCATGGCTGCGAGATTGCGCTGGGTGGCGCAGCCGAGATTGAAGTAGGGCCGGTTCTCGTCATAGCCGGGGTCGAGGATGTTCGGACCCATGTCTTCCGGCCACAGCCCGCAGGGACCGGCGACCGCGGCGATCTTCGAATAGCTCAGGCGGATGGTCGGCAGCAGGCCGGGATCTTCAGGGCGGTAGGGATGCTGGACGATGGCGCGCGACGGCACGCCGCCGGATGCGAGCACCGACCGGATGTCTTGATAGGTCGCCGCCGCGGCGCGTGAATTCGCGGTGTCGACCGGCACGTCGACGACGACGGAGCCGGTGCCTTCGCGCACCCAGTCCCGGGCGATGCCCGCGACGTCGGCGCGCTGCGCGGCGGAAAGGCCACCTCGCGCCTTGCCGACGAAGATCACGATCGACTTCTTGCCCTCCTGCACCGCGATCGGGTGGCGCTGGCGATAATCGGTCGGCACCGTCTGGGTGACGATCTCGCCGGTGGTGTTGCAGGCGCCCAGCATGACGGAGAGCCCCGTCAGTGCGAGCGCGATCCGCAGATTGCGGCGTCGATCGGCTGATGTTGTCGTCATCGCCTGGTCCCCTCTTGCCCCGTTTCCTGCCCCGGTCCCCAAACCGTCCGCTCAGTCGATGATGAAGCCGAAATCGCCGTGCGTGCCCTCGATCGGATCGACGCGGCGCGCGACGCCATAGAGGCGGTTCATGCGGCCGAGCAGCGCCGTCTGCGCATCCGAGGCCGGCGCGAAACCGTCGTCGGGCCGTGACAATTCCTTCTGGGCGACCGCGCGCACCACATAGGGTGTCACGATGACCATCAGCTCGGTCTCGTTGTTGACGAAGTCCTGGCTGCGGAACAGCGCGCCGATGATCGGCACCTGGTCGATGCCGGGCAAGCCGTTGACCGCCTGCTTGGTCTTCTGCTGGATCAGGCCGGCCATCGCCATCGAACCGCCGGAGGGAATTTCCAGCGTGGTCTCGGCGCGGCGGGTCTGGATCGAGGGGATGGTGAGCGAGTTGCTCGAGGTCGAGGACACCGCCTGCGTCAGCGTGATCGAGTTGGTGTTCGACAGCTCCGAGACTTCGGTCATGACGCGCAGGCTGATGCGGCCCTCGCTGAGGACGACCGGAGTGAAGTTCAGGGAGATACCGAACTTCTTGTAGGTGATCTGGGTGGTACAGACGTGGGTGACCGGATCGCAGGAATAGCCCGCGGGAATCGGGAATTCGCCGCCGGCGATGAAGGTGGCGGATTCGCCCGAGATCGCCGTCAGGCTCGGTTCGGCGAGCGTGCGCATGACGCCGGCGCTTTCCATCGCGCGCATCGTGGCGCTGACGGTGGCGACGCCCTTGGCGAGGCCGGCCACGCCGAGCCCGTTGCTGCTGACGATCGGACCGCCGCTGACCGAGAATGGGTTGGAATTGTTGAAATTCACCACGGCGGTGCCGGCATTCAGGCTGGCGCTGAGATCGACGCCCAGCTGCTTGACGATGTCGCGCCTGACTTCACCGACCACGACCTTGAGCATCACCTGGTCGCGGCCGCGCACGACGATGTTGTTGACGACCTTCTCGCTGCCGCCGACGAGCTTGGCGGCGACGTCGCCGGCCTGCTGGGCCTCGACCGGGCTCGACACCGAGCCGGTCAGCATCACGCTGTCGCCGACGCCTTCGATCTGCACGCCCGGCAGCGACTGGCGCAGCGCGGTGCGCATGCCATTGAGGTCACGCTTCACGGCGATGTCGTAGGACGCGACCTGCTGTCCGTCGGAGGAGAAAAACACCACGTTGGTCTGGCCGACCTGGCCGCCGATGATATAGGCGCGCTGCGACGAGCGGATCACCGCGTTGGCGATCTTGGGATCGGCCACCAGCACGTCCTTGACCTCGCGCGGCAGGTCGATGACGACCGACTTGCCGACGCCGAGCGACAGCGAGCGCGTGCGCGTCGGTGCGATGGTCGAAACCGGCGACACGCCGAGATCCGGTGCCTGCAGCGGGGCCTGGTCCCCGACCGGCGCATCCGCGGCGCTGACGAAATCGGGAGCTGCGGCCAGCCCCAGCATCAGCATTGCCCCTGCCCAGAACGAATGCGTGCGCTTCCCCCGAAGGCGCATGCCCGTCCGAATGTCCCCGTAGTTCATGGTGTCCCCATCATCACTTCTGTGACGTCAATTGCCGCGCCTGTACCCCGTATCGGATCACGTTCACGCCGCCGCCCTGACGCTTGAGCGCCAGGTCTTCAGCCGAGAGGTCGATTGCGTTGGCGTCGACGATGCTGCGCAGCGCGAGTGTCAGTGTGCCGGCCTGGCGCGCGACCGAGAGCGTGGCGACCTGGTCGAGCTTGAGCTCGAGCGTAACGGTCTTGCCGAGGACGGCGTTCTGGCCGTCCTTCTCCTTCGGCGCCTGGTCGATCGCGAGCACGCGGATGTTGGTCAGGACAACCTCGGACAGGATCAGGTCGTTGCCGCCGGTCGGGCCGTTGGCGCCCTCGGGATTCTTCAGGCGCCGCGTCAGGACGATGTCGACCCGGTCGTTCGGCAGGATGAATCCGCCGGCGCCGGTCTCGGCTGAAATTTCGGTGGAAACGGCGCGCATGCCGGTCGGCAGGATCGCGGCCATGAAGCCGGAGCCGTCGGCCTTCACCAGCTTCTGCTCGCGGATCGGTTCGCCCTGCATCAAGGGGACGCGCGCAATCGAGCCGGCGATCTGTGTCTGTGCTTCGGGCCTGTTGTCGCGACGGATAAAGGCGCCGCTGGCCGTTGCCGCCGGCCAGGACTGCCATTGCAGGTCTTCGGGCTTGACGGCCTGGCCGAGCTGGATGTCGTTCTTCGCGATCAGGACTTCGACCGTCGGCAATTTCTCGGCGACGGGAAGGGCGGGCGCGGGCTTGTTGTCGTAGCCGCTCGCCAGATACGCAGCGACGCCGCCGGCGCTCAGCGCGATGACGAGAACGACAATGCGTGCGGTGTTCATACGCTTCTACTCTTACGCGGGGCACTCGAACCGCACGTGGCGGGTTCCCCTGCATCGATGAGTAGGGAGTAAAAGTATAAGGGGTGTTGCGAGGCCGCGCGGGACGGTCGGTCACGATGCGCGTTCTGGGCGAATGGTGAACGGGGCGTTATCCGGTCAGCCAATGGCCCCGTAGTTTCACGCGTGACGGCTGCTGCGTTCGAACGAGGCGCGCGGCGTCATGGTGAATAGGGAGTTAGTGGTGGGTGAAGCAACGTCGTGCGAATGAGATGGAAGCAACGCACCACATTGTCGGTGTCGTCCCGGCGAGCGCCGGGACGACATTGGGGAGAGTTCGTGCGCTCTCTTAGAGTGTGCAGCGCCTTACTTCTTCCGCTTCTGCTCGATCACGTCCCAGACCTTTGCCGCAACATCGGGCCCGCCGAGTCGCGCGATCGCGCGGATGCCCGTCGGCGAGGTCACGTTGATCTCGGTGAGGCTGCCGTTGATGACGTCGATGCCGACGAACAGCAGGCCGCGCTCGCGCAGCGCCGGGCCGACGGTGGCGCAGATCTCGCGCTCGCGGGGCGTGAGCTCGGTCTCCTGCGCGGCGCCACCGCGCACCATGTTGGAGCGGAGGTCGTCGGCGGCGGGCACGCGGTTCACCGCACCGGCGAACTCGCCGTTGACCAGGATGATGCGCTTGTCGCCGTGCTTCACCTCGGGGATGAACTGCTGGATCACCCAGGGCTCCCTGAACGTCACCGAGAACATGTCGAACAGCGAGCCGAAATTCATGTCCTGCGGCATCACGCGGAACACCGCCGCGCCGCCATGACCGTGCAGCGGCTTCATCACGACGGCGCCGTGCTTGTCCCTGAACGCGTTGATTTCGTCGAGGTCGCGCGAGATCAGGGTCGGCGGCATCAGCTGCGGAAAGTTCATCACGAACAGCTTTTCCGGCGCGTTGCGCACCGAGGCGGGATCATTGACGACCAGCGTCTTCGGATGGATGCGTTCGAGCAGATGCGTCGAGGTGATGTAGGCAAGGTCGAACGGCGGATCCTGGCGCAGCAGCACCACGTCAAAGCCGTTCAGCGCCTCGCGCCTGGGCTCGCCGAGCGTGAAGTGGTTGCCGGGCTCGTCGCGCACCGTCAGGAGCTGGACGGGGGCGACGATTTCCTCGCCGACCATCGAGAGCTGGTCGGGCGTGTAATAGGACAGGCCGTGGCCGCGCTTCTGTGCTTCCAGCAGCAGCGCGAAGGTGGAATCGCCCTTGATGTTGATGCGGGCGATGGGGTCCATCTGGACGGCGACGTTCAGTTTCATGGTCTGCCTTTCAGCTCGAGGCGTCGAATGCCGCCAACACATGGCGCGGAAGCGACCGCGGCGCAATCAGCATGGCGTCGAATCGCAACTCCAATTCGGCATGCTCGGGATGCGCGACGAGCCAGCCTTGCGCGGCGTCGATGATGCGCTGCTGCTGGCGCGGTGTCACGGCGAAGGCGGCATCATCCAGCGTCGCACGGGCCTTGACCTCGACGAAGGCGATCAGATTGCGGCGGCGCGCCACGATGTCGATCTCGCCATGCGGTGTGCGGTAGCGCTTGGCGAGGATGCGATAGCCCTTGGCCATCAGGTAGGCCGCAGCGCGACTTTCCGCGGAGATGCCGGTGCGGAACGCGGCGACGCGTGCGGGCGAGGCGACTTTCGGCGGCCTTGCCCCCTCAACCTTGACCCCGTCGGTCTTAGCCCGGTCAGTCTTGGCCTCGTCAGTCTTGGCCATCATCGCCCCGCAAATCCTTTGCGAGCTCGAGCGCACGGGCATAGACCTCGCGGCGCGGCCGTCCCGACAGCGCGACGGCATGCGCCACGGCGTCCTTGACGCTATGCGCGGCAAGCTGCGCGCGCAGCAGATCGTCCAGCGCAGCCGACGTCAGCCTATCGGCATCGGCCGCTGGCGGAGCGATCACTAGCACGAATTCGCCGCGTGTCTCCAGCGTATCGGCGTCGCGCGCAAGCTCGTTCAGCGTCGCGCGCGAAATCTGCTCGTGCAGCTTGGTCAGCTCGCGGCAGATCGCAGCTTCGCGGGTGCCCATGATCTCGGCGAGCTCGGCCAGCGTATCCTGCACGCGGTTGCCGGAGTCGAACATGACCAGCGTGGCATCGATGCGGGCAAGCTCGGCAAGACGCGACCTTCGCGCGGCCGATTTCGCCGGCAAAAAACCCTCGAAGAAGAAGCGGTCGGTCGGCAATGCCGCGACCGACAACGCCGCCAGCACCGAGGACGGGCCGGGCAGCGCATAGACCGCATGGCCGGCGGCGCAGACCTCGCGCACCAGCTTGAAGCCGGGATCGGAGATCAGCGGCGTACCGGCGTCGGACACCAGTGCGACCGAGCCGCCCCGCGCCAGCGCCTCCAGGATCCTGGGGCGCGCGGCTTCCGCATTGTGCTCGTGATACTGCTTGAGCTGCGCCGAGATGTCGTAGCGCTCGGTCAGGCGCCGCGTGATGCGGGTGTCCTCGCAGGCGATGATTTCGACGCCGGCGAGCGTCTGAAGCGCCCGCAGCGTGATGTCGCCGAGATTGCCGATGGGTGTCGCGACCAGATGCAGGCCCGGCGCCGCCTTCGGCGCGGTCAGCCGATGGGCGTCGATCGAGAAACCGCGCGGGGCGGCGTCCGTAGCTTCAGGTGTATTTATCGGGGCCGGCTTTGCGCGCATAATCAGACGAACTTAGGCATGATATCAGGGGCTGGGAACCGTTCCCGCGAAAAAGATCATGCCGAGGGAAGGGGTGGGAGGACTGGAATGTGATCCATCCGGCATCACATTCGAGGGGGAATGAACCGTCAGTGCCATATTCGCGGCGGAAACGCCGCCTTGATGCTGGGTGACGGACGGTGGACAGCTAGCCAGGACTTGAGGGCGTGGCCGCGTTAAGCGGATATTATCCTTTTGTTTTAGTTAACTATTTGCCGACAATATGCCTGAATCCGCGGCTTGTGTCGTGGAAAGAGTGTGTGACCGGCTGGCGAGGGCCGGTCAGAAGAGAAGCTGCCATATGCCGGGCCCGCGTGATCCCAGATCTTCCTTTTCGGAGGAGTCTCCCGTTCAGGGGCCCCGCTTGTCGGGAGCGACCCGGCGGAGCGCGCTCGGCCTGCTGCTCGGCACGCCCCTTCTTTCGGCCTGCGCCGGCGTGCAGCAGAGTCTCAGCCAGTTCTCCAATCCGTTCAGCAGCTCTTCCCCGCCGCCGGCCCAGCCGGCCGGCTCACCGCAGCAGGGGACGACCGCCGGCACCGGCGGGGTCAAGGTCGCAGTGATCCTGCCGCTCTCGGCGGCCGGCAACGCCGGCCTTGCCGCGCAGTCGATGCGCAACGCCGCCGAGATGGCACTCGCTGAGTTCCAGAATCCGAACATCCAGCTCCTGATCAAGGACGACAACGGCAGCCCGCAAGGCGCGCAACAAGGCGCACAGCAGGCGGTCGACGAAGGCGCCGAGATCATCCTGGGACCGCTGTTCGCGCAGTCGGTGCCCGCGGTCGCGCAGGTCGCGCGCACGCGGAACATTTCCGTGATCGCGTTCTCGACCGACTCCAGCATCGCCGGCCGCGGCGTCTATCTGCTGTCCTTCCTGCCGGAGTCCGACGTCAATCGCATCGTCGAATATTCCGCCAGCATCGGAAAGCGCTCCGTCGCCGTGCTCGTGCCTGACAATGCCTATGGCAATGTCGTCGAGGCCGCGGTGAAGGCGGCGGTGCCGCGCCGTGGCGGGCGCATCGTCGCGTTCGAGAAATACGGCGCCGATCGCGCCACGCCGGCACGCACCGTGGCGCAGCAGCTCGGCGGCGCGGATGCGCTGTTCATTGCCGATGACGGCGATGCCGTCGTCTCGGTCGCCGACGCGATGACCGCCGCGGGCGCGAATTTGCGCAACATCCAGCTGCTCGGCACCGGCCTGTGGGACAGCCCGCGCGTCTACGCCAATGCGAGCCTGCAAGGCGGTCTCTATGCCGCGCCAGATCCGGCCGGCTTTCGTGCCTTCTCCGGCCGCTATCGCACCAAATACGGCGCCGAGCCGATCCGCACCGCGACGCTCGCCTATGACGCGGTCGCGCTCGTCGCCGCGCTCGCGCGCACGCAGGGGCCGACACGCTTTTCGCCGGACGTGCTGACCAACCCTTCCGGCTTCGCCGGCATCGACGGCCTGTTCCGCTTCCGCGCCGATGGCAGCAATGAACGCGGCCTTGCGGTGATGAAGGTGACGACCGGCGGTGGTGTGGCGGTAGCGGGTTCGCCGAAGAGTTTTGGGGCGTAGCCGGTGCACCTCTCCCGCTTGCGGGAGAGGTCGGCGCATAGCGCCGGGTGAGGGTTCTCTCCTCTAGGGGATTGTCCCGTTGTGGAGACACCCTCTCCCCAACCCTCTCCCGCAAGCGGGCGAGGGAGCGCACCGCCTATTTGGTGAGACTTACGCCGCGAGATCCGCGACTACCGCGTCCAGCACGGGGAAGCCGCTGCTTGTCACGCGCAATCGCCCCGTCGCATCGACGACGATCGCGCCCTCTTCGCGCAGCAGCGCGATGCGTTTGGGATCGAGCGGGCGGCCGGAGAGCGCTCTGTAGCGCTCGGGATCGATGCCTTCGGCCAGACGCAGTCCCATCAGCAGGAATTCGTCGGCGCGCTCTTCGCTGTTGAGGAGATCGTCGGTGATGTTGCCGTGGCCATTGGTCTCGACCCGCATCAGCCAGGCTTCGGGCCGCTTCTCGGTGGCGGTGGCGTGGCGGATGCCGTCGATGTCGAGGCGGCCGTGCGCGCCGGGACCGATGCCGGCATATTCCTCACCGCGCCAGTACACCAGATTGTGCCGGCATTCGGCGCCGCGCCGCGCGTGGTTCGAAATCTCGTAGGCGGGGAGGCCAAGCCTGTCGCAGGTCTCCTGCGTCACGTCGTAGAGCGCACGCGCGACCGCTTCGTCTGGTGTCTTCAGCTTGCCGGCCTGGTGCAGGCCGAAAAACGGCGTGCCCTCTTCGATCGTCAGTTGATACAGCGACAGGTGCTCGGCCGCTTCGTCGATCGCTAGCTTGAGTTCATCGGCCCACATCGCCGGCGTCTGGTCGGGACGGGCGTAGATCAGGTCGAACGAATAGCGGTCGAACGAGCGGCGTGCGATCGCAACGGCATCGAGCGCCTCGCGCGCGCTGTGCATGCGGCCCAGCGCTTTCAGCGAGGCATCGTCGAGCGCCTGCACGCCGAGCGAGACGCGGTTGACGCCGGCGGCGCGATAGCCGGCGAAGCGGGTGGCCTCGACGCTGGTGGGGTTTGCCTCCAGCGTGACCTCGACATCGCTGGCGACGCGCCAGTGCTTGCCGATGGCATCGAGCACCGCGCCGACGGTTGCCGGCTGCATCAGCGACGGCGTGCCGCCGCCGAGGAAGATCGAGGTGACCTCGCGGCCGGGGGCGCGCTGCGCGGTGGTTTCGATCTCACGCGCAAAAGCCGAAGCGAAGCGAGCTTCGTCGATCGCGGCGTGGCGGACATGGCTGTTGAAGTCGCAATAGGGGCACTTCGACAGGCAGAACGGCCAGTGGACGTAAACGCCGAAGGCTTCGGATTCTTGTTTTGACGCGTTTTCTTTTGGCGCGTTTTCCTGGCGCGAACCGGTACCCACTTCGCTCGAAAACGCTCTATCGCGGCTCAAGGCAGATCTCCGCCAGTTTCACGAAGGCGCGGGCGCGGTGCGACAGGCCGAGGCCGAGTGGCGGCAGGCCGTGCTTCTCGATGCTGGTCATCTCGCCGAAGGTGCGGTCATGACCGTCGGGCAGGAACATCGGATCGTAGCCGAAGCCGGCGGTGCCGCGCGGCGGCCAGACCAGCGTGCCGTCGGCGCGCGCCTCGACCTCTTCGAGATGATCGTCGGGCCAGGCGACGCAGAGCGCGGAGACGAAATGCGCGGTGCGCTTGTCCGATGTGGTCGCGCCGCGCTCCTGCAGCAGGCGTTCGATCTGCGCCATCGCCGCAGCGAAGTCCTTGCTTGGGCCGGCCCAGCGCGCGCTGTAGATACCGGGCGCGCCGTCGAGCGCGTCGACCACGATGCCGGAATCATCGGCGAATGCGGGAAGCTTGGTTGCCTGCGCAGCGGCGATCGCCTTGATCGCGGCGTTGCTGCGGAAATCGTTGCCGGTCTCTTCAGGCTCGGGCAGGCCGAGCTCACCGGCCGACACCGCCTCGATGCCGTAAGGCGCGAGCAACTCCTTCATCTCGGCGAGCTTGCCGGGATTGTGGGTCGCGATGACGAGCTTTCCGGTGATTCGGCGGTGCATGGGCCTATTGACTACGCCACGGCCAGTTTCTGCAAGTCCACGAGCCGCGCGATGCCCTTCTGTGCCAGCGCCATCAGCGCCAGGAACTCGTCCTGCGTGAACGGCTCGCGTTCCGCGGTGCCCTGCACCTCGATGATGCGGCCGTCGCCGGTCATGACGAAATTGGCGTCGGTCTCGGCTGCCGAATCCTCGGCATAATCGAGATCGAGCACAGGGGTGCCGTTGTAGATGCCGCAGGAGATCGCGGCGACATTGTCGCGCATCACGTTGGTCTTGATCATGTTGCGCGCCTTCATCCAGCTGATGCAATCGGCCAGCGCGACCCAGGCGCCGGTGATCGAGGCGGTGCGTGTGCCGCCGTCGGCCTGGAGCACGTCGCAATCGACCGTGATCTGGCGCTCGCCGAGCGCTTCGAGATCGACGATGGTCCGCAAGCTGCGGCCGATCAGGCGCTGGATCTCGACGGTACGGCCGCTCTGCTTGCCCGCGGCAGCTTCGCGGCGGGTGCGTTCCGAGGTCGCGCGGGGCAGCATGCCGTATTCGGCGGTGACCCAACCGCGGCCCTGGCCCTTCAGCCACGGCGGCAGGCGGTCCTCAAGCGTGGCGGTGACCAGCACATGGGTGTCGCCGAATTTCACCAGGCAGGAGCCTTCCGCATATTTGACCACGCCGCGCTCCAGCGTTACGGGGCGCAATTCGTCGGGCGCACGGCGGCTTGGCCGCATGGGAAATCCTCCAAAACTTACGGGAATAGGCTGTTCGCGGTGCTTGTAGGTGGGGTGAGGGTGAGCGGCAAGGCCTTTTCGGTCCGAAGGCAACCGTCAAACAACCGCAAGACCACGCTTGTCAGGGGCGGTGCGGATAGACAAATTACAAGCGTCTGAGAGGAGTTACCGTTTGTGGCCCATCACGATCCGATCCATCTGATCGCGCCGCGCGCGGGCCTTGCCCAGCTCAACGAGCGTTCCCGCGACATCTTTCGTCAAATTGTCGAAAGTTATTTGGCGACCGGCGAGCCGGTGGGCTCGCGCAATATCTCCCGCCTGATCGCCATGCCGCTGTCGCCGGCCTCGGTGCGCAACGTCATGGCCGATCTGGAGCAGCTCGGCCTGATCTATGCGCCGCACACCTCCGCCGGCCGTCTGCCGACGGAACTCGGCCTGCGCTTCTTCGTCGACGCCTTGATGCAGGTCGGTGACCTCAACGAGGCGGAGCGGCAGTCGATCCAGAGCCAGTTGACGTCGGTGGGCCACGTCCAGTCGGTCGAGGCGGCGCTGTCGGAGGCGCTGACGCGGCTGTCCGGCCTCACCCGCGCCGCCGCCGTGGTGCTGACGCCAAAATCCAATTCGCGGCTGAAGCATATCGAATTCGTTCGGCTGGAACCCGAGAAGGCGCTGGTGATCCTGGTCGGCGAGGACGGCCAGGTCGAAAACCGTGTCTTGACTCTGCCGCCCGGAGTTCCATCCTCGGCGCTGACGGAGGCCGGCAATTTCCTCAATGCGCGGATTCGCGGCCGGACGTTGGCCGAGGCGCGGCTCGAGCTCGAAACCGCCTTGGGCGAAGCCCGTGCCGAGCTCGACCAGCTCACCCAGAAAGTGATCGCAGCCGGCATCGCCAGCTGGTCCGGCGGCGAGAATGAGGATCGTCAGCTGATCGTGCGCGGCCACGCCAATCTGCTAGAGGATTTGCACGCTCTGGAGGACCTCGAAAGGGTCCGGCTGCTGTTTGATGACCTCGAGACCAAGCGCGGCGTGGTCGATCTGCTCGGCCGTGCCGAGACCGCCGAGGGCGTGCGCATCTTCATCGGCTCGGAGAACAAGCTGTTCTCGCTATCCGGCTCCTCCACGATCATCTCGCCCTATCGGGATGCCGCCGGCCACATCGTCGGCGTTTTGGGCGTGATCGGGCCGACACGGCTGAATTATGCCCGTGTGATCCCGACCGTGGACTATGCCGCCCGCATCGTCAGCCGCCTTCTGGGGGGCTGACCGGCGTTCCCGCGATCACGGGCGCTTGATTTTCCCCGCCCGAAGCACGATATCCGGGCGAGAAAACTCCCCTGCGACGAATTCGAAAAGAGACCCGATGACCGATCGAGACCGGCAACCCGAAGACACGACTGCTGCGACCGGCGAGCCCGTGGTGTCGAAGCCCTACATCATGCCCGACGACCCCGAGCCCGGTTCGGTCGAGCTGTTGCAGAAGGAGGCCGCCGAGGCGCGCGACCGTATGCTGCGGACGCTGGCCGAGATGGAAAATCTGCGCAAGCGCACCGCCAAGGAGGTCGCCGACTCCAAGCTTTACGGCATCACCGGCTTTGCCCGCGACGTACTCGACATCGCCGACAATCTGCAGCGCGCGCTCGATGCCGTTCCGGCCGAGGCGCGGGCGGCGGCCGATCCCGGCCTGACCGCGCTGATCGAGGGCGTCGAGCTCACCGAGCGCTCGCTGCTCAGCGCGCTGGAAAAGCACGGCGTGAAGAAGCTCGATCCGCAGGGCCAGAAGTTCGATCCGAACTTCCATCAGGCGATGTACGAGGTGCCGGATGCATCGGTGCCCGCGGGCACCGTCGTGCAGGTCATGCAGGCCGGCTACACCATCGGCGAACGCGTGCTGCGTCCGGCTCTGGTCGGTGTCGCCAAGGGCGGTGCGAAGGCGGCGCCGGCGGCCAACAGCAACGAGTCGAACGGCGCGCCGAACTGATCGATCCTCACTTCGTGCTTAGTTAGAGCCTCATCGCGAGGCGCGCTCTGCGCGCGTCGCGGAAGGGTGGAGGCCAGCTTTCGCAGCTCGGCCTGCATGGTTCGAGCGTCGATGACGAGCAGCGCGGACGCCTCGTCCGGCTCGATCGAGGCCGCTGCGCAGCCGGTTCGGGCTAACCCTTCGGCTGGATCCCGTCGCGCACGGCGCGGAAGCGGGTGAAGGCGGCGGCCCACTGGTCGCGCGGGGCGCTGGCGATGATGCGCAGCGAGGCGCCGCCGCTCGAGAAGCGAATCCACTGCACCACGGTCACCGGGGTCTTGTCCTTGCCGCTGATGCCGTCGATCCGGGTCTCGAAACCCTGCTGGCCGTTGATGCGGATCGGCTCGGACATGGTGACGCGCGACTCGCGCACGCCGGGGATCTGCAGGGCGGCCTCTTGGGCGAAGCGGGCGCGGTCATCGGCCTGCTGCGGGGTGGCGCCGATCAGGCCGAGGATCATGAACGGCCTCGACTCGTAGCCTGTGGCCTCGTTGCCGTCGGCCAGGATGATGCTGGAGCCGGGCGCCAGCGTGCGGATGTCCTTGAAGTCGGCGAGATCGGTGATCTTGAACGGCATCAGCCCGATCTGCTCTTCGGCCGAGACCTGCTTGCGCGTGGTGACGCTCGCAAACATCTGCCGCACCGCCTCGTCGGTGTAGATCTTGGTCGCATTCTCCGGGATCTGCACCGCGACATAGCCGGAGAAGCCGGCACCCGGCACGATCATCGAATAGCGCTTCACCGGGGTGTCGCCGGCCTTGCCGGTTTCGGTGGTGAAATAGGCAAGGCCCGCGGGGGTCTCGACCTTGTCCTGCTTGACGCCATTGGCGCCGGCCGGATTGGAATTGAAGGCGCTGACGACCTCGCCATAGGCGGCCGGCGGCAGCTCGGTGATCAGGACCTTGACGTTGCCGTCCTCGCTCTCGAAGCCCGGGAAGGTCTTTGCCGTGTTGAGACCGACCAGCGGCACCATGCCGAGGCGCAAGCCGGGCGGGAAAACGGCGTCGGCGGCGAAGGCCGGAAGTGCCGTGGCGGCGAGGAGGGCGAGCGCGGCGAGGGGGCGGATCAGCTTCATGGGCACTCTGATTGGTTCACATTGAGGCCGTTCGATGGTCGGCGACCGGGCCGCATTGTCGCGCGGAGCAGCCTGGATGGCGGCTGTCCGGCCGGTCCGCCTTTTAGCGGGTTTGGTTTGACCGTAACAGGGTGGGGCGTATCACGGTGGCGCGGGCCGGCGGATCGCCCGGACCTGTTAATAATTCCTCACCCGCAAGTGCGGTCGAGCCCGGATATGATCTTCCAAAACCCAATGTTTTCACGGCCGAAACTTGCGTTCGGTCCTTGCGGGCCCCTCCCCCCCTCCTATATGAGCGTCAACCATCGCAATATCGCGAATGTTTGATCTTAGGGGGTTGCGGTTCGGGTGCCTTCTGGGCCCAGCCAACCTGCCGCAAAAAGAAGGATATCAGGACCATGGGAAAGGTCATTGGGATCGACCTCGGCACCACGAATTCGTGCGTCGCCGTAATGGATGGCAAGAACGCCAAAGTCATCGAGAATTCCGAAGGCATGCGCACGACGCCTTCGATCGTCGCCGTCACGGACGACGGTGAGCGCCTCGTCGGCCAGCCTGCCAAACGCCAGGCCGTCACCAATCCCGAGCGCACCTTCTTTGCAGTGAAGCGCCTCATCGGCCGCCGCTACGACGACCCGATGGTCGAGAAGGACAAGAAGCTCGTCCCGTACAAGATCGTGAAGGCTTCCAACGGCGACGCCTGGGTCGAGGCCGACGGCCAGACCTACTCGCCCTCGCAGGTCTCCGCCTTCATCCTGCAGAAGATGAAGGAAACCGCGGAGGCCCATCTCGGCCAGAAGGTCGATCAGGCCGTCATCACCGTTCCCGCCTATTTCAACGACGCCCAGCGTCAGGCGACCAAGGACGCCGGCAAGATCGCGGGCCTTGAAGTGCTGCGCATCATCAACGAGCCGACCGCGGCGGCGCTCGCCTATGGCCTGGACAAGACCAAGGCCGGCACGATCGCGGTGTACGATCTCGGCGGCGGCACGTTCGATATTTCCATTCTCGAAATCGGCGACGGCGTGTTCGAGGTGAAGTCGACCAACGGCGACACCTTCCTCGGCGGCGAAGATTTCGACATGCGCCTGGTCGGCTACCTCGCCGACGAGTTCCAGAAGGAGCAGGGCATCAACCTGCGCAACGACAAGCTCGCGTTGCAGCGCCTGAAGGAAGCCGCTGAAAAGGCCAAGATCGAGCTGTCGTCGACGACGCAGACCGAGATCAACCTGCCCTTCATCACAGCGGACCAGACCGGTCCGAAGCATCTGACGATGAAGCTCACCCGCGCCAAGTTCGAGGCGCTGGTCGACGATCTCGTCCAGCGGACCGTCGAGCCCTGCCGCAAGGCTCTGAAGGACGCGGGCCTGACCGCAGCCGAGATCGGTGAAGTGGTTCTGGTCGGCGGCATGTCGCGCATGCCGAAGGTCCAGGAAGTCGTGAAGCAGCTGTTCGGCAAGGAGCCGCACAAGGGCGTCAACCCGGACGAAGTCGTGGCGATCGGCGCCGCGATCCAGGCCGGCGTGCTCCAGGGCGACGTCAAGGACGTGCTGCTGCTCGACGTGACCCCGCTGTCGCTGGGCATCGAGACGCTGGGCGGCGTGTTCACCCGCATCATCGACCGCAACACCACGATCCCGACCAAGAAGAGCCAGGTGTTCTCGACTGCCGAGGACAACCAGAACGCGGTCACGATCCGCGTCTTCCAGGGCGAGCGTGAAATGGCGGCCGACAACAAGATCCTCGGCCAGTTCGACCTGATGGGCATTCCGCCGGCCCCGCGCGGCATGCCGCAGATCGAGGTGACCTTCGACATCGACGCCAACGGCATCGTCAACGTCTCGGCCAAGGACAAGGCCACGGCCAAGGAGCAGCAGATCCGCATCCAGGCCTCCGGCGGTCTGTCGGAAGCCGACATCGACAAGATGGTCAAGGACGCCGAGGCCAACGCCGCGGCCGACAAGCAGCGCCGCGAGGCGGTCGATGCCAAGAACCATGCCGACGCGCTGGTGCACTCCACCGAGAAGGCACTGGCCGAGCATGGTTCGAAGGTCGCCGAGACCGAACGCCGCGCCATCGAGGATGCCGTCAGCGACCTCAAGGAAGCGCTGAAGGGCGACGATGCCGAGGCGATCAAGGCCAAGACCCAGACGCTGGCCCAGGCTTCGATGAAGCTCGGCGAGGCCATGTACACGCAGCAGGCCGAGGCCGACGCCAAGAAGGATGCGGCCAAGGACGACGTCGTCGATGCGGAATTCACCGAAGTCGACGACGACAAGAACAACAAGAAGTCCGCCTGATCCCCAAGAGGGTGATGATGCGGACGGCTTGGACCCAACACGCTTCACCGGCCTCCCCCCTCGCGGGGGAGGCCGTCGTGTCGGGCTCAACGGGGCAAGGCTCTGTCGCGATCGGCCCCGTTACGATCGATCAATTCCCAGCCGTTATGCTCAACGCCGCGAAGCAGCCCTCTGCCGCAACGCGCAGTGCCGCCTATATCAAGGCGGCCTGTATCGTCGCGCGGCGACACCGTTTCGCTCCGACTTGAATCGCGATTGGATAGACCGGGTCCGACATGTCCACCAAGCGCTGCTATTACGAAACCCTCGAAGTCGAACGCTCTGCCGACGATTCCGCGCTGAAATCGTCCTTCCGCAAGCTTGCGATGAAGTTTCACCCCGACCGCAATCCCGGGGACGACACCAGCGAGGTCAAGTTCAAGGAAATCAACGAGGCCTACGAGGTCCTGAAAGACAAGGACAAGCGCGCCGCCTATGACCGTTTCGGTCACGCGGCCTTCGAGCAGGGCGGCCCCGGCGGCGGTCCCGGTTTCGGCGCCGGTTTCGCGTCTTCCTTCTCCGACATTTTCGAAGATCTGTTCGGTATGGCCGGACAGCGCGGCCGCGGCGGCCGCGAGCGCGGCGCCGATCTGCGCTACAACATGGAAATCACGCTCGAGGAAGCTTTCGGCGGCAAGACCGCACAGATCGAGATCCCGGTCTCGGTCACCTGCGAGCCCTGCTCGGGCACCGGCGCCAAGGCCGGCACCAAGCCGAAGACCTGCTCGACCTGCGGCGGCGCCGGCCGCGTGCGGCAGTCGCAAGGCTTCTTCACGCTCGAACGCACCTGCCCCGGCTGCCAGGGCCGCGGTCAGATGATCGAGGATGCTTGCCCGTCCTGCTCGGGCCAGGGCCGGGTCACCCGCGAGCGGACGCTGTCGGTGAACATTCCACAGGGCGTCGAGGACGGCACGCGGATCAGGCTCGCCGGCGAGGGCGAGGCGGGAGTCCGTGGCGGTCCGCCCGGCGATCTCTACATCTTCCTGTCGCTGGCCCAGCACCAGCTCTTCCAGCGCGACGGCGCGGATTTGCATTGCCGTGTGCCGATCTCGATGGTGACGGCCGCGCTCGGCGGCGAATTCGAGGTGCCTACCATCGACAAAGGCAAGACCAAGGTGAAAGTGCCGGCCGGAACCCAGACGGGGCGCCGATTCCGCATTGCATCAAAAGGCATGCCGGTACTCCGCTCGCGACAGACCGGTGACATGTACGTCCAGGTCGCGGTCGAGACCCCGCAGAATCTCACCAAGAAACAGCAGGAATTGCTGGCCGAGTTCGAAAAGCTCTCCTCCGGCAATACCCAGCCCGAATCCGTCGGCTTCTTCGCCAAGGTCAAGGATCTCTTCAGCAATCGGGCGAGCTGACTCGTCTTGACCGTATCGCCTTCGGCCTATACCTGTTTATGACTATTTTCTGACACGCCGCGTCCCTGCGGTCCCGTCCGGTCCAGACATGCCATTGCCATCGTCCGCGCGTGCGTTGAAGAAGCCCCGTCTCGATGACGAGGTGCGCTTCCTAAGGTCGTGGATCGAAAAGCCCCTCCACATGGGCGCGGTGATGCCATCGGGCAAGCTGCTCGCCCGGACCATGGCTCATTACGTTGACGTCAATTCGGACGCTCCTGTGGTCGAGCTCGGGCCCGGCACCGGCGCCATCACCTCGGCCCTGGTCGAGCGCGGCGTCGACCAGAAGCGCCTTGTCCTCGTCGAATACAATCCCGGCTTCTGCGCCCTGCTGCGCGACCGCTATCCGCAGGCCAAGGTGGTGCAGGGTGATGCCTATCGCCTGCGCGACACGCTCTGGAACGTCCTGGGTGCGCCGGCCTCCGCCGTCGTCTCGGGCCTCCCGCTCGTCACAAAGCCGATGCTGACGCGGCTGCGGCTGATCCGCGACGCTTTCACCGCGCTCGCGCCCGGGGCGCCCTTCGTGCAGTTCACCTACGCGGTGGTGCCGCCGATCCCGAAATCGCTGCCCGGCGTGTCCACAGAGGCCTCGGAACGGATCTGGATGAACCTTCCGCCGGCGCGCGTCTGGGTGTATCGCAAGGACTAATTCCGTCGGCATTCTCCCTTGCGCGGCGGGCTCGTTTCGCCGAACGCATGGAAGCGGATGTCCGCACCCAAAATCCTGGTCATTCCCGGCTCGCTGCGCACCGGCTCGCACAATGCGAAGCTGGCAGCGGTTGCCGCCTATGAATTCGCCCGGGCCGGCATCGACGTCACCCGCATCTCGCTCGCCGATTTTCCGCTGCCGATCTACGACGGCGATCTCCAGGCCAAATCCGGCGTGCCCAAGCACGCGATCAATCTCAAGCGCATGATCGGCGCGCATCATGGCGTGCTGTTCGTCTCGCCCGAATACAACGCCTCGGTGCCGCCGCTGCTGAAGAACGCGATCGACTGGGTCAGCCGCGTGCAGGATCCGCACGAGACGCGCGGCGAAGTCTTCCGCAACCGCGCCTTCGCGCTCGCCGGCGCCTCGCAGAGCCGGCTCGGTGCCGCCCGCGCGCTCCAGGCGCTGCGCCTGATCCTGACCTCCTGCCACGCCAATGTGATCCCCAGCCAGTTCACGCTCGCTTTTGCCGATCAGGCCTATGACGATATGGACAGGTTGAAGAACGAGGGCGATATCGCCGCGTTGAAGGAACTGGTTGCGCAGCTGATCGACATTTCCCAACGCATGATGTGAGGTGACATGACGCCAGCCGAGATCGCCCCGAAAGACCGTCTGATCGTCGCGCTCGATCTGCCCGGCGTCGATGCCGCCGAAGCGATGATCGCAAGCCTCGGCGACAGCGTCACCTTCTACAAGATCGGCTACCGCCTCGCTTACGCCGGCGGCTTGCCGCTCGTTGCCAGGCTCGCCGACAAGGGCAAGAAGGTCTTTCTCGACCTCAAGCTGCACGACATCGGCAACACCGTGGCGCAAGGCGTCGAGAGCATCACCAGGCTGGGCGCGACCTGCCTCACCGTGCACGCTTATCCGCAGACCATGAAGGGCGCCGTCGAAGGCCGCGGCAGCGCGAACCTGAAGATCCTCGCCGTCACGGTGCTGACCTCCTACAACGACGATGATCTGCATGCGGCTGGCTATCGGCTCGGCGTCTCCGAGCTCGTCGAAGCGCGTGCGCAGCAGGCACAGGTGCTCGGCGTGGACGGCCTCGTCTGCTCGCCCGAGGAAGTCGGCAGCCTGCGCAAGATCGTCGGTCATCAGTTGAATCTCGTCACGCCCGGCATCCGTCCGGCGGGTGCGGCGAGCGGCGACCAGAAGCGGATCATGACGCCGGGCCGCGCGATCGGCGCGGGCGCGGATTATCTCGTCGTCGGACGGCCGGTGGTGGAAGCCGCTGACCCCCGGGCGGTCGCAGACGCTATCCAGGCCGAGATCGCCCAGGCGCTCGGCTGACCAACCAACAAGGGAGAAGAACAATGGCAAAGGGCTACTGGATCGGACGCGTCGATGTGAGCAACGACGAGGGCTACAAGCCCTATGCCGTCGCCAACGGTGCGATCTTCAAGAAATGGGGCGCCCGCTTCGTCGTCCGCGGCGGCAAGTTCACCACCGTCGAAGGCGCCAGCCGCACCCGTAACGTCGTGATCGAATTCCCGGACTACGAGACTGCGATCGCCTGCTACAACTCGCCGGAATACCAGGCCAACATCAAGGTGCGCCAGCCGCACTCGATCGCCGACCTCATCATCATCGAGGGCTATGACGGCCCGCAGCCGTCGGACGGCTGAGGCGCGATCCCCTCTGACCCTCCCCTGGAGAGGGAGGGTTGGCACGTGATCGAGCGAAGCGAGATTGCGTGACGGGGTGGGGTGATCTCTCCACTCGGGCACTGTTCGTCGCGGCGAGACCGTCACCCCACCCCGCTCGCGCTACGCGCGCTCGACCCTCCCCCTCCAGGGGAGGGTTTGAGCATGCGTCGCGGCCTTGGTTGCCGGAACTGCATCCCCCCGCTAAAACGGCCCCGAAGAGGATCGCACCATGTCCGACATGCGCTTGATTGTTGCTGGAGCCGGCGGCCGGATGGGCCGTGCGCTGACGCGGGCGATCGCCGACACCAAGGGCGCGGTGCTGGCCGGCGCCCTGGAGGCTCCGGGCTCGGAGCTGCTCGGCAAGGATGCCGGCGTGCTCGCGGGGCTCCCGGCGAACGGCATCAAGCTCTCCGCCGATCTCTGGGCGATGTCGAAGGAGGCCGACGGCATCCTCGATTTCACCGTGCCGGCCGCGACCATCGCCAATGTCGCGATCGCGGCCGAGCGCGGCATCGTCCACGTCATCGGCACCACCGGCCTGTCGGCCTCCGACAACGCCGTGATCAAGAGCGTTACCAATCGCGCGGTGGTGGTCCAGTCCGGCAATATGAGCCTCGGCGTCAATCTGCTCGCCGCCGTGGTCAAGCGCGTCGCCAAGGCGCTCGACGAGAGCTTCGATATCGAAATCGTCGAAACGCATCACCGCATGAAGGTCGACGCTCCCTCCGGCACCGCGCTGATGCTGGGCCAGGCGGCAGCCAGCGGCCGCGGCATCTCGCTCGAGGACAATGCGGAACGCGGCCGCGACGGCATCACCGGTGCGCGCAAGCCAGGCGCGATCGGCTTTGCCTCCTTGCGCGGCGGCACCGTCGCCGGTGAGCACAGCGTGACCTTCCTCGGCCCGTTCGAGCGGCTGACGCTGTCGCATCTCGCCGAAGACCGCATGCTGTTCGCGCACGGCGCGCTGAAGGCGGCGCTATGGGCGCATGGCAAGAAGCCGGGGCACTACTCCATGGCCGACGTGCTCGGCCTCGCGGATCTCTGAACGAAGGCGAGCATGAGCCGGAAAAGTGTGAAGCGGTTTTCCGACAAGGTCATGCTCAAAACGAAATAGGAAACAGTCAATGAGCGAACGTCTCCTCGTGCTCGTGCGCCACGGCCAGAGCGAATGGAATCTGAAGAACCTGTTCACCGGCTGGAAGGACCCCGACCTCACCGAGCTCGGTGTCAAGGAAGCCACTGAAGCCGGCCGCAAGTTGAAGGCGCAGGGCCTCGTGTTCGACGTCGCCTACACTTCGGTTCTGCTGCGCGCGCAGCACACGCTCGATCTCATCCTCGGCGAGCTCGGCCAGAAAGGCTTGCCGACCACGAAGAACCTTGCGCTGAACGAGCGCGACTACGGCGATCTCTCCGGCCTCAACAAGGACGACGCGCGCAAGAAATGGGGCGAGGAGCAGGTGCTGATCTGGCGCCGTTCCTACGACGTGCCGCCGCCGGGCGGCGAGAGCCTGAAGGACACGCTCGCGCGCACGCTGCCCTATTACGTCCAGGAGATCCTGCCCGGCGTGCTCAACGGCAAGCGCACGCTGGTCGCCGCCCACGGCAATTCGCTGCGCGCGCTGATCATGGTGCTGGAAAAGCTTTCGCCCGAAGGCATCCTGAAGCGCGAGCTCGCCACCGGCGTGCCGATCATCTACCGGCTCAATGCGGATTCGACGGTGGCGTCGAAGCTGGATCTGGCGGGCTGAGTTCTTCGCCTCTCCCCGCGTGCGGGGAGAGTCCCCCTCCCCCAGACCCTCTCCCCGCAAGCGGGGCGAGGGAGAAGACCTACTGCATTCCGAGCTGCCCGGCCTCCCAGCCCAGCATCGCCTGCTTCCTCGTGATGCCCCAGTGATAGCCGGTGAGCGTGCCGCTCTTGCCGAGTGCGCGGTGGCAGGGAACGACGAACGACACCGGATTCTTGCCGACCGCGGCACCGACGGCGCGCGAAGCCTTCGGGCTGTTGATGTTGCAGGCGATGTCGGAATAGGACACCGCGCGGCCCATCGGGATCTTCAGCAGCGTCTCCCACACCCGCACCTCGAAATCGGTGCCGATCATCACCACGCGCAGCGGCTGGTCCGGCCGCCACAATTTCGTATCGAAGATGCGCTGCGCGAGCGGCGCGGTGCCTTCATGGTCCTCGACGTAAGTGGCTTTCGGCCAGCGCCGGGTCATGTCGGCGAGCGAGGCCTTCTCTTCACCGGGATCGGCGAAGGCGAGGCCCGACAGGCCGCGATCGGTCGCGATCACGATCGCCGTGCCGAACGGCGAGGGATGGAAGCCGTAGCGCAGCGTCAATCCCGCGCCGCCGTTCTTCCATTCGCCCGGCGACATCGCCTCATGGGTGACGAAGAGATCGTGCAGGCGTCCCGGCCCTGAAAGCCCTGAGTCGAGCGCCGCGTCGAGGATGCTCGCGGAGTCCCTGAGCAGGCCCTTGGCATGGTCGAGCGTCAGCGCCTGCATGAAGGCCTTCGGTGTGATCGAGGCCCAGCGGCGGAACAGATGGTGCAGCTCATCCGGTGTCACGCCGGCGGCATCCGCCATCGCCTCGATGGTCGGCTGCGCGCGCCACTTCTCCGAGATGAAGGCGATCGCCCGGCGCACGGAATCATAGTCGCGCAGCGCGGCGTTCTGGGGGCCCGGCTTGGCCAGGCGCTGGTCATGTATGGCGAGTGTCATCATGGCCGGGAATGTAGGAGAGGGGGCGATTGGAAACCACCCGATTTCCGACCCGGATCAGGTCACCGGGTTGTAGGTCGGGCCCCGCTTGGCGGCATTGAGCGCTTCAACCAAGCCATTGTAGAAACTTGCCTTTTCCTGCGGTCCCAAAAAGCCGGCGATGCGGAGCCGGCGGCCGCGGGAGATCAGATAGAGATGCTCGATGCCAAAATCCTCGTCGATCTCCGTGTCGAGCCGGACCCAGAGCGGATTGAACGCCCATTCGACGACCTGGCCGCGGTGACTGACCCGCCGCACCCGCAGTTCTGACGGCGTGACCACGATCTCCTCGCTAGCTCGTGCCGCGCGGAAATTGACCTTGAAGGCCCACCAGATCACCAGCACGTCGAGGCCGAAGAAGCCGAACACGGGCCAGGCGCCCATCATCAGGAAGACCAGGCCGGTGACGAAGCTGACCGCGCTCAGGAACAGCATCACGGCGAGGAAGCCGGTGCGATTCAGCGAGCGGTGCGGCATCAGCCGCGCGGAGAAGATCTCTACGTCTCTCTCGCGCTCAATTTCGTTGCCTGTGTTCATCGTCCCTCAGTATATCCCGATCATGGCGAAAATCACCCGCAAGCCGGCTCCGCGCAAAGCGGCTGTGCCGAAGAAAAAGGCAAAGGCGGCGGTCGCGAAGCCGAAAGCCCCCGCAAGGACATCACTGAAGGCTCCAAAGCCCTGGACTCCAGCCGAGGTCCGCGAGGTCTTCAGCCGTTTCCGCAAGGCCAACCCGGAACCGAAAGGCGAGCTCGAGCACGTCAATCCCTTCACGCTGCTGGTCGCCGTGGTGCTGTCGGCGCAGGCGACCGATGCGGGGGTCAACAAGGCGACGCGCGCTCTGTTCGAGGTCGCCGACACGCCGCAGAAGATGCTCGACCTCGGCGAAGAGCGTCTGCGCGAATACATCAAGACCATCGGCCTCTATCGCACCAAGGCCAGGAACGTGATCGCACTGTCGGCCAAGCTGCTCAGCGAGTTCGGCGGCGAGGTGCCGCGCACGCGCGCGGGAATCGAGTCATTGCCCGGTGCCGGGCGAAAGACTGCCAACGTGGTGCTCAACATGGCATTCGGCGAGCACACCATGGCGGTCGACACGCATGTCTTCCGCGTCGGCAACCGCACCGCCCTTGCGCCAGGCAAGACGCCGCTCGAGGTCGAGCTCGGGTTGGAAAAGGTGATCCCGGCCGAGTTCATGCTGCACGCCCATCACTGGCTGATCCTGCACGGCCGCTACACCTGCCTCGCGCGCAAGCCGCGCTGCGAGGTATGCCTGATCAACGATCTTTGCCGGTGGCCGGAAAAGACGGTCTGAGGCAGTATTCGCCGTCGTTCCGGGACGATGTGAAGCAAGTCTGTTTTGGGGTCATGTCGTGAGTCAACAGGAACAAGTCCCGTCGCCACCGCCTGCTGCGGCACCCGCGCCACCGCCGAAGCCGACGGCCAGCTCGCTCTGGAGCCGGCTCGCGATCCCGCTGTTTGCCGTCATCGTCGCGCTCGCCTTCGTCGCGCTGGCGACATTGCGCTTCGACGAATGGGTCGGCAATGCGGTGATCCAGACCACCAATGATGCCTATGTGCGCTCCGAGCTGACGCGACTGTCGAGCCGCGTCTCCGGCGAGGTACTGGCCGTCGCGGTGACCGACTTCCAGCGCGTCAAGGCCGGCGACCTCCTGATCCAGATCGATCCCGCCGACTACCAGGCCCAGGTTGCACAGTCCGAAGCCGCAGTCGCAGCAGCGCAAGCCGTGCTCGACAATCTGAGCAACCAAATCGAGCTGCAATATGCGACGATCGCGCAGGCCCAGGCCGCGCGGTTGTCGGCGGAAGCGCTGGAGGTCGAGGCGAGACAGGAACAGGAGCGCCAGCAGTCTCTGACGCAAACTGAATCCGGCACACGGCAGCGGTTCGAGCAGGCGGTCGCCGGCTATGCCAAGGCTCAGGCCGACGTCAGGGCGAGCCGCGCCGTGATCGCGGCCCAGCAGCATCAGCTCGAGGTTTTGCAAGGCACCAAGAAGCAGCGCGCTGCGGATGTCGAGGCTGCAAAGGCGACGCTGGCCATCGCCAAGCTGAAGCTGGGCTACACGAAGATCACGGCGCCGTTCGACGGCGTCGTCGGCGAGCGCCAGGTGCAGCCCGGCGATTACGTCAACATCGGCACCAGTCTCATCAACGTGGTGCCGTTGCCAAAGGTCTACGTGATCGCGAACTACAAGGAGACCCAGCTCACGCATGTCGCACCGGGCCAGCCGGTCGAGATCACCGTCGACAGCTTTCCGCGCGAGAAACTGCGCGGCAAGGTCGAGCGTATCGCGCCGGCGACCGGTGCGCAGGTCGCGCTGCTGCCGCCGGACAATGCCACCGGCAATTTCACCAAGGTCGTGCAGCGCATTCCCGTGCGCATTCAGTTCGACGACAATCAGCCGCTGCTGACGCGGCTGGTGCCGGGCATGTCGGTCGTCACCAGCATCAACACCGCGGGCGCGAATGGCGGACAATGACGAGTCCGGCCGAGGCCCGCTCTCGCGCGGCGGCGTCGCGCCACAGCCGCTGTTCGCCGTCGCCGCGGTGTTGCTCGGCTCGTTTCTCGCCAATTTCGACAGCCGGTTGACCACGGTCGGACTGCCCGATCTGCGCGGTGCGTTCGGGCTCTCCTTCGACGAAGGCGCCTGGCTTTCGACCGCCGGCATCGGCTCCCAGATCCTGATTGCGCCCGCGGTGGCGTGGCTTGCGACCGTATTCGGCCTGCGTCGCGTGCTCGGTATTCCGAGCCTGGTCTACGCCGCCGTCTCGCTGATCATTCCCTTTGTCCGCGATTACCCGACGCTGATCGCACTCAGCGTCGTGCACGGCCTCTTGCTCGGCACCTTCGTGCCGGCGACGCTGATGATCGTGTTCCGCAATCTGCCGATGCGCTGGTGGCTGCCGGCGATCTCGATCTATTCGATCCGCGTTGGTTTCGCGCTGGATACGTCGAGCTCGCTGGTCGGCTTCTATGTCGACCATCTCGGCTGGCAATGGTTGTACTGGCAGGGCGTCGTCATCGCGCCCTTGATGGGCCTGATGGTCTATCTGGGCACGCCCAGCGAGCCGGTCAATCGCGCGCTGCTGCGCGAGGCCGATTGGGGCGGCATGCTGCTGCTCGGTGCCTCCGTGTCGATGATCTATGCCGGCCTCGACCAGGGCAATCGGCTGGACTGGCTCGGCTCCGGCACCGTGATGGCGCTGCTGGTCGGTGGCGCTGCGCTGTTGATGGCTTTCCTCGTCAACGAGTCGCTGGTGCGCCAGCCCTGGGCGCATGTGAACGTCCTGTTCTCGCGCAATATCGGGCTGTCGCTGGTCGTGATCCTGCTCTACACGCTGACGTCTCTCTCCAACTCGTCGCTGGTGCCGAACTTCCTCGGCAATGTTGGCCTGCTGAGACCGGAGCAGAGCGGCCTGTTGCTGCTCACCTATGGCGCGCTGCCGATGTTCGTGCTGGTGCCGATCTCGATCTGGCTGCTCCGGCATTTCGACGCGCGCGTGGTGGTGGTGCTGGGCTTCGCCTGCTTCGCCGCCGCCAATCTCTGGGGCACGCAGCTGACCCACGATTGGGCGCGCGACGACTTCATCGGCATCGTGCTGCTGCAATCGGTCGGCCAGTCGCTGACGCTGCTGCCGATCATCATCATGGCGCTGTCCAATTCCGACTTCAGCCGCGCCACCGCTTTTGCCGCCTATATTCAGATCATGCGGCTCGGCGGCGCCGAGATCGGCGTCGCGCTGATGGGAACCTGGCTGCGCGTTCGCGAGCAGATCCATTCCTACTATCTCGGCCAGCACATCGTCACCGGCGATATCGACGTGGTGCGGCTGTTGAAGCAGCTCGCCGATCGCTTCGCGGCCCATGGCGCCGGCCTGGCGCCGGCGCGTGCGGTCGGAACGCTCGCAAGCTTCGTGCAGCGCGAGGCCAATGTGCTCGCCTATATCGACGGCTTCTGGCTGTGCTTCTGGCTGGCGATGGCCGCGCTCGGCTTCGTCGCGCTGATCACCCGCGCGCCGCCCGGCCCGTTCACGCCGGCGCCGTTCGGCTTCGCCAAGACGCTGCTACGCAAATGCGGGCTGCCGGTGACGTAGCCACCATCACCGCATCTGCCGCGCCGGCTCGATCAGTTCGGGCCGCGGCCCGGACAGGCGCTTGTGCATGTGAACCATGAAGGCCATGGCAAAGATCGGCGTCGCCAGGTTCAGGATCGGGATCGAGACAAATGCAGCGATGAAGAGACCGGCGGTGAAGATGGTGGCGGCATTGTCGCGCCGCATCGCCTTGGCTTCCTCCGGGGAGCGGAAGCGCATCGCCGCAAGCTCGAAATATTCCCGGCCGAGCAGCCAGGCGGTGGCGAGGAAGAAGATCAGGAAACCGGCGCCGGCAAAAAGCACCAGCGGCAGCGCGACGAGATAAAACAGGATCGTCAGCAGCGCGGTCTTGACGCCTTCGAAAATCGCCTGGTTGATGGGCAGCGCGACGCCGGGCCGCTCGGCGGGGTAATGTTCGCGCTCGACGATATCGGCGACGTCGTCGACGAACAGGCTCGCCACCAGCGAGGTGATCGCCGGCATCAGAAACACGGCACCGAACACGACGCCCAGGCCCGCCGCGATCGAGACGATCCAGGACAAAACCTCAAGCGACGTGTGCCAGCCCGGCCCGAGCAGGCCCTCGAGCCAGACCTCGCCGTAGGTTGCAAACCAGCTCAGCAGCTGTTGCAGTCCGATCGCCAGCACGATGATCAGCACCAGGGCAAGCCCGATCGATCGCCACAGGATCGAGCGCATCGGCGGCGAGATCATTTGCGACAGCGCCTTGACGGCGGCATCCAGCATGGGAGTTCCTCTCAAAAAGCCACCCGCGAGAGGTAGACATGCCGGGTCGGTTCGGCAAGAGAGATCGGCCTGCGGCTTAAGACGCCGCGGCGCTAGTCATGCTTGTGCCCGTGCTTCCGTGCCTTGGCCGGCTTTCCATCACCCGTCGGAATCATCATCACGCGCCCATAGCGCACGCCGCGCTCGGCGATGATGTGGTCGGCGAAATGCCTGACCTCGCCGGCATCGCCGCGCAGTGCCGTCATCTCCATGCAATTGTTGTCGTCGAGATGAACATGCAGTGTCGCCAGCGCGAGGTCATGATGGCCGTGGAATTCCTGCACCAGCCGTTTTGAGAGATCGCGCGCGGCATGGTCGTAGACATAGACGAGGCCGGCGACGCAGGGGCCGGTCTGCGCGGTGTCCTCAGCCGACTGCTGAAGCCCGGCGCGGGCGAGGTCGCGGATGATCTCGGAGCGGTTCTGGTAGCCGCGCGCTTGCGCCGCCGCATCGATCTCCGCCAGGAGATCGTCCTCTATCGTGATCGTAATCCGCTGCATCAGGTGGTCTCCGCTCGGTCCGGGCTACACGCATCCTACACGGTTCCGCAAGCGGGGCGAGGGAGCGCACCGTCGTCCTCACAGCCGCGTCGTACGCAGTCGCAGCGCATTCCCGACCACGCTGACCGAGGACAGCGCCATCGCCGCGGCGGCGATGATCGGCGAGAGCAGCACGCCGAACGTGGGATAGAGGATGCCGGCGGCGATGGGAATGCCGGCCGCGTTGTAGATGAAGGCGAAGAACAGGTTCTGCCGGATGTTGCTCATCGTCGCCTGCGACAGTTTTCGCGCGCGCACGATCCCGGTGAGGTCGCCCTTCAGCAGGGTCACGCCCGCGCTCTCCATCGCCACATCCGTGCCGGTACCCATCGCGATACCGACCTCGGCCGCCGCCAGCGCCGGCGCGTCGTTGACGCCGTCGCCGGCCATCGCGACGCTGCGGCCGGTCTTCTGCAGCTTGGTCACCACCGCGCTTTTCTGGTCCGGCAGCACCTCGGCCTCGACGTCGGCGATGCCGAGACGGCGCGCGACGGCTTCCGCCGTGGTGCGGTTGTCGCCGGTCAGCATGATCACCTTGATGCCCTCTGCCGCCAGCGCCTTCAGCGCCTCCGGGGTCGAAGCCTTGACCGGATCGGCGATCGCGAACAGGCCGGCAAGCGCGCCGTCGACGGCCATGTTGATGACGGTCGCGCCGTCCTGGCGCAGGCGCTCGGCCTCGGCGTCGAGCGCCCCGGTATCGATGCCGATCGACGAGAGGTATCTGGCGTTGCCGAGCACGATGGTCTTGCCGTCGATCTTGCCGGTCGCGCCCTTGCCCGTCGGCGAATCGAATTGCTCGACCTGGCTCAGCGCAAGCTGCTTCTCCTTGGCGGCGCGCACGATGGCGTCTGCGAGGGGGTGCTCGCTGGCGCGCTCGACGCTGGCTGCAAGCCGCAGGATGTCATCCTCTGCAAAGCCGGCCGCCGGTACGATCGCAACCACCTTGGGCTTGCCCTCGGTCAGTGTCCCGGTCTTGTCGACCACGAGCGTGTCGATCTTCTCCATCCGCTCCAGCGCTTCGGCGTTCTTGATCAGGACGCCGGCCTGTGCACCCCGGCCGACGCCGACCATGATCGACATCGGAGTCGCGAGGCCGAGCGCGCAGGGGCAGGCGATGATCAGCACGCTGACGGCGGCCACGAGACCGAAGGCCAGCCGCGGCTCCGGCCCAAACCAGGCCCATGCGGCAAAGGCGACGACGGCGACGGCGATTACCGTCGGCACGAACCAGCCCGCGACCTGATCGGCGAGGCGCTGGATCGGCGCGCGCGAGCGCTGCGCGTCCGCGACCATCTGCACGATCTGTGACAGCAGCGTCTCGCGTCCGACCTTGTCGGCACGCATGACGAAGCTGCCGGACTGGTTCAGCGTGCCCGCGATCACCTTGGCGCCGGCCTCCTTGGTGACCGGCATGGACTCGCCGGTCACGAGCGATTCGTCGAGCGCGGAGCGGCCTTCGAGGATGATCCCGTCGACCGGCACTTTCTCGCCGGGACGAACGCGCAGGTGATCGCCGGCGTGAAGCGTATCGATCTCGACCTCATGCTCGCTGCCATCAGGCGCGACGCGCCGTGCGGTCTTCGGTGCAAGCTGCAACAGCGCCTTGATCGCGCCCGAGGTGGCATCGCGCGCGCGCAGCTCCAGCACCTGGCCAAGCAGCACCAGCACGGTGATCACGGCCGCGGCTTCGAAATAGACGGCGACCGCGCCGCCATGGCCGCGGAAGGTCGCGGGGAAGATCTGCGGCGCGATTGTGCCGATCAGGCTGTAGAAATAGGCGACGCCCGTGCCCATCGCGATCAGCGTGAACATGTTGAGATTGCGGGTCAGCAGAGACTGCCAGCCGCGGACGAGGAACGGCCAGCCGGCCCACAGCACCACAGGGGTCGCGAAAACGAGCTGGATCCAGTTCGACCAGGTCGGATCGATCCAGTTGTGCGGGCCGGCGAGATGGCCGCCCATCTCCAGCACCACCGCCGGCAGCGCCAGCGCGCCGCCGATCCAGAACCGCCGCGTCATGTCGGCGAGCTCCGGATTGGGTCCTGTCTCCAGGCTCGCGACCTCCGGCTCCAGCGCCATGCCGCAGATCGGGCAGCTGCCGGGTCCGACCTGGCGGATCTCCGGATGCATCGGGCAGGTGTAGATCGTGTCCGCCGGCATCTCGGGCTCGGGCGCCTTGTCCTTGGCGAGATATTTGGCGGGATTGGCGGCGAATTTGGTGCGGCAACCGGCCGAGCAGAAATGGAAGGTCTCGCCGTGATGCTCGAAGCGATGCTTCGACGTAGCGGGATCGACCGTCATGCCGCAGACGGGATCAAGGACTTTTGTCGTGGCACCGCCATGGTCGTGCGCGTGGCCGGCGTGATCGCCATGTCCGCCGCAGCACGACGAGGCCGCGGGTTGGGGCGGCGCGGCCGCCTTGGCGGCGCATCCGCATCCGGAGTGCCCGTGGTGATGATGTTCGTGGTCCGCGTCGTCCATGCCCATACTCCGGTCTGGCTGGGGTCTTGCAACCCATACCCGGTAGGGGTATATAGACCTCATGCGCAAGGACATCAAGACATCTGTCGGAAAACGCCTCGGCCGGATCGAGGGCCAGGTTCGCGGCCTCTCGAAAATGGTAGAGGAAGACCGCTACTGCATCGATATCGTGACGCAGATTTCCGCGGTGCGCGCCGCATTGCGCCGTGTCGAGGAAGAGGTCTTGAAGGACCACGTCGCCCACTGCGTGGAGCACGCGATCGCCAGCGGCGACAAGGCCGACCAGCGCGAGAAGATCGCGGAACTGATGGCGGTGATTGGTCGCGCGGAGCGGTAGGGCTTACTGCCGACGTTGCGAGATCACGCCACACTCACAGATGTCGTCCCTGCGAAAGCAGGGACCCATAACCCCAGGCAGACGTTTGGCGAAGACTCGTCGTTCGATGCTGCGACCAAACCACACTCGATAGATCACGCGGTATGGATCCCTGCTTCGCAGGGACGACAGTCGGGACTACGCCGCGATCTCACACGCGTCGCCGCGACGTTGCGCGCGGTATGTCGCAAGCTCGTTCAGCACCACAAAATGCTCGGAGCAGGTGGCGTTCATCGCCGCAGCCGCCTCACGCATCACTTGCTCAGCCGAAACCTCAGCCGGCGCTTCTTCGTCAAACGCTTCAGGAACGAGCGGCGGCGCCATGAACGTTTCTGGAAAGACACCGAATGAGCCCGCTACCTCCTCGAGCGGCTTTTGTTTGTCGGCCCAGTGCAGGGCGGTGTAGTCGAAGCCATGCACGATGGTGGGTTTGACGACCTCGAAATAGGGCGAGATGTCGAAGTCGCGGGGCATGTAGAGCGAGGAATCGCGGATGTGCAGGATCTCGCGCCGTGCGGCGCGGCTGCCGGCCTTGGTGATCTTCGGCAGGATCGGATAGCGCACGGCGTCGAACGCCTGCGCGATCAGCGCCGAGCAGATGATCTTGGTCGGATCGCCCGACCCGATCGCGATCATGCGCCGCCGCCAGCGCTGCGGAATCGGCAGCGGAAACAGGAAGCGCATCAGATCGATGATGTTCTTGGTGTCGTAACCGAAGCCGATGCGGTTGATTGCATAGCGGCAGACCGTGGTGCGGTCCTCGTAGGACAGTCCGACCGGCCGGCAGACGCGGGTGTGATAGGGGAAATATTTCGACAGCGGCGCCGAGGTGACGCCCTCGCCGATATTGGCCTCGATCAGCACATGCGGCTCGCCATCGGGCTCCATGGCGCCTTCGACCGGGCCGACATAGAGCGCGCCGTGCGACCAGGTCGACTGCGTCAGATATTTGATGATGCCGGAGATGCGGTTGTTGCCCTCGACCAGCAGCACGTCGCCGGGCTCGATCACGCCGCGCAGGTGCTCCGGGTCGCTCGGCGTGAACGGCTCATAGCCCGGCACCTCCTTCGAGAGGTACGCGGCAATCAGCTTGCCGACTGAGTCCAGGACCGTCCCCATTTCAAACTCCCCACGGCCTTGTCCGGCCGTCTTTTTGTCATCTCTATCATGGTCGAAACGTGTTGCAATTCGGTTCATCGTTCTGTGAGATCAAGCACGATTGATTCACCATGATGGTTGCCGTGCAACACCAGATGCAGCAAGGTTCGCAGGCTGTTCCCGTTCGCCGCAAGTTCCCGGAAACCATGCCATGACAATCACCCGCCGTGGTTTCCTGTCGGCGTCCGCGGCTCTTGCCGCGATGCCGGTCCTGCGCGCAACCGCCGCCCCCCTGCCGCGCGAGGCCGACATCGTCGTGATCGGCGCGGGCGCGGCCGGAATTGCCGCGGCGCGGCGCGTCATGGCGGCCAATCGCAAGGTCGTGGTGGTCGAAGCAGCCTCGCAGATCGGCGGCCGCTGCATCACGGACAATACCACCTTCGACGTGCCGTTCGACCGCGGCGCGCGCTGGATGCACAATCCCGACACCAATCCGATGATCCGGCTGGGACGCAGCGTCGGGCTCGACGTGCTGCCGGCGCCGACAGGTCAGAAGATGCGCATCGGCCGCCGCAACGCGCGCGCGGGCGAGACCGAGGAATTTCTGGCGGCGCTGGTCCGCGCCAACCGCGCCATCGACGAAGCCTCGCGCGGCAAGCTCGATACCTCCTGCGCGTCGGTGCTGCCGAAAGATCTCGGCGACTGGGCCGGCGCGGCCGAATTCATGCTGGGCGCGGGCTTTGCCGGCAAGGACCTGAAGGAGCTGTCGGCGATCGACAAGGCGCGGGCGCAGGACCGCAACGCTGCGATCGCCTGCCGCCAGGGGCTGGGCACGCTGATCACCCGGCTCGGCGAGCAGGCGCCGGTCGCGCTGTCGACGCCGGCGAGCCGCGTCGTCTGGAGCAATCGCGACGTCAGCGTGGAGACGCCATCCGGCAAGATTGCCGCCCGCGCCGCCATCGTCACGGTCTCGACGAACGTGCTGATTTCGGGCGCGATCAAGTTCGGCCCCGATATTCCCAAGCGGACACTCGATGCTGCGTCGAAGCTAACGCTCGGCAGCTACGATCACATCGTGCTGCAGCTGCCGGGCAATCCGCTCGGCCTGTCGCGCGACGACATTCTCATCGAGCAGAGCAACTCGACGCGCACGGCGCTGATGTTCGCCAACATCGGCGGCTCCTCGCTGTGTTCGATCGATATTGGCGGCTCGTTCGGCCGCGACCTCTCCGAGCAGGGCGAAAAGGTGATGACGGCCTTCGCCAGGGAATGGATCACGAAGCTGTTCGGCAGCGAGGCCGCGGCCGCCGTGCAGAAAGTCAGCGCGACGCGCTGGAACGCCTCGCCCTACGTGATGGGCGCGATGTCGGCGGCGTCACCGGGCGGCCAGTTCTCGCGAAAGATATTGAGCGAGCCGATCGGCAATTTGTTTCTCGCCGGCGAAGCCACGCACGACACACTGTGGGGCACGGTCGACGGCGCCTGGGAAAGCGGCGAACGCGCCGCCGATGCTGCCTTGCGCAAGATCGGCGCGCTCAAGGACGAGCCGGCCGACACACCGACGCAGTCGACCAAGCGCCGCAGGGCGCCGCGGCCGCAGGGCAATTAGCGCAAAATCCCGTCCAGCACCGGCAGCCCGGTGATCACCGCCATCGCGATCAGCGCGTAGCAAATCCTGCGAAAGACCGTCTCGCTGGCGCGGCCGAACAGCGAGGCGCCGAACGCGACGCCGATCGCATAGACCGGCCCGACGATGAGCGAGAGCAGCAGCGATTCTCGGCTGATCAGACCCGTCGTCGCGTAGCTGACCATCGAGAAGAAGTCCGAGGCACCGAAAAACAGCACGATGTTGGCGCGCGCGACAATCGGCGCGATCGGACGGCCGAGCCAGTAGCCGACGATCGGCGGGCCGCCGGTCTGCGCGAGGCCGCTGCAGAAGCCGGAGAGGCCACCGATGCCGACCGAGAGCCAGGCGTGGTCCTTGCCGCGATAGCGCCAGCCCGACAGCAGCAGAATCAGGAGCGCGGCGACGAAGCCGGAGATGATCCAGCGCGTGGTGACGGGCTCGAGCACGCTGAGGAAATAGGTGCCGACGGGCACGCCGATCAGCGCGCCGAGCACGATCACGGCGGTGGCCTTGCGGTCGGCCTTTCGCCACGCGTCGGGCAGCAGCGGCGCTGCCGCGACGAAGTCGATGACGAGCAACAGGGCGGCGACGAGCCGCGGCGCAGCGATGCTGCTCGCCAGCGGCATGAAGATCAGCGCCGAGCCGAAGCCCGAGAAGCCGCGCGCGGTGCCTGAAACGAAAGCGACGGCGCAAAGCGCCATCGCAATGGTGAGGCTGACGTCCTTTGGGAGAAGGTCAGTAAACGTCATCCCCGCAGAGTGCCGCCGGTCTTCTTCGTCACCTCCGCCACAATCTTGGCGGCGACGGCCTCGATCTCCTGATCGGTCAAGGTCTTCTCGCGTGGCTGGATCGTCACCGCGATCGCGATCGACTTCTTGCCGTCCTCGATGCCCTTGCCCTCGTAGACGTCGAAGACGTTCACGCCGGTGATCAGCTTCTTGTCGACGCCTTGCGCCGCGCGGACGATATCGCCGCCCTTCACGCTGCGGTCGACGATGAACGCGAAGTCGCGCGACACCGGCTGGAAGGCCGACAGCTCGATCACAGGCTTGGCGCGGGTCGGCTTCTTCTTGGCCTCGGGAACGCGATCGAGAATCACCTCGAACACCATCAGCGGGCCGTCGGCACCGAGCGCCTCGAGAGCGCGCGGATGCATCTCGCCGAAATGGCCGAGCACGTTCTGCGGTCCGATCTGGATCGTGCCGGAGCGTCCGGGGTGCAGCCAGGCGGGTCCGCCGGCCACAATCTGCAAGGCCTGCATCGGCGCCCCGGCGGCGGCCAGCACCGCCAGCGCATCGGCCTTGGCGTCGAACACGTCGGCCTGCGCCGAGCCCGACCAGTGGCGGCCGAGACCTTCCGAGGAGGCAAAGCCGCGGCGCACGCCGCTTGCCGCCATGAACTGGTCCTGCGGCCGATCGCCCTTGAACACCTGGCCGACTTCGAACAGCGCGACATCGCCAAAGCCGCGATCGGCATTGGCCTGCGCCGCCGCGATCAGGCCCGCGAGAAGGGTCGGGCGCATGTCGGACAGATCGGATGCGATCGGGTTGGCCACTTCCAGCTCGCGCTGGCCGCCGCCGAACAATTCTGCCGCGGGCTTGGTGATGAAGGACCAGGTGACGGCCTCGATGATGCCGCGGCTCGCCAGCGCGCGCCTGGCGCGGCGGGTGCGCAGCTGCAGCGGCGTCAGCACGGGCTTTCGTGCATCGGCGCCGCGCTCGAACGGCGTCATCGGCACCTTGTCGACGCCATAGATACGAACGACCTCCTCGACGATGTCGGCCTTGCCGTGCACGTCGGTGCGCCAGGACGGTACGGCGACCTTCACCACGGGGCCCGGGCCCGCCATCATGAAGCCGAGATGGCTGAGGATGCGCTTCATCTCCGGCTGCGGCACTTCGATGCCGGAGAGCCGCTTCACCTCGGTGAGCGGAAATTCGATCACGCGATCATCGCCAAAGGCCTTGCCGACCACGACGTTCTCGGACGGCGTGCCGCCGCACATCTCCATCACCAGCCTGGTCGCGAGCTCGAGCCCGGGGACCATGAAGGCCGGATCGACGCCGCGTTCGAAGCGATAGCGAGCGTCCGAGTTGATGCCGAGCTTGCGGCCGGTCTGGGCGATGTTGATCTCGTTCCACAGCGCCGATTCGATCAGCACGTCGGTGGTGTCTTCGTCGCAGCCCGAGGCCTCGCCGCCCATGATGCCGGCGAGCGATTCGACGCCATGCTCGTCCGCGATCACACAGATCGCGGGATCGAGATTGTAGGTGCGGCCGTCGAGCGCGAGCAGCGTCTCGCCGTCGCGGGCGCGGCGCACGACGAGGTCGCCCTTGACCTTCTTCGCGTCGAACACATGAAGCGGACGCGCGCGGTCGTAGGTCATGAAGTTGGTGATGTCGACAAGTGCGTTGATCGGACGAAGCCCGATCGCGGTCAGCCGCTTCTGCAGCCATTCCGGCGACGGGCCGTTCTTGACGCCGCGCACCAGCCGCAGCGCGAAGCCCGGGCACAGCGCGGCATCCTCGACCGTGACCTTCACCGGGCAGGGGAATTCGCCCTTGATCGGCTTGATGGTCGGGTCCTTGAACTTGCCCATGTCGGCTGCGGCGAGATCGCGCGCGATGCCGTGCACGCCGGTGCAGTCCTGCCGGTTCGGCGTCAAATTGATCTCGACCACGGGATCACCGAGCGCGGCCCATTCGGCGTAGCCGGCACCAACAGGCGCGTCCGCCGGCAACTCCATGATGCCGTCATGATCGTTGGAGATCTGCAATTCTGCCGCCGAGCACAGCATGCCGCGGCTCTCGACGCCGCGAATGGTGCCGACGCCGAGCGTGATGTCCTTGCCGGGAATGTAGGTGCCGGGCGGCGAGAATACGCTGACGAGCCCCGCGCGCGCGTTCGGCGCCCCGCACACCACCTGCACCGGTGCAGCGCCGTTACCGGTATCAACCATGCAGACGCGCAGCCGATCCGCATTCGGATGCTGCTCGGCCGAGATCACCTTGGCAATGGTGAACGGCTTCAGCGCCTTCGCCTTGTCCTCGATGTTCTCGACCTCGAGCCCGATCATGGTGAGCTTGTCGGCAAGCTTTTCCAGCGGCTCGTCGGTGTCGAGATGGTCTTTCAGCCAGGAGAGGGTGAATTTCATTGTGTTTAGCTCTCGATCGCGTCGATTGCGCGAATCCCTGAGGATTTAACTCTCTTGTAGCCCTTCTCGCCTGCGCCAGCCCCTGCCCAATCAAGTGGGGTATCATCCGGCACGACCAGAAAATCAATTCTGGCTTCTACTTGGCCCTCGTCAAAGTCGTCGATGCGCTGGTAATCTTTGATCGTACCTTGCCGGTAAGAAGATTCGGCCTTCGAATTATGAAGAGCGAACTTCGCTCCATACTTCAGGCTCTTCTGGAGCACCTCTTCCGCGACAACCCAGGAAGTGCTCCAAAAGGTGCCATCGGAATTGAACTTCACTCCACGATCATTTCGGCAGACAAAATGATATTCCGTAACGAGATCACCGATTTCTGAATCGGCCGCCTTTCGCGTACGTGTTGAAGCAGGCGGTTTCCGAAGGCCGATCGCCGAATCGCACATTGCAACGAGCTCAGATGCTCCGCTGCGGTCTGCGTTCTCTCGGACCACCTTGAGTTTCGCAAGTTCCAGTGCAGACAGCTTTTCGATGGTCCAAGTATGAGCGTGAGCTTTTGCCATCACGAGCTCAGCCCTCCGGCAAGCGTTGGCACTTCGAGCGGCTTGAAGCCGTAATGGGACAGCCAGCGGACGTCGCTGTCGAACAGCTGGCGCAGGTCGGCGATGCCATATTTCAGCATGGCGATGCGGTCGATACCCATGCCCCAGGCAAAACCCTGGTACTCATCGGGATCGATGCCGCAGGCGCGCAGCACGTTCGGATGCACCATGCCGCAGCCGAGAATCTCGAGCCAGTCCTCACCCTCGCCGAAGCGGATCTCGCCCTTGTCGCGGCGGCACTGGATGTCGACTTCCAGCGACGGCTCCGTGAACGGGAAGAACGAGGGACGGAAGCGCATGTTGATGTTGTCGACCTCGAAGAACGCCTTGCAGAACTCGTGCAAAATCCATTTGAGGTGGCCAAGGTGCGAGTGCTTGTCGATGACGAGGCCTTCGACCTGGTGGAATTGCGGCGTGTGGGTCGCGTCCGAATCGATGCGGTAGGTGCGGCCCGGGCAGATCACGCGGATCGGCGGCTTCTGGCTCAGCATGGTGCGCACCTGCACCGGCGAGGTGTGGGTCCGCAGCAGCATGCGCGAGCCGTCTTCCTTGGGATGGAAGAAGAAGGTGTCGTGCATCTCGCGCGCGGGATGGCCTTCCGGGAAGTTCAGCTTGGTGAAATTGTAGTCGTCGGTCTCGATGTCGGGGCCTTCGGCGACCGAGAATCCCATGTCGGCGAAGATCGTCGTTAGTTCGTCCCAGACCTGGCTCAGCGGATGGATGCGGCCGGCCTCGGCCGGTGCGTCGCGCAGCGGCAGCGTGACGTCGACGGTCTCCGCCGCGAGCCGTGCGTCGAGCGCCGCCGACTTCAGCACGTCGCGCTTCGCCGCGAGCGCCTGGGTGACCTCGTCCTTGGCCTGGTTGATCGCGGCGCCTTGCGTCTTCCGCTCCTCAGGCGACATCTTGCCGAGCGTTGCGAGAAGAGCAGAGATCGAGCCCTTCTTGCCGAGCGAGGCAACGCGGACGGCTTCGAGGGCTGCCTCGTCGCCGGCGGAGGTGATCTGTGCGAGGATGGATTGGACGAGGCTGGCAAGGTCGGACACGGTCGGATCCTTTCAAAAGGCTGCCGGTTGTGGCCGCAGCCGGGCCGGAACGTCAAGCCGAATAGCCGTCGCAAATGCAGGGCATTTGAGCCGTACAAGCATGGCCGGCACCAACCTGACGAAGGAGCGGAGGATGCGTTTACGATCCTGCCTGGCCGGCATGGCCCTGGTTCTCATGGCAGGCGTGGCTCACGCCGCCGAGGAATGTCCGGCCAAATCCAACGCGATGGACGACATCAAATCAGCCCTCAACGCGGCGCCGAGCTGCGACCGCGCCATGAAGCTGTTCGAGGCCTGCTCATACGGCGCCAGTGGCGACGTTCAGTTCGGGGAGGTCGTCGAGAAGAAGTGCGAGGCGGATTTTCTCGGCCAGCTGAAAACGCCGCAGAAGCTCAGCTATCAGCGCGAGTTAGGGGTCTGCGACCGGAAATACCGGAACAAGTCCGGCACCATGTATATTTCGGCAACAGCCTTCTGCCGGGCGGAGGTCGCCCAGCGTTACTCGCGACGCGCGCTGAAGGCCGGCGGAGCCGGCCGTTAGCACGCAAGCCTGGCTCAGGCGGCCAGCGCGGCCTTGGCCTTCTCGGCGATCGCCTGGAACGACGCAGGCTCGTTGATCGCGAGATCCGACAGCACCTTGCGGTCCACGGTGATGCCCGACTTAGCGAGGCCGTCGATAAACCGGCTGTAGGTCAGGCCGAACGGACGGACGGCGGCGTTGAGGCGCTGGATCCAGAGCGCGCGGAACGTCCGCTTCTTGCGCTTGCGATCGCGGAAGGCGTACTGCTGGGCCTTCTCCACGGCCGGCTTGGCGGCGCGGATG
The DNA here is from genome assembly GCF_007290395.2 of Bradyrhizobium cosmicum. NCBI lineage: Bacteria > Pseudomonadati > Pseudomonadota > Alphaproteobacteria > Hyphomicrobiales > Nitrobacteraceae > Bradyrhizobium > Bradyrhizobium cosmicum. The sequence goes on along the minus strand of NZ_CP041656.2, from coordinate 148,753 downwards.
GTGTTCTTGCGGCGGCCGTAGAAGCCCTTGGCGGCCTTGTAGACTTTCTTGTGCTTGGCGTGGGCGGTCACACCGCGTTTGACGCGAGACATGACAAAATCCTTCAGAGATGACTTGGTTTTTCGGATCGCCGCGCAAAACGCGGCGCTGATGGCAATGATCTTCGACGATCTTGGACGCGATCAAGCGTTCGGCAAGAAGTACTTCTTGACGTTGTCGCCGTCGGTCTTGAACAGCACGGCGGTGCCGCGGAGCTGACGGATCTGCTTCTTCGTCCGCTTGATCATGCCGTGACGCTTGCCGCGATGGGCGAACATCACTTTGCCGGTGGCAGTCACCTTGAAGCGCTTTTTGGCGCCCGATTTGGTCTTCAGCTTGGGCATTTGGCTCTCCTAATGGCCAACGAAATCCGCCCGCGAAGGCGGCTTGGCCGTCAAAAATGCTCGTTAGAGCGTTGATTGTGCTCAGGTTTCTACGAACAAGCGCGAAACCCGCACGAAACACCGCCACGGCAGCCCTTAATCAGCCGGGCGATGAAGGCCGGGCTTATGACAGAGAACGGGCGAATTGGCAACGATGAACCGGTGAAACCTGGCGACCGACTATTCGGAATTGCTACCATCATTGTCCAAGTCGTGTCGCTTGAAGCAGGACTAAAATGGCTCATTTCCCGCAGTTGATGTCGTCTTTCGCCGCTCTTGCCCGCCCACGCCGCCTGGCGCTGCTTGCCCTGGTTGCGGCCGCCTTGCTGCCCTCGACCGCCGATGCCCGTGTCGGCGGCTATGACGGCATCTGGAATGTCACTTTCGCCACCACTCGGGGCAATTGCAGCTCCGGCTACAGCGTCCCGTTCACGGTGACCGGCAGCCGGGTCTCGTCGGCCGGCGGCGGCCGGGTTTCCGGCACAGTCCGACGCGGCGGCGCCGTCGCGGTCCAGGTCTCGGTCGGGGCGTCCCACGCCAGCGGTGGCGGCCGGCTCGCCGGTGTGGCCGGCGCCGGCTCCTGGAACGGCATCATTTCCGGCGACCGCTGCAGCGGCACCTGGCAGGCGACGCGGACCTGACAACAAAACGGCCCGCCGGAGAGCCGGACGGGCCGTTGAATTCTCTGCCTTAAAAAGCCTGCGTCAGCGCGGCGCAAGCACCATGACGACCTGGCGGCCTTCGAACCGCGCGTCCTGCTCGACCTTGGCGAGCTCGGCAACGTCGGTCTTGATCTTGTCGAGCAGCTTGGTGCCGATCTCCTGGTGCGCCATTTCGCGGCCGCGATAGCGCAGCGTGATCTTTACCTTGTCGCCCTCTTCGAAGAAGCGCTGCATCGCGCGCATCTTAACTTCGTAATCGTGGTCGTCGATCATCGGGCGGAGCTTGATCTCCTTGATTTCGACGATCTTCTGCCGCTTGCGGGCTTCGGCGGCTTTCTTCTGGGCGGAATACTTGTACTTCCCGTAGTCCATGATCTTGCAGACGGGAGGGCTGACGTTCGGCGAGATCTCGACCAGATCCATGCCGGCTTCCTGAGCCATGCGGATGGCCATGACTGTCTCGACCGTGCCTTTGTTGTCACCGGTCTGATCGATCAGCTGGATCTGCGCATTGCGAATATCATCATTGATGCGCGGCCCGTCTTTGCTGGCAACGGGCGGGGCTTTATTGGGACGGCGAATGGGTGGTTCTCCAAAGTTGTGAAAGAGGCGGCTACTGTGCAGGAAGATAGGTTTGCCGGCAAGCAATTCGCTCGGGCGGGAGGCGAAATACCCTCAAATGCGAGGCATTTCGGTCACGCCCATCGGCACGCTGACGGACATAGACACCTTGCTTCTGTTCCGCAAGCGTCCCAAAGGGCCAATCCCGGGCCGCGCCGCGGAACATGCCCGGACAGCTCAAACTGCACAGCCGGAGTAAACGTTCCATGACCTCTGCCATTTCCGACGCCGTGCTCGACTTCATCGATGTGGGCGAGGGCCCGTCCGCGCGCAGGATCGCGGTGCGCAGCCGTCCCGGAAAGGGCCCCGGCCTGGTCTGGCTGGGCGGATTCAAATCGGACATGCTGGGCGGCAAGGCCGTGGCACTGGACGGCTGGGCCAAGGACCACGGCCGCGCCGTGGTCCGGTTCGACTATTCCGGCCATGGCGAATCCAGCGGTGATTTCGCCGACGGAACCATCGGACGCTGGCTCGAGGACAGCGTCGCAGTGGTCGAGCGATTCTGCGACGGCCCGCAAATCCTGATCGGCTCCTCCATGGGCGGCTGGATGGCCCTGCTGCTCGCTCGCGAGATCAGGAGGCGAACCAGCAAAGCATCGCTGGCGGGGCTCGTGCTGATCGCGCCGGCGCCCGACTTCACCGAAGAGCTGATGTGGAAGAATTTCCCGCCCGAGGTGAAGAAGGAGATCGAGACCAAGGGCTTCTGGCTGCGTCCGTCGGACTATGGCGACGGCTCGCCCTATCCGATCACGCGAAACCTGATCGAGGAGGGGCGCAACCATCTCGTGCTCGGCAGCGCGATCGATCTCGGCTGTCCCGTCCGCATCCTGCAGGGCGCGCAGGACCCTGATGTGCCCTGGCAGCATGCCTTCGCGCTGACCCATCGTCTGCCCGCCGACGATGTCGTGCTGACCATGATCCAGGACGGCGATCACCGCCTGTCGCGCCCGCAGGACATCGCGCGCATTCTTGCCGCGGTGGCCGAGATCGGGTGAAGTGGAGTTCAGAATTCGGTGTCATCATCCGCGAAGGCGGATGATCCAGTATTCCACCAGCGGTCGTGATTGAGCCGGGAAGCCTCGGCGTACTGGATGCCCCGGTCAAGCCGGGGCATGACGGAGAGGGAGAACGGGAGAAACGCCGATGACCACCACCGCCATGCTGCGTGCCTTCTGCGATGCGGTTGAGCAGCGTAACGGCAGAGCGTTTGCCGAGCTGTTCACCGAGGACGGCATCTATCACGACGTCTTTTACGGTGCCTTCGAAGGCCGTGAAAAGATCGCGGCGATGGTCGATGACTGGTTCTATCGCACGGCGACCGATTTCCGCTGGGACATGCATGACCCCGTCACCGACGGTACCACGCTCTATGCGCGCTACACCTTCAGCTATCGCTCGACACTGCCGGAAGCAGGCGGCGCGCGCGCGATGTTCGAGGGCGTCGCGATCATGACGCTGCGTGACGGCAAGATCGTGAGCTATCTCGAGGTTGCCAACACCGCGCCGGCATTCGTCGACCTGAAGTTTGGGCCGGAGCGAATCGCCAAGATCGTCGGCAAGCAGGGCGCGGAACTGAAGGCGCGGCCGGAGATGACGCGGCATCTGGTGTAGGTCTCTCCTCTCGTCATTCCGGGGCGCGCCACTTGGCGCGAGCTATGGTGCGCAATTGCGCACCTGAGAATCCATCGGGCGTCAGAACGAGAGGCAGAATGGATTCCGGGCTCGTGCTTCGCACGCCCCGGAATGACGCTACGGCGGCGGCGATGGCTTCGCCAGCGGCTTGCGCTGCGCCAGCGCTGCGACCGTGGCGGTGCCGATCGGGCCCTCTTCGTCATAGAGCCAGCACTCGCCGATCGCGACGCCGTCGGTGGCCTGGTGGTTGACCACGTCGAAGCCGATCCAGTTCGTCACCGGCAGCCGGTGCAGATAGATCGTCACGTCGCTGTTGATGTAGCCGAGCCCCTTGTCGCCGGCATTCGCAAACGGGCTGGCGAAATCGGCGCCGACGGCGACATGCACGAACGGCGTCATCGGCACGCCCGCCACGAGTTCGCGCACCTCGCTCATCCACAGCCGCCGCGGACCGAGCGATCCCATGTGGCCGACGATCGGCCGTGTCGTCCATTTGCCGTTCATGCCGAGCCGGGGATCGGTGGGCTTTGGAATGTCGGCCGGCTTCGGCACCTCCCAGTTCGGCGGCGACCAGACATTGCCGTCGGGATTCTGCGTTCGGCGCAGCAGCTGACAGGACGCGCGCGCCATGCTGATGCCGCCCGAGACGAACTCCGCCTCGACCACGCGGATACGCAGTCCGTCGCGCACCAGCCGCGTCGTCACTTGAATCGGCTTGTCGATGGTCGGCAACTTGTACATGTCGACGGTGAGCCGCGCCGGCACGTAGTCAAGGCCGGAATGGCGCTCCTCGATGGCGAAGCCGAGCAGGCCGATGATGACGCGGCCGTGCAGAGATTTCGGATCCCACGGACCGTTGGCGACTTCCGTCGGGTGGAATGTATCGCCGTCGCGGGTGAAGAAAGGCATGTTTGTCATGACGCGCGACCTTGAAGGAAGCTGCGGGGAAATCAAGGGTGGTGCTCCACGCGGTTAGGGGCGGTGGATGCTTCCCACACTCCGCTGTCGCCCGCGAAGGCGGGCGATCCAGTATCCCAGAGGCAGCAGTGATTGAGTCGAGATGCCGCGGCGTACTGGATTCCCCGCCTGCGCGGGGAATGACACCGAGACTCAGGAAGCGCCGCTCCACTCCTCACGCACGCTGTCGTCACGCTCGTTGCTCATTGCGGCAGACTTGGTCACTTCAAACTCATCGCGTGGCACCAACTGCCCGAGTGCCCACACCGCCGCCCCGCGCACCAGCGGGCTCGCATCATCGAGCAATCGTCGGGCCTCCTCTGCCAGCGCCACCTCTCCGGAGTTGCCGATCGCGATCAGCACGTTCCGCAAGAACCGGTCGCGGCCGATGCGCTTCACCGGCGACTTCGTGAACAGCGCTCGAAACGCAGCGTCATCCAGCCTTGCGAGTTCGGCGAGACCCGGCGCCCGCAATTCCTCGCGCGCAGCGAGCTTCGCTTCGCGGCCCTCTTGCGCGAACTTGTTCCAGGGACACGCCGCCAGGCAATCGTCGCAGCCATAGATGCGGTTGCCGATGGCTTTGCGAAACTCGCGCGGGATCGGTCCCTTGTTCTCGATGGTGAGATACGAGATGCAGCGCCGCGCGTCGAGCTTGTAAGGCGACGTAAACGCCGACGTCGGGCAGATGTCGAGGCAGGCCCGGCACGAGCCGCAATGATCGATCTCGGCATCGTCGCGCGGCAGCTCGAGCGTGGTGTAGATCGCGCCGAGAAATAGCCACGAGCCGAATTCGCGCGAGACGAGATTGGTGTGCTTGCCCTGCCAGCCGAGACCCGCGGTCTGCGCCAGCGGCTTCTCCATCACCGCCGCGGTGTCGACGAACACCTTCACTTCCGACGGTGCGGTTGCGACCAGCCAGCGCGCCAACGCCTTAAGGCGCTTCTTGATGAGGTCGTGATAGTCGTCGCCTTGCGCATAGACCGAAATCGCCGCGCGCGTGCGTTCCTTCAGGATTGCTAGCGGATCGCAGTCGGGGCCGTAATTCACGCCGAGCATGATCACGCTGCGCACGTCGGCCCACAGCCCGCGCGGATCGACGCGGCGCTCCGGCTGCGCGGCCAGCCAGTCCATGTCGCCATGGCCGCCCGAGGCGATGAATTCGAGAAAATGCTGTCCCGCGTCCTCAATCGTCCCCGGCACCGTGATGCCGATGCAGTCGAAGCCGAGCGCGCGCGCCTCGTTCGCAAGCGCCGTCTTCAGTCCAGCCGGATTGGAGTTCAGAAATCCAGGTCCACGTAGGTCCGCGACGCCGGCACGCCCGCCAGCCATTCGCTCAGCAGCGGACGGAACGACGGGCGGGATTTCACCCGCGCGTACCACGCCTTTGCCGCGTCGTCCTCGCTCCATGGCACGTCGCCCAGATAGTCGATCGCCGAGAGATGCGCCGCGGCGGCGAGATCCGCGTAAGTGAGCCGGTCGCCGGCGAGGAAATTACGCGTCTGCGCCAGCCAGCCGATATAGGCCAGATGATAGCGTACATTTGCCTTGGCCGCGCGCATCACGTCGGCCGAGGGCGCGCCGCCGCCGCTGTCCTCGCTCATGAAGCGCTTGTAGATGCGCTCGGTGACGAGTGGGTGAGACACTTCCTCGAAGAATTTTTCGTTGAACCAGGCCATCAGCCGGCGCACCTCGACGCGCTCGGCGATGGTGTCCGGCATCAGACGCTTGGGCCCCATCTCGTGACCATAGGCCTCGTCGACATATTCGGCGATGATGGCCGCGCCCGGGATCGGCGGCTGCTCCTCGTCCACCATGACGGGCGTCGTTCCCGCCGCATTGAGCAGCAGAAATGCCTCGCGCCGTTCCCAGCTGCGCTCCTCGACGAGGCGCAACTCGAGTCCGTATTCCCCCGCGATCAGGCGGATAAAGCGCGAATGCGGACAGAACGGATGATGATACAGCGTAAACATGAAGCCTTTGACTATGTGATGGTGCTTAAGAATCCATCAATGTTTGTGCGGCGCCACACTAGTCCTTCAAAACCGCGAAGCAAGGGCGGGACGTCGCATTTTGCGATTGCAGCATTGGGGGGAATAGGCGAGAAGAACCCGCTTTTCCAGCGGAAATGGACCGTAAATATGTCAGACGCAATACGGGCAGTGATCCTCGGCATCATCGAGGGTGTGACCGAGTTCCTTCCCGTTTCCTCGACCGGCCACCTGCTGCTTGCGGAGCGTTTCTTCCATCTCGGCGAAGGCGCGTTCTGGGATTCGTTTACGGTTCTGATCCAGCTCGGCGCGATCCTTGCGATCGTCGTGCTGTACTTCAAGAAATTGTGGGACGTCGCGATCGGCATGGTCACCGGCGATGCCGATGCGCGCCGCTTCGTGATCGGCGTGCTGGTGGCTTTCCTGCCCGCGGTGATCGTCGGCCTCGTCGCCGGCAAATACATCAAGAGCCTGCTGTTCAATCCGTGGGTCGTCTGTTTCTCGCTGATCGTCGGCGGCGCCATCCTGTTGTGGGTGGACCGGCTCGATCTCAAGGCGCGCGAGCATGACGCCACCCGCTTTCCGCTGCTGATGTATCTCTATATTGGTATCGCGCAGTGCATCGCGATGATCCCGGGCGTGTCGCGCTCCGGCGCCAGCATCGTCGCGGCGATGTTCCTGGGGGCCGACAAGCGCGCCGCGGCGGAGTTCTCGTTCTTCCTCGCCATTCCCACCATGATCGGCGCGTTCGCCTACGACTTCTACAAGAACCGCTCCGAGATGACGATGGACCACATGGGCGTCGTCGCGATCGGCTTCGTTGTGTCGTTCATCACCGCGATCATCGTGGTGAAGACTTTCCTGTCCTACGTCACCCGCCACGGCTTCGTGGTGTTCGCCTGGTGGCGCGTCATCGTCGGCACCCTCGGCCTGATCGCGCTGGCGCTGGGACATTGAGCTTCAGGCCCGGGCTACGCTTTTCCACCAAGCCTTCAACGCAATATAAGCTTTTGACTGGTAGGCAGTTTCCAACGAAAGGCGCGTGCCCTGCACAGGAGCTGAACCATGACCCTCGTCAGCGGCTGGGGACGTTTCCCGGTCGTCGATAGTGAACTCCTGCGGCCGCGGTCGTTCGAGGCCGTGGGCGAAGCCGTGGTGACCGGCTCCGTGGCGAGGGGCAACGGCCGCGCCTATGGCGATGCCGCGATCGGTGCCGTCAGAACCGTCGCCATGACGGGCTTCGACCGGGTCAGGTCGTTCGATCCCGTGACCGGGCGTATTCGCCTCGAGGCCGGCGTGCTGCTGTCGGATCTGATCGACACGTTTGGTCCGCGCGGCTTTCTCCCGTTCGTCGTTCCCGGCACGCGCTTCGTGTCAGTCGGCGGCGCCATCGCGGCCGATGTGCACGGCAAGAACCATCATTGCGAGGGCGGCTTCGGCCGGTACGTCGACAGCATCCTGCTGCGCACCGGGCAGGGCGAGACCATCGAGGCCTCGCGCGAGGAGAATTCCGATGCGTTTTTCGCGACCATCGGCGGCATGGGCCTCACCGGAATCATTCTCGAAGCGACGATGCGGCTGCGCACCGTCGAGACCGGTTGGATTCGCGAGCGGGTGATCTCCGCATCCGATCTCGATGCGGCGATGGGCGCGCTCGACGCTGGCGATTCATCAACCTATTCGGTGGCGTGGATCGATTGCGCGGCGCGAGGGCGCGATCTCGGCCGCTCACTGATCTATCTCGGCGAGCACGCGGGCAGAGGCGAGCTCGCTGAAGGCATCGATGTGTTTCCTTCTGGCAAAAATCCCGGTCTCGCCGTGCCCTTCGACCTGCCGGCGATGACGTTGAATCGCACCAGCGTCCGCGCCTTCAACGAGCTCTACTACCGCATGGGCGCGCGGCGCGCCGGCGGCAGTCATGTGGTTTCGCTCTATCCCTATTTCTTTCCGCTCGACGCTATCGCCGACTGGAATCGCATCTATGGACGACGCGGCTTTCTTCAGCATCAATGCGTGATTCCGCAAGCTGGTGCCCGCGCCGTGCTCGGCGAGATCCTGGGCCGGGTCGCAGCGCGCGGCGATGCGTCCTTCCTCGCGGTGCTCAAGAAGCTCGGCCAGGGCGACGGCATCCTGTCGTTTCCGTTGCCCGGCTATACGCTGGCGCTGGATTTTCCGGTGAAGGGCGACATCATGAACTTCCTCGACGAGATCGACCACCTCGTCGTCGCCGCCGGCGGACGGCTCTATCTCGCCAAGGACGCGCGCCAGTCGCGCGCGACGTTCGAGGCCGGCTATCCGGCCCTGCAACGCTTCAACGCGATTCGCAGATCGCTCGATCCTGCCGGAAACATTCGCTCGAAACTTTCACAACGCCTGTTCGATGAGGTTTAAGCCGTGACGTCACGCAAGACCGTAATTGTGCTCGGTGGCTCCTCCGACATCGGCCGCGCCGCCGCGCGCGCCTTTGCCAAGGCCGGATACGATGTCGCCCTCGCCGGCCGCGATGTCGCCGCGCTGGAGCCAGACGCCGCGGATCTGCGCGCGCGTTACGATGTCGTTGTTGGTCTCTACAAGTTCGATGTGCTCGACACCGCCTCGTTCGAGGGATTCGTGAACGGGCTTCCGGCGCTACCTGACGTCGTCATCTCGATCGTCGGCTTGCTGGGTGTGCAGGAGAACGCCGAGAGCGATCTCGCCCACGCCACCACGATCATGCGTTCGAACTATGAAGGCCCGTCGCTGATCCTGGGCCTGTTCGCCGAAAAACTCCTGGCGCGCGGCACCGGCACGATCGTCGGCGTGTCCTCGGTTGCCGGCGATCGCGGCCGCGCCTCGAACTATGTCTACGGCTCGGCGAAAGCAGGCTTCTCCGCGTTTCTCTCAGGCCTGCGCGCGCGCGCGAGCCGCGGCGGCGTTCACGTCGTCACGGTGAAGCCGGGCTTCGTCCGTACCAGGATGACTGAGGGCATGAAGCTGATCGGTCCGCTCACCGTGGATGCGCCCGTCGTGGGCGGCGCGATCCTCAGCGCCGTCGAGAACAAGAGCGACGTCGTCTACGTCAGCGGCAAATGGCGCCTCGTGATGCTGATCATCAAGACGCTGCCGGAAGCGGTGTTCAAGAAGCTGAAGTTTTAATGTTCTTGCGGCTTGCACCACAGTCTCGTCATGCCCGGCCTTGTGCCGGGCATCCACGTTGTCGGCATCCGCGTTAACAAAGACGTGGATGGCCGGGACAAGCCCGGCCATGACGGCATGGAGGTGCTACGCGCTCTTGCGCTGGAATTGGCCCTGGGGGCGGAAGCGCCAGAGATATTGCGGGGCGATCGCTTCCAGCGAATCGGCGGCGATGCCAAGTCCTTCAAGCGTCAGGCCTGCGGCCTTTGCCGCATCCGACACGACATTGTCGCGCTGAAGCAGCGTGACCTGGTCCGGCGTCAGCTTCAGCATGCCCGGCGCGAATTGCAGGAAGGCGGCCTTGAAGCGGGCGAGGCCGAACGGCAGGGGCACCAGCATCGGCTTGCGATCGGTGATCTCGAGGATGGCCTCGATGATCTCGCGCATGGTCAGCACTTCCGGCCCGCCGAGCTCGTAGGTGGCGCCCGCCTTGGCCTTGCCGTCGACGGCATCCGCGATCGCGGTGGCGACGTCGCCGACATAGACCGGCTGCATCTTCGTCTCACCGCCGATCAGCGGCATCACCGGCGACATCCGGGCCAGCGCGGCGAAGCGGTTGGTGAACTGGTCCTCGGGGCCGAATACGACCGAGGGACGGAAGATCGTGGCCGACGGCACCGCCGCCATGACCGCCTGCTCGCCGGCCGCCTTGGCGCGCGCGTAGGCTGAGGGCGATTCCGCATCGGCGCCGATCGCCGAGACATGCACCATCCGGGCGCCAATGGCCGCGGCCGCCTTGGCGACGGTCTCGGCGCCCTTGGCCTGGACGGCGTCGAAGCTCTGCGCGCCACCCTCGGCGAGGATGCCGACCAGGTTGATCACGACATCCGAATCACGCAGCGTCGCCTCGACCGAGGCCGGATAGCGCAAATTGGCCTGCACGACGTGGACCTGCCCGACCTTGCCCGAGGGCTGGAGGTATCCGGCCAATTCCGGCCGCCGCACTGCAGCACGGACCCGGTAATCCCGCCGGCACAGCGCGCGGACGACATTCCGGCCCAAAAACCCCGATCCGCCGAAAACCGTGACGAGAGTTTCCGAATTCGATGCCATGGGATCTGATCCTGGGTCCATTCCTGGGGAAGAGCACGTGTTATCAGGCTTGTATCGGGCCGGTTTGCGATGCGCAATCCGCATCCCTACTCATGATTTGACAACCGCGTCACCGAACCTTAGTAACCGCCTCCGTGCCCCAAACGGCATGCCCAGGTGGTGGAATTGGTAGACGCGCTGGCTTCAGGTGCCAGTGGCTTAACGGCCGTGAAGGTTCGAGTCCTTTCCTGGGCACCATCTCCTGCTCAAGCGATTGAAATCGCTCATTTGCAGGGAGTTTGAGCTGCTGACCGGTACGCAAGACCGAGGTACAGCGCTCTTGGCTTACCGAATGGCCTATGTCGCTCGTTGCGTCGACTGAGATCGCAGGCGAACTGGAGGCGGCTGGCCTCGTCGGTCGCTCAGGCAAGCGCTACGCGCCGACAGCCATTGCCCGGATGCCAGGTAAGCTATGAACGACGTCCACCGCGCTCGCGGCCGAAGCCGTCGTGGCTATGTGGGAAAAGGTCGGCAAAGCTGGTGACCCCAAGCGCCCAAGAGGTCTCAGTGCTCATTGACCGCAGCGCCGAGCTTGATCAGGCTCAGCGAGTGGTTCGCGGTCTCGCGCAGGCGGCAGTAGCTCGCGTCGCCCGGGTACATGCCGGGCTCGATTTTGTCGAAGACCGCGCAAAAGCGATCACGCGACGCGGCGAACGTTTTCTGCGAGTCATTGACCGCCTGGATCACGTCGGTGAACCCGCCGGCCTGAACCTTCTTGAGCGCCTCACTTGTTTTCTGCGTCCAAATGGCGAGTTCGCGCGCCGCGCAGGCTTTCCATTTGGCGACGTCGTCATTCGCGCCCTTTGCCGCTTTGATGCAGGGGTCGGCGACGAGCCCGACGCACGCGCCGCCGAAACCGCCGGTTTTCTCCGCGGTCTTCAGGCAGGCATCGATCACCGCAAGGTCGGCTGGCGCGGTGCCCTGGGCGAAAGCCATCGATGCGAGCGGGAGGCTTGCGGCGAGCATCGCGGCGGCAAGTTTGAGCTTCATTGGAGATCTCCGTTCGGCGCATCGAAAATAGGGAACGCACTGCCACTGCGTGCAAATGAAGCTCAGCGAGACGGTACACCGGCGGGTGTGGCGGAAGGGCCGGACGGCAAGTGGGAAGGGGAAGCGAGGGGGTATGCGGCTTCGGCTACGCCTTCTCCAATCAATGCCCTTGAATGCGCCTTGACCTGACTTACGAGATTTTCGACCAACAGGTGATACATGCAACCTTGGTCATCGAAGGCCCAACGTTGGTTCACCTGAATGTGGAAGAGGAGCTGTTGTCGCCCTTCACACCACGCTCTTCCCCGCCCGCTCCGCCACCGACTTCTGCACGAAATACATCGCGACCAGCGTGATGAGCGTCGTCGCGACGACGACATAGCCGATCCGCTCGAAGTGCAGCAGCGAGCCGTCCGGTTGTTGCGAGATGATCGCAGCCGCAAGCACCGAGCCGAGCCCGCCGGAAAGCTGCTGCAGCGATGCGCTGACCGCGCTGAATGATCCGCGCTGGCTGGGATCGGGGATCGCCGAGATCAGCGCCTGCGACGGGATCATGCGCGAGAAGATGCCGACGAACATCAGCACGTTGACGGCGATCGCTGTCGCGAGCGAGACGTGGCCGAGATGGGTGTAGATCAGTACCATGACGATGGTCATCGCGCAGCCGAACACGAAGGTCGGATATTTGCCGAAGGCGTCGCTGGCGCGGCCAACCAGCGGCCCCGTGACGATGCTGAACAGGCCGGAGACGAGATAGATCGTCGGCAGATGCACGATGTCGATGCCGACGTTGTTCACGGTGAAGGCGCTGGAGTACGGCATGATCATGTAGCCGCCGGTCGCGAGCAAGGTCGTAACGGCGAAGGCCAGCGTGTAGCGCGGCTCGCCGACGGTCGCGACCAGATGGTGGAACGGGTTCTTGTCCTGCTTCAGCTTCAGATGCGCGTCGACCGGCTCCATCGCGAAGGCGATGATTGCGATCGTGACGATCGACAGGCCGACGATTGCAAAAAAGCAGGCATGCCAGCTCCAGTGATTGGCGAGAAACAGTCCGGCCGGAACGCCGAGCACCTGGCTCGCGGCGAATGCGGTCTGCACGAAGCCCATCACACGCCCGCGCAGGTGCAACGGAAACAAATCGGTGACGATGGCGAGCACGACCGAGCCGATCACGCCGCCGAACAATCCGGTCACGATCCTGCCGAGCAGCAGCACATGGTAAGTCTGCGCGGCGGCGCAGAGCAGGGTCCCGAGCGTGAAGCCGACATAGAAGAACAGCAGCAGGCGCTTGCGATCGAACCGGTCGGCAAAGCCGGCGGCCAGGATGCCCGATAGCCCGGCGCTGAACGCGTAGGCCGACACCGCAACGCCGAATTGCCCGGCCGTGATGTCGAGCGAAGGCATCAGGATGGCGCCGAGCGGCGACATGATGATGAAATCGAGGATGATAGTGAACTGCGCGAACGCGAGCAGCGCGACGAGGAGCACCTGGTAGCGTGAAAAACCGCGCTGGCGGTCCGGTTGATCGTCGATCGGCGCAGCAAGCGTCTGTTCGGTCATGGGTCTCGATTCATGGCGATCGGGGGAGAGAAACTGGCAGATGGGGTCGAGCGCGCCGCTTTCCACCGGGCGCAGGGCATAAACCCCTCGGGAACATGAAGCTCGCGCCGGGTTGTGGGTTCCGTGCAACAGACTGGCGGCCTTGACCGCCCGGCTTCTCACCAAAAAGAGTGCGCCGACTGAGAAGCCGGGGCATCCGGCCGCCCCCCATGAACATGGGAGGACCGAGTGCTGTGCGAGCCTTGGTAAGCCCTGAGACTTCCCCAAACCGCAGCTCGCATGCTTTGAGTGTCGCGGGAGCGTCAACTACGTTGACGTCGTGGCGGGCCGGGGCTGGAAGCGACTGGGGTCTTCATTCTTCCTGTGCCCCCTTGCCGGTCGCAAGCTTGGAAGACGGGGTTGGGAGGATGAACATGACGATTTCATTGCGAGCGCGAGTCACCGCTTCCCTCGCAACGGCGCTGGTTGCCGTCATCGTAGCTTGCGCAGCTGCGCCGAAAGCCCAGGCTCAGTTCCTGTGTGTGGATGGTGCCGCGTCTGATCAAGGCGCTACGGCCGCCGGATCAGGGAGCAATTTTGCCTGCGGGCCCTCCGCTTCCGCTGGCGGCGCGGGCAGCAACAACTCCGCGATCGGTGCCGGCTCCAACGCCAGCGGCGACAGCAGCTCCAATATTGCGACGGGAAACAATGCCAACGCCAGCGGCAACAACAGTTCCAATAGCGCGACCGGGACGGGAGCCATCGCCAGCGGTGAAGGCAGTAAAAACATGGCGTCCGGAAACAACGCGCAGGCCAGCGGTGACAACAGCAACAATATCGCGACCGGCGCCGGGGCCAACGCCAGTGGCAACAACAGCGGCAATCTTGCGTCCGGGTTGAACGCCCTGGCCAACGGAGACGGCAGCAGGAACGTGGCGACCGGGCGCAGTTCCAATGCCTCCGGGAACAACAGCAGAAATCTTGCGAACGGGTTTGGCGCCAAGGCCTACGGCGACGCCAGCGCCAACACCGCGACGGGGAACAACGCCAACGCCTACGGCAACGGCAGCGCCAACATTGCGTCCGGCGGCAACTCGAACGCGACCGGCGACAACAGCATCAATATCGCGACCGGCTTGAACACCAACGCGAGCGGATCCGGAAGCTATAACGTCGCCACCGGCAACGCCGCCATCGCATATGGCGCCAACAGCTCCAACGCGGCGACCGGCTATCTGGCGAATGCCAGTGGCGCCAATTCGAGGAATATTGCGAACGGCACGCAATCCAATGCCAGCGGCGCCGGCAGCTTCAACATTGCGGTCGGCAACGGCGCCAACGCGAGCGGAAACGGTGTCGCGAACACCGCAGTGGGCAACGGCTCCAACGCCACCGGCGCGAATTCCTCGGCCTTCGGCAATGGCGCCTCCGCAACCTTCGCGAATTCCACCGCGATCGGCAATGGCGCGACCGCGACGCGCGCGAACCAGCAGGTCTACGGCACCGCGAGCAATACCTACACGATGTCCGGCGTCGCCTCGGCCGCGAGCACGGCCGCGCAGTCCGGACCGGTGCAGCTCGTCACCACGGACGCGGCCGGCAATCTCGCGGCCACCTCGCTCAGCGCGCTCGGGTTCGCGAGCCCCGCGGATGTCGCGGGCATCAACAGCCAGCTCGCCGGCATCAATGCCCGCCTCAATGACCTCGACGGCCGGACCAGCAAGGCGATCAACGGTGTCGCGATGGCCTTTGCGATGTCCGGCTCGCCGTGGCTGATGCCGTCTGAAAAGATCGCGATGAGCATGAACTGGGGCACGTTTCAGAACACCAATGCGCTCTCCATGAGCGCGGCGCTCCGCGTCAGCGAGAACGTGCAGGCCAGCGGCGGCCTGACCTATGGCACCAACGGCGGCGGATTGGGGGGCCGCGTCGGAATGCGCGTCGGCTGGTGAAGGCGGGCGCGGCCATTCCGGGCAACGGGCTGCGCGGGCTCCGAGGCGGCGTTTTCGCCGCTCCGCGATGGTTTTCCACCCCGGACCTGCGCTGCTCCCACCCCCCGGTTAAGCCGCCCTTAGCGAATGCCAATTAGGCTCGCGGCCGTCCATTTCCCTGCTCCCCGGCCTTGGAGCCGGTCATTTTGCGGCAAGTCAGAGCGTTTTCGGATGGAGCAGCCTGCCCGGCAGTACGATTCTGGCGCGTCCGCGCCGTCGGCAAGTGCGGTGGCCGCCCGGACGCTGGTCGTCGATCTCGAAGGCGGATTGCTGCGTTCCGAACTTGCCTATGAGGCGCTGTTCGCCGATGTCGGCCGCTCCTTTTCGGGCCTGCGCGCGCGGGGCATGGCGGCGTTCGGCGATGTGCTGGCGCAGGCCGAGATCGACTACGCGCATCTGCCGTATGACCCGAATGTGCTGAACCAGGCGCTCGCGGCGCGGGCGCGTGGCGAGAAGATCTATCTGGTCGCCGGCCGCTTTGCCCGGCATGCGACGGGCATCGCCGCGCATCTCGGCTTCGACGGCATCGTCGCACCGGCCGATCTCGCTGCAGGCGACAAGCTGCCGTTCGATCGCGGCTCCATCGATCGCATCCGGAGCGGCGGCGGCGACGTTGCGAGCCTCAAGACCTGGGCCAAGGCGCTGCGGGTCTATCAATACGCCAAGAACACGCTGGTGTTCGTGCCTGTCATCACCGCGCATCAGCTGAATCTCGCGACGCTCGGCTACGCGCTGCTGGCGTTCCTGGCGTTCTCGGCCTGTGCGTCCGGCGCCTATCTGATGAACGATCTCCTGGATCTCGCCGCGGACAGGCAGCATCCGACCAAGCGCCATCGCGCGCTCGCGGCCGGCGATTTGCCGATCTCCTCGGCGCTCTGGGCGATCCCCGCGCTGTGGCTGTTCGCGGCCGCGGCCGGCCTCTGCATCTCGCCGTTGTTCCTTGGCGTGCTCGGCGCCTATCTCGCCACCACCGTCGCCTATTCGCTCATGCTCAAGCGCAAGATGCTGGTCGACGTCGTCACGCTGGCCGGCCTCTATACGCTGCGCATCATCGCCGGCGCGGTTGGCGTTGGCGTCGTGCTGTCGGAATGGCTGCTGATCTTCTCGCTGTTCGTGTTCACCTCGCTCGCTCTGATCAAGCGCTTCAGCGAGCTCAGCATGCGCGAGAGCGCCGGCCTCGCCGATCCCTCCAACCGCGACTATCGCGTCACCGATTTGCACATCATCGGCGCGATGGCGGCGGCGAGCGCCATGAACGCGGTGACGGTGTTCTCGCTCTACGTCTCGTCGTCGGCAGTGACGCCGCTCTACAGCCGGCCCTGGATGCTGTGGCTGCTCAACCCGCTGCTGCTCTACTGGTTCGGCCGCGCCCTGATGATGGCGCATCGCCGCGAGATGCCCGACGATCCGATTCTCTACACCTTCCGCGACGGCGCCAGCCGGATCACGGTCGCCGCGATGATCTGCATCATGCTGGCGGCGATCTGACCGCGCCCGGCGGAGAACAGCCGGCGCTTGCGCGGGCCGCCGCCAGTGGCTACATCGCGGGCGATCCGGTTAGCCTATGATGCCGACAGACCAATTCCACCCGAGGTTTTGACACGCATGACCGTACGCCTGCATCGCGGCGATTTGCCCGACCTGTCCCGCTACACCAATGCGGTGGCGATCGACACCGAGACCATGGGGCTGAACCCGCACCGCGACCGGCTCTGCGTGGTGCAGCTCTCTCCCGGCGACGGCAGCGCCGACGTGGTGCAGATTCCCCAGGGTCACACCGACGCGCCGAACCTGAAGGCGCTGCTGGCCAATCCAGCGATCACCAAGATCTTCCACTTTGCGCGGTTCGACGTTGCGGTGCTGTACCAGACCTTCGGCGTCATGACCGGGCCGATCTACTGCACCAAGATCGCCTCGCGCCTCGTCCGCACCTATACCGACCGCCATGGCCTCAAGGACCTCGTGCGCGAGGTGCTCAACGTCGACCTCTCCAAGCAGCAGCAATCCAGCGACTGGGGTTCCGACAGCCTGACCGAGCCGCAGCTCGCCTACGCCGCCTCCGACGTGCTGCATCTGCACGCCCTGCGCGAGCGGCTCGATGCCATGCTGGTCCGGGAAGGCCGCACCGCGCTGGCCAAGGCCTGTTTCGACTTCCTGCCGACCCGCTGCCTGCTCGACCTGCAGGGCTGGGAGGAAGAGGACATTTTCGCGCATTCCTGAGCCCTCATCCGGCGGTTAGGGTGGGCCAGCCGCCCCGTTTCGGTCACTTTCGTAACGGCCTGTCGCGGCTGCATATTGCGCGGGTCGCGGGTACAATGAGGCACCATCGCCTCGCAAAGGCGAGCGACACCCTGGAGCAGCGGTGAATTCGGCCCAGTTTCCAACCTACGACGCCGCGCTTGCGGCGAAGTTCGCCAGCGCGGCGCGCCACAGCCGCCTGGTCCGGATTCTGCGCGTTGCGGTGCCGGTGACGGTGGCCGCGTCCATGGCCGCGATTGTTGCCGTCTCGACCTTCCTCAATCCCTTCCAGATCCCCGTGAAGCTCGATGCGGGAAACCTCGTGGTGACAGGCACCAAGATCACGATGGAATCGCCGCACATGTCCGGCTTCACACCGGACCAGCGGCCCTACGAGCTCTGGGCCAAGACCGCGACACAGGACATCACCGATCCCGACCATGTCGATCTCGCCGACCTGCGCTCGAAGGTGCTGATGGAAGACAAATCCACCCTGCTGCTCGACGCCCGCAATGGCCGCTTCGACAACAAGCAGCAGCAGCTCGACCTGCACAAGGACATCTTCCTGCGCACCTCGTCCGGCTACGAGGCGCGGCTGAACTCGGCCTTCGTCGACATGGGCAAGGGCACGGTCTCGTCGGATGAACATGTCGACGTCAAGCTGACCAACGGCACGCTGACCGCCGATCGGCTGCGCATCACGGAAGGCGGCGATGTCATTCGTTTCGAAGGCAATGTGGTGATGCATCTGGACAAGCTGGACGACCCCGCTGCTCAGCCTGCACCGGCCGAGCCCGCACAGCCGGCGAAGACACGCACGCCACAGAACAAGTCTGCCAATTCAAGATGATTTTCATGATGAAGCCTTTTCCGCGCGGCGCTGGTATCGGCCATGTCGCGCTCGTCGTCAGCCTCGTGCTGCTCGCAACGGGCTCGGCGCGCGCGCAAGGCTCCATGCAGGGCGTGCCCAATGCGATGCAGGGCTTTTCGCAGAACCGCGATCAGCCGATCCAGATCGAGGCCGCTTCGCTCGAGATGCGCGACAAGAAGAAGGAGGCGACCTTCTCCGGCAACGTGAAGGTCATCCAGGGCGACACCACCATGACCTCGAAGACGCTGGTGGTGTTCTACGAATCGGGCGGCGACAAGCCCGCCGCGCCGCAGCCCGCGGCCGCCCCGGCAAAGGGCGCGAAGACGGCTCCGATGCAATCGGCGCAGCCGGGCCCGGGCGGCAGCTCCTCGATCAAGCGGCTGGAGGCGCGCGGCAATGTCGTGGTCACCCAGAAGGACCAGGTGGTGACGGGCGAGACCGCCGTGTTCGACACCAAGACCAATCTCATCACCATGCTCGGCGGCGTGGTCCTGACGCAGTGCAAGAACGTGCTGCGCGGCGACCGGCTGATGGTCGACATGACGACAGGCGTGTCGCGGGTGGAATCCGACAGCGGCAGGGTGCAGGCGCTGCTGCCGCAGGGTGGCGGCAGCGATTGCGGGCCAGGTGGTCCGGGCAAGCCCGCCCCAGCTCCGCCTCTGCAACTGCCTGGCGCAGCCAAACAAAAGTAAATTCGGAAAGCGAATTCAACGACTTGGGGCAGGTTCTCCCGATCCGAGGTTGAAGCTTGCCCGGCGAGACTGTATTTACCGCACAGGGCTTTCGAAGCGGGCTTTGCCGCTTTTCGGGCGTGTTTCACTGGGCATGAGACATCCGTTCACTCAGGCTGCGTCGGCGAATCGTGTAGCCGCCGCGGCAGGTCGCGCGAGCACCGCGCAAAGCTAGAAGGCGGGGATGGTCGATCTTTTCAGCATGTTCCGTCGGCGCCCCGCCAAACGCGGCCGGCAAGGATTTGCGCGTCAGGACATCACCGCGCTCGGTGACGGCATCGGCGGTCTCGTGGCCAGCCCTGTCAGGGACGCGCCGCCGATCGCCCGTGACCAGCCGATGCATGCGCCCGACCAGTTCCAGGCGGAGCCGCCGCGGGCCCAGGCGCCTCAGCCCGTCAGGGCCGCCAGCCGGTCCAACGGCGCCGGCGGGCCGCAGTTGCTGAAGCGGCCGGGCTTCCTGGCTGTGCATAGCGTGGAAAAGAGTTTCGGCAGCCGCCAGGTGGTGCGCGGCGTCAGCATCTATGTGCGCCGCGGCGAAGCGGTCGGTCTGCTCGGCCCGAACGGCGCCGGCAAGACCACCGTGTTTTATATGATCACCGGCCTGATCAAGCCCGATCGCGGCGCGATCGAGCTCGACGGCCACGACGTCACCAAGCTGCCGATGTATCAGCGCGCCCGGCTCGGCATCGGCTATCTGCCGCAGGAAGCCTCGATCTTCCGTGGCCTCACGGTCGAGCAGAACATCCGCGCCGTGCTCGAAGTGGTCGAGCCCTCGCGCAAGCAGCGCGAGAAGCAACTCGATTCGCTGCTCGACGAATTCAACATCACGCGCCTGCGGAAATCGCCCTCGATCGCACTGTCAGGCGGTGAGCGCCGCCGCGTCGAGATCGCGCGCGCGCTGGCGACGCGTCCGAACTACATGCTGCTCGACGAGCCCTTCGCAGGCATCGATCCGATCGCCGTCGGCGACATTCAGGATCTCGTCCGCCACCTCACCAATCGCGGCATCGGCGTGCTGATCACCGACCACAATGTGCGCGAGACGCTCGGCCTCACCGACCGTGCCTATATCGTCTATGCCGGGGAAATCTTGACCGAGGGCAGTCCGGATGAGATCGTCGCGGATCCGGACGTTCGCCGCCTTTACCTTGGCGAGGAATTCCGCCTCTAGCCCTTTTTTGCGTTTCGTCAAGGCGTGTACATCGGGCTCAGACTAGGATAAGCAAAAATCGGACCAACTTTTGGGATCGGTTCTTGCTTCATGGCGCTCACGCAGAGATTAGAGTTCCGACAATCGCAGTCGCTGGTCATGACGCCGCAGCTGATGCAGGCGATCAAGCTGCTGCAGCTGTCCAATCTCGATCTCACGACCTTCGTGGAAGAGGAACTCGAGCGAAACCCGCTGCTGGAACGGGCCAACGACGAGCCCCCTGCGGGTGAAGCGCCGGCCGAGGCCGGCCAGTACGGGGATCACGACGATTTCGGCGGCGGTGGCAGCGACGAGCCGGGCGGCGGTCCGGGCGAGGCGTTCGAGCCGGGCCAGGAAGAATGGATGAGCAAGGATCTCGGCACCCGCGCCGAGATCGAGCAGACCCTGGACACGGGCCTGGACAACGTTTTCTCCGAGGAGCCGGCCGAGGCCGCAGCTCGCACCGCGCAGGACGCCGCGCCGACCACCTATACGGAATGGGGCGGCGGTGCTTCCGGTGACGAAGACTACAATCTTGAAGCTTTTGTCGCAGCCGAGACAACGCTTGGCGACCATCTCGCCGAGCAGCTCGCGGTGGCCTTTGCCGGGCCGGCGCAGCGGATGATCGGCCAGTACCTGATCGACCTCGTCGACGAGGCCGGCTACCTGCCGCCCGATCTCGGCCAGGCCGCGGAGCGCCTTGGTGCATCGCAGCAGGCCGTCGACGACGTCCTCGCGGTGCTGCAGAAATTCGATCCTCCCGGCGTCTGCGCACGCAATTTGAGTGAATGCCTGGCGATCCAGCTTCGCGAGCTCGACCGTTACGACCCCGCGATGCAGGCCCTCGTCGAGCATCTCGATCTGCTTGCCAAGCGTGACATCGCCGGCCTGCGCAAGATCTGCGGCGTCGACGACGAGGACATCGCCGACATGATCGGCGAGATCCGCCGCCTCAATCCCAAGCCCGGCATGAAGTTCGGCACGGCGCGGCTCCAGACCATGGTGCCCGACGTCTACGTCCGCCCGGGTCCCGACGGCGGCTGGCATGTCGAGCTCAACAGCGACACCTTGCCGCGCGTGCTGGTCAACCAGACCTACTATTCCGAGCTGTCGAAGAAGATCGGCAAGGACGGCGACAAATCCTATTTCACCGACGCGCTGCAGAACGCGACCTGGCTGGTGCGCGCGCTCGACCAGCGCGCCCGCACCATCCTGAAAGTTGCAACCGAGATCGTGCGCCAGCAGGACGGCTTCTTCACGCACGGCGTGGCGCACCTGCGGCCACTGAATCTGAAGGCCGTCGCCGACGCCATCCAGATGCACGAATCCACGGTGTCGCGCGTCACCGCCAACAAATACATGGCGACAAATCGCGGCACATTCGAGTTGAAATATTTCTTCACGGCGTCGATCGCCTCGGCCGACGGCGGCGAGGCGCATTCGGCCGAAGCCGTGCGTCACCACATCAAGCAACTGATCGATTCGGAAGCGCCGGCCGCGATCCTGTCGGATGACACCATCGTGGAACGGTTGCGGGCCTCGGGCATTGATATTGCCCGCCGCACGGTCGCGAAGTACCGCGAAGCCATGCGCATTCCGTCCTCGGTGCAACGCCGCCGCGACAAGCAGAGCGCTCTTGGTAACGTCATCTCCACCGCAATGTCCGATCGCTCCCGCAACACCGAGCCGGCCTGATTGCGCTGGCGCGAAATCGCGCTACTCTCATCCCCCCTATCGCGACCGATCCAAGCTAGGCGATCAAACCAAGCGAGGCATCACATGACTCTTCGGGTTTCGGGCAAGAGCGTCAGCGTCGGCGAGGCCCTGCGCGGCCGCGTCTCCGACCGGACTGAAGAGGTCCTGCGCAAATATTTCGACGGCAATTATTCCGGCCACATCACGCTCAGCAAGGACGGCTTCGGCTTCCGCACCGACTGTGCCCTGCATCTCGATTCGGGGATCACGCTGGAGGCCGATTCGAACGCGGCGGACGCCTATGCCAGCGCCGACCAGGCCCTGGTGATGATCGAGAGGCGGCTCAAGCGCTACAAGAGCCGGCTCAAGGACCGCTCGGCCCGAAAGGCCCATGTCGCCTCCGCCGCGCTCGCCGCCATGGACGCGACGAGCTACGTGCTGGAAGCCCCAGGCGAGGGTGAGGACGAGGAGGAGGTCACCGGCTACAGCCCCGTGATCATCGCCGAGGCCACCACCTCCCTGAAGCAGCTGTCGGTCAGCGAGGCCGTCATGGAACTCGACCTCAGCGGGGCACCCTGCCTGGTATTCCAGCATGGTTCCAGCGGCCGGGTGAACATCATCTACCGCCGGGCCGACGGCAATGTGGGCTGGATCGATCCGCCCGGAGCCAAAACAGACCAGGCGGATGGCAAGTCGGGCGGTTAAGGCCGGAACACCACCCCGTACGATCCGCAGCCCTTAATAATGGCCGTGGCAAAGCCGCACGCGGGAGTTGGCACCGGGATTGCGTTGGAGTAGAAGCGCCCCACATCAGGACCTAACGGGACTTGGGCTAAGTCCTCCTCCTGCTTCACCTTCTTGACGCCGGCCCGGCTCAGTTCGACTGAGCAGGCCAATTCGGAACCTGACGGTTTAATTCACCTCGGAAACCATCCATGCCGATTACCGATCTGGTCGCGCCCGAGGCGATTCTCCCTGCATTAAAGGTCAACAGCAAGAAGCAGGCGCTCCAGGAGCTGGCGGCCAGGGCTGCCGAGCTGACCGGACAGAACGAGCGCTCGGTGTTCGAGGTGCTGCTGCAGCGTGAGAAGCTCGGCACCACCGCGGTCGGCTACGGCGTCGCCATTCCTCACGGCAAGCTGCCGAAGCTGGAAAAGATCTTCGGCCTGTTCGCGCGTCTCGATCGCCCGATCGATTTCGAGGCGATGGACGGCCAGCCGGTCGATCTCGTCTTCCTGCTGCTCGCCCCCGAAGGCGCCGGCGCCGACCACCTCAAGGCCCTCGCCCGCATCGCCCGCCTCTTGCGCGACCAGGACATCGCCAAGAAGCTCCGCGCCTCGCGCGACGCCCAGGCGATCTATTCGGTGCTGGCATTGCCTCCGGCGACCGCGGCGTAATCTCGCGCTGACTGCGAAAGCGCGTGCTGCATCTCGCTTTCGTGCCCCGGACGCAGCGCAGCGCTTCTCAAGCGATGCGCTGCAGAGCCGGGGCCCATGTCACCGCGTCTTCCCGTATCACTTCTAGGTCCCTGCTCTGCGCAGCAACGCATGCGCGTTGCGCCGCGTCCCGACCCGAGAGTAGTGGCGCGCTGCAGCCTTACACTCCGTCATTGCGAGGAGCGAAGCGACGAAGCAATCCAGAGTCTCGCCGCGGAAAGATTCTGGATTGCTTCGCTGCGCTCGCAATGACGCGAAGCGTGAGACGATCCATCATCCAAAAATAAAACGGGCACGCCTTCACACAAAGGCATGCCCGCTTGAATCTCTATCCCTGCGACGTGCGCGCGCTCAGTGCACGCTCACCGCTTGCAGCTCGTTGCTCCAGGCGTTGGCGACCGCGGCTTCGCGGCTGTCGGTCAGCATGATCGGCGTGCCGTCGGCGGCGTGGAGCGCGAAGAGCTTGAGGCCCGGCGCGATTTTCGGCGCTTCGGGAAACAGGCCCGGCACGTCTTCCGAGCGGATCTGCTTCACATAGGCGATATGGCCTTCGCCGAGAGTTGCCAGCGTCTCCGGAGAGACATTCTTGGCTTCGTATTCGAACGCAACGTGACCTTCACTCATGGTCTCGACTCCTTCACAGAAACTAAGCGGTCGAGTCCGCTACTCGTTCCATTATTCGTGCTCATTGATAGCGATTGTCTTAACGATCCTCTCCGGTTCAGGCCGGGCAAGATCGACCGACAGCAGCCCGTTCTTCAGATCCGCACCCAGCACCAGCATCCCTTCCGCCAGCACGAAGGTGCGCTGGAAGTGGCGCGCGGCGATGCCGCGATGGATGTATTGCCGGGTCTTGTCGTCCTGCTGACGCCCGCGAATGACGAGCTGGTTTTCCTCAATGGTAACATCGAGTTGATCGCGGGTGAATCCGGCGACCGCCAGCGTGATCCGCAGCCGCTCGGGCTGGCCGTCAGATCGGTCGCACCGCTCGATATTATAGGGCGGATAACCGTCGGCGCCTTTGACGACGCGATCGAGCACGCGCTCGATCTCATCGAAGCCCAGAAGGAACGGACTGGATAACGTAGGAACACGAGACATAGTTTACAAAGTCCTCTCGAAGCGACTTTGGCATTTCAGGGCCCATAGAGGCACCCCTTGATCAGCAATATGGGCATATCCCCGTGTCGGTTCAAGGACGTAGCGGGGGCTGTGGATGGGCCATTGACGATCGCCGCAGTCCGGAGCCCGGCGAGTTCGCCGCGCGATTTATCCCAACGAAAACAGCACCCCGTCTACTGTGCATGGGGTTGTTTTCGCGCCGTTTGATCGAAGAGCCCCTGCCGAGGCGGTCAGGCCTCGATTCGCGTCCGCCCGTCGCCGCTGAACAGATGCAGCTTCGCCCGTACCGCTGCGACGCGGATTTTCGCGCCGATGGCGGGGGCCTCGGTTCCGGGAACGCGGACGATGACCTCGCCGGGCGGCAGCTCGCCCGGTGTGGCGGCGATTCGCTGCTCGTCCTGGGCTCGCGAGCCGTAGATGAAGGTTTCGGCGCCGACGCGCTCGATGGCTTCGATCGTGAGCGGAAGCGTGACGCCGCCGGCGGGCGTCTGGTCGGTGATGACGAAATCTTCCGGCCGGATGCCGAGGATGCCGGCCTCAGCTGCGCTGCCGCCGAGCTGCGACTTGATCTCGTCGGAGCGTATCGACATCAGGTTCATCGGCGGCGCCCCGATGAAGGAGGCGACGAAAGTGGTCGCCGGCTTCTCGTAGATCGCCAGCGGATTGCCGACCTGCTCGACCTGGCCGCCGTTCATCACGACGAGAATGTCGGCGAGCGTCATCGCTTCCAATTGGTCGTGGGTGACGTAGATCGACGTCGTGTTCAGCCGGCGCTGCAATTTGCGGATCTCGACGCGCATCGCGATGCGCAGTTTTGCGTCGAGATTGGAGAGCGGCTCGTCGAACAGGAACACCTTTGGCTGACGCACGATGGCGCGGCCCATGGCGACGCGCTGGCGCTGGCCGCCGGAGAGCTGGCGCGGCTTGCGATCCAGCATCGAGGTGAGCTCGAGCACGCGCGCGGCCTCGTCGACGCGGGTCTTAACCTCGGCCTCCTTCATGCCGCGGTTACGCAGGCCGTAGGCCATGTTGTTGAAGACGCTCATATGCGGGTAGAGCGCGTAGTTCTGGAACACCATCGCGATGTCGCGATCGGCGGGCTCGATCTGGTTGACGATTCGTCCGCCGATATCGATCTCGCCGCCGGTGACGGTCTCGAGCCCCGCGACCATGCGCAGCAGTGTCGACTTGCCGCAGCCGGAAGGGCCGACCAGCACGCAGAACTGGCCGTCGGCCACATCGACGTTGACGCCCTTGATGGCCTCGAAGCCGCCGGGATAGGTCTTGCGGACGTTGTGCAGGGTGACGTTAGCCATAAGAACTCACTTACTTCTCGGTCTCGACCAGGCCGCGCACGAACAGTTTCTGCATCACGACGACGACGAACACCGGCGGCAGCATCGCCAGCACGGCAGTCGCCATCACGATCGGCCATTCGGTCAGCGCGTCGGTGGTGGTGATCATCTTGCGGATGCCGACCTGGATGGTCTGCATGTCGTCGCGCGTGGTGATCAGCAGCGGCCAGAGATACTGATTCCAGCCGAGGATGAAGAGGATCACGAACAGCGCCGCCATGTTGGTGCGCGACAGCGGCAGCAGCGTATCCCAGAAGAAGCGCAACGGGCCGGCGCCGTCGATGCGCGACGCCTCCAGCAGCTCATCCGGCACGGTCATGAAGAACTGGCGGAACAGCAACGTCGCCGTCGCCGACGCGATCAGCGGCAGCGCGAGGCCAGCATAGCTGTCGAGCATGTGGAGGTCGGCGACGATCTTGTAAGTCGGATAGATGCGCACCTCGACCGGCAGCATCAGCGTGATGAAGATGATCCAGAAGATCGGCATCCGGAACGGAAAGCGGAAATACACGATCGCGTAGGCCGAGATGATCGAGATCGCGATCTTGCCGATCGCGATCGCCAGCGCCATCACCAGCGAGTTCAGCATCATGTTGCCGACGGGCTCGCGGGTCGAGCCGCTCGTGCCGACGAAGATGGTCTGGTAGTAGGTCTCGAGGAAATGCCCGCCCGGCAGCAGCGACATCTGCCCGTTGGCGATCAGCGCGTTGTCCTGCGTCGAGGCGATGATCGCGATGTAGACCGGAAACGCGACGACCGCGATCCCGATCCAGAGGATGAAATGGGCGACGTAGCGCCGGAAGCCCTCTTCCTCGACCATCAGTAGGTGACCTTGCGTTCGACGAAGCGGAACTGGATTCCCGTCAGCACGATGACCATCACCATCAGGATCACCGACTGCGCCGCCGAGCTGCCGAGATTGCCGCCGAGGAGGCCGTCGGAATAGACCTTGTAGACCAGCGTCACCGTCGATGTGCCGGGACCGCCGCGCGTCATGGTGTCGATGATGCCGAAGGTGTCGAAGAAGGCGTAGACGATGTTGACGACCAGCAGGAAGAAGATCGTCGGCGACAGAAGCGGGAAGGTCACGGTCCAGAACCGCCGCATCGGCCGGGCGCCGTCGATCGCGGCGGCCTCGAACACGCTCTTCGGGATCGCTTGCAGGCCGGCGAGGAAGAACAGGAAATTATAGGAGATCTGCTTCCAGGCGGCAGCGAGGATGATCAGTGCCGCGGCCTGGTCGCCGTCGAGCAGCGGATTCCAGTCGATGCCCATTGCGCGCAGATAGCGCGAGAGCACGCCGAGCGAGGGATGCAGCATGAAGATCCAGAGAACGCCGACCACGGGCGGCGCGACCGCATAGGGCCAGATCAAGAGCGTGCGGTAGAGCATCGAGCCGCGCAGGGGCTTGTCCGCCATGACGGCGAGCAGCAGCGCAAAGGACAGCGATGAGACGGCGATGGCGAACGAGAACAGGAAGGTCCGGACGATCGCCTCGAAATAAGCTGGGTCCTTGAAGAGATCGATATAGTTCTCGAACCAGACGAAGGTGGTCGATAGGCCAAAGGCATCCTGCAGCAGGAAGGACTGGATCACCGCCTGCAGGGCCGGCCAATAAAAGAAAATCAGGACGATCGCGAGCTGCGGCGCAACCAGCGCGTAGGGCAATAGCTTGGATTGGAAAATGGCTTGCTTTTGCATGATGGGTGGCGCCGGCAGATCTTGGTGCCTGCCGGCGCCTTCGCCTTATTTTACAGCGGTCTTTTCGAACTGGCGCAGCATCGTGTTGCCGCGCTCGACGGCGGCATCGAGCGCCTGCTTGGCGGTCTTCTTGCCGGCCAGCGCCTGCTCGATTTCTTCCGACCAGACGTCACGCAGCTGCACCATGTTGCCGAGGCGCAAGCCCCGCGAGTTCTCGGTCGGCTCCTTGTTGGTCAGCTCGAGCAGGGGGGTCTCGAGATAGGGCTGATCCTTGTAGAAGCCTTCTTCCTTCGCCTTGGCGTAGGCCGCCTTGGTGATCGGCAGGTAGCCCGAGGCCTTGTGGATATAGACCTGGCGGTCGGTATCCGAGAGGAAGGTCAGGAACTTCGCGACGCCCTTGTACTCGTCGGCCGACTTGCCGCCCATGACCCAGAGCGAGGCACCGCCGATGATCGAGTTCTGCGGCGCGCCCTTGACGTCAGGATAATACGGCATCGGCACAGCGGTGAAGGCGAACTTGGCCTGTGCCTTGACGTTGCCGAAGAACGCCGACGAGGTCAGGTAGATCGGGCATTCGCCCGACGTGAAGCGGCCTTCGCCGGTGTTGGTGCGGCCGGCATAGTCGTAGGTCTTGTCCTTTTGCAGCTCGATCAGCTTCTCGAGGTGCTTGACCTGAAGCGGTCCGTTGAACTCGAGCACGGTGTCGAAGCCGTCGAGGCCGTTGGCCTTGCTGGCGAGCGGCACGTTGTGCCAGGCGGACAGCTGCTCGAGATTGACCCAGGTAACCCAGGAGCCGGAGAAGCCGCAGGTCGGATGGCCGTTGTCGTGAAGCTTCTTGGCAGCCGCGAAGGTTTCCGGCCAGGTCTTCGGGATCTCGACGTTCGCCTTCTTCAGCTCGTCGAGGTTGACCCACATCACGGTCGAGGACGAGTTGAAGGGGAACGATAGCATTTCGCCCTTCGACGTCGAGTAGTAGCCGGTGATCGCGGACAGATAGTTCTTCGGATCGAACTTCTCGCCGGCGTCGGCCATCAGCTTGTAGACGGGCTTCACGGCGCCGGTCGCGGCCATCATGGTCGCGGTGCCGACTTCGAACACCTGCATGATGTGCGGGGCGTTGCCGGCGCGGAACGCGGCGATGCCGGCGTTCATCGTGTCGGGGTAGTTGCCCTTGTAGGTCGGAATGACCTTGTAATCGGTCTGCGACGCGTTGAAGTCGGTGGCGAGCTTGACGATGACGTCGTTGTTGGCGCCGGTCATCGCGTGCCACCACTGGATCTCGGTCACAGCCAGCGCCGGCGAAGCCGTCATGCCAACCGTGACTGCAAATGCGGCAGCCGCTCCAAAGTGTCGAAGAGCCATCAAGTAAACCTCCCTTGGCCGTCAAAAAGATCGCTTGCGCTAGCAGCGCCATATGACGTTCACATGACTGTGTAAGCGGGAGAAACGAAAGCGGCAAGCGCTGCTAAATGGGAAGCCGTCAAATAGGCTAAGGCGACGCAGGCAGCCTCCTCCGTTCGCAGTGTACATGCATGCCCGCGCCGCAGTGCGGCATCATTTCTGTGATGAGGTGAGGGGTTCCTATCGCTTGCGCTCGGGGCCGCAGACCGTGCCCTTCTCGACCATGGCGTCGATCTCGGCCTTGGAATACCCGAACTCGCCCAGCACCTCCTGAGCGTGCTGGCTGAATTTCGGTGGCAGGCGGCGCAGGCTCGGCTTGCTGCGATCGAGCCGGATCGGCGAGGCCACGCCCTTGTACCAATCCTTTTCGATAATATCGCCGCGCGCGATCGTGTGCGGGTTCGTCAACGCCTGGTCGATCTTCTGCACCGGACCTGCGGGCAGGCCCGCGGCAAGCAGGCGATTGCACAGCGGTTCCGCCTCGTGCTGGCTGAACACCGCGGCGAGCTCGGCGCGCAGCGCCTCTCGATTGGCGATGCGGTCCTTGTTGCGGGCAAAGCGCGGATCGGTGCCGAGCTCGGGCTTGCCGATCTCCTTGGCGAGCTTGCGAAAGGTGCCGTCATTGCCGACGCCGATGAAGATGTTGTCGGTCTTGGTCGGGAAGATCGCGTAGGGAACGAGATTGGGATGCTCGTTGCCGGTGAGGCCGGGCGGCTTGCCATGCATGAAATAATTCGCGGTGTGCGGATGCATGATCGCAAGGCCGGTCTCGTACAGTGTCGTCTCCAGGAACTGCCCTTTGCCCGAGCGCTGCCGTTCCGACAGCGCCATCAAAATGCCGATCGCCGCATAGAGGCCGGTGCCGATGTCGACCAGCGGCACGCCGATCCGCATCGGCCCGCTCTCCGGCGAGCCGGTCGCCGCGATCATGCCGGTCATGGCCTGGATGATGGCGTCATAGCCCGGATTACCGCCGCGCGGGCCGTCGGCGCCGAAGCCGCAGATCCGGCAATGCACGAGGCGCGGGAATTTCTCGCGCAACACCTCGTTGCCGATACCCCATTTCTCCAGCGTGCCCGGCTTGAAATTCTCGATCAGGACGTCGGCCGTCTCGAGCATCTTGAGCAGCACGGCGCGGCCGCCTTCGGAGGCGAGGTCGAGGCCGATCGAACGCTTGTTGCGGTTGATGCCGATGAAATAGGCCGCGTCCTCCTCGTGGAAGGGAGGACCCCAGTCGCGCACCTCGTCGCCCGCGGGCGGCTCGACCTTGATCACGTCGGCGCCATGGTCGGCGAGGATCTGGGTGCAGTAGGGACCGCCAAGCACGCGCGTGAGATCGATGACGCGCAGTCCGGTCATTGCGCCCAAAACGGCTTCAGTCATGCCTTCGCTTCCCCTGTGTCGGCGTTTGATCACAGGCCTAGCGAGGTTTTTTTGTGCCAGCAATGGCTTGTTGCGGTGGGGCGTATGCAGGGCCGCCGTGCAATCCCGCGGCGCGGCAAAACGAAACGGAAGCAGCCGGCCCGAGGGGGATCTCGGGCCAGCCAATCCGCCGTTGGATCAGACGACCGTCAGGCGAACGTCGACATTGCCGCGCGTGGCATTGGAGTAGGGGCACACCTGGTGGGCCTTCTCGACCAGCGCCTCGGCTTCGGCACGGGCAAGGCCCGGCAGCGAGACGGCGAGATCGATGTCGAGGCCGAAGCCGCCTTCCGAGCGCGGGCCGATGCCGACGGTCGAGGTGACGGAAGCGTCAGCCGGGACCTTCGGGCCGCCCTGGGACGCCACGAATTTCATCGCGCCGATGAAGCAGGCGGCGTAGCCGGCCGCAAACAGCTGCTCGGGATTGTTGCCGGCGCCGCCGCCGCCGCCGAGCTCCTTCGGCGTGGTGAGCTTGACGTCGAGCGCGCCGTCGAGGGTCGCGGCATGGCCGTCGCGGCCGCCGGTGGCTTTTGCGCTGGTCTTGTAGAGAACGTTCACGGACATTTTCGTCTCCTCGGGTTGGGTGATCTCTATGTCGCAAACAATTAGATTGTGTGCAATTGATATTTGCATGCCTCACATTTAATTGTTCGCAATTGAATGTGCCGCCGGCCGGCCCCAGAATGAGGAAAGCCTCGTGAGATTCTCCATGCCCCGGAAATTATCGACCCTGGATCCGCAACGCCTCGACAACCAGATCTGCTTCGCGGTCTATTCCGCCGCGCACGCCTTCAACCGTGTCTACAAGCCGCTGCTGGACCGCCTCGGCCTGACCTATCCCCAATATCTTGTGATGCTGGTGCTGTGGGAGCGCGACAACGTGCCGGTGAAGGACATCGGCGAGAAGCTG
This sequence comes from Bradyrhizobium cosmicum, assembly GCF_007290395.2. Taxonomy (NCBI): domain Bacteria; kingdom Pseudomonadati; phylum Pseudomonadota; class Alphaproteobacteria; order Hyphomicrobiales; family Nitrobacteraceae; genus Bradyrhizobium; species Bradyrhizobium cosmicum. The sequence continues at coordinate 117,614 of NZ_CP041656.2, read as the reverse complement.
TTCCTCGATTCGGGCACGCTGACCCCGCTCCTGAAGCGGCTCGAGGCCGCCCATCTGCTCAAGCGCACGCGCTCGAGCGAGGACGAGCGGCAGGTGCTGATCACACTGACGCCCCAGGGCCACGCGTTGAAAGACAAGGCGCGCAGCGTGCCGCAATCGATCCTGGCGGCATCGGACTGTTCGGTCTCGGAACTGGTGGCGATGAAGGACGAGATCGTCGCGCTGCGGGACAGGCTGAATGCGGTGATTGGGGAGTAGGGAGAATCAGCAGAGCCGCTTTTTTGAGAAGGCGCGGCCTGAGTGTGACTTGAGATATTTCTCGAATGCCAAGGCCTTCAGCTTGTCGGGGAAAGCGCAATACCAGACCAGCTTCCACGGCTTGAACTTGGCAGTATGAGCGGATTTACCGGCATTGTGCTCTGGAATGCGCCGCTTCAAATCCTCGGTCGCGCCAATGTATTCTTGGTCGGGGAATTCGATGCTGCGGATGATGTAGACGTACCACATCGTAGGCTCGCACGGCGGAAGCTTAGGGATAGGGGGCGCGTCTACCAGTCCGTCTTCGCCCCTCGGGCTTCGCCGGACACCACGCTTCGCCCTTCGGGCTGTGCGCGGCTGCGCCACGCGTAGCCCGAAGGGCGAAGCGTGGTGGAGCCAGGCGGGATCGAACCGCCGACCTCTTGCATGCCATGCAAGCGCTCTCCCAGCTGAGCTATGGCCCCGTAGTCCTTAAATGGGACGATCCTGGTAGATCACTCCCGACCGGCGAGCCTGGTGACTCGCGCGGTGCACCCTTTTTCACAGATCAGGGCTGATCTCAAGTCTCTTCATCACCTCCGACGTCACCAATGATGTCGGTGACGTCCTCATCGCCCTCTTCGTCGTCGGCGATAAAGGTCGAATCATCGTCGTCATCGTCCTCGATGGTCTCGTCGACCTCGATATCGTCCTCGGATTCGGGCACGACAGCCTTGACCTTGCCGGTGTTTTCCTCGGCGTCGGCCTCCTCGAGCGAAACCTCCTCGACCTCCGCCGGCTCCGGCGCGGTGTCGGCGGCCGGCGCATGGCGGGGTTCGGCCCGGCTCGCGCGGGCCGGCGCAATCGGCGCAATCGGCACCACTTCGCCGGTATAGGGCGAGATCACCGGAGTCTTGTTGAGGTCATAGAACTTCTTGCCCGTGGTCGGGCAAATACGTTTGGTTCCGAGTTCGGACTTGGCCACGGCAGAGGAATCCTGGGAATGTCGGAAAAGCGGTGTTTCACTTGGCTAGTTGGCGGCCCGCTGTCAATAGCGCATTACGGGAGAAAGACATGCCGGTGACGGCGAGGATACCTTGTGGTACCTGCCCGCGAGCCCCAAAGGGGCATCCAGGGGTACATCCAAGGACACAATCTTGACCCATTCCGACAAGCCGACGCCGCTCACGTCGCGGGCCAGCGGCCCCCTGACCGGAAAAGTACGGGTGCCCGGGGACAAGTCGATTTCCCACCGTGCGCTCATCCTGGGCGCGCTCGCGGTCGGCGAAACCCGGATTTCGGGCCTGCTGGAGGGCGAGGACGTCCTCAACACCGCCAAATCCATGCAGGCGTTGGGCGCCAGGGTCGAGCGCACCGGCGATTTCGCCTGGAAGGTGAACGGCGTCGGCGTCGCCGGCTTTGCCGAGCCCAAGGAGCCGCTCGATTTCGGCAACTCCGGCACCGGCTGCCGGCTCGTCATGGGCGCCGTTGCCGGCTGCCCGATCTCCGCTGTGTTCGATGGCGACGCCTCGCTGCGCAGCCGCCCCATGCGCCGGATCCTGGACCCGCTCGAAAAGATAGGCGCGAAGGTCGTTTCCGGTGGCGAGGGGGGCCGTCTGCCGCTGACCGTCCAGGGCGCCCGCGATCCGCTGCCGATCACCTACAAGACCCCGGTCGCCTCGGCCCAGATCAAGTCGGCGGTGCTGCTGGCGGGCCTCGCCGCGCCGGGCATCACGACGGTGATCGAGAGCGAGGCCAGCCGCGACCATACCGAGCTGATGCTCAAGCATTTCGGTGCCGAGATCACTTCGACGCCGGAAGGCCAGCATGGTCGCCGCATCACGCTGGTGGGCCAGCCCGAGCTGCATGGCGCGACGGTCGTCGTGCCCGCTGATCCATCCTCCGCGGCCTTCCCTGTCGTCGCCGCATTGATCGTCGAGGGCTCGGACGTCGTGCTGCCCGATGTCATGACTAATCCGCTGCGCACCGGCCTGTTCACCACGCTGCGCGAAATGGGCGCGTCGATCGAGGAAAGCGACGTGCGCGGTGATGCCGGCGAGCCGATGGCGCAGCTGCGCTTGCGCGCCTCGAAACTGCGCGGTGTCGAAGTGCCGCCCGAGCGCGCGCCGTCGATGATCGACGAATATCTCGTGCTGGCGGTTGCAGCCGCTTTCGCCGAGGGCACCACCATCATGCGCGGCCTGCAGGAGCTTCGCGTCAAGGAATCCGACCGGCTCGAGGCCACCGCCGACATGCTCCGCGTCAACGGCGTGAAGGTCGAGGTCTCCGGCGACGATCTGATCGTCGAGGGACGCGGTCATGTCCCCGGCGGCGGCACTGTCGCCACCCATATGGATCATCGCATCGCGATGTCCGCGCTGGTGATGGGCTGCGCCTCCGACCAGCCGGTCACCGTCGACGACACCGCCTTCATCGCCACCAGCTTCCCGGATTTCATCCCGATGATGCGTTCGCTTGGGGCAGAGTTTTCATGATCATCGCCATCGACGGACCGGCCGCCTCGGGCAAGGGGACGCTCGGCAAGCGCCTCGCCCATCATTACGGCTATCGTCATCTCGATACCGGCGTGATCTATCGCGCGGTGGCCTACGCCCTGATGCAGTCGGGTCATGACCTCAGGGACGAGGCGGCAGCGGTCGCGGCGGCGCTGGAACTCGATCCCGAAAAATTCGGCAATCCCGCCCTGAAGACCCAGAAGGCCGGCGAGGCCGCCTCCATCGTCTCGGCCATCCCCAGGGTCCGCGAGGCCCTGGTCAATTTCCAGCGGCAATTCGCCGCCGATCCGCCCGGCGCCGTGCTTGATGGCCGCGACATTGGAACCGTGATCTGCCCGGATGCCGACGTGAAGATCTTCGTCGTCGCCGACCCCAGGGTCCGCGCCCGCCGCCGGACCATGGAGGCCAGGGCGCGGGGCGAGGAGGCGGACGAGGCGGCCGTGCTGGCCGACATCATGCAGCGCGACGAACGCGACCAGAACCGGCCGATCGCCCCCCTGAAACCCGCCCCCGATGCTTACTTGCTAGATAACTCCCAACTGGATATAGAAGCGGGCGTCCGGGCCGCCATCGACATTATCGAGGCCGTCCGAGCGGGCCGGTCGCGGGGTTAAGCCGCTGCCGTCATTGGAGGAAGCGCCCGCTCCCGCTCTTTGAGGTCGATACGTCGGGTCCTTCGTTTCGGGACCGGCGCGATCCAGGCTCCGGACAAAGATTCTCAACGTATCGAACGCGCGGGCCTCAGCCGGCCCGCTTCCGCTGTTCCGGTTCAAACCGGGGCAACGAGCGGTCGCTCGAAGGTTTTGTGGACCTTCCGACACTGCGCGCCCGAGACGCCCTTGAACCCAACGGCCGGCACGACATCCGCAACTGGAGAACAAATGGCTTCGACTTCCGCTGATACCTATAGCCCCTCGCGCGATGATTTCGCCGCGATGCTCGATGAGTCCTTCGCAGGTGGCAACCTGCAGGAGAGCTCCGTCATCAAGGGCAGGGTTGTTGCAATCGAAAAGGACATGGCCGTCATCGACGTCGGCCTGAAGACCGAGGGCCGCGTCGCCCTCCGCGAATTTTCCGGCCCCGGCCGTGACAGCGAGCTCAAGGTCGGCGACGAGGTGGAAGTGTTCCTCGATCGCATCGAGAACGCCCTCGGCGAAGCCGTGCTGTCGCGCGACAAGGCGCGCCGCGAAGAGAGCTGGGGCAAGCTCGAGAAGGCGTTCCAGAACAACGAGAAGGTCAACGGCGTCATCTTCAACCAGGTCAAGGGTGGCTTCACTGTCGACCTCGACGGTGCCGTGGCCTTTCTGCCGCGCTCGCAGGTCGACATCCGTCCGATCCGCGACGTTGCGCCGCTGATGAACAACTCGCAGCCGTTCCAGATCCTCAAGATGGACCGCCGCCGCGGCAACATCGTCGTCTCCCGCCGCACGGTGCTGGAAGAGACCCGCGCCGAGCAGCGTCAGGAGCTGGTGCAGAACCTCGAAGAGGGTCAGGTCATCGACGGCGTGGTCAAGAATATCACCGATTACGGTGCGTTCGTTGATCTCGGCGGCATCGACGGCCTGCTGCATGTCACCGACATCGCGTGGCGCCGCGTCAACCACCCGACCGAGGTGCTCTCGATCGGCCAGACCGTGAAGGTCAAGATCATCAAGATCAACCACGAGACGCACCGCATCTCGCTGGGCATGAAGCAGCTGCTGGACGATCCGTGGCAGGGCATCGAAGCCAAGTACCCGCTGGGTGCCCGCTTCACCGGCCGCGTCACCAACATCACCGACTACGGTGCGTTCGTCGAGCTCGAGCCGGGCATCGAAGGCCTGATCCACGTCTCCGAGATGTCGTGGACCAAGAAGAACATGCACCCCGGCAAGATCGTTTCGACCTCGCAGGAAGTCGAAGTGCAGGTGCTCGAAGTCGATTCCGTCAAGCGCCGCATCTCGCTCGGCCTCAAGCAGACCATGCGCAACCCCTGGGAGGTCTTCGTCGAAGGTCACCCGACCGGTTCGGTGGTCGAGGGCGAAGTCAAGAACAAGACCGAGTTCGGTCTGTTCCTGGGCCTCGAGGGCGACGTCGACGGCATGGTCCATCTCTCCGACCTCGACTGGAAGCTTCCGGGCGAGCAGGTGATCGACAACTACAAGAAGGGCGACATGGTGAAGGCCGTGGTGCTCGATGTGGACGTCGAGAAGGAGCGCATCTCGCTCGGCATCAAGCAGCTCGAAGGCGACCCATTCGCCGAGCCGGGCGATGTCAAGAAGGGCGCGGTCGTGACCTGCGAAGTGCTCGAAGTGAAGGAAAGCGGCATCGAGGTGAAGATCACCGGTACCGACTTCTCGACCTTCATCAAGCGCTCGGAGCTCGCGCGTGACCGCAACGACCAGCGCGCCGAACGCTTTGCCGTCGGCGAGAAGGTTGATGCCCGCGTGATCCAGTTCGACAAGAAGGCCCGCAAGGTCCAGGTGTCGATCAAGGCGCTCGAAGTCGCCGAAGAGAAGGAAGCCATCGCGCAGTACGGCTCCTCCGATTCGGGAGCGACGCTCGGCGACATCCTCGGCACCGCGCTCAAGAACCGCGACAAGTAAGCGAAACGAAGGTTTCGCTGACACCAAAGCCCCGGCGCGAGCCGGGGCTTTTTTGTTGCGCTCCATCGGGCTGCGCGAGGCCTTGTTTTCTTCAAATTGCGCCGCAATTGATGTATCCAGATAAGCCAATGGTCACGCTGTGACGGCACAACGCGCTTGGCCCTTCATTTGGAGATATTGCGATGTCGCTCGATTCGGACATCATCGTCGATCGCCGCAGGATTCGTCGCAAGCTGACGTTCTGGCGCGTGGCCGCCGCCCTGATCGCGATCGCGGCAGTCGCAGGCTTCGCGCTGATCGCGACGCCCGGCGCGCGCGGCACGTTCGCAGCCGCCGGCTCGATCGCGCGCGTTCAGATCGAAGGCCTGATCCGCAGCGATTCCGACCGCACGCAGGCGCTGGAGCGGCTGGAGAATTCCCAGGCCGCCGCGGTCATCGTCCATATTAACTCGCCGGGCGGCACCACCGCCGGCTCCGAGCAGCTTTACGATTCGCTGGTGAGGCTGAAGGCGAAGAAGCCGCTCGTCGTCGTGGTCGAAGGCCTTGCCGCCTCCGGCGGTTACATCACGGCGATTGCGAGCGACCACATCATCGCCCAGCAGAGCTCGCTGGTCGGCTCGATCGGCGTGCTGTTCCAGTTTCCCAACGTCTCGGAGCTGCTGAAGACCGTCGGTGTCAAGGTCGAGGAGGTGAAGTCCTCGCCGCTGAAGGCCGCGCCCAACGGCTTCGAGCCGACCAGCCCGGAGGCACGCGCCGCGCTCGACGCGCTGGTGAAGGATTCCTACGCCTGGTTCAAGGGCCTGGTGAAGGAGCGGCGTGGCATGGATGACACGCAGCTCGAAAAAGTCGCCGATGGCCGCGTCTTCACCGGGCGCCAGGCGATCGATCTCAAGCTGATCGACCAGCTCGGCGACGAGAAGACCGCGGTGACCTGGCTGGTCGAACAGAAGGGCGTCAAGAAGGGACTCACCGTCCGCGATTACAAGCTTGAGCCGCGCTTTGGCGATTTGCCGTTCCTCAAGGCGGCGGCTGCCGTGACGCTGGAAGCGCTCGGTTTAGGCTCGATTGCGCATCAGATCGGGCAAACCGGTGTCGCGCAGGCCGTGGACCGGTTCGGAATGGATGGAATGCTGGCCCTGTGGCAGCCGGCGGCGTCAAACTGACCGGGGTCGGGCGAGCGCAAAAGGCTTTTCCCGTCTCACGGGTGTCGGGCCAGCCCGCTTTTTCGGCATTTGTCACGTGTTTTCACGACGCTCAACCTTGATTTAGCGTCTTGACAGATCACGGTATTTTCACGGAAATGGTCATCCGCACGCTTCCGGGTCCTATCTCTCGATGATCAAATCCGAACTTGTTCAGCGTATCGCCGAGCACAACCCGCATCTGTACCAGCGGGATGTCGAGAACATTGTGAATGCGATTCTCGAAGAGATCGTAGCGGCTCTCGCGCGCGGTGATCGCGTCGAGTTGCGCGGCTTCGGTGCCTTCTCGGTCAAGCATCGCCCTGCACGCGCCGGGCGTAATCCCCGCACAGGCGCCCATGTCCCCGTCGACCAGAAGAGCGTTCCGTTCTTCAAGACCGGCAAGGAAATGCGTGAGCGGCTGAACCGCGACCATCCGGATCCCGGCGCGCCGGATTAAGGCCGTCGTCGACCGTCGTCCGGGTTTAACCGAACGGCCGCATGATGCGGCAGCAAGCTTGATTCAAGACGAGCGATCGCGATGCGAAAGTTCCTGACCGCGCTGATCGTGATTCCGCTGGGCCTGATCCTGGTGGCCTTCGCTGTGGCCAACCGGCATTTCGTCACGGTCTCCTTCGACCCCTTCATCTCGGAAGATCCGTCGCTGTCGGTCACGCTGCCGCTGTTCCTGCTGCTGATCCTGGCGGGCGCCCTCGGCGTCCTGGCCGGCGGCTGCGCGGTCTGGTTTGGCCAGCGGCACTGGCGGCGTGCGGCGCGCCGAAACGACGCGGATGCGCGGGCAGCCAGGCTCGAACTGGCCGATCTGCGCGCCCAGGCCGCTGCGGCAAAGCCCGGATCCCAGCGCCTCCCCGTTCCCGCCGGGGTGGGCCTTTACGGGCCCGTCGGGCGAGACAAGCAGCGCGCGACGTTGTAGAAGCGGCCGCAACCGAAAACCCTGCTTTCCGGCCGCGAAGCTGCGGCCGCAACCCGCTTTGAGACCATGTCCCTGCTCGTCAAGATCTGCGGCCTGTCCACGCGCGAGACGCTCGAAACAGCGCTCGACGCGGGCGCCGACATGGTGGGGTTCGTGTTCTTCCCGCCGTCGCCGCGGCACCTGTCGCTGGAGGCCGGCCGCGATCTCGGCCGCCAAGTGAAGCGGCGCGCGCTCAAGGTCGCGCTCACGGTCGATGCCGACGATGCCACGTTCGACAACATCATGGATGCGTTGTCGCCGGATATCTTTCAGCTCCACGGCAAGGAGACCGTGGCCCGGCTGCGCGACATCAAGCAGAAGTTCGGCCGCCCGGTGATGAAGGCGCTGCCGGTCGAGACCGCCGCCGATCTCGCCCTGCTGCCCGGCTATGCTGCGGTCGCCGACCGCATCCTGTTCGACGCGAGGCCGCCGAAGGACGCAACGCGGCCCGGCGGGCTCGGCGCCCCCTTCGATTGGCATCTTCTCCAAAACCTGGAGCTCGCGCTGCCGTATATGGTTTCGGGCGGCCTGCATGCAGGGAACGTCGCCGAGGCCGTCCGCGTCACCCGCGCCGGCGGCGTCGATGTCTCCTCCGGTGTGGAGAGCGCTCCCGGTGTGAAGGATCCGGAGATGATCAAAGCCTTCATTCGCGCCGCGCGCGCCACCCAGGAATTGAGCGTCCGATGAACATCGCCAAACCAAACTCCTACCGAAGCGGCCCCGACGAGCGCGGCCATTTCGGCATTTTCGGCGGACGCTTCGTCGCCGAAACCCTGATGCCGCTGATCCTCGATCTGGAAAAGGCCTACACCGAGGCCAAGGCCGATCCGGCCTTCCAGGCCGAGATGGACGGCTATCTCAAGAACTATGTCGGACGGCCCTCGCCGCTGTATTTCGCCGAACGCCTGACCGAGCATCTGGGCGGCGCCAAGATCTATCTTAAGCGCGAAGAGCTCAATCATACCGGCTCGCACAAGGTGAACAACGTGCTCGGCCAGATCATGCTGGCGCGGCGCATGGGCAAGAAGCGCATCATTGCCGAGACCGGCGCCGGCCAGCACGGTGTCGCCACCGCGACGCTGTGCGCGCGGTTCGGGCTCGAATGCATCGTCTACATGGGCGCGGTCGACGTCGAGCGGCAGCAGCAGAACGTGATCCGCATGGAGATGCTGGGCGCGACAGTGATGCCGGTGCAGTCGGGCACGCGCACGCTGAAGGACGCCATGAACGAGGCGCTGCGCGACTGGGTCACCAACGTGCACAATACCTTCTATTGCATCGGCACAGTGGCGGGTCCGCACCCCTATCCGACGCTGGTGCGCGATTTCCAGTCGATCATCGGCAACGAGACCAAGGCGCAGATGCAGGAGATCGAAGGTCGCCTGCCGGATTCCTTGGTTGCCTGCATCGGCGGCGGCTCGAACGCGATGGGCCTGTTCCATCCCTTCCTCGACGATTCCACCGTCGAGATCTTCGGCGTCGAAGCCGCGGGCCACGGGCTCACGCAGCTGCATGCCGCCTCGATCGCGGGCGGCCGCCCCGGCGTTCTGCACGGCAACCGCACCTATCTCCTGATGGACGCGGACGGCCAGATCCAGGACGCGCATTCGATCTCGGCCGGCCTCGATTATCCCGGCATCGGCCCCGAGCATTCCTGGCTGCACGAGATCGGCCGCGTGAACTATCTCTCCGCGACCGACGACGAGGCGCTCGCCGCGTTCCAGCTGCTGTCGAAGCTTGAAGGCATCATCCCCGCGCTCGAGCCCGCGCACGCCATCGCCAAGGTGATGGAGCTAGCGCCGAAGCGGCCGAAGGACCACCTGATGGTCGTCAATCTCTCCGGCCGCGGCGACAAGGACGTCCCGCAGGTCGGCGACATCCTGAAGGGCAAGAGCAAGTGACCACGCGTATCGACACCCGTTTTGCCGAGCTGAAGAAGCAGGGCCGCTCGGCCTTCGTCACCTATGTGATGGCCGGTGATCCCGATCTCACGACGTCGCTGGAGATCGTCAAGGCGCTGCCCAAGGCAGGCTCCGACGTCATCGAACTCGGTATTCCCTTCACCGATCCGATGGCGGATGGCCCCTCGATTCAGGCGGCAGGTCTGCGCGCGCTCAAGAACGGCACGACCTTGAAGAAGACGCTGGAGCTGGTGCGCGGCTTCCGCAAGGACGACAATGTCACGCCGCTGGTGCTGATGGGCTATTACAATCCGATTTACATTTACGGCGTCGACAAGTTCCTGGCTGATGCCAAGACATCAGGCGTCGACGGCCTGATCATCGTCGATTTGCCGCCGGAGGAAGACGAGGAGCTCTGTATTCCCGCGCTGAAGGCGGGCCTGAACTTCATTCGCCTGGCGACCCCGACCACTGACGACAAGCGTCTGCCCGCCGTACTCTCGAATACGTCGGGCTTCGTCTATTACGTCTCGATCGCCGGCATCACCGGTGCAGCGGCGGCGGACGCGACTGCCGTCGGTGAAGCCGTCGCGCGCATCAAGCGACATACCAATCTGCCGATCTGCGTTGGCTTTGGCATCCGCACGCCGGAGGCGGCGCGGGCGATTGCCGAGAAGGCCGATGGTTCGGTGGTCGGCACCGCGCTTGTCGACGCACTCAAGAACAGCCTCGATGCGGACGGCCACGCGACCGCCAAAACCGTTAGCGCCGTGGCCGAGCTGACCGCAGCCTTGGCCAAGGGCGTCAGGGGCGCGCAACAGGCGGCGGAATAGGCCATAATTCCGCTTCCAGGGCGGGCGACACGGCGGCTTGCCGGGCAACGGCCCGGCCGCCATATATCCCTTCAGGCGATCCCCGGGCGGGGTCGCACATCGGAGCAAACCATGAACTGGCTTACCAATGTGGTCCGGCCGAAAATCCGCAACATGCTGCGGCGGGAGACGCCGGAGAATCTGTGGATCAAGTGCCCGGATTCCGGACAGCTCGTGTTCTACAAGGACGTCGAGGCCAACCAGTTCGTCATCCCCGGCTCGAACTACCACATGCGCATGGGCGCGGTGGCGCGGCTGAAGTCGATCTTCGACAACGAGACCTGGTTCGACGTCGCATTGCCTGACGTCACCGCCGATCCGCTCAAGTTCCGCGACGAGAAAAAATACGTTGACCGCATCAAGGATGCGCGCGCGCGAACCAATCTGAACGACGCCGTCAAGGTCGGCTACGGCAAGCTCGAAGGCGCCGCCGTCGTCATCGCCGTGCAGGATTTCGATTTCATGGGCGGCTCGCTCGGCATGGCCGCGGGCGAAGCCTTGGTGCGCGGGCTCGAGCTCGCGGTCGAGAAGAAGTCGCCGTTCATCGTCTTCGCCGCATCCGGCGGCGCGCGGATGCAGGAAGGCATCCTGTCGCTGATGCAGATGCCGCGCACCACGGTCGGCGTGCAGATGCTGCGCGAGGCCAAGCTGCCCTACATCGTCGTGCTGACCAACCCGACCACCGGCGGCGTCACCGCGTCCTATGCGATGCTGGGCGACGTGCAGATCGCCGAACCCGGCGCGCTGATCGGCTTTGCCGGCGCGCGCGTGATCGAGCAGACCATCCGCGAAAAGCTTCCTGAGGGGTTCCAGCGCGCCGAGTACCTGAAGGACCACGGCATGGTCGACATGGTCGTGCATCGCCATGATTTGCGCCCGACGCTGGCGCGGCTTTGTCGTCTCTTGACCAAGGCGCCCGCGCTGGAAAGTGCGTCCAAATCAGCGCAGCCGGTCATCAGCCCGGCGCAGATCGTATCGGCTCCGGAAGTGGCGCCGGCCGCGCCGCACGCGTGAACGCGTCCGCCGACAATGCAAAGCCGCCGCTCGGTGAATTGATCGGGCGGCTGTCGGCCCTGCATCAGAAGCGCATCGATCTCGGGCTAGATCGGATGCACCGCCTGCTCGAGCGGCTGGGCCATCCCGAACGCAAGCTGCCGCCGGTGATCCATATCGCCGGCACCAATGGCAAGGGTTCGACGCTCGCTTATCTGCGCGCGACGCTGGAGGCCGCTGGCCTGCGCGTCCACGCCTACACCTCGCCCTATCTCGTCCGCATCAACGAATGTTTTCGGATCGGCCGCGTCGGTGGCGGCGTGCTCGTCGGCGATGACGAGTTGCGCGCGGCGCTCGAAGAGGTCGAGCGCGTCAATGCCGGCGAGGCCGCAACCGTGTTCGAGCTGAAGACCGCCGCTGCCTTTCACCTGTTCGCGCAGAATCCGGCCGATGTGGTGCTGCTCGAAGTGGGGCTCGGCGGCCGGCTCGATTCGACCAATGTCATCGATACGCCTGCGGCCTGCGTGATCACGCCAATCAGCATGGACCACATGGACTTCCTCGGCGACACGCTGACCTCCATCGCGGGCGAGAAGGCCGCGATCATCAAGCGCGGCGTGCCCGTGATTTGCGCCGAGCAGACGCCGGAAGCGATGGCCTTGATCGAGGCGCAGGCGAAGCGCATGCGCGCACCGCTGTTTGCCGCGAACGAGAGCTGGCACGTGAATGTCGAGCATGGCCGCCTGGTCTATTCCGACGAGCGTGGCCTGATGGATCTTGCGGCGCCGCGCCTGTTCGGCCGCCACCAGTTCGACAATGCCGGGCTCGCGATCGCGACACTGCGCGCGATTCCCGCATTCACGGTCAATCATGCGGCCTTCGAGGCCGGCATCGTCGGTGCCGAATGGCCGGCGCGGATGCAGCGTATCACTTCGGGCGAGCTGCTCGCCTTCGGACCGCAGGGCTCGGAGCTCTGGCTCGATGGCGGCCACAATGCGGAGGGCGGCCGCGTCGCAGCGGCGGCGCTCGGCGATCTCGAAGAGCGGGTGTCGCGGCCGCTGGTGGTGATTGCGGGCATGATGGCCAACAAGGACGCGCCGGCCTTCCTCGCCAATTTCGCCGGCCTCACCCGTCACATCATCGCGGTGTCGATTCCCGACATCGAAAACGCGATGCCGGTCGACCGGCTCGCGGACGCCGCGCGCAGCCTCGGCATGCGCGTCGAGATCGCGCCCGGCATCGAGGCCGCCTTGCGCGGATTGTCGAAGCTCGCCTACGAAGTGCCGCCGCGGATCCTGATCACCGGCTCGCTCTATCTCGCCGGCCATGTGTTGGGTCTCAACGGCACGCCTCCTGCATAGGTCTCGTGTCCCGGACAAGCGGAGCGCTGATCCGGGACCCAGAAGCCACATGGGCCCCGGCTCTGCAGCGCACCGCTGAGGAAGTGCTGCGCTCCGTCCGGGGGAGGAGAGAGACTGCCAATGCGTTTTGCCGCGATTGCCGACGTTCATGGAAACCATCTCGCGCTGGAGGCGGTGCTTGCCGATGTCCACGCGCAAGGCATCTCCGACATCGTCAATCTCGGCGACATGCTGAGCGGCCCGCTCGATGCGCGGCGAACCGTCGAGATCCTGATGACGCTCGACGCCGTGCACGTGCTCGGCAACCACGACCGCTATCTGCTCGACCGCCCGCCGGAGAAGATGGGCTCGTGGGACCGTCCCGCCTACGAAGCGCTCGATGCCGCGCAACTCGACTGGCTGCGCGCGCAGCCGATGACGCGCGTCTTCCTTGACCAGGTGTTTCTCTGCCACGCTACGCCCGAGAATGACGAGGTCTATTGGCTCGATACTGTGCACCCCGATGGTACGGTGGCGCTATCGCCGCTGGACCGGATCGAGCAGTTTGCTCAAGGCATCACGCAATCGCTGATCCTCTGCGCCCACACCCATCTCGCCCGCGCGGTGCGGCTTCGCGATGGCCGGCTGGTCGTCAATCCCGGCAGCGTCGGCAGCCCCGGCTATCGTGACGTGCACCCGTTCCCGCATGTCGTCGAGGCCGGCACGCCGCATGCGCGCTATGCGATCTTCGAAGCTGTCGATGGTGCCTGGCAAGTCACGTTCCGCCACATCGCCTACGATCATGAAACCATGGCTGCGCTGGCACGCCGCAACAATCAGCCGGAGCTGGCGAACGCGCTGGCGACGGGATGGATCAAGTAGCGCTATTTCAGCAACTTCATCGGATCGGCGGCCTTCTGCTTCAACTGCTCGAAGGTGCATTGCCGCGGCGCTTTGTCCGGGCGCCAGCGCAAGATCGAGGTGCCGTGGCGAAAGCGGTCGCCGCTGAAATGGTCGTAGCAGATCTCGATCACGAGCTTCGGCTTCAAGGGACACCATTTTGCAGAGCGCTCGGTGGACCACCGGCTTGGGCCGCCCGGCGCGTTGCCTGTGAAGCCGGGCTCGCCGATCAGAGCCTCCAGCTTTTCGGTCAACGCCGGCTTTTCTCCTGCCTTGATCGCAGAGGTGAAGCCGACGTGGTGCAGCAGGCCTTCACGGTCGTAGAGTCCGAGCAGCAGCGAGCCAACCACCTTTCGACCCGCGAGCTTGTTCGTCGCATAGCGGAAGCCGCCGATCACGCAATCGGCGCTGCGAAATTTTTTGATCTTCTGCATGCCGTCGCGATTGCCCGCCTGATAGGGCAGGTCGACGCGCTTGGCGATGACGCCGTCCGATCCGCCGCCGGATTGCGCCAGCCATTTCTGGGCAGTGGTGTAGCCGGTCGTGGCCGGCGATAGACGGAAGATGCTGGCCTTGAGATTGACTTGCGCAAACGCTTCGAGCGCCGGCCGCCGTTCGCTCAGCGGCTTCCCGGCCAGCTGCTTGTCCCGTGCCGTCGCGAGCAGGTCGAAGGCGAGATAGAGCGCCGGTGTTTCCAGCGAGAGCTTCTTCACTCGGCTTGCGGCGGGATGAATGCGTTGCAGCAGCGCGTCGAAGGAAAAGCCCGTTCCCTGCGGGATGACGATCTCGCCGTCGAGCGTAAAGCTGGTCGCCTTCAGCCTCAGCGCGGCAGCGACGATTTCAGGGAAATAGCGCGCCAGATCTTCGCCCGACTTCGAGCGCAGATCGACGGTTTTGCCGCTGCGCGCGAGCAGGCAACGAAAGCCGTCCCATTTCGGCTCGTATTGCCACGCCTTGCCGCGCGGGATCGTGTCGACCGACCGCGCCTCCATGGCAACGAGCGAGGTTGATTTTCGTGTGGGTTTTGCCGGCCGGGCACGCAAGGGCGGGACTCGTGGTACGCTGGACATGTCCCACCAACGCAAACGGCCGGCATTTCGCCGGCCGTTGTCGAAAATAATAGTTCGCGCCGCGGATCAGACCGCCGACGTGATCCACTGCTGCAGCTTCGCCTTCGGCGCAGCGCCGACCTGACGGGAGGCCATCTCGCCGCCCTTGAAGATCATCAGGGTCGGGATCGACATCACGCCGTATTTCGACGCGGTCTTCGGGCTCTCGTCGACGTTGAGCTTCACGATCTTGACCTTGTCGCCCATCGCGCCGGCGATCTCGTCGAGCGCGGGGGCGATCATGCGGCAGGGGCCGCACCACTCGGCCCAGAAATCGACGACGACGGGACCGTTCGCCTTGAGCACTTCGGCTTCGAAATCGGTGTCGGAAACCTTGCCAACGGCCATGGGAGTACCTCGTTCGGTTGAAAGAGAATCGGCGCGACCTGGAATCGCGCCGGGGATCATGGAGCCAACCTATGAACGGCCCCTTGCCGGGTCAAGGACGCTCACGCCGACATGAAGGGATGCCAGCGCCGCGTCCAGCGCGGGGGCTGAAATCTCCATATATTCAAGGGCCTCGGTCCAGAGCAGGACGGCCCTGACCGGCTTTTGGGGATAAAGCCGCGCCAGCACCGCCCGGTACAGCGCGAGCTGCCGGACATAGGCGGCGGGGGCTTGTGCAGCGCTTTTGGGCGCGGCCTGGTTGGTCTTGAAATCGACGATCAGGATCTCATCCGGACGAACGACCAGCCGGTCGATCTGCCCCGACACCAGCGCCGGGGCGCGGCCCGGCCGCTCCAGCCGGCCGACGATGGCGACCTCCGCCCGGCTGCCGGCTGCAAAGACGGCTGCGAAGCGCGGCTCGGCGATCAGGGCGAGCACCTTGTCGGCCAGCGCCGCGCGGTCGGCATCCGGCCAGTCGGAGGCGTTGCGTGTCATGAAGCCGAGCGCGGCCTCGCGCCGGCGCTCCATGGCAATGTCGGGAAGGGATTGCAGCAACCGGTGCACCAGGGTGCCGCGTTGCAACGCCAGCGCGCGGGACCGGATCGATTCGCCGGTCTGCACGCTACGGCCCTCCTCGGTCGACTGGCCGGAGGGACGCACCGGATCGTCGTCGAGCATCTCGCGCGGCGCCGGCGTCCGCAGCCAGTCGGGCAACGTGATCGCCTGATCCACCGATGTGGCGGGCGTGCCCAGCGCAGTGACATCCTCGGGCCGGGCGAACCTTGTCACCTTGCCGAGCGGCGTCTCGATCGTCTGCTTGTCGAGGCCTGAGCCTTTGAGCCCGGTGTCGATCAGGTCGTACCAGCTCAGCTTGCGCACCGTCTTCATGTTGCCTGGCATGCAGCCGCCGACGATCAGCCGGTCGGCCGCGCGCGTCATCGCGACATAGAGCAGGCGGCGATATTCGTCTTCGGTCTCCTCGATCATCGCCTTGCGTGCGTCGGCGACGGGCTTGGGATCATCCGCCTTGCGCCCCGCCCAGACCACGACCTCGCCGCCATTGCCGCGCGGCACGTGGATCAAGCGGACCCGCTGCGAGTCCGCCGGCGAGGACGTGGTGTCGACCATGAACACGACGGACGCCTCGAGGCCCTTGGCGCCGTGCACCGTCATCACCCGGACCTCGTCGCGCGAGATCTCCATGTCGCGCTTCACCTCGGTGTCGGCCGAGCGCAGCCAGGCCATGAAGCCCTGCAGCGAGGCCGGCGCCTTGCGCTCGTAGTTCAGCGCGAGTTCCAGGAACTCGTCGAGCGCGTCGTTGGCCTCATGGCCAAGCCGCCGCAGGATGCGCGCGCGTCCGCCGTCGCCGCCGAGCAGCCAGCCATAGAAGGCGAATGGCGTCTCATCGCGCGCGCGCGCCTCGCAGGCTTCGAGGCGCCGCAGCACGGTCGTGAACTTCTCGCTCCCAACCGCATGCTCGCCCAGCGCGCGGCGCAGCGATCCCTTGCGGTCATGGGCGAGCTGAAACAGATCGTCGTCATCGAGCCCGAACAACGGGCTCTTTAGCGCCACCGCAAGCGCGAGATCGTCCTGCGGCAGCAGCAGCGCGTCCGCGAGGTTCATCAGATCGATGATGCCGATGTGCTCGGTCAGCTTGAGCCGGTCCGCGCCGGCGACCGGGACGCCCGCGTGCTTCAGCGCCTGGATCACCGCATCGAACGCATTGCCGCGCCGCCGCACCAGGATCAGCATGTCGCCATAACGCAGCGGACGCCGCTCGCCTTCGTGCCCAGTCAGCGTGCCGCTCTCGACCAGCCGCTTGATCTCGGCCTGGATGCGGCGGGCGAGCTTGACCTCGGGGCTGGTGACGGCGACGCCGTCGAACGGCGCGCGCCAGCCCTCGATGTCCTGCCTCTCGTCCGCTTCTGCCAGGTCCCACAGCTCGATGACGCTCGGGCCCGCATCGGCGAGCGCGTTGTGCAGGGGATGGCCGATCTCGACGGAATGGATGCTCTTATAGATCTGGGGGTCACGGAAGACGTGATCGACCGAGTGCAGGATCGCCGCGCCCGAGCGGAACGAATAGGTGAAGGCGACGGGATCGAACTTCAGCCCGGCCGCAGTGAACTTGCGGTGCAGCTCGCGCCGCCGCGCATCGAACTCGTGCGGGGCCGCGCCCTGGAACGAGAAGATCGACTGCTTCTCGTCGCCGACCGCGAACACGGTGCGGTTCAGCCCCTCGCGCGCGCCTTCGCCGGCCGTGAACTCGGAGATGATATGCGCGACGATATCCCATTGCCGCGGGCTGGTGTCCTGGGCTTCGTCGATCAGGACGTGATCGACGCCGCGGTCGAGCTTGTAGTGGACCCAGCCCGAAGCGACACGGTCCAGCATCGCCAGCGTCTTGTCGATCAGGTCGTCGTAGTCGAGCAGGCCGCGCTCCTGCTTCTCGCGCCGGTAGTTTGCGGCGGCAGCGGTCGCGATGTGCAGCAGGGCCGCGGTGCGGTCGCGCATGGCCACGGCGCGGCGTTTCTCGATCAAGCCACTGACGCGCTGCGCCTCGTTCTCGAACAGGCGCGCGACGGACGGGTTGTGCTCGCCAAACTTCTTGGTCAGCACCGCCTTGCGCGGCAGCTTCTCGTCGGTGAGGAACACGCCGAGATAGGCGTCGACCTGCGCGGCGCCGGAGTAGACTTTTGCCTCGCGGAGCCGACTGGCTTGGTCGTTATCGGACTTGCTGCCGTCCTCCAGTGCAAACGCGATGTCGTCCCAGCGCGATCGCGGCAAGAACGGGCCGTCGAGAATCTCCGTCTCGACGTCCTCGATCCGGTCTCTCGCATCCACGCCCAGCGCGGCAGCCATCTGCGTCGCAGCCGCTTCCGCATTGCCGGCCTCGTCGGTCCAGGCCATGAAATGGTCGCGGCTGAGACAAGCCTCGCGCACGACCTCCTTGAAGGTGACGTCGGCGGCGCTCGCCATCGCGGTCAGCAGCGCGCGGCCGGTGACGCTGTCCGGATCGCGCGCGGCCTCCAGCAGCACCTTCAGATTGGCGCGCTCCATCATGTCGGTCTGGTCGCGCTCGTCGATCACGGCGAAGCGCGCGGGAACGTTGGCCTCGAACGGGAATTGCTGGAGCAGGCGGGTGCACAGGGCGTGGATGGTCTGCACCTTCAGTCCGCCCGGCGTCTCCAGCGCGCAGGCGAACAGTTTTCGTGCTTCGCGCCGCAGTTTTCGGTCCGGATGGGGAATGCCGACGTCGCGGATCGCTGCATCGAGCGCGGTGTCGTCCAGCGTCACCCAATGGCCAAGCGTGGTGAAGACGCGCTCGGCCATGTTGGCGGCGGCCGCCTTGGTGAAGGTGATGCAGAGGATCTTTTCCGGCGGCACGCCCGACAGCAGCAGGCGGATCACCCGCTGCACCAGCACATGCGTCTTGCCCGATCCGGCATTGGCCGACACGAACGCCGACGCGGTCGGGTCCGATGCGCGCCTCTGTGTGTCGCGCACGGCATCCGGGATGGGGCGTAGCGCTTTCACCATTCCTCGATCCCCAGGCCGCCGGCCGCGGACCATTCCTTGATCCGGGCGAGATCGTCATAGGTGCCGTAGCGGTTGGTCCACATCGGCAGGTTCAGCGAGGTGTAGGGCTGGTTCTCGTCGTCGAAGGCGCGGATCAGTGCCTCCAGCTTGGCCCTCGCCTCCGCAGCCGCCGTATCCGGCGGCTGCGGCTCGTCGCCTTGCCTGAACTTCAGTTCGAGGATGCGTTCTTCGCCCGGCGGATTGTTGCCGCTCAGGCGGACATAGACGAGCTGGCTCACCGAGGAGCCGGCGTCGATATCGGGAAAACCGCCCTCGCGCAGGATGGCGGCTTCCAGCGTGAGCTGCGGTGACAGGCCCATGCGGACCTGCTTGCCGGTCGGCGGCTGGCCGGTCTTGTAGTCGAGGATGGCATAGCCTCCGCCCCGGCGCCGCTCGATGCGGTCGGCGCGGGCGGAGAGAATGAAGCTGCGCTCGCTGTCGAGCGGGATCGAGATCTCGCCGCGGGTCTCCGCCGTGATAGTCTCGATCGCGGCGCGCCGCACCGTCTCCCATTCGCCGAACCAGCGCGCGATGCGCTGGAAGCGGGGCCACCATAGCGCGCGCGCCTCGGGCCGCTCCATCAGCGGCAAGAAATGCTTTTCGCCGATCGCGCGCAGCACGCGAGCGGCATCGGCGGGCAGATACGCGGCATAGGTTTCCGTGAACTCGCCGAGCGCATCGTGGATCGCCGAGCCGCGGTCGGCAGCCGACAGCGGCATGTCGACGGGATCGAGCGCGGCGAGTTTCAGGATGCGCTTGGCGTAGATCGTGTAGGGGTCGCGCAACCAGTCTTCTATTTCGGTCACCGACATTCTCATTGGCCGGGTCGCGCGCGGTGGCCGCGGTTCGGGCTGCTTGGCCGGCTTGACCTCGTCGGGCTGGTCGAGCGCTTCGGCGAATTTCACGTATTTTTCGCCGGCGCGAATCGCCGCTTTCCAGTGCTCATCACCTGCGACAGCTTCAAGCCGGTGCAGGAAGCGCGAGGCCACCGCGGGCGCGCCGCCAGCCTTGGCGGAGTGGGTGAGAATGACTTCGCCGCCGCCGAGCAGCTGCGCGAAGTCGTGCGCGGAGAGACCGATGCGGCGCTCCGGCAGATCGAGACCAAGCTGGTGCCGCATCGGACGGCTGAGCCAGGGATCGATGCGCGGTGCCGGCGGCCAGACGCCCTCGATCAGTCCGCCGACGATGATGCGGTCGGCCTGCATCAGGCGCGATTCCAGCGGTCCGTAGATCTGCAGCCGCGCGCCGGGCTTGTCGCGCCGCCGCACGGCGCGGTCGCCGAACGCGGTCTGGAAGACATCGGGGTATTCCGGCAGCGGCACCATCAGGCCGCTGGTCGTGCCGCCGCGCAGGAGATCGTCGAAGGCGCTGGCGAGCGCGAGACCTTCGCGCTCCTCGAAGGCCAGCGGGATACCCTGCTCGTCGCGTGACAGCTCGATCAGGATCTCGCGATGGCGGTGCGCGAGCTCGGCGAAGTCATACGGTTTTGATGATGCCAGGCTCTCGATCGGTGCCAGCACCTTTTGCAGGATATCGATCAGCGCCTGGACGCGCTCGATATCCGGCGCCTTGAGACGCGCGCGCGGCTCGGCGTGATGAAGTGAAGAGACCTCCTTGCGCTCCAGCTTCGCAAGCTCCTCGCGGAAGCGGTTGAATTCCCGCAGCAGGCCGGCCGTGCCCGCGGGCGGCCGCGTCCCGCGCAGGAGCGCGAGCTCCAGCCCTTCGATCGCCGCCTTCCACGCGCCGGGAGCGCGGCCGAGCCGGCACAGCGGATGCTTCAGCATCGCCAGCAGCGTCGGCGGCTCCAGGCCCTTGGTCGCCGCCTCCGCCGCGAGGCGCGCGAAGACGCCGGCGGAGGTCTCGATCAGCACGTCGCCGCCGGAATCGTCGAAGGCGAGATCCCATCGGGTCAACGCAGCCATCACCCGCCGCGCCAGCGCGCGATCCGGCGTCACCAGCGCCGCCGATTTGTCCAGATGCCGCGCCTCGCGCATCGCTATGGCGATCGCGAGTGCTTCCATTTCAGGATTGGGGGCTTCCACCACGGCAAGATTTGCCATGCCGCCGGCGATCTTGGCGGCGACATCAGGCTGCTTGAGCCGGTCGTACCAGACCTCCGTCCTCGCGGAGGGCCGCATCGATTCCGACGCCAGCAGATCGCGGCCGCCGTCCGCGGGCGGCTGGAGGACCTCGACGTCGCCGCGCTTGATGCCAAAACGATCCAACAGCGCGTGCAGGGCATATTGCGGATGGTTCGATGCCGGATGCTCGACGAATTTTCCGAGGGAGTCTCGTACGCCGCCGATGGTCCGCCAGGCGTCGTCGTCGAGATCGGTGTCGAGGCCCGGCAGCACCACGGCGCCGTGCGGCAGCGAGGCGACCGCATGCAGGAATTTTGCGGTGGCCGGCATCGAGCCGGTCGACCCGGCCGCGATGACGGGACCGTGGGGATGCGTGGTCAGCCGGCGGGCCTCCGCCGCGATCAGGAGATCGCGCCGCGCCGCAGGCTCGATCCGGTTGATCTCGGCGAGGTGGCCGGGCCAGGCGATGCGCGCGATGCGCAGAAATTCGAGCGAATGCTGCCAGTAGCGGTCGAGCATATCAGGCACGAGGCCGTCGAGCGCGCTCCAGTCGACGCCGCGCGTGACCATGTCGTCGATCAGGCGCGCGAGGTCGCCGGCCAGCGCCAGCGTCGAGGCGGGGCCGCCGACCACCAGTGGCGACAGCACCGGGCCTTTGGCCCAGGCGGCGACCAGCTGCGCCAGCGTCAGCCGTCGCTCGAGCTCGCCGAGTCGCGGCGGAATGTCGAGCGGTGTTGCGCCGGAGAACTGTTCGGCCTCCTCAGTGAAAGCCAGCTCGTCCTCGTCGATGTCGCCGAGCGCGACGATGCGCGGCAGCACCACGGCATCGGCCTTCATCTCGTCGAGGAATATCTCGCGAACGACGCGCATGGCGCGCCGCGTTGGCAGGTACAGCGTGGCATCGGCCAGCCGTGCCGGCTCCCTGCGCGCCTCGAACCCGTCGACCAGCCGGCCGTCGAGCAGGGCCGTGACGACCGTGCGCAGGAACGGAACTGAGAGGGGAACGCTGAAAACGCGCATGGCTGCCTGATTCGGAGGATCAGGCGCCAATATAGGGAGGCGGTCTCAAATGGATATGGGTGGAGGGGAGATAGTCCCCGTTGTTCGCTGGGCCCCGCTCTCGTGCCCCGGACGCGGCGCAGCACGGAGTGATTCGCCGCCGAGCCGGGCGGGACACGAGAGGGCGGCTTACGCCACGCTCTCCAGAAACGCCTCTTCCGCCGCATGCACCGCATCGGGCGTGCCGACATGCATCCAGACGCCGTCGAGGCGCAGGCCGAACAGCCGGTCCTGCTCGTTCGCGCGGTCGAACATCTTCGTCAGCGAGAATTCGCCCTGCGGCGCACCTTCGAAGATCGAAGGTGACAGGATCGCCGCGCCCGCATAGACGAACGGGACGACCTCTTTCTCCTTGCGCTTGCGCAAGGCGCCGTCGGGCAGCATGCCGTAATCGCCGCGGCCGCTATAGCCGATGCTGGTCGCGGTCGGCGCCATCAGCAGCAGGATGTCCATCCGCGCGGGGTCGAAGTTTTCCGCAAGCCGCGCCAGATTGGAGCGCACGCCGTCGATCCACAGCGTGTCGGAATTGACGTGGAAGAACGGCGTGTCGCCGAGCAGCGGCAATGCCTTGACCACGCCGCCGCCGGTGCCGAGCACCTGGTCGCGCTCGTCCGAGATGGTGATGCGTGGATGCTGGCGGGATGCGACGTGATTGATGATCTGGTCCGGCAGGTAGTGCACGTTGACGACGGCCTCGGTCACGCCGGCCTCGCCGAGCTTGTCGAGCACATGGTCGAGCAGCGGCTGGCCGGCCACGGGCACCAGCGGCTTCGGCATCTTCTCCGTCAATGGACGCATACGCAGGCCGAACCCCGCGGCGAGCACCATGGCTTTGGTCGGTTTGACGGACATCGTTGGCCTTCTCGGATTCGTCTTTCTTAGGCGTCTTGGACTCAGGACGCCTGGACTCGAATGCTTGGACTCTAACTCTTGGACTCTAGCTCTTGGATTTCGTGTTCGCAGCAATTTTTAGCACGGACCGCAATGAGCCGCACTGCGTCTTAACCGCCTTAACCACCCGCCGTGACGGTTGTACGACGGGGGTTGCCGTCACGCCCCGGCCGCTGTGGAGCGTGCCTTTTTCTTCTTGTCGCCGACCTTCAGAAAATTGACGCCGATCTGGTCGCCATTGACCCAGGCCAGTTCGCAGCGACGGTACGCGAGCCCCGTGGACGACAGCAGGAGAAAAAATTCCTTCAGATGCAGGCCTTCGACGGAGCCGTCGATCGTCAGCTTGGCGCCGGTCTCGGAGACGTCCTCCATGGTGCAGTCGCGCCGCCAGGTGCCGTCGATACCCATCATCTGGGCCGGAATTCCACGTTCGAAGATAACCCGGCTGGTTCCGCGCTGGTCCGTCTTGACCGCCATCTGCCTTGCTCCAGCCCCGTATTTATCCGGCTGCGTTCGGGCGATGATACCGATGTGATGGCTAACAGCCGGTAAATCAGGTTCCGGACCGGGGCGGCGGGACGTTGGCGAGATACCAGTCGCGCAGATGGGCGAGCGCGGGATGCGCCAGCGAGCGCTGGAGATAGGTCCAGATCCGCGGCTGGTGGCGCAGATAATGCGGCTTGCCATCGCGGCGGTTGAGCCGGGCAAAGGTGCCGAGCAGGCGGGTGTTCCGCTGCGCCGACATGATGGCGTAGAGTTCGGCGAAGCCGGCCGGATCGAAGCTCGCATCATCGGCGCGGCGTGCCTTGATGTACCGCGACAGCAGCGTCAGCTCGATGTTTTCGGGCACGTCGATACGCGCGTCTTGGAGCAGCGAGACGACGTCGTAGGATTTCGGCCCGAGCACAGTGTCCTGGAAGTCGATCACGCCCACGCGTTCGATGCCGGTACGATCTGCAAGCCAGATCAGATTTGGCGAGTGATAGTCGCGGATGATCCAGGTCTTCGGTGCGGCCAGCGGCTTCTTCAAGAGCTCGCGCCACATCGCAAAGAACTCCGCGCGCTTCTCGTCGCTCAGCGGCGCGTTGCGATCGGGCAGATACCATTCCGGCATCAATCCGATCTCGATCAAAAGTGCTTCGATGTCGAAGGCGGGAATGTCGTAGGCCTGCCCGTTCAGCGGCAGCTTCTCCGGCAGTGTCTTGCCGTGCAGCAAAGCGAGCACATCCGTCGCGGCTTCATAGCGTTCTACGATCGGACGCGGCGGGTCGCCTTCGATCACACCCTCGGTGCCAAAATCCTCGCTGATCAGAAAGCCGTGGTCGAGATCGAAATGATGGATCTTGGGCGCCGAGATTCCTTGCGCGCGCAGGCCCTCGTCGATCGCGACAAAGGGTGTGATGTTCTCGGCGAGATGCACCGCGGCGCTGTAGGATTTTCCGTTGTAGAGCGCGGCGCCGTCCGGGCGCTGCGGAAAGTTCATGAGGATGACGACGCCGTCATCGCGCCGCAGTCGGGCATAAGAGCGTGTCGAAGCGTCGCCGGCCATGCGCTTGCGCGTTGCATCCATGTACCCTGATGCGTCCAGGAATTCCCGCAGCGCCTTTAGCCGCGCAACGACGGCAGCGCTCTTGCCGTAACCGGTGATCTCGGCGGCGCGTGCGTTCGGGCCCAGCGCCGGCCGGTGCGTCAGCGTGATGTCGATGCGATCCCCGGGCATCGCCGACGGCGCGCGCTCCGGCCATTCGATCAGTACCAGCGTGGCATCGGGGAGCGGCGACAGCCCGATCTCCTCGAGCTCGCTCTCGTCCTCGATGCGATAGAGGTCGGCATGCATCACC
Source organism: Bradyrhizobium cosmicum (assembly GCF_007290395.2). Classification (NCBI taxonomy): domain Bacteria; kingdom Pseudomonadati; phylum Pseudomonadota; class Alphaproteobacteria; order Hyphomicrobiales; family Nitrobacteraceae; genus Bradyrhizobium; species Bradyrhizobium cosmicum. The sequence continues at coordinate 93,169 of NZ_CP041656.2, read as the reverse complement.
GGAAATGGCGGCAGCTCGTAGCCCTGCACCAGGGTGAAGGTCGGGCTCGGCACTTCCAGTTCCTCGTCGCCGGCGAGGTAGCGGATCAGGCTGCGGGCGGCCGCAGTCTTGCCGGCGCCGAGATCGCCGGTGAGGGTGATGACATCGCCGGGACCGACCAGCAGCGCGAGGTCGGCCATCAGTTGCGCAGTCGCCGTCTCGTTGGGAAGCGCGACGGAGAATGTGGCGGACGCAGTCATTCGGCGGCGTCGCGATGCGCCGCCTGGTCGGTCGGGAAGTCGCAGATCACGACCGTGCCGCGGCCGACGATCGAATCCACCCGCACCTTGCCGCCATGCAGCTCAACGAAGGAACGCACCAGCGACAGGCCGAGCCCGGCACCGCGGTGACGCGACCCCTGCGAGCGGCTTTCGAACCAGTTGAACACCTTGTCCTTCATGTCGGCAGGTATTCCAGGCCCGGAATCTGTCACGGTGAAGACCACGCTATGCTCGGTGCGACGCGCGCTGATGCCGACGGTGGAATCCTGTGGAGAAAACCCGACGGCGTTGGCGAGGAGGTTATAGAGCACCTGCACCACGCGCTTCTCGTCGCCGATGAAGCTGCCGATATCCGGCGCGATCTCGACCTTGAGACGGATGCGGTCGGTGGCGAGCCGGTCCTGGATGCCCTCGGCGGCCAGCTCGATGGTCTTGCTGACGTCGACCGGGCCGAGTTCCAGCTTCATGGCGCCGGCGTCGATGGTGGCGAGATCCAGGATGTTGTTGGTCAGCGCCAGCAGCGCGTTGGTCGATTTGGTGACGTAGTCGAGATATTCGGCCTGCTTCGGCGTCAGCGGCCCGGTGGAGGGATCGCTGAGGAAGTGCGCGAAGCCGATGATGGTGGTGAGCGGCGAGCGCAGCTCGTAGGAGACGTGGTGGACGAAATCCACCTTCATCTGGTCGGCGGCCTCCAGCGCCTCGTTGCGCTCACGCAGCGCGCGCTCGACATTCTCGGTGTCGGTGATGTCCTGGAACGTCAGCATGGTGGCGCCGTCATGCAGCGGGCGGATCATGCCGTCGAGCACGCTGCCGTCCTTGCGCTCCAGTTTCAGCGGCACGTCGGCGCGGCTCTCGATCGAGGTGACGGCCTCGCGGATCTGGCGCCAGACCGCGGGGTCGTCGAACAGCTGGTGGCACCAGCCTTCGACGGTCTGGATATGCGGCTCGTCGCGCATGGCGTCGGCGGACAGCTTCCACATCCGGACGAAGGCCGGGTTGAACAGCTGGGCCTTGCCGTTGCTGCCGAACACCGCGACGCCCTCGGCGAGGCTGTCCAGCGTCTCGCGCTGGACGCGGATCATGCCGTCGAAGCGGCGGGCGAGTTCGAGGCTCTCGGTGACGTCGTCGAACAGATAGGTGACGCCGCCTTCCGGATTCGGCGTGGTGACGACGGAGAGCGCGCGGCCGTCGGGCAGGTACCAGGTGTCCTTGGCGGCCTCTACGGCACGATAGGCCTCGTGCAATTTCGCCTTCCAGGCGCGGAAGTCGGGCTGCTCCGGCAGTTTTCGTGCGGCGCGGAGCTGGTCGAGCACGCTGGAATCGTCAGGATTGGCGTCGAGGAAGGTGCGGTCGAGGTCCCACAGCCGCCGGTAGGAATCGTTGTAGAAGGCGAGCCGGCGCTGGCCGTCGAACACGGCGACGCCCGAGGAGAGCTGGTCGAGCGTGCGGCGATGCGCCTCCGCCATCCGCACCAGGGCCGAGCTCAGCGCATTCGCCTCGCTGGCGTCGATCGCGACGCCGACACTGCCGCTGCCGACATTGACCGCGCGGACGTCGTAGATGCGCCGCTCGCCGCCGATCACGATCGGCAGCCGGGAGGTGAAGCTGGCGGCCTCTTTCAGGCCGCGGTCCATGGCGGTGCGGTCCGCACTGTCGAGCAGCTCGAGCTTGCGCTCCTGGGCGTCGCCGACGCTGGTCGCCTCGGTCGCGCGCACATAGGCCGGATTGGCGAAAGTGAGCGCGCCGTTCTCCGCCTTGCCCCAGATCGGCCATGGCGCGGCGGCGGCGAAGCCGCGCAGCATCTCGGTCTCGTCGGAGAGCGCCTTGTAGCGCAGATTGGTTTCCGCCAGTTCGCGGCGCAGGCCCGAAAGTTCGCGAATCCTGACAATGGCCTGGCCGCCGATGGCGCGGCCGATCGCCTCCAGCGTGTGCCCATGCGCGGTCGTCAGCGTGATCTGGAATCCGTCGCCGCGATCACGCAGTGCATCGACCGCATGGTCCATCTGGAGCGCCGGTTCCGGCGGCAGCCAGGTGCCGAATGCGAGCACGCGCTGCGGCGAGGAGTCGCGCGGCAACACCATGGAGATGTCGCCGGAAATCTGCGCGCGGTCGTCGCCGGCCGGCCAGGAGATCAGGACCTGCGGCTCGGCGAACAGCAGGGCGCCGAAGCGGTCGGCCTGCAGCTGCAGTTCCCCGATCCGCGCGCGCAGCCGCGCCTCGTTCTTCGCCGTGCGCACACGCGTGCGCATCAGCAGGATGGCGGCAACGACCGAGAAGCCGAGCAGGGCCAGCGCGGTGGTCAGCACCGCGAGTTCCTGCCGGTTGAAGTCCAGCAATACCGAGAGTGTGTCGACGAGGTCGGCAGCCTCGGCCGGCGCAGCCGGCAGCAGCGCCGCGAGAGCGCTTCCAATCATGCCGTTGCGCACGAGTGATGTGCACGACAGCAGCGTCCGACGCATCGACACGATCACGCCTGACATAGTTGCCCCAAGACCGCACAAAATTGACGCGCGGCGACCCCCGTCGCGCGCGAATCAAACGACAATACCCTCACCGTGACTCCAGCGGTAAGAGTCCAGATCGTGAACGCAAAGGCGGCCCCAAAAAAATGCCGCGCGCGCGGTTCCGTCGCACGTCGCTCTTCCGGATGATTCAGCTGGGATTGTCGTGTGTTAGCGGTTACGCAGACGCCTGCCGCGATGCAGATGCGCTCCTTCCCCCGCTTGCGGGGGAGGGCTGGGGAGAGGGTGTCTCCGCAACGGGGCTCTCCTGGTATGATGAGAACCCTCACCCGCCGCGCTCTGCGAGCGCGACGGCCTCTCCCGCAAGCGGGAGAGGCAAGAAAAGCTAGCGGCCGGTCGAGCCGAAGCCGCCAGCGCCGCGATCGGTGGCCGACAAGGTCGCCACGGGAACCAGCGCGGCCTGCACCACGGGCGCGATCACCATCTGCGCGACGCGCTCGCCGCGCTTGATCAAGAAGGGGGCGGCGCCGTGGTTGATCAGGATCACCTTGATCTCGCCGCGATAGTCCGCGTCGATGGTTCCGGGCGAGTTCAGCACGGTGACGCCGTGCTTAGCGGCGAGACCGGAGCGCGGCCGCACCTGGGCCTCGTGCCCGGGCGGCAGCGCGATCGCGAGCCCCGTCGGCACCAGCGCGTATTGGCTGGGGGCGAGCGTCATCGGTTCGCCGTCCGGCACCGCGGCCATCAAATCGAGGCCAGCGGCTTCGGCGGTCTGATAGGCCGGCAACGGCAGGCCCGCGGCGTGGGCGAGCTGCTGCAGTTCGACCGTGATTGTCGTGCTCAAGATGCCGGCTCCGGTTCTTTATCGCCCAAGGATTTGTCGGTCACGCTCTTGGCGACATGCGCGACCAGTTCGATGGCGACCTGTTCCTTGGTCATCACCGGCCAGGAATCAACTGCAATCTCGCCGTCCTTCCGACTTATGAGGTGCACGGTGTTGCGGTCGCCGCCCATCACGCCTGTTGCGGGCGAAACATCATTGGCGACGATCCAGTCGCAGCCCTTGCGGGCCAGCTTGGACTTGGCGTTGTCGATGAGATGTTCGGTCTCGGCGGCAAAGCCGATCACCAGCGGCGGGCGGTTGTCGGTCAGCTTCGAGATCGTGGCGAGGATGTCGGGGTTCTCGACCAGCTGGAGCGGCGGCATGCCGGCCGAGGTCTTCTTCAGCTTCTGCTCGCCCTCGCTCGCGACGCGCCAGTCGGCGACCGCGGCTGCGAAGATCGCGATGTCGGCGGGAAGCGAAGCCTGCACCTGCTCCAGCATCTGCCGCGCCGATTCGACATGCTTCACCGTGACACCGGCGGGATCGTCGAGATCGACCGGACCGCTCACCAGAATCACCTCCGCGCCTGCGGCTTGCGCAGCGGCGGCAATGGCAAAACCCTGCTTGCCGGAGGAGCGGTTGGCGATGTAGCGCACCGGGTCGATCGGCTCGTGGGTGGGCCCTGCGGTGATCAGCACGCGCTTGCCGGCGAGCGGGCGCGGCACCGGTGGCCGCAGCAGGCGCTCGGCGGCGGTGGCGATCTCGATCGCCTCGGACATGCGGCCGACGCCGGCCTCGCCCGCTTCGGCCATCTCGCCGGAATTCGGCCCGATCAGCACCACGCCGTCGCGCTGAAGCTGTGCGACGTTGCGGCGCGTCGCCGCGTTGTTCCACATCAGCGGATTCATCGCCGGTGCCAGCAGGATCTTGCGGTTGGTGGCGAGCAGGATGGCGCTGGCGAGATCGTCGGCATGGCCATTGGCCATCTTCGCCATCAGGTCGGCCGTCGCCGGCGCCACCACGATCATGTCGCACTCGCGCGCCAGCCTGATATGGCCGGCGTCGAACTCGCTCTGGGGGTCGAACAGATCGGTATGGACGCGCTCATGCGAGAGCGCGCTCACCGCTAGCGGCGTGACGAATTGCTGTGCGGCCTTGGTCAGCACGCAGCGGACCTCGATGCGGCGCTCCTTGAGCCGGCGGATCAGGTCCAGCGACTTGTAGGCCGCGATCCCGCCGCCGATGATCAGGGTGACGCTGGCCTCCGGGACGGCGCCGATGCGCTGCGGCGTGGGGGCCGTGGATGGTGCCGGCGGCAGCGCGAACGGCGTCAGCGGCTCCTCGCGACCCTCGATCAGCTCCCCGAGGATGACCCGAACCTCCTCCTCGACCGACCTGCGGTTCCTGGCCGAGCGCAGGCGCAGATAGGTTTTGACGCCCTCGTCGAGCTTGCGGATGGTCAGGCTTGCCATGACGTCCCTCCAGCACGGATGATAGCGATGCTATCAATCGTATGATTGCAGTGCAATCACAGATTCCGGACGGCGATCAGGATTCCGATGAAGGTCGCGGCGATGATCCAGAGCGCGACGGTGCGCCAGCGGTTCTTGCGGCCCTCGCTGCGGCCCATTGCGGCGATGCTCTCCGGCGACAGCCGGATGCCGTCCCGTGTCATGGCTTCGAACTGCTCGAGCACGGCGACCGAGCGCTGCGCGATGTCGGGCAGGCGCATCAGCACGCGGGCGAGATCGCCGCCGCCGGAAATCGCCCCCTGCACCCGGCCGATCGGTCCGAGATTGCGCTCGATCCATTCGCGCACCACGGGATCTGCGACCTTCCAGATGTCGAGCCTGGGATCGAAGCCGCGCGCCACGCCCTCGACCACCACCATGGTCTTCTGCAGCAGGATCAGTTCGGGCCGCGTCGTCATGTCGAACAGGCCGGTGACCTCGAGCAGCAGCGTCAGCAGCCGCGCCATCGAGATCTCCTCGGCGGTGCGGTTGTGAATGGGCTCGCCGATGGCGCGGATGGCTTGCGCAAAGTTCTCGACGGAGTGATGCGCGGGCACGTAACCCGCCTCGAAATGCACCTCGGCGACGCGGCGATAGTCGCGCGTGATGAAGCCGAGCAGGATTTCGGCAAGGAAGCGCCGCTCCTTCATGCCGAGCCGGCCCATGATGCCGAAATCGACCGCGACCAGGCGGCCGGCGTCATCGAGGAACAGATTGCCCGGATGCATGTCGGCGTGGAAAAAGCCGTCGCGCAGCGCGTGGCGCAGAAAGCTCTGGATCACCTTGCGGCCAAGATCGGGCAGGTCGACCTGCGACTCCGCGAGGCGCTTGTGATCGTTCAGCGCGATGCCATCGATCCACTCCATCGTCAGCACGTTGTGCGTGGTGCGGTCCCAGTCGACCTCAGGCACCCGGAAGTCGGGATCGTCCCGCGTGTTCTCGGCCATTTCCGACAGCGCGGCGGCTTCGAGCCGCAGGTCCATCTCCATCGCGACCGAGCGCGACATGGTGTTGATGACTTCGATCAGGCGCAGCCGCCGCGCCTCGGACGAGTAAGCCTCGGCCTTGTGCGCGACGTAGAAGAAATCGGAGAGGTCGCGGCGGAAGCGCGAGGCCACGTTCGGCCGCAGCACCTTGACCGCAACCGACTTGCGGACTCCGTCGCGCAACACCTCGCCGCGATGCACCTGCGCGATCGAGGCGGCGGCGACCGGCGGGCCGAGGCTCGCGAAGACATCGGTTAGCGGACGCTCCAGCGAGGTCGCGATCGCGGCTTCCGCTTCGGCCTGCGAAAACGGCGGCAAGCGATCCTGCAGGCTCTCCAGGTCGCGCGCCATGATGACGCCGACGACGTCGGGGCGCGTGGCGAGGAACTGCCCGAGCTTGAGATAGGCCGGGCCCATCCGCGTCAGCGCGCGCGACATCCGCGGCCCGTCCTTAGGGCCGCGCCGCTCGACGATGCGCGCAAGCTTCAGCGCGAGCTGTCCGGGCGGCGGCACCAGGCTCGGATCGACCGAGCCGAACACGCCTTCGCGCGCAAACACGAACGCGGCGCGGATCAGGCGCGAAATGTGGGTGATTGCAGAGATCACAAACGCCAGCCCGAATGCAGTGCGACGATGCCGCCGGACAATGTCTGCCAGTTGACGCGCGAAAAGCCCGCGTCGCGGATCATGTCGGCGAAGGCGTTGGGCTTCGGGAACTTGCGGATCGATTCGACCAGATACTGGTAGGACTCGGCGTCGCCCGTGACCATGCGGCCGAGCGGCGGGATCACCTTGAACGAGAACAGGTCGTAAAGACGATCGAGGCCGGGCATCTCGACGGTTGAGAATTCCAGGCACAGGAAGCGGCTGCCGGGCTTGAGCACACGGTAGGCCTCGCTCAGCGCCAGATCGATCCGCGGCACGTTGCGAATGCCGAAAGCGATCGTATATGCATCGAAGCTGCGATCGGCGAAGGCGAGCGCTTCGGCATTGCCCTCGACGAAATCGACCTGGGTCTCGAGATGGCGCTTGGCGGCGCGCTCGCGGCCGACCTCGAGCATCCCGGAATTGATGTCGCAGACGGTGGCATGGAAGCCGGGGCCTGCCGCCTTGGCGGCCCGGAACGAGATGTCGCCGGTGCCGCCGGCGACGTCGAGCAGCGCGAACGGCCGGTCGGATCTCGGCGGGTCGAGCGCGTTGATCATGATGTCCTTCCAGACCCGGTGCAGGCCACCGGACATCAAATCGTTCATCAAATCATAGCGCGAAGCCACGCTGTGAAACACATCGTTCACCAGCGTCTGCTTGTCCCCCAGGGGAACGTCCCTGAAGCCAAAATGCGTGGTTTCGCCCGGCCGATCCATTACTCTACTCCACAGGGCGAACCATAGCGCGCCCGCCGCAATGGCGCTATCACACCGCCCTCATAAGGTGAATGCCTGACCATGCCTGAATTGCCCGAAGTCGAGACCGTCCGCCGCGGCCTTCAGCCGGTCATGGAGGGTGCGAAAATCCTCGTCGCGGAGGCCCGCAGGCCCGATTTGCGCTTTCCGTTCCAGCCGGATTTCGTCGCCCGGCTCCAGGGACAGATCGTCACGGGGCTGGGACGCCGTGCAAAATATCTCATGGCTGATCTCGCCTCCGGCGACGTGCTGCTGATGCATCTGGGCATGTCGGGCTCGTTCCGCGTCATCAAGCCGGACAACGACGCATCGCCTGGCGAATTTCACTATCCGAAGGGGAAAGACTCCACGCACGATCACGTGCTGTTTCGGATGTCCTCCGGTGCCGACATCGTCTTCAACGACCCGCGCCGCTTCGGTTACATGAAAGTGATCGCGCGCAACGCGCTCGAAGACGAGCCTCTGCTGCGCGACCTCGGCCCCGAGCCGCTCGGCAACGCGTTCGATGCGGCGATGCTGGCGCGGTCCTGTCAGGACAAGACCACCAGCCTGAAGGCCGCGCTGCTCGACCAGCGCGTCGTGGCAGGGCTCGGCAACATCTATGTCTGCGAGGCGCTGCACCGTTCGCATCTGTCGCCGCGCCGGATCGCGGCGACGCTGTCGACCAAAAAGGGCGAGCCGACGGATCATGCGAAGCGGTTGGTGAGTGCAATCCACACCGTGCTCAACGACGCCATCAAGGCCGGCGGATCGTCACTGCGCGATCATCGCCAGACCTCCGGCGAGCTCGGCTATTTCCAGCACTCCTTCAAGGTCTATGATCGCGAGGGCGAGGCCTGCAAGACGCCGGGGTGCGGGGGCACGGTGAAGCGATTCACGCAGAACGGCCGGTCGACCTTCTGGTGTCCGAAATGTCAGAAGTGATGTTCGCGCCTGCCGCCGACAGGCCGTGAGTCCCTGCAAGACGAAGGTCCCACCACGCCGTCATTGCGAACGCAGCGAAGCAATCCAGAGTCTTTCCGTTGAGGGATTCTGGATTGCTTCGCTGCGCTCGCAATGACGGGTGGATGGAGCACCGCATCCCGCGAATAGCCGTTTTGCCTGACAAGTCAGATGTCTGCGCGCCGTCGCCGAGGTACCTCGGCGGCAAGCGGCTCTACTGTGCATGGGGTTGTTTTCGATGTTTTCGTTCGATGGCATGCCGGCCATCGCCAAAAACGCGAAGCGAAGCAATCCGGCCGGGCTGGTGACCGGATTGCTTCGTCGCTGGGGCCCTTCCGGATGGCGAAGGGCCGGCTGCCGTCTGAGCGATTGCCCCGCTCAGGACGCCAGTGTTTCGTCCGCCGCAAGCTCGGTGGCGACGTGCAGCATGCCGTCCGCCGCCGAGATCACCTGGTCGATCAGCACATTGGTGGTGGCTTCGAGCTCGAGCCGGGTCTCGATCCAGCGCCAGAGGCCGCGGATCTCGTCCGCCGACTTGCCGTTCGGCGCGAATTCGCTGACAGCGAGGCCGCTGGCGAGCGAGTCCTGGTGGTCGTTGCGCATCACGATCAGCGGGCGCGCGAGCACGTCGCCGAGATCGAGCGCGGCTTCCTCGGCGAGCGTGTTGGCGGCGTTGTCGATGCGCTGGCCGCGGATCGGCGTCTGGTTCAGCACGAAGCTGTAGGGACGCTTCCAGGCGCGCGCGACGCTCAGGGTGGAGACGGTCGCCTCGATGTCGGCGACGCTCGGGCGGGCCGGGATCAGGCAGAGGTCGGAGTAGCGGATCGCAGCCGTGGTCGCGGCGCTGAGGCCGGCCGCGGTGTCGACGATCGCAAGCTGCAGGCCGCTGTCGGCGAGCATCTTGAGACGCGGCTCGATATCGGCGGCATGATAAATCGGCTCGACGACGACGTCGTCATTGTTGCGGCGGCGCAGCCAGTTGGACAGGGTGCCCTGCGGGTCGGTTTCGATCAGGCGGACAGTGAAGCCGGCCTGCCTGGCCGCCAGCGCGAGGCCGATGGCGAGGGTGCTCTTGCCACTGCCGCCCTTTTGGGTGGCGAGTACGATCGTGTGCATTGGAAGATGAATCCTTTGGAGTGCTTGGGTCTGGGGAAACGCCACGCGAACGTGCATCGCTTCTCGATGCTGAGCTCTTCTCGCTCAGGACGTGCCCTGCCCGATCCAAGGGGACCGCGGATGTCCGAATCAGTAACAATGATGGCAGAATCGGGAATGCCAGCTAATCCGTACCATTACTGGACCCGTAATCGTGCGTGTGGTGTGCTCGCCGCCGTGAATAGGAAGGACGAGCGGCATGAGCGAAAACTGGCGCGACCGGACGGCGACGACCTTTGACTGTCAGAAGATGCCGGCGGTCTCGAGCCGCGGCATGGTGGTCAGCAATCACCCGCTGGCCTCCAGCGCCGGCGCCGAGATGCTGGCCGCGGGCGGCAATGCCGTCGATGCCGCGATCGCCACCCTGTTCACGCTGACCGTGGTCGAGCCGATGATGGTCGGCATCATCGGCGGCGGCATGGCGCATATCAGGCTCGCCGACGGCAGCCATCGCTTCATCGACGGCCAGAGCACCGTGCCCGCGGCGGTGCGCGATACCACCTACACCTCCAAGCCGGGCTCGGCGCATGACGTATTCGACACCGTTGGCAACGAAAATCTCACCGGTCCGAAGGCCGTTGCCACGCCGGGCTCGCTGAAGGCCTGGTGCGAGACGCTACGCAGGTTCGGCACCATGAGTCTCGCCGACGTCTTGCAGCCCGCGATCAAGCACGCCGCGCGCGGCTATGCAGCGACTCCCTATTTGCACGAATGCATCAGCGAGAGCGCCGCCGAGATGCGCAAGGACAAGCCGATCTCAGCGATCTATCTGCCCGACGGTGCACCGCTGAAGGTCGGCGAGCGCGTCGTGCAGGCCGAATATGCCGAGACGCTGCGTTATATTGCCGATCACGGTGAGACCGCGCTCTACGAGGGGCCGCTCGGCGACATCCTCGCCGACTACATGGAGAAGACCGGCGGCTTCATCCGCCGCAACGATCTCACCAGCTACAAGACCGTCGAACGGCAGCCGATTCGTGCCGACTATCGCGGCTGGACCATCCTTGGCCCGCCGCCGCCCGCAGCCTCAGGCGTGCACATCGCGCAGATGCTCAACATCCTGGAGGGCTATGACATCGGCGGCCTCGGTTTCGGCACATCGGAGACGATTCATTACCTCGCCGAGGTCCTGAAGATCGCCTTCGCCGATCGTGCCGCGGCCAGCGGCGATCCTGACTATGTCGGCGTGCCCGTGGAGAAGCTGACGTCAAAGGCCTATGCCGAGGAGCGCCGCCGCGCCATCGATCCGTCGCGGGCGCAGGCCTGGAGCGCCGGCGTGTCGCCGCTCGAAGGCGCGCACACCACGCACATGACGGCGGCAGACAGCTTCGGCAACGTGGTCGCGACCACGCAGACCATCAACAATCTGTTCGGAGCCAAGATCATGATCCCGGGGCTGGGCGCGATCGCCAACAACTACATGAACCTGTTCGATCCGCGTCCGGGTCACGCGCTGTCGCTGGCGCCGGGCAAGCGCGTGACGACCTCGATGTCGCCGATGATGGCGGTACGCGACGGCAAGCTGCGTTATGCGCTCGGCCTGCCCGGCGGCAAACGCATCTTCCCGAGCGCGATGCAGGCGCTGGTCAATCTGATCGACCACGGCATGAGTCTGCAGGAAGCGGTCGAGGCCCCGCGGGTCTGGACCGAGGGCAACGCGCTCGAGGTCGAGCAGACCGTGCCGGAGAGCGTGCGCAAGAAGCTCGCGGCGCTCGGCCACGAGGTGCAGCCGGTTGCGACGGTTGCCGGCGGCATGAACGGCATCGCCTTCCACGACGACGGCACCATGACCGGCGCCGCCTGCTGGCGCGCGGACGGCACGCCGATCGGGATCTCCGGTGGCCTTGCGAAGGCCGGGATCAGGTTCAGGCTCGCCTGAGCGTCATTTTTTCGCGCTGCCGCCCGCTACGTCTGCGGCGGCGCGCGCGATCAGGTCGGTTGCGCTTGCTTCGGTCTGAATCGATCGCACCTTGACGTCGATCGTGATCAGCTTCCATTCGCCCTCCGACACGGCGTAATCCAGCTCGTAACTCAGCCGCGAGGGTGTCGTGTCGAAATAGCCGCGCAACAACAGCGCGCCGTTGTCGTTGATCTCCGGGTCTTCAGTCGCAACGATCGGCATGCCGGCGATGGCGTCGATGTGATGCCCGGCAAAGGTCCTGAAGGCCTGCTTCAGCGTGCCGGATGAATAGCGTTCGCGAAACGGTCTCGCCATTTTCGCATAGAGGACATCGTAGTTGCCGGTGAGATTGGCGTCATTGAGCGTCAGCAGCGCCACCTTCACCATCACCTCCTCGACCTTCGGCGTCGGCAGCGCTGGCGATTGTGCCCGGGCCGCGAAGCCCATCAGCGCGACTGTCACTGCGATGGAGAGGGAGATGGGACGACGCATCATGTTACTTCCGTACGCAGATGACGCGAACGACGGCGGCTTTCGCGTCCGCGGACGTGCCATTCGCAACGACATCGTTCGCCTTCAGGAAATCACGCACGGTCTCTGCCGAGACCATCACCGCCTGTGAGGCCGGCACGGCCGTCGCAGGTCCCGCAACCATTGCCGGCTTCAGCAGTGCGACGCCCGCGAACTTGCCGTCGCCATCGATCGCGGGGCCACCGGAAAATCCAACCGCCGGTGGCGGCGACAGTGCGGAATCGCTTGATGTGACCGGCGCCAGCGCGCCCTTGAGGCTCGACACGCCCGCCGCGCCGCCCTGGCTCTGCGGATCGGCGATGCCGATGATATCGACGCTCGTCTTTGCCGCGCCGCCGGCAAGGCTGAGCGGCTTCAGGCCGCGCGCGCCGTAGATGTGCAGCAGCGCGAGATCGTGCTCCTTGTCCTCGGCGAGGCGGTCGGCGCTGCCGTAGCCGGCGATGGTGATCGCAAGACAGCTGTCGGTGACGAGGCGGTCGGCCAGAATCGCGCCGTCGTCGCTGACGACGATGCCGGTGCCGTATTTGACGGTCTTGCGCGGCGGCGGCCCGGCTTGCGGGCCTGATGGAAACGCGTTGAAGGCGCTCGACATCGCGATCACGACCGGCTCGACGGTGTTCTCGGTCGCCTGGTCGTAGAGGATCGTCATGATGCGGACCTCGTCGCCCTTGAAGGTGCCGCGGACGTAGAATTTCTTCAGGCCCTGCAATCCCGACAGCACGAAGAAGTCGGGCTTCACCACGGTGTAGTCGACCTTGCGTCCGGCCGGCTCCTTCTTCTCGAACTCGGCGAGCTTGGCGGTGGTGGGGTTTGGCTCCTTGCGGCGGCTGAGCAGCACCTGCACCGTTCCTGTCGGTGAGGTCCATTTCGAGCCGTTCGCGTCGGTGGCCTGCTGCGGCACCAATTTTGAGGGAATACCGAGCCGAGCGCCGCTGGTCATCTCCGTCACGAGTTTCCAGCCGACGCCCTCCTGCTTCCGCCGCGCAGTCTCGGCGAGCGCGGCACGCTCCTGCGGATTGAGCACGCCGGTCGGCTTGCCGCCCTTGAGCTTCTGGTATTCCTTGATAGCCTCGACCATGCGCGCGCTGACGTCGCCGGTGATGGCGCCGTTATACTGGCCGACCCAGGCGAGGTCGGACTGCAGCGACAGCCGTTCCGCCTGCGTCATGCCGTCCGCCGTCTGCGACGGCGTCTGCAGGGCCGGCGGCTTGATCGGGACGGTCTGGACCACCTTGGGCTTTGTGCCGGGGACGTGCGGCGTCGTCATCTGGGCGCTCGCGCCTGTGGCAGAAGTCAACATCAGTGTTGCCGCAAGCATCGATCTCATGACAAATCCAGCCAGCCCATTGAACGCAATGCCATTCAAGCACATCTCGTTGGTCGCGAACACTATTGGGGTGGTTCAGGTGGTGCCCCTCATCCTGAGGAGCCGCGTAAGCGGCGTCTCGAAGGATGCAGGCCGAGCTGCCGCAGCGGGGCCTTCATGGTTCGAGACGGCGCTTCGCGCCTCCTCACCATGAGGGGAGGGATGTGGAAGGACGACGATGCTCAGCGCGGACGAACTCGAACGCTATGCCCGCCATATCGTGCTGCGCGATGTCGGCGGGCCGGGCCAGGCCGCGCTGCAACGGGCCTCCGTGCTGGTGATTGGCGCCGGCGGGCTCGGTGCGCCCGCTTTGATGTATCTGGCTGCCGCCGGCATCGGCACGCTCGGCGTGGTCGATGACGACGTTGTGTCGCTGTCAAACCTCCAGCGCCAGGTGATCCACGCGACGCCCGACATCGGCCGGCACAAGGTCGAGAGCGCGGCCGAGCGGATCGCGGCGCTGAATCCGCATGTCCGCTTCGTCGGCCACGCCACCTGGCTCAACGCCGACAACGCGCTCAGCCTGATCGGCGACTACGATCTCGTGCTCGACGGCTCCGACAATTTTGCGACGCGCTATCTGGTCTCTGACGCCTGCTTCTTCGCGAAAAAGCCGCTGATCTCGGCGGCGCTCGGCACCTTCGACGGCTCGCTCACCACCATTCGCGCGCATGAGACGAACGCCGACGGAACATTCAATCCGACCTATCGCTGCCTGTTTCCGGAGGCCCCGCCGCCCGGCACGGTGCCGGCTTGCGCGGAGGCCGGCGTCATGGGCGCGCTTGCGGGCGTGATGGGCTCGATGATGGCGCTGGAGGCGATCCGCGAGATCGTCGGGTTCGGCGACGGCCTGGTCGGCCGCCTCCTGATGGTCGATGCACGCGCGATGCGCTTCGAGACGTTGCGCTACGCGCGCGATCCCGCCAATCCGCTCAATGGCGATGGGCCTGTGGTCGCGGATCTCAGCGCCCATCGCACCTGACCGCCGTCGTTACCTGGTGGCCGGCTTCTCGCTGTCGAGATGCGCCATCTGCTCGGCGGCATATCGTGTGCCGGCGGCGATATCGGGCGGAAAGGCCTTGGCCAGTGCCGCGAGGTGATCCGGCGTCAGCGTCACCTTCGTTGCACCGAGCGCTTCGGTGAGACGGTTGCGGGTGCGGGCGCCGACCAGCGGTACGATCTCCCGGCCCTGCGCCGCGACCCAGGCGATCGCGACCTGCGCCGGTGTCGCGCCGATCGCGGCGGCGATCGCACGCAACTGCTCCACCAGCGCAAGATTGGCGTCGAGGTTGGCGCCCTGGAAGCGCGGCGTCATCAGCCGGTAGTCCTTGCCGGTCTTGCCGCTATCCTTCGACCAATGGCCGCTGATCAGGCCACGCGCCAGTACGCCATAAGCGGTGATGGCGATGCCGAGCTCACGGCACGTCTTCAGGATGTCGCGTTCGATGCCCCGCTCGATCAGCGAATATTCGATCTGCAGATCGGCGATCGGATGCACCGCCTGCGCGCGGCGGATGGTGTCTGAGCCCACCTCCGATAAGCCGATATGCCTGATGTAACCGGCCTTCACGAGATCGGCGAGGCCGCCGATGGTCTCCTCGATGGGAATGCTGGGATCGAGGCGGGCCGGACGGTAGACATCGACGTAATCGGTGTCGAGCCGCTGCAGCGAATAAGCGAGAAAGTTTTTGGTGGCAGCCGGCCGTGTGTCCATTCCGGCGAACTCCCCGGCAGGGCCGCGCAGCGCGCCGAACTTGACGCTGATCTGCACTTTTTCGCGCGGCACGCCTTTCAGCGCTTCCCGGACCAACAGCTCGTTGTGGCCCATGGCGTAGAAATCGCCGGTGTCGAGCAGCGTGATGCCGGCATCGAGCGCGGCATGGACGGTGGCGATGCTCTCGTCGCGATCGGCGGGGCCATAGACCTCCGACATGCCCATGCAGCCGAGACCGAGGGCGGAGACGGTCGGGCCCGTTGAACCGAGTTTACGCTGTTCCATGATGGCTCTCCTCAAAAGGCGGCTGATGGCGCCGCGTGACGAGGCGAGATATGCGCCTGCTTGATTGCGCCGATAAGCTGGACAATCCAGAATGGCTTGTTCACATTATCGAACAATGACCGATCCCGACCTGCGCGATCTCGACGCCTTCGTGGCGGTGGCCCGCACCCGCAATTTCAGGCGTGCCGCGGTCGAAATTCGCGTGTCCGTGTCGAGCCTTAGCCAGCGGCTCCGGGATCTGGAGGAGCGCCTCGGCGTCCGCCTGATGAACCGCACCACCCGCAGCGTCGCGCTGACCGAGGCGGGCGAGCTGCTGCTGTCGCGCGTGGCCCCGGCGCTGCGCGATGTCGGCGACGCACTGGACGAGGTGCGCGGCCTGCGCGAGGTGGCGTCCGGCCGCCTGCGCATCAACGCGCCGCCGCCGGCGGTCGACCTCGTGCTCGCGCCGATGGTCGGGCCGTTTCTGAGCGCGCATCCGCAGATCGATCTCGACATCGTCAGCGAAAGCGGTTTCGTCGACATCGTGAGTGGAGGCTACGATGCGGGCGTGCGCTATGGCGAGCATCTCGCGCAGGACATGGTGGCGATCCCGCTGAGTGGTCCGCAGAGCTATGTCGTGGTCGCTTCGCCCGATTATATCGCGCGCCGCGGCCGGCCGAAACATCCAAAGGACCTGCTCGACCATGATTGCATCCGCGCCCGTTACTCGAGCGGCGTCATGCATGATCTGGAGTTCGAGAAAGGCGGCCAGGTCGTGAAAGTCGACCCGCCGGCGAAGCTGATCTCGACCAATATGGGCCTTGCCATGCGCGCCGTGCTGGACGGCGTCGGTATCTGGGCAACGCTTGATGGCTACGTCCATGACGCCGTGACATCCGGCGCACTGGTCAGCTTGATGGAAGACTGGTGCGAGCCGTTTCCCGGACCGTTCCTGTACTATCCGAGCCGGCGCCAGACGCCGCCCGCGCTGCGTGCGTTCATCGATTTCGTTGCGGATTGGCGCAAGCGCGAAACGCGCAGCAAATAATCTCAGAGCATGCTTGGCAGCACGCGATCCGGCGGCTTGTGCGCGTCGAGGAAGGTGCGGATGTTGATGATCACCTTCTCGCCCATCTCGACGCGGCCTTCGATCGTGGCCGAACCCATATGCGGCAGCAGCGTCACCTTGCCGGCCCTGGCGAGCCGCACCAGCTTCGGACTGACCGCGGGCTCGTGCTCATAGACGTCGAGGCCGGCGCCGGCGATCTCGCCGCCTTCGATCAGCCTGATCAGCGTGTCTTCGTCGGTCACTTCGCCGCGCGCCGTGTTGACGATGTAGGCGTCTTTCCGGATCAGCTTCAGCCGCCGCGCCGAGAGCAGATGATAGGTCGCCGGTGTATGCGGACAGTTCACCGAGATGATGTCCATCCGCGCCAGCATCTGGTCGAGGCTTTCCCAATAGGTCGCCCCGAGTTCTTCGGCGATCTTGGGCGCGACGGGACGCCGATTGTGATAGTGGATCTGCAGGCCGAAGGCGCGGGCACGGCGTGCGACCGCCTGGCCGATGCGGCCCATGCCGATGATGCCGAGACGCTTGCCGCCGATGCGGTGGCCGAGCATCCAGGTCGGCGACCAGCCCGCCCAGGGCTTTCCTTCCGTCAGGATCGAGGCGCCCTCGATCATCCGGCGCGGCACGGCCAGGATCAGCGCCATGGTCATGTCGGCGGTGTCTTCGGTCAGAACCTTCGGGGTGTTGGTAACGGTGATGCCGCGGGCATGCGCGGCCTCGACGTCGATATTGTCGACGCCGTTGCCGAAATTCGCGATCAGGCGGAGCTTGCAGTCGGGCTGGTTGACGATGTCGGCGCTGATGTGATCGGTGACCGTGGGAACCAGCACATCGGCGGTGCGCGCGGCCTCTGCGATCTGCTCGGCCGACATCGGTGTGTCCTCGAGATTGATCCGCGCGTCGAACAGCTCGCGCATCCGGGTCTCGATCGAGTCCGGCAGCTTGCGCGTTACCACGACGAGGGGCTTTTTCTTCACCGACATGTCCTGCCCTCATGAGGCGCCGCAGGCCGCCTCTGCCGCCAAAGGCCGGTCGTTGAGGCCTCATTAACCCGGTTGTTCGACACTGCGACTGCCGTATCGTCCCCGGCGTTCCCTTCAAGCTCTCCCGACATTTCCGGCCGGAAAATCGGGCAAACTGGTTGTTCAAGTGTCCGTCCTCTCTAGCAGAAGGCCGGGCCAAGACAAGAACCACGGGCAAAGGGCCTGGGAACACCCGCGTGGGGTGGGTTGGGGGTCGCGCGGCAGGGTTTTGGAATTGGGTGAGGACCTGGCTCAGCCAGGTTTTCCACAGGAGACGGGTTGATGGCGTTGGGGCGTTTTTGTTCGGTGATGGCGCTCGTTTGCACCTGGTTGAGCGCCACGGTGAGCCCTGGGCATTCGGCCAAGGACAACACGCCCCAGACCGCCAGCGGCCTTCCCGTGCCGCGCTATGTGAGCCTCAAATCGGATCACGTGAACGTCCGCGCCGGCCCGACCAAGGACAATGACGTGGCCTGGGTCTACACCCGGTCCGGCTTGCCGGTCGAAATCACCGCGGAGTTCGAGAACTGGCGCCGGGTGCGCGATTCCGAAGGCGCCGAGGGCTGGGTCTATCATTCGCTGCTGTCGGGTCGCCGCACTGCGGTCGTCACCATGAAGCACAAGGACGAGCTCGCGCCGATTTACGACCGGGCCGACCCCGAAAGCGCCGTTGCAGCAAAGCTCCAGGCCGGCGTCGTCACGCAGGTGAAGAAGTGCAGCGCAAACTGGTGCCGCGTCACCGGCAACGGCTTTGACGGCTGGATCCAGCAGGAGCGCCTTTGGGGCGTCTACTCGGACGAGCAGGTCAACTGACGCCATACACGACAATGGCCGGGACAAAAGCCCGGCCATGACAAAGTCAGATTGAATTCAGCGAAATCTCAGCGCTTCTTGCGCAGGCGCACGACCATGTCGATGCGCGCGATCTCGTAGCCCTCGGGCACCTCCGGCATCTTGGACAGCGCCAGATGCGGATCCTCGATATCGACCAGCTCGTGGCTGTTCTCGAGGTAGTAATGGTGGTGGGTGGTGACGTTGGTGTCGAAATAGGTCTTGGTGCCGTCGACGCTGACCTGGCGGAGCAGGCCGGCATCGGTGAGCTGGTTCAGCGTGTTGTAGACGGTCGCCAGCGAAACCGGGACCTTGGCCAGTGTCGCTTCCTCGTACAGCATTTCAGCCGTGAGGTGGCGCGCACCCTTGCCGAACAGGAGCCAGCCGAGCGCCATACGCTGGCGCGTCGGACGAAGCCCCGCGGACTGGAGCATTTCGTTGACGTCATGCCACGGGCAACCGGTCAACGCCGGCTGGCGGCCGGACAGAAGGGCCGCGGCATGGATGTCGTCGTCGTGACGGGGCGCTGTATTCTCGCTCATTTCCAATTTCGGGCACGCGTGGACACTATCTATATGCAATATATGGACAGATAGATGCACATGCAAGTTTCTCGCAACTAGAGAGGTTCTAATCAGGCTCGGAACCGGGCGAGGATAGCGTCATTTTACCTTCATGAGACTGCTTTGCCACCCGAAATCGCCTGTGTTAGAGAGCGCGCGGTTCCGCTAAACCGATTTTGGCGCTGCCAGGCATTGAGGCCTGGTCCGCAGACCATCCGGGCTCTCGGCATTCGCGCCTGACGCTGACAATTGGCGCCGCTTTGCCGGACTAAACGGGGCCCATTTTTGCCAGAAACGCCGCTCAATCGGGGTTAGAACAGAGGCTTCCGCATGTTGAACAGGCGCAATGGTTACGAATACGAAGATCTGCTGGCATGTGCCCGCGGCGAGATGTTCGGCCCGGGCAATGCCCAGCTGCCGCTGCCGCCGATGCTGATGTTCGACCGCATCACGGAGATCAACGACAATGGCGGCGAGTTCGGCAAGGGCGTGGTGCGCGCCGAGCTCGACGTGAAGCCCGACCTCTGGTTCTTCGGCTGCCACTTCAAGAACGATCCTGTCATGCCCGGCTGCCTCGGCCTCGATGCGCTGTGGCAAATGGTCGGCTTCTTCCTGGGCTGGACCGGGGGCGAAGGTCGAGGGCGCGCGCTCGGACTGAACGAATTAAAGTTCAGCGGCCAGGTGCTGCCCGAGGCCCGCAAGGTTGTGTACAACGTCGACATCAAACGCGTGATGCGTTCAAAGCTCGTGCTCGGCATCGCCGACGGGTGGCTTTCGGTCGATGACCAGATTATCTATCGCGCGAAGGATCTGAAGGTCGGCCTGTTCAAGCAGGGTACGAGCCTGAGCTGAGCGCATCACCAAGAAAGACAACGATTTAGGCGAGGCTGTCATGAGGCGGGTTGTGGTCACCGGGATGGGCATCGTCTCGTCCATCGGAAACAACACCCAGGAAGTGCTTGCGAGCCTTCACGAGGCGAAGTCTGGCATTTCGCGGGCTGAGAAATATGCCGAGCTCGGCTTCCGTTCGCAGGTGCAAGGTGCGCCGACGATCGATCCTGCGACGGTTGTCGATCGCCGTGCGATGCGCTTCCTCGGCCAGGGCGCGGGCTGGAATCACATCGCGATGGAGCAGGCGATCCAGGACTCCGGCCTGTCGCCTGACGAAGTCTCCAACATCCGCACCGGCATCATCATGGGCTCCGGCGGCCCGTCCGCCCGCACCATCGTCGAGTCTGCGGACATCACCCGCACCAAGGGCCCGAAGCGCGTCGGCCCGTTTGCAGTGCCGAAGGCGATGTCGTCCACCGCCTCCGCAACGCTCGCGACCTGGTTCAAGATCAAGGGCGTGAACTATTCGATCTCCTCGGCCTGCGCGACCTCGAACCATTGCGTCGGCAACGCCTATGAGACCATCCAGATCGGCAAGCAGGACATCATCTTCGCCGGTGGCTGCGAGGAATTGGACTGGTCGCTGTCAGTGTTGTTCGACGCCATGGGCGCGATGTCCTCGAAATACAACGACACGCCCGCCACCGCCTCGCGTCCCTACGACATCAACCGTGATGGCTTCGTCATTGCCGGCGGCGCCGGCGTGCTGGTGCTGGAAGAGCTGGAGCATGCCAAGGCGCGCGGCGCGCGCATCTACGGCGAGATCGTCGGCTACGGCGCGACATCCGATGGTTACGACATGGTCGCGCCGTCGGGCGAAGGCGCCGAGCGCTGCATGCGCATGGCGATGTCGACGGTGAAGACCAAGGTCGACTACATCAATCCGCACGCCACCTCGACCCCGGCTGGCGATCCCCCGGAAATCGAGGCGCTCCGAAAGGTGTTCGGCGTCGGCGAGAAGTGCCCGCCGATCTCGGCGACCAAGGCGCTGACCGGCCACTCGCTGGGCGCCACCGGCGTGCAGGAAGCGATCTACTCGCTGCTGATGATGAACAACGGTTTCATCTGCGAAAGCGCACACATCCAGGAGCTCGATCCGGTATTCGCCGACATGCCGATCGTGCGCAAGCGCATCGACAACGTCAAGATCGGCACCGTGCTGTCGAACTCCTTCGGCTTCGGCGGCACCAACGCCACGCTGGTGTTCAGCCGGCTGGATGTGTGACGTCCTTGCTGGCGTCGCGTTGATTTTCTCGTCATGGCCGGCAAAAGCGCGAAGCGCGTCTTCGCGCTTGATGTCCCGGCCATCCACGTATTGGCCTCAGGCTGCAAAGGGCGTGGATGCCCGGGACAAGCCCGGGCATGACGAAGAGCGGAAGGTGATCTTGAAATGGAAGGTTTGATGAAGGGCAAGC
Organism: Bradyrhizobium cosmicum; assembly: GCF_007290395.2. Lineage (NCBI taxonomy): Bacteria > Pseudomonadati > Pseudomonadota > Alphaproteobacteria > Hyphomicrobiales > Nitrobacteraceae > Bradyrhizobium > Bradyrhizobium cosmicum. Next base: position 72,061 of record NZ_CP041656.2, on the reverse strand, counting down.
GCGGTCTGATCATGGGCATCGCCAATGATCATTCGATCGCCTGGGGTATGGCGAAGACGCTGCATGCCCATGGCGCCGAGCTCGCCTTCACCTTCCAGGGCGAAGCCCTCGGCAAGCGCGTCAAGCCGCTGGCGGAGCAGCTTGGCGTGGAATTGGTGCTGCCCTGCGACGTCGAGGACATCGCCAGTGTCGATGCGACATTCGATGCGCTCCGTGAAAAATGGGGCCGGCTGGATTTCGTGATCCATGCCATCGGCTTCGCCGACAAGAACGAGCTGAAGGGCCGCTACGCCGACACCAGCCGCGAAAACTTTTCGCGCACCATGGTGATCTCCTGCTTCTCGTTCACGGAGGTGGCAAAACGCGCCGCCGAGCTGATGACCGAGGGCGGCAGCATGATCACGCTGACCTTCGGCGCCTCGGAGCGCGCGATGCCGAACTACAACGTGATGGGCGTGGCCAAGGCGGCGCTGGAAGCCTCGGTGCGCTATCTCGCCTCCGATTTCGGACCGCGCGGCATCCGCGTCAATGCGATCTCCGCAGGTCCCATCCGCACGCTCGCCGGCTCCGGCATCGGCGAGGCGCGCGCGATGTTCGCCTTCATGCAAAAGCATTCGCCGCTCCGCCGCGGCGTCACGCTCGATGAGCTAGGCGGCTCGGCGCTCTATCTGTTGTCGGATCTCTCCGGCGGCGTGACTGGCGAGATCCACTATGTCGATTCCGGCTACAACACCATCCTGATGCCGAGGCCGGACGATTTGAAGACGGAGTAAGGTGTCTGCAGGCCGCCTGACGCCGGGGCCGCTCCTCGCCCCCCCAAGATCACGAGGTAGACTCGGTTGATGGAGTCATGTCTGTTGTGGCGGATGGCGCCGCGGATTCGTGGCCCGCGGCTCGGGAGGGGCGGGTCTTGCTGAGAGGGCATACGACAAGTCGCGCAAGCGTGCGGGTGTCGATTGCATGCGCAGCATTACTCTGTGGAAGCTCGTATGCCCGGGCACAGTCGACGATCTGGGATTCGACCCTGTCGAACACTAACTGGTATGTGCCGGTCGCCCAACTGCTGGCCTACGCTGCGCCGACGACCAGCTTCTCCAATCCGATCCCGATCGGTGACCAGACGCTGTGGTCGCTTGCGACCGCGACCAACGGCTCCTTTTCCGGCACGAGCGTTGCGCAGCTGAAGATCGGGCCGGCGCTTCTCACCGATACCTCGACCATCCAGGGTTTTGTCACCAGCGCTGGCCAGATCACGATGCAGTTCACGCCGACCGGCGGCGGCGTGGTCACCGTCGGTCTCGGCCACATGCGGACCATCAACGGTGTGACCGCGATGGAAATGCAGATGATCACCGGCGATAGCCTGCTGGTGACGCACTGGGCCTATATGCTCCCTTACGATCCCGCGACCTTCACGCCGCCGCCTGCCGAACCGGTCCCCGCGAACTCCGTTCCGCAATGGGCGTGGATGTCTGGCACGCCTTGGCGGATCGTCAGCTCCACGCTGTTCGGCACGTCGGCGCCGGGCCGGTTCGTCGTGACAAACTACCAGAACGGATATTTCTGGGGCGCCGGGATCGCGCCCGCTGGAAGCAGCAGCGCCAACTTCACCTTGCTGGGGTCGGTGACACCCGAGGGCAATGTTCTCTTCAACACGCTCTCGCGCGGCACCCTCACCAGCCTCTACGGCGCCGCGAGCGGCGATGCGTCGGGTACGCAGATGCTGGTCTACACCTACGACCTCTCTGGCAACCCGACCGGCGGCGTGGCCGCTCTCTCGCTGGTGCGACCCTATGCCGAATCCCTGCAATCCCAGGGCAGCCGTGCCGGACTGGGAGCGGCAGACATGCTGTATCGCCTCTCGACGACGTCACTTGGTTGGACCGGCCCGATGGCGCCGGGCTTTGCCGCCCTCGACAATCTGAGCGGGCCGGACCTCGTCAAAGCGGTCAACCAGACCCTGCCCGTTCTGACCGGCGCGGCATCGCAGGCGACCTACGCGACGCAGCGCGCGTTTCAGCAGGCGATGGCAGGACGGCTCGACGACGTCATCGGCCCGAACGGTGGCACCGTGCCCGAGCGCAACATCTGGATGAAGCCGCTTGGCGGCAGCGTCCGGCAGGGAAGCGTCGACGGCATCTCCGGATACAATGCGTCCGGGGGCGGCATAGCGGTCGGCGCCGACTCGATGATCTCCGCGCGTGCGATGTTGGGCGGTGTGTTCGCCTATTCCCACTACACGGTCACCGGAAGCGACGATGCGGTTCCCAACCGGCTCGGCATCGATTCATACCAATCGGGGCTCTACGGTGCGTATGCGCTCGGCAACGGTTTTCGGCTCGAGGGCCAGGTTGATGGCGCCCTGAATGACAATGGTGAGAGCCGCTCGCTTTCCTTCATCAACGGCATGGCCGGTTCCGGCTATCGCTCCTACAGCGGGCATGCCGAGGCCGGAATCCGCAAGCTGATCCCGGTTGAGCCTGGATTTGCATTGTCGCCGTCGCTGCGGCTCGACTACGGTCATGTCCGCGCGCCCGCCTACCAGGAAAGCGGCGCAGGCGGCTTCAGCCTCAACGTCGATTCGCAAACCTATCGTGAATTGACGCTGACGGCCGGGTTGAAGGGCGCTTACCAGATCGCGCGGCAGGTCCATCTCACCGGCGATGTAGGTGTCGGCTACAACGCGCTGAATCAGGGCGTTCAGGTCAGGTCGGCCTTTGCCGGCGGCGGCGACACATTCGTCACCAACGGTCTCATGCTGTCGCCGTGGATCTACTCGACCGCGGTGGGACTGGTCGCGGCGGACGGCAAGGGATTCGATCTCGGCCTCCGCTATGGGCTTGCTGCGACATCCTCCGGGCTGCTCCAGCAATCCGGCCTCGCGGTCCTCAAGATCAGGCTTTGAGCTGGCTGCTTCAGCCGGCTGCGATCCTTTCCGCGCGCTGGAACGCGGGCCGCGCCATGCAGCGGGCGATATAGGCCTCGAAGGCCGGGCGCGACGGCGCCATCTTGAACAGGCGCACCGCAAAGTTCAGCCCTGAGCCGATCATGATGTCGGCGGCCGAAAATTCCTCGCCGAGAATCCACGGCCCGTTGGCGAGCGCGGCCTCGAGCACGTCGAAGACCTGCGTCGCGCTGCCCCAGGCCGCGGTCGAACTCGGCACTTCGATTTTGGTGAAGATCTGGATGATCGCCGGCTCGATGCAGCCCGGCGAGAAGAACAGCCATTGCAGATAGCGCGCGCGGCGAGGGTCGCTCACTGCAGGCGCAAGCTTCATCTCGGGATAGCGGTCGGCGATGTAGGCGCAGATCGCCGCGGCCTCGCCGAGCGCGGCATCGCCGTCGCTGAGCGCCGGCACCTTGCCCATCGGATTGACCTTGAGGAAATCCGGCGCCTTCTGCGCCCCGGTCGAAATGTCGGTCAACACGCGCGCATAGAGCAGGCCGCTCTCTTCCATCAGCCAGAGCGTCGAGAACGAGCGCGAGCGCGGCGACCAATAGAGCTTGATCATGGGAGCGGACCTTTCAACGGAACCAGGCACGGCAGCAGATTCATCACCTTCCCCCATCGTATCCGAAATCCGCTGTGCATCCAGATGATCCCGGGCGTCTTCGGCGGCCCTGCCCGGCGACAATGCTCCCGCTCAATCTTCCTTGAGATAGCCGGGCAAGCCCCGATCGAGCCTGTCTGTGATGAGTGCTCGCGTCCTCTCGCGCAGCGCCGCGCTGGCCGAAGCCGCTGCTGGCGGGTCAGGGAATAGAGAGTTGTCGAGCTTGTTCAACGGATCTTCGGTCAGTCGCATGCTTGCGGCGAAGTTCGCGCCAAAATTCACAAAGGGCCGCTTGATTTCCTCGTAGCTCCGGCCATCAATTAGCGTGATCGCAACATTGGCGAAAATGTGCGAGTGCCGGATGATTTTCCCGAGCCCCTGATTGTAGGTGCCGATGCCGTTCAGCGTCATGTTCGAGTTCGGCAGCTTCGACTTGAACGTGGTTGCGACAAGATAGCGATCGCAATTCGTATTCGCGGTGAAGCTCTTCACGATCACCGGCAGGCTCTCTTTGGGGTCCGGGATGAAGATCGCTTTCGCATGGTAGAAAGGCTCGAAGGCGCCCTTGGGATAGGCGATCCTGCGGACCGAAGGATCGTTGTTCGTTGCCGCACGCACACGAGCGAAAACCAGATCATCGAGGCCCCAGTCGATTGGGACCTCGTCTGCCTCAGCCTCGAAGATCGTCACGCCAAACTTCTGCACGGAGTAGTGCTCGCCGATCACCGAGATCACGCCAAGACGGCACGGACCGGCGTTTGCAGGCTCGGGCGATTTGACTGCCGGCGCCTTCGGCTTTGTCGCCGCTTTCCTGACTGCTGGCTTTGAGGGCGGCGTGGTCGAGGGAGGGGTTTGAGCTGCTGCCAGAGCGAGAGGGCACAGCAGAGCGATCACGGAAACAGCAAATCGAATCATGGATTCCAAGGCATGGGGCAGCGGAACAAATCGGGACACGCCACACTAAATTGGGATCATGACAACCGCAAGCTGCATCGGGAGGTCGCCGTCTAACCGGTGGGCCCCTGCCGCTTCCACCGATAATACTTCATCACAAACCCGTTCGACGGTTCGACCTCTTCCTTCTCGAACACAAAGCCCTCGCGCTCGTACCAGCGCCAGGCCTTTTCGTTCTCGCGGACGCAGCGCAGGTACATTTCATCCGGCATTTGCGTACGCGCGAAGGCGAGCAATTGTCGGCCGAGCAATTGGCCCTGATAGGCGGGCCCGACGAACAGCATGTCGAGATAGAGTTTTGGCAGGTGCAGCGCCAGCATCGCGGCGATCGTGCCGTTGTCGTCGGCGACGAACAGGGTCCAGCCGTGCTCGATCTCGCGCCTGACGCGCGCACGCAGATTGGCCAGCAGGAAGTCGCTGGCTTCGCCGAGCCCGGTCGAGACCCAGCTCTCCATCCAGACACGGCCGACCTCGTCAAATTCGTCGGTGCGTGCGGGGCGAATGATCGGATGCGGCATCGGGACTTCAAGCCCGCGGGCTGCGTACGGATTGGCGTGCGCGCACCTTGCCGGCTGACAGGCACACCACCTCTGAGATCTGCAGGAGCTGGCGCGCCAGCGGGCTGGTCTTGCGCCAGACCATGCCGATGGTGCGCGAAGGTTCGGGGTCGCGGAAGCGCGCCAGCGAGACGGAGGCGGAGCGCGTCTCAACCGGCACGGCCATCTCCGGAATCAAGGTCACGCCGATGCCGGCGCTGACCATCTGGACCAGCGTCGACAGCGAGTTCGCATCCAGCATCTCGCGCGGCGGCGACGACTGCATGTTGCAGAAGGACAGCGCCTGATCGCGGAAGCAGTGTCCTTCTTCGAGCAGCAAAAGCCGCATCTCGCGCATCATCTCGCGCGATGGCACCGGCGTGCCTTCATCGGAGCTCGGCCGGACCAGCAGGAATTTCTCGTCGAACAGCGCGACCTCGGTGAGCGAGGGTTCCGACACCGGCAATGCGACGATGGCGGTGTCGAGCCGGCCCTCGACCAGTTCCTGGATCAGCCGGGGCGTCATCGTCTCGCGCACGCGGATGTCGAGCTCCGGATGCATGCGCGTGAGATTCTTGGTGATCGTGGGCAGCAGATAAGGCGCGATCGTCGGGATCATGCCGATCCGCAGCCGCCCGACAAAGCGGTCCTGCGAGGCGCGCGCGAAATCGCCGAGTTCGTCGACCGAGCGCAGAATGTCACGGACGCGCGGCGCGAGCTCTTCGCCGAACCGGGTCAGCGCCACCTGCCGGGCGCTGCGCTCGAGCAGCAGACCGCCGAGCGCGTCCTCCAATTCCTTGATCTGCATCGACAGGGCTGGCTGCGAGATCGAGCTTGCCTCCGCCGCGCGGCCGAAATGGCCGTGGCGCGCCAGCGCATCGAAATACCGGAGCTGGCGCATCGTCACGTTGACCATCAGAAAATCCTATCGCAGCGATCATTAAAGTCAACTTCCCCTGATCGAATGCGAAGCTTAGAGTGTTTCTACCTGGTCAAAGGCGCGAGTTCGACGCCACCAGAGGAGGTATTCATGGACGACACTTCAAAGTGCCCGTTTTCGGGTGGAAAACGCGTGCCGGCGAACCGCGATTGGTGGCCGACCCAGCTCAGCATCGACATGCTGCACAAGAATTCCGCCAAGTCCGACCCGATGGGCGCGGACTTCGATTACACCAAGGAATTCAAGTCGCTCGATCTCAACGCGGTCATCAAGGACCTGACCGCGCTGATGACGGATTCGCAGGAGTGGTGGCCAGCCGACTTCGGTCACTACGGCGGTCTCATGATCCGCATGGCCTGGCACAGCGCGGGCACCTACCGCACCACTGACGGTCGTGGTGGCGCCGGTGCCGGCCAGCAGCGTTTCGCGCCGCTCAACAGCTGGCCCGACAACGCCAACCTCGACAAGGCACGCCGGCTGCTCTGGCCGATCAAGCAGAAATACGGCCGTAAGATTTCCTGGGCCGATCTGATGGTGCTCGCCGGCAACGTCGCGCTGGAATCGATGGGCTTCAAGACCTTCGGTTTCGCCGGCGGTCGCGTCGATGTCTGGGAGCCGGAAGAACTTTATTGGGGTCCCGAAGGTACCTGGCTGGGCGATGAGCGCTACAGCGGCGAACGCGAGCTCGCCGAGCCGCTCGGCGCGGTGCAGATGGGCCTCATCTACGTCAACCCGGAAGGTCCGAACGGCAAGCCGGATCCGGTCGCCGCGGCCAAGGACATCCGCGAGACGTTTGCCCGCATGGCGATGAACGACGAAGAGACCGTCGCGCTGATCGCCGGCGGTCACAGCTTCGGCAAGACCCATGGCGCGGGCGATCCGTCGCTGGTCGGACCGGAGCCGGAAGCGGGCGCGTTGGAAGATCAGGGCCTCGGCTGGAAGAGCAAGTATGCCACGGGCCGCGCGGGCGATGCCATCACCAGCGGTCTCGAGGTCACGTGGACGACGACGCCGACGAAGTGGAGCAACAACTTCTTCGAGAACCTGTTCAACTTCGAATGGGAGCTGACCAAGAGCCCGGGCGGTGCGAACCAGTGGACGGCCAAGGGTGCCGACGCCATCATTCCCGACGCCTTCGACAAGTCGAAGAAGCATCGGCCGACGATGCTGACCACCGACCTCTCGCTGCGCTTCGACCCGGCCTATGAGAAGATCTCGCGGCGCTTCCTCGAGAACCCGGATCAGTTCGCAGACGCGTTTGCCCGTGCCTGGTTCAAGCTCACTCATCGCGACATGGGGCCGATCCAGCGCTATCTCGGCCCGCTGGTGCCGAAGGAGACGCTGATCTGGCAGGATCCGATCCCGGCGGTGAATCACGAGCTGGCCAGCGATCAGGACATCGCCGCGCTGAAGACGAAGATCCTGGCCTCGGGTCTCTCGGTGCCGGAGCTGGTCTCGGCGGCGTGGGCGTCGGCCTCGACGTTCCGCGGTTCGGACAAGCGCGGCGGCGCCAACGGTGCGCGCATCCGTCTTGCCCCGCAGAAGGATTGGGAGGTGAACGAGCCGGCCCAGCTCGCGAAGGTGCTCGGCAAGCTCGAAGCGATCCAGAAGGACTTCAACGCATCCTCCGGTGCGAAGAAGGTCTCGCTGGCAGACCTGATCGTGCTCGGCGGCACCGCAGCGGTCGAGAAGGCCGCGAAGGATGCCGGCGTCGAGGTGAAGGTCGGCTTCACGCCGGGCCGCATGGATGCCTCGCAGGAGCAGACCGACGCTGCTTCCTTTGCTCCGCTGGAGCCGCGCGCGGATGGTTTCCGCAACTTCATCGGCAAGCGGCATCAGTTCATGCAGCAGGAGGAAGCCCTCGTCGATCGCGCGCAACTGTTGCGGCTCACCGGCCCGGAGATGACGGTGCTCCTCGGTGGCCTGCGTGTGCTCGGTGCCAATGCGAACGGTTCGAAGCACGGCGTGCTCACCTCGAAGGTGGGAACGTTGAGCAACGACTTCTTCGTCAACCTGCTCGACATGAGCACGCAGTGGTCCCCGGCCGGCACTGACGGCACCTACGAAGCCCGCGACCGCAAGACCAATGCGGTGAAGTGGACCGGCACGCGCGTCGACCTGATCTTCGGCGCGCACTCGCAGCTTCGTGCCTACGCCGAGGTCTATGCCACCTCGGACGCCAAGGAGCAGTTCGTCAAGGACTTCGCCAAGGCCTGGACCAAGGTGATGAACCTCGACCGGTACGACATCGCGGCCTGATCCCGATCAGCGAGCGATAAACAGAAGGGGGCGGCCGAGAGGCCGCCCTCTTTCATGGCTCGGATCGTCGTCACACGCCGAGTGTGCCGGCCTTGGCGGCGGCGTAGCGTTCGCCCACGGCTTTCCAATTCACCGTATTCCACCAGGCCTTGAGATAGTCGGCCCGACGGTTCTGATAGTTCAGGTAATAGGCGTGCTCCCAGACGTCGTTGCCGAGCAGCGCGCGCTTGCCGTCCATCATCGGATTGTCCTGGTTGGGCCGCGTTTCGATCGCGAGCTTGCCGTCCTTGCTGACCGTCACGAACACCCAGCCCGAGCCGAACACGCGCCCGCCGGCGGCGTTGAAGTCGGTCTGGAATTTCTCCATGCCGCCGAGGTCGCTGTCGATTGCGGCGAGCAGGGCACCTTCTGGTTTGCCGCCGTTTGGTCCCATGATCTGCCAGAACATGGTGTGGTTGGCGTGGCCGCCCATGCTGTTGCGGACGCCGGTGCGGATTGTTTCCGGCACGGCGCCGAGATTGCCCAGCACGTCGCTGACCGGCTTGTCTGCGATCTGCGGATGGTCCTTCGCGAAATTGTTCAGGTTGGTGATGAACGCCTGGTGATGGCGGTCGTGGTGGATCTCCATCGTCTTGGCATCGATATGCGGTTCCAGCGCGTTCGCCGGATAGGTCAGCGGATCGAGCTTGAACGGACCTGCGAGTGCCATCGCTGCCTGCGCGAACACGAGGCGCGGAGCGGCGGCGGCAGCAACGAGACCGGTTGCGACGAATACGAGATGGCGCCGGGATAGTGATGACATGTGGTTCTCCTGTCTGGGGACGATCCGCCGATGAAGCGCGCGGCAGTGAGAACAGGTACGCGGCAGTGCCTATCGCCGGTTTCGACCGCAGTCATTGTGACGCTGCGGCGGAATCGCACATGGCTGCTCCGTCGCTGAAGGTCGCAAAGGGCAAACAAAAAGAGCGGCCTCTCGGCCGCCCTTGGTGTTTCTGGCAGGTAGCGAGGGTTACTCGCCGGCCGCTTCGCGCGGGGCCTTCTCGCCGTCGCCGAGCTTGCCCTCGAGGTCTTCGCCGGTGGTCTGGTCGACGACCTTCATCGACAGGCGGGTCTTGCCGCGGTCGTCGAAGCCGAGCAGCTTGACCTTGACCTTGTCGCCTTCCTTGACGACGTCGGAGGTCTTCTGCACGCGCGACGACGCGAGCTGACTGATGTGGACGAGACCGTCCTTGGAGCCGAAGAAGTTCACGAAGGCGCCGAACTCCATCACCTTGACGACGGTGCCGTCATAGATCTGGCCGACTTCCGGATCGGACGCGATCGACTTGATCCACTTGATCGCGGCCTTCATCGCCTCGCCGTCGGAGGAGGCGACCTTCACGGTGCCGTCGTCCTCGATGTTGACCTTGGCGCCGGTCTTCTCGACGATCTCGCGGATCACCTTGCCGCCGGTGCCGATCACTTCGCGGATCTTGTCGGTGGCGATCTTGAAGGTCTCGATGCGCGGCGCGTATTCGCCGAGCTCGGCGCGGGCGTTAGTGAGCGCCTTGGCCATCTCGCCGAGGATGTGGATACGACCATCCTTGGCCTGACCGAGCGCGACCTTCATGATCTCTTCGGTGATGCCCTCGATCTTGATGTCCATCTGGAGCGAGGTGATGCCCGCTTCCGTGCCGGCGACCTTGAAGTCCATGTCGCCGAGATGATCTTCGTCACCGAGAATGTCCGAGAGAACCGCGAAGCGCTTGTCTTCGAGGATCAGGCCCATCGCGATACCGGCGGTCGGCCGCTTCAATGGCACGCCGGCATCCATCAGCGCGAGCGAAGCGCCGCAGACCGAGGCCATCGAGGACGAGCCGTTCGATTCGGTGATCTCCGACACCACGCGCGTGGTGTAGGGGAATTCGTGATGCGGCGGCAGCACCGGGTGGATCGCGCGCCAGGCGAGCTTGCCGTGGCCGATCTCGCGACGCTTGGTGCCGCCGAGGCGGCCGGTCTCACCGACGGAGTAGGGAGGGAAGTTGTAGTGCAGCAGGAACGTCTCTTTGTACGTTCCGGACAGCGCGTCGATGTACTGCTCGTCCTCGCCGGTGCCGAGCGTGGTCACGACCAGCGCCTGGGTTTCGCCGCGGGTGAACAGCGCCGAGCCGTGGGCGCGGGGCAGCACGCCGACTTCGGCGATGATGTTGCGCACGGTCTTGCTGTCACGGCCGTCGATGCGCTTGCCGGTGTCGAGGATGTTCCAGCGAACGATCTTGGCTTCGAGCTCCTTGAACACGCCGGAGATGCGGAGCTTGTCGTATTTCGGCTCCTGCCCTTCGGGGAAATAGTGGGCCATCACCTTTTCCTTGACCTTGCCGACCGCGGCGTAGCGATCCTGCTTGACCGGAATGGCGTAGGCGGAGCGGAGCTCCTGCTCGACGAGACCGAGCATTTCCTTCTCGAGCGCCGAATTGTCGATCACGGTGACTTCGCGCGGCTCCTTGGCGGCCTTCTCGGCGAGCTCGATGATCGCGTTGATGACCGGCTGGAAGTGGCGGTGACCGAACATCACGGCGCCGAGCATGATGTCTTCGTTCAGTTCCTTGGCTTCCGATTCCACCATCAGCACGGCGTCGGCGGTGCCGGCGACGACGAGGTCGAGCTGGGTGTCGACCATCTCGTCGAGCGTCGGGTTGAGGATGAACTCGTCATTGGCAAAGCCGACGCGGGCAGCGCCGATCGGGCCCTTGAAGGGAGCGCCCGACAGGGTCAGCGCAGCGGACGACGCCACCAGCGCGACGATGTCAGGGTCGTTCTCCATGTCGTGGGAGAGCACGGTGACGATGACCTGGGTCTCGTTGCGCCAGCCGTCGACGAACAGCGGGCGGATCGGACGGTCGATCAGGCGGGAGACCAGCGTCTCCTTCTCGGTCGGACGTCCCTCACGCTTGAAATAGCCGCCGGGGATGCGGCCTGCAGCGTAGGTCTTCTCCTGGTAGTCGACGGTCAGCGGCAGGAAGTCGACGCCTTCGCGCGGGGACTTCGCCGCGACGACGGTGGCGAGCACCACGGTCTCGCCGTAGGTGGCGACGACGGCGCCGTCGGCCTGGCGGGCGATCTTGCCGGTTTCGAGCTTGAGGGGGCGTCCGCCCCAGTCGATCTCGACGGAATGCTTATTGAACATAGAGGTCTTCTTTCATGGGTTCTCGAAAGAAGGGACGGCTCGAAAAAACAAAAACCATGTCAAGATTGCAGGACGCTGATCGGAGCGGGCGATCAGCGTCCTGCGATCCTGCCATGGTTTTCGGATTTCGGATGGCGTCCATCCTTTCGGGTCATACGGGCGCCTTGCCCGTTGTGCCCAGCCGCCGGATTGCTGCTGGACTGTCAGTCGGCACGAAAGCGACGACCAATTGCGGTCCTCGCTCATCATGTCTCGGATGGTTGCCTTCAACGGCTCGCACCCGACGCGCACGCAGCCTCGATCAAAAACCTTTGAATCAACGCTTTCGTTCGAAACCGCGCACGAAAACGCGCGCCGGTGGCGCGCGTGGGAACACTTAGCGACGAATGTTGTGCTTCTCGAGCAGCGCCTTGTAACGCGCCTCGTCCCGCTTCTTGAGGTAGTCGAGCAGGGAGCGGCGCGTCGAGACCAGCTTCAAGAGGCCACGACGCGAATGGTTGTCCTTCACGTGGGTCTTGAAATGGTTCGTGAGGTTGTTGATGCGTTCCGACAGGATCGCGACCTGAACCTCCGGCGAGCCGGTGTCGCCGGCCTTGTTGGCATTCGTCTTGATGACTTCCGCTTTGCGTTCTGCGGCAATCGACATCGTCAATTTCTCTCGTTACGACCGGAGCTGGCAGTCAGGCCGGTCAGGTTGAACACACGCTTGGGGATGATTTCGCCATTGCCGACTTCAGCAAGCGCCAAGAGACGGCCTGCTACCGTGACATAGACTGTGCCGCTACTAGTGGGCGCATCCCGTCCGCGCAACAAAACGGCCTGGCCCCGATGGAGCCTTGCCGCATCAGCCCGAGTGACGGCCAGTGCCGGGATGTCGTCCAGCGCGGTCTCAACGGGCATAAGCGCGTCGGCGAGGCTGCCCTCGCCGGACGCGGCTCTATCGCACAAAGCCTCCAACTGATCCAGCGGAATCATGTCGTTCTCGTCAAATGGGCCGACCAGGGTCCGCCGCAGCGCGCAGATATGGCCATAAGTGCCGAGAATCCGGCCCATATCGCGGGCGAGCGCGCGGACATAGGTGCCCTTGCCGCACTCGGCCTCGAATACGGCCCGGTCGCTATGCGGTTGATCTACAAGGGTTAAATGATGAATTTCGACCGGGCGGGCGGCCAGCTCCACGATCTCGCCGTCGCGGGCGAGGTCATAGGCGCGCTCGCCCTGGACCTTGATCGCGGAATAGCGCGGCGGGACCTGCTCGATCACCCCGGTGAAGCGGGGCAACAGGGCCAGAATGGCCTCGCGGGTCGGGCGCTGGTCGGAGGTCGCGGTCACCCGGCCCTCGATGTCGTCGGTGTCGCGTTCCTCGCCCCAGCACACGGTGAACTGGTAGCGCTTGCGGCCGTCCATGACGAAGGGAACCGTCTTGGTGGCTTCTCCCAGCGCAATGGGCAGGCCGCCCGAGGCGAGCGGGTCGAGGGTGCCGGCGTGTCCAGCGCGCTTGGCGTTGAACAGGCGCTTGAGCACGGCAACGGCCTGCGTCGAGGTCATTCCGATCGGCTTGTCGAGCACGACCCAGCCGTGGACGTCGCGGCGGTCGCGGCGCGGCTGGTTACCCTTCTGCGGCCTGGCGCGCGGATCGTTGTTGATGCGGCGCGGCTCCTGATGCGGCTGAGAATTGTCGCCCAGATCCGCAAAATTATTTTTCTGCGGGTCGCGCTGATCGGTCTCTTCGCCGCCGATCGTGCCGTGAGCCGGGTCCATCGTCATTGCTCTTCTTCCCGATCCGAGTCCGGATCCTGTTCCAGGTCCTTCTGCACCGCAGGTGTTCGCAAAAGCTTCTCGATCCGTTCCGCTTCGTCGAATCGTTCGTCGACGCGGAAGCGAAGATCAGGTGCAAATTTCAGGTTAACGCGATGCGCGACTTCGCCGCGCAGGAATTTCTTGTTGCGCTCGAGCGCAGCGATGACGACCCCGGTGTCGCGGCCACCGAGCGGCATCACGTAGACTGTCGCGAGCTTCAGGTCGGGCGACATCCGCACCTCCGGCACGGTGATGATGTGACCTTCGAGGTCCGCATCATGCACGTTGCCTTGCGCCAGAATCTCGGCCATCGCGTGGCGAACTTGCTCGCCGACGCGCAACTGGCGCTGCGAGCCTCCGCCTGGCGCGGAACTCTTCTTCTGATGATGGCGTGGCATGGTTCGAAATCACCTCATTGCCCGTGCTTGGGACACGAGCATTGTCATTTGTCCTGTTGAAGCGAATGAGAGGCGGATGGCCGGGAAAAATCCGGCCACCGCACTCTCGCAATTTCAGTTCAAAAAGATCCGGGCGCTTCGGTAAGATTTGGACTTACAGGGAGCGCTGGATCGTCTCCACGCGATAACACTCGATCACGTCACCGGCGCGCATGTCGTGGTAGTTCTCGAAGGCCATGCCGCATTCCTGACCGGACTGGACTTCCTTCACTTCGTCCTTGAAGCGCTTCAGCGTCGACAGCTTGCCTTCGTGCACGACGACGTTGTCGCGGATCAGGCGCACATTGGCGCCGCGTTCCACGGTGCCGTCGGTGACGCGGCAGCCGGCAACCTTGCCGACCTTGGAGATGTTGAAGATCTCCAGAATCGAAGCATTGCCGAGCATGGTTTCGCGCAAGGTCGGCGCGAGCAGGCCGCTCATCGCCTTCTTCACGTCGTCCACGAGGTCGTAGATGATGTTGTAGTAGCGGATCTCGATGCCGTTGCGCTTGGCGGCCGCAGCAGCCTCCTTGTTCGCTCGGACCGAGAAGCCGATGATCGCGGCATTGAAGCCTTCCGCGAGCGTCACGTCCGATTCCGAAATGCCGCCGACGCCGGCATGCAGGATGCGGGCGGCGACTTCGTCGGTGCCGAGCTTCTCCAGCGAGCCGAGGATCGCTTCCAGCGAGCCCTGCACGTCCGCCTTGATGATCAGCGGGAATTCCTTGCGGCCCGCCGTCTTCAATTGCGACATCATCTGCTCGAGCGAGCCGCGCATGCCGGAGATCGAGGCTGCCGCGTTCTCGCGCTTCTGATGCGCGCGGTAGCTGGTGACCTGGCGGGCGCGAGCTTCGTTCTCGACGACGGCGAGGCGATCGCCGGCTTCCGGCGGACCGTTGAAGCCGAGCACCTCGACCGGCACCGACGGGCCTGCCTCCTGCACCGTTTCGCCCTGATCGGAGATCAGCGCACGGACGCGGCCCATTTCGGCGCCGGCGACGATGATGTCACCGACACGAAGCGTGCCGCGCTGGACCAGCACGGTCGCGACCGGACCACGGCCGCGGTCGAGCTTGGCCTCGATCACGGTGCCTTCGGCCGGACGATCCGAATTGGTCTTCAGGTCGAGAATGTCGGCCTGCAGCGCGATCATTTCGAGCAGCTTGTCGAGATTGGTCTTGTTCTTGGCGGACACCTCGACGTCGACGACGTCGCCGCCGAAGGATTCCACCTGCACTTCGTGCTGGAGCAGCTCGGTGCGCACGCGCTCGGGCTTGGCATCGGGCTTGTCGATCTTGTTGATGGCAACGATGATCGGCACCCGCGCCGCCTTGGCGTGGTTGATGGCTTCGATCGTCTGCGGCATGACGCCGTCATCGGCCGCGACCACCAGCACGACGATGTCGGTGACCTTGGCGCCACGGGCGCGCATCGCGGTGAACGCGGCGTGGCCGGGCGTGTCGATGAAGGTGATCTTCTTGCCGCTCTCGGGCGACAGCACCTGATAGGCACCGATGTGCTGGGTGATGCCGCCGGCCTCGCCGGAGACGACGTTGGCATGACGAAGCGCGTCGAGCAGCGAGGTCTTGCCGTGGTCGACGTGACCCATCACGGTGACGACCGGAGAGCGGGTCTCGGTGTCGGTGGAATCGTCGGTTGCGTCGAACAGGCCTTCTTCAACGTCGGACGCGGCAACGCGCTTGACGGTGTGCCCCAGTTCTTCGGCGATCAGCTGCGCGGTGTCGGCGTCGATCACGTCGGTGATCTTGTGAATCGCGCCCTGCTTCATCAGCATGCGGATGATTTCCACCGCGCGCTCGGCCATGCGGTTGGCGAGCTCCTGGATGGTGATCGCTTCAGGAATGATCACCTCGCGGATGAGCTTTTCCTTCGGCTCGTTCGCGGCATGGCCCTTCAGGCGCTGGGTGCGGCGGCGGAACGAGGCGATCGAGCGCTCGCGCACTTCGTCGGCGTTGAGCGCGGTGACGACAGTCAGGCGGCCGCGCTCTTTCTGCGGACCGGGCTTGTGCGTGGGCTTAGGGGGGACCACAGGGCGCGCTGCGCCACCGGGTCCGCGGCGGATCTGACGCGGACCGTCGTCCTCGTCCGGTCCGGCTGCGACCGCGGGCGCGCGGCCCAGCGGGCCGCCTGTCGGCCGCGCCGTGGTCGTTCCTGGGCGCGCGGTCGTCGTTCCGGGACGTGCCGTCGTGGTGGTGGTGGTGCCGGGCCGGGCCGCGGGCGCGCCGGTTCGCGGCGCGGGAGCAGCCGGGGCTGCCGTTGCGGGGCGCGGAGCGGATTGCGGCTGCTCGCCTTCGCCAAAACGCTTCTTGGCCTCGGTCTCGGCCTTGCGCTTGGCTTCGTCCTCGTGACGATGGCGCTCTTCCTCGGCCTTGCGGCGGGATTCGGCGGCTTCGCGATCGGCGCGTTCGGCGGCCTCGCGAACGGCGCGGCGCTGGGCCTCTTCCTCGGCTTGGCGGCGCTCTTCGACTTCGCGCACCTTGGCATCGGCCAAGGCGCTGGCGCGGGCGGAACGTTCGTCCTCGGTCAAGGTGCGCAGCACCACGCCGGACCCGGAGTTACGCGGGGGCGCCGGGCGCGAGGGAGCGGGCGCAGGCGCGGCGGGTGCCGGCTTCGCAACAACCGTGGGAGCCTGCTGAGGCTCGGGGCTGCCGTCGATGCGGCGCTTGCCGCGCTTCTCGACCACGACCTGCTTGCTGCGGCCATGGCTGAAGCTCTGGCGCACAGTGCCCGTTTCGACGCGTGGCTTGAGCGATAGCGTCTTGCTCGGAACGCTCAGCTTCTTGTCGTCAGGGGTCTTGGTATCAACCATTCAGCAGTCCTAATCCTGATCTGTTAGCGTTGTGCGTTGCCGCACCGTCCTATCGGGTGGTCGTTGTCTCTCAGAAATCCTGGCCGGGCTTTTCGGCAGTCTTGTCATCGTCCGCCATCCGGTATCGGACCAGCATCTGGCTACGTGACAGGAATGACTTGCTCGCCGGGCCCGCGAGCAGGGCAGCATGTATCACATTTGACCGGGTAAGTGCCAAATCCAATTCTACTGATTTTAGTGCGGTGACGACGGGAATCTGCGGCCTGGTGCCGCGATTTCCGTCATTTTGACGTGCCAGCATGTCCAATTTGCGGATTCCGTCCGCGGCCCCGTCGCTGGCGTGGATCAGGACCTCGACCGTGCCTTCCCGCAGGGCGCTCTCGACCTTGCCGAAACCGGCCACGATCTGGGCCGCCTTGGCAGCAATCCCAAGGGCTTCGGTCACGCTCCGAACCAGGAGCGCCTCGATGTCCGCAGGAAACGTCTGGGGGATGCGCAGCTCGCGCTTGAAGGCTTTGCTAAAATGGTGACGACGAACGGCTTCCGCAACCACCTCGCGCGAGGCGGTGAGCCACATGCCGCGTCCGGGCAGCTTGCGCTTGAGATCGGGGACGACTTGCCCTTGCGGCGAGACGACGAAGCGGATCAGCTCATCGATCGGCCGGACCTCGCGGCTGACCGCGCACATCCGCATGGTCGCGGACCTTTCGGTCCGCGGGCCATTGTCGAGATCGTGGTCGGTATCTGCGAGCATCCGGGCGACATTCTCCTTGGCCCTTAAGCCGGCTGATCTTCAGCCGCCTCGGCCTCTTCGGCCGGCTTGGCGAGATCGGCTTCGGTGATCCAGCCGGCCTTGACGCGGGCCTGCATGATCATGGCTTCGGCGTCGTCGCGGGAGATTTCGAGGCCATCGAGCGCGCCGGGGAACTTGGTCTGTTCGCCGCCTTCCTTGCGCTCGGTCCAGCCGACCAGATCATCGGTGGCGCAGCCGGCGAGGTCCTCGACCGTCTTGATGTCGTTCTCGCCGAACTTCACCAGCATCTTCGAGGTCACGCCCGGCACGTCCTTGACGGCATCCTCGACACCGAGCTCCTTGCGCTTGGCCTCGATCTCGGCCTCCTGCTGCTCGAGATATTCGCGGGCACGGTTCTGGAGCTCCTGCGCGGTCTCCTCGTCGAAGCCCTCGATGCCGGCAAGCTCCTTGAGGTCCACCATGGCGAGCTCCTCGACCGAGGTGAAGCCTTCGGACGCCAGCAGCTGGCCGACCACTTCGTCGACGTTGAGCGATTCCATGAAGACGCGGGTGGAGTTCTCGAAGTCGGCCTGGCGGCGCTCCGATTCCTCCTGCTCGGTCAGGATGTCGATGTCCCAGCCGGTGAGCTGGGAGGCCAGGCGCACGTTCTGGCCGCGGCGGCCGATCGCCAGCGAGAGCTGGTTGTTGGTGTCGGGCACGACGACTTCGATGCGCTCGCGATCCTCGTCGATGACGACCTTGGAGACTTCGGCCGGCGCCAGCGCGTTGACCACGAAGGTCGCGATGTCGGGCGACCAGGGAATGATGTCGATCTTCTCGCCCTGCAGCTCGTTCACCACGGCCTGCACGCGCGAGCCGCGCATGCCGACGCAGGCACCAACCGGATCGACCGAGGAATCGCGGGAAATCACGCCGATTTTCGCGCGCGAGCCGGGATCGCGGGCAACCGCCTTGATCTCGACGATGCCGTCATAGATCTCGGGCACTTCCTGCGCGAACAGCTTCGCCATGAACTGCGGATGGGTGCGGGAGAGGAAGATTTGCGGGCCGCGGGTCTCGCGGCGGACGTCGAAGATGTAGGCGCGGACGCGGTCGCCGTTGCGGAACACTTCGCGCGGCAGCATCTCGTCGCGGCGGATGATGGCTTCGCCGCGGCCGAGATCGACGATCACGCTGCCATATTCGACGCGCTTGACGACGCCGTTGACGATGTCGCCGATGCGGTCCTTGAATTCCTGGTACTGCCGGTCACGCTCGGCCTCGCGCACCTTCTGCACGATCACCTGCTTGGCCGACTGCGCGGCGATGCGGCCGTATTCCAGCGGTGGCAGGGTGTCGGCGATGGTGTCGCCGACCTGGGCACCGGGATTGGCGCGCTGTGCGTCCACCAGCGAGATCTGGTTGGAATGGTTTTCTACCGTGTCGACGACCAGCATGTGGCGCGACAGCCGCAACTCGCCCTTCTTGGGGTCGATCTCGGCGTGAACGTCAGTCTCGCTGCCGTAGCGGGCCCGCGCGGCCTTGGCGATCGCGTCCTCCATCGCCGCGATCACGATGCCGCGGTCGATCGATTTCTCGCGCGCAACGGCGTCGGCGATCTGGAGCAACTCAAGTCGATTGGCGCTGACTGCCATGGCTAGTCTCCTTCGTCAGGCTCGATCTCGCCCCGCCGCGCGCGGTCGGCGGCAAGTCGATGTTTCTTCGTATTTGTCGGAGCCGGCTTTTTTGGCGTCGGAGCCGGCTTCTTTTGCGGCTTGGTGTTCTTGGTCGTTTTCTCGCTGATGCTGGCGTGCGGTGCCGCCGGCGGCTCCAGGCCGAGATTGCGGCGCATCTCGCGCGCCTGGGCCTTGCCGCGGCGCATCGATTCCGCGATCAGCTCGTCGGTCAGCACCAGCCGTGCCTCGCCGATATCTTCCATCGTCAGGAGGACGTCGGTCTCTTCGCCCGACTTGACGTCGTCGCGATGCAGATGCACGCGGTCGCCTTCGACGGCGCCGATCTTGCCACGGAACCGCTTCCGCCCCTCATGGGCGACGGCCATCTCGACTTTCACCAGATGGCCCACATAGCGCTCGAAATCCGAGCGCCGCACCAGGGGCCGGTCGATCCCCGGCGAGGAAATCTCCAGCCGATAGGCACGATCGATGGGATCGGCGACATCGAGCACGGGCGACAGCGCCCGCGAGATCGCCTCGCAATCCTCGAGCTGCATCGTGCCGTCCGGCCGCTCGGCCATGATCTGCACTGTGCAGCCGGATTCCCCGGAAATGCGGATCCGCACCAGGCGATAACCCATGCCCTCAAGTACGGGCGCCGCGACCGCGGATACCCGTGCCGCCACGCCCGGCTCGACGACGAGCCTCGGCTCGGCCAGCAACTCGGCATCCGTGGAACCAGTGGTCGGTTCGGTCATATCCAGGGTCAAGGCGCTCGATGGTTAAGGCTTGGTTACGACTGCAAAGCCCGCTTCGGAACTTTCCCGACAACGCGTCAGGCCGTATCTTCCGCCAAGCCGCGCTCAGGTAACAAAAAAGAGCGGGTCCTTTCGGGCCCACTCTCACTACGCGGATCGTATGAGAAGATGAATTGGCGCTGATATAGCCCTTTCCGTCCTCCCGGACAAGGCCCATCGCAGGCAGGACGAGGCTTTTTGCGCCCGGTCCGCGGGCCTCGCGCAACGCTTCCTTCATCTAGCAGGCCTAGATTCCCTGATTGTGGGGCGGCTTGGACCGAGGGCGCACCCGCGGCGTGCCCTGCTCGAGTTGCGTTTCATGACCGTTGCCACGTCGCTCATTCCCGGACTGGACGATATCGTCAAACGCGGTGATCCCCGGCGTCGCGGCGAAATCGCGCGCGCCATCTCGGATTTGTTCTTCCACGATGCCGCAAGGCTCCGTCCCGATCTCATCGAGCTGTTCGACAATCTCCTGATCGATCTCGTCCCGCATGCCGAGCTGGCCTCGCGGGTCGATCTTGCCGAACGCTTCTCGCGCCTGGACAACGCGCCGCCGCATCTGGTGACCCAGCTCGCGCGCGAGAACGAGATCATGGTGGCGGGCCCGGTGCTGCGCCACTCGCCCGTGCTCGACGAAGCTGCCCTGGTCGAGATCGCACGGTTGAAGGGCCAGGGTCATTTGCTGGCGATGACGGAGCGCCCCGCTTTGCCGGCCGTCGTCACCGACGTGCTGGTCGAGCGTGGCGATCGCGACGTGGTGCGGCGCACGGCCGGCAATGCCGGCGCGGTGTTCTCGCCCGGCAGCTATTCCGAGCTGATCAAGCGTGCGGCACAGGACGGCGTGCTGACCCTCAAGATCGGTCAGCGCGACGATCTTTCGGGCGAGCACCTGAAGGAGCTTCTCAACGGCACGCTCGACGTGATCCGCCGCCGCCTCTCACGTGTGGTCAATCCCGCGCGCCAGGTCGAGATCAAGCGCGCCATGCTCGCGATCGAGGAGGCCGCTCTGCCGCCCGGGCCGCGGCGTGATTTCTCGGCGGCGCAGCGCACCGTGCTCGCCTTGCATCGCGGCGGACATCTCGGCGAGAGCGCGCTGCTCAGCTTTGCCAGGGCGCACAAATACGAGGAGTCGATCGCCTCGCTCTCGGCGATGGCCGGCGTCCGCCTCTCGATTCTCGACCGCCTGATCGCGGGCGATCGCTACGATCCAATTCTGATCCTGGGGCGGATGCTGAATCTCGGCTGGCCCACGGTGCGTGCCCTGATCCTGATGTGGTACGGCCCGAATCGGACGCCAGCCGATGCCGATCTCGAGCAGGCGCGCGTGAACTTCACGCGCCTGATGCCGGCGACGGCCGAGCGCGTCGTGAAATTCTGGCGCAACCGGCAGACGATTTAGATCCTCCTGAACCGCAGATACGCCGCCTTGCGCCCTTCGCGCGTGGCCTTCCGGCCGTAGCGCGTCATGGTGTAGCCGTTCCACGGCAGCCGGAAATCGTCGGCGCGTTCGGCGAGCCATCGGAAGTCCGGCGAGCGCGACAGATGCGACAGCGTCCAGGCGCAGTAATCGTCGATGTCGCAAACGAAGCGGAATTCGCCGCCAGCCTTCAGCACGCGCGCCATCGCGGCGATCGTCCGGTCCTGGACGAAGCGCCGCTTCCAGTGCCGCCGCTTCGGCCAGGGATCGGGATGGATCAGGTCGATCCGCGACAGCGAGGCCTGCGGCAGCCAGGCCAGCAGTTCGGCGGCGTCGCCCGCGAACAGGCGGATGTTGGCGATGTTGGCGGCCTCGATCTGCGCGAGGATCTTCGCCATGCCGTTGACGTAGGGCTCGCAGCCGATGAAGCCGGTCCCGGGGAAGGCCTGCGCCTCGGCCGCAAGATGCTCGCCGCCACCGAAGCCGATCTCGAGGCGCACCTCGTCCGCTGCGGGATCGAAGATCTCGCCGGCATTGGCCGGCGCCTCACCGTCAATGTCGAGCGCAAGATGCGGCAGCAGATGATCGATCAGCTCGGCCTGGTGCTGCCTGAGCTTATGGCCCTTGCGGCGCCCGAAGAAGGCGCGCTCGCTATCGTCGCGATCGGGATCCGATTTGCGTTCGCTCATCGCAGCGTCTGGTACAGGCGATGCAGCAGCCGCGCCCGCGGTTCGAGTGACGAGACGTAGAGCTGCTCATAATGGGTGTGCGCGCCCTTGCCGTCGACGCCGAGCCCGTCGAGCGTCGCGGTGTGCGCGGCGGTGAAATTGCCGTCCGAGCCGCCGCCGGTGTGGGCGTCGATCAGCTCGAAGCCGATCTCGGCGGCAAGCGTCTTTGCGTGCTCGTACAGCGCGGCGCCGGCATTGTTCTTCTCGTAGGGCGGACGATTGAGCGCGCCCGTGACCTTGACGGTGACGCCTTCCGTCTTCGACGTCAGCCCGAGGATCCTGCCGACGAATTCTTCCGCATCGGCGAAGCTCGGGACGCGCAGATCGATTTCGGCGTGGGCCTCTTCCGGCGTGACGTTGGGCCGCGTGCCGCCGCGCACCACGCCGACATTGACGCTGACGCCGCGCTCCAGATCGTTCATTCCCTCCAGCGCCAGGATCACGTTGGCGAGCTCACGGTTCGCGCTGCGGCCGTCCTGGGGCCGTGTGCCGGCATGCGCGGGCACGCCCTTGATGAATACTTCGAATCTTCCGACGCCCTTGCGCCCGGTGACGATCTTGCCGCCGTCGCGCGCAGGCTCCGTCACCAGGACGTATTTGGCCCTGCGCCCCTCCTGCTCGATCAGCGCGCGGGAGGTGGGGCTGCCGATCTCCTCATCGGAGGTGAAAATGTGGGTGATGCCGAGCGGCGAGCGATCTGCCGCTGCGCAAAGCGCGCGAAAGGCGTGCTGGGCGATGTAGGCGCCGCCCTTCATGTCGTAGATGCCGGGGCCGAACGCGCTGTCGCCTTCGACCTTGAACGGCAGGCGCTCGATGAATCCCATGGGATGAACGGTGTCGAGGTGGCTCAGCACCAGAATGCCCGGCAGGTCCTGACCCCAGATCGTGCGCGCAATGAGATGATCGCCGCAGCCGTCGACGCCGGCGATGCGTTCGAGCGTGACCGGCAGATCGCGATATTGCTCCGCGACCATAGCGATCAGCTTGTTGACCTGTTCAGGCGCTTCCGTCGGCGTCTCGATCTCCACCCAGCGCCGGATGCCATCGAGAATAGTTTGAGAATCGAACCAATTGGAGTTGGTCATGAGCGCATCTGTGTCTTTGAACCGCATCATCGGAAAGGGGGCGCACCAAAGCGCGGCCACAGATGACGACATAGGCCAGAATTGACGCGGTCTCAAATCAGATTGAGATTGTGCGTCAGCGCTTGTCGGGGCCTTCGCGTGCCGCGATCTGCTCGACGAGGTCGACGATCGAGCGGCGCATCTTCGAATCGGTGATTCGCGTGAACGCCTTGGTCAACGCAAGACCCTCGGAGGTCGCGAGGAAGTCCGAGACGTAAGAGGGCGAGGCGCCTTCTGCGAAGCCATCCGTTCCGGCCACGCCGCTGGGGCCGCCCTCGAACAGGAACGACACCGGTACCTGCAAAATCTCGGAGATCTGCTGGATGCGGCTTGCGCCGACGCGATTCGTACCCTTCTCGTACTTCTGAATCTGCTGGAAAGTCAGGCCCAAAGCTTCACCGAGCTTTTCCTGACTCATGCCCAACATGATGCGGCGCATGCGCACGCGGCTGCCGACATATTTGTCAACAGGGTTGGGCGCTTTCGACATTTCCTCAGCCTCCAAACATCACCGTCGGCGCAATCGAAGAGAATGCCTCAGGTGCAAGCAGCGTAAAAATCAAACCCTGTTATTGGGGAACATTGCGGAGAAATTTAGCAATGCCCACTGTCTTTTGCAGCGGATGCAGAATGAGGAGGCCCCGTGCAGTCTGTCAACCGTGGGACTACGGTTGTCAAAGGATTCCGGTCGCGTCGACCGAAAACCGCTAGCGACGGTGTGACTACGGATGCCGTTTGGCAACACGTCGCCTGACCGCCAGAAACACAGCCAGCGCGATGAGCATGGCAGCGGGCACATCGCCCACACGCGCATAGACGGTCGGTGGGATTGCGGCAGGCAGGCTTGCATCCAAAATGCCTTCGACTCCGAGGCCGAGGCTTGCAACGGTGCGTCCGACCGGATCGATCACCGCCGAGACGCCGGTATTGGCCGAGCGGACCAGCGGCAGTCCGAGTTCGATGGCGCGCATCTTTGCCTGCTCCAGATGCTGATAGGGGCCGGTCGAGATGCCGAACCAGCCGTCATTGGTGAGATTCACGATCCAGCCTGGACGTTCGTTGCGCCCGGCAACCTCACCGGGAAAGATGGCTTCGTAACAGATCAGCGGCAGCGCGGGCGGCACGCCGGGCACCGGCAGTGCGTGCCGCACGGTGCCGGGAATGAAGCCGCCGCGCATGCGCGTGAGTTGCTCGAAGCCGAGCTTCTCCATCAGGTCCTGGTAGGGCAGAAATTCGCCGAACGGCACGAGGTGGAGCTTGTCGTAGACCGAGAGCACGCTGCCGTCGTGATCGATGACGTAGATCGAATTATACGCGCGCGTGATCGGCGTGCCGCGCGGCAAGTCGGGCGCGCGGACTGAACCCGTGATCAGCACCGTGCCCTTCGGCAGCAGCTCGGCGATCTCGGCCATCGCATCGGCTTCGCGGGTCAGGAAGAACGGAAAGGCGGATTCCGGCCAGATCAGGATGGTGGCATCGCGCACGCCGGTCGATTGCGGTCCGGAGGCGCGGTCCGACAGCGCCAGGTATTTCTTCATTACGTCCGCCTTGGCGGCGTAGTTGAACTTCGCGTCCTGCTGGAGGTCCGGCTGCATCAGGCGCAGCTTGGCGCCCGCGACCATGGTGGTCGGGTGGAGCGACAGGCGGATCGCGCCGAAGATGCTCATCACGATCAGGAGCGCCATCGCGGCAGCCGGCGCGCGCCACGCCGGGCGCCGATCAGGCGTGCGGTCGATCAGCGCCGCGGGGCTCGCGAAGATCGCGATCGCGACGAACGTCATGCCCCAGAGGCCGATCAACGACGCCGTCTGCGCCAGCGGCAGCGGCTCGGACAGCGCATAGCCGAACGCATTCCAGGGAAAGCCGGTCAGCGCGTGACCGCGCAGCCATTCGGCGACGGTGAGGCTCGCGGCGAGCGCCAGGATGCGCGTGGCATCCTTGGTCCAGAGCAGGCGGGCCAAGGCAAATCCGAGCGCCGTGAAGATCGAAAGATAGGCCGGCAGGCCGAGAACAGCGAACGGCGTCAGCCAGGCGAACACATCGGCGTCGACGAAGAACGCATAGCCGATCCAGTAGAGGCCGGGTACGAAATAGCCGAGCCCGAAGCAGTAGCCGGTCAGTGCCGCGACGGGGACGCCGCCATATCGTCCGGCGCCGGCGCCGTCGATCAGCCAGACCATCACGGGCAAGGTGACGAACAGCACCGGAAAGATGTTGAACGGCGCCAGCGCCAGCACCGACAGCGCGCCGCACCCCGTCGCGATGAGCGCGCGCTTCCATCCCCAGGCGAGGATGATGGTGAGGGCGATCTGTCGAAGGCGCTGGAACGGGCTCACTGCGGGCCGGCCCCGTCGCTCGGCGGCGGGGTGGGCGTATCGCTGGACGGCGGCTGACCGCTCTCCGGCGGGGTCTCGCGGCGTCGGCTTTCGCGCTGAGTGCGCGGCGCGGCGCGTTCCTTCCGCGTCGAGATCCGCAGCCGCTTGACGCGGCGCGGATCGGCATCGAGCACCTCGATCTCGTAATTGCCGGGGCCCGAGATCACCTCGCCGCGTACCGGCAGGCGCCCGACGAAGCTGACGAGATAGCCGCCGAGCGTCTCGACTTCCTCGCCGGCCTCGCCGGTGACGAAATCCTCGCCGATCACCGTGCGGACGTCCTCGAGGCTGGCGCGGGCATCGGCGATGAAGGCGTTGTCGGGCAGGCGCACGATCGACGGCGGCTCGTCGCTGTCGTGCTCGTCGTCGATCTCGCCGACGATCTGCTCGACGATGTCCTCGAGCGAAACCAGCCCGTCGCTGCCGCCATATTCGTCGACGACCAGCGCCAGATGAATGCGCGTGGCCTGCATCTGCGCGAGCAGGTCGATCGCCCGCATCGACGGCGGCACGTAGAGCAGCTTGCGAATGATGCGCGCATCCTGCAGCGGCAGCGCCAGGTCGACCGTGCGCAGGTCGAGGCCGGCCGGCAGCGGTTTCTTGCGCTTCGTCTTGGTGGCATCCGACACGCGCGCACGTGCGGTCATGTAGGCGAGCAGGTCGCGGATGTGGACGATGCCGACGGGATCGTCGAGCGTTTCGTTGTAGACGACGAGGCGCGAATGGCCGGCGCTTTCGAAGCGATCCATCAATTCGCCGAGCGGGATGTCGCGCTTCACAGCGATGATGTCGGCGCGATGCACCATGACGTCGGCGATCCGCCGCTCGTGCAGGCCGAGGATGTTGCGCAGCATGGTGCGCTCGACGGTCGAGAAACCGGTGTCGTCGGGCGTCGTGGCATCGAGCACGACCTGGAGGTCGTCGCGCACCGATCCGGCCTTCCAGCCGAACAGGGTCCGGATGGCACGGAGCAGCCAGCTGTCCGCGGTCGGTCGCAGCACCTCGCCCGACGTCACGACGGCCGGCAGATTGGGCGTATCGCGCGGATTGTCGTGGATCGGTTCGGAATCCGGCATCTCAGTGCGTCCCTGCGCGGTCTGCATAGGGGTCGGGGATGCCGAGATGAGCCAGGATCTGCGTCTCCAGCGCTTCCATCTCCTCCGCCTCGTCGTCGTTCTCGTGGTCGAAGCCGATCAGATGCAGGAAACCATGCACGGCGAGATGGCTCAAATGATGATCGAACGGCTTGTGTTCCTCGTCCGCCTCGCGCCGCATGGTCTCGTAGGCGATCGCGATGTCGCCGAGCATGCGCGGCGCATCGCCCGGCTTCCACGCGCCCTCCGGCTGCAGCGCGGGAAATGACAGCACGTTGGTCGGCTTGTCGATGCCGCGCCAGTTGCTGTTGAGAGTGCGGATGCCGGCATCATCGGTCAGCATCACGGCCACTTCCGCGCCCGCGACGTCCTCGTCGACAGTTTCGGCAGCGGCCGCAACGGCGCGCTGGATCACGGCTTCGGAATCGGGTTCGCGTTGCCAGCAATCGGCAACGACAAGGACCTCGGTCATGGGAAGGTTGGGGTGTGACATTCTCTTTGTTCGGAACGAAAGGCGCCTGCGTCCGCGCCCGTATGATCCGGCTGTTGTCTCGTCAGGATTTACCGGCGGCCGGCCGCTGCGGCTGCCCTTCATAGGCGGAGACGATCCGCGCCACGAGTTCGTGGCGGATCACGTCCTCGGCCTTGAAATGAACTTGCGCAATGCCTTCGACGCCGCTCAGCAGCCGGGTCGCCTCGGCGAGGCCCGAGGTCTGGCCGTTCGGCAGGTCGATCTGCGAAGGATCGCCTGTCACGATCATGCGGCTGTTCTCGCCAAGACGGGTCAGAAACATCTTCATCTGCATCGACGTGGTGTTCTGCGCCTCGTCCAGGATGATGGCGGCATTGGTCAGCGTGCGGCCGCGCATGAAGGCGAGCGGCGCGATCTCGATCTCGCCGGTCTGCAGCGCGCGCTCGACGATGCGTGCATCCATCAGGTCATAGAGCGCGTCGTAGATCGGTCGCAGATAGGGATCGACCTTCTCGCGGAGATCGCCGGGCAGAAAGCCGAGCCGCTCGCCGGCTTCCACCGCCGGGCGCGACAGGATGATCTTGTCGACCTCCTTGCGCTCGAACAGTTGCGCGGCATGCGCGACCGCGAGCCAGGTCTTTCCGGTGCCGGCGGGACCGATGCCGAACACCAGCTCGTGGCGCTTCAGCGCCCGGATGTAGGAATCCTGCGCCGCCGTGCGCGCGCGCACCGGGCGCTTGCGCAAATTGATGCTGTCGAATGTCGACTTGGCCGACTTGGCGTCAAACTCGAACAGCGAGCCCTGGGCGATCACGGCGCGGATCGCGCCCTCGACCTCGCCCTGGTCGAGATCCTGTCCCTTCACGGCCTGGGCGTAGAGCGTCTCCAGCACGCGGCGGGCGGCATCGCAGCCGTCGCGCGAACCGCCGATGGTGATGTGGTTGCCCTTGGAATCGACGACGACGCCGAGCCGCCGCTCGATCTGCGCCAGGTGCTGGCCGTAGGGGCCGACCAGCGCGGACGCCGCGCGATTGTCGTCGAAGTCGATGACGACCTGGGTCTCGGGCGGTACTTGCATGTCGCGGTCGAATTTGCGGCTGGGAGCGATAGAAGACGAATCCGATGCACTTTTTGGCAAGGGTTCAGGCTCCAGTGGCTATGGGCGATAAAGCGGGCTCGCGCGCAACGCGCGGTGTGGCGAGCTCACCGAGGAAGCTGTAGCGTTCGAGGCTGTCGATCCGCACCGGCAGGATTTGTCCGATGATGTCGGGCGAGGCCATCACATGGGCGGGCTGAAGGAAAGCGGTGCGGCCGACGATCTGGCCGTCCCTGCGGGCCGGACGTTCGAACAGCACATCGACCGTCGAGCCAATCGCAGCCTTGTTGAAGGCCGATTGCTGGCTGTCGATCAGTTCCTGGAGCCGCTCCAATCGCTGGTCCATCTCGGAAGGGGACACCGTCTCCTGCATGTCCGCGGCCGGCGTTCCCGGCCGGGCGGAATATTTGAACGAATATGCCGCAGCGTAGCCGATTTGCGTGACAAGCGCGAGTGTGGCGAGAAAATCCTGCTCGCTTTCGCCGGGGAAGCCCACGATAAAATCTGATGAAAAAGCAATGTCTTGGCGCGCGGCCCGGAAACGGTCGACGACACGCTGGTAATCATCGGCGGTATGTTTCCGGTTCATGGCGGCCAAAACCCGGTCCGAACCCGACTGCACAGGCAGGTGCACGAAGGGCATCAGCGCATCGAGGTCGCGGTGGGCCGCAATCAAGCTGTCGTCGACGTCGCGGGGATGGCTGGTTGAATAACGCAGCCGGGCGATGCCGCGAATCTTTGCCAGATGCTCCAGCAGCCGGCCGAGCGGCCAGCTTTTTCCGTCAGGCCCCTCGCCGTGATAGGCGTTGACGTTCTGCCCGATCAGGGTGAGCTCGCGCACCCCGTTGTCGGCCAGCCGCTTCACGTCGTCGACGATCTTCGCCACCGGACGCGAGACTTCGGCGCCGCGCGTATAGGGCACGACGCAGAAGGTGCAGAACTTGTCGCAGCCTTCCTGCACCGTGACGAAAGCGGAAATGCCGCGCGCGCGGATCGCGGCGGGCTTGGGCTGGGCCAGGAAGCCGAATTTGTCGGCTGCGGGAAATTCGGTCTCGATCGCGCGGCCCTCGTCGCGCGCTCGCTTCAGAAGCTCCGGAAGGTGATGATAGCTCTGCGGGCCGACCACGACGTCGACGACCGGCGCGCGGCGCGTGATCTCTCCACCCTCGGCCTGTGCGACGCAGCCGGCGACCGCGATCTGCATCGCCCGGCCCCCGCGCGCGGCCTCGTCCTTGGCGACGCGCAGCCGGCCGAGCTCGGAATAGACCTTTTCGGAGGCCTTCTCGCGGATATGGCAGGTGTTGAGGATGACGAGGTCGGCGTCCTCGGCGCTATCAGTCTCCACGAATCCTTCCGGAGCCAGCGTGTCCACCATGCGCTGGGCATCGTAGACGTTCATCTGGCAGCCATATGATTTGATGTGCAGCTTGCGCGGCGGCGTCATGGAACCCGGAATGGAGGTGGAGGACGGCCTCCAGATATAGGCTGGAGCAGCGAAAATCCAGCGAATGAACCAAAGAGGTCAATCCGGGACGCCCTAAGGCGAGCGAAATGCGGAATCCGGAGGTTTTGGAGCGGGATTCGGGTTCTAGCCCACGACGACGTCCGCTGCGATCCGCCGGACCAGCTCCGGCAATTGCCGCATATCGTCGAACGTCAATCCGGAGCCGGCGGCCCGCAGCCGTTCGGCGTGACCTGGCGGGCAATGGCTGCCGCCGTGAAAGCCGAGCACAGTCATCCCGGCGGCATGTGCTCCGGTCACGCCGGGGACGCTGTCCTCGATCACGAGGCACCGTTCCGGTGCGACCTTCATCTGCGCGGCGGCAAACAGGAACAGGTCGGGCGCGGGCTTGCCGCGGGCGACCTGGCTTGCGGAAAAGATGTTCGGAGCGAGCAGGTCGTAAAGGCCGGCACATGTCAGGCCGTGATGGATCTTCTCCGGCGTGCCGCTCGATGCGACGCATTTCGGCAAATCGATTGCGGCAATTGCCGCGGCCACGTGGGTGATCGGCTGCAGATCGCTGGCATAGAATTGCAGCGTGGCCGCATTCACCTGGCTCTCCAGATCCTCGGGGAGGCTGCGGCCGATTTCCTGTTCGACCATCCGCCGCGCGTCTTTCTCGGATACACCGAGGAAGCGGATCAACACCTGCTCCGAGGTGATCGGATAGCCGTGCTTCGTCAACACGTCGGCATGCGCGCGACAGGAAATGACCTCGCTGTCCACGAGCACGCCGTCGCAATCGAAGATGATGAGATCTATCGGCACGACGTCAGGACGTCGGCTTGTCGTCGTCGAGCGGGACGCAATAGAGCTCGAGCCGGTGGTCGACCAGCTTGTAGCCGAGCTTGCGGGCGATCTCGGCCTGGAGCTTCTCGATCTCTTCGGACGTGAACTCGATCACCTTGCCGTCGCGCAGATTGATGAGGTGGTCGTGGTGGCTGTCGCGCATCGTCTCGTAGCGCGCGCGGCCCTCTCGGAAATCGTGGCGCTCGATGATGCCGGCATCCTCGAACAGCTTGACGGTACGGTACACCGTCGAGATCGAGATCTTGTCGTCGACGGCGACGCAGCGCCGATACAGCTCCTCGACATCGGGATGGTCGATCGCCTCCGCGAGCACGCGGGCGATGACGCGGCGCTGCTCGGTCATGCGCATGCCGGTCGCGGCACAGCGCGCCTCGATGCCGGACGCCTTGGATGCGGTGGAAGGTTTAAGTCCAGTCATGTGTTGTCTGCCTGACGGGGCGCTTTCTGCCATCAATATTACGACAAGTCACGGCGCATCAGAAGTGCGTTCAATTGTTCCCCGTTGGGCTGCTTATAGTAGCGTTCGCGGCGCCCGACCACCACGAATCCGGTCCTGTCGTAGAGCCGCCGTGCCGGCTGGTTGTTCTCCTCGACCTCCAGAAATATCGTGCGCACGCCGCGCCCGGCGAGATGACCGAGATGGGTCATCAGCAGCATGCGGGAGAGGCCGCGGCCGCGATAGGCCTGGTCGACCGCGATCGAGAGAATCTCCGCTTCGTCCGCGCCGATCCGCGACACCGCGAAGCCGATGACCTTGCGGCCGAGGCGCAGGCGATGGACGAGCGTGTTGCGCTCACCGAGCATGGCCTCGAACTCGCCTTCACCCCAGCCGTGCGCGAAGGACTGGCCGTGAAGCTGCGCGAGCCGCAGCGCGTCGCGCGCGGAGGCGGGTTCGACGACGGGCGTGCCGCCGCGCCACCATTCCGAAAACCATCTCATCATGAGCTTGCGGCTTGTGCGAGCGGCGGCCCTGCAGTCGGCTTTGCGTCGGGCGCCTTTAGATAGAACGGCCGCGCCGGATTTGTCTCGGGATCGGCGGCCGCGCCGAGCCATGCGACCCAGCTGATGTCGGGCGCGGGCTGCGCGTCGACCGTGACAGGTTGCGGTGCATCCTTCGGCCAGCGATCGGCGAGGAGTCTTGCGCCATCGCCGACCAGATGCGGCGCGCCGAATTGCGAGGCCGCGATCGCCTCGTCGATGCGAGCTACGCCCGGCCGCACCAGCTGGCTGCCGTCGCCGGCGACGATCTGGAAATAGACGTGATCGTGCCGCGCATCGATGGCGGAGATCACCGGCGCCGTTCCGTTCTGACCGACGATGGCGGCGGCATAGGCCGACAACGTCGTCAGCCCGACGGCCGGGCGCTTCGCCGCCAGCGCAAGTCCGCGCGCGGCCGAGATGCCGACGCGCAATCCGGTGAAGCTTCCGGGACCGACGGTGACGGCGATGCGGTCGAGCGAGGTGAAGGCGAGATCGGCAGACTTCATGACGCGCGCGATCATCGGCATCAGCGCTTCGGCGTGGCCGCGCTTCATGAGGAGCTGCTCCCGCGCAAGGAGCTCGCCGGCGTCGGTGTCGAGAACGGCGGCCGCGCACGCCTCCAGCGCGGTATCGATGGCAAGGATCAGCATCGAATCAGCTTAGTCGGTTCCGCCACGGTCGAACCAGCCCAAGTTTGATTTCTCGACAGGCGCATGAACGCCTCCGGAATTCCACGTGAGCGGGAATTTGGCAAAATCTTCGTGCCCCGCTTTTAAAGCGATCGCATGTATCTGCGACCTCCGGGACGGCTAAGTCATTGGGATTATTTCAATTTATAAGGCATTGGTGGTCACCAAATGCCATGTCGGCGAGCATGCGAAAGGCTGCGGAAGAAGCGGCGAGCTCGGCCAGGCGGCGTAGGCACGGTCATTCCGGGATGGTGCGTTAGCACCAGACCCGGAATCTCGAGATTCTCAGGCGCGCAAATGCGCGCCTGAACTCGGTCCTACGGACCGCCCCGGAATGACGATGTCGTCGTCACATCGGCCGGACTTCGACCACGTCGGGCACAAAATGCTTCAGCAAATTCTGGATGCCGTGCTGAAGCGTCGCGGTCGATGATGGGCAGCCGGCGCATGAGCCCTTCATGTTGAGATAGACGATCCCATCCTTGAAGCCGCGGAAGGTGATGTCGCCGCCGTCATTGGCGACCGCCGGCCGCACCCGCGTCTCGATCAGATCCTTGATCATGTCGACCGTCTCGGCGTCGGCCTCGTCGAAGAACTCGTCCTCGTCGTCGAGATCGGCATCGCCAGCGGCCGTGCCGTCGGCGAGCAGCGGAGCACCGGACATGTAGTGCTCCATGATGGCACCGAGGATCGCGGGCTTGAGCTGCTGCCATTCACCGTTTGCCTTGGTCACGGTGATGAAGTCGGATCCGTAGAACACGCCGGTGACCCCGGGCACCTCGAACAGCTTTTCGGCCAGCGGCGAGCGCGTCGCCGATTCGCGGCTGGCAAATTCCATCGGCCCGCCGTCGATCACGACGCGGCCGGGAATGAACTTCAGCGTGGCAGGATTGGGGGTGGCTTCGGTTTGAATGAACATGGCTTTCTCCAGACGTCGCCGGTTCAAGGCCGGCGCGTGAGCTATCAATTAGCAGATGGCGACGGCGAACGCACGATCAAGGGGTGTGGCGAAGGTTTCGTTGTTATATCAGCGGGTTACGGTGTTACTATTCTCCCTCTCTCCGCAAGCGGGGCGAGGTGAAGAACGGGCTACGACAGCGAATCCACGCTTTGGTCGCTGAGCGCGCCGGAGATGATGGTCACGGGCACCGGGAACGTGCCCAGCGCGTGTGCCAGCAGTGAAACCAGCGGCCCCGGACCCTCCGCCCCGGGGTTGGCAGCGAGCACCAGCATGGCGATGTCTGGGTCCTCGTCGATCACCGCCAGCAACTGTTCCATCGCGGCGCCTTCGCGGATCACCCGTTCCGGCGTGATCGCGGCGATGCCGTTGGCGCGGCCGGCGGCGCGGTCGAGCGCGGCTTCCGCCGCATCATGCGCCTCGGCGCGCATGATGTCGGCGACCCCCAGCCATTCCTGGTTCTGCTCGTCGGGCTCGATGATGCGCAGCATTACCACGCCGCCGCCAGCGCGGATCGCCCAGCGGCTGGCGTAATAGACCGCGCGATCCCATTCGGCGGTATCGTCGACGATGACGAGGCATTTGGGCTTGTGACCCGGCTCGAAGCAAAGTCGCTTGCTGGTCATACATGTCCCGGAATGTGCACGGCCCGCATGCTGCCACACTCCCGCAACGTTGGGGAGAAGAGATGCGGCCGGCGCCTTGGCGTCGGCCGGGGTGTTGCGATCGCAGCAATCAGCGGCGGCGGATGAAGCCGACGATGTCCTTGGAGAGCTTCATGGTCTCGTCGGCGATTGCGCGGGCACGGTCGGCGCCGTCGTTGAGGATGGCGTCGATATGGCCGGGGTCGGCGACGAGACGCTTCATCTCGCCGGCGATCGGCGAGAGCTTCGTCACGCACAGCTCGACCAGCGCATTCTTGAAGCTGGAGAACTGGCCGCCGCCGAATTCACGCAGCACGTCGGCCTTGGTGCGGCCGGAGAGCGCGGCAAAGATGCCGACCAGATTATCGGCCTCGGGGCGCGGCTCGAGGCCCTTCTCTTCGGTCGGCAACGGCTCCGGATCGGTCTTCGCCTTGCGCACTTTCTGCGCGATGGTGTCGGCGTCGTCGGTCAGATTGATGCGCGAGTTGTCGGATGGATCCGACTTCGACATCTTCTTGGTGCCGTCGCGCAAGGACATCACGCGCGTCGCCGGCCCCTGAATCAGCGGCTCCGGCAACGGGAAGAACAGGCCGTCATTGGCGCCGAGGTTGCGGATCGAGTCGCCGAAGTCGTTGTTGAACTTCTGCGCGATGTCGCGCGAAAGCTCCAGATGCTGCTTCTGGTCCTCGCCGACCGGCACGTGAGTGGCGCGGTACAGCAGGATGTCGGCCGCCATCAGCACGGGATAGTCGAACAGGCCGACCGACGCGTTCTCGCGGTCCTTGCCGGCCTTCTCCTTGAACTGGGTCATGCGGCCGAGCCAGCCCATGCGCGCGACGCAGTTGAAGATCCAGGCGAGCTCGGCATGGCCCGAGACCTGACTCTGGTTGAACACGATGTGTTTCTTTGGATCGATGCCGGCGGCAATGAACGCCGCGGTCACCTCGCGGGTGTTGCGCGCCAGCTCGACCGGTCCGCCCCAGACGTCCACCCCCTGCGTGATCGCGTGCATGTCGACGACGCAATAGATGCAGTTGTGGGTGTCCTGCATTTTCACGAAGTTGACGATCGCGCCGAGATAATTGCCGAGGTGCAGATTGCCCGTCGGCTGGACGCCCGAAAAAACCCGTTCAACGAATGGCATGGCAAGCTTTCCTAAGGGGTAGCCGGCGTCGTTTCCAACAGCGGCGCTGCCCCGTCAAGGGTAATTCGCGGGGCTCAGGCGCGCGGATCGTGTGTGGCAGGTCGCTTCAGGGCGGCCGCCGCCTCGCGCAGGGAGGCGACCCCGAGGATTTGCAGGAGCAGGCCATAGACGGCGATTCCGGCCGCGATCTGGAAGCCCAGCGCAACGAACCTGATCAAGCCATGCGCCTCGGCGGGCACCAGGCTCATGGTCAGCCAGAGCAGGGCGCCCATTGCTGCGGCGGCAAGCACGATCCGCGGCAGCCGTTGTCGCGCGGCCGCATCGACCGAGAAGCCGAATTCACGCGCGCCCTTGCGGAGCAGCGAAAGCGCGCTGCTCCAGGCACCGGCCGCGATGCTGGCGGCGATCCCGCTCGCGCCGAAATAGTGACCAAGCAGGATCGCGAGCGCGACCGTGACCGCGAATCCTTTCGTCGTTGCCAGCAGCGGCGTCATCGTGTCGCTGCGGGCATAGAAGGCAGGCGATAGCGCCTTGATCAGCACATGGGCCGGCAGTCCCAACGCCAGCAACATCAGCGCATGTGCGGTCGCGGTACTGTCCGCCGCGCCAAAGGCGCCATGCTCGAACAATAGCCGCACGATCGGTTCGGCCAGCACGATCAGGCCGAGCGTGGCGGGCAGCGCCAGCCCGGCCGCGAGTTCCAGCGCGCGCGATTCCGCATGCGCCGCCGCGTCGCGGTCTCCGAGACTCACCGCGCGCGTCAGCTCCGGCACCAGCACCGTGCCCATGGCGACGCCGACGATGCCGAGCGGCAGCTCGATCAGCCGATTGGCGAAGTAGAGCCAGGAGACGGCGGACGGCGTGGCGGAGGCGATGATCGCGCCGGCCACCATCAGCCATTGCGGGCCGGAGCTCGCGATCATGCCGGGGATGGCCTTGGCGAAGAAGTCGCGCATCTCCTTGTCGAAGCTCATACGCAGCGGCGTCGCGAGGCGCCCGCTCCGCTGCGACAGCAGCATCGCGAGTTGCAGCAGGCCGGCGAGGCCGACGGTCGCCGCCAGCATCCACGCGGCGAAGGGTGCATCGGCGTGCCCGACGAGCAGCAGCGCGATCGCGGCAATCAGCGCGGTGTTGAACAGCAGCGGCGAGAAGGCCGTGAGGGCAAATCGCCCTTGCGCGTTGAGCAGTCCCATCAGCACCGTGACGGGACCGGCGAAAGCAAGATAGGGCAGCATCAGCCGCGCGTTCGCGACGGCGAGATCGAGCGTGCTGCTGCCAATGAATCCCGGCGCAATGATCGTGATGATCAGCGGCATCAGAAGCGCAATGACGATCGAGATCGCGATCAGGGCCGCGCTGACCGTGCCGAGCACGCGTCCCGCAAAGGCGGAGGCGGCCTGCCCGCCGTTGCGGTCACGGACGCGCAGCCAGGCCGGGATCAGCGCCGCATTCAGGGCCCCTTCGCTGAGCAGGCGGCGAACGACATTGACGAGCTGGAATGCGGCCAGAAACGCATCGGCCACCGCGCCGGTGCCGAGCAGCGCCGCGATCAGGGAATCGCGCGCAAAGCCCAGCAGCCGCGAGG
Organism: Bradyrhizobium cosmicum; assembly: GCF_007290395.2. NCBI lineage: Bacteria > Pseudomonadati > Pseudomonadota > Alphaproteobacteria > Hyphomicrobiales > Nitrobacteraceae > Bradyrhizobium > Bradyrhizobium cosmicum. The sequence goes on along the minus strand of NZ_CP041656.2, from coordinate 35,761 downwards.
CGAGTGTTCCCGTCGAGACGGTCAGGAAGGAGCGGATCATCGGGCTTGTTATATCATAGCGTTTTCGAGCGAAGTGGCTCCGGTTCGCGTGAAGAAAACGCGTCAAAAGACGACTCTCGTTGCTTGCCCGCGCAGGGCCGGTCGTGATAGGCCGCGAGCCAGATTTCAGGCCGACAGGAAGCGGATTTCCTCAGGGATCGCAATCCGGCAACAGGATCAAGGTGAATGGCTGACGTGAAATACGACGTTCTCGGGATCGGCAATGCGCTGTTCGACGTGCTGGTCAGGACCGATGAAGCCTTTTTGGCCAAGCACGGCATGACCAAGGGCAGCATGTCCCTGATCGACGAGGCGCGGGCCGCCGCCATCTACCAGGACATGGGTCCGGCGACGGAAGTTTCGGGCGGCTCGGCCGCCAACACCATCGTCGGCATCGCCAGCCTTGGGGCGCGGGCCGCTTATGTCGGCAAGGTCAAGGACGACCAGATCGGCGGTCTCTATGTCCACGACATCCGCGCCGCCGGCGTCGCCTTCAACACGCCCGCCGCGAAGGACGGCGCCGCCACCGGCTGCTCCTACATCCTGGTCACGCCCGACGGCGAGCGCACCATGAATACCTATCTCGGCGCCGCGCAGGATCTGTCGCCCGCCGACATCGACCCCGCCGAGATCGCAAGCGCGAGGATCGTCTATCTCGAGGGTTATCTCTGGGATCCCAAGGACGCCAAGGACGCCTTCCTCAAGGCGGCCAAGATCGCGCATGATGCCAAGCGCAAGGTGGCGCTGACGCTGTCGGATTCCTTCTGCGTCGATCGCTATCGCGACGAGTTTCGGTCGCTGATGCGCAACGGCACCGTCGACATCGTCTTCGCCAACGAGTCCGAGCTGCATTCGCTTTACATGACCTCGGACTTCGACACCGCGCTGAAGCAGCTGCGCAACGACGTCAATCTCGGCGTGGTCACCCGCAGCGAGAAGGGTTGCATGGTGGTGTCGTCCGAAGACGCCGTCGCCGCGCCTGCGGCCCCGATCGCCAAGCTGGTCGACACCACCGGTGCCGGCGACCTCTTCGCCGCGGGCTTCCTGTTCGGCCTGGCGCGCAACCTCGCCTACAAGCAGTGCGGCGAGCTCGGCGCACTGGCGGCGGCCGAAGTGATCCAGCACATCGGGGCAAGGCCGCAGGTGTCGCTGAAGGAGCTCGCCCAGCAGCGCGGGCTGACTGCGTAACGCTCACTTTCCGTCATTGCGAGCGAAGCGAAGCAATCCAGAATCCATCCGCGGCGGCAGACTGGATTGCTTCGCTCCGCTCGCAATGACGGAGTTGAGGTCGGGACGCGCCTTACCCACAGTGGTCATGCCCGGGCTTGTCCCGGGCATCCACGGTCTTCGTACCGCGCGGCGACGCGTGGATGGCCGGGACAGGCCCGGCCATGACGTGTCCTGAGTGCTGACTACGCCGCCCTCTGCCCGCTCCCCGCATCGAGCCCGGCATAAACCCCGCGCTCGAAGCCTGCGAACGTCTCCAGGCACTTGGCATCCGCGAACGGCAGCAATTGCATCAGGATCACGCCAGTGACATCGCGCGACGGATCGATCCAGAAATAGGTGTTGGCGAGGCCCGCCCAGGCGAGGCTGCCTGCGCTGCGGCCCTCCGCGGTCTTGGCGGTGTTAATCATGAAGCTGAGGCCCCACTTCTTGACCTGCTCCGGATAGAGGTCGACGTCGTTGGTGTACATCGGCGCCGCCGTCGTCAGCCTGGTCATGTTGAGATCGCCGATGTGGTTCTGTCCCATCGTCGCGACGGTCTCGGCCTTGAGCACCTGGTTGCCGTTGCCGCGGCCTTTGTTCAGGATCATCTGGGTGAACCTGATGTAGTCGGCCGCTGTCGCATAGAGGCCGCCGCCACCCATGTGGAATTCCGGCTCCTGCTCGAGCTCGAACGGGATCGCGGCGAGCTGGCCGTCCTCACCGCGTGCATGCATGCCGACCAGCCGCTTGCGCATCGTGTCGGTAATCTTGAAGCCGGTGTCGGACATTCCGAGTGGAGCAAAAAGGTTGTCGCGCAAATAGGCATCCAGCCGCTTGCCGCTGACGGCTTCCACGGCCTTGCCGACGAAATCGATGTTGGTGCCGTATTCCCAGCGTGTGCCGGGATCGGTCATGACAGGCGTCTTCAGCGCCGCGTTCTGGCAGGTGGTGATGGCGGGGGTGCCCGTCTTTTCCAGATGGATCGCAAGATCGCCGTTCCACATATTGTAGGCGAAGCCGGCGGTGTGGGTCATGAGCTGGCGCAGGGTGATCGGTCCCTTCGCCGGTCGCAGCCTCGGCTCACCGCTGGAATCGAAGCCTTCGAGCACCTGCGGCTTGGCGAGATCGGGCAACACCTCGCCGATCGGCGCATCCAGCGACAACTTGCCCTGCTCGACCAGCTGCATCGCGCCCGCCGATGTCACCGCCTTCGTCATCGAGGCGATCCAGAACACGCTATCCGCCGTCATCGCATCGGGCTTGGACAGATCGCGCTTGCCGAAGGCGCCCTGATAGAGCACGTCGTTACCGCTGGCGGCGATGGCGACGACGCCGGGAATCTCCTTGGCGTCGCTCTTCTGGCGCAGGATCTCGTCGATCTCGGCTTGGCTTTGCATACGCGTTTCCTCCGGTTTGATTATTGTTGGAAGTAACCGATTGTCCTCCCGCATCCGCTGTGCGGCAAGGGCGGTCATATGCGCGCTTCGGTCGCGATGTCGTGACTTGACGGTTCGCGCTCCAGGCAGGACGACACGATTGCAACACGCCATCGCAATGTGCGGTTGATGGACGCACTTCGCCGTGACCTCGGATGGGCCTGGGCGATATGTTTCGAGCGCTTGAATCACTTGAAACATTTTGTGCGTTGCGGCGTTTGACCTCTGGCCCAATGGGCGGCTGACGCTAGGACTTGATACAAATTTGGCGGCTTCCGATCGGCCGCGAGGGGGACTCAGATGATTTCGACCTGGAGCGAATGGAAGCGCTATCCCCGTCCCGGACGGGGCGAGAACCTCGAAGCGCCGATCTCACCCGGCATTTACGAGGTCCGGATCGCCGGCACCGGCGCGCTCTATTCGTTCGGCGCGGTCGACAATCTGGCGCAAGCGCTGGCGTTGCTGCCGGTCGGCTCCAAATCCTGGTTCGGCCGCCGCGACGCCTCGGACGCGCCCGATCTCGAATACCGGACGTGCGCGACCTCCTCGAAGGCCGGCGCCAAGGCGGCCGCCGAGCGCATGATCGGCCGGCGCGAGACCTATATGAGCGGTGCGGCGTAACCCTTCCGCTCTCGCTTTAACTCCCATCAGATGTGCGTCGCGGGACGGTGCATTGCGCACCGTCTGCCCCTATATTCCGGGCCGATCCGATCGCCCTAGGGAGTAACGCCATGACACCGACCGCCGCCGCACGCGCCCCGCAAGCCACCGCCACCCTGCGCGACCGGCTGAAGGATCCTTCGCTGCTCAAGGAGGCCTGCTACATCGACGGCGCCTGGGTCGGCACGCCGGTCTTTGCCGTCAACAATCCCGCGACCGGCGTCGAGCTCGCAAAGGTCCCGCAGCTCGGTGCGGACGAAACGACCAAGGCGGTCGAAGCCGCCCAGCGCGCCTTTCCGGCCTGGGCCAAGCACACCGCCAAGCAGCGCTCCAATATCCTGCGCAAATGGTTCGAGCTGATCATCGCCAATCGCGAGGACCTCGCGCTGATCCTCACCTCCGAGCAGGGCAAGCCGCTCTCGGAAGCTCTCGGCGAAGTCGACATCGGCGCCGCCTATATCGAGTTCTTCGCCGAGGAAGCCCGCCGCGTCTATGGCGAGACCATCCCGACGCAGCGGCCCGATGCGCGGCTGCTCGCGATCAAGCAGCCTATCGGTGTCTGCGGTGCGATCACGCCGTGGAATTTCCCGAACTCGATGATCACGCGGAAGGTGTCGCCGGCCCTTGCCGCCGGTTGCACCGTGGTGCTGAAGCCCGCCAACGAGACGCCGCTGTCGGCGCTGGCACTCGCCGTGCTGGCCGAGAAGGCCGGCATCCCCAAGGGCGTTCTCAACATCGTCACCGGCGACGCGCCGCCGATCGGCAAGGTGCTGTGCGAGCATCCGGCGGTGCGCTTCGTCGGCTTCACCGGCTCGACCGCGGTTGGCAAGATCCTCTACCAGCAGGCCTCCGTCGGCGTGAAGCGGCTCGGTCTCGAGCTCGGCGGCAACGCGCCGTTCGTGGTGTTCGACGATGCCGACATCGATGCCGCGGTCGAGGGCGCGATGGTCTCGAAATATCGCAACATGGGCCAGACCTGCGTCTGCGCCAATCGCATCTACGCCCAGGACAAGATCTACGACGAGTTCGTGAAGAAGCTCTCGGCCAAGGTCGCGGCGATGAAGATCGGCGACGGCACCGAAAGCGGCGTCACGCAGGGGCCGCTGATCAACCTGAAGGCGGTCGACAAGGTCGAGCGCCACATCGCCGACGCCGTGAAGCGCGGCGCCAAGATCGTCACCGGCGGCAAGCGCAGCGAGCTCGGACGCTCGTTCTTCGAGCCGACCGTGCTCGCCGACGTCAAGCCGGACTCGCTGGTCGCGCAGGAAGAAACCTTTGGCCCGCTCGCGCCCGTCATCCGCTTCAAGGACGAGGCCGATGTCGTCGCGATGTGCAACGCCTCGCCATTTGGTCTGGCCTCCTACTTCTACTCCCGCGATCTCGGCCGCGTCTGGCGCGTCGCCGAGGCACTGGAATCCGGCATGGTCGGCGTCAACACCGGCCTGATCACCACTGAAGTCGCACCCTTCGGCGGCGTCAAGGAAAGCGGCCTCGGCCGCGAAGGCTCGCGTCACGGCATGGAAGAATATGTCGAGATCAAATACGTGATGATGGCGGGGGTGTAGCCTCCCTGTCGGGGACATCCCTGACGTTCGTCCGACAACCGTGCAAGTCCGATCGCAGCGCCCTGGCCGTCATCCGGCCGGGGCGCTGGTGCGTTTGCACCCGGCGTTGCGCTGCAGGCTCCGACTTCCGATGGAACCCGGCGCTTGGGCCTTGATGTTATTTCGTCCTTAAGGTCTTGTAATCCTATTGAATTTGCCGGCATCCGGGCTGGATTGACACGACATGTATATTGCGAAGCGTCTCATCGTGCCGATCTCGCTGGTTCTGCTCGTCGTGGGCCTCGCCGCGCTGCTCGCGGTTGTCGCCATGACCGTGTGGCTCGGCGATCGCGCCAACGAACATTTCGATGAAGTGGTCAGGTTGCGTGATGTCCGTGTCGCGGCGGTCGAGCTTCGCAGCGCGGTCCAGTCGGCGGAAGCGAGCCAGCGCGGCTTGCTGCTGACCGGCAACCAGATCTATCTTTCTCCCTACGGCGCCGCAAAGACGTCGGCCAACCGGCAGCTCGATAGCCTTAAGCGAAATCTCGGTGATGACCCGCAATTCGCCGCGGTGTTGAAGCGGCTTGATGTCCTCACCGCCGATAAATTCGCCGAGATGGACCAGACCATCGCGCTGAAGAACGACCGAAAGGACGACCAGGCCCTCGCCATCACCAACACCAATCGCGGCAAGGCGCTGATGGACGAGTTGAACCTGTTCGTCTCGGGCATCGTTCGAACCATGGACAATCGTCTCACCTCGGGCGTCGTGCAGCAAAGGGTGAACGCGACGAATTTGCGGTACGCGTCAATCGCGGCGTCGGTCCTGATTGTGCTGGTCGTCGGCGCCGTGACCGTAACGCTTCTGCGTTACACCCGGGAATTGACGCAAGCGCGCGACGAGGTTGCGGCGCTCAACGTGTCCCTGGAGGATCGGGTCAAGCACCGGACGGAAGCTCTTGCGAGGGCCAACGAGGAGATGCAGCGCTTCACACATCTCGTGTCGCACGATATCCGCGCTCCTTTGATCAGCATTGTGGGATTTTCTGAAGAGCTTGCAGAGGGCGCGAAGGATCTTGCGCAATATCTGGAGCAGCCGAGCGTTGGGGTGGCCGACCTGGATCTGCAGCATGCACGGAAGATCACCAATGAGGAGATGCCCGAAGCCATTGGCTACATCCGCACGTCGGCGTCCAAGATGGAGACACTCCTGAACGCGGTGCTCCTGCTGTCGCGGGACGGGCGCCGCGATCCAACGCCGGAGACCGTCGACCTCGAGCGGGCCATTGTCTCGAGCGCCTCCGCGATCCAGCACCAGATTTCGGCGGCAGGCGGCAAGATCGATACGCAGTTTCAGGTCAAGTCGATCGTGACCGACCGGCTTTCGCTAGAGCAGGTGATCGGCAATCTCTTCGACAACGCGGTCAAATATCGCGCGAAGGAGCGGCCGCTCCAGCTCAAGGTCAGCAGCACCACGCTGCCCGGCGATCGGATCGCGATCGAGGTTGCCGATAATGGCCGCGGCATAGCTCCGCAGGATGTGGGGCGGATTTTCGAGCTGTTCCGCAGGGTCGGCAAGCTGGACCAGACCGGCGAGGGGGTCGGGCTCGCTTATGCGAAAACGGTTCTGAGAAACCTTGGGGGTGACATCACTGCGAACTTCCGAACTGGATCGAGGCACGACTTTCCGGATAGTCTTGCCGCGCAAACTGGTTTTTCCCTCCGTGCCCGATAGTGTGTCCGCATGAAATCTGACAGACGGAATTGGCCTGCGGCCTTCGTTGTCTGCACGACTATTGCCTGTCATGCGGGCGCATGCGCGGAGGACGGACCGGCCGGGATCACGATCCCCCGCGTTTTTGGCCCATTCGATCGAAACGCCGCTGGTTGCAATCCTCCTCCGTCACTGAACAAGTCTCTCGCCTTCGCGCAGGACAATGACCGCGAATTCGTCAAAGGCATTGCGAGAGGCGTCGCGATGGCTGCGAAGGACCGCGGCCTGAGCTTCTCCGCTTCGGTCGCCGACAACAGCGCCGAGAAGATGATCGAACAGGTCGACGGCTTCCGGGACGCTCGAACCGGAGGACTTGTTGTCGCGCCCGTCGATCCCGCTGCGTTGGCGCCGGCCTTGCGGAGGATGATCTGGCAAGGCGCCTATGTCGGCGCCGTCGTGCCCCCGCCGGCGACGTCCCTTTTGAATGCGCCCCAAAATCTCACGGGCAAGGTGCTGGGCGATGCTGCGGGCAATTACATTCGGGGCAAGCTTGGCGGCAAGGCTAACGTTGTGATCCTGACCCATGACAGCCTGCAGTTTCTGGCCCCGCGCTTTGCGGGGATGCGCGATGTGTTGAAGGACATTCCCGGCGCCGATGTCGTTGCGGACAATTCCCCTCCGACGGTGAACAAGGTGGGCGGGTATAAAATGATGCAAACGATTTTACTGGCACATCCCGACGTGGATGTCGTGCTGGGCGCCGATACGGTCGTCCTTGGGGCTCTGCAGGCAGTCAGGGAGGCTGGCAAGGAAAGGCCGGATCAGTTCTTCGGCGGTATCGATGGCGAGGTCGAAGCCGTCACTGAAATCAAGAAGGGCGGCCCTTACAAGATCAGCATCAGTCTTGCATCCTCGGTGTTCGGCTACGCCATGGGCCAGCACGCGGCCGACTGGTTGGACGGCAAGAGCATTCCGCAAGCGATGGACATTCTTCCCAGCGCGCTGACCGCAAGTAATATGCGCCAATATGAAGCGGACCTGGCGAATCCCGCGGCCGTGTTCAATGATTCCGCGCGTCGGGATGCTTACCTCAAGATGTACGGAAACATCTGCTACGACACGCGCGACCAGTACGTCAGCTTTCCGTGGTCTTCAGAAAGCAGGTAGCTTGATCACCGCCGCAACACCGCGATCGTCCGGTTCGCGAACTTCAGCCGCTCGGCCATGACCGACACGAAATAGGTCAGCAGCTTGTGGCTGAGCGCGGGGTCTTCGGCCTTGATCGCATCGAACTGGTGCGTGTTGAGCACGTAGAGCACGCTGTCGACCTCGGCCTGGATCGTCGCGCTACGCGGCGTGTTCGAGACCAGGCCCATCTCGCCGATCGTGGTGTAGCGACCGAGGCTGCGGACACGCGTGGTGCGATCGTCGTCGGCGGGCACCATGATGCCGACGCGTCCCTCGAGGATGAAATGCATGGAATCGGCGGGGTCGCCGGCCTGCACGATGACATCGCCGGCTTCGACCTCGAGGCGCTGGCAGCGGCGGATCAGTTCGTCGGCGTCCGCCTCGCTGCCCAGAATCCCCGTGAACCAGTCGCGCAGGCTCGCCTCCTCCCGAGCCAGCTCCTGATGCTGCGCGATCAACTCGTTCTCGCACCACTCCAGCGCATGATCGAGCTCGGGAACAATGGTGACGCCCTCGCCGACGAAGTCGCTGGAACGCAGCACCTTCTCGGCAATGGCCGACAGATGCACCAGGATCAGCTCGACGCCGAGGTCATGCGCGCTGCGCTTGATCTGCGCAAAGCTGTAGGCCGCCGACGAGTCGACGCCGGTGACGAGCTTGAAGTCGAACAGCAGATAGCGGCACTCCGGGTGTTCCTGCAGCAGCCGCTTGACGTGCTGGTAAAGCCGGTTGGCGGACCCGAAGAACAGATAGCTCTGCAGATTGAGGCCCCGGATCTTGCCGCCATGCGCGAGCAGCACGTCCTGGTCGTCGCGCGAGCGGTCGAGCGAGGAACGGTATTCCGAGCCGTCGAAACTGTACTTGATCGACTCCACGCGCGCGGCGCTGAACGCAAACGTCGCGCAGCCGATGACGACGCCGATCAGGATGCCCGGCACGAAGCCCCAGATCACGATGATGGCGATGATCGCGATCAGCGAGAGATATTCGAGCTTCGAGAGCCGCTTGCGCGATTCGATGATCCATTTGTGGAGTTGGTCGGCGCCGAGATAGAGGAGCAGGCCGCCAAGAACGAATTTCGGGATGAAGCCGAGCAGCTCGGGCGCGACCGCGAGCATCAGCAGCGACAGCGCCGCGACCGTGAGGCCAGACAGGCGTCCCCGTCCGCCGCTGCTGTAGTTGAGGAGCGACCGGCTGATCGAGCTGCAGCCGGGGTAGCCGCCCAGCAGGCCGGTCAGGATATTGGCGGCGCCGGTGACGTTCAGCTCGCGCTCCAGATTGGCTTCGCGATGCGTGGCCACCTCGATGCCGGTGGTGTTGAACAGCGTGCTGGCGGCCGTGACGAAGATGACGGCGACGACGTTGCCGATCAGGTCCGGTATGGCAAACCAGGGATAGCGGGCGAGATCTCCGGTGTGCCAGGGCAGCATGAAGGTCGCTTGCGGCGGAGGCTGAAAGGTCCATCCCAGGGCGCGTGCGTCGTCGAACGAAACACCGGTGATCCAGAATGCCAGATGTGCCGTGAGCACGCCGCCGACCAGAATGATCGGCAATCCGAACGGGCTGCGCGAGCGATGCCAGGTGAGATACAGCACCAGCGCCATCGCGCAGGCAGCCCCGAGCTCCAGCAAGATGGTATGGTCGGCGAAGCGAGGCAGCGTCGCGAACTGCAACGGGTGATTGGTGATCACCCGGATCGCGCCGAGGGCGATGAGAAGTCCGGTGGCGCCGAGGAAGCCGCCGACAACGGGATAGGGCACGTAGCGGATGGCGCGGCCGAGCCGCGTCAAGCCCAGCCCGCACAGCACCAATCCTGTCAGCACCGTCGACAGGCCGAGCGTGATCAGGATCGGCGAGAGCAGCGACGCCTGCAGGTTCGCCGTCTCGATGCGCTCGACCACCGAGGCCGCCAGAATTCCGGTCACCGCGGCGGTCGAGCTGTCGGGGGCGGCAATGGCAAAGGGAAGGGAGCTGCCAAGCCCGATGACGATCGCAAGGACCGCGGAGCTGACGAAGGTCGCCGTGATCCCGTAGGACAGATAGGGCGAAAGCGGTCCGGCGAAGATCAAAAGCGAATAGGACAGTCCGAAGGTGACCGTCAGGACACTGGCGGCGCTTCCGCCCAATATGTCATTCAGCGCACGCTTGAGGGCCGGATTGAATCGCGGAGCCGAACTGAGAACAATTGCTGGATCGGTCACGCCGTTGCGCTCGCTCCTGAAAATTTCTCTCCGAGACGTAGACGACTACAGGCTTAGCGCAACAGGATTCTCGGAATTATGAGATATCCGACAGTTCTGCGGCGAAGACCCGCATTCACGACGTGTGAATGCTCAACCATATGGTTGAGAGAAAAACGGAAGCACCCGGTTTCTCCCCGTCATTGCGAGCGCAGCGAAGCAATCCAGAAATGCATCCGCGGAGGGACCCTGGATTGCTTCGCTGCGCTCGCAATGACGGAGTGTGCGACGGCTGCCGGGCCTAAATCGTCAGCTCAGTCCCGGTCACGCGCCGGTACGCTTCCAGATACCGCTTGCTGGTGGCCTCAACCACGCTCGCGGGCAGCGGAGGCGGCGGGGCGTCGCCGTTCCAGCGGCCGGCGCGGCGCTCGACGTCGAGATAATCGCGTAGCGGCTGCTTGTCGAAGCTCGCCTGCGGCTGGCCGGGCTTGTAGGCGTCGACGGCCCAGAAGCGCGACGAATCCGGCGTCATCACCTCGTCGATCAGGATGATGCGGCCGTCCTTGTCGCGGCCGAACTCGAACTTGGTGTCGGCGATGATGATGCCCTGCTCGCGGGCGAGCTCCTCGCCGAGGGTGTAGATCGCGCGCGTCATGCTCTCGAGCGTGTAGGCGGTCTCGTCGCCGACGACCTCACGCATCTTTGCAATGGTGATGTTTTCGTCATGACCGGTCTCGGCCTTGGTCGCCGGGCTGAAGATCGAAGGATCGAGCTTCTCGCTTTCGACCAGACCTGCCTTCAGCTTCTCGCCGGCGAGCGTGCCGCTGGCGGCGTATTCTTTCCACGCCGAGCCCGAGAGATAGCCGCGGATCACGCATTCGATGGGGAACACGGTGGTGCGGCGGCAGAGCATGGCACGTCCCAGGATTTCGGCGCGGTGCGGCTTCAAGGCCGGCACGGCCGCGATGATCTCGTCGGTGTCGGCGCTGATCATGTGGTGCGGCACCACGCCTTCGAGCTCGTTGAACCAGAACGCGCTGATCTGGGTCAGCACCGCGCCCTTCATCGGAATGGTCTCGCCCATCACGACGTCGAAGGCGCTGATGCGGTCGGTGGTGACGAGCAGCAAGCGGTCGTCGTCGACGGCGTAGATGTCGCGCACCTTGCCACGGCCGATCTTGGGCAGGGGCAGGTCGCTGGAGAGCATGGTGGTCATCGGCAAAGCTTTCGCAAGGCAGGGCCTTCGGGCAAAAATCCGGCCGCACCGGACAGCGCGGCCGGAACCGGGATTAGCCTATTCCGGCAGCGGAATGAACTCATGTTCCTGCGGAACCGCGGCGAAGCGGCCGGTTTTCCAGTCCTGCTTGGCCTGCTCGATCCTCTCCTTGCTTGAGGAGACGAAATTCCACCAGATGTGGCGCGGGCCTTCCAGCGCATCGCCGCCGAGAAACATCATCCGCGTCAGCCTCACGGCCTTCACGGTGATGCGATCGCCAGGCCGGAAGATCAGCAGCCGCGGCCCCTCGTAGCGCTCGTTCGCAATCTCGACCTCGCCGTCGACAACGTAGATCGCGCGCTCCTCGTGGTCAGGATCGAGCGGCACGGTCGCGCCCGCGGCCGCCGTGACCTCGGTATAAAACCAGGGCGAGACCATGGACACCGGCGAGGTAATGCCGAAGGCCGAGCCCGCGATCACCTTCGCGGTGAAGTCGCGCTCGGAGATAACGGGCAGGTCAGCGGCCCCATAATGCTGAAACGACGGCGCGATCTCTTCCGATCCGGCCGGCAGCGCGATCCAGCTTTGCAGGCCCAGCATCTTCTGCCCCGAGGCGCGCTGCACGTCCGGCGTGCGCTCGGAATGGGCGATGCCGCGCCCGGCTGTCATCAGGTTCATCGCGCCGGGCTGGATTTCCTGGATGTTGCCCTCGCTGTCGCGATGCATGATCGCGCCGTCGAACAGATAGGTGACGGTGGCAAGCCCGATATGCGGATGCGGCCGCACGTCCATGCCCTTGCCGGAGACGAACTGCACCGGCCCGAAATGATCGAAGAAAATGAAGGGCCCGACCATCTGCCGCTTGCCATGCGGCAGGGCGCGGCGCACCGCGAATCCATCACCGAGGTCGCGCGTGCGCGGCACGATGACGAGATCGAGCGCGTCGCAGGACATGGGATCGCCGAGCACGGGATCGTTGGAGGGCTGCCAGCTCATGGTGGACTCCTTCTTTTATTGCGGCGACCTTAACAGGATTTGACGACCCCGTCGCGACGCCTCCGCATCGCCGCGACAGTCTATTTGCCGTCATCACGCGATATCGGCGATACCTAATCCGGAAACGGGGGCGGGCGATGGTTTCTCTGATGTGATCCATCTTGAAAAGCGCCGCCCGACGAAGGATGTTCGGCTGATGTCAACCGCGACTGATCGCATCACCCGATGACCCTTGCCGGAACAGAACTCGCCTTCCGCGCCGCCAGCGTCGCGCTGCTGCTGATGCTGGCGGCGTCGCTGTTGCAGAACTTTCCCAGGGTGCTCACAGCTCGCCTCGGCGCCGCCTTCGCGCTGGGCTCGGTCGCGCATGCCGTGAGCTACTCGATGGATGTCACGTCACGGATCCCGCTCTGGCATGCACCGCTGATCGCGTTGTCCACCGGCACCATCGTGGTGTTCTGGTTGTTCACTCGCTCTCTGTTCGACGACGAGTTTCACCTCCGCTGGTGGCACGGATGGGTCTGGGCGCTGGTGATGGCCTTCAGCTTCGCAGGCTGCGTCTGGATTGCACCCAGCGGCCATGTGCGGTTCTCGGTGACGGTGGTCAATCTGATCGTGCTCGGTTTCATCGCGCTCGCGGTCGGGCAGATGATTGCCTCGTGGCCGGCCGACCTGGTCGAGCGCCGCCGCCGTGTTCGTGTCTTCATCGTCTGCGCAACCGCGCTCTATGGCGGGCTGAGCGCGGTGCTCCAGATAGCCGTCGCTGGCTACCACGTCGGCGATGTCGCCGAAACCATCAACGCCGGCGTGCTCGCCTGCACCGTCGCAGCGATCGTCTTTGCCATGATGCGCGTTGACGGGGCGGATCTGTTTCCGGCCGCGGCGGAGCCCGCACCGCCGATTGCTTTCAGTCAGTCTACGGCCGATGACGCCGCCGACCAAAAGCTCATCGGCGCCCTGATGCGGCTGATGGCGGACGAGCGGATCTACCGGCAAGAGAACATCACCATTGGCGTGCTGGCAGGCCGGCTTAAGATCCCCGAATACCGGCTACGCCGGCTGATCAACCAGAGGCTCGGCTATCGCAACTTCAACGTCTTCCTGAACAACCACCGGATCGAGGAGGCCAAGGCCGCGCTCGCCGATCCTGCCCAGGCCGAGGTCCCTGTCATCACCATCGCCTTGGACGCCGGTTTCCAGTCGCTGGGGCCGTTCAACCGCGCCTTCAAGGCGGTGACGGGCGTGACGCCGACGGAATATCGACGGCTCAAGGCGGAAGCGGCCTGATATTTATCCATTTGAAATCACGCAATAATTCCAGAATCGGCTAGCTCCGGTCAGTTTCGGTAGGGTCGTTTTTCAAATCCGGCGAGCGTGCATCGCGGCGCTCCGGCTTCCTGTCCGGCACTCGCCCCGAAGCCGGAGAAACCCCGTGACCCGCCGCAGCAAGATCATCCTCCTCGCCACCACCATTGCCTGTGCAGGCCTCGCGCTCGGCGCGGCGCGGGCCCGCGACGTACCCAAGGTCGCCACCGGCTTCATCGCCGACATCCTCTGCTCGGAAACCTTCGTCTCGGGTTTCGATGCCAGGCGGAACCTCGCCGAGACCACCGATGCGATGCCGGGCACCGGTCTGCTCACCTGGGCGATGGACTTTCACGTCGACCGCGTCCGCAAGGATGTCACGGTGACGCTGCTCGGCATCGGTCGCAGCCATGCCGTCTATCGTGAGGGGCTCGGCTGCACGCTCGATCATGGCGCCGATATCGCCGACGTCGCACTGCCGCCGGACGACAAACAGCCGGCGTTGCTCCCCGAGATCGCCGGCCCTTCGATTGTGCCGCCTCAAAGCGAGGCGCTGTCGGCCGCGCTCGACCGCGCTTTCACCGAACCTGCGCAGCCGCCCTATCGCCGCACCCGCGCGATCGTCGTCATGAAGGCTGGCCGCATCATCGCAGAACGCTATGCCGACGGCATCGGACCAGAGACGCCGCTGCTCGGCTTCTCCATGACGAAATCCGTAATCTCGGCACTGACGGGCATTCTCGTGCGCCAGGGCAAGCTCAGGCTCGACGGGCCTGCGCCGGTCGCGGCCTGGCAGGACCAGAATGATCCGCGCCACGCCATCACCGTCGACCAGCTGCTGCGCCACACCGCTGGCCTTACGCTTGGAAGCTCGTTGCAGGCCTCGCTCGGCTCCGCCTTCGAGCCGGTCAATCGCATGAAATTCGTCGAAGGCGACATGGCGGCCTATGCCGCGAGCATGCCGCTTTCCACCGCGCCTGGCACGGTCTGGAACTACCACGACGGCAACACCATCATGCTCGCGCATCTAATCCGCAACGCCGCGGGCGGCCATCCTGCGGATGCGCTGCGCTTCGCGCGCCGCGAACTGTTCGCCCCGCTCGGCATGCGCCATGTCACGCTGCAGCTCGACGGCGCCGGCACCATCGAAGGCTCCAGCGAGATGCTCGCATCGGCGCGCGACTGGGCGCGGTTCGGCCAGCTCTATCTCAACGACGGCGTCGCCGGCGGCAAGCGCATTCTCCCCGAAGGCTGGGTGAACTACTCGGCAACGGCGACGCCGAATGCCTGGGTCGGCATCGGCGCCGGTTTCTGGACCAACCAGGGCGACAGTTTTGGCGCGACCCTCCGCATCAAGCACGGTTGGCCGCGCGATGCCTTCTTCGCCAAGGGCACGATCGGGCAGTACACGATCGTGATCCCGTCGGAGAAGCTTGTCATCGTGCGAATGGGCCGCTCGCCGAACGGGCCGCCGGAAGCAGATGGCGTGTTCGATCTGGTGCGCGACGTGGTGGCGGCGACGGGCGCCGCTTCTTCTCCCTCGCCCCGCTTGCGGGGAGAGGGTTGGGGTGAGGGGGAGTCTCCGCAAGGGAAATGAGAGTTGGATTCGCGGAGAGTCCCCCTCACCCGGAATCCGCGCTTCGCGCGCATTCCGGCCTCTCCCCGCAAGCGGGGAGAGGCGAAGAGACGTCTCCTACCGTCCCAATTCCGTCGCCTTCGCCACGCGATCGAACCGCTCCAGCGTCATGATGGCATCGGCAAACTTCTCCGCGCGCGCGTTCAGCACCGGGCGGGCCAGCGTCAGAAACTTCTGCTGCATCGCCTGCGCGTCTGGGAATGAATTGGGCTCTCCGGATGGATCGGCGTAGAGCCGCTCATGCACGCCGTCATCGGTGGTGATGCTGACGCGCGCGCCGAACGGATGGGTCCGGCCGACCTCGAGGCGGTCGTCCTGCACCACGTCGAACTTGTCGGCGAGCGCGTCGATCGCGGCGTCCCCGAGCCGGTTGTAATCGTCCCAGCCGAACGAGCCCTGGTCGAGCGCGAGCGCGCCGGTGAAGAACATCGAGAACTGGCCCCCGACGATCGAGGTGGGATGGCGCTTGGTCGCGGCATCGCCGGTCAGCGTGATGCCGTTGCGGTGCAGGCCGATCTCGACGCGCTTGACCTGGTCGGGTGTCAGATTGTGCTCGCGGCGCATCGCGATCAGCGCGTCGATCGCGGCGTGGGTGTAGCGGCAGCTCGGATATGGCTTCACGCCGATCTTCATCGTCTCATACGTCGTGCCGAGCCCGGCGACCGCCTTGTCCGGATGCGGATCGTCGGTGTAGCCGGCGAGCAGGCCGTGCTTGCCTTCGACCGATTCGGCCGAGCCGACGAAATCGTTACGCGCCAGCGTCGCGGCGATCACGCCGTTCATCGCGGCGGCGCCGACCTGGTAGCGCTTGTTCCAGGCGCCGTTGACCAGGAATTGCAGCGAGCCCGCGGCCTGGCTGCCGGAGACGCCGAAGGCGGCGATGATCTGCTGCTCGGAGAGGCCGAACAGCTTGGCTGCGGCGGCGGCCGCGCCATAGGTGCCGGCGGTGGCGGTCGGGTGGAAGCCGCGCGCATAATGCGAGGTCGGATCGAGCGCGTTGCCGAGCCGGCAGCAGACTTCATAGCCCGCCACAATCGCGGTCAGCACGTCGCGGCCGGAAGCGCCGACCATCTCGCCGACGGCGAAGGCGGCCGGGACCACCGGGGCGCTCGGATGCAGCGAGGAATCGGCATGGGTGTCGTCGAAATCGAGCGAATGGCCGAGCGCGCCGTTGAGCAGCGCCGCGACCGCCGGGGTCCAGGTCTTGGTGTCGCCGAACACGGTGGATTCGCCCTTGGTGTCGAGCGCGAGCGCCTCCAGCATCTTCAGGATCGACGGAGTCGATTCCGCCTCGGACCGGGCCCGGATGGCGCTGCCGAGGAAATCCAGCGTCAACACCTTTGCGCGATCCAGCACCTCCGCTGGAATATCGTCAAATTTCAGATCGAAGACGTAGGCGGCGAGCGTTGCGGTTTCGTGGGCCATCGTGTTTCCTCGTTTTGGCGCGCAAGTTAGGCGGGCTGATTTGGCCTTTCAAGCGGCCTTGGGGCCGCGGGCATCAGCCATGCTTTTGCCTGGCTCGAGAAGATCGGAACGTTTGACCATGGCATTGGCGGGAAAGCTGTTCGACCGGATCCGGTCGCGGCGGACGCAATTGGGACTGGCGATCCGGGTCACCGTGGCCGCCACCGCGGCCTATGCCATCGCCACCGCGCTGCATCTGCTGTTGCCGCTCTGGGCGGTCCTGACCTCGCTCATCGTGACCCAGATGAGCGTCGGCCGCTCGCTGAAGGCGACGCGCGACTATTTGCTCGGCACCATCGGTGGCGCCATCTATGGCGGCGCCATCGCGATCCTGATTCCTTATTCGAGCGAGGCTGGCCTGCTCGGCCTGCTGGTGCTCTCGGTCGCCCCGCTGGCCTTCATCGCCGCGATCAATCCGAGCCTTAGCGCGGCCACGGTGACGGCGGTGATCGTGCTGCTGGTTCCGACCATGCATCACTCCGATCCCATGACCTCGGCGATCGACCGGGTCAGCGAGGTCGGGGTCGGCGCCGTCACGGGGCTGCTCGTCTCGTTCCTGGTGCTGCCTTCGCGCGCGGTGCGGCAGATCCGCGCCGCTGCGGCAAAGCTGCTCGAGCTGATTGCGGATGCGTTAACCGAGCTGCTCGCCGGCCTGACGCGCGGCCGCGACAACGACGCGCTGCACCGGATCCAGGACGGCATCGGCACGGCGATGGTCGGGCTCAATGCGATCGGCGCCGAGGCCGAGCGCGAGCGCGCCGCGCGTCTGTCGGGCGGGCCCGATACCGGCCCGCTGTTGCGCACGGTCCTGCGCCTGCGCCATGACGTCGTGATGATCGGCCGTGCCACCGTTGTACCGCTGCCTGTCGATGTGCAGATGCGGCTCGCAGCTCCCCTGGCGGAGGTCTCGACCGTGATCGCGCGCTTCCTGCGATCGGCCGCCGCGGCGTTGCGCGAGGGCGCCGGCGCGCCGCCGATCCATCCCGTCCACGTCGCGCTCCAGCATTATGCCGAGGCGGTCGCCGCCGTGCGTCAGGACGGACTGATCCGCGGCCAGCCCGGCGACACCGCCGAGCGCTTCTTCGCGATCGGCTTCTCGCTGGAGCAGATGCACCAGAATCTCTGCGATCTCGACCGCGTCGTCGGCGAATGGTCGGAGGCGGCGGCGGATGGTCCGGTGCGCAAGGGTGTGTGAACTACCGCTTCGTCAGGCCCTTGCTTTGCATACGCCAGACCAGGAGATCGATGCGGTCCTGGCCGAAGAACGGCTCGTTCTCGAATACGAAAGTCGGCACGCCCCAATGGCCTGATGCCGCGTGGTCCTTTTCGTTCTCCGCGATCACCTGCTCGTAGCGATCGGCGTCAGCTTTGATCGCATCATCCATCGCGGCGAGGTCGAAGCCGGCCTTTCCGGCGGCGCGGGCGAGGTGATCGCCCTCGTTCCATCCCGCCACCGAGCCGTCCCAGAGCACGGGCGCTATCGCGGCTGTGAAATCGAGCGAGCGGCCCTCGAGCTGCGCCATGGCGCCGAGCCGGGTCAGGCGGTGGATGTAGGGCTGCTCGGCCGCGACATCGAGCGTCACCTTGTCCTGCACGATCGGATCGGGCCTCGGAAAGCGGAACGGAATGCCCTCGTGCTGCGCCACGCGCGTGCTGTCGAGCACCACATAGCGAATGAAGTTCGGGCTGGCCTTCTTGAAGAAACCGGGCACGCGGACCGCGAGCGGATAGACCGGCCGCAGATTCACCGCGAGGTCATAGTCTTCGACGAGCTTCAGCGTCTTTGGCAGCGCCAGATAGCTGAACGGGCTGCGGAATGAGAAGAAGAGGTCGACGGAGAGCGTCATCGGGCCGGCTCCGCGATGCGTCCCATCATGCTGCGGACCACGAGCTTGTGGAAGGGCATGATGAGCGTGAGATAGCTGCGTCCGAGCAGATTATGCGTCCGCACCAGCGTGGTCGAGGTCACCCGGCGGTCCGCCGCCGTGCCCGCGACATCGACCACGATGCGGAAATCGAGGTGGGAATCGTCAAAGCCCGCGACCAGCCTTTCCGGCGTCTCGCTCAGCACCGGAAACAGGCCGATCAGTCCGCCCGGCGCCGGCGCGCCTTCGCCCGATGTCTTCAAGCCGAATGGCGTCACCAGAATGTTGCGCAGGCGTATCAGCGCATCGATCCAGCGTGGTCCGTGCAGCACCATCCTCGTGCAGGCCTCGCGCGCATTCACTGCTGCCGTACCGATCTCGACGCGAAACGCGTCGATGAACTGCGCGCCTGCCAGCACGGCACCGGCATCGACCTCAGGCGTGACTTCGTGGACTGTCCCGATCATGCCGCCAATCTGCGCGTCAGCAACCGGAAGCGCAAGATCAGAAGGCCGGCATAGACGAACGATCCGATCGACAGCCCGATCCAGACGCCGACCGCGCCGAGATGGGCGTGGAAGGCAAGCCACCAGGCGATGGGAAAGCCGACGCACCAATAGCCGATCGCCGCGAACACCAGCGTCATCCTGGTGTCATTGATGCCGCGCAGGGCGCCGCCCATGATGGTCTGGAGCGCATCGGCGATGAAGAAGGTCGCGCCGACCAGCAGCAGCGTCGCTGTCAGCTCGACCGTTGCCGCCCCGGTCTCGCCGTGGCCGAAAAACAGCCGCCCGAGCTCGTAGCGGCCGAGGATGATGGCGACGGTCAGCGCGGAGACGCACGCGATCCCGAGCACGGAAGCAACCAGGCCGGCGCGGCGCACCGCGGCCGGGTCGTTGCGGCCGAACGCGTGGCCGACCCGCACCGTCGCGGCCATGCCGATGCCGAGCGGGACCATGAACAGCACGGCCGTGACCTGGAGCGCGATCTGGTGCGCGGCGAGCGCCGCTGTCGAGATCAATCCCATCAGCAGTGCGGCCGACGAGAACAGGCCGTATTCCAGCAGCAGGGAAAACGAGATTGGCGCTCCGATCGCGATGAGCCGCCGCATCAGCGGCCAGTCGATCCGCCACAGGCGTGCAAGCGGCTGGTAATCGGCAAACGGTTTTCGCCATGCGGCGATGGCCAGCGCAGCGAGAAAGGTGCCGAGATTGACCAGCGTGGTCGCCAGCCCCGCGCCGAACAGGCCGAGCTCCGGGAGGCCGAACAGGCCATGGATCAGGGCATAGACCAGCGCGGCATTGACGGGGATCGCCGCGAGCGTGATCCACAGCGGCGCCTGCGGCCGGTTCACCGCGCTCATCATGCTGCGCAGCGCGATGAAGCCGAGTGCCGGCGCGATGCCCCAGGCCAGTCCGTTCAGATAGCGCTGGGCGAGTGCGGCCGACTGCGGCGCCTGGCCGAGCGCAAGCAGGATCCTTTCGCCGTAGAGCGGCGAAGCCATCATCGGCATCGAGATGAGGAGCGAGACCCACAGGCCGACGCGCAAGGCGTGTCGAAGCCGCTTGACGTCGCCCGCGCCGAACGCCTGTGCGGCCAGCGGCGATACCGCGGTCACCAGCCCGAGCCCGAAGGTGAAGCTGACGAAATAGACCGTATGGGCCAGCGCGGCTGCCGCGACCGCGTCCTCACCGAGCCTGCCGATCATCGCGAGGTCGGTCGTGATCATCGCGATCTGTCCGAGCTGCGTCAGCATCATCGGCACGGCCAGCCGCAGCGTCTCGACGAATTCTTCGGCGAGATGATTCGGCGGCGCGCCGGCTTGCGGCTGCGGTTGATGTCGGGCGGTGTCGAGCATGGCGGGCTCATTAGCACGGCCGCGCGACGAAAACATGGCCCGTGCTTCTTCTCCCTCTCCCCGCTTGCGGGGAGAGGGTCGGGGTGAGGGGGAGTCTCCGCGGGGGAGGTGAGAGTTGGACTCGCGGAGAGTCCCCCTCACCCGGAATGCATCTGCGATACATTCCGGCCTCTCCCCGCAAGCGAGGAGAGGCGAAGAAGAGCCTCAGCTCTTCCTTTCCGGCACGCGCTTGATTTTGGCACCCAGCGCATTCAGCCGCTCCTCGATGCGCTCGTAGCCGCGCTCGATTTGGTCGGCGTTGTTGATCGTGGAGGTGCCCTCGGCGCAGACCGCGGCGAGCAGCATCGCCATGCCGGCGCGAATGTCGGGCGAGGTCATCGTCGCGCCGTGCAGGCGGCTGGGGCCGGCGATGATGGCACGGTGCGGATCGCACAGCACGATTCGTGCGCCCATCGCGATCAGCTTGTCGACGAAGAACATCCGCGATTCGAACATCTTCTCGAACATCAGGATCACGCCCTCGCATTGCGTGGCGGTGACGATCGCGATCGACATCAGGTCGGCCGGGAAGGCGGGCCAGGGCTGGTCTTCCAGCTTCGGCACGTGGCCGCCAAAATCGTCCTGGATCTTCATCGTCTGGTTGGAGGGCACGATGAGATCGTCGCCCTCGATGCGGCAGACGATGCCGAGCCGCTCGAAGCCCATGCGGATCGAGCGCAGATGCTCGACGCCGGCGCGCACGATGCGCAAGGGAGAGCGCGTCACGGCGGCAAGGCCGATCAGCGAGCCGACCTCGATATGATCGGGCTGGATCCTGTAGGTCGTGCCGCCCAGCGTCGCGGGTCCATGCACGATCATGGTGTTGGTGCCGATGCCCTCGATCCTGGCGCCGAGCGCGACCAGGAAATTGGCGAGGTCCTGCACATGCGGCTCGGAGGCGGCGTTGCGCAAATACGTGGTGCCTTCGGCCGCCACGGCTGCGACGAGCGCGTTTTCGGTCGCGGTGACGCTGGGCTCGTCCAGGAACACGTCGGCGCCGGTGAGTTTCGAAGCGCGGAATTCGAGCCGGTCGGTCGCCGTGACCTTGGCCCCCAGCTGTTCGAGCGCGAGCACGTGCGTGTCGAGGCGGCGGCGGCCGATGACGTCGCCGCCGGGCGGCGGCAGCATCACCTCGCCGCAGCGGGCGAGCAGCGGGCCGGCGAGCAGGATCGAGGCGCGGATGCGCACGCAGAGCTCGGGATCGAGGTCGGCGGCGCGAATGCTCTTGGCGTGGATCTGAAGCGTATTGCGCGCGGTCCATTCCGCCGCCGCGCCGACCGAGCGGATCAGCTCGACCAGCGTCTCGGTGTCGCGGATCCGCGGCACGTTCTCCAGTGTCACCGGATGCTCGGTGAGCAAGGCAGCGGCGATGATCGGCAGCGCCGAATTCTTGTTGCCGGACGGCTCGATCGAGCCCGAGAGCCGGTGACCGCCCTCGACGATGTACTGGATGGGCGCCACAGGGGTCTCGCTGTTCTGTTGGTGGGCGGTTTCGGGCGGAAACTACAGAGATTTGAGCGCGGTAGCAATTGTGCTGGCCGTGGTCAAAGCCGGCCCGTCAGGCTCGGAGGAGTCTAGAACAGCCCGATGACATTCCCCACCACATAGAGGATCGCGATCAGGATCAGCGCGCCGATCATGACGAACGAAATTTCGATTGCGATGGCGCCGGTGCCGAGCGTGGCGGCGACGGCGGCGAGGAGGCGCTCTTCGCGGAAAATCAGCGAGAGCACCGAGAGCAGGATGGCGAGCAGGCCGAGCGAGATCGCGGCGGCTGAAGCTGTTTCGCTCCAGCTTCGTCCCGCCGATTTCTCGACCTTGGGCGCCTGATACTCCACGCCCTTCACGCGGGCGATCACGCGGTCCTTGATGCGGTGCCCGGTGTCGACGATCACCTGGTCCGCCGGCGGCGGCGGAAACACCATCGGCACGACCCAGTGAGGCAGCACGGCCGCCATCAGCGCCAGCACGCCGACAAGGCTGCCGATGACGCCGAGGCGGCGGGATGGTCGGGCGGAGCTGGTGGCGACGGAGCTGGTCATGGCATGGCGTTTCCCGGCCCGGAATAGGCCAGCGGGTTCATGCCACTTCGTCGCGATAGTGGCGGGTGAGGTTCAGGTTAGGCATTCCCATAGCCTTATGCCCGCAACAAGCCCGGGCATGATGACCGTCCAAAGCTGTCCTCTCACAAACAAACCCCGACTCAGTCGCCCAAAAATGTTCAACGAAATCAACGGCGATTAAAACCGATCCAACATATCTGACGCTAACAACCTAAATCCCTGACTCACAAACCTCTCTCTAACGCACAAAACGTGAGTCTGCATCACGCGGCGCCATTTTCTGGTTGTATTGGTGGCAGACGGCGGCCGTTCCGGACGTTATTGGGTGCACTTGGAAGCACGGGCAATCGCTGCAAGACGCGCTGTCAGTGTTAGCGGATTCTGAGCCCGCAACTCGTTCGAATTGCACCTGCCGACCGATCGATACTTAAAACATAAACCAGCGTCTACGCCTCGCGGCTCAGCGCCCCGAACGACGTCTTGATAGTGTCTATGTTTGACTATCACCCTCTCACAAGCAGAATAGAACGCGCGAACGTCTCAATGGCCAGCGGTTCGATGATCGAGCGCACCGCTCTCAGCCAATCAGAGGCAGATGATGCTATATTTCATTCGGAGCCATCTAGAAATTTCTGCGGTATCGTGGGGTCCTCACGAGCGAGCTCGGTCTCAACAAGCAAGCCAAGAGCCTTTTCGTAAGTCGAAGACGAAGTGAAGGTTGGATCAGATTGGATTGCTGAATTGATGTCAATCCCAGGTATTTGAAGCGAGCCAGCTGCTATACTGTTAACAGCCCTTTCTTTTGCTCGTGCGATAAGCTCTTCTTTCAACTTGCGCTGTGCTTCTTCGCTTTGCTGGCTTTTATGACCCCTTTATCCTGGCCGTAATCTAAGTCGTGGGTGAACGCGGCAGGTCCGTATCCCAGATGCTTTCTGCGAGGGGCGGTTTCGTCCTTATCGAAGAGCGCAACAGTGGCCACTATCTCTTTAGCGAATGACTTCGGCTGGCTCAGTGAATTCTGAGCACTCGCTAGCTGCGGAGCAAGAAGTAAGGGCAGAAGCCTAAGGAGATTCGAATAAAGGTGTTTCATTGGGTAATACTTCAAATAGTGAGAATGTATGATTTTCCTTGTTCAATCGCCGACTTCACGTCGGTGCTTCCATTTTGACCGAACGCAAATCCCATTTCAGCCGCGGCTACCCGCTCTTTTGGCGTTCCGTGATGTTGTTCTTCGTTGAACTTGGTGTCACCAATCCTGTTAAACGTATCGCCACACGCCCACAAACTGACAGATGGGTTGTTGCGTTTGAGAAGGCCAAGGTACCAGCCGGACATATAGTCCGCATGGAGTTCGATCCTTCGTACCGTTTTCTCTGAACCACGAAGCTCCTTTTGCAAGCCTAAGTTGAATTGACAAATATGCCCGAATTCGTGTGCAATGATCGCGACGACAGAGAGGCCGCCATCAGAGTACCGCTTAAATTGATCCTGAAAGAGCGACTTGCCGAAGATCACTGAGCCCGCTGTTCCTGCTACCGTGCTATCGGGCGAAGCATAGGCATTGGGCCGCTGCCCGTCGGCGAAAAATGCAAAACTCGGGTTTACTTGAAATGTCTTTGCCATTCGTACGAGGGCTTTGCCGAGCGCTTTGTCGAGCTCCGGGTCTCCTGAGCTATCGGTGAGATCATCGCTGTTGGGGAGCGCTCCGAAATCTTTGTCCTGCACGCCAACCACGGTCCTCTCTCCGGGTAATAGCCAGCAACCCTCAATGTCATCAAGCTTTCGTGCCGCTGATTGTCTGCAACAAAAGCAGGCTATAGCGGCTCCAAATAATGCTCTGCGGGAAATAGTCATTTGTCTTGCTCGATCGCAATTCGGACTCGATTTCGTTTAGGGTCGGACTTGATATAGAACTCGACTCCATTGAACCTATGGGTGAAGTAATTTCCAGTATTCGAAAGATGGTACTGGAACGTCCCTTTTGGGTAGCAGTCTCTGATACCTTCGGCGAAGGTCTTGGCTTGCGACTCGGTATCGTCACTGAAATTCAACTGCCAGGTACAATTGAAGCTGCTGTCATCCTGATCGATGTAACATTGGGTGGCGCCGGGCAGAGTGACCTTGGACGTGTATCCTCCAAGTTCATCGTCAGCTCCGCGGAAAATCCTGAAATTCTTGTATGTCTCATTTGCCACCCGCGTGAGGGAAGCGCAGAATTCTTCGCCTATAGCAACACCTGTCGCAATCTGGAGGCTAGCTAAGCTCAGGGCGATTAGCTTGAACACCTTCATCATGGTTGAGGCCATACTGTGCCTGCCACATATCCAGGGGGCACGTTCACGTTGCAATAGCACCCACCACCAACAACACCTTGCTGGAACATTTGGCACCAGAAAGCTGGGGTTTGACAGATACTGCTCATCCTGATCTGCGGTGGCGGCAATTGTTGCGGCGGGCCCCCCCCAGTCTGAGTTGGTTGCTGTTTCGGGGGCTGCGGTGTTGGCGGGTTCTTCGAAGTGGAATCTCCGCACTCACCGAAATAGCAACCGTCCCCGCCGGTCGCAGCATTGCCCGGTGTGTAAGCGCCATATTTCCGGTCGCTCGGTTGCTTGGAATTTGGGCTGCCCGCGCCAGGCCACTGTGCCGCAGCCGAGGAAAGCGAGATGAGAAGAAGGAAAATTGGAAAAAGCGCTCTAAGTTGAAATTCGGTTGTCATGAGAAAAAATCCCTGCCAAACGTATCAAAATAATAAAACGTTAAGTTGTCAATATGAACTCTACTTAGGCGACACGCCTAAGTAGCTGTCCTTCAGTTTCCGGTTCGTCGGGTCTGGAGAGGAGAGCGTACTCGGTTACGCGCAGAGACGGGTGCCAGCTCGGATCGACATTGGCGTCGTGCACCCCGACAGCGCTGCCATCCACGCTGCGCACGAGCGAGTTAATCAGAGAACCCTCCTGTGTTGCGAAGTCTTCCGCACAAGAAGTCCTAAACAGAATAAGACGATCAATAGTCCAACTGAGGCAAACTGTAGTATTGGGCTAACACCGGGGTCGCGCGCAGCGGTCGGGACAGCCGAGCTTAGGGTCTGCTGTAGAGAGAAAGTCCCTTCAGACGTGTACCGAAATCGCAAAAGCCGCTGTATAGCGTTCACCAACCGCACAATTGCTCTCTAGTTGGAGATATTTGCTTTCTTCCAAAGTGGTTGGATGGGAGACGGCGGCGAAGATTGCCTTCGCCGCTGAACTCGGCCGCATAGCCCATAGCCATAGCCCGCGGGTCTGGGATACGATGGCCGGTAAATCGAGAGGATCAATTTGTAAGGCGCCGCGCTCAACCCAATCTGCCGAAAATCAACCCTCGGTAGCGATGATGTGAGTCAAGATTGTGCGCAAATCGAGTCTGGTACTGCCGCCGTATGGTCAAGAATATGCGTTACCCGACAAGAACCATCCGCCTCAGATATCGATCGTCGCGCTCAGCGAATGCTCCTGGATGAAGTCGCGGCGCGGCTCGACCACGTCGCCCATCAGCTTGGTGAAGATGTCGTCGGCCTCGTCGACCTCCTTGACCTTCACCTGGAGCAGCGAGCGCGCATTGATGTCCAGCGTCGTTTCCCAGAGCTGCTCCGGGTTCATCTCGCCCAGGCCTTTGTAGCGCTGCAGGGTGACGCCCTTGCGGCCGGCGTCGGTAATCGCTTCGAACAGGTCGACCGGGCCGTAGACCATGTGCTCGGCGTCCTTGCGGCGCAGCTTGCCCGGGCGGGCATAAACATCCTGGAGCTTCACCGTGTACTCGTCGAGCTTGCGGGCCTCGACCGAACCCAGGAAGGCGTCGTCGATGAGGGCGGCTTCCTTGACGCCGCGCACCGTGCGCTCGAACTGGAAGCCCTGGCCTTCGACGTATTGGCCGACCCAGCCGCGCTCGACCTCGTCGGCGAGCGTGTCGAGGCGGGCGGCGATGTATTGCGCGGCCGCCGCGGCTTTCTCCGGGTCGCCGTAGATTGCCTTGTTGAGCACGCCGGTGATGGCGGCCTGCTCGATCACCTTGCGATTGTAGCGGGTGTGCAGGCTGCGCAGGATGCCGCGGACGGCGCGGGCGTCGTCGATCAGCGAGCGCAGGTCGCGGCCGGTGCGATCGCCGCCGGTGCCGGGAATATAAACGCAGTCGTCGAGCCCGGTGTCGATCAGATAGTCTTCCAGCGCCCGCTCGTCTTTCAGATATTGCTCCGACTTGCCGCGGTTGACCTTATACAGCGGCGGCTGGGCGATATAGAGGTAGCCGCCGTCGATGATCTCGCGCATCTGCCGGTAGAAGAAGGTCAGCAGCAGCGTGCGGATGTGGGCGCCGTCGACGTCGGCGTCCGTCATCACGATGATCTTGTGATAGCGCAGCTTCTCGATCGAGAACTCGTCGCTGATGCCGGTGCCGAGCGCGGTGATGAGCGTGCCGATCTGCTCGCTGTGCAGCATCTTGTCGGGACGCACGCGTTCCACGTTGAGGATCTTGCCGCGCAGCGGCAGCACCGCCTGAAATTCACGGTTGCGGCCCTGCTTGGCACTGCCGCCTGCCGAGTCGCCCTCGACGATGAAGAGTTCGGACTTGGCCGGATCTTTTTCCTGGCAGTCGGCGAGCTTGCCGGGCAGCGACGAGACCGAGAGCGGGCTCTTGCGCGTCAGCTCGCGCGCCTTTCGCGCGGCTTCACGGGCAGCGGCGGCTTGGATCACCTTGCCGACGATCATCTTGGCCTCGGACGGGTGCTCCTCGAACCAGGCCTGGAGCGCCTCGTTGAGGACGTTCTCGACCACGGGCCGCACTTCCGAGGACACCAGCTTGTCCTTGGTCTGTGACGAGAATTTCGGATCGGGCACCTTCACCGACAGCACGGCGGTGAGGCCTTCGCGGCAGTCGTCGCCGGTCAGCGCGATCTTTTCCTTCTTGGCGTGGGCCTCGGCATAGCCGTTGACCTGACGCGTCAGCGCGCCGCGGAAGCCGGCGAGATGAGTGCCGCCGTCGCGTTGCGGGATGTTGTTGGTGAAGCACAGCACGTTTTCATGGTAGCTGTCGTTCCACCACAACGCGGCCTCGACGCCGATGCCGTTGGCTTCCGCGCGTACCATGATCGGCGCCGGCACGATCGCCTTCTTGTTGCGGTCGAGATATTTGACGAATTCCTCGACGCCGCCCGAATAGTGCATCTCCTCGCGCTTCTCGACCGCGTGACGCATGTCGGAGAGGGCGATGTTGACGCCGGAGTTGAGGAAGGCGAGCTCGCGCAGCCGGTGCTCCAGCGTCGCGAAATCATATTCGATGTTCTTGAAGGTCTCGGTCGAAGCCTGGAACGTCACCTCGGTGCCGCGCCGGCCCGGCGCATCTCCGACCACCACCAGCGGTGCAACCGCATCGCCATGGGCGAATTCGATGTAGTGCTCCTTGTTGTCGCGCCAGATGCGCAAGCCGAGCTTGCTCGACAGCGCGTTGACGACGGAGACGCCGACGCCGTGCAGACCGCCGGAGACCTTGTAGGAATTCTGGTCGAACTTTCCGCCGGCATGGAGCTGGGTCATGATGACCTCGGCGGCCGAGATGCCTTCGCCCTTGTGGATGTCGACGGGAATGCCGCGGCCGTCGTCGCGCACGGTGACGGAATTGTCGGCATTGAGGATCACGTCGACGCGCGTGGCGTGGCCCGCGAGCGCTTCGTCGATCGCGTTGTCGACGACCTCGTAGACCATGTGGTGCAGGCCGGAGCCGTCGTCGGTGTCGCCGATATACATGCCCGGGCGCTTGCGGACCGCGTCGAGACCCTTGAGCACGCGGATCGATTCCGCCCCGTAATCGCTTGGATTTGAGGGCTCGTTTTCGGCAGGCGTCTGCCGAGCAGGTTCTGTCATGAGAGGCCTTCGAGATGTCGCCCGAATCAGCCGCGCAAAAGGCGCTGATTTGCAGGCTATTTGTGCCATGAAAGACAGCTTGCGCCTAGCGCAAAGTATCCTCCAGCAACCCTTTGATCAAATAGGGGTTTTTTGCCGGTTTTCAAGGCGTTTGGAGGCCGTTTTTGGGCGCCGCGAAAAGCGCGATTCGCGGGGCTGTTCCGCCTCGCTCGAAGGCGTGGATTCTGCGGGGTGGGCGGATGGTTCCGAGGCGCCTGGAGCGCCTCGGAGGACGGACGGGTTCAGTACATCTGAAGCGGCAGGACGTCGCCGCTTGGACCCACCACGAGGCCCCAGGCATCGCCGGCGGCGACCGTGAGGGTCTCGGTACGGGCCGGGCGTCCGGGCATCCGCAGCGCATATTGGTAGGTGCCGGGCGGCAGGTCGAGCATCGGGCCCTTCGGCGATTGCGGACCGCCCGCGCCGGCCGCGATCTTGACGGTCTGCTTGTTGATCGTCAGCGCAGCTTCCTGCGGCCCGATATTGCCAAGCATCAGCCTGGCCTGGCCGGGCCTCGGCATGATGTCCGCCTTGGTCGCGGCATCCGGATTCTTCTGCACCAGGCTGACCGTGGTCTCGCCCTTGGCGCGGCCGAGCTTGAGCGTGGCCGGGCCTTGCGGCGAGGTGAAGTCGATCTGCGCGCGCTCCGTGGACACGGCCGCACCATCGGCTTTTTCCTGCCAGCCGAGCCTGGAAAGCTCCGAGCGGTAGAACGCCACGACGTCGCCGAGCGGCGCCGGGATGCTGGCTGCCAGCTCGCGGCGGAACGGAGTCTCGCTGCCTGGCAGTTTCGTGGTGGCAAGCGAGGTCGACGAGCGCTGTGTCGGCACGGGGAGTTGGGATTCGCTGTCGGGCTTGAGCGGCTCGGAGGACTTCGCCTCGGAAGATCCGGCCTGCACCTCCGCAGCGGCCATGGGCTTGGCGGCAGCCACCATAAGGCCGGAACCGTGGGCGCGGACATTCACCTTTGGGCCCATCTGCATCACGGTCATCGAGATCGTCTTGCCGCTCCTGGAAAACTCCATCATCGCCATGTTGGGCTGGTTGATGACGGAGGGCTGCTCTTTCCAGCCTGCGGGCTTCAGCGCCGCGCGATAGAACGCGGTGAGCGCCTTCACACTCGAGGTGGATGAGAATTCCAGCTGGCCGTCGTCGCCTTCGAACTTCACGCCCTCGGCGTTTTCGGGCAGCGGCACCGGCGTCTTGCTGTCGGCGAGCGGATTGAGCGGCGTATCGGACAGCGCCGCCGCCTGCACCT
Source organism: Bradyrhizobium cosmicum (assembly GCF_007290395.2). Lineage (NCBI taxonomy): Bacteria > Pseudomonadati > Pseudomonadota > Alphaproteobacteria > Hyphomicrobiales > Nitrobacteraceae > Bradyrhizobium > Bradyrhizobium cosmicum. The sequence continues at coordinate 6,161 of NZ_CP041656.2, read as the reverse complement.
TGCGCCTTGCTTCGTCGGCGGCGATCATCTGCTTGGCGACGGACGTGGCATCGCTGAAGAATCTGTCGTCGGCCTCCTTCTTCGCCCTGGCTCGGGCGGCAAGCGCCGATTCCTTCACCTGCGCGGTCAGGCTGATCATGGTGAAATCGTATTTGCGGCCGAGCCGCAGCAAGCCGGTTTCTTCTGCCGTGGAGATCCTGATAGCCGCGTCGTCGCCGGGCGGGAGCGGCGCGTTTCCATCCTCCTGCCAGCCGCGTGCGGCGAGCTCGCGACGATAAAAGGCGAGTACGGCGGGCAGCTCGGCCGTCGCGGCGGCCGTCATCTCGCGCTTGTTCGAGCTGGCGCTGCCCACGCCCGCCGCCCGCCTGGTGAAGCTCGGCCGGGGCAGGCCGGCGATATCGCTGTCGGCCTTGAGATCGACGGGAAGCGCGAAGGGCGCGACCCGGATGTCGACATTGGTCCGGCCGTCGTCGCGGCGTGTCAGCGTCAGCATGACGGGCTTCTGCTTGTAGAAGCCGCCGGCCTCGTCGTCGGCATGGTCGTAGAACGCGCGCACGCCGTTCGGAACGGTCTCGTCAAGGCCGGCATTGGTCCAGCGTGCGGCCGCCTCGGGCGTGAGTTTCCGCCAGCCGATCGCATTCATCTGGCTGGTGTAGAAATCCGATGTCGCATCGAGCGCCGCAGGGGCGATGCAGCCGAGATAGGGCCGGGTGCCGTCGAACACGATGTCGCTGGCGCCTTCGGGAAAAGGTACATTCGAATAGATGCGGTCGGTCGTGTAGTTGACGACAGACTGGTCGGGCCGGCCGCGCGCCTGCGTCAAGTGAACCGAAAGGCCCTGCCGTCCCTTCTTGAATTTCAGCGTGCCGCTCGTCTCTTCCAGCGGCATCACATAGGGCACCCATCCGTCGGCGCTCAGGAGTTTTCGGACCGCGGGCAATGTCACTGCGGCCGGCGTCGGCACGCGATATTCGACCCGGTAGGGATCGGGACGCGAGGTGTCTTCCACCGCGCCCTCCAGCTGCGGCAGCGCGTGGACGTCGGCGATGCCTCCGTCCGCAGCTGCCGCGATCGAGCAGCTCGACATCAGGAAGAGGCCGCACACAAGCAGCCGCCAGCGTGCCGGGACTTGCGTCCCGCGCGGGATCATCGGCATCGTCAAAGCTCCTGGATTTTCGCGCGGGTCATCATCCCTCGCGCAATTGCGGGCCGCGGCATCGTCGGCGCGGCCTCGAACGAGAAGTCGCGGCAGAAACCCGTGAGGTTCAATACAGCTGGAGCGGCGACCATGCCTCGCCGCCGCGCCCGACCGTGAGCTCCCAGGTGTCGCCGGCGGCGAAGGTGAGGATGTTCGTCGTGACCGCATGGCCCGGCACGCTCAGTTCGTAGGTGTATTGACCGGGCGGCAGATCCAGCGCCACCGCGTTGGCGCCGCCCGCGCGCCGGATGGTGCGCTCGTGGATCGTGAGCACCGCTTCGGTCTCGCCGATATTGCTGAACACCACTTTGGCCTGGCCCGGCTCGGGCATGACGTTCGCCCTGGTCGCCGTATCGGCATTCTTCTGCACGAGATTGACCATTGTGCTGTTGTCCCTGCGGTGCAGCTCCAGTGCTGCCGGCCCCAGCGGGGAGGCGAAGGCGAGCTGCACGCGATCGGCGGCGATCACTGCGCCATCGGTCTTCTCCTGCCAGCCGAGCTTGCCGAGCTCGGTGCGGTAGAAGGCGAGCACGTCGCCAAGCCCGGCGGGCACGGTGGCGTCGAGCCTGGTGCGCAGCGGCGCCTCGAAGCCGCTCGCCTCCGTGGTGTGGATTCCTCTGTAGCTGTAACGGGTCGGCGCGGGCAGCCTGGCGTCGGGATCCGGCGTGAGCCCGGCCGAAAACAGCGCCGACAGATGCGGCACCCAGGCGCCGGCGCTGGCGGCGAGCGTGCAGCTCGCGAGCAGTGCCAGGCCGCACGCAAACGCCAGCCATCGTGCCGAGGCTTGCGCCCCGGGCGTTATCGTCCGCATCTCACTCTCCAGGGATATCGCGCGTCTTGTCATCGCGACTGCAGCGGCTGCGACAGCGTCGGCGCGGCCTCTGGCAACTAGTCGTGAGGAGAATGGGGCAGGTTCAAGGGCGGCGGTTGGAGACCCGTCCGCTCTCGACGTCAAAGATCTCGCCTCCGGCGCCGATCTCGGCGAAGGAGGCCGGGTCCGCGCCGGTCAGCCACACCTGCGCGCCGAGCTTGCGCAGCTCCTCGAACAGCGCGGCGCGCCGGTTCGGGTCGAGATGCGCAACGACCTCGTCGAGCAGCAGCAGCGGCACGATGCCGGTCATTTCCGCGACCAGCGTCGCATGCGCCAGCACGAGGCCGATCAGCAGCGCTTTCTGCTCGCCGGTCGAGGCATCGCGCGCCGGCATGCTCTTGGGTGCGTAGATCACCTGGAGGTCGGTGAGGTGCGGGCCGTCGGTGGTGCGGCCGGCGATCGCATCGCGCGGACGGTTGTCGCGCAGGATCTGGCGGTAGCGGTCCTCGACCGACGTCGCGGTCTCCTGAAGCAGCGCGTTCTCCATCCAGCCGTCGAGCGCGATCTGTGCCGACGGAAACGCGGAAGCCTGCGCGCGCGCATTGAGCATGCCGGTCAGCCGCGCCGCGGTCTGGCCACGCGTCGCGGCGACGGCGACCGCGAGCTCGGCGGTCTCGCGCTCGATTGCGTCACACCAATGATCGTCGTAATTGCGCGTCTCGAGCAGGCGGTTGCGCGAGCGCAGGGAGCGTTCGAGCGCGGAAATGCGGCTGGAATGCTCGCTGTCGATGGCGAGCACCAGGCGATCGAAGAAGCGCCGCCGTTCGGAGCCTGCGCCCATGAACAGCCCGTCCATCGCCGGCGTCAGCCACACCATGCGGATGTGGTCGCCGAAGGCGGTGGCCGAATTGACCGGCTCGCGGTCGATGCGGCAGCGCCGGCTGACCGCGCTATCCGCCCGCGGCGGATCGATGCCGGTGCCGAGCGTGGCCAGGCCCAATGCGCCCTCGACCTGCGCGGAGACCGCCCAGGAGCCGTCGCCCTGGTTGTCGGCGACGTCTTCCAGCGTGGCGCGCCGCAGGCCGCGGCCCGGCGACAGGAACGAGATCGCCTCGATGCAATTGGTCTTGCCCGCCCCGTTCGGCCCGACCAGCGCCACCATGTCAGCCGCCGTCTCGAGCCCCGCCGCCCGGTAATTGCGAAAATGCGTCAGCGTCAGGCGATGAATGCGGGAGGGGGTCATGTCACTCTGTCATTGCCGGGTGCCACGTTCTTGGGCTCCCAAGACGTTGATGGCCGGGACAAGCCCGGCCACGACGCATGTAGTCAATGCGTGGAGAGGCGGTAGGCCTCACACCCGCATCGGCATCAGCACGTACAGCGCGCTCTTGTCGTCGCGGTCCTGCACCAGGGTGGGCGAGCCGGGGTCGGCGAGCCTCAGCGTGGCGACGTCGCCTTCGATCTGGGCGGCGATGTCGAGCAGGTAGCGGGAGTTGAAGCCGATATCGAGGGCGTCGGAGGCGTATTCGACCTCGAGCTCTTCGGTGGCGCTGCCGGAATCCGGGTTGGTGACCGACAGCACCAGCTTGCCTGGCGAGAGCGACAGTTTCACCGCACGGCCGCGCTCGCTGGAGATCGTGGAAACGCGATCGACCGCATTCTCGAAATCCTTCTTGTCGACGACGAGCTCCTTGTCGTTGCCCTGCGGGATGACGCGGCCATAATCAGGGAAGGTGCCGTCGATCAGCTTCGAGGTCAGCACCACATTGCCGATGGTGAAGCGGATCTTGGCCTGCGACAGCTCGATCGTGACCTCGGCCTCGGCATCCTCGATCAGGCGCTGCACCTCGCCGACCGTCTTGCGTGGCACGATCACGCCCGGCATGCCGTCGGCGCCCTTGGGCTGGACCAGGTCGAGCTGGGCGAGGCGGTGGCCGTCGGTGGCCACGCCGCGCAGGGTCGCCGCCGTCGGCGTGCCCGCGGCGTGCAGATAGATGCCGTTGAGATAATAGCGCGTCTCTTCCGTCGAGATCGCGAACTGGGTGCGGTCGATCAGCCGCTTGACGTCCTTGGCGGCGAGGTTGAACGAATGCGACATGTCGCCGGCGGCGAGATCCGGGAAGTCATTCTCCGGCAGGGTCTGCAGCGTGAAGCGCGAGCGGCCGGCGCGGATCGCCAGCACGGCGCGGTCGCCGTCGGCCTCCAGCACGATCTGCGATCCGTCAGGCAGCTTGCGCACGATGTCGTAGAACATGTGCGCCGGCACGGTGGTGGAGCCTGCGGTCGCGGTCTCCGCAGGCAGCGTCTCCGTCACCTCGAGGTCGAGGTCGGTCGCCTTCAGCGACAGTTTTGCGTTCTCGGCGCGGACCAGCACGTTGCCGAGGATCGGGATCGTGTTCCGGCGCTCGACCACGCGGTGGACATGACCCAGCGACTTCAGGAGTTGCGCGCGCTCGACCGTAACTTTCATTGCACTACTCGCCCGATCCCCAAGAAAACCAGTGAAAACCCAGTGTTGGAAAAGCCGGGCGGCGGGACGCGCGCCACGGCACCGAAAGACCCCGACAGACCGGGGCATCCAGTCGATATGACCAAAGCCGTCAGGGTCGCGCAAGGTGGCGCGGAAAGCCATCCGTTTCAAGGGATTGCGGGGCAGTTCCCCACGATTTACCGGCAGAAATGAAGACCGCCGCCCAGGCATGGCCGGGGCGGCGGGAGAATGGCAACAGCACCAGGCGTTTATTCCTGAAGCTGGCGCTTCAGCGCCTCAACTTCGTCCGACAGGGCGGTGTCCTTGGAGACCAGTGCCTCGATCTTGCGCACGGCGTGCAGAACCGTGGTGTGGTCGCGCCCGCCGAAGCGGCGGCCGATCTCGGGGAGCGAACGCAGGGTCAGCGTCTTGGCGAGGTACATCGCCACCTGGCGCGGACGCACCACGTTGGCGGTGCGGCGCGAGGACAACAGGTCGGAGCGGCTGACATTATACTGCCGTGCCACCACGCGCTGGATGTCCTCGATCTTGATCCGCTTCGGCTCCTGCGGGCGGATCAGGTCGCGCACCTCGTGCTCGGCCATCTCCAGCGTCACCGGCCGGTTGTTGAGCTTCGAGTGCGCCAGCAGGCGGTTGATCGCGCCTTCCAGATCCCTGCCGTTATGGGTGATGGCGCGGGCCAGATAGGTCAGCACCTCCTCGGGCACCTCGAACGTCGCATGATGGGCGCGAGCGGCCGCGACGCGCGACTTGAGAATGCCGTGGCGCAGTTCTTCGCCGAGCGAGCCCATCTCGACCACGAGACCGCCGGCCAGTCGCGAGCGCACGCGATCGTCAAGGCTTTCGAGGTCGGACGGCGGACGGTCGGCCGCGATCACGACCTGGCGGCCGGCATCGATCAGCGCGTTCAGCGTGTGACAGAACTCGGCCTGCGTCGACTTGCCCTGCAGGAACTGCAGATCGTCGATGACGAGCACGTCGATGCCGCGCAGCGCTTCCTTGAAGGCGAGTGCCGTCTGCGTCTTCAGCGCGGCGACGAAGCCGTACATGAATTTTTCCGCGGTCAGGTACAGCACCTTGCGCTCGTTGCCGGAATTGCCGGCCCAGGTCACCGCCTGAAGCAGATGCGTCTTGCCGAGGCCGACGCCGGCATGGATGTAGAGCGGGTTGAACATGACCGGGTCGCCGCGACGGCCCTCGGCGACCTGGCGTGCCGCCGCATGTGCCAGCGTGTTGGAGCGGCCGACGACGAAGCTCGCGAAGGTCAGGCGCGGATCGAGCGGCGAGCCGCCGAGCGCGTCATGATTGGCGGAGACCGGTGCGGTCGCGGTCGAGCGCAGCTCGGCGGCGGGCGCACGGCGGGTCTCGACCGGCGCGGGCGCTTCCTTCGGCTGAGCGACGGGGCGCACCGCGGTACGAACGGTGAGATCGATGCGATGGACTTCGGGCATCTCGGCCTGCCAGCACGACAGCACGCGCTCGGCATAATGGGCCTGGATCCAGCTCTTCAGGAAGCGCGTGGGAACCGAGAGCCGCACGCTCTCCTCCTGCACGCCTTCCAGATCCATGCGGGCAAACCAGCTCGTATAGACGTCTTCGCCGACGTTCGAGCGCAGCCGGCTCTTCACGCGTGACCAGCGATCCTGTTCCGATGTGTTCAT